>NZ_CP195203.1:0-4979984 GCF_057126975.1 Methylomonas sp. 2F7
CTTGACGCGGGGTGTATGGGTGATTAAAATGCGCGGCTCTTCACTGCTTTAGCTTTTTGGGTTTGGCGGTGAAGGAGTCGGCTGGGTTCGGCGGGTTTAAGGTTGTGAGTGGCGGGTTTGTTTTGAGTGTTTCGGTTTTTTGAAATGATCTAAAAATAAATTTGACAGGAACTGAAAACGCTGTAGAATATGTCGGCTCAACAGGGCGAAATGCTCTGGCTCTTTAACAAACGAAATCGAAATAATTTGTGTGGGTATGTGTAGCGACTATGTGCTGTTTAAAAATAGTCGACACAGAAACCACGTCAATTCGCAAGAAAAGATGTTCTGTAGTCGAGCCAAGATTGGTCACTAATCTTATTTAGAGACAAGTTAAAATTAAACTGAAGAGTTTGATCATGGCTCAGATTGAACGCTGGCGGTATGCTTAACACATGCAAGTCGAACGGTAGCAGGCCTTCGGGCGCTGACGAGTGGCGGACGGGTGAGTAATGCATAGGAATCTGCCTATTAGTGGGGGACAACGTGGGGAAACTCACGCTAATACCGCATACGCCCTACGGGGGAAAGCTGGGGATCTTCGGACCTGGCGCTAATAGATGAGCCTATGTTGGATTAGCTAGTTGGTAGGGTAAAGGCCTACCAAGGCGACGATCCATAGCTGGTCTGAGAGGATGATCAGCCACACTGGGACTGAGACACGGCCCAGACTCCTACGGGAGGCAGCAGTGGGGAATATTGGACAATGGGCGAAAGCCTGATCCAGCAATACCGCGTGTGTGAAGAAGGCCTGAGGGTTGTAAAGCACTTTCAATAGGAAGGAATACCTGCCGGTTAATACCCGGTAGACTGACATTACCTATACAAGAAGCACCGGCTAACTCCGTGCCAGCAGCCGCGGTAATACGGAGGGTGCAAGCGTTAATCGGAATTACTGGGCGTAAAGCGTGCGTAGGCGGTTGTTTAAGTCAGATGTGAAAGCCCTGGGCTTAACCTGGGAACTGCATTTGATACTGGGCAACTAGAGTTTAGTAGAGGGGAGTGGAATTTCAGGTGTAGCGGTGAAATGCGTAGAGATCTGAAGGAACACCAGTGGCGAAGGCGGCTCCCTGGACTAAAACTGACGCTGAGGTACGAAAGCGTGGGTAGCAAACAGGATTAGATACCCTGGTAGTCCACGCCGTAAACGATGTCAACTAACTGTTGGGTTCTTAAAGAACTTAGTAGTGGAGCTAACGTATTAAGTTGACCGCCTGGGGAGTACGGCCGCAAGGCTAAAACTCAAATGAATTGACGGGGGCCCGCACAAGCGGTGGAGCATGTGGTTTAATTCGATGCAACGCGAAGAACCTTACCTACCCTTGACATCCAGAGAATCTGTTAGAGATAGCGGAGTGCCTTCGGGAACTCTGAGACAGGTGCTGCATGGCTGTCGTCAGCTCGTGTTGTGAAATGTTGGGTTAAGTCCCGTAACGAGCGCAACCCTTATCCTTAGTTGCCAGCGGGTCATGCCGGGAACTCTAGGGAGACTGCCGGTGATAAACCGGAGGAAGGTGGGGACGACGTCAAGTCATCATGGCCCTTATGGGTAGGGCTACACACGTGCTACAATGGCCGGTACAGAGGGCTGCGAACTCGCGAGAGTAAGCGAATCCCAAAAAGCCGGTCCCAGTCCGGATCGCAGTCTGCAACTCGACTGCGTGAAGTCGGAATCGCTAGTAATCGCGGATCAGAATGCCGCGGTGAATACGTTCCCGGGCCTTGTACACACCGCCCGTCACACCATGGGAGTGGGTTGCAAAAGAAGTAGGTAGTTTAACCTTCGGGAGGGCGCTTACCACTTTGTGATTCATGACTGGGGTGAAGTCGTAACAAGGTAGCCCTAGGGGAACCTGGGGCTGGATCACCTCCTTACAAAGACGGCACACCGTTACACGTACTCACAACAAATTATTTCGATTGAAAGACGCACCTGGGTCTGTAGCTCAGTTGGTTAGAGCGCACCCCTGATAAGGGTGAGGTCGGAGGTTCAACTCCTCCCAGACCCACCAACGCATAAAAGGCGAAAGCAATAAGGCGGAAAACGATCAGACAACACTCCTGGTTAGAAATAGGTAGGGTTGTGCATAGTTGGGTTTCGGCTTGAGTCTTGGTCTTTAGTCTGTTTTAGGGGCCATAGCTCAGCTGGGAGAGCGCCTGCCTTGCACGCAGGAGGTCGGGAGTTCGATCCTCCCTGGCTCCACCATCACGCTGAACGCTGAGGGTAAACCAGTACGTCACCAGTAGATAGTCGATGTTAGAACATCAGCGCTATGAGGTTTTATCGTAATCAAGAGATAAAGACTTTATAGCATTGGTATTCGTACCGATAGCTCTTTAACAATATGGAAATCTGTAACTATAGTAATGATCAGCAATGATCAAAACTAAAACGAGTTGCGGTTTGAATAAAGTCATTCTCGAAGGAGAAAGGCGGAAAGCAAACAGCATGTCGTTCTCAAGCAGAAAAAATCAGCGAAAATGTCAGCTGACAGTATAACCAAAGTACAGACGTATTCGGGTTATATGGTCAAGTGAATAAGCGCATACGGTGAATGCCTAGGCAGTAAGAGGCGATGAAGGACGTTGTAGCATGCGAAAAGCTTTGGGGAGCCTGCAAACCGGCTGTGATCCAGAGATGTCCGAATGGGGAAACCCGGCGTGCATCAGCACGTCATCTTTGAGTGAATACATAGCTCACTGAAGCGAACCCGGAGAACTGAAACATCTAAGTACCCGGAGGAAAAGAAATCAACCGAGATTCCCTAAGTAGTGGCGAGCGAACGGGGACTAGCCCTTAAGCTAGGATAAGGTTAGTGGAACGGTCTGGAAAGTCCGGCGATACAGGGTGATAGCCCCGTACACGAAAACCTTTTTTTAGTGAAATCGAGTAGGTCGGAGCACGTGAAACTTTGACTGAATATGGGGGGACCATCCTCCAAGGCTAAATACTCCTTACTGACCGATAGTGAACTAGTACCGTGAGGGAAAGGCGAAAAGAACCGCGGAGAGCGGAGTGAAATAGAACCTGAAACCGTATGCGTACAAGCAGTGGGAGCCCCTTCGTGGGGTGACTGCGTACCTTTTGTATAATGGGTCAGCGACTTACATTTTGTGGCAAGCTTAACCGAATAGGGGAGGCGTAGCGAAAGCGAGTCTTAATAGGGCGTTTAGTCGCAAGGTGTAGACCCGAAACCGGGCGATCTATCCATGGCCAGGCTGAAGGTTGGGTAATACTAACTGGAGGGCCGAACCCACGTCTGTTGAAAAAGACGGGGATGAGCTGTGGATCGGAGTGAAAGGCTAATCAAGCTCGGAGATAGCTGGTTCTCCTCGAAAGCTATTTAGGTAGCGCCTCGTGTATCACTGCTGGGGGTAGAGCACTGTTTCGGCTAGGGGGTCATCCCGACTTACCAACCCGATGCAAACTCCGAATACCAGCAAGTGCAAGCACGGGAGACACACGGCGGGTGATAAGGTCCGTCGTGAAAAGGGAAACAGCCCAGACCGTCAGCTAAGGTCCCCAAATCTATGCTCAGTGGGAAACGATGTGGAAAGGCACAGACAGCCAGGAGGTTGGCTTAGAAGCAGCCATCCTTTAAAGAAAGCGTAATAGCTCACTGGTCGAGTCGGTCTGCGCGGAAGATTTACCGGGGCTAAGCATAGTACCGAAGCTACGGATTTACGCGTTAAGCGTGAGTGGTAGAGGAGCGTTCCGTACGCCTGCGAAGGTTCATTGAGAAGTGGGCTGGAGGTATCGGAAGTGCGAATGCTGACATAAGTAACGATAAAGGGGGTGAAAAACCCCCTCGCCGAAAACCCAAGGTTTCCTGCGCAACGTTAATCGACGCAGGGTTAGTCGGCACCTAAGGCGAGGCTGAAAAGCGTAGTCGATGGAAAACAGGTTAATATTCCTGTACCAGTAGTAACTGCGATGGGGTGACGGAGAAGGCTATATCAGCTGTCGGTTGGAAGTGGCAGTTTAAGCAGGTAGGCATGCATCTTAGGCAAATCCGGGGTGCTTTATGCCGAGACGTGATGACGAGCGGTTCGAAAGAACAGCGAAGTGATAGATGCCCTGCTTCCAGGAAAAACCTCTAAGCTTCAGGTTACTAGTGGCCGTACCCTAAACCGACACAGGTGGGTGGGATGAAAATTCTAAGGCGCTTGAGAGAACCCAGGTGAAGGAACTAGGCAAAATGATACCGTAACTTCGGGAGAAGGTATGCCCTCATTACGTGAAGGTCCTCGCGACTGGAGCGGAAGGGGGTTGCAAAAAATCGGTGGCTGCGACTGTTTAGCAAAAACATAGCACTCTGCAAACACGAAAGTGGACGTATAGGGTGTGACGCCTGCCCGGTGCTGGAAGGTTAATTGATGGGGTTATCTTCGGAGAAGCTCTTGATCGAAGCCCCAGTAAACGGCGGCCGTAACTATAACGGTCCTAAGGTAGCGAAATTCCTTGTCGGGTAAGTTCCGACCTGCACGAATGGCGTAACGATGGCCACACTGTCTCCACCTGGGACTCAGTGAAATTGAAATCGCTGTGAAGATGCAGTGTACCCGCGGCTAGACGGAAAGACCCCGTGCACCTTTACTATAGCTTGACACTGGACTTTGAACCTACTTGTGTAGGATAGGTGGGAGGCTTTGAAGCGGGAACGCCAGTTCTCGTGGAGCCAACCTTGAAATACCACCCTGGTATGTTTGGAGTTCTAACCTCGACCCGTTATCCGGGTTAGGGACAGTGTCTGGTGGGTAGTTTGACTGGGGCGGTCTCCTCCTAAAGAGTAACGGAGGAGCACGAAGGTACCCTCAGCCTGGTCGGAAATCAGGCAATGAGTGCAAAGGCATAAGGGTGCTTGACTGCGAGACGGACAAGTCGAGCAGGTACGAAAGTAGGTCTTAGTGATCCGGTGGTTCTGTATGGAAGGGCCATCGCTCAACGGATAAAAGGTACGCCGGGGATAACAGGCTGATACCGCCCAAGAGTTCATATCGACGGCGGTGTTTGGCACCTCGATGTCGGCTCATCACATCCTGGGGCTGAAGCAGGTCCCAAGGGTATGGCTGTTCGCCATTTAAAGTGGTACGCGAGCTGGGTTCAGAACGTCGTGAGACAGTTCGGTCCCTATCTGCCGTGGGCGTTTGAGATTTGAGGGAAGCTGCTCCTAGTACGAGAGGACCGGAGTGGACGAACCTCTGGTGTTCCGGTTGTCATGCCAATGGCATTGCCGGGTAGCCACGTTCGGACAGGATAACCGCTGAAAGCATCTAAGCGGGAAGCCCCTCCCAAGATGAGATCTCACTGGGACTTTAAGTCCCCTGAAGGGCCGTCGGAGACTACGACGTTGATAGGCACGGTGTGGAAGCGCAGTAATGTGTGAAGCTAACGTGTACTAATTGCCCGTGAGGCTTGACCATATAACACCCAATGCGTTTGGGTAAAGTCAAAAGACAACAGTAGCTGAACACGCAAGAGAACGACAAACTCAATACAGATTTCCATGAAAGCAGGTCAAAGCGAAACGCTTAAAACCTGCGCATGACGGCTGCAACAACAGCCTAACCAGTTTGCTTGGTGAACATAGCAAGCGTGAACCACCCGATCCCATCCCGAACTCGGAAGTGAAACCGCTTAGCGCCGATGATAGTGTGGCAGGTTGCCATGTGAAAGTAGGTCATCGCCAAGCGCCTATCCCAAAAGCCCTGCTAGTAATAGCAGGGCTTTTTTTTGTATCAAAATCCCATTCAGATAATCACGCTTCAATTTTGCAGTAGTGGTTGTTAGAATCCCATCTCATCAATGTCTAGCGAGAAAAATCATGAGTGCAATAGACCGAATCCAAGCTCAATTAGCCAGTCATCCCGTCGTCTTGTACATGAAAGGCACCCCTGATTTCCCCCAATGCGGGTTTTCCAGTCGGGTGGTGCAAGCCTTGGATGCTTGCAACGCTGATTATGCTCACGTCAACATCTTCGAAGATCCTGAAGTGCGTGAAGCCTTGAAAGAATACTCGCACTGGCCTACCTATCCCCAGCTCTACATCAACGGCGAATTAGTTGGCGGCTGCGACATCGTTATCGATCTGTTTAATAAAGGTGAACTGAATAATATGCTGGCTAACGTGACCGTAGCGCAATAGGTGTGCAGTCTTAGTTCTGTGCTCCGTTTATAGGAAACGCTATTCTGAGCATCCAGCGCTAAAAATCCGCGAGGCGAAATAAGTATAGGCCGTTGTCTGCCATTTTTATCTCAAAGCCTTTGGGACTCAGTTAGTCGGATGATGAATGCAAGGCTTACTGATGTAGAAATTGAAGATATATTCGGTCAAGTCACGCACGAATAGTCTCGGCGTGATTGGCATGCTGGAGGCGCTAGGCGCGCCCTATTTTTAGATTGAGTCAGAATCGTGCCATGACCGCATTATCCCGGTAGTTGTCCTTGCTACTCATGTTGCCTTGAATCTCATGGCGGCTTAGGAAATCCTGGTACTCGTGACTAGCTATTGACAGCCCCTGCGGACGAAACCAGGCAATGGTAACCCGCAAGAAGACCTGCAAGCCAGCTCTGCTGGCATGGTGGGCACCAGTCCACTCGGCGAATTTACGCGAATACAGGTCTAACACGGCCGCCAAATATACCCAAGGGGACTAGATCAACCACTCAGTGTCCGCGTGCAATTGATGTCTGAAAGTCTGGCTCGATTAGCGGCTACTTGCTCAGACTGGCGTCCAGCGCATCATCTTACAGCGGCAGGCTTTGGTTGCTGTCGGGGTATGCCCGAACTAAGGCTTCGAGCTTGGATCGAGCTGAAGTTCCTTCATCAGCCGGCGCAAACGATAGCGCCGGATCTTGATGCTCTGCTCTGCCAATGCCTTGCGAAGTAGGCGGCTACCATATGACTGACTACTAGCCCCGAACGCTCTGCCCAGCTGAAGCCGCGTGATGCAGGTCGTTTTAGGCTAACGAACTAGCTGCTGGGCCACATAAAATCCCGAAGGCTTGTCCAACAGCTAAGAACCCTGTTGCGCCGAGATGGTCTTCTCCCCTGTTTACGTCCGAATCATTTGATGTTCATTGCTGTTCCCTGGCAAAGATATCCATGGTGCATAATAGGCCAAAACCTGTTTTAGTAATTCGTTATTCGCCCGCAGTTGCCAACTTTTCTGTTCCAGTAGCCGAATACGCTGCTTCTCCAGGGTTAACGGGTTGGCTCAACTACTCGGCTTACACATGCTTTAGTCAGCGACGCACTCCTTTATCGCCCAGCTATAGTTCCTGGCAAGCCAGGGTCACTGTTCAGGCCTTGCTCCTGGATCATCTTCACGAATCGCCGCTTGAATACCTCATCGCAATTCCTTATTTCTTGTTTTATTCGTTCCACCTTGAAGAGTGATGGGTATCGACCTATCTCGGTGTACGAAAAAAGTTGATCACTACAGACTCAAGCGCTCAGATAAAATAGCTTAATTTATCTTGACAAGGATTTGGCAAGTGGTAGACTGCCACGCACCTCAAGGGACCGGGGTGTCTTCGATACGAAGGCTAAATAACATGGAAAAACAAAGAACTCCCGATTTGATCGGGGATTTAGATAATCTTTTAGGAGGTAGAAATGGCTGCTACAACTGAATCAGTTAAGGCTGATGCTGCGGAAGCACCGCTTTTAAATCAAAAAAACCTGTGGGCTGGCATCAGCTTATACCTGGTTTTTTATTCTTTCATTCGTTGGTACGAAGGTGTTTACGGCTGGTCAGCTGGCTTAGACTCTTTTGCTCCAGAGTTTGAAACATACTGGATGAACATGCTGTATATCGAGATCGTTATCGAAGTACTGTTGTTTGCTGGTATCAACGGCTATATCTGGAAAACTCGTGACCGTAAAGTTATGTCAATCACTCCACGTGAAGAGTTGAGAAGACACTTTACACACTGGACATGGTTGGTTTGCTACGGCTGGGCTATCTACTGGGGTGCTTCTTACTTCACAGAGCAAGACGGTACATGGCACCAAACTATCGTTCGTGATACTGACTTTACTCCAAGTCACATCATCGAGTTCTACCTGTCATACCCAATCTACATCATCACTGGTTCAGCTTCTTTCATGTATGCAAAAACAAGATTGCCTACATACCACGAAGGTCTGCACTTGATGTATCTGATTGCGGTTATCGGTCCATTCATGATCTTGCCTAACGTAGGCTTGAATGAGTGGGGTCACACATTCTGGTTTATGGAAGAGTTGTTCGTTGCTCCATTGCATTACGGTTTCGTATTCTTTGGTTGGGCTGCTCTGGCTGTAATGGGTGTTGTGAACACCGAAGTAATGGCAATTGCAAAATTGCTGAAAAAAGATTTGGCTTAATAGCTTATCTTTAAAAGTAAAAATACTATCTCCTTTCCTGCCGCTGCTTTTTTCAAGTGGCGGTAGGATAAAGAGAAGTGAAAAAAATATAATTTTAATTCTTTAGGAGGTAAGCTAATGAGCGCATCTCAATCAGCTGTACGTTCACGTGCGGAAGCGGTACAAGTTTCCCGTACGTTCGACTGGATGATTCTTTTTACACTGTTCACAGCGGTTCTGGGCGGTTATCACATTCACTATATGTTGACTGGCGGTGACTGGGATTTCTGGACCGACTGGAAAGATAGACGTCTATGGGTAACCGTAGCTCCTATCGTTTCTATTACATTCCCTGCGGCTGTTCAAGCTTGCTTGTGGTGGAGATACCGTTTGCCAGTTGGCGCAACTCTTTCTGTAGTTGCTCTGATGGTTGGTGAGTGGATTAACCGTTACATGAACTTCTGGGGCTGGACTTACTTCCCAGTAAACATTTGCTTCCCATCTAACCTGTTGCCAGGTGCGATCGTTCTTGACGTTATCCTGATGATGGGTAACAGCATGACTCTGACCGCTGTTGTTGGTGGCTTGGCTTATGGCCTGTTGTTCTACCCAGGTAACTGGCCTGTTATCGCTCCGTTGCACGTGCCTGTAGAATACAACGGCATGATGATGACTTTGGCTGACTTACAAGGTTACCACTATGTTCGTACCGGTACACCTGAGTACATCCGTATGGTAGAGAAAGGTACATTAAGAACTTTCGGTAAAGACGTTGCTCCAGTATCAGCGTTCTTCTCTGGATTCGTTTCTATCATTATTTACTTCTTGTGGCACTTCTTCGGCAGATGGTTCGCTAAAACCGACTTCATCGCTGACGACGCGTCTTAATTAGAAGAATAGTAAGAAAATGAACCTGGTGGTTCTAGATAGCTGCCAGAAAGTCTTAATTAAAATTCTCTAGTGATAGAGGAGGAAATATGAAAATAATAAAAGACAAAGTTGCAAAACTGTCCTTTGTCGCACTGTTGGTCGCAATGACAGCAGCGATGTTCTATGCTCCAACAGCATCTGCTCATGGTGAAAAATCACAGGCTGCGTTCATGCGTATGCGGACGATTCACTGGTTTGACCTGAACTGGTCAAAAGAAGAAGTGCCTGTTAATGAAACTATGACAATTTCTGGTAAATTCCTGGTATTCGCAGGCTGGCCAGAAACTGTTGATAAACCAGAAGTTTCATTTTTGAACGTTGGTATCCCTGGTCCTGTATTTATCCGTGCAGGTTCTTGGATCGGCGGTCAATTGGTTCCTCGTTCAGTGTCTTTGGAATTGGGCGAAGTTTACGAGTTTAAAGTTCTGTTGAAAGCTCGTCGTCCAGGCGACTGGCACGTTCACTCTATGATGAACGTACAAGGCGGTGGCCCTATCATCGGCCCAGGCAAATGGGTAACCATTACTGGTTCTATGAGCGAGTTTGTTAACCCAGTTACAACTTTGACTGGTCAAACAATTAACTTGGAAAACTATGCTCTGGACAACGTTTATTTCTGGCACGCAGTATGGTTCGCAATCGCGTTCGCATGGTTGTTGTTCTGGATCAAACGTCCATTGTTCGTTCCACGTCATATCGCTGTTAGCACTGGCAAAGCAGATTCTCTGATCTCAGCCGGCGACAAAAAAATCGGTATGCTGTTCGGTGTAGGTACTATGGTTATCGTTGCTGCTTCTATGGGCGCTACCAACGAAAAATATCCTGTAACTACTCCTTTGCAAGCTGGTTTGTTGCGTGGTATGAAAACTTATCAAATGCCTGAAGCTAACGTTTCAGTTAAAGTTGATGATGCTACATACCGTGTTCCAGGTCGTGCAATGCAAATGACTTTGACCATCACAAACAACGGCGATTCAGCTGTTCGTTTGGGTGAGTTCAACACAGCAGGTGTCCGTTTCTTAGATCCAGCGGTTCATGAAGATGATACTGCTTACCCAGATGATTTGTTGGCTGAAGAAGGCTTAACTGTTAGCGATAACAGCCCTCTGGCTCCAGGCGAAACACGCACTGTCGAAGTTACTGCTTCTGATGCTGCTTGGGAAGTATATCGTTTAGCTGACTTGATCTACGATCCAGACAGCCGCTTCGCAGGTCTGTTGTTCTTCTGGGATGAAAAAGGTAACCGTCAATTGGTAACAGTTGATGCTCCTCTGATTCCAACTTTCATCTAATACTGAAAGTTTTCTAAGTCGAAATACTTAGGAAGAAATTGAAACCCCCGCTATTGAAAGATAGCGGGGGTTTTTTTTGGAAAATACGCTTTGAAAATGCAGGAAGATGTAAAAAATGAAAAAGATGTTAGTAATTGTAGGAGTATTAGTACTAAGCGGTTGCTCGGAGAAGGAAGAATATCAGTCCGTAGTCTTAGAGCAGATGAAGCAAGATAAAGATATTAAGGACTACGGAATTGAGCCGGAAGTAATGACAAAATGTGTCGTCGATACTTCGTCTAATGATATGCCAGGGTTGTTCCTATTAGATCCTGAAAGGCGCAAAGCATATAAAAATTACGCGAAGATGTTAGATCTTAATAAGTCAACGGATCCACAAAAGACCTTAATCGAATTACGAGAAAGTTTCGGTGCAGCTAAAGAGCTCGCAGAAGCACATTCAAATTATGTCGAAAGCGTAGTCGAATGTATGTCCGGTTTAGTGACTGGCGGAGAGGAAAAATTGAAAAATGCAAAATAGGGGCTGTTGCCGTTTCACATTGGTAGCCATATAAAAGCACAAGCCAAAGCGATGGCGCTTCCAACATTGCGTTTCAGTTTGTTATACCGTGTTGCAATGGCTCTGAAATGTTTCAGTCTAGCAAATTCATTTTCAACCAGGTGGTGATACTTATAGAGCCACCAATCCACGGCATCATTGCCAATGTGGAGTGGTCAACTTTTTTCGGACACACCAATAGATTGTTGTTCTGCCATTTTCATTTCATAGCCATTGGGCGGAAGGTAGCCCAATGACGAATGCAAGCGCCGACTGTTGTAGAAATTGACGATATAGTCGGTGATGTTGCGGATAGCCCCGCTGTGGTTGGCATACTGCGGTACGTTTTTGGCTGAAGCAGGTGCAGTCTGAACAATCCGGTCAATCGGGCATTGGCAAGCCGTTAATGCCGGATCAGCAGCGTTTTCGGCCGTTGGAACAAGAAAATTGTCAACTGCGTACGGATAACTAAGTACTAAAAACGGTTTCGGCCTTTTATGCCCTGTGGGTATCTTTGCCAAGGAACTGCGATGAAACACCAAGTGATCCACTAGTTAACGGCAGATAAGGTCGTCACGGTGCAGCAGGGTTACCAGTTGTTGGGCGTCAGCCGTTCGGGATTTTATGCGGCTCGGAGGCGAATTCATCAGCCCAAAACGCCTTTCGGCACGCGGGTTCGCTTGCGCAGTCCGTTCGAAGCCATCGGTCAATGCTATGGCAGTCGCCAGGCCTGAATAAGTGCATTCCGACCGTGACAGCCAGTACGCCAGTCAAGAGAAACGGGATTTACTGATGCGCTACGGCTTTCAAGGCAGCATGAGTCGTGAGGGCAGCTGCTGGGATAATCCGGTAATGGGGCGCTTCTTTCTCAATTTAAAAATGGAGCATGTCTGACACCTCCGCAGTCCCACCCAGTTTGAGTTCCTGGCAAACCTGATCCAACCTCAGCCCTTGCTCCTGGAAAATATTTACCACTTGCAGCTTGAACGCCGCATCAAAACTTTGCCTTTCTCGTTTCATTCGTTCCACCCTGACGGTGGATAGTTTATCAATCTATTTTGGTGTCAATTTTTATTGAACCACTACAATTGAGTTCGCTTGAGTGATGATGGCTTGGATTGATTGGTTTTCATAAGGCTCCTCAGGTTGCGAGATTACTCTCTTAGCTGGGTGCCTTGGAGTTAGGGGGTAAGATCAAGGTTAGACTGCTAAAATAACCAAGTTTTTAGATAAAAGCTGATGTAAGTTGCTAAGCTATTTAACTAATGCTAACGGTAGGACGACAATCGTGCCAATTATCTTGAAAGTACTTTCTTACAAAGGTTTGCCATTACCTGCTGAATTGAGTGCCGAATTCGGTCAGTTAGGCGGAACAATAGGCAGAAAAGCAGGAAATACCTTGGTGTTACCTGATGCGGAAAACTTTGTATCAGGCCATCATGCTGAAATCATTTATGAGGACGGTGGTTATTTGATAAAGGACACAAGCAAAAATGGTACATATTTATCAAATGCCGGACTGAATATAAATGATACTCAAGCAAGATTGCTAGATCGTGAAATTTTGCGCATCGGCGAATATGAAATTATTGTGGAACTGTCATCAGGCGAAATATCTCCAGTTTCACCCATTAGCATTGAGAGTCTTTCGCCTTCACCATTCGCCGAATCGTTTCAAAATGACCAACAGTCAATAGTCAACGAACCTCTGAATTTCTCGATTCCCCATAACGCAGCGAGTTCTCCCTTCGGAGAGCGCCCCCCTGCTTCCCCTTTTCACGATCACTTTGCGGCGCCAGAGGTGTTATCTCCCGAGAGCGATGGTAAAGATATTGCCGAATTCTTAAAAGGCTTAGATTCCTTAGGTGCGTTGGATACACCATTCACAGCGCCTCCCAAGTTAGAGTTCCCGAATTCGGAAGCAATAAATTTATCCGAGCCTAGTTCTTCGAACATCGCCTTAGACTCTAAAGACCTATTCCAAAATACGTCTAATATTGAGCGCGAGGATGAGCCGAAAGCTCCGCAAGCCGATGTAGGGATTGCGCTAACACCGAATAAGGAGCCATATATCAGTCCTAAATCGGGTGATGCGGCGCTCATGAAGATGTTTCTGGATGGTGCGGGAATAAAAGATCAATCGTTTTTGACAGAAGAGCAGTGGCCGGAGGCGATGAAAGCGAGCGGTGTGTTATTCCGAAATTTGATCGAAGGCTTGATGGATGTTTTACGCGCACGCGCAGAAATGAAAAGTGAATTTCGAGTTTCTGTCACCACAATCCGCTCATTTGACAATAACCCGCTAAAATTCAATCCTGATGTGGAAAGTGTACTCAAGCTGATGCTCGCGCCGAATAATCCCGCGTTTATAAATTCAAATGATGCGGTAACTGAAGCGTTCAAGGATGTTAAGTTTCATCAATTGGCGATGACGGCGGGTATACAGGCCGCATTAGGGGAGATTTTGCATCGTTTCGATCCTGACACTTTCGAAAAAGTTCTGGGCGAAGGGATTGTGTTTCAGCGAAAAGCCAAGTGTTGGGAGCTTTTTTGCGAAAAATATCCGGAACTGAAAACACAAGCAATTGAAGGATTTTTTGGGGAAGAGTTCGCTGAAGCTTATGAAAAGCAGATGCGTCTATTTGCGAGGCGGTGAAAGTTTGCAACTCAATTGAGTTAGTAATGCAATTTTCATAACTCATTGTTATTAAATAATAAACGGTACCTAATAGAGTATGTCAATCAATAACAGGATTGTTTGGTCGGAAGGCATGTTCCTTAGACCTCAGCACTTTCAACAACATGATCGTTATCTTGAAAGCCGTATTGATGGCCGTTGTTATGGAATCAGGGCATATGATTGGGGTTTTTCTTCGTTAAAGCTGGATGGTGGGCAATTGGCGATTGGAAAAATAACTCTGGCGGCTGCTAGGGGGATTTTTCAGGACGGTACCCCATTCCATTTACCAGACGAGGACGAACTGCCGCTACCACTTGATGTCTCAGAAGATATCGCCAATGAAGTGGTGTATTTAGCATTGCCGCTGAGTCGTCCGGATGCTGTCGAAGTTGATAGCGATCAAAACCCCGATGGATTGGCGAGATATCGAATTACTCATAGGGACGTCAGAGACAACAATGCGGGTTACGACGCTCGTTATCCAGTACAAATAGGCAGCATTCGTCCGAGACTTATGCTTGGCAACCAAGAAAGATCAGGCTATCTGTGCTTAGGGGTCGCCAATATCATTGAGGTGCGCGCCGACAAAACAGTCGTACTGGATGACAAATACATTCCCGTAGTGTTGCAATCGTCAGCCAGTAATATTTTGAACGGCTTCGTCCGGGAACTGCAAGGCCTGTTGCATACCAGAGGGGAGGCGTTGGCGGCCCGAGTGGCGGGAACGTCGCAAGGTGCCGGGGTGGCGGAGGTTGCAGACTTTATGTTGCTGCAAACCATTAATCGTTATGAGCCATTGCTGGCACATTTGGCTGGAGATGCGCTGTTGCATCCGGAAACATTGTTTTCGTTGTGCTTGCAGTTGATGGGAGATCTAGCGACCTTCTACCGTCAAAATAAACGACCCGCAGTGCTGCCCGAATATAGACATGACGACTTGCGTATTTGCTTTATCCCGTTAATTGATGAGCTACGACGCCTGCTAAGCATGGTGCTTGAACAAAATGCGATCCAAATTCCTTTAACCAAACATAGTCAGTCGGTTTATTACTCGGGTCGCCCCGATGTGAAATTATTGGAGCAGGCAATTTACATCTTGGCTGCCAGCGCGCAAGTATCTTCGGAGATGTTGCGCACGCATTTTCCTCCGCAGGTGAAAATTGGTCCGGTGGAAGAGATCACGCAGTTGGTCACTGCTGCACTGCCCGGTATTTCAATTCATCCTTTGCCCGTTGCCCCCAGGCAATTGCCGTATCACGCCGGATGCTCTTATTTCGAATTGGATAAGCAAAGCCCGTACTGGAAGAAGATGATGGATTCCGGCGGTTTTGCGTTTCATATTGGTGGTAATTTTCCGGGATTGGAGTTGGAATTCTGGGCAATAAAAAAAGGGTGATGACATGGTGCAACAAGGACCTTTCGGCGACGACGACAAAACAGTGTTACGGCCTTCGCCTGGTGGAAGAATGCCGCAGCAGCCTTCAGTTACGCAAATACCGCCATCCCCGCCGCCCCAGCAGCCGACTTCAAATATCAATATTCCCGCGCTCAGTTTGCTTTCCGGAGCGGATAGCGGTTCATTACTGACCCTATCAGCGGGTATTTTGTCCTTGGCAGCTAGACTAAGAACAACCGTTAGCTATTCAGGGGTTGATGAACTAAAGCAAAAGTTGGCTAAAGAGGTCAGGGAATTTGAGAACCGTGGGTTGAATGCAGGGTTTCAGCAAGAAACTATGCGAATGGCGAGCTACGATTTATGTACTTTTCTGGATGAAATTATCCAAAACACGCCTTGGGGTTCGCAGAGTAATTGGGGGCATCAAAGCCTGCTTATCCTTTTTCATAAAGAAGCCTGGGGCGGCGAACGCTTTTTCCAAATACTCGAACATCTGGTGAAACAACCCGCGCAAAATTTACCGCTCATCGAGCTTTGCTATGTGTTGTTAAGTTTTGGATTCGAAGGCAAATATCGGGTCATGGCCAATGGCGCCAACGAATTGGAAAAACAACGGCTTGAGTTGTACCAATTGATTCAGCGAGTAAGAGGAGATTTTCCAGCGGAGCTGTCGCCGCGCTGGCATGGGCAAAAAAGCGGAAATAGCTCGTTGATCACGCAAGTGCCGCTATGGGTGTTCGCCAGCGTGGCAGGCGGGATATTGTTGCTTTGTTATTTAGGTTTTGCGTTTTTTATTAATTCGGCATCCGATCCGGCGTATCGGGATTTGCTAAAACTGGCCAAGGAGCCAGTGCAGGTTGCAGCGGCCGCAACGATAGCGCCACCTGCACCTGCACCTGCACCGGATATTGCCAACAGATTGGAACGCTTTAAACCTTTATTGCGCGATGAAATTTCCCAAAATATGGTTGAAGTGGTGGACGATAGCATCATTCGCGTTCGTAATTCCTTCCCATCGGGTAGCGATCAAGTCAAACCGGAGTTTCTGCCCATGTTGAAAAAAATCGCCAAGGAACTTGAGAATGAACAAGACTCGATTTTGGTAACGGGGCATACCGATGATAAACCCATCGTATCCGCCCGCTTTCCGTCCAATTGGCATTTGTCTGCGGCACGCGCTAAAAACGTATTGGCGATTTTGACCGCATCCGCCCAATTAAAAGGTTCGGCCAGAGCTGAAGGCCGGGCCGACGGCGAGCCTTTGGCACCGAATGACACTCCTGAACATCGAGCCTTAAATCGGCGCGTCGACATCCTGATAAAGTGAGAATACCGCGTGGAACGGATAATCAGTTTTTTTATAACAAAGTGGGTGCTTGAACTGATCGGTATCGTGATTTTGTCGGTACTGATTTGGTTTATCGGGCCTTTAATCGCAATTGCCAGCAGTGTGCCCTTGGAAACCGATTTAAGCCGGATTATAACCATAAGCTTCATATTCGGATGTTGGTTGCTTTACCGGTTGGTCGCGTGGCTGTTATCGCGTAAGCGGGAGCAGCGTTTAATGGCCGATTTGGCTGGCGGAGCCGATGCAAACGATGCGCAAACGGCCTCCGCAGCCGAGCTGGATGTGTTGAGTCGGGGGTTCGATGAGGCTTTGGCATTACTGAAAACCACCAGCTCCAAACAGCGCGGCCGGAAGCAGTATCTTTACGAATTACCTTGGTACGCCATTATCGGTGCACCGGGCTCCGGCAAAACCACAGCGCTAATCAATTCCGGATTGCATTTCCCCTTGGCCGAACGCTTGGGCAAGCATTCGGTAAAAGGCGTCAGCGGCACGCGGGATTGCGATTGGTGGTTCGCCGACGAAGCGGTGTTATTGGATACCGCCGGTCGGTATACCACCCAAGATAGCCATCAAGAAGTGGATGCTACGGCCTGGCACGGTTTCTTGCAGCTGTTAAAAAAATACCGACCACGCCGCCCTCTGAACGGGGTATTTGTGGCGGTGAGCGTCAGCGATTTAATCCAGCAGACTGAGGAAGAATCACGCCAACATGCCGCAGCAATTCGGCGGCGGATTACGGAACTTAATGCGCAACTGGGTGTGCAATTGCCAGTCTATGTATTGTTTACGAAAGTCGACCTCGTGGCGGGGTTTAGCGATTTTTTCGCCAATTTAACGGAAGACGAGCGCAGCCAGGTGTGGGGTGAGACGTTTATTCGTGCAGATAACGATAAAGAAGATCTGGCCGCTCACTTACTGCAATTTGAAAAGGCCTATGACGAATTGACCGAAAGGTTGGTACAACGCCGATTGAAGCGTATCCAGGAAGAGCGCGATGTGCAGCGGCGTACGGCTATTTTCGACTTTCCGCAACAAATGATGCTGTTTAAGTCGGTGGCAATCGGGTTTCTGGATGCCGCGTTTTCCACCAATCGCTACGAAGAGCCTTTCTTGTTACGCGGCGTGTATTTCAGCAGCGGCACCCAGGAAGGGACACCGATTGACCGGGTGATGGCGGCGTTGGCCTCAAGCTTTAGATTGGAAAGGCAAGCAACACCGTTAATGAGCGGGCGCGGTAAAAGCTATTTTCTGACTAAGCTTCTGAAGCAAGTAGTGTTTCCCGAAGCCGAATTGGTTGGCGTGGATCCAAAGGTCGAGCGGCGTTTTCGTTTGATGAACCTAGCCGGCTTTGCTGCCACCTTTGTGATTGTGGCGATAGCTGTAGTGATGTGGATGGTCAGTTTTGCCACCAATAAGTCGGCGATTGCCGATGTCGAAAAACAGATAGAAATTTACCGAGCCAGTAATCTTTCTCCAACAGATTCACGTTCCGGCTTCTTGGCGTTGCTGCCGAAGCTAAATGCCCTGCAAGCCGCCAAGGATGTTTATGCTCAAACCGGCTGGAGCAGCGGATTTGGCTTATATCAGGGCGATAAAATCGATTCTGCTATCGATATTGCCTATCAACGCTTACTTCGCGAAAATTTTCAGGCCTTGATTACGCTGCGCTTGAAAGAACGTATGCAAAGCGATGAAGGCAAGAATCTGGATGTACTCTATCAACTGTTGCGCGTCTATTTGATGTTCGGCGAGCCGCAACGGATGGACGCCAAGGTTGCGCAGCCTTGGGTGAAATTGGATTGGGAGCAAATGTTTGCCACCGACCCGGAGACTCAAGCCAAATTGCAGTTACATCTGGATAATTTGTTGGCTTTGAATTTGGATCCGGCCGCACTAGACAGCAGCTTTGTTGACGCGGTGCGCAATAAATTGACGCAAATTCCCTTGGTCAATCAACTGTATAGCCGCTTTAAAAGCGAGGCGCTATTTGATCGCAGTCACGACATTTCGGTCGCCGGGCAGTTGGCACCGAACGGCGGCCGAGTGTTTACTGCGAACGGCAAGGAATTGGATACCTTGGTTGTGCCCGGTCTGTTTAGCAGTTACGGTTATACGGAGTTGTTTCTGAAAAAAGGCATGGTTTACGTCAAGGAAGTCAGTGAACAGAATTGGGTGCTCGGCGTAAACGGAGCAAGTACGCCTGTCGAAATGGATCGTTTATATAGCGATTTCAAACGCCTGTATTTGGGGGATTATCAAAAGACCTGGGATGGCGTGCTGACGGCGGTTAAATTCCGTCCGCAACTCAACAATAATCAGCTGGTAGATACGCTGGATCTGCTGTCGCGTCCAGATTCGCCATTGAAGTTGTTATTGGAACTGGTCGAAAAAAATACCGCGTTAAGCAAGCTCTCGTCCGAATTGGCCGATGCGTTGGCAAAATCCACAGGCGGCGCCTTGGCGGTTCCGGAAGCCGCTACCCAAAAACTGTTGGCAATGGCTAAGCAAAGTGACGGCGGTGTTGACCCGGTCAAGGCCTTGGAGACTTACTTCGAACCTTACAATATGCAAGTGCGGGGTGCAGCCGATAGGCCGGCTCCGATCAATGCGACGATGGCGAGTATCAAAAATCTGCACGATTATCTGATGCAGATTGGTTCGGCACCCAATAGCGGTGGCCAAGCCTTGTCTACTGAGGCGGCGCGGTTTGCCGGCGGTGGTGTCGATCCTTTGCAATCCGCAAAAATGGAATTTGCCCGTTTACCTGGTCCGGTTGCAGCCTCACTGAACGCGTTGACCAGCACGGGCGGACAACAAATCAAAACCGGCGCGAAAGGGCAACTCAATGAAATGTTGAAAACCGCGGTGACGATGCCCTGCAAAAGCGCTTTGGCCGGCCGTTATCCGTTTGCAAAAAATACTCAGCAGGACGTGTTGATGGCTGATTTCGGCAAAGTGTTTGCCGCTAACGGGATTGTCGATCAATTTTTTAACACGAATCTCAAGGCATTTGTCGATACTACAGCGGTGCAATGGCAGGAACTCAGCTCTGATAAGGCTTTAGGTTTATCGGCAGCCAGTATTCGCCAGTTTCAGATCGCCGCGAAAATTCGTGACGCATTTTTTCCCGGTGGTGGCGCGGTGCCGCAAGTGCAATTCGAGTTAAAACCCTTGGCATTGGACGACAAAGTCAGTACCTTCAGATTAAATGTCGAAGGCCAGGAGTTGGTTTATCGCCACGGTCCTGAGCAACTTACCAAGTTTCAGTGGCCCGGCACCAATAACAGTGCCGGTGTCAGAGTGGTGTTTGAAGGTTTGGATGGCAAACAGCTTAGCAAGTCCAAGGAAGGGGCTTGGGCACTATTTAGAATGTTCGACGAGTTCAATATCCAGCCTACCGGCTTGCCGGACCGCTTTAATTTGACCGTACAACTGGAGGGCTATACCGCTAAGTTCGAATTGCGCGCAGCCAGCGTCAATAATCCATTTGGCATCAGTGAATATCAAAGTTTCCGTTGCCCGGAGTCGCTATGAATTCTATGGATGGGCTGAGCGTCGGCTTTTTTGGGAAAGTACCGGGATTGGGGGATTTTGTCAGTCGGCGCTTGCCCAGGCACTTTATCGAGCCATGGGATAATTGGTTACAAGCCTCTATGCGTTCCAGCCAGGAAACATTAGGAGAGAGCTGGTTATCCTTGTTTTTGGTTAGCCCGCTTTGGCGTTTCGCTCTGAGACCGGGTGTGTGCGGTGCGAGTGCCTGGGCCGGTGTCATGATGCCCAGCGTCGATAGGGTGGGCCGCTATTATCCGTTGACTTTGGCGCAAGCTGTAAGTGCGGAATCGTTGCTGTCATTGTTTTCGCCGGAATCGGATTGGTTTGCACAATTGGAAGACGCCGCGCTATCGGTGTTGAACGAGTCCTGCGATCTGGATCGGTTTGATAAGGGGCTGATGGAAATCGGTTCGGCTGACAGCCTGACGCCGCAGCGTTTTCAAGCTGATTCTAACGGCGGCTTGGCTGCATCCAACGGCAAGCCCGCGTTTCGTTTCGATTTGGAGGGCCTGGATCAGACGGATGCAGTGTTTCCACGCTTGAGTCAGAGTTTGCTGGAACGCTTTATGCCCGGTTACAGCATTTGGGCGAGTGAAGGCGGCCAGACGAATCGTCCGAGTTTGCTGGTTTGCGAAGGTTTGCCGCCTATCGATGCTTATGCGAGTTTTTTGCAGGGTATGCCGCAGGCTGGCAGATCTTGGCATGTGCAGAGTTATCGGCAAGACCAAAGTGTCAAAAAAATCGAGAGCGAGCCAAGTGCATCTGCGGTAGGCGCTGCGGCGAGTCAGGTCTTAACGCCGCCTAACTCGACAATGTGGGCGTCCTACGGGGTTACAGTGGTCGGCAATAAGCGCAAGCATAATGAAGATGCCTTGCTCGATTGCCCGTCACTGGGCTTATGGGTGGTTGCTGATGGCATGGGTGGGCATCAATCCGGCGATGTTGCCAGCCGCTTGGTGGTGGATTCTCTATCGACGTTGGAATTTACCGAAAACCTGGATAATCAGGTCGAAGAGGTTTCCCGCAAATTACATAAGATCAACGAAGATTTATGCCGCTTTGCCTCGGGCATTCAGCAAGGCAGTATTGTCGGAACCACGGTAGTGGCCTTACTGGCTAAGGGGGACAAGTGCGCGGCGATTTGGGCTGGTGACAGTCGCTTGTACCAATTGCGCCAAGGCGAGTTTACGCAGATTACCCGCGACCATACCTTAATTGACGAATTGATGGATTCCGGTGTGATGACCCGGGAAGTCGCGGCCCAACAAGTTGGCGCGAATGTGATTACCCGCGCGGTGGGCGGGCAATTGACGCTGGCATTGGATGTGCTGCGCTTTCAGGCGGCCGGCGGTGATCGTTATCTGCTATGCAGCGATGGCTTGGATAAAGAGTTATCGGAAGCCGAGATTGCGGAATTGATGGGCTTAGGAAGTTGTCAGTCGGCCGCCGAAGCCCTGATTAACCAGGCGTTAAGCAGAAGCGGCCGAGATAACATTACCGTATTAGTCGCCGAATTTAGTGGTTAAGCCGAAATCAGGATGTTGTCCTAAAGTCCGGAATCTTAGGTTTCAAGCATCTTTGGGAAAATACGATTCAACAATTGTATAAACGCGTGAATTCCCGAACGGGCGGCGGTGTTCGGTGGTGTCTTTGGGTAATGTCTGTCAATGAGTGCTTAGTGCAGATAGACCAAATGACGTGAAGAAGCCGATGTGATCATTTGGCGACGCTAAGACCGCGAGGTTTTAGCGCCACGAAACACTAGACGGATTTTCTCAATGGAAAACGGTATTTCCCATCTCGGTAGCCCATCCGCAAGTACCGAATATCGTATCCGTTACGAAATATCGTGCCGACTTGTCTTTGCAATGGTGTGTCCATGTTGCGATTTAATACGCTGATTCAGTTGTAAGTTATTTTATTTCAATGTCTTATAGTTTGCTTGGCGATGGGTTCATAAGTTGGCATGTTAAATGATAAAGATGAGTTACCTATTGATGAGCAAATGCAAATTGATAGGTATAAGATTCTGCGACATTTAGGGTTGTTTTAGTTTAAAGCGTGACATGAAAAACCGACTAGACTAATGCGAATTAGTTTTGGGCTTAATAAAGGCGTAACAAGTCCGGGGCAGTATAGAATTGGGTCGATTGTAAGAAACGGGGCGCCAGGCACAAGGTTTCGTTGCAGCTTTTCAATCGGTTGATGTTAACAATTGCATGACCATAGAGGCGTAAAAATGGCGGATTTGTCCGGATTACTAGAACCTGTTTCGGCCGAGCAGCCTTGTGGCGATAACCTTGAGTATGACAATGCCAGAGTGGCGTTGGACACCAATATTTTAGGGACCCCGGAAAATCAGTTTTCTGGAGAGAAAGCGCTACCGCCTAACTGGCGCGAGGTCTATAAAGAGGCCTTGGCGTTGTTGCAACGTTCCAAAGATTTGCAAGTCATTTTGTACTTGATCCGGACACTGATCAACGTTGAAGGTTGGAGAGGTTTTCGCGATGGACTGGGCTTTCTGGAAGAATCTTTGACTCGTTATTGGGATTCCATACACCCTCAGCTTGATCCCGACGACGGTATGGATCCGACGTCGCGAATCAATATTTTGGAAGAGCTTGCCAGCTTCGACCTGATAATCAGGCCCCTAAGTTTGGCGGTGCTGGTTGAGTCGAAAGCAATCGGCAGGTTTTGTTTGCGTGACATTCAGTATGCAACCGACCGGCTGGAAGTGCCCAAGGGCCTTGCAAAGCCAGACAATGGCGCTATCAACGCGGCTTTTCTGGATATGGATGACGCGGCGTTAACCGATAATTATCAGGCGGTACTTGATAGCATCAAAATTGTCGAGCGGATCGACGCTTTCGTTAACGAAAAAGTCGGAGCCAGCCAAGGCGCGGTATTGACGCCGTTGAAAGCTTTACTGAAGGAAGTCCGGGATGATTTCGATCATTACGCCGGGTCGCGGTTGTCTAGCGATGTCGAGAGTGAGGCAATCGACGATGGCAGCACCGCCGAGGCAGGTAATGATGTAAAGCCAGTCAAATCCAAAGCAGTGGGCGGTGCTATTGAGTCGCGTCAAGATGTGGTGAGAACTTTGGATGCGCTTTGTAAATATTATGCGGATTACGAGCCGTCTAGTCCCGTGCCCATTTTGTTGCGCCGGGCCAAGCATCTGGCAAACGCGGATTTCCTGGAAATCGTCCAAAACTTAATGCCGGATGCGCTTTCCCAAATAACTGCGATAAAGGGTCCCGACCCGAGTTAGAAACTGATTTTTGGTAGTCCTTCTTAATGTCAAGCGGAGAATACAATGGCTGAAAGTAGTCAGAAGTTTATACAACGAAACCGGGCTCCCCGGGTGCAGATTGAATACGATGTCGAACTCTATGGTTCCGAGAAAAAGGTGCAGTTGCCGTTCGTGATGGGCGTCATGTCGGATTTGTCCGGCAAGCCGGCTGAACCGTTGGCACCGGTGGCTGATCGTAAATTGTTGGAAATCGATGTCGATAATTTCAATGATCGATTGAAATCGATGAAACCGCGGGTCGCGTTTCAAGTTGCCAATACCTTGACCGGTGAAGGCAATTTGAACGTCGACATTACGTTCGAAAGTATGGATGACTTTTCTCCGGCAGCCGTTGCCAAAAAAGTGGCAGGTTTGGACAAAGTGTTGGAAGCCAGAACCCAGTTGTCCAATTTGATTACCTATATGGACGGCAAAACCGGCGCAGAGGAATTAATCGCGAAGTTAGTTAACGACCCCGCGTTGTTACAAACCTTGGCTGCTTCGGCGAAACCGGCGGAAGCAGGCGGTGATGCGGCTGAAGGAAAAGGGGAGTAAGCCATGGCTGAATTAGAAACCCAAGGCGGACAAGGCGCTACCCAAACCCTGGAATTGGACGATTTTTCCGCATTATTATCCAAGGAGTTCAAACCAGGCACCGAGGCAGCCAATCAGGTCAATACCGCAGTAACAACGCTGGCGCAATACGCGTTGCAGGATGTTTCCAAAGTATCCGACGATGCCATTAAAACGATCCAGTCGATTATCGCCAGCCTGGATCAGAAAATCACCGAACAATTGAATCTCGTCATACACCATCCCGATTTTCAAAAACTGGAAGGCGCTTGGCGCGGCTTGCATTACTTGGTCAACAACACCGAAACCGACGAAATGTTGAAAATTCGGGTGTTGAATATCACCAAAAACGAGCTGGGTAAAACGCTGAAAAAATTCAAAGGTACTGCCTGGGACCAAAGCCCCCTGTTCAAAAAATTGTACGAAGAAGAATACGGCACGTTTGGCGGCGAACCCTTCGGTTGCTTGGTGGGCGACTACCATTTCGATCACAGTCCGCAAGATGTGGAATTGTTGGGCGAGATGGCAAAAATCAGCGCCTCCGCGCATACCCCGTTCATTTCCGGCGTGGCGCCATCGGTGCTGCAAATGGAAAGTTGGTCTGAATTGGCCAATCCACGCGATTTGACCAAAATTTTTCAAACGCCGGAATACGCGGCGTGGCGCTCGTTGCGGGAGTCCGAAGATTCGCGTTACCTCGGTTTGGCTATGCCGCGCTTCCTGAGCCGTTTACCCTATGGCTCGAAAACCGATCCGGTCGAAGAGTTTGATTTCGAGGAAGATACCTCTGGGGCCGATAGCAGTAAATATACTTGGTCTAATGCTGCTTACGCGATGGCAGTCAACATCAATCGCTCGTTCAAATATTACGGTTGGTGTTCGCAGATTCGCGGTATTGAATCGGGTGGCGCAGTGGAAGGATTACCGGTGCATTCGTTTCCGACCGATGAAGGCGGCGTCGACATGAAGTGCCCGACCGAAATCGCTATTACCGACCGCCGTGAAGCGGAATTGGCCAAAAGCGGTTTCATGCCCTTGTTGCACAAAAAAAATACCGATTTCGCCGCATTCATCGGTGCGCAATCGCTGCAAAAACCGGCTGAATACACTGATCCGGATGCTACCGCCAACGCCAATCTGGCGGCGCGTCTGCCTTACTTGTTTGCTACCTGCCGGTTTGCGCACTACCTGAAATGCATCGTTCGAGACAAAATCGGCTCGTTCAAGGAGCGCCAAGACATGCAGGCGTGGTTGAACACCTGGATCAGCCAATACGTGTTGACCAATCCGGCAGTGGCCACCGAAAAAGATAAAGCGCGTCGACCATTGGCTGGTGCGGAAGTGGTGGTCGAGGAAGTCGAGGGTAATCCTGGATATTATCAATCTAAGTTTTTCCTGAGGCCGCACTATCAGTTGGAAGGGTTGACGGTTTCCTTGCGACTGACATCTAAATTACCGTCGCAAAAAGGTTAGGTCCTATTCGTTGAATAAGGCTAGGAAGTACGCTAGTTGCCGGGGTAGTAATACGAAATTCCCGGCAGTGGCGGTAAGTCGTTTTATATCCCGGCTTGCCGGAGCTGTAAATCTGTGGGTGGATACCCGTTTATATTTTTATCACTAACTTCGAAAGGAGAGCATTATGATCTTATTAAAATTCGCGACAGAAATTAAAGGCGATAGCACCGTAGCCAGCCATACGGACTGGATTACCGTAGACAGTTTGCAAATGGGCGTAGGTCGTTCTATTTCCACCAGCGGCGTCGGCAAAGACCGCGATACCAGCAATCCTTCGTTTTCCGAAGTCACCCTGACTAAAAGCATGGACATCGCGTCCGTGGACCTGTGGATGCAGTCTATCTGCGGCAAAAGCTTAGGCACAGCAACATTCCATTTCATTCAAACCGGCGGCGCAGATGCCAAGGGTCAAGTGTATCTGGAAATCGAACTGGCCGACGCTATCATCAGCGGCTACAGCCAATCCAGCGGCGGTGACCGCCCTCACGAGAGCATATCCATCAACTTCAACGAAATAAAAATGAAGTACAACACTTTCGGCGAAGGCGAAGCACCAGCCGCCGGCGCATTCAAAGGCTGGAACTTGATGAAAAACGAAACCGTGTAATCCCCGACCCCGGTGGAACCAACACCACTGGGGTTATTTTTACACTCATCGGAGAATCGTATGCAGGACGTTTCACGTCTTATCGCCGAAGGCGAGCTGGACGCGGCATTGCAGCAGACCCAGCAGCACATCAGACAAAATCCGGCCGATCCTAAATCTCGGATCCTGCTGTTTCAGCTGTATTGCGTGCAGGGCTTATGGGACAAGGCGCTAAATCAGCTTAATGTGCTGCGCGACTTGGACGCCTCCACCTTATTGATGGTTAGTACCTACGAACAAGTTTTACTCTGCGAAGCGTTGCGCAAGGACGTGTTTGCCGCACGCAAAACGCCGCTGATTTTTGGCGAGCCGCCAGCGTGGTTGGCTTTACTGCTAGAAGCCCTAATACGGGAAAACAGCGGTGATTTTCAGCAGGCCGCAGCGTTACGAACAGAGGCTTTGCAGCAGGCACCGGCTACTGCCGGAGCGCTGGACGGTACGCCGTTTGAGTGGTTAGCGGACGCTGATAGCCGTTTGGGGCCGGTGTTGGAGGCCATCGTCAATGGCCGCTATTACTGGGTGCCGTTTATGCAGATTAGCAAGATACAGCTGGAAAAACCCACCGATTTACGCGATTTGGTATGGATACCGGCGCAATTTACCTGGATCAATGGCGGCGAAGCCAGCGGCTTGATACCTTGCCGATATCCGGGCTCGGAAGCCGACTCGGACGCTCGCATCCGCCTGTCGCGTCTAACCGAATGGAACGAAGTCGCCGACGCTGTAATGCATGGTAAGGGACAACGCTTATTGGCCACCGACGTCGACGATTACGCGTTGCTGGATGTCCGTACTATAGAATTCAATGCGCCGGCAGGGCTTGAATAATGGCCGATTTACTGCATGCGGAACGTCTTCAACCATCCTTGCTGGATCGGTTGACCGATGAAGCTCCCGACAAACGCGCGGAAACCCGCGAGCAACGCGTGATGTCCTTACGCCAGTTGCGGCAAAGCGTATTACGTGATTTAAGCTGGCTGCTTAATACCGCGGCGTTCGAGAGCATGGTCAATTTGGCCGACTATCCGTTTGTAGCGCGTTCGGTACTGAATTACGGAACGCCGGTCCTTTCCGGCGTATCGCTGACCGGGATCGACGTTAAAAAGATCGAACGCAAAGTCAGGCAGGCGATTAACGATTTCGAGCCGAGAATCTTGGCGGATTCGCTGTCGGTGGAATTGGCAAAAGCCGATGATCAAATGAATCACAAGGCGCTGTCGTTTCGTATCGAAGGCGATTTGTGGGCGCAGCCGTTGCCAATACATTTATACATTCGCAGCGATCTGGATCTGGAAACCGGCGAAATCAGCGTGAAGGAACTGGACGGTTAACGATGGATCCCCGGCTGCTTAAATACTATAACCGCGAATTGCAATACGTCCGTGAAGTAGGCGCGGAGTTTGCCGCAGAGTTTCCGAAAATAGCCAATCGCTTGGGGTTGGATACGTTCGAATGTTCCGACCCCTACGTAGAGCGCTTATTCGAAGGCTTTGCCTTTATGGCTGCTCGGGTGCAATTGAAGGTCGATTCCGAATTCCCCAACTTTACCCAGCAATTATTGCAGATTATCTATCCACACTATTTGTCGGCTACGCCTTCGATGACCGTGGTGGAGTTAAAACCGGATTTTGCCGAAGCGGCTCTGGCAGAGGGGGTCACGATAACCAAGGATACGGTGTTGCGCAGCCAGATCGCCAGAGGCGAACAAACCGCCTGCGAGTACCGTACGTCGCAAGACGTGCAACTGTTGCCGTTGCAAATAGGCCAAATTGAATATCTGCCGAGTTTGGCCGCCGTTTCCAGTCGCGGCTTGACGGCCAAACATTTTCGCAGACCGGTCAAGGCGGCATTACGTATCGTCCTGAACAGTGTCGGCGGTTTAAAGTTCAACGAAATTGCCCTGGACCGGCTGCCGCTCTTTCTGCGCGGTGTCGGTAATATCCCGTATCGCTTGTACGAACAACTGCTGGCGAATGCCAGCGGCATCGTCGGCAGTTTCCATAACGGTGCCTCGACGGAAATTCGTGCGCTATCTGCTGGCGCAATACGCGGGCTGGGTTTCGAACCGGACGAGGCTTTACTCAGACAGACGCCGCGCTCGTTCGACGGTTATCGAATATTGCAGGAATATTTCGCTTTCCCGGATCGTTATCTATTTGTCGAACTTAGCGGACTCGGCGATCTGGCGGCCGCCTGCGATAGCGAACAAATTGAGTTGTTCGTGCTGTTTGACCGCAGCGAGCCGCAACTGATTAACGTATTGGATCAGAACAATTTGGCTTTGTTCTGCGTGCCGGCTATCAACTTGTTCCCTAAACGTGCCGACCGGATCCATATCGACCAGCGTCAGTCTGAATATCACGTTGTGGTGGATCGCAGCCGGCCGATGGATTACGAAGTGCATAGTGTCAATGAAGCCACTGGTTTTGGTGCTGATCAGGGTAATGAGCAGGTCTTTTTGCCCTTTTACGGCTCTAAAGCGTCCTACCAACACGCAGGTGAAACCGCATTTTTCAGTCTACGGCGCGTGAATCGGGTGCTGTCATCCAATCAGCGCCGCAAGGGCGTACGTTCCAGTTATATCGGCAGCGAAGTTTTTGTGTCGTTGGTCGATGCGGCTCAGACACCTTATTCCAGTAAATTGGCGCAATTGGGTTTGGAAACATTATGCACTAACCGTGATTTGCCGCTGGTGATGCCTGTCGGTCAAGGTGATACCGACTTTACTTTGCAGGTTAGTGCGCCGGTGAAGTCGATACGTTGCATCGCCGGCCCGACCCGGCCGTTGCCCGCTGCTTATGAGGCGGATACCGTGTGGCGGCTAATCAATCATTTGTCACTGAACTATCTGTCGCTGCTGGATACCGATGCCAAGACCGGCGCGGCGGCATTGCGGGAATTATTGGGCCTGTATGCCGATCAACGTGAACCGGCCATCAAGAAGCAGATCGAGGGCGTGATTTCCGTAGCCTCCAAAAATGTAGTCAGACGCATCGATGCCAAGGGGCCGATGGTGTTCGGGCGCGGTTTGGAAATTACTGTCACGCTGGACGAGTCGGCGTTTGAAGGTGGCGGCTATTTTCTGTTGGCAACGGTATTGGAGCGCTTTTTCGCTCGGTATGTATCGATCAATTCTTTCGTCGAGACGGTGGTTCGTACCACCGACCGCGGTGAAGTGGCGCGCTGGCCTGCGAGGATGGGATGTCGGCACACGATTTAATCGGTGAATTGACGAAGGATGCGTCGCGCTTCGATTTTTTTGAGGCGGTGCGCTTGATCGAATGCATGAACAGGGACAAACCGCGTTTCGGTACCAGCGTCAAAGCGGTTGATGACGCAGTGCGTTTTTCCCAGGAGCCGGAGCTGGAATTTCCTGCTACCGCAGTCGATTACTATTCTCCAGCCGGCATCGGTTCGGCTAAACCGAGATTGGCAGTCAATTTTATGGGGTTGTTCGGTCCCAATGGTCCGTTGCCGCTGCATTTGACCGAATACGCCCGGGAGCGACAGCGCCACCATCACGATCCGACTTTCTCTCGTTTCGCCGATGTATTCCATCATCGGATGATTAGTTTGTTTTACCGGGCTTGGGCCAACGCCCGGCCTGAAGTGCATTACGACCGGCCGGACTCCGATCGCTTCGGGTTTTACGTTGGGGCCATGCTGGGTCTTTCCGGTGCGCCGTTTCAGAATCGGGACGCATTGACAGACCGGGGGAAATTGTTTTATGCCGGGCATTTTGCCGCACAGACCAAACATCCTGAAGGTTTACAGGCCATTGTCTCGGATATTTTTAAAGTGCCGGTCCGCGTTGCTGAATTCGTTGGCGAGTGGATGGACATTCAGCCCCGTGAGCAAACGCGTTTGGGCTGGAGCACAGACACCTGTTCTCTGGGGAGCTCTGTCGTAATCGGCGCCAGCGTCTGGGGTTGCCAACATAAATTTCGTGTCGTGATAGGGCCGTTGCGCCGTAGCCTGTATTTGGCGTTGCTGCCGGGAGGGGCGCTGTTGCCCAAATTGGTGGCTATTGTCCGTAATTATGCCGGTGACGAAATGGTCTGGGACGCACAATTGATTCTGGAAAAAACCGAAGTACCGGAAGAGCTGGCCTTAGGAAAACCTGAAACGACTGGTGCGAATAGCATGAACGGTGATGCTCAATTGGGTTGGAGTACTTGGTTGGGGCCGCGTCGCGATGAAAGCGATGCCGATGATTTAACGCTTAATCCGTTTATACAGGCTGATGCTGCCTGCTGAACCACACTTAAACTTTAGCGAGGAATAAACACCATGGCGGAAATTAGCCGAGTCAAGTTGTTTGGGAAATTGAACAAGGTTTGTTACAAAGCCGTCGAGGGCGCGACGGTGTTTTGCAAACTGAGAGGCAACCCCTATGTCGAGCTGGTGCATTGGTTGAGCCAACTGTTGCAACTGCAAGACTCCGATTTGCACCGCTTGGTCAAACATTACGGTTTGGATGCCTCGGTGATTGCCAAGGACGTGACGACCGCCCTGGACCGCCTGCCGCGCGGTTCCACGGCTATTTCCGATTTCTCACCGCATATCGAGGATAGCGTCGAACGTGGCTGGGTATTCGGCACGCTGATGTTCGGCGAAGCCCAAGTACGTAGCGGCCATTTGTTGGTCGGTATGTTGAAAACCAAATCCTTGCGCAACGAGTTGCTAGGCATTTCCAAAGAGTTTGAGAAACTCAAACCGGATACCGTTTCCGACGAGCTGCCGAAGATTGTGTCGGGTTCACCGGAAGACGGTTTGGTTGCCAATGATGGTTCGTTGGTCGGTGCTACCCCCGGTGAAGCCAGCGGCGCGATTGCGCCGGCGGCGATGGGTAAGCAGGAAGCGCTGAAACAATTTACGGTCGACCTGACCGAGCAGGCGCGTAACGGCAAAATCGATCCTATCGTCGGTCGCGAGGAAGAGATTCGACAGGTCATCGATATTCTGATGCGCCGTCGGCAGAATAATCCGATTCTGACCGGTGAGGCCGGCGTCGGCAAAACTGCGGTCGTCGAGGGTTTTGCTTTGAAAATCGTCGCCGGCGACGTACCGCCGTCACTACGCGATGTGAGCTTGCGCACCTTGGATGTCGGCTTATTGCAGGCCGGCGCCAGTATGAAAGGCGAATTCGAAAACCGCCTGCGGCAAGTGATTGAAGAAGTGCAAGCCTCGCCCAAACCCATCATTTTGTTTATCGATGAAGCCCATACCTTGGTCGGCGCCGGCGGCGCGGCCGGTACCGGCGACGCAGCCAATCTATTAAAACCGGCTTTGGCGCGTGGGCAATTGCGCACCGTCGCGGCCACGACCTGGGCAGAATACAAAAAACATATCGAAAAAGACCCGGCCTTGACCCGTCGTTTTCAAGTCGTGCAAGTGTTGGAGCCTAGTGAAGCCAAAGCGATAGGCATGATGCGCGGCGTGGTGTCAGTGCAGGAAAAACATCACCAGGTGTTGATTCTGGATGAAGCGCTGGAAGCTGCCGTCAAACTATCCCACCGCTATATACCTGCCCGGCAATTACCGGATAAGGCCGTCAGTTTGTTGGACACCGCCTGTGCCCGGGTTGGCATTAGCCAACACGCGGTGCCCGCCGAAGTGGACGACTGCCGTAAACGCATAGAAGCCTTGGAAACCGAGTTAGCGATCATCGGCCGGGAAAAAGCAGTAGGTGTCGAAGTGACTGTGCGGGAGCAGGTGGCGAATGAAAAACTGGCAGCTGAACAACAGCGCCTAAGCGGTTTGGAAGAGCGTTGGAATGCTGAGAAAGAGTTGGTCGGAAAAATTTTGGAATTGCGCGGCAAACTCAGATCGGCTGGGCATGCCGTTGATGCAGCCGAACCGTCCGGAGATGCCGATGCCGCGGCCAATGACCGCGATGCCTGGCTATCTGAATTGAAAGCCTTGCAGGCCCAATTACATGCGCAACAAGGCGAGTCGCCGCTAATTTTGCCAACCGTCGATCAACAGGCGGTAGGTGCGGTCGTGCAAGATTGGACCGGCATTCCGGTTGGGCGCATGGTCAAAAATGAAATAGAAACCGTGTTGAAACTGCCGGATTTGCTGGAGCAACGCATCATTGGCCAACGCCATGCGCTGGAGATGATTGCCAAGCGCATCCAGACTTCCCGAGCCGGCCTGGATAACCCGAACAAGCCAATTGGAGTATTCATGCTGGCCGGTACTTCCGGTGTGGGTAAGACTGAAACCGCGCTGGCGCTGGCCGAAACCTTATATGGCGGCGAGCAAAATGTCATCACCATCAACATGAGCGAATACCAGGAAGCGCATACCGTTTCCACCTTGAAAGGTGCGCCTCCGGGCTATGTCGGTTACGGCGAAGGCGGGGTGTTGACCGAAGCGGTGCGCCGCAGGCCTTATAGCGTCGTGTTGCTGGACGAAGTGGAAAAAGCCCATCCCGATGTGCACGAGATTTTCTTCCAGGTGTTCGACAAAGGCTGGATGGAAGATGGCGAAGGCCGGGTCATCGATTTTAAAAATACCTTGATCTTGCTGACCACCAACGCCGGCACTGACCTAATCGCCAACTTGTGCAAAGACCCGGATTTAATGCCGGAGCCGGAAGGCATTGCCAAGGCTCTTCGGGAGCCCTTGTTAAAAGTGTTCCCGCCTGCGTTGCTGGGCCGTTTGGTAGTGATTCCGTACTACCCGCTCAACGACGAAATGATAGGCGCAATCGCCCGTTTGCAATTGGGCCGGATCAAAAAGCGCGTCGAAGAATCGCACAAAGTACCGTTCACTTACGACGACGAGGTCATCAAACTTATCGCCAGCCGTTGTACCGAGTTGGAAAGCGGTGGCCGGATGATAGACGCGATCCTGACCAATACTGTGTTGCCGAAGATTAGCGAGGAGTTTTTGACAAGGATGATGGAGGGCCGCGAGATTGGACGGGTACATGTACAGGTTATTGGTGGGGAGTTTGGCTATGACTTTGAATCTTTGTAATGCGAATACTAAGAGTTTTTTATAGGGGAGTTTGAGATGCCAGTATCTAAAAGTGATGCAATCGCGGCAGCCAAGGCGCTTAACGGCTCTGTCAATGCTGTAGCCAATAATGCCAAATTCCATGACAAGAGTCATTGGAGTAAGCAGAACGCGATTGCTGCCTTGAATCACAAACCGGTGTGTGGCTACTACTGGAGAAAAGAGGTCAAGGAAAAGTGGACCAGAAAGACGGATAACGATGTGTTGTATGTAAGACCTACGCCCAAGAAGCTCAAGCAATATGAAATGACGATAGAGACCTCATACCATCCTGTCGACATAAATGATTGTTGGAAGCTTCTTAGCCATGCCTTGGGGGAGGCTTCAAAAGGTTCTGGTGAATTCCGGGAAGGAGGTACCGCGACACGATTTGTTGTTGCTATAACGTTCCCGGATGGTTACGGCGGACAGACCCTTTACGGAAACGGAGGAGCCGCCACGGCTTGTAATTATATCGCCGTGGCGATTGAGTCCGGCGGTGGTGCGGCCAACGCTCAAATAGTGACGCACTTTCCCTCATCCCAAAGTTACATAGACGGCAAAACCAAATTGGTATAACAACTTGGTTTTTTATTTAGGGTTGCATATTGGGCTGATTGGCAGATCGTTTTCGCCTAACAGGCTTTATATGCATTAGTTACAAGATGTTTTCGAAGAACTGGGGCCCCGGCACATTCCGAAACAAAAGCAGATAGCATGAGATTTTCTACCTAGCTTGGAGGAATGTCTTTTCGAGGCACGCATGCTGAATACATGCAGAAAAACCGCTAGCCCCGTGCAAATTTTTGAAAACGGTCGTATGGAGGATTCGCCGTACGACAATCCACCTGGGGATAGGCTGGCGGCAATTTGTTCCGGCTGTTTGCTCAGACGGTATCGATTTATTTTGGGTTGGATGACGATTTGCTGTTGTGAAACCGCCTTAAGGCTTAATTCCGTTTTTTATGGGTAGCCGATAAGGCTATTTTTGGGGCCAAACCAACTGGGGCAATCCCCATTAGTTTTGTTATAAATTTGGAGAACTGCCATGTCATTTTATTTAGATGTACCTTTTGTAACGCAACTCGGCATTGGCGCACATGTCGATCCTGCTACAGCCAGAGATGACCCTACTGGGTGCTGGTATGCTAGTTTATGTATGGTGGGTTATTACTTTGAAGCAGGCCCTCGTTTAGGTAATCCTGAGTTATTTAATAAGCCGCTCGATAAAAATATACACGGCACAGATGTTGGTCATTTTCCTATCGGCGGCGCTGCTGAATTGAAAATGATGCAGAACGAAGGATTGGAAGAAGTTCCAGAGCCCGCTGACAAAAAATGGAAAGGTTGGCAGCTTGCTAAATTGCTTAAAGAATATGGACCTTTGATGATGTCATGGAGAGCTCCCGGAGCACATGTTTCCGTTGTCATCGGTGTGGACACTGATAAGAATCAAGTGATCTACCACGATCCGGAAAATGCGCCAAACTCTCGGATGTCGCTAAATGATTTCAACACTAAGTTAATGTGGGGAAATAGAGCATTGATACGTAGGAAGGGCCAGCCACACCAAAAAAGGTAAAAGAGCCGTAGACACTGTGAATTTAGCGAATGGTTTTCAGATTTGTATCGATAAGGTGAACGGAAAGTGGGGAATACATGGCAGGCGCGGCATCTTTAACAAAAGTATCAATTCCTAAAGCTTCGGCGATTTGCCGGGATATTCAATTGGATCAGCAGGCAGTTGCAGGTCTGGTTGCCGATCCTGCTCCGGTTGACTTTTTGAATACGCTGCTCGAGCAGAAACTTTATCCCGATGCAGTGCGGTTTTTGGCCAGAGCGCTACCCAAGCGGGAAGCGACCTGGTGGGCCTGTCTTTCTGCGCGCAGTGTGGTTAGCCCGCAAACTGCCCCTGAAGTCGTTAAAGCGCTTGATGCTGCGGAGTTATGGGTATTTAAGCCAACCGAACCGAATCGCCGGGCCGCCAACGCGGCCGCGCACAGTGCGTCTTTCGAAAATCCTGCCGCATGGGCAGCCATGGCGGCGTTTTGGAGCGATGGCAGCATGGCGCCGGAAGATGCACCATCGGTTCCTCCGGCGGACAATCTGACGGCCAAGGCGGTGGCCGGTGCGGTGATGTTGGCGGCGGTATTGACCCAGCCGGAAAAAGCCTATGAGAAATACCAGTTTTTTATCGATCAGGCTATTGATATTGCCAACGGCGGTAACGGCCGACTTTGGCAGGCCGCTTAAGGAGATTGCGATGGGACAGCCAGCTGCACGTATAACTGATATGCATGTTTGTCCAATGTTTACCGGCCCCGTGCCGCACGTCGGTGGCCCGATTTTGCCTCCTGGTGCGCCCACGGTGATGATAGGCAAAATGCCGGCAGCACGCGCTACCGACATGGCGACGTGCGTCGGCCCGCCGGATACTATTGCCAAAGGCTCGGCGACGGTTTTGATAGCCAATATGCCGGCCGCCAGGATGGGCGATATGTGCGCCCATGGCGGCACCATTGTCCTTGGTTACCCTACGGTATTGATCGGTGGCTGACGCCGGCTTTATCAAAAAATTATCGTTTTAGCGTTAGGATTTCACCATGCCACTTTCTCAAGAATCTCGCACCGCTTCGGTGGTTACGGCCGCCGGTGCGGATACCTTTGTGCTGTATCGGATGACTGGTAAAGAACAATTGAGCAGTTTGTTTGAGTACGAGTTGGAATTGCTGAGCGAGAACGGCGATATTGATCTGCAAACGGTGTTGGGCACCAGCATTACCGTCAAATTGCAACTTGATAACGGCGCGCTACGCCCGTTCAACGGCATTGTCACGCAGATTAACCAATTCGGCATGCTCGGCGATCTGTATTTCTACCGGGCTATTGTGCATCCGAAAGTGTGGTTACTGACGCAAGCCAGTAATTGCCGGGTTTTATCGCCGTCGCCGGCAACCAAAAATGTACCGGACATGGTCAAGGCTGTCCTCACCGAGCACGGTTACACCGACGTGACGACAAAATTTTCCACCACTTACCAGCCCCGCGATTTTTGTGTGCAATACCGGGAAACCGACTTCAATTTCATTAGCCGGCTGCTCGAAGAAGAAGGTATTTACTATTACTTCACGCATACCGATAGTAATCATTCCCTGGTTTTATGCGACGACATTACCAAATTGACGGCAGCGACACCGGCCACGGTCAAATACTACCCAGCCGCAAATCAGGGCGGACGCGACGAGGAGCATTTTTACCAATGGCGGCTCGGACGGCAAATTCGTTCCGGCAGTTACCGCTTAAAGGATTTCGATTTCGAGGCGACGACCGCGCCTTTGGATAAAGTCACAGAGCTGCCTGGCGAACACGCTCAAGCCAGTAAGACAGTCTACGATTATCCGGGGGAGTTCAAAGTGGATAGCGAAGGTGAACGCTACTCGCGCCTGCGTATGGAAGAGCTACGCGCGGAGCACGAGCAAACCGTTGCCCTCGGCAATATACGCACGCTGGCCGTGGGGCAAAAATTCACCTTGTCGGAATTTCCGCGCGCCGATCAAAACCGCGAATACCTGACGGTATCCACCCAATTCCAGATTCAAAATAATGATTATGGTATTGCCGAAGCGGGCGGCATGGACGAGTTTCAATGTACCTATTCCGTTATCAGTACCGAATATGCCTACCGTCCGCCGCGGCGGACCCGTGTGCCGGTGGTGCAAGGGGTGCAAACTGCGATTGTCGTCGGGGCAAGCGGCGACGAAATCCTGACCGATCAATATGGACGGGTTAAGGTGCAATTTCACTGGGATCGGCTCGGCACAAAAAATGAAAATAGCTCATTTTGGGTGCGGGTTGCGCAGATTTGGGCCGGCAATAATTGGGGGTCTATGTTTATTCCGCGCGTCGGCCAGGAAGTAATCGTCGATTTCCTGGAAGGCAATCCGGATAACCCCATCATCACCGGGCGAGTTTATAACGCCCAACAAATGCCGCCGTATGCCTTGGATGCCAACAAAACTCAAAGCGGTATCAAGACCCGCAGCACGCCGAATGGGGCTGCTGAAAACTTCAACGAAATTCGTTTCGAAGACAAAAAGGATAGCGAAGAGCTGTATATCCACGCCGAGAAAAACTTTACGCGTATCGTTGAAAACAACGACGTGCAAAAAATCGGCTTCGAGAAAAAAGATGCCGGCGACCAAACCGTGGACATCTACAATCATCGCACCATCACGTTGGACCAAGGCAACGATAAATTGACGGTCAAAACCGGCAATCACACCGTTGAAATCGACAAAGGCAACGATAGTTTGACAGTCACTCAGGGGAACCGGACCATCAAAGTCAATGCCGGCAGCATTTCCGAGGAAGCCGGGCAGTCCATAGAGCTTAAAGTGGGCTCCAACAGCATCAAAATCGACCAAAGCGGCGTAACGATCAAAGGTATGACCGTTAAAATCCAGGCAGACACCCAGGCCGAATTGAAGGGCTTGCAGACCACGGTGAGTGGTGATGGCATGCTGACCCTTAAAGGCGGGATGGTCATGATTAACTGATGGTCATTTTGCCGCCGCGCAGAATAATACGGATTGAGTAAGGACTATGCTGGGATACTTTAGGGATAAGCGGCGCCGGACCGGCGTCAGGCTGGAGCGCGAGAAGACTTCGTCAGTCTTCTCTATCGTATTGCCTCCGAGGATGGCATAGATGGCCGGATGGAAAGACCCCAGGCCAACGGGTTCCGAAATCAGGCCGCGCAACATTGATGCCGGCACGACGATTCGCGATGCTTCGCCACGGCCGGCACCCATAGGCGTATTACCCGGCCAACCGGCCAAGGCCGCGCCGCGTATAGTACCGACTCGTAGCGGTTTACCGACATTAAAGCCGGGCTCACAAGGTGCCGAGGTTCGGCAGTTGCAAAGCTTACTTAACGCCTGTCTTAGTCCGTCGCCAAACCTGGCCCTTGATGGGCGGTTTGCTCAGGCTACCGCGAATGCCGTGCGCCAGTATCAACAAAGCGTCGGCATTAACGCTGACGGTATCGTCGGTAAAGACACCTGGTTTTATCTGCTGAAGGGTGATAAAGCTAAAGTCGCTGCGCCGATGCCTCCACCGGCAAGTGCTAGTAGTAGCGTGGTCCAACCGGCTCCTGCGCCTAACATGCATATGCCGATACCGGTGGAAACGGTGGGGAGCTGGACGCTGGAGCGCAAATTCTCCGAAGCCTTGCGTTTAACCGCGCCGAAACTGCCCGGCAGTATGCGCCGCGAGTTTGAAGCGCTGCTCAGTCCGGAAAGCTTGGCGATCATGGCCGCAACATTGGTTATTTGGGCTGGCGCCCACGTGTTTGGGGTTGGCGAAATCGTCGATATTCTGATGCTGGTCGGCGGCATCCTGATGTTCGGGCTCGCGGTATTCGGTGTCGCCCGCGATTTGGGCGAATTTTTGGCGATCACGGCCACTGCCGGCAATGAACAAGATCTAGACGAAGCTGCCACGCATCTGGCGGACGCCATCGCGGTGATCGGTGTTGCGGCCTTCGTCGCACTATTGGCAAAAGTGCGTTCTTTACGCGGAAAAAAAGGCTTGGCCCGCGAATCGGGAGCCGCCTCGGAAGCAGTAACGCCATCGCAAGCAACCGGCAAATCGGCATCCGGTAAAGCGCCGGCACGCGCGGGTGCGGCGGCGGAGGGGGAAGCCGCCGGCGGGGCCTCCACCTCTAAACAAACCGCATGTCCGGGTAAGGATTGCAAAACCGCCGGCGAGCCGATCAGCATGCTCACCGGCGAGGAAATGCTGGAGAAAATCGACTTTACTTGGGATGGCCCATTGCCCTTGGCTTGGCGGCGTTATTACCGTAGCAGCCAATCCGATGTCGATCATCAATTGGGCTACGGCTGGCTGACGCCGTTGGACGAATGGCTAGAAATCGGCGAGCGCGTGACGTTCTACAACGCCGATGGTCAGCGTATCGATTTGCCCTTGCCCAAGCCCGGAGCCTATAGCATTAATCTGCCGGAACAGGTTCGCTTGTACCGGGAAAATGGCCAATTTCGGCTTATCGATCAAAGCGGTTTGGCGAAAACCTTTACTGGCAGAGTTGGTCGTTGTCCGCTGCGGGCGTGGCACAACAGCCAGGGCCAAAGCCTGTATTTTCATCGCGACGCTAACGGTGACGTCGAGCGCATCTCCGCCAGCTGGAACAAGCATTTACTGCTGGAACGCCAGAACCGGCGCATAATCGCGATTCGTCCAGGCAAGCGTATCGGGAACGGATTCGAAGCGGCCGGCGAGCCACTGGTGAGCTATCTGTATAGCGACGCAGGCGATTTAATCGGTGCTCGCGACCGGCTCGAGCAAGGCGAAAGCTACGCCTATCGCAACCATGTCATCGCCCGTCGCACCCTGCCCAGCGGCTTTAACTTTTACTTCGAATGGGATCAAGATACGCCGCAAGGCAAATGTCTGCACAACTGGGGCGATAACGGCGTTTACGATTATCGCTTCGAATGGTTGCCGGACGGCGTCAGTCATGCCATCGATTCGCGCGGCGGCGTCGCGATTTATCGGCACGATCCGCAAGGCCTGTTGCTTTCCGAGCGTAGCCCGGAAGGCCGGGAAACCCGCCACAGTTACAATGCCGACAACCAACTGGCGCAAACCGTGGCGCCGGACGGCGGCATCACCCGCTTTAGCTACGATAAGGAAGGCCGCTTGATCGGTGTCTCCGATGCGCTGGGTTTTAGTCAGCGCGTCAAGTACGACAAACAAGGCAACCCGGTCGAGTTAATCGATGCCTTGGATCAGCGTTGGCTGCGCCGCTACGATGCCGGCGGTCGTTTGGAAGAAACCGTCGCTGCCAACGGCGCGGTCACCCAATACCAATACAATGCTCAAGGCGTACCGGTGCGTATCATCGATGCGCTGGGCCGGACGCGTTCGCTGTTGTGGGACGAACAGTTGCGCCTGGTCGGCGAGATCGGCTTCGACGGCATCAAGACTCGCTACCAATACGACGATGACGATCGAATTGTCGCCATCGTCGATCAGGACAAACGCACCACGCGTTACGGCTACGATGCCGCAGGTCGGGTCACGGCCGTGCAACACGCGGACGGCAGCACTGTGCAATTGCGCTACAACGCTGCCGGCTTGTTGACCCATTACATCGACGGCCTGGGCAACACCACTGAATATCGCTACGACGACGGCCTGTCCCAACCCACCGCCCGCATCGATCCGCTGGGTCATGAAATGCGTTATCGTTACGATAGCGAACGCAATCTGATCGGCCTGATCAACCCGAAAGGCGAAACCTACAGCCTCAACTACGACCGCGACGAAAACCTCATCGAAGAAATCGGCTTCGACGGCCGTATCCAGCGTTACCGCTACAACGCCGCCGGTGCGCTGGAAGCCTACCTGCAACCCGGCGCCGACGGCGATTGGAGCGTCACCCGCTTCGAACGCGACCGTCTCGGCCGCTTGCTGAAAAAGCATGCCGCCGACGGCAGCCTGAGCCAATACGGCTACGATCCGCTGGGCCGCTTGCAACTAGCCAAAAATGCCGACAGCCTGGTGCTGTTGGGTTACAACGCCCTGGGCCAGATCAACCAGGAAAACCAGAACGGTGCCATCGTCCGCCACAAATACGACCTGCTGGGTCGGCGCATCCACACCGAAACCCCGGACCGGCATCGCATCGACTACCGTTTCGGCGAGCGCTACCTGGACGGCATCGAATTCGACGGTCAAACCCTCACCAGCCACCGCTACGACGAACTGGGCCGGGAAATCGGCCGTAGCCAAGGCCAACTCAACACCGACTACGACTACGATCCGCTGGGGCGATTGTTGCGGCAACGCGCCGCGCTCAAAGGCCAAGCGGTGCTCATTGGTCGCCAGTACAGCTACGATGCGGCCGGCAAGTTGCGCGAACTGGACGATCTGCGCCAGGGCCGCAGCCAATACCACTACGACCCCGCCGCCCGCCTGATCCGTAGCGAAGGCCTCAGCCCGGAAAGCTTCGTCCACGACCCGGCCGGCAACCTGTTGGGTGCCAGCGTGGAAGGTGGCCGAATCGAAGGCGACCGCTTGCTGATGATGGGCGACCGCCACTACGTCTACGATGCCGCCGGCAACCTGATCGAAGAAAAACGCGGCAAGGCCGGCCAAATCGTCACCCGCTACCAATACGACAGCGACAACCGTCTGGTCCGCGCCGAAACCCCAAACGGCGTCAGCCACTACGGCTACGACGCGTTAGGCCGACGTATCGCCAAGCACACCGCGCAAGGCGAAACCCGTTTTCAATACGACGGCCCGCGCCTGCTCGCAGAAACCGATAGCCAGCGCAGCCGCACCTACCTATTCGAACCCGGCAGCTTCCGGCCCTTGTTGCTGCACGAACAGGACAACACCCAAGCCAGCGGCACCACCTACCACTACCACCTGGATCATCTCGGCACCCCTAGGGAGTTGACCGACGGTCAAGGCCACATCGTCTGGTCTGCCCGCTACCGCGCCTACGGCAACCTAGCCCTGGCAGATATTGAGGAAATCGACAATCCGCTACGCTTTCAAGGCCAGTACTACGACGCCGAAACCGGTTTGCATTACAACCTGAACCGGTATTACGATCCTAATGCGGGACGGTTTATTCATCAGGATCCGATTGGGTTGGCCGGTGGAAGTAATCTTTACCAATATGTTCAGAATCCAGTGAACTGGATTGATCCTTTAGGATTGACCGGAAAGGATTGCGGGCTTCAGAACGAGACAAGGCCTCCCAACATGAGCCCCCGTGGTTCAGGACGGAGCGGCGCTTTCAATGAGGCTAAGCGTCAATCGGGTGTTCCTACGAGTCAACAACCGAGCCGGGTACTGCCGAATGTGGATCGGCGGGGTAACACCCAACCAGGTCGGATATACGAATATGAGGTTCCCACATCGGGTGGAGGTACTAAAACCGTTAGGATTCGTGATGACGCAGGTGGTCATGATTTCGGAGTTGGCAACTCTCAAAATCGGGGGGCGCACTTCAATGACGAAGCAGGTAACCATTATGACTACTGAAATCATGGTTGGGGTTACTGATGATCTATCAGAAAAAAACGAAGTTTTTAATTTCAAGGAAGGTGTATGGCCGAGCGACCATGTTGTTGCAGGGGCCAGTTGGACTGTTAAGAATGTTCCTTCCCGTGACTCGCTTTGTATGATTTTGCGCTTTATTTTTGGTTTATTTTCGAAAAATATTCCGGAATACGGTGTTTGGCTATTGATCGGTAATTCCGCTTGGCAGCCCGATACGCGTGTTGTTCGTTATCGAAAGCTTTGGGGAGCACTGAAAGCTAGGGGAATGGTTATACCTGATTCAGAAAATTCACTTGAGATTCTCATGGAAAGCAATGGGAAAGTGAAATTTTTTGGAGCAACTCAATTCTATGAACATGCAATCGAGGATGTTATTAAGGCTATTGCGGATGAGCGTTGCGCTTATATTGTTGCCTTCCCTGGTCATTGTGGAATTCGAGATGTGCTAGAAATGGGATGGAGCGGTGACCTTAACGAGGATTCTAAAATGCTTGTTTCCTTACAAAATAAGGGTGCATTGATTTTTAAGAAAATTGGTGAATTTGATGATTGCGAGGTCGGGTTTTTGGTGCTTGGTAATCCGGAACTTGTAAGAACATTGCTGAATTAATTCAGACCTATAATTTGTAGTGGTTAAAACTTAATCTGGTAGTTACTGGATTTTTATAGGTGTCTGTCAGGCTAAGGGGATATTCGGCTCACCTTGTGCTTCAGATTGTAGCTATGTAAGCCTCCATCTGCCCCACCTCGCCAGGCATTCAGCCCGCAGGTACGGTTAGCGTCAGCGTAATCGTGCGCAAGGAAGTGCACTGATTCGCAGTTAAGCCCTGAATCAGAAAGCTTGGTTCTCGTTCGGACGGCAACCGAATATAAGAAAAACGCGGCAAGGCCGGCCACATTGTCACCCGCTACCAATACGACAGCGACAACCGCCTAGTCCGCGCCGAAACGCCAAACGGCATCACCCAATACAGCTACGATGCCCTGGGCCGGCGCATCGCCAAACACACCGCGCAAGGCGAAACCCTGTTTCGATACGACGGCCCGCGCCTGCTCGCAGAAACCGATAGCAGGCGCAGCCGCACCTACCTATTCGAACCCGGCAGCTTCCGGCCCTTGGCGCTGCACGAACAGGACAACACCCAAGCCGGCGGGGCCACCTACCACTACCATCTGGACCATCTCGGCTTGACACATCTCGGCATTCATCAAGGCTAGCCAGAATTAAAGTCTTTTTCGTAAAATTTCACCAATCTCCTCATCCGCCAACACAATCGGATTGGTCTGCATGCTGCTGCCGCGCGCATTGGCGATGACGTGCGGGAAGTTGGCCTCGGTAATACCGTAGACGCTAAGACGGTCCAGTTTCAGCCTATTACTCCAGTCGGCCAGCAGCGCGATCAATGCGTCGCGGGCCAATTGGTCGTCTAGTTCGTTTTGGCCGCTTAGTAACCGGCCGACTGCGGCGTATTTGGCGAGGGCCGGATTGGCCGGTTCGCGGGCTTGCATTGCGCGGATGTTGACGTCGGTTGCGACAGCGACTAGCGTGCCGCATACCACGCCGTGCGGGATCGGGAAGAAGGCGCCCAGGGGGGATGCCAAGCCGTGCACGGAACCCAAGCCCACTTGTGCCAACGTGATGCCGGACAACAGCGCGGCGTAAGCCATCGCGGCGCGGCCTTCGCCGGCTTCCGGTTCGGCTCCGTGCCAGGCTGCGAAAAAGCCGTTTTTGACGGCCTGCATGCCACTCCAGGCCAACGCGTCGGTGAACGGATTGGCCTTGGCCGAGACGTAGGATTCCAGCAATTGCGTCAATGCGTCCATGCCGTCGGCGGCGAGTAGTGCCGGCGAACAGCTGGCCAACAAGTCCGGGTCGAGGATGGCGTATTCTGGAACTAGGCATTCGTCGCGGAACGATTTTTTGAAGCCTTGCGGGCCTTGCACACTGAGCACCGAATTTTTGGTGGCTTCGCTGCCGGTGCCGGCGGTGGTCGGCACCGCGATGAACGGTGTGCTGGGGCCGCGATACGGTTTGTTGCGGCCTACGCCTTCCAAATAATCCATCACCGAGTCGCCGCTGGGTAGTAAGCCGGCGATGGCCTTGGCGGCATCCAATACACTGCCGCCGCCAATAGCGACCACGACTTCGATATGCTCGTTACGGAATTGGTCCACCGTGTCGTCGATCAATTGCGGCGACGGTTCGCCAGACACCGCGCAATGCCGCCATTCGACGCCTTGCCCGGCCAGCGCGTCAATAAAGCTTTGCCAGCGCGGCGTGCCGAAAAACGACTGTTTGCCAGTGATCAGCAATGCTTTGCGGCCGTATCCGGCGATCAGCGCCGGCGCTTCGTTTAAACGGCCGCGGCCGAACAAAATCCTGGGCAAGCGGGCAATATAAAATGGTTTGAAAGCCTGCATGCTCAAGCCTCCGGAAACAAGGCTTTATAAGGAACGCCTTGGCGCGGCTGGGCCATCCAGTCAGCGACCGTGTCGCGCCAGGCCAGATAATGTTCGGTTTGTTTGTGCGCCGCCGCGTCTTCGGCGGTTGCGTAGACTTCGTACAGGATAAACTGGCTGGGGTTGTCTGGGACTTGCAGGACGTCGAAGCGGCGGTTGCCGGATTCCTGTACCGAAGCCAAGTGGTTCAGGCGGGTGGCGGTAATGAAATCGTCGATGTGATCGGGTTTGACGTGGACGTGAACGAGGGTAACGTGCATGGCTAACGAATGAAGAAGTGATACCAGCCGCTAAGGATAGGCGAAAACCGGCGGCGATGGCAACGCCAGGCTGCCCAAGCCCCGATCTTGCAATATTTCTGAATTCGGTTGTTTGTGCGTGCGTTTGCTCGAATCCTTACGCCAACTCAGGCCGTCTATGGCAGAATGTATTCATTTATGTTTTTAAGGGAAGATCGTATGTTGTTACCCAGAATGCTGCCGATTTTGTTTGCTTCCATTCTTGCCTCATGTGCCGACGTGCCCGAGCAGCCGGCCCCGCCACCGCCGACAGTGGTCGAGTTGACGCTAAAAGGTACCGCTTCAATTAACCCTGACGGCGACGGCAAAGCGTCGCCGGTGGTGTTAAGGGTCTATGAGTTAAGGGAGCAGAGCGGTTTTAGCGGAGCCGATTTTTTTGCCATATTCGATAAAGAGCAGGCCACTTTGGGCGCGGATTTGGTCCGTAAGCAAGAGTTGGTGTTAAAACCCGGCGAGATTAAAACCTTGCGGATCGAGCCAGCCGCCGATACGCGGATACTGGGTTTTTTCGCGGCTTTTCGTAAACTGGATAACGCCGGCTGGCGCACGTTGACCGAGTTGAAGGCTCATCAGAACAACGCGGTTGAACTGACGCTAGATGGGAATACCTTAACCGTCACCAATACGCCAACCGAGCCACCGCCTGCGGCACCTAAAGAAGATTAGCCGGAGAGAAAATTTGCGGGACTATCGGTTTCTACACCCTTAGTCCCTGATCGCTAAAAGCGTTTAAAAAATCGGCACGACCAGCACAAATACGAAGGCGATTACCGTCCAAATCACGATCTTGGTTTTCAGGGGCGTGTTGCGCCACAGGGTCTTCAACTCGTCTCGCAGGGCTTGCGAACGGTTTTCGGCGGCGCGGATGCGTTTGAACGCGCCTTTTAGGGTTAGACTTTCCTGTTTTTGCTGGTCTTCATACAGCAATTCGTCGAGCTGGGAATAAAACACGTCGCAACTCGGACATTTAAATGCCTCGCCCAACCTGGGCTGGCCGCATTGTGGGCAGTTTTTCATTTTCGCTCCTGAAAAACTCGATTGCCTTGATGGCGTGCATCAAGGCAATCAAGGAAACATTTACGCGGCGATACCGTTATGTCTGAGCAGAGCGTCGATATTGGGTTCGCGGCCGCGGAAGTTTTTGAATAAGGTCATCGCATCGCTGCTGCCGCCTTGCTCCAGGATGTTGTGCAGGAAAGACTCGCCTGTATCGCGGTCGAAAATGCCTTTCTCTTCGAACAAGGAAAATGCGTCCGCCGACAACACTTCCGCCCATTTGTAACTGTAATAACCGGCGGCGTAACCACCAGCGAAAATATGCGAAAAGCTATGGGCGAAACGGTTGAATTCCGGCACCTTAACCACGGCCACCTGATCCCGAACCTGTTTCAGGACGCTGTAAATCTGGCCGCCCTTGGCTGGACTGTAATCCAGGTGCATCCTGAAATCAAACAAACTGAATTCCAGTTGCCTTACCATCATCATCCCCGCTTGGAAGTTCTTCGCCGCCAGCATTTTGTCGTACAACGCATCCGGCAGCGGTTCGCCGGTTTGATAATGGCCGGAGATCAAACCCAGCGCTTCTTTTTCCCAGCACCAGTTTTCCATGAATTGACTGGGCAGTTCCACCGCATCCCATTCGACCCCGTTGATGCCGGATACGCCTAGGTGATCGATCTGGGTCAACATGTGATGTAGTCCGTGGCCGAACTCGTGAAACAGGGTTTCCACTTCGTCGTGCGTCAGCAAAGCCGGATCGCTACCTGTTGGCGGCGTAAAGTTGCAGGTCAAATAAGCGACGGGTGTTTGTAATGCGTCGCCGATTTTTTTACGGCATACGCAATCGTCCATCCAGGCGCCGCCGCGTTTTTTGGCGCGGGCGTACAAGTCCAGGAAGAAGCGACCGCGCAATTGGCCGTTCTTGTCCAAAATCTGATAAAAGCGGGGGTCCGGGTGCCAGGTGTCGAAGTCTTTGATCTCGCTGATTTGCAAGCCGTAGAGTTTTTCAACGATGGCAAACAGACCGGGTACGACCTTATTGTCGGGGAAGTAAGCTTTTACTTCTTCCTGTGATAACTGATAGAAGTGCTGACGCATCTTTTCCGAGTAATAACCGATGTCCCAGGCTTGCAAGTCGCTGAGGCCGTGTTCGGCGGCGGCAAACTCTTTCAGTTCGGTCAAATCGCGGCGGGCCTGACGCCAGGATTTATCGGCCAGGTCTTCCAGAAACTTCACGACGTCATCGGTGGATTTGGCCATTTTGGTAGCCAATGAATATTCGGCGTAGTTGTTAAATCCCAGCAGTTGGGCTTTTTCATGGCGCAAGGCCAGGATTTGCTCCATGATGTCCGAGTTATCCCACTGTCCGGCATGGGGGCCTTGATCGGAGGCGCGGGTGCAAAAGGCTTCGTAGTGTTCGCGTCGCAGTTCCCGATTATCAGCGTAGGTCATTACCGCCAGATAGGATGGAAATTGCAGGTTGATCAGCCAGCCCTCCTTGCCTTCTGCTTCGGCCGCTTGTTTGGCTTGCGCCAGGGCCGATTCCGGCAGTCCGGCCAAGTCTTCGATATGGGTGATCTGTTTATGCCAGGCGTTGGTGGCATCCAGCAAATTTTCTTCGTACTGGCTGGCTAGTTTTGATAGCTGTTGGTTGATGTCTTTGTAACGCGCTTGTTGCTCGGGCGGTAAGTCCACGCCGGATAAATGAAAATCGCGCAAGGCATTATTGACAATTTTTTGCTGAGCTTGGTCGAGTTTGGCAAAGTCCGCGCTGTCGTGGATGGCTTGGTAGGCCTCGTACAAGGCGCGGTTTTGGCCGGTTTCGGTGGCATATTCGCTGAGTTTGCCGAGGCAGGCATTGTAAGCATCGCGCATCGCTTCGCTGTTGACTACCGAATTCATATGGCTGACCGGCGACCAGGCTTTGTTGAGGCGATCCTCGGCGGCTTCAATCGGTTCGATCAGGTTTTGCCAGGTGTAAGGTCCGCCGGCTGCCAACTGCCGGGCGATGGTTTGTCGAGCGTCGCTAAGCAGCTGATTGATCGCTGGTTCCACGTGTTCGGGCAGAATTTTAGAAAATTGCGGCAGTTCGGTGTTTTCAAGCAAAGGATTGGTCATGTCGGTAGCCAGTCTGATATGAAACTCGGGATGATTAGGATAATAAATGCATGGCGGCGTTGACCCGGTTTTGGGCTTTTTTCAACACCATCAAGGAAAAGTCAGGGTTCAGTTTACCGTGATTTAGTTTGCTGTAAGACGGAATCGAGTTGATATAAGGCAGATCCCGGGCATTGCCGGAACCGAAATAGCTGTGCAATTTGGCGAGGATGACGATGTCGGTCATCGTTAGTTCCGGGCCGCTGTCGTACAGCCAGTTTTCTGCTTGATGCGGAATGTTGCCCAGTTGTTCGGGAAATCCGAGGGTATGTAGCATCAGCACTCCGACCGGGCCGCGTAAATAGGGCAGCGCGGTTTTTAGTTCCTGAAAGCTGGGGCCGCCGTCGGGAAATTGTTCGGCAAAATGCAGTAAGGGAATCGCGCCGATGTCGGCAATCAAACCGCCCAGCAGGGCGTCCTCCGGGTTGATGTTGCTGCACTCCTGTGCCAACACGAAGCTTAAACTTGAGACATATAGGCTGTTTTTCCATAATGTCTGCATGCCTTTCATGAGTTCCGGGTCGGTGCAGCTGAATAATTGTTTCATACTGATGCCCATCACCAGATTCCGCGTCGCATTCAGGCCGATGCGGGCTACCGCGTCATGGCAATTGTTGATCGGTATTTCTGTGGCATACAAGGGGCTGTTCGCCACCTGGATTAATTTTGCCACGATAGGCGGGTCCAGTTGAATAATGTCAGCGGCCCCACGGATACCGATGTCCTTTTGCACCGCATCTTTCAGTTTCAGTGCTACGTCAGGTAAGGAGGGCAGGCGGAGTTTGTTTTCCCGATAGGCTTGGGCGAAGCTGTTGAAGAAGCGGCTGCCGTTAATCGGTCCCGGCAGTTGAATATCGACCAGTTCCACGCAATTGGCGCTTTCCTGACTTTTATCCGTCCACAAACGGTTGAGTTGGATAGGGATTTCCAAAATGCGCACATCGCTGAGCGCCGTGGCGGTAGCGCCGCAACGGCTACCGCTGTTCAGCGGCAGATTGGCTAACGTGGAATCGGCGTCGATTTGATAGCGGCTAGCACTATCCGGTTGCATAGACAGTTGTCCGGCCAACAAATACAGGACGCTGCTGGTCGGTTGCCCCAGGGTAAAAATAATCGCCCCCTTGGCGTAGGCCAAACTGAGATGCGGCAATGAGCTTAAGGCGGCGTCATCCAGATCACGCAAGGGAGCGAATTTTTTCAGTTGTGCGACTGTAAGAGTTTGCTGATGGGTGGTGTTGGGTTTGGATGCCGCGCTGTCGGTTGGCTGACTATACGGGCGTTCAGCGCCAGGTGTCACTGCTCTCGGGGTGGGCCTTTTGGCGGCGGTATTTTTTTCCAGTAGCTTGGAAAACCAGTTCATCTTATGTCCTGAAAAAGTTTATGGCCTCGGCAATTTGTTGTTTTGCGTCCTGTAGCGCTTTCAGCGACATGTCTGGCGTCAGTGCGCTATCGTCCAGTTTTTGAAAGGCCGGCAAGGTGTTGAGTGGCGGCAGTTTTTGGGTATTGGCGCCGCCGAGTTGGCTGTGAAATTTGGCTAACAAAACGACGTCATACAACTGCAAACCCTGGCCGTCGTCGAAGTACCAATTTGTGGTATTGACGGGAATTTGCTGAAAACTATCGGGGAAATGCCATTTTTTCAAAATATAGGTGCCTAACAAACCTTGCAGACAGGCGATGCTGGCCTGTAATTCTTCTTCGGTATACTTTGAAATATCAAGGCTTTCGGCAAAGGTGACGATAGGTAAAGCACCAATATTGTGAATTAACCCGGCCAGTAAGGCTTCGTCGGCGTTCACTTTTCGGGTTAGTCCGGCCAAGGTGTGGCTGAGGCTGGCAATCTGGATGCTTTGTTTCCAAAGTGTCTGAATAATGTTGTTCAATTGCCGGTTGCGGCTTCTGAACAACTGGTGCAGGCTGATGCTGGTCACCAGGTTTTGCGTGGTTTTAAACCCCAGCCTGTTCACTGCATCATGGCTACTGGTGATCGGGTTGCTGCCGCGGTAGATCGGGCTATTGGCCACCTGAATCAATTTGGAGGATATAACCGGGTCCAGGTTTAAAATTTTGACCGCATCGGCGATGCTGATGTCTTTTTGCAAGGCGCTGCGCAAACGCAAGGCAACATCCGGTAGGCTGGGCACATGCAGATTGTCGGCTCTGAACGCATCGCAAAAGCTGTCGAAAAAAAAGCTGTCTCGCAGCTTGGGCGGAATGCTCTCCGGGTTGATCAGCGGATTGTTGACGGGTTTGCTGCTGTGCTGCAAGTTGGACAGCGGCATGTAGATGATTTGGGTCGGTGATTTGGCAATCGCGCTGAAGGCGTGTTCGCCGGATGTTGCCAGCGGATAACAGGCTTTAAAAGTATCGGCTTCGACCGTATAACCGGCGCCATTATTCGCTTCCAGATAGACGTTGCCGGTGTACAGATAGCTTAATTGTTCGGCCTCGGCGCCGCGGTTAAATATGATGTCGCCGGGGTTGAAGTTCCGCATGGTCACCGGTATTGCCAACAAGTCCGCCGCCGGCAAGTCTCCCAGCGGGATGAGCTTTTGCAGGTAGCTCAAGGGCAATTGGTTGACGGTTGCTGCGGGGGGCGTGCTCTCTGTCGGCGTTTTGTCCGGTGATTTTTTTAAAAATTTCCAGATCATGCGGCTAGGACGAAAAGATGCTCAATGCTTCGTGAATTTTAGTTTTGGCATCGTGCAAGATTGCCAGCGTATTTTCCGGAGACAAAGAGAAGTTTTTCAATTTGGCCGCGGCGGGGATGGCGGTAATCGCCGGCAGATCGGCGGTGGCTTTTTTGCCGATCAGGGCATGGAGTCTGGACAGGACCACTATATCGGTCACCGTCAAGGTATCGCCGCTGTTTTGAAACCAGTCGCTGGACGACTTGGCCACGTCGATGAATTCTTCGGCAAAATCCCATTCTTTCAACACCACTGCGCCGACCGGGCCTTTGATGATGGGCATGGCTTCCATGATTTCGGCGTCGTTATGGTATTCGGGGGGTAAGTTGGCGGTAAAACTCAGAAAGGGAATCACGCCGATGTCGCAGACCAATCCGGCCAGTAAGGCATTCTCAGGATTTTGCTGCATGCTGTGGCTGGCTAGCACATGGCACAGGCCGGACAGATAAAGGCTTTGCTTCCACAGATCTTCCAAATGATTTTTAATCAGCGGCGATTTGCTTTTGAAAATCTGCTTCATACTCAGCGCCGTTACCAGGTTGCGCGTGGCATTCAAGCCGATACGCACGACAGCGTCTTTGCAGTTTTTCGCTGGTACGTTGGTCAGATATAACGGGCAATTGGCGACTTCGATCAATTTCGCGGAGATGGCAGGGTCCAGTTGGATGATTTTGACGGCTTCGTCGATGTTGACATCTTTTTGGATGGCTTTGCGTAAATTGATCGCCACTTCGGGTAATGAGGGGATTTCTATCTCGTGGTCGTTATTTTCGAAGTGTTCGACGAATAAGCTCAATAGCCGATTGTGATGCAACTCTTCCGGGATAGATAGTTTGCCGTGGTCTTGGCGACTCGGCGTCAGCATGATTTTCAGGGATACCCGCAACAGGTCTATCTCGGTTTTGGCGGTCGCGGTGGCGGTGTGCTTGATACCGCTGCATATCGGGAATTTGGCTTGTGCGCTGCCTGCCGATATTTCATAGCTTTTGCCGTTGTGGTCGGCCAGGATCACTGTGCCGCGCAACAAATACATTGCGCAAGTCGCCTGCTGATTGACGCTGAACAAGGTGCTGCCGGCTGGCAGGGTTTCGACGTGATTTTCAGTGGCGAAAGTTTGTAATATCTCGTCGCTTAAATTCCTGATGGGGAATAACTGTTTTAGAGTTTCCGGCGTAATGCGTTGCCCACCGCTCTGCGGTTTGCCTTTAGCTTGGGATTTTTCAAAAAAAGCTCTAATTCCACTCATAGTATTCCAGTAAACGTTAATTGCGGGCGGTTTGGGGAGATTGTTACCATGGACATCGCCCCGGTCAATAATTTCATCCGTTCGTGTTGTGCAATTCTCTTTCGGCGTTTAACAGGCCAATTACGGGCGATGTGTGCGGACGCACGCCTCGCCAAATAAAGAACGCTTCGGCGGCCTGCTCTACCAACATGCCCAAGCCGTCCAGGCTGTGCGCGGCGTTATTCGCCAAGCCCCATGTCACAAATGCGGTGGCTTGGTTGGCATAAGCCAGATCGTAGCAACTACCGCCCGCTTTCAACAGCGCGGCGGGCAAGGGCGGCAAATCGCCGCTGAGGCTGGCCGACGTGGCGTTGATGATCAAATCGAATTGGCGATCTATAAGATTAGCGTAATCGCAAGCTTGCACCTCGCCTAGTTCCGCGAAATCCTCGGCAATAGCTTGGGCTTTGCCCGCATTGCGATTGACGATGACCAATGTCGATGGCCGTTGTTCCAGTAGGGGAGGGACGATGCCGCGTGTGGCGCCTCCTGCCCCTAGAATCAAAATCTTGGCGTCCTTCAGCGTGATGGCATGGTTTATTGTTAAGTCGTTAAGCAAGCCGATGCCGTCGGTGTTGTCGCCCAAAATGCTGTCATCCGCTTGGCGGACTAAGGTGTTGACGGCTTTTGCTTGACGAGCGCGCTCTGTCAGTTGGTCGGCATATTGCCAAGCCAGTTCCTTGAGCGGGACGGTGCAATTCAGGCCTTTGCCGCCTTCGGTGAAAAAATGGGTGGTAGCCGCTGCAAAAGTTTCCGCAGGGACCTCCTGGGCGACGTAGTCCATGAGTTGGCCGGTTTGCTCGGCAAATAATTTATGGATGCGCGGTGATTTACTGTGGCTGATCGGCTGGCCGAATACCGCGTAATTATCAATTTTCATCATCGGTACTGTATTTGCTGCGCCAATATTCCCAGAGGAAGGTGCAGGCTGTCACCAGCACACCCAGTCCTATACTGATAGGCATAAAATTCTCAAAATAGGCGACGATCAGCGCGCAGGTCGCGAGGAAAAAGCCGAGTAAGCTGTATTGCCAGCCGATGCGTATGCCATCCAGCATCGTCGCCAGGGCCAGGATCAACAAAATCACCAAGCTGGCGCTTCTGTCGGACAACTCTTCGGATTTGTTAAGTAATGCGGCTGCAATCACGACTACCAGAGTGTGCAACCAATGTAGGCCCTGTGCTTTAACGATGTCGCCAAAGTCGTTGTCGTTGGTTCTGGTTTGTAGCCAGGACACGAAAATAGATAGCATGCCAAACACGATCACCATGAATAGCCAGTAGCCATAGCCATCGTGTGGGTTGAATTCGGTGATAGCGATGCCAAGCAGCGACAAAACAACCAGCAGGATAAATACCGCCTGTTCCAGGCCGAAGTAACGTCGGCGCTGTTCAGGCGGTTCGTCGGTCGAGTTGTTGTCATCGAAATCTAAGTCTTCGTTCATGCCGAGTCCATTTGTGTAGTTGTTATTGTTGTTTTAGCCACTGGGCAGCGGATTTCGCGTAGTAAGTCAGTATGGCGTCGCAGCCGGCCCGCTTGAATGCCAGCAGGGATTCCATCACCACTTGTTGTTCATTTAGCCAGCCGTTTTGCGATGCCGCTTTCAGCATCGCATATTCGCCGCTGACCTGATAGGCAAAGGTCGGTACGCCGAATTGATCCTTGGCGCGGCGGATGATGTCCAAATAGGGCATGCCGGGTTTGACCATGATCATATCGGCGCCTTCGCGTAAATCGAGCGCAATTTCCCGTAACGCTTCATCGGAATTGGCCGGATCCATTTGATAGCTGTATTTATTGCCGCCGCCGAGATTACCCGCTGAGCCAACCGCATCGCGGAACGGGCCGTAGAAGCTGGAGGCGTATTTTGCCGAATAGGCCAGAATTCGGGTGTTGCTATGACCATGCGACTCCAGGGCGGTTCTGATTGCACCGATGCGGCCGTCCATCATGTCGGAAGGGGCGACGATGTCGGCGCCGGCTTCGGCATGCGACAAGGCCTGTTTGCAGAGAGCTTCGACAGTTTCGTCGTTGACGACGTAGCCTTGGCCGTTCAGCAATCCATCCTGGCCGTGTGAGGTAAAAGGGTCTAGCGCCACATCGGTGATTACGCCCAATTCCGGCAGAGTATCTTTCAAAGCCCGAACGCAACGTTGTGCCAGGCCGTCAGGGTTATAAGCTTCTTCCGCGCTTAAGGATTTTTTGTCTGGATCGGTCACCGGGAATAGGGCAATGGCGGGTATGCCCAGATTTAATAAGGTTTCGGCTTCGCGTAGCACCAGGTCGATGGATAATCTATTGACGCCCGGCATTGAAGCGACAGGTTCTTGTTTATTATTGCCCTCGATAACAAATAGCGGGCAGATTAAGTCGTCGCTGCTTAAGCGATTTTCCCGCATCAACCGTCGGGAAAATGCCTGATAACGCATCCGGCGCATCCGGGTGGCCGGGAAAAAGTCGTTAGGGTATGACATCTCTTCCATAGTAATATAGTGGGGTACTTGCCGGCCCCGTGGGCTGGCTAGAATCTGGAGCCGGTTTAGTGCTTCGGCCTTTATTTTAGCAGTGTATCGAATGAAGGCGGTTGAAATTAGCCGGCGATACTTTTTTGAGATGGTTTTTATGAATATCAAACGTCATATGCATTTTATATTTGTAGTGGTTTTTAGCTTGTTTGCCGGCATGTTTTTGTCTTTGCCTGCTGCCGCGGCTGATCTGAGCGAGCCGCAACGCACTATTGAGGAGGCGTCCAACAAGTTGAAGCAACGCTTGCAGGATCCTGCCTTTCCGCATGATTTCCAAAAAATCAATGCCTTCGTCCAGGAAGTGATTTATCCAAATGTGGATTTCGATCTGATTTCTTCGCTGGTGTTGGGGAAAATGTGGAAGGACGCTTCGCCGGCCGAAAAAGAAAGCTTTAAAAAAGAGTTTCAGGTGTTATTGATCAGGACCTATTCCCGAGCTTTCTTTGAATTTAAAGATTGGTCCGTGCGATTTTTGCCGATCACCCCGGAAGAAGATGAAAGAAAAGTCCTGATTAAAACCGAAGTGCTGCAACCCGGTTTGCAGCCTATCGCTGTTAACTATCGGATGCTGAACGTCAAAGGCCAATGGAAAGCTTACGACATCATGATCGAAGGCGTAAGTTTGGTGACCAACTATCGCACCAGCTTCAAAAACGAAGTGGAGCGCACCGGTTCGTTGCAAGAGGTTATCAACCAATTGGCCAAGCGCAATACCGAAGCGTTAAACAGCAAGAATAATTCATAAGCTTTTCCCCTCTTAGTGTTCCCGGTTGTGCCGTTCAGGGCAGCCGGGAATGATCATCAGTATGCAATCCGTTAAAGATTCTCTTTACGCCAGTCCGCTGGGCGAAATCAGAGCATTTACCTTCGACGACGCTGTCGTCAAAGTCTTTCCGGACATGATTCAGCGCTCGGTTCCCGGTTACAGCACTATCATCTCGGCGATCGGTTTATTGGCGGCGCGCTTTGCCAAGGAAGATAGTGTTTGCTACGACTTGGGGTGTTCGTTGGGTGCTGCAACCTTAGCTATGCACCAGCAAATCACTACTAAGAATTGCCGAATCGTTGCTGTGGATTATTCCGCCGCAATGGTCGAGCAATGTCGGAAAAATCTGTCGGTTGCCTCCGAAGGAGCCGAGATAGAAATCATATGTGCGGATATTCGCGACATGCCGATTAGCAATGCCTCGGTGGTTGTGCTGAATTTTACCTTGCAGTTTATCCCGTTGGCTGATCGGCAGGCTTTTTTGACCACGGTCTATCGCGGTTTGTTGCCGGGCGGGATTTTGATTTTGTCCGAAAAGCTGGCGTTCGACGATGCTCGACAGCAGGCTTTGCAGATTGATATGCATCATTTATTTAAAAAAGCCCAAGGCTATAGCGAGCTGGAAATTAGCCAAAAGCGCAGCGCTTTGGAGAATGTGTTGATGCCGGAAACCTTTGCTGCGCATCAACAGCGCTTGAAAGCGGCGGGTTTTGCCAGCGCGGAAGTTTGGTTTCAGTATTTCAACTTCGCTTCGATGATTGCATTGAAATGACGCTATACCAAGGTCTTTATCAAGCATTGGCGGCGGCCGGCGACGAAGTCTGGGTAAACCGTTTGCCTGAGCAATTGGCGGCGGCTTTTGCGGATTCGTCGCATGGCGATCTAAGGCGCTGGCAACAGGCGGTAGAGAATTTGCCGGACTTGATGCCGTCCAGTGTCGATTTGTTGGAGAGTGTCAGAATAGGTCAGGCAGAGGATATTTCCGAAGAGGTGCGGGCCGGTTTGCGCGAACAATTGATGCAGTTGCATCCTTGGCGGAAAGGGCCTTATCGGATATTTGGCATCGACATCGATACCGAATGGCGCTCGGATTGGAAATGGGATAGGGTGAAAGAACAGATTGCACCACTACGGAATCGACTGGTTTTGGATGTCGGGTGTGGCAATGGTTATCATTGTTGGCGCACGCTCGGTGCGGGAGCGAGACTGGTGGTTGGCATTGACCCTACTTTGCTCAGCGTGATGCAGTTTCAGGCTATCCGTAAGCTGCACGGCGAAGCGCCGATTTATCTGTTGCCGCTGGGGATAGAAGATGTGCCGCCCAACATGGGGTTGTTCGATACGGTGTTTTCGATGGGGGTGTTGTATCACCGTCGCTCGCCTATCGATCATTTGCTGGAATTAAAGGGCTGTTTGCGTTCGGGCGGCGAATTGATTTTGGAGACTCTGGTGGTTGAAGGCAATTCGGAACAAGTGTTGGTGCCGGAGGGGCGTTATGCGCAAATGCGCAATGTGTGGTTTTTACCTAGCTGCGCAGCTTTGATGTTATGGATGCGTCGTTGCGGGTTTAAAAATATTCGCCTAGCGGATGTTTCCAAAACCTCTCTTGAGGAGCAGCGCAGTACCGAATGGATGCGGTTTCATTCCTTGGCAGATTTTCTCGATCCGCATTCTCCGGATGTGACTTGCGAAGGCTTGCCGGCGCCGGTTCGGGCTGTGATTGTGGCTAGCGTCGATTAATCAGTGGATTTTTGTTTTTGAATTGTAAAATTGAAAGAAAGGGCTAAGATTGCCTAGCTCACAAGATCAGCTGATTTTTCATGCGCTGATTAGTCCGGGCGTTCTTTATTTATCTTACAGTCGGAGAAAATCCATGAAAAAGTTATTTATGCTTTTAATGCTGTGTTCTTTTGTCGTTTTGGCCGATCCTATCAATATCAACCAAGCCGATGCTGACACTATTGCCAAGACGCTGACCGGCATAGGTCCGAAGAAGGCCGAGGCCGTGGTCCAATACAGGAAAGAGCATGGTGATTTTAAATCATTGAAAGATCTGGAAAATGTGCCGGGAATTGGTGAGAAAACCATCCAGCAGAATGAAAAGAATATCTTGATTGGCGATCCAGCCCCCGCTACTGCCGTGAAAGCCGATAAGCCAGAGAAGCCGGAAAAACTCCAAGAAGCCAAAAAATCAAAATAAGGCGACTGAGTTGGCGTGCTTGGTATTGGCTCGCCAACTCATTGAGTCTGTTTTGTCTGAAATGCGCGCTCGTATTTATTCGACGTCCGGGTAGTTTAGCCAAATGTCGAGCCGTTCCAGCCCCAAAAATCAGCCGGACAGTTACTGAACTCGATATAAATCCGATCTTGAGGGATTGAAAGCCGGGTATTGAGCAATTGGCATATTGATGCGGACAAGCTTTTGGCTTGGCTGCTGCTCAGGCCAATGCTCTTGCATTCCAGATATGCCAAGGGCGATGTGTTGCCGGCAAACAGCATGGCGTTGTGTTCCTCAATACTAATCATGACGTAGCGCTCCGGCTTGCCTGTCTCTTTGGACACTAGTTGCGATAGTTCGCCTAGCAATTTTGATTTCAGTTCCGTGTCGAGCGTTGAATTGGTGTTCAATTTTAAAAAAGGCATGATTAGTCTCCTGTTTTTTGGGGCTAGATTGTCGGCCAGCGTTGAATGATCCGGTATTCAACACCATCCGAACCTGAGCAGGATTCTACCAAGCAGAAGCCGTTTGACCGCCAAAGAATGGGGGCGAAATCGAGATCGATTGCCGAATTAGCCTTTTTAACTAAAGTGACATGCGGCTTGAACGGTCTGTTTTCGATGGGTATGCCTTGTTGTTCGGCTATGCGGGCCAAGTTTTCGTTCAATATCGACACGCTTTGATCGAATTGACAGGCAGTCAGGCATAGTACGGCAGGTTTTTTCCAGAAACTCAGGCGGTCAAAACTCAACGTTATCGGCGGCGATGGCAGTTTTCCCGCTTCCCCGGTGATTACGGCCTGTTGTTCTGGAGAAATTCTCCCTAAAAACAACACGGTGACATGTAAATTTGCTTCTTTAACAGGTTTTCCGGTCCGGTTTAGTTTGTTGATTAACGCCGCGCATTGTTGTCTGGCGTTTTGTTCCGGCCATAAGGCAAAAAAGAGACGTTTCAAGCTGTCCTTCTCCGGTTGTTGTTAGATGGAGGTATGACTTTTTCATATTTTCGATGGTAGGCAAAATACTGCGATTTGGGTGCCGAGAGCTGGCGATCAGGCTAAAGGATGCTGTTCAATTGCTGCGAGGATAGGCAATTCGCCAAAAAAAAATCAAGATTTATCAGCTCGTAAGCGGTGAATCCTAAAATGGAAATTGAATTTTGCTCGGCTTGCCTGTGGGTTTGTTCAGCTTTAGGTTCCGTCGCGGAATTGTCTAGTAACAATTTGTCCGCATAACCTATAGACTGCGCGTAGTTGCTAAGCATTGACATATATCCCATTTCTACCTTACAGTTACAAATGCATCACACGTACGTGACAAGCCTAGCGGGTTGTGGCAATTTGCAAGAATCGGCTATTACTAAAAATTAAAACTTTCGGAGCACATCACATGGCAAGACCATTAATTCAAATGGCGTTGGATTCACTGGATTTCAACCAAACAGTTGCATTGGCAGATCAAGTAGCACCCTATGTCGACATTTTTGAAATCGGCACTCCTTGCATTAAATACAACGGTATCAACTTGGTTAAAGAACTGAGACAACGTTACCCGGACAAATTGTTGTTGGTTGACTTGAAAACCATGGACGCTGGCGAATACGAAGCCGGCGCTTTCTATGCTGCTGGCGCGGATATCTGCACCGTATTGGGCGTATCCGGTTTGGCCACTATCGCAGGCGTTATCAAGGCTGCGAAAAAACATGGCGCTGAAACTCAAATCGACTTGATCAACGTTGCCGACAAAGCAGACTGCGCTAGAGAGTCCGTTAAATTGGGCGCGCAAATCGTTGGTATTCACACAGGTCTGGACGCGCAAGCAGCCGGTCACACACCGTTTACTGATCTGAACGACATCGCTCGTTTGGGCTTGAATGTGCGTATCTCTGTTGCCGGCGGTATCAAACAAGCGACTGTACAACAAGTCGTTGAAGCTGGCGCTAACATCATCGTTGTTGGTGCAGCTATTTACGGTGCTCCTTCACCTGCTGAAGCAGCTCGTGAAATCCGTGAATTGGTTGACGCAGCGGCGGTATAAGTCATGCATCAGCAGTTAATTATTGACAAAATCTCAGGGATTCTGGAAGCGACACCCGACTCGCATGACAAAACCTTGGTGGACATGCTGGATCAGGCTAAGCGCATTTTTATATCGGGCGCTGGCCGTTCAAAGCTAGTCGGCAATTTCTTTGCTATGCGTTTGATGCATGGCGGCTATGACGTTAGCGTTGTCGGTGAAATTGTTACGCCAAGCATCAAAGCTGGCGATTTGTTGATCATTATTTCCGGCTCCGGTGAAACCGAGCAGTTGATTGCCTTTACCAAAAAAGCCAAAGAAGTCGGCGCAAAGATTGTGTTGATTTCGGCTAAGGACGATTCAACGATTGGCGACATGGCTGATGTCACTTTGCAAATCGGCAGATCCGAACAATACGGTAAAGTCAAAGGCATGCCTATGGGTACTGTGTTTGAATTATCTACCTTGTTTTTCCTGGAAGCGACAATTTCGCATGTAATCCACGATAAAGGTATTGCAGAAGAAGAAATGAGATCAAGACACGCCAATTTGGAATAACTTAGCGTGTGAACCTGTGGCCGGAGCAATTCGGTCACGGGTTTTTTACATTACATTCGGGTGTCAAGGCGATACCGATTCCAGCAGTCTGAATGAACGAGAGTGTGGTTTTGGTCTTCCTTGTATTTACCAGCCTCAGCCAGAGTGATGTTTGAGTAATCAAATGTCGCAACTAAAATAACAAAATAAAAAGGAGACCAACATGCCTTCGCGCCGAGACTTAGCGAACGCCATCCGCGCACTTAGCATGGACGCCGTACAGAAAGCCAACTCCGGGCACCCCGGTGCACCGATGGGGATGGCCGACATCGCAGAAGTATTGTGGAACGATTTTCTGCAACACAACCCCAGCAACCCTAAATGGCCCAACCGCGACCGCTTCATCCTGTCCAACGGCCACGGCTCTATGCTGATTTATTCCTTGTTGCACTTGGCCGGCTACAATTTGCCGATCGAAGAACTGAAACAGTTCCGTCAACTGCACTCGCAAACCCCAGGTCATCCTGAATACGGTTACACCGACGGCGTCGAAACCACTACCGGTCCTTTGGGCCAAGGCATCACCAATGCCGTCGGTTTCGCTTTAGCGGAACGTACACTGGCCGGCCAATTCAACCGTCCGGGCCACGACATCGTCGACCACCACACCTACGTATTCCTGGGTGACGGTTGCTTGATGGAGGGTATCTCCCACGAAGCCTGCTCCCTGGCCGGCTCCATGAAGCTGGGCAAACTGATCGCCTTCTACGACGACAACAACATCTCCATCGACGGCGAAGTCCGCGGTCATGGCAACGTCGCCGGCTGGTTCCTGGACGACACGCCCAAACGTTTCGAAGCCTACGGCTGGCACGTCATTCCTAAAGTGGATGGCCACGATGCCGACGCCGTCAAAGCTGCCATTGAAGCCGCGAAAAAAGTCACCGACAAACCGAGCATTATCTGCTGCCAAACCACCATCGGTTTCGGTTCGCCGAACAAACAAGGCAAAGAAGAATGCCACGGTGCGGCCTTAGGTGAAGCGGAAATCGCCCTGACCCGTGAAAACCTGGGTTGGCCGCATGCGCCGTTCGACATTCCTGCCGACATCAAAGCCGGTTGGGATGCTAATGCCAAAGGTGCCCAACTGGAAAGCGCCTGGAACGCCAAATTTGCTGCCTACAAAGCCGCACATCCGGAATTGGCAGCCGAATTCGAACGTCGGGTCATCAAAAATGAACTGCCGGCCGATTGGGCGGATAAATCCAACGCCTTCATCGCCGCTGTCAACGAAAAAGGCGAAACCATCGCCAGCCGTAAAGCGTCGCAAAACACCCTGAACGGCTTTGGCCCCTTGTTGCCCGAACTGCTGGGCGGCTCTGCCGACTTGGCCGGCTCCAACCTGACCCTGTGGTCCGGCTGCAAAGACGTCAACCAACCGGGCTTCGATGGCAACTACGTCTACTACGGTGTGCGTGAATTCGGTATGTCCGCCATCATGAACGGCATCACCCTGCACGGTGGCTTCAAACCCTACGGCGCTACCTTCCTGATGTTCAGTGAATACGCCCGTAACGCCCTGCGCATGGCCGCGTTGATGAAAATCCCGACCATCTTTGTGTACACCCACGACTCCATTGGTCTGGGCGAAGACGGTCCGACTCACCAACCCGTCGAACAAACCGCCACCCTGCGCATGATTCCGAACATGCAGGTCTGGCGCCCTTGCGACGCCGTCGAGTCGGCTGTGTGCTGGAAAGCCGCGATTGAGCGTCAAGATGGACCAAGCACCCTGATCTTTTCCCGGCAAAACCTGGCGCACATGGCGCGCAGCCAAGCCCAGATTGACGGCATCAGTAAAGGTGGCTACATCCTGAAAGACAGTGCCGGTACCCCGGATGCCATCATCATTGCCACCGGCTCTGAAGTGGAATTGGCGGTTAAAGCCGCTGAAGCGCTGGAAGCCAGAGGCAAAAACATCCGCGTGGTGTCCTTGCCATCGACCAATGTCTTTGAAGCGCAAGACCAAGCGTACAAAGACAGCGTATTGCCACCGAGTGTGACCAAGCGCGTGGTAGTAGAAGCGGGAGTAACCGACAGCTGGTGGAAATACGCCGGCAGCGCGGGTAGAGTCGTAGGATTGGACCGTTTCGGCGAATCGGCCCCGGCAGGTCAACTCTTCAAAGAGTTCGGCTTTACCGTGGACAATGTCGTCGCTAATGTGGAAGCCGTTCTTTAATTTTGTAAACTTAGGTGAGGCTTGGGTTAAATGACCGAAGCCTCACGTTTCTAACAGCATAGGTGATAGACGTGAAAAGAAATGAATTAACGAAAGGCGTGATGGCAGCTCTAATGCTGACCAGTTCCTTAGCTATGGCGGGATCGGATTATCCGGCGGCTGATTATCAGCCAAAGGTGCTCTATACCAATCCTGAATATAACGACAGCAAATCGGCGCCAGTTGCTACTCCAGCACCAGCGGCGAAACCTGCTGCAAAAGAAGTTGAAGCGGATCCAGCTTTCCCTGCAACGAATTTTCAACCTAAAGTGTTATACAGCGATGCTGAGTATAAGCACAGCGCAGCAGCACCAAGTGCATCTAAATCGTCAAGCTCATCTGCCTCCACAACTTCTGCGGAAGCAGCGGTAGATGTTATACAAACGGAAAAAGCTGCGTCCTCAGATTTTTCCTACATTGGCTTGGTTTTGCTGGCGGTAGCAGGATTTTTTATTTACAACAAAAAATCGCCTAAAAGTGCCAAAGGTTCTTCAGCTAATGATTACCAAGTTGCATCTGGTGCAACCGGCGTGGAAAAGTATTTGGAAAAGATGGGTGCGAATAAAACCGGTGTTGCCAAATACTTGGAAAAACAAGATTCCAATCCTGCTACAGGCGTTGCTAAATACATGGCAAAGCAAATCGTAAGAGATCGGGAAGCTGCCGCTGCGAAAGCGACTGGCGTGGAAAAGTATTTACGTGATAAAGCTTAATAGCATCTGATTTATGATGCTGATCGCGGGAACTTAAGGGTTAAGCGTTAACTCTTATCCGGCAGATTTAAATGATCGCCACTTCGTATGTTTTAAAGCGTTTGTTTCGGCTTTGAATATATGCCAAGTGGCGATTCAGTCTTATCAAATTATCTAAAAATAGAGTTTCATCACCAGGGACTCTTTTGCAATCAATCTCCTGCAAGAATTGCTGAACATCTTTTACTTGTAAAGCTCGGTTCAAACGAGGGGGAAAAATTAACAACACATCTGAGGATAATCCTATGGCAAAAAATTTACTCGAACAACTCCGCGAAATGACTGTTGTTGTTGCCGACACCGGTGACATTCAAGCGATTGAAACATTTAAACCACGCGATGCGACCACTAATCCATCATTGATTACCGCTGCCGCGCAAATGCCGCAGTATCAAGGTATCGTTGATGATACGTTGAAAGGTGCAAGAGCAACCTTGGGTGCTGCCGCCGCTGCCGCGGATGTCGTTTCTTTGGCATTTGACCGTTTGGCGGTATCTTTTGGCCTAAAAATACTGGAAATCATCGAGGGTCGTGTATCAACCGAAGTAGATGCGCGCTTATCTTTCGATACTGAAGGAACCATTGCCAAAGGCCGGGACCTGATTAAACAATACGAAGCCGCCGGTATTTCTAAAGAGCGCGTGCTGATCAAAATTGCTGCAACATGGGAAGGTATCCAAGCTGCTGCTGTATTGGAAAAAGAAGGCATTCACACCAACCTGACGTTGTTGTTTGGCTTGCATCAAGCGATTGCTTGCGCAGAAAACGGCATCACACTGATTTCGCCATTCGTCGGTCGCATTCTGGATTGGTACAAAAAAGACACCGGCCGCGACTCTTATGCCCCGACTGAAGATCCAGGGGTATTGTCAGTAACTGAAATCTACAACTACTACAAAAAGTTCGGTTACAAAACCGAAGTAATGGGTGCAAGTTTCAGAAACATCGGTGAAATTACCGAACTGGCCGGTAGTGATTTGTTGACTATTGCTCCATCGCTGTTGGCTGAACTGCAATCCGTTGAAGGTGACCTGCCGCGTAAACTGGATCCTGCTAATGCAGCGAACGCCGCAATCGAAAAAATCACTGTCGATAAAGCAACTTTTGAGCGGATGCACGAAGAAAACCGTATGGCCAAAGAAAAATTGGCTGAAGGCATCGACGGCTTCGCCAAAGCTTTGGAAGCTTTGGAAAAATTGTTGTCAGAGCGTTTGGCTAGTTTGGAAGCTTAAAAAGATAGCTGGCAGCGAGTTGTTCTTGTTGCCAGTGTTCCATTACGAATTTCTCGGGTTGCCTGTTTATTGAGCAACCCGATTTCTAAGCAGGATTTATGGCATGTCTCAAAAAATATTAGATGTTGTTAAGCCCGGTGTCGTAACCGGTGAAGATGTACAAAAAATCTTTGCAATTTGCAAAGAAAATAAATTTGCTTTACCTGCTGTGAACGTGATCAGCACCGATACGATCAACTCGGTATTGGAAGCAGCGGCGAAAGTAAGGTCGCCGGTTGTGATTCAGTTCTCCAATGGTGGTGCGGCATTTGTTGCCGGTAAAGGCTTGAAGTTGGAAGGGCAAGGTTGTTCAATTGTTGGTGCGATCTCTGGCGCTCATCACGTGCATGCTTTGGCTGAGCATTATGGCGTCCCTGTTATTTTACATACCGACCATGCGGCGAAAAAATTGTTGCCATGGGTTGATGGCATGTTGGATGCGGGTGAAAAGCACTTTGCTGCAACCGGCAAGCCATTGTTCAGCTCGCACATGCTGGATCTTTCCGAAGAAAGCTTGCAAGAAAACATTGAAATCTGCGGTAAATATCTGGAGCGCATGTCCAAAATGGGTATGACTCTTGAAATCGAACTGGGTTGTACCGGCGGCGAGGAAGACGGTGTCGACAACAGCGGTATGGATCATTCTGCGTTGTATACCCAGCCGGAAGATGTTGCTTACGCTTACGAGCAACTGAGCAAAATCAGCCACAGATTCACTATTGCTGCGTCGTTCGGTAATGTTCATGGTGTTTACTCTCCGGGCAACGTTAAATTGACGCCGACAATTTTGGCTAACTCGCAAAAATACGTTTCAGAAAAATTCGGCTTGCCGCAAAACTCATTGAACTTCGTGTTCCATGGTGGATCCGGCTCTTCTCCAGAAGAGATTAAAGAATCTATCAGCTACGGCGTCGTTAAAATGAACATCGATACCGACACTCAATGGGCATCTTGGGCCGGTGTGATGGAGTTTTACAAGAAAAACGAAGCTTATTTGCAAGGCCAAATCGGTAACCCGGAAGGTGCTGATAAGCCGAACAAAAAATACTATGACCCACGGGTTTGGCAACGTGCCGGCCAAGTTGGCATGGTGACTCGTTTAGAGCAAGCCTTCCAAGAATTAAACGCCGTTAATTCGCTGTAATATCTTGATAAAACTGCAAAGGCCATGAGGTCTTTGCAGTCCTTTCTGTAAAACATTCACAATCTGAGTCAAAAATTTGACTTAGGAGCTACAATTCTTCCAGGTATATTTTGCATACCTGAACTCCGCTTTATGCCTAACTGCTTTCAAGTGACGGCTATACTATTATTCTAAAACGATGTTTTTTCTTGTATGATCAAATCCAGCTGTTTTTAGGGCTGTGGTCTGATTGAACTTGAGTATTTTGGCGCGTATTGTGCTGTAAAAATTTAAAAGGTGGAAAATGGCAGAAGCCCATGGGAAAGACGAAGGTAAGAAGTCTTCCAAGAAAATAATCATAATAATCGCCGCGGTTATATTGATTTTGGCTGGCGCAGGAGGTGGGGCTTATTTCTTTCTGAATAAGCCAGCTGACGCCGAGCATAAAGAAGAAGGTGATGCCAAGCACGGCAAGGAGGAGCACAAGGAAGAAGCCGCGCATGAAGAAGAAGCCGACCATGAAAAAGTCGCTGAGCCTGATGTTTATTATGATTTACCAAGTCCCTTATTGGTTAATTTTCCCGCCGGCTCTGGCGCAAAAGTGATCAGAATTTCCCTGACAATACTGATGAAAGGCGAGGCGAGTAAGGATGCAATGAAAAAACATGAGCCGATGATACGCAATAATTTGTTGATGGCCATTAGTGCGGTGGGTGCGGAAAAAGCGAAAACCTTGGAAGGAAAGCAAGAACTAAAAGCTATGATGCAGGCAGAAATTGGCAAAGTTTTGGAAAAAATGGCCGGTAAAAATACCGTTAAAGATGTGTACTTCACTGAATTTGTAATGCAATAAATGTCAACCGCCGATCTATTATCACAAGACGAAATCGATGCGTTACTGCATGGCGTGGACGACGGTGATGTCGATACAGGAGTTGATGATGACTATAGTCGGGGCACGGCTAGAGTCTACGATTTTAATAGTCAGGAACGGATTGTCCGGGGGCGGATGCCCACCTTGGAAATGGTCAATGAGCGTTTTGCTCGCCATTTCCGGATAGCGTTATTTAATTTTTTAAGGCGCGCTGCGGAAATCTCCGTTTCCGGGATTCAGGTACAGAAGTTTTCTGAATTCATTCAGGGCTTATTCGTACCCACAAATTTGAATGTTATTCGGATGTCGCCTTTACGCGGCCGGGCATTAATCGTAATGGAACCGCGTTTGGTTTTTACCGCTGTCGATAACTTTTTCGGCGGTGGCGGTCAGTTTTATAACAAGGTTGAGGGCAGGGAGTTTACCCCAACCGAAATGCGCATTATTCGGCTGATTATCGATATGATTTTCAAGGATTTGGCTGAAGCCTGGAAGCCGGTAATGGATATCGACTTTGAATATATCAATTCGGAAGTGAATCCGCAGTTTGCTAACATCGTCAGTCCTTCGGAAATAGTGGTGATTTCCACTATCCATGTGGAGTTGGAAGGCGGCGGCGGCGATATCAATATCGCGATGCCTTATTCCATGATTGAGCCGATTAGAGAGTTGCTGGATGCGGTAACCAGCGACCGAGGTGAGGTCGATGGCCGTTGGCAAGATTCGCTAAGAGTCGAAATTATGCGTAGCGAAGTGATCGTCAACAGTAAACTGATAGAAAAAGAAATGTCTATCAGTGAAGTGATTGAACTTAAAAAGGGCGACGTGATTCCTATAGAAATGCCGGAAACCGTATTACTCGAAGTTGAAGACGTACCGGTTTTTCGAGGCAAATTGGGTCTTTCGGATGGTAACTACGCCATCGAAATTACAGAAAAAATGACGCTGGATAATATTTAACAGCAGGGAAGGATAAGCATGAGTGAAAACGACGAAATCGGCGACGACTGGGCCGCAGCGATGAGCGAGCAAGCCGATGCTGAAGCTGATTGGGGCGACGCGCTGAAGGAACAAGCAAACGCCGCCAAGAGCTCTCAGCAAGGTTTTGCCGCCGCCGAGTTCCCCGAGTTTAGCGAGCAAAAATCCAGAAATAACGGTCCTAGCAATGATGAAGTCAAACTGGACGTCATTCTCGATGTGCCGGTGACGGTGTCGCTGGAGATCGGTCGAACCAAAATCAATATTCGAAATTTGTTGCAGCTAAACCAGGGCTCAGTTGTGGAGTTGGATCGTTTTGCAGGCGAACCGATGGATGTGCTGGTGAATGGTACTTTAGTCGCTCACGGCGAAGTAGTGGTGGTCAACGACAAGTTTGGTATTCGGCTGACCGACATTATCAGTCCGTCGGAACGGGTCAGAAAGCTAGGCTGATGTCTTTATCTCGCTTGGCTACCCAAATTATTTCGGTATTAATTGCACCTGCTGTATGGGCTGACGAAACCGCTGCGTTGCCCAGGCAGACCGCGAAAGTAGTGACTTCCGGAGATGTCGCACAATGGCTGTTGGCATTGTTATTGGTATTGGCGCTATTTTTTCTGTCGGTGTGGCTATTACGTAAAAGCGGTAGTTTGGCTTTTGTCGGTAAAAGTCAGCTAGCGGTGTTGGCCGGATTGTCGTTGGGTATGCGCGAAAAATTGGTGTTGGTTAAAGTCGGTGAGAAACAGCTACTGTTAGGTGTTAGTAGCGGACGTATCGATAAACTGCTTGAGCTCGAAGGCGACCAGCGCTTGTTTATGAATAGCGCAGAGGGGCAGGAAACCAGCGTATTTGCCAAGAAATTGCTGCAAGTCATGCAAGGTAAGCACCATGATTAAGTTGATTTTTTCGTGCCTGATGATCAGCTTACTGTTTTTACCGGAAGTTGTTTACGCCGCAGTAGGCATAGATGCCATTACGGTGACCAGCAACCCTAAAGGCGGCGAAACCTACACGGTCACCATCCAGATTTTAGCGTTGATGACGATGCTGACCTTGTTGCCGGCATTGTTATTATCCATGACTTCGTTTACTCGCATCATGATCGTACTGGGCCTGCTGCGCCAAGCCATAGGTGCCGCGCAAGCGCCAAGCAATCAAGTGTTATTGGGGCTATCGCTATTTCTAACTATTTTCATCATGATGCCAGTGTTAGAAAAGGTTAATGAAACTGCTGTGCAGCCTTATATGGAAGAAAAAATTGACGCCGTAACTGCGTTGCAAAATGCCTCGGAGCCGTTCAAACAGTTCATGCTCAAGCAAACCCGCGAGGCGGATTTGGATACCTTTGTGCGGATTTCCGGCCGCGAGCAAATCGATAAACCGGAAGATGTGCCGTTTTCCTTGTTGGTGCCGGCTTATGTGACCAGTGAGTTGAAAACTGCTTTTCAGATAGGTTTCCTGATTTTTCTGCCGTTCCTGGTCATCGATCTGGTGGTAGCCAGTGTATTGATGTCCATGGGTATGATGATGCTGTCGCCGATGATCGTCTCGTTGCCGTTCAAGATTATGTTGTTTGTGCTGGCGGACGGGTGGACCATGGTGATGGAAATGCTGGCAGCCAGCTTTTACGTATAGGCCAAGCCGATGATGACACCGGAAACCATCTCGGCAATAGCCCAGGACACCGTATTGATTTCCTTAAAATTAATGGGGCCCATCTTGATTGCATCCTTGGTTGTTGGTTTGCTGGTGTCCATGTTTCAGGCCGCAACCTCGATTCAAGAACAGACTCTGACCTTTATCCCCAAGCTGGCGACTATTATCGCGGTATTGATGATAGCCGGTCCCGGCATGTTGCAAATGCTCATCGATTATTTCCAAGATTTGATGCGCGATATTCCTACGCTAATAGGATGAACTTCGGCGAAGACGAGTTACTGCGGTATCTTGCTTCGTTTGTCTGGCCATTCTTTCGCATCAGTTCCATGTTTATCACCGTGCCGGTTTTTAGCGTCAAAGCGGTGCCGGCCAAAGTAAGATTAATCGCCAGCCTATTGATTACCTGGGTAATTATGCCGACTTTGCCGGCGATGCCGGACATTGAAATGTTTGGCTACCAAGGGTTTCTGGTGGCGGTACAGCAGGTTGCCTTGGGCCTGACCACTGGATTTATCCTACAGATGGTTTTTTCCATAATGTTGTTTGCCGGACAGACTATCGCTTACAGCATGGGTTTGGGTTTTGCATCCATGGTCGATCCGGCAACTGGGGTGCAGGTGCCGGTGATTGCCCAATTATTTGTAATTAGCGGCAGCTTGTTATTTCTCGCGGTGGATGGTCATTTATTGCTGATCGAGATGTTGGCGCAAAGCTTCCATACTTTGCCGGTGGGTAGTATCGGTATGGATAAGACTGACTTGTGGCGGGTAATCAGTTGGAGCAGTCTGATATTTGCTGACGGCCTGCTGCTGGCCATGCCGGTGATGGCGACATTGTTATTCGTCAACATCAGTTTCGGCGTTGCGTCAAAAGCGGCGCCGCAGTTACAGATATTCGGTGTCGGTTTCCCAATCACCATCATGCTGGGTATGGGCTTAATCTGGATTGGCCTGCCGACCATGCTGGAAGGCTTTAGCGATATGCTGCACAACGGCTTCGCGCTGGTCGGTGCATTGTTGAGGTTGCAATAAATGGCAGAAGATTCCGGTCAAGATAAAACCGAAGACCCCACCGGTAAGCGACTTACCGATTCACGTAAAAAAGGCCAGGTTCCGCGGTCCAAGGAACTCAACACCTTTGTAACATTGATTACCAGTTCGGCGCTATTTTTCTATTTCGGGCAAGGTATGTGGCGTAGCATGCTGGAGATGATGAGGCATCCCTTGCAGTTGTCGCGGGAGGCTGTGTTCGATCCGGCGACGCCTTTGATTTATTTGAAGGCGGCGTTTGCCGAAGGTTTGTGGGTAATTCTGCCGTTTTTGGTGGTATTGGTGGTTGCCGATTTGGCTGCGGCGATGATGTTGGGCGGTTGGAACTTTACCAGCGAAGCCTTCGAGGTGAAGTTTTCCAAGCTGAATCCGCTGACCGGGATAAAAAAAATCATCGGAATTCAAGGCTTGGTCGAACTGGTCAAGGCCATCATCAAAACCATACTGGTTGCGATTGTCTCCTGGAATTTGTTCAAACTGTACTTCGACGATTTTATGGGTTTGAGCCGCTTGCCCCTCGATCAAGCCATCCATCATGTCGGCGATATTATTTCCTTCTGTTTGGTGATTTTAAGCGCTACCTTTTTGCTGTTGGTGATGCTGGATGCGCCCTATCAATTGTGGAATCACCAGCGCCAATTGAAAATGACCAAGCAGGAGGTTCGCGATGAAGCCAAGGATCAAGAGGGTAATCCGGAAGTTAAAGGCAAAATTCGCAGGATGCAGATGGAGGCCGCACAACGGCGGATGATGGATGCAGTGCCTAGTGCCGATGTCATCGTCACCAACCCCACCCATTTCGCGGTAGCCTTAAAATATGATCAGAGCGGCAATGGCGCGCCCTTGCTGGTTGCCAAAGGTACCGATTTGGTAGCCGCGCAGATTCGGCAACTGGCAATGGCCTCGCAAGTACCCTTGGTCGCAGCCCCTTCGCTGGCGAGAGCTTTATATTATTCCACCGACCTGAATCAGGAAATACCGCGCGGCTTATTCTTAGCGGTCGCCCAAGTATTGGCCTACGTTTTTCAATTACGGGCTTCGACGCAATACGGCTGGAACAAACCGGTTCCACCCACCGATGTGCAAGTACCCGACGACTTTAAGCAATAGCCCGGTATCGAACTGAATTATGGATTTTACGAAACTACTCAACGCACTGAAAGCATTGACCGGCTTGGGCTTGGGTGCGCCACTGTTGATTGTGATGTTGCTGGCATTGTTGATCTTGCCGCTGCCGCCGTTTGTGCTGGATTTGTTTTTTACCTTCAATATTGCGTTCTCGCTGATTATCCTGCTGGTGGTGATTTACACCCTCAAACCGTTGGAGTTTGCGTCCTTCCCCACTGTGATTTTGGTGGCAACCTTGTTGCGGCTGTCCTTGAACGTGGCTTCCACCCGGGTGGTGTTGATTCGCGGCCATGAGGGTGGGGATGCCGCCGGCAAAGTGATCGAAGCCTTCGGTTCGTTCGTCATCGGCGGCAATTTTGCGGTGGGTATCGTAGTGTTTGCGATTTTGGTTGTCATCAATTTTATGGTGGTAACCAAAGGTGCCGGACGGGTAGCGGAGGTGAGCGCCCGTTTTACCTTGGACGCGATGCCGGGCAAGCAGATGGCTATCGACGCCGATTTGAATTCCGGGTTGATCAACCAAGATGAAGCTCGTGCCCGCCGCGAAGAAGTGGCTGCCGAAGCCGATTTTTACGGATCGATGGATGGCGCCAGTAAATTCGTGCGCGGCGACGCGGTAGCGGGCATCATCATTTTGTTCGTAAACATGATAGGCGGCTTGGCGATAGGCGTGGGCCAGCACGGCATGAGCTTCGCCGATGCCGCCAATGTGTATGTGTTACTGACCATCGGCGACGGATTGGTGGCGCAGATTCCATCGCTATTATTATCGGTCGCTGCCGCGATGGTGGTCACTCGGGTTCGCGGCAGCAAGCAGGACATCGGCAAGCAGTTGAGTTCGCAACTGTTCGAAGATCCGCGCACGCTGCTGGTCACTGCGGCGGTTATGGGCATCTTAGGCATCATTCCCGGCATGCCGAATCTAGTGTTCATCTTGCTGGCGTTGACACTGGTCGGCGGTGCTTATCTTATCGACAGACGCCGTAAGCTGGAGGAAGAAAAAGCCCTGGAAATGGAACGCATCGTCTCGCCGCAACAGCTGGCGAAAACCGAGATCAAGGAATTAGGCTGGGACGATGTGATGCCGGTCGATGCGATTGGTCTGGAAGTGGGGTATCGCTTGATTCCGCTAGTAGATAGAAATCAGGGAGGGCAATTAATGACGCGCATCAAGGGCGTGCGCAAGAAATTGTCGCAAGAGCTGGGGTTTCTAATTCCTTCGGTGCATATTCGGGACAACCTGGATTTGTCGCCTACCGAATACCGGATTTCCTTGATGGGGGTGAGCGTCGGCGAAGCCAATATCATGCCCGAGAAAGAAATGGCGATTAACCCAGGCCGGGTGTTCGGCACATTGCAAGGCGCGCCTTGTAAAGACCCGGCTTTTGGCTTGGATGCTATCTGGATCGATGCCAATCAAAAAGACCAGGCGCAAACTCTGGGTTACACGGTAGTCGATCCCAGCACCGTGGTTGCCACGCATCTCAGTCATATTCTGCAAAGCAATGCGCACGAATTGTTTGGTTACGAAGAGGCGCAGCAGTTACTGGATAATTTGTCCAAAGTGGCACCGAAGCTGGTCGAGGATCTGGTACCGAAAACCTTGCCCTTGGGTATTTTGGTGAAGGTTTTACAAAATTTGCTGCAAGAGCGGGTTTCGATTCGCGATTTACGGACCATCGCCGAAACTTTGGCGGAGTACGGGGTGAAGAGTCAAGATCCGGACATCTTGACTTCGGCGGTACGGGCGGCCTTGGGGCGCTCAATTGTCCATGAAATCAATGGCGTACAGACGGAAATCCCGGTTATTACGCTCGATCCAGGGTTGGAACAGATATTGCATAGGTCATTGCAGACGGCGGGCGAAGGTGGTGCGGGTTTAGAGCCTGGCTTGGCCGAGCAGATGCACAAATCCCTGGAGGAAAGTGCGCAAAGGATGGAAATGGAAGGACAAACCGCAGTATTGTTGGTGTCCTCTTATATCCGCCCCTGGTTGGCTCGCTTCGTTCGTCATTCGATATCCGGCTTACATGTGCTGGCCTATAATGAAATCCCGCAAGATCGGCAGATCCGAGTGGTTTCCACAGTGGGACAGCGTGGACAATAAAACAGAGGTTGCGCGATGAAAATTAAACGCTTTTTTGCAGCAGACATACGGCAGGCCATGCGCATGGTCAAAGAAGAATTGGGCGCCGATGCAGTGATTATGTCCAACCGTTCGGTGGATGGCGGCGTGGAAATCGTGGCGGCCCGCGACTTTGACGAGCAGGTCATTCATAAAAATCTCAAGCAACGCGAAGATGAAAAATCGCCGCCTAATGAAGTTAAAAAAGTCGATTTGCCTGATCTCGAAGCCGAAAAAAAATCGTTGCATGTTTTAAGCAGCGCCAGAAAACGCGGCGCAGAAGGCAGTATTCCGGAAAATCCGATACGCCGTAATCTGGATCAATACGTCGGTTATGCCGAAAAACTCCAGGTCGGTCATAACAACGCGCAGAAAATCTCCGAAAAAGTTCGCCAAGTCGAAAAACCAGCGTGGGCGAATGCCGATCCAAAATTAAAACCGTTGACCGAGCCGCGTCCGGTGCAAGCGCACAATGGCGATAAATTCATCGACGAAATGCGTGCGGAAATGAAAGAACTGCGGACCATGTTGGATAGTAAGCTGTCGAATATAGTCATGCAAATGCCCCAACACGGACTACCTTTACACGACGATTTGCGTGATCGGATGCTGGAGTGCGGCTTCTCGAAAAATTTGGCGGGCAAGATAGCCAACCGGCTTGGTAGTCATAAACAATTCGATTTGGCCATCGGCAAAGCCCAGGAAATGTTAGCTAGACTCGTGCCGATAGCCGATGACAACTTGCTGGATCAAGGCGGTATTGCTGCATTGGTCGGCTCGACCGGCGTTGGTAAAACCACGACAGTCGCTAAGTTGGCCGCTCAGTTTATTTTAAAACACGGCTCCCGGCAGATTGCGCTGATTACCACGGACAATTATCGGATCGGTGCCCACGAGCAAATCAATACTTACGGCAGAATCCTGGATGTGCCGGTCAGAGTGGCGGGCGATGCGGAGGAATTGCGCAGGCATATCAATAGTTTTTCCGACAAACGCCTGATTTTGATCGACACCGCCGGCATGAGTCAGCGCGATATGCGCTTGGCGGAGCAGCTGAAAACCTTGCAACATGGCGATTTGCCTATACGCTCCTATTTGGTGATGTCCGCCACCACGCAATATAAAGCAATGCTGGAAATTATGGACGCGTTCCGAATACTCGAACCACAAGCGACTATACTAACGAAGTTTGATGAGGCAGTTAGCAAAGGTACCGCGTTGTCGGCGATTATCGAGCGGCGAATGCCATTGTCATTTATCACTGACGGTCAGCAGGTTCCAGAGGATATTTACTTACCCGATGCCAACGGTTTGATTCAGCAGTGTATGGAAAATGTCGATCAGGACCATGGCTATGGCGACGACGTGAATGTTGAAGATTGGCTGGCGGAAAGCCATGCATAAGTCATTCGATCAGGCAGCTGGAATTAGACAAATGAGACATATGAAACCGGTGCGAGTAATCGCTGTAACAAGTGGCAAGGGTGGGGTTGGTAAAACCAATCTTTCCGTGAATATCGGCGTGGCGCTGTCCAAAATGGGCAGGCGCGTGGCGATACTCGATGCCGATATGGGCTTGGCTAATGTCGATATTTTGTTGGGGATGTTTCCCGAATTCAATTTGTCGCATGTATTGAGCGGCGAAAAAAGTCTGAAGGAAATCATGATGACCGGGCCTTCCGGGCTAAAAATCATTCCGGCTTCGTCGGGTATTCAGCGGATGTCCGATTTGTCGAGTATCGAGCAAGCCGGCGTGATACGCGCTTTCAGCGAAATCGACCGAGAGTTGGATGTGTTGATAGTCGATACCGCTGCCGGTATTTCGGCAAGCGTGGTGAATTTTGCCCGTGCTTGCCAGGAAATTATCGTGGTGGTTTGTGACGAGCCGACCTCGCTGGCTGATGCCTATGCGTATATCAAGTTGTTAAACAGAGACTACGGGCTCAACAGTTTTCACATCATTACCAATATGGTGCAGTCGGCGGAGCACGGACAGGCTTTGTTCAATAAGCTGAGTAAAGTGACGGACCGTTATTTGGATGTGGCCTTGCATTTTGTCGGCGCAGTGCCGCAGGACGAATATTTGAAAAAGTCCGTGCAAAAACAAACGCCGGTGGTGGAAGCATTCCCGCAAAGTAAAGCGGCACTGGCGATAAAGAATTTGGCCCGAAAAATCGACAGCTGGCCGATCAAGCCTAAAGCCGGCGGCTACCTGGAATTTTTTGTCGAACGGATGATTCAGTACAGCGCGAAAGAGGATGTTGCATGAGCGGAGCGGCAATGTATGCTGCCGTGCAGGCTGGAAATGTTGATGCCCTAGTCATTCAACATGCGCCGCTGGTAAAACGCATTGCCTACCACTTGATGGGCCGGTTGCCCGACACAGTGCAGCTCGATGATTTGATTCAATCCGGCATGCTGGGTTTGCTGGAAGCGCTGAAACATTATGACGCCGGTCAAGGGGCGAGCTTTGATACTTACGCCGGCATCCGCATTCGCGGGGCTATGCTGGATGAATTGCGCCGTTCCGATTGGACGCCTCGTTCGGTGCACAAGAAAGCCCGGATGGTGGCGGAGGCGATACGCGAGGTTGAAAACCATCTGGGACGCGACGCCAAGGATACCGAAGTGGCCGGGCATATGGGTATCGATCTGACCGAATACCATCATATTCTGCAAGACGCGGTGTCTTGCAAGACCTTTAGCGTCGAAGAATTGGTGCAAGGCGAAGACAGCGTCATTGACGATGTGCACGGCAATCAGCAGCCGGATGAGGTGCTGGTCCAACAGAATTTTCAAAAAGCCCTGGCCAAGGCCATCTCGGAATTACCGGAACGGGAGCGCTTGGTGATATCGCTGTATTACGACGAAGAGCTGAATTTGCGTGAGATTGGCAAGGTACTCGATGTGAGCGAATCGCGGGTTAGCCAAATTTGTAGTCAGGCGATGTTGCGCTTACGCGCTAGACTTGCGGATTGGGTGGAAGGGAAAGATAATGAAAAGTGCAGCTAATATGTGGTTATTGCAGGAATTTTTCGCAATTATTAGCCACAAATTAGAGGTTTCTTAACAATAAAGTAATCTGGGTGGAGATTATCCTTGGATAAAAATATGCGTATTCTGGTTGTCGATGACTTTTCGACAATGCGGAGAATAGTAAAAAACCTGTTGAAAGATCTGGGTTTTACCAACACTGTGGAAGCTGACGACGGTAAAACGGCACTGCCTATTTTGGAAAAAGGCGGTATCGATTTTTTGATTACTGACTGGAATATGCCGGGTATGACCGGCATCGATTTATTGAAGGCCGTCAGGTCTACTCCCAGTTTGGCCAATCTGCCGGTGTTGATGGTCACAGCCGAAGCCAAGCGCGAGCAAATCATTATGGCTGCGCAGGCCGGTGTAAATGGGTATGTCATCAAGCCTTTTACTGCTGCTACGCTTAAAGAGAAAATCGAAAAGATTTTTGAACGCATCGACGGCTGAAGCACAGGGAGATTACGATGAATACTGACCTGCTGAGTTTGGCCCGAGATTTGGTCGCAGCATTAGAAAAATGCGACGAAGCGGCTGCCGACGAAATTCTCGATCAAGTAGCCGGATTAAGAGAAACACAATTGTTTAAAGAAATTGGCCGCTTAACTCGCCAATTGCACGACACCATGGTTAGTTTTTCCGTCGATTCTAAAATAGCGGCCATGGCTGAGCACGATATCCCGGACGCCAAGGAGCGCCTGCATTATGTGATCGCCATGACCGAACAAGCCGCGGATCAGACGCTAACCGCCGTTGAAGAGTTGTTGCCGGTATCGGATGAGCTGAACGGGCAGGTTAAACAATTGTCGGCGCAATGGAATCGCTTTTTGGATCGGGAAATGCCGTTCGACGAGTTTAAGGCGATGAGCGCCGACCTCAGTCAATATTTTGAGCAATCGCAAGTGTCTCTGGAAAAAATCCAGGCGGGTTTAAACGATATTTTGATGGCGCAAGGGTTTCAAGATATTACCGGGCAGATTATCCGCCGGGTTATCGATTTGGTGCAGGATCTAGAAGGCAGCATGGTTAATCTGATCAAAATTTCCAGTCGCAAAATTACGCCAAGCAGCGGAGCGGCGTTGCAGCCCGAAGTGCCCGGACCGGTTGTCCCCGGAGTAGATGACAGAGCCGGCGATGTCGCCACAAGTCAGGTCGATGTTGATGATTTACTGTCTAGTCTAGGTTTCTGAGGAAAACAACATGGCGATCGATCTGGACGACGAAATATTGCAGGACTTTCTGGTCGAGGCCGGGGAGATTCTCGATTCACTGGGTGAACAACTGGTAGAACTGGAGCAATCACCCGGCGATCTTGATCTCCTCAACTCGATATTTCGCGGGTTCCACACCATAAAGGGCGGTGCCGGTTTTCTGGCTATCAGCGCTCTGGTCGATGTTTGTCATAACGCCGAAGACGTTTTTAACGTGCTCAGGCAGGGTGATCGCCAAGTCACCCCGGATTTGATGGATGTGATTTTGCAAGTAGTGGACATCGTCAACGAGATGTTCGGGCAAGTCCGTTCAGGCAATACGCCAAAATCGGCCGATCAAGGCCTTTTAAAACGCTTGAAAGCCTACGCTGGTCCGGCTGAAGCTACCGCTGCTGAGGTTACGGTAGAAACGGTTATAGTGAATGAAACTCCGGAATCTCATCAATTATCCCCTCAAGAATCCGCAGCTCAAGATTACGATGCGATGCTCGATCCCGAGGAGTTATTGGCCAGCGAATCCGCCACGGAAGATGCCGACGAAATTACCGAACAGGAATTTGAGGATTTGCTAGATGCTTTGCATGGTAAAGGTGGTTCTCCTACTGTACACATAGCGCCGCAATCGGCAGCCCCGGCGGCGGATGACGAAATCAGTGAAGACGAGTTTGAAAATTTACTCGACGAGTTGCATGGCAAAGGCAAATTTTCGGTAAAAGCCGAGGCGCCAGTTCAATCCAACGATTCGGGCGATATTACCGACGAAGAGTTCGATAAAGTACTCGATGCTTTACACGGTAAAGGTAAGTTCGATGCTGCCAATTTGGGCAAGATTGATGAGCAAGCTGCGGGTGAAAAAGAAGCACCAATTAAAAATGTGGCGGCGCCTGTCGAGAAACCGGTCGTGGCTGCTAAACCCGAGCCGGTCGAGAAACCGCCCGCCGATGTGGAACCCGAAAATAACCTCGGCAAAGTAGCGCCGGTAGTAGATTCCGTTTCCGACAAAAGTAAAGCCGCAACACCGCAAGCCGATACCACGGTCAGGGTAGATACCCAGATTTTGGACGATATTATGAATATGGTCGGGGAGTTGGTGCTGGTACGCAATCGCTTCCAAACCCTTAAAGCCAATGCCGAAGCTGGCGAACAGTTGTCCAAGGCTATTTCCAATCTGGATGTGGTGACCGCCGATTTACAACTGGCGGTGATGAAAACGCGGATGCAGCCTATCAAAAAAGTCTTCGGGCGTTTTCCGCGTGTGGTACGCGATTTGGCTAGAAGTCTGAAAAAAGAAATCAGGCTAGAGTTGGTGGGTGAAGAAACCGATCTCGACAAAAATCTGGTCGAAGCCCTGGCGGATCCTTTGGTGCATTTGGTCAGAAACGCGGTAGATCACGGTATCGAATCTCCGGATGAGCGCGAAGCCAACGGCAAACCTCGGGAAGGCGTGGTGATATTGAAAGCTTCTCAGGAAGGCGATCATATCCAGTTGTCCATCAAAGACGACGGCAAGGGTATGAACCCCGACATACTGCGCGCCAAAGTAGTGGAAAAAGGCTTGATGGATGAAGAAAGCGCCGCCCGTCTTGACGATAAGGAATGTTACAACCTGATTTTTCTACCCGGCTTTTCCACCAAAACCGAAATTTCCGACGTATCCGGTCGCGGTGTCGGCATGGACGTGGTGAAGACCCGTATCGCGCAAATGAACGGCGTGGTGGAAATCGATTCTGTGGAAGGCAAGGGCAGCACTATTCTGATCAAGGTGCCGCTGACTTTGGCTATCATGCCGACCCTTATGGTGAAGCTGCGCGGACAGGCTTTCGCGTTGCCCTTGGCCAGCGTTCTGGAAATACTCGATCTGGATTTGAGTAAAACCAATAAGGTAGATGGTCAATTGGTGGTAATGGTCAGAAACAAGGCCTTACCGCTGTTTTATTTAAGCGAATGGCTGGTCAGAGGTTCTTATTTCACGGGCGAAACGCAGCCGACCAATCATGTGGTGGTGGTGAACGCCGGCGGCAGGCATGTTGGTTTTGTGGTGGATCAATTGATCGGTCAGGAAGAGGTGGTGATTAAAGCGCTGGGTGCCAAGTTACATGGATTGGAAGGGCTGGCGGGAGCCACCATTACCGGTGACGGCAAGATAGCGCTGATACTCGATGTGCCGGGTCTGATGAAGAAGTATGCGATGTGACGCGGCAATATGACCATTCGGGTGCTGATCGTCGACGACTCCAATTTTATCTGTAAAAGAATTCGGGAAATTTTAGAAGAGGATCAAGAGTTTAAAGTGATAGGCGTCGCCCATGACGGTCGCGAAGCCATAGAGCTTGCGGCAAGTCTGCAACCGGATGTTATAACCATGGACGTGGAGATGCCAATCATGGATGGTATCACGGCAGTCAAAAAAATCATGGGCACCCGGCCCTGTCCGATTCTGATGTTTTCGGCAATGACACAAGTCGGCGCTCAAGCCACTCTGGATGCGTTAAATGCCGGCGCTATCGACTTTTTGCCCAAGCAGTTGGAAGACATCGATGCTAATCGTGAAACGGCCCGCTACTTGCTGAGATATCGGGTGAGGATGGTGGCTTCTCAGGCTACTAGAATGACTTCCCTTAGACCTCTGGCGCGCACGAGCCTAGAAGAGCATCAGAGCTCAACCGCAGAAAGCCCCGCAGCTAAGCCGATACGCGCTGCGTCGGCGTGGTCCAAGACAGCAACTAGCGGCAAAATCGAGCTTTTAGTGGTTGCCGCCTCGACCGGCGGTCCGGTCGCCATGCAATACGTGCTGAGCAAAATTCCGGCTGAGTGTTCGATACCCATATTGCTGGTGCAACACATGCCGCCTAATTTCACCAAAAGCTTTGCCGAACGCTTGAATTTGCTGTGCAACATTAATGTCAGGGAAGCGCGAGATGGTGACGTATTGCAGCCGGGTACCGCATTATTAGGGCCAGGGGCAATGCAGATGCAAGTAAAGCAAGTAGCCGGTGAGCGGCGGATTGCATTGAGGGCCAAGCAAAGCGGGGAAATTTATAGTCCCAGCGTCGATATTACTTTTGACTCGCTTGCCCAGGTGTTCGCCGGGCATGTGTTGGCGGTGGTGTTGACCGGCATGGGGGCCGACGGCAAGGCTGGTGCTATGAAGTTAAGGCAGCGCGGCGCGCAAATCTGGGCGCAGGACGAGGCGACAAGTACTATCTATGGCATGCCTAAAGCCATCGCAGAAGCCGGTCTGGCGGATCATATTTATTCTCTGGAAGAGATTGCCAACCAATTTAAAAAATTACATTGATGGATATTCTCAGTATTTTGGGCGTGTTGATAGGTTTTTCCGCGATTATCGGCGGTAACCTAATGGGCGGAGGAGAGCTCGGGTCCCTAATCAATTTTCATGCCTTCATTATTGTGGTGGGGGGTACGCTGGGAGCCACGCTGTTGCAATTTCCGCCCAAGGTATTTCTGCGCAGTTTACGAATTTTGAGTTGGATCTTTGTGCCGCAAAATTTGCAGCTTAAAAAGCAAATCGACAAGATCGTACGCTGGAGCTCTCTGGCGCGCAAGGAAGGCTTGCTGGGGTTGGAATCCGTTATCGAAACCGAAAAAGACAGTTTTGCCAAAAAAGGTTTGCAGTTGCTGGTCGATGGTAACGAGCCGGAAGTGATACGCGATTGCCTTGAGGTTGAGCTAACGACAAAAGAGCATCTGGATATCCAGGCTGCCAGGGTTTTCGAGGCAATGGGCGGGTATGCGCCGACTATCGGCATTATTGGTGCGGTAATAGGCTTGATTCATGTCATGCAGAATTTAGCCAAACCGGAGTTGTTGGGTAGCGGCATCGCGACAGCCTTCGTCGCGACTATTTACGGTGTCGGCCTAGCCAATCTATTGTTTATTCCCATAGCCAATAAGCTGAAGAGTCTGATTTTCGAAGCATCGCAAGCCAGGGAGATGGTGATAGAAGGCATTTCCTCGATAGCCGAGGGCGAAAACCCGCGTAATATCGAATTGAAGTTATCCGGTTTTTTATTGGAAAAATAATGGAGGCCTTATGAGTCGGCGCAGACGCAGGCCATTGCAAGAGGCCGATAATCACGATCGCTGGATGGTGTCTTACGCTGATTTTGTGACCTTGCTCTTTGCCTTTTTTGTGGTGATGTATTCGATTTCTTCGGTTAATAAGGGTAAATACGAAACATTCTCCGAATCGCTGGACCAGGCACTGTTTCACAACGAGAAGATTCAAAAGGAAGCCGAGCCGATTCAGATCGGTGTGATTCCTACTACGATCCAACCTATCGAGCTGCCTAATTTGGCTACAGCCGAAGAACGTGAACTAAGCGAGGAGATTTTGCAAGAAAAGCAGCGGCTTAGCGAAGTCTCCGAACAGTTTCAAGGCGCTTTGCAGCCTTATGTCGAAAGCAAGCTCGTCGGTATTAAAAAGCACGATTTCTGGGTGGAATTGGAAATGAACAGCGAATTGCTGTTCGCCAGCGGCAAGGCCGAACTGTCCGCTAAAGCGCTCCCCGTGCTGGCAAAAGTCGCGGAAGTGATACGAGATGTGCCTAATGTGATTAACGTGGAGGGTTACACGGATAACGTGCCTATTTCCACTGGCTTTTACCCGTCCAATTGGGACTTATCCTCGGCCAGAGCGACCAGCGTGGTCAAGGAGTTGGTAAAAAACAATATTCCGGCGACACGATTATCGGCGGTGGGCTATGGAGAATTTCATCCGATCGCCGATAACAAAGACGAAGAAGGGCGCTTTAAGAATCGGCGAGTTGTATTAGTGCTGATGTCGCAAGCCTTTGCTCGTTACGGTATGACTGACGACGAACGCGCGAAAGTGCTGAATTTGGCGCCGTCGCAGCCCAGCTCGCCACCTGAAACCGCAGTTGAAAAGACGCCGGAACCGCCGGCTCAGTTATGAAAATATGGTCAGTTTCCAATCAAAAAGGCGGAGTCGGTAAAACGACTACCGTGGTGACGCTCGGTGGCTTGCTGTCTTCCTGGGGGTTTAGGACTCTGCTGGTCGATTTGGATCCGCACGGTTCGTTGACCAGCTATTTCAAGATGAATCCGGATGAGATCGAGCTTGGTGTTTACAATTTATTTCTCGATGCCAGCGAGAAAAAGAAAAACATCGATCCTCAGGTCTATATCGCCAAGACCGACTTTGATGGAATCGATGTCTTGCCCGCATCGACTGCTATCGCCACTTTGGATAGACAGGTCGCCGCAATCGGCGGCATGGGCTTGGTAGTTGCTACCGCATTAAACAAAGTGGCCGACCAATACGATTACGTGATTATCGATAGTCCGCCGATGTTGGGGGTTTTAATGATCAATGCGCTGGCGGCTTGCGATCATTTAATTATTCCGGTTTTAGCCGAATTTCTGGCCTTAAAAGGTCTGGATAGAATGGTGCACACCATAAAAATGGTGTTCCATTCCCGGAAAACGCCGCCTAAATTCACTATCGTGCCGACCATGTTTGACAAACGCACCAAGGCGGCCCGTGACAGTTTAGCGGCGTTACATCAGCAGTACCCGGACAATGCCTGGAGTTCGGTGGTACCGGTAGATACTAAAGTGCGGGATGCCAGCCAGGCCGGTATTCCATTACCCCTGTATGACAAAAGTGCACGTGCAGCGGAAGCGTATGCCGAATTGTTGGAACTGTTATTGCTTGATAAGAGTCCAGACAAAAACTTGGCGCCGCATAAATGACTCAGGCCAAACCACCCCCCAGTATCGTTCATCAACAGTTAGCGCTCGATGTTTATTTGCAGACTCTGTTGGATGAGGTGCCCGAGGCAGAGGAAGCTGTTAGCGTAAAACCGGCGATAGCGCTGGAACGGCTTGTCGTTGAGGAGCCGATCAAGTTGCCGGATCCTGTTCCGGTCGTGACCGGCAGTCCGAAATCAACTTCCAAATCACTGGTTAGGAACCGACAAACCAAGCTTGTAGAGCCGGAAATCCCGGCTAAACTACAGGCACTGTCTATAATGCCGGATTGGTCGCAGTACGAGTTTCAGGCTTTGTTTTTTAAGGTTGATAAGCTGATATTGGCAACGCCGCTGATCGAGTTGTCGAGAACTATCAAAATTGATCGCAAACCCACGAAAATTCCCGGACAACCTTCTTGGTTCTTGGGTTTGCTGGACGAGCATGATAGCCGTATCGGCGTGCTTGATACTCGGCAGTTGATTTTCGGCAAAAGCCGAGGCTTGCAGCCCGATAGTGAAGAATATCCGTTCGAGCGCATTTTAATAACCCAGGATAAAAAATGGGGTTTGGTGTGTGATGAAATTCTCTCCATCGGAAAAGTTAAGCCCGATGGGGTCAGATGGCGAACGGCCAGACAAAAAAAGCCATGGTTAATCGGTACGGTAATAGACGAGTTGACAGCGATTATCGATGTTAAACAGCTAGTACCGCATAGAAAAAATAGTTAAACAGCATCTGGATACAGCAAAATGAGCGAAGATAAAAAACAAGGCGACCCTATCATGCAATGGGTGACTTTTTGTCTAGGCGACGAAAAGTACGGCATCAATGTCATGCAAGTGCAAGAGGTGTTGCGTATTACCGAGATTGCCCCGGTGCCCGGCGCGCCTTCCTACGTATTGGGGATCATCAATTTACGCGGTAATGTGGTCACCGTCATCGATACGCGTAACCGTTTCGGCTTGCCTTCCAAAGACACGGACGATGCGTCGCGGGTAGTGATCATCGAAACCGACCGGCATATCATCGGTATTTTGGTGGATAGCGTTGCTGAAGTCGTGGAAATGCGGGCTTCCGAGATTGAGACCGCGCCCAACGTCGGCAACGAAGAAAGCTCAAAATACATTCAAGGCGTCACCAGTCGCGACAATCATTTGTTAATTCTGGTGGATTTGAATAAATTCCTTAGCGACGACGAAAAAGCCGAGCTGGATATGTTTTGATTGCCTAATTAGGCATGCGAGGTGCAACATGACCGAGATTACACCGATCACGCCTTTTTCTCCCGTTCATACCATATACAAGGTAGAGCGGGAAGAACGTGAAAAACGCCCTCCACAAAAACGACCGCAGACCAAACCCGACCCAAACAAAGACAATAAACAGCCTGCCGAGCATGTTGACGAAATAGTGTGATGAGCGAATATTTATTGCTGGTTTTGGCGGGTATAGTCGTATTTGTACTAGCGATTTTGGTTTGGTTGTTGCGCCAGCAGCAGACACTAAAAAAACAATTTCAACTCCTTGAGGAGCGAGTACAGCGCAGCAACGATGACGTCGCCGGCCTTTGTTCCGCCGCCGTGGCTGTTGATCGGCGGCTAGCTGCTAACGACTCGCGCTTGAACAGCATTGTGGATCAAGTCAATACGCAGCGGCAAACTGTTACTAACGTCGCGCCCGCAGAACCTATCCCCGCAAGCGGCTATGAAGATGTGATCCAAAAAATCCGCAATGGCGTCGGTATTGAAGAATTGGTCAGGGATTGCGGGCTAACCCGCGACGAAGCGGTTTTATTGATGCGCTTACATGGCGGCGGTAAGCGTTCCGGCTTGGGTTAGCTGCGGATCGTTTCCATATACTGATCCACCCCCAGTTCCGCGCGCATCATCGTTGTATCCGCAACTCGCTGTAATAAACGCTGATAGTTTTCATCGTGTTGGCTTCTATCGTTATGTCGGTGCCAAAGATGTAACACAGGCACCGCGAAGCGGCCCTCCTTGCGTTTGACGCCGTAATGAATCAAACGGATCACCAGATCCGAGTCTTCATATCCCCAGCCTTCGAAGACTTCATCAAAACCATTTGTTGCCAGGAAATCGTCTTTCCAGACCGCCAGATTGCAGGTCATGGCTTTTTGCCAATTCTGCGGTTGCCAATAACGCCAGTCGTATAGCGGTAAATACAGCAAAGGCAACAGACGATTGATGCGGCCTCGCAGCCATTGGCATAAAAAAAAGCCAAAGGATTGTTCATGCAGCGGTATTTTTTGCCCTAATACCAGTGATGTGTAAGCTTCGTTCAATAATAGCCGGTTGCCCGGAACGAAATAACCGGTTTCGGCCAATTGTCGATGATGACTAATAAAATCCGGTAGCGCTACGCAATCGCCGTCCATAAATAGCAGATAATCGCCGCGACTGTCGGCAACCGCCTTGTTACGAATGGTGCCGGCCCTAAATCCCTTATCCTCATGCCAAACGTGGCGTACTGGAATTTCGCAGGTTGCGATAAAGTCTTTGATCAGTTCCTGCGTTGCCGTGCCGGAACCGTCGTCAGCGACGATGATTTCAAACCGGCTATCATGTTGAGCCATCAGTGCGAGTAAACAGGCGGAAAGCGCTTCCGGCCAGTTATAGGTGGTAACGATGACCGAGATCAAGCCGTTCATTTGCTTGCTGCTTTGCGGCAAAGCTCGCGTAGTTTCAGGTATTTGTAATAACTACCCTCGGCGTTGGAGATGGCCAACATCAGGCCTTCCGCGCCGTCCAGAATAGCTGCCTGGACGAAATAAGTGCGGATGAAGGTCCACAGGCCTTTGCCGATGGCTTTGCCCAAGCTGGCGCGCTTACCGTTAGCGAACAGTTTCTCGGCGCCCAGGGAAGAATAAGCGTTGATCTTACGCAGTACCTCCGCCGGGTCTACGAAGGCTTCATGCAAAAGTGGATTGTTAAGTTGACGGATAGTCCCCTTAACTTCAATACGCTCATGCACTACTTCGTTACTGAAACGCCCGGCATCGCGGCGAAACAGTCTTAATACGTAATCAGGCCACCAACCGCCATGCTTGATTTGCTTGCCGCAGTAGCTGGATAAACGCGGGATTTCGAAGCCATGGGCCTCGTTTTTCTGTATGGCGTGCTGTATTTCATCCTTTAATGCCGGGCCGATTTCCTCGTCGGCATCGATAGACAGCACCCAGTCGCCACTTGCCTTATCCAATGCCCGCTGCTTTTGCGGGCCAAATCCGGGCCAGTCTGTGATGAATACTTTATCGGTAAATTGTCGGCAAATTGCGACGGTTTCGTCGCTACTACCTGAGTCTAGAACGATGATTTCATCGGCCCAGGCAACTGATGCCAGACAGCGGCCGATATGTTGCGCCTCGTTTTTGGTGATGACGATAACGCTAAGCATTGGCCTGACGAAGGGTGGAATCGGCAGGATGACTTAGCAACGCGCCGAGAAAAAACGCCAGCAAATAACCTTCCGCAAAGGTTTTGAAATGCGAGTTGAACAGGCTTGAAGCACAAATTGCCACCAAAAAACTGGCGGCAATCGGACCGTAGGGTAGGTTATTCATACCTTGGCGCAATGCGACATAAATGTAAGCAAAAAACAGCAGCAAGCCGACCAAGCCGTTTTCCAGCCAAATGAACAGGTATTGATTGTGAGGATCGCTGGTGCTGGTGCCCTGCCATCCCTGGCTTTTGGCCAAGGCATAATTACTGTAGGTCGGTTTGAACGACGAGGTGCCATACCCAAACCAAGGCGATTTCTCGATGAGTTCCACGGTGTTTTTGTAAAAGACCACCCGAATGCCTACCGAAGTTAAATCCTTGCTGCTTTGATAACTGGCTTGTTCGTCCCAAGCCAGTCTGAATCGTTCTTGCAACGTACTGGAGCTTAGGCCAAAGGCCACTAGCGCGATGGCAGCTATCCCAATAATCTGCGGTAGTTTGCTATACCCATATATCGATCCAAATGCAAAAACCGCAGCGATGGGTACGGCTAAATAGCCGCTCCTACCCGTACTAATGAAGAAAATATTGAATAGAAAGATGGCTATTCCTGCCCAAACCGCATATTTTTGCAGGGGGTCGAGGGGTTCCCGCACCAGGAAGATGGCGCAAAGCAGGGCCGCCACAAAAGCGGTACTCTGGGTGGCGTGATTGGTCATGAAAATGCCGACTTCACGGTCTTGTCTCACTACAAGATCGAAAGCCCAAAGTGGTATGGCGATAATGCCAGCTCCAACCATGGCGATGAAATAGCTGTAGACAAACCGTTTTTGCCAAGCCTGTTGCTGAAAAATGCCGATTAGCAGGAACACATATAGCAGCTTTTTCCAGCTGGATAATGTCTCCAATTTGCTGTGCCAGTCTGTATCCGCGTAAAGAGTGCCAATTATCAACCAGGCAATGAATAGCAAGATCATTTTTCCGAGAGGTTGCCGCCAAGATAGCTTGAGGGTCTGCACTGCTTGGCCGGAGAGTAGCCAGAATACTAACAAAGCCACACTGGCTATGCTCGCGATGGCCGTGGAAATGGGCGCGGCGATGGCTGCAACAATAGTCATGCTGCGACAGATATTGAGTGATGTCTCGGACGTCAGGGGGGATGCAAACATGTTTTGTGGTCTTAACGCCATAATTGGTAGATATGTTTACGCTTGAGTTTTTCCCAGCGGAAAAACAGTCCTTTCAGCCAGGTGGGCGGATCGGCTTCCAATGCGCTTTTGAATAAGCCGTTTTTGCTGCCTTGTTCGATGACCGGGTCCTCCAGCCAAATCATTTGAATGCCGAGCTGTTTGTCGATCTTTTCGAATTGATTGTCTATCGGTTCAGCGATTTTGTGAGCTTTAATCCAGTCCAGTCGCCGGCGAGCGGTACTGGCATCGATCAAGTACGAGTCGGCAAAACGACCGCGATGACCTAGATAAAGGTATTGACCGGGTTCGCGTTGGCTCTTGGGGGTAAAAAAATTACCGCCGGAGCCAATGTAGATCACTTTGTCACCCGGAAAGCGAGCGCTTTGGGCGATAGCCCGCTCTAAACCAAGCTTAATATCCTTGCCAAACACCGCGTCGTCTTCCAGCACTAATGAATAGCCCTGTCCGCCAGCATCGGCAATTTTTTGTAAAGCTGCCACATGTTTTAATGCGCAGGATTGTTGGCCGGCCGTAAGCTGGTTGTCGCGGAAAAATTCGGCCATTACGCTGTCAGTCAAGTCTTCAATGTCCCAGTCGAAAATAAATTCGGCCGATAAGCCGAATTTGCGCAACTGTTGTTCCATGAAAATACGGCGTTGAGCGAATTTCTTAACATTCAAAACCAAAATGCGGTCAAGGCTTGGCGATAGCATCATGCGAATTTGGAATCAGGTAGCTGACGAAAAGCCGCGATTATCGACGGTTTTGTGGAAAATAACATCAACGTCATTACTGTTGTCCGGTAATCATCGCGATGCGGATGGCTGTTTGGCTTGCAATGTTTGCGCGATTACCTCAATCACCCGGGCCCCGGATAACTGATCGAGGCAGGCGCTGTGGCTATTGCGGTTCCTATCGCAACCTTCCAGTTGGCAGGGTAGGCAATTTTGTTCGGTTTGGCCTTGCAGCAGATACACATTATGTACTTGGCCCGAACCACGAGACGGGAAAGGCGTTTTATTCTCACTGTATCCATACGGCCAGGGTGCCCATTTCTCCGGGTCGGTGGGGCCGAACAAGGCAAAAGTCAGTGTGCCGGTGGCCGCAGCCAAGTGGGTGATACCGGTGTCGGGACCCACGAATAATCTGGCTTTGCCGATCAAGGCGGACAATTGCCCGAGTGACAGTTGACCGGCAAGATTGATTACATCCGATGGCAGTCGTTGCTGTAATTCTCGCAACGCGTCGAGTTCGGCGGGGTTGCCACTGCCGGTCAATACGATTTGGAGGCCTTGCCGGCCTAAAAAGGCGACGAGCTCCCGCCAGCCGTCGGCATGCCACTGTTTATAGCGCCATTGCGGCATAATATGCAGTACGGCGTATGGGGTGGTTATGGCTGGTATCGGTGTCGAGCTTTGCGGCGGAGTCAGGCGATAGTAAGGGGCTATTCCGAGTAGCTTGCAGAAGCGCAAATTTTCCAAGACGGCGTGGCCGTAATCGGTCCTAAATAACAACCAGCGGTTAAGTAGTGCTTTCTTCCACCAAGCCTTGCCTGTATCGTCAGGCACAAAGCCTATGCTGGTCTTGCCAGCTATCACCGCAAGTAACGTGGGTCGGTCGCCGGCTTGTGTGGAGATGGCTAAATCGTATCGGCGAAACTGGTTAAATAACAGTTTGGCGAATGCCAGCCCGCTGGACTTGCCTTCCAAGATCAGCAACTGCTTGACGTCGGGATTGCCTTCCAGCATGCCCGCGTTACTTGCAGGCAATAAAACATCGATTTCCGCATCCGGATAGGCTTGCTTCAGCGAAGAAATTAATGGCGTCACCAGTAGGGTATCGCCCAAATAACGCAGGGTTATCACCAAAATGCGTTTAGGTTGTATATTGAGCGGTTTTTGGTTGGGCATGGAGCGTTGGCTGATCAACATGGCTGTACATTTTAAAGGTAAACAGTATTGAACACGTTAGAAAATTCGCGCAAAACAATGACGGACGGCCAGGTGTACAAGCGTTTGCTGGCGTTTGTGGTGCCGTATTGGCGTTTATTTGTGGTCTGCGCCATCGGTTTTGCGATCTACGCCGCCACCGAGCCGGCGGTGGTGATGATTATTCAACGCATCATCGACAGCTTTGGGGCGCCGGACAGAAGTGATATTCAGTATTTGCCGCTGGCCTTCGTGGTGTTGTTTTTGGTACGCGGTATAGGCTCATTTTTGGGCAATTACTATCTGGCACGGATTTCCGGCAATTTGATTCACAAGCTGCGTTGCGAGATTTTTAATCAGTACACCCGCTTGTCGGTGCAATATTTCGATGCGCATAACAGCGGTTACATGATTTCGCGGATTACCAATAATATCGGCGAAGTCACGCGTGCTACCTCCGATTCGATACGGTCGTTCGTCCGAGAAGGTTTCACTGCGGTAGGCTTGCTGGGTTATCTGGCGTATACCAACTGGCAGCTATCGCTGGTATTTTTGGCGATTGCGCCGGTAGTGGCGGTCATGGTGCGTTATGTCGGCAAGCGTTTGAAACGCTTGAGCCGCAATATGCAGGATACGGTCGGCGATTTGACGCATATCACCTCGGAAATGGTGTCCGGTAATCGCATCGTCAAAAGTTTTGGTGGTGAGGATTACGAGCGCCAGCGTTTCAAAAAAGCCAGCCTGGATAACCGAACCCAATACCGTAAACTGATCATGACGGTGTCCCTGAATAACCCGCTGATGCAACTGGTCATTTCTTTCGCGCTGGCCGGCATGATGTATCTGGCCTTAATCATGATGAAGTCATCCAGCCCGGGAGAATTTGTCGGCTTTTTTACGGCGGCGTTTTTGTTACCCAAACCGATTCGCCAGTTAAGCGATGCGAATTCCGAGATCTTGCGCGGTATCGCGGCGGCGGAGTCGTTGTTTGAAGTGTTGGACGAGCCGGCCGAAATCGACGGAGGCGATTATCAGGTCGAGCGCAGTCAAGGCCGCATCGAATTCAAGAATCTGAGTTTTAGTTATCCCGGCAGCGAAACCCCGGCCTTAAACGATATCAATGTGACTATTGAGCCCGGTCAGACCGTTGCGTTGGTGGGGGCTTCGGGTGGCGGCAAAAGCACGATGATTAACTTGTTGCCGCGTTTTTACGAGTACGAGCAGGGCGAGATTTTGATCGATGGCGTGGAGTTAAAACGTTACCGATTGGACAGTTTGCGTCGGCAGATTGCCTTGGTCACGCAAAACGTCACCTTATTTAATGCTTCTGTCGCGAATAACATTGCCTACGGGGCTTTGCAAGGTGCGGCCCGAGAGCAGATAGAGCAGGCCGCCATCGATGCTTATGCGATGGATTTTGTCAGCAAAATGCCGCAAGGCCTGGAAACCGAAATCGGTGAGAACGGTGTAAAGCTATCTGGCGGCCAGCGTCAACGCTTGGCGCTGGCGCGGGCATTGTTGAAGGATGCGCCTATCTTGATACTGGATGAAGCCACGTCGGCGCTGGATACCGAATCCGAACGCTACATCCAGGCCGCGCTGAATCGGGTGATGCAAGGCCGGACTACCTTGGTTGTGGCGCATCGCTTATCCACTATAGAAAGCGCGGATGTGATTTTGGTGATGGATAAGGGCCGGATAGTCGAACAAGGTTCGCATCGCGAACTCTTGGCTTGCGATGGCGCGTATGCCAAATTGCACAAGATGCAGTTTCAGGATGTTGGTCAAACTGCGCCAGTGGAGCAATCGGCAAGCCTTGCTGCGCCGACTGAGATAGGTATTTAAAATTGTTTGGAATTTTTGCTGTTACGGAATATCAGCGGCTTTTCCTGGTCGGACAAGGCTAGTTCGCGAGCTGAATTGATCGCCGCGTCAATTCGGTACCGTTCCGGCGATTTGCTGCACACCGGGTCGGTGCTGTACATATCGCCATTGAATAAGAAGGCCTGGCAGCGGCAGCCGCCAAAGTCCTTGAGTTTCTCGTCGCAGCTGCGGCAAGGCTCTTGCATCCATTCCGTACCCCGGAAAAAGTTGAAAGTCTTCGACTCGTTCCAGATTTGCTCGATGCTGAAATCCTTTACGTTTGGGCAATCCAGGCCAGGAAGTTCGCGGGCTGAATGGCAGGGCAAAGCGGTACCATCGGGGGCGATGGTCAAAAAGGTGGTGCCCCAGCCGTTCATGCAGGCTTTTGGCCGGTCTTCGTAATAATCCGGCACCACGTAATAAATCTTCATCTTGCCGGCGACTTTTTCTTTAAAAGCCTGGGCAATTTTCTCCGCTTCTTCGAATTGCTCGCGGGTGGGCAGCAAGGCATCCCGGTTCAGATGCGCCCAGCCGTAATATTGGGTGTTGGCCAACTCCAGATAATCGGCACCGAGGTTCTCGGCCATCTGCAAAATTTCCGGCATTTGGTGAATGTTTTCGCGGTGGATTACCACGCAAAGCACCATCGGATAGCCATGTTTTTTAATCAGTTTCGCCACGTCCTGCTTGTGTTGGTAGGTGGCGGTGCCGGCGATATGATCGTTCAGTTCCTGGGTGCTGGCCTGGATACTGATCTGGATATGGTCTAAACCGGCTTGCTTTAATTCGACGATTTTTTCTTCGTTCAAGCCGTAGCCGGAGGTGATGAGGTTGGAGTAATAGCCCAACTCGCGCGCGTATCTGACCAATTCAGTCAAATCCTGCCGTGTCAGCGGTTCGCCGCCGGAAAACCCCAGCTGCACCGCGCCCATTTTACGTGCTTGACTTAATACGCGTTTCCACTCCTCGGTACTTAATTCGTTGGGGTATTTAGCGTAATCCAGCGGATTGGAGCAATAAGGGCATTGCAGTGGGCACTTGTAGCTCAGCTCGGCCAACAGCCAGCGCGGCGGGGTGATATTAAGCTTGCTTGATCCAGCCATTTTGTAATGCTACGTTCAAAAAGTTAGTGATGTCGTTGGTCAGGCCGGATGTGGCGAATTTTTCTTCCAATTCGGCGACGATTTGTTCCAATATCCGGCTGCCGTCGCACAGCTTGAGTATCTCCGCAGAACTTTGGTTCAACTCGACCATGCCCTCGGGATAAAGAATCACGTACTTTTGCTGGGCTTCTTCCCATTGCAGCCGATGCAGCGGCGAGAACTGGATAAGTTGATCGGGGGTGATGGTCATAGAGTTCCGGTGTTTAGGCAAACGGCTGCAGATTCAAGCAACGTCGATGTCTTCAAAAATTTCCGCCAGCGGCAGGCTTAGGCTCAAACTATGCAGTTGGCAATCGACTTCGCCGAGGTAATCGTGCAACAGCCAATCGTTGTCCGGAGTGCGGCGGAAGCATTCAACTCGGCGGGCGTCGATGTCGACGATCAGGTATTCCTGAAGCGACTCCAGCTTGCGGTAAGCGACGAATTTGCCGCCTCTGTCGTAGTCTGCTGTTGAATCGGACAGTACTTCGACAATTAATGTCGGCTGCGAAATAAATTGTTTGGCTTTGTTATCTTCCGGGTGACAGGACACCATCACGTCCGGGTAAAAGAAAGCGTCGGCGGCCTCGACACGTAGTTTCAGATCGGCGATATAGGCTTGGCAGGATGAGCCGCGCAAGCGTTCTTTCAAGGCCGAGGCAATATTTAGGCTGACGACAACATGTTCACGCCGAGCGCCCGTCATCGCAAATACTTCACCGGCCACGAATTCGTGCTTCTCGACTTGGGTTTCTTCCCAAGCTAGAAAATCGGTAGCGTTAAAACGAAGCTGTTCGGCTGTCTGCATTATTGCTCGATATTGAAATACGGCGGCATGTCGGCAACATAAGCCAGATACATCGCATCGGCCATGCTCCACAACACATCCAGTTTAAATTTCAGAATTTGCACCATGCGTTCTTGCTGCTCGCGGGTTTTATACCAGTCCAGCGTCAGTTCCAGACCGTGCTCGACATCGCGGCGGGCTTCGGTCAGGCGTTTGCGGAAGTAAGTGTAACCCTCTTGTTCCACCCATGGATAGACGTCGGGCCAGTTATCCAAGCGTTGTTGATGAATTTTCGGGGCGAACAGTTCCGTCAGAGAGGAACTGGCGGCTTCGTGCCATTCGGCGCGGCGGGCGAAGTTGACATAGGCATCGACTGCAAAACGCACGCCGGGCAGCACGTGTTCCAGCGAAGTGATCTCTTCGCGGGTTAGCCCAACTGCGATGCCCAAACGTATCCAGGCTTCGATGCCGCCTGGGTCGCCAGGGTGGCCGTCGTGGTCGAGAATGCGTTGTACCCACTTGGCGCGAGTTTCGCGGTCCGGGCAATTGGCCATGATGTTGGCGTCCTTGATCGGAATCATCACCTGATAGTAAAAGCGGTTGGCGACCCAACCCTGCAATTGCTGTTGGGTTAGTTTGCCCTCGTTCATCAGCGTGTGCATCGGATGATGAATGTGGTAGAACTTTTCCATGCCGCGCAGTTTCGCTTCGAATTCTTCGCGGCTCCAGGGTTGATTATCAGCAGTCATGTAACACCTTTTTATAAGTCAATTTCCAGTCCGTCGTAAGCCACTTCGATGCCGTTGGCATCCAGGGTTTTACGCTCCGGCGAATCTTCGTCGAGAATCGGGTTGGTGTTGTTGATATGAATCAAAATTTTCCGGGCGTTTGGTACGCCATTCAAAACTTCAATCATGCCGCCAGGGCCGGATTGCGGTAGATGGCCGATTTCCCGAGCATGCTTGTGGCTAATGCCGCGCGTCACCATTTCATCGTCGGTCCAAAACGTGCCATCTACCATTAGGCAGTCTACATTCAGCATGGCTTGCAAAACATGTGGCTCGATTTCGCCCAGGCCTGGTGAGTAATACAGTTTTTTGCCGGTGGAAATCTGCTCGACGATCACGCCGATGTTGTCGCCGTCGTGCGGGTCGTGGCGGTGCGGTGAATAGGGCGGCGCTTTGCTTTTCAAGGCGTGGGCGTATATGCGGATGTCATCAATGCCGGGAATCTCGAAGGGCGTTTCGTCGCAGGCAATCGGATGATGATTGACGGTGCAATAGTCTTTCAGCATGTTGAACAGCGGGAAGCCGCTGGTCAAATCCTGCTTGACCATCTCGGTGCAATACACGTTCAACGGTTTACCTTCGCGCAGCATTAGCATGCCGGTGGTATGGTCGATTTGGCTGTCGATCAACAGAATGGCTTTAATGCCGGTATCGCGGATGCCTTCTTTGGGCTGGATGGCCGGAAAGGCTTCCAATTGAGCGCGGATGTCCGGTGAGGTATTAAACAGCAGCCAGTTGCGGTTGTCAGTGCTGATCGCTATCGACGATTGGGTGCGAGCTTTGCCGTTGAATTGGCCGTTGCGCAAGCGTCGGCAATTATCGCAGTTGCAGTTCCATTGCGGAAAGCCGCCGCCGGCACCGGCGCCGAGAACTCTTATCTTCATGTTCGCTTATAAGGGTTGGTGAACGAGCGAGGCATGATACGGGATTAAAAAACGCCAGGCAAAAAAAAGGGGCAGGAAAATGCCCCTTTCTTATCGTCAACCCTAAGGATTAACGGTTGTAGATGTACATGGTAACTTCAAAACCGAAACGCATGTCGTTATAAGCTGGTGTTTCCCATTTCATTTATATACCCTCCAGAGGTTTTGTTGTTGTGTGCGATAGCTTGATCGAGAAAGCTGCGCCGAAGTATACGATGAAGTTTTTCTTTGCGCAACAGAGCAATCAAACCGAAACTAGCAGTGGTGTGAGCTGTGTCTTGGCGCTTTAGTTCCCTAGCTTACCAAGCCATTTTTAACGCAAGTGCCAACAGCACAATCGCAAAGTAACGTTTCAATTTTTGCGCCGGCAAACGGTGGGCCAATTTGGCGCCCAACGGTGCGGTGAATACGCTGGTTAGCACGATGCCGGCAAATGCCGGCAGGTACAGATAGCCTAGGCTGCCGGCGGGTAATTGACCATCTTGCCAACCTAATACCGCGTAACTGGTTGCAGCCGCCAGGGCAATAGGGATGGCGCAGGCGCTGGATGTGGCGACCGCGTTTTTCATGATCAGACCGTTGCTCGCCAGGTAAGGTACGGTCATGGTGCCGCCGCCGATGCCTAAAATGGCCGATAACACACCGATCAATAGACCCATCGGGTAATCCAGAAAGGATCTGGCGGGGTGGGGTGATGCTTTGATCGACTTGGGTCTCGCCATTTGTACGCTGGTATAAATCAGATAGGCAACAAAAAACCAGCGCAGTAAATCCGCGCTGATATATTCGGCTAACACCGCCCCGCCGCCGGCGCCCAGCAGCATGCTCGGGGCTAAATGCCAGGCCCGTCGCCAATCGATGTTTCGCAGTTTGTGGTGTGCTCGCACCGAGGCCGCCGACGTAAAGATCGCTGTTGCCAATGAGGTGGCGACGGCAATCAGCATGATTTGTTCGGGATGGAACTGCTGAGATTGAAAGAGCCAGACCAGGACCGGCACGATCAATGCGCCGCCGCCTATACCGAATAAACCGGCGGAGATGCCGGCGAGAATGCCCAATAAAAGGCTGGCTAAAAAAATTTCCGTCATGATGAATAATGGCTTGGGAATAAGCAAAGCACTATGATAGCGACTCATTTATACTGTGTCTTTTGATCCATTTAGCAGGCGAGTTGGTAAGGCATGAAAACGTATCTGGTCGGCGGCGCAGTTCGCGACCGTTTGCTGGATTATCCGGTTAAGGAGCGTGACTGGCTGGTGGTCGGTGAGACTGTGGACAGCATGCTGGCCGCCGGTTTTCGGCCGGTTGGCAAAGACTTTCCGGTATTTTTGCATCCTATCGATCACGAAGAATATGCCTTGGCGCGTACCGAGCGTAAAACAGCCCCGGGCTACAAGGGATTTGCGATACATGCTGCGCCAGATGTGACGCTGGAAGAGGATTTGTTACGAAGGGATTTAACCGTCAATGCCATGGCGATGGCCGATGACGGGGAATTGATCGATCCCTATTCCGGGCGGCGCGATTTGGAAAGCCGCATCTTGCGCCATGTTTCCCCCGCTTTTAGCGAAGATCCGGTGCGGATCTTACGCGTGGCCCGCTTCGCTGCCCGCTATGCCCATTTGGGCTTCACTGTCGCAGAGGAAACGCTGGAATTGATGGGCAAGATGGTGGCTGCGGGCGAAGCAGACTTTCTGGTTGCAGAACGCGTGTGGGCGGAATTACATAAAGCTTTATTGGAGCGGACGCCGGCGGCATTTTTTCAGGTGTTGAGAGATTGCGGCGCCTTGCAGGTGGTTTTTCCGGAGATTGATGCTTTATTCGGGGTGCCGCAACCGGAGAAATATCATCCGGAAATCGATACCGGCGTGCATTCATTGATGGTGCTGGAGCAAGCCGCCCGGCTTTCCGATAAGGCCGAGGTGCGCTTCGCGGCCTTGTTGCATGATTTAGGCAAGGCCTTGACGCCCAGCCAGCATTGGCCTAGCCATCACGGCCACGAGCAAAAAGGTTTGCCGGTGCTGACCAAACTGTGCGAAAGATTGCGGGTGCCGAATCATTTTAAATCGCTGTGCGCGCAGGTCATGCAATATCACACACATTGCCACAGGGCTTTGGAATTACGTGCGGATACCTTGACCGATATGTTGCAAACCCTGGGCGCGTTCAAGCCCGATAGTCGCTTGGAGGAATTTTTGCAGGCTTGCGAAGCCGACGCGCGCGGCCGAACCGGATTCGAAGACAGGCCCTACCCGCAAGCTGAATACATTCGTTCGGCGGCCATGGCGGCCTCGGCTGTCGATACCTCGGCGGCTTTGCTGAAAGGCTTGCAAGGCGAACAGATTGGTCTTGCCATCCGGAAGTTGCGGACCCAAGCCATCAGCGATTACAAGCAAGGCTATCAGCACCTAACCGTAGAATCAGCATGAATGCCATCCTGATCTCAGCCGGCTTATTAATTTGCAGCAATGTCTTCATGACCTTTGCCTGGTACGCGCACCTGAAGGAACTGAATAACAAACCCTGGTTGCTGGCCGCATTTGTCAGTTGGGGCATCGCGCTGTTCGAATATCTGTTACAAGTGCCGGCCAATCGCATTGGTTACACGCAGTGCAGCGTCGCCCAACTGAAAATTATGCAGGAAGTGATCGCGCTGAGCGTATTCGTACCCTTCTCGGTGTACTACATGAAAGAGCCGCTGAAACTGGATTATCTCTGGGCCGGTTTATGTTTGCTGGGTGCGGTTTTTTTTATGTTCAGAGCCAAATTAAGCTGAATTTGAACGGATTGGAATAATAAAAATGGGTAGACAGCATGCTTAGTTATCGTCACGGGTTCCACGCCGGCAATTTTGCCGATGTGTTAAAGCACAGTCTGCTGACGCTGGCGATCAACGCACTCAAGCAAAAAGATAAACCTTTTGTTTACATCGATACCCACGCCGGCGCCGGTAAATATTCTTTTAAATCCGAATTCGCCCAAAAAACCGGTGAATATCAGCAAGGCATAGCCAAGCTTTGGGACACTCAGGATGCGCCGCCGGAATTGAAAGATTATCTGTCCGCGGTGCGCGCGGAAAATACCGGGCGGCAACTGGTGCGCTACCCTGGCTCGCCGCAATTGGTAAAGCGCTTGGTCCGGGCGCAAGACCGATTGGTATTGTCGGAATTGCACAGTAGCGATGTCGAAGCCCTTCAGCAATTATTTGCCGGCGACAAACAGGTGGCTGTCGCCAAAGAAGATGGCTTGCAAAACTTGAGCAAGAAGTTGCCGCCTATCCAAAAGCGCGGCTTGATCTTGATCGATCCCAGTTACGAAATGCGCGACGAATACAAAAAAATCGTTGCGGCTTTAACCACCGCACATAAGCACTTTGCTACCGGTATTTATGCGCTGTGGTATCCGGTCATCGACCGCGCGGCGACCGAAAACTTTATGCGGCAATTGGCGCAAACCGGTATACCCCGCCAGTTGCGGATCGAGCACTGCATAGCCGATGATGGCCCGGGGCGCGGCATGACCGGTTCCGGCATGTTGTTCATCAATCCGCCTTGGCAGCTGGATAGCCAGGCGGAAGCCTTGTTGCCTTGGTTGAATCAAATCTTGGCGGACGGCAAGGGGTATTGGAAAGTCGAATGGCAGGTGCCGGAGTCGATAGCGGCGAGTGCGGTAGGGAATTAGCCATGATTAGAAAGAATCTCGACTTGATCATCGTCGGTTTTGTGGTACTTGCTATCGTCATGTACGATGTGACGCTGGAGCTGCTGGGTGAATTGATGCATCTGGTGTTCGAAGGATTTCACGTGGCCTTCGAGTATGTCGAGCTAGGCATTGAAGAAGCGGTCGAACTGGTATTCCACGTTTTGGATATCGGTGAAATCATCGAGTATTTATTCGAGTCCGACCGTCACGGCAGCCAGGTGGTGACGTTTTATATATTGGTCACCATTGCTTGGTTTGGGTTTTATCGACTCTCGAAATTAGTACCCCGGCTTTGGGCATCTTTTAAACAAATGTTGCTGAATACCTGGGTGCGGCGGAAAACCGAATTAGAGTTGTATTGGCTGTCGCTGACGATAAGGGACAAAGTGGCTATTGCCGTCACTGCAGTGGCTGTTGCTTATATCGCATCATTTTTCGTGATGTGATTGTGCGCATCCTTGACGAAACCGTTTTATTTTTAATTTTCTTATGCCATTACTAGAACAAGTTACCCAATCCATTCTTGCCGTCAATGGCTTGCAAACCCAGGATATAGATCGAGTGATGGCCGCGCTGCTCAGCGTGCCGGTCGATGCTGCGGATATTTACTTTCAGTCCAGTCATTTCGAATCCTGGTCCATGGAAGGCGGCATCATCAAGGAAGGCAGTCATTCCATAGAGCACGGGGCTGGTGTGCGCGTCGTCAGCGGTGACAAAACCGGTTTTGCTTACAGTGATCGCATCGAATTGCCGATTTTGCTGGAAGCCGCTAACAACGTCAAAGCCATTGTCAGACAAGGACAGCAGGCGCGGCGCCAGATTGAGGTCGCCAAGAGCTGGCCGCAGTTGTATCAGCCGCTGAATCCCTTAAAGTCCCTGGACGATCAAGCAAAAATCGATTTATTGAAACGCGTCGACAGCGAAACTCGCAAACTGGACAGCCGCATCGAAGAAGTGATGGTCAGTTTGATTGCGGCCTATGACAGTGTCTTGATTGCCAATCAGGATGGTTCCCTGGCTGCCGATGTGCGGCCCTTGGTGCGGATGAACGTGACGGTGATTATGGTCGAAAATGGTCGGCGCGAGCAGGGTAGCATGGGCGGCGGCGGTCGCAGTGATTACAGTTTCTTTCTGGAAAACGACCGGGCTTTTGAATACGGCCGCGAAGCGGTGCGCTTGGCACAGGTCAACTTACAGGCCCAGGAAGCGCCGGCCGGTAATATGACCGTGGTGTTGGGGCCGGGCTGGCCGGGCATTTTGCTGCACGAGGCCATCGGGCACGGCCTGGAAGGCGATTTCAACCGCAAGGGCACTTCCGCATTTAGCGGTCGCGTCGGCGAACGGGTGGCTTCAGATTTATGCACCGTGGTCGACGACGGCACCTTAGTTGGGCGGCGCGGTTCCTTGAATATCGACGACGAAGGCACGCCTACCGAAAACACCGTGTTGATCGAAAAAGGCATTTTGAAAGGCTATATGCAGGACAAGCTCAATGCCCGCTTGATGGGCGTGAAGCCCACCGGCAATGGCCGCCGCGAATCGTATGCGCATTTGCCGATGCCGCGCATGACCAATACCTACATGTTGCCCGGCAGCAGCGACCCGGAGGAGATTATCCGCTCGGTTAAAAAAGGTTTGTACGCTAGGAATTTCGGTGGCGGCCAGGTCGATATTACCTCCGGCAAATTCGTGTTTTCCACCAGCGAAGCCTATCTGATCGAAAACGGCCAAATTACCCGCCCAGTGAAAGGCGCGACGCTGATCGGTAACGGTCCTGACGTATTGACGAAAGTATCGATGGTCGGCAACGACATGGCCCTGGATAGCGGCGTCGGTACCTGCGGCAAGGACGGGCAAAGCGTGCCGGTCGGCGTCGGTCAGCCTACCTTGAAAATCGACGGCTTGACCGTCGGCGGCACCAGCGTTTAATTGCCCCGGGCCAACATGCTTCGGCCCACACATGTAATCGAATTCTAAGAGACTTACCGTGCAAAATCAGGAAGAAATTAATCGCTTAAAAAATGTCGTTCAGCAGCTGTTGGACGAAGCCAAGCATCAAGGTGCCAGTGCCGCTGAAGCAGCATTCAGTGTCGACAACGGACTGTCTGTGTCGGCGCGTTTGGGGGAAGTGGAAACCGTCGAGTATCACTGCGATCAAGGCATAGGCGTCACGGTTTATTTCGGGCAGAAAAAAGGTTCCGCCAGCACCAACGATATTTCTTCCGATTCCTTGAAAGAAACCGTCAAGGCTGCTTGCAGCATCGCCCGTTACGCCAGCGACGATGACTATGCCGGCTTACCGGATGCCGAGTTGCTGGCTACCGAGTTCCCTGATTTGGATTTGAATCATCCTTGGGACATTAATGCCGAACAGGCGATAAACATTGCCATCGAATGTGAAAACATCGCGCGCGGCTACGATAAGGCGATTAGCAATTCCGAAGGCGCGTCGGTCAACACGCATCAAGGCACGCGGGTATTCGGTAATTCCCTGGGGTTTTTGCAAGGTTACCAGTCCAGCAGGCATTCTTTGAGTTGCTCGGTGTTGGCCGGCAGCGGCGATGCGATGCAGCGCGATTATTGGTATAGCGTGGCCCGCAATGCCAACGGCCTGGAATCGGCTAGACAAGTCGGCGAAAAAACCGCGCAACGCACCATAGCCCGCCTCAATGCGCGTAGTCTCAGTACGCGGCAATGTCCGGTATTATTCGCGTCGGAAATGGCGTCCGGTTTGATCGGCGCGTTGATCGGTGCGATCAGCGGCGGCAGTTTATATCGCAAATCCTCGTTTTTGCTCGATACGCTGGATACGCAAATCTTGCCGGACTTCGTGCGGATTCATGAGCAACCGTTCCTGCGCGGTGCGCTGGGCAGTGCCAGTTACGACTCCGAAGGTGTCGCGACCAGGGCCAGAGATATTGTCAGCGACGGTATTTTAAGATCGTATGTGCTCAGCACCTACTCGGCCCGTAAGTTGGGCATGCAAACCACCGGCAATGCCGGCGGCGTGCACAATCTGACCGTCGAGCCCGGCAGTCACGATTTTGCCGGCATGCTGAAATTGCTGGATACCGGTTTGTTGGTGACCGAGTTGATGGGGCAGGGCGTTAATCGGGTGACCGGCGATTATTCGCGCGGCGCATCCGGCTTTTGGGTGGAAAACGGCGTAGTCCAGTATCCGGTGCAAGAAATCACCATTGCCGGCAATTTAAAGTCCATGCTGCGCAATATCGTCGCCATCGGCAACGATGTGGATTTGCGCGGCAATATCAGGGTTGGTTCGATCTTGCTGGAGCGGATGGCGATTGCGGGCGAGTAAATGTCCTCTGGGTTGTCTGTGCGGCCGATAATATATGTCCAAGCGCCCCAGCCCCCTTTGGAATTATTTACCCAGCCCTATTTATCACGGGTTAATCATCAATCAACCCGTTACGCCTGGGGTCAATAAAAAATGACCTGAGGGTAGTTTTTCTTGGTACGTGTAAGGGCTGGCCTTGTTTTCTTCAACCCAGCGCTTTTCCGCTATCGATTCGAAGGGCGGAGGCAATTCGCCCTGTAGTGACCAAAGATCAAATGGGGTTTCGTCAATTGAAATTTCCCAATCGAAACCGCGTTCTTTAACAAAGGGTGCAATGACTTCGTCAAGCGTTCGCATCCACCATTCTCGTATGATGGGACCCGGTAGCGTTCGAGCGATTTGGTCGACCTTGAAGCGAATAAACTTGTCATTCCGCACACCACCGACGAAACAATTGCCTTTAATCACTTCTTCGAAAATGACTACCGCGTAAAACCTTGGGATCGGTACTGCCGCATATATGTTTACGATGCGTTCAGCCAGCTCTTGTTTGTCGTCCGCGCTGAAGGCTGCGCTGGGATGATAGACTTTCCACAAAGGCATGATGATTCTCCTGTAATTGAAATTAAGTGTTGGCGATCCTACTGACCACCTTGTTTTTCTGAATTAGCGTTCCGGCAAAACCCGACGTTTATCGTCAATGTGTTGCGAGCGCCCTTTCTCCGACCATCGGCTCAACATCATGATTGGCAAATGCGTTTGCCAAATACCTCCCGGCAATATCAGACGCTTGCTGCACGATAGAGAGCGAGGCGACGCCGCAGCCACGTTAACTTGCAAATTCCTTGGGGGAAACTGATGCAGGTTCCTTGAGTAGAAACTAAACGTTGGCGGCTGCGTCGGGGATAAATCTATGCCTGAGAAGGCAAACGGTAAAATGCTTTCTATTCATGCGCCTATGAAAATATTTGATGCCAAACACCCCAGGTATTTTCGATAACATAACCCGCGTTTACATTTTGGAATCCCAGCCATGGCCAACTTAAAAACGTTTGATATGAATCTATTGATCGCCTTCGATCTACTGATGAAGGAACGCAATGTGTCGCGGGCAGCGGAAAAAATGTTTATTAGCCAATCGGCGATGAGCCACGTACTACAGCGTTTGCGGCAACAATTGGAAGACCCGTTGTTGGTAAAAACCCCGGCGGGCATGACGCCGACGCTGCGGGCCCTGTCCCTGGTGGAACCCGTGGCGACGGTACTTAAAGAGGTGGAAAGTTTGATTCGCGCACCGGCGCCGTTCGATCCCGCCACTTGCCGGCGCGCCTTCAATATTGCGGCGACGGATTACGTGGAAGCCTTATTGTTGCCCATATTGGCGCCGCGTATTGCCAGGCAAGCACCGGGCGTGGATATCCACTTCAAACGTACCAGCAGCCGTTTTCCTTTCAATGCACTGGAGCAAGCCGATATAGACCTGATACTGGGTTTTGACGTGATGCTGAATGCGCCCAAGCATCTAAATTCCGAACGCTTGTTCGACGATTTCATGGTCTGCATGGCTCGCATTGGTCACCCCCGGGTCACTGCGGCATTAGTGCTGGAAGACTATATAGACCTGCCGCATATTCTGGTATCCAGAACTGGGGCCAGCACGGGGCAAGTAGACGCCTGGTTAGCGGAACACGGTCGCGAGCGGCGTGTGGCGCTGACTGTGTCGCATTTTCTGTCCGCGTTGTTGATCGTGGCGCAAACGGATATGGTCATGGCTTTTCCTAAACGCACTGCCGAGCAATTCGCCCGGAACTTGCCGCTACAATTGGTGCCCTTGCCGTTGGATTTGCCGCATTACGACACGGTCATGGTCTGGCATCCGCTACAAGACCAGGATCTTGCCAATCGTTGGCTACGCGATGAAATTCGCGCCGCTTGCGCCGCGCTGGACCATCATTCGCCAAACTTCGGTTCGCCCAGCTCGGGAAAATAGCGAGTCTGGATGCGCCGGCAATAATCGACTAACGAAGATTGCGTTAAGGCATAGTCCTTAACCGGCGAGCTGACCGGACAGGCCAATAGATTGATCAATATGCCGAAGGCCGAGGCATCGATACTGCTGGGCCGGTTTCCCAACAAAAACGTCTTGCCGTCAAGCGCGGCGGAAAGAGCCGCCACATCGTGCTTGCCCAATTCGAAAATGTCGGCGGCGGCTAGCCGGCCAATCCCATGGCCGCGTATCTGTCCGCGAATCCGCAGTCTATAGATCGCGGCTACCATGTCCGCCATGGGTTGCGGCAGGCCTTGGAAGATCGCCTGCTTATTGATTTGCCAGTTCTCCGCTCCGTATTGCCAACGGCTATACATGCATACCCAATACAAATGTTCTTCCAATAAGCGTTGCCAAGCCAGGGCCAGGGCGTTTTGCTCGGCTGACAGATGCGCATCCAGGCTATCGCCATAATGTTGTTGCAGATAGCTGACAATCATCCGGCTATCGGCAAGTTTATAGCCGTTGTCTTCTATGAAAGGTAGCTTGCCCAAGGGCGCATAAAGCGGCAGGGTTTCGGCGATTCGATATTCGATGCCGGCCATGCGCAGATAGGTTTCCAGCTTTACGCAAAACTGGCCCGGATTGGGAATGTTCCAGGCTCTGGGAAATTGATACAACGTAATCATGCGGAACTTTGTTTATGCCTCTCTAAAAATCGGCGACATGTCTCTTAGAAATGTTAGACATAGCCAGCCAATACTGAGAAATCGGCCAAAAATTAGCTATTTTCCGGCAGCACAAAGCGTATCGGCCGAGAACCTATCTTTGCGCCCGTGACCTCGTCGATGGCCACCGGTTTAATTTCCTGCCCGGTTTCGGCGTCCTCGATATATACCAGCTTGCCGCCGCTACGGTATTGGCGACCCCAGGCGCCTATCATGATCAGCACCGGCAGGAAATCGCGGCCGGCGGCGGTCAACACATACTCCTCACGCGGCGGCCGCTCCGAATACAGCCGTTTTTCCAACATGCCTTCCTCCGTCAGCGTTGCCAAGCGCCGGGTCAGCATCGTCGGTGCGATGCCGAGACTTTTCCGAAATTGATCGAATCGGGTTAAACCGAAATGGGCGTCTCGTAGGATCAATAAGCTCCATTCGTCGCCGAGGAAAGTCAGGCAACGCGCGATCGGACAAGGGTCGGCGCAAATATTTTTATCGTTCATACGTTTTTAGTAGTGACTTGGTTTCATTTTGATAGTAACATTGCTTTCAAAATGATAGTAACACTTAGTCGGCAGACTATCCACCCCACAAGGAGATTTGATATGAGCAATAAAGACATTGGCGTAGCCCTGATCACTGGTGCATCGTCGGGTATTGGGCTGGTAACCGCCAAGGCCCTGCAACAAGCAGGTTATCGAGTATTCGGCACCAGCCGCAAAACGCTTGCCAGCGCCGACGGAATCACGATGTTGACCTGCGACGTCACCGACGAAGCGTCGGTAAGCAACATGGTCGCCGAGGTCATGAAGCAGGCCGGACGCATCGATCTGCTGGTCAACAATGCCGGTGTCGGCCTACTCGGCGGCGCGGAAGAGTCCTCCACCGCGCAGGCTCAGGCTTTGTTCGACGTGAACGTGTTCGGCATAACCCGCGTCACTAATGCCGTGTTGCCGACCATGCGCAGTCAGGGGAAAGGCCGCATCATCAATATCAGCTCGGTATTGGGTCTGATTCCGTCTCCCTACAACGCGCTATATGCCGCCACGAAGCATGCGGTCGAAGGCTACTCCGAATCGCTAGACCACGAACTGCGCACATTCGGCATCCGGGTGGTGCTGGTTGAACCGGCGTTTACCCGCACCGCGTTCGAAGTAAGCCTAACCAAGCCCGATCAACCGCTTGCCATCTATGACTCTGTGCGTAGCGACATGGCGGCACTGATGCGTAAAGGGGTGAATGCGGGCGATGCGCCGGACGTAGTGGCCAGTACGATATTAAAAGCCGCGACTGACGCACTACCCAGAAGACGTTACACCGCCGGAAAACAGGCAAGCCAAGTGCGTTTCCTGCGTCGTTTCCTCCCGGAAGCCTTGGTAGACAATAGCTTACGCAAGTTTAACCAGCTGCCGATAGTCTGAATAACGGAAGGATAAGGACATGATTCATTGTTCAAACAATGCCACGTCGACCGTAACCGCCGCGATCCTGCATATCGGAGAAGGGACGGTAGCCGTATGAATTTAGTGATCAAAACCGATGTTGAGCGCAATGGCCTTGACCAGTTGCGGGAGCTGATGGCCTCGGGGCATAAGCCGGGGATACTGGTGTCGCTGGATTTTGAGCTGGTGGAAGTCGACTTAGGCAAAGCCGTGTTTGCCGGCAAGCCCGGCGAACATGCTTATAACCCTCTGGGCACCGTTCACGGCGGCTATGCGGCCACCTTGCTGGATTCCGCCTGCGGCTGCGCTGTCCATTCCAGACTAACCGAGAGACAGGCCTACACCACCTTGGAGTTGAAGGTTTCCTATCACAAGGCCATGACCAAGAACACGGGCTTAGTCAGAGCGGAAGGCAGGGTTTTGTCGTTAGGGAGGCGGGCTGCTTTTGCCGAGGCACGTCTCATTGATGCTGAAGACCGACTCTATGCCTCGGCCACATCGACATTATTGATCTTCGGGCGAAGAGGCTAAGTGATGACCATTTCTTTTCCGAACAATTACAGCGCTATTTCGGCGCGGCTATTGATGCCGGTTGGCCGCCGAGATACTGATAGCAAACAGCATCGAATGATTATTTCGAATAGTACCGAACCTTTTGCCGAAGGAGGAAGCAACATGCCGAAACCCAACATCCCGTTAATGCCCACCCGCCGTGACCGGCCTCAGTTCCGATGCGCAGCCAATTCCCGGTTTTTGGCCGTTTTGTTGCTGCCACTGACGATCAGCGTCGGATGCAGCGACCAGGACAAACCAGCGCCAGCGGTTGCCCGCCCGGTGAAAGTGTTTCGGATCGAGGACCATGCCGTTGCAGGTGCTAGAAGCTTTGCCGGGGAAGTCAGGGCAAGAATCGAGACGCCGTTATCCTTCCGAGTGGCCGGTAAACTGCTGGAGCGCAAAGTTGATGTTGGCGACTCGGTACGTAAAGGCCAACTGCTGGCCATACTGGACGGCAACGATTACCACCTTGCCGTGCAAGGTCTAAAGGCTCAACTGGCTGCCGCGCAGGCCGACAGCACTTTCTTGCGGGACGATCTGGTGAGATACCGCGAATTGCTGACCCAGCAAGTCATCAGTCAGCCGGAGTTCGAGCGCCACGAAACCGCTTATACCACGGCGCGGGAGCGGACGGCGGCGCTGGCAGCGCAATTGGCCGAGGCGAACAACCAGCTGAGTTATACCGAATTGCATGCTGACCGCGACGGCGTGGTCACGGCCTTGGCTGTCGAGGCGGGGCAAGTAATGGCTGCCGGTCAGGCCGTGGTGACGCTGGCCCAGCTCGACGAAAAGGAAATCCATTTCGACGTGCCCGAGCATCGCCTGCTGGAAATCCAGCGCCAACAAGACGTTAGCGTGTCTTTGTGGTCGGACGACGAACGGGTGCTCAAGGCTAAAATCCGCGAAATCGCCTCGGCGGCCGACCCGGCCAGCCGCACCTACCGCGTCAAGGCAAGCTTGCTGGAAGGCCTGGACGCCGCACAATTAGGCATGACGGCGACCGTTCATATCGCGGCTAACACCGCTTCCCGCATCGCCATCCCGCTTTCCGCCGTCTATACCCCGCAAAACCAGCCCGATCATCCTTTAGTCTGGTTGGTCGACGAGCAGGCGGCCACCGTCAAATCAGCGCCGGTGCGGTTGGGCGAAACACTGGCCGGCGAACGCATTGCCGTTGAGGGCCTCGCCGCCGGTCAATTGTTGGTCAGCGCCGGCGTGCAACGTCTGGCCGAGGGACAGGCTGTGCGCTTGCCGGAAGGATTGGGATTGTCTAAGAATAACGGCAGCAAGGAACAACTATGAAAGCGTTCAACCTCAGCGAATGGGTGCTAAAACATCGCTCCTTCACCGGCTTTATGCTGGCATTGGTGGTGCTCGGTGGGCTATTCGCTTATTTCAAGCTGGGTCAGCAGGAAGATCCGCCGTTCACGTTTCGAATCATGGTGGTTAAAACCCTCTACCCTGGCGCCACCGCGCTGGAAGTCGAGCAACAGTTGACCGACAGGCTGGAAAAGAAAATTCAGGAGCTGCCCAATCTGGATTATCTGCGCAGTTACTCCAAACCCGGCGAATCGGTGATTTTCGTCACCCCGCGCGAGGATACGCCGCCCAAGGACATTCCCGAGCTTTGGTATCAGGTGCGCAAGAAGGTCGATGACATCCGTATGACGCTACCGCCTGGCAGCATCGGACCGTTTTTCAACGACGAATTCGGCGATACCTACAGCCTGATCTACGCCTTTTCCGGCGAGGGTTTTAGTTATGCCGATCTGAAACAGGCGGCCGATTCGGTCCGGCAACAGCTGTTGCGGGTCAAGGCTGTTGAGAAGGTCGATCTGATCGGTGTACAGGACGAAAAGATTTTCGTCGAGTTTTCCGACAAAAAGCTGGCCGAACTGGGCTTGGATACGGCGGCGGTTGCCCAGGCCTTGCAGGCCCAGAACGGTATGGCGCCGGCCGGCACGGTGTTTTCCGCGCAACGCAATCTGCCGATACGCCTGACTGGCTCGTTCGACTCGGAAGACAGCGTCGCCAATATGGCGGTACGCATCGCAAATCGGACCTTCAAGGTCAAAGATTTCGCCCAGGTAACGCGCGGCTATGTCGATCCCGCCGAATTCAAGATGCGTTTCAACGGCAAGCCGGCCCTTGGCCTGGGCGTGACGATGAATAAGAAAGGCAATGTGATCGGTCTCGGAAAAAACTTGGAGGACACGCTGGCCGGCATCAAAAACGAATTGCCGTTGGGCATGGACGTGGAGCAAGTCGCCAATCAAGCGCATGTGGTGAAAAACCAGATGGCGGAATTCGGCCGAACCTTCTTCGAAGCTCTGGCCACCGTGTTGGTGGTCAGCTTCTTGAGCCTGGGGTGGCGCACCGGTTCCGTGGTGGCGCTGACCGTGCCGCTGGTGCTGGCCGCCACCTTGCTGGTCATGCTGCTGTGCGGTATCGATTTGCAACGGATTTCCTTGGGTGCATTGATCCTCGCGCTGGGCCTGTTGGTGGACGACGCGATGATTGCCGTTGAGATGATGGCCCGTAAGCTGGAAGAAGGTTGGGACCGGATTCGTGCGGCGACCTATGCCTACAGCGCTACCGCTTTTCCGATGCTGACCGGCACCTTGATCACCATCGCCGGTTTCTTGCCGGTTAGTTTAGCTAAGTCGCAAGCCGGCGAATACACGGTGTCGATCTTTCAGGTGGTGGGTATTTCGATGCTGCTGTCATGGATAGGGGCGGTGGTGTTTACCCCGTATTTGGGATTTCTCATCCTCAAGACACACAGCAACGCCGACGGTCCGGTTCACGACTTGTTCGATACGCCTTTTTATAACCGGTTGCGCCGCTGGGTGGATGCCTGCGTAGCACACCGCAAAAAAGTCATTGTCGCCACGCTGGCTTTGTTCGGCCTCGGTATCGTGACCTTAGCTCATGTTCCCGAGCAGTTCTTCCCTTTGTCGAATCGGCCGGAAGTCATCGTCGATTTGTGGTTGCCGGAGGGCAGTTCCTTCGAACAAACTGAAGCAGCAGCCAAGCGGATGGAAGCGCTATTAGCCAAGGACGAGGACGTGGAACATGTCGCCAGCTATGTCGGCAGCGGTACGCCGAGGTTTTTCCTACTGATCGTGCAGCAACTGGCGAATACCAATCTGGCCGAATTGGTGGTGATGACCAAGGATAACGTGGCCCGCGAGCGCGTGATGCAGCGCGTCCGGCGGGCATTAACCACGGATTTCCCGAACGTGCGCGGCCGGGTGATGCGCCTGAATGTCGGGCCGCCGATGGATTATCCGGTGGTGTTCCGCGTGCTCGGCGAAAACCCCAACATCGTGCGCGGCATTGCCGACCGGGTAGCCGAGGTCGTGCGCGCCAATCCTAATACCGTGGACGTCAACGACGACTGGCATGAGCGCATGCCTTCATTTCGCCTGATGTTGGACCAGGACAAAGCCCGGGCGCTTGGCGTGTCGACCGCCAGCCTGTCGCAAGCCTTGCAGGCGCATTACGCCGGCATACCGGTCGGGCAACTGCGCGAGCAGGATAAGTTGATCGACATCGTCTGGCGGGCCAGCCCCGAATTGCGCAGCGCAGCCGACGAATTGCCGGACGTCGCGGTGCGTACGGCCAATGGCAAGTCGGTATCGCTGTCGCAGTTCGTCAAGTTCGAGACCGTGTTCGAGGACGGCGTGCGTTGGCGGCGCAACCGCTTCCCAGCCATCTCGGTGCGCGCCGATGTGGCCGACGGCATGCTGGCACCCGATGTGGCGGCGCAAATCGTTCCCCAACTTGAGGCCATACAAAAGCAGTTGCCGGCCGGCTATTTCATCGAGACTGGCGCGGCCAAGGAAGATGCCTGGACCGCGCAAAAATCGATTTTAATCTGGATTCCGCTGGTACTGATCGTCACGCTGATCTTGTTGATGATGCAGTTGCAGAACCTGTCCAGGACGTTCATGGTGTTCAGCACCGCGCCGTTGGGGGTGATCGGCGCAGCCTTCGCCTTGCTGCTGTTCGGCGCGCCGTTCGGTTTCATGGCCCTGCTTGGTATCCTGGCGCTGGCCGGCATGATCATGCGCAACTCGGTGATTTTGGTGGATCAGATCGATCAGGACGAACAGTCAGGGCTCGACACCTGGTCGGCCATCGTCGAATCGACGGTGCGGCGGTTCCGACCGATCATGCTGACCGCGGCTGCGGCCATCCTGGCGATGATACCTCTGTCGCGCAACGATTTCTTCGGCCCGCAGGCTATCGCCATCATGGGCGGGCTGACGGTGGCGACCGCGTTGACGGTGTTCTTCCTGCCGGCGTTGTATGCGGCTTGGTTCAGAGTGGCGCGTACCGACGCAAAAACTCCCTCTCCCGCCGGGAGAGGGTTGGGGTGAGGGGATAAGGCTTTGTTTTATATGCCCTCATCCTAACCTTCTCCCAAGGGGAGAAGGAATAAACCCCGCTTTTACGATAATCCTCGCGGATACCGCGCGATGCGGCCACGGAGTTTTACAATGAATAATCGATATTTAACACCACTGACCATACTGTCCCTGGCTAGTCTAATCGCCTGTACGCCGACCCGCGTCGGGGACCAGGTAGTGCTCAATAGCCCGGCAACATGGCAACACGCGGCTAATGCTGAAACCGCCCAAACCGCCGAAACGGCGGACCTGAAGACTTGGTGGCAAGGTTTCAACGATCCCTTGCTGAACGAGTTGATAGACCAAGCCTTGGCCGCCAACCACGATCTGAAGATCGCCACCGCTCGCGTCCGCGAAGCCAACGCGATGGTCACCGTCGCCGAAGCGGCGCTGTATCCCAGCCTCGATTTCTCGCTGTTCGGCGGCCGGGAAAAACGCATCGACCGCATCGTCGGCGTACCAAGCGGGCAGGGCATCAAATTGATTACACCTACCGCCGATGCCGTCAGCGGCGGCTTGGCGGCACGCTGGGAAATCGACTTGTTCGGCAGTCGGCATCTGGAAGCGGAAGCCGCCGCCGCGCAAGCCGAAGGCAGCAGGGAAGGTTTGCATGCGGCGCAAGTCGGTCTGCTGGCTCAGGTGGCGACCAATTATCTGGAACTGCGCGGCGTGCAGCAACGCACCGGCATTCTGCAAAACAATATCGCCTTGCAGCGCGAACGGCTAAGGACTTTGCAGGTATTTGTTAAAGCCGGACTGGCTAACGAGGCGGACCTTGCCCGCCAGGAAATGTTATTGCAGGGCACCGAAGCGACGTTGCCGGGACTGACCAACGCCGAGCAAAACCTGATCCATCGTTTGGGCGTCTTATTGGGCGAGCCGCCGGAAAGCCTAGGAAGCCGCTTGGCCGCTGTTGGCCTGTTACCGAAACAAGCGCCGACCATGCCAAATCTGCTGCCGGCCGATATACTCGCGCAACGTCCCGATTTACGCCTGGCACAAACCGAAGTCAGTGCGGCAGCAGCCAGCCTGGGTTCGGCGCAGGCCGATCTCTATCCGAAGCTGGTGCTGTCGGTCAGTGGCGGCGTCGGCGCATTGGCGGTCGGCGGTTTTCCGAGTCTGGCCGATAGCGTTTATGCGCTGGGCTCGGGCCTTTCGGCGCCTATCTTCAATGCCGGTCGCATCCGCGCCCAGATTACCGCCGCCGATGCTCGGCTGGAGCAAGTCGCGGCCAATTACGAGAAGACTTTTTTGCTGGCCCTGGAAGACGTCGAGAACGCATTCGTCGCGCACCGTTCCGCGAACGATAGTTTAGGAAAACTAACCGAAGCGCAAGCCTCGGCGGAAAAAGCTTACCGGTTGGTCGATGCGTTGTATAGTCGCGGAGCGGGGAATTATCTCGCCGTCCTGGATGCCCAGCGCAGCAAACTGGCGATCAGCGACGAACGCGCCAAAGCCGAAACGGCGGTGCGCGTCGCCATGGTGTCGCTTTACCGAGCTTTTGGGGGTGGTTGGACGGTCGATTCATCGGTGGGCGGATCGACAAGGTCTCGATAGCTAGCCGTTACCAGTAATAGCAATATCAACGAAAGTCATCTCAAGAACATATATACAGGAAAACCACATGACGAAACCTTATCGGCAACCCTTAAATTCGAACTGTCCATGAATGCCGACCCCATTATTTCCATACGCGGCGTAAACAAGACCTATGCCGGCGGTTTGCAAGCCCTGAAAAACATCAACCTGGACATAAAGCGCGGTGAGATATTTGCTTTGCTCGGCGCCAATGGCGCCGGCAAAACCACGTTGATCGGCGTCATCTGCGGCATCGTCAACGCCAGTGCCGGCAGCATCATCGCCGACGGCCACGACACCGTGCGGGACTACCGCGCCGTGCGCGCCGCCATCGGCCTGGTGCCTCAGGAACTGCACACCGACGCCTTCGAGTCGGTGTGGGCCACGGTTAATTTCAGCCGCGGACTGTTTGGCAAGCCGCCCAACCACGCTTATGTGGAAAAAGTGCTGCGCGATTTATCGTTGTGGGACAAGCGCGATGCGAAAATCATGTCGCTGTCGGGCGGTATGAAACGCCGCGTGCTGATAGCCAAGGCTCTGGCGCATGAGCCGACGATATTGTTTTTGGATGAGCCTAGCGCCGGCGTCGATGTGGAGTTGCGCCACGACATGTGGCGCATGGTGCGCGAACTGCGCGCCAATGGCACCACCATCATTTTAACTACCCACTACATCGAAGAAGCCGAAGATATGGCGGACCGCATCGGCGTCATCAATAAGGGCGAACTGATCGTCGTGGAAGACAAAGCCGTACTGATGCATAAGCTTGGCAAGAAACAACTCACGCTGACTTTGCGCCAGCCCATGACCGAGATCCCGGTTGAGCTTGACGCCTGGGCGTTAACGCTGACAGAAGACGGCCAACGCTTGGTCTATAGCTTCGACACTCAGGAAGAAGAGACCGGCATTGCCGAGCTGCTGCGCCGGCTAAGCGAGCACGGTATCGATTTCAAAGACCTTAGCTCCAGCGAAAGCTCACTGGAAGACATTTTCGTCAGCCTGGTCCACCAATCACAAGGGACGCAATCATGAACATCTACGGCATCCGCGCCATTTACCGTTTCGAAATGGCCCGCACCTTTCGCACGCTGGCGCAAAGCATCGCCGCGCCGGTGCTGACCACTTCGCTGTACTTCATCGTCTTCGGCAAAGCCATTGGCTCGCGGATGGGCGACATCGACAGCGTTAGCTATGGCGCCTTCATTATCCCCGGGCTGGTGATGCTGAATTTGCTCAACGAAAGCATCTCCAACGCCTCGTTCGGCATTTACATGCCTAAATGGGCGGGTACGATTTACGAGTTGCTGTCGGCGCCGGTGTCCTGGATCGAAGTGCTGCTGGGTTACGTGGGAGCGGCGGCGACCAAGTCGGTGCTGTTGGGCCTGCTGATTTTGGGAACCGCCCGTCTATTTGTGCCCTACGAGATTGCCCATCCGCTGTGGATGATCGGCTTTTTGCTGCTGACGGCCGTGACTTTCAGTCTGTTCGGTTTCATTATCGGCCTGTGGGCTGACAGTTTTCAGAAGCTGCAGGTGGTGCCGATGTTGGTTGTGACACCGCTGACTTTCCTGGGCGGCGCGTTCTATTCGGTCAATATGCTGCCGCCCTTGTGGCAGAAAGTCACCTTGTTCAATCCGGTGGTGTATTTGATTAGCGGCTTTCGCTGGAGCTTTTACGGCATGGCCGACGTGGATGTGGCGATGAGCATAGGCATGACGTTTGGCTTTCTGACCGTCTGTTTGATTTTTGTCTGGTGGGTGTTTAAGACCGGGTACAAGATTAGACATTAAGTCGGAAGCAACGTAGACGGCAATTGATCACTCCACCAAGGAAATAGCTTGCTAGGGTACGCACCGCGTAGCTTTCGGCTGGGCCGGTTCGCAACCAATGGCTTACCGCCTGTTGGTTGACTAACTCATCAGATGGCGCTCAATATCTCTTCGATCAATGCCGGGCCTCTATAGATTAAGCCACTATAGATTTGCACCAGGCTGGCGCCGACTGCGAGCTTTTCCTGGGCGTCTGCGCTACTGAGAATGCCGCCGGCCGCGATAATCGGCAGTTTGCCGTTCAATTCCGTCGCCAAACCTTTCACTACCCGAGTCGAACTATCCTTGACCGGCGCACCACTCAAACCACCGGCTTCGTTGGCGTGGATATGCCCCTGGATTTTATCGCGGGCGATGGTGGTGTTGGTGGCAATCACGCCGTCGATAGCAAATTCCAACAGCAATGCCGCGATGTGGCTAATTTCCTCATCGCTTAAATCCGGCGCGATTTTCACCGCGATGGGCGTGTATTTGCCCTGCGCCGCTTGCAATTTCAGTTGTTCTTCCTTCAAAGCGCTGAGCAATTGCTTGATCTCGTCGCCTTGCTGCAATTGGCGCAAATTCTTGGTGTTGGGTGAGGAAATGTTGATCGTGATATAGCTTGCCGCCGCGTAGCTTTTGCGCAAGCCGATCAGATAATCTTCGGTAGCGTTTTCCAGCGGGGTGTCGGCGTTCTTGCCGATATTAATGCCCAATATTCCGCGATACTGGCATTTATCGGCTTGTGCCAGCAGATGATCGACACCCAAATTGTTAAAGCCCATTCGATTAATAATTGCTTGATGTTCTGGCAGGCGGAATAGGCGTGGCTTGGGGTTGCCTGGTTGCGGGCGTGGGGTGACAGTGCCGATTTCGATGAAGCCAAAACCCAGCTCGGCCAAGGCGTCGATGTAGTCACCGTTTTTATCCAGGCCCGCCGCCAGTCCTAGCGGGTTTTTAAAGTCCAAGCCCATCACCTTAACCGGCTTTCCGCTGGATCTTGGTCTGCTCAAAGCCGACAAGCCGGTTTGCTTGGCCAGCTTCAGTAAATCCAGCGTCACATGATGCGCGGTTTCCGGGTCCAGGGAGAACAGTAGGGGGCGTAGCAAAGGATAAAGGTTCATGGCGCGGTTGCTCAAGTTAGCGAATACGGGGTCGGGTCTAGTTCGGTGGGGCGCTGCAGAATCAGGTCCGCCAACAATTTTGCGGATGCCGGCCCCATTACCAAACCATTTCTAAAATGGCCGGCATTGATGCTGAGGTTGTCAATGTCGGGATGCTGTCCAATAGTGGGTATGCCTTGCGGACTGCCGGGGCGCAAGCCTGCCCAATGATGGCAAACCGGATAGTTTTTCAAGGTCGGCAGCAATTCGGTGGCGAATTGGTAAAGCTGTTGTTTGGCGTCTTCTGTGGTGATCTTATTAAAGCCGGCTTGCTCCACGGTGCTGCCCGCCAGGATTTTGCCGTCGCGGCGGGGGATCAAATATTGATCGCCGTCCAGCACCATATAAGGCAAGGTGGTTGGCGTGGCGTCGAACAGCAGCATCTGCCCTCTGACCGGCTTGATGCGCAAGTCTACCGGCCAATCCGGCAATAAATCCTGCATTAAATCGGTGGTCCAGGCGCCGGCGCTAATGATCAGGTGCTGAGCGGCGTAGCTCCCGTTGCTGGTTTCAATGCTCTCAACTTGGCGGTTGGCGATGCCGATCTTGCGAACTTCGGTGCTATCCAGAAATTTCACGCCGGATTGTATTAGGTAAGCGAGGAGCGATTTTAATAATCTGGGATTGCGGGCCTGGGCAATTCCCGGCAGCCACAGCGCTTGGTCGAGAGTGCTGGTAAACGGCTCGGTGAATTCTGGCGCTGCCGGCTGGTAGTCGATGTGGTATTGCTCGCACCATTGTATAGCTTGTTCGTAGTCCGGGTTTTTGCAGATCAGCATGCCGCAGGCATACCATTCCGGATCGATACCGGTAGCGGCGAGCAGTTCCTGGCTTAAGGCAGGGTATTTTTTTAAGCTGTTGACGGCTAATTCGGAGATCGCTGCGGCTTGGCGCCAGGGATAAATCGGCAGCAAAATGCCGCCGCCGGCCCATGAGGATTCCAGAGCCGGTTTGGATTTGTCGAGGATCGTCACGTCGCGGCCGGCAAGGCGCAGTTCTCGTGCGGCTAATAGGCCGCTGATACCGCCGCCGATGATCAGAATATCCAGGTGTTTGGTCATGCAAATGCTGAGGAAAACTGGTGTAAGAAGGCTTTTTTAAGGTAACACGAAGCCGGCGTATTTAGATAGGGTTTGCCGATTGTCGATGGGTGTGTAAAAAAGCAAATGGCTGTTGTTAGTTTTTGACAAACATGGATTATAGTTTACAAAGTATTCGTATCTTATTGATATAAAACAATGTTTTTGATGAAAAAAAATAGACTTAAAACTTGTAAGGCTAGTGTTTTGCTGCTATTATTGCCCACGTGAAGAAATCCTGTGTTGCTATAAAGCCAATTCAGTCTTAACAATAACTACCCTTGGGGGGAACAACAATGAGTTTTACTAAAACCAAATTAGCGCTGGGCGTTGCCGCGGCGACTTTGACAATGGCTGGAGCATTCATTGCCCCACAAGCCCAAGCTGCTGGTTCCAGTGCCGAGCGCGTAGCCGACGCTGCCGCCAGAAAAACCGAAGCTCTGGAAGCGCAAATGCAACAAATGGCCGAGCAAATGCAAGCCATGCAAGCAGAATTGAGCCGGGTTAAATCTTCATCTGCCAGCTCCACTGCTGCGAATGCAAAAGTTCAAGAGTTGGATCAATGGATGGCGTCTGTTAAATCAACACCTGCTCAAGCGTCTGCAAAAGACAACTTGGTAGCAGTTCGTGGCGGTTGGTCGGCTTTGGATCATGCTAGAGGCAATGCCAGTCCTTTGACCAATGGTGCTTTTTTATCTAACAACCAAAACAACGAAGGCTTTTACTTCGGTGGCGCGTTTGATTTCAACGTAAATAATGATTTGTTCGGCTTGATGGATGACACATCTTTCGGCATTGAGTTGGGTGTTGAATATGCTCAGTACGGCTCAGGGACCAATACGCTGACTGATGGTACTGTTGTAGTTCCGGTAGCAGAAGGCGGTACTGGTGCTGTAAGGGTTAATGGCGCTTCTCCTAGAGCAACCGATGCCCGTTTGAGAATCAACGCATCTCCAAAAATTAAATTCATGCACGATAGCAAATTGCGTCCATGGATCATTCCTGTTGGTCTGGATATCAACATCCTGGGCGTTCCGTCCAACGCGGTTTCGGTGTTGAATGCCGGTTTGAACTTCGGCGCCGGTGCTGAATACGATCTTTATAGAGGCATCGTATTGGGTACTGACGTGCGTTACCACTACTCAACCAGCAAACTGGACGGTACACCTACCGACGGTTTCAACGCTGGTGGCTATGTGGGTTTCAAATTCTAAGTTGACGCTTAGTTAGCACGCAAAAGGGAAGGTGTCACAGCCTTCCCTTTTTTTATGGATGAAAAATAATGAAAACGCTCTATCCGGATATTTCGCCGTTCCATACCTTTTTTCTGGAAACCGATAGTGAGCATCGCGTATACGTCGAGCAATCCGGCAATCCGGCCGGTATTCCGGCGATTTTTTTGCATGGTGGTCCGTGTTCCGGTACCAAGCCGGATCACCGGCGGTTTTTCGATCCCGAGCGCTACCACATTATTCTGATGGATCAGCGCGGCTGCGGATTGTCGGGGCCGTTTGGCGAATTGCAGGGCAATACTACTCAGGATTTGCTGGCGGATATGGAGCGTATCCGCACTCAATTACGTATTGAAAAATGGTTGTTATTCGGCGGTTCCTGGGGTGGGACCTTGGCTTTGCTTTACGCTCAGCAGCATCCGCAGCAGGTATTAGCAATGATTTTGCGCGGCGTGTTTTTAGCGAGGCAGGCCGATATGGAGTGGTTTCTGGGTAACGGTGTCAATAAAATCTATCCCGAGCGTTGGCAGACCTTATTGGATAATTTGCCCAATTTGCCGGACGCCAATGTTTTGGAGCGATTGGTGGAGGCAATTTTCGGTGCCGATCAGGACGCCGCTAAGCGCGCTGCTCAACAATGGCAGGCCTGGAGCGGGCAAGTGGCATTAGGGAGTGGCTATTTGGAGAGTATGGAGTCGGTTAGCGAGCAGATGTTGCGGCAAGTAAAGATGGAATTGTCTTATGCCATTCATGATTATTTCATCAGCGAAAATCAAATCCTGGAAAACTGTGCAGGGTTACAGGCGATACCGACTATCATCATTCACGGCCGAAACGATTTGACCTGTCCTATAGAAGCCGGCTGGCGCCTGCATCAGGCCTTACCGCAATCTCGTTACGTAGTGTTGCCGAATGCCGGGCACATTGCGCGGGGCGACGAAATGATCGATGCTTTGGTATCCGCGACCGATGAAATGGCCAAGCTTTTAGCGTAGACAAGGGAATTATGAGCAACAAAAAACGACTGGTTATTGCCATGACCGGCGCTACCGGGGCCATCTACGGCGTCCGGATGCTGCAAGTGTTGCGGGAGCGAGACGAATGGGAAACTCATCTCGTCGTATCGACAGCTGGTTTCGTTAATCTAAAATACGAGCTGGATATGGATCGCGCTACCTTGTATGAGTTGGCGGATGTTACGCACGGCATAAACGATATTGCCTCCTGTATTGCCAGCGGTTCTTTCAAGACCGAGGGCGTGGTGATTGCGCCATGCTCGATGAAAACGCTGGCGGCTGTGGCGCATGGGTTTGGCGACAACTTGATTTCTCGGGCGGCGGACGTGGCATTGAAGGAGCGCCGCAAAACGGTGCTGGTGCCTCGTGAAACCCCGTTAAATTTGGCGCATATCCGCAATATGGCCAGCGTCACGGAAATGGGCGGGATTATCTATCCGCCGATGCCGGCTTTTTACAACAAGACCGATTCCGTAAGGGCGATGGTTGATGAAGGTGTGGGTCGAATCCTGGATATGTTTGGGGTGGATGCGACGGGGCTATTCAAGCCTTGGACCGGTTTGGATGGTTAAGTTTTTATCGATCCGGACTGTATACAGGGTTTTTACTGAGTAAATAGTCGGTCTTCAATTGACAGGGCGCCTTATTCTGATTTAGAGTTGCCGCACTCGCGAAAACTGCCCATCGACAAAGGCTTGCGGCGCTCTCGACTTAAAGACCTGAAAATGGCGTTTTGGTCGGGGGGTGGGTCTTAAAACAATAACTGTAACTATAACAATCGGAGCACATAAATATGGCAAGACCATTAATTCAAATGGCGTTGGATTCACTGGATTTCAACCAAACTGTCGAATTGGCTGATAAAGTAGCGCCTTATGTTGATATTTTTGAAATCGGCACTCCTTGCATCAAATACAACGGTATCAACCTGGTTAAAGAACTGAGACAGCGTTACCCAGATAAATTGTTGTTGGTTGACCTGAAAACTATGGACGCAGGCGAATACGAAGCCGGCGCTTTCTATGCTGCTGGCGCGGATATCTGCACCGTATTGGGCGTATCCGGTTTGGCCACTATCGCCGGCGTTATCAAGGCTGCGAAAAAACATGGCGCTGAAACTCAAATCGACTTGATCAACGTAGCCGACAAATCCGAATGCGCGAGAGAGTCTGCCAAATTGGGCGCGCAAATCGTTGGTATTCACACCGGTTTGGACGCGCAAGCAGCCGGTCACACACCATTTACTGATTTGAACGACATCGCTCGTTTGGGCCTGAATGTGCGTATCTCTGTTGCCGGCGGTATCAAACAAGCGACTGTACAACAAGTCGTTGAAGCTGGCGCTAACATCATCGTTGTTGGTGCTGCTATCTATGGCGCGCCATGCCCAGCAACAGCTGCTCGCGAAATCCGCGAACTGGTTGACGCTGCTGCTGCATAAGCCAGTTTTGGCAATACCTAGTTATTAGGAAATATTAAGGACGGGTGGTTAGCGCCACTCGTCCTTTCGTTTGTTATAACCCCCCCAGTTTTTACCGGGCACGGCCGATCATGAGCCGGCTCGCACTATAAGATTCAAAGGAGAACTAAACATGCCTTCGCGCCGAGACTTAGCGAACGCCATCCGCGCACTTAGCATGGACGCCGTACAGAAAGCCAACTCCGGGCACCCCGGTGCACCGATGGGGATGGCCGACATCGCAGAAGTATTGTGGAACGATTTTCTGCAACACAACCCCAGCAACCCTAAATGGCCCAACCGCGACCGCTTCATCCTGTCCAACGGCCACGGCTCTATGCTGATTTATTCCTTGTTGCACTTGGCCGGCTACAATTTGCCGATCGAAGAACTGAAACAGTTCCGTCAACTGCACTCGCAAACCCCAGGTCATCCTGAATACGGTTACACCGACGGCGTCGAAACCACTACCGGTCCTTTGGGCCAAGGCATCACCAATGCCGTCGGTTTCGCTTTAGCGGAACGTACACTGGCCGGCCAATTCAACCGTCCGGGCCACGACATCGTCGACCACCACACCTACGTATTCCTGGGTGACGGTTGCTTGATGGAGGGTATCTCCCACGAAGCCTGCTCCCTGGCCGGCTCCATGAAGCTGGGCAAACTGATCGCCTTCTACGACGACAACAACATCTCCATCGACGGCGAAGTCCGCGGTCATGGCAACGTCGCCGGCTGGTTCCTGGACGACACGCCCAAACGTTTCGAAGCCTACGGCTGGCACGTCATTCCTAAAGTGGATGGCCACGATGCCGACGCCGTCAAAGCTGCCATTGAAGCCGCGAAAAAAGTCACCGACAAACCGAGCATTATCTGCTGCCAAACCACCATCGGTTTCGGTTCGCCGAACAAACAAGGCAAAGAAGAATGCCACGGTGCGGCCTTAGGTGAAGCGGAAATCGCCCTGACCCGTGAAAACCTGGGTTGGCCGCATGCGCCGTTCGACATTCCTGCCGACATCAAAGCCGGTTGGGATGCTAATGCCAAAGGTGCCCAACTGGAAAGCGCCTGGAACGCCAAATTTGCTGCCTACAAAGCCGCACATCCGGAATTGGCAGCCGAATTCGAACGTCGGGTCATCAAAAATGAACTGCCGGCCGATTGGGCGGATAAATCCAACGCCTTCATCGCCGCTGTCAACGAAAAAGGCGAAACCATCGCCAGCCGTAAAGCGTCGCAAAACACCCTGAACGGCTTTGGCCCCTTGTTGCCCGAACTGCTGGGCGGCTCTGCCGACTTGGCCGGCTCCAACCTGACCCTGTGGTCCGGCTGCAAAGACGTCAACCAACCGGGCTTCGATGGCAACTACGTCTACTACGGTGTGCGTGAATTCGGTATGTCCGCCATCATGAACGGCATCACCCTGCACGGTGGCTTCAAACCCTACGGCGCTACCTTCCTGATGTTCAGTGAATACGCCCGTAACGCCCTGCGCATGGCCGCGTTGATGAAAATCCCGACCATCTTTGTGTACACCCACGACTCCATTGGTCTGGGCGAAGACGGTCCGACTCACCAACCCGTCGAACAAACCGCCACCCTGCGCATGATTCCGAACATGCAGGTCTGGCGCCCTTGCGACGCCGTCGAGTCGGCTGTGTGCTGGAAAGCCGCGATTGAGCGTCAAGATGGACCAAGCACCCTGATCTTTTCCCGGCAAAACCTGGCGCACATGGCGCGCAGCCAAGCCCAGATTGACGGCATCAGTAAAGGTGGCTACATCCTGAAAGACAGTGCCGGTACCCCGGATGCCATCATCATTGCCACCGGCTCTGAAGTGGAATTGGCGGTTAAAGCCGCTGAAGCGCTGGAAGCCAGAGGCAAAAACATCCGCGTGGTGTCCTTGCCATCGACCAATGTCTTTGAAGCGCAAGACCAAGCGTACAAAGACAGCGTATTGCCACCGAGTGTGACCAAGCGCGTGGTAGTAGAAGCGGGAGTAACCGACAGCTGGTGGAAATACGCCGGCAGCGCGGGTAGAGTCGTAGGATTGGACCGTTTCGGCGAATCGGCCCCGGCAGGTCAACTCTTCAAAGAGTTCGGCTTTACCGTGGACAATGTCGTCGCTAATGTGGAAGCTGTGCTTTAATAGGCGCTAAGTAAAAGGCCTGTCGGTGACAATGTTGCCGGCGGGCTTGTCTTTAATCAATAGAGTAAGGTGGAATCATGATAAACACGCAATTGATTAAGAAGTTTTTAACGGGCTTGCTGTTAGCCGTATCGGCCGCGGTCAGTGCTCAAGATTATCCTGCTGCGGATTTTCAACCTAAGGTTCTCTACAGAGATCCGGCTATTGCTGAAGTAGCCAAGGCCAGCTCTCCGGTCGCCGCTACCAGTAATTCTAGCGCGCCTTGCGCCGAAACAAAGCATGAGCAGACCTCAGAAATTGACGCCAAGTACCCGGCAGCCAATTTTCAGCCTAAAGTAGTATTCAGCGCAGCGGGTTCCTAGTATTTTTAGGCTATACCGTGAATTTGATGAACTCGTCGTCTAGACACATAACAATTATTACATTCAGGAGTATTCTCAAATGGCAACAAACAGTTTGATGAATAGCTTATTCGGCTTTTTGTTCGACAATTCGAGCAGTAGTGATAGTCGGTCAGAAGCTTATTCTCGTGTCGACAGCGAAGACGCGCAATTGACCGGTGTAGCCCGTTATCTGCAAAAACTTGAGCCGCCTAAGCCGGAACTGGACGAAAACGGCCAGCCGTTGACCGGGGTGGCTAAATATTTAGTCTTGCAAGCGCAATTGGAAAAAGCCCGGCAAGCCGTCGAAGAGGCGGCTGTCGTGGAGCCGGTTGTCGAGGAAACAGTAGAAGAAGAAATTGAAGAAGTTGCCGAAGTAGTAGAAGAGCTTGTTGAAGAAGTGACCGAAAGCGAGCCGGTTGCGACGGGTGTCGATAAATATCTGACTCAACAAGCGGAAAATCCGGTTACTCGAGTTGCCAAATACCTAATCAAGCAGTCGATTTTGTCTAAAGAAGCGCCGGTGACTGGGGTTTCTAAATACATTACCAAAAATGATCGCGAAGACCATGCGGTGACCAATGTCGCTAAATACGTCATTCGGCAAAATATGCAGATCGGTTCGACGCCATTGGTTACAGGCGTTGCCAAATATGTATTGAAGCAAGATGTATTGGCAAAAGAAGCGCCAATAGCAACTGGTGTGAGCAAATACGTCACCAAACAAGCTTTGTTGGCAAAAGATGCGCCATTAGTAACCGGTGTGGCTAAGTATGTCGCTCAACAGGAACGCTTATTGAAAGAGCAAGCGCCTTTAACCGGTGTGGCTAAATTTTTGGCAGAGCAGGCGGCGGCGGATAGAAAAGCGGCCGCTGCGGCTTTGATTGCACGATATGTTGCAGCGGAAGCGCTAGCTCAACAGGAAAAAGCGGAGGCCCAGTTGAATCAAGAACAAAATGCTCAGCAAGAATTGGCCGAGGAGTTGGCATTTGAGGGTTCCGCTGTTGAGCGTTACCTTGCCAGACAGGCTGCGTCTGCTCAGCAAGCACCAAAGCCAACCGGTGTTGCCAAATATCTGGCTAAACAGTTGCAATTGCAAAGTCAGGCAGAGCCTTTAACCGGTGTTGCCCGTTACCTTGCCAAGCAGGCAATATTGACCAGACAGTTGCCGCCGCCTACTGGTGTCAGCAAGTATTTAGCCAAGCAAATATTAGCGCAAAAACCTGTTGCCGAAGTGAGCTCGGTTAGCCGATATGTCACTAAACATGAGTTGCTGGATAAGGATTCGAAAGAACTCACTGGTGTAGCCAGATATATGTCCAAACAGGATGCATTAGCGAAGGATGCGCCTGGCGTGTCGGGTGTCGCGCGTTACATGGCAAAGCAAGCCTTGCAGTCCAAGGACGAGGTTGTGGCTAGAACGACGGGTGTAGAGAAGTACTTACGTAAACAAGCCTAAAGTCTAGCTGATTAAGCCGGCACTTCCTTTTGGTAGTGCCGGCTTTTTTATGCCTGCTAGTTTTAGTGCGTCGAAGGGTGCCGGCAAGCCAGGGATTTATGCGGCATTACCGAATCTGTATTATCATGACCGCCCACATTCAAATTTTTGCAGGGATCTTGATGTCTCGTTTATTGGGTTTTAGCTTGATGCTGTTTTTACCGATCTTTGCTTTTGCCGCAGGCCCTGATGCCAATGAATTGGCGCCGGTTCCGGAGCCGCCTGATTTGCCGGCTCCGGTGCAGTCCGGGGAAGAGATGGAGCCCGACATTACCATTATTCGTAAAGGCAAAGACACTATCCAGGAGTTTCGCCGCAACGGCAAGCTATACATGGTGAAAATCCAGCCCCAGGTAGGGCCGGCCTACTATATGTTGGATACTAACGGTGATGAGCAGATGGATGTGAAGAAAAATGATTTGGACGAAAACACCAATATCAACAAGTGGACACTGTTCGAATGGGATTTCAACTGATCTTGTGATCGAAAACAATTTATCTAATTGAGTGTATCTTGCCGGCATTGCACCTGAGATCATTCGGAAACTTTTAACAGCCAGCCGCCGTCCGCATCGCATTTACTGACTTTTGCTTTGGCTTTTACCGAGATTCTGACGACAGTGTTTTTAAGCTCGTCAGGCAGTTTACCTTTTACCAAATAGAACGTGTCCTTGTCTTCAATTTGAACCGAGACCGGTTGCTGTTTAATGCTGACGTGAATGTGGCCTGGGCCATTGCTGCCGGAAACCGCGAACGAAAACTCTGAGCCCGGTCTGACTGTGGCTAAATGTTCCGGCGTATAGCGGCTAATTTTAGCATTGATGCATCCGCCAGCATCTCCGCCGCTCGCTCCGCCGTGGCCGCCATGGCTCGGTGTGGATTGCGACCAAGCAGAATTGCCAAAACCGATAGTTAGCAATGCTATGGCAAAAAGACGTGCGTGCATGGGTATTCCTCATGTTCTTGTTTTAGGATGGCGGCGATTATATGTTCTAAGTCTGCAAGTTTGAAGCACAAGCTATAAGCGGTCTGATGGTATTGATTTGATCTTTCTGCCGGGATTGGTTTACATTGAGTTACGGTCTGGTTTGCTTTTTACAACAATAAAAATGGGGGAGAAGATGTTATTTCTGGCTAAGTTATGCGGTATTTTGACCTTGGTTTGGTTTTATTTGACGGCTAAAAATCACGGCGGTCCGTTAATTAATTGGTCTGTGATTGGTCTGATAGGGTACTGGCTGACTTGGTGGTTATCCAAGATGCTGATCGTGGTGCCTCTGGCTGGCATGGTAACCAAGCATTCGGTGACTGAATTTTTGCTAACCCAATTACCGGTGTTCGTCGCGCTGGCTGCTTGTTATCTTATCAGAAAAAAATTGATCTCCAGTTTGCCTGCCGCTGGTCAATAAGTGTCTAAAAATGTGCTGATTACCGGTGCGGCAAGACGTATCGGCGCGGCGTGTGTCCGGTTACTGCACAGTGAGGGGTGTAATGTGATTTTGCATTACAACCGCTCCGATGCAGACGCTTTACGTTTAGCCGCTGAGTTGAATGCTGTGCGAGCCGATTCGGCAAGGTTATTAAACGCCGATTTATCGGTATTCAGTAGCATCCAGAAGTTGGCTGAAGAAGCGCTTACTCAATGGGGTGATGTCGATGTCTTGGTGAACAACGCGTCGTTGTTTCAATCAGTGCCCATCGGGCAGGTTACGGAACAGGATTGGGATTTGACAATGGCCAGCAATCTGAAAGCGCCGTTCTTTTTGTCGCAAGCGTTGTGGTCGTCACTAAAAGCTAAACGGGGCTGTATCGTCAATATCGCCGATATTCACGCGGAAACAGGATTGCCGGGCTATCCGGTATACAGTATGGCTAAAGCCGGCTTGGTGGCGATGACGAAGGTATTGGCCAGGGAAATGGCGCCGGAAGTTCGCGTTAATGCGGTGGCTCCGGGGGCCATTTTATGGCCGGAACAAGATGTAGCTGACGCGGAGCGGGTGGAAATCTTAAAAAAAGTGGCTTTGCAGCGTTGCGGCGAAGCAGACGATATTGCTAAAGCAGTAAGGTTTTTGGTTGGAAACGCCGATTATATTACCGGCCAAGTATTGACTGTGGATGGTGGACGGACTCTGTTTCGGTAAAGGTTTCAGAGCGTTATTTCTCGAGTTTGGTTTGGCGTAAATCGCGTTTGTCGAAATCATGCCAAAGATCTTTGTAACAACGCTTGCTTATCGGATGAGTGGCGTTTGGCGCAATTTCCGCCAAAGGTTCCAGCACGAAGGCATAGTGTTCTATTTCATCGCGTGGAATTTGTAGTCTGCCGTCGCTGATAATTTGGTCGCCGTATAAAATCAAGTCCAAATCCAGCGTTCTGGCGGAGAATTTTTGGCTCTCCCTGCTGCGGCCATGGTCCAATTCGATTTGTTTTAGCAATTTGGCGACTTCTTTCGCGGATAATGTCGATTCGAATTGCACGACTAGGTTATGAAAGCTGTCGCCAACAAAGCCCACCGGCTCGCTTTCGAAGATGCTGGAAATTGTCAGTTCTCCGAACAGTTCACGTAGTGTTTCCAGGCTGGAGGGAATGTGGATTTCCTTATCTATATTGCTGCCGATGCTGATAAATCCGGTAGGCATGACTATCTTTCGCCGCGTTCGATGATGATGCCGACGTCACGAGCGCGGCTAATGGCGCCTTTTTTGTTTAGGGTGATCTTTACCCACGGAATCGCAAATTCGCTGCGTAAAATTCCGGCAATTTCTTCTATCAGCTTTTCCACCAAATAAAATTCGCTGTGCTCGACAAAGCTGACAACGCGATCCGAAACGGCTTTATAGTCTAGTGTGTGTGTGATGTCGTCGCTGGCGGCGGCTTTTTGGATGTCAAAGCCCATTTCGATGTCCAGGATGATTTTTTGTTTGATCTTCCTTTCCCAGTCGTAAATACCGATTACGGTATCGATTTCAAGCCCGCCTAAAAAGATGATGTCCATCGTTGCTTTCCGGTTATTATATTTCTTGAAGAGGCGGCAGTATCGAGTAAATAGCGCCGCTGTACAAGTATTGACGAGAGGTTGATTAAATGATGGATTGGTTGTTGGTGCCTTTGGCCTACTTAACCGGCTCGGTGTCGAGCGCGATTATCGTATGTAAGATGATGGGTTTGGCGGATCCTCGGGAAAACGGTTCCGGTAATCCGGGGGCAACCAATGTGATGCGTATCGGCGGTAAGAAGGCAGCGGCGATTACCTTGGTGGGTGACGCTTTAAAAGGGCTGTTGCCGGTGATATTGGCGAAGGCATTGGCTGTAGACAGCCAGGTGCTGTCCTTGGTGGTGTTTGCCGCTTTTTTGGGGCATCTTTATCCGATTTTTTTTGAATTTAAAGGTGGCAAAGGCGTGGCAACATCGCTGGGTGTGACGCTCGGTGTTGCTTGGCTGCTGGGTTTGGTGGTTGCCGCCACCTGGTTTGTCGTTTACAAAATAGGCAAAATTTCGTCGTTGGCCGCTTTGGTGGCGGCAACATTAACGCCTCTGTATGTTTGGCTGATTGTCGGCGATGTCAATTTGACCACTACCTTCACCATTATTTCTCTGATTTTGCTGTGGCGGCATAAGAGTAATATTCAGCGGCTACTGGCTGGGCAAGAGTCTTGATCAAAGGCTGATTAGCTGCTCCATCGGCCAGCGCGGCCGGGCAAAGATTTCCAGATTTTGGGTTTGCCCCGCCATTAATCTTTGGCATCCCGCATAGGCAATCATCGCGCCGTTATCGGTGCAAAATTCCGGACGGGGAAAGCGTATTTCTGCTCCTTCTTTTACGGCCATCTGTTGTAATTGTTTCCGGATTTCGTGGTTGGCGCTCACGCCGCCAGCCACTACCAGTGTTTTCAACTGCGTCTGTTGTAAAGCCCTTTTGCATTTGATGCTTAATGTTTCCGCAACGGCTTGTTGAAATGCGAAAGCGATATCCGCTTTGTCCTGCTCGGTTTGCTCGGTGGCATGCAGGGCGTTCATTGTGAAGGTTTTCAGGCCACTAAAACTAAATTCCAATCCTGGTCTGTCGGTCATTGGTCTTGGGAATTTAAAGCGGTTTTGGCCGCTGCGCGCTAACTCAGCCAATTTGGGGCCGCCCGGATAGTCCAGGCCTAAGAGCTTTGCGGTTTTGTCGAAAGCTTCGCCCGCGGCATCGTCCAGTGATTCGCCAAGTAAGCGGTATTTGCCAATCGCGCGGACTTCGATAAGCAGGGTATGGCCGCCTGAAATGAGTAATGCGACGAACGGGTAGGCGGGCGGATTATCCTCCAGCATCGGTGCTAATAAATGGCCTTCCATATGATGCACGGCAATAGCAGGTATTTGCCAGGTCCAGGCTAAGCTTTGAGCTGTGGCGGCGCCGACTAGTAGCGATCCCATTAAGCCGGGGCCGGCGGTATAGGCAATGCCTTCAATGTCTTTGGCGGTTAATTTGGCTTCTTTTAATAGCGTTTTGATCAGCGGAACCAATTTGCGGATATGGTCTCTTGAGGCTAGCTCAGGAACGACGCCGCCATACTCGGCATGCGTGGCAATTTGGCTGTATAAGGTGTGGGCAATTAAGCCCTTGCTAGCATGGTACACGGCGACTGCCGTTTCGTCGCAAGAGCTTTCTATGCCTAAAACGTACATTAGTTTTTGAATAAAAGAATTTTATGAGTATAATCGGCCGTTTTCGGCGGGCTTGCTATCGCCGATAGCGTCAAAAGATACTAACATAAATCGGATTATTGATAATGCCATCAGTTAAAGTTAAAGAAAACGAACATTTTGACATCGCGATTCGTCGCTTTAAACGTGCGTGCGAAAAAGCCGGTGTTTTGGCTGAAGTACGTCGTCGCGAGTTTTATGAAAAGCCAACCACCGAGCGTAAGCGCAAAGGTGCTGCGGCAGTTAAACGTCATTTGAAAAAGCTGGCACGCGAGCGTTATGCGTTGAAAAACTTACGTCGCGGTCGTCCGCAAATTTAAGGAAGACAATGGATGCGTTAAAAAAACGTATCACGGACGATATGAAAGCCGCGATGAAAAGCGGCGAAAAAGCTAGGTTGGGCGTGATCCGCATGATTTTGGCTGCCATCAAGCAAGTTGAAGTCGACGAGCGTATCGAGCTAAGTGATGAGAGAATCATACTGGTGCTCGACAAAATGCTGAAGCAGCGGCGCGAGTCCATCAAGCAATTCCGAGATGCCAGTCGCAACGATCTGGCGGAAATCGAGGAGGCTGAAGTGTTGGTTATTCAGGATTTTCTCCCGCAACCGCTTAGCGATGCTGAAATCGATGGCATGGTCGCCGATGCTATAGCTGAAGTGGGCGCTACATCGGTAAAAGACATGGGTGGTGTGATGGCTTTGCTTAAGCCGCAAATGCAAGGTAGAGCTGACATGGCGAATGTCAGTGCGAGAATTAAGGCCTGTTTTATCGCTTAATATCTTGTCGGTAACATGTCCGGCAGGATACCTCGTCAGTTTATAGATGATCTTTTGGTGCGGGTCGATATTGTCGATCTAATCGATTCGCGCGTCCCCCTTAAAAAATCCGGCAGCAATTTTATGGCGCGCTGTCCATTCCACACGGAAAAAACTCCAAGCTTTTCAGTCAATCGCGGTCGGCAGATTTATCACTGTTTCGGTTGCGGCGCCGGCGGTAACGCGATCAGCTTTTTGATGGAATTTAATCATCTGGGCTTTGTCGAGGCGGTCGAAGATTTGGCGGCCTTTGCAGGCGTGGATGTGCCTAGGGATTTGATTGATGGCGAGTCTGGGCTGCCTGATAAAAAAAATGTGTTGCATGTTTACGAGGTTTTGGCGGGGGTCGCCGGGTTTTATGCGGAGCAATTGCGCGGAAATCCGGAAGGTCGGCAAGCTGTAGAGTATATGAAAGCCAGGGGCATTAGTGGTGAGGTAGCGCGAGATTTTTCCCTGGGTTATGCGCCGAATAAATGGGATGCTCTGTTGGCGCGTTTCGGTCAAGCGGAGTTGATCGACGCTGGTATGCTGGTGGTCAGGGATGATGGCAAGGTTTACGACCGCTTTCGGGGGAGATTGATGTTTCCGATTCGAGATAAACGGAAGCGGGTAGTGGGGTTTGGTGGCCGAGTACTGGATGACTCTTTGCCAAAATACCTTAATTCGCCCGAGACTGCGGTTTTTTCTAAAAGTAAGGAGCTTTATGGGCTTTGTGAGCTTTTAGAAAAGAATAGTAAGCCCAGCCGGATACTGGTGGTAGAGGGCTATATGGATGTGATTGCCCTGGCTCAGTTTGGTATTTTCAATGCGGTCGCTGCTCTGGGTACTGCGACTTCGAAAGCGCAAATCGATTTATTGTTCCGATTTACCTCCGAATTGGTGTTTTGTTTCGATGGTGACAATGCCGGTAGGCAGGCGGCCTGGAAGGCTACCGATGCTGCTTTACCTTGTTTGCGTGATGGTAGGCAAATCAAAATAATGCTATTGCCGCAGGGGCAAGATCCTGATTCTCTGTTGCGCGCTGAAAATTTATCCGCGTTTATGGAACGAATTGGTAATGCGCAGGTCTTGTCTGATTACTTTTTCGAGAATATTGTCGGTCAATTGGAATTGACAACCGTTGAGGGGCGGTCTCAGTTGCTGGCGGCGGCAACACCTTTACTGGAAAAGGTCCCTGCCGGGTTTTTTAGGGAAATGATGTTTACCCGTTTGCAGGAGTTGTCGGGTTCCCGAATTGCTGTGGATGTTGTCGAAAATCAGGCTAGACTTAAGTCTAAATTTGATGTCGGCAAAAAAGGCATCTCCTCGCCAAGAATCAGTTTGGCTCGCAAGGTCTTAGGGTTGTTACTTCAACACCCGCATTTTGCAAGTTTGATTGAGCGTGAGGGAGTCGTGCTCGATGATCTGAGTTTTGCCGGGGTCGAGTTATTAAGAGAGGTTTTGCAGCGGATCGCCCTTGAAAAGCCAGAAAATAGCGCCATCTTGTTGGAGTCTTTCCGAGGAACATCCCAGGAAAAAGCTGTAAAAGCTTTAGCTAGTTTAGATCTCGATGTGCCGGTGGGCGGGGAAGAGTCCGAGTTTTGCGGTGCGTTGCAACAACTTTGCAAACAGGCCAAGGAAGCTATGCTAACCCGATTGATCGAGAAGGAGAGTCGAGAAGGCTTAATGATTGAAGAAAAAGAGGTACTGCGGAAGCTTTTAAGGGACAAGGCTTAGGTGACCGCATTAATTTTTGCCGTTATAATTTCCTGTTCTGCGGCGCTTGGTGCTGAAAACGTATTGTGAGTAAAGAATGAATCAAGAACAACAGCAATCCCAACTGAAACAACTGATAGCAAAAGGTAAGGCGCAGGGTTATTTAACTTATGCGGAAGTCAACGACCATTTGCCTAGCGATATTATCGATCCCGAGCAAATCGACGATATTATCGGCATGATCAATGATATGGGGATTCAGGTTTATGAGGTGGCGCCGGATGACGACGACTCACTGATCACCTCTGATGCCGTAGTCACTGCAGATGACGACGAGGAAGTGGCTGAAGTCGCGGCCTTGGCGTCTGTCGATAGCGAGTTCGGCAGAACTACTGACCCCGTGCGCTTATATATGCGCGAAATGGGTTCGGTCGAGTTGTTGACTCGTGAGGAAGAACTAAAGATTGCGAAACGGATTGAAGAGGGGCAGCGCCAAGTAGTAGGTGCTATTGCTCGCTCCGGATTCATCGTAGAGTCTTTTATAGACGCCTTTGATTCCGTTCAGGTTGAAGACTCCGGCGTGCGACTCAACGATTTGGTGTTGGGTTTTGTCGATCTCACAGAGGTTGAGGACATTGACGTCAGCGGTATTGAGATTGAAGAGCCCGCTGAGGATGCTGAAGAAGAGAGCAAAACAGTCGATTACGAAGAAGTTAAGCAAAAAGTCGATTTACTCAGAAAGGCTTTAAAAGCCGCGACAACCTCAGTTAAAAAGCATGGTTACGGCCATGACAAAACCGAAAAACTGTTCGATGCGATAGACGAAATATTTTGCGAGTTTAAATGGACGCCGCAGTATTTGAAAAAAATGGTATCGATTTCTGAAGAGTTGATTTCAGCTATTCGCGAAGAAGAGCGTTTTATACTGGATGTTTGCGTTAAGAAAGCAAAAATGCCGCGTAAGGACTTTATCAACGCTTTTGCGGAGAATGAGGCTAACCTTGAGTGGCTGGATCAGTTTATCGCTGCGAGGCCTAATTTTTCCGAGGTTTTCAGCAGTCACCGCGATAATATTAGGGCTGCACAGCAGCGATTGGCCGATATCGAGTCTCGCTACGGCTTGAGTATTGCGGTCCTGAAAAGTATTTGTCGTAGTATCTCCCTAGGTGAAGCTAAGGCGAGACGCGCTAAAAAGGAAATGATCGAAGCTAATTTGCGTTTGGTTATTTCTATCGCCAAAAAATACACCAATCGCGGCTTGCAGTTTCTGGATTTGATTCAGGAAGGTAACATCGGTCTGATGAAGGCTGTCGATAAATTTGAATATCGGCGCGGCTACAAATTTTCTACATACGCAACATGGTGGATCCGTCAGGCGATTACCCGTTCCATTGCTGATCAGGCCAGAACTATTCGTATTCCGGTGCACATGATCGAGACCATTAACAAGCTGAATCGCGTCTCCAGACAGATTTTGCAAGAATTGGGTCGGGAAGCCACGCCTGAAGAATTGGCTGAGCGTATGGAAATGCCCGAGGACAAAATTCGCAAAGTGTTGAAGATCGCCAAAGAGCCGATTTCAATGGAGACACCGATTGGTGACGACGAAGATTCGCATTTGGGTGATTTTATTGAAGATTCCAAGATGCTTTCGCCGGTAGAGTCTGCTACAATCGCCGGCCTTCGCGAGTCTACTCAAAATGTATTGGCGGGCTTGACAGCTAGAGAGGCCAAGGTGCTTCGGATGCGTTTCGGTATCAACATGAACACCGACCATACGTTGGAAGAGGTTGGTAAACAGTTTGACGTGACCCGTGAGCGGATTCGTCAGATCGAAGCGAAAGCGCTGCGGAAATTAAGACATCCTTCCAGATCAGAGCAGTTGAGATGTTTTCTTGACGGCGAGTAAGGCGTTTCTATTATTCGTAGGCTAGATAATTAAGGGCCCTTAGCTCAGTTGGTTAGAGCTTCCGACTCATAATCGGCAGGTCGTAGGTTCAAGTCCTACAGGGCCCACCACAGATAACAGGCCGTTTGCGCGGCCTTTTTTTATACGCGCAAGTTTTAATTTTGGCGAGGGTGTAACCGTGAATAAAAACTACCTTTTTACCTCAGAGTCTGTTTCGGAAGGTCATCCGGACAAAGTTGCTGACCAAATTTCCGATGCTGTTGTTGACGCCTTGCTGGCTCAAGACCCGCGTTCCAGGGTAGCCTGCGAAACATTGGTCAAGACCGGCATGGTGGTTTTGGCCGGCGAAATTACCACGAATGCTTGGGTGGATACCGAAGAATTGGTAAGAAAAGTAGTTTGCGATATCGGTTACGACAACGGCGAAATCGGTTTTGACGGTAATAGCTGCGCGGTATTGAATGCCATTGGTAAACAATCGGCGGATATTGCGATGGGTGTCGATGAATCCGAAGACCACGAACAAGGCGCCGGCGACCAAGGTTTAATGTTTGGTTATGCCAGCAACGAAACCGATGTATTAATGCCGGCCCCCATCACCTACGCGCATCGCTTGGTTGAGAGACAAGCCTTGGTGCGTAAGAATAAAACCCTGACATGGCTACGTCCGGACGCAAAAAGTCAGGTGACTTTCCGTTACGAAAACAACAAACCGGTCGCCATTGATGCAGTTGTTTTGTCTACCCAGCATTCCCCGGAGATCGGTGGCAAACAGCTTGAAGAAGCGGTGATGGATGAAATCATCCTGCCGACTTTGCCGAAAGAGTGGCTGCACAAAGACACCAAGTATTTCATCAATCCTACCGGGCAATTCATCATTGGCGGGCCTGTAGGCGATTGCGGTTTGACCGGTCGTAAAATTATTGTCGATACTTACGGCGGTATGGCGCGCCATGGTGGTGGTGCGTTCTCTGGTAAAGATCCGTCAAAAGTGGATAGATCAGCGGCTTACATGGGGCGCTATGTAGCAAAAAATATCGTTGCTGCCGGCTTGGCAGAGCGTTGCGAAATCCAGGTGTCTTATGCCATTGGTGTTGCGGAACCGACTTCCATCAGTATTGAAACCTTTGGTACCGGTAAAATCGAGGAAGAACGTTTGGTGCAAATCGTGCGGGAGCATTTTGACTTGCGACCAAAAGGTTTGATTGCGCAATTGGATTTGTTAAAACCCATTTATCGCCCAACCGCGTCTTACGGCCATTTTGGTCGCAACGAAGCCAGCTTCAGCTGGGAAAAAACCGACAAAGCCGAAGCATTGAAAGATGCGGCCGGTATTTAACCAGGATCAGGAAAATATTATGAGCCAAGCCGATTACAAAGTTGCCGATTTAGCCCTGGCGGAATGGGGTCGTAAAGAAATTAATATCGCCGAAACCGAAATGCCCGGTTTGATGGCTTTGCGTGCCGAGTTCGGCGCCCAACAGCCGTTAAAAGGCGCGCGTATCGCCGGTTGTCTGCATATGACTATCCAAACTGCGGTATTGATAGAAACGCTGACAGCATTGGGTGCAGAAGTACGTTGGTCGTCTTGCAATATATTTTCTACGCAGGATCATGCCGCCGCCGCGATAGCCGCTGCCGGTATTCCGGTTTTTGCCTGGAAAGGCGAAACCGAGGCCGAAGCTGAATGGTGTATCGAACAAACCATTATCGGCCCTAACGGCTGGCGTCCGAATATGATCTTGGACGACGGTGGTGACCTGACAACCATGATGCACAATAACTTCCCCGAATTGATGGCGGATGTGAAAGGCTTGTCGGAAGAAACCACCACCGGCGTGTTGCGTCTGACTGAAATGGTGGCGAAAGGTACGCTTAAAGTACCAGCCTTTAACGTCAACGATTCGGTCACTAAATCCAAATTCGACAACCTGTACGGTTGCCGCGAGTCTTTGGTCGACGGTATCAAGCGTGCTACTGACGTCATGGTGGCCGGTAAAATTGCCGTGGTCTGCGGCTATGGCGATGTAGGTAAAGGTTGCGCGCAATCGCTGCGCGGTTTGGGCGCCACTGTTTTGATTACCGAAATTGATCCGATCTGCGCATTGCAGGCAGCAATGGAAGGTTATCGTGTAGTAACAATGGACGAAGCGGCGCCTATTGCCAACATCTTTGTTACGGCTACGGGCAACGTCGGGGTCATTACTCACGATCACATGAAAGCGATGCGTGATCAGGCTATCGTCTGCAATATCGGCCATTTCGATTCGGAAATCGATATTGCGTCCTTACGCCACTACACCTGGGAAAACATCAAGCCGCAGGTCGATCATGTCATCTTCCCTGACGGCAAGCGCATCATCGTGTTGGCTGAAGGTCGTCTGGTGAATTTGGGCTGCGCCACGGGTCATCCTAGCTTCGTAATGTCCAACTCGTTTTGCAACCAAGTATTGGCGCAAATGGAGCTTTGGAGCAATGCCGCCAGCTACGAAAACAAAGTCTATGTGTTGCCGAAAAAACTAGACGAAAAAGTCGCGCGTTCGCACTTGGCGCAAATCGGTGTAAAACTAACCGAATTGACCAAAGAACAGGCGGCATATATTAATGTGCCGGTCGAAGGTCCGTACAAACCGGATCATTATCGTTACTAAGGATTAGGTCAATCCAACAAAAAAGGGGCGCAAGCCCCTTTTTTATGCAAGCTATGAATAATCAAACTATCGTTCAGCGAGATCTCGCGGTGCTCTGGCACCCCTGTAGTCAGATGAAGGACCACGATCCGCGGGCTTCTGCTCCGGATGGGTTGCCGTTGATCCCGATCAAATCCGGACAAGGCGTCTGGCTAGAGGATTTCGAAGGTAACCGTTATCTGGATGCGATCAGTTCCTGGTGGGTCAATCTATTCGGTCACGCCAATCCCATTATCAATCAAGCGCTACGAGAGCAGCTTGAAACGCTCGAGCATGTAATCCTCGGCGGATTTACCCATGAAGCCGCGCTAACACTGGCGGAAAAGCTGGTGGAACTCACGCCGCCCGGTTTGGATAAATGTTTTTACGCGGATAACGGTTCGTCAGCGGTCGAAATTGCGTTAAAGATGAGTTTTCATTATTGGCGTAATCTCGGACGAACTCAAAAAATCAAATTCATCACATTGGAAAACAGCTATCACGGCGAAACTCTGGGGGCTTTGGCAGTTGGCAACGTGGCGTTATACAAGGAAACCTACGCGCCGTTGTTGATGGATGTGATCACGGTAGCTGGCCCGGATTGTTACTATCGAGAAGAGGGCGAAAGCTGGGAGGCCTACTCCATTCGTCGTTTCGCCGCCATAGAGCAAGCTTTGGCGCAACATGCTGACGACGTTTGCGCGGTGATTGTCGAACCGTTAGTGCAATGCGCCGGCAGTATGCGCATGTATCATCCGGTGTACCTAAAATTACTGCGTGAAGCGTGCGATAAATACCAGGTACATTTAATTGCCGACGAGATTGCCGTGGGCTTTGGCCGTACCGGTACCTTGTTTGCTTGCGAGCAAGCGGCCATCAGCCCGGATTTTATCTGCCTATCCAAAGGCCTGACCGGCGGCTATTTACCCTTGTCCGCGGTATTGACCAGCAATCAGGTCTATCAAGCCTTTTACGACGACTATCAAAATCTAACCGCGTTTTTACACTCGCATAGCTATACCGGCAATGCATTGGGATGTCGGGCGGCCTTGGCGACGCTGGGGATATTTGAACAGCAAAATGTGATAGCTAACAATCGGTATTTGGCGGGGCTAATGACCAAAGCGGTAGAGCGATTTAACGAGCATCCCAACGTTGCGGAAGTTCGGCAAACTGGCATGATCGTCGCTGTAGAATTGGTTAAAAATAAGCAAACCCGGGAAGCCTATCCTTGGCAACAGCGGCGCGGTTTAAAAGTTTATCGCTATGCTTTGAGTCGTGGCGTGTTGTTGCGGCCGCTAGGGAATGTGATTTATTTCATGCCGCCTTATGTCATTAACGAGCAGGAGATACAACTGATGGCAGACGTCGCTTGGCAGGGCATCCAACTGGCGGTACAGGACTAATGCGGGTTTCTCGTTTATATGTTGTCGCACCGCTAAATGTTGGCGGGCGCATTGAACTGGATGAAGACGCGGCCCATTATGTGCGCAGTGTCCTGCGTTTAAAGCAGGACCAGAGCATCGTATTGTTCAACGGGGAAGGCGGCGAATACCTGTGCCGTTTCAGCGAAGTCAGCCGTAAGACTGTTCGCGTCGAAATCGAGCAGTTCGTTGAGCGTAATGTCGAATCCCCTCTGGCGATCAATCTGGGTTTGGGCATTTCTCGCGGTGATCGGATGGACTGGGCGGTACAAAAAGCCGTTGAACTAGGTGTGACGCAATTGACACCCTTGGTAACCGAGCGTTGCGTGATCAAATTCAACGACGATAAAAAACAGCAACGCCTCCTACATTGGCAGCATATTGTCCAGCACGCGGCCGAACAATCCGGAAGAACTTACTGTCCGTCAATTGGCGAGATAGCGAATTTAGCCGATTGGGTGAGCGGGCAGCAAGGATTAAGCGTGTTTCTCGATCCCTATGCCGAGCAATCCCTTGCCGACCTGAAACCGGAAAACTCCTGTGTTACCTTGCTCTCCGGACCCGAAGGTGGCTTTAGCGAGCAAGAACGACAAATTGCCAAGGCAGCAGGATTCGTGCCGGTGCGAATGGGTGCTCGGATATTGCGTACCGAGACCGCGGTGTTATCGGCATTGACCGCTGTGCAAACCTTGTGGGGAGATTTTCGTTGATCCGCTGGTTTGTCTATGCATTGGTGCCGTTGCTTATATTGGTCATTGCCGCCATGATTGCGAGCATGCTGGGGTACGGTTTGCTGTGGCTTGCCGGCGACGTTTTGCCGTTGGCAAAAGTCATCAGCAAAATTACGTTGGTTCTTTTGCTGCTGAGTATTTTTCCGCTAAAGAACTATCTGCAATTCACTTGGGCAGACTTCGGATTCGCGCCCAAAACGATATTTTTCAAACAAATGGCTCAAGGTCTGGCATTGGGTTTGTTGACCTTGCTGCCGGTATTGTTGACGCTGTATTGGCTGGATGTTCATGTCTGGGATGATACCCGCCATTGGACAGCGGGCAAAATCGCGGAAAAAATCGGCTTGGGTTTGTTTTTTGCGATGCTGATTGCCGTCGGCGAAGAAATACTATTTCGCGGCTTGCTGCTTGGTGGTTTGCGCCGGAAAATGTCAATTATGGCTGCCGTTATAATCAGCTCTATCTATTATGCGGGCTTACATTTTCTAAAAAGTAAGACGCAATTTGTTTACGTCGATTTAACACCGAGTAGCGGTTTGAAATTAATGGCCGAAGCGTTTGCCAACTGGTTGAATCCGGCCATACTCAGCGCTTTGCTGGCTTTATTCGTGGTGGGGGTGTTTTTAGCAATCCTCAGAAGCCGCCTGCCACAAAGTCTGGGTCTATGTATCGGTTGTCATGCTGCTTGGGTGTGGCAAATTAAGGTGAGTAGAGATTTGTTCAACATCAATTTACAAGCCGATTCGCTGTTTCTGGTCAACACCTATTACGACGGCGTGGTGGGCCCTCTGGTAAGCAGCTGGTTGGTATCGGCGTTAATCGTTTATGGTTTGTGGTCTAAGAGGCAAGGTAAAGTTGGACGCGGCGATTAGACCAAAACTTTATACCAACTTGAAAAAATGATTGCCAGATACCAAGGTGTTTTGCAATATTTCTCCCCATCATTTCCAGTGCATCATAAGAGGACATATTTATGCGCAGAGTCAGACCGAATACTTCCGTTCTTCTCTTAACTTTAATGGTTGCCGGTTGTGCTAGCGAGCCGGCCGCCCCGATAAAGCAGGCGGACAAAATTTTGTCCGGAGAGCAAATGTTGCGGGATAGTCAGGGCATTGCGCAGTTGGGTAGCCGTTGGCAGGAAGGTAAGCAAATGGTCGAACGCGGACAAGTGATGCAACGTGAGGGTCAGATAAAGATCGACGAAGGCCGCAATCTGGTTGAGGAAGGCCAAAAAATCATGCGTGAAAGTGAGGAAGGTTATAAAAACATAAAACAGTAGGCAACCCGAATGCAGTAGCCGGATGCTTTTTGTAAAGTTTAGCGATGATAGAGTTTTTCAGTCCGGTGGCTGCCAGCGTTTAAGTGCTTTTGCTACCGGATTGATGCGGTTAGGCCGCGTTGCTGTCTTGAACCTTTGGGTTTTGCGGGACTAAGGTTAAGACGGGTTGGGATATTTTAGTGCTTGAGTTATGGATATCCCTGCATTCCAGCTGCGTGTTGTAGCAAAAAGCACATAGCGAAGTATTTGGCAAAAATTGCAATTCGTCTGGCGGAATTTCATCCCCGCACCTTGAGCAAAAGCTTAACTGCGTTGCCTTTGGTTTCATGTTTCCCCCTCTTTCTCGTGAAAATCGCTGCTGAGGATAAACGGAATATTTGTTGCCTTCTGTTGGAACGCCGGCATTTTTCAACACTCCGCGGTTAGGGCAATGTGATAAAGTCCAAAGTTCCTGAACTAACACCGGGAGACCGGCGCTAATCGGTGATTGCGACATAGTGCAAATATGCGAAATATCTAATGCGATTATCCAAGCAGTGAGGATTCCGTAGCAAGCTTTTTTCGTTGTTGGGCGCAAGAATCTAAAAATATGCTAGTCCAAGTGCTTTAGGGGGATTATGCGTCGAAGTGTGCTGCTATGACAGGCGAGATGAATCAGGTGGGGCACATTGAGGCCGCGCAGGGGCCGGTGGTCGATGTGCGTTGCGAATATCTGCCGCCAATCGGTCAGGCGCTTGATGTGGTGAACGGTGCGGGCCGCTATGTGCTGGTCGTGTTTCAGCATCTGGAGCCTACGCTGATTAGGGCGATTGCTTTGCATTCGGTCTCGGGGTTATTTCGCGGCATGCCGGTGTTCGACCGTGGCGACGCTCTCAATGTGCCGGTCGATCCCAGTTGTTTGGGTCGCATGCTGAATGTGTTCGGCGACCCGCTTGACGGTGGCCAGCCATTACCTAACGTCACTTTCCGGAATATTCTCTCAGCTCCGCCCTTACTGTCCGATACGCTACCGGCCTCGCAAATTCTGGAAACCGGCATCAAGGTCATTGACCTGCTTTGTCCGTTCGTGCGTGGCGGGAAAACCGGCCTGTTCGGCGGGGCGGGCGTCGGCAAGACCGTGCTGATGATGGAGTTCATGCACGCGGTCAGCGTGGCGATGCAAGGCGTATCGGTTTACGCCGGTGTCGGCGAACGCATGCGTGAAGGCCACGAACTCTGGCATGAAATGGCCGATGCCGGCGTATTACCCAAAGCACTGCTGGTCTACGGGCAAATGGACGAATCACCCGGCGTGCGCTTTCATGTCGGTTACACCGCTTTGGCGTATGCCGAGTATTTGCGCGATACGCTGGATACCGAAGTACTGTTTCTGATGGACAATATTTTTCGCTTCGTCCAGGCCGGCAGCGAAATTTCCGGTTTGCTGGGGCGGATGCCGGCCACGGTCGGTTATCAACCGACCTTGCTGACCGAGGTCGCGTCGCTGGAAGAACGTATCGTCTCCACCAAATCCGGCTCCATTACCTCGGTGCAGGCCGTTTATGTGCCGGCCGATGACATGTCGGACCCGGCGGTCGCTACCATCCTTGGGCATCTGGATAGCGTGGTGATCCTGTCCCGGCAACAGGCCGCAAAAGGCATTTATCCGGCCATAGATCCTTTACGGTCCAGCAGCCGGATCATGGATCACCATATCCTGGGCGACCTGCACTATCAGGTGGCCCGAGCTGTGCGCGAGCATTTGTCGCGCTATCGGGAGTTGGAAGATATTATCGCCATGCTCGGTATCGAAGAGCTCTCGCAGGAAGACCGCCGTATCGTCGAACGAGCGCGCCGCTTGCAACGCTATCTGACTCAACCGTTTACCACCGTTGCCGACCATACCGGCATGCCGGGCGTAAGGGTGCCGCTAGCGCAAACCATCGCCGATTGCGAAGCATTTATGGACGGCAAATATGACCAGCTCAGCGAAGCCGATTGCTATATGAAAGGCGCAATGTCGGCATGAACGGTTTTGCGTTAACTTTGTTGGATAGTCGTGGCGCTGAGCATTTCGATACCGTCACCCAGTTTATCGGCGCCGATGCCGACGGCAGTTTCGGGATTTTGGCCGGACATATTCACTGCGTGGCCTTGCTGAGATACGGGCTGGCCCGTTTCAGCGATCAAGCCGGTGTCTGGCATTATTTGGCCTTGCCCAGCGGTGTGCTGCGCTTTGCCGACAATCAACTTACTGTGACTACGGTACGCTATTTTCTCGGCGAAGACCGCGATGCCATCTGCGAACGACTTGCGGCGGAAATGGCCCAGGCTGATTCCGAAGTACACACCGCGCGGGCTACGCTGTCGGAAATCGAACGTTCTTTGGTGCGACGCCTAGCCGAACTGAGTAGTCGCGGATCAGCAGGAATATAGACATGAGTTTTCGCAACAAACTAATCGAACACACCCGCCGCGATCTGCGGCGCCTGGAAGAAAAAACGCGACGTCCAGCGACTTGGGTAGGCATGTTGTTTTACGGCGGTACGCTGGGTTTGCTGTTTGTAGTACCTATCGTCGCCGGCGCTTATCTGGGGCGCTGGCTGGATACTTTGGCTGCTGGTTATTCGGTACGCTGGACGGTCAGTTTGATTGTGTTGGGTATTGTGGTTGGTGCCTATAACGTTTTTCGATTTTTGCAGGAAAAAAGCTAATTTTTTTCGGATTTATTCTTCACGAAAATTCGAAATGAGCGCTATTATTTATTGAAAATACACGAGGAATATTTTACGACTCTTCGGCGTAGCAAACTTTACATCGATCAATGTTGCATCCAATACCCAGACCAAAATGAAACCACCCTTGCTGCGTTTAACTCTTCCCTTATTAGCCTTGTTGTTACTCAATGCTTGCACCAGCAGTTCGCCTGTAAAGCGAGATAAAATGGTTTCGGTTAGGCCGAATATCGCTCAACAACGACCGGCTTATCAACCGCAACCGACCCCATATAAACCAGCGTTTTATACGGGGACTTTCCCAAAACCCGCAGCGTTAGAGCCGGCGGTGGATTTCTGGCGAAAAACCTATGCGGTCTGGCAACGTTCCGAAGTGGCTTTTCACGATGATCGTTATCTGGATGTCGTCTACGAAGTGATGACCTTGCCGGGCTATGTCGGGGAAGGCCTGACATCAGAGCAAAAAGACATCATCAGCCAGCGGCGCGAATACTGGAAAGCGCAACTGGCCGAATTGGAAAGTAAAGTGCGTTACGGTGCGGCGTTGAACGCCAACGACAGGCAATTGATCGCCAAACTGGAAAGTAACGGCAGATCACTTAACAGCGTATTGCCTGGCCTTAGCGACAGACTGCGTTCGCAGCGCGGCACGCGTGAGCGTTTCAAACGCGGATTGGAGATCAGCGGCCGCTATGATTTGCAGTTTAGAAAGACCTTCCGCGATGCCGGTTTGCCGGAAGACTTGGCTTATCTGCCGCACGTAGAATCCTCGTTTCAACCGTCCGCCAAATCTTCCGCCGGCGCGGTCGGCATGTGGCAATTTACCAAAGCCGCCGCCAAAACCTTCATGCCCGGCGGTGATCGTGTCGATCAACGTTACGATCCTTTCGTCTCCGCCAACGGCGCGGCCCGATACCTGAGTTACGCTTACGGTAAGCTTGGTGATTGGCCGGCGGCTGTGACTTCATACAACCACGGCATCGGCGGGATGAAGCGTGCACAAAACCAAGTCGGCAGCGATTTCGTGCGTATCGTAGACTCTTATGACGGTCCCGCCTTCGGTTTTGCTTCCCGCAACTACTATGCGCAATTCCTGGCCGCCCGCGAAATTGCTTCCAACCCCGAACAGTTTTTCCGGGAAGGCGTCCGCTACGAAAGTCCGTTGGCCCCCGGCCAATATCTGGCTGTCGAATAAGTTAACCTTAGTGCTCCGGCCGTTTTCCGGGCGGAGCGCAAATGCCCTCTCCAAGAGTGCTATCGTAAGAGTCAAATGTAGCTTGGGCAGAGCAGAGCGCAGCCCGACTAAATCAAAATGTTGTGTATCTAGGCTGGCTCTCGGCTATGCCCTTACGTTTATCGAGGTGCGGACATGAACAACTCAGAATCTGTCGCCAACACTGTTTTTCAACTCGGCCCACTGGCGATCAGTAACACAGTAGTCACTACTTGGGGGGTGATGCTGGGCTTTGTGCTGTTAACTCTGTTGCTGCGCTTCAGTCGTCAGCCATCCTCATTGCGAAATTTCCTCGAAGCGGTGGTCGTGGCCATAGAAGGCGCGATTGCCGAAGTCTTACCGGCGGTGTCGGTGCGGCGGGTGCTGCCGTTCGTGGCAAGCTTATGGCTGTTTGTACTGGTCGCCAATCTGGTGGGTTTAATTCCGGAACTACATGCGCCCACCCGCGACTTGTCCGCTACCGCCGCTTTGGCGGTGCTGGTGTTCGGTTCCACGCACTGGTTCGGGATTCGAGATCGCGGCTGGCGGCAGCATTTTCGCCATTACGCTGAGCCCAGCATCATCCTGTTACCGTTCCACATCATCAGCGAATTTACTCGCACGCTGGCCTTGGCTATCCGCCTATTCGGCAACATCATGAGTCTGGAAATGGCAGCCTTGCTGGTGCTGTTGATTGCCGGCTTCCTGGTGCCGGTGCCCTTGTTGATGCTGCACGTGATCGAAGCCGTGGTGCAGGCCTATATCTTTGGTATGCTGGCGCTAATCTACATCGCAGGTGCGTTGGAACCAAGCGAATCCGATCCATCCGCCATTCCCGAGGAATAGCCATGAACGACATCCATTTATTCAGCATGATTTCCACCGGCGTGGCCGGTCTGGTGATCGCCCTTGGGACGATGTTGCCGGCTCTGGCAATGGGTAAGGCCATCGCCGCCGCTTTGGAAGCCCTGGCGCGTCAGCCGGAAGCCGAAAAAACCATCACCCGTACGTTGTTCATTGGTTTGGCGATGATCGAGTCGTTGGCGATATATTGTTTGGTGGTGGCCCTGATCGTGTTGTTTAGAAACCCGTTATTGGAATATTTTTTAAAATGACCCACGTCAGATTACATAGAGCGGTCCATTCGGTTACTTGGACTCTTTGCTCAGCCATTCGGCGAATTTGTCGAAAATAAACTTACTGCCGCGCATGGATAGATGATCGTCGTCGTAAAAATAAGACATGTCATCGTGCATGCCGCCGCAAGTCGATTCATCGCATAAATATTCGTAGGCGGGAAAAATCTTAATCCGCTTATGCGTGGCGGCATCGATAGCATCGACCGCTCTTCTGTAGTTTATATTCCGCTCTTCAAAAGACTTTCTGGAGACATCGCACTCGGGCAGGGCTCTTTCGGTAATACGCAGTGGGCGCTCGTCCACACAGTTTTTAGCACTTACCCCAATCTCCGGAACGTCTTCAATAAAAACCACCGATTTGCCCAGCTTTAAAATCTCATTGATGGTGGCGACATAGCCGGAAACAAATTGATTGTAATTTTCCGCTAATACATCATCCGGGCTTTTAATAATCCGATAGACGTTTTTTGTTTCGGTATTGCCGAATCCAGAACCTTCGATATACATTGCGCCTCTGGTCGCAAACACCACGCGCTGAATTGATGGGAATTCCTTCAACAGCTTCAGCACGATTGGCACGACTACCCGGCATCTGGTCGATTTTTCTGCAAATTCTTCCGTGGGATTAATGCTCACCAGATCGATAAACGGCAGGCAGCCATTGACGGCCACCAATGCCAGATCGTTCGAGCCTTTGGTAATCGAATCGTAGACAAATTGCGCGGCATGACTATCGCCGACCACCAGCGTTTTTGGCGTAGCCGTGGTAAAGCGACACATCAAATAATTGTAACTGGCCCCTCCCAATACCCCCTTACAGCGCTCATCGACCCAGTCCTCCGGCGTGTTGTAAAGTACTGTGCCGTTCACGTCGGCATACATCTTGGTTTTGGTCTGCGCATCGGCTTTACGAAACTCCAGGCCATCCCGAGAATATGAAGCGTAGCCGACATAGCCGATACCGAGCATCAACAGCAGCAGTACCGCCGTCTTGGCTCTGCTGTGACTACCCAAACGTATCGGTTTTTCCACCAGTCTGTAGGTCAGCCAAGCCAATACCACGGCCAGCAACACCGCAATGGCGCGGATATTCATACTGGGCACTTCGGTCTCGACGATTTGCGCAAAAGATAGGAGGGGCCAGTGCCACAAATACAATGGAAAACTGATCAAGCCGAACCATACCGCTAGCGGGTGGGATAAGACGATGCGATTAACCCAGGCATTGGGTCCGGCCGATATGATCATGACCGCAGCCAACATCGGTATCACCGCCCAACGGCCAGGGAAATTGAAATCTTTATTGATGATGAAAAAGCCGAAGGCCAACAGCAGTATGCCCAGAATAGACAGCGCGTTGGCCAGCGTCTTGCCGTCGGCGGCGTGAGAGTGTCGATAAACCGCGCAAGCCAGCCAACCGTCGAGCTTCAGTTTGATAGAAGAGAACGAGTCCTTCTTGTAGAGCGTCATCCAAGCCAGCAAACTACCGCATAACAGCTCCCAAAACCGGGTTTGCGGAGAATAAAACGTCGCGACAGGATGGGCGATGACGCCTGTGATATTCAGGCCGAAAGAGACGATGGCAATCAGAACCGTAATGGTCAACAGATTGAAATTCCGCTCCCAGGCAAACCAAAGCAACAAGGGCCAGACGATGTAAAACTGTTCCTCAATGCCCAAACTCCACAAATGCAGCAGCGGTTTAGTCTCGCCGGAGTTGTCGAAATAGCCGGCCTCGCTCCATAGCACAATGTTGGAAACGAATCCCGCGCCGGCGGCAATATGCTTGCTCAACTGCTTGTACTCGTCGGCAAACAGCGCGAACCAGCCGAAGACATAACACGCAACTAAGACCAGAATCAGTGCCGGGAAGATTCGCTTAACGCGGCGGGCATAAAATTCGGTGAAGCTGAATGTACCCTTTTCCAGGTTCTGAAAAATGATGGTCGAGATGAGATAGCCTGAAATCACAAAGAAGATGTCTACACCTATAAATCCACCTTGCAAGCTCTTGGGAAAGGCGTGAAAGGCGATAACCGAGAGAACGGCAATGGCTCTCAAGCCGTCAATATCGGGCCGATACTTGGGGTGTGACAGATGTTCTTGCAAAGTGGTCATAGGGTAACGAAATGCTGAGTTGGTTCGGGCTTCTCGTCTTATTTGCCCTGGCTTAGGTGGTCGGGCAGGCTCGAATCCGGAAAGTCGGGCAGTATTCTAAGCCGTAAGTATTCGAGCCTCAAGACGTGCCTAAACGGCAAGCTACGCGGGCTAAATTTTCAGACATCAAAGCCATTGCGGGGTTTAAGATAGCGGAGAAACAAAAAATCGGCGGTTTTTTCGGAACAACGCCGCAAGTTCATATCCAACAAAACGGGTTACCCATCCATGATGCAATTCGACTGGACAACCTTTATCCTGGAAATCCTCAATTTCCTGGTCCTGGTGTGGATACTGCAACGCTTCCTGTATCGCCCGGTGCTGGCAATGCTCGATGCCCGGCAGCAGCGCATCAAAGATGAAACCGAGCAGGCCGCACAGTTGCGCAACGAAGCTGAAGCCCTGCGCCAACAATACGAACAACGGCTAACCGATTGGAATCAACAACAAGAAGCCAGTCGCCGGCAACTAGACGAAGAGTTAACTCAGTTGCGCAATACTGCAACGGAGAATCTGAAACAGACGCTTGCTGACGAAGAGGCTAAATTGCGGGTCCGCAACCAGACGCTGATTGCGGCACGGGAAGCCGCTTTGATAAGGGAAGCAGCGGGCGCGGCATATGGACAGGCAGCGGCGATGTTGCAACGACTGGCGTCGCCGCAGTTGACGCAGACTATTGTCGAGGTATTTTTGCAAGATCTGCTGAATATGCCGGATAGCGAACAAACTGCACTGCGCAAAGCGGCGGCGATGCTGATTGCCGCTTCTGCGGTCGAGGTGCTTAGCGCGCACCCGTTGAGCGAAGCCGATCAAGCGCGAGTGACGGAAACCCTGTCGAATGCTGCCGGACAAACCTTGCAACTCACGTTCAAGGAAGACCCGGCCTTGATTTCCGGCCTGCGCGCCATAGTCGGCGAATGCCAATTGCACGCTAATCTGGCAGATGAGCTGGCGTTTTTCCGGCGCCAAGCCAATCATGGTTGAGCCGGTTAAAGCCTACCAATTTGGCCTGCGTCTATCCGAGCGCGGTTGCGTGGCCGGCATCGGTGACGGCATCGCCTGGATACGCGGGTTGCCCACTGCCCGGCTTGATGAATTGATCGGTTTCGACGACGGCAGTACCGGTCTGGTGTTTCAGTTGGGCAGGGAAGTGCTGGGGGCGATTTTGTTGTCGCAAAACCGTGGCGTCACCGCCGGCATGGCCGTGCAGCATATCGGCCGCAAACTGGAAATTGGCGTTGGCGATACCTTGTTGGGGCGGGTGGTCGATCCGCTTGGCAGTCCGCTGGACGGATTGCCGCCACCGGAATTGCGCCAATTTCGCTCGTTGGAAGCTGCCGCGCCGCCCATCATCGAGCGCGATTTCGTCTCCGAACCTTTGTATACTGGCTGCAAGATTGTCGATACGCTGATTCCGATCGGTAAGGGCCAGCGCCAATTGATCATCGGTGACGACGGCATAGGCAAAAGCGCGCTGGCCCTGGACGCCGTGCTCAATCAACGTGGCCGTAATGTGTTGTGTGTGATGGTGTTGATCGGACAGCCGCGTTCTTCCGTAGCCGGTACTATAGAAGTGCTGCGCCAGGCCGATGCGCTGGCCTATACCGTGGTGGTAGTGGCCGAAGCCAACGCCTTGCCGGGTTTTCGCTACCTAGCGCCGTTTGCCGGTTGCGCAATTGCCGAGCACTGGATGCGCATGGGCCGCGACACGTTAGTGGTCTACGACGATCTGACGCGCCACGCCCAGTCCTATCGCGAGCTGTCGCTGCTACTGCAACGGCCGCCTGGCCGCGAAGCCTATCCTGGCGATATTTTTTATCTGCATTCCCGGCTGCTGGAGCGTTCCACCGTATTGTCGTCGGCATATGGCGGCGGCAGCATGACGGCCTTGCCTATCATCGAAACTCGCCAGGGCGAGCTGTCGGCGTATATTCCCACCAACCTGATTTCGATCACCGACGGCCAGATTTATCTGGAAAGCAAGCTGTTCGCGGCGGGCATGCTGCCGGCCATCGACATCGGCCGTTCGGTATCGCGCATCGGCGGCAAGGCTCAACATCCGGCTATCAAAACCGCTTCCGCGCATATTCGGCTGGATTATTTGCAATTTCTGGAGCTGGAGCTTTTCGCCCGTTTCGGTACGCGTTTAGAAGCCGGTGTCGAGGAAAAACTGCAACGCGGTCGCTTGCTGCGGGAAATATTGAAACAGGACCGCTTGCAACCTTTGTCCGAACGAGCCCATCTGGCCTGGCTGCTGGCCTATGGCGAGGGCTTGCTGGAAAACCTCAAGCCGGAACAGGCGGCCGGCGTATTGGCGGAGCTGCTTGTAAAATTGCCGGATACCTTGATCTTGGATTCACCTAAAAAGCAATGGTTGTCAGCGTTGCGGCAATTATTGGCGGATAAAACATGAGCCAGCGTCGGGAAGTTGAGGCGCGATTAGCCTTGTTCGACGATTTGTCCGGCATTCTCGGCGCGATGCGCAGTTTTGCCTTGGCTGAGCTGCGGAAAGTGGGTAGGCGCGAGGCCGCGCAGCAACAAGTCGTGCAATCGTTGCAGACGGCCTTGGCCGATTTGGCCGATAGCTTGCCGGAGCCGGCTTTAAGCTCGCCCGCCAACGACATCTGGCTGTTATTCGGTTCCGTGCGCGGCTTTTGCGGCAGCTTTAACGAAGACGTGATGCGCTACTGGCGAACAGAATCCACTCAGCAAGGCCCATTGATTCTAGTTGGTGAACGCCTGCACCAAATGGTTGAGGAGCGCGCCGCATTGCAACGGCTGCGCGGTGCCGACGGCGGTTTGGATGCGCCGGCCGCGATAGATAGTATTCTGGCGGCGGTCGCGGAACTGCGCGGGGTCGAGTTTGGGTTGATAGCCTGTGTGCGTGACGAACAAGGTGCGCGCAGCCAACGTCTTTGGCCGCTGTCTGATGTGGCTAGTAGCGCCAGGCTAAACCCGCCGTTGACGTTCGCACCGCCGGCGGAAGTGGCCCAAGGCGTTGCCGAACATTATCTGTTTCACAGCCTGCTGGCCTTATTGTTGCGCTCGATTCGGGTGGAAAACCACATGCGGCTGATGCAGATGGAAACCGCGTTGCGACATCTTGAGCGCGGCGGCGAAGAATTACAACGACAACGCAATCGGCTGCGCCAGGAAGAAATCGTCGAGGAAATCGAGTTGATGGTGGGTCGGCGTTAGATAATTCGGCTGTAGTCTAATATGAGCTATTCATAGCTTATTAGCGTTGCAGATCTTCCTGTTTGAAGTCTCGTCGCTTGTGGATTACGCCATGGATATAAACGGTTTCGCCGATTGTTTCGTAAAGTATCCGGTATGAATATATGCCGATTTCGCGCACATTTTCCTCGCCAATTTCGGAAACTGTCCGGCCCAGCTTTGGCATGGTCGCCAGGACATCCACTTTAGCGAGAATGTCTTGCGTTACGCGGTTTGCGTAGAGTTTGGAATCACGAGCAATAAATTGATGTATCGAGTGGAGGTCTTCGCGCGCGGGTTTTGACCAAACAATCACCATTGTTCGATTTCGCGCTTTAACTCTTCTTGGTGAATGAATTGGCCTTCAGTGATAGCTTCGCGGCTTTTACGTAACTTGTCGACGACGTAAAGCTGATACATGATTTCGTCAATGTCTGCGTTGTCAGGCAAACGGTCAATCGATTCCAGCGCTTCCTGTTTTAGAGTGGGTGTTTGCATGAATAGACTCCCATTGATGAATGGAGCTACACCATAAGACGCAATCAATAGGACGTCAATACGATATTGGCGTGGCGTTGACGCGATTAACCCGCCAATAAAGCAAATTTATAAACCATACTTCCGCCGCTTCCGCCAAAAAGTCGCCCGACTCATCCCCGCATATTGCGCGGCCTGTTCCAGATTGTCCGGGTTATTTTCCAAGGCTTCTCGGATCAATTCCGCTTCGTTTTGACTTTTCGGGCGTGCTGTAAGGTGTTGGTCAATCGTTGCTGTCGGTCTAAGCGGCTCGCGGAACTCGGGCGGCAAATCGCCTATGCTTAGCTCGCTGTCGCGGCCCACCGCATAAGCGTATTCGACGACATTATTCAATTCCCGAACATTGCCCGGCCAGCGGTAATCCAACAGCAGGCGCATCGCTTCCGGCGCGATGCTGTCGATATGGCGATGGCCTTGGGTGTTATGCCGGTCTATCAGATGTTGCAGCAACAGGCTGATGTCCTGGCGACGTTCGCGCAGCGGCGGCAGAAAGATCGGCACGACCCGTAAGCGGTACATCAAATCCTCTCGAAACCGGCCGGCCTTGACCTCTTCGCGCAGCGATCTATGCGTGGCGGCGATAATCCGCACATCGACGCTGACGGCGCTATCGCCGCCGACCGGGATGAAATTGCGTTCTTGTATCACGCGCAATAGTTTGGCTTGCAGTTCCAATGGCAGTTCCGCTATTTCATCTAAAAACAGCGTGCCGCCGTTGGCGCGTTGAAACAGGCCGGCATGGTTACGTACCGCGCCGGTGAATGCGCCTTTCACATGGCCGAATAACTCGCTTTCCAACAGGCTGGGGGTCAAGGCCGCGCAGTTGATGGCCAGAAAGGGTTGATAGTGACGCGGGCTTTCCAAATGCAGCGCATGTGCCACCATCTCTTTACCGGTGCCGGATTCGCCGCGGATCAACACGGTGGCTTCGGTTTCGGCGACGTTGCGAATAATTTTGATGGCCTCTTTCATCGCCGGGTCACGCGACAGAATGCCGTGAAAGCTGTCGCTGTCGTCCGGTTTTTGCTCGGGCGCTGTGTCGCTTTGCGCTTGCAGAAATTCAATCGCCCCGGCGAAGCCGCCATTGCTGTCGTAGAAGGCGCGGGCGGTTCGATAACAATTCAGCGTCCGGCCATCCGGGCGATGTATCCGTACCGCTTGCGACTTGACGATGCCGAGTTCGGCCAGGTTGCAGGGGTCGTTGTCGCTGTCGCAATTCAGTGCGGTCTTGCAAGGCTTGCCGATGGTCTCGGTCGCGCTCAGGCCGAACAATTGTTCGGCGCCTTTGCTCCATAGCAAGATGTCGCTATTACTGTCCACGATAAAGGCCGCGCCGCTTTCGAATAAGTCGGTCAACACTTCTACGACTTGATCGGCGCCGATTTGGCCGAGCCAACGTTTGAATAGGGGCGAGGAGGATGCCATGCGCTAAATCTCAGTTTGTTTCATTGATGTTTCAAGTGTATCAGCATTGTTTCAGTATTTCATATTGAAACATCATCTGTAACCATTGCGAGGCCACACTATAGAATCTATCGACTTATCATTCTAATAGGTGAAAAATAAAATTGTTTTTTAAAACAAAGGTCTATCTGTATTTAGCCCATGTTCTGCAGAGCTGATTTTATAAGTAGTGCGGAGATAAAGGCTGCCGATAAGCTGGCACGAGTATTGATATACAAACCCTATATTCTTCTTATTTTGCGATAAACGAGGCTGGTAATGATCTTCAGACAACTCTTCGAAACAGAAACCTCCACCTACAGTTATTTGTTGGGCTGTGAACGTAGCCGTCGCGCCTGCCTGATCGATCCGGTCGCTTCGGAGCTGCCGATTTATCTCGATTTACTGCAAAGCTTAGATCTAAAACTGATTTACACCCTGGAAACACATGTGCACGCCGATCATATTACCGGTGCCGGTTTGTTGCGGGAAAAGCTTGGCAGTAAGAGTGTTGTGCATAGGGATGCAGGCGCGCTCTGCGCGGATTTGCTAGTCACCGACGGCGTGTTGTTGCAAGTGGGTGATTTGGATATCCAGGTGCGGCATACCCCCGGCCATACCGGCGGTTGCGTCAGTTATGTGATGGCTGATCGGGTGTTTACCGGCGATGCCTTGCTGATCGGCGGCAGCGGCCGTACCGATTTCCAGCAAGGCGATGCCGGCCAGCTTTACGACAGTATCACCGGCAAATTATTTACTTTGCCCCCTGACACCTTGGTTTATCCGGGACACGATTACCAGGGTAATACCGTGTCTACTATCAAACAGGAAATGGCTAAAAACCCCCGCGTGGGTCAAGGCCGCACGCGTGTTGAGTTCATAGCGATCATGAGCGAATTGAAGCTGGCGTATCCCAAGTTTATCGATCAGGCGCTGCCGGCCAATCAGTCTTGTGGGACGCTGGCCGAGTAGGCGGAGTTAACCGATGATCCTGACGCTGATCTTGGCAATCTGTATCGGCCTGCTGCTGGGCTTGTTGGGCGGCGGCGGCTCAATTTTGACGGTACCGATGCTGGTATATGTGCTGCATGTGCCGCCCAAGACAGCCATTGTCACCTCATTTGTGGTGGTGGGCGTATCCAGTCTGATGGCATTGCTTCCGCATGCGCGGCGCGGCCATGTTTGCTGGAAAAGCGCGCTGGTATTCGGTTTGGCCGGCATGCTAGGCGCATTTGGCGGCGGTCGATTGGCCGGGCATTTTTCCGGCGAATGGCTAATGGTGTTTTTTGGGGCGATTACCTTGTTGACCGGCCTGGCGATGATCTTCAAGAAAGCGCCTAGCGAGACAACTATTGAGCAGGCATTACCAATGTGTCCTTTACAGACACCGATATTGCGTTTGTTATTCGATGGGGTTTTGGTCGGCGGTTTGACCGGGTTAGTGGGGGTCGGTGGCGGCTTTTTGATCGTGCCTGCATTGACCTTATTGGTGGGTTTGCCGATGCCGGCGGCGATCGGTACCTCGTTACTGGTTATTGTGATGAACGCCACCGCCGGCTTGAGCGGTTACGCCAATCACGCACAGCTGGATATCGAGTTGATGATACTGGTCACCGCCGGTGCGGTATGCGGCAGTTTTCTGGGTGGTTGGTTATCCAATTTTATTAGTGCGGCGGTGTTACGGCGCGGGTTCGGCTGGTTCGTGATGGTGGTGGCGGTTTACGTGTTGTTTAACGCCGTGAGTTGGCAACTGTTGGCATCGTTAGCGGTGTGGCAGGATGACGAACTTGCCTGGCGACGGGTGTTGGCCGGCCTAGCTGCCGTTTTGGCACTAGGCCTAATCGGCAATCGTATTCATAGCCGTAAACCGCGTATAGAAGCGGTGCCAATGCCGCCTCGGCAGCACCTGTAAATTAGGCTAGACTAATATTGATGGTTGTGTTAGACCGTCACATTAGCCATCCGGTGTTAACCGCTTGGTGCATAACTATAAAAATCGTTTGAGGAGGGTATATGTCTTATTCATTCAATAAGTCCCGTCGGCGCTTTTTTGCGCAAAGTGGAGCCGGATTAATGGCGTGGGCGGCAACGCCCGCGTGGTTGCGGGCCATGGAAAACATGGGCGACATGCCGAAAATGTCACCGCGAAAAGCTTCGGCCAATTTTCATCCGGATGTGGAATTGGACTTGATCTGCAAGCCTGGCTCTGTAGCAATTTTGCCCGGTCAGCCCACGCGAGTGCAGCAATACTTTGCCAAATTGGTGAAGGGACCGGCGCAAACCTTAACCGAAATTCCCGGCTCTTATTTGGGACCGGTGCTGCGCTTCGAAAAGGGCCAAAAGATCAGAATCAATCTGCATAATCAGCTTAACGAACCGAGCATTACGCACTGGCATGGTTTACACGTGCCTGCCGAAGTAGATGGTCATCCGCTTTACACGATAGATAGCGGTCAAGTGTTTGTATATGAGTTTGAAATGCTCAATCGCGCCAGCATGAATATCTACCACCCTCACCCGCACAACACCACGGCGGAACAGGTTTATCATGGCCTGGCGGGCGCCATTTTGGTGAACGACGAGGAAGAGCGGCGTTTGGAATTGCCCGGCGGCGAATACGAAGTCCCGATCGTGATTCAAGATAAATTGTTTGACGACAATAACCAACTCGTCTACGTGCGTCACATGCGCGATCGGATGATGGGTTTTTACGGCGACCGGATTTTGGTCAATGGTCACCCGAATTTTCAGCTCGACGTGGCCAGTCGGGCATATAGGTTCCGCGTCCTCAACGGCTCAACGGCGCGCATCTACAAACTGGCTTGGGACGACAAATCGCCCATCACCGTCATCGGCACCGATGGCGGTTTGCTGGAGGCTCCGGTCAATAAACCTTACGTGATGCTGGCCCCCGGCGAGCGTTTGGACATTTGGGCGGATTTCAGCGGGCGTAAAGTCGGCTCTCAGTTAGTGTTGCGCAGCCGTTCTTTTTCCGGTGTGCTGCCGGGGATGGCCGAACGCATGATGGGTGGCGGATCAGGTCAAAAAGGTCGCATGGGCGGCATGGGGATGCACGGCAGTACCTTGCCGGTGGGTAGTGATTATCCGATATTTACCGTAAAAGTCACCCGGCAGGTGGGTGACAGTCCGAAATTAGCCAACAGTTTGGCGCAAATTCACCATTACAGTTTAAGCGACACGGCCAATCCCGCTAAACCGGTGCCTATCGCTATTTCGGAAGGACCAATGCGCATGGTCTTAAATGGCCGGCCTTATGCCTATAACGACATCTTGCCGAGCGAGCGCATCCCACTGAACACCGTTCAATTGATGGAGATTTTTCATGCGCATGGCGGTGGTGGGCACGGCGATAAAGCCGGTGGCGAGCACGGCAGTACAGAGAAAACCGATTCCGGCAGCCACAAAATGGGCGGCATGGGCATGAGGGGTGGCATGCGGCACGATGATGATAACAAGCAAGGCGAAGGCGGTCATCGGCGCATGGGTATGATGGGCATGCGCCACGGCGGCGATAGCGATGAAGCCGGCGGTCATCAAATGGGCGGCATGGGGGGAATGGGCGGTGGCATGGGCATGATGATGTCTATGGCGCATCCGATTCATTTGCACGGCCAATATTTTCAAATCCTCAGCCGGACCATAGCCACTAACGCAGGCGAAGATTACGCCACGGTTAAAGATGGTTTCATCGAAGGTGGCTGGAAAGACACAGTGCTGGTCATGCCGGGCGAGCGGGTAAAAATCATCAAGCCATTCCAGGATTTCAAAGGTTTGTTCATGTATCACTGCCATAATCTGGAACACGAAGATATGGGCATGATGCGCGATTTCTTGGTTGTATGATCTGAACGAGACGCCAATTGTCAGGGAGCGGGATATGACGATAATCAACAGGCATTTAACAGTCGAGGGCATGCACTGCGCGGGTTGTGAAGACACCATTCGCCAAGCGCTGGCTGATTTAACGGGCGTGATAACGGTGGAAGTCAGCTATACGCGAGCGGCGGTTGATGTGCAATTCGACGACCAGCTTGCCGACGAAGCGGCGCTGTACCAAGCCATTCGTGCTAAGGGTTACGGGGTGGCACTGACGCCGCCCGCTGCTAACGGTAAGCTGAAAGGCCTGTTGATTTTTTTGTTGTTATTGCTATTGGTCGGTGGCGTCACTTTCTGGGGCAAGAGTTTGATGCCGGGCGTGATGCAGCAAATCACACCGCATATGGATCAAGCGGTGTTGCTGGCCATCGGTTTTCTCACGGGTTTTCATTGTATCGGCATGTGTGGTGGTTTTGTAGTGGGTTATACCGATCCCGCCAAACCCAAAACCCGCCAATTGCTGGCGCATTTAAGTTACGCATTCGGCAAGACCTTGTCCTACAGCGCCCTCGGCGCTGGGTTTGGCCTGTTAGGCGCCACCATCGCTATTACCCCGCAGATACGAGGCGGGCTGGCTTTAGCCGCTAGCGTATTTCTGTTGCTGTACGGTCTGAAGATGCTCAACTTCTTTGCCGTCTTGCGCCGCTTTACTTTGCGCATGCCCAAGGCAGTCAATCGCCAGCTTGCAGACGAAATGCGCAAGCCACGCAGTGCTTTGCGTACCGGCTTGTTGACGGGCTTATTGCTGGGCTGCGGGCCGCTACAGGCCATGTATGTGATGGCCGCCGGCAGCGGCGACCCGGTGCAAGGCGCGCTGATTCTGTTCTGGTTTGGCCTCGGCACTTTGGCGCCGTTGCTCGGTTTTGGGTTTTTCGCCAGTTTATTGTCGCCGGTATTTATGCGTCAGCTCGTCAAGGTATCCGCAATATTGGTTATCGCGATGGGTGTCATGATGGCGCAACGCGGCTTGAAAATCGTCCAAGCAGGCCAGATGTCCGCAGCGATGCCCTCGCATACCCAACCCGTTCAGTGAGTTAAAATCTTGGATATTCACCGTTTCAGACAATTGAACGAGCAAGCCAAACTACTGGCGGACGAAATAGGCAACTTGCTGATCGAAGTTTTTCATTATTTGGCCTTGTTTGTCATCGGCGCCAGTATTGTTTGGTCGGCGGTGGTGGCTTACGGCGGCATGATGTTGCAAGGCCACGCCACCATCGGTGACATCTTGCTGCTGTTCATCTATTTGGAATTGGGCGCGATGGTCGGCATTTATTTCAAAACTAATCTGATGCCGGTGCGCTGTCTGATTTACATTGCCATCACCGCGCTGGCCCGGTTGTTAATCGCCGACATTCAGGCCCATCACCAGGCCGATATGGGGATTTTATTAGTGTCCGGCGGCATTTTATTGCTGGCCTTATCGACAGTGATTATTCGAAAGCCAAGCAACGAATCGTAAAACATCAATTCAACCGCAATCTCGACAGATTTCGGCGGCTATGCGCGGGTGTTTGGTAAAGCAGATGCCCGATTCAACTCGAATATTTTGTGGGCGTGGCTCATTCACACAGGACGATTAGGATGAAAAAAACACTCTTGCTAACTGCCTTACTGCTAGCGGTCAGCGCTGCCCGGGCCATTCCACCGGTCGATCCGGCGCGGCTGGACGAAGTGCAAGAGCGCGGCAGCCATGTCATGCCGTTTGACCTGGAAAAAACCTTACATATTTTTAATAAAACCGACACCGGCGGCATCCAGCAAGTCATTGCCAAAGATGCTGCGGATACTGAGCAAATCAATTTGGCCCGCAGCCACCTGGCGCAACTGGCTTCGGGGTTTGCCAAAGGCGATTTTTCCGGGCCGCGCCGCATTCATGGCGATGATATGCCGGGGCTAAAAGCCTTGGCGCTTGCCGCCGGAAAAGTCAGTTTTGCCTATCGGGATTTGCCGAACGGTGCGGAAATCGAGTATCGAACGGAAGATAAACAGTTAATAGCAGCGATACACAGCTATTTCGATGCCCAACTCAGCGACCACGCTCGCCACGCAGTGCCCGGCGGACAGCATATGCACCACGGCCACCACCAGCCTTAATCGTTAATAAGACGGAAAGTCGTCACTGAACACCTGCTGAATAGCCAGGTGTATTCTTGATTCAATCTGCCCGCAAACTCAGGAATCGATTCGCTGTGAAATAGTGCCATTCGATTGGCCTTTCCTTGCGGCGATTTTGTTGTTAAAAAGCCCTTATCTAACGGCGATAAGGGGGACGACATGTCCGGACTGGCGACAAAACACGCGGCGGGTAACGACGCTGCGGTTACAAAAATGCTCCCCCTGCATTGGCTGAGCCGCCCTGGATTCTGGTTAGGCTGGGCCTTGATGCTAGCCTTGCTCTCTACCGTCATCGCCTTCCAGCAAGCGCCGCACCGCAACGCCTATCGCCCTGAACCCAAATTGTTGAGTTGGAATTATTGGGCTTACCCCGTCGAGCGCAACGCTTTTCGGAGGTTGCCGGCGATTGCTGGGAATCTTAATGATCTGGCTGTTTCCGAAGATGGCCAGCATATCTGGGTGGTCGGTGACGGCGGTTTAATTGTGTTTAGTGAGGACGGTGGGGTGAGCTGGCAGCAAGGGCAAATTGGCGCTGCGCCAGCTGTGCCGCTGGCGCAGACCGACGGTTTTTGGATCAAGGAAGCGCAAGCCGGGATGCCGGGGGCCTACCCACCACAACAGCAATCGGCCCCGACTAACCTCGACAATGCGCCTTTAAGCATTCGAAAAACCGGCAGCGGTGAGGCAAATGCTGCCAGGGAGATAAACCCTGCGCTCGATTATGTAAACCAGTCGCCAGTCCAAAAGGCGCCGAGTGCGCCGCTAGAGCAAGAACTAGCTGCGCCAAAGACCAATAACGAGCCAACGGCGCCCACTTCAAAAAACCTGCCTCAAGCAATTACAGTCGAGAAGGCGGGCGACTCCGTTTCGCCGCCACCCGTTCAGAAGCAAAAGCCGATTGGACGGGACCCAAAGCTCGCCAATTTATATTCCGTGTATTTCGTCGACACCTCTAATGGTTGGGCGGTCGGCGAAGATGGTGTGATTCTGGTTACCGCCGATGGCGCCAAAAGCTGGCAGCTCCAAATCAGCGGAACGAAGGAAATATTGAACAGCGTGCATTTCGTCAATCCTGCGCATGGCTGGGTAGTAGGCCAGGCGGGTGTCATTCTGGCTACCGCAGACGGCGGTAAAAGTTGGAAAAATCAGGCGAGTGTTGCCGGGTCGCATCTGAATAGTGTGACGTTTTCCGATGAACTGCATGGTTGGGCCGTCGGTGATCTTGGGGCCATACTTGCCACCGCAGACGGCGGTCAAACTTGGCAAGCTCAAGCTAAAAATGCCAATCAAATTTTTCAATCGGTAGATTTTATCGATAATCGGCGCGGTTGGGCCGTGGGAACGGGTGGGCGCATCGTTGCCACCACGGATGGAGGCAACACTTGGCAGTCGCAACCCAATCAAGTGTCGCAATTTCTACGTAGCGTCCGCTTGCTAAAAGACGGCTTACGGGGTTGGGTGGCTGGCACCAACGGTACCCTCGTAGCGACGACTGACGGCGGACTAAGCTGGCGAATACTAACCAGCGGAACTTCCGGTGAGTTGCGTAACGTTAAATTTTCTCAGAACGGTTCGCACGGTTGGGCCGTCGGTGCCGACGGAACTATAGTTGCCAGCGCTGACGGTGGTAATAGTTGGCAGGCTGCAAGCCAGAAGGTTTTTAGCAGTGTGCAATTTATGAATAATCGTCAACTTGGCTGGGTAATTGGTGCTGATGGCGCAGTTTTATCCAGTACCGATGCTGGTCGAAATTGGCGAATGCAGGAAATTCAAACCCATCAAGACCTATTTGGCTTGCACATTTTAGCTGACGGTCAACGTGGCTGGTTGACCGGTAGCAATGGGGTTATTTTTGCTACCAGCGATGCTGGGAAAAATTGGCGTGCTCAAAACAACAACACCAAGATATTCTTATTCAGAGTGCAATTTCTCAATGACGGTTTGCACGGCTGGGCCGCGGGTGACGGGGGGCTTCTGGTCACCCGTGATGGAGGCAAAAACTGGCAACTTGACCCTAATATATGGGGAACACTTTTTGCCATGCATTTTTCGGAGGATGGTCAGCGAGGTTGGCTGGCCGACGTCAGCGGTAAGTCGGACTTTACTGAGGATGGTGGCTTGACTTGGCAATCGCAAGTGATTGGTTCAACGGTAGGTATTCTCGATCTTCAGTTTCAGGCCGACAATATAAACGGTTGGGCTGTCGGCTCTAAGGGGGCAATTTTTTCCACATCCGACGGCGGAAAAAATTGGCATGCTCAAGTGAGTACGACCCAACAGAATCTCAGAGGATCAGCTTTCGCCGGCGACGGCAGTCGTGGTTGGGCAGTCGGTGTCGGCGGCACGGTAGTGTCTACTACAAATAGCGGTGGCACATGGCAGGCGCAAAACAGTAATACCTCAGTAAACTTGATTGATATAGATGCCGACAACGAAGGCCGATATGCCTGGACCGTCGGCACAGCCGGCACCCTACTCGCGACCAGCGACGGCGGCGAACATTGGCAGGATCCGGTATTGCCTTATCAGCGCTATCCGGCACCCTGGTATTACTTGAGTTGGTTGCCGATCATGCTGTTGTTCAGCCGTGGTTTGCGCTTGCAGTTGACCGAACTGCGCGAACCGGAAGCCCATGATCCCAACTTAGGCATCAATCCCACCGCTGCTTCTGATAAACCCACCGGGCCTGGCAGCAAGGACTATCTGGGCAGTTTGCAGTTGGCTCGGGATTTGTCCGCGTTTCTGCGCAACGAAAACACCCAGCCGCCATTGACCCTGGCGATTACCGGCGATTGGGGCAGCGGCAAAAGCTCGGTGATGAATTATTTGCAAGCCGAATTGCGCCGTGAGGGTTTACGACCGGTCTGGTACAACGCCTGGCATCATCAGGAGGAACAACAGGTGCTGGGCTCCATTCTGGAATGCGTGCGTCGGCAGGCTACGCCGTCGCTATGGCTTTGGCTGTTGCCGGGCCTGTGGTTTCGGTTGCGATTGTTGACGCATCGGCGTTTTTGGTTACAGTTGCTGGCGGCTGCGCTGTTGACCGGATTTTGCTGGTTGGCGGCGTTTGCGTATTTTCATGAAGAGGCGGAAGAAAATCAGGTGTGGCACTTCGCTTCCCATCTGGCCGGCTTGGAGCAGCCGGCGGTGTTGACTGTACAAGGCCACGCCCGCTTATGTGCCCAAGCGGGTAACGTTACCAATCCAGCCAAGCCCCCTGCTGACCAGCTGTTTAGCCCTGCCGATTGCGAGAAACTGCAATGTTTGGTGAATGCGGATGTCTCCGGCGTAGCCAAAGAGCCGGCAAATTGCAAAGATACCTTAAGCGCCTTCGCCAGCGACGACGAGTTACTGGCTCAAGCCGGGAAAGTACTCGAGCATGAATTAACTCAAGAGCGCAAGCAAGCCATCGTTAAGCAACTGGAACATAGCCCCGGCAAAGCGCCGTTTGCTTTGCCGGCCTGGTTGACAGCTTTGTTGACGGTGCTGACTACCGTGGCTGGTGTGGTGGTGGTCAAGGGGGCGTCGTTGTTTGGATTGGCCAGCACCGATTTGTTGAAAACCGCGATCAGCAAAACCGGCGTTATAGAAGCTGCCGAGCCGGTGGGTACCCGGCAAATCTGGGAACGGCGCTTCGAGCGTTTGACCAAGCTTTTGGGGCGGCGGCGGTTGGTGTTATTTATCGACGATCTCGACCGGTGCAGCCGCGAGCATGCGCTGCGGGTGCTGGAGACCTGTAATTTCTTGGTCAGCAGCGGCGAGTTATTCATCGTGATGGGTATCGCTCCTAAATATGTACTGGCAAACGTCAAACTGCATTTCAAGGAACTCGCGGAAGCCTTGCACGAATTTGACGACAATGGTGCTGCGGCTGCTGGAGCGCCGGTCGAAACTGCGCCAGCCCGGAAACCACGCAGCCTGGCGCGATTTTATCTGCAAAAATTGATCAATATCGAAGTGCCGGTGCCTACCGCCGGTAGCGAGGCCATGCTGAACCTGTTAACCGGCAACGGCGGCGAGGAGGATGGTCTAGGTCAACGCGATCAGCGCTTACAAAAAATTAGCAATGGTCTGGTTTTGACATTGCAGGTTTTTGTCCTGTTGGCCGCGATGGCTTGGGCGGCTTATCACGCCAGTCAGCCTATACCTGGCAAGTCAACCCCGCCGGTTTTGGCAACACAGTCGGTGGCAGCAGCGGCTAAGTCAGTGGAAACCAACGCCGAGCCTGTCGCCGATATATCCGACAAACTTAAAGCCGAATCCGGCATTACTTCGTTTCGTGCCGATTTCAATCCAGAGCAACTGACGCCTTGGCCGCAGCGGATTGGCTATAGCTTGTTACTGTTGTCTATGTTGGTGGCCGGAGGATTGGTGTGGGCAGGTGTCAACCAAAAAGCCCGAAACTGGCTGGTGGACTATCTGGAAATGGCTTACAAGGCTTTTGGTCGGGATTGGTTCGGACCAAGGCAAACTCAGGACACCCCGGAGTTTGCCGCAGCGTTGCGGATCTGGTACCCGCTAATTCATCAAACTCAATCCCAGCCTCCGGAGATCAATTCGCCGCGTACCGTGAAAGCCTTTTTAAACCGACTGCGCTGCTTCGCCAGTCGCTGGCCGAAAACGACTGGTGAACACGGTGAAGCGCAGTTGGTGGCGTTGGCGGCTTTGCATTTTTATTTGGGTGAAGATAGTCCCGAAAATTGGGATACATTTTTAGAGAATTTGAAAGTGCAATCCTATGGCACAGAATGCTATCTAAAGTTGCAATCGATAGTTGCTGAACATAAAAGACAGTTTGGGTTGCCGAGTGACGACGATACTAAACTGTTTAAATATTTCATCGAGAACCTGGAAATCCATAAGCCGCAGTGAGCCGGAACGGAATACCCGTGAAAAGTAGGGCCGAGTTAATAGCCCGAGTATTGACCAAGTTTTGCTGTATCTATTTAGCGATTGTTAAGCGTAGGGTGTATAAGCAGTGCGCATCCACCAAGATTGCCGGATGCGCTTTGCTTACCCCGGCCGGCTCGAGTAGGGGAGAGCCAATGCCTTTAAGTTAAGAACTTGTAGGTGCGAATTTATTCGCACTATGGGTGCCAAACGTCGAATAAATTCGCGACTACAGTGTGGTCAACTCTTAACTCAACGGCGTTTGGAGAGAAACCAGGGGATAGATCAGTCGCAACAACTAATTTTTCAGCCATTCCTGATTCGGTAGCCAATTAGTTATCCATCGCGGTAAGTCCCCGGCCGGCATGGGCCGGGCGATGCCGTAGCCTTGGGCGTTGTCGCAACCCAGTTTCAGCAGCAGCAGGCCGTGTTCTTCCGTTTCGACGCCTTCGGCTATTACTTGCCGATGAAAGGCGGCGGTGAGATTGATGATGCCGGCGACGATAGCCAAATCTTCCGGGTCGCCGAGGATGTCGCGAATAAACGATTGATCGATCTTTAAGGTGTCGGCCGGCAAGGCTTTCAGGTAAGTTAGTGACGAATAACCGGTACCGAAATCGTCCAATGCAAAGCCGACGCCCAGTTTTTGGCATTCCTTCATCACGGCGGTGACTCTGCCAATATCCTCCAGCGCTGCTGTTTCCAGTATTTCCAGTTCCAGGCAGTGGGGGCGCAATTGCGGATGCGCGGCAAAGCCGGTTTTCAAGGTTTCGACGAAGTCCTGGTGTAGTAAGTGGCGCGGGGCGATATTGATACTAATGGCAATGTTCAAGCCCATGTCTTGCCAGATTTGCAGGTGGTCCAGGGCGCGGGCCAAGACCCAATTGCCTAGCGCTATGACCAGCTCGGTGCCTTCTATGTCGGGTAAAAACGCCGCAGGCGACAATAAGCCACGCTCGGGATGCTGCCAGCGAATCAATGCTTCCGCGCCCAGTACTTTACCCAGGCGCATATTAACCTTGGGTTGAAAATACAGCACGAACTGGTTATTCAGCAGCGCGGTTTCGATTTGCGTTAAGGTTTCGCCGCGTATCAGCGCTATCCGATCCAGTTCCTGATCGAACAGGTGGTAGCGATTTTTGCCGCGTTGTTTGGCGACATACATGGCCTGGTCGGCATGCCGCAACAAGGTGTCCGCGCTCGCCAGATCGTCGGGGTACAGGGTAAGGCCCACGCTGGCGGAGACGCAGACCAGGTTATCTGCAATCGACATGGGTTCCGCGACTTTGCAAAGCATGCGCTCCAATACCGCCTCGCATTCTCGGCTGTCGTTAAAATCCAGCAATAGCAGCACAAACTCATCGCCGCCGATGCGAGCCACAGTATCGCCGGCGCGCAGGCAGTCGCGGATGCGTAGGGATGTTTCAATCAGCAATTGATCGCCCACTTCGTGGCCGTACTGATCGTTGACCGGTTTAAAACCATCCAGATCCAGATAGCATACCGCCATATGGTTGCCGGCACGGTGCGTGTGGGCCAGTGCTTGTGCTAGGCGGTCGGCCAGCAACACGCGGTTGGGAATGCCGGTCAGCGGATCGAAATGGGCGATGCGTTCCAGATCGTATTCATGGTTCTTCAGCGGCGTGATGTCCGCCGATAAGCCGATGTAATGATGAATTTGGCCATCGTCGTCCCGCACCACCGAAATTGACGTCAGTGCCGCGAAGACTTCGCCCTTTTTGTTGCGGTTCCACAGTTCGCCGCTCCAATGATCGTGTGTGTTTAGCGATTGCCACATGGATTTATAAAACTCCGCCGATTGCCGACCGGATTTGAGCATGCTGGGGTTTTTACCCAACACTTCTTCGCGTGCGTAACCGGTGATTCGGCTAAAAGCCGCGTTGACATCGATGATGCGATTTTCGCTGTCGGTAATGACTACGCTGTCGTGAGTGTGGGCGAAGACGCTGGCCGCCAAGCGTTGTTCAGCTTCGCGGCGTTGCAGTTCCTGACGAAATTGTTCGCGTTCCAACAGGTTGCGAATCCGCAAGCGGGCAATTTCGATACTGATGGGTTTGGTCAGATAGTCCGCGGCGCCCAAGGAAAAGCCCTGCGCTTCGGCTTGAATTTCGTTCAAAGCGGTAACGAATACAATCGGAATGTCTTTTAATAGCGGACTGGCCTTGATCCGCCGACAGGTTTCGTAGCCGTCCATATCCGGCATCATAATGTCGAGCAGAATCAGATTGGGCGGCTCATCCAGCGCCAGTTCCAGGCCTTTACCGCCGGAGGTGGCGATTTGAATTTGATAATCGTCCTGTAATGCCAAGCCCAACAAGGCCAGGTTGGCGGGGCTGTCGTCAATGGCGAGAATTTTCAACTGCTTGCTGTTCATTCGGTTTGTGCTCCGTCCCAACCCAAGGCTGAATAAAGCTGCCGCAATTGCTGGCGTGCCTGGTCGAATTTCATTTCGTTGACCGATTGAGCTATTTCGGAAAACCGCGGTTCTACCGCACTAGCGCGCAGTAAATTCTGCAATGCTTTAACGTGATTAATGGCATGGAACATGTTTTTGGCAAGTAAGTTGTCGAGTTCGTCCAGTAGCGGCCGTATTTCTTGGTTGCGGTGAAGCAAGGCGATGTCTTCCTTACTGATTGCCGGGTTGGTCACCGCAAAGACGGGTTGCTCCGGATGGATGGGCGTATCTCGATAGTGCCCGGCGTTGACTGCTGCGGAATAGATTTCCGCGCACGGGGCGAGTAAGCGCTGTTGTTCCCGATTGTGGTTATGCAGTTGACAATCAACCAGGTCGCAGCGAATTTTGAACCAGAACCGCGCGCCCATGCCGGGACTACTTTCCACGCCGGCTTCGCCCTGCATCAGCCCGGCAAAACGCTGGACGATGGATAAGCCCAGGCCGGTGCCGGCGTAACGCCGCGTCGAACTGGCGTCGATTTGGGTAAAAGGTTTGAATAGTAGGCTTTGTTGGTCGGCGGCAATGCCGATGCCTTGATCGGACACAGAAAATTCCAGTTGTGCTTGCGAACCTTGCCGACGCAACTCCGTTACCTGGATTTGGATCGCGCCATGATTGGTAAATTTGATGGCATTGCTGACCAGATTTGAGAGCATTTGCCTGACTCTGATTTGATCCAGTAGATAGCATTGCTCGCAGGGGCCGAGCCAGACGGTTTCGATTTGCAGGTTTTTCTGAAGCGCGCTTTCCCTGAACAGCGACTGTACTTCGGTGATGATTTGCCGAGGCTGCGCGGCTGAGTAAACCAGTTCCAGTCGATTGGCTTCGATTTTGGACAAATCCAACACATCGTTTAACAGGGTTAACAGGGTTTGTCCGGATGCGAGGATAGTGCGGGCGCATTCTTGATGCCTGCTTGGGTCGCAGTCCGGTAGACTCAGCAGTTGCGCCATTCCCAAGATACCGTTCAATGGGGTGCGGATTTCGTGCGACATGGTGGCCAGGAAATTACTTTTGGCCTGATTCGCGCTTTCCGCGATGCGGGTCTTAATTTCGTTGCTTAAAATCAGCGCCATGTGCGAGAAAAACGGCGATAGATAATCGCGCATTTGCGCAGAGCCCAACATGTCGGTCATTTTGATGGCGCCGATTAATTCTTTGCCCACCTGTAAGGGCATGACCCAGGTGCAGGCAATGGCCGGGGTCATGCCGCGCAGCAGCGTGTGCTGAGAATCTGTGGCTTGTTCGACAAAGCGGCGCTGATGAAAAACTTCGTTGATCAAGGGGTCGTCGATATGATCAATAATTTGGCGGTCGCCGGCCAAATTGGCGTAATGGATTGTCCCCGCGTCCAGATAATAAATTTCGATATTGCTGCCGCCCAAACTGCCGCACAAAGCAGTCATTAAGCTCTCCAGCAGCCCTTCGACGCCGGCGATGGGGTTTAACAGCTCCAGCATGTGCAGAATCAAATATAGATTGGCCTTTTCTTCCGAAAGCTTGCGGACGCGGGTTTCCAATTGCTTGACCCGTTCCTGCAACTCTTGATTGGAAGGTGCTTGAGTCATTGTTCCGCGGCAAGCCGGCGTTGAATGGCATCGGCCAAAACGGTTTCCAAATGCTCCAGGCCGACATCCATCCATTCCAGCGGCAAATCCACGAAGCGCGCAGCGGTTTCGGCGGCGGCGCTGAAATCGCCGTTACACGGGGTGCGCAGCGCCAGGATATATTTGTGGCTACTGTGAAATATCTCCCTGATCACCGTCATGTTCGCGCCGAAGCAGGCGGTGATCATCGGTTCCCAGGTCAAGGCCCAGTCTTCCAGTAAAAAATACGCGCCTTTTTCCAGTTCCTGCATGAATAATTCGTAGCCCAGCAGCATCACAATACAGTTTTGGCCGTGGGTGCGGCAGGTGTGGTGGCCTTCCAGATATTTTTCCATCAACGGGTGGCAGCCGCCGTAAAACACCACGGTTTTCTCGCCGAGTTTTTCGCGCTCTTCCAATGCCTGATTCAATTCCGTCGATAAACGATTCAGGTAATTGTGCAGGGCCGAATCCAGATAATGGGTGTGGACGTTCCAGTGATTTTTCGCGATTAATCTATCCACTTCCTTACGTAAGATGCCGCAGCCTATCATGGTCAGCGGTGTTTGATTTTCCGGCTGTATCGCGAAGGTTTTCATGGCTGTCTCCCATATTCGAATGCGGCAGCTACCATGGCTCTAATATTGGCCTCGGGCACTGCCAATGGCATTACGCCGTTACCGAACAAAAAATGGCCGCCGGTTTTGCCTATTTCGACAATACGCTGCACTTCGGCGCGGGTTTGCTCGGCGCTCCAGTGAATCATTTTTATATCGTCGATTACCCCGCAGGTCAGGCCGCGAGTATTGATCAGGCGTTTGGCTTCGGCAATGTCGGCGAGCGGGCTGATGTGGTGGGTTTTGATGTGAAGTTCATCGAAAACTAAGTCGATCACATCGTTGAATGGCGCCATGCCACAGTAATAGACGATGTCTTCGTTATCGCCAGGCAGCAGGTCTCGCCGCATCCAGGGCATCACGATTTGCTCTATTTGTTTGCGGCTGACGAAATACGGTGAGCCGAATGGCGTGGAATAAATCAGTACATTGGCGCCGAAGGCGCGGAGCGTAGCGATTTCCTTTTGGACGAAATCCGAGCACTTTCGCAGTAATTCGTCACGGACATCGAATGGCCCGAGCAGGAATAGCTCCATCCATTTATCCATACCCATCAAGATGGCCGGCAACGTGGTCGAGGCCGTGATGTACGCGCAAATCGGATGCGTGGCGCCGACTTCGCTGCGCAAAATCTTTAGGCTGTCGGCGACGGGTTGCCAGGCTGGTTGTTGGGTAATGTCGGCGGGAATTTCGAGTTTGGCGATGTCGTCCAGGTTTTTGATGACGAAGTCGGCGACATTTGGAACGCCGTCGTCGGCAAACAGGATTTCCCGGCATCCCAACAATTCGGCTTCCTTGCCTACGTAATGTAGGCTCCAGATGTTGTCGTAGCCGTAGCGCTGCAACAGGCGTAATTGACCATCGGCGACATATTCGCCCCTGCTGAAGTATTCCTTGGCGGTCATAGCCAATTCCCGGGCGCCGTGATCGGGCAGATTGCAAAAAACCGGGATGCGCGGCGCGGGGCTGCCGGTCGTCGCGGCGCTGAGAATTTCCAGGGGTGTCATGGCTTGACCTCGCGAATCAAATCGACAATGACTTTGGCGGCGGTGACGCCATCCGGCGCCCAGGCGTCCGCGCCGACCTTAATGTACAACTCCGGATCGAAACGGTAGGGAGCGCCGCCTACCGCTAGTTTGATTTGTTGCTCCAAGCCGCGCTCCTGTAATAGTGCGCGCACACCCAAACTGCCTTTTTCGCTGGTGGCGGTGTGGACCATCATGGCGGATACCGCGATGACTTGAGCGTTCTCGGTCATTGCGGTATCGACGAATTTTTCGGCGCTGACATTGGTGCCAAGATCGACCACATCCACCATCAGCGATTTCAAACAGCCGCTGACGATCCTTTTGCCCAAGGAATGCAGGTCGCCGTAAGCGGCGCCGATGACGACGCGACCTATCATTTCCGGCGGTTTACTGAATTTTTCCAGCATTTTTTCGGTGACGTCGGCGGCGATTTGCGCAGTCATGAAATGCTGAGCCAGATTGGCGTCAGGATCCTTTTCGATCAAAGTCATCATCAATTCGACGGCCGGGATGACTAATTTGAAGACGATATCTTCCGGGCTGAATCCGTCGCTCAAGGCCTGATTGACGACATCCAGGGCCCCCTGTTTATCGGTCTCGAATACCGCTTGGTTGTAGGATTGAATATAAGCGTCGAGCATTACTGGAATTCCTCGATGGACATGGGCTGCAAGCGTAAATTGTCGATGAAGCGGTTTTCATATTCGAAAACCCCGCCGAGATTGACCACGTGCGCCCGTTGCACAATATTACTTAAGAGACTTGGCCCGGCTGGATTCAACAGCAGTTGTTCGCAGCCGGCCAGACTGGCATTGGCCAGCAGGCTGATCCGCTCGCGGGGCATTGTCGGCAGTAAACCGACCCGGAACGCGCTGTTTAGGTCCAGATGTTGCCCAAAACTTCCGCAAATCCATAACCTGTCTAAATCGTTTACGGACAAGCGTGCTAAAGCCAGCAATTGTGCCATGGCAGCGGCTGTCGATGCCTTGGCACGCTGGAAAATATCGATGTCGCTCGCAAAAATGGCACTTTTTGGCATATCGGCTTGCAATAAAAAGCCATGTTCGGTTGGGGGTTCGGCGAAGCGTCCGGACGGTTTCAGGTGCTTTTGGTCCAGCAGCAAGGCAATTGCATCAATGAAGCCGCTGGCGCAATAGCCGCGCGCCGGGGCATCTCCTATCGTCTGTAAGCCGTTGGCCGACACTTTGCAAATTGCACCGGCTTCAGCGGTCAAGCCGTTGCGCATGCCCACCCCTTCGAAAGCGGGGCCGCCCGGTACGGAGCTGGCCCACAGGCGTGTGCCGTCCCACACCGCGATTTCGGTATTAGTGCCGAAGTCGGCCAACAACATCGGTTGCGATTGTTCGGTAATACCGGTGGCGAGCAGGTCGGCCAGCAAATCCGAACCAATAAAGCCGGCCAGCGGTTGGGCAATGTCGATGTCGGCATGCGGGGTACGCCATGCCTGGCGCCAGACATCGGCATCGGCGGGCAGGCAGGCGATGGGGCTTTGCCAGTTCTCGGGTTGGTAGAGGCTGTCGCCGCTATTGCCGCAAATCAGTGTCAACATCGCGGTATTGCCGACGATCAACACCTTGCCCAACTCTGCCAGTATCGGCGTTATTTCGCCCATATCGCGGCTGAGAATATCGCGTATACCGTCCATGATCGCCTCACGCGCTTGCTGGCCTATGCGGCGGCAATCTTGCTCGTCCAGGCGCTCAGCATCCAGCCGGGTCAGAACATCGGCGCCATACGCGACTTGCGGATTGATGCTGTAACGGGTGCCAATGCGTCGGCCGGATTGTCGATTCCACAATGACAGGCGGATGTGTGTCGTCCCCAGATCGACCGCCACACCATAGACATATTCGGAAACGGCTGGATTGCCTTGTGCTTGATAAAGCGGGGTGGGGTCCAGACTTTTCCATGCAGAACGCGGCGCTGGATTTTCCAGGTAAAGCTTGCAGTCGCTGCGCGCCCGCAACTGGCAGGCCAAACGTATGCCGCTAGCCAGATCTTCCGGTAGCAGCTTTTGCCGTTCCGCCAGCGTCGGCGGGTTAAACTCGCCGTCGACGGTTTGAATCAGACACGCGCCACAGGTGCCCAAACCGCCACAGGCTGCGCGTACGCGTAAATCGGTGGTGTCGAGGGCTTGGCGGACCGACAGATCAGGTTTAAGCGGTATGCGTAGCGTCTGTTCGTTACTGCCGACCGTCGCCAGCATATCGCCAGCTGGGGGCTCTGGTCGTCCGGTATCGGGAGCGATGGTGATCATAGGCGATGGAAACCTGTATGAGTGATAGCAATTGCGCCTTCGTTAAGGTCTGGCATGATCTGGGTTTTGATCTATTCGGCATTGGTAAAACAGCCAGTGGTTTTCCCCTATCATTTTAGTGCGTATCGGCCGTTTCGCTGGCCCAATCCTGTTGTGTAAGCGATTTGTCTTTATCAGATCGGCTTTTACGGCATAAACTCCCCGATATGCGGCTAAGCTTTGCCGAAAAGGCGCTTTGGGCTAAGGGCACACTGTTCGTGATGGAATGTCATCGACAATCGGGTAAACTTTGCCGATGCGCCAAAAAGCGGATTCGTGACTGGAACCCGCCTGCCTGAGACGCTTGCAGTCAATCCAGATCATGGTTTTACCCAATCGAACGGAATTTAGATGGAATCCGATAAACAATCGACAGAGCGCCAAGCCACCATTCTGTTAGTCGATGACGAGTCCATCAATCTGTCGGTTTTTGGGCAGTTTCTCGCGCCGTATTATCAGGTTTTGGTGGCTACCAGCGGGCAGAGAGCCTTGCAACTGGCGCGAGGTACCCCAAAGCCGGATTTGATTTTGTTGGATGTGATGATGCCCGATATGGATGGGTATGAAGTCATCGGCCAGCTAAAAGCCGATCCCAAAACCGGCGATATTCCGGTGATATTCGTGACCGCCTTGACTTCCGACCTGGAGGAAGAGCGGGGGCTGTCACTCGGTGCGGTGGATTACCTTTACAAGCCGTGTCATTTGTCGATTCTATTGGCCCGAATCAAAACCCAGCTGGAACTGAAGCATGCCCGCGATTGGCTGAAAGACCAAAATGCCTATCTGGAAACCGAAGTGCAACGCCGGCATCAGGAGAATGAGGCTGTGCATTTGCAATTATTGCAATCGGAAAAATTGGCGGCGATAGGGCAATTGGCGGCCGGCATCGCTCACGAAATCAATAATCCCATCGGTTTTGTCAATTCCAATTTGAATACGCTGAGCGGCTATTTGCGCGATGTTTTTTGCGTGATGGATGCCAGTAACGCGGCCTTAGACGAAAATCCCTTATCGGCGGAGACGCTGCAAAGCTTGCGCGAGCTGAAACAAACCAAGCAGCTTGATTATTTACGTAATGATATTCCGGAATTGATCGCCGAATCCATGGAAGGCTTGTCGCGGGTGCGCGACATTATTCAGGATTTGAAGGATTTTGCGCATGCCGACAAAAACGATTGGGAATTGGGCGATTTGCACAAGGGGTTGGATTCCACGTTGAATATCATCAACAATGAACTGAAGTACCATTGCACCGTACACAAGCAATACGGCGAGATACCGCAGATTTATTGTTTGCCTTCGCAATTGAATCAGGTGTTTATGAATTTACTGATTAACGCCGCGCACGCTATCGAGACCAAAGGCGATATTCAGATTAGTACGGGTTGCGCGGACCGGGGTGTCTGGGTGGAAATCAGCGATAACGGCAAAGGTATTGACCCGGAGAACCTGCCGCGTTTGTTTGAGCCGTTCTTTACCACCAAGCCGGTCGGCAAGGGCACCGGCTTAGGGTTGTCGGTGTCGCAAAATATCGTCCGTAAGCATGGCGGTAGAATCGAAGTGACCAGCCAGCTTGGGCAGGGTAGCCGGTTTCGAGTCTGGCTGCCGATTCGGCCGCCGGAATTGGGGGCCGCCGAATAGTCTGGCTGTCTGGCGGTTTTTTAAAACCGAACTTGCAGAAGGGGCGTTACCTGCCAGACTATCTCATTAATAGATTACTGATATTGCAAAACCATGAACCAGGCAGACATTAAAATACTGATCGTCGACGACGAGCCGAACGTGCTGAAAGCGCTGACGCGTTTGCTGAAACAATACGAGCCTATTACCGCAATCAGCGGCGAGGAAGCGCTGTTGTTAGCTGAGGAACATAGCTTTGATTTGGTGATTTCCGATTACCGGATGCCGGGAATTAACGGTATCGACTTTTTGATTTTATTCAAGCGCATGCAGCCGGATGCAGTGCGCATTGTGTTGACCGGCTTTGCCGATCTCGAAGGCGCGCAGCACGCCATCAATGAGGCGGAAGTGTTTCGCTTTATCAACAAGCCCTGGAGTAATCTGGAAATCGTCAACGTCGTTGAGAATGGTCTGGCGCACAAGCGCATGTTGTTGGAAAACCGCGCCTTGGCCGATCAGGTGCGGGCGCAGCAAATACTCCTGAATGAAAAAGAAGCGATTATCAAAGCGCTGGAAGCCGAGGAGCCAGGTATCACTCAAGTCAATTGGGCGCAGGACGGTTCCATTATTCTCGACGACGAGGATTTGCAATAGTCAGAGGTCTTCCACCGCTCCCTCCTTCGCGTTAACTGAAGATTCTGGCGAATTAGGAGAATTTTTATAACCGGTAGCCCGTTTAGAGCCGAGTTACAGCTGTTCGGTACGTTCGTCATTACTAAAGGCATTGAAAAATTGCTTCGCGGTTCGGCCGTTTTTTGCGGCGTTCTGGTGGGCAAAGTCCAACGCGGCCTTGTGCAAAGCCTCACGGTTGCCGGGATAATCGACGAAATAGCTATCGACAATGTCCAAATAAGTCTGGGTATGTTGCGGATAAAAGGCCAGCCGTAAACCGAAGCGGTCGGACAGGGAGATTTTTTCCTCTATCGTGTCGGAATAATGCACCTCGTTGTCAACCAGCAGGGTATCCAGATTGTCGCGCATATGTTCCGGTAGCAGATGGCGGCGATTGGACGTGGCATAAAACAACACATTCTCAGGCGGCAGTTCGATAGAGCCTTCCAACACGCTCTTCAGCGGCTTGTATAGGGCATCGCCGTTCTCAAAAGATAGGTCGTCGCAATAAATAATGAAGCGCTGATTGTGTTCTCGGATGTCATCGACGATTTCCGGCAGATACAGCAAATCTTGCTTATCGACTTCGATGACTCGTAAACCTTCGTGCAAATATTCGTTCAACAAGGCTTTCACCAGCGAGGACTTGCCAGTGCCGCGCGCGCCCCATAACAAGGCATTATTCGCCGGCAGTCCCGCCAGAAAACGCAGCGTGTTATCTATCATTTGCTGCTTTTGCGGCTCTATGCCCAGCAGTTGATCCAGCCGGATCGGATCGATTTGCCGAACGGGACGCAGAAACGCCTGACGCTGGCGCCAAATTGCTGCATAGGTGTGGTTCCAATCTATCATCTGTGATCCTTGGCTGGGGCCGGTCGAAGTGCCGGTTTGTGTAAAGAAATGAATATTGTATAAATTTTAGACAATTTAACACCACTCTAAGCACAGCAACAACTTAGCGCGGCTTTTAACGGGTTGCCAACAGAGTTATCCACAGATTTTGTGGGAAAGTTATAGCTGTTGTGGAAATGTGACTACCCTCTGTAGCCAGTATATGCCGCTTGTGCCGGTAACCAAGGACTTCTAAGACTTTATTTTAAGTCGCGGCTTTGGCTGCCGAGGCTCGTTTCTGCGGGATGATCGACTTATAATCGATTGTTATCATTTAAATGATAGCTATTGGCTATTTACGGGGTGGCTATGAATCTGCGGGATTTACATTATTTAATCGCCGTTGCCGACTTGCGCAGCTTTGTGCAGGCGGCAGACCGTTGCTGCATCAGCCAGCCGACCTTGAGTACCCAGATAAAAAAGTTGGAAGACGAATTGGGTATCCAGATTTTCGAGCGCACCAATAAAAAAGTGCTGCCTACCGAGCTGGGCGAGCAGATCGTGGCGTCGGCAAGGCGCATCTTGAAGGAGCAAGACAATATCAAGGAACTGGCCGCTACAGCCCAGGACCCGCTGGCGGGTAACCTGCGTTTCGGCGCGTTTCCAACCTTGGCGACCTATTTGTTTCCGCCATTGGTACCCTTAATCAAGCAGGATTTACCACGCATCCGGCTGATTCTGGTCGAGGAAAAAACCGAGCAATTGTTACAGCAACTCCGCAGCGGACAGATGGATTGCGCCTTGCTAGCCTTGCCGATTTACGAGGATTTTCTGGAAAGCCAGGCCTTGTTCGACGATGAGTTTTTACTGGCGGTGGCGGACGGTCATCCGTTGGCGGCCAAGCCGCAAGTCGAGCCAGACGATCTGAACGGCGAGCATTTACTGCTGCTTGAGGAAGGTCATTGCTTACGTGGGCATGCCCTGCAAATCTGCCAAACCATCGGTGCCGACGAAGAACAGGATCTTCGCGCCACCAGTCTGGAAACCTTGCGGCAAATGGTCCACGCCGGCACAGGCATTACCTTTATGCCGCGAATCGCCGTTCGCGAGGAATCGGGTATCCGCTATCTACCTTTCGCGGAGCCGGCGCCGAGCCGGACCATAGGCATGGTTTGGCGCAAAACCAGTGCCAGAGGGGAGCTGATTCGGCGCTTGAGCGGCTTGGTGCGGGATGCGGCTAAGGACATTTAGGTATACACCGCTGGCGTGGCGACTATTTTATTGGCAGTTAGTGAACCGACGGCCAAATGACATTTTCCACGAAAACCTTTGATGTTCTTTTGCTATGTATGGCAGCCTGTCGGTTGCGGGTATTCGCTAGAAGTAAATTTGTATTTAGCCGAAAAAAAGGCGGCCCTTGTCTCGTATGTCCGTTTAAAAACTGAGAGAGGTACATACTGCGGCATACTGGAGTAATCCCCGACGTGAAATTACAAATCGTCTAATATTCGCAAAGTCCTTAACCCTTATTGCGCCTGATAACAGCCTGATGCTTTGAATATTCGAAGGCGGAGATAAGAGGCGCGACAAAAATTGCGACTATTGCCACCAATGCCTTGAGCCTTATGGCCAAGCAAGCACGTTGCCCGATCTCAATGCCGGGCTTTTACCTTGGGAGTACCGACCATGAACAAAAAACAGTTATTACCTGTTGCTATCGCATTATTGACTTCGCAGCCGATTCTCGCCAGCGTGTCCAGTTCGTTCGATGTCGACAGCGAGAACTGGCAAATCGTCAGTTTTGCCGATTTCAGCCAGAACAATTATTCGATCATTGGTCAATACCAACCCAGTTACGTGTCAGGTGGTGGCAATCCCGGCAATTATCTCGCCGCCAGTGATCCGGACGGGGGCGATTTTACCTTCTCTGCGCCCGCAGCTTTTTTGGGTTCGCAGGTTGGAGCTACCGGACTTTCTTACGATCTGACTTATCGCGATGGCGATGTCAATTGGCAGACCACCGACGTCATGTTGGTCGGCAATGGCCAACGATTGCTATGGAAACGCAATCCGAACATCGTCCCAAACAGTGGTTGGACTCATGTCAGCCTGAGTCTGGCACCGTCCTCCGAATGGCGACTGGGCACCACAGACGGGGTGTTCGCCAGCCAAAGTGATTTTCATAACGTGTTGTCCAACTTGAGTGGGCTTTATATTCATGGGGAATATACCAACGGCATTTTTGAAACTGCAGGGCTGGATAATGTGGTATTGCAAACGGTGCCGTTGCCGGGGGCGTTTTGGTTGTTTGGCGTGGGGGTTGCGGGGTTTGGGTCGCGTATTCGTCGAGCGTAACGCGCTGACTCGTTATGTCGTTGTGTCGCTGGCGCGACGGGTTTTTTGTATGTCGGTTCTCGGACCGACGGCCGAGATACTTTCTTTTGCTCCGCCAAAAGAAAGTACCCAAAGAAAAGGCGGCCCGGATGCCGCTTATTCCCTGCGCTCCTCGCTTTTGAACGGGGTCGCCGAAAGGGGCTTCCTGCCCCTTCGTCAACGTGCGGCATCCATGCCGCACCCCTGCGGGCTAATCCGTTCAAAAGCTCCGGTGCTCGGCGCGGCATACGGGAGTAAACAATGCTGCGGAATTTGAAATTGGCTATCATTTATACTGCCTGTAACTCGTAAGGCATTAGCGTGCGGAATACACCCAATGAGTAACTAACGTAAAACGCATGCCGCTATACCCATTGTCGTCTACCGGCTAAAATTTGTCGCCTTAAGAACTTTAGTAAAATATCCCATATGGGTGTTAAGTAATAGCATTGTCATGGGACAATAAATTTGAACGCTATTTGTCAACGCTTTTTAACTATTTAGGGAATTAATGTGAGTATTCTAGACTGGATAGAAGTTGGTAAAGTCTCAGCTGAAAGGGATGACTTGCTTTCGAAATATTTCTTTGATAATGGAGTATTAAAAAGTGTGATTGAGAGCCCCACCTCATTTTTAGTGCTAGGAAGGAAAGGAGCAGGAAAAACTGCTGTTTTTAAACATCTTTCAGAAAATAGAGAAAATTTTATACAGGCTAGTGATCTGCTCATTCCATTGTCATTCGATGACTACAATTGGAAGATTCATGAAATATTGATAGACGAAAATAAAGCAGAATCCTTGGCCTATAAACAATCATGGCGTTTTGTAATCATAATAGAATCAATTAAAGCTTATAAATCTTGGTTAGAAAATAATTCCAAGAAAATCCCAAGAAAAATTGAAAAAGCAAATAAATTGCTTGAAAAGTTGTTTGATTCGCCCATTCCATCTATATCGCAAATTGTTGGAAGAAAATTACTTAGCCTTTCAGGCCTTTCCTTGCCAAAGGGTGGATTTGACCTTGAAAATGGTGACTTGGACTCAATTACCATTGATGGGGGAGATGTTTCATTTGAGACGGTTCAGCAAAGTGGAACAATGAAACAGATTCTGTCTGAAAATATCGAGAATTTAATTAAAAATCTTGAGTGCTCTTTAGAGGAAATCAATTTGGATTGGCCAAGAGTATTTATCTGTTTTGATCGAGTAGATGAAGCTTGGGATGAGGTTTCCTATGAATCTTCTAAACGAGTCATTGCGGGCTTAGTTTCAGCTTGCGACTCTATTACTTCCCAATACAAAGGTATGTTGAGACCAATTGTGTTTTTGAGGGAAGATATCTTTGACGTCTTGAGTATTAACGATGCTAATAAGCTTAGGGAGGATTGCGGGGCTCTCTTGAAGTGGAACAAGGTTACACTATCAAATCTTATGCTTAGGAGAATTAATTATTATGCTGAAAATGCTCGCCAAGAAATTATTACTGATATAGAAGAGTTGTTTGAAAAGCGTGAAATGCGACAACGAGCAAAGCCTCTCAATTATTTGTTAAAAAGAACAATGATGCGGCCCAGAGATCTTATTTCAATTACTAGCAAAATAATTCAAGCAATGAAGGACAAGGCGAATGATCCTTTCGCTGAAAAAGAAATATCTTTTCAAACTCTTGAGGCGGAATCAATATATTCGGCTGAACCTAGCTATTCGGAGTGGCTGAAGCAAGAGATACTAGATGAATGGAAAGTGCAGAAGCCAATAATTACCCAGCTTTTCGACGCGTTCCAAAATAACGCTTCAACTAATTTCACTAAAGAAGACTTACAAAGAGAGTTGCAAAGTTTAGGAGTTTCTTTGTCAGCTGGTGAGGTTATTAATCATCTGCGTTTTCTTTTTGATAATTCTATTATTGGTTTTAAGTTAGGAGATTCGAATGAATGGAAGTTTAAGTGCTTCTATCCTGCCCAAGGGTTTCTAGATTCTGATGAATATCGAGTTCATGAGGGGTTGGTTCGAGCCTTAAATTTGCGAGAAAATAGGGATCGAGAAGACTAATGATTGCTCGATGATTGGGCATATGTTGAACGAAGGTTAAGCGCATCGCTTTCGATAGATGCCTATGTTATTGGTTTGTGTATTGCTGGGTTTCATGTCATCCAACCCCGTCTAAAACAACTCCAAAATTCACTTACAAATTTTGATTTTATAACGGCTTTTATCCCGTTATTCCGCCCCGAGCATCGCAGCTTTTGGCGAGATTAGCCCGTAGGGGAGCGGCAGGGATGCCGCTCGTTTTCGGAGGGCCAAGGATGGCCCTTCCGAAAACCCTCGCCAAAAGCGAGAAGCGCAGGATTAAGGCGGAATTCCGGGTGGCCTTTTCTTTGGATACTTTCTTTTGGCCAAGCAAAAGAAAGTATCTCGGCTGTCGGGCCGAGACCCGACATTAAATAAACCTGTCGCGAGAGCGACACAATAACGCCGGCGCGGTCATTCTGCGTTACAACTGGGCGCGTAGGAACGAGATCAAAATTTAAGAGAGACCCGTAAATATGGCAAAACCATTACCGTTGACTGATGCTGACGGCGAAGTCCGCGAATTGACCGAAACCGATTTTAAACAAATGCGCCCCGCCGTCGAGGTGTTTGCCGAGTTATTTGGGACGGAGCAGGCGGTTGAAATGCTTAGTCCTAAAGGTGGCCGGCCACGTAAGGATTCACCGAAAGTATTTACCGGGATTAGGCTGGATGTAGAGGTGCTGGAGGCTTTTCGTGCTAGCGGCAAAGGCTGGCAGACTAGGATGAACGATGCCTTGAAAGAATGGCTGAAGGATCATTCGCCCGCATAATTTGCAGGCCGGAAATACTTTCACTTATCCGGCCTCCGCGAGTTTGTTGATTAAATCCTAAACTCCGCCGACCGCGCATGCGCGGTCAAACTCTCCCCCCGCGCCAACACCGAAGCAATCTTGCCCAAATTCTGCGCGCCAACCGCCGAGCAATTGATCAAACTGCTGCGTTTTTGGAAGTCGTAAACCCCTAAAGGTGACGAGTAACGGGCTGTGCTGGAGGTGGGCAGGACGTGGTTAGGCCCGGCGCAGTAATCACCCAGCGCTTCGGCGGTGAAGCGGCCCATGAAGATCGCGCCGGCGTTATGGATTTGCTCGCACAAGGCTTCCGGTTCCGCTACGGACAACTCGAGATGTTCCGGAGCGATGCGATTGGCGACTTGCGCGGCTTCGGACAAGTTAGCGACCTTGATAAACGCGCCGCGTCCACTTAGCGAGGCGCGGATGATGTCGGCGCGTTCCATTTCCGGTAGTAGCTTGTTGATGCTGGCTTCGACTTGTTGCAGAAAACCGGCGTCGTCGCTGATCAAAATGGCTTGGGCGTTTTCGTCGTGTTCGGCTTGCGAAAACATATCCATCGCAATCCAGTCCGGGTTGGTTTGGCCGTCGCAGATGATCAATATCTCGGACGGGCCGGCGATCATGTCGATGCCGACTTGACCGAACACCAGCTTTTTGGCGGTGGCGACGTAAATGTTGCCGGGGCCGACGATTTTATCCACCGCCGGAATCGATTCGGTGCCATACGCTAAGGCCGCGACGGCTTGGGCGCCGCCGATGGTGAATACTCTATCCACGCCGGCGACATGCGCCGCCGCCAATACCAGCGCATTCGTCTCGCCGCGCGGGGTCGGGACCACCATAATCAGTTCGCCGACGCCAGCGACTTTGGCCGGAATCGCATTCATCAAGACCGAGGATGGGTAAGCGGCTTTGCCGCCCGGCACATACAGGCCGGCTTTATCCAGTGGCGTGACTTTTTGCCCCAACACAGTGCCGTCTATCTCGGTGAATTGCCAGGATTGCAGTTTTTGATGCTCGGCATAAGCACGGACTCGGTCGGCGGCGGTTTGCAAAGCAATGGCCTGGGTGCTGGGCAAAGTATCCCAGGCCTGTTGCAACGCAGTTCGGTCCAATTCCAGTTCGGCAGCGGCTTTAAAGGCGGTGCCGTCGAAGCGGTTGGTATATTCCAGCAAGGCTTTGTCGCCACGTTTTTTCACGTCGGCGATGATGTCCAACACCCGTTTGTGTATTTCCAGATCGTCGCTGGCATCCCACGCTAGGCGGGCTTGCAGTTGTTTTTCAAAGTCGATTGCCGCGCTATCTAGGCGGAGCATTTTTATAGCAGTCATGATTACGCCCTCTGGGCCAACGTGGTTTCGAACTGATCGATGAGTGCTTGAATGGCTTGATGTTTCATTTTCATCGCCGCTTTATTCACCACCAGTCGAGAGGTGATGTTGGCGATTAGTTCCCGTGGCTCCAGGCCGTTGGCTTTCAGGGTGTTGCCGGTATCGACTAAATCGACGATGCAATCGGCCAACCCAACTAGCGGCGCCAATTCCATCGAGCCGTAAAGCTTGATGATTTCGGCTTGAATGCCTAAGTTGGCGTAATAACTCTGCGCGGTTTTTACGTATTTGGTGGCGACCCGCAAACGGCCTTTCACTTCCGGGGCATTGACCGGGCCGGCAGTCATCAAGCGGCAACCGGCGATTCCTAAATCCAACGGCTCGTAAAGACTTTCCGCACCATGCTCCATCAATACGTCTTTGCCGGCGATACCCATATCCGCCGCGCCGTATTCTACAAAGGTGGGAACGTCGGTGGCGCGGATGATTACCAACTGCACGTCGGGACGGGTGGTTTGCAGAATCAGTTTGCGGCTTTTGTCCGGATCGTCGATCGGCGTGATGCCGGCCTGTTCCAGGAAGGGCAGGGCTTCTTCGTAAATACGGCCTTTGGATACGGCAATGGTCAACATGGTTTTGCGATGAGGTTAGTTAGGAACGCGGCGAATGGTGGCGCCCAGTTGCGACAGTTTTTCTTCGATATGATCGTAGCCACGGTCGATATGATAAATCCGGTCCACCAGGGTTTCGCCTTCCGCCACCAAGCCGGCCAAGACCAAGCTGGCGGACGCCCGCAAGTCGGTGGCCATGACTGGCGCAGCTTTTAGTTGACTGCTGCCGGTGCAGATCGCGGTATTCGATTCCAGCTTGATTTGTGCGCCCATCCGTTGCAGTTCTTGCACGTGCATGAAGCGGTTTTCGAACACGGTTTCGGTGATCAAGCCCACGCCTTCGGCGACGGAGTTCAGCGCGGTAAATTGCGCCTGCATATCGGTCGGGAAAGCCGGATAAGGCGCAGTGCGGACGGTGACCGCTTTCGGGCGTTTGCCGTGCATATTCAGTTCGATCCAGTTTTCACCGCAGGTGATGTCGGCGCCGGCTTCTTTCAGTTTCACCAGAACTGCGTCCAGCGTTGATGGGTCGGTGTTTTTCAGTTTGACATGGCCGCGGCTAATCGCGCCGGCTACCAGATAGGTGCCGGTTTCGATGCGGTCTGGCAGGATGTCGTAATGCAAGCCTTCCACACCTAATCTTTCCACGCCTTCCACGGTCAGAATGTCGGTGCCGACGCCGGTGATTTTGGCGCCCATTTTGTTTAAAAAATGCGCCAGATCGGTGACTTCCGGTTCTTTCGCGGCGTTTTCGATAATGGTGATGCCTTCGGCTAACGTTGCGGCCATCAGGATGTTTTCGGTGCCGGTCACGGTGACTTTATCCAGCACCAGATGACAGCCTTTCAAGCGCTTAACCTTGGCGTGGATATAGCCAGCTTCGACGGTAATGTCGGCACCCATTTTAAGCAGGGAGTCGATGTGAATATCCACCGGCCGGGTACCGATCGCGCAACCGCCGGGCAGCGAGACATAGGCTTCGCCGAAACGGGCCAGTAACGGTCCTAATACCAGAATCGAGGCGCGCATGGTTTTCACCAATTCGTAAGGCGCTTCGTACTTATCGATGGTGCTGGTATCGACTTCGATGTTCATTTTTTCATCGACGGTCAGGCGCACGCCCATTTGTCCCAACAATTCCATCGTAGTAGTAATGTCGTGCAAATGCGGGATGTTGCCGACGCTGACTGGGACGTCGGACAACAGGGTGGCGGCGAGAATAGGCAGAGCGGCGTTTTTGGCGCCGGAGATTCTCAGTTCGCCGTGCAGCGGTTGACCGCCGGTAATCAGTAATTTATCCATGGATTTTTATTGGTTTGTAAATTGGAACGCAGCTTAATGCGTGTGGATTGCAAAATATTCGGTTTCGTCTAGGCCGCTGAGTTTGGCTAATGCCTGCAGCTGAGCAGGGATGTTCTTGAAAGACAGCTTGACCCGGCCCATTCGGCTGAGCCTGATCCATTCGATCATCAAGGCCAGACCGGCGCTATCGGTGGTTTGTACCTTGGCTAGATCGATGCACATGCTATCCATGCCTTTCAAAAACTTAAAGGATTGCAAGGTTTGTTTGTCGATGCTGGCAAAAGTCAGGCTGCCTTCCACGGTAAAGTGGCCCGGAGACTGTTCGGTTAATGTCAGCTTGGACATTATTTGCCTTCCGCTTTGTTCAGCATGAATTTGCCGATCATTTCTTCCAGCACGATGGCGGAGCTGGTGATGTCTATGGTGCTTTTATCCTTCAAATACTCATCCGATGAGCCGGGGTCTAGGCTGACGTACTGCTCGCCCAGCAGGCCGGCGGTATAAATGCTGACGCCGGAATCGCTGGGCAGATTGTTGTATTGCGATTCGATGCGCATTTCCACGATGGATTCGTGGCTGTCCTTATCCAGCCGGATTGCCGAAACCCGACCGATGCGCACGCCGGCCACGGACACCGGGGATTTGACTTTCAGGCCGCCGCTATTTTGAAAGTGGGCGATCACGGTGTAGGTGTCGTCGCCCGTGTAGCTGCCGAGATTGCTGACTTGCAGCGCCATGTAAAACAAGGCGGCAACGCCGCTGGCGACAAAAAAACCGACCAGAGTATCCTGGGTCTTGGAATGCTGCATGTTAAATGTCTCCAAACATGAGTGCGGTTAAAATGAAATCGAGTGCCAGAACCGAGAAGGCTGAATTGACCACAGTGCGCGTGGTGGCGCGGCTGACGCCTTCTGAAGTAGGAATAGCATCGTAGCCTTCGAATAAGGCAATCCAGGACACCACGAAACCGAACACCACGCTTTTCAGAATGCCGTTAATGATGTCTTCTTGAAAATCGATACTGGCCTGCATCTGCGCCCAAAATGCGCCGTCGTCGACGCCGAGCATGCCCACGCCGACCAGATGGCCGCCCATGATACCGATGGCGCTAAACAAGGCGGCCAATAAAGGCATGGACAGAAAGCCGGCTAAAAAGCGCGGTGAAATAATGCGCTTGATCGGATCGACCGCCATCATTTCCATGCCGGATAATTGTTCGGTAGCCTTCATCAAGCCGATCTCCGCGGTCAACGCCGAGCCGGCCCGGCCGGCAAACAAAAGAGCCGATACCACAGGTCCCAGTTCGCGTACCAATGACGCCGCGACCATGACCCCCAGCGATTCCTCGGCGCCGAAGTCCGACAGAATGTTAAAGCCTTGCAAACCTAAAACCATGCCGACGAACAGGCCGGAGATGGTGATAATCAGAAATGACAAAACGCCGACCGAATACACCTGCTTGATCAGCAAGTTGGGGCGCGGCACCACATCACTGATGCCGGCTAAGGTGTGGCTCAGAAAAAACGAGGCACGGCCGAGCTTGGCAAAGCTGCTGCGAGTGGTTTTTCCTAGATTTTGCAGAAATTGAAGCATTGTTGAATACAGGGTGGTTATTTGCTGGCCAGCAGGTCGTCGAGATAATCAGGCGCCGAATAGTGAAAGTGTACAGGGCCGTCGGCATCGCCGTGCATAAACTGTTGTACCCACTCCGAATCGGACTGCTGTAACTCTTGTGGGGTACCCTGGCCGATGATTTTGCCGCCGGACAAGACATAAATGTAATCGGCGATGGCAGCGGTTTCTTGTACATCGTGCGAGACGATGATACTGGTCAGGCCCAGCGTGGTGTTCAGCGACTTGATCAAGTGCACCAGTGCGCCCTTGGAAATCGGATCCTGGCCGGTAAACGGTTCGTCGTACATGATCATCAGCGGATCGAGAGCAATCGCACGTGCCAAAGCCACCCGTCGGGCCATGCCGCCGGATAATTCGTTGGGCATTAAATGGCGCGCGCCGCGTAGGCCCACCGCGTGCAGCTTCATCAATACTAAAGTGCGGATCATCGATTCCGGCAAATGGGTGTGTTCGCGCATGGGAAACGCCACATTATCGTAGACGCTCATGTCCGTGAGCAGGGCGCCGCTTTGGAATAGCATGCCCATGCGTTTGCGCAATTCGTAGAGTTCGCGAGTTTTCAGGCGGTGAACATTTTGCCCGTCCACATGAATTTGGCCGCGATCCGGGGTCAACTGACCACCGATCAATTTCAATAGCGTGGTCTTGCCGGTGCCGCTGGGGCCCATGATGGCCGTGACTTTGCCGCGCTGAATTTCCAGGCTGACGGCGTCGAAAATTTTTCTGGGGCCTCTGGAAAAGCTCAAGTTACTAATCGAAACGATATTGTCTTCAGGACTTGCGCTATTGGCCATCTACCGGAATCAAAAGAGTTTTGGGATTGGGAGCAGGCTATTTTCTATGACTGGCCGAGAATAAGTCAATGACTTGGGGTGAAAAGTCGGTTAATAACATGCAATAATGGTTCCTTTTTGTTTCGGTGCGTGGAGTTAATTTGCGTGGGTTGTGATCAAGACATACAGGCGTTGGCGTTGGCGGTGATTCAGACCGAAATGCAGGCGGTTGCCGGCTTGGCTGCACGCATCGATGAACAATTTGTTAGCGCCTGCCGTTTGCTGCTGGCCTGTAAAGGCCGGGTGGTGGTCACCGGCATGGGTAAATCCGGGCATATTGCCGGTAAAATTGCCGCCACGCTGGCTAGTACCGGCACCCCGGCTTTTTTTGTGCATCCGGGAGAAGCCAGTCACGGCGATCTGGGCATGATTACCCGGCAGGACGTGGTGCTGGCTTTGTCCAATTCCGGCGAAACCGAAGAAATCCTGACGATATTGCCTATTATTAAGCGACTAGGCGTGCCGCTGATCGCGTTGACCGGCAATCCGGAATCGGCTTTGGCCCGGTTTGCCAGCGTACACATCAATGTTGCTGTCGAACAAGAGGCTTGTCCGTTGGGTTTGGCGCCCACTGCCAGCACCACCGCGGCATTGGTGATGGGCGATGCGTTGGCCGTGTCGTTATTGGAAACCAAGGGCTTTACCCGTGACGATTTTGCTTTATCGCATCCAGGCGGTAGCTTGGGTAAGCGCTTGTTGTTGCAGGTTAACGACATCATGCACCGCGGTACTGAAGTGCCGGTGGTCACTGATAGCGTTTTAGTGAGCGATGCCTTGCTGGAAATGACCGGCAAGAAGCTGGGCATGACCGCAGTGGTCGATGGCGAAGGCCGGGTCGCCGGGATATTTACCGACGGTGACTTGCGGCGCATGCTGGAAAAAAATCTGGATGTGCATGCGACACGCATCGCCGAAGTGATGACCGGTCCTTGTAAAGTGATCGATGTGGATATGTTGGCGGCGGAAGCCATGCAAATCATGGAAAGTAAAAAAATCAATGCCCTGCTGGTCGTCGACAGCCAACAAAAATTGTTGGGCGCGTTGAATATGCACGATTTGCTGCGGGCCGGCATAGTCTGAAGAGTGACGAGTGATGTTCGATTTAAATTCCCAATTACTGAGTATTGTTAAGCAGCTAAAGCTGTTGATTTTGGATGTGGATGGGGTGCTGACCGACGGTCGTTTGTTTTTCGACGATAACGGCAAAGAATACAAATGTTTTCACGCGCGTGACGGGCATGGTATTAAATTGTTGCGGCAGACCGGTGTGGAAGTGGCGGTGATTTCCGGCCGCAAATCCAATTCGGTCGCGCTGCGTATGCAGAGTCTTGGGGTCGAGCTCGTCTACCAAGGTCACGAGAACAAGCGCGCGGCATTCGCGGAAATTTTGCAGCGTCTGGTCCTAACGCCGGAACAAGTGGCGTATATCGGCGACGACATTCTGGATTTGCCGGTTATGCGGCAAGTGGGTTTCGCGGTCGCGGTGCAAGATGCTAATTTCGTGCTAAAAAATTATGCTCATTGGCAAACCCATACTGCCGGCGGTTTAGGCGCGGTTCGGGAAGTATGCGATTTAATCATGCAAGTCCAAGGTAGCTTTGACGGCGTGCTGCAAACCTATTTATGACCGTACTGAAAAATCTCCAGATTTTTATTTATGTCGGCTTGGCCGCATTGTTGTCATGGTGGCTGGTGCAGTTGAATGAGGAACGTGACGCCGAAATGAAAATTGCCGAGAATAGCCCGGATTTTTTTAGTTTGGGTTATTTCAAGAAAGAGATGAATATTGACGGCGTGCCGAAAAGCGAATTGGCCGCGGAAAAAATGCAGCACTTTAAAGCCGACGGCAGTACGCATCTGGAAAAGCCGGTGATGACTTTGTATAACCCCAACCAGATGCCTTGGCTGATCAGGGCCGACAGCGGCGTGATGGCGGCGGACGGCGATAATTTACAACTCAACGGTAGTGCTTATATCAACCGGGAAGCCTCGAAAACCAATTCGGCGCTGACCATCAATACATCGGATTTGCGGGTGAAACTCGCCAGCCATTATGCGGAGACACAGGCGTGGGCGGAGATCATCAGCCCGCCCAACAAAACGGCGGGAGTAGGAATGGAAGCGACTTTTGTTAGTCCGATTCACCTGAAATTGTTGTCCAAAGTGAAAGGTCGCTATGAAATTAAGTAAAATGGTCGGTGTAGGCCTGTTATTCTCGGCACGGGTGGCGTTTGGTCTGGAGTCGGATTCCGAGCAACCCATCTACATCGACTCGGATAATGCGGTTTACGACGAAAAGGCGCAGATCAGCACCTATACCGGCAATGTGGTTGCTACTCAAGGGACGATTAGAATCGATGGCGACAAGTTGGTGGTTTATCTGAAGGATGGCGCGATTATCAAATTGATTGCCACCGGTAAACCGTCGCGATTCAAGCAGTTGCCGGCGGTTGGCAAGGAAGAAATGCACGGGGAAGGTTTGATCAACGAATTTTATCCCGACCAGAATTTGCTGAAATTTATGAAAAATGCCTCGGTCTGGCAGGGTGACGCCAAACAATCCAGTGAGTATATCGAGTACGATACCAAAAACTCCTTGCTGAAGGCTGGTGAGGCGCAATCCGACGGCAAGCGCGTGCACTCGGTTATTAAACCTAAGCCCAAGCAGGCGCAATAATGGCGCGATTGGTTGCGGAACAGCTGTTTAAACGCTACAACAACCGAAATGTGGTCGATGGGGTCAGCCTGCGGGTGGACACCGGGGAAGTAGTAGGTTTGCTGGGCCCGAACGGAGCCGGCAAAACCACCAGCTTTTACATGATGGTGGGTTTGGTCAAAGCCGATAGCGGCGAGATTTTTCTCGACGAGCAGCGCATCACGCATCATCCGATGCACCGGCGGGCGCGCTTGGGAATAGGTTATCTGGCGCAAGAGGCTTCGGTGTTCCGTAAGTTGAGTGTGGCCGACAATTTACGCGCGGTATTGCAGATTCGGGCCGATTTGACCGATGGGCAAATCGAGTTGTTGATTGACGAGTTACTGACAGAGTTTAATATCAACCACTTGCGGAATCAGGTGGCGCTGGGTTTGTCAGGCGGCGAACGGCGCCGGGTGGAAATTGCCAGGGCGCTAGCGAGCGAGCCGCAGTTTATCCTGCTGGACGAGCCGTTTGCCGGGGTCGATCCGATTTCAGTGCTGGAGCTGCAAAAAATCATTGCTCACTTGAAGCACCGTGGTATCGGTATTTTGATTACCGAGCACAAAGTGAGGGAGACATTGGAGATTTGTGATCGCGCTTATATTTTGAACAATGGGAAGGTTATCGCCGAAGGCCAGTCGCGCCAGTTGGTGGATAACGAAGAGGTGCGTAGAGTGTATCTGGGCGAGAAATTTAGTTTATGAAATTCGAATAGTCATGAAGCAATCTCTACAACTCCGTATCGGTCAGAGTCTGACCATGACGCCGCAATTGCAGCAGGCCATCAAGCTGTTGCAAATGTCGACTTTGGATTTACAACAGGAAATCCAGCAAGCCCTGGAATCCAACATGATGTTGGAGATCGATGAAGAGGAGCTGCCGAATCTCGAGTTCAGGGACAAAAAGCTGGAAAACACCGATCAGCAGACCAGCGAGGGCTCGCAAACGGATATGCCGGATGAGTTACCGGTCGATGTCAGTTGGGACGACGTTTACGAAAGTTCGTTGCCCAGCGGCGGCGATGAGGGCGATAGTCCGGAGTTTGAGGCCTTTCGCGGTAAGTCAGAGTCTTTACGCGATCATCTGGTCTGGCAGTTGGAACTGATTCCGATCTCGGACCGCGATTATGCAATTGCCACGGCTATCATCGACGCCGTCAATGACGATGGTTATGTGACTAGCGAATTGACTGATATTTTTCAGGGCTTGCAGGATCAACTGGAAGGCTTGGAAATGGATGAGGTTTTGGCTGTGCTGCATATGGTGCAAAACTTTGACCCCGTCGGTGTGGCTGCGCTGGATTTGGCCGATTGTCTGGGCTTACAGCTACAGCAATTGCCGGTTACGACGCCTTATCGGTCGGAAGCTTTGGAGTTCGTGCATAGGCATTTGGATTTGTTGGCCAGTTGCGACCAAGCCCGGTTGATGAAACGGGTTGGCTTGACTGAGGACGTGATGAAAGGCGTGCTGGCGCTGATTCGAACCCTGGACCCCAAACCTGGCGCACGCTTGCAGGATTCGGACGTCGAATATGTGGTGCCGGATGTGTTTGTTGCCAAAGTGAATGGGCAGTGGCAGGTTAATCTAAACCCGGAGATAGCGCCCAAATTGCGCGTCAATCCTTTTTATTCCGGGATGATCAAACGTGCCGACAATAGCCATGACAATGTCAGCATGAAAAACCATCTGCAGGAAGCGCGTTGGTTTATTAAAAGCCTGCATAGTCGTAACGACACCTTGTTGCGTGTGGCGAGAAGCATTGTCGAAAAACAAGGCGATTTTTTCGAGCACGGCGCGATTGCGATGAAGCCGATGGTCTTGCGCGATATTGCCGAGGAATTGGAATTGCACGAATCGACGATCTCTCGGGTCACCACGCAAAAATACATGCACACCCCGCACGGTGTGATCGAGTTTAAATATTTTTTCTCCAGCCATGTCAGTACCGATGGCGGGGGAGAGTGTTCGGCGACCGCGATTCGGGCGCTGATAAAAGAGTTGGTCGGCAGTGAAAACCCGGCCAAGCCATTGAGCGATAGTAAAATATCGGACTTATTGAATGAGAAGGGCATTAATGTCGCGCGCCGCACCATTGCCAAATATCGGGAAGCGATGTCCATTCCTTCAACCAGCCAGCGGAAAAGGCACATTTGATCAATCTGGAAGAATAATTTTTAAAAACAGGAGTATTCCATGCAAGTCAGTATCACAGGTCATCACGTAGAAGTCACCGAAGCATTAAAAGCCTACGTGGATGAAAAAATTAGCAAAATCAAACGTCATTTCGACAATGTCGTTGATGTTCACGTCATTTTGACCGTTGAGAAGCTTGAGCAAAAAGCCGAAGCAGCCGTGCAAATCAGCGGTGCCAAACTGTATGCCGAAGATGTACAAGAAGATATGTACGCGGCTATCGACAATATGGTCGACAAACTCGATAGACAAATCGTCAAACATAAAGAAAAAAATCAGAACCATCGTTAAGTTGAGGTCGAGCGGTACAGAGTGGATAAGGTAATTTGCTCTGTATCGGTTTGGATATGAAACTAGTCATTGTTAGCGGCTTATCGGGATCGGGTAAGAGTATTGCCCTAGATACGTTGGAAGATTGCGGCTATTACTGTATCGACAATCTTCCCGTGACCTTGCTCGACGATTTTGTCGATCATGTGATGCTGAAAGATCCGGCGACCTACAGTAAAACCGCTATCGGTATCGATGCCAGAAACCGTAACCAGAAGTTGGCGGATTTTCCGGATAGTTTGAGTTTTATTCGCAACAAAGGCATCGATTGCGAATTGGTTTATATGGAAGCGGACGAGAATATTATTCTGAAGCGTTACAGCGAAACGCGCCGCCGCCATCCGTTGACGACCGAAAGCCGGCCGCTGCGTGAGGCTCTGGAAATCGAACGGGAAATGCTGCGGCCGGTGGCGACGCGTGCCGACATAGTCATCGATACCAGTTACACCCATTATCATCAGTTACGGGATTTACTGAAAAACCGTTTGGGTGAAAAAGGCAAAAGTTCTTTGTCGATTTTGTTTCAGTCCTTCGGTTTTAAATATGGTATCCCGTTGGATGCCGACTTTGTGTTCGATGCCCGCAGTTTGCCCAATCCCTATTGGGCGCCGGAGTTGCGAGGATTGACCGGCAAACACACCGAGGTCATCGATTTTTTACAGAACGAAGTGATCGTGAAAGAGTTTCTGCATGACATAGGTTATTTCATCGGTCGATGGGCGCCGCGCTTCGAGTCGGATAATCGCAGTTATTTAACCATAGCGATCGGTTGTACCGGTGGTCAGCATCGTTCGGTTTACTTGGTTGAGGCATTGAGTAAGCACTTTCAAACTATTACTCCTAACGTTATCGTCAGGCATCGGGAATTGCGTTAACGCAACTATCCAGCCCAATTTCTTGGTTTTTACCCATGACATCTGCAGCAAAGCTTGAAAATACCGAGCATCTTTTAGATCGCGCCATCGAAGTGCTGGCAAAAGACTCTCTGATCGAGATTAGGAACTTAGTGCGTTCCTTATACCCGGCGGAAGCGGCGCATATTCTCGAGTCGTTGGAGCCGGAACTGCGCGCCAAGCTGTGGGCGGTGATGCCGCCCAGTGTGATCGGCGAAATTCTGGTTGAAATAAATGTCGAAGTGGGCAGTAGCTTGCTGAAGATCACCGATAGAAAGGATTTGATAGCCGCTACCGAATCCATGGGTGCTGACGGCATGGTCGATCTGCTGCATGTATTGCCCGAGCCCTTGCTGTCGCAAGTAATGGAATCGATCGGCGTACATAACCGCAATCGCATCGAAAAGGCGCTTAGCTACGACGAGCATACCGCCGGCGGCTTGATGTCTGACGACGTCTTAACCATTCGCGCCGATGTGACGCTGGATGTGGTGACGCGTTATTTACGCTTGCGCGGGAATATGCCAGCCGCTACAGACAGCCTAATCGTGGTGGATCGCAAAGAGCAGTTTCAGGGCTTGTTGCCGATTAATCAATTGTTGACGCACGACCCGCATACCAAAGTTGAGTCGATTATGGATACCCGTAGCTCAGGTATTCCCTACGGTATGCCTAGTCGCGACGTCGCTGGATTGTTCGAGCGGCGGAAATTGTTGTCCGCGCCGGTTTTGGCGGATGACGGCAAGGTATTGGGGCGCATCACTATCGACGACGTCGTGGGTTTGATTCGTGAGGAAGCCAATCACTCGTTGATGAGCATGGCCGGCTTGAGCGAAGAGCAGGATATGTTTGCGCCGGTATTTAGTAGCGCCAAGCGCCGTGCGCTCTGGTTGGGCGTGAATTTGCTTACCGCGTTCCTGGCCGCTTCGGTCATCGATTTGTTTGAGGCCACCATTCAGCAGATCGTCGCGTTGGCGGTATTGATGCCGATTGTCGCCAGTATGGGCGGTATCGCCGGCAGTCAGACGTTGACGCTGGTGGTCAGGGGTTTAGCCTTGCGGCAGGTCACCACCAGCAATGCTTTGAGTCTTTTGTTTAAAGAGGTCTCCGTGGGCCTGTTAAATGGTTTGGTCTGGGCTGTTGTGGTGGCGGTAGTGGCCGGGATGTGGTTCCATAATCCGCATATCGGTATGCTACTTGGCGTGGCGATGTTGATCAATTTGGTATGCGCGGCTTTATCCGGCGTGGCGATTCCGGTGTTGTTGGACAAGATCGGTGTGGATCCAGCTCTGGCTGGCGGTGTGTTATTGACCACCGTTACCGATGTGGTTGGATTCATGGCATTTTTGGGCTTGGCAACCTTGTTTTTACTGTAAGGAACTGTGCTTTTTGTCACGGAAAATGATAGTATTTCGGACATTCAGTAGCGGATTTTCCAAACTCGATGTCAACCGGCGCACCTACTTCGCAAAAAACAGCTTTGGAGTTTAAAAGCACGTCTCTGACGGTGCCGGTGTTGCTGTTAGCCAGTAACGACATCTCTCTGATCGATCAACAGCTCAAGGAAAAGGTGGTTCAAGCCCCCGAGTTTTTTAAAAACTCGCCATTGCTGATCGATCTGCAAAAACTTAACGCGCAAAACCTGCCAATTGATTTCACCGAAATAGTCGCTATCGTCCGTCAGCACGGCTTCATGCCGATAGGGCTGCGCGGCGGCAATGAACAACAGAACGGCGATGCCTTGGCTATGAATTTGCCTCAGCATTCCCTGCACGGCAGCAATGCGCCCCTGGTCAACAAAGCGCCGGCAAAAACGTTGCCGACACCCGCGCCGGAAGAGCAAAAGCAAGCTAGTCAATCAATAGAAAATAAGTTAGTCACCCAGCCGATACGCTCGGGTCAGCGGGTTTATGCCAAAGGCGACTTGATCGTCACCGCAACCGTTAGTGCCGGCGCGGAAATCATGGCGGAAGGTAATATTCATATATACGGCTCCTTACGTGGACGAGCGTTAGCCGGTGTGCTGGGTAACGTCAATAGCCGTATTTTTTGTTCGGATTTGCAAGCTGAACTGATTTCGATAGCGGGCATTTACCAGCTCAGCGACGATTTGAGCAAGTATCCCGCGCACAAGCCCGTACAGATCAGTCTGGATAACCAGACTCTGATTATCAAAGATATTTAAGCTTTTCTTGGAGGAACAACATTGGCCAGAATTATCGTAGTAACATCGGGAAAAGGTGGTGTGGGCAAAACCACAACCAGCGCCGCTATCGCGATGGGCTTAGCGAAGCGTGGACATAAAACCGCTGTGATCGATTTCGATGTGGGGCTGCGTAACCTCGACTTAATCATGGGCTGTGAGCGTCGCGTGGTTTATGATTTGGTTAATGTGATCAACAACGAGGCCACCTTAAATCAGGCCTTGATCAGAGACAAGCGTTGCGACCAGTTATTTATATTGCCGGCATCGCAAACCCGTGATAAAGATGCATTAACGACGGAAGGCGTCGGCAAAATTCTGGAAGAGTTGTCCAAAGACTTTAAATACATCGTTTGTGACTCGCCGGCAGGAATAGAGCGCGGTGCTACACTTGCCATGTACTTCGCTGATGACGCGTTTGTGGTCACTAACCCGGAAGTCTCGTCCGTCAGAGATTCGGATCGGATGCTGGGTATTTTGTCCAGTAAATCGCGCCGCGCCGAGAATGGCGAAGAGCCGATCAAGGAATATTTGTTGTTGTCGCGCTATTCGCCGGATCGGGTGAAATTGGGTGAGATGCTCAGCGTTGACGATGTACAGGAAATTTTGTCGTTACATTTGTTGGGCGTTATCCCTGAGTCCAAGTCTGTGTTGAATGCGTCAAACTCCGGTACGCCGGTCATCCTCGACGAGCAGAGCGATGCAGGTCAGGCTTATGCGGACATCGTGGCGCGTTACTTGGGCGAAACCAAACCACATCGTTTTATTGAGGAAGAGAAAAAGGGCTTATTCAGTAAGCTATTCGGGAGCAAGTGATGAGTCTCTTAGATTATTTCAGATCCTCGAAAACCAATACGGCATCGCTGGCTAAGGAAAGATTGCAAATTCTGGTCGCCCATGAGCGTGCATCCAGAAATCAGCCGTCCTATTTGCCCGAGTTGCAACAAGAATTGTTGGCGGTGATCCGTAAATATGTCAATGTCGGGCAGGATGCCATTACCGTTAATTTTGAACAGGATGGAAACCAGGAAACCCTGGAACTTAATATTGTGCTGCCTGATGAGCGTTAGTTGTGCTGACTGGCTTTTGCTGCGGCTTATGCCGCGTGAGGCTGGATAGCACGACTAAAACCCCCCGATTTTTTTTGTTGTTTAAATGATGAGGAGTTGAAATGGTGGATACAATTGGCGAAGCAGCTGGAGCAGTCTGGCAATATTTGCATACGCATGGCGAAGCTAGCGTTAATAAAGTCACAACCGAAACCGGCTTGGGTAAGAACGACGTACAGCGAGCGATCGGTTGGCTGGCTAAAGAAGACAAACTTAATATTGAAATGAAAGGCCGCGTAGAAACCCTTTCATTGAAGTAAAAGTTTTCCCGCAACCTGCTTAAGGTTGAGCTAAGCGTGGCGGCATTCAATACCGGCTCCTTGCCCGGTATGAGCGTCGCCGGGGTTTGCCCTTGGGCGGGTTCCTAAATGCCGCTGTGTTTTGTTGGTAAATCTGTTACCTGACAGGAATGCGTGGCCCGCTTAGACACGCGCCAGGCGCTCTGTCGAAATCAGATACCGTAGCAAACCCATTTTAATTTGCCGACGGAATGGCTGCGTGATGCCGTAAAAAACTATAAAAATACTGATTCTAATAACCCTCTAACGCGGAGTCTTTCTGTCGAAATGAAAGCCAAAATTGCCACATTTTTCACCTTGGTGCTACTGGTTGTCATCAACCTGGGTATCTGGTCTTACGTCAATAACCCGTTAAAACTGCCATCCTGGAGCGATACCATGATGGGGGTGACCTTTAACCCCAAGAGCCGCGATTTCAATCCTGCGGACGGCGTATTTCCCACCAGGGAGCAAATTCAATCCGATCTGGAGTTGTTGTCCGGTAAAGCCCATTCGATAAGAACTTATACCTCGTTGGAGGGCATGGAGGTTGTGCCTGAGTTGACGGCCAAGAATGCAATCAACCTGGCGATGGGGTGTTGGGTGGATTTGGTTGATGACGACAGCTCTGAGGACGATCCGCAAAAAAAATTAGAGAACACGCAGAAGCGGCTGGATAAAAATCAGCGCGAAGTCGAAAGTCTGATCAATCTAACCAATCAATATCCAAAAACTATTGTCCGCACGCTGGTTGGTAACGAATCCTTGTTGCGTTACAGAAACAAGGTTAGTGGCCCCATCGCGCAGAAAGTTCGTCAAGAATTTTCTGGCTCAATGAGCGAACAAGATTTGCAACTGAAAATTGAGGCGGATGTTAAGGCTGAGGTAGCTGGCAAAGCCAACGAACTGATCGAGTATATTCGCGAAGTAAAAAAACGCACCTGGAAGCCGGTTAGCACAGCTGAAACCTGGGATATCTGGGTATCCAATCCGGCCTTGGCGGCGGAAGTCGATTACATCGCTGTGCACATTCTGCCCTATTGGGAAGGTGTGCCGGTAGATTTACCCAAAGGTGCGGAAGGCGATAATGCGGTCGAATATGTGTTCAAGCGTTATTACGAATTGCAGCAGTTGTACCCCAACAAAACCATCGTGATCACCGAGGTGGGTTGGCCGTCCGACGGTCCGCCGCAAAAAGCCGCCAGCGCATCGTTGGCGAATCAAGCTAAGTTTTTGCGCGAATTCCTGAACCGGGCGACGGCGGAAAACGTGATTTATTACGTGGTCGAAGCGTTTGACCAGCCTTGGAAGATCAAGCTGGAAGGTACCGCCGGTGCTTATTGGGGCTTATTCAATGCCGACCGGCAGCCGAAATTCCCGATGGAAGGCGATGTCTTAGCAAACCCGACCTGGCGCAACTGGGCCAGTGGGGCTGCGGTACTCAGTATTATCTTGATGGCGGCCTTCTTGTTCACTCGTAAGAGTCTGAAGCTGCCGGGCAAATTTTTCTTCGGTATCGTTGCCAACTTGGCGGCATCGGTCTTGTTCTGGTCGGCGTCAATCGCGGCCGCGCAATATCAGACCAGCTTTTCGGTGGTGTTCTGGGCCATTTTGCTAATGATGCAGGCTATGGCAATCTTGGTGTTATTGACCGAGAGTCTGGAGATAGCCGAAGTCATTTGGCACCGCAAAGGCCGGCGGACGTTTACGCCGTTAACGCCTTCGGCGGATTTTCGTTATCCGAAAGTGTCCATCCATTTGCCGATTCATAACGAGCCACCGGAAATGGTGCGGAAAACCCTGAATGCGTTGGCTAAGGTCGACTATCCGAACTATGAAGTATTGGTGATGGATAACAACACCAAGGATCCGACAGTTTGGCAACCAGTGCGTGATGATTGCGACCGCCTTGGCCCGAAATTCCGCTTCTTCCATTTGGATAATTGGCCAGGTTACAAAGCCGGTGCGATCAATTATGCGTTGACCAATACCGCCGAAGACGCAGAAATCATCGCAGTGATCGATAGCGATTACATCTTGAGCCCGGATTGGTTGAAAGCGATGGTGCCGTATTTCGACCAGGAAAATGTCGGCTTTGTGCAGTCTCCGCAGGATTATCGCGATTCCGGTCAAAGTACTTTCAAGGATATTTGCTACTGGGAGTATGCCGGCTTCTTTAATATTGGCATGGTGCAGCGTAACGAATTCAACGCCATCATTCAGCATGGCACGATGACCATGGTCCGCAAGTCGGCCTTCGACAAAGTCGGTCCGTGGGGCGAATGGTGCATCTGTGAGGATAGCGAATTGGGTTTGCGTCTTTACGAAGCCGGGTACGACTCGGTGTACTGCAAGGAGTCTTTTGGTCGCGGTCTGATGCCGGACACCTTCTCTGGTTATATGACGCAGCGTTTCCGCTGGGTATACGGCGCTATGCAGATCATCAAAAAGCATTGGCGGCATTTCTTGCCTAACAAAAAGTCTTCGCTGACCTCCGCGCAGCGTTATTACTTTGTGGCGGGTTGGTTGCCCTGGTTTTCCGATGCGCTGGCGTTGTTGTTTACCGGGACCAGTTTGATATTGACCGCGCTGATCGTGTCGGATCCTATTCACAGCGAACTGCCGGTAAACGCGTTCTTGTTGCCGACCATAGGCTTGTTTGCATTCAAGATTTTGCGCGGTTTGTGGTTGTACAAAGCGCGGGTGGCTTGTTCGATGCTGCATGCCTTAGGTGCGGCGTTGGCGGGTTTGTCGCTGACGCATACTGTGGCACGCGGTACCTTGCAGGGTTTGTTCACCTCCGGCAAGCCCTTCATGCGCACGCCAAAATACGAGCAACAAGGGCCGTTGGTGGCGGGGTTGTTGATCATTTGGCAGGAGTTGTTACTGCTGACCTTACTCGTCGCCGGTATTCTGGCGATGCGCTCCATCGAGCATTTCGACAACTTGAGTGGCCGGCTGTGGATGGCGGTATTGGCGGTGCAGTCTGTGCCTTATGTCGCCACTTTACTGACGATCCTGATCAGCGTTGCGCCTAACTATTTTCCAGGCAAAAAACTCTCCGCCGATGAGTTAGACGCGGACGAATAAGTATTGCTTGCTTAGTCTCTGAAAACCCTTGTCGGCTAAAGTTGGCAAGGGTTTTTTGTTTTTTTGGGTGGGACCGGTTCCAGTTGCTACCTGATGTGTTGCTGAGGTTTTAAGGTTAAGCGCCAAAACAGAGGGTATGGCGGGAGTGAATAAAATAAACTGTGTTATATGGCTTATTTCACATGAGGCATTTGCCGCATAAATGGGTTATTTGCGTAGCGTATTTGATGATGTTTTTTATTAATTGATTGATAAAAAAGCAATAATTTATTAAGGGTTGAAAATTGCTTATCTCTACAAACGGTTGTTTTAAAGTGTGTGAGATCACCCAAAACCCTTGGTGTTTTAAATAGCGCTTTTGCCGACAATCAGTCCTTAGAAATAACAAATCGCATACCTTCGCAATTTTTAACCTATGAAACACGCAAAATTCAAACTTAGCGCCAAGCCCTGTTTATTGGGAGCGATGCTGCTCACTGTGTTACCGGGAGTCTCGGCGACTGAAGATGGCAAGCCGGACAACAAAACCGGTAGCAATCAAACCGCTGTATTGCCGGAAATGACTGTGACTGCCGAAAGCGAAAAAGCCGCTACGCAAACAGCCACAGAAAAATATAAATTGCCTGCTGTGACCGAAAGCGTTACCCGCGAGAAGATGGAAGATACCATCAACGTGATGAACACCGAGGATGCGATCAAGTATCTACCTAATATTCTGGTGCGCAAACGTTATATCGGCGACAAGGAAATGCCGGTGTCGATGCGCACTTCCGGGACCGGTTCCAGTGCGCGCAGCTTGATTTATGCCGACGGCATTTTGCTATCGTCGCTACTGGGCAATAACAACGGTATGACCGGTTCGCCGCGCTGGAATATGGTATCGCCGTCGGAAATCGAGCGGGTTGATGTGATGTACGGACCGTTTTCCGCAGCCTACGGCGGTAACTCGATCGGTGGTGTTATTGATATTACGACGCGGATGCCCGAGAAATTTGAGGCCGGTGGCGGCGTGCAGTCGACTTGGCAGGAATACGATGTTTACGGCCATACAGACGTCTATGATTCGCAACAATACACGGCAAATCTAGGTAGCCGACACGGCGATTTTTCTTGGCGCTTTGATGTCAGTCATTTGGATGCGCATAGTCAGCCTATTAGCTATACCTATCTTCCCACTAGTTCCGGCACGGGTGGCGTACCGGTAACTGGTGCCGTCGGCGATGTCGATAGAACGGGCACGCAACGGATATTTGCCATCGGTGAAGGTAATATCAGACATACGGTGCAGGATAATTTTAAATGGAAGTTGGCTTACGACATCACGCCAACCCTAAAAGCCTCGTACACATTGGGTTTGTGGCAAAACGACGAAAGCGGTGGCTTTAATAGCTACTTGCGCAATGCCAGTACCGGAAGGCCGGTAAATAGCGGCATAATCAATATGAACGGACGAAACTACAGTCTGGGTTCGACGTTTGCCGAGAACGATTACCAGCAGATGCATTGGTCCCACGGCATGGCGCTCAAGTCGAACACCGGCGGTATTTTCGATTGGGAATTGACCGGCAGCGTGATCAATTACGGTCAGGATGAGCAACGCGCTCCCACTGTTGCGCCCAATCTCGCCACAGCAGGCGGCGCGGGAACCCTTACCAGCTTAAACGACACTGGTTGGCATACCGTGGATGCCAAAGGTATATGGCGTCCGGATTCCGCATGGGGACCGCACCATGTCAGCTTTGGATTTCATCATGATCTTTACGAATTAAACAACCAACAATATGTAACCTCCAATTGGATCTACGGTACACCAGGTCGCTTAAATACCAATTCGCAAGGTAAGACCGAAACCAATGCTGTCTGGCTTCAAGAAGCATGGACATTTGATCCGGATTGGACACTGACATTGGGCGGGCGATTAGAAAACTGGAATGCCTTCGATGGTACCAATACTGGCACCAATGGCAGAACGATCAACCAATCCAACCGCAGTGATTTACGGTTTTCGCCAAAAGCATCGCTGGCCTGGAAGCCAACAGATAGCTGGAAATTTACGAGTTCTATTGCACAGGCTTACCGTTTTCCGACGGTGACCGAACTGTTTCAGGGTACCAATATCACCGTAAGTGGGACATCTAATATCGTCAATCCCAATCCAACTTTAAAGCCTGAAGAAGCATTGTCCTCCGAGCTTTCCGCGCAATATTTCTTGAGCGAAGGTTCGTTGCGCTTGAGCTTGTTTCACGAGAAAGTCTACGATGCCATCTATAGTCAGACCACTTTCAGTCCCACCGCAAACTCGACCCTGTCCTATGCGCAGAACATCGATCAAATTAGCACCTATGGTTGGGAGTTTTCCGGTGAACACAGTAATGTCGTTATCGATGGTCTGGATTTGGCGGGTAACGTGACGTGGGCGAATTCGCGCATCGATAAAAATGCGGCTCTGCCTGCGTCTGTCGGCAAGTATCAGCCTAGAGTGCCGGAGTGGCGCGCCAGTGCCACGGCCACATACCATGTAACTAAAGATTTTACGTCTTCAATCAGTGGACGCTATAGCAGTCAGCAATATGGGCAAATCGATAACAGCGATGTTAATCCGGATACCTATACCGGCACCGGCAGCGCGTTTTTTGTTGTGGATACCCGTGCCAAATATCAACTGACCAAGCAACTGACGCTTTCGGCGGGTATCGACAATATCACTAACGAAAAATATTGGCTGTTCCACGTGTTTCCGCAGCGCACCTATATCGCGGAATTGAAATTTAACTATTAACCGGGTATTGAATGTATCCAGCAAGGATAGGACAGAGTGCGTCATATCCTTGCTGTGCGTCAAATAACACAGTTTAATTGTATCCTGTCAAACGGGTAAAAATGTTCGTAACTTTCCGGGTGCCTACTATAAGACGATGATGAAATTTCAACTCCCTGTGGCAATGATTACCTCGTTGATTTTGACCGCATGTGCCAACGAGCCGCTTAAAATCCAGCTAGGTGCAGAGGCGGCTAAGCACGAACAGCATGCCGACAAAAAAGCGCTATGCGCTGATCTGCAAACCAGTCCGGCCATCGGATGTTCCGAGACGGTCACCGCGACTTTCGACAATAGCGGTGTGCTGTGGTTGGCTTGGGTAGTTCGCGATCATATCTATGTGCAATCGTCTACCGATAAAGGTGCGAGCTTTTCCGCACCGGTTGCGGTAAACGCGGAGCCGGAAGCTATTGCCGCGCGCGGCGAATACCGGCCAAAAATCAAACTCGATGCGCAAGGTAATATCTATCTGACCTGGACCCAGAACCTGGAAAAACGCCATACCGGCCATATTCGTTTCAGTCGTTCGACGGATGGCGGGAAAAGTTTTTCCAAGCCGGTGACGGTCAACGACAATCCGGATGTGATCGGTCACCGTTTCGATGCGTTGGCGGTGGGGAAGAATGGCGAGATTTTCGTCGCCTGGCTGGATGCGCGCGATAAAGAAAAAGCCAAGGCCGCTAAGCAAGAGTTTGCCGGTACTGCTGTGTATTACGCTTGGTCGGATAATGGCGGCAAAAGTTTTTACCCCAACAAGGTTGTCGCGCCGCATAGTTGCGAATGCTGCCGCTTGGGCGTGGAAATAGATGCCGACAATTTGCCGGTGGTGCTGTGGCGGCATGTTTATGACGGCAATATCCGCGACCATGCATTGGTTAAATTTAATGATTGGCACACGCCGGGAGCTGTGCAGCGCGTCAGCCAAGAAAACTGGAAAATCGACGCCTGTCCGCATCATGGTCCGGCCCTGTCAATTGCCGACAATGGCGTTTACCATTCGGTATGGTTCAGCGGAGCCGCTGATAAACAAGGCTTGTTTTACGGCCACTCCAAGGATGGCGGTCTAAGTTATTCGCCAGCCTACCGTTTTGGCAATCAAGGTGCCAAACATCCCAACGTGTTTGCCAAGGGCGAACAAGTAGCAGTGGTTTGGTCGGAATTCGACGGCAGCCATAATCTGTTGCAGTTGATTAAGTCTAATGATGGCGGACTGAGTTGGTCGAAACCCGAAGTCGTCGGTAAATCGGCGGAAAGCGCGGACGACGCTTTTCTGTTGAGCGATGGCGATAATGTCTATTTGTCCTGGCAAACTGCGCAGGGCTATCAATTCCAGCCGATTTAGGTTTTATTGATCTAAGGCCATCCCGCTATTACCGCGGGATGGCGGCCTGATTGATCAGTTCAATTTCCAATCAGTTTCAATTCCGCTTCCCGATATTTTTCAGCGCATTTTCTGCTAACTTCTTCCGGCAATTTCGGGCCGGGGGCGGTTTTGTTCCAATCCAATGTTTCCAGGTAATCGCGCAGATACTGCTTATCGAAGCTGGGTGGGCTGATGCCGACTTGATATTGTTCGACCGGCCAGAAGCGTGATGAATCGGGGGTCAACGCTTCGTCGATTAAATACAGTGTGCCGTCTCCGTCCAGGCCAAATTCGAATTTAGTATCGGCGATGATGATGCCGCGTTCGCGAGCGTAATCAGCCGCTGTCGTGTAGAGCTGCAAGCTGGCGTCGCGCACTTTGCCGGCCAGTTCCTCGCCCATTAACGCCACCGTATCGGCGAAGCTGATGTTTTCGTCATGCGTGCCCATTTCGGCTTTGCTGGACGGTGTGTAAATCGGCTGCGGCAGTTGTTGCGCTTGTTGCAAGCCGGCCGGCAGTTCGATGCCGCACACTGCTCCGCAGCGTTGATAATCCTTCCAACCCGAGCCAATCAGATAGCCGCGCACGATGGCTTCCACCGGCAGCGGTTTCAGGCGTTTGACGATGATGGCCCGGCCTTCCACTTGTGCTCTTAGATCGGCATCGGGAATTACATCTTCCAGCGTCAAATCGTTGCTTAAATGATTGGGAATAATATCGCGCATTTTTTCAAACCAAAAATTACTCACCCGGGTCAATACGCGGCCTTTACCGGGGATCGGGTCGGGCATGATCACATCGAACGCAGACATCCGGTCGGAGGTGACGATCAATAGATGTTTGTCATCGATTTCGTACATGTCGCGGACTTTGCCGCGGCCGAGCAATTTCAAATGCGGCAGAGAGGATTCGTAAAGTGCGGCGGGGGCATTCATAATACGTTTGTGGAGTCAGTGAAAAGTGGCCGCAATTTTATCATTAAACCTGTTGAGGATAGGAAACGCATGAGTTGGCTGGGCAAGTTGGTGGGTGGGGCGTTTGGATTTATGCTGGGCGGACCGCTGGGGGCGATTTTCGGTGCGTCGGTGGGGCATCAGTTCGATGCAGGGCTGGAAGGGATGGCCGGCGAGTCATTTAATCCTGGCGACCAGCAGCGCGTGCAAATGGCCTTTTTCACCGCCACCTTCGCGGTGATGGGGCATGTCGCCAAGGCAGATGGCCGGGTTTCCAACGAGGAAATCGGGTTGGCGAAACGGGTAATGGACAACATGGAACTCAACCCCGAGCTGCGCGAAGCCGCCGTGCAACTGTTTCAGCAAGGCAAGCAGGTCGATTTTCCGTTGGCGGAAGTGTTGCGGCAATTTCGCGTGGAATGTCATCGCCGTACCCATTTGGTACGAATGTTCGTGGAAATCCAGATTCAGGCGGCTTTTGCCGACGGCGTCTACGATGCCAAGGAAGAAAAGCTGTTGCTGGATATTTGCGCGCAACTGGGTGTATCGCGTTTCGAATATCAAATTATTAAAGGGCAAGTACAGGCGCAGCATCGTTTTCAGCAGTCCGGCGAACAGTTCCAGGCTAAGTCCGGCCTGTCAAAATTGGAGGATGCTTATGCCGTGTTGGGCATACCCCCGACAGCCGAGGATGCCGATGTGAAAAAAGCCTATCGGCGCCTGATGAGTCAGCACCATCCGGACAAGTTGGTGGCTAAAGGTTTACCCGAGGAAATGATGCAGATGGCCAAGCAAAAGACTCAGCAAATCAGGAAAGCCTACGAAACGATACGTGAAGCAAGAGGGTTTTAAAAAGAGCCCGCCAGCCACAGAGGCGGCTGACGGGCTTGAAATAAACAGATTAACTGCTTAACAACGAGGGAGGTACAACAAAACTTAAGCGCGAAACGAGTCGCTGAAATCCAGATTGCTGGCGATGGTTGCAGCGCCAAATAGCATGGTGGAGATGATGAACTCGCCAGACATGAAGCCAAACACGCCGGTGGTGAAAAACAGGCCGGTGAGTACGTCTTTATACAGATTGTTCGATTTGTTCATTTTTGCTCCTAGACTGAATACAGTCGATACCAATGAAGACGACTTCACTATAAGCTTTATTTTTTTATTTACAATACCGGCAATAGTGGATTATTTGTTTCCTTTTGAGAAACAAAAGTGAAATAAAGCTGTCATCTAGGCTTGTTATAAGCTGTTTTTAATCCAGGAATGCGCGAAGCGCGGGCAGATTGCTCTTGGGTAGTTTGACGGAGAGCCTTACCGAATCGGAAAAATCCTGGCCGATAATGCTGCCGTCCAGTTTTTTTAACTGGTATTCCAGCGCTTGTAGCCGGTGGTAATCGAGATTTAATGTCAGCTCGACAAATTCAATGTATTCGACAATGTCGGCGGCCTCTATGACTTGCTTGGCGACATTGCCGTAAGCGCGGGTCAAACCGCCCGCACCCAGTTTCACTCCGCCGAAATAACGAATCACCGCCACGACTAGATTGATTAACTGCTTGCCTTCCAGGTGCTGAAAGATCGGCTTGCCGGCGGTGCCGCTGGGTTCGCCGGCATCGTGAAAGCGACAGATCAGACCGTCCGGCGACTGGATACGGTAGGCGTAAACGATATGACTGGCATCCGCATAGCTTTGATGCAAGTCTCGCAGTAACAGCAAGGCTTCGCGTTCGGTCTGGCAAGGGCGGATGATGCCGAGGAAGCGGGATTTCTTGATGATTTCCTCCACTTCACAAGTCTTGACGACGACACGCACCTTACAACAGCCCGTTAATCGCCGGATGCTGGTTCAGCAAATGCTCGCGAAACGCTTCTATTTCCGTCTCGTCGTTACGCAGTTCGCGGGGAATGTTTACCGGAATATCGCTGACAATCCGCATCGGCGGCGGCGACAGGAAAATCAAGCGGTCTGCCAACGCAATCGCTTCGCGTAGATCGTGACTGACGAATAATACCGTATGCGGCCGCTGTTGCCACAATTTATACAATAAATTGCGTACCTGCCGGGCGCTGGGCGCATCCAGCGAGACGAAGGGTTCGTCCATCAGCAAAATGTCGGGGTTGATGGCAAAGGCGCGGATGATCGCCACCCGCCGTTGCATGCCTAGCGACAGGCGTTCCGGATAAACCTGCTGCACATCGCTCAGTTGCATGTCTGCCAATAAGGCATCGATCAAAGTGGCGGGCGGCGTTTGCGCAAATACCACTTCGATATTTTGACGGACCGTATACCAGGGCAATAGCCTGGGGTTCTGAAACACATAACCGATCTTGGCGGTTGCCGCTTGGCTACCGATACGGATTTGGCCCTGATAATGGCTGTCCAGACCGGCAATCATATTCAATAAAGTGGTTTTGCCGCAGCCGGACGGGCCGAGCAGGCAGACGAATTCGTTACGGCCCACGCTGAGCTGCAAATCGGCAATCGCCTGGTGTTGGCGGTCGTCGACATGGCGGGAGCGATAAGTCTTATCCTGGATGCTGATGGTAATATCGTTCATCGCCGCCACCGTAAGGCCTTGCGGTCCAGCGGTCGCAGCAATAGCCATTCGATCAATTGGATCACCGCGACGAAGGCAAACGTATAAGCCAGCAGGCTGGCGACATCGAATAACTGAAAGAACAGATGCAGCTGATAGCCCATGCCATTGCTGCGGCCGAGCAGTTCCACCACCAAAATGATTTTCCAGATCAGCGCCAAACCGGAGCGAGTGGCGGCCATCACGAACGGATGCAACTGCGGCCAGATCACATGTACCAAGGTTTTTTGGCGTCCGAAACGGTAGCTTTCCGCCATTTCCAGCAAATCCTTATCCAGCGCTCGCGTGCCTTCGCGAATGGTGACAATCACATTCGGCAACTTATTGATCACCACTGCCAGAATCGCCGCCGATTCCGCCAGTCCAAACCAGACATAGCAGAGAATAATGGTGACCAGCGCCGGGATATTCAGAAAAATCACCAGCCAGTTATCGAAAAACGCATCCAGGGTTTTATTGTTACCCAGCGTCACCCCTATCGCGCAGCCTAATACCATCGCAATCGAGAAACTGACCACCAAGCGCAGCAACGTCACGCCTAAATGGTAAGGCAGTTCCCCGGATTGAGTGGCCTGCCAGAACACCAATGCGACTCGGGCTGGATAGGGTAATGTGGGGCTGTTTGCCAAGCCAGCCGCCAGCTGCCAGATGCCTAGCAGCATTAACAGCGACAGCAGCGTAAGGGCGGTGTGATTAAATTTAAAAGTGCCCGTCAACATCAATCGGCCGACCAGAATGTCCCCGCTTGTAGTTGAGCCGATTGGCCGGTCAGCTTGTTGTTACTGAGTTGGTGCAGCAGGGTGTAGATTTTTGCGGCAGCGCTTTGTTGAGTGGCGCCCCATTCCTCTACCCGGCCCTGGCAATAGCGCTCTCTGAGTTTTTGTTGTTCTTTCGGACTGGTTGCATCGGTGAGCGGCACGATTTTCTGCCATTCCGTATCGGAGCTGCACAGGGTGTCGTGGGCTTGTTTACTCAGACTCAAGAATTGTTTAAAAGCCACTTTATGTTGATCGGCCCAGTCCTGCTTGAATACATAGCCGATGCTGGGGACGGTTTCGCTGATGCCGAGCTGGCGGATGATGTCTTCGCCGGTCAATAACACCCGATAGCCTTGGGCTTCCAGATGTGCGGCGAATTGCCAGAAAGTCAGTAGGGCATCGACGCGCTTTTCTTGCAGTTGCTGGCTCAATAGCGGTGGCGCGCCGTAGATCTTTTCGACGCCGGCGTTTAGATCCAGTTGTTGCTGTTGCCCTAGGGCTTGCAACAACAGCCAGTTTTTATCCAGTTCGCCGCCGGCTATACCCAGTTTTTTGCCTTTTAGATCGGCCAGCGACTTAATCGGGCTATCGGCCGGTACCAGTAATACACCGGAGGTATCGGAAAATGGATAAAAACTCAAATTCGTGCCGGTGCTGCGCATGCTGGAAGTCCAGATCCAATCGGAAACGATTACATCGACCGAGCCAGCTTGCAGAGCAACCTTACCCGCTTGTTGATTGGCAACCGCAATGTTCTCCACACTGAATTCCGCTTTGTCCAATAGGCCTTGGTTACGCATCGCCGCCAATTCCCAATTTAAGGTACCGGCCGCCATGGCGCCTATACGGATAGTGGGTTTCTCGTTGGCGTTGGCAATCTGCGCCAATAAGGCGGCAATAGCAAACAGGCAAATTTTCATATTCATCTGCAAAGTCCCTAGTCGGATGGTTAACGCGACGATTTTAACGCAGCCGCCGCGAATACGAGAATGTTTGTCGGATTTGCTTGGCGGCGATGTGTTGTCTAGGGTTTAACGGCAAGCCCTTCGACCGATATTCCCAAAAGCCCGAGCCAACTAGACCTCGCGCGTAACCTTGGGTTCCGGCATTGCAGGTCAGCGGGGAATTCAAGGGCTCCCTTACAATCTGATTAGCAAGCTTTAGCCGTGTGCCTTGCAGCCGCAAAATCGTCCTTTCGGCAAGGAATGCTGATAGCTATAGGTATCAGCATTCAGGAAAATTAACGGCTGTGGTGTAGACACTTCCCGGTGCTTATTCGCCTATCACCCGGTGGGAAGTAATCTGTCTTCCCGCTCAAATCTGGCGGCGGCCACCGGCCGGCCGGTGTAATAGCCTTGGTAGGATAGACAGCCTTTATTGCGTAAAAAGATCATTTGTTCCTGGGTTTCCACGCCTTCTGCAATCACATGTAAACCTAAGTTTTTAGCCATATTGATAATGGTCTCCACAATCACCGCGTCGTTGGGGTCGCTGGCGATGTCCCGGACGAAACTCTGATCGATCTTCAATTGGCTGATGGGCAGTTTTTTCAGGTAAGACAGCGAGGAATAGCCGATACCGAAATCGTCGATCGAGGTTTTCACGCCTAGGGTTTGCAAGTCGCGCATTTTTTCCACGGTGTCGTCTATGTCACTGATGACGCAGCCTTCGGTCAGTTCGATGACCAGGCGCTCGGCGGGCAGTTCGGCGTCGATCAAAATGCGTTTTACTTGATCGACAAAATCGGCCTGGCGGAATTGCCGGGAACTGACGTTAACCGCCACATGATGAATGGCTAGATTCTGTTCGTCCCACACTTTAATTTGCCGACAGGCCTCGCGCATCACCCATTCGCCTATCGGCAAAATCAACTGGGTATCTTCGGCAATCGGGATAAACTCCGCCGGCGAAACCATGCCTTTTTCCGGATGTTGCCAGCGGATCAGCGCTTCGGCGCTGACCACTTTGCCGAGGTGATCGACCTGCGCCTGATAATGCAGTAAAAACTGCTTTTGTTTCAGCGCCTGACGAATCTCTTTTTCCAAAGTCAGACGGCGGTCGGCGGTTTCCTGCATCGATGGCCGATAAAAACTGATGCCGTTACGGCCGCTTTCCTTGGCCCGGTACATTGCGGTGTCCGCTTGTTGAATGACCTCTTCCGGCTGCTCGGCTACCTCTGGAAACAAGGTAACGCCTATGCTCGTGGAAAAGTGATGTTCGCTGCCCTGTACCGTGAAAGGTTGATTGATGGTGTGCAGAATTTTTTCCGCCAGCATCGCCGCATGACTGGTCGCTTGCGACAGTTGCGCATAGCGGCCCGGCACCATCACGATAAATTCGTCGCCGCCCAACCGACAAGCGGTGTCTTCGTCGCGGATAATCGACTTAAGACGTTGGGCAACCTGGATCAATAATTCGTCGCCCACTTGATGGCCGCGCGAATCGTTAAGGGTTTTGAAATGGTCCAAATCCAGAAAAAACAGCGAACCGTAATAGCTTTGGCGTTTGGCGGCGGCGATTTCCTGTTTCAATCGATCCAGCAGCAAACGCCGGTTCGGCAAGCCGGTCAGCGGGTCGTAAAATGCCAGTTCATGGATTTCCCGCTCGGCGGCTTTTTGCTCGCTGATGTCGGAAAAAATCGCTACATAATTAAGCAGGCGGCCCTGCTCGTCCCGGACGCCGGTAACGGTGAGCCATTCCGGAAATACGTCGCCGTTTTTGCGCCGATTCAAAATTTCGCCCTGCCATTGGTTATCCCTGTCCAAGGCCTGGATCAAGGCTTGAATAAATCCGGGGGCTTGATGAGCCGACGACAGAAAATCCGGCTGGTGGCCAATCACTTCCTCTGCGCTGTAGCCGGTGATTTTGTTAAAGGCGTTATTGACGCGCAAGATCGCCCCATCGGCATCGGTGACGATAATGGCCTCGTGCGACTGGAACGTGGTCGCGGCAATGCGGAGCTCGTTTTCCTGCTGTTTGCGGCGTTCGATCTCGGTATTCAGGGCCTGGTTGCTGCGCAACAAGTCGCGGGTTTTCAAAGCCACCAGATCTTCGATGCGGGCGGTGCGTCCGCTCATCAGCATTAAACCGAAGCTGGTCAGGCCGCAGAGCAAAAAGCTCCCGGAAAGCAGCCACCAAACCGTCCAGGAATGTTGTTGCGCATAAAACTCCGGCAGTGGTTTATATTCAAGCGTCCAGCTCCGGTCGGCAACCGCCAGCGATTGCCGTCTGGTTGGCGGAAAGTAATATTTTTTCGATTCAGCGCCTTCCGGAGTGCTGCGATATAACAGCAGGTCTTGATCATAGATGGCTACGGACAAACTTATGCTTTGCAGGCGTGTGGACAATTCCTGAATTTCGCTGCTTAACTTAAAAACGTTGGCGACCAATCCCAGAAAAAACTGCTGGCGTTGGGCGCTGGTGTTAAGTGATTTTCCTTTTAGATAAACCGGCGAATAAATGGCGAAGCAGGGTTGATTATCGTCGCAGACGATGCCGGCCGTCACCACCGTTTCGCCGGAATTAATCGCTTTGTGGATAGCCGCTAATAGCTGTTGGTTGCTGGCAACATCGAAACCTATGTTGCGCTGATTGCCGAAGGAGTAAGCAATGGGTAAATAAATGTTTCGCTTACCGGCCGGTATCAATTGATGATTGCGGTCGAGTTCGCGGATGGTGGTTTCCGTCTGTTGTTCGAATGCGCCACGGTCTTCGGCATTGACTCTGGGTATCCATTCCAATGCCTCCAACTCGGGATGTTTGGTGAAGATGGTATGGGCAAATAGCCTGAACTCGTTGGGATTGACCGATTCCGAGCTGTCGAACAAGGCTTTCAGCAACTGATTATTCAGAATGTCGTCGCCGAAATGTTCCTGGAGGTTGGTATGGGTCAGATTAATTTGATTTTCGAACAGCCCATTAATGCGTTGATTTTCCAGATTGCGGCTGTAGACAAAGGCGATGACCACCAACAACAGCGAAATCGATAATGGATAGGCCACGAATTTTTGCCGCTGCCGCCAGATATGGCGCGGTGTACCGATGAACAACAGCAGCAAGGGCGCGAAGATCACCGTGCCTATCGCATCGCCTATCCACCAAGTACACCAGTTCAGGCCGAATTCTTCAGCATCGATGGTGTCGAAAATGTACAGAAAACTAGTGCCGACGCTAGCCGATATTAAGCTACTTGCAATTGCCAATAAGAAAAACCAGACGACATGCCGATCTTCCATCAACGGATTGTGTTTGCCTATCCAGCGGTTGATCAGGGCCGCACCGAGCAAAGGCTGGGCGATGGCGCCGACGCTGGCGGCGGAGCCTACCCAAATCGGGGTAAACCAATCCTCTGGGGTGGCCAGGTCCGCAAAAGCGTAAATTTGCGTGCCCAAGGTGCCGATGATCAGGCCCGGCAATATTCTGGGGCCGTAACCAAGCAACGCGGCCAGAGCTATACCCGCTGACGGCCAGATTGGGCTGGCATGGCTGGGCTGCATCGCCAGCAAATGCCCTAAGTAGCCGCCGATAAAATAGGCAAGGGCCAAGGCGCTGTTGATTAGAAAAAGTCTAAGAGCTGTCGGCATGATTAAACAGGCGGACTCTGGTTTTCGCCGACGCTGGGCGAAGCAGTGGCTTTAATGATTTGCGGGTAACAGAACGCCATTCTCGACATCGATGGTAAATGCTTTGCCAAAACCGGCGACATATTGGCCACGCAAAGGGGTTAGCGCCAGTAAATGAAAATCCGCGAGTGAGCGCAAAACCGACACTGTTTCGCCGAACCGGTCTTGCAGCATATCTAACAACTGGGCATATGCCGCCTGGGGTTTGTCGACTTCACCAACAGCACATTCGAATACCAAGCGACGTCTGGCAAACGGATTGACCGCTTCTGCCTCGGGTTCGATAAACATGATGGATGCCTGGCGTTGGCGCAACATATTGCCGGTATGCCGGGCCAATTGGCTGACATAGATGTAATAAGTGTTTTGGTATTCCAGAAACGGCGCATAACTGACTTCGGCTGTCCCTAGCTCGGAACTGCTGGCGATTATCAGGCTTTGGCTGTTGGCAATTAAAGTCCGGTAATCGGCGGCTAGCGGTTCGGCGCTCATGGTGTTGTGGTAGCTGTCAGTTGCGAGTGGCGGAAACAATCGACAGTGTGGTCGTTAACCATACCCACCGCCTGCATATAAGCATAGCAGATGGTTTTGCCGACAAACTTAAAGCCGCGCTTTTGCAGATTCTTGCTCATCCGTTCCGATTCCGGCGTGTAAGCCGGTAACTGGCTATGTTGCAGCCAACGGTTCTGCCGCGGCTCACCGCCGACGAAGCTCCATATGTATGAGTCAAAACTACCGAACTCCTGCTGTACCCGTAAAAAAGCCTGGGCATTGTTTACCGCGGATTCAATTTTCAGGCGATTTTTGACGATGCCAGGGTTTTGCAATAACGACGCCAGTTTTTTGTGGTCATAAGCGGCGACCTTAACCGGATCAAAATGATCGAAAGCGGCGCGGTAAGCCTCACGCTTGTCGAGTATGGTCCGCCAACTGAGCCCGGCTTGTGCGCCTTCCAATATTAGAAACTCGAACAACATCCGCTCGTCGTGTAGCGGCACGCCCCATTCGTGATCGTGATAATGCTCTTCGTTAGCGCTGCCCAGCGCCCACACGCATTTGCTGGGCATCAGTCTTTCTTCATCAGGTTTTTCAAATCGGCGAATGGGTTGAAGGTCGCTACCGGCGCCTTGCCGTCCGATGTGGCTTTGCCGCCGTAACGCACGTGCTCTTCGTAGCGTTGATGCTCATTATCGTGGCAATACAGGCACAGCAACTCCCAGTTGCTGCCGTCGGGCGGATTGTGGTCGTGATCATGATTGACGTGATGCACAGTCAGTTCGCGCAGGTTTTTATGATCAAATTCCCTTGAGCAGCGTCCGCAAATCCAGGGATAAAGTTTTAACGCTTGCTCGCGGTAGCCTTTTTCCCGCTCTTCCTTGTAGCGCCGGGCTTCGGCGACGATGTGATAGGCTTTGTTATCCGACATAAGGTCCTCCGTATATTAGCCGCCGGTGGCGTTCATGTGCCGCAAAATCACCGGCTGTTCGTGAATATTGAATTCGTGTTTTTCGGGTTTGATTTGCATGGCTTCGACGATGGCTTGTTTCAACATAGCTTTGTCGCCCGGATGCTCTCTGACCACCTGTTTCAGATCAACCGAATGTTCGTTGCCCAAGCAAAGCAATAAGCGGCCTTCGGCGGTCAGGCGCACCCGGTTGCAACTGCCGCAGAAATTGGCGCTGTGCGGCGAGATAAAACCGACTTTGCTATTACTACCCACTACCCGGTAATAAGCCGAAGGTCCGCCTGTCGAGTCGGCGACGGCTTCCAGCGTAAAGCGCTGCTGTAAATCCTGCCGAATCAACTCGCTGGGATAAAAAGCGTCGCCGCGATGATGGTTGTCCACCGCGCCTAGCGGCATTTCTTCGATAAAGCTGATATCGATGCCACGCTCGACAGCAAATTGCACCAGATCGCAGACTTCTTGATGATTGCGGTTTTTCAGAATGACCGCGTTGAGTTTGATGCGCTGAAAGCCGGCTTCCCTGGCTTTGGCTATGCCTTTCAGCACTTGTGCTAAATCGCCGGTACGCGTCAGCTCCTTAAATTTGGCCGGGTCCAAGGTATCCAGGCTAATGTTGACGCGTTTGACGCCGGCTGCTTGTAAGTCGTCGGCCATTTCGGCCAGATGTGAGCCGTTGCTGGTCAATACCAGTTCGTTCAGGCCAGGCACCCGTCCCAGGTCTTGCAGCAAGCCTAATGCGCCTTTGCGCACCAGCGGTTCGCCGCCGGTAATCCTGATTTTGCCCACGCCCAGCTCGACGAAGGTTTCACAGATAAAACGGATTTCTTCCAGGCTGAGAATCTGGCTACGCGGCAGAAATGTCATATCTTCAGCCATGCAGTACACGCAGCGAAAATCGCAGCGGTCGGTAATCGATACCCGCAGGTAGTTGACCACTCTGCCGAAGCGGTCTATCAGTTGCAACGGTTTGCTAGGCGCCATTACATTCAAACAGAAAAATAAAAGAAGAAAATAGTAACACAGCGCCGCGCTGTGTTATTGCCGTTTGCTAAAAGAGTAGGATTGAACTGACAAGTTCCTGTGACGGTTTTTACGTGACTATTCGTTGCCCAAGCGCCGCAGCAAAGCCAACACCGCCGTTTCTATCTGCGGCAAGGCCTCGCTCGGGTGGGCGTCTTCTATGTCGTCCACCTGCCAGTATTCCACGCGCTCCACCCAAGCCGGGAAGCGGCTATGCAGCAAGGGTTGATGCTCGGTTTGCTTCAAGGCAATGATGTGGCGGGCGGCGGCTAAATCCTGCTCGGTCAGTGCAATTGGCGCGCGGATGGGCTCGATGGGAATCTCCCGCAAGGCCAAGCCATGCCGGGTGTGCGGTGAAATCGGCCCGGCATCGTCTTTCAGTAACTCGATAGCCAGCCCACGCGAAAACGCCCGCCACGGCAATGAGTAATCCGGTGCATGATGATTGAACAAATACTCGGCAAACCGGCTGCGGTAGTAGTTGCCGGTGCAGAGGAATAGGATTTGGGAGTGGGTGGTGCTCATAAAACTCCTTTTGGTTAGGCGGCTTAAAGCGATTACTTACATTTGTGCAGAGGGTAAAAAAAATTTTGTTTAAGCTATCATGGTGGTGATACCGTATATGGTATGCAAGAAATTATAATGGATACCAATGTTCTGTTTGCCGGTTTGTATTCCGCCAATGGCGCATCCTTTAAATTGCTGGAGCTTTTAGCAGGCGGGCAGCTACAAACAGCCATATCGACGCCGCTTTTGTTCGAGTATGAGGATGTTCTGAAACGCAACCGTTCCATGCTGCAACTGACCGATGCCGAAATAGATATAGTGTTGGATAACCTGTGCGGATTCAGTCGCCATCAAAAGGTGTATTTTTTATGGCGACCTTATTTGCCGGACCCGAAAGATGATTTGGTCTTGGAGTTGGCCGTTGCCGCCCGAGTAAACACCATTGTTACCCATAATTTAAAAGATTTTACTCGTATCGAAAAATTCGGCGTTGAAGCTATCACGCCAAAAACCTTGCTGGAGCGTTTACCATGAGTGCATTAAGTTTGAGATTGCCGGACTCCATACACCGCCATATCAAAGAGCTGGCGAGCAAGGAAGGTGTATCGATCAATCAATTTATTGCCAGTGCGGTTGCCGAAAAAGTGTCGGCCATCGCCACCGAAGACTACTTGCAGGCCCGTGCGGAACGTGCCGACAAAGCCGCTTTTCAGACCATTTTGGCTAAGGTGCCCAAGCGTGAGCCCTTAGTTGGGGATGAGTTTTAGTGTTGGCGGGCAGCATAGGTCGATATAACTGTTTCGGTAGAAACTACTCCGAACTCGGGCTGCTTGATTAGCTCGATGACTTATATCGGCAGGACTAATTTAGAAACTCTTCCAGCATTTTGATCCGCTTTTCCGTCAAATAGGTTTTCCAACTGGCGGCGCTGACGGCTGGGTTTTATATTTAGCTTAAGTTGACGCCATTTGTATAGCGCTAATTTAATCCAACAATTCCGAGATTCTTTGCCCTCTATGAAGCCTTTTCTAAATACGACCGTCAAGGCTGTTTTCGACGAGTATCCGCCGGAAATTCGCCGAAAAATGCTGGTGCTTCGCGAAGCGATCTTTGCTGTGGCGGCTAGCGAGGGTGTCGGACAACTTGAGGAAACTTTAAAGTGGGGCGAGCCTGCTTATATTACCGCCGAAACCGGATGTGGCAGTACGATCAGAATGGCGTGGAAAAAAGACAAGCGGACCCAATATGCAATGTATTTCATCTGCACCACGAATTTGGTTGAGACGTTTCGGACGCTGTTTCCATACCAGTTCAAATATGAAGGTAATCGGGCGATTGTTTTTCAAGAAACGGAAGATGTCGATATGGATAGTCTCTCTATTTGTATCGCCGCAGCCTTGACCTATCATAGGAATAAGGGAAGAAAGCAACCTTAGGTGCGTAGTCGGCTTTAGGCTTCTCTGCCAAGGGTATTTTGCCCGGCGGTTGCGGATGGCAGGTGTCGTCGCAAAAACTCGCCAATCCGCTCTTCCACCCAATACTCCGGCCTAAGCAACGCTCCACCCACAAACCCCACATGCCCGCCACCGGCGCAAACTTCCAATTGCACTTGATCGGACAGTTCGGCATTGGCCGGCAATACCCGCTCGGTCATGAACGGATCGTCCTTAGCCTGTAAGACCAAGGTGGGGACGCGGATGTGCTTTAAAAATTGCCTGGAACTGCTGCGCCGGTAGTAGTCGTGGGCGTCTTTAAAGCCGTGCAAGCCGGCGACGACTTTATCGTCGTATTGCCAGAAGGATTTGATGCCCGAGAGATCGCCTAGGTTTAGAATTCTGTCCGCTTGTTCGAGTTGACCGATGTGCTGTAAATGCCGGAGTTTGATGCGCATATACTGTTTCAGCTCACGCAGTAAATAGTCGCGATAGAGTTTCGAGAAGCCACGATCCAGTTTGTCGGCGCATTCGTTCAATAGCAGCGGCACCGATACGGCTATCGCCGCCGATAACTCAAGCTTATCGCCTTGTTCGCCCAGCCATTTTAGTAACACGTTACCGCCCAGGGAAAAACCTACCGCCACCATCACTCGATTCGGAAAACGCCGGCGCAAGGTTTTATACAAAAAGTCGATGTCCTCGGTTTCGCCGGAATGGTAGCAACGCGCCAGCCGGTTCATCTCGCCGCTGCAACCGCGAAAATTCAGCGCCACGCTGGCAAAGTCGGCGGCGAGTAAACTGTGTTGCAAACCTTGGATGTAACCGGAGCGGCTGCTACCGGCCAAACCATGTAACAGAATTACCAGCGGCCGGTCGTCATTGTCGATCCAGTCGATGTCCAGAAAGTCGCCGTCCGGCGTGTCCAGTCTCTCGAGGCGGACGCCATCTGGCGGCGTTATGCGTCGCAAAAAGGCCGGATAGATAGTCTGCAAATGCGGACTGTTCAGCCACCAGGCCGGGCGGAAGGCGTTGTGCATGGTTGTGGACCTGCTTTATAGTAGTTGTTAGGCGATAGTTCGAGAGGAATATACCTTTTGTGTCGCTAAACGCTAGCGCGAGTCTTTGCGGCGGATGTTTCGCTGTTGCCTGTCTGAGGTTTTCCGGATTATTTCCAACCATGTTTCACTGTTCTTGATGAGTCGGCCAATTCCTATCGCCAAAACACCGGTCAAAGCTGTCCCGCCTAGCCGAGCAAAAGCGGGTTCCGGGCGCAAGCCAGGCAAGCCGCGCCGCAAAACCAAGCCCTTGCGCAAACCAAATTGGTGGCTGATCGTTTTGGAAGGCTTGGCACTGATGATTGCTGCTGTGTTGGCGACAATGTTTTTGCTGGGCTACTCGGCCAGTTGGTTATCCGGTCCCGGTTTTTTTACCAGTTTGCTGCCGTTCGCGATTGGCGTGGTGATCTTGATGTTGGCAGCGGCTGCGCTATTGCTGGCCTGGTCGCGCTTGCGTGCTTGGTTGCATGGCAGGTTCGATTATTTGCCTGCCGCATTGGCAGTCGGTCTGGCCGCTTCGACCGGTTGGTTTGTGATGCACGGCGGCTACACCCAAGTCTTCACGCATTTTCGCACCTTGGTCGGCGGCAAGCAGGAAGCCGAAAAAGTCACCCTGGCCCATCAAGTGTACGCCGCGTATCGCCGCCACGGTGTCGGCGGCTTACAAAAAATGATGCTGCGCGCCGATGCCTTCAATCCGGCGATAGTCGAGGCCGCCAAGGCATTCGATGTCGATGTCAATTTGTTGCAAGGCATCGCCGCGACCGAATCGTCGTTTATGCCGCGCGACAGTTTTGATGGCGGCAAAGGCTTGTTTCAGATTACCGCCGTGCCCAAAGCCATAACCCGTGAGGCAGCCGATGAACTGGATGTGGCGGAAGTGCAAGTCAACGATCCCAGGCACAATGCGTTTGTCGCCGCCGCCACCTTTAAACATTATTTACAAGAAATGAACGGCGATTTGTTTTTAGGTTTACTGGCTTACAACATCGGGCCGCGCAACGGCGGTTTGCGTTTCATCATGCAGCAGTATGGCGCCACCGACTTTGTGACGATGCAGCCTTACTTACAAACCTTGCCGCGCGATTATCCGATTCGGGTATTGTCCTATGCCCTGGCTTTCAAGCTTTATCAGCATGACGGCAAACTGCTGGCGTATGAAGAAGGCGATAACGCCATGCGGATTCAGCAGATGGGGATCCCGGGTTTGTAAGACTACTGCCAAGTGTCAGCCTCTAGTGGCCACCCCTTACAGTCAGGAAAATTTAACGATGATGTCTTGTTGAATATGGCGAACCATATGATGGAGCTTTTCCGATTTAACCGGGATATGTCTCAGCGGATCATGTTGGCGCAGTACGAATTCCTGAATGGCTTCATCGTTCCAGGTCTGATGGTTGTCATGCACCATACGTAGTACAGCATTCAATTTATTGGCGGTGTAAATCACATCGTCTTCGTTATCGTCATAATCCGAGTGGATCAAATCCTTTATCGCGTACTTAACTTGAGTAAGGGCATTATTTGCGTCCGATGGTGTGGCTTGTCTCACGATTATTTCTCCGGCTTTCAGTTTGGGATGGCGATCACTATCACCTCAAGCCCTTAAATTAAACTTAATAAAACCGCTGATGAAAGAAGTGATGTCAAAACATGGATGAAGGCGGCGAGTGCTGAGGTGCGTGGCGTTGATCAGCTGCAAGATATTTATCGTCTGGACTGGACCTAATAGGCTTCAACCTCTGGCTGGCCACAACGCATAACCGGCAATCCCCGGGTAATGCTGACTTTTCAGTTCAAAAGCATTTCGAACTGTTCAAGTGGTAACGGCTTGCTAAATAAATAGCCTTGAAAGTGTGTGCAGCCGTTGTCGATCAGAAACTGTTTTTGTTCCTCGGTTTCCACGCCTTCGCCGATTACGTTCAGATTTAGCGTGCGAGCCATGGCAATGATAGTGCGCACAATTGCCTGATCACTGGCGTCTGTAGCAATGTCGCGTACAAAGGATTTATCGATCTTGAGTTGATGCAGCGGTAAACGTTTCAGATATTGCAGCGATGAGTAGCCGGTGCCAAAGTCATCCAATGAGAAGTAAACTCCTAGGGCATTCAATGCTGTCATTTTTTTGATGGTGTCTTCTATATCACCCAGTAACATACTTTCGGTCAATTCCAGTTTTAGCCGACCAGGCGCAATTGCATGACGTTGCACTGCTGCCTCCACTTTGGCTACAAAGTTAGTTTGCTGAAATTGTTTGGCGCTGACATTGATGGACAGAACTAGATGCTTGGTTATCTCGTTTGCCTGCCATGCATTGATTAACTTACATGACGTTTCAAAGATCCATTGGCCGATGGGCAGAATCAGACCCGTCTCTTCTGCCAGTGAAATAAATTCATTGGGGAGTAGCAAGCCACGCTTCGGATGCTGCCAGCGAATCAAGGCTTCGGCACCATTAATATTCCCTAAATGATCGATTTGAGCCTGATAAAAAAGCGTGAATTGCTTATCCTCGAGCGCATTGCGCACTTCCGACTCTAGGACGGCACGGGCGGAAATATTGTCCTGCATTTGTGGGTCGAAGAAGCAGATGCCGTTGCGCCCGGACTTTTTGGCTTGATACATGGCGATGTCTGCTTGTTTCAACAGTTCGTCATTCGATTGTTGCTCTCGCCCATTGAAAAGGACGATACCAATACTAGGAGTATTCCTGTAGGGATGTTGGCCCAACTGGTACGGCTCATTGAGTGCTGCCAGGATCTTATTGGCAATAAATTCAGTTTTTTCGGCCGCTTCCATGGCATGTTCGCTCAGATCTTCAAGCATGACAACGAACTCATCCCCGCCTAAACGGGCAACGGTGTCGCATTCTCGAACGCAGCTCGTAAGGCGCGTTGCCACCTGTTCAAGTAACAGGTCGCCAATGTCGTGACCCAAGGTATCATTCAAGGTTTTGAAATTATCGAGATCCAGAAACAGCAAGGAAGCGGTTTTTCCGTTGCGCATACTAGAATTGACGGCCTGTTTGAGCCGGTCGGAGAGCAGGCGACGATTGGGCAGGCTTGTGAGTGGATCGTAAAACGCTAGGTTTCTGATCTCGGTTTCTGCAGCTTTAATCTGGGTGATGTCGGTGAAAGTAGCCACGTAATTGGTCACCGTGCCTTTGCTGTCTTTCACTGCCGTAATGTTAAGGTATTCAGGAAAAACGTTCCCATCTTTTCGCCTGTTCCATATTTCACCTTCCCACATGCCCTGAGTATTGATGGATTTCCACATGGCATCGTAGAAACTTGCATCGTGCCTGCCTGATTTAAGTAGGCGAGGATTTTGGCCGATGACCTCTTCTTGGCTGTAGCCCGTGATTCGTGTAAAGGCGGAATTTACTCGTAAGATCAATTCATTGGCGTCCGAAACCAGCATGCATTGCTGCGAATCGAAGATGGTGGCAGCGATGCCAATCTCCCGCTCTGCGTTTTTACGATCAGTAATGTCTTCAACCATAGCCGTTAAATAATCCACTTCTTGATTGGGTTTGCGAACACATCCCGCTACCAATTTTGTGGGTATGATTTTGCCCGTCCTGCTTATAAAGCGTTTTTCTAAGCTATAGCCATCAATTTCATTCGCTAGTACTCTGTTGAATTGTTCTAAATCGGCAGCCAAGTCTTCTGGATGGGTTAACTGCGCCCAATTCATGCCTCGCAATTCTTGTTCCGAATACTCCAGCATGCGACACAAACAATTATTGACGCGAATCCAGCCTTGGTCGGGTGAGGTAATCGTCAAGCCCACCAGGTTTAATTCGTAAAAGGATCGAAGTTGTTGTTCTCGCTCATTCAAGCTGTCCAACATGACGTTAAACTGTTTGGCCAGTCTAGCGGCTTCATCAGTGCCGGAAAGTGCCACGCGCATATCGGCACTTCCGGTCTGCACGGCGTCAGCTACTTTTTGGATGGCATAAAGTCGACGGGTCAGAATACGGCTAGTCAGTGCGACTAACAACACACTCAAGCCGGTGGCTGCCAGCACATAACTGAAGGCACTTTGTTTTATAGTGGCTAATTGGGCGGTGAAAGACTCAAGATTTAAACCGATCCGGACCCAGCCCACATGCTTTTGGCCCAGTATGATGGGGGTGATGACGTCAAGCGATCTTGCGGTCCGTTTCAAAACAGGCTCAGCAATACCCTGAGGCAGGTCGTTCAGATATAGGCCGATCTTGCTGGGGTCATTGTGGGCTAATATATGGCCCGACAGGTCAAGCACGATAACGTAAGTTAAATTGGGATACTTTGAGGCGCCCAGGACGATTTCTTGCAGGCCACTAAAATCGCGGGACATCACCCATACCGCCGAGGATGTTGCCAAACTGTTGGCAAGGGCGCTACCTTGTTCGTAATTGTGCGCCAACTCGAGTTTCTCTTGGCGTCTAGTCGTATCCCAGACGAATAGAGACATCATCGTGGAAACCGTGATCGTCATGCCAACTATCAATTGCTTGCGGAGGTTGCCAAATAATAGATTTTTCAATTTACCCATCTTTATTGAAGCTCCACCGGGCGCACGTCTTTCTCAAAGCGCTTGATATAGTCAGCCACAACCGCGTAGCTGGCATCGTCGGCGGCCTGGAATCTGGCAGTGCCCATGTCTGAAAGGATGATTTTTCCCTCCGGCGACTGAACCAAATCAAGCAGTGATTTTCTTACGGATTCGCGAACGCTTTCCGGCACATCATCCCGCACCATCACCGAATTATTAATCAGCGATGGGGTTTCCCAGATTAACTTGAGTTGTGCTGCTTCTGTTGGATGGTCTTTTTGAAATGATCGCCAGGGTGGCGGCCATGTGGCGCCCGCTGCAGAGTTACCCAGATAGACATTCATTATCGATGATTCCTGCGAACCAACGTAAATATTCTGAATGTCTCGATTAACATCGATGCCATGTGCATAAAGAAAATATTGCGGCATGATGGCGGCCGCCAATGCGGAGGGTGAAGGATAGCTCACAACCTTGCCTTTTAAATCGCTAGGTTTTTCAATCCTGCTGTCCCGCCGAACGATAAATATACCTTTGAAGTCTTCTGCGCTGCCTGCCATTGCTATGACGTGGTATCCAACCTTCTGTGCCTGGAGGGTTTGCCAGGGATTGGGCAGCAAAAATGCGGGGCTACGTTCACGGAATTTTTGCTCATAGGCTTGGTAATCGCGGGAGGCTTCCAGCTCCAATCGCACGCCCTGCAATTGGCTATTGAGATGATCTATAAGAGGCTGATAGGTCTCGCTAAGCTTTTCAGGGTTATGCAGGGGATGAATGGCAAAGCGATAGATTGGCGCGTTCGGCTCCAAAGGGCTGCTGGAATATTGCAGGGGGGTGTCCTCGGGAATTTGTTGCTCACAAGCCGTCAATTGAAAAATGATAAATAGGCCTACAAGTGTCAGCAAAACATTCATATCTGTATACGTATTTGATCTTGATACTGGGTAAAAAATAAGGGCTAGAGAATTTCCCATATGCCATAGCTTGCTATGACAGCCATTTGCCTGATAGCCGGCAATCAAATGACGAATTCTTCTTTCAATTTACTATTTATTATTGGCTGCTTGCCAATCAATCATAGATGCAAGCTTTAAATTCCGAATTTCCTGGAGAGGAAATTTTTTCAATTGGATGTGCGCAAATCATTTATTGCGAGTTCCCAACAGATAATCAAACCCCGGCCAGGTGACGCACCAGTTGCCGGAGCCGGGCTGGGTATGATGTTGGTAGTGCCAGGGTAAATGCTGTTTAGCCCACTCTGGATCGAGATGAGCCTTGCGATGCCGATGGTAATAAAGCGTCAACGAGCCGTATAAACCCATCACGAAAGCCGGCCAGTACCAAAGTAAGGGCAGATGCGCCAATACAATCGCGGCCAACACCGCCAATTCCTTGGTTTGTGCATTCCAGGTCGAAAAGTCCAGTTGGCGATAGCCGGGGTCCAGCATATGGTGTTTGGCGCATATCGCGTGGTGCTCATACCAATGGTAGGCCCAGATGCTGCCCGGCTGTTTACCTAAGCGATGCAAGATGAATTTATGCATCAGCCATTCGCCCAGATTGGCGTACAGCAGGGCTAATATGAGTTGCAGCGTCATTGAGAGCATGGATGTGTTTGTGCGATGGATGGCAAGGCGTTTATCTTCGCCCGGTTTACCGTATCCGGCATAGTTGTTTTAATCGCAAGCTTTGCTCAGCGGCAAGTTGTCCCCGTTTTTAATCGGATTTTAATCAATTCTGCCCCGGCAGTTTTCAAAAACTCTGCTAAAAATTAATACCATTATTCGATTGAGGCACGGAATTTAGCCGCTTAGTTTGCTGTGCATGGCTTTTTTCGGTTTTTGTTGGCGGATTGCCTCACAAAATCGACTTGCGTACAGTAGACCTATGTACTAGGCTATGCTACCGCTCAAGTAGGGGAGGAGAAATGGCTTCGTACCGGGGAGTGACCGGCGCGCTTCTGGCGTTGGAATCGTTCTTGACCAGCAGATTACCTGCCGAGCTGAGCAGCGAGCCCACCAATGCCCAAGCAAAACTGTTGGGTAGCGCCGACATCGCCAATATCCTCACCGGCAACCTGCTGGGTATCTACCTGCACCGAATTACCATCGATCCGCACGGCCGGCAGCGCTCCTTTGCGCAGCGCGGCAGCGATCAAAGCGCTCCGCAGGCCGAGCTGCCAGTCAATCTGCATTTCCTGTTAATCGCCAACGCCGCCAGCGCCACCATCGAAGCCGACTTACTGAGCTGGGCGATGGTCGAACTCGCCAACCAATGTCAGCTCGACATTTCGTATATTCAAGACATCGACGACGAATGGGGCCAGGCCGAAGTGCTGAATATCGCCCCGGACGAGATGACTACCGAAGACTTGATGCGCATCTGGGATGTCTTCAAATCGCCTTATACCAGTACCGTACCCTATGTGGCACGCACCGTGCGCTTGCGCTTGCAGCGGCCGCGCACGGAAGGGCCGCCGGTTTCGACGCGGATATTTCCAGGAGGCACGGTATGAAAGCCGTCAAAGTGCTGGAAACCAATATCCTCTACGCCAGCGACGTGATCTATTGGCTGGACGGCAGCAGCGCCGCACAGGAGGCCGATATGCGGCGGCTGAGCGAAGTCATTGTTTTGCAACTCGACACCCATCCCGCCGATCTGCAATTTTTACACACGCCAGGCAAAACTGCGTTGTGGCGGCGTTCGGCCGGCAAGACGGTAGATGGGGCTCCCAGTGAGGCCGACAAATTGCATCCGGTTGAAGCGGCTTACGCTATCGTCGGCTCGGTAGCCGACAGTCAACGCCGCTATGTCCCGCGCCGTTTCGAAATTCAAGCCGGTAACGCGGCCGGGCACAGCGTAGTGCTTTATCCAACACCTTTCGGTACCGAGCTCGGCCGCGGCGGCGGTTTGCGCGGCACGCTGCGGTTCATCGGCAGCAATGCTCCGGTCGTCTGGGCCTTGCTGACGCTGACGGTCAACCTAGGCGTCGGCGGCGATTTGATTTGCCGCGCGCAAGCCGACGCCAATGGCGATTTCATCATCGCGATGCACCGGCTACCGCCCTTACCGCAAGGGGTGGCCGACTATGCCGCCACACTACGTATCCGGGCTCTTGTTGCCGCCAATGCCACAGAAGCTATCGATCCGGACGATCTGGTAGCGATGACGCTAGGGGCGTTAAATGCCGACAACAGTTTTGCCGCCGAGCTTACTCTGGCCGTGGTGCCCGGCGAAATTGGATTAATCCGGTCCTTTAATCGGGATCACCTTGCCGTTCAACCCAATTGAGTCATCCATGAGTTGAGTTCGTCCTTTAAACGCTGGTCCACATAAAAATTAAGGAGGGGAGCATGCCTGAATATCTTGCACCGGGTGTGTTTGTAGAAGAAGTTAGCTTTCGCGCCAAATCGATCGAAGGGGTGGGGACCAGCGTCACGGCGGTGGTCGGTCCCACGCGTTTCGGGCCGTTGCGGGGTAATCCCGAGGTAGTGACTAGCTTTGGCGAATTCACCCGCATCTACGGCGATATCCAAGATCTCACTCTGGCCGGCGCAGCGGTTCTTAATCATACCGCCATTGCCGCGAAAGCCTTTTTCGACGGCGGCGGTAAACAACTCTATGTGTCGCGGGTCGGCAATTTTCCGCAAAACGCGCCCGGTATATCGACGCGGTCTGTGGCAAACGTGCTGAGTTTCAGTAGCCGCTTTCCGGGAACGATGGGTGATTTCACGCTGGAATTGCTCTGGCGCGATAGCGAAAATCTGTTAAAAACCGAGGCCACTTCGGCGCCAGCCGAAGGCGAAGTGGTGTTTCTGAATGCTACCGGCTTAACCAATGCGGTGCGCTCGGCAGGCATCGCCGCGCAATTTCCGGACGAACGCTTCCCGTTGAACGTTCGCGCCCTGGTGCGCCGGGAAGGCGATCGTTTCGTCATCGTCAATAATCGCTGCGAACTGGATACCGCCGACGATGTTGTGGCTGGCGGCACGGCCCTGCGGCCGAACGGCCAGGCCGACGGCAGTCAGGGGGTGTTGATGGCGGCCGGCTTGGTGAACGGTCCCGGCGTTGCGGTGAGCTATACCCGGGTGTTTGCGAAAAACCCCAGCAGCGGGTCCTTGGCTAATGGTACGTCGGCGGTGTTAACTCTTAGCGCGGAAACCAACTTGTCGGTGTATACCGGCGCGGCGCATTGGGGCACCCTGACCGCGCTGCGCGGCACGTTGAATGCCGCCGGCAGCGAATTTGTGGTGGACGGCGGCGGTTTGAATGTGGGCGTCAATGCCGACATTACCCTGCCGCTGGCGGCTTTGGCCGCTGCACCGAATACGGTAAGGGCGGTAGTGGTGCAGCGCAATTTCGATATTGCCGTGCATGCCGGCGGCCGCGACGGCCCGGTGATTTACAGTTATGGCGATATTTCCAGCGCCCCCGATGCGAAAAACAGTCTCAGCGCAATATTGCCCGTCACTCCGGACAAGCGTTACGACCAATTGACCAGTCCGGTCAGTTGCACGCTCAGCGCCGGTATTAGCGGTGCTGATGTGGTGGCAGCCTTGTACAGCTTATTCGAAACGAATGGCTTAAATCCAGGTCCCATGTCGGTCCAAGGCCCGCGCTATTTGATAAACCTGTCCGGCGGCAGCGATGGCAACGTGCCGGGAGCCGTGCATTATGGCGGCGTGGAGGACGAGGTCAACGGCAGTAGCGGTTTTGTGGCCTTGGAAAATATCGAAGATGTGTCCATCGTAATGACCCCGGCCGCCGCAGCCGATGCAGCCAACCATCAAGCCATCGTCGCCGAGGTACAAAAACACTGTCTGAAAATGCGCTACCGGGTCGGCATCGTCGATAGCCGCGATGGCATGGCGCTCTCGGAAGTACGCGAGTTCCGTTCCAACTTTGACGATTCGCGGCTGGCGCTGTACTACCCCTGGGTGGTCATCGCCGATCCGCGCGGCCTGCTCAGTACTATCAACGTGCCGCCATCCGGCTTCGTCGCCGGCGTCTATGCCAACACCGATGTGCAGCGCGGCGTACATAAACCGCCGGCCAACGAACCGGTCATCGGCGCCTTGCGTTTTGCCCAGGAAATCAACCGCTTCCAGCAGGAATTGCTGAATCCCAACGGTATCAACTGTCTGCGCTCGTTTCCGGGGCGCGGGCATCGGGTTTGGGGTGGTCGGACCTTGTCCAGCGATCCGGAATGGAAATATGTCAACGTCCGCCGCTACTTCTTGTACTTGGAGCGTTCCATCGACAAATCCACGCAATGGGCGGTGTTCGAGCCCAACGGCGAGCGGCTATGGGACAACATTCGCCAGACCGTGGAAAGCTTTTTGTACAACGAGTGGGTCAACGGCCGGCTTTTGGGTAGCGCCAAAACTGCTTATTTCGTGCGCTGCGACCGCAGTACCATGACTCAAAACGATCTGGACAATGGCCGCTTGGTCTGCGAAATCGGCGTGGCGGCATTGAAACCGGCCGAATTTGTGATTTTCCGCATCGGCCAAAAAACCGCCGACGCCTGAACCCTAGACTGGAGATAAACCATGGCTACATATCGCGAAACGCCCTATGGGGTGTTCAATTATCTGGTCAACCTGGGCGACGGCAGTGAAGGCGAAGTGCAGGGCGGCTTTTCTGAAGTGTCCGGGCTGAATGCCGAGGTGACGGTTGCGGAATATCGTAACGGCAACGAAGCAGTGAACTATGTGCGGAAGATTCCGGCCATCAACAAAGCCGGCGATGTGACGCTGAAGCGCGGCGTGATCGGCGCGGAAAACATTTATAACTGGCTGGAGCAAATTCGCGGCGGCGATGTGACCGCCAAGCGCGACGTGGTGATCAAGCTTAAAAACGAAGATCCCACCAGCGCCAGTGCTGTAGTCACCTGGAAACTGGTCAGGGCCATGCCGATCAAATGGACTGGGCCGACGTTAACCGCCAAGGGAGGCAGTGACGTGGCTATGGAAGAGCTGGTGCTCTCTGTAGAAACCATAATCCAAAGCTAGCAGGAGCGACAGCGGATGGAATTGCTAGCGGGAGCGCGCATTGCCTTGACGCCACGGCCGGTCGAACGCCGGATCGCGGCGCTGGAGGCGGCCATGCTCGGTCATTGTCCGGGCCGGGTCAGGCTTGAGCGTCTGTTGCAACTGCCGGCGGCGCTGGCTGATATGCGTGCGGTCGGATACGGCTTGGCGGTCGATGCCTTGTTGCGCCCCGGTGCCGTCAGCGAGCTTTACCATCTGCCGGTACCCTTGCAGTCCAGCGCCGAGTTTCACGACATTTTTCCGGATGCGCGGGATGCCGAGACCGCATACGTCAGCCTGTTAGCCGGTAAAAAAGCCTGGCTGGGGCTGGCGGTAGACGATTTTTTCGCCAACGGCGGCGAAAAACTTTGGGTGGTGCGGATACCGGAAAGCGCGGGACAAGCCGGTTTTCTGCCCGCTGCCAACACGCAATTGCACGATATTACTACTCTCCAAGGCCTGGCCTGTGTATTGGTGATTCCGGCCTTGGGCGTAGTCGGTTTTCCCGATTTGGAACGCCTGCAAATACCACCGCGCCTGCCGGATATTCCCAGGGTACGTCTGGAAAACAACGATCCGCAGTTTCTGCCGTGCACGCAAAATTCCGATGACGATCACCGCGAACGTCGTTACAGCAGCGAGTTAAGCGATATGCCGCCGCCTTGGCAATTGCCGCAGGTGTTGCGCGGCATGCTGCAATTCATCAGCAGTCATCGGCCGGATTTGCAATGTCTGTTCACCTTGCCGCTGTCCTACTCCGGCGAACTGGATAGCCCGGTACTCGACCCGGCGGCTTTGAGCGCACTGGCCGGGTATCAAGAAAATCGGGATGCGGCGCAAGCGCTAAGGTATGTGCAGTTTTTGTTTCCATACTTACGCGGGCCGCGCTTTGCCTTGCATAGCCCGGTTGGTTTGATCGCCGGCCAGCAGGCGGCAGCGGCGCGCCGCGACGGCCCTTGGCGCTCGATGGCGGCCAGGCCCTTAAACACTGACGCTTTGCCGTATCCGCGCTTGTCCATCGCTCAAACCCTGTTGTTACGCGATAAGCCCGGCATCAGCGTGCTCAACTATCGCAACTCGTTTAGCGGCGGCGCGCAACTCAGTCTCGACGACGAGCGCCTGGTGGTGCCGGCGTTGCCGGTCGCCGATTATCCGTTCGACAGCCAGCGATACGACGGCTTTCGTTCCGCAGAAGTGATGCGTTTCCTGGGTTTTTTGCGCCGGCAATTGCAGGCCTTGGGGGAGCAATTGATCTTCAATCTGGATTACCGCGATCCGCGCCCGCGTTTACTGCTGGAACAGTTTTTCCGGCGCTTATACAGCCAAGGTGCGTTGCGTGGCGCGTCCGCCGAGCAAGCATTTTCGATCCACGAATCGACCCCGCAGGAAGGGGCGATGCTATACGAGATCATGCTGGCGCCGGCGGTTCCGATAGACAAGCTATTTCTGACCTTCGCCAATCTGAACGGCGAATGGCGTTCGGAGGTGGTCGATGGCTGAAGTCAGCGAATTCGTCGCCTTTCGCTTCAAGGTCAATCTGTACAACAGCGACCAGAGCAGCCTGTTGTGCAGCGGCTATTTCAGCGAAGTGACCGGCTTCGAAGCGACGATGGAACCTAAGGTCATCAATGAGGGCGGCCACAATTGGGGCGAGCATCACCGCTCCGGGCCGACCAAGTTCGCGCCGATTATTTTGAAACGCGGCGTCACCGACATCAACGATTTATGGTCCTGGTTCGACATTACCACTAGCCAGGCCAACTACGGTTACCGGCTGAGCGGCGAGATTATCGTGTTCGGCAATCCCAGCGTCAGCGGCGGCAACGTCACCGATAACGCGGTGTTGGTCTGGAAACTTAGCGGGGTGTTGCCCACTAAATTCAAAGGCCCGGATTTGTCCGCCACCGCGAGCCAGGTAGCCATCGAAGAACTGCATCTGGTGCACCAAGGCCTGGAATTGCAAAGGCCGGCTCCAACCAGCACGCAAGGCAGGGGGGCGGCATGATAGCCATCGAACGCGGCAAACTGATCCCGGTCAACGGCGACAACGACAGTCCTGATCTGGATAACGCCATCGACGTGCAATTCAATCCGTCCAGCCTAAAAGTCAGTCTGGCGAACACGTTGAAAGAAAACGCCCGCAACGGCAACAGCCGCGCCGCACAGTTCGTCGACAAGAGCTCGTCCAATCTGACCATCGAGTTGATTTTCGACACCACCTATATCGAAGCGCCCGGCGGCGGAGAGGGCGGCGGGCAGACCGCCAGCAGTGCCGGCAGCAACAGCAGCTCCAAGAAAGCCATCGAGCAGGGCTCGGACGTGCGGCTGGAGACCAAAAAAATTGCCGATACCTTTATTAAGCCGGTAGAAGACGGCAAAAAAATGAAGGCGCCTAAGCGCTGTTTATTTCAATGGGGGGCGTTTGAGTTTTTGGGCCTGGTACAGAGCTTTGACGAAACCCTGGATTTCTTCTCGCCGGAAGGCCGGCCGCTACGCGCCACCGTGTCCTTAAAGCTCAGTGAAGACCGCTACCAGTTCCGCAACCGCGCAGTCGAACAAGCCGCCCGCAACACGCCCAGCCTGAGTTCGACCGGCGCCGGCCCGCAAGGCGGTTCCGGACAGAATGCCGCACCGGTGCCCGGCGGTAGCGGCGAAGGTGCCGGTAACTGGCGGGATACTTCGCTGTTTAACGGCATAGAGTCACCGAGAATGCCGTCTCTATCGGTGGTGGCGGTGCCTAGCCTGAGCTTGAGTGCTTCGGTGGGCATTAGCGGTGGGATGGGTTTTGGCTTAAGTGCTGGCGTCAATATCAGTGGTGGTATCAGCGCCAATGTTTCGGCAAGCCTGACTGCCTCAGTCAGTGTCGGTGGCGGCGCTGTCGCCGGTTCGACCAATAGTGCCGGCGGGGCAAAAGCTGCGCCACAAGTGGTACCGCCGGCAAGTCCGGCGTTTAAATTCGGCAATTCCGCCAGCCTAGGTACCGGCATTGAAGGTGCGTTCAACCCGGCTGGAAAAAAGGGCAGCTTGAATGCAGCCAACATTCAGACAGGCAGTGTGCCGCTAAGAGTCGACACTGCGCAAACCGGGATTGGCGGCATGCAAAATGGACAGGCGGTAACTGCGGCGACCGGTGGGAGACCCTTATCAACAGCCGCAGCTAACCAAGCTGGTTCAGCTACGGCGGCTCGCAAAAGCAGTGGCGTATCAGTAAGCAATTTATTAAAAGCCGTCGCCGATAGTGGCGTTGGTTTCGATTGAGTGGGAATTACAAATGCCGATATTGATAGACGAAGTGATATTGGAGGTGCAAGACGGCGTCACCGAGCCCACCGAGCAACAACCGGCTGCCCAGCAGACGCCGTTGTCGCCCGCGGAACTCGAATTGACGCAAATGTTGGAATTGATCAGGCAGCGGCAGGAGCGGTTGAGGATTGATTGAGAGGAGAAAGTTGAGAACATAGATTTTAATCCCCTCACCCTAGCCCTCTCCCGGAGGGAGAGGGGATTTGTAAAAGGGTTTTAGGAGACTTTAAGTTGCGGAAGCGGTTTCTTCCCGTATGCCGTGCCGAGCACCGGAACTTTTGAACGGACAAATCGGCAGGATAGTCGATTTGCATGCGCAGCACCCGTGAGGGCGAGGTACAGGGACGTACCGAGTGAGCAGCCCGCAGGGGCGCCGCATGGATGCGGCGCGTTGTCGAAGGGGCAGGAAGCCCCTTTCGGCAACCCCGTTCAAAAGCGAGGAGCGCAGGGAATAAGCGGCATCCGGGTGGCCTTTCTTTTGGTGACTTTTCTTTGGCCAAGCAAAGAAAAGTTACTCGGTTGTCGGTCCGAGAACCGACATTAGAAAAACCGTCGCGATAGCGACTCAATAACAATAAACAACACTATGCCCGAAACCGCCTTCACCAGCTCCCGCCCAACGATCAAGATCGACGGCGAACAACGCGATGACCTGCAGCAGGCCTTGCTGGCGATGCAAGTCAATCTGCCCTTGCACGGCTGCGCGCATGCCGAATTGCAGCTGTCCAATTGGGGTAGGCCGGAGGGTGGGCAAGATCCTGACTTTGCCTTGAACGACATAGCCTTGGGTGCCGGCGTCGAGATCGAAATGGGCAGCGACACCCCGCAACAGCTGTTCAGCGGTGAGATTACCGCGATAGAGGAAAGCTACGGCGAAGGCGCGCCCAACATCGCGCTGCTGCTGCAAGATAGACTGCACAGATTGGCGCGCAGTCGGCATAACCGCAGCTTTGAAGATCAAAGTCCTGACGATTTAGTGCAAGCCGTCGCCGGCGAGGCTGGCCTGCAAGCCGATGCCGCGCTGTCCGCCATCACCGCCACTTGGCACCAACTCAACGAAAGCGATTTGGCGTTTTTAATGCGGATCGGCAATCGCTTCGATATTGCGGTGCGCCTGGACGGCAATCGTCTGCGCGCCAAGGCCGAAGAATCCGATCCTAATCCGATCGAGCTCAGCGCCCAGGACAGTGCCCTGAAAGTACGCTTGATCGCCGATTTGAATCATCAACCGCTCAGCAGTCAGGTCAACGGCTATAACCTGGCTAGTGCTGAATCAGTGGATTTTACCGCCGACGCAATGACTCCGGCAGCCAGCGGTACAAGTGCGGCGGCGGCTTTAGGTAACCTGAGCTGGCCCGGCCCGGAAATTGTCCCGCAGCCGTTTCCCGGTACCAGCAGCGAAGCCGAGGCTTATGCCAAGGCCGCGTTCAAACGCCAAGCCAAACGCTTTATTCAAGGCGAGATCGTCTGCCAAGGCGAGGCGACCCTAAAACCAGGCCGGGAAGTGGAATTGGACGGCGTGTCGCCGCGCCTGAAAGGCCGTTACCAGATTGTGCATTGCGTGCATCGCTTCGACAACAACAGCGGCTTCGAAACTCACCTTAAAGTCAATAAAGGCGGGTGGCAGTCATGAACAGTCACGCCTTGGGTAATCTGCACAGTTTGCAACTCGGCCAAGTCACCGACAACGCCGACCCGGATAGCCGTGGCCGCATCAAGGTACGCTTGCTGGCGACGCAGATGGAAGTTTGGGCCGGCGTCGTCGCACCGTCAGCCGGCCAGGGTTACGGTGCCAGTTTCGTGCCGCGCCTGGAAGAAATCGTGGTACTGGCTTTTATCACCCCGGAAATGCCGCTGGTGCTGGGCAGTGTTTGGGCCGGTAGCAGCAGCGTGCCGGCCGAGGCCGATCCGCAGGAAGATCATTATGTGATCCGCACCCCGCAGGAAACGGTGTTGGATTTCGACGACGGCAACGGCCCAAAAGTGGAATTGCGTACCCGCTCCGGTTACAAGATTTCGATAGACGAAGCCGGCGGCGGGGAAATCGTTATCGAGCGCGCCGACCAGAGCGTTACGCTCAACAGCAGCGGTATTGCGGTGCGCAGCAGCGGCAGCGTCACGGTCGATGCCAGCACAGTCACCATTAACGCCAGCATGGTGACGGTGAATGCCAGCATGTCCAAGTTCAGCGGCGTGGTGCAAGCCGACACCGTGATCGCTACCTCGGTGGTGGGCAGTTCCTACACGCCGGGCGCCGGCAATATTTGGTAAGGGATTATGAAAATCGAACAAGCCCTGCATCCGATTAAATTAAAACCGCCGTTTTATCAGGAGGGCGGGCAATGCGGCTTGCATCGTTATCTGGATGCGGAGTTTATTAATCGTTTCAAGCAGGACATGCAGCGCCGCCAGTTCGATCTGCCGCAGTTCAACGCCTGGCAGCAGGAAGAACGTCACAGCCGCCACGGCCAGCAGCCGGTGCTGCGGTTACCGTTGCATCGGGCCTTTCACATCGTCAGCTGCGAAGTGGTTTGCGACCGGTTTGGCGAACCGGCGCTGGATCCGCAAAAAATCAGCTCGGCCGGCTTCGTGATTCGCCGACTGAGCGGCGGCCGCGAGCAGGCCTGGATGCTGGAAGACGGCGAAGCTTTGGGTTGGCAGGACGCACCCAGCGAGCTGCGTGACCCTGATTTGCACCGCCGGTTGTGCGCCAACGGCGTGCTGCACAAACGCGATGATCAGGCGGCCTATAGCGGCGAGGAAGTGCATCCCTTGCATGTGTTAAAAACCAGCGATGCCAACCGTAAAACTCATACGCTGTTGTTCGGTTATTTGCCGCTCGGCGGTTTTTATTATCTGCGCGATGTCAGCCAGGCGTTTGATAGCGCCGATCAAGCGCAAACCGCCAGCATCGCGGCGGCGATGTTGCCCTGGCCGTTCGGTTATCGGCAACCGCTGAATCAAACCTGGCTAAACGAACACAGCAAGCCGTTGGCGCAAGGCCTGCCCAGCAAAGGCTTTTTTGAACTGCTTAGAATGCTGGTCAACCGCTATCACCTCGGCGAAGCCGGCATTGCCGAGAATGCCGTGCTGGAAAATAAAGCGCAGCAACTGTGGCTCTACGACGAAGCCAAACTGCCGGTGGGTTTGCAAGGCCAAGCCTACACCGAAACCAGCCAGGGCTTGTTCGCGCCGTATCGGCAACAAAGCTTTTACAGCTATCTGCAAGCCTGCTTTGCTTTGGGCGGCGATAACCCGCTGGTGCGTTGGCTAATTCTGCAAGAACAAGTGATCGATGTGGTCGGCGGCTTGGACAAATTAGGGGCATTACCGGCCTTGCCGAATGCCAATGGTGTCGGCAACTTGAATCTGACATTGTTGCTGATGGCCGCCGATGCTCAGGAAATCCGCGTGCTGTTGGGCCAACGCCTCAGCGATCAGGCTCTGAGCAAGGTCAAGGAAATCCCTCTGCCCAAGTTCGCGCAAAATTCCGGCGATGTCTATCAGGTGGTGGCCTTCGTCCGCGCCAAAAACGATCAGGGGCAAGAACAGATTCAATGGGCCAATGCCGACACCCGCAGTATTCAGTTCCGCGTCGCCGCGCCCTTCGATCCGGATGCCAGCCGACCGGCCTTGATCCAGATGCCGTCGCTAGCCGATCTGCGCCGCGGTCTGGCCAAGGGCGCGGCGATGATTACGCCGGCCGATACCTTCGATTTGATGAACAAGCTGAAATTGAACAAAGGCGCCAGCGAAGACACCGTAAAGGACACTGCCGGCCCGGATTTTGGCATTCAATGGATTTGTTCGTTCAGCTTGCCGGTGATTACGCTGGTGGCGATGATCTTGTTGATGATCATGATCTCGCTGCTGAACATCGTGTTTTTCTGGCTGCCGTGGGTGCGCATTTGCCTGCCGTTTCCAAAAATCAAAGGAGATTGAAGATGCGTACGCCGGTACCGGAAATTTTGAGTTGGCCCCTGGGGAATATCGATTCCGACGGGCGGCTGAGCTGGACCCGCGACGATCAGAGCATCCGCGAAGTGATGCTGAATATTTTACTGACCCGGCCCGGCGAGCGTTTGCAACGGCCAAACTTCGGTGCCGGTTTATTAAACTTCGTGCATCAACCCAATAACGAAACCACCCGGCATTTGATTGCGGGTGTGGTGCGCAAATCGCTGGAGACCTGGGAACCTAGAGTGGAAATCGACGAAGTGCAAGTGCAGGCCAGTCCGGCCAGCGTCGCCGATGTACATATCAATATCCGCTACCGGCTGCGTAACAGTCAGCGTCCGGCGGAACTGGGATTCACGCTAAACCTGAGCCTGCCGGCTTGAGGCTGCAAGAGAGGCCGCTATGCCATTACCGGTACCGAATTTAGACGACAGACGCTTCGACGACCTGGTTGCCGAGGCCAAGGCGCGGCTGGCTAACCATTTGCCGGAACTGACGCAGATCGCCCCCGGCGACCCGCTGAATAGCTTCGTCGATTTGTTCGCCTGGCTAACCGAAACCATTTTGTATCGTGCCAATTTAATCCCCGAGCGCCAGCGCCGGGTATTCTTGAATCTGCTGCAAATTCCGGTGCGCGCCGCTCGGCCGGCCAAAGGTATCGTCAGCGTTGACGCCGGGCCGACCAGCGTGTTGCCGGCGGCATTGTTGGCGGATGGCAGCCAGCTGCGGGCCGGCAAACAGATTTTGACGGCGGTCGGCGAATTGCAACCCACTTGCCTGAGCTTGCAGGTGTTGATTAAACAAAAGCTGGAGGCTGCCGATCTGGCCGCGCTGGGTTTGACTTTGCAGGACTTGCAGGAGCAGTACGGTTTGCGCAACGGCCAACGGCCCGAGCCGTTTCAACCGCGCCGCTTCGAGCCGGTTAAGGAAGTACTGGATCTGACCGGCAGTCTGGATCGCAGCTTTTACCTGGCCTGCATTGCCCCCCGCCAACTGGAAGGCCAGATTGGCTTGCTGCGCAGCCATCTGGCCGGCATGGCTTTTAATATCGGTATCGCGCCCGCCGACAATTTGGACGGTGAAGCGGTCAAAGAGTTGAATCCGCGCCAATTGATCTGGGAGCTGGTATCCACCGGCGAGGCCGGCGAAACGATTTATTTACCCTTGGACATGCTGGCCGACAGCTCCAAAGGCGGTCGGCAGACCGGCGTGGTGCGCTTACGCTTACCGAAAAATCCGGCGCTGTTCCAGGCTTTCGTGCCCGCCGATCCGATGTTTAGCGGTGTCGGCGACCGGCCACCGGAATTGGCCGATCAGGTCGAAGCCGGTCGGGTGGCGTTTTGGTTGCGCTTGCGTTGTCCGGAACATCCCAATTTGCAACTGGGTTATCTGGCGCTGAACGCCGTCGATGTGCTTGCTCAAGGTTTGCAGCAGGATTTGCTGGTCGGCATGGGCACTGGTCAGCCCGATCAGGTGGTGGTATTGCCGGATCAGAATATCGAGGCGGCTACCTTGCAATTGGATGTCGAGGAAAACGGCGCCTGGGTGCGTTGGCAACAGGTGGCCTTTCTGGCCGGTCAAGCCGCAGATGCCAGAGTGTATCGGCTCAATCCGCAGTCCGGCTATGTCTACTTTGGTGACGGTACGACCGGACGCCGGCCGCCGTCGGGTAGCCGGATTCGTATCGCGGCTTATCTGTTTGGTGGCGGCAGCGCCGGCAATTTGCCCGCCGGCACCATCAAAGAGGTGGTTAACGGCAGCTCGCGCTACAAAATTCGCCATGAATGGTCCTTGCAAGGTGGTTTGGATGCGGAGACGGTCGAACAAGCCGAAAAACGCATCCCGCAATTTCTGACCCATCGCAATCGGGCGGTGACCCAGCAGGATTTTAAAATCATCACCGAGGCCAATCCGCTGAATCCGGTAGCCCGCGCCGAAGTATTAGTCGGTTTTCTGCCCGGCGCCAGCATCCGCGCGGCGCGCGACAGCGTGCCGGGCGTGGTCAGCGTGTTCGTGCTGCCGCCGGCCGAACCGGCGTTGGGCCACACGCCCAAGCCCAACCAGGGCTTGTTGAAAGACGTGTTTGCCTACTTATTGCAGCGGACCATGGTCGGCACCGAATTGTATGTTCTCAGTCCGGAATTTGTGCCGATTGCGGTCAGCATAAAAGTGCAGGTACGCGACATCGAAACCGAGCAACAAACCCTGCGCGATGTGCAGCAGACTTTGCTTGAATATCTTTGGCCCTTGGCGCCCGGTGGCGCGCGCGGCGCAGGTTGGCCTTTAGGCGGCGCGGTGCGCGCCAACGAATTGCTGACCCAGGCTGCGCGGGTGGCCGGAGTGCAAGCCGTGAATGCCTTGAGCTTGTTTCAACGTGGCGGCAATGGCTGGCGGAGGCTAGCTGCCGACGAGACGGTCAGCCTGACTCAATACCAGTTGCCTGAGCTGCTGGGCGTGCGCGCCGACAGCGGTTCCGGCGCACCGGCCTTGCCTGACGGCATCGGCTTGTTGGAAGGCCAAACCCCGGACGACAGTCTGGGCGTGGCTGTACCGGTAATTCCGGATATTTGTTGAGGGCGAGCAATGGACGTCAACAACACCCCGTATTTTTTACTGAGAGGCCAGGCCGACTTCGAGCAGGGCTCCAGCCATTTGAGCTGGAATACCGGTGTGCAAGCTCTGACGCTGGCACAAAACCAGGTTTTGCGTTTGCCCGCTTCCGATCCGGCGGCGGCCGTGTTGGCTTGGCAGAACAGCGTGCCGCTGGCCTTGGACAGTTTTAATCAGATTGGTCGCTTGAGTGCCGACGGCGCTCGCGTCGAATTCAATAGCGGTCGCGGCTATCTGACTTTGCAAGACAATGAATTGCGGGATGTCGTCGCGCCTCAGGGCCTCTTTACCGATATGGCTTTCGCGGCGGTCGCGAGCAGCGGCAAGCCGGACTTCGGGCAACCAGCCGGCGACGGCAGATTGGCCTTGCCGTTCAGCGATGGCAATAATCAGCATGGTTTGCTGTTGTTTCATCTGGCCCGGCGTTGGCAAACTTTCTGTGCATGGGGCAATGCGGAAGGTGAGGACGCGGCGTCGCAAATGCCGGTAAGGGCATGTGTCGACGCCGAGCAGCGAATCTGGCTAGTCAGCAATTCCGGTTTGATGTTGTGCAGCGGTGAACCACTGCCCTTGCCGTACACTCCGCAACCGGTGCGCTTCGAACCCGAGCAGGCCAATCCGCATCCGTTAACCCGCATCTGGCAGCAAGCCTTACCCGAGGGCTTGCAGGCCCTGGCCCTGTGTTGCGATTTGCAGCAGCTTTATATCTTGTGCCACGACGGTGCAGGGGCGCAGACGATATTGAGTCGGCCTTTGTCGGTATTGGCTGATGCGCCATTCAAAGCCTACGCCTGTCCTGCGGAATTGCCTTTCGTTATCGATCTGGCTCTGGCTGCCGATTCGGCTTTGCCGGACAGCGGCCGGCTGGCGGCTTTGCTGCCGCGCGCTGCGGATGATGTGAATTTCACGCAACGCGATTGCCCGGTGTTGATCCTCCATTGGGACAACGAAACCAACACCGGCCTGGCCCACTTGCTGTACGAGCGTTATCCAATGTTGTCGCAAGCCGTGCCGCGTTTTGTCAGCAGTGCCGATGGCCAGTTGCGTTATCAAGCCGAGGTCGATGCGGATTTTCCTCAGATTGTGCCGCGCCCAAGAGAACTGCATGCCTTGCGCCGGCCGCAGTTTTTTCTGGAAGGCACGGCTTTACTGCATGAGCTGGATTCCGGCCAAGTCGATACGCAATGGCACCGACTGTATCTGGACGCCTGCATTCCGCCCGGCTGCGACATTCAGATTGCGGTGCGGGTATTTGCCAGCCGGCAGGCGGTTCGGCCCAAGCCTATCGAGCAACCCGCGCCGTTATGGAACCCGTTGCCGTCCGAATTGCCGTTCGCGCCCAGCCTGGCCGGGCAGCAAGCAGGTACTAGCGGTCTGTTCGAAATTTTGTTGCAACAGCCGACGGGGCCGGTACGGCAGTTGCGCGGACGTTATCTACAAATTCAAGTGACCTTGCGCGGCGACGGCCGGCAAAGTCCGGCATTGCATGCCATCAGAGTCTATTACCCGCGTTTTTCCTACCAGGAAGCCTATTTGCCGGAATTTTACCGGCAGGAACTCAGTTACGACACCGCGCAAGCCGTCGGTCCGGCCAATGGTGCCGATGTGCGAGAGCGTTTGCTGGCAGCCTTTGAAGGCGTGTTGACCCCCTTGGAAGGCCGGATTGCCGCGAGTGAACAATTGCTTGCTCCGGAGGCGACGCCTGTCGCTAACCTGCCTTGGTTGGCCGAGGCCGTCGGTGGCCGCCTGCCAAGCCATTGGCCGGAAGCCCGGCAGCGGCGCTGGCTGCGGGACTTGACCTTGATTCAACAATACAAAGGCACGTTGGCGGGGTTAAATTTAGCTTTGGACATCGTCAGCGACGGCGGTGTGCAGCGCGGCGAAATCGTGGTGTTAGAGAATTTCCGCTTGCGGCGCACCATGGCGACGATTTTAGGCATAGACATGGACGACGGCGATCACCCCTTGACCTTGGGGACCGGTATGAGCGGTAACAGCATCGTCGGTGACAGCTTGATTCTGTCGGAAAGCGATGCCCGGCAATTTCTGGCTTTGTTCGCCCCGGAGCTGGCGACCGCCGACGAAGCGGCGCAGGTCAAAGCGTTTTTCGAGGAATACGCGCATCAAGTCAGTATCCTGTTACACGGGCGGGCGGTGAGTTTGCGAACTGCTGTGGAAGACATTTTGACGGAACAGCTACCGGCGCATTTGCAATACCGGATCATCGAAACCGAACACCCCTTCGTGCTAGGTATTGCGCCGCTGCTGGGCATGGATACCTTTATAGAAACCGCGCCGCCGTTCCGCCGCGTGACGCTGGACGACACTTATCTGGGCCGCGAGGGGATCTTGAAAAATCCGGCGGCATTTTCACCGGAGGACATTAATGCGCAGGCTTAGCGGTTTTCCTGGGTTGGTTAACAACCAGGCCCTGTTTATCACAGTGCTTCCGTTTGGGCTGAGTCCTTCGACTGGCACGGCGCAACCGGCTTGTCTGATTCCGGTTTCTGTCAGCGGCAGGGGGAGAAGCTCCCTCTCCTCGCGGGAGAGGGTTGGGGTGAGGGGGATCGATCAATGTGATCCAACTGTTTTTAGTCCCTCACCCTGCCCTCTCCCGATGGGCGAGGGGATTTATGCTGCCGGATACCGAGATTTTGGCATTTCCTATTGGGCACCACACACGGAGGCCGCATGGATACCCTAGACGATTTCACCACGCTGGAACAGGACGCCAGTTTGTCGGAACCCTTGCGCCGAGTGGCTTACGAGGCCGGGATGATGCTGGGTCTGGAAGCCACTCGCGATGAGCAGGCCTACCATCGCCGCCGACTGACTCGCCATCAATACTGGCTGCAAGGTTACGGCACGCTGGCTGGGATGGTGGTCAGCATGACACCGGCCACGCATCCCAATAACACCGACAATCTGACGGTGCGATTGCTGGTCAGTCCCGGCATCGGCATTGACGGCCTGGGCCGAGAGGTGCTGATCCACGAGCCTTATTGCATCAACCTCGGCGACTGGCTGGCCGCGCAATCCGAAAGTCATCTGCGCGAAGGTTACAGCGACGCCGATAATCTGCTCTGGCTGAAAATCTGTGTGCGGCAAAAAGATTGTCCGGTGGCGATGCAGCCGGTGCTGGCGCGCAAGCTGAATCTCAGTACCGACGCGGTGCAACCCAGTCGTACTGCCGACAGCGTGCGCCTGGAATTGATTCCGGAATTGCCGCCGCCGGCGGCAGACGATGATTATCAGCCCTGGGCTTGCCATCAGGCGCTGCCGGCGGCGATGCCGGCGTTGTCGGTCGCCGAACAAGCCTTGTTGCAGCAAGTGCAAAACGATAATGTCGAAGCCGGTGCGCAATTGGCGCTGCATGCCCGTTTGCTGCACGCACTGGATAGTAGTGGCGTGAATCCGCAACAACTGCAAGACGAGTTGGAGGAGGGCGCCCGCTTGCTGCTGGCCAGGATTAGTATTAGCGTCGCCGACATCAACGCCATTCTGGTCAACCCGCAATTAATCTCGATCAACAACTTGGTGCGGCCGTTCCTGGCCACCGCCAGCCAATTGGCCTGGCTGGCGCGCCAGCCCTGATCATGGAGGGACTATGAGCGAAATTTTATTTCAACCTCTCGGTAATCCGATTGCCGCCGGGCTGGCTCTGGATCAGGTCGCCGACATCGATCCGCGCTTGACTCGCAGCCATTATTTCGACGGCCGCTTGCTGACTGCCGAAGACCTGACTCGCGATCAAATCTATCTGGATCAGCGCTTGCGTGAGCTGGGCCGGGTGCTGGGCAGCGGTATCGTCGCCGGTTTGGCCTTGAACTTCGACCGCTTCACCGGTTTGCTGACTTTGGAACCGGGTTTGGCAATGACGCCGGCAGGCCGGGTACTGGAGCTGGGTAGCCGGCTGATCGTTAATCTGCGCGACCGGGCCTTGATCAGCGGCTTGAATGAGGGCAATTTTTCCAATCTGAACCGGGGTTTGTACGCCGTTGTGCTGCGTTATGTCGATGTCGGTACCGACATCGCCGAAGTGTTTCCGAAGGATTTGAGCGCCAAGCGCGGCTTTCAATACGCGATGATCACCGAGTCGGTGCAAATGGGTCTGGTGCCCTTGCCGATTCCGCTGCCGCAGCAAAGTCCTTTGCAGATCCGCGCCCGATTGATGCGGGAGTTGCTTGGCGACGATCAATTGCACGGTTTATTACCGGAAGATGCTGTGGCTTTGGGTTTGGTAGCCATTCAAGAAGGCGCGCCGCAATGGCTGGACGCACAATTGCTGCGTCATCCCTTGCGCGCCGAAGCCGGCATCGATTCCTTGCAAAGCGATTTGTCGCGGCAATATGAAGCATTGCTGGCCGACATTCTGGTTAATCGCCGTAGCGGCGGCCTGACTGGCGACTTTCATGCCAGCGATTATTTTTCCTTGCTGCCGCCGGTCGGCAGTTTGCCCAAGGAAGCGGTCGATCCGGTCAACGGTCGGCAGGGTTATTTCCCGGAAAACTACCAAGTGGCGATTGCGCCGTTACGGCAATCCGACGTGGAACAGATCCGCGCCGAATCGCTGGCTTTGCCGCCCATCGATTTAAGCAACGGCGAGCCGGTGGACATCGTGGTGCTGGTGCCTTTGTCCAATCTGGATTACGGCCATTACGCCGCGCAACTGGAACGTAATTTCGATCCGAATAAACGCCTGCTGCCGCAACTGGATTTGCTGCGCTTGAAACTGTATCCGGTCAGGCCGGTGCATGCGCTGGATACCGACCAGGCCGCCTGGCAAGCCATCTGGGACCGCTTTGGCAGTAACGCGCCGTTGTACGTGCGCCGACCCAGCCGCGCGGCGGAAACCTCGATCAGCGGTATCGTGTTGGCGCTGGGCACGTCCTTACCTGCACCGCCCGAAGTGGTGGGCGGCCCAGCCGACGACGGCGGCTTGATCGACGACGAGGACAGTGTCTTCTTGAAACGGGTGAATTATCCGATGTTGGCCGAACTGCGGGCGCCCGCCGACGACGCCGGCCGCGCCGCGCTGGCGGCATTGGTGGAGTCTTTCACTGAATCAGCATTGGTCGCAGCCAGCCAACGCATCTTGCTATTGGTTGAGCGACAATACGACCCGGTAATTTGGCAAACCCTGCAACAGCTGGCTGCTGCTAACAATCTGGATGCATTTTTGGCTGCATTGCGAGCCAAGCCAGTCAACCAGACAACCCGCGAATTGGTTGTTGCAGGTGGTGCGGCGTTGGGTTTGGAGAATGGTTTAATCGGGCAATGGGTGGCGTTGGTGCCGTGATGGGTTTTTTAGACAATGTGCAGAGCACCTGGAAATTGGCGATTTTAAATCCCCTAGCCCTCTCCCGGAGGGAGAGGGGACTGTTTCGACTTTTGATGGATACTCATTAGCTTCGAGTTAGAGACGGGTTTTTATCCCGTATGCCGCGCCGAGCACCGGAGCTTTTGAACGGATTAGCCCGTAAGGGGCGGCGCATGGATGCGGCGCGTTGCCGAAGGGGCAGGAGCCCCTTTCGGCAACCCCGTTCAAAAGCTTCGGCGCGCAGGGAGCAAGCGGCATCCGGGTGTCTTTTCTTTTGGATACTTTTCTTTGGACAAGCAAAGAAAAGTATCTCGCCTGTCGGTGCGAGAACCGACATTAAAAACATCCGTCGCGCTAGCGACACAATAAAAGCTGTTCCAGGTCGGGGAAGGTTTATGCAAACAAAATTTCCCCAACAGATATGGAAAGAAGAGTAAGGAGTAGCCATCATGTCCATGATCCTGCTGCATAACCCGATCGCCAGCTCCCGCAGCTTGCAGCGGGTGCACATGTTTCCCGGCCGGCATCTGGGCGAGGAAGAGTTCGACCGCGAGCAGGCGTATGCCGATGCGCGCCTGGCTACTGTTTTACAGAGCAAAACCGCCGGCATCGTCCATGGCCTGGATTTACAATTGGGGCCCAACGGTGTATCCGAACCCGGTTTTAGCGTCAGTGCCGGCTTGGCTTTGGCCGCCAATGGCCAGGCGCTGGGTCTTTACTATCCGCTACGTGCCGAGTGGCAGGATTTGATCGACGCCTACCTAATCCGCAACCAGGTCACCAGCGCGGTCGGTGTTTATTATCTGATGCTGACCCGCGGCGACCGGAAAATCGACGGGCCGGGCGTCGATCCCTGCCAACGTACCGAGTTGGATCCGACCCGTGACACTCAGCGAGTATTGGCCGGCAGTCTGGCTCTGCAGCGCATCAACATCAGCGACGCCGCTGTCAATACCTGGCCGCGCGAACGTATAGAAAACTGGGTAGCCGCCGACCGGGTCGATGCCGGCTTCATGGCCAAGTTGGGCCATGCCGTGCCGCTGGCCTTGCTGGCGGTGGTGAGCAACGAGGATGCCAGCTACCGCATCGCCTGGCTGTCCCAAGAAGCGGGGCGCTACGAAGCCTTGCCGAACAGCGGTTATCGGGTTTTGCTGAATCAGACCGGAGCGGCGATGCGCCGAGTCATGCAGGCGGCTGGGTTGCCTGCTAATGTCGGAATTCCCTTGCCGCAGTTCCTGCAAGACAATCTACATCTGGATTTTCTACCTGCTGCCGGCCAGTTGCCGCTGGACTGGTTACAAAACCCCGCAGAGCCCGCGCCGAATCTGCTTTGGCTACCCACCCACATGGGTATAGACATGGTGCCGGTGCCGGAAGAAGCGGTAATCGAGTTGTTAAACGGCCACATCGCCCGCCGGGTAATTGATTTACGCCAACCGGCCGGTGACAAGATCCGCTTGCTGTTGGCGGTGAACGAGCCGGATTATCGGCCTAATTTATTGGACATTCCGCAAACCGACAGCGTGCTGGAAAGCGATATTTTCCGGTTTTACATGCGCGCCTACGAAGCCTGGCGCAAATGGCGCCAGCAATTCGATGCGCTGTATTTCGTCGAACCGTCCAATACGCCGCCTCTGGCTGGCGGCATAGGCGTGATCGAACACGCGGTGCTCGATCCCGCGCAATTCAAAAACCTGGATTTACCTAAACCGGAAATTCCGCCGGCCTTGCCTTTGACGATTTTCGAGAAAGTCATCGCCCGCGCCAACAGCGAACAACAAGACCCGCAAAATCCAGGCACACCTTATCCCTACAGCAAAGGAGTGCCGGCGTTACCCAACTTTTATAGCAATTGGTTGGGCGCAGACGGCAATCCGCCGCTAATTGCTACGCCCAGCGACGACGGTCTGGTGGTGCAATACGCGGTCGCGTTGGTGGAACTGGAAGCCATCGAAAACCAGATTCGAGCCATCCGCAGCCGAGTCGAAAAAACCCGCGACTTTTTATTGTTACAGCGCCAGCAGCTGGATTCGCAAACCGTGGCCTTGGCCGCGCTGGCCGGCGGCGTGGCCGGCGACGGCACCGGCTTGCAGGTCGCGCGCTGGTTGCCGTACGCCAATCTCAACGCCACCGAGATTCCCAACAACGTCGAAAAGGCGGTCAGCATGGAAAGCGTGGTCAGCAATGCGCCTAAAGCCGTTTTTGCCACCGCCTCTGCAGGCCTATTCAACAGCGCGATCAGTCAGATGGCTGCGCCGAAAATCAGCGCCAGTAGTGCCTTGAGCAACAATCTGTTGAGCAACGCGCTGGCCTCCACTTCATCGGTATCCAAGTCGGCATTTTTATTGACCAGTAAGCCGCAAACTTATTCGGCGTTTGAATTGGGCATCAACAAAAACCGCCTGGATATGTTGTCGCGCATTACCAAGGAAGCAGTCAGCAAGCCGGCTTTCGAGGCCAAGGAATACCGGTTTGGGGTGATCGATCATATCAGCCCGGAAATCAACGAATATGCAAAGGCCTATTATGGAATGAAGGAATTGCTCGCCACGCTGACCGATTTGTTCGACCCTACCGATGCCGCGACCTTGCGCAGGCAGATGGAAAAAATCGGCGTGGTGGAAGACGATCAGGCCGGCGCCAATGCCACCAACCCGTTCGAGCGCAGCGGCAAGCTGGAATCGCCGACCGTACTGGATAATCTGGCCGACAAAAACGCTCCGAATAACCCGCAACGCTCCAGTCTGTTAAAGACCCAATATCGTTACCATGCCTTGTTCAAAGCCGGACGAATCCTGACACAATGGATCGCGGTTTTCGAGGCCCGTTACAACAATATCGAACGCAAACTGCAAGGTAAATTACGCGAACAAGCCAACAAACTGGCGCAGATCGACAAATTGGCCGGCCTGATTCGGGTAGCACGGGAAACTCTGGAAGGTATGGACAGATTCCGCGTCGAACAACTCGGCGACTATGGCGTCGCACAGCGTTTGCTGGACGAAGACTGGCGGCAGGTTTGGACACTGAATAACGAACGCACCCGTATTTTGACCAAGGCTTTGCGCGGTTTGTATTACGTCAGAGTGCGCGGCACGCCGGTCAGCGCGACCTTGGCCGATCCGTTGGCCTTGCGTTACGGCAGCAGCAAGGACATCGTCCCCGGCTGCGATTGGGAAGAAGAGGTGGATTTGCCGGCGGCGCTGGATCCATTTTTTGCGGCGATCTGTGAAATTCCGATGGACGACTGGGCCGGCTTAAAACCCTTGCGGCCCAGGCTGCCGCCGTTTCAGCAATTCGATTACCTGGGGCAATTGCGCCAGGCCCGCTTCAAGGCCAGGCCCGCCAGCTTGCTGACGCCGGCCAATACCGATACATTGCAGGCCCGCCTGCAAACCGTGCACCTGCAAACCCAAATCGTCATGCAGCAATGGGCCAGTTTCAGTTTGCCGGCCTTTACCGCTAGCAGCTTGCAAACCCAGGCCGCAGCCGCCAAGGTGTTGGCTTTGGAAGATCTGGCCGGTACGGCCGGACCGTTACGCAAACCAGCCCACGAACTACGCGAGCAGCTGGAGCATTGCCAGTCTTGTCTGCTGGAAAAACTCAATCTATTGCCGCCGTCGCTACGTTTGCAATGGGGGCAATTGGCGGAAGACGATCAAATTCGGGTCGAAGACGTGTCCTGGTGGCCAGGCATGGATAGGGCGGAAGCCGATGATTTCAATGCCGCCCGCACCGTGTCGGAATTGATCGCCTGGTGGTTTCGGCAGTTGGACCGCGATGCCTCCGCTGCCAGTCGCAGCGCCATGCGCAATATGATTCGGGCAGTGCTGATTCATGCTTCGCTGGGAGATCCGCAAGAAATCATTCGCGGGAATGTGCATGTGCCGCCGCGCTTGGCGGCAATCGGCGAGCGCTTGCAGGTCAAATTGAACAGGCCGCCGTTGCCGGGCACCCGGCTGCAACTGCTGGATACCGAGCAGCGGGTGGTCGCGGTGCTGGCGGTGGAAGATCACAGTCCGCAAAGTACCCAGGTAACCATTGTCGACATGCTGCAAAGCGGTGTGAAGATCAACACCCGTTTCAGCGTAGTGGCGAACAAGCTGACGCAGCAGCGCTTGTAAAGCACCGTCATGACTAAGCTGGCCGCCGATAGCGTTGCGATACACCGTCTGACCGTCAGGGCCGGACAACAGCGGTCTGCGGAAAGCGTGCGCGACAGTTTGCAAAGTGCGGATTGGCCGCATGCCGGGGGCGACAGCTGGGTGTTTATTCGGCGCCTGCAAGTCAGCGGCGCGGCGCGGCAGCTGCCTCGGCAATTGCTAGACCAAACCCGGCAATATTTAACGCAAAGCAACAATCCGGAGCAAGTGATGCGCTTCGGCAGCTTGGCCGAGCTGTTGGCGGCCTTGCTGACAGATCTGGTGCGCGGCCGCGCCGGCTTTAATTGGTATTGGCGGCGTTGGGCGCATTGGTTTGATTTGCCGGTGTCTCGGGCTTTATCAGGCATATTGTCCGAACAACTGGATTTGCTACCGTCGGTTGCTGCGCGGTTGATGCAACGGGATGGCTTAGCCGCCGTCTGGTTGAGTCTGAACGACAGCGATGCTCGACAATTGGCGGTTGAACTAGCGGGGCTGAGCGGTTTTCGGTTGCCGTCTGCTCCGGAAATAGCCGAGCTGCTTGGCTCTGAAATCTATGGCGCAGAAAGGCCACATCCCTTGGCTGCCGGAGCTCAGGCTTGGGTTGAACAACTGTATCGGCGGCCCGGATTCTTGGCGCAATGGCGAACGCTGTTGCAAGAGCTGAAAGTCAGCGATGGCCGTTATCAATTGGCCTTATTGTTGATCGGTCGGGAAGCGGCGCCGTTGCTGTTGCAACAACAGCCGGCTAAGGTGCTGGCGTTTCTATCCACCTGTTTTGCGTCTCTACAGCCCGCCAAAACAAAGGATGTTGGCGGGGAATTTAGGTCGCGGCTGTCGGATGATGAGATCCAGTCAACGGTTCATCCCTTACAATCTAAAGCCCTTCCACAAGCGCCGCCGGCTAGCCAAACCGACCGGACACGAGCGCAGGCAGACGCAGAGGCAAGGTTAAAGCCCGATACCGGTGTCGAAAACCAAACGCCTTTGTCGTTTAAGGTTAGGTACGATGCAGCGCAAGACGGCAAAAATATCCGGCAATCCATGCAAAATCGTATTCCAGCAGATCGGTCATTTGTCGATTCCTCTTTTCGCACCACGGAACTTGAACAGGGCTTGCTGCACGAGCAGGCCATCGAACGCCCGGAATTTGCCGAATTCAATACCCAGCAAGGCGGCTTGCTGTATTTACTGAATATGCTCAACCGGTCTGAGATGCGCAGCTTGATGCTGGAACATGCCGAAACATTACCCAGCGGTTGGGCCTGGCTGTATCGGCTTGGGCAGGAATTAAAGTTGGACGAGGACGATGCGCTGGTCGATTTCATCGCACTGCAATTGGGTCTGGATGAAAGCGCCGAACTGGCTCAATTGCCGCAGTTGCCGGCCCGTGAACAGGTGTTGAGTCGGGCCCAGAGTTGGTACGGCAAGACCGGCGTTTGGCAGCCTGAGTTGTTGGCGCTTGCCGGACAAATTCACTACAGCCCCAGCCATATCGATTTGTACGCGCCGATGTCGGCGATCCGATTGCCGGTGCGTCTGGCCGGGCTGGACATCAATCCGGGCTGGCTGCCGTGGCTGGGCCGAGTCGTGAGTTTTCATTATGACTAAGCCGCCGCAGCCCTTGGCCGAATCGCTAAATCTGCAAGCACCTAACCGGCAGCAACCGTTGGCGGCCTTGGTGCGGGTCGGTTTGGCCGAGTTCTGGGAACGGATGATGCCGGGCGACACCGAGCTGTCCGAGCAATTGCGTCAGCAAGCCGCCCGGCAGTTAAACGTGGAAGTTCTGCCGAGTTGGATACAAATGCGCGAACACGCAGCATCCCAGATACGGGCCTTGCCCGGTCCCTTTGGTCAGTGGTTGCACGAACAACATATCGACTTGCCGCAAGCCTTTTTGTTGGCCTTGGTCGGCAGCGCCGAGACCGACTATCTGGTGACCCTGACGCTCAGCGAGTTGCAGGCGCCCAATCCCGGCAATCGCTTGGCGGTGCATTTGGCTTTGACGATATTGGACGAATTATTCGGTGCCGGCACGCTGGATGCGCTGGATTTGCATGCCACGCCGTTGGTGCAACAGCAGGTGTTATTACTGGAAGGATCGGGGCCGCTGTCGCTTAGGCCATTGCGCATCGAACCGGCCTTGTGGTCGGTATTGTGTGGCCGGTCGGCGATTTGGCCGGGATGCCGAGTGATTTCGCTGACTGATCGTGAATTGTTGCCGCAGCGTATCCGTAAGCAATTACCGCATTTGGCGACCTTATTGGCGAAAGGCGAGGTGCGCGGCTTGGCGATACGCGGTAACAGCGGTTGCGGTCGGCGGGCCTTGGCCGCCGAACTGGCCGAATTGTTGGGATTGAGCGCAATCCAGGTGCCTAGCGAGCTTTGGCAACAGCAGCCGGCTTTGCCCTTGGCTTGTCAATTGGCGGGCTGGCTACCGGTAATCACGGCCAATGTCGCTGCCGGTGAAAGCTGGCAGTTGCCGGCGATACAACCCAATATTGCCCATGTGATTGTGTTGGGGATGACCGATGCGGTGTCCGGTCAGGATTTGCTGGAACTGGAAATGGGCGTACCTGACGAAGCCGAACGCCGCCAGCTTTGGACCCGTTATCTCGCCGATCCCGAATTGGCCGGCCGTGCCGCCAGTGCGTTGCTGAGCGGGCCGGTGATCCAGAAAGTAGCGCGCAATGCGGTATTACGCGCCGAACAAAGCCGTGCAGCGCTAAACGCCGAGCATATTGCCCAAGCCCGTCGTGACTTGGGCGCGGAACGCCTACGATTATTGGCAGAGCCGGTACGGCGGCGGGTCGAACGCGAGGCGGTGGTATTTCCGCCGCTGGTCGAACAATATCTGCACGACTTCATCGCCCGTGCCCACAGCCGCGAATCGTTGTGGGAAGCCTTGGGCGTGACCTTGCAGGCCTCGCGCAATGCCGGCCTGCGGGCCTTGTTTGTCGGCGACAGCGGCACAGGTAAAACCCTGGCCGCCAGTTATGTGGCGACTGCGCTGGGCGCACCATTGTACCGGGTCGATTTGGCGGCGATCATGAACAAATACGTCGGTGAGTCGGAAAAAAACTTGGGTAGTTTGCTGGATTTGGCCGCCGCCGCCGACGCGATATTGTTGTTCGACGAAGCTGATTCGTTATTCGGCCGCCGCACCGACGCCCAGCAGAGTGGCGAACGTTACGCCAATATGCTGACTAACTTTTTATTAACCCGCATCGAAAACCACCCCGGCATTACGATCCTGACCACCAACAGCCGCGAGCGCATCGATAATGCCTTTACCCGGCGTTTGGATGCGATTGTGGATTTTCCAATGCCGGGGTTTCAGGAGCGCCTGGATTTATGGCGCAGCCATTTCGGTCAACGCAGCCCCAGCGATGATTTGTGCAAGACCTTGGCCAGCTATTGCGACATCAGCGGCGGGCAGATCAGGAATGTGGTGTTGACCGCTGCCGGTTGCAGTCCGGCGGATCAGCCTATCGGCATTGAGCCCTTGTTGTCGGCTTTGCAGCGCGAATATCAAAAACTGGGCCGCAATCCGCCGGCGCAGTTAAAGCAGTTAAGGAGTTAGCTTATGACAACCCTGGCGTCCAAACTCCGCAAAAAGCAGCCGCAGCGCAAAACCAGTGCGCCGCCCAAACCCAACGAAGAGAAAAAACAGCGCAAACCGGCGTATCTGCAACGCAAGATGGCCGTCAGCCAGCCGCATGACCCCGAAGAAAAGGAAGCCGACCAAGTAGCTCAGGAAGTCAGCCGAGCCAAAAAAACCGGCGAACAGCCGGGGGTGAAGGAAGACAAGGAGATGATTTCCAGCAAGCCGATGCCGAGTGCTCAGTGTTTGCTGCGGCGGTTAAACCGGGCCGCGGCGGATGCCGCCAAGCCGGAAGAGGAGCAAAAACCGGTGCGCCGGGCGAAAAAGCCGGACGAGGACCAGAAAAACCCAGCCGCGCAGCGTTCTGTGGAAACCGAGGATAAAAAACAAGATCAGGCCAAACGGCTGAGTCGTAAGGCCGAAGAAGATAACCCCAAGGCTGCCCGGCTATTTCGTAAGGCCGCAGGACCGGAAAAAACAGACGAACAACAAACGACTGCCGCGCGTTTGTTACGCAAACCCAAACCGGCGGATGAGGAGCAAACGGTCGCCCAAACCCGCCTGCACAGGGCTGCCGCCGAACAAGCAGAGCAGCCTGAAGATACTGAATTAGCCGCGTCGGCAAACACAGTCGAGCAGTCGGTGGAGGCGCGGATCGAGGAAAGCCGGGGTAAGGGGGCGCCGTTGCCGGAAAGTATCCGGCGCGAGATGGAGCAACAGCTTGGTGCGGATTTTGCCGGGGTGACCATTCATAACGATGCCGAAGCGGCGGATTTGTGCAAGCAACTCAATGCCCGCGCCTTTACCGTTGGTAACGATGTTTACTTCGCGCCCGGCGAGTTTGCGCCGGAAGCCGACGCCGGACGCGAACTGTTGGCGCATGAGTTGAGCCATGTGGTGCAACAAAGCGGCGGGGTGCAGCGCGTGATGCGCGCGCCGCAGGCGGCACCTGCTGCCGCTCCCGCCGCGGGCGGTGCCAAAAGTGCCGGTAAAGGTACGCTGAAGGGTGGGGAATTGCATGTGCCCCTGCTGACTTTGCCGCAAAAACCGGGTATGCAGGAAAAATTCAGCGCTAAATACGGTGGGCTGACCAATTGGAAATTGCCGCAAGCCGACGAGCGTACCAACCAGATCGACGACTGGAAAAAGCAGATCAAACCGTCGTCCGGTGGCTGGGATTTAAAACCCTACCTCGGCAGCGACAACACTTTGCCGGATACCAACGGTGCCAGCACGCAATATGCCTTGAAGCTGAAAGCCGGGGGTGGCGGCCAAGGCTATCTGATCGGCTCCGAAAGCGACATCCGCGAGCAGGCCATTCTGCCGTGGTGGAATAGTCAGGGCGCGCCGCACCTGTTCGATGTCGATCATATTCTGGAGCTTCAATTGGGCGGTGATGCCGACAAGCTGGAAAACTTCCAGTTATTGGATGCCAGCGCCAATCGCAGTTCGGGTAGCAAGATTAAAAACGCCATCGATAAGGCGATACGCGCGGCCATCCCGCCCGAAGTGGAAGGTGGTGGCGACTTGCCGGAAAATCTCTCCAAACCGTTGCCCGGGCGGGGCAAAGCCGCCCCTGGCGCTGCACCGGCACCGGCTGCGAATGCCGCGGCGCCTACTCCGGCCCCAGCTGCGGGAGGCGGCGCAGCACCGGCTACCGCAGCCAAAGATCCGGCGTCGGCTGCACTGGACGCGATCAAAACCAGCTATCAGGACAAACTGTTTTTCGACGAAGTGAAGTTCGAGGGGGCTGTCGGCGGCAATCCGGGCATCTGTTGGCAGGCCGACCGCGTCACGAAGATGGAACATCTGAAGCCGTTGGAAAAGGCTACCAAAACCAATGCGCCGGATCTGTTTGCCAACGATAAATTGCGGCTGCTGCCGCGTCCCGGCGCCGGGGTGATGTTTGTTAGCGCCTTGAAGGGCGACCCCGGCAGCGAAACCTTCGACGCCGGTAGTTGGGGCGGCATGTCGGTGGTTGGCGGAACCTTCAACCGCAGCGCCGGTAGCGGTACGGTGACACTGACCATGCCCAAAACCAAAAAAGTCGATGCGCAGAACACTACACTAAATTTTGTCAGCAGCGGTGCGCCGACGCTATGTCATATTCCGCCCGGCCAAGTAGCCGATGCTTATCGCAACGCCTTTAAAGCCAAGACTTTGAGCCCGATTGCGCTGAACAACGCCGATATGGATGCCAGTGCCAATATCGTTGGCGGTGGGGTGCTGACGATAGACGGCATTCCGCTGTTGGCCGGCACGACTGTCGATGTGGCGCTGGTAGGCGGCGATCTGGTGTTCTCGAAAACCTTTTCTACCGATGAATTCGATATAAAAGGGCCTATCCAATTGGATAGCAGTTCGCTGACGCTGAGTGCCGGCGCGGCCACGCCGATTGCCGCCGCCGGCTTGGTGGAGTTTCATATCGGCGAACTGGCTAAAGGTTCTTTGGAGGGCAGTGCCACCGCCGGCGGCTTTGCGATGGCCGGCCAATTGGAATTTGATAAACAGCTGTTCACCGGTGCGGGGCGCATCGATTATGACAGCGCTAAAGGCATCAAAGCTTCGGGTACGCTCGGCCTGAAGCCGGGGGCGTTGAAAGGCATCAAAAAAGCCAGTTTTACCCTAGCTTACGACGATGCCAAGAAAGCCATCGATTTTGCCGGCGATGCCGAGGTTGCCGTGCCCGGCTTTAAAGGCGCCAAATTGTCTGCGCATGCCGATGATACCGGCAATATCAGCTTGGGCGGCGAGGCAACGCTGTCCGACACCATTCCGCGCATCAAGGGCGGCAAGCTGACTATTGCAGCTGATCGAAAGGGCGATGTCTGGTCATTGGGCGGCGGCGGCGAGCTGGAACCCGATTTGAGCGGATTGGACGCCAGCGCCAAAATCAAACTGGATTATAAAGATGGCTTATTGAATGGCAAACTCACGGCCAATTACAAACGCAGCATGCTGGCCGGGAATATCGATTTGAATGCCAAAGCCGTGGTCGGTGAAGGTGGCGGCGAGGCCGAGCCGATCAAAGTGTGGGGCAGTGGCACGGTCGATGTCACTGCCGCGCCTTGGCTGAAAGCGACGGTTGGCTTGACATTGGACGAGAAAGGCGAGATTACCGTGTCCGGCGAATTGGGTTTGCCCAGTTCGTTGGAGATCTTTCCGCGCAAGGAGATCAACAAATCGCTGTTTGCCGTCGCTACCCAGGTGCCGATTGTGCCTGGCATCGTCGCGGAAGTGGGCGGTAATCTCAGTGCGACGGCAGGGATTGGCCCCGGCAGCCTGGATCAGTTGAAAATCGGTTTGACCTACAATCCGGACCATGAAGAAAACACCAAAATTACCGGTGACGCGCATCTTAAAGTGCCGGCCGATGCCGGCTTGCGCTTGGCGGTGCGGGCCGGTATCGGCTTGGGTATCACAGGTGCCAGTGCCACCGGCGGCCTGGAGATAGGCGGCAAATTGGGAATTGAAGGTGCGGCGGAGGCGGGCGTGCACGTCGATTGGACGCCGGCCACCAGTCTGGATTTGACCGCCAAGTTATCGGTATCCGCTCAACCCAGCTTTACCTTCGATATTTCCGGTTACGTGGCGGTGACGGCATTGGGCTTTAGCGTTTATGACCAGCGTTGGCAACTGGCTTCGTACCAGTTCGGCTCTGATTATAAGTTCGGTATCAGCCTGCCGGTGCATTATCACGAAGGCCAACCCTTCGATGTGTCGCTGGACGATGTGCAGTTCGAGGTGCCGGATATTTCGCCGGGTGACATATTGAATGGTTTGATTGCCAGGATAGCCTGATGAATGCGCTTAACGATCTGCTCAGAGAAGGGGTAATCGCCCATCAGTCCGGCAATCTGCCCGAGGCGGCGCGTTTGTATCGGGCAGCGCTGGAGTTGGACGCTGACAATGCCAGTGCGCATAACAATCTGGGTTTTGTGCTGGCTCAGCAGCAGGAATGGTCGGAAGCCTTGGTGCATTTGCGTACCGCCTTGCGCCTGAAGCCGAATATGGCGATGGCGCATTGCAATCTCGGTCAGGTGCTGGTGAATACCGGACATGCCAACGAGGGCCTAGCGCATCTGCAACAGGCCACGGCGTGCGATCCGGATAATGTCACCGCTTGGGATAATCTGGCCCGAATCAGAGTCTTGGTCGGCGACTTTCAGGGCGGCGAGTATGCGGCGATCCGAGCCTTGAAACTGCAACCCAACGCGCCGCAGCTGCATACCCGCTTGGGTATCGCCGTGGCCGCGCAGCAACGGTTGCCCGAAGCCTTGCAGCACTATCAACAAGCTTTGGCATTAGACAGCAAACATCAAGAAGCCTGGGCGCAACTGGGTATTACCTGTTTCCTACGTAACGACCTGGGCAGCGCCCGCGATGCGTTGGAAACCGCACTGGCGCTGAATCCGGACGACAGCAACGCCTTGCGGCATCTGGCCTTAGTGAACCTGAGTCTAGGTAACCGCGATGTCGCCATCACCCAATTCGAGCATTTGCTGGAACTTAATCCAGACGATGACGAATCGCGCCTGGATTTGGCCGTGGTTTTGTTATCCGGCCAGCATACGGCGGCGGCTTTGGAACAACTGGAGTCGATAAGCGAGTCTGTACGCACGTCCAGCAAATATCAGTTTTATTTGGGTTTAGCCTTACAGCAAAACGGCGAGCAGGAATCCGGCGCGCAATTGCTGCGGCAGCTGGCCGATTTGCCGGATGATGCCTACGGGGTAAAGGCGCGGCAGATGTTGTTGGTGAGTTGAACTTGATTTGCGCAAATACTAGGGCTTAGGCTTATTATTTGATCTGCATTTTTAGGTAGAGATACTAAATCTATGAGCCATAAATCTTTTAACCCTCCCAAGGGATGGGGGAGTGATCTTTTATCTCAGTTCCAGTCCACAGCCATGGAAAATGAATTTGCCACGTTTGTTCATGCGCCAGAGTGGCAGGGTATGCTGTGTGAGGTTGCAACCATTCTCGATAGCTGTTCTAGCTATGCTATGGAGCGTTTGCTCAAAGCCAATGATCCAGCTCTCCTATTATTCGTGTGCGCGCAGAGTCAATACCTTGCTTCTGTCCGATCTACGGCGGCAGGGCACTGCATAGCGGCATATCCTACTGGGCGTTCCGCTGTCGAATCAGCACTTTACGGATGGTATCTGGCAAATAATCCTACAGCGAGCCAGAACTGGCATAACAAACCCGAACCAGATCAGAAGAAAGCGTTGAGGGACTGGAACGCGGAATTTAAGTTTTCTTCGTTAGCGAGATTGCTTGGTGAAAGAATAAGTGGGGACTTGGAAGAATGGGCAAAATATCTTCACCAAACTGCCATTGATTTAGGTGCGCATCCTAATCAGAATGCTCTCTATGCGAACATGGAATACGAAGGTCGTGAAGACGGGGCGTGCATGTTAAAAATAACGCATCTTCATATTTGGAATGACTTTTCGATGTCCACGACAAAATTTACTATTGAAACGGGGATGTTCGTTATACGTTTATTCGCCTTGAGTTTCCATAACGCTAATCAACAGCTTAACCTAGATCAAAGTAGTGATAGGCTTGTAAAAAATCTGAAGAACTTACAATCGATGAAAACCTCGGAAACGGAGTGATAGCCCGGTAGACCGAAACGAAGGCTGGGTAAAGCATCGCGAAACCCAGCAAATGCCTTTGAAATAAACGAGTGTCCTTGCATCCAAACACCTCTTTGGGTTGCAAAACCTATCAGCTTGTAAGCTGGGTTTCATTATCATTCAACCCAGCCTACAACTGCAAACCCAGCATCGGCTTATTATCAGTACTGGACATTTGCAAAACTGGAGTGAATGTCGTTTGAGGGTCGGTTGTGACAATTCGCCAATTCAATCGCCATCATCCATTGTTAATGCAATCGTATCGGAATATTTGGCCAAGTTTAGGTCAGGGCAGGCGGTGGATTTCTATTGCGATGAATGACTTGGTTTAGGCTGGAATAGCAATCATAAAGCCTCGAAATATTCGCATCTGTTAGCCCGTTGTTTGTTGGTAATCAATTTGGCCTTTGGTTCACTGCATTTGTTCGGGGCACTAATACTGAAGAAGCTGCAATTGCGACAGACGCGCGTGGCTGTGCGGCAGCCGGCGCATTTGGACTCGTACGCATAATCGGTTTGCTGTAGTTTGTAAGCACAGCGCCAACATTCGCCTTTACCTTCGTTACTCATCGCTATCCAGTTCCATAAGACAATGTCTTGATTGGCATATGATTTTCCTGTCCTTTTGTCATCTGAGATAGTTAGCCACCAAGCTTTTGTAATTGAATCAGATCGAGCGGCAGACCGCAACGGGCCGCAGCAAGGTCGTGGCGTTTTCCATGCGTGATTTTCGATCCGCGCTAAACGCTTTATACCGTCCCCAACTGTATTAGAACCAGGCCTAAAATTATTTCCCGCTGCTATCAAATCCAAGGAATACGGTACGACTCTGAACGTTTCGATTGACGCCTTAATTGTTGAAATTGCGCCAATAAATCCCGCAAAACCGATATTCCCGCTTGAAAAAACCGGCCGGAAGGCCAGAATGAAACGCAGAGCGCTACTGCGGTGTTAACACCGCGTAAGCGGTCGATGACGAGTGGAACAAATGAGCGGCAACGCGTGTCCTGTCTGAGGATTGAACGTTAGGGGCAATTACCACGTAAAGAGCGGGTACGGAAAGATTCAAATTAGTGCATAGTGGCGTCGAATCCCTCGAGCAATCGTGGTTTCGTATTTTGTTCATAATTGGCTGAAATGATGGCAGATGTCTTGGTTAGTGCGGCCTCACGGTAAATTTCGGGATTTCTGACTGACTACAGACCTCGAGTCTGACCTCGTCAACGGCATCGGCGGTAGGCTGGCGGGTTGGAGGCTACAGTTTAGGCTGTGGTATCCCCCGCCGGCGGGCTCATCATCCAAGTCCAGTTATTTCTCCATTCCTGCTTTGCGAACAGCACTTCGGCTGTTTCTCGGTGTTAGCACCAATCCCGTTGCAACCTTGCTTCTGTATCCAAGCATACGCCGCAATGACATTAAAATTCCGTGGAATAGGCCTAACCGGTCAGCATTGATACAATAAGGCATTATTTCTCAAAGCCACATTATCCAGGGAGTACTTCATGATTCGCTTTCCAGCAGAATGGGAAACACAATCAGCCGTTATCATCGCTTGGCCGCACCACAGCGGCGACTTTACCAATCTGTCCGCCGTCGAAGACACCTATCATTTTGTCGCCACTACCATCAGCCGCTTTCAGCCCTTGGTGATTATTTGCAAGGATGGCGAGCATCAGCAGCATATTCAAACGCAACTGGGCCACAACGACAAAATTCATATGGTGCAGGCCGATTACAACGACATATGGCTGCGGGATACGGTGTTTTTGACGATGGAGTGGGAGCATCCTAAAGCCAGCGTGCAGTTGCTTAACTTTCGATTCAATGGCTGGGGCAAGAAATATCCGCATGCGGCTGACGATGCCTTAAATCTGGCCTTGTTTGCGCATCCGATTTTTAAAGGTCATCCCACTGCCACGCTGGATCTGGTGCTGGAAGGTGGCAGCGTGGAGTCGGACGGTCAAGGCACCGTGATGACCACCAAAAATTGTCTGCTCAACCCCAACCGCAATCCGGACTTGTCGGAAGCGGCGATTGCCGGCCAGTTGCAAAACTATTTGGGCGCGAAGCGGATTTTGTGGGTCGAGCAAAGCAATCTGGCCGGCGACGACACCGATGCGCACATCGACACACTGGCGCGGTTTTGCGACGCCAACACGATTGCTTACACGGCTTGCGAAGACAGCGCAGATCCGCATTTCCAAAGTCTGAAAAATATGGAAGCGCAGTTAAAAACCTTCAAAACGGAAAGCGGCGAAGCCTACCGCTTGGTGGCTCTGCCTTTGCCGAAGCCTATTTTTGACGAACAAGGCCAGCAATTGCCGGCCAATTATTCGAATTTCTTGATTATCAATGGTGCAGTATTGGTGCCGGTTTATGAAGACGCGATGGATGCGGTGGCGCTAGAACGGCTGAAAACCTGCTTCCCTAATCATGAAATTATCGCCACGCCTTGTCGGCCATTAGTACATCAGTATGGCAGTTTGCATTGCGCCAGCATGCAGGTGCCGGCGTTTGTTAAGTTGAATTTCTAAGTATTCGCCTGATTTTTCCGGTGCAATGCGCTGGCGTATTGCACCCTGTATAGACTTCAAACCGATCAGCCCATGAAAAAATCGATTATCGCCTGTGCCGTGCAGCAGCCTTGCAATCGCGGCAGGGAAACCAATCTGGCTTACTCAATCAGTCAAATCGAAACAGCCGCCCGGCAGAACGCCGATCTGGTGGTCTTGCCCGAACTACATCTCGATCATTATTTCTGCCAAAGTGAAGACACAGCCTGTTTTGATTTGGCGCAGCCAATTCCCGGCCCGGCTTGTGAAACCCTGGCTGAAGTGGCCAAGGCCAATAAGGTGGTGATCGTCTCGACCATTTTTGAAAAACGCGCGCCGGGTTTGTATCACAACACTGCGGTAGTGTTTGATAAAGACGGCAGCATCGCCGGCACGTTCCGGAAAATGCATATCCCCGACGATCCGGGTTTTTACGAGAAGTTTTATTTCACGCCTGGCGACCTGGGTTTTACCCCAATCAAAACCTCGATAGGCAAGCTGGGGGTGTTGATCTGCTGGGACCAATGGTATCCGGAAGCGGCGCGCTTGATGGCTCTAGCCGGCGCGGATTTGTTGATTTATCCGACCGCCATCGGCTGGAATCCCGAAGATGACGCCGCTGAAAAGCAGCGCCAGTGCGATGCCTGGATTGCGGTACAACGCGCGCATGCGGTGGCGAACGGCATTCCGGTGATTTCCTGCAACCGCATCGGTTTCGAAGCCGCGCCGGATCAAGCTCCGGGCATTCAGTTTTGGGGGAATAGCTTTATCGCCGGCCCGCAAGGCGAGATTCTAAGCAGCGCCGACGATAATCAGGATGTGTTGTTATTTGCCGAGCTTGATGCGCAGCGCAGCGAGGACGTCAGACGCATCTGGCCGTTTCTGCGTGATCGCCGGATAGATGAGTATGCCGATTTGAAGAGACGGTTTATCGATTAAACGCTGATGAGTTCAGCGACTTGAGAAAGCCGGGCAACAGCAAGAACTGTTGCCCGGCTTTTTTAATCAGTCTTCGCTAGCGCTACGGCTGATAGGTTCTTGAGGTGTTTCGCTGTGGCGATTGTTGCTGCGCTCGGCGAACTCTCTGTCATAAGAGCGCGGCTGGCTGGCTGCTTCGCCGCCTTCGGAATAGCTGGACGCGGGGGCTGGACGTTCGCCGTCTTGATTTCCCGCTTGGCTATTCTCGCCAGCTTCGCCACCGGCGCTTTGCTCGGGACGTCTCTCGCCGCCGTTGCGCGGGCCGCGTCTGCGGCTACGGCTGCGGCGGCTACGTTCTTGGCCGCCGTTCTCTTTTTTGGCGGTTGCAGCGGCGTCTCCACCGTTTTCCTGGTCAATAGCCACGGTTTGTTTCGGCTCGGCCGGTAAGTTGCCGGTAGCTTCACTATTTGCCGCGCCGTTGGGTGGGCGACGGTTGTTGTTACGGCGGTTGTTGTTACGACCTGATGTTGAGCGCTCGCCTCTCTCCCCTCTGTCGCCGCGATCTCCACGGTCCCGGCGATTGTTTCTACCGGATCTGGGTTTATCTTCGCTGCTTTTTTCAGCGGCTTCAGCGCCTTCTGCGGCTTTGCTACTCCCGATCAGACGCTGCCAGAAGCGTTGAATCAAACCGGCAGAGGTTTTTTTGCTTTGTACGGGGGCAGGGGAGTCTGGTAAAAACTCCTTGATAGCGGCTTTTTCGGCTTTGGGACCGGCCTGTTTGGCAAATTCCGGTACTGAAATATCTTCTTCCTTGATATGCAAATGGCTGGCTTTTTCTTCGCTAACTTCGCCGGCCGATTTGATGCGTTCGATGTCGTAAGCCGGCGTTTCCAGGTGCTTACTAGGCAGTACGATAATGCCGACTTGCAGTCTGGTTTCGATTTCTTGAATCGCCGCGCGTTTCTCGTTCAGCAAGAACGTCGCGCAATCGATAGGCAGGTGGGCGATGACGCGCTCGGTGCCTTTTTTCATCGCTTCTTCTTCGATCAAGCGCAAGACGGCCAGCGTGACCGATTCGACGTTGCGGATCGTGCCTTGGCCCTTGCAGCGCGGGCAGGTCAGCTGCGTGGAATCGCCCAGCGAGGGACGCAGACGCTGTCTGGACATTTCCATCAAGCCGAACCGAGAAATACGACCGGTCTGGATGCGGGCGCGGTCGATTTTTAGGGCATCGCGCAGACGGTTTTCCACTTCACGTTGGTTTTTGTTGGACATCATGTCGATGAAATCGATCACGAATAAACCGCCCAAGTCGCGCAAACGCAATTGGCGAGCAATTTCGTCGGCCGCTTCCAAATTGGTGTTCAACGCGGTTTCTTCGATGTCGCTGCCTTTGGTGGCGCGCGCCGAGTTGATGTCGACCGAAGTCAATGCTTCGGTATGATCGATGACTATCGAGCCGCCGGAAGGCAGAGACACTTCGCGGCGATAAGCCATTTCGATCTGGGTTTCGATCTGGTAGCGGCTGAATAGCGGTACGCTGTCCTGATACAGTTTGGCCTTGTGCAGATTATGCGGCATTACCTGCTTCAGGAAGTTATGCACCAGTTTGAAGGCGCCTTCCTGGTCGATCAGGATTTCGTCGATGTCGCCGCGCAAATGATCGCGCAAGGCGCGGATGATCACGTTGCTTTCCTGGAAAATCAGGAAAGGCGCAGTTTGTTCGCTGCTGGAACGGTCGATGGCTTCCCACAGTTGCAACAGGTAGTTCAAATCCCATTGCAGTTCTTCGACGTTTTTGTCGGAGCCGGCGGTGCGGATGATCAAACCCATGCTGTCCGGAATTTCCAGCGCGGCCATGGTTTCGCGCAATTCGCTACGGTTGTCGCCTTCGATACGGCGGGAAATACCACCGGCTTTCGGATTGTTGGGCATCAACACCAAATAGGTGCCGGCCAGACTGATGTACGTCGTTAGCGCCGCGCCTTTGTTGCCGCGTTCTTCTTTTTCAATCTGAACGACGATTTCCTGGCCTTCGCGAATATTGGACTTGGAGGATTTACCTTCTTCGTTATCGCCTGTTCTATATTCAGGAGCGATTTCCTTGAACGGCAGGAAACCGTGTTTTTCGGCGCCGTAATTAACGAAGGCGGCTTCTAGGCTGGGTTCTACCCGAGTGATGATACCTTTATAAATGTTAGATTTTTTTTGTTCTTTTGAAGGAACTTCGATGTCGAAATCATAGAGTTTCTGACCATCTACCAATGCCACCCGCAGCTCTTCGGGCTGCGTGGCGTTGATAAGCATTCTTTTCATTAAATTATCCTTATTGTAATTTGTATCCTACTTAGAGCTTAAACAGGTTTGGTTGTCGCGGATAAAGGCGGCGTGTTTCCCAATATGTACTTAAGTGAGCGGCCAGACTGACGGAAAACTGCAATTAGTTGTAGTAATTGTCGCAGCGGGTTATCGGCATTGCCGAGGGTGGCGCTTGAAAAGTGGGAGGTCTGTTATACCGAACTCTATTCTAAGGATGCAGCTCGCTCATCATGGGTTGAGCGATAAAACCCGAAAAAATTCTTTTAGGTCAGCGCGAAGACACAACGCTGAAACCCCGGTCTTTAAATTTTTATAGCTAAAGTCTATCCAAAGATAAACTAGCCTAATATAGCAATGTTTATTGACAGCAGCAATTTTAAACATGGCTGGCGGATATGTTGTTATTATTTGCTGCATGAATACCGCAGAAAATCAGACCAATCCGCAAGTACAATGGCTGGAGATTACCGAGGCAAACAGCGAACAAAGGCTCGATAATTTTCTGATCACTTATCTCAAAGGCGTCCCCAAAACCCGTATCTATCGCATGGTTAGAAAGGGCGAAGTTCGGGTCAATAAAGGCCGTATCGACGTCAGTTACAAGTTGCAGTTGGGCGATATTGTGCGAATTCCCCCGGTCAGAGTCGCGGAAAAAAAAGACGAAATCATCGTTCAGCCCACCTTGAAGTTCAGCCTGGAAAACCACATTCTCTACGAAGACGACGGCTTTATCGTGTTGAACAAGCCAGCGGGTTTTGCGGTGCATGGCGGTAGCGGCGTCAGTTCCGGCGTGATCGAGGGGCTAAGACAGGTTCGGCCGCAACAGAAATTTTTGGAGCTGGTGCATAGGCTGGACAAGGAAACCTCCGGTTGTCTGTTGATTGCCAAGAAGCGCTCGGTATTGAAGCTATTGCATGAACTTTTTCGCGGCGATGGTATTCAGAAGACGTATCTTGCCTTGCTGGTTGGGCAGTTCCAACGCAAGAAGCAGTTAGTCGAGGTGCCCTTGTTGAAAAACGTCGCCCAAGGTGGCGAACGGATGGTGGTGGTCAGCCAAGCCGGCAAATCCGCGGAAACCTTGTTCACCCGCTTGAAGCAGTTTCAGGATGTGACCTTGGTGCATGCTGCACCCAAGACTGGCCGCACCCATCAGATTAGGGTGCATGCTGCTTGGTTGGGGCATCCGATTGTGGCCGACGACCGCTATGGCGATGACAGTACGAATAGAGCCTTTAAAAAGCGCGGCTACAAACGTTTGTTTTTGCATGCCGAGCAATTGCAGTTCGCCCACCCTGTAAACGGCGCCTTGCTGCACTTCACGGCGCCTTTGCCCGAGGATTTAAAAGACTTGCTGAATCATGAAAAACCGCTTTGATTTAATTATTTTCGATTGGGACGGTACTTTGATGGATTCGGTGGACTGGATCGTGCATTGCATCCAGCAAGCGGCGATGAATTGCGAATGTGCGGTGCCAGACGTGCAAGCGGTCAGGGACATTGTCGGCTTGAGCATCGAAAATGCGATGAAGCAATTGTTTCCGGATGAAGAGTCCGATATCCGTCAAAAGATCGCTGCCGATTACGCGAAAACCTTTTTTACCAAGAAAATTGGCCCTGACGACTTGTTTCCCGGCGTGCATGACATGCTGACGCAGTTTCGCAGTCAAGGTTATCGTCTGGCCGTGGCGACCGGCAAAAAAAGCACGGGTTTGCATGCGGCAATGAATGCGACCGGAGCGGCAGGTTTGTTTTGTACCACGCGTTGCGCGGACCAAACGGCTTCCAAGCCCAATCCGCTAATGCTGGATGAAATCATGGCCGAACTGGGCGTAGATAAACAGCGGACCTTGATGGTCGGCGATTCGGTGCACGATTTGCAAATGGCCCTAAATGCGCAAATCGCGTCAGTCGGCGTTACTTGCGGCGCGCATTCCGCGGCAACCTTGCAAAAGTACAATCCCTTGTTGTGTGTGAACTACCCCACCGACTTAATCGGAATCATATAGGAGACAAATGGTGGAGAATAATTACGATCTTCCCGAAGATAATGCTGAAAACAGCCCCGGTTGGGAAAAGTCGGTGCTGGAAAAATTGGCGTTCGCGGCGATCGATGAGCAAAAAGCCGCGCGGCGCTGGGGAATATTCTTTAAGCTGCTGACCTTTGCTTATTTGACTGTCGCGTTGGGTATAGCGGTGTATCCAAAATTTAAGGAGGGCATCGATTCCGGTACGGGCGAGCATGTGGCTATCGTCGATGTGTTGGGGCAGATTGTAGAAGGTGAGGCCGCCGGCGCCGATACGGTGATTGAGGGCTTGCGCGATGCAGCCAAGGATAAAAATACCAAGGGTATCATCCTCAATATCAATTCGCCCGGCGGCAGTCCGGTACAATCGGCATACATTTACGATGAAATCAGGCGCTTGAAAGTCGAACATCCGCAATTGCCGATTTATTCGGTAGTGGGCGATATGTGCGCATCCGGCGGTTATTATGTTGCTTCGGCTACCGACAAGATATTCGTGAATCAGGCCAGTATCATCGGCTCTATCGGCGTAATCATGAATGGCTTCGGTTTTACCGATGTGTTGGACAAACTGGGCGTGGAGCGGCGCTTGTTGACCGCCGGCGCGCACAAAGCCATGCTCGATCCGTTCTCGCCGGTCAATCAGCAAGAAAGCAAGCATATGCAGTCATTGCTGGATCAAGTACACCAACAATTCATCGGTGCGGTGCGGGAAGGACGCGGCAAACGTTTGAAGGAAGTCGAAGCGCCGGAGATGTTCTCCGGGCTGATTTGGACCGGTACGGAAGGCGTCAGGCTGGGGTTGGCGGACGATTTCGGTAGCGTTGATAGTGTCGCGCGCGACCAGTTCGGCACCGAGGAAAAAGTAAACTTTACCCCGCAGGAGCGCTTGATCGACCGCTTGGCCGGCAAGTTCGGCGCCTCGTTCGGTCATGCCATTGCCAGCAGTTTGCCTATTCCGGCAATACAGTAGCCGAGGGGCGTTGTCGGAGTTATTTACTTAATTTTGGCAAGACAGTTGCTTATCTGTTGGCTTTTATGGATAATGCGCAACTCTTCAGCGTCTTGCTGATGTTTTATGGTTACTGTGTCGGTCCTCTCGCAACGATACGCTGTAAACCCCGCCAGGTCCGGAAGGAAGCAACGGTAGCAGCGGACTCGTGTGCCGGGATGTGGCTGGCGCAGTAGCCGCCCAACTCTTGCCTTTCCGCGTTGCTAATGGCTTATCAGGTTCTTGCCAGAAAATGGCGTCCCAGCAACTTCACCCAGCTTGTCGGTCAGGAGCATGTCAGCCAATCGCTAATGCACGCCTTGCAACATGATAGATTGCATCATGCCTATCTGTTCACCGGCACGCGCGGTGTTGGCAAAACCACGGTGGCGCGGATTCTCGCCAAAGCCATCAACTGCGAAAATCTGAAAGATTTTAATCCCTGCGGCGAATGCCAGGTGTGCCGGGATTTCGAACAGGGCCGGTTTATGGACTTGATCGAAGTCGATGCCGCCTCCCGCACCAAAGTCGAAGATACCCGCGATCTGCTCGACAACGCTCAGTACGCGCCCAATCAAGGTCGCTACAAAGTCTATTTGATCGACGAAGTGCACATGCTGTCCGGGCATAGCTTTAACGCCCTGTTAAAGACCCTGGAAGAGCCGCCGCCGCACGTCAAGTTTCTGCTGGCTACTACCGATCCGCATAAAATTCCGGTCACGGTATTGTCGCGCTGCTTGCAATTCAATTTGAAGCGGCTGTTGCCGGAGCAAATCGATGCGCAGATGCAGTTTATTTTGGGCCAGGAGCAAATCACTTTCGAGCCTGCTGCGCTAAAAATGTTGGGCCGAGCCGCCGACGGCAGCTTGCGAGATGGCTTGAGTCTGCTGGATCAGGCTATCGTTTACGGTAGCGGCAGCGTCACGACCGAAGCGGTGATAGGCATGCTCGGCACCGTCGCCCAGCAACCCATCGACGATATTTTGCAAGCGCTGGCTGCTGGTGATGCGCGGAGGTTACTGGCAAAAATTGCCGATGTGGCGGAATTGACGCCCGATTTTGCCGATATTCTGCAACAGATGCTGCGAGTGTTGCATCGGGTAGCGCTGTTACAGCAAATGCCGGATTTCGTCGATCAGGAATTTGATAAGCAATTGTTGGATATGCTCGCTAAGACTTTATTGCCGGAAGACGTGCAACTGTATTATCAGATTGGCTTGATCGGCCAACGCGATCTGCCGCTGGCACCCGATCCGCGCAGCGGGTTTGAAATGGTGATGTTGCGGATGCTGACTTTTCGGCCGCAAACTGCAGAAGCGCAAGCGCTTGAGCCAGTCAAATCGCCTGCCGTTAAGCCGGTTGCCAGTACATCGGTGCCGGCCGTGGCTGTGGAGAGCAGCGCTAAAACTATCGAAGAGCCGCGTCCTACATCGGTCTCGCAAACTACCAATCCGGGCAATTGGACCGAGATTATCGCTGCGTTGAATATCAGCGGCCGTACCCGCGAACTTGCGAATAATTGCGTGTTGGACGGTATCGACGACAGCAGTTGTCGCTTGCTGCTCGATCCGAGCTTCCAGCAGATCGGTACTAAAGCCGAGGACAATCTAAGGGTAGCGTTGCAAAATTATTACGGTAAACCCTTAAAACTGGTCATAAGCAAGCAAGCAGAGCAGCAAATGACGCCTGCGCTGGAAATTCAAAAAGCCCGCGAAGATCGGCAGCAAGCGGCGGTGGATAGCATTAACACCGATGAAAATGTACAGGCTTTGAAAGACACCTTTGGCGCCAGAATCATGCCTGGTAGTATCGAACCGCTGAATTAAATATTGGAGAGACGATGATGAAAAATGCGCTAGCGGGCATCATGCAACAAGCCCAAAAAATGCAGGACAACTTAAAAAAAGCCCAGGAAGAACTGGGGGCGATGGAAGTACACGGCGAATCCGGCGGCGGCTTGGTGACGATTGTGATGACCGGCAAACGCGAGGTGCGTAAGGTCAGTATCGATCCATCCCTGGTCGGCGACGACAAGGATATGCTGGAAGACTTGGTGGCGGCGGCGATCAACGACGCCGTGCATAAAGTCGGCAAAATGAAAAAAGAAAAAATGGCCGACGTCACAGCCGGCATCCCGATTCCGCCCGGTTTCCAAATGCCGTTCTAAACATGCAAAACCAGGGTTTGCTGAAAGAGTTGATCCAAAGCCTGTGCTGCCTGCCCGGCGTCGGGCCGAAATCGGCGCAACGCATGGCTTTTCATCTGTTGCAGCGCAACCGCGACGGCGGCATGCAGCTAAGCAAAATGCTTGCGAAAGCCATCGCCGAAGTCGGCCACTGCCGCGAGTGTCGGACCTTGACCGAAGCGGAATTGTGCGAGGTCTGCGCCAACCCGTTACGCGATTCGGAAACCTTGTGTGTAGTCGAAAGTCCGGCCGATGTATGGGTGATCGATCAAGCTACCACCTTCAAAGGCAAATACTTTGTGCTGCATGGCCGCTTGTCGCCGTTGGATGGCATCGGTCCCGATCAGCTTGGTGTTGAGTTACTCGAGCAGCGCATGGCATCCGGGCAAATCAAGGAAATCATTCTGGCCACTAATTCCACCGTGGAAGGCCAGGCCACCGCGCATTTCATCGGCGAAGTCGCGGCCAAATTCAATATCCGCGCTACGCGCATCGCGCACGGTGTACCGATGGGCGGTGAGCTGGAATTTATCGACAGCGGTACCTTGGCACATGCCTTCAACGGCCGCCGGGAATTTTAGGAGGAAACATGAGCGATTGTTTGTTTTGCAAGATGGCCAGCGGCGAAATCAAGCCGGATGTGGTTTACGAAGATGAGCAACTATTGGCGTTCCGAGATATTCATCCGCAGGCGCCCTTGCATGTGCTGGTCATTCCGAAGCGACATGTCGCCAATTTAAACGATCTCGATGATGCCTTGCTAGGCGGGCGAATGCTGCAAACCGCCGCTAAAATTGCGGGGCAGTTTGGCTATGCGGAAAGCGGTTACCGGACAATATTCAACTGCAACGGCGATGGCGGACAGACCGTGCATCACTTACATCTGCATCTGCTGGCGGGCAGACAGATGCATTGGCCTCCGGGTTAAATCAAATAAAAAAAGCCGCGAAATTCGCGGCTTTTTTATGCATTTTGGTAACCGCCGGGCGGATCAATGCTGTTCCAGCCAGTCCTTTATCTCTAGCGGGGTCATGGAGGTTCCGCCCAGTTCGCGCATAAAAAAGTCGAAGTAGCGACGGCATTTTTCCAAAAACCGTTCAAGATCCGCGTCGCTGTTCACGTAAGGCGTACCGCCAGGCATCACCGAGGGTGAGTGAAAGCTGAACACAAAGATTCGCACGCCATCGTCCAGCAAGGAATTGGTTAAGCGGCGCATTTCCGGTTCACTGTAATCCTCCGGCGATAGCCTAATCCGTTCCAATAGCCGGAGCCTTGCGACAGCGCCCGATATTTTGGACTTGCGCAGCCAAGGATGCATCAATCGGCGGTAAAGGGGCGTGCCGCCTGCTCGTAAGCTTCCTACATAACCGCCGGAGCCCGGTAAGCTGAGCAGGCGGCGCTGGCTGCCAAACCAAAACGGGTCACTGGTGTAGCTAGAGTAGTCCGGACCGCCGTCAGCGCTGTAATCGATTGAAGCGGCAACGCTGATATCGACTTCATAGCCCAGATCCTCGAGAATCTCACCGGTATTGGGGCCGAAGCCGTAACGGCCGGCAAGATAAGTTAAGGGCGAGGTGCCGAACGAGGTCTTGATTTGCTCAGTGAGTAGCCGGAGTTTTTCATGCTCCAACGCGCGCGGTAAATTGCCGGGATAGGAATTGCGCGCATTCAGTTCTTCATCGTACGGTGGCGACACCCAGGGATGCAAATGCGCACCGATCAGTGCTCGGCCCGAATCGGCGTAGGCTTTAAGCGGACCGAAGGCTGCTTCTTGCGAGGCAATCGGATAGTCGACCACATAGTTCGGCACAATACCAAAACTATCGAAAACATTCTGCGCACGGTCGATGTGACGCATATGCTTGACGCCTGTGGCGTGTCTGTCGTGCGGCTTGTTCCAGTCGAACTCCTCTTCGGTATGGATGACTACCGTGAGGATGGGGCGAGTTTCGCTGTCTACGCGAATCAGTTTTCGCTCACTCACTGGTTTAGCCCCACGATCTCGGAATAAAAGTTGCTGATGTCTGACTCGACCAGCGTGTCGCTGCGAAATACTTTGTTGCGATAGCCGGCTAGTTCGTGCGAAATCAGCGGTAACCTAGGTAGCAGACGTGATTCCACTCGCGTATAAAAACAGCCGTTTTGTAACAGGTGCCAGCCGATGGTTTGTCGGTAATTCAGAAACAGCTCGGGATCGCTGAATCCTATTATTAGCGCGCCGGGTATGCCTTTCAATCGGTTCGGTTTCCACGTCACAAGACAATACGCGCCGGGTTTCCCAACGGCAAGATGTCTTAGCCAGGGTAGGTGGCGGTGATCATGAAATACTTTGGCATCCGCCGGCGCCAGCGCTTGCTCGATTGCATCGTAATCGGTAAGCACGCGAATGCCGGTGAGGCGGGCAAATGGCCAGGGAAGATTGGGCCACAGTGCGTGGCGTTCGTTCATGGGCTTGAACTTCAGGAACTGTAGCGTCTTCGATACCACTTCCGTCGGCGTCAGGTCGGTGAAATGGAAGCCGGGCTGCGAGACGACAGCCATCGCCAGCCGCATGCTTTGGGAGCGGAAGGCTTCCAGCACGCACCAACTGGTGATATTGCAAAATTGTTCCGCTTGGCCGCGGATGATGCACTCGGCATAGATCGCGCCTATGCCGCCGACAATTTTGCCCTCGTCGCGAATCAGAAAGCCGTTGTTGGGTTTGGCGACCCCCCAGTTCTGCTGGAAAGCTTGCACCCATTGTTCGGCGCTGCGCTCGGAACTGAGGTGCTCCGTAAGAAATTGGCAGAAAGCGAGCAGGTCGCCGTCTTGAATCGGTTCCAGCGTCGGCATGGCCATGATTATTCCTTCAGCGCAATGGGGTCAAATAGGCGTATGGGGTGATTATTATGGTTACGCTGGTTTGCTGGAAAGCAGAAAGTTGGTCATCGCGTTAATCGAGCCGAGATTGTCGATGTTCATGTCTTCCTGTTTGATCCGAAAGTCGTAGCTGGCCTCGAACCAGACCACCAATTCCAGAATGGCGCCGGAGTCGAGCAAGCCGGTGGCGGGCAGGATGTCTTCGTCAGTGACGCCGGACGCGTCCATATCCAACGCTTTGGCAAGTTCTATTACTTTGTTGCGAATCGCGGCTTTGATCTGGTCGGGATTTAGGTTCATTTATCGGTAGCCTCTGGTTTATGTGTGCTGGTTATGCCGGACGAGACAACGCCAGCAGCACCTGTGCGACGTCAAAACCCGTGAGAACACGATGATCGTAAGTGGCGCCCAATACGGCCTTGTCCGAATTTTTCGGGGCTGCGTGGGCGATAATCAGCGATGTTTGCGGCGGTAGAATAGGGGTGTGGCGGCTGACATTCCAGCGGGCCATACTCGAAAACGATAAGGTGGCGCCGGAGGCTTCCTGCGGCGGCAGCTTGTGAGCCATCGCGTGGCGCTGTACCTCGCCTAGGGCGCTGATGAATTGTGCCGCATCCATGTCTTGAGTGTCGCGGACCACAGTTAGATAAAGCATAGATCCGGCCTGCACGGTAAAGCCGATATTCACGGGCGTATATTGGAAACGCTGACCGTTGACTATCGTGGAATTGATCAAAGGCCGTTCGCGGCCCAGTTCGGCCAGACGAAAAGCCATCAGCGGCAGCAAGGGCGAGAGCATTAGTTTATGTTCCGCCGCATAGGTGGCGGCCCGCTCCTCCCAGGGTTTGGGGTCGTATTCGACCTCCAGATAGGCCGAGGCCGCAAAATCCCGATGCCAGGCAACTGTGTGCAGCATGCCCGCCGCTTCCGGCGACAATTCCTGCAAGTCGCCGGCAACTGCTGGCGTATCTTCCCGGCGGATAGCCGTTTGGGTCGATAGTGCGGATTTGCCCGGCTTGCCGCCCTTGCTCAGCCAAGCTTCGATATCGGCTACCGACAGGCGCTCGCCACTGGCAGGAACGCGGGCCGGGTCGATGTCCAGTTCCTTGAGCATGGCTCTGGCTTTTGCAGTGGGTTGGCGCACGGAGCTTACTGTTGACGAACTGTCCTTGGTTTCTTCCGGGATCGCTTCGTCGCGCGTGGCGCCCAGCCAGAACATCACTGCACCGACGCGGATTTTTTGTCCCGGTTCGCAGTCGACCCTCAGCACGTAGCCGTCCTGTTCCGCGACCACGTCTATCATGGATTTGTCGGTTTCGACGGTGGCGACTACGTCACCGCTATTGATGAACTTGCCTTGCTTGACGTCGATGCTGACGACGTCCACGAACTCGTCGTTGATGTTCACGCAGGGGACGGTTTGGAAACTGGGCATGGCTGTCCTTTAAAAAAGGTCGAGAATTTGGTCGATGATCGATTGTTCGTCGGGAATAATGCTGCGCTCCAGACTGCGGGCGGAGGCGATGGGCACGGGCGGTGTACCGATGCGCAGAAACTCGCCCTTGAATCCGGACTCGAGCAAAGCGGCGGCTATTTCGGCGCTGACGCCGAAGTCGTGGTGAGATTCCTCGATCACGACCACGCACTCCCGCGTTGCCAGATGCTTGATCAACGATTCGCGCGGCAGTGGCGAAAGCAGCGACGGCGAGACGATTTCAACTTCCAGCTCTTCTTCGTTTTCCAGCCTGTTTGCCACGGCTTCCGTCATCGTCAGCATGCCACCGTAGCTTACTAAGGTTACATCAGGTTCGTTCGCACCGCGACGTAATGTAGGGAACAGGTGGGTAGCGACATCATCCGTTGCCGCCAGCGCGACATAATCCGCCTGATCCATCTTTTCGCCGTACAGCAGTTTGTGTTCAAGAAACAGCACCGGATAGTGCCAGCGCAGTACCGCGTCGATCAGGAGTTCGGCGACATTGTGTCTGTGGCTGCCGTAAACCACGGTCAGACCCGGCACCGAGGTAAACAGGTGTTCCGGGCTTTGGCTGTGTGTGGGGCCGTAACCGCGCCGGCCGCCGCAAGGCGTGCGGATGACGATAGGCACCGAGGTGTCTGCGAACATGCCGGGAAACTTTACGGCATGGTTGAGCAGTTGATCCAGGCATAGCGACAGGAAGTCGGCGAACATGATTTCCACGATGGGCAAGTAGCCATCAAGCGACAAGCCGATAGACGAGCCGGTGATGCCTGCCTCGCTGATCGGTGTGGAGATGACGCGACCGGGAAATTCGCTGGACAGGCCTTGTGTGACTTTGAAGGCGCCGCCGTAGGGGTCGTGCAGGTCTTCGCCGATTAATAGCGTGCGCTGATCGGACTTGAGCAGAAATTGCAAGGCGGTGTTAAGCGCCTGACGCACGTTGCTGCCCGCCGCGACTAGCGGATAACTGGGCACTGGGTGCTCAAGTTGGGCGGTGAAGATATGGGTTGGGGGTTCGGCAAGCGTGGCTTCCGGCGAGGCGTTGGCTGCCTGGCGTACCGTTTCCACAAACTCGCGATTACGGGCCTCGATGGTTGCCAGCGTATCGGCAGGCAACTGTCTGGCTAACGCGGCCAAGGGATCGCGGGCGCGAATTTCTGCAAGTTCGTTTGGATCGCGCAGATCGTCGCCTTTGCTGTGCGGACCCATCCGTCGGGTGTCAATCACCAGGAAACCGGGACCGCGACTTGCGCGTACCGCGCTGACTACTTCCGCTACTTTGTCGCAAAACTCCGGATCATTGTCCGCAATGCGCCAGGTGGGTAGCCCGAATGCCGTGCCGCGGGCTTCGATGTCGCCGCCCAGGTTGTCGCGACTGACTGTAGTTTGAGAAATGCCGTTGTTCTCGACTACGACCAGCAGCGGTGCTTTCCAGACCGACGCCAGATTCATAGCTTCGTATAGCAAGCCCTGACCTAGGGTGCCGTCGCCAATGATGGCTGCTACGATTCCGGCACTGCCGTGCAGCTTGCGCGCCAAAGCCAGGCCGGCGCCGATGCCCAGCATGCCGCCTTGGACTCCGTTGCTGTGAAAATTGCGGTGGACCAGATGTTGACTGCCGCCCCAACCGCGGCAGGCGCCAGCCTCGCGACCCATAATTTCGCCAACCAGCCCGACAAAGTCGCCGGAGTACGACAGGAAATGCCCGTGATTGCGATGATTGGAGAGGACGGCGTCATCAGGATGATCCAAGGCACGCACCACCGATAATGCGGTAAGTTCTTGGCCGATGCAGGTGTGGGTGGTGCCCGAGACCAGGCCGCGGGAAAATTGATCAAGCACCAGCTCTTCGGTCAGGCGAATCAGGTGACCGTAAGCATAAAGACTTTCCGGCTCAAGCCCGATTTGCGGTTTACCGTGCTGGTCGCGAATGAAACCCGGCACTTCCCAAGTTTTATCCTCCGGAAGGCGTGCTACTTTATGTGTGTCCATTTACTGGTTCCGGCGGTCTTGGATAGTGCTTTAGTCATAAGAATATAATTTACGCGAACCGAGAATACCGTGCAAGAACCGATTGAATTGATCCGGGGTGCGAAATCATCTGTTTGGAGAGATTAGTTGCGATTGCCTGGCGGCATCTTTTCTCTGAGTTTTAAGAAGCGCTGATAGCGCTCGGAAGCAATTTGCCCCGCTTCTACGGCCAGCCGCACCGCGCAATCCTTGTCGGTGACGTGCCGACAGTCGTTGAAGCGGCATTTGGAAATGTACGGCTGAAACTCTCTATAACCCCAAGCCAGTTGCCCTTCCGACAACCCCGCCAAGCCAAATATCGCGACGCCGGGGCTGTCGATCAGATCGCCGCCGCCCGGTAAATGGTAAAGCGTCGCGGCAGTAGTGGTGTGGCGACCGTGGCGGGTGATTTCAGAGACGCTGTTGATCTTTAAATTCCGATCCGGCAATAGCGCATTAGTTAATGAGGACTTGCCAACCCCGGATTGGCCGGCGAACATGCTGGTTCGCTGCGCCAAAACCTGTTGCAAGCCGGCTATGCCGATTTTTTGGTTGGCACTGACTCTATGCAGGCTGTAGCCCAAGTTTTGATAATAGGCTAACCCTTCTTCAACCAAAGGTGACAGCGGCAGATCGACTTTATTTAACACCAAAGCAGCATCGATATTGCAGTTTTCGCAGATTGCCAGGTATTGATCCAGCAGCAAAAAATCGCATTCCGGTTCGGCGGCGAAGACGATGAAAATGGTATCCAGATTAGCCGCTACCGGCCGCGTGTCGTTGCCGCGGCTGGGACGCTGCAACACCGAGCGCCTGGGCAGTATCTGCTCGATGCGGCCTTGCTCGGGGGAGGACATGGAGAGCAACACTCGGTCGCCGACGACCACTGTGTCCAGTTTACGTAAAGTCTGGCAGAGCACGAGTTGCTCGGCAGCTTTGTCAGCGTCGTCGCTCACCTCGACGGCGATACCCTTGCCGAGATGGGCGACCACCAATCCCTCGTGCAGGCCTGCCATCAGGCGGACTGCATCTTTTCTTCGATATGCGCTATGCGGATCGCGGCGGGCGGATGGCTGTAATGGAACGCCGAGTAAAGTGGGTCGGGCGTCAGGGTGCTGGCGTTTTCTTCATAAAGTTTCACCAAGCCGCTAATCATTTTGCTGCCTTGGGCGTTGCGGGTGGCAAAATCATCGGCTTCGAATTCGAATTTACGTTGAAAATAGGCGCTGATCGGTTGCATGAAGGTGGTGAAGACAGGCGATACCAGCATAAACAGCAACAGCGCCGCGGCGTTGGAGTGGGTGCTGACGCCTAGGCCGTCAAAGAACCAATCCTGAGTAATCAACCAGCCCAAGACTGCAAAGCTGATTAGTGTCATTACCGACGATGCGACCAGCATTTTGATGGTGTGTTTGCATTTGAAATGGCCCAGTTCATGGGCCAAAACCGCTTCCAATTCTTCCTCGTCCAGCGAATTGACCAGCGTATCGAAAAATACGATGCGCTTGTTGTTGCCCAAGCCGGTGAAATAAGCATTGCCATGACCGGAACGGCGTGAACCGTCCATGATGAAAATACCTTGGCTGTTAAAGCCGCAACGTTCCAGCAAGCCCTGAATGCGTTGTTTCAACGACCCTTCCTGCATAGGCTCGAATTTGTTAAACAGTGGGGCGATTAGAGTAGGAAACAGCCAACTCATCAACAGCGAAAAACTCATGATGATGGCCCAGGCATAAAGCCACCAGAGGCCGCCGATGCTGTCCATTACCCACAGAATCAGGGCCAGAATCGGCAAACCTATCGCCAGCGTCAAGCCCATGGACATCAGTTGGTCTTTCACGAACTGCGGCAGTTTGCTTTTATTGAAGCCGTATTTTTCTTCGATGACAAAGGTTTGGTACAAGCTGAACGGGATTTCAATCACGGTCATCAGCAGAAAAATGCTGGCCATTGAGAACAAACTCGCTATCAGCGGCGACAAGTCGAAGGTCGACCAGAAATCGAATACCAGGCTGATGCCGCCACCCAAGGTCAGCGCCAGCAGAAATATCATGCCGATCACGCTGTCGATGTCGCCCAGCTTGCTTTTCTCTATGGTGTAATCGGCAGCCTTTTGGTGGGCGCTGAGCGACACCCGGTCTTGAAAGGCGGTCGGCACCTGCTCACGATGCTGCAAAACGTAGGATTTCTGGCGCATTGCCAGCCAGAATTGGGTGCCGTAGGAAAGGACTAAAGCTACTAAAAAAATGCCGGTAAACGTGTTCATCAAGCCTATGTAGGTGGGGTTAACAATTAGCGGTACAGATTAGCTAATGCTACAATTTGCCGCAACATTATTAATACCATGGAATGAAAATGGCTCAAGATGCCGACAATCTTATCTGGATCGATCTGGAAATGACAGGCTTAGATCCTGATAACGATCTGATCATCGAAATCGCCACGGTAGTGACCGACAAAAATCTGCAAATCCTGGCCGAAGGGCCGGTGATGGCGGTGCATCAATCCGACGCGGCGTTGGCGGCAATGGACGACTGGAACCAGCAGCATCATGGTCAATCCGGCCTGATTCAGCGGGTCAAAGACTCCAAAATCGATGCTGCCGAAGCGGAGGCTCGCACCATCGCGTTTTTGCAGCAATGGGTGCCCGCCAAAACCTCGCCGATATGCGGTAACAGCATTTGTCAGGATAGGCGGTTTTTGTATCGCTACATGCCCAAATTAGAAGCGTTTTTCCACTACCGTAACCTGGATGTGTCTACCGTGAAAGAATTGGCCGCGCGCTGGGCGCCGCAGTTGAAGGACGGCTTCAACAAGCAGGCCTCGCACAAAGCCTTGGACGACATTATCGAGTCCATCGAAGAACTGCGGTACTACCGGGAAACGTTCTTTAAATTCTGATGTTGCAATTGTTCGCGGTCGCACTGGGCGGCGCCATCGGCTCCATGTTGCGCTATCTGGCCTCCAGCGGGGTGTATTTGTGGCTGGGTAGGGGCTTTCCTTACGGTACGTTGACTGTAAATTTGCTCGGCTCGTTTCTGATCGGGCTGATGACTGAAGCACTGATCCTGCAAAGGCTTGCGATAGCGTTGGAATACCGGACCGCGATTATCGTCGGAGTGATGGGCGGCTTTACCACCTTTTCCAGCTTTTCCCTGGAAACTTTCTATTTGCTGGAACAAGGTCAAATCAGCAAGGCCGGGCTAAATATTGTCGCCAGCGTGTTTGGGTGTCTGTTGGCCGTATGGGCCGGTCTGGCGCTAGGCAAAGGGTTATTTTTCTATTCGCAAGGTACATTCCGCCTGTTCGATTGGCCGTTTCCTTATGCCTTGACGCTGGTTAATGGCATCGGCGCGTTTTTGATCGGCATCGTCGCCACGGTGTTGATGCACAAACTGTCCGTTTCAATAGAATACCGGGCTATTTTAGTGACCGTGCTGATTGGTTTATTCATCACCCTGTCCGGCTTATATTTAATTCTCTACCTGCTGGAAAGCGGCCATTCCTTTGAATCGCATATGGGGGCAATGCTGACCGTTTTTTTGAGTAATGTCGTTTTTTGCACTGCTGCGCTTTGGCTTGGCTTGTGGCTGGGCAAGCAGGTATAGCCGCCGTTTTCTCTCTTTCTTCAATTCAGGATATTCATCACCATGCTAGACCCCCGTTTATTTCGAAGCGACCTGGAACTGGTTTTACAACAATTGCAAAGACGCGGTTTTCAATTCGATGCCGCTGCCTATCAAGCCCTGGAAGACCGGCGTAAAGAGGTTCAGGTCAAAACCCAGGAGCTGCAAAACGAACGCAACACCCGTTCTAAAGCCATCGGCCAAGCTAAGGCCAAGGGCGAAGACGTGCAACCCCTGCTGGATCAAGTCGCGGATTTGGGCGATCAACTGAAAGCCGCAGAATCTGAGTTGAACGACATTCAAAACCAATTGAGTGTCCTAATGGAAGGCATTCCCAATATTCTCGACGAAGCGGTGCCGGCCGGTAAAAGCGATGCGGACAATCAGGAAGTCAGCCGTTGGGGTGAGCCTCGGCAGTTTGCGTTTACCCCAAAAGACCACGTCGATTTGGGCGAGCCATTGGGCATGAATTTCGAACTGGGCGCCAAGATTGCCAGCGCCCGTTTCGTGGTATTGGCCGGCAAACTGGCCACTTTGCAGCGCGCAATTATTCAACTGATGCTGAATACGCATATCAACGAACATGGTTATCAGGAAACCTATGTACCGTTTTTGGCTAATGCCGACAGTTTGCGCGGTACTGGCCAATTACCCAAGTTCGAAGCAGATCTGTTCACGGTCCAAAACGATCCGACGTTTTATTTGATCCCGACCGCCGAAGTGCCGGTCACCAACATCGTCCGCGATGTGATTGTCGAAGCCAAGCAAATGCCGTTGAAATTCGTTTGTCATTCACCGTGTTTTCGCAGCGAAGCCGGCGCATACGGCAGCGATGTACGAGGCATGATTCGTCAGCATCAATTCGAGAAAGTTGAGTTGGTGCAAATCGTCACGCCGGAGCAATCGGCGCAAGCGCATGAAGAATTGACCGCCCATGCCGAAACCATTCTGAAAAAGCTGAACCTGCCGTACCGTAAGGTGCTGCTGTGCGCGGGCGACACCGGCTTTTCATCGTCCAAAACCTACGATTTGGAAGTCTGGTTGCCCGGCCAGCAAAAATACCGCGAAATTTCTTCATGCAGTAACTTCAAGGATTTCCAGGCGCGTCGTTTACAAGCGCGCTGGCGCAATCCGGAAACCGGCAAACCTGAGTTGGTGCATACCTTAAACGGCTCGGGATTGGCTGCCGGACGGACCTTAATCGCGGTGATGGAAAATTATCAAAACGAAGACGGTTCGATCACCGTGCCGGAAGCTTTGCGGCCTTATCTGGGTGGTCTTGAGAAGATTCAATAACTTACAGCCAGTCGGGGCTTTGGCGGCGGTGAAATAGTTTGGATGCGAAACTATCATCGGGTATCATCGCCGCCGAGGCCGCTAAATCAGCCAAAATCAATAGTTTGCCGGTTTAGACGCCGCCTCGAAAATTAGAAAATTATAATGAGGGGGTAACATGAGTGAAGCAAACGAAGTACAAGGACCATCTTTATATGAACGTATCGGCGGCGAAGCGGCAGTCAACGCGGCGGTCGATGTGTTCTACGGCAAAGTGCTAGGGGATTATCGAATCAACCGCTTTTTTGAAAGAACCGACATGGCTAAACAAGCCGAGCATTTAAAAACCTTTATGACGGTGGCTTTCGGCGGCCCCAACAACTACACCGGACGTTCCTTGCGCGACGGCCACGCACGCTTGGTAAAAATGGGTTTGAACGACTCCCATTACGATGCCGTCATGGAACATCTGGGCGCAACCATGCAAGAGCTGAATGTGCCTGCCGAACTCATCGCGGAAGCTGCGGCACTGGTAGAAAGCGTTAGAGGCGAAGTGCTGGGTAAATAAAATTGGTTCCGCTACCTGGTCGCCTGCGCAAATCGGGTAGCGGCTTCTCCTGCTAGATATTCAGTTTGAATTGCGTGGTTAGTTTTTGTAAGTTTTCCGCCAGCTGATTCAACTGGTGGGCTTCAGAGGTAGTCTGATTCGCCCCGTTACTGGTGTGTTCCGATAAATTGGTAATGTGGACGATATTCCGATTGATTTCCTCGGTCACGGCCGTTTGTTCTTCGGCCGCGCTGGCAATTTGCAGGTTCATCGCGTCGATGGTTTCCACCGATTGGCTGATCGCTTCCAGGGATTGCATCGCCTCCCGAGATTTCTCCACACCTATATGAGCTTGCGTACGGCTTTGCTGCATCACAGCGACCGCCTCGCGCGATCCGGCCTGTAATTCACCTATCATGTTTTCGATTACTGCAGTTGATTCTTGGGTACGGCTTGCCAGGCTGCGAACTTCATCGGCCACTACCGCAAAACCGCGTCCGTGTTCGCCGGCGCGGGCGGCTTCAATGGCGGCGTTCAAGGCCAATAAGTTGGTTTGTTCAGCGATACTTTTAATCACGTCCACCAAGGAGCCTATGGATTCGCTGCTTTTTTCCAGACTTTGAATCACATTGGCGGCGCCTTCGATGTCTTTAGCCAATTGGCTGATCGATATTGTGGCGCTTGCCACTATGCTTTGACCGTTTTTTGTCTGCTCGTTAGCGGTGCTGGCCGCCTGGGCCGCCGTATTGGTGGTGGAGGCAACGTCCTGGATCGTAGCGCTCATCTCGTTGACCGCGGTCGCGACCGAGGTGGTTTCTTCGCGTTGCCGGTCGAGATGAATCGCACTTTGGCTGGCAACTGTGTAGACTTTTTGCGCCGACGTATGCAATTCGGCACTGGTATGAATGATTTCCCTCAGCAAAGCCGAACTGGTGTCTATCATGGCGTTGAAGTTTTCGGCAATCTCCCGCATTTCATCGTTGGCATCGATATGTACTCTCGCGCTCAGGTCGTTTTGGGCAACGCGTTTAGTCGCGATGTTAATTGCGGTTATGTTGCGACTGACCGACTTGGTCAAGCCCAGCAATAACACAATGACCACCAACAACACCCCGAGTAGTCCGGCCAGCGTAAATTGTAAAAATCGGTCAGCCGCCGCGCTGCGGGTGCGAAAAAGCAGGTCGAGTTCCGCTATCAGTCCGGTGTAAAGTTGGTAAGACTGGGTGATGGCTTGGGTGGAGGTTTCGAATACTGTATCGCTACCAACAGAAATGGTTTCGCTTTCGACCAATTGCTGGCGTAATAAACCGAGCATGGTTTGTAAGGCTGTTTGGTAGTTTTCATTGGTGCCGCGCAAATTTCGCGACACCTCGGGATTTTCCGCAAACGCCACGGCCAAGCCTTCATCCACCTTGCGGGCATGGGTTTCTATATTGGCGATTAAGATTAACAACTTGGTCAATGTTTGCGGCGTGTAGCTGCCCTTGGCTGCGATGCCGGAGGCCAGAGCCCGCGCTTGCCCCATCACTTCGATTAATTCGGGCAAATCGGACGTTAGTACGAATCCCATATGAAAACTATCGAGCTTGGGGTCGAGGATGATGCCGGATGTATTCGAAATATGGTTTAGTAGCTTCAAACCATCGGCAATCAACACGTTATGAGCGGTTATCGCTGCACTTAACTCTTGATCCTGGGAATGTGTTTTGATGTCGTTCCATTGTTGGCTGAGCTTAGCGAGCATGCTGTCGGTTTGCAAGGCGTCATGCAGTTCGCGGTCGGTTTTTTCAAGTTCCGCAAAATAGCCATCGATTTCTTCGCGTTTACTAGTGATGCGTTCCTTAAATTGGGTCGCGCCGTTGCGAAACGCGCTGGTCATGCCCCGATGCTGTTGAATGTGCTCGATTGGTTTTCTGAGGGCGGCGATGTAACTTAGGCCATGGCGTTCTCGCTCCAAGGAGTCGATTTCCGTCTGAAATTGCCTGACCAAGGTGCCTGCCATGAACAGCATGGGGATCAGCACGATGCTGAATAGCAGCGCAAATTTTGCGGGATAGCGGAGCCTATCCATCAAAGCGATTGCGGGCGAAATAACAAAATCCATAGTTAAGATCCTGGCGATGTTGTTGAGGCGCGTTTGCAGGCAACTATAGTTGTTTTATGTTTTTTGGAAAGTATCTAGTAAATTTAATCGGCGGCTTAGCGCGGCGGTGAGCTTGTTAAGCAGTTTTATGTTCTACAGGCGGGCAATCAGCAGGATCGCCGCCGAAATGATTAAACAGCTTCCCGCCAGCCAAGTGCCTGGACGGGACGGTTTTTTCGAAACTCGCAGCATGATGAGGATTGTCAGGGAAATCAGTAAGGCCGGATACGCTATCATGAACGCTAACGCCGGTAGCGCGGTGTTTGGACCGGCTTCTTCAAGCGTGTAATAGCTGAAACAGCCTAAACCGGGTAGCGCTAGGATCAGTGCCAAACTCAATAATTTATGACAGAACGCGTTCACGGTATAAAGCCTACCTTGGTTGTGTTGCGAAAAGTGTATAACTTGCCGGTAAGCCCTTAATCATGACTGGCCTGAAGTAGTGCTTCTATAGGGTGGGAAAATTTGCCTAAAGCCTGATTTATTGGATTATGATGCACTGAAACTCGCAAGATGGCGGTCCTTGTGAGCGTCTAACCCGCTTTGAGGAGTAGTTATGCAATACGATTCCGGTGTTTGCCAAACATTGGTAGCTTTCAGTTTGGGTTTTTGGCTATTGCCGTGCGCTGCGGCGGAACTCACTCGAGAAGGTGTTATCGCGATTATAGCTGAAGCCGGCAGTCAGCGGCCGAACTTGATCAAGAAAGACCTGTCGGGTTTGGATTTATCCGGGATCGATTTCAATAAAGCCGACTTGTTTTCCAGCAATCTTGACGGTGCAAAGCTAACGGCGGCTAGGTTGGTAGGTGTCAATCTGAATCTTGCGCAGATGCGTAATGCGAATTTGCAGAATGCCAATTTATCCTATGCCAGCTTATATGGCGTGCTGATGGATTATGCCGACTTATCGGGCGCGGACCTGAGCCGCAGTCGTGTGACCGGATCGCTGAACAATGTTAATTTCGCGGGCGCCAAATTAGCACAGGCCAATTTAGGTCCCAATTCCGCGAGTCCGCGGCAACTGCGCGATAAGCTGGAAATCAACAATGCGATACTGAACGATGCGGATTTGAGCGGCGCTAATTTTAATTATGCGCTGATGAGCAATACATCGCTCCGCCATGCCAATTTAAGCGGCGGTCAGTTTATCTGGGCGGACTTGTCCGGTGCTAATTTAGACGGTGCGACCATTTCCGGCGCGGATTTTAGAAGTGCCAACTTTGATGACGCAAATTTGAGTAATGTGAAAGGGGCCGATACAGCCCTGGGCTTTAAAAAATGAGTTTAAATTCGCCGGTCCGGCAGGACAGGCTAAGTTCAAACAAACGCCCATTAAGACATTGCTGCGATCATTTCGCCGGGTGTCGATAATGACAACGCCGACAAAGCGGGCAGCGGATAGAAGCCCACGCAATCACTATCGGCAAAATGCGCGTCATCGGCAAAAACTATGTTCAATTGCGATGTCAGTCTGTTGGGTACACGATACCAAGGCATTAAACCGGCTGGTTGAGAATAGACTGAGCCCGTTGCTTTAAAATCCAGCTTGCCTTGCTCGTTACAATACGCCATTTGCGTGTAAGCATTGGCAATAAAATTCAGTCGTTTCCAGCCGCGCAGTTTGGCATGCCAGCGCGACTGGTCTTGCTTGCGGTTTTCCAGAAACGCCGCGTAATTGCTTCCCGATAAAACCGATTCCACTTCATACGCAAAAGTCAGCGCCTGGCTGAAAGTCCATTCGCCAGGAAGACCGGCATTCACCAACGTAAAATTAAGCTTGGAATCGTGATGAATCAGGCTGCGCCGTCTTAGCCATGTCAATAATTCGTCCCGGTCTGGAGCGTTAAGAATCTCATCCAAGGTGTCGTCTGCACCCAATGGCACATAGCCGAGTGCAACGCTCAAGAGATGGAGTTCTTGTTTGCCCAATACCGCGACTGCCGCCTTGCCCAGACTTTTAACGTAACGCAGTACCTGCAAAGATTCCGGCCCTTGATTGACAAGATTGCCGGCAAACCATACCCGGTCTTCCAACGGATCGAAGCCGATAGTCGTCAGAAGTTGCATCAGTCTTTGGTAATCGCCGTTTACGCTGCCGATGGCATAGGTGGTCATAGGTATTTAAATTCCAAAGCCATGTCTGAACAAATGCCCGGCCATGACCGGAAGGTCAGCGCAACGCCGGGAGATTTCCATCTTATCGTTAAACGCTATCAATTTTGATGCCATCAGTCTTGGCGCCGGATTTCTGGAGATGATGATCCTGCCAACTCACTGATTATTCGTTGGAAACAGATGAAAAGTCGGCAATAGGGTGTTGGGACTTAACTGGGGAAATCTGGTTCGTTCCCCGCCAAATCCGCAGTTTTGCGTGTGAAATGTAAAGTAATCGACACGTTTTTCAGCGCTGATGAACAAAGCCAATTATCCCCGCTGGCGATACTGAGAACGCCGTTATATTCGACAAGTCGGGAAGGAATTTACTATATGTAAAATCTATTGAAGCTATAAAAACAATCAATTTTATTTGTTGCAGGGGTTTGTTCACAATGGTCCCCAAGCTGGATCGGTTGAATTTCCAATCAGATTTCCAGTGATTTATTAACCCAGTCGGAAAATACTGTTCTTACCGAACGGAGTGTCAATAGCAGATACGGCCGGGTTCATAACAATTATTACCAGGAGACTTATCATGAAAACCTTAAACACCATCCAAGTTGCTATCGTCCTTACTGCCGCTCTTGTTTCGACAAGTGTTCAAGCACAGGGTGATCGCATCGCCTCCGGCGGCTTTTTAAATAGTTGGGTTGCTGAAGTGGTTTACGACAATCCCGCGCACAATCGCGGCATACATAGTTATCCCAATCCGCTTGCGCCTGTTGTGGTAGCGGAAAAAGATATGATTTATGTCGATAAGGCCTATGGACAAGCTATTTACAGCTATCCCAGAAATACAAAATGAGCTCAACTCTTGGCGGACGCCTTCGGGCGTTCCGCTTGTATCGACCGAATAAGCCCGTCGCCGCCATTCTCGTGAAAGTGGGGATCCAAGATTACCGTTGGGTTCCCATCTGCGCGGGAGCGACGATAATTAAGGGTCGGATTAACAGATTCTTGCCTATCCGGGAACCAAGGCTTTAGGGGCGTCTAAGGGCATGGTTGATAATCTTGAAAAGGTTCAAACCAGCTGATTGGAATACGCGCTTACAAAGCCCTTACTAATAGCACCGGCATCCACGGGCTTACCAATAATAGAAAGCCGGTAAACCAGATATCGAAAGTAGGGCGCAAGGCCGGAGCTTCGAGTTGGTCTGCCGACGGATTGCTGGGGGCGAATATTAATACCAAAGCGACCAACAGCATCAGCGGCGGCGCGAACAAAAATCCGAGCAATATTCCCCAGGCCGAAGAGCCGATGTCGCGGCAGCGTTTTATCATGGCGGATACACCGAATAAGCCGCATGCCAAGGCGATAATCAGGTAAAACGGCACGGCATATTCGTCGGACGACCCGCTGGTCGTTATCTGATGCGCATACAAGGGCAGCGCCAAAGCATTCAGTAAAGCTGGCAGCCCTAAAGCTATATATCGAGAGCGGTCGTAACGCAGCATGGTTCTGTGTATTCCCTAAATTAGCAGTTAACGGGATCGTCTAGGTTAGCTCAGCGGCTGGCGATTGCCAATTTTTGCGTGTTTTTTGATGATCCCGGCACGAGGATTAGGGATTGTTTTAGTGGCTTTATTGGTTACTGCTATGGCCACGACCACTGCTGATACACTTACAGCTAACCCGCTATGAATCCGGCCCTTCAATATCGTCGCCTGCGTCTTCGCGGGAATCACGATTCCAGGGAATTTAAGCCCCGGGTTAATAAACGTACCGCAATTCAGTCGCAATTCGGCAGGCAAATACGCAATGATCAAAAAAATTGATGTAGCCGACCTGAAGCCCAAGATGTTCATCCACGACATCAACTGTCCGTGGATAAACCACCCGTTTTTGCGCAACAGCTTTTTGATCGAATCCGCTCAAGACATCGAAAAAATCGCCGCCTACGGCATTCGCCAGGTCTACATCGACACCGCACTCGGCCCAGATATTCCGGAAGCTCCGACCATGCATGAAGTAAACCGGCAGCTAGACGAGCATATGCAGCATTTGGGGCGCACGCTTAAGCGCGTGCCGCCGCCGCTGGTAAGCGTCGAAAAGGAACGGGTTAAAGCCAAGCAAGTCTGCCGCGAAGCCAATCGCATCGTACACAACGTCCTACAGGATTGTCGCTTGGGTAAGCAGGTTCAATTGGAGCAGGTTGAACCGGTGGTTTCCGGCATCATCGAGTCGATTTTTCGGAACCCGGATGCCATTGTCAGTCTGCTCAGAATCAAGCAGGCCGATAAATATACTTTTCAGCATTCCGTTGCGGTGGGCACGCTGCTGATTAGCTTTTGCAGAGCCTTGGATATAGACCGCAAACTCATCGAACAGGTCGGCCTTGGCGGTTTGTTGCACGACATCGGCAAAATGCAGGTGCCGAATAACATCCTCAATAAACCTGGAAAGCTGACGGAAAGCGAATTTGAGATCATGAAGAAGCATGTAAGCTACGGCTGCCAGGTGTTGGAGAAAACGCCGGGTCTTTCACCCATTACCTTAAGTGTCGCGGCTGAGCATCACGAGTGTTTTGACGGCAGCGGTTATCCATTGGGTTTGAAGGGCGATGAAATCAGCCTGTATGGGCAGATGGCATCGGTGGTGGATGTGTACGATGCGCTGACCTCCACGCGTATCTATCACACCGGCATCGAACCCACGGAAGTGTTAAGAAAATTGCTGGAATGGAGTGACCACCATTTCAATCTGACACTGGTACATCAATTTATCCGCAGCATCGGCATTTACCCGGTCGGCACCTTGGTGCGACTGGAGAGCGGCTATCTGGCCGTCGTAGTGGAACAACATCATGAAAACCTGCTGCATCCCAGGGTAAGGGTGGTATTCAATGCCCGGACTCGCTGCTACACACCTCCCGCAGATTTCGATCTGTCCAAACCCGATTGCCATGACCGCATCACTTCGTTTGAGGTACCCGCGAAGTGCGGGGTCGATCCTCAGCGCTATTTATAGTTACGGTTCAGATAAGCCAAAAATTTGATGGAGGGCTTGAGCCAAGCTGAAGTTGCCGTCTGATTTTATGACGCTGTATTGAGCTACTTTCGTCAGCTCAATACAGGTTAGATAGTCGATTTAAAAAGCAAAATCAGTTTATTCGGCTTCTTTGGCTATGGGGTCACCTGATTCATCGACTGGCTGCACAAATTCAAACAGTTTGGAGCCGGTGGTGATGACTTCTACATTACCTTGAAAACCACTGCGCGCAGCAACATTTTTGCAGAACGTTCTTTTGATAAAACCGGTTGTACATTTATTGGTGCCGTTGCTCAGGTCGTCGGCTATGGTCCAACCGTCCGGACAAATAATCGTGGGAATATCAAACGTTTTGCATACCGGTTTTGGTGTCGTGCCGCCGCCGGTCGGCTGGGCATGGGAAATGGCGCTGGCGACGAACAAAATTGCGGTTACGATGGATAATTGTGACGTTTTCATGTGATACCTCTTCGATGATTTAATGGATCAAGCTCCCTGGGGTTCGGGGTGGCATGAATAATCCCTTTCGAAGAGGAGATTAAGATTTACGCTCGGACTTTTATATTAACTATTCCATCTGATCCGGCGTGATTAATTAACAGCTATTTTCTGCGCTATTGAGCGTGCTTGAGTGCTTGTTAGGCTAAGTAAAATCTCGCTGCCAATCGTTTATGTTCCGGCATATCTGGGCCAATCCATCGCTGAGTGCCGCCGGGCCGGGTTGTAAAATATCACAAGACTTAATCTCGTATACCCGCTGTTGTTGTATAGCGGGGATGCTATCCCAACCAGGGCGAGCAGCTAGATGATCCGGGCGGAATTTTTTGCCGCACCAAGAGCCGATGATAATATCCGGCGCGCGGCGCACGACTTCCTGGGGATCAGCAATGATGCGTTGTTTGGCGGAATGTTCGGTGGACAATTCGGCAAAACAGTCCTCGCCACCGGCGATGCCAATCAACTCCGATACCCAGCGAATGCCGGAAATCATCGGCTCGTCCCATTCTTCAAAATACACCTTCGGCCGTTTGGCAAACCTTAGGCTGTGTTGGCGGGTTGTTTCCAGTTGCTGCCGGTATTGCGCCACTAGCACAGCGGCCTTTTCCGGAGCGCCGACCATAGCTCCCAGCAAGCCAATCATTCGCAAAATGCCGTCCACCGAGCGTTGGTTAAAAACGTGTACTTCTACGCCGGCCCGGATTAAATCCGCGGCGATGTCGGCCTGCAAATTGGAAAATCCGAGCACCAAATCCGGTTGCAGCGCCAGAATTTTATCGATTTTGGCGCTGGTAAATGCCGAGACTTTGGGTTTTTCCTTGCGAGCCTGTGCCGGCCTGACGGTATAGCCGGAGATACCAACGATGCGCGCTTGCTCGCCTAACAAATACAAGGTTTCGGTGGTTTCGTCGGTTAAACAGACGATGCGTTCAGGGTAATCCATTTGGCAATCCAAATTAGGTAATCAGAGGCGTTAACTCAGTTTGCTGCGGACAATAAAAACCGCCCAACAGCGTGTAGCCGGTAGGCGGCTTTTAGGTCCAGAGCGGTTTGGTCTTAGTTGGCTTCGATCAGACTAGGATCGTAATCTTCCGGCGCATCAAAACCCAACAGATTTAAAACGGTTGCCGCTACATTGGATAGACCGGCTTTCGGTAAATCCTGGCGCAATGTGTAACCTGGGTTTTCTCCGGAGATCAACACAAACGGCACCGGGTTTAAGGTGTGGGAGGTTTTGGCTTTAGCGCGGCCTTCGGCATTGCGCGTGACATTGCCTTTCTTGTCGAGCTCGTACATTTCGTCGGCGTTGCCGTGGTCGGCGGTGATAATTGCCGTGCCGTTCATTTCCAGAATCACCGGAATCAAACGCGCCAGTTGCAAATCCAGACCTTGCATCGCGGTTACCGCCGCTTCGAAATTGCCGGTATGGCCGACCATGTCGCCGTTGGCGTAATTAACCCGCAGGTATTTGTATTTGCCGCTACGCACCGCGTCTATCAGCGCGTCGGTTATTTCGGCGCACTTCATCCATGGTCGCTGTTCAAACGGCACCACGTCGCTGGGGATTTCGACATAAGTTTCGGAAGCCTCGTCGAATTTACCGGAGCGGTTACCGTTCCAGAAATAAGTCACATGACCAAATTTTTGAGTTTCGCTGATCGCATATTGGCTGATACCGTTTTTGGCTAAATATTCGCCTAGAGTGCGGTCGATGGTCGGTGGCTCCACCAGAAAGCGCGGGGGTAATTTGGTATCGCCGTCGTACTGCATCATGCCGGCGTAAGTTACTTTCGGTAACGGGCCGCGCTCGAATGGGCTGAATTGCTCTTCGATGAAGGCGCGGGAGATTTCGATAGACCGGTCGCCGCGGAAGTTGAAAAACACCACCGCATCGCCGTCAATGATAGTGCCTAGCGGTTTGCCGTCTTTGGCAATAACGAAACCGGGCAAATCCTGGTCGATGACGTTGGCTTCGGTGCGGAAGGTTTCAATTGCTTCGTGGGCGCTGGCAAATTGTCTGCCCAAACCCAGCACGTGAATATCCCAGCCGCGCTTGACCATGCTCCAGTCCGCTTCGTAGCGGTCCATGGTGATTTGCATGCGACCGCCGCCGGAAGCAATCGCCACGTCAAATTCCGCGCTGCGTAAGCCTTCCAGATAAACCTCGAACGGATCGACGTAATCCAATGCAGAAGTCTCGCCGACATCGCGACCATCAAGCAGAATATGCAGGCGCACTTTGGCTACGCCTTCTTGCTTTGCCTGTTCGATCATCGCTTTCAGATGGTCGATATGCGAATGCACATTGCCGTCTGAGAACAGACCTAAGAAATGCAAAGTGCCGCCTCGTTTGGCGGTGGCGACCACGTCGTGCCAGGCTTGGCCTTGCCAGAGGTGGCCGCTGCTGATGGATTCGGCGACCAATTTGGCGCCTTGGGCAAACACCCGGCCCGCACCGAAGGCATTGTGGCCGACTTCGCTATTGCCCATGTCTTCGTCGCTGGGCATACCGACGGCGGTACCGTGCGCCAGCAGTTTTATCATTGGATAGCTGGCCATGTAACGGTCCAGATTAGGTGTGCGCGCGGCTTTCACTGCATCGCCGTCTTCGCGCGGCGAAATGCCCACGCCGTCCAGCACGATGGTAACGACAGGACCGGGGGAGGCGGGAAAACGGGAAGATTTTGCTAATTTCATGGTGTTATTCAATGGGTGGTACTTTGGAAGTTAAAGGAAATGGGGTCAGATCAACAGCGGAAATGGCGCTTGCGCGATGACAAAGCTGAACATCATACCTGATCGGCAAGGTCCAACAGCACGTCCTCATAAATCTCGTTTAAATCCAGCGTAATGTTCAAGCCGGCTAGCGGCAGACGGTCGCCGATGTTGGAAAAACTATGCAACAACCAGCCTTGCGCGGTGCGCTCGAAACAGTCGACAGCTTGGCTTTGGCTGTCGATCAGCCAATAATGTTCTAGGCTGTCCAGTTGGCGGTAGGCGGCGAATTTGGCGCCGCGATCAAACGCTTCGGTGGAAGGTGACAATACTTCGGCGATGAATAGCGGATGCTGTTTGAACAGGCGGTTGTCGCGGTCTTTGGCTTCGCAGGTTACCAGTACATCGGGGTAAAAGAACGCGTTGGCCTGGGCGACATTGACTTTCATGTCGGAGATATAGGTGCGGCAGGGAGTGTCTTTCAGATGTTGTTTAAGTAGAAAGAACAGATTCCCGGCGATTGAAACATGCGCATCGCTGGCACCGACCATCGCCCAAACCTCGCCGTCGAGATATTCATGTTTGATTTGCGCCGAGGCCTCGCCTTGCAGGTAGTCTTCCGCGCTTAGTTTTAATTTTTCTGCCAGAGCCATCGCTGATTTGTCTTGGATATATAAAACGATTCTAACGGTTGCCGGGTAAATGTGGAACCCTCGCGCCAAGTATTTCGCTAGGAATTTTGCTAAGCAAAACGTCTTCGCTTGCTTGGGCTGTATATAAGATTTTTCAAAAAATAAGACCTCAACGTGTCTCAGTCTTAAACACCCGATATTTGCGCAGCTAAACCTCCAAGCCCAGCATGGATTTCTATAGGCGATACGCCAAAAAGCTAGCAAATAACTGATTGCGATTGAACATAGCTCATCCTTTCGAACGAAACCCGCTGATGAGGGAGCAGTGTCTTCGATTACCCAATCAGGTAACCATCCCGAAATAGGTAATCGCTTTATGAAAAATCTTTCAACGCTTTATTTTGCCGGCAAGTGTAATTTTATCTGCCCAAATGAACCATACGTCCCTTTTTTGGAATCAACCAGCGGGAAAGGCAACGCTATCAAGTTGTACTTCCCGCTAAGTTGATTAGATAACTTTATGGTCTGGTCGATAACAATAACAATTTTTGGAGAGAACAATGAACAAAACTGCTTTGCTCACGACAGTGTTTACAAGTCTTGCCGCTTTTATAGAGCCGGCCGCAGCAAAAAGTGTCACGTTGTTGCCTGTCGTTTGCAGCCAAGGTACCCCGACAGCGGCAGTCTTTCAAAAGCAAGGGGCTCTGTTCAGTAATTTGGGCTTTAATGGCGGAAGTGTTGGTGTTCCCGGAATATGGCATACCACGATCACCGATAACCAAACTACTCTCCTTCTGGATTTCACAGATACCAATGAGCGGCCGGCGCCATCGATTTTTTTGGCTAGTGTAACCCTACCAAAAGGAACGCATTTGCTAACGTATCACTCGGAAAACTTGAACACTGGCGAAACGTGCGACTTTTTGATCAATTCAAAGGTTTAGTCTGTCTGGCGGCTGCCGACAGGCGAGACGCCGAAATACAGACAAGAAATCAATATCCATAGAATCCATCAAGCCAAACTAAACAGGCAAGGCTGTTGGGAGGATCTTATTCGGCGGAATACGGTAAACCGGTTCCGTCGAATGGGCTGCACCAAACAAATCGGCCATGTGTTTGCGGGCCGACTATCTAACTTAAGAAACCAACTTTTCCAAAACACTGCGCGTACAATTTAAGCCATCACATTGTTTGTCTGGATTGCTTAAATCTTCAAGAGGTGCCGCCATGACCATACCCCAACCGCAAAACCCGCTTGAGCAGTTGCAGGAAAATTGCCGCTATTTCGAATATACGCAAGCCGCCGATCCAATCGGTTCAGGAACGATTTCCAAACTGCCGTTCGCCAATTTCGGCAGCGAATTGCATCAAACCGGCGGCACCCGGATTATCCCGCTGGATGTCAGCGCGCAATTAAATTGTCCCGGCCCGGCTACCAGTCCGGCGTTGTGCGCAAACTTTGTCAGAATTCTGGCTGGCGAGTCGCTGGCGACTAATTTCAATGCCACCTCACTGTTGTTTTTCGTGATGTACGGTAGCGGCCATACCGCATTCGATGACCTGACTATCCCCTGGCAAACCGGCGATTTTGTGGTGCTGCCGATAGGCAAGGACACCCGACATTTTGCCGACAGCGATGCGGCTTTTTATCTGGTGCACGACCAGCCCTTGTTGACTTACCTGGGCGTCAAAGCCGAAACACAATGCTTTAAACCGACGCTGTATACCGCAGCCGATTCTCTTCGCGAGTTGGCGGCGGTGCAAAAAGCAGCGGAGGCGGTGAATCGCAACCGCATCAGCATCTTGCTGGCCAACAAAGCCATGGACCAAACCCTGACTGTCACCCACACGCTGTGGGCGATGCTGGGCGTGTTGCCCAAGGGCGCGGTGCAATTGCCGCATCGGCACCAATCGGTGGCCTTGGATTTGATTCTGGATTGCGCGCCGGGTTGTTACACCCTGGTCGGGCCGCAGATTTCGGCTAACGGCCAGATCGTCAATCCCACCCGCGTCGATTGGCAACCCTATTCAGCCTTCATTACCCCGCCCGGCTACTGGCACGCGCATTACAACGAGTCGGATAAAGAGGCGCATTTGATTCCGCTACAGGACGCCGGATTGCAGACCTATTTGCGCAGTTTGGATATTAAATTCGTGTTGCCGGATGGGAGTGTTTCGCGGTGAGTTTATGAACCGCAAGGTTCGCGAACGATGCAGTGCACGTTGTTTACCCTACCCTACGGGCTATCCTTCGTATTGGGCTGGAATTGATGGAAATTTATTATGAAGTTGAGTAGTTTGAAAATGTGCCGCAATGCCGGTTGGATATCACGACTTATTATCTTAACCATAGCTGTTGTTACGTCTGGAGGAGTTCTCTCCGGGTGCCACCCTTGTTCAATTCCTGGCGCGTGCGAAGCGCCAAGCGCTACAGAAATTGTTGCGTTTATAGGTGGGGATGGGGCGATATATTTCGATATTCCAGCCCGCAAAAACTATAAGCGTGCCGAGCTCACAGATATCAATATCCTTAGGGTAGATGTAGGGGAGTTTGCAATTCCTTACTGGGGTATGTCGAAGCCAGATTACACGGATCAAGGCAAACTGGCGACGGAGGAGCTGGATCTGCCATGGCCGTTGCGCTACGGGCACGAGGGAGTATTAACAGATAGGCAGCGGCCTAGGTCAGTTGAGAACGGCAACTACCGGATAGATGGAGAGGTAAGGCTATATGACGAAAAAGGGAAAGAATTTTTCAAATTATTTGGTCGCTTTCGTTATGAAAATGGAGCCGTGAGTGATTACTCTACTGAATGAGCCTATATCGTGCCGATTAACGATGGCGTAATCGTACGAAAGTCGCTTTACATTTTAAGGCTGAATGCTGTCAAGCCAGGTAGGTCAGGGTGCGCGCTAGCGTTCCCTGACAATTTTGCTCCGATTTGTCACGTAACCGCTATCGCGTCAACGTGACCTACAAAATTTTGGTTTACTAAAAATTCAAAGGGCCGTGGGTCAGATTAATGCAGTGTAATCGGACGCATGATAACCTTCGTTCCTCCAATTACGCTACGCCAATCGGAGCCACCTTCCTAAACTTTCGCCCCTAGCCTCGCCAACAACTTCTCCAAAAACACCACCTTATCCTCCATATCCTTGAAGGTTTGGGTAAAGCGTAATTTGTCCGCGCCATCGAATTTATACACCTGCGATTGGCTTTGAATCATCAGGATCAACTCGCCGGTATCGATCTGCGGGGTGGCGGTAAAGACGATGCGGCCGCCGGTGGCGTGGGCTTCGATTTTGCGGATGCCCAGATGCGCGGCCTGTTGTTTCAGTTCGGTGATCGCGAACAAGGCTTTGACTTGATCCGGCAATAGACCGAAGCGGTCTATCATTTCGATTTTTAATTTGCGCAAATCGTCTTCGGTTTCGGCGCTGGCGATGCGTTTGTACAACACCAGACGGGCGTGGATGTCTGGCAAGTAGTCTTCCGGGATCAGAGCGGCGATTTGCAAATCCACTTCCGGGCCGGTATCCAGCGGCGCCTCCAGTTCCGGTTGTTTGCCGGATTTCAAGGCTTTCACCGCGCGTTCCAGCAACTCGGTATACATAGTAAAGCCGATTTCCTGAATCTGGCCGCTTTGCTCGTCGCCCAGCAATTCGCCGGCACCGCGGATTTCCATGTCATGCGAAGACAGCATGAAGCCGGCGCCCAGTTCGCCGGAGGTCTCGAAGGCTTCCAGGCGTTTGATGGCGTCCTTGGTCATTAAGGATTTAGGCGGCACGATGCAATAGGCATAGGCGCGGTGATGCGATCGGCCCACCCGGCCGCGCAACTGATGCAATTGCGCCAGACCCAGCTTGTCGGCGCGGTTGATGACGATGGTGTTGGCGCTGGGGATGTCGATGCCGCTCTCGATGATGGTGCTGGCAATCAGAATATTGAAACGCTGGTGGTAAAAATCCAGCATGATCTGCTCCAGCTCGCGTTCGGCCATCTGGCCGTGGGCGATCTGAATCCGCGCTTCCGGCACCAGTTCGCTCAGCTCGCGCATCATTTTCTCCATGCTCTTCACGTCGTTGTGCAAGAAAAACACCTGCCCGCCGCGTTTTATTTCCCGTTGGCAGGCTTCCTGCACTTGCGAGTCTATCCATTCGGTGACGAAGGTTTTGATGGCGTGACGGTTCGGCGGTGGCGTGGCGATGATGGAAATATCGCGCAGGCCGGCCATGGCCATGTTCAAGGTGCGCGGAATTGGCGTCGCGGTCAGGGTCAGCAAATCCAGTTCGTGACGCAGTTTTTTGAAATGTTCTTTTTGGGTGACGCCAAAGCGGTGTTCTTCGTCAATTATCACCAAGCCCAGGGCTTTGTAGCGCATCTCTTTGGATAACAGCTTGTGGGTGCCGATGACGATGTCGACTTTGCCGTCGGCCAAGTCGTCGGCGATGGCTTTTTGCTGTTTGGGCGTGACGAAGCGCGAGGTGACTTCGATACGCACCGGCCAGTCGGCGAAGCGGTCGCGGAAATTTTGATAATGCTGCTGGGCGAGCAGGGTGGTCGGCACCAGCACCGCGACCTGCTTGCCGCTTTGCACTGCCACAAAGGCCGCGCGCATCGCGACCTCGGTTTTGCCGAAACCGACGTCGCCGCACACCACGCGATCCATCGGCTGAGTGGCGGCCATGTCTTGCAGGATGGCTTCGATGGCGCTGAGCTGATCCGGGGTTTCCTCGAACGGGAAGGCGGCGGCGAAAGCGTTGTAATCGCTGTTGTCGATGATAAACGCAAAGCCTTCGCGGGCGGCGCGTTTGGCGTGGATGTCCAGCAATTCGGCGGCGACGTCGCGGGCGCGCTCCATGGCTTTTTTCTTGGCCTTGCTCCATTGATCGGTGCCTAAACGATGCAGCGGGGCGTTTTCGGCGCTGACGCCGCTGTAACGACCGATCATGTGCAAGGACGATACCGGCACATAAATCTTGTCGTTATTGGCGTATTCCAACATCAAAAACTCGGCATCGATGCCGCCGACGTTAAGGATCTGCAAACCCAGGTAACGACCGACGCCATGTTCCTGATGCACCACCGGCGAACCGATGCTCAGCTCGTCGAGGTTGTTGAAAATGTTTTCCAGCGCCCGCGCCGCCGATTTTTGCCGGCGTCGGCGTTGTTGGACTTTTTCGCCGCTGAGCTGGCTTTCAGTGATGATGGCTAGCTTCTGATTCTCTAGCCAAAGCCCATGATCCATCGGTGCGACGACGATGCACGGTGAATGATCGGTTTGCAGAAACTCAGGCCAGCTTTGCACTTGTTTGGCGGCGAGTTTGACGCTTTTTAGTTTGTCGATCAGGCCTTCGCGGTGGCCGGCGGTTTCGGCGACGAACAGGATCTTGCCGTCAAAGCCTTCGATGAACTGGCGCAGGCGTTGCGCGGGTTCTTTTAAACGGCTATCGATAGCCACATCCGGTAGCAGCTTGCAGTCGAATGAGTGGGCGGCTTCCGCCTGATTGTCCAGCACCACGCGGCTGAAACTATCGGTGTGTTGCTGGATTTCCTCGGCTGACAAAAATAGGCGCGTCGGCGGCAACAAGGGCCGGTCGGTATCGTATTTGCGTTGCTGATAGCGTTCGTCGGCTTCGCTGTAAAAGCGCTGGGCGTTTTCCGCAAACTGGGCAGGTAGCACAAACAAAGCGGATTTCGGTAAATAGGCAAACAACGATTCGGTGCGTTCGACGAACAGCGGCAAGTAATATTCGATGCCGGCCGGGGCGATTTGCTTGGAAACGTCGAGGTACAGATTGTTCTTCGGTGAGGCCTCCGGGAATTGCTCGCGGAAGGCTTGGCGGAAGCGTTTGATGGCTTCGTCGGTAAACGGAAACTCGCGGGCCGGAAACAACTCGACTTTTTGCATTTTGTCTTGTGACATCTGCGTGTCGGGGTCGAAGCTGCGGATCGATTCCACGTCATCATCGAACAACTCGATGCGGTAGGGCTGTTTGGAACCCATCGGAAACAAGTCCAGAATCGAGCCGCGCACGGCGAATTCGCCGTGTTGATAGACTTGCGACACGCATTGATAGCCCACCGCTTCCAACTTGGCGCGGGTGACTTCCAGGCTTAAAGTGCCGCCGACTTCGATGGCAAAGCTGTGTGCCAGAATATGCTCGCGCGGCGCCAGCCGGTGCATGAGCGTCGCCACTGACAGGATCAACGCGCCGCGTTTGGTGTCGGGCAGCAGCGCTAAAGTGCGCAAGCGCTCGGAGATAATCTCCGGCAACGGCGAGAATACATCGTAGGGCAAGGTTTCCCAATCCGGAAAATGCAGAATCGGCAGGCTGTTGTCTAAAAAGAACGCCAGCTCGTGTTCCAGGCGCAACGCGGTTTGCGTGTCCGGCGTGACGATGACCAGCAGGCGTTTTTCCTGGGTAATTGTTTGGGCCAGCGTCAGGGAGTCGCCGCAACCGTTCAGGCCGCTCCAGAATACCGTGGTGGGTTGCTGCGGCAATGCCGCGGCGGGTATTGGCGGTAAGGACATTAGTTTGAAATCAGATTTTTGAAGCGCTCAATTATAATCAGTAAGGTCAGGCTTGGACTAAGCATCCGCGCTTTGTCACTGGCCGGCGTTGGGAATGCTTTTGCCGCAATTTCGCGGCCTAAAACCTATGCTCAGCTGTTTGGGATTTAAATGCTTAAATTTTTCTGCTGCAATTCGATTTCCTGCATATACCGCTGGAGGTTGTTTTCGAACACCTGCGGGATATGGGTGAATTTGCAGCCTATGCGATGTTGATAGGTTGTGGCGTTGGCTCGAACATTGGTCACGCTTTTAATCACAAAGCCTACGTGGGCCCTGCTGCCATCGTGCAAATACAAGGCGCATTCGTCTATGACGGTATCGGGCACTAAAAAGTCAGCAATTTTTGTGTCGGGATTCAAAAACGAAAATCCGGAAATACTGATGTCGGCCACGCTGAACACTTTGGTTTGCGTATCGACTTCGCCCGCTTCATTTTCTGTGGCAAGGTTGAGTTCGCAGGTACTGTTTTTATGTGACAGCGGCACTTTAACCCGATAATACTGGCGGCGTTGCATCCAGAATATAGCGTCCGGGATAGGCATCGCAAAAACCGGGTGGCCGTCGCTTTGCGACTTTTTGATCGCTTTGCCGCGGAATGAAACTTTAATACCTTCGTATTCGGTGCGGAACAGCACTTTCGCTGAGCCCAGCAGCTGCTTATTCAGTAATTCGGTCGGCGCAACATCTAGTGTAATCAGATTGGCTTTTTGATCGAGATCGATGATGGTGGTCAAAAATGATTGGTTATGTTCGCCAAAATGCGCGGAGATAATGCATTTCTTTTTGATTAGATCGCTCAAGTGGCCAAAAATCAGTCTGGCGCTTCTAACAAGATAGTCGGATTCTTTTTCCATTAAATTACTAAATTTTGCGGATAGGTGACAGCACTGCTGTAAAATACCGCAGATTATAGTGCATAGGAAAGGAGTTTTGATGGGTTGGTTGCTATTGTTCGCCGCGGGTTGCTCGGAAATCGTGTTTGCGATTAGTCTTAAATACAATGACGGGTTTACCAAGCTATGGCCGAGCGTAGTAACCGGCGTGTCGGGGGCGGGCAGTTTTTACCTGTTAATGCTGGCGATCAGAACCTTGCCCCTGGGTACGGCCTATGCGGTGTGGACCGGCATGGGGGCAGTGGGTGTCGCGATAATCGGGATTTTTCTGTTTAAGGAGTCGGCGGACTGGTTCCGCTTGGCGTCTATCCTGTTAATCATCGTCGGCATCGTCGGTTTGAAGCTGACGCATGTGGAATAATGCTGCACTTGCTGTCGCAATTGCCGTTGCAAGCGGCGGTCATCGAGCGCATTGGCAGTGGTGATGATGTTGTCTTGATGGATGGCGCGGTATGTGCCGCGCGGGCCGGGCATATTGCTAATGATTTGTTGCGGCAATTGCTGAATCGGTCGTGTCGGATTTATGCATTGCAAGAGATGTTATTGGTTCACGGCGTCGAGCCGCTACTGTTGTTGTCAGGCGTGGAATCAGTCGATTATGCGGGCTTGGTCGAGCTGACCGTGCGGAATCCGGTAATTCATTCGTGGAATTGATTGTCGGCGGCGTTGCGTTGCCAACCAGTGACGATGGTTTTTTGCGCGATGCCGGGCAATGGAATCGACAAGTCGCGGATGAGTTGGCCCGCCTTGAGTCCATCGAAATTAGCGACGCACACTGGGAAATCCTGCTGTACATTCGCGACTACTATCGACAATTCCAGCACTTGCCCAATGCTCGGATGTTTGTGGCGGCTATTCGCAAACAATTTGGTGAAGACAAGGGTAACAGCCGCTATCTGCAAAAACTGTTTCCGCAAGGGCCGTTGAAATACGCCTGTAAAATCGCCGGCTTGCCTAAGCCGCCCACCTGTTTATAAAAATGTTTTCAAGAGAGTTTCATGAGTAACCCCCGTGTTGGATTTATCAGTTTAGGTTGCCCGAAAGCCTTGGTCGATAGCGAGCAGATTCTGACCCGGCTGCGCAGCGAAGGCTATCAAGTCTCGCCGAACTACAAGGATTCGGATTTGGTGATTGTGAATACCTGCGGCTTTATCGATGCGGCGGTTGAAGAGTCGCTGGATAGCATCGGCGAGGCCTTGGCGGAAAATGGTAAGGTGATCGTCACCGGTTGTCTCGGTGCGCGCCAGGATGAGATTTTGGCGCGGCATCCGCAGGTTTTAAAAATCACCGGCGCCCACGCGACTGACGAGGTGGTGTCTGCGGTGCATGAATACTTGCCGCCGGCGCATAATCCGTTTACCGACATAGTGCCGCCGCAAGGTATCAAACTAACGCCCAAGCATTATGCTTATCTGAAAATTTCGGAAGGCTGCAATCACAGATGCACGTTTTGCATTATCCCGTCGATGCGCGGGGATTTGGTGAGCCGGCCTATCGACGACGTGATGCAGGAAGCCGAGCGGCTGGCCGATGCCGGTGTTAAGGAATTGCTGATCGTCTCGCAAGATACCAGTGCTTACGGTTTGGATTTGAAGTATGAGAGCCGGCGCTGGCGGGGTCGGGAAATGCAAACCCGGTTTTACGATTTGGCCGAAGCATTGGGTGAGCTGGGTATCTGGGCGCGGATGCATTATGTCTATCCCTATCCGCATGTCGATGACGTGGTGCCGTTAATGGCGGAAGGCAAAATTCTGCCGTATCTGGATATTCCGTTTCAGCACGCCAACAGTCGAATCTTAAAATTGATGAAACGTCCAGCTGCTGCGGAAAATAATCTGGAGCGCATCCGCGCCTGGCGGAAGATTTGCCCGGACTTGACGATACGCAGTACTTTTATCGTCGGTTTTCCCGGTGAAACCGAACAAGACTTTGCAGAGTTGTTGCAATTCTTAAGCGAAGCGCAATTGGATAGGGTAGGTTGTTTTGCTTATTCGCCGGTGAAGGGTGCGGTAGCCAACGATTTGCCGGATGCTGTACCGGAAGAGGTCAAGCAAGAGCGCTTGGCGCGCTTCATGGAGCATCAGTCGGCAATCAGTGCCGAGCGCTTGCAACGTCGGGTCGGCAGAGTCGAGACAGTATTGGTCGATGAAGTGGTCGAAGAGGGCGCAGTCGCGCGCAGCCGCAGCGACGCACCCGAGATCGACGGTCAGGTCTTTATCGACGGCGCAAGCCATTTACAAGTCGGCGATTTCGTCGATGTGGAAATCGAGGAAGCCGACGAGTACGACTTGTGGGCTAAACTGATCTAACGAAAAAGCCGCTGGTTAGGCGGCTTTTTCAGTTCAATTTACAGCGGTGTTACGTTTTCCGCTTGTGGACCTTTTTGACCATTGGTCACTTCCATCGTGACTTTTTGGCCTTCTTTCAAGGTTTTGCGGCCGTTGCCGTTGATGGCGCTGAAATGTACGAATACATCTTTGCCGCCTTCTTGCTCAATGAAGCCGAAGCCTTTTTCATCATTGAACCATTTTACTTTGCCTTCTACTTGAACTGACATAAATCTCTCTTGCTAATAAAGTGCTATTCGCTGGTTTGTAACTAGGGTTGGTGAATAAAGCAGGTAGTGGAAAACAATGTTTGTTGATCCGATTGCAGACTTGAAAAGCGACAACGATACCGAGCTAAATCGACTCCATTATACATCGCAATCGGCGGGTATCCACAAAAACTAGCTAGATTTTGCGTGTTAAATGATTGTGACAATAGGTTCTCAGCCGCCTTTGTTGGGTGCGTATGTCAGGCTAACGCAGGTTGCGGGTGGCTATTGGCTGGCTAAGATATTGAAATGAAGTGATTTTTTATCAGGCTTTTGGGGGTGGCCGTTTTGCTTAAGTCCGACTTTGGGCGATTGCAAATGCGAAATTGATCGTCGCAAAAAAGCAAAAAAATAGTGGAATTTGCAATTGACCTATTGGGCAGGCCATGAAAAAGACTGCCCAATAAAGCTTATCGTTTCAAAAATAGCTGCCGTTAATCAGAAAATGGGTAGCAATGCTGCCGAAAAAACCGATCAAAATAACCGGCATCCATTTCAAGTGCGCGCTAAAGGAGTAAACGCCTTTCATTTGGCCCATCAAGCCTACGCCTGCCGCCGAGCCGATTGCCAGTAAACTGCCGCCGACGCCAGCGGTTAATGTCACTAACAGCCATTGGCCTTGCGAGATGTCGGGATGCATGGTGAGTACCGCGAACATGATGGTGCCGTTATCAATAAACGCCGACAGGATGCCGACCACAATGTTGGCGATGGTCGGGTCCATGCCGACGTACAACACATCCGAGGCCATGGTCAAATAACCGATGAAACTCAGGCCGCCGACGCTGATCATCACGCCGTAAAAAAACAGCAGGGTGTCCCATTCCAGCGTGGCAACGCTTTTAAATACGTCGAATTTTTGGCTTGGCCTCGCGTCGGGAACCGCAACGTTAAATAACTTATACACGTGGGCGAAATCGCTAATTTTGCCGTTGTCTTTATCGGCGGTTTTTTGCAAATAAAAACCTAAGAATTTTAGATAAGTCAGGCCCGCCAGCATGCCGGCCGCAGGCGGTAGTTTCAACATGTTTTCGAAGCAGACCGCGGTAATAATCGTCAGTAAAAACAGCACGATCATCGTTATTGCGCCGCGTTTCATTTTTGGGGCTTTACCCACTGCCGCCGGTTGTTGCTTGGGTATCCAGAAATGCATAATTATCGCCGGCAGTGCGAAATTGACCACGGCGGGAATGAACAGTGAGTAGAAATCTTTAAATGGTACTACCCCGCTTTGCCATACCAGCAGCGTGGTGATATCGCCGAAGGGGCTGAACGAACCGCCGGCATTCGTGGCTACCACTACGTTGATGCAAGCCAACGTAACGAATTTGCGATTGTCCTTGCCCATTGCCGCGATCACTGCGCCCATCAGTAGTGCAGTGGTCAGGTTGTTGCAAACCGAGGACATAAAAAACGACATGATGCCGGTAATCCAGAATAGCTTACGGTAGCTGAAGCCTTTACTGAGCAACCAAACTCGCAGATTATCGAAAACGCCGCGATCTTCCATCGCATTGAGATAAGCCATCGACACCATGATGAACAAAAACAATTCCGCGTAGCCTTCCAGACAAGCACGGAATGCGTGGCCGGCCTGTTCGCTCATGCCATTATTCACGTAAATGCCGGCGATAAAGGCCCAGATCAAGCTCGCGGCTAACACCATGGGTTTGGATTTGTTTAATTCGGTGACCTCTTCGGTCATTGCCAGTAGATAGGCAACGGCAAATATACCGATAGCCAAATAACCCACCCAATGCTTAGTCAGATTAAGCGCTTGTGCTGCTTGTTCTGCGTCTGCCCATGCTAGTAGTGGTGAGCAGGCGAGTAAAATGAGTAGAAGGATGCGCGAAAACACGGGTGAACTCCTTTCAATAACTGGGTGCTGGACAGTCACGGTAGGGGGTGAGTTCCTCGACCGTGATTGCTTTTTGCCCTGCCCGCATAGCTACGGGCCTGGCCTTCACGATGCTACAAAGTTTGTAACATTACAGCGAGTCTAGTTTAGTATTTCTAAACACGGGCATTCGGCTTCGAATGCCCGTATTTTATAGTCTACCGGGGTTAGGCTGAAAGTCAGCCTATCTTGTTACGATTGGGCTTCCAGCAAATACGTCAGCCAGAGCGAGGACAATTTTTCCTGTACCGTGTTTTGCCGCAGACGGGCAGCCAGATTCGGGAAATCGACATAGTCCAGCGCCTGATCCTGGTTGTAACAAGAGTACATAAAGCTCTCTTCGCCGCTTTCCGGATCCACGTGTTTGCATAAGCATTGGGCGCAGACGCCTTTCATCATGCATTGCATAGGCGAGTTGATTGAGCCGACCGCCTCGTGGCCTTCCTTCAAGTACGGTTTTAATGCGGCAAAGCGTGCCGCTTTTACCGCTGCCATCATCCGATCCGAGCCGATGACGATCAGGTGATCGACGTCTTGCAGACGTATGCTGGTTTCCCCCAATTTTCCGGTGGCATAGGACGCCATCGCTTCGACGATATTACCGACGAAGGTTTTATCCTGAGGTCGGGTGACGGGTATCGCGTCGTTGCCTGGCCGGTCATCGACAGCCCAAACGATCACGTCGGACGCCTCTTCGATTTCCGGGACTTTGAACAAGTCTTCGCTGTTACGGTAGCCGGCGAAATACAACACCTTGTTACCGGCATTGCGCATAGCTTTACCGATTGAGAACAATACCGCGTTACCCAAACCTCCGCCCAGCAGCAAAACGGTTTTGCCGGTTGGAATTTCGGTCGGGGCGCCTGTTACGCCCATCAACACCAGCGGATCGCCGACTTTCCAGGTTGCGCATAAGCGGCTGGAGCTGCCCATTTCCAGGGCAATCAAGGAAACCAAGCCTTTTTCTTTGTCTACCCAGGCACCGGTCAGTGCCAAGCCTTCGGCGGCCAGCGTCGTGCCTTCGACTACAGGGGCCAGTGATTCGTAGTTTTGTACCCGATAGAACTGGCCAGGCTCGAAATGTTTCGCAGCTGCGGGCGCTTTGATGACCACTTCGATGATGGTTGGTGTCAGGCGATTCACTTCGACGACATGCGCCAGGAAAGTCGCATCAAGTCTGTCCTGTAAGTCGCGTAACCGGGCATCGCGTTGCGGTTGCTGTGATGCATCCAATCCAGCAATCTCGTTGGCAAACAGTTTAACGATATACGGATAACCGTCTTTCGCGCTGGCCATGGCTTTTACCACGTTGCCGGCATAAACCGGATGGTTGTCGCCATAAAAAGTGATGTACCGGCCGTTGCTGTGATAGGAAGTAAACGGTGCCGGTTTGCCCACTTTGACTTGCGCTTCGTCGGCCATCGGCGCCAGTTGCGCCTTGCCGTCCAACCAGTCGGGTTCGTGGCGCTTGTAAAATTTGCCTTCCATCGCGAAAGTGCGGGGATGCTCGGACTGGTAGATCGTGTTGGGAGCTGTGCCGGCGGCGATGAACAGGCCGCGTAGCTTCACTTCCACTTCATCCGTTTTGCGCCATTTACCGTCTTGTTCGGTTAGCCTCTCAAAACGTACGGCTTGCAAATGGCCGTATTGGTCTTCGATAGCTTCCAATGGGCTCATGCCTTCGGCCAGGTAAATACCTTCCGAGAGCGCTTCGTGGATTTCTTCGTGGTTTTGCCGATATGCCGGCGAATCCTTGATGCCTTTGCGGTAGAACAGTGTCACGCCGCCCCATTGTTTCAGGAAAGGCAGGAAATTAGGCATTTCACCAGCGGTCGCGGCACGTTCGCGTTCTTGTTCGATCACCCGGCCATGCGCTAAAAACTCTTCCAGAATCTCCAATTCTTCGCCATCGTAACGGCTGCGTACCGTCGCTTCGCCGTATTTGGCCACCAGTTTTTCGTAGCGATGCAAAATCTTGCTGACTTGGCCGGGGTAGTAGGCGAGTAATTCGGTGGTGGTATCGATGGCGGTCAAGCCGCCGCCGATGACGCCGGCCGGCAGACGCACCTGCAAATTAGCCAGCGAGGATTCTTTGGCCGCGCCGGTCAATTGCAGGCCCATCAAAAAGTCTGAGGCCTTGCGGATGCCGCGGGTCATGTTGTTTTTCAGATCGATCACCGTCGGCTTGCCGGCGCCGCTGGCGATGGCAATATGATCGAAACCCATCTCCCAGGCTTCATCGATAGTGATGGTGCCCCCAAAGCGCACGCCGCCGTAGCACTTAAAGGCGTTGCGACGTAGCAGGGTCAGATAAATGACTTTCAAAAAGTTTTTATCCCAACGCACGGTAATGCCGTATTCGGCCACGCCGCCAAAGCCCAGCAATACACGCTTATCCAGATCTTCGTAAAGGTCTTGAAAGTCCATGATCGGCATTGGCACATTGTCGCGGTCGCCGGTCAAATGCAGGGGTAGCGGCTCGATTTTCAAGGCATCGATACCGACCACGCCAAAGCCTTCGTTCAACAAATAGTGTGCCAAGGTATAGCCGGCAGGGCCCATGCCCGCTACCAGTACATTCTTGCCGTTGTAAGGCAGGGCAGTGGAACGCTTGATATTCAGCGGGTTCCAACGGGTCAACAGACTGTATATTTCAAAACCCCACGGCATGAACAGCACGTCGGTCAGCACATTGGTTTCGATTTGCGGAATATTCACCGACTCGGTTTTTTGGTAAATACAACCGCGCATGCAATCGTTGCATATCCGGTGGCCGGTGCCGGGGCACATCGGATTGTCGATGATGATCATCGCCAGCGCGCCGATATTGTCACCCTGGCGTTTGACTACATGCATCTCGGAGATTTTTTCTTCCAGCGGGCAGCCGGTCATCAGTGCGCTCAAATGATTCGTTTTGAACGTGCCGTCTTTTTTGTTCTTGATGCCTTTGGAGCAGGAATCGTTGTCGCGGTCGTGGCAGTAAATGCAATGATCTACTTCATATAGCACCTGGCGCTGTTTGAAGCGTTTGTCGGTCAAGGCAAAGCCGTCCCGGCGACGGTGATGGTGATCGTCGCAAGCCCAAACATCAAAACCGTTTGGCGACACGGTTTCGTGGTCAACCAGATTGTCCAGATTGGTTTTTTCCGGGATTTTGAAGCTCACCCATTTGGCTACATAGGCTTGCAATTCTGGGTCGTGTTGGGCGGCAAAACTCCAGCGGCGGACGATGTCCAGCAAGCCGGCTACCAAGGCGGCAGTGCTGTCGTAACCGGTCAATTGGTCTTTGAACGGGGCAACGTCGGCATCGGCAATCTCTGCCTGTTGCGACAAGCGCCATAAATCGGCACCGAGTTGGCTGATCGCCAATTCCGGGTCGGCCCGGAATAAATCCTGTTTGTCGGCGGCGGTCAACAAGCCATCCAGTTGGGCCCGCAATGCGGCAATATCCCATCCTTCGATAGTTTGGCCTTTGAACAGTTTGTTCAAGGTGCCGACGATTTCGGTCCGATAAACAAACACGGCGTCGAATTCGCCACGAATATTGCCGATTTGTTGCTCGCGCACATCGTTGACATTGAACAAACGCGCGACAAAGGTGCCGACCAGCGGCGCCATCTTCACCAATAACTCGGAAATGTCCTCCGGCTTCATGCCCTCGCCGCCGCAGGCGCGGTAAGCGGTAATTTCCGCAAACAAGGCTGCATCGTGTTGCTGTACCGACTGATCGAATACTGTCAACAAATCAGACAGACGTTTGGCATCGTATAAATCTTTATATTCGAAGCCGGGGATGCCGAGGGTGAGTTGGGTAAGGTCGCGAGTATTAAGCTTTTGTGTCATCAAGTTATTCCGTGAGCGTTCGCTTGAAGTGATAAATGAAAATTCGGGTTAAGGCATGTCGTCGACGACGCTGTCTTTGGCGGGCGGCATCAGGTCGTCGCGGCTCAAGCCCAGGCTCAGAGCGAGTGAGCTGGCAATGTAAATCGATGAGTAGGTGCCTTTAACGACGCCGATCAGCATCGCAATGGCAAAGCCGTGGATGGTTTTGCCGCCGAGGAATGCCAGAGCCAACAGCGTTAAAAATACGGTCAACGAGGTCAGGATAGTTCGGCTCAGAGTGTCGTTCAGCGCGGTGTTAACGATTGCGTTAATGGATTCCTTGATTCGGCTAGAGCGGACGGTTTCGCGAATCCTGTCGTAGACGACGATGGTGTCGTTGATGGAATAACCGATCAAGGCCAAAATCGCCGATAACACGGTCATGTCGAATTCCCAGCCAAATACCGAGAAAAAACCCATCGTAATGATACTGTCGTGGAATAAAGCCGCGATCGCGCTCAAGGATAATTTCCACTCGAAGCGAATGCTGACATAGACCATGATGCCGACAAAAGCGAAGAATAGCGCCAGACCGCCATCGTTGACCAAATCATCCCCCACTTGCGGGCCGACGAATTCTACGCGACGCAGTTCGCCAGGTTGGCTTTGGCTGCTATTGGCGACGCTTAGCACTTTTTCGCTAAGTTCTTTTTGACTAACGTTTTCTACCGGTTTCAGGCGGATTAACACATCGGCCGCGCTGCCGAAATGTTGCAGATTGGCATCGGCGAAGCCTTGTTGTTCCAGTGTGCTGCGCATCTTGTCCAGATCCGCCGCTTGGTTGTAATGCAATTCGTAGACGCTGCCGCCGGTAAAGTCTATGCCCAGATCCAGACCCTTGACGAAAAACGAAACAATGGAAATCAATAGCAGAGTGCCGGAAAAGTAAAAGGCCAGTTTTCTTTTACTAAGAAAATCAATGTGTGAAGCGGAAGTCATGCCAATGTTCCTGATAAATAATTATGGTTGTGGTCCGACCGGATTTAATGGTTCGGCAATAAAACTAAGTTTGTCTGCTTAAAGGGATGAGAATTGTACTATTTTCTCCAGAAAGCAGGCGTAAAAAGCATTATCAGAGTAAAGACTTCGAAGCGCCCCAACAGCATTGCAATCGAACAAATCCAGGTCTGGAAATCGCTTAAACCCTGGTAATTGCTGGCAGGCCCTACCTGTCCAAGGCCTGGGCCGGCGTTGTTGATGCATGCCAGTACCGCGCTGAGTGCTGAAATCGGCTCCAAGCCGGAAAATAGTAGCGAAAAAGTTAGAACTACAATCGAAATGAAGTAAAGAAAAATAAAGGCTAAAACCGAGAAAATAATCTTATTGGCGACGGGAGTGCCGCCGATGCGTATGGGATTGATAGCGCGCGGATGCAGAATGCTGAACATTTCCCGTCCGGCCTGTTTCCATAACAATATGGTGCGGAACATTTTGATGCCGCCGCCGGTGGAACCGGTATTGGCAACGATACAGCTCAAATAAAGCATCCACCAAGGCACAAACGGCGGCCATTTATCGTAATCGACGCTAACGAAGCCGCTGGAAGTGCCAACCGAAACCAGGTTGAAAGTGACATGGCGCAGAGCGGTGAGAAAATCGGGATAAACATGGTGATACCAGATGAGCCCGGTGCATAACAAAATACTGCCGGCAATTACGCCCAGCATGGGAATGGCCTCCGGATCTTCTAAGTAGGGTTTAGCGCTGCGCTGATGCAAGGCTTGAAAATGCACGGCAAAATTCATCGCCGAAATAAGCATGAACACGGTTAGAACGAGTTCGATGGCCGGAGAATCGAAATAGCCGACACTGGCGTCATGGGTCGATAAGCCTCCCAGGCCCATCGTCGCGAAGCCGTGGCAAATGGCGTCGAACCAACTCATGCCTGCCAATTTCAGGGATACGATGCAGGCAACGGTAATGCCGGCATAGACTATCCAAAGCAGTCTGGCGGTTTCGGTGATTCGTGGCGTCAGTTTGCTGTCTTTGATCGGGCCGGAGATTTCGGCTTTGTAAAGCTGCATGCCCCCGATTCCCAGTAGTGGCAAGATAGCTACCGCCAAAACGATAATGCCTAGGCCGCCGATCCAGTTCAATTCGTGGCGCCAGAGGTTTAGCGACGGTGCCAAATTATCCAGGCCGACGAAAACGGTAGCTCCCGTGGTGGTTAACCCCGATGTGGTTTCAAAAAACGCATCGGTAAACGATAGCCCCGGCATCCCCCAAAGCAACGGAAATGTTGCTGTTGCAGACATCAATATCCAGAAAGAGGCTACCAACAAATAGCCGTCGCGTGTTTTTACTTCGCCGCGAAAGCGCATGGTTATGCCGGATAGTAGGCTGCCGACCCCGATATTCAGCGACATGCCGTTCAAGAAATGATCGACCATGCCATCCTCGAAGTACAGCGAAGTGGCTATCGGTAGCGTGTAAGTGATGCCGAAGACCATCAAGATCAGGCCGAGTACAAACCCTAAAGTGCAAAAACGTTGCATAGTGCCCTGATTAAAACCGAAAAGGTTTTGCCGTGTTGTTATGGATCGCCGGTCGAGCGCACCAAACAGCCGAGCGCCCCGCAGCCGGCAATTGTAACAAACAATCGCCGAAATGGGCCTGTCACATAAGCTTAAACAAAGCTTCATATTGTTGTCACAAAGCATCTCTAAGCTGGCCTCGTTATCAGGGATAAACGTGAAACGGAAAATCGACGATTTTCAACTGCTGCACGAAGCTCGCGGTCGACGCGTGCGGCAAACAACGAGGGCCAGACCATGAAGCTGATTTACTCGATCCATAAGTACGACGTGACGATGTTTACTTGGCTAAACAGTGTTGCCATTCATGCCTATTTAGTGCGCTTTTGCCGCATGATTTCCCGCACCGCCGACGGTTTTCTGTACGTCATTCTCGCGGCTTGGCTTTACTGGGATCAAGGCATCAACGATGCGTTGTTGCGGGCCATGATACTGGCGTTTTTGATCGAAAGGCCGGTCTATACGCTGCTGAAAAAAGGCTTTAAGCGCAACCGCCCGCAGCAAGCGTTACCGGATTTCAAAAGCGTGATTACGCCATCGGATCAGTTCAGTTTCCCCTCCGGACATACCTCTGCCGCTTTCATGGTGGCAACCTTGGTAGGGTATTTTGCGCCGTCGTTGCTGCCGGTTCTTTATGTTTGGGCCGCGCTGGTCGGTTTTTCCAGAGTGGTTTTGGGCGTGCATTTCCCCACCGATACGCTGATGGGCGTGGTCTTGGGGGTTAGTACGGCAATTTTTAGTCTCGATTACATTTTATGATGAAAATTTTTTACGGTGTGCAAGGCACGGGCAATGGACATATCACCCGCGCCAGAGTGATGGCGAAAGAACTATACGCGGCGGGTTTTGATGTCACCTTCCAATTTACCGGCCGGCCGGCGGAGAAATACTTCGACATGGAAGTGTTTAACGGTTATCAAGTCAAAACCGGCTTGACCTTTAACACCCACAACGGCCAGGTCAGTTATGTGAAAACCGCGTTGGAAGCCAGCCCGATTCGTTTTGTCAAAGACATCAACAGTCTGGATTTAAGCGCTTACGATCTGGTGATCAGCGATTTCGAGCCGGTTACCGCTTGGGCCGCGAAACGGCAAAAGAAAAAAGTGCTGGGGATCGGCCATCAATATGCGTTTAGACACAAAATTCCCCGTGCCGGCGGCGATCCGATTGCCGAGCAGGTGATGAAGTATTTCGCGCCGGCCGACATCGGCATCGGCTTGCACTGGCATCATTTCGGTCAGCCGATCTTGCCGCCGATTATCGAAACGCCGGAGTTTCCGCAAAATACCCAAGCCAATAAGATAGTGGTATATTTGCCCTTCGAAGACCCGCAAGCGGTGGTTAAGCTGTTGTGTCCGTTCGAAAATTTCGAGTTTCACGTCTATGCGCCGGAACCGGCGGTATCGAAATATCCGCACATCGTTTGCAAACAACTATCCAGAGAAGGCTTTCAGCGCGACTTGTACGATTGCGCCGGCATTATCAGCAATGCCGGGTTCGAATTGGCCAGCGAGTCCTTGCAATTGGGCAAGAAGATTCTCGTCAAGCCCTTACACGCGCAAATGGAGCAGATTTCCAATGCCGAGGCTTTAAAGCAACTGGGCTACGGTCACACGATGTTCGATCTGGACGACGCAGTGATCGAGGACTGGCTGCACAATCCACATGCTGTGCATGTTACCTACCCCAATATCGCTAAAGTTATTGTGCAGTGGCTTCAGGATGGCATGCCGGCGATGGATGCGGAGTTCACCGAGCGGGTTTGGGAGTCGGTTCAAGTGTTGCCGATCAAATACTAAGCGGGCTCTAATCCTTATCCTCGTCGGGTATCAGACCTTTCAATTGTTGCGATAACAGCGTTTGCGCGCCGGTGGTGACGATTTCTTCGCCGGGCCGCAAGCCGTCGGCTACGAAATAACCTTGGCCGCTATTGCTGTATTGCTTTAGCGCGCGCCGGCTGAAATGTTCTGCATCGGTTTTGATAAATACAAACGCTTGGCCCAGATGCCAGATCAGGGCTGATTCCGGGATATTAACCCCTTCGCTGATTTGGCCGCCTTCCGGAATCCAGGCAGTGATATGGGTGCCGAATGGTAGGCGGCAGTCCGCACATTTGAAAAAATAACGCGGACCTTGCGATACCGGATCGACCTGAGGCGCCGCGGAAATCAGCGCGGCGGGCAAGGCTGCTTGACGCTGGCCGCGTTCCTGAATATGGATAAGCTTGACGCCCGGATCGAGCCGGCTATTGGCGGGCAGGGTGATTTGCAGCAATTGTGCTTGATGTTCCAACAGTTGCGTGGCGTTTTTATCTTGGGCTTTGGTAAACCAGCTACTCAAGGTGTCGCCCCAGACCAGCCGGCTGTTGGCGGCGATCAGTTGTTGCTGGTAGCTGTTGGCGGCCAGATTGGCTTTGTCAGTCTGCCAGATCGCTTGCTGTTCCTGCAGGCGGCGGGTGGAAACGATGTCTTGTTGATGCAGGTCTCGGGTGCGATTCAGGTTTTGCGCCGCTTCGCTGTAACGGGCTTGGGCGCTGTCTTGCTGGGCGCTGGCGGCCAGGAATTGCTGGCGGATGCTCAGCAGCGGTTCCGGGTTGACCACCGTGCCGTAAGCGGCAAATTCGGGCGTTTGTTTAACCGCTACGAGTGTTTGGGTTTGAATGCCGGCCAGCTTTTGCGCGGCGCTGTCTAGCTGTAACACCTCGGGGGCGGCATTGCTGCCGGCCGGTTTCGGTTGGGCGGTGCGTGCGGGGGCGTCGTCATCGTCCGCCCTGGCGGAGGTCGGAGTCAGGCTAACAAAGCTAAGCCAGCCTGCTAGGAAAAGTGCTATTCGCATGAATTTTGTTAAATGTAGTTTGACGTCTTAATGGCCGAACTTGTTGTAAGTGCTCCCCATAGAGTTGGGATTATAAAGTTTGGGCTGACGTCTGTAATTTTTTGTTGTGTTAAAAAAATAGCCGGTTATCCTTTTGGATTACTGTCACGGCTTGAGGGAAATGCAAATGAGTGAAACACCTGAAAATTTGAAATATGCGCAAACCCATGAATGGGCCAAGCTGGAAGACGGCAATGTCGTGCGCGTCGGTATTACCGACTTCGCCCAGTCCGAGTTGGGCGACATCGTTTTTATCGGCTTGCCGGATGTCGGCAGAGTCGTGAAGGCGGGCGAACAGCTGGCGGTAGTGGAATCGGTAAAAACCGCATCCGATTTGTTCAGCCCGGTCAGCGGCAGTGTGGTCGAGGTCAACGAAGCGGTGTCGGACGAGCCTGAGTTGGTGAATGACGGCGCGTATCAGACCTGGCTGTTTTGCATCAAAGCCGATAATCCGGCGGAACTGGAACAATTAATGGATGCCGATGCCTATCGGACCCTGATCGAGGAGTAGGAATAATCAATGGCAAATCAAAATGCAAAGGGATTTAAGCGGCTGATTAATGCCTGCTTTTTTTCGGTCGCCGGCTTTAAGGCCACCTGGCAGCATGAAGAGGCGTTTCGTCAGGAAGTGGCCTTGTTCGTGGTAACGACGCCGTTGGCGATTTGGCTGGGGCAAACCGCCATCGAAAAAGTCTTGTTGATCGGCAGCGTGGTACTGGTGTTGCTGGTGGAGCTGTTGAATTCCGCGGTGGAAGCCGTAGTGGATAGAGTCGGTTTCGAACATCACGAATTATCCGGACGCGCCAAGGACATAGGCTCGGCGGCGGTTATGTTGTCCTTGATTTGGGCCGGCGTGACTTGGGCGTTGATTTTGTTATAAGCGGTAAAGACGACGAAGCGCGGCTGATTTTGTCGCTTTCGTCTTGTGCCTATTTCAAACATCCGTTACCTTAGGGCGGCTGAAATCGTCAAACAAGGATAATAATGAGTGCATTGATCTGTGGCTCCATGGCCTACGACACCATCATGGTGTTTCACGACAAATTTAAACATCACATCCTGCCAGAGAAAGTACACATGCTTAACGTGTCTTTCCTGGTGCCGGCCTTGCGCCGCGAATACGGCGGCTGTGCCGGCAACATTGCTTATAACCTGAAATTGTTGCAGGAAGAGCCGTCTATCATGGCGACCGTCGGCCACGATTTCGAACCCTACGCGCAATGGCTGAGCCAATGCGGCATTTCCAGCCGGTATATCAAGGTGCTGGATGACCATTACACCGGCCAGGCCTACATCACTACCGACGTAGACGACAATCAAATCACCGCTTTCCATCCCGGGGCGATGAGCTTTTCGCATTTAAACACCGTGCCGGCCGACTCTGGCATTACCATCGGCATCGTCTCGCCGGACGGTAAACAAGGCATGCAGGAGCACGCCCAGCAGTTTGTTGAGCAAGGCATTCCGTTTATTTTCGATCCCGGTCAAGGCATGCCCATGTTCGATGGCGACGAGTTGCTGGCGTTTCTGGAGCTGGCCAATTACGCCACCTTTAACGACTACGAGTCGGAATTGATGCAACAACGAACCGGCTTGACGCTGGAGCAAATCGCCGAAAAAGTCGATGCCCTGATCATCACCTTGGGCGGCAACGGTTCCAAAGTGTATACCCGCGGCGAATGCATCGATATTCCGCCAGCCAAGCCCAAACAACTGCTGGACCCCACCGGCTGCGGCGACGCTTATCGTGCCGGTCTGCTGTACGGTTTGATCAACGATTACGATTGGGATGTGACCGGTCGGATTGCTTCCCTGTTAGGCGCGATCAAAATCGAGCACAACGGCACCCAGAACCACACCTTTACGATGGCGGAATTCAAAAAACGCTATCAGGATACGTTTGGTTCGACATTTTGAGTTTGACTAAAACCCAGGAACTGCTGGCTTTGATGGCCCGCTTGCGCGACCCGGAACAGGGGTGTGCCTGGGACGTCAAGCAAGATTTCCATAGCCTGATTCCCTACACCATCGAAGAAGCCTACGAGGTGGCCGACGCCATCGAACGCAATGACTTCGATGATTTGCGCGGCGAATTGGGCGATCTGTTGTTACAGGTAGTGTTTCACTCGCGGATTGCCGAAGAACGCGGCTTGTTCGACTTTGAACAGGTGGCGGCGGCAATCAGCGAGAAACTGGTGAGCCGGCATCCGCATGTGTTTGCCGATGTTAAATTCGACAACGACGAACAGCGCCAACAAGCCTGGGACGCAGCCAAAGCGCAGGAACGCCGCCTTAAACAGCCCGCACAAACGACCGAAAGTGTGTTAGCCGGCGTCGCGCAAAGTCTGCCGGCCCTGGTGCAGTGCGAAAAAATCCAAAATCGCGCCGCCAGCCACGGTTTCGATTGGCCGGCAGCGGAACCGGTATTCGACAAGGTGCGCGAAGAATTGCAAGAAGTCCACGAAGCCTGGCAGTCAGGCGATCAACCGCATATTCAGGAAGAAATCGGCGATTTGCTGCTGGTGGTGGTCAATCTGGCCCGGCATCTGAAAGTCAATCCGGAAATTGCCTTGCGCGAAGCCACTAAAAAATTCACCCGTCGGTTTAATTACATCGAGAAGCAGGTGGAAGCCTCCGGCCGTGAGTTGCGCGATTGCGAATTGGCGGAGCTGGACGGCTTATGGAACGAAGCCAAGCGTCACTTAAAGCAATTGCAGAACAATGGCTAATTTGCGCAAGGGTGGCTTCAAACCCTCAAGTTACAAAGCGTGCTATTTGAGTGTGCTTTTCAGCGTCTGGGTATATAGCGGCCGCGCAACGGCCGAATTATTGGGGACAATCTCCGATGACACCGCGCCGGTTGTTAAACCGCTCGAACCCAAAACCGGCAAAAACGACGACCGGAAAATCATCTATCGCGTAATTTGCTCGCCTGAAGATCAAGACTTACCGGATTGTGACCGGTCCGCCGTTGATGACGGCAACGAAACCGCCGTATTGCCGATGCCGGATTTGCCGCCGGATAGCGCGGATCTGGCAGAGCAGTCTGCGCAAACTGACGCTGAGAAAGTGACCGCGGAGGAAAAGCCGGAGAAATCGGCGCATAAAAAAGCAGCCAAGCCCAGTAAGTCTGCAAAAAAAACCGCCGCAAAAAAGACGACGGCCAAAAAACCGGATAGCAAGAAAAAGCCGCGCAAATAGAGTTTAGAGGTCCTCTTTAAGCAGACACAGGCGGCCAAATGGACAAAGCCCCTGGTCTGACTTGGGCGTAAGCGGAACTGCCGGCCCGGTTTATGGTCGAGTAGATCTAAACTTTTCAAGAGGCGTCCCCATGAAACTCCCCGGCATCCCCGCAATTCCCGCTTCCGAAATCACGCCACGCGAGCTGTTTTACCAGCGCCGGCATTTTATGCAGTTGGCACTCGGCGGCTCTGCCGCGTTGTTGGCGGGAGCTGCGGTTGGCGGGGAAAAACTGGCAAGTAGTCTCTCCGAGGCTTACGGCCTGACCGATAAATTGACGCCGCTGGAAGACATCAGCCAATACAATAATTTCTACGAGTTCGATACCAGCAAGGAAGGTCCCGCCAAAATGGCTGGCCGCCTAAAAACTCGGCCATGGACGGTCAGTGTGGAAGGCGAAGTCCGTAAGCCTAAACAATTTGCCATCGAGGATTTACTGAAACTGGCGCCGATGCAGGAGCGCATCTACCGCTTGCGGTGCGTGGAGGCTTGGTCGATGGTGATTCCCTGGCTAGGTTATCCCTTGGCGGAGTTGCTGAAACAAGTCGAGCCGACTAGTGAGGCTCGTTATGTGGAGTTCGTCAGCCTGCACGACCCCGAACAACTGCCCGGGCAGCGGCGCGCTGTCCTGGAATGGCCGTATCGCGAAGGCCTGCGTATCGACGAAGCCATGCATCCCTTGGCTTTACTGACGTTTGGCTTATACGGCGAAGTGTTACCCAATCAAAACGGGGCACCGGTGCGCATCGTCGTGCCGTGGAAATACGGCTTCAAAAGCGCCAAGTCCATCGTTAAGATTCGCTTGGTCAAGCAGCAACCGACGACCAGTTGGATGCAGGCCGGCCCCAGCGAATACGGATTTTATGCCAACGTTAATCCGGAAGTCGATCACCCGCGCTGGAGTCAAGCCAAAGAACGCCGCCTCGGCGATTTTCTAAAGCGGCCAACCCTGTCGTTCAACGGTTACGCCGAACAAGTCGCCGGCTTGTATGCCGGCATGGATTTGACTAAAAACTTTTGACTGTGAATTGGAAAACGCTTGACGATACTCACCTGCGGCGTCTAAAACAGTTAGTGTTTTTGGCGGCTTTGTTGCCCCTGGCGCTATTGTTGACGGCCGCTTGGCAAGACGAATTGGGTGCCAACCCCATCGAAAAAATCACCCATAACACCGGTTACTGGACATTGACGTTTTTGCTGATAAGCCTCGGCGTCACGCCGCTGCGGCAACTGAGCGGCGCAAGCTGGCTTATCCGGCTTAGACGTATGCTGGGATTGTTTGCCTTTTTCTACGCCTGTCTGCACTTTCTGACTTATCTGGTTTTGGACCAGTTTTTCGATTGGTCGGCAATAGCCAAAGACATCCTGAAACGTCCCTACATTACTATCGGTTTTACGGCGTTCTTGTTCCTGATTCCTTTGGCCGTAACCTCCACGAATGCTATGCAGCGCCGGCTCGGCGGCAAAAATTGGAAACGCTTGCACCGTATGGTTTACCCGATTGCCGCTGCAGGGGTGGTGCATTTTGCCTGGCTAGTCAAAAAAGATCTGAGCCGGCCGCTGCTGTTCGGCGGGATACTGGCTTTGTTACTGGCCTTGCGCTGGTTTTATAAAATTAAATCTGCCCGTTTACGTCGTTCGTATTCGTCGATATAGGCTAGGCTTACACGTTTTACGATGTGCAAAGGGATGCTCAGTTGCAAATCATCAGACCGAATGTAATCGATTTCGAAGCTTCCGGGTTTGGCTTCGATAGTTATCCCATCGAAGTAGGCGTGGTATTGGGAAACGGGCAAAAATATTGCGCGTTGATCAAGCCTGCGAGTGACTGGACTTATTGGGACGCGCAAGCCGAACGAGTGCATGGACTGAGTCGAGAGACTTTAATCAGTTATGGAAAGCCCATCGCTCTGGTAGCCAGCGAATTGAATGATTTTTTAGCCGGTAAAACGGTGTATAGCGACGGCTGGGTGGTCGATAAGCCTTGGTTATCTCGCTTGTTTTTTCGCTGCGGCGTACAGCCGGGCTTTTATCTCAGCGCGTTGGAAATGATATTGAAAGAAGCGCAAATGGACATCTGGACCCAAACCAAACGGCAAGTGATTCAGGATATGGCCTTGTTGCGGCATCGGGCCAGTACCGATGCCTTAATCATTCAGGAAACCTATGCCCGTACCCGACAATTGATTAACAGTGGCTTCACGCCGGCTTGAGGTTGAATTGATTGCCGAAATTCGCCTCTTGCAGCGCAACTAATTTGCCTAAAGTTGATAACTGGCCGTGGCCTTGATAGCCTATGCCGCCGGCCGAAGCTTAGCGGCGTATTTGGCGAAAAACAATTTGAGCCAGGGTTGGCGCCAACCCGATAATTATAATAAACGAGAAAATCGAGAGCTCGCATCATGAAACTGGAAACCCAATTTAGCAATCAGCAACTCAAACGCATCAACGTTCAGGGCATTTTGTATATGTGTTCCTGCCCGTCGCAGGTTGGCGGACAAATCGATAGCTTGCGCAAGCTGTTCGACTATCAGGCCAATTGCTCCGAGCGCAGCGGTAGCGAGGTGCAAACCAGAGTACATCAGCGCATCGCCGATGCTACCCAGAAAGCCCATTTGATCATGGAAGAATGCCTGAAAGATGTGCTGGAGCTGGAAGGCTGGGATCCGGAAACGCTGGAAATGCCGGCCGGCCTGCGGACTTTGCTGGAACAAGAGATAGACAGCGAGTGAGTAAACGCGGGCATTCCTTGGTCGAGAACATGCGCTGGATTAACGTGAATATCCAGCGTTGATTAGCTTAGCCCATTTGATTTTTCCGCACTGCACGCGTGCCGGGCTGCATTCGTCATTGCCCGTATTTCTTTTCCAATTCCCGCGATAGGGCTTCGGCTTCCTCATCGGACATATTTTCCAATTCATGCAGGCTTTTGCCGGTCACTTGTTTTACCGCCGCTGCGCCTTGGCCTTGACTAAGCGCACTGCGAGCCTCCTGAGCCAAGCGATTGGCGTCTTCCGTGGTTTGTTTGATCTTGGCGTCGTACAGACGATTCACTTCTGCATCCGATTTGCCCTTGGCCGCCGCGCCCAGGTTTTTACGCTTACTGCCCATCATCTCCCGGTTTGCCTTGGCATTGGCTTCGTTAATCAATTTTTGCGCCTCACGTGCCCTGGCTTGTTCGGCGCGCTGGGTAGCTTCGCGCTGTGCTTGTTCTTGAGCTTCCAGTTCCGGGTCCCAATCCGCCAGGGCATTGGTATTAAAAATCGTCAGTAACATCAGCACGATAACGCGGTTCATAAGAGCTCTCCCGGCGATGCGGTGGAACGGACTTTAGTGCCGTCTCCGCTTAATTATTTTGAGTTAATCCAGTCTTCAAATACTTCGAGGACGGTTATTCACTTTAGTCGCCTCCGCTTGGGGCTGTCAACCAAGTGCTGGACAGGTTTTCGAAGCCCCATTCTAAAAGCTATGCATATGTCGTATTTCTGGCAATCATTGTGTGGTTTTGTTGGGTTTGTTAGTTAGCAGACAGAGGCTAAGCCGCGTTAAACGCTAATAGTCCCACTAATGCAAAGGTTTTAGCGTTGCCCTATGGCCGGCATAGATGTTGCTCTGGCAAGGCGGGGCAACGCTGGTTCTTAGTGTTGTCACCTAAATAATAACAAGCAAAGGTTTTCAACCTTCCGGCGAATTCCGGTCGGCATAGCTGCGGGGGCGGCTTTGAAAACCTGCTATTAAAGCTACTGGATAACAACCATCAGCGCCTAACCTCGCGCGGTGTCGTCAAGCCAGTCACTTTGATTAGCCATAACGACGACTGGAGTATCCATGATCGAAACCTTTTACGATGTGATGCGCAGGCAAGGCATCACCCGCCGCAGTTTTCTGAAATTTTGCAGTTTAACCGCCGCCTCGCTGGGCCTATCGCCGGCATTCGCGCCGAAAATTGCCCACGCGATGGAAACCAAGCCGCGTATCCCGGTATTGTGGCTGCACGGCTTGGAATGCACCTGTTGCTCGGAGTCGTTTATTCGCTCCGGCCATCCGCTAGCCAAAGACGTGATTTTGTCGATGTTGTCGCTGGATTACGACGACACCATCATGGCCGCCGCCGGCCATAATGCCGAAGCTATCGTCACCGAGATCGTCGAAAAATACAAAGGCAATTACATTCTGGCCGTAGAAGGCAATCCGCCGTTGGCCGAAGACGGCATGTATTGCATCATCGGCGGCAAGCCGTTTGTTGAGCAACTGAAATATGCCGCAGAGAGTTGCAAAGCTATCATTTCCTGGGGTTCTTGCGCTTCTTGGGGTTGCGTACAAGCCGCCAAGCCTAATCCCACTCGGGCGACGCCGGTACATAAAGTCCCCGGTTTAGCCGACAAGCCGATTATTAAGGTGCCTGGTTGCCCACCGATTGCGGAAGTGATGACCGCCGTGGTGGCTTATCTATTGACCTTCGACAAACTGCCGACCCTGGATAAACAAGGCCGGCCGCAAATGTTCTACAGCCAGCGCATCCACGACAAATGCTATAGACGGCCGCATTTCGATGCCGGCCAGTTTGTCGAACAATGGGACGACGAAGCCGCCCGTCAAGGCCACTGCCTGTACAAAATGGGCTGCAAAGGGCCAACCACGTATAACGCCTGCTCCACGGTGAAATGGAACGAAGGCACCTCGTTTCCGATTCAATCCGGCCACGGCTGTATCGGCTGTTCCGAAGACGGTTTCTGGGATAAAGGCAGTTTTTACGACCGCCTCACCGGTATCAATCAATTTGGTATCGAAGCCAACGCCGATGTGGTCGGCGGCACCGCCGCAGCGATTGTAGGTGCCGGCGTCGCCGCGCATGCGGGTTTGACGGCCTTGAGTCGCGCCAAACAATCCGGGGATAAACAACCAGGAGCAGAACAATAATGACAGTCCGAAACACCCCCAATGGTTTTAATTTAAACGACGCCGGTCGCCGCGTCGTGGTCGATCCGGTTACCCGCATCGAAGGCCACATGCGCTGCGAAGTCAACATCGACGACGACAACATCATCCGTAACGCTATCTCCAGCGGCACCATGTGGCGCGGACTGGAAGTGATTTTGAAGGGCCGCGACCCGCGCGACGCCTGGGCTTTCGTGCAACGCATTTGCGGGGTATGCACCGGTACTCACGCACTGACCTCGGTGCGGGCGGTCGAGGACGCCTTGAAAATCAAGATCCCGGAAAATGCCAATTCGATCCGCAATATCATGCAGCTCAGTCTGCAAGCGCACGATCACTTGGTGCATTTCTATCATTTGCATGCCTTGGACTGGGTGAATCCGGTCAACGCCTTGAAGGCCGATCCAGTAGCGACCTCGGCCTTGCAGCAACAGATTTCGCCCAGCAATCCCAAATCTTCGCCGGGCTATTTTCGCGACACCCAAAATCGCCTGAAAAAATTCGTCGAATCTGGCCAGCTCGGCCCGTTCAAGAACGGCTATTGGACCAATCCGGCCTATTTATTGCCGCCCGAAGCTGATTTGCTGGCAGTGACCCATTATCTGGAAGCGCTGGACTTTCAAAAAGACATCATGAAAATCCGCACGATCTTCGGCGGCAAAGATCCGCATCCGAACTGGCTGGTCGGCGGCGTGCCTTGTGCGATCAATCTGGACGGCGTCGGCGCGGTCGGTGCGGTGAACATGGAGCGCTTGAACCTGATTTCGTCGATTATTGACCGCACCATTACCTTTATCGATCAGGTTTATATTCCGGATTTACTGGCTATCGCCCAGTTCTACAAAGGCTGGATGTACGGCGGTGGTTTGGCCGGTGCCAGCATGCTCTCTTATGGAGACATCCCGGATAAAGCCAACGATTATTCCGCTGCTAACTTGCTGATGCCGCGCGGCGCGATCATCAACGGCGATCTGACCAAAGTCCACGAAGTGGATTTGACCGACCCCGAGCAGATCAAGGAATACGTGCCGCACTCTTGGTACAAATATCCGGACGAAGCGCTAGGTTTGCATCCTTATGACGGTATTACCGAGCCGAACTATAAAATCGGCTCCAAAACCAAGGGCGACCGCACCAACATTCAGGAACTGGACGAAAGCGCCAAATACTCCTGGATCAAAGCGCCGCGCTGGCGCGGACACGCCATGGAAGTCGGCCCGCTGGCCCGTTACGTGATCGGCTATGCGCAAGGCAACAAGGAAATTACCGAGCAAATCAATTTTGTTTTGAAAACCCTGGATGTGCCGGTCAGCGCCTTGTTCTCGACTTTGGGCAGAACCGCCGCACGTGGCTTGGAAGCGCAATGGGCCGCCGGCAAGATGCGTTATTTCATGGACAAATTGATCACCAATCTAAAAGCCGGCGATTTAGCCACGGCCAATGTCGAGCGCTGGGACCCGGAAACCTGGCCGAGTAGCGTCAAAGGCGTGGGCTTTACCGAAGCGCCGCGTGGTGCTTTGGGCCATTGGCTGAAAATCGAAGATACTAAAATCGCCAACTATCAATGCGTGGTGCCTACTACCTGGAATGGTTCGCCCCGCGACGAGCAAGGCAATATCGGCGCGTTCGAGGCCTCGTTGATGAACACCAAAGTCGAGGTGCCGGACGAACCGGTGGAAATTTTGCGCACGCTGCATAGTTTCGATCCGTGTCTGGCCTGCTCGACGCATGTGATTAGTCCCGACGGCACCGAATTAACCCGCGTCCAAGTCAGATAAGGAATAGCCATGAAAAATTTATTTTCGATTCTGTTTCTGCTGGCGCTGGCCGGCAATGCCCAAGCCCACAGTCATCCCGGTATAGATAGTCTGACCCATGCTATGGAACATCTGTTTTTTATCCAAGGCTTGTCTATGCCTTATGCCCTGGGCGGCACGTTAATATTACTGGTGCTGGCTGTCATCGCAGTCTGCTGGGCTAGTCGGTGGCGGAGACCTTTATGAGCGCGCCCTTGGTTCCGGTTTATGTTTACGAACTGCCGGTCAGACTCTGGCACGTTGTTAACGCGCTGGCGATCACGGTGTTGGCGGTCAGCGGTTATCTGATCGCATCGCCGTTGCCGTCTCCGGTTGGCGAAGCTAGCGAGCATTTTCTGATGGGCTATATCCGTTTCGCGCATTTTGCCGCGGGATATGTACTGGTGATCGGCTTTCTGGGCCGCATTTACTGGGCGTTTGCCGGCAACGAACATGCTCGGCAAATCTTTCTGCCACCGCTCTGGCAAGCGCATTTCTGGGACGGTGTCCTGCAAGAAGTCTTGTGGTATGCCTTTCTGACCAAGTCGCCGCGCCACTACATCGGGCATAACCCGCTTGCGATCTTGGCGATGCATTTCGTGTTGGTGTGGGGCTCTCTGTTCATGATCTTCACTGGCTTTGCCTTGTACGGCGAAGGTGAGGGCCAAGGCAGTTGGCAATACACGCTGTTCAGCAGTTGGTTGTTGCCGCTGTTTGGCGACAGCCAAACCGTGCACACCTGGCATCATCTGGTGATGTGGTTCATCGTCTGCTTCGTGTTGATTCATGTTTATGTCGCGGTCCGCGAGGATAAATTGTCCGGGCAGAGCATGCTTTCGACGATTGTGAGCGGCTGGCGCACTTTTAAAGACGACAAACCGGTGGACGATGCCCATTAAATTCGTAGGGTGGGCACGGTTTTTGTGCCCACGCGGAATCGAACGGTGGGCACTTGATTGTGCCCACCCTACGCTTGTCTGAGCGAGCCATGGCAAGTACTCCATCCAACAACATCCTGCTGCTCGGCATCGGCAACCTGCTTTGGGCTGACGAAGGCTTTGGCGTGCGCGTTATCGAGCATCTGCAAAAGCACTACCGTTTCCCGGATAACGTGCAAGTGGTGGATGGTGGTACGCAAGGCGTATACCTGATTGAACATGTGCAAGCGGCGGACGTGCTGGTGGTGTTCGACGCGGTGGATTACGGCTTGCCGCCGGCCACCATGAAGCGCGTTGAAAATGACGAGGTGCCGAATTTCCTGGGCGCGAAGAAAATGAGCCTGCACCAAACCGGCTTTCAGGAAGTATTGGCCCTGGCGCAAATGCTGGGTGAATATCCTCAGCATTTACTGCTGATTGGCGTGCAGCCGGAGGAGTTGGAAGACTACGGCGGCAGCTTGCGACCCGCCGTCAAAGCGCAAATTCAACCGGCTATTGAGATGGCTCTGACTTATCTGCAAAGGTTCGGCGTCGCTGCTGAGTGCGTGGACAGGCCGCAAGTGTTGGCCGATCCGATCTTGAATATCCAACGCTACGAGCAAGAACGCCCTTCTCCCGAACAAGCCTGCCGGTTGGGCGACGAGCGCATCGTGTTATCCGCTGCTTTTGAGGTGAAGCCGCCGCCCGCTTCCGACCTGCCCAGCTTGCAAGTCGATGTCGATTATCGGGGCAAATACTGATGTGCATCGGCATCCCCATGCAAGTCATTGAACCCCTCGGCGATTCCGCGCTGTGCGAGTATCGCGGCCAAACCACGCTGATCGACATGATGTTGGTGGGCGAACAAGTCGCCGGCACTTGGTTGCTGGTATTTCTGGATGCGGCTCGGGAAGTTATCTCAGCAGAACGCGCCGCACAAATCGCCGATGCCTTGGAAGCCATGCGTTTAGCCATGCAAGGTGAAACCAACTTCGATCATTTATTCGCCGATCTGGTCGACCGCGAACCCGAACTGCCGGAGTTTTTAAGAACATGAGCACACCCTTGCTGGAGCAACTGCAAACCCGCCATGGCCTGCCGCTGCTGGATGCCGATGGTTATGATTTATTCGTACACGGTCGTGACACCGTTGTACTGTTCTTTGCCAACGATCCCATGATGTTTCCGGAAAGCCACGATGTGGCCGTGATTTTGCCGGAGTTGTTAAAAGCCTTTGCTGGGCGTTTACACGGTGCGGTGATCGATAAATCCATCGAACGCGAATTGCAGGCCAGGTTTAGATTTACCAGTTGGCCGTCTTTGGTGTTTTTGCGCGGCGGTGAGTATCTGGGCGTGATTACCGGGATTAAGGATTGGGCGGAATACGGGCAGGAGTTTGCGCGGATTTTGGCCGCCGAGCCGGGGCAGCCGCCGGGGTTTGATCTTGGGAAGGTTTGTGGGGTTGGGCATGCTTAGTTTTCAAAAAATGTAGGTTGGGTTTACCCGAGGGCATAAAAGCTCGATAGAGCGTAACCCAACATTCGAAGCCAAAAGCCAGTTTTCTGGCTAGCGCGCTTTTTGGTCGAGGATTAAGTTCTCACCGGCTCTTTAACAATTTGGTGTCACTATTGCGCAGTACTCCAACAGTCTTTATGTTGGAGTACAATGCGCATAATAAAGCCGTACTCATGGAGACAACATCATGGCAGCCACGAACAGCGCCTCAAAGAAAGCCACCAACATCACCTTGTCTGCCGATGTGCTCGCAGAGGCCAAGGCATTGAATATCAATATTTCGCAGGCCTGCGACCGACACCTGCGCGAGTTGGTGCGCGGCGAAAGAGAGAGGCGTTGGCAGCAAGAGCATGCCGAGTTTATCGCAGCCTACAACCAAACGATTGAGCAAGACGGTTTGCCGCTAGACGAATGGCGGTCTTTCTGACATGGCGCGTTTCGATGTTTACCGCAATAGCAGTACAACGTCTGACGACGTACCGTATCTGCTGGATGTGCAAAGCGATGTCTTGAATTCTTTGGAGAGTCGAGTCGTCGTACCGCTGCGCCGGCTTGATCGCTTTCCGGCAGTCAAATTACCCACTAATTTGAGCCCGATTGTGGTGGTCGATGGTCTTGAGTGTGTGTTGGAAACGCCGAAATTGGCAGCTGTTCCGGCTCGGATTTTGAAATCACCGATTATGTCGTTGGAAGCGCAGCGGTTTGAGATTGGGGCCGCGTTGGATTTTTTGTTTCAGGGGTTTTGAGTCTTAGGTGTCGCTAACGCGACGGGGTTTTGAAGTCGGGTCTCGGCCCGACAGCCGAAATACTTTCTTTTGCGTGGCCAAAAGAAAGTATTCAAAGAAAAGGCCACCCGGAATTCCGCCTTAATCCTGCGCTTCTCGCTTTTGGCGAGGGTTTTCGGAAGGGCCATCCTTGGCCCTCCGAAAACGAGCGGCATCCCTCCCGCTCCCCTGCGGGCTAATCTCGCCAAAGGCTGCGATGCTCGGGGCGGAATAACGGGAATAGTCCACTACAGCGGTTATTGTGTGTAGCAAAGGTTTTTTGGTAGGTTGGGTTGAAACGACAGTGTAAACCCAGTGTTGGTCTATATTGCTGGGTTTCGCTTGTTGTAACCAGCTATCGCCTAATCATAATGCTATGAGCCAAAGCAAAAATCGCAAACAACAGTTTTTAACTTCAAATCCTGTATGCTGTTTTTGTGGAGGTGTTTCGCCATCCGAAGAACCAGATCACGTCCCATCAAGAGCTTTTTTTACGAACAGACAGTGGCCAGAGGGATATGAGTTTCCTGCGTGTGTTACTTGTAATCGAGCTAGTCGCCATGACGAACAAGTTGTGGCGATGTTATCTCGCCTTTACCCAGAAAGCTCTAATTCTGCTGACTCTGCAGCAATAGAGAAACTAATGGTTGCAGTTTCAAGGAACTATCCAGAAGTCATGGAAGAAATGTTGCCGACATTAAGGCAGAAAAGAAACGCAGCTAAAAAATACAAACTCGAACTCCAACCTGGTCAAACGCACGCCGATCTCCCCCTTCTATCGGTCAGGGGGCCATTGGTTAATTCAGCAATACATAGCTTCTCCCGAAAACTTTTTTGTGCACTTTATTACAAGCATGCCGGCCAAGTTTTAAAAAGCTCGGGAGGTATAGCTGTACTTTGGTTTTCAAATCTTCAAATCGATGAAGACAAAATCCCAAGAGAGCTAGGAAATGTTTTATCGGGTTTCCCCAAACTTGAACGATCTCGAACTAACCTGGATGACCAATTTTTTTATCGCTGGGCAATCGCAGATACTAAGGAAGTTGCGGTTTTTCTGGCGTTTTTTAGACGATCATTCGCTATTCTAGGTTATGTTCATCAACAGGCCGATAGATTTGAATTACCCCTTGGAGCTACTATTATTCGCCCGTTTCAAGCAGAGTAAATCGTCACTTGGTTATTCTCGGTAGCACAAGAACTAGAAACTTATGTTACCCAAATTTTCGTATTTTTTCGGATGGTAGGGAGAGGTTTTCTCCCGTTATTCCGCCCCGAGCATCGCAGCTTTTGGTGAGATTAGCCCGATAGGGGAGCGGCAGGGATGCCGCTCGTTTTCGGAGGGCCAGGGATGGCCCTTCCGAAAACCCTCGCCAAAAGCGAGAAGCGCAGGAAATTGGCGGAATTCCGGGTGGCCTTTCTTTTGGTGACTTTTCTTTGGCCAAACAAAGAAAAGTTACTCGGCTGTCGGGCCGAGAACCGACATCTAAAAACATCCCCGCGATAGCGACACCAAATAAACACACACCCGTAAATTCAATAGACAACTCGAAACGATGGCCAAAATATGACCTCAATAACTCTCCCTATTTTCGGCCAAGGCAGCCAACCCGCCGAGGAAGACGGCGTCGAACTCGACTATCTGGCGATGCCGGAAGAAATGACGACCTACCGGATGCCGACGATTTCGGTGGACTTGAATGCGGCCGATCTGGCGCAGGCCAAAACCGTATTGCAGCAACTTGAGCAAGATTTAGCCGCGTATCCGGCAACCAGCCAAACCATAGACTTGATAGCCCTGGACCAAACCAATCGCCAATTCGTCGACGAGCTGCTCGGCGAAGGCGAGGTCAGCATGCTGTGCAGCGGCGCGCAAACCCTGCGGATTCAGGAATCGGTGCTGGCCGGCGTCTGGCGTTCGCAAGGTCTGGATGCGCAAAAAAAGGGGGTCGTCACCGATACCTTGGAAGTCAGCATCATTCCCCAAGCCATCCTGCAAACCGCATTCGCTGATGCCGCCAAACATATCGATACTGACATGAGCACTCTCCCGGACGGCGTGATGAACGCACCACCGTTGCTGGCGGAATTGAATGCCAAAATCGCTGAGTATCAACCCGGCACCGAGGCGCACGTCATCAACTTGAGTTTACTGCCGCAAACCGAGCAGGATTTGGAATTTCTGGAAAAACGTTTGGGCAAGGGCGCGGTGACGATTTTGTCGCGCGGTTACGGTAACTGCCGGATCGACGCTACCGCCACCCGCAATGTCTGGTGGGTGCGGTATTTTAATTCGCAGGATACGTTAATCCTGAATACGTTGGAAGTCAGCGAGGTGCCGAATGTAGCTTGCGCGTCGGCGGAAGATATCGCCGACAGCCACCAGCGTTTGCAGGAAATTTTGCAGGTGTATTTGTGAGCGAAGGCTTCTTCGCCGGCGCATACGGTGGCGATGCTTCTCGATTGCCGCCCGAAGCCAAGCTGGAATGCAAGATTTGCTGGCATGTTTATGACCCGGCTGAGGGCGATGCCGTCTGGCAAGTACCGCCCGGCACGGCCTTTGCTGACTTGCCTGAGCATTGGAGTTGCCCGCAATGCGGCGCGCCCAAACAAGGCTTTTTGGTGCTGGACGACTAAGCATGTACTGGCAGGACGGTGAGAAGATTCGGCAAACGCTGGAAGCCGTGTTTAACGACATCCTGGCCCAACGGATGCGCGACATGCCGGTGGTGAATCCGGCATTAGCGGTGCGCGCCCTAGGGTTTAACCGCTACAACGCCGATTGGGTGGGGGTGTTGATTACGCCCTGGTTTATGAACCTGTTGCTGCTGCCAAGCGCGGAAAGTCGATGGTCGGCGCAAGCGCCAGGAACCAAGTTTGACCAGGCTTTTCCGTACGGCAGTTTCGAGTTCGTCGTCGCTGATGAACGGCAATTGGGGCGCTACGCGCAATGTTCGCTATTTTCGCCGATGTTTCAATTTGCCGACCAAGCGGCGGCCGTGGCGGCTGCGGAAAGTGCATTGCAAGCTTTGCTAGCCGTTCCCGCGCCACGAGCGATCAGCCGCCGCGATTTGTTGCGCGGCAATTTGGTAAGACCTTAAGTGACGCCGGCGGGCGAGATTACTATCGAACTGACGCATCGCGCCGGCCAAGTCGCTGCGGTGAAGATAGGCTCGACCCGGCCGGAGGCGGCGCAGGTGCTGGTCGGAAAAACGCCGGAGCAAGTGTTGAGCATGGTGCCACTACTGTTTTCTTTATGCGGCAATGCCCAGGCTTACGCGGCTTTAATGGCCTGCCGCGCTGCCTTGCAGATGACCGCTGAGCCGGAAGCCGATGCCGCTCGGGAATGCTTGGTGCAACTGGAAACCGTGCGCGAACACGCTTGGCGGATATTGCTGGATTGGCCGGTTTTGTTGGGTCGGCTAGCCGATAAGACCGCGCTTGCGGCGCTGTTAAAATTGGATAGACAGTTCAAATCGTGTTTATTTAAAGATGGCGAGGCGTTTAAGCTGGATAGTCAGTTGCAGGTCGACGGACCGTTTTTGCAGACTTTGCTTGTTGAATTGACCAGCTTAATCGATAAAGCGATTTTTGCTGGCGGCCTCAGCGGGTTTCTGGCGATTTCGGACGAAGCGCATTTGCACGACTGGTTGGATGTAAATACAGGATTGGCAGCGCAACTATTGAACGCTGTATACCAACGTGATTGGCCGGCGCTGGGGAGCAGTCTTGTGGTGGGTTTGCCGGAATTGGATTCGGCCGAACTGAACAGGCAGATGCAAAACACAGATCCTTTGGCCTTCTGTCGGACGCCGCAGTGGCAGGGCCGCTGTTTTGAGACGACACCTTTGAGTCGTCAGCAAGCGTTGCCCTTGCTCGCGGATTTGCACAGCCGTTACGGCAATGGCGTATTGTTGCGATTTGTTGCGGTGTTATTGGAAGTGGCTGCAATCCCGCAGAGGGTAAAATCAATGGGTGGAACGATGCTGGCGTACGCCGCAGATGGCGTCGGTCTGGCACAAGTCCAAGCCGCGCGCGGCTTATTGATTCATCGCCTGGAGTTACGCCAAGGCAGGGTGTACGATTGCCGCATAGTGGCTCCGACCGAATGGAATTTTCACCCCGATGGTGTGCTGGCCCAAGGTTTAAAGTCTTTGCAAGCGGACGCTGTCGATGGTTTGCGGCAGCAGGCGGAATGGCTGATTAACGCGGTGGACCCCTGCGTGCAATACCGGCTGGTGCTATCGCCGGAAAATTGAAATTTACAGAGTAATCATCATGCACGAAATGTCGCTCTGCGAGAGCGTGTTACGGATTATCGAACAACAGGCCAAGGCCCAGCAATTTGCCAAAGTCAAAACCGTGTGGCTGGAGATAGGCGCCTTGTCGGGCGTGGAGCCGGAGGCGATGCAGTTTAGTTTTGACGTGGTGATGCAAGGTTCGCTCGCAGACCAGGCCCGCTTGGAAATTATCGAAGTGCCAGGGGTGGCTTGGTGCATGCCCTGCGGCTGTGAGGTGCTGGTGAGACAGTTATATGACGAGTGCCCACACTGCGGCAGTCATCAATTACAGATCGTCGATGGCGATCAAATGCGAATTAAAGAACTGGAGGTAGAGTAATGTGCGGCGTATGCGGCTGCGGCGAGGGCCATATCCACTCGCACGAGGAATCACACGATCACGAGCATGCTCATGATCACCACCACAGTCACGAGCATGGACATCACCATCATCACGAACATACCGCAAATCATGCGCATGCACCGGGCTTGACCCAGGCGCGGATGGTGCAGATCGAGCAGGATATTCTGGCGAAAAATAACCGCTATGCCGAGGAAAACCGCCGCTATTTCAGCGAACGCGGCATGCTGGCTTTGAACTTGGTGTCCAGTCCCGGCTCGGGCAAAACCACGCTGCTGACCGAAACCATTCTGCGTTTGAAAGACGAGTTGAGCATCGCGGTGATCGAAGGCGACCAACAAACCGCGCGCGATGCAGATCGCATCCGCGCTACTGGCGTGCCGGCGCTGCAAATCAACACCGGCAAGGGCTGTCATTTGGACGCGCATCGGGTGGGTCACGGTTTGGAAAGTTTGAATTTACCCGAGCATAGCCTGCTGTTTATCGAAAACGTCGGCAACTTGGTGTGTCCATCGGCTTTTGACTTGGGCGAAGCGCATAAAGTGGTAATCCTGTCGGTCACCGAGGGCGAAGATAAACCCATCAAATACCCGGATATGTTCCATGCCGCCGATTTGATGATCTTGAACAAAACCGATTTGCTGCCGTATCTGGATTTCGACAGCGCCCAATGCATTCAGTATGCGAAGCAAGTTAACCCGCGCATCAAGGTCTTGTCGCTATCGGCCAAAACTGGCGAAGGCATGGACAACTGGCTGACCTGGCTCCGCGCCGAGATGGCTTTGCAGCGAATAGCGTATGCTTAAGCAACTTTGCCGCCACTTTTAATACTGCTATGTGCCTAGCCCTGCCTGCCCAAATTGCCGATATTGATTTTGCGACGCAGATGGCGACGGCGTCGGTGGACGGCGTCAAGGTCGAAGTATCGTTGGCTTTGGTGGATGATGTGAAAGTCGGTGATTACGTGCTGGTGCATGTGGGTTACGCGCTGAACAAGATCGACGAGGACGAAGCCTTGAAAACCCTGGCCTTGTTCGCGGAAGCCGGTTTGATGGCATCATGAAATACATCGACGAATTTCGTCAGCATGATGTGGCCAAGCACCTGGCGCAAGTCATTGCCCAAACCGTTAAGCCTGAGAAGCATTATCGCTTGATGGAATTCTGCGGCGGTCATACTCATGCGATTTTTCGTTACGGCGTGCAGGATTTAATGCCGAGCAATGTCGAGTTCATTCACGGCCCCGGCTGCCCGGTGTGCGTGCTGCCGACGGGACGCATCGATAACGCGATTCAGCTGGTCGAGCAGCATCATGTCATTCTCTGCACCTACGCAGACTTGATGCGAGTGCCGGGTGGCGGCAGGCAAAGTCTGCTCAAAGCCAAGGCGGCCGGCGGCGATATTCGCATGGTTTATTCCACCCAAGACGCCTTGAAAATCGCCCGGGATAACCCGGACCGGCAAGTGGTGTTTTTTGCGATTGGTTTTGAGACCACCACCCCGCCCACTGCCGTTGCCATCAAACAGGCGCAAACGGAAGGATTGATTAATTTCTCGGTATTCTGCAATCACGTGTTAACGCCGGCAGCGATGCAGGCTATTCTGGATGCGCCGGAGCCGGTATCTATCGACGCTTTTTTAGGCCCCTCTCATGTGAGCAGCGTGATCGGTAGTAAGCCTTACGAAACCTTCTCAGCGCATTACGCCAAACCCATCGTCATCGCCGGTTTCGAACCGCTGGATGTGATGCAGTCGTCCTTGATGCTGATTCGGCAATTGAACGATGGCCGGCATGAAGTGGAAAACGAATACAGCCGGGCGGTGACGCGCGACGGCAACGTTAAAGCCCAAGCCTTGATGGCCGAGGTGTTTGAGTTGCGTCCGCAATTTGAATGGAGAGGCTTGGGACTGATTCCGAATAGCGCATTGAAATTACAAGCTGCTTATGCCGAATTTGACGCCGAACAGCGCTTCGAAATGCCGGCTATCAAAGCCAGCGATGTCAAAGGCTGCGAATGTCCCGCCATCCTGCGCGGCGCGAAAAAACCGCAAGATTGCAAATTATTGGGCACCGTTTGCACCCCGGAAAACCCTATGGGCTCGTGCATGGTGTCGTCTGAAGGCGCGTGTGCTGCGTATTGGAGTTATGGACGGCTGCGGCAAGTGTAGGCGTAAAAAGGTGGACACAGATAAAGTGTCCACCTGGATCACCCCGACTTAAAGCGGGGTGAGTAAACTGGGCTTATTTATAGATTTCTGCGGCAGCGGCTTTCAATTTCGCGTCATTGCCTTGCATTGGTTTCATCATTTCGTTTTTAGACGCTTTAGCGCCGGCGACCAATTCGTCAGCGGTTTTGAATTTGGCTTTCAAAGCGTCAACAGCCGGCGCCACGGAGCCGTTGTGGCAACCTTTACAGGTGTCCGCCTCGCCAGCAGATGATAGGGAAGGAATTAAAGCAACAGAAGCAATCGCCAGCAGTGCAAAAATTTTAGTTTTCATTGTGGTTTCCTCGTGATTGTAGTTATTTTACCGAGCGGTGAGCGCTAACACTGTTTGACATCAGTATCCGGAGCCAACCGACGGTGCTGATGAATTTTTCACCGGCGGAAGTTTTCTATCACAGCCTGAAATGCGAAGCAAACATCTCGCGATGCTGTGGGAGTTTTTAAGTGGTTTGCTGTGCATGCCTTACGAGCTTGTCCGCCATGAATTCTTTCAAAAACGAGACCTGAACTGTGCCAGAGCGCTATGCTGTCCCTTTAAATCTGAAATCCGGCCACGTCGATCTTAGTCATGGTGGCGGCGGTCGCGCCATGGCGCAATTGATCGACGAGCTGTTCATCAAGCATTTTGACAACGAGCTACTGCGTCAGCATAACGATCAAGCGTTATTCAATGTACCGGCTGGGCGCTTGGCGATCAGCACCGACGGTCATGTGATTTCACCTTTGTTTTTTCCGGGTGGCGACATCGGCTCATTGTCGGTGCATGGTACGCTGAACGACGTGGCGATGTCCGGTGCAAAACCCTTATATCTCTCGGCAGGTTTTATCCTGGAAGAAGGTTTGCCGCTGGCCGATCTGGAAAAAATCGTTATCAGCATGTCTGCCGCTGCCAAGGCTGCCGGCACGCCGATTGTTACTGGCGATACTAAGGTAGTGGAACGTGGCAAGGGCGACGGCGTGTTTATCACCACGACCGGCGTGGGCCTGGTGCCGGATGGAGTGACTATCTCCGGCGACCGTGCTGAGCCGGGTTGCGCGATTTTGCTCAGCGGCAGCATCGGCGACCACGGCGTGGCAATCATGGCCAGTCGCGAAAATCTGCAATTTCAGACCACTATCGTTTCCGATTCAGCGGCCTTGCATGGCTTGGTCGCCGATCTAGTCGCAACAGCGCCGACGGCTTTACGTTGCTTGCGCGATCCGACGCGCGGCGGGTTGGCAACAGCTCTGAATGAGTTGGCCAAACAGTCCGGGGTGGGGATGGTGATCGACGAAGCCAAGATTCCGGTCAAAGCCGAAGTCAAAGCTGCCTGTGAAATCCTCGGCCTAGATCCCTTATATGTCGCCAACGAAGGTAAATTGGTATGCATTTGCGACGCCGCTGCCGCCGACGACTTGTTGGCGGCGATGCGGCAGCACCCGCTGGGTCGCGACGCCGCTATCATCGGCGAAGTCATTGCCGACCAGCACGGCTTCGTGCAGATGACCACGGCTTTTGGTGGTCGGCGTATCGTCGATTGGCCGGTCGGTGAGCAGTTACCGCGCATCTGCTGATGCCTGGCAAAGCCATTCGAGCGCGCGGCGTGGTGCAGGGCGTCGGGTTTCGACCGACGATCTGGCATTTGGCGCGCCAGCACGGCTTGACCGGATCGGTGTGGAACGACGGCGAAGGGGTGATGATTCATGTCTTCGGAGACTCGCAAGATTTGATCAACTTTATTGCACAAATCCCGCAGCAGTTGCCACCCTTAGCACGCCTGGATAGTTTGGAAGTTGATGAATTGCCGGGCATCGCGCCTGATGAATTTACGATTATGGCTAGCCGTCACAATGGCATCGATACCCCGATTGCCGCTGATGTCGCGACCTGTCCGGAGTGTTTGGCGGATATTGCCGATCCGCACAATCGCCGCTATCGCTATCCCTTCACCAATTGCACTCATTGCGGCCCGCGCTTGTCTATTGTGCGCAGCGTCCCCTATGACCGGCCCAACACCAGCATGGCGGCATTTCCCATGTGTCCGCACTGTCAACAGGAATACAATGATCCAGCCGACCGGCGCTTTCACGCTCAGGCTAATTGTTGTCCAGCGTGTGGTCCGAGCTTGTGGCTGGCGGATCATCAGGGGCAGACTTTGGCAGCGGATGATCCGATTGGCCGTACCGCCGAATTGATCCGCCAAGGTTACATCGTCGCCATCAAAGGACTGGGAGGTTTTCATCTTGCTTGCGATGCCAGCAATGCTGAGGCTGTCGATAGACTCCGGCAGCGTAAGCGCCGCTATGCTAAACCGTTTGCTTTGATGGCAAAGGATCCGGCGATGGTTAGCCGTCATGCGTCCCTAAGTCCACTGGAACTGTCTGCCTTGCAGCATCGCGCTGCGCCGATTGTGCTGTTGCCAGCCCGAGGCGACCAACTTCCTCCCGGTATCGCGCCGGGTGACGACAAGCTCGGTTTCATGTTGCCTTATACACCCTTGCATACCTTGTTGATGCAAGAACTGGACAGTCCTATCGTCTTAACCTCCGGCAATATCAGCGACGAACCGCAATGTATCGATAATAGCCAAGCACGGGAAAAACTCGCGGGCATCGCCGATTATTGGCTCCTGCACGACCGCGACATTGTCAATCGTCTGGATGATTCGGTGGTGCGTTTGATGGATGGACAGATGCGGATGTTGCGCAGGGGCCGAGGTTTTAGTCCGGAGGCACTGAGTTTGCCGGCTGGTTTTAAGGATGCAAGCAATATCCTGGCGATGGGTGCCGAATTAAAAAATAGCTTTTGCTTACTGAAAAACGGCCAAGCCATCGTCAGCCAGCATATCGGCGATTTGGAAAATGCCGTCGTGCAGCAGGATTACCGGCAAGCCATCGATTTGTACCTAAAACTTAACGATTTTCGTTCGAACCAGATCGTTGTCGATGAGCATCCCGGCTATCTGTCGACCCAATACGGACAGGCTTTGGCGGCGACCGAGGGGATCGAACTTGTCAGTGTTCAGCATCATCACGCCCATTTTGCGGCTTGCCTGGCGGAACACAGTGCGGGTTTGGATGCACCGCCGGTATTGGCGGCAATTTTCGATGGCCTGGGTATGGGCGTAAACGGCGAGTGGTGGGGTGGCGAGTTTTTGTTCGGCGATTACCGCAGATGCGCGCGGCTGGGGCATATTCAACCCATCGCTATGCTGGGCGGTACACAAGCGATGCGCGAGCCTTGGCGGAATACTTATGCGCAATTGCGGCATTATTTTGACTGGCAAACTTTGGCACGCGATTATGCGGATTTGGACATCATTCAGTTACTAGCCGGCAAACCCTTGCTGACGCTGGATACGATGTTGGCAAAAAACCTCAACTCGCCGCTCAGCAGCTCCTGCGGGCGCTGGTTCGATGCATTTGCGGCCGCTTTGGGTTTGCATGCCGAACGGGTCGATTATGAAGGACAGGCAGCGATTGCGTTGGAAGTATTGGCGACTCCTTTCTTTGGCGAAGAACAGCCTTACCCTCGAGCTTGCGCTATTGCCAACTGCGCCGACTTGGTTGTGCTAAGTTGGCCAGGCTTATGGCAATCGGTGCTGAATGACCTGCAAAGCGGCACGGAGAAGGCTCGCATCGCTGCCCGCATCCATCATAGTCTCGCCGCCGCGACGGTCGATGTGTTGAATGGTTTGAGCGGCCAAACCGGCGCGAACAGTATCGTTTTAAGCGGCGGTGTATTTCAAAACCGCTTGCTGCTGGAAGCGGTGAGCGAACAATTGCGCCAACACGGTAAAACGGTGCTATCACCGCAACGCTATCCGATGAACGACGGTGGCTTGGCTTTAGGGCAGGCGGCGATTGTCGTGGCTGTTAAGCTATAACTAACGTACCTCTACTGCCTATTTTATAGGCGAATATCAAGCATTCAGGCTATCAAACCTGCTTCTCAAACGCCACCTCAAACCGGCCATAACGCTGCAAAATAGCCGGCAACAACAATAAATTCAATACGGTCGAAGACGTCAAGCCGCCGATGATGATGGCAGCCATCGGCCCCATGATTTCCCGGCCTGGATTATCGCTACCTATCGCAATCGGCAGCATCGCCAGTGCCGTGACTAACGCCGTCATCAGGATGGCCGGCAGGCGTTCCTGGGCGCCGCGAATCAAGGTCTCCGTCGACCAGATTTGACCTTCCAGCTCAACCAGATGGCGGTAATGCGAGATCAGCATGATGCAGTTGCGCACGGTGATGCCGAACAAGGTCACGAAGCCGACGAAAGAGCCGACCGACAGCGTGGCGTCGGTGATCACGACCGCCGCCACGCCGCCCAATAGGGCAAAGGGCAGGTTTAACAAGGTCAGCAGCATGTGCCGCAGGCTACCCAAGGCGATGAACACGAAAATCAGCACGCCGGCGCCGGCCAGCAGGGCGTGGATGATCAGCGTTTCGCGGGCCTTGGCTTGTTCCAGCGCCGCACCGATGAACTCGGGGTAGCTGCCGTCGCGCCAACTCATTTCGTTTTGGACCCGTTGTTTCAATTCGATCATGAAGGCGTCCATATCCCTGTCTTCCACCTTGCAAGTAACGGTCTGAATGCGCTGTGCACCTTGATGCAGGATGTTATAGCGGCCTTCGCCGTAGCGGATTTCGGCCACTTCGCCCAGCAGTACCCGCTGGCCTTCAGTATTTTTTAACGGTAGCTGAACCAGGTAATCCGGTTGGCTGCGCCATTCTGGAGCCAATGCTACTGCGACATTGAAAATTCGGTTGCCTTGCAGATGTTTGCCGACGATGCGACCTTCGTAAGCGGTTTGCAGGGCGCTCATCACTTGGGCCGGACTGATGCCGCGAAACTTCAACTGCTCCAAATTGAGTTCGACTTGTAGCATGGCCGTGGCCGGCGGCGAGCGCAGTTGCACGTCTTCGGCGCCCGGCAGCGTATTGATCAGCGCAGCCAGTTGTTGGGCCTTACGATCCAGTTCGGTCAGATCGTTGCCGTAGATATTGACTACCACCGGAGCGGTGTAACCGGAAATGGTCTCGTCGACCCGTTCAGTTAAAAAGGTATTGGCTTCAAAATTGATGCCGGGGAATTGCTCTAAAATCTCGCGCAAATTGTCGAGCACCTGTTGCTGATCCTGCCCGGACAAGGGCTTTAGCCGCACTTCGTATTCGCTGTAATGGCTGCCGTAGGTATCGGCGCCGCGTTCGGCGCGACCGGCCCATTGTGACACCGATTCCACGCCGTCGATAGCCGTGATTTGCTCGGTGAGTAAACTGCCGACGCGAATCGATTCCTGCAAGGACGTACCCGGCACGCTGGCAGTGTGGACGATGAAATGGCCTTCGCGTAGTTCCGGCAGAAATTTATGATCCAAACCTAGAAACGCCGCTACGCCGATCAGGCAGGCTACCGCACCTATCGCCATCACGGCTTTGAAGTGTCTGATAGCCCAGAGTAATTGCTTGGCATACAGTGGTTTAAGATGGCGCAACAAGGGAGGATCGCTGTCGTCCGGCAGTTTGTTACGAAACAGTAAATGGCATAGAGCCGGTGTCAGGGTTAACGCCACCAGCAACGACATCAAAATCGCCAGAATATAAGACACGCCCAGCGGCGCGAACAAACGGCCGCTGACGCCATCCAAGGTCAGCAAGGGTACAAATACCAAGGCGACGATGAAACTGGCGTAAACCACCGAGCTACGTACTTCCAGCGAGGCTTGATAAATCACCGTTTCAGCGCTATCGGGGAAGATTTTTATACGATTTTCGCGTAGGCGCCTAAAGATGTTTTCGGTGTCGATGATGGCGTCGTCCACCACCTCGCCCAACGCAATGGCCAGCCCACCCAGTACCATAATATTTAAGTTGACGCCGCATTCTAAGAGTACTATCGCGGCGGTCAGCAGCGACAACGGAATGGCAGTGGCGGCGATAAAGGCACTGCGCAGATTGAATAAGAACACATACAACACCACCAGTACGAACAGACCGCCGATCAGTAAATGTCCGGACAAATTATGCACTGACGTTTCGATGTAATCGGCTGGCCGGAACAAGTGAGAATAGAAATCCACGGACTGTTGTTTGAAAATCGGTTGAAACTCCTCCAGCACCGTTTCCACTTGCCGCGATACCGATAAGGTATTGGCGCCGTACTGGCCGATCACCATCATCACGATCCCAGGCTTGCCCATGATTTGCGCCGCACCGATGGGAGGCTCGGCGCCATAACCGATCTGCGCGACATCGCCCAAGGTCACGTTCATGCCGTCCTGGCGTTTGACGACCAGTTGTTTGAACTGCTCGGGATTGGCTGGCTGGCCGCTGATTTGCAATGTAAAACGCTGGTTGGCGTTTTCAATGAAGCCGGCCCCGTTCATTTCCGCCGCACCGGCCGCCGCGTTGACAATGTCGTCTATCGATAGATCGAAGCGCTGTAAGGCCGCCGGTTGTAACTGCACCTGTAATTGCTGGATGTCGCCGCCGAACACATTCACATCGGCCACGCCCGGAACAGCCAGCAGGCGTGGCACTAAGCTCCAGTCTACCAAGCTGCGCAGTTCCATCAGCGTCTTGCTATCCGAATGCATGCCTATCGTCAATACTGTAGCCGACGAGGACGACAGCGGTACCGCTACGGGCATACCGACGCCCGCCGGCAAGCGTTGGCTTAGACTGTTCAGGCGTTCGCTGACCAATTGCCGATTGCGATACACATCGCTGTGTTCGTTAAACGTCGCTGTAACGATGGATAAGCCCTGAATAGACTGCGAACGCAAGTTTTGCAGAGCAATCAGGCCGCTGATACTGTTCTCAATTTGCTGGGTGACCAGCACTTCCACTTGCTCGGCGGCCAGGCCGGGCGCCTCGGTCTGGATGATGACTTGCTTCGGCGAGAACTCCGGGAAAATATCCAGGCCGGCGTTCGCCAGACGGTAAATGCCGTAAGCGAATAGCAGTAGCGCCAGGGCTACGACGATGCCGGAATAACGGATGGAAAAACGGACCAGAAGTGCGAGCATGAGCGACGAAAGGGATTAAATAGCGGGCTATTGTGCCTTGTCGGTCAGGATTGGTCCATGTTGATACGCCGCCTCCGGCTATGCGGGGAGGAAAAGGCGCTAGCTCTGCGGTGTTTTCCGAGCGGAATAGTGCTTAAAAAATCACCTCCGCACTAGAGGCGGAGGTGAGCGTTGTAGATTTTTGAGAATCAGGAAAGTGATTTTTTGCGGGATACGGCGATGAAGCCCAATAATGCCGAACCCATAAAGCCAAAGGCCGCAGGCACAGGAACTGGGGTCGTGGTAGTTAACAGCCTGAACTGTCCGTCCCACTTTGCCGGGCCGGTGAAGTTCAAGCGAAAACTATGCAGGTTGGTAAACACCGCAAGATTGGTGAAGTCGCTGAAACTTACCAAGTAATTATTGTTGCCGGTAAACGTTTTGATACCTGAGCTTGAGCTGCCGTTGGCTACCATTTCCACATTGACACCCAGGTCGATTGCCAACACCTCCAGTAGGATGGCGTTGCCGTGAGCGGTTAAATCAAGTGGGTCGAAATTCCACAGAATGGAGGCGCCGCCGGCTGAGCGACCGTCATTCGATATGATTAGCTGGTTACCGCCGGAAACGATTTCCGTGGTGTTGGCTAACCGGGTTCCCGAGGCTTCGGCGATAAAGGTCCTTGAGGCATTGCTTAGGTCGGTGCCGGTAAGCGCCAATACCGTATCGCTAGTAGAGCCTACGCTACCACCGTCGTCGAATACGGTTTGAGAATGGCTGAAATTATCAATCGTCAGTATACCTGCTTGGCTTGGGCTGGATAGCGCTAAGCCCAGGCTTAGAAGCAAAGGCGCGAGGTTTTTGTGAAAATGTTTAGCATTCATGTGAATTATCCGTGATCAGAATTGAAATTTGGAAATCAGAAGATTTTGACGGCAGGCGTTAAACGGCTACTAATTTTTGGCGTTTGCCTACGGTAATGCCCAAAGCGCCTATGATCAATAAAGCGGTGACGGAAGGTTCGGGGACCGTTGATAACTGGCTGAAGTCAGCGTCCCAAGCGGCATTGGTACCCCGCAATTTCAGCTCCAGACTGTTTAGATTCTTGAAAGCCGCGGGATTCGAGAATTGTGAGAAGTCGAATCTAATAGTGCTGGGCGAACCGATTGCAACGCTGGCCAAATTCTGAAAACTTAGCATCGAAGTGCCGTTGGCGATCATTTGAATTTGGTAACTGGCATCGCTAGATTCGGTCGTTAGCAGTATCGCGTTAGCGAAAGCAGTAAAGTCGACGGCAGCGAAATTGTAAAAGATGCTGGCGGTACCTGTTGAATTGCTACTGTTCCCGACCGTCAACAAGCCATCTTCCACAAAAATTCTGGTGGTACCGCCTGGGGTAGGGCTGGAATTTAATGTTCGTTGCAAATTGCTTAGATTTGATCCGGATACATTAACTGGGCCGTTGACGTTGTTAGTGGTGGATTGACGGTTGGCAAAATTATCGATCACTGTTGCCGACTCGGCGGCTTGAGTGAATAAGGCTAAAATCAGGATTAATCCGGATAAGGGCATTTTCGGCATTACAGAATTCATGTCGATTCCTTTTTGTCAGTGGCTGAAAGATAAGTGATTCGCTTGCAATCGATTGGGTTGCATAGTGCGTCAATCTAACTAAGCATTAGTGGTGCCAATTTAATTTAAATTAATCCAATCAATTATTTAAATGTGATTTGGTAGTAATTTTTCAGTTAAGCAGCTGACAGCCGGGGCAGATGTTGCGACAGTTTTGGCAGGATGGCATGGAGCTGTCATGTCCGGCTTTTAGTAGTAAGCGAAGTTGCTGTTTGTCGTCGTGGTGAGTGAGTTGGAATGTTTGTGATACTTTGCCGATCTTTTCAAAGTACGATAGCATCGTACTAACACCTTCAATCTGGAGTCCAGCCTAATGGATAGTCAACATATCGATTTGCACCGCTCCATCATCTCCCTGAGTTGTGCGCTGGATTTAGTCGGTATCGACGAAGTGAAACACGGCAAGCGGGTCGCGATGATGGCTTGGCATATTGCCGGTAAGCTCGATTGGTCAGCTGTCGATAGATTGAGCATTCTATATGCCGGCATGCTGCACGATTGCGGGGTGGCGAAGGTTCGCGAGCATAGGCATTTGACCGAATCGTTGGAGTGGGACGGCGCCGAGGCACATTGCTTACGCGGCGCGGAATACTTACAAGCCTGCCCACCGCTGGCCTATCTGGCAGAGGAGATTCGCTACCATCACACGCGCTGGGAGCAATTAGTTGAGTTGCCGCTGGCGCCTCGTGTGCGGTTGCGTGCCAATCTGTTGTTTCTGGCTGATCGGATTGATGTGTTGCAAGTCCCGTATTTGGCCAGCGAACAAATTCTGGTGGCCGCGCCCAAAATAGTGGAGCGATTACTGAGCTATTCGGGATCGCTGTTTGCGCCTGAGCTGTTGGCTGCGTTTGCGGAACTGGCGAAAAGCCAGGCGTTTTGGCTGGCGATGGATCCGGATTATTTGGATGAGGATTTACGCGAATTGGGGCGCGACTTGCCGACGGTAGACTTGGCTTATCCTTCGCTGCGGGAAATGGCGCGGCTATTTTCGCGAGTGGTGGATGCGAAAAGCCCGTACACCGAGCAGCATTCTGAACGGGTTGCGCAAATCTCCAGGCAATTGGCATTGGATTTGGGGGTGACTGGTTGCGATCTGGAGCAGGTGGAAATTGCTGGTTTATTGCACGATCTTGGCAAATTGCGGGTTTCCGAAGACATCATCGACAAACCGGGTAGCCTGACCCCTGAAGAACGGGCCTGCATGCAGCGGCACAGTTACGATACTTACCGAATTTTGCAGCGGGTATTTACCGACTCTAAGATTCCGCAATGGGCTGGCTTGCACCACGAAAATCTGCGTGGCGAAGGCTATCCGTTCAAGACTATCGGCAAGTCTTTGGAGTTGGAGTGTCGGATTATCAGCGTCGCTGATATTTTTCAGGCCTTGGCGCAGTCCCGCCCCTATCGCGAGGGTATGTTATTGGCTGGCATTATCGAGCATCTGCGGCAACGCGTGGCTGAAGGCGTATTGGATGGCGAGGTGGTTGCTAAGTTGATCGAGAATGCGGACGTTTATTACGAACTGGCGCAAGGCAATTGATCAATGGCTTAAACCGGCCGCCAAAGCACTGTGCTTGTCCGCGACATATAGGTCTGGGCCTTGTAAAAATATTCGCTCGCAGCCGAAAACACAAAAGCCGAAGGCATCAATACACGCCTCCGGCTTTTAGCGACAGCGAACTAAACCGCTGATTACGCTTGGCGTTGTTTTCTGGTATTAAAGCCCATCAAACCGAGTAAGCCGGAACCCATCAGCCAGGCTGCGGCGGGAACCGGTACTGAGGTAATTGGGCCGCTTCCGCCATTGTTGTCTAGGCAATATTCAACATAGAGCTCTGCCGCTTTGAAAAAATAATCTTTGCTACCAGAATCCTTCACGCCCAATACGGCCGTCAATGAGGCGAAGCCGGTTTTGGAAAGAAAATCGCTAACATCCAAACTAATATATTGTTTGTAGCCATCGACTTCGGTCCAGCTTGTGGAAACGTTGGAGCCGTTAATCGATGTAATACGGGCGTATTCCTTTCTATCTTTTATCAGGCCATTTGAGTTGGAATCGTCCGCCGATGTTGAGTCATCGCGCAACCATATTTTCAGTAGAGCGTTATTGATAAAGGTGGTGTCCAGCTGATAGTCGAAGTTAAGGGTGTAGCTATTATTGCTGGTATCGCTATCTGCTTTCGAAATTAGCATGCCGCTGCTGCCGCCGGATAAAGTCAGACTCAATGTTTCTAAATCGCAAGACGCTTGGTTGCCGCAGCCACCGTGTCTGGAATCGTTGTCGTGTTCATGTTCAAAACCATTTGACGCAAAGGCGGAGGGAGTGAGCAGGGCCGAAGATAATAGAATGGAAGCAGTCAATAGCGTTTTCATGGCAAGTACCCAGAAGTAATGAATGGAAATTTATCGGAGGCGATTGGACGCAGAACAGGATGTGTGCGGCAAATCAGCTGGTGATCAGTGTATCCAGGTATGTAACTGTGTTTAATTGTCCGTTCGTGCCATGACAATTTTGTCATGGCGGACGGTTTGGACGGAGAGATTGGATTGCCGAGATAGCTTAAGGGCGGTATGGATTACCACCCTACCGAGTCCGCTGTTGAGCGGGATGAAAACCTAACAGAGCTGAATAGTGGCATCAAAAGAGCGAATTCTTAGCTCAGTTGCTTGTAGTGTAAGCAGTTATGACTAGAGAGTTAATTCAGCGGCTGGAAGTCCGTCAGTCTTGACGTCTGCAATTCGGTAAAGAAATCGACGCTGCCGCGATTACCGCATAGCCGGGTATAATCCGCCGCTATTGTTTGCAACCGCTGTTCGCCATGTCCGAAGACTACTATTTCACCCCCGACCAAGCCGTCGAATCCCTAAAAGTACCGCCGCATTCCATTCAGGCCGAGCAGTCGGTGCTGGGCGGCTTGATGCTGGATAACCAAACCTGGGATTCGGTCGCCGACAAAGTGGTCGAGACAGACTTTTATCGCCGCGATCATCGATTGATTTTCCGTGCTATAGCCCAGTTGGCGGAGAAACAAGATCCGTTCGACGTGGTGACCTTGTCAGAGGTGCTGGAAACGACCGGCGAATTGCAGGATGTGGGCGGTTTGGCATATTTAAGTACGCTGGCGCGAGATACACCCAGCGCAGCGAATATCGTGGCCTATGCCAACATCGTCCGTGATCGCTCGGTTTTGCGGCAACTTATCCACGTCGGCACCGAAATTTCCGATTCGGCATTTACCACCGAGGGCCGGGAAACTGCCGATTTGCTCGAAAATGCCGAACGCAAGGTATTCGAAATCGCCGAACAGCGCCAACGTGGGCAGGGGGGATTCAGCTCTATCAAATCCTTGCTGGCCAAAGCCGTGGATAAAATCGAAACTCTCTACGAACTCGATGGCGACATCACCGGCGCCAGCACCGGCTTCACCGATCTGGACGAAAAAACCTCCGGTTTGCAACCCGCCGATTTGATTATCGTCGCCGGCCGGCCATCGATGGGTAAAACCACGATTGCGATGAATATGGCCGAAAACGTGGCGCTGAAAAGCGGCATGCCGGTGGCGGTGTTCAGTATGGAGATGCCGGGCGAATCATTGGCGATGCGGATGATGTCGTCGCTGGGCCGCATTGATCAACACAAGGTACGCACAGGTAAGCTGGACGACGACGATTGGCCGCGTTTGACTTCGGCGATCAACTTGCTGGCGGAAACCAAGATGTTTATCGACGACACGCCAGCCTTGACGCCGACCGAAGTGCGTTCGCGCGCCCGCCGTTTGACCCGCGAACACGGTCAGCTGGGCTTGATCGTGCTGGACTATTTGCAGTTGATGCAATCGCCGGCCAGCGGCGATAACCGGGTGCAACAGATTTCCGATATTTCCCGCGGCTTGAAGGCGCTGGCAAAAGAGCTCAATGTACCGGTGATTGCACTGTCTCAGCTCAATCGTAATCTGGAGCAACGCCCCAACAAGCGGCCGGTGATGTCCGATCTGCGTGAGTCCGGCGCGATCGAGCAGGACGCCGATTTGATCATCTTTGTTTATAGGGACGAGGTCTATCACGAAGACAGCCCGGACAAAGGCATCGCCGAGGTGATTATCGGCAAGCAGCGGAACGGCCCTTTGGGGACGGTGCGGCTGACTTTCCTGGGCCAATACACCCGCTTCGAAAACTTTGCCGGCGTCTATAACGGCCCCGAGGATTACGAATGACGCCTGCGGCTTTTGTGCATCTGGATTTGGACGCCGTGCGCCACAATTTGGCGCAAGTGAAGCGTTACGCGCCGGACAAAAAAATCATGGCGGTGATCAAGGCCAACGGCTACGGCCACGGCATGACGCTGGTAGCCACCGCTTTGGACTTGGCGGACGGCTTTGCCGTCGCCAGGGTGGACGAGGGCGTCAGGCTGCGGCAAGCCGGATTTAAACAATCCATCACCGTGTTGCAAGGCTTTGTCTGCGTCGATGAGTTGTGGCAGTTGTTGAAATATCAATTGGCGGCGGTGATCCACACTCCCCAGCAAATCGCTATTTTGCAACAGCAAGCCGACTCCGAAGGCAAGCTTGCCGTCTGGCTGAAAATGGATACTGGCATGAACCGCCTGGGTTTTAAGGGCGCGGACTTCAGCGCTGCTTATCAGCAGTTATTGGGCTGCGCGCTAGTCGAGCAACCGATCAATCTGATCACCCATTTTGCCAACGCAGACGACTTGCTGGACGACAAAACCCGCCGGCAAATCGATTTGTTCAACGACGCGGTCAAAGACTACCCCGGCGTGTGCAGCATCGCCAATTCCGCGGGCATTATCGGCTGGCCGAATGTCCGCTTCGGCGCCGCTCAGGATCGCAGTAGCGATTGGGTTAGGCCGGGGTTGATGCTCTATGGCTGTTCGCCGTTTGCCGGCAAGACCGGGGCGGATTTTGGTTTGAAGCCGGTGATGAGTTTGCATTCACGGTTGATCGCGGTCAAGGATGTCGCCGCCGGCGAAACGGTCGGTTACAGCGGCACCTGGCAATGCAAAACTGCGACTCGGCTGGGTGTGATTTCCATCGGCTACGGCGACGGTTACCACCGCCACACCAAGAGCGGCGCGCCGGTGTTGGTAAACGGCCAACGAGTGCCGTTAATCGGCCGGGTATCCATGGACATGATCACCGTCGATCTTAACGAACAACCGGCTGCGCAACCCGGCGACCCCGTGACCTTGTGGGGCGACGGCTTGCCGGTCGAAGAAATCGCCCGCTATGCGGAAACCATCCCCTACACCTTGCTGTGCGGGATTACGCAGCGGGTGCAGGTCATCGAGCAGGGCACGGAATAAGTGCGAAGGTTCCTTAATCCTTAATCATCGAGCTTTTTTGGGCTATTCAGCTTTTAACTCGAGTATCCGGATATGGGCGATCACTAATCGGTGCGAGTTCGTTTCTTCCATGTTCTGCAAAGAGCGGATAAAAATGGCTTAATTGACTTACCGGTAATTTTTTCTTAGTGCCAGAAAACCGGCTATGCCGGAAACAAACAAAAACAGTGCTGATGGAATTGGAACAGGCGATGCTAATAAAAGACCCTGGCCATTTCCCAGTCTTCCCCAGGTCACATCCTTTGCTGTTAAGTAAGTTGGAATTAAATCAACAGCCGATACAGTATCGGGCAAGTTCCGCAAAGCTATTTGCATAAACGACGGAAGCACGGATTGTGCGTAGGAATATTGCATTCCAAAAATAATGTTGCTTGCACTCCAAGGATTGATGTTATACGCAACACCAGAATATGGCGTAATGCTAGAATACCAAGATGATGAGGGATTTTCAGAAGCGAAATAACTTACTCTAGATAAGAAAAAATTAGCTTCTGTTGGGTCTGAAAAATCTTGTCTTTTTATATAAGCAATTTCAGGCAAAAACTCAAAATACAACTGTTCAAACATTCCATTTGGGTTCGACAGAGAGATATCTATGTTAATAGAGTTACTAGATACGTCAGTTATTGTTACTGCAGCAAATGGTGTATTTAAGTTTTCTATATCATGGTCTGTCGCGTAGATCGATGGGGCGTTTTTGAAAAAAGAATAAGAAAAAGTGCTTCCTGAACAAATACTACTAAAACTAAATAAAGAAATAAGAAATACAAAAATTGATAACTTCCTCATGATGTTTTTTCCCTGTAGGTAAAGTTGTGTATTGATTAAAACGCTATAGCCGAAAACTTCAAATCGGGTTATCCGGCCTTATGTTGGCGGAACACATTTCAGGTGCCGATTACCACAAATTATTGCAAGCCCAAAACGAGCCCACTTTATCAAAGTTATACCCCCACTTCCACTTCGTACCCCGAGTATTTGCGGATATTGATCACGCCGTTGTCGAAGATCAAATACTGGCCTTTGATGCCTTCCAAGATGCCGGACACCAGTGGTTCTTTGTCGAAATTAAACGATTTTACCTTGCTGGGGTATTGCAGCACCGGATAGTCCAGCGTCAGGGATTCGGCATCGCTGAGCAATTGCGGCGGGCTGTCGGGAAATTGCGCGGCGATGCCTTGCAACTGATCCGCGCATTCTTTCAGCAATTGATCGCGGATTACAGCCAGATCCAAGGGCACGGTGTTGTTTTTCAACATTTGTTGCCAGCTGGTTTTATCGCTGACATGTTGCGCCAAGGTGACTTCGATCAATCCCGACAGATGGCGGGAAACGACCTTAAAAATGGGTAAGGCTTGCACCGCGCCTTGATCGATCCAGCGGGTTGGGGTTTGCGATTGGCGGGTGATGCCGACCTTAATTCCGGAAGAGTTCGCCAGATAAACAATATGCGGTTGAAAGCAAAACTCCTCGCCCCAACTGGGTTCGCGGCAAGTACCGGCAGCGTAGTGGCAGGTTTCCGGTTTCATGATGCACATATCGCATTGCGCCAGCTTGATGAAACAGGGGTAGCAGTAGCCTTGATTGAAGCTTTTATTGGTTTTTTTCGCGCAATGGACGCAAAAAATCTGGCCGGTGTAGCGTAGCGACAGTTGTTTGCCCAGCAGCGGGTTCAATTCGATTGCTTGTGCGCCGACCGGCAAGCGGTATTGCACTGGCTCGGCCAACGCGCTGGTCATTTTTTGCAGACTGCCTAACACTTGATTTAATCCCGATAGCTTAATAACGGCGGCTATAATGACAGCGTTTCCAGCGTACTCAAAGAGGATTCGATGTCATTCATGCAAGTTGCTGCTGGTGGCAATATTCCGTTTGAAATAAATGTGGTGGTCGAGATTCCCGCCTTCAGCGATCCGGTCAAATACGAGGTGGATAAACATACCGGCGCTCTAACAGTGGACCGCTTCATGGGCACCGCCATGCAATATCCCTGCAATTATGGGTACATCCCGCAAACTTTGTCCGAAGACGGCGATCCGGTGGACGTGATGATCATCACGCCGGCACCTTTACTAAGTGGTTGCGTGATCAATTGTCGGCCGGTAGGGGTGTTGAAAATGATAGACGAAGCCGGCCCTGATCCTAAGCTGTTGGCGGTACCCGTGCCGCGCTTGACGCCGTTTTACAATCACGTCACCGATTACAAAGATTTGCAACCGGACAAGTTGGCCAAGATCACCCACTTTTTCCAACACTACAAAGACCTGGAGGAAGGCAAATGGGTCTGCGTGGAGGGGTGGGGCGGTATTGAAGATGCGCGGCAGGAAATTCTGGCTAGCGTCGGCCGCTACAAAACGTCGCATAGCAGCCGTCGCTAATCCTATTTTCCAAGGTTATTCAATTTCTTGCGAGAGTTTCAGTTTTTTCGCGCGGTACATCGCGCTATCGGCTCGGTTTAGTAAATCGATGCTACTTTGGCCGTCGTGATGATAGATGGCCGCGCCTATGCTGGCGCTGATAGCAACCGGTTTGCCATTAATGCTGCAAGCTTCTGCCAATTGCGACTGAATTTTTTCTATCACTGCCGCTACGCTACGATCAGCATCGACTTCGCCCAACAACACCAAAAATTCGTCTCCGCCATAACGGCAAGCGGTGTCGCCACAGCGAAGACAAGCTGACAAGCGTCCCGCCACTTCTTTGAGTAATTGGTCGCCGGCCGCGTGGCCGAGTTCGTCGTTGATGTTTTTGAATTCGTCCAGATCGATAAACAATAGCGCGACCGGCCGTTGCTGACGATCCGCTTGGGCCATGGCCTGTTGCAGTCTATCAAGCAGTAAAACTCGATTGGGGAGGCCGGTTAACTCGTCGTGATGTGCGCAATGCAAGGCTTGTCTGTAGTTCTCGTCACTTTCCAGCAGTTGCTTTTCCAAGGTTTTGCGTGTCGCGGCAAGCGATTCGATTTGTCGGCGGGCATCGGCCAACTGCTGTTGACTAATCGCCAAGGCGCGCTCCAATCCGGCAATCTCCGCACGGGATTGCTCTAACTGACAGCATTCGCTGTTGCTTTCGCATTCTGGAGTTTGGCTGAGCCAGCGTTGGGCGACAACCGATGAAATAAGGCTTTGCTTCTGGGGCTGGTGTCTGATTCGGCTATTCATCACAGCACCTCCATTAGGGCAGTTGCTGAATTGATGGCAGTCAACGCCGCGATGAATAAAATCGAATTATCAACTTTCATGACAATAACCTGTATGAATTGAGTGGCCGGAAAGCTCGTTAACCGAGGTTTGTTGGCTTAATAAGATCAATTCTTATGCCAGGACTTGTGATCTTGAAAGTATTGCTAAGTAACTGCCTGTTGTTTAAGGAGTTTAGGAGGAATGAAAAGATGGAAGAGGAGCTGGATAATGCGAGGTGTTGGGGCTAAGTGCGGACGGTATTTCGTCAATATTACGAAATACCGTGTTTCTAAGCTTGGGTAGATCAGGAGTATTGGTTATAACTTAGGTTTTCTGTTCAATAACAAGGTTTTTTTGCAGTTCCTGCGGCGGTACCGGATGGGTCGGTTTTTGATACGCCGCCAGAATTTGCTTCACATAATTGCGGGTCTCTTGATACGGGGGGATGCCTTGATAGCGCTCTACCGCACCTTCGCCGGCATTATAGGCCGCCAGTACTAAATCGACTTTGCCTTCGAAATGCCTTAGCAGCCAATGCAGATAGGCGGTGCCGCCTTTTATATTTTGAATCGGATTCCAACTGTCTTTTACCCCGAAGCGTTCGGCGGTTGCCGGTATCAGCTGCATCAGGCCTTGGGCATTTTTGCCGGACAGTGCGCTGGGGTTGAAAGCCGATTCGGCTTGAATTACCGCCATGATCAGTTGTGGATCGATACTGTAAATCGGCGCAATCTCTTTAACCCAGGCTTCGACCAGTTCGCGCTTAGGATTGGGTTCGGCAACCAGTTTAACTTCGGGTTCCGGTGCCTGCGGTTGGCATGCTGGGTCTTCACTGGGGGTGACATCGCCAAAACGGATCAGCATTTGTTGCGCATGCGTGTCGCCATGCTCTGCGGCCAATTTAAACCAATGACTGGCTAGCGGAATGCTACGGGTTAGGCCGCGGCCGTTGAAGTACATAAATCCGATGCTGTAAGCTGATTCGGCATCGCCTTGCAGTGCGGCCTTGCAGTACATATCAAATGCTTGATGGTAATCTTGTTTGACTGTGCGGCCGTGTTCGAAATCGGCAGCGGTCTTGCGGATTTGTTCCAGATTAACTGGTGCAGCATCCTGGGCGTTGCCGATTTGGGCGGCGAAACCTAAGCACAGGGCAAGTAGCGATTGGCGTTTCAAGTTCATAAAATTCTCGTTCTGTATTGCTGAGACTAGGCTCTTCTAAACCCGGCCGGAAAAGGATTGAAGCGTCAATCCTCCAAGCTTCCAGCTACCGTATACATTGCAAGTGCTTGATCGCCCATATGGTCGAGTTTCCGTGCAATTGCGCTTAATTGCATCCCGCAGGATGTTGGCAAACCTTGAAATAGTCCCGGAGCCGCTGAGGGTGTTAGCTTTACCGGAACTGCTTCAAGGTTGTCCGCACTATACCCTCTGTTTTGCTGAGGCTATATTGCCCATATGGGCAGGTGAGCGTGGCGCGAATATATCACAGGGTTGAGTTTACGGCGATTTAAACTGTTGTTTTTGATGTGATTGTGGCTGGTCTGCCGGCGCGGGGCCTGGTTGGGTCCCTTGTTTTCGATTGGCAGAGAGCAGACAAACTCATCCCCTGATTTCTTGCTATAGGACTCTATCTGTTGTTCAAATCCGCCTCAGTCAGTATCCAATTTGTCTGTCACGGAATTCAAACAGAGGGTCAACCCAAATCCAAATAAAATTCGAATTCAAGATGACTGGCCGCCGATTTTTTAGGATTCGCCGGCAAATTTATTTATGCGAGAGATTGCGCTTACTAAGCCCATGCCCAAAGACATCAGCAGGAAGCCGCCAGGCAGAGGTACAGCCGCTGGTGGCGGTACTATTGTGACACCGCTGAAATTCACTTGCTGTAGTCCGCCAAAATCAAAAGCGAGTGCAGTGTCAAACGCTTCGTCGCCCCAATTGATTACCCCAAACTCAAGAAAATACGATCCCGTTGCGGTGAACGAGTAAGCAGACTTAATCCAGCCGGTCGGGCCACAGGTGTTGGCGTTATCCCAGCAAACGCCGCTTGAGCCACCCAATGGGGTCCAATTTGTGCCAGCTACAGCAAAGCCAATGGTGTTACCGTCATTCAATACGGCATCGAGTTCATCCGGTAAGTTGTTATCTACCTGACGGTTCAACACATTACCCGGTACGACATTCCCGTTAGCGGAATTGGTGCTGCGCGCTGTAAACAACCAGGCGGCTGTATTGTTAGTATCCGCATTGACCAAGCGTGCCCAGGCATAGTCGTCGTAACCGCGACCATCGGTTGAAATGTAATTGAATTGTAAAGTCACAGTGTCATTTGCATTGGCATTGAAAGCATTCGATTGAATTTTCGAGCCATTGGTTTGGTTCTTGGTGCCGCGTCCTTCATCTCTCAGAACCAAAGGCGAAACATCATAGACACCGCCAGATGTCGACACGTAACCGAACTGAGCGTTTCCCGTCGGTGAATTATTGACCGTGTTGTCCCCGTAAATCAGCCCTGCTGCGCCGCTTGCCGTCCAGGTGTTACTGTTTAAGGATATATTGGAAGCTTGTGCGGCAGGTATCACAAGCGCTCCGCTCAAACTAAGGGCGATCAGGGGAATACGCGTAATTTTCATGGTTTTGCCTTTTAAAATCTGTCTCTATAAGTCATCAGGGTTTTGTTGAATAAGCCGCGCGAATCCTATTAGGTCGTGCTATTTGCCTCTTTCAACGGCGCAACTTATTTCGCGGTGTATTCCGTGTGGCGGCTAAAAGGTTCAAAACGGGAGGCCGGTTTTAAGTGAGGCAACTGTAAAATCCACGGTTTAAGCCTCGGCGGCATGGACTGATTGCAAAATAAGCTGTTCCTATACATCAAAGGTCGAGTTTGCCATAATTCCAAGAACTGATCTTTTTGGGGCATGAACATTAACAAGCGAATTTTGTTGGGGGTTTGCGGTGGTATCGCGGCATATAAAGCGGCGGAACTGGTGCGCTTGTTGCGTAAGCAAGGCCATGAAGTTCGCGTGGTGATGACCGCCGCCGGCCGCCAGTTTGTCACGCCGCTGACGTTTCAGGCCTTGAGCGGCCATGCCGTGCATAGCGATTTGCTGGATGTCGAGCAGGAACAGGCCATGAGTCACATCCATTTGGCGCGCTGGGCGGACCTGTTGCTGATTGCGCCGGCGACCGCCGATATGTTGGCGAAAATGACGCATGGTTTGGCGGACGATTTGTTATCTACCTTATACCTTGCGGCCGAATGCCCGGTATTCGTTGCGCCGGCGATGAATCAGGCGATGTGGGCTAAGTTGGTAACGCAAGAAAATATTGCCAGATTGCAAAGCCACGGCGTGCATTTTATTGGCCCTGCGGCTGGTGAGCAGGCTTGTGGCGAGCAAGGCTTGGGGCGGATGCTGGAGCCGGCCGATATTTGTCGGCAAGTGCTGGGGCCTGAGCCGCCCGGCTTTCTGTCAGGCTTTAATATAGTCATTAGTGCCGGACCGACGCTTGAGCCGCTTGATCCGGTGCGTTACATCACTAACCGAAGCTCCGGCAAAATGGGGTATGCCTTGGCGGGCGCAGCCCTGTCAGCCGGCGCCAACGTGACATTGGTCAGTGGTCCGGTGAACTTAGCAGCGCCGGCCGGAGCCAAACTTATTCCGGTGGAAACAGCTCTGCAAATGTATGATGCGGTGATCGAGCATTGCCGGCTGACGGATATTTACATTGGCGCTGCGGCGGTAGCGGATTACCGTCCGCAACAGCTGGCTGACGGCAAGATAAAAAAGGCTGGCGACACCAGCAATATAGCCTTGGTAAAAAATCCGGATATCATCGCCGCAGTGGCTGATTTGCAACCAAAGCCCTTGGTAGTGGGATTTGCCGCGGAAACTGACGATCTGGAAAATTACGCCAAACACAAGCTGCAAAGCAAAAATCTGGACCTGATCGCCGCGAATTGGGTAGGGCAGGCTGAAGGCGGTTTCGAGAGTGATCGCAATGCCTTGCAAGTATTTTGGCCGGGTGGTCAACAAATCCTGCCGATGACCGATAAACATACCTTAGCCGCACAGCTGCTTAAACTGATAGCCGAGAAATTGCATGAAAAAAATCCAGTTAAAAATTCTTGATCCGCGCCTGGGCCAGGAGATTGCTTTGCCCGCCTACGCTACCCATGGCTCTGCGGGACTGGATTTGCGCGCTTGCCTGGATCAGGCTTTGACCTTGCAACCCGGCGAAACGGCTTTGATACCCACCGGCCTGGCCATTCATATCGACGATCCGCATTTGGCGGCGGTATTGCTGCCGCGCTCTGGACTGGGGCATAAGCATGGCATTGTGCTGGGTAATTTGGTGGGCTTGATCGACTCGGATTATCAGGGACAGATTTTTATCTCCTGCTGGAATCGCGGCAACAGCCCGTTTACCGTCGAGATAGGCGAGCGTGTCGCGCAAATGGTGTTTGTGCCGGTGGTGCAGGCCGAGTTCGAGTGTGTGGCCGAGTTCGACGAAAGCCATCGCGGCAGCGGCGGTTTTGGGCACAGCGGCCGGCACTAAGCGGAGCCGCGACAGATGGGACGCATATTTAGCATAGTTGCCGGCATTGCGGCGCTGATGGTGTTATTGGCCGGCGGCGGCGCCTATTGGTTTTCGGCGGCCCAGGTTAGAGAAACCCAACAAACCAGTACCACAGCCATTGCCAGCGGTATGACAGTCAGCATCGTCAGCCAGATCGAGACGCTACAGCGGGTTATCGATGGTCTGGCGCAGGCGCCGGATGTGGTGGCGCTACTTGCCAGCAATAGTCACAATCAAGCGGCGCTGGATAACGTCGCTATCAGGCTGCAGAACACGATTCCGCAAGCGATGCGAGTGCGTTTGCTGCCGGCCACGGTCAGCGAACCGGATCTTACCCAAGTGCCGAATATGGGCTTTGCCGACTTGGAAATGGTGCGCGCCACGCTGACCGCCAAGCAAAAGCCCTTCGTGCAAGGTGAGGGCGAGCATCGGCATTTGGCGATGACAGCGGCTGTCAGCCAAAATCAGCAGGCAATCGGCGTGATTTTGGTCAGTTTAAAACCTGATTTGTTGCAACAGTTGATTACCAAGACTACCGTCAGTAATGGCTATGTGGAGATCAAGCAAGAACAGGCCGTATTGGCCAGTGTCGGTATGGCGGAGTTGAGGGACGACGAGCCGCAAGTGATGCCGTTGACTAACAGCCGGTGGTCGTTGGAGCTCTCGATTGGTGGCGGCACCAGTGCAGGCGACATCATTTTATTTTCCTGCATTATCCTGATCCCCGCCTTGTTGGGTTGTCTGGCGTTTTTTATCGGTTATCGTAAATTGGCCGACTATCTGCACCACGATCAAAGCAGTATTTTAAAGGCCGCCAAGGACATGATGACCGGCAAGCAGGTTGGTCACTATCCAGTGCAGCTCGATGAAATGCGGCCGATCATTTCTACCTTGGCCCAGTTCAAACGCATTCTGGAACAAGAAAAAAGCCCGAGTAAAGCACCGGACGAATTGGGCGAATATGACTTTTTCGACGAGTCCTTCGACATCGATTTTATCGAAGACTCGCCCAAAACAGCCGAACAATATGCGAGTGTGCCGGTGAGCTTGGGCACGGCGCCGATCAGCATGGCCGATCAGGCCCCGCTTAGTGCGGCGGCTCCCGCCGAGAAATCGGCACCGGTAGCGATACCCGCTGCCGTGCCTACGGCGGGGGAGTCATTTGCCGATATTTTCCGCACTTATGATATTCGCGGTATCGTCGGCAAGGGATTGACCTCGGAAACTGTGCGAAATATCGGCCGGGCTTTGGGTAGCGAGGCCAGGCAGTTGAATATCAAGACTATCGTCATGGGCAGGGACGGCCGGCTCTCCAGTCCGGGGTTAGCGGATGCCTTGGCAAAAGGCATTACCGAGGCAGGTTGCGATGTGTTGAACATAGGCTTGGTGCCGACGCCACTGCTGTATTTTGTCACCCAACACAGCGAAGGCCGCAGTGGTGTAATGATTACCGGTAGTCACAACCCTGCTGACTATAACGGCCTTAAACTGGTTTTGAACGGCGAAACCTTATCCGGCGACAAGATTCAACAACTGAAAAAACGCATCGAAGCCAACGACTTTAGCGACGGAGCTCCTGGTTCCATTGAGTTGAATAGCCTATTCAGTAACGAATATATCGGCATGATCTCCGACGATGTGCATTTGGTCAGACCGATGAAAGTGGCTGTCGATTGCGGCAACGGTGCGGCCGGACAATTGGCCCCCATCCTGTTACGAACCATGGGTTGTGAAGTTATCGAGTTGTATTGCGAGATTGACGGCAACTTCCCTAATCATCATCCCGACCCCAGCAAGCCGGAAAATCTGGCTGATTTGATTAAGGCCGTGCAGCATTACGAGGCGGATATCGGCGTAGCGTTTGATGGCGATGGCGACCGGATCGGCGTGGTCGATTCCGGTGGTAAAATCATTTGGCCGGATCGGCAAATGATGCTCTATGCCCGTGATGTGTTGGCGAATAAGCCCGGAGCGGAAATTATTTACGATGTGAAATGCTCCCGGCATTTGCACGATCAAATTGTTAAGCGCGGCGGGCGGCCGTTGATGTGGAAAAGCGGTCACTCCCTGATGAAAGCCAAGCTCAAGGAAACCGCGGCGGCGCTGGCAGGCGAGATGAGTGGACATATTTTCTTCAACGACCGTTGGTTTGGTTTTGATGATGCGTTGTATGCGGCGGCGCGGTTAATCGAAATTCTGTCTGGCGATATGCGTAGTAGCAGCGATGTATTTGCCGAACTGCCGGATAGTATCAACACGCCGGAGCTGCATGTGCCGATGGCCGAAGGCGAGGGTGTTCGCTTTGTGGAACAGCTATTCAGCCAGGCCAAATTCAAAGATGGCAAGATTATCAATATCGACGGGATGCGTGTCGAATTTGCCGACGGCTGGGGGCTGGTCAGAGCCTCCAATACTACGCCAGTATTGACCGTACGTTTCGAGGCGGATAGCCAGGACGCGATGCAGCGTATTCAAACTCAATTCAGGCAGCTGCTGCTGCAAATCAAACCCGACATCAAACTCCCTTTTTAATTGTTAGTGATCATGAAAGAAAAAAACGCGCACCAGATTGCCCACGTTCTTATCGAAGCCTTGCCTTATATTCAAAAATTCAAGGGCAAAACCGTTGTGATTAAATTCGGCGGCAATGCGATGGTCGACGATGCGTTGAAACACAGTTTCGCTCGCGACATCGTCTTGATGAAGCTGGTGGGAATTAATCCCATCGTGGTGCACGGTGGCGGTCCGCAAATTGGTGACTTGTTAAAACGTTTGGGTAAAACCTCTGAGTTTATCGACGGTATGCGCGTTACCGATAGCGAAACCATGGATGTGGTGGAAATGGTGTTGGGTGGCCTGGTGAATAAAGAGATCGTGAATATGATCAATATGCAGGGCGGCAAGGCGGTAGGTCTCACCGGTAAGGACGGTAATTTCATCCACGCCCGCAAGATCAATATGACCAAGGCCGGTGCGACCATGGAGGATGCGCCGGAAATTATCGATCTGGGCCATGTCGGCGAAGTCAGCAGTATCGATCCGGCGGTGGTGGAAATGTTGGGTAACAGCGACTTCATTCCGGTGATCGCGCCGATTGGCGTGGGTAAGGACGGGCACTCCTACAACATCAACGCCGATCTGGTGGCCGGTAAGGTGGCGGAAGTGTTAAAAGCCGAAAAGCTGATGTTGTTGACCAACATCCCCGGCATTATGGACAAACAAGGTAATTTGTTGACTGGCCTGACGCTGACCGATATAGATAATCTGATTGCCGACGGTACTATTTCCGGGGGCATGATTCCGAAAACTCGCTGCGGTACTGATGCGTTGAAGGGCGGCGTGACCAGCGTGCATATCATAGACGGGCGAGTCGAGCACGCGGTGTTGCTGGAGTTGTTCACCGACCAGGGCGTCGGTACGTTACTGTTGCGCCGCTAAGCTGGATTGAATAAAAGGGGCAAAGGCTTGGCGAATGCTCTGCGCCTTTGCTCCCGAACATAATTCGTTGCCTATGCTGGATTGGCGGCAGCGGATGTCCAGAAATATCTGCAAAGTGTTGTTACGCTCCAGCAGCGATACCGACAAGCTTAAATCATCGTCTTTCTGTGGCGCCGCGCGCATGATCAGTTTTTCGCTTTCCACGTCTTGACCGGTGGTCGAATGCATCGCGACAAATTCGCCGGCGATTTTCCAGGCTTTTTCGCATTGCCCGGCGTCCTGACAGACAAACAGGCCTAGCTCGTTACTGGCGTTACTGGCTGCTAAGCTGTCGCCGTTGACCGGTTTTCCGTCGTTGCTGTTGGTTTGGGTGAGGAATTGAAAGCGGGCTATGTCGGCTTTGAATTCTTTTTCGCTGTTTTGTCTGTCCTGTTGGTGGCGCAAAAGTTCTTGTTTGCCCGCTTCTATCTGTTGTTTGCTGGCGGCAATATCCGCCAGTAATTTCGGTGGGATCTTGCTGCCGCCGCGCTCAAGATTGGCGGCTTGCTGCTGTTGCTGCTGCAATTGCTGTTGAATGCGTTCGATATTGCCTTCAATCACTTTTTGCCCGGCATCGAAGGACGCCATTTTATTGCTCAAGGCTTTATTCATATCGTCGATGCTACGAAACGTGCTTAACAGCACCTTGTCATTGGCATTTTGCCTGGCAATGATCTTTTCCTGTTCCTTACGTAGCGCATCCAGCCGCTTTTGCTGGGCAATTTGCTCGGCGGTTTTGGCTTTTTCCAGCACATCGAGCACGCGGGCTTTCTCGCTTAATGTTTCCCGTTTGTGCTTTACCTGGTCGGGCGGCACTTGATCGGAGAAATAGACGTTGCCGTTTTCATCCACCCAGCGATACATTTTTTTGGCATAAGCCGGTTCAGCCATTGCAAGCAGCAAGGCTAGAACGACTATCGGTGTGCGTTTGTTGGTGACTTGTCGCATGGGTAATGCTAGCTGAGACTTAGCCCAGTAGGCTGACCAATTGATGCAAGGGCGGTAAAATCATCATTTTTGCCAGTTGCAACAATACCAGCGCCACCAGCGGCGATAAGTCTATGCCGCCCAGGTCGGGTAAAACCTTGCGGCACACATTCAACAGCGGATCGGTCAAACTGTACAAAATCGACGAGGCGGAGCCATAACTGCCGGGGGCGAACCAGCTCAGGATGGCGCCGGCAAAAATGGCGTAAACGAAAATATCGATCAGCATTTTCAATAAGTCGGTAAACGACAATAGCGTCAATGCCACAAAACTGACCGATAAGCCTTTAATAGCCAGTATCGAAAAGTTGGCGACTATTTGCAGCAACAACGCCAGCACTAGGGAAGAGCTATCTATGCGGCCGATGGCAGGAATAAAACGGCGCAAAATCCGCAATGGCGGGTGGGTGATTTTCACCAGAAATTGCGATACCGGGTTGTAAAAATCGGCCTGGGTCCATTGCAGCAAGAAGCGTAATGCCACCGCCAAAATATACAAGGAAAACAATGTGTCTATCAGGAACACTATCGGGTCGGTCATATAATTACTGCCCATTAGTCGGCTCCCAGTTGTTTTGACATTTCAATCGAACGGTCTTTGGCGGCATGTAAGGCTTTGGCAACCAGTTCGACAAAACCGTTTTGCACAAACGTTTCTATAGCTTGTTGAGTGGTGCCGCCCGGTGAGGTAACTCTGACGCGCAATTGGGTGGGCGATTCGGACGATTCCAGCGCAATTTTGGCGGCGCCCAGTGCTGTTTGCTGAATCAGCAGTCTCGCTGAGCGTTCGTCCAGGCCCAATTCCAGGGCGGCTTTTTCCATCGCTTCCATCAGCAGAAAAAAATAAGCCGGCCCGCTGCCCGATACCGCAGTTACGGCGTCGAGTTGGCTTTCGTCGTTTACCCACAACGCCAACCCGACTGCGCGTAGAATGTTTTCAGCTAGATCTTTTTGTTCCTCGTCTACATTCGCGTTGGCGTGCAATGCTGTTGCGCCGGTTTGCACCAATGCCGGAGTATTAGGCATGCAGCGCACAATAGCGACTTCGCTGCCTAGCCATTTGGATAGACTTTGCTGGGAAATGCCGGCGGCAATCGATACTACCAGCACATTTTTTTGCTTCAGACAGGGGGCGATTTGCAAAGCAACGTCACGCAGTATTTGCGGTTTAACTGCCAGCACCACCACTTCGACTTCGTTAACGACTGTCTCATTACTGGCGGTAGTATTCACGTGAAGTTGATCGGCGTGAGCCTGCAACGTGGCGGGCGCGGTATCCGATACCCAGATCTGCTGCGGTGAATGACCGCTGGCAATCAAGCCGCTGATTAGACTGGTCGCCATGTTGCCGCCACCAATAAAACCGATTGTTTTTGTTTTCATAGCTTACTGATTATTATGTTGAATCGTTACGGAAACCGCTGTTTGCGGAGCATTTTACATGACAATGGTGGCGTCGCAGAGAATCTCAAGTCGTTACGGATTTTTGCAAGCCGATATGTCGGGGCCGGATGCCCAACAATACTAGCGTCAAACTATAAATCAATATTGCCAATCCGATTGTCATTCCCAGATGCAATCCTCGTTGCGAGGCGTTCCAATCCAGCCAAAGCGTGGCATCGACAAAATAATACAAGAACCCTGACATAACTGCGTTGGCTGCCACAATCCGCAGAATGTATGACAGCCATTGTTCGCTGGGACGGTATGTTCGGGTTTTTAGCAGTCTAAGCAACAGGAGTAGCGCGTTTAGGTATGCCGACAAAGTCGTTGCCAGGGCGATGCCGGCATGCGCGAAGGGAAATGCCAGCAATAGGCTCAACACGATATTCGCGACGATGGAATACATGCCAAAACGCATCGGCGTTTGTGTGTCCTGGCGAGAAGTGAAGCCTGGAACCAGGATCTTGATCAGCATAAATGCCAATAAGCCTAGCGCATAAGCCATCAGGCTTTTACCCGCCATCCGCACATCTTCGCTGCCAAATTCGTTATATTGAAACAGCGTCGATAGCAAGGGTTCGGCCAACAGTGTTAAACCCAAAGTGGCCGGCAAGCCTATCAATAATACCAATTTCAGGCCCCAGTCCAACGCCTTGGAAAAGGCCATGGCATCCTCAGTAGCATGATTTTCGGACAATCTGGGTAAAATGACTGTTGCAAGCGCCACACCCAAAATACCGAGCGGAAACTCCACCAACCGATCCGAGTAATACAGCCAGGAAACGCTGCCGGAGGTCAAAAACGAGGCGACCAAAGTGCCAAATAGTAAATTAACTTGCACCACGGATACACCAAAAATGGCGGGGAGCATCTGTTTTAGCATGCGTTTCACTGCCGGATCTTGGTAACCCCAGCGTGGTCGCGGCATTAAGCCTAGTCGAATTAGAGCGGGGATTTGAAACAGCAGTTGCACCACGCCGGCTGCGAATACGCCCCACGCCAGCGCCATGATCGGTTGCTCCATAAGCGGCGAAATCCATACCGCAGCGCCTATCATGCAAATATTCAGAAATACCGGGGTTAGAGCCGGAATTGCGAATTTACCGCGTGCATTCAAAATTGCGCCTGCGAATGCAACTAGAGTAACGAAGAATAAATACGGGAAGGTAATGCGGAGCATTTGCACCGCCAGTTCGTACTGGCCGCCTTCCCACAGAAAGCCCGGCGCAAAAAGCAGGATTAGCAATGGGGCGGCAATGACGCCCGCCACTGTGAATAGCATCAACAAGACTGCCAACGTGCCGGCAGTGCGGTCGATAAACAGTTGCAATGCCTCGCGGCTACCTTTTTCGTTATAATCGGTCAGTGCCGGCACAAATGCCTGCGCGAACGCGCCTTCCATGAATAAGCGGCGGAGAAAGTTCGGAATTCTGAAGGCCACGAAAAACGCATCGGTTGCCGCGTTAACGCCGAAAATGTTGGCAAATAGCATGTCTCTTACAAAACCCATGATCCGCGAAATCATGGTCATACTGCTAACGATTGCGGTAGATTTAAACAGCTGCTTGCTCACTGCAGGCCTCAGATTGGGTTTGGAAACACTAAAAATTTGACAATCATAGCATCCAAAATGATAATACGCGGTTCCAGATTAACTCAAAAGAACTGATAGACTATGGCTAATTCACCACAAGCTAGAAAAAGAGCGCGTCAGGCTGAGAAAAGCCGTATTCGCAATGCCGGACAGCGCAGCAACTTACGCACTTTCGTTAAAAAAGTGATCGCCGCTGTTAGAGCAGGCGATAAAGAGCAAGCTCAAGCCGCGTTTAAAACCGCTGTTCCTGTAATCGATTCGGCTGTTAACAAAGGCCTTATCCACAAAAATAAAGCGGCTCGCAGCAAAAGCAGACTTAACGACAGATTGCGCGCGATGGCTTGATCTCGACAGCAGGTCGATAGATCAACAAGGCCTATGCAACAGATGTTGCTTGGGCCTTTTTTATGCGCGGTAGTTCTACACTGCCCAAGTACTGTGATTTCTAGTCTTGCCGTTAGTCGAAAACTGTCTATTCTCGCATAACTTTTTGGGATGAAGAGCTTGCGGCGCGCAGACAAGCTGCTAATCTGATAGCTCTCAGCTCATCAGTCTAAGGTACTGTCATGAATAACCAAGACCAAGCCAAACTTCGTTGGGGCATTCTCGGCGCTGCCCGTATCAACGAGCGCCTGTTGCCGGCGATAGTCGAAGCGTCCAATGCAAAGCTGGTAGGCATAGCCAGCCGCCGCCCCGGAGCCGCAGGACAAACACTCGCTCAATACTCCCCTTGCCATCCGGAAATACCGAGTTACGACAATCTGGATGCGTTGCTAAACGACGAAGACGTGCAGGCTATCTATTTGCCGATGGCCAATCATGAGCACGCAGAATGGACCTTGCGAGCCATTGAACACCGTAAGCATGTGCTGTGCGAAAAGCCGATGGCTTTGACGGTAGAAGACATTGACGCAATCGAAACCGCCGCGCGCCGTTATCGGGTGACCGTGATGGAAGGTTTTATGTATCGCTTCCATCCGCAGCACGCCCGTGTGTTGGAGTTGATCAGGTCCGGTTTGATCGGCGAAATCCGCTCGGTGCGCGCCAGCTACTCGTTCATGATGCGTCCGGCGCGGATGTATCGATTGGCCGAAGACGTCTCGCGCGGCGGCGGGGCGATGTGGGATATTGGCTGCTATGCGATCCATTCGTTACGCATGTTCTTTCAACAAGCACCACGTACCGTCACTGCCTTATCCAAATATGTTGAAAGTGGTGCCGATATTACGACCAGCGGCATTCTGGATTTTGGCGACGGAAAATTCGCACATTTCGATTTCAGCTTCGAACGTGCCCGGCGCTGCGAATATGAAATTATCGGCACCCAAGGCGGAATCAAATGCCACGTGGTTTGGCAGTTGCCTGGGGATGTGCCGGTAATCTCCTGGTGGACGGAAGACGGGCGGCAGTCGGAAGAGCGTTTGCCTGTCGCCAATCATTTCCGTTTGGAAGTCGAGCATTTCAGCGATTGCGTATTAAACGGCAAGGATCCGCAATTGTCGTTCAACGACGCTCGCGACAATTGCCGGGCCATTGTTGCCGCGCTGCAATCGGCCGCCGAGGGGCGGGTGATTAAAATTTGATTTAGCCCTACGTGCGCTGAGTGTTCCCGTTCATTTTCCACGGAGGCAAAAATGGTCAATAGACTCTTACCCAGCAATCGCCGAGCTAGCGCCCTGGTCGTTTTGACTCTGGCGGTGTCCTGCCTGTTTCTAACTGAAGTAGGGTTTGCCGCGGATGCCGTAGCCGCCAGAAAAGAATTGCAACAAATGGGCATCGAATATACCGAGCCGCAATTCGCATCATCGGCCGGTGTTGGGGACATGTTGGTCGTAAAGCTGTTTCTCGACGTCGGCATGGATGTGAATGCCGGAGGCGGAGCGGCGCTGGGATTGGCCGCCGGTAGAGGGCAGTTGGAAATGGTCAAGCTTTTATTGGCCAACGGCGCTAAGCCGACAGCCAATGCGTTGCAGTTTGCCCGAACACGAGGGCATAAGGAAATTGAGAGTATTTTGGTTCAGGCCGGGGCGAAGGAATAGTCGCCGGGAGCCGGGCTAGACATTGGTCTAGTCCGGCTCCACCAACTACATTTATTTGCTAAATGTCAGTCCGTCGTTAGCGACATCGATTTTAATTACATTCCCAGGAATGAAATGCCCCGAGAGAATTTCATTTGCAAGAGGATTTTCCAGCTGCCGTTGTATCGCTCGTTTCAGCGGCCGCGCCCCATAAACAGGGTCGAAGCCAGCTTCGCCAAGTAAATCCAAAGCCGCTTCGCTGACTTCCATACCCATGTCTTTTTCTTGTAAACGTTGGTGTAGCAGCTCGATCTGAATTTTGCAGATCGCACGGATTTGGCCTTGGCCTAGCGGATGGAAGACCACGGCTTCATCTACCCGGTTGATGAATTCCGGCCGGAAATGCTGGCCGACGATGTCCATTACCGCATCCTTCATTTCGATGTAATTACTCTCGCCAGCCAGTTCCTGGATCACGCTGGAGCCCAAGTTCGACGTCATGACTACCACCGTGTTTTTAAAGTCCACAGTCCGGCCCTGGCCATCAGTCAAGCGGCCATCGTCCAATACTTGCAGCAATACGTTAAACACATCGTTGTGGGCTTTCTCGATTTCGTCGAGCAGGATCACCGAGTAGGGTTTCCTACGCACCGCTTCTGTTAGATAGCCACCTTCTTCATAGCCAACATAACCGGGCGGTGCGCCGATCAAGCGGGCCACCGAATGTTTCTCCATGAACTCCGACATATCGATGCGGACCATGGCTTCTTCGGTGTCAAACATGAACTCAGCTAGAGCCTTGCATAACTCGGTTTTACCGACACCGGTCGGACCTAAAAACAGGAACGAGCCGTTGGGCCGGTTCGGATCGGACAGGCCGGCCCGCGAACGGCGGATGGCGTTGCTGACGGCTTTTAAGGCTTCGGTTTGGCCGATCACCCGTTTACCCAGTTCTTCTTCCATGCGCAGGAGTTTTTCGCGCTCGCCTTCCATCATTTTCGAAACTGGAATGCCGGTCCATTTCGAGACCACTTCAGCGATTTCTTCTTCGGTCACCCTGCTGCGCAACAAGGTGGTTTCTTGCATTTCCGCCTGCGATGCCAGATCCAGCTCTTTTTCCAGCTTAGGAATTTCGCCGTATTGCAGTTCCGACATGCGTGCATAATCTTGGCTGCGGCGGGCCGCTTCCAATTCCAGGCGGGCGCGCTCCAGATTTTCTTTTATGCTGGCGGTGCCTTGCAGCGCGGCTTTTTCGGCCTTCCAGATTTCGTCCAGGTCCGAGTATTCTTTCTCCAGATCGGCGATTTCCACTTGCAGTATTTCCAGACGTTTTTTCGAGGCCGCGTCGGTTTCGTTTTTCATCGCCTCACGCTCAATTTTCAGCTGTATCAAACGGCGGCTGAGTTTATCCATAGCCTCGGGCTTGGAGTCCATTTCCATGCGGATCCGGCTGGCGGCTTCGTCAATCAAGTCGATGGCTTTGTCCGGCAGCTGGCGGTCGGAGATGTAGCGGTGCGACAGCATAGCTGCTGAGACAATGGCCGGATCGGTGATTTCGACACGGTGATGAATTTCGTACCGTTCTTTTAAGCCGCGCAAGATAGCGATGGTGTCTTCGACGCTGGGCTCGTCGACCAGTACTTTTTGAAAGCGCCGTTCCAAAGCGGCGTCTTTTTCGATGTATTGCCGGTATTCGTCCAGCGTGGTGGCGCCGACGCAATGCAGTTCGCCGCGGGCCAGAGCTGGCTTCAGCATGTTGCCGGCGTCCATCGCGCCTTCGGCCTTACCCGCGCCGACCATGGTATGCAACTCGTCGATGAACAGGATGATCTGGCCTTCCTGTTTGGCAACGTCGTTCAATACGGCTTTCAAGCGTTCTTCGAACTCGCCGCGAAACTTGGCGCCAGCAATCAGCGCCGCCATATCCAAAGATAGCAATTGCTTGCCCTTGATACCCTCGGGTACTTCGCCGTTGACGATGCGTTGTGCCAAGCCTTCCACAATCGCGGTTTTGCCGACACCGGGTTCGCCAATCAAGACCGGGTTATTCTTGGTGCGGCGCTGCAAGACCTGGATCGTGCGGCGGATTTCGTCGTCACGACCGATCACTGGGTCGAGTTTGCCTTGCTCAGCGCGTTCGGTCAGGTTGATGGTGTATTTTTTCAGGGCTTGACGTTGATCTTCGGCATTGGCGTCGTTGACGTTTTGGCCGCCGCGCATGTTTTCTATGGCTTTTTCCACGGCCGATGCGGTGACGCCGGCCTGTTTCAGGATTTTTTGCAGGGAACTGCTGGCTTCCAGGGCTGCCAGCAAAAACAGTTCGCTGGAAATGAACGCATCTTTACGTTTCTGCGCCAGTTTGTCAGTCAGATTTAGCATCCGCGACAGCTCATTGGAAATTTGCACGTCGCCGCCGGACCCCGAGACGCTGGCCAGGCGGTCGATTTCCTTGCTTAGTTCGTTACGCAACGCGTTGACCTGAATGCCGACCTGCATCAGCAATGGCTTGATGCTGCCGCCTTCCTGATCGATCAGCGCTAACATGACATGCACGGGCTCTATAAATTGGTGATCTTTGCCCAAGGCCATGCTTTGCGCGTCGCTGAGCGCTTGTTGAAATTTACTGGTTAATTTATCCATTCGCATGCTGCGTACCTCATTTGGGATATAAATTGTGTTGCCGCAGAGATGGGGCGCTACGTAGCGCTTTTCAAGCGAGGACTAGCGGATAATTCCACTATTTTTTGGATGAAATTATTGCTATTGATTGGCGGGTTGAGATGGACATCGTTGGTAGCCTTGATAAATGTTTCAAAGTACAATGTCGCCGCTCAGATAACAGATGTTGAGGGATTATGGCCATTGCTAGTCAGCAGGTCCGGTTGTCAATATTGTCGGTCTGCGTAACCATTAGTTTTATTTTGTAGGAGTTTTAGAAATGGCAACAGGCACTGTAAAGTGGTTTAACAATACCAAAGGGTTTGGATTTATTGAGCCTTCCGAAGGCAAGGAAGATGTTTTTGTACATCATTCCGTTATCAAGGGCGAAGGTTTTAAGACCTTGTCGCCAGGCCAATCGGTTCAATTCGATATCGAGTCCGGTCCTAAAGGTTTGACTGCCGCGAACGTCCTGCCCAGATAAGCGTTAACGGTTACGGGTAAAAAGGCTCTTGCTTGCAAGGGCCTTTTTTATGCCCGCAACAATACGGAATTTTCGGTTAACGGTAATATAACCAAGCTATAATGCAGCCATCCCTCTCTTTTCGGCGTAACTGACCATGGCACGCGAATTTTCTTCTTTAAAACAAATGGATACCCCTGTCAAAGTGCTGTTTACCGGCTATTTGACTACCGTGGCGGTCGGCTATCTGATGGCCTTGATCCAAATTCTATTTACTCACGGTATGGCTGACGGCAAGTTTGGCTTGTCGATAGACGATATTGTCTACAGTTATTACGGCAACCGCTCCGGCACTATGTTGGAGACTCAATTAAACGGGGCAATGAAAGAAAACGCTTCGGAGCAGGAACGTTTTGCCATCATCCAATGGGTGCGCGATGGTGCTGATCAGGATGATTTTGTTGATCGCGGAGTCGATAAAATCATCGAGAATCGATGCGTGATGTGCCACAACAAGGATGCGTCCATCCCCAATTTGAGTGATTTCAAAGTGTTGAAGGAGTACACCAAGGAAGATGAAGGTGCCACCTTTAGCTCTCTGACACGGGTTTCGCATATTCACTTGTTCGGTATCAGCTTTATCTTCATGTTTGTTGGCTTGATTTTCAGCTTTTCAGAAACCAGTACCATCAAGTACAAATGTATCGCTATCGGCATGCCGTATGTGTTTTTGCTGGTGGATATTTTGTCGTGGTGGTTGACGAAGCTGGATCCGATATTCGCTTGGCTGGTGATCGTGGCAGGTGGTGGCATGGCGGTGTCGTTTGCGTTTATGTGGACGGTGTCAGTCGCGGAAATGTGGTTGTTTGATAGGGTGTTTCTGGATGCCGATGGTCAGCCTAGACCGCAGTGGAGTACGATAGTTGAAGCTAAATTTAAGCAGATTGGCGGAGAAGCTGCGGCAAAAAAATTAGCTGAGTTACTGAAGCAAGCCGGTGTTTATGTCTGGTCGAAATTCCAGAGCCAAGGTCTGCCGTTTTTGAAAGATCTCTACGTAAAAATAGTTAAGAAAGACAAATAGTTAAGTAAGTGTGACTGGGTAGGCAAAACGGCGTTGAGAAGTTAAAGCTCTGCGCTTGGCAAGCCGATAACCGGAGCGGTATGATGCAAACTCGATTTGCAGGAGGTGTACCATGATTAGCAATGTACTGAATAGCGCAACCACTCTGATCAGTAATGCTCAGCAAAAAGCCAGTACCGCCGCGCAAACGATTGCGAATTTGCCGGTGCAAGCTCAGGAAGTCGGTGGTTCAAAAGATGTCGGTTCAGCTGACTTATTTAAGCCGGTGTTGAGCTTGAAAGAAGCAGAGTTGGAAACCTCAGCTGGTGCCAAAATGATCAAGACTCATGAAAAAATGCTCGGATCTCTTCTCGATGTTATGGCCTAATGGCTAACGCTGACATCATAGCCCAGCGCTTTGATGTCAGCGGCAAACGCATTCATCTCTTCAATATCCATTCTTTCTAGCTCGTTTGCTTCCGCTTGGAACGATTGTCTGGCCACGCTGTAAAGCATAATTTCTTGCAGTTTAATCTTGCTAGCTCGTAATTCCTGCAAAAGCGCTAAATAGGCTTGTTTTTCACTGTCAGACCACGCTTGCCGATAACGCAGCATGCAGGTTTGTAGTTTGGTTGGGCAAAGGCTGGTGGCAATCTTTAGGTGCTCTAATAATTTGTGCTGACTCTGGCCGGTGTTGTTGATCAGTTTACGGCCCTGTTCGGTCGCACTGTCCAGCTTGAACCAGAGTTCGCCGTGATACCGGCCGAATTCCGCCAAGCCTGCTTGCACTGTTGATTGGTGTATTAAGCTGCCATTACTGATCAAGACGAATTTGCTGGCAGGAAATACGCCTGATTCGGTGGCAATCTCGCCGATCAGATGTACGGCTTTATCGAAATCCATCAGGCTGGTCGGCTCGCCGTTGCCGGAAATGGCGATATCCTTGATAACACGCTGGTTGATTTCTACGTTAAATTGCTCGAAAAAATCACCGTGCTGCACGTATTCCAGAAAGAAACGCAGTTCCTGCTCCAGCAATGCAAAATCCATTTCCGGTGCGTTGCCGCGCTGTAACTCCGGTACTTGGCAATAAATGCAGCGCCAGTTGCAGGCACTATTTGGGTTGAAGTTTACCCCAATCGACAAACCGCCCGCACGACGAGAGATGACCGGGTACACATATTTCAGACCGGCAACGTTGCGGTTATGATTTGTGGTGGTGAGTATCGGGTTCACTTGAGATGCGCCGCGCAAACCGTAATCGGTTTACGCGGCAATGGGTTAGATTCGGACCAGCACTTCGCCGCGTCCGGTTTCCGCCATGTCGCCGCCGTAACGCTGCACGCGGTTAAACGCCGCGCCGCCGTCGGCAAACCGCGAGTTGAAGGATTTGAACGAGGCGAACAATATAGGCAGGAAGGCCAGGGTATGCGAGCCGCAATCGTTAAAGGTGGCGGACAACTGCGGCTTATTCCACAGCAACAAGGTACCGCGCCGCATCGCGTAGCCCAGATAGCGGCCGGTCTCACCCATTACTGCGATAGTGCCTGCCAGCATGCGCGAGCCGCAATAATCGCCGACATTGCCTTCGATCAGAATCTGGCCGCGCCGCATGTGGTCGCCAGCGCGCTGGCCGACATTGCCTTTCACCAGCACCGTGCCGCCTTTCATGCCTTGTTTGTTGCCGGGTAAAGCGCCACCCAGAAAATCTCCGGCATCGCCTTCGATTTGCAGAAAGCCGTTTTTCATTTCACAAGCAGCGTACAAGCCCGCGTCGCCGCTAACGTTGATAGTGCCCGATTTCATTTGCATGCCCAGATAAGCGCCGGCATCGCCTTGCACACTGATGCTGCCGCCGTCCAGTTCTTTACCGATAAAGTCCAACTTTCCGTTACTGTAGGCGATGATGATTTCCTGGGTGTTCATGCCGGTAATATAAAACAATTCATCAACTCGCATCCGCCGCTTGCCGTTTTGAAGTTCGATAGCGGCAATTGCATCCACATCCAAACCTTGCAGCTTTTGACATACCAGCGGCGACATGTCGATGCGCTGGTCGGTGGGCTGTTTCAGGGTGAAGGTTAACGCGCTCATGCCATGATCTCCTGCAAATGAAAGTGGAACGGGCCCAGTTTGCCGCCATAGTTGCCGGCACTGATACGTTTGATGCCATTGGCGGCGCCCAGATCGCAAACCGCTTGAATACCGACGCGCATGGCTTTATCGATGTCTTCCTTGCTCAAGCCGTCAATGACGATTTCCATCACCGATTCGATTTCCGGCGACAAATCGGTTTTGGTCACGCCTTTTAACGTGGGGCAAAAGGCGTCGTTGGTAGATGCGCCTAACGAGGCGTATTTCGATCCGACTTTCGATCCGGAACGTACCACGCCGCCAGGGAAGGGCATAATCACATTGGGAATTTTGCGCATTTCTTCAATCGCCGCCTCGCAGGCCGCTAGGGCTTGCGGTTGCGATTCCGCCAACACCAGAAAATTACCGCCGCCGACCGCATCGACCATGCCGGTCGTGGCTTCAGTCAAGAATTCACCATCCATCACAGGCACTCGCCAATAACGCTTGCCGCCGATTTTCTTGGCAATTTGAAAGCCATCGCCGAAGTAGCGCAGGTTCTTACCCAAGGGAATTGGCTTGCCGCCTTCAATGCCGGCAAATAAGGCCGAAGTCGGCGAGGTCAATACGCATTGGCCGGCACGGGTTTCCAATTGCTTGGCTAAACCTTTGCCGCCCATCGCATAAATCATGATGCCGACGCCGGGCCGTCCGTCCGGTGTTTCGTCCGGGCTTAATACTCTCTCAATGCCGGCCTCGCAGCCGCAGGCAATCACGGAAGTGGCAAAGCCAGTCATCGCTTGCGCGGAAATCATCGCCCATTTTTCGTTTTGCGCGGTGATGATGGCGCGTGTCGCCTTCATCGGGAAGGCTTCGGCGAAGGTTTTATCGATGGTTACGCCGTTAATGATCATGCTGCACCTCTTAATGGATGTGCCGTCAAACTGCCGCGCCCGTCCTCGCTAATTTCATCGTCGCTGATTTTAAAGTTGCCGAGTTTCATGGTCAGGTATTTGTCGAAATAAGGTTTGAGGTCTTTTTCGATGGATAGATCGTAGTCCGGTTTGACGATGTGGGTGGTGCCCCAGGTGACTTTCACGACTTCGCCGTCTTTGACTACAAGTTCACCGTCTTTGAACACGTAATCCGGTTTGGTAAACATGGTCTGACGGTCCGCGTTTTCGGTGTAAACGGTGATGTCGGCGAAGTTACCGGTACTCAAGGCGCCGCGGTCTTTCAAACCGATGATGCGGGCCGCGCCGGCACGGGTCATGATGGCGATTTCGTTCAGCGTGTATTCGCGCTCGATGGATGCCAACGTCGTCATTTTTTGCGCTTCCGGATGAATGGTGGCCAGCATGTCGTTACGGAAGCTGCGGTCCATCAGCAAGCGGATCAAATGCGGATAGCTGGTGAACGGCGCGCCGTTGGGGTGGTCGGTGGTCAGGAAGATTCGCCAGGGGTCTTCGACCAACAGGAAGATTTCCAAACCAATCGCCCACTGCAAGGCATTGACGAAGTTTTGGTCCTTGTATTTAAACGGCACCACGCCGCAGCCGGCATCGCATTCGATGTCCATGCATACCCATTTATTGGGGCTGGCGAAGCGATGGTTGGCGTGTTGGCGCATGTTGTCGCCGGAGGCTGTGACGGTTTGCCCAAACAAAATCTGGCCGACATCGGCTGTAATGTTCTTGTTGTTGTTGATCGCCTCGGCAATTTGCGCGGCGCCGGAGGAGAATTTGAAATCGCCTTCTTTACCGTAGCTATGGAACTGAATATGCGTCAAGTGCATCGGCAAGCCGTCGATGCCTTCGATAGTGTTTAGGGTTGTTTCCAGATTGCCGGGGACGCCCAGGTTGCAACCATGCACATGTAGCGGATGCGTGATGCCCAACTCTTGCACGGCTCTGGCTAGGGTTTGCAGGATCTGTCTTGGCGTCACAGCGTAATGGCTGTTTTGCTCGTCCAAATCCAGTTTGCGCTGGTTAAATTTAAACGCGCTGATGCCGCCGGCATTCACCACTTTAATGCCGATACCCTTGGCGGCGTTCAGTGTCCAAGCTACGTAATCATTGATGGCTTTTTGATCTTTGTTGGCGGTCATCATGCGCAGCAAAAAGTCATCGCTGCCCAGCATCACGTAACCGCCCTTGTCGACTATCGGCGTGTCGCCCATTTCCATGTGTGCTTGGCGGGCGTTGATCGGCAATACCGCCGGTTCGAAGCAGGCGGTATAGCCCATTTCCGCGTAACGATAGCCGGCGACATAGGTGCTGGGCATCGCGTGGCCGTTGCCGGAGCGGGTGATGGGTGTGCGGTGCACCGGGTCCTGGCGATGGTCTTCAGGCAGCAGGGTGCGGGCGATATTGCCTTTGCCGCCGCCGATATGCGTGTGCATGTCGATGGCGCCGGACATGACTACCTTGCCGCGCAGATCGTATTCTTGATCGACCGGTCTGTCGTCTTTTGGCGCATCGATAATGCGGCCATCCTGTACGTAAATGTCTTGCTGTTGCCCGTCGATGCCGCTGGCCGGATCGTAAACGGTTCCACCTGTAAGTTTTATCAGCATGTGTTTGATCCTAAAGTGCTTGTTCGATAGCGGTCAGGACTTCGGCGGTGCTGGGTAGGCCGGAGTCGCGCAATTTTTTCAGGCGGATCGCCACCACGTTGTCCAGGCGATAAGCGTGTCCGGCATGGTCGATGCCGGGCGTGCCGACCGGAATGAACACATCCGGCTCATTCTCGAACTTCATGCCTGAGCGGCCGATGACGATGGTCGGTAAGTCGGTTTTCGGCGGCAGTGCGCTGCTGTTAAAGGTTTGAACCCACACCATGGCATCGGCCTCGCCGTTATTTAGCAGCGCTTGGGTGTCGTACAGATAAGGGTCGTACTCGGGATAGCCACGGGCAAAATTGACGCGCGCCGGGTAACCGGTAGTCCAGCCGCAGACTTGGTTAGCGGTTTGGTCGCCTTCCTTGCCGCCCAATGGGAAACCGGAGCAGCGTGTGCCTAACTGGTTAAGGTCTTTGACGATATTACATAGGGTTTGTACGGTCAGCTCTGCTTGATCAAATGCCAATGCCGCTGCGCCCCACAGCACTACGCCGTAATGGGCGGCTTTCAGTTTGTCCGCGATGGATTGCAAATCGCTAATGGCAATGCCGGCGACGCTTTGTGCGTGTAATATGCGGCCTTTAACCAGGGCTGACAATGCGGCGGTCACATCCGGCAAGTCGGCGTCAGCACAAGTTAGTACGCTGGCTTTTTGGCCGGTAGGAGACGTTGAGGCGTTTCCAGACGGTGCTTTACCCAGATAAATAATTTCGCGGTTGGCAGTGCTGTCGAGGAACATCGATTCTTCGTTCCACAGATATTTCTCGAAAAAACGCGGGGCAAAGGCCTCCAGATCGGTGCCGACCACCAGCAATAAATCGCAACGGTTTTTCAGTTCGGCTAACGTGGTATTCATCCAGCCGGAGTCCTGCAAAGCCAGCAAATTGCGGCGGGCGTTACTAAAATTGAGGTTATCGACCACCGCGCCGCTCTTGTCGGCTAAAGCCAGCAGGGCGCGCATGCCGTTAACGTCGGTCGCGCAGCCGCCAATCACAGGTTGATTAGTGTCTCGTAGTAATTCCGCAGCTTTGCTGGCCGCCGCTTCCAAGCTCGCTGCCTGCCCGGCAATGCGCGGCGAGGTGTCCGCTATGGCCTGCTCGAATGCCGGTGTATTGACTGAGCAACCGTTTGCGGTCACTTTCAAGGTTGTGCCGTCCACCCGTATGCTCAGGTCGTCGGTACCAATGCCGCAAAAAGGGCTGGGTACCTCGGTAATTTCAGTCATAGAAAAGTCCTCAATCTTTTTTAATATATTTGAATCGTGGATCGTCGGGTGTGCCTTCAAAGATGCCGGCGGAGGTTTCCGCTGCATCCCACAACAACACTTCTTCAATTTTTTTGGCCAGCAGAAAATCTTTATCCGTGATGCCTTTTGCCGAATGCGTGACCAGTTTGACGATCACAAACGCATAGGAAACAGTTAAATCCGGGTGGTGCCAGGCTTTTTCGGCCAAGTGGCCGACTGTATTGACAACCATTAAAGTCGCTTTCCAGCCGCTGGTCTTTATTTTGCGGCGGATCCAGCCGTTTTCGTAATACCAGTGCGGCAGTTCCTGTGTTAAACGCTCGGCGATTTCGGTCTCGCTATAGACCTTGGCAGTATCGTGCGACATCGTTTATCCCCCGGATTGAAATGACTCGGCATTCTATCGCACAGTTTAGTCGGTGTCTTTAAGGTGTACAGGTGTTTGGCTGGGTTTCGGTGCCAATTGTCGGTAACTGGAGGAGGCTTTTTTACAGGTTTACTTAGGCTGGCTGAAGAATGCCTCGGTACCGAGGCATTCCTTTCGGCATACGTTTGCTATTTAACCACTCTCAATTGCGGTTTTTGCGGAGGTTTGGGTTCTGTCGGTGTCGGTGGGGTTTCGTCCTCATTTTCTTCCGGGTCGAAAATCATACCCTTGCCGTTTTCCTTGGCATAGATGGCCAAAACCGCTTTGCACGGCGCGATAATACGCATGGGTTTGCCGGAAAAACGGGCGTTGAATTGGATTTCTTCATTGCCCAGCACCAAGCCTTGAATGGCTTCCGGGCGCATGTTCAGCACGATTCGGCCGTCTTCCACGAAGTCGCCCGGCAGCGTTACGCCGGGGTAGTCGGCATTGACTAACAGATGGGGGGTCAGGCTGTTGTCGACGATCCATTCATAGATGGCGCGAATCAGATAGGGTTTTAGTGGGGTCATTTGCTTGGGGCTTGCATCATGTCTTTTTCTTCGCGGCTCAGGCTTTCTTGAAAAGCCCGTCTGGAGAAAAGTCGGTTGGCGTAGGCAGTGATGCCTTTGCCTAGGCCGGCAATATCAATGCCGATGCTCGGTAGTCGCCACAAGAACGGCGCCATCGCACAATCGATCAGAGAGTACTCCTCGCTCATGAAATACGGTGTGGCTTCAAATACCGGCGCCGCAGCCATCAAACTTTCCCGGAGCTGTTTTTTAGCTTTGGCGGCCTTTTTGTCACCGTTGACGAGAACGTCATCCAGCAGCGGATACCACTCCTGATCGATGCGTTTGATCAGCATCCGGGCGTTGGCGCGGGAGACCGGGTCCATTTGATGCAAGGCGGGGTGAGGGAAGCGTTCATCCAAATATTCCATGATGATGCGGGCGTCGTACAGCACCAAGTCGCGTTCCACGAAAGTCGGGGCATTACCGTTGGGGTTCAGTTCCAGCAGGTCTTCGGGCGGGTCATTCGGGTCGAAAAACTCAACTTCCGCTGGCACGCCTTTTTCGTATACAACTAGCCTGGCGCAGTGGCTCATTATGCAGGCTGGCGATGAAAAAAGAGTCATTGCGGATTTTCGGCTGGTGATGTTTGCCACGAAGTGAACCTCTTTGAGTAACAGGATTTAAACCGGGGCAGATTGTAGCATGGATGATAGGGCTTTTGGGGGCGATGCCGGACGCATTCGCCCGTTGAAAATAACGGGCTGCACGGGGCTATTTTAAACGGCTTGTCGCACTATTCAGCCCAGTTTGACGATGATGTCTTCCAGTACATTCGCGGTGGCATGAACCTTGTCGGCGGCATTGGACAGATGCCGGTAAAGCTCGCGTTGTTTAAACATGTTTAAGTAGTCTTCGCCTTGGAATAAGTCGGCGATGGCCTTGCGGTACATCTTCTCGATACGGCGTTCCGAATGGCGGGCGGCAAAGGCGTGTTGTTCGGCCTCGGAAGGATGTTTGCCCAAGACTGCGAAGCCGCGCTCCAGCGCTTTGATGCCCACTTGCAGCTCGATGACCATCGCCTGTGAATGGCTGTCGGGGTTCAGTTCCAGTGCTTCCATCTCGTTATAAGTGCTTTTGCAATAGGTAACGATGCTGTCCATGGAGGCGATGGCGCGATAAATGTCTTCGCGGTCTATCGGCGTGGCAAACGAGCTGTTTAGTTCGTGCAGGTTGTGAATGCGGATCCGGTCGGCTTCGTGTTCGTCTTCTTTCAGCATCTTGCCGGCTTCCACCGATTCACTGGCCATGAAGCGGACCAGATTGTCGACGGTGACGCAGACCTGCTGGCACTGTTGGTGCAGTAACAGATAAAAGTCTGCGGTTTTGGGGAATATTCTCTGGAACAGCCGTGAGGCCAGTGAAAGCTTGGGAGATGACATGAAGATTGCAGTGGCTATTTAAGAAGGTAATCGAATATCAGAAAACTGATGCAGGCGATCATTGCCGAGCCGGGGATGGTGATCAGCCAGGTTCGCAAAATTTCCAAGGCTTTTCCCCAGCGCACCGCTCTTGGTCGATCAGAAGCGCCTATGCCCATAATCGAAGACGCCACCACGTGTGTCGTCGAAACCGGTGCGCCCATCAGCGAGCTGCCGAAAATGGTCAGGCATGCGCTCAGTTGGGCATTTAGGGCGTGGATCGGGCGGATTTTATAGATGGCAAAACCTAAGGTCCGCACGATGCGCCAGCCGCCGGTCAGCACGCCGGCGGTCATGGCGCAAGCGCAAAACAACATCACCCAGCCTGGCACTTTAAAGCTGTCGATTTCCCCGCTAAGTAACAAAATCAAGGTCAACACGCCCATGCTTTTTTGCGCGTCGTTGGCGCCGTGAGCAAAAGCTAGTGCGGCGGCGGTTAGCCACTGGACGTTACGAAGCTGCCGATTAATGCTTGGCGATGCGGACCGCAATAAGAACATCGTCATCCGCTGAATTACAAAGCCCACCAGAAAGCCCAAGACGGGCGAGAGCAGTAAAGCCAGTAGAATTTTGCTGAAGCCATGTATTCGGCCGTCGCTTAATTCGTTGAATCCCCAGGCGATGGGTTCGCTGCCTATGCCGATTAGCGTGGCGCCGATCAAGCCGCCTACCAGTGCGTGCGAGGAGGAGGATGGGAGGCCGCGCCACCAGGTAAACAAATTCCAGAACACCGCGGCAAAAAGGCCTGACACCACGATTAACAGCGCATCGGCTTTGGGGATAAAGGAAAGGTCGAGCAAGGTGCCTACTGTATTGGCGACGGCAGTTCCGCCGAGTAGCGGCCCCAGGAATTCGAAGATTGCAACCAGCATAACCGCCTGAGCCGGCGTCATCGCGCGGGAGGCGATGACGCTGGCAATGATATTGGAGGCATCATGAAAACCATTGGTGTAATCAAATACCAGTACAATGATGATCGCAACACCGATAAACGGAACCAATGCCTCCAAAATAGCGACGGGTTAATGCGGATTAATTGACGACGTTGTGACCGCGCTGTCTGAGGCAGTTGCGGTAGGCATTTTTATAGCTGTCGTTGGAATGTATGCCTTGTTGAGCGCCGCCGCCAATACCGCCGGCCGCGGCGCCAATGGCAGCGCCGGTGCCAGGGTTGCCGACTACCGCGCCAATTGCCGCGCCGCCCGCCGCGCCTATCAAGCCGCCGACGGCTGCACCGGTCGCAGTGTCCTTAACCGTGCTGGCCGACTGCGAAGCCAACTGTTCGCATTCCTGCATGTCTTGATTCAAACGGAACGCATTGGGATCGTTATAGGTGTCCACGGTGGGAGTCCAGCCGGTGGTGGTGGCGCAACCTGCGACTAACAAGCTGGTTGCTAAAATCGATTTAAACGGTAATTTATGCATAACAAGTCTCCTTCAATAATGCTGAATGCATCGGTAGTGTTCCAGAGAGTAGTTCATTTTGCACTGTTTTGGAAATTTACAAGTCAAATTGACACTGGCAAGCCTGTCACGTATGATTCGCAGCCTTTTTTATCCGTTTTTATCACCATAGGCAGTAGCACATGAAAAGAACTTATCAACCCAGCAAAATTAAACGCGCAAGAACTCACGGCTTTCGTGCCAGAATGGCTACCGTAGGTGGTCGCAAAGTGATCAATGCGCGCAGAGCCAAAGGCCGCGCTTCGCTGACGGTTTAATTGTCGGCGGAAGATTTCGGCTTTCCCGATCAGTATCGGCTAGGGACGCCCGCTGAGTATAAAAAAGTATTTACCAATCCCGTAAAGTCCACAGATAAATATTTTACGGTATTGGCGACGAGCAATATCCTGCAGCATCCGCGGCTGGGTTTGGCCATCGCAAAAAAAACTATAAAAAAAGCAGTCGCACGGAACCGCATAAAAAGGGCTGTCAGGGAAAGTTTTAGATTACAGCGTCAACATATCGTCAGCATTGATATTGTTGTTTTGGCACGAGGCGATGCAGCAAATGCAGCCTCGCCCATATTGAGGAAGTCATTGGAAAGGCATTGGCATAAACTGGTAGATCGATGCGATTCCTGCTCATAACCCTGATCAAGGTTTACAAATACTTCATAAGTCCTTTGCTGGGACCCAGATGTCGTTTTTATCCCAGCTGTTCAAGTTATGGCTTAGAGGCAATCCAGATTCATGGTGCTTTCAAAGGCTCTTACCTCACGCTTCGACGATTATTGAAATGCCATCCGTTCCACGAGGGTGGCATCGATCCTGTTCCGGAAAAATTGAGTAAATAACAATGGATAACATAAGATTTGTACTTGTCATGGCGATGTTGATGATCTCCTACATGTTGTGGGAGTCATGGCAGATTGATTACGGTCCCAAGCCGCAGGCCATCATCTCCGACAAGCCCATTGTAGCCGGCGATGCCGGGACTGTGGCTAATGCGGATCCCGCCCAGCCAGGTACACAACAAACTGCCGGTCAGGCTGCTGCTGCGCAAGTTGCCGCCGACAAAGTCGTCAAAGTCAAAACCGATGTGTTTGCACTGGAAATCGATACCGAAGGCGGTACCTTACGCAACCTGGATTTGTTGCAATATCCGCACGAGAAAGAAAATTCCGCAGTCAGCGCGGCTTATGCCTTGATAGGTATGCAAGCGCCGGCGAAAGATTTATCGCCGATTCGGCTGTTCGATAGCAGTCCGGAAAAAATGTTTTTGGCGCAAACCGGTCTAGTCGCCAGTCAGAATTCCGCTGCTGCTCCCGATCATCACGCGGTGTTCACTGCCGAGCAAACGTCCTATGAGTTGGCAGACGGTCAAGAGCAAATCAGCATCCCGCTAACGTGGACTAATCAACAAGGTTTGAAAGTCACCAAAACCTTTACGTTCAAACGCGGCAGCTATTTGGTGCAAGTCGAGCAAAAAGTCGCCAACCAAACCGCCAACCCTTGGGTCGGCAAACAGTACGACCAACTGTTGCGGGTCGAGCACAGCGATAAAAGCAATAACAACTTCATCAGAACTTACTCCGGTGGCGTGGTTTACACCGAGAAAGACAAGTACAAAAAAGTTAAATACGAAGACATGGCAGACGACACCTTAAACGTCGTTAGCCAAGGCGGTTGGAGTGCGTTTATCCAGCATTACTTCGCCGCTGCCTGGATTCCGCCTGCGGATCAGGAAAACCATTTTTACACCAAAGCCCTGAACGATGCCCGTTATGTCATCGGTTCCTATTCGCCGGATGTCAGCGTGCCCGCCAATGGCGAAGCGGTGCTTAAATCGCAATTGTTTGTTGGTCCCAAAATTCAGCCGGTCATGGAAGCCATTGCCCCAGGTCTGGAATTGACAGTCGATTACAGTTGGTTGACCGTGGTAGCCAAGCCTATCTACTGGCTGCTGAACCAAATCTACGGTTACGTGGAAAACTGGGGTGTGGCAATTTTGGGTGTGACTCTGTGTATCAAATTGCTGTTCTTTAAGCTGTCGAAAGCCAGCTTCCAGTCCATGGCAAAAATGCGCAAAATCCAGCCGCGCTTGAAAGAGCTGCAAGAGCGTTATCCCGACGACCGCCAGAAGTTCAACACCGAAATGATGGCGATGTACAAAAAGGAAAAAGTGAATCCGCTCGGCGGCTGTTTGCCGATCATGGTGCAGATTCCGGTGTTCATTTCCCTGTATTGGGTATTGATCGAAACGGTGGAATTGCGTCAGGCCGAGTTTGCCTTGTGGATACATGACTTGTCCGCGCAAGACCCATTCTATCTGTTGCCGATCCTGTACGGCATCACCATGAAGATTCAGCAAAGCTTGAATCCGGCACCTATCGATCCGCTGCAAGCCCAGGTGATGAAAATGTTCCCTATCGTTTTCACCGTGTTCTTCCTGTTCTTCCCATCCGGTTTGGTACTGTACTGGATCTGCAACAACAGCTTGTCGATCATTCAACAGTGGTACATCACCAAACACGTGCTGGCCGAAGACAATCACGCCCACTAAAACGCATGCGTGACGGCGACACCATAGCCGCCATTGCCACGCCGCCCGGTAACGGCGGCGTCGGCGTCATTCGCATCTCCGGGCCGTCCGCGCCCGGAATCGTGCAAAGCCTCACCGGCAAAAATCTTCCCAAACCTCGCTACGCACAATATGCCAATTTCCTCGATGCCGATGGCCGGGTGATCGACAGCGGATTGCTGTTGTATTTTGCCGCGCCGGCTTCGTTTACCGGTGAACAGGTTGTAGAACTGCAAGGCCACGGCGGCAGCGTGGTGTTGGATATGCTGCTGCGGCGAGTATTGGCCCTGGGCGCGCGACTGGCGAATCCCGGCGAATTCAGTCAGCGGGCTTTTCTGAATAACAAAATCGATTTGGCTCAAGCCGAAGCCATAGCCGACCTGATCAGCAGCGGCACCGAGCAAGCCGTGCGCTCTGCGCAGCAATCTATGCAAGGCGTGTTTTCCGAACAGATTAACGAATTGATAGATGAACTGATCGAACTGCGGGTGTTTATCGAAGCGGCCATTGATTTTGTCGATGAAGAAATCGACTTTCTTGGTGATGGCGTGGTAGCCGGGCGCATAGCGCGCTTGCAAAGTAAACTTGCCGAAATCTGTAAAACCGCTCAGCAGGGCAGGCTGTTACATGACGGCATGACCGTGGTGCTGGCCGGCAAACCCAATGCCGGCAAATCCAGTTTATTGAACGCCCTGGCCGGTCATGATGCGGCCATCGTGACCGATATTGCCGGCACCACGCGTGACGTGCTGCGCGAACGTATTCAACTGGATGGCATGCCTTTGCATATCATCGATACCGCAGGCTTGCACGACAGCGACAACCCGGTCGAGCAGGAAGGCATCCGCCGCGCCCGCCAGGAAATTGCCAAGGCCGACCGAATTTTACTCTTGATAGACAGCACCGACCCGGATGGCGCCAGCCTGGACGCCAGTCTGCCGGCCAATATAGCGGTCACCAAAGTGTTCAATAAAATCGATTTGGTCGGCGGCCAGCCCCAGGCCTTGGAAACACCGCACGGCGCGGAAATTCATCTGTCCATCAAACACCGATTGGGACTGGATTTACTGCGCCAACACCTGAAGCAAAGCATGGGCTTTACCGAAAGCGCGGATAACGTGTTTGTCGCTAGAACGCGCCACATCCAAGCCCTGCAACTGGCGGCGCAGGCCGTCGACCGCGCCGCCGAGCAATTGCAGCATCAAGCCCACGAACTGGTTGCCGAAGAACTGCGCCAGGCGCAAACCAGCTTATCCGCCATCACCGGCGAATTTACCTCGGATGATCTCTTAGGCGAAATTTTTTCCAGCTTTTGTATCGGCAAATAAGCGCTTGGCGCGGCCCGGATCAATCAATTTGTTCCAATACCACCGGCTTGGCGCTAAATACTTCGGCAACCAGTTCTAGTTGCGCGGCAAATAGCGGCAGGGTTGGAATTTTCCAGGCTTTGCCGGTGAATTTGGCCAGGATGTTGTTCAGCCAAAGCCGGTCGGAATTGGCGCGGTGAATAATAAAACGATAGGACTCGCCGTCGTTGAATACCGCAAAGTCTTCCAGCGTGACTTCTATGGTGTGCTCCTCGCCGTAAAGCCGGGTCTGCACATAAACCTTACGGGCATCGAGATCGAAATTAAATTGGGTTAACTCCGCGATACCTTTCATGATGATGTTCGCGCCCCAAATGATCAGGGCGTTGGGCGTTAATTTGATGATAAAGCGGATCACGTTGGATTTAAAACTCATGGCGGGCCTTCATATGTTGGCAGGGATAAAGTCATGATTTTAAACATTGTTGGCGGGATTGTTTCGTAAATATTTCAACGCGGCTCGCCCGCTCGCCAAACCCAAGCTAATCGGGCGTTCGCGACCTATTGGCTCAAATGCGCGTAGGCCGGAAACGTTTGCAAACGACTGTCATCCAGCGGTTCGCCGATAGTAAAGTGATACAGACTTTGCCAGTCGTTATCCTTTAAACCCAACACGCCATGCACTGCATCATCAAAGAAGCAGCCGATGCCGGTGCCGCGCACGCCCGCGGCTTCCGCTTCCAGGTACAAAATCTGTCCCAGCAAGCCGCTTTCCCAAAATAGCCGGCGATAGCGCCAAGCTTCGGCTTCCACATTCTCTGAAAAGCGCGCCAACATGCCTAAGTTAAATGCGCTGTCGCTGGCGATGGGTTGGTGGCAGGACAGGGTTTTCGCAGCTTGCCTGATGTTGCCGGCCGTCAGTCGATAAAATTCGAACGGCGCTTCGACTGATTGCCATTCAAAGTCGGCGGAACAAGCCTGTTTTAATTCCGTCGCCGCATCCGTGGTACGCGGTAGTAAATACAGGCCCGGCTCCAGACCCGCTACCCGATGCACGAATAAGACGATATTGATTTGCGCCGGCCAGTTCCAGGCCGTAAAGGGTGGTTTTGAATTTGGCAGTAGCGCAGCCAGCATGCGATGAAAGTCGGCCAGCGGTAGATCCGGCGATTTGCCGTTGAAATGCTGCGCACTGCGGCGTTGGCGAATCAGACGGCTGGCAGGGAGATTGTGACTGGGCGGCGGCAGACCCAGGCTCGGCAGCGTTACCCGTTCCGCAGTGGTGGCGGGCTTTATGGCCTGGGCGGCGACTTCATCGATAATCGGCCAGCGATAAAAATGCCGGCCGCTTAAGCGCTCGGCTTTTCCGAACCATTCTGCGCTTTTGGCAAGCTCCGGCAAATATGCGGTGGAGAACGCGCCGACGGCAATTTTGCTAGTGTGCAGCCGGCAGAATAAATCCGGCGCCTCATGTTCCGTAGCGACAAAATCGTCGCTGCGATCCAGCCCCAACCAAGCGGCGATGTCAGCATCGGCAGTCTCGCCGAGCAACTCTATCGACCAACCCAAGCAAGCGGCGGCGTAACTTAACGCTGCCAAAGCGTGGCCTATATCATGTTGGCAATAGCGAAAGGCCCGTTCGCCGTATTTCCAGGCTTCTCGCCAGTGGACGGATGACAGACCTATATAAACTTCCTTAGTCGCTGTATCTGCAGTAAACCGGCTGCGGCGTTCCAGATGATGATCGTGACTAACGTAGTGATACGCGCCTGGTTGTAATAAGTCCCGGTCAGTGCAAAGCAAATAAGCCTCGGTCGGATGCAAGTTGCCGCTGGACGGATTACAGCGCAAGGCCCAGCGGTCCGGACCGAATTGCTTCCAGGCCGACAAACCGAAAGACAATTCCAATAACAGACCCAAATTGGTCAGGTTTAAAGGCAGCCGCTCTATCCGTTCCGGTTTGTCCAAATCAGCGAACAAACAACTCAGTTCGGCGCCAGGCGGCGGCAGTTTCACCGCTTCGCAGCCGCTAAAACGCCGAAACGGATTGGGTTGGTCGTCCCAATCCAACGATTCCGGGCCTTTGGCGTAGGCATTTAATTGATGTTTGGTGCGGTTGTGGTATTGGATGACGGACTCGGAAGGAGTTGGCATGGGTTGGCCTTAATTAAGCTGGGTGTATATTCATTCAAGCACACGCCATGCCTCGGCGCATGCAAACCTTTGATTGCGGCGATTCCTGACGCTTGTTGGAAGGCTGCGCGGCGGGACATTGGTGGGCCGGGCACGGCATTCCCACGCGAGAGCGTAGGAATGTTACAAAGCCAGTCGCCACTTGGCCCAGGGCAATCGCCAATACTTCGACGGGACGAGACGCTCGGCGGCTAAACCACCTGTCTAATGCTGGGCGGAATCGGGTTAATGGGTAACTAACTCTTTTTCCGGAACGACCAAGTCCTCGGTCCAGCAGCCAATCGGTCGGCCCAGATTTAGATCTTGGTCTTCGAAGCGAACTAAAAAAACCGTGAGTCCAGGATCTTCCTCGACATGTCCTTTCATCACGATAACGCCCCGGGCGCCTTCCAACGCCAGCACTTCGCCTTCTTCGCTATCAGGCATGCTGCCATCGTCAACAATCGTATGCGCGGCGTACACCACATCGCCCAAATCTAAATCTTCTACGTTCATGCTGTGCTCCTGTGAGAGTTTTGTAGTAAAGCCGACAAACACTCTCGGTTTGTTGTGAAACGGCGTGCCGATTAAGGTTGGCCATCTGCCGGCGAGTGAGCAATTTCAGCGGCTTAGCCGAAATTTTCGCGTATGGCATGCTGGTTGCTTTATCTGTTTACAAAATCAATGCCAAACCCGTTCAGGAGACTTAAAGATGATTACATTAACCGAAAGCGCCATTCAAGCCGTGGGCCGTTTTATCAGCAGTTCCGACAAGCCGACCGGTGGGCTGCGCATCGAAGTGACCGATGGCGGTTGTTCTGGTTTGTCTTACGGCATGAAGTTGGAAGCAAAAGAAAATCAAGATGACACTGTCATCGATTGTGGCGCCGTCAAAGTGTTTGTGGACCCGATGAGCCTGCCCAGCCTGGACGGCATGTCCATCGATTTTGTCGATAGCCTGGAAGGTTCTGGCTTCAAATTTACCAATCCCAACGCGGTTAAAAGCTGTGCCTGCGGATCATCGTTTACCACCGGAGACGCCGGCGGTACACCAAAAACCTGTTCTTAAGAATTCGAGGAAATAGCTATGTGGGATTATTCAGATAAAGTAAAAGATCACTTCTTCAACCCAAAAAATGCCGGCGCAGTTGCAGGCGCTAACGCCATTGGCGAAGTGGGTTCCATCAGCTGTGGCGATGCCTTGCGTTTGACTTTAAAAGTCAACGATGACACCGAAGTGATCGAAGATGCCGGTTTCCAAACCTTCGGTTGTGGTTCTGCCATCGCTTCTTCTTCGGTATTGACCGAAATCATTAAAGGCCTGACTTTAGACGAAGCGTTGAAAGTCACCAACCAGGACATTGCCGCCGAGCTGGACGGTTTGCCACCTGAAAAAATGCACTGTTCGGTGATGGGGCGCGAAGCGCTGCAAGCCGCTGTTGCCAACTATCGCGGCGAAGAATGGAAAGACGACCATGAAGAAGGCGCCCTGGTCTGCAAATGCTTTGCCATCGATGCCGTGATGATCGAAGAAATGGTCTGGGCTAACAAACTGCGTACTGTTGAAGACGTCACCAACTACACCAAAGCTGGCGGCGGTTGCGCGGCCTGCCATGAAGACATCGAAGCGATTCTGGAAAAAGTCTTGAAAGAACGCGGTGAGGCTTTCGATCCAAATGCTAAACCAGTCGCCAAGCCAGAACCTGTGGCAGCCAAAGGACCGATGACTAACTTGCAACGGATCAAGAAAATTGAAGAAGTGATCATGTCCTTCCGTCCGCAACTGATGGCTGACGGCGGCGATGTCGAGTTGGTGGAAGTGGTGGATAAAACCGCTTACGTCAACATGACCGGCGCTTGCAACGGTTGCCAAATGTCTGCCATGACCATTGCCGGCATTCAGCAACGCTTGATGGAAGTGATGGGCGAATTCATTAAAGTAGTGCCGGCCTCGCAAATGCCGAAACTGGTCACGATTGAGGAGGCCAGTCATGCCTGATATTTATCTGGATAACAACGCGACCACCAAGGTGGACAGCGCGGTAGTCGATGTGATGATCCCGTATTTTACCGAGTACTTTGGTAATCCATCGTCTATCCATCGCTTCGCCGACGGCGTGGCCAAAGCCATCAAGAAAGCGCGCTCGCAAGTACAAGAGTTGATTGGTGCCGAGCACGATTCGGAGATTATTTTCACATCCTGCGGCACGGAATCCGATTCGACGGCAATCTTGTCGGCGATCAAGGCCCAGCCCAATCGTAAGGAAATCATCACTACCTCGGTGGAACATCCGGCAATTTTGGCCTTGTGCGAAAACCTGGAGAAAGAAGGCTACACGATACACCGCATGCCGGTGGACAAATGCGGCCGCTTGAATCTGGAAGCCTATAAAAACCTGTTATCCGATGAAGTGGCTATCGTGTCGGTGATGTGGGCGAACAACGAAACCGGCACCATCTTTCCGGTGGTGGAAATGGCCGAAATGGCCAATGCGGCCGGCGTGATGTTCCATACCGATGCGGTGCAGGCGGTTGGCAAGATTCCGATGATGCTGCAAGACACCAAGATCGATATGTTGTCGATTTCCGGCCACAAATTGCATGCACCCAAAGGTATAGGTGTGTTGTATCTGCGCCGCGGTACCCGTTTTCGTCCGTTATTACGCGGCGGTCATCAAGAGCGCGGTCGTCGGGCCGGTACTGAAAATACCGCGTCGATTGTCGGCTTGGGTAAAGCCTGCGAACTGGCGCTGGAGCACATGGAATATGAAAACGTGCAGGTCAAAGCCATGCGCGACCGCCTGGAGCAAGGCATCATTGCGGCCGTGCCGCACTGCTTTATCACCGGCGATTTGAACAACCGCTTGCCCAATACCACCGACATTGCGTTCGAGTATATCGAGGGCGAAGCGATTTTGATGCTGTTGAACAAAGCGGGAATCGCGGCTTCCAGCGGTTCGGCGTGTACCTCGGGTTCTCTGGAGCCTTCGCACGTGATGCGGGCGATGGACATTCCTTACACCGCCGCGCACGGTACTATCCGCTTTTCATTCTCGCGCTATAACACTATGAGCGAAGTCGACGAAGTGCTGAAAGTGATGCCAAGCATTGTCGCTACTTTACGGAAACTGTCGCCTTATTGGGACAGCATCAACAACGAACCGGTTGCTGATCCGGAACAGGCCTTCCAGCCGACTTATGCTTGATTGAGCGCATCAATTGGTCGGGTTTGCTTTGGTGATAAGTCATGCCAGGCGCGATCCGGCCAGTTTGGTTTTGAGTTTTGAATCAACGCGGCTGAAGCCGGTGTTGTAACCAATAATTTTGACTGAGGATTGTTATGGCTGAGACGCTTGCTGATTTACACGCGGTATTGTCCAAGATGGAAGCCGCATTGAGTTCCATCACCGAATTCAACGCGGAAGTGCTTGAGTTTGTTGATGTCCACTATTCGACGTTGTTGAATGATCAAAAAGTCGTCCAGGTTTTCAAGAATGTTGGTGACGCCGAGGATGAATTGCAAAGACAACTGAATTTTCTGCGTTCAAGGTTGGCAGCCGGGATAGCAGAATTCAAATCGGTTTGTGAAGCCGAAAGTTGAACGATTTAAGCCAACACCTTGGCTTAAATCGTTAGCCCAGTCCTAGTTCGCCCCGAGGCTTTAGCAGATTGCGATGTTTCGGAGTTGCTAATTGCATTGATGCTCAATGATTGTCGGCTTATCTCAGGACCCAAAAAAGGCGGTTGAGCAACCGCCTTTTCTGCATTTTGCAGGAGAAGTTCGCTCAAACCCTTCTGGTTTTTCGGGTAAGGCCCTGGCCAGCCTTTTTAAGGCTAACGACCCAGCCGGCAAACCCGGAAACAAACAACCAAATGCCAGTTGGAATCGGTACGGCCGCGGGTGCGGCAACATCAAAGGCAATCTCGCCAATTTCCGAAACCAGATAGGCTTCGTAATAAGAGTTGATTTTAAGCGCACGTAGCGCGCTTCGCTGTCAACCAAGTCGAACACCGTTCAGGCAGCTGGGTGACACCGGCCCGAATCCAACAGCGGCAAAGCAGGTGAAAACAGCCGAGGCACTCGCCGCTTTCACCGAGCAATGACTTAAGCCGGACGGCGTTTGGCGAAAAGTAATCCCATCAGTCCACTAACCAAGAATACGATGGATCCAGGCAGCGGCACTTGGCTGACTACTGCGCCGGCAAAAAGTGCATGCACTTGCGTAGTTGGATGGAAATCGTCCCAAAATACCCGGCTGGCCGGATCGGAACAAACGTCAGGCAAGCTGACACAAGCTTCCGTGCTGTTGGTAAAGCCGTAAGCGGTTGGATTTTGGATCACAGCGGTAAAAAAATTATACGCATCGAATTCCACAATTTGAGTATTGGGCGACAACAAGGACAGTGCGTCGAGTCGGTTGGTTAGTTCCTGGTTGAATGTCAATGAATAATTCTGTGCTGCCATTAACACGTTTGACGGCAGAGATTGCGCGAACGGGGTGATGCTCAAGTCCGGCAAATTCGGCACCACGATATGTTGTGCGCCATAGCCGATTAGCGCGCCGACATAGTTGGCAATATTTGCCGCTGCTGCTGTCGCGGAGTTACCCGTCAAAAAGTCGTTGGCCCCACCCCAGACAAAAAATAGCGAATCCGGAGTTACCGCCGCAGTGAATTGCGCTGAAAACAAACCGAATTGTTGTGCCATGCCTGGGGCAAGTAATGAGCCTTGGCTGGTTTGGCTGCCGCCATCGCCCTCATTGCCTATCCCCGTCGTTGAACCGGCTACCGCGAAATTAAAAAAATTGCCAGCATTACCTCCACCCGAAAGCGCTGAGTTGGCTATATATTCCGCGGCTGTCGGACCGTTGCTGATGCGGCCCTGGTAATAAGGCGGGCAGGGGTGGTCAGAATCGCATTTTCCGCCCAGGTTATAGGCGCTCAGTACCGAGGAGGCGCTGGCTCCGCTATCGGAGAGGCTGTCTCCGAATACGAATAAATTTGAAAAAGGTGTCGCACCAACTTGGCTGCTTGCCAGGAGCGACGCGAAAAATAGTGCAATTGAATAGGGCTTTTTTGTCATGTTTGTCTCCAGTAGTGATCTGTCAATCGTTGAAATGAAAGCGTTCATAAATAAACAACAGTATTGCCGAAGCGCATATCGTCGCCATGCGGCGGCAAGAGCCGGATGCCGGCGGAATAGTGCGGATCGAGGCATCGGGAGCGGTCTCAATCAACGCAACCGAATTGAGACTCTATCAGCCTAACTCAGGCGGGACGTTCTCGGCAACTGCCAACAGTTTGCCGGTGGTGCCGAATTTTTATACGTTCACAGCCTCGTTTGCAGTCACGATGATAAATTGTCGTGTTTCCGACAATTCGTCTTGCTCCTCCGAGCTTGTCTTGTCGACATCCTGCCAATACCTTCGCTCAAGCCATAATTCTTCAAGCTTTTTCAGTTGGCAAGTCTTTTGCATTAATCCTATCGAAGGCGTTATTCACGCTCCGGTTTTCTAATCTTTAACTTTGCGACTCAAGGTTTAACCATGAAAAGCAACTCCAACATCATCATCGACGACACCACGCTCCGCGATGGCGAGCAGTCGGCTGGCGTGGTGTTCTCACTGGCGGAAAAGTTGGCGATTGCCGCACAGTTGTCCGCGTTGGGTGTGCCTGAATTGGAGATTGGAATTCCGGCCATGGGCGCACAGGAACGGGACGAAATCAAAGCCATCGCCGCGTTAAAACTGCCCAGCAATTTATTGGTGTGGTCCAGAATGCGCGATGACGATTTGCAGCATTGTTTGGGTTTGGGCGTGACCAGTATCGATCTGTCCATTTCCGCTTCCGACCAACACATTCAACACAAACTCAAACAAAGCCGGGCCTGGGTGCTGGCCACCATCGAACGCTGTGTGAAAACTGCGGTTGATGCCGGTATGCAGGTATGTGTGGGCGCCGAGGATGCTTCCCGCGCCGACAGCGATTTTTTGGCATTGATGGCCGAAGCTGCGCAAGCGGCCGGTGCTTGCCGGATCCGCTTTGCCGACACGGTCGGCATCATGGAGCCGTTCGGCGTCTTCGAAGCGATACGCAAACTGCGCGCCGTCACCGATATGGACATTGAAATGCACGCCCATGATGATCTGGGGCTGGCAACCGCCAACACCCTGGCCGCGGCATTCGCCGGCGCTACCCACGTCAATACCACCGTCAACGGCTTAGGAGAACGGGCCGGCAATGCCGCTTTGGAAGAGGTGGTGGTGGGCTTGAAACAGCTTTATGGCTTTGAAACCGGTGTGGATTTGCGCAATTTTCCCGCTCTGTCGCGTCAGGTGGCGACCGCTTCCGGCGATACGATAGGCAGCCGAAAAAGTTTGATCGGCCGCGATGTGTTCAGTCACGAAGCCGGTATCCATGTCGACGGCTTGCTGAAAGACCCCAACAATTATCAAGGTGTCGATCCCGCCTTGGTCGGCCGCAGTCACCAGTTGGTGCTGGGCAAGCATTCCGGCAGTCAAGGCGTAATGCACGCCTACAAGCAATTGGGTATCCAAATTAACCGCTGGCAGGCCGGCCGTCTGCTGCCGCTGATTCGCGAGTTTGTCAGTTTGCACAAACGCGCACCGCAATCGACCGATTTGAATCAATTTTTACACAGCCTATAGTGAGGTGTCAGATGAGTAGCAATCGTCAAAAACCAGCCGTGCCCAGCACCGCCAAAGTGGACGTACCGCAGCAAACTGTGGCGCAGCACGAACTGCCGGATGACCGTTACCCCGGTTCGTTCTTCCGGGTGCCCGGCGTGCCTATGCCAGGTAAAACCACCTGGAGCTTGGCAAAATGATGTTCTTCTCGCCGTCGCGTCCCAGCGTTGCATCCGGACTCTGGCAAGACTGGCGTGACGATGTGGCTTGCGTGTTTGCCCGGGATCCGGCAGCACGCGGCTTACCGGAAGTGTTACTGGCTTACCCCGGCGTGCATGCCGTGTTGCTGCATCGGGTCACTAATCGCTTGTGGCATGCGGATTGGAAATTGACTGCACGCTTACTGGCGGCTTTTGCCCGCTGGCTGACCAACGTCGATATTCATCCGGGTGCGACGATAGGTAAACGCTTTTTTATCGATCACGGCGCCGGCGTGGTGATCGGCGAAACCGCCGAGATCGGTAACGACGTGACGATGTACCACGGCGTAACGCTGGGCGGCACCACCTGGAACAAGGAAAAACGCCATCCGACGCTAGGTAACAATGTGTTGATCGGTGCCGGCGCCAAGATCCTCGGCGCGATCAATCTGGGCGATAACGTCCGGGTCGGCGCCAACTCGGTGGTGATTAAAGACGTGCCGCCATGCTGTACCGTCATTGGCATTCCCGGCCGAATTATCCAGCAGAAAGGGATAAAAATTCAGGATCCACGCGGTATCGATCTGGACCACCATTTGGTGCCGGACCCGGTCGGCAAAGCACTGAGTTGCTTGGTGGATCGTTTGGACGAATTGGAAAACAATCAAAAACGCTTTGTGGTGGCGGAAGAGACCTGCGGCAGCTGCGAAGCGGAAGGTGTCTGCCACGGCGAAGAAGTGGTGGTCCTGAAGCAGGCGGCGGGTGGCAAGTGATGGAAATGGATCTGTTGCAATTCGACGCCAAGGATCTGTACTACGAGAAGGCGGACAGCCAGGAAGTGGAGGATTTGATCCAATACGCTTCCGAACTCTATGCCAGCGGCGAAGCGGAACTGCCGCTATTACAAGCGTATTTGCGGGCGCCGGAATCCTTGAATGTGCTGGTGTCGCTAAATCGATTTTATTACTACCAGCATCGCTTAGCCGAAGCCTTGTTGATTTCCGAGAGAGCGTTGGAGCTGATACGGCCCGGCATCGATTTCCCGGAAGATTGGCGGCAATTGGAAAGAGCGCATATCAGCGAAGCGCCGAAAGACTTGCTGACCCGGATCAGGCTGTATTTGTTCACCTTGAAATCCATCGGCTTTTTGAATATGCGCTTGGAAAACCTGGAACTGAGCAAGGCGATTTTTGAAAAATTGGTGTCATTGGATGACAAAGACCGGATCGGTGCACGCGGCTTGCTGGAGTTAGTCGTGCGTCGTCAAGAAGCGGCAGAAGGCATTTTCCGGATGCCGGAAGTTTTCGGGTAGGCATCGCCCACTATTCAGATGCAAACGATAAGTGATGTTTGTTGTTCCGCGCAATTAACCTAAAGGTGATCGCCATGATGAAGAAACAAAAATCCGATCCATTTTTGGCCCAAACAGCTGTGATGCTGGTGGTTTTATTAGTGGTGTACGCATTGGGAGAACAACCTGCCAATCTTGATCACCTGATGATGAGGTAATGACGATGAGTTTAGAAGAAGATATGGAAGAGCTGGAAGCCGCGGAAGATTTTCTGCGGTATTTCGAGCTGGAATACGATACTACCGTCGTCCACGTCAACCGGCTACATATCCTGCAGCGCTTCCACAATTATCTGAGTCAAGCCGGCGAGAACATGCCGGAAGACGAAGATGCGCAACGGGAAGTCTACAAAAAGCTGTTGCATCGGGCTTACAGCGACTTCGTGGACTCCGACGCACAGACCGAAAAAGTATTTAAGGTCTTTAAGATGATGGAGCCGCAAACCGTGTTTGTTTCCCTAGGGGATATTAAAACATGATAGACGAACGTTACGATGAAGAGCGCTTCGAATTCGGCGAGCGTGTTAGGCTGACACGTAACGTCCGCAACGATGGCACGTATCCGGGCATGGATGTCGGCGACTTTTTGCTGCGCCGGGGTAGTGTCGGCAACGTGATTGAAGTGGGCACTTTCTTGCAAGATCAAGTGATCTACACGGTGCATTTTTTGGATGCGGGACGCATGGTAGGCTGCCGGGCCGAAGAATTGATCCCGGCCGATGCGCCCTGGAACCCAAGCCGTTTCGAGTTCCGCGACCAGGTGGTGTGCACGATAGACATCCCCACCCAAGAGGGCAGTTACCCCGCCGGCACCCAAGGTGAAATCCTGAAAGTATTGCGGGACAGCGATCCCATGCTCTACCACGTGCGTTTTCCGGGTAAAACCATGCAGGTACCCGAGAGCGTGCTGGAGCCGGCGGACCCGGCTACGTTTAAAGAACCGGAGGCATAATGATGAGCCAGACGTCGATAGAGCCTTACACCCTGTTGCGCGCCGCCTTGAGCCTGTTCCAGAAGGCGCCGGCCGAGTTGGAGCAACTGCAATTGCGCCAGGTGGAAGTGCAAGCCAAAAACGAATACGAAATCGAAGGCCGGGTATTGAATTCGGCGGAAGCGACTGGCGTGGTGATTTCCGACACCGAACTGGATAGAGCCTATAAGGAAGTGCGCGGCCGCTTCGAAGACGAAGATGCATTTCTTGCGGCGCTGAGCGCCAACGATTTAGATATTGATAAACTCAAAGCCGCCTTGTATCGGCAGTGCAAAGTGGATGCGGTGATGGATAGAGTGGCCGCCCGCGCGCCCAAGGTCAACGAGGTGGAAATCGGCATTTTCTACCACTCGCACCCGGAAAAATTTCACAAACCTGAAACACGTCAGGCCAGACATATTTTGATCAGTATCAATCCGGATTATCCGGACAATACCCGCGAGGCGGCCTGGCGGCGAATTAACGAGATTGTCGGCACCTTGAAACGCAAGCCGCATAAATTTGCCGATTTGGCGCTGAAATATTCGGAATGTCCGACGGCGGTACAGGGCGGTGAAGTGGGTACGGTAGCCAAAGGCACCTTGTTTCCGGAACTGGATGCGGTATTGTTTAGTTTGAAAGAAGACGCCATCAGCGATGTGGTGGAAACTGAGATGGGCTTTCATGTCATTCATTGCATGAAAATCATCCACGCTGAAACCATGTCCTTAAAAAAAGCGACACCGAAGATTCAGCAGATCATGCAGGATCGTTACCGCAGAAATTGCCAGCGCACGTGGCTGGCCAGTCTGCCCGCAGTTAACAGGAGTGCTTAACATGGTAAAAGAACCCAAACATTGTTCGTTTTGCGGTATCGAAGCGTCGGCGGCCGTGCCGATGATCGCCGGCACGGAAGGCTACATCTGCGAAGCTTGCGTGATGTTGGCCAGCCAGGTGGTATCCAGCTGGGGCAAGAAAAAAGAATTAGCCGATATGCAGGGGCCGTTGCCCAAGCCGGCGGAAATGAAAGCCATGCTCGATCAGTATGTGATCGGTCAGGATTTGGCTAAGGAAATTTTGTCGGTAGCGGTGTATAACCACTACAAACGTTTGAAAAACGTCAGCCGTAAAGCCGGCGGTCTGGGCGAGTCCGATGACAGTGTGGAAATCGGTAAATCCAATATCTTGATGATCGGTCCCTCAGGCACAGGTAAAACCTTGCTGGCCAGTACACTGGCAAAAATCGTCGGCGTACCGTTTGCCGTCGCTGATGCGACGACCTTGACTCAGGCCGGTTACGTCGGCGACGACGTCGAAAATATCCTGGTGCGCTTGCTGGACGTGGCCGACGGCCAGATCAGCCGAGCTGAGTGGGGCATGGTTTACATCGATGAAGTAGACAAGATTGCCCGCAGCCCTGAGCAAGCCTTCGGTACTCGCGACGTCTCCGGCGAGGGCGTGCAGCAAGCCTTGCTAAGGCTGGTGGAAGGCTCGCAAGTCAAAGTCTCCGCCAAGGGCCGGCGTAAGGATCACAGCGGTAACGACTCGGTGATGATCGACACCAGCAATATATTGTTTATTGCCGGCGGGGCATTTCCGGGCTTGGAAAAGCATGTCGAAAAACGTTTGTTGCCGCCGAAAACCGCTATCGGTTTCCATGCCGAAGTCAGCAATCCCGACGACAAACCGACGCTGGAAGCGATGTTAAACGCCACGCAGCCCGACGATTTGAAACGCTTTGGCTTGATCCCGGAATTTATCGGCCGCTTCCCGGTACTGGCACCGTTGGAGCCGTTGGACGTGGACGCCTTGATTCAAGTCTTGACCGAACCGAAAAACGCCTTGGTCAAACAATACCAACATCTGTTTGCCTTCGACGATGTCGAGCTGGAGTTCACCCAGGATGCGCTGGCGGAAATCGCTGAAAAAGCCATCGCTAGAAACACCGGCGCGCGGGGCCTACGCGGCATCATGGAGCACGTTTTGCGCCGCACCATGTTCGATTTACCCTCCAGGCCCGACGTCGAGCGCTGCATCGTGAATGCCGAGGTGATACGCGGTGAAGCGGAAATTGAAGTGGTGCCGCGCGACAAACCTACTGACGGTGATGATTTGAAACGCTTATCGGGCGGGGAATAATTTTGGCGGCCGGGCTGCGCAAGCTGAAGCCCAGCCGTTGCATTGAAAAGTTTTAGTTAATCGAGAAACCTACTATGAGCGTTAAAGAAAAAATCTTGCAACAACTTGCCGAAAATCCGGTGATTATTTATATGAAAGGCGTGCCTAGCGCTCCGGAATGCGGTTTTTCCGCGAAGACTGTCGGCATCTTGAATGAAACCAAGATTCCTTACGCTTATGTCAACGTCTTGCAATCGCCGTTCATCCGCGAAAAACTGCCGTCCATTTCCAAATGGCCGACCTTTCCGCAAGTGTTCATCAAAGGCGAATTGGTCGGCGGCGCCGACATCGTCGAGTCCATGTACAAGGACGGAACCCTGTTGCCGTTGCTGCAAGCGACGGTTCAGCCCGCCGAGAATGCGGACGCCAGTCAAACCATTACCCATTCCGAAGTGGAAGCCTTGATTCTGGCTTCTTATCCGGGAGCGACCATCGGCATCGAAGGTGCGGGTTGCGACTTAAACATCACCGTGGTCAGCGAATTGTTCGCCGATCAACCTATGATCAAACAACATCAAGGCGTTATGGCGACTCTGAGCGTGCCGCTGGCTTCCGGCCGTTTGCATGCCGTCACTCTGAAGACTCATACGCCTGAAGCTTGGGCCGCGCTCCAGCCGGCGGCCAATCCGGGCTTACTGCAAATTCAAATCTGATCTAGTTAACAAGGAGACAACACTATGGCAAAAGTAGGCATTTTTTTCGGAACCGATACCGGCAACACGCGTAAAGTGGCCAAAACCATTGCTACGAAGTTGGGCGATGCAGCCGACAAACCGGTCAATATCAACAAAGCCTCCGTGGACGATTTATTGGCCTATGATGTATTGATCGTCGGTTCGCCCACGTACGGTGAAGGCGAATTACCGGGCATGAGCGCCGGACACGATAACGAGAGCTGGGAAGAGTTTTTACCAACGCTGGCTGGCGCCGATTTCTCCGGCAAAACCGTGGCTATTTACGGTTTGGGCGACCAGGAAGGTTATCCCGGCAATTTCGTCGATGCCTTGGGCTTTTTATATGACGCCTTTGCCGACGCCGGCGCGACCATCGTCGGCATGACCAGCAGCGAAGGTTACACCTTTAAAAAGTCCAAAGCGCTGTTGGGCGACCAATTCGTCGGTTTGGCCTTGGACGAAGATAACCAGAAAGAACTGAGCGAAGGCAGGCTCAGCGCTTGGCTGGATTCGATTTCCTCCGCCTGGGCTTGATAGGCGAGCCATGATCGAAGAAGCGGCCGTCGTTACCCGCGTTAGCGATGGTCGCACTTGGATTAAAAGTCTGCAAACCAGTGCTTGCAGCGGCTGTGCGCAACATCAGTCCTGCGGCACGGCCACGCTGGCAAAAGTCCTCCCCAAACGCGAGTTTCCAGTCGATTGCGATTTAACATTGCAAGCCGGCGATCATGTGATGGTGGCGATAGACGATGGTCAACTGCTGCTCACATCGTTGCTACTCTACCTGGTGCCGTTGATTTTTATGCTGGTTGGTGTGGGCCTGGCCGAAGCCTGGCTACCCGAGCCATATAATACCGATTACCTACCCGAAGTGGCGTTAACAACATTGCTGGCGGGCTTTTGGTTGATTAACCGCTGCCAAAGTCTACTTCTCCTCCATCTTTGTTTTAAGCCACAAATTGTCAAGAAACTCGGTAACGAGTGATTTTTCGCTTGTTGATACCGGTTGCGATAAAACCCGTCACCCACTCCGATACAAAGGCAGCTAGATTTTGAATGCCTCGGATCGGCCATTTCGGCATACTCAAGACTCTATTTCACTCTCGCCAGGACCATATGCTCTGCGACTCTGCCAACAACCCAAGAGTCGAAGTCCAAAAATTCATGCCCTAAATTTCAATCGGGTACACGCGAACTAGGCGAACGGTTTTATTGGCATTGGTAGGCAAAGAACACAGCAGCCAATCAAATTTTACATTCTCTTTATAAGCAAGCTACTGATTTTTACGATCTTTTTATTCGTCTTTCTGTAAATTAAGCAACATGCAATTAAGGACAATTGCTTAAATCGGTGAAGGGATACGTTTTATATTTTACTAACTGCTATCGATGAACATTGTGTTCTATTATCGACGGCGGTGGTCCTTTAGGGGGCAAAATGAACAAATCGAACAATTTATACAGAGACATTTTTACCGGCATTACCTTTACAGCGGGTATGTTTGTGTTTATGTCCGGCGAATTCATTATTTCTACCATGCTGTTTTGTCTGGCTAGCATCTCCAGTAATCTCGATTTCGGTTCATCGCTCCGCGCTTGACTTCTAGTCATGCTCAACATCGTTAACCCTTAGGTAATGCCATTTTGTAACAGCATTGCCGCGGCAAGCTTTCTCGTAATCAATTCATTGAAGGCTATTTTAATAGGCGGGACCAGATCACTTAGCAGAGCGCCTTATTAACTTTCAAAAATAGGTAATGCGAGTGAATATCGTTTTTTTGCTATTCATGGCAGCAGTTAGGGGCGTGACAGCGTTGGGGATGATCACGTAAACATCACAACAATTCACAGGTTATTGATGGTGGTCTGGCTTGATCACAAACTGCTTTTCACCTGGAACACACGTTTCAGGTTCCTGATTTCATGTTGGCTCCTGCTTGTCGGTCAGCAGCAACACTGCGGGTTGACCTCTGCCCCTTTTCCTAGGTGAAGGGGCTTTTTTTGTCCTGAAAATCTGTCCACGGTTTCGGCTACTTTTATTTTTATATTTCCTTTATATCGGGCATGGATATTTTTACGACTTTTTTATCGATCAATCTGTACATTGTTTAACTGGCGATCAGGGGCGATTGCAAGGTTGAGTTTTTTCACTTTTTTCAAGAGGTCATGTAGATGGACATGGTGTATTTGCTGTTAACAGCGGCGTTCTTTGTAGCGACGGCGTTATTGATCGCTGGTTGCGAAGCATTAAGGGGGCAATCATGAGCTGGATTTATCTTTTGAGCGGAGGACTGACTCTTGCTGTGTTCGTCTATTTACTGGTCGCGTTGTTTTATCCGGAGAAATTCTGATGACTGGTCAAGGTTTTTTACAGATTGCTATTTACGTCATCGCTCTGGTGGCGCTGGCCAAGCCTTTGGGCACTTATATGGCGCGGGTTTATCAAGACGAGTCGGTGGGATTGAACCGTTGGTTCGCCGGTATTGAGCGACTGTTTTATCGCCTCAGTGGCGTCAAGCCGGATCAGGAGATGCGTTGGACCCAATATGCGCTGGCGATGCTGGCGTTCAATCTGTTTGGTTTGTTGGCGGTTTATTACTTACAACGTTTCCAAGACGTGTTGCCGCTAAACCCCCAAGCGCTGCCGGCTGTGACGCCGGACTCTTCGTTCAACACCGCCGTCAGCTTCGCCACCAACACCAACTGGCAAGGCTACAGCGGCGAAGCGACGATGAGCTATCTGACCCAGATGCTGGGTTTGTCGGTACAAAACTTTGTCTCCGCTGCCAGCGGCATGGCTGTACTGGTGGCTCTGATTCGTGGCTTCGTGCGCCGTAACAGCAACAGCATCGGTAACTTCTGGGTGGATATGACACGCAGTACGTTATACATCCTGCTACCGTTGTCGTTGGTGTTGGCGCTGGTATTGGTCGGACAAGGCGTGGTGCAAACGTTTAATCCCTACCAAACGGTTAATTTGCAAGAAACAGTCAGCTACTCGGCGCCGAAATTGGATGCTGACGGTAAGGCCTTGCTGGATGCCGAGGGCAAGCCGGTGACTGAAACGCTGCAAACGCAACAACAAACCTTGGCATTGGGACCTGCTGCATCGCAAATCGCGATTAAACAATTGGGTACCAATGGTGGCGGTTTCTTCAACGTCAACTCCGCCCATCCGTATGAAAATCCCACACCGCTTTCCAATTTTCTGGAAATGCTGGCGATCCTGCTGATTCCGGCCGCGCTGTGCTACACCTTCGGGCTGATGGTGGGAGACACTCGCCAGGGCTGGACGATATTGGGTGCCATGACGTTGGTGTTTGTCGCCTTGATCTTTGTCACTGTACCGGCCGAGCAAAGCGGCAACCCGGCGTTAACTGCCTTGGGTGTTGATCAAACTGTATCGGCACAGCAGCCCGGCGGCAATATGGAGGGCAAAGAAGCGCGCTTCGGCATCGTCAACTCCGGCTTGTGGGCGGTGGCAACCACGGCCGCTTCCAATGGATCGGTTAACTCGATGCACGATTCCTATACTCCTATCGGCGGCATGGTACCCATGTGGCTGATGCAATTGGGTGAAGTGATCTTTGGCGGCGTCGGTTCAGGTCTGTACGGCATGATCGTATTTGCCATCGTCGCGGTGTTTATCGCCGGTCTTATGATAGGCCGCACCCCGGAGTACCTGGGTAAAAAGATCGAAGCCTATGAGATGAAAATGGCCGCCATCATTATTCTGATACCCCCTTTGATGGTATTGGGCGGTACCGCGATCACGCTGATGCTGGACGCCGGCAAAGCGTCCATCTTCAACCCTGGCGCCCATGGTTTTAGCGAAGTGTTGTATGCGTATTCTTCGGCGGGCAACAACAACGGCAGCGCCTTTGGCGGTCTGTCAGCCAACGTACCGTTCTACAACTTCATGCTGGGTCTGGCGATGCTGTTCTCTCGCTATTGGTTGATGATTCCGGTATTGGCGATTGCCGGCTCTCTCGCTGCCAAAAAGACCGTACCGGTTGGTCCCGGTACGCTGCCGACTCATACCCCATTGTTTGCCGTTTTATTAATCATCACTGTGTTGATGGTCGGCGCACTGACCTTCGTCCCGGCACTGGCTTTGGGGCCTATCGTCGAGCATTTGCAAATGATCGGTCATCAATAACTTCAGGACAGGTAATCCTATGACTAGCAAACCCGTTTCAACATCCTTAATGGATCCGCAAATTTTGCAACAGGCGTTCATAGACGCTTTTGCCAAGCTCACGCCCAAGCAGCAATGGAAAAACCCGGTGATGTTCGTGGTCTACTTGGGCAGTTTGCTCACCACTGTATTGTGGCTGCAAGCCTTGAGTGGCAACAGCGAAGAATCGGCTGGATTTATTCTGAGCATCACGCTGTGGCTGTGGTTCACAGTATTGTTCGCCAACTTCGCCGAAGCGGTGGCGGAAGGCCGCAGCAAGGCTCAAGCCGCGTTCCTGCGTAGCGCCAAGCGCGACATCGCTGCCAAAAAACTCGATGAACCCAAATACGGTAGCAATTACAGTAAAGTCGAAGGCTCCAGTCTTCGCAAAGGCGATGTAGTGCTGATCGAAGCCGGAGACTTTGTGCCCGGCGACGGTGAAGTCATCGAAGGCGTGGCCTCGGTGGACGAGAGTGCCATTACCGGCGAAAGCGCGCCGGTGATCCGCGAATCCGGCGGCGACTTCAGTTCGGTGACCGGCGGAACCAGGGTGCTGTCCGACTGGCTGGTGGTGAGCATCACCACCAATCCCGGCGAGACCTTTCTCGACCGCATGATAGGCATGGTGGAAAGCGCCAAAAGGCAAAAAACTCCCAATGAGATTGCTTTGACCATTTTGTTGGTGGCGTTAACGCTAGTGTTCCTAATGGCGACCGTCACCTTGCTGCCGTTTTCGTTGTATAGCGTGCAAACCGCGGGTACAGGCAACCCGATCAGCGTCACGGTGTTGGTGGCTTTATTGGTGTGTTTGATTCCAACCACCATCGGCGGTTTATTGTCTGCCATTGGTGTGGCCGGTATCGGCCGGATGATGCAGAAAAACGTCATCGCCACCTCTGGCCGTGCCGTAGAAGCAGCCGGCGACGTCGATGTACTGCTGCTGGACAAGACCGGCACCATCACCTTGGGTAACCGCCAGGCATCGGGATTCTTTCCGGTCAAAGGTATCAAGGAAGCCGAATTGGCCGACGCCGCGCAATTGGCTTCGATGGCCGACGAAACCCCGGAAGGCCGTAGCGTGGTGATCCTGGCCAAGCAAAAATACGGCATTCGCGAACGCGATATTCATTCCTTGGGCGCCACTTTCGTGCATTTCAGCGCCCAAACTCGGATGAGCGGCGTCAATTTACCCGGAGATGAATGCAAAATCGGTGAGCCTTGCCGGCAAATCCGTAAGGGTGCGGCTGACTCGATAAGACAACATATCGAAGATCAAGGCGGCAAATTTCCGCCGGAATTGAAAACGCTGGTCGACGACGTAGCCCGGCGCGGCAGTACCCCGCTAGTGGTGGCGGACGGCATAAAAGCCTTAGGTGTGATCGAACTGAAAGACATCGTCAAGGGCGGCATCAAGGAGCGCTTCATCGAACTGCGGCAGATGGGTATCAAGACCATCATGATCACCGGCGACAACCGTTTGACCGCCGCCGCGATTGCAGCCGAAGCCGGGGTCGACGACTTCCTGGCCGAAGCCACACCGGAAGCCAAGCTCAGCCTGATTCGCCAGCACCAAGCCGATGGTCGGCTGGTAGCGATGACCGGCGACGGCACCAACGACGCCCCGGCATTGGCGCAGGCCGACGTCGCGGTGGCGATGAACAGCGGCACCCAGGCCGCCAAGGAAGCCGGCAACATGGTCGACCTGGATTCCAACCCGACCAAGCTGATCGAAATCGTCGAAACCGGCAAGCAAATGCTGATGACCCGCGGCGCGTTGACCACCTTCAGTATTGCCAACGATGTCGCCAAGTATTTTGCGATCATCCCGGCGGCCTTCGCTACCACCTATCCGGCTTTGAACGTGCTGAACGTGATGGGCTTGGCGACACCAGCCAGCGCTATCCTGTCGGCGGTGATTTTCAATGCATTGATCATCATCGCCCTGATTCCATTGGCTTTGAAAGGTATCAAATATCAACCCGTCGGCGCGGAAAAGCTGCTGCAAAACAACTTGCTGGTCTATGGTGTCGGCGGCTTGATTGTGCCGTTTATCGGTATCAAGGCGATTGATTTAGCCTTGGTTGCTATGAGTTTGGTGTAAGGAACGAATATGTCTACCTATTTAAAACCCGCAGCGATGATGTTATTCCTGTTGACCCTGGTAACCGGTGCCGCTTATCCGGCCCTGGTCACTGTCTTAGCCCAAATGCTGTTTAACGATCAAGCTAACGGCAGTTTGATCCAGGATGACAAAGGCCAACTGATTGGTTCGGAACTGATCGGCCAAACCTTCAGCGAGCCGAAATACTTCTGGAGCCGGCCGTCGGCGACCGGGCCCTACAGTTACAACGCCGCTGCCTCCAGCGGCTCCAACCTAGGGCCGACTAATCCGGCATTGACCGATGCCGTCTCAGCCCGTATTCAAGCCTTGAAAGAGGCCGATCCTGACAATAAAGCGCCGGTGCCGGTGGATTTGATTACCGCTTCCGGCAGCGGCCTCGATCCACACATCAGCATCGCCGCCGCGGAATACCAGATTAAACGTATCGCCAAGGTCCGCAAAATCGATACAGCGAAGTTACATGAACTTGTTGATGCTCACACCGAAGGGCGGCAATGGCTGGTGTTTGGCGAGCCTAGAGTCAACGTCTTGAAATTGAATCTGGCCTTGGATCAAGCTGGCCGCTAGTTGATGCAGCCTGGAAGTTATCCATGAACAAGATGGCCTATATGGGCAAAGTTGAGCGGCAACAGCCGGCAAAAGTGTCAATGGCAAATGTCCTTGCCAAAAGCAGGCGTAGGGTGAGGTTACGAACCGCACCAATCGTGATCGATGCGGTGCACGCTGTTTACCGCATCCTACCGGGCTGGGTTATGAAATTAAGTTGGAGTGGGCTAATGCTACTGGCATCAGTGCAAGTCGCTAACGCCGACGTCGGTAAAACTGATAGCTATGCCTTACCGCCAAGTAAGGTTCATCTAAAAACTTGCCAACACGAAGCGCTGCGATTGCATCCGGGGTTGATCGATGAATTACGGGTGTTACCGCAACCGAAAAGCTTCTGGATTCGCTACAAAATACAGATGCGTGGCGGGGCGGAATGGTCTGTGATATGCGACTTGTCTAGCGGACAAATCGTTCGCGATCAATCGCTCGAAGTGAATTGATAGGCTTTCCAGTTAGACGGCCGGTGCTTAAGTGGACAAAGCGGAGGTCCCTAAACGCCCTTCACCATGGTGTTCTCTGCCGCAGTTCGGACAAACGCACCGGCCCAAGCGCAACATCAATTTTCCCCGTCGTTCAGGCGGTAACCAACCCCCGCTTCGGTTAACAAATAGCGGGGGCGGGTGGGGTCGGCTTCCAGCTTATGGCGCAATTGCCCCATGTAAATACGCAAATAGTGGCTGTGTTCGACATAGCTCGGTCCCCACACTTTTTCCAACAATTGCCGATGGGTGACGACAAAACCGGCGTTGCGGACCAGTTCGGCCAACAAGCGAAATTCAATCGGTGTTAAATGGACTTCGCGTTCGCCGACAAACAAGCGGCGTTTGCTCAGTTCTATTATTAGGTCGCCGGCTTGGAAAGACATCTGCTCATTAGCAGCGGGCGCAGTCACGCGCCTGAGCAAGGCTTTGATTCGCGACAGCAGTTCGGCGTTGCCGAATGGCTTGGTCAGATAATCATCGGCGCCGTTATCCAAGGCCTGCGTGATGTCATTTTCCTGATCGCGTGCCGACAGCACAATGACGGGCAACTTCGACCATAGGCGTAGCCTGCGTATGACTTCCTGGCCGTCGAGATCGGGCAAGCCCAAATCCAGTATCAGCAGGCTGGGATGCTGGTTGCGCGCGCCGTTGAGCCCTTCTCGCCCGGTTGCGAACGCCGACACGGCGTAATTTTGATTCTCCAGTGTCGTCGTCAACAATTGACGCAGAGGCGGATCGTCTTCGATGAGCAAGATTCTGGGCTTATCGGTTTTCATTTATTCACCTTCATTCTCTTCCAAGGCGATAGTCGGAGGACATTCGGAATACGGCAGCCAGAGTCGAAAAATAGAGCCGCCACCTTGGCGGTGGTTGGCGGTAATCTGCCCTCCGTGGGCGTCGATGATGGCCCTGCAAATGGATAGCCCCAAACCAACGCCGCTTTGTGCGCCTTCGGGATGAATTTGGAAAAACTTATCGAAAATTTTTTCCTCGTATCCGCTGCCGATGCCAGTCCCGCGGTCCGCTATTTGAATGCCGACGCCTTGCTCGCTGGTTTCGACCGAGATGTCGATGGGGGTGCCGCTTGGTGAATATTTGTCAGCGTTATCGAGCAAGTTGACGATGACTTGTTGCAGCAATACCGCATCGACATTGATCAGGGCATGGCTATTGGCGATTTGAATGTTGACCGGACGCTCCTTTAGGGTTTTGTCCAGCCTGCGTAAGGCACTGCCGATGATCTCCTCCGGCTCATACCATTGCCGGTTAAGAACGACCTCGCCGGCTTCCAAACGCGCCATTTCCAGGATTTTGGTGGTCAGATCGGACATGCGATGCGCTTCGCTGCTAATCGTCCGTATCAGGTTTGTTCGGCTGCTATCCGGCAGGCGTTCTTCGTCGGTTTCCAAGGTGCTGGCAGCGGCGACGATGGTCGCCAATGGTGTCCTGAGGTCGTGGGAAATACTGCTCAACAAGGAATTACGCAAGGTTTCGGATTGAATTTTTAAGCTGGCTTCCTTGGTTTGTTCGACCAGATAAGCCCTTTCCAAGGTATTTGCGATCTGGCCGATGAAGGTATCCAAAAATAAGCGTTGCTCCTCTTGTGCGAGTTTCTCGGCTGCGGATAGCTCTAAAACCAATACGCCGATGGTGCGGATAGCGCCTTTGAGTGGTAAGTAAACAACTGTCTCCTCGGCAAAATAGTCGCTGCCATGGCCGGCGCTCTTGCCGTGGCTAAAAACCCAACGCGCTACTTGCAAATTGGCGCCGCGCAAGGAAATCGGCCAGATCGCTTGCGTTGGATAAGATAGTTCGCCAGCGCGATTGGTCAACAGTATCGTATTTTTGCCGCCGAATTCGGCATGGATGTGGCGCACGCCAATGTCGACGATGTCCCGTTCCAAACGGGCTTCCGCCAGTTCCTTGCTCAAGCGATACAGCGCGGAGGCGCGTTGCTCCCTAAATGTCGCTATTCGTGCTTGCAAGCGCACGGTTTCTGCAAGTTTGCTGGTCACTGTGCCGATAAGTAGCATTACCGCCAAGCCGAGCAGATTTTCTTGATCGGCAATCGCAAACGAGAAAATGGGTGGGGCAAAAAAATAGGCAAATGCCGCAGCGCTCGTTAATGACGCCAGCATTGAAGGCCACAGGCCAAATCTCAGAGCGACAAAAAACACGCCCAGCAAATAGATCAGCAGAATATTACTGGGCTTGAGCACGTCTCGGAACGGCCAGTCGATCAAGGTCAGCAACAGCGGCGTTGCCAAGCTAACCAGCAAATTGCCGAAAACCTTTGCGATTTTCTGGTGCCTGGTTTTCATCATTTGCTGACCGCTGCCAATTGCGAAACTTCGAACGCTTTGCTGGTGTATTCCAGTAATTTTTTGTCGTTCTCATAAACCAACAGTACTTTCAGATTTTCCGCTTCGGCGATTTGCATGGCTTTGCTTTCCCCGACACAGAGCAAAGCGGTATCCCAGGCATCGGCCCAAGTGGGATCGTCGTGAACCACTGTCACCGAACGCAAATGATGATTCACGGGCCGGCCGGTTTTTGGACTCAAGATATGGGAATAGTTTTGTCCTTGGTCTTCAAAGAAATTCCGGTAAGTGCCAGCGGTCATGATAGCCGTGCCTTTCGTTTCCTTGATGTCTATGATTTTCTGTAGGCCCCGAGTACCGGATGTGGGCGTTTCGACGCCGATACGCCAATCGTCGCCACTCGCTTTGCGGCCTTTCACCAGCATTTCGCCGCCTATTTCGACCAGATAATCTTCAATCCCCAGTGTATCCAGACGCTGAGCAACCATGCCGACGCTGTATCCTTGGGCGATAGAAGATAGATCGATTTTGAGTTTGGGGTCTTTTTTTCTGATCCGATGCCCAGCCGCATCGATTTCCAGTAACGACATACCTATATGTGGCATCAGGGCGGCGATTTCATGATTGCCAGGCACCCGATTTTCATGCCCGGAAAATCCCCAAAGATCGAACAAGGGTTTTATCGTCAGATCGTAGCAACCTTCGGAACGATGATAAACGCTGTTGACAATGGCTAGCAAAGCAACGATCTCCGGCGAGGCCGGCAACCAGTCTACGGTCTCTTGCGCGTTCAAGCGCGAGATTTCCGAATCGTCCCGATAGTTGGACATTTTTGCGTCTATTTCGGCCAATACCGTCGTGATCTGCTGGCGCACGTCCTCCAAAGCCGCCGAACGCCGGTTCAGAACCAGTTTAATATGATATGTCGTTCCCTGAGCATCGCCGGATACTTCGGCCTCGCGCGGCGTATCCCCGCAACCCAGCAGAATCAGACTCAATAGTAACGATGAAAACAGCTTCTTCATTTCCGGGTTCGGCAATGGCTTAGGTCTAGAATTGACCGCCGTTGATGATATAAAGGGTGAAAATACTGGCAATAAAACCCAATAAGATGGCAGGCATCCAGCGTAAATGAAGGGTAAATGTGTAACCTTCGCCTTCTTCCGTGTTGCCTTTCATCAATCCCAGGACATGCAGAGCAGGCGCCGAACCGATCGCCAGTAAACTACCGCCGACGCCCAATGTCAGTGTCAATAACAGCCATTGTCCCATTGGAAAGGGAGGATGCATATTTAACACCGCAAACATCAACGTGCCATTATCAATACAGGCTGATGATAAACCGATTAGTACGTTGGCAAGGGTCGGGCTGATTTGGGTAAACAAATAATGGGCCATTGCATCCAAATAACCCAGGAAACTGAGTGCGCCAACGATCATCATCGCGCCGTAGAAAAATAACAAAGTATCCCAATCGACGCCGGCAATACATTTAAAAACATCGAAACCTTTTTGCGATTCAATATAATCCTGTTTTTCATGATCTGTTAAAAAATGATGAATTCTTTCGGATTTATGTTCAGACTTAGTTAAATAATACGCAAAGAATTGCAATAACGCTAAACCAAATATCATCCCTGCTATTGCCGGCATATCAAGAAAGACGTTCGATAAAATGGTAATGCTGAAGGTGAGTATAAATATAAAAATGATCCGTTTGCTACCGCGTTTTAAAACTGGGATTTCTTTAGAAAAACTAGGCGTTTCTTTGCTGACAGCCAAGTGCATAATCGCTGCCGGCACAAAAAAGTTCACAATGCACGGAATAGTCAGAATAAAAAAATCAGTAAAATGCAACATATTCTGTTGCCAAACGAAAAATGTAGAAATACCTCCCAAAGGGCTCATCGTGCCACCGGCATTGGCAGCGATCACGGCGCTCAAGCCGGCTAAGCCCACAAATTTGGGCTGGCCTTTTCCTATCTGTAAGATGATATAGCCCATCAACAAGCCCACCGTTAAGCTGCTGATCACCAAAGACAGTAAAAAGGCTAACACACCTGTAATCCAAAATAATTGCCGATAACTGTACTGTTTATTGGCTAATACAATACGCAACGCATCGAAAATACCCCGCTCTGTCATGGAGTTTAAAAAAGTCATCGACACCGTGATAAACAGAAATAATTCCGCATAAGCCGTTAAATTACTTTGAAAAACAGCGGCGACATTTTTTGCCGTTCCATATTCGGATGAATAATAAATAAAAATTGCAAACCAAATTAAAGCCGAGCCTAAAACCATCGGTTTTGCCTTGCTCAATTGATGTAAATCTTCCGTCATCGCCAATATATAAGCGATAACGGTGACTGCAACCGCAAAGTAACCCACGAAATGATCCTTCAAATCCAATTGATTTGCCGTGGCTGTTTCTTGGGCAAAGCTTATCTCTGGAATAAGGAGTGCTAACGTTAAGAGAATTAATTGGTAGAAACTGATAACCCGTGATTTTTTCACTTGCTTTTGCCGATTAATAAAAAGGATTGCACTTTCCACTTATGCTGATTAGGCATGAATAGATTTTTTTTGCGGTTGAAATCGTTAATGCGATAAGTTTTGAAACTGCCGAGACTGACGGTTTTTTTGATCTATAAAATCGCTTGGACTAATTTCGGCGCGAGGAAATAGTAAATTTTTCGAAATAAAGATTTCGTTAAGATATGTCTACCATGGCGTAACGCATTGTTTCCGATTTGCAAACAGTCGTAGGAGCGTGATCCGCGCCTAGGCTTTTGGAAAAGAGGTCAAGAAGGTCTAAATCCTCAATAGTTCTAGCTCGGGGAGACCGTAACAAGGCGGATAACCTCCAAGCCCCCCCCTATCGATGCCGTACCGACTTCCCCCCTTAACAAGTTTCGGCTATGTCACGCGGGCCGGAAGCCGCCTCAAGAATTGGCAACGGCGTCATGCTGGTCGATTTTTCGAATTGGGATTCCAGAAACCATTGAATTCAGCATTCATCCCGCGAATTTTTATATTTTCTTTATGTTTATGCTTTGAATATTAACGACCTTTTTACGAGCTTTTTCATAAACTGTAGACGTTTTCAACTCCAGGGGTAACCCATGAACGAGCGAAGTTACGTTGGTATCGACAACACGGATAAAAACGAGTGGATAGTGGTTTTGTGGTGCGAGGGGAAAAGCATTTTTTCCAGACCTTACGGGCATACTCCCGCCGAACTCGAAGCCTTGGTGCGCTTCATTAACGAACGTTGCGACAGGCCGAAAATCTGTTTGAATCCGACGAATCCGCATGCTTTCGAAGTAGTGAAATATATCAGCGGTATCGCTGGCGTCGAAGTGGTGTTGATGTCCAATGCCGGTTTAAGACTGCACCTGGATTGGTTGCCAACAGAATCGACAGTGCCCGCATTTCAGGCGAATTCGCGTCGCGCTTATCTGCTGGCCTGCTGCGCCGAACGCATGATTTGATCATGGCGTTACTTAAAGAATCACTGTCCGTATATCGAGAGAAAAATCATGAGTGGAATAAGCGACTTTTATCAAGCGCTACATTGGGCTAATCACCTACGCGCCGATCTGTTCAAATCCAAACATCTGAGTTACCTGATGCTGCTGGCGTTGGCTGCGACCTTGACGGTCGGCATGCTGCTATTTTTGATCGACGTCAATATACATTCGCCGCTGGATGGCATTTGGTCGGCTTGGGTAACAATGACTCATGTCGGCTATGGTGATGTGGTGCCGGTATCGTTTCTCGGTCGTGTATTGGCGGCGGGATTGATTTTATTGGGTATGGTGTTATTTTCGTTGTTCACCGCACTGGTCTCGGTGACTTTAATCGGCAGAAATAAGGATATCTTGGGTAGCCTTCCGTTGGGACGCGAAGCGGAGAGCAACCGTTTACAAGGTAGCCATGAGCTGATTCTCGACGAATTGGCCCAATTGCAACTGCGCATGGAAGTCTTGCAAAAGTTATTGCTGAACAATGCCGGCCATACCAAAACGGCTAGCCGGACCATCGGCGAAGCGATTGAAGAGTCGGTATGACGCGGTTCGAATAGAAAGGAATTCCTGCTACGCCATTAGAAATATGTGAGCTAAATGTCCATCTGCGATAGCTCTTTTTTATACCGACATCCAACTTGCAGCTAACACCGGAAGGCGACGATGAATGCAGAACGACCCGATCCCGACCAACTCCTGGCCCGCGTCGAGCGGGATCAGGCCAAAGCTAAACGCGGCCGGTTGAAGATTTTCTTCGGCGCTGCTGCCGGCGTTGGCAAAACCTTCGCGATGTTATTGGCGGCTCGAGAGCGACGTTCCGAGAACCTAGACGTGGTTATTGGTGTCGTGGAAACCCATGGTCGGAAGGAAACCAAAGCCTTACTGGATGGACTGGAAATTCTGCCACCCCGGAAGATCGATTACAAAGGCACCGTTCTGCAGGAATTCGACATCGATGCCGCGCTAAAGCGCCGGCCAGCCATCATTTTGGTTGACGAGTTGGCGCACTCCAATGCGCCGGGTTGCCGGCACCCGAAACGTTGGCAGGATATACACGAACTACTAGAGGCCGGTATTGATGTCTACACAGCGCTCAATGTGCAGCATCTGGAAAGCCTGAATGACGACATCGGTCAAATTTCCGGCATACGGGTTTGGGAAACCGTGCCCGATACCGTATTTGAAGAAGCCGACGAAGTGGAACTGGTGGACTTGCCGCCGGACGAATTGTTGCTGCGACTGAAAGAAGGCAAGGTGTATCTGCCGCAACAAGCGCAGGAAGCGGTCAATCACTTCTTTCGTAAAGGTAATCTGATTGCCTTGCGAGAATTGTCTTTGCGGCAAACGGCCAATCGCGTTGACGCGCAGATGCTGGATTATCGCGAAGACAATGCAATACGCGAAGTATGGCAGGTCAGCGAACGCATTTTGGTTTGCATCGGCCCCAATGATTTGGCCGAGCGATTAGTGAGGGCCGGTAAGCGTTTGGCGACTAGTCTGCGTGCCGAATGGATTGTGGCGTATGTTGAAACACCGCAATTACAACGCATGCCGGCGGTGAAGCGCGACGGCATCTTGCGGATTTTACGCTTGGCCGAACAACTCGGCGCCGAAACCGTTACCCTCAGCGCACCGGAGATGAGCGAGGCGCTGATCCGTTTCTCCCGCGAGCGCAACATCAATAAAATTGTGATCGGCAAGCCGAGTCGGCGGGGCTGGCGGCGCTGGCTAATGGGTTCGGTCGTCGATGTGTTAATTGCACATGCTCACAACATCAATATTTATCTATTGGGTAGCCCTCAAATCCGGGGGCGCACCACGGAATTACAGTCCGAGTTATCCTTATTAAGAAAGACCCCTTTGCCGGGGTTAAAGCAACGCATACCGACCAAAACTAAAAAACGCTACGGCGGTTACTTCTGGGCTGTCGCGGTCACCCTATTGAGTACGGCCGTCGGCCGCTTGCTGCTCGGCCATGTTGAGTTGGCCAATCTGGTGATGGTGTATTTATTGGGCGTGGTGTTTGTGGCCACGCGTTTCGGGCGCGGACCGTCTATTCTGGCATCGTTATTGGGCGTCGGTAGTTTCGATTTTCTGTTCGTACAGCCTTATTACAGTTTTTCCGTGTCCGACAGTCAGTACCTGATAACCTTGCTGGCCATGCTAGTGGTCGGTATCGTCATCAGCAACCTGATGATTAACGTTCGTTCGCAGGCCAAAGTAGCGGCGCATCGGGAAAGACGGGCGGCGGCGCTGTACTCGATGAGTAAAGAGTTGAGCAGCATCCAGTCGGAAGACGAGGCCGTGCGTATCGCCGTCAAACATCTGTACTCGGAATTCAGCAGTCCCAATGTGATCTTGTTTCCCAATAGTCATGGCCGGGTGGTTTTTCCCCGGAAGCCGGGTATTGCCGTGTCATTAAGAGGCGCCGATCTGAGTGTTGCCCAATGGGTATTCGACCACAAAGAAATTGCCGGGCATGGTACCAACACCTTGCCTGGCGCCGATGCGGTTTATTTTCCGATTCATAACGAAGACAAAGTGTTAGGGGTGTTGGCGCTGTTGCCGGTCAATTTGCGTCGGGTTTTTCTACCTGAGCAACAGAAACTACTGGAAACTTTTTTGCGCCAGATCGGCCAGGCGGTGGCCCGGATCCGTTTTTCGGAGCAGGCCCGTTCCACCCAATTGCAAATGGAAGCCGAACGCTTGCGTAACTCCCTGCTTAGCGCGATTTCCCATGATTTGCGCACCCCGTTGGCAACGATTATCGGCTCCGCCAGTGCGCTGGTGGAAGACAAGGGCCAATTGCAACCGCAAGATAAATTGGATCTGAGCCGGGGCATTGTTGACGAAGCGGAACGCATGTCGAATCTGGTCAACAATATTCTGGACATGGCCAGGTTGGAAGCCGGTGTGCTGGAATTGAACAAGCAGTGGTATCCGCTCGAGGAAATCATCGGCACGGTGTTGACGCTGTTGCACACGCAACTGCTAGGCAGGCCCGTGAAAGTCAAATTGCCGGAAGGCATACCGATGATTCTGGCCGATGCGGTGATGATCGAACAGGTGCTGATTAATCTGTTGGAAAACGCTGTGCGTTATACACCGCCGGGCAGCGGCCTGGAGATTGTGGCCGAGATAAACGATTCTTCGGTGGAAATAGCGGTTGCCGATCACGGTCCCGGTATCCCCAAGGGCCAGGAAGAGCGGCTGTTCGAGAAGTTTTACCAAACCCGGCATGAGACCGCGCAAAGTGGCGTAGGCCTGGGCTTGGCAATCTGTCGAGCTATCATAGAGGTGCATGGTGGCCGGATTGTGGCGCGTAACCGCGCTGACGGCGGGGCGGTATTTATTTTTACCTTGCCGCTGGATCAAACACCACCTACAGTGGAGCCGGAAGAATAATGCCCACGCTAAGGATGTTTTGTTATGGCTAAAACCGATCCTGTCATTATTGTCATAGAAGACGATCCCTCCATTCGGCGTTTTCTGCGCACCAGTCTCAGTACTCACGGCTTTAACGTATTTGATGCCGATACCGGCAAACGAGGTATCGTCGAGGTTGGTGTGCGCAAGCCCGACTTACTGATACTCGATCTGGGGTTGCCGGATATGGATGGTGTCGAGGTGATCAAAGCTATTCGCGCCTGGTCAGCCGTGCCCATCATTATTCTATCGGCGCGGAGCAGCGAGCAGCAGAAGATCGACGCCTTGGATGTCGGGGCCGACGATTATTTGACCAAACCGTTCGGTTTTGGCGAATTGTTAGCCAGGATACGCGTGGCGCTGCGGCATGCGAGCAGGCCGCAGGAACAAAGTCAGTCTGATGTGTTCAGCACCGGCAATCTGAAAGTGGACCTACTCAATCGCGTGGTCAGTGTCGATGACCAAGAAATTCACCTCACCCCGATTCAATACCGCTTGCTAACGGTCTTGGTTAAAAATGCCGGCAAAGTCCTGACCCATCAGCAAATCCTCAAGGACGTCTGGGGGCCTTCTTTCGAGGAGAACGCCCATTATCTGCGCATCTACATGAGTCAACTCCGCCAGAAACTGGAAGCAGACCCCACCCAGCCAAAATTGTTACTGACTGAGTCCGGTGTCGGTTATCGACTGAAAGTCTCGTAACACCTCAATCGAGGATAAAAACACTATGCAACTATTGAACGGCTCCGTTGTAGCCCTGGTTACTCCTTTTCATGGCGATAACGACCAATCCGTCAACCGGGAAAAACTTGTCGAATTAATCGAGTTCCACGCCAACAGTGGTACGGTGGCCATCGTTCCTTGCGGCACGACCGGCGAGTCGCCGACTTTGTCGGACGACGAGTGGGAAGCTGTGGTGTCGACAACAATCGAAGCAGCCCGGTCTACCTCTCTCAAAATCATTCCGGGTACCGGTTCGAACAGTACCCGAGAAGCCGTTCGACGGACCGAGCAAGCCGCCAAGTTAGGTGCAGATGCTTGCCTGGTTGTCACGCCGTATTACAACCGGCCTAGCCCGGAGGGGATACTGGCGCATTATCAAGAACTGGATAAAGTGGGTCTTCCCATCATTCTTTACGATATTCCCAGCCGAACCGGTGTCGAGTTGGGCGTCGAGCTGATCATGGCGCTTTGCGAAAAATGCCCGTCTATTATCGGATTAAAAGCTTCTAATGGTAATCTCGATCAAATCACCGAAATTGTCTACCGGTCTTATCAACTTGACCGGCCTTTCTCGGTGTTTTCCGGCGACGACTCGCTGACTTTGCCGATTCTTGCGGTGGGTGGCGTGGGCGTCATTTCCGTGGCGGCCAACGTGATGCCTAGCGTGATGAACGAACTGGTCGCCAGTTTCGAGCGCCGGGAACTAAATCAATCGAAATTTATTGCGCAAGCCATTCATGGTTTTTGCCGGGCATTGTTAAAGTCAGGGTCGAATCCCGCACCCATTAAAGCCATCATGAATCATTTGGGTCTTAATGTGGGTGGATGCCGCTTACCTTTGTCCGGCATTAGCAATGAGAAGATGGCGGCACTGTTGCACGAACTTCAGATCATGACTGCAAAACTCACTGCCCCACATATTCCCATCGATGACATCCTGATAAAAGGCCAAAAGCTACCGTGAAAGAACCATGATTGTGGAAGTAGATGAATACATCAAATTGCTTGCGGGACTCTTGTCGGTAGTGGACCCTATCGGCGCTATCCCGCTTTTCATCAGCTTGACCGATCACCGCAGCTCCGAGGAACGGCGACGTATCGCCTGCGTTTGTGCTTTGTCGGTTGGCGCTGCACTGCTATTTGCACACACTGCCGGCAATACTTGGCTGGCATTTTTTGGGATCAGCATTCCGTCGTTTCAAATTGCCGGTGGCATAGTCATCATGTTAATGGGCGTTTCCATGGTCAAAGCGTCGCATGATCGATCCAGAAACACGCCGGAGGAACGGGCCGAGTCTGTCGATAAAGAGTCTATCGCGGTCGTGCCAATGGCCATTCCCTTGCTCAGTGGGCCCGGCGCAATGAGTACCGTGATCGTCAACCATAACCTAAATCCGTCCTGGAATTATGACGTCTTGGCCGTTTGCGTCATCGCCACCATAGCCTTGATCGTTCTGACCTGCTTGTTAATGGCCGAGAAAATAGCCCATTTGCTGGGCAGAACCGGGATGAATGTAATTACACGGGTTTTTGGATTGATCATTTTGTCGATAGCCGTGGAGTTTATTACTAAAGGATTGGGCGCTGTTTTCCCGATATTGGTGAAACCGTTGGCGTAACTGCAGCCAAATACTGATTCCAAACCAGCAATTTGAGCGTCAGAATCGAAAATTTCCGAGTTTACAGGGCAAATTTTTACAATTTTTTTAGATGAAATTGCGTATAGTCGCGCGCTTTTCCTGATAAGACTCGGGTTTGCTAAACCAATTGTTTCGAGCCTTTCATTTGATTCAGATCCAAAAACGGTCTGCTTGATTTTCTCCTGATCTACACAGGTTTTTTGTAATGTCTGCTGACAATAAATCTCAACCATTAACCGGATTAACGCTGAGCGCGATAGGTGTCGTCTTTGGCGATATAGGCACCAGCCCCCTATACGCCGTTAAGGAAGTCTTTCATGCTGGATTAACGACGGATACCACCCATATTCTTGGCGCGCTTTCGCTGATCTTTTGGTCACTGACGCTAGTCGTCACCACCAAATACGCGATTTTCATCATGCGCGCCGACAATAAGGGCGAAGGCGGCATCATGGCTTTGCTGGCTTTGGCCCTACAAACTGCCAAGGACAATCCGCAAAAAACCCGTTTCATCGTCACTACCGGCCTAATCGGCGCGGTGCTGTTTTATGGCGACAGCATTATCACACCGGCTATTTCAGTGTTGAGCGCGGTTGAAGGCCTGCAAATCATCGCGCCAAAGCTGGAGCATTACGTGTTGCCGATAACCTTTGCGGTATTGGGGGGCTTGTTTTTGATTCAAGCCAGGGGCACCGAGGCGGTCGGCAAATTGTTTGCGCCTATCATGTGTGTTTGGTTTGCGGTCTTAGCGATCATGGGCCTAGTCAATATTGTCCAGCAACCTGAAGTATTACAGGCTATCAATCCTTATTACGCGATTAGTCTATTAGGTGAATTGGGTTGGAAAGGATTTTTAATCATGGGCTCGGTGGTGTTGGCTATTACCGGTGCCGAAGCGCTGTATGCCGACATGGGCCATTTTGGTTTAAAGCCGATTCGGTATGCCTGGTTTAGTTTTGTGTTTCCTGCCCTGCTGCTCAATTACTTCGGACAAGGGGCTTTGTTAATGGCGCATCCCGATGCGATAGAAAATCCATTCTATCTACTCGCGCCAAACTGGGCCCTTTACCCTTTGTTAATTCTGTCGACATTGGCCACGGTGATTGCCTCGCAAGCGGTTATTTCCGGGGCATTCTCATTGACCAGACAGGCTATCCAGTTGGGCTATTCGCCACGCATGAATATTCTGCATACCTCGGGTGACGAAATGGGCCAAATCTATATTCCCGCCGTGAACTGGTTGTTGATGGCATCGGTATTTATTCTGGTAGCCGGTTTTAAATCATCCACCGCATTGGCTTCTGCCTATGGCTTGGCGGTAACGGGCACGATGATTACTACCACGATACTGGCGTTTATCGTCATTTCGGAATTGTGGCGGTGGAATAAAGTCACCAGTATCAACTTTCTGTCAATTTTTTTGACCCTGGATATTTTATATTTCTTGGCCAACACGCTGAAAATACCCGAGGGCGGTTGGTTGCCTTTGACCGTGGGTGTCGTATTGTTCCTGATCATGACCACCTGGATTAAAGGTCGCGAGTTACTGGCCAGAAACATGGATGAAAAACGGGTGATGTTTGAAGAACTGGAAGACAAAGTTCAGGGCCAGAAGCTAGCCAAAGTGCCCGGTACCGCAATTTATTTAGCCAAAAATCTACATGGCGTACCGCAAGTGCTGCTACACAATTTGGCACACAATCATGCGCTGCATGAGCAAATGATTGTGCTGACGATAGTCACCAAAGACGAGCCGTACGTCGATGAGTCTCACCGTATCAAAATTCGCGCTTTCGGTGACGAGGGCAATTTTTATAGGGTGAAGATGTATTTCGGCTTTCAGGAAGAACAGGACGTGCGTCGCGCACTCCAGCTATGCAGCCATGAGGGACTGGTAATTGATCAAAAAGCTGCATCGTTTTTCATCGGTAACGAGAGAATATCGTTTCGCAGGAGAAGCCCCATGCCGAAATGGCGCAGGGCGCTATTTAGATTCTTGCTCCACAACGCATCCAGCGCTATCGAATATTTCAAAATTCCGGTCGAACGCGTAATTGAGGTAGGTATTCGCCTTGAGTTGTAACATTACAAATAATCATATGGAATGTGTAATTTCGTATCGTGGTGACGAAGTCAATTCTTTCCGAACTAAAATCTATCGCGGTTTCAAAAAATAGGAAAACCACCGATGCCCTATTGGCTTTGCGCAGCCGCCGCGCCGTTTTAAGGGATAATATTTGCCTGTCGGCTAATGGTCGATTGCGACAATCCGTTACCGGAATGGGTGGCAGACTTTCCATTGTCAGGCCATCTCTATTCCGGCAGACAATGCTGCCATGTAGGCTTCAGGCGTGTAAACATTTCCATTCCTTCAAGCTCGTCTTGCAAGATTTGCCAACGGGCCAGGTCAAACGAATCCCGATACAAACACGCAACCCAATCCGCCAGCCGCACGGCTGAAAAGGTCTCGGCAGCGTTGGTGTCACAGACAGAAAGACCGGCGCTGTGCCGGTAGCCCGCGATAACAGTAGTCTCATCATAGCCCCAGCGATGGAGCGCAAGCGCAGCCAAACCGGCATGAAATGTCGTCTCCTCGGGCAGACTCGATTCCGCAGCCGAGGCCAAAGGGTTAAGTGCTGCCGGCAGCTCCGAAAAATGCATGTCGGCAAACAAACTTTGCACGTGTTCGGCAAGCTCGGGTGTATTGGCCGCGTGCCAGAAATTGAAGATCACGGTTTGTCGCGGCTGAATAGCCGCCGTGACGGCATGGTATGAATCGCCGTGCAGCAGAAAACCGAAGGCTTTGTTGTACTCAGGATTAACGCTAAAAACCGCTTCACTCTCCGGCGAGGAGAATAATTCCAGCACCCCGCCATGCTCGGGTTGCCATTGCCTATTCAGTTGCACAACCAGTCGGGCAATCTCATAACCGACTAGCGGCCGGTCGCTGTGTATGCCAATCACTTGTCCAGGCAGCATACGTTGCGCCGTCACTAACACGCGATTCGTGAGAGGTAATCCGGTAATCTCGCGCATTCTAGCGAGTACTCCTGCTTGAAAAGCGGCGGGAATGTTCTCAGTGACGTCCTTGAGAGAGCAGCGATAAAACGCCCCATCCCGATGCTGCCAATCACCGTCTTGCAAAAATAAATCTTCAAGCGCAGCGCACTGCTCCGCAGAAAATGCGGAATTGTCATAAAAAAACGGGAACGGGGTATCGTGGTGGATGGGCTGCGAGAGCAACGGTTAAGCTCCTATTAGAATCAAATTGAGAGGTAGCAATACAGGTTTGAGTATTACGGAAAACGGCGTCTAGGATTGTTTCGCCAAGTTTTCAGTTTTGATTAATTTAGAGGGGAGAATTCAAGGGCGCAGCAATCCAACTACAACTGACCATTCCCGCGATTACGCTTCGCTAATCGCGGCTACAAGGGGTGGCTGAGTCGCTAGCTACACTGTGAGCTTTTCACATTATTGCTTAGGATAAACCTGCACCCACTCGATACGTGGGCCGTTCATTTCCTTCACGACGATTTCAAAGTCGTTAAAGGCGATGCGCTCGCCGGCTTCGGGGATGTCGCGCAATTGCGCCAGGATCATGCCGCCCACGGAATCGACGTCGTCCAGATCCAGTTCTTCGTTCTCCACATCGATCCCTAGAATCCGCTCCAGCGAAAAAATCGGCAAGCTGCCTTTGCCGAGCAAACTGCCGTCATCTTGACGGGTCCAGTCGCTTTCGGTTTTTCGAAATTCGTCGCGGATTTCGCCGACCATGGCCGACAACAAATTGTCCAGCGTGATAAAGCCGTGCGGCTTGTGGCCTTTCTGGCCGATGACGGCAAAATGCGGCGAGCCTTGAGTAAAGCGTCGGAATAATTCCAGGGCCGGCATATGCGCGGAGATATGTTGAATCGGTCGTAAATAAGGTTCCAAATCGTCGATTTGCTGGCCGTGTTGTTGCGCCAGGAACAAATCTTTTAAATGGATAATGCCCAGCACATCGATACCGTTACTGTCGAAATACGGGTAGCGGCTGAAGCAGCTGCTATAAACCGTTTCCAGCATTTGTTGTTGAGATTGGCCCTGGTACAGCGCGGTAATTTCGTGAATCGGCCGCATCAGATCAGAGACTTCCAACTTGCCGAAATCCAGGGCCTTGGCCAGCACGTTGCATTCGTCGCTGGTCAGGTTCTCGCCGGCCCGGCTGGAGCGCAGAATCAGTTTCAATTCCTCGTTGGAATAATGACTGTCGAGGTTGTGACCATCGCTAAGTCCGGCGATGCGTAACACCAGGTTGGCGCTGCCGTTCAACAACCAGATGGCCGGATACATCAACCAGTACAGCGCGTAAAGCGGTCCGGCGCTCCACAGGCCTATGCCTTCCGGATTGCGGATAGCCAGCGATTTAGGCGCTTGCTCACCAACGACGATATGCAGAAAGGAGATCGTGCAAAACGCAAACGCAAACGAGACATTATGGATGATTTCCGGGGAGGTGATTTCGGCCTTGGCAAATAGCGGTATTAACAGATCAGCGAAAGCCGGTTCGCCGATCCAGCCCAGCCCCAGCGAGGCTAGGGTAATGCCGAGTTGGCAGGCTGATAGATAGGCATCGAGTTTTTTGTGTACTTTGGCGAGAATCCGGCCGCGCCAGCCTTCGGTTTGTTCGATTGTCTTGATTCTGGTCTGCCTTAGTTTGACCAGGCTGAACTCGACCGCAACAAAGAAGCCGTTTAGAAATACCAGCAACAAGGCGCAGGCGACCAGAACAAGATTACTCATAAATAAAGCGTTGATTACAGCGGAATCGCCATTATACCGGGAATCCGCACCTTTGCTCGATGTGTGATGGCACCGCCGGGCGCGCGCTAATCCGGCGGGCCAGGCAGGCGTTCGACATTGGCGGCCATATGCATGGGATAAAGCGCCGGGCCGAATTGGGTGAAAATCGCCACGTCCGCCGCGTCGTGGCCGTAAGCGACGATGACCCTGCCGCCGCACGGTTCGGCTTGGGTCGGGTCGAAGGTATACCAACGACCGCCCACATAAGCCTCGAACCAGGCGTGAAAATCCATCGGCTGCAAGCCGTATAGATAACCCACCACCATCCGTGCCGGAATGCATAAGGCGCGGCAAAGCGCGATGCCCAAATGCGCCAGTTCGCGGCAGACGCCTTCGCCGGCCATATTGGTTTCGACTGCCGACAGCTGGAAATGCGGCGAGTCCGGATTGAACCGGATATTGTCACGCAGCCAGCGATGCAGCGTCGCGACTTGGTCGTAACCCGGTAAGGCATCGGCGACGATTTCCTGGGCCAGATCGATAAACCGGTCGGATTCGCAATAGCGGGTCGGGATTAGATAGGTCAGTACCGAATCGGGCAGACTCTGCACTTCCGTAAAGGGTGCGCCGGGGCAGACGTCGATATGCTCGTTAGTATGGATATCGGCGCTGGTGCGCACGGCAAACTCGCCGGGTGGCGCAATCAGGCGCTGGCAGAGATTGCCGTAGTAGTCGGTATATTCGAATACCGGCACAGTCGGATTCAACGTGTACGACTCGCGGGCTACCCATTGATTAGCGCCGTTGCGCGGTCGCAGCATCAAAATGAACGGAGTCTCGATGCTGACATCGAAGGTTATTTCGCAACTAGTGCGCAGCCACATATGGGGTGTCCTTGTGTTGATTACCGAAAAATTAGCCTTGGGGCACGCGCCGATAGGCGCGTTGCCGGAGCCAGCCGCTTGAGCAACATTGATCGTACGTGCTAAATCTTGGCTTTGCCTGAGCGGAGGGGCCAGAACGGGATCGACAGCACCAGTATACACAGCAACCAAGCCATGAGTTGCTGATTGTAAAACGTGTAACCCAGGGCTACCGGTAAACCTTCGCTAAAGCCCGGATGCGCTTGGATAAAGTCGTAGGCAGCCATAAACTCGTGCGTCTCGCCTATCACCACGGCGACAGTGCCGAAACTTAAAAAATACGCCAATAAGCGGTCGCGGGGCGTTTGTGAATCACCGCCGGACAGGCTGTCGAAGCGCAGCATCTGCCAGTGTAGCCGGTGCTGGGCGAGGTACAGGCAGACCATCAATCCGCAGATGCCAAAGGCCGGAATCGCGAATTGCTCGACAGGGAAACTTAGATACCGGCCGTTGAACGCCAGACTGTAGGTTTTAAAAAGCGCCAGCAACACGAAGAACAGATACGCACTTCTCAAGCGGTTTGCCAGGGCCGGCAGCGCGGTTTGGTTGGCTAAAATTGCATAACAGCGTTGCAGCAACAAGCCGCTCAACAGGCTGTTGGCTACCACCAACAGGATGGTGTAAGCCTGTTGCCAGATGCTATAGCTGGTAAACCACAGAAAATCCGCCAGCGTCACCAGGCAAACGCCAAACACTTGGGCCAAGGCTAAAAACACTAATAGGCGCGGCAGCGACAATTCGGATAATTTTTTGAAGTAGACTGAAACCAGTAACAGCCACAAGCCGGTCGCCCAGGCAAAATGCAGCAACCAGTCCGGGTTTTCGTAAACCGGGCCGGTCAGCGGAAACACCGGTTCGCGGTCGATAGTCAATAAGCCCCAATTCGCGCCGACTACGCCTTCGTTATGACTTTTCCAGGGCTGGTTAAAGGCTTCGACGATGTTGTAGTCCAAGCCGTGCCGGTTCACGACTTCGATCAGGCTGCGGATGAAGCGGGTTTCGTTAACCACGCTGGGCACAGCTTGGCCGCGTTGCCGGCCGGCGGCCGGCCAGCCGGATTCGCCGATCAGAATCGGTTTGTTAAGGCCCATGCTGCGGGCTTTTTCTTCGATCTGCTTGACGATTTTCTCGACATGTCCGGCGGCATCTTCAATAGCCACCGGCTCGTCTTCCCAGTAGGGCAGAATGTGTACGGTGATGAAATCCACTTCCTGCATCAGTTGCGGGTATTTCAAGTAAATAGACCAGACATCCGCATACGACACTGGCTGTTTCACCGCCTGTTTGACCTGGCGGATATAGCCGATCAGTTTGTCCACATCCATGTCTTTGCGCAGCAGAACTTCGTTGCCGACCAATACCCGTTTCACCACGTCCGGATTGGCATTCACCGATTCGATTAGCGCGGCGATTTCCTTTTTATTGCTGTCATGACCATCGCCCAGCCAGCCGCCTTGAATCATCTCCACGCCGTGTTTGCGCGCAAATTCGGGAGTAGGTTGCATGCCGCCCAGTATCGAGTAGGTGCGGATGGTATGAGTTTTATCTGCAATCAATCCGAGGTCGGCGTCGATATGCTCCGGCAACGGAAATTTTTCTTCTATCGGACTAAAACCTTCCCGATAAGGCGCAAACGACAAGCTGCGCAATTTACCCGAAGGCACATCGACCCCGGCGTCCTGCGGGCGATTCAGGCTCCAGGCGATAGCGCCGTGAACGACAACGATGAAAACCAGGCAGAACAGCAGATTGGTGGGGCGCATGACAGGGGATGGTTAAGCTGAGTGAATAAATACGTGGGTTTGCGGGGATTATACAGGCTTGGCGCGCGCTAAAAATCAAAGTCGGTAAGGCAGACGGCGATTCTGGATAAAACTATGTTATCTGCCGGCCATTTCGCGAGTTATTTGCCGCATTCCCGGATTGCAAGCAAGCAAGGTTCAAAGCCAGGCAGCATGTATGGTGGGGCCTGCCAAGCAGCATGCGTCTTTGGTTCAATTATTGCAAACGCTCTGACGCAAGGCTGCGCTGCGACATTTTGGTGGGGTATCAGCCAGTCGCTGTTTTTGAATAAAGCTTTGGATATTTCCGATACGCATGAGTGCACAGCCATTGACCGATATTTCCGCGTTCTGGACCGAGTCCTTGGCCGATGAGTTATTGCGTTTTTTGACCGGACGCTTGAAATGCCCGGACATTGCCGCCGAATTAACCCATGACACCTATCTGGGTTTACGGCAGATTGCCGAAAAAAGTCCGCCGGATAATGCCCGAGCTATGGCGTTTCGGATCGCGATCAATCTTGCCATTGACCATCAGCGCAAAACCATAGTCAGGGACCGTTACGGCGCTGACGAAGATTTCGATGCGCTGGCTGAAACTATTCCCGGTAACGCCGCGCCGCCGGAACAGGTGTTGATCGGTCGACAACGTTTGGCCGCATTGCAAGATGCGCTGGACGAGTTGCCGCAAGCCTGTCGTAGCGTGTTTTTGCTGCATGGGGTCGATGGCCTGACCTATACGCAAATTGCCGAACGCTTGGGGATTTCCAAGTCCCAGGTCAACAAGTTGCTGGCCAAAGCCATGGCGCATTGCGCCCGGCAACTGGCCGATTGAACAAAACGCCCGCATTATTTTTCCGCAACCTGCTTCACACCGATGCCGTTAACGCCTGCCGCTTGTTTGCAAAGCCCGTCTTGCTATGATCGCTTTCGTGCCTCGCACGTCTTTATCAATAATACCCCTGCTTAATTGGAGCTCGCATGCCCGCGCCGTCCGACAAATCCGCTCATACAAGTATGCAAGATCAGGCCATCGCCTGGCTGGTTTGTCTGCGCGACGACAGTTTGAGCGATGCGGAACTCGAAGCGTTCGCCGATTGGCTGAGCCGCGACCCCTTGCATGCCGAAGCGTTTACCGAGGCGGAGAATTTGTTCAGAGATATGGTGCTGGCCGGCAACCAGTCCAGACAGGCCGAGGCCCAACAACCAGCGTCTCGGCAAATCGCCCCGGTGACACTCCGCGCCGCTAAAATCAAGCCAGCCAAACCCCAATCGCGCCGGCCCTGGTTTACTGCCGGGCTTGCCTTTGCTGCGATGTGGCTGCTGGCGATTGGTCTGATCATGCCGCAGCAAGCGCGCTTATTTAGCGATTATTTATGCGACTACCGTACGCAAACCGGCGAAATTCGCCAGATTCAGCTCAGCGACGGCAGCCGTTTGCTGATGAACACCAATAGCGCTGTTTCGGTAGCGTTCACCGCCGCGGCCAGGCGTATCGTTTTGCACCACGGCCAGGTGCAGTTTACGGTGGCAAAGGATAGTCGGCGGCCTTTCGAAGTGGTGGTCGACGACTTGACGGTACGCGCGTTGGGTACCGTGTTTGAAGTGTATAAAACCGCAGAGGATCATACCGAGGTGACTGTCCAGGAGCATGCCGTAGCGGTCAGCGTCGCCGGTCGAGAGAAAGACGTTACCGTCGCACAAGGCCAAGGTTTGCGCTACAACCCCGAACTGCCGTTACCGCATCCGCGGGCCGTGGGTGCGGAACAGTCCGCTTGGCAGCAACATCGGCTGGTGATCAATGATAGACCTTTAGCCGAATTGATAAGCGAGTTGGAGCGCTATCGCTTCGGGCGGATATTTCTCGCCGATGCCGCACTTAAAAATCTGCGGGTGACGGGAGTGTTTTCTCTGGATACGCCCGATGAGGCGCTTTCCTCGGTGCGCATAGCGCTGGGTTTGCAAGAAACCCGTATCGGTCCCTGGTGGGTGTTATTGCGTCGCTGAGTTTTTGGCGCGGAAACCCTTCGTGCATATTTCGTCAACCCAGCCCTTGAACATCGTCGCTCCCGCACAGACGGGAACGACGATGCCACTCTAATTTGGAGTCGAAAGCTCGAGCGCATAAGCTCAAACCGTCCGCTTCGACTCCCTAATTTCGAAAATAGTTAAATTTTTGTGATCGATTTTTGTGCTGAAACGACTTCTATGTTGAGAAACATTTTTTTTCGGACAGGACGGATCTTGAAAGCACGGATTAACGATTTTCGCTACCAGCTTGCAGTCGGCGTATGGCATCGGCCAGCCGTATATCTTTGCTATGCGCTGAACGGCAACCGTGTCGGCGTCGATACCTGGGTGTTGATTGGGCTGGTGGTGGCCGGCGGACAATTGAGCAGCAGCCAGGCGGTTGCCGCGGAAGTTATCCGTCACTTCAACATCAGCGGTCAGTCCTTAAATAACGCGTTGATTCAATTTGCCGCGCAAGCAGAGTTGGAATTGATTTTTTCAGCGGACATGTTGCGTGAGCTAGCAAGTCCCGAGCTGCGCGGTGAAATGTCGGCGGAGCAGGCATTAACACACTTGTTGCATGGCAGCGGCTTTACCTACCGTTTTATCGATGCCGATACGGTGACTTTGGAACGCAGCCTGACGGCAACGGAGTCATCTAACCTGCCGCCCGTTACCCTGGATGCCATGACTGTCGTGGGTTCGAAAATGGGGGAGGCCGGTGCGGAAATCCTCACCGAGCCGATGCTTGACGAGGCGCGGACCTATGCCGTCAGGCATATTGCCAGCGCTACCGGAACGGACACGCCAATCAAGCAAATCCCGCAGTCGGTGCATGCGCTTAACCGCCCTTTGTTAGACGACCAGCAAACGATCAACGTCAGCGAATCCTTAGTCAATGTCAGCGGCATAGTGGCGCGCAATGAACTCTACAGTCCGGTTATCGAGGGTACATTGATTCGCGGTTTTCGTTCCGAACAACTGATGGACGGCTTTACCCAGTACTACAACCCCGGCGACCGGGAAAGCACCATTAATATTGAAAGAATCGAAGTGCTGAAGGGTTCTAACGCCTTGCTCTACAGCGGCGGCTCGGGCTCACCGGTGGGCGGGGTGGTGAATCTGCTTTCCAAATTGCCGCAGGCCAAAGCCTTCGGCGAAGCGGGTTTTAGAATCGGCAGTCACAGCTTTTATCAGCCGTTTTTCGATGTCAATCAACCGCTAAACGCCAATATTTTGTTGCGCATGACGGGTGAATATACCAACGCCAGACACAGCATCGACACGATTGAAACTAAGCGTTTCAACATCAATCCGGCTTTGACGCTGACCGATAACGATAAAACCCGTTTGACGTTCCAAGCCAAACTGTCGCGCTGGCAGCAACCGGAGTATCAGGGTTTGCCCGCCACCGGCAGCATTGCCGGCGATTTTGCTACCCGGCCCGACCTGTTCTTGGGGCCGGCCAATCTGCCCGATAGTCATTCGAATGCCGATGCGGTGTGGGCCTCGTTGGAAAGGAGCATCAATCGGAGCTGGCGCTTAAATCTGAAGGCGCGCTATGCGCACTCGGAATTCGACGAGAAAATTCAGACTCTGTTCGGCAGCGATGGCCTCATCGCGGACCGGCCCTTGCTACCGGCATCGAGCTGGGCATTGGTCAATGCCGAATTGTTTCAACAACAGCAAGAGCGCAGCGTGCTGGGCAATTTGCAGGGTAATTTCAAGCTGGGTCCGAGCGAAAACAATCTGTTGCTGGGCGCGGATTACAGTCGCTTGCGCGATGCAGGCTTTATCGAGGGCGATTTTGGCCCCTTGGGTTTGGGTGTCGGTACGGTCGATCTGCGGGCGCCGATATTTGACACCCCTTATGCTGTGCCGGGGCCGGGCCTGGAAAATCAGTTCATCGAAAACATCACTTACGGCGCTTACCTCCAGTGGCAAAGCACGCTCTACCGGCGTTTGCATTGGCTGTCCGGTGTCAGGCTGGGCAAGGTTGGCATCGATTTTAATAATGCGCAAACCGGGGTACACGCTAAAACCGATACGCTGAAATGGCTGCCGCGACTCGGTGGCGTGATTGATCTGAACGACGAGGTTTCCTGGTTTGTTTCCTACAGCGAAGGCATGCGCGGTCAACCCTTTGTGAATTTTGTCGATAGGCCGGCACCGGAATTATCCAACCATCTGGAAACCGGCCTGAAATTCAATGTTGCGAACCAATTCAGCGGCCAATTGGCGCTGTATCAAATCGAGCGCAGCCAGGTCGCGGTTACCGACAGCAGCGATTTTCAGCGGCGTTCGGTCGCCGCAGGGCAGCAACGCTCGCGCGGTGTTGAAATGGATTTGCTCTGGCAACCGGTCGAGGGCTTCAGCGTGCTGGCGAACTATGCGCATACCGACGCCCAGTTCATGGACGACGAAGCCGGGGTGGCTGCCGGCACTCGCTTAGCCCAAGTCCCGGAGGATGCCGGGCGGCTCTGGGCGCATTACCGTTTTCAGCAGGATGCGCTGCAAGGCTTTAGCTTGGGTTTCGGCGTTTATGCCCGTGCCGGGGCGTATTTGTCCGACGACAACCGCTTCAAAACCGCCGGCTACCACAGCTTCGACGCGGCGTTAGCTTACGAAACCGGGCGTTTCAAATGGGCGGCCACCGTCAAGAATCTCAGCGATGAGGATTATTTTCAGCCCTACGGCTATTTCGAGGGCCGGGTGGCGCCCGCGCCCGGCCGCGCGGGATTCCTGAGTCTTTCGATCAAGTATTGATGCCGTCGTTATCTATTTGCCACAGGAGTTTTTCAGGAGCACCTCACTCAGGGACTTAGAGTGATGTCGTAAGGACCGCGACAAACATGCCACATCCGCCGCGAGACGGAGCCGGAAAGCCACGGGTCTTGGAGATTAAGACAGCCGGGTTACCTGCAAGTTAAATGCCCTAAATTCGGGCTGGCGATTTGCAGATTAACTTTAACCGTAATTTATTAAGGAATAAAAAATGACAATCTTGCACTACAACCGCACTCAACTGGCAAGCGCCGGCCTGTTAGCCTTCAGCGCATTGACCGCCGTTTTAGCGCCTGCAACAGCGAGCGCTGCACAAGTTAGCGGCGATGCCACCATCACCATCAACAATGCCGCTTTTGCGGCGGCATCTGTCAATGTCGGCAGCGGGTATCCGAATGGCTGGATTGTCGCGAAACATTGGGGCGCCAGCGATAACTTACTCGGCATTACCGGCGCAACCAACGGCGGAACGGCGCTATCGGCAACCGCTAGCACAGCGATGTCGTTTGCGGTTAACAGCAACACCACGACCAACAGCTATCCGGCTGCCGGTCCCTATGGCCGTACCGAACAAGCCACAACGATGGACGCCGGCAACACCTCGATCGGTCAAATCGGTCTGAACGGCGCCTGGTTGTTGACCAGCCAAGGCGGCAGCGGCATTTTGACGCCCTACGACTTTAGCCTGGTAAAAACCGGGAGCACCTGGAATATAAAAACCTTTGATACCGGTTTCGGCTACCAAAATTTCTTGAAGCTGACCAACGTCGCCGAGTCGCTGAACAGCAATGGCGAATTACTGCTGAGCGGCGATTTGCAATGGACCGGTTTGTGGGCCGGTTTGGTTGGTGCCAATACCAATGCCGTGGTCGGTACCTTTAGCCTGGCGCCGTCCGCTGTGCCGGTGCCTGCGGCCGTGTGGATGTTCGGCAGCGGTCTGCTGGGCTTGCTGGGTGCAAGTCGCAAAAAAGCCTCTGTCGCGGCTTAGACCCTAAAGTTCCCTGGGCGAATGTTTGTTTTGCCCAGGGCCAAGAACTTCCGCAATACGAGCTACATTATGAAAATCAATAACCTTAGATCATCTGCCTGGCTATTAGCCGTTTTCAGTGTATTGTCGATCAGCCAAGCCCACGCCGCGACAGTAAACGGCGGTGCGCTGGTCCTTAACCTAAACCGCGATGTGCTAATCGCCAGCGTCGATGTGAATGACTATCCGGACACACCCACCGCCGACTTTCCGATTTGCTGCCGGCCTTCTATTTATCTGGAAGAGTTTTACGATGCTTCGGCCGCATCAAAAACCTTTGTACAGTTGCGGGACGGCAATGCTCCGGATTTATACGATCTGGTATCCGATGAAATTCCGGCGACCGGGCTGCAATTTAGTGTCAACGGGTTGAGTCCGATAGTTAATCCGGGCGGGCGGCAGAACAGAAATACTAATTTCGCGTTCGAGCCCGGCAATTTATTCGGCACTGCCAGCGGTAGTATCGGTCTGGGCGGCGTCATGCGGTTTAGAGTGGACGTCGAGCCACCAACCAATAGAGTGTTGTTGGGCGACATGACCTTGGAATACGATCCTGCTCTTGAAGCGGCTACGCCCGGGCGTTCCGGTTGGGTGATTACTAATCATATAGGTTTCGATGCGGGCGGTTTTGAGCTGTTTGATGTCACCACCGCAATAGTCGGGGATACTTTAAGTCTCAACGGCAATCTGGGTTTAGGGTGGGGCTTCGATCATCTGGGCGCTCGCGACGCCCGTTTGCGCGATACCCGTATCGGCACCTTCAGCTTTCAAACCACGGTGGTGTCGGGAGAAACGCCGGCGGCCGTACCGGTGCCGATGACGGTATGGCTATTTGCCAGTGGCTTGGCTGGACTGGTTCTGAATGGTCGTTCTAAAAGAGAGATGGTGTAATGAAACAGGATGAAGTTGCAGGATTGACTCGGCCGCGAACTGCTGTGTGCTCCGAGCCTGGCGAACGGCGCACACCGTCTTTTCGTAACGTCAGGCTGATAAAAATCGCGGCAGGCCTAGGCATCGGTTTGACATTGACGACAGCCGCGCAGGCAGGGCCTTCCCCGGTAATAAGCTTTGGACAGTATCGTAGTCATCAGGTCAATGTCGATGCCGGCGGCCAAAACATTGTCGGTGACAAAGGCAACGAACCGACGCTGGCCTTGAATCCGCTGAATCCCGCCAATATCGTTGTGGGCTGGCGTAAGTTCGACTCGCCGCCCACTGCCGTCAAACACGGCGGCTATGCCAATAGCTTCGACGGCGGCGTCAGTTGGGGTACCGGCATGCTGCCGGCCTTGCCGCTGCAAACCCGCACCGATCCGGTGTTGGAGGTTGATGGCCAGGGGAATTTTTATTACCAGTCCCTGGCGATATCGGATAGCACGTCGGTGTTTAAATCCAGCGACGGCGGCGTGACCTGGTCGGAGCCGGTGTATCAGTTTAAAGGCGACAAGAACTGGCTGGCCATCGATAAAACCGGGGGTCCCAGCGACGGGCATATTTACAGCACCTGGCGGCGGCCGGCCGACAGTAACCCCGACCCTAACTATGTACCAAAATATTTCAGCCGTTCCACGGATGGTGGTTTGAGTTACCAGGAGCCGGATGCGGCGTTGCCGGTGGCAAACTTCGGTTTTGGCCGGCTGGCCATCGGCCCGGACGGCGAGGTTTATTTATTTGGCGTCGATGAAACGATTTTGTCCGTCAATGCCTTAGGCATAGTGCGTAGCGGGCACTATTTCCTGAAATCGGTTGATGCCAAAGACCCCGCAGCTTCACCCACCTTTACCGCGCAAAAAGTCGATATGGGCGGCCACAGCATGATGTTCCTGTCGCCGAGTTTGCAGTTACCCAATCCGTTGGGCGGCGACGGTGATGTGCAAATCGCTGCCGACCGTTCTGCCGGGCCATTGCGCGGCAATATTTACTTGCTGGCGCATGTCACGCCCTACACTTGGCAAGCGGGCGACGATCCGCAGGATATACATTTCGTGCGCAGCAGAGACGGCGGCGCCACTTGGTCGGCACCGGTACGCGTGAATGACGACCGACCCGGCGCCACGGCTTATCAATGGTTTCCGATGCTGAGTGTCGCGGCCAATTCCCGCATCGACGCGGTGTGGTACGACACCCGTAACGGCAGCGGCAGCGCGCCGTATCGCTATTCCCAGCTTTACTACGCCTACTCCTGGGATGGCGGCGCAACCTGGAGCAAAAACCAGGCGGTCACGCCCGTGTTCAATACGCATCTGCCGTATAACATCGTGAACGGCGAAGAGCGACAAAGCGACAAAATGGGTGATTACACCCAGTTAGTCTCCGACGCCAACGGCGCACACATCGCCTACACCGCCACCTACCACGGCGAGCAGGATGTGTATTACCTGAACGTGTTCCCAGACTGTAATAACAACGCCAAATCGGATGTGCTGGATATTCAAAACCGGCTCAGCGGCGATACTAATTTGAATCATCTACCGGATAGCTGCGAGAACATCACGGTAAAAGGCGATCTGGACGGCGACCGCGATGTCGATCAACTGGATTTGAACGTGGTCATTGCTGCCCGCAACAAACCGGCTTTCGGCGTAAACGATCCGCGCGATTTGGACAAAAACGGCGTGATCAATGTTTTGGATTTGCGCAAGCTTACCTTACTTTGTACGCGGTCGCGCTGTGCTGTGTAACCAGACCGGTGCCAATCGGTCAGCAATCGATACCCCCAGCCGATTATACGAACCGAACATATATTGTCATTCCCGCGCACGCGGGAAACCAGGATGCCGAAAATAGGATTAACAACAATGATGAAACAACTCAAAGCCAGCCTCGCCGGCATAGTTTTATACGCGGCCAGCGGTGTCGCCGATGCTGCCATTGATTTACATTTCACGCCGCTTAGCCAAACCGCCGACGCCATTGAAATCGGCCTGAGCATTTCCGGCTTGGGCGACGCTGCGTTAGGAACGTATGATTTCAATATTCAGTTCGATCCGACGCATTTGGTGTTTGCCGGCGTGGCTTTCGGCGACCCGCTTCTGGGTGACGAGTTGGATGTGTTTGATTTGGGTGGAAACAGTGTCGCCGCCGATTTGCTTGCGCCCGGCGTGCTGAACCTGTTCGAGTCGTCCTTGGACGACGCGGCGGATTTACAAACCCTGCAAGCCGATAGCTTTACATTGGCGATTATTCGTTTCAATGTACTGAGCGGTGGTAGCAGTCAGCTCGATTTACTGATTAACGGTTTGGCGGATGCCGGGGGTGATGGCTTGTCGGCAAACTTAGCGCCGCTTACTATCAACGCTGTCGCCGCCGTGCCGTTGCCGAGTATGTTTTGGCCGATGGTTGGTGGGTTGTGGGTGGTTTTGAGGCGGCGTAGGGTTTAGCTAATGTAGCCGGGATGAAGCGAAGCGTAATCCGGGAGACAATTCGGTGAATAGCCTAGATTTAGACGCACTTCATGCGGGCTTGTTGCTAAGCGTGGGCTTGGGTGATATACGGAAACTTTATAACCACTTGTTAGGCGCCTCATGCCCAATCCGAGTAAAGAACTCGTCGCACTGCACAAGCACTGGTGCATAGCTGACAGCATTAAGCAAGTTGTCTCAGCACCGCTACCAGAAAGTTCACGCCAAACAACGACGAAAAGACTTCCAGATGACCTCGCTGCTTTTGCCGAGGCTCATTCAGCGTTTATGCGACTACAGATTTGGTACGCGCTTCTGTACGTTGTGATCGAAGGCTATCGCGCTCTTGATCACAAATCAGTAGAAGTCGAGAAACTTCTCTCTAATGAGGAAATGGTGCACGCCTTGCGACTGTTTCGAAACGCGGTCTTTCACTACCAGAAAGATCCGCTTACCGAGAAGCTACTAGTATTCTTAGACGCTAAGGAAAGCGAGATCTGGATCAGGCATCTGAATTCCGCGCTTAAGAAGCATCTTGAACTCCTTCTCCCTATTGAGTCATGGTTCAACACAGTCGCCGTGCCTGTTCACAGGCGGCCATGGTGGCGATTTTGGAGAGGCGCCAACGAATAAGGTTAGATTGTGTAAGCAACGCGAATCACAATCTGAACCGGTTGTTGGGCAAGTCCGGTGATCACAGCGCTGATGGGTATGCTTGATATAAGAAAATAGTCCGGTAGATCAGGGTGCGCGTTAGCATTTCCTGTCATATCCAAAAGCGAGTATTGAAATGTCACATAACCGCTTCCGCGGCAACGTGACCTAAGGCTACGATTCGCACGAAATTCGAGAGCCGCGCTCCACGTTGGCATCAAGCGCGACATTTTGTTCCGGGAGGTTTAAATCAGTTTCAGATGGCTATTGCACCTGGCAGGCGTCATTCTCGCAGTCGCTTTGGGCGTCGGCTTGTGGAAGCAGTGGACATTAATCTGCAACGAAGCTTGTGCGCCGGAGCGGTCGTTAATGATGATTTTGCTGAGCTTTTTGCTGCCGGCCGCGGCATATTGGACGCTGTTGGTATGGACGGCGGCACGTCCATGGCCCGTTGCCCGAGTGATCTGCGCTGCTTTGACTTTAGCCAGTCTGATGGCGGCGATTTGGCTAAGTTTCTTTGAGTGAGGCTGCGCGAGTTGGATTTATTTGCGTTCGCCGATCTTAGGCTGCCGCCCCGCCAAACCCATCGCGTGCCGCGTCAGCAATTGTTTGGCAAACGGCAAGTGGTCCAGCAAAGTCAGTCCGGCGTTGCGGACGGCGGCCAGCGGTAGGTTGTCGTTGGAGAACAGCTTCACCACGCTGTTGGTAAAACCGATGGTTTTACCGTGGTCTTGTTGGCGTTGCCGGCTGTAGTTTTTCAGCAGGCGGGCATCGCCCAAATCGCCATGCTGCTCTTGTTGATCGATCAACATTTCCGCGAGTAAGGCCACATCGCGTATCCCCAGGTTAAAACCTTGGCCGGCGACTGGATGCAATTGATGTACGGCGTTGCCGATAATGACGGTGCGGCCGGAGACCATGCTCTCGGCGCGGATCAGGCTTAACGGAAACGCCCGGCGCGGTGCGGCCAGTTTTAGTTCGCCCAAGCGGTAGCCGAAGCAGTTTTGCAACTCGGCAAGAAATTCCCGGTCGCTGACGTTAATCAGGGTTTCGGCTTGCTCGTGCGTGCGCGTCCATACCACGGCCGATTGTTTGCCGGCCACCGGCAGCAAAGCCAACGGACCGAATTCGGTGAAACGTTCGAAGGCGATGTTGCGATGCGGCAGCGCCGATTGCACGGTGGTGACCAGCGCGGTCTGGCCGTATTCGGTGACTTGCTGCGGAATTTCCAGCAGCTTGCGGACCGTGGAATTGCCGCCGTCCGCACCGATCAGCAACTGCGCGCTGACGTTTAAGGAACTGCCGTCGTGCTGTTTCAAGCTGACATTGACCGCGTCGCGGCCAGACATCAAGCCGGCGACTCGGGTTTGATACAAGCAAACCGTGTCGGTTTTCTCGACCAGGTCGGCCATGTGCTGTTCGATGTCGCGGGCGACGATCACATAACCCAAGGCTTCCACGCCCTGATCTTCAGCGGCTAGCCGGGTTTTCCCAAAATGGCCGCGATCCGAGACGTGAATATGTTTGATGGCAGTGGCTTTATCGGCCACGCCGCGCCAAGCGCCCAAGTCGTTGAGTAGTTCCACGGTACCGGCCGCCAACGCCAGCGCGCGGTCGCCGGCTGGCGAATGGCGTAGTTGCTCGCGGCTATTGGCTTCGACCAGGGCTATCTTTAAGCCGCTGTTTTTCAGCGCCAGGGCCAGACAGTTACCGGCTAGGCCGGCACCAACGATGATCAGGTCGAAATCGGTTTGCATTGCTTAGCCCGCCATAATGGCTTCGATGTCGGCAACGGTTTTGGGCACGCCATGAGTGAGAATTTCGTGGCCGTCTTTAGTCACCAAGACATCGTCTTCGATGCGAATGCCGATACCGCGCCATTGTTTGTCCACTGTTTCGCAGTCGGCCGGCACGTACAGGCCGGGTTCCACGGTTAACACCATGCCGGGTTCCAGCAAGCGCCATTCGTCCTTAATCTTGTAATCGCCGACGTCATGTACGTCCATGCCCAGCCAGTGGCCGATGCGGTGCATGTAAAACTGTTTGTATTTTTCGTCCTTGATCAGTTTTTTGGGTTTGCCTTTTAACAAGCCCAGTTCGATCAGGCCTTTGGTGAGGGTTTCTACTGAGGCGTCGTGGGCTTTGTTCCAGGGATTGCCGGGTTTGATCTCGGCCAATGCGGCGGCCTGAGCGTCCAGCACCAATTGGTACAACAACCTTTGCGGCTCACTAAATTTGCCGGACACGGGGAAGGTGCGGGTGATGTCGGCGGCGTAATGGTCGCATTCCACGCCGGCGTCGATCAGCAGCAAATCGCCTTTGTTGAGTTTGTCCTTGTTTTCCACGTAATGCAGCGTGCAGGCGTTTTTGCCGCCGGCGACGATGGACGGATAAGCCACCGCGCGCAGGCCGTCCTGAATAAATTCGTGGATCAGCTCGGCTTCGATTTGATACTCGTACAAGCCGGGTTTGCAGGCTTGCATGGCGCGAATATGCGCCTTGGCCGATACTTCGCCGGCTCTGCGCATCAATTTCAGTTCTTCCGTGCTTTTGAACAAGCGCATTTCGTGGACGATGTGCTCCAACGACACCAATTCGCCCGGCGCGGTGACGCCGGTACGCGACTGCTTGCGGATGTGGTTGATCCACTCCAGCAGTTTGTGGTCCAAATCACTGTCCTTGCCCATCGGGTAGAACACCTTGCTTTTGTTTTCCAGCATGCCGGGCAGGATGTCGTCCAGATCGTCGATCGGGAAGGAATCGTCGGCTTCGTAGTGTTTGGTAGCACCTTCCAGGCCGGCGTGGGCGCCTTCCCACTGCGCTTTTTTCTCGTCGAACTCGCGGCAGAACAGAATGTATTCGCCTTGTTCGCGACCAGGGATGAATACGGCCATGGATTCGGCTTCGTTAAAGCCGGTTAAGTAATAAAAGTCGCTGTCTTGGCGGAACGGGTAGTGCACGTCGCGATTGCGGGTGCGCTGCGGCGCGCTGGCAATGATGGCGATATTGCCTTTGCCGATTTGCTTCATCAGGCTCGCGCGGCGTTTTTTGAATTCGCTTTGTTTCATGGTCGATCTACCTGATTAATGCGTTTGCGAATGGCCGAGTTCGGCAAATTGATCGCGGACGGTAAACACGGCGGCGCGCACATATTCGCGCAGTTCTACCAAGGCATTTTCGTCGTCCTCGTCGCCGACATCGGTGTCGATTTTGGTGAGCTCTATCATGTCACGCATCACTTCGGCGGTATCGCCCGGCCAGTCGGCGCCGGTTTGTGCGTAACCCACGCCAAACAAAAAGCCCTGGCACCAACAGCGCAGCGCTTCCACTTGTTCGTCCAGCGGATCGTCGTCTTCTGGCATCAGCAAGTCGAAGGCAAAATCCTCATTCTGATTTTCCAGCAATACGCGGGTTTTTTCGAATACGCCATGCAGTAGCGCTTTGTCTTCGTCAATCAATTGTTGCTCGTCGTCAATCAGTTCGCGTAGCCAGTTTTCCGCGTCGGCGCGGATTTCGACGCAGAGCATGCCCGTGGCGATGCCATGCGCCTCGGCAGCGCCGATATCGGCGTCTTGTTGCTCTAAAATTGCTTCAACCGAACGGTAGGTCATCTGGGCTGTGTTTCCTATTAAAGCTGTTTAATAACATGGCTTATGCTAACATTCTTAGCCATCTACGATGATTATAACGTCATATCGGCCCATACTCTTGCTATGTCTGAAACAGAAAAAGATCCGTCAACCGAACTCGAAGCATTGGAAGCGAAACTGGATACGCTCATTGCCCAGTTCAATCAAGTCAAAAGCGAGAACAAGTCCTTGAAAGTTAAGCAGGATGCCTTGGTTAAAGAAAAAGCCAAATTGCTGGAAAAAACTACATTGGCTAAAACCCGAGTGGAAGCGATGATTGCCCGTTTGAAAGCCATGGAGCACGATTCGTGAGTAAAGCCGTCCAGCCTGTTTCGCTGAATATCCTGGATAAGGAATATAAAATCGCCTGTGCCGCCGACGAAAAAGAGACGTTGATTAGCTCGGCGCGTGAGCTGGATAGGCAAATGCGTAAAATTCGCGACACCGGCAAGGTCAGCAGTACGGACCGCATCGCGGTACTGGCCGCCTTGAACTTGGCCCACGACTTGGTGGCATCCAATAAAACCGAAAGCGGTGGCGGCATCGACATATGTGCGCGTTTGGCGGATTTGCGCAACAAAATAGAAAACGTTTTGGAAAACCCGTAAATCCCCGGTAGACTATAAGTCCAATCTCCTGCGGCGTTCGAGCAGTACTGGGTGTTTCCTGAACCTGTTTTTACCCCGGAAACTTTTTGCCATTCATGGTGCGCATGCCTGTTTATTCAGGAAGCCTGATTGACTGGATTTGGTTTCCACTTGAACCTTCGGTTCAAGGACGAAAGTATCAGACGGCGCAGGCGGGAGATCTCTTGATTTTTCTTGTCTCGATTTCCCGTGCTCTTTCGATATCCCCCCACGTGTTTGTTGTTAGTCTGCTGGTAGCTCGCTCGCAGGGTGGTATAAGGCACGGCGACTATAATCGCGGCTTAAAATTCGGATAGCTAGCGCTGTATTGACTATGATCCGTCCCCAGTATCTCTTGATAACATGCCCCTTACCTTTTCGCTCCGCTGGACAACAACGATTACGCGGTAATGAACATAAGCGACACGAACACTGGCGATTCCGGTAAAAGCTTCACAGAAAACTTCTTGGGCCTATTGGTTGGTCAGGGCCTGATTGATGCGGAAAAACTGAAATACGCCTTGCGGGTGCAAAGCAAACTGGAGTCGCCAAAGCCGATTTTGTTGGTGCTTTGCGATCTGGGTTATGTCACTCACAACCAGCTGGTCGAGTTGTTTCGTAACAATCCGGTCAAAGTCAAATTAGGCCTGTTCTTGGTGGAGTTCGGGTACATCACCAACACCGACTTGGAACTGGCGCTGGCCGAGCAACGGCAGAAAGCAGGGCGCAAACGCCTGGGCGAAATTCTGGTGGAACGCAATCTGATATCAGAAATGAAAATGCTCGAGGTTTTGGCGGACCTGATGGGATTTTCGGTTATCGATTTAAGTACTGCCGTCATCGATCAGACGCTGATGACCAAGCCGATGTTGAGGTCCGCCAACAAGCATTGTTTTTTGCCTATCGAAAAACAAGTGGACGGCGTATTGGTGGCTTTTGGTGATCCGCTGGATCAAAACGCCATCGAAATGGCCCGGCACGTCTTGGGTGCCGAGATCATTCCTGCGGTGGGGCGTTATTCGCAGATCATGCGTTTTCTCCTCAATTACGAGCGCAACACCGGCACCGAAAAAGCAGCAGTGGGCGAGCAGTCGGCCGTCGCGGTTGCCAACCGGATCTTTGAAGACGCGATACGCCAGGGAGCCAGCGACATCCATATCGAACCGCTGGAGCATAAGGTCCGGGTTCGGCATCGGATCGATGGCGTAATGGTGCACTACCGGGATTTTCCGCTCGAAATCGCCCAGGCTTTGATTAGCCGGATCAAAGTAATGGCCGGCGCCGATATTGCCGAAAAGCGCCGGCATCAAGACGGTCGGGTCATGTATGAACAGGCCAGCAGCAACCGCGTGATCGACATGCGCGCTTCGTTTTTCAGTACCATCAACGGCGAAAAAATCGTGTTGCGGCTATTAAACCGCAAAACAGAATTGCTGGACATTCACGAAGTGGGCATGGCGCCTTTGATGCTGGAACGCTTTATTCAAGATTCGCTGGACGTGCCGACCGGCGTTATTATTATCACCGGACCGACAGGTTCGGGTAAAACCACGACGCTGTATAGCGCAGTGGATTATCTGAATGCCCCGGAAGTCAGCATCGTTACCGCCGAAGACCCAGTCGAATACGTGATCGACGGCGTCGCGCAATGTTCGATCAATCCGAAGATCAATCTGACTTACGAAGAAACCCTGCGCCACATCGTGCGTCAGGACCCGGACATCATCGTGCTCGGCGAAATTCGCGATAAGTTTTCTGCGGACACCGCGATCCAGGCGGCCCTGACCGGCCACAAAGTGTTGACCACATTTCACACCGAGGACAGCATCGGCGGCCTGCTGCGGCTGCTGAACATGGAAATCGAGGCCTTTCTGATTTCTTCGACCGTGGTTTCGGTAGTTGCCCAGCGCCTGTTGCGCCGGGTGTGCCGGCATTGTTCCGAACCGTTCAAGCCCGATCCGGCTTTGCTGCGTCGGCTGAATGTGACGCCGGATGACATTGCCGGCGCCCAATTTGTGTTGGGCAAGGGCTGCGAAAAGTGCCGTTTTACCGGATACTCCGGCCGGGTATGCGTGTTCGAACTATTGTCGATGAACGAATTGGTCAAAGATGCGATATTGCAGCGTAAAACCTCCTACGAAATCCGTCGGGTTAGCCTGGAGACGGCGGGCTTGGTTACCCTGGTCGAGGATGGTTTGGTAAAGGCAGCCGCCGGCGCTACTTCGCTACAGGAAGTGATCCGCAATCTGCCCCGTTTTGGAAAACCCCGCCCTCTTTACGAGCTGCGCCGCTTGTTGGGCAGTCGATGACGAATAAAACAATCCTATGAGTGAAAAAACGCTTTCCGAATTGATAGACGAGGCCATTACCTCGGGAGCCAGCGCCTTGCCGGTGTTTCCGCGGGCAGTAACCGAGCTGCGTTTGGCCTTGCAAGACGAAAATAGATCACTGGACGCGATTGCTAAACAATTGGCGATGGACGCCAGTTTGGCCAGCCAGATTTTGCGCGTTGCCAACTCGTCATTCTATGCAGGCTTGGGATCGATCAACACGGTCAAGGACGCTCTCGTCCGCTTGGGTTTGCCGCGCATCGTCCAGATTGCCACCTTAGTCATGCAGAAAGGCTTGTTTGCGGCAAAAGATGCCGCAACTCAGCAATACATGGTCAAACTTTGGCAGCATAGCGTCGCGGTAGCCTTGGGCGCCGAATGGCTGGCCAAGCGTTTGTCGTTCCACACGATAGCGGAAGAAGCCTTTATGGCCGGCCTGTTTCACGATATTGGCGAACTGTTGTTGCTGCGCTGCCTCGAAGATCTGGCGGCCAAGGACCCCAATCTAAATTTACCCGCCAATTTGCAACGAGAACTGATAATCCGCCAGCACGAGAGCAAAGGTGCATGGTTGCTGCAAGAATGGAATTTACCGGAAACCTATCGTACGGTTGCCGCCAACCATCATCAGCCGGCCACCGAACATACCGGCACGGTGGAATTGTTGGTGCGAGTAGCCGACATGGTGGCCTACAAGCTGGGTATTGCGCCGCGGCCGCAGCCCGATCTGGTGATCTCCAGCAGCGAGGAAGCCAGTCGGCTCGGCCTATCGGAGATTATGCTGGCCGAATTGGAAATTGCGCTGGAAGATTCGCTGGCCTTGTCTGTCTGACGCGCCAACCCCGGTCATACACCTGTGATGCGGGGCAACCCTGCTGGTACCGCTTACCAATTACCGGGTCGACCAATTGCCGTCGCTAAAACTCGAGGCTTTGCTTTAGAATGGCCGTCAGCCGGCATGGCCGCTTTCCCAAACTTTGCACAATCACGTTGGAACAATGACCATCGAATTTCTGATCAATTTTCTGATTCTGTTGCTCGGCACTCTGGCCGCCGGGTTTTTGGCTTACCGCTCGTTTCAAAAGCGCCGGATCCAGCTCGGAGCGGAACCCACTTTGCCGCAGTACTTTATCCGGCGCGGCACTTACTGGAGCGGAGTTGCCCTTTACTGCGCGTTAATGGCCGCTTTGTTCTATTTGCTGACCTGGCAGTGGCTGCCTTTGGAGCCGCTGGTAACCTTGATTGTTAGCCATCTACGCGCTGGCGAGCTGGTGAATCTGCTCTTCGGTTTGGATGGCAATAAACTGTTGCCGTTGATTGCTGCCGGCATCATGCTGTTTTTTGTCGCCTGGGAAAGCCCGTTTAACCCCTTGCTGATTTTACGGGACAGTATTCACGACGCTTTTGCCATTCCGACTAAAGCGGTCGAAGTGTATAACGCGCTGATCAAATCCAGGCTGTCGGCGGTTGACGATAAAATCAAAGCCCAAATCGCCGATCGCCTGTTGGTGCAAAGCATCGACGCCGGCGATTTCGATAAATCCGGCGCGACGGTCGAATACAAATGGGCCCATAACAGCCTGCTGTTCGACCAGATTCAGCATTACGCCGACCAATCTTCGTACCGACGCTTATTCAGCGAGCCTTCGCTGAAATGGGGCGAAATCTGCATTTCCTATAATGCAATGTCGGAAAAAGTGAATATTTGGAAAGAAGCCGAACCGCATTACACCAAGACCGTCAACTTGCTGAAGGACTTGGACCGACTGACCAGTCTGCTGTGCCGATTGCTGGCGGCGGCGGTGGTATTCGGCAGCCCCAGCGAAAACGACATGTGGGAGACGGTCAGAAAGCTCGGCGGCAATGTGCACGAAGCTCGCTTGAAGCACACCTATAAATACTTACTGATATTCGCCGCAGCGACAGCATTTGGCGTGATTTTGGGGCGCGAAGTGTCGGTGGCTCTGCACAATGTATTTTTGTTTCCGGATAAACCGTTGCCGCACTTTAGCTATACCACCTTGCGCTGGATAGCGTATTCGATCGCGATTTACGTGGTGCCGATCACGCTGGTTTTCGCTTTGCGCAGTGTCGCATTCCGGCACCAACAGGAACCCGCCGAACAGAATTACGGCTTCTACATGGCGATAATGTTCGTCTGCTTCCTGGTCAGTACCACCATCTCGACGTTCATCCTGGAGTTAACCTTTTATCGCCGGGATGATTTTAATTTCCTGGACAGTTTCCTCGACCATGCCCGCTGGGGGATTATGCCGGCGCTGATTTGCGGTTTCGTCGCCTACCGGATGGACGCGCCGGCCAGCGAATCCGAAGCCTTGAGCAAAACCATTCTGTCCGCCGTGTTGGGTTTTCTGGCCTGGGGCGGGATTGCGGTGATTTTCATGCTGTATGCGACGGACGATTTGGCGATTGAGAAATTGAATTTGCGGTTTACTTTGGTGGGGACGGCGTTTTTTGTGTCCGGATTGCTGGGGGCGGCGGCTCGGTTTAAGACGGCAAGTGATTGATGTTGGTTTTGTTGGTTTGTAGGGTAGGGACGGGGTTTTGTGTCCACACGGTGGTGGAGATTATGTGTCGCTAACGCGACGGGTGTTTTATATGTCGGTTCGCGGACCGACAACCGCGATACTTTCTTTTGCTCCGCCAAAAGAAAGTATCCAAAGAAAAGGCGGCCCGGATGCCGCTTGTTTCCTGCGCGCCGGAGCTTTTATCGAGGGTCGGCAGAAGGGGCTTCCCAGCCCCTCCGCCGACGTGCGGCATCCCTGCCGCACCCCTTCGGGCTATTCTCGATAAAAGCTCCGGTGCTCGGAGCGGCATACGGGAGAAACCCCATCGCGGGCTTGAAAGGCTTTTGGTGATTCTTTTGGATTTAGTGGAGTAGCTCCGTATAGCAAAGCGTATTCGGAGGAACGAGGAATATTCTAGGCATCGTTTGGGCCATTATCGAGATAGCTCGGGCGCTAAAGTTTGGTCAACATGCGTCCGATTACGCTAAGCTAATCGGACCTACCGACCTAAATGATTATTTAGCTTTACGCTAAAGCTTATGACACACATTGTTAGTAAAATTGAAGCTGCCTCACACCAACTTGATTGGGCTATTCGCCTTCTAATTGATTACGGAGTACCGATTCCTGCTATCACTCTAGCAGGTGCTGCGGAGGAAATTCTTGGCAAAGCATTAGGGGATATATCTGCGCATGAAAGACTTGTTCAAACCATTACTGAGTCACATGATCTCGGACGAGAAGTTGTTTCGCAACAACACCTAAATAAGGCACGAAATTGGCTCAAGCACTGGACGCCTTCGAAAGAGCCAGAGTATGAGACGTTTGATTTACTAAATGAAGCAATTCAAGTTATTGCTCGCGGCCTCAGCAATTTGCTGAAATATAATCAGTCACTTCCAAGTGAGGGGCCTCGCTTTATTAGATGGATTGAAAACATGAAAGATTACAAAGAGTCGTCCCATTAGCATTACCAAATTGGACGAATGTTGCGATGAGTTTTTAGGCGTATTTTGGTCGGTGCGACCTAGCTTGTCATATCCCCTCGCTTACATTTTTGATTTGGCGACAGTTAGATTAAAAAGATTGTTGACTTTGAAATAGGAATGGTTTTTCTCCCGTATGCCGCGCCGAGCACCGGAGCTTTTGTACGGATCAGCCCGCAGGGGTGCGGCATGGATGCCGCACGTTGCCGAAGGGGCAGGACGCCCCTTTCGGCGACCCCGTTCAAAAGCGAGGAGCGCAGGAAACAAGCGGCATTCGGGTGGCTTTTTCTTTGGATACTTTCTTTTGGCCAAGCAAAAGAAAGTATCTCGGCTGTCGGGCCGAGACCCGACTTCTAAACTAGTCGTCGCGTTAGCGACACAAAAAATATCAGCGCGTGGGCACAAAAAGCCGTGCCCACCCTACGCCGCTGTCGGGTCGAGACCCGACATACAAAATAACCGTCACATTAGCGACACAAAAAAATCAAACGTTATACGGCGTAGAAATCCAATCCCTCAACACCGCCTCATCCCGCTCCGGCAAATACGCAAAATCCCCGGAAATATCCTTATAAACCGACTCAGCGCTATAGGTAGAAACCAACTTACCCTTGACCATGTAAAAAAACCAGGCAAACGGATAGCCGGCCTGACGGTCAAACCGACTTAACACATTGCTTAACGCACTGCCTTTTTTGCCGGCAAAATCTTCCAAATGCGGCAGGTTGTTTTTATGGGTGTTGACGATCTCGACGTTGACGATTTGTTCGCCAAAGCGGCCGGTGTGCCGGTAGGGGCGGATAATCCAGTCTTCGGACATGCTGTGTTTCTGGCCGGCGCTACTGCGGTTCCAGTCTTCCATGAAGCGTTGTACCGGGTGTTCGCCGGGATGGCGCTCGTTAATGACTTCCATGAACAGTTTGACATCGGTTTTGCGCCGGTAGGTATACCGCGAATGACCGAAGCCGAAGCTCTCGATACAAAAGGGTTGCAGCGGGTCGATGAATTCTTCCAGGTCGTCGGGCGGATTGTTTTCGTCTACCAGCATCCGGTCCGAAACCTCGTGGGTTTTATCAATTTCGATCAGCGTGAAATCTTCGGCTTTAGTGCCGGTCTGCACTACAAAGTACAGGGTCTTACCGGTCTGTTTGGTGGCGATCAGTTTTTGTTCCAGCGTGTAATCGATCAGGGTTTGCAGGTTTTGCCCGCATTCCAGATAGGTACGTTCCACCCATTCGATTAAATCGTTGGCGATGCGCTTGCCATCCATGTCTACCACGCCGCCCAGCCGGTACCATTCGTCGCCAGTTAAAGCTAGGCGGATGGGGTGGTCGGGTATCAGCGCCTGTAGTTTGCTGAGTAGTAAATCGTCGGTTTGACCGGGGATGATTTTTTTACAGCAATCGGTAATGTCTTGTCCGGCAAGATTGAGTCGTGATTCAGTCATGATCGGCTTCAGGTGTGGAGTTTGAATTTAAGCGTTGCTGCACGAGTTCGCGGACATCCGGTTCCGGATCGTCGGCTAGTCCGGCTAAATGCGCGGGATCGACCTTTAAGGCCGCGGTGTAGCGCACGACCCAATCGCTGTCGTTTAACAGCATGGTGGCGTCTTCCGGGGCCATGCGTTCCGCGACGATGCGGCGCACGTCCGGCGAGCGGTCATTGGCCATCAGCCCCAAGCTGACTTCCGGCAGCCTTTCGGCTACGCGTTTGCGTACTTGTAAGTCTTCGTCTTTGATGAAACGGAACAAGCGGCCTGGCGCCAAGCGTTTGGCTACCATTAAGCGCACGATATAGTCGGGATCGTCAGCCAGCAATTCCAATTGTTCGAGGTCGATGCGGTCCGCTACCGTCATGCGTACTTCGCGGTCCGGGTCGTCGATCAAGGCGCTTAATTGCTGGGCCGGCAGCCGAAAAGCCACGGCGCGGCGTACCACTTCGTCTTCGTCGGTGATCAGCGCCGACAAGGCTTTTAGCGGGGCGTAACGCACGGCGATGGCGCGGCGTTCCCAGAAAGGATCTTGCAGATAATGCGCGGCATAGGCCGGATTAACCCGAAAGAAGCGGTCGATTTGCCGGCCGCTATTAATGAAGACGCAGGTATCGCCGGGCATACAGCGCCCCATCAGCAGGGTTTTTCCCCGGAACGGGCAGAGGCTGCAATCGGCAACGGGCAGGGTAACAGGGCTGTCTTGTTCCGCCATATTATCGCCTTATTCGGGGATAACTTCGGCGATCACAATGCCCGAGGCATTTTCGTAATTATCGGTAATGCGTAAGCAATGTTCGCGGCCATCGACCAAGTATAGATTGAAGCCTGCGCCTTCTAATAACGGTTCATTGTTGGGCAGGTCGTCGTCCATGCAATAGGTGAAATGCACGCCGGGGTATTCGCCACGTAGTCCGCTCACCACGGTTTCGTTCAAGGCTTGGCCGTTAATTTTCTCGGCTATGGTTTGCAGTTGCTCTGGACTAATCATTGCTAGGATTCCTGTTCGAAACAAACGCGTTGCACGGGCTGGATGCCCATCGATTTAGCCAGCCACGGTGGCGGAGCATGTGCTAAAACGATTTGCAGCTGCTTGATAATTTGATTGATGGCTTCGCCCTGATCGGCTTTGACCGGATGAATGCCGTATTTGATAAGTTTTGCTGCCGCCGGGCCGCCGATAGAAGCAATATACAACACTCTGCAATCGGCGATCAGTTCCGCGCGATACACATTTTTGTCGTCATGCTGTCTTTGCGCGTCGCTATCGATGCTGCGCACATCGATGAGACGGGCGTCGTCCGCGGCAATCTGATAAACCAAAAACTGCCGGCACGAGCCAAAATGACCGCTGATTAACTGCGGATCGTCGCTGCCGATGGCAATTCGGATCGAGCTGGCCGATTCAATTGCCTGAGAGGTCTCGGCTTTTGGCGCTTGCGCCTCGACGTTTTGCAGGATGTGCAACGATTCGCGGATGCTGTCGGTGTCGGCCACGATGCCGAAATTGTTCAAGGCTTGTTGGAACTGTGCTTTGCCGAGTTCGGCCAGGCTTTTGTCGTTTAAAACCGTGCCGGTACAGGCACGTAGCACGGAGATAAACAGCTTGGGTGGGGTATCGGGCAGGGCGCGAGCCGCAAGCCCGATGCGCAGTGCCAGTTCCCGGGTTAAGGTAGACTGGCTCATGGCGTCACGCCACTAAAGGCAGAATGCAGTTGTCGATCGGGCAAACCTTGACGCATTGCGGTTCGTCGTAATCGCCATTGCACTCGGTGCAGGTTTTTTTGTTGATTTCAAAAACAATCGCCCCTTCCTTGATGGAGTCGGTAGGGCATACCGGCAGGCAATCGCCGCAGGAGATGCATTCTTCGGCAACAATATACAGAGACATAGCTTTATTCCTCCGATAACCGTTTAGCTTGTAACGTCGTAGGGATTTTAGGCGGAGGTGACAATGGATCAAAGTAATATTTGGATCCGTCACCCAAAACCACTTCGCCGCCCCATTTATCGGCGCTGTCGAATTCTAAGGATTCGATGGTTTCTTCCAGGTCTTTTTTGGCAATATAGAACAGCAATTTGCCGTCTTCGCGTTTCCTGAGCATGACGCTAGGCATTGGGATTCTCCAGACAAGAGTAGGTCGGGTTAGGCGCTAGGCGTAACCCGACACGAGGGCTTTGAAATGTTGGGATACGCTGTGATTAGGCTCAGCGTATCCCAGGCTACATTAACGAATCAAATCGTAGTTGTAGTCGGTGGTTCCCATACCTTTGGTTTCTTTATCCAGCTGTTCCAACAAGGCGTTGACGATGGTGGTCAGCAGATACATACCGCCTTCGTAACCCAAAGTCGTCATCCGGTGCAGATGGTGACGATCAAAGATGGGGAAACCGATGCGGATCAACGGTACTTCGAACTCTTCGCCTTTGTAGAAGGTGTCGCGTTGGATAAATTTACCGTAGGAGTTGCCGATCATGAAGTCCGGTTTGTTGGTGAACATCAATGAACGGAAGTGCCACAAGTCTTTGCCGATATGAACAGTCGCGGTTTGACCATATGGAGAGGCTTTCAACACTTCTTCAACCGCTTTTTTGTAACGTTTGTTCGCGTGGTTGACTAACACGTCTGTTACCTCGGCGCCCATTTCCAGCAGGAATTTGGTCATACCCAAAGCAAAGTCCGCGTCGCCGTACAAAGCAAACTTTTTGCCGTGTAACCAAGCGTGGGAGTCGGTCATCATATCAACATAACGGCCGCGTTCAACTTCCAGAGATTTTGGAATCGGTTTGCCGGTCAGTTCGGAGATTTTCATCAGGAACTGGTCGGTCCACTCCAAGCCCATTGGGATGTTCAGCTTAGGCGCGTCATGTTTCCAACTGGTTTCCAAGAATTTTTTGGTTTTTTCCAATTGCCAAGGTTGCAACAGAATGGTCGTAATCGCATTCGGCGCGTCTTTGACTTCATCAATGGTGGTGCCGCCGGCATACATGTTGAAGTGACCGTCAGCAGGCGTATCCAATACTTCGGTAGGATCGCTCAACAAGGTATGGTCGACGCCCATTTCGTTCAGCATCCGGTGAATGACGCGGAAGTTGCCCAAATAGGTTTCAAAGCCAGGGACTAAGTTGATTTTGTTGTTACTGCCAACTTCGTATTTACCTTCAGGCATCACACCTTTCTCAAGGGTGAAGTAGCGGGCAATGCCTTCGAACATATTGTCCCAACCAGTGGTATGGCTACCAACGAAGCTAGGGGTATGTGCAAATGGTACAGGGTAGTCTTGATCGACGTGACCTTCTTTTTTGGCGTTGTTGATGAACGCGTTCAAGTCGTCACCGATAACTTCCGCCATACAGGTGGTCGATACCGCGATCATGGTAGGTTTGTACAAGGCTTTCGCGTTTTCCAAACCGGCGAACATGTTTTTCTGACCGCCGAATACCGCCGCGTCTTCAGTCATCGAGTCAGATACGCAAGAGATAGGCTCTTTGAAATGACGGTTGAAGTAAGTACGGAAGTAAGCCACGCAACCTTGCGAACCGTGCACATAAGGCATGGTTTTTTCGAAACCCAGTGCGCACAGTACCGCGCCCAAAGGTTGGCAAGCTTTTGCAGGGTTAACAGTAATCGCTTCGCGTTGGAAGTTCAGTTCTTGGTATTCCTTGGTGGTCGTCCATTGGAATACTTCGTCTATCGTGTCTTGTGGATGACGTTCTTCGTACTGTTCGCGTTTATTGGCCAGACTCTCCTTATATTCGTCGTTTCTGAATAAAGGATAACTGGGTTCTATTTTATCGACATTTTGGCTCATGATAATCTCCTAACGCGCCACTAATCTGTGGTCCGGCGTTGATTGGATTTTGCCGGGAATGAAATCCCGACCGACATTTTGGCACCTGGTAAGGTGGACACAAGCCCACCTTGCCGGGATTAAGCTGGGCTTTTGCCCACCTTACGGATTACGCAACCGCTTTGACGGGTTCGCTTTCGGTGGCCTCGGTTTTCCAAGGCGCTTTGAAGCTTTTCCAGCAAGGGTTGTTGATGGTCATGTCCATATCGCGGGCGAAGATGGCAAAACCGTCGTAGCCGTGATAAGGGCCTGAGTAATCCCAGGAGTGCATTTGGCGGAAAGGCACACCCATTTTTTGGAAAATGTATTTTTCCTTGATGCCGGAGCCGACCAAGTCAGGTTGGACTCTTTTCACGAACTCTTCGAATTCGTAGCCGGTGACGTCGTCATACAGCAATGTCGCATTGCCCATTTCTTTAATGGTACGGTCGTAGTCGTCATTGTGACCGAACTCGTAACCGGTACCGACCACTTCCATGCCCAAATCTTCGTAGGCACCGATCACGTGGCGAGGACGCAAGCCGCCGATGTATAACATCACGCGTTTGCCTTCCAGGCGAGGTTTGTATTTAGCGATGACTGCATCGTATTCGGCTTTGTAGCGTTCGATTACGCGCTCAGCACCTTCTTTGATGGTGTCATCGAAGTGAGCAGCGATTCTGCGCAAAGACTCGGCGATTTTAGTCGGGCCAAAGAAGTTGTACTCGATCCAAGGGATGTTGTACTTTTCTTCCATATGGCGCGCGATGTAGTTCATCGAACGGTAGCAGTGAATCAGGTTCAGTTTCACTTTTGGAGTTTTTTCGATCTCGGCAATGGTACCGTCGCCGGACCATTGAGCAACCACGCGCAGACCCATTTCTTCCAGCAAAGTACGTGATGCCCAAGCATCGCCGCCGATGTTGTAGTCGCCGATCACGGCTACGTCGTATGGAGTGGTTGGGAAGCTTTCGTCGCCATCACGGTTTTCCAAAACCCAGTCACGGATTGCGTCGTTAGCGATATGGTGACCCAAGGATTGAGATACACCACGGAAGCCTTCGCAGCGCACTGGCACGATGGTTTTGTTGTACTCTTTGTTTTTAACTTTAGAAACCGCTTCGATGTCGTCGCCGATCAAACCGATTGGGCACTCAGATTGAATGGAGATACCTTTGTTGAGCGGGAACAAAGTTTCGATTTCGTCGATACATTTGGCCAGTTTTTTGTCACCGCCGAATACGATGTCTTTCTCGGTAAAATCCGAGGTAAAGTTCATCGTACCAAAGGTGTTGACGCCTGTAGTACCTACATAATAGTTACGGCGACCGGCACGGGAATATTGACCACAGCCAACTGGGCCGTGTGAAATATGGATCATGTCCTTAATAGGACCCCAAACCACCCCTTTGGAACCGGCATAAGCACAACCACGGATGGTCATGACGCCCGGCAGGGATTTACGGTTGGACGTAATACATTTATTTGATTTTTCCAAGCTTTGATCGTTGATGGCCAAATGTTTGGCGCGATCAGCTTTGGCTTTTTCGGGATAGACTTCCAGCACTTCTTGAATAAGCGCTTCGGTCTCTTCTCTTGTCATGGCTGCCATGATGAAATCCTCCTGGTAGTCGTGGGTAATCCCCCACAGACCTGTTAGGAACAATGCGAAAGCAAGTTGGGTCGGCTAATAGCCAACCCAACCTACATAGTGATTAAGCTGTGGCTTCTGCTGCTGCGGTTACACCAACAACGCTTTCATCCACTTCTTCCATGACGCCAAATTCCATCAACAGGTCTTCCAGTTCATCCATAGTGATTGGAGTTGGAATAACCAGGTTTGTGTTGACGATGATTTTGTTCGCCAGGTCGCGGTACTCTTGCGCTTGTTTAGCTTCTGGTTCGTACTCGATAACTGTCATACGACGAATTTCAGCGCGTTGTACAACGTTGTCACGTGGTACGAAGTGGATCATGTGAGTGCCCATTTTTCTGGCCAATTCCATGATCAGTTCGTCTTCACGAGCGGTTTGACGTGAGTTGCAGATCAAGCCGGCTAAACGTACGCCGCCTGAGTTAGCGTATTTCACGATACCTTTAGCGATGTTGTTGGCAGCATACATAGCCATCATCTCGCCTGAGCACACGATGTAAATTTCTTGAGCTTTGTTTTCACGAATTGGCATCGCGAAACCGCCGCATACAACGTCACCCAATACATCGTAGAATACGAAGTCTAGGTCGTCGGTATAAGCGCCTTCTTCTTCCAAGAAGTTGATCGCGGTGATAACACCACGGCCGGCGCAACCTACACCAGGCTCTGGACCGCCGGACTCAACGCATTTGATGTCGCGGTAACCCACTTTCAATACGTCTTCCAGTTCCAAATCTTCTACGCTGCCGGCGTCGGCTGCCATTTGCATGATAGAGTTTTGCGCTTTCGCATGCAGGATCAAACGAGTAGAATCGGCTTTAGGGTCGCAACCGACGATCATTACTTTTTTGCCAAGCTCTGCCAAGCCAGCAACCAGGTTTTGCGTGGTGGTAGATTTACCAATACCACCTTTACCGTAAATAGCACATTGACGTAATTTCGCCATGATCTTCTCCTCTTGAGTAGGTGTTGTTAATAACAACCTGATAAGAGCAATGGCCGTGCCAAAGTTTTGATGCATTTTAAGTCATTGAAAAATATAGATAAAAAATTATATTTCCGGCTTTTTCGATAGTCGGATTAGCAACATTCTTTGTAAGGCCTGTTATCTAACCAACATAAATCGCGGGGTTTTTGTATTGAGGCGGGGGATAGGCGCATATCAGCCTCGGATTATGGCCCCGGTCTCTCAATGGTTGTCACTCGCGCGCTGAGCTCGTAGAAGCGAGTTGGTTAGCCCTTCGATAGATTCAGTACCCTCAAGCGCATTAAGGCGAACGGTATTTATGGGCCGATAACGGGAGTTTGTCGCGTTGCACGGGCGACGTCGGAGAATAATCGGCTACACACTCTATAATTGATGGCAATCTCGGGCGCCGGGCATAAGCAGGCGTGTACCCGGTTTTGTCATAGGACTTGTAACTGGCGGTTTGCAGCCACATTTTTTACCTGGGAACGGTTACCCATGCGGTATTTCTAATATTTAATAATGATATTGTCTTTGTATGTTTTTTAAGAATTGGTGGCCTTTCCGCCGCAAGCTGAAAAATCAGACCAAGAAGGATGATTCCTTCGATGTCAATCAGCGCATCTACACGCCGGTTAGCCAGTTGACCGTCGGCATGTATGTCATCGAATTGGATCGGCCTTGGCTGGAGAGCCCGTTCTTATTTCAAGGATTTGAACTTGAAACCGAAGCGGATATCCGCGCGGTAAAAGATGTCTGCCAGTACGTCTACATCGACGCCACCCGGAAAAGAAAGCGCCCGGTCCAGGCTAAAACCACGCAGGATAGTTTGCTAAGCGAAAGCAATATCGATTTTGGTGCGCCGCCACCGCCAAAATTAAGCGTTTTTGAGAAAGAATTCGCGCGCGCCGAACACGTTCATAAAGAAGTGGGGCAGTTGGTATCCAACTTTATGGAGCGCATCGCCAATGGCGAAGGCATAGACACTAAGGCTGCCAAAGAAGCGGTGGCGCAATGCGTTAACAGTATTTTGCATTCGCCGGATGCTTTTTTGTGGCTGAATCAGCTGAAGAACAAAGACAAATACACCGCACAACATAGTTTGAATGTTTGCGCGTTGGCGATTGTATTGGGCCGGTACCTGAATTTTTCCGTAGCCAACCTCAACAATGTCGGCTTGTGCGGGATGATGCACGACATGGGTAAAATGCTGGTGCCTTTGGATATTCTGAATAAGCCCGGCAAGTTGGAACCAGACGAGTTGGCGATTATGCGCTCGCATGCCGCCTTGGGCTACGAACTGCTCAAATCCAGCGATCAGATGTATCCAGGGGCGATAGACACTGCCTATTCTCACCATGAAACCCTGGACGGCAAAGGCTATCCACGGCAAATCGGCGAAAGAGGTATTTCGCTATTTACTAGAATGGTGACCATCGTTGATATGTACGATGCCATCACCAGCGACAGGGTGTATCAGAAAGGCCGGACTCATCTGGAAGCGACCAATATCCTGGCCAATATGGCCGGCTCTCAGCTGGACGAGCGTTTGGTGATCAAATTTATAGAATGTCTGGGGGTTTATCCGCCCGGCAGTATCGTCATGATGACCAATGGGTACATCGCGATTGTGGTGGAAGTCAACGAATTGCAGAAGCTGCGGCCCAAAGTCATTATGCTGCTTGATGCGCAGAAACAGCGGATTCCGGAAAGAATCGTCAATCTTGCGGATATGCTGCTGGACGAACACGGCAAGGTGCTAACTATCAAAGGGATAGTCAAAGCTCAGGATTACAACATCGACATCAAAAAATATTATCAACAGGGCGTATTGCAAAAGGGATTTGCTAACGACAAACGCTAGGGCACCTTAGCGAACCGGACGTTTAGAGCGATTCTGCTAGAATGAGGCATCTGATGACGGGATCGGCACAGTTTGTTTATGGGCTAAATCGTCTGGATTGTCGCGGCTTGCCAATCTATGGCTACAAATCTTCTTCTGGCGTCTTGGATTCAATGTACAGAAAAAACCTGATGGGCAACGGATTTACGCTGATGGAAATGCTGTTGGCGGTTGCCATCATGGCGGTATTGACCGCCATTGCCATACCTGCCTACAACGGTTACATAGATAAAAGTAAGAACGACCTTGCGATTAGCTATCTGTTAGCCATACAAACTGAAATCGAACGCTACTACACCCGCGAATTTCACTACCCGAATGCGCTTAGCGACATTACCTCCGTTCTTCCCAACAACGGTAAGGACCCTTGGGGTAGAGATTATGTTTATCTCAATATCATTGAGGGTGGTCCGGGTACCCACGGCGATGTGCGCAAAGACCACGCGCTTAACCCAATCAATACCAAATACGATTTGTACAGCCTTGGTAAGGACGGCGACACCAAAAAGCAGATCAGTCAGAGGGAAAGCCTGGACGATATTATCCTGGCCCGAGATGGGGGTTTCGTCGGCTTGGCGGCGGATTTCTGAGAGAAGCCACTAGTAATGGATCGCAAGCTGTCTTTTAGCGGTAGTAAGGTTGCCCGCCGCATTCTATTTTCTTTCGTACTGGCCGCGCTGATCCCCATCGCTATTTTGGGTGTCCTTTCCTTTCAACAAGTGAAGCAGCAGTTGCAAGAGCAGACTGCCAAGGCATTGCAGAGAGGGTGTAAGGATTACGCCTACGGATTGGTCAGCCGTTTGCTGTTTGCCGAAAACTCTCTGCGACTGGCGGCCTTGAAAATTCATAAATCCAACAAGGATGATAAACCTGTGGCGTTGGCCGGCGAACAATGGCTGCAAGGCCAGTTCACCGGGTTGGCAGTGCTCCGTGCCGATGGTCAACCATCCGCATTGTCCCGAGACAATGCGGCGATACCGACCCTGACGGCAGAAGAGCTTGCGCAGATTCTGGTCGGGAAAACGCTGATTAAACCGGTGAGTGGTCAGCGGCTTGAGGATAATCGTTTGTGGATGGCCATCAATCTGGTCGAAAACTCACCGAAAGCCGGCATCCTGATGGCCGAATTGAAACCGGACTTGTTATGGAATTCCGAAACTATCGATCCCAACAATCTGCTGTGGGTGATGGCCGCAGATTCGGTGCGGATGCTGTTCGCGCTGGAGCAGAATTTCGATCCATCCCCCGAACTTAGGGCGCAAGTGGCACAAGCCAATAGCGGCCGCTTCTCGTGGCAAAAGGCCGACGAAGCTTATCTTGGGGCGTATTGGAAGCTGCCGGTCGCAACTTTGTTTTTCGGTCCGGACCTGATCATCGTGCAAAGTCAGCCGGAATCGCTGGCGTTCGCGGCAATCAGGCAGTTTAGTATGATTTACCCGCCGGTCATCCTGCTCGCGGTGCTGATTGTCGTGTATTTGAGCAGCCGCTTAATTGTTAAATATCTGACCCCACTCGAACGCCTGAAACTAGGCACCCATAGGGTTGCCGAGGGCGATCTGGAATGCCGTGTCACTATCGATAGCCACGATGAATTTGAAGAGTTGGCGGATTCGTTTAACGAAATGACGCGCCGCTTGCGCAGCCAGTTCGATATTCTCGCCACCATGGCCGAAATCGACCGTCATATTCTCTCTGCATTAAATGCCGAAGATATTATCGACACTGCGCTGAATCGCTTGCCCAGCATATTGTTTTGCGATTTGATTTCCATCGCCGCCGTCAATCCCGATATCGGTATCGCCAACGATATTCGGGTGCGACGCCGTGGACAAAATAGCGAAATATTAGCCGAGCCGGTGATTTTGAACCAACAGGATGTGGCGGATTTGCGCGCCATGCAAAACGGGGCTCTGGAGATTGCTAATGACGACGAGCAAATGTCCGAGTATTTGCAGGTATTCGGCGTGTCCGGCGCATGGCGCTATTTGGTCGTTCCCGTTCATGTCAATGGCGCACTGGCGTCGATTATTTGCTTGGGTTATCAGGCGCCGAAACGGATTCCACCGGAATCGCGTAACGCGGCCATCAGCTTTGGCGACCGCATCGCTGTCGCGCTGTCCAATGCCGCCTGGGAAGAGAAGCTGTACCAGCATGCCCATTACGATTCCTTGACCGGGCTGCCCAATCGCTTGGTGCTGCATGACAGGTTGGGGCAAGAAATCGCGCGGGCCAGACGCGATGACGCACAACTGGCGGTGTTTTTTATGGACTTGGACCGCTTCAAAAACGTCAACGATTCTTTGGGGCACTCCGCTGGCGACGAATTGCTGCGCCAGGTGGCGGGCATTTTCCTCAATTGCGTCAGAGCCACCGATCTGGTGGTCAGATTGGGCGGCGACGAATTCGTGATCGTGATTGGCGAATTGCATACTCAGCATAATCCGGCCGCGTTCGTCAGCGCTGTTGCCGAGAAAATCCTTAGCGCGCTGAAGCAACCCGTCACGGTGGCAGGTCTGCCCATGACCGTGACCACGAGTATCGGTATTGCCTTGTTTCCCGATGATGCCGACAACGTGCCGGATTTACTGAAGAATGCCGATGCCGCCATGTACCACGCCAAGAGCGAGGGGCGCGCCAATTTCCGGTTTTATTCGCCGGAACTGAATGCGGCGGCTCTGGAAAATATCAAGCTGGAACAAGAGCTGCGCGGCGCAATCGGCAGAAATGAATTACTGGTGTTTTACCAACCCAAGGTCGATTGGGATGGCCGTATCGTCGGCGCCGAAGCGTTGATCCGCTGGCGGCACACCGAGCTGGGCATGATTTCGCCGGCCAAATTCATTCCGTTGGCCGAGCAAACCAGTTTGATTGTGGATATCAGCGACTGGGTGTTGGAGCAAACCTGTTTGTGGGTGAACGCTTGCCACGCCCAAGGCCTCGGGCCGTTGCGGATTTCCGTGAATCTTTCCGCTGTCGATTTTAAGCACCCCGAATTAGTCGAGAAAATCGCGGCCGTTTTGAACAGAACCGCTGTGGATCCTAAGTTCATCGAACTGGAACTCACTGAATCGGTGGCTATCGGCGATATCAAAGCCTGTATCGAACGCATGCATCATTTGAAAGCGCTGGGACTGACCCTGTCCATGGACGATTTCGGTACCGGTTTCTCTTCGCTGTCTTACCTAAAAGAATTGCCGCTAGATGTGCTGAAGATCGATCAATCGTTTGTCAGGCAGCTGGAAAACGATGACAGTAGTACGGCTATTGTCCGCGCTATTCTGGCGCTTGCCGACGGCTTGGGTATGGAGACTATCGCCGAGGGCGTCGAAACCGCAGCGCAACTTGAGTTATTGAAACAACATCACTGCGGCTTATTTCAGGGCTATTTATTCAGCCGGCCCGTACCTAACGACGAATTTTTAAGCTTGTTGCAGGCCGACGCGCTTAAACGTGGCGCAAAACAGCCGGCTATTAGTTCCAGCTAAACAAGCGGCGGCCCCAGGCGCTCAATCCATCCAGATACAGATAAACCACCGGCGTGGTATACAGCGTCAGCAATTGGCTGAAAATCAAACCGCCGACGATGGAAATCCCCAAAGGCTGGCGCAATTCCGCGCCGTAACCCGAACCCAAGGCCAAAGGCAGCGCGCCCAGCATCGCCGCCAGCGTGGTCATCATGATCGGCCGGAAACGCAATAGACAGGCTTGGAATATCGCTTCCTCAGCGCTCAGGCCATGGTGGCGCTCGGCGTCCAGCGCAAAATCGATCATCATGATCGCGTTCTTCTTGACGATGCCGATCAGCAAAATTACGCCGATCAAGGCGATGATGCTGAATTCGGTATCGCAGGCCAGCAGGGCCAGCAGGGCGCCGACCCCGGCCGAGGGCAGGGTGGATAATATGGTCAGCGGATGAATGTAGCTTTCGTAGAGTATGCCCAGTACGATGTAAATGCTCAACAGCGCTGCGGCAATCAGCCAGGGTTGGTTACGTAACGATTCCTGAAAAGCCTTGGCCGAGCCCTGGAAACTGCCGCGCACCGCGGCCGGCGTACCGAGGTCGCGCAGGGTTTGCTCGATCAGTTGCGTGGCGGTGGACAGCGAAGTGCCGGGCATTAAGTTAAACGACACGGTGGCGGCGGCAAACTGGCCTTGATGATTGATGGTCAGCGGCGCGTTGCTGGTCCGGAAGCTGGCCAGCGTGGCCAGCGGAATCTGCTTGCCGGTGTTGGCACTGACATACAACTGTTGCAGGGTGCGCGGGTCTTGCCAGTATTCGGGTGCCAATTCCATCACCACCCGGTATTGGTTCAGCGGCTTGTAAATCACCGAGACTTGGCGTTGACCGAAAGCGTTGTTCAGTGCCGTATCGATGGCCAACTGACTGACGCCCAAGCTGGAGGCTTTATCCCGGTCCACTACCAGCGCTATTTGCCGGCCCTTATCTTGCTGATTGGTGTTGACGTCGGTCAGTTCCGGCCGCTTGCGCAGCGCCGCGACAATTTTGGGCGTCCATTCGCGCAGCAGGCTCAAGTCTTCGGATTGCAAGGCAAATTCGTACATGGCCGCCGAGCCGCGACCGCCGATACGTAAATCTTGTACCGGCTGCAAAAACAGGCTGGCGCCGGGTTCGTCGGCCAGTTTTTCCCGCAGCCGCTGGGTGATTTCCGCTATTGGTGCGTCACGCTGCTCGGGTGGCTTGAGTACCGCAAACATCAAGCCGGAATTGGTGTTTTGCATGCCGCCGGCAAAGCCGACCACCGCAGTGACGGCGGAGTCTTGCCGTAAAATATCGACAAAATCATGTAACTTGGTCTGCATGGCCTGGAAAGAAATGCTCTGGTCGGCCTGGATGGTGCCGCTGAGCCGGCCATTGTCCTGCACCGGGAAAAAGCCTTTCGGCACGATGATGTACAGATAAACATTCAAGCCGATGCAAGCCAGCAGCACTATCAGCATCAGCTTAGGATGGTGCAGGGCCCAGCTTAAACTGCGGCGATAGCCGTTGTGAAGGCGCTGGAACTGCAATTCAATCCAAGCCGACAACCGATTGGGCCGGCGTTGTGCTTCCGGCTCCAGCCAGCGGGCGCAAAGCATCGGCGTGACGGTCAAGGACACCACCAGCGACACCAGCACTGCTGCCGACAAGGTCACGGCAAACTCCCGAAACAGCCGGCCGACGATGCCGCCCATCAACAATATCGGCGTGAATACTGCGATTAGCGACAAACTCATCGCCAGCACGGTAAAACCAACCTCGCCGGCGCCGCGCAACGCCGCCTGGAATGGCGGCACGCCGTTTTCGATATGCCGGCTGCTGTTTTCCAGTACCACGATTGCGTCATCCACGACAAAACCGGTGGCGATGGTCAAAGCCATCAACGACAAATTGTCCAGGCTGTAATCGCATAAATACATCACCGCGCAGGCGCCGATCAGCGATACCGGCACGGCGATAATCGGGATCAGAGTCGAGCGCAGCCGGCGCAGAAACAGCAATACCACCAGAATCACCAGCACCACCGCGATCAATAGGCTGCGCTCGACTTCATCGACCGAAGCGCGGATGGTTTGCGAGCGATCCGAGACAATCGATAATTCCATCGCCGCCGGCAACAGCGCCCGCAATTGCGGCAGCATGGCTTTGACGTGTTCGACGGTGTCGATGATATTGGCGCCCGGCTGTTTATTGACGATCAGCAGTACCGCCGGTTCGCCGTTTTTTAGACCGGTGCTGCGCAGATCTTCCACCGAATCCACTGCCGTACCCAAGTCGGCGATGCGCACCGGCGCGCCATTGCGGTAAGCAACGATCAGCGGCAGGTAGTCGGCGGCATGTTCGGCCTGATCGTTGGCGTGGATTTGCCAATGTCGCTCGCCGCGTTCCAGCGCGCCTTTGGGCCGGTTGGCGTTGCTGGCGTTGATGGTCTTGGCGACCTGATCCAGGCCTATGCCGTATTGCGCCAACGCGTCGGGGTTGAGTTCCACCCGTACCGCCGGTAAGGAACTGCCGCCGACATTGACTTGGCCGATGCCGGGTAGCTGGCTGATTTTCTGCGCCAATATCGTCGAGGCGGCGTCGTACATCTGGCCACGGCTGAGGGTGGTGGAGGTGAGCGCCAGAATCAGAATCGGCGAATCGGCCGGATTGACTTTGCGGTAATTGGGCCGGTTGGGCAGGTTGCTGGGCAGCAAACTGCTGGCGGTATTGATTGCGGCTTGTACGTCGCGGGCCGCACCGTCTATGTCGCGATTTAAATCGAACTGCAAGGTTATCCGGGTCGAACCCAGCGAACTGGCCGAGGTCATTTCGCTGATGCCGGCGATGCGGCCCAACGCCCGTTCCAGCGGGGTGGCGACGGTGGCGGCCATGGTTTCCGGGCTGGCGCCGGGCAGATTGGCGGATACCGAAATAGTCGGGAAGTCCACTTGCGGCAAGGGCGCGACCGGCAGTTGCAGAAAGGCGATGATGCCGGCCAGCGCCAGGCCAACGGTCAGCAGCGTGGTGGCGACCGGCCGATAGATGAACAGCGCCGAGATGTTCACGGCTGGCTATCGCCGTTATCGGCTAAAGTCGATTCGGCCGCGCCGCGCAACCGGCGGGCCAGCCGGTCCAGGCTCAAGTAGATCACCGGGGTGGTGTACAGCGTCAACAATTGGCTAACCAACAAGCCGCCGACCATGCTGATGCCCAAGGGATGGCGCAATTCGGAGCCAACGCCGCTGCCCAGCATCAAGGGCAGGGCGCCTAGTAAGGCCGCTAGCGTGGTCATCAATATCGGCCGGAAACGTAGCAGGCAGGCCTGGAAAATGGCTTCACGTGGCGGCAGGCCTTGCTTGCGCTCGGCTTCCAAGGCAAAGTCTATCATCATGATCGCGTTTTTCTTCACGATGCCGATCAGCAGCACAATGCCGATTACGGCGATGATGCCCAGATCATTGCCGGACAGTTGCAAGGCCAGCAACGCGCCGACCCCGGCCGAAGGCAGCGTGGAAAGTATCGTGATCGGATGAATATAACTCTCGTACAGCACGCCCAGCACGATATACACCGTGACAATAGCCGCCAGAATCAGCCATAGTGTGCCGCTCAGCGAGGCGTTAAATGCCAATGCCGCGCCTTGGTAATCGGCTTGCACCGCCAGTGGTAAACCAATGTCTTGCTTGGCTTGCTCGATGGCTTTAATCGCATCGCCCAACGCAGTGCCCAGCGCCAGATTGAAGGAAATCGTCGCGGCGGGGAACTGATCTAGGTGGTTGATGGCCAGCGCGGTTTGCCGTTCGGATACGGTCGCCAAGGCCGATAGAGGTACCTGAGTGCCGTTGCTGGAAGGAATGCGCAATTGCTGCAAGGCTTCCGGGCCGCTCTGCTGCTTTGGGTCCACTTCCAGCACCACCCGGTATTGATTGGACTGGGTGAAGATGGTCGAGACCAGGCGTTGGCCAAAGGCGTTGTATAAGGCGTTGTCGATGTCGGCGGTGCTGACGCCCAAGCGGCTGGCGCTGGCGCGGTCGATTTCGATATACGCTTGCAGGCCTTGATCCTGCACGTCGCTGGCGGCATCGACGATGCCGGGAACTTGGCGCATGCGCTCGACCAGACGCTGGGTCCAGCGGTTCAGTTCTGCCAGATCGACGGTCTGCAAGGTAAATTGAAATTGGGTGCGGCTGACTTTATTTTCCAAGGTCATGTCTTGCACCGGTTGCAGATAAACCGAGATACCCGGCACTTCGGCCAGACGTGGCCTTAAACGTTCGATCACCGCCGTGGCGCTGTCGCGTTGGGCTTGGGGCTTGAGGTTGATCAGGAAGCGGCCGCTGTTCAATGTCGAGTTGCTGCCATCCACACCTATGAAAGACGATAGGCTGGCGACTGCCGGGTCGGCTAATATCTGTTTGGCCATGGCTTGCTGGCGTTCGGCCATCGCCGCGAAGGAAATGCTGGGCGGTGCCTCGGAGATGCCTTGAATCAGGCCGGTGTCCTGGATGGGGAACAGGCCTTTAGGCATGGCGATGTATAACAACACGGTCAGTGCCAATGTGGCAATGGCGATCAGCAGCGTCAGGCCTTGCCGCTTTAGTACCCATTCCAGGCTGCGGCCATAGCCGGCGATGACTTTGGCGATGAAGTCGTCTCGTTTTTCATGGTCGGCCTGAAGCGGCCGCAACATCTTCGCGCACATCATCGGCGTCAAAGTCAGCGACACCACCGCCGAGATTAGAATCGCCACCGCTAAGGTGATAGCAAACTCGCGGAACAAACGGCCGACCACGTCCCCCATGAACAGCAGCGGAATCAGCACCGCCACCAGCGAAACAGTCAGGGAAATGATGGTGAAGCCGATCTGCTCCGAGCCTTTCAAGGCAGCCTGCAAGGCCGATTCGCCGCGCTCCAGATAGCGGGAGATGTTTTCAATAACCACGATGGCGTCGTCCACCACGAACCCGCTGGCGATAGTCAGCGCCATCAAGGTCAGATTGTTGATGCTGAATCCAGCCAAATGCATCACCGCAAAAGTGCCGACTAGCGACAGCGGTACCGCGACGGCCGGGATGACGGTGGCCGGCAGGTTGCGCAGGAATAGAAAAATCACCATCACCACCAGCGCCACGGCCAGCATTAGTTCGAACTGCACATCATGCACCGAGGCGCGGATGGTCACGGTGCGGTCGGTTAATGGCAGCACTTCGACCGAACTTGGCAATGTCGCGCGTAATTGCGGCAGTAGTTTGTTGATGCGATCCACCACCTCGATGACATTGGCGCCGGGTTGGCGCTGGATATTGACGATGACGGCGGCGCTATCGTTGGCCCAGGCCGCCAGCTTGACGTTTTCGGCCGCGTCCACCGCGTCGGCCACTTCGGCAAGGCGCACCGGCGCGCCGTTGCGGTAAGCTACCACCAAGTCTCGGTATTCGGCTGCGGAGCGGAGTTGATCGTTGTTGTCGATGATGGCCGAGCGCTGCGGGCCGTCGAACATGCCCTTGGGTTGGTTAACGTTGGCGGCGGCGATTGCGCTGCGCAGGTCTTCTAGGCTCAGGCCATAGGCGGCTAGGGCTTGGTGGTTGGCTTGGATCCTGACCGCCGGCCGCTGGCCGCCGCTGATGCTGACCAAGCCGACGCCCGGCAGTTGGGCAATTTTCTGCGCCAGGCGGGTATCGACCAAATCCTGGACTTTAGGTAAAGGCAGGCTGGACGAGGTGATTGCCAGCGTCAAAATCGGCGCGTCCGCTGGGTTAACCTTGTTGTAGATCGGCGGCAGCGGCAGGTCGTTGGGTAGGAAATTGTTGGCCGCATTGATCGCCGCTTGTACGGTTTGTTCGGCGATGTCCAAATCCAGTTCCAGATCGAATTGCAGCGTCACCACCGAGGCGCCGCCGGAGCTGGTCGAGGACATCTGCCGCAGACCAGGCATCTGCCCGAATTGGCGTTCCAGTGGAGCGGTGATTGCCGAAGTCATCACTTCCGGGCTGGCGCCGGGGTAGAGCGTAGTAACCTGGATGGTCGGGTAATCGACTTGCGGCAATGCGGAAATCGGTAATAAACGGTAAGTCAAAATCCCGGCCAGCAGCAGCGCCACCATCAGCAAGGAGGTGGCGACCGGGCGCAGAATAAAGTGTCGTGAAGGGTTGAAGCCGGTAAGCGGGTTTTGCTCGGCGGCCATGTTCAGTTGGCGGGTTTGCCGGGGCTGGGAGCGGCCGGCTTGGTTTTATCGATGACCTTAACTTGGCTGCCTTCGCGCAGCTTGTCGGCGCCGTCGATTACTAGCTTGTCGTTCGGTGCCAGACCTTCCAGGATAGCGACGGTTTCGCCGTCCGCCAGTCCGATTTTTACCCGCCGTACCGTGATGCTGTTGTCGTCCTTCACCAGATACACAAACGCACCGTTGGCGCCGTGCTGGATCGCTGCGCTAGGCGCCAAGGTGGCGGTGCGCAAGGTGTCCAGGCGCATTTTGACGTTGACGAACTGGTTAGCGAATAAGGTGCGATCTTCGTTATCGAACTGGGCTTTTAATTTCAAGGTGCCGGTGCTGGCGTCGATCTGATTGTCCACCGCCATTAGTTTGCCGCTGGCCAATTTTTGCTGGCCGGTCCGGTCGTAAGCGTCGATGACTAGCGTGTCGCCGGAGCGCCAGCGCCGCATCACCGCCGGTATGTCGTCTTCCGGTAGGGTGAATACCACCGAGATAGGCTGGACTTGGGTAATCACCGCCAGACCGTTCACGTCGCCGGCGCGGACCATGTTGCCCTGATCGACCAGGCGCAGTCCGATGCGGCCGCTGACCGGCGCGGTGATGTGGGCGTAACTGAGTTGCAGTTTGGCGTTGTCGAGTTGGGCGCGGTCGATTTCGACGGTGCCGCGATATTGTTTGACCAGCGCAGCCTGGGTGGCGGTTTGTTGGGCGGCGATGGAGTCTTGCTCCAGCAAGGTTTGGTAGCGGTCCTGGTCAATTTCGGCGTTTTTCAGCAGCGCTTCGTCGCGCAGCAACTGGCCTTCGGCTTGTTGCACGGCCACTTGATAAGGGCGGGGATCGATTTCGGCGAGCAGCTCGCCTTGCTTAACCGCTTGACCCTCGGTAAAGGCTACCCGGATCAGTTCGCCATCGACCCGTGAGCGCACCGTAACAGTGTGCAGCGGGGTGACCGAGCCCAGGCCGTTCAGGTAAATCGGTAGGTCGCCTTGTCGGGTCAGTGCTATGGCCACGCTGACCGGGGTGTTTTCATAGGGGTTACTGCGTGCATCCTTGTTTTCCTGATTTTGCTGGCTGGCGCGATGCAAATAATAGCCGCCTACCGCAGCAAGCAATGCGAATACTAACGCCCAGCGCCAGCGCGACCTCCGCGGTAATGCGGAAAAATCCTGATCCTTGTTCATAGCCATGCGAATATCAGTAAGTGGAGTCTGGCATCGTGCCAGTTAGCCAAGTCTACCGGCACAACTAAAAAAGGCATCCTGAAGATGCCTTTTTCGGATTGTCGACCGATGTGGCGACGATCAATCGTAGTGGTAGTGTTTGCGCAAGGGCTTGACCACTTCCCAATGACTATCCAGGCCTTCGTGGAACATGACCAAGTCGCCCGGTAAAATCCGCACCGGCTCGCCGCCGACAGGGGTGACGATGATTTCGCCTTCCAGTACATAAGCGGTCTCGGTTTCGTCGAAATCGATGGTGAATGTGGAAATTTCTTTTTCCCAGATCGGCCAGCTTGATACGCCCAGCTCCTGTAAACGTTCTTCGCTAGGGTTATGTTCGACGGTAATTTGGCTCATGGGTTTCCTGTTTGAATGAAGTTGATCGAGCGGCGAATTTTAGCATTGTTGCCGCATTGCAGCTATGAATCGGTGGTTTCGTCCGATAATCGCTTGGGATCGTCCGCGCGGCGCAGCCTATGACGCCGTTCTGTCTCCACAGTGCGGTGACCGGCTTGGTTCTCCAGCTTGGGCTCGCTTTGCTGGTAGATTTGAAATTCGGTGACCGAATTTATCGTGGTCTGCGTCGGCTCCTTATTCAGATAATCGTTAAGCCAGACCACCAGTAACGCGATTGCCAGGCTGGCAGCGCCGGCGATGCCGGCGTCCTGTCCGTAATCGGGTTTCACCGGCTTATCGGGTAGTGACGCCCAATCCACGACGTCCAATTGCGGATTGCTTTGGCGGTGTTTGACATCGATTTCCACCAGGCGTTGTTTGGTTTGCTGTAATAATTCCTCCAATTTAACCAATTCTTCCTGCATGGCTTGGTGTTTGGCGAATTGATTGGTGTATTCGGTGGCTTTTTGTTTATGCTCGGCCATTTGTTTTTGAATGGTCAGAACGGTGCGATGTGCTGCGCCGTAGGCGTTTTCGGCTTCTTGCGTCGCATAGCTCGAGCCGGCTTGTTCCTTGCTGGCGATTTTTTCATCCAGCTCGGCCAATTGGGCTTTTAAATTGCGCAAGCTGGGGTGGAATTCGATGTATTCGTCGGTGTATTGGCTTCTTTGCGCTTCCAGGCGTTCGCGCAGGCGTTCGGCTTGCTGGGTTAACACTGCCAGACTTTGCGAATCGGCTTCCGGTACCACAGCTTTGCCTTCTGCGATGGCTGCACGAATGGCGTCCAGTTTGGCCTTGGCTTTCGCTTCTTCTTCCAACGCGGCATTCAAGGAATTATTTAAACCTTGCAAGCGGGCGTGGGCCTCGTTATCGGTGCTCTCCAGGGAGAGAATGTCATGCTGCAAGCGGAACGATTCAATGTCCTGGCGTTTGTCGCGCACTTGTTGTTCGAGGCGAGTCAATTCCGATTTGATCGAGGTACTCGCTTTATCGGTGATTTCGGCGATGTACTCCGCGCGAATTTGTTGGTAGGTTTTGATCCAAGTATTTAAGGCCATTTGTAGAAATTGCGGATGCGAGCCTTCCGCTGCCAATTGCACCAGATTGGTTTCCGCTACCGGTTTTACTTGGAACAGCTCTTTTAGCTGGTTGACACTGGGATGCTCAATATCATTCTGCTGCTTCAGCGTGTCGGCGGTTTTTTCCAATACCGGTTGTCCCAGCAAGACCTGCTTTTGAATGTTGACATGCTCCAGGTCCGCCTCTGCATGAGTTTGATCAATGTCGGTTGCCGCGGTCGTCAATACTAAGGCTCGGCTTTCAAAAATGGCCGGCTGCAGAAAGACATAGGTTTCGGTAATCAGCAGCAATGGCAGAAGTACCAGCAAGAATAAGGTTCTACGCCTTAAGCGGCGTGGCCAAGGCGTGGGATTGGAACGGTAAAAATCGTCTCCGACGATGTGGAAATCATGGCGATATGGAAGCATCACGATTTTCTCCCTGGCGCTAAGTCCGAAGGTTATAGTTTTTATTCTGGCCCACCTGACGGAATTTTAGAAAATCCTACTAAGCTATCCATGTCGGTGAAAGTCAGTTTCGATAACGGCACTTAAATGAATATCGTGTTTAGTGTTGTCGATATTGACTGCTGACCTCTGAAGCAATAGGGCAATCTTGATTGTGCTTTACGCCTGTAAAGCCATTTTCAGGGCCGTAGACCCAAGATCCACGCTGGTAGGCCAACTTTGATACCGGAACAGTCAATATCGCCGAGCCGCCAGTTTAAACCAATCCAAAAATCTAGCAATTCTAAATTTGCTAACGGCTTTAACGGGTTGTCATCAGTCCCAGTTAAGTTGTGAGCCGAAAAACGATTAGCGGGGCGGTGTGGGAGCAGCTTTCAAATCCGAGATATTAAGCCACGATAAAATATGCTTCGCCTATACTAAAAAGCCAATTGGATTTGTGATCCGCCGCCGGTTTGCGGGCTTTTGGTTCGGACAAGAACGACTGAACTAGGTATGCTGGCTAACTGGCGTCTGAGGTTAGGCGGACACAATTTTCCTTGATGCCGTTTTTGCGGCTGTTTTTCAAATTTTTGGATTTCCACAAATCCCCGATTGGATTCGTATGGCAGATAAAGAGGATGGAATACTCAGAATTCATGTGTATGAACTGAGAGTTGGTATGTGCGTAAGCCGTTTGGAAGCGCCGACGGCAGATTCACCTTTTTTATTGGATAGAATCGTTATTGAAAGCCATGCGGATATCCAAGCCATTCAGGCGATTTGTGATTATGTCTATATCGACGTTAAATACCAGAAATCCTTTTCCGGCGCGATTCCAACCAGAAACACTGAAGCGCGTAAACATCTGAGTTTTGCGCGATCTTTTAACCAAACTGCCAATACCTTTCAACGCACCGGTAATTTAATTAAAACGGTGATGGACGATATTCGTTTCGGTAATCAATTTAGTGTCAGTGCGGTTAAACAAGCTGTTTCCGAGTGTGTCGATAAAGTATTGGCAAATCCCGATACTATGCTGCTGCTGACCCAAATTAAAGATCAGGATCAATATACCGCGCAACATAGTATGAATGTGTGCATATTGTCGATTCTGCTAGGGCGTGAGTTAAATTTATCACTGGAAGAACTGAATAAATTAGGTTTTTGCGGCTTGATGCACGATGTCGGCAAAATGAAAATACCTTTAGAGATACTCAATAAGCCAGGCTCGTTAGAAGACTATGAGATGGACATTATGCGTAAACACACGCTATACGGACGCAACGTGTTAATGTCGGCCCGTAATGTGTATCCCGGTGCTGTCGACGTTGCCTACGATCATCATGAACATTTGGCCGGCACCGGTTATCCGAGAGGTTTGAACAAAACGACCTTATCGATATTTACCAAGCTGGTAGCGGTGGTCGATACCTACGATGCCATCACCAGCGACCGGGTGTATCAGCGTGGTAAGCCGCATCTTATGGCTTTGGGGATTTTGGTAAAAGGGATGGGGCAGCAATTTGAAGCTAATTATGTGACGCAATTTATTAACTGCATCGGATTTTATCCGCAAGGTAATTTAGTCGAATTAAGCAGCGGCGAAATTGGCTTAATCGTCGAGCAAAATAAAGCCGATAGGCTAAAGCCAAAAATATTACTGATTCAAGATGGTAATAAAAATCCTATTGAAGAGAAAATCCTCGATCTGTCCTTGAATATTGCCGATGCAAGCGGTAAGCGCTATGGAGTCAAACAGGTGATAAGGCCGCAGGATTGCGGTGTCGATTTAGCCAAATATTATCAAGACGGCAAATTTACGAAAGAATATGCGGTAGTTGGCTAAGGTTTTAGTTCTGTAAATAACATGCCTTGGATATTATTTTTTCAACATGGTTAAAAAAATTAATATTAACCAGCTCAGAAAAGGCATGTTTGTTTGCGGCACTGATCGGAAATGGATAGATACACCTTTCTTTCGAACCAAATTTCTGATTTCATCCGATAAACAAATTAATACTTTAAAAGAGTATTGCCAAACCGTTTCTATCGATACCGGCAAAGGTATCGATGTGGAAAAGCCCGCTGAAACCGACATAATCGATTCCGGCGGTTCTGCGGCTACGGAGATGCGCAGCCGCGCCAAGGAAAATGATTCTGCTTACCCTGTTAATTGCATCGTCGAATTGCAGACTGATGAACTAGCTATAGTGGTCAAGGAAAATTCACAATTTCCCCAGCGTCCATTATTAAAGGTGATCACCAATCCGCAGAAACAATTGCTATTCCAAGAACGCCTGCTTGATCTGGCCGATGAGCAGCAAAACCAGATCAACATAGTCAGAGTGTTGGCTAGTGATGAACCGATTATCGAGCTACTGAAAATGTTTGTCGAACTGGAAAAAACTTAGGCAGCCAATCACTCAGGGGAGTTGTTGGGTCTTGCCGAATAGTTCATTACTGAGGGCAATGACGGCGCGAGGATCGATTTCGGCAATGGAGAAATCGTTTTTATCGAGTTTGAATGGATTGACCTGTGAAGGCGACTTCAACGCTTTATTGATGTCGGTTTGGTAAATCCGGCTGACCGGCGTTGGTCCGAACAAGGTAATCGACGGCCGATTCAAACCCCAAGCCATGTGGGTGGGCCCGGTATCGTTACCGATCACTAAGTCGGCTTTGGCCAGCGCCGCTTTCAAATCATTGAGGCTCAATTGCGGTAATACCCGTGCCAGGCTGCGTTCGGCCAGCCACTGCGCCATCCAGTGTTCCTTCTCGTTGCCCCAACTGATCAGAAAATTAGCTTCCAGGCCGAAGATGACCTGTAGAAATTTTTCTAAAGGGTAGTTACGGCTGGGCCAAGTAGAGCCAATGACCAGAATGATGTTGGGCTGACCGGCTGGAAAATACTCATCCAACGCGGTTTGCGGCGGCTGAAAAAACAAAAACGGCTGCTTTGCCTGGATTTGCTCAGTTGTCACATTCAGACCCAGCGGCTGGGTCAGCACGGCGACATTTCGATCGATGGTATTGGCGTCGTAAGGGTACGCGACATGCCGGTTGTAAAAAAAAGCCGCCCATTTTTCCCGGATCGAATCCTGATCGAAACCGGCGCAATTGGCCGACAGCAAACGCGCGACCACTGCGGACTTAATCAAACCTTGCGCATCCAGAACTAAGTCGTAGCCCTGCTCGGCATAAGCGCGTATTTTGCTTATTTCGGCAAAGACGCGCCATTTGTCGGTTTTCAGGGCTTTTAAATTTACCCCCAAAACATTATCGATGTGTGGGTTATCGGCGAGTATGCCGGCGAAGCGTTCCTCGACGATCCAGTCGATTTGTGCCAACGGCAATGCGGCCTTGATGAATTGCAAGGCTGCCATCGCATGCACGATGTCGCCCAAGGCTGACAGCTTGACGATGGCAATTTTCATCGCTTAGGCGTCCAATGCCGCCAGTACCTGTTCCGGCCGGATTTCCGTCAAGCAGCGAGTGTGGCCTAACGGACACTCACGCTTAAAGCACGGCGAACACTCTAGGCGTAAATCCAGAATCTCCGCCTTGGCATGCAACGGCGGGGTAAAGCCGGGGTCGGAAGAGCCATATACAGCTATCAGTTTTTTATCCAGTGCGGCTGCGACGTGCATCAGACCCGAATCGTTGCTGACCACCGCATCGGCCAAGGACAGCAAATCCACCGCATCGGCCAGCGAGGTAATACCGGCGAAATTGCGGCAAATACCGCCCGATAAATCATTAATTTGCTCGGCAACGGCTTTGTCTTTTTCCGATCCGAACAACCAGACTTGCCAGCCTTGTTCTTCCTTTTGCCGGGCGACGGTGGCGTAATGTTCGGCTGGCCAGCGCTTTGCGGGGCCGAACTCCGCTCCTGGACATAGCGCCAGGATTTTGCTGACGATAGGGCGTAATTCCTCCGAACCCTCAAGCTGGGCGCTGGGGTGGGGGATTTCGATTAAATCCGCACCGGTAATCTCGAATTTTTTGCAGACGTTTAATTGTTGCTCGGTCGTGATAGTCAACCTCGGAAATTCGTAAGTTGGCGGCTGAGGCGCTTCGTTCGGCAAGCCCAGTGCGACGAAGCGCTGCACGGTCATGGTCAGCGCTGATTTATCTAGCGTGCGAACATCGTTCAACAGACCCCTGCGCAGTTCGCCGATATAACCGGTCCGTTTAGGAATGTGCGCAAAAAACGGAATCAGCGCTGACTTCCAGGAGTTGGGCAGTACAATCGCCTGATCGTAATGCTGACTTTGCAATTCCCGGCCTATGCGGATACGCCCGCGCAAATCAAATTGCCCGTGGCCCAGCGGCATCGTCAGACCTTTATGCACTTCCTGCATGCACTCCAATAGAGGCAAGGACCAAGCCGGGGCCAGCACATCAATGAGACAAGCGGGATGTTGTTGCTTAAGGGTGATGAACAGGCTTTGCGCCATCACCATGTCGCCGACCCAGGACGGGCCGACGACCAGGATTTTATAGGGTTGCTCCGCCACTTAAGAAACGAGCGTCAGCCATTCCTTATGGTCGGCACGACGGCCTTGGACGTAGTCGAAATACAAGGCTTGCAGCTTTTCGGTGATCGGGCCGCGGCTGCCGGCGCCGATGTCGCGGTTGTCGTATTGGCGAATTGGCGTGACTTCGGCGGCGGAACCGGTGAAGAAGGCTTCGTCGGCGACATAGACTTCGTCACGGGTGATACGTTTTTCGATCACTTCGTAGCCTTGTTCGCGAGCGATGGTGATCAAGGTATCGCGGGTGATACCTTCCAAAGCCGATGTCGTTTCCGGGGTGTAGATTTTGCCGTTACGGACGATGAACAAGTTCTCGCCGCTGCCTTCCGCGCAAAAACCTTCGTGGTCCAGCAACAAAGCTTCGTCATAGCCGGTGGACAAGGCTTCCTGTAAGGCGAGGATCGAATTGATGTAATTGCCGTTGGCCTTGGCTTTGCACATCGTGCTGTTGACGTGGTTACGGGTATAGGACGAGGTACGGATGCGGATGCCTTTTTCCATGTTTTCCGCGCCCAGATACGCGCCCCAGGTCCACGCGGCGACCATCACGTGTACTTTCAGATTGTCGGCGCGCAGGCCCATGCCTTCGGAGCCGAAAAACACCATGCTGCGGATGTAGGCGCTGTCCAGATTGTTTTTAGCAACCGCGTCGCGATGGGCTTGATTGATTTCTTCTTTCGAAAATGGCATTTTCATATTCATGATATGCGCGGAACGAAACAAGCGATCAGTGTGCTCGGCCAGCTTGAAAATCGCGGTGCCGGCATCAGTTTTATACGCGCGTAAGCCCTCAAAGACGCCGCAGCCGTAATGCAGGGTATGAGTTAATACGTGGACTTTTGCATCGCGCCAATCAACCCATTTTCCGTCTAGCCAAATCAACCCGTCTCTATCATCCATCGTTGCCATTATCTGAACCTGTTTTGTTTAGTGATTATTGCTGCGCCGCGTCGGCTTAAAAGTGACGGAAATTGTACTATAAAGCGCTCCCCGGCAATACCGGCTGCGCAGAAGTCCTAAATTTGGCGAGGGAATGAGTTTGGCAGCCTCAAGATGCGTTGTGTGCACGGGTGAAATAATTCACTGGTTCCTCGTGGCATAGGCTACCGACGGCAAGTGCTGTTTGCGATAAATTAAACTCAGCGTCAATTTTTAGAAGTTGCCTAAGCTTGGAAAAATCTTACGGGTATGATTTTTAAAGGCTTTTGTTAGTTGGCGTCAATTATGCTTAAGATTTATTAGTCAAATCGGCAGATTCGGGAGAGCGTCATGAAAACAAGCAATGAAGTCAACGAAATCAGCACGCTGCGTATCGTGTTTATCGAAACGTTAAGCCGGCAGTTTATTGCCATTACCGGTTGCGGTATTTATGTGTACCTCAATCCGCTTACTATTAACGAATTGTTCAACCGCTATTTAAGCAGCAGCGTGCCTATCAATGTGTTTGCCAGGCAATGCGTCAGAAATATAGTGGCTTAAAGTTGCGCAGCCGACCCGGACGACTAGAGTCGTCCAGGACGTCTCTTGAGCAAATAGCGTCGTCAGGCTTTGGCAAAGCGCCGGCGTGAGCCAAAGAGTACCGCCAACAACACAAACGCCAACGCCGCTTGTCCGGCAATCAAGCTTTGACAAGCCGCCGGATTTGCCGGATGCGCAAATGCAAAGCGTGGTTGATCGTGACTGTGCTCATCGCTCCAAGCGCTATCGCTCATGATCTTCGGTACGAAATAGTCGCGCCATTGATCTTCAAAGTGATTGACCGCCTGAATATACTCAGCATAGCGCGGCGCATCGATGCCGGCCAGCCTATCCGCCATTTGCACAGCTGCCAGCGCCGGCGACAGCCAAGACCACGCTGCCAAAAACTCGAATTGCGCTTGGCGGGCGCTGTCGAAGCGGTACATCACCGGTCTGATCTGTTGATCCAGAACCAAGCCGGCAGGCAAACCGGTGATTTCGCGCGGTAACTCTTTGCCTGTTTGCGGCATCGTCAGGTCGGGATGATTGCTATACCACTGCGCCAGCAGCGCTTGGCGTTGTTGATTGTTTTGCTCCTGGAACTGGCGGATGGTGATGATGCTATCCAGCCGGGAAGGCATCGGTGCATGTTGGTCGGCTGCCCAGGTCAGCAAGGCCGGGCCGGCAAAGGTCAGTATCAACCAGACGCCAAGCATGCCGATGGCCGCCGCCCCTGAGGAGAAGGGCAGCAGCAGAAACAAGCCGGCGATGCCAAACCACACCAGTGTGTATATGCCTGCGAACACCAGCCAATAAGCCAGGGTATCCGCGCTAAATTCGGGATCGAGCCATAGCGCCAACAGCGAACTGCTGAAAACCACCAGTACCACCACGCTGTACCGCACGCTCAGCGCTGCACACACCAAGCGCCAGGGTGCCGACATTTGTGTGCAGACCAGCCGCCAGACTCCACTCTCTCGGTCCTCCTGCACCAAGCCGTAGCTCAAGGCAATCACCATTAACGGCGTCAGTAGCGCGAACACGGTGGCAAAATCCAGCATACCCAACTCATGCAGCATTGGGTTGAACAACTGATCGCTGTTACGACCGTCGGTGTGGCGGCTGCGAGTGGAGATTTTGATGCCGGTACTTAAAAAATCCAGTTGCCGCACGCTCAAGGCCAAACCGCTCAGGGCCGGCATCCGCAAAGGCGGCGCGGCGGCGCTGGCGGAGAAGGCATTGGCTTTGGGCGTGTGATCCGCCGCTTTCGGGGCGTCATGCATCTCCGCTTGATTAGACATAGCGTTGACGGTCTGCGGCGCTGCCGTGCCGTGTTGACGGAATTCACGCGCAGCCAAACCCGACCAGACTGCGCTACCCAGCATCACGAGCAGAAATAAACCTGCCACCCACAGGTTTAAGGTGTTGCGTTTAAAACGCAGCCATTCGATGGCGATTAATGGCATCATGGCACCAGCCTCCGTGCGGAAAGGCTTAATAAGCCCACCGATAAGCCCAGCCACAGCAATAACACCCATAGATCCAGCTGGGCGGCCCGTAAGGCGAAACCGATGTCCGGTGCTTGATAACTAAAATCCGCGACGCTACGCCAATCGGTCTCGGCACCGGTGGCCTTGCGCTCCGTGCCACGGCTGCGTTCGCGGTCCCAGTCTTCGGTCAGATTGATAAAATAGTGACGATATTGCTCGGCGGCGTCCTCGAAATGCCGTTGATGGGTTAAATCCGTACCGGCCAAGGTCATGGATAAAGACCGTAGCGCCAGGCTGGGGCCCAGCCAGGAAGCCAGATGGCTCAAGTGTTGTTGTTTAATAAAATTGTCGCGTAAGGCGTCGAAATGCAGGGTGTGAACCTTAACGGAATAGGCGTCGTTATGCTGACGACTTAAGGATACGAAGCCGACCGGCAAATCTTCCTTGCGGGAAACCCCGTACTGCGCCAACACTTGTGCTTCGAAGGCTTTGGCGCGTTGCTCATGGTCGCCGTCGTGGTCCAGACCGTGGTCGATGTCATCCTTGATCTCACGCCAGAATTCGCTGGCGCTGGGATTGGGCGCCAGCATTTCCGCAGTTACGGCACCCAGGCGCGGGGCGATAAACACGCTGGCCAACCAAAAGCCCAGCAGGCAAAACAAAGTCGTGCGGCTGGTGTTGAAAGACGCGGAAGCGGCGATGGCGACTGCGGCGAAGACGCCGTAGTACAGATTCAACAGCAGCATCAAAACCAGCAGGCGCAGTACGTCGTCCAGCGTAAATGCGAAGTGGCCCAGCAGTATCACGGCGGCTACCAACAGCGCCGGTGCCAAGACCAGGGCAAACGCGCTCAGCAAGCCCAGCAATTTGCCGAACAACAACTGGCCGGCATGTACGCCCAAGCTATGCAACATTCGCAAGGTGCCGGATTCGCGTTCCTGGCTGATCGAGTTAAAAGTCAATGCCACAATCAATAGCGGCAATAGCGTGGTCAACACAAAGCTGGTGGTGGCTTGGCCGAAGCGGCCGGCCAACACTTGGTCCGCTGCCGGGCTGAACCGGGTCAGATTGCGCTTATGCGGCTCCAGCCATAAAGACTGGCCGATATAAGGCCGCAACCCCGGATCCAGGGCCGCCACCGGCGTGTCTTGCTTAAACACGTAGATGCCGTAATGCGCGGCAGAGTGCGGGTTTTTCACACTCTGAGTATTCCACTGTTCTTTGGCGGTGCTGCCGACGCTGAGTTTTTCCGCGCGCAATTGCTGCAATTCGTAGGCTGACGCCAGGAAAAAGCCAACAAATAATAGCAATAGGGCTACGCCCAAAGTCAGCAAGCGGCCGTCGCGTAGTGTGGCGAGAAATTCTTTGCGGATGATGGTCTTGATCATGCCAACCCCCGGGCATGAGCCAGATATTTTTGCTCCAGTTCGTCATGTTGCACGGTGTGGGCGTCGAATTCTTCTACCAAGCGGCCGTTTTTCATGATGCCGATACGATCGGCAACTTGTTTGGCATTGAACAAGTCGTGCGTCGCCATCAGCACTGCCATGCCGCGATCGGCGGCAGCGCGGATGCGTTGGGCAAAATCGTTGGCAGCGCTCGGGTCGAGGCCGGAGGTCGGTTCGTCCAGCAACATGGCTTTGGCTTGCTTGGCGGAGGCGATAGCCAAACCGACTTTTTGCCGCATACCTTTTGAATAGGCCGCCACCCGTTTCTGATGGGCATCGGCTTGCAAACCGCTGTCCAGCAATAAGCTGTGGGCTTGCTCGCTGCTCAAACGAATATGGGCCAAGGTGCAAAAATAGGTCAAATTCTCTAGGCCGCTCATCACGTCATATAGCGCGACGTTTTCCGGCAGATAGGCCAGTTTTGCCCGCACTAGATCGGGATTGGCGTGTGGCGATTCGCCTTCTATCAGCACCTGGCCGCTGCTGGGGCGATTGAAAGTCAAAAAAGTGCTGATGGTCGTAGACTTGCCGGCGCCATTGCCGCCTAGCAGTGCATACACACAGCCCTTGGGAATTTGTAGGTTTAAGTTATCGACCGCGCGGTGCTGTCGGTATTCGACAACCAGGTTGTTTGCGGCTAAAACGGGGGAAATTGTAGTCATGACAGGATCTGGGTTACGGTAAATGAGCGCTGGCGTCCGATTCAGAGCGTCGCATTTTGCGTCCAGCGGGGTTGGCATCGTGGCGACAGCCTGACATATAACGTCCGCTGTGCCAATACTTCGCCCGTGGTTAGCATGCATCATCTGCTGATTAAAACTTCAATCCGTCTGATTTGGTGGCACCTTCCCGGTCAGATTATCAAAATTGTCCCGCCTTGTCTGGTTCGAAACGAATGGTCGAACACCTTGCCGCGCGGGCTGTGTTGAGCTTATTTCAGCTTGAATTGTACGACCAATTGTTCCAGGTTGTTGCTGACACCTGTCAGGGAAGATGCACTCAACATATTGGTTTTTGCCGCCTCCGTGGTTTTCTTTGCCAGTTCGGCGGTTTGTTCGAAATTACCGGCGATTCGCTCAGTAGCTTTCGATTGCTGGATGGTTGCCTCGGAAATCTGCGAACTTTTATCGTAAATGTGGTCGATGGATAAATTGATACCCTTTATTGCGTCGTTGACTTGTTTTACCGCTTGGGTAGTGCGGTTAGCCGCGGCTTGCTGATTGTTCATCATAGCGACTGTCGTTTTAGTGGCCGAGCTTAGCTTCTCGACCAGGGCTTGAATCTGACTGGCAGAATTGGCGGTATTTCCAGCCAGGCTTCTGACCTCATCTGCCACCACCGCAAAGCCGCGACCGTGCTCGCCGGCACGCGCCGCCTCGATAGCGGCATTTAGCGCCAACAGATTGGTTTGTTCGGCAAAGCTTTGGATCATGCCCAGGACGCCCTCAATTGCCGAGGCGTCACGTTGCAACAACAATAAGGCGTCAGCGGTTTTATTGATGACTTGTTCAAGTTCGGTGACTTGCTGGTTGGTATGCACGATATGTCGAACGCCAAGCTCGATCAGGTTTTTTGCCTCCGTGGTGCAGTTCTGCGATTCTGCGGCATGATAGGCTACGCCGTTGAAGGATTTGGATAGATCGGCCATCTGCCGGGCGGTGACTTCGGTGGCCTGCTGTTGATCAGCGATGATAGTATTCAAATTCTGGGCTACCGCCTCAATGTTTCTACCGTATTTTTTCAAGGCCTGCGATTCTCGGTTGATGTTGTCAATCAACGAAGTGAAATACGCATGCAGTTTCTCCAGCGAAGTGCGCAATTGCACAATTTCCGCGATTCGACTCTCCAAGGTAAATTTCGAACTTAAGTCGCCATTCGCCAATTTGTCGACATAGATCGAGAACCGGCTGATGATGGTAGCCAGATGGTGCTTGACCAACAGGGTGATGCCGCTCGTTACCAGTATCAACACCGTGCAGGCGATCATGACGGCATACAGCATGTGTTCATAGTCTTGATACTCCCGGTTGATGTTGTCTTCCAAGCCCAGGAGTTTTTCTTGAAATGCCTGCATTTGTTGATTGATGTTGCTCTGGCTGAGCTGCTTTTGTTTGACGATATTCCGGGCATTAGCCAGATCTTTTTCGTAACGACTCAACAAGTAGCGTATTTCGGCAATGGGTTCGAGCGCCATATCTTCCGCTTTGGCCAGAGTCGTTTGATTGCCAAGCGTAAACTCTTGGTCTTCGCTAGCCTGAGTTTTCATTACCCCGAGCAGTGGCAAATGCTCGATGGTTGCAGCTGCGTCAGAAAGTTGCTTTAAATAATTCAGAACATTGTCAGTCGATGCTTGTTTCCGCTCTGAAAAGAAGCTTTGTCGGACGCGGGATAGATTTTGCAAGGCGAGTTGGGTCTGGCTAATCGCCATGAGGTAGCTTCGTTGCTCGCTGAGCCCGGCGCTATTGGCTTTCTCTACATAGTTCTGCAAGGTTCGCAGGTGCGCTGAAAGTTGTTGTTCGTTGTTGACCAGTAAAATCTGCGGGTCGGCAAGCTTTCCAGCTGCGCTCAGTTCAGGTAATGCGGTTTGTTGGACGTCGACGATGAGTTGAGTCAGGGCGGTCTTTATGGTCTCTGAAAGCGCGGTATTGGCGTTGATGTCATTACTCAGCCGATTGAGATTGTTTGCCAACTCAGTGAGTAACGTGGCGTCGCCATTCTGCAAATAGGTGGAAATCGGCTGACTGATTTCGAGGTAAATCTTATCCTTTTGTTGGCCAAAGAACGCGACTGTGGCAAATGCTTTGTTCAGATGATTTAACGACCAGCTGACCGTAATCCCGAAGCTAATGATCACAATGAGCAGCGCCAGCGTCACGAGCTTGGAAATTTGGCTGATTTTCATGCGTTGTTTTCGGCGGAATGTTGACTAAGGTTAGAAGTTAATCCAGTTTCATTACGGTTAGATGACAGTTTTGGGGCTGTTCGACAAATTTCGTGATTTATCTAACAGATGTGGTGAATTAAGCACCGCAGGCGCGAAAATTGGCAGATTTAGCCAAGGAATGGGTAGTCTGAGTTAGTGCGTTGGAAAAGATTGGGCGGGCGATGGATAGCACACAAGCCTTGCGATTGAAGATCCGCTTTTTAGCGGATCGTGGTATCCAAGGCAGGCAAGAGCACGAGCAGTTTGCCGACGGTGTTGGTGAGAGTGCGGAACCATGTGTGGACAACAAGAATGATTTGCCGGACTCCGCAGCGAATGGGGGCGATGCCCGCCGCCATCCGGCAAAGGTAGCTGCGTCTAAGCTCTGGAAGAATACTTGCCAGTCTCGGTATTAATCTTCACCATCTCGCCGCTTTCGATATATTCCGGCACCTGAACTTCCAGTCCGGTGGTCAGTTTGGCCGGTTTAGTGCGGTTGGTGGCGCCGCACGAATCAGCCACGGACAAGCAATACGGTCAATTTTGGGCTGTTCACGGGTAATCCACTTCATGACCAATGGCTCAGCTTTTGGGTAATGCGGCTTTAAAGGCCTTAGCCAAATCAACGGCGTGCCCTTCGCCCCAATAGTGCAGAAAGACGATTCTGGGCGATTCCCCCACCATGTGATTGTGAATCGAGGTAATGGCGATGCCGGAAGCCCGTAATGACTTCAAAACACCTTGCAGTTCGGCTTCCAAAACAGCGAAATCACCTTCAACAACAGCTTTGTCGTCACTGCCCGCGAACACCGCCCATGTGTTGACGCCCATGGTTTTACCGATGCTATGCCCATCCATCATTTGCGTGGTGCGGCCTATCGTCACCTTATAGACTTCTCCTGTCTTTTCGGGCGGAACGCCCAAGATTTGTTCGAGCGGTTTGGGATCAAGCGAGGTTTTGGCGGCGTCGAACGATTTGGCTTTGCGTTTCGGTTTGGTGCCAGCGGTTTCCCGAATTTTGGCAAACACTTTGCCAATGCCGGTGGCCAAGGTATCAACATCGCCGGTGCCGCCGATGTGCATGAACATCACCTTGGGCGTATCCCACAAAAAATGATTATGCAATGCCGTCACTTCGATGCCATTGTCCAGTGCGGTACTCATCACCGGATTGATCTGATCTTCCGCCAGCACCATGTCGCCCATGACCATGGTTTTGTCCCCTGCCTGGGTAAAGCTGGCCCACGAGGTAAAACCGGTGGCGGCTGTCATTTTGACTCCAGCCACGCTGACAGCGAGATCGTTGCGCGGCACAGCCACTCGAAATACATTTTCGGCGCTATCCAGTTTGCCTTTGGCTCCGGTGAGTTGTTCGATTTTGGCGGTATCCAACGATGCGGCTGCTGCATGTTGCGTAGGCTCTTGAGCCATGGCATTAGCCGTCAATAGTGATGCTATTGCCAGCGATAAGATAGGAAATAGACGCATGCTGTTCATAAAACCACCCCTTGCTGAGTCAGCCAGATTTTGGCGAAATGAACCAATAGTCCCGCAATGCCGCAGAACATGATCACCGGAATGACATTCACCTTGTAACGGAACAGTGCCCAGAATGCGCACAGGCTGGTCAACGCGGAAAAGGCATCGAAATGGCCGCTAAAACCTTGTGGCCAGAACACATGCCAGGCAAAAAACACCGCCAGATTGAGAATCACACCGACCACGGCAGCGGTGATGCCGGTCAACGGTGCGGTGAATTTCAGATTGCCGTGGGTCGATTCCACGATCGGGCCGCCAGCCAGAATGAATAGGAAGCTGGGTAGAAAGGTGAAGTAAGTGACTACGGTCGCCGCCACCGTGCCTGCCAGCAGCATTTGCTCCGCGCCGAGGACTTGTTGGCCCCAACCGGCCACGAAGCCGACGAAGGTCACCACCATGATCAAGGGACCTGGCGTGGTTTCACCCAGTGCCAAACCATCCATCATTTGCTGCGGTGTCAGCCAGTGAAAATGCTCGACCGCGCCTTGATAGACATAGGGCAGCACGGCGTAAGCGCCGCCGAAAGTCAGCAAGGCGGCCTTGGTAAAAAACCAACCCATTTGCGTCAGTGTACCGTCCCAACCGTACTCGGCACATAACCAACCGATAACAGCGCCCCATAAAATTAAGCCGATGACGGTGATTTTGATTAGGCCAGACCAGGAAAACAGCGCATGGAGTGGTGTCGGCGTATCGTCGTCAATCAACGCCGGACCGTAACTTTGTTTGGCTGCACCGTGCCCGCCGCCTAATGCAAATTTCTTGGGTAGCCATTTACCGCCCATCGCTCCTAGAATCGCGGCCAGCAGGACAATCAACGGAAACGGTGCATCCAATATGAAGATGGCCAAAAACGCCAAGGCTGCCATGGTCCAAAGCAGTCCGTTTTTCAAAGCACGAGAACCAATCCGATAAGCGGCAAACAGTACAATCGCCGTCACCGCCGGTTTAATGCCGTACAGTACCCCGGCTACTGCCGGGACATCGCCGTAGGCCATATAGACCCAGCTCAAGCCGATCAGAATCAGTAGCGATGGCAGTACAAATAAGCCACCGGCCACGATGCCGCCGACACTGCGATGCATCAACCAGCCGATATACGTGGCTAATTGTTGCGCTTCCGGCCCTGGCAACAGCATGCAGTAATTCAAAGCATGCAGAAAACGTTGCTCGGAAATCCAGCGCCGCCGCTCCACCAACTCCTGATGCATGATGGCGATTTGTCCGGCCGGGCCGCCAAAGCTGACGAAGCCCAATTTCAACCAGAACCGAAAGGCTTGCCAAAAGCCCACGGGATCAGGCCGGTTTTGGGGATTATCGGCAGAAGGCGTATTGAATCCGCTCATGAATGGGATGCTCCTTTTTCGAAACTGATCAGCAAGCTGTCAAATACCGCACTGGCCGCTACCAATAACTGGTCATCGTCTTGGATGGCATCGCGTAAGCCCGATAGTACGCTCTCGATACCCACGGCTTCGGGTGGCTGCACACCACCGACATCCAAAAAGTGAACCAAGCCGCCTAAGCGTTTCAGCGCTGGCGTTGCCAAATCAAAGCTGGCGACTAAGACTTCAAACGTCACCTGACCATCGCTATGGCTAAATCGAGCGCCGTCGAAATCAAAGCCAATGGCGTCCTGCGGGCAAGCATTAGGCGAAGGCAACCAAAGCAAATGGGCTTGCGGGTCAACGAACCGCCGAATCAGCCAGGCACTGGCTAACCGATCTACCCAGGGGCGTTGCCGGGTTGCCCAGGTTTTGCCTTGAAAATCATTGATCGATAGTTTGCTGATCACCCCCGCGACGGGTTGCGGTTCATCGGGCGATAACAAGCGGGCGATTGCCCACTCAAGCTGGCCTAATGCGGATTCAGTTTGTTGCTGCGCTTCGCCTGGAAAAAAGTCGATAACCGCAAGACCGGTAAACGCTTTGCGTAGTTTTCGGGCTTGCTTGAGCCGGTCTGGAGCTGAATCAGTAGCTAAATCACTGCTCAGCTTGGAAATGTCGGCCAATAACGAAGCGTACTCTTCGCTACGATCAAAGAGAACAACGAAACCTTCAGATTCCGGCTCATCGGTTTTCAACACCAAGGCCGTGCCGCCCGATGCTTTGACCGCTACAGCTAGACCTTTGAATGTTTCCAGGCATTCAGCACGATCCGGCATCAAATAGACGCCATCACGCAGCACGGCAGCACCCGACGCTTTCAAGGATCGCCAAATGCGCATTCTCGCGGTGGCGTTCTCGGTAGGCAGGCTGATTATTAATAGATACCATTTATTCATGTAATTAACTATACATTTATGTAAATTATTTTACAAAAAAATCAGGGTATCACCTTTCCAAGCTTAAGATTAGGCAATGCAGGGACGGCGTGGGTCAGCTAGGCCCTTATGCTGGCACTGGTTGCTTTGGTTTTTAAGGAATAAAAGTTTGCATTGGCTGAACTCGCTCAGTCAGAACGATATGCCTGTGAAATATCCCAATAGAGCCGGGTTAATCATTGCGGCTCCGACACGAATTCGGACATGCCGCCAATCGTGATCTGAGGTCTGCTGAGTAAAGCGCAAGGTGTTTTAGTGAAGTCGTTGCCGCCGACAGCTGATTCGGTCGGCGGTTGGGGCGGGGTGGGCGGTGTTACGCCCGAGATGAAAACTCGCCGGTGTCGGTATTGACCTTGATCATCTCGCCGGATTCTATATATTCGGGGACTTGCACTTCCAGCCCGGTACTGAGTTTGGCGGTTTTGGTGCGTTTGGTGGCGCTGGAGCCTTTCATGGATGGCGGGGTTTCGACGATTTGCAGCGTGATGGTGGTGGGTAACTGGATGCCCAGCGCCGCGTCGTCCATCAGGAGCATGATGATGCCTTCCAAGCCGTCCGATAAATACTCGGTCTGGCCTTCCAAATCTTCCGCAGACAAGCTGTATTGCTCGTAGGTTTCGGCGTTCATGAAGTAATAGGTGTCGCCGTCCTGATAGGAATATTGCACGTTGCAACGCGAGCAATCGGCGGCTTTCAACATCTCGTCGCTTTTGTAGGTTTCGTCCAGCTTCTGCCGGGTTTTCATATGGGTGAAACGGACTTTGTAAAGCGTGGTGGCGCCGCGCGAAGTGGGGTTGCGCACATCGATGTTTTTGACCACATACGGTTCGCCGTTGATTTCGATGGCGGTTCCCTTTTTCAGTTCGTTGGCTTTTGGCACGGCTTAGTCCTCGTTGAATGTTTGTTTTGAAATAGCTTGCCACTGGCCGTCTATCAGGCCGGACAGCGGTTGATAATCGATTTTGTAGCGCATTTTACGACAGTCTTTGATCCAGTAGCCCAGATAAACATATTCCAGGCCCAATTGTTTGGCGGTTTCGATTTGCCAACACACGGCGTAAACGCCCGGGCTGTAGTCGGCAAAATCCGGGTCAAAAAAGGTATACACTGCCGATAGCCCGTCAGTCACCACATCGACAACCGCCACCCCCGCCAATTGGCCGCCAATCAAAAACTCCACAAACATCGTGTCGCACCAACTGCTACCGAGGAATTTGATGTAGTCATCCGGCGTGGTTTCGGTATCTTCACCGGGTTTGTCGTGACGGGCGTTTAGATAGCGTTGATACAGCTGGAAATGACGCGGGTCGAACTCGGCGTCTTTGACCACTATCCGGGTTTGTTCATTGCGCTTGATGCAGCGCTTTTGCTTACGATCCGGCTGAAATGCCTGCACTGGCAAACGGGTCGGCACGCAAGCCTGACAAGTTTCGCAATAGGGTTTGTAAACATGATCGCCGCTGCGCCGGAAGCCTTGGACGATCAGCTGCGAATACAGCGCGGTGTCCATCTCCACCGACGGATGCACGAAGCCGGAACGTGCCAGACGGTCGTCCAGATAGCCGCAGGCATGGCCGCTGTCCAGCCAAATCGGGATGGAACTCATGCTTGCCAAGCGTCGGGCGTCGGTGTTTGATCGCAAAGCCTATCCAGCAATTCTACAAAGCGGCTACGAGGGATTTCCGCCGCGCCAAGGCTGAGTAAGTGTTCGCTGCTGACCTGACAGTCGATGACTTGATAACCCCAAGCGCTGAGTTGCTGAACCAGATGCACAAACACCACTTTGGAGGCGTCGGTTTTACGATGAAACATCGATTCGCCGAAAAACACTTGGCCAATGGCAATGCCGTACAGGCCGCCCACCAATTGGCCGTCCTGCCAGGCTTCGCAGCTGTGCGCGATCCCCAGGTGGTGCAGGGTGATATAGGCTTGGCGGATGTCGTCGGTAATCCAGGTGCCGCCGTCTTCGCTACGCGGGGCCGCGCACGCATCGATCACTTGGCGAAAAGCGCTGTCGTAACGAATCTCAAACAGTTGTTTGCGCAGGGTTTTCGCCAGGCTGCGAGAAATATTCAGATGTTCAGGAAACAATACCAAACGCGGATCGGGCGACCACCACAGAATGGGTTCGCCGGGATTGAACCAGGGGAATACCCCGTGCCGGTAGGCGTTGACGATGCGCTGCGGCGACAGACAGCCGCCAAAGGCCAATAAGCCGTTGGGTTGTTTCAAGGCCTTATGCAGTGGCGGAAAGGCTTGGTGCGGATGATCCGGGTCGAGCAGGGTGAGTTGCATAGGAGGCGCGTGTGTCCGGGTTGGCGCTGGTTTGTGTAATGACTTAGCTTACCAAGGTTTGTGGGCAGCGGCCGGCTAGGCTGCTGTTAGCGGCACCTAGAGACAAAATCTCGCGGGTCTAACTCAAGACGCATCCATTTTGTAACCAAAGCCGCGTACGGTTTTCAGCAATTTCAGCTCGTAATCGTCGTCGATTTTACGCCGTAGCTGGCGAATATAAACATCCACCACATTGGTCAGCGGATCGGCGCTATAGCCCCAGACTTGTTCCAGAATTCGCGTGCGGCTCAAGACTTTACCCGGCATGCGCATAAAGCATTCCAGCAAAGCAAACTCCTTGGGTGTTAACTCGATGACGTTATCGCCGCGGCGTACCTCGTGGGTTTCGCCGTTGAGTACCAGGTCTTCGATACGCAATTCTTTATCGTCCTGCTTCACTTCGCCGCCGCGCCGCCTGAGTAAAACTTCGATACGGGCCAGTAATTCTTCAAACGCGAACGGCTTGGTCATATAGTCGTCGGCGCCGGAGCGTAGGCCGGCCACTTTGTCTTGCACGGTATCGCGCGCGGTCAGCATCAAAATCGGGGTGTCGATGCTGTTGCTGCGCAAGCGTTCGCAAATCTGCCGGCCGTTCATGTCCGGTAGACCCAAGTCCAGAATGATCACCTGAAAGCTGCCCTCGGTACCCAAGGCAATAGCCTCTTGCCCACTGCGGGCCACCTCTACGGCATAGCCCTCGGCTTTTAATCCGCGTTGTACGAAATCGATGATGCGCTCGTCGTCTTCAACCATCAGCACCCGCATATAGCCTATCCCCGTCAGAGTATTGGTTGTCATGTATTTCTCATTCATATGAAAATCCCTCTTATGCTACCGTAAGCAGGGGTAGTGTAACCGTAAATGTCGATCCGGCGTTTTCGACACTCTGCACCGCGATCTGCCCGCCGTGGGCTTGCAGGATGGATTTGGCCATCGGCAAACCTAGGCCGGAGCCGTCGTCCCGCGAATGCTGGGCGTTGCTGCTGCGGAAGTGGCGTTCGAAAATGCGCTCCAGATCCTCGGTCGGTATGCCTATGCCCTGATCGGTCAGGCTGAAACAGGCCTGTTTGCCGTCGCGCCATAAAGCCACGGCGATATGGCCGAGCGGTTTGGAATAGCGGCAGGCATTTTCGCCCAGAATGAACAGCACTTGCCGTAACCGTTGCTTGTCGCCGCGCACCCATAGCGGCCCGGACGGCGCGTCTAGGCTGACAGAAATAGAATACTCTTGCGCCATCACCTGAAAATCCTCGACACTGCTGGCCACCAAATCCGCCAAGTCGACTTTATTCCATTCGAATTGCAGATTGGCCGTGTCGGCGCGGGCCAGAAACAGTAAATCGTTCACGTATTTGCCCAACTGCATCGATAGCTCCACGATGCGCTGCAATGCGTCTTTATATTCTTCGGCGTCGCGGTCCTGGCCGCGTAGCGTCACTTCCGCCTCGCCGCGAATCACCGTGATCGGCGTGCGCAGTTCATGGCTGATGTCCGCCAAAAACTCACGGCGGGCATTATCCATGCGCTTTAATTCTTCGTTCAACAGATTAAGTTCAAAGGTCCGCTCGGTCACTCGCTCTTCCAACACGGCGCGGCCTTCGCGTAGTTTATCTTGTTGGACTTCCAGTTCCTTGGCCATTTGATTGAAGTGGCTGGCCAGATACGCAAATTCGTCCCGACTGTCCAAGGCAATCCGGTAATCCAGGTTGCCGGAGGCGATTTCGTCCGTGCCTTTCATTAGCGCTTCGATAGGTTTTTTAAACGCGCGCAGCAACATGATGCCGGCTACCAAGCTGAATAACGCCGCGGTTAACGAAGCTAAAATCGCCGTCCAGCGCGACTTTTCGACCAAAATCTCCAACTCCCGCTTGGCTTTCTGGGCTTTTTGCCGCTCGGCGTTAATAGCGGCGTCGATCAAGGGTTGGAATTTACCGTCTATCTCTTCCTCGGTGAATTTAGCCAAAGCCTGCACGGCGGTAGTCAGCTTACCTTGCAAGCGCAGCCGCTCGACTTCTTCGAAGCGATATTCGCTGGCTTCCAGGAAAGCGGTGAGATGGGCGACTTTCTCCAATTCCGCGGGTTTATTGGTCCAGTCTTCGCTCGCGCTGTCTGTGCCCGGCGTTTTGACGGCGGTGTCGCGTAGCGTTTGCATCGCCTCGTAAAGACGGCGCTTGGAAGACTCCACGCCGGTTTCCGAATTAGGGTTGGCCGTGATCAGCCGGTCCATGCGTTGTTTGAAATGGCGATAGGCTTCTTGCGACAGCTGTTCGTAATCGTCGAAGGTTTCGTAAGCGGTTTGGCTGTGCTGAAAATAGCGAGCTACTTCGTTGGCTCCCCAATACAAGGCAATGCCCAAACTCAACACAAAGCAGAAAGAAACAACAATGACTATCGCCAAGCGAAACCGAAACATTGGCTTTATTTGCCTTCGCTAGTCTCGTCCAATTGCTTTTCCATCGAACGGATGGCTTCCAGTTTTTCGCGCAGCAGTCTTGATTCTTCTTTCTTGGAACCGGCGGCGTCTTTGGTTTCCAGGACGTTTTGCACGGTTTTTTGTTTGCGTTCCAATGAGCCGAGTTTCCTTGATGCGCTGTTGATGCGCTTTAAGGCTTCGGTGTGAATGGCAACCAGGTGGCGCATCCGTTCGTCGCTCAAGCCCGAGGGCGGGATGCCGGCAATTTCATCCAGAATTTTGGGAATGTCGCCGCAGGCATCGGATAACAGGCGGCCCACCATCAAATGCAGTAACACTCCAATCTCGGGTTCGTCTTTTTGGCGTTTCACTAAAGACCGGCAAGTCTCGGTGCGACCCGCCGTGGTCATGTTGGCCAGGTTGTTGCCGAATTCCAGCAACTCGTCTATATCGGAATGCACCACCGGGGCGCTGTGAATGGTTGGAAAATGTTCCCTGACGCTGGAATCCACCTCGGCGCAGCCGCTGATGGCCAACAATGATGCGATCAGCGTCAATACGCGCATAAATAGTGACTGCATGTTCCTCAATTCTCCCCGTTTAACGGAATTTGAACCCGGATGCGGGCTCCTTGTTGGTCTTGACGGGCATCGATGACTTCGACTTTGCCTTGATGATTGGCGACGTATTCCTTGACGATAGCCAAGCCCAGGCCGGGGCCATCGCTATCGCCTGTATCACCAGCCTTGCCGCGATAAAACGGTTCGAAGATATGATCGCGTTCGTCGGCGGCGATTCCGGGGCCTTCGTCTTCCACTTCCAGTTCCATTAGCGTGCCTGCGTCGCGCAATATGACGCGAATTTCGCCGCCTTCCGGCGAAAATTTCACGGCGTTGGTCAGCAATTGTTCGATGATCGCACGCAATTGTTCGGGAATGCCGGAAATTTCCACCGGCCGTGCCAGCATGCGGATAGCAATAGCTTTACTGCTTAAAACGGGTTGAAAATCGTCAATGACGGTTTCCAGCAAATCTTTGATGTTGACACTTTCTTTGCGTTTGCTGTCGGGCAGGGAGTTGATCCGGCTGTAGCGCAGCAGTTCCTCGGATACGGTGTTTAACTTTTCGATATTGGCGCATAAATGCAATACCGTGTTTTCCCGCTTGCTGTTGGGGTCGTAGTCGGTTTCCCCGGCCAGCAGTTCGGCATCCTGGCGTAGGCTTGCCAACGGCAGCTCTATCTCGCGGGCGACGTTTTGCATAAATTGTTGCTTGGACACTTCCAGTTCCAGCAAATGGGTGCGCAGCCACTCCAAACGATTGCCCAGATAACGTAAATCCGACGGACCGTTGACCAGAATCGGTTCGGCCAATTCGCCCGCGCCCAAACGGCGTATCGATACGTCAAGTTGCCGCATCGAACGCGATAAAACGATCAACAGGATGGCGATCACGCTGAACGAAATTGCCAGCAATACCGCGCCCTTGACCAATAGACCATGCTCCAGCGATTCCGATAATTGGTGCAGTTCGTTGAATTCGTGATCGACGTGGTTTTCAAACTCGCGTGATAAGGTGGCGGCAGATTCGCGCAAACCCTGGAAAGCCTCGTCTATCGGCAATTCCAGATTGTTTTCGTCATCCGAGCCGATGATTTGTTGATAAATCAGGTTTTCCTTCTCGGATAATTCGTTGACCAGCAGTGCGATTTTGTTGTCGACATGCAATTTAAGCAAATCGCCTAACGCCTGTTTAAACGAGGCCCGCACTGTTTCGTAGGATTGCCGTTCGTAGGGTTGGCGCAGCGTCGGGTCGGACAGCAACACAAACAGCTTGGCCTTACGCTCTATATCGGAGGCTTTTTGTAAAACCAGGCGGATGGTTTTGGTTTGTTCGAAGACATGGGTGTTGACGGTGCGGCCCAGCGCCGAGGTTTCGCGCATGCCGAAAGCGGCGTACATCACGGCCAGAAACAGCGGAATCACCGCAATGACAAAGCCCAGGACGATCAGGGACTTTAACGATAAAAAGTTTTTAAATTTCATCCGTGTGCGAGAAGCAATAAATCACGCCATAGTATAGATGAAACGGCATGCTAAAAATTGGTCATAAATCCGTCACAAACGGCATCGCCTAGGGGCCAAAAGGCTGGCGATTGAAAATCGCGGGGTAAAAACCGAACACCCTGAGTTTAGAAAAAGGTGGTTGTGCGGCGGCTGCACAGGCGTTAATGCCGCTGGCGAGCACAAAAAATGCGATGGTTACCCATGTCGCCGAGAGGCGGAGCGGTCAACACGCGAGTTAGAGCAGGCGGTAGGCTGACGAACCGGATTCCGCAGTATGTGAAGTGAGCCTCCTCAGTATCGGCTAGCGAAACCGATCAAAGAGAAGGCCGAGTTGTAAGGTGAATGCTTGGATTGCATTTAGGCAAAATTGCGGGGCATCCTTATTCAGCCCATTCTTCGTCAGCCATCTCCGCGAAACGGCTGTTATCTTTAGCGGTTTTTTGTTTAAAAATGCGTTCCAGCAGCGGCGATAGGGGGCCGGTAATCTCTTGTTGTAACTCGGCGATGATTTCTTCAATGTCGGGGCCGCCTTTAACGATGACAGGATGCGCGCCCAATTTGATCAACTCATTGGTCGCCGTGCCGCCGACAGAACCGCAATAAACCATATCGCAGCCGGTTAACCAGGCCAGCTTGGGTTTTAGTTTGTCGTCATTCCCGTCACGTTGTTCCTTACCAAACGACTTGGCCGCCAAAGGCGTAGCGGTAGTGCCATCAATAGCATAAACATGAAATCCCAAGGATGACCCGAAATGCTGATTGACCATTTCCCCATCGGAACTTGCAAAAGCCACGATCAGCTTATCTGCGTCGACTTCAAGCTCCGCGACACTGTTTACATCGGCAAGTTGATTCATATGACACTCCTCAATAAAAATATTTGGGCCAAAGGACGACTAAGGCTAGGTCTTAAAATCGATGGTCTTTGGTGTTTTAATCCGCGCTCTGCCGAAGCCATTGGGCCGGGGCGGTAATCACAAACCGCGTTACTTGCGTTGCTGGTATTCCGCAACCAGCACTTTAATCTTTAGTCGCATAATGTCTTTCAGCATTTGTATTTTTCGGTCATGTTCCTGATGCGCAATATCGTAAATTTGTTTCCTGAGAGTTTCGTTACTATCCGCGGGTAGACTCAAGGACCATTCAGAAAAAAAGGCATCGTAGCCGTCTATCGTTTTGAGCAACTCAAACCTGAGCTTTTCTCGGTCTTGCCTGGGGATGGCCTTTAACGCTTCATCGATAAGCGCATCAAGATCTGATTTTTGTTGGTTGTTGGGAACGGGAAACGGGATGATTTCAGACATAAGCACCGTAAAAGAATGAGTAACCGAACATAGCATCGATTTTTGTATGGCTTGCTTAATTCATATTTCGCACCAATTTTTAAGTAATTGATTAATCAGTGAAAAAAGTTGTGGGTATATGTTGCGTTTGTAACAAATAAGACCCTGTTGAACCGTAGATGTTTGAATGACAGCGGTTGCACTCAATCAACTGCCGCAATCCGCTTGGAAATGTTAGTACTCCAGCAGGTGCAAATTGGCCGAACTTGCTCAGTCAGGATTGACGGCGTACGACCCCTAACCGGTCGGCCGCGTTACTCCAAAAGCCGGCCAGTCAGCCAAATCCAGATTCTCCGACTGGAGCGCTCAAAGCAGCCATTGATTGGCGACCTCATCCGGATAACTTGCAAGCACATCAGCACACTTGCCTGAATACGACCGTTGATAACTAAACGAGCACCTTCAGCATCCAACGAACGGGCAATTTCAAGACATACCCAGTCCACCACGGTATTGTGCGTGCCATGTCGTGGAAGATCAAATGTCGCGCAAGTACTCAACAACTACCAGCTTAAGCAGGTGGATTAAAACCACGGCTACCGCACATTCGTGCGAGCTAATGCCGCCTTTTGGAAAATCAAAAAAAGCGGCAACAAGTTTTTTGAGTAATATAAGCGTTTTCTGTAATTGTTTGAATGCGCTGTAGCGACACTTTCGATCTAACTCGTAAGCCAGAGAACTGACTTCATAGCCCATAGGAGAGGAAAACATGCAACCAAAATATCGTTTTCTGGCGATGTTATTATTGATCGCCGGTTTCCTGTCCGGCTGTGGATTGTTCGCCGTCCAAGAGCAGCACGAAAAAATCGCCAGTTATTGCCAAATCTACGGCTCGGTAAAACCGGAAATTGATAATGGCAAAAAAATGATCGTGGCGCTGTTTAAGGTCGCGGGGCCCGACATCCGGAATCCCAAGAACTGGAGCGTATTCGATCACTTTGTCGTCGATGGTCCCGGCAAGTGGTATTTTTCGACCGCGCCCGGCGATTACCGGCTGGGAGCGTTCAAGGACGTCAATGGCGACTTGATCTACCAGCTGGATGAACCGGTCTTTGCGCCGGTTCGCGGTGAGTTGATTCAATGTCGGGCGGGGGAAGTCAAAACCGGCAACGACTTAGTCATACCCGAGCAAGGCCGTTCCAACGCGGCAGCGCCAGTGGATATTTCCAAGTTGCAGGTACGTAGCGCCAAGCAACAGCTGGATATTTCGCTGGGCCAGGTGGCCCAGGTCGGTGCCATCGCGGCACTGGACGAGCCGCGTTTTGCCGACGCAGTCGCCGAACAAAGCCTTTGGAAGCCCCTGGATTTTTTGATTGAAGGCAATGCCGGCATCTATTTTCTGGAACCTTATTCCGCGCAAAAAATGCCGGTGCTGTTCGTGCACGGCATCAACGGCACGCCACTCAATTTCGATTATCTGATTCGTCATCTCGACAGGAGCCGTTATCAGCCATGGGTGGTTTATTATCCCTCGGGTGCCTATATCGATAATGTCGCCCGCTATCTCGATCAAATGCTGCAACAACTGCAGGCTCGGTATCAATTCGACAAAATGGCGGTGATTGCGCACAGCATGGGCGGCCTGGTGTCGCGCAGCTTCATCTTGAAACATTTGGAAACTGTCAATCATTTGGCCATTCCGCTGTTCGTATCGATTTCCACCCCCTGGAATGGCCACGCGGCGGCAAAATTGGGCGTGGATCATGCGCCCACGCCGGTTTATTCCTGGGAGGATTTGGCGCCTGGCAGCCGTTTTCTGCACGACTTGTTTTATACCGGCGAAGGCGCGGATAGTCAGCGTCGCAAATTACCGGAAACGATGTCGAAACATTTGCTGTTTTCATTCATCGAAACCGAGGCCGGCGACGGCACCGTGAGTTTGGCCAGCGAGTTACGCGCGGAAGCTCAGGAAGAGGCCGATCGCATCTACGGTTATCCGCACTCGCACATGGGCATACTCAATGCGCCGGAAACGGCGAACCAGCTTAATCGGTTACTGGATAGTGTGCGTTGAAAGCGGGTTCAGCCAGCCATTGTCCGAGCGAACAGCGTATGACCGCTGAATGACGACATCCCTGGCGTTATAACCGGGCCCCAGCCCCATCCCATTATTATCCGTAGCATCGAAAATTTAACTAAGAATGAGCTATATATAGAGACAGTCCTTTCCTCGATTAAAAAAGGAATTATTTATGGCCAGCAGCAAGAAGAAATCCAAGCAAGAAGGTTCCAGTTCGAAGGCAACGCTTGCCGGCAACATTGAATTTAAATCACGCGAGGAGCGACTTGCCGCCGGCAAATTGCTGCGCGACAAAGCACCGCGCACCAGCCACGCCGCTTGGCTGGCTCCAGCTAAACGCCGCGATCCGATTGACATCCTGGAAGAATCCAACCGGGACCGCTTGCCGGAATTGGTGCCGATTCGTTATGGACGCATGTTGCGCAGTCCTTTCACGTTTCTGCGCGGCTCGGCCGGCCTGATGGCTTACGATCTTGCCACTACGCCGACTACCGGTTTGCGCGTGCAAGCCTGTGGCGATTGCCATTTGCTCAATTTCGGCTTGTTCGCCACCCCCGAGCGCAACTTGGTGTTCGATATCAACGACTTCGACGAAACCTTACCCGCCCCCTGGGAATGGGATCTCAAGCGTCTGACAACCAGTTTCGCGGTCGCTGTCCGCGACCAACGTTTTAGTGACGAGGACGCGCAGGCCGTTGCTGTCGAATGCGTTCGAGCCTATCGCGAGCATCTGCGCGACTATTCGAAGATGACTCCCTTGGAAGTCTGGTACGACCGCTTGGATGCCAAGACGTTGATCGAGATGGCACCCGATGAAAAGCTGCGGAAAAAGCGCGAACAAATCGCCGAGAAAGCCAGACAAAGGGTCGGGGATCAACTCGCGCCCAAGATTGCAGCGACGGTCGGCGGTCGCCACCGTTTGCTCGATCAGCCGCCGGTACTGTTTCACATCCAGGATGAGGAGGCGGAGCAACTGATTCAGGAAGGCTTGGAAGCCTATAAAGCGTCGCTTGCCGACGAGCGCCGGGTGCTGTTCGAACGTTATCGCCTGGAAGATTTTGCCGGGAAAGTGGTGGGTATCGGCAGTGTCGGCACCCGCTGCATGCTGGGCTTGTTTTTCTCCGCCGAAAACCATCCTCTGTTACTGCAAATCAAGGAGGCCTGCCCGTCGGTGCTGGAACCCTATGCCGGCAAAAGCGGCTACGACAATCACGCTCAACGCGTAGTGGTGGGGCAGCGCTTGATGCAGTCCTCCAGCGACATATTCCTGGGCTGGGCCAGGTCGGCTCGCGGTCGCGATTTCTTCGTGCGCCAACTGCGCGACATGAAAATGTCATTGCCGATAGAAGGCACCACGCTGCAACAATTTAATATCTATGCCGAACTGTGCGGTTGGACCCTGGCGCGGGCGCATGCCCGCTCGGGCGATGCTGCGGCCATCAGCGGCTATCTGGGTAAATCGGATCGCTTCGACCAGGCGATTGGCGAGTTTGCCCTTGCATACGCGGATCAGAACCAGCGCGATTACGCCGCACTGGTGGAAGCCTTCAACTCAGGGCGGATTAAAGCGCTAATCGAGGAAGACGAATGATAGGCGCGAGACTTGGGTTTTGGATTGAGCGATAAGATGACCGAGAAAGCGGAAACAAATTGGGCGAGCGATTTTTCGCTGGTACAGGGCGGGCCGTTATTCCAGTTATTCGTCCGCTGCCGTTTAGCCACCGATGGCTTGGGCTGGCTGAAACGCAGGATATGGTTCTTGGTATTGCTGACTTGGCTGCCGCCGTTGATGCTTTCGCTGTTGTCCGGACAAGCGCTCGGCGGAACCGTGCGGATTTCCTTTCTGTACGATCTGGAAATGCATGTGCGTTTTTTAGTGGCTCTACCCTTGTTGCTGCTAACCGAATGGGTGGTTCACAGCCGGCTGCGGCCAGTGGTGCTGCAATTTATCGACCGAGGTATCATCACGCCGGAGAATCGCGCGGGTTTCGACGCCTGTATTCAATCGGCGTTGCGCTTACGTAATTCGTTGTCGATCGAGATCGGCCTGGTTATCTTGGTGCTGACGCTGGGGCATAGGCTTTTTTTCGAGCAGATCATCTTGAATACCAGCACTTGGTACGCGATTGGGATGACACCCAAATTACAGTTGTCCAGCGCGGGGTATTGGCTGGCTTACGTCAGTTTGCCGGTTTATCAATTTATTTTTCTGCGTTGGCTGTTTCGGATTGGCGTTTGGGCCTGGTTTCTCTGGTCGGTGTCTCGTTTGGAACTGTATTTGGTCTCGACACACCCGGACAAGGCCGGCGGCTTGGGCTTTCTTGACCAAAGCGCTCTGGCTTTCGTGCCTTTTCTGTTGGCTCAGGGAGCTTTGCTGTCGGCGATGATAGCGGAACGGATTTTGTACCAGGGGGTTGACCTCATGGCGTTCAAACTGGAAATCGTCGTCTCCGTAGTTTTTGTGTTGATTTTGGCGCTGGGGCCCTTGTGCGTGTTTGCCTCTACGCTGGCCAATGCCAGGCGCGAAGGCTTGCTAAGCTATGGTGCGCTGGCCAGTCGCTATGTCCGCGAATTCGATAACAAATGGCTTAGGGGCGGCGCCGATAGCGAGGAAAGCTTTATCGGCAGCGGCGACATCCAGTCTCTGGCGGACTTGAACAACAGTTTTGACGTGGTAAAGTCCATGCAATTGTTCCCATTTGGCAAACAAACCGTGATGCAACTGGCGGTGGTGGCGCTGTTGCCGTTGTTGCCGCTGTTGTTGACGATCATTTCCCTGGAAGACTTGGTGAAGCGGTTGATCGGTATTTTGTTGTGATTGCACGGCGTTGCATTGCAATGCGTTCATACTGGGAGGGATGGGTATCCTGTCGCATGGTGCTTTTCCCATCAATTGCCGAAGCGGTAGCGCGTGCAGGGTGAGGAGCAAAGCGCGAAAAAAGTTAAGATGGCTGATAAGTCTTAACTTTGATCTAAGGATCATGCTGAATATAAAAATTACAAATATCAGCTAAGTAGGTTTCCGTGAGTAATCAAAATAAACACCCGATAGTGGTTAACGAACTGGAACAGCACTTGCTGTTTCAGTCCTTGCTGGCCGAAATTTCGGCCAATTTCGTGCGAATTTCCTGCGATGAAGTTGATGGGGTCATTCAGGAAAGTCTGCGCCGCATCGCTGAAAACCTGGATTTGGGCCTTGTTGGCTTGGGCTTGTCAGCAGCGGACGGTCAAGATTTTTTCTCACGCTACCACTACGTCAGAGAATCGGACGTTAAACCTTGGGTCGGCGCTTCCTTGATGTCGGAAGCTCCCTATCTCGCCAAGACTTTGTTGGCCGGAAATCCCTTCGTCATGCATGATGTCGAGAAGTTGCCGCCCGAAGCCGCGATGGATCGCGAGGCCTATCTTCGCCATGGCGTCAGGGCCGACCTAGTGTTTCCCATTCTAATTGGCGGAAATTTGCGTGGCGGCATCGGCTTTGCATCCTCACGTCCACGGCCATGGCAGCCTAACGTCATGCAAGGTTTGGGTCTGATCGCGGATGTGTTTGCCAATGCTTTGGAGCGCAAATACCATTTGCATGAGCTGCAAAGTCGGGAAGAACAAATGCTGCTGGCATCCGAGGCAGCCGATGTTGGGCTTTGGGTTTGGAATATTGCATCGGATACCATCTGGGCGACGGATAAGGCCCGGAATCTCTATGGCGTATCGCCAGATGATGCGCTGAACATGCAACGCTTTTTGGTCTGCCTGCATCCCGATGATCGTGAACGTATCAAAAACGCGGTTGAACAGGTGTTTCGAAAAGGCGGCTCATTTAAGGAAGAGTATCGGGTGGTTCATGCCGATGGTAGCGAATATTGGATCTGCGTTACCGGCAAATGTCAATTCAGTGATTCCGGTCAGCCCGAACGCATCATGGGCGCCAGTTTGAATATAACCGAGAAACGGCGCGCCAACGACGAACTCAAGGCCGCGCTGGAAGAAATTCATAACTTGCAAGAAAGGATTCAGCACGAGAATGTTTATTTGCGTCATGAAATTGCCGATCGCAAGGGCTCAAAAATCGTCAATGGTTGCCAGGCAATACGGCGTATCCTGGAGCAGGTGCAGCAGGTAGCGGCAACGCCGGCTTCGGTGCTGATCAGCGGGGAAACCGGCACCGGGAAAGAGTTGTTGGCGCTGGCCATCCACGAAGCCAGTCCACGCAAAAACCGGTCTATGATTCAAGTCAACTGTGCAGCCATTCCTGCCGCATTGATCGAAAGCGAACTGTTCGGTCGCGAAAAAGGCGCATTTACCGGTGCGCTATCCAAGCAAGTGGGCCGTTTCGAACTGGCCAACGGCTCGACCTTGTTTCTTGATGAAGTCGGCGAATTGCCCCTGGATGCTCAGGCCAAGCTATTGCGCGTGTTACAGGAAAAAAAATTCGAGCGTCTTGGTAATCCAAAACCCATCACAGTCGATGTTAGGATCATCGCGGCCACCAACCGCAATTTGTCTCAAGAAGTCGCCGAAGGCCGTTTCCGCGAAGATCTTTACTATCGCTTGAATGTTTTCCCTATTCAGTTGCCTCCGTTGCGTGAGAGACGGGAAGACATACCCAAACTGGTCGAGACTTTCGTCCAGGAATTTGCCGCCGGTATGGATAAAAATATCGTTGCGGTGGATAAAAATAGTTTGCAGGGTTTGTGCCTTTATGACTGGCCCGGCAATATTCGAGAATTACGGAATGTTATCGAACGTGCCGTTATTCTGGCTAAAAGCCCTATTCTCAAAATTGCTTTGCCAATCGATGGCTTGGGCACTGTCTCAATGCCCTCGTCATCCAGTCTGGCTTCGCTGGAAGAAGTCGAACGCCAGCATATAACCCACGTACTGGAGGCTTGTGGTTGGCGAGTGCGTGGTCAAGGTGGCGCTGCCGCAATTCTGGGACTCAATCCCAACACGCTGGAGAGTCGTATGACCAAGTTGGACATACGGCGGCCAAGTTCCGGTTAGTAATATTTCGGGTTAACCACGATATTTCGGAGGGCATGGGCGAAAAAAAAGCTGGAAATCTTCCTCTGTATTTCTTGTAAGTGGCCGTTTCTTCATTAGTTTTTCTATCTCATTTGGTTTGATTTCAAAATGGCTCATATTCTGCATCGAATACGCCATGATCGAATTACACGTCATACTCAGGGCGCGGCCCAATCAAACTCGCAGCATGACTGCGGCATTGCAGGCGCTGGCAAAAAGCGCGCGTATGTTGCAGGGATGTGTGAATGTCGAAGTCTACAAAAACGTGGCTCAGCCTCGTTACCTTTGTTATGACGAAGTTTGGGAGTCTGAAACAGAATTGCGCCACATGATTGCTTCTCATCATTTCAGTCAGTTGGCTGCCTTGATGGAATTATCCAGCGAACCGCCATCCTGTGAGTTTCGCTTCATCAGTCAAACCTATGGACTCGGTTTTGCCGAGCAGGTTCGAGGTCATGACAATGTCTGACAGGCCACAGCCTCGAATGATGGCATATCGTATTTCCTCCGATGGCGATATTGAACTACGGGCGGCCGCCACAGAGGATGGATGGGGGCGGTGGCGAGGAATTCTCCACTTTTTCGGCCGTTTTCATGCGGCTAAAACCCTAGATGCAAGAACCCCATTCGTTGCCGTCGGCAATGCCGCCGACAAAAACCCAAGAGTGACAAGATGAAAGCGATTACCGTCGAATCCGAGCAAGCAAATACTGGTTTCCATAGGCGCAATGGCATTCTGTTGCGAGCCATGTTGATAGCCTTGGCGATGTTGCCTGCGGCTTGCAACAAGGAAGAGCCGCCAGCCAACAAAGTTCAGCCCCCTCCCGAAACGCCGGTTGTGCAGAGCGAGCCGACGCCACCGCCGCCGGCGACAGTCGTCGCGCCACCAGCCAAACCGCTGACGGATCTGGAATCGCTGGTGGCGCCGATTGCGTTGTATCCGGACCCATTGCTGGCAGAGCTATTGGTGGCTTCAACCTATCCGTTCGAGGTAGTGCAGGCAGCCAGGTGGCTGGAGACCAAACCCGATCTGGCCACACTCAATAGCAAGGATTGGGATGCCAGCATCATGCGGCTGGCCAGCGTGCCAATAGTGATCAAGATGATGAACGATCATCTGGACTGGACCACGCAACTCGGCGATGCCTTTCTGGCCAAACCCGGCGAGGTCATGGCATCGATACAAGCCTTGCGCAAGCGTGCCAAGGATGCCGGATTTTTGAAAGATACCCCGGAGCAGAAAGTCAGCACCGAGAAAGTTGCCAACAACAACCTGTCCACGGAAAAGATCAGCATCAAGCCCGCGAAAGCCGATACGGTTTATGTGCCGCAATATAAACCGGAAGTGGTTTACCAAGCGCCGCTGGCTCAGCCACCCGCAACAGTTGTTAATGTTAATGCTGCCGCGCCGAGCTATTACCCCAGCTACTATCCGCCAACCACTACCACCAGCTCCAGCAATGACGGGTGGATGAACTTTGCGACCGGTGCGGTGGTAGGCGGGTTGTTGACCTGGGGGATCATGGAATGGGCCGATGACAATCATGATTACGTCGGTCATTACTACGGCAATACTGTTTGCCACAGTGGTAATTGTTGGCATGGCGGTGGCGGATATTACGGTAGCAGGGCGTATTACGGCGATCGCGGTAACGTCAATTACAACAAAAATATCAATATCTCCGGCAACGAGATCAATGTCGATCGCAACGGTTATTTCAGTCAGAATAATTTGCAGCCCTCCCAACTGCCAGCCGGTTGGCAAGCCGACCCACGACACAGACGGGGACAGCCCTATCCCAAGGCGGCGCAGCAACGCTTGGGGCAAATCCAGCAACCGGCTTTAGCAGGGCAAAGGCTTGGCACGGCGCAAACCTTGCCGGCGTCGACCCGCGGCTTTGGCGAGGCCGGGCAGCGAACCTCGGTAGGAACCTTGCCCGCCGAGCGGCGGCCTTCCAGCACGGACATTCAACAGCAGCTGGCGCAAAAACCGGTCGCTAAGCCCCAGCCCCAACCTCTGCCCAAGGCAGCGCCTAACAGGCCAACAATCAACAGAGGGCAAACAGCTGGTGAAAATGCCTTGCATGGGCTAAGAACCCCAGGCCAAGCATCGCAACTGCAAAGTCAACGCGGAGCCAACAGTCGTGGCTTAGCCGCTAGCGGCGGATTTACCAAGCCGGCGCAAAACCAGTTGCCGCGTGCCCAGCAAGCTACGCAAGCGGCCAGGCCGAATGCGTTTGACATGCCGCGTAACACCAGCGCCACTCAGAGCTTTAGCCAGCGTGGCGCTTCCAGCATGCAACGCTCGGTGAGTGCCGGAAGTCAGCGAACCGCCGCTGGCTTTCAAGGCGGAGGCGGCAGACGTCGATGATGAATCCGTTCACAAGCATTTTTAATGGGCTGGGTAGTTTGGAGTCTGATTCGTTAAGCGTCCGCAAGCCAATATCCGCCGATTTCACTCAAGCTTTCCAGACCGAGGTTTTCTCCATGAATCGCAAAACCACACACATTTTGCTGGCGACCCTAATTTCAGCGCCATTATTCGCTCAAGCAGAAACACAGACTCCGGTAGCGGCCGCGCCTGTCGTGGCGAATGCTGCCGCGATCAAGAGTTTTTCCACGCCCGACGAAGCCGTCAAGGCGTTGCTGGAAGCCCTTACCAACCAGGATACCGCTCAGCTGACAGCGTTGTTCGGCAACCAGGAAGAGCAGTTGCTATCGTCAGGCGATGAAGTTCAAGATAACAATAACCGTGCGGAATTTGTCGGCTTGGCTCGGGAAAAAACGCGCATGGAAACCTTGGGCGAAGACAAAGCCGTCCTGCATGTCGGCAACAACGATTGGCCCTTTCCGATTCCGCTCGTCAAAACAGGCGAAAGCTGGCAATTCGATGCCGCTCAAGGCCGCCAGGAAATTTTGAATCGGCGTATCGGCCGCAACGAGCTCAGCACGGTCGCGGCGATGCGCGGCTATGTCGAAGCCCAATTCGAGTATGCCAATCTGGATAGGGACGATGACGGTGTATCGGAATACGCGCAAAAATTTAGCAGCGATCCGGGTAAATTCGATGGCCTGTTCTGGGAGGCCGGGGAAGGCCAGCCGCAAAGCCCGCTCGGGCCGCTGTTTGCGCAAGCCAAAGCCGAAGGTTACCAGGCCCCGGAAGCAACCGAACAACCTGCCCCGTTTCACGGCTATTACTACCGCATACTGACCCGACAAGGTGCGGCTGCGCCTGGCGGCAAGTACGACTACCTCATCAACGGCAACATGATCGCCGGCTTCGGCTTGGTCGCCTTTCCGGCTCAATATGGCTCATCCGGCATCATGACTTTCGTCGTCAATCATCAGGGTAAGGTTTATCAAAAAGATTGGGGTCCTAAAACCGCCGAGCTTGTGGAGAGTTTGAAGGAATACAACCCCGATTCGACCTGGCAGCCATTTCAGGCGCAGGAATAAGTCACTTTGGTTCTGGTTGTCGCAGCTTTCCCGGCAAGGTCAGGAAGCTTTCGGCATCCAGGCTCTATGGCGATTTTAAATTTTAATAGAGGACGAGATAAACCATGTTAAATCCAAACTTTATTCGGCTGGGCGTCGGTGTGCGTGGTATCGCGTTGGCGGGTCTGGCGCAGGCCCAGGTTCCCTATGGGCAAGCTCAAGCCGAGTGTCAGAGTATCGCCCAACAGCAAGCCGGCGCATCGGCCCCTACCCAACAACCGCAAGGCGGGCGTGCCAAGGGCGCGGCGGCCGGGGCTTTGGCGGGTGCCGCCAAAGGTAAGAGCAAGGCCAACCAATACGGCAATGTGTCCGATGAGGTAGCGGAGGAATATACCCGCAACCAGATGCAGGATGCGGCCAAGATGGGCGCCGCCGCCGGAGCCGCCAAACAACGCCGCCAATATCAGCAACAACAAGGTACTGCAACCGATGCCTATAACCAAGCATTCAATGCGTGCATGGCAGGCAAAGGGTTTGTTCAGTAATCCTTGATGTTCAACGTTTAGCCAGCAAAATGATTAGAGGGCGAATTGTTATTGCCACGGTCAAATAATTACGGGAAAACATATGAATTTGAATAAATTAAATTGTCTTGCTATAGCAATATCAATAGTTTTGACCGGTTGCAGCACGGTTCGTAGCGGCACCAACGACATCAAGGCTAATGTCGTGGAACCCGCGCCCGATGCCGGCTTTATCGAACACCCCGAGCGACAAAGCAAACGCGCCGATTTACCGTTTCAGAAAGTCTGGATCAAACCCGGCTTCGACAAATCGAACTATCGCGAACTGATCGTGACCCCGGTCAATACCCAATACATGGAAAAAATGGATTGGCTGCATAGCCTTAGCTCCGCCAATATCCTTGGTGACGTCAAAAAAGATACCGAAGAACTGGCGGTGTATTTTCGCCAGCAAGTCATCAAAAAATTCAGGGAAGACCCTAATCATCGCTTTATTTTGATCGACTATGCCAACCAACATCGCTTCCCGGCCTTGCAGTTGGAGATCGCACTGATCGAAGTCATGCCTTCCCAATCCATGCTGCACGCGCTGAGCTGGGCCGGGCCTCCGGGTACCGGAACTGCGGCAGGCGTCATCAACCAGCGTCGGGCCGCGTTCGAAGCGCGCTTGCGCGACGTGCAAACCGGCGAAGTGGTGGCGACATTTGCCGACCGCGATATGCAGGATGCCGGCCCGATAGACTTGACGCGTCTGACTTGGTATGGGCCAGCCAAAGGCATCATGGATCGTTGGGCCGAGCAATTCGTGCAGATCGCCAACCGTAAACCGGGTGAAATGGTGACCGATCCGACACCTTTTACGATAAGGCCGTTTTGATAGCGATGCCACCCTCCCACTCGTGCTAGGGGTGCTTTGCCTCGGCTAAGCATGGCGGTTGGTATGGTATTTGGTTGAGGTATTTAAGGAATGGAAGTTGAAAAAAATCGATGAAGAATGTTCACGTTAAATATAAAAATTTCTTTTTCCGATAATTATTAGCCGTACATTTTCATGATTAAAACAAGTATCCAACCCGCTATCGCGCATTTACCGACTGGGTTTTTAAAAGTTACCGCATTGGTTTTTGCCGCTTTGTTGATTCAGGGCTGCGCCACGCCGGTGGGTATAGCACCGGTTGATATTCAGACCGGTTATCGCTTGAATACCGAGAACGCCTTATCATCGGGAAGTCCTTCCGAAGCGTCAAAAATGGTGCTCAGACGCAATGGACTGATGAATAGGTTCGAAGACGAACCGGAAAAAGTGTTGGCGGACCTTCACGCCGAGCTTAAACCCAGCGGCGACGAGGACAAATTGTTCGCCTTGGCGGAGTTGTCCTTGCTGCATGGTCAAAAAACGGATGATCGTGCCTATTTTCTGGCCGCCGCAGTGTATGCTTGGTCGCTGTTGTCTCCGGGGGATAGTCAAACGATTCAGTTTGAGCCTTCCGACCCGCGCTACCGCTTAAGCTATGATCTTTACAATCATGCGCTTGCGCAAGGCTTGGCTAGCCCGGACGCCAATCAGTCGGATGAAGTCGAAGTCCAAATAAAGCCGGGAATCTATCCCTTGCCTTTCGGCACATTGGAATTGGCTATGGATGAAAGCGGCCTGTCTTGGGGCGGCTACAATCTCGAACATTTTATCTCGACGGCTTTCCTGGAAATTCAAGGATTCAGGAATCGATACCGTAGCCCTGGGCTGGGTTCCACGCTTGCGGCCAGCATTTCCAAAGAGCATTCCTCAGCCAACGTAGCGGGGGCCGACCGCTTGGGACCGCAAACGAAAGTACCCGTGACCTTGCTCGCGCGCTTGAATCACGCCAGGTCCGCCCTGGCGAACGGGCAAATCAAAGGCCAACTCGAGTTGTATGCCAATGATCACTCCAAAACGATTAGCGTAGATGGCCGCTCACAACCTCTGGAGATCGATCCTACCGCTGCTTACGCTTATCGGCTCAACGATAATCCCTTATACAGCATGGAGATTCTCAATTTTATCAAGGGAGGACTCTTTGCTGGAGCCATTCCCCAAGATCGAGCCAAGGATGGCTTGTTCACCATCTATCCTTATCGCCCAGGCAAGATTCCTTTGGTGTTGGTGCATGGCACGGCTTCCAGTCCATTGCGCTGGGCCGAAATGATCAATGAACTAGAAGGCGATCCATTAATCCGCGAAAAGTATCAGGTGTGGGTGTTTATCTACGATTCCGCCAATCCGATCAACTTTTCAGCCAGTGTCCTACGCGGTGCTTTAGAAAAAACCGTAAATGAATTCGATCCCGAAGGCAAGGATGCGGCACTGCAACAGATGGTAGTCATAGGTCATAGCCAGGGTGGTTTGTTGACCAAGCTGACGGCGATCGACAGCGGCGACCGGTTTTGGAACCTGGTTAGCGATACTCCCTTCGAGAATATCAAAGTCGGCCCCGATGTAGAGTCGCTGCTGAAACGTTCTCTATTCTTTAAACCTTTGCCATTTGTAAAAAGGGTCGTGTTCATCGCCACGCCGCAACACGGCGCCATGGCCGCCGCGTCCGAGTGGGTAACTGGCCTGGTCGCCAAACTGGTCACGCTGCCACAGACCATGTTGCGTGGTTTTGCCCAGGCGGCCGCAGCCAGCGGCGACGAAAAGTTACTGGCCAAATTGCGCAGACCGCCGACAGCGGCTGATAACATGAATCCCAACAATCCCGGCTTGCAGGCATTGGCCTCGATTCCGGTCACCGCCGTTCCGGCGCATTCGATCATCGCCGTAGATGGCGATGGTCCGAAGGAAGTGGGAGATGACGGCGTGGTGGCTTACCAGAGTGCGCATATCGACGAGGCGATCTCGGAAAAAGTGGTACGCTGGAATCACTCCTGCCAGGGGCAACCGGAGGTCGTCGAAGAGGTGCGCAGGATTTTGGTGGAGCATTTGGCGACGCTTTCAATGCCGACAACCTGACGCGCGCGCCGTTGGGCAATCGGCGTTGTCGATTCGGGATAAAAATCGATTACAGAATTCATCCAATACAATCAACCAAAGGCAAACGTATGAGCGCGGAAATCATCAGTCAATTTGACGGTATTGTGACCGTCAAAATCACGGGAAAATTGACCCACGCCGAATTAACCGCCTTGCAGCAAGAGGCATTTGGCATCATAGGCCGCGAAGGCGGTATCCGCGTTTTGATTATCTACGAGGATTTTCAGGGCTGGGCAAAGGAAGGAGATTGGGACGATGTATCCTTTCAAACTAAAAGCGACCCGTATATCAACAAAATGGCCTTGGTCGGCGACAAGCAATGGGAAGAACTGGCACTGATGTTTACCGGGCAAGGCTTTAGGGAGTTTGCGATCGAATACTTCGAGCCAGATGAGCTCGATAAAGCGCAGGCTTGGTTGAAAGAATATTAGGTTATCAGCATGCCAACGTCATTCAATCGATATTTACCCGTCCTCGGCGTTTTTTTTCTGGCCGCTTGTTCTAGTGTGTCAGTGAAAACGGACTACGATCAATCGATAGCTTTTGCGCAATACCGTAGCTATACCCTGGTGCTAAATGACGAATCGATAGGCTTGTCGCCATCCAGCGAAACGGCCTTAACAGAAACCCTGCGCAATCGGCTTGCGGCCAGGGGCGTTGTGGAAGCCCGTGAAAATGGCGATTTGCATATCGTGCGGCATATCGCCACCAAGGACAAATTGAGCATCAGTCAATCGAGTGCCGGAGGGCCTTATCGATACGGGCGCTATGGTGCGTGGGCCGGTGGACCGCAATATACCGAGGTGTCTCAATACACCGAGGGAACCTTAATACTCGATTTTGTCGATTCCAAAACCCGGAAATTGGTGTTCCGTGGCATTGCCACGGGAACCGTAGGCGATCCCAAGTCTAATGCCGCCAAGATCAAGGAAGCGGTGGAAAAAATCGTGGCCGGTTATCCGCGATCGCAAGGCGCCGAGTAACGAAGCTAGCCTCGCTGAGCGATTCTTACAGGTTTTTCGTTATTTCGGAGAAACTCCGATATTTCGTGGGCATGTCTCGGAGGTGTCCGCGGCTTATTTTTCTAATTTCACAGTAACCACTTGAATAGCAAGGATTAGCCCGACGGGTGCAATTATTACGGAAAGCGGCACGAATTCTGCGTTTGTAAGTGATGTGGAGTCACGGCTCGCGTTGGAGCTCGGTGCAAGATTTATTGAACAATCCAGGCCGGATTCGACTGTAAATCGGTTGCCTAAATTTTATTATTCACCAGAGAGCGAAATTATGAGACAGCATGTCTTTGCGATGGTCGGTTTGTCGGCTGTGATGCTGACCAACTGCGAAATCGCCGTTGCCAAAAACCAAACCAAACCAACCGAAGGTTTTGATCGTACTGTATTGCCCATCTCGGAACCTCAGCCCAGTCCGAACAGCGAACTCGACGTGCGCAACGCCAAGGCGCCGCCACGTTTCCAGGTGAAAGCGCCGGCCGGCGCGCCGAATGTGTTGCTGGTATTGCTGGACGACCTGGGTTTTGCTGGTAGCAGCAGCTTCGGCGGACCGGTGACCACTCCCACCTTCGAGCAAATCGCCAACGAGGGTTTGCGTTATAACAACTTTCACACCAACGCACTTTGTTCGCCGACCCGTGCCTCCATCAAGAGTGGGCGTAACCACCATGTCAACAACATGGGCGGGATCATCGAGATGGGTACTCAGTTTCCCGGCAATACCGGCCAGATTCCCAATAGCGTCGCACCGGTCGCAGAAATGTTGCGCCTCAACGGTTATGCGACTGCGGCATTTGGCAAATGGCACGAAACGGCCGCCTGGGAAGCCAGCATGGCAGGGCCTTTTGATCGCTGGCCGACCCGGCAGGGTTTCGACAAGTTTTACGGCTTTCTGGGCGGCGAAACCAATCAATGGGCGCCGTTCATTTATGACGGCACCAAACAGGTCGAGTTGCCGAACGACCCCAACTACCATTTCATGACCGACATGACCGATCAGGCCGTGTCCTGGATCAAGTATCAAAAGGCCCTGACGCCGGACAGACCTTTTTTTACCTATTTCGCCCCTGGGGCCGTGCACGCGCCGCATCACGTGCCCAAGGATTGGATAGCGCGTTGGCAAGGTAAATTCGATCAGGGTTGGGACAAACTGCGCGAAGAAGTTTTGGCTAGACAAATCGAACGTGGCGTAGTGCCGGCGGGTACCCAGCTGGCGCCTAGACCGGAGGCAATTCCGGCCTGGGATACGCTGTCGGCCGACGAAAAACGCTTGTATGCGCGGCAGATGGAGGTATTTGCCGGCTTTATCGATATGACCGATCATGAAATCGGCCGGCTGATCAAGGCCATCGAAGACATAGGCCAACTCGATAACACCTTGGTGCTGTTCGTCTACGGCGACAACGGCACCAGCGCCGAAGGTGGCCGCAACGGCATGTTCAACGAATACACCTACTTCAACGGGGTTCCGGAACAGGTCGCCGACATGCTCAAGCATCTGGATCAGTGGGGCGGACCGGAAACCTATCCGCACATGTCCGCTGGCTGGGCGGTGGCGCTGGATACCCCGTATCAATGGACCAAACAGGTGGCGTCGGATCACGGTGGCACCAAGGTCGGCATGGCGGTACGCTGGCCGAAAGGCATCAAGACCAAGGGCGAACAACGTACCCAGTTCCATCACGTGATCGACATTGCACCGACCATCCTCGAAGCGGCCGGCCTGCCCGAACCTAAAATCGTCAACGGCGTCAAACAGCGGCCGATGGACGGTGTCAGCATGCTTTACAGCTTCGACGATGCCAAAGCCAAAGAGCGCCATACCACCCAGTACTTCGAGATCATGGGAAACCGGGCCATCTATCATGAAGGTTGGTTTGCCCGCACCATTCACCGAGCTCCCTGGGAGCAACAAGTACGCCGTCCGTTGGCGGACGATATTTGGGAGTTGTACGACACCAAAAGCGACTTTAGCCTGACACACGATCTAGCGACGCAGAATCCGAAGAAACTCAAGGAACTGCAAGCCTTGTTCCTGAAAGAGGCCAAAAAAAACAACGTGCTGCCGATCGACGATCGGACTCTTGAGCGCCTCAATGCGGATCTTGTGCAGCGTCCCGACCTGATGGCGGGCCGCACCTCGCTGACCCTGGCCGAAGGCATGAGCGGCATGAGCGAAAACGTGTTCATCAACGTCAAAAACAAGTCCAAAACCATCACTGCCGAGCTCGATATTCCGGAAGGCGGGGCCAACGGCGTGGTACTGGCGCAAGGCGGCCGTTTCGGCGGTTGGTGCTTGTATCTGAAGGACGGGAAACCGGCTTACACCTATAACTTCCTGAACCAGAACCAATACACCATCAGTTCAGCGGAAGCTCTGCCGAAAGGCAAAAAAAAGCTGGTGTTCGAGTTCGCCTATGACGGTGGCGGTTTTGGTAAGGGCGGTAACGGTACCTTGTCGGTCGATGGCCGCAAACTGGCCGAAGGCCGTATCGATAAAACCCAGCCGATGGCCTTCTCCGCCGACGAAACCGCGGATGTCGGCATAGACGACGCTACGCCGGTCGTGGCCGGAATCGGCGAGGGCGCTAAGACCCGCTTTACCGGCAAGATCGAGAAAGTCACCATCGACGTGAAATAAACGGCTCGGAGTAGGTGTGTGTTTGCGCGCCTACTCCGAAGTTATTGAATGATTCATGGAGCTTAAACTAATGACGAAAAACACCAAGCTAGCCACGGCGATTGCCCTGACCTGCGGCCTGTTGGCGGGAACCGTGATCGCCAAACCGACCAAGCCAGCACAATACAAAATGAGCACGGAAGTACCTGCCGGCATCGCGATGCCGGATCAGGTCAAAACCCGCTTGGGCACGCTGAAATTTTTCGACGGCTTCCCGGATGATGCCAGCGTCGAAAAACTCTACGACAATCTGGATTTTCAGCGCGCGGTACAGGCTTACTTGCTCGGACTGGCACCTGTCAGCCAAGTGGCGAATCGCAAAGGCATACTCGAAGTGGGGCCGGCCAATACCACCGTGCCGATCTTTGAGCAGATGATGAATCCCCGTTCGACGTTTCTGACGCCGAACAACAACACCCCCTACACCTGGTTCTGGCTAGACCTGAGTAAGGGGCCCTTGGTCCTCGAAATACCGCCCAAGGTTCTCGGCCTGATCGACGACATGTGGTATCACTTCGTTACCGATTTGGGCTTCATGGGTCCCGACAAGGGTGAAGGCGGCAAATTTTTGCTGCTGCCTCCCGGTTACCAAGGCGAGGTCCCGGAAGGCTACCATGTTGTCCGTCCCGCAACGTTTAAGATTTGGGCCGGTTGGCGGACTTTCCTGAAAGACGGCGATCCCAAGCCGGGCGTGGACAGCGTCAAGCAGTTGACGAAAATCTATCCGCTGGGACAGGCCGGCAACCCGCCGCAATTGAACTTCGTCAATGTGTCGGGGCGGGACTTCAACACCGTCGCCCCGGCGGATTATCCTTTCTGGGAGTACCTGGATCAGGTGGTACAAGAAGAGCCGACCGATTCGGTCGATCCGATTACCCTCGGACTTTGGGCGTCGGTCGGGATTCAAAAAGGCAAACCTTTTAATCCCGATGCCAGGATGAAGAAGATTCTCGCCGAGGCTGCCCTCGTCGGCGACGCGACGGCGCGCGCGGTCTCTTATCGTCCTCGCGATAAGAGTGCTTATTTCTACCCGGATAGCCAGAGCGCCTGGGTCAATCCGATGAATGCCAGCGGCTATACCTTCGAGGATAAAGGGGTGCGGTTGCTGGACATGTACACCTTTTTCTTCTTCTATGCGACCGGCATTACTCCAGCCATGGATTCGAAGGTGGTTGGCCAGGGGTCGCAGTATATGGGGGCTTTCGTCGACGCCAAGGGCAAGCCGCTGGATGGCGGCAAAAACTACCAATTGCACCTGCCGCCCAATATCCCGGTCGCAAACTTCTGGTCGGTGATTTTGTACGACAACCAGACCCGCTCCATGCTACAGACCGACCAGCATTGGCCGGCGGTCAGCAGTCAGACTCAAGGGCTCCAGGTCAACCCGGACAGCTCGGTTGACATCTATTTCGGCCCCAAGCGGCCAGCAGGCAAGGAAAACAACTGGGTGCAGACCATCCCCGGCAAGGGCTGGAATACGTTGCTGCGCCTTTATGGCCCGCTCCAGCCCTGGTTCGACAAAACCTGGCGGCCGGGCGAGATCGAGCCGGTTAAGTAGTGTACCAATGGCGCACTGGCGGCTTTTAAAACCCGTGCGTCATGTCATAAAAATTGGGGAAATGTCATGATTAAAACAGATAGCCTTGCAATGAATGTCAAAAATAACAAAAGGCTCAATAGAACGTCCTTGAGCCTAGTCGGCTCGGTGTTGCTGATGGGTTTAAGCTCAAGCGCCAATGCCTTAGGTCCCGTGGCAGTCCCGGAAACCTGGGGCGGGGATTTGGCTTCACGCGAACGGCTGACCGGCGCTTGGGGCGGCATCAGGGACGACATGGCCAAAAAAGGCGTGGTATTGGATGCCAACATGCTTTTGCTGCCGGGCGGTGTCGCCACCGGCGGCCGGGAGACCGGCGCCGACTTTTGGGGCAGCGTCGATTACTCCTTGAATCTGGATACCGGCAAAATGGGACTGTGGCCGGGCGGCTTCTTCAAATTCGAAGGCATTTCCAGTTTCGGCAATACCTTGTATAACGAAGCCGGCGCGATGATACCGACCAACATGTCTTCGCTGCATCCCGGTTTCAACCAGCCCAGCAGTGGTTTGATGGAGGCCTCCTACACCCAGTTCTTGAGTGAACACGCTGGGGTGATGATGGGGAAATTGAATCTTTTGGATTTCACACCCAATGAGTTTTATGGCGACTACAATACCCAATTTCTCAATACCGCGCTGAACTTGCCCTTGGCCTTCGCGATGGTGCCCATCTCCGCCTATGGCGGCGGCGTGATTGGGCTGCCCACCAAGGACATCACGCTGATGGCCTTGGCGCTGGATGCCAGCGGTACGCCCGACGAGAACGACATCAGCAAGGCCTTCGATGACGGCGTGACCTTGATGAGTGGGGCGAGCATCAAAATCAAACCGTTTGGCCTGGCCGGGCACCAGGCTATCAGCGGTGTGTGGAGCAACAAGACTCGTTTCTCGCTGACCCAAGACCCCGACAACCTGGCGCGCGCATTGCTAACTCAGCGCTTTCCCTTCCTGGGTAATCCCGGCCCGATCCTGGAGCGGATTCTTCGCGAGCGTTTTCCGGATCTGCTGATTCCTGTCCAACCCTTCAACCGCAAGGAAAATACCTGGTCGGTGGTCTATAGCTTCGATCAATATTTCTGGCAACCCGACGGCGATTCGAAACGCGGCCTCGGTGTTTTCTTTAATTTTGGCGCCACCGATGGCAACCCTAATCCTATTCAGTACACCTATATGATGGGGATAGGCGGCAAGGGCGTATTCGCCTCGCGTCCGCACGATAGCTTCGGCATAGGCTGGGCGCGTACCCAGTTTAGCGATCAGTTCGTGCCCTTACTGCGGGAAAGATTGGGGCTTGGCCTGGATCATGAAGATGCCGTCGAACTGTATTACGCAGCCGCGATCACGCCTTGGCTGGATGTAAGCCCGCATCTTCAGGTCGTCAATTCCGCTCTGAGTAAAACCCTTGATGAAAATCACCAGTTGCGGGATATGGATACGGTCGTCGAAGCGAATTTGCGCGTGAATATTAAATTTTGAGTCAGCCTGAGCTTGTTCGGGTGATGCGCAAAGCAGTCGTCGAGGCGACAAGGCATTAAAGCGCTATTGCCGGGTATTCCGAAATTTTTGGTAACCGCAGTGAGTTTAAAAGGAAAACGGTGAAACATGCCATGCGAATCAACAGGAGTTTGCTGGTGCTTGGCGCTGTCATGATCATGCGGACGGCGCTGGCCGATGACGGGGCTGCGGATAGTAATCAGGCAAATGCCGCCGAGTTGGCCAAGAAATTACAAAACCCGATCGCCAATCTGATCAGCGTTCCCGTGCAAAACAATTGGGATTTCGGCATCGGCCAGGCCGATGCCATGCGCTTTACCGCCAATGTACAGCCGGTGATTCCGTTTTCGATCGGCGACAACTGGAATCTGATCACCCGTACCATCATGCCTATTATCCATGCCGAATCGCCCTTGGCCGGCGGTTCGGACACCAGTGGCTTCGGCGACATCGTGCAAAGCTTCTTTTTGTCGCCCAAGGAAGCGGTCGGCGGTTGGATAGTGGGTGGCGGGCCGGTGTTTTTGTACCCTTCCGCTTCCGAAGATAATCTGGGCGGGCAAAAATGGGGTGCTGGGCCAACGGCGGTTGCCTTAAGACAGGAAAACGGCTGGACTTACGGCATGCTGGCCAATCATCTGTGGAATTTTGCTGGCAGCGGCAGTCGCCAGGACGTAAACGCGACTTTTATGCAACCTTTTCTGGCTTACACGACAAAAACATTCACAACTTTGCAACTTAACACCGAATCGACCTACGACTGGGAAAACACGCGCTGGACGGTCCCGCTGAATTTAACGGTTCAACAGCTGGTGAAATTCGGTTCGCAGCCGGTGGCTTTCACCGTGGGTGGTCGTTACTACGCCGAGAAAGCGGAAGGTGGCCCGGACTGGGGGCTGCGCTTCGCCGTCACCTTGTTGTTTCCGAAGTGAGCGCTGAAAACACTGGTTTTAATTGATGTTTTTTGAGGAAAACAAGCCATGAGCCTACTCATCAAGCTAAAGCACGAGGCCCAGGAAGTAGGACTGGTGACCTTGTATTTCTTCTTTTGCTTTAGCGTCATGCTGACCTTGAAGAAACTGTTGCTCGCCGATTATCAGGTTGACGTTCAGGTCGTTTCCCTTGCGGCCGTGAGTGCCTTGATCATCGCCAAAGTCGTCGTCATTCTTGATCATACCGCCGCCGGCAATCGTTTCGATACCCGCCAACCGCTCTGGGTGGCAGCTCTTTATAAGACCTTGGTCTATTTGGGCATCGCGTTCATGGTGTTTTTTCTGGAAAAAGTCTTTCATGCCTATCGGGAGACGGGCTTGTTGAATCAGGCCGTTTCGGAAGTATGGGCGCATAAAGACTGGAACCTGATGCTGATGAAGCTGCTTTGCGTGGGTTTGACCTTTTTGGCTTATCACGTGTATGCGGGATTGGATCAGCGTTTGGGCGAAGGTACGCTGCGACGCGGAATTTTCGAACGCCCGCAGCCAACACACGGCCCGGGCTGCGAGGGTTAACGCGTGATGGCTAAAACTGATGGGGCAATGGGGGTATTGAATTATGGACATTGCTAGTCTCGCGGTGTTGGTGGCGCTGGTTTTATTTCTTGGCATGTTGCTGGCCATAGAGTTCGGCAGGAGGCTAGGCCTTAAAACCAGGGGCGATGATCAAAAAACCGATAACACCGCCGCTGGTTTGATCGACGGCGCCATTTTCGGATTGATGGGCCTGTTGATCGCTTTTACGTTTTCCGGAGCGGCCTCGCGCCTGGATCATCGTCGGGATTTGGTTATCAACGAGGCCAACGCCATTGGCACGGCTTATCTACGCTTGAATCTGCTACCGTCTGCAAGCCAACCGCCATTGCGGGATTTGTTCCGGCAATACCTGGATGCGCGCCTGGATGCATTTCAGAAACTGCCCGACATGGCGGCGGCGGAAGCCAGTTTGCTCAAGGCCAATCAATTACAAAATCAAATCTGGCCGATGGCGGTCCAGGCCTGTCAAGCTTCGGGATCGGTGCCTGCGACCACGCTGTTGTTGGCGGCTTTGAACGAAATGTTCGATATGGCGACGTTGCGCACAACGACCGCGCGCGTGATGCATCCGCCCACGGTCATCTTCGTGATGCTGTTCGCCTTGGCGTTGCTGAGCTCTTTTCTGGCCGGTTACTCGATGGGCAATAACCCGGAAACCACCCGGTTTCATGTCTTCGGTTTTGCCGCCATCATCGCAATCACGGTATATGTGATACTCGATATCGAATATCCTCGCGCCGGCTTGATTCGGGTGGATGCAGTGGATCGGGTTTTGATCGAACTGCGCGGCAGCATGCAATGAAGTCGGCCGGTGAACGAAATCCAGCGCCGGAATCGGTCGCGAACAAAGGGGTTAAACGTACCTATGGGTGGTTATTCGCCCTATGCGTAGTGGTGCTGGCGGGATTGGGTACTTGGTTTTACCTGTTCCCGCTTGCCGCTGATTCCACTGCCATGCCGGCAAAGCAAGTGAAAATCGAGCCGGCTTTCGTCGGCAGAGCCGCTTGCGCCGCTTGCCATGCCGAACAGGATAAGCTCTGGCAAGGTTCGCATCATGATTTGGCGATGCAGGAAGTCACCGAACAAACCGTGATCGGCGATTTTAAGGACGCTAAATTCAGCAAGGACGGCCTGACATCGCGTTTTTTTCGGCAAAACGGCCGGTTCCTGGTCAACACCGACAGCCCGGATGGCAAACTGGCGGATTTTGAAATCAAATACGTGTTTGGGGTTACGCCGCTGCAGCAATACCTGATCGAATTACCCGGCGGCAAGTTGCAAGCCTTGTCAATTGCCTGGGACAGCCGCTCCAAAGATCAGGGCGGGCAACGCTGGTTTCATTTGTATCCCAACGAAAAAATCGACCACACCGACGAATTGCATTGGACCCGGCGCTCGCAGAACTGGAATTTCATGTGTGCCGAATGCCATTCCACCCATCTGCAAAAAAATTACGATGCCTCCAACCGCACTTATCGCAGCACCTGGTCGGAAATCGATGTGTCTTGCGAAGCTTGCCACGGTCCCGGTTCCAATCATGTGACCTGGGCCAAACCGGAATCGGGCTCTAAAGCGGCGGACGATCAAACCAAGGGTTTGGCGGTATTGCTGAATGAGCGGCGCGGCGCGGCTTGGAGCATCGATTCGCAAACCGGCAACGCCCGGCGCAATATCCCGCGTAGTGGAGATACGGAAATCCAGGTCTGCGCCCGTTGCCATTCCCGGCGCGCGCAGCTATTGGGCGATTACCATGATGGGCGCTTGATGGACAGCCATTTACCTTCCTTATTGACCCAAACCTTGTACCACGCCGATGGCCAGATCGACGGCGAAGTCTATGAATACGGCTCGTTTCTGCAAAGCAAGATGTATCAGGCCGGCGTGACCTGCGGCGATTGCCACGAACAGCACAGCCTCAAATTGCGCGTCGCCGATAACGGCACGTGTTTGCAGTGCCATGCCGCCGCCAAGTACGAGGATGCCAAGCACCATTTCCATACCGAGGGTTCCGCCGGCGCTAAATGCATCGCTTGCCACATGCCGACCAAGACCTATATGGGCGTCGATGCCCGCCGCGACCATGGCTTTCGTATTCCGCGCCCCGATCTATCCGAAAAACTCGGCACCCCCAATACCTGTAACGCCTGTCATGCCGATAAACCGGCGCAGTGGGCGGCGGATACGGTCAAACGCTGGTACGGGCATCAGCCCAAGGCTTATCAAAATTATGCCGAAGCCTTGCATGCCGCGCGCACCGCAAGCGCGGATGCCACGGCGCAGTTATCGGCATTAGCGCAAGACAAAAGCCAACCGGCTATCGCCCGCGCCACAGCCATCTCGGAAATGGCCGCCGGTCTGACGCCGGAACAGTTGCCGATTCTGACTCAAGCCTTGCGGGATGCCGATCCCTTGCTGCGTAGAGCGGCGCTGCAAGCTATGGAACAACTACCGCCGGAACAGCGTTGGCCGCTGGCTCACGACGCGCTGCGCGATCCCGTGCGTTCGCTGCGTGTACTGGCCGCCGCGGCATTGGCTGGCCTTGCCCCTGCCACCATTTCTGCAAGCGAACAGGCCAATTACGCAGCGGCCAGCCGCGATTATTTGACTTCGTTGGATTGGAACGCCGACGATCCGGCCGCGCAAGTCAATCGCGGCAATTTTCATACCGCCCGCAAGGAATTCGAATCCGCCGAACAGGCTTACCGGGAGGCCTTGCAGATCGATCCAGACTTTGTGATGGCGTACATCAATCTGGCCGATCTTTTTCGACTGATTCATCGCGACAACGAAGGACTAAGCCTGCTGCAACAAGGCTTGTCCCGATTGCCGGACGCCGCCGATTTACATCACAGCCTGGGCTTGTTACAGGTCAGACTGAAAAACACCGAAGAGGCGTTGAAGTCTCTGGAACGCGCGGTCAAATTGGCGCCAAACCAACCTCGGTTCAGCTATGTCTACGCCATGGCTTTGTCCAGTGTCGGAAAGGGGCGGGATGCGCGCGATGTCGTTCGCTCCGCGTTGACGGCGACACCGCACGACCCTGCTTTAAACGCATTAAACGCGCAATTCACCCAAGAGGAATAACTCATGAAATTATCGACACCATCCCTTCAAATTGCCCCGCTGCTTGGATTCAGGCTAATCGCGTGTCTAGTGTTGGTCCTATCGTCGACGCTGAGCGGTTGTCAGTCCACGGGCGGGTCACAGGGCGATTCGCACGCTAACGCGGCGCAAATTGACCGCGAAGTGGATGCCGCTTTGAACAAGCTTTACCAAACCACGCCGTCGGCCAGAACGCTGGCGGCACAAGCCAGGGGTATTCTGGTGTTTCCGAATGTGATCAAGGCCGGCTTCATCGGCGGTGCCGAGTACGGCAAGGGCGCGATGCGTAAAGGCGGCAAGACAGCCGGTTACTACAACATCGTGGCCGGTTCTTATGGCTTGCAAGCCGGGGTGCAATCCTTCGGTTACGCGATGTTCTTCATGAACGACGAGGCGATAGCCAGCCTGAATAGCGCCAAAGGCCTGGAAGTGGGCGTCGGCCCTAGCGTCGTGGTGCTCGATGAAGGCCTGGCCAAGAAAGCCACCACCACGACCTTGCGGGACGATGTCTATGCCTTTGTGTTTGGCCAGCAAGGCTTGATGGCCGGTCTGGGCATACAAGGCTCCAAAATTACCCGTATCAATCCATAACACCCACCAGCAATTTAGGAGAATAAAAACATGGCAAGCAATGGCAAACAGAATTTCGTCGGAATGTTGGGGCTGTCCCTGATGCTAGGGTTGTCCGCGTGCACGCCGATCAAGCAGGCGCGTGATGTCGAAGAATCGGGCTTTTTAGGCGATTATTCAGCCTTGCGCGCCGGAAAAGACGGCGAGGCCCTAAAAATCTACCTTAATCCAAAATATCAACAAACCTGCAAAACCTATGACAAGGTGCTGATCGAACCGGTCGGTATCTGGGTTGGCAAAAATTCCGATACAGCTTCTATCCCGGCGGAAGATAGGCAAATGCTGGTTAATCATTTGCATGGTTCGTTAGTCAGCGAATTGGGCAAACACTATCAAATCGTCAAAACGCCGCAGCCAGGCACGCTACGAATCAAAACCGCGATTACCGAAGCTGAAGGCTCCTGGGTGGCATTGGATACCGTGTCGTCGTTCGTGCCGCAGATGCTGGTGATGTCCAAATTGAAGGAAATTGCCACCGGCACTGGTGCCTTCGTCGGTAAGGCCAGCGGTGAGGTTGAAATCACCGATGCCAGTACCGGCGAACGCATGGGCGCGGCTGTCGATCGCATGGTCGGTAATAAGTCGACGATAGGCGTCACCGGCAAATGGGACGACGTAACCCGGACTTTCGATGATTGGGCGGATCGGATGGCTTACCGGCTGGAGAACTGTGGCGCCACTCGGCCTGAATAATATTGGCCCGGTCCGACAAAACCTGAATATAGCGATCGCCCATCAAATTTCGGCATCTTCGCCTCTCTCCCGCCGAACGCACCGAGCGGTTGCCGGGGAGGTATAAAAACCGAAATTCGATGCTCGGCTATAACCGATTCAATTACGCAGGAGATGAATATGAACCATCGAAAAATTCGTAACACCCTGGTCTGTGTCCTTTTATTGGGCGCCGGAACCATGAACGCCTGGGCTCAGAGTCTGATGATCTATCCAGCCGCCGGGCAAAGTCCGCAGCAACAGCAGCAAGACCAGTATAACTGCCACGGCTGGTCGGTTCAGCAATCCGGTTACGATCCGAGCAATCCTCCCGCACCGAGTTCGGGGCCCAGTTTTGGCAGCGCGTCCAAGGAAGTGCTCAAAGGTGGCTTACGGGGCGCGGCGGCCGGAGCGGCAATCGGTGCGATTGCCGGCGATGCCGGCAAGGGCGCCGCCATTGGCGCTGTTGGCGGCGGCATGAGACGCGGTTTTCAAGAGCGAGATCGGCAACAGCAGGCCGCGTCCGCGCCACCTCCCGGTCTGGATAACTACAACCGCGCCATGAAATCCTGTCTAGGCGCACTGGGTTATTCGGTCAATTGATCGCGCCGATTCGACTGAGGCGGCCATGACTCACCCGCATGAACAGTTACCGTTCCCGCGCGGCACTATGCCATGCTCGCCGCGGTTGTCGGGTACGCTCCGGTGTGCCCGGTTCGCGGTAGTTGCGGCGATGCTGTCATTGCCTGCCTTGTCGGCGTGTGCTCAAGGATCGCCTGTATCCAAGCCGTCGGCTACGGCACGATCCGCTAATCAGGATACGCCCTCGTTGCAGGCAAGAGAAACGGCACTAAAGTCCAGACTCGATCAAGTCCGCACTCGTCTGATCGCTTTATCGAAAGACGGAGCGGTCGCGCCTGTGGCCGCTACCGAGACCGAATGGGCCGAATACACCCGATTGTTAAATTTAATAGTAAACGACTACGAACAGCATCTGGATACCTTGCGTAAGTTTCGTGGGATGGGTCAAACACGTGAGGATTTTCAAAAAAAAGCCATGGTTTGGACGAATTTTTCCGAACCGCCGCCTTATTCGGTGGATTTTATTGACTACCAATGGCAACAGGTGCGTCTGAAAGACCATGAACTTGAGGCTACAAGACTCGAACAGACCTTGTTTGATGGTTTGCTGGAAACGCGGCGACAGGAATATCTGGAATCCGCTCAGAATCTGCGTCAGGCGAACGAAGCGCTTGAGGCCGCTCGACCGGAACAGGCCGAGCGGGCGCGCTGGTTGCAGGAACTGAACGCACTGCGCACTCAAAGGGACGAGGCCCGCATCGGCCTGCTGAGTACCAGCCGCGATTTACGTAACGAACGATTGGCGCATCTAGCTGACGAAAAAGCATTACTGCTCCAGCAGGCCATGGAGGCCAGTAGCAGTTCACCGTTATCGCAAGCCGATCTGAACAAGAAACTGGATCAGCTTACCAAGCGTCAACTGGAACTCGATGGCGAAATTGCCTTGGCCGTCCGGGCGGCCCAAACTGCGGAAAGCCAGTTACAAAGTACACGTGAGCGTTTGAAAAAGCTGAGCGAGCAAATCAACCTGGAGAGTGGTGCCAAGGTTGAAGACGCTAAGCCCGAACTTGAACGCATCCAGCAAATACTGGATGCCGATTCAGTGGAAAGTCAGGTGGCGTCTTCCAACTTGAGAACCTTGCGTTTGCTTGCCCTGTCAGTGGTGAGTGAGCGACAGGCTTGGGAATTGCGTTATCTAGTCGGCCATACCGAAGATCCTGTCGCCTTGAATAAAGCTGTGGTGGATTTAAAGCAAGGTATGGAACGGCTTTCCTTGTGGCGCAAATATCTGAAGTCGGAATTGGATTCGATACAAATCCATTTGGACAACCAGACAAAAATGCTAGCCGACTGGCAAAGCGGGTACGGCGAGCAAAAACAAGAGCAGCGTAAAAAGGCCGCCTTTGACAGTGAGGAAAAGCTGCTTAGGCGCGCACTGAGCGAATTAAATGATCTGGATAGCAGTCTGCTCAATATGTTCGATTTGCTGGCGCTAAAAAATGTCAATGCGTCATTAACTGAAAAGCTGAAAACTTTCTACGCAGATTCCATGGCTTTGGTAACAGCATTCAGCGACTTCGAACTACTGGCTATCGATGACACCATCGTCGTCGAAGGGCGGCAGATTACCGGTAAACGTAGCGTAACGGTGAGCAAGATCTTCAAATTGATAGCGATACTGGCGGTGGGCTTATGGCTGGTCATTCGCGTCGCGGACCAAGGCTTGCGCCGGGTGAAAAACTGGCAGCCGATCAAGGCGAGTTCCGGCTTATTGTCCTTGAGGTTGTTCAGTCTGGTTGCGGTGGTGGCCATCATCGTCTTTGCCCTGGTTAGCGTCCATATTCCGCTCACGGTATTTACCTTTTTTGGTGGCGCCTTGGCGATTGGTGTTGGTTTCGGCGCCCAGAACATTATCAATAATTTTATCAGCGGCTTGATTTTATTGGCGGAGCGTTCGATCAGGCTGGGCGATATGGTTGAAATCGAAGGCGTACTGAGTCGGGTTACCCAAATCGGTAGCCGTTGCTGTCAAGTGCATCGGCTGGACGGCATCGATATGTTGATACCGAACAGCCGTTTCCTGGAGAACAACGTCACGAATTTGACCCTCTCCGACCAGCGACTACGTTGCACCATTACGCTGGGCATTGCTTATGGCTCGCAGGTGCGCAAGGCGTTGGCCTTGGTCGAGACTGCGGCTATCGAAAATCCCCAGGTACTCAAACAGCCCGCGCCGGATATTTATCTGCAGGAGTTTGCAGACAGTGCATTGAGTTTGCGTTTGGATTTTTGGGTCGATCTGTTGGTACAGCCTAACCGTATGCGTTTGATGAGCGACGTGCGCCTGCGAATCGAAGAGTTGTTCAGCCAACATGGCATTTTGCTGGCCTTTCCGCAACGCGACGTACATTTGGATATAACCCAGCCGGTCAGGGTGGAATTAAACACCGCCATGACATCAGGGGGCGCCGCGGCATGAAAAGACATTGGCGGTTGGAAGGTTATTCCGACTCAAATCGTTTGGTGTTCGCTGGTGGCCGTAGGGTTATCCTCGACGGGTGCCTTTATCAGTTCAATCCCATCACCTTAAGGAGGTGAAACATGTATAAAACACTACAACCGGGAATACGCAACGCGCTATGCGTGGCTATCCTGTCGATACTCGCGGGCTGCGCGGAGCAGCAGACGGTTAGCCATCCACAGGCTGCGATTTCCCACCAAAGCTTGCCGCAAGCGGGGCCGGAAGCGACCGATGCCAAGGGTATTTTGCAGCGTATGGCCAATTACTTGGCTAAGACGCCGGCATTCGCGGTGAACCTCAACGATTCCTACGACACGGTACAGGCGTCCGGAGAAAAGATCGAATTTTCGGCCACGCGCCAGGTTGTCGTCAGTCGGCCCAATGGCCTGCGGGTTGAGCGCGAGGGAAGCGATGGCGTGAAGCAGATGGTGTTGTATGACGGCAAGGACATCACGATATTCAGTCCGTCGGATAACGTTTATGCCCAGACGGCAAAACCGGGCGGTATCGATGAAGCGGTCAAATACTTCCTGAAAGATCTGAATATGCGGCTGCCGCTGGCCGTGTTGCTGGTAAGCGAATTACCCGCCGAGCTGGAACGTAGGACCCAATCGCTCGAGTACGTCGAGAAGACCACGATACACGGGCAAGCCGCGCATCATCTGGCTGCGCGCACCGAGACCGTCGATTATCAGGTATGGATAGCGGAAGGGCCAAAACCGCTGCCTCTGCGGGTGGTATTGACCTACAAACTGGAGGAAGGCCAACCGCAGTTCAGGGCGCAATTTTCCGATTGGAATTTGGCTCCGCAAATCGACAATACGCAGTTTGCCTTTACCCCAGCCGAAGGTGCCAAAAAAATTGCCTTCCTGGCGCAAGTGCCTAGCATCGTACCTGGCGCTTCTGAAAATCCAGCACATTCGGGAGAAAAATAATGAACACAAAACTTAATGCTATCGTGACGGCGATGACCGCCACCTTTGTCATTTTCAGCGTCGGCATCGGAGATGCGGCGGCCCGCGGCATGGCTGGAGGCGGTGGAGGCGCCCGTGGTGGAGCTAGTGGTGTGGGTGGTTTTTCGCAAGGTGGCGCGGGTGGTTTTTCCCGAGGCGGCGCGGCGGCCAGCGGTAGTTTTTCGGCAAGCCGCAGTTTTTCAGCGGGAGGCGGCGCGGCGGGTGGCGCTTCGTCGGCGTCGATGGCGTCCAGCAGGTCAGCGACGGCTCAAACGGCTTCCACGAATCGTACACAAAGCCAAACCGCACAATCGGTTTCTGCAAATAGGACTGAATCGGCTTCGACAATGTCGACCAACCGGGCCGCGACCCAACAAACTCGGGCATCCTCATCAACAGAAAATCAAGCCCAGCGGCAGGACGCCGCGTCGCAAAACCAAGCTCAACGCCAATCGGCATCGAATGAGAATGTCAATACCCGTCAGCAAGGCGCTACCAGCAGATCCCAAAGCCGGCAGCAAACGGCAGAGTCGTATCATGGCGGGTACTACCACGATGATGATCACTGGGACGATGGCGAAGTGGCGGCTGTAGCGGTCGGTGCGGCGGCAGTAGGGGCGATGGCGGGTTATGCGGCCGGTCAATCAAACACGACCCAAACCACGGCTCCGTCGACCACCGTGGTCTATACCACCCCGCCTTCCGGTAATGGCGGATTGCCATGTACCCCAAACACTGCCGTTCTTCAAGGGGTGACGTATTATCAATGCGGCACCTCATGGTATACCCAGGCTTATGGCCCAAACGGCCCGATCTATACCCCGGTGCCGGCGCCTTACTAACGGGAGGCTGGTTTTCATGACGAACTATTTTCGTCGGGATAGCGCGACAATCGCGGTTTTCATGACGGCTTCGTTGGCTGTTAGCTTTTCGGCCATGGGGCAGGATTTAGAGCCGCGCACGTACGCCAATACCCCGGTAGGGTTGAATTTTTTGATTGCGGGTTATGGCTACACTGGGGGCGGTGTAGCCACAGATCCTGCCTTGCCGATAGAAAATACCCAGATCGAACTGCATTCCGGCGTGCTGGCTTATGTGCGTGCGATCAATGTGTTTGGTAAATCGGCCAAATTCGATATGGCGTTGCCCTATGCTTCGCTGCAGGGCACGGCCACGGTGGTGGGTCAGGAGCGGGACCGGGAAGTCTCGGGTTTGATCGATCCCCGGTTTCATTTTTCGATCAATTTTTTCGGCGCGCCTGCGCTGTCGCTCGAGGAATTTGCAAAATACGAACAGGATACGATAGTCGGCGCCAATATCGAGGTGACGGCGCCGGGTGGGCAGTACGATGCCGGCAAATTGGTCAACCTCGGCACCAACCGCTGGTCAATCAAGCCGGAGTTGGGCGTTTCCAAACGCATGGGGCCGGTGACGCTGGAATTGGCGAGCGGTGTCCGAATCTACACCGACAACGACGAATTTTTCGGCGGCAAACTGCGCTCGCAAGACCCGGTTTATTCCGTGCAGGGTCATCTGATTTATCACATTACCCATGGCATCTGGGTGGCGGCGGATGCCACTTTTTACACTGGCGGACAAAGCCGGGTGGACGGCGATAAAAATGACGATAGCTTGGAAAACACCCGTGCCGGCGCCACGCTGGCGCTGCCCGTCAATAAAGCCAACTCGATCAAGCTTTATTACAGCACGGCAATTTCCGGACGCAGAGGCAGCGATTTCGACACCACCGGTATCGCCTGGCAATATCGCTTCGGTGGCGGGCTGTGATGTCACTGATGAGCAATCGTTTCAACAGGCCCTTGTTTATCCCGACTGTCGTGTCTGGCTGTCGCGTTGGCGCGATTTCGGTTTTATGGACTTTCGATGAGGTTAGCAATGTTTAAAAAATTTCGGTTGCCGCAACGGTGTTTGCCGGTCTTGCCGTTGCTGTGGATTTCCGCCTGCGCCGTTGTCGACGGCGATGCAAGCGTGGGACGCGAAGCTCAGGCCGATGCGGCAATCAAAGACAGGGTATGGCAACTGTCGCGCTTGGATGCCGATGCAGGCGATGAATCGTTCACGGTTGGCGCCTCCGACCGTTATACGCTGACCTTGCTGGCGGATGGTTCTTATCGTGTCAAAGCGGATTGCAATCGCATGCAGGGTGCTTACCGTCTGGAAAGCGAGCGACGCATCGCGTTATCCCCAGGAGCTGCGACCTTGGCCGAATGTGGGCCGGATTCGCACTATGCGCAATATATTCGCCAGTTGAGCGAAGTTCGCCAATTCGAAGTGATGAAGAACACCGAGCAACTCAAACTGGTCACCGATAAAGGCCGATTGATTTTCGATCATGCGGAGCATGAAGCGCCGTGAGATGGATCAAAGCCGGCGCTTCGATTCTCATTCTGCTGATAACAATCCTTTGGGGCGTTTGCGCGCTCTATTTCGGTGATTCCGCAACGGGATGGCCGCAGCGTGTGTTGGCGGCGCTGTTCGCTCTACTTGGCGTGGCGACGTTGATTAGCCTTGCGTTCGCCCGCTGGCGCAAGTATGGACTAATCGCCTATGGGACGGCGTTTGGTTTGGTTTTGCTGTATTGGTTGAGTATTGCCCCGTCTAACCAACGGCATTGGCAAGCCGACGCCGAAAAATTGGCCTATGCCACCTTCGAGGGCGATAGCGTAACGGTGCATGACATCCGCAACTTCGATTATCGTAGCGAATTCGATTATCGGCTGGCGTATTACACCAAAAACTTCGACCTGAACAAATTGCAGGGTGTCGATCTGTTTTCGGTCTATTGGATGGGGCCGGCAATTGCCCATACCATCCTGAGTTTCGATTTCGGCGGCAACGATCATTTGGCCATCTCCATCGAGGCGCGCAAAGAACAAGGCGAAGGCTATTCGACGATCAAAGGTTTTTTTCGCCAGTATGAACTGATTTATTTCGTCGCCGACGAACGCGACGTGATACGTCTTCGCACCAACTACCGCAAGGATCCGCCGGAGCAAGTTTATCTGTATAAATTGCAAGGTCCGATAGAAAACGCCAAACGCCTGTTTCTGGAGTACCTGCGCAAAATCAACGAACTCAACGAAAAGCCGGCGTTCTACAATACGCTGCTGGATAATTGCACGACCGCGATCTGGATGCGAACCTTGGCAAATCGGGATCACCTGTCGTTTTCCTGGAAAATTTTGCTGAGCGGTTATGTGCCGGAATATCTATACGAAGCTCAACGGCTCGACACCGGTTTGCCTTTTTCCGAACTGCAACGGCAAGCCCTGATCAACCCTTTAGCGCAAACGGCCGATCAGGCGGTGGATTTTTCAATGCGTATTCGGTCTAAGAGCAATCACTAGTTCTGGCAGAAGATGACCGAGGTGATTCAGTGATAATGTCAATTTGCTCGCCGAATACCGGACAGTCGAATGAGTCACTGGACGCCTTAACTATTGAAATTGGTTAGTTGCCGCGACCGGCGGCTTATGGCCGATTGTGTTGAAAAAGTCGGTTTTCGGTGAATTTAGGCCAATTTTTCCTACTCTCGTATTTTCAACCTATTGTTTTCAATAGGTAATATTTTTTATAAAAACAGCTCCTTTCACAAAATAGCCCTTTTTCAACACAATCGGCCGAAATTTGCCCATCAATCCGTTCAAAACTCCTACCGAAGAATCAGGTTTGCGATAGGTTTAAAGACAACTCAAAAAGTCCCGGAAATACATCAGGCTTCAAAGCCCATCTCGAAGGAAGAGAAGCCGGACTCGTCGCCATATATCAACGATAGACCGGACGGATCAGGAATTTTGCTTTGTTTGGCCGAATAGGCGTCCAAGATTGGCGTGATGTGGCGTACCGATCTGGGCGTGGTGTAAACCAGGAAGGCGGTGTCGTCGTCGGACCAGCCCCCGAACATTGCCATACCCTCGGGGCCGTTTCGCGCCACATAGGCGGCTCGGAACGCTCCTAACAGCACGTAGATTTCGCCGGATTCGTATTCCTGGCGCGAGAGTGTGATGCGGTGCCAACTCATGGTTTTTGCCATTTCATTCCTTCCGTCACTAAATCAGCTCAATGGACCTAAATCGCGTTGTTGCCGGATCTCGGTCGGCCTTAAGAATCTTAGCATCGGAAAGCCGTACAGGCCATACAAGTGCTCACCGGGCTGTCTAAAGCCCCGCGCGAAAAACTTAAGAAATGTAATTAAACAACGACAGATTTTGCACTTTGGTAAACGCCTGTTGTGCGGCTTGCAGGGATATTTGTTGCAGATTAAATTTGCTCAAGGCTTCCGCATAGTCCAGATCGCCGATGTCCGAGGCGGTGGATTTGTTGTCCAGGATATAGTCGGCGTTCAAGTTTTCCTGGTCGTCCAATGCGTTCAAGCGGGCGCCGGCCGATGCGCGAATGGTATCGAAGCGCACCAGCGCGGTATCCATGTCGTTCAGCGAGTTCTTATTGGGGGTGTTGGCTTTTAAATCGGCGGATATTTGCGCGACTGCTTGAAAGACGTTGCTGATGCTGCCGGCTGTCAACGGCGCGGCTGATACGGTGCCGAATACCGCTTCGCCGGGATCGCCGTCGGTTACTTGCCGGCTGGGGCCGATAGCGATACTGCGTTGGTTGGTGTCGCCTTGATAGGCGTAAGCCGGGGTGTCGGTAAATGCGGCTTGGTCGGTTTTGTACCCGGAAAATATATATTCGCCGTTGGCATTTTTGGTATTGGCGATGCTTAGCAATTGCTTGTTCAGTTCGTCGATTTCCATGGCGATTTGTTTACGGTTGGTGGCGGTGTTGCTGTCGTTCAAGCCTTGTACGGTCAATTCTCTGATTCTATGCAACACGCTGCCGGCGTTATCCAGTGCCGATTCTTCCAAGTCCAGCCTTTGCCGCGCCGCACCGATATTGACCTGATATTGCTGATTTTCCTTAATGTTGTGATTCAGGTCGATCATGCTGGTGGCGGCCACCGCGTTTTCGGACGGGCTGAGGTATTTCTTGCCGGAGGATAGTTTTAGCTGAGTCTCGCTGAGTTTGGATTGTTGATCCAACATCGCGTTAAGGCCTAGCTGATTATTCCATGAGGTTGAAATGCGCATAATAATCTCCTAGCGGAATGCCCCGATCAGGGTGTCGAACAATGAATTAGCCACCGAAACGGCCTTGGCGGCCGCCTGATACGAATTTTGAAAATTGATGAGATTGGCCGCTTCTTCATCCAGGTTGACGCCGGATACGCTTTCTTTAGCGCTGGTGGCTTGTTTTAACAGGGTTTCCTGCGCGGTGCGGCCAACCGAGGCGGCATGCGTTTGCGAACCAACATCCGAGATCATTTGCCCATACACTTGGGTAAAACTGGCTTTACCGCCGAACATTTTTGCCTGGGTTTCCAGGTTAGCCAATTTCAGCGCATTACTGTTGTCGCCGGGCAGGCCGGTGGCGCTGGCGGCGGCGATTTGTCTAGGATTGGTGATGGCCGAGTTAAGTTTGATTTTGGCGGCGGCGTTAAAATTAGGGCTGATTTGGAAGGAGTCGCCAATGGTCAGCGAACCGCCGCTAAAGCTGATACTAAAACCGTTAGTCGCAGCGGTAGTCGCCAGGGTGGCGGCGCTTAAGCCGGCAGTCGTGGTGTTGTCGCTGAGGTTGGTCAGGCTGAACGTGGCTGCCGGCGCGGTTGCGGTAACGTCCAGCCGATAGGCGGCGCCTAAACCCGCGACGGTGGTCGGCGCGACAAACGCGCTGGACACCACCAGATTGCTATCGCTGACGGTGGCTTTCACTTGCGGCGTTGGCGAATTTAAATCAAAAAACGCCACATTGGTATTGCCGTTGATGTCGTAGCCGGCTTTATGGATGTTGTTAAATTCGGTAGCCAAACCGGTTGCCAGCAGACCCAGCTGTTGTTGCGCGGGGTCCAGAACTTGATCTCTAAAACGCAGGTTGCCTGAGAGTTCGCCGCCGGACAACTGTTTTGAAATATCCTGACCATTCAGCATGATCAGCTTTTGATTGACGTCGTTACTGTCGCCGACTACAGACAACGTGGAGGCCGCGCTGCCCAGCACCAAGGGTTGGCCCTTGCCGATAAATACGTTGTATGAACCGTCGGCTTGGCTGACATAGGTTACGTCGGCTTTTTCGGCGATTTTGGTCAGCAATAGATCGCGTTGATCCATTAACTCATTGGGCATTTGCTTGCCGGACGAGCGGCCTATGTCCGAGACGATTTTCACGTTCAGTTCGGCCAGGGTTTTGGCAAAGCCATTCAGCTCTTGCACCGAGCTGGTGACATTATCGTTAACACGTTTACGCAAGTCGCTGAAGCGGGCGCTCATGGTGTTGAATTGCTGCGTTAGGGACTCGGCTTCGGTCAACATCACTTGGCGGGCTGCCACCGAGCTGGGGTCGTTGGCGACGCTGTCTATCGCATCGAAAAAGCTTTTCATGGCCGGCGCCAGACCGGTGGTTTCGTCGGCGGTGATGTTGTCGATTTGCGACGACAAGGTGTAAAAACTGTCTATATCGTGAAACGTGGCGGTGCTGGAACGGACTTGATTGCTGATGAACTGGTCGTAGCTGCGGGTGATGTTGGCAACTTCGACGCCGTTGCCCATATAGCCGTTACCGGTAAATTGCTCGGGGCGGGTGGCCAGTTCGACGCGTTGCCGGCTGTAGCCTTCAGTATTGGCGTTGCTGATGTTGTTGCTGGTGGTTTCCAGTGAGCGCTGGAATGCCGTCAGCCCCGATAATGCATTGCCGAGAATGCCAATAGCCATGTTCGCCTCCTAACCCGCGCTTTTTAGAGCTGCTACCTGGGCCGCGGTCTGGCTGTGGTAGATCGTCATGACTTTTTCGGCATACCGCGGATCGGTGGCATAACCGGCTTGTTGCAGTTCGTGTAAATAGTGTCCGGCGTTGCCGGCTTTCTTCAAGGCTTCGCTATAACGCGGATTGGTTTTGATAAAGTTCACGTAATCGTCGAAGCTGTCTTTGTAGGAATCGTAAGCGCGGAAGCCGGCCATTTCTTTTTTGGCGACACCGCCGGCATATTCCAGTGTCATGGTTTTGGCTTGTTTGCCTTGCCAGGACTTATCCGCCTTGATATTGAACAGATTAAAGCTGTTATCGCCCTGGCCATTTTTCACCATGCCTTGGCCCCAGCCGGTTTCCAATGCCGCTTGTGCCAGCAACACGTCGGGGTCTACTCCCAGGCTGCGTGCGGCTTGTTCGGCATGCGGCCGGAGTTGGTTAACGAACTCGTCCCTGGAGGTTAGCGGCCGATCGCTATCGTTGCGCACTTTATCGTCCAGGGTTTGCCATTGGTCGGCCAAGGCTTTTTGACTACGTTCCAAACGGGCCAGGCTGCGCTCCAGGCTGCTTAAGCCGGAGGCATCCAGCGGCATTTGTTCTTCGGTTTCCTCGCCGGCCCGCAGCGATTGGTGATTGTCGGGGTTATTGCTGGCGCCGGTGCCGGCGGCACGATTCAAGAAATCGTTAGCGGATAGTTGGTTGTCTTTTTCTTCGTCCTTGTTTTGTTTGGGCGACAATTGTTGGGCAATCAAATCCGCAAAACCGATGCCGGGTTTGCCGGCCAGATGCACGGACATTTGTTGGTCGTACATGTCTTGATAAAACTGGGTTTGTTGGCTGTCCAAGATGCCGTCGGACAATTTAGCCTGACGCATGTTTTTCATGACCATGCCTAAAAACACCGACTCGAATTGTTTGGCGACTTCCTTGATCGCCTCGGGCGATTGCTCGCGGGCGCCTTGTTTAAGTTTCGCCAGGCCGTTGAAGTCGGTATACACCGAAGCGCTGTCTACGTTTAACATGGGAATCTCCAATAATTCATTTAATCAACTGCTGTGTCACGTTCTTTAAATCACTATCAACTCGGCTCTGAGCGCGCCGGCGGACTTCAATGCTTCCAAAATGGCCACCAAGTCGCTGGGGCCGGCGCCGACGCCGTTTACCGCTTGGACAATCTCGTCTAGCGAGACGCCGGGGTTGAAGACAAACATGTGATTCTTGTCTTCATTTACCGAGACATTGGATTGCGGTGTCACTACGGTACTGCCGCCCGATAATGGGTTGGGTTGACTGACTTGCGGATTCTCACTGATCGTCACAGTCAAGCTGCCATGAGACACGGCGGCCGGCTGTACTCTGACTTTGCTGTTGATAATCACCGTGCCGGTGCGGGAATTGACTATCACTTTGGCGGGGGCATCGTCGGGCGCCAATTCCAGGTTTTCGATCACCGAGGCAAAGCCGACCCGTTGGTTGGGATTAACCGGCGCTCTGACGCTGACCGATGTGGCATCGACGGCTTGCGCGGTTTCGGCGCCCAGTGCCTTGTTGATGGAGTCCGCCATGCGTTGCGCGGTGGTGAAATCCGAAGAGTTCAAATTAAAAACCAGCTCAGCACTCTGATCGAACGAGCTAGGGACGATGCGTTCCACCGTGGCGCCGTTAGGCACCCGGCCCACCAGCGGGTTATTGACAGTAATTTTCGAACCGTCCTGGCCGCTGGCACTAAGGCCGCCCACCACCAGATTACCTTGCGCCACCGCATAAACATTGCCGTCGGCACCGCGTAAGGGGCTCATCAACAGCGAACCGCCGCGCAGGCTTTTCGCATCGCCTATCGACGAAACCGTGACGTCAATTTTTTGACCGGGTTTGGCGAAAGCAGGCAGATCGGCGTGAATGCTGACCAGCGCGACGTTTTTTGATTTGGGGTCGGTATCGGGCGGCAAGGTCAGGCCCAGTTTGCCCATCATGCTGCGCAGGCTTTGGCCGGTAAATTTGGTTTTGTCGCCGGTTTTATCCAGGCCGGTGACCAAGCCATAGCCCACCAATTGGTTGCTGCGCACGCCGGCGATTGAGGCGATGTCTTTGATACGTTCCGCTTGCGCGGTATTGGTTAGCAGCAGCAGGGCGATTGAAAAGAGTATTTTGTTCATCTGATTTCTCCATCAGCCTCGGCTAGAAAGGAAACAATGGGCTCGAAAGAATTCGGGAAATCCAGCCGGGCTTGCTGCTGTCGGCCAAGGCGCCGTCGCCGGTGTACATGATGGTAGCGTCGGCCACTTTGCTGGAGGCCAGGGTGTTGGCGACGTTGATGTCGATAGGCCGCACGATGCCGGACAGGCGGATATATTCGCTGCCGTCGTTCAGCGTGACGCGTTTTTCGCCGCGCACGCGCAGATTGCCGTTGGGCAGCACATCGACTACGGTCACGCTCATACTGCCGGTCAACCGGTTGCTTTGCCGGGAGTCGCCTTTGCCTTCGGTGCTACGGTCCGCGCTGAAGTCGATGGAAGTCTCCAAATCATGTCCGAACAAGGCAGAGGTAGCCATGCCATAAATGCTCGGCGCGGAGCCAGTGGTCTTGATATCGCTGTTCTTGCTGGTTTTGGAATTGGCTTGCTTGGTGGCGTTGGTATTTTCGTCGAAGGTTACCGTCAAAATATCGCCGACCCGGCGCGCGGCATGATCTTCGAATAAGCGCATGTCGTAGCCGGCCTGGTAAATGGCCCCGTTGCTTTGTTGGGGCGGGCGCAAATCGGCGGGTTGTACCGGGGCGAAGTCGGGGTCGCGTTTCGGCAAGGTATCGCAGCCCACTAAGATCGCGATTGCCGCTACCAGCAAAAATTTGCCGCCTGCTTGCCGTGTAATGAATTTGTTCATGAGCTTTGTCCTAAATTAAAGTTGTTGCGTGACGAAGGACAGCATTTGGTCGGTGGTGGAAATGGCTTTGGAGTTCATCTCGTAAGCGCGCTGGGTTTCTATCATGTTCACCAGTTCTTCCACGACGTTGACGTTTGATGTTTCCAAAGAACCTTGAATCATGGTGCCAAGTTCGTTCTCGCCAGGCGCACCGATAATCGGCGCACCGCTAGCGACGGTTTCCCGGAACAGATTGTCGCCAATCGGCTCCAGGCCGGCAGTATTGATGAAGTCGGCAATTTGAATTTGGCCTACTTGATTGGCCGCCGCAGCACCGGGTTGGGTTACCGAGACCGTGCCGTCCTGGCCGATTGTGATACTTAGCGCGTCCTGCGGAATGGTGATGGCCGGTTCCAGCGGCATGCCGTTGGAGGTGACCACTTGGCCGGTGGAGTCCATTTTGAACGAGCCGTCGCGGGTGTAGTTGATATCGCCGTTGGGCATTAAAATTTGCATAAAACCGCGTCCGCTTACCGCTATATCCAGCGAGTTGCCGGTTTGCAGAATATTGCCTTGGGTGTGCAGTTTTTCGGTAGCCACGGTGCGTACCCCGGTACCAAGCTGTAAGCCGGTCGGCAATTGGGTGTTTTGGGTGGACTGCGCGCCGGCCTGACGGACGTTTTGATACATCAAGTCGGCGAAAATCGGTCTGGCTTTCTTGAAGCCGGTGGTGTTGACGTTGGCCAGGTTATTGGAAATAACCGCCATGCGGGTTTGTTGGGCATCCAAACCGGATTTTGCGACCCATAATGCTCTTTCTGTCATGACAATCTCCTAATCTGACAATTTTTTGTCTTATCAGGAGTAAAGCAGAAACTATGCCACTTGCATCAACTTGGCACTGGCGCCGGATGTGTCGTCGATGTTTTTCATGACCTTGGATTGCAATTCGAAGTTTCGAGATAGTTCTATCATTTCCACCATAGCCGCCAAAGCATTGACGTTGCTGGATTCCAGCGAGCCTTGAATCAGCGTGACATTAGCGTCGGCCGGTATGGCGCCGGCTTGCTTGGCGTGCATCAAGCCGTCTTCGCGTTTTTCCAGATTGGCCGGATCGGGATTCACGAGCTTGATCCGTTCAACAATCACGCTGTTGGTGGCATTGACGCCTTGCGGGACGATAGAGATGGTGCCGTCGGTGCCGATTTCCATTTTTTGGGCAGGCGGTATGGTAATCGCTTCGCCGCCTTCGCCGAGTACCGAGAGTCCGGCGCCGTTTTGCAATAAGCCTTCGGGAGTTAGTCGAAGATCGCCGGCGCGGGTATAAGCTTCCTGGCCCTCTGCATTACGCACCGCGATCCAGCCCTGGCCGTTGATCGCGACATCCAGGTCGCGGCCAGTGGTGTGGATACTGCCGCTCGACATATTGGTGCCGGGACGTTCGGTCATCGAATACACCCGCGAGGGGTAGCCGGGACCGAAAGCCGGCATCGCGCGAAATTGCTCGAAATCGGCTTTGAAGCCGGTGGTTTGGGCGTTGGCCAGATTATTGGCGTTGGCGCCTTGCGCCAGCAAGGTCTGCTTGGCGCCGTTCATCGCGATATAAAGGCTACGGTCCATGGCGGTTTCCTATGAATTACCGAATTTGCAGTATCGTTTGCATGATGCTGTTTTCAGTAGTGATGGTTTGCGCATTGGCTTGGTAATGCTGTTGGGCGACGATGAGATTGACCAATTGCGCGGATAACTCGACATTCGAGCTTTCCAACGCGCCGGCCTGAATCAGACCGAAGTTATTAGCGCCGGCCTCGCCGGGAATCGGCTCCCCTGAGTTCGCGCTTTGTCCCCAGGCCGTATCGCCGATTTTGGCCAAGCCGTTGGTATTGGCGAAGCGTGTCAAGGCGACTTTACCCATGGTTTGCGAACCGCCGTTACTGAAACGGGCAAATATTACCCCTTCATCGTCAATATCAATGCCCGTCAAGCGTCCGGCCGGTAAGCCGTTTTGGGTCATCGTATTCACGCTGAATTTTTCCTGAACCTGGGTGGAGCCGAAGAAGTCCATCGTGCCGATCTTCACAGGTGCCGCGCCGGTCGCCGGTAGTATGGTGTAATTACTCAAGGCGAATCGGCCCGACACCGGGGTTTGTAATTTGCCGGAGGAATCGAAAGTCATCACGGCCGGGGTCGGCAATGTGGTGGGGGTGGCCGGTGCGGCGACTGCCGTGCCATAGGTGCCGGCATTGATTGAGGTTCGGGCGGTTGGGGTGGCCGGCTCGGCCATATAATGATACACGCTCCAATCCGTAGTAGAAGCTGTCGAGGCGCCTTTCACATAATATGTAGAGAGAATATGCGGCGAGCCCAGCGAATCGTAAACAGTCACCGAGGTTTGCGAGTTGTAGGAGTTATTGTTGGTTGGGTCGAACGGCGTCACCGTCGGAACTGTTTCGTTAGCATTGAGATTCACCGCCAGCGATACAGTGTCCGTGGCGCTGGGCAGACCGGTGAGGGTATTGATCTGAACCGGTTGTGTAACCCCTGTGCTGAAGCCGTCGGAGACTGCGGTGCCGTTGGGTTTATAAACCATCAGCGATTTGCCCTGGTTATTGACCAGGTAGCCGTCCTTGTCCAGTTTGAATTCGCCGGAGCGGGTATAAGTGATGTCGTTGGTTTCTGTCGGGCTTTTGGCCATGGTGAAGAAGCCTTCACCGCTGATCGCTAAATCCAGATTGTTGTCGGTGAACGACAAGCTGCCTTGATTGAATTGTTGGGCCACATTGGCAACTCTAACGCCGGCGCCGGCCGTAGTGCTACTCACGCCGCCTAGGCTGGAGGCGTAGACGTCGGCAAATTCCGAGCGCGACTTTTTAAAGCCCACGGTATTGGCGTTGGCAATATTGTTGCCGGTCACCGCCAGGTTGTTGGATGCGGCGTTTAAGCCGCTTAGTGCTGTTGTAAAAGCCATGATGCCTTCTCCTTCACAAGATTTGTTTAATTTGACTGAATTTCACGGTGCCGACGCCGTCGAGATTGACTTGCAAACCGCCGCTGCCGCCACCCATCGTCACGCTTTTCACCAGCGATTTAATGTTGGTGGCCAATACCGTATTGACGCCGTCAATTTTGGCTTCAGCTTGGATTTTGTAGACGCCCGGGTCGGCCAATTGCTTGTTGCTATCCTTGCCGTCCCATTCAAAAGTAGTAGTGCCCGCGGCTTGCGCGCCCATATCGAGTTCTCTAATGATGGCTCCGGTCTGCGGGTCTATGATCTTTACGCTGACATTCGGCGAGCTGCTGGGCATTTCGAAATCCCCCGAGACACTGCCGCCGGCGCCCAGCAATGCTTCCTTAGCCGGAGCGGACACGTGGCGACCTACCAAACCGGCGGCTTGCAGGGCTTGGTCTGAACTGAGCGAGCTGGCGAAATCCTTGAACGAAGCCTGGAGATCCTGAATGCCGGAAACGGTACTGAACTGGGCCATCTGACCGAGAAATTCGCCGTTGTCCATGGGCTTCATCGGGTCTTGATGCGTCATTTGCGTGGTCAGCAGTTTCAGAAATTGGTCTTGCCCCAAGGTTTGTTTTTGCACGCCCTTTGCCGTGCCCGAACCGGTAGTGGCTAAGCCGAGGCTGTTAAATGTATCGATTGCGCTGGTCATAAATGCCTCACTGTCCCATTTTCAGGGTTTGCAAAATCAGGTTTTTTGCGGTGTTCAACACCTCTACATTGTTTTCGTAGGAGCGGGAAGCGGACATCATATTGGCCATTTCTTCCACGGTATTGACGTTGGATTTATAGATGTAGCCGGTGGCGTCCGCCAGCGGATGATTGGGGGCGTATTCCATCACCGGCGGGGCCTGGTTTTCGACGACGCCCAGCACATTGACGCCGCTGCTGGTGCTGTTCTTATCCATCGCATTTTTCAGCTCGGCGGCGAATACCGGTTGACGGGATTTGTAGACCTGGTCGATGCTGCTGCTGACGCTGCTGGCATTGGAAATATTGCTGGCTACCAGATTCAGTCTCAGGTTTTGCGCGTTCATGCCGCTGCCGGCGACGTCGAAGATGCGAAATGAAGACATGGCTATTCTCCTTTAATGGCCGACATCAGGCCGGAAAATTTGTTGTTGATAAAGCGCAAGCTGGCTTCGTACTGCACGGCGTTTTCTGCGTATTTGGCTTGCTCGATGTGCGATTCGACGGTGTTGCCGTCCAGCGAGGCTTGTTGCGGATTGCGATAGAGCAGATCGGCGCCGAGTACATTATTGTGACTAGGTAGATGGCCTTGCTGACTGCGTTTCAGCTCCGAGCCGTCGCCGGCCAGGGCTTGTTGAAACACCGACTTGAAGTCCAGGTCGCGGGCTTTGTAATCGGGCGTGTCGGCGTTGGCCAGGTTTGAAGCCAAAATCTCGCTGCGCTTTTCGCGCAACGCTAACGCTTGCGGATGTATGCCTAAGGCACTGTCGAAATTAATAGCCATAATTGCCACCTTTGGGTTTTTTATACCTAAAAGCAGTAAATGTGCCATAAAATAAATATGCTTTTATTTCATTTGTATAGCAATTTGAATGGTTGACGTGAGTGTCAAAAAACAGTGTTTCAGACGGGGCGGCAAAATGCTGCCGCTGATTTAAGTCGTCAATAAACTGGCGAGCGGCTTAACCGACTTTTTTGAAGTAGCTGGTTAAGCCGGAGCGAACCAATTCAAAGCTGTTTAAGCCCGTTGGCATCGCTTCGGTACTGCTGAGGAACAGATAGCCGCCCGGTTCCAGACTGTCGGCCATGCGGGTGAGAATGTCGCGTTTGACTTGATCGGAGAAATAGATCAGTACGTTGCGACAGAAGATCAGGTCAAAACGGCCCAAGGCAGTGAACGATTTGAGCAGATTGAATTGTTGAAAACGCACGAGTTGGCTGACTTCAGGGGTCAGTAAGTAACCGTCGTAATTTTTGTGAAAATATCGCGCTTTTGCCGCGCTATCCATGCCACGCGACAGCGCGGCTTCCGAATAAACCGCTCTCTTGGCTTCCTCGAGAATGGCTTCGGAGATGTCCGTGCCGATAATTTGCAAGGAGCGTGATTTGGTAGAGGCTTTGATTGCTTCCAGTGCGCAGATGGCTATCGAGTAGGGTTCCTGGCCGGATGAGCAAGCGGCGGACCAAACTCTGACGTTGCCATTTTTGCGATTTAGCAAGCTGGGTAGGACCTGGTCTTTGAGTTCGACGAATTGCCGTTCGTCGCGAAACCAGAAGGTCTCGTTGGTGGTCATTGCGTCGATGACGGCGCTTTTGATTTTTTGCGCGGAAAATGACGCAGATTGCAGGCTGTTGACCAGTTCAGCAAAGCTTGCGAATTCAAATTTGCCCATCAAGGGCAATAACCTGCTTTTTACCAGGTATTGTTTGCTGTCACCCAACTCAATGCCGCAATTTTGGCTGAGGAACTGCTGTATAGATTGATACTCCGCGGCGGAAATGTCGATATTTTTACCCACCGGACTACCCGGTTCAGCCTGGTTCAACATGTCTGAATTTTGCGGGTGGACGGCGCCTTGAGTATCGGTCAGGAATGGGCTGCATGATAAAGTTTGAGCTGGTGCTGGATGGAATTCATCAACGAGTCGGGATCAAATTTGGCCAGAAATTCGTTGGCACCGACTTTTTGGACCATCGATGTGTTAAACACGCCGCTTAATGAAGTATGCAAAATCAAATAGATTTTTTTCATGTTGGGGTCGGCCTTGATTTTGGTGGCTAGGGTATAGCCGTCCATGCGCGGCATTTCCACATCGGAAATGATCATCGAGTATTTGTCCTGAATATCGATGCCGTCGGCCACCAGTGCGTTTAAATGATCCCAGGCTTCTTGGCCGTCTTTTAGCAGTGTACATTCGATGCCAATTTGCTGGCAGACCCGTTTAACTTGGTTTCTGGCCACCGATGAATCGTCCACCACCAGTATGTGATCGTTTTTGCTGGTTACTTCCATGTCGATGATTTCTGCAGAAGCTTCTTCGCGGCCGCCGATGACTTCTTTCATGACTTTTTCGACGTCAATCACTTCTATCAGCTCACCGTCTATTTCAGTTACTGCGGTTAGGTAGCTTTCTTTACCGGTGCCGGTAGGTGGGGCTTTTACTTGTTCCCAGCCGATATTGATGATCCGGTCTACCGAACCGACCAGAAAGCCTTGAATGGAACGGTTGTATTCGGTCACGATGACGTAGCAGCCGGCGTCGCGCACCAAGGGTCTCATGCCGATAGCCATCGACAAATCGAGTACGGGAATGGTTTTGCCGCGCAGGTGAGCAACGCCGCAAATCACAGAATGTGAATTGGGAATTTGCGTTAAGGGCGGGCATTGAATCACTTCCTGAACTTTGAAAACATTAATCCCAAATCGTTGTTTACTAACAAGTTTAAACAACAAAAGTTCGAATCTGTTGTGCCCCGCCAGTTTGGTGCGCTGATCGACTCCGTCTAAGACTCCGGCCATAAAACCCCCTGAAATATACTGCTTGCAATTATAGACACTTTGCTTTTTTTTACTTTATAAAATTACTGGTATGTTTCGTGCTTTATCCTTGCAAAAGTCAAAAAAATGGCGACTGCAATGAAGAGCAAAAACTTGAGAGTGATTTGGCTGTTGGTCTGCGAAACAGCGTTAGCGGGGCCGATGCAATCGGTGCCGTTAATCCAGGATGCGGTTAACCAATACATCAGTAACAGCCTTGCTCCTGGTGGCAAGTACGAAATAGGCGGCGCGCAAATCGACCCGCGTTTGCAATTGCCGCAGTGCGAACAACCATTGCAAGTATTTGTCCAATCCGGCGAGATAAAACCGGGCAGGAATACGGTGGGAGTGCGTTGCCAGGGCGAAAGAGGTTGGACGATTTACAGCATGGTGTCGGTAAGGTCGTTTAAAGACGTATTGGTCCTGAATCGATCATTACAGCGCAGCGATGTGATTCGTGCCGAATATTTGACTGCGGAAACCCGCGATATCGGCTTGTTGCAGCAGGGCTATCTGACCGAGCTGGATGACGTCGTCGATAAGCAGGCGGTACGCAACATTCCCGCCGGCAGTGTGTTAAGCAAGCAGCACGTTACCGAGTTGACATTGGTGAAGCGCGGCGAGCGGGTAAATATTCAATCAGGCAAGGCCGGAGTGCTGATTAGCGCGGTTGGCACGGCGATGGCGGATGGAGCCAAAGGTCAGAAAATCAATGTGAAAAACCTGTCTTCGCAACGCGTAATCCAGGCTACCGTGGTCGATTCCGGTCAGGTGTCGGTTTATTTTTGATAAAGCATTAAAGGAATTTATGATGATGCCGCTAAATGCTACAGATAAAACTAATTTAGGAATTCCGTCATGGCTATCGACCCTATCACCAGCAAATCTGTTAGCACACCGCTACCGGCAAAATCAGCGGTTAAGGACTCGGCCGAATTTAAAGAGAAGCCCGTCAGCGGCGCCTCCACGGACACAGTCAACATCACCACGACCGCTTTGGACATTAAATCGGCAACCGCTTCAAGCGCTGCCGCCCCCGTGGTGAACGAAGACCGTGTGGCGGCCATAAAAGCCGCTGTGCAGGATGGCAGCTATCAAGTTAACGCCGAGCGCGTTGCCGAGAAAATGTTGCAATTTGAAGGTCAACTAACCAATAGCACATGACGTCATGATAGAGAAAACTTACCAAATCACCGAGAAACTACTAAATAACGGTTTAAAAGCGACGCAAAGTTTGCTCGAGCTGCTAAACGCCGAAGCCGCTAGCCTGAAACAAAAAACCGATGCGGATGCGATTTCCGCACTCGCTACCCACAAAAAAGATCTGGTTGCCCAACTCGAGCAATTTACTAAGCAATTGGGGCAAGTGCTCGCCACCGAGCAATTGGTGGTGAGTAACGATGGCATCAAAGCCTATCTGGTCAAAGCCAAAGCCGCCGGTATCAATATTTCTGAATCTTGGAACTATTGGAATCACATCGTTAGACTCTCCCAAACCTGTCGCACAATCAACGAACAAAACGGTGCCAGCATCGCGTTATTGAGTCGACATACGCAAAGATCGCTGCAAATCTTAAGAGGTAAGTCGCCGTTAGCCGCTACCTACGGGCCCGATGGCGTTACCCGCAACGAGCTGTTTTCGCATACATTAATTTCGGTGTAGACTGAGCGACGAATAACCAGACAGGTCGCTCTTATGCTGCGAAAACTCAAGCATTTATTTTCAAAACCGTTGCCGACGGAGCCCGCTCACGATGACGATGACGAGCTATTGAGTTTTGAGAACCCCAACTTTATTACCGATCCCGACAAGGTTGCCAAGTTGCTGGGTGAAATTGAAAATAGTTCGCCGCTATGTACTGTTCAGGTGGAGGGGGAGGACTTTAGCTCCTCGATACTCGCGGTCAAATTGGATAAGAAAGTCATTATTCTCGACGAACTGATGCCCAAGCACGGTAACGATTTTTTGTTGCTTAGTCGTTCGTTGAAACTGTCTACCTTTCACAAAGGCATCCATTTATCGTTTAATCTGACTGGAATCGAAGTCGGTCATTCACGAGGAATCAATTACTATAAAGCGCCGTTGCCTGATCGCGTGTTTTATCCCCAGCGGCGGCGCACCCCGCGTCTGGAAATAAGCAGTATCGATATTCCGTTTTCCGGGGTTGTGCAGCGTACGGGTATTTCGGTCGGAGGTAGTCTGTTCGATTTATCCAGAGGCGGCGCAGGTATTACCGTTCCCGTCAACAGAGCAAGGGTTCAGCGCGGCGATACCGTCAAAAACTGTCAAATTACCTTTGAAGATTACGTAATGGATTTTGATTTGTCCGTGCGTTTTGTAAAGCCGGTGTCGGCGGCATCAGCCAAAGTGCAAATCGGCGGACTATTCGAAAACCTGTCTTCAAAAAGCCAATCCAAGCTGTCCTATTTCATCACTTCGCTTGAACGCGTAGAGATTAGAAAACAGAAAGCTTAGCCTTTTGCCCTGTGATAAAATTGCAACCCAGGTCCCGGTAGCTCAGCAGGATAGAGCGGTCCCCTCCTAAGGGACAGGTCGGACGTTCGAATCGTCTCCGGGACGCCATAAAAATCAATCAATTACCTCTTTATCAGTTCGGTATTTTTTTAAAATGTCCCAATTCTGTCCCATTCGGGAAAAAAATATCCGTGTTATTGCTGTAAAGCGTCGTTAGCTCCTATAGGTAGAAGTCAAAAAAGCTCTATCAAATACAAGGAATCTCAGCATGAATAAACAAAACAACGGCATCTTCCCGGCCATGTTCTTAATGTTGGGGCTAATGGTTGGCTCAGGTGCTCAGGCTTCGTTATATGACCGTGGCGGCGGTTTGATTTATGACGACGTTTTGAACGTTACATGGTTGCAAGACGCCAACTATGCTCGCACATCAGGGTATGGTGGAGCGGACGGTACAGGGAAAATGGATTGGGCCACTGCAATGACTTGGGCTGCTAATCTAGTTTACGATGGATATGATGACTGGCGCTTAGCGACTAATACACCGATTAATGGCAGTCGATTCATCTACACTTCGTCAAATAGCGGTACTGCAGACGTGGGCTATAACATCACTAGTCCACGTTCCGAGCTAGCCTACATGTACAGCGTCAATCTTGGGTTAACTGGTTATTACAGTACCACTGGCGTAATCCAATCTAATTTTGGTATCTTCGGCAATGGGACCACAAATGGTGTAAATAACAATAGTTATGACGGACAAAACAACGTTGGTCTTGTGAAAAATCTGCAATCCTTCACTTACTGGTCAGGCGCTGATTACTCGACTGGCTCTAGCTATGCTTGGGTATTTGCTTTTGGGGATGGTGGTCAAGGTAGCACATATAAGGGCTACAATTTCTATGCATGGGCCGTTCGTCCCGGCGATGTTGCCGCTGTGCCATTACCCGCTGCAATCTGGCTATTTGCCTGCGGCTTAGGCTTGCTGACATTCACCGGACGAGCAAAGCAGAAAGACCAATAGCCCATTTATTCAGTAACCTTGTGCCTTTTGTCGAATAGTTTTAGAGTATGTTCGCTCGTTAACAAAAATAAATAGTAAGGATGCAATCAAAACCGGATGCCCTAGGATAAGGACGTCCGGTTTTTTTAGGCCACAAAAATGCCGATAACCCGTGAAGGCTACCGGCTTTGATAAATCTTGATAAAAATCAATTATTTAAACCTAGCAAGCCCGCAAACATGTCAGTATATTGCCTGACTAGTTCAGCATCCGCTTTTTGCAATGCTTCAGGCTTAACATCGTCGCAGGGACATCCCGCCATCGTCTTGATTGCTTTTATATCGACTTTAGCCAGTTTGCAGACTTCAACAATCGCCGACTCCAGCGCCACGCATTTAGCCAAGAACCGTAAGGCCGTATTATCTGCTTGCTGATTGCCTTGGTCGACGTATTCGCAGGCCAAAAGCATTAGGGTTCTGATACGCCAGTATTCACAAGCATATTGCCCCACCAGCGTTGTTAGGGCGTGAATTTGCCTCGTATAATCTGCATGAGGCGCTAAGTAATGCCTAAGCTCAACATGCGCCAAAATATCATCTATAGCGCTTTCGTCATGCCTTGCCGCCGCTTCAACCACTAGCGCCGCTTGTTCGTATGGTTTCAGCTTGGCATAAAGTTTATTCACTTGGGCGGGTTTCATGTTCTGGACTCCAATAGTTTTTCAAGACGCTGCAAGCGGTCGGCCATTTCTTGCAATTCAATTAATTTGCCTTGCTCGGCTAAAGCCCTAATTAACATCGAGCCAATGTCAGGGGCAATGCTGCCGTTAAGCGTTGCATTAACCACATTGCCGCCGGTTTCTGGCAAAGTTGCCCCGGTTTCGATATTGACCGGCAAGGCTTGCGGCCTAAGTGGCGGGCAGATTCTATCCAGTAAGACTTTGGCCGCCTGTACATCGCCGCCCTTGGCTAACCCGACCAAGGTTTTAACTATTTCCGGCATATCATCTGCAATTGCTTTCCTTAGCAATGTCGCAGGGGTTTTGTCTTTCGGTCTCCCTGCTGGATTGCCAGATTGACCGGGTTTAAATTTTGGCGTTGGCATAGTGTTCTATCTCTGCATGTTTCAAGGGTTTATGTTTTCCGATTTTGGCCGCCGAGCTGCTATTGCGGGTTTGCTGCCTGTAATCCAATCAAAGAAAACATCTAACCCCCTTGGTAAATTATAAAGGTGTCCTAATACCGGGAAGAGGTAGGGTAAAAATACCCCTGACTTGTCCTAATACCGGGAAGTTTTGGGGGCTGTTCCCGCTATAAGGACAAGTCATAAAAAACCTTGTCCGAATACCGGGAACGCTTGTCCTCATACCGGGAACTCATTTTGATTTTTTCCGCATGGCTTCCCACTTCTTCACGAACCGTTTATCTCGTTTTTCTGCGTTCTCTGGCTTCCAAAGATTCGACGCAACGATGGTGGGCTTTACATCTAACTTGCCCTTACAATCATCTATTGATTGCCATGTAATCGCATATAACGAGCATTGATTCCGGCCTCCTTGCCGTGTTTGTTCAGCAAAGCCGTAAGCTATAAGCTCGGTAAGCGCCTCGTCGATGCTTCCCCGAGATTTCCAGCCAAACAGCGCCATGATTTTCGGGGCTGCCGACAAGTCACCATTATTTTTGCCGTTGTATTGAGCCGCAAGGTTATCGAGCAAATGCGCTGCCTTGTGACTCAAAACCGCAGCGGGCGAAGGTGTGCCCGCTGCAAAGTTAGGTCTAAAAATATGGTGTGGCTTTGCCGAATAGCTCCGATTATCTGTTGAGCGTTTCGGATTTTTCGCCATTGCCTACCCTTAAATCAAAACCGAAATAAGCCAATTAGAAAGCCTAACAAACCTTTGTTTAAGCTGACCTATAGGGTTAAAATGGCTTTGCTGTTGTTTGATATTGGCCGCCTTTGCATTGCCGTGCAAGTCGGCTATTCTTTCATGGGTCATTTTTCCCCCTTCGCTTCGAACCGTTTAACTGCCTCGATAAAGTTATCGAACCGTTCCCCCATTTCAGCCCTTACACTCCTTAAAAACTCAGGGTCGAGGCTGTAGCGGGCATAGGTGGCATTTCTGCCGGTGGGGTCTTTCGTCGGTGCGGTTTCTTCGGAGGATTCAATTGGCCAACCGTGGCGGTTGCGTAACTGTTCGATATAGCCTGAAAGCCGATAGCTAGCGGTTTCGTTTTGGTAATCGCGATGGGTGAATTTACGACCAGTCATTAACCGCATCAGGGCGCGGCCTGTCAGGGTGTCGGTTCTGGGTAGTTTGGGGGCGGCCATTAGACACCCCCTTGGTTTTGTGCGTTAACAATGCGGAAAAATTCACCCTCGTCAACAAGAACTCGCCGACCAACACGCTTAAACGCACTGGCAAAACCGTTGGTTTTTTCGTTGAAAATTAAGTGACGTAGTCCCCCGATTGGCGGCCATGAGTGGTGTTTATTCCAATCGGGTACGGGGATTAACCGGCTTGCGGGGTGGGCGGTGTGTGTTACTGCGGTCATAAATTGCCTCATAAATTCAGGTTGAGTGAATCGCCGCAAACTGTTGTCGTTTGCGGTCTGAGGCAATTGTTCTCCTTGAGCAAGTGTTGAAACTGTGGCGGGGCTTAATATCCGTTATCAGGGCTTATTAGGCGCTAATGAGTAACTCTTCCATCTTTTTGTAAACGCACTCCTAGATAACAGCTTGGCTCCTGGCATATACAAACAATCCTCGCCTTTGTCCTTGCCGCTTGTTACTGCGTAACCTTGTGGTGGTTCGGTAGCCATTCGCCCCCATACTTGAGCCTCGTTTGGCATTTTCGACAGCTCGTCATGTAATACCTTAGTCGTGTCGTCAATCACAGAAAACCAATCATCTTGCCGACTTGGTGAAGATAAAAGCCCTGATATTTCGATACAGTTCCTCGGATTGGACTGGATAACATCGCCAATCCCTTCGGTTTCTGGCTCAGGTCTTTTATGGATGTTTTGCCAAAAAGCTTGCCAGTTGGTTGGGGAATCAATAAAAATCCTTTGCCCTGCTTGTATTGTTTCCCTTCCGACTGTTCCCAAAAGCAAAGAATCAGTGAAGTATTTAACCCAATCCGGGAAATGTGAGCGCACCTGTTCCGTGCTTAATTGGTAGGCTGGCTTATAACCCTGCAAAATATAAATTGCATCAACCCATGACCACGCCGCCCGATTGTTGTAATGTTGCTTATCCTCGTCTGTTAACGGTTCAAGCGGATGAATTTCACCGCACCATGTAACGCATTCCTGCTTTTCGAGATTGTCTAGCCAATCATGCAGATATTCCGGCAAATCCCAATCGTTCGACCTTGCCAAATTGAAAAAGGCTAGAGGGTTGATGTTTTTATATTCAACCGAGCCGTTGTTATTTATCTTTCTGGCTTTTAGCTGATTGTGTTTAATCCATTGCTCGGCTTCCGCTTGCCGTTCCCGGTAATCATCCCCGCTTAGACCGTCCCACCAATCAGTATTAATATCGGGAGCGTTTGGATTCTCGCCTATTGCCAACAGCAAACAATCATCAAGGGCAATTTGCTCACGGCTTAACCAGTCATTCCAGTTAATGTCATTCATCACGCGCCCCCGAAAATCTTAGCGTTCATGCGCTCAACCACGTTGGCAATGTGGCCGTCTGATAGGTGGCTGTAGCGTTTCACCATGTCCAAGGTTTTGTGGCCTAGTACCGCTGCGATTTCCACCAAGGACGCGCCACCCATTGCCAGATAAGACGCTGTGCAGTGTCTGAGGTCATGCCATCGGAAATTATTAACCTCTGCGGTTTTTAAGGCGTTAGTCCAGGCTTTTTTAAGCTCGATGGGCTTATGCGGGTGCGTAGGGGAGGGAAACACTAATTGTGTGTCCAAGCGCCTCACCTTGGCGAGTTTGTTCAGTTCGGCCAAGGCTTGATTAGCCAATGGTACGCGCCGCCGTTCGCCGTTTTTGGTTGCATGAAGGATAATGCAGGATTCCGCCAGATTGACCACGCCCCACGCGGTTTCAGTCGGTGTCGTTTCCGGTTCCCGCCAATATAGGTTCATGGTTTCGCTTTGCCTCATCCCGGTTGAGATTGCCAGCACGAACGCTGGATAAAGCAAAGGGTTTGGTGATTCCTTGCATGCTGTTGTCAGCCTGGACAGTTCGCCGTCATCCAGAAAGCGAACAATTCCGCGCGGCAGCTCTGGCATTTCTATAATCCCGTCCTTGAGTGGGTTTTTCGCCATCCAGCGCCATTCTAGGTGGCATATTTTTAACACGTGACCAATTGCGACAAAGTGCCGTTTGACGGTTGCCGCTGCTAGCGGTCTGCCTTTGTTGCCGCCGTGGTTTACTAACTTATCCCGACAAGTCACAAAATCTGTGATGCTTAAGTCGGATAGGCGAAGGTAGCCTATTTCAGTTTTCCACCATTCGAGAATCGGTCCGCGTATGCGTAACTCGTTGGGCTTGAATTTATTGGGTGCAACATCGGCCAAATAGCGGTCTATCACTTCCGCTACAGTGTGCTTTTTTGCTTCTGATGTATTGAAGTCGCGACCATTCCGCATGTCGGATTCTTTATCTTGAATCCACTTCTTGGCGTCGGTCAGGCGTTTAAATGTCTTTGCCTTAGGTTTAAAGCCTTTCAGCCGGATTTCAGCCGTGTAATTTGGCTTGCCGTCTTTGCCTAAGCGTTCTTTGATTCGTGCCATGTTGCCGCCTATGGGGCAGCAAACGGCCATTTGATATGATGTGCCTAGCCATTGCTTAACCCTGCTCGTTAAGTGAATCGGTTAGGGCTTGTTGGTGCTGGTAACACCTTCAGGCCCGCGTTGTTTCTGGGCTTTGATTATATTACTTTGTCCCATATTTGTCCCAATTCAGCAAAAAAATAGGCAAAAAATCACAACAAATGGCAAGCTGAAAATTATTATAAGTCATTGATTGAATTATTATCTGTTGTTGCGGCGTTTTGTGGTTTTTGGAATATATCGCACTCCTAAGGGACAGGTCGGACGTTCGAATCGTCTCCGGGACGCCATATAAATCAAATGCTTACGATTTTTATGTTTTGATTGTATCGGTCATTGTTGCAATTTTGTTGCACCCAGGAATAAAAAGCCAGTTTCAGCCTCATGCTGGTTGTTCTAAACTTAGTTCATACCTATTGGCTGAGAGCCTGTAATGTCCAGACTAATTATTCCCTTTCTAGCTGCCTTACTAACCGGCTGTATGGCTATGGTTTTTGGGACTGCTGACCAGCTGAATAAAATTTCAATTGGCATGCCTAAGCAGGAAGTTCTATCAATACTCGGCCCACCCAAATCAATTGCAGCGAATGAAGGTCTTGAGTACTTGCAATACAGTTGGGTTAAAACTGTGATTGCTGCCGATGGCAACTTCCCGCAAGATTACTACGTAGCTATTCGGGATGGCAAAGTATCAAACTTTGGACGAAAGGGGGATTTTGATAGTGCCAAAAATCCGGCTCAAAGAATAGAAATTGACCAGACAATTCATCAGCAGCCAACGACAAGCCCGAAATCCAAAGACCTCTACACCGAGCTTAACAAGCTAAAGGACTTAAAAGACTCGGGCGCTATAACTGAAACAGAATTTAATACTCTGAAAAAGAAGCTGTTGGCTGACCAATAAAAATAGCCGGTCTTACTAGGCTCATTTGATAAATTATTACATCGGCAGCTTATCCCTGTATTAGTCCTGTAAACATGTCGGCATATTGCTTGACTAGCTCCGCATCTGCTTTCTGTAATTCCCCCAGTTTAACGCTATCATCGGGACACCCCGCCATTGTCTTGATTGCGGTCGCATCGACTTTAAGAAGGTTGCAGACTTCGACTATTGCCGCCTCAAGCGCTACCGCCTTAGCCAAGAACCTCAGGGCCGGGGCTTCGGATTCCTGATTGCCTTGCTCGGCATAGTCGCAAGCCAATAACATCAGAGTTCGAATTTTCCAATACTCAATGCCATATTGCCCGACCAGCGTTGTTAATGCGTGAATGCGCCTTGTGTACTCTGTATGAGGTGCTAAGTAATGCTTACGCTCAACATGCGCCAAAATAGCATCTATAGCGCTTTCGTCATGCCTTGAAGCAGCTTCAACGGCGAGTGCTGCTTGTTCGTGTGGGGTCAGCTTGGCATATAGCTTGTTCACTTGTGCTGGCTTCATGTTCTGGCCTCCAACAGTTTTTCAAGACGTTGTAAGCGGTCGGCCATTTCCTGCAATTCAATCAGTTTGCCTTGCTCGGCTAAAGCCCTAATTAACATCGAGCCAATGTCAGGGGCAATGCTGCCGTTTAACGTGGCATTAACGACATTGCCGCCGGTTTCCGGTAAAGTTGCGCCGGTTTCGATATTGACCGGCAAGGCTTGCGGCCTAAGTGGTGGGCAGACTCGATCAATCAACACCTTCGCCGCTTGCACATCGCCGCCCTTGGCTAACCCGACCAAGGTTTTAACAATTTCCGGCATATCCTCGGTTATCGACTTTCTAAGCAATGTCGCCGGGGTTTTGTTCTTGGGCCTACCGTTTGGATTCCCAGATTGACCGGGTTTAAATTTCGGAGTCGGCATATTGTTTGACCTCTGTTTTTTTCACTATCTATGGTTAATGTAGGTGTGTCCCAAAATGGGGTACGCTAGCTTCGCCTACCTGTGAATGTATGTGCGAACCTTGTATAAACAAGGTGATGTATTTTTGGAATATTTCTTACCCTCGAGCCCTGGTCTCCGCAAACGGAGCCGGCGTCTGCGGCGTTGAGTTTGTGTTAATCAATGGTATATGAATTTAATGTCGGGAAGGCTTTAATCTAAACTTAATCTTTTGTTAATAAAGGATTAAGTTGCCGGCTGTAGAATCTCCGCATATCCAATTTCCTATTGCAGTTTTTAGTCTTGAACAACCGATTTGTCCGACAGATGCACGACTCTTCATAGATTTTAAGGGCGGTTTCTGTCTTAGCAATGGATTGTGGCGCATTACGTTGCGCGGTAGAGTCAGGAACGAGTTGTGGTGGGTAGCGGGGCTCCCGTCAAGTGGTTTATGACGTTAAATATGGGTAAGTCTCTGGAGAAAGCCGGAGGGCCTATGTGCCCTACGTAGCCAGGTTATTCAAGTAGTTGCCATGGCTTTGTAAAAAGCTTCGTTTCAGTAAAGTCGTTTGAATATATCAATTCATCTATTGAACTTGATCTCTGTTTCAGGGATTAACCATTTTGAGTATTGCCTTGCGATCAACGAATGTTCGGCAATAGCTGCTTACGAGAGTTAAAGACTCTTTGTAGGCAGACAGAACTCTGCTAAAGCTGATGTTGTTATGCGATATCGGCTTCGGAGTATAAGGTGGCTAAAGGATAGCCGTTTGTTAACGTAAGTGAAAATGGGGAACAATCCATGAAAATGCTTTTATCTTTAAAACTTTGGCTTGCTGTTTGCCTGTTTGCAGTTTCGACTGCAAGCTCAGCAGGTATCATTTGGGAAGCTACTGACGGCGATAGTAATTTTATCTCCTTCGGTTCCAGTTCATTCCCATTTACTTCAAGTGACACCTTCGGTATCTTCGCTGCTACCGCTGATCTGGCTGCTGATGCACCTGTGTACACTTTTAATGGTGTAGGCAGCTTTGCTTCTGCTAGTCCTTTTAAATTGGGCCTGTTGACAGCAAGCGGCTGGGTTAGCGAAGCCGGTAATTACGAGCTGAGCGCTTCTAATACGTTCTTGTTGACCTTTGTAAAACCCGGTGTGATCACCAACAACTTAAGCTTTCTGTTTGGATTTGATCTGAAAGCAGCTGCTAATCAAAACCCTGTCACTAGCGTGCCTCTCCCTGCTTCTGTATGGTTTATGACAAGTGCATTGATGGGCTTTCTGTATATAGGTCGTCGTAAACAGGTCGTTTAATCCCAAGCTATCAGTGGGCTTTTAGGCCGGTTGGAGTCTAGTACTCCACCCGGTTTTTTTATGCCTATTGAATATTCCAGGCTGGTCTGTTCAGAAGTGCTTAAACAAAGCTGTGAGCGAATCCGGCAATACATCCCACTATAGGAAAGTCGTTTTGGCGGACTTCCAAAAATACCTATTCCTCGTTCTCGCAAAAATCGGGAACACAGTGAAATCAGCACGCATGTGTTCGAGACACGGATTTTTGTAGTATTTATCTTGCTGCGGCAGGCCATAATAGGCAGTGTGCACATTCTCCAGGGTAAAATCTATGGCAAAAATACTAGTGATCGGTTGTGGTGATATTGGCTATCCGGTGGCCTTGCGTTTGCATCAGCAGGGACATCAGGTAACCGGGCTGAAGCGCAGCGCCCCTAATATCCCAACGCCGTTTCCTATCTTTATTGCCGATATAAGATCAGCCTCGTCATTGGTTTCCTTGCCAAGCAATTTTGATGCGGTGATATTTATAGTGGCTCCCGGTAGCCGACAGGCCGAAGAGTATCAGGCCCTCTATGATGTCGGTCTGAGCAATTTGTTGGCGCATTTTACGGCAGCTGAAAAATCACCAAGTTGGTTGATGGTATCTTCAACCAGTGTTTACGAACAGAATCGCGGTGAATGGGTCGATGAAACCAGTATGGCAGAGCCAGTTGGCGCCACTAGCCGGTGGCTGGCATCGGCCGAGAAACGGTTGTGGGCTGCGAGTGATCGCAATTGTGTAGTGCGTTTTTCCGGTATTTACGGGCCGGGTCGTGATTGGTTGATACGCCGAGCTGAGCGGGGGGAGAGCGTCCAGCAACAACCGCCCAGTTATACCAACCGCATTCATTCCGAGGATTGCGTGGCGGTTTTGCTATTTTTACTGGAAAAACAACTCGCCGGTTTAGCCTTAGAGCCTTGTTATCTGGCGACCGACGACGAGCCGGCCCCGCTTTGGGATGTAATGAGTTGGTTATCCGCACAATTTGCTTGTTCTCACCCTTCACCGTTGTCAGTAGCTCCGGATGCCCCGCAAAACAAGCGCTGCCGCAACACCCGACTCAAGGCTTTGGGTTACCGCTTTTTGTACCCTAGTTATCGGGACGGTTATGCAACCGTACGTCTGCTGCCAGGTGTGGATGGCTGAGATCAACACCTTGAACGCTCTTCATGCTATTTAAGCTTATAGGTATTGCTTTTGCCGCTTATTCGCCAAGCCACGCTTTGTTGCGCTCACTGTCCTGACTTGTTGTAAGAACGCTGGCGGACTTTTTTCGCCGCTCCTTCGATAGTCCTCGTCTAATGTAGCCATAGCTTCGGCGGGCGGTACAAGCAGTGTGTCGGTCATGACCGAATAGGTTAATTCGAATAAGCGCTTCAAAGCAATTTGCCAGGTGCTGTCTGTTAAGGCGTATAGCGCATCGCTAAATTGTAAAAATCGGGTAAACGGTTGTTCGGCGACAATGAGCGGCAAGGTCGCGGTAAACCGGCCGGAGTTGCCGATCAAATCCCAAAAGCGAGCGAATCGTGTAACACGTTGCAAGTCGGTAAAGCCTATGTCGCGGGTGCTGAGAATGGCATAGGGCGGCTGTGGGTCATAACGTAGCTGGTAGTCGTCAGTGTGTCGATTGATTGGCGCGCCGCGCAGGCGTTTTAAAATCCCGACCTGAATTTCTTGTGGATGCAGCGCAAACAATTTGTCGAAACTGGCGCCGAAGCCGGCCAGGGTGTCGCCAGGCAGACCGGCGATCAGATCGGCATGGATATGGGCGTTGGAATGCCGGCGGAGCCAGCTTAAATTGGCTTCGGTCTTTTGGTTATTCTGTTTGCGGCTGATCAGCTGTTGAATGGCAGGATCGAAGGTTTGTACGCCCACTTCAAATTGCAGTACACCGGGTGGGAACTGGCTGATGGCCTGCTGCAGACGCTCAGGCAAATTGTCCGGAATCACTTCAAAGTGCAAATATAAATCTTCGCTCAGGCGTGCCAAAAAAAATTCGAGGATAGCGACGCTGCTGTCTACTTTTAGATTAAACGTGCGGTCTATGAATTTAAAATGTCGTGCGCCGCGCTGGTACAGAATCGCCATCTCGCGCAAAAAGCCGTTTAAATTAAACGGTTTGGCAGTAATATCCAGGGATGACAGGCAAAATTCGCATTTGAATGGACAGCCTCGCGAGGCTTCCACGTAGATAATTCTTTGACGAATGTCGGTGTCGGAATAGTGTGGATATGGCGATGCCAAGTTGTCCAATGCGGCCATTTCGCCGGCTATGATTTTTTCTTTTGGTTTGAGCCCTGACAACAGCTGCCGGCATAATTTCGGAAAACTTATTTCGCCGTTGCCGGTGACGATATAGTCCGCCAATTCGGCAACGCTCGGTAAATCCGGTGGATGACTGACTTCCGGTCCGCCAAGTACGATGATAATGTCCGGTGCGACTTGTTTCAGGATGGCCACCACTGCGCTAATTTCCGCCACGTTCCAGATATAAACGCCAAGGCCGATGATCCGCGCTTGTTGTTGCAGTAGTTTTTCGACAATTTCGATTGGCCGCTGCTGGATGCCGAATTCTAATAAGGCCGTGTCGGTTTGTAACGTGCCCATGTTGGCGTAGAGATAGCGTAAGCCAAAAGCAGTGTGAATATATCGGGCGTTGAGAGTGGTGATAACGATGCTGGGCATATCTGATGAGGCGGATTGCGTCTTGATTGGTTTAATGCGCCAGCATAGCACCAATTTTGGTGTCGGAAACAGCTCTAGGCAGGTTGGTAAGTGCAGGTTACGCGACACTGCAAACTATTTAGAAAGTGGCTTTGCGCTGAAAATGCTGGGCCGTATCAGCTTGGCTGAGTGAATTATGTTGCCGATTCTGATTAGGCCAGTGCTGGGTGGGGGATAAAACGCTTGTGCTAATCGGCCTATGAATTAACTGAACGGCGACCGATTTTTTCCAAAAAGCGGGATCTAGCAATTCAGAGAAATCGGCTGCAATCGATGCTTATTTAAGTTCGTCAAGTAAAGCCTGTGCGGCTTGCTGTTGTTGTTTTGAGCCTTTGGACAATACATCTTCGGCTATCAATTTTGCAGCTTCTGTATCGCCCATGTCGATATAAGCTTTCGCCAAATCGATTTTGGTTTCGAATTCGTCCATATCGGTCAAATCAGAAACTCCCAACTCAAACTCGTTGTTGTCAGTGGTACTGATTATTGGCGTGTCGAAGTCGAAGTTAAAATCAAACTCGCCGCCTGATTGCGCTGGCGTTTCCAAAGCTTTGTCGGAGGATTGCGCTGGTTTAGGCGTGATATTGTCAAAATCGGAAAAATCGAATGTTTCCAGCTTCAACTGCGATTCTAAATTCAGCTCCGGTTCGATGCTTAGGCTATCGTCAGCTTGTGCTTTGGAGGTGATGCTGTCGAAGTCGAAATCGAAACTGTCTGCGTCCGCTAACGCTTCTTTGCTGGTATCAGCCAGGTCTGAAGTGGTCTTTTTTATGTCATCGAAATCGCTAAAGTCGAATGACTCTAAATCGGTTGGTATCTCGGACTTTGCTGCATCCGTGTTGGTTTTATCGGCTGTCGCTGCGGAGTCGGCATTGTCAATGTCGAAGTTAAAATCGAAACTTTCCAAAGCGTCCGGAGCATTAGGAGATTCCTCGGTGCTGTCAGCCGGTCTGGAGGCAGTATCTGCACCTGTTTCTGCAAAATTGGCGAAATCCAGAGATTCCAGTTCCAAGGCTGCTGAATCCGCTTCAACTTTTTCCGAGTCAGTATCTAACGCAAAGTCGAAGTCGAACGATTCTATGTCGTCGTTGCCAGAAACTGCGATACTTTCAGTGGTTTCGGTAGTATCAGCAGCAGATTTGGAAGCAGATGGCTGATCGAAATCGATACTTTCGATATTTACATCGGCTTGTTTGCTTTGGTCCGACGATTTGGCGCTACCGCCGAAACTTCCCAGATCAAAATCCAGTCCGTTATCCTCCAGCGCTAAATCCTTATCGATATCCAGATCCGACAAGTCGTCTTCGAGCAACGCAAAGCTTTTATCTAAATCGATAATTTCCGTATCGGCCGCCGTGGAGGTCGCCACGCCGACGCTAGTATCGCTTTTGCTCGTAGGGGCGGTGGTAGCGGCAAAACTGCCGCCAAACAAGGCTAAATCAGGGACAATTTCTTTAGCCATGTCCGTGACTTTTTTCCAGAATGGCTTATCTGCCTGTTTGCCGGCATCGGCTAGTTCTTGCGCATAACTGGCAAAACTATCTTTGTTTTCACTGGCGTAATAGATTTCCAGTAATTTCAGTTTGCATTCGTCGCGGTTAGGTTGTTCACTTATCGCATGACGGATCAGTTCTTCGGCTTGTTGGTAGCGGCCATATGCCAAGTAAACGTCGGCTTCCGAGATCGGATCAACTTCATTTTGATCGGTGTCGAAGGCATCGAAATCGCTAGGGGTAAAGTCGCTGATAAACGAACTTTCGCCTACAGTGCCGACGTCGTATTCGTCGGTACTGCTGATGTCCATAATCGGTACGGAAAGGCTACTTTCCGAGTCGGGCAGCCGAATTTGGCTGGCCGAAGCGAACATGCTTTCGGTGTTGGTGCGCTCGTCAATTTTACGTTTGCGCCATAGTAACCAGCCCAGTAAGCCAAAAATGCCAGTGCCTAAGGTGCCGGCAACCCAGTAATAAGCGTCCGAGCCAAATAAGCCTTCGTCTTCCGCAACAACCGGTGGAGGTGGCGGTGGGGTAACCTTAGGCGCGGGTGGAACAATAGGCTTGGGCGTCGGTGGTGCCACCACGGCAGGTTCGGAAACCGGTGGTTGCGGCGTGGGCGTTACGGCCGGCGTTGGAGGCTCGGGGCTGACGACGGGCGGCTGAGGCGTTGGTTGCGCAGGCTGCGGGCTAGGCTCGGCCTGTGCTGGTTTGTTATTTTGTAAAGTGGCCAGTTGCTGATCTTTTAAGGCCAGCAATTGCTGCATCATTCCCAGTTGTTGTTCCAGTTTTTCGATGCGAGCTTGTAGCTCCAAATCTTTCCCATCGCTGGCTTGATCAGCAGTGCTATTTAAAGCTGGGTTAGCTGCGGCAGCCGCGGCTTGTTCGGTTTTTGTCGAACCGGTTCCGGCGGCCTTGGCTTCGGTGGGTGCTACCAATTCAAGCGCTTTCTTGGTCGTTTCGGCTTGAGCGGTTTCCGGCTTGACCTGTTTACTGGTGGCTTTTCGCTCATTTTGCGCTTGTCTTTGCGCCGGATTCATAATCGCATCCGGCTCAGGAATCTTTAACGTGGCGCCTTCTTTCAAGGAATTGATATTGCCGTTGTTAAATGCGTCCGGATTGGCTCTGTACAAAGCGGTCAGCATTTTCTGGGTAGGAATGTTTTTTTCCTGACCCACTTGGGTGGCGATACTCCACAAGGTGTCCGATTTTTGGATCGGGCCGAATTCGCCGCTGGTGGGCGTTTGTGGGGTAATGTCGTCGGTAGGGGCTGCACGTACCGCTCTTTTTGGTGCGGTTCGAGGTTTTCTTACCGGGCGCTCTAATGGCTCAATGGGTTCGGCGCTGTAACCGCTAGTTTCCGCGACAGGCATTACCGGCTGGTTATAAGCCGTCGGCGGGTCGATGAGCAATGTGAACTCGCGCATCATGCTGCCTTGCGGCCACGTCACTTCCAACAGGAAATCCAGAAACGGCTCCGTCAATGCTTCCCGAGAGGATACTTTTACGATGATGGAGCCGTTTGCTTGGACTACCGGTTCTAGCTTGATTTTGGATAGGAAATAATTCCATACCACGCCGGCTTGGTCGAACTTTTCCGGTGGGGCCAATTTCACTGTGACATCGGCCGGGTTTTCCCCCGGCGCGACGCTCAGTCTGATTTCGGCATTGAGTTTTTGGTTAAGGGCAGAATGTAATTCAATTTCGCCGATACCTAAGGGTTGGGCACTGACTGGTGCCAGTAACGATACAACCGCTAAGGCTTTAGTTAAATTGCTCACATTGCTTTCCTTCACTTGTAATACCTCGGTACTTACTGACCCACTATAAAACACAGAGCTAAGCGTAGACTAGATATAGCTTTTTACCAGCACTTCGGCTATTTGCACACTGTTAAGCGCAGCACCTTTTCTGACGTTATCACTAACTACCCATAGATCTATGCCGGTCGGATGCGAAATATCCTCGCGGATTCTGCCGACAAACACGTCGTCGTTACCAGACGATTCGGTAACTGCGGTTGGATAGCCGCCGTTTTCGCGCTCGTCCAACAAAGTGACGCCTGGGGCTGCGGCCAACAGTTCGCGAACTTGCTCTGCAGAGATTTTCTGTTTAGTTTCGATATGCACGGCTTCCGAGTGCCCGAAAAACACCGGTACTCGAACTGCGGTCGGATTAACTTGGATATCGGCATCACCCAGGATTTTTCGAGTTTCCCAGACCATTTTCATTTCTTCCTTGGTGTAGCCGTTGTCCATAAACACGTCGATTTGCGGCAACACATTGAAAGCAATCTGCTTGGGATACACGCTCGGCGTTACCGGTTTAGCGTTCAGCAGATTGGCGGTTTGCGTCGCCAGTTCCTCGATTGCTTCCTTACCGGTGCCGGAAACGGCTTGATAGGTGGCAACATTAATGCGGCTGATACCGACGGCATCGTAGATTGGTTTCAAGGCCACCAACATTTGGATAGTCGAGCAATTCGGGTTGGCAATAATGCCGCGATTTTTGTAGTCGGCGACTTTTTCCGGATTAACTTCGGGCACTACCAATGGAATGTCGTCGTCGTAGCGAAATTGCGAGGTGTTATCGATGACCACGCAGCCTGCCGCAGCCGCTTTCGGCGCATACTCGGCGGAAACGGAAGCGCCGGGCGAAAACAGGCCAATCTGCACTTTAGAAAAATCGAAGCTTGCCAAATCTTCAACGACCAACGAGCCGCCTTTAAACGGTATACGTTTGCCAGCCGAGCGCTCGCTAGCCAAGGCATAGACTTTGCCGACCGGAAAATTACGTTCTTCCAGGATGGCAATCATGGTTTCGCCGACTGCACCCGTGGCGCCGACGACTGCTACATCATAAGTTTTAGACATATTAATTATCCTTTTAAGGCGTTGAGTACGGCATCGCCCATGCCGGAAGTACTGACCTTGATCATGCCTTCCGAGTAAATGTCCGCGGTTCTGACTTTACTGTCTAATGCGGTATTCACCGCGCGTTCTATACGTTCGGCGGCTTCCGGCTGATTAAATGTATAACGCAGCATCATCGCCACCGACAGAATGGTTGCCAATGGATTGGCGATACCCTGGCCGGCGATGTCCGGTGCCGAACCGTGAATCGGTTCATACATGCCCTTGGCATTAGCATCCAATGAAGCCGAAGGCAACATGCCGATAGAGCCGGTCAGCATCGCCGCAATGTCGGACAAAATATCGCCGAACATATTGCTGGTCACGATCACGTCGAATTGTTTCGGTGCCCGCACCAGTTGCATCGCGGCGTTATCGACATACATATGGCTCAATTGCACGTCTGGGTATTCCTTGCCGACTTCGGTCATCACGCTACGCCACAATTCGGTCACTTCCAGCACATTGGCTTTATCTACCGAGCACAATTTTTTGTGGCGTTTTTGCGCAATCTTGAACGCGGAATGAGCGATGCGGCGGATTTCCGATTCGCTGTAAATCTTGGTATTGATGCCCACTTTCTCGCCGTTTTCCGCAACATGCACGCCGCGCGGCTGGCCGAAATAAATGCCCCCGGTCAGTTCGCGCACGATCATCAGGTCCAGGCCAGAGACTACTTCCGGCTTCAAGGTCGATGCGTCGACCAGTTGCGGATACAAAATCGCCGGGCGCAGGTTGGAGAACAGGTTCAGTTCGGAGCGAATGCCCAATAAGCCGCGTTCCGGACGTACCGCATGTGCCAGCGGTTCCCACTTGGGGCCGCCAACCGCTCCCAGCAACACCGCATCGGCGTTTTTGCAGAGATTCAGCGTGGTTTGCGGTAGCGGCGTACCGAAAGCGTCGTAAGCGGCGCCGCCGATCAAAGCGTTTTCGAATACCAAACCCAAGTTCATGTCGGTATTCAGAAAACTCAAGACTTTGATTGCTTCGGCAACAATTTCCGGTCCGATGCCGTCGCCGGCCAGGACTGCAATTTTTTTGGGCATTTTTTTACCTTTCAATGGAGCTTATGCGTCTTTGAACAACCACGGTGCGCGTTTGGCGCGCTCGGTTTCATAGCTTTTAATTTTGTCGGCGTGTTGTAACGACAGCGCAATATCGTCCAGACCATTCATCAGGCGGAAGCGGCGGTTTTCATCGACGGTGAAGCCAATGTTTTGACCGCTAGGCGTGGTGATGGTTTGGGCTTGTAAATCAATGGTCAATTGATAACCATCGGCAATTTCTTTGAACAGCAGGTCAACCGTTTCTGCTGGCAAGACGATAGGCAAGATGCCGTTCTTGAAGCAGTTGTTAAAGAAAATATCGGCAAAACTCGGCGCGATAATGGCCCGGAAACCGTAATCTTCCAGAGCCCAAGGCGCATGCTCGCGCGAAGAGCCGCAACCGAAGTTTTCCCGGGTCAGTAGGATTTGCGCGCCTTGATATTTTGCCTGGTTCAGCACGAAGTCTTTGTTCAACGGCCGGTTGGTGCAATCCATTTCCGGCTCGCCTCTATCCAGATAACGCCATTCGTCAAACAGATACGGGCCGAAACCGGCGCGACGGATGGACTTTAAAAACTGCTTGGGGATGATCGCATCGGTATCGATATTGGCTCTGTCCAAGGGGGCAACGAGTGCTGTCAAAGTAGTAAAAGCCTTCATTTTTATGCTTCCTCGGCAATGTTGACAAAGTGGCCGGCAATCGCCGCCGCCGCAGCCATGGCTGGGCTGACCAAATGGGTGCGGCCACCGTAGCCTTGCCGACCTTCAAAGTTACGATTCGAGGTCGACGCGCAATGCTCACCGGCTTCCAGACGGTCGGCGTTCATCGCCAGGCACATCGAGCAACCGGGATCGCGCCATTCGAAATCGGCTGCGGTGAAGATTTTGTCCAGTCCTTCAGCTTCGGCTTGTTGCTTGATCAAGCCTGAGCCTGGCACAATTAGTACCTGTTTCACGGAAGCCGCTTTTTTCCGGCCTTTGATGACTGCCGCAGCGGCACGCAAGTCTTCGATGCGCGAATTGGTGCAGGAACCGATAAAAACTTTGTCCAGCTTGATGTCGGTAATTTTCTGACCGGCTTGCAAACCCATGTATTGCAAAGCGCGTTCGATGCTTTGGCGTTTAACCGGATCGGTTTCTTGTGCCGGATCAGGCACATTGGCATCGACGGCTACGACCATTTCCGGCGAAGTACCCCAGCTGACTTGCGGTTTAATCGCTGCGGCATTGATGTCGATGACTTTGTCGAACAAATCGCCGCTATAGCTGTCGGAGCGCAGGTTTTGCCAGTAACGCACAGCCATATTCCAATCATCGCCTTTGGGGGCATAGGGGCGGCCTTGATAGTAATCGATGGTAATGTCATCGACCGCAATCAAACCGGCGCGGGCGCCCGCTTCGATGGCCATATTGCAGACCGTCATCCGGCCTTCCATCGACAAAGACCAAATCGCGTCGCCGCCGAATTCGATGGTGTAGCCATTGCCGCCGGCGGTGCCGATTTGGCCGATGATCGCCAACACGATGTCTTTGGCGGTGACGCCTAGGCCCGTTTTGCCGTTGACCTTGATCAACATGTTTTTAGCTTTTTTCTGTACCAGGCACTGGGTGGCCAACGCATGCTCGACTTCCGAGGTACCGATACCAAACGCCAAAGCCGCCGAAGCGCCGTGGGTGGAAGTATGCGAATCGCCACAGACGATGGTCATGCCAGGCAGAGTGGCACCTTGTTCCGGGCCGATCACATGCACGATACCTTGGCGAATATCGCTCATATCAAATTCGGTAATGCCGTACTCTTTGCAATTGTTTTCCAAAGTCTCGACTTGCAATCTTGAGACTGGATCGGCGATGCCTTTGGCGCGGTCAGTGGTCGGCACATTGTGGTCGGCGACCGCCAGGTTTCTGGCGATGCGCCAGGGTTGGCGGCCGGACAGGCGCAAGCCGTCGAAAGCCTGCGGCGAAGTCACTTCGTGCAGCAATTGTCTGTCGATATAGATCAGGCAGGAGCCGTCGTCTTCAGTATGAACGACGTGGTCGTCCCAGAGTTTGTCGTATAAGGTTTTACCAGCCATCTCAGTTTCCGATAAAGAAGTTAACAATACTGCTCAGCCCAAGATGGCGAGCAATTTGGAGGTGATGTCGCTGACCGAGCCGACGCCGGCAATCGAAGCGAATTTAGCGTTTTGGCCAGGCGCGGAATAAAAGCCGACCAACGGTTTGGTTTGTTCGTGATACACGCTCAAGCGCTTGCGTACGGTTTCTTCCTTGTCATCGTCGCGCTGAATCAACGCTTCGCCGGTAGCATCGTCCAAGCCTTCCTGTTTGGGTGGATTGAAAACCACGTGATAAGTCCGACCGGACGCCATGTGAACGCGCCTGCCGCTCATGCGCTTGATGATTTCCTCGTCGTCCACGGCAATTTCGATCACATGATCCAATTCCACGCCCATTTTTGCCAAGCCTTCAGCCTGAGCGATGGTGCGCGGAAAACCATCCAGCAAAAAGCCGTTGGTGCAATCATCCTGGGCGATACGCTCTTTAATCAGCCCCAGAATAATCTCGTCGGATACCAGTCCGCCGGCATCCATGACTTTTTTGGCTTCGATTCCCAGTGGGGTGCCTGCGCGGACAGCCGCGCGCAGCATGTCGCCGGTGGAAATTTGCGGAATCGCAAATTTTTCCGTGATGAACTGGGCTTGGGTGCCTTTGCCCGAACCGGGGCTGCCTAACAGGATAATGCGCATATCAATCACTCCAGTGTATGAATCAGGCTTGGTGCCTTTTATATATAAAGAGAGCCGGCTCAAGCGCATCAGTTCGTGAGCCTGGCGGAAAAATCCGGCATTTTATCGCACTTGCCCTGTGAATGCCGTCAAATCTTGTCTAGTCGAGGGCGTAGGAAGTTGCGAATCTAGCTGGCGATGTTTGCTTGGCTGTGAGTGCTGAGCAGTGCGAACTCTGCCAGGCTGATTGATTCCGCGCGCAGATTGGCGTCGATTCCAAGCTCGATGATCTGCTGCTCTGAGATGAAGTTTTTCAGTGAATTGCGGATCGTCTTACGGCGCTGCGAAAAAGCGTGAGTCACCAATTGGCTAAAGCTTTTTAGATCAGGAATATCGACCGGTGGCTGCGCATGCGGGGTTAGCCGGACAATGGCCGACATGACTTGCGGAATCGGATCGAAGCTTTCCGGCGGCACGTCGAACAGCAATTCGGTTTCGCAGTAATATTGCATCATCACGCTCAACCGACCGTATTTCTTACTGCCCGGCTCGGCGCAAATCCGCTCCACCACTTCTTTTTGTAGCATGAACAGCATGTCTTCCACGCAATCTGTGGTTTCCAATAGATGAAACATCAGCGGCGTGGAAATGTTGTAAGGTAGATTACCGATAATGCGCAGTTTCTCGCCGGCTTGTGCCAGCGCGGCAAAATCGAACTTCAATGCATCGGCGCTGTGCACGGTTAAGTTGCTGTGGCCGGCAAACTGCTTTTGCAAACGGCTGACCAAATCTCGGTCTAACTCAACGACATCGAGTTTAGCGCCGGATTCAAGCAAAGGCTGGGTCAAGGCGCCAAGACCGGGGCCGATTTCCACCCAATGTTCGCCTGCTACCGGATGGGCGCTGGCTAGAATGTTGTAAATAATGCTGTGATCGTGCAGAAAGTTCTGGCCGAAGCGTTTGCGGGCGGTGTGGGTCATTTTTAGTTTTATAAGTGGGGAATCATATCCAGCGCAGTCTGCAACGCAAACTGCAAACTGCCTAGGTTGGCTTTGCCGGTGCCGGCCAGTTCCAGGGCGGTGCCGTGGTCGACCGAGGTGCGGACGATGGGTAAGCCGAGGGTGATATTCACGGCTTGGCCGAAGCCTTTGTATTTTAGTACCGGCAGGCCTTGATCGTGATACATCGCCAATACGGCGTCGGCGGTTTCCAGGTATTTTGGGGTAAATAATGTGTCGGCGGGTAACGGGCCGTAAAGGTTGATGCCTTCACCGCGCAAGCGTTCCAAAGTCGGCTCGATGGTGTCGATTTCCTCGCGGCCCAGATGGCCGCTCTCGCCGGCGTGCGGATTGAGGCCGCAGACCAGAATTTTGGGTTTGTCTATCGCAAAGCGTTGTCGTAGGTCGCGGTCCAACAGGCGGATTACTGTTGCCAGCGAATCCGAGGTGATTGCCGCGCTAACCGCTGACAATGGTAAATGGGTCGTCGCCAAAGCGACGCGTAGGCCGGGTGTGGCCAGCATCATGACTGGCGTACCGCCAGTCAATTCGGCGATAAATTCGGTGTGGCCGCTAAAGGGAATGCCCGCGTCGTTAATCACGCCTTTGTGAACCGGGCCGGTAACTATCGCCGCGAATGCGCCGCTCATGCAGCCCAAGGTGGCTTGGCGGATGGTTTCCAGAACGTATCGGCTATTGGCGGAATTGAGCCGTCCGCAAACGGCTGGCTCGCTCAAGCTGATGGGCAGCACGGATATGGTGCCGGCTTGCTGTTTGTTGGCAGTTTGATCGATGTCGAAAAGTTGAATTGCCAGCGGCAAGCCAATTTGTTCTGCCCGTTGCTGTAATAATTCCGGATCGGCAATGGCAACGAGTTGGCAAGCTTGTTCCTGCTGCGCCAGCTGTATGCACAAGTCCGGGCCGATGCCGGCAGGCTCGCCGGGCGTCAAAGCGATGCGAGGTATAGACATATTAGCTCCCCAATCGACCCGGTAAATCCCGCAGTATAAGCCCGGCCGGGATTTGTTTAATGCCTATCTGTGCATTGGTCGGATAGTTAGACAGGGTTGTGTTCCTGGCAAATTTGTTCGCTATCGCCTGTGCTGAGCTTCTCCTGGGTAAGCTGGCAGAAAAAACCGCCGTCTTTTTCGCTGAAGTTGCGGCAGGTTTTGCACACGCCAAACGACTGCGAGTGGTTGGCTTTTTGCAGGGCGGTCAAGGCTTGTTGGAAAACATTGGCGTCTGACGGCGGCGAATCGCTGCTTTGCAAGATAGAAGTGGCGCTGTGGAATAAATCCGAAGGCCGGGCTTGCTTAAGTATCGCAGCGCCATCCGGCAGCAATTGCAAATGCACTACGCGCTTGTCGTTGGCATCCGGCGTTTTGCCGATATAACCTTTCTTTTCCAGAATAATTAGCGATTGCGATACCGTGCCGCGCGTCATACCTAAATAATTGGCGACAGCAGCAGGCGTATTGCTGTATTTGTTGCAGCGCGAGAGGTAATTGAGCACTTGAAAGTGTACTGGCTGCAAGCCCAGTTCCGTACATTTTTTCCGTTCCTCGGAACGGATCAAGGTGGTCATGCACTCAATAAGTTCGTAAATATCAGTTTGTTGCATAAATTGCATTCTCATCATGATCCACAAGGTTGACAAGGCGATGGTTCAGGGAGTAAATTGATAGCGAATCGAAACTTTACTTTATAACATCGGCCTGGAGTCAACAAGCTGTTATTTTACCATGCTAAATCGGGCGGCTGTTCGTCCTGGTCTTTTATGGTTTAATGCACCAAGTTGGCTCTTTTTTTTAACTTGCGGGTGGCAGGAATTTTAAATGAAAAATACTATAAAAATGCTGAATAAATCCCTACTGGCGAGTGCTATCGCCATGCTGTTGTCGTCTGGAGTGGCGATGGCAAAATCCGACGATTTCCACAAGCTCTACCAAGACAATTGCGCCAGCTGTCATGGTTCCGATCACGGCGGTTATTTGGCGCCGGCGCTGAACTCGGCTACCTTGAAAGGCCGCAGCCCCACCGCATTACGTACCATCGTAATGGCCGGCAGCTTCGACACTTTGATGCCTCCGTTCTACGGCAGGCTTGATGACGACCAAATTCGCGGCGTGATCAAACATCTCCAAGAAACGCCAAAACAACCCAATCCGGCCTGGACTATCGACGATATGAAAAAGTCGCTGAAAGTCTATGTCAAAGACGAAAGCACGCTGCCGGCCAAGCCGACTTTCCAAATCGACGATAAATTCGAAAACCTGATCGGCGTCGCGGCGCGCGGTAAATACGGCCGTGGCGAAGGCTCCAAAGCGATCTTCATTAACAGTTCCACCCATCAAAAAGTCGGCGAAGTGCCCACCGGCACCGCTGCGCATATTATCGATTTCAACCCTGCCAATCCGCGCTGGGCCTATGTAAAAACCGATACTGCCGAGATTTTTAAAGTCGATTTGTATTCCATGCAAGCGGTGCGCAGTATCAAAACCGGCTGGAACGGCCCAGGTATGGGCGTATCGCGCGATGGTAAATACATCATGGCCGGTTCTTTCGTACCGCATAACGCCGTGATTCTAAATGCCGATACGCTGGAACCTTTAAAAACTTTTGAGTTGGAAGGCATCGACCCGGACGGCAAACACGTGTCATCCGACTCCGGCATGATCATCGGCACCCCGTATGCGGATATTTTCGCGATTGCGCTGGAAAATGCCGGCCAGGTTTGGGTCATAGATTTGAACAAAGAAGGTTTCCCTGTTACCCGGATCGAGAATGTCGGCCGGCATTTACATGATGCTTTCCTAACGCACGGTGGCAAAAAATTGATGATTGCCTCTTACGACGACAGCATCGTGGCGGCCATCGATCTGGAAAAACGCGAGATTATCAAAAAGCTGGAAGCGGGTTGTGTGCCGCATGTGGGCGGCGGTTCGGCAGTTAAAGTCGATGGTCGGACCTTGGGCTTTGGTACCAATTTCGGCGATTGCGACAAAACCGTGGTCAGCGTTTGGGATTTGGACAAAATGGAAGTCGTCAAACAAGTACCGGTTTCCGGCGGCACCGAATCACCGGCTGCACATGCCAACGCGCCTTATGTCGCAGTGGACATCATCAGTAAAGACAGACGCGCCCGCACCGTGCAATTGATCGATAAAAAAACCTTGGAAGTGGTTAAAACCCTGGATGTTGGTGGTCACGCCTACTTCCCGGAATATAGTGCCGACGGCAAATTCTTGTATATCAGCGCCGGCTATAACGGTGACGAAGTGGTGGTTTACGACTCCAACACCTTGCAAAAAGTCGCTACCGTGCCAATGGAAAGCCCGGCGGGCATTTTTTCCCGCGGCCGGGTTAAATACATGACGCGCGGCTTGTCGCCTGACGAAATGGAGCAATCAAAATGAAGATGACTCATTTTATCGTGACGCTGTTGGCGGGATTGTGCGCCGCCGGTAGCGTTCAGGCGACTAGTCTGTATGTCGGTCAAGCCAAGGCAGGCGCGGTGTGTGCGCAATGCCACGGTATCCGGATGCCCAGCGCCGATGCACCGTTCCCCCCCTTGGGCGGCCGCGATCCCGAGTATTTGAAAACCGCGATCAAGCAGTATCGCGACAAGACCCGGAAATCCGACATCATGAACGCCATTGCCGGTTCCTTGACCGATGCGGAAATTAACGACATCGCCGCGTATTACGGCAGTGTTAAACCCTAAGCAATGCGCTATTGCTGGCTGTTGCTCGGCTTGCTGTCATCCTGCGCCTTTGCGGACCAACCTAATCCGCAAAGGCAGCAGGAGTTGTTGAATATGCTTAAGCATGATTGTGGCTCCTGCCATGGCCTGCCGCCGAAAGGCGGCTTGGGGCCATCGTTGATGCCGGAAGCATTGGCCGACAAAAGCGACGTGCTCTTGGCGGATGCGATTCAGAACGGTCGAGCAGGCACGGCTATGCCGCCTTGGAAGAATTTTCTGAACGTTGATGAAACAAACTGGTTGATTCAACGCTTACGGCAACCTTAGATTCGATTAGCGTGCAAAAAGGTATTTTAAAACGTTGGATAGACGATAAAGGGTATGGTTTTATTACCCCCGACGATGGCAGTGAGGATGTATTTTTTCATATATCTTCGTTGAAAGGTGCAATCCGAAGGCCGGTTGAAAGCGACATAGTTTATTTCGATGTAATCACCGACCTGACAGGCCAAAAAAGAGCCGTCGGCGTTACTATCGAAGGGATGAAAAGCGTATTCTCGGAGCGGAAGCTCGTGAAGTCAGCCTCAGTAGCGCCGCGAAAAAATGCAATTAAACCTCAAGCTTATAAGGCTCGTGCGTATAAGTATAAAAACAGCAACTATCGATCAGTATTTAGTTCTGTTGTTATTGCCGTGCTTGTCGTTGGATTTGCGGTGAATAAATTTAAAAGTCGTGAAAGTACTATTTCTTGGTCGCCTCCGGTCGCGGAGGTCAGCTATCAGGCGTTAGAACAGCCTGAAATACAAGTCTCTACGAAATTTACATGTGAAGGCAAAACGCGATGCACGCAAATGACTTCATGTGAAGAAGCAATGTTTTATTTGAATAATTGTCCTGGCAGCGTGACGGATGGTGACAATGACGGGAGGCCCTGCGAAGACCAATGGTGTGGGCACTAAAAATTTTCCTTGGCGTCGATATGAAGCAAATAATTCGTAAAGTTACCATTGCTGTTGCGTTATTTTGGGTTTGCCAAGCCAGTGGCGATCTGCGCGGCACCGGCGATATCGGCGTAGTGATCGAACGCGAAACCGGCAGCATACAGATCGTCAACACCACGAAGCCCGCGTCGATGGGCCGCATCGAAGGCTTGGGTGATTTGTCTCATGCGTCGGTGGTGTTCTCCCGCGATCAGCGCTACGCCTATGTTTTCGGTCGCGATGGCGGTTTGACCAAGATCGATTTACTCCAAGATAAAATCGATAAACGCATCATCCAGGCTGGCAACAGCATCGGCGGGGCGATTTCTCAGGATGGCAAAGTTATTGCTGTTTCCAATTACACGCCCGGCGGGGTGAAGCTGTTCGACGCCGTGACGCTGGAACAACTGGCCGAAATCCCCGCCGTTTACGGCGAAGACAACAAGTTATCCAAAGTAGTCGGTCTTGTTGATGCACCGGGCCAGCGCTTCGTTTGCAGCCTGTTCGAAGGCAATGAAATTTGGTTGATCGATGCCAAGAATCCGCGTCAACCCATTGTGAAAAAATTTAAAGACATCGGCAAACAACCATATGATGCCTTGCTGACACCGGACGGTCATTTCTATGCCGCTGGTTTATTCGGTGAGAAAGGCTTGGCCTTGCTGGATTTGTGGCAGCCGGAAAAGGGTGTCGAACACATATTGGAAGATTACGGCAAGGACGACGAGCAAATGCCGGTCTACAAAATGCCGCATCTGGAAGGCTGGACCGTGGCTGGCGATTGGCTGTTGGTGCCGGCGGTGGGCTTGCATGAAGTCTTGGTGATCGATACCCGAGAGTGGGAGTTGGTGAAACGCATCCCAGTGGCCGGTCAACCGGTGTTCGTTACCTCGCGCCCTGACGGACGGCAGGTCTGGGTAAATTTCGCCTTCCCGGACAATCAGACTGTGCAAGTGGTCGACTTGAAAGACTTTAACATCGTCAAAACCCTGCAACCCGGTAAGGCCGTGCTGCACATGGAATTCAGCCCGCGCGGCGAGTCGGTGTGGCTGGCGGTGCGCGACGAAGACCGAGTAATGGTTTACGACACCGAGACGTTTCAAGAGACGGCCCGTTTGTCGGCGCAAAAGCCTAGCGGGATTTTCTTCACTGATCGAGCGAACCGAATAGGTTGGTAACATGCTGGCGCCCTTGCATAAACGTCTGCTCAACGACTATCAGCAGGATTTTCCGTTGAGCCCCACCCCCTATCGCGACATCGCCGACCAGCTTGGGGTTAGCGAAGACGAGGTGCTGAATGCGTTTCAAACCTTATCGGAGCAGCAGATGATCAGCCGCATCGGCCCGGTGATCGCGCCCAATAGCATTGGCAACAGCGCGCTGGTGGCGATGGCGGTGCCGGAATTTGATTTGGCGAGAGTTGCGGAATTGGTGAGTGCTTATCCGGAAGTCAATCACAACTATGAGCGCGAAAATCGCTTCAATTTGTGGTTTGTGTTGATTGCCGATAGCGAAACCCATCTTAAAGCTGTTATTGCGGACATCGAGACTCAAACCGGCTATCCCGCGATGTTGCTACCGATGTTGGCCGACTATTTCATCAACCTGGGATTTGAGCTTAATCTGCATGATTGACGCCATTGATTATCAACTGATTGCCGCCGTGCAAGCCGGATTGCCGATTGCAGCTAGGCCGTATGCGGCGATAGCGGAGCAATTGGCGATTACCGAACAGGAAGTGATTGAGCGTTTGGCGCGCTTAAAGACTCAAGGTTTGATCAAGCGTTGGGGCGTGGTGGTCAAGCATCGCCAGTTGGGTTACCGGGCCAATGCGATGATCGTGATGGATGTGCCGGACGAGCGGGTAGCTCGGGTCGGCGCGTTGATCAGCCAGCAGGCTTGCGTCAATCTGTGTTACCAACGCCCGCGCCAGGGTGACGTCTGGCCCTATAACTTGTATTGCATGATCCATGGTAAGAGCCGGGAGGTGGTGCTTGAGCAATGGGCAGAACTGCGGCATGACTGCAATTTAAGCGATTATTCTTTTGAAGTGTTGTTTAGCCGGCGTTGCTTTAAACAGCGGGGCGCTTTATATGCTCGCCAGATGACAAAAGGCGATGGGCCAACCCCCGTTTTTGCTGGAGAGGGCAGGGGTGAGGAGATTAAAAACAAACTGTCTTTCGGCGTGCACTTCGCCTAAACATGGACGCCACAGACAAAGCCATCGTCAACCGCTTGCAGCAAGGTTTCCCTATCTGCGTATCGCCCTACCAACGGGTTGCCGCGGAATTGGGCCTGCCGGAAGCCGAATTGCTGTCAAGATTGCAAGCCATGTTGGCCGACGGAATATTGTCGCGTTTTGGGCCTATGTATCATGCCGAACAAATGGGTGGGGCTCTGACTTTGGCGGCGCTGAAAGTACCGGATGAGCGCTTCGACGAAGTCACCGAAATCGTCAACGCCTTCCCCGAAGTGGCGCATAACTATGCCCGCAATCATTTATTGAACATGTGGTTTGTACTGGCCACCGAAAAGCCGGAACAGGTGCAATGTGTGATTGCCGAAATTGAGCGGCGGACCGGATTGGCCGTTTACAACATGCCGAAGATCAGCGAATACTACGTTGGTCTGCAATTGGAAGCCTGATGCCCATCGACGAAATAGACAGAAAAATTATCCAGGCCACCCAGGCCGGTTTGCCCTTAGTCAGTGAGCCGTATCAAGCGGTTGCCGAGCAACTGGGTTTGTCTGCACAAGTGATCATGTTACATCTGGCTGAAATGCAGCAGACCGGGACCATTCGCCGTATTGCTGCGGTGCCCAACCATTACAAATTAGGTTACCGCTACAACGGAATGACGGTGTGGGATGTTGAGGATAGCCATGTCGACGAACTGGGACAAAAGGTAGCCATGCTGTCGTTTGTTAGTCATTGCTATCAGCGTCCCCGTCATTTGCCGGACTGGCCGTACAATTTGTTCGCCATGGTGCATGGTAAGACCGAGCAGGATGCCGAACGGCAAACCGCAATCATCGCCGAATTATTAGGCGAACAGGCGCGTAGTCACGAGGTGCTGTACAGCACCAAAATTCTTAAAAAAACCGGTTTGCGAATCGGGGGATAGGGCATGTTCAGACTTAGCCAATACATGCGCGAATTGCTGCACCCGACGCCGCTGGCCGCACCGCGCAAACCGTCCGGGCCGGTGGTGATCTGGAATTTGATCCGCCGCTGCAATTTAACCTGCAAACATTGCTACACCACCTCTGCCGACATTAATTTTCCCGGCGAACTCAGCACGCCGGAAATCTACACGGTGATGGATGACCTGAAAGCCTTCAAAGTGCCAGTGTTGATTTTGTCCGGCGGCGAGCCGTTGCTGCATCCGGATATTTTTGCCATCTCGCAGCGCGCCCGGGATAAGGGGTTTTATGTGGCTCTGTCTAGCAACGGCACGCTGATTAACGAAAGTAACATTGAGCAAATCGCCGCGATTGACTACCAATACATCGGCGTCAGCCTGGATGGCATTGGTCAGACTCATGACTCATTCCGTCAGAAGCAAGGTTCGTTCGAAGCGTCGCTGGCCGGTATTCGTTTATGCCGCGAACACAACATCAAAGCCGGGGTCAGGTTTACGCTGACCCAAGACAACGCCCACGACTTTGAAGGTCTGTTGCAATTGATGGACGACGAAGACATCGACAAATTCTATCTGTCGCATTTGAACTATGGCGGTCGCGGCAACAAGAACCGTAAGGACGACGCCGAGTTTCAGTTGACCCGCAAGGTAATGGACAGCTTGTTCGAGAAATCTTTGGGCTGGGAGCAGCAAGGCTGGCATCGCGAAGTGGTGACCGGCAACAACGACGCGGATGCGGTGTATTTTCTGCACTGGGTTAAGCGCCGTTTCCCCGAGCAAGCGGAGCATATCCAGGCAAAATTGCAGCAATGGGGCGGCAATGCTTCTGGCGTGAATGTCGCCAATATCGACAATCTCGGTAACGTCCACCCGGACACGTTCTGGTGGCATTACGGTTTGGGCAATGTCCGCAAACGGCCTTTCTCTGAAATCTGGCCGGACATCAGCGATCCGCTCATGGCCGGATTGAAAGCTTCGCCCAGGCCGCTGAAAGGTCGCTGTGGCGATTGTCATTATCAAAATATTTGCAACGGCAATACGCGTGTTCGTGCGCAGCAAATGACCGGCGATTTTTGGGCCGAGGATCCTGGCTGTTATCTGCTGGACGAAGAGATCTTCGCTTAGACAGATTTGCGCCGTCTCAGATGAGTAATGATTGGTCTGGAAAAAGTTGCTATTTACAGAAAATTTGCCGGGGACATTGATGGCTGGGCCAGGATGGCTTCCGCTTCGGAAAAGGCCATATTAACTGGCGACGACTGGCGGCAAATCGATAGCATTGTTCAGGATTTTGGCTTGGTTCAGGCTGGCTTGGCATCAACACGCTATGTGGAGAAACTGCATGCCCGGATTGCGGAGTCGGTTAGCGATGCCTATACCATGGCAGCACTGAAGGAACTGGGCGAACAATTGGCTTGAAATTTGGTTGGACTGGTCCTTAGCGCATCAATGAGCAGGGGATGCTCCACAGCAATTTAGCGGACGCTTGATCCGATAAATCCGCATCTAGGCGGGTTAGGGAGGCTTTTTTGATGACAATGCTGTCGGCGGCGGTGCCTAACAAACCGGAAATGGTAACCGAGAAGTCCGGTTCGTGACCGACCAGCCAAATGTCGTCCAGACCTTGCTCGGCCAGTTTGGCCAGTTCTCTGAGTATGGTTGGTGCAGAAGTATCGATGCCCAGCCACTCAACGGTCTGGGGTGCAGGACTGTCAGGCAGACGTTGGTTGAGTATCCTTGCGGTCTGTTGGGCGCGTAGCAGCGGGCTGCAATAAATCGATCCCGGAATCAAGCCGTTGGCTAAACAAAATGCCGCCAAGCGTTTCACCTGCTTTTCGCCTTTGTCGATTAAGGCTCTATCCGCGTCGGGTATCGATAAGCCGCCATCTTCCGCGGTAGCGTGTCTGAGGAAGGTGATAAGCATGGTATGCCTCCTTGTCGAACGATTTTAAGTCTGTCGACACTTTCTGGTTTTAGGCGAAGCTATGGAGTTTGTTAATAGAGTTCCAGCTAAATTTAGCGTAAATATTAGCGCGGTGGTTGCTTCGCTGGGGCTTTAATCGCAGGTCTGGAAAATATAGTTGATAATTCTTGACTGAATTACTGGGTATAGTCATAATCATTCAATCTTTCAATTGCTTATAGAGTTTTATATGTCCGATCCTATTGTGTTTACCGACAGCGCCGCTCATAAAGTTGCGGGTTTAATTCAGGAAGAGGGTAACGATAATCTTAAGCTCAGAGTCTATATCAGTGGCGGCGGCTGTTCGGGATTTCAGTACGGTTTTACTTTTGACGAAGATGTTAATGAAGACGATACCCAAATTGTCAAAGATGGCGTGACAGTGCTGATTGATTCAATGAGTATTCAGTACCTTAGCGGTGCCGAAATCGATTACAAGGAAGACCTGTCTGGTGCGCAATTCGTGATTCGCAATCCTAACGCCACGACGACCTGTGGTTGCGGCTCGTCTTTCTCAGCGTAAACCGTTTCTACCCGGATAAATCCCACCTAAAATCACGGGCGCGCCTGCGCCCGTGACGCTACATAAGTTTCCCGGCAAATTGTTAAGGGTTTGGCGTGCCAGCCAGGCAAACGCAATTGCTTCGACATGATCGGGATCGATTCCCCTTTCAGCTGTTGAAATCACCGGCATATCGAGGAGTTTTCGTAACAGGGTCATCAATTGGCTGTTATGCGTGCCGCCACCACAAACCAAAGTTTGCAAGGTATTTGGCGCATATTGGCGAATGGCGTCGGCGATAGTATCGGCGCTGAATTGACAGAGTGTGGCTTGAATATCTTCAGGCTCATGGTCTGGAAATAAGCTGAGCTTTTGTTGCAACCAGGCAGGCGAAAAATATTCCTTGCCAGTACTTTTCGGCGGCGCTAGCCGAAAATAGTCGTCGTCTTTTAAAGCAGCGAGCAGGGCGGGATAGGGTTTGCCCTTGGCTGCCCAATCGCCATTGCGGTCATAAGGCTGGTTGCAATGTTTCTGACACCACCAGTCCATTAAGCCATTGCCGGGGCCGGTATCAAAGCCGATGACCGGATTATCGTTTAACACTGTTATGTTGGCGATGCCGCCAATATTGATGACTACCCTGGCTTGCTTTACATCGCTAAAAACTGCTTGATGAAACGCTGGAACCAACGGGGCACCTTGGCCGCCAACGGCAATGTCGCGGCGGCGAAAATCGGCGACGGTGGTGATGCCGGTGATTTCGGCAATGCGATTCGGATCGCCGATTTGCAGAGAAAAGCCATAGGCAGTCTCGGGTGCGTGATAAACGGTTTGCCCGTGACTGCCGATACCCTTGATCGAACTTGCCGGAATGTTGGCATTATCAAGTAACTTCTGTGCTGCTTCGCCGAATAATCGACCGATCTGGCTATCGAGAGAGCCGTAATCTGTTAGCAGAATAGGCTGGCCCGCTTGGCTTAGATTTTGAACTTTTTGTCGGAGTTCGACGGAGAATGGTTGGTAATGGAATGCGACAAGTTGTGTTTTGCCGTCGCTAAAATCGACAAGACCAGCATCGATACCATCAACGCTGGTCCCTGACATTAAGCCTATATAAAGCTCGGACACTGTATTAGTTTTGAGCAACCAACGCGTCGCCTTTGGCTTGTTTCAATTGCGCTAAAAATGGCTGGGTTTGTGCTTTGAATTTTGCCAGTAAAGCGTTATCCATAGGCATGGAGCGCGGTATTTTCGCGGTAACCGGATTGACGTGCTCGCCGCCAATGCGGAATTCATAATGTAGATGCGGGCCGGTGGCCAAGCCGGTTTTGCCGACGTAACCAATTACATCGCCTTGTTTAATGGTGTTGCCGAGTTTCTGACCGGATTTGAAGCCGGACAAGTGGGCGTACAAGGTTGAATATTTTTGGCCATGCTCGATCTCCACTACATTGCCATAGCCGTTTTTCACACCGCGGAAGACGATTTTACCGTCGCCGGTGGTTTTAACCGGAGTGCCGATGGCTGCGGAATAATCGACGCCTTTATGCGCGCGGATGGTGTTCAGGATCGGATGCTTGCGGTGCAAATCGAAATGCGAGCTGATTTTGGCGAAGTCCATCGGGGTTTGCAGGAAGGCTTTGCGTAAGCCGTTGCCTTCCGGCGTGTAGTAGCCTGTATTGCCTTGATTATCTTCAAAGCGCACGGCGGTATAAGTTTTGCCCTGGTTGACGAATTCAACCGACAGGATTTCGCCAGTATCGAACTCTTTGCCATCCACAAAGAGCTTTTCATAGACAACGGTAAATTGGTCGCCGTCTCTTAAATTCAGCGCAAAATCGATGTCCCAGGCAAAAATGTCGGCTAGTTTCAGGATTAGTTTTTCCGGTAGGCCTGCTTCCTTGCCGTCTTCGAATAGCGAAGAGTCAATCGTGCCTTTACTATTGGCTATTTGATAATCGACTTTTTTGCTTAACAACGCCACATCGAATTCGTCGTCATGCCGGGTGGCAATCAATGTTTCGAAAGGGTTTTTACTGTAAGTTAGCTGTTCCAATTCGCCCGACGCATTCAGGGTGGCAACAACGTCCTGGCCGGGTTCGACGTCGGCAAACTGCTTGCCGGTGGCGTTGGCGTGGATAATTTTGTGCAAATCTTCTCGGCTAAGATTTAAGGCTGAGAAAATGCTGGAAAGGTTTTCACCTGATTTAACGGTATGTTCCAGTTCTTCAGTGATGTCCAGATGTTGTACTTCGGTTGGTGCAACGTATTTGGTGTACTGGTTGATCTTGGATGAGATCAGTCTGTCTTGCTCCAAGGTCTTTGCGTCTTCAAAACCTTTATGCGGTATCAATCCGTAACTTGCGCTTGCGGCAACAACGGTGCAGGTGCCTAAAAGCACCGACTTGAGTATTCTGTTCTTCACAGTAATCACACTTCATTGTTTGTCGAGCGTTTCATTGTAGGCAATTTTGGTGCATAAGGCCAACAAAAGGCCATTTTTTATCCTACCGTACAATTGCATCACTTATAATGCGCGCCCAGAACTAAAGGCTATCGGGAGAATAAATTGTTGCAAGAAACCTTGGCTCAGTTGCGTTATGGCGCTGAAGAAATTTTGCTGGAATCTGATTTGATCAAAAAGCTGGAGGAAAATCGGCCGTTAACGATTAAGGCTGGATTTGACCCGACTGCGCCCGATTTGCATCTGGGACACACGGTGCTCATTAATAAGCTGAAGCAATTTCAGGATGCCGGGCATAACGTGCAATTTTTGATCGGCGATTTTACTGCAATGATAGGCGATCCGACCGGCAAAAACGTCACGCGTAAGCCGTTGAGTCGTGAGGAAGTGGCGGAAAACGCGAAAACCTATCAGGCGCAGGTGTTTAAGATCCTTGATCCTGATAAAACCGAGGTGAAATTTAATTCGGCGTGGATGGGCTCTATGACGAGTGCCGAATTAATCCAGTTAGCAGCGAGAAATACCGTGGCGAGAATGCTGGAGCGTGATGATTTCAGTAAGCGTTACAAGGGGGGGCAGCCCATTGCGATTCACGAATTCTTATACCCATTAATACAGGGCTATGACTCGGTGGTCATGAAAGCGGATGTCGAGCTGGGTGGCACGGATCAGAAGTTTAACCTGTTGATGGGTAGGCAATTGCAGGAAGGTTATGGGCAAAAACCTCAGGTCGTGTTGACTATGCCGATTTTGGAAGGGCTTGATGGTGTCCAGAAAATGTCCAAATCGCTTAACAACTACATAGGTATAGCCGACGTTCCTGATGACATGTTTGGCAAGATCATGTCGATCTCAGATGAGCTGATGTGGCGTTACTTTAAGTTATTGAGCTTTAAGCCAATGACTGAAATAGAGAATTGGCGAACTGCGTGCGAGGATGGCGAAAACCCAAGAAATTACAAAGTTTCGCTCGCTCAGGAGATTGTTGCCAGGTTTCATGGGTTTCAGGCTGCAAAAACGGCGCTTGAGAATTTTGAGGCTCGGTTTCAGCGCGGGGCTTTGCCGGATGATATCGAGGAAGTTCGAATTAAAGTCGATGAGCAGGGCATGCCGATTGCTAATGTGTTGAAAAATGCTGGGTTAGTGGAAAGCACGTCTGAAGCATTACGTTTGATCAAACAAGGTGCGGTAAAGATTGATGGTGAAAAACTGGAAGACCCGAAAACCTTAATTTCGGCGCCGGCCAAGCATGTTTATCAGGTAGGCAAAAGAAAGTTTGCGCGGATAGAAATAATCACTTGACGCGGGGTGGCTGGGTGATTAAAATGCGCGGCTCTTCACTGCTTTAGCTTTTTGGGTTTGGCGGTGAAGGAGTCGGCTGGGTTCGGCGGGTTTAAGGTTGTGAGTGGCGGGTTTGTTTTGAGTGTTTCGGTTTTTTGAAATGATCTAAAAATAAATTTGACAGGAACTGAAAACGCTGTAGAATATGTCGGCTCAACAGGGCGAAATGCTCTGGCTCTTTAACAAACGAAATCGAAATAATTTGTGTGGGTATGTGTAGCGACTATGTGCTGTTTAAAAATAGTCGACACAGAAACCACGTCAATTCGCAAGAAAAGATGTTCTGTAGTCGAGCCAAGATTGGTCACTAATCTTATTTAGAGACAAGTTAAAATTAAACTGAAGAGTTTGATCATGGCTCAGATTGAACGCTGGCGGTATGCTTAACACATGCAAGTCGAACGGTAGCAGGCCTTCGGGCGCTGACGAGTGGCGGACGGGTGAGTAATGCATAGGAATCTGCCTATTAGTGGGGGACAACGTGGGGAAACTCACGCTAATACCGCATACGCCCTACGGGGGAAAGCTGGGGATCTTCGGACCTGGCGCTAATAGATGAGCCTATGTTGGATTAGCTAGTTGGTAGGGTAAAGGCCTACCAAGGCGACGATCCATAGCTGGTCTGAGAGGATGATCAGCCACACTGGGACTGAGACACGGCCCAGACTCCTACGGGAGGCAGCAGTGGGGAATATTGGACAATGGGCGAAAGCCTGATCCAGCAATACCGCGTGTGTGAAGAAGGCCTGAGGGTTGTAAAGCACTTTCAATAGGAAGGAATACCTGCCGGTTAATACCCGGTAGACTGACATTACCTATACAAGAAGCACCGGCTAACTCCGTGCCAGCAGCCGCGGTAATACGGAGGGTGCAAGCGTTAATCGGAATTACTGGGCGTAAAGCGTGCGTAGGCGGTTGTTTAAGTCAGATGTGAAAGCCCTGGGCTTAACCTGGGAACTGCATTTGATACTGGGCAACTAGAGTTTAGTAGAGGGGAGTGGAATTTCAGGTGTAGCGGTGAAATGCGTAGAGATCTGAAGGAACACCAGTGGCGAAGGCGGCTCCCTGGACTAAAACTGACGCTGAGGTACGAAAGCGTGGGTAGCAAACAGGATTAGATACCCTGGTAGTCCACGCCGTAAACGATGTCAACTAACTGTTGGGTTCTTAAAGAACTTAGTAGTGGAGCTAACGTATTAAGTTGACCGCCTGGGGAGTACGGCCGCAAGGCTAAAACTCAAATGAATTGACGGGGGCCCGCACAAGCGGTGGAGCATGTGGTTTAATTCGATGCAACGCGAAGAACCTTACCTACCCTTGACATCCAGAGAATCTGTTAGAGATAGCGGAGTGCCTTCGGGAACTCTGAGACAGGTGCTGCATGGCTGTCGTCAGCTCGTGTTGTGAAATGTTGGGTTAAGTCCCGTAACGAGCGCAACCCTTATCCTTAGTTGCCAGCGGGTCATGCCGGGAACTCTAGGGAGACTGCCGGTGATAAACCGGAGGAAGGTGGGGACGACGTCAAGTCATCATGGCCCTTATGGGTAGGGCTACACACGTGCTACAATGGCCGGTACAGAGGGCTGCGAACTCGCGAGAGTAAGCGAATCCCAAAAAGCCGGTCCCAGTCCGGATCGCAGTCTGCAACTCGACTGCGTGAAGTCGGAATCGCTAGTAATCGCGGATCAGAATGCCGCGGTGAATACGTTCCCGGGCCTTGTACACACCGCCCGTCACACCATGGGAGTGGGTTGCAAAAGAAGTAGGTAGTTTAACCTTCGGGAGGGCGCTTACCACTTTGTGATTCATGACTGGGGTGAAGTCGTAACAAGGTAGCCCTAGGGGAACCTGGGGCTGGATCACCTCCTTACAAAGACGGCACACCGTTACACGTACTCACAACAAATTATTTCGATTGAAAGACGCACCTGGGTCTGTAGCTCAGTTGGTTAGAGCGCACCCCTGATAAGGGTGAGGTCGGAGGTTCAACTCCTCCCAGACCCACCAACGCATAAAAGGCGAAAGCAATAAGGCGGAAAACGATCAGACAACACTCCTGGTTAGAAATAGGTAGGGTTGTGCATAGTTGGGTTTCGGCTTGAGTCTTGGTCTTTAGTCTGTTTTAGGGGCCATAGCTCAGCTGGGAGAGCGCCTGCCTTGCACGCAGGAGGTCGGGAGTTCGATCCTCCCTGGCTCCACCATCACGCTGAACGCTGAGGGTAAACCAGTACGTCACCAGTAGATAGTCGATGTTAGAACATCAGCGCTATGAGGTTTTATCGTAATCAAGAGATAAAGACTTTATAGCATTGGTATTCGTACCGATAGCTCTTTAACAATATGGAAATCTGTAACTATAGTAATGATCAGCAATGATCAAAACTAAAACGAGTTGCGGTTTGAATAAAGTCATTCTCGAAGGAGAAAGGCGGAAAGCAAACAGCATGTCGTTCTCAAGCAGAAAAAATCAGCGAAAATGTCAGCTGACAGTATAACCAAAGTACAGACGTATTCGGGTTATATGGTCAAGTGAATAAGCGCATACGGTGAATGCCTAGGCAGTAAGAGGCGATGAAGGACGTTGTAGCATGCGAAAAGCTTTGGGGAGCCTGCAAACCGGCTGTGATCCAGAGATGTCCGAATGGGGAAACCCGGCGTGCATCAGCACGTCATCTTTGAGTGAATACATAGCTCACTGAAGCGAACCCGGAGAACTGAAACATCTAAGTACCCGGAGGAAAAGAAATCAACCGAGATTCCCTAAGTAGTGGCGAGCGAACGGGGACTAGCCCTTAAGCTAGGATAAGGTTAGTGGAACGGTCTGGAAAGTCCGGCGATACAGGGTGATAGCCCCGTACACGAAAACCTTTTTTTAGTGAAATCGAGTAGGTCGGAGCACGTGAAACTTTGACTGAATATGGGGGGACCATCCTCCAAGGCTAAATACTCCTTACTGACCGATAGTGAACTAGTACCGTGAGGGAAAGGCGAAAAGAACCGCGGAGAGCGGAGTGAAATAGAACCTGAAACCGTATGCGTACAAGCAGTGGGAGCCCCTTCGTGGGGTGACTGCGTACCTTTTGTATAATGGGTCAGCGACTTACATTTTGTGGCAAGCTTAACCGAATAGGGGAGGCGTAGCGAAAGCGAGTCTTAATAGGGCGTTTAGTCGCAAGGTGTAGACCCGAAACCGGGCGATCTATCCATGGCCAGGCTGAAGGTTGGGTAATACTAACTGGAGGGCCGAACCCACGTCTGTTGAAAAAGACGGGGATGAGCTGTGGATCGGAGTGAAAGGCTAATCAAGCTCGGAGATAGCTGGTTCTCCTCGAAAGCTATTTAGGTAGCGCCTCGTGTATCACTGCTGGGGGTAGAGCACTGTTTCGGCTAGGGGGTCATCCCGACTTACCAACCCGATGCAAACTCCGAATACCAGCAAGTGCAAGCACGGGAGACACACGGCGGGTGATAAGGTCCGTCGTGAAAAGGGAAACAGCCCAGACCGTCAGCTAAGGTCCCCAAATCTATGCTCAGTGGGAAACGATGTGGAAAGGCACAGACAGCCAGGAGGTTGGCTTAGAAGCAGCCATCCTTTAAAGAAAGCGTAATAGCTCACTGGTCGAGTCGGTCTGCGCGGAAGATTTACCGGGGCTAAGCATAGTACCGAAGCTACGGATTTACGCGTTAAGCGTGAGTGGTAGAGGAGCGTTCCGTACGCCTGCGAAGGTTCATTGAGAAGTGGGCTGGAGGTATCGGAAGTGCGAATGCTGACATAAGTAACGATAAAGGGGGTGAAAAACCCCCTCGCCGAAAACCCAAGGTTTCCTGCGCAACGTTAATCGACGCAGGGTTAGTCGGCACCTAAGGCGAGGCTGAAAAGCGTAGTCGATGGAAAACAGGTTAATATTCCTGTACCAGTAGTAACTGCGATGGGGTGACGGAGAAGGCTATATCAGCTGTCGGTTGGAAGTGGCAGTTTAAGCAGGTAGGCATGCATCTTAGGCAAATCCGGGGTGCTTTATGCCGAGACGTGATGACGAGCGGTTCGAAAGAACAGCGAAGTGATAGATGCCCTGCTTCCAGGAAAAACCTCTAAGCTTCAGGTTACTAGTGGCCGTACCCTAAACCGACACAGGTGGGTGGGATGAAAATTCTAAGGCGCTTGAGAGAACCCAGGTGAAGGAACTAGGCAAAATGATACCGTAACTTCGGGAGAAGGTATGCCCTCATTACGTGAAGGTCCTCGCGACTGGAGCGGAAGGGGGTTGCAAAAAATCGGTGGCTGCGACTGTTTAGCAAAAACATAGCACTCTGCAAACACGAAAGTGGACGTATAGGGTGTGACGCCTGCCCGGTGCTGGAAGGTTAATTGATGGGGTTATCTTCGGAGAAGCTCTTGATCGAAGCCCCAGTAAACGGCGGCCGTAACTATAACGGTCCTAAGGTAGCGAAATTCCTTGTCGGGTAAGTTCCGACCTGCACGAATGGCGTAACGATGGCCACACTGTCTCCACCTGGGACTCAGTGAAATTGAAATCGCTGTGAAGATGCAGTGTACCCGCGGCTAGACGGAAAGACCCCGTGCACCTTTACTATAGCTTGACACTGGACTTTGAACCTACTTGTGTAGGATAGGTGGGAGGCTTTGAAGCGGGAACGCCAGTTCTCGTGGAGCCAACCTTGAAATACCACCCTGGTATGTTTGGAGTTCTAACCTCGACCCGTTATCCGGGTTAGGGACAGTGTCTGGTGGGTAGTTTGACTGGGGCGGTCTCCTCCTAAAGAGTAACGGAGGAGCACGAAGGTACCCTCAGCCTGGTCGGAAATCAGGCAATGAGTGCAAAGGCATAAGGGTGCTTGACTGCGAGACGGACAAGTCGAGCAGGTACGAAAGTAGGTCTTAGTGATCCGGTGGTTCTGTATGGAAGGGCCATCGCTCAACGGATAAAAGGTACGCCGGGGATAACAGGCTGATACCGCCCAAGAGTTCATATCGACGGCGGTGTTTGGCACCTCGATGTCGGCTCATCACATCCTGGGGCTGAAGCAGGTCCCAAGGGTATGGCTGTTCGCCATTTAAAGTGGTACGCGAGCTGGGTTCAGAACGTCGTGAGACAGTTCGGTCCCTATCTGCCGTGGGCGTTTGAGATTTGAGGGAAGCTGCTCCTAGTACGAGAGGACCGGAGTGGACGAACCTCTGGTGTTCCGGTTGTCATGCCAATGGCATTGCCGGGTAGCCACGTTCGGACAGGATAACCGCTGAAAGCATCTAAGCGGGAAGCCCCTCCCAAGATGAGATCTCACTGGGACTTTAAGTCCCCTGAAGGGCCGTCGGAGACTACGACGTTGATAGGCACGGTGTGGAAGCGCAGTAATGTGTGAAGCTAACGTGTACTAATTGCCCGTGAGGCTTGACCATATAACACCCAATGCGTTTGGGTAAAGTCAAAAGACAACAGTAGCTGAACACGCAAGAGAACGACAAACTCAATACAGATTTCCATGAAAGCAGGTCAAAGCGAAACGCTTAAAACCTGCGCATGACGGCTGCAACAACAGCCTAACCAGTTTGCTTGGTGAACATAGCAAGCGTGAACCACCCGATCCCATCCCGAACTCGGAAGTGAAACCGCTTAGCGCCGATGATAGTGTGGCAGGTTGCCATGTGAAAGTAGGTCATCGCCAAGCGCCTATCCCAAAAGCCCTGCTAACACTAGCAGGGCTTTTTTTCGGCCGGAAATATGACTACCTCAAAGGCATTTAAATTTGCGGTGGTGGAATCGCTGATATCTACTTTGTGAGATATCAAGATTAGTCGGAGTCTTCGGCTAACATCAAAGTGCTCAATTGTTTATAAATGTCGCAGCAGCTTTTGCAAAGATGCCATGTCAAATGCTCCAACTTTGTGCAAGATGATAATGCCTTGCCTATCTATTAAAAACATCGTGGGGGTCAACTGCACATCACCAAAAGCGTGTACAAGACTCCTGTCTATATCAAGAGCCACTGCATAGGGAAGCTGTCTTTCCTTGGCTAATGCTTGCACGCGGCTAGGCGGGTCGTAAGGCATTGTCACCGCAATGATTTGCAGGCCTTGCTGATGCAATGCGATCAAATCCGGAATTTCCTCAATACAGCTAGGGCAGTCGGTTGCCCAAAATGTTATCAATACGGGCTTGCCTTTTAGCTCCGAAATTGCCAGTCGTTCACCTGTCAATGTTGTAAAAACGGCGTTGGGAGCGAAGCTTTTAGTGTAAGTCAGCCACCAGGCTATTGCGCCAAGTAAACAGATCACCGATAGGACGCCAAGTGCCGCTTTTATTCTCATAAGCATAGATTCGGTAGTTTGTCGGGAACGCGCATTACGGCGATTATAGCAAAGCTGCTAGAATGCCTGCCTTATCCAATAATCCAGTCATGGCGATGAAAAAGATACTAATTTCAGACAAGCTTGCGGAAGATGGCATTAATTTCTTGAATGCCCAGGAAGGCATACAGATACATATTCAAACCGGCTTGAGTGAAGACGCGTTATGCGAGATTATTCCGGAGTACGATGCTTTATTGATTCGCAGCGATACTCAGGTGACGGCGAGGGTGTTAAAAGCCGCGACACGACTGAAAGTAGTCGGGCGCGCCGGCATAGGGGTCGATAACGTCGACTTAAATGCCGCGACCGAGCAGGGCGTCATCGTTATGAATACGCCTGATGCTAATGCCACCACGACGGCAGAACTCGCAATTGCACATATGTTTTCCTTGAGCCGCAACCTGCCGTTTGCTAATCAATCGGTTAGAGAAGGCAAATGGGAACGCTCCAAGTTGATGGGCGCTGAAATTGCTCATAAAACCCTGGCAGTGCTGGGTTTTGGTACTATTGGCCGGATAGTCGCTCAACGCGGCAACGGTTTGGGCATGCGCGTGATCGCTTATGATCCGTTTGTAGCGCCGGATGTTTTTGCCGCATATGGCGCGGAAATGGTTGATTTGGAGACTCTGGTTAAACAAGCCGACTATTTGACCCTGCATTGTCCTTTACTGGAAAAAACCAAAAACATCATCGGCCGGGAGCAATTGGCGATGATGAAAAAATCTGCACGCTTGATCAATTGCGCACGCGGCGGTTTGGTTGACGAATCGGCATTGTACGATGCCTTGAAAGAAGGTCGGATAGCCGGGGCGGCATTGGATGTTTACGAACAAGAGCCACCCAAGGATTCGCCGCTGCTTACACTAGACAATGTGGTATTTACCCCACATTTGGGCGCTTCGACCAAGGAAGCGCAAGTGGCTGTCAGTGTCGAGATCGCCCGTCAGGCGGTTAAATATTTGCAAACCGGTGAAGCTGTTAATGCGCTGAATCTGCCTAGGTTATCCGCAGAAGAGTTGACTAAGGCTCAACCATTTATGAACTTGGCCAATATTCTTGGCAAATTGCTGGTTGGTCTGATCGATCAGCCTATTCAAAAGCTGGAAGTGGCAGTATTTGGCAAGGCCGCAGAAGTAAAAATTCGGCCGATTTCTGCTGAGGCGATGGTCGGTTTGCTGGGTGGACAACTTTCCACGCCGGTCAACCGCGTCAATGTCGAGAACATTGCCAAGCGCCAAGGCATAACGCTAATTGAGTCGCAGACCGAGGAATCAGAAGGCTATCAGTCTCTAATCAAAATCACGGGGCATTGCGCCGATAAATCGGTGTCCTTGGCGGGTACTTTGTTGGGCAATCAACATCCGCGCTTGGTCAGCATCAATCATTTCGAAATCGAAGTGGTGCCGGAAGGTGCTCTATTAATCACCCGTCATGATGACCGGCCTGGCGTGATCGCCGCGATTAGCTCAATCTTGGGCGTCGCCAATATCAATATTACCCGGATGCAGGTCAGTATCGCCGACGAGCACCAATTGGCGATGATGGTCATCAGCGTTTCGGATCCACTAAACGAACAAGTGCTGAAATCCGTCTGCGAAGTGCCGGCGGTCCATACGGCGAGGCAAATTGCTTTATGAGTTATGACGTCATTTGTTTCGATTGCGACAGCACGCTAAGTCGGGTCGAAGGTATCGATGAATTGGCTAGGCGTAACGGTTTATTCGAACAAGTTGCTGCGTTAACCGATGCGGCCATGAACGGCGAATTGGCTCTCGAGGATGTCTACGCGAGTCGGCTGGATTTGATCAAACCCGACAAAGCCGCGATAGACTGGCTGGCCAAGTTGTATATCACCGAAATGGTCGAGGGTGTTAGCGAAACGATCGAAGCCCTGCAAGCAAAAAACAAGTTAATCCACATCATTAGCGGCGGCTTGCGGCAGGCGATACTGCCCTTGGCGGAACAGTTGGGGATACCGGAGGAGCATGTGCATGCGGTCGATGTGTTGTTTGACGAAGACGGTAATTATCAGGATTTTGCCCGACACTCGCCCTTGGCTGTCAGTGGCGGCAAAGCCAGGATTTGCCGGCGGCTGAGGATGAATCATTCATCTTTAGTAATGATAGGCGATGGCAAGACCGATTTGGAAGCTAAATTGGCCGGCGCCTATATGATCGGTTTCGGCGGCGTAGTCCGCAGGCCGTTGGTGGAAGAGCAGGCCGATAGTTACGTCTTGGATGCTTCGTTAGCGGCGATATTGCCACTAGTACTTTAAGCAAGGGTCGATAAGCCGGCGGGACGATGGTAAAATTCCCAAATTTTTAGAAGATTCAGAGAGATAGAATGGCAGGGCATAGTAAGTGGGCTAACATCAAGCATCGTAAAGGCGCGCAGGACGCAAAACGCGGCAAGATTTTTACCAAACTGATTCGCGAGATTACCGTGGCTGCGAAAGGATCGGGTGGTGGTGATCCTGCCAATAATCCAAGTTTGCGCACCGCTATCGATAAGGCGCTCGGTGCCAATATGAAGCGCGACACCATCGACAACACCATCAAAAAAGCCATAGGCGCGGTTGATGGCGTGGTCTACGAAGAAGTACGTTACGAAGGTTACGGCCCAGGAGGTACGGCGGTGATGGTCAATTGCTTGACCGATAATCGCAATCGTACTGTCGCTGATGTGAGGCATGCGTTTTCCAAGGCTGGTGGCAATTTGGGCACTGACGGTTCGGTGGCTTATATGTTTCGCAAGGTCGGAATTATCAGCTACTCCAATGGAGTCGATGAAGACGCAGTGATGGAAGCGGCGATGGACTCCGGCGCAGAGGATGTGGTCACCAATGATGATGGTTCTATCGACGTGTTTACCACTCCTGAAGACTATATGGCAGTCAAGGATGCCATGGTTGCTGCCGGCTTCGAGCCGGAAAACGCCGAAGTGACGATGCATGCTGACGTCAAAACCGAGTTGGATGCCGATGCGGCCGAAAAAATGCTGAAGCTGATCGACCGCTTGGAAGATCTGGACGATGTGCAGGATGTTTACTCCAATGCCGACATCAGCGACGACATCATGACTGCACTCGATGCCTAATCACACCGCACAATTACTCGCACCAATAGACTATTGACCAGAATTTTAGGTATAGATCCAGGCTCGCGCATCACCGGCTACGGTGTGGTGGAGTCGACGCCGCGCGGTATTCGCTATGTAGCGAGCGGCTGCATTCGTATTAAATCCGATGAATTTCCTGAGCGTTTAAAGCAGATTTTTGATGGCGTCAGCCAGGTGATTGAATTGTATCGTCCCGAGCAAATGGCCATCGAACAGGTGTTTATGCATAAGAATGCCGATTCGGCCCTTAAGCTAGGTCAGGCTCGGGGCGCGGCTATTTGCGCGACCTTGAACCGCGATTTGCCGGTGTTCGAATACGCTGCAAGACAGGTGAAGCAGGCCTTGGTTGGCAAAGGTAATGCCGATAAGCTGCAAGTTCAGCACATGGTGAAAATTTTGTTGAGTATTCAAGGCGATATGCAAATCGACGCTAGCGATGCGTTAGCAATAGGTCTGTGTCATAGTCACTATCAGGAAACCGCGATGCGTTTGCAGAAGGCGAGTTCGTGATCGGTTTTTTGCGCGGTAAATTGATTCACAAAGCCCCGCCGCAATTGTTGCTGGATGTACACGGTGTTGGCTATGAAGTGGAAGCGCCGATGAACACCTTTTACGACCTGCCGGCACTGGGTGAGGAAGTTAAACTGCATACGCATCTAGTGGTGCGAGAGGATGCGCACATTTTGTTCGGCTTTGCCACTCAAAGCGAGCGCATGCTGTTCAGAACCCTGATCAAAGTCAATGGCGTCGGACCGAAACTGGCATTGACGATACTGTCCGGGCAAAGCACCGAAGAATTTTATCGTTGCGTGCATGACAACGATTTAAAAGGTTTGGTGCGCTTGCCGGGTGTCGGCCAAAAAACCGCCGAGCGCTTGATTATTGAAATGCGCGGTCGTTTGCCGGAATTGAACAAGCTATCGGCAACGAATGAACGGCCAAGTTCGTTACCTGGGTCGGCAGCCAGCCCGAAGCAAGAAGCGATTAGTGCGCTGTGCGCCTTGGGGTATAAACCGCCCGATGCGGCGCGAATGGTGCAATCGATTGCCACCGAAGATAAAAGCTGTGAGGACATTATTCGTTTGGCGCTGCGCGGTGCGGTTAAATGATCGAGAGTGACAGATTGGTTACAGCTCAGGGAAATAATGACGAAGAGCGTGTGGATCGAGCTATTCGCCCCAAGCGTCTGAAAGACTATGTCGGCCAAAAAGAACTCCGCGAGCAAATGGAAATCTTTATCCAGGCAGCGGTAACGCGTTCGGAAGCTCTGGATCATGTATTGATCTTCGGCCCGCCCGGCTTGGGGAAAACTACCTTGGCTAATATCGTGGCCATGGAAATGAATGTCAACATTCGGCAAACCTCCGGCCCGGTGCTGGATAAAGCCGGGGACTTAGCGGCTTTGCTGACCAATCTGCAAGCGCACGATGTACTATTCATCGACGAAATCCATAGACTCAGTCCGGCGGTGGAAGAGGTACTGTATCCGGCTATGGAAGACTACCAAATTGATATTATAATAGGCGAAGGTCCGGCAGCCCGCTCGATTAAGCTGGATTTGCCACCCTTTACGCTGATAGGCGCTACGACCCGAGCCGGTTTGTTGACATCGCCTTTACGCGATCGTTTCGGTATCGTCCAACGTCTTGAGTTTTACACCGTTGAGGAACTGGCCAGTATCGTCAGTCGCTCGGCGAAGCTGTTAAATATTGGCATGGACAGTGGTGGTGCCGACGAGATAGCCTGCCGCTCGCGGGGCACGCCGCGCATAGCCAACCGACTCTTACGTAGAGTGCGGGATTTTGCCGAAGTAAAAGGCAACGGCACGGTTAGTCGTGAGATCGCCCAACAAGCCTTGGATATGCTGAAAATAGACCAGCAAGGGTTTGATATGCTGGACCGGAAGTTATTGACAGCCATGATAGAACATTTTCAAGGCGGTCCAGTCGGGCTGGATACGCTGGCTGCTGTGATCAGCGAGGAGCGCGGTACCGTGGAAGATGTGCTGGAACCTTATTTGTTGCAGCAAGGCTTTATCATGCGCACCCCCAGAGGACGAGTGGTGACGCATAAGGCTTACAGCCACTTTGGCTTACCAGTGCCCAAGCAGCAACCCGGCGTCGATGACATCTTCGCCAATTAATAATTCGTTAAGAGACGAATGAAAGAATTTACTTGGCCGGTAAGGGTCTATTACGAAGACACTGACGCGGGCGGTGTGGTGTTCTACGCTAACTATTTGAAGTTTTTTGAACGCGCCAGAACCGAAATGCTGCGTATTGTCGGTTTCGAACAGGACAGGCTGATTATTGAGCAAAACCTGATTTTTGTCGTGCGTTCGGTAAAAGTCGATTATTTGAAGCCGGCGCGCTTCAACGACCTGTTGGATGTTAATGCAAAAGTGATTGAACACAAAAAAACGAATTTTACCTTTGAGCAATCGATTACCCGGCAACAAGACCTGTTGTGCGCTGCTGAAGTTCGAATTGCCTGTCTTGATGCGCAAAGCATGAAGCCCAAACTGATTCCCTCTGCTATTTTGGAACATTTAAACTAATGAATACCGATTTATCCATCCTGACGCTGGTCAAAGAAGCCAGCATCGTCGTGCAGTTTGTTATGTTCATCCTGTTGTCGGCATCGGTTGCTTCCTGGACCTTCATCTTTTCCAAGCGTAAAGAATTGAAGCAAGCCATCGCCATCACCGACGACTTTGAGGAGGAGTTTTGGTCCGGCGTCGGTTTGGCCGAGCTGTATAAAAAAATGTCCAGTGACCGTTTCGAGCCGGAAGGCATAGAAAAAATCTTTCTGGCCGGTTATCGCGAGTTTGCGCGGATGCGCCAGAAGGGCGATGTCGAACCTTCGGTGCAGGTAGAAAGCGCGCAGCGGGCGATGCGAATCGAGTTATCTCGCGAGTTGGATAGGCTGGACGAGACCTTGCCGTTTTTGGCGACAGTCGGTTCGACCAGTCCTTATATAGGCCTGTTTGGCACCGTCTGGGGCATCATGAACTCGTTCCGCGCCTTGGGCGAAATCAAAAATGCGACCTTGGCAAATGTCGCCCCCGGTATTTCCGAAGCCTTGATCGCCACCGCGATCGGTTTGTTCGCGGCGATTCCGGCGGTTATCGCCTATAACCGCTTCTCCACGCGCTTGGATCGTTTGGCCGGTCGTTACGAATTATTCGTCGACGAGTTCGTGGTGTTACTGCAAAGACAGGCGCACAGCAAATGAATGTAGGTGGCAGCAATCGCAGATCGCGCAAAAAGCGCGGGGTAATGGCCGAAATTAACGTCGTTCCTTATATCGACGTTACCTTTGTGCTGTTGATGATTTTCATGATTACCGCCCCGCTGGTGCAAACCGGTGTCGAGGTCGAATTACCCCAAGCCGAGGCTGATTCGGTTGATTTACAGGATCAGGTACCGGTGATTGTTTCGATCAAAAAAGACGGCAGTTTGTATGTCGATATTGGCAATGGTGATGAGGAAGCCGAGACGCCGGTCGATGTCGATACCGTTAAAACCAGAGTCGCTGCGGTATTCAGAAATAATCCCAAAGCCCAGCTGTATGTGCGTGGCGATCACGAAGTGGAATACGGTAGTATCGTCAGCGTGATGGTGGAACTTAAGAAAACCGGTGCCCCCAAAGTGGGTTTGATGACCGCACCGCCGCCAGACAGCAAATAAATACCACCATGAAAAGTTTTAAACCTTCGCTTGCACAGGCGATAGCGCTGCATATTCTGATTGTCTTTTTGTTCAGTTTTAGTTTTCTAACGGAGACTGACGATGCGCCAATGGCGCCGCCGGCGGATATTATTGAAGCGACTGTATTGGATGGCGCGGAAATCGATGCGGAAGCCGAACGCTTAAAGCAGAATGAAGCAAACAAGCAACAAGCGGAAAAGCAGCATCAAGAGCAACTGGAAAACGCCAGAAAAACCGAAGAGCAGTTGTTGCAGCAAGCTAAAAAGCAACGCGTGCTTGAAGAACAGAAAATTCAGGAAGCCGCCGAAAAGCGTAAGCAAGAAGCGCTAGAAGAGAAGAAACTGCAGGAACAACTGGTCGCCAAGCGTAAGGAAGAGGAAAAAAAGTCAGAGGAAGCCAAGGAACGGCAAGCTCTGGAACAGAAAAAAGCCAAGGAAGTCGCGGAAAAGCAGAAGCAAGCCGAACTGGACAAACAAAAGGAAGTCGCGGAAAAACAGAAACAAGCCGAACTGGACAAACAAAAGGAAGTCGCGGAAAAACAGAAACAAGCCGAACTGGAAAAGCAGAAGGAATTGACGGAAAAGCAAAAGGAAGCCGAGAAACAAAAGCAACTGGAAAAGCAAAAACAACAGGAAGTGGAGCGCGAAGCCAAGTTGAAGGAACAAAAACTGGCGGAAGCGGCGCGAGAGAAACAACAGCAGGAAGCCGAAATCAAAAAGCTGGAACAGGAAAAGAAGTTACAGGAACAAAAAGCCCTGGAACAGCAAAAAAAGCTTCAGGAGCAAAAGAGCGAGGAAGCCAAGCGCCAGGAACAAGCAAGACAAGCGGAAGCCAAGGCAAAAGCGGAAAAGGAAAGGCAATTAGCTGACGAAAAAGCTAAAGCCGAGAAAGAAAAACAGGCCGCGCTTAACGCTGAAAAAGCCAAACAAGCAGCGGAAGCCGAGGTACGAGCCAAGGCGGAAAAAGATAAACAACTCGCCGCCGAAAAAGCGGAGAAAGAGCGCCAAGCCAAAATAGCGGCAGAAAAAGCCGAAAAAGAACGCATGGCGGCCGAAGCCGAAGCTAAAGCCAAGGCGGAGAAAGAACGTCAGGCTAAGCTGGCTGCGGAAAAGGCCGAGAAAGCCGAAAAAGAACGGCTCGCGGCGGAAGCGGCTGCTAAAGCCAAGGCAGAACAAGAGCGCCAAGCGGCGATAGCCGCGGCTGAAAAAGCGGAAAAAGAACGCCAGGCTGCGGAAACTGCCGCTGCTGCAGCGGCAAAAGCGGCGTCGGATAAGCAAGCTGTAGATTCCGCGAAGCAAATGATAGCCCGCAAAGTCGAGGGGGCTTGGACGCGGCCGATCAACGCAACGCAAGGCTTGAGATGCACAATTCAGGTAAAATTGTTGGCTAGCGGTGATGTGATGGACGCAGTGGTGATTGGTAGCAGCGGCGATCCGATTTTTGACCGTTCGGCGGAGAATGCAGTAAGAAAAGCTTCGCCTTTGCCGGTACCGCAAGATAGAAATTTATTTAATCAGGAATTTAGAGTTTTTACCTTTGTGTTTAAACCGGAATAATCAGTAAACGGAAACGAGAGAATGATGTTAATCACAAGAATTTTAGTCGGCGGCATTTTGGCTGGGATGTTTACAGCGGCGCAGGCGGCCGGTTTGACCATAGAGATTACCAAAGGTTCGCAAACTGCGGTGCCTATTGCCATCGTGCCGTTTGCTCAACAAGGCTCTATCGGCAACGTCAAGTTGTCCGATGTGATCAGTTCTGATTTGGGCGGCAGCGGTTTTTTCAAAACCTTGTCGGAAGACGATATGCTGACCAAGCCCAGCGAGCCGGAGCGCGTCAACTTCAAGGACTGGCAGGTATTGGGCCAAGACTATATGGCGATAGGTCAAGTGGTCGGCAATGGCGGCAGCTACAACATCCAGTTCCATTTGTTCAACGTACATAACGGCCAGTTGTTAATGGGCTACCGTTTGACTGCTGGCGCCAACGAATTGCGTCGGGCGGCGCATCATATTAGCGATCTGATTTACGAAAAATTGACCGGCCGCAAAGGCGCGTTTAATACCCGCATTGCTTATGTGACCAGCGTTCGTCGCGGTAACGGCAAGCAGTTTATGCTGCAAGTAGCCGATGCGGATGGTTATAACCCTAGGACGATTGCCGAATCGCCAGAGCCTATTATGGCGCCAGCTTGGTCGCCGGATGGCAGTAAAATTGCCTACGTATCTTTCCATACCAAGCGTTCGGAAATTTGGGTGCAAACCCTGGCAACCGGACAACGGGAAAGCGTTTCTTCCTATCCGGGTATCAATGGCGCACCTGCTTTTTCACCGGACGGCAGTCGTCTGGCTATTACGCTCTCTAAAGACGGCAGTCCGGATGTTTACGTGTTGAATTTGGGTAGTCGCTCTTTGACCCGTTTGACCAGCGGTTTGTCCATCGATACAGAGCCAACTTGGTCGCCGGACGGTAGCTCTATCTTGTTTACGTCTGATCAAGGCGGTAAACCCCAGCTTTACCTGATGCCTGCTTCCGGCGGCAAGGCCAGCCGCGTTACATTCCAGGGCGACTACAACGCTAGAGGCCGTTTTTCGGCGGATGGTAGGAGCTTGGCAATGGTTACTGGCAGCGGCGGAGGCTACAAAATTGCAGTCATGGATATGGCTTCGCGCACCGTGAATGTGTTGACGGAAGGAAATCTTGACGAGTCACCTAGTTTTGCGCCCAATGGCAGCATGGTTTTATTTGCCGCGAACCGCGGCGGTCGGTCGGCTTTATCGGTGGTGTCTACCGATGGCGCGATGCAACAGAAATTGGCATTCGAGAGTGGCGAGGTCCGTGAACCGGCCTGGGCACCTTGATTGCAAGCGCGATAGCCCTCACACTATCGCTACCTGAGTTTTAATTTATATATTGGAGAAAATTGATGAGATTTAACAAAACCTATTTGGCTTTGGCCATGACTGCGATTTTGGTAACAACAGGCTGTAGCTCAACCGAAGAAGAAGGTTTGGCGGATTCCACCCAAGGTACCGATGCCTCAACCAGCGGTCTGGCCGATGGATCTATGTCTGGTAGCCAATTCGGCTCAGGCAATGGCAGCAGCTTCGGCTCCGGTTCCGGCGCGAACCTGGGGCCTGAGTTCAGCGACCCTAACAATCCGTTGTCCAAACAGGTCATTTACTTCGAAATCGATAGCAGCCAAGTGAAACAAGAATACGTGCCTGTCGTGGCCGCGCATGCGCGTTATTTGGCTTCACATCCTAATCAACACGTTATCCTGTCCGGCCATGCCGACGAGCGCGGTTCCAGCGAATACAACATCGCGCTGGGCGAGCAACGTTCTAAATCAGTAGAGAGAATGATGCGTTCGCAAGGTGTCACCGCGAGCCAATTGGAAGTGGTTAGTTATGGCGAAGAAAAACCTGTTGTGTCGGGTCATGACGAATCAGCTTGGCAGCAAAATCGCCGCGTGGAAGTTGGCTATCAATGAGTAAGCGTGCGCTTCTGATCCTGAGTCTCGGCTTTGGCTTATGTGCCGAAGCTGGCGCTGCGCCTAATGGTGCCGGTTATCCGGCTGCGAATGCTTATGCGCAGCCGGCCGCTACTGACAATGCTATTTTTGAGGTATTGGGCAGATTGGAGCAGTTACAGTCGGAAGTGCAACAATTGCGCGGCATGGTCGAGGAGCAATCCCAGACCATCGCCGACTTGCAAAGAAAACAAAGCAATATGTACTCCGATCTTGATGATCGGATGCAGGCGCTTACCGCCGGTGGGCAAGCGCCGCAGAGTCAATCGCCCGCGCCAGCTTCTGCCGATACGGCTGTGACTGGACAAGCGGCAGCCACTGCTGCTCAACCTCCCGCACCAGCGGCCCCGGTTGCACCAACCCCGGCGCCAGTTGCAACTGCGACGCCAGCTCTGGCTGCGCCTGTAGTGGACAATAAGCCGGCTGCGACGGCGGCACAAGGCAACGAAAAGGAACGTTATCAGTCGGCTTACGATACTTTGCGTAACGGCCACAATGCCCAAGCCATCAAAATGTTTCAGGATTTGCTGAAAGACTTTCCAGCAGGCGAGTTTGCCGACAATTCTCAGTATTGGCTGGCGGAAGCGCATAAGATCAATCGTGAATTCGATGCGGCGCGTGCTGCATTTAATAAGGTGGTCAGCCAATACCCCAACAGCTCTAAAGTGCCGGACGCCTTGTTGAAACTGGGCTATATCGAATTCGATCTGCAAAACACCGCAAAAGCTCGCGATTATCTAACGCGGGTGACTACCAGCTATCCAGGCACTACTGCTGCGCATTTGGCGGAAAAAAAGCTGGCGCAAATGCCGCAATAAATTGGCGTACGGATGGAGCAAACGCTACGTATTACCGAAGTATTCTATTCCCTACAGGGTGAGGCGAATACGGTGGGGCTGCCCACTGTCTTTATTCGCTTGACCGGCTGCCCCTTGCGTTGCACCTATTGCGATACTGCCTATGCTTTCAGCGGCGGCGATAAACTTAGCCTCGACGATATTCTTCAGCAGGTTGGCCGCTACAACACCCGCTATGTGACGGTAACCGGTGGCGAACCTTTAGCTCAACCTGCCTGTAATCCTTTGATGCTTCGCTTGTTGGATGCCGGTTACCAGGTTTCGCTGGAAACCAGCGGTGCCTTGGATGTGTCGATGGTTGACAGCCGGGTCAGTAAAGTCATGGATTTGAAAACGCCGAGCTCAGGTGAACTTGAGCGCAATCGATATGACAATATCCAGTATTTAACGGCGCACGACCAAGTCAAATTCGTGATTGCCGATGCCGCCGATTACCAATGGGCCAAGCAGCAACTTGAGCTCTATCGCTTAGTCGAACATTGCCAAGTACTGTTCTCGCCGGTGATGGATGTGATGTCACATACCGAGCTGGCCGAGCGTATTTTGGCCGACCAATTACAGGTTAGGTTTCAAATTCAATTACATAAATTTCTTTGGAACGACGCGCGTGGAAAATAACAGCAGTTCCAGGCCGGCAATCATTTTATTGTCCGGCGGCCTGGATTCCATTACGGTGTTGGCACTTGCCAAACAACAAGGCTTTACTTGCTACGCCTTGAGTTTCGATTACGGCCAGCGCCACAATGCCGAATTGGAAGCTTCGCGGAGAATCGCCAAGCATTACCAGGTCGCTGATCATAAGATCATCAACCTCGGGTTGAGCGCAATAGGCGGTTCTGCGTTGACCGATGCGCGGATCGATGTACCGACTTCGCCGCAAGCCGGCATTCCGGTGACTTATGTGCCGGCCAGAAATACTATATTTCTGGCGTTTGCCCTGGGTTGGGCGGAAGTGGTGAACGCTCACGATGTGTTCATCGGTGTGAACGCCGTCGATTATTCCGGTTACCCCGATTGTCGGCCGGAATTTATCAAAGCTTTTCAAGATATGGCCAACCTGGGCACCAAAGCGGGAGTGGAAGGCCATAAAATTCAAATTCACACACCGCTGATAGCTTTGAGCAAAGCTGAGATTATTCAAAAAGGTTTGGAGCTGGGCGTCGATTACGCGGATACCGTATCTTGTTACTCTGCTGATATTAAAGGTAGAGCCTGTGGCGTTTGCGATGCCTGCAGATTGCGGGCGGCCGGTTTTCAAAATCTGGGCGTGGCTGATCCAACTCATTATCGACCTAAATAACCGGGGTTGACGCGCATTTATTAGAAACTCAAATAGCACGGGTATTTATTTGTCGGCTAAGCTATAAATAAATTTATCGTCGATCTGAGGGTCTTTCAGTATGCAAGTCAAACAAACCAAGTCCCAATTTGTCGCCGTGGCTTCTATAGCCGCCGAATTGAGCGCGGTGATGGAAGTGGCCAAGGAAATTTCCCTAGCGGCAGCCAATGCCAAAGCCATTGCCTTTCGAGCCGGGGAAAAGGCCAAGGGTTTCCAACCCATCACCGACTTCATTAACGAATTGGCCAAGGATACGATCGAATTGGTCAATAACATCAACGAATACGCTTTCCACCTTTATCGCCTGACAGTCAATGAACAACGTATGACCGAAGCGTGCAGACGCTTCGAGAAAGTTGGACAGTTAGCCGTCGGCGCCAGATATGCCGATTCCTTGAACGCCCCATTGCAAGAAGTCAGGCTAAGAACTCAGATTTGTCATCGAGAGTTTATTATCCAGGTTTCGGAATTATTGATTAAGTTGGCTGATGTGATGCATCCGGCCAGGGCGGCCCGGGTGATTGCTGCCAACTCCCGCATCGAGGCTTCGCAAGCGGGAGAGTATCTGCAAAGTCTGCAAGCGGTCGCGGAAAGCGTCGATAACGCCGCGCAAATAATCAACGATAAAGTACATAAATGCCGGAGTGCTTTGACGATTATAAACGTCACCGAATAGCGCACCCACCAAACCCAGTCTGGCCAAGAGGTACAGTTAGCATGAGAATGACCAAAATTTATGAGGGCGCCTACCAATGGATAATGTTTGGCCGCGACGTACATAAGCCCGAAAAAATTATCGATACCAACCAATATATGGTGAGGACGGCCAATCGCTGCTTATTGATTGATCCCGGCGGCATAGAACTGTTTGCACCCATGCTGGCGGCGGTTTTACACCATGCGCCGGTAGAGGAAATTACCGATTTGTTCGCATCGCATCAAGATCCGGACATCATTTCGTCTTTAGGTTTATGGGATCAAGCGTTGCCTCACGCCAAACTGCATGCGGCAGCGTTATGGGAAGGTTTTTTAAGGCATTTCGGCTGCGAAACTATCGAATATGTGCCGATTCCCGATCATGGCGGGGTCATCAATCTCGGTACTACCGAGTTGCAGATCATCCCTGCGCACTACCTGCATGCCTCTGCTAATTTCCATATTTACGATCCACACGCCAAAATCCTGATGTCCGGCGATGTCGGTGCAGCCTTGGAAGCGCCGGGTACGCCGGTATTTGTGGACAACTTCGATATGCACGTCGAGAAGATGCGTTTCTTTCATCAGCGTTGGATGCCCTCTAATCAAGCTAAGCGCGCCTGGATTGATCGGGTCAGGAAGTTGGATATCGACATACTGGCCCCGCAACATGGTCGGATGTTTAAAGGCGATGATGTGAAGCGTTTTCTGGATTGGTTCGAGGCCCTGCAAGTGGGGATTGCCGTATAAAACAAGCATTTGCCGAAAATTGGGTTTATAATCCGGCCATTACGAGCCCCCGTCGCGAGATGGGGGTTTTTTGTTAGTGAGAGTAGTTGAGGTATCTCATCAAGCATGGCGCAAAAACTTTACATACAGACTAACGGCTGTCAAATGAACGAATACGATTCCGATAAAATGCGGGACGTATTGATGGCATCGCATGGCATGGAGTTGACCGATATTCCGGAACACGCCGATGTGTTACTGCTAAACACCTGTTCGATTCGCGAAAAAGCCCAGGAAAAGGTGTTTTCTGCGGTTGGGCGCTGGAAAAAAATCAAAGATAAACGTCCCGGTGTGATTATCGGCGTCGGTGGCTGCGTGGCCAGCCAGGAAGGTGCCGCGCTGCAAAAACGCGCACCGTATGTAGACATCGTGTTTGGCCCGCAAACCCTGCACCGCTTGCCTGAATTGTTAAATCAAGCGCGGAGCGGCGGTAAGCATGTCGTAGACATTTCTTTTCCGGAAATCGAAAAATTCGATAATTTACCTGAACCGCGTGCGGAAGGTCCTAAGGCCTATGTGTCGGTAATGGAAGGGTGCAGTAAATACTGTACCTATTGCGTAGTGCCATACACCCGCGGTGAAGAAGTCAGCCGGCCGCTGAACGATGTGATTGCCGAAATCGAAACGCTGGCCAGACAAGGCGTGCGCGAGATCAACCTGCTCGGCCAAAACGTTAATGCATATCGCGGTGCGATGGAAGATGGCGATCTAGCTAGCTTTGCGCTGTTGTTGCATTGCGTTGCCGCCGTCGATGGTATTGACCGTATACGTTTCACCACATCGCATCCTTTGGAATTCACTGACGATATTATCGAAGCGTTTGCCGAAATTCCGCAGTTGGTCAATCATTTGCATTTGCCGGTGCAAAGCGGCAGCAACCGGATTTTGGCCGAGATGAAGCGCGGCCATAGGCGCGAAGATTATCTGGAAATCATGCGCAAGATGAAAGCGGTGCGGCCGGGCATTAGTTTGTCGTCGGATTTCATCGTCGGCTTTCCCGGCGAAACCGAACAAGATTTCGAAGATACCATGGCGCTGATCGAGGAAGTCGGCTATGACCTGTCCTACAGCTTTATTTTCAGTGCTCGGCCGGGTACCCCGGCGGCTAATTTTGCCGATGACGTCAGTATGGCTGTAAAGGAGCAACGTCTGAAGCGTCTAAAAGACCGACTTAACGAGATGTTTATGGCTATTTCCGAAGCGATGATTGGTACGGTGCAAAGCGTACTGGTAGAAGGCATTTCCAAGAAAAATCCGCTGCATCTCACTGGTCGTACCGAGAACAACCGCGCCGTGAATTTTGCCGGGCACCCGCGCTTGATAGGCCAGTTCGTTGATGTCTACATTGCCGAAGCCTTGCCCAATTCGTTACGCGGCCGTCTGGTGGAATCGTCCATCGAAAAAATCCAGCAGACCGCCTAGTGTTGAACGCCAACCATTTTTCGCAAGAAATTACCCTGTTACCCGCAGATGCGCAGCGGTTGTCCAATTTTTGCGGACAATTGGATGCGCATATCCGCCAGATCGAGCAACGCTTGCAGGTAGAGATCGCCAATCGCAGCAATCATTTCAAAGTGACGGGCGTTGATGCAGCTGTCACGGCAGCTTGCGCGGTGATTCAGAAATTGTTCGAACTCACCGAGCGGGAAGAAATTACCCCGGAGCAAGTGCATTTGAGTTTGCAGGATGCCAGTATCGACCAGTTACTACAGGCGGCTCCGAATGTGAAATTGGAGCCGGTGGCGATTAAAACCAAGCGCGGAGTGATCAAGGGACGCGGTTTTAATCAACAGGACTATTTGCGCAAGATCATTTCGCACGACATTAATTTTGGCGTCGGTCCCGCCGGTACCGGTAAAACCTATCTGGCGGTGGCGTGCGCGGTTGACGCGCTGCAAAACGAGACGGTACGGCGGATTATCCTGGTGCGGCCGGCAGTCGAAGCGGGCGAAAAATTGGGTTTCCTGCCGGGCGATATGGCGCAGAAGGTCGATCCCTATTTACGGCCCTTGTACGACGCGCTTTACGACATGTTGGGCTTCGAACGCGTCGAGAAATTACTGGAAAAAAATGTCATCGAAGTAGCGCCCTTAGCCTTTATGCGCGGTAGAACCTTGAACGATTCCTTCATTATTCTGGATGAAGCGCAAAATACCACGGTGGAACAGATCAAGATGTTTCTGACCCGGATCGGTTTCGGCTCCACCGCCGTCATTACCGGCGATGTCACGCAAATCGATTTACCCAACGAAAAAATGTCCGGCTTGAAGCATGTGTTGAAAGTGCTGAAGGATGTAGAGGGTATCAGTTTTACCTTTTTCGGCGTGCGCGACGTGGTCCGGCATCCTTTGGTGCAGCGGATAGTCGCCGCCTACGAGCACTATGAAAAAGAGCACACGCCCTCGGTTTAGTGTATGAATTATATCGACATGCAAATTGCTACGTCGGCGCCTCACCCCGAATTGGAGCAGTTTCAGCAATGGGCGGATATCGCCCTGGCAATTTTTGAAGATGGCGCGGACAGCGAACTGGTGATTCGGTTAGTCGATGATGCGGAAAGTGCGCAACTCAACCAACAATATCGCCACAAGAATGGGCCGACCAATATCCTGAGCTTTCCGTTTGAAGCGCCGGCGGGTATGGATATGGACTTGCTGGGCGATTTGGTGATTTGCGCGCCGCTGATTGCGCAGGAAGCGGCGCAGCAAAACAAATTGGCCGAACATCATTGGGCGCATATCACTATACACGGCGTATTGCATTTGCTAGGGTATGACCATATAGAGGATCAGGATGCCGAACAAATGGAAGCATTAGAAATTGAGATTTTGAGCAAATTAGGTATAGCAAACCCTTATATGGAGGATGGAAAGTAATGAGCGATGGTAACCCCCCGAGTAGTCAACCCCATAAGAGCTTGATCGAGCGCATCGGTCATTTTCTGAGTGGGGAGCCGCAAGATCAGGAAGACTTGCTGGAGATATTGAGAGAATCGCAAGAAAAACATCTTTTAGACTCCGACGCGTTGGCCATGATGGAAGGCGTAATGCACGTAGCGGAGATGCGGGTCAGAGACATCATGATTCCGCGTTCGCAAATGGTGGTCGTGCCCCGGGATGCGGAGCTGGAAACCATCTTTCCTTTAGTTGTCGAATTTGCCCATTCCCGATTTCCAGTCATCGAAGAAGACCGCAGTAAGGTAGTCGGCGTGTTACTGGCCAAAGACTTGCTGGCTCATGCTTTGCGGGATAAAACCCTGAAAGTCGAAGATGTGATGCGTCCGGTCAACGTGGTTCCGGAAAGCAAGCGTTTGAACGTGTTGTTAAAAGAATTTCGCACCGAACGCAATCACATGGCTATCGTCGTCGACGAATACGGCAACGCCGCCGGCTTGGTGACGATTGAAGACGTCCTAGAGCAAATCGTCGGCAAGATCGAAGACGAACACGACGACGATGAAGTACAAGAATTTATTTCTCAGCGTAGCGAAAAAGAGTTTATCGTCAGCGCGCTGACACCCATCGAAGAATTCAACGATTATTTTTCCGCTACGCTGGAAGACGACGAATACGATACGCTAGGCGGTTTGATCGTGCAGCGCCTTGAGCATTTTCCCAAGAAAGGCGAAAAAGTGGAGCTGGAAGATTTCTGTTTCGAGGTATTGCGGGCCGACAATCGGCGGGTGCATTTACTGAAATTGAAGCTCAAATAAGTGTGTTCTGTGCGCTGGTGCCTGAGGCTAGTAGTTCCTCGAATGCATCGGCCGGCAGGGCCCTGGAGAATAAATAGCCCTGTCCATAGTCGCAGTCCGCTTCCAGCAGTAGCTGGCGTTGTTGTTCGGTTTCTATGCCTTCCGCGATGACCTTTATGCCCAGCTTGTGCGCCATGACGATAATCGCTTCGCAGAGTATCTTGTCGCTGGAGTTCGGCGACAAATTACCGACGAAAGACTGATCTATTTTCAGATAGTCGATATCGAATTTCTTCAGATAAGCCAGCGACGAATAGCCTGTGCCGAAATCGTCCAGCGATACTTGAATTCCCGCATCTCGAAAAGCCAGTAATTGATCTTTTACCACATTGCTGGCGTCCAGCAGCAAGCCCTCGGTAATTTCCGCCACGATGCTTTGTCCGGGCAACTCAAGTGTTTGCAAGTGATCCAGCCAAGTGCCTTGGGACTGGTCGTCGTAAAACTGCACCGGCGATTTGTTGACGCTGATCTGAAAATCCGGATGGTACCGGGAACGCCATTGTTTGACCTGTCCCGCCGCTTGTTTAAATACCCAATCGCCGATTTCGGCAATCAGGCCTATATCTTCGGCAATATGCACAAATTCTGCGGGACTGACCATGCCGCGCGTCGGGTGTTGCCAGCGAATCAGCGCTTCGGCTTTATGGATGGCGCCGGAGCCCAGTTCCACGACCGGCTGGTAATACACTTCAAACTGGTTGGCCTCCAGAGCGTTACGCAAATCGTCGGCAATCAGCATGCGCGCTAGAGCGGCTTCCTGCATTGACGGAGTGAAATAACAATAGCGATTACGGCCCTGATGTTTCGCGGCGTACATTGCTTGATCGGCGTTTTTGATTAATGAATCGATTCTCTCGGCGTCCTTGGGGTAGAGCGTGATGCCGATACTGGCGGAGATGTAGGCCACTTTGCTTTTCAGCTGAAAAGGTTCGGCCAATCTTTGCAGGATGTTTTTGACGACGCGTTCGGCGTCGTCGGCATCATCAAGTTCGCCGAGGATAACTGTGAATTCGTCGCCGCCCAATCTGGCGACAGTATCGGAATCGCGTACGCAACGCAGTAGCCGTTGCGAGGCATCTTTTAGCAATAAATCGCCCATATCGTGCCCCAGTGTATCGTTAACTTCCTTGAACCGGTCCAGATCGAGCAATATCAAAGCGACCTGTAAGCCGCTACGATGTGCCTTTTTGATTTCTTGATCCAGTCTGTCGTGAAACATGCGGCGGTTGGGCAGGCCAGTGAGCGGATCGAAATTGGCTTGGGTCCAGATCAGTTCTTCGGACTGTTTTTTTTGCGTGATGTCGGAAAACAACGCAACTCGCCGCTGCGGCACGCCATCCGCACTGAAGATGGTATTGATGGTCAGTTGCTCGGCGAAAATCTCGCCATTCTTCCGGCGATTCCAAATTTCGCCTTTCCAGTGACCGCCAGTGTTGATGGCGTGCCACATGGCTTGATAAAACTGTTCGCTCTGCCGCTCGGAGTTCAGAATGTTATGGTTTTTACCGATGACTTCGTCCAAGGTGTAGCCGGTCAACGCGGTGAAAGCCGGATTAACATTGATGATCATGCCTTGTGCGTCGGTTACGGCCATGGCTTCGCTGCTGTTTTGATAGACTAACGAAGCCAATTGCAGCTCTTCATTACTGCGGCTACGGTCGATCGCGATGCCGGCCAGATGCGAAGCCTGTTCAATCATCTGAATATCGTCGGCTCCCGGTGACGCTGGCTGGCGCTGGTAAATAGCGAACGTGCCCAACAATTGGCCGGAGGAGCCACGGATTGGTTCCGACCAGCACGCCCCTAAGTCGGCCCGTGCCGCAAGCTCGGTAAAAGGTCCCCAATACGTATGATTTTGAATATCTTCGACAATGACGCGTTGGCCAAAGTAAGCGGCGGTGCCGCATGAGCCGACGCCGGGACCTATGAACAAGCCGTCTACGGCGGCATTGTAGAAGTCGGGCAGGCGTGGTGCCGCACCAATAAATAGGCGATTGCCTTCGCTATTCAATAACAAGATTGAACAGAGTAAGTCCGGATTTTGGGTTTCCACACCCCGCACTACCGCTTGCAGGATATCCGGTAATGCCGCACCTTTTGACAGTAATTCCAGTACGTGGTTATGGGCGCGTTCGCGATTAGCCGCTTGTTGGCGATCGCTGATATCCATGGCAATACCGATAATGCCGACCGTTTCTTGGTTAATGTCCTGTAATTGGGTGCGGGTTATTTGGATGGTATGCCGTTTGCCGTCGGCAAATTTAATTTGCTCGAGAGATTGATGCGGTTGGTTCGCTTGCGCTAAACAGGCTTGATCGGCGCTTAGGAAACGGGCGGCCATTTCCGTGCCAAACAGCTCGGCAAGTTGCTCGTTAGCAATGAAGCGGGCTTCCGGCAGGCCAAGGGCGTCGCAAAAGGTATGGTTTACAAACAAAAAGCGCGTATCAAGGTCGGCCAGCCAAATGCCGACCGGTGCGTTGTCGAGAATGGCATGCAACTTGGCTTCGGAGGCATGTAGCTCAGCTATTTGCGAGTTTAGTTGCTCGGTCATCGACATGAAGCTATTGGCCAGGTAGCCGATTTCGTCGTTACGCTGCGTCGGTAGCCCGGTCAGCGGCGTGCCCAGCTTGTATTGACCGATGGCGGTCGTCATCGAATTTAGCGGTTTGGCCAGGACGCGCGCCAACAGTAGCGAAATTGCACTTGCCAGCAGGCTGAACAGCAATGTTATTTCGATAACGCCTATTCCCAGGGCTTTACTTTCCTGCAAAACGTTTTTCAGCGGCGTGTACAAGCCCAGCATCGCGAAGCGCCCGCGACTTTCCGAGCCCAACGGCAGTTTTACGAAAGCGGCCAGTGAAGAAGCGGCCAGACTTTGCTTATCGCTGGTCGCGAATACCAAATGCGCTTGTTTGCCAGCCAGAATCGCTTTTATGTTCGGGATGTCATCCTGAATCAGGAAATTGCGGCCGCTCTCAAATCCAAAGGTTTTTGCCGCGTCGGGGTGCATCAAGTAGTCCCCTCTGTCGTTGCTGAGCAGCAATTCAATATCGTCGGGAATATCGCCGCGCACTTGCTCGAACAACCCTTGTAAATCGACATTGATGACGATCACCGCGATGGTGGAGGCGTTCGCCGACTTGATGGGCATCGCTATCCGCAGAGTGGGTTTGCCGAATCCCAGGTGAGTGCCTAATTCTTGATTTAAATTGATTTCGGATACGTAGTATTGCTCGGCGGCTAGCGGCATGGTTTCGAATACGTATGGGAAATGGTTCTTCTCTTGTAATTGTGCCTCGTCAATGATTTTGAGGTTGTCTCGGTCTCTATCGACTCTGACCAATTCCTTGCCGTAATGTTGTGTGTCGATCAAACGGATTTGACTGTATTCGGGATGGGCATTCAGCAGGCTGACAAAAATCTCCGCCAATTGATTTTTGCGTATGCTCAACTTTGACTCAGGTTTCGCCGAGACGATGTCGGCGCTGACCGGCAGATGGGTTAGAAACTTTACGTTGCTGGCGGTAGCTGCCAACGCATCCGCAAATCGGTGTCCTAAGGCTTGGGTGTCGTTTAACAGCTTATCCTTGGCCGTTCCCACCAGCATGGTCCGGCTGCGGTCGTAAACATAATAACCGGTTAGGCCTGTGGATAGTGTGCCTAGCAGTGCCAGCCAGAAACCCAGTTTTATGCCTATGCTGGAGCGCACTCAGAATGCCTCGGGCGCTTCGCCGGAAATGATTCTATCCCATAGAGTTTTGCGCGCTAGCGGATTGAGTATCGGTTCCAGCCAAATGATGGGCAGGTTTTGGGGGCTGTCGTTCTCCGGCGCTGTAAGGGTGTTTGCCAAGCCGTGTTGCTGGGTGAGTCGCTCGCTGACCACTTTTTCCAAGGTGTAATTAATCCATGCTTCCGCTAATTCAGGGTTTCGGCTATTTTGGGTGATTGCCCAGCAATCCAGCCAGGCCAGCGCGCCTTCGCGGGGAATCACATAGCCGATGTCGGCACCTGCTTCGCGCAGGGCTTTCAGTTGTTGGGTGCCGTAATTACCGAAAATCAAGGCTATATCATATTTGACAAAAAGCCTGGTCGCTTCCTCGGCAGTCGCGTAAAAAGTCAAAACATTACGGCGTAACTTGGCCAATTCGCGAGCGGCCTGTTGTAGTTCGGGATCCGTCATCCGGAACGGATTGGAGACGCCCCTCAGTAAGCCGACCATGGAAAAATTGTGATTACTGGCGTTAAAAGCCAGCACGCGGCCCCGATAAGCAGTATCCCACATAGCCGACATGGATTGTGGGGCTGTGTTAATTAGTTTGCGGTTATAGATCAGCCCCATTTCCGAGTAGGTGTAAGGAATGGCATACGTGTCGTTCCCACGAACCAGGCCGGGGATAGCTTGCAAGTTTTGGAAACGCGGCAATTGCCGGGCATGGTTGGGGATATTCGCCATGCTGATCGGTCTGCTCAGGCCATGATCGATATAACGCTGCAATTCCGCAGTATTGACAGCAAATACGTCATAGCTGCCGCTATTGATTTTCTGCCAAAGGTCGTCGTCCGACGTGACCAGGGTCAACTCAATCGCGACGTTGAACCGCTGCTGGAATGCCGAAATCACTTCATTATCGGCGTAACCGTCCCAAGTGAGTAACCGCAACGTTTCCTGGGCGGACACCCAACCGGATATTGCCAGACACATGATCGTTAGAAAATATGTAAAAACGGTGGCGGAACGTTTGGCAGTAATGCTCATAAGGCTGTCGGCATGAATTTGTCGGGCCATCATAACCAATTAGTATGCGCTTTCCGCCAATTACGATATTGATATTATGTTGCCGCGCACAGATTCCGAAAATAATACCGTGACGCTGCCGGGTAGGATTGTTCGGCTGGTAGTTGAGTGCGGGTCCCGATCAATCCGCTTGATCGACTTTGATCAGAATGCGTAAAACGTTTTGCCGGGTACTGTGGTTGAAACTGTTGAAGCCGCGACTGTCGGATTGTTCGGTGTCGGCATTGCCGGCAAGTTCCACCCATTCGCCGAGATTGGCGCGTAAAGTGGTGTGTGCGGATTGGGTTTCGATGTGGCCGTTGCGCTGAAAGGTGTCCGACCACGGTTCGATATCGAGAGTGACTTGGTTGCCGGTCAAGCGCGGCGTAACAGCGAAGCCGGTACTGGCTTCAATCATCTGGGTATTGGTGCTTACCGCGGAACCGTAACCATAGCCCGAGTCGTAGACGCTGTAATTTTGCACCGGTCGGACCTGTCCGGTTTTGATATGGGCTGCCTGACCTTCCAGGGTGCGTAATTGTTGATTTTGCTGCTTGTTTTGCAAATCCTCGGTGTTGCCCATCATGCCGCGCATCCGAATCGTATTCGGCGCTGCGGCAATGGCCGCTTCGGCGTTCAACTCGGCTGCCGTTTTGCTGCTGGTTTGTAAGACGCTGATGACTAAATTGCTGAGCCGGGCATCGAGTTTTTGAATGAGGGCCCTGATTTCGCCGAGTTTGGCGGGATTGGTTTTAACGATCAGACTGGAACCGTTATCGATGACGCGATCATCGGCATCCAGCAAGGGCGCCACTAAAGCCTGTACTTCTGAGGCGGGGCGGTTGACGAGCGGGATGACTTCCAGCACCGATTCGTCGGCAACCGCGAGGCCGGCTATCAACATCAAGCCGGCCAAGCAGGGTTTAGATTTCATTGTAAAGCGCGAGATATTGATTCGCACTGTTTTGCCAGGAGAAATCCTTGACCATCGCGTTACGCTGAATTTTCTTCCAGACCGGTCGGTTGTGGAATAACACCAGGCTGCGTTTGATGGCTTCTATCAGCGCTGCCGCTGACGCATCGTTAAACGAGATGCCGCTGGCGCTGCCATTGCTGATGCTTTCCGGCAGTGCATCGACCACCGTGTCTGCCAAGCCGCCGGTTTTTCTGACAATAGGTATCGTGCCGTAGCATTGGCTATACATTTGGTTCAAGCCGCAAGGTTCGAAGCGCGATGGCATCAGGAAGATGTCGGCACCTGCTTCGATTTGATGCGCCAAGCGTTCGTCATAGCCGATGGTGATGGACACTCTTTCCGGATACAGGCGGGCAAACTCCTGCAAGCGGTATTCGATGCTTTTATCGCCGCTGCCCAGTAAGGCAAATTGCAAGGGTAGGGTGGTCATCTCCTGCAGACAGCTCAGTACCAGATCGATACCTTTTTGCTCGACCAGGCGGCCAATCAAGCCGAACAATGGGGTTTCCGAGTCCACCGGCAAGCCCAGTTGTTGTTGTAGTGCCGTTTTATTGATTAGCTTGTCTTTTAAAGTATCGACGCTGAAAGGTTTAGCGATATATTCGTCGTTAGCCGGGTTCCAGACCGACACATCAATACCGTTCAGAATGCCGCTCAAGTGGCTTTGTTTATGCGCCAATAGTCCTTCCAAGCCGTAACCGAACTCAGGGGTCTGGATTTCCTGGGCATAGGTGGGGCTCACCGTGGTTATGCGGTCGGAATAGCTCAGGCCCCCTTTGATAAAGGACAGCATGCCGTGGAATTCCAGGCCGTCGGGGTGTAGTAATTGCCCAGGCAGATTTAACTGGGCGTAGGTGCTGCCGGGGAACAGCCCTTGGTAGGCCATATTGTGAATGGTAAAAATCGTCGCCGGCGGGTTGGGTTCCAATGACAGTAGCGCCGGTACCAAGCCGGTCTGCCAATCGTTGCAATGCACGATGTCGGCGTGCCAGTTTAAATATGCCCGGTTGGTGGCCACTTCCACGATGATGCGGCAGAACAGCGCAAAGCGCTCACCGATGTTCGGCCAGGGTCGCCCGGCTTCATCGAGATACGGATTACCGGGAAAATTGAAGAACGGCGGATAGTCGACCAACCAGACGATGACGTCGCTGTCCGGCAATCGGGTCTCCAAAAGATTGACGTCGCAATTGTTGACTCGCACCGTACATAGGTAACGGCCGGGCTCGCAGTTCTTGATGCCCTGGTAATTGGGCATGATAATCCGTACGTCTTGGCCCAGTTCGGCCAAGGCCAAAGGCAGGCTGCCGGCGACATCCGCCAGGCCGCCGGTTTTGATCAGGGGATGAGTTTCGCTGCTCGCGAACAGAATTTTTTTCATGGCGATAAAACTACATTTTCAAAATAATGCCGGCCAGGGGCGGCAAGGTGACGGAAATGGAGTGGTCTTGGTTCATCCACGGTTGCGGTTCGGACAGCACTGCGCCATTGCCGGTGTTGCTGCCGTCGTAATACTGCGAATCCGAGTTGAATATTTCGTAGTAAGTACCTGGGTTAGGTACGCCGATCCGGTAGGCTTCACGCGGCACGGGCGTAAAGTTCAGGATCACGATCAGATCTTCATGCGCTGATTTGCGCCGATAGCTAATAATGGATTGCTGATAGTCGTGGCAATCGATCCATTCGAAGCCGTGATGATCAAAGTCGTAGCGGTGCAGGGCGGTATGGCTGGAATAGAGTTTATTCAAGTCTTTGACCAGCGTTTGCAGACCTTTGTGGTGTGGGTAATCCAGTACGTACCAATCCAACGTGCGGTTGCAACTCCATTCGGTGCCTTGACCGAATTCGCAGCCCATGAACAACAGTTTTTTGCCTGGGTAGGTAAACATCATCGTGTACAGCAGGCGCAAATTGGCGAAGCGCTGCCATTCATCGCCGGGCATTTTGTTCAACATCGAACCTTTGCCGTGTACCACTTCGTCGTGGGAAAACGGTAGCACGAAGTTTTCGGTGAACGCATACAGCAAGCCGAAAGTCAGCGAATCGTGATGATACGAGCGATGAATCGGTTGCTCCTGCATATAATGCAGAATGTCATGCATCCAGCCCATGTTCCACTTCATTGAGAAACCCAGGCCGCCGGTCCAGGTCGGGCGAGTGACTTGCGGCCAGGAGGTTGATTCCTCGGCCATGATCACCGTGCCGGGATGCTGCTCGTGGGTGACGGTATTCATCTGGCGCAGGAAGTCGATCGCTTCCAGGTTTTCGTTGCCGCCGTACATGTTTGGGATCCAGTCGTTGGCGTCGCGGGAATAATCCAAATACAACATGGATGCCACCGCATCGACCCGCAGGCCATCCAGATGGAATTCCTCCAGCCAGAAGAAAGCGCTGGACAGCAGGAAGTTTTTCACTTCGTTGCGGCTGTAGTTGTAAATCAAGGTGCCCCAGTCGCGATGCTCACCCTTGCGCGGGTCTTCATGTTCGTACAACGGCGTACCGTCGAAGCGACCCAGCGCGAAGCTGTCTTTCGGAAAGTGGGCTGGGACCCAATCCAAAATCACACCGATGCCGTTTTGATGACAATGGTCGACGAAATAGCGGAAATCGTCAGGGGTGCCGTGACGGCTGGTGGGCGCAAAATAACCGGTGGTTTGATAGCCCCAGGAAATGTCCAGCGGATGCTCGGTGACTGGCAACAGCTCGATATGCGTAAAGCCCAGTTCCTTGACGTAATCCACCAATTGCTCGGCCAGTTCCCGGTAATTAAGGAAATTGCCGCGATGGTCGCGCCGCCAGGAGCCCAGGTGTACCTCGTAAATCGACATCGGCTGATGCAGCCAATCGTGCTGCGGACGGTGATCCATCCAGCTGCCGTCTTGCCAGGTATAACTGTCTTCTGCTGTGACAATCGCGGCGGTTTGCGGACGGAATTCGAATTGCTGGCCGTAAGGGTCAGTTTTGACCAGTAGTTGGCCCGTGTGGCGATTCAGAATTTCAAACTTGTACAGGCAGCCGACGGTCAGGCCTGGAATGAAAATTTCCCAGATGCCGCTACTGCCCAGGCTGCGCATCGGATGGCACCGGCCGTCCCAGCGATTGAAGTCGCCGATCACGCTGACCCGCTGTGCGTTCGGTGCCCAGACCGCAAAATGTACGCCGGGAATATCGGCTACGCTGTGTAGATGCGAGCCCAGCTTTTGATAGATATGCCAATGCCGGCCTTCGGCAAACAGATGCTGGTCGAATTCCGGCAGCACCGGGCCGAAGCAGTACGGATCGTAGTGTTGGTGGTCATAGCCGTCCTTATCCGTCCAAAATAATGGGTAATGTTCGGCGATGGCTTCGCTACCCGGATGGTATTCGAAAAAATCGGTGTCGGGAATACGAGAGAATTCAGGGCCTTGGGGACTGTTGATTCGCACGGTTTCCGCATAGGGCAAATACACTCTGATGACATTATCGCGGCCTTGGCCATGACGGCCTAGCACTGAGAAAGGATCGTGATGCTTTGCTTCGGTGAGTTTTATTAGTTCTGAATCAAGCGTGTTGGTTTTGCTTGGCTTGTTCATTTTGCAATGCCTCAGTTATAGTTAGTTATCGGTTGGCAGGAATAGCAATTTTGGTAATGACCGACTTTTCAGCATCAAATCGCTTGAGTTTTTACTTTTCCGTGAAGAGTAACGATAATGGCTCTACGCGGCAAGTGGCAGGTAGAGAAATCTGTTAAATGTCGGTTGCAGTCGGTTTTGGGCGGTACAGCTTATTTAATTGAAAGAGGATACACATGTCAGTCGTCGATACACATCAAACGGAGAGACGGGTCAATGATTTAACCCGCAACACCATTGCGTTAATTCTGGCTGGTGGACGCGGATCGCGGCTAAAGGATATGACCGACTGGCGGGCCAAGCCGGCGGTGCCGTTTGGTGGTAAATTCCGTATCATCGACTTCCCATTATCCAATTGTATCAACTCCGACATTCGCAAGATCGGTATCCTTACCCAGTATAAGGCTGATTCGCTAATTCGCCACATTCAACAAGGCTGGGGTTTTTTGCGAGGCGAGTTTGGTGAATACGTGGACTTGATGCCTGCGCAACAACGGCATGACGAACATTCCTGGTATCAAGGTACCGCCGATGCGATTTACCAAAATATCGACATCCTGCGGGCCCGTAATCCGGAGTTTGTATTGGTATTGGCGGGCGATCACATTTACAAGATGGATTATTCGGTGATGCTGGCCGATCACGTCGCCAACAAGGCCGATCTGACGATAGGCTGCATTGAGGTATCCCTGGAAGACGCGAAAGCGTTTGGTGTGATGCACGTCGATGAAAATCGCCGGGTCAAGGCTTTTGTGGAAAAGCCCGAAAACCCTCCCGTCATGCCCGGCCGCGAAAACACCGCGCTGGCGTCCATGGGTATTTATATTTTCAATGCCGGTTTCTTGTTTGAACAACTGATCAAGGATGCCGATACCAAAGGTTCCAGCCGCGATTTCGGTAAAGACATCATTCCGTCGGTGATCGAAAAATATCGGGTCAATGCTTATCCGTTCCTGGATTTACAAAGCGGCCAGCAAAGTTACTGGCGCGATGTGGGAACCATTGATGCCTACTGGGCGGCCAATATGGAATTGGTCGGTGTTAAGCCTGATATGAATCTGTACGACAACACCTGGCCGATCTGGACCTATCAAGCGCAAACGCCACCGGCCAAATTTGTGTTTGACGATGACGATAGACGGGGCCAGGCGATCGATTCCATGGTCTCCGGCGGTTGCGTGATTTCCGGCGCCACTGTGCGCCACTCCCTGCTGTTTTCCATGGTGCGGGTCAACTCATATAGCTCGGTGCAGGATTCGGTGGTATTGCCCGAGGTGAATATCGGCCGACACTGTCGGATTACCAAAGCCATCATCGAAAAAGGTTGTCAGATACCGGAAGGCACAGTGATTGGCGAGGATCGAGCCGAAGACGAAAAGCGTTTTCATGTCAGCGAGGGCGGCGTGGTGTTGGTGACCTCCGATATGCTCGGACAAAGACGGAATTATGTCCGATAAAAAGCTTAAGCTGGTGCTGTGCTGGCACATGCACCAGCCTGAGTACCGCGACATGCAGAGCGGCGAATTCAAGCTGCCATGGACCTACCTGCATGTGATCAAGGACTATGTGGACATGGTCGCACACCTGGAAGCCGTGCCGGGTGCCAAAGCGGTAGTGAATTTTGCGCCTATCCTGCTGGAGCAGATCGAAGATTATTCCAACCAAGTCAGCGGATATTTACACGATAGAATTGCCATCAAGGACCCCCTGCTGGCAGCATTGGTCGAGCCTTCGGTGTCCGCGGATCCGGAGAAGCGCTTAAAGTTGTTGCGCGATTGCCGGAAAGCCAATCGCGAACGGCAGATCGAACGCTATCCGGCTTTTCGTAAATTAACCGATATGGCCGACTGGATTGAAGGGCATCAGGATTCTGTCAATTATCTAAACGCCCAATTTATTTCCGATATTTTGGTTTGGTATCACCTGGTCTGGATGGGCGAGACTGTCAAGCTCAATGATAAGCGGGTGAAACGCTTAATCGAAAAAGGCTGTGGTTTTAGTCTGCATGATAGGATCGAGATTGTCGAAATTATCGGCGATCTGCTATCGAAAGTTATCTACCGTTACAAAGCTTTGGCCAGAAAAGGCCGCATCGAACTGTCTGTGACGCCTTATGCGCATCCGATCATGCCGTTGATGCTTGAGATAGACAGTGCGCGCGAGGCAATGCCCGGCGTAATCTTGCCGGGTATTAGTCATTACCCCGGCGGTGAAGAGCGGGTGCGTTGGCATTTGCAAAAAGGTTTGGCGACTTTTCGGCATTTTTTCGGTTTCGAACCGCAAGGTTGCTGGCCGTCCGAGGGCAGTATCAGTCAGCGGACTCTGCAAGTGTTAGCTGATTTTGGTTTCAAATGGGCCGCCAGTGGCGGTAATGTCTTGCATAACAGCATACGCGCCAGCGCGGTCGGCGAAGCGGTTGCTGTGCATCGACCCTTCAAGTTGGGTTCCGCAGAGATAGCCTGCTTTTTTCGTGACGACGGATTGTCGGATTTAATCGGATTTGAATATTCAAAATGGCATGCCGATGATGCGGTGGCAGATCTGATTCATCACTTGGAAAATATCGCCGATTATGAGCCCCAGACGCCCTTGGTTTCGATAATCATGGATGGTGAAAATGCTTGGGAATATTTTCCGGATAACGGGTATCATTTTCTTAGTGCACTGTATAAGCGGCTCAGCGAACACCCGCGTATCGAATTAACCACTTTTTCGGACTATCTGGATAGCGCTGCTCCCCAATGCGGATCCCTGCCGAAATTGGTGGCCGGTAGTTGGGTGTATGGTACGTTTTCGACCTGGATTGGCGATGCCGATAAGAACTGCGGCTGGGATATGTTGGCCGATGTCAAAATCGCTTTCGACAAAGCGGTCGCCAACGGTAAACTCTCCGAGCAACAGCTAGCTGTCGCACAGGTGCAATTGGGCGTCTGCGAGGGATCGGATTGGTTTTGGTGGTTCGGTGATTATAATCCGGGCGAAGCGGTCAGCGATTTTGAAAAACAGTACCGGCTTAATTTGAGCAATCTCTATCGTTTGCTGGGTGAAGAACCTCCGCCGTATCTGGCCTTATCGTTTACGCAAGGCAGCGGCAGCCCGGCGATGGGTGGCGCAATGCGGCGCGGTATTCAAATATAATAAAACGGAACAAACAACATGGGTGCTCTCTTGGATAAACGCCGCGCAGGTGTTTTGCTACACATAACATCGCTCCCGGGCCGTGGAGAGTGTGGCGATTTAGGTAAGGAAGCCTTCAATTTTGTTAATTTTCTGCATGATATCGGTGCCACAGTCTGGCAGACTTTGCCGTTGGGCATGACGCACGGCGACGGCTCACCTTACCAGTGCTTGTCGGCACATGCCGGCAATCCTGCCTTGATTAACATTCAATGGCTAGCCGATAAGGGTTGGCTGCAACCCACCGACCGTTGCGGCGATTGTCATACCAATACGGAATACACCAAAAGCTGTCTGGTTACCAAAGCGTTCTATGGTTTTCAAAGCTTGGCTGACGCTGAGCAGCAGCACGACTTTAAACAGTTTTGCGTGGAAAAGGCCAATTGGCTTGACGACTTTGCCTTGTTTATCGCCTTGCGTAATGTGTTTGGACATAAAAGTTGGAATCAGTGGCCGGATGCGCTGAAACAACGCGAGCCGGGCGCGTTGAACGAATCGAAGCAGTTACTGAAGGCTGTGATCGAAACGATCAAATTTGAGCAGTATGTGTTTTTTCGGCAATGGCACGAGTTGAAAGATTACGCGGCCAAGCATGGCGTGCTGATGTTCGGCGACATTCCTATCTTTGTGTCGTACGACAGTGCCGATGTATGGGCAAACCGTGAGGTATTTAAACTTAACGATTTGGGCGAAATGGATACGGTGGCCGGCGTGCCCCCCGATTACTTTTCCGAGAATGGTCAGCGCTGGGGTAACCCGCACTATGACTGGAAATATTTGCAGAAAACCGGCTTTAAATGGTGGCTGGACAGGATTAAATCCCAGTATGAAATGTTCGATATTTTACGAATCGATCATTTTCGCGGCTTGGAGGCTGCTTGGGAAATTCCGGCCAGCGAGAATACCGCAATCAATGGGTGTTGGGTGAAAGCGCCGGGTGCCGAATTGCTGGCGGCCATTCAGGAGCAATTCGCCTCTCTATCCTTAGTGGCCGAGGACTTGGGCATCATCACCGAAGAAGTGGAATCCTTGCGCGACGAGTTCGCTTTGCCGGGCATGAAGATTTTGCAGTTTGCTTTTGGCGATGATAGCCGCAATCCCTATCTGCCGTGTAATTATCAGAGAAATAGCGTGGTCTACACAGGTACCCACGATAACGATACCACGCTGGGTTGGTTTGAAGGGCTTAACGACGGCGAGAAGCAGCGCATTTACGATTATCTCGGCTGGTCTAGTTTGCCTATGCCTAGCGCCTTAATTCATGCCGCATTCGGGTCGGTTGCCAATCTGGCGGTGATTCCGATGCAGGATATTCTGAAGTTGGGATCGCCCGATAGAATGAACACGCCAGGCACAACCGAAGGAAATTGGCGCTGGCGGTTCGATTGGTCGCAGTTAACGGATGATAAAGCCGGACATTTTGCGCATCTGGTGAGATTGTTTGGGCGCTAGACCTTAAAGCAAATTTCAATCGTTGTCTTTTTTGCCGGTGTCTGCGGGGATCGGCAATACAGCGATGTCGTAACTTGCGATGATGGCTTGGATTTTATCCAGGTTTTTGTCGATCAATTCATTTAGTTGTTGCTTGCGTTTGTTGTCGCCTTGACGCAAGCCCACGGCTATTGAAAAATCAAACTTCAGGCCGGGCGAAGATTGCATAGGTATCGCAATATAGCTGCCTTTGGGGGCTTGTGATTGCACATAACCCGCCATTGGTCCCCAAAGTATCACCATGTCTATCTTTTTGGCGCGCAAGTCTTTTTCAATCTGCATAGCGGTGTTGTGTTCGCTGTCCCCTGTCATGCTTTGGTAGGGAGTCCCTTGCTCCAGCAAGCCGCTTTTTTGCAGCCATTCGGTGCCCGGGCCGCGGTCGAACATTGCTATTTTTAGCTTTTCCTGTCTGTCCAGGGGGAGATTAGCTAGCTGTGCGCTGTCTTTGATATCGTCCCAGCCACGGCCTTTGGCGATCAGCAGCACATAAGTCGAGTGGAAGTAGGGTTTGCTGGTGTCGGTAAGGTCGTAACCGGCCGGTACGCCCATCACCACATCGCATTTAAAACCTTCGCCGTTATCGTTCTCGGCTTTCAATGTGTTGCGGATAAAGCCGATTCTTTCCGGCAGCCAGGTATATTCCAGTTCCTGTCCTAACTGTTCGGCAAATAGGGCAGCAATTTTGTTTTCGTAGCCGGTTTGTTCCTTGGTCGAATAGGGCGGGTTTAACGGGTCGGCGCAAACCCGGAATTTGTCTTGGGCATTCACGGAAATAGTGGATACAGCCAAGGTCGCCGTCATAAACAGTCTTGCGGCGGTTGAGAATATTTTCATCGCAGTTTCCTTTTAGCTGGGGTCTATACGTAAAAAAGCCTTGGCCGATTGCTCGGCCAAGGCTTGCTTTACTGAAATCTAATGAATTAGATCTTAGTTAGGCAGAGCGAACACAGTCAGTGTACCACCCAATTTAGTGTAGGAGCTTAAGCTTCTGTAAGCACCCACCGCGCCCAAACCTTCTGAGCTAGATGCTGATGTGCCGTCGTCGATACCGGCAGCGATACCGATACCAGCCCAGCCACCAATACCTGACAGAACGCCAACATACTGTTTGCCGTCAAATTCCCAGGTATTTACGTTACCGATGATGCCTGATGGGGTTTTGAATTTGTACAATTCTTTACCGGTTTTAGCATCAACTGCTTTCAGGTAGCCTTCCAGGGTGCCGTAGAATACGACGCCGCCAGCTGTAGCAACCGAACCTGACCATACAGAGAATTGTTCTTTGTTAGACCAAGCGATTTTGCCGGTTTTAGCATCATACGCAGTGAACTGACCCAGGTTGGTGGTGCCGTCTTTTTTACCTGTCAGCACATCGGCACCGGCAGGCATCATAGACAGCGTGGCACCTACATAAGGTTGGCCAGCAGTGTATGAAACTTCAAACGGTTCGTACTCCATGCACAAGTGGTTGCCTGAAATATAGAACAGGCCGGTTTGTGGAGAGTAAGAAACAGGTTGTTGGTTTTTAGAACCCAACGCCGCAGGGCAGGTGCCTACAGTGTTAACGTCTTCACCGTTGTGCTCTGTAGAAAACTCAGGTACTACTTCAGGACGGCCTGATTTCAGGTCAACATGAGATGCCCAGTTGACGGATTTGTCGAATTTTTCAGCAACCAACAGTTCGCCGGTTTCACGATCCAGGGTATAACCGAAGCCGTTACGGTCGAAATGCACGATGGTTTTATGCATTTTGCCTTTCACTTCTTGGTCAACCAGAACGGTTTCGTTGATACCGTCATAGTCCCATTCGTCGTGTGGAGTCATTTGGTAAACCCATTTAACTTCACCGGTGTCGGCGTCACGTGCCCACAAAGACATAGACCATTTGTTGTCGCCTGGACGTTGTACAGGGTTCCAGGTCGATGGGTTGCCTGAGCCGTAGTAAACCAAGTTCAGTTTAGGATCGTAAGAATACCAACCCCAGGTAGTGCCGCCGCCGATTTTCCATTGGTCGCCTTTCCAGGTGCTAGTGCCGGAGTCAGCGCCAACAGGTGTGACTTTGCCATTTTCCCAAGTGGTGGATTTACCTGGTTTCAACAGGGTGTCTTTATCAGGACCCATGCTGTAGCCTTTCCATTCCAGTTGACCGGTACGGATGTTGTAAGCAGCCAAAAAGCCGCGAACACCAAACTCACCGCCGGAAATACCGGTAATGACTTTGTCTTTAACAACCAATGGTGCGTTGGTGTTGGTCATACCCAGTTTTGGGTCGCCGTTTTGTACGCTCCATACGCGTTTACCGGTTTTTGCATCCAATGCAGTCAGAACGGTGTCTGATTGTTGCAGGAAGATTTTGCCGTCGCCATAAGCCAAACCACGGTTAACGGTATCGCAGCACATCACAGGGATGGTTACGTCAGCGTCCATGGTCGGGGTGAATTCCCAGATGACTGCTTTAGTTTTTTGATCTATCGCGTAAACGGTGTTTGGGAACGGAGTGTGGATGAACATAACGCCGTTAACAACCAAAGGGCCGCCTTCATGACCACGCAAAACACCTGTAGAAAAAGACCAGGCTGGTTGCAGGTTTTTAACGTTTTGAGCGTTGATTTGCGACAGCTTGCTGTAACGTGTGCCGGCGTAGTCGCCGCCCCATGTAGCCCAGTTAGCTGGGTCTTGTGTCAGTTTTTCAACATCGCTGTTAGCGGTAGAGACAGTTGGTGCAGCAAGTAAAGTAGCTACAGTCGAAGCAAGCAGCCAGTTTTTTACAGGCTTCTTCATATGTTTCCTCCTGGTAATCTGTTGATGAGACAGAGTACGGTTTTGTGTTGTTAAGACTAATATTAGTTTTAAAGCTCTGTTTGGATGACTGCCCTTTAGGGCTTGTTCGGCTATAACCGAGCGCAGAGGGAGAGCCACACCAGACGCGTAAATTGAAGGATTTTTTCCTAAAAGTCAACCGGAAAAACTCTCCAGGGATGGCGGGGAAACAATAATCTCAAGTCTTATAATGCCTTAGGATTTCTCGGCGATTCGGCTATCCGGAAAAACAGACACCCAGGCCGCCCAAGCCGCAGTAACCGGACGGGTTTTTAGCCAGATACTGTTGATGATCTTCCTCGGCATAATAAAAAGTCGGGGCATTGCGGATTTCGGTGGTTATTGCTGGAAAGCCGGCGGCCGTTAATTTTGCTTGGTATTGTTGTTGGCTTGCCAAGGCTGCTTGATATTGGTCGTCCTGGCAGTAAATAACTGACCGGTATTGGGTGCCGACATCGTTGCCTTGGCGCATGCCTTGCGTTGGATTGTGCGATTCCCAAAATATTGTCAGTAAATCTTCATAAGTAATGACGGCTGGATCGAACACCACCAACACCACTTCGGCGTGGCCGGTCATGCCGGTGCAAATTTCCTGATAAGTCGGGTTGGGCGTAAAGCCGCCAGCATAGCCCACTGCGGTTGTGAATACGCCGTCTTGTTGCCAGAATTTACGCTCGGCGCCCCAGAAACAACCCATGCCGAACACGGCTTGTCGTAGATGCTCTGGAAATGGCGGATGGATAGGGTGTCCGTTGACAGCGTGAAATTGGCCGCTGTCTATGGCTTGCTGACGTCCCGGTAAGGCTTGGACGGCGCTGGGCATTGCGGTTTTTTTGAATATAAAAGACATAAGTGCATCCCGAGGTCGAATGATGGGGGTGTGCGGATTATAATCTCCGCTCAATTAAGAGGATTCCACTAAATCATGAAACAACAAGATTGCTTACGCCGCTTTATTTTCGAAGAACACGGGGTGCGCGGCGAATGGGTGCGGCTGGAACAAAGTTGGCAGCAAGCTAAACAATATCAGCATTTAGTCAACGATGCTGTCGATGCGCAAATGGGACAGGCCTTGGCTGCGGTGGTGTTATTGTCGGCAACCATCAAGTTTAAAGGCGCGATGATCATGCAGATTCAAGGCGGCGGTGATTTAAAAGCCCTGGTGGCACAATCCAGCAATGAGCGGCAAATCAGAGGCTTGGTGCGCAGCGAGGCCCATGTAACCGGTGCGAATTTGCGGGACATGATAGGTGAGGGCGGCAGGCTGGTGTTGACGGTGGAATCCGAGAATGCCGAACCGTACCAAGGCATCGTCGGTGTTGAAGCTGAAACGCTGGCGGATGTGTTGAGAACTTATTTCACCCAATCCGAGCAGCTCGATACCCGTTTGTGGCTGTTTGCGAATAAAACCCATGCGGCTGGGCTGTTCATCCAGGAATTACCGAGTAGCAATCAGGATAAAGCCGACTGGGAACGGATTGAAATATTGGCTAATACCGTTACTGCCGACGAACTGTTAAGTCTGGATTGCGAGGATTTGTTACACCGTTTATTTCATCAAGAAAAGGTCAGAATTTACGAGCCGGAGCCGGTGGAATTTAAATGTAATTGTTCCCGGCAAAAAATCGGCGGCACTTTAGCTGCATTAGGGCGGTCAGAGTTGGAAGCAATTTTGCGGGAACGCGACGACATAGAAGTCGATTGCCAATTTTGCGGAGCGCAATACCACTTTGACAAGGTTGATGTGGAGAACCTGCTGACCAATCCGGCAGCCGAGACCGATACTAACTCGCCTACCCGGCACTGAGGGGGCTATGAATAAAATTAACCGCTTTTTTCGCCTGTTCCTGGCTTTTGTATTACTGAGTACCTTGACTGGCTGCTTGCACTGGCTGCACGCCTACCAGACTTACCTACAAATGGATGAGTTTGATCGTTATTTTGCGGTGACATCTAAAGATGATTTCACCGTGCATTTCAAACAACCCAAACTGCTCAGCGAAGATTTTGTTTCACTGGCCAAGCTGCATGCCAGCACTGAGGAACATACCGGAGACGGCAAACGCTGGCGTTATTGGTTTCGTAAGATCGACAAAGACAGCAAGTTGATTGCACCGGAGATTAGCTTTTACCTGGATCTAGCTTTTAACAAGGAAGATAAAATCACCGACTGGACCTTCTCCAACCTGTTTTTACAAATCGCCCCGCCGGAGTTTCTGGAGGCTTCGTTTCGCTCGCTGGGTGGTGCGGAAATTAATGAAGAGAAAAAACAGCTGAGAGCCAAAGCCGATCAAATGGAAAAAATCGCCGCGCTGTTACCGAAAAAAGCCACGGTGATCAAACAATTGGGCGAACCGCTGGAAATCACCGATGAAGAAAAACAGGAAGTGTATCTTTACCATTTTCGGCTGGATGCCAAGGATATAGAAGAAGGTTACGAGGACAGGGCTTTGAGCGAAGTCAGGTTGATGTTCGATAAAACCACCTCCGAATTGATCAAAATGTCTGGCCGCTTTGCCGGCTTAAAAATATCGATCAATTACAGGAATTTCCAAGAAGAAGACGATAAAAAAGTGGCGGGCATGTGAGCTAGAACGGCAGGCATAAAAAAGCCCACATAAAGTGGGCTTCGTCCGGTGTTATTTTTTATATTGATTGGACGCCTACCGTTGAACAGTAGGTTAATTTCTTGCGTTTATTGTTGTTGTTATACCGGATTAACGGTCGCCTATCCCCCCCCTCATTTAACGGTCATGATTCTTTCGAATCATCTGCGTTTCGCTGAAAGTGGGCGCATTCTATTGGATTAAAATACGGCTGTCCACAAAAAAGTGTGACAATTTGTCGCACATTGATTTTGTGGGCATTGTGCCTGGTTTCTCCTCGGCGTGAGCGAATGACCGAATCGTCTGCTTATTGACGCTTTAGAGAGCTAATTGCTTTTCCAGCCAGCGGTTTTAACGAATTTCGCTCGCCTTGACTAAGTGGGATCGCAAGGTAACTTCTCCCGAGTGGTGCTGGTGATGTTCACGTTTAGGTCGGGAGATAGCTAAATTTGACTTATTAGTGCCACTGCGAACAAATGAAGGTATTTAGACCCTGCTAAGCCCACTCAAAATACCGCTCCACTCGTGCCGACCAAGCTCTCACCGCTCAGCGCTGCGTCCAGCCCGAAGGCGTTTCTACAAACTGACCCGGTGCCGCTTGCCCTATGACTTTCTGCGCGGTCAGTCTGCCCACTTCCTCCGCTGGGACGCCGTTTTTAGCGGCTATGCGTTGATATTCCGCCAAGCGTTGGGCATTAATGCTCTCAACCAGTGCTTTTATCTCGGCCGATGCATCGGGCTTGACCAAGCCCAGGAAACCGTTCATTTGTTCGCCCACCAGCCCTGCCGATTTTGCCTGGGCTAGATCGGTTGCGTTGACCGGCAGGGCGACCAGACATAAGCCTAAAAATAGTGACGGTAAAATTGATAGCAAATTTTTGTTGTTCATCATTAGCTCCTTTAAAACAAGCCTTTCTGGCTGGAAAGCAATTCGTCGACGTCTTTTTCCACTTTCAAACGGATTTCGTGTTCGATCTTTACATTCATATTAATTTCAATCGGTTTGTCCGGCGCTTCCAGCCTGACCGAGGGCGAACACCCCGTCAGGTAGATGCTGCCGCACAACATGGCCGCGCTACTTGCAGCTTTCCAGTTCATTGACTCCTCCGGTCCGCCGGCGGCGGTTTGGGTAATTGATCCCCTGTTGGGGTGTTCGGCGATTTTTCCAGATTAGCCGGTTTGGCGATGGCTTGTTCCAAAATGGTTCGTTCCAAATCGCCGGCTAAAATCCCTTTTTGCAACAACTCGGGCAGTTGACCGCTGATATTCAAGTTAAAGGCCAGCGGATGGCCGGATAATACTTCCGGGTTACTGCCTTCCAGGCGTAAGCCCAGATGATAGTCGCCGTTCGGGCGATAATTTACCTTGGCTTGCAGACTCCGATAAACCAAGTTTTTAAGAGCCTTAAAGGCGATGTTCTGACTATCGGCCGGTCCGACATAGCGTAACACACCCGGTTGCGTGCCGTTGAGGCTGCCGTCTTGCACGTCTATGGCCCCCGTCGATAGCTGCAACGGCAGTTCGCCGGCTATCGCGCCGGTCCCGGAAATATTCGGGTAATGCAGGCTCATTAAAAGCTGCGACAGATCGACATCGTGGAGTCGTAAGGTCAACAGAATCGGCGTTTGCTCCAAGCGTATCGTGTCCGGCATCAATTCCATCGTGCCGCCAAATAGTGCCAGGCTGGCCTGATTTAGGGTCAGCGCCTGATCGAGATAGCGGGCTTTGACATTAAGGTTGCGCGCTATCAAATCTTTACCCAATCCCAGCGTCGGCACTTCGGCAGACAAGTCCACGGCCCGAGTCGCCAACTCCGGAATGTTCAGTTCGACCTTAGCGTTCTCGATTTTTGCCGGACCGGCTGCCATGGCCAAATCGGTAATAGTCAATTGTGCCGTCCCGGAAGCATCTTGATTGCTCGGCTTTTGCAGTTGCAGGTTTCCCAGCACTGCGCCGCCGGTAACTGTCCCGCTAGCCGCCATGGCCGGTAACCAGGGTTTGATTAAATCGAATGCCTCGCTGGCGGGCATGTCCAGGCGGCCGATCGCATCGATAGTCTGCTTGTTTGTCATCGCTATATCGACAGCAACTAAAGGCTGCTTATTGCGTTTCAGCATGGCTTCAGCCTGCAGACTGGCGAAGTTGTCCGTTGTTTTGGCGTTTACGCTTAGCTGCGCAGCACTTAGCAAAGGGCTTAACTTCGATACATCATAGGTCTGGGTTTTTGCCCGCAAAGTTTGCGGTATCAGTAAGCTGCTGCCAAACCACTCGATAAGTCCAAGTGCGCCGGCATGCAGACTGATTTGCTTGGCGGGGCGATCCAGTTGTTGAGCTTCCAGTTTTAATATATTGCCACTTGGTAGCCTATCAACGCTGAGTTTGGCTGCGCTAAAACCCGGATCGATTTTCAGATGAAGCGATTGTCGAGCATCCTGAAGTTTTGCGTCGATGGCATCGGCCGCACTGCGCTTAATCTCAGCTTGACCGGCGAAGCTGCTCAGGCCCCAGGGTGTGTCGACGTCAATTTCCAGTTTCGCGATGCTCAATCGGTCCAGCGGTAAACTGATGGGGGCGTTTTCCGTAGCGTTCGTTGCGGGTGGGTCGGCAGGGTGATAGTTAAATTTCAGCACGGCGTGGCGGATGCTGACGCTGTAGAGTACGCGCTTTTCCAGATCGTAATCAGTGGCGACCTCGTGCATCGCGACTGTTAAGTCGCCAGCCGGCGTTGCCAAGCCGAAGCTGATTTCAGCCAGCTTGGCTTGCTTATAGTCAAACGACAGTCCCGACAGCGAAGGTGAGCTAAGTACGGTGTGTTTCAGGGCCTGTTGCAGTATTAGCTCTAGTAAAACCGCGCGTTGCCACCAGACGGCCAGGCAAAGCAGCGCAATTCCCAGGAGCGCAACAGCGACTGTTGTAGGCCATGAACTGCGGCGTTTCAAAACGTTTGCGGTGGGTGACGAGCTCATGGCCTACCAGGCGGCGGCATTGTCAACAGGCGGATCATGGTGTTGAGTCTAGGACGATAGCCGCGCAAATCGGTCCCCTTCAACTCAAAAGCGCGACAAAGGCATCGACTTGCTCCGCTTCCGTCGCAAAACTGGTGACCAAGCGTACCAACACTTCCTGGTCATCTACTAGACCAGGGGTCGCCCGTGGTGGATTCCAGGGATAAAACACCGCGCCTTGTTGTTGCAAACGTTCCGCATGCCCTTGATCTAATACAGCAAACACTTCATTGGCTTCCGCGCGCCAGGCCAGTCGGGCGTGTTTCGAGTTAATAATACCGTGTTGCAAGCGTGCCGCCATCGCGTTGGCGTGGCGCGCCAGCTCCAGCCAAAGCCCCTCTTCTAAATAAGCCTCGAACTGACAGGCGATAAACCGGCTTTTAGACATCAGCTGAGCAGCGCGCTTGCGGATAAACGGCAAATCTTTAGCCTGCGCCGGATTCATAAACACCAACGCTTCCGCACACCAACAGCCGTTTTTGGTAGCGCCGAAAGAGACGATGTCTACACCCAGCTTCCAGCTCATTTCCGCAGGCGTTAACTCTAGCGAGACCAGTGCATTGGCAAAACGCGCGCCGTCCATATGCAGCGGTAAGCCGTAAGTTTGGGCAATCTCCGAAATAGCGGAAATCTCCTCGGGCTGGTAAAGCGTACCGATTTCGGTCGCTTGGGTGATGGAAATGGCCATGGGTTGGCCGGCATGCACAAAATTGGGCGGGAAACGTTCGATTTCCGCTTTTAGATTGTCGGGGGCGATTTTGCCATGGTTGCCGTCCACCGGCGCCAGCCTCGCGCCATGGGTAAAAAACTCCGGAGCGCCGCATTCGTCTTCCAACATATGCGCTTCGCGGTGACAAAACGATACGCCGCCCGGTCGGTTGACGGCGGCCAGTGCCAGCGAGTTGGCGGCCGTGCCGGTGCTGACGAAATAGACCGCGACTTCCCGTTCGAATAGCTCGTTAAACTGTCGCTCGATTTGGCGATCTAGAGCGCTGGCGCCATAGGGTGCCGAAAACCCCGCCGAAGCGGCCAACAGGCGTTGGGAAATGGCCGGGTGCGCGCCAGCCCAATTATCGGATGCAAAATTCATGGTCGGTATCATGGCGGTGATGTTTAATGTGTTGGCGATGCGACGGTATGAACTATACCAACGATACCGCAATCCGACACGTAAGCCTGGCTTTCGTTTGGCGTATTCCCGGAAAATAGCGATTCTTTAGGCACTTACCATCCCTATGCAAAATACCATACACGACCTCGTGCTTAAGGCCTCCGGCGCTAATGATGCATTTCAACTTGAGACTATTCAAAGCCTATGGAGCGGCTATGGTTATATTTTTCGCTACGGTTTAACCGGTTGCGACAGCGCTAGCGTGATAGTCAAACACGTAAAACTGTCGGCACAAAGTCTGCAAACGCCCGGTTCCAATGAAGATTTGTCGCATCGACGCAAAGTACGCTCTTATCAGATTGAGACAGCCTGGTATCAAACTTGGGCGAAGCATTGCGACGCCGATTGCCGTGTGCCGGCTTATTTGGCATTCGAGACCTTTGGCGAGGATATCGTGATGGTCTTGGAAGACCTGCACCCGGTGGGATTTCCACAACGCCGTTCTAGGGCCGGCGAACAGGAAATACGTACTTGCCTCGCATGGCTGGCAAATTTTCATGCCACGTTTATCGGCGAAAAGCCCAAGGGTTTGTGGCCCACCGGCACCTATTGGCATCTGCAAACCCGGCCCAACGAATTGGAAGCCTTGCAGGATATTGCTTTGAAAAATGCCGCGTCGGCGATAGATCAAAAGCTGCGTGATACCCCTTATCAAACCTTCGTGCACGGCGATGCCAAATTGGCTAATTTCTGTTTTTCGGCGGACGGCAGCCGGGTCGCTGCGGTGGATTTTCAGTATGTTGGCGGCGGATGCGGGATCAAGGATGTCGCGTATTTCATAGATAGCTGCTTAGGGCAGGACGAGTGCCAGCGCCGGGAGAGTGAATTGCTGGATATTTATTTTCAAGCCTTGCAACAAGCGTTGCGGCGCAAACAGAAACCCGTAGATGCCGATGCCGTGGAGCAAGATTGGCGGGCCTTGTATCCGCTGGCTTGGACCGATTTTCACCGCTTCTTAAAAGGCTGGAACCCCGGCTATTGGTCCCCCAACAGCTATAGCGAGCGGCTGGCGCGGCAAGTCATCGCGCAATTATAAAACTACAAGGAGAACCGATGCGCTTGTCAACGGACGATCTGCATTTACTTGGCCAATCCGCTATTTCTGCGGCGATGCAGGCCGGAGCATTGATTGCCAGGCATGCGCAACGCGCAGTCGCGGTCAATACCAAAGACGGCGGCACCAGTCTGGCGGCTCAGGTCGTGACGGAAGTCGATCATCGAAGTCAGGACATCATTTTGCAAACTTTGCGGCCGACTTGCGCGCGATACGATTTAGCCCTGTTGTCGGAAGAAAGTCCCGACGACGGTGCGCGGCTACAAAAGGATTATTTCTGGTGCATCGATCCTTTGGATGGCACCTTGCCGTTTATCGAAGGTGTGCCGGGTTACTCGGTGTCCATTGCCTTGGTGTCGCGCGCCGGACAAGCATCGATCGGTGTGGTTTACGATCCCTTAACCCACACGCTTTATTGGGCGATTAAAGATCAAGGCGCTTGGCAAAACCAACAAGCTTTTAAGCTGGCAACCCCAGCGCAAATCTTGACTTTTATTACCGACAAAAGCTTTGCTCAGGACCCGTTGTATCATGCTACGCAGCCCGAACTGGAACGCATCGCCGTTGAGTTGGGCTATGCCGGCGCCAAGCTGCGTCTGCAAGGCGGCGCGGCCTTGAATGCCTGCCAAGCGCTGACGCAGGCTCCGGCGTGTTATTTCAAATTTCCCAAGCCGGATAAGGGCGGCGGCAGCGTTTGGGACTACGCCGCCACCGCCTGTTTGTTCCAGGAAGCCGGCGTCCCGGTCAGCGATATACACGGCAAACCGCTGGTGTTAAATCCGGATGGCTCGACTTATATGAATCATTGCGGCGTGTTGTATTGCTCCGATCAAGCTATCGCAGAGAGCATGATTCGGCTTTATCGGCAATTGCGACTGGGGTAATAACTGCCGCCGCTTCAAGGTGAGTTTTTTAGCAGGGAAAAAAGTTCTGTAGGTGACGCTTATAAAACCGATTTTTGGAGCGCGCGTTCAGAAACGCGGCGAACAGGTGTTCAGGAACGTGGCAAAAATCTTGGGCTTGCTTATCTTTGAAACACACCCGCATTTTGTGGGTTTGTTCGTCGTAGCCGATCACTTCGATAGTGTTGGATTTCACTGACTGCATTTGCATAGTAGCCTCCCGGAATGTCATGCTAAAACTGTGTCGGTGAGGCATGGCTAAATACGAATAGTTCAATCGGCAATTTCTGATCAAGATTGCGGTAAACACCTCAGCAAACCGCATAAGCTTCCCTAATTCTTTCAATCACTCGTTTGGAGATGTAACGATGCAAACTGTTTTAATCACCGGTGCCAATCGCGGCTTGGGTTTGGAATTTTGCCGGCAATATGCGGCCGCCGGTTATAAAGTCATTGCGGCCTGCCGCAACCCGGGCAAGGCCGAGCAATTGGCCGCGCTTGCCCAACAATATCCGCACATTCAAATCGAGACGCTGGATGTAGCGGATTTCAATCAAATCGATGCACTGGCAAGCAAACTATCCGACTGCAAAATCGATGTGTTGCTGAACAATGCCGGCGTTTACGGCGATCAAGCCGGTCGCGGTTTTGGGCAACTTGACTACCAAACCTGGGCGAACGTGCTGGCGGTCAACGTGATGGCGCCAGTCAAATTGGCCGAAGCTTTCCTGCCGCAGGTGCAACGCAGCGAAAAACGCTTGATTGTGGCCTTGAGCAGTTTGATGGGCAGCATGACCGACAATACCAGCGGCGGCAGCATCCTGTACCGCTCCAGCAAGGCCGGATTGAATGCGGCATTGAAAAGCCTGTCCATCGATTTGCGGCCTTCGTCTATTGGCGTATTGATTCTGCATCCGGGCTGGGTCAGAACCGATATGGGCGGACCGAACGGCTTGATCGATGTTGAGGAAAGCGTATCCGGCATGCGTAAGGTGATAGCCAATTTCAGTCTGGCCGATAGCGGCAGCTTTGTTAAGTACGACGGCTCGGCGCTGCCCTGGTAAAACAGACAGTTTTAAATTCATCACATCCCCAAGTCATCCTGACTGTCTTTCGCGCACTGTTTGCACTGTCGTAAATAGTGCGCGGCAGCTCTTGCTTTAATCCCTACTGGCGCCGATAAATAGCGATTCGAAACTTTATTGCTTGCATAAAAATTTCGATTCGATATTATTTGTCCGGCGCCGACAATATCTTCCAATACATCGGTTGCTCAAGTGCGACACCTAAGAATCGCATCGTTTACATTGCAACGACACAAGAGGAGGGGTTTATGCAGACTCCCAACAAATTACTACTGGAAAACAAAGCCTGGTCAGAAGCCATGACCGGTAAACAACCGGATTACTTCGTCAATATGGCCAAGGAGCAACATCCGGAATTTTTATGGATAGGCTGCTCCGACAGCCGTGTGCCGGTCGATACCATAGTCCACGCCCAACCCGGCGAAATATTCGTGCATCGGAATATCGCCAATCAAGTCATCACCACCGATTTCAACGGTTTAAGCGTGTTGCAATATGCGATTAACGCTTTAAAGGTTAAGCATGTGATTGTCTGCGGCCATTATGGCTGCGGTGGCGTAGAAGCGGCCTTGCGGCAGCAGCGCGGTGATCTGGTTATCGCCAACAAGTGGTTGACGCACATTAAGGAAGTGTATCGTTTGCACCAAGACGAACTGGACAATTTGCAGCCCGAACGCAAACTCAACAAATTGATCGAATGGAATGTCATTGAACAAGTGCAACGTCTGGCCCACACCTCTATCGTGCAATCGGCCTGGATGTCCGGCCAAAAAGTCAGTTTGCGCGGCTGGGTATACGGTTTGCACGATGGTTTGCTGAATGAATTGATACACATCGACGCCACGTCGCCGATTCACAACATCTACCAATACGCCCATTAAGGCTCCCAGTTGCCCGCACGGAGACCGTCTATGAAAATGCAGTTTAATGATTACCTGAAATATTTTCGTCAGGATTTTTCGGCCAGCATCGTGGTGTTTCTGGTGGCCTTGCCCTTGTGTCTCGGGGTGGCGTTGGCGTCCGGCGCACCTTTATTCGCCGGGGTTATCGCCGGCATGATCGGTGGTATCGTCGTGTCGTGGTGTAGCGGGTCGCAGCTCAGCGTCTCCGGCCCCGCGGCGGGCCTGACGGTCATCGTCTTCAACGCCATCGAAACCTTGGGCAATTACAAGGCTTTTTTGTTGAGCCTGATGTTTGCCGGGATTTTCCAAATCCTGTTCGGTTTCGTTCGGGCTGGGGCGATTGCGGCGTTTTTCCCTACCGCGGTGATCAAAGGTATGTTGGCGGCTATCGGCATGATCCTGATCATCAAGCAAACCCCGCATGCTACCGGTTACGATGAAGGCTACGCGGCGGATGAGAGTTATATGCCGGATACCGCCGGCTCCAGTTTCATCGAGTTTACGCAATCCTTGCACGGTATTTCGCCCGGCGCGACCCTGGTGGCTTGCGTGGCCTTGTTGATTCTAATTTTTTGGGAAAGCGCTTTCATCAAACAATTTAATGCCTTACGGATGATTCCGGGGCCGCTATTGGCGGTGATTTGGGGGGTATCTTTCAATGCCTGGGCCTTGGCGGCTGCGCCGGAATGGTCTATCGGCGTCAAGTATCTGGTATCTTTGCCGGAACTGGGTTCCACCGGTAATTTTGTTAACCAGTTGCGCTTGCCGGATTTCAGCTATCTCGGCAATCCCAAGATTTATAGCATCGCGCTGACTCTGGCCATCATCGCCAGCCTGGAGACCCTGCTAAGCGTCGAAGCGGTGGACAAGCTCGACCCGCATAAACGCGTTTCGCCGACCAATCGCGAATTGAAAGCCCAGGGCCTGGGCAACCTGCTCAGTGGTTTGATGGGCGGCTTGCCGATCACGGCAGTGATTGTGCGCAGCTCGGCCAACATCAATGCCGGCGGTCAAACCCGGGTATCCAGTTTTTTCCATGGGGTGCTGTTATTGATCAGCGTATTGTTTTTCGCGCATTTTCTGAACATGATCCCATTAGCCTGTCTGGCGGCGATTTTGCTGCAAACCGGTTACAAGCTGGCGAAGCCGGCCATGTTTGTGGAGTTTTACCAAAAAGGTCTGAATCAATTTGTGCCGTTTGCGATCACCGTGTTCGCGATTTTATTTACCGACTTGTTGGAAGGTATCGCGATAGGTATGGTGTGCGGTATTTTTTTCGTATTACGGGCCAATTTCCATGCGGCTATCACCTTAACCCAGCATGGGCCCAACTATTTGCTGAGGCTGCACAAGGACGTGTCTTTTTTAAATAAAGCCTTGCTTCGTAATTATCTGGGCAGTATCGCCGATGATAGTGAATTGATCGTTGATGGTGGCAAAGCCTTGTTTATCGATCACGACATTCTGGAAACGCTAAGCGATTTCCTGCAAGCGGCACCGGATCGGAATATCCAAGTGGAGTTACAAGGTTTTGCTCTGGAATCTCGATTGCTTGAGCAGGATGCCGTCTTCATACCCCGCTTGGCTGCGGCGGGACATTAGCTGGAAACACGCCTGTTAGGATTTGGCAAACGCATGGCTTTGCATCAATCCAGCAAGATGCAAAGCCATAGGCAGATCCGATGCCTTGCGAACTATTTAATGACTCGCTGTTTTCTTTGCGTGATGCCGGCCATTCCTAGGGCTGAAGCAAACAGCCAGACGGCTCCCGGCAACGGGACCACGGAAGCCTGTATGTGATACGAGTAACCCGCTTTTATGTTATCTACTGCCGCGAAGCCGTCCATGCTCACGGATTCATCGCTCAGGGTTCCGTACCAAGACGATGGGTTGGGGGTGGGCATTGTCACACAGGACGCGATAAGGCCTAGTGGCACAGGACAGCCGGAAGATGCCGACTCCGAATGAAAGGCTGTGCCGCTAGTCATAAGACTAAAGAAACTTGGGAAATCGAAGCTATGGATTGCGCCGTTCAGCGTGACGTTGGCGTTGGTAAACAATAGCTTGTCGGCAATTCCACCGCTTGCCGGCGTTGCAGAAGGGTTCGCCGTACTTTGATAGCGTTCGACGTCAAATGATCCGGCTATGCTGAACGGTCCAAAGTTCTCACTTGGCTCTGAGCCGTCTGCGCCGATTACGATAAAAGAGGGGATGTAGGTAGCAAAGCTTTCCGCTGAGTTAATAACGTAATGAGTCGTTGCGGTCTTGATGAAGTCCGAGCCAGCAACCACGGTCGCCTGCGCGGAGCCAATCGCCATCATTCCGCCTAACAGAGCGATGCCGCGTGAAATAGCCAAAAATCTAAACATGAATTTTCCTTGAATTGTTGAAATGACAGGCTTCCTAACCATGCGTTAGGCCACGCGGATTCTATAGACACGGGTAATTTCAGTCAAACAAATAAGCTATGTTGCCAGGCGGCTTTGCCGTTTACCCAGTTGCCGATACCGTGTCATGCAAAGGCATTTAAATGCGTTTCCAAAAAATCGATAAATGCCCGGGTTTTGGTCGGCATCAAACGTCGGCCGGGGAACACCAGCCAAGCCGTGGTTTGCGGCAAGCACCATTCCGGCAGCACGCGCACTAACTCTTGATTAGGTAGGTAAGTGCTGGCGTATGAGTCCGGCGCGGCGACGATGCCTTGATCCTGGATTGCCAGTTTGACCAATAATTCCGGCGAGTTGGCTTTGACGCGTACCGGCGGCATACCCAGCCATTGTTGGTCGCCTTTACTCAGTTGCCAGACCGGGGCTTCCCGATTACCGGCCAGCAGGCTGAGGGCATCGTGTGTTAATAATTCTTCAGGTTGCTTAGGTGTGCCGCGTTTATGCAAATAGGCTTGTGACGCATACAAGCCCCAGGTTTGCAGGTTCAGGCGCTTGGCCGTCAAGGTGGCGTCGTCAGGCAGATCGCCCATCCGAATCGCCAAATCAAAACTCTCGCTGAGTAAATCCACTCGCCGCGCGGATAAATCGATCTCCAAGGCAATCGCCGGGTAAGTATCGCTGAATTCGGCCAGCAGCGGCGCCAAGAATAGATTGGCAAAGTCGTTGGGCATCGAGATGCGCAGCACACCGCTGGGCTGGATTTGCCGGTGTTGCGCCAAGGCCATCGCCGCTTCGATTTCTTCGCCCACTTGCCGGCCATGTTGCAGCAAGCGCAAGCCAAATTCGGTTAGATTCAGTTGCCGGGTGGTGCGTTGCAGCAGACGTTCGCCCAGCTGTTTTTCCAGATTGCTGATGCGCCGCGACAGGGTTGATTTTGGTAAACCCAGCAATTCGCCGGCTTTAGAAAAACTGCCGGCGTCGGCAATTTTGGCGAATAGCCACAGGTCGTTAGGTTCTATCTGCATTATTGTTCCTCCAGTGGAACAATGTTATCCATTTTCCGGTCTTCTGCCCAATATTATCCAGGCGTATAGTCAACCCAACTTCAACACCTTTGGGAGACTTAAATGAACATTCTACAAATCAACTCCAGCATCCGCGCCGAAAATGCCTATTCCAGCCGCTTGGCCGATAGCTTGGTTGCCGGCTTACGGCAGCAAGCGCCGGCTGCACAATTGGTCGTGCGCGACTTGGCGAAAACCCCGCATCCGTTGCTGGATGAAGCGGCTTTGATCGCATTGAGTACGCCCGTCGAGCAACGCAGCCCTGCGCAAGCACAACGGGTAGCGCTGGACGACGCCTTAATTGCTGAAATTCAACAAGCCGACATCGTGGTGTTGACTGCGCCGATGTATAACTTCGGCATTCCGGCACAATTGAAAGCCTGGATAGACGCTATCGCCCGCGCCAGAGTGACGTTTCAATACACCGAAAACGGCGTGGAAGGCTTGCTGAAAAACAAACAGGTCTATGTAATCCAAACCGCCGGCGGCAAACATAGCGGCACCGAGACCGACAGCCAAAGTGCTTATTTACGTACCGTCCTGGGATTTTTGGGTATGACCGATGTCACCTTTATTTACGCGGAAGGTTTGGCGATGGGCGGCGATGCCGAACAATTGGCCCTGCAAACCGCTGCTACCCAGATCGCCGTGTTGGCAGCCTGATCGTTAAGCTTATTTCGGGAGATTAGTCATGAACACAGAAGCAGTGAAAACAGATGTAGTCCAACATTCGCGCGCTATCGAACAACTCGTGGTCGGGCACGCGACTTCGGACGGCGCCGGCGTGAAATTGACCAGGGTGTTGGGTCAGGCTTTACAGCAACGTCTCGATCCGTTTTTGATGCTGGATGCCTTCGGCAGCGATAAACCTAACGATTACATCGCCGGCTTTCCGAACCATCCGCATCGGGGTTTCGAGACTTTGACCTATTTGATTGCCGGGCGGATGCGGCATAGCGACAATGCCGGTCATCAAGGCTTGTTGGAAACCGGCGGCATTCAATGGATGACCGCCGGGCGCGGGATTATCCATTCGGAAATGCCCGAGCAAAAAGACGGCTTGCTGGAAGGCTTTCAGTTGTGGATCAATCTGCCTGCCGCCGAGAAGATGCAGTCGGCGGGTTACAAAGACGTGCAAAGCGAGCAGATTCCGGAATTTGTCACGGCTGACGGCGTCAAGGTGCGGGTGATAGCCGGCAGTAGCCTTGGCGCAGCGGGGGCAATTCAACGGCCTGATACCGAACCGCTATTTCTGGACGTGCATGTACCGGCTGGCGTTAGTTTCAGCCAGTCTCTGCCCGTTGGCCATAACGCTTTTTTCTATGTATATCACGGCGAAGCGGCTGTGGCCGAGCGGTCGGTATCCGCGCAACGCATGGCGGTTCTGAACAACGATGCGTCCGCAGATGGGGTAATCTTGCAAGCCAAGCAAGACAGCCGCTTGATATTGGTGGCCGGCGCGCCGCTACGCGAGCCTATCGTGCAACACGGGCCGTTTGTGATGAATACCCGCGAGCAGATTGAGCAAGCCATAGACGATTACCAGGCCGGTCGCTTTAACGCAGCCGCTTAGTAGCTTACAGAAGATTTTCATGGGAGTAGAGACGATGAATTCGGCCAAGCCTGACAACCGCAACTTGCCAAGGATGCCGGCCTTATTCATCGGTCACGGCAGCCCGTTGAATGCGATTGAAGAGAGCGAATTCAGTCGAGCTTGGGCGGCGCTGGGACAAAGCCTGCCCAGGCCCAAGGCCATTTTATCTGTCTCCGCGCATTGGCAAACCAAGGGCACTTGGGTTACCGCGATGCCGCAACCGAGGACCATCCACGACTTTTACGGCTTTCCGCAAGCCTTATTCGATTTTGTCTATCCGGCGCCGGGCAGCCCCGCATTGGCGGCTAAGATTCAGGCCGAGATGCCATTTATTCAGCTGGATCAGGAGTGGGGTCTGGATCATGGCAGCTGGTCGATTTTGTGCCATATGTTTCCGAATGCCGACATTCCTGTTTTACAACTCAGTCTGGATAGCGATAAGTCGCCGGAAGAACACTATCAACTGGGCAAAGCGTTACGCTGGCTAAGGGACGAAGGCGTGTTGATCGTCGGCAGCGGCAACATCGTGCATAACTTGCAGGCAGCGATTTGGCGGGATACTGCCCATGACTGGGCCGTAACGTTTGCCGAACGGGTTAAACAATTGATTCGCGCCGGCGATCACCGGGCCTTAATTCACTACCAGGCGCTAAAAGATGCGGCTTTGGCTATTCCCACCGACGAGCATTTTCTGCCCTTGCTGTATATCCTGGGTTTGCAAGACGAGGGCGATAAGCTGAGTTTTTTAACCGACAAAACTACGCTGGGCGCCATAGCCATGTTATCTGTCCAATTAGGTTAATCGGGCGAAACGATGTTTCTGCTTAGCCTGTTCGCCGTCAGTGTTGGTGTGCCGCCGCATTCGAGCATAAAATTGCCGGCTTAACCAGCCTCTGCATCTGCCCACCACTATGTCCAAGCACCAACTTCACCGCCAATCATCTGCAAGCAAACCCGCTAGTAGCGTGGCAATTTCTGGAAATGAAGATCGGGAATACGCGGTTAGCTGGCCCGATTACGAGTTACTGGATGCCGGTGACGGTAAAAAACTGGAGCGCTGGGGCGAGGTGATAACCATCCGTCCGGAGATTCAAGCGCAGTCCAAGCCGGGTTGGTCATGGCTAGAATGGCAGGACAGGGCGCATTGGGAGTTTGTAGAGCTATCATCCACCCAAGGTAGCTGGAAAAGTCTGAAGCCGAATTCACCGGACCACTGGCAAATTGCCTATGAGCAATTGCAGTTTGGCTTGAAACTCACCAAATTTAAACATGTCGGCTTATTTCCGGAGCAGCAGGCTAACTGGAAGTTTATCGCTGAACATTTGCAGCCAGGGCAAAAAATGTTGAATCTGTTTGCTTATACCGGTGCGGCCTCGCTGGTGGCGAGAGCGAAAGGCGCGGAAGTGGTGCATGTGGATTCGGTCAAGCAAATGCTGGATTGGGCCAATGACAACATGGCGCGTAGCGGGCTGACCGACATTAAATGGGTGTTGGAAGATGCCTTGAAATTTGCCAAGCGCGAATTGAAACGCGGCAACCATTACGATGGCATCATCATGGACCCGCCGGCCTGGGGTTTGGGGGCCAAGGGCGAAAAATGGAAGCTGGAAAATCAGCTAGCCGATTTGATCGAAACGGCGCGCCGCTTGATGAATCCCGGCGGGTTTCTAATCCTGAATACTTACTCGCCGAAAGTGGAATGGGCGGATTTGGCCAACAACGCCGCCCCATGCTTTGCTAAAAACCAAATCGAAATAAAACAGCTCTGGATGCAAAGCAAAACCGGCAAAGCCTTGTTTTACGGCAATTTGCTGCGGGCGACGGCTTAATCCGTGAATTGATTGAGGACCCGAATTCCTGTGCCGGCAAAGTCACCAACATGCCGGGTGACAACGGTAAGATCGTAAATTAACGCCGTAGCAGCGATCAATTTATCCAAGGGGTGTTGAGGATTTGGTACGCGCATTTTCCCCCAAACCAGCGCAATCTCGGTGTCGATAGGCAGGACATGATGGCGATATTCCTTCATAAGCTGGTTTAGCCAGTTCTCGAGTAACTCGCCTTGGCTAAAATCGCCGCGGTGATAAATCAGATCCACGCCGCGCCGCAATTCACCGACGGTGACGACAGAAATATACAGCTTGTGATCATTTTGGGCGACGCCAGCAAAGAACTGGTTAACGCCCGGATTTGTCTTGCTGCCTTTGCGGATTTCGCTAATCACATTCGTGTCAATCAAATACATCAGCCAAATCGCTCTCGGTATCAACACGCAGAAAGTCAGTATCCGAGCCGACATTGGGCATGGCGGCTAGCGCTTCCGTAAAAGATTTCCGTTGCGGCCCGGTCAAAACCTCCGCCAGGATGGCGCGATGTTCTGCTTCTGTGGAACGATGGTGGGCGGCAGCTCTGGCTTTCAAAGCCTTAACCAGCGTTTCATCAAGATTTCTAACAACAAGGCTGGGCATAGCTAACTCCAAGGGGTGGTGCTATCAATGCTAGCACGCGCTTTGGCGTAGCGGCAGTTTTTTAACTCTAACGTTGTTGGCCCGTAAAAAACGGCCGAGTCGCAAAGATGCCATCCGCAAAACGCTTACCTTGCCAGGCCAAACTGCGTTTCAAGACAAAATCGAAGCGGAAGGGGTGGTATTCCTGTAAGGCCAATAGCGGTTCGATGGCGTCTGCCGCCAGCAAGCCGGCTTTGGCAAAAGCTTCGGGTGAAATCAACGGCAAAATCCCGGTCAGGGGGTAGTCTGAACCATATAGCAATCGACCATGCCAGCTCGTTTCCGTCAGCAAGGTCTTAATGACCTCCATGTCACGATTGCGCAAGGTAATCGCGGAAATATCCCCAAATAGCCTATCTTGCCACTGTTTATCGGCCATCAGCTTGGCAAACAAGTCAAAGCTTCTGACTTCCCGGCCGTCTTCATCCACATCCGTGCCCAACGTCGCGCAATGGGCGATCACAACCCGGACGCCAGCATCGAGAGCCCGCCGCAAACGTAGCGGATTGCCGAATAAAGGTTGGTCGGCACCATGCAACGCGTTTTCTTCGCCGCCGTGGGTAATGATCGGGATGTTTAATTGCGCAGCCGCTTTATAAAACCGGTCGCATTGCGGCGAAGCCGGGTCTATGCCCATCGCCGGCGGCAGCCATTTGACGGCACGCGCGCCATTCGCCACGGCTTTTTCCAATACCGTCACGCAATCCTGGCGATAAGGATGGATGCTGGCCACCCATTCGAAGCGCTCCGGATAGGCTTGCGCCAAACTTTGGGCGTACTCATTGGGCACAAAAAATGCGGTATTGGCATGATCCGGGTCGCCGCTGGCGCCGTGAGCGCGGTCGAAGGCATACAGCATGGCCTTAGCGCCCTTGGGCGTAGTATCCATCAGTGCGCGCAGACGCTTGACGAATGCGACGTCTTGGTGGGTGTCGGGGATGCAGGCGGCGTTGGCGTAGGCCCAATGTTGCAGGGTTTGCACCGGGTGCTTTAGCGGCGCGTGCATATCCGGCGTTTGCGTAATGCCGCTTCCGCTGTCGCCGGAACCGACGATATGCGTGTGGCAATCCCACCAGTCTGCCGGATTAATACCTTGCCAGGCGGCGGTTTCCAGGGCTGATGCTGGCGTCCCGGTCGGATCGAGGCATTGGTTGGTTAAGCGAAATAGCGCAGACGCCGGTGTGCTGGCGGAAGCCAAGCCGGCAGCCGCTAGTTTTAGAAAACGGCGGCGGGCGCAACTTTTAGCGGGCATGCGATGGTTTGATGGCATGGGGTGTTTTTTAGGTCGGATGCTGTGGGGATAGGATCCGAAAAATCAAATGGGTTGTAAAGAGGCTGGGGCGCATTTCGAGTGGGTTGGTGCTACCGCCATGGCCTCGCGGGTTTGGCGATTAATAACCCGGCTCTTAAATTTCTTGGATTCGTCATTTCTGGGAAGGAGGGAGCCATTAGACGGCTCAAGGAATCCAGTATAGCCGCTGGACTCCCGCCTTTGCGGGAGCGACGATGTTTAAGGGCTAGGTCAAAAAATTTCTTAGAACTTAGAAACTTATTGCGCCCTCGAGAAAGAACGTTCTTTGTGGATAAGGATGGAATACATAAGCCGTTTTGTCCGTCAGGTTGTTGATACCGAATGAGATGCGACTTTTCGCAGGTTTACCGAGCAAATCGTATTTGAAGCGGTAACTGGTTTTGAAGTCCAGGAAGAAAAAGCCGTCCTGAGAGCCGAACACGTTGTTAACGTGGTCGCCGTTGTCGATATCGTTGTATGAGTCGCTGGTGTAGCGGCCGGCCATTGATGTGTCCCAAGCCTCACTGATGTGATAAGTAGCCAGGGCATTGAAGCGCCATTCGGGTAGTCGAATCCGTTCTTTTCCGGTCAGATTGTAACGGGTGGGTGAGCCACTCGCTTCCGTGAAGATGAGGTCCGGCCCGCCATCTTCCACGATGGCATTCATCCACGTGGCGTTAAAATTCAAATCGAAGTCAGAATCTAGCACCCGAGCTTGGTCGTATACCAATTCTACGCCGGTGGTGCTGGTAGCAGGAATGTTTTGAAACCCATTCTCTGTAAAAACGCCCGATGCGCGGCGGACTTGCTGGATCGTGTTGCGTATGTCATCCCGGAACACATTGACCCGCACATAGCCGTTGTCCAATCCGTATTCGATCATGAAGTTGTGATGCCAGCCGTCCTCGGCTTTTAAGTTTTCATTCGCGGTCGTTACGCTTGTTGGAGACACGGAGTTTTGATACATCTCCGCGATGACCGGAAAACGATAAGCACGGCCGAAAGAGTAGCGGAATTTCCAATTGGCTGGTTCAAAGCCTAAAGATGCTTTCGGCGAAATTGCATCGTCACTGCGATCCGGCAAATCCCGGCCGCGACCCACACCACTGGAAGCCAACCACCACTCGTAACGCGCGCCCAAGGTCAAATCCCAGTCGGGAGCAAAGTGGTAGGCGAACTGACCGAACATCGCATTGGTAGTCACTTCGCCTTGATTACGTCTATCTAACGATTCAGCGCCAATTCGATTTGCCGAATAGCTGTCATAACCAAATTGCTTGAAATTCATGTTGTAGTTATCGAAGTGGTAACCACCTAAGAACTCTAATGGCTTCCAGCCGAACAATTCCCGGGTGCTTAGTTTCAGGTCGTAGTTCTTCCAATTGAAGTCGTCAAATACCTGCAATTGGCCGGAGTTTCGATTGCGGGGATCATCAGGTGAGAAAAACGCTGATCGGCGTTCGTCTTTTATGACATCCAGATAACTGAACGTGGTGTCGATGTCCCAGGTATCGGTGATAGCCCCTTTAAGCTGCATACCGATTTGCATGGTTTGCCTTTCGTCGTCTGAAGGGCCAAAGCCGCTGTTTTGAACATTGAACGCTCTGCCAGCGAATACAGCATCACGAGTACTGTTGTTGCTGTCAGTAGTATTATCGCCGTAGTAGGCGTTGCCGTTTGCAGAGGTCAAATAATTGCGCGGTTTTTCTGATTTGCGGGTACGTTCTTCGAATGCACCGGTAAATATCGCCTGCAAATCCGGGGTGATGTCGTAGCCTACTTTAAGCTTAACCAGGTCTGTATTGACCAATTCAGGGCCGGTGTCGCCGTAGATATAACTCGGCGTGCCGCGGGTGTCCAGTGTCGGTACCGCGCCGTTTACTGCGGTCGTTACACCGGTAGGATTACGCAAACCGGTATTGTCGATGAAGTAACTCATAGGTTGGCTTTCCGCTTCCAAGCGATTATAGGAAAGCAGAGCCGACCATTTATCCAGACGGTTGCCGTACGAGAAATATTGCCGATTGCCGTCAAAGGTGCCGCCATCGGCGCCAATGTTCTCCCAAGGCTGCACGAAGTAGCTGGTTTCTCCGTAGTACTCTTCTTTCATCGGCATGTGAGTTTTGATATTTACCACGCCACCGATGGAATTGCCGCTGTATTCTGCGGAAAAAGGACCGTATACCACGTCAACCGCGTCGATTTCGTTTGGGCCCACCATGGACCAGCGCGGCGCCCCGTTGAAAGAAGCTTGCAATTGATTGTGCAGGGGCAAGCCGTCGGCGTAGACCATGTTTCTGGCCGTAGAGAACATATCGGCACCACGGATGCCCAACACGCCGTTAGGGTCGCCGATGTAACGTTGACGAATTTGTAAGCTCGGTTGGTACTTGACGGCTTCCTCGGTGGTTTGGGCGTTTTGCCGTTCAATTTCGGCGCGTGATAAGCGGGTGGATGGCGAGGTGAAATGCGAGTCTTTCGCCACTTCACCGGTGATAACCATTTCTTCCATCACCTCGTCTTTGGTGTTACTGCCCGCGGCAGGAGTTTCCGACGACACTAGTTTTGATGCTGTTTGGCTATCGCTAACAATGGACTGGTCCGTTGGCTTGGAAGCTTCTGCATTTTTTGCCGCATGTTTCGTCGCGTCGCCAGTACTTTTCTTCTGTGTTTCAGCGATGGCTAAATTGCTGGTAATGGCCAGCAGAACAGCAGTAGACAGTAAAGAACGCATCGGCAATCTATGTTGTGCTGATTTCTCAAGTGTTTCGGATTGATTTTTCACGTTTAATCTCGGTTGTAATTATTATTTCTGGATTATTGCTAAGTTTTTTAGCTTTCTGATCTAATCACTTTTAGCGATTCTCAGAGCTTGATCATGCTGATAGCCAACAGGTTTTCCGGATAAAAGATATTCCGAAATTCCGGCAAGATTGGGGCCAAGATTAAATGGCTTTGATTTTATTGATAAATAATTAATAGTTGCGGCTTATTTTTAATAAACTGTGTTATTTGACTGATTTTTTGGTTTTTTTTGGGTGATACGCCTCGTTATTCCAAGACACTATGCTTGGGACCCATATCCTTTAAACCAGCGAGAGTTTTAAAAGATGCTGGATAGTTCAATATTTTCAACAATTTGATGCGTACACCGGCTTATAAAAGATTGAGGTGCTTGCGTAGTGAAATTATTAAGTGCCTAGTCATAAAGGGTCAGTCATGCAGAAACAAAAAAATAAAACTATGTTAAAAAACGATGTTCCGTGGATTGGATTTAGACGACAGCAACTTTGTCGTCACATCCTCCGTTTAGGCTTGAATGTCGTCCTAACTGGCGTTAAGGTGCTTGCTGATTTTGATGTCTACAATCGGCCTGCGATAGCAGCTTATTTAATAAGGATACTATGAACATAAGAACCATTCTGGTTGGTCTAGCTTTAAACCTAATTGGCAGTAACGCGGTTTGGGCGGATCAGGTCGAAATAAAACCCTTCATCCCCGGCAGTTACCAACAGATCTTGGCGGCAAGCCCCAATCAGCCTTTAATGCTGGCGATCTGGTCGGTGGATTGTCCGTCATGCCTAAAGGACATGGACATCCTAGGTAAACTGCACGAGAAACATCCGGCTTTAAAAATCGTCATGTTAGCCACCGACGATGCTGAAGCCTTGCCGGAGATTAAGCGGATTATTGATAGCCACAAGTTGGGCGGGCTGGAGAACTGGGCGTTTGCTTCGGACAATCCGGAAAAGCTGCGTTACGAAATCGACCCGGCCTGGTACGGCGAATTACCCAGAACTTATTTCTTCGACGCTGGCCATCAGCGTGTGGGTAAGAGCGGGGCGATGTCGCTGGAAGAATTCGAAGCGCAATTCAGTAAGTTGAAGATGTGATGTCTCTGGGGAAACTATAAACAGCCCTCTCCCTCTGGGAGAGGGCTAGGCTGATGGATGTAAATAATTGGTTTTATTCCCCTCATCCCAACCTTCTCCCGGAGGGAGAAGGAGGTTTTTTAATTTTCAGAAGTCCCCTCCATAACTGAACTAGAGCAAAGGCAGGTATTAGCCCGTCTTTGCGGTTTGCCGCGAGCCATACCAGTAATAGACCGCAATCCCCAGCAGATTCCAGATCAGAAAATACAGCTGCGTAGCACTCGGCAGGCTGATAAAAAGATACAGGCAGCCGATTATCGCAATCGGCCCGGTGACCCAGGCCATGGGCGCGGAAAATTTCCGAACCATTCCCGGCTGCCTGCGCCGCAATAGCAGCATGCACAGCGACACGGTCATAAACGCCAGCAAAGTCCCGGCATTGGCCAGCGCGGCGATTTCGGCCAAGGGAAATAGACCGGCGATAATGCTGACGATGGCGGCGGTAAATAACACGGTGCGCACCGGCATGCCGCGGCGCGAGACCTTGGCCAGAGCGCGCGGTAGCAAACCGTCGCGGGCCATCGCAAAGAAAATCCGGCTTTGTCCGTAGAAAAACGCCAGCACCACGGTCGGCAAAGCAATCACCGCCGATGCCGCCAACCAGCGTGCCGCGTTAGGTCGGTCCAACTCGCGCAGGATCAGCGCTAAGGGCTCCGGGCTGTCGGCGAAGCGCCGATAATCCAAAGCACCCAGCGCCGCCACCGCCACGACGACATAAATCAGCACGCAGATCAGCATAGAGCCGACGATGCCTAGCGCCAAATCGCGATCAGGATTGCGAGTTTCCTCTGCGGCAGTGGCAATGGCATCGAAGCCGTAGAAGGCAAAAAAGATGATGGCCGCCGAGGCCATTACCCCGCGCTCCACGCCATCAGCGCCCAGGGTTTTAACAAAGCCAAACGGCATGAAGGGATGAAAATGTGTAACGTCCAACAATGGCAGCACCACCGCAATAAACACCAGCAAAGCGGTGAGCTTTACCACCACCAACAAGGCATTGACGCTGGCGCTCTCTTTGGTGCCGACCAGCAGTAGCGTGGTGACGACCAGGATGATAATAATCGCCGGCAGATTGATCAATCCACCCAGTTCCGGGCCTTGCATCCACTGCATCGGCACGCCCAAGCCTTCCTGCAGCAGCGGTGCTGCGTAACCGGACCAGCCGACCGCTACCGCGCTGACCACCAGCGAATATTCTAAAATCAGGCTCCAACCCACAAACCAGGCCGCCCATTCGCCGATGACAATATAGGCATAGGTGTAGGCTCCGCCGGCGGCCGGCATCAGTGTCGCCATTTCCGCATAAGCCAAGGCCGCACAGGCGCAAATCGCCCCGGCAATCACAAACGCCAGGATCACCGCCGGCCCTGCCTTCGCTGCACCGACGCCGATCAAAGTTAAAATGCCGGTGCCGACAACCGCCCCTACGCCCAGCGCCATGAGGTGCGGCCAGCTTAAACTAGCCTGCAATCGGTGTTCGGCCGGCACCCTGTCAGCGGCCGACCAGGTTTTGCGCATGCGCCAATTGTTCACGATCTATCCCCTTTGCGGCTGGCAAGCCGGTAAAATACCGAGCTAATTCGCTCTATCCCAATGGAATCCCACATGAAAATTATCTCCTGGAATGTCAACGGCATCCGCGCCGTGCAAGATAAAGGTTTTGCCGATACGCTGAGCCAACTCGACGCCGACTGCGTGTTGTTGCAAGAAACCAAAGCCCAAGACGAGCAAGTCAGCAAGGCTTTGGAAAATATACACGGCTATCACCTGTACACCAACTCGGCGGAACGCAAGGGTTATTCCGGTGTGGCGATATTAAGCCGGCAACCGCCGCTGCAAGTGGTGCACGATATGGGCATTGCCGAACACGACCAGGAAGGCCGGGTAATCGTCGCGGAATTCGAAACGTTTTATCTATTGAATGTCTATGTACCCAATTCCGGCGACGGCTTGGCGCGGCTGGATTACCGGCAGACCTGGGATAAAGAGTTTTTGGCCTACATGCAAAAGCTGCAAAGCCAAAAACCGCTGATAGCTTGCGGCGATTTTAACGTCGCCCACCAAGCCATCGACATTGCTCGACCCAAAGCCAATTACAACAAATCCGCCGGCTATACCCAAGTCGAGATCGACGGCTTCAGTAACTTCGTCGAAGCTGGGCTGATCGACAGTTTCCGCCATCTGCACCCCGATACCGTGGCCTACAGCTGGTGGAGCTATCGCGCCAATGCTCGCGCCAACAACATCGGTTGGCGGATCGATTACGTTTTAACCAGTGAGGCTTTGACCAGCCAGATCAAGGACGCCTTCATTCTTCCGGAAGTGACTGGTTCCGATCATTGCCCGGTCGGTATCGAGCTGGCGCTTTGAACCGGAAAATCTAAAAGTCCCCTCTCCCTCCGTACCCGCAGGGCATAAAGGAGAGGGCTAGGGTGAGGGATGTTTTTAATTTTTTGATTTTCATCAATCATGAGCGAACCAGAGCATTTGCTGCAACAACACCGTCAAGCCCTGCTGGCTTGCGCCCGATGTCCGGCCATGATCCGCCCTGTAGTCAGCGGCAAACCGGTGTTGTCGCCGATTTTGCTGATTGGCCAGGCACCCGGCGACAAGGAAGGCGCACTCGGTAGGCCATTTGCCTGGACGGCGGGCAAGACGATGTTCAAATGGTTTGCCCAGATCGGGCTGGACGAAGCCAGTTTTCGGGAGCGGGTGTATATGGCGGCTGTGTGCCGCTGCTTTCCGGGCAAAAATCCCAAGGGCGGCGACCGCGTGCCCAACCCGCAGGAAATCGAGCAATGTGGAACTTGGCTGCAAGCAGAGGTAGCACTGTTACAGCCTAAGTTGATCATCCCGGTCGGCAAGCTTGCAATACAGCAAATGTTGCCGGTCGACAAACTCAGCGACGTCATCGGCGGCCTGCATCGCCTGAATTTTCACGGCCACGACACCGACGTCATCCCGCTGCCGCATCCCTCCGGCGCCTCCACCTGGCATCGTACCCAGCCGGGCGCCAGTTTGCTGGAAGCGGCTTTGGCCACTATTCAGGAACATGCCGCTTGGCGACAGGTGTTGAGCGGTTGATGGGCTGGGTTGTTTTGTTTTGTTTATTGCTTCTTAAGGGGCACCCTATAGGATGTGCCGACGTTAGGAGGCGCATCGATCGAGTCACCATGACCCCATGACCGAATACCGTCGATTTTACATACCCAACGCCATGTGGTTTTTCACCGTCAATCTTGCCGAACGGAAAAACAATGACCTGCTGATTGATAGGATTGACGAATTGCGAAATGCCTTTCGGTATGTAAAGCAACGCAAACCTTTTCATATCGATGCCATCGTTATCATGCCTGATCATTTGCATTGTGTTTGGACCTTGCCACCCGATGACGGCGATTTCTCTGTCAGATGGAATATCTTGAAAGGGCGGTTTTCCAGGTCAATTGACCATGGAGAACGAATTTCGAAAAGTCGGCAAAAACGCCGCGAGCGTGGTGTTTGGCAGCGGCGATTTTGGGCGCACCTAATTGAAGACCAAGAAGATTACAATCGCCACGTCGATTATATTCATTGGAATCCGGTAAAACACGGCCATGTGAAAAACGTAGTCGATTGGCCATATTCAAGTTTCCACCGTTTTGTGAAACAGGGAGTGTATGCAGAGAGTTGGGGGAAGAATGAAAGGCCGGACATTAAAGGTATCGAGTAACTCGACAGATGCGCCTCCTGGCGTCGGCACATCCTATTTGGCGCAGGCTATCGCATTGAAAGCCCTGTTTGTCATTATGCCCGAAACAATAAAGGTGCTCAGTCCAAAATAGGTTGTGCCGAGCCATGCGAGGCGCAACAGTCGTGATTGATGTGCCCACAACGGCAGCATCCTATTTTCGCCAGGATTTAGCGCACCTTATCGAGTTATTTTCGTCAGGGTTTTGCGAACATTATCGCGTTTGAACATGACCAGAGTTTCTTATGCCCCATATGTTCAAAAATTTTTGATTAAGAGATTTTCAATGGTTCACAGCAATTTAAGATTCAAACCAATTCGTTGGATAAATCAGTTCCCGCTTGGAGAGGATGGCGGGCCAGAACCCTTTTCTATTGATATTGGACCACTCTCAAAATATGGAGGTGAGCTATATTGGCATATGCAAGACCTTTGTCAGTTTCATCAAATTATTTATAAAGATATAAATCGTAGATCTGTACTACTGGATGAGCAGGAGGCTATTCATAAAATAAAATGGGGTGAGTATCCACCAAATCTTGATGAAGATGATTTGTTATGGTTTCAGGTTCAGAATATAAGATCCCTAGACTCTTTGTTGGCTTGTGAACAAGAAATAACTAGAATTAAAAGATTTGTTGATCAATATACCGTAATTGGGCTGTCCGCAGCCTTGGAAAAGTTTCTGTTTAACTTTATAACGTGTATCGAATACTATTTCCCAACAATTTCGATTGAGGATAATTTAAGTATATTCAAATGGGAGGATTTTGAACGTAAGTTCAAATTGAAAGGAATAAAATTTAAAGACTTAGATGGTTATGCTGATACCAATGAATGTCGGACGTTGAATAACGCGATTAAACATAGTGAAATAGTCGATAATAGGCTTGCAAGATTTTCGTATTTTGAGTCATACAAAGGTGTAAATTTAAAAAAATTAGATTTCGAAATGCAGCGGTACCTAAATGGTGTTTCAAATTTTCTTGGTCATGTCATGGATTCTGGAAATAGACTGATCGGTTATTCTATGACTTTCTAAAAATACGAATTCAATTCTGGTAACTTAGTCAAGGGCGTAAGGCGCAATAAGCAACGGACATTGCGCCAATTCCTTAGTCATGGCCCAGGCCCCACAGCCGACAAATCGGTATTCTGCTCACTCAACGACCAACCACCCCCCAAGGCTTTATACAATTGCACCTGGGCGACCAACACATCCAGTCTCGCCTGCACCCGGCTGTTTTCGGTGCTGAGGTAACTGGTCTGGGTGTTTAACAAGGCTTGATAATCGATGGCACCTAATCGGTAGCGCTCCTGGGAGATGTTGTAAGCCAGCCGGGCTTGCGCGGCGGCGGTTTCCAGGGCGCTGAGGCGACGGCTGGAGTTGTTGTAAATAGCTGCGGCGTCTTCGACTTCCTTGAACGCCGTCAGCACGGTTTTCCGATAGGTTTCCACCAACTCCGCGTTCGCGGCCAGCGCGTTGCTCAAAGCACCTTCCAAACGCCCGCCTTGAAACAGGGGTTGGGTCAGGCCGGCCGCCAGCGTCGCGGCGACGCCGGCCGGTTGCGGGTTGGCTAACACGCTGCCCAGGCTGAGTTGCAATTTTGGGTAAAACGCGGCGCGCGCCACGGCGATGTCGGCGTTGGCAGCGATCAATTGCATTTCCACCTGACCGATGTCCGGCCGGCGTTGCAGTAGCGTGGCCGGTTGCTCGGCGGCAATGTCGGGCACGGCAAGGTCCACGAAACGCGCGGGTTCCAGGGCCAGATTTTGCGGCGGATGACCGAGCAGTATCGCCAGGCTGTTTTCCGCCAGCGTTTGCTGCTGCATCAATAAATCCAGGCTGGCGCGGGCGTTGGCTTGCGCGGTGCGCTGTTGCGCCACTTCCAGTTCATAAGCCGCGCCGGCGCGTTGCCGGGCTTCGATGATGGTCAAAATCGCGTTGACGGTGTCCAGGAAATCGCTGGCGATTTGCCGACGTTCCTGGATTGCCAGCAGATTGAAATATGCCTGGCCGACGTCGGACATCACCACCAATTTCAAAGCATCGCGGGCGAAGATTTGACTGAGCATCAGCGCGGTGCCGGCGTCGCGTCGGGCGCGGTTGGCGCCCCATAAATCCACTTCGTAGGCAATGTCGATTTGACCGCTGCTTTGTTGGCTGTCGGTTTTGGTGTTCCGATTGTCGCGGAAATCGCCGCTCAAGCTAGCCGCCGGCCATAACCCGGCGCCGGCGATTTTGGCTTGGGCGCGGGCTTGGGCGACGCGTTGCGTAGCGGCAGCCAGATCGTTGTTATAGGCCAAAGCCTCGCGCATTAAGCGGTTGAGTTGGTTGCTGGCAAAGGCTTGCCACCATTGCGGATCGACGCTTGCCGAGGTGGTTTGCGCGGGTTCGTGCCATTGCGCCGGGGTTTCCACCGTTGGCCGTTGGTATTCGGTCAGTAAATTGCAGCCGGTTGCGACACTCAGCAAGCCAGCTAATAACACTGGATAACTAGGCTTCATCGTCATTCCGCCGCCAAGGCCACAACCGGGTCCAGATGGGCGGCTTTGCGCGCCGGTAAATAACCAAACAGCAAGCCGGTGCCGAAGGCGCAGGAAAAAGCCAGGATCGCCGGCAGCGGCGAAAACAATACCGCCATCTCAAAATACTTCAGGACATACCCGGCCGCAAAGCCCAGCAGCACACCCATTAGGCCGCCCAGGGTGCACACCACAGCGGCTTCGGTATTAAATTGCAGCAAAATGTCGCGGCGGCGGGCGCCGGTGGCGATGCGGATGCCAATTTCCCGGGTGCGTTCGGTGACGCTGACCAGCATGATATTCATCACGCCAATACCGCCGACCAGCAAGGAAATTGCCGCGACGATACCCAACATCATGGTGAAGGTATTTTGGGTTTCGGTGGCCGATTCGATGATGGAGGCCATGTTACGAATCCGAAAATCTTCGGTTTGATGGCGGGCAATCAGCAAGTCGCTAATCGCTTGCTGGGTGGTGTCGATTATGGAGACATCCTTGACCAACACAGTAATGCCGCCCAGGTATTTCTGGCCAAACAGACGGATCAAGCCGGTGCTGATGGGTATGAACACCGCATCGTCGCGGTCGGTACCCATCGCGTCGGCACCTTTGCTGGACATTACGCCGATTACCTCGAAGGGGATGTTGCCGATCATTACGTAGCGGCCCAGCGGATCTTCGCCGTCTACAAATAACAATTTGCGCACGGTCTCACCCAACACCATCACCGGCGCGTAGCGGCGTTGGTCGCGCTCGTCAAAGAAGTCGCCGCTACCCAAGGGCCAGTCGCGCACCTGCGGCATGCTGGAGGCCACGCCCTGCACACTGGTGGCGTAATCGACATTGCCGTAGCGCACAGTCAAACGGCTGCTGCGTTCCGGCGAGGCCCACAGCACATTGTCCAGCTCGGCGATGGCGTCGGCGTCGGCCGGCATCAACGTGGCAACATCGCCCCCGCCGCGAAAGCCGGGGATGCCGGGGCGGATGGATAACACGTTGGTACCCATGGCCCGCATTTGCTCCAACACTTTTTCCTGACTGCCTTGGCCGACTGCCAGCATGGTTACCACGGCGGCAACGCCAATGACGATGCCCAGCAAAGTCAGCGCAGTGCGGAATAGGTTGGCGCGCAGTGAGCGCAGGGCGGTTTTGGCGGCTTCGCCCAATTCGGCCAGCAAGCCGGCGGCACCGATGCCACGATGCACGGGCGGCGCGAGGCGCTGGCCGCTGCGGTTGGCGGGACCGTCGCTGACGATTTTGCCATCGGCGATATGCACGATGCGCTGGGCGTGCGCGGCGACTTTGTCGTCGTGGGTGATCAGTAAAATGGTCCGGCCTTCCGCATGCAAAGCCTTTAACAAGGCCATTACTTCTGTACCGCTTTGGCTGTCCAGCGCACCCGTGGGTTCGTCGGCCAGAATTACCGGCGGATCGTTCATTAAGGCGCGGGCGATGGCGACCCGTTGTTGCTGGCCGCCGGAGAGCTGCATCGGTTTATGTTCGCTGCGGTCGGCCAAGCCCAGTTTGGCTAGTAATTGCAAGGCGCGTTGATGACGCTCGGCTTTGCCCAGGCCGGCGTACAGAGCCGGAATTTCGATATTTTCGGCGGCGCTGGCAGTATTCAACAGATTGTAACGCTGGAACACAAAACCGAAGCTTTCCCGGCGCAGCTCGGCCAGTTGATCCGGGTTTAAGTCGGCAACGTCTTGATCCAAAACCCGGTAGCTGCCGACGTCGGCCTTATCCAGGCAGCCAATCAGGTTCATTAGAGTCGATTTGCCCGAGCCGGACTGACCGATGATGGCCACAAACTCGCCGGGCCAGATGGTCAACGAGACATCATCCAACGCGCGGACAATGCTGTCGCCGTTGGGGTAAAAACGTTGAATATGTTTAAGTTCCAGCAGGGGGAGGGCGCTCATAGTCTCGGAACTCCGGCGCCGGGATAACCTTGGTCTTTTTTGCGGCTTTTGGATTTATCCTCTTTGCCGGCGGCGATCTGCACGCGGTCGCCAACCACCAGTCCTTCAACCACTTGCGCAAAGCGGCGGGTTCTCAAGCCAATTTGCACGATTTTGTCTTGCGGGCCTTGCTCGGTAAGCACTTTCACTTGGTAAGCGTGGCCGTTGCCTTGATCCTGGTTGCGCTGGCGCGGCCCGAGGGCATTGACCGGCAGCAGCGGCACTTGTTCGGCCTTGCCCAACACAAAGAACATCTGCGTGCTCATGCCGGTCATCAATTGCCGGTCGCGGTTATCGACATCGACCAGTACGTTGTACAGCACCACGTTATTGATCACTTCCGGTGTCGGTAATATTTGCCGCACCGTGCCTTGCCAGCGCCGTTCGCCGGAGCCCAGCGTGGTGAAATAGACCGGCATGTCCGAACGCAAGCGCATCACGTCGGCCTCCGCAACCTGGGCGCGCACCGTCATCGTATCCAGCTTGGCCAGTTGCAGGATGGTGGGGGTGGTTTGATTGGCGTTTAAGGTCTGGCCTTCGCGGGCTTTCTGATCAACCATGGTGCCGTCCATCGAGGCAAAGATTTTGGTAAATCCCAGGTTGGTCTTGTCGCCGTTTAAAGTCGATTGCACTTGTTCGATCTGCGCTTGCAGCGACTCGGCAGTGGCTTTGGCGTTTTTTAAAGTGAACTCGCTGTTCTGAAAGTCCTGGACGCTGATACCTTTGCTTTGCAGCAACTCGCGGTTGCGGTCGTATTGCTGTTGAGCAAACACCACTTGGGCTTGTTGACCAGTCAACTGGGCCTGCAAATTCTTGATGTTGGCCTCGCCAGCGGCGACGCGAGCGGCGTAGATCCGCGGATCGATCTGCGCCAGCAATTGGCCGGTCTGCACGTTGTCACCAATTTTGACGTAAATTTTCTGCAATAGACCGGTCACCTGGGCGCCGACATCAACATATTCCTTAGGCTCGAGTTTGCCTTGGGCGGTGACGTTTTCTTCCAGATCGCCCAGCGTCACTTCTACGGTTTCGGCGTGGTCCTGGTCGGTATTTTTGGGTTGCTTGGCAAGATACCAGCTGCCAACAGCAACGGCTATGGCCAATAAAAACACGACAAGCCAGCGCAGACCCCGGCGGTTTGACGATGAAGCGGTGGATTGAGGCATGTTACTTATTAGTGGCTACTTTAGGATGACGGATCGTTTCCCGACCAGCAGTAGTGGCGATGGCTTCGACAGCGGTATCTGGGGAGTGCGCTGCATCAACCCGTTGCAAATCGGCGGGCGAGCGGCTTTTGAAACTAGCTTGCAGTGTATTATCTGCCACTTTGCTTGGCAAGCCGGCAAACCTCTAGGAAAGGTAAAGCTTGGTAAAGTTTGATTAGCGCCTGTCTACCTAGACGTAGATTGATAGGCAAGATTTAGGGGGATCTCTAAATATATTGCATCATACCGGCCTCCTCCCAGAGGGAGATGGAGAGTCCTTTACTCCTTAGAGGAACTTTTCAAGCAAAAAACGCCAACCGTGCAGCCTCCCGTTCGCCGCCTTCGAAAAAGCGTAAAGCCCATTGGTCTGTGCCGTCCAGAAAGCCGGCCTGCGGATTGAGCTTTTTCTGCTTGGCGGCCCAGGCGGAATAGTCGCGGAAATAGTAATGATCGAACATGCGCATGAATTCGCCCAGATAAACATCGGCGACCGCCGTATCGCCGACGATAAATAACTGGTTTTCATCGTTGTAACGGCAGGAGTTGGTGCTGAAGTTGGCTGAGCCGGTGACGACCAATGGGTTATCCGAGAGCGGGTCTACCAGCAGGATTTTGGTATGTACGTGTACGCCGGAATGATGTTTGGACTCAGCTAACAATCGGCCTTGCCATACTTCCAGGATGGATTTTTCGTTAATGGCGGCGCTGGCCGCGAGTTGGGTGTTGGGGGCGTCGTGTAAGGCTTTGCCCACCACGCTGCGGGTGTTCAACAAACCCAATACATGCGCAGGTGCTTTGACTAGGGCGGCTTCTAGTTCGTCGTGCATCGCAAACGGCGCGGTAAAACAGATCAGGCGTTTGCTCGCCGTTACCCATTCCGCGCATTCGCTGATGGCTTCTGTGGATTTGCGCGGGCTAAGTACCAAATGCGATCCCGCTTCGGTCGTTGCCGGCGGTTGGGTTAAGCTCATCACCAGTTTCCGCGAATCGGCTCCCGGCAAACTGGGGTTTTTCCAGACGGCTTGGTGCCAAGCGAAATATTGTTTGGCGACTGTGGCGTCGCTTATCACGTGGCCGACGTTGGATTGCCCGTAGATTGCGCCATCGGTGAAATTGGTGGAGCCGGTCCACACCGAAATCGGCTGGCCTTTGCCGTTGCTGAGCACCATGAATTTGTTATGCGAGATAGTCAAGCCGGCACCGGTGCGAGCTTTGCAGGCGCTTTTTAAGCCGTATTTTTTGATCTGCGGTAGCGCGTCAAGCGAGGGGCCTTCACCCTTGCCGTCCAGCAATCCGTCGTACAAAATCTCCAGTCTGACTTTGCGCAACTTGGCGCGTTTCAAAGCCTCGAAAAACGCGTCTTTGGCAAATTCGTACAAAAATAAATGTAGGCCCTGTTTGGCTTTGGCAGCGTCGATATAGGCGATTAGGGCTTCCTCCAAGCCGCGCGATAACCAACGGCGGGCGTTTTCATCGACAATTTCGCCGGTCGGCAAATGTGGAAACCTCGATGCAAAAGCCTGGCTGGCAGCGGCGCTGCGATTGAAATGCACGGCATGTCCCTGGTTGCCGACGGCGACCGGGTGTTCGCAACTCACTTGCACTGCCACCGACTCGAAAGTTTTTAATGCGCCCGGTTTTCCGGTCAGGGCGTGAATGGTGTAAGTATACGTACGGCCAGGTTTGGTGGTGTAGTCACCCCAATGAAATTTCTGGATCGGATGGTCGCGGCTGCTGACGCTGTAACCGTCGTCACCGGGCAGGTCGAAGCGCTTCAAACCGCGCAGCCAAGTCACTTCGCCGTTTTCATGATCCTTGCGGCGGATGCCGAAACCGAGCAAACCGCTGCAATACGCTTTCGGGCAGGTAAATGCCAACAGCACCACGTAAGTGCCGGCGATTGCCCTAACTTGTAAGCCGTTGGGGCTGATTTCGATTTTGCTACGCATGGCCGTCTCCGTTTAGATAGAGTGGATAGCAAGTTTACGTCTTTTAACCTTGCAGTTGCGAGGCTGGCAAACATTAAAAAATAGCGGTAGCGCCAGCGCAGCTATTTAATATTCCGCACCAAAAAATCCTTTTGCCCGCAAGATTTCGCCGCACTTTTCACCACGTCGGCACCGCAACTGGCTGTCGCACCGCTCTTATCCAGACACACGAACATTTCCTTGAAAAACCGTCCACCGCCGCTGCAAAACGGGACGATGGCTTGTTCTTTCAGCCAAGGGTTGGCCTCGGCAAAGGCGCTTTTCAACCCTTCCGCTGTGGTTCGGAAAGGTTTTTGCGGCCGCTGATAGTTAAGCGGGATGGCGACCTTGCTCTTCAGCGCTTGCGATAATTGAAAATAGCCGGTTTGGGTCAATCCGGAGCAGGTGCCGTGTTTTTCCCATTCGTGTTCGAATAGAAATTCGGAGGGATATAGCTCTGGAAACGCTTGGGCCTGGCTAGGTGCATAGGCTTCTTTGGTGCAGAAGCTCGGATAGCCGACGTTGTATTGCGGCCATAGGCCATGCAGCACCAAACCCAATTTCTTGCCGCACTGTTCGCGGTCTTTGGGTTGTTCCTCGCAATAGGTGGGCGACCACGATAAAGCCAGCACATAAGCGTCGAACTTGCCGGGCTTGCCGTTGGCGGACAGGCCGGTCGAGAATGCTGCCAAACACAGCAGTAACCAAGTTTTCATAAATTGCTCCAGGTTTTAGAGGGTAGGGCGAATGAATCCGCCCCTACTTTTTCATCCGGTCAGCATCAGAGCATAAACTGTTGCCAAATCCGTTCTACTTCAGCGCGTAACTCGTGAAAGTCGTCACCGTGCGCGGTGGCGCTGAGGCCTTGTAACACTTGGTGATGGCCATAATCGCGATAGGCGCAATAGGCTCGTTTTAACAGCGCGGCATCGGTTGGCGAGATAAAACCGTGCTGCTGCAAACCTTCCAGCAGGCGGACGTTATCGGTGTAAGTCGCCAGACTCGGCTGCTGCGCGGTTTCTGCTAGCACGCCGAATTGGACGATGAACTCAATGTCGGCGATGCCGCCCTGGCTTTGTTTCAGATCGAATACCGCCGGGTCTTTTGGTGCCAGATTGTCGCGCATTTTTTCGCGCATCTCCCGCACTTGGGTTTTCAGTTCTTCCCGGTCTCTGGGTAAGGCTAAAATCCGGCCGCGAATCGCTTCGTAGCTGTGCTTTAAGTTTTCGTCGCCGGCCACGAACCGGCCGCGCACCAAGGCTTGGTGCTCCCAGGTCCAGGCCTCGTTTTTTAAATACGCTTCGTAATGGTCGATATGCGTGACCAGCAAACCGGAATCGCCGTTGGGTCGCAAGCGCAAGTCGGCTTCGTAGAGGATGCCGGACAGCATTTTGGTATCCAGAATATGCCGGATTTTTTGGCCCAGGCGTAAATAAAACTGGCCGGAATTGATCGGTTTTTCGCCGTTGGTTTGCGCATCGCCGTCGGCGCAGGCGTATAAAAACACCAAATCCAGATCGGAGCCGTAGCCCAGCTCGATTCCGCCGAATTTACCGAAGGCAATGATCGCAAAGTTCTGCGGATTAGGGCCGGTGCCGGGCGGGTGACCGTGCTTGCTGACCAGCATGTGCCAGGCGCATTGCAAGACCTGCTCCAGAATGGCTTCGGCGGTCCAGGTTAAATAGTCGCTGACGATCATCACCGGTATCACGCCCATGATGTCGGCGGCGGCCACCCGCAACACGTTCAAGTGCTTGAACTGGCGTAGCGCAATCATCAGTTGTTCGCTGTCCTGGGTATCGACGCGGGCGAGTTCGCGTTGCAAGTCCTCGCGCAAGGCCTGTTTTTGTAGCGGGTCGTAGAGCGAACGGGTATCCAGCAATTCGTCGAATAGAATCGGATACAGCGACAGATATTCGCAAATCCACGGGCTGGCTGCCGCTAGGTTGATTAATTGATTCAGCGCATCCGGGTTTTCGGCGAGTAAGGCCAGATAGACGTTGCGGCCGGCCACGGCTTCGAATAAATCTAAAATGCGCAGCAAGGTCGCATCGCTATTTTCGCTGTTTGCTACTTGTTCTATCAGTTGCGGCATCAGCCGGTCCAACACCCCGGCACCCTTGCTGGTCATGCGTTTAATCGCGTGCGATTCTTTAAAATCGACCAGGGCTTTTTGGATGCTGAGCGGATCGGTAAAGCCGTAGTCGGCCAGGGCTTCCAGCGCCAATTCGTTGTCGGCGGGGCTGGTCCAGATCAAGCGGGCACTTTGCTGTTTGTTGTCTTGTTCGCTGAGCGAAAACACCTGCTCGAAGATGTCCTGCACCGATGCACGCACCTGATCCAGCTCGGCTTTGAACGCGCCCCAATCCTCAAAGTCCAGCGAATACGACAGAATCCGCTGCACCAGCGGATTTGCCGGCAGGTCGTGAGTTTGTTTGTCCTGGTATTGCTGGATGTGGTTTTCCACGCGCCGCAAAAACCGGTAGGCAAACTTTAAGGTCGCCACATCCTCGACAATCATCAACCCCAGTTCTTCCAACACGGTGAGGACGGTCTGAATTTCACGTTGCTGCAAGGCGACGTCTTGGCCGCCGCGGATCAGTTGAAAGGCCTGGCCGATGAATTCCACTTCGCGGATGCCGCCGGGGCCGAGTTTGACATTGTCGGCGCGGTCACGGCGTTTCAGCTCCTGGGCAATCTGGAATTTTAACGAGCGCAGTTCCTCGAACGCGCCGTAATCCAGATAGCGGCGATAGACAAACGGTTTAATCAGCGCCGCCAGTTGCTTGCCGGTATGGAAATCACCGGCTACTTGGCGGGCCTTGATCATCGCATAGCGTTCCCATTCCCGGGCTTGGGTCAGATAGTATTGCTCCATGCCGTCGAAATTCATGATTAACGGGCCGCTATCGCCGAAGGGCCGCAAGCGCACGTCGGTGCGGAACACAAAACCGTCCACGGTTATCTCGTCCAGCATTTTGACCAGCGACCGGCAGATGCGGGTAAAAAACTCGCCGTAGCTGATTTCTTTTTTCTCGGTCAGTACGCCGTCCTCGGCGTAGGCAAAGATCAGGTCGATGTCGGAGGAGTAATTCAGTTCCCAGGCACCGAGCTTGCCCATCCCCAGCACCACGATATTAAACGGCGTACCGTCGGCCAGCGTCGGCGTGCCCCAGCGCGCGCAAGCCTGGCGGTATAAAAAATCCAGAGCGGTTTGAATGCAGGCCTCTGCCAAGGCGGTTAAATCGGTCAGCGTTTCGTCCAGGTCGGACCAGCCGGCCAGATCGCGCCAAGCGATTCTGATCATCTCCCGGCGGCGGAAAAGGCGCAATTGCTTGGCCAAGGCGGGTTCACCTTCGGCGTAGCCGCTCTGTTGCAATGCGGCGGCATAATCGGCGCTGCGCAAAGGGGCGAACAGATCGGTGGATGTCACCAGGTCCGGAATCAGATCGGGATTGCGCAGCCAGTTTTCGCTGATAAATTGGCTGCAAACACACACTTTTAGCACCGAGGCGGAAAATACCTCGTTGTCGAAAATTTGGCGTTGCTCCTGACTCAGTTTTTCGTCGAGCTGAGAACAAAAGTCGGCGGCCAAGGTCCGCAGTTCATCCGGCAACATTACCGTGTGCTGGGACAGAGAATCGAGAAGTGACATAGGCGGTATCCTGTCGGAAGAACGGAAGCAGCATGATACCTAAACTGCGAACGCTACCCTAGATAGCGACTGAAAAAATATCCCTACAGGATTCGGGTAAACTTAAACTAGGCCATGATGCGGCTGTGAGCCGCATCTTTCAGATTTCAGATTGATCGAATCGGAGCGCAACGCATGAAAACCCTGTATCTATCGGCACTAGTATCGATATTGAGCGCTTGTAGCCAAAATAATCAGTATGCGCATTTGGAGGGCGGACGTAGCCAAACCGGCCAGCCGGCCTTACATGCGGTGCGGGACAATCGCTTGCATGAACTGATGGACAGGATGGACAGCCTGATGCAGGAGCGGTTTATGACCGAGCAGCAATTAGACGTGGAGCGCCGTAAATATTCACGGCAAATCGGCGAAGCAGCGCGGGATTTGGCGGCTAATGTCGAGACGATGATTGCTCAGTTGCCCCGTTTGCAGTTAAACGCGGTCGAGCAGACCACGTTTCTGGCCCTGGCCGGCAAGCTGAGGGAAGAGATGCGCCAATTGCAGCAGCTTGCCGAGCAAAATCATATAGACGCCATTCCGGATAGTCTGCATGAAATCAATACCACCTGTACCTCTTGTCATGCTTTGTTTAGAAAGCTTGGGGGTTAGAAAATGAGCCAATCGCCGCTATTGCCTAAACTATTTTCAATGCTGTTGTGTTGTTGGATGGTTAGCCCTGTGCACGCCGCCGACGAAGACATCAAGACTTTGCTGAAAGCCTTGAGCCAGCAAGTGACTCAGTTACAAAGCCAAGTTGATCGTTCCAACTCGAGGATAGAGCAGTTGGAGCAGGAGTTACAGCATGTCCGCGCCGAGCAAGTTGCCGCCGGCAAGGCATCGGTCAGCAATACGGCTCATGCTGTGGAGGCCTCGGCGCCACCGGTGTTTACCGGCTCCGGAGCAGCCAGCGATAAAGCCAAAGAGAAGGCGGCCGTGACCGTGGGCGATGTCAAAGGCACGTTTAAGATTCCCGGTACTGATACGTCCGTGGGCTTAGGCGGCTTTGTAAAAATGGATACGCTGTTCAACAGTGTCAGTGCCGGCCGGGATCGAATAGGCGACCAACAGTTGGCGATGGCGCAAATTCCAGTCGGAGCCGCTGGCGAGCGCGGCCAAATTGCGTTCCATAGCAAGGAGAGCCGTTTATGGTTTAAATCGTTTACGCCCAATACTTGGGGGGATGTCAATACCTATGTCGAACTGGATTTCTTTGGCGATCCTGCCACCTATACGTATACGCCGCGCTTGCGGCATGCCTATGGTTCTGTTGGGCATTTTCTGGCGGGACAGACCTGGACAACCTATCTGAACGTGTCGGCTTTACCCGATACCTTGGATGTTGGCGGTTCGGCTGGGGCGGTCAGCAGTCTGCGCCAGTCTTTGGTACGCTGGAGCGAGCCGTTTAATTGGCTGGATACGCCGATGGAGTGGCAAGTGGCGCTGGAGGCTCCGCGTAGCCGCTTGTGGGTGGATAGTGCGCTGGAAACCTCATTGAGCAAAAGCGCCAATCCCAATCTGGATGCGGGTTATTACACCACCCCTAATGCGGATCGTTATCCGGATTTGATGGCAAGGCTCAATCTGAATCCGGATTGGGGTAACGTGTCCCTGGCGGCGGTCGGCAGACAGGTCCGCTACACCAACGGCACGACGGGTTATAGGCAAGCCGAGTGGGGCGGCGGCATTAACTTGGCCGGACGGATAAGTACCTTCGGTTTGGATAATATGCGCTTTATGGTGCATTACGGTAAAGGCGACGCGCGCTACGTGTCCACCAATAACACCTTTGCCGACGCGGCGCTCGATCAACATGGCGCTATCGAGCTGGTCGAAGCGTATGGTGGGATGTTGTCTTATCAACATTGGTGGGATAAGCAATGGCGCTCCAATCTGACCTATGGCTTTGCGCAGGCGGATTACCCGACGTATGCCAATACGGTGTTGACCCAGCAGGTGCAGTCCGTGCATGCCAATCTGCTGTGGAGCCCAGTCAGTCAGGCCATGCTGGGCGTGGAATACACCTACGCTACGCGCGAGTTGATCGATGGTCGGGACGGTGTATTACAGCGGGTGCAGTTTTCAGCCAAGTATAGTTTTTGAGCTTGGTTGCAACAAATTCCAATGGGCTGGGCGGAAGCCGATAGGTGTTCCGCCTACAGCTATTAACGTTTGATCTTGAACACTCGGCCCTCGTAACGGACGATAATCCCGTCCTCCACGATTTCCTTCAGTTCCAACTGGTTTTTGATGGTCTGGCCTGGCACGTATTTGACCATGTCGATCATCACGAAGCGCTCGGCAGGGGTTGACGAATAGCTAAATACATTGATCGGCAGACTGGGGAGCGATTGGCGCAGCTCCGGCGGCAAGTCTTGTATTGTGGGCAAATCGTTCTGCACTCGTGCAGTTGGGACTGGTTCCGGTTTTTTGACCGCAGCTTCGCCGGGGGCCGGGTGTGATTGCGGAACCATGCTTGAAAGCGGTTCAGGCTCGGTAATTGGTTTGCTAGTCGGCGTTGGTTGGGCGATGACCGTCGGGAGAGCCTTTACCGACTGCTGCGGCGCAATGGTCGGTTTAACCCTCACGGCCGGCTCGATCGGTTGTTTCGCGTTAGTTGCAAGTTTCTCGGGGGTCGGCGTCGGGTTCCGAGCTTGCTCAATTTTGGGGGCGGGAGAAATCCTAGCCGGTTTCGGAAGGCTATCGGCTGGAAGCGGCGGATTTGTTTTCGCCAGCAACGGCGATGGTTTTTCGATGTTGGCGACCGGCGGCGCTTTGTCTTCGGGTTTTTGGGGCGCGATACCCAGAAAATAGGTCAGAATTGCCAAATTCAACAGGACCAGTGCAACGATGACTTTGGTCAGGCTGTGCCGTTCCGGCGTTTGCTCGATAGCGATGCGACTGGTCACCGTGTCGGGCTGCATGGCTTGGCGTTCTCGTTCGGATTTGCGCAATGCATTCAAGATGTAAGACATATCAACAAGCCTAGCGAGTGGTGATTGCCAAATGGGGCGAAGCAGAGGCTCCGCTTTGATTGTCTAGCTGTATCAGGGTGCGGGCGCCGGCTATGCCGTCGGGCGTCAGATGTTGTCGGTGTTGGAAAGCAATCAACTCGGCTTTTAGCGTTTCATCGAACACTTGGGAGGCCATGTCGCCGGCAGGTTTGCCGTTGATTTTACCTAGCTGTTCGCGCAGCCAGAGTACTGCTGCGGACTGCTGCGGCGGTGCGATTTCCGTAACCCCGGGGTGCGGCAGCCGCCACAGTAGCAAATAATTGCCGTCCCAGATGGTCAAAAGCTCCGCCAGCGGGATGTTGACGGTGTCCTTTAAGCGGACGATTGCCGAATCGTGGTCAATGCCTGTCAATAACACATAGCGTTTGGCGCCGGTAGGGTCGGAGAAAGCCAGAATCGCCGGCCGGTTTAAGCTCAGTAGTTCTTGCCAGTTGCCCTTGCCGAATAAGCAACTCAAACCCAGAGCCGCCACCGTCGCACAATCCGCTGCGCGGCCAGGGGGGGAGGATAGATGCCAAGTCTTCAGCGACTCGGCCAATGCTTCGGAAAAGCTGAGGCCGGCATGCTCCAACTGATCGGCAAAGCTGACCGGCTTGGCGGCGGGGATCGGCGGTGCCGGCAGCATGGCTTGTTGGGTAACAACCGGTTTGGCCGGTTCGATAACGGGCATTGCCGGATGCCAAAATTGCAATCCCGCCGCGGCGCCGAACGCCAAAATCGCTGCGGCTGCGCCATACCAGCGTCGTTTTGTTTTTACCGACCCCAGCACTTCCTGCGCCGCCCGCCGAATGATCGCCGGGCTGATTTCCCGCGCGTTGGTGGCGTAAGCGCCCAACAAGGCCCGGTCGCAGAGAATGTTGATCAAGCGGGGTACGCCTTGCGAATAGTGGTAAATCTTGCGGATGGCCGCGGGGTTGAATAGACGATGACTACCCTTGCAGACCCGCAACCGGTGGCGAATATAAGCCCGTGTCTCGTCGAGCGACAGCGGCAACAAATGATAGCGTGCGGTGATGCGCTGATTGAGCTGGCGCAAGTCTTGGCGAAGCAGCAGCGCATTCAGTTCCGGCTGCCCGACCAAAATGATCTGTAACAGCTTGGCTTTGCTGGTTTCCAGATTGGTCAGTAAGCGAATTTGCTCCAAAACGTCCAAGCTAAGGTTCTGCGCTTCGTCGATCAACAAAACCGTTCGCCTGCCTTGCGAATAAGCGGCCAGCAGGTATTGATTGATGGCGTCAATCAGCTGTTTGGCCGCAAAACCGGCATGGTTAATGCCCAATTCGTCGCAGATTGTTGCCAGTAATTCCTGTACCGTTAATTTAGGATTCAAAATTAAGGCAATATCGACGTTGTCCGGCAATTGCTGCAGCAGGCAGTGACACAGCGTGGTCTTACCAGTGCCTACCTCGCCAGTCAAAGCGACAAACCCACCCCCTTGATTAATGCCATAAAGCAAATGCGCCAAGCCTTCCTGATGCCGCTCGCTCATGAACATGAAGTGCGGGTCAGGCGAGATTGAGAAAGGCAATTCGCTGAAATTGAAGTATTGCTGATACAAGGTTCTGGCGCTTCAAGAAAATGGTCGCACGATGCTAATTCAAACTGGGGGAAATTGCACTTAAAAGTCTGTGCCACTCCAAGGGCCCCGATTAGTGCAGCGTAATCGGGGGAATGACTTGTAAAGCTTGGTTTATAGGTGTCGCTAACGCAACGGTTGGTTTTAATGTCGGGTCTCGGCCCGACAGCCGAGTAACTTTTCTTTGTTTGGCCAAAGAAAAGTCACCAAAAGAAAAGCCGCCCGGATGCCGCTTGTTTCCTGCGCTCCGAAGCTTTTGGTGGGGGTTGGCTAAAGGGGCTTCCTGCCCCTTCGCCAACGTGCGGCATCCCTGCCGCACCCCTTCGGGCTATTCCCACCAAAAGCTCCGGTGCTCGGCGCGGCATACGGGGAAATCCCGTCGCGAGCTCAGGGCTTTGACGGTTCTTTTGGATTTAGAGGAATAGTTGTGTAGCTCCGAATAGCGAAGCGTATTCGGAGGAACGAGGGGTATGCGAAACATCGTTTGGACTTTTGCGAGGTAGCACAGGCCCTAACTGATTGAGGCGTTGCCAACATGCGTCCGATTACGCTATCGCTAATCGGACCTACAGAGGGCCACCGAAAATCGGGATGGTCTTCTTCCCGTATGCCGCGCCGAGCACCGGAGCTTTTGAACGGATCAGCCCGCTAGGGGCGCCGCAGGGATGCGGCGCGTTGCCGAAGGGGCAGGAAGCCCCTTTCGGCAACCCCGTTCAAAAGCTTCGGCGCGCAGGGAATAAGCGGCATCCGGGTGGCTTTTCTTTTGGTGACTTTTCTTTGGCCAAACAAAGAAAAGTTACTCGGCTGTCGGGCCGAGACCCGACATTAAAATCAGTCGTCGCTTTAGCGACACAAAACACGAAAGCTTATTAACCGGGCATAAAAACCAACGGGCATTGCGTCATCTGCTTTCATCCGGCGCATTACACTATCGCTAATGCGGCCTACAGTCCTGCGTTGGCTACCGATGAACTGTAGCGGCAGACCACATTTGTTCATAAGTTCCATGTACTGCTGGAAGTGCATCTGTTATCTCGGTAAAGATGGTCGGCGCCAAGCGTGCACCGTCCTTGAATGAAGCGCCAGAACTGAAACCGCGAGTATTGTCGAGGAAGATGAAGCGGTCGTGTAGTGCTGAGCTGGATCTGACTTCAATCTTTAGACTGAACTGCTGTGCAGCTAGGTCGACAGCCGGCGCGAGCGCGGCCATGCCCTTCTTGCCGAGCATTCTGACGGTCACACCAGTTGGCACCTGGGGTAGGTACCGCGAAACGAACTCCGCATCAAGGTATGGATCGACGAAGAAGAGCTCACTTCTCGCCGTGACGAGCAGCCTGCGCACTTCTTCAAAGTAGTCGAGCACCGATCCACGATCAATAGCGGTTGAGAGTGGGCCGACCTCGTTCAGACGGAGGTCGTGACGAGCCTCATGCAGCAACATAAGCAGGCTAGAAAAGTCGCTGGATGCGAGCATGTCGCTGACTCCGAGCGCCCCGCGGGCATGTAAGTTGATCATGATCGAGCGGCCTGGTGCCCATCGCTTCAACAGTGACGCTGCTCGTCCAAGCCAAGGAATTGCGTTTGAGTTCGAGTAGTCGGCCGGAGTGGTGCGGATTGCGTCTTCGATTTCCGCGAGGAGTTGCGATGGATCGAGTTTTTGCATTTGTCAGGCCTAACGCAGAGCTAAGGGGCGCGCAGCGAAGCGGAGCGTCCCATTGAGCGCCGTGTTATTTGGAACGCTTAAGGTAGCAAACTTCATGGCTTGGATTCATCGAAAGAAAATAGCGCTATAAATCCACTTATCCAATATGCAACAAGACTAATTACCAAGAGCATTATGCCGGGATGCAAATAATAGCGGTGCTCAATATAGCCACCTACTGTGATCGCAAAGTAGGCGGAAAATAAGGCTGCTGATTTTATTTTTCCTACAGCGACTGCGAGCGCAACAAGCAACAGCGGCGATACATAGACAACCATCCATTTTACAGAAGAGCCAGCTGGATCTCGGGAAGTACATTCAAATGAAGTATGTATTCCGACTGCTATTAGCGCAATAATGCCTAGGAATGGGATGAATCGAGACAGTTCCGCTAGGAGCTTCATTAGTTGATCACATAACAAGTAATTAGATGGTTAACTGTAAATCTACCCCAAATCATACATTTCTCCGATAAGTTTGTGTTCGATATGGTGTATTGCCTTCTGTCTATCACCCTAGGCCATGTAAAGTGTCGATTGGATTTCACCTTACGAAGAAAATCAACCACTCACCCCCGCAAAAATGGCGACTGCAACACTATCGCCGCCGCAATCAAAACCGCCGCGCTGAGAATAGCCCGCAAGGTGCGGGTGTTGTTACGTTTAAGTTGCTTACGTAGCTCCAGCATATCTTTTTGCTGCTGCTGCAACTGCTGCTCCATGTGCGCGGCGCTTTGCAGGGCTTGGAATATCAGGCCGGGCACTTCCGGAATTTGTTCGCCGATTTCCGGGAATTTGGCGAACAGTTCTTTGATTTTTTTCGCCGGACCGACGCGCTCTTTGAACCAGTTTTCCAGGAACGGTTTGGCGGTTTGCCATAAATCCAGATCAGGATAGAGCTGGCGGCCTAAACCTTCGATGTTCAAAAGAGTTTTTTGCAACAACACCAGTTGCGGCTGTACGACCATGTCGAAGCGGCGGGCAGTCTGGAACAGTCTGAGCAGCAGCAAGCCAAACGAAATGTCTTTTAAGGGCTTCTCGAAAATTGGTTCGCAGACGCTACGAATTGCCGCTTCAAATTCTTCTACGCGGGTGGAAGCCGGCACCCAGCCGGATTCGATGTGCATTTGCGCCACGCGGCGGTAATCGTGGTTGAAAAACGCCAGGAAGTTTTCGGCCAGATAACGCTGGTCGGAGCTGGACAGGCTGCCGACGATGCCGAAATCCACTGCCAGGTATTTATCCGGCAATTGCACGAAAATATTGCCCGGATGCATGTCGGCATGGAAAAAATTGTCGCGGAATACCTGGGTGAAGAAAATCTCCACGCCGCGCTCGGCCAGTTTTTTGAAGTCGGCATTGCCTTTGCGCAAGGCTTCGATGTCGCCGACCGGCACGCCGTAGATGCGTTCCATCACCAGCACTTTGCGGCGGGTCAGCGGCCAGTGGATCTCCGGAATATAGAGCATCTCGGAGTTCTTGAAATTGGCGCGGATCGCGCTGGCGTTGGACGCTTCTCGCACCAAGTCCAACTCGTCGAGAATGGTCTTTTCGAACTCGGCGACGATTTCCATCGCCCGAAGGCGGCGGGCATCACTCCAAAAGCGTTCTGCGAGGCGTGCCAATTCGTAAAGCAAGCCCACATCGGAATGGATTTTGTCTTCGATGTCCGGCCGTAAGACTTTAACGATGACTTTCTCGCCAGTGTTCAGCGTGGCGGTATGCACTTGCGCGACCGACGCCGAGGCCAAGGGTTGCGGATCGAATTCCGCAAAAGCCTCTTCTATCGATTGCCCTAATTGTTGTTCGATGATTTTACGAGCCGTCTCGGCGGAAAACGGCGGGACTTTATCTTGCAGTTTGACCAGTTCTTCCGCGATGTCTTCAGGTAGCAAGTCCTTGCGGGTCGACAGGGTTTGGCCGAATTTGACGTAGATCGGTCCCAGGTCTTCCAGGGTTTTGCGAATACGCGCGCCACGCGGTTCGCGGGCTTTGCTGGTCCAATAATTTGGCGACAAAAACGCGATATAACGGATAGGCCGAAACAAATGGGTTTTTAAAACAATTTCATCCAAGCCATGGAACATCATCACCCAGTTGATATGGATGAGGCGCATCAGAATTTTCGGGCGAATCACGGGCAGGTCCTTGTTATTGAGGCGCAGATGTTGGTTGGGTCAAGGCTTCCAGGCGGTCGAGGCGGGCGCTGAGGCGGTCGCAATCACTGCGGCAAGTGTCGATTTCTCGAAAGACTAACTCGGCCTCTGATTTGGCGGGTAATTCGCGGGTTTCTTCTTGCAGAAACTCTTCCAGGTTTAAGCGGAAAGTCGTCAGGCTGTGTTGTGTCCAATCGCGGCTGCTGCGAAACAGTTTGGTCAGGCGCTGGGCAAAGGCATCGCCGGTATAGCGGGCGATTTTGCTTTCCAGATTGATGTCCAACTTTTCAAATAGCCGTTGCAGACGGCGCGCCAACTGGGTGTCGCCTTCGATGCGCACTTCGCCTTTAAACAAGGAACGCATGGGCGCGGCGCTTAAGCCCATCAAACCCAGTGCCGACAGAGAGCCACTCAGCGTGGCATCTGCCGCTCCTGGATAGCTTTCGAGTACTTGGATGCTATTTATCGTGGGGCAGAGATAGATATTGCTGTCAAATGAAGAAATGTGCAAAGCAATGACTTTACCGGCCATCGGCGTCAGGTATTGCTCCAAGTTGTCATCCAGCGCCAAATAGCCATTCAGCGCGCCTTCCAGTGTGGCAATAAAAAGCGGCTTGAGCATAGTGCTTGTTTAAAACTTATAGCCGCGGTGAACGGCAACAATGCCTTGAGTCATGTTGAAATATTCGCAACGTTCCAGGCCGGCATTCTCCATCATTTGTTTCAGTTCGTCCTGTTTCGGGTGCATGCGGATCGACTCGGCCAGATAGCGGTAGCTGTCTTCGTCTTTGGCCACAATCGCGCCGATTTTCGGCAGCAGATTGAAGGAGTAAAAATCGTAAACTTTTTCGGTAATCGGATCGATGGGATGCGAAAACTCCAGCACGATGACGCGGCCGCCCGGTTTCAATACCCGGTACATGGACCGCAAGGCGGCGTCTTTATCGGTGACGTTGCGTAAACCAAAGCCGATGGTCACGCAGTCGAAGGTGTTGTCGGCAAACGGCAGGCATTCGGCATTGACTTGGGCGTAGCGGATATTGCCGCTCAAACCATGGTCGATCAGTCGGTCGCGGCCGGTGCGCAGCATCGCCGCGTTGATGTCCGCCAAAACGACTTGGCCGGATTTGCCCACGCGTTTTTCATACAGCTTGGTCAAATCGCCGGTACCGCCGGCCAAATCCAGCACGCTGTCGCCTTCACGAACGTTAGCCAATTGCACGGCCACTCGTTTCCAGATGCGGTGGATACCCATGGACATCAAGTCGTTCATGACATCGTACTGGCTGGCAACTGAGTCGAACACGCCACGCACCAGGGCGACTTTTTCCTGTTTGGGAACCTGTTTGAAACCAAAATGGGTGGTATTGTCGTTTGTCATGATGTTCTTTAATTGGTTAGGGGCGAGCGGCGGCTGAGGCCGGCGGCTTTCAATTCTTCCAGATAATTCGACCACAAAAGCGGGAAATCCGAACCCAGTTTGTAAAGCAAATCCCAGCTATAAATGCCGGTGTCGTGACCGTCGCTGAACACCAGCTTGATCGCGTAATTGCCCACCGGCTGGATGTCGGTGATCGTCACGTCTTGCTTGCCGATTTGCAGGGTTTCCTGGCCGGGGCCGTGGCCGACCGCTTCCGCCGATTGAGTAAACACCCGCAGATATTCGCTGGGCAGTTCGTAAATGCTTTCGTCGTCGAAATGAATTTCCAGGATCGCCGAAACCTTGTGCAACTTGATTTCGGTCGGGAAGCGATGAGTGGGGGTGATTTTTACACGCATAATTACAAGATATAACGGCTGAGGTCTTCGTCGTCGGCCAGTTCCATCAGATGCGCATCCACGTAAGCGGCGTCAATATTGATGGATTTTTCGACCAGGTCCGGGGCGTCGAAGGAAATATCCTCCAACAGCTTTTCCAGAATGGTGTGTAATCTGCGGGCGCCGATGTTTTCGGTTTTTTCGTTGACTTGCCAACCCAACTCGGCGATGCGTTTGATACCGTCCGCACTGAATTGCACATCGACGCCTTCGGTTTTTAGCAGCGCTTGGTATTGCTCGGTCAGTGAAGCGTCAGGTTCAGTCAGAATGCGCACGAAGTCGTCCGCGCTCAAGGCATTCAATTCCACTCTAATCGGGAAGCGGCCTTGCAATTCCGGGATCAGATCGGACGGTTTGGTCAAATGAAAGGCGCCGGAAGCGATAAACAAAATATGGTCGGTCTTGATCATGCCGTACTTGGTGGTGACGGTGCTGCCTTCTACCAGCGGCAATAAATCGCGTTGCACACCTTCGCGCGACACTTCGCCACCGCCCATTTCCGAGCGCTTGCAAATCTTGTCGATCTCATCCAAAAACACGATGCCATGTTGTTCGACGGCTTCCAGCGCGGTCTGCTTAATTTCTTCTTCGTTGACCAGTTTGCCGGCTTCTTCTTCCTGCAACTGTTTCAAGGCATCCTTGATTTTTAATTTGCGGGTTTTAGTGCGGCCGCTGCCCAGATTTTGAAACATGCCTTGCAACTGGCTGGTCATTTCTTCCATGCCCGGCGGGGCCATGATTTCCACACCTACTGCTGGTGCGGCGACGTCGATTTGAATTTCCTTGTCGTCCAGGTCGCCTTCCCGCAATTTTTTGCGCATTTTCTGCCGCGTCGATTCCTCGGTTTCCGAGAGCATGCCGCCTTCGGCGCGCGGCAATAGAATGTCCAGAACCTTCTCTTCAGCGGCATCGGCTGCGCGGTTTTGCACGCGTTCCATCGCCGAGATGCGGGTGGTCTTCACAGCGCTATCGATCAAATCGCGAATAATGGATTCCACATCGCGGCCGACATAACCCACTTCGGTAAATTTGGTGGCTTCGATTTTGATAAACGGTGCGTTGGCCAAGCGGGCCAAGCGGCGGGCGATTTCGGTTTTGCCGACACCGGTTGGGCCTATCATCAGTATATTTTTCGGGGTGATTTCGTCGCGCAGTTCGGCGGCCACCTGGCTGCGACGCCAACGGTTACGCAAGGCAATGGCGACGGAACGTTTGGCGGCGGCTTGGCCGATGATGTGTTTGTCCAGTTCGCTGACGATTTCTCTGGGTGTCATTTGACTCATGGTTTTACTCTTGTGCCGGTTGTGGTTCGGCGTCTAATTCTTCGATGCGCAGATTGTGATTGGTATAGATACAAATATCGGCGGCAATTCCTAGGGACTTTTCGACGATCTCGCGCGCGCTCAGTTCTGTGTTTTCCAGTAAGGCGCGGGCGGCGCTTTGCGCAAACGCACCGCCGGAGCCGATAGCGATAAAATCGTATTCAGGTTCTATCACATCGCCGGTGCCGGAAATCACCAGCGAGGTTTTGCTGTCGGCGATGATTAACAGTGCTTCCAATTTACGCAGAGCCCGGTCGGTACGCCAGTCTTTGGCCATCTCCACGGCGGCGCGGGTCAGATTGCCGCGATGTTTTTCCAGCTTGCCTTCGAAATGTTCGAACAGCGTGAAGGCGTCGGCGGTGGCGCCGGCGAATCCGGCTATCACTTTATCGTGATACAAGCGTCTGACTTTACGGGCGTTGCCCTTCATCACGGTGTTACCCAGGGTGACTTGGCCATCGCCGCCGATCACGACTTTGTCGCCGCGTCTGACGGAAAGAATGGTGGTGCCTCTGAAATTCGTCATGTCTGTGAATGAAAAAGGGAAAGGCGGCGATTTTACATGTTCTCGGCGGCGATGGGGTAGAAGTTTAAAACCGCAAGTATGGTGGGTAAAAGGCGCAAATATTGAACAAAGTAAGAAAACTGATTAAAGTTCAAAGTGCTGGTATTTTAAGGAGGCGCCGCATTGACCGGCGTTTCCAACATTACAATAACAACAAGAGGGTAGTCATGAAATTGTCAAATCGCTGGAGAGGTGCGTGCTTACTGAGTGCTATGGTGTTTTCAAGTGCGGCGCTGGCTTTGTCGCCGGATGAAGAAGAAAGGTTAAAAGAGTGTAAAAGGCCGAAATTCCGGGATTTTGTGCCCGAGCAAAAAACTGAGGTCGATGCGGGTTCAGATGTCTCGTTTCATGTCTCCCACAACGCTGATCCTTTGACTGTGACCGCCGAAGCGCGTGGCGAAAAAATGAAAGTCAACGTGGTGGATAAAAAGACCTTTTATTTTGTGTCTGCCAAATTGCCGCCATTGACTCCGGGGTTTGCCCGAGTGCATATCACCGCTAAATCAGCGGAAAGTAAATTGGAAAGCGGTTGTCTGGGCCAGGATGGCTGGTTACTTAAAATCAAAGGCGAAGAAGCCGCTAAACCGGCGGAGCAGCCCGCTGCCGCTCAGTAGCGAATTTTATCTGTTTTGATCCGCCACAATTCGAAAGGGCGGTTGGCGGCGTCTAGCCCTAGCTGTTGCATGGCGATCCGGCGTTGTGCGGCGGGTTTGTCGATTTCGGTGTAAATAAATCCGTCGTCGAATCCGGCTCTAGCGGCGTCGAAACGGTCGCAAGCGTAATAAACGGCTTGCAGTCTTGCCCAATAAATGGCGCCCAAGCACATTGGGCAAGGCTCGCAGCTGGTGTAGAGTGTGCAATCGTTTAATTGAAAATCGCCTAGTTGCTGGCAAGCCAGCCGAATCGCCACAATTTCGGCATGCGCGGTCGGGTCCAGATCCGGCGTGACTCGATTGCCGCTGGCGGCAATAATTTCGCCGTCTTTGACCACAATCGCGCCGAACGGCCCGCCGCCGTTTTCGATGTTGTCGCAGGCCAACGCGATAGCTTGGTTCAGAAAGCCTTGATGCATTACAAATCCAGGGGATTATCAGGATCGATGCCGTCCATGAACGGTAGCCGGCGGTCTTCGTTGGTTATCTGATAAACCTTCCCCAGCCAGTTATTGAACACGGCTTTAGCGGAATCCCGCCAAGTGATGTCCAAGTGTTCAATGATCTGATTTTCCGGCATCGCTTGCAGTAGGCAATTGCCCAGCTTGGCCTCTTTCACGTGTTCTGCGTACTCGGCTAGTAACTGTTGTACTTCGCTATTGAAATAATGCTCGGGGTAGGGCGGATAATCGTCGCGCTCGCCATGATAAAACCTGAGCACTTCGCGCTTATATTCTTTAAGCAGGCTGATGTCGTCGTACTCCGGATGGCCCTGGAAGAACACGATGCGAAAGCCGTCCGGACTGACGGCCAGATGCACGCCGGCAGTTTCGCTTGCCACCAGGACTTTCAGTCCGTGTTTTTCCATGTCGCGCTGAAATACTTCGTTGAAGCGCGAATGCGGCACGTCGAAGCGGGTATTGATTTCCGCCACCAGGGGATGCTGTCTATCGACCACTTTGTGCGAAAAAACGCCCCAGCGTTTGGCAGGCAGACGGGTGCGCTCCACACCGTAACAATGCTGAATGAAGGCATGGGTGGCCAGGCAAGAGCAGAGTACCGAGGTGACGTTTTGCGTGGCCCATTCGAACACTTCGGTTAACGGCCGCCAAAAATCCTCATCTTGCAAATGATCGTGGGTGACGTTGGCGCCGCTGATAATCAAGGCATCCAGGCCATCCTGTTTAATTTGCTCAAAGGATTCGTAGAACCTATGAATATGTTCCTGGGCTTGCGGACTTCTTTCCAGACCCTCAATCGTAAATGGATGCACATGAAACTGCGCGATTTGATTGCAGGCACCGACCAAGCGGAAAAATTGGCGCTCGGTGGCTTCCAGGGCCGCGTCCGGCATGATATTCAGCAAACCGATATGCAATTCTCTGATCGATTGATGGCTGGCGCGGTCCGGGCTGAGAATTTCTTCGCCTTCTTCGTGCAGGCGCTGAAAAGTGGGTAAAGCGGTATGGGCAACTAGCGGCATTACAAGAACGGTCTCAGGATTGTTGCCGGGCGATCGCCTCGGCAATCAGACGGATAAAGTCGTCTTCGTTAGTAACTTTGGCGGTTTCGTCGGCGCTGATGGTGTAGCCGTACTGGGCGGCAATCGCTTCGTAGCGCGGTACCCTGGCTTTGAACAATTCCGGAAACACCCAGCTGACGAATTCGTCGGGAGGAATCTGGTCTGTAGAGCTGTAACCGTGCTCAGCCATGAATTGTGTCAGTTTTTCATCGACGAATTCCGGCCGGTAATACAAGGGTTTTGGGTCTTGTTTGGCGCGGTCGATGATGGTTTGTTCCAAGGCCGGTGGAATTTTGATGTAGACGATTAAAGTGTGTTTGGCCAGGTTTTCCAGGACTTCCGGGCAATCCAGTTCGCAAACGCTACCGCCGGCATCGTTAATGAAATGCTTGTAGCCGTAGATGTCTTCGGCTTTGTGGATGAAGTCCGGCACGTCGTTCATTGCCGCGATTTCGGCTTGATGATGCAGCGCTTGGCGGCGTTTGAATTCGGCTTGCGACAAGCCGCCCTTGGCCGGATCGCCAATTTTGCCCAGAAAGCTGGACACCGGCGCCAGGTTTTCCACGGTGATATTGCTGCAAATGTAGATGGAATCGGATTTGAGCAAGTCGCGTAAAAACGGTACACCCATGGCTTGCTGCTTGATGTTGTCCAGAATCGGCTCTTCCAGGTATTTGGTGCCGATACGGTAATCGCCGGAGTAATGAAACCATTTATCCCTGGGTAACTTGGCCGAGAGGGTGGTCTTGCCGGCGCCGGACATGGCCAGCAGGGTGATACTCTTGGATTCCCAGTCCAGAAATTGTTGCGGGGTCATTCTCATAAATTATCTCAATCCAACAAATCGCTAATGTCCAAATCTTCCGCATCCGGGCGGGCGTGGCGATCAGGGTCTGTGTAGCCCAGATCGTCGGCTTCCAGGTCGTCGAAGGGCGCGCTCCAATCTTCCGGGTCTTCTATGTAATCGATAGTAGAACCGTACCAGGATTCGTTGTCGTACTCGCCCAAGTCGCCGTTGGCGAACTGCACTTCCACCGATTCGTCGTTACCTTCAATCGCTACGACCTTGAAGGTGAGATTACTTTCCAGGTCTTTATACCAACGGCCAATGACCGGATCTGTAATGGTTGCCATAGTTGCATCCTCGCTATGTTGATGACTTATCAATGATAGCGAGTTTATAGAAGCTGTGCGAGTGTATGGGGCAAAACTGTGGGGATTTTCGATTAGAATGGCAAATTTACACAGTCAGCGGCGGGAGCCATGAGCGAAGACAGATTCATCGAATTGGAGATCAAACAAGCGTACCAGGAAGATTTGATTCAGGCCTTGAACCAAGTGGTGGCAGACCAGCAAAAGCAAATCGGCAAACTGGAAGAAACCTGTAAATTGCTGCACGACAAGATCAAAAGCCTGGCGCTGGATGATCGCCAAGCCGGAGCGGTCGACGAGCGTCCGCCCCATTACTGAGGTATAAATTACGACTTACGCTGGCTGACGCGGCGTAGCTGCTTGGTTGGGTTGGAAGCTGTCGCCAAACTTGTTCTGGGTTGTGGCGAGGCGCTGCAATCCATGCGTTTGGCGCGCAAGCGCCGACAAAAATCCTGACTGTCGTCTTGTTGTAAGCCGGTCCATTGGGCTCGCCAAGCAGTGCTGCCTTTTGATTTGGTTTTGACGATGCCGGCCCGCCCGGATTTAGCTAACGGACCAAGAGCATTACGCGCACGCTGTAGATTGACATCGGCATCGATTTTTCTCGGATAACTGCCCATGCTAACCGTCCAAACGCTGCCGTGGCTTTGCGGCTTGGCTTGCGCCAATTGCGTGAGTTTTTCGCGGCGGCTGTTGTAAGGCGCATTTATTCGAATCGGCTCATATCGGCTGCTGCCGGAGTCGGCGCCCATTTGTTCCGCACTGCCGGCACAACGGTTTGACGACAACTGAAACGGCGGCGGCAGGGCGCTGTAATCCTTCAATTGCGAAATATGTTCGCCGAACAGGCCTTTTTCGCTATTGGCAAAGCCCATATCCAACAGATTGCCCATTTGTTCAAAGCGTTCGCCGCTGCTGTGCGCGCCTAATAACACGCCGATCAAGCGGTGGCCGTTGCGTTTGGCCGAGGCGATCAGGTTGTAGCCGGAGCCGCAGGTAAAACCGGTTTTCAGACCGTCGGCATCCGGATAGCTTTTCAGGATGCGGTTGGTATTGGGCATTACCCGCCCTTTGTAGTTAAATTCCGTCGCCGAAAAATAATGATAATGTTGCGGGAAGTCGCGAATCAAGGCGGCGGACAACAAGGCCAAGTCACGGGCGCTACTGATTTGACCGTCGTTTGGCAAGCCGCTGGCGTTTTCGAACGAGCTGTTGTACATGCCCAGGGTACGTGCTTGTTGAGTCATCATCGTCGCAAAATTGCTTTCCGTGCCGCCCAACTTTTCCGCCAGTACTACGGCTGCGTCATTGGCGGAACGAGTGGTGACCGCCATGATGGCTTGTTCTACCGTCAAACTTTGGCCGGTGCGCAAACCCAGTTTGGAAGGCGGTTGCGAGGCGGCGTGTTTTGACGCAAACACGGTATCGGTCAGTCGCAGACGGCCATTTTCTAATGCCGAAAGCGTTAAATAGATGGTCATGACCTTGGTCAACGACGCGGGATACCAGCGTTGGGTGGATTCGGTTTCGTGGACCACGCGGCCAGTGTCGGCGTCGATCACGATTGCCGCGTATCTGGCGGCCGCAGGAGCGCTCTGCAACATTAGGCAAGCTAGAGAAAGTAGCGCTAAACGGGTTTTCGGTAGGGTGCTCAAGTTATTACTTTGCTCCAGATATGTGGCCTAAACATTTGACTGTATTATTTAATCAGAATTATCGATTTCGAAAAAGACCCAATTCACGCGAGGATGGTCGATTTTGATCTGTTTTTCCATTCCGTTAATTAATTCAACAGCTTCCCCCACGCTCAAATCCGCCAGCAATTCGGCTTTAATCGCCAGCATCACTTGGCTGCCGTGGCTAACAGCCCAAATATTCAGCACACGGTTGATACAGCCTTGTTTTTCCAGATAGCTTTGCACTGCATCGCGAATCGTGACATCGGCTTCGCCGAGCAGTAAAGAATGCACTTCTCGGCCGATTAACACCGCCACTACCACCAACAATGCGCCGATCAACATCGAGCCAACCGCGTCGTAGGCTGAATTGCCGGTAAGCATAGTCAAACCCAGCATCGCCGCGGCTATCACCAAGCCAAGCAGCGCGGCCAAGTCCTCGCCGATCACCACCATCAATTCGCTGGATTGAGTTTCTTTAAACCATTGCCAAATGCCCCGTTCGCCACGCTCGTTTTCCATCGCTGCCAAGGCAGCGCGCAACGAAAATCCTTCCAAAACCACGGCGATAGCCAATATCGCCAAAGCCATACCGGCGTTTTCCACGGTATGCGGTTCGTGATAACGCAACCAACCCTCGTGGATCGAGAATAATCCGCCCACCGAGAATAGCGTAATCGCTACCATCATCGACCAGATATACGCTTCCCGGCCAAAGCCCATGGGATGGTGCTGCGTTGCTGCCCGCGCCGAGCGTTTCATACCAATAAACAACAAGACCTGATTGCCGCAATCGGCAAAGGAATGAATGGCTTCCGCCAGCAGCGAGCCGGAGCCGGTCCAGACTGCCGCGCCGGTTTTGGTCAAGGCGATGCCCAGATTGGCGGCGAACGCATAAATGATGGCTGAGGCCGAATTACTGTGAGACATGAGTGTTGTGCTTTTAAAATCAAGAATTGAGTAGCGACCATTTACGGCAAACGCCACCGAAACGGATCGAGTAATTATGCAGATTTTAGATGAGTCGAGCGAATTTGCCGCAAATACTTAGCCGTTACCAGCCATAAACCACAAAGGTGTTATCGATTCAGCATTTGGGGCGATAGCGGCTGGTTTTTTGCGCTGAGCGACTGCCGTTTGGTCGTACGCCGACCGCGACGTTTTTGCAGCCAGCGTATCAGCCCGGTGATAAACAGTATTGGGCAGACGAGGCCGGAGAATAACACCAGCAATTGGCCGGTCAAACCAAACGCTTCGCCGGTATGCAGCGGATGCAGCCAGTTAATGACGGTATCGGAGCCGCCAAGCTCATCCGGATTGCTGATGGCCAACACCTGGCCGGAATATTGATCCACCCAGACATTGGTTTTGGGAAAGCGCAGACTGGGTTCGCCGGCTTGGCGCAGATTGATGCGATAGCTGCCGTTGGTGTCGTGCGGCGTTTCTATCCAGCACAGGCGCGCCTGCGGGAAGCGGGCTTGGCCGACAGCGACGGCTTGATCCAGGCTGATGCGGGCTGGGTTGTTTTGGGTTATGGCCGATTTTGGCGCGGGCGATGCCTGCAAAGGCGAGAAATAACCTAGTATAGGATTGACATATTGCGGAATCTCCAAAGCTACCCCGGTTACCGCCAATACCAGCATCACGATTAAGCTGTAGACGCCCGCCAGTTTATGTAGATCGTAATTTAAGCGTTCGCGGCTGGCATGTCGCTTTAGGCTCAAAGCGCTCTTTAATTTGTGCAGCGGCGGCCACCACAGATAGACGCCGCTGACCAAGGACATCAGCAACAAGCCGCCCACGATAGCCATCAATATCTTGCCGGTTTCGTCCAGCAACAATTTGTAATGCAGATCGTAAAGCCAGGTCATCGCAAATTCGCCCCAGAAGCGATTGGCGAGTACCGAGCCGGTATAAGGATCGACCGACAACATCAGCGGGGCAAAGCCGTGATGCTCGGTTTCTTGCGGCTTATAGTAGCGGGCGGTGATCGCCCGCTGCGGATCGTCTGGTATTTCCAGCCGCCAGCCGCGTTGCCGGGTAGGTTCTGCCCGGCGCAAGGCTTGAAAAATATCTTCGTAGCTTTGCCGTTGGGGGCTGGGTTCGGAAATGATCAATTGCGGATTCAGCCACTCGTCCAGATCGATATAAAACACCAATAGACTGCCGGTCAGACCGACCAGCGCGATGATCAGCCCCAAGGATAAGCCTAGATACAAATGCACGGCCAGCCAAAACTGGCGTCTAGCCTGTTTTTTGCCGGCCGTTAATTTCATGGTGATGCGAGCTTAGTAGTCGAACTTGACGTTGACGGCGCCGTAGAAGGCAATGCCGTCGCCCGGCGAGAAGAACGGTTGGGCGGTGGCGCCGAAAGTTTCGTCGTACCAAACGTATTCCCGGCGCGCATCGGTCAGGTTTTTGGCTTGAAATTGCAATTCCACTTCCTTGGTCACCTGATAGCCCAAATCGAGGTTAAGTAGGGCGTATTCCCCGTATTGGCCGCGTTGATTGGCTTGATCGACAAAGTAATCGCCTTGGCCGCTGGTCCACAGCGAAGAACGCAATTGCGGCAAAATTTGGTAGTCGATACCGGCCGAAAACAAATAATTCGGGGTATTGACCACCTGATTGCCGGCGACGTATTCCATAGTGCCAGCCGAAACCACCGGCGGATTGGTGACTTTAGCTTCCTGTAAAGAGTAGGCCGCCCAAACGCCGACTTTGTCGGTGGGGTAGACCTTGACTTCAATGTCCACGCCCTGGCGCTTGGTGGCACCGATCATCGTCGAATCGACGCTAGCCAAATTGCGGCTGATTTCGTTGCTGGCGTCTTGTGCCCAATAGGCGACCCGGCCCTCGGCCCAATCCACCGGTTTCAGCTTGACCCCAACTTCCCAGCCATCGTTCAACGAGGGGCCAATGTTGGCTTGGTTACGGCCGATGAAGGTTGCCTGTCCCAGGCCGACCTGGAAGGTGCGGCCCCAGTTACCGTAAAGGCTGTAACCTTCGATTGGCGTAATCACCGCGCCGATTTTCGGCTGCGAAATCGTGCCGTAATCGTTCAACGGTGAAGAGCCGAAGGTGGTGCCGGGGCGGTAGTTGAAAAAGCTGCCGTCGATGATATCGGCACGGTAGCCCGGTGTCAGCTTTAACCATTTGAAGGGTTTGATCACGGCCTGAATGTAGCCGCCGTAGTTCAAGAAATCCCACTTCTCGTCGTTACGCAAACCGCTGCTACGGCGAACCCGGCTATCGGTCAAATAACGCAGGTATTTGTTCTCCTGCTGCTGGAAATCGAAACCGGTTTCCAGCGAAAAGTCGTCCAACCAACTGACAACCGGATGGTAGGTTAGCGAGGTCATCGCGCCGTACTGGATTTCATCGCGGTCGCGTTCTTGCTGCGCCGCGCCTGGACCATAGGTCACGTAACGTTGGTCGTCGAATAAGTTACCGTAAACCTTGGACGACCAGAATAAGGTTTTGCTGAGGTTGACATCCAAATGGGTGCTGACTTGACCAACCGTACGTTTGCCGCCGTCGGTGGCATTTCGGGCGAAGGTTTGGGTTTGATTGAGTAACTGTTCCTGGTAAGTCATATAGCCGGGTTCTTGAGCGCCGGCTTCGCTCCAGCGGGCGATCAGACCTATTTTGTATTTTTGGTCGTCCGGGGTGTAAAACCATTTGCCGGAAAAGCTGTTTTTATCGGTGTCGCTGTGGTCGCGGTAGCCGTCGCTGGCACGATAGGATATTTGATAGTTTTGCGAGAGACCGTCTTTTTCGTAACCCAGCCCGGACTGGATGTCGTGGGTATTGAAACTGCCGTAACTGAGCCGGCCCTTGGCGTAGTTGCCGCCAGCGGTGGTGTTCATGCTGATGTTACCGGCAAAAGAGTGCAGGCCGTAGCGGGCGTCGTTGGTACCGCGCACCACTTCAATCGACTCGATGTCCAGCGGAAACAGCGAGTCGATGAAATAGGTGTCGCCACTGTTGGTGTTGCTGGGAACGCCGTCGATCAGTAATTTGACCGCGTTAACCCGGCCTTCGCCATTGAAGCCGCGAAACGACATTTTTCCGGTCGTAATGCCTTGGCCGAATTGAGTAACTTGGACGCCGGGCATACGGTGGAATAAGTCGTAGGCCGTCAACACGTTTTGGTCGGCGATCTTATCGGCGTACATGATGTCCACCGAAGTGGCGATGTCCTTGCTGGTTAATTTTACATTTTCTGCTTGATCACTAACGGTGACCGCACCCAGCTCGAAAATCGAATCGTCCTTGATGGCTTGTGCTTTTGGTGCTGGGACTTTTTTAACCGCAATTACGCCTTCGCCCACTTGCTCGTACTGTAAGCCGTTCTGACTTAACACTTTTTCCAAGGCCTGTTGTACAGTGTAATTGCCCTTCAGCGGCTGGGCTTGCAAGCCTTGCACCACTGAGTCGGCGTATATCAGTTTGGTATTGGTGGACTTTGCCAGGTTCTCCAACGTAGCTGCCAGCGGCTGCGCGGGAAGGTCTATGCTCGCGCCGGAGCTGTCTGCCGCGCTTGCGTCTATTGAAGCAGCTAGGGCCAAAGCCAGCAGCGGCGCCCGTCGGCGCGGTTTTTTCTCAGGTGGGGTGTTAAGTTTGCAATCCATGATCATCTCCTGTTAGTCGTGGGTGGCAATATTTTTTGATTCGCCATACCCCATTAACGAAGCAGACTGGTCAAACTGGACATTTTTGCGGAATATTTTTTTGAACCCGAAAGCGCACACTTGCTTGTTAGCGGCTGTAAAGCACGATGGTTTGCTTTTGGCGTTGTACGCGGATAGGCAGGATTTTTTCCAGGGCTTGTAGAAACGGCTTGAGATCGGCGCTATTGAAACTGCCGCTCAGGGTTTGTTTGGCCAAAGTAGGATCGGCAAACGCAAAACGCACGGCGTGATAACGCTCCAATTCCGCGACGACTTCGGGCAGCGGGGTATGGTCGAACAACAGCTGGCCGTTAAGCCATGCCGCCACTTGTTCGGGATTGGGTTTTTCGGATTTTTGCCAGTGGCCGTTTGGGTCTATCTTGCGGCTGAAGCCGGCCGGTAAATTTTCGCCAAACCAGCTGCGGCCGGCGTACAGGGCCACTTCGCCTTCCAGTACCGATACGGCGGTGCCCAAAGCATCGTGCCGCACGTTAAACACGGTGCCGATGTCTTTAATTTGTAGATTGCCGGTATGTACGTTAAAAGGGCGCCAAGCCTGATGGGCGACGTTGAACATGGCTTCGCCTTGCTGCAATTCGATCTCGCGGCGCCACCAGGACAGTCGCACACGCAGTTGTGTGTCTGTATTCAATTGCAGTTGGGAACCGTCGGCCAGCTGCAAGGTTTGCCGTTCGCCAATGCCTGTTTGGTAAACCCTGCTAGGGGCCTTGAAGTCCAGCCATGCGCCGGTCAATATCGTCGCAAGCAGCAGGCTGCCGGTTAACATTTTGCCGTTTCGCCAGATGCGGGGCCGCGCTGAGCGTGCGGCACTCAAACCAGCTACCTCGCGGGTTTTTAGCTTATCCAGGTTTCCCCAAAGGCTGGCTATGTCATCGTAAGCCTGCTGATGCGCGGGGTTTTGCAGAAGCCATTGCGCGAATGCTTGCCGCCGCCTGTCGTTGCAGTATTCGGACTGCAACTCCACAAACCATGTCGCGGCTTGTTTAAGAATCTGTTGTTCTTGCGAAAGGTTAGGCGCCTTCATTGATTGGCCGGTTTAGTAACGCACGTCGTTGAACATCTGATGGCAGTGCAGCATGGCTTTGACCAATTGGCGTTGCACGGTCTTTTCGGAGATGCCCAGTTGTCCGGCGATTTGCGCATAAGTTAATTCGTCGATCTTGCGCAGCAGTAAAATATGTCGGCATTGCCGTGGCAGGCTGGCGATAGCCAGTAACAGGCGCTCGCATTGCTGGCTAAGAATGGCAAAGTCCTCGGGTTGCATAAGCGGGCAAGTCAGCTCGTCGTCTAAGCCTTGAGTCTTTGCGCCGCTAAGCTGATGGTGGCGAATAAAGTCTATCGACAGTCGTTCGGCGGTACGAAACAGATAACCGGGCAGATTGTCGGTGTGCGCCAGACTGTCCTTGCCCAGTAAACGTAAATAAGTCTCCTGACTCAGATCTTGTGCGGCATCGGGGCACTTTACCTTTTGCAGCAAAAAATCGACGATGGCTTCTTTATGATTCAGAAATAATTCGGCTATCTGATCGTGCTGGATGGCGATGACGGACAAGCGACAGGCTCCGGATTTTGTGAAGGGAAGACGGAAATTGCCGCAAGCTGTGTGCCAATAAACGCAGGCAGCCGGCCAATCCAGGTAATGCTTGGCTGTAAGGTTGTTGATGGCGAGGCGTAGGGGGAAGGATTACATCTAAAACTATGTCATATAACGCAGTTTCGTGCGGCATATGACCTAGTGTTTCTGCTCAAATCAGCCGCAATGGAAGCTATTTTCGGCAGGAATCGAGGGAAAGTTGTCCTTGAGCATATCCAGATGCTCGGTCATGCTACATACCATGGCCGTTACTGAAGTATCGACATGAATACTTTCAGCTTTTCCAACCCAGACAGGTTTGTTTTCAAACATCGCCAAATCGGCATCGTGGCGTTTTCAGGAGTCCAAAGCCTGGATAAGCCGCCCGTTTGACGTCTTCAGCTTTGCAAGTTTTACGTTAAGAACCTTGGGTATCTCTGCGGCCGGGCGGTCAATCACAATTTAATATCTATTTGACGTGCGAAGCCAGCCATCGCATGGTGCGGTAGGCGGTCGTTTCAGTAGATGGGTAAGTCGGTGGCAGGCCCGATTGCCTTACCGACATCTCATCGTTCAGCAATAAGGTATTCGTCTTGGGCGTCGGTTAACTCCTCGGCCTTCAAATTGGCAGCCAGTGCTTCAGTCAAGCCATTTCCAAAATCTTGCCCAGTAAAGCCGAATAATATCGCTCGGCATTCAAGCTCAAGGTATGCGTCATATTTTAGTTTGACAATCAATCGATTGATTGATAAATTTAAAATCAATCGATTGATTTATTTTTCAGCATACACTTTCGCCGAGGCAGCATGGTCACAACCGAAAACTCCGAAATAGAAACTCACGACGCTCGCAGCCGGCTGGTAATGGCGGCATTGCGGCTATTTGCCGAAAAAGGTTACAAGGCCGCTTCCACGCGGGAAATTTGCGACGCGGCGGGGGCAAACATTTCGGCCATCCGCTATTACTTCGGCGACAAGGCCGGTCTATATCGCGCCGCGTTTTTCGAACCGATGGGCGACACGCCTTGCGGCTCCGATGTCGCCGCCTACGCCGACTTACCGTTACCCGAAGTGTTGACCCGATTTTTCGGCGAATTCCTCGAACCGTTGAAAAAAGGCGAGGAGCTTGGGCTCGTGATGAAACTGCACTTCCGGGAGATGATAGAGCCGACCGGCGCCTGGCAACAGGAAATCGATGCGGAAATCAAACCTCAGCATGAAGCCTTGGTGTCGCTGCTCAAGGAACATTTGGGATTGAGCAGCGTCGACGAGGATTTGCATAGGCTGGCTTTCGCGATGATAGGCATGGCGGTGTATTTTTATGTGGGGCAAGACGTCATCTCGATGATCTCTCCGCAAATTTTAAATTCCCCACAACACATCGACGTGCTGGCCGAACGTCTGGCCGGCTATGCGTTGGCCATGATAGACAGCGAAGCTGCGCGCCGCGCTCGGGATGGCGATCATGAGCAATAATATCTCGCGGCCGCTTGGCTTGAGTTTGATCCCCTTGCTGCTTTCGGCTTGCGGGTCCGGCGGTTTGTTGACTACCGTCGGCCCGGATTATCAAGCCGAACCGCTGCCCGCACCGGCAAGCTGGCAAGTGCCGCAAGCGGATGCAGCCAATCGGCAACAGGCTCATCAAGGCGATCCCGCCGAGCTGATGCGCTGGTGGGAGCGTTTTCAAGACCCGGCCCTGACTCGCCTGTTGAGCGCCGCCGAGCAAGTTAGCACGTCGGTTGCCGATGCCAGAGCACGTATCGAAGAAGCTAGAGCCAATCTCGTGGGCGCCGATGCCGCCTTACTCCCTAAATTGGACTCCGAGCTCGCCTCCAAACGCTCCTCGTCCTCGTTTGGCGGCACACCGTTCATCTGGAACCAATTCTCGGCCGGACTGCAATCCAGTTGGGAAATAGACCTGTTCGGCGGTTTGGCCCGGCAGCAGGAAGCGGCCCAGAGCCAACTGGCATCACGCAACGCCTCCTGGCACGATGCCAGGGTCGCGGTCGCGGTAGAAGTCGCCGATGCCTACCTGGCTTATCGTTATTGCGAAGCGCAAGTGCAACTATTGCGTACCGACAGCGATTCGCGCCTTGAATCGGCGCGGGTGGCGGCGGTTGCCGGCCAGAGCGGCTTCCGCTCGCCGGGCGACGTGGCCTTGGCTACCGCCAGTGCCGCTGAAGGCAGCAGAACCTTGCTACAGCAACAAGCTCAATGCGAACGATCCATCAAAAGCCTGGCGGCGATGACCGGCCTCGCGGAAGCCGACTTGCGGTCATTACTGAACGGCTCGGCCGATCAGGCGGCGAAATTGCCCACTCCACCGGCGTTCGAAATCGCTTCCTTACCGGCCAAGGTGTTATTACAACGGCCCGATGTGGCCGCCGCCGAACGCGACCTCGCCGAGGCCAGCGCTACTATCGGTGTGCAACGGGCAAAACAATTTCCGAAATTGAGCCTGTCGGGCAACATTACCCCGACGCTGCAAAACATCAACGGCGCGGCGCTGATGCTGGCGCAGACTTGGGCGATAGGGCCGACCCTGAGCTTGCCGCTGTTCGACGCCGGTAAGCGCGCGGCCGATGTGGAAGTAGCCAGGGTGCAATACCAAGCGGCGGAAAGCCGCTTCCGCGCCAAAGTGCGCACGGCGGTCAAGGAAGTCGAAGACGCCCTGGTGCGTTTGGATAGCACCCGCCAACGCTTGCCGCAAGGCCGCGAGGCGGTCAACGGCTACCGGGCAAACTTTCAGGCGCTGCAAACGCTCTACCAAAGCGGATTGGGTAATTTGCTCGACGTGGAAACGGCCCGCCGCAACGTGCTTGCCGCTGAACTGGCGCTCGAAGAACTGGAGCAGGAACAGGTCGGCGCCTGGATCGCGCTTTATCGCGCGGCCGGCGGCGGCTGGGCGGACGGAGGCGACTCGCCGAATCCGGACACGGCAGCAGCGGATCCAACCAAACTTAGAGCCATCGGCAACACGCATTTATTTCCGAATCAATTCGACACGCTCAGCGGAGGAAAATCATGACCAAGGGAAAAATAGGCGCGCTATTCGTCGCCTTACTACTATTAATCGGTATTGGCGTGGCTATCGGCCGCGTCAGCCAGCCCGCGCCATCGGCCGAAGCACCGGCGGCTAATCCGGCGCTCAGCGTTTCGGCGATTCGTCCGCAAACGCGTGATATTCCGCTCAGTCTTACGGCTAACGGTTCGATTGCGGCTTGGCAGGAAGCCGTGATCGGCGCCGAAATCGGCGATCTGCGCCTGAGTGCGATTAATGTGCAAATCGGCGAAGCCGTTAAAAAAGGCCAGGTGTTGGCAACCTTTTCGGACGAAAGCGTATTGGCCGATGTCGCGCAAGCCCGAGGCGTAGTGGCCGAAGCCGAAGCCAATCTGGCCGAAGCCCGACTCAACGCCGAGCGGGCACGGAAGGTCTCGGTATCCGGGGCGTTGAGCGCTCAACAAGTGGACCAGTACCTGACCGGCGCCAAAACCGCGGAGGCCAAACTGCAATCCGCCAAAGCGCAGTTGGATGCGCAATTGCTACGGCTGAAATATACCAAGGTATTGGCCAGCGACGACGGCGTGATTTCCGCGCGTAGCGCCACCTTGGGCGCGGTCGCCACGAAAGGCCAGGAATTGTTTCGCTTGATTCGGCAAAACCGCCTGGAATGGCGCGGCGAGCTTACCGCCGCGGAAATGACGCAACTGAAACCGGGCAACAGGGTGAGGGTGGAAGTGCCGAATGTCGGCAGCATAGAGGGAAGTGTACGTTTCCTGGCGCCAACCCTTGATGTGCAAAATCGCAATGGCTTGGTTTACGTTGATTTACCTCATGCTGCGCAAAGCGGTTTACGTGCCGGTATGTTCGCCCGTGGTGAATTTGATTTGGGCAGTTCCACGGCTCTAACCGTGCCGCAAGATGCGTTGTCGCTGCGGGATGGCTTTAGCTATGTGTTTCTGCTGACCGAACAAACCGAAGACCGGGCCCGCGTCAAGCAGGTCAAAGTGCAACTGGGCCGCAGAAACGGCGACCAGCTGGAAATTTTATCCGGAGTGGCCGCCGAAGACCGGCTGGTGGCCGGCGGTGCCTCGTTTTTGGCCGACGGCGACAGCGTACGGGTGGTAACACAATGAACGTTTCAGCCTGGTGTATCCGCAACCCCATTCCGGCCATGATGTTGTTCGTGCTGCTCAGTTTTGCCGGTTTGATCAGCTTTAAATCAATGAAAATCCAGAACTTCCCCGACCTGGATTTGCCTACCATCACGGTCTCGACCTCGCTGCCCGGCGCTTCGCCGTCGCAACTGGAAACCGAGGTGGCACGGAAAATCGAAAACGCCATCGCCACCTTGCAGGGTTTGAAACATATCACCTCCAAGGTCCAGGATGGCAGTGCCACCATCACCGCCGAATTTCGCCTGGAAAAGCCGGTACAGGAGGCCTTGGACGATGTGCGTTCCGCCGTTTCCAAAGTCCGCGCCGACTTGCCTGGCGACCTGCGCGATCCGATTGTCACCAAGCTGGATTTGGCCGGTTCGCCGATTTTGGCCTTAACCGTCAGTTCCGCGCAGCGCGATGAAGAAGCGCTGTCCTGGTTTGTCGAAGACACGGTTGCCAAACGCCTGTTGGCGGTACGCGGCGTCGGTGCGGTCAACCGGGTGGGCGGTGTCAGCCGGGAGGTGACGATTGCTTTGGACCCGGTCAAGCTGCAAGCCTTGGGGGCGACTGCGGCAGACATTTCCCGGCAATTGCGGCAAATCCAGCGCGAGAGCGCCGGCGGTCGCATCGATTTGGGTAGCGGCGAACAACCGGTGCGCACCTTGGCGAACGTGGCGTCGGTCGATGAAATAAGGCCCTTGCAGCTTTCATTGGCTGACGGCCGCCATATTCGGCTCGATCAAGTCGCCAAGGTGGACGACTCGGTAGCAGAACCGCGCGCGCTGGCGCTGCTGAATGGTAAACCGGTGGTGGGTTTTGAAGTCACCCGCAGCAGGGGTGCCAGCGAAGTGGAAGTCGGCGCAGGCGTGAAAAAAGCCCTAGACGAGTTGCGCGTCGCCAACCCGGATATCGAGTTCACCGAAGCGTTTAATTTCGTGACGCCGGTCGAAGAGGAATTCCAAGGTTCCATGACCATGCTTTACGAAGGCGCCTTATTGGCGGTTTTAGTGGTCTGGCTGTTCTTGCGCGATTGGCGGGCCACCTTTATTTCCGCGGTGGCTTTGCCGCTGTCGGTGATTCCAGCCTTTTTGGGCATGGATTATTTGGGCTTTTCGCTAAATGTGATCACCTTGTTAGCCTTATCTTTGGTAATCGGCATTTTGGTCGACGATGCTATCGTCGAAGTGGAAAACATTGTTCGTCATTTGCGGATGGGAAAAACCCCGTATCAAGCCGCCATGGAGGCCGCCGACGAAATCGGCTTGGCCGTAGTTGCCACTACCTTCGCGCTGGTGGCGGTGTTTCTGCCGACCGCATTCATGAGCGGGGTGGCCGGGCGGTTTTTCAAGCAATTCGGGTGGACGGCGGCGCTGGCAATTTTAGCCTCGTTAGTTGTCGCCCGGATGCTGACGCCGATGATGGCGGCGTACATGTTAAAAGACAAAGAGCACGCAGAGGTAAAAGAAGGTGTACTGATGCGCACCTATATGAAGCTAGCGGGCTGGTGTTTGCATCATCGGCTGACCACAATTTGCGGCGCGGCGGCGTTTTTTATCGGCTCGCTGTTTTTGATTCCGTTATTGCCCACCGGCTTTATCCCAGCGGACGACAACCCGCAGACCCAGGTCTTCGTAGAATTGCCGCCCGGCTCCAGCTTGGCGCAAACGCGCGCTTCCGCCGAAGCTGCCAGGCAATTGGTCGCCGGTATCGACTACGTAAAAACGATCTATACCACCATCGGCAGCGGCTCGGCAGGTAGCGACCCGATGGCCGGCAACCAAGGCAGCGGCGAGGTCCGTAAAGCCACCTTGACGATTACCTTGGCCAACCGGCAAGACAGACCAGTGCGTAAACAGGTCATCGAACAAAATATTCGCCAGGCTTTGCAAAAACTGCCCGGCGTACGTACCAAAGTGGGTTTGGGCGCTTCCGGCGAGAAATACGTGCTGGTGTTGAGTGGCGACGATCCGCAAGCCTTGAGTACCGCCGCCCGCAGCCTGGAACGCGACCTGCGAACCATTCCAGGCCTGGGCAGTATCGCCTCCAGTGCCGCGCTGGTGCGGCCGGAAATAGCTGTGCGACCGGACTTTGCCCGCGCCGCCGATCTGGGCGTGACTACCACTGCGCTGGCGGAAACCCTGCGTATCGCCACCCTGGGAGATTACGACTGGTCGTTGTCCAAGCTCAATCTGGCGCAACGGCAAGTGCCGATGGTGGTGAAATTGGCCGATGAGGGCCGGCACGATTTGAGCGTGTTGGAACGGTTGGCTGTGCCGTCCGCCAAGCCGGGCATCGGCGCGGTAATGGTCGGCCAGGTGGCTAAACTGGAGCTGTCCAGCGGACCGGCGGTGATTGATCGATACGACCGCTCGCGCAATGTTAACTTCGAAATCGAGTTGTCCGGCCAGCCGCTCGGCGACGTTGCTGCTGCTGTTGAGAATCTTGAAAGCATCAAAAACCTGCCGGCCGGTGTTAAACGCATCAATATCGGCGATGCAGAAATGATGGGCGAGCTGTTCACCAGTTTTGGCTTGGCCATGCTGACCGGTGTTCTATGCATCTTTATCGTACTGGTCTTGCTGTTTAAAGACTTCCTGCAGCCCATCACCATTTTGGCAGCATTGCCGCTGTCCTTCGGCGGCGGCTTCGTGGCCTTGCTATTGACCGGCAAGGCCTTTTCGATGCCGTCATTGATTGGTCTAGTGATGCTGATGGGGATAGCCACCAAAAACTCCATCTTGCTGGTCGAATACGCTATCGTCGCCCGCCGCGAGCATGGCATGAGCCGCATGGATGCGCTATTGGATGCCTGCCATAAGCGCGCTAGACCTATCGTAATGACCACTATCGCCATGGGTGCCGGCATGTTGCCGATTGCGATAGGCATGGGCAACGCGGATTCATCCTTCCGCAGCCCAATGGCAGTCGCGGTCATCGGCGGCTTGGTGACGTCCACCTTGCTGAGCCTATTGGTGATTCCGGTGGCTTATACCTATCTGGACGATTTCAAAAACCTGGGGTCGGCACTTTGGAAACGCTATACCTCGCCCAAGGTAGTCGCTGTCCGTTCCCAAAGTTCATGAAAATCTGAGTTTAATGGAATTTAATCCTCTACAGAGGGGATTAAATTCTAGCTTCAATCAAATTGAAGTCGAAACTTCACCATCAGAAAAATCCAGTCCGGTAAGGTTCTGCCATTTGTGTACGGATGGTTTTTCTGACGAACGTCAGTTGATTAATATACAGCCGCCAGCCGTAATCCCAAAAATGTGCGACTGCCTATAGGTTGTGCCGAGCCATGCGAGGCGCAACGAACACTAGCGGTGCGCCTGCCGGCAGCACCCTATATTCTGCGCACCTTATGGCCTTTCGATTGAAGTGTGGCCATTGTAGCCTCGATTTAGCGTTAGCGGAATCGAGGGTGTCGGCCTACCGATCATCAAGCCCACACCGGAAATTGAAAGGGGTTGGTCTTCGAAACCTCGATTTCATCGAGGCTACGGTTCGCCGAAATTCCGATCCGCAACATTCTCGCCAGCCCAGTTCAAAGGCAACCAACCGCGACGGACATAACGGTGAAACGATGAAAACGGCCAATCTTGCACGCGTTGCGCCCAACCATGCTTCACCGGGTTGAAGTGGATGTAATCAATGTGATGCAACCAATCCTGTTCGTCGCGTATGGTATGTTCCCAATAACGGCGTTGCCAGATAGATGCACTGCCGTCATGCCGTTTGCCGACATCCATACCCTGGCGGTCCAGCGCCTGAGTGAACAGTGATTTGATCGATTTCCAACGGCCGGGATAATCGGTATCGAGTTCCGGTAAACGCCAGATGGTATGCAAATGATCGGGCAATACCACCATAGCCTCAATCACGAAGGGTTTTCGGGCTCGGGTTTGCGCAAACGCTCGGCGTAAATCGCCGACATGTTCGACCAGAAAACGCGCCCGGCGATCGCGCAACGTCACCGTAAAAAAGTAGGTGCCACCCGCCACGAAATTACGCCGATACGCCACCATCGCCATTCCTTACGTCGATTGAAGTCAGGCCATTGTAGCCTCGATGCAGCGATAGCGGAATCGAGGACATCGGCTTACCGACCACCAAACCCACTTCGGCAATTGAAGGGGATTGGTCTTCGAAACCTCGATTTCATCGAGGCTACTTGCTACTGAGAGGTGAAAGCGCCCAAAGGCAACCATTCAACGCGAGGTTTCGCGTCATTTTCGGTATGTTTGCATAATTGGTTCTTGGAGTGGCTTGGCCACAAATTTTTCAAGCATGCCTTCAGATTTCCGCCTTGCATCGCCTCCACCGCTAGGCAGCCGATTCCCATTATGGATAAGCACGAACTCCTTCTTTAGAGTATCCGTCATTCTACGAAACGTAGGTTGTGGATCCCTGTGAGTCACTGATAATTCGTTAGCCAAGCACGAAAACTCTCTTACTTGCTCTGGAGTCGCATCCGACACAGTTACAAATTCACTTCGACGATATCCAGCGGCGTCTGTGTAGTGAAGCAATTGCGCGTCACTTAATTTTTCTTCGCTTGGCACCTTATCTAGCAACGGTCCAATATGCCCAAGAACAGCGATAAAGAGACGACGCTCTACGTCAAACCCATACCACGTTATGAGGCCATTGTTGATATAACTGCCAACAAATAGCGAGTAGCCACCCTCACGAATTTTTTCAATCTCAATTGGGATTCTAAGGTTTGCAGCCTTCCGCTCAGCAATCGTAATGTCTTGCAAGGGGGTTGCATTCTTCAGTCTTTCGATATCTGTCTCAAAGGGACCTGACACGCAGGAATCATTTTCACCTAAAGAAGGTGTGGCGATATCCGTCTTTGGGAGGGTAGGATTCTCGGAATTCGCAACTAAAGGTTTGGGCAACAATGACAGAGCCAGTAGCAGCGTGATATTCATGGTGAAACCGAACATAAAAGGGCCGTTGTCGCTGAGGGGGCGTAACCAGTCGATCAACAATTCTCCATGCGGATCAACTGGTACACCATTTCATAAATTACTAGATTTGACTGGGTCGCTTAGCCCCGTCAAGAGCGCCGTGCTTAAGCGCGAGTTTGCAGAATAGCTACCGCCGGCAATTCCTTGCCTTCCAGGAACTCCAGGAACGCGCCGCCACCTGTTGATGTGTAAGACACTTTATCGGCGATGCCGTATTTGTCTATCGCCGCCAATGTGTCGCCGCCGCCGGCGATCGAGAAGGCAGGGCTTTCGGCAATTGCCATTGATAGCGATTTGGTGCCTTCGCCGAATTGGTCGATTTCGAATACGCCGACCGGGCCGTTCCAGACGATAGTGCCGGCGGTTTTCAGGATTTCCGCGTATTGCTTGGAGGTTTCCGGTCCAATGTCCAGGATCAGGTCGTCAGCTTCCACGTCGGCGACGTTTTTCACGGTAGCCGCAGCGCTTTCGGAAAACTCTTTCGCACATACCACATCGACCGGCACCGGAATATCCGCGCCGCGTTCCTTGGCGGAGGCGATCAGACGTTTGGCTTCCGGAATTAAATCCGCTTCATATAAGGATTTACCGACTGGGTAACCAGCTGCGGCGATAAAGGTATTGGCAATGCCGCCGCCGACGATCAACTGATCGACTTTGGAAGACAGTGATTCCAGTACGGTCAATTTGGTGGACACTTTGGAGCCGCCGACGATAGCCACCAAAGGGCGGGCAGGGGTTTCCAGGGCTTTGCCCAATGCATCCAGCTCGGCAGCCAACAGCGGGCCGGCGCAAGCGATGGCTGCGTGTTCGGCTACGGCATGGGTCGAGGCTTCGGCGCGGTGCGCGGTACCAAAGGCGTCCATCACGAAAATGTCGCACAGCGCAGCCATTTTTTGGCCCAGTTCGGCATTGTTTTTCTTCTCGCCTTTGTTAAAACGCACGTTCTCGCAAAGTACCACTTCGCCGCGTTTTACTTCCACGCCGTCCAGCCAGTCTTTCACCAAGCGCACCGGTTGACCCAGCAATTGCGAAAAGCGCTCGGCGACTGGTTTCAAGCTGGAGGCTTCGTCGTATTCGCCTTCGGTGGGGCGGCCCAAGTGCGACATCAAAATCACTGCCGCGCCGCCGGCCAATGCGGCTTCCACAGTCGGTACGCTGGCTTGGATGCGCAAGTCGCTGGTGACTTTGCCGTCTTTAACCGGCACATTCAAATCTTGGCGGATTAATACGCGCTTGCCGGCCAAATCCAGGTCGACCATTCGTTTGATAGACATAAGTTCTCCTTTGGTTGAAATAGTGAAAACATTATAAAGTGTAATGCCGGCCGCAGCCTGATTTAAAAAATAATAGAACAGTCAGATGCTTGGGCTATATTTGCTATCCATTGCCTAAACTTTTGTTGGCGGACTTATGTTCAAGTCGATTGTATTTTCGGTTTTCTGCGTGTTGGTATTAGGTGTCGATTCCGCGCACTGCCAGCCCGCGCCTGCCGCTGCCGGCGCCGACGAAATTCAGGTGTTGATAGACGTATCCGGCAGCATGAAACAGAACGATCCGGAAAATCTACGCATAGACGCCAGCCGGTTGTTGGTCAATTTGCTGCCGGACGGTGCCAAGGCCTCGTTCTGGCTGTTCGCCGAAAAAACCGCGCCGTTGTCCGCGACCGATGCCGTCAGTTCTGCCTGGAAACAGCAGGCCAGCAAAGCCACGGCCAATATTCATTCTCGGGGTTTGTACACTCATATCGAAGATGCGATTCAGACCGTGCTCAGCCAAGGATTTACCGGTAGCGGCAAGAAACACCTGATTTTATTGACCGACGGTTTTGTGGATATTTCCAAGGACATCATGCAAAGCGCGGATTCCCGCGAACGAATTCTTAGTGAGTGGATCCCTAAACTCCAGCAACAAAATATCAACGTGCAAACCATCGCCTTATCCGAGCAGGCCGACAAAGAGCTGCTGGAAAAACTGGCGTTTGAGACCGGCGGCTGGGCGGAAACCGCGCAATCGGCCGAACAATTGCAGCGGGTATTTTTGAAAATGGCCCAAAAAGCCGCGCCGAAAGAAACCTTGCCGCTGACCGACAATAAGTTCAAGGTCGATAGCGGCATCCACGAGTTTTCGGTGTTGGTGTTCAAAAAGCCGCATGCCGCGCCGACGCAATTGGTTGCGCCGGACGGTAAAAGCATCAGTAAACAAAGCATGGTCGCCAATGTGTCCTGGCTGGAAAGTCAGACGTACGACCTGATCACCGTCAAGCAACCCTTGATCGGCGAATGGCGCTTGGTGGCGGAAGTCGATCCCGATAACCAAGTCATGATCGTCACCGACCTGAAACTGCAACTTAGCGAAATTCCCAATTTTCTGGGCGAGAATGAAGCCTTGCCAATCAAAGCGCACTTCACCGATAAAAATAAGCTGATCGACCGTGCCGATTTTCTGGGCATGTTGACCCTGGAAATTATCCAAGATCAACAAGCGCCCGCAAAAATGCATACCTTGGCTACGGAGCCCGGCTTTTACCAGCATAACGTCGAACATTTAAGTTTGGGTAAACATCTGCTGAAAATCGTCGCCGACGGCAAGACCTTCAAGCGCGAAATTATTCACGAGATCGACGTAGTTGCCACGCCTATTGCCGTGGAGAAGCACGTGGATGCTGCTCAGCGTCAGGTTAGTTTGAAACTGCTGCCGGATCCCAAGTTGATCGATCCTGCCGGCTTTGTGGTCCATGCGGTGATTAACCAAGCAGGGCATGAGCCGGAAACCCGAGCGCTGACCAATAAAGATGGAGTCTGGTTGCTGGATTTGGCCGGTTTGCCGCCGCAGACCACCACGCATGTCAATTTCAACGTGATGGCTAAAGATCATGCCGGCAAGCCGCTGACGCCGGCGATCAAACCGCTCACTATCGATGACAGTTGGTTCGTTGCTGCCGAGAAAGTCGAGGTTGCCGCACCGGCGGCAGAGACTGATGCACATCACGAGTCAGGCGATCATGAAAAAACCGATCAGAAAACCGATGCCGAGCAGCATGAGCAGACTGACCATGAGCAACATCCGCCGCCGGACGCCCCGGAAACCAATTGGTTATTGGTTGGCGGCATCCTGTTGACCATCAATCTGATACTGGGTGTTGGTGGGTTTTTTACCTATCGTTACCTGAAAAAAAGCCAAGCAGAAAAACATCAGCAGTTACTGGAGAGATTGTCATGAATCCATTCGATTCCGTGGTAGTGATATTAGCGGCGGAGGCGTTGGGGTTTTTGACGCTGCTGGTTATCGTGCTGTTTTTTATCTCGAGAAACCGGCGAGGGAAGGAGATGGCCGAAATTGATCATTTCATTACCGAGCTTGAAGAGCAGGCCATCGTCAAAAATCGCTGGCTGGAGCAATTTCTGGAGGAAAACTGCGGGTTGGCTACAGCGGAGATCGAGCCATTGTTGCAAGAAGTCAACGCGTCTGAACGCGCTGTGTTTGAAGGGGTGATTCGCTTATTTCTGAAACGCGAGTTGGTGTTGTTGAGTGAGATCGAGCAACGTATCGGCCGCCTAACCGAGCCTTATCAGAATTTGCTGGCGAATCGGGGCGCGACTGCGCCGGTTGCTGCGGTGCAGGATTCGCCGCAAGCGCATCAATTGGCAGGCTTGGAGCGTATTAACCAACAACTGGTGCGGCAACTGGATAACGCGATGAAAACCATCGACGAAATGTCTGCCGAATATACCCGTGTGTTTAGCGGCAACCAGACCGCCTTAGAGTTGGAAAACAGCAGTAAAAAGATGCTGCAAATTTTCCATGATGCCGAACGTGGTGTGCGCGAGAGCATTACGGAGTTGGGCAAATGAATCAATCTCTGCTGCTTATCGGCTTAGGAGAATTGTCGCTGTTGTTGTTGGCCGGCCTGATCGCCGTGCTGGTCGTTAATCGCCGGAATAAACGTCGGCGGCTGGCCGGCATCGAAGAATTGCTGGAAGACATTAAGGACCGGCAGGAACGGCGCAGCGACAGGTTGGCCTTGGCCTTGACCGGTAAACATCACTTAGACGAACAAACCGCGCAGGCCGTCAGCGAAAATCTGATTGCGGCGGAAAAGCAGTTTTTATATGGGTTTATAGAACAGCAAATGCAGCAGCAGACGGTGGGCGGATTTTACGAAAATCTGTGCAGTTTGCTGGATAGTTATCTGGACGGCTTACCCAAAGCGGGTGAAAAACCGGTTGCCGACGAGCCGGCTACCGAGACTGAAGCACAATTTGCCGACACCGATTCGGAGCAGTCAAAACCGGCTGACACTGACGCAACCCCAGCCGAAGAGGCCCCGCCACCACCGGATTGGGGCGACGTGTTCGATTGAGGCAACAACTATTCTGACTCAGGGGGACGAGTGGCCCCCATTCGCGCTTTCATGGTTGTGTGAAACGTGGTGTGTATTCTGAAGGCTGAGGTAATGGATTCAATTTATCGAATGCATCGGCAGGCTAAGTAAAAATTTAAGCAACTGAGAAAATGCGTTATAGTTGATATTCAACTGCTCAACAATCACACCATAAGATCTTAAAATTGGGAAAAATAAATGCATCCAGTCATTGCGAAAACCTTCGGAGGCTTAACGCGTCAATACTACTTCAGACAATTTGTATTTGGTTTGATATTCCCAGCACTCATTATCTATGCCAGTAGCCAATCGCCAACCCATAATGCACTAAAGGCAGAGGCCATTGCATTTTTTGCCATCAATACGGTTTTATATCCCTACTCAAGGTTTGTTTATGAAAGTGTGGTCGATTTCATCATCGGCAAAAACGTATTCTTTGTGAACGCCTTGATGTTGCTGTTTGTAAAAATTTTTACGATGCTTATCTGCTGGGCGTGTGCAATTTTCATTGCACCGGTTGGCCTTATCTACTTGTTTGTTAGGAATAGTAAAGCCTGTTAAATAAGGCAGTTCTGATATGTTGTTCAGGGCCATAAAATTGGTTTAATTTGAATCCACCTTAGGAGCGTAGTTTTGGCTAAACCAGCATTCGCAACAGCATGGGCCGCATCGCAAAAAATTTACGACCCAACCAACTCCGGAGAGAAAGTAGCCCAAGTGATAGGAGGCGATGTAGCCGCACATATCCGGGACAAAAAGAACCCATGGGTAAATACTTGTGCCGTGCGCATGAGTTATATCCTGAATCAATCCGGCGTGATCATCCCGGCGACAGCGGGGAAAACCAAGAAAGGTGGGGACCATCGAAACTATTTTTACCGGGTAAAAGACGTAATTTCCTTTCTGAACCTCAAATGGGGGCCGCCAGAAGCCGTTGCGTATCCGCCCGCTGGCGGTGGTACGCTGTCAGGCAAAAAGGGTATTGTCCTCTTCGAAGTTCATGGCTGGAGTGATGCTAGCGGTCATGCAACGCTATTCGACGGAACGACTTGTTATGACCACTGCTATTTCAACGAGCCAGGCGTGACATATCGCACTAGCCAGGCAAATTTCTGGGTGCTCAAATGAAAGCCATCCACACATTCGTTGCCGTGGGGCTATGTTGCTATTCACTGACGGCTATCGCGGATTCCATCGCTGCCACACGACGTAGCAACGCCGAAAATTATAAAGACAGGGCGCTGGCCGCCTGCTTATCAACCGCTTACAAGGATTCGCCGGCAGGCGAGGATGCTGACATTACCAAGAGCGCGTTTTTGGAATGGACGTATTACAACGACGATAAAGGGAATCCGGCAATCGATCAACTTGTTGAGAAATATCTGCATCGAGACTACAGCAATCCGGTGGAAGGTTACGCTGGGGCGAAATTCAACCTGCTTAAGTGCCTGGACATGTATCACAGCCAAGAACTTGATGCACAGGTTCATAAGTACGTCCCACACCCTAACTGGGTAGGGGACAAGCCGGCCAAGCGCTAGTAATTCGCTGCTTTGGCGTGTTCATGGGCAATCCAGGCCGCAGACTCGGAGTCAAAATTTTCCCAGGCACGAAAATTCTTGCTCATGGGGCGGCGATGCCGCTATCGCGACAATCTCGCCTGCGAAATTGGGTTCCGGTCATCCATGCCAGTGATAACGCGATAAGTCCGGTAGGTCAGGGTACGCGATAGCGTTCCCTGACAACAGGCTGTCTCATTAACTTGTCGGTATTTCCGTCGCCGGCTGGTCGAGCAACTTGATGCCGGTCAATTTGCTGAAAAAACTGGCGGACCGTTTCGCCACGCTATCGCCACCATCGATACCGGCTTGTTGGATGTTTTCAAACACCACAATCGAATGCGGCTCCACGGTATACCAGGGTTTGCTCAGCGCTTTTTGTTCCGCAGGCTCGATAATATCTTTGGGCGATGTTTGTGCGGTATCCAAAGCCAGACACCAGCTTTTGCCTTCAACCTCCGGCAGCTGCATGTTGTGTTTGCTATCGGACATGTTCATTATCGCGTGCAGGTCAGCTTCGTCTTTGCCTAATGCCGCCAGCGTAAAGGCTAGAATCCGCGTGTTCGGGTCGTCCCAACGCGGCGGTTGATCTACTTCCAGGCCATGCCAGCTGATGTCGGCCATATCTTTGCCTTCCATTTTTCGGCCGGTGAGGAAATTTCGACGCATCAAGGCTGGATGACGTTTGCGCAAGCGGATCATCTGCTGCACAAAATGCAGCACGTCGGCATTCTCCTTGGCTTTATCCCAGTTCAGCCAGCTTAATTCGTTGTCCTGACAATAGCAGTTGTTATTGCCTTGCTGGGTGTGCAGAAATTCGTCGCCAGCCAGCAACATCGGTACGCCATGGCTAAGCAGCAAAACCGCAAAGGCGTTTTTCACCTGTTGCCGCCGCAGTTTGCAGATGGCAGGGTTGGGGGTCGGGCCTTCCGCGCCGCAATTGCTGCTGAGATTATTGCTACAACCGTCCCGATTGTTTTCGCCGTTCGCGGTGTTGTGTTTTTCGTTGTAGCTGAACAGATCTTTCAACGTAAAACCGTCGTGGCAGGTGACAAAGTTAATGCCGCTGATCGGCAGGCGGTGCTGATGTTGATAGAGATCGCTACTGCCGCAGATACGCGTGGCTACTTCGCTGATGATGCCGGTGTCGCCGCGTAGGAAGCGGCGAATCACGTCGCGGTAACGGCCGTTCCATTCTCCCCAGCGATAGCCGGGAAAGTTGCCGACTTGATAAAGGCCGGCCGCGTCCCAGGCTTCCGCAATCAGCTTGGTTTTGGCCAGTTGTTCGGATAGTTCTATGCCCCAGACCAGAGGCGGATCCTGTAGTACGCTGCCGTCTTCGCCGCGCGCCAAAGCGCTGGCCAGGTCGAATCTAAAGCCGTCGACATGCATTTCCCGCACCCAGTATTCCAGGCAGCTGATGATGAAGTTGGTGACCAGCGGGTGATTGGCATTGACAGTGTTACCGCAGCCGGTATAGTCGTGAAAGATGCGTTTATCGTGCTTGTCGGTCAAATAAAAGCTGTTGCCGGTAATGCCTTTGAAGTTAATTACCGGGCCGTCGGCGCCGGCTTCCGAGGTGTGATTGAACACCACGTCCATGATCACGCCAATGCCGGCCTTGTGCAAGGCTTTGACCAGATCGCGGAACTCGCGGATGTGCGTGCCTTGTTCCGGTGTGACGCAATAACCGGGATGCGGGCTAAAGAAGCTGTGCGTGCTGTAGCCCCAGTAGTTTTTCAAGCCCAGATCGGCGGTATGCGGCGGCACGTCTTGCTCATCGAAGGCCATGATGGGCAGCAGTTCGACATGGGTGATACCGAGTTTTTTCAGATAAGGAATTTTTTCGATCAGGCCGATAAAGGTACCTGGGTGCTTCACCTTGGCGGAAGCGTGGCGAGTAAAACCGCCGACATGCAATTCGTAAATAATGGCTTTTTCGCTACGAATGGCCAGCGGCGTGTCGCCTTCCCAGTCGTAACGGTCGTCGACGACCACTGCGCGCATGGCGTGATGGCTATTATCACCAGGCTTGCAGGCGGCGGCGCGGTTCCATAATTTGTCGCTGATAGCGCGCGCCCACGGGTCCAGCAATAATTTTTCGCGATCAAACCGCAGGCCCGATTCGCGGGTGTTGTCCGGGCCGTCGATGCGCCAGGCATACCAAGTGCCTACCGGCAGTTCTTCGACAAAGACGTGCCAAGAGAAAAACGTATGGTTTTTATCTTTTTGTAAGGGTATGACTTGTAAGGGTTTTATGCTGTCAGGCTCGGCAAATAGCAGCAGTTCCACGTCCGTCGCATGGCGGCTGGAGATGGAGAAGTTGACGCCGCCCTCGCTAACCTTGGCGCCGTGAGGATAGGGACTCCCTGACTTTAAACTGTATGGTTTGTGCATGCCCTTTACCGAGAAACTGTGAATTAGTCCTGATTTTACTGCATATAGGGGCTGCGGGCCTACGCCTTGCGTAAATAATCGACAACGGTTAGAGTCTATAAAGACCGGTCGCTGCGGCGATACGTCGCGGAATGTCCGCTATCCACAGGATAAAACCTAGTCACCCGACCCGTTAACATTGCCGATGGCCTTTTCCTCCTCACCGTCTCAAGTCCGCATGCCGCTTTCTGCGGAGGAAATGCGGGCTATTAGTCTGGAGATTAGCCGGGGCTTTGCCCCGCGCCGGTTTAGAGCTGGCGCGGCGCGGTTGACGAGTAGCGGCTTTTCGCCGCAAGAGCTGTTAAGCATTAGTCAGCAGATTAATCGCGAGTTCGCCCCACGCCAGCAACTCACTGCCGCCAAAGTTGAAAGCGCCAAGTTGGTTGCGTTGCCGGTCGATCCGGAACATATCCATGTCTATTGGCAGCTTGATGACGTGGCACAGGCGTCTACGCCGCCTGCCGAACCGCCAGATGTCCAGCCTTTGACCTTGCGCGTTTACAGTCGGCCTGCGCCGGCTGAAGCGGTCTCGTCGCCGCAAGACTCGGCCAAGACTTGGTTCGATGTGCCGGTTGCCGCCGAACACAGCCAACAGCAGATTACGCTACCCAGCGGCGACAACTGCATCGCCGGGATTTACCAGGTAGCGATTGGTCGGCTAAACGCTCAGCAGGAATTCAGCCCCTTGGCGTATTCGCAGGCTGCCTCCGTCGCACCGCAAGTGTCGCCGATGACGGAAAGACTGTCGCCGACGATGGCGCAGTTTATAATACCGCCGTCCCAAGCGTCTTCGGCGCTTGCCGTAACCGCGTCCGGCCAACAAAATTAACTCCGCGATGAACAAAGGCTATCTCAGCATCGTTTTGCATGCCCATTTGCCCTATGTGCATCATCCCGAACACGACAGTTTTTTTGAAGAAAACTGGCTGTTCGAAGCGATTACCGAATGTTATCTGCCCTTGTTGGCGATGCTGGAGCGCTTGCATGTCGACCAAGTGCCGTACCGGCTGACCTTATCCCTGTCGCCAACACTGATGACGATGTTGCGCGACCCATTACTGCAAAACCGTTATCTGCATTATCTGCAAGGCAGGCTGGAATTGGCGGAACGGGAGTTGGAGCGCACGCGCCGGCTGCCGCAGTTCGAGCCGTTGGCACAGATGTATATGCAGTGGTTTCAGGATGCCTTGCATCGCTATCAGCAACGCTATCAATGCGATTTGCTCACGGCGTTTCAATATCATCACAGCGCTGGCTGCCTGGAGTTGATCACTACGGCCGCCACCCATGGCTATTTGCCATTGTTGAATGTCAGCCCGGTGTCGGTGCGCAATCAAATTGGCGTTGGCATTGCCAGTTTTAACAGCCAATTCGGCTTTGCGCCGAGCGGCTTTTGGTTGCCGGAATGCGGATATTATCCGGGCCTGGAACAGCTGCTGAAAGCCGAAGGCATAGATTATTTTTTCGTCGATAGTCACGCGATCATGGACGCCGACCAGTCGCCGCGCTATGGTGTCTATGCGCCGCTGGACTGCGGCAACGGGGTGGCGGCGTTCGGCCGCGATCCGGCGTCGTCGCGACAGGTGTGGAGCGCGGAGGAAGGCTATCCGGGCGATGGCGATTATCGCGAGTATTATCGCGACATCGGTTTCGATTTGCCTCTGGAATATATCGCGCCTTATATTTTGGACGGCGAAACCCGGATTAACACCGGCATCAAGTATTTCCGCATCACCGGCGCCAAGCAAACCAAGCAGGTTTACCAGCCTGAACTGGCCAGGCTAAAAGCGCGCCGGCATGCCGAGGATTTTATCTTGCGCCGCCAGCAGCAAATCGACGCGCTGGCTGCGGAAATGCCGCAAGCGCCGATTATCGTCGCGCCTTACGATGCTGAACTATTCGGACACTGGTGGTTCGAAGGGCCTTTATGGCTAGAGCAAGTGTTACGCTTGGCAGCCAGCAGCGAAAACGGTGTCCAGACCGTCAGTTGCGGCGATTATTTGGAATTGCCTTTGCAGCACGTGCGGGCTACGCCGGCCGCTTCCAGTTGGGGCGAACACGGTTATTCCAGTTACTGGCTGAACGAAAGCAACGACTGGATTTATCCCTTATTGCACAAGGCCGCCGCCGAAATGGAAAAGCTGGCGGGCGATTTGCGCGGCTTTGGCGTGAGTGATTTGCAGCGGCGCGCTTTAAATCAGGCCGCCCGATCACTGTTGCTGGCGCAGTCTTCGGATTGGCCGTTTATCATGAAGGCCGGCACCACCATTGATTATGCGCGCAAACGCATTACCGATCATTTGGCCCGTTTTAATTATCTGCACGATGCGATCCGCAAAAATCGTATCGATGAACGCTATCTGACGGCGCTGGAGATCATGGACGATATTTTTCCGGATATTGACTTTCGCCATTATGCCGCCTAGACAGACGCCCGTGGCGGGCACTGCCTAACTCAACCTCCAGGGGGAGCTATGAATAACATCCAATTGTTGTATGTAGCCAATAATGTGACCGGCAAAGCTGTGGCCTGTCAGCAATCCTTACTGTTTTTGATTCAAGTCGCAGACCTGGATTATCACAAGCAGGTGGAAGTGCTCTGGGCCGGCGAAGACGGCGTCTGGCACTTTTTGCCGGCCTTATTCAACCGTAAGGCGGAAGATGGTTGGGAGTATTGGCAGGCCGAAATCGTGTTTCCGCCGCAGCCACATGCCGAGATACCCGGCGATATTCGATTTGCCTTGCGTCTGCAAGCCGCCGGCACTGAGTATTGGGATAATAACGAGGATGGCGATTATTTCAGCGGTGCGGGTAGCGGCGGCAGATTAACCGGCGCTGCGTCGATACTACAATTGAGCCATGCCGAACAACTTCTGGATGGTCAGCATTCCGTGCCGATCAAGCTGGCGGTAGACGCCGCTCTGGAGGTAGAGAAAGTCACCATCCACTGGACTATCGATAACTGGCAACACAGCCATACGACCAGTTGCCGCCGCCAGGCGCAAAGAAAATCCGCCAGTAAAGCCCTCTATGCCGGACTGCATCTCGCCCAAGTGTGGAGCGGGCGGATCAGGGTGGGGGAGGCGTTTCGTCTGCAATACAGTATCAGCTGCGAAAGTAAGGAGCAGACGCTGTGGGACAACAACGCCGGCCAAAATTACACCCTAAGCCGCACGCCGCTGCGGCTGTTGATTCTAAATCTGCATTGTTATCAGGAAGACGAGCAAGACCGGAAATTCTGGCAAATTGCTAATGCCATCGACGAACTTGGCGCTGATGTAGTCTGTTTGCAGGAAGTGGCGGAGTATTGGAATGACGGTCGCGGCGACTGGCCGTCGAACTCCGCGAATATTATCAATCAGCGCTTGCCGCAACCGTTTCATCTTTACACCGACTGGTCGCACCTGGGGTTTGACAAATTCCGCGAAGGTGTGGCCATACTCAGCCGCCATCCCTTGGCCGAGCAAGAAGCCCGCTACGTGTCGGATAGTCACGATGCTTACAGCATTCATTCCCGTAAAGTGGTGTCGGCGCGGATCAAGGTGCCGTATATCGGTACTCTCGATGTGTTTTCCGCGCATTTGAGTTGGTGGGAAGACGGCTTCCAGCAACAATTTCAACGGCTATCCGCTTGGGCTAACGGCAAACGCAGCGCTGAGGTGGATGCCACCTTGCTGTGTGGTGATTTCAATATCGCCGCCGGCTCGACTGGTTACGAATTGGTGGTCAACGGCCATCAATATGAAGATCAATATCTGGCCGCCAACGCCCCAGCACTGTTTCAACAAATTTTTCGGGTTAACGACGCGCATTGGCAGGATTATCTGGCCGACGATTATCGAATCGATTACATTTTTATGGACAAAGACAGCGGCCTGCGGGCCAGTTCGGCGCGAACTGTGTTCACCGAGCAGGATTACGGGCCGGTATCCGATCATTGCGGCTATCTGATGACCTTTGAGCCGCTATAGACTGAATTGCTAAGGCGATTTTACAATTAAAATAAAGCTTGTTTAATTAGGCAGCACCATATGCAAGTAGCAGAACACTACGCCAAACCGGTATTTGGCAAATTGGGCGGTTGTTTTCAACGCGGTAACGATTTTAGGGAAACCTTCGACGTGCGCTGGGGCAAGATAGACTTCGACATGTCGCACGGCATTGCCGCTAATTTGAAGGTGGTGCTGAAGGTGTATCGGGAGTCTATCTGCGAAACTTATATCGTCGACACCGATGCTTACGATGTGCAGTGGGATAGGCACAAGCGCTCGACGCGGGATTTTTACGTGATGCCGCACTCCGGGCAATTCGGCAAGATCAGCTGCATCAAGTTTTCGTTTATCGTGCATTTGGGCGAGCATTCCATTGCCTCGCGGCATGATTATATTTTCATGGACGGCGACCAGTTGCGCGACAATCATCCGCAGCAGCGCCATATTAACGAGCATTGGGCCACGCCCAACCATTTCCGCAGTTACGAGCTGGACCCCGGCCAGTTGCAAAGCGATGTGGATTGGTACAACCATCATTTCGACTCCTTGCAACTGACGCCCAAATTTACCAAGGGCCAGCAATTTCACCCCTATCATCCCAAGCGCTTTATTCACGATCATATCGATAAAGTCATCGCGGCCAAACACAGCCAGCCCGACCGCTTATGCACCATTAAAGTCAGCGTGGATTGCATCGACGACGGCGATTTTATTAACCACTTGATTCACGCCAGCCAGCAGGGCGTATGGGTGCAATGCATCGTCGATTGGCGGAAGATGACGCTGACCAATAGTCAGAATTACGCGCGCTTGAAACGCTCCGGCATTGAACTGGTTGGCGTGTTTTGCACGCCCAAACACCACTTGATCGAAGTGGAACCGGACATGCACACCAAGTTCGTGATCTTCAACGACGAGGATTGCATTATCGGCTCGTTCAACATCACTTTCGATCGCTGGTGGGCCAACTGGGAATCGGGGATGAGTTTTCATTCCAAGGGTGTGTGCCGTTTGCTGGACAACATCTTCCAGAGCCAGCGCGGCGGTGTGATTCAAAAGTATGGCGTCGACCCGCTCAGCCCATTCAACTTGTTATATACCTTTGGCCGCCACACCATGGCTAATGGCAGGGTTTATCGGCCGCATCACGCTATATTGGCGGAAATTCATAGAGCGCGCCGTTCCTTGAAGCTGTGTTTGTTTTTGATCGGCGATTTGCTGGGCGATCACCATGACAGCGTCGTCAACGCCTTGATCCAGGCCCGTGACCGTGGTGTTGATGTGCAACTGCTGTTCAACGGCCACTTGGCCCGTCAAGGCAAAATCGGCGTCGAGCGCAGCATGGCCGACGAACTGGCAAGGCCGCTGTTACCGGCCGTACAACGTCTGCGCGATGCCGGGATACGCGTGGGCTTGGTTTACGGCCAGGACGATCTGCCGGTGCCGTACTCGCCCATCCACAGTAAATACTGCGTGATCGACGATTACATCGTCATCGACGGCAGTTTCAACTGGTACAACACCTCGGTGTTTTCCCACGACTTGATCGTCGTCGCCGCCAACCGCGACGTGGCGCAGCCGTATTTGTACGAGTTTGGGCAGATTCAGCGCTTGTTTAGGGTGTTTTACTGATCGGCCGCTTGACAGGTATTGATTTGGTTCCATAATGGAACCCATTTGATTTTCTAGGCGAGCGCCATGGCAACCTTGACCCTAAAAAACATCCCCGACGATTTATACGAACAGCTAAAAATCGCAGCGAAACTGCACCACCGCAGCATTAACAGTGAAGTCATTTACTGCGTGGAAAGGGTAATCGATCCGCATCGGCTCAGTGTCGATCAGCATCTCGCTCAGGCCCGGCAACTGCGCGAGAAAACCGCGCATTACCTGTTAACCGACCAGGACATCGACCAAGCCAAATCTGCCGGCCGACCATGATTGTTGCCGACACCAACACGATTGCTTATCTTTACCTCAATAGCGAAAAATCCGCACAAGCCGAACAGCTGTTGAGACAGGAACCGCAGTGGCTTGCACCCAATCTATGGAAAAGCGAATTTCGCAATGTCCTGGCTTTGTATCTACGCAAAAACCTATTGGCCTTGGACGACGCCTTACGAATTGTGCGGCAGGCTGAAACCTTGCTGCAGCAAAACGAATACGAAGTCTCATCCGCCCAGGTTTTGCAATTAGTGGCCGGCAGCGATTGCTCGGCTTACGACTGCGAATTCGTCGCGCTAGCCAAACTGTTGAACGTCCCACTGATTACCGCCGACCGAAAAGTGCTGCAAGCCTTTCCGGAGATTGCTCGGACGATTGAGGATTTTCTTGGGTGAAGCACGTTTCGCCAACAGCGCCTACCAGCCCTAGAGCGGCGGTAGTTTCGGGAACTCATCGAACAGCGCACTGCGGAAGACGGCCAAGACCTCGCGCAATTGCTGGTCAACCTGTTTGAAGTGTTGGACAAACCCCACGACAAACGCCTGAAAACCTTGGATGAACAGCTAGCCGCCTTCCCTTATGTCAACGGCAAGCTTTACTTCGAACGCATATTGATGGCGGCCTTCGACCGAGAAATGCGGGACATGAGGCGAAAGGCAAGGCTGTCGTGCATTGTGTGATTGTCGGCTTCGCCTTAAATGACACAACAGACAAAAGGCTTTTTGAGTATGAAAGCCTAACCGCCTGTTGCGACGTTTATCAACCAGAAATCAAATATCGTTATGGCTAAAAAAACCAAATCCGCCTACGTCTGCACCGAATGCGGCGCCGATTTTCCCGGCTGGTCCGGACAATGCAATCAATGCGGGGCCTGGAACAGCATCAAGGAAGTGAAGCTGGGTAGCGGTAAAAGCGCGCGCGATAACTCCGGCTATGCCGGCAGCCGCAGCGAAGTGCGTTTGTTGTCGGAAGTCAATCTGGCCCAGGCCGAACGGATTTCCACCGGCCTGGCCGAGTTCGACCGGGTGCTGGGCGGCGGCATCGTTACCGGCAGCGTGGTGTTGATCGGCGGCGCACCGGGTGCCGGCAAGAGTACCATCCTGCTGCAAGCCATCGGTCATATTGCCCAGCAACTGCCGGTGTTGTATGTGTCTGGCGAGGAATCGCTGCAACAGATCGCCGAGCGCGCCCATCGTCTGCAATTGAACACTGCCGGCATCAAAATGTTGGCCGAAACCTCGGTACAGCAGATTTGCCAAGTCTTGGACGAGGAGCAGCCCAAGGTGGTGATCATCGATTCGATTCAGGTGATGTACACGGCCGATTCCGATTCGGCGCCGGGTTCGGTGTCGCAGGTGCGCGAGTCTGCCAGTTATCTGACGCAATACGCCAAGCGTACCGGCGTGTCATTTTTCATGGTCGGCCACGTCACCAAGGATCAATCATTAGCCGGGCCGATGACCTTGAGCCACATCGTCGATGCCCAGGTAGTGTTGTCGTCCACCGACGACTCGCGCTTTAGAGTGTTGCGTGCCGACAAGAACCGCTTCGGCAGCGTCGGAGAGTTGGGCTTTTTCGCGATGGAAAGCAGCGGCTTGAAGGAAGTGAAAAACCCGTCGGCAATGTTCTTATCCCGCGCGGAAAAGCCGTCGCCCGGCAGCGTGGTGACCGTGCTGTGGGAAGGCACCCGCCCGTTGCTCGTGGAGATTCAGGCCCTGGTCACCGAAAGCCAGTACGGCAATCCGCGCCGGCTGGCGGTGGGTTTGGACCAGAACCGGCTGGCCATGTTGCTGGCGGTGTTGTCCCGCCACGGCGGCGTTTTTACTGGTAATGACGAGATATACGCCAACGTAGTCGGCGGCATTAAAGTCACGGAAACCAGCAGCGACTTGGCGATCATGATAGGCGTGGTGTCCAGTCTGCGTGATCGCATCATTCCTTACGACACGGTGTTTTTTGGTGAGGTGGGTTTAAACGGCGAAATTCGCCCGGTGGCCAATGGTCACGCCCGGCTCAACGAAGCGGCCAAGCACGGCTTCAAGCGAGCGATCATCCCCAAAAGCAATAAACCCAAGGATGCGGTGAAGAACTTGCAAATACATGCGGTCAGCAATATTCAAGAAGCGTTGGCAGTGCTGGCGGATTTATAATTGCCGCCAATAATCTATGCCTCGTCAGGGAACGATATGAAAAATACAACAGCAGCCGGCAACGGTAAATTTGGCCGCAACGATCCGTGTCCATGCGGCAGCGGCAAAAAATATAAAGCCTGTTGCCTGAAGCAGGCCGAAGCCGCCGCAAGGCCGGTTCAACCCAGCGTGAACGATGCGTTAACGCAAGCCTGGCAGGCCGTGGCGCGGCGCGATATGGTGGGTACGCTGCATGGGTTTCGGCAAGTCTTGGCGATCCAGCCCAATCATGCGGAAGCGCTGGCCGGTTTGGGGCAGGCATTGTGCTGGCAGCAGCAGCGTCGTGAGGGCTTGGCCTATCTGCAACAGGCCGCCCGCCAACTGGAAATTGACGCCCAGCAAACCCGCAATATCCGTTTTATTCTGGAGCTGGCCGAGCAATTGCATCACTGGGGCGATCTGGATACCGCGCTGAAACTGACCGAACTGGCGGTTAAGCTGGAACCTGAAAATCCGGCGGCGCTGAATAACCGGGCACTGTATTTGACGCGGGTTAATCGATTCGAAGAAGCCTTGCCTTTTGCCAGTAAGGTCTGCGAACTACGTCCCGACGATCCGGCCTGCAATAACATGTTGGCTGTGCTGGAAGCGCATTTAAACCGTTTGCCGGAAGCCAAACAGCGCTTTCAGAATGTGGTAGCCGCCAATCGCAATATGCAGCAGACCGCACGCGCCTTGCAGGAGTTAGTAGGGGTGCTGGATAAGCTGGAAGAATACGAGGCATCGTTTGCGGCTTGCCAACAAGCAAAGGCTTTGTATAAGCAATTACCTGAAGTCAGCTCGCTTGATGCCGGACAGGTTTTTCGCGCGATTCTACGTAATAAGCAAGGCTTTGATAGTGCTTTACTGCATCGATGGGCGCTAAGCGACTTTGCCGATAGTTTGCCGGTACCGACTTTTTTGCTGGGCTTTCTGCGCTCCGGCACCACGCTGACCGAGCAAGTGCTGGCGGCGCATCCCCAGGTGTTTACCTCCGATGAAAATGATCTGATTCATGGTTTGATTCAAGAGCTGCAAAGGTTGAGCGGTTTTCGAGAGGACATTCCAGCTGCTCTCCGCCAGCTTGGTTTGGACGACGTCCGAAAATTGCGCGCTTACTATTGGCGACGGGTTAGCGAGGAATATGGCGCGGATGCCTTGAATAAACGCTTCATCGACAAAGTGGCGCTGAATAGTATCGATATAGGCCTGATTAGCTGCCTATTTCCGGAGGCCAGGATTATCTTTGCTCTGCGCGATCCGCGCGATGTCTGTCTCAGTTGTTTCCAGCAAGTGTTTAAGCCGTCTAGCGTGGCAGTCAATTTGCTGAGCTGGGAAGGTGTGGCCAAGCAATATGCCGCCGTGATGGCGCTGTGGCTTTACATGAAGCCGATGATTCAGCCGCGTTATATGGAATTGCGTTACGAGGATACCGTCAACGATTTCGAAAACAGTTTTCGCCGGGTGTTTGCGTTATTGGATTTGGAATGGGTGGCCGAAGTGAGCGCGTTTCATGAAAAGGCTAAAGGCCGTTACATTGCCACGCCGAGTTTTGCTGCTGTTTCTCAACCGATTTATTCGCGCTCGGTTGCACGTTGGCAGCACTATGAAAGTTTTTACGAACCGGTTTTGCCGATCTTGGCGCCGTATATCGATGCGTTCGGTTACGCATGAATGAAGCGAATGGGAAGGGTAGGTTAAGCTTTTGGGTTAAGCAGACTTGGATAGAGCGGATGTAAAAATGGAGCTTCCGTGCCCCCGGTCGTCCTTGACCGAAACCGAACTGATTTTTTACTGATTAACCCGGCCCTCAATAACACGGGTCTTCAAGGACATCAGGTTAAAATCAGCTTTAAGTTACATAGAAACGCGTCAGACGTTTTCTGCCGTTTTGCGTTTGCCGAAACCGACTAAGCCCGCCATCGCGCTACCGAACAGCCAAACCGCGCCCGGTACGGGTACCGGTGACGCAGCAGCGGAGATGGTGGCGGTATAGGCCAGATTGGCCCCGCCTACCGTGCCGTCGTAACCGCCCAAAATCAGCGTGTAATTACCGGCGGTCAGGAAGCGGGTCAGCGTCGCGGTAGCGGTGGTGCCTTGAGTGGCCGCGAAGGTCCAGGCGCTTGCGTCAACCAAAGCCAGTGTTGTGCCCAGTGGGCTGGCAGCCATTGGATTTAGTGCGCCGTTGTTCAGGTAGCTTTGATGGCGACTGCTGCTGCCCGCGGTATCCCAGCCGCTCCACAAACCAAAAGCCGGACGCAGATTGGAGCCGTCCGACGATACGGTGATAGTCACTTCCGCGTCGGCATGCAATTCAAACAAACCGTAATCGGCGGTATGCCCCCAGTTAGTCGCGCCATCTTTATAAGCTTTGGCGCCCATGCCTATGCCGTGGCCGCTGGCGGTTTGCGAGTTCGCTACGCCGCCGTCGTTGTGGATCATCGCGACCCAGGTGGCGGGCAAATTGCCAATATAGCCTGGATCGCCATCAGACCATGGGCCCGTGGCGGAACCGTCCGGCGGGAAGGTATCGCCGGCAGCCAAATTGTAGGTTACGTGAGCGCTAGCCAAGCCGCTGACTGACATCAGCGCGCCCATGGCGCCCGCTAATACTAGTTTTTTAAAGGGTGAGTTTGCAGTCATTTTGGATCTCTATCGAATGAAATAAATGAGAGGAAGCCTTTCGTTAAACAATGCTTGGCGAGGGGATTGCCGTTGTCTGGTGGCAATCCCGCTTGGCAATTAAGCCGCTAGTGGTTGTTTGCGGCGACCGAAACCGATCAAGCCGGCCATGGCGCTGCCGAACAGCCAGACTGCGCCTGGAACAGGCACAGACGCGACCACGATATTGTTGGCATATTGCGCCACTTCGTTGGTAGTCAGTGTCAGCTTGTATTTGCCGCCGGCTGCGCTTTGGTCACCAATGGCGATGGTGTATTCGCCACCTGTTCCCGCACCATTAAACTGATAACCTTGCAAAGCTAAACTGACACCCAGGCTGTCGCCGGCATTGACTGCCAATTGCGTCGTCAGTAATGTCAATCCAGTCAAGCCTGGGCCTTGCGCCCAACCGCCATACACGGAAAATGCCAATTTCTGAGAACCGAGAGCGATGTCGCTCAAATCGTCTGCTAAGGTAATGTTCAAATACAGCGGACCGGTTGTCAGCAAATTAGCTTCCGGATTGCCGCTTCCAGTGCTGGTATGCACATTGGCGAAATCCAAGCCGGTATTAGCGGCAGAAACGCCGGCCTGCCAGGAGTTGGCGCCAACCGCAAACTGAACATCGGTAGGTAACTGATTGCCGGCGTTGGCTGCGTTGTGGTTGTAGTTGTAAACCTGTCTTAACAGGCTATTGGTATTGGTGTTTGCCGTGCCGACACAATCCGCTGTTGTGGTGCCGCCACAATAGTTGCCGGTCTCGACTATGCGTGTAGTGGTCCTATTGTGCAATCCCAAATAGCCTATGGATGGCAAGGTCGTGGAGGAATCCAGCCATGGTGTAATGGGACCGTTCGTCCAAACGGCTTGGTTGCCGGCCAGGGTTTGGGCAATGGCATTGCCGCCGGAAGTGCCGCCTGGAAGTCCGCCAGTGCCTCCGGTAGGGCTGATGTCTCCATACCCGCCCAGGTTGTAGCTGTTATGAGCGAATACGGTTGGAGATACGGCTAAAGACGCCACCAGAGTAGTTGATGCAGCTATTATTTTTGCAAAATTTTTCATTATTTCCCTCGAAAGAAAGTAGTACGCGCAGAATTAAAATGTCCTTAGTGATTAGCCGCTTCGTTAAAAATCGAACGGCTCTCATCCACGACATCTAGCAACCCGGCTTTCTTGTTATTTTTAAGAACCGTGGCTTTCCGGCCCCGCCTCTCGACGGGTGTGGCAATTCTTGCTTTCAGAGATTTGCTAATTACGCCAGCGGCAGACATGGCAGGGATAGAGACCTACTAACCGCTTTTCGGAAAGCAAACCACGAAGCAAGTTCACTAGGAAAAGCGAATAATGGGCCAACTTAATAAAATATATAAATTTCAGCCTATTACGGCTTATTTTGTCGAGGGTGACTTGAGTGAGTATCGGGCGAAGCTCTGGGAAATGGCTCAGGCGCTTGGTTTATATAACACAGTTTAATTGTTGGTGAATGGTCTCGCCTGGATATGGCAGTTTGTTTTCGCGAATTAGATCAGGAACTCCTTTCTTTTCTGGTCATTTATTGTTAGGTTGTTGCGCCGCTAATTGGGTTGGTATGAGATTTTTCAGTGGAGAGATGTATGCAAAAAACCGATAAAATCCCGTTGTGGGTGTTCCTGGCCCTGTCCAGTATAGAAACCCGCAAAGGTGCGTTACTGTTGATCTGGAGTAGTATTGTTTTTACTCTGTACTGTGTGCCTTGGCCACTCTATTTCGATGGCAACGGCTGGGTTGCCAAATTATTTTTAATCGACGATTGGGAATGGTTTGCGATGATGCTGCCCATGACGTTCTGGTATTGGCTGAGCATGAGATGGGTGGATAAAAACGGCGGCTGGCGTTTGGCCGGTGCGTGATATGCCGCACTATTTTTTAGGGGCATGATTCGTCAGACCTTTGTGTTTGCTCCGGAAAGATTAGCTCGTAGATTTTCTTTCGATCTTTTAAGCGGCTAGCTTAATTCCGTATTTGCCAAGGCGCGTAGGGGTTTATATCGGGTGAGCAAACGGGGTTAAGGTTTTGCTACCAAAAATCGATTGTGAATACTCAGGTGGCCGCCATCCAAGTTTGGTTGGCTTTCCACCTTATTAAGCGAGCGGCGGTAGTATATCGCTGCGGTGCTTTCTTCAATTTAGTGTTGTTTCTATGCTTTCACACATTCTGCCCAAAGCCGAAATCTCCATTCGCGAAAACCTGCGTTGGTTATACATTCTTAGAAATTTGATGCTGTTTGCCGTCACGGTAGCGGTATTTATCGCGGTGAACGGTTTGGGTATCAATTTGCCGCAAAATCAGTTGTGGCTGGCGATTTTTGCGATTTCCATACTCAATCTATACACCTGGCTGCGACTGAGAACGCCGGAAGAAGTAACCGAGCACGAGATTTTTTCGCAAATATGCATGGATGTGTTGGCGCTGGCCTATTTGCTTTATCTCACTGGCGGCGCGTCAAACCCGATTATTTGGGTGTTTCTTTTACCTTTAATTGTTACCGCTATCATGCTACCGCAGGCTTATGCCTGGAATATGGTAATCATTACGTCCTGCGTCTATACCGTGCTGATTGCCTACAACGTACCCTTGCCGGCCGTGGAGCCGCATATGGCGCATCCGGCAATGGCGGAGATGACGCCGGAAATGAGTCTGCAAATGCATTTGATGAACGACAGGCGGTATTTCAATCTGCATGTATTTGGTATGTGGTTTGGTTTTGTGTTTAGCGCCGGCTTGGTAGCTTTTTTCGTAGTCGAACTGTCCAAAACCTTGAAAGAACGTGAGCGAAATTTAGCGGATGCCCGCGAGAGTGCGCTACGCGACGAACGAGTTGTATCCCTGGGCACCTTGGCGGCTAGTGCCGCGCACGATATGGGCACACCGTTGGGGACGATTGCCATTTTGACGCATGAGATGGCGGAAGAGTTGTCGGAACATCGTTATCCGGATATGCACCAGAAACTGGTGATTGTTCAGCAGCAGATTGATCGCTGCAAACAAGCCTTGTCGGTGATGTCGGCCTCCGCCGGCGAGATGCGGGCGGAATCCGGCAAGGTGATGCTGGTGAGCGAGTATATCGATGAAGTATTGGGCCAGTGGCGCACGCATAAAGCCGCTACCCGGCTGAAACTATTTATTTCGCCGAATGTGGATATGGATGCGCGCGTGATTGCGGAACGTACCGTGACTCACTCTATCATCAATATTCTAAATAACGCAGCTGAGGCATCGCCGGTCGATGCGGGCATCGAGTTTCATGTGGAATGGGATGAAGAAACACTAAACTTGAAAATCAGGGATTTCGGTCCAGGTTTGCCCGCTGAATTTATCGAGTTTGCCGGGCATCAACCGGTCAAGAGCAATAAGCAAGGCATGGGGGTTGGCTTGTTTTTGACTTATACCACTATCAAGCGGCTCGGCGGTAAAATACAGTTCAGTAATTTAGAGTCGGGCGGCGCCTGCGTCGAAATCAGTTTGCCGCTATTAGCTAAGGAGAGTATGCATGAACCAATTACCTATGGATAAGCCCAATTTATTGCTGGTCGATGATGACGTCACCTTTTGTTCGGTGCTGAAGCCGGCGTTGGAAAAGCGCAATTTTCAAGTGACTGTCGCCAATGATGTCGATACGGCAATGAAACTGGCGGAACAAACCGAGCCTGAATATGCGGTAATCGACTTGCGGATCGGTTTCGATTCCGGTCTGGAGATGGTCAAGAAATTGATTTCCTTGGATGACAATACCCAAATCGTCATGTTGACCGGCTTTGCCAGTATAGCCACAGCTGTAGAGGCTATCAAATTGGGCGCGATCCATTATCTGACCAAACCGGCCAACGCCGATGAGATTGTCAGTGCCTTATACAAAAACGAAGGCGATGCGTCGGTAGCTATCAGTGACAATCCGCTATCGGTCAAGCGCTTGGAGTGGGAGCACTTGCAAAAAGTGCTGATGCAGCACGACGGTAACATCTCAGCCGCTGCCAGAGCATTGAATATGCACAGAAGAACCTTGCAAAGAAAACTGGAAAAAAGGCCGGTAAAAGAGTAAGCGGCCGGCATTTTCTGGGAAGGGAAAGCATTATTTTTGTATTTATTACAATTAGTCGTTGCAAAGCTAATATTTCTGAGTATAATGGGCGGCTCATTCAGGGGGTCGTTAGCTCAGCCGGTAGAGCACCGCACTTTTAATGCGATGGTCGTGCGTTCGAATCGCACACGACCCACCACTGAATAAGTTTTACATTCAAGGGCTTGCAAGGAAGTATGGCCTTAGTAACTGTGTATTAAAAACCATCGACTATAGTTATTTTATAGGTAGTCGTGTTTTTAACCTCAAATTGAGGAAACACAGATGCTAAATTTTCATATCATCAAGATTGATCTCAAAAACGGCGAAACCCGTTATCGCACCATTCTTACCAAATCTGGTAAGGGCATCAAAACCAAAACTTTCAGACGCAAACAAGATGCCCGTACCTAGGGTACTCGTGCTGTTCTTGAGCACCAAGAATACGACGCTAAAGGTATTCGTCCTTGCACTATCCCGTTTGACAGACTTGCCGACGAATACATGGCGTGGTGGACAGGTAAAGACCATGACCGCGCCCGGTTGGTAAAATGGTGGGTAGATCAATTCGGCAAAACCCTATTGCCAGACATTACGCCCGACGAAATCCGATTTAAACTCAAACCTAAACGTTCGCAAGCGGCAGCCACCTATAACCGTTATCTGGCTGTTCTATCCTCCATTATGGATTTTGCCACCCGGCAGCAAGAGGACGATACCGTTTCCGACCAATACATCGACGAAAACCCCTGTAAAAAAGTCCGGTCCCAAACTTTGGACAATAAAGTTGTCCGCTACCTGTCGGACGAGGAAAAGCCACGCTTAATCCGGGCCGCACAAACCATTGGTGGAAAATTTTATTTGAAAGTGCTGATGGCGTTGACCACTGGTATGCGTAAAGGCGAGTTGGATAAATTACGCTGGTGCGACATTGACTTCGACAAAGGTTTGGCACTGTTGGCGGACACCAAAAACGGACAGCCTCGGCACACAGGCTATAGAGTATGGCCTGCAGAATGGTCTGCTCAGTTCCCAACAAGTCCAGGAGTGTGTCCAACCCATCATCAGCAATACCCGCCGCGCCAGACAAATCATCGAGAAAACTCATGATTTCATCCGTCCGAATGCCTTGCAGAAAATGCCCGTTAACCTTGTCATACTCGTGCGTGATGTTGCTAAATTGCTGAGTCAGGAGGCTAGTCAGCTGCACATTAATTTCCATTTTGCGGCGAGTGCTGACGACATCGAAGTCGAAGGAGACGAGCTACAGCTAAGGTATAACTACTGTCAGGCAGCTATTCATTCAAGTCCGGTCACTGACGAGAGAAAACCAGCAGTCCGCAATTGGCCGAACTTGCTCTGTCAGAATTCAAGGAGCAAAACCGACTCATTGCGGTTTATCGATCAGTTCGTTCCAATGGCGGTATTACGTCCATTACTCACCACTATTACATGTTGAAGCAGATGAGTGTTGGCGTTACGCAAGTCATTGTTATGCTATCGTTGAAGTCAGCAACCTCTAAAAAGATCATTTTTCACAAACCTATGCTATCGAAGTCTGAATGGCCTTGGACCTCTTGAGTGCTTAAAGCGCTAAGAACTGTGATGCTGCAATTCAAAAGCATTGTGCGTATAAACACATAAACGCATATAATCAGCTTGTTGCTCTAAACTAAACATGAGGTGCTTACAATGAACAGAGTCCGATGGTCAGTTGTCGTTCCTGAATCTACTGATATTGCGCTAAGAACCTATCTTGCTGGAACAGGGATGAAAAAAGGGGATATTTCCAACTTTGTTGATGAAGCTGTCCAGTTGCATTTAGCAGACCTAGTGACGGAAAAGGTGAAAAGTCGCAACAAACAATTTGATCAGAACGAGATTCTCTCTTCTATCGACGAAGCTCTTGCTGCTCACTGATCTGAATGCGAGTCGTATTAGACACTGGCATCTTGATTGCTGCGCTTATCACTACCGAAACCCCGCCGGATAAAATCTACAGAGCTTGGAAAAAGAAGCGGTTTGAACTAGTGACATCCGAATGGCAACTTGAAGAGTTTCGTCGTGTCAGTCGCTATCCAAAACTCAAAAAATTTATCAACCCTGCTGAAGCGGGGCAGATGATAAACGGAATCAAGCTTAATGCTTTCGTTTACCAATCGCTCCCAGCAGTCGATCTATGCAAAGACCCTGACGACAATCCGATATTAGCTATTGCTTTGGAATGCAAAGCTGACTTTCTTGTTACTGGAGATAAGCGGGATTTGCTTTCAATGCAGCGAGTTGGTGTTACCCCCATTATCAATGCAGCGAGTTTTCTCGCGGTACTTGATAGAAATTAACGAAAAGCAATATGAGCGACATCACCGACACTAAACCAGAGCCAATTTCAGCAAAACCGAATTGGCATTACGACTCGTATTTTCTAGCGCAACTTGAACGTCTCAATCTTCGTAAGTTTGAAGCTCCTTCCTGCACCACCGAAAAAATGTTCTGCTCGAACAAGGCATTGTCATGAATCACGCTGTCGCCGGTGTAGAACAAGTGCAGTTTGATGCCCTGCAAAGCCACGGATTTGTTGGCGTTCAGGAACAAGGCCTTGTTGCGGCTGCTGCCGCAGCGTTCCTGGATCAGCTCGATCAAATCGGCCAGCAACTGTTTTGGTTGCCGCCGTATTTTCTCAGCAAGGCCTCGTAGGGCTTTTGGTTCAGTTCAGAGGTGGCCCCAAACCTTTAAACAGCAATTCCCAAAATTAAAGTGAAATCCCTGCTGTTGGTTAGGCTGCCATTTTGACCGGTGGCAGCAAATCGGTATAGGCCTGATGAGGCTTTTTTCGGTTCAAGCTGGAATGGGGTCGCTTGTGGTTATACCACTCGAAATAATCCAGAATCGAGGCTCTGGCTTGGCCGACGGAATCGTACGCATGTAGGTAAAACGCTACCTCGACTGATCCCCAACAGGTGCGCTTGCTGGCCAATCGACAGTTTGGATTCACGGTCTATCATCGTTTTGCGCTCAGCAATCCCGCCTTGGTGAGCGCGTTCCCTAAAAAATCGTTTTCCAAGGTCAGTTGGCCGATTTTCGCATGCAGGGCTAGCAGGTCGACTGGCGGTGATTCGGGCTCCGCGGGTTTCCCAAACACCTCGGCAGCCCGTTCGGTCAGCTGTTTCTTCCAGTCGACAATCTGGTTTTGATGAATCTCAAACTCCTGGGTCAACTGCGCCAGGGTTTTATCACCCGTCAAAGCGGCCAAGGCGACTTTGGCCTTGAAGGCCGGCGAATGTTTTCTTCTCGGTTTTTTGGACATCTTCTGCTCCATTGTTTTGTCCTTACGGACGTTCAAAAGTAGCAGGGATTTTCACTTAACCGGCTGTTCAATTTTTCGGGGCCAGCTCTATCCATAGCGAATCGTTGCCCTTAGACAGCTGGCACGCTGCCGAAGCCGCCGCCCAGCATTGCGATGTATTGATGAGCATTGGCACATCATTGGCGCACATACGCATGGACTTGCATTTGGTAGTTTAGATATTGACCTCAGCAACAATCGCAGCAACAGTAATACCAACGCAGAGACGACTATAGGAACGACTAAACTAGGCTCAGGTTCCAGGGCTATCAGGGTTTGTTTGCTAGTTCATTTGTGCTAGACACAAATACCCATTGCACCTAAAGCAGACACCGAGAATCTTAGCTAGACTTAGGTTAAATTGAGCAGTAGACCGCCTTACATTCCAAATTCGAGGCCAAAATGCATCATTTAAAGGTGGGCTTCCAGTGGGCCGATCAAATTGCACAGATCCGAAACGCGCATTCCGATGAAACGGGACTTATCCGATTCGATAACACCTTCTATCGTATTTGCAAGAAGTCGTCGCAATTATTCAGAATTTTACTTTCTGCAGGGGAAAACACGGGGACGCCGCCACTCCAACTTGAGGTAAACGAGAAGGATTTTTATATCAACGAAGTAGCCACCGCTAACATGGAACGTTATGCTTCGACCTTCAGGGCCGCCAAAGTTAGTGCTGGATCACTGAATAGTGCTATTCAAGACTTGGCCAAATGTCAGGCTCGTGGCGATAACGTCTTTTTCCTAAGGTCATTGATTGTATTTTGCGTTGCAGAGTCGATTCGAAATGATCAATTTGCTACGATACTTGGCCAATGTTTCCGTGCAGGTCAAATGTATATTGGTGGAGTTGAAAACGCCTTATCCATTGCACCTTGGTGGGATTTAAGTCACCAATGGGGGAAAACAAGTGATGCGATACATCAACTAAACACTTTAAAACATCAGCATGTAGACATTCGAAGAATTCCGCCCCAGTTGCATGAGTGTGCAAAAACGATACGAGTATTAAAGGCGAAAAACTAACAACCCGCAGATGATGGAGACGGTAAGCGCTTGATTTTTTCAATGAGTAAATCGAGGATTAAATAACCCAAAGCAATGGGTTATTTAATCCTAAACATTTTGGCCTGTCAGAGCAAGTTCGGCCATCAGCTGTCATTCAACTGATCCTAGATTCAAATCATAAATGACCAGTGTTTGACTGAAACCGGACAATTATTCAAAGACAAAAGAATTAAATTGAATGCCTTGCTAAATACTGGGAATAATTATTCAGCATCAATAAATTTTTCAAGACTTTCGTCTTTGCTTTTATCGATTAATAAACTATCAATACATCGTTGGCAAAGGGACTTTCTACAATCGCCACAATGATAACAAAAGCTTGTACTGCAGTTTTTACATGTCAGCAAATTTTCATCGTTATAGCTTTCACCGCAAATTCCACAGTTATCTCGATAGCTCATAAATCAATTTTTTATAGCTTAATAATTAAAGTGAAGGGTAGTTATCGCCAATATGTTTTTTTGAATAGGCATAAGGATCAATTAGTATTATTGCGGAAATAAAAACTACCAAAATAACCGCTACAGTAGCGATAATTATCTTAATTAACTTTCTTCTTTTCGTTACCATATTATTTAATATAACTAACCTTAAAAGACTCGAAAAACCGCTTTGCAGCTTCTTGATCAAATTGTCCTAGCGCTGAGGAAACTATCAGGATATACACATACTTATCCTTTCCTAATACCCTGACTACTTTTTCATTGGCGCTATTTTGAAATTTTATCTCTTTTCCTGGAAGATTAATGCCAGGAAGTCCAGGATCGAAAGGTAGCTGTTTTTCATAAATCACTTTTGCATCATCCGAGGAGGTTAATGCACCAGCAACGCCATCAACCTTGGTTGTTATCTGATGGTTTGTCAATTTGAACAGTTACAGAAAATACTAATTTATTTGCCCCAAAGTAGCTGCCGTCTGAAAATTTCTGAAGTGATAAAATAGCTTCACCTGGTTTATCTTTAGTTATTTCGGATGGGCTATCTGGCAAGTAAACCGAGTAGCCATAGGTTTGTGATGAGTATGGCTTCCAGTCTATATTTCTGATCGAATAGTACTGGTACCCTGCATATATTGTAACTAATGAGGCAATGACGATTACGGTATCAATTATTATTTTGTTGTATTTATTATTCATTATGGACACCATTTAGTGTTAGACTAAGTCAACTACCGAGATAACCAATCATTCTTTTGACTCAGATTTATTTCTTCGGTTTTATTTTTCGCCTCTCGCATCATTTCATCCCATGAATGAATTGCTGTTTCTATTTCCTTATCCTTTTCTATTGAGTAACCTTTAGCAAGGATATTGTTAACTTCTTCCTCGGCAATATCATTGGATCTGTTATGATTTTTATCATTGCTTGGGCTAGCCTCTAATAATGCCCCGGAACTAGAGCTGACAACCATACCTGTATTTTCCAACGCAAGTATTTCGTCAGAGGATAAGTTAATTTTTTCAACAAGAGGAGGCTGATATTTTTCTGCATCTGGTATTTCCATTTTTACTTTAGGTTGATCCTTGTTAGCCTCATTTATGACATGCTCCATTAATTCGCGTTGAGAAGGATGAATTATTTGAACCACCTGCTCAACTGCCTCAAATAACTTAAACACCGGTTCTATTTTTTTTAGGGCTCTTAAAAGACCACCGGAATGTGCATCTTCCGCAAAAGAAGGATTATTACTTTCCAACACTGTATTAGCATTATTTTTAACCCTAGTTTCAGAAAGTTCTTCCTTGCTATCTCCGTATAAAATTGGAGTTTCACTGACTAGCTTAATATTAAGCTCTGCAATTTTATTATCTAAATCTGACAATTTGCTTTCTGAATTACCAATAAGTGCATTTATGTTTTCCAAGGTGTCCTTGTTAGCTTGTATTACCGAATCTAGAATACTAGATGTGTTTTGTTGGGCCGAAACCTCGGAGCTACTTAACGAACCAGCCTTTAATCTCAGCTCGTCCAATGTAGCATTCACAAGAACGCGATCTTGTTCTAGTTTCTCTATATGAAACTCTGTAATCTGATTATTTAAATCAGACAATTTTCTTTCTGAATTACCAATAAGCGCATTTATATTTTTCAATGCGTCCTCGTTAGCTTGTATTGCCGAATCTAAAATACTAGCGGTATTTTGTTTAGCTGAAGTAATGGAGTTACTTAATGAGTCAGCCTTTAATTTCAGTTCGTCCAATGTAGTATTCACAAGATCGCGATCTTGTTCTAATTTATTTATTTCTGCATCGATTTCTTGAAGTGTCATTAAAAACTCCATATTGATAAACAAAACTTGGGTAGATCAACACTTGCCATTGCTACTAATTATGAATCCCCATACCGGCTAGAAAATGGCCCATCTACCGCTCCAGCAAAAACTTTGCTCAACAAAGTAGCTTTCCAGTTAGTTGCAAATACAAAAACGGTATTCTTGTGGTCAGGCCCCACGATTTTTTGAGGTTCATGAAGAGGTCTGCGTCCACTACCGTTTATATCGTTTATGTAACCGAATTCATCAGAAATTTGTTTGGCAGTTTCAAAATCAGGATTCATATATGAGCGTACTGCGCAGGTTTGAATCACGGCATCACTGGCATATGCTTTAGTAATTTGCTGTGCATATTGAGCAAGTAACCAAGGACGTAAACCGTATTGACGACCCAAGGCAATTGATTCTTCTATGGGCTTCATGTATCCCAATGTTGGAAATTCGTCTAACAAAAGTAAAACCTGCCGCTTAACCTTGTCTTTGCCATGGTCTTGAAGGAATTGATCATCCATTAGCATGTTTATATGCTGACCAATGACTAAGCGAAAGAAATTGCGCTGGGTTGCAAGTTGTTGGGGAGATGCGGTGATATAAACTGTGAGCGGTTTATCGCCATGCAGATCGTGGGGAGACCAATCCGAAGCAGATATGGCATGTTCAAGGTTGGGGTCACTCCAGCTGTTTATCGCTACATATGCTGTTGTTCTTGATGAAGTAAACAGCCGAGGTTCATTTACACGCAGATCTTCAAAATTAGCTACGGTTCTGGCGGCAGCCCGTAAACCAGAAGCGTTCGACATGTCAGTTAATTGCTCAATCAACCATGCCCATCCCTTACCACTGACGATGTCTAAAACCTTGTCAAAGCTTCGGTCTTGTGGCTGTAAATTGACACAGATGGCGGCTATAGCCGCGCCGATAATCTCACGGGCCGAGTCATTCCAGAACTTCTGGTTGCCTTCATCCTCCGCTGACGGTATTAACATTTCAGCAAGGAATTTACCTTGAGACCAAGCTTCTGCTGGCTGGCTGCTAATGAACGCTAGTGGATTATAACGAGCGGTCTGTTTTTTAAAGGGGCTAAAGCGAATAACTGGGCCGACATTTTGTTCACGCCATTTGTGCGTTTTGTCGTAAAGCTCGCCCTTAATATCCAGCACCAACACTGATCCTGACCAATTCAATAAGTTAGTCATTGCGTGGCATTGCGTTTTACCACTGCCTGGCCTACCTATTGTTATTAATGCGCCAGGCCCGCTGAAAGCAATATTTTTATCGCCATCCTTGCCAAGAAAAAATTCGTCATCGCGTGAGCTTAAATTAGTCAGCCGCAGGCTCATAAGCGGCCTCCTCATAAACATTATTTACTGGATCACCAATTCCAATCTTTTCACATAGCTCTAGGTAGAACTTTGATGTCGTGGGTGTTTTGGCAAAAGACAAAAAATGGCCTAAAGCAGTATCAACCACGCTAGTTGTACCTACAAATCCCAAACTTGAAAGGTATTGTTTTAGAATTTCTGCAGGTGGTTCGTTAATAGTGCCTTCTGGGAACTGATTCCATGCCGTTCCATTGATTGAATAAGTCAGCTGCCCTGCTTGCTCGCCTGCCACTATAGCAAGAGCTATTCTAAGATAGTCTACATTAGTATAAAAATCTTCATTGAGCAGGTGAAACGCTACTCTGAGTGCATTAAGCTCTTTATGATTGAAGACAGCTAAATTGCGCTGGGCACTTATCTTAACTAAATTACCTTTGACATTTAAATAGCTATGACTGGTATTGATAAATTCATGCTTAGCATCGAAAAACTTCTCAATATTATTTCTTCGTTCTTCTTTAGTTTGACCAAAGTGGGCGAGAATTTCTTCTTTACCTGGATTCATTGCAATTCGACTTGATTTAATCCAAATAAAAAATAAAAGCCCAATAGGAAAAAACATTGACAACAAAGTAGGTGCAGTTTCGCCAGTTGGCGACTGGCCATCATATTTATGATTCATCCAATTTATGAAGATATAAAGTATCCAAAACACGGCAAGGCCTGAAAAAGAATATCGAGCTTTGGTTTTGGGGTTGATGGTGACTTCACGCCATTTTTTCTTGTGGGAAAACCATAAACCTAGACCAATTAGGCCATAAATAATTAAAACAAACCCAATGGAGGTTATGCCAAACGTGTTGACTGCATTCATATTTTTCTCCAAAATTGTTGAACTCGATAAGTATTTATCAATAATCCGTATATATTTATCTGCACTAGTCTAGCTTTCAATGATATTCCTTTTCGCTTCTAATTCTGATGAAATCTTCCATATGACATTAGAAATTTTGTACTTATGGGGCTATCGAATATCAATAACTTCATCAATATATATTTCGTCCTCTGCGGAAAGCTTAAATTTAGCTACCCGCTGTATTTCACACAGGGCCTTAATTTTTGAAAAAAAATGCCGCCTAGTTTACATCATGGGTGTTATTGCTCATGTTCAGCCATACAATCTTGAACGCACTGATGGGCGTTTTGGTTACATGCTGCTTCGTTTGTTGAATCGATGCTTTCAGAGCCAGTTCCTACATAAACTTTACACGTCCCCACGCCACAGTTATTGATGCAAAAGGCATTCAGAGCCCAATGGTCCGCTGGGGCATTTTGTCTGGGCGAAGAAGCAAGACTTTCTTGCCAATCTTCAGTAAAAATATTTTGGCTTCGATTTAGTGTGAAGGTTAATATTGCGTTTGATAGAGCTACTTTCATAATATCGTTGGTTTTGGAAAGCAGCTTGTTGTCTGCGATGACCGTTTTGACATGTGCACCATAAGCCTGAGTGGCATTAGCATCAGAAAGCGGGCCGGCCAGGTTAAATCGATACAACGTGCCGTTTTTATCAAACAGAAAATTACCGCTGGTGTAAAACGGTACTCCGGGTAACGCACCCCCACTAAACCTAATTACTCGGGTTAACCCAAATCGATCCATAGGTGCATTCTCAGTAATAGTGCCGCCACTTGTTGCAATGATCTGCAACACATCGTTCATCGAAGATCGGTTTAAGGTCAAACCAAGGAATGACTCTACGGCAGCCAAATTTTGGCTAAATAGCATCGCTGAGGACAGTAGGTATACTTTGAATAGACTTTTCATGTGATTTACCGAACGGACCTAAAGTAATATTCTCTGGATAGTCTAACGCCGCAAACTGATTCCAACAAGATTGGTCAATACTTTACAACAGGCCATATTAAGCCTTGTATTCTCAATTCAATGTCTGGTTGATGCTCGGTAGCAGACATAATTTGCTGACGTGCCCGAGCGTCGGCTAGGGGTCGATTCTGTTGAAAAAGTCGGTTTTTTGAGTGTGAGTCGGAAGGGTGTTGATTGATTGCCTTGGTTTTTCAGAAGCCGTTAGGTGAGTTTTTCGCTTTCTGGCGCGTAAATACGGCTTATATTGCCGTTATGCGGGTATCAATTGGGTTACTGGTTCATTGATGGCCAACCTCTTTGCCATTCGCCTTAGATTTTGGGCCGTCGCCGCCAATAGAAACTCATCTTTGGCATTACTGAAGCCTCGTAACCGCAGCTTATCCATTTTCAAGATGCGTTTGAGATGGGCAAACAGCATTTCCACCTTCTTGCGCTCCTTGCGTGACTGCTTATAAGCATCGGTTTTGGTAATGGCACGAGCGACATCACGAGCCGATTCGTGGGGGCTTCGATCGATTTGACGATTTGCCATGTTAGGACAGCACTGCGCTTTGAGCGAACAGGCTTGGCAATCCAATTGGCTGGCGCGATAGCGATAAGGGTTTTTCTGTTTGCTGCGCCAAGCGATTTTCAGAGGCTTACCCGCAGGGCAGATATACCGATTATTCTCCGCGTCATAAGTAAAGTCAGAGCGACTGAAGGTGCCATCGCTGCGTTCTGACTTATCGAATACGGGTACATGTGGTGCTATATCTTTTTCATCGACTAACCATCCGAGCATGGCAGCTGAACCATAATTGGTATCGCCCACCAAACGTTCGGGCTTCAGACCAAACGTCTCTTCTACCCGATCAATCATGGTCCGAGTCGCCTCCACTTCGGCGGCTTTATTGACCGCTGAGGCTTCTACGTCGAGGATGATGCCGGCTTCCAAGTCGATCAAGTAATTGGTTGAATAGGCAAAGAATGCAGGGCCACCGGGTGCGGCCGTCCAGGTAGCCGCCGGATCAGTCAGTGAAAGCGTCCGGGTGGACTCTTTGGGGTCATTGGTTTCTTCTACTGCCGCGAGATATTCACGGACCGGACGTTCTGCTTGAGCGGGATCGCCCCAGTCAATGTCGTCACCATTTTCTACTCGACGTTGCCGTTGGGCATCGGCTTTGATGATGCTCGCGTCGGTGGCAAAACCCTCGCCACGCACCAGGCCTTCTGCCATGCATCGTTTCAGGACCGTTTCAAACACTAGCCGAAAAGCCTGGCTTTCCCGAAAACGGCCCAGGCGGTTCTTGGAAAAGGTGGAATGATCCGGCACAGGATCGTCTAAATCCAGTTTGCAAAACCAACGATAAGCCAAGTTGACATGCACTTCTTCACAGAGACGGCGTTCGGACCGAATGCCAAAACAATAACCGAGGATTAGCATCCGGATCATCAGTTCGGGAGCAATCGATGGTCGGCCGATAGGACTGTAAAACTCCGCCAATTGCTGACGAAAATCACCCAAGTCAAGAAAATGGTTAATGCCTCGCAGCAGATGATCTTTGGGAATGTGGTTTTCGAGACTGAAACAGAAAAACAACTGCTCCTGAATCCCTGATTGTTGTCCCATCATGGCGTCACCTCATGATTGAGTGGCTGTTAGCTGTATTTTACTACTTTAGGAACCCTATATCAGGGGACTTTTTCAACAGAATCGGTCGAAATGTCACGCCCAGCTCAGCAAACTGTATGTCCGCTAACGCGCCCTCTACTCAATTTCATCCCACATCGCCGAGATAATTCTTCTTACCGATTTCCAGCCCGTTGTGTCGCAAAATAGCGTAGGTGGTGGTGACGTGAAAATAAACGTTCGGCAGTACGAAATCGGTCACGTAGGCCAAGCCGGTAAAGGTTGATGTCCGATCATGCCGTGGTAACAGAATGGTGTTGTCTTCGGAGCCGTCGATTTGTTCAGCGGTGAATGAGTTTATATGGGCCAGTGTTTTATCAATTCGCTCGATCAACTCGGGAAACGAGTTTTCATCATCTTCAACCCGCAGTTTATGCCGCTTTATCAAAACACGCGATCACTATTATCGAATCGAATCTTGCTGACCTGGGGTTAAACTTAAGTCATCAACTATTTCGAGAGTCGCAATGACCGAGCAAAAGTCCGTTCGTAACAAACACGCCAGCAGTACCAGCCAACCCTGCTTATACACCTTGCATATCGAGCTAAGGCCCAATGAAATTCGTCCGCCGGTTTGGCGCAGACTGGAAGTCGATGGCCGGATCAGCTTGGCGAAGTTGCATCACTTTATTCAGGCCGCCTTTGGCTGGAGCGACTCTCACCTGCATCAGTTTAAGATTCATGACAAGGTTTATGCCATGCCGGACCCTGGCGATGAGGACGCCCTCTTGGACGAGCGCAAAGCCTACCTGAATCGCTTGCTGGCGACCAACGACACGATGCTGTATCGCTACGATCTGGGCGATAACTGGGAACACTTGATTACCGTCGAAGCGATACGCAGCGACTTAGACAACGATCCCAAAGGCGGAGCCTGGGTATTGGATGGCGAACGGGCTTGTCCGCCTGAAGATGTCGGTGGCGTTGAAGGTTATGCCGATTTTCTGGAAGTCTTGCAAGAGGAACCGGATTCAGAGGAAGCCGCACGCTTGCGGGAATGGGCAGACGGCGATTTCGACCCCGAACGCTTTGATCGACGCTTGGCCAATGCAGCCATAATGCGCCTCTTGTTCAACCGCTGGGGCGGTAAATAAATGTTGGTGTTGATATATAGGCGGCGCCATTAAGGATCGCTGATTTCCATCGAACTGATAGCAAGACCAAAAGCGTCCACCTGATCCCAGTCGGTAAACTCGACAACTGCTGTCGGATCAGTCGGTCCCCTGGTCATCATCATGATCAAGCGGATCAAGGACCGATCAAACGAGCTGTAGCTGGGATAGTCGATCTTCCCGGCAAACGCCGCCAGCTGCTTAGGCTTCCAGGGTATCCGTTTGAGAAATTTCTTCAGGTAGGGATTGGTATTGGGCGCTTGCTTTTCCGGTTTGCGAGCCACCACGTTGACCGAGAAAAAGGCGTTGGGTTTGCTGTCCAAAATCGTTTGGTTTTGGTTGATGAAAGCCAGAACTTGAGGGCCATGATTGCCGTAGTGAATGCTGGCACCCATCACGATTTTATCGAAACTCTGCAACGCCACGCGATCAACCTCTTGAATCGGCACCAGAGTCACTTGATGCGACTGCTGCTCGATAACCGATTGCAGCCTTTGGCAGATTTTCAGCGTTTGCCCATCGCGTGTTGAGTAGATGATCAGGATTTTCGGCATATATTTTCAATGAAAACAATCGGTTTGCATTATGTAACCCGCTCACTACAACTCGTTGGGACGATAGGCGTGCCCAATAGTCTTCATGACTAGGCTGGACGCGCGCCTCTGCACTTTCGAGAAACAGCGTATCAACATATTAAAACGAATTCACCAGCGCCACACCTATTCATGATTTCACCTTGCGCTAAGGCAGCAGATTCGCCATTATTCGCGGCTTAATGCTTGTTGAACCGGAATAGTCCAACCTCAGGAATTCATCCGCTTTAAAAACCGGCGGATTCTTTCTTCAAAAGCCGCAACACGCAATCCACCAAAACCCTGTACATTTAGCCGGCACCCTGACTGTACATAAACAACGGATACGATCTACTTAGGAACCATGGCCGACAATCAAAATATCCTGCAATACGAATCCAAAATCTGGGCAACCGCCGATCTGTTAAGAGGCTGCGGCATTAAAGAGTCCGAGTGGCCGTCTTTCATGATGCCATTCTTTGCCCTGGTCATGATCGAAAGTCGGCTGATTCGCATGCTGGACGACATGAAAGCCGAATACGGCGCAGAAACTTTAGCGGAGATGGATCAGGACGATTTCATTGGCATGATCAGGGACAAGGGCCAGGGTTACAACGGCTATCTTTTCGAGCGCCATAAAACCCTGAAAGATATTTGCGCCAACGACAAATCCTTCGAGATTGATTTTGACGCCTATTTGCACGGCTTTGACGGCGAAACCAAGGATTTGCTGGGCGTGGATGCCAGCGAGGGCGAGAAGTTTCTGGACATCAAAGGCGTTATCACCAAGCTGAAAGCCAAAAACGTGCTGCTGGGCTACACCAAGGAATGGAGCGAAATTGACCTCAAGCCCTTCAATAACTCCGAAATCACCACGCTGGAAGAGCACATCAAGCGCAAATGGGCGGATATTTCCGCTGAAACCGCCGGGGAGCAATATACTCCTGATGATGTCATCGGCCTGATTGCCGAGATTATCGCCTCCAAGATTCAGCCATCCGAAAAGCTGTTAAAGCTTTACGACTGCAGCTGCGGCGGCGGCAACATGCTATTTGGCGTGGAAGATAGGATTAGCGAGAAGGTCCAGCGATTGACTCAGACCTTCGGCCAGGACTGGAACGACGCCCTTTACGCCTTGGCCAAAATCGAAAGCCGGTTTCGGGTGGATTCCAAAATCGAGCACGGCAAACGTCGCACGCGGGCTGGATAAAACCGTGCCCATGAAAGACAGCGGGATTGAGTGGATTGGTGAGATTCCGGCGCATTGGGGATTAAAAAAACTTTCGCAGTCATTTAGTCAGATAGGTAGTGGTACAACGCCAAAATCTGGATCGGATGTTTATTACGATAACGGTACGATCAACTGGATAAATACAGGCGATCTAAATGACGGTATTCTCGAAATATGTAAAAGAAAAGTTACCAAAGAAGCTTTGAAAGACTATAGCCTGACAATTTATCCTGTAGAGTCAATTATTATTGCTATGTATGGAGCAACAATCGGTAAAGTATCTATTGCGATGATAGAAGGTTGTACTAATCAAGCTTGTTGTGTTCTGAATGGAAGTAAAACTATTAGTAGTAAATTTCTACTATATTGGTTTATCTCAAAAAGAAATTTCATTATTTCTTTGAGTTACGGTGGCGGACAACCAAACATTAGCCAAGATACTATTAAAAATTTAAGAGTATTTTCTCCACATCTTCCAGAACAAAAAGCCATAGCTGATTATCTCGATGAAAAAACCGCAAAAATCGACGCCATCGTCGAAACTATCAACACCCAAATCGACAACCTGAAAGCACTGCGCAAAACCCTGATTAACGATGTCGTGACCGGTAAAATCTGCATCCTTTAGGAGGACCTGACCATGAGCCAAACCGTACAAGCCGAAATACCCGATCAACTGTTCCAACAGGCGCAAACCCTGGTGCATCAGGGTTGGGCCGGCAGTTTTCAGGAAATCGTCAACGATGCCCTGCGGCGCTATCTGGAATCCCATCAGGAGGCGTTGACCGAAGCCCTTATCCAGGAAGATGTGCAATGGGGCTTGCATGGGGATGACTAAATTGGCACTGGTCGTCGCCGACGCCGGGCCGTTGATCCATCTGGATGAATTGGGCGCGCTGGATGTGCTCGGCGATTTCGCCGCCGTGATCGTCCCCGATGCGGTTTGGCGGGAAGTGCAACAACACCGGCCGCTGGCTTTATCACATCCCGCTGTAAAGCTGCTCAGACAGTCCATGCTGTCGGCCTCGGCGCAAGTCAATGCCGTCGCGGCTTTATACACCTTGCATCGGGGCGAACGCGAGGCGCTGGCCTTGTGTTTGCAACAGAACATTGCGCTGCTGCTGACGGACGACACTGCCGCCCGTTTGGCCGCCAAAAACCTCAATATCAACGCCCACGGCACCTTGGGTTTATTGATCCGCGCCGTGCGCAAACAACATCGCAGCCCTGCCGAAGTGTTAGCGTTATTAGCCGCCATACCTGCCCAATCCAGCTTACACATTCGTCCGAGTTTATTGAATGACGTGATCGCCCAAGTCAAAGCGGAATGGCTGACCGACGATGAATGAATTACACCTGCAAGACCGATTTTTAGTGCCTTTTCTGCGCGATGGCTTGGGTTACCGGGAAGTCAAAGCCAATACCATCACCCAGTCGCTGATTATCGAAGAAGACCTGCAAGCCTTTATTGCCGAAACCGAACAGAGCTGGCCCCGAAAAATTGAACAGCCGGTTAAGTGAAAATCCCTGCTACTTTTGAACGTCCGTAAGGACAAAACAATGGAGCAGAAGATGTCCAAAAAACCGAGAAGAAAACATTCGCCGGCCTTCAAGGCCAAAGTCGCCTTGGCCGCTTTGACGGGTGATAAAACCCTGGCGCAGTTGACCCAGGAGTTTGAGATTCATCAAAACCAGATTGTCGACTGGAAGAAACAGCTGACCGAACGGGCTGCCGAGGTGTTTGGGAAACCCGCGGAGCCCGAATCACCGCCAGTCGACCTGCTAGCCCTGCATGCGAAAATCGGCCAACTGACCTTGGAAAACGATTTTTTAGGGAACGCGCTCACCAAGGCGGGATTGCTGAGCGCAAAACGATGATAGACCGTGAATCCAAACTGTCGATTGGCCAGCAAGCGCACCTGTTGGGGATCAGTCGAGGTAGCGTTTACTACCTGCCCAAGCCGTTATCAGCGCGCGATCTGGACATCATGAAACGCCTGGATCGATTGCACATGAAACATCCCTTCATGGGCGCCCGGCAATTGCGAGATCAGTTGAATGAACAAGGGATCACCACTGGCCGTAAGCATGTGAAAACCTTGATACCCACAGGGCACAAGTGAAGCGGATGGGCATCGAAGCCGTGTATTGCAAGCCTAATACGAGCAAGAAAACGCCAGGGCACGAAATCTTTCCCTACTTGCTGCGCGGCATGACCATCAACCGAGCCAATCAGGTTTGGGCCCTGGATACGACCTATATTCCGATGGCAAAAGGCTTTGTTTACCTGACTGCGGTTGTGGATTGGGCCAGTCGGAAGGTCTTGGCAGCCAAGGTCGCGATTACACTGGAAGCCTGTCATGCCGTCGATGTGCTGGAACAGGCGTTTCGGCTGTATGGTAAACCGGAGATCGTTAATACCGACCAGGGTAGCCAATTCACCGCCAAGGCGTTTGTCGATGCCGTGAAAAATCAGGGTTGCCAGTTGAGCATGGACGGACGGGGCGCCTGGCGAGATAATGTTTTCGTCGAGCGATTGTGGCGATCGGTCAAATACGAGCGGGTTTACCTACATGCGTACGATTCCGTCGGCCAAGCCAGAGCCTCGATTCTGGATTATTTCGAGTGGTATAACCACAAGCGACCCCATTCCAGCTTGAACCGAAAAAAGCCTCATCAGGCCTATACCGATTTGCTGCCACCGGTCAAAATGGCAGCCTAACCAACAGCAGGGATTTCACTTTAATTTTGGGAATTGCTGTTTAAAGGTTTGGGGCCACCTCTAAACTGCATTAATCAGAGCTTCTCTAACCAACAGCACGGATTTCAATTTAATTTTGGGAATCGCCGCTTAAAGGTGTCGAGCTTCTTCCCGTTCCTGCTTTGCTAAACATTTTTACTATCTCCTCAGCTGGGACGGGTTTGCTGAGTAAATAGCCTTGAATTTCGTCGCAGCCGTATTCAGCCAAAATATCGAACTGGCTTTGGGTTTCTACGCCTTCGGCAATCACCATCATGTTCATGGAATGGGCGATGTTGATCAACATCTTGACGATTTTTTGATCGTTGACGTCTTGGCAAATATCGATGATGAAGGATCTGTCGATCTTTAAGTTGTCTACCGGCAGGTTTTTCAGGTAGCTCAAAGAGGAATAGCCGGTGCCGAAATCATCAATCGATATTGCAATGCCTCGGCTGCTGAGGCGTTTTAACGCCGTCAATGCAGCCTGGAAATTATTCATCAAAGTGGTTTCCGTCACTTCCAATTCCAATTGCCTTGGTGCGATCTGGTGTTCTGCGATGATTGCCAGGACTTTTTCAACAAAACCCTCTTGTCTCAATTGTACCGCGGATAAGTTGACGGCAATTTTGCGATTCATAAAGCCCATCTCCTCCCACTGTTTGAGTTGCTGGCAGGCCGTTCTGATTACCCATTCGCCAATAGCAACAATTATGCCTCGTTGTTCGGCAAAGTCGATAAATTCAAAAGGTGCAAGTAGTCCTTTGCTGGGATGCCGCCACCGAATCAAGGCTTCTACTCCCACGATAGCTTGGGTGGCGATGTCCATTTTGGGTTGGTAAAACAATTCCCACTCTTGGTTCTGAACGGCCCTGCGCAATTCTTTATCCAAGTGCAGATGCTTGATGGAGAGTGCCTGCATCTGGTTGTCAAAAAACTGAAAGCCGGTTTCAGATGATGTTTTTTTACAGAATGTTTTGGCCGTGATGGCATTGTTGATCAGGTCATCAACCGAATTCGCATCGGTCGGATACACACTGATGCCGATGTGGCCGGTAATATAGATACTGTTGCGGTCAATATCGATTGGATCGGCTAAAGCATCCATCAGACGCTCAACCATCCAGGTAACCGCTTCCTTATTCGACAATTCCGGAATTAACACCGCGAATACATCACCGCCGATACGGGAAAGCGTCAAGCGCGAGATGTCGTCGCTTTTTCTGAAGGTGAGGTTCAAGCGGTCGGCAATTTCTTTTAAAACCTTGTCGCCGACCACCCGGCCTAGGGTTGCGTTAATCATGCCGAACATACCGATATCGATCACAAATATGGCCGCCAAATGGCTATATCGATGACCTCTTTCAATGACTTGATTGACCCGGTCGTAAAATAAAACCTGATTCGGCAAGCCGGTAAGATTGTCGTAGTGCTTGGAATAATCCAGTTCCGTCGAGATTTGCGAGGCTATTTGTTCAAGTTCATCAACCCTTAGCTGCAATTTGGACACTTTGCTATCATCCCTATCTGCATCTGTTTGCGTTGCGGGTGGATTTTTTGCGGCGGGCTGTGCGTCGGGTTTAACTTTTTCCGCAAATTCGTTTTGCCGTTGCCAGCGCACGACGCGGTTGCGGCCTGATTCCTTAGCGACATATAGGGCTTCATCGGCAAAATTATTGAGTTCGCCCGGGTCTTCCGGTTGGTCGAGGATGCTGGCGACCCCTAAACTGGCAGTGACCCATGGTCCATTCTCGTAACGGGCGACAGATTCCGATTTGATGCGTAAGCGGATCCGTTCGGCCACCGTAATGGCTTCGTCAACGCTTAAGTCGGGCAGCACGATGCAAAACTCTTCGCCGCCATAGCGGCCAACCAAATCAATTTTGCGGGTGTTGGTGGTTAAGATTTCGGCGAGCAATTTGATGATGACGTCACCGGTTGCATGGCCGTAATTATCGTTAACCAGTTTGAAGTGGTCGATGTCGACCATAATGCAGGATAGCTCCAAATTGTTTTGCAGCGCATCGGCAAACGCTTTTTCAAACAGTTCGTTAAATGCCCGCCGATTTAAACAGCCGGTCAGAGAGTCCCTAGTTGCGAGAAAGTGCAATTCCTTGTTTTGCTCTTTAACCTGAGCCTGACTTTCCTCCAACTTGCTGACCATGGTTTGCAATTTGGTATTGCGTTCTTCTATTTCGGTAATGTCATCCAGCGTAATCAATACCCCTTGAGCGGCATCGTTGCCACCAAGAATGGGCGATGCATTGATCACGAATTTAAATGTGCCGTTGCCAGGGCTAAGCAATTTTAGATGCGCGCCAATCGAACTTTTGCCGGTTTTTAAAACAGTTTGCCAGGGCAGGTAGGTGTCGGTAGTCGAATCGTCGGCGCTTTTCCATTTTAATTGCGAGGCCTTTTTCCCCAGCAAAGCAGCCATGGGGCTGGCGATCTTTTTCAGAAAGGCATTATTGGCCAACACAATTTGCTCGTACTCATCAACGATGATGACACCCTCGGCCAGCGTATCGAAAGCCGCGTTGACCCGGTCGGGAATCACGGCGCTGGGGTCGAGTACTTTCAAGGTTCTGAGCATGAACGTCAGGTAAATAAAAAAGCCGACGACCAAAAAGAATATCGCCATTTTAAAACTGGGGTGTTCAAGAAAATCCGAAGCCGATTCTCCGGCTATTGGCGCGAATTTAAATTCAATATCGCCCCATTTTTCCGAGTCCCGAAAAATAGGCACCACCAAATGGGTGGAAGTGGATTTTTGGCTATCGTAATCGGCCCATTCCTTAACGTGATCGTTGACTTGAAAAATTAATTGGTCGTTTTGCAAGCGGATTCCGGCGGAAAGAATTTCCGGGTTTCTTTTGATCAGGGCATTGAGCATTCGCTCAATGCGGTGTGGGTCTTGATCGGGGGCGATGGTGGAAAATTGAATGGCCAGCGCTTCGCTGACTTGTTTGCGCGACTCCAGCATAAATTTGGATTTATCCGGCATGAATCCCAACATTTCCGCCGTAAACAGCAAGCAGATACTGATTAGTGCTAAAGCCAGGCTGATGCGCATTGCCGGCAATAAAAGTCCGACCGTCTTCTTTAGGGTGTCCATGCTCTTAAATGCTACGATGCCGGAATAGTAAACCCAAACTCAAGCAAACCGTTTCTGATCATCACCGGGTGTCTTCAGAGTGGGAGGATGCTGAGTCAAGCTCATTAGCTTCATGGTCTTTTGCCGGCCTTGATTTTTTGACTGACCTCATTATAGGCAATGGATCAAAGCGTTTCAGTAACGGCACCGTGGACATAAAGCTGGCCATTAGCGACCCAGCCCGCAAGATCCAACTGACAAATCCGGCAGTGAGGCCGGCGCTGGTCCCCAGAATGATTTTAATGTTTACCGGATTGGCGTCGGCCACAACCGTAGGGTCGCTCATTTGCTTGCGAATGTTTTCCAATCTGTTCCAAAACTCCATTTCTTCTTGCTCACTTAAAGCAGTCCGGCTATCAATCCTGTATTCATCGACCGATGGAATTCTGGATTGGAAGTGGTATTTTCGGCTATTTTCGCTGCTGCGTTGTTGCTCATTTTTATTAGTGTCTATCAGTCCGGATAACCGTGGGCTATTTCCATCGTTAATCCATGCACTGGGTTCTAGGATAAATTGATTGCCTGTTGCCTGATTATCTCGGCCTGGTTGTCGGGTTAGTTGCTCGATTGGGGTGTTCAAATCGACAACCACCGCAAATTGATCGGTCGGAACGTGGTGACTTGCTGAGATATTCGTTTGAGCGTTGTCTCCCTGATTTTTATCATTTAAACCATTTTTTTGGTTATATGTGATGATGTCGCGCAAAGTATTCGTTGTGTCGTTAGATGCACTATAGTCAATGCTGGCGGCCATTGTGGTAGAGCTGGCCGAACCGTCGCTGACGGTGACATCAAAATTCGGTGCGACTTCATTCCCGTCATCGACAAACTGCACCTGGCCGGCGCTCAGCTGGGCGGTCGTAAAGTTGGTGATCGGTGTACCTGCTGCCGACGTCAATTGGAAATAGCCGCCGGACACACTGCTAACTGTGTAGGTAAAGCTGGCATTGTCGGGGTCGGTCACGCCGAAGTTGGCGGCCGATAAGGTGACGGTCTCGCCTTCGTTCAAAGTCAGGTTGGCGCTGCTGATTACTGGGGCGTCGTTGCTGGCGGTGATACTCAGCGTGCCTGACACCACATTGCTGGTCCCGCCATCACCATCAGTCACATATCCCTGCAAGGTACGCACCAAGCTTGAGGGCGCGTCCGAGACATTCTGATAGCTAATGTTACGGCCCAAGGCCTGCACAGCGGCCACGCTGGCATTGCTGTTAAAGCTGATGACCAAAGGCGTCGCGCCGTCACTACCGCCGGTGAAACTGCCGATGACGACGCCGGAGTAAGTGACATTGCTACCCGACAAGCCGATTTGTCCACTGGCCGTACCTTGGTTGCGGATAGACAGACGATCTTCCGCTTGGCCATTAGCGCTAAACTCAATCACCATCTGGCCGCCGTCAAAATTTGTCAAGTCGGCATCGGTTACCGTCGCATTGGGCGCCAATATAACGGCCCCGGCATTTTCCGGGTAACTGACATTGCCGGTGGCAAAACTTAACACCGGTGCATCGTTGACGGGATTGACAGTCACCGAGACGGTTGCGGTCTCGGTGGCGCCGCCGGATGTCACGCTATAACTAAAACTGGTGGCGCCGTTACTGTTGGCTGTGGGCGTGAAGGTCAAGGTGCCGTTGGCATTTAGCGTGACGTTGCCGCCGGTGATGGCGACCGTTTGACCGCTACTGATGTTGTTGCCGTCGATAGCCGAAATATACCGGCCTGAATTCTCAAAGGTATCGTTAGCCAGAGGGTCGAAGGTGACCGGCGTATCTTCATTCGTTGTCACGCTGTCATTTGCAATGTCCGCGACAGCCGAGATCGAGCCGCTGATAGTGTCGCTATCCGACAAAGCGCCGCCGGAGCCGGAATTGCCATTGTCCGTAGTCACCACAGTGAAAGAAACCGCGCCGTTATAGTCAGCAGTGGCGGTAAACACCGGCGCAGTTGCCGCCGACGCAAAATAGGCGTTGATCGACGCTACATCGCCGGAGAGCACCAAGCTGTTGGTGCCGCTACCGCTGATCGTGACACCGCTAGCTGATGTTGCCGAAAAAACACCCGCTGCCGCGTTTACCGACAAGGTGCTGGTAACAGTTCCCGAACCGCTATCAACATCGGAGATGACGACCGAGCCGAGCATTTGAATCACCGAGTCTTCCGGCACGCTGGTGCCATCACCGTAAACGGTATTGACCGGCGCATCGTTCACGGCGGTAATGTTGATCGTGGCGACATCAAAGCCAGTTAGCGCGCCGCCCGAACCGGTGTTGCCTTGGTCGTTAACGCTCAAGGTTAAGGTATCGGTGGCGGGCGGCGTATCGGAATTGATGATATAGCTCAGCGATCCGCTGGCATTACCGGCCAGCAGATCGTTGATTTGGCTGAGGCTGCCGGTCAGCGTGATGGAACTGGTGCCGGAGCCGGAAACGGTAACCCCCGTCGTACCCGCACTGGCTGTCAATGTGCCGGATACCACCGACACGGTCGCTTGCACGCTGGAACTGCCCGCATCGACATCGGCGATATTCAGCCCGGTGCCGTCAAGGATTAGGCTGGTTTGTTCGGTAGCGCTATAGCTGGCTGGGGTAATCGTCGCAGTCGGCGCATTGTTGACCGGATTGACTGTGATGACCTGAGTCGCAGTTGCTACCAAACCGCCGCCGGTTCCGGTATTGCCTAAATCATTCAGCGTAAATTCCATACCGCCTGGCCCGTTATAGTTGGGGTCCGGCATGTAATCTATGTTATCCAAAGCGTTGTTAATCGCCGCTAGGGTGCCACGGAACGTCATTGTGGTATCCGCGGCGCCATCGCCAACGGAAAATGTCAACCCGGCCAACCCGCCTAACGTGACCGTGCCGTTGATAGCGGAAATCGTCATCTCCAGATTTGCGGAATCGGCATCCACATCTGAGATTGTGATGGCGTTACCAATCCAAGCCGAAAAACGCTTCACGACATCTTCATCGGTGGTTCTAGCGCTAACGACATTGATAACAGGTGCATCATTCACCCCATTAATGCTTATGGTGGTGCTACCGCTGGTGGTCAGTGCCCCGCCACTGCCCTGGGCACCAGCGTTGACATCACTGAATGTCCAGTCGATCTGCACGCTGGCCGGCGGCGTGTCGCTCCAGTTCCAATACACGGTGTTGCGCATCAAGGTGTTGACCCGGTCATTGGTCGCATTGGCGCCGAAGGTTATGTCCATCTGCCCGCCGGTGAAGGTGTAGGTACCGACCTGGACGCCGCCGACATAAACGTTGGCGCCACTGACCGTGACGGTGATGCCGTCGAACGCCAACGCGTCCTCGGTGTTGGCGCCGCCGTGGCGGGCCAGGGTCAATGTCGAACCGTTGAAATTGTTAGTACCGGACAACTCGGCATCGAAAAGCGTCACGTCGACGTCAAGGACCACCGCCGAACCGTTTTCGATAAAGGTAGGCGCGCCATTCAGGTTAGCGAACACCGGCGCATCATTAACGGCGGTAATGTTGATGGTCAGCGTATTGGCCGTGCTATCCAGGGTTTGTCCGCCGCCATAGCTACTACCGTCGTCCACTATACTGAATAAAAAGCTGGTTGCTGCGGTGCTATTGGTAGCCGGTGTGTAGGTCAATTTTCCGGATTGAATGTCCGCGGCACTGATTGCGTCCAACGCCTGCACGGCAACGCCATTCAAATACAGTGTGCCGGAGCCGGGCAGTGATTCGATCCAAACCTGGCTGAGATTGTCACCGTCGACATCGGTGAACGGAAAATCGGCGGTGGTAAAGATGTAAGCGGTATCCTCGGTCACCGTAATCGTTTGGTCTTGTCCGACCGGCGCACTGTTCGGCGTTTCCGCGACAATGGCATTGGAAAATTCTGAGGTTTCGTAAAACGTCGAATAACTGGAATCGGTGCGGGTAGCGGTAACGGTAAGGTACTGGCCAGTCGCTAGGCGGGCATCTGAGAAATTAAATTGAATATTGACGGTACCTGAGCTGCCGACTGCCATGTTCAGCGCATTGAGATAGGTCCGCCCCTCGCCGCTGGCCGTGGCATCGGAAAAAACTTCGATGCGGTAATAGCTGTTTGCGGCCCCGTTATAGGTGCCGCTCAAGGTTAAATTGGTGCCATTCACGACCGCCCGTGTTAACACCAGCGTGTTCAACAGACTATTGGGACCGCTATCGACATCGCCCGCGTCGTTGGCTGTAGCGCCATCGTCGCCCAGGTCGATGCCAAGTCGGGTATTGCCGTAAATGCTATTCCTTAAAAAGACGTTGCTGGAGCTAGTACCCACAACCGTTATGCCCACGTCATTGTTGGCGATGATATTGCCTGCACCGGCCGCCGTGCCGCCGATCAAGCTACTGGTGGCGGAATTTTCAATAGCAACCCCTTGAATACCGTTCCCCAACGCTGTCACACCATCCGTGCTAACCCCTATGTAGTTGCCTTGAACGACAGTACCGGTGGTGCCGCTATCGCTGATGTAGACGCCTGCCTCCGTATTGCCGGCAATGATGTTGCGTGCCGCCACCGTGGTGCCGCCGATTACGGTGTTGTCGGCGCCGCCGATCACTGAAATGCCGTCCCAACTGTTTGCCAAGCCGGCATTGCCGGATATATCGGTACCGATATAATTACCTTGGACGACCGTATTGTCGGCACTTTCGCCATTGATAAAAATACCGGAGTAATTATTACCTGAGATCAGGTTGCCGGCACCGATTGCCGTGCCGCCAATGGTATTGCCGGCTGACTCGATGGTAATACCGGAATTGGCATTGCCCAAGTCAACAGTACCGGAAATGTCGGTACCGATGTAGTTGCCGGTGATGACGTTATCGGTAGCTGAGCTACCGGTCAGCGTAATGCCAGAGCCGTTGTTACCGGAAATGACGTTACGTGCGGCGGCGGTTGTGCCGCCGATGGTGTTGTTGGCCGACTGCACGTAAATACCGCCGGCGGCATTGGCTATTGCTGCGGTACCGGCGGCATTGAGACCGATCAGGTTGCCAGCAACCAGCGTGTTGCTGGCGGGTGCTTCCAATTGAATGCCCACCCAGTTGGTGGTACCGCTGATGACATTGCCTTCGCCAGCCATCGTTCCTCCGATGCTGTTACCGGCGGCATTGACCCAGATCCCCTGATTGGCATTGCCCACGGCATTGGCGCCGGTTACATCGGTGCCAATGTAGTTGCCTTTGATTTGGTTGCCGGTGGTCAAGCCGTTGTCGGTACTCAAGCCGATACCGATACCAGTATTACCGGAAATCACGTTGCGATCCGCCGCCGAGCTGCCGCCGATGATGTTATTGGCCGAATTCCAAATACCAATACCTGCGGAGTTACCCGCCGCGCCGGTACCGGCGGCGTTAAGACCGATCCAGTTGCCGGCGACGGTATTGCCGTTACTGCCGGAAATCTCAATGCCGGTGCCGGCAAAATTTTGAATCACCAGGCCGCGGATGGTACTGCCGTCGCTGCCGCCGTAGAGTTGGATGCCATTTTGTATGTTCCCTGCGCCGTTTAATACAATGGCCGGTCGACTGCCATTGGCGCTAAAACTATCGTCGCTGGTGGCGTCCAGCACAATTGTGCTGGTTATGGTCAGCGCTGAGGTCAGATTGATGGTATGGACCGACGTGCCGCTGATGCCGAAATAAATATAATTCGGGCCGGCGGTATTGTTGGCAGCGGCAATCGCCTCCCGCAACGAGATGCCGTCGCCGCCGTCGCTGGCAATCAATGCGCTGATCGAACTGGTATTGGCACCTGCGCTGATAGTATCCGAGGTGTTGGTGACGACAATGGCGCCGACATGCACATCCAGGGTATCGGTGTCCGTTAAAGTACCGCCTGTACCGGCGTTACCTTGATCGCTGGTGGTCATGGTCAATTGAGCCAGGCCACGGTAATTGCTATCGGGGGTAAAGGTCAGACCATTATTCAGTGCGGTATTGATTGCCGCCACTGTGCCGGAATAGGTCATGCTGCCGCTACCATTGGCGCCGCTGACCAAGGTCATGCCCGTGGTACTGGCCAGCGACAAGCTGCCGTGACTGATGCTTAAGGTCAGTTGCACACTGCTGGAGGCCGCATCGACATCGGCAATTTGTAGGGCATCGCCATTGGCGCTGGAGAAGGTTTTGCTGGTATTGATGGCCGTATAGCCATTGGCGGGCAGACTGTTGACTGGGGCGTCATTGATTGCCGTGACCGAGATGCTCCGAGTGGTAACGTTGCTGGCCGTCGTGCCGTCGGTAACACTAAAACTTACGGTACGGCTGGTGGTGGACGGTGCATCGCTGGTGTTTTGATAGGTAACAGAACGCAATGCGGTTTGATATTGGGCGACGGTAGCCGATCCGGATAAGGTCAGTGTGCCAGTGCTTGCATTCCAACTGCCGGTGATGCCGTTTTGGTCAGTGAATGCCAGCACGTCCTGCCCGCTGGCGTAGTTGCCGGAGATTTGCACCGTGGCACCGGCCAGGTTGGCGCTATCGACGTCCGAAAGCACCAGAGTTGAGGTCACCGCCGTCGCGGGACCGTTCTCCGTGTAAGCCAGCGCAGTACCTTCGATGCCTGAAATGATCGGTGCCTCGTTGACATTCAACAGTTGAATGGTGAAGTTTTCATCGTACGTGGCACCGCCCGCATCCGTAACCCTCACGGTAATGATATGACTGGATGCGGTTTCAAAATCCAGCCTGCTACCATCGGCGACGCTGATGGTGCCGTCGGTTCCTAGGGCAAAGCGTCCGCCGGCACTATCGGTTAGACTGTATGTAGGATTGGCGCTGGCATCAATATCGAATCCCACCACGGTGCCCACTACGGTGCCGTTAGCGGCGTTCTCGGCGACCGTAAATCCAGTGGTTTGCTGATACAGTGCCGCCACGTTGGCAGCGCTCATCACGCCGTTGGCCACAATAAAATTATCGATAGCACCGTCGAATGCCGCGTCGCCAGCCCAATGCGATTTGCCGATGAAGTTATTGCTGCGAATACCTGTCTCCAGCGCCACGCCGGTTGTGGAAGCCGCCAAGTTGCCATTGACATACAGGTTCATATTGCCTGTCGCATCTACGGTGGCGGCGAAATGCAACCATGAGCCATTGGTGATGGCATTGGCGGCGGTGGCGCGATAGGTGTACACGCCATTTTTCTCGATCGTGAAAGTGAGGTTGTTGGTGTTCCATTCCCGACCGACATAGACGTTGCCAATTCCAGTGCTATCGGTTTGCCCGAAATCGAACACGCGTTGCCAATCGCCGGTGCTATCGAATTTGACCGAAGCGGCAAAAGTCATTGCGCCGCCAGTTGTGATCCCAGAAATATCACCATACTGGCCCGATGTCCCGCCGGCCAGATCTAACGCACCGGAGCCATTGGGGCCGGTGGTTTGGCCAGGGTTGCCGTAAAAGGTTATTGGGGCACTGTTGCCGGCATCATCTCGGCCGAGATTGGCAAGATTATTGAAGCCATAAACGCCCACCAGATCGGATTCCGCGACACCGTTGATACTGTATAAATCGTTGGGTGCGTCGTTGACTGCCGCGACTGTGATCGCCACCGTATCGGTATCTGTTAATGTCAAATCCTTAGCAAGCGTGGCAATTTCGGCTGTAGTCAGTGCACGATTGTAAACCCGCGCGTCGTCTATCTTGCCATTAAAGTCGTAAGTAGTGCCGCCGTTACCGTGTTTGCCGATAAAGCTATTGCTTCCCTGGCTGTAAGCAATGGATGTGGTGTAAGCGGTAGAAGCCACGGCAATGCCGTCGATATAAACCGTTTGGGTATGAGCTGCGCTGTCGATGGTGTATGCAACGTGGTGCCAGCCGGTTCCGGCCAATGTCGTAGCCGTCTCGGTAAATCTGAAAGTCCCGCTGTCGACATAACTGCCTTTGATTTTGCCGCCAGCATCTAGGCGGAGTACCACGTTGTCACCCAGCGAAATTACTTCCGCGCCCCCAGTGTCGGCGGACGTCAAGTTTACCCAGGCCGCCAGGGTTACACTGGATGGCTGGCCATAAAGCCCGGTAGTTTGTACATAACCGTCACCAGCCAAACTCAGCGCATTGCCGCGGGTAGCGTCACTGACCGCTATGCCGTTGATGACCGAGCCCGCGTAACCCGCCGCCGGACTGCTATCGGTACCCAGTGTGCCGGTGTTCTCGAAAGCATAACGGCCCAACAGACCGGTATCGATATCCAAACTCAACATTATCGAGTCTTTGGTAGTCAATGTCAGTGTCGCGCCGCCGATGTATTCGGCAGTGGGCGTGAAGCTTAAGCCATTGAGTGCGGTGTTGATGGCGCTGGCCGAGCCACGAAGCGTCATCGTGCTATCTGCGGTGCCGTCGCCGGCCAAAAAGGTCAAGCCGGTGGTGCCGGCCAAGGTCAGCGTGCCATTGGTGACCGTCAGGGTGATTTCATTGTTTGCGCCGCCGGCATCGGCGTCGGCTATCGTAATCGCATTGCCATTGGCCGATGAGAACACTTTGGCGGTGTCCTCATTCGTCGTTTGTGCTGCGGGTACTGTATTCACAGGCGCGATGTTTATACTTGCTTTGACAGATACCGCACCTATCGACCAATCGGCAGCAAGTAACGCTGAACCGCTCATCGTTACTGAGCTCGCGCCTTCCGCCACGGAAGAGCCAGTCTTTGCCGTAGACAATAGGGAAGAGCTGGTCCATTGCGAAGTTTGCCCGGTACCCGTTGTATCAGCTGAAATAGCTTTCCAATACTGCACGTCGATAACCAAATCGCCAGTCGCACTGGCGACATTCACCGTGCCTGATCCTCCCAACAAACCGGTGGTGCCGGTGTTGCCAGCGTAAGTACCGTAGGGCGTCGATTGGTTAACACCGTTAAAGGTCGATGCACCCGCAGCGGCTTCTGTATTTCCGGTAAATGATATAACGACGTTATCGGTTCCTTCTGTGGGGTTGACCAAAGCCCAGATTTCGACGGCGTGATTGGCTGCTGTGCGTCCGACGCGGGTGAGATCGGCGGCACCGTATTTAACGCTGTTGACCCCAGCGTTGCCGTCATCAATGGCAATCTCGACGAATAGTACCCGGTCGACGCCGGCATTCACCTTATGCGACCATGTCAGCTGGCTGGTGCTGGTACTATCCGTAGATGTCACTGTGCCATTGGCAGTAACCGCCATCAAGCCAGTCCATTCGCTTTGACCCGCCGCGCTGACTACAATTTCGGTTTCGACGTCGCCGCTTTGGTATTCGAGTAACCAGTCGCCACCCAAATCGGCACTACCGGTGGTATCTTCCGACGCCGCGACTTCGGTATTGGTGATGCCGGACAGGTACTCGACAAAACTCTGGCCGAACTGCGTTTCAGCGACATTGCAGCCGTAAAGCAGAATATCGCCGTTGGCGTTGAAGGAATCCCCCCAGGCGCTGATGTCGGTCTGGTTTTGAATCAAGGTGTCGAAGTTGAGCTGGCTATTGCCTAAATCCAGGCTGCCGTCGCTGCCGTGCGAGATAATGTGCACCGCGTCCAGATTGTCGCGCTCGGCCAGAATCTGTGTGATTTGTTGAATGCCGTTAGTGCTGCTGTCCAGCGTAATGATTTCCAGATTGCGGTCTGAAACGTCGCTGCTTTTGATGTCGTTTAATAGCGATTCGTAGCCCAGGACGCGGGTATCGACAAACACGATTTCATTGCGGCTGGTCTCGCTGGCGCTGGTTTGCGTGGGGGGCTGTTGGGTGTCGGCGGGCGGTGTCGCGTTGGCGTAGGTCGCATTGGGGTCCATGAGTTGTTCGGTCAAAAGCCCCTCGATGCCGCCGGAGAACAGCTGTCGAGATTCCAACTCTTCCAGAATCGGTTTGGAGTGGTAGTGCTTGAGATGTGACTTTGAATTCATTGGCGTTGAAATTTGCAGTTTGACCGATGTGCATGGAACGCCGTTGGCACCGGATGCCATAGATGTTGCTAGAGTTTAGCGACTTCGCTTTAATTATTCTGTGATTGCAACAAATAATCCGCAATAGAACACAGATAAGCGTACTCAAAATGTGCAGTGGTTAAGTGTCGGAGGGTGTATGGAAAAAATGGAGAGCTTGTGGCTTTTATTAGCCCCGCCCTTAAATACCATCACCCCTCGAAGAGTAAACCAGCTTGGGTTTCGACGACCTCAGCCCGAACGGAATACCGGTAGTTTCCCTACTACAGCTCCGGTTTCCGTTCTATACTTCCGCTTGATTTAAACACTGTCTAATTTGGAGGGACGCCCTTGCTTGATCCTGTCAAGATCAATTCGCAAGCAGATTTGATCGAACACACCTTGCAAGAAATCAAAGGTTTGGTTTCCTTGCCCGAGGTATATCAGAAAGTTAGAAATTTGATCGACGATCCCCATTCGGATATCGAGCACTTTGTCGAAGTTGTGGCCAGCGATCCCAACTTAACCGTCGCCGTGTTAAGAGTTGCCAACAGTGCTTTTTTTGGTTTTCCAGGCAAAATCGACAGCTTGAGTCGGGCGGTCAACATGCTGGGCATAGGGCAGCTACATGACTTGGTGCTGGCTACCTCGGCGATTGCCTCGTTAAAATTGCCCAATGACATCATGCCGCTGAAAACCTTTTGGCGGTTCAGCTTGTTCTCGGCGGTGTTGACCCGGTTGTTGGCAAGCCAGCTAAAAATCCCCAAGAGCGAACGCCTGTTTGTGATTGGTTTGTTATATGAGATAGGGCATCTGGTGCTTTACGCAAAGCACCCTGAGTTGGCGAAACGCGCGATGGAACTTTCCCGGAATAACCAGGAAATGCTGCACATCTCTGAACAAAAACTGTTGGGTATGCATTACGGGGAGATCGGTGCCAAGCTGATGGCGCAATGGCATTTACCGGCGCATTTTCAAGATATTGTGCATTATCAGCCCACCCCTGACCTTGCCCCGGAACAGGTCAGGGAAACCGCTCTGCTGCATCTGGTGCGGGCTTGTGCCGAAAAATCTATATTCGGGCATATGAGCCCGATCGAGCAGAGCGTATCCAGGGACATTTGGGATATTTTGCAACTCAACCCCGAACAGTTGGACGACACTGTCGAACAAGCTTTAAAAGCCGCGACTGAGATGGAAAAGCTCATGTTCAACTGATCCAGCATGAAAGCCGAACAACAATTCCTTTGCGATTTGGCCGAAAAAATTTCGATGCCCGAGGTGTATCTGAAAATCAGGCGGTTACTGGAAAAGCCGGATGCCAGAATCCGCGATTATGTCGCCGTGCTGCAAACCGATTCGATGCTGACAATTCGCATAATCCGCATGGCCAACAGCAACTTCTTTGGTTTTAATCGCAAAGCCGACGATCTTTACGATGCAATCAGCCTGATAGGCACCATCCAGTTGCATGATTTGCTGTTGAGCAGTCTGTGCATGCGCACGTTTTGCAATATTCCCGGCGCGGTTCTGGACTTGAAAGAGTTCTGGTTGCACGCCATCGAATGCGGCATTGCCTGCCGCACTCTGGCTAAGCTGGCCGGACTGCCCGCTGGACACCGTTTTTTTGCATTGGGCCTGTTACTGGAAATCGGCCACGCGGCGATGTTTGTGAAAGCCCCGGAACAGGCGCTGAACGCATTAATGGCAAGCCGGGAGGAGGGCTTGCCGATTGATGAGCAGGAACGACTGGTGTTTGGTTTTGATTATTGCCAATTGGGTTCGGAGTTGATGCGCTTATGGCGTTTACCCGAGGTGTATTCGCACATCATTGGTCACCACCTGCATCCCGAAACTACCGATCCACATTATCGCAACGAAACCTATCTGATTTACTTGGCTCAGCAAGTGTTTGCCGAACCGGAGCAATTTAATAAAGCGCTTAGCGGTCTAAAGGATAGCCATCAACAATTTGCGGCTATCCCCAGCAATTTGAAAGACCTGGTCAGTCAAGAAATAGCCTCCCATCTCGATGAAATATTTTTGATGTTGTGTCCGCAGAATATTGTTTTGAATTCTGCCAGCCAGGACGAGGTTTTCTGCCATGAGCATTAGATTTGCCCAACAGTGGCTGGACATTGTCTGCCGGATTGTGACGCAAACTCAGGCTGCGGTATTGATGGTGAGCGATACGGATGGCAAAGCACTGCGGCTGTTGGCGAAATGGCCGGAGAACATCGCCGATGCTGCCGAGTTGTCCGCTATTTGCAAACTTGTGCTGGAGAAAAATCAACCAAGTTGCGTTCCCAACGTAGTACAGGCCGATCAACGCCATTACGACTTCTTCGGTCTCCCGGTATTTGACGGTTCTGTACTACTGGGCGTGATTGTGCTCAAACTTGAGCATGCCCTTACTGATCGGCGAGAGGCTGTTTTTGCCACGCTGGAGCAAAGCGTGGAGTGGTGGCGTTTGGCTCAAAGCCGTTTGCAGCAGAACGACAATTTTTACAGCTCCGTAGTGGGTTTGCTGGCGGCTTGTTTCGAGCAAAATAGTTACCGCGAGGTTTTGATTAGCCTCGGTACCGAATTGACGCGCATGTTGAATTGCGATCGGGTCGCCATAGGCGAATTCAAGGACAACTACAGCACGGTAGTGGCGATTTCCAACAACGCGCAATTCGATCAGCAGGCCAATCTGTTGCAAAAAATCGCCGATGCCATGGACGAAGCCATCGAACAGGATAGTGTCGTGGTTGTTCCCGATCTCAAGTCGGTCGCCATTCAGCGCGCCCATCAGGAAATTGTCCGCAAGTACGGCTATGGTTCATTGCTGACCATACCTATGCTGCATGGCGGTGAGTTTATTGGCGCGGTTACCCTGCTGCGCGGCGAAGAACAGTCGTTTGATAAGGAAGCCGTTCTACTTTGCCAACAAGCCTTGGCACTGCTCTCGCCCTATCTGGCCTTAAAAAAACTCGACGAACAAGCATTGACGATAAAAATCGGCATCAAGCTTAAACGACGGCTAGCCGAACTGATGGGCGTCAAGCACTTCAAAATGAAGTTGACGGCCCTGGGTTTGGTGTTGTTTTTGTCGATTTCCGCCCTGTTGCGCGGTGATTTCCGCCTGACGGCAGATGCGGTGTTGGAAGGCAAAATTCAGCGGGTGGTGGCTGCGCCGATAGCCGGTTTTTTGCAGTCGGCCTCGGCGCGTGCCGGGGATACGGTGCGTCAGGGTGACGTGATGGCTAGTCTGGACGACGCGGAACTGCAATTGGAACTAAACAAACTGGATGGGCAACTGCAAAAATTCCGCCGCGAATACCGCGAAGCCCTGTCCGGCGGCGATCTGGTTAAAGTCCGGGTCATCAGCGCGCAAATCGATCAGGCCGACGCGGAAATGGAGCTGACGCGCCAGCAGTTGCAAAAAATCAATTTAGCGGCGCCCTTCGATGGCGTGGTTATCGAGGGCGATTTGAGTCAGAAACTCGGCTCACCGGTCGAACGCGGCGAAATCCTGTTCAAAATCGCCCCGTTGGAGGGCTACCGTATCATTTTGAAAGTGGATGAAAGTTTGATTTCCTATGTGCGGGAAGGCCAAAAAGGCGAGTTGGTGCTGGCCAGCATGCCCAGCCAGACCTTCCCGCTACAGGTGCAAAAGATTACCGCAGTCGCCAAAACCGATAGCGGCAAAAATATCTTCCGCGTCGAAGCCAGTCTGGAAAACGCGCCTGAACTACTAAGACCAGGCATGGAAGGCATAGGCAAAATCGCGGCCGGTCGGGCCAGTTTGCTGTGGATATGGAGCCACGAGATGCTGGCTTGGTTGCGTTTGTGGATTTGGTCTTGGTGAAACGGGGGCTGAGGCTGCGTCATGGCTAATGAACTTTTCAGTCCGCATTGGTACCGAGTCGCCAAACTCAAGCCCAGGCTACACAGCCATATCGAGATCCATCGCCACGAGTATCGCGGCCTGATTTGGTACATTCTGGAAGACCCCAATACTGCCCGCCACCAGCGCTTTAACAGCCTGGCCTATCAGTTTATCGGGTTACTGGACGGTAAGTTAACGGTGCAAGAGATTGCCGACACCCTGAATCGGCAACTGGGTGACTACGCGCCCAGCCAACAAGACCTCATTCAGCTGCTGGGACAATTGCATCAGGCCGATTTGATCCAAACTGACGCCTTGGTCAACACCGAAGAATTGTTCGAGCGTCAAGCCCGACGGAACAGTGCGAAAAGTAATCAGCGGCTGTTGAACCCACTGTCGTTGAAATTACCGCTGTGGGATCCGGACGAGTTTCTCGGCAAACATGTGTCCAAAGTGGCTGGTTTGTACAGCGTTAAATTCGGCGTGGTCTGGCTGCTGGTCGTCGCGATCGCTTTGCTGCAAGCCGGAGCGAATTGGCAGGAAATCAGCCATCATTTCGAATTGAATGCTTTGGCACCCTACAACTTTTTAATCCTGTTCCTGCTGTATCCGCTGATCAAAATCCTGCATGAATTGGGACATGGCTTTGCGATGAAGGTGAAAGGCGGCGAAGTGCATGAAATGGGCGTCAATTTTTTATTGTTTATACCGGTGCCTTACGTCAATGTCTCAGCCGCCAACCATCTGCGTAACAAATACGACCGGATATTGATCAGCGCCGCCGGCATTTTGGTGGAAGGCTTTCTGGCCGCGCTCGGTTTATTCTTGTTTTTGAGCACCGAGACGGGCTTTGTCCAGGATATTGGTTTCGACATCCTGCTGACCGGTGGCGTGTCGTCGCTGTTTTTTAACGGCAACCCGCTATTGAAGTACGACGGCTATTACATTCTGGCCGATGCGCTCAGTATCCCTAATTTGTACCAGCGCTCAAGCCAAATCTGGGGCTATTTCGCCCAACGGTATTTGTTTGACTTGAAACAGGCGGTGTCTCCGGCCTCCGCGCCGGGCGAAACGGCTTGGTTTGTCATCTATAGTTTGGCATCGCTGATTTACCGGCTGATGATGTTGTGGTTCGTCTGTGTTTATCTGACCGAAAAATTTTTCTCCTTGGGTGTCGTCGTCGCCTTGTTGATGGTGTCGTTGCAGATAGTGTTACCGCTGTACAAGGCAATCCGTTTTGTGTTCACCAGCCCCAGCCTGGGTCGGAAAAGAGACAAGGCGCTGCTGACTACGGCAGGGGGGGCGTTGTTTTTTATTTTGCTGATCGGCGTCTTGCCGATTCCGCATTACACCCTGGCCGAAGGCGTGGTCTGGCTACCCGATGAAGCACAGATCAAGGTGGAGCAAGAGGGTTTTATCGGCGAACTGTTGGTTAAATCCAATCAGTTTGTGAATCAGGGCGATGTCTTGCTGACTATGCATGACGATGCCTTAGAAACCAAAGCCAAGATCGCCCGCGCCAAAGTTGCCGAATTACAAAGCCAATATCGGGCGGAAAAAGAGTCGGATTTGGTGAAGGCGGAAATTTTGAAAGAATCGCTACATGTCGCCGAATCCGAACTGGATCATTTGCACAAAAAAGCTGCTGCGATGACGATTAGCGCTGCCAAATCCGGCTATGTTTTATTGCCGGATGCCGACGACCTGACCGGCAACTATTTGCGCCAAGGCGAATTGATCGGCTACATAATGGACCAACAACCGCCGACGATCCGTATGGTGGTAACCCAAGACAATATTGGCCTGCTACGGCAAGGCAGCCCGGAAATCAATGTGCGCCTGGTGAGTGATCCGTATCGGGACTACCCGGCCCACATTATCAGGCTGGCGCCGGAAGCGACCAATACGCTGCCCAGCCCGGCCCTGGCGACCACCGGCGGCGGCAAGATCCGCGTGAATACGGAAAACGAAAAAGACATGCAAACCCTGCAAAAAATCTTTTTGGTCGATCTGGACTTCTCGCCGCCGAAAAATCTACCGATAGGCATGCGCGCCTATGTTCGGATCAACCATGGCGGCGAATCGATTATGACTCAGCTGTACCGCCGGGTACGCCAGGTGTTTTTGAGGCAGTTCAATGTCTGAGCTTTTGCTGCGTCCTGGGGTGCGCTTTGGTAGCTACCCGCAAAAACCGGAAAGTCGGCTAAGCGATTTCGAACAAGGCGCGGCGGCATTTTTCGACAAAATCCACAAACGCCTGCACCACCAGCGGTTCAGCCAGCCTTATATCGTCAGTCGAGTTGAAAAAATTGCTGCCCCGTTAAGCAACTACAACGAGCAACAGTTGACCATCGCTATTCTGGAGCTGCGGGAAAATCTATACAGGTATGGTCTGACCGAAGAGCTGATGATCAGCGCCTTCGCGCTGATTCGCGAAACCGCCGGTCGGACTCTGAATAAACGGCATTTTGATGTGCAATTGTTTGGCGGCTGGTTAATGATCAACGGCATGCTGGCGGAGATGGAAACCGGCGAAGGCAAGACGCTGACGGCGACGTTGCCGGCCTGCACCGCCGCCTTGGCGGGCATCCCGGTGCATGTGATTACGGCCAACGATTACTTGGCGGCGCGCGATGCGGAGATTCTGAAACCGCTTTATCTGCGCCTGGGCTTGAAATCCGGCGCGGTGGTTGACGGCATGGATCTTGAGCTGCGCCGAAAACTGTATCAACAACCCATCGTACACACGACGAATAAACAAATTGCCTTTGATTATCTGCGCGACCGCATTGAAATGGGTGAAGATGTGGGCTTGTTGAAATTTCAATTCAAGCAGATTCAACGGCAAATCAAGCAGCCGCATAGCAACGCTCTGATCATGCGCGGCCTATGCTTTGCCATTATCGACGAAGCCGATAGCGTGCTGATCGATGAAGCCAAAACACCGCTGATCATCACCCAGACCCGGCCGAATCAGGAGTCTCCGGAAACCTATGGTGATGCTTTGTATCTGGCCTCATCGTTGTTCATCAACGACGACTTTGTCATGGACGCCAAAACTCGCGACGTTGAACTGACGCCGCAAGGCGAAAATACTATTGCGGATATGATTATCGGCTTGGGGCCGAGTTGGAAAAACAAGCGCTGGCGGGAGGCTATGGTCAAGCAGGCGCTAATCGCCGAGTATTGCTTCAAGCGCAACAAACAATACATCCTGAAAGACAACAAGGTCCAAATCATCGATGAGTTTACCGGCCGGGTGATGGAAGATCGCTCCTGGGAACAAGGCTTGCAGCAAATGATAGAAGCGAAGGAAGGTTGCTTGATTTCCGAACAACGCGAACCTCTGGCAAGGATCAGTTATCAGCGCTTTTTCAGTCGCTATCTCAAACTGGCCGGTACCTCGGGCACGGTGCGGGAAGTAGCAACGGAAATGCAGCGCGTTTATGGTTTGCATAGCATAAAAGTGCCGACTCATAGAGTGTCGAAACGGATTTTGCTCAGTGAGCGGATTTATGCCACGCAGGTAGCCAAGCAACGCGTGTTTCTACAACGGGTCAGCGAGTTGCACTCACTAGGCCAGCCGGTATTGATTGGTACCGGTTCGGTCGCTGAATCGCTGGAGGTCAGCGTATGGTTGGAGCAGGCCGGCGTTCCTCACTGGGTATTAAATGCCGAGCAAGATCAACACGAAGCGGAAATTATTGCCCATGCCGGCCAGCTAAATGCCGTTACCGTGGCGACCAATATGGCAGGCCGCGGCACCGATATTGCATTGGGCTTGGGCGTGGCGGAGCTGGGCGGTTTGCATGTGATCGCGTTGAACTGTAACGAGTCTCGGCGCATAGATCGGCAACTATACGGCCGTTGCGCCCGGCAAGGCGATCCGGGTAGCTGCGAAGCGATACTGTCGCTAGAGGATGTAGCGCTGCGGGAGTTTTATTCGTCTGCTATCCTCAAGGCTCTGGCCGGTCTGGCTAAAGATCAGCAAGCTTTGCCGGCGCTGTTGGGAAAACTGATATTACGCTTGCCGCAAACTTACAAAGAGCGGCAACAGCGCAACATCAGAAGGCAATTAAGCAAACAGGACAAGCATTTGTCGCGTATTTTGGCGTTTTCCGGCAAGTTTGAATAAACGCTGTGGCCTTGAATTTACTATTTTGTTAAAAATCAGACCGTTTCAAATCGAGTCAAATTAATCCATTAGTAACTTTTACATGTCCATACGCCACCATTTTTTTCGCGCACTACTCGGCCCTGGCCTGTTCAGCGGCACCGTGCTTGCCGCCAATCTGGATTGCATGGTCAAGCCGGAAATGTACGTCGAGCTAAGCAGTCCGGTTGCCGGTACCGTCGAAGCGCTGTTGGTCGATAAGGGCGATCACGTCGCCAAAGGCCAGCCGCTTGCCCAATTGGAAGCCTCGGTGGAATGGGCTAAGTTCAACCAGGCCAAGGCCGATGCCGAGACCAATAGCGAGGTACGCAATCAGAAAGTGAAATTGGAGTACGCCACGCGCAACCGAGCCCGCTATCGCAGCTTAGCCACGACCAGTGTTATTTCTCAAATCGAGAAAGACAAAGTCGAAACCGAAGTGGTGTTAGCCGGAATCGAGTTGAAAAAGGCAGAGGAACGCAAAAAATCGGCGATGCTGGCATTGGAAATGGCCGAGGCACAACTGGAGGTTAAAACCATCAAAAGTCCGATAGACGGCATCGTCATCGACCGCTATGCCATGCCCGGCGAGTCGGTCAGTGATCGCGCGATTATGAAACTGGCGCAAGTGAATCCTTTGCGGGTTGAGTTGATCGCGCCGACTGAATACTTTGGCCTGATTCAACCGGGTATGGAAGTGGACGTACGCCCTGAACTGCCGGTCAAAAAAGTCGTGAAAGCCACGGTCACCAAAGTTGACCAATTGATCGATCCGGCCAGCGGTAGCTTTACGGTGCGCATGACCTTACCCAACCCCAGCGACGAACTAATCGGCGGTGTCAACTGTATCGCTACCTTCGATTTTGCCACCCCAGCCGCAACCACGACACCGACTCCACCGCCTTTTGCGCCGCAAAACGCGGCGCCAGCGGGTCCGGTCATAAAGCGTTGATCGATGCTACAACGCTTAACCCGCAATATTGTTACAGCTTGCAAAGAGCCTGTCATAGGGCAGTCTAGGTCAGGCTTCAAAAAATTTGGTCCGAACGCAATGACAGTAATCAATAGGACGGGTCGATAAGCGGAATACCGGCTGATGATTTCCCAGCCAACTCTCTGCCAAAACCATCACGAGAACGGATCAATGCGGGACGCCGGACGATTCGGGTCAGTTGCCCAGGCTATGCTGCGAACCTGTTATAAAACTTATCTCGGAAACTGCGAGGCAGCATGCAACTCGTACAGGGGGCTTAGAATAAAATTGGCCGCTCTCGAGTAGAGTTGTAGCAATTAAATCCGTGAAAAAGAGTAGCCAATGTCATATATGTCAATTAATTCAGGTGCGTCCCAAATTCATAGTGCTGCCGGGGCAAATGTTCCAACAGTCAAAAAGGCCCAGTCAAACAGCCCCACGCAAGCGTTCCAGCAAGCCCAAACGGTTGTTAAAGAAGCCGATCAAAGTACCGAAGGTGGTAAAGGCAGATTTATTGACGTTCGCGCCTGATGCCCGAAAATTTTACGCCGAACTGCCTAAGGTCTGAGAGCAGTCCGGTAAAACGCCAACGAATTATTCGCCCCGTCCCGCTGAGAGTTAGATTGGCTATGTCGATACCCGCCAGGTAGTCCCGTTAAAAAGCCTCAGGCTGATATATGCTTGCCTCCGGCAGCAATCCAGGAAACGAGCCTTTACGGATGTTAAAGAACAGCAGTTCCGGCAGGCTGACGATAATGCCTTTCAAGCCTTTGCGTAAATTGTCCCCGTCATCCCAAGGCCAGCTGAACAAGCCGTATAGGCCCTGGCTGCCGGCTATCGCCAGATTCAAGCCGCCCTGCAATGGCCGAGGCCATAGCTGATCTTGAGTGAAGAATAAAAACGCCGCGTCGTCCCCGTTCCATTTATAAATCCTCGAACTTAGGGTATTGGATTCCTGTAAATCCACCTGCCATTGCGGCATCTGCCGGTAACGCAGTTGACGCTGCCGTTCTCTGTAGGGCCGGCGCTGGAAGCTGGTGCTGAGTCGATATGCGTTTCCTATCTGGTCATAGGCGACAAACGGAATCATATTCAAGTCGTCTTCGTCAACGTAACCGCCCAGCAGTCGCTGCGACGCCTGGCTTTTACTTTCCTCGGCTGTAGCCGACATGTCAGAAATCGTCTGGTTGATGAGCCGAAATATTTCCGTGACGCAATTACGGTTAAGCAGGTTATAGCCATACAAGGATTGCAATTGGTTTTGATATGTTTCGATTTGCTGCGCGACGCTGTTTTGGGCATACGCCAGTTCGTTTATTGGCAGCGGTAAACCAATCAATTCCGCCGCTGCCGGTCGCGACGGCGTGGTTGTCAATGGCAACAGCTTCAAAGACTGCTGGTCATCGCGCGGCTTATGCAATTGCATTAGCGCTGTCGCGCTTAGCTCAAGTTCCGAGTAAGCAACTTCATCCAATGCTATGGGGCTGTCCAGTTGTTTGGACGTCGCTGCAAACAACTCTTGACTGTATTGCAGCGCTGCCGGCAAGTTGTCTTCATCGATAATAGTGGCTTGCGGGTCGTCATTTTCCGCGCGGCTGCGGTCCAGCACGCTTAGATAGCCTGAGGCGATGGCATGGTCCAACGCATGTAAACGGGCCATACCCACCAGCAGCGGATAACCCCAGTCGCTGCGTTGGCTCTGCATCAGTCTAATTAAATCGGCAAACAAACGTTGCCGAAAATCTTGCAGCTTGGCACGTTGCGTTGGGTTGAGTCTGAATGCCGTCTCCGGAATTTGTAACAAACTTTCGCTACGCGGCGATAGCCTCGCTTGCAGTACATCCAGCGCGGCCAGATTCAGCAACTGATTGTGGTAGCGTTCGGCAAACGAACTGTTCGTGGCGGTAAAGCGAGTATCTGAGGGTTCGTTAACCGTGGGGTTAACCGCCACCTCCGGTTTCAGGGCTTGCAGGGTTTGCCAAGCTTGTTGGCGTTTGGCCACCAAAAAATCTTCGCCATACTCGTTAACGATTGCCTCGTGCAATTGTTGTAGTGCTTGGCTGCTGTTGCCAGCCTCGATAGGGAGCGCTTCAGTCGCCCGGTATTGCGTCAAAAAATAACCCAATCCTTTTATCGGTAGAGGCGGCGCGGAGCCAAGATGTTGCAAGCCTGAAACCAGCGCTTGATCGTCGTGCAGAGCTTGTAATAGTGATAATTGCTGATTTTGAATGAGCAGGCGGCGACTAAATGTATCCCGTAGTGCTTGAAAAAAATCCTCTGAAACTTCGATGCGGTGACCGTATATGTTACGGTTCTCCTGAAAGCCGTAGGCAAACTCAAAGGCGGCCGCATCGTTGCGATACAAACGCAGCAGGCCAGGTTCGACGTGCTGAAAATGGAAGACTTGCCGGTCGAATTTAATGGCGGCATGGCCGCCGCTGGCGCTGCCTTCGTTGGCGTCTATGTACAGGAATTCGAAATGATGACTTTGGTCTGCTTCGGCAACGGCTACCCAAAGACAATAGCCCAGCGTCAGCGCCCACTTTGCGAATTTCAAGCCAGCAACTGGCATGACCAAGTGGGCGACGGACTGCGGGATTATTTTTTCAAACCTTCTTCAATAGCCTGTTTCTTCCAGGGCTCGTTATCGCTCAAACTTTCGGTAAACGCCGAAATTTGCGGTTTGCCGAGCTTGGCTTTAGCAAGTCCGCGGCCGATGCCTACGTAAGTATTCCGGTCGGTTTCCCAGTTGGTGATCTCATGACTTTCGGCCAGTTCGCTAAGATGTCCGCGAAAACTGTCCAGAGTACCGCTGCTAGATACCACGAAGGTAGCGGTATAGTCGGCCACATCGGTTTCGTATTTATCGCGCTTGTTACGCGACGAGTCGGAGCTGGAGGTAAAAGGGCTGGATGCGCTTTTGAAGATGCCGCCGGAACTGTCGGACAAGCTACCTACGCTGTCGGACGAGCTCTCGGAGCTAGTGGAAAACGAGCAGCCACTGATTAGCGCTGTTCCCAGAACGACAGTAGTTGCCAAAGTAAAGGTTCTGTATGAATTCATAGGCTTTCGGTGAGGTATTGGTCTTTAAAATTAGTAGTTTTACCGCTTATTCGTAGAGACGCAAGATTTTGCGTCTCTACGGTGCTTCGTTGGCGGTAGTAGAGCTATTTACCAACGCCCGCCGCCTGTAAATCCGCATGATAAGAAGATCTTACCAAGGGTGCGCTGGCGACTTGTTGAAAGCCCAGTTCGCGGGCAATTTCTGCATAGCTCTGGAATTGGTCGGGATGGATGTATTCCTGCACCGCCAGATGGTCTTTGCTGGGCTGTAAATACTGGCCTAGGGTCAACATGCTGACGCCGTGGGCCAGCAAATCTTTCATCACCTCGACCACTTCTGCTTCGGTTTCGCCTATGCCTAGCATCAAGCCGGATTTAGTCGGCACATTGGGTAAGCGCTGACCGTGTTGTTGCAATAGTTTTAGGGAAATGTGGTAATCCGCCCCGGGGCGCGCTTGCAGATACAGGCGCGGCACGGTTTCCAGATTGTGATTGAACACGTCGCAGGGCTGTTGTTGCAGGATGTCCAGCGCTGTATCCATCCGGCCGCGAAAATCTGGTACCAGCACCTCGATGGTGGTACTGGGCGATTGGCTGCGCACTGCCGTGATACAGGCGGCGAAATGGCTGGCGCCGCCGTCGCGCAAATCGTCGCGGTTTACCGAGGTGATGACTACGTATTTCAAAGCCATCGCGGCGATGGTCGCGGCCAGATTGGCCGGTTCTTCCGCATCCAAAGGCTGCGGTTTGCCGTGGGCGACATCGCAGAACGGGCAGCGGCGCGTGCATAAATCGCCCATGATCATGAAAGTGGCGGTGCCGTGGCTGAAACATTCGCTCAAGTTGGGGCAGGCGGCCTCTTCGCAGACGGTATGCAGGCGGTTCTCGCGCAGGGATTGCTTGATGCGGTTGACTTGGTCGCCGGTTGGTAATTTGATGCGGATCCAGTCCGGTTTGCGCAAGATTTGCTCGGGCTTTTCCACCTTCACCGGAATCCGCGACAACTTGTCGGCATTGCGTTGATGAGTTTCTGGTGTGGAGCGGGATGGGGCGTTGAGGGTCATATTGCCACCGGGCACTTAAGTTCGTTTTTGAGTCTCCGCAAGCCTGGCATTATTGGCGAGGCTTGTTGAGTTTGTTTGTCTTACATTTCTATCGCTTGCAGCAATTGATGCACAACCGGCACGGCTAGTTCCTGAGTGCTTATTTTAACGCCTAAATCGGCCAATTGCGTCACTTGCAAGCCGGCGTATCCGCAGGGATTGATGTCTGCAAACGGCGCCAAATCCATATCGTTATTGACGCTAAGGCCATGGTAACAGCAACCGTGTTTGATACGCAGTCCCAACGAGGCTATTTTGCGCTCGTTGACGTAGACGCCTGGTGCCTTGGGTTGTGCCTGGGCGGAGATACCGTATTGCCGCAGGGTATCGATCACCGCGTTTTCCAGAATGGTGACCATCTGCCGTGGCCCTTTGTTGAGTCGGCGTAAGTCGGCCAGCAGGTAAATGACCAACTGGCCAGGGCCGTGATAGGTCACTTGGCCGCCGCGATCACTTTCGACGATTTCGATAGCGTTGGCTTTTAGTAAATGTTCGCGCTTGCCGTTTAAACCCAGGGTGTAAACCGGCGGATGCTCGACGATCCAGATTTGATCTGACGTGTCACCATCGCGTTCCGCGGTGAACTGCTGCATGGCTTGCCAGACGCCGAGATAGTCTTGTCGCCCCAAATTACGCAGGACGGTCGCCGCCTTACTTGGCATCAGTCCGTTTTATAGGGCCATCAGCACATCGGGGCAGGCCGTCAACCCCATGTAGATCGCGTCCAGTTGCTCGCGGCTATGGGCTTCGATCATTACCGTCACCGCCAGATAATTACCGCCTTTGCTGGGCCGGGTGGTGACCGCGCCTTCCAGGATGTCCGGTACATGGCGGCGGACGATCTCGACGACGATAGCGTCGAAATCGTCACGATGTTTGCCCATCACCTTGATAGGGAACTGGCAGGGAAATTCCAGTAAACTTTCGGTTTCGCTCATGACAGTGATGTTTTGTAAGCTTGCAGTAAGTCGTCCATGCGATTCCAGATGGGGCCGGGCTTGCCGTCGCCGACTTGCTGGCCGTCCAGTTCGATAACCGGCACGATCTCGCGGGTGGAACTGGCAACCCAAATTTCGCTGGCGTTGTGCAGCGCTTCCAGTGCGATGATGTCTTCCTGATACGGGATATTATGCGCGGCCGCCAGTTCCAGAATCACGTCGCGGGTAATGCCGGGCAGGATTTCATGGCTTTTTGGCGGTGTGATCAGTTCGCCGTCCAGCACTGCAAACAGATTGCTGGCCGCGCCTTCGACGACGTAACCGTTGCGTACCAGTATCGCTTCCGCGCAGCCTTGATCCAGCGCTTCCTGTCTGAGCAGAATGTTGCCCAGCAAAGTGATGGCTTTGATGTTGCAGAGCTGCCAACGGGTGTCGTCCAGCGTGATCGCCTTGATGCCGTCGACCCGGCCGGCGAAAGGCTTGATTTCCGCACTCATCGCAAATATCGTCGGTACGATTTGCTCGGGAAAGCCGTGATCGCGTTTCGGCGCATAGCCGCGGGTGACTTGCAGATAAATATATTGATCCCGGTCATCCGCCAGCAGTGGCCGGAAAATCCCTTCCCAGTCCGCGACGCTATGCGGCAACGGTAAACGGATGCCGTTTAGGCTGTTGTTTAGCCGAGTAATATGGTCTTCCAGTCTGAACAGCCGGCCCTTATAAGCCGGAATCACTTCGTAGACGCCATCGCCGAATAAAAAACCGCGATCCAGCACCGACACCTTCGCGTCGGTTAATGGCAGATAAGCGCCGTTCAGATAGACTTGTTCGGTCATTCTTTCTCCAGCAAACCGATGGCGGCATCGTACAGTCGGCGGAAAATACCGCCCTCGGCTACCGCATCCAAGGAGACCAGCGGTTTGCTGAGTATGGATTCGCCAGCCAGCGAAATGTTCAGGCTGCCGACGGTGTCGCCCTTATTCAGCGGCGCGAATACGGCCTTGTCGATCTGGGTTTCGGCTTTCAATTCATTAAAGTGTTTGCGCGGGGCAGTGACATACAGGTCTTCCGGTAAACCGACCGGGACTTTGGACGTGACACCTTTTCTGACCCGAGCTTCGCCCAGCGGTTTATTGCCTTCGTAAAGGCGATGAGTTTCGAAGAAGCGGAAACCGTAATTTAACAAGGACTGGCTCTCGTTAGAGCGGGCACCAGCACTGGCGGTACCCATGACCACAGAAATCAGCCGCATGTCTTCGCGCTTGGCGGAGGCAACCATGCAATAGCCGGCATCGTCGGTAAAACCGGTTTTCAAACCGTCAACCGAAGGGTCGCGCCATAACAGCAGGTTGCGGTTTTGCTGCGTGATGCCGTTGTAAGTAAATTCTTTCTGTTTGTCCCAGCGATAGTATTCCGGAAACTCTTTAATCACCGCGCGGGCCAACGTGGCTAGGTCATGCGCCGAGCTGTAATGGTTAGGGCTGGGCAGACCGGTGGCGTTTTCGAAATTGCTGTTGGCCATGCCCAGGCGGCTGGCTTGTTCGTTCATCATCGTCGCAAAAGTTTGTTCGCTACCGGCGACGTGTTCGGCCAAGGCCACGCTGGCGTCGTTGCCGGATTGAATGATCATGCCTTGCAGCAAGTCTTCTACGCCGACTTGTTTGTTCACTTCCACGAACATCTTCGATCCGCCGGTTTCCCAGGCGTTTTGGCTAATGGTGACTTTTTCGTCCAGCGTCAAGTGGCCGGCTTTCAGTTCGCGGAACACCACGTAGGCCGTCATGATTTTGGTCAAACTGGCAGGGGATACGCGTTTATCGGCATCTTTTTCGGCCAATACCCGGCCGCTATCGAAGTCCATCAAGAAATAGCTGGAGGCCGCGACGCTAGGGGCGGCGGGGGTGAAAATCGGGCTGGCGGCTTGCAGCGAGAAGGCGGTTAACAATAACAGCAGCCCGCTAAACAGGCTGATTGTCGTACGGAAAGGTTGGCTCATGGTCGCAATTCAAAAAAGTCATTCTGGAAGCCGACATTGTACCACTGAGAGCCGCCGCTTAGAAAAACCCTCGTATTGTGCTAAGCAGCTTGAGCTAAAAGCCGGAGATTGTTGCAACTGTTTGGATTAGTTGGCAAGTTGGCTCACGCACCCGCATTGCAGATTTTGAATTTGCAGGCGCAATCCTGTAAGGCCATACAAGCGGTTTGCTCGATGGGTTTGTCCAACAGGGTGGACATCAGCGCGCGGTCGAATTCGCACAGTTCCGGATGTTGCTGGGCCAGATCGTGATAAACGCAATTAACGGCTTTAATGGTCGGCTGCGCTTGTTCGGTATCCATTTCGGCGTGATAACCCAGCGATTGCATTAATTCCACCAGCGCGCTTTGCTTTTGTGCCGGGTCTTTGCCGCTGAATTGCGGGGCCAGCGACTGTGCCAGATTAACGCCCATACGCCACAGCATTTGCCGCAAAGCCGTTTCACCGAGTTCAGCTTTCAACTCGCCCAGCAACAAGTTGCAGAACCAGGGATATTGCTTGGGCAGGCGGTTACGGCCTTGTTCGGTCAGCGTGTAATTGCGCGAAGGCCGGCCGCCGGTGCTGTTCAGGGCCGCTTCTGCAACCAATTGGTCTTTTTCCAAACCGGTGAGATGTTGTTTGACCGCGTTTCTGGAGATTTCCAATTGCGCGGCCAGCTCGTCGATACTCATACCGGCCGCGCTGGACAGCAGTAATTTTAAGATTTGTTCCTGGCGTGAGCCGGTGAGTTTGACCATGTGAATGTGGGGTGGTCGGAAATAAGGGATGCGGCATTCTACGCCGGATCAACTGGCAGGCAAAGCACTGCAATCCTATTTTTGCCATATAAATAACTTTTATAATAAAAATATTGCAAAAGTATTTTTTTTCGCTTACTCTGCGCTCGGCTTTGAACAGCCGCATTTTTAATTTGCAACCAAGGGCAGACCATCATGAGCGAAACCACGGCAACTCTTTACGAACAACTCGGCGGCGAAGCGGCCGTTAATGCAGCCGTCGATATTTTTTATCGCAAAGTCTTGAGCGATCACCGCATCAACCGCTTTTTCGATAACACCGATATGGACAAGCAAGCAGCCAAACAAAAGTCATTTTTAACCATGGCCTTCGGCGGTCCTAATAACTATTCCGGCGCCGATATGCGTCAGGCCCATGCGCATCTGGTAAAAAAACTGGGTTTGGACGATTCGCATTTTGACGCGGTGGTCGAGGATCTGGCGGCTACCTTACAAGAGCTGAACGTGCCGCAAGAGCTGATCAATCAAGTCGCGGCTATTGCCGAAAGCACGCGTAACGACGTGTTGGACCGCTAGGCGCTGGAGTAGGGGATGAACTTGTATAAACTCAGCGTGAACGACCGCGACATTATTTGCGAGTCTGGTGAAACCGTGCTGGACGCGTGTCTGCGCGAAAACATCGACATCCCCTATGGTTGTCGGCAGGGCGCCTGTCAGAGCTGTATGGTGCGCAGCTTGCAGGGCCCGCCGCCGCTGGCGGCGCAAGACGGGTTAAAAGAAGTGTTGCGCCATCAGAACCATTTCCTGGCCTGCCTGTGTTATCCGCAGCAGGATATGGCGATCAGCATTAGTCCGCTGGCCGAATTTTTTACCGAAGCGACGGTAATTGAAAAACGTTTGCTGAATGCGGAAACGCTGCAACTCACCTTGCAATGCAAGGATGCCTTGGATTATTACGCCGGTCAGTTCGTGAATCTGAAACGCGCCGACGGTTTGACTCGCAGTTATTCGATTGCCAACAATCGCTTGCACGCCAACAAACTCAGCTTTCATATTCGCCGCTTGGCCGGCGGTCGCTTCAGCGAATGGGCGCACCAGGAACTGAATGTCGGCGACAAGTTAGAGGTTTCTGATCCGCAAGGGCTGTGCTACTACCTGCCCACGAGCCAAGAGAATAATCTGTTACTGATCGGCACCGGTAGCGGCTTGGCGCCCTTGGCCGGGATTGTCAGCGAAGCTCTGCATCACGGTCATAAGGGGGCGATCCATCTGTTTCATGGCAGCCGCGAGATGGACGGTTTGTATTGGCTGGAGGAAATGCAGGATCTCGCTAGCCAGTACCCTAATTTTCACTACACGCCGTGTATATCACGCGGCGACGCGCCTGACGGCGTGGCCAAGGGTCGAGCCAATGATGTGGCAATGACCCTGTTGCCCAGTCTGAAAGGTTGGCGCCTATATTTGTGCGGCCATCCGGACATGGTGCATCAAACTAAACGCCAGGCGTTTTTACAGGGTGCGGCCTTGCAGGACATCCATGCCGATGCGTTTCATGTCGCGTCGGCAACCTTGGATTGATCTGGAAGCGCGTAAACCTTTTGTCGTTCCAGTACCGCTAAGGCGCGGATCTGTTCCAGCACCTGCTGCAAAACCGGCGCATCGTTATCGCGCTGCGACACCATATATGCCGGTAATTTGAATTGCGGGCTGTCGGCGACCGGAAACAGTTTGCCGGCTTGCAGCAGTGGTTCGGCCAGGCGCACCGGCAGGAAGCTCGATCCACGGCCTTGTGCCAGAATCAGCTGTACCGCCATCCAGCCGATATTGACCACCTGCGCCGGCCGTTCCAGATTGGGGTAACTATTGCTGTGCTGGGCGTAAAACCCGGGTGCCCAATCGACATAAATGTAATCGTCGTTTGGCCAGGGCTGTTTGGGATCGGTGGTCAACAGCACCAATGTTTCATCGAATAAATGTTCGATTTGCAGGCCAGGGCTGTGCTGGGGGGTGTACATCAAGCCGATGTCCAATGCGCCTTCCACCAAACTGCGCATCAAGTCTTCTTCAAAACCGATATCGCTACGGATGGAAATATCCGGCATAGCCTGTCTTATCGCGCCTATCCATTCCGGCAACAAGGTTTCGCACAAGGCAATCCGCGCCCCAATGCTGATGCTGCCGCGAAACCGGCTGGGCAGGCCAATGTCGTGCCGGGCTTGTTCCAGTGTTAATAGTAAGGATTTGGCATGCCGCAAAAAACGCCGGCCTGGCAAGGTCAAGGTGGCGCCGGAGCGATTACGGACAAACAACGTGACGCCCAAATAGGCTTCCAGGCGCTGGATGCGGGTGCTGACGGTGGATTGCGTCACGTACAAGCGATTGGCGGCTTCCAAAAAACTGCCGTTAGCTGCGACGCTTAAAAAGGTTCTGATTTGATCGATGTCCATGGTTTTAATATTGCATTTGTCGATATTAAAGTCCAATAAATATCGCTTGTCTTATATCAAAGCGGTTTTTATAGTGCCATCTTAGTAATGTATCGATTCGATGGCATTCACTGGCGCGGAGGAAATCATGAAAACTTCAAAATGTTCGTTTACCTGGCTATTTGCCGACCATAAAAAAGTCCTGATGGGATTGGCTTTGCCATGGCTGTTGGTGGCATGTACGGCGCCGAGTATTAAGCCGGCCGCGTCACAAATCGATCAATTGCACAGTTTCTTGATTGTGCCGGTGCAAGCCCCGCCGCTGGAAGTAATACCGGATTTGATCGAGCGCCGCGATCCGGCTTATCGACATTTCGAAAACATGGCCTTGGGTTTTGCGCTGCCCACGGAGCTTTATCAAATCCCTGGCGGCATCCAAATTGCGGGCATGGTCAGTGACACTCATACGGCGGATGTGGATTCGATGACCAAGGCAGCGCCAACAGCCGCGGGCGGTTCGGCGAGTGCCGATTTGCTTTGGACACCGGCCAGGGCTGCGGCTCAGAAACTGCGCGGTTTGCTGTCTGCGGAAAATCGTAAAGGGGAATTGAGCCTTGAGTATTATCAGTTGCCGACGGCGGGCGACGCCAGTTTGCAACATTGGCATCAGGCGATTCAGGCCTGGTACGGTCAGAACGCCACGCCAGTCGATTATGTGGCGATGGGCCGCTACGATGCGGTGATAGAGGTGGGGGTTGGCAGGTATCGAATCTTCGAGGGACAAACCTCTTTGCAGCTAATGATCAAGCTCATCGATCCGGTGTCGCGCAACGTTATCGCCCGCACGCTTTCGGAGAGTTTTAAGGTTGACGAACAGGCGCTTGCCTCCCTGGATGACGACGGCGCGGCGTTTAAGCAATTGATTGGCGATATGGCGGTCCCGCTGTTGCGGCAAAGCTTGGGTGACATCGGTCTGCGCATGCCGTCTCAAGCCGATGAATCTTAGCGTGCTGACTGGGCCAATAATCGGATGAGTGTGGTCTATCAAAAACGCCTGCGCGGCTGGCGTTTTACGCTGTTTAATCTGTGTCTGGGTTTCGGGCATGCGCTGGTGATCTTCAATGCCGGCGCTTACATCGCCATGCTGCCCAGAGTAGCCGGCGGCTTGGGCGTGCTGCCCAGTTTTGCGACTTGGACCCAGACTGACTACATGATAGCGCTGGCGCTGGCGTTTCCGGTGGGGGGCTGGTTAGCGCGACGCTTTGGCGAATATCGACCCTTCGTCGCGGCCTTCCTGGCTTTTACTGTGGCTTCTTTCATTTGCGCGTATTGCACTGGCTTTTATAGCTATCTGGCCGGGCGCATTGTGCTGGGTTTTGCCGGCGGTTTGACGCTGCCCTTGGGGCAGGCCTTGTTGCTTAAGGAATATCCCGATAAACGTAAATCGCTCGGCATCGGCGTCTGGAGCATATTTACGTTGACGCCGTTCACTTTCGGCCCGCCCTTGGGTGGCTGGATAGCGGATAATCTGGGTTGGCGCTGGCTGTTTTGGCTCAACATCCCAGCGGCATTGGCGATTGCCGGCATCGTCGGCGCGCTGCTATATCGGCGCGGTCACCGGCGGTCCTGGCAGCGCTTCGATAGCGTCGGCTTTATCTTGTTGGCGATGCTGGTGTTTGGTTTACAAACTTTGTTGAATCAGGGCAACGACTGGGATTGGACCCACTCGACCTATATCGAGGGCTTAATCGCGTTGATAGGCGTTACGCTGATTTACTGGGTGGTCTGGGAATTGAATGTGCGCCGGCCGTTCCTGGATATTCGCCTGTTTACCCAGCGCAATTTCGCCATCGGCGTCTTCATTTTATTCACCGGTTTTCTGTGTTTTCAAGGCTTGTTGTCTATGTTAATCGTACAGTTACAACTGGCTTTCGGTTACTCGTCCTGGGAAGCCGGTTTGGTGTTTCTGCCGATGGCCATCTTGGCCAAACCGATGGCTAGCGTCCTTCACGAGATCGTCAAACGCTGCGATGCCCGGCTGTTAGCGAGCGCGAATTTGCTGGGGTTTGCCGCCACCTATTTTTGGTTGAGCCGTTTCGACGATCCGGACTCGTTTGCGCAATTGTTCTGGCCGAAATTACTGGAAGGCGCCTGCCTGGGCAGTTTTTTCGTACCGATGACCGCCTTATTACTGCACGGCCTGCCGGCCGAGCGGCAATGGCGGGCACTGGAACTGGCTAATTTGATGCGAATAGCCGCCGGGGCAATCGGCATTGCCGTACAAGGCATCGTGTTGTACCGGCGGGTGCCGCAGCATCTGACCCGCTTTGCCGAAAATCATGGCGTGTTTGAACTGGCTGATCATCCCGCGCTGGCTGCACTGAATTCGTTGGGGTTCGCCGAGACGGCGGCTTTGGCCAAATATGCCAAGCTAGCCGGCCGAGATGCGGTTCTGCACGGCATGAACGATGCCTTTTGGTTGGCAGGTTGCCTGTTTGTCGGCATGGCGGCGCTGGTCTGGTTTGCGCACCCGACTCGCACGCCGGTGAAAGTCAGTGTCGAGCAGGCGTTGCGCCGGGAAACTCAGGAATTGCTCGCGGAGGAAGCCTGATGTCTGCCCGCAGACTGATTGCGTTAACCTTGGCGGCGAGCTTTTCAGCAGGCTGCGCCCGGTTCGGCGATGAAGAAACTCCACGCGCCAGCCTATTACCAATGCCCGAAATGACAAACACCGTCGCTGTCGCCCGCGGTAGTTTCCCAAGCAGCGATGTCTGGCCGGCGCAGGATTGGTGGACGCGCTTCGCCAGCCCGGAATTGCAGCGCTTGATAATGACCGCGCTCGCCGATAATCCGGATTTCAAGGCCACAGCAGCCCGGTTGCGGCAGTCGCAGGCGATGGTCGATGCGCAGGCTGCCGAGCTGTATCCGACGGTTGATGCCAATGTCAGCTTCTCGGCGCAACGATTCTCCGCGAACAGCGTGCAAGCCAAACTGGCCGGTGAAAATTTTCGGCAAATGCTGATCAATCCCCTGATCTTGCGGTACCACCTGGACTTTTGGGGGCGCGACGCGGCGGCCCTGCAAGGCGCGGTCGGCCGCTCGCTGGCGGTTGCGGCGGAATTGGCCGATGCGCGACTATTGTTGGCCTCTACCGTGGCCAGGGCTTATTTCGAGCTGCTGGCGGCCGGCGAAAAACAAGGCATCGCTGAGTGTATCGTCGCCGAGCGTCAGGCGTTGTTGCAATTTGAACAGACGCGTCTGGCGACCGGTTTGGCCGCCGACGCCCCGATATTGCAGGCTCGAATAGCTCTTGCTAACGCCGAGCAAGGTTTGGCTGCGGCACGCGCCGATGTGGAATTAAATAAAAATCTGTTGGCGGCGCTGGCCGGAAAGGGTGCGGATTGGGGGGCCGGCATCGTTATCGAACCAGGTCAGGTTGACCAGGCGTTAACCCTACCGGTGGATTTGCCTTTGCATTTATTGGCGCATCGTCCCGATATTAGCGCGGCGCGTTTGCATGCCGAGGCGGCGGCCGAGGAAATCAAGGTGGCCGAGACGGCGTTTTACCCCGACGTCAATCTGGTGGCCTTCACCGGTTTGCATAGCGTCAGCTTGAGCGATGTGTTGTTGCAAGGTTCCAGCCTGGCTTATGCGGTCGGGCCGTCAATAGAGTTTCCGATTTTCGAAGGCGGCCGCTTGCGTGCCAATTTGAATTATCAGCAGTCTGCTTATGACGCGGCGGTCGAGCGTTACAACCGCAGCTTGGTGCATGCGGTGCAGGAGGTGGCGGATGCGCTGAGCCGCTGGCGCGAGCTGGATGAGCGCCTGGTGGCCCAGCGGCAAAGCCTGGCCGACGCATTAGCCGCTGACAAGCTGGCCGACAGTTTACGCAGTCATGGCTTGTCTGACCGCGCCGCGCCGAGTCTGGCCAAATTGGAGGTCTACCAACAACAGTTTCGCTTGGCGGCTCTGGTGGGCGAACGCCACAAAGCCGAGATCAATATTATCAAGGCGCTGGGCGGCGGCTACAGCGACACTAAACCCGCAATGCCATGACCGCAAACATGCCAAAAAAAATTCGTCCTCGGGAAATTCTGCGCCAACGCCGGCGCCGCTTGCAAGGCGTCACCTTGGCCTTATTGCTGGCCGGATTGGCTTATCTGGGGTATTGGTGGCTGGCGCATCGCGACTGGATCGCCACCGACGACGCCTTCGTGGCCGGGCATTTAATTACGCTGAAAACACAGACCGACGGCACCGTGGTGGAAGTATTGGCCGAAAACACGCTGTGCGTGGCAAAAGGCCAGGTGTTGGTGCGGCTGGATGGCGTGCATGCCGGCATAGCCTTGCAGCAAACGCAGGCCGAACTGGCGGAGGCGGTGCGGAATATTGTCAGTTTGCGCGCCAAATCCGAGACCTTGACGCAGCGGGTGTTGGTCAAGCAAGCCGTATTGGAACAAGTCAATCACGATTTGGCGCGCTTCAACGCGGCGGCCAAGGACGGCGCGGTTTCCGATCAGCAACTGCAAACCGCGCAGGACAAGGTCCGCGAGCTGGACGCGGCGATTAAAGAAATTCGCGCCGAACAAAGCAGTATCGATGCGCAATTGCTGGATTCCGGCATCGATAATCATCCCGCCGTGGAAAAAGCCAAGAGCCGCTTGCGCCAGGCTTATCTGGACTATCAGCGGCGCAATCTGGTCGCGCCGGTCTCGGGTTGCGTTGCTAAGCGCAAGGTACAAGTCGGCGATAATCTGAAGGCTGGCGCGCCCTTGCTAGCTATCGTGCCGCTGGACGATGTTTGGATAGAAGCCAACTTCCTGGAAAGCCAGATCGCTGGGGTTAGGCCGGGGCAGAAGGCGGAAATTCGCGTCGCCGCTTATGGTGACGACCGGCTTTATCACGGCCGGGTGCAGGGCATTAACCCTGGCACCGGCAGTATCTTTGCGCTGTTGCCGACCGATAATGCCACCGGTAATTTTATTCATATCGCCGAACGCATGCAGGTACGCGTCGCGCTGGATGCCGCGGAACTCAAGGCCAATCCCTTGCAGCCCGGCCTGTCTACATTAACCCGTATCAACATCGCGAAAGCAGAAACTTCTGTATCGGCATCCTCGGTTACGCTGAATAGCGAGGCTTATCGTACCGACGTTTATGATCGAGAGTTGGATGGCGCCGAACAGTTGATAGAACAGATTGAGTTAGCCAATCGGCCGCGCTAAGTTGGTGTTGCCTCGGCCCGTCATCTTGGTATTTCCACAAAATTGCTGCAATAAAACGCCGCTACGTGTATCTTTGCCTTCCGGTAAAGATGACCGAAACCAATAGACTAAACCGGCAATCGCAGTTGCGCGCGAGCCGTTTCTAAAAATTTAAATGACGGATTAACCATGTGTTTTAGCGCCAATATGTCGCTGGGATTGGGCGTAGCAGGCCTGGTCGCATCGAGTGTGACTTTTCTGGATAAAGACGAAACCTTTTGGGTCAGATTGGCCCGTGCCTATGCCATCTTCCATTTTTCCTTGATGGAGTTCATTCAGTTTTTCGCCTATCCGGTGGCGGACCAGTGCGGTTATGGCACCAACCTTTTTTTGAGCGAACTGTCGTCGGTGCATATCAGTTTACAAGCCTTTGCGATCATGCCGGCTTTGGCGACTTATTCGTCTGACCCTAAAGCCTTGAAGAAAGCCTTTATTGTCGGCAGTTCCTTGAGTGGTTTGTTTTTGATTTTGACCCGCTTGCCGAACGACTGGCAGCTGTTTGACATAGACCCTAACTTCATCGGCCGGATGAACTCTTGCCTGTTTACGGGCATTTACCACATCGGTTATGCGATCTCCAGCGCCTTTGGTTTGCTGGTGACCCATGGCTCGCTGTTTGCATTGGCGTTCAGCGCTTTTGTTTGGAAAAACAATTGGCGCATCGGGATCTATCATTGCTTTGGGGCATTGATGACCTTGTTCATGCCGCAATGGTTTTTCGGAGTCAGTACCGGCGAAGCGGCGGCGATGTACTGTTTTTATTCGATTCCGATCACCGCCAGCTTTATGCCGCCATTTAAAAAGTTTTTCTCTGCTCAATCCGACGATTGGTCGGACGGCGTGCCTGCCAGACAACAGTCTTGATGAGTGCAGCAGAGGCGCAAGACATGTCGTTTTTTGTTATTGCCACGCGTCAATAAATCTTTGATAAAAGGCTGGGTCAGCGACGGTCGCGCCGCGCTGACCTACCAACGCGGACGCAAAATCCTGCGCCCGTTTTAGCATCGCAGGCATAGGCCAGTTTTCGGTAATCCCCACTAACAAAACCGCTGCAAACGCGTCACCAGCGCCAACCGTATCGACAATTTCGATGTTATTGTCGGGAGCGATGTCGAGCAACTCACCCTTTGAATCTAACGCCATCGCGCCTTGGCTGCCGCGCGTAAGTACCACGCCGCTTAAATGATAAGTCTGCTGCAATAAGTGCATCTTGTTGCTAATGCTCTGCTCGCCGGGCAGCAGCAATTCCAACTCTTCATCGTTCAGTTTCAACCAATCCGCCCCGGCTATCCATTCCAAGACCTCATTCGTTTGCCACCAGGGCGCGCGCAGATTGACATCCAGAAACACCGGGCCACTCCAGGTTTGTTGCAAATCGAGGCAGGCTTGCCTGGAAACGCTGTTTCGCAAGGCTAGGCTGCCATGATAGAGCAAGCCCTGTTTGCGGAGATGATGGAAAGCCTCTGCATCAATGTAGTCGTAAGCTTGCTGGTCCAGAATCCGGTAGCTGGGCTGCCCATCTGTTATGCTGATCGCTACGCTGCCGGATGGATGATCGGCGTCGATCTGCATCGCGGATCGAGTCATGCCGACACTTTGCATGGCCGCGAGGATTTCGCGGCCGGCGTCATCTTCCCCCACACGGCTGATAAACAGGGCAGGCCGGCCCAAAGCTTGCAGATGCCAGGCGACATTAAACGGTGCGCCACCGAGGAGCCGGCTGCCGTCTGGAAAGTTGTCGAATAGTACTTCACCGAAGATGGTACAAAAAGCTGTTTGCATCAGTCTGACCTCGCCGCAATTGCTGGTTTAAGGCGGCCACAATAATCAACGTGTGCGGAAATAACAATGGCGTTTGAACTGCTGTGGTCGTTTTCAGGGCGCTTGCCGGAGAGTGTTGCACTGATGTGGTGCGTAATGCGGTTTGGGCGACGTAGCGGCGATTTAACTTTTTGATAAATAGACATTAATGAGATTGGCATGTGGATTGCTGAAGGATGGTCATGAATATAAATACTTTTTTCGATGAAATGCGCACTTCAACCGGTAGCGTCCGGCGCCTGTATCAACCATTCGCGGAGTGGCTGAGCGGTACCGATCATGCCCAGTTGATGCAAAAGTCCCGCGAAGCGGAAATGCTGTTCCGGCGGGTGGGAATTACATTCAACGTGTACGGCGACGAGGCCGGCGCCGAACGGCTGATTCCGTTTGATGTCGTGCCGCGCATTCTGGCCGCCACGGAATGGCGGGTATTGTCGGCCGGCGTGATACAGCGGGTAACGGCGTTGAATGCGTTTTTGAACGATCTGTATCACGATCAGGAAATCATCAAAGCCGGTATCGTTCCCGCCAGTATTCTGGAAAACGAGATGTATCGGCCGGAAATGCAGGGCGTGGACGTGCCGGGCGGCATTTATGCGCATATCGCCGGCGTCGACATCGTGCGTACCGCCGAGAACGAATTTTATGTGCTCGAAGACAATCTGCGCACGCCGTCCGGGGTTTCCTACATGCTGGAAGACCGCAAGATGATGATGCGTCTGTTCCCGGAACTGTTCCGCCGTTATGCGGTAGCGCCGGTCGAGCATTATCCGCAGGTGTTGCTGAACAATTTGCGGGCGGTGGCGCAGCCCGGCGTTTACGATCCGACCGTGGTGCTGCTAACCCCCGGTGCCTACAACAGTGCTTACTTCGAACACGCATTTCTGGCCCAGCAAATGGGTATAGAACTGGTGGAAGGCCAGGATTTATTTTGCAAGGACAATGCGGTGTTCATGCGCACCACGGAAGGCCCAAAGCGCATTGACGTGATTTATCGGCGCATCGACGACGATTTTCTCGATCCGCTGGCGTTTCGCGAAGATTCTATGCTCGGTGTGCCGGGTTTGGTCTCGGTGTATCGCAACGGCGGCGTCACGCTGGCTAACGCGATTGGCACGGGGGTGGCAGACGACAAAGCCACCTATACCTATGTACCCGATATGGTGCGTTTTTACCTGGGTGAGGAGCCTATCCTGTCCAACGTGCCCACGTATAAGCTGGAAAATCCTGACGATTTGAAATATGTGTTAGAGCATCTGGAGGAACTAGTGGTCAAGGAAGTACAGGGTTCCGGCGGTTATGGCATGTTGGTGGGTCCAACCTCATCCAAACAGCAGATCGAGGATTTTCGGGCGCGGATTTTGGCCGAGCCCGACAATTACATCGCTCAGCCTACATTGGCATTGTCGACTTGTCCGACTTTGGTTGAACAAGGGGTGGCACCGCGTCATGTGGACTTGCGACCGTTTGTGTTGTCCGGCAAAACCACCACGCTGGTGCCGGGTGGCTTATGCCGAGTGGCGATGCGGGAAGGTTCGCTGGTGGTCAATTCCTCGCAGGGCGGCGGCACTAAGGACACTTGGGTATTGAATGGAGACGCACCATGCTGAGCCGCACCGCCGATCATCTCTACTGGATGGCGCGTTATATCGAGCGCGCCGAGAACATGGCGCGGGTGCTGGACGTGACCTATCGGATGTCATTGGTAGCAAATAGCGCCTACGACGAAACCGCACGCTGGAAACCCCCGGTGCAGATTGCCGACGATATCGAGGCTTTCGAGAAAAACTACTCCGGTTATACTGCCGCCAATGTAATTCACTTCATGGCTCTGGATGAGCGTAACCCGTCCAGTATCGTCAGCGCCCTTAACTCGGCGCGAGAAAATGCGCGGGCGGTGCGGGTGGCGATGTCTTCGGAGATGTGGGAGACCGTCAACGCCTTGTGGCTGGAACTAAGGCAACGGATTCGCCAGGGTCTGAACGAAGCCGATATTTGCGAATTTTGCGACTGGGTGAAATCCCGCTCGCACCTGTTTCGCGGTGTTACCTTCGGGACCATGCTGCGCGATGACAGTTACAAATTTGTGCGTTTGGGAAGCTTTGTGGAGCGGGCCGACAATACCGCGAGACTTTTAGATGCCAAGTACCAATTGCTGTTGCCGGCTGTTGATGCTCAGGAAGCACAGGTCGACTATTACGAATGGAGTTCCTTGCTGCGCTCTGTATCGGCATTCGAGGCCTATCAAAAAGTGTTTCGGGACACCATCGAGCCCTGGAAAGTGGCGGAGTTATTGGTGTTACGCGATGACATGCCGCGTTCCTTACATGCATGCTACGATGAGTTGGCGCCTATTTTGGAGCAGCTGTGCCGGCAGCGGGGCATGGAATGTCTGCGGTTAGCCGGCGAAAATCATGCGCGGTTGCATTACGGGCGGATGGCCGACATTTTTAGTATTGGCTTGCATGAGTTTTTGCAGGATTTCATTTTGCGCAACAATGCGCTTGGCGGGGAAATTCAGCGGGCTTTTCTAAACGGGCCGGAATAAACAATTGATTGAACCGCATCGGAAATATGTGACTTGCCGACGGTTTAAAGGACATTTTGGCGATTCAGCCTAACGGACAAATAGAGTTAGAGGTAAACGGATGATAAATTCACTGATCCACCCCAAGCAGGGCGACAAGGCCAATTCGCCCTGGTTTGACGAGTTTCTGGTCAAATTGCTGGAAAACCGGGATCGTACCGGTCTGACCGAAATGATCCGCGAAATCGACGCGCTGATGTTGACGGTGGAGCCGGGTTGTTCGGCGGCTTATGTCAGCGAATTGGCGTTAATGACGCCTTACCACTATCTGGTGACTTTGGAGTCAGAGAGCCATTGGACCCATGTGTTGCGGATTGATATGAATTCGCCGGACTTGTTGGTGCGGGAAGTGCGTGCACCCGGTCGGGGCGACATCTTCCGCAGTCTGAACGAGGTGTATCCGATCGGCGCCCACAAGCCCAATTCACGCTATATGGGCGAGATTTTCCGGGTCAGCAATTTGCACGAAGTGGTCGAGCAGCAAAAAGCCAGGGAAATCCGCTTCTTCAATCAGGATCAAATCCGCAAACTGGAATTGCCGGGCAATATGGCGATCGTCAAGCCGTCGCCATATACCCATAACATCGTCGCTTACTGGGAAAGGCCGCCGGAGGACATCCGAGTATATGCTTTGGGAAACAGCATCATTCTCGACGAAGTGAATCGCGGCTACCTGCAAGCCAAGGAAATTCAGGAAGAATTAGGGCTGGATAAACTGATCCGCCCCATCGATCATTTAGCCACCCGGGTTTATAGTCAGAATCGGGAAGTGGCGATCTTGGAATATTTGACGCTCTCCAGCTATTACTATTGGGGGTCTTACGACATTGCCAATCAGAATTCTTCGACCAATGTAACCAAAAGCATCCATTATCCCGAGGAACGCATTAGCCCGGCCAAAGTGTTTACCGCTGCCAATCACCCGTATTTTGTTAATCATCTGGTGGGCTTGCCGTCGCCGACCGAGAGTTTCGTGCGTAACTATGGTCCGCGCTTGCATCATGTGGCTTTGGAAGTGGCCGATGGCGAGATCAACGGTTTAGCCAATATCGATTATGTGGTGCAGGCTATCCGGGCTAGGGGCAAGGATTTTCTGTTGGATGTCATCGGTTCGCGCGAGGAAGGTCTAAAACAGATATTTTCCAGCGCTTCCGAGCATTCCTCGTTGATTGTGGAATATGTACAACGTTTCGGGAATTTCGACGGTTTTTTCACCAAGCAGAATGTTGCTGAATTAACGCACGCGGCCGGGGTAGAGGAAAATCTGCGCTTGTTGCAGGCAGAGAGTGAAGCAGCCAATGCGGTGTCAGCATGAGTATCAGAGTCGCGATCAACCACAAAACCAGTTACCACTACGATCATCCAGTCCAGTTGACTCCGCATGTGCTGAGGCTGCGGCCGGCTTCACATTCACGGACTGCGGTCAGTGCCTATTCATTGACCATCAAACCGGACAAGCACTTCATTAACTGGCAGCAGGATCCGTTTGGTAATTATCTGGCGCGCTTGGTGTTTCCGGAAAAAACCACCGAGTTTTCGATAGAGGTGGATTTGATCGCCGACATGACGGTGATCAACCCCTTCGATTTTTTTCTGGAAGAGTATGCCGAACATTATCCGTTTTCCTATCCGGAGCAATTGGCCAAGGAACTGGCGCCGTATCTGGAAATTCGTGAGCATGGCCCTTTACTGAAAGCCTTTCTGGCCGGGTTGAATTGGGACAAGCAAGGTATCGTCGATTTTCTGGTGGGCATCAATCAAGCTGTGAATCAGGTCGTCAATTATGCAATCCGCATGGAGCCGGGTGTGCAAAGTTGCGAAGAAACCCTGGAAAAAAAGCTGGGTTCTTGTCGAGACTCCGGCTGGTTGTTGGTACAGGTACTGCGGCACATGGGTTTGGCCGCGCGTTTTGTATCGGGGTATTTGGTACAGCTGGTAGCGGATGTGAAATCGCTGGACGGCCCTTCCGGTACCGATCACGATTTTACCGATTTACATGCATGGGCTGAGGTCTACATCCCGGGTGCGGGTTGGGTTGGTCTTGACCCAACGTCCGGACTGTTTGCCGGCGAAGGCCATATTCCGTTAGCCTGCACCGCCGACTATGTCAGTGCAGCACCGGTCAGCGGCGGCTTTATCGGCAAGGCCGAGACTACTTTCGGTTTTTCCAATCGCGTTAGCCGCATCCATGAAGATCCGCGTGTTACCAAGCCTTACACCGATAGGCAATGGACAGACATTGAGCGTCTGGGCGAAAAGGTGGACGCCGAGCTGAAAGCGGGCGATGTACGTCTAACCATGGGCGGCGAGCCGACTTTCGTGTCCATCGACAACATGGATGCGCCGGAATGGAACACCGATGCCGACGGCGAGGAAAAACGCAAGTTGGCCGGAAAACTGGTCAGACGTTTGCGTGACAGCTTTGCGCCGGGCGGTTTGTTGTATTTCGGTCAGGGCAAATGGTATCCGGGCGAGCCGTTGCCGCGCTGGCAGTTGGCGTGTTTCTGGCGCAAGGACGGCAAGCCGATCTGGAAGAATCCGGCCTTGTTGGCGGATGAGACCCGCGATTATGGGTTCGACATCAAGCAGGCGGAAGCTTTTATCCGTGATCTGGTCAAGCGGTTGGGTGTGGCCGGAGAATTCATTCTGCCGGGTTTCGAAGACCCTCTTTACTATTTATTACAGGAGGGTTTGGTTCCGAAAAACCTCGATCCTTTGCAAGTCGATTTAAAAGACGACTTGGAGCGCCAGCGCTTGGCCAAATTGCTCAGCGCGGATCTCGGCGCGCCGGTCGGTTATGTTTTGCCTTTGCACTGGAGCTATCAGGCCAGCGCTTGGAACAGTAGCGCTTGGGAATTCCGCCGCGGGGAGATGTTCCTGGTGCCGGGCGATTCGGCGATGGGATTGCGTTTACCTTTGAACAGTTTGCCTTGGGTGCCGTTCGAAAAGCGCGATCACCCCCATGAACGCAGTCTTTACGAACCGGTGGAACCTTTGGGCGATATTGATTCGGAAGTTAGCCGTCGTTACAGTCAAATGGCAAAGCAGGAATTGCATCCGACCGAAATGGACGCGGCCGACGATGAGATGCCGCACGACCCGGAATGGGTGCCGCATACCGCTTTGTCGGTGCAAACCCGTGAAGGCCGCTTATATGTATTTGTGCCGCCCACTACCGAGTTGGAGCACTACCTGGATATTATCGCATCGGTAGAAGCCACGGCAGCGGCTTTGAAAATGCCAGTGGTGATAGAGGGGTATCAGCCGCCGCACGATTTGCGTCTGACCCGTTTGCCGGTGACGCCCGATCCTGGCGTGATAGAGGTGAATATTCATCCGGCCGCCAGTTGGAAAGAGCTGGTGCATAACACCACCACTTTGTATGAGCTGGCCCGGCTGACACGGCTTGGCACCGAGAAATTCATGCTGGATGGCCGGCATACTGGGACGGGTGGCGGCAATCATGTGACATTGGGTGGCATTACGCCGGCCGATAGTCCGATTTTGCGGCGGCCGGATTTGTTGCGCAGCTTGGTCACCTATTGGCAACATCATCCAGCCTTGTCCTATTTATTTTCCGGCTTGTTTCTCGGTCCAACCAGCCAGGCGCCGCGCGTCGACGAAGCGCGCAATGACAGTCTGTACGAGCTGGAAATTGCCTTCCAACAAATGCCGGAGGGCGAAGTAGCCGCGCCTTGGCTGGTTGATAGGCTGTTCCGCAATTTACTGGTGGATATGACCGGCAATACGCATCGCAGCGAGTTTTGTATCGACAAGCTTTATGCGCCGGGTACCGATGCCGGACGGCTTGGTCTGCTGGAGTTGCGTGCGTTCGAAATGCCGCCGCATGCACGAATGAGTTTGATGCAAATGCTGTTGCTGCGAACCCTAGTTGCTTGGTTTTGGCGCGAGCCATACAAGAAGCCCTTGGTGCGCTGGGGGACGCAATTGCATGACCGGTTTATGTTGCCGCATTTCATTGCCAGCGATATTTACGATGTGGCGCGCGATCTGCAAGCCGCGGGGTACGAATTCAAGACAGAATGGTTCGCGCCGTTTTTGGAATTCCGGTTTCCTAGAATCGGTAGTCTGCGGGTTAACGATCTGCAATTGGATCTGTATCAGGCTATTGAGCCATGGCACGTGTTAGGTGAAGAAATTACCAGCAGCGGCACCGCCCGTTATGTCGACTCCTCGGTGGAACGCTTGCAGGTGTCGCTTAGTGGGGCGATGGGTGAACGCTATGCCTTAACCTGCAATGGTCGCAGGGTGCCGTTAAAGGCCACCGGCAAGCAAGGAGAGCTGGTGGCGGGTATCCGTTATCGGGCTTGGAACCCGCCGTCGGCCTTGCATCCCTCTATCGGTGTGCAGGCCCCGCTGGTATTCGATTTGGTTGATACCTGGAACGGCCGGTCTATCGGCGGTTGTACGTATCACGTCTCTCATCCGGGCGGCCGCAATTACGATACGCTGCCGGTTAATGCTTACGAAGCTGAAGGACGCAGGGTTAGTCGTTTTTGGCAGCACGGTCATACGCCGACGGACACCGTGTTGGAATTACCGAGTGAGGAGTTAAATAAAGACTATCCGTTTACACTGGATTTACGCTGGAATGCGAGCTAGACAGAACGAGGAAATTAAAAAATCTAATCAGCGAGTGTCGGTTTTTTTTACAATTTAGCTTGAAATTGACTCGATTTGCTATACCATCCTTACCTGCGGAACGAGACAAAGTGGCTATAGCTATTTGAACTTGTTATGAATATTTGTTTATAGGGTGGGGTGTATCTTGAATCGACAGAAGCAGTCTTTCGATCATTGTTTCGAGGTATTTTTAGCTGATACGCCGGAAAGTAAAAAAATTCATTATCAACTCAGATACCGGGTTTATTGCGATGAAATAGGCTTCGACGATACGGAGCGGTTTCCGGCGCAGCAAGAAATCGACGAATGGGATAAAAGCGCAATTCATTTTTTAGTCAGGCATAAATACACGCAGCAGTGGTTGGGCGGGTTGAGGATGGTCAAGCCCAAAGGACACGTTTTTCCGTTTCAAGAAAGTAGCATTACATCTGAACGTATACCTAGCGGCAGATACAAAAATTCCGTTGAAATTTCCAGACTATGCGTTACTAAGGACGCAAAGCGGTTTGCTTTCAGAAATCCGGCTATAGACGCACCTGAAGAAAATCGCAAAATTAGTTTTCTGCACGATTACCGCAATATCAATAGAGACATAATGTGGGGGCTGTATCGGGCGGCGGCTGTTTATTCTCTCCGGCAGGGCATTAAGCATTGGTATATGTTATCCAATCCGGCACTGGCATATAGTGTTAAAAAACAAGGGTTTGATATACAGCAAATAGGCGATGCCAGTCCTCAGAGTACTCGTCTGCTTTATTGTTTGAGCACAAAGCAAGTGTTGGAAAATTCCTTATGGTTTGAGGACTACCGACACGATTTCCGCTTATATTCGGATATTACAAATGACGTTTCTGTCGATATGGGCGGGCGCCAGGTAAAGCAAATCGGGGTTATTTCTTATGTATCGAGAATCTGATTTATCCGTTTAAATCCGTTGCGTAAAACCCTCCCCTGGAACTATCTGGTCAGGCCTTCTATGTCATTCCTGGTGTTCATCAGTATGATTACGCAGCAAAGCTTGCAGTCCGTATTTTTCAAATAAACCGTACAAGGTCGGCCTGGTAACGCCCAATAATTTAGCTGCTTCGGATATGTTATTGTCTGCGTAGGTCAGAGCTCGTTTGATGGCGATCGTTTCTGCCGCTTCTCTTACCGACTTTAGATTCAGCGGCATAGACTTGTCGTTATCGGTACCAATTTCCAGCTCTTCGGCGGTGACGAAATTGTTGTCGGATAAAATGACGGCACGTTTGATTTTGTTCTCCATCTCGCGAATGTTGCCGGGCCAGTTATAAGCTTCAAGAGCACGAGCAGCGTCGTGGGAAAAATGCTTTTCCTTGGAATTGTTTTCGCGGCAATAGCGTTGTAACAGTACATTGGCTATCGTGATGATATCCCCCTCGCGCTCGCGTAAAGGAGGAATATCAACGACGATCTCACTGAGCCGGTAATATAAGTCGCCCCGGAAATTACCTTGTGCAATAAGATCGGGTAAATGGCGATGTGTTGCACATATGATGCGCACATCCACGGCAATTTCCTTTCTACCCCCTAACCGTTCTATCACGCGTTCCTGGATAAATCGCAGCAATTTTGCTTGCAACGCAAAAGGTAGGTCGCCGATTTCGTCCAAAAAGAATGTGCCGCCTTGCGCATATTCGATTTTGCCTTTAGTTTGTGCTACCGCGCCGGTGAATGCACCTTTCTCGTAGCCGAATAATTCACTCTCTAACAATGTTTCTGGTATGGCTGCGCAGTTCACCGCTACAAAAGGTTGAGAGGCGCGTGCGCTTAAGCGATGCAAGGCTTTTGCCATTAGCTCCTTACCGGTGCCGCTTTCGCCGATTAGCAATACGGTCGCTTGAGTAGGTGCAATTTTTTCAATCATCCGCATGACCGCCTGCATTTGTGGGCTGGTGGCGATCACGCCCGTCAGGGGCTTTTGTTGCTGCAATATGTGATAGTCGCGCTCCAATGCGTCGAGTTGAAACGCTCTTTCTATGATTAGGCCCAAGACGTCCGGATCTACCGGCTTTTGATAAAAGTCATAAGCGCCTAAGGCTACTGCATGAATAGCATTTGCGCGGTCATCATTGCCAGTTACCACGATTATCTTGGTGGCTGGCGCTAATGCGAGGATTTCCTTGAGAGTGGCGAGTCCTTCAGTGGCGTTGGTGGGGTCGGGTGGTAAACCGAGATCCAAGGTAACGACGCTTGGCGTATATCGTCTAAGTGCTGCTATTGCTTCATCTCTATTGCTTGCAATTACTACTTCGTATTGTTCGAAGGCCCATTTCAGTTGTTTTTGTAAGCCTAGGTCGTCCTCAACAATTAACAGTACTTTAGAAGTGATCATTATTTCCTTGATTTGCGGAAACTCGCTGAGCTAGTGGTAATTGAATGGTGAAAGCAGTGCCTTGGCCTGGATTGCTATCAACCCGGATATTTCCAGACTGCTTTAGAATGTAATCGCGGGCTTCGTAGGCGCCGATACCCATTCCGGCATTGCCTTTTGTCGTATCGAACGGCTTGAATAGGCGTTCAGCAATGAACTGTTGGTCCATGCCTATACCGTTATCGATAATTTTGATGACAGCATAGTCTTGGTTTTTTGTTAATTCAAGCTTAACCCATCCATCGCTTGTCGCTATGGCGTCTTGGGCGTTTTGAACCAAATTAGTCAAGATATTGGTAAGTTTGATTTTGTCGGCCGTCACGAAACACTCGCTGAGTGTGGTTTCCATCTGCAATGGCGGAGTGCCGAGATGCTGTTGCGCGATGTTTTTAACCAATTCCACCAAATTAATGAAGGTATTGGCTGTGGTTGTGTTGGTCTCGCCTTGTTTTAACTGTTCGACTATATGGTGCATTTTTTTGACTACGTTATTTAGCGTGTCTATGGTGTCGTCGAAGAAGTCCGGGTTATGTTTATGTTTTTCCGCGTTTTTTACGATCAGGGAAATCTGGGCCACCAGATTTTTGAGGTCATGTACCAAATATGCTGAAAGGCGGTGATAAGTTTCAAATTGACGATTATTGGCGAGTTCTTCGCTTGTCCGGTTCAGAGCGAGAGCGTTGGCAAGTTGCATTCCCACAGTTTTTAAAAGATCGTGGTCTTCCCAGTCAAGTTTGCGTGGCGCGCGTGCCTGAGTTAACACGACAAAAGCTTCAAGTTTGTTTAGGTGAAATAGCGGCACTATAAGCCACACTTGGCTATCTTCGTAGCACCACGGCGATAGATCTATATCATCGTACACTTCTGGAGCATGAGCGAGTTCGAAAAAATCGATGACCCATTGCTTGTTAGCTAAATATTGAGGCAGGTCGCCTATGTTGTGGAGATATTCAATTTCTTGTGGAGTGAGTTTGAGGTTTTGTTCTGCGGCTAGAAAAAAATGGCCTTGATCGTTTTTTAACCACAAACCGCCCCCTGCGCTTTCTACTAAGTCCGTCAAAGTGGTTATGATGAATCCTTTCAGTTCCTCAAGCGACTCAAGTTTTGCCAGCGATTTGCTGATCTTGAGCCACTCTTCTCGGTAATCGTAGCTATAGTGAAAAAAGTGCTTACTAAAATACACCTTGGAGATCGCCCGTATTTTTCCGGATGTAAACGGGATAATCAGCAGGAGAATGGCGAGGAAAATAAACAGAGTTTGTGCAGCCTCACCCCATTCGGTATTTGCGCGTTTGATATAAAAACCGGCAAACGACATGAGGATTAAATAGATGCCGCAACCTAGCAGGATCGTTGAGTAAAAAATAGTTTTGCGAGGTGTTGTCAGTTCTGTACTTTGGCTGTTAAGCTTTAGTCGGGTCAATGTGACTGCTAAAAGTGGTGTCATGAGTGCGTTAATTACACCTCGTGACTGCCAGAGCTCGAAGTCTAAGCTGCTGAATAGCAGTGATTTGCTGTAAACGAGCAAATCGAACGCGAATAGCGAGCCAAGGCTTATACACAGAAATTTGAGATTCCACCTTTGCTTCAGGGGGGTGCTGCGGTAAAGCTGCTCAACCAGGATGAGGCCAAATACAGCGGATACAACGTGCGATGCGAAACGAGGATCGACGTTCAGATGTTCTCGGATTAGGGTTAGGTAGCCAGGGAAGATCTCAATACCTAAAACCAGCACGATAGTTAGGGTAGCGACCACACTAACATTCGACTTAAATATTTGCTTGTGATCGTTGTATATCTGTTTGGATAGCAGTGCTCCAAGCTGCAAAAACCAAGATGCATTGCGGAGAGTTTCGTACGGCAGCGTGTCAGCGAAGAAGAAATGGCTGTTTTTTGTGGCGATTATCACGCTTGTGCACCATGCTAAAGAGCACAAAACTGCTATTATGAAAGGCAGATGCCAGTTTTTCCTAAAGCAAGCGTATAAAAGTAAAAAACCATAAGCGATTGCTGCGCTCAAGTAGCTGTAATAAATGTAGCTTTGCATTTAGTGTCGATTTTAAGTGTTTTTTATACTACGTTAATTATTATACGACCTTATAAGCAGTAGGTAGGATCATTACTTTGCAAATTCAGGCGGACATGAAAGAATTATTTAGTGACGTACTAACTAATGCGCAATTCTCCGACGGTTCCGGCTGGAAACGATATCGCCTAAGTGCGGGGCAGACTATCGTTAAAAAAGGCCAGCAAGGAAACACATTATTTCTCATAGAAGAAGGTGTTGTTAGAGTGTTAGGTGGTGCAGAGCTGGATGGGAATCGGCGCATAAGTCCCGGCCTCTGTGATTTAGAGGCTGGGGCAGTATTTGGAGATGTCTGTTTGTACGAGCCCAGAGAGAGAACGGCCTCTGTTGTTTCATTGACTGATGTGTGTTTACTTGAAGTTCGTAGTGACATGTTGAGCGTTTACTTGGACGATCATCCGGTGCAGGGTTATTTATTTTTGAAAGGCTTGTTTCAAGCTATGTCTAATCGTTTGGGATTAGCAAATGATCGAATAGCGCATTTACTGGCATGGGGAATTAAAGCACATGACATCGATAAATATTTGTAGTTGGATGATGCTCGTGAAAATGAGAGGGCAAGATGGATGTGGGGCCTAAGTTATCACTGGCAGAAAGTTTTAGCCGTTACTTCAAGGTGGGTCTCGCTGAAAGTGACGCTCAAAAGGAATTTGTTTTTCAAGTAAGATATCGTGTTTATTGTGAAGAGTTTAAATATGAGCCTGTTGAACGTTTTGCTAATCGCCTTGAAGTAGACGAATACGATCAATATTCCCGCCACTGTTTGATTACGCATTTGCAAACTGGTATCCCGGCTGGTTGTGTAAGAATGGTTCCTGCTATCGGAGAACGACACAATAATCCATTGCCGTTAGAAAAATACTGTGGAGTTAGTTTAGATAGCAAGCTTATAGATAATTTAAAGCTTCAGAGAAATACAGTATGCGAAATATCCAGATTAGCTGTGGATGGGGCGTTTCGTAGACGTACTGGAGAGACTCTAACGCGTTTCGGTGAAATTAACGGCTTACAGTTTTCGCCTCAAGAGCAGAGGACTTTTTCGTCAATAGCAGTTGCTTGTTTTTTTGCTGCCACAGTCCTGACAGAGGTTGATGGGCGTACAAATGTGTTTGCAATGATGGAGCCGTTCTTGCCGCGTTTGATGCATCGGTCAGGTATAGATTTTCAACGAGTTGGTAAGGATATTGACTATCATGGAATACGTGCGCCTTATTTCATTACTACTCAGGCTGTTTTGGGAAATATGCATCCCGATTTGTTAGAGTTATATTCCTGGATAAAAGAAAATATTGTTAGTTAATATGACGGGATCGAATGTAATTATATATTTCTCGGCGATTAATAGGTAGCCAGATAAAATATCGAGGTTTTGGTAATAGGATGAAAAAAATAATCAGTTCCGTAGTGCTCGCATGCTCATTTTTATTGCAAACAGCGGCATGTTCCTCTCCGGAGGAGGCTGCTCAGAGTCATTTGCAAAAAGGTAAGGAGTTTTTTGAAAAAGGGGAGTTTGATAAGTCCTTGCTGGAGTTGAAGACGTCTAGCCAAAGCAGCGATAAGTTTGGTGAGACCTATTTCTATATGGCCTTATTGGACGAAAAAAATAATAATTTCAAGTCTATGCGGCAAAACCTAATTAGGGCCTTAGAATTAGAGCCAAGTTTGACTTCCGCAAAAATAAAACTGGGTAAGCTCGATATCGTTTTCGGAGATTTGGAGAAAGCATTGGAGCAAGCTGAGTCAGTTTTGGCAAGTGATTCAAGCAATACTGATGCAAAATTGATCAAGGCATCAGTTTATATTAAGCAGTTGAAAAAAGATCAAGCAGCGGAAATAGTTGATTTTGTTTTGAAGGACAGCCCGGATAATGTTGAGGCGTTGTCGTTGCAGGCGGCTTTACTTGCTGAAAAAAATGAAATAGATCAAGCCTTGGGATTGGTAAATAGAGCGTTGGAAAAACAGCCTAAAAACCTTCCTTTGCGTTTATTTAAAATTAAACTCGATGCAGGGCTGAATAATATAGATAGTGTGATAAAGGGGTATGAGGAGCTTATTCAGTTATACCCGGATGCTAGTAACTTTAAATTGAGTTTGGCTTCCATTTACTCGATGACTGATAAGCTTGAGGAGGCGGAGAGGCTATTAAGGGAAATGGTTGAAAAATCAAATGATAAAAGCGAACCTGAAATCGTTTTGATCGAATTCCTAAATGCTCGTGCTAAAGATCGGGTTATTCCAGAGTACAAGGCTATGCTTAACCGTCATCAAGGGCAACCTAAGGTGTTGTTAGAGCTATCGAAATGGATGGTTGCGTCAGGGTATGCTGAGACTGGTAAAGAAGGATTGGAACAAGTTGTTCAGCTAGAGAAGAATAACGAAGCAGGCTTGTCAGCTAAAGTCATTCTTGCGGAAATTGCGCTAACGGAAAAGCAGTTTAGTGCTGTAGAAAGCTCGTTGAGAGATGTTCTTAGTGTTAATTCAGAATTGATTCAGGCAAATTTGCTTAAAGGTCGCTTTTTGCTGGCTCAAAATAAAACGGATGAAGCCATTGAGTTTCTGAATAAGCTTATATGGAACAAAACTAATGTAGACGATGTTTATTCCTTGTTAGGTGATGCCTATTTGATAAAACAAGATCGGAAACAGGCTGAGAAAAGTTTTAAGCAGGCCTTAGAAGTTAATCCAGCCAATTTGACGGCCTTTTCTCGAGTATATAGTAACTACATACAGGCTGGGCAAAATGAAAATGCTAGACAATATCTTGAAAAGGCGTTATCGATAAAACAAAACGATGTTTTACTGCTTACCAGTAAGGCTGAGTTGGATATTTTGGAGAAAAAGTGGGATGGCGCCCAAGAGGCTATTCAGCGGCTAGCACTTTTTTCTAAAGATAAGGCGATGCCTATATATCTTCAAGCCAATATTTTGCAGGGTAAAGGTAAGTATTCTGAATCAATTAGCTTGTATGACAGATTGATACAACAGTATCCTAATCATCTAAATTCATTGATTAATTTAGTTAGATCTTACGAGGCTCTTGGGCAAAGAGATAAGGCTGTTGCTTATTTAGAAAAGCATCATTTGAAGTATCCTGATCAATTAAATGCAGTCGGTGCTTTGAGTGATATATATATTGCAAATAATGATTTTGTAAAAACCAAAAAGCTGCTGACGGATCAGATTAAACACACTCCAAAGGCAGTATCTATTTATCTCGCTCTAGCAAGGGTTGAGGCCATGATGAATAAAAATATTTCTTCAGCTAAAGATGTGTATTTGCGAGGATTGGAAGTCAATCCAGATGATCCTCAATTAGCTATGGCTCTGGCTGCTTTGTATGAGCAATTAAACGAAAAGGAAAATGCAATCAGGGCGTATAAATCAGTGCTCGATAAAAATCCTGACAATAAATTAGCTATTAACAATTTAGCATCATTATTGGTGGAGTCAAACAGTCGCGACGAGATTGGTCAAGGTATGGAGTTAGCAAAAGTATTTAAAGATTCCGAGAATTCCTATTTTCAAGATACATATGCTTGGGCATTAATTAAAGCTGGTAGTAATGAGGAGGGACTTAAGTTATTACAGTCCTTGATTCTAAAAGAGCCTAAACTGCCTGAGTTTAGATATCACTTAGGAGTTGCACACATGAATGCGGGTAATAAAGCGACTGCAATAAGTGAGCTTAAACAAGCTATTAGTATGTCTGAAAAGCAAAAACGAAGTTTTTCTGGTAAAGATAACGCAAAAAAAATCCTTGAAGAAGTAGAGAATTGAGCAGGTAATTGGGGTAACTACTTAGATTATGAATATGCCGATATTTAAAAAAAAGTTGTTGTACTGTTTGATAGAGTTTGTCCTTGTTTCTAGTATTGTTGGTTGTTCCCAACCTCTGCTTGAGGATGTGCAACAGGCTGCTGATTATACTTATCAGATAGGGCCCGGTGATAGTGTCAACATTTTTGTTTGGGGTAACCCTGAGTTATCTACTTCAGCACCCGTTCGTCCGGATGGAAAGATAACCGTTCCTCTAGTAGAAGAATTGTTGGCCAGTGGTAAAACGCCATTTGAACTTGCTCGGGACATTGAGAAGGTGCTTTCGACCTATATCAAGAGTCCGCAGGTGGTTGTTATGGTAAGCGGATTCAAAGGGATTAGCACTCAGCAAATCAGGGTTATTGGGAGAATTGGTGGTGGAGCCGGTGGCGGTGGTGGTGGAGCCGGTGGTGGTGGCGTAGGACGTTACCAGGGTAAATCCATTCCATACGAGAGGGGGATGACGTTATTGGATGTTATTATTCAAATTGGTCTGAACCAATATGCTGATGGCAATAGAGCCAGTGTTATCAGGGACGTGAATGGAGAATTGAAGCCTTTTGGAGTAAGGATTGACGACCTGATTGATGATACAGATTTGTCAGCTAATGTCTTGATGATGCCTGGGGACATTTTAATTATTCCCGATGCGTATTTTTAGGTAGTTTGACTTTTTCTGTAGGTAGTATCCCCATTAATTTTAGATTGAAAACAACGGCTAGTTAATATGCAGCAAGATCTTTCCGAAGTTTATTTTTATTTGAAAGGTACTTTAAAGTACAAGCGCCTCGCCATCGTTTTCGCTTTGGTTGTCTGTTCAGCTGCTTGGGCGTACATTTTTATGATGCCCGATAAATTTGAATCTAAAGCCAAAGTTCATATTGATTCAGCCACAGTGATTAGACCTCTCATGAGAGGGATGGTTATAGAGCCTGATATATCTGCGCTGATCAGAATAATTCAGCAGCTAATGTTTACGAGACCTAATCTGGAAAAAATTGTTGCGCTATCTCAACTAAGTAGATCGCAGGATAGCTCAGGATCTGCTACGGAATTGATTGAGAAACTCAAGAAAGACATAACAATTGCCGGAGGCAGAGGAGATATATTCGATATTGCGTATACTTCCCAAGATCCTGAAGTTGCGAAGAGTGTGGTCCAGGCTGTTCTTACCGTGTTTTCAGAACAAACTGAGGGGAAGGCATTGGCTGACGCAAGTGATGCGCAACGTTTCATCGAACAGCAGATACGAGAATACGAGATTAGGCTGCAAGATGCTGAAAAAGCAAAAGAAGAATTCAAGCGCGCAAACATAGATTTACTCAACGGCTCAGATCAATTTCAGAGTTTGCAGAAAATGAAGGAACAGTATTTAGATGCCAACACGGCTCTAGATCAAGCTATTTCTCGACGAAATGTATTAGCGGAGCAGGTTGCTGAGATCCAAGAGTCTGAAGAAGACTGGGGGCTACCTACATCCACTCAGGAAGTATCTGCAGATAATGCAAGGATAGAATCGCTGAAAGATAAGCGCACTGAATTGTTGCTGAAATATACCGAGCGCCATCCAGAAATAATTGAAATTGATAAGTTGATTGAGACGCTGAAAACTCAAGAGAATCAAACTAAGGCGAGTCAGACACAAGCAAGCGGAGATATACAGGAAGGTCTTTCCGAAAGTATTGGGGCAGAGAAAATGGCGAATCCCTACGTTCAGGCGTTAAAAATGGGTTTTGACAATGCTCAGGCTGAAGTTGCTTCTAGTCAAACTTTAGTTGAATCAATTCGAAACAGGATAGCAAAACTTGAAGAAGGCTTGAATGAAAGATTGACCATAGAAACGGAAATGAAAAATCTTAACCGGGACTATGAAACGATAAGCGGTAAGTACGCTGAGTTACTTGATCGGCGTGAACAGGCTCACATTACCGAACGCGTTGACGACCAGACATCTCGTTTGAAATTCAAAATTGCTGATCCCCCTAGTAAGCCCAACAAACCTAGTTCCCCTAATAGAAAATTATTTTACTCTTTCGCACTTTTGGTTGGGGTGATTTTAGGATTCGGTGTCGCGTTTTTGGTTTATTTTATACGACCAGTGTTCATGTCAACAAGACAAGTAAGGATTGTGACCGGGCTACCATCCTTAGGTAGTGTGTCTCTTACCTCACAGGGCATAAGTCAGACTAATAATATTGACTGGTTACTTATTTCGACTTTTGCAATACTGCTAAGTGGCTATATCGGTATCATGATATTTGAGATACTAAAGTAAAGTGGTATTAAACAGGTAAGCATATGAGCATTATAGAGAATGCGCTGAAAAAGGCAGGGAGCCAAGGGTTAGTTGTGGAAAATAATAGTCAAGAGTCGGCTATCACAAGTAAACCTGATCTGGGTGTCAGCGAAAGCAATTTAGAATCGGTTGGGTTGCGAGAATCTTCCCGCGCATTTTCGCCCGAGCAACAAGTTGTTGTTGATTGGGTTGGTTTGGCTGAAAATGGTTTTATAGATAATAATAATGCAAAGTCTCAGCTAGCTGAAGAGTTTAGGGTTATTAAGAGACCTTTGGTAAACAATATACAGGGCGCGGAAAATAATGGTATTAATCGTTCTAATTTAATTCTTATTTGCAGCAGTTTGCCTGGGGAAGGTAAAACATTCGTTTCAATTAACTTGGCTTTGAGCATCGCTAACGAAAGAGATAAAAAAGTTTTGCTTATAGATGCCGATGTAGAAAAGCCAAGTATATCAAAACAATTGGGGATTAATAGCCCTCGTGGCTTAATAGAGTATCTAGAAGATGATAAAGTCACTTTTTCGGATATTTTACTAAAAACAGATCTTCCAAATCTTAGTTTAATTACGGCGGGTAAAAGACATAAATACTCGACAGAGTTGTTATCAAGTCAACGGATGTATTTGTTTGCGGAAGAAGTGAGTCGGCGATACAAAGATCGAATTGTTATTTTTGATTCGCCTCCGTTGTTAGTTGCTACTCAGGCCCAAATACTTGCAGAACTTGTAGGTCAAGTAGTGCTGGTGATCGCGGCGGAAGTAACCCCTCAGAGCGTGGTTAATGAGTCGGTTGCGAAGCTTAGTAATTGCGATGTTGTTATGACCCTTCTGAACAAAACAAGAAAAGAGATAGATATATACGGTCACAATTATAGTTATGGGAAATATGGACATTTGTGACAGTAATCGTCTTTCCGGTTTATCTCTAGCCACTTTGCTTTCTGGTTTAAGTGTAGGCATGGTTTTACATTCTAGCGCTGCGAAAGCGCTTGATTGGAGATTTAGTCCAAGTTTATCGGCGAGTGAAATATTTTCTGATAATTTGACGCTTTCTGAAAATAACAAAAAAAGTGGCTTTGTAACTGAGATTAGTCCTGGAGTTTCGTTGTATGGAGATTCTCCTTGGAGTAATTTCAATTTAAATTATCGTATGCAAGGTCTCTATAATGCGGGTGGTAGAGATGCTATAGATATAAATCATCAGCTTAATATGAATTCTTTGTATCAAGCCGTTCGTAACACTCTTTTTCTGGAAACTGCAAGTTCAATTAGTCAACAAAATATTAGTAATTCGTTTGTTACGACCGATAATATTTCTGGGAACGGTGGTCGGACTGAAGTAAAGACATTTAGTGTTTCACCCTATTGGACACCTCGTTTTGGCCAGTTTGCAACGGGTTTAGCTAAAGTCGGTTATAGTAAATCTTCCTTTGAGAATTTGAATGGGTCTTCAGTCACACCGCAGTTGTCTAGTTTAGTGTCTGATTCAGATACTATTACGCGTCAGGCTAGATTGTCCAGCGGCAGTTACTTTAATAGAGTTAACTGGGGATTGAACTATTCGTCCCAAGAGCAAAGTAGGGCTGCCGGACAAGATGTTCGATTTGAACAATACCAAGGTAATGCCCGATATTATATCAATAATAAATTCAACCTTTTTGGACAGGTAGGGTTTGAAAATAACGATTTTCAAACCTCGACGAACAGCATAAGTAATGGTTTTTTTTATACGGTTGGCGGGCAATGGACGCCAAGCAAGTGGTATTCACTTGAGGTTGGTATCGGTAATAACAAGCATGCTACGTTGCAATTTAATCCATCGGAAAATCTTAGTTCGACCATTACGTATCGTAATAAAGATGTTGGGTTAAACACTGGCGATTCTTGGGATGCAAATTTTAACTATCGAGCTAAGCAGCTGACTATTGGATTTAATTATTCCCAAGAGACAACGACGCTGCAACAATTGTTCGCCGAGCAGGGTTTTTTCCTTCGGGATGCTTCGGGCAGTTTAACTCAGGTGGTAAATACTCAAGATTTAGTTTCACGGGGAATTCTAATCCCTGGTCCGACTGATCCTGTTACCGGACGATCGTCGTTGATTCCAGGGCCCAATTTTAACAATACCCAGCTAGTTTTGAATCCGTTTGATTTGGTAAATGACGTGATTATTAGAAAGCGTGGAAACCTTTCTTTTTCCTACCAAACCGGTAAGAGCAGTTATACCGCTTCGGTATTTAATGAACGTAGAACATACGAAGCTCGTTCAGGAGAGGACATGTCATACGGCGTTACGGGCAGTTGGCAATGGCAGTTTACTCCGAGAATGGACCTTTATCTACGTCCTTCTTGGCAACATACGGATGGCGAATTGTCCAGTAATTCTCGATATGATGTCGCTTTGGGTGTAAGTAGGGGCGTTCCAATTAATCTGGGACGGCCTTTATTAATGGATACCAGGCTCGAGTTTCGACATATCAATCAAATATCTAATTCCTCTCAATTTGATGGTTATGTTGAGAACCGGGCGACAGCTAATTTTAACGTACGATTCTAAACAGAAAATACATGTACGACGGATTTTATAATCTCACCCAAAAGCCTTTTCAGCTTAGCGCTGATCCAGATTTTTTTTTCCAAAGCTCTGTACATAAACGTGCTTTAGCTTATATGCATTACGGCTTGACGCAGGGTGAGGGCTTTGTTCTCGTTATAGGCTCGCCTGGCACGGGTAAAACTATGCTGGTAAAGAGTTTGATAAAAAATTTGAACAAAGAGAAGTTGTTAATTGGGGTGATGATGACTTCTCAAGTGGGTCCCGAAGACACCTTGAGGATGGCGGCATCGACATTTGGTTTTTCATTTTCTCTGACGGATAAGGCCAGTTTATTATCTGGGTTTGAAAAGTTTATCGCTGAAAAAGCCAGAGAAGGAAGGCGATTGCTTTTAATCGTCGATGAAGCTCAGAATTTGCCAAAACAATCCTTGGAAGAATTGCGTATGCTTACCAATTTGGATGTTAATGGCAATCCTGTTTTTCAGGTGTTTTTGATTGGGCAACCCGAATTGAAACGCACCATTTACTCTGCGGATATGGAGCAGCTAAAGCAGCGCATTGTCTCTACATTTCAGCTTGATCCGTTGGATTTGGAAGAGACCAAAGAATATATACTTTTTAGGTTGCAAACTGCTGGTTGGTCTGGGACTCCTGAGTTTACGCCAAGTGTTTTTGAGGCTATTCACGAGTTTAGTGGAGGTATTCCTAGACGCATTAATTCCTTGTGTGACCGTCTGCTGTTGTTCGGTTATTTGGAAGAGTTGAAGCTGTTGGACGAACAGGCAGTAACTAAAGTTATCGTCGAGGTTAAGGAAGAAATGTTGCTCGAGGTTGCTGACGAGGAGTATGAGAGTTCCATGCCTCCGTTACATCGTTTCAGTGGTGCTGATTCAGAGTCTCTCGAGCATCGGATTGCCAGACTCGAAGATCTTGTCACCAATCTTAGAAACAGTCTGAATAAAGAAAAAGCGCTGCTTAGAAAAGCTATTTTGCTGCAATTGGATATGGATGCAGTTTACAGCGATACAACAACCTCCCTGGATTAACAAAAATGTTCCCTAAAGTCTTGGTTTGCGTGGTTGGCGCGCGACCTAATTTCATGAAAATGGCGCCAATTATTAGGCAGTTACAAGCAGTTAGGCATTTGGTGACACCTTATTTGGTGCATACCGGTCAGCATTACGACCAAGCCATGAAAGATACTTTTTTCCAACAGCTCGGTATTCCTGAACCTGACAAAGATTTGGGTGTTGGATCCGGCAGTCATGCAATGCAGACTGCAAATGTCATGTTGCGGTTTGAGCCGGTTTTGGATGAGGTTAAGCCTTTTGCCGTGTTGGTAGTGGGTGATGTCAATTCAACCATCGCCTGCGGGTTGGTCGCAGTTAAAAAAAATATTCCATTGATCCATGTTGAAGCCGGTTTGAGAAGTTATGATCGGCAAATGCCGGAAGAGATTAACCGGATTTTGACAGACCAAATCTCAGACCTGCTATTCACCACGGAACGTGCGGCGGCGGACAATTTGATTAAGGAAGGTATTGCCGAACAGCGGATATGCTTTACCGGTAATGTGATGATCGACACGCTTCTGGCTAACTGCCAACAAGCCTCTTCTTTGGCGGAAACATTGCTGCGATACGGTTCTAAGCAGGTTGTTTCGGAAAAAGCTTATGCCTTGTTAACGCTACACAGGCCTTCTAATGTTGACGACCCCGAAACACTGGCGCGCTTGGTTCGGGTGGTAGGGGATATCAGTGAAAAACTCCCGGTGATATTTCCGGTCCACCCACGTACACAGCAAAAAATTGTGGAAGCGGGTTTGCTGCAAATATTGCCGCAACAGAGGGTGATTATGTTGCCTCCGGTGGCATATTTGGAAATGCTCGGTTTGATGCAATCCGCCCAATTGGTTTTGACTGACTCCGGTGGTTTACAGGAAGAAACCACCGCATTGGGTGTACCTTGTGTGACTTTGCGGGAAAATACCGAAAGGCCGATCACGATCACCGAGGGTACTAATACTATTGTGGGAACTGATCGGGCTAAAATCATGCAATGCGTTGATGATATTTTGCTCACTGGTGGTAAAAGTGGCCGAGTCCCGGAATATTGGGATGGTAAAGCCGCTGGTCGCATCGTCGATGAAATTGTGCGTCGTTATGAGTTGGCAGGGTAAGGCTATATGAATTTGCCTGTACGGGTTAATGCCATGACGGTCGATGTCGAGGATTATTTTCAGGTCTCGGCTTTTGAGGCGAATATTCAGCGTAGTCAGTGGGATGCTCTGCCGCACCGGGTAGAACAGAATACCCAGAGGATTTTGGATTTATTTGAGCAACATCAGGTAAAAGCCACTTTTTTTACCTTGGGCTGGGTAGCCGAACGTTATCCGCAGCTGGTTCGGCGGATTGTCGATGAAGGGCACGAACTCGCTTCGCACGGTTATCAACATACCCGCGTAACCGAACAAACACCGGAACAGTTCCGGGAAGATCTTAGAATTAGCCGGCAGATTCTCGAAGACATCGGCGGTGAGCCAATTGTGGGTTATCGCGCCGCTAGCTATTCGATAGGCGCTAAGAATCTCTGGGCGCTTCAGGTATTGGAAGACGAGGGCTTTCAGTACAGTTCCAGTATATATCCCGTAAAACACGATTTATACGGTATGCCGAGCGCTCCCCGCTTCGCCTACAGGCCGGATAACGCACCCAAACTTTTAGAAATACCGATTACTACTTTGAAAATCCTGGATCGTAATGTCCCCTGCGGTGGCGGTGGATTTTTTCGATTGTATCCCTATCAGTTTTCGAAGTGGGCTTACAGCCACCTCAATAAACACGAAAATCAGTCTGGAATTTTTTATTTTCACCCTTGGGAAATAGATCCTGAACAGCCGCGGCAACATGATCTATCGTTTAAAACTCGTTTCAGACATTATTTGAATCTGGGTCGAATGCAAAATCGCCTTAACAGTTTACTGTCCGATTTTGCTTGGGACACCATGCAGAATGTGTTTCTAAGCAAACAAACAGACAAATCATCATAGTTAGTCATGATCAAATTACTTGAGCCAGCCCAAAGAGAGCGTTGGGATCACTATGTCATGGCTGCGGCCGATGGCAGCTTTTTTCATTTATCAGCTTGGCAGCAGGTAATTAAACAAGCCTTCGGCCACGATACTTACTATTTCTACGCAGAACAAGGTGGCGAAATCACCGGTATTTTGCCTTTGACCCATGTCAATAGCTTGTTATTTGGCAATTCTTTGGTGTCAAACGCGTTTTGTGTTTATGGCGGAATTGTCGCGAGCAATGATGAAGCCTTCGCAGCGTTGCAAACCAAAGCCCAAGAACTGGCCAGGGAATTGGGCGTGGATAGTCTGGAAATGAGAAATCGGCAACAGAAGCATCCTGATTGGCCGCATAAAGAACTCTATGTCACGTTTAGAAAAGAACTCGATCCAGACGTTGAAAAAAATCTAAATGCAATCCCACGCAAGCAGCGGGCTATGGTGCGGGCTGGCATCAAAGCCGGTCTTACAAGTGTCATAGACGACAATGTCGAACGTCTATACCGCGCCTATTCTGAAAGTGTCAGGAACCTGGGCACTCCGGTATTTCCGAAAAAATATTTTCAAATTTTGCAGGATGTATTCGGCGAGCGTTGCGAGGTGCTAACGATAGAGCACGAAAGTCAGCTGGTCGCCAGTGTGATGAGTTTTTATTTTAAGGACGAGGTTTTGCCTTATTACGGCGGCGGCACCGACGCGGCCCGTGATTTGAAAGGCAACGATTTCATGTATTGGGAAGTGATGCGGCGTGCGGTGGAAAAGGGATGCCGGGTTTTCGATTACGGTCGCAGTAAAGTTGGCACAGGCTCTTATCGCTTTAAAAAGCACTGGGGTTTCGAACCGGAACCTCTCTATTACGAGGTTGATTTGGTTAAAGCGAAACAAATACCCGAAATCAATCCGCTCAATCCTAAATACCGCTTGTTTATTGCGGCTTGGAAGCGCTTGCCTTTGCCGGTTAGTCAGCTGGTCGGCCCTTGGCTTGCCAAGGACTTAGGCTAATGGAAAAGCCTAAATTACTTTACTTAGTCCATCGTATTCCTTATCCACCTAATAAGGGCGATAAAATTCGTTCTTTTCATTTTTTGCTCGCTTTGGCGGTCGAATACCGGATATTCCTCGGTACCTTTATCGATGACCCTGATGATAAGCAACATATCGACGCCTTAAAGTCTTTCTGTGCAGATACTCGCTGTATCGAATTAAATCCGAAGATAGGTAAAATTAAAAGTTTGATAGGCTTGCTGAATGGAGAAGCCTTGAGTTTGCCGTATTACCGTAACCGCGAATTGCAGGAATGGGTAGATAAGACTATCCACGAACAGGGTATCGAGCGGGTAATGATCTTTTCGTCGCCAATGGCGCAATATGTTGAGAAATATACAAACTTGCACTGGGTGGCCGATTTTGTCGATGTCGATTCCGACAAGTGGCGGCAATATGCGCTTAGTAAGCATTGGCCCGCAAGTTGGATCTATCGGCGAGAAGCCGAGAAATTGTTGACTTATGAGCGCCGTATCGCCGGTAGGGCCGATGCGACAATATTCGTATCCGAACAAGAAGCAGGTTTGTTCAAAACGTTGGCGCCTGAATCGGCAAGCAAAATTGGTTTTGTAAACAACGGAGTGGATACGGATAGGTTCGATCCGGATTTGTCATGGCAAATGCCCTTCCCGGCCAAGCAGCGGGCTGTAGTTTTCACGGGAGCGATGGATTATTGGGCCAATGTTGATGCGGTCAAATGGTTTGCCGAGCAGGTGTTCCCTATTATTAAAAACCGCCTGCCTGACGTATATTTTTACATAGTGGGTTCCAAGCCTGCCAAAGAAGTGTTGCAACTGGCGGATAAAGATCCCGCCGTAGTTGTGACCGGTCGGGTTGACGATGTCAGGCCCTATGTTGCTTACGCGGACGTTGTCGTTGCGCCTTTACGGATCGCCAGAGGCATTCAAAACAAAGTCCTGGAAGCCATGGCGATGGCCAAGCCGATAGTGGCTACCTCGGCGGCTATGGAAGGCATTCCGGGCGGGGCGAATTTGGAAGTGGCGATAGCCGACGCTCCGGAAGACTTTGCCAACCAAGTTTTACGGTTTTTGGAGCAGCCGGTCGAATCCGCTAACGTCAATCGCCGCTATGTAGAAAGCGATTTCAGTTGGGAGCAAAACGGCCAACGCTTGTGCCGATTGTTAGAGGGCGAGTCTGCTTAAATGTCCAGACAGTTGCCGCCCTTAATCGTGCACATCATTTATCGGCTTGGCATTGGCGGGCTGGAGAACGGTCTGGTCAATATCATTAACAATTTGCCGGAAAACAATTACCGGCACGCCATTATCTGTTTGGCGGATAGCACCGAATTTAGCCAACGTATTAAGCGGCAAGATGTGCTTGTCCATGAGTTGCATAAGCGACCAGGGCAGGATTGGGCATCGTTTTATACAGTCTATCGCTTGTTGAAACAATGGCAACCCGCTATCGTGCATACCCGTAATTTAGCGGCAATCGAATATCAGGCTTGCGCGTTGTTAGCCGGCGTGCCTTACCGGGTGCATGGCGAGCATGGTTGGGATGTTTTCGATCCGGACGGCACTAATATCAAGTATCAATGGCTGCGGCGCATATTGGGTTCAATCATTGATCGCTTCATTCCCTTATCGCAGCATTTACAGGATTATCTGCTGAATCGAGTGGGCATTTCTTCAGATAAAATCACGCGCATCTGTAACGGCGTCGATACCAAAACGTTTTATCCTCGTTCCGGAATTAGACAAATACCGGACGGTTGCTCGCTGAATTTGGATCAAAAGTTGGTGATTGGTACAGTTGGACGCATGCACGGCGTGAAAGATCAATTGACGCTGGTTAGGGCATTTATCGATGCCTGTGAAAACTTTCCGGAATTTGCCCAAATTGCCCGTTTGATTTTGATTGGTGACGGGCCTTTGCGAGCAGAAGCGATTGAATTGTTAAATACCGCCAGCCTGATCGATAAAGCCTGGTTACCCGGCGAGCGTGACGACATTCCCCAAATTTTGCGCAGCCTTGATATTTTCGTATTGCCTTCAAAGGCGGAAGGTATTTCCAATACTATATTGGAGGCGATGGCTAGCGGTTTGCCGGTTATCGCCACTCGAGTCGGCGGCAACCCCGAGCTGGTGCTGGACGGAAAAACCGGGTGTCTGGTAGAAAAAGAGGATGTAAAGGGCATGTCATCTGCAATGCGCGAGTTGGTGCTGGATGACGGCAAACGGCGACATTTAGGCGAAGCTTCGCTTCAGCGGATTCAGGCGGAATTTTCAATCGATAGCATGGTGAACCGCTATCGGCAAGTTTATGACAAGCAGTAAATGATTCAGAGAGAACTCATATGTGCGGCATAGTCGGTATTTTCGATATTACAGGTGCTAGTGAAATAGACCGCAATTTGTTGTCGCGGATGAACGAATCCCAGTTTCACCGGGGGCCAGACGAAGGCGGTTTGCATACCGAGCCTGGTTTGGGGTTTGGGCATCGCAGACTGTCCATTATTGACTTGTCCAGCGGTCAGCAACCCATGCATAGTCAGGATGGCAATGTGGTACTGACCTATAACGGCGAAGTCTATAATTTTCCGGAATTGCGAGAAGAATTGGAGGCATTGGGCTTTAGCTTCAGGACTCATTGCGATACAGAAGTCATTCTCTATGCTTGGCAAGCTTGGGGTGAGTCTTGCGTGGAACGCTTGCGCGGCATGTTTGCATTTGGGATTTGGGATAGGCCGCGGCAAACATTATTTTTGGCCAGAGATCGTCTCGGTGTAAAACCGCTGTTTTATGCCGAATTAAGTAACGGTCAGTTCATTTTCGGTTCCGAACTGAAAGCATTGAAACAACACCCTTTACTGCCTAAAAATGTTGACCCTACTGCGGTAGAAGACTATTTCGGCTTTGGGTATATTCCCGATCCAAAAACCATATATAAAGGTGTTTATAAGCTTGAGCCCGGATATTGTCTAACGATTAAACGAGGGCAGAAAGGCTTTCGACCTAAACAATATTGGGACGTTAAATTTCAGACAGCTTCTGCGGGCAACGTAGCCGAAGCCGGTGAAGAGTTAATCGAGCGCTTGCGAGAAGCCGTGAAAATTCGAATGGTCGCTGACGTGCCGTTGGGGGCCTTTCTGTCTGGCGGCGTTGACTCCAGTGGCGTAGTGGCATTGATGGCGGGACTATCCAAAGATCCGGTCAATACTTGTTCGATTTCCTTCGGCGATCCTAAATTTAACGAAGCGCAATTTGCTGCTCAGATTGCGGACCGTTACCACACCGCACACCGAGTCGAACAAGTCGATCCCGAAGACTTTAGTTTGATTGATCAATTGTCCGGTTTGTATGACGAGCCATATGCCGACAGTTCTGCGTTACCTACTTACCGGGTTTGCGAATTGGCCAAGAAACAGGTGACGGTGGTGTTGTCCGGCGATGGCGGCGACGAAAATCTGGCTGGCTACCGGCGCTATCGCTGGCATACCTATGAAGAGAGGATGAGGGCATTATTGCCTGATGCGTTGCGGATGCCTTTGTTCTCTACCTTAGGCAAGGTATATCCGAAGCTGGATTGGGCGCCAAAGGTATTGAGGGCGAAGACCACGCTCGAGTCTATTGGTAGAGACTCGATGGCGGGTTATTTTCATAGTGTGTCGGTACTCTCCAACGGCATGCGCAGCCAATTATTTAGCGATAGTCTAAAGAGCGAGTTGCAGGGTTATCAAGCTATTGAAGTATTCCGTCGGTATAGTCAGCAAGCCCCTGATCATCCATTGTCAATGGTGCAATATTTGGATTTAAAAACTTATCTGGCTGGCGATATTCTGACTAAAGTTGATCGGGCAAGTATGGCTCATGCCCTGGAAGTGCGAGTACCTCTGTTGGATCATAAACTAGTCGAATGGATGGCGACCTTGCCGCCCGATTTAAAGCTACATGGGCGAGAAGGTAAATATCTTTTTAAGAAAGCGTTGGAACCTTATTTGCCCAGTGATATTCTTTACAGGCCCAAAATGGGGTTTGCAGTGCCATTGAGTAGTTGGTTTAGAGGGCCGTTAAAGCTGCGTGTTCAGCAGGCATTGTTGGGAGAAACCCTGAAAAGTACCGGTTGGTTTGATGAGGCTTATTTGCATCATTTGGTTAGTCAACACCAGTCCGGGTTGCGCGATTACAGCGCGTCGATTTGGTCATTGCTGATGTTTGAAGCGTTTCTTCGAAATAGTTAAATGATCGACTTTCAAATTCTGGATCTGTACCTGTGTGCAATAGACAGATACAAGGTATTTTGCTAGAGTGCGAACCAATTCAAAGTTTAATTTAAGAGGGTTCCAGATGAACAGAATAGATGAAAAGAAACGTACTGCAGAAGAATCCCAGAACGTTGGTAGATCACTTGATAAATCCAGAAGATCTTTCGCGAAAGCCGGGGTGATCGCGCCAGTTTTAATGACGCTCACAAGTAAGACAGCTTTAGGCAGTGTGTATCAGTGTACTATCTCAGGAGTGCAATCAGGCAATGTGTCAAGTCATTCCGAGGACATGTCGGTTTGTAGGGCCGGGCATACAGCTTTAGCCTGGAGGGGTAATGTCGATACCATTGATGTAAATACTCAGTCAGGCACCCATCCAAATATCAACGACTGGATCGCCGCGAGGATCAATCCTTTTTTGGTTAATAAATCGTGGCCGAAAAATACCACTAACTATACTTACAAGTATTATAAAGCTAATAGTTGGGTAAACGCTTCAACACCCGCCCAAATCAAGATGTGTCAACTGATAGTCAATAACTTTCCTAAGACCGGCGTCAATGTAGATAGCTCAGGAAAGACCACTGAAACTTATAGTGCAACTACTTTTTCATCCGTATTTGGTTCGGCATCAGCCGCGACCACGTTTTTTGAAACATTGTTTTATAGCCCTAGTGTGGACATCCGGGGAGCCGCTAGTGTTGATTATCTCAACGCTAGCTTAGGTTTAATACCTGATGTAAGCGCCGAAGACATCAAAAAACTTTACCTTCTGGGAATTAATTCAGCAAACAGTTTTTATGACGGGAGTTTGTTAGTTTCTAATTCTGAAGCGGCTAAGGAGTTACTTAGAAGTCTGGTTCCTCTTTAATTTGTGGCTTGGACTCTTTCCTCAAGTTTTCCTGTTCAGATAGTATTGCTTGATAAGCAGGTCGTAGTATTTCATCACGGTAGTGGAGAAACTCATCGTTTAGATGAGGCGGCAAGCTTAATTTTATTGACGATTATGGAATCCCAAGCACCGATTTGTGAATCAGCCTTGCTAGGTATGGCTATTAATGCAGGGTTACAGAGAGTTGATCAGCAATCTTTAGCGGGCATGTTAGGCGTATTGCAGAGCCTTCATGTTGTTGAAAATATATAAATATTTTGAGCGGACCTAATTCCACTTCATCTTTGATAGCGTCCGGGCAATTTGTCGTCAGGATTGGTCCTTTTTCAATTAGAATTCATTCTGCTATATCGTCAGTTCAGCAAGGTATCCTCGAGCTTTACTCTGACTATGCGATATTGCCCCCAGATACTTTTTGCGACTTTTATGTTCGCTTAATTCAGCCAGTGGGCGTAAGACGTTTCTTTCGCAAACAGGTGCTATTTGCCTTTGATCAATTTATTCCTTTCAAGCCTTTGCCTTATGCGCAGGCATTTCCATTTTTTGAATGGGGATTGAACTGGTGTATATCCGGCTACTCACACCGGTTTCTAATCGTTCACGCCGCCGTAGTGGAACGAAACGGTAAAGCATTAATTTTACCTGGTGCGCCGGGGTCAGGTAAGAGCACATTGTGCGCAGCATTAATCAACAACGGTTGGCGACTATTATCTGATGAATTGACTTTGGTGGATCGCGCAACCGGTTATGTTGTTCCCGTTCCGCGTCCGGTTAGTTTGAAAAACGAATCTATATCGGTGGTAGCGGATACTTTTCCATTTTGCCAATTCAGTCCTGTTGTTCACGATACTTTGAAAGGATCGGTTTGCCTGATGAAGCCACCCACCGACTCTGTGTCAAAAGCTGACCAAACCGCCCTGCCATGCTTGGTTGTATTTCCGAAATATCAGGCAGAATCATCCTTGAGTTTATCCGCGGTGGCAAAGGCCGAGGCGTTCATGCGGCTGGCGGACCTTTCATTCAATTACAGTGTACTAGGTACTCAGGGTTTTGAAACCATGGTGGGTCTGGTAAACAGTTGTCAGGCGTATGATTTCATTTACGATGGCGACTTTAACCAAGCATCTGATTTATTTGTGCAATTATTGGATGATGTACGGTAGAGAGTCGCATGATGCCTGATTTGTTGAATGAATACTTGATGATCAAGGCAAAGGATAGTATTGATTCGAATTCCGATTGGGAGCTGTTGTTAAGGCAAGCGAGGAGTGCCGGAGTATTGTCCAGACTGGCATTCTTCTGGAAAAAATTTCGATTGTTCAACCCGCCACAGCATTTTTCTTATCATCTCGAGTCAGCTGAGACTTATTGGTTGTCTCAAAAACGCATCGTCAATTGGGAACTATATAACCTATCGCAGGTCTTTAAGCTTTTGAATATTCGGTTGATTTTGTTGAAAGGCACCGCTTATTCGGCATCCGGATTGAATGCTGGTATGGGACGCGTATTCAGCGACATCGACATATTGGTGCCTAAATATCAGTTGAAAACGGTTAAAGACGCCTTGAAATGGCATGGATGGCTTCCTGAATCCATGGATAATTATGATCGGCGCTATTACGAGCGGTGGATGCATGAATTGCCGCCACTTAGGCATATCAAGCGTGGGACTTCGCTGGATATTCATCACAATATACTCCCGCAAACCTGCAATTTATATCCCGATGCCGAGTTGTTGCTAAAAGCCGCTGTTAAGATAACCGATACCGATTATTGGGTTTTGGCCCCTGAAGATATGGTTCTCCATAGCGCCAGCCATTTATTCTGGGGCGGAGAGTTTGAAAATGGTTTGCGCGATTTGAGCGATATAGATTTGCTTCTCCGCGAGTTTAGTGGCAACGATCCGGGTTTTTGGGACAACCTGCATAATCGAGCAGAAATGTTGGGATTGGGTAAGCCCTTGTTTTACGCCCTCCGCTACGCCACTAAAATATTGGGAACCCCGATTCCTGATAGTGCCATTGAGGCTTCTACTATCTATGCGGGGCGCGGAAAAAACCGAGTTATGGACTATCTTTTCTTGCAAGCCCTAAAGCCACACCATCGTAGCTGCGCGGATAGCCTGACCGGCTTTGCTCGTTGGCTGTTGTTTCTTCGCTCGCATTGGTTAAAAATGCCCTTGCATATACTAGTGCCGCATTTAATCAGAAAGGCTTGGTTTCGGCTGGCCGACAATACTAAAAAAACATAAATTATGGCAATCATGTCGAACCAGGCAAGTTGCCAATAGGAACATTCCTTAACCCGTTCTTGACATGAAGATATTACATATACTGGATCACTCCATTCCTTTGCACAGCGGATACACCTTCCGTACTCGTGCGATTCTCGAACAACAACGCAAACTGGGATGGGAGACGTTTCACGTCACATCCGCCAAACATCAAGTCGCGGAAGCTTCCGTTGAAACCGTTGATGGACTTACCTTTTATCGATCTGTTATCCCGCAAGGTTTGGCAGCGAAACTGCCGGTTTTAAATCAGTGGGCCATCGTACAGTCGTTGGCGGAACGGTTGGATGAAATTATTCCGCAGATCAAGCCGGACATTCTGCACGCCCATTCGCCCGCGTTGAACGGGCTTGCGGCATTAAAAGTAGCTAAGAAATATGGGCTGCCGTTGGTCTACGAATGCCGGGCATTTTGGGAGGATGCGGCCGTCGATCACGGCACCACTCAAGAAGGCAGTTTACGTTACCGATTGACCAAGGCTTTGGAAACGCACGTGTTTAAGCATGCTGATGCCGTCACGACTATTTGCGAAGGTTTGCGCCGAGATATTATCGGGCGCGGAGTCGCTGAGGAAAAAATTACCGTGATTCCCAACGCCGTCGATATCGATAAGTTTACCTATGGCGAGGCCGCAGAGCCTAGTTTGCAAGCAGAACTAGGTTTGAGTGGCAAAATCGTGCTCGGCTTTATTGGGTCTTTTTATGCCTACGAGGGTTTATTGCTATTGTTAGATGCGTTGCCGGCGATTATCGAACAACAGCCAAATGTGCGCTTGTTGTTAGTGGGTGGTGGGCCGCAACAGCAACAGATTGTGCAGAAAATTGAGGAGTTGGGCTTGCGGGATTGGGTAATCCTTCCCGGACGCGTTGCTCACGATCAAGTGCAGCGCTATTACAATCTGGTCGATATCTTCGTTTATCCGCGCTTGGCGATGCGCTTAACCGATCTGGTGACCCCTTTAAAACCGCTGGAAGCCATGGCCCAAGGCCGATTGTTGGTGGCGTCCGATGTCGGTGGGCATCACGAATTGATTCGCGACCGGGAAACCGGCTATCTATTCAAGGCTGGCGATAAAGCAGCATTGGCGCAAACGGTGTTGGCGGCCCTAAATCAGCAAGATCAATGGGACCAAGTTCGGCGCGCCGGCAGACGCTATGTCGAAGATGAGCGCAATTGGGAGCGAAGCGTTAGTCATTATCAAGCTGTTTACGGCCGGATAATGGCGGGTAAAGATGGCAGATAACTCGCCAAGACTGATTGTTTTCAGTTCTTTGTATCCCAGTCGAGTCAGACCTAACGCAGGCGTTTTTATTCGCGAGCGTATGTCCAAAGTGGCTCGTCATTGCCCTTTGGTTGTCATTTCGCCGGTTCCCTGGTTTCCACTGCAAAGCCTGATTCAACGGATTAAACCCGATTACCGGCCACAACCGGATAAATACGAAGATCAAGACGGTATCTCAGTGTATTTTCCACGCTTTTTATCGATACCTGGCGTAGGGCGTTCCTGGGACGGCTTTTTTATGGCGCTTGGCAGCTTGGCAATTTGCTATCGATTAAAAAAGCACTTTGCGTTTAATTTGATCGATGCACACTTTGCTTACCCGGACGGCTATGCCGCTGCGCTGCTAGGCAAACGGTTTAAGGTGCCGGTCACCATTACGTTGCGCGGTACGGAAGTACCGTTGTCTAAAATACCCAGTCGTCGCCAACGACTATTGAAAGCCCTCAGCGATGCCGCCCGAGTATTTTCGGTATCGGATTCCTTAAAACGGCATGTGGTTAATTTGGGGGCCGACGCCGAAAAAATCCGGGTGGTGGGCAACGGCATCGATACCGCAAAGTTTTTTCCTGTCGACAAGAAACAGGCTCGGCAACATTGGCAAATTCCTGAAGACGTTCAGGTCTTGATTTCGGTCGGCGGATTGGTTGATAGAAAAGGCTTCCATCGGGTGATCGAAATTTTGCCGGCATTAATCGAAAAATATCCGAGATTGCTATACTTGATCGTTGGAGGCGCCAGTCCGGAAGGCGATATTCGTAATCGCCTGGAGCAGCAGGTTGAAACGCTTAATCTTCGTCAGCATGTTCGTTTTCTGGGGGCGATGCCTGCCGAACAATTGCATGGTCCCTTATCGGCGGCTGACATATTCGTGCTAGCGACCGCTAACGAAGGTTGGGCAAACGTGTTTCTGGAAGCCATGGCTTGCGGTTTGCCGGTGGTTAGCACCGATGTTGGCGGCAATCGCGAGGTGGTTGCTGATAAAGCGCTGGGCACTATCGTGCCGTTTGGGGATGCTGAGGCATTATTGTTAGCGCTTGATGATGCTCTGCAGCGGCAGTGGGGCCGGCAAGCTATTGTAAATTATGCGGCTGATAACTCTTGGGATAAGCGGGTGGATATTTTGTTGGCGGAATTCAAAAAACTGGTGGAGTCATGAGCTTTTATACGTCTTTTTGTTCAACGGTGATCTTTCCGCTTCACGAAGCCTTAAAAAAGCACACTACCGTCCAGGTTAGGCGCGGCATGGAGCGCAGTCAGTGGCTAAAACCCGACGAGATTAGACAGTTGCAATTGCAACATTTACGCGCTTTTCTGCAAGACGTACAAATTCATGTGCCTTACTACAGGCAGTTGTTCGCTAACTTGGGGTTTGAGCCGGCGAACATCGATAGTGTGCAACAATTAGCCGAGCTACCGTTGTTGAGTAAGCCGGAAATCAGGCAACATCTTGATGAAATGAAAGCCGACGATGCTCTAAGGCTCGCGCGTTTCAACACTGGCGGTTCCAGTGGAGAGCCATTGATTTTTTACATAGGTAGCCGCCGAGTTAGTCATGATGTCGCGGCAAAATGGCGAGCTACCCGTTGGTGGGATGTCGATATAGGCGATCCGGAAGCAGTAATCTGGGGGTCTCCAATTGAACTAGGTGCGCAGGATAAAATTCGCCTGTTACGCGATAAATTGTTGCGTACGCATCTGATTCCGGCGTTCGAAATGTCGTCGGAAAAGTTGGACGGCTTTGTTCGACAAATCCAGCAGATTCGCCCGAAAATGTTATTTGGTTATCCTTCCGCATTGGCTCACATTGCCAGTCATGCTGAGAAGAGGGGCGTGGCATTGAATAATTTGGGGATTAAAGTGGCTTTCGTGACATCAGAACGGCTTTATGATCACCAGCGGACAAAAATAGAAAGCGTGTTTGCTTGTCCGGTCGCGAATGGTTATGGTGGGCGTGATGCCGGCTTTATCGCGCATCAGTGTCCCGAAGGCAGTATGCATATTACCGCTGAAGACATTGTCGTCGAGATTGTAGACAAACAAGGGCAGCTTTTACCTAATGGAGAGCTCGGTGAAATTGTGGTTACGCATATGGCGACCAGAGATTTTCCATTTATTCGGTATCGTACCGGCGATATGGGAATATTGTCGGATAAAATTTGTGCCTGCGGGCGCGGATTACCAGTACTGGAGGAGATTCAAGGTCGAACCACCGACTTTGTAGTTGCTCAGGATGGAACGGTATTACATGGCTTGGCATTGATTTATGTGCTGCGCGATTTAGAAGGCGTTGATTCATTTAAAATCACCCAGGATAGTTTGGATAAAACTACCGTACAAATTGTTAAAACCCTTAAATATCAAGCTACTTACGAACAAAAAATCATCGACGAATTTAAAAAACGTTTGGGACAAGCAGTTACTATCAAGATCGAATACACTGATTACATTCCCAAGGAACGCTCAGGAAAGTTCCGTTATGTGATCAGTCACGTCAAGGCTTAATTACACCTACCACTATGACAAAATTTGCGGGATGGATGGGGAGCGGTCTCCAGAAAGATGAATCTATCGCCTTGCTGGGGCAAATGACGGCGGCAGATTCGACATTTAGTGTTCGGCATGGTCAGAATTATGCCTTTTCAACCACCGCGACCGATATTGCGGACCGTAATGGGACGTTGTTGCTTGCTCCGCAATCCGGTTCGCGATTAGGTTGCTCACAGGGTTTGTTGGACGCCTATTTAAGTCGCGGCGTCGATTTTTTAGTCGGTTTGCCGGAAGCTGATACCTTTCTGCTTATTGATACCAATCAGCAACTGCTGATGTTGGCTACGGATCCGATCGGTCTCAGTAACATCTATTACGCAGAAATTGCCGACGGCCTAATATTTGGCTCAAGTGCTGATTTTGTAGTGCGTCATCCTCAGGTCAGTAACGGCATTGCGCCGCAAGCGGTATTTGATTACATCTATCTCAATCATTGTCCCAGCCCCACAACGATTTATCGGCAGGTTAAAAAGCTGGAAGGCGGGCAATGCCTGGTTTATCACAACGGACGAATCAGCTTAAAACGCTACTGGCTGCCGGTATTTCATGAGCAATCCTGCGATTTGCAGCAAGCCGGCCTGGAATTGCAGCAGCAGTTGATCGAAGCGGTTAGAGGTATGGCCGATACCGAAGACAACACCGGTGCGTTTCTGAGTGGCGGGCTAGATAGTTCCAGTGTTGCGGGAGCCTTAGCTAAGGTATTTCCAGGCAAGGCGAAAACCTTTTCGATGGGTTTTGACGCTGACGGCTATGATGAAATCGAGTACGCCAATATTGCAGTGCAACGTTTCAATACGCGGCAACACCAGTATTACGTCACTCCCGAGGATACCGTTAATGCCGTGCCGGCAATAGCGGCTTACTACGATGAGCCGTTTGGGAATGCGTCGGCCTTGGCAGCGTATTATTGCGCGAAGTTGGCTAAGGATCACGGTGTTGACCGTTTGCTTGCGGGTGATGGTGGGGACGAGATTTTTGCGGGTAACGAGCGTTACGCCAAGCAAATGTTGTTTGAGAATTATCACCGCTTACCAAAATTTCTCAGCGCCGGCCTCGAAGCGACATTAAATGCCCTGCCAGACGTCATAGCTAAGCAGAAGTTGCCGTTTAAGGCAAAACGCTATATTGATCAAGCGAACGCAGCGATGCCAGACCGCTTACAGGACTACAATTTTTTGCATAGGCATGCTGCGGCAGACATTTTTCAAGCTGATTTTTTAGCGGAAATTGATACTTCTGCGCCCTTGCGCCAGTTTAGGGAAGACTATTGGCGGCCGGAGTCTGCTAGTACCTTGAACCGTATGTTGTATCTGGATTGGAAAAATACGCTCCACGATAACGATTTGGTCAAAGTCAATAGAATGTGCGAAATGGCAGGTGTTGAAGTTTGCTACCCCTTGTTGGATCGACGCATTCTCGACTTATCTTGCCGAATTCCCTCGAATGACAAGTTGCGTGGACAAAAACTGCGCTGGTTTTACAAACAGGCCATGATGGATTTCCTTCCGGAGCGGATTATCAATAAGCCTAAGCACGGCTTTGGGTTGCCTTTCGGCGTTTGGCTGAAGGACCATCAGCCGCTTAAGCAACTGGCTTATGGCGCAATAAATGATTTGAAGCGGCGCGAGTTTTTTAAACCGGACTTTTTGGATCATGCTATCGAGATGCATCAAAGTGTGCATGCCGCCTATTACGGTGATTTAGTGTGGATGTTGATGATGCTGGAGCTTTGGTTTGCCGGTAAGGGTTTGTAGTCAAACAATCCCCGTATTAACTAGCGATTTATAGAGAGTGACAAAAAACGTCAGTTATGAACAAAAACTACTTGCTTTATAGGGTTGTGGCTACAGGTATATTTCCATATTGTCATGGTTTTTTATAGAAAGCATTTTTTGTAGCTTATTGAAAGATATGTGAAATATTCTTTATTTCATTCTTTAATCTTGTTGGGCAAGTAGTTGGCATGCTAATTGTTTATATCTTTAAGAGTTTTAAATCCCGTTCATCATAAAAAAGAAGGTGGTTATGAATAAGCAAATGCAAAAAGTACAACAAGGTTTTACCTTGATCGAGTTAATGATCGTGGTCGCCATCATTGGTATTCTGGCCGCTATCGCGATTCCGGCTTACCAAGATTACACCGTTAAATCCAAGGTATCCGAAGGTCCTAGCTTGGCTTCGCCGGCGCTGACAGCTGGTGGTGTGGCTTGTAGCGAACAAACTCTGACTAGTTCTCTGACTAACGGTTCTGTTGGGCTTAATACAGCAACAGCAATCACAGGGAAATATGTTAGTGCGGTAACGTTTACCGGTACGAGCGGCACGGGTGCAAGTGTGTCTATTTCATATAAGCAAATTGGTACCTCGGTCAATAGTGGTCAAACTGTTGTTTATCACGGCACATGCAATACCGGCTCTGGAATGCAATGGTCTACAACGCAGCCAAACTCAACCACTCCTTGGGGTAATGTCAACCCCAAATACCAGCCTAAATCCTGATAGCTATTCTATAAGTTGAAAGGTGCAGAGGGGGCGAATGCCCCCTTTGTTTTTTGTAAAGTTTACTGAAAGTATCAATTTTCCTTTATCCGTAATGAAGCGATTAGTGGAATGGCTGGTTCGGCCCTCGCTATTTTGGTCGACTGGCTTGATATTGCTGGTTTTGGCCATGGCGGTGATTGCTATCTACAATCCTGGTAAGGCAGGTCCATTTCTAGCGGATGATTATCCAAATATTGTCGATAACAGTGGCGTGCTACTGAAGCATTTCAATAGCCAGGAATTGTCCGCCGCATGGAGTGCTAATACTAGCGGGCCTTTTAAGCGTCCTCTAGCTAGTCTAAGTTTTGCGTTCAATTATTATTTTTCTGGACAGCAATTCAGTCCGACCGCTTTTAAGCTCACTAATATTGGACTTCATATCATCAACAGTTTTTTGGTGTTTTTTCTGAGTCGACTACTTTTTAAAGCAGTGTCTCCAGCTTTTCCCTCACGAAAATTAGCGTTTCTATCCGCCGCAATTTGGGCATTACATCCCCTGCAACTCACTTCGGTGTTATACGTAGTGCAGAGGATGAACAGCATGTCTTGCTTATTCATGTTGAGCGGTTTTTTGTTGTTTTTAAAAGGTAGATTTCAAGCCGATAAACCTATTGGTATCATTCTAATGCTATCGGGCTGTGCACTAGGCACCGTGTTAGGTGTATTAAGTAAGGAAAATGCCCTGCTGTTGCCTGCCCTGATCTTTATCGCCGAATTGACTCTTTTGCCAACCATCCCTTCGGCAGCCCGCAATAAAGTATACGGGTATTACGCAGTTAGCACGATTCTTCCGGTTTTATTGGGAGTGGCTTACTTAATCATTAATCCACAATACTTATTAAACAGCTACCTGATCAGGGATTTTTCAATCACAGAAAGAGTAATGACTGAGGCTAGAGTTTTGTTTTACTACCTGGGTCTAATTATCTATCCCGATGCCACCCAACTAAGCTTGGCGCATGACGATTTTCCGTTGAGCACAGACCTGTTTCAGCCCTTTAATACTGTACTGGCAATAGGTGGCGTTGTCGGGTTAATTGCAGTTGCTCTATACAACTGTCACCGAAAAAGATTAGCATTTTTGAATTTTGCGATACTTTGGTTTTTTGTAGGGCATGTCATGGAGTCCAGTGTATTTGCACTGGAGTTGGTCTATGAACATCGTAATTATTTGCCCAGTATTGGTATTGTGATTGGCTTTGTAGCTTTACTGTATCAATGGCTCGCAGGAAAAATTTCCAATGGTTTGCTCAACGTCTTGTATGCTTGCATTACAATCAGCCTGGCCTTTGCAACCTATACCCGATCAGCGGTCTGGTCTAATGCGAATAGTTTTAGCTATTTTGAAATGCGCAATCACCCAGCGTCGCTGCGTGCCACCAGTGCGTATGCAAAAGTTCTGGAGCTAAAGTACGGGGCAAATGAGGAAAGCTATCGGTATTTTTTAATCGCTTCGCAGCTCGACACCTTTGAAATGTCGACGCTGGTCGATGTTTTTATCGAGTTAAATAGTTTGCTCGATTTGTATCACTTCAATCCAGATAGCCAAGACGTTCCCCTGCCAAAATATTATGATGACCCTTTGATTTTAAACAAAAAATACATGCAAGCCTTAAAGAAATTGGTTCATCAGGAGATTTTGAGGCGGATAGCAAATCGAACCTACACATTACGTACCATGACTACGATTCGGACCGCCGCTAACTGTGTGCTCAATGAAAATCCAATGTGCATTAACATGGCACCGGATGTTCTGGAGTGGGTAGATGGCACCTTGAATCAGGCTGATTTTGCTGATAAGCCCATGATGCATATTATTAAAGCCAAGCTGAATTTCTTTCAAGGGCGGCTTGATAAAGCTTGGGAAGGGGTCGATCAGGCTATTGCGATGTCTCCAGACCGAATGTATTTCTACGCCGAAAAGGCGCATTTATATTTGGTGCTCAAGAAATTCGATATGGCGGAACAGGTGATGCGTGAAGCCGAGTCTCGCGGCGTGGCAAACGGAGCTGACAGAAAAGAATTTCAAAAACTTCGCGATATCATTGTCTCCCTACAAGCGAATTTGCAGCCTTAAAGTAAACATCAGCTTTCGGTCTTGTTATTGTCGAGCAGTCCCGGCTTAAATTCACTAAAATACCTCTTTGTTTTGCCCCCGGTTCATCGACAACGCTCTTTTAGCGGTGAATTGGCATTCAGCTAGTTAGAACAGCCCAAGGCCTGGGATTATGCGGATACTCAATATAGTCTTTAAAAATATCAATTCACTGGAAGGCGAAGGTCGAGTCGATTTCGACCAGGGACCTATTGCCGACAGTGGTGTGTTTGCTATTACTGGTCCCAACGGTTCCGGCAAGACCAGTATCCTCGATGTCATCACGCTAGGCCTATACGGTGAAACATTTCGTTTCGACAAGCCTGCCGAGCATGTAATCACCAAGCAGGCAAACGATAGCTTCGCACAGGTTGAATTTGCTTTGGATGGCGAGAGGTTTCGTTCCTCTTGGCATGTAAAACGGCCGGCTGACGCTAATCAAGATCAGGTCTTACAGCCGGAAATGAGCTTGACTAAGCTAAGCGATGATTCGGAGTTACTAGCCAGGACACCAAATACAGTACGGACCAAAATTGCCGAGTTGACGGGCATGGACTTTCATAAATTCAGCAAATCCATGGTCTTGCCGCAGGGCGACTTTGCTGCTTTTCTGAATGCGCTTGATAGCGAGCGCATGGATATTCTGGAAAAAATCAGCGGTACCAACATCTATGTTGAGTATCGGCAACGGACCGAAGATAACTTTCATAAATCGCTTAATCGTTTAACGCAACTACAGCAGGATATTGATCTGATTCCTTTACTCAGTCCGGAGGCCTTGCAAGCTGGTGAGCAAGACTTACAGGATTTCAAGGATCAAGTTGCTGAGTTAAAAATCCAACAAAAGCAGTTGCAACAGCAACTACTGACAATCGAGAACATTCATTCACTTGAAGGCCGCCAAAGACAACTTCTCGAAAAGTCAAAAAAAGTAGAAGCGCACATTAAGCTGTTACAAGACGATTTACAGAAAATTGCCGACTTTCAGCAAGCGACGCAGTTTCGCGAAGAAGTAATTTTATTGGATGGTAAGCAGGGGCAGATTGTCCAAAGTCAGGCGACCTTGGATGCATATCGTCAGGAGCTGAATGCGCTACAGCGCCAACTTGGTGAAGATGTCAGTAACGCAATCGCCCCAGGCTTGAATGGCAAGACCATGGAGGAACAAAAGCAGGCCATCGACGCGCTGAAGTTGAAAGTGGGTGATCTGAAGCTGGAGTTGCCGCGTGAAACCGAGCTGGCGCAAACGCTGCAACTGCAATTGGATGAAAGAAAGGCCAGTCTAGCGGAAATAGACGGCTGGTTGCAAGAACATCAGGTGGACGCTAGTTTGCAGTCTGACTTTCCCGACGTGGTGCAGTTACGTAATCTCCGGACAGAACTGGCGGAGTTGGCCGGTAAGCAGAAGACACAAGCCAATTGGACTAAAAACACGACAGCGGCGCTGAAAAAAAACCAGACAGCTTTGCGCGATACTAAAACTGCGGTTGCCGAATTGAGTGAGCGTATTGAAGCTGCACGCAAAACCGTGCTGGAGTTGGCGCAAGGCAAAAGTTTCGAGGAGTTGAAGGAATTACTGGTAGAACAGCAAACACGGGTTAATGATTTTCAGGAGCTACACTCGCTGGCTGCGGTTAACGCCAAATTTACCAAAAAAAGTTTTTTTAGTTGGTTCTCTCGTAATAAAACGTCGGAACTGCCCGATGAGGCCCGCTTGCAAGCCAGATTGGATGCGCTGCGAGACGAGATGGACCGTGAAGAGAATATCGGCAAAGCACTGGAGCAAGCTGTCCTTAATGAAGCATTGCTGAAAAAATTTAGCGGTGATCGTGGCAAGTTGATTGTCGGTAAACCGTGTTTTTTATGTGGCTCATTAGATCATCCTTATGTCTCTAAACCGCCAATCCAAACCAACTCTAAAAAGGCCTTAGTCGACCAGCGCGGCAAGATGCAGGCTTTAAAAGCTGCGATTGATAGTGTCTCCGGCCAGTTGGCAGTAGCAAAAAAGCAAGGCACACAATTGTCAGCGCGACAGCAAAGATTGCAGCAAATGCGCTCGCAATGGTTGGTTTTGAGTAACCGTTTAAATGTCGTCAGTGCAGAGTTGGACATAAACAATTTGTCGTTGCAAAAGCACTTGTGGGACGCAGAAGCCCAGGAGTTGGAGAAAATCAAAAACCTGGTCAATGATCACGCGCAGTTGCAGCGTAATGTGGCTAAGTGGACGGCCGAAGTAGAAGCCAAGCAAGCTTTGGTGGAAAAACTAACGGCGTCGGTGGAGCAGCTTGATACGACCTGGCGTAATCGGCCGCAGGAATACATCGAATCCGAACAGCTTTTCGCTAGTCGCACGGCGGAACAAAAAGCGCTTGTCGATAAACTTGAAAAGCAGTTGGCTCTATTGGGTGAGAAGCTACCTGGAAAAGGCAAAGAAAATATAGTCTTCGATAAGCTCAATACCCGGCGCCAGGATTACCAAATCAGAGAGTTGCGTCAGAAGGGCTTGCTGGAGGAAATTGCTAGCTTGCAAGATAGACTGCACGCTAGCCAAGCAAAAATAGCCAGTTATCAGGAACAGATGGCAGACGCTTTGAGTAGCTTGCAAACTGAAGAATCGCTGGGTTTGCATTTGCTTATCTTGGAGAAGCAAAAACTCATTGTAGAACTGGAGCGACAAATAGCTACCCAGCAACTCGAACTGGATGCAATGCGGCGAGTACTGGCTAATAAAATTGCGGGTGGCGTTTTTGCTGACGTAGACAGCTTGCGCTCGGCTTTAGAGCTGATCGATAGACGGGCGGAAATAGAGCAGACACTGGAGCAGCAAAATCGGCAATTGGCTGCAATTGGCGAAGAAATGGCCAAAGTATCCGCTGATTTACAAAATGAGTTGGCCGTTGCGCCGGTCCACTTAAACGAAGCGGATCTTTTAGCAATGCAACGTCAGCTATCCCAGAAAATCGATATTGCCGAACAAGAAGTGGCTACGTTGGATACTAAGCTGGATAAACAATCTTCTTATCAAGAAAAACATCAGAGCCTCCAGGCGCTTTTGGCTGAGCAATTGGTGATACACGCGCAAGCCGAAGCGGAAATGAAGTTGATTAACGACGAGCAGGGTGGTTTCCGGCGGCGTATTCAACAGTTGTTGGTAGATAATTTGTTGTCGCAAGCCAACCGAATTTTGGAAAAACTGAGCGGGCGTTACTATATTCGTAGTTTAGCCAGCGATAACGGGTTAGCGTTGGAGGTTGAAGACACCAAGCAAAAAAACCTGCGTCGCTTGCCGAAAACCTTGTCTGGCGGCGAGAGCTTTGTGGTGAGTTTGGCCTTAGCCTTGGCTTTATCCGAGATTGCCAACAATGGCAAGGCTATCGATTCGTTGTTTCTGGATGAGGGCTTTGGCAATTTAGATGCGGAAGCCTTATATCTGGCCATGAGTGCCTTAGAAGGCTTGAAAACTCAAGGTAAAACGGTTGGCGTCATTTCTCATGTCGAAGCGGTCAAAAAGCGCATTAAAACGCAGATCGAATTGGTAAAAAAAGCTAACGGTATGAGCGAGTTGAAAATGGTTGCTTGATGAAATGGTGGAGTCGGCGAGCGCTCCACCACAAAATTATGCGATTAATTGCTGGGGCGGAAGGCTTTGCCGTACGTAGTTTCAGCGTTGAAATTGTCCCAAACATATAAAGGATAGACGATAGGCTGCGTGGGGATTGGCGAGGAAACCAAATCCAGCACACCGACGCCGATTCTCCCGCCCATGTTCAATAATCCTTTAAATGTACCGCCGATAAAGCCGTAAATAACATTGCTTTGATTGTTGATTAAAATAATGTTTTTCGGTATTTCCAGAGAAGATGTCGCTATGTTCGCCAAGCCGGTGGTCAATTTTCGCCCGAAGGTTGCGCCGTAGGTTTCGGCCTCTTCCGCCTGGGTTGGCAAGCTGGTCAATAGGAAGGCTGCCAATAAAACAGTGGCCAGGGTGCGGGTATTTCGTTTCATGACTTATCCTGTATATTAGAACGGATGTAAGATCTGCTGGCCGAGCCGGATTAACCGGCTCGGCCAGCATTCTCTAAAAAGTATAGCAGAGCCCTGAACTGTTTACTTTTTCAATGCCTTGGCAAATGCATTGCTCATACTGTTTTGTAGCACGGGTTGCGGTTTAGGCTTATGAGCTGTTTTTTGCGGCTTTTCTTTTGGAACAATATCGCTGGCGTCGACGTTTTTCCGCATGCTCAGAGATATACGCTGGCGTGCCACATCGACTTCCAATACGCGTACTTTTACCATATCGCCGGTTTTTACCACGCTACGCGGGTCCTTGACAAAGTCGTCCGCCAAATGCGAGATATGCACTAAGCCGTCTTGGTGTACGCCAATATCGACAAAAGCACCGAAATTGGCGACGTTGGTCACGACGCCATCTAGTGTCATGCCGGGTTCTAGATCGGTAATTTTTTCGACCCCATCCTTGAATTGTACGCTTTTAAACTCCGGGCGTGGGTCGCGGCCTGGCTTTTCCAACTCCTGCAAAATATCCGAGACGGTGGGAACGCCAAAATTTGCGTTGGCATAGTTTGCCGGATTCAGGCTGCGTAAAAATTGGCTTTGACCGATCAAGTCGCGGATTGACTTGCCGGTATCATCAAGGATTGCATTGACCACGGGGTAGGCTTCCGGATGAACGGACGAGGCGTCAAGCGGGTTGTCGCCGGTCATGATTCTGAGAAAGCCGGCGGCTTGTTCGAACGCTTTATCGCCCAGGCGCGGTACTTTTTTTAGTTGATTGCGGTTCGCAAACGGGCCATTGGCATCGCGAAACGCAACAATGTTTTCACTGATGCTACTGCTTAGTCCGGATACCTGTTTAAGCAAAGCTACCGATGCTGTATTTACGTCTACGCCGACCGCGTTCACGCAATCTTCTACCACGGTATCGAGCATACGAGCCAGTTGCACTTGGTTGACATCATGTTGATATTGGCCAACCCCTATTGATTTTGGATCGATTTTTACCAGCTCGGCCAATGGGTCTTGTAGTCTGCGTGCTATCGATACCGCACCGCGTAACGATACGTCGAGATCTGGAAACTCCTTGGCGGCCAATTCGGATGCTGAATACACCGACGCGCCAGCTTCGGAAACGGTGATTTTCTGAAAATACAGTTCTTTATGTTGCTTCATTAAGTCTGCAACCAATTGATCCGTTTCCCGAGAAGCAGTGCCGTTACCGATACTAACCAGCTGTACTTGGTGCTGCTTAATCAATTTAGCCAGAACCGCTATCGATTGATCCCACTGGTTTTTAGGTTGATGCGGGTAAATGGTTTCCGTCGCTAACAATTTGCCGGTGGGGTCAACAACAGCTACTTTGACGCCAGTGCGAATGCCGGGATCGAGGCCCATGGTTGCTTTCGGGCCGGCTGGCGCCGCCAACATCAAGTCACGCAAATTGCTGGCAAACACACGAATGGCTTCCTGTTCGGCTGCTTCACGCAGTCGTAACTTTAGATCCATGTCGATACGGGTAAACAGCTTGATCTTCCAGGCAAAGCGAGCGGTTTCGGCTAGCCAAGCATCGGCGGGTTTTGCTGTGTCTTTCACTTGCAGGCGTTGGCTGACGAACTGGGCGAATAACTGATGTTCTTCCTGATCCAATTCTGCCGGTTTCAGGGTTAAAGACAGTAAATCTTCGTTACGGCCGCGGAATAGGGCCAAGGCTCTATGTGATGGAATCTTGTTGATCGCTTCGCTGTAGTCGAAATAATCCTTGAATTTTGCTGCCTCTGCTTCTTTGCCGGTCGCGACGCTAGAGTGCAGGATACCTTTATTCCAAACACGTTCACGCAACTCTGTTAGTAGTTCGGCATCTTCCGAAATGCGTTCCATGATGATCTGTCGAGCGCCGTCCAGGGCTGCTGCGACATCAGCGACACCTTTTTCAGCATCGATGTAGTTAATTGCAATTTGTTCGGGAATTGCGCTGCGATTATCAAGAATGGCGTCGGCTAATGGTTCCAGGCCGGCTTCGCGAGCAATTTGCGCTTTGGTGCGGCGCTTGGGCTTATACGGGAGATATAGATCTTCGAGCAGTGTTTTGGTGTCGGCGTCGAGTATTGCTCTTTCCAGTTCCGGCGTAAGCTTTCCTTGCGAGCGAATGGTATCGAGAATTGAGTCGCGGCGGCTGTTAAGCTCCCGCAGATATATCAATCTTTCCTCGAGGTTTCGCAATTGCGTGTCGTCTAAGCCGCCAGTTACTTCTTTGCGATAACGAGCAATAAACGGCACTGTGGCGCCGTCGTCGAGCAGGGCTGCAGCGGCTGCAACTTGTTGCGGCTTGACTGAAAGTTCTTCGGCAATTCGTTGGATAACGTCCATCTTTTAGGTGAAATAGAATTGGTAAAAGGTTCAATTCTACATTAGGGCGGGTTCTTGAAAAAGCGAACTATCAGAAACGTAGTGAGAAACTTGCGGGCATAAAAAAGGCGCCAACCGAAATTTCGGATGGCGCCTAAGTTGCTAAGCAAAAATTATTTTGCTTGGCTTAAAACGTCATTGTTAAAGTCTTTGTGCTTTGCCAAAACTTGAGCTTCAGCTTGGGCAGAAGTTTCGCCGCCGTATTGAAGATGTTTGGTTTCGTCAGCTTTCAGCATAACGACGCCGGCAATAGCAATTGCAGTAACGACAGCAACTACAGTAAAGGTATTGTCTTTTTCTTGTTCAGCCATTTTTATAATCCTCATCTTGTTGTTGTAATAATTAGCCCTAAAAGGGGCAACTCGAGTTGTATGTCGAAGTTAGTATTATTGTTGGTCGACGGTGCATTTTTTACACTCAAAACTGTTTTGTGTCAAAACAATATTTTTGCGATTAATCTTGCTGTTCTATGCTTATTTTTTATTTCTAATAAAATCAAATGATTACCGGATTCTTCTGATAGAAAGTCATCCTGTCTTCATGCGCTATAGTTGTTGAATATCTGATTCGGCGCGGCTTGTGACGCATAAAGTCAACAAACCCTAAGTCGATAATGCGGGGCATAAGTCGAGGAATGTCGTGGGGAATCCGCGTAGCTTGTCGGGGTGTTCGGCAATGCGATGAAGAAGGGGGGGCTGTAAACTCGGTCATCGCGCAGGTTGCATGATAGGATTGAGCTTTAAATCTGACAGCCTGTTTGTTCTCGCCGAGTGTGCTGTTCGAGCGGGTGGAACGGGGAAAACAATCGTTAATTAACTAGGGGGTATTCATGCTTAAACATATACATCTTCTTTTCGTGGCAGTTTTGGTTATCAGTTTTATCGGTCGAGTGGCGCTCGCCGAATTAAAGCCAGCTCTGTTGGAGCAGAAATGGCTAAAAATTAGTCCGCACATTATTGCGAGTTTGGTCTTGTTGACTGGATTTGCCTTGGTTTTTCAAGGGGGTTGGTTATCAAGCGAATTTGCTTGGATTGTCGCCAAATTATTGATGTTGCTGGTTTACATAGGCTTGGGGATTTTGGCGATTCGCCAATCGGGACGTACTCGCTGGTTGGCTTTCGGTGGTGCATTGTTTTGTCTGTATTACATCTCCAAGGTCGCTGTGACTAAACAAGTTTTTTTCTTTTTTTAAGTGTTGGTTTATAAGTTGAGATTTATGCTGGAGGCCCTGTTTTTAGCAGTTTTAAGATAGTTTTGGCTGGCATAAAAATAGTTATTGACAATTTGTAAAACCTGTAGGCTAACGAAAAAAGCTTGTCAAAGCGTTTTTATTCGGATAACCTCAAACCTCCTGTCAATACTCAACGTAAGGAGGGTAGGATGCGAAAAACGAAATTGACGGCAATTTTATTGCTTTCAGCGAGTCTAGCGTCTTTTAGCTCTGTAGGTTTAGCGAAAACAGAAAGGAACGGTTTTCTTTCCCTTGAACAAAGCGGCGTCGCATCGTATTACAGCGACAAAATGCATGGTCAGCGGACAGCAAACGGTGAATTTTATGATAAAAACGCATTAACTGCGGCTCATGCGAGCCTGCCGTTTGGCTCTTTGGTGCGTGTCGTTAATCTTAGCAATAATCGTAGTGTGGAGTTGCGGATAAATAGCCGCGCTCACAAAGCCAATAAACGGTTGCTTGATGTGTCCAAAAGGGCAGCCAGCGAACTTGGTTTCATCCAAGCGGGCTTGGCGAAAATAAAACTCGAAGTACTGCGTGTAGGCGACGCCTAAGTTGTCTGTCACGATGTAATCCGGTCTATCGGCCGGATTACATTTTACCTACCTTATTCTGAAGCCTTGTTAAATGGTTTCTGATCTAATCGCTTTAAAACCAATATCCGTTCGAAAATACACATCCTGCCAGTCGATATGTCGGCATAGCTCGTAGGCTTTTTGTTGAGCTTGAGCGATGCTGTCGCCTAACGCGCAGGCGCACAATACTCGGCCGCCCGCAGTGACTACTTGGTCGCCGACTTGTATGGTGCCGGCATGAAATACTTTGTATTCGCTGCTGATATCGTTTGGCAAGCCGCTGATCGGATGGCCTTTGGCATACTCGTCGGGGTAGCCGCCCGCTGCCAGCACCACACCCAATGAGGGGCGTTCGTCCCACTCTGTAGCCGTCTGATCAAGATTTTTGTCTATGGCCGCCAGACAAAGCTCAACTAAATCGCTTTTTAAACGCATCATAATCGGTTGCGTTTCCGGGTCGCCAAAGCGGCAGTTATATTCCAATACTTTGATACTACCGCTCTTACCTATCATCAGGCCGGCGTAGAGAAAGCCGGTATATTCGTTACCATCTTCCCGCATGCCTTGTAGGGTGGGCAAAATTACTTCATCCATGACACGTTGGTGGATCTCCGGCGTCACGACAGGTGCGGGAGAATAAGCCCCCATGCCTCCGGTATTGGGGCCTTGATCGCCGTTGTCGCGAGCCTTGTGATCCTGAGAGGTGGCCATGGCCAAGGCATGCAAACCGTCGGCGATGACGATAAAACTGGCTTCTTCGCCATCCAAAAATTCTTCAATTACTACCCGATGCCCGGCCGTGCCAAACGTATTGCCGGATAGCATATCTTGGACGGCATCTATCGCCTGTTGTTCAGACTGGGCGACGACCACACCTTTACCGGCAGCCAAACCATCAGCTTTCACGACGATGGGGGCGCCATTTTCGCGGATATAAGCGATGGCCGGTTCGACTTCGGTAAAGCTTTTATATGCGGCTGTCGGGATGTTGTGGCGGATCATAAAATCCTTGCAGAACGATTTAGAGCCCTCCAACTGCGCTGCTTGAGCCGTCGGCCCGAAGCACTTCAAACCTGCGGCGGAAAATCGGTCGACTATGCCTTTAACTAAGGGTACCTCCGGTCCAATAATGGTTAGTTCTATGTTTCGGGCCTGGGCGAAACTCAGCAAACCTTCGATATCGTCGGCTTGAATATCGACATTGCTTATGCCGTGTTCCAGGGCAGTACCGGCGTTACCCGGCGCAACGTAGACGTTGTCGGCTTGTGCGGATTGCCTGACTTTCCAGGCCAAGGCATGTTCTCGGCCGCCACTACCTACGATCAAAATGTTCATATTAGGTTGTCCCGTATTAATGTCTGAAATGCCGCATGCCAGTCAATACCATCGCAATATTGTGCTCGTCAGCCGCTGCGATCACTTCTGCGTCGCGCATCGAGCCGCCTGGATGGATTACCGCAGTTATGCCTGCCGCCGCTGCCGCGTCGATGCCGTCGCGGAATGGGAAGAAGGCGTCGGAGGCCATTACCGAGCCCGGCACGGTTAAGCCTTCATCGGCGGCCTTGATACCGGCGATTTTTGCCGAATAGACCCGACTCATTTGGCCGGCGCCAATGCCGACGGTCTGGCCGTTTTTACCGTAAACGATGGCATTGGATTTGACGAATTTAGCGACTTTCCAGACGAATAGTAGATCTGCCAATTCTTGTTCAGTCGGTGCGCGTTTGCTGACTATTTTCAAATCGGCAGCTCTAATCTTGCCGATGTCCTTCTCTTGAACTAACAAACCGCCCGCGACGCGTTTAAACTCTAGGGCTGATTCATCGGTATTCGGCCAATAGCCAGTCTCCAGGACCCGGACGTTCTGCTTTTTGGCCAACGCCGCTTGCGCACCCGCTGATATGGCCGGCGCGATGATGACTTCGACGAACTGGCGTCCTGCGATTTCCGCCGCGGTATTTTCGTCCAATTCGCGGTTGAAAGCGATGATGCCGCCAAAAGCAGAGGTCGGGTCGGTCGCGTACGCCAGATTGTAGGCGTCAAAAATGTCGCCGCTTACCGCGACACCGCAGGGATTGGCGTGCTTGACGATCACGCAGGCCGGTTGGTCGTTAAATGCTTTGACGCATTCCAATGCCGCATCGGCATCGGCAATATTATTGTAAGACAGTTCTTTGCCTTGCAATTGCTTGGCGCTTGCGATGCTGCCAGCCGGTGGATTTTTTTCGCCATAAAAAGCTGCATTTTGATGCGGATTTTCGCCGTAACGCATGTTCTGTAGGCGATGGAATTGCAGATTTAGAGTTTCCGGGAAATCACCGCCATCGAGGACTTTACTGAGGTAAGCGGCAATCATCGTATCGTAACGCGCGGTATGCTCGAAGCTCTTTAGCGCCAATTTAAAACGGGTATCGTGGCTTAGGGCGCTTGCATTAGCTTGTAACTCGGCCAAAATTTTCGGGTAATCGATAGGGTCGACAACGATAGCCACGTCGTTATGGTTCTTGGCTGCGCCGCGGATCATGCTTGGGCCGCCGATGTCGATATTTTCTATCGCGGTTTCCAGGTCGCAATCGGGTTTTGCGACGGTTTGTTCGAACGGATACAAGTTCACCACCACCATATCGATGGCTTTGATGCCGTTCTCGGCCATCACTCCGTCATCGATGCCGCGCCGACCTAGAATGCCGCCATGAACTTTGGGATGCAGGGTTTTAACGCGGCCGTCCATCATTTCCGGGAAGCCGGTGTAGTCGGAAACTTCAGTAACGGCAATATTATTGTCGGCTAGCAGTTTAGCCGTACCGCCGGTGGATAATAACTCGATGCCCAGGTGGTTTAGTTCCCGGCAAAACTCCAGAATACCGGTTTTGTCGGAGACGCTGACCAAGGCGCGGGTCACTCTTTTATTTATGCCCAAAGCGGGATTCATGCAAACCTCAAGAAAGGGTAAAAAGATGGGGTGGAAATTAACCTATGCCGTAATGTTCAAGTTTTTTGCGTAAGGTGCTGCGGCTGAGGCCGAGGATAATCGCGGCTTTGCTTTGATTGTAATCGCAGTGTTTCAGTGTGGTTTCCAATAAAGGTCTTTCCACTTCTGCTAACACTAAATGATATAAGCCGCTGGAATCGTGCCCGTTTAGGTGGGCGAAATAGTCTTCGACGCAATGACGGACATGGTCAGACAGCGTTTGCTCGCTGCCGGTGACTTTATGTGTAAGGTGTTTTCCCATCTAGGCGGCTCGTGGTGTCAGCAAATTGAAAGAGGCATTGACGAGCGCGAGTTGCCGCGCAGCGTGTTGGGCTTGGTTAATCGCAGTCTTTTGGTCGGCAGGCAAAGCGCCGAGATGATCGAAATACCAGCCGATGTGCTTGCGGGCGATTCTAACACCACTGTCGTTGCCATAAAAACTGTATAAATTTTCCAGATGTCGGTTAATGACGGCTTTGATGTCGGTCAAGCAAAGTGGTGAATATGTGGTGTTGCTGAGATGGGCGACTAGGTCGCTAAATATCCAGGGATTGCCTTGTGCAGCTCGCCCTATCATCACCGCATCGGCACCCGTATATGCCAAGACCTGCCTGGCTTTGGCGGCGCTATCGATATCGCCGTTGGCGACAATCGGAATGCTGACGCTTTTTTTGACCTGTTTGATCGTGTCGTACTCGGCATTTCCGCTAAATTTGCAGGCTCGGCTGCGTCCGTGGATGGTGAGCGCTTGAATGCCGCAGCTCTCAGCAATCTTGGCGATGCTTGGCGCGTTTCTATTGGCTAAGTCCCAGCCCGTGCGAATCTTCAGGGTTACCGGAATTTCCACTGCATTAATTACCGCATCTAAAATTTTAGCCACTAATGACTCATTTTTCAGCAGCGCTGAACCCGCCGCCACCGAGCAAACTTTTTTTGCCGGGCAGCCCATATTGATGTCGATAATCTGCGCGCCTCGGTCTTGGTTTAATTTGGCCGCTTCAGCCATTTGCCGAGGATCGGTACCCAAAATTTGTACCGAGCGCAGGCTAACGCCGCCGTTGTAATCGAGCTTTTTCAGAGTGCGCGGGTGATGTTGCAAGCTGCGATTAGAAATCACCATTTCCGACACAGTGAGGCCCGCGCCAAATTCGCTACATATTTGCCGAAACGGCGCGTCTGTAATGCCCGCCATCGGTGCTAATAATACTTGGTTGGGAAGTTCGTAAGGGCCAATTCGCATGAAAAGCCAAGCTAGTCGAAAAAGGCGGCAAATGATACCCGAAAACGCGCGGATTAACGACGGTTAGAGGAATGTTCTTGAAAATCGTTGATGGCGTTGATTTGGGAGTAAGTCCTGATTGTTAATTTGGCTTTTAAATATTCTGTGACCATCCTTGCCGCGAAATCCGGGAATGAAGCAGAAGCTTAAGCAATCGGAGAGATTTCCGGATTTGTTGAAGAGGATTGCATCGTTTGCCTGCGATGAAGTAGTCTTGGTGGAACAATTATGGAGTTCAATTAAATGGATAAACAAAGCTCAAATACTGTTTGGCATCATGCCACGGTAACGCGTAGTCGCCGAGAGGCACTAAACGGGCATAAATCCGCTATTTTGTGGTTTACCGGCTTGTCCGGGGCCGGCAAGTCAACCTTGGCTCATGCCGTCGAAGAGCGTTTGCATCAATTAAAGTGTCGAACGTTTGTGTTGGATGGCGATAACGTTCGCCAAGGGTTATGTGGCGATCTGGGATTTAGTCATCAAGACCGGCAGGAGAATATCCGTAGAATTGCCGAAGTCGCCAAACTGATGCTGGAAGCCGGTACGATAACGTTAACTGCCTTTATTTCGCCCTTCCGGGCCGAACGGCAGTATGCGCGAAATTTGGTACCGCACGGCGATTTTATCGAAATTTACTGCAACTGCGATTTGTCTGTGTGCGAACAGCGGGATGTAAAAGGCCTATACAAAAAAGCGCGGCAAGGCGATATCAAGCTATTCACCGGTATATCTTCGCCGTATGAAGTGCCGGAAAAACCCGATTTGATAATAGATACCGGGATTTATGAGTTGGAAATGTGTGCCGATCAAGTGATGAACATGCTCGAACTGCGTGGTGTTATCGCTCCTACTCAAAGAGAAATGTAAAGTGAATATCGACGTATTTAATGGCGATGCGGATGGTATTTGTGCGTTGTTACAGTTGCGCCTGGCTTGTCCCTTGGAGTCGACACTTGTTACGGGGGTCAAGCGCGACATCGATTTGCTAAGTCGAGTTTGCGCTGAAGTAGGCGATCAGATAGTTGTGCTAGACATCTCTCTCGATAAGAATCGCCTGCCTCTGTGCGAACTCCTTAACAAAGGTGTCAGTATTTTTTACATGGATCACCATTATGCAGGTGAAATTCCAGTTCACCAGGGTCTAACCTCTTTAATAAGCACTGATGCGAATGTTTGCACAAGTTTATTGATGAACATACATTTAAAGCAACGCTTTACCGAGTGGGCTGTGACAGGGGCTTTTGGTGATAATTTGGATGCTTCGGCAAGCGAAGCCGCTAAGTTACTTAATTTAACGGCCCAAGAATTGCTTCAACTAAAGCAACTGGGAATCGCTATCAATTACAACGCTTACGGTACGTGTATCGATGATCTATATTTTGCTCCGGATATGCTCTATAGGCAGCTGGAAGGTTATATATCGCCGTTTGACTTTATCAGAGATAAGGCGGAAGTTTGTCAGCAATTATTTAATGGTTATAACGAGGATATGCGTCTAGCTGCACAAGTTGACGCTGAATATAAGACAGACAGCATCTCGGTATATATTTTGCCCGATGAAAAATGGGCAAGGCGGGTATCTGGTGTGTGGGGGAATCAACTGGCTAATCAGTACCCGGATAGGGCTCACGCAATCGTTAGCAACAATCAAAGGGGAGGTTATCAAATTAGTGTTAGAGCCCCATTGAATAATAAAGTTGGCGCAGATGTGTTATGTGCCTTATTTTCCGGTGGCGGCCGTAAGGCAGCGGCAGGTATTAATCATATTCCATACCAGCAGTTGAGCAATTTTGTAGCCGCTTTTCAAAGCCAATATCAATGAGCCAAGTTTTTTGTGAAAAATAGCTTATTAATTTCTTGTGTTGTTTATACGATTTTTGTCGTTTATGGCAGTTTGGTGCCATGGCAATTTAATAGTATTTCGTTAAGCGATGCTTGGTTTCGTTTTCAGAATATTGAGTATTTGACACTGGGTATTGCCTCAAGAGCAGATTGGGTTGCCAATATTCTGCTATTTATACCGCTTGCCTTTCTTTGGCTGGGTATGCTTTCCCTAAAACAACAAATTTTTGGCAGGTGCGTGTCGTCATTTTTTGTATTGATAGGCAGTTTTTTGCTTTGTTCGACTATTGAGTTTGCTCAGTTATTTTTTCCTCCCAGAACAGTGTCCTTAAACGACATAATAGCCGAAACTTTGGGAGCCATTATTGGTGTTTTTGCTTGGTGGATTCTTGGTGAAAGATTTGTCAATTGGTTGGAAAATTGGCAAATAAATAAAACCAATTCAGTTCCCTATTTGCAAATCTACTTGGGGTGTATGTTTTTTTACAGTGTCATGCCGCTGGATTTAACCCTAAGTCCTGTTGAGTTTTATCATAAATGGCATGAAGGGCGCGTTATTTTACTGCCATTTTTTGGGTTAAAAGGAGACGCTTTTCGAGATATATATGATTGCTTGTCTGACGTCATATTATGGCTGCCAATTCCTTGGCTATGGTATAAGTTGAAGCCTTTGGGTAAAGGCGATCTATTAAAAAGAGTTTTTTTCTCGGCAGCTATAATTGAGTTTTTCCAACTGTTTGTATACAGCAGGGTTACCGATGTTACGGACATTTTCCTTGCGTTGGTGGGTGGTTTTATTGGCGTGCAATTGATAGTTTTAGATTCAAATAGACTTGCTTTGGTTGGAAGCAGTAGTGGTTTGAAAACTTATCATAGATTCACTGTTTTATATGCGTGTTTAGCGTATTTTTTATGGGTATTGGTTGTCGGCTTTGTATTTTTGTACCCTTACGATTTTGAATGGAGTTATATAAGGCTTTCAACTTGGAGTGATAAGTTTTTTAGAGTACCTTTTTACGCTTATTATTATGGTACGGAATTCAGAGCTATTACAGAGGTTTTTCATAAAATTTTATTTTTTATGCCTTTTGGATTGATAGGGGGGTATGCTTTTCTGTCTGTTATTGGCCGTCATCAAGTAAACATCATTTTCTTAGCAGTAATAGTTTTGACGGCTTTGAGCATTGAATTTGTGCAATTGTTTTTGCCAAATAAAAATGTTGATATCACAGATGTTATTTTAGAGTCTTTTGGAGGATATCTCGGTTATTCGGTGGTCAAACTGCTGCAATTGAATAAACCTTCTTTGCCGGAGTCTAAAAACAAGCTGGAAAATGAGGTTTTGTTTACGATTTCAAGATCGCAGACTAATTTTACTGAAGGCTCGGCTCCCGTGAGTCGTCCAATAAATAAAACAAGCTACACCAATGGGAGTCTCCTATTTTTGCTGGCAGTGGTATCTGTATTTGTGACTTTTGGTGCGTTGATATTTGTCAGTGGCTCTGAGGCTATGCCTTACAATGTGAGGGAGTTATTTTCGAAAGAATACCGAATCGTCAGTGCTTTAGGCATAGCTATATTGATTTATTGGTGCTTTGCATATCCGCTATTTTCTTTGATGAATATATTGAAAAACGATAGGGGAGAAGTTTTTTTTTATGCTCGTTTTTTAGCAGTACATACGCTGATAGCATGGATATTGGTAAGGGTTATTGTTCCCCTAGAAAGTATACATGATGTGTTGGGATCCCCAATTTTGAGTGTCCCCGCAGAGCTAGAGCTAGCGTTTCGGTTTTTAGGTTTGTTTGGTGTTTATTCCTTAATCTCATTGATAGCCACTCATGCGGCGCTTTTTTGGGTGGTTTCAACCCGACAGTTGGTGCGGCTTTTTATTTTGGGTTTGTTTTGGATAGTTTTGTTACTGCCATTTGGGTATTGGGTCGTGGTTATTGAAGCTGCGACGGACAACCTAACAGAGTTAATGATCAATAGTGGCTATTCTTTCTCGGTCATCTGTATTGGTATTTATTTTTTTCTGGTCGGCTGGCTAGGTTCGTCCATTTTGTTTTTATCAGTTTTTAATAAAAATCGGCGCATTATTGTTATCGGATTATTATTTATAATTTCTTTTTGGTTAGGCTATCAGTTGTTAAGTTGGGGGACTGAACAGTTTATTCTAAAATATGATACTGTTTTTTCGGCTATGCAATTTTTGTTAAGTACTGATAGAAGTCATTTAATTTCTGGCGATATATTAAAGGCGCGTTTTTTTGTGGCGCACTTTGGGCTGATTTCATTGGTTTTTATGGCTCAGGCTCCGCTGTGTATGATTTTTCGTAACGTAGTTGCGTCAAGATATTCATCGCAATTAAATAGTCAAAGAGGCGTGTAATGAAGTACTTAGTCGTTCTTTTGTTTGCCAAGTGGCAATTTTAATTTTTTATTCTGTTTTTTAAATTGATATGTATTTTTGCGATTGGGTAGTCTTGCATGATATTTAGAGGTTTTCCATTCGCACTTATGCTGATGGCATTGTTGAGCATATTCTTTACTAATGTGGTAGCGATGGGTGTTCAGGCTGATCTTGTCGTAGATAATGTTAAAGAAAAAGATGACAAAGAGAAGATTCAATCAGCTCCAGATGGTGTTAAAGATATTCTAAGTTCGGTTGGTATTAAAAAAGATATTGCTAAAATCCATGATCATGAAATAGGCGTCGAAAACATCAGAGGCAAGGTTTCTCCGGGCGAACCCGCTGTTGATGATTATTCGATTTCACGACCTATATTTCGTCAGCAGGAAAAAATTAATAAAACTACGCAGGATTCCTTTTTTATTCGAGATTTTTTTGATACCAATTTTGTTGGGGGTATAGAAAACTACAATTACTCCGATGATGTATTTTCGTCTAAAAAATTCCTGGATGAAGTACGAGATGGTCTTGGGGAAGGAATATATAGCAAATTAGTTTGGACGTATTACGATCTTAAAGATATTGATGACAGAATATATGCTAGCATGGTCGGGTATGATTTAAGTAGCAGCAGTTTGTTGGGAAAGTTACAACAATTTATCGGGGTGGATGAGAATCTGAATGCTATGATGGTTTTCAAGAGCAGTCTTGGGATAACTGGGAAACCTGACGGCGATGGGGGTAGTAAAAATCAAGATTCCAATACTAATTCCAAGGTTATACTTGACTTTTCTCAACGTAATTTCGCAAGAAAAGAAGATGTCGACACTGGGCGACTTCAATATATTTTAGAATACTTGACGATAAAGAATTTTATATACAGCTTATTGGCATTAATGGGATTTGGTTCGGTTTGGCGGATGTTCAGGTTTTTTGTTAAGCAAGATTTAAGATAACTGCGCCTCCAAAAACATTAAGAAATCTTGTACATCTTTTGATGGAAAAAGTCGGGATAGGTTCTTGCTATTGAACTTGCCCCTATCGGTCTGTCAGCGGCTGAAATGGTCAATAAAAACCGGACACCGGTTTAGGCAGCGTGTTTCGAAAACTCCCGCTCGAATTCGATCAGAGTGATCTTGTCCCCATCTATCGGACACTCGGCTAAGAGAGTAATCTCTAACCCCGAGGAAAATCATGAAAGCTGAAAACAAATCAAAGATCCCCGTTGTACGCAACAAATATACCGCGCAGTTTAAAGAACAGGCCCTGGAGCGTGCCGACAAGGATGGCATACCAAAGAAGGCCAAAGATTTAGGGCTCGCCGAATCGATGCTGTACAACTGGCGAGCCAAAAGTCGCCAAACGGGACAGCCCTTCGAAGATCAACGCTACAGCAAGCCGAAGTGGCGCGGCTTAAACGAGAAAACGCCCGACTGGAAGAGGAAGTCGCCTTTTTAAAAAAGGCGGCAGCGTATTTATGCCCTGTGGGTAGTTTGCCAAACAGCCCAAGTGAAGTACGCCATGATCAAAGCCAATGAAGATCAATTTCCTGTGGGTCTCATGGGTCTCATGTGTCGCCTGTTAGCGGTCTCACGGAGTGGCTACTACGACTCTGGAAACACAAGCCGCTTTCCGCAGAGGCGAAGCCAATAAATGGCTAGCCAATGATATTAAACGTATTTTTGAGGATGAGAAAGGCCGTCTTGGTTAGCCCAGAATTACACAACGGCTAAAAGACGAAGGCAAATCAGCGGGCCGACACCGCGTAGCCAGAATCATGCGAAGCTATGACTGTAGAGCGAAAGCGGCTAAGAAATACAAGGCGATAACGAACAGAAACCACTCGATACTGGTCGCACGGTAATCCCTCCATTTTGAGCAGAGTCTAAAAGTAGAGGTTAAGCGGCGAGTGCCAACTTTTGTTTTGGCGTGATGCCGCCAATAGCCATGTTGGGCCGTTCATGATTGTAGGTCCATAATCAGCGTTGGGCAAAATCCTGAACCTGGGTGATTGAGTCAAACAGATACTTAGCCAGCCATTCGTAACGCACCGTTCGATTATAGCGCTCAACGTAGGCATTCTGTTACGGGTTGCCCGGTTGGATATAGTTGATCTGGATTCCCTGTTGCTCGGCCCAGGTTTTTAGCGTCTCGCTGATGTATTCCGGCCCATTGTCGCAGCGAATGGCGTCAGGTTTTCCGCGCCATTTATGCCCTATGGGTGCTTGATGATGCGATCAAAGGTGCGGGTGACCCGCAGCGTTGGTAACGAAAAATCCGCTTCTATCCCTAAGCCTTCCCGATTAAAGTCATCAATGACATTGAGCAAGCGGAACGCGCGCCCATCAGCCAGTTGATCGTGCATGAAATCTATCGACCAAACGGCGTTGATGCGGTCCGGAACAACCAAGGGTTGCGGGGTTTCCCTCACTAAACGCTTTTTAGGCTTGATCCGCAGGTTGAGTTCGAGTGCTCGATAAATCCGATAGACCCGCTTGTGATTCCAACGAAAGCCTTTCACATTGCGCAAATACAAGTAGCACAATCCAAAGCCCCGCGTGCGATGGGTGTCCGTCAGACGCCTCAGCCAGTCGGCAATCTCGGCGTTTTCCGTCGAGAGCTTAGACTGATAGCGATAACCGCTCTGCCTGATGCCTAAAGCCGAACACACCAACCGAAGACTGGCCCGCTTAGCTTGCAACAGGGTTTGCGCCATCTCGCGTCGGCAAGATGGCGTTAGGCCTTTTTTTCCAAGGCTTCCTTGATAATTTCGGCCTTTAGCCGTTCTTCGGCATACATTTTCTTCAGTCGCCGGTTTTCGTCTTCGAGTTCTTTCAGGCGTGCCATCAAGGACGCATTTATGCCGCCATATTTGGAACGCCATTTGTAAAACGTGGCAGAGCTAACACCGTGTTCCCGGCAAATCTCAGGCACTGGCGTGCCGGCGTCCGCTTGCTTCAAAATCGCCAGAATCTGGCTGTCACTAAATCGTGAGGTCTTCATGTAAAACTTCCTTCGTCTGTTACGAGAAAATTCTACTTTTAAACGCTGCTTTTTTCAGGGGGGGATTACCGCACCGAATCTGTTGGAACAAAATTTCACGGCATACGGCCCTGATCAAAAATGGGTGTCGGATATCACCTATATTTGGACGGAAGAAGGTTGGTTGTATTTAGCGGTGGTGCTTGAGCTTTATTCACGTCGAGTAATCGGTTTGGCCATCGGCGAGCGAATGACGGCAACGCTGGTTTGTGATGCCTTGATCATGGCGTTATCGCGTCAACAAATTCCAAAAGGTGTGGTTGTCCATTCGGAGCGGGGAGTCGGCATTGCTCTGCCGCTTATCAGAAGCTTTTCACCAAACACCAATTGATTTGTAGCAGGAGCAAGACAGGCGATTGCTATGATAATGCCGCCATGGAAAGTTGGAACCACAGCTTTAAAGTCGAAGCGATTCATGGTGAACGGTTTTTAACCCGATCAGCAGCCAAGTACCAAGCGTTCGAATATATCGAAGTGTATTACAATCGAAGATGGCTTCATTCCAAATTGGGCTATGTCAGCCCGGAAGTATTTGTAGCTAAAAAAATCCCTTAGTTTAGTGTCCTTCAAATCCGGGCAAGATCACTTTGCGATATGCCCAGATGATCGGCCGCTTGTTGCTGGCTGTAGTCTTTTTCCAGAACCAGTCTGGTGGCATTTTGTTTGAATTCCAGGCTGTATTTGGATCTATTGTATTTTTTGTCGTTACTCATGGTCACCTCCGCTAGCAGTATAAATTCTGCCTTTATAAGTGTCCGGGATTATTAGACCATTTCAATATAGCGTGGTATGTATGAGAGTGGCTAGGACATGTACATGTAGCAAGCCAATAAAAAGCCACCTAAGTTTTTTAAGGACTTAAGTGGCTCTTTAAGCTTTAACAAAAAGCGGGATTAATTGCGTTATAGCAAATGTATCCCGCCAGATTTATTAGCGGTAGCTTTTACGTAAGCCCATTCCCAACAAACCAACAGACAGCAAAAGCAGTGAGCCTGGCTCAGGAACTGAACCAGTTTTGCCCCTTAGTTCACCAGTACCGGTCAGCAGACCAGGAACGCCAGATGGTTGAAAGCTGTCGGAGAATGTGAAGTCTGCATTGCTCGCGCCAACTGAGACGCCATTGATAGCAGCGATTGTATTTGTATCAAAGAATGGTGCTGCTTGACCGCCCAACACGTCCCATGCGCCGTAGCCGCTACCTGTGTCACCGATTGCTGTAATGGATGCGCCATTCAAATCAGCATAGATAGCACCCAAGAAGGCAGCGCCCAAGCCGTATGCGTCGTAATTATGTCCGGTCAGTGTCAGCCAGATGTTACCGTCTGTCGCTGAGGCTAAATTTGATGCATCGAAATCTGCGGATGAATCATAATAAAACGTCATGGTCGCCGCATTGAAAATCGCTTCGCCGAAAGCATCGCCGTCGAAGTTACCTTGTTGAGACAAAGTAAATGAACCGGAATAGCTCAGCTCTGCACCAAGAGCAACGAAATTTGTTGCGCCGTTGACATTTGAAACAGTGCCGTAAAAGTTAACGACATCGCCAACAGCGTTAGCTTCTGTTTCCCAGATTGTGCCATTCATAGTAAAGTCGAAGCCGCTAGCCTCGTTCCAAGTTACTCCGCCGACGCTGGCAGCAAAAGATACGCTTGGTGCGATTAGTGCGCCCACCAATGTGAGCTTTGCAATTGAGTGTTTCATAAAATTTCCTGATTTAATGGGTTGTTAAGAGTGTTGGTTTACGTTTTACTTAAAGCAGAAAGCGTGCCATATAAAAAATACCTATAAAACAATAAGTTATTTTTTTAAGAATTTCAGATGTAAAAATTCCCGACAGGCTTGCTCTTGTTTCCTAATGCAGAGTGATTTTGGCCGCTGGCGTTACGAGAGTTTATTTTTTACCCGTTTTAGTTTGTAAATAATGGGTTATAGCAAGCTCCAAACAGTTTTTAACCGGCGGCAAGTCTGGACCACCATTTACTTGAAACAGATGGATTGTTTTATCGTTGCCAAAAATCTGCCTATCAGCCAAATAATCAAGAAAAATCGGAACGGTTTTTAGTTGGCGCAAAGTAGCTTGACTAACAATTGGCATCATCGCTCGCAGAAGTACTGTAAAAAATACTGACGATACGGCAATAACAGCCGGCAAAGGCATATCAACTTCACGCATCTTGTCGCGCACCAAATTTTGCAAATTGATCAATTGCATGGATAGGTGCGGACCCGAACAAAGATGAAGGATATTGTTCGTTGCAACCGTCCTCTGATCGGCGCTCCATTGGATCGCGCGTGCGACATAATCTACCGGCACTGTATCAAGCGTGGCGTCTTTTAAATTAGGTAGCAGGCCATGAGTTTTGGATCCTGAAATGAATTCGCACAAGTAATAAAAAATTTGAAAGTGGATAATCTTTCCGGTTTTTGAGTCGCCCACAACCATGCTGGGCCGGTGAACGGTTACCGGCAAATTGTAAAGTTCAATTTTTTGGCGAAGATAATCTTCGGCCTCGGCTTTGGATTGCTCATAGGTGTTGTGAAAGCTCCTCGGTTGGGTGATCCAAGTTTCCGGGACGACCCCCGACATTTTGCCGGCAACGCCAACGGTACTGACATATTCAACTTTTTGTAAATTTCCCGACGCTTGACAGGCTAGGGCAAGTTCTACAACGCTTTTTGCGGAGCCCAGCGCATGGTGTCTGGCCACTTCCAAGGGCAAATTCATTCTTACAACGCCCGCACAATGAATAATGTGGGTACATTGGCTAGATATTTCGGTGTAAACACTTTCAGATACTCCAAATTTTTCAAGATCGGCATCGCCTTGTAAAGCGATGACACGGTGTCTGGCGCTTGTTTCTTGTTCCTTATCCAGATTCCAAAAAAGGAATAGTTCTTCGAGACGATTTTTTAAATGCTCAGAGGATTCAGCGCGGATCAGCAGCCACACGAAGTTATCAGCTTCCTCCAAAAGTAAGGGCACCAAGGCACTGCCGACTGCACCCGTGGCACCAGTAACAAAAATTCTTTTTGCCATATGAGGGCACTCCTTGATGGATTGAATATTGCCGACGTCTAAAAATCCAGAATCACCGCTTTCGCAGTAGTGGTGAATTTTTAGCTGATCTGTATTGTAATTGAAACTAAAGTTTCAATAGCACGATATCGGGACTAGCTGAAATTGGTTGGGAATGGAGGGTCGATTTTGGGTCTTCCAACAAGTTATAAAGTTCGTTTATCCAATTTTCGTATTTGTGTCGGATATTTTTACGCCGAAGCTTCAGGTTTGTCGTTAGCTCTTGCTCAGCAACCGACAAGGTCTTAAACGAAAAAATGATGCCGACCGGGCGTTTATATTCAGGTAGACCGGCAATGGCCGCCGTTAGATTGATAGCGACTTTTTGCGCATAAGTGGTTATAGATTGGTCTTTAATGATATTTGAATCGCCAACGGTTATCAAAGCAACCAAGAACTTTCTGTTTTCGCCAAAAACAACAGCATGCTCTACAGCCATGTTGTTTTGGAGTACCGACTCGATCGCAACGGGTGCTATTTTTCTACCGGTTGACGTTTTAAAAACTTCGGATTTGCGTCCAGTCAAGCTTATAAAGCCTTGTGTGTCGATTTTTGCGTAGTCACCTGTCGGAAGGAATTTCGATTCATTGGCACTCTTTTCCGGGTGTTGGTCGTCAAGGTAGCCATCAAAAACGCCTATGCCTTTAACCAGTAGTTCTTCATCTTCCGCCAAGATTATGGTATTGCCGGGTAAGGCCTTGCCTACCGTGCCAAAACGGTATTCCGAAGGTCTATTTGCGGCAATAGGCACCACATTTTCGCTCAGGCCATAAGCCTCTAGAATCAACAGACCCAAGGCTTGGTAGCGATGTAACAACCATAGTGGCATGGCTGCCGATCCGCTCACCATATACCTTATGTTTTTGCCAAAAAGGGCGGTAAATGATTTAAAAATTTGGCGATTGGCGGTTCGGAAGAGCAAGCCGATAGCAGTTTGGCTTTCACCCTTTTTAAGGGAATATCGTAGGCATTGAGAAATAAGCTGCGGTTGTTGATTTAGCTTAGTTTCAAATCCCTGATAAAGTTTTTCATAAAAACGCGGAACGGCAATAAATATGTGCGGATTTATTGTTGGCAGGTATTCGATGATTTTTTGCGGCTGTTCCACAAAGTAGACTTCGGCTCCGCCTGCTAAAGCACATAAATTTACAATACGTTGAAAAAGGTTGGAAAGCGGCAGCCAACAAGCTAAATGACACGGCTGATGGTTTAACTCAGGGTAAGTTTGCAATATTGCGTCGATAGCGGCAATGATTTGATCATGTCGATAGGCTATGCCTTTTGGGGTTCCCGTAGTGCCTGAAGTGAAAAGGATGGTGGCGATATCCGAAGGCTGAAGTATATCGGGTTGCGGAGTGTCGTTGAGTTTGCCTGTTGCGGTCAGGGAGAGGTCTATATATTTAAGCTTATCTGGTTGATCCTCCAATGGGGCAGCATTAAACACAATAATGGTTTCGAATTGGCTAAGGTCTTGAAACTTACCCAAGTATTCGATGTGGTCTACTGCCAGTATTTTAGTATTTGCAATTTTTACGATGGCGTTTAACTGGTCGGGATTCTCGTTCGGATCGATACCGACCACAATCCCAGCCATTGCTAAAAAGGCATGATGGACTAGTTCCCAATCGTGCGAGGTGGTAGCCATGATCGCTGCCACTTGATTTTTTTTAACGCCAAGGTCTTTGAGTTTCCAGGATAAATCCATCGCTTTCCGATAAAACTCTAAGTTACTTATCGCATGCCAAGTACCATCAGTATTAAGAATCCAATGCGCTGTCTCGTCCGGATGTTCCTTCGCTCTGAGTTTTAATAAATCGGGAAGTGTCTTATATCGACTCATACGGTCTCCATTTAAGTCATACAGGCGGGTCGTAAGCCCCTTTAGGCTCGGTAATAGCTAGTTCGTGTTCCGACATTCCCAACCAATTTAGACTAGTTCTGACATCCTTGCCCAAGAAGACTTTGTTTTTGATCATAAAGTCGACCAACGGGATTAAAATTTTCCACTCTTTCAGATTGGCTTTGCCTTCACGAATTAACGCGGCGAATTCCGGCAGATAAGGATTGTAGCCAAAGTGTTTTAAGTCGGAGTACATTAGCAACCAGTTAATCGGGTAGTTGCTAAAGATCGGACTGGCGTGCTTACTTGACTTGACCAAGCCCAATTCGACCACTTTTTGCATCACTTCTTCCTGATTATATTCCCAAGCATGATAAGGGGCTAAATAGCGTGGAAACAGAGTACCTTTGGGGAAGTTGTTGGGATTGAAGAAGCGGGACAATTCATATTCATCGAATTCGCCGCAGGTTTTCAATGCCGGCGGCGTCCAGTCAACTTCGCAAATCAGCTTTCTGGAGAATTCGTAGAGCATTCTTTCCGGTTCGGGTTGCCCGGGCGAGTATCCGGCAAGAATTAGCGGTATGTTTTTTTGCATGGCGAGTTTGATTGCATCGCCTTCGAATAGCGGGGCATAGACATACGATACTGTGTAGACGGCGCCTCTCGGTTCTTGGTGTTTTAAGAGATAGCGAAAAGCCTTTTGGTAGAAGTTATCGGATGGGCGATATACCAGATGGTCAATGTCGAGTTTACCGAGTGTGCGCCGGATATTATCCCAGGCGATTGGAGGAATATTAATATCGGTGGTGAATGCCAGGATTTTTAGACCGTGTTCGACCTTTAATTTGTAAAGCAAATAAAGACTATCCTTACCGCCGCTGACTGGCACTAGGCAGTCATATTCCGCTTGACCTTTACAGTCTCGTAGCGCCTTTTCCAGGTCGAGCTCTCGCTCCTTGCGGCTCTCTTCCTCTTGTCTTTGGTCTTGAGGATTAAAATCCCGGCAAAGATTACAAACGCGATTCGCGTCCAGGGTTATTTCGGGTACTGCATCGGAAATCAAGCATTGTTTACAGCTGGCCATGTTCACCTCGCCGGAAATTGGTAAATTTTTAAGGTTAAGAGGTTTTTGCAGGCCTCGAATGAATTTAGTTTTTGCGAGTAATTAAACTAGTAAAGCCAGTTAAAAATTGTAGTTTTAGATTGTGAAGCTGATTGCTAGTTTCTCTTACTACAGAGCCAAGAAATTATCTTGCTCCCTTACCCCACAAAATGACTTCCACCGTGCTCAGCATTATCGTCAAGTCCAGAAACAGGCTGTAGTTTTTGACGTAATACAAATCAAATTGCAGTTTTTGTCGGGTGTCGTATTCGCTGGCTCCATAGGGATAACACAATTGCGCCCAGCCGGTAATGCCTGGCTTTACCCGGTGCCGTTCTTTGTAGTAGGGAATATTTTCTTCAAAGCCTTTAACGAATTCCGGCCTCTCCGGGCGCGGGCCAACAAAGCTCATATCGCCTTTTAATACGTTTAGCAGCTGAGGCAGCTCGTCTATCCGATATTTACGAATCACTTTGCCGACGCGAGTCACGCGATCATCGGTTTGGCTCGCCCATTGCGCGCCATTTTTTTCAGCGTCGATACGCATACTGCGAAACTTAATGACATCGAAGGGTATGTCTCGGTAGCCGACACGTTTTTGTCGATAGAAAACCGGTGCTCCAAAGCCGCTTTCGATATAGATTGCCAGCATGGTGAGGATCATTAGCCACCAGCTTACGGAGAGTAGCAACAGGCTGGCTAGAATATCGAAGCTGCGCTTGACGATAGGACGCAGTCCGCCGCTCACAAAACCATCGGAAAACATCAGCCAGCTAGGGCTCAGCGCCTCTAGAAAAACCAATCGTTGCTCTCTCTCGTAGAAGGTTTGCAAGTCCATGATTTGCACGCCGGACATTTTTATATCCAACAGTTCTTCAACGGGCAGCTTTTTTCTACGATCATCCACAGCGATAACTATTTCATCGACGTTAGCGGCTTCGACAATATCGGTTAGCCTGATTTTTTCGTTGAGCGCAATCGCATGGGGCACGCTTATTGGTTCGTCCTCCAGCGTGATGTAACCGACTATTTCAAATCCTCTATAAATATAGCTGGAATTAACGACGCTGAGTTCTCCGGCTCTTTGGCCGCAACCCACCACTAACACTCTGCGTTTTAAATTATCCAGATTGACGAAGCGATAAAATAAATAACGTGTTAACAGCAAGCCCACAAAAGAAAAAATAATTGCGGAAATCAAGACGCTACGCGCCAGCATCAAATCCGGAATGATGTAATAGATGAAAGCCAGTATGAATACCGCAACGGCGAAGCTGAAACTGATACGCTGTAGGATATTGTATTCTTCTTTATCCAGTGTTTTCCGATATAAGCCTAGGCCGGAGCAGCTAGCGATGAATACGATGGAATAAACCGTTGCTGAGGCGGCAAGCTCGGGTTGGGAGTACCAGGACGCTGTGTATAAAAATCTTAGGCCCGCGCCGCAATACATGGCTAAATAAAACACTAACGATTCCGCCATGAGCAACCACAGATAGGCAGTGGAAATGTAATGTCGAAAAATTCTTATCATATACGGCTACCGTGTAACTCCTGAATAATAACTATTTGACGGCATTCTGGTTTAGAAGCGTCTTGATATGTTCAGCGGGAATAGCATAGGTGATGCCGCTGGGATTGGATATGGCATTTTCTTTGCTCCCCTGTACAAAGACTTTGTTAATGATACCAATAACTTTTCCGGAATTGATGTCGTATAAGGGGCTGCCGCTGTTGCCGGGGTAGGCAGTGGCGTCTAATTGGAACACATTGAAAGGCGTCTGTAGCCGCTTCAGCATATTGACATTTAACTGTCGCGTGGCGATTGCCGGTATGGCATTCGGCGAGATAGCCGCAATAATGCTTCGGTGGGTGACAGGATACAAACCCAGCACCATACCTATAGGATAACCGGTGAATGCATATTGCTCGCCCTCCCGCACTCTCAGGGAGTCACCGATTTCCAGCGCGGGTAATACTCCGCCGTCTACCTTTAAAAGTGCCAGATCGTGATCTTCGTCGGTCACGGTCAGTTCGGCAATTTGCATTTGCTCTTTTTGCTCGTGGCGATAAAAAACCGCATAACGCTCGAGGTGCTCTTCGTCTAGTTTTTTTGCCGTTACATGAGCGTTGGTAACCACTTTTCTGCCGTCGGCAACGGCGAAGCCGGTGCCCAGGAAAACCGCACGCGGGTTTCGTGTTGGCATATAAGTGCCTATGGCTACTATTCCGGGTTTGACTCGGGTAAGAATGTCGGGGAGGTTAATTTCATCGGCATGGCTGGTGGCGATGGTGGATATTCCGATATATAGCGCCAAGAGATACAGTGTTTGGTTTTTCATGGCAAGAGGAGTTATGGGGCCTTAATTGGCACAGCTTGGAAAGTTTAGTCTAACTTAGCATGAATGCGGGCGTCGTCGTGAATTAACAGTTGTTTACACTTTGACAGACAGGTACCGGCATACATAGCGCTTAATTTCTGCCTGGAACAACGCGAGTGGGCATTGACCAAGTAAAATCATATGCCGAGTGAACTAGTTGGTTTCTATTTAGTCCCACTTTTTGGAGATAGTAAGTCAATTCCCGGTAGTGTCTGGCAGTGACGTATCAGCGGGTTTGAGATTAGAAAACGCAGGTCGCTGGAATCTGTTAAATCGCTACCGGTTTTTTTGTGCTTAGATCAGACCGATTCTGTTTGAAAGTCGTCGTTCTTCCAGCACAAAATCTCCGCTCCATCCGGTTTCCAATCCGCCAGCACGTAACGTTTGGCCGGCAAACCGTCAAGCATAAATTCGTGTAGTCTCGGCCGGTGTGTGTGACCATGAATCAATGTATAACAGGCATATTTACGCAGAGATCCCGCCACCGACTCTTGATTGACATCCATAATGTCCAGCGTTTTGCCGCGTTTGTGATAAAAACTGCGGAACCTATACCAACGTGCCGCTATCAGCCGCAGCCATAAGGGTTTGGACAGCACATTTTGTTGCCATTCCGGGCTGTGTGATTTAATGCGAAAGGTCTGATAGGCCAGGTCGTCGCTACACAGTAAATCGCCGTGGGTCAGCAAGATTCGCTGGCCGCCCAATTCAATCGTCGCATATTCGTCCAGCAAACGGAGGCCGGTTTCCTGGCAAAACTTTTGGCCCAGCAGGAAATCACGGTTGCCTTGCAGCAGAAAAACTTCGGTGCCGGAGTCGGCAAGCTGTCTGAGCGCTTTTTTGATGGCCGGGATAGGCCGGGTACTGTCATCGTCGCCGATCCAGGCATCGAATAAATCGCCAAGGATATACAGGGATTTTGCTGCGATAGCCCGCTGCTGCAAAAAGCTAAGGAAACGCCGGGTGATCTCAGGCTTTTCTAAGGCCAGATGCAGGTCGGATATGAAGAGTACGTCTTGTTTCACGTTAAGTAAGAGCGGTTTCCGCCGGTAGTCGGCGGAAACCGCTAATCGTTACTCGATAACTTCGGCTTTATCGATGACGATGTCAGTTTTCGGTACATCCTGATGCGGACCGCGATTGCCGGTGGCTTGCTTGGCCATGGCATCGACTACATCCATGCCTTCGACCACTTCACCGAATACTGCATAACCCCAGCCGCTGGGGCTTGGGCTGGTATGGTCAAGAAACGAGTTATCTTTGTAGTTGATAAAAAATTGCGCGGTAGCCGAATGCGGATCGTTAGTGCGAGCCATTGCCAAGGTGCCGCGTTTGTTTTTTAGGCCATTGTCGGCTTCGTTCTTGATCGGTGCATTGGTTTCTTTTTGCTTAAAAGAACTGTCAAAACCGCCGCCTTGCGCCATAAAACCTGGGATTACCCGGTGGAAAATGGTGCCAGAATAGAAGCCCTGTTTTACATAGGCCAAAAAGTTGGCGGCGGAAACCGGCGCTTTTTCGTCTTCCAATTGAATGACGACGTCGCCCAGTGAAGTGGTTAATTTGACTTTGCTATGTGTGTTTGACATTTTATTTTCTGTTGCAAATGAAAGGGTTGAGAATAAAAACAGCATCAGGTAAACCAGGGTGGTGCGCAATAAAAGCTCCTTAATCTCGCTGCAAGCCGCGAATTCTATGTGTTTTTATCTTGAAAGAGAAGCCGAAATCTTGATAGATTGCCAGATGTTTCGCTGCATCCATCTACCATCGACATGCTGAAAATCTACAACACGCTAACCCGAAGTAAACAAGAATTTATTCCCAAGCAGCCCGGCAAAGTCGGCATGTATGTTTGCGGCATGACGGTTTACGACTATTGCCATATCGGCCATGCGCGGGTCATGGTGGTGTTCGATACGGTCGCCCGTTATTTGCGGCATGCCGGTTATCAGCTTACCTATGTCAGAAATATTACTGACATCGACGACAAAATTATCCAGCGAGCCAACGAGAATGGCGAGGCGTTTACCGCATTGACCGAACGCTTTATCGAAGCGATGCACGAAGATGAGCGGGCTTTGTCGGTGTTGCCGCCGGATATCGAACCCAAAGCCACGCAATCCATCGCCGACATCGTGAAGATGATTTCGACATTAATAGAGCGTGATTTTGCCTATGTCGGTAGCAATGGCGATGTGTTTTACGCGGTAAACCGCTTTGACGGCTATGGCAAATTGTCCGGTAAAAATATCGAGGATTTGCAGGCCGGCGAGCGCGTGAATGTCGATACCGCCAAACACGACCCGCTGGATTTTGTGCTGTGGAAAATGGCCAAGCCCGGCGAGCCTTATTGGGATTCGCCTTGGGGGCAGGGTAGGCCGGGTTGGCATATCGAATGTTCTGCAATGTCCACATGCTGCCTGGGCAATCATTTCGATATTCACGGCGGCGGCATGGACTTGCAATTTCCGCATCACGAAAACGAGATCGCTCAGTCAGAAGGCGCCACTGGCGAACCCTTCGTCAATTACTGGATGCATAACGGTTTCGTGCGGGTTAACGAAGAAAAAATGTCCAAATCCTTGGGTAATTTTTTTACCGTGCGTGAGGTGTTAAAGCAATATCGCCCGGAAGTGATTCGCTTCTTTATTCTCTCCAGCCATTATCGCAGCCCGCTGAATTATTCCGATGAACAGCTCGACGATGCCGGCGTGGCGTTGACGCGTCTTTATACTGCCTTGAGAGGCGTCGAGATTGTCGAGGTGACCATTGATGCCGACTACCTTCTGCGTTTCGAGCAGGCGATGGATGACGATTTCAACACGCCGGTTGCCTTGGCGGTGCTGTTCGATTTAGCGCGCGAATTGAACAAAGCCGAAGACAAAACTGTGCTGGCCGCGACTTTGAAGCAGTTAGCGGCCATTTTGGGCTTGTTGCAAGAAAGTCCAGACAGTTTTCTGCAAGGCGGCGCAACAGTCGATGGCCTTAGTGAAGCAGAAATTGAACAGCTAATCGGCGCCAGAAAAGAGGCCAAGGCCAGCAAAGACTGGGCGCAAGCCGACCAAATTCGCGATCAATTGAAGGCGCAGGGCATTGTTTTGGAGGATGTGGCGGGCGGTAACACCATTTGGCGCCGAGAAAATTAAGGGACTGGCGATGAGCGAAATCAAAGATAAATCGGTAGAAACATTTCTGGACGAATTAGCCAGCAAGCAAGCTACCCCCGGTGGTGGTAGTGCGGCGGCGGTGATGGGCGCGCAAGCGGCGGCTTTGACCAGCATGGTTTGTCACCTGACCATCGGTAAACCCAAATACGCGGCGGTGGAAGCGCAGATGCAGGCCTTGCTGGCCGAATCAGAAGCCTTGCGGCATACCTTGATCGGTATGATTAAAGCCGATGTCGATGTGTTCGACAAATTGATGGCCTGTTACGGCTTGCCTAAGAGCACTGACGACGAGAAAACTCTGCGCACCGGGCAAATCCAAGCGGTATTAAGAGAAGCTACCCTAGTGCCGCTGGAATGCGCCAAAGCCTGTGCCAAGGCTATCGATTTGAGTCGGGTGGCTGCCGAACACGGCAACCTGGGTGTAATCAGCGATGCCGGTGTTGCTGTGATGGCGGGCTATGCCGGATTAAAAAGCGCGGCGCTGAATGTACAAATCAATGCCGCGAGTTTGAAGGACAGACCGTTTGCCGAAGCGCAGCTCGCCGAGCTGGATACTTTGTTGCAAGCCGGCGAACAGGCTGCCGAGCAAATTTACCGAATAGTCCGAGAAAAGCTTTAAATCATGCATCTTGTGGGCAGGGGCGATTGAAGTCGCCCCTACTGTCTCTGACAAAAGTAAGTGGCAGGTTTTCTAAATCTGCTTGACGTTGATATTCAAAGTCTGAATCCGATAAGCAATCTGCCTAGGCGTCATATCCAATAACCTGGCAGCCTTGGCTTGCACCCAGCCGCTTTGCTCCAGCGCAGCGATCACTCGCTCACGTTCGTCCATGTTCTCGTCGTGCAGATCGATGTGTTTGATCGATTGTGGGGTGCGGCTGATGCCGATTTCGTTTTCCAGGCCGGTGCTGGCGATGACGTCGCGGTCGATAATCCCTTCCTGGCTCATAATCGCTGCGCGCTCCAGGCGATTTTCCAATTCGCGGACGTTACCCGGCCAATCGTGTTTCATCAAAATCCGGATCGCGCTTTCCTTGATTTCCAGGGGCCGACCGCCTTGCTGGCGGGAAATTCGGTTCAAGAGAAAACTGGCTAGTTCCGGGATGTCCTCGATGCGCTCACGGAGCGGCGGCATATTGATGGGCATCACGTTCAAGCGGTAATACAAATCTTCCCGAAAATTGCCTTCCGCTACTTCCTGCTCCAGATTGCGGTTGGTAGCGGCAATGATGCGGACGTTTACTTTCAGGGTGCGGACGCCGCCGACCCGCTCGAATTCGCCTTCTTGCAGCACACGCAATAACTTGGCTTGAAAAGACGCGGAAATCTCGCCGATTTCGTCGAGAAATAGTGTGCCGTTGTCCGCCAATTCGAAACGGCCCTTACGTTGGCCGATTGCGCCGCTGAAAGCGCCTTTCTCATGGCCGAATAATTCGGATTCCAGTAACGTGTCGGGTAGCGCCGCGCAGTTCAATTTAAGAAACGGGCCGTTGGCACAGGCCGAATTAAAGTGTATCGAGCTGGCGACGACTTCCTTACCGGTGCCGGATTCGCCGCGAATCAACACCGTGGTATGCCATTTGGCCACCTGACGGATGATGTCGAACACTTTCAGCATCGGCTCGGAATGACCGATGATGTTTTCGAAGCGGTAATTTTTGACCAGCGTTTGTTTTAAGTAATCGCGTTCGCTGGCCAGTTCGTTTTGCTTGCGCTCCATCACTCGCAACATGTTCACGCTTTGGGCGATCAGATTGGCGACCATTTCCATGAAGCGGGCACGCTCGCCCAAAAACGTCGAAGTACAAGGCTGCGCGGCCAAAATGCCGACCACTTCGCCTTGCTCGATGGCCAGTGGGGAGCCAATAAACGGTAAATCAGGGTTGTACACGCCCAAGCGGCTTAAAAAGCGCGGTTCGTCGGCGATGCGCTCCACAACGATGGTGCTGCCTTCGTCGAGGATAGCGCCGACCAGTCCCTCACCCGGTTGGTAACGGACCGAACGGTCTATGCCGTCGCCGTAGATCTCGCAAATGCTCATGCTGTCGTCATCGACATCGCGTAGGGTAATCATGCCGAAATGCAGGCCGTTACGCTTGTGCAAAATCTCCAGAATACCCTTTAGTTTGGTGCGTAAGTCATGCGTGCTATTCAGCAATTGACTGACCAGAAACAGGGTATCCAGCTCGGATTCAACCAGTAATAAACGATCACTCATGGATGTTCACCATGGCTAGGTTTTTTTGACAGGGAAAGCGGATTTTAAAACTACAGCCGTTTTTATATTGCGGGTCGATTTCTATCATGCCGTTATGCTGATTGACGATTTCCTTACTCATGACCAGTCCCATGCCGGCCTGGACGCCGGCCGTGCTTTGATTTGTCGTAAAAAACGGTTCGAACACCTTGCTCCGTTGATTGGCGGGTATGCCGGGGCCGGAATCGGCTACCGAGACGCACACCCAATCATGCTCGATAGTCGTGCTGATTTTGATGATGCGTTCCTGGCTGCTGGCCCGGTTCATCGCATTGACCGCGTTGTCGATCAATTGTTTGAATAGCATGCGTAACTTGTTCTCGGCGCCCAAAATATTCGGTAACACCGGGTTGGGCAGCCAATCCACTACGATGCCGTTTGCCAGAAATTTGGTGCTGTACAGCAGCATGACTTCGTGCAGCAGCTGATTCAAATTGACAGGCACCACTGCCGATTCCGGAATTTCCGGCACACAGCGTTGCAATGTGGCGAGCGTTTCTTCCCCCATTTTTTGCACTTGGCCCAACAGGTCGCGGATCGGACTGTTGTTGGCGTCATTGCGTTGGGTCATGATTTGAATCGCCGCGTGGATCTGGTTCAACGGCTGCCGAATCTGGTGCATTGCGCCCAGCAGAGTTTCGCGGATGCTGCGAATGTGTTCTTCTTCCGCCAACATGGTGCGTAAAGTCTGTATCTGCAGCTTTTCCTGCTGCCGGCGCAAGGGGCTGATGTCGTTAATCGTCAGCAACAAATAGTCCTTGGATTGCCTGGCGAAGAAGCTGTCTGCACAGACATCGTTTTCAATAAACCAGTTGCCGGAGCAGGAAAACCAGCGCGTACCTTTGAGCCCGGCACTTTCAATCCGTACTTCGCGATTGGCGAAACCTTGTTGCCTGTCGATGTTTTCGCCCCACAGGTCGCCCATGTCCTGTTCCAGAGCCTCCAGGAAAAATAAAGCGGGTTCCTTCTTGTCCAGTTCGCTGATCAGCATTTTGTACATCTGATTGTCGAGGACAACGCGTTTGTCGCTATCCATGACCACCATTGCTACGGGAGAGGCGTTCAACACCGATTCGATCAGCTGTTTCTGGTTGCTGACCTGCTGTTCCGCGTAATGCGCCTGGGTGACGTCGCGGTGCATACCTATGTAGTGGCTAATGGCGCCCCGGTCATCGAACATCGGCGCAATAGTCAGGTCGGCCAGATAACGCTGACCCATCTTTTGACGGTTTATCAGTTGGCCGTGCCACACCTGTTTGCGGGAGATGGTATGCCACAGATCGTAGTAAATTTGTCGGGGCGTAGACTTGTCTGACAGCTCGGATTCGTTCTTACCCAGTATTTCAGCGGCGTTGTAACCAGTTACATCGGTGAAGGCTTGGTTGATATAAAGGATGTTGGCTTTTTTATCGGTAATCGAAATGGCGACCGGCGCCTGCTCCACAGCCTTAACGAATAAGGAAAACGGCAGGGTTTTAGAGGCTTTACCGCCTTTGAGCGATTGCCCGAGGGCATTTTGGGCTGGCGATAGCATATCGGCCGTATCAATCTCAATCTGGCCTTGCAGGTAGTCAGGGGTGGATTTGGTCATGGCAAATGGTTCTCGCGTGTTTTTCTAGGCTTAAGTTGGAAAACTACATGCAATTTGAGAGCCAAATGCGTTTCGGCTTAGCTGCTGTTGGAAAATCCCGGCTATTTGTATGGTTTACGACAAATTTTAGCGGACTTGTTTCAGCTCTGTGTTTTTTAGGACAGAGATGTTGGCGCTAAATCTCCTGGCTTTGCACTAAATCGGGGAGTTGTGGGGGTTTCGCAGCATTGGCATAAATGATGCTGTCTTGTTACAAAACACCGGGTCTAAAACGATGAGCGAATACTTACTACTGATATTGGGTACGGCCTTGGTCAACAATGTCGTGTTGGTCAAGTTTTTAGGTTTATGCCCGTTCATGGGGGTTTCCAACAAGCTGGATACCGCATTGGGCATGGGTTTGGCGACCACGTTTGTCTTGACCCTGGCTTCTGCGGCCAGTTGGGTGTTGGAACATCGCTTATTGATACCGTTCGATATCGGTTTTTTGCGAGTGCTGGGTTTTATTCTGGTGATCGCCGCAGTGGTGCAGTTTACCGAGATGGTGATACACAAAACCAGTCCGGTCATGTACCAGGTTTTAGGGATATTTTTACCGCTGATTACGACTAATTGCGCGGTTTTGGGTGTGGCACTGCTTAACATCCAAGAGAAATACAATTTCGTGCAAAGCCTGCTGTTCGGCTTTGGTTCGGCAATGGGTTTTACCCTGGTGATGGTGCTCTTCGCCGGTCTACGTGAACGCCTAGCGCTCATGGCAGTACCGGCGCTTTTTTCCGGCACCCCCATCGCATTTATCACCGCCGGCATACTGTCGCTGGCGTTTATGGGATTCGCGGGGCTTTACAGCAAATAAGAGGCACATCATGTACGTTTTATCTGCCATTGTTATTTTGACATCGCTAGGGTTGTTGCTGGGCGTGGCTTTGGGGATTGCCGCCAAATATCTGAAGGTGGAATCGGACCCTTTAATAGAAACCATCGAAGCCTTAATGCCCGGTTCGCAATGCGGTCAGTGCGGCTTTCCCGGCTGCCGGCCAGCCGCCGAAGCGCTGGTGTCGGGTGCGGCGCCTGTCACATTGTGTCCGCCAGGCGGCACGTCTCTCGTCGAACAGCTCGCCAAGTTACTGGGCGTTGATGTCGACTTAAGCCAAACGCAAGATCAAGAAGCAATGGTGGCTAGGGTTAGCGAAGAAACCTGCACCGGCTGCACCCGCTGCTTCAAGGTTTGTCCTACCGACGCCATCGTCGGCGCACCAAAACAGATCCACGCCGTAGTAGCGGATGCCTGCATCGGTTGCAAAAAATGCGTGGAAGTATGCCCTACCGAATGTCTGCAAATGCACCCTGTTGAAGTGACCTTGCGCAACTGGCGCTGGCCCAAACCGCTGGCCGCCTGAGACGGAGACACCTATGTTCGCCCTGTTCGAGAATCCCCGCTTGCGCGGCGGCATCCACGCTGAAGAGCACAAATCCGAAACCTCTCCGCTCAGCATTGTTACCGATTTTCCATTGCCTAAGAAGTTGTACATTCCGGTGCAACAGCATGTCGGCAAGCCTGCCGAGCCCGTAGTTAAAGTCGGCGAAAAAGTATTGAAGGGACAATTGCTGGCCTATAGTCAAGGCACCATTTCGGCGCCTGTGCATGCACCAACATCGGGCGTTATCGCTGATGTGAAGGATTTTCCGGCCCCGCATCCGTCTGCCTTGCCGATACGTACCGTGGTGATTGAAAGCGACGGGAAAGAACAATGGGCCGAATTAGTGGTGCCGGAAGACCCGTTTCAACTCGAACCGGAAGAAATTTGTCAACGCGTCGGCGCCGCCGGCGTGGTCGGTTTGGGCGGGGCGGTATTCCCGTCGGCGGTCAAACTCAGTTTGGGCCGCAAAAACAAGATTCACACCCTTTTGATCAACGCCGGCGAATGCGAGCCTTATCTGACTTGCGATGACCGCTTGATGCAGGAGCGCGCCGAACAAATCGTTGCCGGTATCAGGTTAATGTTGCGCGGTATGGATGCTCCTAAGGCCTTGGTGGGAATCGAAGATAACAAACCCGAGGCTTTTGTGGCCATGCAGGCGGCCAGCCGGGATTTTGCCAATATCGTCGTGGCCCAAGTGCCCACGCGTTACCCGATGGGCTGGGACCGGCAAATGTTGCGTTATCTGACAGGCCAGGAAATTCCCGCCGATGGCCGAGCCACCGACATCGGCGTAGTGGTGCATAACGTCGCCACCGCCTTCGCAGTCTATCAAGCGATATGTTTGGGGCAGCCCTTGATCAGCCGTGTGGTTACGGTCTCCGGTGCCGCCGTCGCCAAGCCCAGAAACGTGGAAGTACCCATCGGTACGTTGATGTCGGAAGTGCTGGCGTTTTGCGAATTGGAAAAATCGAAAATGGCTCGCTTGGTGATGGGCGGACCCATGATGGGCGATGCGTTGCCGTTGGCCGAAGTGCCGGTCGTCAAAGCCTGCAATGGCATTTTGGCTCTGTCCGCCGCAGATATTGACGAACCGCCGGTACAGCCTTGCATTCGTTGCTCCAGTTGCGTGACTGCTTGTCCGGTAGGCTTGTTGCCCTTGGAAATGGCCAGCCGCATCAAAGCCAATCAATTAGACTCGGCGGTTGATTTGGGCCTAAAGGACTGCATTAGCTGTGGCAGTTGTTCTTATGTCTGTCCGTCGAATATACCCTTGGTGCATTACTTTAAATTCGCTTCCGGCGAGTTAGTTAAACGCCAACAAGCCGAGCACAAAGCTGAACAAACCAAGCGTTTAGTCGAGGATAGAAATAATCGGATGGAACGAGCTAGATTGGAAGCCGAAGCGGAAGCCCTGCGCGCTCAGGAAGCCAGGGCCGCCCGTCTGGCTGCCGCACAACAGGCGCAAGCAGCGCCAGCAGAGGAAACCGTATGAGTAATAAACCGATTAGCGGGCCTCACGTTGCGGCTACCCGCCGCGTCGATCAAATCATGCGCTTGGTCATTATTGCCCTGGCGCCGGCCACGGCCTGCGGTGTGTTGTTGTTCGGCTGGCCAGCGCTGTATTTGCTGGCGGTAACTGTATTGTCGGCGATGGCTTTTGAAGGTTTGTGTTTGAAGATGAAAGGCGTGGCGGCGATGCCTTATCTGCGCGACGGCTCGGCGATAGTCACCGGTTTGCTGGTGGCAATGACCTTGCCGCCTTGGGCGCCTTGGTGGATAGGCGTCGTAGGTTCGGCGTTGGCGATTGTATTGGGCAAGCATGTTTATGGCGGTTTAGGGCAAAACCTGTTCAATCCGGCCATGCTGGCCAGGGTGGCTTTGCTGATTTCCTTTCCCATCGAGATGACTACCTGGGCCAACGTATCCCCGCTGTTCATCGGGCCCGGCGTGATCGATAGCTTGGCAATAACCTTTGGCGGTTTGGAGAATCCCGATGCGGTGACCGGCGCCACGACGTTGGGTTGGGTCAAGACCGAGTTTTCGCAAAACCGGCTGTTGCCCGGCAGTTTGATCGAGTACTCTGGGTTTTTAGCGTTTCTTGGTTGGGAGCGCGGTAGTCTGGGGGAAACCTCTTCGTTATTGTTGTTGGCCGGCGGTATCTGGTTGATGCGGCAGGGCGTCATCAAATGGCACATTCCAGTCTCGTTACTGCTGAGCATATTTCTGTTGTCGACGGTATTTCATACCTGGGATAGTCAGCACTATATGGGACCGTGGGTGCATTTGAATTCCGGTGCGGTGATGCTGGTGGCATTTTTTATCGCGACGGATTACGTCACTTCGCCTAACACGCCACTAGGCCAAGTGATTTTCGGTGCCGGCTGCGGTTTATTGATTTTTGTGATTCGCTCTTGGGGCGGCTATCCGGAAGGCACCGGTTTTGCGATTTTATTAATGAATGCAGTCACGCCCCTGATCGATCATTACATTCGTCCGAGAATTTATGGCCGCTACCGTAACGGCAAGCCGCTCGATATTTCCAATTCCTGAGACAGGCTATGAATTCCGAACCCGCGAAATCACCCCCTAAAGCGAACCAATATGTAGAGTACGCCTTGCGTACCGTGAGTAACTTTAGGCAAAAACTGGCCGTGTGGCTGGAACCAGGAAATTTGGAGCAGCTGCGACCGCTATTACAGTATCAGGCCGGCGTGTTGGGTGGATTCGCACTGTTGGCGGCAATTTTATTAGGTGTGGCCGATCTGGCGACGCGCGGGGTAATTGAGCTGCGCTTGCAGGAAGATCTACAGGCTAATTTGGAGCAAGTGGTTCCGGCAGAGCTTTACGATAATAATTTGTTGAAAGACAGCGTGCTGCTGCCTTCTGCCGATGCCAATCTGGGCGCTGAACAAACTGAGGTCTATCTGGCTAAAAAGGCTGGTTTGGTTAACGCGGTCTGTTTTAAATTCGTCGCACCTGACGGTTATGCCGGGCCGATCAGTTTGGTGATGGGTATCGACAGCAAAGGCGAAATCCTAGGAGTGCGGGTTATCGCTCATGTCGAAACACCGGGGCTGGGCGATAAGATTGAAGTGACCAAGTCCAAATGGGTACTGTCCTTCAACGGCAAATCCTTAAATAACCTGACCGTTGAGCAATGGGCGGTAAAAAAAGATGGCGGCGTGTTCGATCAGTTTAGTGGGGCGACGATTACGCCGCGCAAAGTCGTACAGGCAATCAAGCGGGGATTGGAGTTTTATAAGGTGCATCAGGCGGAATTGTTGGCTGAGAAATAACGCTTATTCAATGTATGGCAATTATTTTCGGTGGAGAAGGTTTTTTCCCGTATGCCGCGCCGAGCACCGGAGCTTTTGAACGGATCAGCCCGTAGGGGGGCGGCATGGATGCCGCACGTTGCCGAAGGGGCGTAAGCCCCTTCGGCAACCACGTTCAAAAGCTTCGGAGCGCAGGGAATAAGCGGCATCCGGGTGTCTTTTCTTTTGGATACTTTTCTTTGGACAAGCAAAGAAAAGTATCTCGCTTGTCGGTGCGAGAACCGACTTCAAATATTCGTCGCGATAGCGACACGAAGTCAAACTTACGAACATCTCTGCAAGGAGACCTTGCTATGAATCTTTCGATTCTGTTTTCAGAACAATATAGAAAAATCGCCCGCGACGGCCTGTGGGACAATAACGTGGTGCTGACACAGAATCTGGCCTTGTGCCCGTTGCTGGCGGTAACCGGGACGGCGACCAATGGCTTGGGCATGGGCCTAGCGACCATGGTGGTAATGGTGGCATCCAATGCCGCCGTGTCGGTGAGCCGGCATCTGATTCCGTCGGAAATCCGTATCCCGATTTTCGTGTTGCTGATTGCCGCATTGGTAACCTTGGTGGATATTTTTCTGAACGCCTGGATGCACGAATTGCATAAGGTGCTGGGCTTGTTTATTCCGCTGATTGTTACCAACTGCGTCATTCTCGGCCGGGCCGAAGCCTTTGCCTCCAAACAACCGGTGATGCCGTCGATGTGGGACGGCTTGATGATGGGTGTGGGGTTTACCGCTGCGATGGTGGTGCTGGGAGCCATGCGGGAGATTAGTTCGGCTGGCACCTTGTTCGCCAATGCGTCTGTGTTGTTGGGCGAAAGTTTCCGGTTTTTGGAAACCACTTTGATTCCGGAATACAAAGGCTTTTTGCTGATGGCTTTGCCGCCGGGTGGTTTCATCATGCTGGGTTTCATGGTGGCGCTGAAGCGGCTGTTGGACCGGAAAGCGGCAGCCAAAATTACCGAACCTATCATTACTGATGCGATTGTCTTGGAAGAAGGAGCGTAAACTATGAATGTGGGTGTATGTTATGCGCAGGCCGACAGGCAAATCTGGTTGCGGCTGGAAGTGCCGGAGGGTAGTACCATTGCCGAAGCTATCGAATTGTCCGGCGTGTTGACGCAGTATCCGGAGATCGATCTGGAAAGCCAAAAAGTCGGGATTTTCGGTAAACTGGCAAAGTTGGATGCGCCGGTCAAGGAAGGCGACCGAGTAGAAATTTATCGTAAAATCACCGCCGATCCCGCGCAAGTCCAGCGCAGGCGGGTGGCATAGACCATGTACGTTTGTGTCTGCAAAGCGGTAACCGACAGTCAGCTCGATGCTGCTATAGACAGCGGCTTATGTTCGCGGAAACAGTTGGTTAAATGTTTCGGCGTCGGTGGCGATTGCGGTAAATGTAACAAGGACATTACGCAAATTTTGGATAGAAAAAATGCATGTCGGCTATTGCAGGCTGCCAATGATGCACAACTAATCACTAAAACCCGGGAGATTTGACATGCAAGGCGATAAAAAAGTTATCGAATTTTTAAATAAAGCGTTAGAAAACGAATTAACCGCCATCAATCAATATTTTTTGCATGCCCGGATGTTTAAAAATTGGGGCTTTCAAAAGCTGAATGAAAAGGAATATCACGAATCCATTGACGAGATGAAGCACGCCGATCAATTGATCGAGAGGATTTTGTTTCTGGAAGGCTTGCCTAATCTGCAAAGTCTAGGCCGATTGATGATAGGCGAAAATCCCAAGGAAATGCTGGAATGCGACCTTAAGTTGGAGCACCTGGCCTTGCCGTTATTAAGAGATGCGATTGCTTATTGTGAAAGCATCAACGACTACGTCACCAGAGAGTTGTTCGAGCATATTCTGGAAAACGAAGAAGAGCACGTCGATTGGTTGGAAACCCAGATGGAGCTGATCGAAAAAATCGGTATTCAAAACTATCTGCAATCGCAGATGTAAAAAAACGCGCCATTCAAAAAAACTTTGCGGGGCCGGTTGCCGGCCCTGTTCGGATAGTAAGCCCCGGCACTTCAGTATTAGGTCAATGGTTGTAATATCGTTGTTGCCCATCGTCTTTTGTATTTTCTTGAAATTCTTGAACACCCCCCTTTTCTTTAACGGATTGCGGTATGTAGCCGCGGTCCGAATACTGTGAGACTTGATCATTGCCGGATGAATGAGACGCTCATTCTCGCCATCCCGGTTTTGATGTACCCCTCCAAGTGGACACATCTCCGTCTATAGTTATGCTGCCTCTCTTGCCCTAGGGTTAAAACATAGGCGCATTCTTATCGGCAGGTGGCCAACTTTCATAGATGTTCCATGATGATGAATGAGTTATCCTTAGCGGTATTACAACATCCATGCCAAGGGCTTTAGGCCTTGGTTTGGGCCGTTTTTGGTTAAAATGGCCCTTAATACGCTGACAACACCGAAAACATTGATAGGAATTTATGCCGCAAAGTGCTTTTACGCTGGAATCGTTGCTGGAAACTCATGATCTGCCGCTGATCATCATCGGCGCCGATTTACGCATCGTGGCAGTGAATCGCGCTTGGGAACATAGTTTTGGCGTCATGCGACAGAATCTGGTCGGTCAACCGTGCTGCGCCGAAAACCGCAATTGCCGCCATCAGCGTTTGTTTCAAACTCTGGAAGCCTACGCCGGTATCTTTGCCGACACCAGCGATACTAGTGCCCAGCGCTCATTCAGTGCGCGCGGTTTTCCGTTGCTGGATGCCGACGCGACTTTATATTTGGGCGAAACGTTAACCGTATTAAAAAGGTCCGCGGCTAAAGGCGACGAGGCACCGGCCATGATCGGGAAGTCAGCGGCGTTTGCACAATATAAAACCCGGTTGCAACAGGCGGCCGATACGCAAGCACCGGTATTATTGCTTGGTGAAACAGGCACCGGTAAAGAATTGGCCGCCGAATTTGTGCATAGCCATTCCAGGCAGGCGGATGGCGATTTTGTGATTGTCGATTGTACGATTCTCGGCGAAGAGTTATTTGAAAGCGAATTGTTTGGGCATGAAAAGGGCGCTTTTACCGGCGCGACATCCGCGAAAAAAGGCTTGTTCGAATTAGCCAATAATGGCACCTTGTTCTTCGATGAAATTGGCGATCTGCCGCTATCGCAACAACCCAAGTTATTGCGAGCCCTGGAAAGCGGTCAATTTCGGCGGGTAGGTGGCACTGCGATGCAAAAAGCCAATGTCAGAGTGGTCTCCGCCACACATAGAAATTTAGCCGACATGGTCAAAGCCGGCCGGTTTCGCGAAGATTTGTTCTACCGCTTGTCGGTGTTTCCGGTCGAAGTACCGCCACTGCGGCAGCGTAGACAGGATTTGCCCTTATTGATCGATCATTTTTTAGCGCAGTTAAACACCGAGGCCGATGGCGGCTATGCGATTACGCAATCGGCCTTAATCAAGCTTATTCAATATGCCTGGCCCGGCAATATCCGTGAGCTGAGAAACTGTCTGCAATTGGCGGCCGGCTTGTGTAAGGACAAGAGTATTCAAGAAGCCGACATTCATTTCATGCAGCGCCAAGGCGGCGTTGAGTCGGCCGCCGCCAGTGAGGCAAGTGGCGATGCGCATCCCCTACCGATTAACAGCATGGCGCAATTCGAGGCGGAGTTTATCAATAGTTTGATCAGCAAGTATCAGGGGAATCGCAAGTTGATAGCGGCGGAAATGAATATCAGTGAACGAACGCTGTACCGTAAACTTAACCGACTCAATCTGAATTAAGCGGCGGAGCAATGATGGAATCTAACCTGATAAACTGGACGCTTGATAACATTGGTAGCCGGCAACGCAACGGTTTGACCCCGCCGCGCGATATGCGCGAGACTATCGCCCAGATTAAAGCCTTGCCGCCCTTGCCCGGCAGCGCGCTGCGCATATTGAACCTGATCGCCGATCCAAGTGCGGATGCTCGTAAATTAGCCGACATCATCGAACTCGACCCTTTATTAACAGCGCAAATTACCCGCTGGGCCAGTTCAGCTCTGTACGGTTATCGTGGTCAGATCACGACCGTGCATGATGCGATCACTCGCGTGTTGGGGTTTGATTTTGTATTGGATTTGGCTTTGGGGTTGGCGGTGCTGGCACCGTTGAAATCGCCCAAGGAAGGGCAGATAGGCACGCGGATGTTCTGGACCCATGCATTGGCCAGCACCCGCTTGATGGCGCAGTTGGCCGCCGTTATGCCTGTCGCCGCACGGCCGGAGCCGCAAGCCTTGTTTTTATCCGGCTTGATGCACAATATCGGTTTCCCATTGCTGGGTCATCGTTTTCCTGACGAATTTAGTTATTTGAGCGGCTTGATCAACGCGAACCCTAGTCTGGCTATTTTCAATCTGGAAACTTTTGCCTTCGGCCTCAATCATGCCGAAATCGGCGCTTGGCTGATGAATGTCTGGTCGATGCCGCGCATGATTACCGATATTGTCTATCACCATCACAACCCCTACTATCGCGGCGAAAACCACCAACTGAATTTGTTGACGTTTTATAGCGATTGTCTGTTGGGACGTTTAGGCATAGGCGACGCATCGAACCAGGTGTGTCCGGAAGACGTGCCGGGATTGCTGGGTTTGGATGAGGCTGTTTGTCTGGAAATACTCGATAGCCAGAATGACGATTTAGTGAAAATTCTAGCGACTGCGGAACAACTTACCGATTAAATTTGCCGCCTGTTATCGTAAAGTGGGCGCTTAGAAATTCTTCGGCGCCCCATCAATCAACTCAGTACTTAATCGCGCAATATCGCATTGCGGCGGTCCGATTGCTTCAGTATGCCGCCTAGTATCCACATTTGATACATGGACACGGTCCACATAAACGCGAAGGAAACGCCCAAGCCTGCGCCGGCAAAAAGCACCAACAAGGCAAAGTGTGGATTGAGTTTAGTCAGCCACCACGAGGCGATATCGATCAGTAGAAACAAATAGGGCATCACGATAGCGGGATATTTGTACTTGCACGGTACCCCAGTACTAAAGCTGAAAATGATGCCGACAAACATAAAAATAAAACTGATGCCGAACAAATGGATATGCGATAGCCGTGTCAGCGATTGAAACGTTGCGCCTTCATTCGATTCCGTCAGCTTTTTTAAGTTTTCGAATTTGGTGAAATCGGGCAGCGAACCGGCATTGGCGCCATGGCAGCCAGTGCAAAATTGCTCGATGATGGGTTTAATTTCCTTGTTGTAAACCGCTTCGTCGCCGCCATCCCGGACCCATTGAATGATTTTGAAGCGCTCCTGTTCAGGCGCGTTGTATTTCATCGAACCGTTTAGTTTGGATTCCAATACCGAACCGGAGCGGTCGCCATAATAGCTGTAAACAATATCGTCCATCGACAAACCGAATTTGCCGTCGGCCATACCGTGGGTAAACAAAATCTGGATTAATGCCATCAAATAACCGGCGGCTATTGTGGTTAGATAACCGGTGAACAGCAGTTTGATCGAGAGGCCGAAACTGATCAGATTAGCGCCTTTGTAGGCATATTTAACGGGTGTTTCGTTGCGATCAGGCATAGTTGCAATCCGGGTTGTTGGGAAAGTTATCGCTTCGAGCAAGGCTTTAAGCGGGAGGCAAAAGCCTTGCCTCCCGTGCCAAGCATATTACTATTTTTTGATGTTTTGGTAGTAATAACCCAGTTCGCTGATTTCTTCGTCGGTTAAGGTTTGCGCGATGATGCGCATCCGGCTGTAGATGTCGTTGTGACGTGTACCATCCTTAAATGCATGCAGTGTGGCTGAGATGTAATCCGCATTTTGGCCGGACAGCGCTGGAATGTCGACCACTTGGCCCTTGCCGTCACCGCCGTGACACACTTCGCAAGGCGGCAACACCCGTTCGCTACTGCCGCCTTTAACCAGAGTTTCGGCTTTTTCATAGACCATGACAGTCTTTGATTGGAACGCTGGTGTTTGCGAGCCGAACCATACCGCCAAATCGGCGGCGTCTTGTTTGCTGAGCGTTTTAGCCAAACCGGACATCATCGCGTTATCCCGGCTACCGTCAGCGTAGTCCTGCAATTGCTTATATAAATAAGTTGGCAATTGCCCGGCCAGTGACGGGAAAGCCGCCGAGGTACTGATGCCTTTTTCGCCGTGACAGGCGTTGCAAGTCTTGGCCAGTGCTTCGCCTTTTTGCGGGTTGCCGGCTTTCACGAAATTTAACTGATCGGCGGTCCAGGCGACTTGCGACGACGGTTGTGCAAACGCGGCGCTTGGCAACAATAATGCTGCGCTTAAAATGAGTTTTTTCATGATCAGACCCCCCATCTGCCTGAACCAAAGGTTTCCATCAAGAAAAATTGCAGGATCGGATAGCCGAAGGCAATTAGCATGAATACGCCTATCACGATGTTCCATAAGGTGAAGCTGTTTAGGTAGCCGGGCAAGTAGTCAGGGCTGTCGAACTGTTCGGCATATTCGACTTCACCGCTGAATACTTCAGTGCCGGTTTGAGTTTTATAGAGGTTATACATCAACAATCCCGCAGAAAAGATCAGGATCAGGCCGCCGAATATCATGGTTACTTCATAAGGCTCCCATGACAAGGTCAATAAATTATTGTAATTGACACTGTCGATGCGTCTCGGTTGGCCCAACAAGCCCAAGATGTGCCAAGGCGTGGTCATGATGACCATGCCAACGAACCAGGTCCACAATTGAGTGGTAGCCAACGAGTTGCTAAATAGGGGCTTGCCGGTCAAAACCGGCCAGAAGTAATAAGCAATCCCGAAATACATGATAATGGTCGTGCCGCCGAAGATCAGGTGAAAGTGACCGGAAATCCAGGCGGTGTTATGCACCATGGCATTCATCGCGTAGCTGGCGTTGACCAAGCCACCGAAGCCGCCGAAGATCAGCATCAACAAACCCAGGATAATCGCCAGTACCATCGGATTATGCCAAGGCAAGGCGGCTATCCAGCCGAACAGGCCTTTACCCCCGCGCAAACGACCGGCAATTTCCAGTGAGGCAATCACCGTAAAGCCGGTAACAAAGGTCGGCAAGGTCACCACGAATGTGCCGATGGCATGCAAAATCTTCCAGCCGTGATTCTGTTCCGGGTCCATGTACAAATGATGGAAACCGATCGGCAGGCTGAAGACCACCAGCAAAATAAAGGCGGCACGCGCCATGATGTCACTGAACAAATAGCCGCCAGCCTGCTTTGGTACCAAGGTATAAAAAGCGGTGTATGTAGGAATTAACCAGAAATAGACGATGGGGTGCAGGGTCCAAGCGAAGAGCGTCCGGGCCAGACCGGGGTCTATAGTGTCAATCAAGCCCAAAGCCCAGGGAATCAATTGAAATAATACTTCAGCGGCTACCCCGGCACTGGTCCACAGCCATAATATTGCGTTGGCAGTGGTGGCAAACATTGCCAGCGGCACCGGCTTACCAGGATTTGCTTTTTTCCATTGCATGTACATGACGATCATCGTCACGGCCCAAAACCAGGAGCCCACCACCAGTAAGGTTGCCCCTATGTAGAACAAAGGATGCGCTTGCAAGGGCGGGTAAAAGGTAAACATCACCGAGGCCGCGCCACCTAACAACGGCAATGCAGCCAGAACCACGCCGGTTAATGCCACACCGAAGCCGGTCCAGGCGAAGGTTTTATTCCAGACCGGCAATTTCAAGCTGCTGGTGGCTACGTAATAGCCAAAACCCATGATAAAGAAGGTTGTCAGTACAAAACCCATCAAAACGCCGTGAGTACTGACCGATGCGTAATACACTTCCCGCGATTCCAGAATTTTGAAAAAGCCGCTACGTTCGATGACTTGATAGCCGCCCATTACACAGGCCAACGCGAACGCGCCAAACGCCACCCAGAAATGGGTCAGCGCCAGTTTTTTTTCCGCTACGTTATCCATGATTTACTCCCCCTTGTTTGTTGAGCGCTTCCCACTGCGCTTTGCCGACTACCTTAATATTGCTCCACATGTGGGCGTGGCCCATGCCGCAATACTCGTTGCACAGCAGCGGATAGTCGCCAGTATGGTGTAACAGGGTTTTGACTTGCGCGACATAGCCGGGCACAATCATCGTGCTCATGTTGGTCATAGGGATATGCACGCCATGAATGACGTCGAGGCTGACCCAGCGGAAGGTAATGTTGGTTTCTGCGGGTAAAACCAGGTCTTTAGGGTAAAACCCGTAACGGCCGGCCACCATACGGACAGTGATGCTCCCGTCGGGATGCTCTTGCACCCCGAGCTTATCTTCGGCAAATTCTGCCGACAGATGCAGTTTGGCCGAATCGATGGCTTCAACATTACTCGGGGCATGAATGCCATGGAATAATGCGGAAGATAAAATGACTACTACAAATAGTCCCGCGATCATTAGGGCAATAGCTGCCCACTGTTTTTCCAGTTGATGAATATGCATTGGACCCCCTAACCGATATGGCCACGAGGTAAGAACACCCCGTAATACATCAGCAGCCAAGCTATCACCATGCCGCCGCTGACGATCAGCATTAATGCCCAGGTGCCGATTGGGGCGCTTTGCAGAATTTCTTTACGTTCTTCTTCAGAGAGATTGTTCATATCCTTCCTTCTTGTATGCGTTTTGATAGGAATTATGTTGGCAACCAACGGCATGAACAGCAGGGGCTTTGTCATTCTTACCGATGACTTTACCATCTGATTGCTGGGGTAATCATACCCTTAGCTTCGGACTAATCGAAAGCGATAAATCAGTGGTACGAATTGTTAGAGGAGGATTGGCTGAAAGCTTGCTGAGAATGGCCTCGGCTTTTAATGGGGCGGGGAATACGATGGAGAGCGGGAGATTTAGAAACCCTGCGCGGTTGGAAATCTCCGATGCGTATGTCAAAAAGCCAAAAAACTGGTAATGGCGAAGTCGGCATGTCACTATTTGGTGCAAATAGATAGTTAGACCTTATAAAAATTACCACGACCCGCAAGCATGAAATACCGGAAAAGTGCTTGCAAGAGTCCGTGCCGAATCACTAACCAGCGGTAGCCACAATGAATCAACCGATCAACGAATTTCAAGAAACACCGCCCCGTCATGTGAAATATCGATTACTCGGGTTTTCGAATGCGGCGTTATTGCTTGCAGCTTGTAACTTTGTGATCTGGTTATTTATTTTATTTCCGATCTATGCGGCTACGGATGGCGTGTCCAACAGCGATGGCTTACGCTTCTTAGTTGTGTCTTTTATCGTGATGGATCTGGTCGGCTTAGGATTGGCTTCCGTGGCGATGTTCAAGTCGAAACTCCGCAAAACCATGGCTAACTACGGATTTGTGCTTAATGTCGCGATGATAGGTTTAAATCTTTCGGTATTTCCGTTTTAAAGAGTTGGCAATCGCGCAAAGGAAAAAGCCTGTAGCTAAACGCTACAGGCTTTTTATTTAGCCAGCTAAGTGGCGATGGGGTCCGAAGGGCTATGAAAAAGGGGGTAAGCGCCCCCTTTTTCGGGAGAGGTGCCTCACCAAGTCATGCTTATAACCGACCTGACATTTTTGCTTGGGTTGTAGGTGTAACCCGTCGCGGCAATGCTTTTTAGTGTGTAGGTAGCTGAACCGCCAGTTCGCTTAGCGGTGGTGGCCGATTGAATAACGATGCCATTCGCGTCGGTTTTACTGGTGATGGTGCCGGTCATTGAGCCGCTGAAAACTCCCACAACCGTCGCATTTGGCACCGGTTTGCCTTTAGAGTCGATCAATCTTACTGTCGTTCTGGCCTGGACATTGGTGCTTTTAACGATTGACATACCTATTGTAGACACCCACATGGTTGGCAGAGGCGGTGCGCTGACGGTAATCTGCACCGTTTTGGTGTCGGTTAATTGATATTGGTTGGTAACCACCAATTTAACGGTGTAGGTGCCCACTGTCGTGAAGGTATGGGCTGGATTCGACCCGGTCGCGCTGGTGTTATCCCCAAATGACCATTGATAACTGGTGATGTTGCCATTGCCAACTGTGTTATTGGCCGAGAAATTAACCGTTAACGGTGCAGGGCCTGACAAAGTTGAGGCGGATATGCTGCCAACTGGAGGTTTTGTCAGGACTGTGCCGGCTGGCACGTAATTTCCTGTGATCTGGTATTGCCCCAAGCTGCCGTAAACCGGGTAGCCCGCGTCGCCGCTGATTGCTGCGCGACCTGAACTTGCTACAGCCAAATAATACGTGCCTGCCGGTACCGATTGGTTGATTGCGGCCGTTAAAGTGGTTTCCGGCGCGTTGGTAGCAACCACGGCACCGCTGGCGTTATACAAAGTCAGCTTAATATCCAGGTTTGGACCTACCGCTGCCGGACTGGCTGTCAAGTTAATAAGCCCGCCACCAGTGCTGACCACAAAAATATCAGTATCGGTTGATGTTTCGATGACGCCGAAAGTTTGAATATTCAGTGCAGTGGCAGTACCGATATTTTTCAGAGAGCTTGCTGTACTTGGTGTATTACCGTAATCGTCGCTTCGAGCCAGAATGCCGTAACTGGCAAGGGTCCCAATATCATCCTGTTGATTGTTGGCGTTTGGATAGCTGCCTGGGTTCCATTGCGTCAGATTTTTATAGTAGCCCACGCCCATGATTGGAGCCCAACTGGTGACGCCGGTACCGTGGCCAGTGTAATAGCCGGTGCTAGGATTTTGGCCGTCGTGTTGCAGGCCCAGGTTATGGCCGGCTTCGTGAGAGATTGCTTCAGCGATGTATTTTTCGTTATTTGCCAAGCCGTCTTGGAACACCCAGGCCGGTTGGTAATAAGCGTTGTTGACGAAATTGACTACGCCGACATAGGCAACACCGCCGCAACCGCAGTTAAATACGGTTTTGGTGACCACCACGCGTATTCCATAATTGGTATCCGCCGCGCTGGTGCGGAATAAGGTATCGTTAGTCGGCAGTTGGGTAGTCACGTCCACATCGAAGGCGATGTAATCTTCCGCGACCCGATTCCACATGCTAATGATATTACTGCGCTCGGTATCGTCGAAAACACTGGGGTTGCCGGTCAGATCGTAAGCTGGCGCGTTGATGGTAGAGGCTGACCAAGCAGTGCCCTGAGCGATATGACCGTCGAAATCCAGGTAAATGGTTTTGCTTGCACCAGGCTTGCTGTGCAATACAAAGGCGTTTGCCAGCGCCGCTTTCGATGCTATAGGTACCGGCGGATTGCTGGTGCCTGTTGTGCCGGCGACATTATTGGGCGAGACCAGATTGCCGGCTTGCGTTTGATTTTGCTGATCGGCGGTATTGTCCACATACAATACTCTGCCGTTACCGTCGACCCGCATCGTCTCGTCTTGAGTCAACATTTCCTTGAATTTTTCCGGTGTCAAACCATGATTTGACGCCACTTTGGGCAAATCGGCACCCAGCATATCGATAGCGTATTGGCCTTGATAATTGACCGGCAATTCGACCATCCCACCTGTGTTAGACGGCGTAGTAGAGGCGTTACTGGCGATTGAAAGCGGATCGCTGCCGTCGCCGTTGGCGCCGGTGTCGATGACTTGTTTGATTTTTCCTTGGTCGTCGATTTGTACCGTGTAGTTGCGGCCCTGCATCACAGTGGCAACCAGATCGCGATTTTGGTCGAGATCCTTGCCGATCAGGCGGGACGTATCTGCGGCAAACGCCATTGTGGAAAAAAGTAGTCCGGCGGAAATAGCGGATGCCAGAGTTTTGGGTTTTTTAAGGATATGAGTAGTCATATCGGTCACCTTTGGAGTTTAACTTCAGCAAGCACACCAACCGAGCCAACTTACTGAAGCGAGATCGCCTAGCGGCGTCTCGGGGTAAAAATAGTGCTACCGTTTTGGTACCGGTAATAAACGATTAAATTTTCTAATCGGGCGGCAATGTAACATCCAAAAATATATTCGGTGAAATACGGTCCAATTTTTAAGTGTTCAGTCAAAAAACGTCTGCGAAAAGTCCGGGTTGGTGCACAAAAATGTCCCAGCCGATACTGGTAAAGCGCACGAATAGGTTTAATTTTTGGTGAGGGTATTGTACGGACGAGTGTTAACGAACGGTTTGCGCGCCGATTATTAGCCCTCTAGCGCAGTTGGCTGATTGCTTAATGGGGGGCTTTAGCGATATGAAATCAGTTAATCCTTTGCAGCTATGCCACAATAGGCGGTTGGAATCATCTGTGTTTGTAAGCGGGGCTTTATAGAGCAACTGTGTGCGTCGATCAGTTGATGAAGGTCGGTAAAAAAGATGCTCATTGGTTGTTAACAGGCCGTTTTTGCCTTGGCGGCTTTTCACGAATGAACGCCGGCGCACAAAAGATTTCCAGCGTGGTACCTACTCAATAATTATTATTAGCGATGGTTTGCTCAGGAGCAAATATGCGAACAGTTAAATCAAAATTAAAAAAAAATCTGGTCATTTTTCTGGTGATGGCTGCTTTTTCTGCATTTAATCCAGCGCTTGCCGAAACGGCTGGGGCTGATGATAAGGATGTTCATCACGAACACAAGAGTATGGATTGGCCAGGGATTTATACTGGCTTAACCCCTTGTGCCGACTGTATCGGCGTGAAAACCACACTGGCCTTGAACAAAAACAGCAGTTATCTGCTGATGACCCAGTTTTTGGGGAAATCGGAACGGGAGTTTACTGAAAAGGGTAAGTTTGCCCCTGGCGAAAAAGCCAATACTCTGGTTTTGACGCCAAAGAATGGCTCAACGTCGCAGCAATATCTGGTTGAAAAAGATGCGTTGATTCAGTTGGATAACAGCGGCAACCGGTTCACCGGCAAACTTGCGGATCGCTATATTTTGCGTAGAACCAGCGTCACCGATAAGCAGCCTGAACATTCCGGGCATTGATTTAAACCTTAAGCCGGGTGGCCGCGTGCGCTGGCGGCCACCCGGAGATTAGAACTGTTATATCGATTTCTGCTGGTTTTTGCGCCGAAAATAGACAATGGCTAAAAGTACCGTCAAGGCCAACGCGCCAAGCATGAAACGCGGTTCCACGACCTTCACCGAATGATTTTCGTCTTTGAATTTGAACTTGGCGAGTACGCCCAAGGCGGGGTCGGTAATGTCAATGGCAATCGATTTGGCGGCAAGATTTAAAAATTGCACTTCGCTGCCATCGAATGGCTTGTTGTTACGGGTATCGTTGCTGACCATGCCAGGATACAGCGGTGTTTCAGCAAGTTGAGAGATGCTTAACTGCTTGGCGATTTCTTGCTCAAGCTCGCGAGTGGTTTTGCCGTCGGTTTTGATATGAATCGGTTTTTGGTCGTCTATCTTAATCTCGATTTCGCCTTGCGAGGCGGTGAGAGCTTTTTTCGAGGAAAAGCCGTCCAGATATTCCACATCCGCACTGAACACCAGATCAAAAGCCACTTGCACGCCGTCGGCGTTGAAGTTTTTATCGGCAAGATCGAAACGCAAGCCTTGGTTGCTGTAATCTCTCACTGTTATCGTCGTCAACGAATAGCCGGTTTTGTTGGCGATGATTAATTCTGCTTGTTCCGGCGGCTGGGTAATGGTGATGCCGCGCCAATTCGGATCCAGCTGTATCATGCCGTCCTTCATCGATGTGAGCAGTTTTTTTGTGACCGCGTGAGGCTGTGTCGCATCATCAAATTTGTGTGCATTGAGAAAGCTCAAGCCGGTAGAGCGATACAGCTCTCCATCGTCGATACGCCATTCCGCCGTGTATGAAAACAGCGAATCGCTGGTTCTGCGAGGCATGCTGGTATGAATGCGCAATTTATCCTGCTCTGCCGGCGTGGTGAGTGCAAAGGCTGATTGGACAAAAACACCCGACGAACAGAATGTCAGAATGATGGCGAGAGTCGTTCGTTTCATCGTGGTTCCAAGCAAAAAGAAAATTACGTTAGCATAATGCGGCGTAAATGACACAACCTTTGATTAGCCGGACCTTAACGCCACTAATTTGTAGTGTTTGCCAGTGCTGCTAATTTGCGGAAAACTAGGTTGTGCTTCCTGGTGTTTGATCCGAAAAGGAAGCGGTTTATGTGTTCGGGAACCAAAAAAATTCACCGCTTGAAATAAATTTTCAAGCAAAAAATAGGGATATTGAGGCCGGCAAACACCACGTAGCAAGCGCTCGAATATATGTTCTGTACTACAATCCCAGTGCGCTGGGCGGCTGGGTGCTGAATCAGGCTGTTTTAAGTCAATAAGTTGCCAGCAGGGTATCGGTAAAATCCGAAGAGGGTAGAAGTGGACGAATCGATAGGGAGTATAAATAGTGGGAACTAGAATTTTTCCGCTAAATTGTTCAAAAAATTAATAGATTAATAAGGAAATGCCGTTATGACATTAGATTCTCATGCTGCTAAATTAAAAGAAATGGCGGAGAAAATTATAGATTTTACGCCTCAAGAAATCAGTAGTATTACGCCGGAAGAAATTCAACGTTTATTTTATGATTTACAAGTTTATCAAATTGAGTTGCAAATGCAGAATGAAGAGCTGCAAAAAGCGCAATTTGAATTGTCTCGCTTAAATAATAAATTAAATTTTACCTACCATTGTGTTCCAGTGGGTATTATAACCCTAGATTATCAAGGCTTCATAGAACAAGCGAATCATACCTTTGCAGATATGTTGGGCTATAAAGCCAGTAAATTGCAGAAAACGCATTTTTCCAAGCTGATTTTCGAAGAAGACAAGAATATATTTATTCACCGTTTTGACGCTTTTTTCAAAGCGCCAACCAATAAAAGTTTACAGCTGCGTTTGCAAGGGGATAAGAATTTTGCTTTCCCTGCTTTAATCAAAGGTAATGCGGATGACGGTAGCGATACGGCGAGCGAATCGTTCGATTTGAAGACGCGTAAATTAATCGTGACTATCACAGATATTAGCGACGTGAAAACAGACGCAAATAAGACTTGAGTGTACTGTCGCAGCGTGACGGGTAAAGTTGTCCAGAGGCTTTATTAATTTAAACGATTGATATTAACTAACATGGTTTTATGGATAATGAAAACACTGTAAAAGTGCCGCCGCAGTACATTGTCGGGATCGGCGCTTCCGCCGGAGGCTTGGAGGCGATTGAGGCATTTTTCAAGAATATGCCTGCCAATAGCGGCTTGTCGTTTGTAGTGATTCAGCACTTGTCACCGCAGTATAAAAGTTTGATGGCTGAACTATTGTCCAAACATACTGCTATGCCGGTAAAGCGCATCGAGGACGGTATGAAAATCGAGCGTAACACCGTCTACTTGATTCCACCCCGGAAAAACGTCACGGTGTTTCACAATCAGCTGTTGCTGGCCGAGCAAGACCCCAGCAAAGGGATTAATCTGCCGATCGATATATTTTTGCGCTCCTTGAGCGAGGACGCCAGAGAACTGGCTGTAGGCATTATTTTGTCCGGCACCGGTAGTGATGGCACGCGTGGTATTCGCGCCATCAAGGAATTTGGCGGCATGGTCATGGTGCAGGATGAAAACTCCGCCAAATTCGACGGTATGCCCAAGAATGCTTTTGCTACCGGTTTGGCGGATTTTAGTTTGCCGCCGGAGAAGATGCCCGATCAGTTGTTGGCTTTTGTTAAGCATCCCTATGCCACCTTGCAGGAAAAGCATATCGTTTCTTCCGACGATAGCGACATCACGCGGATTTTTTCGATTCTTAGGGAAAAGTGCAAAATCGATTTTACCTTTTATAAACCCAATACGGTGGTTAGACGCATTGAGCGGCGCATATCTATCAATCATTTAAAAGATATATCAGAATATTTAAACTTATTACAAACAAATCCTCACGAAGTTTTGATTTTATTTCAGGAATTGTTGATAGGCGTTACCAGTTTTTTTCGCGACGAGCACGTATTTGATGATATTCGCGAACATTGGTTGAAAAAAGTCGTCAAATTATTACAAGAAGATGAGTTGCGAGTTTGGGTGACCGCATGTTCCACCGGCGAGGAAGCTTATTCCTTGGCGATGTTGTTGTCGGAATACCGGGAGTATTCCGGACATTATTTTCGCGTGAAGATTTTTGCGACGGATGTCGATCTTACGGCCATCGAGAAAGCCAGTAATGGCAAATATCCGGAAAGTATTATCGCGGATATTCCACCTAAGCTTTTGTCAAAATATTTTATTCGCCGGGAAGATTATTTTCAGGTCAGCCAGAAAATTCGGGAAATGGTGGTGTTTGCCCAGCATAACCTGATTAAAGATCCGCCGTTTACCAATATTCATATACTCAGCTGTCGAAATGTGTTGATTTACTTACAGCCGGTATTGCAAAAGAAAATATTGGAGTTATTCAACTTTTCTCTGGTAAAGGACGGCTTGTTGGTGTTGGGTACCAGTGAAACGATAGGCGATATGGGTGAGTATTTCGATGTGGCAAGTGCCAAATCAAAACTATATCGCTCTAAAGGCAAATATAAATCCTTGGGTTTTACTGCATCTCCCAGTGCTTTAATGACTTACTCGCCGTATCCGACTTCTGTGCGCTCATCGAATGCGCTTAGTGGCCAGGAAGAAAGAGTATTGGATAGGTTTATCAGGGCAATATCCAATGATGTATTGCCGTTTACGATGATAATCAACGAGAATATGGAAATATCCCATATTTTCGGAGACTCTAAGGATTATTTGAGTTATCCCAGCGGCAAACTGGTGAGTAATGTCAGTAAAATTGTCAAAAAAGATTTATCCATACCTATTTCCACAGGTATTCAAAAAGCCTTAAAAACGAATAACGAAATTGTGTTGTCCAATATTCGGGTCAGAGAGCAGGACAGTTTGCGGACGTTTAGACTGCAATTTAAACCTCTGCCGGGTAAGAAGGGCCAAGAAATCTTAGTGGCGGCGATGATCACGGAGACGGTCGATCCTTCCTGTTTCAGCGAGACGGAAACCTTGGTCTACGATGTCAATTTAGATGCCAAACAACGCATCATCGATCTGGAGCAAGAATTACAATTTACCCGCGAAAACCTGCAAGCCACGGTGGAAGAATTAGAAACCTCCAACGAAGAGCTTCAGGCCACCAACGAAGAATTGTTGGCGAGTAACGAGGAATTGCAGAGTACGAATGAGGAATTGCAATCGGTTAACGAAGAGCTTTACACCGTTAACGCCGAACACCAGGGCAAGATAGTCGAACTGACCTTATTGAATAACGATTTGGATAATTTATTCAATAGTACGAATATCGCTACCTTGTTTTTAGACGAGAATCTGGATATCAGGCGTTTTACCCCGAAACTACAGTCGATATTCCATATTTTGGAAACCGATCTCGGGCGACCGTTTTACCATCTAACCCATACCATTAAAAATCTGGATGTGATTGCAGTGGTTAAAAGTGTCAATGATAGGCACAACTGTTTTGATCAAGAAATTCAGCTGGAAAATGGTACCTGGTATTTATTGCGGGTTATTCCCTATGTAGTTTCCGCTAAAGTCAATGCCGGTGTCATTCTGACATTTGTGGACATCAATCAGCTGAAAAGTGCGCAACTGGAATTGCATAAGCGTGAGGAGCAAGAAACGCTGAGGCTGGCCAAGTTTGTACAGTTTTCCAATGATGCGATCACCTTGCTCGATCCGGACGGTACCATTGTGACCTGGAATCACGCCGCCGAGAAGCTCTATGGTTGGTCGGCGCACGATGCGCTGGGGATGAATTTTTACAATTTAATTCCGGAAGAGGAAAAATATTTTGCGAAGCAAGGTCTGAACAACCTGAAAGTGGGTAACACCTTGCCGTCTTTTCAGGCCAGACGGCTAACCAAATCCGGAAAGGTGGTGCACGTTTCGGCGTCGGCTTGCATGTTTCAAGCGGAGAACTCCGCCAGAGAGTTAATCGCTTTGACTGAGCGCGACTACGTTCACCAACATCAAGTTGAAAAACAGGAATGTTTAAATTGTTTGCAAAAACTGGCAACGATAGTGATGGACACCGATGAGGCGATAATTCTATTTGAAGTGTCGGGTAAAATTACGGCTTGGAATAAGGGCGCCGAAACCTTATACGGCTGGGATAGCTTGGATGCAGCCAGTATGACGTTTACAGAGATCGTCTCGGAGGATGAACGGGCCATTACTCAACAGTTGATTCAGGAATTGATAGTCGGTGGCGGCGTGAAAAGTATCAAGACCAAACGCATTACCAAGGATCAGAAAATTATCCCGGTACGCATGCATGCAACGGTTTTGGGTAATCGCTCGGGAGAAGCGCTGTTAATCGTCAGCAGTGAAAAAGCGGTGCACTGAGCGGCTAATATCAACTTGCTATTAAGGCAAGATTTCGGCTAACGATTGCTCGACCGCCAACAATTCCGCCGGCGTATTGATGTTGACGAAGATGTGCGGTGTATCGCTGAAATCTACCTCGACCAGCGAATGCCGGTGAAACCAGGTTTGCAACTTACGCTCGCCGCTGCGCAAGTAATTCTGTAAATCAGTTTGCAAGCTGGTTTTCAGTGCGGCGAAAACCGGATGCAGGCGTTCGCCGTCAAACGCCACGGCGATGTCCGCATCCTGGCTAATTAATGCGTCGAGCAAGCGTTGCAAATGCATGCTTGCAACCAACGGCGAATCGCACGGCGCTACCAGTAATATCCCATGTTGCGCGGCCTGCATCGCCGCCAGAATGCCGGCTAGCGGACCGTCAAAGCTTGGTTCGGCATCGCTGATGACGGGGTAATGGAATTGCCGGTAGAGGTCTTGATGGCGATTGGCGCTGATCAACAAATCGTCGACCAGTGGCATTATGGCGGCCAGTGCGTAGCTAACCAAGGGCCGGTTATTGCACAACATCAAGCCCTTGTCTTGCTCCTGCATGCGTCGGGCCATACCGCCCGCCAGCACTGCGCCGCTCACTTTGTTTTGCCCGTTCATGATGGTAAGCTTTGCCGATGTTTAAAAGAGCCGTCATTTTCGCAAGCCTGCCGTTGATTGCAAGTTGTGCTGCGCAGTCTCAGCATACCGAAGAAGTGACGTATTATCAGGTGGAAACCAGCAAACCCTACGACGAAGTATTGACCGAACTGGAAGTAGCGATTGCCGAACATAACTTTCGCATTACCGGCCATAGTCGTGTGGGGAAGGTGATCCGCGATAGAGGGGCCACGAATTTTCCAGAATACGATACGGTACAGTTTTGCAATCTGACGTTGGCAAAAGTGGTGCTGGAAATCACCCCGCACGCGATAGGCTATATGCCCTGCAATGTGGTGACCTACCAATTCGCAGGCAAAACCATCGTCAGGACGCATTTATTACCGGAAGATACTGGCAATCCGGCCTTGAATAACTTCGCCAAGGAAATGAACCCGCAACTGCGACAGATTGTCGACTTCGCCGCCGAACAATAAATATCCCTACAACGATAAAAACCGAGCATCATGAAAAAATCATTCTTCGCTACTCTCGCTGTTGTAACGCTGCTAAGCGGCTGTGCCACTACCCAGGAAAACTCAAAGCCGCAGGCCGCCGCAGGCGAGCCGGCGGTATTGGTCAATGACTATCCCACCCGCGACCGCGTGGAATATGTGCTGGAATGCGTCGCCAAGCACGGCGGCTTAACCTATATCAGCCAATATGCCTGCGGCTGCAAAATCGATAAAATTGCTGAAAAACTCAGTTTCGAAGAATACGAGTCAGCCAAAACCTTTACCCAGATGCAAAAAACCCCTGGCGAGGCCGGTGCTGCGTTTCGCGATCCTAAACAATCCAAGGATTTGCGCACCAAGTTGAAAGATGCTGACGCCGAAGCGGAAAAAGCCTGTTTCGTTAAATAATTCCTGTTGACCATGATGGCCCCGGCCGGGTTGTCATCATGGTTCATGTCTTTTCCGTCAAACCATCGCTATACGAGCAGTTTGGCGTTTGCCGTCGGACTCACTTAATCTTACCGTTATGCCCAACGCCGAGTTTTTTCTTTCTTACCCCAAATTCAAACTGGCGATACTGGCCTTGTTGACGCTGAATATCGGTATTTACGCAGCGGTCGATACGCTGACCACTGCGGTTGATGCGCTGGTTTGGGTGATCTTGTTGGTGATGTTCGAACTGGAAACCGTCAAGGCCGCGCCGTTTAATGAGACGACCTTGCACGCGGTGAGGAACGTGTTGATTGTGGTGATTGCCTTGGTATTTGGCAGCTACGTCCGCGATAACGAATGGTTGGATGTGCTCAACTCTCTGCTCTGGTTTGGGTTGATTGTGCTGCTCGAGTTGGAAGTGCGCTGGCCGACTTTGGTTGCTCGACACCGGCAGCTGTTTTGGTTGATCACTCTCGCTGTATTTGCGGGTTTAGTCGGTATGGTCGTGGCTTGGCTGATGCAGTCAGAGTGGCTGGATGCTTACGATGCGCTGCTGTGGATCGCCGCATTCGGCGTGATTGAAGTCGATATTTTTCATTTTCTGAAGTTGACGCGCGATTAATCCCAACGCCATTTTCAGCGGTTTCCCAAGCATGAGAAAGATTGTTTGGTTGCTTATTTTGGTGGCGCCGTTGCTGCTGAAAGGCTGGTATGTCGATAATTTCATTTATCACTATACCGGTACCCGTTTGCTGGGATTTACTCAGGTTTTATTTAACGATGCCGTGATTTATGGCGGTATTTTAATATTACTGTATTTATCGCTGCTGCCGACTATGATGCGTTGGCTGGCGGCATCATTACGCTTGGCGGCTGTGCTGTTGTTTGCGGTTTATATTATCGATTACGCCATTATCGTTAATTTCAATACGCATCTGGCTTTGGGCGACGCCATAAAATATGCGGATTATTCGTACAAATATATTCAGCAAATTTACGGTTTAAGCGAATTTGGTGTGCTTGCGCTTAGCGTATTAATCTTGGCTATACCTTTATATTTTTCGTGGGTAAGGTTTAAATCCGTAAATCCTCATGTCAAAAAGTGGCCCATCTTCTTAATTCTTGGTTTGCCGTTGGCGGCCGCGTTTGCCGATAATGAAAAATACGCCCATGCCTGGATTTATAAAAATGTCATTGATTATAATTTAACCATATTGTCTGAGGCTGCGCCGTATAGCGCCGCTTATGTCGATACTTTTAGTTTTCAAGAGCATATAAACTGCCAAACTCAGCCGGCTCAACCTAAGAATATTATTATGTTGATGGTAGAGTCGCTTTCCGCTTATCAAAGCCGGTATTTCTCCGGCATCCACGATTGGACGCCTAATCTGGACGAGATTGCTAGCCAACATCAAGCGTTCAAGAATTTTTACGCCAATGGTTTTATAACCGAAGACGGCGAAGTCGCACTGCTGACTGGCTTGCAGCCGCTCTATCCGCCCTCCAGTTATACCGACGACGGCGGTACGTCGTTTTATAGTTTTTATAATATAAAAGATTCCCTACCCAATATCCTTAAAAAGCACGGTTATAAAGCCGAGTTTTTAACCACCGCGGATTTGGAGTTCGGCAATACCGGAGTCTGGGCAAAAAGCGTAGGTTTTGATTATATCGAAGGCCACGATCAGCCGGAATACGATAAATGGGAACGGTTTCATTTTGAGGCCGCGCCGGATGAGGCGCTATATTTAAGAGCCTTGGACAGGATCGATAAAAATAAAAAAAATAATTTTTTGCTGTTTATCAAAACGGTTAGTAGTCATCATCCGTATATTAATCCGGAGACGAAGGAAAAATCCGAATCAGCGGCCATTACTTATACCGACAAGCAAATAGGCCGGTTTTATCGAGAACTACAAAATAACGGCTTTTTCAAGAATGGCCTCTTGATTATTGTCGGCGACCATCATTCGATGACGCCCTTAAAAAAAGCCGAGGTTGAGTTATATGGTCAGTATAAAGCTTCGGCAAAAGTGCCCTTAGTGATTGCCGATGGTTATCAGCCGGCAAGCGTGGAAAACAATCAATATCAACAAATTGATGTCTTTAATAGTTTGCAGGGTTTGATCGCCGGCAAGCAATGTTATTCGGATTGGAATGGGGTATTGTTCGGCGTAGCGAAAGCCTCACCCAAATACATCATTCATAGGCGCGGCGACAATCGGGATATGGTTAGCGTGTTTGGCGAAAACGATGATTTTCTGGTGAAACTGGATGGCGATAATACCAGGGTAACCAGCAAGCTACCGGCGGAGCAGACTGTCAGGCAGCTGTTGGTCGATAAGATTAACGCGCTGCGGATAGCGCGGGCGAAGTGGGCATTGACACAATCCGCCGAAAAGTCAGATTGATACGGGCTTGCTTGGCTTGGCGAGTTTTGGGTAGTTCGTGGCGCCAGTGGTGTTGCAACTCGCCGGCCATGATCAACAAGTCGCCGTGACTCAGCTCAATATCCAGCGTCGTGCGGCTGCGGGCATGGCGGAAACGCAGCAAGCGCGTCTCGCCGAAGCTCAGCGAAGCAATCAGCGGATTTGGTCCTAGTTCTTTTTCATTGTCGGCATGACACCCCATCGAATCGCGGCCATCGCGATATAAATTGGCCAAAACGCTGTTGAATGGTTGTAGGCAAACAGCTTCGACGTCGCTGCGTAAGGTTTGTAGCTCGTTGGTCCAGGGCAAGGGTTGGTGATCGACCCCGGAATAACGGTATTCTGCGCCTGCGTCGCCATACCAGGCCATCAAGCGCGGTACCTCCACCCAGCGGCCGAAGATATGGATTTGCTCGGTTTGCCAGGCCAGGTTTTGCCGCAGGCTGTTGAAGTAATTGTCTGCGATGGTTTGTGGGTAGAAAGCTTGCAGCAGGTACAGCTCGCCATCGCAGGGAGCCAGATTCTGGTACTTGACGATTAAGGTCGATGTCATCGCAGCAGGAGTTTGGACAGCTTCGGCGACTTTAGCCGCCGAACCAGTCCATCAGACAAATGAGTCGGTTTTAATGTACCAACAAAATAATCAACTGCGCGGCAATGATCCGGAGAATCATGACCAAGGGGTAAACGGTTGCATAGGCCATCGACACTGCCGCCGCCGGGCTGAGATTGTTGGCAAATGCCAAAGCCGGCGGATCGGTCATGCTGCCGGCCAGCAAGCCGCAAAGCGTCAGGAAGTTGAGTTTGTAGACTATCCGGCCCACGGCGGCGATGATCAGGAGCGGAAGTAAGGTGATCATCGCCGCGCAGGCCATCCAGTAAAAACCGTCGCCTTTCACCAGCGTCTCGACAAATTGATCGCCGGAGTGCAAGCCGACGCAGGCTAGAAACAACACGATGCCGATGTCTTTTAAAATGATGTTGGAGCTTTTCGGTAAATGCCAAGTCATCGTCCCCCAGTTGCCGACTCTGCTCAGCATAATGGCTACCAGCAGCGGTCCGCCGGCCATGCCCAGTTTGACCGCCGAGGGAATGCCCGGCAAATACATAGGCACACTGCCTAATAACACCCCCAGCGAAATGCCGATAAAGATAGGCATGATTTGCGGGTGAGCCAGTTCTTCCAGCGAGTTACCCAGGGCTTTTTCGATGCTGTTCAGCGCTTCCTGGCTGCCGACGACATTCAATTCATCGCCAAAATGCACATGCACGTTGCTGGTGGGAGAAAACTCGACGTCGGGACGATGAATCCGGGAAATGGTGACGCCGTAAAGCATGCACAGATTGCCAACGGTTTGATTGATCGCTGATTTATTGGTGACTACCAGCCGTCTGCTTTGCAAATTGGTGGCAATTTGTTTCAGATCGATATCCGATTCCGGACCGATCAGAATTTTCAGTTGTTCCAAGGGTTCGCGTTCGCCGACCAGCCGGATGGTGTCGCCAATTGCCAAGTGGCTTTCCTGACCGGCCACATCCACCGCACCATTGTGCAGAATCCGTGTCATCACCACGTTCATGCCTTCGAAAAACGGAATTTGGCTTAGCGTCAAACCGTTTAGATTGGGGTTTTCCACCCGTAAATCTTTCCAGATTGGGATGTGCGCATCTTGCTGCTGTCTGTCGGCAAAACTTTTGGCTTCCTCTGCAATATCTACCTTAAATAGGCGTTTGTTTAACAGCATTGCCAGAATGATGCCGGCGATACCGAATGGGTAGGCCACCGCATACCCCAGACCCGGCATTTTCAAGGTTTCGCTATCGATGCCGGCAATTCCGCTCAATACTTGCTGGGCGGCGGCCAGCGACGGGGTGTTGGTTGTGGCGCCGGAAAACAGGCCCACCGCTACGGGCATGGGAATATCACCTAAAATGCTGATCAATACCGTAATCAAGGCGCCCAGTATCACGATCGCGGCGGCCATGCCGTTCAGGCGCAAGCCGTAACGAAAAAACGAACTGACGAAACTGGGGCCGACCTGCAATCCGATTGCATAGACGAACAGCACCAAGCCGAATTCGCGCAAAAAATGCATGACTTCCGGATTGATAGTGAACTGGAAATGTCCGAACAGTAGTCCGGAAAACAATACGCCGGCAATACCCAGTTGGATGCCGGCCAGCGATACTCTGCCCAAAACCAGGCCGCTAGCCACTACCAAACTGATAATTAGTAGTGTGTGCGGTACGGAATCTTGATTAAAAAGTGATAGCAACCACGACATGGCCTATTCCTTTGGTTCGAGTGGGTTGAGGAAATTTTAGGTTTGCTTAGTCAATGTTGCCTGACTATGATGCAGAAGCCTGATAGCGCATTATGTCGCCAGGATTGTACAACAAGCCAACCAAGGGTGATCTCGATGAATAATAAATATCATAAAATCAAGTATATCGTCATGCTGGGGCTGTTTGCCGCCGGCGTCAACGCGGCGGATATTGAAGCGGGCAAGGCGAAAGCCGCTGCGTGCCAAGGTTGCCACGGTGCGGCCGGCGTCAGCAGCAGCCCGTTATGGCCCAGTCTGGCGGGGCAGAGCGCGGTGTATATCGAGAGCCAGCTGAATAAATTCCGCAACGGCCAGCGCGAAAACCCGGTAATGAAGCCGTTGGCGTCAGGTTTGAGCGATACTGATATTCAAAATATTTCTGCATATTACGCCAGCTTGCACGGCAAATCGGCCGGTAGCAGCGACGCCAACTTGGTCAAATTGGGCAAAGACAAAGCTGCAATGTGTCTGGGTTGCCACGGCAATAATGCGCAAGGTATGGGTATGGTGCCGAAATTGGCCGGACAGCACCCGCAATATTTGGCCAAACAGCTGACCGATTTTAAAAAAGGCGCGCGCAAGGCGCCGCAAATGAATGCCCTGGCGCAGTCACTCAGTGATGATGACATCAAGGCTGTGGCGGCTTATTTGGGGTCTTTGTAGATTATTGTCATGTTCCGCATCGTTTAGAGTACCGGAGCGATGCGGTTGCTTTGTTGAATGTTTCGGCTAATCTAGTGCGCAGATTTGTCCGAATCCCACAATCCAAGCGCGTAGCAAATTAATAGTGCGATGAAATTAAATGGTCCAATGCGGATTGGGTTTTTGCTGGCTTGCGCCTCGGAGTCTTCGCTAGCCGATTCGTTGTCGTCCGACGTGACGTGGTCGGTGATTGGGCGCAACATCACCATTACTCAACCGTCCTTTGCCGGCGTGGGCAGGGGCAGTTTTGCCGGTAATTCGGCAACGGTAGGTTCGGGGTCCAGCGTCAATTTGGCTGGTAGTTACAACATCCAGGAAGGCGATACCAGTTATTGTCCAGGCTGCGTCATCCAGCTTTATAACGCTTGGATTGCCCCGGCTCAAGCCGGTTCTGCGGGCTTTTTCTCGGGAGTAATCTATCCCGGTTTTGGTAGCCAAAGCGGATCCTTCTCGAACCAACTCACTGCCCCTAAAACTCCTGGCACTTACTTTATTGGTCTTGGCGCAACGCTGGATTTTGTTTACCAACCGAATACTGCCGGTGGGTTCGGAAAAGATCAGAATGGCATTTCCGGTTTCGCGCCGTTCCAGGTTACTGTTACACCCTTAGCGCTGAGTCCCATTACGTCCAGCGACAGCTTCAGCACGCTGCCTGGTTACTATTACAGCACCGGCGGCAATTTCAGCAACCACGGCACATTGATCAATAACAGTGCCACGCTCAGTCATAGTTCAGGGGTTTTCTCCAACTTTGGCGCCATCAACAATCAAGGCGTACTTGAGAATGCTGGACAGATGGTCAATAGCGGCAGCATTGACAATGTTACCGGCAATACGCTGACAAACGTCGGCGAACTGGTTAATCAGGGTAGTTTCGGCAATGCCGGACAACTGAGTAATCAGGGTACTTTCAGCAATCACGGCGTGCTTAACAATACCGGGACCATCAGCAATAACGGCCAATTCAATCTGGCGCAAACCGGACTCATTACCGGGGCCGGCGATTTCTATAATAGTGCGCAAGGACGCGTCGATATTTCCGGTACCCATACGCATCGGTTTGATGGCAATGTCAGTAACGACGGTGTTTTTCGAACGGTTAACACCTCGGTGGCTTTTACCGGCAACTTTACGAATAACGGCCGCTATGAGAGCGATCCGTCGACCAATCAGTTCAACAATCTTTCGATAGGTTCCAGCGGCTATTTGGTGGGCGGTGCCGGCGATGTTTTCATTGTGACCGGTGATTTCAATAATGCCAGTACGCAAAATACGCTATGGAATACCGCGAATGCCGATCTGGTTTTCAGCGGACCCAACGCCACGCAACACGCAATGAGCTTGACGGGCAGCGACCAAGGACAAACCACCAGCGGTGCGATCAATAATTTTGCCTGGGGGTCGGTGACAGTGGCGAGCGGCAACGGCTTGCAGTTAATCGATGGCAATAGCACGCCCGGTGCTGCGCTGTATGCCAGCCGGCTGGTATTGGCGGATGGTGTAAACCAATTAAGCAACATCAGCAGCGATTACAATATCTACGTAGATCCGACTTTGCCCGAAAATCAGTATCTTTTGGGGGCGATACGCAGTTTTGGTGGCGGTAGGGGGCAATTGGCGCCCTGGAGCTTGCAGCCTTTTGCCGAAGAGACTACTACCGCGTCGGAATTAACCTTTAATCAACAGACCTTTGCGCCAGCCCTAAACGAGGCTTGCACTACTCCAAGCGGCATTTTGGCTACCCGGTGCTTGCAACTACAGGCGCTCAGTCCGGAGGAGCAAACCAGTGCTGTTGCCGCTTTGACTCCCGATCAAGTGCCGAGCCAGATGGCCGGGCCGGTGAAATTGGGGGCGACGCGCATGGATGGTCCGCTCACCCGGTTGGCGAGTTTACGCGCTGGCGGCGGCAGTGCGCCATTGTCGGTTAACTTTAACGGTATCCAATTATCCGCCAATACCTTGGGCGCTCAGGGGCTAGGCGGCGCGGCCGGCGATGACGAGTTGTTCCGCGATTCGCCGTTGGGTCTGTTTTTGCAAACCCGGTTTAATTTTGCCAATCTGCAAGGTGACGCCTGGGATCGCGGCTTCGATTCGCAAGCGCGCACCGTGACGGGCGGAGCGGATTATCGGCTTAGCGATAAATTGGTGGTTGGCGCGGCGTTTAACTACACGCACTCTTCTACGCAGTACGCCGATTCAGCCGGTAATATGAGTAGCGATACCTATCTGGGTGCGATTTACGGTAGCTATTATTTGCCCGAGGATATTTATCTGGATTGGGTGGGAAATTATGGCGCTAATGACTATGCCTTCAATCGCCAATATGCTTATTCCGGCTTCGCCGGCCAATCCACGTCTACAACCACCGGCAATCAATACGGTTTTGCCTTGAGCGGCGGCAAAGACTTTAATTGGGACGAATGGGCCATCGGCCCTTATCTGCGTTTGGAGTATTTGGGCATGAACATCGCCCGATATCAGGAGCAAAGCGGCAACGGCTTCGACATCATCACCGGGGAGCAGATCAATCATTCCTTCGTCAGTAATCTCGGTACCCAAATCAGTTATGCGCTCAGCACGCCATGGGGGGTGTTCACGCCGGCAGCTCGCGTGGAATGGGAGCATCAATACCTTAACGACAATCGTTTGATCCACATGCGTTTGGCGCAGGCCGAGCCAGGGCAGGGCAATTTTACGATTCAGACCGGCGAACCCGACCGCGATTACCTCAACCTCGGCGGTTCGGTTAGTGCAACATTACCCAATGGCGGATCCGGATTCGTGCGTTACGAAACCCGCTTAGGTCAAGCCAATATTTCTGACCATATCCTGGAAGCGGGCCTGCGGATGACTTTCTAGCTCCGCAAGCTCTTCTTGACCGTTACTGATACGGTGGCGGCGGCGGTAATCCGGGCGGTGGTGGCGGAATGCTCGGTTGCGCCGTTCTAGGGGCTGGCGATTGGTAAGAAAATTGCCCGGATACCGGTACTCTGTGCCCCTTGGCATACATGCATTGCACATAGGCATTGTCGTAACCTTGTTGAGTGGCATAGCCGGAGCGTCTTGATTCGCCGCTGCCGACGATAGTCCCGGCTACTAAACCGGAGCCCGCGCCGATTGCCGCTCCGCCGCCCCCACCAATTGCGGCGCCGGCTGCTGCGCCTACTGCCGTGCCGACCGCTGCACTGCCAATTTGGCTATCGGCGCTGGCCTGGTTCGGCGTGGCGCCGACTTGCCCGGCCGCGTATTGCTGACATTGATAATCGTCCTGGCGGAATTGTTCGAACGATAGGCCAGTGCCGGGCAGCGCCATTACGCTGGGGCCGGAGGGCATATGGGCGCAGCCGCTCAAGGCCAGTGCCGCGCAGATTTCCGCCATTTTCTTTTTAGTGTTCATGTTTGCGGTCTCCCTTTAATTTTGCGGCGTGGGCTCGACTTGTTGCCAGCCATTCGCACACTCTTTTATGTAAGGATAGTAGCCGGCCGGATCGTTACAGTAATACCAGTAGCCTTCGGCTAAGGGACCGTTCTGGGGTTGACTGCGCTCGCGTTCAATATAGACCGGGGGTTGCACTGGTACGGTGATAATTTCCCGCGGGTAATACGGATACGCCGGGTAGTAAGGATAAGCCGGGTAAAACGGTCTGGGATAGAGTGGCGCACCAAAGTAAAAGCCAAAACCCGGACGGAAATGGCCGCCAAAATGCCGACCGCCGTGATGGTGAAACGGGTCGGCGTTCGCGCTTAGTGCCCATGCCGACAGTAAAGCGATCAGCGGGGCTGTCATCCACTTTTTGAATTTAAACATACTTACCTCTGGTTTGCTTGCCGGGTTGGAAACGGGATCTCAATCAGCACGCTTAAACCGCCTTGCGGCCGGTTGCTGGCGCTGATGCTGCCGCCATGCGCCTCAACGGCGCGATGCGCGATGGTGAGTCCCAGGCCGGTGCTGTGCGGCTTTTGTGCTTGTCCGCTACGGAAAAACGGCTGAAAAATAGCCGTCAAATCCTGATCGGGTACCCCAGGGCCGTCATCGTCCACCCGAATTCTTAAGCGACGATTATCGCTATCAAAATCGGCGGCAATTAATACCGTGCCTTCGGCTTTACAGTGCTGCACCGCATTACGCAGCACGTTTTCGATAGCGCGATGCAATAGTTCGCTTTGGCATTCGACTATCACGTCAATATCGCCGTGATAGCTCATTGCGATACGCTTTGCTTCCGCCTCGAAACGCACGTCGGCGACAATGTCGGCCATTAGGTCGTCGAGATTGATTAGATCAAGTTTTCCTGGCGCAACGCCCGCTTCCAGCTTCGATAGCATCAATAATTCGCCGACCAAATCGCTGATGCGTTGCGATTCGCGTTCGATACGTTCCAGCGTAGCCGGCAATTTTTCCGGTTGTTGTTGGGCTAGACCAATAGCGGCTTGGATACGCGCCAACGGTGAGCGCAGTTCATGAGACACATCGTGCAGCAGATGTTGCTGGGCACTGATTAGCGAGCAGATTTTTTGCGCCATATGGTCAAAGTCCCGACCCAGGTCCGCCAATTCGTCGCTCCGTCTACCCATTGCATTACCGATTCGCGTATTCAGCCGGCCTTGAGCCACAGCGCTAAACGCATCGCGCAGGTTGCGAATGGGTTTGGCGAAATACCAGGCCAACAGTCCGCTGAACAGCAGACTGGCCAAACAGCCGGAGATTATCGGTAAAATCGGCGCGGGCGGTTCGCGGTGCGGGCGAGGGCTATGCTCCTCCGGGTTACCGCTCGGCGGGGGCGGCCGATCTCCAGGCATAGCGCCGTCGAAGCCAAAGGGAGGTAGTCCGGGATGACCCGGAAATGACGGCCTGAACAGGTCGCCAAAACCGTGCTCGGGCAAGGGTACAAAAAGCAGATAACGGTGACCGTCGTCGGCCGAAATCATTTGGATGGCATCCGGGTAGGCATTTTTTCGATGTAAGGCTCGGGCCTGTTGCAATACCTCTGCCGCTAACGGCCTGCCCAACAACTCCCGGTCCGTATCGTCTAACGCGTATATCGGTGGAAAGCGGGTGTTTTGCAAGGTCTGAATAAAGTCGTGTAGGCCCTTGACGCCGCCATGCGGTAAGGTGCTGGCGGCCAGCTTGACCAGCGAGGCGCGTCTGACATCGACGACATCGGCTTGCTTGGACGACAGGTTTTGCTGTGCGGAGTGTCTGAGCCAAACGGCGGTACCCACACCAATGCCCGCCGTTAACAACGCCAGCCAGAACGCAAAGAAAAACTTCCAGAACAATCTGCCCATCTTATTCCTTGACCATCTGGTAGCCTTGGCCGCGCACGGTCTGAATGTAAGAGCGGCCGTCCGGCTGGTTGTCGAGTTTCTGGCGGATGCTGCTCATATGCACATCGATGCTTCTATCGAAACGTGCCAGTGGCCGTCCCAGGGCTTTTTCGGAGAGCTCGTTTTTGCTGACGACTCGGCCTACCTGGCTGGCCAAGGTTTCCAGCAAATTGAATTCGGTACTGGTTAAGTTCAGGTCTTGTTCAAACCACACGGCTTTGCGTTTTTCCGGCCACAGTTGTAAAGGGCCGGCCACAATCGGTCCTTGCAATACATTCGCGGCAGGGTGGGTTCGGCGCAAAATTGCGCGGATTCTTGCGACCAGTTCTCTGGGCGTGCAAGGCTTGGGGACATAGTCGTCGGCGCCGGATTCCAGGCCAATGATTCGGTCCACATCATCGCCCTTGGCGGTGAACATCAGTACCGGAACCCTGCTTTCCAGGCGGATGCGCGTCAATATCTCGGTGCCTTTGATATCCGGAAACATGATGTCCAAAATGACCAGTTGATATTCGCCGGATAGGGCATGTTGCAGTCCGGATGCGCCGGTATGGCTGACGTCCACCGCAAAACCTTCCTGCGCCAGATACTCCTGGAATAATGTGGCCAGTTCTACGTCGTCATCGATAATTAACACTTTGTGCATGATTGTCGCTCGTTGGCTGTGTGGTCATCATCATAGCCCCGGCTTCCGCCGACAACCAGCGGGGTTTACCTGATTTTACACGGCACTAACAGCACTTAACCTCTGATTTGAAATACTGACTACGACGAAATCGAACAGGTTTTGTCCTTATGTTTATCATCATTTTTGAGGCATTTTTTATGAAAAAAATAGTATTGTTACTCGGCTTGTTACCCTTAACCGCGATGGCTCAGCCACCGCATGGCGAACACCACGGCGGCGGCAAACCGCCGATGCATATGTTCGGCGAAGCGGACGGCGAGCAACATTTGCCGCGGTATTTGAAGAAACTTGATCTCAGCGAAAAGCAGGAAGCCGATATCAAAGATTTAATGAAGACCCGATTCGGCGACGGGCAGGCCCGTTTTAAAGAAGAGCATGCATTGAGAGGCGAATTGCACGCTTTGAGCTTTTCCGCAGATTACGATGAGGGAAAGACCAAAGCCTTGCTTGAGAAATCTACCGCTATGCATCAGCAGATGGCTTTGGAAAAATCCAAGCTTGATCATGAGATTTTTATGTTGTTAACGGCTGAACAGCAAGAAAAACTGAAAGCTGAAATCGGCAAATTCGAACACTGAATGAACCTGTTGTCCCTGCATAGCCCGTTGCAGTGGCTGCTGGCACCCGGGCAGTCCGGCTAAGGTGGAATTGGCAATAAATACAGCGTCTTTGTGAACGATCAGAATCTTAGCGACGCACCAAGTTAGAAAATTGTTAATGACCAAACAGCCATAATTTCGTAAAATCACTCAAGTTTTTATCTATCAGGAACGGGATGAGTCGCAAGACTTATCCCGTTTTCTACATCTAAGGTGGCCAATCTTGAACAAACCTGCATTACTGGTACTAGAAGACGGGACAGTGTTTCACGGCATTTCGATCGGTGCCGACGGCTGTTCCGTGGGAGAAGTGGTTTTTAACACGGCACTGACCGGCTATCAAGAAATACTCAGCGACCCGTCATACGCACGGCAAATCGTCACATTGACCTATCCGCATATAGGCAATGTCGGTACCAACGCTGAAGACGACGAATCGGCAAAAGTGTTTGCCAGTGGTCTGGTGATACGCGACTTGCCTTTGCTGGCCAGCAGCTGGCGTAACGCGAAAACCCTGCCGGAATATCTGCGCGAGCATAAAGTGGTGGCGATTGCCGATATCGACACCCGCAAATTAACCCGCTTGCTACGCGACAAAGGCGCGCAACGCGGTTGCATCATTGCTGGCGAATCCGTTGATTTAGACGCTGCGAAACAAGCCATCGAAGGCTTTCCGGGCCTGAAAGGCATGGATCTGGCGAAGGAAGTGACTACCGCGCAAGCCTATGTCTGGACCGAAAATGTCTGGAAGCTCGGTGAAGGTCATAAGCAAGCGCCTGATTTGACCAAGCATGTGGTGGCTTACGATTTTGGTATTAAGCGCAATATCCTGCGTTTGCTGGCCAATCGCGGCTGTAGGGTGACGGTTGTGCCGGCTACTACGCCAGCCGAAACGGTTTTGGCAATGAATCCCGACGGTGTATTTCTCTCCAATGGCCCAGGGGACCCGGAGCCATGCACTTATGCCATCGAGGCGATTAAAACCATCTTGGATAAAAAAGTACCGGTGTTTGGCATTTGCTTGGGGCATCAGTTATTGGCCTTAGCCAGCGGCGCAAAAACCGAGAAAATGAAATTCGGTCATCACGGCGCCAACCACCCGGTGCAAGAACTGGCAACCGGTCGGGTGATGATTAGCAGCCAAAATCACGGCTTTGCGGCCAGCCCTGATTCATTGCCTGCCAATTTAAAAGCAACCTACGTTTCGCTGTTCGACGGTAGTTTGCAAGGTATCGCCCGTACCGACGTGCCGGCCTTCAGTTTTCAGGGTCACCCCGAAGCCAGTCCCGGTCCGCACGATGTCGAGTCCTTGTTCGACGATTTCATCGATTTGATGAACCAGCCTCGTTCCGCTTAAGTTTTATACAGAGTGATATGCCAAAAAGAACCGACATAAAATCGATTTTATTACTGGGCGCCGGACCGATTGTCATCGGTCAGGCCTGCGAGTTTGATTATTCCGGTACCCAGGCTTGCAAAGCCTTGCGGGAAGAGGGTTTTCGGGTGATTCTGGTTAACTCCAATCCGGCGACGATCATGACCGATCCGGATATGGCCGATGCGATTTACATTGAGCCTATCGATTGGCAAACCGTCGAAAAAATCATTGAAAAGGAACGTCCTGACGCAGTGTTACCGACCATGGGTGGTCAGACTGCGTTGAACTGCGCGCTGGCGCTGGACAAGCACGGCGTACTGGAAAAATACGGCGTGGAAATGATAGGCGCGACCAAGGAAGCCATTAACATGGCTGAGGATCGCGCGCTGTTCAATGAAGCAATGGCCCGCATTGGTCTGGAAGTGTCCAGAGCCAAAATCGCTCATAACATGGAAGAAGCGTTTGCGGCACAAGAAGAAGTCGGTTACCCCACGGTAGTCCGTCCTTCCTTCACGATGGGCGGCAGCGGCGGCGGTATTGCTTATAACCGCGAAGAATTCATCGAGATTTGCGAACGTGGCCTGTATTTATCACCGACCAGCGAATTGTTGATCGAAGAATCCATTCTGGGCTGGAAAGAGTTCGAAATGGAAGTGGTGCGCGACTCAAAGGACAACTGCATCATTATCTGCTCGATCGAAAACTTCGATCCGATGGGCGTGCACACCGGCGACTCGATTACCGTCGCCCCGGCGCAAACCCTCACCGACAAGGAATATCAAATTCTGCGTAACGCTTCGTTGGCGGTACTTCGGGAAATCGGCGTCGATACTGGTGGTTCCAATGTGCAGTTTGCCATCAATCCCGATACCGGCCGCTTGATCGTCATTGAGATGAACCCCAGGGTGTCGCGCTCGTCGGCATTGGCCTCCAAAGCTACGGGTTTCCCCATTGCCAAAGTCGCGGCCAAATTGGCTGTGGGCTACACGTTGGATGAACTGCGCAACGAAATCACCGGCGGTGCGACACCGGCGTCGTTCGAGCCGTCTATTGACTACGTGGTTACCAAGGTGCCGCGTTTTGCCTTCGAAAAATTCCCGCAAGCCAATGACCGTCTGACGACGCAGATGAAGTCGGTCGGCGAAGTGATGGCGATTGGTCGTACTTTTCAGGAATCTTTGCAAAAAGCCTTGCGCGGCTTGGAAGTGGGTGTGGATGGTCTGGATGAAATCGCCGATCTAAGCGATGCCAACAGCGAGGATATTATACTTAGGGAGTTGCGTTATCCCGGTCCTGAGCGCTTGTGGTATCTGGCTGACGCCTTTCGCAGCGGTTTGAGTTTCGAAGATATTCATCAGGCCTGTAAGATTGATCCATGGTTCCTGGCGCAGGTCGAGGATTTGATTGTCACCGAAAAAACCTTGTCCACCAAGACCCTGGCAACGCTGGAGCCGGGAGAATTATTGCGTCTGAAACGCAAAGGCTTCTCCGATAGACGCCTCGCGAAACTGCTGGAAACCAAGGAATCGGAAGTGCGTAGCGTGCGCCACAAGAAAGGCGTGCGTCCTGTTTACAAGCGTATCGATTCATGCGCGGCGGAGTTTGCTTCCGATACGGCTTATCTGTATTCGACTTACGAACAGGAATGCGAGGCCAATCCGTCTAATAAAGAAAAAATCATTATTCTGGGCGGCGGTCCGAATCGAATCGGTCAGGGTATCGAGTTTGACTATTGCTGCGTGCATGCCGCGTTGGCGCTGCGCGAAGATGGTTATGAAACCATCATGGTCAACTGTAACCCGGAAACTGTTTCCACCGACTTCGATACGTCTGACCGTTTGTATTTCGAGCCCTTGACCCTGGAAGACGTGCTGGAAATCATCGAGCTGGAAAAGCCGAAGGGTGTGATCGTCCAGTACGGCGGACAAACACCGTTGAAACTGGCCCGGGCCTTGGAGGCCGCTGGTGCGCCGATTATCGGCACTTCGCCCGATTCCATAGACTTGGCCGAAGACCGCGAACGCTTCCAGAAATTGCTGGAGCGCCTGAATCTGTTGCAGCCACCCAACGCCACTGCGCGTTCGGTCGAGCAAGCCGTTAATTCCGCTCGCGAGCTGGGTTATCCCTTGGTCGTACGTCCATCTTACGTACTGGGCGGCAGAGCCATGGAAATCGTATTCAACGAGGAAGGCTTGCGTCGCTACATGAAAGAAGCGGTCAGCGTATCCAACGATTCGCCGGTTCTGCTGGACCGCTTCCTGGACGATGCGGTGGAAATGGACGTCGATGCGATTTACGACGGTGAGACCGTGTTGATCGGCGGCTTGATGGAGCATATCGAGCAAGCCGGCGTACATTCCGGCGACTCCGCGTGTTCCTTGCCGCCCTATGATTTGCCCGCGCATATGCAGGATCAATTGCGTGCGCAAGTGGCGAAAATGGCCGAAGCGCTGGGTGTGCGCGGTTTGATGAACACTCAGTTTGCGATTCAAGGGGAAACCATTTACGTGTTGGAAGTCAATCCGCGCGCCTCGCGTACCGCACCGTTCGTGTCCAAGGCTACCGGTTATCCGCTGGCGAAAATCGCCGCGCGGGTTATGGTCGGTAAATCCTTGAAAGAACAGGGCATCACCGAAGAGCGTATTCCGGAATATTTCTCGGTGAAAGAAGCGGTGTTCCCATTCATTAAGTTCCCTGGCGTCGATCCGTTGTTGGGGCCGGAAATGAAATCGACCGGTGAGGTGATGGGGGTTGGTAAAACTTTCGGCGAAGCGTTCGCCAAATCGCAACGTGCTTCGGGCGTGGATTTGAGCCACAGCGGCAAAGTTTTGATTAGTATCCGCGACGCCGACAAACCGAAGTTGCCGGAATTGGCCAAAATGCTGATTGCCAAAGACTACGAAATCGTCGCGACCCGCGGTACGGCCAGGGTGTTGAAAGAAGCCGGCATTCCTTGCAAGGAAATCTTCAAGGTCAACGAAGGTCGGCCCAATACCGTGGATATGATTAAAAACGGCGAGGTGCAGTTAATCGTCAATACCACCGAAGGTGTTAAAGCCGTGGCTGATTCGTTTACGATGCGTCGCGAAGCCTTGCAGCGCAAAGTTACCTATTACACGACGATGGCGGGTGCGCGTGCGGCTTGTTATGCCTTGGGTGAACTCGATGCGGGCGATGTGAATTGTCTGCAAGACTTGCACAAAACATTTTAACGGATGAATTTGAATTCAAGAGGGGAGCAGTAAATGCAAAAGTTTCCACTAACAGTGGTGGGTGCCAATAAATTGCGCGCCGAATTGGAAGAACTTAAAACCGTGGTTAGACCGCGTATCATTCAGGCTATCTCTGAAGCGCGTGCACACGGCGATTTAAAAGAAAATGCGGAGTACCACGCGGCGCGCGAGCAGCAAAGTTTTGCCGAGGGGCGGATCGCGGAGATTGAAGGCAAGTTATCCAATGCCAATATCATTGATGTCACAAAAACCGAAGCCAACGGCAAAGTCGTATTCGGGGCGACAGTAGAAATCGAGGATCTCGATTCCGGCAAGACGGTGACGTATCAGATCGTCGGCGAAGACGAGGCCAATATCAAGGAAGGCCGCATTTCGGTGGGGTCGCCGATTGCCAGGGCATTAATCGGCAAGGAAGTGGAAGATGTCGTGACGGTAAAAGCGCCGGGTGGCAATATCGAATACGAGATTCTCTCGGTTCAGTATATTTAAGCTGATTGGTTGATGGGGAGGAGCGCCTCCCCATTGGCTTTATTTTTTTGGGTTCAAACGATAAATAACGGCTACTTGACCAATCGATTGCACCAGTTCGGCCTTGGTTTGGGCGCAGATTTGTTCTCTAATGGCGGAACGCTCATCTCTTTCCGCGCGAATTTTGACTTTGATCAACTCGTGAGCGTCAAGCGCCACATTAATTTCTTTAATAACCGCGTCGGTCAAGCCGGCCTGGCCGATAATCACCACGGGATTAAGTGGGTGAGCCTGAGCTTTCAGCTTTTTCTTTTGAATAGGATTCACTCTGTTTCCTTAACTTTATAAACCCGGCAATTTTACACGAATAGAAAATATGGCACGCAGCAAAAGTAGCCAGCAATGGATGCAGGAACATTTCCAAGACGAGTATGTCAAGAAAGCACAGGCAATGGGTTATCGCTCTCGTGCCGTGTTCAAACTGATAGAAATCCAAGAAAAAGACAAAATCATAAAACCTGGTATTAATATAGTTGACCTAGGCGCCGCACCGGGCGGGTGGTCGGAATATGTCAGCAAAATCGTCGGTAAAAAAAATAAGGTGATTGCGCTGGATTTGTTGGCTATCGATCCTATTGACGGTGTGGATTTTATTCAAGGCGACTTCCGGGAAGACGAAGTGCTTGAGCAACTCTATAAAGTGCTTGATGGCGAACCGGTTCACTTGTTATTGTCGGACATGGCCCCCAATATGAGTGGTAGCCGGGAAATGGATCAGCCACGGGCCATTTACCTGGGCGAATTGGCCCTGGATGCCGCGCAACATATATTGGCTAAGGGCGGTACGTTTTTGATCAAGATGTTTCAGGGCGCCGGATTTGATGAATACTATAATCAAGTGCGTCAGCAGTTCAGCAGTGTGGTGATTAGAAAGCCGAAAGCTTCGCGGCCCAGAAGTAACGAAGTGTATATTTTGGCGAAAGGTTTTAAATAAATATGCGATAGTCGCCGTTCATAGGGCTATGATGGCGGTGGGATGCGAGTAGTCCTGATACAATTACTCGGTTTTTAAATTTTGAGGCCAATCCAGGCCGGAGCGCGTAACTTGAGCGATATGATTAAAAATTTAATTTTGTGGGTGGTCATCGCCGTAGTGTTGATGGCTGTATTCAACAGTTTCGGGTCGCGGGCGATTCGTAGCGACGCGACTTTTTCGTACTCGCAATTGATCGACGCTGTCAAAGCTGGACAAGTTCAGCAGGTTGCGATCTCCGATAATACTGTCAAAGGCAAAATGGTCTCCGGCGATAAGTTTAAGACTTATATGCCTAACGATCCGCATTTGATCGACGATTTGTTGGCTAACGGTGTGGAAATATCCGTTCAGCCCCCCGAAGAACCTTCCATGCTGATGCAAATATTCGTGTCATTCGGCCCGATTTTGTTGCTGATCGCTGTATGGGTATTCTTCATGCGCCAAATGCAAGGCGGCGGTGTGGGTGGTCGTGGCGGCGCGATGGGCTTTGGTAAAAGCAAAGCGCGGATGCTGGATCAGGATCAGAACAAGGTGACTTTCGCTGACGTGGCGGGGTGCGACGAGGCTAAGGAAGAGGTCGAAGAAATGGTCGACTTCCTTAAAGACCCGGCGAAATACCAAAAGCTGGGTGGCAAAGTGCCGCGCGGCGCCTTGATGGTCGGTCCTCCGGGTACCGGTAAAACCTTGTTGGCCAGAGCGATTGCCGGCGAAGCGAAAGTGCCGTTTTTCACTATTTCCGGTTCGGACTTCGTGGAAATGTTCGTCGGTGTCGGTGCTTCCAGGGTGCGCGACATGTTCGAACAGGCCAAAAAACATGCACCGTGCATTATCTTCATCGATGAGATCGATGCGGTTGGTCGTTCACGCGGCGCCGGTTTAGGCGGCGGTAACGACGAGCGCGAACAAACCTTGAACCAATTGCTGGTTGAGATGGACGGCTTCGAAGGTCACGAAGGTATTATCGTTATCGCGGCTACCAACCGTTCCGACGTGCTGGATAAGGCTTTGTTGCGTCCAGGTCGTTTCGACCGTCAAGTGGTAGTGGGATTGCCTGATGTCAGAGGCCGTGAGCAGATCCTCAACGTGCATCTGAAAAAAGTACCGGCGGCCGACGATGTCAAAATCAAATACATTGCGCAAGGTACGCCAGGATTTTCCGGTGCCGATTTAGCCAATCTGGTTAACGAAGCTGCCTTGTTCGCCGCGCGCTATAACAAGCGTTTGGTCAGCATGGTTGATTTGGAAAAAGCCAAGGACAAGCTGATCATGGGTGCGGAAAGACGTTCCATGGTGATGGACGAGAAAGAAAAGAAAATGACTGCGTACCACGAAGCCGGTCACGCTATCGTCGGTCGCTTGGTACCTGAGCACGATCCTGTCTACAAAGTCAGTATCATGCCGCGCGGCCGTGCGTTGGGTGTGACGATGTTCTTGCCGGAACGCGATCAATACAGTGCCAGCAAACGTAAATTAGACAGCATGATCTCCAGTTTATACGGCGGTAGGATTGCCGAGGAATTGATTTTTGGCTGGGAACAAGTTTCCACCGGTGCTTCCAATGACATCGAACGTGCTACCGAGTTGGCCAGAAACATGGTCACCAAATGGGGCTTGTCGCAACGTCTTGGACCATTGGCATACAGCGAAGAAGAAGGCGAGATTTTCTTGGGTCGCTCCGTCACCCAACATAAATCTGTGGCGGAAGAGACTTCTCACACCATCGACGAAGAAATCCGGTCTATCATTGATAGAAATTATGAAAGAGCGGAAAAGATTCTGAAAGAAAACGAAGACATTCTGCATGCAATGGCGGATGCCTTGATGAAGTACGAAACCATCGATAAATATCAAATCGATGATTTGATGGAAAGAAAGCCGGTGAGAGAGCCAAAAGGTTGGGACGACACCCCGTCTTCCAGCGGAGGTATCAAAAGCGATCATTGGGATCAGAAAGATACCGATCCGTCCATCGGAGGCGCGGCCGAGCAGGGCTGATGCCTTAACGGCAAAAGCGAGAGAGGCTCCGGCCTCTCTTTTTTTTGGGATTTAGTTAAGAGAGTTTTTGAGTATGGCAAAAAAATATTTCGGTACCGACGGTATTCGCGGCAAGGTTGGAGAATACCCCATCACTGCCGACTTTATGCTAAAGCTGGGTTGGGCGACGGGCAGGGTCTTTGCAAAAGAAGGCAGTGGCTTTGTGTTGGTGGGTAAAGACACACGCATTTCCGGCTACATGTTTGAGTCTGCTCTGGAAGCGGGTTTGTCGGCGGCTGGCGTAGATACTCGGATGTTAGGCCCCATGCCTACGCCAGGTATTGCTTATTTGACCCGCACCTTAAGAGCCAAAGCTGGCATCGTGATCAGCGCTTCCCACAATCCTTACTACGACAACGGTATCAAGTTTTTTTCGGTGGACGGCGCCAAATTGCCGGATGAGGTAGAACATCAGATCGAACAATATCTGGATACACCTATGACCACTGTCGAATCGGCAAAATTAGGTAAAGCCAAACGGGTCAGCGATGCCGCCGGTCGCTACATCGAATTTTGTAAAGCAACCGTGCCGCCGCAATTGGACTTTAAAGGCATGCGGATCGTCATCGATTGTGCCAACGGCGCCACGTATCACATTGCGCCGCATGTATTCAGCGAAGTCGGAGCCGAGGTGGTTACGATTGGTGCTGAGCCGGATGGTTTGAACATCAACGACGAGTGCGGCGCCACCAAGCCGGAAAATTTGGCCGCTAAAGTACTCGAGTTTCGCGCCGATCTGGGCATAGCACTGGATGGCGACGGCGACAGGATTATCATGGTCGATCACAAAGGCGAAATCGTCGATGGCGACGAGTTGATTTACATCATTGCTAAATCACGCCTAGAAGAAGGCAAGCTGTTCGGCCCCGTGATCGGCACCCTGATGTCAAATCTGGGTATGGAGCATGCGCTGAAAGCCGTCGGTGTGCCCTTGTTGCGCGCAAACGTCGGCGATCGTTATGTAATGGAAATGTTGACGGAGCACAAAGGCATGCTGGGTGGCGAAGGCTCCGGACATATCATCTGTCTGGATAAAACCACCACGGGCGACGGCATCGTTTCCGCCTTGCAAGTGCTCGCGGAAATGCAACACACCGGTAAAAGCCTGAACGAGCTTAAATCCGGCATGAGCAAATATCCGCAAGTGTTGGTTAACGTCAGAATCGATAAAAAAGTCAAAATCGAAGAGATCGACAGCATCAAAAAAGCCGTGGAAGCAGTAGAGAAAAAACTGGGAGAGCGGGGCAGGGTATTGCTCAGATCCTCAGGCACCGAGCCTTTGATCAGAGTGATGGTCGAAGGCGTTGACGAAGACGAGGTGGTGAGGTTTGCCAATCAACTGGCCGCCGATGTCAAGAAAGCGATTCCGGCTTGAACTAAAAGGTTTAACTCGATATTATATGCGGTCTTATTTAGCTCGGAGGATGTAATGCGTCGGTCTTTGATTATGGGTAACTGGAAAATGAACGGCTCTCGGGAAGATGGGCAAAAACTTGCTCAAGCTTTAGCTGATGGTCTTGGTAATGTTCAGCAAGAAGTCGCGGTTTGCGTTCCATTCGTCTATTTGTCAGATATTCGTAGCGTCTTGGCTGCATCCCCTATAGCACTTGGCGCGCAGAATGTTGCAGACCAAGCGTCCGGTGCTTATACCGGCGAAGTATCAGCGGCAATGCTGAGCGAAGTCGGCTGCAAATATGCATTAGTTGGTCACTCCGAGCGTCGCAGCTACTACGGCGATACCAATGAATCAGTCGCCAAACGTTTTTGCCAAGCCCTAAGCAAAGGTGTAGTGCCTGTGCTGTGTGTTGGTGAAACGCTGGAAGAGCGCGAACAAGACAGAACCTTCCAAGTGGTTGACGAGCAATTGGATGCCGTGATCGCCGCCGCAGGCATCGAAGCATTCGAAATCGCTGTGATCGCCTACGAACCCGTTTGGGCTATCGGCACCGGTAAAGTGGCGACCGATGAGCAAGCGCAAGAAGTACACAAGTACATTCGTCAACGGATTGCCGATAGAAATCCGGTAATCGCGGAAAAAGTACAAATTTTATACGGCGGTAGCGTCAAGCCAGATAACGCAAAAGGCTTGTTTGCTATGCCCGACATTGATGGTGGTTTGGTGGGTGGCGCATCGCTGGATGCAAAAGGCTTCCTGCAAATTTGCCATTCGGTTTAGTTTCATCCGATTAAGGTCTTTATGTTGTACCAAATTATAATAATTATTCATATCTTCCTGGGTATAGGCATCGTGGGCTTGGTCCTGATGCAACAAGGAAAAGGCGCCGATGCCGGTGCGACTTTCGGCGGTGGCGCATCCGGTTCAGTATTCGGTGCTCAAGGTTCTGCCTCATTTTTATCCAGGACCACTGCTATTTTCGCCACCTTGTTTTTTATTACCAGCTTGGGCTTGGCAGTATTAAGCGGCTATCAAGGCAAAAAAACCGACGTCATATTGGATTCGACACCTGCTGCTGAACCGGTTAAGTCTGATGTGCCGCTAACACAAGGCATGCCCGCAGACGGCAGCTTGCCAATTCAGGACCTTACCTTACCTGACGCGCCGGCTATCAAAGAAGTAGAAAAACCAGCGGCAAAGTAAGTTAGCAACAAATTAAGCCGACGTGGTGAAATTGGTAGACACGCCATCTTGAGGGGGTGGTGACGCAAGTCGTGGCGGTTCAAGTCCGCCCGTCGGTACCATTTGAGAATGCACGGAAGTGCAAAGAAGTGCAAAAGCCCGCAAGTTATCTGGCTTAGCGGGTTTTTTATTGTCCAGCGACATGCAGCTAGATACAGGGACATACACCTAAAAGTGGTGCCTTTTTTGTTACCGAGCCTATAATTCCTGAAAAAAGGTAACAATTTGAAGGGGCGAAGGTAACAAAATGGCGGTTAATCTCAATAAAGACACGGTCTACAGGTCGGCTAAGCCAAAAGACAAGGATTACACCATCAACGACGGTGGCGGATTGTTCCTATTCGTTGGAGCAACAGGGACTAAGCTTTGGCGTTTTGTTTACTCCTTCGATGGCAAGCGGAGAAAAATAGCTTTCGGGGCTTATCCTGATACAACCCTTGAGAATGCCAGACGCAAGGCCGAAGAAGCGCGCGAACAAATAGCTAATAGCGTAGACCCCGGCGAAATCAGAAAAGAAGCGAAAGCAGCCAAGCAACTTGCCAAGGCTAATGAGGAACGCGTTAGTGAAGGTTTGCCGATATTGAATAGCGTTGCGGATATTACCCGGCAATGGCTGGCTTCTATCGCCCACCTTACCAGCGAAAAACCCACACCAAAAAAACCAGCAGGATTGAACGCTTAGCTTTGCCATTGCTAGGGGATAAGCCAATCAAGGAAGTCAAATTGTCTGAAATATTGGCAGTGCTAAAGCCGATGATTGATAAACAGCAGCTTGAAACGGCCAACCGGCTCCACGCTGAAATCGGTTCAATATTTGCCTATGCCATTGTCCATAACTTTACTGAATACGACCCAGCGCAACCTGTCGCCAAACAGATACCGGCGCAAAAGGTTAAACACCGCGCTGCAATTATCGACCCAAAACTTGTAGCGCAATTGCTCAGGGATATAAGCAACTATCAGGGCACCTTTGTAGTGCAATCGGCATTCAGGCTGTCGCCGCTGTTGTTTCAACGTCCCGGCGAAATCCGGCAAATGCTTTGGTCTGATGTTGATTTAGTGGCCCGGGAATGGCGGCCCGTCTAAAACAGACTGTCATCATATCGAGCCGTTATCAACGCAAGCTATTGCCATACTGGAAGCCGTCCAAACGCTCACAGGTGGTGGGCAGTATGTCTTTCCGTCAGCCGGGGCGATGGACGGCCAATGTCGGATAACACTATCAGAACGGCACTGAAATCATTAGGTTATGATTCAGACGTAATGACAGCACACGGCTTCAGAACCACGGCATCAACCCTGCTAAATGAACAAGGTTGGTCACCGGATGCTATTGAACGACAATTGGCTCACGCTCCACGTGACCAGGTAAGGGCTGCCTATAATCGAGCGCAATACCTCGAAGAACGGCGGCGGATGATGCAGAGCTGGGCTGATTACCTCGATAGCTTGAAGGCCGGGGCCCAAGTGATACCGTTCCGAAAGCAAGGATAAGGTTTAGCGCATCGCCTGCCGCGCGGCTTGAGCCAAGAACCCGGAACGGGTAGCGCCGTGAGCTTTGGCGTATTCGTCAATACGAGTCAGCAACAGCTTTGGCAATGTAATATTGACCTTCTCGGCGGGGCCTAAATACCGTTCTACCGGTACCTCTACGATAGACCACACCCAACCGGCAAATTCTGGGTCTGCTTGGTGTTCCGCTAGCGTTTTGCCGGGTGGAATCATTGCACCATCTTCGATAACTGTTTCGCACCATAGATCAATGGCTTCTTTTGCGTTTTCGAATGCCTCGTCCAGGGTGTCGCCTGCCGAAAAGCAACCCGGCAAATCGGGCACCACTACGCCAAAAGCATGATCCTCATCACCAGGCTCTATCGCAACAAAAAATCTCATACCTTCAACCCCGCTTGTTTTAACAGCTTGCTTACCTACCCTTTGCCTAAATCGCTCTTTGGATGCGGCACAGTCAAATGCCCCGGCTTAACGGGGTGAACAAAGACATGATGACTGCCTTTAACGCTACGCAGCGTCCACCCATCATCTTCGAGAAGCTTGATTAGTTGTCTGCTATTCATGGTGTGTATTATAACCACCATGGGGTGGCTGACAAGTAGGCGCTCCCTTTGGTATTTGAATCTTCTTAGGATGTAATGAATGACTATTCATCGATTTCTAAGTCACTAGCTTCGATTTCACGGAGCCGCTTTTCCCAGTCTGATTGCATGGCGGACTGCAAGTCATCGCATATCGACTCAAGAAACGGATCAAACGTATCGGTATCGTGCAGAACATTGAAATCGTCCGCCAATGTGCGGCCACCAAGGCGCTCTTCCTGGTTTTCACAAAGCCCAAACCATAACGTGAGTTTTTCAGCATTGGATAATGCCTTAATCTTGCTGTAAACCGCACTCCGCAGTTGCTCTAATCCCGCTTCCAATAATACATGTGAGCCGTCATACAGCATGGCTCCCAACTCCTGCCATTCATTCTCCGGATATTCACCCGCCATATCATTAGCCGGGTTGGCCTTGTATTGCGCGCGAACTGTCGCCTCGATTTTTTTCCGGATGGCGGGGGCAAATTCCATTCCCATGTCTTGGGCCAAGGACACATAAAACTGCCCGGATTTTTGTGTGTATTCATACGCCGACTCTTCTAAATTGCTACTAACCCGCTCGATAAGCGCCAGCGCATGCCGGGTAAACAACCCAAACTCGTGGGCCGCATCAACGCCATCCAGCGCGATTACCCATTCATGGGCAACCGGTAACAAGCTTTGCCATTCAAACGGATCGGGACGGTTCAGCAATTGAGCGGGTATGTAATGGTCGATTGGCCTGTTAATGACGGAATCCCCAATGGCGGCAATTGCAACGACATACTGTCGTTCGTCAAACTCCAGCATCACGGAAACGATTTCATCGCGTAATAGATTGCCGAAACGAGCCCGAAGACCCGGCAAAAGCTCCAAGCGTTCGGGTAACGATTTATTGACTTGGCTTTCCACGAAGTAGAGCCAGTCGTCTGCGTGGCAGAGGTGATTAGGCACTTTTTGGTTTCCGGGCAGCTTTAGGTTTGGGCGTTGCTTCGGCGTGAATATCCGTTGAGTCCGCTGCGTCGCCGCTAGCGACCCTGTCTGTTTTTGCTGTCAGTGCCTGATATAGGCCAAACAAAAACGCTACCCGTTCTGCGTCGTCTTTTTTGCCTTTGTAGCTGTAGGCGGCATCGACGGCTTTGTCGAGTTGTGCATGAGCCTTTGCCAGGTCGGGAGGCATCGTGACGGGATCGTAAAGATCGGCAAGTGTTGCTGTTTTGTGATTCTTCCGCGCCTCCAAGACGGATTGGCCGGCGACCTGAATAACTTGATATTGTTTTTCGGTAATATTTTCCGGCCACGGGAAATTGTTGTAAACAATCCCAGCAGAGTATTGATAATCGCTTTTCATTCGCCCGCAAACCGTTCGCATCCAGGCGTTGTGCATATTAGAGTGCAAAATGGCAAATTCATATAGTGTGGCATTCGGCACAACTAACAAACTTCCACTAGCTATCCAATGTTTCTCAACAAAACTAATTGGCAGGTATTTTCGGCGCTCAGATGAAACTTTTGGAATTGCTAAATAATCGGTATTAGGTTTTCTGTTTTCACTAAATAAAGTTGGATACTGCGCCCATTCACGTGTTCTGGCTTTTCCACTTTCCAAGCGCGTTTTACGAACTTGCTCAACACGTTGAGCGATTTCCGGTAAGGTTTTCAATTCATTCGGAGCTATGCCGACTAACCAAAGACAATAGCGCTCCAGGTTGTTAATCAATTCATCACCTCCCACAAAGCGCCTTACCCATTTTTCTGCTTGAGGTTTTTTTACCAATAACTCCCTTTTTTTTCTTTGGCGATAAAACTAGAAAACCAAAGTCGGTAGCCTCACTACCTTTGTTGATTTCTGCAACTTTGCAAATTGGTTTAGTTCGTTTTTCAACCCAAATATCCGATGCATCGACCAAGTACGGATTGATGTTTTTTGCTGCAATTACTTTGGGTTCACCCGAAATATCATCACCATAGTCATATAGATAGCACTGATTGAGTTTCTCCAAACCAAAACCGACGATAACGCAATGAACCGCAGCTACGCCTTTACCTTCATTACTCCAGCGGAATGTACGGTGGGCAAAATGAATTTTTAAGCCTTGCGACAGCATAAAAGGCCACAGTACCCCAGCTTGCTCGCCTTGGCAGATACTATTGGTAGAAACAAATGCTACGGGTATTCTCTTGTTTTCTTGGATATAGACAGCGGCCTTTACATCCCATCCAGTGACATAATCAAGTACACCAGAGCCTTTGATCGTTTTCAACAAAGGTTCAAGGTCTGCTTTTTGCGCTGGAGATTGTTCTTTTTTTCCTAAAAACGGCGGATTTCCCATCACGAAACTGCATTGTTCCGCCGGTAGCACCTTGTTCCAATCGATTTGCAGGGCGTTGCCGCAAACGATATTAGCCTTTTTGACCAACGGAATCCGGCTGTAATAGTTGCCGAATTGTTGTACCCTGAGGTTCATTTGATGGTCGGTCAACCACAACGCGACGGTGGCGATTTGCGCGGCGGACGGATCGATTTCGATGCCGTGGAATTGGTTGACGTTGCAAAGAATCAGGGTGTCGACATCAAGATGGCCACTGAGCTTTTTGCCCCATAGCGCTTCGATGACTTCCATTTCCAGCAAGCGTAACTCACGGTAGGCGATCACCAAAAAATTACCGCAGCCGCAGGCCGGATCAAAGAAGTTGAGGCTGGCGAGCTTTTGTTGAAAGGCAGCCAGCTTCTTTTTGTCCTTGCGGCATTTTTGGAATTCGACTTGCAGATCGTCCAAAAATAGCGGGCGTATCACCTTGAGGATATTGGCTTCGCTGGTGTAGTGAGCGCCGAATTCGCGGCGCTTTTTGGTTTTAGCTTTGCCGGCTTCGTCATCAAAGTGCATGACGGCTTGAAACAATGAGCCGAAAATAGCCGGGCTGATTTTGCTCCAATCCAGTTGGGCGCATTCGATCAGGGTTTTCCGTGCGGCTTCGTCGAAGTAGCATTGCGCCAAACTGTCTTGAAACAAGGCACCGTTGATGTAGGGGAAGCTAGCCAGATGTTCCGGTAGATTTTTGGGTCGCTTATCTTCGGCCTTGTTGAGCGTGTCAAACAACCCGGACAAAGCGCCATGCAAATCGGAACCGTCAATTTTGGCATGGTTGATCAATACATTTAGAAAACGACCGTTTTCACCAAATAAACCGGTATCGTCGGCAAATAGACAGAACAGCAACCTGACCAGATAGGTCTCCAGATCCTTGCCCTCGTAACCGGTGGCTTTGATGGCATCGTGTAAGCCAGCCATTTTGTCGGCGGCTTTCTCATTGGCGGCCAGCTCCTCCTGAACGGCAATGGCTTCGTAATCTGCCAGAAACAGGAATGGCTCAATGTGTTGCGGAAAGTCCGCCAGCTTTATTTCAAGCCGAGGTGCTTTGGTTTGCAGGTCGTACAGATGTAGGTTGGCGAAATCGCTGACCAACACATAGCGGGGCAACTCATCGTCGTTTTTTATGGCCTGAACATATTGGCTGGCTTGCACATAGGCTTTATCCAAGTTTTGGTTGCCAGACTTCATTTCCACTAGCAATTTCCCCGGCAAGAAGGCATCGATACGGCCGGTTCTACCACCCTTTTTCTGCACTCTCGTCTGAAAATCCACTAGTCGATAGTCGGAGATACCAAACACCCAGCACAGGCGATTGACGAATTTTTGATCAAAACCGGATTCGTAGGTTTCGCCGGCAAAGTCCTTGGCAAAAGAAGCGGCGCGCGAGCGAATAGTGTTGATGTTGAGGGTTGCGGTCATGTTTATTGTTTTGGGTGAGAAGGGTAAATCAGCCAGTCTAATTGCTGTGCAGTTCGGACTGATGCCGTTCGCTGCATTCTCATAGCAATAGCAAATGATCTGGGCGACGGCGCTGGAATTTGACCGCCGTATGATTGAGCCAGGCCAGCCAGATAGGAACTTTAAAGACTTCTTGTTGGTTCATAGCGGAAAATCCATTTTGTAGGTGAGTTGGTAGTCCCTGATTAAGCATCAATCTTGCTGCGTAGCGCATGTTGGTAATATTTAGCGGCTTATCCGACGACAACCAAAGTAAAGCGGCAAAATCCTAGTTTAACCGGCTTGCACTAACATCAACAAGATGAGCCCATTGCTTTCACCGCTAGAACCGACTTCTCAATAATATATGACACTCGACGCAAAAGGCCGAATCGAACGCGCCCAAAATGCAGCGCGCATAGCTGCAAAGAATCGACGCGCCAAAACCGAGCAGCGCGACAAAGAGATTTGTCGGGCTTACCTTTATCTTTCCAGCGGCTCTATGGAAAAGGCAGAAATTCTAAAGTCTATCGCTTTTCTCATTGATCAATGCGGCGGTCCCAATCTAAAAAAGCAGGAAACGGCTTTTCGCAAACTCGAGGATGGCACCAAATTAACTCGTCAACGAATTCACCAAATCGTTAAAAAAGGCCAAAAACCATCTTAGCTCGCTTTATGCGAATTTACTGGGTTTATGTAAATTTATCGAGCGTACACTAAAAATCTATTTATTAAATATCAATGGCTTACAGCTTGCCGACTTTGAGTGATTCAAAACAGGAAAACGGCGTAAATCGGCCCGAAAATCCAACGCAGACTACGGACGTCTCAACTAGCACAACGAGGTGCATCCAATGTCAGCAACATCCAACAGCTGTTGGCACCGGCCAACCGGATGAAGACGTGGAGTTATCGACTTTGGTGGACAAACTGAATGAACGCTTTGGTACTGAATTTACGCCTGCCGACCAACTGTTTTTTGATCAAGTTAGAGAAACAGCCGTCGCCAATGAGCAATTGCGGCAGGCGGTGATGGCCAACACTCTGGAGAATTTTGCACCGGTGTTTAATAAGCAACTAGAAAACTTGTTTGTTGAACGCATGGACGGTAACGAAGATATTTTTTGTCCGGCTGATGAATGACGAGGCGTTTCGTAGCATTGCATCAGGGTATCTGCTGCGCGCGGTTTATAGCCAAGTAAGGGCTGTGGGTGGGCAAGGGTAATAGATGGATCCTTGCCAAAAGCCATTAAATCTCTACCCAGCAGTCGCCGCCGCTTTTTTTCATAACATCTTTTTTTTGGCCTCGATAAGCAGTTATTTCCGGGCTATAAAGCTGCTTCAGCGACAACGTCGTTCCGGCAGGGATTACCGGATCCAGATCACATGGAGGTGTTCGACGCTTGCCATCCTTGGCTTCTGGATCTCGGCAAACCCTCGAGATGACGATTTTTGACATGCTGAAGGGTTTTTATAATTAGGCGTTATTTTCCGGCGGCGTTTATCTGACATTGTTCCGGTTTGCCGTCCTTATACGCCGCCGAGATGCCGCCCGGACCAGTGGCGCCGGTGATTAGCAGATAGGCTTGGCCGTCGATACATACCTTATGTAAACGCCAGGTTTGGATCTGGCCTTGAATATTGATGTGCTCCAGGCTTATCTCTTCCAGTGGCAACGATCTCGCCTCCGGTGGCGGCAGGGCGTTGGCGGTGGCTGCTGCAATGCTTATCAATAAACCGAAAATAAACTGCTGCATATTTTTCTCCTGTGTGTTTTAGGGGCCAGCACCGCTTCAGGGCGACTGTATCAATGTTACTCGATGAACCGAAAGCTTTCGAAATTATGGTCAGAGCAGGGTAATTGGGACGCTAGGGACTATTGCCGGCGGCAGCAGGTATTTTTCCACAGATTTAAGGGTGCGGCAGTCGTACAGTGACTATGCCGACATCACAGGGATTGATGACAGGACTGATAGACGTTCGTTGCCGGTCGGATAGAAATAGGCCTTACTTTCTGGCTCTGGGCAGAAAATGGACCTTTCCGGTCACGAGCAATAGCCAGCTGCATCGTCCTGCCTTCGTGATCGGTTTCAAGGATGATCGGTTCGGCTTGCGGTTTGGAGCCACCTTTTTACAGGTGGTAATTTTTCGATATTTCAAAGGAGCCAGTCAAATGAACGCTCAATTAAATCAAAGTTTCAGAGTTCTGAATGCTGAAGAACTGCAAAACGTATCCGGCAGTTGGTGCGGAACTACTTACCCCGGTTTTTGGAAAGGACCAAAACCCGGCCCTCTGCCCGACCTGTTCAATAGCGCGGTTAGCAGGCTTAATATGGTAAGCCTTAATCCCCAACCGTTACCACCCGCTGAGATCGGCTTCTTCGTAAAGTAAGAGGTTCTGATCAGAAAGCCGGCCAAGTGCCGGCTTTTTTACGTTGTGGCAAGCAAATAAATAAACGTCTTCTTGGCATCGCTGAGTAGCTTTCTAGGCAAAAAAACCATGCCGCCAGCAAGATGATCGCCAACGGCATGGCAGGTAGGAAGGAAGGGAGCGCAGGATGATTTACGCGGCGGCTTTTCGACGTTTACCCAAACCCATTACCCCCAGCATGCCGCTCAGGAACAGCCAGGTCGCGCCGGGCAGCGGTACCGCGGAAACGCCGGATACCGAGAAGGCTTGGTTGAAGGTGGTGCCACCGACGATGTCGGTGCCGATTCTCAGCCAGTCCGGGTCCAGATTTTCATCGCGTATCCAGGATTGCAGATCAGGGGTGAACGGGCCAGTGCCACCGACTATCGGTTTGGCGGCAGATAACCAGAGAAAATTACCGTTTTTCAATTCCACCTGCGGGACGAAAAAGTAATGGTCGGCCGCCAGTGAGATGGCGTCGTTAAAATTAATTTCGAATCTGACTTCCTGCCCGGAAACCGCACCTTCGCCGCCGGTGGTTTGATCGGGCAACGGATGGATGCCGTTTATTACCGAGTTGGCGGCCGAGACGTTACCATTGAGTAAAGTGATGCTATAACTCAGCGAGTTGCTGGCCGAGTCACGGCCCAAAAAAGCCACATCTGAAGGTGAGTTGACACGGGTCGGGACGCGGCCGGATGGCGGATTGACCGAATCTTTTCCGAACACCCGGTAGATTTCTACATTGACGTTGGCGATGTCGCCGAGCGTGGCGCCGTTGGCCAGTAAACCGGTGAAGGTGGCTTGGTTTAGCTGGGTGTGTTGCGTCAACACGAAATCGTCCGCTGATTCTATTTCTTTGCTACCGCCGCTGGCTTGCGCACCTGTGGCGATTCTGTAATCCGAATTGCCGGTGCTAAACGAGAAGGCTGCGGCGTCGGCGTTGGCGGCAAATAGTGTGGAAATGGCCAGAATGGGGATTAATTTGGTTTGCATGGGGATACTCCTAAATTGGTTAAAGTGCGGAGAACTGGTCTCGGGTAAAGAAACTGCTGGCAGCTTCTGTCTCTAACAATGCGAGTAGCGTGCCAGGAATGTTTTTTATAAATAATTTTTTAAAATCAGTGTGTTAGTGTTTTTTCTCGCATGATTGTGCTGGCGAAGGGGTGCGACGAAAGTTGCAGCTAAAGTGCTTGAAAGCGGTGCGATGCGAGGCGTTTAGCGACGGAGGGCGGTTGACCGAACCGATTATTCAGCAACTTTTGTCGCTGGGTGGCTTTGGAGAGGATTAGCATAGCTATTGCCCGGGCCTTAAATATGGCGGACTCGCGGCGCAAAAGGCAGTTGAGCCAGTGCGAAATTTAGGCTTACCGCTATTTCAATCGAGGATAGAATGAAGATCGGATTGATAAATCAAGCATTGACATCAGTAAAAATGACGCAGAAAAGTAATCCTGGGCTTTTTTTAGCGGGATGTATAGGGATAGCCTTATCGGTTGCCGCGCAAGCTCAAACGCCGGAACCGCTGGCACCGTTGCCGCTCACGGTGGACTTAAATACACCGCGTGTGGTGTTGGGGCAGCGCTTATTCCGCGATCCTAAACTGTCCGACCAAGGTCAGCGCTCTTGCGCCAGTTGTCATCCGCTAGACAGCGGCGGCATGGACGGTAAGGTCCGCGCCGAATCGGCGGACGGTGTTTCGCTGCTGCGCAATACTCCCAGCTTGTTCAACGTTTCCTTTAACTACTTTTTCAATTGGGATGGGGTAGTCACCACTTTGGAGGCGCATACCGAAAAAGTCATGCTCAATCCGAAAATCATGAATGCCAAATGGCCGGAGTTGATCGAGCGTCTGCGCGCGGTGCCTGATTATGTCGATGCGTTTAACCGGATCTATCCGGACGGATTGACCAAAGCCAATGTGGTCGATGCCTTGAGCAATTTCGAACGCAGTTTGATTACGCCCAATGCGCGCTTCGACCGTTTTCTGCGCGGCGAAATAAACGCACTCGATAGCGACGAGCAAGAAGGTTATCGACTATTCAATGCCCTGGGTTGCGTGGCCTGCCATCAGGGTGTCAATCTGGGCGGCAATTTATTCCAGAAGTTCGGCATATTCGGCGCACCGCAAGGCCAGCCGGGCCCGGTAGATCAGGGGCGTTATAGCGTGACGGGCAACGAGCGGGATCGGGGCGTGTTTCGGGTGCCCAGTTTACGCAATGTCGCCGTCACAGCGCCATATTTTCATGATGGTCGTGCCGCCAATCTGGAAGCGGCGGTGGATACGATGGCCGAGCATCAATTAGGTAAACGGCTGGCGGCGAAACAGCGCGATGCTATCGTCAAATTTCTGCGGACATTGACCGGGGAATATGCTGGCAAGGCTTTGGTCGTCAAGAACACAACCAATCCATGACTGCTATTTCCTGGCAGCCCAGGCTGATCGTCGCCGGTCTGTTGCTGGCCTTGACCTATCTCTGGCTACAAAGCGCCAGTCCGGAACTGGAAAGGCGTAACCGCCTGCAAACTACGCTGCGCATCATCGAATTGCGCGATGCCGAATTGATGCGCGATATTTTGCTGGCCCGTGCCGGTCTGCTCGCTAACTACGATTCACTAACCAAAGCCGGTCAGGAGCTGCTGCGTCTATCGCAGAGTTTGCAAACCGAATTGCAACCGGCAAATGCTGACGCCGAAAAACTAATGGGTAAATTCGCGGACCAGCTCACCGCGACTGTCCAGGATAGCTTGGTGCAAATCGAGTATCTCAAATCGGACAATGCCTTGCTGCGCAATTCGGTGATGTCCTTCGACGAGATCGGTAAAAACTTGCGGGCCGCAGCAAAGCCCGCTGACAGCGCAAAGCTGGGCAATTTATGGCGCTTGATGTTCAGTTTCATGGACAGCCCGCAGCCGGAATTAGCCAACGAAATCCAGCAGGAGCTTGATCGGTTGGCCGGGCTTGCTTCGCTGTCAGATGACAATCGGCTGTTGATTGCCCACGGCCGGCTGATCATAGAAGTCTCGCCCAAGGTGGATACGCTATTACGGCAGATCATTGCCCAGCCTATCGTCAGCCGGGTTGATGACTTGCAACAAGCCTTGCGCCAATACAGCGACAGTGTGGAGCAACAAGCCGGAGCCTATCGTTTGGCGCTGTATTTGGTCGCTGTGGTCCTACTGGCGTATTTGCTGTATCAATTTGCACGGCTCAGGGCGAACACACTGGCGTTACGAAAGGCTCACGCCAATTTGCAACTAGAAACCAACGAACGCTTGCAAGCGGAATCCTGGTTGCGGGAAAGCGAAGCCCGGCTGCGCGCCATCACCGACTCAGCCCATGAAGCGATTATCTCCGTGGACATGCAAGGCAACATCGTTTCCTGGAATCAGGGCGCGCACCAAATGTTTGGGTTTAAGGCCGACCGGATGTTGGGGCAGCCATTTCAGCAGTTACTGGCAAACCCGTCGCCAGACTTTTTCGACCAAATTCGGGAAGAAGGGGAGATAAATCGACTCAATAGCCCGATGCTGGATTCGATAGCTTTAAGGCAGGACAGCAGCGAGTTTCCGGTCGAATTGTCGCTATCCAGTTGGACGCGCGGCACCGAGCGCTATCTGACTGCCATCATCCGCGACATTAGTGCCCGTAAACACTTGGAACAAGTAGCCCGGCAGCAAGAACTGCAACTCATCCAGGCTAATAAGATGACGGCCTTAGGTACCTTGGTATCCGGCGTCGCCCACGAAATCAATAACCCCAATCAACTGATTTTGTTTAATTCCGGTTTGCTCGCCGATATTTGGAGCGATGCGCTGGAAATTCTGGAAGATCGCTATCAGGCGAGCGGTGAGTTTTCGTTGGGCGGTTTGCCTTATAGCGAAATGCGTAATAGTGCGGCGGTGCTGATCCATGACATTAACGATGGCGCAAAACGTATCGAACGCATCGTCGCCGAACTGAAAAATTATGCGCGCCCGCAAAGTGCGGAGGCCTCAGTGTCTTTTGCTATCAATGAGGTGGTGGAACGGGCAGTGCGCTTATTGAAACATTTGATAGACCAAAAAACGCAGCATTTCAAAACCGATTTGGCTGAAGCTTTGCCCTTGTTGCACGGTGATCCGCAGCAGGTGGAGCAAGTGCTGGTCAATCTGCTGATCAATGCACTGGAAGCACTTCCGGACCCGCAAAAGTCTGTTAGCGTTGCCACCAAACTGCTGGACAACGGCGGGCACGTGTGTGTGGAAGTCCACGACGAAGGGATTGGTATCGCCGCCGAGCATATCGAGCAACTGTGCGACCCGTTCTTTACCACGAAGCAGGCCAATGGCGGCACCGGGCTGGGTTTGGCGATCAGCGCCTCTTTGCTGCGCGCCCAGGGCGGCCGCTTAAGTTTTTCATCCGCGCCGGGTCAAGGCACCTGCGCCCGGGTCATTTTTCCGCTAAATCCGGTGCCAGCTATGGAAGCGAATCATGCAATGTAAAGACCTCGGTAACCTGCCTATCCTGCTGGTGGACGACGAAGCGCAATTGTTGCACAGCGCTAGTCTGGTATTGCGTAGCGCCGGTTTCGCCGAGGTGTTAACACTGGACGACAGCCGGGCGGTGCTGCCTTTGCTGGCAACCCGGTCCATCGGCGTAATAGTGCTGGATCTAACCATGCCGCATCTGTCCGGCAAGGAGCTATTGGAGCAGATCGCCGCCGAGTATCCGGAAATCCTGGTGATCATGATGACCGCTACCAACGATTTGCAAATCGCGGTGCAGTGTATGCGTAGCGGCGCCAGCGATTATTTGCTAAAACCGGTGGAGCAAAATTGTCTGGTGGCTGCGGTGCGGCGGGCTGTGGAGGCCAGGGTGCTGCGCGCGGAGTTTTTGTCGCTGAAAGACCGCCTGTTAACCAACAGCCCGCACGAACCCGGCGGATTTGCCGACATCGTTACCCAAAGCCCGGCCATGTTTGCGATATTTCGTTACATCGAAGCCATTGCCGCCTCTCCGCAGCCGGTGCTGATCACAGGCGAAACAGGGGCCGGCAAAGAATTGATTGCTCGGGCCTTGCATCGGCTGTCCGGGCGAGCGGGCGACTTGGTGGCGGTCAACGTCGCCGGTTTGGACGATACGCTGTTTTCCGACACGCTGTTCGGCCATGCCAAGGGCTCGTTCACCGGCGCCGAACGGGCTCGCGACGGTTTGCTCGCCAGTACCGGCGAGGGTACGCTTTTTCTCGATGAAATCGGCGACCTCAGCATCGCTTCGCAGGTCAAGCTGTTGCGCCTATTGCAGGATGGTTCGTTTTACCCAATAGGTGCGGATCGGCCTCGGCAAAACCGGGCGCGGATTATCGTCGCTACCCATTGCGATGTCAGACGCCAGGTCGAACTCGGCACTTTTCGCAAGGATTTATATTTTCGCTTGCGGACCCATCATATCCAACTGCCGCCGCTACGCGAACGCCGTGAAGATCTACCGCAACTGACGCTGCATTTCGTGGAAAAAGCCGCCGACAGCCTGGGTAAGCCCGCGCCCAGCGTGCCGCCAGCGCTATTTCAGTGGTTGCATAACTATGCGTTCCCCGGCAATATCCGCGAACTCGAAGGCATGGCCTTCGATGCTGTGGCCCGCAGTCAGGGCGCGGTGTTGTCCTTGCAGAGCTTCAAGGAGGCCATTGCCGACCAAGCGCCGATGAATGCAGATGGCGAGGCAATGGACGGACTGACCGCTTTGACCGGCCAGTTTCCGGAGCGTTTGCCGACTTTGAAGGAAGCCGAAGAAGCGCTGATTGCCGAAGCATTACAGCGCGCCCAAGGCAATCAGGGTGTTGCCGCCGGTTTGCTGGGCATTAGTCGGCAGGCTCTAAACAAGCGCCTGATTCGCCGCGACGCAGAGAGCTTCTGAACCGAGAATGACGGTGTCCGGGGTGGCGGATATTTTAGAGACTGCCTGGCTCGATCCCCAATACTCGTAAGCTTTGCGTTGTTCAATCCCCTCTTTAAAAAGAGGGGCAGGGGAGATTTTCTAAATAAATCCCCGCCGCTCCCGTTTATGGCCAGTGGGTATTTTTTCAACGGTGGGAAGAGCTTTAATTTAGCGGCATTGGGTTTCCTAATTGGCAAGCTGTTCCAGCCAAACCAAAAAAACGCCGTCATGCTCGCGGGGATACCGGGCATCCTCTGCCATGGATGGCGAGCTTCGAGCTGTCCATGCAATCTGGATTTCGGCAATCCCTGCCGAAATAACGACTTACGGGAAGTGCCTTTGAATTAACTGAAGCAGCTTATCAATCAAGTTGGGTTTTAGAGTTTTCCTTTTTATAAATCAAAGCTAAGGAGAGCCGAATATGGCTTTAATATCATTGCGACAACTTTTGGATTACGCGGCGGAACATAGCTTTGCCGTGCCGGCTTTCAATATCAGTAACATGGAGCAAGTGCAGGCTATTATGCAGGCGGCCGATGCCTGCGACAGTCCGGTGATTATGCAAGGCTCGGCTGGGGCGAATCGTTATGCCGGCGAGGTATTTCTGCGGCATTTGATATTGGCTGCCGTCGAGCAATATCCGCATATTCCGGTGGTGATGCACCGAGACCACGGGCCTTCGCCCGACATCTGCGCCCAGGCGATTCAATCCGGTTTTAGCTCGGTGATGATGGATGGCTCTTTGCTGGAGGACATGAAAACTCCGGCTTCTTTTGACTACAACGTTGAGGTGACCCGCCGTGTTGTGAGCATGGCGCATGCTTGTGGGGTCTCGGTGGAGGGAGAAATCGGTTGCCTGGGTTCGTTGGAAAATCAGCAGGATTCGGATCACAGCCGCTTACTGACCGACCCCGATGAGGCGGTGGAGTTTGTCGAACAAACCCAAGTCGATGCGCTGGCGGTGGCCATAGGCACCAGTCATGGAGCGTATAAATTCAGCAAGCCGCCCACCGGCGAAGTGTTGGTGATCAGTCGCTTAAAAACCCTGCAACGGCGTCTGCCGAATATGCATTTTGTCATGCACGGCTCCAGTTCGGTACCGCAAGATTGGCTGCAAGTCATCAATCAATACGGTGGCGATATTGCAGAAACCTATGGTGTACCGGTTGCGGAAATTGTAGAAGGGATTAAATACGGCGTTCGTAAAGTGAATATCGATACCGACTTACGCATGGCCTCCACCGGCGCGATTCGCCGCTTTGTCGCCCAACCGGAAAATGCTGCGGAGTTGGACGCGCGCAAGATTTATCAGGCCGCCAGAGACGCCATGCAGACGCTTTGTCGGGCACGTTACGAAGCATTCGGTTCCGCTGGGCATGCCGGTAAAATTAAAGCCAAACCATTAAGCGAAATGGCGAAACGCTATAAGTAGGCGGCAAGGCCCTCGGCGTTGATCGTTCGAAAATGGCTTCGACGTAAGCAGTTTGGAGTGTCAGGTTTGGCAACTAGGTCTGCCGGCCACGCGCAAGAAAGTTTTAGGTTCATCACATAAAAACCAGTATCATAATTCCGCAAATTCTATTGGCTATTTTTTAACCGACATTTAATCAGACTAAATACTAATCCATCACCGCACCATGCCAGCCAACCTCCTTAACAAACAATCAACTGCCAGACGTAAGCTAAGTAAGCTGCTGTCTTTTGGGTTGCCTTTGGTTTTGTTGTTGGCGTTTTTGGGTAAGCAAATCGTCGGTTTCGATAGTATCGGCTGGAGCAATGGTTTTAGCCACCCATTGAACGGTTGGGATCATTTGGTGACGATGCTGGCCGTCGGTATCTGGGCTGCGCAATTGCGCGGACAGGCTATCTGGATGCTGCCGCTGGCCTTCGTTGGGGTGATGAGTCTTGGCGGTTTGGCCGGCGCTGCAGGTATCGCGCTGCCCAGCGTCGAAGGCATCATCCTGTTATCGTGCGCGGTATTCAGCGTCCTGATTACCCGCAAGGTGCGTTTCAGCGCCAAAGTCAACGTGTTGATCGTGGCGTTTTTTGCGTTTTTCCACGGTTATGCGCACGGTCAGGAAATATCCACCTCGGCCAGTCTGATTTCATACACTTTGGGATTCATGCTGGCGACTTTGCTGCTGCATGGCGCCGGCATCTTGGTAGCCAAATTGGTGGTGTTCTGTGCCACTTGCCTGTTGACGGCCATGTTCGCCAATGCGGCGCTGGCTAAATCTGCCGATTCCCTTGATGAAGGTCAATTGAATGCGTCTGTCAAACTGGTTCACGATTCCGGTTTGCAGCAAACCGCGCCGTTCTGGCTGACCATGCAGATTGCAGGAGGGGCAGGGAATGATAACGCGTTCTCCCGGCAGCGAATACTCGATGCCGAATCGAAATGTTGTCGAGACCAGCTAGGCAGTGTCCGATCACACAGCGCTTACAGTGAATTAAAGTTATTGATCAGCACCGCGCATGCTACAGATAAGCCAAACAGTCATCAGCTGCTGGCCAAAACCGAGCCTGCTCAGGGGCTGGCTATTTGCCGGGATAGGGCCATATTCGATGGCGATCATCTGGTCGATGCCGGATTGGATTTCAAGCATTACTATCGGGATGTCAACCACACCCCCGGCAAACAGTTGCTCAGCAACGGCGTCGGCCTCACTTCGCCGCCCGTTTCCAGTGTTTTAGCCCCGCAAGCGCTCCAAAATTCCTGCAACACCCCGAATTCATTCCTTGAAGAGTCTGATCTTCAATCGAAATTTGCCCAACCTCATAGCGGCAATCTCCATACCCAAACGCTCGAATACTCCAGGCCTGATTGCGCCGTTCGTAATCAAGATCTTACCTGGCAATCCGCTCGTGGCAGCTTTTTCTGCCCCACTAAATTTCTATCGTACTTAACCGCCGACGCTAAGTTTACAGGCGGCATTTTCAGTATTCATGTGCTTCCGGTAAGCCGAATTAGCTTGCCGTTTGCAATGTCAGTAAAACCGCTCGACCGAGTGTTTCCCGTTCCAAACATAACAATAACAATCAACCACATATTCAACTTATGAGGAAAGCAATGCACACCCTAACCCACGTCCGCTGTGCCCATGTCTTTTGTGCGCTAACACCTGTTAACGGTCAGTAAAGGAGCTGAAATGAATCCGTATACCGCAATGATGAAAAAGAAACCTTTGATTGTCGCCCTGGAAATCATTTTGGGCCTAAGCTGCGCGACGCTCCAGGCTGCACCCGGCACAGAGCAGCCGGAACAACAGGCGCAGTCCGAAGCTACCGATACTGCCGACAAACCGGCTAAAGCCAAGGTGAAGGCCAAAGCCGATAACACGGAAGAGCTGGGCGCGGTGGAAGTGGAAGAAGACGGCCGCGGCAAGAATTTGATCGGTATTGCACCGTCGGCTTCGCAAGGCGAAGTCAGCCAGAAGCAATTCGAATACCGGCCGTTCTCGCGTAACGGCGAATTGGTCGAAGTGGTGCCGGGTGCCGTCGCCACCCAGCATAGCGGCTCCGGCAAGGCCAACCAATACTTCCTGCGCGGCTTTAACCTGGACCACGGTACCGATTTTACGACCTACGTCGACGGTATTCCGATGAACATGACTACCCACGCCCACGGCCAAGGTTATATGGACATCAACAGCATCATTCCGGAGCTGGTGAAAAAAGTCGAATACGGCAAGGGCCCGTATTACGCGGAAGTGGGGGACTTCTCGGCGGCCGGTTACGCCAAAATGTTCAGTATGGACAGGCTGGATCAAGGTATCGCCAAATTTACCGCCGGTTCGTTTGATTACTACCGAACGCTGGTGGCCAATTCCCATAAAATTGGCGACGGCGATTTGCTCTATGCCGGTGAATTCAATCTGTACGACGGCGTTTGGGAAGTGCCGGAAGATTCGAAGAAATTTAACGGCCAATTGCGCTACACGCTGGATCGCGGCGATTGGGGCATGGCAATCAACGGCAAAGCCTATACCAACAGCTGGACTGCCACCAACCAGATCCCGCAAGCCGCGATTGATAGCGGCGCCATCGGTTTGTACGGCAGCATGGACCCAACCGACGGCGGCGAGACCAACCGCTATAGCGCCTCGGCCAGCTTTTGGAACCAGGGCGGCAACTGGAAAAACGACGCGAATATCTACGCGGTCTATACCGATTTGAATTTATTCTCCAATTTCAGCGGCTTTACCCGCGGCGCCGGTGGCGACCAGATTTTGCAAACCGAGCGCCGAGTACAAACCGGCGGTCATTTCGAGCATACCCGCTACAACAAGCTGTTCGGTTTTGAAATGGACAACAGCATCGGCCTGCAATTTCGCAACGACCAGATCATGGATTTAGGTTTGTACGAAACCGAAGCTCGGCAAATCGTCAACACTGTCAGCAAGAGCAATGTCGGCGTGACCACCGTGGGCACCTATTTCAAAAACACCACCCACTGGCACGATAAAGTCCGCACCATCGCCGGTTTGCGCGGCGATTTCATCAATAATGAGGTTGAGGTTTTGGCTAGCGGCAGCGGCACAGCCGAGACCAATGCTGCCAACTCCGGCAGTCGTGGCAAGGCCATGATCAGTCCGAAGCTGAGTCTGGTGGTCGGCCCCTGGTACAACACCGAATACTTCGCGAATATCGGTTACGGCTATCACTCCAACGATGCGCGCGGCACCACGCTGCAAGTACATCCAGTGACCGGCACCGATTTGGACCCGGACGGCAATGCGGTTAGTCCACGGATTCGTCCGGCGGCGTGGTCGCGCGGCGGCGAGGTTGGCGCCCGCACGAATATCATCCCCGGTTTGAACAGTACCTTTGCCTTGTGGTGGCTGCAATCCAGCGAAGAGTTGGTGTTCGTCGGCGATGCCGGTACTACCGAAGTGAATGGTAAATCGCAACGTTACGGTATCGAGTTTACCAACTATTACAAACCCACTGAATGGCTGACGCTGGACGCCGACTATGCGTTGACCACGGCGCAATTTAATAAAGCCCCGGACGGCGCCACCAATAAGTTCATCCCTAATTCGGTGGGCCGGGTGATCAGTGCCGGCGCCCTGATCGAAGCGCCCAACGGCCTGTTCGGCACCTTGCGGTTTCGGCATTTCGGCAGCGTACCCTTGGATGAATCGGGCAATGTTTGGGCCGGCGATACCAATATCGTTAACCTGGGCGCGGGCTATAAGCAAAAGCAATACAAGTTCGAGATCGATATCTTCAATATCCTGGGTTCGCAAAGCAACGATATTGCCTACAACTACGAATATAACTATCCGAACGGCGTCGCCGGGGCAGGCCTAATGAAACATCCTGTAGAGCCGCGCATGGTACGCGGCACCATCACGGTCAATTTCTAAGGACAGCCTGATGATATTTCGCACCTTTAAAAATGGTAGATGGCTGATGGCGGCATTGTTGATGTGCCAATCGGCTTGGGTTTGCGCGCATCCGCCGGGCCTGAGCTCGCTGGATGTGACGATTAAACCCGCGCAAATCGATGCCAAGGTGACCTTTGCCTTGCAAGACATCGAAGCCTTCGCGCCGATGGATAGCGATTTGGACGCGGAGGTGACCGATGCTGAGCGTGAAGCGGCCAAGCCAGCGATTGCCAAACTGCTGGCCGCGCAACTGCGCGTCAGTGTCGATAGCCGGGATGTTCAGCCTAGCGAACCTAGGCAGGTCAGTTTCGACGATCAAAATAATGCGCGGGTGGAACTGCACTATGCGGCGCATGTGCAAACAGCTTTGTTGCTACAGTCGAAGTTTTTGGCTTTGCTGCCCGACGGCCATCAGCAGTATTTGACGGTCAGGGATGCCAACGGCAAAGCGCTTACCGAGAAAATGCTGGGCAAACACGACGATCAAATCAGTTTACCCATCGCCAACGCGGCGGGGGAGTCCCCCCAAGCTCCGTTTGCGGCGTTTGGCGATTTTTTTAAGCTGGGCATCGAGCATATAGTCACCGGTTACGACCATTTGCTGTTTTTGTTTGCGCTGTTGGCGGTCACTCACAGCTTTTGGCCTGCTTTGAAAATCATCACTTTCTTCACGATAGCCCACTCCATCACGCTGGCCTGCGCCGGACTTAACTTGATCGAGCTGCCCAGCAGTTTCGTCGAGCCGTTCATCGCCGCGACGATTATTTATGTGGGTGTGGAGAACATCATCCGTGGCGACCATCCCAAGGGTCGGCACTGGCTGACCTTTGGCTTTGGTTTGATTCACGGTTTCGGTTTTGCCGGAGTCTTGCAGGAAATGGACATTTCTTCCGGTGATACCGGCATCTTGCTGCCTTTGTTGTCGTTTAATTTAGGCATAGAAACCGGGCAAATCGCCGTCGCCGCTATCGTGTTGCCGATGATCTGGTGGCTGAATAATAAAGTCGAGACTGCCGAGAAGTTTCTAAAAGCCGGTTCGATTGCCGTCAGCTTGATGGGCGCGTTCTGGTTGGTGGAGCGAACCATGCTGTAAATACAACCGAATGGCGGGATCCAAGCCCGCAGTTGCTGCCTCAAGGCCACCTAAACTGGCCTGATTCAATCCTGATCCAAAAAAATGGTTCATCCGGGCCACGGATTGCTATTGCCTGTCGTTTGGGTAACGCGGTGATGGGTTTTCAGGTAAGCGTCTGAGTAAAAAAGATTTTTTAATAAAACAACAACAATTTTATAGAGGAGGAAGGCCGTGGAACTCACCCATATGCTAGAACAAATTCTGTACATGATCTCGTCGTCGCTCTACCTGCCGGTATTGCTGATCGTCACTTTGCTGGCCGCTTATTCGGTCTATGTCTGCGGTCGTTTGGCGCAGGAATGGCTGGAACGACGCAAGGCCGGCTCGCGCACCGTGCGCTTGTTCAATCTCGATCTGGCCGTCGCGCTGGGGCGCCAGCAACGCGCCAATGCCGCGCCGCTGGACGTGGAATTGGAGTTGCTGCTGCAAACCCACGAACATCGGCAATTAATCAAGCTCGATCAAGTTCGCTTTGTTATTAAATTGGGGCCGGCGCTGGGCTTGATGGGCACTTTGATTCCGATGGGTATTTCCCTGGCCGCCTTGGCGCAAGGCAATATTCCCAGCATGGCCGGCAGCATGGTCACCGCGTTTACCGCCACCGTGACCGGTTTAGGTTGCGGCGTGATTACCTATCTGGTGGCATTGGTACGCGAACAATGGCTGCGTGCCGATTTTGCGGCGATGCGCCATCTGGCCGAACTGGCCGCCAGTCGGGTATTGGATGCGCAAGACTTGGCAATCGAGGAGGACGGCCATGCGCTATCTGAGACGCTCTAGTTTGCATCGCAATAGCGAACCGCTGGAAGACCCGATTGCCGGCGTCGCCAATCTGTTCGATGCCAGCGTGGTATTCATCGTCAGCATGATGGTTGCCTTGTTTATGGCCTACAACATGCTGGATCTCATGAACCCGGAATCGACCGTGACGATGACCAAGGAAAATGCCGATGGCACCATGGAAATCGTCAGCAAGAAAGGCTCGCAAATCAAAGTATCCAAAGTTACCGACCGTAAACTCAGCGGTTCCGGCGAACGCTTGGGTACCGCCTATCGCTTGAACGACGGTAAGGTGGTTTATGTACCGGAATAAAATGTGGGCCTATCTGTTGGCGCTTGGCTTAATGTTGCTGTCGGGGCGGGTGTTTGCCGAGTCGGCGACACTGAATTTGAGCCTGATTCTCGGCGATTTGGATTCACAAACTGCCGTCGAAGCGACCGCCAAACTCCAAAACGATCCGCTGTTAAAAGGCGTGTCGATCCGCGTCTATTCCAGCTCTAAACTCGCGCAAGCCGATAACGCTGAATTGCAAAAATCTAACTTAGTGTTGGCGCAAATCACCGGCCGCGGCATTCTGCGCGAAGGCGGCGACGTCTTTAAACAGATCGCCGCTAACGGTGGCAAGCTGTATGCGGTCGGTTTGAGTTACGACGCCGATTTCGCCGATTACGGGCTGCAACTGGACAAAGCCCTGCAAGCCTATATGTCGGCGGGCGGCGCCGACAATGCCGCCAACATGATCCGGCTGGCCTTGGCCAAATTCAAAAACGTCCAGGCCGACATCGCGCCGCCGCAAGCCCAGCCGGAAATCGGCGCCTTCGACGTGCGCAGCAAGCAATTGTTCGCCGATTTTGATAGCTACCAAAAAGCTTACGCGGGTTTCAAAGCAGGCCAACCGTGGATAGCCATTTTGTTCTATCGCTCCTCGGCTTTGTCCGGGCAAACCGATACGGTAAAAACTTTGGCCGAAAATCTGGAGGCCAAAGGCTACAACGTACTGCCGGTGTTCGGCTACCCCTACGACAAAACTCTGGAAAAAATGCTGATCAATGCCGACGGCAAATCCCGGGTCGAAGCCATCGCCGCGCTAGCCTTGAAGATCGGCGCCAGCCCGGACAAAACCGTACCGACGCTGACGCGTTTGGGGGTGCCGGTGTTAAACGGCATTGCCTTGAATAGCCAAAGCCAGACGCAATGGACCGAGTCCGTCACCGGTCTGGACGTGATGGAGCGGGCTTGGCAGGTGGCGCTACCGGAATTCGCCGGCGAAATCGCCCCGACCGTGGTCGCCAGCAAGGAAAGCGTGCACGACAAAACCACTGGTCAGGATTTCGTCCGCGAAACCCCAATCCCGGAACGCATCGCCCGCTACGCCGACCGCCTGGACAAGTGGGTGAAATTGCGCAGTACCGGCAACGCCGACAAAAAAGTCGCCTTGATGTACTACAACTACCCGCCGGGCAAGGAGAACATCGGCGCCTCCTATTTGAACGTGTTGCCGGAATCGTTGCTGCAAATCTTGGAGAGACTGCGTAAGGAAGGGTATCAATTGGGCAATGCGCCGCAAGATGGCGAAGCGTTGAAAGCCGCTGTCAAAAATCACGGCATCAACCTAGGCAACTGGGAGCCCGGCGCGATTGCCGAAGCCGCCGCCAGCGGCCGCGCGGTGTTGCTGCCGATCGAAGACTACCAAAAATGGTTCGACACCTTGCCGGAAACCTTCAAGGCGGCGATGCTGAAGTCGTGGGGCAAACCGGAAGACAGCAAGATCGGCGCCTGGACCGACGCCAAGGGCAAGCGCTTTTTGATCCTACCGGCGCTGCAATACGGCAATCTGCTGCTGGCTCCGCAACCGTCTCGCGGCTGGGAGCAGGACATCAAGAAACTCTACCACGACGTGACCATGCCGCCACACCACCAATACGTCGCGTTCTACTTATGGCTGCAAAAAGGCTTTGGCGCACACGCGATGATCCATTTGGGCACGCATGCCACGCACGAATGGCTGTCAGGTAAGGAAGTCGGCTTCACCGCCGCCGATCCAGGCGAGATTTTGATGGCCGACGTGCCGCAGATTTACCCCTACATCATGGACGACGTGGGTGAAGCCTTGCAGGCCAAGCGCCGAGCGATGGCGACGATTATTTCGCATATGACGCCGCCGTTGGACAAAGCCGATCTGAATCCGGAACTGGCTAAGCTGGCGGGTTTACTGGACGACTACAACGTCGCCGCGCAAAAAAGCGAACAGCTGGCAAAGATCAGGCTGGATGAGATCAACCAGATCGCCGGCAAGGCCGGGCTGCTGAAAGACCTGAAAATGCAACGCGCCGAAACCGGCGACCAGCTGGAAGAGCTGGAACATTATTTGAAGGAAATCCGCGAGAAAAAAGTGCCGATGGGCTTGCATACCTTTGGCAAGGCGCCGGACGAAGCAACCCGCTTGCGTTTTGCCGAAGCCATCGTCTCGCGCGACACCAAGCTGAAAGGTGAGGCCCGCAAGCAGAAAATCCAGGCCATGGCCAACATCATAGCCGACAGCGTCAACGCCGAAATGGACGCGCTGATGGATGCGCTGGCCGGCCGCTATATCGCAGCCGGCAGCGGCGGCGACCCGTTGCGTAACCCGGACGCGTTGCCGACCGGCAAGGATTTGTACGGTTTCGATCCGTCGCGGATTCCCAGCGAGTCGGTTTATAACGAAGGCGCACGACTGGCGGAGCAAGTGGTCGCCGATTTCAAAAAGCAGCACGGCCACTATCCGGAGCGGCTGGTATTCAATTTGTGGGGCGTGGAAAGCTCGCGCCACGAAGGCGTGATGGAAGCGCAAATCATGCATCTGTTGGGCGTGAAGCCGCATTGGGACGAACGGGGGCGTATTCAGGGTGTGGACATGATTGCTCGCGAGCAATTGGGGCGGCCGCGTGTCGATGTCACCATCATTCCGTCTGGTTTGTATCGGGATTTGTTCGCCTCAGTCATCAAGCTGTTGGATCAGGCCGAAACCAAGGCTCAAGAACAAGACGAGCCGGACAACCCGTTGCGCCGGCATATCCAGGAAACCCAGGCCGAATTGGTCAAGCGCGGAATGAAAGCTGAGGAAGCGTTGGACATGGCTTCGGCCCGCTTGTTTAGCGTGCCGTCCGGTGCCTACGGCACCAATTTGGATCGGGCGATTCCGCTGTCCAACACCTGGACCGACGAAAAGCAACTGGCCGACGTGTTCTTCAACCGCATGCATCATGTCTACGGCCGCGGCCATTGGGGGGAAGCAGCCAGCCAGGACGCGACGCTGGCGGTGGACTTATTCAAAATGTCGTTAAAGGATACCGACGCGGTGATTCACAGCCGCTCCAGCAACGTCTACGCCACGCTGGACGGTGACGACTTCTTCCAATATCTGGGCGGCACCGCAATGGCGGCAAGGCAGGTGAATGGAAAAACGCCAGAAGTGTTGGTCGCCGATTTGTCTGATCCCACTGCCGCTAAAACCGAAACCTTGGAGCGTTATCAAGGCCGGGAAATGCAAACCCGCTACCTGAACCCGAAATGGATTGAATCCATGTTGAAGGAAGGTTACTCCGGTGCGCGCTTCATCAATATGGTAGCCGAAAACCTGTGGGGCTGGCAGGTGACGGTGCCGGAAGCGGTCGGTGCCGAAAAATGGCAAGCGATGTACGAGACCTATGTCGAGGACAAATACCAGCTGGATATCCAGAAAAAGTTCGAACAGGCCGACAACCTGCTGGCCTACCAAGCGATGGTGGATCGGATGTTGGTAGCGATCAACAAAGGCTACTGGAAAGCCGATCCGGCGGTGAAAGCCAAGCTGGAACAAGTTAACAAGGAAGTCATTGCCAAAGCCGGCGTAGCTTGCAACAAGGACACTTGCAGCAGCCCGGAAATCACCAAACTGGCCGAACAGCAGGATGCAGCCAAAGCCACCAAGGCTGCCGCACCGGGCGCGCAAGCCCAGCCACCGGCAGCGGCTCAAACGCCACTGCAGCCCACTCAATCTCAACAGTCGCCACCTGCTCAGCAACCGCAGGCTCAAGCGCAAGCCGCGCCGGACGTCGCCAAGCCTTTGGAAGGCTATGAGATGGAAGAGAAAAAAGCCGCCAGCGACAGCGCCGAGCAACAGCAACCGTTGAGTTCGGCGCAAAGTTGGTGGTTGAGTTTCGCGATCTTGCTGTTATTTGTTGCCGGTTATCTGCGCGGCAGTTGGGAGCAACACAAGCAAAAAACCTAGAGGTCGACTAGAAAAACTTTGGTTTCGTCGTTCCAGCCAAGGCGGTAACCCAGGAAAGTCGGAAGTCTGGATCCCCGCTTTCGCGGGGATGACGGCTACAGGGGATTTAGGGGCCGACTTAGGCCCTATATGAATAACGGCGTGGCGCCTTGATAGACGAAATTCGAGGGCTGGTCCGCGCTTGATGTAAGAAAAATTAAAAATATATCCAACAAACCATAAGCAGCCATCTCGTTTGGCGGTTGATTACAGGAGGAGTACTTTGTCTCGTTTATCTTTAATAACGCTGTTGGCCTTGAGCAATTTGGCCTACAGCACTCAAATCCTGGCGGAAGAAAACGATCAAGCCGCGGCGGGGTCAGCCGAAACCGTGAAGACCGACAAATCGGCCGGCGACGATGACACGTTGGGTGCAACCGTGGTGACCGCTACCCGCTCGGAAATGAGCGCGGCGATGGCCCCGGCCAATGTCAGTATCATCACCACCGATAATACTGAAAACCGCCTGACCCAACGTATCGGCGATGCGTTGAAAGACGTGCCGGGGGTGTATTTGCGCGGGAGTGCTTACGGTACTAACTTTCCTGGATCCAGCGTGGCGTCTTCAAGTTTTCACGGTGTCAGCGGCACTAACCGCTCCTTGTATTTAATCGATGGTCTGCCGGTCAATACTGGCAGCAACGGCAACGTCGATTGGAATATCCTGAACATGGACGACGCCCAGCAAGTGGAGTACGTGCCGGGACCGTTCTCGGCTTTGTACGGCAGCGGGGCGATGGGCGGGGTATTGAATGTGATCTCCAAGGTGCCGACCAAACGCGAGGGCCGCTTGTCGTTTGGTGCTGGCGGCGCGGCGGTAGATCAATGGGGCATCAAGGGCCGTTATCGGGACCGCTTCGAAAACGGTTTAGGGATTTCATTAACCTTTAACCATATGGATAGCGACAATTGGGCGGTCTCGGATTATGTCACGGTCGCGCGCAGCACCACGGCCACCAACGGTGCGTCGGTGCCGGTGTTAGGCGCAACGCCGACCATCAACAACCAGGGCGCCCCGGTGTATCTGATCGGCGACAAGGGCAGGCGCCCCTGGGAGCAAAATAACGCGTCGCTGCATCTGTATTATGATCTGACGCCCAACACCCAAATCGACAGCGGCATGAGTTGGAGCCGCAGCGAAACTAGCGATACCGGTAGCTATAACAGTTATTTGACCCGTAGCAACGGCAGTCCACTGGCGATAGGTATCGGTAATGTCGGCAATCCCAGCAACAATATTAATATCGACGGTCGCCGTTACAACGTCTACGAACAATTATTCCTGCATTCCTTGCCGTCAATCGAAGACACGCGGCGTTATTTCACGCATCTGAAGCACGATTTTGGTCATGATGTGAAGTTGAATATCGACTTCCAATACATGCAACACGAGACTTACTCGCCGTTCGCCAACGTTACCTCGGATTCGCTAAGCGGCGGCACCGGTCAGTTGACGGTGACGCCCAGCAACCGGATTGACGGCAATGTGGCATTGCGTTTTCCTTTTCTTTGGGCGCAGCGCAATTTCCTGACCGTGGGCTTTGGCGCCACGCACGCCGAGCTGGAAGGCCAATCGCGCTATGCGCTAGGGAACTGGCGTAACTGGGACTCGATCACCAGTCGTACCGCTTTTGGTAGCGGTGAGTCCAGTATCTATTCGGCCTATTTGCAGGATGAACTGTGGATCATGAGCAATCTGATCGCGCATTTAGGGGTGCGTTATGACGATTGGTCGACCTCGGGTTTGAATCAAAGTACCAGTCCCGCAGTGAACCGCAGCTATCAGGAACGCTCGGTTGGACAGTTTAATCCCAAGTTTAGCCTGACTTGGTTGCCAGTCGACGGCTACAAGCTGTTTGCGTCCACTGGTTGGGCATTTCGTCCGCCCACCAATTTCGAGTTGTACGGCAACACGCAAACATCAACGGTACTGACCGAACCCAATCCGAACTTGGAACCGGAAACCATGCATTCCTGGGAAGTGGGCGGCGAGGCTAAGCCTATCGAGGGCACCACTATAGCAGCCAGCTATTTTCATCATTACATCAGCGATCTGATCTACGCCAAAAGCGGAATTCCGATCCCCGGATTGCTGCAAACCCTCACCGAAAGGCAGAACGCCGGCAAGGCCGAGGTGGAAGGCGTGGAAGTTAAGTTGCGGCAGAAACTGTATTGGGATTGGCTGCACTTCAACGGCACGTACACGCTGAACGATTCGATCATCACCGAAAACACCGCCAATCCGTTAATCGTCGGTAAGCAAATGGTGCAATTGCCGGAAACCATGTTTAGCGGCGCACTGGACGTTAAATATGACAAATGGAGCGGTGGCATCATTGGCCGCTATGTCAGTCAGCCGTACTTCAACGATCAGAACCTGGACCAATACACTAATGTGCCGGGTAGCTACGACCCGTATTTTCTGGTTGATACCCGCATCGCGTATCAGGCCACGAAGAATATCGACTTGTCGTTTTCGGTGAATAACTTGTTGGATAGGGAGTATTCGGCGTTTTACCAACAAGCCGGCCGCACGGTTTATGGGGAAATTTCTTACAGCTTTTAGCTTTATTGATTGTCAGTTTCCGGATATTCGCACGCTGCCGAGTATTCGGAAGCAAGGCTATTGGCGGCTCCAGCGCTCGCTTAGCGTGCACAGTTCACAAAAATTGGCGATGTCAGCGTTGGCTTTGCTGTCTTCATCTGTTCTTAATCTTTTCCTAATCAAGACTTAAACATTGCGCTCTAGAATCAACTCATAGATGAATTATTCTCGATAAAGGGGATTTATGTTTAGAGTGGCAAGTGTCGTTGTAATTAGTCTGTTGGTTTCGCCGTTAGCAATGGCTGATGGGCATGGACGAGGTCATCACAAACATCACCACCATGACCGGTACGTCGAGGTCGAGCGGGTGTATGTACCGGAGCGGGTTGTGCAATACGTCCCGGCACCGACGCCTGCACCGCGCTACAACAGTAACGACCAACGATCCACTCAGGGCTTGGTAGGCGGCGCGTTAGGTAGTGTAGCGGGTTACGAGATGAGTAAGGGCGATCCGTTGGGAGCCGGCATCGGTGCCGCCGCGGGCGCTTGGATCGGCAACAGTATGAGTCGTTAATCAGCTACCGCCAATTAATTAACCGGCTTTGAATTTTTGGATGCTCATGCGACAGGAGGACAAAATGAGAATAAAAAATGGTAAAAAATATCAACAAGAGCAATACAGTAGAGTGGAAAAGTTATTGAATGTATTGTTGTTTTTTGTCGTTGTCTATTACAGCTACTATGTGTTGTCTTTCTCCCAAATGGGCGCTTGAGATCACTGGCAGTAGCGGTTTATTGTCAGTTTGCGTTCCCGTTATACAGTCCGGATAACCAAACGCTAGATCGAATCAAAACCCTGCAAGTCGCAAGGCTTGCAGGGTTTTTTATTGCCCGTTGTTGGACAATATCGAGGATGCGTCTAAAAATTGCAGTTCCGGAAAAACTGCCCGTCTATCAGTTCTTGATAAGATTGGTGTTTCGGAGATTCAATCCCAGCCCTTGAATGTGCAGGCTATGCTTAGTTTATTGATAACCTGTTCAAGCCGTTGACAATGCTGGACCCAGCTGATAGCTTTGCTGTCTGGCACTCACCAATATCGAGTGCTAACGGAATTTGGGGGATGACGTGGCTGGCGGACAAGATTTAAACGAAAGATCGCTGTATTTATTGAAAACCTTGGTTGAGCGGTATATCCAGGACGGCCAGCCTGTTGGTTCGCGATTGTTGTCTAAAGATCCGCAGCTAAAGCTTAGTCCGGCCAGTATTCGCAATGTGATGGCGGATCTGGAAGAGATGGGCTTGATCCATTCCCCGCACACTTCCGCCGGCCGAGTACCGACCGTGAGCGGCTATCGTTTATTCGTCGACAGTTTGTTAACCGTCAAGCCTTTGGCATCCAGCGAATTGGATCAACTGCAACATGGCTTGAAAGGAGAGGCGGATAAGGCTAGCGACGTGTTGAGCAAGGCCTCTAAATTGCTGTCGGACGTGACGCGGATGGCCGGCGTGGTGACTTTGCCGCGCAGAGAAAGCGTCACCTTGCGGCACATCGAATTTCTACCGATGTCCAATACCCGGGTGTTGGTGATTTTCGTCACCGACGACCAGGAAGTGCACAACAAAATTATTCATACCCACAAGCAATTCAGTCCTGCGGAATTACAACAGGCTGCCAACTATTTGAATTCGGTTTATTCCGGCCGCAGCTTGGCGAAAATTCGCGATTTGATCGTGCGGGAGATGGAACACGATCAGCGGCAGGTCAATCAAGGCATGATGGACGCGGTGAACATGGCACAGCTTACCTTCAGCGAACAGCCCAACGACGATTATGTATTAAGCGGCGAAACCAATCTAATGGGTTTTTCCGAGTTGTCGGACATGGAGCGTCTTAAGCAGTTGTTCGAAGCTTTTAGCCAAAAGCGTGGCGTCATTCATTTATTGGATCAGTGTCTACAGGCCGAAGGTGTGCAGATATTTATTGGAGAAGAATCCGGCTATAGCGCATTCGATCATTGTAGCCTGGTGACGGCGCCTTATTCAGTGAATGACGAAGTGGTTGGGGTGTTGGGTGTGATCGGACCGACCCGCATGGCTTACGAAAAAGTGATTCCGTTCGTGGATGTGACGGCAAAATTATTGGGCGCGGCCTTGAATCCGAAATAAATGGCCCTATCGTTAGGCCAACAAAAAAATTTAGAACCATGGAGTAAGTAATGAGTCATCAGCAATCTAGCCACGAACCACAATCGGATAGCGATTTGATCGCCGAAGTCTTGGAACAAACCAAGCCAATCGACGCGGACGAACAGCCAACCGAAGCGTCTGGCGCCGGCGCCGCAGTCACTGTGGAAGCCTTGCAGGAACAACTGGAGCAAGCCCAGCAACAGGCTGCGGCCAATCTGGATAAAGCCATCCGCACCATGGCCGAGATGGAAAATTTAAAAAAACGCGTGCAAAAAGACTTGGACGACGAACGCAAATACGGTCTGGCGAAATTTGCGAAAGAATTGCTGAGTGTTTTGGATAGTCTGGAATTAGGCCTGCAAGCGGCGACCGGCGATAGCCCGGAAATAGTGAAATTGCGCGAAGGCAGCGAATTGACCATCAAACAATTCGAGTCGGTATTTGCCAAGTTTAATATCGAAACCGTCGACCCCATCGGTCAAGTGTTCAATCCGGAATTGCACCAGGCCATGGTGATGCAACCCAGCGCCACCGCCCAACCCAATACCGTGTTAAACGTCTTCCAAAAAGGTTATGTATTGAACGGCCGTTTATTGCGCCCTGCCATGGTGGTGGTGGCCAAAGCCGACGATAAACCAGCCGATAGCGCAAAAATCGATGAGCAGGCTTGAAATTAAGACGATCAACCGCATATCGCTAACAACTTTTTAATTTATTACCAAATCAAGTCTGGAGAATATCAATGGGCAAAATGATCGGCATCGATTTAGGAACCACTAACTCCTGCGTAGCAGTTCTGGAAAACGGCACCGCGCGGGTTATCGAAAACAGCGAAGGCGCGCGCACCACGCCTTCCATTATCGCTTTCACCGGCGACAACGAAGTATTGGTCGGTCAATCGGCTAAACGTCAGGCGGTGACCAACCCTGAGAATACTTTGTTCGCGATCAAACGCTTGATCGGCCGCCGTTTTAAAGAAGACGCGGTACAAAAAGACATCAAAATGGTGCCTTATAAAATTATGGAAGCCAACAACGGTGACGCTTGGGTGGAATGTCACGGTAAAAAAATGGCGCCGCCAGAAGTATCATCACGGGTGCTGATGAAGCTGAAAAAAGACGCGGAAGCGTTTTTGGGCGAAGAAGTGACCGAAGCGGTTATCACCGTGCCTGCGTACTTTAACGACTCTCAACGTCAAGCGACTAAAGACGCCGGACGGATTGCCGGTCTGGATGTGAAACGGATCATCAACGAGCCGACCGCTGCCGCGTTAGCGTTTGGTATGGACAAACCGAAAGGCGACACTACCATCGCGGTTTACGATTTGGGCGGTGGTACTTTCGATATTTCCATCATCGAAATTGCCGAAATCGAAGGCGAGCACCAATTCGAAGTATTGGCCACCAATGGCGATACTTTCCTGGGCGGTGAAGACTTTGACTTGCGGATCATCGATTTCCTGGCTGGCGAATTTAAACGCGACAGCGGCATCGATCTGCACAACGATCCATTGGCGCTGCAACGTCTGAAAGAAGCAGCGGAAAAAGCCAAAATCGAATTGTCATCAGCCGAACAAACCGACATCAATCTGCCTTACATCACCGCAGATGCCTCCGGTCCGAAACATTTGAATGTGAAACTGACCCGCGCCAAACTGGAATCGCTGGTGGACGAGCTGATCGAAAGAACCAAAGGCCCTTGCTTGCAAGCGATTAAAGATGCCGGTATTTCGACATCTAAAATCAACGACGTGATCTTGGTCGGCGGTCAAACCCGGATGCCGAAAGTGCAAGCCTTCGTTAAAGAGTTGTTTGGTAAAGAGCCACGCAAAGACGTTAACCCCGATGAAGCGGTAGCTCTGGGTGCGGCAATTCAAGCCGGCGTATTGGGCGGCGACGTCAAAGACGTATTGTTGCTGGACGTTACGCCACTGTCTTTGGGTATCGAAACCCTGGGCGGCGTGATGACCAAATTGATCGAGAAAAACACTACGATCCCGACCAATGCCTCGCAAACCTTCTCGACTGCGGACGACAACCAAACTGCGGTCACCGTGCACGTGTTGCAAGGTGAGCGGGAAGTTGCTGCGGGTAATAAATCTTTGGGTCGTTTTGACTTGCAGGACATTCCGCCAGCGCCGCGCGGCATCCCGCAAATCGAAGTGTCGTTCGACATCGACGCCAACGGTATCTTGAACGTATCGGCCAAAGACAAAGCCACCGGCAAGAAACAGTCCATCGTGATTAAAGCCTCCAGTGGTTTGTCGGATGAAGAAGTCGAACGCATGGTGAGAGATGCCGAATTACATGCCGACGAAGACCGGAAACTGAAAGAATTAGTTTCGGCGCGTAACTCGGCGGAAGGCATGATCCACGCCACCGAAAAATCCCTGAAGGAATTGGGCGACCAAGTCGGCGGCGACGAAAAATCGGCTATCGAATCGGCGATCAAAGATCTGCAGGCGGTGATTAAGTCTGACGATAAAGATGCGATTGAAGCGAAAACCCATGCCTTGACCGAACTGTCCGGCAAATTAGCCGAGCGCGTTTATGCCCAGAAAGGCGCGGAAGGCGGTGCTGAGGCCGGACATGCCGCAGGCGCTGCGGAAGCTGCCGCGGAGCATGATCACAATGTGGTCGATGCGGAATTTGAAGAAGTTAAGGACGATAAGAAGTAACAGATGTAAATACAAGGCGGATGGCGAAAGCTGTCCGCCATTTACAAGTTTATAGATGGCGTATTTAAGTAAAATGTTTCTGAAGCCATAGCGGTTTGCACCTTACAGGCTTGGGTAAGATTGATTTACCTATTCTACTTGCTTAGCATCCTCATGGTTAGAATATTATGAAAAGAGATTGGGAAATAATCAGAAACATTTTACTTAAAACCGAGGGATTAGTAGCCGGCAAGACGTTGCGTGCATCAGATTTTGATGGAACTGAATCTGAAATAATTGCCTATCACGTACAGCTTTTAAAGGAAGCCGAGTTAATTGATGCTGAAATACTTCCGTATTTAGGCTCTTCGCATTGTCACTTTGATATACACCGACTTACATGGACTGGTCACGATTTTCTTGATTCGATAAGAAATAATAATATTTGGGAAAAAACTAAGTCAACAATATTGAATAAGTCTAGCTCGATGACTTTTGATGTGATTAAGTCGGTTGCAATTAAAATAGCTATGGAACTAATTTCTTCTTAAGTCAGGTAGGGTGCACATCGCATACCTTTCTGATAATGTGGGTCGCGAACGATGGGTTTTATGACGTTGGTCCATACTGATTTCTTGAATTTAAACGGTGGCATTTATGGATACCTCGACAATCGAAAGCGAAGCGCTTCATCTTCCTGCGGCGGAACGCGCCAAACTGGCTCATAATTTATTGTTAAGCTTAGAAAACCTCTCAGATGCTGAATTGCGTGAAGCTTGGCTGGATGAAGCTCAACGACGCGCCGATGAAATAGATCAAGGTTTGGTCGAATTAATTTCTGCGGAGGAAGTCAGCGCTAAAGCGCGGTTATTGTTGAAATGAATTATCGATTTCACCCCGGCGCTCAGCATGAACATTTAGAAATTATCGCATTTTACGAATCAAGGCAGCCGGGTTTAGGTGCTGCTTATTTGGCGGAGTTTGAGAGTTTTATGATTAGCCTTGCCAATATGCCGGGACGTTGTCGAGTTGAGCAAAAACCTAACATCCGGGCGGTTTCCCTGCTTAAGTTTCCTTATCGAATTATCTTTAGGGATGATCACGCCGGCGTACAAGTTTTGGCGGTTTCACATAAAAAAAGAAGGCCCGATTATTGGTTGGGCCGGTTATAACTGAATATATCCACACTGAATAATAATACCTAAGACATTTAAATGGCCGCAAAAGAAGATTTTTACAAACTGCTGGAACTGGATCGCAACGCGAGCGAAGCCGAGATCAAGAAGAGCTATCGCAAGATGGCGATGAAATTTCATCCCGACAGAAATAAGGACAATCCGGAAGAGGCGGAGAAGAAATTCAAGCTGGTTAAGGAAGCATACGAGATTTTGTCCGACCCCAAAAAGCGTGCGGCTTACGATCAATTTGGGCATGCCGGTGTCGATTCGTCGATGGGCGGCGGTCGAGGTGGATTTAGCGGGGCGGAGAATTTTAGCGATATCTTCGGCGACGTGTTTGGGGATATTTTCGGTGGCGGTCGGCAGCAGCGCAGCAGCGTGCAACGCGGTGCCGATTTGCGCTACAACCTTGAACTGACCCTGGAAGAAGCGGTGGGCGGTACTGAAGCGACCGTCAAAGTGCCGGTATTGGTGGCTTGCGTTGAGTGTAACGGCAGCGGCGCTAAAAAAGGCAGCAGCCCGGTCACCTGTAATACCTGTCATGGTCACGGCCAAGTCAGGATGCAACAGGGCTTTTTTTCGGTGCAACAAACCTGTCCGACTTGTCGGGGTACCGGCAAGCAAATCAAGGATCCTTGCCCGAAATGTTACGGCCAAGGCCGCGTGCAGGAAACCAAGACTTTAAACGTCAAAGTCCCGGCCGGTGTCGATACCGGTGACCGGATTCGTTTGGCTGGAGAGGGCGAAGCCGGTGCGAACGGCGGGCCAGCGGGGGACTTGTATGTACAGGTGCAGGTCAAGGATCATCCGATCTTCACCCGCGATGGTGCGAATCTTTACTGCGAAGTGCCAATCAGTTTCCCGATGGCCTGTTTGGGTGGCGAGTTGGAAGTACCTACGCTCGACGGCAAGGTGATGTTGAAAATTCCGCCGGAAACCCAAACCGGACGCATGTTCCGTTTGCGCGGTAAAGGCGTGAAACCGGTCAGGGGCGGCGCGGTCGGCGACCTGTTGTGCAAGGTGCAACTGGAAACACCGGTGCATCTGACCAAAGATCAAAAGGCCATGATCGAGAAGTTGGGCGAATCATTATCCGGCGGCGGCAAACACCACAGTCCGCAAGAGCATGGCTGGATGGATGGTGTGAAAAACTTCTTCGACAAGTTGACGGGATAAACCATGGTGCGGATTGCGGTAGTGGGTGCTTCCGGGCGCATGGGTTTATGTTTGCTGAAAGCTGCGCTGGCGGCTGAAAACGCCGAGTTAACGGTAGCGGTATCCCGTCCGGATAGTTTGGCAATCGGCAAGGATGCCGGCGAACTGGCCGGTGTGGCGGCGGCCGGCATTCAAGTCAGTGACGATTTGGCAGCGCTTACGGATAGATTTGATGTATTGATCGACTTTACCCGACCCGACGCGTCGATGGATTACATAGAAATCTGTCGGCAAGCTGGCAAGAAAGTAGTAATCGGCACTACCGGTTACAGCGATGCGCAAAAAGCCGCGATTGCCGAGGCTGCCAAGGATGTCGCAATAGTCATCGCGCCAAATTTCAGTGTCGGTGTCAATCTGTCTTTAAAGTTGCTGGAGATGACCGCCAAGGTGATGGGCGATTACACTGACATCGAAGTGATTGAGGCGCATCACAGGCACAAAGTCGATGCGCCGTCCGGTACCGCGTTGCGGATGGGCGAGGTCGTCGCTGCTGCGTTGGGACGCGATTTGAAAGACTGCGCCATCTATGGTCGTGAAGGCGATACCGGCGCCCGCGACCGCAAAACCATCGGCTTTTCCACGATTAGGGCTGGTGATATTGTCGGCGAGCACACCGTGATGTTTGCCGACGAAGGCGAACGGGTGGAAATTACCCACAAAGCCACCAGCCGTATGACCTTCGCCAACGGTGCGGTAAGAGCCGCGGCTTGGTTGGCGGACAAACCGTTGGGGCTGTTCGATATGCAGGATGTACTGGGTTTGAAAGGCTAAGCCGCCCCAAACCCAGCCTACAGACCAGTGAATCAGCTAAGACTTATATTCGTAGAGGCGTTACCTCGCCAGTCAGTTTATAATGCCGGTAATCCGCAATAACCTGAGCATGATCGAAAGCCAGCAGGCTTGGTAGATTGTCAAAATTGAACAGTCCGTAGTTTTTCGCATCGTCCGCCGCCATCGGCGTGCCATGGGCTTGCGCCAGATAGACTGCGGTGACGGTGTGATTGCGCGGGTCGCGTTGCGGATTGGAGTAAAGGCCCAGCAGTACGGTTAGTTCCACATCCAGGCTGGTTTCTTCTTTGGCTTCGCGGATGGCCGCGTGCTCAAGCGTTTCGCCGACATCGACAAAGCCGCCGGGTACCGCCCAGCCGTAGGGTGGGTATTTCCGCTCTATCAACACGAAAGGGCGCTGTGGATGATCGATCAATTCGATCAAAATATCGGCGGCTAATAACGGTGTGATCGGCTTGGCCATGTTGTTCCTGATAATGATGAGTTTTAGCGCATAGAAAATATGAGTGTTCTGCTAAATTTAACCATGTTTTCAAGCGTTGCTGAAATTCTCGATTCTTTTTCCTCGACAAATTAATCATGAATTAATCCGCTTTTCATATCATCCCGGCTGCTTTACGCGGCGCTTTTAAAGTCGAATTAAATTTCCAAGAAGTAAAACATGAATGAGTTTATTCCCGGCCAACGCTGGATTAGTAATACCGAATCCGAATTGGGTTTAGGTATGGTGATGGATGCTGAATTTAACCGTGTCACCGTATTGTTTTTAGCGACCGGCGACCGGCGGGTTTACGCCAGAGATAACGCGCCTTTGACCCGGGTGCAGTTCAACGAAGGCGATGTGATCGAATCGGCGGATTACGCGAAGATTAGCGTGCAGCAGGTGCAGCAGCACAATGGTTTGTTGACCTACATCGGTATCGATGAAGACGGTCAGTTGCAGCAAATCGACGAGATGGAGCTTAACCATCATATTCAATTTAACAAACCGCAAGACCGGTTATTTACCGGCCAATTCGACCCGACGGCCTGGTTCCTATTGCGCTATGAAACCTGGCGGCGTCAGCAACAGCATCAGCAAGCGGCTACCAAAGGTCTACAGGGCGCGCGAGCGTCACTGATTCCGCATCAGCTCTATATTGCCCATCAAGCCGCCAGCCGCGCCTTGCCGCGCATCATGCTGGCCGATGAAGTGGGGCTGGGGAAAACCATAGAAGCAGGTTTGATCATTCAACATCGCTTGATCAACGGTTTAAGCAAGCGGGTGTTGATTTTGGTGCCGGAAAGCCTGTTGCATCAATGGTTGGTGGAGATGCTGCGCCGCTTCAATCTGCGCTTCAGCATTTTCGACGAAAGCCGCTGCTTTGCCTGTCCCGACGAGAACCCGTTTCTCAGCGAGCAGTTGGTGCTGTGCAGTCAGCGTTTTTTTGCCGATTCTCCGCATCGCCAGCAACAAGCCTTGGATGCCGGCTGGGAATTGGTGGTGGTCGACGAAGCCCATCATCTGGAATGGAGCGAAGATGCACCTAGCGCCGACTATCTATTTGTCGAGCAATTAGCCTTTGGGTCTCCGGGTCTGATTTTATTGACCGCTACGCCGGAGCAATTGGGTAAGGAAAGTCATTTTGCGCGTTTGCGCTTGCTCGATCCCGACCGTTTCTATCGGTTTGAGCAGTTCTTGCGCGAAGAAAGCCAGTTTGAACCGGTAGCCAGACTGGCCAATTTGCTGATTTCCGGCGCAGCGCTGGATGCCGAACAGCAGGAGCAATTGAAAAACTTATTAAGACAGGACAATGTCGACAAACTGCTGCAACAGGTTAACGACAGCCAAGCCAATGCTCGGGAAGAATTGATCAAGTTGTTGCTCGATCATCATGGCACCGGGCGGATTTTGTTCAGAAACTCTCGGCAAACCGTGCAGGGCTTTCCGGATCGGCAACGCCATGCTTATCCGCTGCAAGGTGAAGACACGGCGGATTTAGCCAACAGCCCTTATCTGCATTGGCTGGTTGGGCAGTTGAAAGCCCTGGGCGATGAAAAAGCCCTGTTAATCTGCAAACGCGCTGAAACCGCAATCCAGCTCGAGCAATTATTGCGGCAGCATGTCGGCCATACCGCAGCGGTGTTTCATGAAGGCATGAGTATCGTCGAGCGGGATCGGGCGGCGGCGTTTTTTGCAGACGAAGAGAGCCGGGCGCAAGTATTGATTTGTTCGGAGATCGGTAGCGAAGGCCGCAACTTTCAATTCGTGCGTCATCTGTTTTTGTTCGATCTGCCGGAAAATCCGGATTTGTTGCAACAACGCATCGGTCGTCTGGATAGGATAGGCCAGAAGCATGTCATTCAAATTCATATCCCTTATTTGCTCGATAGTGCCCAGCACGTGTTATTCCGCTGGTACGACGAGGGTCTGGACGCATTCCGGCATAATTGTTCAGGTGCCGCGCAAGTCTTGAAGTTGCTCGGCGATGCTCGTGACAGCGCGTTGCTCAGCCGCGATGCGGCGGCAGTAGAAGCATTGATCGCCAATACCAAGGCCTTGAACAGTCAGGTTGAAGAGGAATTGCATAAAGGCCGCGATTTGCTGTTGGAGCTAAATTCTTGCCGCCCGCAAGAAGCCGCGCGTCTGGTGGACGAGATCACGGCCGGCGAACGCGACGGTAGTTTATGGCCGTTTATGGAAGCGATGTTCGATTGTTATGGTGTCGATGTCGAAGATCATTCGCGCGATTGCCATATCCTGTGGCCCAGCGAAAATCTGCGCATCGCCCATTTCCCGATGTTGCAAGACGACGGTTTGACGGTAACCGTCAATCGTGACATCGCGTTGGCCAGGGAAGACATGCAATTTCTCACCGCCGAGCATCCGATGGTGTTGTCGGCCATGGATTTAGTGTTGTCCAGCGAGACCGGCAATGCCGCAGTGAGTGTGGTCAAGCATCCGCAACTGAAAGCCGGCCAATTCCTGCTGGAGCTATTGTTTGTTGCGGAATGCAGCGCGCCCGCCGAATTACAAATCGGCCGGTTTTTACCGCACACGCCGCTACGCGTGTTAGTCGATCAACATAAAAAAGATCTAACGCTTGTTATCAGCCACGACAGCTTGATTGAGACCGGCGATAGCTTCGATAAGGCGCAAATCAGCCAATTTTTGAACAGTCAACGCCAGCATATTCAGGACATGATCAAAGTCGCGGAGCAGTTGGCGAGCGCGCAGATGCAGAAATTGGTAGCAGAAAGCAGCAACCTGATGATTGCGACCTTAACCGGCGAAATCAAGCGTTTGGTACGGCTGAAAAAGATCAACCCCGGCATCAAGGAGCAGGAAATAGAGCAACTCAAGGAAATGACCATGCTCTCGCACGAAAGCATACAGGAAACTCAGTTGCGGCTGGACGCGGTGCGATTTGTTATTACCAGCTAGCTCTGGACGATAGGGGGCTTTAGCCGTGGTGTTGTTTAAACGGTTTTGATCAACACCGTGGTGTCGTCAAGTTCGATGCATTCAAACATCAGGTCGTCGATAGAACCCTCGACGTGGTCTACGTAGTGTAAGCCGCATTCCGAGTCGACATGTTGATGTTTCAGAATGCCGTGTACACTGAACGGCGTTCCCGATTCAGGCAATACCATGGTGATTTTAACTTTGCCGGCAACATCGGGACTGATGGGGTCTTGAAGTTTAACTCGGATGCCGCTATAGCTGATGTCCAGAATTTCCGCATTCAGCGAAATTTCCCGGGCGGTTTTGCTGTGGAAAATAATGCCTGCCTGCAGGCCTCTAGGTTTTACTCTACGGTGAATTCGTTTTTCGAAACTCATTTGTTTTGACCCCTGCTGAAGAATCGCGGTTACGCTATCGAGGATTTATTGTAGGTGCAAAGTTAATTTTTGCTACTTTAGGTGTGTTCATCATGCCATATCTTTTCTATTCATACACCCGTTAATTACGGGTATAAAATAAGGCTTTTTCATGTTATTTTCAGAATTGGGTTTGTCCGAGCAACTACTTAAGGCGGTTGCCGAGCAAGGCTATGAAACCCCGACGCCGATACAGGCGCAGGCCATTCCGGTCATTTTACAAGGCCGCGATGTGCTGGCCGGCGCGCAAACCGGTACCGGTAAAACTGCCGGATTTACCTTGCCTTTGCTACAGCTATTGCAAGGACAGCCGGTTCCGCAAAAGCCGCGGCCGGTTCGGGTATTGATCTTAACGCCGACCCGCGAGTTGGCGATGCAGGTTTATGAAAGCGTCAGAACCTACGGCAAGCATTTACCGTTTTTTGCGGAAGCAATATACGGCGGCGTCAGTATTAATCCGCAGATTCAAAAGATACAACGCGGCACCGATATTGTGGTCGCTACGCCCGGCCGTTTGCTGGATTTGATTCAGCAACAGCATCTGGATTTATCCAAGGTTGAACATTTCGTACTCGACGAAGCCGACCGGATGTTGGACATGGGCTTTATCCGCGATATTCGTCGAATCATCGCCTTGTTGCCGAGTAAACGTCAGAACCTACTGTTTTCGGCGACCTATGCCCCGGAAATCAGCGCGCTGGCCGAACAAATCCTCACCGATCCAGTTGAAATCGCTGTTGCAAAACGTAATGCCGCCGCGGATACCGTCTCGCAGCTGGTGTATGGCATTAACCGCGAATACAAGCGCGAATTACTGTCCTACCTGATCGGCAATGGTCATTGGCAGCAGGTGTTAGTGTTTGTCCGCACCAAACACGGCGCGGATCGTTTAGCCAAACAGTTGATGAAAGACGGAATCCGTTGCGCGGCCTTGCATGGCGACAAAAGTCAGGGTGCACGGGTACGGGCACTGGAAGAGTTTAAAAACGGTTCGATTACCGCATTAATTGCGACCGACATCGCCGCTCGCGGTTTGGATATCGACCAATTACCGCATGTGGTGAACTTCGATTTGCCGCAAGTAGCGGAAGATTATGTGCATCGTATTGGTCGCACCGGCCGCGCTGGCGCCGAAGGGCAGGCCATTTCGCTGGTCGATCCGGAAGAGGCCTATTTGTTGGCTGCCATCGAGAAGTTGTTGAAAAGGCAGATTCCGCGAGTCGATGATACCGGCTATCCCAACGTGTCATTGGCGGTGACCAATAGCAAGCCGCAGCCGAAGCCGGCCCAGCCGAACAAGCCAGCGGCCAGACGGCCACAGAATGGCCGGCCAGGGGAGCCGGCTAAACGCGCGCCAAATTCTCGTAAACCGCGTCCGCAAACAGCAAAGCCCCGCTAATCAGTTTGACTTGTCGTGCCCGGCCATGGGCACGGCAGTCGTCTCCCGCCGAACGCCCGTTTATTCCGCAGCCGGTTCCGCGAAAATATGGATAGCCAGCCATATAGATTCAATGTCCGGATGGGTCCATTCCACCCGGTGCCGACAATGCGCCGGAATCAGCAGATAGTCGCCCGGCTTCAGGTCCACAGGTGCGGATTGAGCAAATGTCAGCCTGGCTTCGCCTTGTAACAACATCACCCACTCGTCCTGATTTTGATCGTACCACTCGTTTTCCGGGCTGCAATGCCCCTTGGAAACGATGCGCTCGATGCGAATAGTAGGCTTGCTAAACAAGGTTTGGCATAATTCTATTGGCAACTGAGCTGGAATGTCTGTAAAAATGCACGAACTGCTGATATTCATAAAAGCGGGTAAATAATAAAAAATTGGGGGAGGGGAATGAAAATGAATAATACGTCTTTTGCTTCGTTAATGGCGGTGGCCATCGATAAACTACCGGGGATTATGCAGCTGTCCAAACGCATTTGCGATACTGCTAAATGCGTGGATTTTTTGGCGCCGCTGTTTCTGCGGCTTTATTTGGCGCCGGTGTTTTGGATGGCTGGCACCAAAAAATTCGCCAATTTTTCGGACACGGCCGAATGGTTCGGTAATGTCGAATGGGGCTTGGGTTTGCCGGCGCCTTATGTGTTGGTATTTTTGGTGGCGCTATTTGAAATTGTCGGCGCCTTGTTTTTATTGTTCGGCTTTGCGACTCGACCGATTACCGTTCCGTTGATGGTGATCATGGTGGTGGCCGCCATCAGTGCCCATATTCAAAACGGTTGGCTGGCCATTGCGGCCGGTAGCGGTATTTTTGCCACCGAACGCACGATAGGTGCGATAGAACGCTTGGAGCGCGCCAAGGAAATTTTACAGGCGCAGGGCGACTATCAATGGCTGACCGAGAACGGGGCCTTGGTCGTACTGAATAACGGGATTGAGTTTGCCGCCACCTATTTCGTGATGTTGCTGGCGCTGTTTTTCCTGGGCGGGGGCAGGTTCGTCAGCGCGGACTATTGGTTGGCGCGCAAATACTTGCCTGAACTAGCACCCAAGGCCTGACGACAACAGCCCAAACCGAGCTGTTGGCGCTGATCCATTCGCCGGCCTGTCGATCCGAAACATGACCGATTAGGCCGGCATCCAGCCATTGTGCGACCTGAGTTTTATTGTCGCGCGAAAACTGGTAAGCCACTTCGACCAGATCTAGCTCCTCTGCGACCGAGATTGCTAGTCCGGCTGCGAAAAATCGTTGCAACTCGGCCCAGGGAATGGACGAGGTTTCCAAATTCACCTTGGCTTTTTCCAGATCGGGGAGTGAGTCGTTCATTAACATTTTCCGGTTGGGATGTTGTAGTATGCCGGACTATTTTATCGTAACCCGGTTCATAAAACAGAAGTGAGGATTCATCAATGTCGCTATTGAGTTCATTTAAAAAGCGTTCCACCCTGGACGCGGCGATCAAGCAAGTTGCCCAGGCCCGTAAAAGCGAAGGCAGCAAAGCCGAGCAACTATACAAGGGTGCGTATCAAGGCTTTGCTAATGTCATTGCCGACCATTTGATTGTTTCCGAAGCGCTGTATCACTGGGGGTTTGGGCTATTACACGAGGCCCGAACTCAAGAACCGAAAGCCGCGGTTGAGATTTACGAAGACGCCATTTCCAAGTTCTCTTTTTGCTTATTGATTTCGCCTAACTATTTAGGAGCCGCGATCGATGGCGGCGTCGCCTTTATGGAATTGGCCCGCATCAGTTCCGAGGCGGCGAAGCCCGACCTTTACGATTTGGCGGAAGATTTTTTCGAGAAGGCCTGTGGTATTCAAAAAGGCAGCGCGGCTTACAATTTGGCCTGCGTTTATGCATTACGCGGCGATAATGATGCCTGCTTGGCTGCGTTACAGACAGCCAGGGACTTTGGCAGTTTGCCCGACGAACAAAATATATTGCAAGACGAAGACATGGCTGGCGTGATCAACGCCCAATGGTTCAAGGAGTTTATGGAGGAGGTCCGCGCCACGCCGGCACCAGAAAAAACCAAGCTCAAGGATATTGAAATCAATGTGGAACCGGGCTTCAAGATAGAGAAAAAAGAGGACTTTGATTACTACTCTTAAAGTTAAGGCCATTCAATTTTAAGGCCCCGCGAGAGCGGGGTTTTACATCGCCCGGGCGGGTTATTCATCTGCTTTACTTTCAATATAGCCAACCAGTTTTTTGTCCTCGGATGAGGTATGGAAAGCGAACCAATTGAATAGAAAATTAAAGGCGTCATCGGCGCCGATGCCGTTCGATTGAAATCGATACATTAAACAAGCGGCCGATAGCGGTTTCCACCGGCAATTGAAACCCTCTCGCGCATCTTGGTCGAAACCCCAATCGACCATGCGGCGCGTACTTTGGTCATCGCTTTGGCGCCGCCTATCCCGCCCACCGAGATCAATAGTATTGCAAAGACCAGTTGATAGCTCACATTGTTGCCGCGTGAATGCGGAACAACGTGTTTGATCCAGTCTTGGAAACCGTTCTAAAAACTTGAGCGCCGGAATTAATCCGGCTTGATCGTTCAGGTCGTTCGTGGTGCCGGCAAGATAAACTTTGCTAGGTCTTTCAGGATTTAGCTGATAGTGAATGTTCTTCGGTTTCGATAGCAGGCTTGGCGTCGCCGACATCTTTGTAGCGCTGAGCGGTTTCATCGAATGCCTCGGCGATAGCCAAAAAGGCATCGGTGATATCCGGATCAAAGTGAGTTCCCCGGCCTTTCGCGATCAGCCGCACAGCTTCTTCGTGGGGATACGCTTCTTTATAAACGCGTTTGCTAATCAAAGCGTCGTAGACGTCGGCGATTGCCATCAAACGGGCGCTCAGCGGTATTTGCTCTCCCGAAAGCCCTTGTGGATAACCGGCGCCATCCCATCTTTCATGGTGACAATAAGCAATCTCCACCGCGTAATTCAAAAATGACCAGTCGCTGTCGCCAAAATCCCGTGCCGCCGACAAGATGGCAGACCTTCCCTCCTCGCAGTGCGTTTTCATAATCTTCCATTCATCCGGCGACAACTTTCCCGGCTTAAGCAGTATCGCATCGGGAATGGCAACCTTGCCGATGTCGTGCAGAGGTGCGGATTTAAACAACAGTTCGATGGCTCCATCGGAGAGACTATAGCGGGCATTAGATCTCAACCGTTCGGCCAACAGCTGCACGTATCGTTGGGTACGGCGTATATGGTTGCCGGTCTCGTTGTCCCTGACTTCTGCCAACGCACAAAAAGCGGCGATGATGGAGCTTTGCGCGGCGATCAGCTGCCGATCTTTGCGGAACAACTCTTCCGTGCGCTCGGCCACTAATTGCTCAAGGTTTTCGTTATGCTGTTTAAGCTCGCGTCTGGTGGTGGCCAGGACCAGATGATTATGGACCCGGGCCAACACCACCGGCGCGGAAGCCGGTTTGTGAATAAAATCCTCGGCGCCCAGCGAAAGGCCACACTCCTCGTCCACGGCGCTATCCAAGCTGGTCAGAAAAATCACCGGAATATCGCGAGTCGCGGGGTCGGCTTTAAGGCGCTTACAAACCTCGAAGCCGTCGATACCCGGCATCATGACATCCAGCAATATCAGGTCCGGCGCGTCGCGGCCGATCAGCGCCAAAGCCTCGGCGCCATCGCTGGCAAAGCTCGTGCTGTATCCCTTGCCCAGGATGTTGCTCAACACCTCGATATTATTTAAGGAGTCGTCTACGATCAATATTTTTGGTCGTTTATCTTGGCTATTCATGGTCTGTCCAGCTATTTCGTTCTAAGAGTTTCTCTAATGCGATCAACGCTGCATCGTAGCGCAATTCTTGTGTCGCTTGCGCAATTTCCGCAAATTCCAAGGCTAGTTCGTGATCGCCTATCTTGCGGACGAGATCGGTGACCGAATATCGGGCATCCAGATTCTTAGCTTTCAACTGGCGAAGCAATTTCTTTAGTTCGGGAATCAGGTTGGTATTTTTAAACAGTTCTTTTGAATTGATAGATGAGGCAAGCAGTCTATCGTCAGCATTTTCTAATGACTGACTTAGTAGAAGTATTGCAGCCTCGCATTCCTGTGCAAGTACTTCCGTTTGCGCCATCAAATTCCTCTCCTCACCGTTTTTGAGCATCCGGCACAGTCGGTCGGCCGAGGATTGAAGCGCGCCGAAACCTAAATTGCCGGCCTCGCCTTTCAGGCTGTGAGCAACGAAAAACAGTTGCTCCGAATTGTCATCAGCAAGCCGTTGGCGCAATAGCGTTGCAGCGTTCCGATGCTGTTCGGCAAACGCGAGCAATAGGCGCCGGTAAAGGGCGATGTTGCCTCCCAGTCGGGCCAAAGCCGCTTGCACCGCCACGCCTGGCAGATTGCTCTCGAGTTTGGCAATTGCCTCGGTATCCGGGCAAATCTCGACAGCTTTTTCCTGTTGCGCCGCAGCGGATTTGGGTTTGATCCACCTCGCCAACGCATTGGCAAGTTCTTCCGGTTCGACAGGCTTGGCGATGTGGTCATTCATGCCGGCCGCTAAGCAGGCCTCTTTATCCTGATTCATCGCCGCCGCGGTCATCGCGATGATGGGTAATTCCTTTAACGCCGCCGATTGGCGAATCCTGCGGGCGGCCTCCAGGCCATCCAGCACCGGCATATGCAGGTCCATCAACACCGCATCGAAATTGGATTTCTCCAGCCAATCCAAGGCCTCCAGGCCATTGTTGGCAGTCGTGACCTCCAAACCGCCTTTAATGAGAAATTCCTGTGCCACCTGTTGATTGAGTTTATTATCCTCAACTAGTAAGATCCGAGCGCTACGGATGCCTGCTAGCGTGGTTCTGGTGGCGTTGAAAACTTCGGCGACGGGAACAGGCTGGCTGGTTTCGTTTCGTTGCAGTTGAACCAGGGTGTTGAGCAGGCTGGAGGGAGTGACCGGCTTGGCGATGATCGCATCCACCCGAATGTTGCAGGCGGACTTAGCTAGTGCCTCGCGCTCATAAGCCGTGATCATGATGGATATTGGCGGCCGGCTGTTGTGCTCGCTATCGGCTATGGTCTCGGCCAGCTCCAGACCGTTCATGCCGGGCATTTTCCAATCCAATAACAACAGCTCGAAGGGTTTGCCACATCGCGCCGCTTCGGCGAACAAGCGCAAACCTGTTTCGCCCGACCGGGCCGTCGCCACCTCGAACTGCCACGCTTCCAAAATCGAGCGCAGTATCGTCAGCGAGGTTTCCTGATCGTCGACTACCAGGGTACGCATGGGGTGTAAATCCTGCAAACGCCGGCCCGGTGTCTGCACGCTTGACGAAATGCCGGCCGGCAGGCCTAGTCGAACCGTAAAGGCAAAGGTACTGCCGGATTCGGGTTTGCTCTCCAGGGTGATTTCGCCCGCCATCAATTCCACCAGGCGTTTCGAGATCGTCAGCCCCAAGCCGGTGCCGCCGAATTTGCGGGTGATACTGGCGTCGGCCTGTGCGAAAGGCTGAAACAGCTGACCGGCTTGTTCGGCCGTGATGCCGATGCCGGTATCTCTCACCGCAAAACGCAGGCGTATGGCATCGTCCGTCCTTTCCTGTGCCTCGACGCGAAGGTGGACTTCGCCATGTTGCGTGAATTTAATGGCGTTGCCGACCAGGTTGTTAATGATCTGGCTGAGGCGGAGCGGGTCGCCCAGCAGCTGATCGGGCACATCTAACGCCATATCGATGAACAGCTCGAGGCCTTTTTCATCGGCACGTAGGGAGAACAAGTCTGCCGTCGCCCGTAGTATTTCTTCCAAGTTGAATTCGATGGCCTCGATGTCTATGCGCCCGGCTTCGATTTTCGAGTAATCGAGAATGTCATTGAGAATACCCAGCAAGGCTCGCGACGAATTCAATACCTTGCCGAGGTAATCGCGTTGCTTCTGGTTCAGCTCGGTATCCAGCGCCAGTTGCGTCAGGCCGATGATGGCGTTCATCGGGGTACGTATTTCGTGGCTCATGTTCGCCAAGAAATCGGATTTGGCCAGGTTGGCATTGTCGGCTTGTTTTCTGGCGTCCAACAACGCCGTCGTGCGCTCATTTACCAAGTGTTCGAGATGATTTTTGTAGTGCTCCAATTCGACTTCGTAGCGTTTGCGGTCGGTGATGTCCATGCGTATGCCCAGGATGCGGGTGACCATGTCGTCTTCGCCTCGCTGCACGCAGAACGCTTTAACACTTATCCAGCGATAGGTGCCGTTGGCATGGCGCATCCTGGCTTCGTAACTGTAGGCATTGGCCCGTTTCGACAGTACGGCACCAATTTTTTCGGCGATGTCGGCCCTGTCGTCCGGATGGAGCCGCTCCAGCCATTCGTTACGATCACCCGGACCGGGTTTCGCCTGGTAGCCCAGCATCGTGAAATAAATCGGTGACACCTCGAAACTGTCTTTTTTGACATCCCAATCGAAAACGCCGATTTGTGCCACATCCATCGTCAAACGCAGACGCTCTTCCGATGTTTTGAGTTGTTCTTCGACTTGCTTGCGTTCGGTAATGTCGAGTGTAAAACCGTTGATCTGTCCGCTTTCTTCATCCAGGTAGGCGGACATCGAGAACCATTTGGTTTGCCCGGTTATGAGCACCGCTTGCGCTTCAAAGTCGCGTACCTCTTTATCTGTCTGCAGCAACTGATAAAAGGACTTCAATTGATTGAGATCTGCCCACAGCTTCTCGGCCGGAACATAACGTTGCAGAAAGGTATCGACGGAGTCGCATTCCAATTGGCGTGCCAAAGTGAGATTCAGAAAGCTAAACTGACCTTCAAAATTTCTCTGAAAAATGCCGACCGGTGCATTCTCGATGATGTAGCGGTAATTTCTTTCGTTGTTCTGCCATGTCAAACGGCTGTGTCGCGCAACCAACGCCAACACTAACGAAGCGATCAAGATGACGAGTCCGGCCGTGCCGTACCAAACCAAATGTTTTCGCCACTCGACCAGATAATCCTGTTCGGCGATGGCGGCCAACACGTACAAGGGATAATCGCCGACCCGCCGAAAACTATAGAGGCGTTTGACACCATCGGCCGGGCTGGCCTGTAAGTAGGAACCGTGGGCCATACCCTTGGCAACGTATTGGTTCAGGGGGTGGTTAGGCATGGCTTTGCCTAGATTGGCTTCCAGGTGCGGATGGCGAGCCCAAAGCCTCATCTGTTCGTCGCGGAGTAAAACCGCGCCGTGCTCGCCAAGGTTCAGCGTCGCGTAAAAACTTTCGAACGAACTCAATTGCACAATGACGTTAACGTATCCGGCAAAGTCTCCGTCGGGAAAATCGATGCGCCGGGTTAGGGATATATGCCAGATGCCCAAGGTACGGGATATTTCCGGCGGGGAAATGTGTAAGCCAATCTGGCGATGATCCCTATGAATTTGAAAGCTTTCTTTGTCGGTGACTTTGATGGCCGGCTGAGCGTCGATGGAGCTGTAGATACAATCGCCGTTGGCATTGAATATCTGGATTCCGCCGATCTCGATTACCGCCGCTTGCTGAATATCCTTGGCCTTTTCCTTCAGCAAGGCTCGCATAGCATGGTACTCAACGGCGTTATCGAACTGGCTGCTGCGCATGTCTTCGGGTCGAATATGCCCCTGAAGATCTTTCAGAATCAGATCGATTTTTTGTATCGTGGCCAGTGCATGCCCCTCTAGAACCAGAGCGATATTTGCCGTCTCGATACGCGCATGTTCTACGTGGCTATCGCGCTCTTGCTGCAGACTCAAACCCATCAGCGCCGCAAATCCCAAGATACCGACCAAGCCCGCGGCGATTGCCAAACCAAAAGCGGATATTCTTGGAAAACGTTGTTTCATGTGTCACTCCCGGCTATAAATTATCATCTAAATCCGGCAATTGCTAAAAAGCCGGCGAAATGGCCGCGTAATCGGCATAGGCTAGTGGGTAGGCTTATTCATTGAACGGTCCTGATTTTCAAGGAGGTTTTTTAGTCATGAATTCGGGCCGCATGGTCTTGCAACAGGCCCTTGCGACAGTCAATTGCCGAGATTCAGGCAAGCTCAGCCTCTGTGAGGCATGAAGTGCTTGCCGATTTGCCTGTATCGTCCCAGCTGGGGTAAGGGGCTTCCGGTCTACTGCGAATTGGATGGCTATTAATACCCAAAGGAATCAAGTTGAGCCGTGATGAGATGGCCGCGCATAAACTGGCGCGAGACGAATTCCATAGTGAACGGCCTTATCCAATCCCACCGTAAGAACAATTCGACAGGCTTATTTTGCGACGCTGCCTTGCTATCAGAACGCTGCTAATTTTGAAACGAGAAAACCGAACGCATACGGGCAAAGGTTTCCGCTACTGTTGGTAGCAGGCATTTACAATCGCCCGCAATTTTTCCAGGCCCAATTCGCGGGTAAGCGCTATATTGCGCTCGGGAATACCCTCCGGGTCGGGATGACTGGCGACGGCTTTTTCGATGCTGTCTTCGCGAATCAGATGCAGCATGGGGTAAGGGGAGCGGTTGGTGTAATTGCTGGGGTCGTTTGTCGGCGTTTGCGCAAAGCAATAGTCCGGGTGAAAACTAGCCAATTGGTAGATGCCTTCGTAGCCTTGATCGATCAGCAATTGCTCGGCGATAGCCAGCAAATCCAGGAAATCCTCGAAGTCGGCAAACGCCTCGCTAAATATCAACAAGGTGGTTTCGGTGTCGGGTTCGGAATCGAGATGCACGCACTCGGCAATTACCGCTTCCAGGCTATCCTCAATGCTGTTGCTCGACACGACTTGATAGCGAATACTGTCTTTTTCCTGCTCGCGGCGGGCAAACGGGCAAATATTGTATTCAATAACAAAAGTTTTTAGCCAAGCCTGAGTGGCGGCGATAATTTGTTGGTTAGTCATGGTGATCGAAAAAAATGATGAAAAGCACTAAACACTGTCTTTGGCTGTTAGCGTTATTGCCGGCTTTACTGAACGCCGAAGTCTATCAATGGACCGATCAGCAAGGTCGCCGCCATTATGCTGATCATGGCAATGAAAACGCCGAAGTTGTAAGCATCGATCCAGGCGTCGCGTATTACCGGGTAGAGAAGGTGTTCGATGGCGATACTATCTTACTAAGCGACCGCCGGAAAGTCCGTTTTTTAGGGATCAATACCCCGGAGGTTGCCGGTCGTAACAAGTCAGCCGAAGCCGGCGGCGAGCAGGCTAAGGCCTGGTTGAAGCAAAAGTTGGAGCAGCGGAAGGTATTCCTGCAAGGCGATGTGGAAAAACAGGACAAATATCAGCGCACCTTGGCCTACGTGTTTACCGAAGACAAGGAGCATATCAATCTGGAGCTGGTGAAACGCGGTTTGGCGACGGTGAATATTTACCCGCCGAACTTCAAATATCTCGACACCTTGCTTGCGGCTCAGCGCAGTGCCGAGCAAGCCGGGCTGGGGATTTGGGGTGAAGAGGCCTATGCGCCGCTGGCTGCGGAGCTGCTCGATGAAAATAATTATCAGGGCTGGAAGCGCGTGACCGGCCGTATTCGCGGGGTCAAAAAGACCGCCAAACACAGTTATCTGCAATTCTCCGATACGGTGTCCATTAGCGTGGAGCCAATATCGGCGGGGTTGTTTCCGCCGCTGGAAACCTATGTAGGCAAAGACGTGGAAGTTAGGGGCTGGGTGAGGCGCTCGAAACAGCGTTTTGCCTTGCAGGTCAGGCATCCGGCGGACATCGTGCTGCGCTGATGCGGCCCGTGTCAGGCTAGTCTTCTTCCGCAAATAAAGCCTGAATCATCAGCTTTTCTTCGTCGTTGAGGATATGCTCAGCCGAAAACCAGCGGGTGCGTTGAAACAGGATTTCCCGCTCCGCGTCGCGCATTCCAGCGCGACGATCAATCTCGCGGCGCTCGGCGCGCCGGCGATCTAATACCCGTCGGTCTTGTTTTGGCCACAGCACATATTGCTGTTGCACAAATGCGATCCACTCTGCGGAGTTGAAGGCGAACGGATTAGTCCGGCGTTCTTGCTGACGGCGCGCCCCTCGGCGGCGCGCCGAATCATCGCTAGTCATCATAGTGGCTACCACTGACCTATGCCGCCGCATACACGAATGCTGTAGAGGACAACCGGCGAATTGATGTTGAAAAAATAGTTCCTAAATAACATTCGACCAAAATAATAAACTTCCCAAGAAAATCTGAGTATTTAGGTCGGGATTTTAAATGCACTCGCCAAAATGCTCAATCAAACTTAATTCTCCGATGTCATATTACTGGACAAAGTTCCCGGTAAACGCAGCAGTTGATCGTCCATAGTCAACAATTTGGGTGTCGAGCTAAAAATTCGGTTGCTATTGCACTGCGGTTTTTTGTTTTGTAATAAGTTGTTGGTCCGACGAAAGGCCACTACACCGATGCATAACCTGCAAAACGGCTTTGACATTGCTGATGGAAACCCGGGAGAAATTGTTGGCTATGCCTTATTCCACCGAATAAGGTAGGTCTGCAACAGCTTTTTTATGGCAAAGCCTTTGCTGTTTTGGCGGCTATGGAGCTATGCGCCATTCGCATCTGGAGAGCTCCGGGAACAATGTGTTAATTAATAGCCGCGAATCAACCAAGCCTTTTTTCATCAGCGCAATCAATGTTTTATTAGTGGACCCAACCGGCACGACAGCCCACTCCTTGGGGCATTTATTCAGCAGGTTTTTTTGAGCAGTAGTAAGTTTTTCTCTTGTCATCGTTACACCTATTTTCGGATTTGGTATTGCTAACGAGTCTTGTATATGGGGTTTTACTTGACGTTGGCATACGTTAAGCCAAAAAACAGGATTTGTTAAATTAGTAATATTCATCAGGTCTATTAATAGTGTGCATTTGGGGCCATCGATAGCTATTGGGCTCCGCCGGCGTGGAAACAAGGATAGTGAAGGGCCTGACTAACGGGATAGATGCACTCACAGTCGGCAGGCCTCATAGATCCGGGCGAGTTCCAGCAGATTCGTCGCGCCGGTTTTCTCCATCACTTTGGCGCGGTGGATTTCAACGGTACGGTGACTAATGCCCAAGCGCCGGGCTATTTCTTTGTTGGTTAGACCGGCCACCACCATCCCCATAATCTCCAGTTCACGTGAAGTCAGACCGCTTAGCCGATTACACTGCGCTTGTCCTTTTATGGCCTCTGCGTGAGTGTTGATTTCAATCTGTAGCGCTGCCTGTACCCTGTCGAGCAACAGATCGGTACTGACCGGCTTGGTGAGAAAATCAACAGCTCCCGCCTTCATCGCGCGCACCGTCATCGGTATGTCGCCATAGGCGGTCAGGAAAATAATGGGGAGGTGGATCTGGCGGCGGATCAGTTCGGCTTGCAGCTCGTGACCATCCAGTCCAGGCATGTTGACGTCCAGCACCAGACAGCCGGGCTGGTCCGGGCAATAGCGTTCCAGAAAGCATTCGGCGGTGGCAAATGTTTGATACGCGAGGCCCGCGGTTTCAAATACCAAACCCAGACTATCGCGGACCGCATCATCGTCGTCCACCACGAATACGCAGGGCTGAGTATTCATTTTGCAAACGGTAAGGTAAAGAACAGACTCAGACCGTCGCCGACATTCCGCTCCGCCCACATATTGCCGCCATGGGCTTGAATCAAGGCGCGGCTGATGGCCAAGCCCATTCCCAGGCCCGCGGGTTTAGTCGAGTAAAAAGGTTGAAACAGGGTTTTCAGGGCAATGGCATCCGCCAAGCCTTTACCGCTGTCACAAACACAAACTATTGCCATATCAGGATCGTCGGCGTATCGGCCGGTGGTTACGCGCAATACCTCGGACAGCTTGCCGTGTTCCTGCATCGCTTCCAGACCATTGCTGATCAGATTGACCAGCACCTTTTGAATTTGCAGTGCATTGACCGTCGTCTGCGGTAAGTCGACAGCAAGGTCCAGTTCTATGTTAAACGTGTCTAAGGTTCTGTCGTTTTTTACAAATGCGCAGGCTTCTGTCACTAAAAAATTAATATCGACCCGTTCGCCGACGGTCTCGGTTTTATTCAAATGGCTGAATAGCTGCCGTATGACTTCGCCGGCACGCTGAGCTTGTTGCACGCAGGCTTCCAACACGTGCTTGAGTTTTTGCGCATCCGGTTTTTCTGATTGGTATAGGCGCAACGCCACATCGGCATACGAGGAAATGGCGGCCAGGGGTTGGTTAAGTTCGTGGGCAATCGCCGCTATCGTCTGTGTCGCCAGCGATACTCGAAAGGATTGCTCCATCCGATTTCGGCGTTCGCTCAATTCCCGGGTCAATTTGTAGTCGGTGATGTCGAAATTGATGCCCAGCAGTCGATAAGGCCGGTTATTTTTGTCGTGCAATAAGCTGCCGCGCGCATGGATCCAGCGATACGAGCCATTCTTGTGCCGCAAGCGGAATTCCAGTTCGTAAGCCGACTGATGGCCGGCGAGATAGTCTTCGGTGCTTGCCAACACCCATGCCCGATCATCCGGATGCAATCGAGATTCCCATTCCTCCCAGCGGTTCAGCATCTCATGGTCTTCAAAACCGATTTGCCGTTTCCATTCCGGCGAGAGAAATAAGGTTTGTGACACTAAGTCCCAGTCCCAATAACCGGCGTTCACTTCGTCGATGATCAGCGCCAAACGGGTCTCGGTATGCCGCAATTCCGCGTGGGTGCGCTTCAGTTCGGTAATGTCTACATGGGTAATAATCATGCCCTTGAAACCTTGGGTAATACGTTTGGCATGCATCATAAACCATAGCTCGCCAAGCGCGGTCCGACACGGATATTCCATCATAAATTCCGGCTGATGCCCCGCTATCAGGCTTTCAAGACCGGTCAAAGCCTTCTGCGCGTCCCGGTCGCCTGCCGCCGACGAACGACGGCAAACCTCAAGGTAATTGGCGCCTTCCGACAATTGACTGGACGAACCGCCGTTCTCCATAGCAAAGCAATCCCAAGGCGCGTTGACTGTAGTCACCAAGCCGCTATCATCCAGCACTGCCACATGCGCGGGCAGTGAATTCAGAATACAGCGTATGAAAGCCTCGCTGCGGCGCAGGGCGTCATCAGCTACTTTCAGCGGAGTAATGTCCAAAAATGCCCCAACGGCCCCGCGCGGTTGACCCTTATCGTCCAGCAATGGCGATGCATTAGACACCACGGTAATGACTTTGCCGTCCGGGCGGACTATATCCAGAGTCTCGTCGGTCACCACTTCTCCCCGGCAAGCACGCTGGATCGGCAGATCCTCGACGGCCAACGGATAGCCGTTTTGTAATACCGTGATGGCCGGCGGGTTCCCGCTGGACAGCGATAGTTCCGAGGTAGGGGGTAAGCCTAACATTTGCTCATTAGCCCGATTTCCGCGGATATGTTGCCCGCTTTTATCGCCGGCGATGGCGAGTCCAATGGGTACCGTGTTGTAAATAACCTGCATTTCCTCCACGCGGCGCTGCAAGCGTTGGTTCAATAAGGCAATTTTCTGCTCGGACTGTTTGCGCTCTTCGATGTCGATCACATGCACCACAATACCTTTCCGCCGTCCTGTTTCATCAGCATTAGGAATATAGGTCGCATGCACCCAGCGGGGTTTGCCGTTGCCATAGGGAATTTGTTGATCAAAGCCCACCTGCTCGCCTGCTAATGCCCGTTCCAGATACGGGCGGACGATGTCCCACGCCGCGACACCCAGAATATCCGGCACGGTGCGGCCGATAACCTGTTCCGGAGAGATGCCGAACCAGCGTTCGTAAGTCGCATTCACGCGCACATAGCGAAAATCGACATCCAAATAGGCGATCAGCGCTGGCGTGGCATCCATGATCAGTTGCAGTTCCCTATCCTGATCGCGGTATACCGATTCAGCCTGTTTTCGCGCGGTAATATCTTGAAGATAGCCATGCCATAAAATGCTGCCGCCCTGTTCCCGCATCGGCATGGAATGCCCTTCTATCCAGATTTCGCCTTTACTGGGATGTTGGTAGCGGAAGGTGTCGCGCCAGGGTTCAAGGCTGCGCGCCGATTCGCTGATGGTTTCGTTGATAAGTTTGATGTCGTCGGGATGAACTCTGGCAAATACCGGACTAAAGTCCTCGGCCACCGCTTCGGGAGCCAGTCCGTACAGGGATTCAAGCGCCTGACTGGCATAAGGCATGCTGGCTGAACCATCCGCAGCCAAACGGAACGAACAAATAACGCCGGGTACGGAAGCCGCCACTTTGGACAGTTGATCCTGCAAATGACGTCCGGCTTGCAGGAGGCAGCGCCCGTCCGCATCGCGCAGAATGAGGGAATACAAGGTTTGCCCGCCAGTGTCTATCTCGGAAATGACGGCTTCCATCGGAAATTCTTCGCCGCTAGCGCGCACGCCGGTCACTGTGCGAAGTTCGTTCGCCTGATGATCGCTAGCGTCTCCCGATTTCGGCGCTGAATAAATGGCCGGAAAACCAGCCGGAATAAAGTGTTCGATAGCGTCGCCAATGGCTTGATCCGCGCGGCAGCCGAACAGGTTACCGGCTGCGGGATTGAATAATACGATACGGTATTTTGCGTCGATGCAGACGATTGCATCCCGCGCCGATTGTATAAGTGCCGCGCACAGCGTCGGGCTTTGCGCCTGCACCGATGATTCTGCTTGTGTTTGTCGAGTGAGGTCGGTGAGGGTAATGCGCAGTTCCGGCTGGTCGGCGGGATCGGTGACCATTAGGCAGTCGAGTCTGGCAGGAAATGCAGTGTTATCGCCACGCAGCATTTGCAATTCGCAAGATTGATTTTCGCTGCTTTGCTGAATCTGTAATAAACGCCTTTGCCAAAAATCGCGGCTCTGATCGGCAATCAAGTCGGAAAAATCACGGCCAATTACGTTTTGGCACTCAACAGCCAGCAACGTGGTGGCTGTAAAGTTTATGGCGGATATTATATGGTCCGGGCTGAGTGTGAGGTAGGCGAGCGGGGCGAAATCGTAAAGATGCTGGAAGCGGTCTCGCGACTGCTGAAGTGTATGTTGGGCCTGAAGCAGCGATTGATTTTGGGTCTCTAATTCAATCTGACGCACTTGCAGTTCATGCAAGATTGTCTCTGGAGCGTCCAGGGAACAGGAGGTTTTTTTTGAGTTTGGGTGTATGTTCTCCACTTCTGGTCGAAAAGGACTTGCAGTGTTTGCAGACTTGTAACGCTCGTCAGTCATGAGTCATCTTCCAGTTGGGATAGCATTGAGACCGCTTCGGGCTTATCTTCGATGGGTGTTACTCAAGCAGTATTGTGCGGGTGGTTAGCCGGTAAGCCCTGTTTCGGCAACAGAGGGCGTTAGCAACCGGGTTTTTATCCGGCCATAGCCGAAATAGCCAGCCTTAGTTTGTGATGATCTATGCATGGACTTGGCTTCTTGCCCCAGTTCGCGCAGAAGTATGCTGGCGAAAAATTGACCCTGTCAAACTTATCTTCAATGCTCGGTCGCTTTTGCCCATTTGCAACTTTCAGCGAATTCGCTCCGCAGTGTTTAAGGCTTGGCGAGTATAGGGAATCTGCGGGCAAGGTGAATAATCAGATTTCCGCCTAAGTAGCAGTACGTATTTTTACCGGATAGCCGCTGTGTTAAAACGCGCCATGTTGGTATGGATTTACCGTTTCAGCAATATGAATACCTGATGCAGCCCTCGCCAAACAATCCGGAAATAACTGATGAGTGAAATGGACCAGCCAAGACAAAACCAGCTACTCGCCATGCTGCCCGAAGCCAATTACGCGCACGTTTCAAAACTACTGGAACGGGTTGAAATGCGTTGTGGCGATGTGCTCTGTGAACCGGATGAATCACTGCGTTATGTCTATTTTCCCGTTACCGGCGTGATAGCCAAGCTTTACTTTACTGAGAATGGCGCCTCCAGCGAACTGGCCTTGATCGGCAACGAAGGCATGCTGGGCATTTCGCTGTTCATGGGTGGGGAATCCATGCCGCATCAAGCTGTCGTGGTCATACCGGGCTATGCCTATCGTTTGCGCAGGAGTCTATTTGAGGAGGAAATTGAACGGATAGGCGGACAGCGTAGCGGCGCGTTACACGGCATGTTACTCCGCTATACTCAGGCATTGATTACGCATATGACGCAGATAGCCGCCTGCAACCGGCACCATTCAATTGATCAACAATTCTCGCGCTGGCTGTTGATGATCCTGGACCGGCAGAGTGGGAGCGAGATAGCGATAACGCAACAATCCATCGCCACCCTGTTGGGCGTACGCCGCGAAGGTATCACCGAGGCTGCCGGGAAATTACAGCAAGCCGGGGTGATTCGGTATTGCCGTGGGCATATCAGCGTACTGGAGCGCGCCGGCCTGGAAGCGCAAAGTTGCGAGTGTTACCAGGTCATCAAAAACGAGTTTGCTCGGCTAGTGGCTATTAGCGCTAATCTGTCGCCGCTGTCCAAACCTATTACTGCAATAACGTCTTATGGACATGTCAAAGATCTCAGGAAGCGCTACGCGTTTGGCTGATAAAGTCTATCGGCGCTGAAAAATCGCCCCGTGATTTTGTCTGGTCACTCCGGCTATTGAAACCCAGTCACCGATAGGGGGGCGATTTTATGAACACTGCATCAGCCAGAGCCAATAGCTGCTTACTAGTTATGGACTACGATCCTGCCAATCGGATGGCTAACAAACATTCCTTAGCGGCGTTTCAAGATCACGATTCGGTATTTTGCGAGGAAGAACCCAGTCATCACGGTCTCAAACTCGCTGAAGACCGTCAGCCCGAACTAGCGCGCTGGGACCGGCAATCGCCGGATATGCCGGACGCCGGCTACATCGCCAATCAAGCGGAAACGGTCAAACAGGCTAATGTGTCCATCCTGATGCAGATATCATCGGATGATGCGGCCTTTGTCGCGGACCAAGCTGAAGACTGCACTAGCAAAGCTGGCGCCGAATCGCCCACTGAAGTTTGCCGAATGCAGCATGAACAACAAATGCTTGCGGAGAAGACCGAAGCCCTGGAGCAATTGCGTGAGGCGGAAGCTAAGTACCGGAGCTTGGTAGAACAAATGCCGGTCATCACCTATATCGCATCGCTGGAAACGCCGGTAAAGCTGTTATATGTCAGCCCGCAAATTTCTCAATTGGGCTATACCCAGCAAGATTGGCTTGATGATCCGCAAGGTTTGCTTAAGCAGGTGCATCCGGACGATCTGGCCGTGACCGTGGAAGCCTACGCCTATACCTATGAACATCATGCGCCTTTGCGATGCGAATACCGATTACGCAATCACGACGGACACCATCGCTGGTTTCTGGACGAAGCCAATGTGGTGCGGAATGAAGCTGGCGATAGTTTGTTTTTGCAGGGTGTCCTGGTTGATATTACCAAAGACAAGGAAACCGAGCAGGAACTGAGCTATTACCGGCAACGCCTGGAGGAACTGGTATTCAAGCGCACTGAGCAACTGGAAAAACAATGCGCCATCCTCAAGTCCGCCAATGCCAGCCTTGACGCCACCTTAGTTAAGCTCAAACACGCCAATACCGAGGCGCGCAACAGCGAGAGGCGCTTTCGCTTACTGCTGGACTCGGCCGGCGAAGGTATTGTCGGTCTGGATGCGATTGGTCGTTGCAGCTTTGTTAACCGGGCCGCGTTGCAGATGTTGGGTTACGCCGAAGAAGACGCGCTGGGACACGACATCGTAGCCATGGTAGCGGACGATTTAACCCTAGCCCTGGAAGCGCTCGGGTCGCCCGATCTTGCCCGGGATATAGTAGCTCAGCGCAGTGCCACCAGTTTTAAGCGCAAGGATGGCCGTTATTTTCCGGTCGAATATTCGTTTTATCCGGTCGCGCTGGATGGATTTGTCGACAGCGTGGTACTGGTGTTTTGGGACATGTCCGCATCTCACGCCAAAATCCAGAATTTGGCCTATCAGGCCAGTCACGACCCCTTGACCGGGCTGGTTAATCGGACAGCCTTCGAACAACGGGTGACCAGAGTATTGGCCAGTGCCCGCCCCGGCTATTTTCAACACGCGCTTTGTTATATCGACCTGGATCATTTCAAGCAGGTTAACGATACCTGCGGACACGCAGCCGGGGACGAATTATTGCGCAGAATAAGTGCCGTTTTGTCCTCCAAACTGCGGCAACGCGACACTCTGGCCCGGCTGGGCGGTGACGAGTTCGCGTTGTTGCTGGAACACACCACGCTTGACCAGGCGCGGAATATCGCCCATGAACTGTGCGATAGCCTGCGCAATTTCAAATTTAACTGGGGGGATACCGAATTTACCGTTAGCGCTAGTATCGGAGTAGCCGCGGTAACCTGTAGTGTTCGAGATGTCGATGAGTTTTTAAATAACGCCGACAGCGCGTGCTACCGAGCCAAAGAAAAAGGCCGTAATCAGGTACATGTGTTTTTACCCGACAATGTCGAGCGCCTCAATCAATTCGGGCAATGGAAAGCTTAAGGATTTTGCCAAAACGGATTTTGTGTATAAAGAACGGAGCCAGCGAATTACTAAGTTGCTAATCCGGCCCTATTTATTACCGGTATCCCGCTCCGGCTAAGTTTATCGAAGCCAAGTGGGCTATATGCTCCGGCAAGCCCGGAGCAAACGGTATTGAACGACCGGATAAAAACTCAGTGTTCAGGATGAATGTTAACTTACTCGGAGTATCGCCATGAAACACTATCTATTAATAATACTGGGCATTTTGCAATGCCTTATCGTCGTGCAAGCCATTGAACATGCGCCCGCTAAACCCATCAATCAAGAACAATTACAGACAATAGTGCCTTACGCGGTGAAGGGGACGGTACAAACCTTTACCAAAACGGTTCACGGCGGCGTCCAGCATGTGGTAATCAAATCGGCGGACAACACCTCGCAAATCAAATTGATCCAGGCGCATTTGCAAAAAAGGGCTGAACAATACAAAGTGGGTGATTATTCGGTCACCGAACGTTTGCACGGTGCGGAGATGCCTGGACTGGCGCAGTTAAAAAAGGCAAAAGTCGACGATATAAAAGTTCTATATCAAGCCTTGGATAACGGCGGACAGATTCATTTTTCCACCGAATACCCCCAATTCGTTCAGGCCCTGCATGAGTGGTTCGATGCCCAAACCCAGGACCACGGTAATCCAGACATACCCGGTCACAATAGCCATCATTCACCGCCTGCTGAATGATATTGTTGACTCGGCCCTTAATTACCTGGGTTCTTCATTCCCGCAAAGGCGGGAGCCGTTTAGACTGCGCAGCGAAGCCAATATTGTCGCTCCCGCCTTTACTGGAGCGACAATATTTAAGGGCCGGGTTAGCAAATAGGCATGGGAACTCAACTCGTGGGTTCCCTCATTTCCCTAGCCTTATGCTTGGAATAGAAAAGTGGGGCAATTACTCGACGCTTAAAGCGTTCCTTCTGGCAAAATACCTGGCTATCTACAAGCCGGGTCTGCGTCATGCTCGAAAAATCAATTGGTCAATCAGCCGCAATCCTGAATAGTGATTTCATCGCCATCGCGATAATTAAGGACAGGCACATCGTTTGGGCCAATGCGGCCATGCATCGCATTTTTGCTTACGAGCCGGATGAACTAATTGGGCAGGCTACCCGCAACCTGTTTCTTGACCAGGACAGCTATGAGGCATTCGGCCGTGAGGCTTATGCGGCTATTGCGGAAGGCAGAACCTATACCGGCATCATCCCACAGAAACGCAAGGATGGCTCGACGGGCTGGTATGAATTCAATATTTCAAGTTTTGGGGATAGCTCTGATGTGGCCGTGGGCGCAATCGTCGATAGAACCGCAAGCTATCAAGGTGTCCAGCAGCTAGAAGTGAGCGAGAGACGTTACCGCTCGGTCGTGGAGGATCAAACAGAGGTAATAAGTCGGTTTTTGCCGGATGGAACCTTCGAGTTTGTTAATGACGTGTATTGTAGGGTTTTCGGCAAATCCGCCGATGAATTGATTGGCCATCGCTGGCATCCGGCAGCCCATCCCGACGATATTCCCATGATCGAGGCCAAGCTGCGCGAGATGTCGCCGGACCACCCCGTCGTCACCATCGAAAACAGGGTGTATGTCGCTGGGGGCGAACTGCGCTGGATGCAATTCGTCAATCGAGGATTTTACGATATTGGCGGCATACTCAAGGAAATTCAGTCGGTTGGTCGCGACATTGCAGCCCAGCACGAAGCTCTGACCATGTTGCAGGCGAGCGAGGAACGTTACCGAACGCTGGTGGAGGCAACCAGTGTCGTGACGTGGTTCTGCCCTTCCGATGGTCTTCATGTCGCTCCCCAACCGGCATGGATGGCATTCACCGGCCAGACGGCGGAAGAAATGCTCGGCGCGGGGTGGGCCAAGGTTGTGCATCCCGACGATGTCGAAGCGGCTGCGGCGCTCTGGAAATCCGCCGTCGAGCGCGGCGAACCGTTCTTGAACGTACACCGCATTCGCCGTCATGATGGCGTATGGCGCTGGATGAACGTGCGTGCGGTGCCGGTTCGCGATAGACAAGGCCGCATTCTCGAATGGATGGGCATGGGCCAGGATGTTACCGAGCAAAAGCAGGCCGAAATGGCGCTGGCAGAAAGCGAGGAACAACTCGAAATGGCGCTGGCGGCATCGGGATTGGTTTTATGGGATTGGCATATTCCTGAACGTAAAGTCACAACAGGCAATCGCTGGTTCGAATTACTCGGCTACAACAAGGAGGAGTTGGGCGACAACGAAGACGACTGGATGGATTTGGTCAATCCCAAGGACCTTGAACACTTCAAACAGAAAATCTCAGCGCATTTGCAGGGTGAAACCGTCAGCTTCGAAAGCGAACACCGGTTGAGGCACAAGGATGGCCATTGGGTATCGGTCGAAGCAAGAGGCAGGGTTACCCTTCGGGACAGGCAAAATAACCCGCTACGCATGGTCGGCACGATATTGGATATTAGCCAACGGAAGCGCCTGAATGAAGAAGGTGTGGACTTGCTGAAGCGGATTGAATCGCTCATACGCGAAAGTTCATCGCCTTTAACCTCTAAGGCAGAAAACGTTAAAGCAGCCGAAAGTCTGACCAAGCGGCAGCGGCAGATTCTCGGGATGATTGCTACGGGAATGACCTCTGCCGAAATCGGAAGACAGCTACACCTAGCCACGCCAACGGTCATCTCGCACCGCAGGAACCTGATGGCAAATCTAGGCCTGCACAGCACGGCCGAAGTCACGCGCTTTGCCATCGATCACGGTCTGATTACTACCAAGTAGCGCATCCAAGCTCTTCGATTTTATGTGATTGGCATATATGTGCTAAATAATTACCATATACAGGTGGTTATTTTTTTGGCTCATTACCGTATGCTTTTTACATGAATTTATGTAAAAAGCATACGGTAATGAGCAAAATAGACTTCGGGCGAAATTGCCCGCTTGCGCGATTTTTGGAAGAGGAATCGATGATAGACAATGGCGGACGCAAAGCCCAGTTCGCCAGCACTTTGTTACTCGGGCTCGGCTATCCGCTATATATCAAGCCACCCGACAATAAATTTAATGCGTATTTGTTGCGGCAAATTCAGGAGGAAAGGCAGAATGATCTATTGTCGGAAGTGGCAAGCATTTGTTCGCATTGCCCTCAATTAGCTCACTGCGAGGCAGGAGCCTTATTTCAAGTCTGCTAGAGACCAATCCGCAAACCACTCCGGCAATTCGCGCGACTCGCCTAGAGCGAGTAGTCGATGATCGATGCCGTCATGATTGCCCCACACTACTTCGTTCAGCGCGCCATCGGTAACGAGCGATTCGATATCCTTGCAGTAAAGCCCCTGGTCGCGCTGGACATAGAAGCCGTAAGTTCGGCAAGCCACTGGGCGGTGGGCATAGACCAGACAGGCGCCTTTCGCCTGGTCCAGCAGCGGGCAGATGATCGGGCGCGACGTCTGGCCGGCCAGTGCGGCTATCGCCCGGCCGACTTCCTGAAGTTGCTCCGGAGGTAAGGCCATTAGGCCTTCTTGCAGGCAACGCCATTCCTCCTCGGTGATTTTGGGTACTGCGGCAAGCCGTCGGCAACAGCCATCGCAACCCTGGCGGCATAGCCAATCGGGTTGGCCGTCGCGGATGGTTTTTACGCGCGTGTTGATATCTGTCTGGAGCTGGGTGAGGGTATTCATTTGAATATACTGCCTGTTTAACCAGGTTTTGCAAAGCCTTTCCGAGCATGACGCCGGTTCGGCGCGGTCTCAATAGCCGGCTGCTTTTAACCGGATCCTAATCAAAGCTTAAGTAGATTTTAAGTCGCCAAACTTAGAATTTTCCGCAAGTGAATAACTTGTGGAGTGATTATGTGCGACTCGAATACTTTATTGAATCAACAGCTTGGCGAAAAACGCATTGGCGGCGGCACTTATGTTGCCATTGACGGCCTCTTAAAATATTGCATAACAGCGCCCTTACTCGAGCTGCCGATAGATTTTAAGGAATGGTACAAACCAGGCGGCAGCAATATCCCACAACTTTATCACTTCTAATGTGTGCCGCGGTGTCCATCCCGCAGCGGCATCGCTCTATGTCTTAAGCATAAATGCTGAAATGTTATCTAACGATTTAAACATGTCTGTTTTGGAGAAAAAATGACACAAAAATATCTACCCACTATGTTGGTGGTACTTGCCACATTAACCAGCGGCTGCGCATCCATGAGTGGTTGGCATCCGATCATCGATCCGCGCTTGGACCAACAGCCGGAAACCGCGCAGCGTGACATGGTCGAGTGCAAGTCGCTGGCGGAACAAGCGTCGGATATCACCAAAGAAATCGGTATGGGTGCGGGTGTCGGTGCGGTTACCGGTGCGGCGGGTGGCGCGGCAGTCGGTGCGATAGCCGGTAGTGCCGCAACCGGTGCCGCCGGTGGCGCTATATTGGCTATTCCTGCAGGATTGTGGGAAGGGTACAAAGCCAACGAGGGCTTTAAACGGGCATTTAAAACCTGCATGCGTCAACGCGGTCATACGCTGGTTAACTAAAGAAAACCTCTGAAAATACCTGATTGCTGTGTACGCGGGAGAGCCGCTATTTAAGGACCGAGAGAATAGTTCTACACATTATAAATATCCGTTATCAGGCAGGGGCTTGATACTATATCGCCTGGATATTTGTTGAACTTATTTAGAAATGACGATGCGCGAATTAACCGACCGAGAGTTGTATCAGGCCCTGCAATACGCCAAAAGTCAGGATGAAAATGCTGGCCGAGCCATACTTCAGCAATTCCAAACCGAGCAACCGGCGTTGGCGCAAACCGTCTTTGGCGTGTTTTCGGCGTTGATTGCCGATAAGGATCGGAACCTGGCGAATCTATTCATGGATCTTTGTTTTGATGTGATTTGCGTATTCAAGCATGCTTTCGGCGATTTGCCGGATCAGCGGGTCTTGAGCATGGAATGGTTACAGAACACCGCCGCCTTACTCGATGCCGAGTTGCAGGCATTCATGCCGGGTAACCAGATGGATACGAAGTTTCGCGATAAATTTCAGAATCGATTTACCGAGCGCCTGGTCGATAGTAACTCGCAACCTGACTTGGTTAAATTCATGGACGAAGCGATCAGCGAATATGTCGCCGAAAGCCCGACTGATCCGGATGCGCTGCGCACCACCCGGACCATGATGTATGTCGTTGTTCAGCTATTTTGCGCGATGTACGATCAGGCGGAACGCCAGAGCAAAGCTTAGTAACTCTGGGGTTTGGAGACGCCGGGGTATTTAGCCTGTTCTTTGCGCCGAGTTGAAAATCTGACTCGGCGCTCTGGATTACGGTTGATGCAGCGCGGCCAATGCGCTGACATAATCAGGCTCGTCGGCAATTTCACTAACCAATTGGGTGTAGATCACCTTGTCGTTTTCGTCGATGATGACGATGGCGCGGGCGGTCAGACCGGCCAAAATGCTGTCTAACAGTTCGACGCCGTAGTCGTGGGCAAATTTGGAACGGAAACTGGAGAGCGGCACGACGTGTTTGATGCCTTCCACTTCGCAAAACCGTACTTGCGCGAAAGGCAGGTCGGCTGACACCACCAGCACCACGGTATTATCCAGATGCGCGGCTTTTTCGTTGAATTTACGGGTCGAGGTGGCGCAGGTGGGCGTATCCAGGCTGGGGACAATATTCAGCACTTTGCGCTTGCCGGCGAACTCGGCCAAACCCACATCCTGCATTTTACGATTGGTTAGCTGGAAATCCGGCGCTGGCGTACCAACCGCCGGTAAATCGCCGACAGTGTTGATAGGTTTGCCTTGGAAAGTAATGGTTGCCATAGGAATGCTCCAGGTATCTTGAGTTATTATTTTTTTCGTTTACTGAAATCGATCAAGCGCTTGCGTTTTTTCACTTGGCGATCGCTTAGTGGATTTTTCTGGCCTTGAAACGGGTTTTCCGGCGACTTGAATACCAGGCGTATCGGTGTACCCGTCAGTCGCAGCTGGTCGCGGAAATAGTTCATCAAATAGCGTTTGTAGGCGCCGGGCAGGGAATCGGTCTGAGTGCCGTGTATTACTACTACCGGCGGATTGCGGCCGCCTTGATGCGCGTACTTTAATTTGATGCGACGGCCACCGACCAATGGCGGCTGATGCGCTGTCAGGGCGTCGGTCAAAATCCGGGTCAGCAAGGGCGTGGACATATCGGTCATGGCCGAGTCGTACAAGGTATGCACCACGTCGAACAGCTTACCGACACCGCTGCCGTGTAATGCCGAAATCGGATGTTTTTCGGCGAACTCCAGAAACGACAATTTGATTTCGATCTGCTTTTTCACGAAATCGCGGTGTTCGGCGTTCAGACCATCCCATTTGTTCAAGCCGATGATCAAGGCCCGGCCGGCTTCCAGGACCAAACCTAAAATATGTGCATCCTGATCGGTCACACCTTCGCGGGCGTCGATCAAATAAATCACCACATGAGCTTTTTCGATAGCTTGCAGCGATTTGATGATGCTGAATTTTTCCACCGTCAACGATACCCTGGATCGGCGGCGCATGCCGGCGGTATCGATCAAGGTGAATTTCTGACCGTTGCGTTCGAAGGGGATATAAATACTGTCGCGGGTTGTGCCGGCTTCGTCGAACACTACGACGCGTTCCTCGCCGAGCAGTCGATTCACTAAAGTCGATTTGCCGACATTGGGGCGGCCGACGATGGCAATGGCGATACCCGGATCTTGTTCTTCGAATTCGTCCTCGACTACCGGCAACAGCTCGTCGATGCGATCCAGCAAGTCGTGGACATTGCGGCCGTGCGTGGCGGCAATCCCGATGGGTTCGCCGAGCGCCAGGCTATAAAAATCGTTGGTCACGGTATTGCTGTCTATGCCGTCAACTTTATTGACTACCAGCACTACCGGTTTGCCAAGCTTGCGCAACATGTCGGCAATGGCTTCGTCGATGGCGTTGAGGCCATCGCGGGCGTCGACTAGAAAAAACACGACGTCGGCTTCCTGCAAGGCGATTTCCACCTGCTTTTTGGCGAAGACGTCTATGCCTTCCTGTTCGTTGGTAATCCCGCCGGTATCTACTATCAGACAATCGCGTTCACCGCGTTTGACGCGACCGTATTGGCGGTCGCGGGTCAGGCCGGGATAGTCGGCGACTAATGCTTCGCGGCTGCGGGTTAGATAATTGAACAGTGTGGATTTGCCGACATTGGGGCGGCCCACTAGGGCTATAACGGGTAACATGAATTTATTTTGCTCTCAAGGCGGCCAAGGTGCCGTCTTTGGCGTAAATGTAAACAGTGTCGTCCACGACTACCGGCTTGGCTTCTATCGCCGCTTTACTGACCTGAATGCGGCCCAATTGGCGGCCGTCGCTATTGGACAGCCAATGTACGTAGCCTTCGAAATCGCCAACTACCACATAATTTTGATAAACCACCGCCGCTGTCAATTGGCGGTTGTGTAAGTCTTTTTGTTTCCACAACGAGGCGCCGCTACGTTGATCCAGTTGCCAGACCTCGCTTTGGGTGTCGCTGACATAAAGGTAACGATAATCCAGGCTCAGGCCTGTGTAGGACGACACCGCTTCGTTGCGCCACAGCACGTCGCCGTCCACTTCCGAAACAGAGGACGCGCCGCCGGTGAAGCCGGCAATATAAATCGCCCCGCGCGCCGCGACCGGATCGACATCCAGATCGACTAAGCGTTCGACTTCGGAACGACCGCTCGGAATCGCGATGGTGGCTTCCCAGATGGATTTGCCGTCTCTTAATTGCAGGGCTTCCAGCTTGCCGTTAGCCGAGCCGGCGATCACATTGTCGTCAATGATGATGGGCGCGCCGGTGCCGCGGATACTCAAGGCCGGTACGTTGTGTTCGAAGGTCCAAAGTTGCGCGCCGTTATCTTCTTTTAGGCCAATAATCTTGCCGTCGGTGGTACGGACGATGACAATACCGCGACTGACCACAGGGGCGGCCAATACTTCGCTGGGCACGTCGATTTTCCAGCGTTGTTCGCCGCTGGCTTTGTCAAAACCTACGACTTCGCCGGTGCTGGTACCCATCACCACCGTGTGCACACCCAGGCCGGGACCGGCAGAGAAGCTGTAATCGGTGTTGTTTTCCCAGGTCAGGCTACCGTTGCCGGCCCCGCGAGCTTGCAAATGGCCTTTGTTGTCGCCGACGTAGACTGTGCCTTCGGCAACTGCGGGTATCAGTTTCAGATATTTTTCGTCCGCGCCATTACCGATTGATTCCTTCCATAGCACCTCGACTTGCACTTCAGGGGTATATTCCTGCAAGGCGGCCGGTGGATCGGCGTTGTCGTCGTCGCCGGTGATATATTCCGTTAAGCCCGAGATAAAGTCGCGTCCGGCATCCAGTCCCGCGCAGCCGGCCAGCATAGGGAGACAAGCAAGCAGCGGGAAAAGTGAGCGGTATCTGAAGTTCCTGATTAACATGCTAAAGCGTGTATCCGTTGGAGTGAGCTTAATTGGCGGTCGCCGGGGCAGCTTTGCTCGGCGTCGCGACGTCGTCCAGTTTGAACTGAGTCAACGGCGTGGCTTGACCGGTTCTGATTGCGCTTTGGTAAGCGCTACGAGCTTCGTCCAAGCGGTCCAGCGCCACATACAGGTCACCCTGCAATTCGTCGTAACTAGCGGAAAATCCTTCGGATTTGGCGGGATCGACCGCAGCGATCAATTGCAAGCCTTGTTCGTATTGACCGGTAGCCAACATTAACTGAATCAGACGCAGACGGGCGACATGTCTTAATTCATCGCTGTCGGCTTCTTTGATTGATTTTTCCAGAATCGCTTTAGCGCCTTCCAGATCGCCTTTTTGCACTTTACTTTTGGCCAGTTGCAGGCCGGCATAGTGGGCGTAAGCGGTGCCGGGAAATTCGATAGGCAAGCGTTCCGCCAGTTTTTCGGTGGATTCGCTATTGTCCTTGGCCGCGCTGTCCAATAATTGTTGGTACATTTGCGAGGCTTGGGCGCGTTTTTCCAATTGGTGGTTTTGCCAGAGATTCCAGCCGCTCACCAATACTATTGCGGTGACAACACCGGCGATCAATGAAGTCTGATTGGCTTCCCACCATTTTTTCAACTGTTCCAGCTGTTCTTCTTCGGTATCGTAAATTGCCACGGTAGTTCTCTTCTTTTCTCAGGTTACAAGGGATTATTGGCTGTGCCAGTCTTGCAGGGTTTGCAGGAGTTGGTCGTGATTGTGCGTGCTCTGTTCAGCGTCGATACGCAAGGGTTTCAAGGCCACTTCGCCGCGTTGGGCTTCGTCGTCGCCGATGATGATGGCGTACTCTGCACCTGATTTATCAGCTTTTTTAAACTGACTCTTGAAGCTGCCGCCGCCGCAATTGACTTGCAGTTTTAAGCCGGGAATCGCATCGCGGATACGCTCTGCCAAGCACATGCCGGCGGCTTCGGCGCTGGTGCCGACCCGAATCATGTATACATCGGTAGTCGGCGCGACCGGCACGTTTTCCAGTAATTCCAGCAACGCCAGGATGCGCTCCATACCCATCGCAAAGCCGATAGCATGGTTGGCTTTGCCGCCGAGCTGCTCGATCAGACCGTCGTAACGGCCGCCGGCGCAGATGGTGCCTTGCGAACCCAAGTGCTCGGTGACCCATTCGAATACGGTCTTGCCGTAATAATCCAGGCCGCGCACCAAGCGGGTATTCAACTGGTAGGCGATGCCCAGGTCGTCCAGCGTGGCTTTCAGGCTATTGAGATGCGCCAGGCTTTCTTCGCCCAGATGCTCGAGCAACACCGGAGCCTGTTGCAGCATGGCCTGCATGTCGGGGTTTTTGCTGTCCAGAATGCGTAGCGGGTTGGTTTCCAAACGGCGCAGGCTGTCTTCGTCCAAAACCGCCAGATGTTGTTGGAAATAGTCGACCAGTTTGCCGCGGTAGGCCAGACGTTCTTCGCTGGTGCCCAGGGAATTGATTTGTAGCTCGACTTTATCGCGAATACCCAATTGCTTCCAGAGGCGGTCGGTTAGGGCGATGATTTCCGCGTCGATATCCGGGCCCGGCATGCCATAGGTTTCCACGCCCAGTTGGTAGAATTGACGGTAACGGCCTTTCTGCGGGCGCTCGTGACGGAACATCGGTCCGTAATACCACAAGCGGTGACTCTGATTGTGCAATAAGCCGTGTTCCAGACAGGCGCGCAAACAGCCGGCGGTGCCTTCGGGACGCAGGGTTAATGAGTCGCCGTTGCGGTCGTCGAAGGTATACATTTCTTTTTCGACGATGTCGGTGACTTCGCCGATCGAGCGTTTGAACAGCTCGGTTTTTTCGACGATGGGCAGACGAATTTCCTGATAGCCGTAGGCGCCCAGTACTTGTCTGGCCTGGCCTTCCAGCCATTGCCAATAAGGCGATTGCTCGGGAAGGATGTCGTGCATGCCGCGGATGGCTTGGATAGCCTGTTGTTGTTTTGCCATGATCTTGTTTGCTGCCGGATTATTTGCTGATCGCGGTTTTTACTTGTTGAGCCTCTTTGGAAGCCGGAAATGAGCTAATCAATTGCTCGCGGTATTCTTCCGATACTTTGCTGTTGCCCAGCGCCCGTTCGGTTTGAAACGCTATCCACAGCGTTTCCGGGGTATGTTTAGCAACGCCTAGATAGCGTTCCAAAAACGCCCTGGCGGACATAAACTGGCCATTTTGATAGCTGATGCGTTGCATCTCCTGCAAGGCCGGCGAATAGTCCGGTTGAGATTGCAGTGCTTGACGAAAATACTCTTCGGCGTGCTGCATGTCGTTTTGTTTTGCATGGCAAACGCCCAAATTGGTCAGCGCGAACCAGGGTCGGCTGTTCATCGGCGAGGCCATGGATTCTTGCAGCAGGGCGACGCCTTTGTCGAATTTGCCTTGCTCGCACAAAAAACGCCCGTAGTTGTTTTTGATGCTGAAGTTATCCGAGTCTTTACTCAACGCAGTTTGATAGCTCTCGCTGGCCGCTTCGGTTTGTTTGATGCGCTCGTAGAATACCGCTAGGGCGTTATGGGTTTCCGGGTTGCTGGAATCCAGTCGCACTGCGGTTTCCAGCTTTTCCTTGGCGACTTCGAGCATGCCCATATCTAGATAGCGGGCGCCCATCTGTAAATTGAGCTTGGCTTTTTCGGCATTGCTCATCGTGTCGCGGGTCTCCGGCAGTAAGCCGCAGGCACCCAGCAATAAACCGATCAGCACTAATCCGCGCGCTGTTCGCCTATTGGCCATGCGAGAGTCCTTGCGCTTGCAGCTTTAAATGTCTGCGGCTCTTATCTTGTACTTGACCGACCAATTGCCCGCAAGCTGCGTCTATGTCTTCGCCGCGGGTCTTGCGGACGGTGGTGACGATGCCGGCATTATGCAGAATATCGCGAAACTTCAGGATAGCGGCGTGACTGGAGCAGCGATAGTGCGATTGCGGAAACGGATTGAAAGGAATCAAATTCAGTTTCGATGGCACGGTTTTCAATAATTTGACCAGGGTGCGTGCATCTTCGGGGCTGTCGTTGATGCCGTCCAGCATCACGTATTCAAACGTAATGTGTTTGCGCGGACCTGTTTTGGCGTATTCGCGGCAGGCCTCCATCAATTCTTTCAGCGGATATTTGACGTTGATCGGCACTAGTTGGTCGCGTAATGCGTCATGCGGAGCATGTAACGATACGGCGACGCTGACATCACAGACTTCGTTCAGGCGTTTCATCGCCGGCACAATACCGGAGGTGCTGATGGTGACGCGGCGTTTGGACAAGCCATAGCAAAAGTCGTCCATCATTAAATTCATGGCCGCCACGACATTGTCGAAGTTCAGCAGAGGCTCGCCCATGCCCATCATCACCACATTGGTGATGCGGCGTTCCGGCCCCAGTCTTTGTTGCGCCAGATAGAGCTGGCCGATGATTTCGGCGGTGGACAGGTTGCGGTTGAAGCCTTGTTTGGCGGTCGAGCAAAAGGTGCAGGCCAGTGCGCAGCCCACTTGTGAGGACACGCACAGGGTGGCGCGGCGTTCTTCGGGGATGTAAACGGTTTCCACCCGATTGCCGCAGTGCATCTGTACCGCCCATTTGCAGGTGCCATCGGACGCCAATTGTTCGGCAACGATTTCCGGGACTTTGATCTGGCAGTGTTCTTTTAAATGACTGCGCAGCGATTTGCTCAGGTTGGTCATCTCGTCGAAATCGGAGATGCCTTCCTGATAAATCCATTTCAGCACCTGAGTGGCGCGAAACGGCTTTTCGCCGAGCTCGACAAAAAAGGCTTGCAAGCCTTTTCTGTCGAAATCCAGCAGATTAATCAATGCTGGCTTAGCGGATACGGTCGCAGAGTTCATCAGCAGAGAAGAAGTAAGCGATTTCTCTCGCAGCAGATTCCGGTGCATCGGAACCGTGTACGGCGTTTTCGTCGATGCTGACCGCGAAGTCGGCGCGAATGGTGCCGGGAGCGGCTTCTTTAGGATTGGTGGCGCCCATCAATTCACGGTTTTTCAGAACCGCATTTTCGCCTTCCAATACTTGCACAACGACCGGGCCGGAGGTCATGAAGCTGACCAAGTCTTTGAAAAAGCCGCGTTCTTTATGCTCGGCATAAAAGCCTTCGGCTTGCTCTTGGCTCAGTTGCAGCATTTTGGATGCGACGATGCGCAGGCCGTTTTTTTCGAAGCGGCTGACAATTTCCCCAATCACATTTTTAGCGACTGCATCAGGCTTGATGATTGAGAAAGTACGTTCGATTGCCATTGTGTAACTCCAGTGAGGATAGTGATTGAAAAATTAATTACGCATTATATCTTGTCAGGCAGGGTGTTGAGAAACGCCCTGCCGAATAGTGCTTTTCCGAAACGGCTGAATAGGCCCGGTTTGTGCTGCGCCGAGCCTCAATTTTTTGGCTAGATGGAAATTTTATCGGTGCGATGATCGTTGCCGTAGAACCAGTTGACCAACATCCGGGTGCCGGTAACCGCAGTAAATACCGAAGTGGCAATCCCAATCATCAGGACCAGCGCGAAACCCTTAACCGGGCCCGTGCCAAAGCCGAACAATAATACTGCGACGATGAAGTGAGTCACGTTGGAGTCGAGAATGGTCGCAAACGCTTTTTCGTAACCGACGTAAATACTGGCCTGCCGGCTCAAGCCATTACGCAGTTCCTCGCGGATCCGTTCGTTGATCAGCACGTTGGCGTCCACTGCCATACCCACAGTCAAGACGATACCGGCCATGCCTGGCAAGGTCAGGGTGGCTTGCAAAACGGACATGATGGAGATCAGCAGTACGACATTGAACAACAAAGCAAAGTTGGCGATCAAACCGAACGCGCGGTAATAAGCGACCATGAAAAACACGACCAGCAGGAAGCCGGCGGTAATCGACATCATGCCTTGATCGATATTTTCCTGACCTAAGCTGGGGCCGACTGTGCGTTCTTCGACGATTTCAACCGGAGCGGCCAAGGCGCCGGCTCTGAGTAATAAGGCCAAGGTGCGGGCTTCTTCAGGGCTATCCAGGCCGGTGGTTTGGAAGCGTTTGCTGAAACTGTCGCGGATGGTGGCGACGCTGATGACTTTTTCGACTTTTTCCTTATGTTGGACTTTCTCGCCGTTAACGACCCGGGTTTCGGATTTGTATTCGATGAACACCACCGCCATCGGCTTGCCGATATTTTCCTGGGTCATCTTGCCCATCTTCTTGGCGCCGACGCCATCCAGCGTGATGAATACGGCAGGTGAACCGTCTTGATCCAAGCCCGATGACGCATCGGTGATCTGGTCGCCAGTCACGATAACCGAACGTTTCAACAGCACCGGAGCGCCGTTTTTGTCTTTATACAAACGGCTGCCGATAGGTTCGTGACCGCCCAGGGCCGACTGCACATCATGCTCCACGTCCACTAAACGGTATTCCAGTGTTGCTGTGGTGCCTAACAATTCTTTCGCGCGGGTAGTGTCTTGTACGCCGGGTAATTGCACGACGATGCGGCTGTCGCCTTGTTGCTGAATGATAGGCTCGGCTACGCCCAGTTCGTTCACCCGGTTACGCAGCGTGGTAATGTTTTGGCCCAGCGCCGCCTTCTTGATTTCACGCAGGTTGCGTTCGGGAATGTTTAACGTAAATTCATTCGGACCGCTTTCCACTAGATCGAGGGTGCGGAAGTCTTTGTTGAGTACTTCCGTGGCGGCAACTCTGGATTCTTCGTTAGGCAGCACGACTTTGATGCCGCCAGCTTCCTTCGAAACTGATTGATACCGAACTTTTGCATCGCGGAAGGCCGAGCGAATATCGTTGGTATAGCGCTCTTCCGCTTGTTTCAGCGCGCTGTCCATATCCACTTCCAACAGGAAATGCACGCCGCCGCGTAAGTCCAAGCCAAGATGCATAGGGTTTGCACCGAAAGCGCGCAGCCAAGCAGGGGTGGCAGGCGCTAAATTTAAGGCGACTGTCGCTTTGCCGGACATTTGTTCGCGCAATATGTCCGCCGCTTTCATTTGTTCGTCGGTATTGTTGAAGCGCGCCAGAATTTTGCCGTCGGCAAATTCGAAGCTTTTCAGCGTAAAACCAGCGTTTTTGATGCTGGCGGCGACTGCGTCAGCCTGAGACTGCTGCAATGGCGTCGGGCTAGACGAAGCCAATTGCACTGCCGGGTCGTTGCCATAAAGATTGGGCAACGCGTAAATCGTACCAACCAACAGCACGAAAATTACTAGGATGTTTTTCCAGACAGGGAAATGATTTTGCATGGTTATTCCATTAAAAGCAGTGACAGCCAGGCTGTTGCGAATAAAAGCGGGGGATATCGCAGGGTTAAAGCAAACTTATTCTTTGGTTCTTTTGCTGTTCAAGGTTTTGTAAGTACCTTTTGGCATCATGTTGGCGATGGCATGGCGCTGTACCTGAATAAAGCTGTTATCGGATACTTCCAGTTTGACGAAGTTGTCGTCCAGTTCGGCCACTTTACCTAGAATGCCGCCGGTGGTGACCACTTCCGCGCCTTTACCCAACGCAGCCAGCATTTGTTTTTGTTCCTTGTTGCGCTTGGATTGTGGGCGGATGAACAGGAAATAGAAAAATATCAGAATGCCCAACGGGAACAGCATGCCTTCAAAACCGGGTTGTACGGCGGTGGGCGCTGTTTGGGCCAGCGCATCAGAAATCAAGAAACTCATGGTAATCCTCTTATTGTTATCGTCGTTTTAATGGTCCGGCCGGGCGGACAGGCGCGCATTATGCCACACTAGCAGTGCTTATCACATTACGCAGTCGATTTGCCCGGTTTATGCTAGCGTCCGGCCGATGGCTTCGCCCAGTTGTACCGCTTTGCCGGCGGTCAAGTCTTCATTCCAGGCGGTTTTTTCTTTACCGAACAAGACGATAATGGTTGAGCCCATATTGAACCTGCCCATTTCCACGCCTTTTTCAAGCGTCGGCGCGTCTTCTTGATAACGCCAAGTTCTGGGTGCGCTGATGCTAGGTGGCGTTACTACACCGTGCCAGACGGTTTCGACGCTGGACACGAAAATCGCGCCCACCAGAATCAAAGCCATTGGTCCGGCGTCAGTGTCAAAAATACAGGCTACACGTTCGTTGCGCGCGAACAGATTCGGTACGGCGCCAACTGTGGTGTTATTCACGCTGAATAGTCGGCCGGGAATATGCACCATTTCTTTCAAAGTGCCGGTTAAGGGCATATGCAGCCGGTGATAATCCTTCGGTGATAAGTAAATGGTGGCGAAGGAACCGTTTTCAAAGGCCTGTGCCCGTTCCGTATCGCCGCCAAGCAACTCCAGTGCGGTGTAGTCGTGGCCTTTGGCCTGGAAAATTCGACCATTGCTGATCGGTCCGGCTTGGCTGACCGCACCGTCCGCCGGGCAGGCTATGGCGTTGGCTGCTGAGGCAATTTGTCTGGCACCGTCTTTTAATTCGCGGGTAAAAAAATCATTAAAGCTAGGATAGTGATCCAGGTCTTGAAACCTGGCTTCCTGCATATTCACGCCGTACATCTGCACGATGGATTTGATAAACAGGTTTTTCCAGGTTTTGTTTTGGCAATGGGTCAGTTTGGACATCAAGCCGGACAGCGCGTGGTGCGGCAATGCGTATTGCGGCAGCACGGTAACAATTTCTTTTAAATTCATGATTCGGAATCGGGGGTTTTGCCGCTGATGAAATACGCAAAGGCGATGACTTCGGCGACAGCAATATACAGTTGTTGGGGGATTTCCTCGCCGAGCGGGACTTGCGCCAAAATTCGCGCCAGCTCCGGTTCGTTTTGCAGCGGTACGCCGTGTTTTTCGGCGATGGCCAGAATTTGCTGAGCGGTAAAGCCTTCGCCTTTAGCCGTAACCTTCGGCGCATTTTTGCCGTCGTACTGGAGCGCGACGGCAATGTCGCTGTTGTAGAAGGTTCTACCGCTCACGTCAGGTTCAAGGTAGATTGACCAATTCGGGCGCCTGCCAGCTTGGGTCGCGATGCTCGGCAATTACGGTGGTGTAAATGCCGCCGCGCACATTGAATTCGGCGCGCAAGCGCATGAAATTAGGTGAAATCGCCGCGACAATATGATCCAAAATCTCGTTGGTGACCGCTTCATGAAAGGCACCACGCTCGCGGAAAGTCCACATGTACAGCTTTAAGGATTTGAGCTCGACGCACAATGTGTTGGGTACGTATTCCAGAACCAGTTTGGCGAAGTCGGGTTGGCCGGTCATCGGGCATAAACAGGTAAATTCCGGGATGTCGATGCGAATCGTAAAGTCGCGCGCCGGCCTGGGGTTTTCGAAAGTGGTGAGGTCTGCGCTGGGTTTTGTAGTCATTGCTTGATTTGGGGTGCTAGGGATTCCGGAGTGGCGGATATGACATCCGCCGGTTAAGTCTGGTTATATTTTACCAGCTAAGATGCCATAGCGTATTAAGCATTTAAAATCAATTATTTATAGCATTATTTTACGTTGGCGGGTGTGTAGGGTTCCGGGTTTGTCCTTCCTAAACGAGTCGAAACAATTGGTCGGCGGAATTGTCAACAACTTGGGGCGAATGATGTAAAATTAGTGCTAAGGCGAATCGTAAAAACCGCTAGAATGTAAGTTCAATTTGCAGGGGAGTCGACGATGGAAATCAACACTACATACCCAAACCCAAATTCCTTGGCTAGCCAAGGCGTATCCAGAGAGCAAAAAGCCGGCGCAATTGAAGAATTGGCCGAGCGCAGAAAGGCAAGTAATTCGCAAAGTCAGGTTGAGAGAACCGAGCCAAGCCCAAGCGACACAGTCAGTTTGTCCCAGGAATCTTTGAAATTGGCGCAGGCTGCCAGCGGACAAAATAGCGACAGTCAGGCCAGAATCAACAGTCCGGAGCAGGCGCAAGAGGTGGTTGGGAAGTTAATCTCGGACATTCAAAACAATCCAGTTCAAGCCCAATCTGCTGTCGCCAACAGAGCGCGCGCCAACTTAAGCGCATTATTGAATTAGGCTCGCTACGTTTCTTTCGGCAGTTTCCGCAAATAGGGGCCAGTCTTTTGGCTGGCTCCGCTATATTCCGGTAATTTCATACCAATCCTCGTCTCGCCCCGATTGACTGAAGTCTTGAAATAGTCGTTGGCGATAAAAACGAAGCGACTATCACTAAAGAAGTGGAATCCTGTGCTGCCAGTTGATCTCGAATGGTTGCTCTACTCGGTATCATCAATCGCCATGCGGTAGCCCACGCCGACTTCAGTCAGTAAATAACGTGGCCGCGCCGGGTTGACTTCCAGCTTGTGGCGCAATTGCCCCATGTAAATACGCAGATAATGTTGATCGTGGATGTGTTCCGCGCCCCAGACTTCCTGTAGTAGCTGGCGATGGGTGACCACCACGCCGGCATGGCGAATCAGAATCCCGAGCAATCGATATTCGATAGGGGTGATGCGTACTTCGTTATCGGCGACGAATACTTTCCGACGCGTCAAATCTACCTTTAATAGACCGGTTTCGAATACCTCTAGGTTGCTACGGCTGCGAGCGACCCGGCGCATCAAGGCTTGCAGACGAGCGTGCAATTCGCCGCTACCGAAGGGTTTGGTCAAGTAATCGTCGGCACCGGCATCTAGTGCCAGGATCTTGTTTTGTTCCTGGCTGCGCGCCGACAAGATCAGGATGGGCAAATCCGACAATTGGCGCAGGCGACGGGTGACCGCTATACCGTCCATGTCAGGTAACCCTAGATCCAAGATCACCAAATCTGGATGTTCGCTATTCAGCATTGCCAGCCCCGATTTGCCGCAGTCGGCTTCGATTGTGGACCAACCGCGATGGGTGAGGCTGGTTTTTAGGAAGCGTCGGGTTTGTGCGTCGTCTTCTATCAGTAGAATCAGGGGGATTGCTGTCATGCCACGCTCCCAAGCGCTTCCGATTCTGCAAGCAGCGGCGGCGCATGCAGGGGTAGTTCAATGCTAAATTCCGCACCTTTGCCGGCGCGGTTATCGGCTTGAATAAGCCCGCCATGCGCCTCGACGATAGCCTTGCACAATGCCAGCCCCAGGCCAACCCCGTTTTGCTGGGTTTCGGTGGCGCCGCGATAAAACTTCTCGAAAATCCGGGTTTGTTGATGTTTGGCAATGCCAGGGCCGTAATCCGTTATGCTTAAGCGAAAGCGCTTCGGCAGCGCTATCGCTTCGATGTCAATGGGGCTGCCCGGCGACGTATACTTAACCGCGTTTTCGATCAGATTGACCAGTACCTGTTCCATCAGTACCGCGTCGATCCACAATAGCGGCAAGCTATCCGGCAGCAGCGTGCGTACCGGTCTGTCCTGTAAGTGTTTATCCAGGCGGTTCAAGGCACTGCCGACGATTTCTTCAATGGCGTTCCAACTGCGGTGCAAAATGATCTGACCGCTGCTCAAGCGGGCCATATCCAGAATTTTGCCGGTGAGCTCAGACATGCGTTGCGCTTCGTCCAATACAGATTGATTCAACTCTTGGCGTTCCATGGCTGATAAACCGGCATCATTCTCGATAGCGGTGCCGACCGCACCAATGATGCGGGTCAAAGGCGTGCGTAGGTCATGGGAAATGGAGCTTAACAACGCATTGCGCAAGGCTTCAGTTTCGGCTTGCAGATTGGCCTCGCGGGCTTGAGCGGCTAGCTGAAATCGCTCCAAGGTTTGCGCGATTAAATGGCAGAAGGTGTTTACTTCCGGCGATTGTCTGACCAATGCTTCAGTTTGTAGGATGGTTAACACACCTTGCACGGCACTAGATCCGTGCAGCGGGTAATAGCTTAAAGGGTGCTGCTGTCTGACTTCGCCTTTCTCGAAGGCCCCTTGTGCCAGAGCAAGATCGATGTTGTGCAGTGAAACGGGTAATACCTGATTTGTCTGTATTTGCAGGCCGTTTTCGGTATTGGCAATCAGCAGCACCGAATCCGTACCAAATTCATTGTCGATATGTTCGGCCGCGATGCGCGCGACGGCGTTGTGATCCTGGGCCGCCGACAGGTCGCGACTCAAACGGTAGAGCGCATTGGTATGCGATTCACGTTGTTTGGCTAACTCGGCTTGCAAGCGTGATTTTTCAAGCAAGCTGCCGGTGACGTTCGCGACAATGATCATTACCGCCAAGCCGACGATATTTTCCAGGTCGCTAATCGCAAACGAGAAAATTGGCCGGGCAAAATAAAAGGCAAAGGTTGGCGCGCTGAGTAGCGAGGCGACGATGGACGCGCTGCGACCATAGCGGCTGGCGACCAGAAATACGCCCAGCAAGTAAGTCATCAGGATGCTGGCCGGTCCCAACAGGTCGCGCAATGGCCAATCGATCAGCGTGCAAATGAAGGGCGCGGCTAAACCCCAGGCATGGCCGATGAAACGCTCGTTTTTCGCTAAGTTCGGGCTGGAGCCGAAAACGCCAGATAATTTCATCAATCCGTTTAAGGCTTCTGCTGGTCAGAAAGACCCTGCATTGACCAGCATATGTGTGCCGATACTGGCAAAGTATGCCAACAGGATTACCGGACACCATTTCATATGGCTGCCGAACGTATATTGTCCTTTGGCTTGGCCCATTAAACCGATGCCTGGCGCGGAGCCAATTGCCAGCAGGCTGCCGCCAACGCCCAACGTCAAGGTCAGCAACAGCCATTGTCCTTGCGGAATATCGGGATGCATGGTTAACACGGCGAACATCAAAGTGCCGTTATCGACGAATGCTGACGATAAACCGATCATCACATTCGCCAGAGTCGGGCTGAATTGCCCGTATAGCACCTGTGAAATCGCATCAAGATAGCCTATGAAGCCTAGGCCACCGATGCCCATCATCGCGCCGTAGAAGAACAGTAAAGTATCCCATTCCAGTCGGCCCACTTTATCGAAAACATCCAGGCGCTTGGCTTCAATAGACAGCGAATGCAAATCGCCACCGCCGAAAAATAGCGAAAACTCCGACTGTTGCGGATTACTTGGCTTATCGGATTTTTGCAAATAGAAATAAAAGAATTGTAACAAGGATAGACCTGCCATCATGCCGGCTGCCGCCGGTAATCCCAACGCCATATCAAAACCAACCGCCAAGCTGATGGTGACGCCGAACAGGAATATGATGCGTTTGGCCCCGCGTGGTAACAAAATTTGCTGGGGTTCGATAATGGGTTTGTCTTTGGGTAGTGCAAAATGCATAGCTGCGGCTGGTACCAAAAAGTTGACGAGACAAGGTACGAACAATTTAAAAAACTCGGTAAAACCCAGCATGCCATGTTGCCAAACAAACAGCGTCGATATGCCGCCCAACGGGCTAAATGTGCCGCCGGCATTGGTGGCAATCACGATGTTCAAACAGCCCAGTGAGACAAAACGCGGACTGTTTTTGCCAACGGCTACCACGACAGCGCCCATCAACAAGCCGGCGGTTAAGCCGTTGACGATACAGGAAATTAGAAAAACTAAAAATCCCGTTATCCAAAATAGTCGTCGATAGCTGAGGTCTTTACTGACCAGCCAAATCTTCAGCGCATCGAAAATGCCCATATCCTCCATGGCGTTCAGATAAGTCATCGATACCATGATGAATAGCAGCAATTCGATGTAAGTCTGCAAGTTCGCCTTAAAAGCGGTAGTTGCCGGTAAACTGTCGCCGTGTTGTTGATACGCCAGGACGATGACAAACCAGATCAATGCCGCTGCCAGCAGCATTGGTTTGGATTTGCGGAGATTGGTCACATCTTCGAGCATCGCTGAGATATACGCGATGATCATCACGACCAGCGAAAAGTAGCCAACCCAATGCTGAGTAAGATCAAGATGAAACGACTGCGGCGGCGTCGCAGACTCGGCAAATCCGGGGCCGGGAAATATCAGCGACACTAATCCAAATAGATAGACAACCCGCAGCATGCGTTCTCCGGTTAACGAGATAAATGAAGATGCCTCAAAATTGCTTGGTTTCCGGCGACTTTGGACGATCTACGGATTGTATTTTTAGCCGTGTAAAAAAAGCGTAAAGAGGCAATGTTTGCAAGCAAAGCCGCTACATGTGCAAAATTTGAGATCGACTTTGTTAAAGGCTGCTAGCGTTTGCTGCCAGGCGCACAGCTGTGGTTGGTCAAGCGACAACAGCAATGTTTTTACACATTGATTTTCGAGACCAAATGCTTCGTTCAGTTTAAGGCGTAGTGTTAAGCGGATTTAAATTCCATTCGAATCGAAATGGCATTTCGAAGATAATAGCAGGCTTTGTAAACGTCCTTGAGCGTCTCTAACCAGGCATGAAGCTGGAAAAAATCAAACTTTCGGGTTTTAAATCCTTTGTCGATCCCACCACGATACCGATCAACGGCAATCTGACTGCGATTGTTGGTCCTAACGGTTGCGGCAAATCCAATATCATCGACGCGGTGCGTTGGGTGATGGGCGAAAGCTCGGCCAAGCATTTGCGTGGCGGCAATATGGCCGACGTGATTTTCAACGGTTCGTCGGGGCGCAAGCCGGTCAGCATGGCCTCGGTGGAACTGGTATTCGACAACAGCGAAGGTAAGGCGGGTGGGGAGTATTCACAATACGCCACGATTTCCATCAAGCGCCAGGTCAGCCGCGACGGCCAGTCGCTGTTCATGTTGAACGGTTCCAAATGCCGACGTAAAGACATCACCGATCTGTTTTTGGGTACCGGTCTAGGTTCGCGCAGCTACGCGATTATCGAGCAGGGCACGATTTCGCGGATGGTGGAAGCCAAGCCCGAAGATCTGCGGGTGCATATCGAGGAAGCGGCGGGCGTTTCCAAATATAAGGAAAGACGGTCGGAAACCGAAACCCGCATGCGCCATACCCGCGAGAATCTGGAGCGGCTGAACGATTTGCGTGACGAGGTCGAAAAGCAAATCAAGAATTTGGCCAAGCAGGCGGAAAAGGCCGAGAAATACACCGAGCTGAAAAAGCAGGAACGCCAATACAAACAAGAGCTGCTGGCGATGCGCTGGCAAAATTTTCAGCGTTCCGCGCAGAAGCTGGAAGAAAAACTGCAAAGTATCGCCGCCGAGCACAATCGGCTGTTCGTGTTGCTGCGCGATACCGAAAAAGCCATGGAGCTGAAACGCGGCGAACAGAAAGCTCAGCAACAACATCTGGACAGCACTCAGGCCGAATACTATGCGGTGGTCGCCGAAGTCAGTCGGCTGGAACAGACCATCAAGCACAATCAAAAAAGCCACGAAGAAACCCTGGTTGAGATCAATCGTTTGAAATTGCAGGCGGAGCAAGCGCAATCCGAATGCGAGCAGGATAGGCAGCAGCTGGAGGAAATTCGCCAGACCTTGCTGGAAGCCGAAGAAACCATGATTGTGGCCCGCGAACGCGAGGAAGACTTGCTGGGCATTCAACAAGACGCGCATTTGCAAAAGCAGCAATGGCAGCAGCAGTGGGAAGCGTTTTTGGCGGAAAACGCCGGTTACCGCGAACAAGCGGAAGTGCAGCGGACCAAGCTGGTACAGCTGGAAAATCAAAACCGGCAGTTGCAGACGCGCTTGGACAAATTAAACGGCGAACGTGGCGGCCTGGCCGACACCCGGTTGCAACTGGCATTGGAAACGCTGGATAGCAGTATCGAATTGATTGAAGCCGAACGTGATGCGTTGCAGCAGCAACTGGAAGTCGTGCTGCAACGCATCGCCGAACTACGGCCGGCCATCAAACAACTTCACGACAGCCTGCACGCCAGCCGAGCGGAATTGCAGAAGGTTAACGGCAAGATCAGTTCCTTGGAATTGTTGCAGCAGCACGCGATGGGTAAGGATAAAAAAGAGTTGGGCGTCTGGCTGGAGCAGGTAGGCTTGGAGCAACAGCCGCGCTTAGCTGAATTTCTGGATGTGGAAGAAGGCTGGGAAACCGCCGTGGAAACGGTATTGGGCAGTTACCTGGAAGCGATCTGTGTAGATAGCGCCGATTCGATATTGGGCGAGTTGCAGGATTTGACCAAACAGTCCTTGGTGGTGTTTGAAACGCATGCCAGTTCAAGCGGTGCTAGTGCTGATTCGGTGGCTTTGGCGAGTAAGTTGCGCAGTCGCTGGGATTTATCCAGTCTATTAAGCGGCATCTACTGCGCCGAGACCATGCAACAGGCCCGGCAAATGAATTTACAGGCGCACGAGTCGGTGGTGTTGGCCGACGGCACCTGGCTGGGTAGGGATTGGATCAAAATCAGCCGGGGCAGCGACAGCAAGGCCGGTGTATTGCATCGCGAAAAAGAATTGCGGGAACTTAAGCAGCGGCAAAGCGAACTGCAAATGACGATTGCCGAGGATGAAGAACAATTGGCGAACGCTGAACAGGAGTTAAAGGCCGCCGAAAGCAATCGTGAGCAGTACCAACAAAAGGAAAAGCTGCTGAGCGCCGAGTTTTCCGCGAAAAGCGCCGAGTACAGCGCGCAGTCAGCCCGCTTTGAGCAGCAAAAGCGCCGCCTGGAGCAACTCGATCACGAGATAGAGGAAATCAGCCAACATCTGGCGGAAAACGCCGAAAGCATCTCCGAAGCGGAGATGATCAAGCAGGATGCCGAGCAAGCTTTGGGCGACCTGGGCGACAAGAAAACCGAATTGGAGCAACTGAATCAACAAATTCAAGCGCAACAGCAAAACACCGATGCCTCGGTCGATGAGGCGCGCCGACATTTGCATAGGCTGCATGCGCAAATCGAATCGCTGAAATCCTCGGAAGTGCTGACCGCCAAACAGATCGAGCGTCTGCAATTGCAACATCAACAATCGGCCGACCGCATCGCCGAGTTGGAAAACAAATTGCACTATGCTTTGGCACCGCTCGACGACGAGAAATTGCAGCTGGAAGAGTTGTTGGAGAGAAAAGCCGAATTCGAGGATAACCTTCAGTCCGAACGCCAGGCGCAACACGCCAGCGAACAGACAGTCAGTCAATTGGCTGAGCAATACTCGCAAACCCAACGGTCCTTGGAAAAACAAAAAGAAGCCTTGGATCAGGTGCGTTTCGAGCAACAGGACAGCCGGGTGCGGCAGCAAACGATTGCGGAGCAACTAACAGAAGTCGATGCCGATCCGGAGGCGATACTAACCAATCTGTCCGAAGGCGCAACGGAAGCTAAGTGGAAAAATGCGGTCGATGATTTGACCGATCAGATAGAAAAGCTGGGGTCCATCAATCTGACGGCGATCGAGGAATTCAAAACCCAGTCCGAACGGATGAAGTTTTTAAATGAACAGCATGATGATTTGGTCGATGCGTTGAATACCCTGGATCAGGCGATCAGCAAGATCGACAAAGAAAGTCGCCAGCGCTTCAAAGAGACATTCGACAAGATCAATAACGGTTTGAAAGAGAAGTTTCCGCGTTTATTCGGCGGCGGTCAGGCTTATCTGGAATTGACCGAGGACGATTTGCTGGAAGCCGGCGTCAATATCATTGCCCGGCCGCCCGGCAAGCGCAACAGCTCGATTCATCTATTGTCAGGCGGTGAAAAGGCCTTGACGGCGGTAGCCTTGGTGTTCTCCATTTTTGAACTGAATCCGGCGCCGTTCTGTTTGCTGGATGAAGTGGACGCACCGCTCGACGATGCTAACGTGGTGCGTTTTTCACAAATGGTGGAAGACATGTCGGCAACCGTACAGTTTTTGTATATTTCGCACAACAAAGTCACAATGGAAATTGCAAAACATCTGGCAGGTGTTACCATGAAGGAGCCTGGAGTATCCAGAATGGTGGCGGTTGATATTGATGAAGCAGTGAGCATGGCAGAAAGCTAATGGATAAAGAATTATTAAGAGTCGTGATTATTTTGATCGGCGTGCTGGTGATGATCGGCATGGTGTTGTGGCATTTCGTCAAATCGTTGCGAGAAAGACGCACGCCCGACGATTATTATGACGAGGACTCTTACGACGACCGCGTGGTTGACGAGTTTTCGGTCGAGGAAGACGACGATGAGATGGATGTATTTGCGTTGGGCAGCGAGTTGGTTGATGGAGATGCTCTGTTAGACGATCAAGCCATCAAGCCCAGCCCAAAACCGTCGACCGATGTCTCGCGTAAGGATGTCGATAAGAAACAAGCCGCGACCTTGGCTAATTCGCGGCGTTTGGAATTGCCGGCCTTGATCGAGTTCAGCATCGTTGCCCGTGCCGACCAAGGCTTTAATGGCGAAGATTTGTTCGAGGCTTTCGAACGCGTGGGTTTGCGTTACGGTAGTGTGCGGGTATTCGAGCGCGTAGATGCCAACCGAATGGTCGATTTCGCTGTCGCCAGCATGGTCGATCCCGGTACTTTTCCCGATACCGGGCTACAAGACTTTTATTGCCCCGGCATCGTGTTTTTCATGCAGCCACGTGAGGTCGATGCGCCGTTGGCGGTATTCGATGACTTCATGGAAACCATCGATACTCTGGCCGACGAACTGGACGGCGTGGTCTGGGACAATCAGCGGCAGCCGCTGACTGCGGAGACCGTCGCGCAGTTTAGACAAATATTGGCCAAGGCCGCCTAAAGCAGTACCTCGCGGGGGCAGGGCAGCCGCCGCATTTATTCTGTAAACCTAACGAATTAACTAGAAGCTAAGTGGATCAAAAAAATATCAGAAATTTCTCCATCATTGCCCATATCGATCACGGGAAATCGACATTGGCAGACCGATTCATTCAAATTTGTGGCGGATTAAGCGACCGGGAGATGGAGGCGCAAGTACTCGATTCCATGGATCTGGAGAGGGAACGCGGCATCACTATCAAGGCGCAAAGCGTCACCCTGGATTACAAAGCCAGCGACGGCGTCACTTATCAGTTGAATTTTATTGACACGCCAGGTCATGTGGACTTTTCCTATGAAGTCTCGCGTTCTTTGGCGGCCTGCGAGGGTGCTTTGCTGGTCGTTGACGCCGCGCAGGGCGTGGAAGCGCAAAGTGTCGCCAACTGCTACACCGCTATCGAACAAGGTTTGGAAGTCGTGCCGGTCTTAAACAAGATCGATTTGCCGTCAGCTGAGCCCGAGCGGGTGATGGAAGAAATCGAGAATGTTATCGGTATTCCTGCCGACGAAGCACTTAAGATTAGCGCCAAGACCGGTATCGGCGTGGAAGCGGTGCTGGACCAATTGATCCAGAAAATTCCACCGCCGGCCGGCGATGAAAATGCGCCTTTACAAGCATTGATCATCGATTCCTGGTTCGATAACTATCTGGGCGTAGTCTCGCTGGTGCGTATCGTCAACGGCAATCTGCGTAAAAAGCAAAAGATTACCGTGATGTCGACCGGTAAATCGTTTCTGGTCGAGAAGCTGGGGGTCTACACGCCAAAACAGCTGGAGAAACAGCAGTTACACACCGGTGAAGTGGGCTTTATTGTTGCGGGTATCAAGGATATTTTCGGCGCGCCGGTCGGCGATACCATTACCGCGACCGATAACCCTGCGACTGAATCCTTGCCGGGGTTTGAAAAAGTTCAGCCGCGGGTGTTCGCCGGTTTGTATCCGGTAAGCTCAGACGACTTTGGCGCGATGCGCGAAGCTTTGGACAAATTGCGCTTGAACGATTCGGCATTGAATTACGAGCCGGAAACTTCGCAAGCCTTGGGCTTTGGCTTTCGTTGCGGCTTCCTGGGCATGCTGCACATGGAAATCGTCCAGGAGCGACTGGAGCGCGAATACAATATCGACCTAATTACCACCGCGCCTACCGTGGTTTACGAAGTAGAAACCCATGGCAGCGAAATAGTGATGGTCGACAACCCGGCTAAGTTGCCGGATGTTGGCACCATCGTCGAGATTCGCGAGCCTATCATTCTGGCGAATATTCTGGTGCCGCAAGCCTACTTGGGCAATGTGATCAATCTGTGTATCGAAAAACGCGGCATTCAGAAAAACATGCAGTATGCCGGTAGCCAGGTGTCGCTGAGCTACGAGTTGCCGATGAGCGAAGTGGTGCTGGACTTCTTTGATCGTTTGAAGTCGGTCAGTCGTGGTTATGCGTCTTTCGATTACGAATTTTTGCGCTTCGAGCCGGCCCCCCTCGTTAAGCTGGACGTCTTAATCAACGGTGACAAAGTCGACGCCTTGTCAATTATCGTGCATCGCGACTTGAGCCAGAATCGCGGCCGCGATTTGGTCGAAAAGATGAAAGATCTGATTCCGCGGCAGATGTACGAAGTGGCGATTCAGGCGGCTATCGGCGCAAAAGTCATTGCACGCTCTACGGTAAAAGCCATGCGCAAAAATGTCACAGCCAAATGTTATGGTGGCGACATTACCCGTAAGAAAAAGCTGCTGGAAAAGCAGAAAGCCGGTAAAAAACGGATGAAGCAGGTGGGTAGTATCGAGATTCCACAGGAAGCCTTCCTGGCGGTGTTGCAGGTCAACAAAGAATAATAACGATCAATTATGGATTACGATTTTTCATTTTTTCTGGTGGTAGCCAGTTTTGTCACCGGCGTTGTCTGGGGTGGGTATTGCTTGTATCTGAAGCGGGCCAATATTCCGTACCCTACCGAAAACGAGCCGCTACTGGTCGAATATGCCCGCTCGTTTTTCCCGGTGGTATTGATCGTATTGTTGCTACGCTCGTTTCTGTTCGAACCGTTCCGGATTCCGTCGGGATCGATGATGCCGACATTATTGGTCGGCGATTTTATTCTGGTGAATAAATTCAGTTACGGGGTGCGCTTACCGGTTTTGAACACCAAGGTTATCGAAGTGAGCGAGCCCAAGCGAGGCGACATCGTGGTGTTTAGGTTTCCGAAACAACCGGAAGTCGATTACATCAAACGGGTGATTGGTTTGCCGGGGGACCGCATCGCTTACTTTGACAAAAAGCTTCACGTTAACGGAATTCCTGCGAAGCAAGTGTCGCTGGGGCGTTATCAAGGTGTAGGGCAGGGCAGTAATATGACCGGTGCCGAGCGTCTGGAAGAGGATTTGTTGGGGGTTGAGCATTCCATCTTGGTTAGTCGCGGAGCCTCGTCTGTTGAGGATGTGTTTGTGGTCCCGCAGGGTCAGTATTTCGTCATGGGCGACAACCGCGACAACAGTAACGACAGCCGTTATTGGGGCACGGTACCTGAAGCCAATCTGGTGGGTAGAGCCTTTTTTATCTGGATGAATTGGGACTGGCAAAATAACGGTATTGCTTTCGACCGGCTAGGCACAGTGCTGCGTTGAGCGGTTTACTGCGAGACAATCCGAAAAGACAATGCTTATTGCGGTGGATTCTCGATAGCCGCTGGTTTATTTCTAATTTTTCTCGGAGGTAGTGTTATGCCGTCATCATTAAAAAAACAACGCGGTTTAACCTTTCTGTCTATTGCCTTTATCTTGGCGCTAATTGGTTTCTTTACCCTATTGATTCTAAAAATTGCGCCGATTTACATCAATCACAGCCGGGTGGTAAACGCCTTGAAAGCCGTGGAAAACACCACCGATATAGCGACTAAAACCAAGGGTGATATAAAAAGTAGCTTGGAAAAACGCTTTGATATGAATTATGTAGAGCACGTGACCAATGACAATATCAAAATTGTCGCGCAACCCGGCTATGTGCGGGTTGACATCGACTACGAGCGCGTAGAGCCCATCATGGGTAATTTGAGTGTGTTGGTTGAATTCCATGAGGAATTCGAAGCTGGCAACAGGTGATTAAAAAACCGGAAATTCTTGCCGGTAAGTTGGGTTTGACGTTTAACGATCCCAGCTTATTTACGATGGCGTTGACTCATCGCAGCATGGGTGCCAGAAACAACGAGCGTCTCGAATATTTGGGTGATTCTGTTTTGGGCTTCGTCATTGCCCAAAGATTATACGAGCTGTTCCCCGACGCTGGAGAGGGAGCCTTGAGCCGCTTACGGGCCAGTCTGGTCAACCAAAATTCGCTGGCGGAAGTGGCTCGGCAGCATAATATCGGTGACTATTTGATTCTAGGTTCCGGCGAACTGAAAAGCGGCGGTTTTCGCAGAGACTCGATTCTGTCGGATGCATTGGAAGCCATCATGGGCGCCTTGCTGAAGGACCAAGGGGTCGAAGTCTGTCAACAGTGGATATTGCGATTATTCGATGACAAGCTGGCCGCGCTGAAAGTGGACGATTGGACCAAAGACCCGAAAACGCGTTTGCAGGAATTGATGCAAGCCAGCCGTAAACCCTTGCCGGTTTACGAATTAGTCAGTATGTCCGGTGCAGATCATGCGCAAACCTTTGAAGTGAAATGCACTATCGCATTAACGCCGGAAACCCGTAACGGCGTCGGTATTTCCCGAAAAAAGGCCGAGCAGGCAGCTGCCGAAAATATGTTAAATTTTTTACAATCCAGGGATAAATGAACTGCGGATATGTTGCTTTAATCGGTAGGCCGAATGTCGGCAAATCGACGTTGATGAATCACTTGCTGGGTCAGAAACTCAGTATCACCTCAAGAAAGCCGCAAACCACCCGGCACCGAATTCTTGGTATCAAGACGACAGCCGCCGGGCAAGCCATTTTTATGGATACGCCGGGCATGCACAGCGACGAAAAAAAGGTATTAAACCGTTATCTGAATAAGACTGCGGATAGCACCTTGCTGGGAGTCGATGTGGTGATTTGGCTGCTGGACGGCTTGTATTGGCATGAGTACGACGAGAAGATTTTCAAGAAACTTGAGCAAGCTGGACTGCCGGTTATCTTGGCGATCAACAAGGTCGATAAAATCAAGGATAAGGATGCGGTGCTGAAATTCTTCGCCGAGGCCCAGCAAAAATATCCGTTTCAGCATATTGTGCCGGTTTCGGCCTTGAAAAATACCAATCTTGAGCTGCTGGAACAGCACATCATGGCTTTGCTGCCCGAGGCCGAGCTCATTTATCCGGAAGATCAAATCACCGATCGGCCGGAGCGATTTTTTGCCGCCGAAATTATTCGCGAAAAACTGACCCGGCGTTTAGGCGACGAATTACCGTACGCCCTGACCGTGGAAATCGAACGCTACGAGGAGTTTCCGGAGCTTTGCAAAATATACGCCGCGATTTTGGTGGAGCGGGATAGCCAAAAAAGCATCGTCATTGGGAAGCAAGGCGAAATGCTGAAAAAAGTCGGTAGCGAGGCGAGGGTTGATATTGAAAAATTGATCGGCCAAAAAGTCTATCTGGAACTGTGGGTCAAAGTGAAAAAGGGTTGGTCGGATAACGAGCGAGCCTTACAGAGTCTGGGTTTCAGCGATTTTGGTAATTAATGAATGGTTCGGCCGTTTATTTACAGCCGGCGTTTGTGCTCCAGCATCGGCCATACCGGGAAACCAGCGTATTGTTAGATGTTTTTACCCGGGATTTTGGCGTGATGTCCATGCTCGCCAAGGGTGTGCGTAAGGAAAAGTCGAAAATAGCCGGCTTGTTGTTGCCTTTCAGTGCCTTGCGGCTGTCTTTTGTCGATAAAAACGAATTAAAAATTCTTTCTCAAGTTGAATATGTCGATAGTTACCCTTTAGAGCGCTTGGCGTTATATTGCGGATTTTATGTGAACGAACTGGTGCAGATATTTGTGCACAAATACGATCCTCAACCCGAGATATTCAGTTGCTACGAGCGTTGCCTGAGTGATTTATTGCTTGGTGAGCGTATCGAGCAGACTCTGCGTTATTTTGAACTGGATTTATTGCAAGAGGCTGGCTATGCCGTTGCGATGGACTCCGAAGCTAACGGTAATCCAATAATGACAGGGCAACGCTATAATTTTTTAGCGGATTTCGGCATGGTCGCGGATAACCAAGGCTTGATCGGTGGTCAAACCTTGTCAATATTGGCCGCAAGGGGTCCGCTGGAGGGCCGGGCTTTGCTTGAAGCCAAACTACTCTTTAGAAAAATGCTGGATGGGCATTTGCAAGGCAGACAGCTGAAAAGCAGGGATGTACTGGCAAAAATTATTAAGTATTTATAAGCGAAAGACGAAACTCAGGATGGATTTACCGTCTTTCATACATCTTACTCATCCGCTTGCGGACTAATATTCAATGGAAAAACAAATCATCTTATTGGGTGTCAACATCGACCACGTTGCGACCTTGCGCCAGGCTAGAGGTACCCGTTATCCCGAGCCGGTGCAGGCTGCGCTGATCGCCGAGCAAGCCGGTGCCGACGGCATTACCGCGCATTTGCGCGAAGACAGACGGCATATTCAGGATAGAGATATTTATTTGTTAAAGGATATGTTGCACACCCGGCTGAATCTGGAAATGGCCGTGACGGATGCTATGTTGGCGTTGGCGGTTAAGGTCGAACCGCAAGCTTGTTGTTTGGTACCGGAGCGCCGAGAGGAGTTAACGACCGAGGGTGGTCTGGATGTGGCTGGTGCCGGGGATAGGATGCGTTCTGCCTGCCAACAATTGGCGGATGCGAATATAGAAGTCTCCTTGTTTATCGATCCGGATTGTCGGCAAATCGACGCGGCTGTTGAGGCTGGCGCGCCGGTGGTGGAATTACATACAGGCCGTTATGCCGACGCTGTAAGCAAACTAGAGCGAGAGCAAGAGTTGCAACGAATCCGCACGGCTGCGGCTTATGCGCACCAAGCAGGATTGCAAGTCAATGCCGGTCACGGCTTGAATATCGCCAATGTAGAAGCTATTTGCCGGATCGAGCAGATTGTCGAGCTAAATATTGGTCATTCCTTGATTGCGCAAGCTTTGTTTTCCGGCTTGGATAGCGCGGTTAGGGATATGAAGCGCGTCATGCGGGAGTCGCGTTTACTCGGTTGATTTAATGCAGAAAGAACTCGAATTTTATCAATTAACCTCGATAGGCAATCGCGAGGTCAATCAGGATTGCATGGCGCACCGGGTGTGCGCTGATTACGCACTATTTGTCGTCGCTGACGGATTAGGTGGGCATTACTCCGGCGAAAAAGCTTCACAATTTTTTTGCCGTAGCTTGATTGCCCTAGCGGAAAAATATCATGCTCATATAGCCTCAGTGAAGGCAGAGACGGTGATGGCTGCTTGGGTTGCGGAAGCTGTCAGGAATATGAGCGAACTATTTGCCGACGATCCGTTTGCAAGCGATGCTCACACCACCTGCGCAATTCTGTATATGGACCAGGAGCAAGCGATAGTGGCGCATTGCGGAGACTCGCGAGTTTATCGTATCAATTCCGAACAAGTCCTATGGCGGACAAAGGATCATTCGGTGCCCCAACAACTGTTTAACGAGGGCAAAATCAGCGAATGGGAAATGGGGGTTCATCCCGATCAGCATAAGCTGACCCGTAGTATAAATGTGTTGAGTGCGCCTGCGGTTGATATTGCCAGTTTCCCACCGATGAAACGGGGCGAAACCTTTCTGCTCTGTAGCGACGGTTTCTGGGAGTTTGTAAAGGAGCAGGAGTTGTTGGCGCTATCGCAAGAGGGTAGCGGAAAGCCGGAGTTGCAGAAGATGGCAAAAATGGCGGTGTTACGCGCCCAAGGTAAAAGCGATAATGTTACCGTGCAGTGGATAAGACGGCGTTAGCTGTTTAGCAGGAGCGCAGGGGCCGAACCATTCAGCCCCCGGTAAAATCGTATGGCTTAGTGTGTCGCCAAGCCGTGCTTTTGAATTCGGTAAAGCAAGGTGTCTCTGGAAATACCCAATAAGCGCGCCGATTTGCTGCGATTGCCCTTGGTTCTGTTCAAAGCTTGCAGAATCATATCTGCTTCCAGCGCATCAAGTTGTAGACCCAACTCCGGCAAAGTAAAGTCTGAGCTGACTGTTATTGCGCTACGGTTGAACTCGTGGGGCAGATTTTCCGGCTCGATTACTTTGCCCGCCAACAGAATGCTTAGTCTTTCGCAAAGATTGCGCAATTCACGAACATTGCCCGGCCATTTGTAGCTGCGCAGCGTTTTGATGGCTTGTCTGCTGAACGTAGGCGGTTCCAGGGAATGTGTGGCTGAAAAGTGCGTGAAAAAGTGTTTAGCCAGTATTTCGATATCTTCGGTGCGCTGATGCAATGCAGGCAATTCCAGAGGCACTACATTTAAGCGGAAATACAAGTCCTGACGAAACTGACCGTTTTCTATCAATTTGGTGAGGTCGGCATTGGAGGCCGCAATCACGCGCACATTCACCATATACGGCTTGGTGCCGCCAACGGGCAAGCATTCTCCCGACTCCAGAAAGCGCAAAAGTTTTGCCTGGATTCCCAAGGGTAAAGAATTGATTTCGTCCAGAAACAAAGTGCCGCCATCGGCTGCCTGAAACAGTCCTTGCTTGTCCGATACCGCCCCGGTAAAAGCGCCTTTCTTATGGCCGAATATTTCTGATTCAACCAGACCTTCAGGGAGTGCCGCGCAATTTAAGGCGATGAAGGGTTTATTTGCGCGCGGGCTATCCTTTTGAATGGCTGTTGCCAGTACTTCTTTTCCCGTGCCGGTTTCGCCTTTGATCAACACGGTAACGTCGGTCGCCGCAACGATGCGAGCGCTGCGAATCAATGCTTCGATTGCGGGAGATTGTCCAATAATAGGATCGAAGTTATCCACTGTAAAACCTCTCAAAACGTCATGATGTGTTCAACGCGCATCGGATAGAGCCATGGGAAGGCCGCCAATAGCGCAAAGATAATAAACAAGGCTGCAACCGCGTGTTTAAAGTGCCGGATTTTTGAAAGCCTCGCCAGTAATGAGGTCATTATACCGACACCCATCACGGCAGGTAAAGTGCCCAATCCAAATGCCAACATCGTGAGCGCGCTGTGGGTAATGCTCCCCGTGGTAACGGCTAGTGCCAATGCCGTATAAATGAGGCCGCACGGTAGCCAGCCCCACACCATACCAAACAACAAAGCTTGGGTGCGATTTTGTACCGGAATCAAGCGGCGGCCGAATGGTTCGATCAGCTTCCAGAAGCGTGCGCCCATTTTTTCTATGTAGGCAAAGTAAGGAAACCAGCCGCCGAGGTAAAGTCCGGCGCCTGCCATCACCACGGCCGAGAGGAGTTGCAAAAATCTGTGCGCCTGACCTTGAGCAAAAGGTAAAGTCAAGAAGGCCTCCAGGACGCCAACCAAGGCGCCGGCCATCGCGTAGCTGAGAACCCGGCCGATGTTGTAATTCAGTACGATGCCGAACAGACGGCGTTTATCGTTGCGAAGTTCGGGTTTCAGGCTGTAAGTTAGGGTGCCGATAATGGAGCCGCACATGCCTATGCAATGCAGGCTGCTGAATAAACCCATTACAAACGCGGCAAGATAGGAAGCATTAAAGTCGAGGTAAAGATGCATAAACAAAAAGCCGGGGTAATAAGGTATCGAGTGAATTAGCGAGGATTATAGACGCTTTCCGGAACGGTAACGACGCGCAGATATTTAAACTAACTGCCGTTGGACAAGTTATTCGCACAGATGCGATTCCGCCCTTGATGCTTGGCCTGATACAACGCGTCGTCCGCCGCTTTCAGTAAACTGGCAACGTCGTCGAACGTGTGGGCCTGCAAGGTCGCAACGCCGATGGATATAGTCACGAAATTGTTGGGGTTGCTCTGTGTGTGCCGTATTTTCAGATTCTCTATGGCTTCGCGGTACTGCTCGGCACGCATCAGGGCGCCTATGCTGTCGGTGTTGGGAAGCAGGATGGCGAACTCTTCACCGCCCAATCTGGCTACCAAGTCTTCGGGTCTGTGGGTAATTGTTTGTAAGGCGCGCGCCACCCGTTTCAGGCATTCGTCGCCCATAGGGTGGCCAAAGTAGTCGTTAAATTGTTTGAAATTGTCAATATCGGCAATTAGTAACGAGAGCGGCATGCCGGTGCGTTTGGATTGATTCCATTGGCGTTCCAGCGCGGCGTCAAACGCTCTGCGGTTGGGTATCTCCGTCAGTCCGTCCAGCGAAGCCAGTTTTTCCAACAAATCGGATTTGGTTTTTAGCTGAATTTGAGTGCGTACTCTTGCTAAAACAATCGATGGCGAAAACGGTTTGGTGATGTAGTCGCTACCGCCGATTCGAAAGCCATGCACCTCATCTTCTTCCGAATGTTTGGCGGTCAGAAAAATAATCGGAATATTGCGGGTTTTATCAGACGACTTGAGCTGATGGCATATTTCATAACCATCCATGTCGTCCAGCATGATGTCCAGCAGGATCAGGTCGGGAAGTTGGCTGGTGGCAATATGTAAAGCCAGTTCACTATGCACGGCTACTTTTACCGTGTAATGGGGTTCGAGAATATTCTTGATAAGATCCAGGTTTTCTGGGCTATCATCCACGGCCAGGATGGTATGCGTGTTTCTACTTTCCATTTTCCTATATCCGATGTTCCAGTATGTGGTTGAGAGCTTGCGCAGCATCTACAAACTGGTAATTGGCAATTTGTTTTTTGATGGGCAATAAGATTTGCAGCAGAGCTTTATCGTCGATATGGCGCATAATCCGTTCAAGTTGCTGGTCCGAGTCGGAATCGAAGGTTTGTAGTTTATCAATCAATATGGCCAGCTGTTGCCGAGTTTCCAGCGTGGAGTAGCGCGGTTCACCGTCGCCGTGGCTCTCGCTGTTGGCCAAATTACTGTTGATACTACTGATAACCTTGGTCATCTCCAGTGTTGTGGCGACAATATTACTGTCGATATGCGGCACATCGGCAATATTGGCACGGAAATCGATTAGCGATTCTTCCAGCCGTACTAAGTGGCTTTGCAATTGTAGCGCGCCGAGCGAGCCGACCAAACCCTTCAAAGTATGGACTAATTGATAGGCCTTGTCGTACTGGTTGTGTGTGAAGGCTTGGTCGATTTCGTTCATGGTATCCGCATGATTTTCAGCAAATTTTAGTAAAACTTTTCGATAAACGGTCAGGTTGCCGGCCGTATGTTGTAAGCCGGCGGAGGTGTCTATGCCATACAGATAAGGAAGCGGATTGCTTGCCATCTGTTCGTCGTGCGGATCGGTCTGGGGCATTCCATCAGCTCGCGGTTTAATCCATTTCGCCAGCGTGGCGTAAAGCGTTTCCGGTAATATCGGTTTGCTGATGAAATCGTCCATATCGGCTTGAAAGCATCTGTTGCGATCATTGCTCATCGCGTTGGCGGTCATCGCTATGACCGGCAAGGTTTGGCAGCCGGGTATTGCTCGTATATGTTTGGTGGTTTGATAGCCGTCCATCACCGGCATTTGCACATCCATTAACACGCAGTCGTAAGTGGTTTGTTGCAGTTTGCCCAAGGCGATTTCGCCGTTTTCGGCCACGTCGACTTGCAAATGTGCTTGTTCCAGCAGCTCAATCGCCACAATTCGATTCACTTCGTTGTCTTCAACCAGCAATACTCGTGCGCCGCTGATATGCTGCAATTTCCCGCTATCGAGGGGGGGCTTTTGTTGGTATTGCGCGTTGCGTATCGAAGCAAGGCTGGTGATGCCGAGTTTGACGCTGAAGGTAAATGTCGAGCCGAGGTTTTCTTGGCTGGAGACGCTTATCGTTCCGCCCATTTGTTCGACCAATTGTTTGGAAATGATCAGGCCCAAGCCCGTGCCGCCGTAATGGCGCGTGACACTACTATCGCCTTGGCTGAACGCCTGGAATAGTTTGGCCTGTTTTTCTGCATTCATGCCGATGCCGGTGTCGCTGATACTAAACTGCAAACAAGTCTGTTGCGCGGAGCGTCTAAGCTCGGTGAGCGTGACTCTTACCTCGCCATGCTCAGTAAATTTGATCGCGTTCCCGATCAAATTGATAAAAATTTGCCTTAGCCGTTGTGGGTCGCCGATCACCGGGAGAAAAGTCAGACTCTTAGGTGGGCGAATCAAGGCTATGCCTTTGCTGGCGCAGAGTTCGGACATCGTGGAGAACACCTTATCCAGCATTTCTTCTAATAGAAAAGGTACGGATTCCAGTTGCATTTTTCCGGCTTCCATTTTGGAAAAGTCCAAAATATCGTCAATGATGGTCATCAACGAGCGCGAGGCGGTTTCCACTCTTTCCAGGTAGTCGCGCTGTTTGGCGGAGATATTGCTGTTCAGACATAATTCAACCAAGCCGATAATCGCATTCATCGGGGTGCGGATTTCGTGGCTCATATTGGCGAGAAATTCGGATTTTACCCGTGTTGCCTGTTCCGCCTGCTGCTTGGCTTCCAACAACCGTTGCTCGGTTTGCAGTCGGTCGGTGATGTCTTGCATGGTGCCTTGAATGCCAGTGGGTTTGTCATTAACGTCGCGAATAACTTGTCCGCGTTGGTGGACATGACGAATTTGGTCGTTACCGAGCACTATCCGATGTCTGAAATCGATACTGCCGCTATTGATCGCGTTTTGCATCGACGTTTTGAAAAAGCTTTGGTCGTCCGGGTGAACCAGCGTGCTTAAAATGCTGGAGAAGTTCGGGGTAAAAATCGCTTTACTGGTTGCGGTGATCCGATACATTTCGTCCGACCAGCTAAAGTGATTGTCCGGCAAATGCCAATGCCAATCGCCGATATGGGAAATGCTTTGCGCATCCAGTAAGCGTTGTTTTTGGTCTTGCAGCGCGTTGATGGCGCGGCTGCGTTCCAGCTCGGCGGTAATTTGCAACGCGAATAATTTCAGGGTGTCTGTGGCAAAGTTAGTATCGGGAATGGGCCGACAGTAGGATACCGAGATAAATCCGAAACTATTTTGTTGTTTGTCGTGCAATGGAATGCCTAGATAACCTTGGATTTGTTGGTGTCGCAGCCAGTCTGCGTCGGGGAATCGTTCCGCTACATTATGTTCGACGCAGCAAATAGATCCGGCGGCAACCTCGCGGCAAGGTGAGTTATCTAGGCTGAATTCGCGATTACGGACAATTTTGCCTTTTGCGCAAAGCGATAGGCTGCGGGCGCGTCCATTGCCCGTTGTTTCCGCGATTAATGCAAAGTCGGCTCCTAGGGTTTCCACGGTCAATAGCGTCAGATTATCCAGTAGCGATGTCGCATTTTGCGGCAGATTACTGGATACGATATTCCTAATCACGCTGGTTTGCTGGCGCTGTTGAGTGATGTCGGTAACCAGACCCTGATAATCGATAATCTTGCCTTGCTCGTTGCGCACCACCATCTTGCGGTCTTGCACCCATTTTATGCCGCCGTTTTGGGCGACGATGCGATAGGGTTGATGCGCTATTTCGAAACAGTCCGGATCGTTGCGGCAGGTGGCGATTTCGCGAAGGAAAACCCCAACATCATCGGGATGGATCAGGTTGAGATAAAACAGATTGCCGGTAATCAATTGTTCGACACTGTAGCCGAACAGCTGGCGGGCGTTCTCAGTGGCGAACTCTATCGGTAATCCTTCGGAATTATTCCATTTCAATACCACTGCCGCGCTCTGGCTGATAATTTGATAGGCGCGTTGCAGATTATGCTCCGACTGCTTACGTACGCTGATGTCTTGGTGCGTGCCGCATAACCGGCTTGGACCGCCGCTGACCGGGTCGTACGCTACAACGGCGCCGGAGCCTTGTATCCATACCCAATGGCCGAGTTTATGGCGCATGCGAAATTCCACTACATAGGGGCGGCCGGACTCTATGTGCTTGGCAACCACCTCTTTCACGCGCTGTCTGTCATCCGGATGCAGGCGTTTGTCCCAATCGCTGACATAGTTATCCAGTTCGTCATGGCTGAGGCCCAACATGTCCAGCCAACGTTGATTCACGGAATGTTTGCCGCTTAGATAATTCCAATCCCAATAGCCCAACTGGGCGCCGTCTATGACCAGGGCCAATTGTTCTTCAATTTGCTTTCGAGGCGTGATGTCGATATGGAACTGGATTAATTCGCTGTTGTTATGCATGGACAGACGGGTAAGCGAGATTTGCTGCCATGTTTGATTTGGAAAGGCAAAGTCGCTGGCCGGCATGGCCTTGCCGGCCTTGATATGTTGGCATAAGGGGCATTCTAATTCGGCATGGTTGGTCGGGTGAAACCAGGTGTGTACGGCTTGTCCGGCTAATTCCGCCGGGGACTTGCCCACCGACAAAGCCGCGGCTTTGTTGGCACTGCGAATAATGCCCCGATTATCGACCACGATGGCGGATTGGGTGAGATGGTCGTAAAAGTCGCCGATGGGCGCCAGTCCGGATGGCAGATGTTGCCGATTTGACAACAGTTCGCTAAAAATCAGCAAGACAGCTAGTCCCGGCAGCAAAATTATCAGTATTTCGGTCAGTTCCCTGGTGCCGTTTATGCTCTGATAGAGCACAACGGTCATGTCGCATATCAACAGTAAACACACTGCGACCAGCACGAACCGGCGTATCTGATTGTCAGTGTTTGCGTGTTGATCTGTCATATTTTGCTGATGTCGGGAATCTTGCCGGGAGGGACGGGAAAAATCTTAGACCGGGTATCGGTAAATGTGAATCCATGTCGCCGGAAAACTGTCCGGTGCTCAGCAAATTGGGATTTTATACGCTGCTCCCGCCTGTTCTTTAACGAGTTTGGGCACCAGATAGCCGGGGAGATGCCTTTGCATATGCTCTAGTAGATCCTTGGCAGCGGTTTCGGATACTTCAAAATGGCCGGTGCCGCTGGCGTGGTCCAGCACATGCAGGTAGTAAGGCAGAATGCCCAATTCAAACAGTTTTTCACTCAATGTACAGAGCGTCGTGCCGGTGTCGTTAATTCCTTTCAATAGCACGCTTTGGTTTAACAAGGTAACGCCGCGGTGGCGTAAATCACCACAAATCGCACCAACGGCAGGACTCAGCTCATTCGCATGATTGGCGTGAAATACCATCACAATTTGTTGCGACAGACTGGAGAAGGAGTTCAGCAGTTGCCGGGTGATGCGCATTGGCAACACGATGGGCACCCGGCTATGAATACGAATACGTTTGACATGTTCGATCTCCCCTAGCCGATCAAGCAGGTGGCCTAGTTTTTCGTCATTTAGCAACAAGGGGTCGCCGCCGCTGAGGATCACTTCGCTGATTTCCGGATGGCTGATGATGTAGCTAAGTGCTTGTTGGACTTTTTGCGTCGACAACTGCAACTCCGCATAAGGGAAATTGCGCCGAAAACAATACCGGCAGTGCACTGCGCAAGCGCCGGTGCTAATCAACAATACTCGGCCATGATACTTATGAATGATGCCGGCTTCGGCGACCGCGCCGAGATCGCCCACCGGGTCATGGCTGTAGCCCGGATAGTCGATCAGTTCGTTCTGAGTCGGCAGCACTTGTCTGAGCAAGGGGTCATTCGGATCGCCGGGACGCATGCAATCGGCAAAACCGCGCGGTACCCGGAGCGGAAAGGCTTTGAAATCCGGTAGCAATGCCACGCTGTCTGTTGGAATATGCAGATAGTCACAAAGGGCTTCGACGCTGGTAAATGCATCGGCAAGCGCCTGTTGCCAGCCGGCGGTTTGGGTGTTCAATGCTGCTCCGGTTTCCGATTAAAAATCTTATCCATTATAATCGTCCGACTATTATTTGTTTCACGAGGAAAAAATGGCGACTTTTAGCACCAACGAGTTCAAGGGCGGTTTGAAAATCATGCTGGACAACGACCCTTGTTCGATTATCGAAAACGAGTTTGTTAAGCCGGGTAAGGGGCAGGCGTTCAATCGGGTCAGGATCAGAAATCTGAAAACCGGCCGGGTCATTGAGCGTACCTTTAAATCCGGCGATACCGTGGAAGGTGCGGATGTCGTTGATAAGGAAATGCAATATTTGTATAGCGATGGCGAGTTCTGGCACTTCATGGTCCCCGATACCTTCGAACAGTACCAAGCCGATAAAAACGCGGTGTCCGATGCTATTAAATGGCTGAAAGAACAAGATGTTTGCACGATGACGCTATGGAACGACTCGCCATTGTCTGTCACACCACCCAACTTTGTGGAATTGACTATCACCGAAACCGACCCCGGTTTGAAAGGCGATACGTCCGGTGGCGGTGGTAAACCGGCCACGCTGGAATCCGGTGCCGTGGTGCGGGTGCCCTTGTTTGTGCAAATCGGCGAAGTCATTAAAGTCGATACCCGTACCGGCGAGTACGTGTCCCGCGTTAAAGAGTGACGGTAAGCTGGCAGCCCAGCTGCCCACTGGAGCATTTGCGCATTCGCGCGCAAATGCTGGCGGCGATACGGCGTTTTTTCGAGGTGCGGGATGTGCTGGAAGTCGAAACGCCGCTATTGTGCCCGGCCACCGGTACCGATCCGCAGCTGGATTTTTTCAGCAGTCAGTTTAATTCCCCCCCCAACCGGCCAACTCTGTTTCTACAAACGTCGCCGGAGTTCGCGATGAAGCGCCTGTTGGCCGCCGGCAGCGGCAGTATTTATCAGATCTGCAAGGCGTTTAGGAATGGCGAAGCCGGGCGTTATCACAATCCGGAATTCACGATTTTGGAGTGGTACCGGGTCGGCTACGATTTGCGGCAATTGATGCTGGAAGTCGCCGAATTGTTGCAGCAGCTGTTGCAGCCTTTTCGGGCCGAATTGCCAACCCAGCAAATCAGCTATCAACAACTATTTTTGGATTCCACCGGCTTGGATCCATTGGTATTTTGCATCAGCGATTATCAGGCTTATGCGGCTGCGAATGCGCTTCCGGAGGCTAGCGAGCTGTGCGGTAACGATCATGCCTTGTGGCTGGATTTCATTTTTAGCCATCGCGTCCAGCAGATGATGGATAACGATACGATTTATTTGCTGCATGGCTATCCGGCGATACAGTCTTCGCTGGCGCGCTTGAATGTCGATGATTCGCGGATCAGTGAGCGTTTTGAAGTGTTTATCAATGGTGTGGAGCTGGGCAATGGTTTTTATGAACTCGCCGATCCGCTTGAACAGGAAGCGCGTTTTGATAAGGAAATTGCCTATAGGCTAAGTCATGGTTTGCCGGCGGTCGCTAAGGATGCGGCATTTTTGCAGGCCTTGAAATGCGGTTTGCCGGATTGCAGCGGCGTGGCGATTGGCTTGGATCGGCTGCTGATGATTGCTCTGGGCAGTGAGTCCATTAGTGATGTGCTGACTTTTCCTGTCCGCGTTTGAGGCTCAATAATGAAAAGTCCGAAAAAACTCCCCCTTCGCCGAAGGGGGATGTAGTCGGTAGGTTTCCCTAAAAACGATTAATCGATTTGCCTAGTAGGGCCAGCTGAGCGAACTTTTTTGCTGGTCTGGGTGGTCTGCGGCATCTAGCGCTGTTTGTATGTCGTCTACGAAAAAACGCCTAAGGCCGCGGCCAAGGCGATGCGCCAGCACCGCTAGAGCGTGATCTTTGTCTAGGTAGGCCACGGGTTCGCGACCCTTGCGGTAATTGTGTAGCGCTCTTCTGACTGTGCCGCACAGATAGCACTCTGCACCCTCAGGAAGAGTGGCGTTCAAATCGCGAAGTAGATGTGGAGTTATTTTATTCATAGCATCCCCCTCCTCGTTCGGAGTGTTGGGCGGTAATCCTTATGCCATGCGAAGATCCGCAACCGGGATCTGTTATTTAATAAAAATAACGTGATTAACTTATCAATTTGGCAAAAAAAGTCAACGAGTATTTGGTGGGCTTTTTTGACGTATATCAAGACCTTGGTTCACTGCTTGGTAAGGTATCGCAGGTGGCAAGCTTAACAAGAACAAAGGGCGGACAAGTTAGCCCGCCCTCAGATTTACTTTAATCCTGCTTTTCGGTTTTGCCGGCAGGGTTACGCAACCTGATGCCCAATTCTTTCAATTGTTCTTCGCTGACCAATGCCGGCGCATTGAATAACGGGCAAGCGGCAGTTTGGGTTTTCGGGAACGCGATCACATCGCGGATCGAGCTGGCTCCGGTCATCAACATGACCAAGCGGTCCAAACCAAAGGCGATACCGCCGTGGGGCGGTGCACCGTATTTCAAGGCATCCAAAAGGAAGCCAAATTTTTCGCGGGCTTCTTCGTGGCCAATACCCAGAATGTCGAATACGGTTTGCTGCATCGCGGTGCGGTTGATCCGGATCGAGCCGCCGCCGACTTCGGTGCCGTTCAGCACCAAATCGTAAGCGCGCGACAATGCCGTACCAGGATTAGCGACCAAATCTTCCACCGAGCAGCTCGGCGCGGTGAACGGGTGATGGATAGCTGTAAAGCGTTGGGCTTTTTCGTCCCAGGCAAACATTGGGAAATCCACGACCCACAAGGGTTTCCAAGGTCCGGTCAACAGGTTGCGGTCCAAGCCCAATTTAACCCGCAAGGCGCCCATCGCTTCGTTGACGATGCCGGTTTTGTCGGCACCGAAGAAAATCAAGTCGCCATTGTGCGCACCGACTTTTTCCATTACCTTGGCCCAGACCTCAGCCGGAGCGAATTTGACGATAGGCGATTGCAAGCCTTCGACGCCGGCTGCCAAGTCATTGACTTTGATATAAGCCAAGCCTTTAGCACCGTAAATGCCGACGAACTTGGTGAGTTCGTCGATCACGCTGCGGCTCAAGTCGCCGCCTTCCGGCAGGCGCATGGCGACTACGCGACCGTTTGGATCGTTGGCGGGGCCGGAGAAGACTTTGAAATCGACACCTTTCATTTCCTCGGCGATATCCACCAGTTCCAGCGGGATACGCAGGTCCGGGCGGTCAGAACCGTAACGATTCATCGCTTCGGCATAACTCATGACCGGGAATTTGTCGCCCAAATCCACGTCGATAATATCCTTGAACAAGCGACGAATCATTTCTTCCATCACCGCCATGATCTCTTGTTCATTCATGAACGAAGTTTCGATATCCAGCTGGGTAAATTCCGGCTGGCGATCAGCACGCAAATCTTCGTCGCGGAAGCAACGTACTACCTGGTAGTAACGGTCCATGCCGGCAATCATCAGCAATTGTTTGTAAAGTTGAGGCGATTGCGGCAAGGCGAAGAATGAGTTCTGGTGGGTCCTGCTTGGGACGATGTAATCGCGCGCACCTTCCGGGGTTGCCTTGGTCAAATAAGGGGTTTCGATTTCGAAAAACTCGTGATCGTCCAGATATTGACGTAGGTTGCGGGTGACGTCGCGGCGCACTTTCATTTTTTGCTGCATCGCGGTGCGGCGCAGATCGATGTAACGGAAACGCAGGCGGGTCTCTTCGTTGACTTCGATATCGCTCTCCAACGGGAACGGCGGGGTTTCCGACTCGTTCAATACTTCGATATGCTTGCCCAGTACTTCGATTTGGCCGGTGGACATGTTCGGGTTATGCGTGCCTTCCGGGCGGTCGCGCACGATGCCTTCGATACGCAGTACATATTCGCTGCGCACGCTTTCGGCAATCGCAAAGCTTTCGGCCATATCGGGATCGAACACCACTTGCACCAGGCCGGCGCGGTCTCTCAAGTCGATAAAAATAACGCCGCCGTGGTCACGGCGACGATGTACCCAGCCGCACAGGGCAACGGTTTGACCTAAATGTTGGGTGTTCAATTCTCCACACTTGTGGCTACGCATAGTTGTTCTCGGGTTAATCAAAATACGGGGATAGGTAAAAATTAGGAAGTGCCAGTCGTTTCGGAAAACTGGCAGTTACCATGAGATTCCTAATGGTTATGGTTGGGGCAGCCGCTGCAACTGCTGGCTTTTTCCGGGGCTTTGTTTTCGCCGGCGACGTTTTTCTTGTTGCCGCTTTTAAAATCGGTTTCGTACCAGCCGCCGCCTTTCAAACGAAATCCCGCTGCGGAAATTTTCTTTTTTAATTCCGCTTCATTGCAGGCCGGGCAAACGATTAAGGGCTCTGCACCCAGTTTTTGCAGGGCTTCGTGTTCATGTCCGCAAGCATTGCATTGGTATTCGTAAATAGGCATCTGCTTCTCCAGTTGAAAGTGTTTAAATCGGCTTACTAAGGGCGAGGTTTTAAGTTTTCAAGGCCCTTAATGTTAGAATAACTGGCTATTTTAAATGAAAACGCCCGGAGATTATGGATAAATTGACCATCCGCCAACCCGACGATTGGCATTTGCACGTTAGAACCGGCAGTATTTTAAAAACGGTGATCGGTCATACGGCTAGGCAGTTCGGTCGAGCTATTATCATGCCGAATCTGAAACCTCCAGTCACAACGGTCGCTCAGGCTTTGCTTTACAGGCAGGAAATTTTGGCAGCTTTACCGCCAGGATCGACATTTCAGCCCTTGATGACCCTGTATCTCACGGCAAGTACGTCGGTGGAGGAAATCAAAAAAGTGGCCGATGCCGAGCATGTGTTCGCCTTTAAATTGTATCCAGCCGGTGCGACCACCAATTCCGATGCCGGCGTCGCCGATATCGAAGCGGCTTATCCTTTATTCGCGGCGATGGAGAAATACGGCGTGCCGCTATTAATCCACGGCGAAGTCACCGATGCTGAATACGATATTTTCGACCGGGAAAAAATCTTTATCGATAGTAAATTAAGCAAGCTTACCCGGCAATTCCCGGCGCTACGCATTGTTGTCGAACACCTGACGACCCAGGAAGCGGTAGAGTTTGTTCAAGCCTCAGGCGCGAATGTCGCCGCGACTATTACCCCGCAACATCTGCTCTACAACCGCAATGCTATTTTGGCCGGCGGTATTCGCCCGCATTTCTACTGTTTACCTATCCTGAAGCGCGAACACCATCGCCAAGCCCTGATAAAAGCGGCTACCAGCGGTGATGCCAAATTTTTCCTCGGTACCGACAGCGCGCCGCATTTGACCGGGTTGAAAGAAAATAGCTGCGGTTGCGCCGGTTGTTACAGCGCGCATGCGGCGTTGGAATTGTATGCTGAAGCCTTCGAACAGGTTGGCGCTTTGGACAAGCTAGAAGGATTTGCCAGTTTTTACGGCGCCGATTTTTATGGGTTGCCGCGCAACTCCGCGAGCGTTACTTTAGAAAAACAAGCCTGGATCGTGCCGGAAGCCTATGCCAATCCGAATGGCACTATTACACCATTACGGGCTGGTGAAAGTTTGTCATGGCGCTTAGTCGTCGCCTGATTCCTTATGATAAGTGGGGCAATTCAACCTGATTAGCGGTTTGTTTCAACCGGCCCTGTCACCTTTTTATGTCGACTTTAGATGTGTCGGGCTTTGCCGACTGTAATAGTGTTGGCATGAAATTGGCTTAACTTATTGTCATAACGCTGGCGTGATTCTGGTCACTTGGATGTCCAGTGCTCGGAATCGATATTTTCTCGAAAAATGACCATACCCGATAAACTGATTTACCGCTGGGGCATTCTGCCGCTTTGGCTGCTGTTGACCACAAGCGTTTATTTTCGTTCGCCCATACCCATCGACGAAACGCGCTATCTCAGCGTGGCCTGGGAAATGTGGCTGCGCGGCGATTTTTTGGTGCCGTATCTAAACGGCCAGACCTACAGTCATAAGCCACCCTTACTATTCTGGTTGATTCAAGCGGGTTGGGGCGTGTTCGGCGTTAACGCATGGTGGCCGAGTTTGGTAGGGCCGTTGGCAGCTTTAGCAAATCTGTTGCTGACGCGAAAATTAGCGGAAAAGCTTTGGCCGGAGCAAGCGCTAGCCGCATTGTTGGCGCCGTGGATATTGATTGCAACCTTGTTATGGACTTTGTTTGCCACGTCGATCATGTTCGATGTTCTGCTGACCAGCTGGGTGTTGTTAGGCATGCTCGGTGTTCTGGAAGTTGTACAAGGTGAGGAGCGCAAGGGTTGGATATTGGTTGCGGCAGCGTTGGGTTTGGGAATTCTAAGCAAAGGGCCTGTGGTTTTTTTGCATCTAATTCCCACCGTAGTTTTGGTCGTTGTTTGGACGCCGCGTCCGATTGTTTTCAGCCGCTGGTTTGGTGGCTTGTTGATAGCCGCCTTGATCGGAGCTGCGATAGCGCTAGCCTGGGCGATTCCGGCCGCCATTGCCGGTGGCGAGGAATACGCCAACGCGATACTTTGGCATCAGACCGCTGATCGCGCAGTAAGCACTAAAATCCATACCCGCTCAGTGTTCTGGTACCTGCCGTTTTTGCCGATGTTTTTGTTTCCGTGGTTGTTTTGGCCATGTTTCTGGGGCAGTTTGCGCGGTAGCCGATTTTTTAAGGATAGCGGCCTGCGCTTCTGTTTGGTTTGGCTGCTATCAACCTTTGTAGTGTTCTCGTTGTTGCCCAGTAAGCAGATTCATTATCTGATTCCGATGTTACCGGCGTTTGCGTTGTTGGTAGCCAGGGTGGTACTGCATGCCCATAAGCCGAAATTAGCGGGCGAGTGCTTGCTGCCGCTACTGTTCGGCGCAATCGGGATGTTTTTAGTTTATCTGCCCAAGGTGCCAGGCTTGTCGAAACTGAACTGGGTCCAGACTGTGCAGCCGGCATGGGGTTTGAGTGTCTTGGCTATTGCCATTATGTTGGCGCTGCTGGTTTGGATTAAACGCAAGTTGCCGGTTGCGGCAATATCAACGGCTTTGGTGGCGGCAATTTTTGTCGGATTTATATTTTTCTTCCGCTATGCCGGTCCGGCATACGACCTGGCGCCCTCGGCAATCCAGGTGAAAAGCTTTACCGAGCAGCACATTCCTTATGTCTATGTTGGCAATTACCAAGGTCAATTCAATTTCTTGGGGCGATTAACCCAGCCACTGCCGGTTTTACCTGCGGAACGGCTTGCCGATTGGGTGGCACAACATGCGGACGGGTACCTGATTTCCCTGGAAAAAAACAAGCCTAGCGACGCCGTATACTTACAGCCGCATCGGGAATATTGGCTGGTATTTCGGTACGCGGGGCAGGCTGCTGAGGTCAAGCCGCTATAACTCAAACCTGTACAAAATTCTTATCTGTGCATAAGCGTTTGATACAATTCACAACTTTTTCAACTTTTACCAAGATATGAAGATTTCTGTAGTGGTCCCCGTTCACAATGAAACGGACAATGTCGAATTGCTGATCGAGGAAATCCATCGCGCGCTGGGCGATGGGGAAACCTATGAAATGATTTTTGTGGACGACGGCAGTACCGATGACACCGGCGTTAAACTGCAAGATGCGATGCAGCAATATCCTACTCTGCGAGTACTGACACATCAACGCAGTTGCGGGCAAAGCCGCGCGGTGCATACCGGTGTCTCGGCGGCGCGCTATCCGTGGATTGCCACCTTGGATGGCGATGGTCAGAACGATCCGGCCGATATACCCAATCTGGTCGCGGCCTGGCACGAACAAAAAGACAGCCAATTGTGGATGTTGGCCGGTTTTCGGCATAAGCGCAACGATACGGGTTGGCGGAAGTTATCATCCAAATTTGCCAATGCCGTTCGGCAGTCAATTTTGCACGACGCCACGCCGGATACCGGTTGCGGCTTGAAGTTATTCCTGCGCGATAAGTTTTTGGCTTTGCCGTATTTTGATCATATTCATCGTTTCTTGCCGGCGTTAATCAGAATGGCGGGCGGGCATGTCATTTCGGTGAAAGTGAATCATAGACCGAGAAATTTCGGCACGTCGAAATACGGGACCTTGGATCGGGCCTTGGTCGGCATCGTCGATTTGCTGGGCGTGGTTTGGTTGAAAAAACGCCATAGCCTGCCGATTGTCAGCGAGATTCAGCGTGGTTAAGCGCTGGATTCAATCGGATCGTTCCGCTACGCAATTTAGGAGTTTCTAACATGGAAAATCAAAGTGGTATCGTTTATTTTTTTACGCATTTGGCTGATAAATGGCAGCACCATTTATCGATCATGGACTCGAATGACATCATTTGGCTGACTATCGGTTTGGTAGGGCAGGCCTTGTTCATGATGCGTTTTATCGTGCAATGGATACACAGCGAGCGGCACCAGAAGAGCATGATTCCTGTGAGTTTCTGGTATTTCAGTTTGTCGGGCGGTGTGATTGTGTTGGCTTACGGCATCCACCGTGTCGATCCGGTGATTATCCTTGGTCAATTGCCAGGTACTTTTGTGTATGCCAGAAACTTAATGCTGATTCGCCGCGAACATCGCGACGCGTTGGCAGAAATGACCGAGCAAGATGTGCGGACCTAAACGGTTTGACCGTCTGGAAAAGTGCCTAGCCTGATTTTGCGTGAGGATTTTTCCTAACTATTAAAAACAGACTGAATTTTTACCCTAAACTATGGCCCGAGCAAATGGCGTTTTGGCGAGGTGTGCTATGAGGGTGTTAATTTTGCTGGCGATGATTCTGAGTTTTTACTCGGCAAGTGCGGAAGTATTCAAATGTATCGGCAAGGACAGTAAAACCGTTTATCAGGCCAAGCCTTGTCAAACCAGCGATAAAACCGTGCAGTTGGATATTCAAGCCAATGAAGCCCAAGAAGCGGCGGCCAAAGCGAAGCTGGAAGCGCTGCAAAACGAACAGGAAGCTGCCAAAGCCGCCAAGCTGGAAGCGGAAAGACGCGATGCGATACTGAAAAATCAAACCGAATCGACAAATGCCCTAAAGCAAAGCGCAATTGCGCAACAGCAGCAAGTTGAAGCGGAACAGCGCCAGGCGGCAGCCTTGGAACGACAGACGCAGCAAAACAATAATCGGGTGCTGATTGTCGCGCCTCCCACCGTGTTACCGGGCATGCCCGCGCCGGTGACCACCGAAATTTTACGTTAGTCAGCCTCGGGAACCTCATGCTCTGGTTAAAAGCCTTACATTTAATTTTTATGGTGACTTGGTTTGCCGGCTTGTTTTATTTGCCCAGATTATTTGTTTATCATGCAATGAGCGACGACAGTATCAGCAACGAACGTTTCAAAGTGATGGAGCGCAAACTGTATTACGGCATCATGACGCCGGGCATGATTTGCACCTTTATATTCGGCGTTTGGATGTTGGGCGATTACGCCTGGATGCTTTATTCCGCCAGCGGTTGGCTGCATCTTAAGTTGGGGCTATTGGGCTTGCTAGTGGTTTATCATTTGTTTTGCGGCAAATGGTTGCTGGATTTTAAGTATGATCGCAACCGGCATTCGCATGTGTATTTCCGCTGGATCAACGAAATTCCGGTATTGTTCTTAGTCGCCATAGTCCTGTTGGCCGTCGTCAAGCCGTTCTAATACGCGGCATCCTCGGTATGTCTGTCGCCGTGGCGAGCATGTTGTTCACTCAGTTCAGCCAAGCGTTCCGGTGTGCCTATGTCCATCCACAGGCCGGAAAACTTCTCGCCGCTAATCCGCTGTTGCTGCATGGCGCGGTTTAACACCGGTCTTAGTTTTAACGGCGCGACGGGGATGTTGGCAAACAGCTTGGGGTGATAAACGCCGATACCGCTGAAGGTCAGTTTGTTCAAACCTTTTTCCGACAATACGCCGTCGGCGTTCAGTGAAAAATCGCCTTCCGGATGATGCGGCGGATTATTGATCATCACCAGATGAGCGAGATCGATGGCTTTGGTCCGCAAATTGGCCAAGGGATAATCGCAAATAATATCGGCGTTAAGCACCAGGAACGGCTCGTCGCCCAGCAAAGGCAGGGCCTTGGCAATGCCGCCGGCGGTTTCCAGTGCGGTTTCGCCTTCATCAGAATACACAATCGATACATTCCAGCGCTTACCATTTCCGCAATAGTCTTTAATCTGCTCGCCTAGATGGGCGATGTTGATGACTATGTCGCCAAAGCCGGCGGCCGCTAGATTTTCTATGGTGAATTCGATTAGCGCTTTGCCGGCTGCTTTCAGTAAAGGTTTAGGGGTGTGGTCGGTCAATGGTCGCATTCTTTCGCCGCGTCCGGCCGCCAAAATCATTGCCTTCATGCGGATGCTCCGACACGCGGCAGCACCTGTTCTTGCAGAAACTGCTGCATGTCTGCGAACTCGGGATAGAGGTCGCAAACACGGGAGATGTAAGCCAGGGTGCGCGGGATGTCGGCCAAATAATGGGATTTGCCGTCGCGAAGATGAAGTCTGGCGAAAATGCCCACTGCTTTCAGGTGGCGCTGCATGCCCATCAGGTCGAACCAGCGTTTGAATCGATTAAAATCGGCGTTCAGCAGTCCGATTGCCAACAGGCGTTGATGATATTGCTGGGCCCAACTGATGACTTGCTGTTCGGGCCAGGCGATGTAACAGTCGCGCAGCAGCGATACCAGATCGTAACTGATAGGGCCTATCACCGCATCTTGAAAATCGATAACCCCAGGAGAGTTGTGTTCCAGCACCATCAGGTTGCGCGAGTGGAAGTCTCGGTGCACGCAGACTTGCGGCTGTTCAAGCGCCGAATCGATCAAAATAGTGTTGATAGTTGTCGCGAGCTTATGTGGAATGGCAATGCCGAGTAGTTTTTCCAAAAACCATTCGTAAAAAATAGCTAGCTCGCGGAGGAGCAGGGCGCTGTCGTAAGCCGGCAAGCCGCAGTCAAGCGGGTTTACGCCGGTTTGTAGTTTGAACAAGCTGTCCATGGCCTGGCTATACAGCAGCTCGGCGTTGCCGATTTGTAAGCGGTCGAGAAAACTCGTAGAACCTAAGTCTTCCAGCAACAGAAATCCTTGTCGGCTATTCTGTTGATAGATATTCGGGATATGGATATCGCTTGGTTTCAGCAATCCGGCGACGCGTACGAACGGTTCGGTATTTTCTTTGTCCGGCGGCGCGTCCATGGCAATGTGGCAGCCGTCGCGGTGCTCAACTCGGAAATATCGCCTGAAACTGGCGTCGCTGGAAGCCGGGGTAATTTGCTGTATATCAAGTGCGACGTCGTTATTGAGCCAATCGACAAGCTCCGCCAAGCGGCGGTCTGAGCTGGAAACGTACATTTTTATTAATTGCGGGTCAACCTAAGGTAAAATGATGGGAAGCATTTTATTCGATTTCCATTCCGCTAAGTCAATTTAGCTGCATTCGCCAAGACATGAATTATCGGTTTTATACAATTTCTTCAGCATTATTGTTTTTTACGGGCGTCGCCTCTGCTGCCAATAATGCGGCGTGGAATTGTGAGCAAACCAAAAATGGCGAATGGACTTGTCTAAATCAAACACCTGCTGGCAACGAGCCAACTGCTCAGCCGCAAGTGATTAAACCTACCCCGCCCGCCCAAACCAAGCCTGCCCAGCCGGAAACAGTCGCGCAGCCGCCTGTTCCCGTCGTGCCCGCGCCTGTTCAGCAAGCGGTCAAGCCGGAGCCGGAAAAGGTTAAGGTGGTCGAAAAGGTGGTGGAAAAATCCGTGGCAGAGCCACAAAAGTTGCGGGTTAAAGTCACTGAAAATCAAAAACCTGTGCTTGAAAAAGTCGAGCCCAAAACCGAGACAGCCAATGCCAACACCGGTAAAGTTCCCGGTTGGACTTGCAAAACCGGTGATGATAAGAGCGGTTGGAACTGTAATCTGGTGGGTGCCGACCCGAAAGGCGAGGCCCATGTCGTGGCTGAGGGCGGTGGCAGTGAAGAGTCAGGTTCGTATTTGTTTACGCCTACCTTTGATCGCAAACAAGAGCGAGATTTTCAAACCTTACGGGCCGAGTTTGATAAAGATCCTTGGCAAAGCTGTGAAGTGTGGGGCGCTAAAAAGCGCAAAATCAGAGCCACCTCCGCCGAGGTTCGCGATGCGGCGACCACCGATATCAATGCCGACTTTTCGGAAGTGTTCGACGGCGAAGTGCTTAATTTTGCCGGCAATGTCGATATGGTGCGCGCCGATCAGCATTTGATTGCCGACAAGGCCAGTTACGACACGGTTGCCGAGACCTTGGACGCGCAAGGTAGCGTGTTATACAGCGAAGACCAAATGGCGTTCTCCAGCGAGACCGCCTCCTTGAGCCTGGGTAAAGACGAAGCGCGCTTGCGGAAGGCGCAATTTATCGTCGCGGAGGCGCCGTTTCGCGGTAATGCCGAGGTGGTTTATCGCGAGAGCAAAGGTTTGTCGCGTTACAACGACGCCGCATTTACCAGTTGTGCGCCGGGCAACCAGGACTGGATTGTGCATGCGTCGCGGATGAAAATTAACCGAGACAGCGGACAAGGTTCGGCGAAAAACGCCTGGCTGGAATTTAAAGGCGTACCGGTGCTGTACACACCATATATTTCCTTCCCTACCGATAATCGCCGTTTGTCGGGTTTATTGGCGCCAACCTGGGGTAGTACGCAGCGGAATGGTTTTGACGTCTCCGTGCCGTTTTATTGGAATATTGCCCCTAACTTCGACGATATTGTCACGCCGCGTTACATGAGTAAGCGTGGCGAGCAATTACGTAATAAATTCCGTTACCTGACCGATATGTCCAGAGGCACGTTTTCTGCGGAATATATGCCCAACGATCAATTGGTCAACAAGGCCCGCTACTCTGCAAGCTGGAAAGATCAAACCAGCTTGTTACCCGGTTTAAATTCCTTGCTGGATTTGAATTATGTGTCCGACAAAACCTATTTCAACGACTTGAACAATGCTTTGGGCTTCCAAAATACCAGTTATTTGCCCAGTACCGCGTTACTGAGTTACGGCGGGGCTGTTGCCGGCACCGGTGTAGGTTTGTCGGTGGGGGCGTACCATTACCAATCGGTGGATAAAACCATTCCCGATGCCGCGATGCCCTACGATATGCTGCCACGTGTCAATTTCAACGTGGCGCGTGCGTTCGAAGGTTTGCCGGTTACGCTGGCGATGAATAACGAGTTCACCCATTTCTATCACACCGATTTGGTGAACGGCCAGCGTATTAACATTGCCCCGTCACTCAGCTTGCCATTGGAAAGTAGCGCCGGGTATTTCATTCCAAAAATCACCGGTCAATACACGCAGTATCAATTGAGCAACCAAACCTTAGCCGGCCAGCCCAGCACTATCAGCCGGACCTTGCCGATCTTCTCGGTTAGTAGCGGTATGAATTTCGAAAAAGACCTTAATTTCGGTGGTTCGCAGTATCTGCATACCTTGGAGCCGCAGGCGTTTTACCTGTATATCCCGCGTAAGGATCAAAGCAATATTCCGGTTTTCGATACCGCTTTGTACGATACCAACTTTTACAGCTTGTTCAGGGAAAACCGTTTTGCTGGCGCAGACAGGATTCAGGACGCCAATCAGGTCACGCTGGCGACTGTTTCGCGGTTTATCGATTCCAATACCGGCTTGGAGCCTTTAAAAGTCAGTCTGGGACAGATTATGTATTTCCAGGACAGAACGGTGACAATGCCTGGGCAGCCTACCGAAACCAGTAACACCTCCAATTTCGTCGGCGAACTGAGCGGCCAATTCAGCAAACATTGGTCGTATATGACCGGTACCCAATGGGATCCGGAAGCCAACGGCTTTGCGCGCGGCCAGGTGGCATTAAAATACAACATGCAACCTAACCAGATTGTTAACCTGGGTTATCGGTACCGTCGTAACCCCTTGGATAGTTTACAAACCATTTCGCAAACCGATGTGTCGTTCCGCTTACCGTTATTCGGTGAATGGTATGGCTTCGGACGTTGGCAGTATTCTTTGAATTTCGATAAAACCACGGAAAGTTTCATTGGCGTGGAACGGGAAAACTGTTGCTGGCGCTTCCGTATTCTGGGTAGGCGCTTTATCAACGGTGCCAATACCGTCGCCTTTATCGATCCTAGCACGAAGCCGGAAACCGCGTTTTTCGTACAGTTGGAACTGAAAGGTCTGTCCAGCTTCGGCGACAATGTCGATACGTTCCTGCAAACCAACCTGAAAGGCTATCGCAAAGCCAGCTATTTTGAGTAAGCAACGCATGATAAAAAAATGGGTAGTGATTTTCTGTTTGCTGCTAAGCGCTTACATCGCTCCGGGCCAAGCCCAGGTGTTGGACCGAATAGTGGCGGTGGTGGAAGAAGATGTGATTCTGGAACGCGAACTGAATAACGAAGTTGGGGCCATCGTCAGCAAATTGCGTAGTAACAATGTAACGATGCCTCCCGAATATGTCCTGCGGAAACAGGTGTTGGAACGCATGGTAGTCGATAAGTTACAACGGCAACTGGCGGCTAAATCGGGCGTACAGGTCAGCGATGAGATGCTTAGCGCTTCAGTCGCTGATATAGCCAGCCGCAACGGCTTGTCGGTTGAAAGTTTTCGTAACGAGTTGGCCAAACAAGGCATGGAATACAAAGCTTTCGAGGATAATCTGCGCAACGAAATCATCATCAACCAGCTGCGGGGTCGGGAAATCGGTTCGCGGGTCAAGGTCACCGATGCCGAAGTGTTGCATTACATGGAAACCCAGAGCAAAGCCGGCCAGAGCAACTCCCAGTATCATTTGGGGCATATTCTAATCGCGGTGTCGGAGGCGGCTTCGGCCACCGCTATACAAAAAGCCAAGGACAAGGCTGATCAGGTGATCGCCGATTTACGCGGCGGCAAGGATTTCAAACAAGTCGCGGTGAGTGTCTCCGACGACGACAATGCCTTGAAGGGCGGCGACTTGGGTTGGCGCAGCATCGGTCAAATTCCATCCCTGTTTACGGAAGTGGTTACGACGATGAACCAGGGCGATGTTTCTGAACCGATACGCAGCCCCAGTGGATTTCATATCATCAAAATGTTGGAAACTGAGGGTGCCGGGCAGCATATCGTTACCAAAACCAAGGTCAGGCACATTCTGATCAAGACTAATGAATTGGTGGACGACGCCGAAGCGCAGAAGCGTTTGGTGGCGCTTAGAGAACGGATTAACGACGGCGACGATTTTGCCAACTTGGCGCGCGCGCATTCCGACGACAAAGGGTCGGCGATTAACGGTGGTTCGCTGGATTGGGTGGGTCCGGGCGCATTAGTGCCGCCTTTCGAGGAAGCGATGAACAAGTTGGCGATTAACGAGATTAGTCAACCGGTGCAAACCCAATTCGGTTGGCACATGATCCAGGTGTTGGGTCGCGAAAATCAGGACAACAGCGAGCAATTTAAAAAAGACAAGATCCGCGAGGAAATCCGCAAGCGTAAAATCGAGGAAGAAACCGAATTATGGTTGCGGCGCTTACGCGACGAGGCTTTTGTGGAAATCGATCTGGATAGACTGTAAGGCACTATGAACGCTTTCTCTGTCGAAAGTCGTAAGGAAGATAAGTTTAAAAGGCGCTTGCAGCGCATAGTCACCGAAGAAGACCTGACCCAGCAACGAGAGTTGATTCAGCGTACCGCGGCCGAATTGGATATAGATCTATTGACTTGCGCCGCGGCCTTGGTTTATCTGAGTCAACCAAACTTGTATCCCGCTCATATCCAACAACCCAAATTGTTGGTCCCTCTACCGCAGCCTCACAGTCGCGGTTCGCATGCAAACGGCAAAATGGTGCGTTATCGTCTGGCCGTCGGCAGCCAGCATCAAGTTAGCCGCGATGATATTCAAGCGGTATTGGTCGAAGAGTCCGGTGTAGATAAGAAGCGCATCGGCCGGATCGACATTCGCGATACCCACACATTGGTGGAGTTGCCGGACGGCATGCCGGCGGATATTTTTCAGTTATTGACCGAAGCGACTATAGGACCGCATCGCCTCAATATCAAACGGATTAAACCGAATAATAAATTCAGACAAACCCGTAACCACAATCAGCTAGACGAGGAAAACGGCTAATTCACCAGCCGTTTTCCTACGGCCAAGCTTGGCCTACATCGTCAGGCGAATGCCTATCCAAGCGGCACGCGGCGCGCCCACACCAACAAAGCGGCTTTGTTGGTCGCCAGGCAATCCCACGCCGTCAAGTACATCGCCGGTATTGCCCCACGTGCCGAAATTGGCATATTGACGGTCGAACAAGTTGCTTACTTTTCCGAACAGCGCGACGTTTTTGTTGAAGCGGTATTCGCTACGTAAGTTAAACACGACGAATCCCGGCAGCTTGGCAGTCAAATTGGCTTCGTCGCCGCGCAGATATTGCGAGCTGTTGTAATTCATATCCATTCCCAAAGTCCAGGCCGAAACGATGTCGAAATCGGTGCTGAACTTAAATTGATGGGCGGGGATGCCAGGGATTTTATCGCCGGCTTGTACCGGAATATTGCCGCTACCGTCCGCCATCGGGTTGTTGGGGCTGCTACCCAGAAATGGCGTTTCGAAGCTGGCGTCGATATAAGTGTAATGCGTCGACCAGCGCCAGCGCTCGTAAAAATTGCCCGACAACCCCGCTTCCACACCTTGGCGTAAAGTAGAGCCGACATTGTCGAAATAACCGACATTGCTGCCGACGCCGCCGGTACTTTTGAAAATGATGTCGTTATTGTTGATGGTGCGGAATAAGGCCAGATTCCAGTCCATGTAGCCAGGCAACAGGTTTTTCAATCGGCCGCGCACACCGGTTTCGAAAGTATTGGCCACCACTTGTTTCAACGGCGGATCGGACACGAAGGCGTTGGGCAGCCGGCAAGGGTCGTCCGGATTGGCGCAGCTTAACTCCATGGGTGTCGGCACCCGCGACGATTCGCTGTAGTTACCGAAAAAGGTTAATTCGGGCATGAAGGCGTAGGTCAAACCCGCCGCCGGATTGAAGCGATCAAAGGAATGCGAGCCGTTCAGGTCGTTGCCGACATGGTCGCGCAACTTGATATGCGACTGGTTGTAGCGGCCGGATACCGTCAGATCCAGTTTGTCGGTCAGAGAAAAGGTATCGGTCAGAAACAGGCCGTAGTGGTCGGTTTCAGTGGTCAAGCGCACATGGGCGTCCTGGAGTAGTACGCCGGCACCAGCCACGCCGCGGTCGGCGGTTAACGAGCCGAGTTGAGTGTCGGCATGATAACGGGCGTTACCATGGTCGAAACTGGCACCGCCGACCAAACGGTTGTTGAGGCCGAATATCTTGTGGTCGAAAGCGTTTTGCAAGGCAAAACCGAATGATTGTTGCAGCGTACTGGAGGTGTTGATAGTGCCGCCCACAGCAGAAGGATCGTTGGCGATATTGTTGCCCACCAAATCGAAGAGTCCTTCATCGGCCAGTTCGCCGTCGGTTTCCTGGCACAAAAAGGCATTTTCACCGCCGCCTTCGTCCAGGCAGGCGCCAAATTCGCTGCCGTCGCCGTTATAGGTGCCGATTTTATTGCGCCGATAATACATCGTACCCGATAACTGATTGTGGTCGTTCAGCCAGGTATCGCCATCCAGCGACACCAGCATCATCCGGTTGCGGGTGATGTCGGGATGGGTGAATACTTGGTCGCGGCCGAACGCCAGCATTTCCTGAGGCAGGGCGCCGTTGCCGCGCAAGGTATTATCGGTACCACCTATGCTTAAATCCAGGCTGGATTTAACGCCGCGCCAGCTCAATGTGCCGAAGCCTTGCTTGGCTTCGCTGGGCGAATGGGCGCGCCACCCTTTCTCGTTGAAATATTTGAAATCCAGAAAATAACCCCAGGTGCCGTTGTTCCAGCCGCTGGTGACTTCTTCGGAATGGCGGTCCCAGGAGCCGCCTTGGGCTTCGAAACTGTGGCCGGGTGCCGAGAAACCGGTCTTGGTGTTGATGTTGATCGAGCCGCCCAAGGCGTTCAAACCAAACGCCGGGTTCGATGCCGGCTGCAAACTCATATTGTCGATGGCGCCGCTGGGGATTAAATCCCAATTGATCATGTCGCCGAACGGTTCATTGAAACGAATACCGTTGACATACGTAGCCAGACCTTGCGGTAAACCCATTAATGGTGAAGCACTGAAGCCGCGGTATTGCACATCCGGTTGCAAGGGATTGTTTTGCGCATCGTTGATATTGACGCTGCCGAGGTAGCGGTTCATGTAGTCCGCCAAAGACAGGGCTTGGGCTTCTTGCAATTTCTCGGCTGACACGGTTTGTACGTTGGCCGGAATTTTGTTGATATCGACGCCGCCGAATTGTAAAGGCGTTACCGCCACGACTTCCACTTCCTCCAGATTAGTCGCAACTTCCGCGGCTATGGCTTCGGCTAAGGGCAGCATGCTGAACAATGGCAGCACGCCGAGCGCAACTTTTTTCATAACTTTACCTGAGTAATCAAAACAAAAGCGGCATGGTAAACAAGCTGGGCCGGGGGTTCCATGGCTGGCAATAAAAAGGAAAAATTCCTGTTCTGCATTGAGTCGGCCAAAACCTGAATATTTAAGTCAATCACGTCCCGACGCGGTAAAATACGCAGTCACGCCGTTTTTCGGCAAGCCCTGTTAATTGCCATAGCGACTATGACTATTCAATATATCAACCGCCCGGATCAACTCGATAGCCTTTGCCAACTGATTAGCCAGGAGCCATGGATAGCCCTGGATACCGAATTCCTTCGCGAAAAAACCTATTACCCCAAGTTTTGTTTACTGCAAATAGCCGCGCCGGGCTGGGTGGCTTGTGTCGATCCTTTGGCGATAGCCGATTTAACCCCGTTGTTAGAGGCTATTTACAATCCCAATATTGTCAAAGTGTTGCATTCCTGCCGGCAGGATCTGGAAATTTTTTACCAGATTACCGGCAAAATTCCGGGCCCGATTTTTGATACACAGATTGCCGCGCCGCTGCTGGGTTTTCAGGAAAATCCCGGCTACGCGATGCTGGTATCCAGCTTTTTAAACGTCAATCTCAGCAAGGCGCATACCCGCACCGACTGGTCGGAACGGCCTTTGAGTCAGGATCAAATTCAATATGCCGCCGACGATGTGATTTACCTGTGCAAGATCTATAAAATCATGTGCGATCAGCTGGATAAACTGGGGCGCTCAAACTGGTTGGAGAGCGATTTTGCCTTGTTGAACGATCCGGAGTTGTACCAACTGTCGCCGGAAAATGCCTGGTTGAAGATTCGCGGCAAAAACAAGCTGACCGGCAAGCAATTGTCCATCATGCAAAGTCTCACCGAATGGCGCGAACGTACCGCTCAGCAAGAAAACAAACCCCGCAGTTGGCTGTTGCAGGACGATTTGCTGCTGGAACTGGGCAAATTACAACCCGTGACCTTGGCCGATTTAGCCAAAATCCGCAACATCAATGACCGCACTGTTAATCGCTACGGCAAAACGATTTGCGAATTGATCGATAGCGCCAAACAACGTGCACCCAAACCCCTGGCTGAAAAAGATCAAGCAGGCAAGAAAACTCAGCAGCATGAAGCGATAGTGGATGTGCTCAGCGCGGTGGTTAGGATCCGTGCTGAGGAAAACTCACTGAATCCCATTATTTTGGCTACCCGCAAGGATCTGGAACAATTATTGTCCGGCGATGAGGATTGCTTGTTGTTGCACGGCTGGCGTTACAACATGGCTGGCCGGGAGTTGCAGGGCCTATTGCGCGGTGACTTGACCTTGAGTTTGCAGCCGGATGGCGTGGTGATTAGTGCTGTTTAGTATGCAGCGGCCTGTCATACCTCAGCGATACTGCTGATTTATCAACCCGGCTACAAAATCTTGGTGGCCGGCATTTCCGTATAAGCCCGCGTCTCGATTAACAGCCATTGCGCTGTCGCCTGTGCGGCAGCGAGTGCGATAACAAAGATAACTGTATCGGTGGCGGGGCGCGGGAGAGTCCGCTATGCTGATTTACCGAATTGTTGTGCAAACAATGCCGCCGGCAGCGGTTTGGCAAACAGATAACCCTGACCGTAATCGCAGCCGATAGCGGCCAGCAAATCACGTTGCTGCTCGGTTTCCACACCTTCCGCGATAACTTTTAAGCCCAATTTATGCGCCATCACGATGATGGCTTCGCAGAGCACGAAGTCGTTCGAATCCTGCGATAAATTGCGGACGAACGACTGGTCTATCTTCAAATAATCGATGTCGAATTTTTTCAGATAGGACAATGCGGAATAGCCGGTGCCGAAGTCGTCTATCGCTACTTGCATGCCGGCGTCGCGGAAAGCCATCAAATGATTATGTACAGAAAGATTGGCGTCCAGCAGCAAGCCTTCAGTAATTTCTACCACAATACTTTGGCCCGACAATCCCAGTCGATGCAAATAATTGAACCAGTCTTCAGGGGCATGCTCGGCGCTTTGAAATTGCACCGGTGATTTGTTGACGCTGATTTGGAAGTCAGGGTGGATAGTGCTTCGCCAAGTTTGCACTTGTCGTGCCGCGGTTTCGAATACCCAATCACCGATTTCTCTGATTAAACCGGTTTCTTCCGCCAGCGGTATGAATTCGGCGGGGCTAATCAGGCCACGCTTTGGGTGATGCCAGCGCAGTAAGGCTTCCGCTTTGTGGACTTCGCCGTTCAGCAAGTCGACGATAGGTTGATAGCACAGCAAAAATTGCGCGTTGGCCAGCGCGATACGTAAGTCGCCGAGCATCGCGGCGCGGGCTTCCAGCGCGTCCTGTAAGGCTTGGGTAAAGAAGCGGTAGTTGTTTCGGCCCTGGTTTTTGGCGGCGTACATGGCCTGATCCGCATTTTTTTGTAACTGGCTTAAATCGGTGCTGTCGTTTGGATAAAACGTGATGCCGATACTCGCAGAGACATAAGCTAGTTCGCCGTCCAAGCTAAACGGCGCACTGAGTTTTTGCAGTAGGTTTTTAGCTATCGGTTCGGAGACTTCGATGCAGTCCAGCTCGCTCAAGATAATTGTGAATTCGTCGCCCCCCAAGCGCGCCACGGTATCGGACTCCCGCACGCAGGTCTGCAAGCGCCGCGCGGTTTCCTTCAGTAATTTGTCGCCCATGTCGTGGCCCAGCGTATCGTTGATTTCCTTGAAGCGGTCCAGGTCGATAAACAACAGCGCAAACAACTGCCCCATGCGGTGGGCTTTTTTGATTTCCTGTTCCAGACGGTCGCGGAACATGCGCCGATTAGGCAGACCGGTGAGCGGATCGAAGTTGGCTTGCCGCCAGATTTGTTCCTCGGATTGTTTACGCTGAGTGATGTCGGAAAACAGGGCGACCCGGCGTTGCGGCTTGCCTTCCGCATTGTAAATGGTGTTGATTGCCAGTTCTTCGACGAATAGGCGGCCGTCTTTAGACCGATTTTTTATTTCTCCGCGCCAAGCGCCGGTAGTATCCAGCGCGGCCCATAGCTCTCGGTAAAACGCCGCATCATGTTCACCGGAACTGAGAATATGCGGTTTTTTGCCGACAACGTCTTCCGCCGTATAGCCGGTCATCGTCGTAAATGCGGGGTTGACGCTGAGGATGGTGTTATCGCTGTCCACCACTATCATCGCTTCGCTACTGTTGTGGTAAACCAGAGCCGCCAACCTCAGGTTTTCCTCGATTTTGCGCAACTCGCTGATATCGCGGGCAAAACCCACTGTACCCAGCAACTGGCCTTGCTCATCCATTACCGGCGCTTTATAGGTCTCGAACCATTTACGTACGCCGCGATCGACAATTTCTTCTTCGACTATCAACTTATCCCTTAAGGCCAACACGCGCCGGTCATCGGCGAGATAACTTTCGGCCAGTTCCGGGGGGGCGATGTCGAAATCGTTTTTGCCGACCAAGGCTTCCGGATTTTCGGCGGCAAATACGTTGGCGAACTCCTGGTTGACCGCCAGCAATCTACTGTCAGTATCTTTCAGCCAAATCGCATGCGGAATGTTATCCAGCAATGCGCGCTGATAATATTCTTTCTGTTGTAATGCTTGCTCCGCGCGATGTTGATTGCTGACATCGCGAAAACTCCATACGCGGCCGACAATAATATCGGCGATACTTTGCGGCTTGGAATAGCGTTCAAAAATCCGGCCATCGCTGAATTCGATCAGGTCGTAACTTTCTTGATCCGGGTGATTGTAGAGCTCCTGGACTTTGTCGAAAAACTCGCCCGGATTTTTTAGCTGCTTGATGGCTAAATGCAAAAGTGTTGTATCGTCTTTATCTTCTCCAACCGCAGTGCTGGGCAACTGCCAAAGTTCAAAAAAACGCTGGTTGTAAGTAACGATTTGGCGTTGGAGGCTGACGACCAGAATACCGTCAGCCGTGGCTTCCAAGGTAGCCCTTAGCAAGGAAACCGATTGGGCTAATGCGTCTTCTCGGGCTTTATTCTCGCTAATGTCTTCGTAGCTGCCCAAAACCCCTATAATTTCATGATCGGAGTTGCGCAAGGGTATTTTCGATGTGCGCAGCCAAATCGTATTGCCTTCAGGGGTGGTTTGCGGCTCTTCATAAGCCAGTTTGCCCTTACCCGATATGATTACCTGGCGATCATCCGCTTGGTAATTTGCGGCTTGATCTCGCCAATTCAGTTGATTGTCGTCCTTCCCGATTAAATCCTTTGAGCTATGTTGTCCGGCGTCGCCGGCAAATAGCGCGTTGCACCCCAAATAGCGAGAATCCAGGTCTTTCCAGAACACTCGGATCGGCAAGGTTTCCAGGATGGTCTGCAACAATAAATTGGATTCGGTCAGCGCTTTTTCGGATTTTAGTTGCTCGGTAATATCGAACAAAATGGCCAGGTTATCTCCGACATACGATTCGCCCAAGGATACCGAGCCCGCGAGCACAGTACGCCGCTCGCCGTGTTTGCAATGAATTTCCGCTTGGATGGTTTCGAAACTTTGTATGCGACGGGATTTATCAGTCAACTCCTGCCAGGTTTCCATAATAGTCCGGCGGTAGACAGGGTCCGGATAGGCTTTGGGCCACCATTCGTCTAGCGATTTAATATCGTCCAGCGTGTAACCGAAAGCTTTGTTGAAAGCCGGATTTAGCAATGTGAAATTGCCTTTGGCGTCGTAAATGGCCTGTGGCACTGGGGAGTAGTCGATTATTGCCTTCAAACGCCGTTCGCTATCTGCCAGTCCTGTGGTAATCAGTTGCTGTTTGTGTAGGGTTAGTGCCAAAGTCGTGCCGGTCCAGGACAGTACCAATATATAAAACCATAGGTTCAGCAACTCGCTTTTCTCAAAATCGTCGCCGAAGAAGCCCAGATGATGTGCGGCTCCGAATAGCGCTTGGATGGTAATCAAGCCGGCAATCAGTGTCACGCCATGACGATTGAAACGGAGGGCGGCCCAAATGGCAAACAGAAACATCCAGTAACCGCGGGCGATTTTTCCAAAGACAGGCTGGAAAGCTTCGAGAAATACTACTTGGCCGGCGAACAAGGTCAGAATGATCAGCAGCAATGCTTCCAGGCCACGTTTTTCAGCAAGCCATTGGTTTGGCCAATTCCGCCAAACCAATAATATCGGCGTGGCCGTGACAATGCCGAAAGCATCCGCCATCCACCAATGTAAAATCGATTGCGGGATAGCCGCTAGTGGTATGAAACCAGCCTGATGTAAAGCCAAAGGGCCAATACCTGCACTGATCAAAGAGCAAGCGGCGCCGGTCAGGGTTAGCCAGATAAAGTGGCCTGGCTCGGTTAAGTCTAAAGAAAAACGCTGTTGGTTTTTTAGCAGGTAGGCGGCTGTCGCCGATTCCAGTGTGTTGCCGGTTGCAATGGCAAAAGACAGTGGGAACGAGTCGTCTACCATCAAGCCGGCGGCAAAAGCACCCAGAAATATGCCTGGCCAATAGCGAAGGCCTTTCAGCAATAAAGCGGCCAATCCCAATCCGCCGGAAAACCACACCAAGGTGACATTGCCGGTTTCCGAGAAATAGGTGAGTACAATTTTAGCCAATAGGCAATAAAGCCCGGCCAAGCCGAGTATCGCCGGAAAGTCTAGCCAGCGGTAATTGGGAAATGCCATGAATCGCTTCACATCTGGTGTTTGGCTAAAGTTGCGGCAGTAAACCCGCCGCCAGCAAGCTTTCGTAGGCTTTATAAGCCGCTATTGCCGATAAAATCAGGAAAAACACGCCGCTGGCTTTATGCAGCAAGGACAAGGGGATTTTTTGCAATACGGTACGCCCGGCCAGCACGCCGAGTCCTGAAGTAAAGGCCAGTGCCAGCGTCGAGCCTAGCCAAACCGCAATCGGTTGCGCGGTGCTGCTGAACGCCACGACGGCCAGTTGGGTTTTATCGCCAAATTCGGCGACGGTAATCAATAAAAAGGTCGTAAAAAAAATGCCGTGGCCGCTTTTCTCGGCGATTTCCTCGTCGTCATCGTCTTCGTCGTGGTTGAGTAAGGCATGCAGACCGAATGCGGCAAAGAGCAGGGCGACGGTGGCCGCGACCAGATATTCCGGTAACCATTTCGCAATCGCCGCGCCGAAAACCACCGCCAAGGTGTTGAGCAGCGCGAACGCGGCGATAGCCCCCCACAGCACTGGAGCCGGTCTGTGCTTGGACGCTAAGGTCATGCATACCAATTGGCTTTTATCGCCGATTTCAGCTGCCGCGATCAGCGCAAAGCTGGTGCCGCCGGTCGCCAGTAATTCCGTAAGGTTTAATGCGCTTATTTGGGTGATGAATGCTGCTAAGTATTCCATTCGGCACTGAGGAGTTTGATCGGAAGATAAAACACCCAAAAGGCTGCTGCCTTTTGGGTGGCGCACTTGGTTTAGGCAGTTTTTATGTCAGTATTTTGTCCAAGATCATCATGATGATGAAACCGGCCATTAATGAAAATGTAGCGATGCGCGAGCGGCCTTTGGAGTGCGTCTCCGGGATGATTTCTTCGCTGATGACGAACAACATCGCACCGGCCGCAAACCCCATTGCAATTGGCAATATCGACGAAAACACCGTGACCATGGTAATGCCTAGCAGGCCGCCCACCGGTTCCACTAAGCCTGTCAACGTGGCGATGGCGACGGCTTTCCATTTGTTGTAACCCAAGCCCACCAAGGGCAGCGCTACCGCCAGACCTTCCGGCAAGTTTTGCAAGGCAATCGCAATAGACAATACCAAGCCGTTTTTCATATCGCCGGAGCCAAAGCTGACGCCGACCGACATGCCTTCCGGGAAGTTATGGATGGTGATGGCGATGATGAATAAAGAGATTTTTTGCAGCGAATCCAAGGAATGATCGCTGACCGAATCAAAATGCAGATGCGGCAAACGGCTGTCGGCAAAATGCAGGAACAGCGCACCGATCAGCATGCCGGCCGACACGATCCATAAGCCTTTGCCGGGCCAGATTTGCTCGCCGTAGTCCAGGCCGGGTACCAACAAAGAAAACGCGGTGGCTGCCAACATTACGCCAGCCGCGGCACCCAGCAAACCATTGAATAATCGGTCGGAAATGTTTTTAAAGAACAGGGCAGGTAAGGCGCCGATGCCGGTCGCCAATCCCGCCAGCACGCTGGCCAGAAAGCCGATGACCACCACTTTGTCAAAAATAAGGTACAGACTGCCGAATACCAAAAGCTGGGAGAGTAAAAACAAACCGATAAACACACCCCAACGTTGCATCAGCGGCAAGGTCATTACATGCAGGTATTGGGGATGGGCTTGCAAGCGAAGATAGTAGTCTTCGAGCGTTTTTTGAATATTCAGCATATTTTTACCTTTCTTGTTCTTGTGGCTAAAGCCGGGATTATACTGAATTCATTCGAATTGCCGATTTTTACCCACAATGTTTGCGGGGAGTTTCTCGGTCATCGGCAGATAACGCTAAAGTTGTAAGACGGGAATCCGCTATTGTTCACCATGCGGCGCAAGGGCTTCATAAAAAGGCTCTGGTTGTATCCTAGGCCGGTTTCGATTTACAGTGCCGGTTTCGGCGGCCATGATGTGGCTTGATCCGGTGTTTCGGCGTTTTTTAGGAGCTCGACAGAATGAAGGTTTTGCAAGGTTTTACAGCAGTTAGCGTTCTCGCGGTCATCAGCGCTTGCGCACCCGTTCAACAGCAGGTTTCAGATCGGACTTTTGCTCTGGGCGGATCTCAAGCCGGCTATGGTTCTGGTGCTGTGGGTGCCGTCGCCGGGGCAATGGGGCAGACTAGCCAATTGGGATTGATCGACATATTGGTCGGCCAGTTGGGAATCAGTCCGCAGCAAGCGCTCGGTGGTGTCGGGTCAATTTTTTCCGTGGCTCAGCAACGCATGAATCCCGGTGACTTTTCGCAATTGAGCAATGCCGTGCCGGGTATGGACCGCTATTTGTCCTCGGTGCCGCAACAGGTTTCCGCTTCCGGTTCGCAATCTTTGCTGGGCGCTGCGGGCGGATTAATGGGCGGGCAACTCGGCAGTCTGGCGAATTTGGCCGGATCGTTTCAATCTTTGGGCATGAATCCGTCCATGGTCAGCCAATTTGTGCCGGTGGTTTTACAGTATGTGCAAAACCAAAGCGGCGCCGGCGCTATGAGTTTGCTTCAGCACGCTTTATATTAAGTTTCGCGCCAACTTTTCCGGCTTGAGTCCGGCTAAATTGGTGTCGACCTCAGCGTAATTTTTACAACGACAGACTAAAAAATCATGGAAATATTATTGATCGGCGCAGTTTTGATGATCTTCGCCATTTTGCTATCCGCATGGCTGATGACTTTTGCGAAATGGTTTCCGATAAAAGGCATAGACGGCGAATTTTTGAAGGACTACAAGACCCTGATCAGAGCCCACGTGGATTTTGCATTGATGGCACTGTTTTGCCTAGGTTTTTACGGCGCGAAAGTGCCGTTGCCGGTGACGGCTTGTTGGTTGGTGGTGATCGGCGGCCTGACCAATCCCGGCGTGTTTGTGGTTGCGGCATTCGATCCGGATTTTTGGTCCAAGCCGATCTGGCGGATTTATTCGGCTTTGAGTTTTGTGGTAACCACGCTGGGCTTTGGCTGGATCGGCATCACCTTGCTGCAATATGCCCTGTAAATCGGCTGGCGATGGAACCGACTGTTAAAAAACCGGCCCAAGGCTTTACACTTCTTTGTTTTATTTTCAGGTTAAAAAATGACTGCTGCCTTACCCATACATGATTACGCCTTGCTTGATGATGCCGAATGCGATGCCCGCATCGTTGCCGCCAAAGCCAAACTCGGCAAACGCTGTATCGTGCTTGGACATCATTACCAGCGCGATGAGGTGTTTAAACACGCGGATATTTTCGGCGACTCTTTGAAATTATCCCGGGAAGCCGCGCAATCTGAGGCCGAATACATCGTGTTTTGCGGCGTGCATTTCATGGCGGAAGTCGCGGATATTTTGTCGCGGCCGGAGCAAATCGCGATCTTGCCGGATTTGGCGGCCGGATGCTCGATGGCCGACATGGCCAATAAAGTCAAAGTTCAGCAATGTTGGGATGAACTGGCAAAAATCATCGACGTGGAAAACACGGTGACGCCAGTCACTTACATCAACTCGGCCGCTGATCTAAAAGCCTTTTGTGGGCAGCACGACGGCATCGTTTGTACCTCTTCAAACGCACAGAAAATTCTGAATTGGAGTTTTGCGAAGCGCGAAAAAGTATTGTTCTTTCCGGATCAGCATTTAGGACGCAACACCGGCTACCGGATGGGCATCCCGTTGGAGCAAATGGTGACCTGGGATTTCAATAAACCGCAAGGCGGTTTGACCGAGCAGCAAATCCGCGACGCCAAGATTATTCTTTGGAAAGGCTATTGTTCCGTGCATCAGGCCTTTCAACCGGAGCAGATTGATGTGTTCAAGGCAAAACACCCGGAAACCATCGTCATTTCCCATCCGGAAGCCTGCTTCGAAGTCTGTGAAAAATCCGATTTCATCGGTTCAACCGAGATGATTTTAAAAATCGTCCGCGAAGCCGAAGCCAACACCCGTTGGCTGGTGGCGACCGAGCTGAATCTGGTCAACCGCCTGAATCAGGAATGCAAAGCCCAAGGCAAAAGTGTGCACTTTATGGCGCCCACTTTAAGCATGTGTTCGACCATGTTCCGTACCGACCCGCAACATCTGTGTTGGGTGCTGGAAAATCTGGCGGCCGGACATGTGGTCAATCAGGTCTCTGTGCCTGCCGAACAGGCCGCGTTGGCGAAAAAGACTTTGGATAATATGCTTTTGGCATCGTAACGCCTTCTAAGCGCATGCCCGCTAGCGGTGTAGGCGAGTTCGAGCGGGTTAAAGTTCCAACGGTAGTCGGCCTGCTTTGAGTGATGGTGTTGCTTACCGGCTTGAGTCTCTTCTGACATGCGCTGAAAATCTTGGAAACGGAGCGTTAGCGAAGTGAAGATTTTTAGTCCCCGATAGCCGTAGCGCCGGGCGGGTTTTCGCAGCGAAGCGGAGAAAACCTGCAAGGCATCGCGACACGGCGTCAAGTCATGCGAGAGCCTATGTTTCGACCCCTTGTTGGGTCGGAACGAGGTGACGCGGACGGATCGGGGCCGCCGAAGGCATAAACTGCCAGCAAATTTTTCGCGCTGAAATCGGATGGGACCCATTTCAGCTTTACCGAAAAATGCTGGCGCTCTTTTTCCAGCGGTTCAACCTGGTCTTTCTGGCAACGAATAGTGAAATATTCGGGCTAGGTTCACCTATGGGCGGGGGCAATATAGTCGGGGGGGCTCCGCGGGAGCGGCGATATTTGAGGGCCGGGCTAATAATCTGCATGCAGTGCCGGCCGTAACAGAATTTTTCTGACGCCGGCTTGAGCTGCGTGCGTGAATGCAGCAAGTCCGTCGCTAAGCGGGTATTGGCCGTCTATCATGGTTGCCACGGGCAGTTTGCCCTCGGCCAACAGCGTTAGGGCTTCCGCAAACGGACCGCAACGGGAACCGATGATGTTGATTTCGTAAACCACCACTTTGCTTAGATCCAGCGCCGCGTTGGCAGCGAAGGTGCTTTTTAGCACCAATGTGCCGCGTGGCTTGACGATGCGCAAGGCCTGGGCAAAGCCGGCAGCTTGACCGCTGGAGTCGACGACGCAGTCGAAATAGTTGTCCGGAATCTCGGCAGTTAAGCCGGTAGCTAGCTGCCATTGTTGGGGCAAAGCCAAGGAGCTTGTTGATCGTCCCAAAACCGTAACCCGGTAGCCGGCCAGATTCAACACTTTGGCGATCAATAAACCCAATCTGCCGGGGCCGACGACGGCGACGCCGGTGATGGGGAGGGCGGCAATTTGCTTGACGACGCGTAATGCTGCGGCCAAGGGTTCGGTAAACACGGCGGCTTGATCCGGTACTGTGTCGGGAACGGCGTATAGGTTGACAACCGGCAGGCTGAAATAATCTGCAAATACCCCGTGTTTACCGCGTATCCCCAAAACTTTGCGATTCATGCAATGTTCGGGACCGTCGCTTCGGCACACCTCGCAGGCGTTGCAGCCGATATTGATGGAGCCCACCACGCGCCGATTCAGCCAGTCTCGGTGTTTGTGATCGGCAATTGCAACTACCGTACCGACAAATTCGTGGCCGAGGATGCCGGAAAAGCCGGCATAGCCTTTCACCAGTTCCAGATCGGTAGCACAGATGCCGGCTAGGCGCAGTTCAATCAAAGCTTCACGGGCAGCTAATTCCGGTATCGGAATATCGTTGCGGTAGGATAAGGATTTGTCTAGTCTCAATGCTTGCATGGGTATGATCAAGGAACCGTGCCGAATTAACTTTTTACCAAACATTCAGGCCAAGAATATACCTTTAGCGTTTTTCCAGCATTTTTCAGGTGGTTTGCGATGAGCTATTTACCCACAACATCTTCCGCGGCAGCATTTCAGCATTTTCTGTCCAAGCCATTGGATGCCTTACTTGCCGAACATCAAGCGTTTGATCCTCAGCAAAAGATGCTGGCTTTATTCCAGCGTTGTGCGACCGAGGTTCCCGCTTATCGGCAGTTTTTGCAAGCAAACCACATCGATGCCGCGCAGATTAAAACTTACCCTGATTTTGAAAATCTGCCCCTAATCAACAAAGCTAACTACATGCAAGCCTATCCCTTGCCGGCGCGTTGTTTCGGTGGCAGTTTGAGTGGCGCCGATCGAGTGGCGGTGTCGTCAGGCTCCACCGGTGTGCCGACGTTTTGGCCGCGTTCGGCGGCGTATGAGCTGGATGTGGCTGTGCGCTTCGAGCAAGTGTTCAAGGATAGTTTTCAGGCCGATCAACGGACTACACTGGCGGTAGTGTGTTTTGCGCTGGGCAATTGGGTGGGCGGATTATTTACCACGTCTTGCTGCTGGCATTTGGCGGGCAAAGGCTATCCGTTGCTGGTGGCAACGCCGGGCAATAACAAAGCTGAGATTTTTCGGGTGGTGCGAGAATTGGCGCCGCATTTTGAGCAAACCGTGCTGTTGGGGTATCCACCGTTTGTGAAAGACGTGATCGATGCCGGCGCCGCCGAGGGCATAGATTGGGCACAATTTAAGCCCAAACTGGTGTTTGCCGGCGAGGTGTTTAGTGAGGAATGGCGCAGCTTGCTGTCCGAGCGTATCGGTTCAGAGTCGGTTTGTTTCGATTCGGCATCTTTGTACGGTACCGCAGACGGCGGCGTATTGGGTAACGAAACGCCGCTCAGCATCGCCATTCGCCGTTGGTTAGCGCAACGGCCGGAAGCGGCGCGAAGTTTGTTCGGCGAATCACGACTGCCGACCCTGGTGCAATACGATCCGCATAGCCGATTCTTTGAAGTACATGAAGGAACCTTGGTGGTCTCCGGCGCGAACAGCGTACCCTTATTGCGCTATCACATCGCCGACAAGGGCGGGGTCTTGACCTACGCGCAAATCTGGGAGTTTTTGCGGCAGCATGGTGTGCAGTCGGTCGAGGACTTAGGTTTGGATAGCAGTTTTCAAGCGCGTAACCTGCCGTTTGTGTATGTGTTCGGCCGGGCGGATTTTACCGTGTCGTATTACGGCGCCAATATCTATCCGGAAAACGTTACGGTGGGGCTGGAGCAGCCGGAGATCATGGCTTGGGTGACCGGTAAATTTGTCCTGCAAACTCAGGAAAACGCGGAGGGCGATAAATATCTGCATATCGCCGTGGAATTATTGCCGGACGTGGTGCCCGAACCGGCGCTGGCGCCAAAGATAGCCGCCTCCATCCGTACTCAATTGTTGCGGCTAAACAGCGAGTTTGCCAATTACACGCCAGCCGAGAAACAATTGCCGCAAATCAGCTTACATAGTTTTGCAGATACGGAATATTTTCCCGCCGGGGTAAAACATCGTTACACCCGGCGTTGAACCTTGGTCAGGTTGTTGACGTTAGTCCGTTGGACTGCTGCAAACTATCAGCAACATAAAAACTTCAAAATAGCACTGGCATACCGGAAATTAGCGCTAGTTTATTTCCTTACACTTTGCAGGGATTGATCTATAATCTAGACGTAAATCACAAAAATAGTCGGAGCAGGGAACTGGCGATCAAGCCGCAAGCAGCCGGCACACGCTTACGAGGGAGCGTTCTGTTGTAAGGAGATTGAACATGTCTGTTCCATATCCATCAGCCGACGGCGGTATTTCGGTAGAACTTGGCAAGGGTCCTGCTCTGCCGGACTCCGGTTCCGGAAAAATCGACTTATTTCCCATCATCAATCAAGACTTCCAGAAAATTAAAACTCTGAAGGACTTGGCGCTACGTCATATAACGCTGGAACAGTTCCCGGTCGTCAACGCCTGGCGGGAGAAGCTGTTTGCGCCGGAAGGCACGCCGGAGATTTGCGACGAGTTGCCGCGCTTGCTGACCGAATTCTTACGCCGGCCCGAGAGTCAGGCCTTACCGCCTTACACCCGGCGCGCCCAAGCGCTGCGCCACATCTTCGTCAACAAAACCGCAATCGTGCATGCAGACGACTTGCTGCCCGGCCAAACCACCACCAGCTTCGTCGGTCCGGTGGTCTACGCCGATACCATTGGTTATTGCATATGGCCGGAATTAAAAACCGTCACGACCCGCGCCCAAAATCCGTTCAAGATTCGCCCGGAAGTGGCCGACCGCCTGAATCGGGAGATTTTTCCATTCTGGCTGGAACAAAAACCGGTGCAGGAATTAGCTCGGTACAGCAATTACGATAGCGCCGACTATGAAAACAGGGATAGGGTAGGCGGTGATTACCCGCCGTCCATCGATCCGCCCTTAAGTAAAAAAGCCGGAGAAACCCCGAAAGCGCAGGAACTCATGGAACGGGTGGCGTTCTTCCTGTCCGATAAAGCCACCTGCGTTTCGCATACGGTGCCGGATTTCGAACGGGTTTTGAAATACGGCTTCGATGGTTTGATTGAGCGGGCTCGGCAAGACATCGCCAATGGTGTAGCGGCCACGCCGCAGCAAGTTGAGTTTCTGCAAGGCGTAATCGAGGTTTACGAAGGCGCCAAAATTTACGCGCAGCATCTGGCCGAGGCCGCTGATAAAGCCGGCAATCTGGCGCTGGCTGCAATTTGCCGGAAGATTCCGGCCCAGCCCGCCGAAACCTTGCACGAAGCGCTGGCGGTAGTCTGGATTTGCTATCACCTGTTATTGCAGGAAAACACCAATTTCGGTTTTTCCATCGGCCGCCTGGATCAAATACTTAACCGCTTCTATCTGGCCGATTGGCAAAAACTGGATAGCGCGCAAGCTCAGGACGATTACATCCGGCATGCCGTGGAGCTCGTCAGTCATTTCTTTCTGCATTGTTCTGATCATGTGCCGCTGTCCACGTCCGGCTCTGAGACCCTATTTGCCGGCAGCGGATCCAATCAAGCCTTGACCGTGGGCGGCACCCGTTACGAAAACGGCCAAGTCGTCGATGCCGTCAACGATATGACCTACATCATCCTCAAGGCTACCGAGATTTTGTCGATCCGCGACCCGAACGTGCATGCCCGCTATCACCGGGATGTGCATCACCGCGATGCGCAAGGCAATTCGCTACCCACCGAGGTGATGGACCCGTATTTAAGACGCATTTGCCAGGTGAATATCCTGACCCGAGCCACGCCGGCGCTGCATGGCGACGCAGCGGTAGTCCCGGCCATGGCCAGTTACTATGCGGCGCACGCCGGCATTAGTGCAGAAGAAGCCTTGGCGGATGCCTACGATTACACTTCTATCGGCTGCATCGAAGAGAATGCCGCGCATAAACATTACGGCAATACCGGCTCGACCTTGATGGTGCTGCCGGCGGTGTTAGAGCTGGCTTTGTATGGCGGCAAACACCGCAGCGACGGCGTGGCGCCGAAATCGCCAAACCTGTTTTACGGAGACGAGCGTTACACCACTCAGCCGTTGATTCAAATCGATAGCATGCAAGCGTTTATCGAAGCCTTTAAATTTCAATTGAACGAAATGGCCCGCCACGTCGTGCAATGCAACAATTACTTCGGCCGTTTCTACGAACAATCCAGGCAGTCGCCGTTCTTGTCCGGGTTGTTCACCGGACCCACCAATACCCCGGACAGCGACGGCGCCAGTTTTCGCGATGTATCCGCCGGCGGGGCTAAATACAATTCGGCGGGGATTGCGGTGATTGGTTTGGCCGATGTAATCGACTCGTTTTGCGTGCTGGACACCCTGGTGTTTGGCGGCAAAATGTCTGCCGGCGAATTGCTGGCGGCCATGCAGGCCGATTTCGATGAAAACAGCCTACAACCGAAAAGCGCTTGGGCGGCATTTCTGGCGCGGGTACAAAACTGGTTGCATCCCGAGGATGCACCGCTCGGCTTGCCTAATCTAAGCAAAGATCGGTTAAAACAAATCAAGGAAATGGTCCGATTGGCCCCCAAATACGGCGCTGGCGTCGATCAAACCCCGGGCGGCATTTACAACAACGCCACCGCTGTTAAATACACGCATTTGCTGACCGAAATGTTGCAGGAAGTGTTTGCCCAATACCGCACTCATCGCGGCGGGCGTTATCTGCCAGGTTACTGGAGCATGACCAATCATGCCGGTTTTGGGATGTTGACCAAGGCTACACCCAATGGCCGGCGTAGCGGCGAGTCGTTTGCCAGCGGCATCACGCCGTGTCCGGGCATTGTGAAAGCCAACGGTGAGCCGGTCAATTTGCTGGATCATATGCTGTCGGTCACCTCGGTGAATGCTAACACGGTGCAGAACGGCTACACCTACAACCTCAGCCTAACCACCCGTGATCGCGGCCATTTCGCAGAAGATACCGAATTGTTCTCGCGCTATATGAAGGCCTTTGCCGACCAAAACGGCGTGCTGGTGCAAATGTGCGTGTCCTCCATCAACGATCTGGTGGCCGCTGACCGCGCCGCCACGGCGGCCGGCCAAACGGGCTCCGGCGAGGCCGAGCACAAAGCCCTGGAGCCTTTTAAAGATCTGATGATACGGGTGGCGGGCTACTCGGCGTACTTTGTTACGCTCAGCCCGCAAATGCGCAAAGAGATTATTCAAAGAGCCAATTTTGGCTTGGATACCGGCGCCGAGCAACATACGCTCAACGCGCTTTAATAGGAGAACTGTCATGCATGCCGGATTTCCCTGTTTATTACCGAATTTACAAAAAACCTTGAAGTTGGGCGCCAAGGCCGCGAACCAGGCCGGCGACCTGCCGGCGGTGCTGGATAAGACTCAAGGCCGCTTACTGGCAGGCGGCATGGCTGTCGCGCTGCGCTTGGGTTTTGGCTATTTATTACGCGATTGCCATCTGGACGCCGCGCAAGCCGCCAAGGCCAATGCCTTTTTCGAGGAAAATTTTGTAATTCTCGATCCCGCCGCGCCGGGTGGTCGCCGTTATTACCAAGGCAAATTTCTGATCCGCACCAGCCGGCGCGGCGACGATATGAATGTGTTGCTGAGGTTTTGCCCCGATCCCGATGCGCTGTATATCAAGACCCCATTCGGACAGGCGCTGAACTCGCTGGCGCTGGTCGATACCCAAGTGCTGACTGAAAATCAAGCTGACCAAACTGAGAATGACCCCAGCCAGGTCGATCTGGTCGTGCGCTTCAAGGATGTGCAATCCATTATCGGCCTGTTGGGCCGTTCCGGTGTCGATATCGTCGGTTTGCTGCTGGAGAATCTGGTGCAGCTGACCGGCCATGTCGGCCATCTTTTCAAACTGGGCGCTATCGCCACGGATATTCAGTTGTCCCTGGACCTTCCTAAAGCGGCCTGAATATGGAGCAGGAAGATGGACAGCAAAGCCTACATCTTCGATATCAAACGCAATACCAGCGAGGACGGGCCGGGCATCCGCACCACGGTGTTTTTCAAGGGCTGTCCGCTGAGTTGCAGTTGGTGTCAAAATCCCGAAGGGCTTGCTCCGGGGCCATCCCTGTCTTTTCGCCCCGAGCTCTGTGATCAGGACGACTGCGATAGGCCTTGTATCAAGGCTTGTAAAACCAAAGCCTTAACCCTGCAAGACCAGCTGCTGCGGCTTGATCGAGAGCGCTGCGATCAGTGCGGGCGCTGCGCGACGGTGTGCTCTCGGCATGCCTTGGAGCTGGTCGGCCAATGGCTGAGCGTGGACGAGCTGTTTTACCGGGTGGCAATAGACAAGCCCTTTTTTGATGCTACCGGCGGCGGTGTTACGGCGTCCGGTGGCGAATGCACCATGCAGATGAATTTTCTGCACGAGTTTTTTAAAAAACTGAAAGCCGTCGGCATTCGTACCGCCGTCGAAACCAACGGCATGTTCAATTTCGGGCGCTTTACCCGCTTACTGCTGCCTTGGTTGGATTTGATTTATTTTGATCTAAAACTGATAGACGAAGCCGCGAGTATCCAGCACACCGGCCATTCCAATCGGCCGATTCTGGATAATTTGCAGCGCCTGACCGAGATCGCCGACATTCCGGTCAAGGTACGTATTCCTTTAATTCCCAATATTACCGCCACCGACGAAAACCTGCGCGGCATAGCCCGATTTTTGCGGGAGCACCGGATCAAGCAGGTCAGCGCCTTGCCTTATAACCCATTATGGCTGGACAAGCTGCAACGCTTCGGTATCGATGTCGAATATCGGCACAGCGCATTCATGAGCGACGCCGAAATTGAACACTGCATCGATTGCCTGCAAGCCAATTGATTTCAAGGAGAGTCATCATGCAAACCGATTTCCATCACTCCGTTACTTATGTCACGGCCCGCATCGCCGGTTTCGAGCACGATCAGGCCGACATCATCGCCTATTCGGCACAATACGTGGACGACGCCGTCAGCGAAGGCGTCGTGCATTTCGATAACGACGCCTTTTATGCGCGGATTCATTCCTCGCATAAAAGCACCGATGTCGGTAATTTGAACAACGATTACAACCATCTGATCTGGTTGCCGTTCCATTTTTTGCCGGGTAACGGCGGCAAGGGGCCGGGCGAGGATCCGGATGGCACGTTTATCCAGAAAATTGTCTGCCTGCCGGATAGTCCGCCGGCCAAGGAGATGGTGCAGGCGGCCGTCAACGATAAAGGCAAACCATACAGTCTGCATCGGCTGGGGATTGCATTGCATGTGTATGCGGATACCTGGTCGCACCAAGGCTTTGCCGGGGTAATTCACGAGATCAACCAAGTGGAGCACGCCAGAGAAATTAAAAGCTCCGGTATGTATGCCAAGCAACTCCAGCATATGTTGGAGGATTGGCTGGACGATGTCATTCCGCCCTTGGGTCATGGTCGTGCCAAGATGTTTCCCGATCTACCGTTTTTACATTGGCAGTATAAGAACGGTCGCGGTGTCTGGGTTGATCGCGATAACCCCACGGATTTTTGCATGGCTGCGGATGCGATGTGTAAAGCCATGCAGCAGTACCTGAATAAACCTCCAAGCGGGTTGCCGGCTGCGGATAAGGCCCTACTGAATAAAATCTTTCTGGAATTAAAAATTAAAGAAGATAAGACGCGTCATGAAAGATGGCTGGATATCGTCAAAAGCGGCTTTAACGGGGAAAGATTTAGTTTTGGCGGCGCCGAGATTAGTTACGTCGCGGAAGGTGTGGGATCCTGGAAGGAGAAAGCCTTGGGCAGCAGTTGGGATCTGCGCGTTCATCCCTATAAGCCCGGATTTTTAAGCAGTAACTGGAAGTTATTCCACGACGCCTTGCAGTTGCATCGCTTGACGGTGCTGCACGATATTTTGCCCAAGTACGGCATTTGCGCGGGCTAAGCCGATAAGCAGGAGACAACTCATGAACGCCAATACCGAAGCCGATTTAACTTGCCGTACCTTATACCCCATCGTCTTGTTACACGGCATCGGCTACCGCGACGATATGTTGATGCTGAACTCCTGGGGGCGGATTCCTAAAGTTTTGGAAGCCGCCGGTGCTCAGGTAGTTCAGGGCGGTTTGGATGCCTGGAATAGTCATGAAAACAGCGCACTCGTCCTGAAGCCGAATATTGAACAGGTGCTTAGCCAAACCGGCTCGGCAAAGGTCAACATCATTGCTCATTCCAAGGGCGGTCTGGAGGCACGCTATCTGATATCCAAGCTGGATATGGCCGATAAGGTCGCCAGTCTGACCACGGTTTGCACCCCTCATCATGGCTCGGCCGTGGCGGATCTGGTCGCCGGCGACATTCCCGATACCCAAAACCTGTTAAGCGTAAATTTCTTCAAACGCCTGGCGCAGAGATTGGGGTTCGGCGCGATGGACATCCTGGCCAGAATCACCGGCGACAAAAGCCCCCAAGCTGGCATGGCCATTAAACAGCTGACTCGTAGTTACCTGGCGGAATTTAATCAACAGGTACCGGATATGCCAGGCGTGTATTACCAAAGCTATGGGACGCTGATGCGCCGGGCTATCGACGACCCTGTGTTTGCTGCCACCCATGTGTTGCTGAAGCGCATAGAAGGCGACAACGATGGCATGGTCTCCACTAATTCCTGCCAGTGGGGCAGGTTTCGCGGCTTGATCGGTGATAGCAATCCGAACCGAGGCCTGTCACATGGCGACTTGGTGGACTATCGCGGCGTGCTGCTGACACATTTCGATATTCCGGCGGTATACGTCGACATAGTCAAAGACCTAAAACAACAAGGCTTTTGAGCCGGGACCATACGTCCGGCCTAAGCAAAAAATATAACAAATACCGGGGAAGGACCATGAACAACTATCTCAATGTCGCCAATTTTCCAACCGCTTCGGAGCCTGAAACACAAGCGTTGGCCAATGCGCTCGAAGCTATTCTTGCCAACGATCTTCAAGACGGCGCGCTGCCTATGCTGGGCCGCTTTCGCAACATTCTGGGAGATAATCTGCGCCGCGAGGAATGGGACGCTGTCCACGAAAAACTGCTGACCTTATTCAAGTGCGGCACCAGCACGCCGCTGGACGGCCCGATGATCGGCGTTTCGATGTCTATTCGCGACAGCGATTATTTTAAGGAGGCAGCCAAGAAACACGGTGAAAACCGTTCGCTGCTGGCGCATCTGGAATGGATGGCAACGCTGTGGAATGTCACTTTTGCCAGTACCGGTTTATGGATGGGTAAGACGTTTGAGCCGGTTACTAAAGAGGTATTCGCCACGAAATGTGGCCACGATCCGGTCGCGATCTTTAATTACGACCCGGAAACGACTCGTATCGGCCGGAATTTTTTCCGCGAACCGGACGATCCCAATTTCATTCAAAGCTTGGGCATGCCGGTCCTGACCCAATTCTGGAGTTTGCGGGACCGGCCTTTGGATACCAAAGCGCAGGGCTTCGATAGCCAATTGCTTGCGCAAAATCTGGCCAAGGAAAAAGCCATTCCGTATGTGAAAACCGGCGGAATTTTCCTGTCCTTGCCTGGCAAGTCCGTGGTTGGAGATATGAACGGCAAAGCCGTTTATCAGCTCAATTACCGTTGGCACGACTTACATCCGGCGTTCCCGATGACCCGCTTAATCGACGAGTTGGTACAAATAGAGGAGGGCGTCTATCTGGGCCAATTGGTCATGGCCACCCATCATTACAGCTTGGGCACGTTGCAGTTACCCTTGTTTGGCGATCATCCGCCGGAGTGGGAATTGGGAGACGCGTATACGGGCGATAATTCGGTCGATTACGGCTATCAAAATAACGGCTTTTTTTTGATGATAGATACCGCTCGCGCCCGCGAGGCGTTTGCAGACTCGGCTTTTCCGAACCTGCGGCCACGGCCCGGCGAACGCGGCTGGAAGGAGCTGGGCTACGACAAACCGGTGCCGGCCAAACCGGGTGCTGTAGCGGATGGTGTGGATTGGGCGAATGGCTGGCGCGACGATCTGGAGTTGAATCGCAAATTCACCACGTTTTGTCTGGAAGCGTCGCCAAAAAGTGACGATGGCGATGTACGCGAGTTGCTACAGCCAGGCGAATCCATTTTGCAAATGTTGCAACGCCAGCAAGGCAAAATTTCCGCAGCCAGTGGTTTTGATGATCATCTGCGGCATTTTGAGGTGTTGAATCGCCTGTTTCGTTGCGGCGTTGCGCCACGTATTGCCGATGGTGTGTTTCAAGGGCAGGGTAGAGGTTACAACACCCGTTTCGACGCGCCCGAAGCGCGCGCTTGGTACGGGCAAAGCGATCCTTGCAGCGGCTTTGATTATTACCACGGCGCCACGCTGAATTTGCATTGGGGTTTTGGCGACAGCTTTATCGCCAATATCGCCCGCTCTTTACAGGAACACAGCATGATTCCGACCGCGCTGGCCGATAGGCTGCAAAACGATCCGCGCGCGCCCAATTTGCTGAACGCGGTGTGGGCCAATATCGGCCGCTTTATATTTCCTTGGGCCGGTAAATCTTTCGAACGGATCAGTGGCCGTAAGTTGAGCATGCTGCTGGACGAGAGCGACGACTTGGTGCAGCGCTATCCGGAGCGGGTAGCCGAGCTAAAAGCTCATCCGGCCAGTTTTCCGCATTACGCCTTGGTAGAAAAAAATCGTGAGCATTATTGGTCAGAACCGGGCTTATACGCCGAACATTTGAGCAGCGGCAGTTGGGACCAGGGCATGTCAAAAGCCGACAAGTCCTTCTGGGAACGGGAAGCTGCCGAACATTGGGTATTTGGCAATAACATCCAGGATTCGCGCATCCTACCCACCGATGCGTTGTTCCGGGTATTGGATATGAATTACCATCCGCCGCTGCCATCCATTCAGCAGCTCACCGATGCCGGACCGTCGCCGTTCGTCAGGCAGGGCTATAGCTTTTTGGGTGTAGATGATCGGGAATCGATTTTGCCGATGAATAACGGGCCGGACAAAGCCAAGAAAGTATTCCAGTTTCACTACCGCTATCCGCTAATCGGCGGTCCGGCGCCAATCGGTACGTGTCTGGATGAGTTGGTGGAGATTGCGGAGGGCTTGTTTCTGGGGCAATTGATTTATTCCACTGCGCTGCTGGTGCCGTTTCACTCGGCTACCGATCCGGCGGAATACCAATACCAATTATTTGGTTATTTTCTATTGCTGGATAACACCTGGGAGAAACATCGGCAGGCGATAGGTTTTGATATCAATACCTGAGCATGAATATCGGATAGGGTATCGGTTTGACTGGCGCGGGGACTCTGTTTGCGAGAGTCCCTTTGACAAGGCTTTTTATCAGGGGATGGAACTAACGTTTTTCGTCAGTTTCCTCGCCGATTTCCCATTCCTCGGTAGCGGTTTCGATGATTTTTCCGCTGGCGGCGTCGACTTCGACTTTGGTTTCTAAGCCTTTGTCGTTGACGATGTCGAATTCATAAGATGAGCCGCCGTTTTCCTCGACTTCGTATTCGACCTCCTCAATCTTGCCGGGGTTGGCTTTTAGCGCAATCGCCGCCGCGTCTTCCTCTGTGACTTTGACATTCTTTTTGAATGCCTGGCTATTCGGATCAGCCACTTCAGATTCTTTTTCGGTTAGCTTGCCGCTGTCGGCATCGCACATGAATTCCCACTCCTGGCGGTTGCTGTCGCGCAGTTCCAGTTCGTAAGCGCCTTTGCCGGCTACGTTGAGCTTTTCCAGTTTGACCAGCTCGCCCGCTTTTTCTTTTTTTACGGCTTGGATGCAGTTTTCCAGGCCTTGATCGGCTGCCACGGCACTAGCGGACAACATGCCAAAACCGGCTAATACAGATAATGTTAACAATGACTTTTTCATAAGCTACCTCGCAAATAAAAGGAAAAATTCCCGAATGACGGGAATCATACGCTGTTATCGATAATCAAGCCATGGCAATTCGCAAACTTTCTGAGCGAGCCTCGATTATCGATAGCCAGTTTCAGTTTGATTTGAGTTTGGCAATTGGACACGGTCTTACTGCTGATGCCTAATTGCAGCGCTATCGTTTGCAATGAACAGCCTTCGGCTAACAGACAAAATACATCGAATTCGCGGGAGCTGAGCGATACAAATGGATCTAGCTGCTTTTTGATTTGCCGCATGGCCAACAACTGCGCGATGTTTTGATCCAGGTAATATTCACCTTGCACAAGCTTGCGGATGATCTCGGCCAACTTCACCGCGTCGGGAAGCACTGCCAACAATCCCGTCACACCGGCCTGCATATAAGTCACGGCATGAGCACTGGAATGGCGAAGCAGGACCATAAATTTACACGCGGGAGCAATAGATTTTATTTGCTCGATCAGGGTCAGATTGTCCTGCAAGGTCGCCTCTCCATCGATCATGGCTAGCTCTAAAGCCGCGAAATTCATCGGTTCCGCAGTATTTGGCTCCATTGTTACGACCACAATACCTTGTTTCTCCAGCTCTACCGGATCAAGGCCAATTTCTGCAAACCCTGGTGGTAGCAATAGTCTGATGACTGACACAATATCTTGCCTTTTGTCTAAACGGGTGTAATTGTCAAGCCAAGCCCTTGTGGTGCGGAAGGCATTGTTCTCTCTGGCGTCGATGGCTATCGGTGAACTCGCCTTTTGATTAGGGTTTGAGCCTAGCTGTCGTTGGAGATTAACAGAAACAGGGCGTGTTAACGCTGTTCTAATGACTCTCGATGTTTTTCAGCATCCGCTCTATGGATTGCATGTAAATTTGCACGCTGCTCTCAAAAGCCGGTGAAATGGCGGTAAATTGAAAACCTATCCGATGCGCAGTGGTTATCGTGCTGGTTTTGACGTCGATACTGTACTTGGCGCGCAGCCCGACGTCGGCGTGGTGATGTTCGTGGTCGTGCAGGAATAACGTGCAACTGACCGCTTCGATAGACAGTAAATCTTGTTGTAACGCATGCTCGGGATTGATTAAGGCCAGACCGCACAAACCGATATCCAGCAGTTTGAAGGTTTTTGTAAGGGCAGATTGAACGCCAGTGGTGGCGTCTGTTACGTTAAAGTTAAACTGGCAATAGGTGCCGACATGCGATTGCGGTACTTTCACCCGATAATAATTACGCCGCTGCCGCCAATACAGCCTATCAGGCAAGGGCATCATTAACACCGCGCCCTGCGGGCTTTGCACCAGTTTGATGTTCATCCCTTGAAATGTCGCTTCAATCCCATCCACCTGCGTGAAGAAATGCACACGCTTGGTCAGTAACAAACGGTCCGTCAATTCTTTCGTCGGCGCAATGTCTATCGCCAACGTATTATGCTTAAGGTCAATTTGCACGATCGCAGTTAAAAACGATTGATTATTCACCCCGTAGCGAGCGGACAAAATACAATTACGCTGCTGGATTTCAGTTAGGTAATTGACAATCTGTTTCTGGTTAAAAATCGCGTAGTCGTCTTCCATCGATAGTTATCGTAGGTTTGTAAATATATTAGAAAATATACGTTAAAAACCGCTTTGTTGCAGGCTTGAAACCGGGCGTATTTAATTTTCTGATTTAGCGAACTCTATGAATGCAGACATGTAGGTCAGGGTACGCGACAGCGTTCCCTGACTTAGCAAGCTCTATGAAGGCAGTGAATGATGTAGGTCACGTTGGCGCGATACGACTGTATGGATGCAGGAGGTAGGGCAACGCAGGAGCAGTTGCCGAGCGGCTACCTGACGAATCGAAGCCAAATTGTCAGGGAACGCTAGCGCGCACCCTGACCTACCTGGGTTAGTCTTGCTGCGATATAGTGGAAACAGTAATGCGAGGCACAAGTCGCTGGCCCGAAGAATGTCGCAATAAAGCACCACGTTCCCAAGTCAAGAAAGCTTTTTGCCGAAAATGTTAGAGGAGTAACCGTAAAAAAGGATACTACCAACTCATATAGAACCGGGCCCTCGGCAATTAGTCCGGCAATAAGAAAAGTAAAGGTGACCGTGCTTCGAATATTAGACTCCCGAGGATTTTGAAATACTGCTAGCCACAAACCAACAACGCCAAGTGTATCCATAGCGAGCCATAAAATGTCTAAATAGCGTGGCTCAAAGTCCGGAATTAATAGGGCGGCCCAAAGCATCAAAAAAATGTCGCAGGCAGGGCGCCAAATGGGGCTATCAAGAGCCTCTGGTTTCCATATTCAACAGTAGATTTGGGGTTGTGTTTCAACGGCGCGCCTGGGAGTTTATTAGAAAGTTTCTGTCCGCTTAGGAGGCATCAGTGTTAGCGTCATGTGCCGGATCATCAAAAACCAACAAACAAAGTATACCGGCAAGCCTATTCGACGGCATTCGTGTATATCAAATACTTTATGAAACACCCATGCAAATCCTAAATGCTCGTTAACCCCGAATATTGTCCGACATAACATCCCGCAGACTCCCGGAGACATATTTGTGCAACACGCTGGCAACTAACGTCTGATATGGCAATCCTTCTTGCAAGGCTCGGCGTTGTAACGCCGCTAAATCCCTGGCGGATATTCTGATGTTGATGCGCTTGTCTTTTTTAAAGGTTGCTTCGGCGGCCGTAGCTAAATCGGCCTTACGTTCGTCGGTCAACACGGATTCGAATTCGTCGGCTTCGAAGGCGCTTAAAAATGCCTGTTCATCTTGATCCAATTTTAAGTTAGTCATGTCCGTCTCGCAGATAGTGTTTCGTCGCTTTGCGACTGGGGATGATAGTTGTCAGAAGTATCTCTACGCCGCTCTAATCTCATCCAGCAAATCCGGGTGCCTATCCAATACTTTCAGCAGTTTTACTAAAGCCAATGGCGGCTTGGTTTTGCCGGTTTCGTAACGGGAAAACGCATTGATGCCGCCACCGAAAATTTCGGCGGCCTCACGCTGATCCAATGCCAGCTTCTTGCGAACTTGAGCAATGAAATTAGGATCGATGATGGATGCATTGACCTGTTTATTAAATTCCAGCATCAGGGCCATGGTCCGTTTGGATTCCTCGGGATCGGTCAAAACCTCGCCGCAGGCGGGACAAAAATCGCCGGTGACTTCCGGTATCACGGTAGATTCGCCTTTGTAAGAGTAGGGCATATCTCGGGTGTCATGCAGCAGTTCGGCCGTTGCGCAGGATGGGCATTTCATAGTCAAAGCTCCTTAAACGAGACGACGAGAACATCGTCGACGACGGTCTGTTTCAAATAAATTAGACCTATCGGCTAAGTTATCAGGGAACGCTATCGAGAACCCTGACCTACCAGCGGACGAATCTATTCGTATCGACAATCTTGTGGTAAGTGTCCATCCCCTTGCTTCCGCTTCGCGCATCCGGATGGCATTGAAGGCATAGGTTGGGATTTGGAGTGGCAGCTACGCAGATTTCCCTGTAATAGTAGGCCTTTCTGATAAATACAATCCCGTAATCGAATGCCGGAATTGCTAGGTCCCCATATACGGTCTGAGTACCCGTCCGTAAAGTGTTCAATACCGAAAATTTCCCAGCCATTTTCAACAGGAGACCATGCAATTTGACAGCCATTGTAGGTGGCATCTATATCTTTAGCGCGAGGATAAACTTTATTAACTCGGCCATGTATAAGATATTCACCAGCATTTTCAGGAGGTTTTTTCAAAGAACAATTGGTGCCGAGAGGAAAATCATATTCAGCATAAGCAATTTGCTGAAGGCTCAGCGCGATGAGTAAACAAATAGTCCAATTCGATTTCATATTCGTTGGGTCATAATGTCAGGAAATCTCAACACCGCCATCGCCCCGCCGCCCTCGGCATTGCCGACTTTGATCTCCGCGCCATGTAGCGTAGCCACCTCCCTAACAAATGCCAGGCCCAAGCCGGTACTCTTGCGGCCGTTGTTGGGGCGCGGCAGGGAATAGAAGCGTTCGAACACACGCTCCAGCGCGTAGTCTGGGATGCCGGGGCCGTGGTCGCGGATGCGCAAGATGATTTGTTTGCCGTCGCGGCGGCCGTCGATCTCGATCACTGAAGCCTCGGGTGCAAAGGCCAAGGCGTTGTCTAGTAAATTGGAAATGGCCTGCCGCAATAGAAACTCTTCCGCTAGCACGTGTAGTGATTCGTCAAGCGTCACGGCGGTTTGCAAATGCAGGTGCTGCAATTGCGGGGCTTTTTCAGCCAGGACGCTTTTCAGCAATTCGCCCAAATCCAATAGCTCTGGATCGGATAATTGCTGGCGCTGCTCCAATTCAGCTAGTCCCAATAAACGTTCGATCAATTGATCCAGGCGCTCGGCCTGTTCTTTGGCGTTGCCGGCGAAACGGCGGCGGTCTGCATCCGGTAGTGGTTCTTCCAGCAATTCCGCCGCACCGCGGATGGCCGCCAGCGGGCTTTTCATTTCATGGGTTAGGGTTTGTACATAACGCTCGACATATTGTTTGCCTTCCAATTCCAGGCGCATGCTTTCCAGGGCGTGTGCCAGTGTGGACAGCTCGACGCTGCGTAATTTCGGCGGACTGGCTTTGCCGCCGGACGCGACGCTGCGGGCGTAGCCGACCAATAAATCGATGGCGCGGGTCAAGCGCCAGTTGAATACCGCACCGAAAAGCAAAGCGCCGCCGAACAGCCAGAACGCGCCGCGTTGTATGGCATTCTTGCTGGCGTCGACGATGGGTTGCAGCAGCGCGGTGGGGTAGGCGACGGTGACCACGCCTATCAACTTCTCGCCGTCGCGCACCGGCGCGGCGACATGCATGGTCGAGCTGGTTTTATCGCCGGGATGGGCTTGCGAGGAACGGGCGCCGTATTGACCTTGCAGGGTTAGATAGACGTCGTTCCAGCGCGAGTAGTTTTCGCCGACTGCCGTCCCAGCCGAGTCGAAGCGAACGATGCCGGTCGAGTCGGTAACGTAAACCCGGTAATCCAGGGATTGTTTCGGAAAGCCGAAGATGGTCGCCGACACCGGCCGCTTGCTGTAACGCTTGACTGCCTGGGCGAAATGGCCGTCGGCGATGTTACCCTGCAACAAGTCCGGCGCGGCCAGTTCGGCCAGCAGGTTGGCGGTATCCACCAAGCTGGCTTCCAGGGCGGTACGCACGCCGGGGCCGATCTGTTTTACCACCAGTAACAACACCAGTTGCCCGGTCACAGCCACCAGTAGGAAATAACCCAAAAACAGCCTTACCGATAGTTTCATCGGCCTTGCAAGCTATAACCCAGGCCGCGATGGGTGCGTATCGGGTCTTGGTCGGCGGCGGCCAAGCGTAGTTTGGCGCGCAAGGTTTTGATATGGGTGTCGACTGTGCGGTCGAACACGTCGCCGGGGTCTTGCCAGATTCTTTCCAGCAGTTGTTCGCGGGAGAAAATCCGATCCGGATGTTCGATGAATAGTTTCAACAACAAAAATTCGTAACGGGTTAAATCCAGTAACTGCCCGTAATAGCGGATGCGGCCGGCTTGGCTATCCAAATCAAACTGGGCGTTAGGCGTCACTGCTGGCTTATTAGCGTCCGCTTTACCTATCCGGCGTAGGATAACCCCAACTCTGGTCGCGACTTCGCGCGGGCTGAACGGCTTGGTGATATAGTCGTCGGCGCCGATTTCCAAGCCGACGATCCTGTCGATTTCGTCGCCATGCGCGGTCAGAAAAATCACCGGGATGTCCGAGAAGCGGCGTAACTGCCGGCACAAGTCAAAACCATTGCCGTCCGGCAGGCCGACATCGAGAATAGCTAGAGAGAACGAGTCGGTTTGCAGCCTAGACAACGCAGTTTGCAGCAAGCCGACGTGCTCGGTCTGATAACCGCTGCTGTTCAGCACGTAAATCAAGGTGTCGGCAATTGCCGGTTCGTCTTCGACGATTAAGATGCGTTTGGCGGCGGTCACGGCTTTAATAGGTCATGCAGGCCGCGCTCAATAGGCCCGCAGCCAGCGCAAAACCGGCCAGGACGATGGCCGGCCCCAATTCGTCGTCGGCGATGCGTTTACATAGGTCGGCAAAGGCCAGTCTCAGCCCGACAAACACCAGCACCTGCAAAAATAAAGCAATGCCGGCCCAGATCAGCATGTCGATAAAAGACACGCTATTGGCGACAGCTCCCGATAGCGCCAACACAAAGCCCAGCAATGCGCCGCTAAACGCCACCGCCGGCGCCGTTTTGCCCTCGCGGATCAGTTTGAATTCGGCGTAGGGCGTAATCCACAGATAACAGAAAGCAAACAGGCCGGTCAGTGCCGCAGCGGCGACGAAGTGCAGAAAAAAGCCATTAGCGCCGGCCAGGAGGTTAGAGAGGTCTAGCGATTCCATAGTCAATTCTCGACGAAATAATGCGGGATGAAGCGGCTATTGTTGCCGGTGATTTCGGTTTTGTCTTCACGTATGCCGATGCCGGCCGGTTGATCGGCGATGACCCAGGAGCCGATCACCGGAAAATTGCCGGCAAAGTTGGGCAGCGGCGTGTGTCTTTGATAAATGTAAGCTGCACCGTCGTAACTACCGCCGGTTTCGACGAGGCTGGCGCCACGGCGAATCTGGATGTTGGCGCCTTCACGGGAATACAGCGGTTTGCGCACATAATCGCCCAGCAACGGTTGGTCGGCGAAACTGGCCGGCAGCAGATTGGGGTGGTCGGTAAACAACTCCCATAAAATCGGCAACATGCCTTTGTTGCTGAGCAGCAGCTTCCAGGGCGGTTCCAGCATGGCGGGCTGGGCTTGCGGCAGGTAAGGGCCAAACTCCTCATGCAACAGCCATTCCCAGGGATAAAGCTTGAACAGCGCGCGGATGGGGTTATTGCGCAGATCGACAAAGCGTTGCCCGTTGGTGTCCCAGCCGATTTGGTCGATCGCCAGGCGCTGTGTTTGCAGACCAGCTTGCACAGCGGTATCGCGCAGATACTCCAAGTTGCCGCTATCCTCGTCGCTGGTGTCCACGCCGGCAAAATACAGGCTGGGCTGGTGCTGCCGGTAATGTTGCCAAAAGCCGAGCAGTTTTTCGTGTATCGAATTGAATTGATCGGCGTCCGGATAGCATTCCCGCAACCAGAACCATTGCACCACAGCCGCTTCCAGCAGCGCGGTGGGCGTGTCGGCGTTGTATTCCAGCAATTTGGGCTGGCCGCTGCCGTCCCAGGCCAGATCGAAGCGGCCGTAAACGCTGGGTTCCCGCCGCTCCCAAGAATCGACGATATAGGGCACGGCCCAATCCGGAATCAACAATTGCTTGAACAACTTGCGGTCGATGATGGCCTGAACGGCTTTTAGACACAATGCATGCAATTCGGCGGTGGCATCGTCGAGAATATCGATCTGGCTGGCCGTGAAGCGATAGCAGGCCGATTCGTCCCAGTAGGTTTCGTTGTCCAGGGTGTGATAAGTCATACCTACCGCTTCCACTCGCTGCTGCCAGTCGTTGCGGGGAGCTATCTCGATACGTTGCATGTTTAGCCGCCGAACGAACTGTGCGATCCGCCAAAGAAGCCGAAACCGCCGCGTCTTGTCGAGCTATGGCTGTCCGAGCCACTATTGCCGCGATAACTGGAACCGGAACCGGAACCGCCGCCGTGGCTGCCGCTGCTGTGGCATTCGACCGGGTTGCCTTGGTCGTCGACGCAATCCTGTTGGCGTATCCGAAAATCGTTCGGGTTGCCGGCATAACTGGCTAGCGATAGACCGCCCAATAAAGCCAAGGACACCTGCATGGAACGGCGGGGAACTGTTACTTGGACCGACTGGGCTTCAGGTGCGGCTTGCAATATGCTTTCCCAGGTGGATAGCCGGGGATAAAAGTCGTAGTAATAAATCGCACCTATCAACAGCATTAGATAAAAATCCAGTCTGTTACCGCACAGCAGAAACAGCGGCAAGCCCAACCAGGCCACGCCATTGGCGATCAATGCGGAACGGAAAGCCTGTTGCTGGGCTTGTGCAACGCGTAAGGAATAGTTCGGCACATTGACGGGCGGCTTGGTCAGCGTTTGCAATAGCGGATAGGCCGCCAAGGCCACGGCAACAAACAATAAGCGCACCGGCCACGCCGGCAACTGCGGCGCGTAACCGGCAAACACCGGATATTGCCAGTACAGCATGGTTGCATAAATCACATACACCAATAGGTATACGCCTGTAAGCACTGCCATGAAGCGGAAAGACGACAGCGCTTTGTCGAATTCCACGCAGACGGCGCTGTTGCTGCTCAATGGGCGGCTGGAAAAGCTGCCCAGCCGATAGATGTTGCGGCGATAAGAATCCAGCCATAATCTCAGCTCCGACGACAAAAAACTGCCTACTACTTGAATCGACTCGCGGGTGTTTTTGTTGGAGCCGTGAAAAAAACGCCAGGATTTTGCACCATCCTGATCTTGGCTATCGGCTACCAGCAAAGCATGGGTTGGAATGGTGGTTTCGCCTAGCCAACTGCGTTTGACGATTTTATCTGGATAAAGAGTTATCGATATTGTCGACACATAGCCAAGAATCACCCAAGCCCAATAAGCCCCTAACAAAATAAAACTAACTTCGAGGATGAAAAAATTGCTCAAAAACCCGGCCCAAGCCAGCAGTAAGGCTAGCGCCAATCCGAATAGAGCAAGGAGTTTTTTCCATACACTGTAAGTAAGAACCAGTTTTTTATTTAGCGACGACGATGGCATAGGCTAGGCTACATAGGGCGATGAGGTTGGAATTGGTTGCGGGGTAATCGTCGGCGAAGCATAGCCGCTACTTGATGTTTTTGCAGAAAATAGGGGATGGGGGCGCGGATGTCGATATTGGCTGGGTCGCCGTTGAGCGGTGTATTTTAGATTCGCCTTTTCCTGTTTTGGTGCGTTGGCAATCCGTTTTGGTGCGAAACCTGGGTTTGGCTTGCTTGGATTCGCAGCCTAGAGCTTGCCGTCGCTGGATTCGGATGGCTGGCACAATCCGTGCTGCAAGTTACGCGGTGCAATGGCGCACCCTCGGTTCCCTTCAACAACGGCGTTGAAACGTTGCTGGTTTTATACCCGCTGCATCGTTTACTCGTCCGTCGTGCCTGCCTTTATTTCTTCAAGACATTCGCTTACGAGTAACACACCCGTTTCCAGGGGAGCTTTAGCTTGCGCACACAGGCTTAATCAAACGAACGGCGGTGCTTGCAAAACACCGATATTCATGTTTTTCCCACATTTAAAAGGTGAGTTATGTCCTATCTGATCCCGTCGGAATTCGTCACAAAGATGGTCGATGCCGGTGAATCCAAAATCTTCATGTCAACCCGCGACACGTTGATTCGCGCTTATATGGCCGGGGCGATCCTGGCGTTGGCGGCGGTATTTGCCGTGGCGATTACCGTGCAAACCAACTCGCCGATCTTTGGGGCGATTTTATTTCCGGTCGGGTTTTGCATGCTGTATTTGCTGGGTTTCGATTTGCTGACCGGGGTGTTCGTATTGACGCCGCTGGCTTGGCTGGACAAACGCGCCGGCGTGACGCTGGGCGGTATCCTCAGAAACTGGGGTTTGGTGTTTTTAGGCAATTTTCTCGGCGCGTTGACGGTGGCGGTGATGATGGCCATCGTCTTTACTTATGGGTTTTCCGTTGAACCGGATGCAGTCGGCAAAAAACTGGCCGGCATCGGCGAAGCGCGGACCCTGGGTTATGCCAAATACGGCATCGCCGGCTGGTTTACCATTTTTATTCGCGGCATGCTGTGTAACTGGATGGTGTCCACCGGCGTGGTGGGGGCGATGATTTCGACCTCTGTCAGCGGTAAGGTGATCGCGATGTGGATGCCAATCATGCTGTTCTTTGGCATGACCTTCGAACACTCGGTCGTGAACATGTTTTTGTTTCCCTCAGGTTTGATCATGGGCGGCAATTTCTCGATTATGGATTATTTTGTCTGGAACGAGATTCCGACTGTTTTAGGCAATTTGGTTGGCGGCTTGGCCTTCACCGGCTTGACCCTGTATTCCACGCACGTCAGAACCGCGCCGAAACGCTCTTTCTAACTGATCGTTATTCTATTCCGGCCTCGACGCTGCTAGGCGCGAGGCTTTTTCTCTGTTTAATGGGCAAAGGAGTTAAAGATGACACGCAACGAAGTGACCGAATTGGTCGTTACGCAAAAACTGGCTAAACAACTAAGCTGGGCGCAACTAGCCGAAGCGATTGGTTTAAGTAAGGAATGGACCACCGCTGCATTGCTGGGGCAGATGACCTTGAACGCCGCACAAGCCGCCACCATCGGCGCGCTGCTAGATTTGCCGCCCGCGGCTATTGCGCAACTGCAAGTGGTGCCCTACAAAGGTTCGTTGCCTAGCGCCGTGCCGACCGATCCTTTGATCTATCGTTTTTACGAGCTGGTGAATGTCTACGGCACGACCTTTAAAGCGCTGATTCATGAGGAGTTCGGCGACGGCATCATGAGCGCTATCGACTTTAGCATGGACTTGCAACGCGAACCTGATCCGAAAGGTGATCGGGTCAAAATCGTGATGAGCGGGAAGTTTCTGCCTTATAAAAGCTATTAAGGCGAATGTGCCTTAAGTCATGTCCGGGCCATTGAGCGTCGCCGTCGGTCAATATTCCGATAAAGGCCGCAAGGCGCTGAATCAGGATTTTCACGGCGTTTATATCGCCAAGGAACCGCAGTTAAGCGCCAAAGGCATTGCGATAGCCTTGGCCGACGGCATCAGTAGTAGCGAGGTCAGCCATATTGCCAGCCAGGCGGCGGTGACTGGCTTTTTGGCGGATTATTTTTGCACCTCGGAAGCCTGGTCGGTGAAGAAGTCGGTGCAGCGGGTGTTGACCGCCACCAATTCCTGGCTGTACGCGCAAACCCGGCAAAGCCGCGATTGTTACGACATGGATCGCGGCTACGTTTGCACCTTGAGCGCGCTGGTGCTCAAATCCACTACCGCGCATCTATTTCACGTCGGTGACACGCGGATTTACCGGGTGCTCGGCGACGAGCTGGAACAGCTGACCCGCGACCACCGCTTATGGATTTCTCAGGAGAAAAGTTACCTGAGTCGGGCCATGGGTATGGATTCGCGTCTGGAAATCGATTATCAAGCGCTGACCGTCAGCTTGGGTGATGTGTTCGTGTTGGCGACCGATGGCGTTTATGAATACGTCAGTGCGCACTTTGTGAGCCAAACCATCCGCCAAGCCGGCGACGACTTGGACAGCGCGGCCAAAGCCATCGTCCAGGCGGCCTACGAAAATGGCAGCGGCGATAATCTGACAGTGCAGATTGTGCGCATCGACCAACTGCCGCTACCCAGCGCCAACGAACTGTATCAGTCCTTAACCGGCTTGCCGTTCCCGCCGCAATTGGAGGCCAGGATGGCGTTTGACGGTTACACCATCGTCCGCCAATTACACGCCAGCAGCCGCAGTCACATTTATCTGGCGGTGGACAGCGAGACCCAGGCGCAGGTGGCGATTAAAACCCCGTCCATCGATTTGCGCGGCGATCCGGCGTACCTGGAGCGCTTTCTGATGGAAGACTGGATTGCCCGGCGTATCAACAACCCGCACGTGTTAAAGCCGTGCGCGCAAACCCGCAAACGCAATTTTCTGTATGTGGCGACGGAATTTATCGACGGTCAAACGCTAAAGCAGTGGATGATCGACCATCCGCAGCCGGACCTGGAAACCGTGCGCGGCATCGTCGAACAAATCGCCAAGGGCTTGCGGGGCTTTCATCGTCTGGAAATGCTGCATCAGGATCTGCGGCCGGACAACATCATGATAGACGGCACCGGCACCGTGAAAATCATCGATTTTGGCTCGACGCGAGTCGCCGGCGTGATGGAAATGGGCATCCCCGTCGGCCATCAGCATATGCTCGGCACCGCGCAATATGCCGCACCGGAGTATTTTCTGGGCGAGCAGGGCTCGGTGCGTTCCGAGCAGTTTTCCCTGGCGGTGATTGCCTATCAAATGCTGACCGGCAAACTGCCTTACGGGGCGGAAGTGGCTAAATGCAAATCCAGAGCCGCACAACACAAACTCAGCTACGACGCCACCTTGTATCGCAATCGCGAGATTCCAGGCTGGGTCGACGATGCGATCCGCAAGGCCGCGCATCCCGATCCGCATAAACGTTACGAAGACTTATCCGAGTTTATCTTTGATTTACGCCATCCCAATCCGGCATTTTTGACCAAGACCGGGCCGGCATTGTTGGAACGCAACCCGGCGGCGTTCTGGAAAGGTGTGTCCTTCATATTGGCCGGCGTTATCGCGATATTGTTGATTAAGCGATAGAATTTCGTCGCAGGTATCGATGTCCCTTATTTTCCCGCCTCTGCTATCCTATGGGCTGTGCCGGAAAACCTAGAAGAATTGATCTGAATTTAACGAAGGGCTGAATTTAGAAAACGCCTCATGCTCCCTGGTATTCTCCCGGAAAATTAGCCCTACGGTTAATACGTAACTTCTTAATAATTACAATTCAAAACAGGAGTTATCCATGTTTTTCCGCCCGCTGCTTCTTAGTTGTTGCGGTTACCTAATAGTCGCGACCGCTCAAGCGCAACCGGTTTCTCCGGAGGAAGAAGAAAGAGCCTTATCGCAAATTTACGGTACCGAGGAAATGGTCAGTATCGCCAGCGGATACAAACAACCGATTTCCAAGGCGCCGTCCATCGCCACGGTGATTACCGCCGCCGATATTAAGCAGATCGGCGCCACCGACATCGACGAAGTGCTGGAAACCGTGCCGGGTTTGCATGTCGAACGTAACACCATCGGCTACAACCCTATCTATACCTTTCGCGGCATTTTTTCGCAGTTCAATCAACAAGTGTTGATGATGGTCAACGGCATTCCGATTACCAACTCCTATACCGGCAGCCGCAGCGAGGTTTGGGGCGGCATGCCGATCCGCGACATTGCCCGCATCGAAGTCGTGCGCGGACCGGGATCGGCGGTCTACGGCGCCGACGCCTTCGCGGGCGTGATCAATGTCATCACCAAAACCAAACAGGACATCGAAGGCACCGAGCTTGGCGGCCGGGTCGGCAGTTTCGACACTTACGACGGCTGGGGCTTGCATGGCGGCGAATGGGCCGGCTTCGACGTCGCGCTGGCTTTTGAATACCACAAGACCGCCGGTCAGGACGCCGTCGTCGATGCTGACCTGCAAAGCCAGTTCGACCGCTTGCTGGGGACCAGCGCCTCGCTGGCACCGGGGCCGTTGAATATGTCGCGGGATAATCTCGATGCCCGGCTGGATTTGTCGCGCGGTAATTGGCGGTTTCGCGGCGGATTGCAACATCGTAGCGATCTCGGCATCGGCTCCGGCGTCGCTCAAGCCCTGGATCCGGTCAACCGCTATGCCGGCGACCGCTGGAACGCCGATCTGACCTACCACACCGACGACATCGAAAACTGGGATTTGACCACCCAGGTCAGTTATTTCGAATCCAGCCAGGAAATCGAGCGCAATTTGACGCTGTTTCCAGCCGGGACTACTTTACCGATCGGTGCCAACGGCCAGATTGGCGCCGGTGCGCCGGTGACGTTTCCGAACGGTTATATCGGCAATCCCGAGGTGTGGGAGCGCCATGTCCGCATCAGCCAAGCCTTCGCTTATAGCGGTTTTCAGCAACATCAATTGCGCAGCGGTATCGGCTTTAATTACGACAGCCTGTTCAAGGCGCGGGTCAGCCAGAATTTCGGCATCGATCCCGCCACCGGCGCGCCGATACCGTCGCTGCCGGGCATCCCGCTGACCGACGTTTCCGGCACCTCCTCGACGTTTATCCCCGAGGTGGATCGGAAAGTGGCCTATCTATTTTTACAGGATCAGTGGAACTTCGCCAACGACTGGAGTTTGACCGCCGGCGCTCGTTACGACCGCTATTCGGATTTCGGCAACACCTTCAATCCACGCGCGGCATTGATATGGGAAGCCCGCTACGACCTGACCGCCAAATTGATGTACGGTTCGGCGTTCCGGGCGCCGTCGTTTCAGGAAATGTATATCATCAACAACCCGGCGCAGCTCGGGAATGCCGCCTTGCGCCCGGAAACCATGGAAAACGTCGAACTGGGTTTTGACTATCGGCCGACGGACAGCCTGCGCCTGGGTTTGAATTTCTTTAACTTCTGGTGGAAGGACATCATCCGCTTCGTGCCGGATGCCGGTGCCACCACTTCGACGGCGCAAAATACCGGTATCCAGCAAGGCTACGGTACCGAATTGGAAGCGGAATGGCAGGCCGCCGACACCTTAAAAATTATCGGCAACTACGCCTATCAACGTAGCCGTGACCAGGCCCTGGACCGCGATAGCGGTTATGCGCCGCACCATCAGGTCTATCTGCGGCTGAATTGGCAGTTTTTGCCCGATTGGCAGCTCAGTCCGCAAGCGAAATGGATTGTGGGTCGGGACCGCAGTTTCGGCGATACGCGCAAGCCGGTCGCGGATTATACTTGGGTGGATGTGACGCTACGCCGGCAGAATTTGGCCAAACATTTCGAAGTGGCCTTTTCTGTGCGTAATTTGTTCGATGTCAGCGCCCGGGAACCCAGTCTGGCAGGCAATCCGGCCGCCATTCCCAACGACTTGCCGTTGGCGCCGCGCAGTTTTTACGGCGAAATCAGTCTTCATTTTTAGCCAAGGCGCCGTTGGTCGGGTCTTGCTTATACCGTAGTTCGGGAGTCATTTTGTTTTATAGACTATTTTTTCAGCTAGGGTTGGCCTTATGTGTGCTGTGGCCTTTTTGCGGCGGTGCCTGGGCGCAAGCGCCCACCGTTGCCATCGTTTATCCCGATGTGCGCGAGCCTTATCGTTCGGTGTTCATGGAGATTGCGCGCGGCATGGAACAAGAGTTGGGTAAGCCGGTAGGGCATTACTTGTTGAACGAGCGCGACAAGTCCGTCGACAAATTGATTCAGGACCTGAAAAACGACAGGATCGATGTGGTGGTGACGCTGGGCCGCGCCGGATTGGCGGTCGCCAAAGCGGTATCTTCCCAATTTCCGGTGGTGATCGGCGCGACGATGATCCGCCCGGACGAAGTGCAAGGCTTGGCCGGCATCAGCCTGACGCCGGCCCCGGAAGCCATGTTCGATCATTTGAAAAAACTGGTGCCGGAGGTGAAAAAAGTGACCGTGATCTACGATCCACGGCAAACAGCCTGGGAGATCGAGCGCGCCGGGCGGGCGGCTCTTGAACGCGGCTTGACGCTGGTAGCGCAACCGACCGGCAACTTACACGATTCTTCGGATCAGTTCCGGCAGATTCTGCTGGAAATTAAAGACAATTCCATCGCGCTCTGGCTGCCGCGCGAAAACGCCGCCATGGACGAATCGTCCTTGTTGCCGGAAGTGCTGCGCGAAGCCTGGGAGAAAAATTTTGTGGTGTTTTCCAGCAACCTCGACCATGTGCGCAAAGGCGCATTATTTTCGCTGTACCCGGACAATTTCAGCATGGGCCGCAGTTTGGCCGGTCTGGCTATCCAGCAATTACAGGCGGGCGGCAAATTCGAATCGGTCGAACTGCTGCGGGATTTGCTGGTAGCCGTCAATTTACGCACCGCGGAACATCTGGGTTTGCGCTTTTCCAGCCAGACACGCCGCGAATTCGCGATGGTTTTTCCGGTGCCTTAGACGCCATGAAGCGTTTGCGATGGCCTAGGTTCAAGCGGGCGAGTTTCCTGCAACAGCTTGCCGTGACCTTTTGTTTCGGTCTGGTAGTGATATCGATATTGTCGGCATTCGGCATTTCCACGCTGTCTTACTACATCGTCCGCGATAAATGGGTCGCCCAAGGCCGGCAATCCACGGAGGCCTTTGCTGCACAGAGCACGTTGGCCTTGCTGTATGCCAGCAAGGAGAATGCCGAGGAGCCGGCCCGACGCTTCCTGGCGTTTCCCGATGTGCGCGGCGTAGCCATTTACAACAATGCTCTGGAGCCTTTGTTCGAACGCGGCGAACCGGCCATGCCCGATGCCGACGCGGTGCGCTGGCCGGAATCCCTGGCCTTGGTGCATGAAAACGAACAAGCCTGGTATTTTGCCGCGCCGGTATTCGCGCGCAACGCCACGGGGCAAGAGACGTCACCGTTCGAGGCGCAAATGCCGACGCCGGAATTGGTCGGCTACGTGCGCTTGGTGATGGGCAAGCAATCGCTCAATGTCATGAAAGAAAAAATTCGCTGGACCACTTTGATGGCGTCCAGCGGCTCGGCCGCGCTGTTTTTACTGTTTCTATTGGCGATGTCGCGGCGCTTGACTTTGCCGATTCAACAACTGGCGCTGAGGATGCGTAAGGCCTCGGCCGGCGCAAAAAACGTTCGGGCCCGGTTGAGCGGGCCGCGCGACATCATCGAAATGGGCGAAGCCTTCAACACGATGATGGCGGTGTTGGAAACTCGGGAAAGGCAGTTGGAACGCGCTCGCGACACGGCTTTAGAATCGGCGCGCCTAAAAGGCGAGTTTGCCGCCAATGTCAGTCACGAGCTGCGCACGCCGCTGAACGCGGTGCTGGGTATGTTGGAGTTGTTGCAGGACATGGGGTTGACGCCCAAGCAGCTGGAATACTCGATGGTAGCCCGCAACGCCGGCGAAGCGCTGTTGAAGTTGATCGAAGATATTCTGGATTTCTCGCGCATCGAATCCGGGATGATGAAGCGGCAGCCGGTCGATTTCGTGCTTTACGAAACCTTGGATGAAGTCGTGGAATTGATGTCCGCTCAGGCGCATCGAAAAAATCTGCAACTCACTTACTCGCTAGCCGACGATATACCGCTGGTGTTGAACGGCGAAGCCTCCAGGGTGCGGCAGGTGCTGATTAATCTGGTCGGCAACGCGCTGAAGTTTACCGAACAAGGCGGCATCGCCATCGATGTGCACACCGAAGCGGCGGCAAGCGATGCCATCCAGTTGAGATTCTGCGTTAGCGACACCGGGATGGGTATACCCGAGGCGGCGCAAAGCAGTATTTTCGATGCCTTTGTCCAGGCCGACGGTTCCAGAACCCGGCATTATGAAGGCGCCGGCCTGGGCTTGGCGATTTGCCGGCAATTGGTGCAGCTGATGGGCGGGCAAATCGGTGTCCAAAGCCGGGAAGGGCAAGGTAGTTCGTTCTGGTTTACCGTACCCTTCAATCCGCCGCGCGGTACCGAGGGCATCTCAGAGGCCCGGCAAGCCTATTTCGCCAATCTGCGGATATTGATCGTTACCGAAAACGACAAAATGCGGCAATTTTTGGCGCAAAGTCTGGAGCGCTGGAAAATTCACTACCGGCATAGCGGCTACGGCATCAAAGCCGTGGATATGTTGCGTTCCGCCAATGATCAGGATCAGGCGTATCATTTTGTCATCATTGATCTGAGAGATGCCGACGACGCCACTTGGGTGGATATGATCGTTCACGATCCGGCGCTCGCGGCTGTCAAAATCGTGTTGCTGTCCGACCCCGGCAATGCCGTCAATCTGCCGCGCTTGCCAAACGTTGCCGCGCAGTTGGCCAAGCCGGTACAGGTTTCCAGACTATACGATTTCATATTAACCGCCGGTCAGGATTATCAGGAACCCGCGGCCGACTTGGCGCCCGAGGTCGAGCAAACCGTCGTGCTCGGGCGGCGGATATTGATCGTCGAAGACAACCGTGCCAGCCAAATGGTGGCGGCGGGCATGTTGGAGCGACTCGGTTGCCGTTACGAAATCGCCGGCTCCGGCGTCGAGGCCTTGTCATGGCTGGAGCATCAGGCTTTCGATTTGATTCTGATGGACTGCCACATGCCGACCATGGACGGCTTCGAAGCGACTCGACGCATCAGACTGTTGCCTGAACCGCTGGGCCGGTTGCCCATCGTAGCAATGACCGCCAACGCCCAGCAAGGCGATAGCGATTTATGTCTGGCGGCCGGGATGGACGATTATCTGGCCAAGCCGATCAAGCTGAAGCCGTTGCAGGAGAAACTGTTGAGTTGGTTCGAGGGCAGGCCGTGCGTGACCGCCGAGCCGCTGTCGCCGGACCACGCGCTCGAGACGCTGGATCACGCGGTTTTACGGCAATTGCGCGATGAAATCGGCCAGGGTTTTGTAAAGATGGTCGGCTATTACCTGGAAGATGCGCCTGCGCAAATCGAGCAAATCGCCCTGGCGCTTGCTACGGACAATCGTTCGCAATTACGCGAATCGGCCCATGGCCTGAAAGGCGCCAGCCGTAACCTGGGCGCGGAAAAGCTAGCGCTTATTGCCCGGCAACTGGAAGAGCAGGCGACTCAAGCACAGATTGAAAACGGCGAGGCCTTGTTGCAGCAGTTGCGTGACGAATACCGCTTCATCGAACAACTGTTGCGCTTGGAAATGGGCGGGGAAGCCGCCGCTGAGCCGATCCCGCAGGCGGGCCCCAGAATTCTGGTGGCGGACGACGATAGAGCCATGCGTTTTGCCTTGCAAGATGTTCTGGAGAAAGACGGCTATCTGGTGGATTTGGCCGGCACCGGCCGGCAGGCGCTGGCGCTGTGCCAGCGGCAAATGGCTGATTTGATCTTAATGGACGCGATGATGCCGGAAATGGACGGTTTTGAGGCCTGCCGCAGAATTCGCGCGCTGCCCCACGGCGCCGACGTGCCGATACTGATGATTACCGCTCTGGAAAACGACCATTCGGTGGAATTGGCTTTCTCGATAGGGGCTAATGATTACATTCCCAAACCGATCCATTTCGCGGTATTGCGTAAACGTATCGCGCATTTGTTGGAAGCCAGCCTGACGCAGCGGACCTTGAATCGCCTGGCTTACCACGATCCCTTGACCAATCTGGCCAATCGCACGCAATTCATTGACCGGCTGAACTCGGTGATCGCCGTCAGCGCGGATCAAAATCAGCTTCATGCTGTGCTGTTCCTGGATTTGGATAGGTTCAAGCTGACTAACGACACCTTGGGGCATGATGTCGGCGACCAATTGTTGAAAGCCGCGGCGGAACGGATTCAAGGCTGTGTGCGACGGGAAGACATGGTTTCTCGGTTCGGCGGCGACGAATTTACGCTGTTGCTGGCAAACATCACCAATCCGCAAGTCGCCGCTGCCGTCGCCGACAAGATCCGTATCGCCATCGCCCAGCCATTCGCGTTGATGGAGCAAGAGTTTTACGTCAGCTCCAGTATCGGCATTTCGCTGTATCCGGCCGACGGCACCGACAGCGGTTTGCTGATCAAGCACGCCGATACTGCGATGTATCGCGCCAAGGAACAGGGCAATACCTATTGTTTTTATGAAGACAACATGGAATTTGTCGTGTCGACCAAGCTGCGTCTGGAAAGCGACTTACGCCGGGCGCTACAGCGCGACGAGTTCTTTCTTCACTATCAGCCGCAAATCGATCTGGATTCCGGGCGGATTGTCGGCGCAGAGGCTCTGATCCGCTGGCGGCATCCCGAACTGGGCTTGATAGCGCCCGATCAGTTCATTCCGGTCGCCGAAGAAATCGGTCTGATCGAGGCGATAGGCGCGTGGGTGTTGGGCGAGGCGTGCCGGCAGAGCCAAATTTGGCGGCAAAGCGGCTATCCGCCCTTCACGATGGCGGTCAACGTGTCGGCTCGGCAATTGGATCAGGAAGACTTTGTCGCGCAAGTCATCGCTATCGTCAACGAAACCGGCTTGCCTGCCGAATATCTGGAATTGGAGCTGACGGAAAGTTTGTTCATCCGCAATCCGGTACGCAAGCGGGCTGTCCTGGCCAAGCTCAGGGAAGCCGGCTTGCAAATTTCGATAGACGATTTCGGTACCGGTTATTCCAGCCTGAACCAACTCAAGCAGTTTGCCTTCGACAAGCTGAAAATTGATCGTTCGTTTGTGGCGAACATACCCGACGACGCCGACGCCGCCGCCATCGTGATGGTGATTATTTCCATCGCCAAGATCCTGAAATTCAAGGTGATAGCGGAAGGCGTCGAGACGGAGCAACAGGCGCAATATTTGTTGAGAAACGACTGCGACGAGGCGCAGGGTTATCTGTTTGGCAAGCCGATGGCGGCCGAAGAATTTTCGGCCTTGTTGGCGCGAGTCAATGTGATCTAGGATTAGGCACGGGCAGTTTGCAGCCGCCTCCCCACTTAGCGAGGTTTTCGCTCAGCCATCATTCCCGAGATACCGGCAACATTGCGATGCGATTTTCAATGTCTTGCATCAGTTGTTTGTAGGCTTCGCCGTCGGTGCCGCCAAAACGGCGGATAAACTCGGCTTCGCTTAGCGATTCCGGTAAATCGGCGGTAGCCGGCATCATCTGATCTTCATTGGCGACAGCCATAATGGCTTGAATTTTCTGCGCCTGTGCCGGGTTGGCGACGGCTTGTTCGCCCATGCGCGTGCCGGCGCGGTCGGCGGCGAGGTCGTTAAATGAAAATCCGCTGCCGCCACGCGAATCTTCTATTTCTTTAAACAATCCCACCGCATCAGCCAATGGGGTGCCCGAATAGGCGGCCAGCATTGCCGAAACCATATAATGTTTGGACAGATCGTCTCTATCGTTCAAGGTTACCTGGCGCCAAAGCGGGCGCGGCCAGAGCCGCGATTCCGGGATGATTTTCGTCAGGCGCTGTTGATTGACATAAAGCGTCAGTACCAAAATCAATGCCCGGTTTTCCGCAATCGGGTCGCCGCTGGCGCTTCTTTGTAATGCCAGTTTAAAAAGTGGTTTGCTGAGATCAGTGAGACTGACGCTTCTATTATCTGCCTGGCTTTGTTCTGCTAAACGCCGTTGATATGCCTCCAGACGCTGCAGGTCCTCCGGCGTTAGTAATGCACCGCGCAATTTGCCGGGTAAGTCTGCTTGCCAACGATACGTGACCGTCAGGCGCTGCGGTTGAAACAGCACATGTTTGAGAATGTTGGCGAAGGCTTGACGATCCGCCGCCGGTTGTAAGGTGTTGAGCGCCAATTTCAGCAAGGGATTGGCCAGCATGCCGGGTAGCCGGAGTTTGCCAGCAGACAGTTGATCGACTTCCGGTAAGTTGGCGGTTTGCTTGAACTCCAGCGTCAAATTCAGATATTGACCCACGGGATTACGCGGCAAACGCAGGGTGGCGTCGATGTGGGCCCGGCCATTGTCGATCCGTAAGCCGGCCACGCCGTTAGCGTATTGGTTGGCCAGGTAGTTGATCGCCAGATCCAGTTCCTGTTGATTAAGTGCAACTCTGGCGATGGCACCGGACTTCAGCCGGCGGGGATCGTTTTGCCGAAAAATCAGTTTGCCTCGGGCAATTTGCTCCGGGGTCAGGTCGGCTCGGGTCTGTAGTTTCGGCGTGTCGTCAATGGCCAGCCACAATGCCAATCCCAATAATACGGGCAATAGAAAGAGGGTCAGTAGCAAGCTTTTTGCAATCCATTTCATGGGTCGTTCTGTTCAATCCTTGCTGTGGGCAATGACCATGCTAAGTGCTTAATACCTTATCGCCGGCCTTGAGCTAATGCGGTTTATTGCGCTGTTCTTCATATGTGGACGGACTGATGCCGGCGCTTGCCAGATATTCGCGCAGATGTTTGATTTCCTGTTTATTGCAAATGCCGCTGTGATGCGGATGATGTAACACGCCTTCGACGTTATTCAAACTCACGTGAAAGCGCGCGCCGTGGCTAGGTTGCAGGTTGGCGCCCAGGTGGTGCAACAGCGATTCTATTTCCCGCCAATGGATGTTGCCGCTAACCGGATCCTGGAATATCGCGCGTAGCAGATTTAAATGGTGGCTCATGGCGGCATCCTCCTGCATCAAAATTGGTAGCTTAAGTTTGAACCGAGTTGGGGTTCAATTTGGCTGGTGAAAGGTGGTGTTTAACTAAATTTGTTTCAAAATAAGAAACAAATCATGTAATAAATGCCTTATTGTAAATAAATGGCAAAGGTTTATAGTTAAACCGTCTTCAATGAATCGGCTGAAACCCAGTCAAGGTGGAAAAATGAACAAGTCAAGCAATCTGTATAAAGACATCGTCACCGGATTGTTTTTTGCTACCGGTATGTTCAGCTTCCTGTCCGGTCAGTTTGTTCTTTCCACACTGTTTTTTGGCGCTGCTTCCCTGTTTAGCAATATCGAAGTGGCTAAACCGGTCCGATTTTAAGTTTTTTCGTAGTACCTCCTCGTTGTAACGCTACACATTCCACAGCCTCCACCCTGCTCAAGGTGGGGGCTTTTTTTGTATTCAAGCAGGCGATTTCTCAGTCGGACTTGGAGGTTTTTGCCGGGTCTGAAACCACAGTATATTCAGCTTCAAGGCTTTGCCCGTCAACCTGCGCATTTTTCAGCTTTCGCAGCAACCACCAGCCTCTGATACCGATTATTGTCAGCGGAATTAGCAGTAAGGCAAAAAAAGCCGAAAACACCACGGTACCCAAGACCGCGCCGGCAATCATCGCCGGAATGGTCAGCAGATTGGACAGCTTGCTTTGTGGAGGTGACTCAAGGCGGGGATGCGCACCGGAGCTGTCGATGCGGATGGTTTTCTTGTAGATTTTTAACATGTCGGGCACCTTTTAAAATGGTACGAGGCCGGCCTCGTTCCCGAAAAGGACTAACGGGTCGTTAGCTTTCCAGGGCGGGTATTTTCGCATAACCGCCGCAAACAGATTGGATGTTAAAAAGTCGTCCAACCAGTGTTGCAAGGCCGGGTAGGGCGAGCTGGAAAACCAAGCGTTATCCACTGCGGCAAACTGCCGGATAAACGGCGCAATGGCGGCGTCGGCCAAGCCGAAAGTTAAGCCGCACAAAAAGCGAGTCCGCTGCAAGCGGGTTTCCAGCTTGGCTAAAAACACCTCGCCTTGTTGACGATAAACAGTTTGCGTTTGTTCCGGATAGCGGTCCGCATATTTGTAGCGGTCCAAATAGTATTTGAAATCGCCGTCGTTCCAGTCGATTAATCGCTTCGCATCTTCCGGCATTTGGTCCAGCCAGTCTTGCGGGTCGTGTTGCGCCAAGGCCCACCGCATAATATCCAGGCTTTGTTCGATCACTTGGCCGTCGGGCAACACTAATACCGGTACGGTGCCTTTTGGCGAAACGCTTAGCATCGCCTCCGGTTTATTGCTGAGCTCGATTTCTCGGAGTGCGACGCTTAGCCCCGATACGGCAATGGCTAAGCGTGCTCGCATCGCATACGGACAGCGGCGGAAGCTGTAAAAGATCGGATAAATCGGTTCTGCGGTGGGGGACGGTGCAATCATATCGGGCTTGTCAGTGACACATTACTGTAAATGATCGTTGATTAAAGTCTGGTAAAATAACCCATTTTCGCGTCAACCCATTTATTTCGTCACACGCCTGAAACGGCGACAACGCTCTTTTTACTCTTAATCCTCGGACACTCTCTTGATTTCTACCGCTAATATCACCATGCAATTCGGGGCCAAGCCCCTGTTTGAAAACGTTTCCGTGAAATTCGGCAACGGCAACCGCTACGGCCTGATCGGCGCCAACGGCTGCGGCAAGTCGACCTTTATGAAAATCCTCAGCGGCGACCTGGAACCTACATCCGGCAACGTCAGCGTCGATGCCAACGAGCGTTTGGGTATCTTGCGCCAGAATCAATTCGCGTACGAAGAGCAGCGAGTGCTGGATGTAGTGATGATGGGCCATGCCGAGATGTGGGCGGCCATGTCGGAACGTGACGCCATCTACGCCAATATGGAAGCCAGCGAAGACGATTATATGCGCGCTGCTGATCTGGAAACGGTGTTTGCCGAATTCGGCGGCTATACCGCCGAAGCCCGGGCCGGTGAATTGCTACTAGGCTTGGATATTCCTCTGGAACAACATAATGGCCCCATGAGCGCGGTGGCGCCAGGCTGGAAACTGCGGGTTTTGCTGGCGCAAGCCTTGTTTTCCAATCCTGACATCATGCTGCTGGACGAGCCGACCAACAACCTGGATATCAACACGATCCGTTGGCTTGAGAACGTGCTGAACGAGCGCAATTCGACCATGGTCATCATCTCGCATGACCGGCATTTTTTGAATAGCGTCTGCACGCATATGGCCGATCTGGACTACGGCGAATTGCGGGTGTATCCAGGCAACTACGACGATTACATGACCGCCGTGACCCAAGTGCGCGAACAATTGCTGGCCGGCAACGCCAAGAAAAAAGCCCAGATTGCCGAACTGCAAACCTTCGTGGCGCGCTTTTCGGCGAATGCTTCTAAGGCCAAGCAAGCCACTTCCCGGGCGCGGCAGTTAGAGAAAATCAAGCTCGACGAAGTCAAGCCGTCCAGCCGGGTCAATCCGTTTATTCGTTTCGATCAAGCTAAGAAGCTATATCGCTTAGCTGTGGAAGCCAAAGATTTGGCCAAAGGCTACGGTGCGGAGCCATTATTCAAGAATCTGAACATGATGATCGCGGTCGGCGAGCGGGTCGCAGTCATCGGTCCGAATGGTATTGGTAAATCCACTTTATTGAAAACCCTGGTCGGCGATTTGAGCCCGGACAGCGGCGAAGTGAAGTGGGCGGAAAACGCAGACGTCGGTTATTTTGCGCAGGATCATGCCGAGGATTTTGCCGAAGACATGCCGCTGATTGAATGGATGGGCCAATGGCGCAAAGAATCCGACGACGATCAAACCATACGCGGCACGCTGGGGCGTTTGTTGTTTTCCAATGACGAAATCAACAAATCCGTAAAAGTCATTTCCGGTGGTGAGCAAGGCAGGATGTTGTTCGGCAAATTGATTCTGCAAAAAAACAACGTCATGGTGCTGGATGAACCCACCAACCATTTGGATATGGAATCGATAGAATCCCTGAATGCGGCTTTGGAAAATTATCCCGGCACGCTGATTTTCGTCAGTCACGACCGCGAATTCGTCTCGTCGTTGGCGACCCGGATTATCGAACTGACGCCGAACGGCATCGTCGATTTCAGCGGTAATTACGAAGACTATTTAAACAGTCAAGACATCAACTAAGGCTAAGCCGCCAGGGCATTCCGGCGCGGATAAATCGGTCAGTAATTTCTGGCACCGCGCACGAACAGTGTCGCACCAACGTCGGTATACACCTCGCGGTGCGCGCTGCCGGCCGGCGCCAGTTGGTAGTCGCCGGCGCGCAGCAAGACGTCGTCGATAAACAAGTCGCCGTCCAGCATCATGCATTCCTCTTCCAGCCGATGGCCGTGTGCCGGGCATTTAGCGCCGGCTTCCAGGCGATAAAAACCGGATTCGCGTTCCCCGTCCTGCCACAGCGGTTTTTTCCAGACGCCGGGAGCTATTTCCTGCCAGTCGTCTATTTGCTTGGTAAACACGCTAAACGACTCAGACTTGCCAAACGGCAGCAGACCCGCCAGTACTTCCCGCAACACCTCGCGACTATCGCCCAGTGAAGTGCCGCGTAAATAGGCCAGTGCGCCGTTAGCAGACCTTATCCCGCCGTGCCGACTGCCGGCCGGCGAGGCGTGGTAATCCAAGGGACCAAGCCGCAAGTCGCCCATTTGCAAATCGCCGTGCAAGACGATGCCTTCTTCCAGACAGTTGTGCCGATGCGGTATCAGGCTGGCGCCGGGGGCGAATTCGATCAATACCGAGTGGCCTTGCAGGCCGCCGTCCCAGAGTGGTTTGACGCGGATGCCGGTTTTCAGGGCTTGCCAGGCGCCGTGTCTGGCGCGCACGGTGAGTAAGCCGGCTTGTTTGGCAAGGCTGGCAGAGACTTGCGTCATCAGGCCTTGGCGTAACGAATTGCGGCGTTCGCCGGCAACCGGAATCGGCGCGAAACCGTCGGCCAGCAGCGTTTCTAGTTGCCGCAAATCGTTGGCATCTGCGCTATCCAAAGGCGGGAATTTGTCTGTCATGTTGTTTAGTTAACCTCGCCGGCATCGGCTGTCAATAATTGCTGCATAGTCTGTAGAGCCCGGCGGATATGCGATTTCACAGTACCCAATGGCAAACCGCTGCAAACGGCGATTTCGTCGTGACTCAAACCCCGGAAAAATGCCAAAGACAGCAATTGCCGGGGCAAGGGCTCCAAAGCCGCCAGGGCCGTTTGCAAGCGATGGCCTTGCTGCACCGCTGATAGTAAATCCGGCGGCATTTGTTCGGCTGGGGCTTCGATCAGCACCAGAGCGTCCGGTTCCAGCTCGCTTAGATTGCCGTCCAGTTGCCGCAAGGCGTCCAGTGCCCGACTGCGAGCCATCGTCATCACCCAGGCTTTTACCGAACCGCGTTCGGCATCGAAGCGCGGCGCCTGCCGCCAGATCTGCCAGAACGTGTCTTGCACCACTTCTTCGGCACACTGCGACCGCCGGGTGATGCGTAGTGCCACACCGTAGACCTGATCGACCAGGCTATCGTATAAGCGCCCCAGCGCGGCTTGATCCTGATCCACGATGTCGGCGATCCATTCCCTCAGTAAGGCTTCGTCGGCGGTCGTTGCCAGCTGTCGGTTCTGGTCGTCGTCCGAATCGCTATCCGTCATCGTCCTCGCATCCCTTTAAAAGCTATACGCTGCATCGGTTGGTTTGGATGCGAGGCGATGTTGGGATAGCGCTCAAAGTGTGAACCAGGCGACATAAGGGCTGTGGATTTTTCTTGGTTTGCCAAGATTGGTGGCCGCATTTAAGAGGGCAGAGAGTAGGAGTTTGTGGTTGGACCACTATAAAACAGCCGTTTGCGCGTGGCAAATAGTCAAACTACCGAAGCGATTATGGCTTGTGCTCTGGGTTAATAACACTCGTCGTTTCGTATCGAAAGATGCTTATGTGCCAAGCACCGACCCAGTTCGTTGTACAAACCCGGCCGCAAGTATTTTTACCTGTTTTGCATCCAATGCCGAATTGGCCGCGTATCAGTCATCGCAAGCCGGCGCGAATGCCGAGTATCGCCATCCGCATCTGGAATCCGCCGCCGGCTTGCCATTTCTAACCATAGACTGAGAGGAAACCACGATGAAAAAGCTATTTCCGGTTGCGTTGTTAGGCGCCTGCCTGACCGCAGCGACAGCCGTTGAGGCCGCGGACTTTGAATTTAACGGCAACTTTGCCAACGATAACGATAAGCTGAGCTTTGCCTTTTCGCTCGGCTCGCCCGGCACGGTGACCTTGTTTACCTCGTCCTGGCTGGGCGGCGGTTTCGATCCGATTTTGACGTTGTGGGACGGCTTAGGTAACCAATTGGCCGAGCAAGACGACGGCGGCTTGGGCGGCAGCCAATTGTCGAACGGGGTTAATTTCAATTACGGCGAATTCGACAGCTATTTAGCCATCAATCTTGTCGCCGGGAATTACCTGGCAACCTTGACTCAATACGACAACTTTTCGGTAAGTGCCGCGCTGGCCGACGGATTTTTACGGGATGCCGATCCGCAATTTACCGCCGCCTTCGGTTGTTCGAACGGTCGGTTTTGCGAGGGATCTTTAACCGATAGCAATGGCGATCCGGTGGAACCGAATCGCACGGCGGCTTGGGATCTACACATTCTCAACGTCGCCAATGCCCAAATCGTCAGTGTGCCGGAACCGCCCACCCTGATGCTGCTGAGTTTGTCCGGCTTGTTTTTGCTCGGTGGCCGACTGGGAAAGGCTAGATCCGCACCGCGAACCGACGCGGAAGCGGCCAGTCCGGTGCGTTTGGCATAAATTCCATTTTCCGGCATCCGTTTGCCGATTTTCCGCGTATTCCCTAACGCAGCTGCTTGAAGCTGCGGCTTTAATTAATGAGGTATTAGACTATGAAAGACTTACATCACTACAGCCGTTGGCCGCTGACCATGTTTGCCAGCGCTTTATTATTGATGGGCGGCATACCGTCCGTTGAGGCCGCCAATCATCGCGAAGCGCCGTTAACAGCGTTGGATACCAAGGCCGACATCACCGATTGGTACGCCTTTGTCAGTTACAACGATCCCAGTAAAGTGACCATGATTCTAAATGTCGATCCCTTGCTGGAACCCAGCAACGGCCCGAATTATTTTCCGTTCGATCCGGAAGTTTTGTATGAAATGAAAGTGGATAACAATTTCGACGCCGACGAAGACATTACCCTCCAGTTCAGATTTAAAACCGAAAACCGCTTGCCTGGCGTGTTTACCGGTTTTGTCGGTGCCGGCACGGGTATTGTCGCCCCGGCCAATTCGCCCAACCCGGTCGCTGCCGGTACCTTGATCGTGCCGCCTGCCATTACTGCACTGGATGGCCCCGGATCGGAAGGCTTGGGTTTGCGGCAAAGTTATACGGTGACGCTGATTAAAGGAAAGGGCGCCAATCGGCAAGTTATCGATCTGACCAATCAGCAAAAGCTCTACGCGGTGCCTTCCAACGTCGGACCGCGCACGATGCCCAACTACCAGAATTTGGCCAGCCAAGGCATTTACGATCTTGGCGGCGGGGTTAGCGTGTTTGCCGGCACCGTCGACGATCCGTTTTACATTGATTTGGGTGCGACTTTCGATACATTTAATTTTAGGGCTGGCGCGTCCGGCGTCGGTGTGCCGGGAGTGTTTGCCGAGAACCAAAATGATGCGGAAAATCAAAACTTCGCGTCCGACGATGTGGCCGGGTACAACGTCAATTCCATTGCTATCGAGTTGCCTATCGCCATGCTTACCCAAGACGGCAAGCAACATAGCGCCGGCGAAGCCTTGGCGGTAGTCGGTACTTACGCCACCACCTCCCGGCCACGTACCAAAGCCTATGCGGATAAACCGGGCGGCAAACCCAAACTCGCCAATGCCTATGTGCAGATTCAACGGATGGGTAACCCCTTGATTAATGAGGTGTTGATCGGTACCGGCGATAAAGACAGGTTCAGCATGAGCGAGCCCAAGGATGACGCTGGTTTTGCCGGTTATGTGCTGGATCCGCTGTTGGCGAGAGTCGTCAATGCCGCTTATGGCGGTGCGGTACCCATTCCAACGCCACCGCGCGTAAATCCGGCCAACCCCAGTTTCGATCTCGGTCCCTTGGTGTTTTATGCCGCGCCGATTTGCCCAGGTTGTTCTCCCTCGCAACGCGGGCCGATCGCGGATTTGTTGCGTTTAAACACCGGTATCGGCCCCACGGCGTTAAGCGCGCGGAAACGCATGGCATTTCTGGCGGGCGATACTGCCGGCTTTCCCAATGGTCGGCGGGTGTCCGACGACGTCACCGATATTGCCGCGCAGGCTGTGGTTGGGGTTTTGAATCCGGCCTTTAACAGCTTTCCGAATAACCGGGTTGCCGACGGCGTTAACACCAACGATAGAAGCTATCAGGAAGTGTTTCCTTATGTAGCTTTTGCCAATAGCGGCCGGCAAAGCCGCCATGTCGATCCTGGTGAGGCCGGTTGTTTCGATGCCGTCTCCCTGGCTGTAGGGAGTTGTCCAAACAATTAGAAAAGAGGGAAGGGGGCGGCGGTGCGCGCCCCCTGTTCGATAAACATCCGAAGGAGGAGCCAATGAAGCACTGGCTTACATTAGGTTTAATAATGTCTGTTGCTGTACTCAGTGATGCGGGGGCGCAAGCTTATTTACCCAAGACCGATGACGAAATCGTCGAAGTCTTGCCGGCCAGGGGCGAAAGCTGGCTGGAAATTCGTTACTTGCGCAAACAAGTCGCGGCTCAGCCTAATGACTTGGAACCGGCTTTAGCTTTAGTCCGGCGCTATATCGAACTGGGCCGCGCTGAATCGGATCCGCGCTATTTCGGTTACGCGGAAGCGGCGTTGGCGCCTTGGCTGACAGTCGCGCAACCGAGTGCCGAAGTCCTGACGTTGCGAGCCACCTTGTTTCAAAATCGCCACGAATTTCCGGCGGCTCTGGAATATTTGCATTGGGCTTTGGCGCGTCAGCCGCGCTTGGCGCAAGCTTGGTTGACGCGGGCGGCGATTTTGGAAGTGCAAGGCCAACACGCCGATGCTCTGAACAGCTGTTTACCTTTGTTGAAATTGGCAGAGCCGCTGATCGGCCAAGTTTGTCTGAATTCCATTCTGAGTGTTTCCGGCCAGCTCGACACCGCTTATCGCCAGTTGGCACGAGCAGTAAGCGCTGCGCACAGTGCCGCACCGGCAGACCAACAATGGGCATTGACCACGCTGGCGGAAATGGCCGAGCGCCTGGGTAATACAGATGCGGCCGACCGTTATTACCGGCAGGCGCTGCAAGTGCCGCGCCGCAATGGTTATCTGTTGGCTACCTATGCCGATTATTTATTAGACCGGAATCGTTTCCAAGACGTGGTGGAATTGTTAGCCAACGATACGCGCGCCGACGGCTTGTTACTGCGCCTGACTTTTGCCGAAAAAGCCTTACGGCTGCCAACCGCCGCTGTGCATATAGATGCGCTGACCGCTCGCTTTGCCGCCAGCCGGATGCGTGGCGATACCAGCCATCAAGGCGAAGAGGCGCGCTTTTTATTGCATGTGTTAAACCAGCCCGAATCGGCGCTGGCCCTGGCGCAAACCAATTGGGCCGTGCAGCGCGAGCCGCGCGACGCGCGCATTTTGTTGGAAGCGGCGGTGGCTGCCGGCAAAAATCCACAACCGCTGCTGATGTTTTTAACAGAGTCCAAATTGCAAGATGTGCGACTACAAACGCTACTCGCGCAAATTGGTGGGAGCGGAGCATGAACGGGCCGGCAAAATTTATTCACCGCTTAAATACTGTTTGCCCTGGGCCTCTCGACTGCGCTCAGGTCAGGCCTGTCGAAGGGCAGGCCCCGCCAAGCTTAGACGGGTTAGGCTCGAACCGAATACCCGGGGTCATTTGGGTCGGGTTAATCATGGTCTGGCTGCTGACTGCAAGTTTTAGCGTTTTTGCCCATAAGGCCAGCGATAGTTACATGACGGTGCAGGTTGATGGGTGGCAGATCTCCGGGCAATGGGATATTGCCTTGCGCGACCTGGATTACGCCTTGGGTTTGGATGCAAACGACGACGGCAATATTACCTGGGCGGAGTTGCGAAATAGTCGGGATGTTGTGTATGCCTATGCGCTGAGTCGTTTGCAAATGACGACGGCTAAGCAAGTCTGTTCGCTGCAAGCAGGGGATTTACGGGTGGACGAACACAGCGATGGTCATTACGCCGTATTAAGTTTCCGGGCGACTTGTCCGTCTGCGTCCACGCCGTTGTCGATAGACTATCGCTTGCTTTTCGATCTCGACCCGCAGCATCGCGGGCTGATAAGCGTCATTCATGCCGCTAAAACCGATACCGCGATCTTTAGTCCTGACCACCAACGTAGCGAATTTGTGCGGGACGCTGATTATTCCGGGTGGCGGACCGTGGCGCGATTCGGCTACGCCGGGCTATGGCATATCTGGATCGGCTTTGACCATATTCTATTTTTGTTAAGTCTGTTGCTGCCGGCGGCTTTGGCGTGGGAGCGGGGTGCTTGGCAGCCAAAACCAGGCATTAGACCGGTATTTTTCGACGTGCTAGGTGTGGTTACCGCCTTCACGTTGGCACATTCGTTCACCTTGAGCCTCACGGTGTTGCAATACCTCTGTTTGCCGTCCCGCTGGGTAGAATCGGCCATTGCCGCCTCCGTGGTGTTGGCAGCGTTGAACAATATTTATCCGGTGTTGGTAAAACGCCGCACCTGGTTTGCCTTTGCTTTCGGCTTGATCCACGGCATGGGCATCGCCAGTGTGTTGTTGGACATGGGCTTGCCGGACACGCAGCGGCTGTTACCACTATTGGGCTTTAATTTGGGTGTGGAAGCAGGGCAGTTGGCGATTGTCGGTGCGGTTTTGCCGTTGATAGTCGGCTTTAGCCGCTATCGCTATTATCCGCTAGTCGTGATGAAAACCGGCTCAGCATCCATCGTCGCCGTGGCTTTAGTCTGGTTAGCGGAACGAAGTCTGGATTTTCAGATGAACATATTTTGAGCAACTTGGCGTATATCGGTGCTGCTGATTATTAACCCGGCCCTTAACTACGTGCGCCAGGACAAGCTGGCAAAGGATAGGTGGTGAAAGTCCTCCACGAGATAAGGTCTAGCTCACCGTCTCGGCCCCGAGTGATGCGCGGTTACTCGCGAGGGTAAACGTGAAGCGTTCACAGGGGAGACCACAGGCTGGGTATTGAGCTGCGAAATGGGTCTAACTTCGAGGTGCTGATCCCGTGCAGTTGAGGAGAAAGCAATATTGGTTCATGCGTTTTGGCCAGCATGAGTCCAAACCTCGCGCAGTCGTAGGCCCCATGCATGTGGAGAAGTCCTTTGTACGGAACCTGGGAGGTCTCATCTGTGCTCGATAGGCATATCGAGCCGGTTTATTAAGGTAGAAACTGAACGATAAATATGTACGCAGATGAGAAGTCGGACAAAGCCGTAGTACCGATGAAGCAACCGAACAAAGAGGACTTGTCCTTGGCGGAGGCTGTGGAGGGAAGGGCTTTGCCCAAGAGGAACATCGGTCAGGCAACCGCAGTCCGGACTCAGAGCCGGGGAGTTGCGTCGAATGGATTGGCTGATGTGCGCCAAGCGGCGCGACAAAGAAGGATGTGCAGGTTATTACATCCCACCCTTGTTACCGCTTTGACGTTCGTACTCGAGGGAGGAGCCCAGTGCGTTAGCAGCGCTCGCTGGGATCTGTGCGGGGGGTACCGGGCAACCGGTATTCCTACCGCGACCCTTCGCCTGTCTAAGGGCAGACCAGCCTGGGCTTCGCCACGCTCAACCTCAACGGAATACCCGTGATAAATAGGCTGGATTAGTAAATATCGTCGCTCCCGCGCAGGCGGGAGCCCAGGGGCTATATTGGATGCACTGCGCGGCCTTATTGCACATCAAGGTCAGGAGCGGATTGTTGCGGATATGACGTGGCAGCCAGCACTGCTTTTTCGATGTGGGCTATCAGCTCCACAATTTGTTGGTCCAGCATAAAGCGTAGCTCCCACTCGACGGCCAAATCGTCGGCCAGATTGTCGATACGATGATGATCGATATAACTTTGCTTTAGACGCGCTTGATGATTGGCAAGCTCGATCCGGTTGCCGGCTTGTTCGCCTTGCAGAAGTCTTGCGGCATATTCCAGGGCGGTCGCCAGCTCGGCATCGAACGCCCGGCTGAGCTGTTGCAATTCATCAGGAAAGTGGCTGAAGCGCTGGCCGCTGAGTAAGCGATAGCGTTTGCGGACTTGTAACAAGCCGGATAAATGGCCGGCGTCCTTCACAATTGTCCGCAGCGCCGCTCGTTCATGCACTTTCTCGACCAAGCGCGCATCGGGTTCCAATACCGCGTGTGCCAACAAGTCTTGAGCGGCGGCCAGCTCTTTTTCCGCCGATAGCCGTAAGGGTAAGGTGTAAGTTAGCAGGTGGCTGACGTCGGGTAAGCGCTTGGTGAAGCTGGCAAGTGTGCGCAACGCCGCTACGCTGTGGTGGCGGGCCAGTGCAATCGAGCGCCGCGGCCACAGTGCGTAATCGATAACGCCCATCACGATGAGTCCGAGCAATATGCCAATGACCCGGTCGCGCGGCAGATATAGGTCGGTGACTGGACCGAAATCGTGCAGCACAAACAACGCAAATGAAAAACCAAGTTGCCGGCCCAGATAAGCGATGCGTTCGCTGCCGGCGGTAATCCAGGCTGCCAGCGCCCAGAATGGCGCTGTGGCAAACGCAAAGCCGACGATGGTAGCGAGCTGAGATTGAAAGACCAATACGTAAAAATAAGCGCAGATCCCGCCGACGGCGGCGCCCGACACCCGTAACAGCGAGAGCCGGTAGTCGGCGCCGAGACTGGTTTGTGCCGCGACCAGACAGGTGGGAATCGCGGTGTTGATGTCCGGCCAGCCCAGGCTTTCCACGATCAGCATGCACAGGATCGCGCCCAGGGAAAATTTAATGCCGAATTGCAAACTGTCGGCACGGCTTGCCCAAAACTCGTAAGCAAACCAGGCTGGCAGCCAGCCATGTTCAGGCTTGTCGTCGGATTCAGCGTTGATGTTTTTACTGTCTTTGGCGGCTATCGGTTGATGCAAATCATGCATCAAGCCGGCAATGCGTTGCAGAGCCCGCCACAAGGCGGTTAACAGCGAGGGATTGGCTTCCCGCGCATAGTTTTGCAATACCTCATCGCTTAGCAAGCTGGTGATTTCTACGGACACGTCGCGCGATTCCGCCACGCCTTGCCGTAATCTGGCACAGGCGCTTTGTAAAGCCCGATATACATGCAGTTTTTCCGGCGTCAGCGGCTGGGCCCTATATTCCGCAGCCAACACTTGATTAAGCCAGTCCGACAACTGGCGCAAACCGTCTATTTCCAGCAACAGCGCCCGATAAGTCAGGTGGCGTTCGTGTAAAGCAGGATGGATCAATTCGGCGTTGGCCAGTAAACCCAGCAGTTTGCCAAGGCTGCCGGCAGCGGCGTGCATGGCTGCTTCAGGTCTGGGGCTATACGCACCGGCATCGGCCAGACGCGCGCTGAAAATGTATTCCACCGTCGCCAATTGCATGGCGATCTCCGCTTTTAACAGTTTTAGCGGATCTTGCGGTTTGATGGTCAAATGCACTACCGTCCATGTTCCCAGCGCCAGTACGCCAATAATGGGGATGTTCCATAAGGCATGGTAAATGTTTTCATCGGGCGTGCTGGGGCTGTACAGCACCGCCACGGAATACCACAAAGCAATGCCGGTAGGCCAGGCGATCAAACGGGCATGAAACAAGGACAGCGCCAATATGACGAACGACAGCGGCAGCAGCAACCACGGGTCGTTGCCGGCCAACATCAGCGTCAATACCGATACCCAGGTCGTGACGATCAGATAGCCGAGCTGGCGCATTCCAAACGCCAGGGATTGGCCGGCGTTGGCGTATGCGTCGTAGCTTAGGCAAATCAATATGGAGATTGCCCCTAGCGGCGGGATATGCAAGGTTTGGCTGACAAGTGCGATAGTCAGTGTGACGGCAAACAAGCGCAGGGCGGCAACGCGCCGTGCCGGCGAATCTTTGAGTTCCGCGTGGAGGAATTGCCCCAGGCTGGTGCCAAACCAAAGCCGGTTGGGTTTTGGTTGCGAGCTTAAACCAGGCCGGCTGTCGCCAATGGTCATGGCGGCGGCAGGGCTGTATCGGCTGCGTCGGCAGTTGGTTTCCGCACCGTAACAAACGCGGTCATGCCCATACGGAGCGGATGCTCGGGGTCGTGCTCTTTAATCTCGATCCGTACCGGAAAACGCGAAGCCAGAATGACCCAGTTCAGTGTGCGTTCAACTTCCGGCAATACGCCATGCTGTTTGATATTGTCGGGCGAATTGGCCCAGCCGATCCCGGTCACCACGCCGCGATAGCGTTTGCCCGGATAAGCGACCAGAAACACTTCGGCCTCCTGGCCGGGTTTGATCGACCGCAAATAGGTTTCCTTGAAGTCGGCGATCACATACCAGTGGCGGTCGTCGACCAAAGCAAACATTTGCGCGCCGGCCTTGGCGTATTCGCCTTCGCGGGTATTCAAATTGGTGACATAGGCGTTAAACGGCGCGCGCACATAACAATATTCCAGATCGAGTTCGGCGGCGGTGACCAGGGCTCTGGCCGCTTCGATGCGGGCGTTGACGTCGCCGACTTGGGCGATTAATGATACCGCCCGGCGGCTGTCGCTTTTGGCTTCCTCGATGGCACTGCGAGCGGACAGTTCTTTAGCTTTTGCATCCGCCAACTCGGCGCGCGAAGCCGCATAGCGGGAACGCGCCTGTTTCAGCTGATCGGTGGTGACATATTGCTTATCCGCCAAGGGTTCCAGGCGTTCCAGATAGTTATGCAGATATTCGTCTTCCGCCTCGATTTTGTTGACTTCGGCGTTGGCGGCGGCCCGCTGGTGTTCCAGACGCTCGATGGCAATTTCTGCGGAACCGCTGGAAGCACGCCGGGAATCGACATCTTTTTCCGCGAGCAGCAATTCAGCCTTGGCTTTGTCCAATCTGGCCTGATAGGGGCGCGGGTCGATCACGTACAGCAAATCGCCCTGTTTGACATATTGATTATCTTCGACATGCAATTCCACGATGCGGCCGCTGACTTCCGGGGCGATGCCGACGATGTTGGCCCGCACCATCGCGTCGTTGGTGCGCGGATTTTGATAGTTGATATGCCAAACCGCCGAGCCGGTCGCCAGCGCACCCAATACGATAACAATGCCAATGACGCGACCCAGCAATATCCGATTTTTCAGGCTTAACCCTCGGCTATCGTTTTGAATGTTTTCCATCAGGCACCGCCGTATTCATGCTGCATAAAACACCAGCCAGATGATAAAGGTGCATAAGGCCCACAGGCTGGGCGCGATCAGTAGCGGTGGACCCAAATGCGGTGCCAGGCGGTAGTGCACCAATTGCCACATCAGCAGCATGCTGGTCGCCAGCCCGCTGAGGATGCAGATGATCCAGGCCGGCCAGAACGAACCTTGCAGGCTTAGCATTGGGTCGCAAGCGGTCAGGAAAATCGAGAGACTCGCCGGGAAAAACGTTTTAAGGGAACCTCTAAACATTCCCTCGCCCTCAGGGAGAGGGCTAGGGTGAGGGGGGTAAGTAATTGATTTTAATTCCCTCATCCCAACCTTCTCCCGGGGGGAGAAGGAGGTGTTTTTATTTTTAGAGGCCCACTTAAGTAATTGCCCAGAGATCATTGTGCGCTTCACCTCAAACGTATGAACATTTCGGTACTCGCTAGAATTCATCATCGACTTGTTCAATATGATTGCCGCGCGCGGTGATGACCGCTTCATGCAGCCTCTGTAAATCCGCCTCCAGCTTCGAGATTTCCTCGGGCGCATAATCGTCGAACAGGCGGCCGATATGGGCCAGATGCTCGGGGAAAGTTTGTTCGTAAACGGCGCGGCCCGCGTCGGTCAAGCGGATGATCTGGCTGCGGCCGTCTTTTTTTGAGGCCGACCTTTCCACCAGGCCCTTGTCCTCCAAGCGGCTGACCACACCGGTGAGCGTGCCTTTGGTAATCAACGTTTCCTCGCCAAGTTTCTTGGGCTGCATGCCGGCGGTTTTGCCCAGCGTGATGATCACATCGTATTGCGGCAAGGTTAATTCGAGCCGGTGAACGTGTCTGGCCGCATACGACAAAAAGGCCTGGTGGGTGCGGAGTAACTGGCGCAGTGCGGTCGGAAATGTAGAGTCGGAGGACATAATCTAAAAATAATTGTTCTAATTAGGATTCGATAATAGCTATAAGCCTATTCACGCTCAAGAAAAACCTGGTGAATCGCTTAGCCGGTATTTGCTGTGTTGAACTAGAAATGCTTAGAGGCCACAGTATGAAAGACAGTCATTTAATGCTCATCCAACACTTCCGGATTTTGCTCGCCTGACACATAAACCAGCGTTGCGGCAGAACGTAATAAAGTCGCTCGACTATCGATTTCGGTATAGCGGGCACGCGCCAAATCCTTTTGCGCCGATAACAGCTCGATTACCGTCGAAAAACCGTGTGTGTAAGACTCCTGGGTTGCCGCATAGGATTCCTCGGCGGCTTTCAACAGAGCCAAGGCAAACTCGCGTTTTTCCAGTGCGGTTTTGGTGTCGGCATAGGCTTTCCAGATGTCGCGCATGATTTCCAGGCGCAAGGCCTCCAACTGGGCTTGGGACGCCGACCTTTTGGCCTCCGCTTCCCGCACCGCATTGCTGCGTTCAAAGCCGTCGAACAAGGTCCATTCCACATTCAACATGGCGGTATCGACCATGGTGTTGGCGGAATAACTTTCGCCGCCCGATGGCTTGGTATGCACATTGCCCCAGTATTGATTACCCACCATGCCGCGCAACGAAACCTTGGGCCAGAATTCGGCTCTGGCTTTTTTAACATCCGCTTCGCGGGCCCGCAATTCGGCAAGACGCGCCAGCAAATCGGGGCGTTGTTCCAAAGCCTGATCGACGATTTTTTCCACTGATTGCGCCAGTTCTGCGGGCAACGGTAGCTTGCTCAGGTCGACCAGTTGCAGGCTGTAAGCCGGCGATATTCCCAGGCTCGTCGTTAGATCGGCACGGGTCTGCGTGACCGAGCCGCGCGCATCTTGCAGGTCATAACTGGATTTTGCCTGCTCTTGCAGCGCCAGCAACAAGTCGGGTTTGGTGGCCAGTCCTTGTTTGAGTTTGGCTTGAACCGAATCGGCGTTGGTTTTCGCCGACTCGAAAGTTTGCTGCGCCGCCGTCACCTTGGCCAAGGCGGCCTGATAAGCAAAAAAACTACTGGCTACCCGATAGGCAATTTCCTGATGTTTACGGTCAAAGGCAAAATTAGCCGCGCTCAGCCGTTGCGTACCGGCATCAACCAACGCTTCCCGGCGTCCGAAATCGAATAAGGTCCAGGCCAAATCCAGGCTGGCAAACGCCGCGTAACCGTTGCTGACCAGCGCGCTGCCGGGGATGGGGAAGCTACTGGTAAAATGCTGGCCGAATGCCATTACCGTCAGTGTGGGATACCAGTTGCTGCGATTTCTTTCCAGGCGCGCGGCGGCGGCTTTTGCTTCCTCCCAGCTAATCCGGGTTTCCGGATGCGTGTGCAGGGCCAAATCCACCAAGGCCGGCAAATCGTAGGTTTGCTGGGTATCGATTCCGGCATCTTCAGTTGGAGAACTGGATGTATCCGGCGCTGGCGGGCGGTTTTGGGCTTGATAAGCGTGCCTGGACAAAGGGGGTGGCGGATCATATTCCGCAATTGGCGCCGGCTTCGGTACGGTGCAGGCTGTCAACAATGTCAGTGCCGCAAGCGCCGCGTTGCGATAGGCTGGCGCTAAATAGGGCAATATTGCCGAGCTGGAAACGAATTTTTTCAAGCGTTTATTGGGTTGTCGAATCACTCTAGTTTGGAAAAAATCCCCTAGTCATTAATCTATTCTTTGGCCCCGAACTCTATCATTTATTCGGGGCCTGCGAGCAACAGTTCATTAATGCAATTACTGTTTTATCCCGTCATCGCACTGCAAATTTCGGTTTTTTGATTCCCTCGCCCCCAACCCTCTCCCGGATGGCGGGGGGACGAATGTGCTGAAATTTGCCGTGCGAAAGGTCTATCGGGCCTTGAGATCACGACAAAGCCGGTATTTTGCCGATAGGAGCTACCGTTTCTGTCGTCGGCCTGGGCGATTTGCCGTTGTCGCAGTGCCGTTTTGCCGGCTCTACGGCCTTGGGCGGTGCGATCTTTCGGCCCTGCATCAACTCGTCGATCTGATATTTATCCAGCGTCTCCCAATCCAGTAAGGCTTGCGCCATGTTGTGCAGAATATCTATATGCGTTTTAAGGATGGCCTCGGCGCGCCGATAGTTGTTCGCCAAGGTTTGTCTAATTTCATGATCGATCAGGCGCGCCATTTGCTCCGACATCGGTTTGGTTGAGCCCATAAATCCGCTGTCGTTGTCGCCGCAATCCATGGGGCCTAGGCGATCGGATAAGCCCCACTTAGTGACCATATTACGCGCCAATTGAGTCGCGCGTTGTATATCGTTGGAGGCGCCGGTGGTGACTTTGTTTTTGCCGTAAATCAGAGCCTCGGCAATCCGGCCGCCGAACAGGCTGGAAATTTGGCCCTCCAGTTTATCTTTGCAGGCGCTGTATTGGTCGTGTTCCGGCAGGAACATGGTGATGCCCAAAGCACCGCCGCGCGGCATGATGCTGACCTTATAAACCGGGTCGTGTTCCGGCATCAAGCGGCCAACGATGGCGTGGCCGGCTTCATGGTAAGCAGTCATCAGCAAATCCTCGCGACTCATGATCATGGTGCGTTTTTCGGCGCCCATGATGGCTTTGTCGCGGGCGCTGTCCAGGTCGTGCATGGTCACTTCCCTTTGGTTGTTGCGGGCAGCGAATAGGGCGCCTTCGTTAATTAGATTGGCTAGTTCGGCACCCGAAAAACCGGGTGTGCCGCGCGCCAGATCGTTGATGTTGACATCGTCGGCCAGGGGCACTCGGGTGGCGTGGACTTTGAGAATTTGTTCGCGGCCCTTGATGTCCGGCAAGCCGATCTGCACTTGGCGATCGAAACGCCCCGGTCTTAGTAAAGCCTTGTCCAGCACGTCGACACGGTTAGTTGCCGCAATGACAATGATGCCTTCGTTGCCGCTAAAACCGTCCATTTCCACCAATAGTTGGTTAAGGGTTTGTTCGCGTTCTTCGCCGCCGCCGATATTGCCGCCAGTACTGCGCTGGCGGCCGACTGCGTCGATTTCATCGATAAAAATAATGCAGGGCGCGCGTTTTTTAGCTTGTTCGAACATATCCCGCACCCTGGAGGCGCCGACGCCGACAAACATTTCCACAAAGTCGGAACCCGAGATCGAGAAGAACGGCACTCCGGCCTCGCCGGCAATGGCCCGCGCCAATAAGGTTTTACCGGTGCCGGGAGGGCCTACCATCAGCACACCGCGGGGAATTTTGCCGCCCAAGGCTTCGTATTTGCCCGGATCTTTCAAGAAGTCCACCATTTCCGCTACGTCTTGTTTAGCTTCCTCGGCGCCGGCCACATCATTGAAACGCACTTTGACCTGATCTTCCGTCATCAATTTAGCCCGGCTTTTACCAAAGCCGTTTTGTGCGCCGGCACCCTGTTGCTGCTTACGCATGAAATAGATCAATACCCCGATCAACAACAAGGTGGGAGCCCATGAGAATAGAAGTTGCGTTAGGGTAGATTGGGTCTCGGGCCGCTCGACTTTGATTTTGACGTCATACTCCAATAGGTCGTCTATGATTCGCGCATCGCCAGGATTGAATGTGGTAAAGCGCGTGCCGTTATGGCGGCGGCCATCGATAGATTTCCCGTCTATCACCACTTCGGCCACGGACTTGCTGCGTACGTCCTTGATGAAATCGGAATAGGAAATGTCGTTTTGCGAGTTGTAAGCAGATAGCCTGGGATTGAATGCCGCGAATAGCGCGATAGCAATGCCAACGGTTACGGACAGGGCGATTAAGAGCTTTTTCATGATTGCGATCTCCTGTTTAGGATGCAAGGTTCAAGTAATACGCTTAGGCAAGACTTGGGTTTGTGCTCGGACATTTTCCACATCAAGCCAGGCGAGAAGATAACACTGGTTCGACATAAGAAAATCAGCAATTTTTGCGCCATTAATTCGATATAAAAAGACCTGCATCGCCGCTTCGCCAGTTGGCGAACGAGTTAACTGTCACGTTTTTCTTTTCGGAGGTAAGAAAACGCTTGGAACATAGGTCCAAGGCCGGCCACGCGCATCAAATATGCCGGCGTTATCGACAATGCAGGTCGTAAAAGGGAGCGTTTACAAAAGGCTTGGAGCCGGTGATGTTCAAGCCTTATGTCCAATATGCACACAAAACGCCCCTATTTTGTGCGCCGATGCGGTCCGTTGATACATGGCTGAATCGGCCTGCGTTTACGGCTTAGTGGCTGGAAACATAAAGTTTGTGCATTTCTTCATAGCGGCTCAAAGCTTCTTTCAACGATTCGCCGGCCAACTGCAAATCGCCGCCGCGGGCTGCTTTCCATGCCGTATTCAGACGTTTGCCGGCATGCTGGCGTTTGACTTCGAGATCGTTGTTCTCGATGTCTTTTTGCTGTTGTTTGGCATTGCTGACCAGCTCGGCTACGGTTTCCTTGTCCGCGCCGTTTTCCACCGCGGAGATGGACGCTTTGACTTTGGAAATGGTGCTTTCCAGAGCGGCTCTTACTTCTTCGTGGCTAAAAGTCGCCGCGGAGACAGGAAAACACAGCGCACTGATAAGGGAGATTGCTATAGAGAAAATTATGAATTCTTTGCGTGACATCATGATGTTAACCTCGGTAAACAAGAAAAAATAAATCGATAGCGGGTTGGGCCTCGGCACTTCCGGATCAAAACGAACTTATGTTTCGAGAGCTTCGTTTCAATTGTTAGTGTGGGTAGAGTTTATCAGATTATGGTTCTTATTAGAACTTAATTTGTTTCCATCAGAACTACTTGTGTGTTTTTCATCACAATTTTTATTTGAATATGCATAATCGTAACGGTGAGAATTGGTACGAAGGCACGTGCTGGATTGAATTGATCGCCAGCAATTCCGTGATTTATTGGTAAGCTAAGGGCATAACTATTCTTATAACCACGCCTCGGAGAAAAAATGATCACGCTATTAAAAATTGCTGCCGCCACTTTGTTGAGTTTGAGTGGTACTGCGGCACATGCCTATGGCAGCAGTCAGAGTTCGCAGCACTGCGATAAACCGGTGTTTTCGGAGTTTCAGCCGGCAACCAATAAATATTTGCAATCGTTTAGCGAGTTTTCGTTGATGGCTTCGGCCAACACGACGCCGACCTCGGTTGTGGTTAACGTCAGTGCCGGTGAAACCAAATATCATTTCACCTCTAAACAACTGCAAATTACCCAACAACCCAGCGGTCGCTTGGAGATAAAGGGCAAAGTGGATAGACCTATAGAAGGTGGTTTCGCGCGCTTGAGTATTACCGCACACAGCAAACCCGGTTGTGAAAAAACCGACGGGTATCTGATTCGCATTCATTGATCGCGTAAATCTCGGTTCACCCGAGGCTTTTACCGACCTAAGCCCCTGGCCAACAACCCGCAGGGGCTGCAATCTCGCTAGTTAGCAAGGCTTTTGAATGCCCAGGGTTCTTTGCATGACTGCTTTCTAAAAATGTTTTAAACACTTTTCCCTTTGTCTTGCCGATTTTTAACCTGGGACTCAAATTTCCTAAGTCCCGCACCGGCGGGAGCCTGTGGCTGCATAGGATTCTCTGCGCGGGACTGACCGCCATAGGGCATGCAAAACCTAAACCCCTTCCCTAACTTCAAAACTCAACGATAGAGGAGCATCCGGCAATACTGGATATCTGGTCTATAGTTGCGATTAATCGACAGATCCAGTGTTGGGACGTTAGAGGCGTTCAGAGTAATGCCCAATCCTGGTGCAGTCACCAGCCGGACTACTAGGTTACCCGCGAGGTAATTTCCGGAACGGCTGGGTAGAGATAACCGCACGTCAAGAGATTAAAAAGGTGATAACAATGATTAAAAAGCCTGGGTTTTATCTGTTTCCATTGTTGTTTTTGGCATCCGCAGCTGCCGCCGATTACAAAGCCGATATCGGCTATCAAGCCTTGCTAACTCAATTGGGCGCAAACACTCCGACCGGCGAGGGCGTCAATGTGGTTCACGCCGAAGCGTCATTAGTCGAATCGAGGGACCACACTGATTACCCCATCTATGCGCCGAATATTCGTAACACCCAATTTGTCGGTAAGACGTTCAGTTTTCCGGGAAAAAAAGCCAGTACCTCACCATCGGGACACGCCGACAGCGTTGGTGCCAGATTTTATGGTAAGGATTCTATCGCCCACGGTATAAACAATATCGCCAGTTATGATGCCAACGCCTGGATCGAAAGTCTCATTAGTCCAGCTGCGTTGGCTCCAGTCAACGCCAGTCGGATTGCGAACCATAGCTGGATTGGCAAAGGCGACAGCGCGTCGGAAACGGCGATGATTTTGCGCCTTGTTGACAGGCAAGTGCAGCGCAACGAATTCATCCAGGTGGTTGGTATGAACAATGGCCTTAGCGACTCGCCCTTATTGGGTAGCGCTTACAACGCGATTGCGGTGGGTCGTACCGATGGCAGACAAGATAGGGGGTCCGATGCGGTGGATTCTTTATATATAGCGGGACGGACGCGTCCTGATGTAGTCGCGCCGCAAACCACCACCAGTGGAGCGACACCCATAGTAGCCGCTGCTGCCGCGTTATTAGTCGAGACCGGCCACAAGGGCGCGGCCAATCTATCGCAGGGATCTATTGATATTGACGGAGTGGGAACGGTTTACAACGCCGAGCGCGCCGAAACCGTTAAAGCCGCGTTGCTGGCGGGTGCCGACAGAGCGACGCAAAATACTTCAACCACGGACAATATCGTCGACTATCGCAGCAGCGGGCACCAAACCATTAATGGTCTGGACGATAGATTCGGCGCCGGCCAGCTGAATATTTTGCATAGTTACGAAATCATCGCCGGTGGCGAACAAGATAGCCTGGAAGATGGCGGTGCCCAGAACGGCATCGGCTTGGCCGGATTCGACGTGGATACCGAGTTTGGCGGTTTGGCTAGTAATAGTCTGGCTACATATAAGTTCGCCGCCGCGATGGATTTGAATTTGCAGGCGTCTTTGGTATGGAATCTTGGGGTATCGAACGACCTGAATATGACAAGCACTTTGCACGACCTGAATCTGGAGTTGTTCGATAGCACGGCCCAAAATATCGCCGCGTTCTCGGCGAGCAGCGCCGACAACAGCGAGAACCTGTGGCTTAGTCTGGTCACCGGTCATCACTACGAATTACGGGTCAAGTCCGGTGAAGCCAGTCCGTTCAACTGGGATTACGCATTGGCCTGGCATATGAGTCCGCTGCAATCGGCACCGGTTCCGTTGCCGGGCACCTTTTACTTGTTCTTTTCCGCGCTCGGCGGGCTTGGCTGGCTGGTTCGCGGGAAACGGTGCAACATTCAAGTATGCTGATTTAAGGAAACTCTGGGCAAGCAGTTTTCATCAGCGCTTCAGCACGCTGATTGCGAGCGTAATCAACACTTTGTATCAGCGGTTGCGCTCCCTCTCTTCAGCCTATTCAGTGGGCCCTTAAATTGCTCGCTTCCGCTATTCCCGCGTTGGCGAGAGCGACGATATTTGAGAATCGGGTTAATAAGCTGCTTCAGTTAAACCAAAAAATCCGTCATGCCTATTCAGATACCCAAAGGGCATAAGTTGTGGCAAATAACTTTGCACATGAGTTATTTCACGGAAAATTCCCCGCGCATTACCACTCGCCATCTACGTATCTTTCTGTATTTAAAGAAAAATGTTTTGTGGTCTGAATGTTGTATGTGGATCAGCGTGCTTAGCCGTAGGCGTAGAAACGGCTAACACGATTTGGGACTTCCAATCATTCATATTCGGTTCTGTCGCTGACTTTGCAAACTGGACCCGCCGCGCGGATTAACCGCTTCCGAATACGCGGGAATGACGAATTTTTAGAGGCCCTGAAAATCAAGTTGCCAATGCGCTCTAATTTCAATCAACATAAAGGTTGTAATCGTGAATAAACTAATAAAATCAATTGGTATCGCCGGATTGGCGGGGTATGCGTTCATTGCCGAGGCCCAAGCAAATACTCTGGAAGTGTCAGGAACCATTTATAAAGTAAGCGGCGGCACTACCTACGATACTTGGAAAATCAATATGCTTAGCGGCGGTACTTTCAAAGTCGATTTGTTGGCTTATGAGGCCACTCAAAAGCAAACATCCACCGCCGGTTACCAGGAAATCGACCTGAACAACGACGGTGAAATTACATTTCTGGATCCGGATACTTATATCTACCGCGATGACGGCTTGCTGGATGCTGGCGATATGTTGGCGCGTTGCGACGATTCCGACGGCAATCACTGCCCCGATAGCAGCAATCAGCCGATTTTGACTAACACCGACGGTTCGGCGGACGGTTCCCTTTTCTTGCGCGATCCGGCATTTAACGTAACCTTGCAGGCCGGCAATTATTTGTATCTGGTGGCCGATTACACCTTATCGACCAGTGAAGCTGTCGCCGGTATCAATACTAACGATAACTTGACCTTACCGACAGGGCTTGCCGCCCGCGATCACGGCGACTATCGGCTCACCTTGAGCTCCGATACCCTGAATTTTTCTCTGGCTGGCAATACCATCACCGTCTCGCAAGTGCCGGTTCCCGGCGCCGTTTGGTTATTCGGCAGTGCGCTGGCCGGATTGGCGGCGGTAGGGCGGCGTAAGATAGTTGCGGTTTGACCTTGGTTAGCAGCGGGAAGCTTCGGCTTCCCGCTGTTTTACGGTCTGGTATCGCACCAAAACTAGCGAACTCCTTACTCGCTGCTGTTCCGAAATTTCCCTGAAAGCCTTTGTTTATGGCAAACCTGACCACGCGTCGGTTAGGTCTGTATCCGGAATCTAATATCTTAATATCAGATATTCAATTCTAAATATATCGTTTTTGTTGGTTGTCGGCTTTGCGTAGCATACGCAACGTGGTCAAACAAAGCCCAGCTTGCCGCAAGCAGATCCGATAACCCTTTTTCAGGAGCACCCATGAGATTTACCCATACCTTTAAGCCCTTACTCTTCGGTATAGCCCTGGCCCTGAGCGGCAACGCACTGGCCGAACGCACCTTGCTGAACGTCTCCTACGACCCGACTCGCGAGTTGTATAAAGAATATAACCAACTGTTTAGCCAATACTGGAAAACCAAAACCGGCGAAGACGTCACCATCCAGCAATCGCATGGCGGCGGCGGCAAACAAACCCGCGCCGTGATCGATGGCCTGGAAGCCGATGTGGTGACCTTGGCCCTGTCGGGCGACATCGATCAAATCCACGAGAAAGCCAACTTGTTGCCAAAAGACTGGCAAAGCAAATTGCCTAACAACAGCTTGCCTTATACCTCGACTATCGTGTTCCTGGTGCGCAAGGGCAACCCCAAAGCCATTAAAAACTGGGACGATTTGGTCAAAGACGGCGTCTCCGTCGTCACCCCCAACCCGAAAACCTCCGGCGGCGCCCGCTATAATTACCTGGCGGCCTGGGCGTTCGCGGAAAAGAAAAACGGCAGCAAGGACGCCGCCAAGGCTTTTGTGGAGAAGCTGTTTAAAAACGTGCCGGTACTGGATTCCGGCGCGCGCGGCTCCACCACCACTTTTGCCGAACGGGAAATCGGCGACGTACTGATTACCTGGGAAAACGAAGCCTACCTGGTGTTGAAAGAATTCGGCGCCGATAAGTTCGAAGTGGTCACCCCGCCGTTTAGCATCCTGGCCGAGCCACCGGTGGCGGTGATCGAAGCGGTGGCGAAAAAGAACGGCACCCAGGACCTGGCGACCGAGTACCTGAAATATCTCTACACCAAGGAGGCCCAGGAGATTATCGCCAAAAACTTCTATCGGCCGACCGACAAAGACATCGCGGCTAAATACGCCAAACAATTCCCGACTTTGGACCTAGTCAGCGTCGCGCAACTGGGCGGTTGGAGTGCTATACAGAAACAACACTTCGACGATAACGGTGTGTTCGACAAAATTTACGGGCGCTAAGAATGCTTAGGCAGTGGAGGGTGTAGCCATGGTGGAAAATACCATCGAATTGCTCCGTGACGATCTGGAACGGGCCTTGTATTTGGATCTGGACGAATTCAAACTGGAAATCCAGCAACAGGAAGTTTTGAGTCGGTTTATTGGCCTGAAATTGCGCAGCGAGTTTCAACCGATATTCGATGCAGGAAAATCCCATGGCCTGTTGGGCTACGAAGCTTTGCTGCGCACGTCCACCGGCTTGGAAGCCGTGAGTCCGGATTTTGCATTTAGTTGGGCGGATAACCAGGGCAAACTGGTGAAGTTGGATAGGGTGGCGAGAACCCTGCACATGCTTAACTATCTGAATCTGCCGACGGATAAGGGCTTGCTGTTTTTAAACGTACATCCCAAATTGCTGGTGAGCGTGAATACGCACGGCAAGGTGTTCGAACACATTCTGCATCTGCATTCGGTGCCGACCACAAAAGTCGTGCTGGAGATCATGGAAAACGCGGTGGAAGCCGATCAACAGTTGCTAGAGGCGGTGGACAATTATCGCGATCGCGGCTTTCAGGTGGCTATCGATAATTTCGGTAGCCGGCATTCCAATCTGGACCGCTTGTGGCGTTTATCGCCCAGCTTTGTGAAACTGGATTTAAGCATCATCCATCAGGCGCAAACCGATGCCAAGATTCGCCGGGTACTGCCGAAATTAATCGAAATTATCCAGGCCTTGGGCGCGCAAGCGATCATCGAAGGCATCGAAAACGAAGTGCAACTGGATATTGCCTTGGATGCCGGCGGCAAATTGTTGCAAGGTTATTTCCTGGGCCGGCCGGCTGCGGCTGGGCACTGGCAAAAACCTAGGTCGGTGGTGCAAGACAATCCTTTAATGCCCGGTGCGCCTCAGCATTTTGGTAGTTTCAGTGTCCCGGCCCAGCATGGTATGTAAGGTGTGATGATCGTAAATTTTTAATGTTTTACCGATGGCTCGGTGAGATGGGCTCTCCTGTGGCAATCCTGCTAACCCCGCCGTTTTTCGGCGGGTTCTTTTTGCGCTTCAGTATCCATAGCTTAAATTGCGGATTTTTTTCAACTCACCGTCTTCAAACTCCAACAGCTGTTGAAACTTGCGCGGCCCAAAGTTGTAAATCCATTCCTCGATCAGTACTTCTTCGAACTGGTCTATCTCCAATGCACCGTAGGGATGCCGCAAGCGGCTGCCGCGGATTGCTCGGCGCTGTTCGACCGAATCGGGTTCCCCGCATTTTTCCAACACTTCCGATTTATAGTCGCCCACTTGGACCAGTTTATGTCCACAGCGCAGCGCAAGCGCATCGCCGGCAAATGCCAGCATGCCCAATGCCAACAGTATCCCTCTGATTGGCGAACCTGCCATTATGGGCTTACCGTATAACTTTGCGAGTAGCTGCCGCCCTTACTGCAAACATTCCGGCTGGTGGGCGATTCACAAGACACATCGGTAAATTCGGCTTTTAACTCGCCGGCCTTATCCGGCACAAAGTAGAAGCGGAAATTCGGGTCGGCGCTGATCGCAATATCGATTTTGGCGTTAAGCACGGGTTTGCCGTTAAACGTCACTTTCAGTTGATCGATGAAGTGCGATTTTCTGATAAATCGGGTCATTTGATCCATCTGCATACCCGTGAGGTTGGGATGGCTGATCATCAATTGGGTCAGGGCAGGTTGACCGCTTTGAATGCTGTCGTCGAGCCTAAACTTAACCTTGCCCAGCCGCTTCATGGCTTCATCCAGATCAGCGCCGATCGGTGCCGAGCAGCCGCCACTGGCTTTCACGAATTTTTTGGTCATGCTGAACTTGCCGTCATTGGTTTCGGCCACCGCGCGAATGTCGCTATAGGTATTGACGCGCACGCGCAACGCTAAATCGGCTTTGCCACTTTCCGGAAAGAACTCGAATTCACCGACAAATGGAAACGGGTTTTTATCGACAAACAACCAGATTTTTTTGATGTATTTATCCTTGCTTTGTGCAAACTTGCCGGTGACTTTAACCGGTACAATCGCCGGATCTTCCGCCCGATAAGGAGCATCCAACTCGATAACCGCATTGGATTCTTCGATATTTTTACCGGCGAAAAACTGGCTTTTCAAAACCGTGTTCCAGGTAATGTCGTCGCCTTCCGCGGCGGCGGTCGCGGGCAAAATCATTAAAGCCAACAGATAAATAAGGTTGTAAGGTTTATGCATGCTTTTACTCTCCACTATTTAATCTTCCCATTCCAGCTCGGCAAATGCGATAGTCACATTTTTGCGGTGGAATTGTTCAAATAATTGCCAATTCTTTTTAGCAGGCAAGCCGACGCTATTCACGGCCTGCTCCAAGGTTTTGCTTTGCTTGATCATGGCTCTCACTTCAGTTGCCAATCCAGTCAAATAGGCTTTTTGCGCTTGTAGGCTTACCGGCCAATCTTTAACCAAATGACCGTGGCCGGGCACCACTAATTTGTAGTGATTTTTCTCCAAGCGCTCCATCTCCGATAACCAGCCTTTGATGCTGCCGTCTATCACCGGGATATGCTCTAAAAACAACAGATCGGCTAGCCACATAGTATCGGTGGACTTGTCGTAAACGCTCAAATCGTTATCGGTATGCGCGCTCGGATGGGCGGTCAGGAGCAGTTCGCGATTACCCAGGTTCAAAGTCATTGTGTCTTTTACTTCTATATCGGGCGGAATAATATTGTCTTGATTGACCTGAATATCCAGCAATTCCGCTGCACGACCGAGGTAATGGTCGCCGCGCGTCGCCATGGCGCGCGCCAGCTTATGATGGCCGACAAACTGCACGCCCGGTCCCTTAAAGGCGATATTGCCGTAGATATGATCGGGATGCACATGGGTATTGATCACATAACAAACCGGTTTAGCGGTAACTTGCTTGATGGTATTGCGTAGCGCGACTCCCTGTTGCGGACTGCCGCCGCTATCGACGACCGCCACGCAGCGCTCACCAACAATAAAGCCGATATTGGCAATCTCGCCGTGATTATCTCGATCCGGCCAATGGTGTGCAGAGGTATGCAGATAGATGCCCGGCGCCACTTGACTGAAAGACAGCGGCGGCAAAGCCATACTGCTGTAACTGGTCAATAGGCCTATTAACAACAACACAAACTTCATTCAGTTGGCTCCTATGCGGCGATGCGTTTGAAAAACTCGGTTTCGGAGATAATATCTTGGTTATTTTCAACCCTATCCAGATAGACCAATCCCAATAGATGATCTAATTCGTGTTGGAATACTCGGGCGGGAAAATCCTGCAACGCTAAGCTGTAGATTTCGCCTTGCTGATCTTGATATTGCACTACGATAGCCTGGTAACGCGGCACCAGGGCCCGGATACCCGGTACGCTTAAACAGCCTTCCCAATCTTTATGTAAAGTGCTGTCAACAATTTCGAAACTTGGATTGACCATCAGAATCGGCGGCATTTCCGGAGCATGCGGATAACGGGCTGTTGGCCGGGAAGCGATGATCAAAATTTGCCGGGAAGCACCCAATTGCGGGGCAGCTATGCCGACACCATTGGCCTCCAGCATAGTCTCATGCATGATTTCAATCAGTTTGTGGAACTCCGGACAGGTAAAGTCGTCAACTGGCTGCGCCTGCTGGCGCAAAACCTCGGCTCCCAGTTGTGCAATCGGTTTTTTTGAAGTCATGGTTTTGCTGGATAGCGCATTGGTAGGTTGCGGAAATGAGTCGTTTCGGGCGAAAGTATACTGCCGATTGGCAGAATCTTCCTGCCTTTACTTTACAAGGCTTTTTTGTGATATTAACAACAGGCCAGTTGCCGGAAATGCAGGGTTCCGGTGGCAAACCACTTATTAGAACAATTCGTTTTTTCCACAGGAGATAGTATGAAGAAAATCAACAAAACCCCGTTCGCCATCGCAATCGGCGCATCTCTGCTGCCAACGCTGGCGGGCAATTTTGCTCAAGCCGATAGCAATCCGTTTGCGTTGTCTGAGTTGAGCTCAGGCTATATGCTGACTGCCGAAGCCAAACCTGAAGCCGGTGCCGATAAAATGAAAGACGGCTCTTGCGGAGAAGGGAAATGCGGCGCGTCTATGATGAAAAAAAGCACTGACAGCAAAGCTGCTACCGAAGGCAAGTGCGCTGGTAACAAACCGGCTGCTCCAGCTGCGGACAAAGCTGCTGAAGGCAAAAAAATGGAAGGAAACTGCGGCGCGAACATGAAATAAGCGCCGATGACGCCGGCTTTATCTAAATAGGAAAGCCGGCGTTTCTTACGCTAAACCGAAAAGCTCTCCCCGCAACCGCAGGTACCTTTTACATTGGGGTTGTTGAACTTAAAGGCCTCGTTAAAACCTTCTTTGGCATAATCCAACTCAATGCCGCTCAATTTATCCAGATCAGCCTGTTTCACCAGCACTTTTACATCGTATTGGTCGAAAATCACTTCGTCGGCTTCGGCCTGATCGGCATAATCGAGCACGTAGGCGTACCCCGAGCATCCCGAGGTTTTAACGCCTAATCTCAAACCTAGGCCAGTTCCGCGTTTTTGTAACTGCTTTTGGATTTGCCTCGCGGCACTTTCGGTAACGGTAATAGCCATTGCTAATTCTCCTAGTTAATTTGCTATCAATGCTTTTAACACATCGACGAATTGATCGATTTCGGTTTCTTGATTGTCTTTACCCAAACTCACGCGGATCGCTGATTTAGCCAAAGAGGCGTCCGCCCCCATAGCCGTCAACACCGGGCTGATCTCGCCGGACGACGCTGAGCAGGCGGAGCCGCTGGAAACCGCGATATTGCGCTGATCCAACCGCATTAACAACATTTCGCCGCTAATGCCGGGGATACCAAACTGCACGGTATTCGGCAATCGTTTGGCGTGTTCGGCAAATATCGCCAAGCCCGGAATGGTGCGTAGAGCTTGCTCCAAACGCATTCTCAGCGCAAGCATGCGAGCTTCCCTTGCGTTCATTTCCGTCTTAGCCAATTCCGCTGCTTTGCCAAAACCCACTATTGCCGCCACATTTTCCGTGCCGGCCCGTGAGCCATGCTCCTGATCGCCTCCGCGCAGCCAGGGCTTTAAAACAAAATCTTCTGAAACTACCAACGCCCCGCAGCCTTTTGGCCCGTATATTTTGTGACTGGATAAACTCATCAATTTAACGCCTAGCTTTTTGAACGAAAATGATGTTTTACCCAAGCCCTGGACGGCATCGGTATGCAGGTTGACACCTCGCTCAGCCAAACGTTCGGCGATGTCAGCAATGTCTTGAATAACTCCGGTTTCATTGTTGGCCAACATCACCGAGGCCATGTCGCCGGCTTGCCAATTGGCTTTATCCAACGCGAGTAATGGCACTATTCCAGCGCCATCCACCTCAAGCGTTTGCACGTCGCGAAAACACCGCCGGTAGTGTGCGGCGTTTTCGAAAATGGAGGGATGTTCGATTGCAGAAATCGCCAGCCCGTGGTCGCGGGCGTTGGCTAGCGCCAATGCATTTGCTTCAGTCCCGCCGCTGGTAAATACAATCTGCGCTCCTGGTGCATCGATCAGCCCCAAGATTTGCTCCCTGGCGGTGTCGATGGCGCTACGGGCTATGCGGCCAAGCTTATAAAGACTGGATGGATTGCCATACATGCCGTGCAAGTAAGGCAACATCGCTTCCACCACTCGCTCGTCACAGCGGGTGGTGGCGTTATGATCCAGATAGATCATTACGCGATGCGTTTTTCCTGCCTGGGTTGCATTTCGATTACATGCTCGACTTGTTTGCTCTGTCTTTTTGCCACGTCACTGACAAAATCGCGCTCCAGCAATTGCCCGAGACTGATTTCTTTTAAGTAAGCGCGAATTTGCTCGCTCAAGCCCATCCACAAATCGTGTGTCAGGCAAGGTTCGTCGTTGTGGCAATTGGCCTTGCCACCGCATTTGGTTGAATCGACAGGTTCGTCGACTGCCTCGATAATGTCGGCGATGTTGATATCTCGGGCGCTACGGCTGAGCGTATAACCGCCACCAGGTCCTCGTACACCTTTGACCATGCCGGCCTTGCGTAAACGAGCAAACAATTGTTCAAGATAAGACAAGGAAATGGTTTGCCGAGTCGCAATGTCAGTCAAAGTCACCGGGTTGGATTGGCTGTGAAAAGCCAAATCCAGCATCGCGGTGACCGCGTAACGCCCTTTTGTGGTAAGCCGCATTTCAAACCCCTTACAAACTAATGAAAATAATGCTGACTATAAATAAACCCAGTAATTTGGTCAAGTATTCAATCGTAACTGGTTCTTGAGGTATTAAACACAGACAATCTGTAACGCATATTTTTGAATTCTGAGGACAGATCAAGCGTTTTACAGCTTGAACTCGTTGGGAATTTGCGGGGTAGAAATCTCGCGACTCTGCAAGAAGCTCAAGGCAAACGCTAATCAGTTTGAGTCACGCAGATGACAAGCGCTGGAGGGTTTGTTGTTAGAAAATACCTGATTATGTTATTGCTTATCCTTTATCTCACAATCATCCAATGCCGACATGGCCTGACGCTGGCAATCGATGCCGGCATCGTTTAGCACGTGTTGCATATCGGCTATTTGCTTATCGAGCTGATGGATATGATCAAGCATCAGATTGATGGCATTCGCGATGGGGTCCGGCATATCACCAGTCGCCCCGTATGCGTCGAAACCGATTTTCTGGGCCATTGCGTCGCGTCGCGCTTTTTCTTGCTTGGCTTTCGCATCGACGATATGGGCCGGAATCCCGACTACCGTGACACCAACGGGCACCGATTTCACCACCACCGAATTTGAACCGACTCTGGCGCCATCACCAATTTCAATCGGTCCCAGCACTTTGGCGCCGGCGCCTATTACCACGCCGTTGCCCAATGTCGGATGGCGCTTGCCCTTGTTCCAACTGGTACCGCCCAAGGTCACACCATGATATAGCGTGCAATCGTCGCCTATCACCGCTGTTTCGCCGATTACCACACCCATACCATGATCGATAAAAAACCGCCGGCCGATTTGCGCGCCGGGATGAATTTCGATGCCGGTCAGCCAGCGGCCCAAAAACGATAAATAACGGCCCGCCCACCTAAAACCACGTAACCACAGCCAATGACTGAAATGGTGAATCAGTACGGCGTGGAAACCAGGATAGGTCGTTATTACTTCAAAAGCCGATTGTGCGGCCGGATCTCGGGCAAATACGCAGTTTATATCTTCTTTAAGTCTGGCCAGCATGGCGTTATTCGGCATTGTGATTTTGCGAGAAGCGCAGAATGCCTCTCAGGATATCCAGCTCCTTGGTATCGAGCTGGGTCCGATTAAAGATTCGCCGCAAGCGACGCATGATTGATTTAGAACGCTCCGGGTGTAGAAAACCTATATCCGCCATAGTCTGCTGGAGATGCACATAGAAGGCTTCCATTTGTTCGGCTGTCGCCAGAGGTTCTTCACCCATATCGCCCACCGTACTGACCATTTCCTGGCCGGATGCGACGAATAGCTCGTAGCACACAACTTGCACTGCCGCCGCCAAGTTCAGCGAGCTATATTCTGCATTGCACGGAATCCGCAACAAATAATGGCATAAGTCCAATTCATGGTTTTTTAAGCCCGAATTCTCACGGCCGAACACCAAGGCTATATTTTGCTTCGGTAATGCACCTACCCATTTTTCGGCGGTTTGCCTGGCAGTCAAACTTGGCCAGCTGATGGTCCTATCGCGCGCACTGGAACCCAATACAATCCGGCAGTCGGCGATAGCATCTGGCAAGGAATCGAAGACAGTTGCGGCTCTTAGCACATCGTCGGCCCCGGAAGCTCTGGCCGTGGCGTCAGCATGCGGGAAAAATTTTGGAGATACCAATCGGAGTTGATCCATCCGCATATTTTTCATAGCTCTAGCCACCGCACCGATGTTGCCGGGATGGGAAGTCTCCACTAAAACCACTTTAAAATGTGATAGCAATGCCCGGCCTCTGCGGCTAAAAAAGCAGCGATTCTAGCAAAATTTGCTATGCTATCCGAGTTTTCTAACTGCTCATTTCCAATTCGATCTATGCACCCGATGCTTAATATTGCCGTCCGCGCAGCGCGGAATGCCGGCGACCTAATCCAACGCTCTTCACAAAATATCGAGAAACTCACCATCGATCAAAAAAGCCGTAACGACTACGCCTCCGAAGTTGATCGGGCTGCCGAGCAGGAAATTATCAAAGTCATCCGTGCCGCGTTTCCCGACCATGGCATTCTGGCCGAAGAAAGCGGCGAGCATAAAGGTAACGATTACACCTGGATTGTCGACCCTCTGGATGGCACCACTAATTTTTTACACGGCTTTCCACAATATGCCGTGTCTATAGCGCTAAAAAACAAAAACAAACTGGAATTGGGTGTGATTTATGACCCCAGCCGCGACGAGCTCTTCACTGCCGAACGCGGCGGCGGGGCGATGTTGAATAATCGCAAAATCCGGGTAACCAAACAAAGCAGTATGCGCGGTGCCCTTATTGGCACTGGTTTTCCGTTTAAAACCATGGAAAACATAGAGCCCTATCTAGGTATGTTCAAAGCGGTCTGCGCAGATTCTGCCGGTATCCGCCGCGCCGGAGCCGCCGCGCTGGATATGGCTTATGTGGCCTGCGGTCGTCTGGATGCGTATTGGGAAATCGGCGTGAAGGAATGGGATATTGCCGCCGGAGTGTTGCTGGTGCAGGAAGCCGGCGGTGTTGCCACGGATTTTTCCTTTAACGACAAATACTTACAGTCCGGTAACATTATCGTTGGCAACCCCAAGATGCACCAGTTGATGTACCATGCTATCGAGCCGCATGTGCCGGCGCGTTTAAAATAAAGCGCAATTTGGCATTTAGCCTAGAATTGTTATCGTCTTGTCTTTTCTTTTATACTTACCGGCTAATCAAATTATAAGAGGCCATCATGGAAAAACCCTTTATCCTGCACATGCTGACTACAGCCAAGAACTTAAGCCCGTTCGACGTCAATATGGCGATGGACGCCGGCTGGATTTCAGCAATCCCCTACATCAACGTTGAACCCAGCGAAGTCAGGGGCTTGGTCCAAGATGCTATTTTTTCGCGCAGTCCGAAAGGCCTGTTGCGCACCGCTATTTTTATCGGTGGCCGGGAGACCAAGCAAGCAATGGATATGTTGAAAATGGCCAAGAATTCCATGGTCCCGCCTTTCGAAGTATCAGTATTCGCCGATCCTAGCGGCGCATTCACCACTGCAGCCGGCATGGTCGCAGCAGTTGAAAAAGAACTGGCTGAAAAATTCGACACCACGCTGGAAGGTAAAAACGTGATCGCCTTGGGTGGTACCGGTCCGGTCGGTCAAGCGGCTGCGGTGATTGCCGCTCAAGCGGGCGCTAAAGTCCGAATCATCGGTAGGCAACTCGATAAAGCCGAGCGCACCGCAGAGCTATGCAGCGAAGAATTTGGCGATGGCAAAATTACAGTGCTGGCAGGCGCCGACGCCGATAAGGCCGAATACATGAAAACCGCCGATGTGGTTTTTGCAACGGGTGCGGCCGGCATTGAATTGCTCAGCACAGAATTAATCTCCCAAGCTGCGCAATTGAAAGTAGCGGCCGATGTAAACGCGGTACCGCCAGCCGGTATTGCCGGTGTGGATGCGTTCGATAACGGCAAACCGTTAGCCGGATCCACCAGTGGCGCGGTAGGTATAGGCGCTCTGGCGATAGGCAACATCAAATACCAAGCGCAAAGCCGTTTGCTGAAAAGAATGCTGGAAAGCGATCAACCGCTATTCTTACATTTCGAACACGCTTTCGAAGTCGCTCGCGAATTCATCAAATCGTCTAAGTAATTAGCTAAGCTCCCCAAAGTCTGCCTATCACAGAGGGTAAGGTAAAAATGGCAAAACGCAGCATACTTCACATGTTCGACCCGATGCCAAACAACAGTCCGTTTGACATTAACATGGCACTCGACGCAGGCTTTGATGTGCTGATGCCGTATTCCAACGTCAAATTGGAGACCATTCACAATTTGACCCAAGATGCGATTTTTTCGCGTAGTCCGTCGGCCAGCAAAAAAACCGCGATCTTTATCGGCGGCAGGGATATGGGCATGGCTATCGACATGTTGCAAGCCACCAAGCCGGCCATGGTGCCGCCATTTGAGGTTTCAGTATTTGCCGATCCCAGCGGAGCTTGTACCACAGCGGCTGCTTTGGTGGCTTGCGTGGAAAAAGCGCTGAAAGAACATCATGGCAAGGAATTGAAGGGTAGCAAGGCGGTTGTGTTCGGCGGCACCGGCCCGGTCGGTATCGCCACCGGCGTGATAGCGTCCTTGCAAGGCGCAGAAACAATCTTGGTGGATCATCTATCGATCGATTCCGCAAAGGATGCTGCCAAACAATACAACCGGCGCTTTGGCGCTAGCATGACTGGAGGGGTTGCCCATAATGACGAAGAAAAAGCAGCGTTAGTAGCCGATGCAGATCTGGTGTTTTGCACCGCAAAAGCCGGTATCCGCGTCATCAATGCCGCAGTGCTCGCGCAAGCCAAGCAGTTGAAAGTAGCCGGCGATGTTAATGCCGTACCGCCATCAGGTATAGAAGGCATAGAGTTAAACGATTTATCGGCACCATTAACCTTGGCGAATCAATCGACAAATGCGGTCGGTGTCGGTGCGCTGGCAATAGGTAATGTTAAATACCAGTTACAACACGAATTGTTGAAAATGATGCTGGAAGCTGAAAAGCCGGTATTTCTGGATTTTCGGGAAGCTTTTACCAAAGCCCGCACCTTGGTCTAACTATTTCTAGGGATGTGTGGCAAACAGCCCACATCCCTGCTCCTTAAATGGCATCAAGATAATTAAATTTGACCGCTAATCTGGTCAACTCCACATCGTTTTTTATATTCAACTTGCGATACAAGCGATAGCGATAGGTATTGATGGTCTTGTCGCTCAGTTGCAAGGCTTCCGACATTTCCTGAATACTCCTGCCGCGTAAAATCAGACGTACCACTTCAGCCTCACGTTGGGAAAGCTGTAAAAAAGGCGAAACATCCGCGCCGGGCAAAAACTGAAAAGCCAAATTACTGGCCACATCCTGGCACAAATAGCGCTTACCGGAAATTACCGATTTAATCGCCGCCACCATTTCGCTGACCGGCGAAGCCTTGGATACAAAGCCGACCACACCTAGTTTCAGCAACTGTTGCGGTATGGGGCCGTCGTTATGCACCGACAAAGCAATGATTTTAATCGACGGCCGTGATTGCAATATGCGGCGGCACGCTTCAAATCCGCCTATGCCGGGCATATTAATATCCATCAAAATGACATCGGGCGGCTCTTGCTCGACAATCCGCAAAGCTTCCTCGCCACAATTACAAACGGCGACCACTACAATATCCTTTTCAGCTGCCAGCAAAGCTTCTATGCCGCTTCTGACAAGCTCATGATCATCAACCAGCAGTACTTTAATCATAACTTCCTTTTTCTGGGTCTTTTATCTGGTCAAGTTTCCCAAATTTCATCAACAACAGCAACGCTAAAAGTTATTAGGATAGACCCAAATAGCGTCGTTGATTCGTGGTTTTGGCGTTTAGCCGTTAAAATAGCGGTTTTGATAAAACAACCTCAGGGCCAATATGCGCACTTCCCAATTTCCTCTTAGTACCGTCAAAGAAATACCGGCCGACGCCGAAATAGCCAGTCATAAACTCATGATACGCGCCGGCTTGATTCGCAAACTTGCCGCCGGCGTCTATACCTGGTTGCCGCTGGGTTTGCGAGTATTGCGTAAAGTTGAGCAGATTGTCCGTACGGAAATGAATAAAGCGGGTGCTCTGGAAGTACTGATGCCGGCCTTGCAACCTGCGGAGCTATGGCAAGAAACCGGACGTTGGGAAAAATACGGGCCGGAATTGGCGCGATTGAAAGACCGTCACGACCGCGAATTTTGTCTGGGTCCAACGCACGAGGAAATTATCACCGATCTCGCTCGTTATGAATTGAAAAGCTACAAACAGTTGCCAATAACGTATTACCAAATTCAGAGCAAATTCCGCGACGAAATCCGTCCACGTTTCGGTGTGATGCGTTCTCGCGAGTTCATCATGAAAGACGCTTACTCCTTCCATCTCGATCAGGAATCGCTACAAACGACCTACGACGTAATGTATCAAGCCTATACCAATATCTTTAACCGCTTTGGTTTGAAATTCCGGGCAGTGATAGCCGACTCCGGCTCAATTGGCGGCGCGGTCTCCCATGAATTCCACGTACTTGCCGAATCCGGCGAAGACGCAATTGCCTTTTCCACCGTCAGCGATTATGCCGCGAATGTCGAAAAAGCCGAAGCTGTCATGCCGGACGGGACACGCGCCGAGCCGACCCAAAGTAAAACTTTGGTGGATACGCCAAATCAGCACAGCATCGAAGAGGTCAGCGGGTTTTTCAAGGTCGATGCCAAGCAATGCCTGAAAACCTTGATCGTCAGGGGCGAGGACGACAGCCTGGTTGCGCTGTTACTGCGTGGCGATCACGAATTAAACCCGATTAAAGCCGAAAAAATCGACGGTGTACTGTCGCCACTGCAATTTGCCAGCGATGAAGAAATTCTCGGCGCCTGCCACTGCAAACCCGGCTCGATAGGCCCTATCGGTTTGCGCATAAAGATAGTTGCAGACCGTAGCGTGACTTTGATGTCCGACTTTATTTGCGGCGCCAACCAAGACGGCAAACATTATCAAGGTGTCAATTGGCAGCGCGACTTAGAATTGCCGGAACACATTGCAGATTTGCGCATGGTGGTCGAAGGCGATCCGAGTCCCGACGGCATAGGGCAAATTACCATTGCCAGAGGCATTGAAGTGGGCCATATTTTTCAGCTGGGCACTAAATACAGCGAAGCGATGAACGCCGCCATTGTTAACGAAGCCGGCAAAAACCAAATCATGATCATGGGCTGCTATGGCATTGGTATCTCGCGGGTGGTCGCGGCGGCTATCGAACAAGGTCACGATGAACGCGGCATTATTTGGCCCAACGAACTAGCACCGTTTCAAGTGGCTATTTGCCCAATGAATATGCATAAGTCGGATCGCTTGATCGATACGGTCGAGAAAATCTATAAAGATTTAACGGATGCGGGTATCGAAGTGTTACTGGACGACAGAAAGGTTCGAGCGGGATTCATGTTCTCGGATATGGAGCTGATCGGCATTCCACACCGGATTGTAATCGGCGACCGCGGCCTGGATAGCGGAACCGTCGAATATCAAGGACGGATGGATAAAGAAAGCCAAAATGTTGCGTTCGGCAATCTAGTCAGTTTTATAAAGGACAAACTTGCTTAGTGTCGATTAGATTAATCAGACGAAAAAGGGCGCAAATTGCGCCCTTTTTATTTACTGCACTAGACGCTTGTTAGCGTACCAGAGTAAACATGGATTTTACCGCGCCGCATTTAGGGCAGCCCCAATCTTCAGGTACGTCTTCCCAGCGAGTACCAGGTGCGACGCCGTTGCGTGGATCGCCCAATTGCTCGTCGTAAATGTGGCCGCAGGTTTTGCATTTGTATTTTCTATACTCTGCCATGGATTGATTCCTCGAATTGTAATCACGGTTTAAAGAAAGCCCGGCGATTGTAGCCGATGCTCTGCGCACAAAAAACCACGAAGATTTGGAGGGGATTGTTCGGATTACCTTAAAGATGTCTGGTCGGGCTTAGTCAGTCAATTCTCAAGGTTACCTAATTGCATGATATTCATAAATAAATGTCATTTTTGCCCTGTTCAATATTTGGCTGGTTTACGGCGCGCAGCATGATGGGATGGTATTCATTCTGTCGTATTCGCAATGATCTTATGAATTCGTTTAGTGCTTATGCCGATGATGACCAAAATAAATGGAATCGATGCGCCTTCCACCAACTCGGCGTCCACATGCCATCCTAAGCTGTGCAATGCTTCGGCGATTTTGCCGATTAGGCTCGCAGCATAATAGGTGATGGCTACCATCGAAATGCCTTCCACCATTTGTTGCATGCGCAACTGCATTTTTGCCCGCAGGGCCATGGACGATAGCAAGCCCTGGTTTTGCCGCTCGATAATAATGTCGACTTTGGTGCGTAACAACTGGCTGGCATTGCTCACGCGTTCGGAGACTAGAGTAAAACGGTGCGATACGGAATTGCAGGTATGCATCGCCGGTTCCAAACGCCGTTTCATAAATTCGCCCAAGGTTTGAATGCCCTGAATCCGCACTTCGCGCAAGTCTTCCAGGCGTTGGCCGACCAATTGGTAGTAAGCGCTGGCTGCGGCAAAGCGAAATTGATGGGTGGAAATATGGTTCTCCACTTCAGCCGCCAACGCCGTTAACTCATCCAGTAGTTTGGCGTCATCGTTATCCGGTTGGGTCATCGAATTAGTGATGGTATACAGCTGCCGATCAGCCTTTTTTAATTCCGGATAAAGTTTACGCGCGATAGGGAACGCTAACAGCGCCATCACGCGGTAAACTTCGATATCGAACAAACGATGCAATAAGCGTCCGGCCTGCGCGGTTCTCAAGTTTTGATTGACCACCAAAAATCGGCTAAAGCCATCGACATGAATCCGAAAATCGGTAAATACGGCTGCCGCGCCGCCAGTTACTTTTGAGCCGACGATCGGGTTGCCGGCAAAGTAGGTGGTTAGTGGCGATAAATCCATTTCGTCTTGGTAATTAACGTCTGCTGCTGAGACGACGCTGGCATGAGCGGCAACGATCACTTTTCCGCTGATCTGCGATAACCAATCGACTGGGACTTTTTTTAAAGCAGGGTCTGCAAACGGCTCCGCGGCGGTGTCGTAGGCATAAAAGCTGTAGGTACTGAATTCGCCGTGTTGCTCCCAACTCATCTGAAACGCATCGAAGCTGGCGCTAAAGTGGTCCGCATCCAGGTCGGGCGGTGCAGTTCCAAACCGTTCGCAGAGTGCTTTCAAATGCCGACGTTCTTGCATTTTCTCGTCGCTTGTTAGCGATAATGCCAGGTAACTGGCCCTGACCGGCAAGCTGAGAATAGACGAGGCCCTAGCATGGACTTCGTTGTGCAAGATAAACCGTTGCGGATGATTTTCCGGGATCTGAAATAGAGTAGTCACAAGTAAATTGGGTAGCATCAAAGGTTAGCGTCTATCGCTTTTACCGATGAATATAACGTAGAGAAGGGTAGGTTGCTACTGCCCAAGCGGATGCGGGCAACGGGCGATAAAAAATCCGAGTATCAGAAATGTGTGACGCCCTTATTCAGGTGTGTTGATGAAATGGTTTGCGCCAAGCAAGTTATTGATTTTAAATAGATGTCGATATTGGCAAGCCCATTGGCTCTGGCGCAGGCCGTTTTTTGACAGTGATGTTTCTCGGGTTTGAGTAATCGGTTGCGGCTTTTAGGTCCGCCGTTGAGTATTACTCCAGTTTGGTAAATTTGCTCACAAAGCTGATTTGGCAGTTTTGACCTGTTATCCCGGATGCAAAACTCCTTTGGTGGCGTAAATAAGAGTCGTACATGGCGCAGCCATCGTGCGAATGAAAGTTTATGAAGGGGTCGTAGCCTTTTTGGGAAAAAAAGGAATGACAGAGCTGCTGAGACAGCGTCAGTTGATTTTGGGGTTTAATGAGCTTTTCCATGTCGTTCTCCAATGATTTGCAGTCGAGATACCATACGCTTTCTAGCAAAATGCTTCTGTGATACGCGGTTCGTAGTAAAAAATATTTTGTGTTTTTATTAAAAAAATGGCGAGAAAACAGCCTGAGTCACAAAGCTGGTGTTTTCGTTTTATGGGGGTAGTTTGTCCCTCGCAAGTTTTAGCGGCTTAATTTTCAAGTCAGCTTTTACAGTACTTTGCGGACAGCAACTGATTATTTCGATAGGGCGCGGCTTGGCAGGCTTCGCATATCAAAACGGTGACATTGTTTGGGTTTGTCCGCAGTTGTCAGGCTATTTCTGGTGCTTTTATTGCTGTCCGGAAAATTCTAAAAGCGCGAATAGTAAGCGGAGAAAGTGAGGTTTCAAGCTGAATTGAGTGGCAGTTTGGTGTGGGTTGAATGTCTGCAAGCTTCTCCTGTGTAAGCAATCCTTGTGGCAAAATGTCGGCAAAAGCAAATTTGAAATGTGACAGAGTGCTATAATTACAAAACACCGATAGGCATTAGCCTTCGGAATCATCACTATCCGAATGATGTTTAATCAGGAGATTATGGATGCTGAGACATAATTTAGAAAATCAAGACAATAAGCAAGACGACGTAGAGCTGTCTCGACGCAGTTTCTTTGGGCGTCTGGCTGTTGGTGCGGTTTTATCTATTGCGATGCCCGGCGTAGTGCATGCTGCGAAAAGCGTAGCGGTAAAAGCGGATAAAAACCATCGATTGGCGAAGTCGGCAAGGAGCGCAGTGCGTTTGCCTAAACATGGAGTCATTCAGGCGACCAAGGCTGTTCGTCAACCTGCCAAACTAAGCAAAAGCGCTGGCGGAAACAACCTTAAATCTGTTGTCGGCGAGCATGGGCACCTGCATACCGCCCATGCGGAACGCCACTCCCTGCATGAGTCTCGCGTGCGAGATATTTACACAGGCAAAAAGCAACACGTAAACACGGCGTCATACCATGCCAATCGTCATGGTAATCAGGGCGGTAGAGTACATTCTATTATTCAGCCGGCGCCAAGAGAACCATTCATGGAATCTAGCCAAGATTCGTTGTTCTTGGCTGATCACGGTCGCTTGGCGACACATCGGGCGTTGGCGTTTCAAAATCCGCATACTGGGGACAAATTAAGTCTGACGTATTTTGAAAGAGGCCGTTATCTTACTGATGCGTTGGATGAAATCAGCTTTTTGTTGCGCGATTATCGCACCGACGATGTACATCCTATCGATCCGGAATTACTGGATCAGTTGCACGATTTGAAACAAATCTTGGGTTTAAATCAACCGTTTGATGTTATCTGCGGTTATCGTTCGCCATTGACCAACGCTAAATTGCATGCCGAGAATTCCGGTGTTGCCAATAACAGTTTTCACATGCATGGCCGGGCTGTGGATATTCGCATCGAGCGTTTTGATCTTCGGCGTATTCATAGTGCGGCGCTGGCCATGCACCGGGGTGGAGTAGGATATTACCCCGAGTCAAACTTCATCCACCTGGATACCGGAACCTTCAGAACCTGGAAGTTATAGAGTCGTTCGCTCATAAAAAAAGCGCCATTTGCGGCGCTTTTTTTATGTCTGCTCGATTTTGCCGCTTATGGATTGGCGCCGACGTCTGGGCTTTTACTCATCACCAATTGATTATTCGCTGTCGAACTAGCTGTAGTTGGAGCATGGATTTTGTCCAGGGCCTTTTTCAGTTGTTCGTCCTGGCCGTAAACGTCCGGGTAAAAACGTAACTGGTTTTGATGATCGACAAATGTCGTGCCGTAATAAAACAGTACCGGTACGGCGCGTTTTAGCGTCACGTGGCGGGTTTTAGGGGCCGACATTGCTTGCTTGATGGTTTCTTTGTCCCAGCCGGCCTGATCGCCCAGGACGAATTGGGCTAATTGTTCCGGCGCCGATACCCGCACACAGCCGTGGCTTAAATCGCGGCGTGGGCGGTTAAATGCGGCATGGCCGGGGGTGTCGTGTAAATATACGTCCGCCGTATTTGGAAATACGAACTTAACCCGTCCTAACGGATTTTTCTTGCCCGGGCGCTGCCGCGCGCGCAAATAGCTGCCGCCGCCTTTCTCTTCACTGTTTTGGTGTCTTACCAGCTCTATTTCCTGGCTGGCTAAATAGCCTTGGTTATTTGCTGCTTTTGGCAGTATTTCTTTTTCATAAATAGTTTTTGGAATGTTCCAATACGGCATAAATTCCAGATATTTCATTTCTTCCCAAAGTACCGGCGTTTGGTTGCTCTGGGACTTGCCTACTACTACTTTCATGTTCAGCGGGTTAGGGTCGTCAACTGAATTAAACGCCCACAACTCAAATGCCGGGATATTAACCACAATCATCGGCCCGTCGGTGGTATCCGGAATCCAGCGCGCGCGCTCCATGGCCAGCGCGATCTGGGCGATTTTTTCGCTCGAAGATTGATTGAATAAGGCGGCAGTGGCCGAGCCAATCACGCCATCTGCTGTTAATCCTTGTTGTTGCTGAATTTTTTTGACGGCGGCAACCAAATCGCTGTCGTAAGTTTTACTATCGGCGGCACTATTGTCCAGTAAGCCCATGTCCCGCAGTCGTTGGCGCAAATGCACGATATGAGGATGCTTATCGCCTGGACGTAGCATTTTGCCGGGCTTGAATTCCTGAGGCCCCGTTTGATTTCCCAACTGCTGCAAACGCGTGAAAATTTGTTTGAGTTGTTGGTATTGCTTAGTTTTAGGCTCAAATTGACCGACTACCTCGGTCAACGTTTGCGATGCCAAGTGTTGTTTCAACAAGCCGGCCAAATCCAAAGCGGGTTTGGGAGCGATGTGTACCGGATACTCAACATCGCGCGGATCTACTTGGCCTTGCCGCAAATCGTGCAGATAACGTACTAAGGACACGGTCAAAGCCACATCGTAACCCGCAACGGCAGCGTTATCAGGATTCGGGCCACTGATCAGTTGTTTCAGGCGGTCAACGTCATAATTGGCAGGATTCAACGCATCGTTGGATGCATTGTTTAATATGCTCAACAAATCGTTAAAGTTTTTTTCCGAGCGATTTGCCGTAAACCAGATCGGTTGAAATTGAGTATTAAGATAGATTTGGCTAACAAGCTCGCTAACGCGGCTAAAATCGGCGCGTAACAACAGCGGATGTCGTTTACTAAGCAGAATGGCGCCAATTGGGTTGTCGGCAGGAATAGGATTAACGATTTCGGAAACGCTATTTATCGAAGGCAGACTGGTTTCCTGCACTGTAGCGGGCATATCTGCGCTCCACACCTGCTCTGTTCCAGCATAATAAATACAGGCCGCCAACGCTAACCGAGCATACCTATGGCGCGAATCTTTCAGGGCGTGCGATTGAGTTGTCATGGTTACACGAATAGGGTTCGAATTGGGTGTTTATCGTATGCTTTACGGTTAAGACAGGCCGCAAAGCTAAGCAATATAATGTTAGTCTAATTGTACCCTGTTATGACAACAATTGACGCGAAAAGCTTGCCAAAGCTTTGTAATTTGGGGTATCGGGGGAAGGGCGAAGTTGTTTACCGAGTTCCCTAAATTTCCTCGTCATTCCTCTTTAGCTTTCAAAAGACAGTTTATCGGCAAATGCCGCTTGCCAGTCGTGGCTGAATTTCGCAACGGCAGTGTCGGTAGCTGGAGTGGTCAAGATTTGCTGGGCAATGTCCAGCGGCAAGGTTACCGCGCCCACGCCGAGTTTTAACACCTGCAAAACCTGATTGACGTTTTTGAAGCTGGCAACCAAAAGTTTGCTGGGCAATTGGTAGCGGTCGATTAAGGCTTGCAAATCGCTGACTACAGCAATCCCGTCAAAGCCTTGATTGTCGATGCGGTTGAGATAGGGCGCCAGGTAATCGGCGCCATGCAGCGCCGCAAGCATGCCTTGCTGCACGTTATAAATCGCAGTAGCCAATAGCGGGATATTATCTTTTTTCAGTTGTTTGATAGCACTTAAACCAGCAGTATGCGCAGGTATTTTGACAATGATGTCGAACGGTAACTCGTGGAGTTTGTGCGCTTCCGCGATGATACCGTCAACCGAGTTACTAAGCACTTGTACATGAAACCGCGCTTCTGGGCCGATGATATCTGTCAGTATCGGTAACAGTTCATGTAGACCGATTCCGCCGGTCGCCATAATCGATGGATTGGTGGTAACGCCCGCCAAGGGTAAAGCTGGGCAAAGGTTATTGATGCCGGCTACATCGGCGCTATCTTAATATATTTCTAACATCGAACAAGGATTATGATTTTGCGGATAAAGGCGGCCAGTATAACCAGTGCTGTTAGATAGCTTTAGAAAATCACCTTGGTAAAGCGTGCGTTCGGCGTCAGTACTTGCAGTTTTGCCAGTTGATCCAGCGCGATTTTCCCAGTGGGGCTATGCTCCAACAATAGAAATTCGTGTCTTTCTTCGGCCACTACATTTAATGCCCGACCCTCGACGATTCTTTTGTCTTTTAATGTCAATCTAACCTGATAGCCGTACAGACAGGCAATTTCGATATAGTCGTGCAAATCGCAAGCGATCCGGCATTCGCTCATGGCAGTCTCCCCTTGAGTTTTTTGTTCATCAATCTTACCCTCGGTGTCTTCGATAGCCAATCATGCGGGGCAAATTACCTTGGATACCGTTTCATCTTCCAGACGCTTAGCGTCTATCGACATCTTGCGCGGCTTGGTCATAGTGTTGATGACACTGGATCATACCCGCGATTTTTTCAGTGCCAGTCATTTCAGCCCTACCGATCTGGATAAGACTTCAGTAGCCTTGTTCCTGACCCGCTGGATCACGCATTTCTGCGCGCCGGTGTTCGTGTTTTTGGCCGGCACCAGCGCATATCTGTGGCAGCGTCGCCGGGGGGCGGATGCGCCGTTGAGCCGGTTTTTGCTGGAGCGTGGTCTGTTGCTGCTGGTTTTGACCTGCACCGTGGAAGCCTGGTCGTGGAATTTTCGCGCCGATCTGCGGCACATCGATGGCGGCGTGTTGTGGGCGATTGCCTGGTCGATGATCGCGCTGGCCGGGCTGGCAAAGTTGCCGTTGGGTTGGTGTGTGGCGTTGGGTGCGACCATGATAGTGGGGCATAACGCTTTCGATGCACTCAAGCCTGTCGACTTGGGAAGTTTCGGGCCTTGGTGGGCGGTGCTACACACTGGGGACGATGTGCCGTTCGGCGACGGCTGGCTACTTAATCCCTATTACCCGCTGATTCCTTGGATAGGCGTGATGGCGGTTGGCTTCGGATTTGGAAAGTTATTGACTAACGACGTCTGGCGCACGCGGCGTAGGCTTTTTACCTTGGGCCTAACATTGATAGGCGCATTCTTGGTACTTCGTTTCAGCAACCTGTACGGCGACCCCAAGCCTTGGCAAAACTATCCGGACCCGGTGTTTACCGTATTGTCGTTTATCAACTGCCACAAATACCCGCCGTCCTTGTTGTATCTGTTAATGACCTTGGGGCCGGCGTTGCTGATCTTGGCGCTGGCCGAGGGCAAGGCAGCGGAACGCTTCGGTTTTTTACAAGTATTCGGCAGGACCCCGCTGTTCTTTTATCTGCTGCACTTGTACCTGATTCATGGTCTGGCAGTATTGATGGCGGCAATCACGGACGGACCGGTGGCGGCAATAATCGGCGGCGGTATTTGGTCGCTGGAATTACCGCAAGACTACGGTTATGGTTTGCCGGTGGTTTATGGCATTTGGCTGTTTGTGGTGCTAACGCTGTATCCCATCTGCCAAAGTTTTGAAACCTTAAAAGCCCGCAAGCCGCATTGGCGCTGGCTCAAATACCTATAACACGCACGGTGTGTTTTCCCTAGAAGCCGGTGCGCAATCTGCGGCGGCAGCTTTACTTTTAAATGTGAATGCAATAGTTTGCAAGCGACTTTACTGTCGCAATTAATCCCTTTTGGAGGTCAGTATGAAACGCACTATCGGCTGGATTATTCCTACTTTGCTGGCAACAGCGGCTTGTCAGGTGCAGGCTGACGAATCGGAGGCTAGTAGGGGACTTAACGTCGCTTTTACGGATTGCACCGAGTTTGTCGGGGTTGCCCCGGTCCCTGAGAGTAAAGCGCGGGCTCTGGTGCCTAGCCAGTACCAACTTGTCGTGGATGACGCCGGAGCAAAATTGGTGGTGCGCATTGCCCATTGCCAAGGTGTGGCAGTGAATAATCGCCCAGCCCAAGCCGGTACGGTCGCCCACCTTGGCGTCATGTTGTATTCGCCGGACGGTACCGGAACCGATCCCAATACCGCCATCAATAATTACACCCTGACTTATGCGAGCAACGTGCCGGCCTTGGTTAACGGTTTGCGTAAACAAGGCATGCCTGCACAATGGGACGGCAATTTGACCTATGAAGTGACGCCGACAAGCGCAACAAACGAGTTTTACGCAGCGGTTTCTCCCGATGCTCCTGATGCTGTCACTTGGTTTTTACATGGCAATGTTGCCGAGCCGGAGATAGCCAGTCCGTTTCTGGCAAATTGGTGGTCTTATTCCAAGAAAGGCGAAGTGAAGATGGCAACCAATATCGAGCAAATTTATTTCGACTTTAGCTCTACTGTGTCTTTCTTTACAGCTAGAGCTAGCATTATCGGCGACTTGCTCGGTGGCAATAGCATTGCCAATTTTCCTTTGAGTTTTCGCGGCAAGTTTGCCAGCGCGCAAATGACGGTGACCCGTGCGCGCTAAAATTTTAAACAGCCATTAAGCAGGCTTAGCTTCCTTGGTCTGCTTTTGTTTATTTAACTGAGTTAAAAAATAGCTTTGATAATTCCAGCCGGGACGAGGCGGTGGTGGTTGGTGAGCGAAGGGCATAATAAACCTCTGTGATGCATTGATTAGGGATAAAAGATGCTCCCGCAGATTCAGCAACGATGCGCTCTATTGCTTTAATCGAATCTACGGGAGCACAAACTAGGAAATATTGAAACTAATACACTGCGAGGGAGAATCTACCAGCGAAAAGCCGACAAGCAAGAGCGGGTAAAATTTTACTGCGATGAAATAGAGTCCAACTGTGTCTCGCCGTTTTGTCCGTAAATCTACTGACGTCACGGCGAAGCGTCCTAGGTTTGCACGCTCACCAACACCAATCTGTGATGGTGCGGTGGGCATGAATTGACGGTCATTTAAGCGGCTGCGAAGCCGTCTACCTGCTCGCGGGGTATTTGCAGGCCTATTAATTTTTCAACTAAGCGCAAGGCCTGATATTCGTCTTGCGATACCAGCGAAACCGCCTGGCCGTTTTGTCCGGCGCGGCCGGTTCTGCCGATGCGGTGTACATAATCGGCGGACGAGCGCGGTAATTCAAAATTAACCACATGCGGCAATTGGGCAATATCGATGCCGCGTGCTGCCACGTCGGTCGCGACCAACACGCGAATGTCACCGGCTTTGAAATCGGCCAAAGCGCTGGTTCTGGCGCCCTGGCTTTTATTGCCGTGAATCGCGGCAGCCTTGATATTGGCGATGTTCAGTTTTTCGGTGAGTTTGTTGGCGCCGTGCTTGGTACTGGTAAACACCAATACTTGCTGCCAGTCTTTAGTTTTCACCAGATGGGTCAACAAGGCGGTTTTCGCGGTTTTACTGACGGTATAAACCCGTTGATCGATCAGGTCGGCGGCAGCGTTTTCGACGGCCACTTCAATTTTGACCGGATTAACCAGCAAATCGCCGGTTAACTTGCGAATATCGGCGGAAAAAGTCGCGGAAAACAACAGGTTTTGGCGTTTTTTCGGCAGCATGGCCAGGATTTTGCGAATGTCTTTGATAAAGCCCATGTCCAACATGCGGTCAGCTTCGTCCAGCACCAACATTTCCACTTTATCCAGTTTTACGGCGTTTTGACTGACCAAATCCAGCAGACGACCCGGCGTTGCGGTCAGAATGTCCACGCCGCCGCGCAAGCGCATCATTTGTGGATTGATCTTCACGCCGCCGAATACGACTTCGGATTTTAAGCGCGGTTGTTGATGCGCGCCGTATTTGGCAACGGATTCGGCAACTTGCGCGGCCAACTCTCGTGTGGGCGTCAAGATCAGTGCGCGCACGGGCCGATTGCGGCCATAGTCGGTTTGCGCCAAACGGTGCAAGATCGGCAAGGTAAAGCCGGCGGTTTTGCCGGTGCCGGTTTGCGCGGCGGCAAGTAAATCGCGCCCGGTTAACACGGCGGGTATGGCTTTACTTTGAATGGGGGTAGGGGTGGTGTAGCCGGAATCGGCAATAGCTTTTATTAAAGCCTCGGATAAACCGAGATTGGAAAATGGCATTAAGGTCTCAATGGGGAAAATAAGGGGAGAAATCTGTGTTCGGCAGTACTGCTGTCGCGATGTCCGCCCGGGGACTAAGGGAATTACATATTGAAGATGAACTTTCAGTCGGCAGTCTATCACGGTTACCGGTTTAAGGTTAGGAAACCCGCGTTAGCCTGATTTAACGGCTGCTCGCGGCAGTGAAATTGATGCGCAAAAGCCGTGTTCAAATAGCCAAATTGGCCAGATCGAGTACTATGCCGCCGATTTTTTCCGCGGCGCCCAAATGGTTGGCAATACGTATGTCGATTTGCGGATGTGTGTCGCGAATCCTTTGCACGTGTTCGGGAACATCGATGCTGACGTGGCGTCCCGCTGACAGGAAATAAGGCATCACGACAATCTGCCGCGCGCCATGGGCTATTTGTTGGCGTAAGCCTTGCTCTATAGTCGGTTCGGCGATCTCCAGAAAAGCACAGTCTATTGCCGCGAAGCGGGTAGTCGCCAGACGCAATTGAGCTACCATCTTGCGAATCTCAAGGTTGGAATCCTCCCGATGGCTGCCATGCGCCACCACTAACAAATGTGTCACCGGAATGCCTTATTCGATGTCTACATGGATTTCGTTGCGGCGCAAGGCGGGTAAAGTCCAAGGCGGATCGTATGCCGCCGAACGCGGGGCAGATAGGGGTGTGAGCTGCTGTTGTTCGATCCAGGCCAGCAATAGTTGGCTTTTTTCGTTAATTTTTTCCAGGTTAAGACTGCCGGAATAGCGCAACACCGCGACTTTTTTCGCGGGTAAGACTTTGATAGTCACTTGGGGATCGATTGGAGTCGGTAAGGTCTCCAGACTATAGCCCGCCGGCATCACGAAAGCCATCGTCCATTTATTGTCGACTGCCTGCTGCAACACAGGCGCGGTCATCGCGATTTGTTCGCCGGCATTTTCGCGAAACACCGGGGCGGTCATGGCCATCTGCTGTTTTTGCTGATTGCCGCCAAAAATATAGCCGGCCAAGCGATTGAAACCGATATTGCCGGCTTGCGCGTAATCGGCGTCAATGACGGTTTCGGCGATTAATAAGGGCGGATACTGCCTGATTTGCACGTCTCCACGTTCGGAGAGCAATTGGTATTGCGGTTCGGCACTGCTTCTAATGCCCATTACCGTGCATCCGGTCAAAATCAGGCTGCCGAGTAGGGCTAAGGGGTTTTTCATATAAACGAGTCTCGTCAAAGAGGGTCATGTTTTTTCATGTCCGGAGCGAATGCTGCAACTTGCATCTTGGCAGCGTTTGGTACCTAACAAGGTACCGAAACGTAAACGGTGCCGGGCAAACCATGCATACAGACGGTCAAACAGCGGTTTTAGCAGGGGCCAGCGGGTGGGAGCCATCAGCCATCCCAAGCCGACAGCGCTGTAAGCAGCGTAAAACACCGGCATCCCCTTGATCAGGCGGCCATCAGCGCAGACACCATGGATTTCCGCCATCAATTCGTCCAGCGATTTGCCATATTGCTCCGGGTTAAAACCCTCGTCATGAATATCTTGTAAAGCCAGTTTGTTTTGCTTGTTTCGCGACTGTAACCAGGTCACTTCCTTCCGGCAAATCGGGCAGCGGCCATCGTAAAGCAGAGTGAATTCGTATTCGTTATTCATTGGGCGGTTCTTGGAAGTGGTGCTAGCGGGCTTGTCGCTGGGACTGGCGGCTTAATAGCCCTGCAAGTCTGTATTGGTTTGCTTGATAATTTCACAATGTTTGCGTATTCCCTAGCTTCGGATTCCGCAAAAAAAACCCCTCGCGATGCGGGGCTCGCGCAGTCGGCGAGATACTCGCGTCGAAGGGGATTGCGGGCTATGGAGCACCCCTCTGAGGACGGAACGTGTGTCAGGAATCAAAAACTTAACACTCCGCAATCTACCAGCAGATGTGGTGGAAGCAAGGACGCGAATGCTAAAAAAGTAGGGTGATCACGTCACATTTTCCCTTTCTGGGCGGCAGTGGTGAAAACGATGTGGATAGGCGATTCCAGCAATAGTTCCCGTTATATTGTTTATTAAAAGGGAATTATGAATAACTTAAATGGCTAATTGTAAATTTTCGACAGGGGATTATAGTGAAGTCGTACTTTAAATTGACTGCAAACGGTTGAGGCGGATCAGATGTACGTTCCAGGTACTCTTAGGAAAGACAGTATTGCCGGTATTCAGTTTGCTACCGGTATTTGGAACTTTTCGATGGGTGAGTTTGTTATATCTACGTTGTCGTTCGCTGCTGCGACTATTTCCAGTATTTTGCTTTTTGTTGGACCCGCTAGTGCTTTATGTTTTATGTGTGACCTCCCTCGTAAGCAGTGACTCCGGCACTGCACACTCTATAGCCTCTATCGTTGTATTCGGTAGAGGCTTTTTTTATCTACATGACGGGCTATTTGCTCCGGACGTGGTAAATCGCGTAGCCGGCAAAAAACATGGTTAAAAGGTAAATTGTCACTGTGATCATTTGGTACTCCTGGTTATCTTTATTGTTGTGCGCCATTTATAACAGAAATCCGGGCACATAATCCGGTAATTGCTTTGGCGACAGTTTTCGCATGTTAGTGTTGTCGCCGATGATCGTGGTTTTCCACAAAAACTGTGGATAAGTTTGTTGGTATGCTGATAAAAGTAAGCGCAAGTCGCTGTATTCAAGCAGGCGCTCGCAAATTGGCTAATAATTGACCACCGTTACTTGATTGATCAAGTTCTCCGCACCGCTGTAACCCCTGTTTGTCGATCACGGTGACGGAAATTTTTCTAAGCCCTTAGCCGCTCTTCGCCTAGAATGTCCAATCTGCATGGCAAACTTTCAGGACATTTTATGCAAATTCTCGGTGTGGATATTGGCGGTTCGGGTATTAAAGGTGCGATTGTTGATACCTTGACGGGCGAACTGGTTTCCGAACGGCATAGAATCGATACGCCGCAACCCGCAACACCGGAGGCGGTAGCAGCGGTGCTGGCGCAATTGGTATTGCATTTTGGCTGGACGGGGCCCATTGGTTGCGGTTTTCCGGCAGCGATTCAACAGGGCGTGGTGCGCACGGCGGCGAATATTTCCAAGGCCTTTATCGGCACCAATATCGATAAATTGTTTTCTGAAGCCACCAACTGCGAGTGTCACAACTTAAACGATGCAGACGCCGCCGGTATCGCGGAAATGCATTTTGGCGAGGGTGCGGGCCAAGTGGGTGTAGTCTTGTTGATTACCATCGGCACCGGCCTGGGGACCGCGCTGTTTACCGATGGCAATTTGCTACCCAATACGGAACTGGGTCATGTGTATCTGGAAAACGGTCTGGAGGCCGAGCGCTTCGCATCCGATGCCGCCCGTAAATTGCAAGATTTGGGTTGGAAAGCTTGGGGCAATCGCTTCAACATTTATTTGAATACGATGGAAAAACTGTTTTGGCCCGATCTGATCATTTTGGGCGGTGGCGCGAGTAAAAAATTCGATAAATTCAAAGAGCAGATAGCCATAAAAACCCCGGTGAAGCCGGCGGCTTTTTTAAACCAGGCCGGTATTGTCGGCGCGGCGCTGTATGCGAAATCGAAAGTTGTCTGAGCAGTGGTGCTTTAATCAATAAACCCCATTCGCAGAAACGGCAAAACCCGGGCTTTTGCAAATAGCCATAAAGATTTCCATCTTTGATAAATTCTGTTTCCAAGTCACCTTGACTATCGAATTACCTGCGGTAACCTGCTTATCATGAGGTTGCCGGTGGTGAAAAATTCAATTTTTTCCGTGAGAGCAATCAGACAAGATAGTCGGCAGCCTCATATTTTCCATATGTAGTAAAACTAATTTTCTGACTTGTTGCCTTGCAAGCTTGCCGGAGATTAGCGCAAATCATGGGTGGTGCTGGTGACGCAAGCCTCTAGGTCGGGAGATAGCTAGAGGCCCGTCATCAGTATCATTCCTGGTATTGTCTACGTTCCAAAATAACTGAAGCGAATGCTCATCCTGCGTTTTAGATTATTCCCAAACCAAGTGCCTTTACTGCCCAATCCTGCCCGTGTACCATGCTGCGAACTATCGCGCCGAAGTTGTTGATGGATGTGCCGGCGCCGTTATTAACCGCCGACTGACGCGAGAAATCTCATGACAACGCTTAATATCAACGGTAAAAGCCGCAAGATAAATCTGCCCGCTGACACGCCACTGCTTTGGGCGCTGCGCGACCAATTAGGACTGACCGGCACGAAGTACGGTTGCGGGATGGCGTTGTGCGGCGCCTGCACGGTACATGTGGATGGCGAACCGACCCGCGCCTGTGTCACGCCTATTTCGGCTGCGGCGGGCAAAAAAATCGTCACTATCGAAGCTATAGAGCAGGACGAGACCGGTAAAAAAGTCCAGGACGCGTGGTTGAATTTAGGGGTGCCACAATGCGGCTATTGCCAGGCCGGACAAGTCTTGGCGGCTACGGCCTTACTCAAAAAGCTTCCGCAACCCAGCGATGCCGATATCGATAAAGCCATGAGCGGCAATCTATGCCGTTGCGGTACCTATCCGCGGATTCGCGCCGCGATCAAGCAGGCCGCCGGTTTGCCGGAGGTGCAATCATGAAAAACTCAGCAGAATTTCTGCAAGCCGATATCGAGCAAAGCGATACCGACGACGGGTATTTGATCGACAACATCAGCCGCCGGACCTTTATCAAGCAGTTCGCCTTGAGCGGCTTTGTGTTGGCCATTGGCCTGCCTACTTTGCTCAGAGCGGACGAAGCCGCCGCGCCAGCTGCTGCCGGCAAGTTCGGTGCCGATGCGATGCCGCACGGTTGGGTCGATAATCCTTTGGTTTTTGTGGCCATCGCCGCCGATGGTGCGGTAAGCATCATCTGCCACCGTTCCGAGATGGGGCAGGGGGTACGTACCAGTTTGCCGATGGTGGTGGCCGATGAGCTGGAAGCCGATTGGTCCAGGGTACATGTTGTGCAAGCGCCTGGTGACGAAAAGCGTTTCGGCAATCAAGACACCGACGGTTCGCGCAGCATGCGCCACTTTTTCATGCCGATGCGACGAGTCGGGGCGGCTGCCAGACAAATGCTGGAAGCTGCCGCCGCAGCGCGCTGGCGCGTGCCGATAACGGAAGTCCGCGCCGAGCAACACCATATACTGCACATCGCCAGCGGCAAAACCTTGGGCTACGGCGAGTTAGCCAAAGCGGCGGCAAAGTTGCCGGTGCCAGACCGCGACAGCTTGCGTTTGAAGAATTCGACGGAATTTCGTTACATCGGCAAAGGCCGGCAAGGCGTTTACGACGGCCCGGATATTGTTTCCGGACGCGCTATGTATGGCATCGATACCCAACTGAAAGGTCTGCTTTACGCCGTCGTGGCGCGGCCGCCGGTCTTGGGCGGCAAGCTTTCAAAATATGACGCTAGTGCCGCGCTTAAAGTGCCGGGAGTCATAAAAGTTGTCGAATTGCCTAGCAGTCCGCTTCCCGCCGAATTCAATCCGTTGGGTGGTATCGCGGTGATTGCAAGCAACACCTGGGCGGCGATCCAGGGCCGAAATGCGTTAAAAATCGAGTGGGACAATGGGGAACACGCCGGCTACGATTCGCTAGCCTACAAAGCCGAACTGGAAGCCGCCGTCCGCCAGCCAGGTAAAGTGGTGCGCCAACAAGGCGATGTCGATGCCGCATTGCAAGGCGCAGCCAAGCGCCTGGAAGCGGAATATTATTTGCCGCATCTGGCGCAAGCACCGATGGAACCGCCGGCGGCGACGGCCCGCATCGTCAAGGGACATTGCGAAATCTGGACGTGTACCCAGGCGCCGCAATTAACCCGGGATAAAGTCGCTAAATGGCTGAAATTGCCGGAAGACAAGGTGACCGTCAATGTCACGCTGTTGGGTGGCGGTTTCGGGCGTAAATCCAAACCCGACTACGTCATTGAAGCGGCATTGTTATCGCAGGCTATGCGAGGCAAGCCGGTGAAAGTGACCTGGACCCGCGAAGACGATCTGCATCATGCCTATTTCCACACGGTGTCACTAGAGCGCTTGGAAGCAGGCTTGGATGCGCAGGGCAGGCCGGTAGCCTGGCTGCACAGAACCGCTGCTCCTAGCATTTCCTCCACATTCGGACCGGACAGCAAGCAACAGATGCCAGTGGAATTGGGCATGGGCGTGATCAACGTGCCGTTTGCAATCGACAACCTGCGCATCGAAAACCCGCCGGCGGCGGCGCATACTCGTATCGGCTGGTTTCGCTCGGTGTCCAATATTCCGCATGCGTTTGCCGTGCAGTCGTTTGTGGCTGAAATGGCAGCGGCAGCCGGACGCGATCATCGCGATTTTCTGTTGGATTTAATCGGCCCCGCCCGGCGCATCGATCCGACCAGTTTAAATGACACCTGGAACCACGGCGAATCCCCCGCGCTTTACCCCGTCGATACCGGCCGTCTGCGCCGCGTAATCGAAACGGTGACCCGCGAGGTCGGCTGGGGGCGTCAGCTGGCCAAGGGGCAGGGCTTGGGTTTGGCCGCGCATTATAGTTTCGTGACCTATGTCGCTGTGGTTGTGGAAGTAGCGGTCGATGAGACCGGCAAGTTGAGCATCCCCAGAGTCGATGTGGCGGTGGATTGCGGTCCGCAAGTCAATCCCGAGCGGATTCGTGCGCAGATCGAGGGGGCTTGCATCATGGGTGTTAGTTTGGCGACGCTGGGCGAAATCAGCTTTAAAAACGGCGCAGTGCAGCAAGACAATTTTCATGCGTACCAGCTCACGCGCATCGACGACGCGCCGCGCGAAATCAAAGTGCATCTATTGCCGTCTGCAGAATTTGATACACCCTTGGGCGGTGTTGGCGAACCGGGAGTGCCGCCGATTGCACCGGCCCTGTGCAACGCTATTTTTGCGGCCACGGGTCAGCGGATTCGGCAATTACCGATACGGGATCAGCTTTTGAAAGACTGAGGGCTTATGTGCAAGGCAGCGAGCTCAATTGGCTGGCCGCGGCCTTTTAAAGCTTTGGTAAAACCGGTCGATAACCGGATGCCAGCCGAAACATGGCCGGTACTATTCAATCAAGAGGAGATATACCATGTCATCCGTATCGGGAGTGGGTTCAACGCCGTATTTCCCTATCACCAATCAACCGAAACAGCCCGCATCGAATCAGCAGGCCGCAACACCGCCCGTACAAGCTGTGGTGAAAGATGCTGATGGCGATAATGACGCTAGAAAAGGCAGCAAGATCGATACCTATGCCTGATAGCGTTAGCGGTTCCAAGCAGTAAGAAAAAGCCGGGTAACACCGGCTTTTTCTTTTTGGGTTGTTCGAGATGTTGAATTACGGAGTCTGTAAAAAACGCTGCTTGGCCTCGTTTTCTTCGCGGGCCGCGTCTATCTCGCGGATCACGCTACGCAGGTCGGCGGGTTTGGCGTTATCTTCGAAGTGGCCGGTCAAATTGGTTTCAGGGTGCAAGTCGCCGCTTTGATACAGTTTCCACATTTCCTTACCAAAGTTAGTCTTCAATAACTCTGGTGCGAACTGGCCGAAATAGGCGGCCATATTGGCGACATCCCGTTCCAGCATGGCTCGGGCGTTGTTATTGCCGGCGGCATCGACGGCTTGCGGTAAATCGATAATCACCGGCCCGTCGGCGCCGACCAGCACGTTGTATTCGGACAAATCGCCATGTACCAGGCCGTCGCAGAGCATGCGCACGATCTGGCCGATCAGAAAAGCGTGGTATTCGCGGGCCAGCTCCGCCGGCATTTCCAGATCGTTGAGTCGGGGGGCAGGGTGACCGTCGGCATCGGCGACCAGTTCCATCAGCAAGACGCCGTCGATGAAATTATAGGGTTTTGGCACTCGGACGCCGGCATCCGCCAGGCGGTATAGGGCTGTTACTTCGGCATTTTGCCAAGCCGACTCCTGCTCTTTGCGGCCGTAGCTGCTGCCTTTTTCCATCGCCCGGGCACGACGGCTATTTCGCACTTTGCGGCCTTCTTGATACAGTACGCTTTGCTTGAAACTGCGCTGGTCGGCCTCCTTGTAAACTTTGGCGCAGCAAATTTCTCCGCCGCAGCGCACTACATAGACAGCCGCCTCTTTGCCGCTTTTCAACGAGCCAATGACCTCGTCGACCAAGCCGCTATCGATTAATGGTTCTAGTCTTTTCTGTGTTTTCATACTGCCTATTATGCCGCGCTCGCACGAATATCGTGCAAAACTTCCGCCAAATGATCCATTTTGGAGGCGAGAACAATCCTTCCGGCCCCTCTGGCTCAAATCGATAACCGGCGTTCGTAAAGCCGAGCAACTGAATCGCCATTGATTTCTCGGCGGTTCCAACATTAGGTTAAACAGGATTTGTCGGGCCTGCGTAGCGTGTGCTTGTGCGCTTGGATTTTATTTTGGTGTTGGCGAATAGGTCGCTTTTTGACATTTTGCTGTTACATTAGCGCTTTTATAAAACGACTCGGCAAGCACCGCTCTCTCATATCATGGCAGATTCAAAACATATCATCATCGTTGGCGCCGGCCCCGGCGGCTTGTGCGCCGGCATGTTACTAAGTCATCGCGGCTTTAAAGTATCCATATTTGATAAGCATGCCAACGTCGGCGGCCGCAATAGGGCCATTACGATGGATGGTTTTACCTTCGATACCGGCCCGACCTTTTTATTGATGAAGGGCGTACTGGATGAGATGTTTGAATTATGCGGCCGGCGTAGCGAAGACTACATGCAGTTCATGCCGCTCAGCCCTATGTATCGTTTGCTGTATGACGATCGCGAAATTAATGTCTATTCGGACAGGGAAAACATGCGCGCGGAACTGGAGCGAGTATTCGACGAAGGCAGCGCCGGCTATGAGCGCTTCATGGATAACGAACGCAGCCGTTTTAATCGCTTGTATCCGTGTATTACCCGCGATTACTCGAATTGGTCTTCGTTCTTCTCGTTGGATCTGATCAAAGCTATACCCTGGCTGGCGTTTCCGAAAAGCGTGTTCAACAACCTGGGTCAGTATTTTGATAAGGAAAAAATGCGCCTGGCGTTTTGCTTTCAGTCCAAGTATCTGGGCATGTCGCCTTGGGAGTGTCCGGCACTGTTTACCATGTTGCCGTACCTGGAGCATGAATACGGTATTTACCACGTCGCCGGTGGTTTGAATAAGATTGCCACGGCGATGGCGCAGGTGGTGACCGAGTCCGGCGGCGAGATTCATCTCAACGCCGAAATCGCCTCGTTGATCGTCGAAGACGGCGCGACCAAGGGGGTGAGATTGCAAAACGGCGAGGAAGTACGCGGCGATGAAGTGATCGTCAATGCCGATTTTGCCCACGCCATGACCCATTTGCTGGAACCGGGTACCTTGCGGAAATACGATCATCAAGAGTTGGAAAAGCGCGAATATTCCTGCTCGACGTTCATGCTCTATCTGGGCCTGGACAAGCAATACGATTTGCCGCACCACACCATCGTGTTTGCTAAGGATTACCGTACCAATATCAACAATATCTTCAGTAATAAAACCTTGACTGAGGATTTCTCGTTTTACGTGCAAAACGCTTCGGTTACCGATGCTAGCCTAGCTCCAGCAGGCAAATCGGCTTTGTATGTGTTAGTGCCGATGCCCAACAATGACAGTGGCGTCGATTGGCAAGCCCATTGCCAGGAGGTTCGCGAACAAGTGCTGGATACCCTGGGTGCTCGTCTGGGCTTAACCGATATTCGCGAACATATCGAATGCGAAAAAATCATCACCCCCGGCACTTGGGAAAGCGAAGAACACGTCTATAAGGGCGCGACTTTCAGCTTGTCGCACAAGTTCAGCCAGATGCTGTATTGGCGGCCGCACAATCGTTTCGAAGAACTCGATAACTGCTATTTGGTAGGTGGCGGCACCCATCCCGGTAGCGGTTTACCCACCATCTATGAGTCCGCGCGGATTTCTTCGAATCTGATTTCCCGCAAGCACCGGGTTCAGTTCAAGGAAATTCAGCAAAGTGCTTGGTTGAAAAAAAGCTAAGGCTTAAGCGATGACGAAGATCCGGGCGGTTTCGCCGGTCGATGGCCGGGCGCTGGGCGAATTTCCGGTTAGCGATGCGGTGTCGATACAGCAGCAGATGCTTGCTGCTCGCGCTGCCGCGAACATTTGGGCCAAGCGCCCGGTTGCCGAGCGGGCCAAAATCTTAGCTAAGCTGGTGCCCTTATTGATGGCCCAGCTGGACTCGATTTGCGAGTTAATCAGCCAGACTACCGGCAAGGTCCACACAGAAGCCTTGCTGGGCGAGATATATCCCGTTTTGGATTTGACCCGCTACTACCAAAAACACGCCGCCAACATCTTATCGTATCGAGGTATCCCTACCTCGCCGTTTGCGTTTCCCGGCGCCACCGCCGGTATCGAACGTCGGCCATTTGGCGTGGTGGCGGTCATCTCACCCTGGAATTATCCGTTTCAACTCTCGGTCGGGCCGATGCTGACGGCTTTGTTTGCCGGCAATGCGGTGATCCTGAAACCCTCCGAATTAAGTTTGCCGGTCGGCCAGCTAATTATTGATCTGTTCAAACAAATGGATTTACCGGAAGGCTTGGTGCAATGGCTGGTCGGTGACGGCGAAACCGGTGCGCAGCTGATAGATGCCGGCCCGGATTTGGTGTTTTTCACCGGCGGTCTAAATGGCGGCAAAGCCGTGATGCAACGGGCCGCGCAGCATCCGATTCCGGTATTACTGGAATTGGGCGGCAAGGACCCGATGCTGGTGTTCAAGGACGCACAAATGCAGCGCGCTGCCGACGCGGCCTTGTACGGTGCATTTTGTAATAGCGGCCAAGTTTGCGTATCGGTGGAGCGTTTGTACGTGCAACAGCAATGTCACGATGAATTTTTAAGCTTGTTGCAGCAAGGTGTATCGCAACTGCGAGTCGGCCACGACCCACAAGGCGACTTGGGTGCGATGACCACCGAACGGCAGTTTGCAACGGTCGAAGCGCACTATCAGGACGCCATCGCCCAAGGCGCGCAAGCCTCCGGCCCACTGGAAAGGCAGGGCAATTACCTTAAGCCGGTCGTGCTGTGGAACGTGCATCACGGCATGCGGGTGATGCGTGAGGAAAGCTTCGGGCCACTGCTGCCGGTAATGACCTTTAGCGATGAAGCGGAAGCAATCCGTTTGGCCAACGATAGCGAATTTGGCTTGAATGCCAGCGTGTGGAGCCAGGATATTGCTAAAGCCGAGCGCGTTGCCGACCAGCTGCAGGTCGGCAATTGGGCGATCAATGATGTGATCAAAAATATCGGTCATCCAGGCCTGCCGTTTGGCGGCGTGAAAAAAAGCGGTTTCGGTCGTTATCACGGCGCGGAAGGTTTACGCAGTTTTACCTTCCCCGTGGCCGGCATGACCAGCCGCAGCCATTTGCCCAAGGAACCGAACTGGTTTCCGTATTCCGAGCAACGCTACCAGGACTTTAAAGGCTATATGGACTTTGTCTATGGCGAAGGTTCGCTAATAGAACGAATCAAACGCAACTGGCCGGCGCTGCAAGCTTTTCGGGAATATTCAGCCTTCGATTTAACGCAACGCTGGCAAAATCTTAAATTACTGTTGTCATGGAAACGGGACTACTGATGAAACAAAACAATACTAAACGCGTCGTCGTCATCGGCGCCGGTCTGGGCGGTTTGTCTGCAGCGATTTCGCTGGCTAGCGAAGGCTTTGCGGTGGAAATGGTCGAGAAGAACGACAAGGTCGGTGGCAAACTCAACATCATGACCAAAGACGGCTTTACGTTTGATCTGGGGCCGTCGATTCTGACCATGCCGCATATCTTCGAGGCCCTGTTTACGAAGGTCGGTAAAAAAATGGCCGATTATGTCGGTATCGAAAAAGTCGAACCGCACTGGCGCAATTTCTTTGAAGACGGCACCACCATCGATTTATGTGAGGACCAGGAAAACCAACGCCGTGAGTTGGACAAACTGGGCCCGAACACTGCCGCCGAATTCGCTAGCTTCATGGCCTATTCCAGAAAGCTGGGTACCGAAACCGAAGCCGGCTATTTTGCCAAGGGCCTGGATACATTCTGGGAATTACTGAAGTTTTACGGCCCTATTCGCGCCTTGAATTTCGACGTGTTCCGTTCGATGGATCAGGGGGTGAGACGCTTTATTTCTCATCCCAAACTGGTCGATATCCTCAATTACTTCATTAAATATGTCGGTTCCTCGCCCTACGATTCGCCGGCCTTGATGAATCTGATGCCCTACATCCAATACGAATACGGCTTGTGGTACGTAAAGGGCGGCATGTACGGTCTGGCGCAAGCCATGGAAAAACTGGCGATGGAGTTGGGTGTGAAGATCCGCTTGAACAGCGAAGTCGAGGAGATTCAATATCAAGCGGGTCGTGCGACCGGGATTAAGCTGCAGGGCGGTGAGGTGTTGGCGGCGGATATCGTAGTGTCGAATATGGAAGTGATTCCAGCAATGGATAAGCTACTGCAAAGTTCGCCGGCGGAACTTAAAAAAATGCAGCGCTTCGAGCCCACCTGTTCTGGCTTGGTGTTGCATTTGGGCGTGAATCGCCTGTATCCGCAATTGGCGCACCACAATTTCTTTTATTCCGATCATCCGCGCGAGCATTTCGATGCAGTGTTTCGTAGCGGCAAATTGTCCGACGATCCGACTATTTACCTAGTCGCGCCATGTAAAACCGATCCGAGCCAGGCGCCGGAAGGCTGCGAGATCATCAAAATTCTGCCGCACATCCCGCATATCAACCCCGACAAACCCCTGACCGCTGACGATTATTGGGCGCTGCGCGAGCGGGTATTGGCTAAACTGGAGCGGATGGGCTTGACCGATCTGCGCAAACATATCGTCACCGAGGAATACTGGACGCCGCTGGATATTCAGGCCAAATACTATTCCAACCTGGGCTCGATTTACGGCGTGGTGGCGGACCGCTGGAAAAATCTGGGCTTTAAGGCGCCGCAGCGCAGCCATCAGCTTTCCAATTTGTATTTCGTTGGTGGTAGTGTCAATCCCGGCGGTGGTATGCCGATGGTGGCATTGTCCGGGCAGTTGGTGCGGGATAAGATTTTGGCGGACTTGGGGCAGGCATAGCCCAAGGCAGACAAAAAAATCCGGATATGCATAAGCCCATTAAATTTAAGCCTACACTTAAGCGGCGTTTGCATGGCTTAGGTTTTCGGCGTTTCCAAGTCCGGTATAAACGCATCCGCGCCGGAAACGCGCTATTTTTAGGGCTTCCGGCTTATTTTTGTCTGCCTACTGTTAGCTAGATTTTTTATGCTGCTTTTTTTTCGGAATATTCCGGCACCGACCCGGCCCAACGAATTGTATTTTTACGTGGCGATGGCGGTCAGTGAAGATTTAATAGATCAAGCCAAGCAAGTAATAACGGTCGATGTGATGGTGATTCGGGACAAGCGCAGCAATCAGCTGGAGCATCATGGCCTGGTGTCGGTGAATTCCGATGAAGCCGGCATTCGCGCTATCAAGAATCTGAACGGCTTGTTGTTTAACGGCTGCGAGGTTTTGGTCCGAGTTTATAAGCAGCGTGACGTCAAAAATGACCGGCGCCGGAATGGTTTGCCGGTGCCGCAGGAGATTGTCGACAAACGCATCCAGGACCGGCGCCGCGGCGCTAGCGTGGAAATTTATGTCGATTTTTCCAATGTGTTCTATCCCATCACGCTTTAAAGGCGCTTTGCAGTTTTGGCATTAGACCGCTAAAGCCAGACGCGTACGCAGTTCCGGCCATTTTCCTTAGCGGTGTATAGCGCTTTATCAGCTTTGGTCAATACGCAATCCGCCGTACCGCTATCGGCATGCATTAAGGCAATCCCGATACTGACGGTTATCGGAATCGTATGCTTATCTATAAACAACGGTGTATCGGCCAGCACCTTACGTAAGCGTTCGGCAATTATCATGGCTGGTTCGGCGTCGGTCTCAGGCATGAATATCGCGAACTCCTCGCCGCCAATCCGGCCCACGACATCGATCTCGCGTAATTCCGCGCGCATAATCCCGGCAAAGTGTTGCAACATTGCGTCGCCGGTGGGGTGTCCGTAACCGTCGTTAATCTGCTTGAAATGATCCAGGTCCAGCATTAATACTGCTACTCGGTGATTACTGCGCTTTACTCTGGCAAATTCGTTTTCCAGACGGGCCATAAAGTGCCGGCGATTTAAAAAACCGGTCAAGCCGTCGGTTGTTGCCAATTCCCACAGCTCGGTTTGCATCCTTTTGCGTTCGCTAACATCCTGTTTAACGCCGACGAAATGGCGTATGCAGCCTTGCTGGTCCTTGACGGGGGAAATCACCAGCTCTTCGTCATACAGTTCGCCATTTTTGCGCCGGTTGACGATTTCGCCGCGCCAGGTGTTTCCAGCTAGTATGGTCTCCCATAAAGCCTGATAAAAAGCCGGATCTTGCTTGCCGGATTTAACCAACTCGTTGGGCCGCATGCCTATGGCTTCTTGGCGACTAAAGCCGGTCAGCGTTTCAAAGGCTTTATTGGCCCATTCGATGCGGGCGTCAATATCGGTAATCACTACGCCGTGTTCCACTGTTTCCAGGGCCGACACCAGCAAGTGGTCGCGCAACTCCGACGCCTTACGTAAGCTGATATCCTGATGGATACCAACCGCGCGAATCGGTTGGCCATGAAAATCCCACTCCAGCACGCGGCCGGTATCGTGCACCCAAACCCAATGGCCTTGCTTGTGCAGTAAGCGATGTTCAGCAGAGTAAAGCTCGGTTTCGCCGCGCAAATGCGGCTCCAGAGAGGCTGTGATTAAATGCCAATCATCCGGATGCACCAAGCGTTTCCAAATGTCGATATCGGATCCCACTTCGTCAAGGGTGTACCCCAGCATCGAGGCCCATAGGTCGTTGAAAATCACTTTCCCGCTGGGAATATGCCAATCCCATAAGCCTAAGCTTGCGCTCTGTAAGGCCATACCCATCCGTTGCTCGGACTCGTGAAGCCGCTTTTCCAAGCTTATCCGCGTCAGCGCGTAGCGTATTGCCCTGACCAGGCTGTCGGTGTCTATGCTGGATTTGATCAGATAATCCTGCGCGCCGCAGTCCAGAGCCTTCAGAGAAAACTCGGTATCGTCGTGCCCGGTCAGCACGATAATCGGCAGTACTCGGGTCGCTTTGCGGATGCGTCTGACGGTATCCAGGCCGCGCGAATCCGGTAGGCTTAAATCCACCAGCACCACGTCGATTTTTTGTTGGGCAATGATTTGTTCGCCATCCGCCAAATTCTCGCGCCAGATCAATTCGAAACGCAGATTAGGCGAGGCGCGCAAATATTGCCGAACCAGGCTGGCATCGCCCGGTTCGTCTTCGATTAATAAAACGCAGCAATTTGTCGCTTCGGTCATAATTATTGCTTGCTTGGTAGGCGCACTACATTGAACCAATAGCCTTCGATTTGCCGAACCGCCGCGATAAATTGTTCGACATCCACCGGTTTGGTAATGTAGCTATTGGCGCCTAGTTGATAGGTTGCGACCACGTCGCGCTCAATATCGGAAGTGGTCAGGACAATAGCCGGGATGCTGGAGAAGTCCGGTTCCGACTTGATTTTAGCCAGAAACTCGCGGCCGTTCATGCGCGGCATATTCAGATCCAGCAGGATCAAATCCGGGCGCGGCACATCGGCATAGTCGGCGCCTTGCCGCCGCAAAAACGCCAGCGCTTCGACACCGTCCCAGACATGATGCAGATTGCAACGCACCCGGTTTTCCTTGAAACTCATTTTCACCAGATGGGCGTCGGCAGGTTCGTCTTCCACCAGCAACACATCGAACAGCGGCGTTGATTTATCCGTCATGCTTATTTCCTTCGATATTGGGTAGCTCGAACACCACTGCCGTACCGTTCTGCGCTGTACTTTCAATCCAAATTTTGCCGCGACAACTGCTGACGATGCGGCGGGCTATCGACAGACCAATGCCGGTACCGGCCTCGTTGTCACGATAATGCAGGCGCTCAAAGATTTCGAAGACGCGTTGCCGGTATTCCGCATCTATCCCATTGCCGTTATCGCGCACATAATAACGATTTACGTCCAGATCGGATACGCCGCCAATTTCGATCCGTAAGGGGTGTTCAGAATTGGCCGGCCGGCCGTGCTTGAGTGCATTGTCCAAAAGCAATCTAAATAGCTCGGCCATGCGGGGGTGATCGATATAGGCATGCGGTAGTTCGCCGACGCTGACACTTGCGCTTGCACTCTCTATCGTGTTCGCTAATGCTTGGATAGCTGCTTCGGCAGCGGCTTTGGCGTCCACATGGGTCATTTTGTCGCGGGCTTGATCGGCCGTCACATACAGTTGAATGTCACGTACCAGACCGATTAAACGCTGGGCGTCGTGTTCCAGATAGTCCAGGCTGCTATTAATGTCTTCGTCGCCTAAGGCTTCCGGATACACTTTCAATGAGTTGCGTAAGCGTTGAGTAAAACTGCTGAAGCGGCGAGTCGGCTCCATCAAGTGATGAGCGGAAATTTCCGCGAAACGGCTCAGGTCGGCGTTGCTGGTTTCCAGAGCCATGCTGATTTGTCTACGCTCGGTAATATCGATGCACGAGCCGATATAACCGACGAACTCACCGTGGTCGTCGTAACGGGGAATGCCTGTGTCCAACAGCCAGCGATATTCACCATCGTGGCGCCTCATACGATATTCCATGCTGAACGGCAGGCGTTTTTCAAAGTGTTGGGTGTAGTGGTTTAGACAAAACTCCAGATCATCCGGATGCACGGTTTCTGACCAGCCATTACCTAGTTCTTGTTCAATATTGCGCCCGGTAAAGTCTAACCAGACTTTGTTGAACCAGTAACAGCGCTTGGCAGTGTCCGAGAGCCAAATCATCACGGGCGCAGAGTCCGCCATGGCCCGGAACCGGCTTTCACTCTCGCGCAATTCGGCGGTCATGTTTTCTGCCAGGGCCATTGCCCGGCTGCGGCTGTTCACCAACTGCCAGGTTAGCAAACTTAGCAGCAGGCTGAGGCTTACGCTACTGCCGGCGATAATTAATGGCTTGTCTTGATCGACCCGCGCTTGAAAATTCGGTTCGGCATGAATCAATACGGTCCATGGGTGGCAAGCCAAAACAATCTGTTGTTTGGAGGTCAATAGTGGTTGAATGTTTGCCGGCGGTGCCGAGCCGTACATGCGGCTTTCTTCGTTTAATGTTTCCCCGTCGAATATTTCCAATCCCAAATCGCTTTCTAGTTCGCCGCCAATCCCGGTCATTAAGTCCTTGGTGCGGAATGGCGCGTAAACCCAACCCAATAGATTGGCGCGGCGCTGCTCCAGCGTGTCGTGCGGTACGTCTTTTTTATACACCGGCAGGTACATTAAAAAGCCGGCTTGCACGTCTTGTTCGGTTTCCTGTATTAACTTAACTTTTCCGGTAACACCCAGGCTGTTGTTATCGCGGGCATAGCTTAATGCCAGGTTGCGGGTGGGTTCGGAGAACATGTCGTAACTGAAGGCGCGAAGATTCCGGCCGGAAAACGGTTCCAGATAAATAATCGATGAGTAAAAATCCCGCTCGCCGATAGGATGGATGTCGTAATCGGCGAAGCCCTGTTTGCGCAACTCGGCAACATGCCGGTCTTTCTCGGTTTTAGGTATCCACAGCGAAAATCCTACGCCCTGGATGCCGGGAAAGCGTTGATCGAGGTTCAGTGCGGAGACATATTCCCGATATTCGTGGCGTTGCACCAGTCCTGATGCCGCAAATAATCCCCTGGCGCCATATAACATTTGCTCGTAAGCGACCAGCCGTTGCTCGATACTTTGCACCAATTGCCGGACGCGGAAATCGAAATAGAGCCGCCGCTCGTGTTCCAAGTCCTCGATCGCAATCAGCCAAGCCTGGTAGCTGGTCAACAGTGTAATTAGCAGGACTGCTACCGTTAGCCAGTGGCTGTAATACCTAGGTTTGCTAAGGCTTGAGCGTGGTTGGGCGCCAACCGAGGTTTCTGGGTGATTATTCATGTCGGCTGACTGTCGGTAGCGGGGGTATAGCCCAAGGGAATTTCAAAAGTAAAACATGAGCCCTGGCCTTCGCCGGCTGAATCCACCCAAATTTTGCCGTTGTGATGTTCGATTATGCGTCGGCACAAAGCCAGGCCCATACCGGTGCCTTCGAAACGCGTGCGTGCTTGTAGGCGGCTGAAGAACTGAAACAGCCGATCAAATTGTCCAGGGTCTATACCGATACCGTTGTCGCGCACACTCAGCCGCCAAAAGCCGTCACTGACTTCGGAGTTAACGTCGATAACGGGAGCTTGGTATTCTTGGCGATAGTGCAGGGCATTAACCAGCAGGTTTTGCAGCAAGCGGCTGAGTTCGTCGCGGCTGGCATACAGAATAGGCCAGTCGCCTTGGCAACGGATATTGGCTTGGCACTGTGCCGCCAGGGGTTCGACGAATTGCAACACTTCATCGCGGACCGCATCGCTGGCAATCCAGGATTTCTCTTGGGTTTTACGGCCGACGCGCGAATACTCCAGCAGCGAGACGATCATCGCGTCCATGCGCTTGGCGCCTTCCAAGGCAAAATTCAGATTTTGCCGCGCGTCTTCGTCCAGCGATTCAGGCAGATTGCGTTGCAAAAACTGCAAATGGCCGGAGACCATGCGCAAGGGCTGGCGCATGTCGTGGGATACGCTATAAGCGAACTGCTCCAGATCAACGTTGGAGCGCAACAAGGCATCGTGGCTTTGCCTTAATTCCTGCTCGATCTGTTTATGCTTGTCGATATCGACGTGCGTACCCAGCATCCGTTGCGGTTTGCCTTCCGGTGTGTGCGCTACCACCATGCCCTTGGCGAGTATCCACTTATAGCGTCCGTCCTTGCAGCGCATGCGAAACTCCACCCAATACAATTTATTCTTGCCGTCGAAGTAGTCAGACAGGATCTGCAGCACCCGCTCCGTGTCTTCCGGATGTAGGCTGTTCCGCCAGGCGTCGAAGTTATTGGCGAATTCTTCGGGTTCATAACCTATCATCGACTTCCAGCGCGGCGAGAAAAATACCTCGCCGCTGACGATATCCCAATCCCATACGCCTTCGTCGGCACCTTCCAGGGCAAATTTCCAGCGATATTCGCTGTCCGCCAGCCGAATATTTTGTTCGCGGACTCGGCGCCGTTCCGCCGCCAGATAACGGTTCATCGAGAATAAACTCAAACTGAGCAACACCACCAGGAATACGCCGGCGCTGATTGCCAGCACCGGTGTAGGGTAACGTTGCCAAATATCGGTCAACGTGAATAGCGGAACGGCGTCGAACGGCTTGGCACGCAAGTGCCGCAGTAATTGTTCTACCGAATTGTAATCGGCCGGTATGGTAAAGCCATCAATCCCTGGAATAAGGTCGGGGCCCATCATTAACAAAGTGCCGGCGACTTTTTTGGCCAGCTCGCGGTCTACGCTCGGCAAGGCGACAAACGGCCACTCCGGATAAAGTTGCGTCGATAACAGTGCGAAGTTCGCGGATGTTTGCAAATTGAGGATTTTGATCCGCCCCAAGTCGAGCTGGCCTCTGGTGGCCAAATCCTCCAGAACGCCGCTGCGGATGAATCCTATATCGGCTTGCCCTGACAATACCGCTTCCATTACTGCATCGTGCGGCATCCCCGTCAGCAGCAATTTTGAGGTTTTGGTAAGGTCTATTCCGGCTTGGGCGGCTTCGTAAGCTTGCATCTGGAATCCGCCCAAGGAATCTTGGCTGGTAACCGCGATTTTTTTGCCGCGCAGATCGCTTAGCGCGTTTATATCCCCGCGTTCGGCCAGCGCGAAGATCACGCCGCCGAACACATCTTGGGAGCGGCCGTTCTCGTGTCTGAGCAATGTTGCCAGCGGTGCTGAAATACCATGCTGATAGCTGATGTGGACATAGTGGCCGGGATTGGTCAGCACAAAGTCCAATTGTTTACTGTTTACACCGGCTTCCAGTTCGTCGTAGTTCAAAGCTTCGATGATGAATTCGCGCTCAGGTATGGCTTGGTGCAAGACTTTACTCAGTGCTTGCCATTGTTCCAGGGTTTGCGGCTTGGGCCGATAGGCTAATACGCCGATTCGCACCGGTACGTCGGCCAGCGCTGCAAAGCTGGCTAGCAAGCAGCAGCCCAGTAGCAGAAATTTAATGCGGTTAATCAAAGCGTTTTTAGTCATTGATAAGTGGTTATGGCTTATTTATTAACCCGGCCCCTAATGCTGCTAGTCTGAGTGCCCTTTAGGGTGCTGAGGCAGTTGAAGGGCGCACCAGCCAGGGCTTCGGCGAGCTCAGCCAAATAGGGTCGGGTTAATCGCTAAAACCCAATGCTGAGCCATTCAGTGTCCCAAACATTCTCTAATGCTTAGGCGGGTTGCCTTACGCGCCGGCCAGAAAGCAGCGATCCAAGCTACCGTAAGTACAATCAGCAGCCAATACAGAATTGCCCATAAGTCGAAGCGGAAATCCAGTTGTATGCCAAGCATAGTTCGTCCGAGTGTTTTGGCTAGCGGCTCGGCGGCCAAATAAGCCAACGGAATACTCAGCAACCAAGCTATGCCGCCATGCAGCAGACCTTCCAGTAAGAACATGCGGAACACTTTTTGGGAGGGGGCGCCGATGGCGCGCAATACGCCAATTTCGCGAATGCGCTGCAATACGCTAATTGCCAACGTGCCTGACAGACCAATACCGCCGACTGCCGCAATCATGCAGGCAAGGCCCAGCAGGGTGTTCAACACGGGCTTGAACTGGTTGCGGGTAAACTGGCGTTGTTCCAGTTTGGCGAGCGTGGTGTAAACATCCAGTTGTATGCCATGCTCCTGAAACTGTTGTTGCAAGTTGCGTAGATAATCGGCCTCCTGATGTAGGTCTGCAACCGGCGTATTGAGCAACGCAAACGATGCCAATTCCCGGTTTTGGGTAATCTGCCGGAGGGTTTCCAGCGGCGCATAGGCCGGTTCTACCGTATAGCTGTTGCCGGCCAACCAACGATAGATGCCTATCACTTGCCATCTCTCGTGATCGGCTCCGAGCGCGACGTCCAGCATATCGCCGGCTCGGATACCGTTCAGCTCTGCCGTATCCGCACTCAGCACCAGCACGCGCTGGCCGGCGTCACCGGTTTGCAACCAGCGCCCGGATTCGATCAGCGGTTGATACATGCTTGAGTTTTTTGGCAATGCGAGCAGTTGTAGGCCCAGGCTGCCCTTTTGCTGTAAAGCTTGGCCCTCCTTGGCAATTTGCAAGCTTGAGCGTTGCCAGAATTCAATTTGTCCCGTGCCGGCTACTGCGGCGGCAATATCGCGAATTGTTTGCTCGGATTGGTCTTGGGTAAAGCCCAGCCTCACGGCATAACGGCTGCGGGCCATTTCCCGGTCCAGCGTTAAATTCAACGAGGCGATCAAACTGGTTAGCACTAAAAACATCACGCCGGCACAGATCAATACGCTTTGCGTTAAGACCAGCCTGGCTTTACGGCGGAACAAATTCCCTAAAGCTGCGGCGGATAAAGTCGGTAGAAAGCGCGCGCCGAACTTCTCTATTAGCAGATCGAAACGGTTGTAGCCAAAATCCGCGCCCACGCCATAACTGGCGATTGCCGCACGCACCGTCATTGCCGCACCGCGCAGAATTGGCGGCAACCCCGCCAGCAACGGTGCCAGCAGGCCACCGAGCAGCATGTAAGCAACGGCGGGCACGGAAATTACGAACGCGCCGCAGTCGATATTGAATAAACCCAGTAGTCGGCAAGCGCTGAAATAAGCGGCGGCTAGGGCAGGCGGTATGGCCAAAATGATCGCCACCAACGATAAAAATAGGATTTCCAGTAGATACAGTTTGGCAATCGTTATGGTTTTGGCGCCCAGCGCTTTCATGACGCCGATCTGATCGGTTTGCTGGGTAATGTGAGCGGATACGGTGTTTAAAATCAATACGCTAGCCAGGGTTAACGAGACTAAGGCCATGATTTGCAGCACGCCGTTGATCCCGGCTAAAAACGGCCGGCCCCAATGTTGTTGCGGGTCTTGCAACAAGGTAACGTTGACGCCGATATGCCGCTCGCTCAGCAGGCTACGAATTTGCCCGGCAACGTTACGGGCGGATTCGCTGCTGTAAGGTTCGGCGATTTGCACCAATAACTGCCGAAAACTGTGTGCCGGAATCCCGAACTGGGCAGCATGGGCTACGCTGGCAAAAAAATGCACCTGGCCGCCGAATTTGGGCGGTTTAACAAACGGATGACGGACGATGCCGCCGATAGGCAAGGTTTGCGGCCCTAGGGCGGTTTCGAATTCGATGTTGCCGCTTTGTATGTCGCTGGACAGCGCGGAGAGGTTTTCAATCGCAATTTGATCTCCGCTTGGCCAATTACCGGATTGCAAAGCGGTTTTATCGAAATGCTGTTCTTCATAATCTGGCCGAATAATCAACGTACCTAGATGCCAGTCGGTTTCGCCGGGTTGGCGGAAATGCACGCTCAGCGGTGTCATCGTATCGACGCCGGCTACGCCAGGTATGGCCTTGATTTGCTCCAACAAACTGATGTCCGCATCGTGTCGCAAAATCAGATTGATATGCGAGGGCTGCGATTGCCGATGTGCGGCATCCATTTTGCCCAGCAGCAAGTCGATCATGCCGAATAAAGTGCCGACACAACAGACGCCGACGGCGATGCTAACAATCGCCAGGGCAGTACGGCTTTTTGTTAGCCACAAGTCGGCCCAGACTTTCTGCCAAAGCGTATTCACCTGGCGCCTGCCGGCTGGCTGTCGGCGTGGATTCGTCCGGAACGAATTTCCAGTTTGCGGCTGGCGGCATCGGCCAGGGTCTCGTTGTGGGTGACCATCACCAGGGTTTTGCCTTGATCCCGCAGGTGCGCGAACAAATCGAACACGGAATCGGCAGTGGCCGCATCCAGATTGCCCGTCGGTTCGTCAGCGACGATCAGCGGCGGGTCGTTTGCCAGCGCGCGGGCAATCGCCGCCCGTTGTTGCTGGCCACCGGAAACCTGGCTGGGCAAGCGCTCCGCCGCATCGGTTAGACCGACCAGTTCCAGCAAATGCATGGCCCGTTCGCGGCGTTGGTGTTTGTTTAATGAGCCGAGAAAGTCCATCGGCAGTACGATATTTTGCAGCAGATTCAGGGCTGGTAATAACTGAAAAAACTGAAACACGATGCCGATATTGGCGCCGCGCCAACGGGTGAGCTTTTCGTTACTGAGTTTTTGCAGCTCGGCACCATTGACGATGACTTGGCCTTGGCTGGGATGGTCGATGCCGGTAAGCAGATTCAATAAAGTGGATTTGCCGTTGCCTGACGGCCCGACGATGGCGACGAATTCGCCGGGGTAAATGTCCAGATTGATGTCGTGCAAAACGGTTTGCAGCGTGCCGGCTTGCGGGTAATCCTTATAAACCTGTTTCAGTTCTATGATCTTATTCATAACAGCCGGCAAATTGCGGTATGTTACACGAGGCGCGGGCATCCTGGCATACCCGTCATTTCACTGACTTTTTCGCCGGAGGGCGATCAATGACATCGGTACGGATTTTGTGGCTAATGCTGTGCTTAATTTGGATGGCGGCGGAGATTATGTTGGCTCGCCGCACTGCGGTGCATGCAGGGTCGATTTTGAGTACCGAACGGCGTTCGCAACGTGTATTGTGGATCAGTATCTTGATCAGTTTGGGCCTGGCCTTATGGTTTAAGAATCTGGCCTTGGCACCGATCAAGCTTGAGTATCTGCCTAGGCAAGCAATGGCAATGGCGTTGTTTGCCGCCGGGCTCTATCTGCGTTACACGGCGGTGATGCAATTGGGGCGATTTTTTACGACGAATGTAGCGATACAACAAGAGCATCGTCTGATAAAGGAAGGTCCGTATCGCTGGTTGCGGCATCCGGCCTACACCGGCTTGTTGATCGCCTTGTTTGCCGCCGGTGTGGCGATGGGGGATTTTGTCGCTTTGGCGACCTTGCTGGTGCCGACAATATGGGCGTTTAGCCGGCGCATCGAAATTGAAGAGCGGATGTTGTTGGCCGAGTTTGGCAGTGTTTATGCGGAATTTTGCCAATCTACTTGGCGGCTGCTGCCTTGGGTATACTGAAAGCGGGGAGATTGGGAGGAACGATGACGCTGGCTTTGAATTATTTGTAGCCGCTTAAATTGGTAGGTCACGTAACCGCTCGCGGCAACGTGACCAGTAGTCACAAAATCAACGCTTTAGCCAACTAACTCATCCAAGTATTTTTCCACATCCAATGCCGCCATACAGCCGGCACCGGCCGAGGTAATGGCTTGTTTGTAATGCGAGTCCATCACGTCGCCAGCCGCGAATACACCAGGTACACTGGTCGCGGTGGCGTTGCCGTGAATGCCGCTGTTCACCACAATATAACCGTGTTCCATTTTCAATTGACCGGTAAAAATATCGGTATTGGGGGTGTGGCCGATGGCGATGAACACACCGTGCACATCCAAATCTTTGGTCGAGCCGTCCTGGCTGTTTTTAATGCGCAGACCGGTCACGCCCATCTCGTCGCCCAGCACTTCGTCCAGTTGATGGTTCCACTCGATACGCACATTGCCGGACTTGGATTTTTCGATCAATTTGTCCGACAAGATTTTTTCGGAGCGGAATTTGTCGCGTCTATGTACTACGATCACCTCGGAGGCGATGTTGGACAAGTACAAGGCTTCCTCCACAGCAGTATTACCGCCGCCGATCACCGCGACCGGTTTATTGCGGTAAAAGAAGCCGTCGCAAGTGGCGCAGGCGGAAACGCCTTTACCTTTGAAAGCTTCTTCGGAGTCCAGTCCCAAATATTTGGCCGACGCGCCGGTGGCGATGATCAAGGCATCGCAGGTGTAGACGCCAGCGTCGCCGGTCAAGGTAAACGGCTTTTGCGACAGATCGGCGGTATGAATATGGTCGAAAATGATTTCGGTGTTGAATCGTTCTGCGTGTAGACGCATCCGTTCCATCAAATCCGGGCCTTGCAAGCCTTCCACGTCGCCGGGCCAGTTGTCCACTTCAGTGGTGGTGGTCAATTGGCCGCCTTGTTGCATGCCGGTGATCATCACCGGATTCAGATTGGCGCGCGCGGCGTAAACGGCTGCGGTGTAACCGGCCGGGCCGGAACCTAGGATTAAAAGTTTGCAATGTTTTGCGGCAGCCATTATGTCGAGTCTCCATGCGGGTTAGGGTAGCAAAATTATAAGGGCATTCCCCCCGCGATAAAACCGATTTACCAACTGGTTTTTAAAGGCGTGGCCGGTAAAGCTAATGTGAAATCGATTTACATCATCTATAATCATGTTTTGTGACGCTTTTATTGTGAGCCGACAATTATGGTTGCTGTTGTGGAAGAGAAAGCCGCGCGAGGCTATCGCGAAATCGCATTACTGGGATTTTCGAGTTGTGCGTTGTTTTTTTTAATTGCCCTAGTCACTTTTAACTCCAACGATCCGGGTTGGAGCCATAGCACATCGTATCAATCCATCAGCAATGCCTGCGGTTTGTTTGGCGCTTGGCTGGCGGATTTTGTCCTGAGTTTCCTGGGCTTGATGGCTTACCTGATTCCCATCATGATTTTCTGGTATGGCTACATCTTGTTTCAAGGCTCCCGCCAGACCGGTGGGCAGTGGGCACTGGCATCGCGTTCGGCAGGTTTCCTGGCTACAACGGTTTCCGGTTCGGCGATTCTGTTTTTGCATCTGCATTTTCTGCGTACCAAAGTAGATTTACCGGAGAGTCCTGGCGGCATTCTGGGGCGGGAGATCGGCGACGCCTTGGTGCATTTGTTAGGTAACTCGGGCTCTACCTTGTTATTGCTCGCCATTTTTATGACCGGTGTGACTTTGTTTACCGGCTTGTCCTGGCTGACGATGATGGCCTTTATCGGTAAATGCGCCATGACTGCCTGTTCGGTGGTGGGCAGGCAGGCGGTAGAGGTGCCAGAGCGTTACCGCGCAGACAAATCGGTGCGACCTGAGTCTGCAAAAGAAGCCAAGAAACCACGTAGTCAGCAACCTGAAGTTAAAACCGAAGAACGCGCGAAAAAACCGCAGATTCAAGTACTGGAAACCGCGCAACCGTCTGCTGCCGCTGCGGTTAGACCTTTGCGTAGAAAAGACAGCAAGCCTGTCGATGATATGGAACCCGGCGCCTACATCAATGCCTTGCCAACCTTGTCATTGCTGGATAAGCGCGAAATCAAAGTTAAACGCTATTCCAAAATAGAGCTGGAAGAAATTTCCCGGCAGGTGGAAGACGTGTTGCAGGACTACGGTATCGCTGCCGAAGTGGAAGCGGTTTTGCCTGGTCCGGTTATCACGCGTTTCGAATTGCGTTTAGCGGCCGGCGTGAAAGTGAGCCGTATCAGTAGTTTGGCCAAAGACTTGGCGCGCGGCTTGTCGGTGACTAGCGTGCGGATTGTTGAGATTATCGAAGGCAAGTCCGTCATCGGTTTGGAAATTCCGAATCAGGAACGGGAGATGGTTTCGCTGCGCGATTTGTTGGTCTCGGACGAATTTGAACGGGCTAAATCCAAACTCAGCATCGCGATGGGCAAGGATATTTCCGGTACGCCGGTGGTCGCCGATCTGGGCAAAATGCCGCATGCGCTGGTGGCCGGTACCACGGGTTCCGGTAAATCGGTGGCGATCAACACGATGATTCTCAGCTTGCTTTATAAATCCAAGCCGGAAGACGTGCGGATGATCATGATAGACCCGAAGATGCTGGAGTTGTCGGTGTACGAAGGCATTCCGCATTTGCTGACGCCGGTTGTTACGGATATGAAGGACGCACAGAATGCTTTGCGTTGGGCCGTGGCGGAAATGGAGCGTCGTTACAAATTGATGTCCAAAGTGGGCGTACGGAATCTGGCCGGTTATAACCAGGCAGTTAGAGAAGCGGAAGCTGCCGGTCAGCCGATTCGCGATCCTTTGTTCCGTCCCGAAACCCCTGTGGCCTTGGAAGATTATCCTCTATTGGACACGCTACCGAGCATTGTCATCGTCATTGACGAGTTGGCCGACATGATGATGGTGGTTGGTAAAAAGGTTGAAGAACTGATTGCGCGTTTGGCGCAAAAAGCTCGTGCTGCCGGTATTCACTTGGTATTAGCAACGCAAAGACCTTCCGTCGATGTCTTGACCGGTTTGATTAAAGCCAACGTCCCGACCCGGATTTCCTTCCAGGTATCGTCGCGCATTGACTCCCGGACCATTATCGACCAAGGTGGTGCGGAAGCCTTGCTGGGTAACGGCGACATGCTGTTCTTGCCGTCCGGCACCAGCATCCCGTTGCGTGCTCACGGTGCGTTTGTGGATGATCACGAAGTCCATCGCGTGGTGGAATTCTTGAAAAAAACCGGTCCGACCAATTATCTGGACGAAATCACCCAGGAACGTACCGATAGCGGCGAAGTGGCCGGTTTGGACAGCGAGGACAGCGAGTCCGATGCGCTCTACGACGAAGCAGTGGCTTTTGTCACTGAATCTCGTAAGGCTTCTATATCCAGCGTGCAACGCCGCTTCAAAATCGGTTACAACCGGGCGGCGCGCATTATCGAAGACATGGAAAACGCCGGCGTGGTCAGCATGCCGGAAACCAACGGCTCCCGCGAGGTGTTGGCGCCGCCGCCGCGCTAATTGCGATGAGTATCGTTATTGCTGGCTTGCTGGTCGTCGCTGTTATTTCCGGCATTGGCGGTTGGTTGCTTAGTTCCAAACAAAGTCAGGAAACGCCGGTTAAAATCATGATGTTTGTGGGTTATTTCTGGCTGCTGGCTTTTGCGCAATTATTGCTCGTCGCCTTAGGCTACTTTGGCTGGCAACATTTCAAGGCTTGATTTTTCTGACATGGACCTAATCCCCGAGCTGATCGGTTATCTGGCGGCGACCTTGACGACTGCCTCTTTTCTGCCGCAAGCGATTATGACCTTCAAAACCCGCGATACCGATTCCTTATCGCTAGGCATGTACAGCATGTTTACTTTGGGGGTGTTGCTGTGGTTAATTTATGGCATCTATTTAGCGAACATAGCTATCATAGTCGCCAACGCCATCACTTTTTTACTGGCAGCGGCTATCTTGTGCTTTAAGATTCACAATTTGCTGCGTAAATAAAAATGCCGGGTCAACCACAATGCCTTCTAGTGTTTCCAGCAATATCGAAATAAAAGCCGATACTTCCGCCGCCAATGATAGCAGCGCTTTCATTGAGAAAATTCGCCCGAACACCGGTATTTCCGAGCCTGTCTACAAGCAACTGCAAAGACGCATCACCGATATGATCCAGTCAGGCGAGCTCGGAGATGGTTTTAGTCTGCCATCCGAGCGGGCTTTAGCGGAAGCGTTGGATCTCAGTCGCACTACGGTGCGGCGTTGTTACGAAGAATTGCGGGCTCAGGATTGTATTGCCACTCATGGCCGCGCCGGCGTCACAGTCAAAGCGCCGCCTTCGCGGATCAATCCGGAGATGGGCAAGCTGAAAGGCTTCACCGAGGAAATGCGCGAGCTGGGGATTACCCCGTCCACGCAAATTCTCGAGCACAAGATTGTCGTTGATAGAACTATCGCTTCTATTTTTAATCGTCCTGCCTCTACTCGATTTCTACGTTTGGTAAGGGTGCGCTTGGGAGACGGTATGCCGCTATCGCGCGAAGTGGCTTGGTACGATCTAAGCGTGGCACCGGCTTTGGCCGAGTGGGACGGCGAAGGATCTGCTTATCAATACCTTGAGACCCACTGCGACTTGGGCTTGGTCCATGCTGAGCAATCCATAGAAGCAGTGCTGAGCGATGAGGTGGAAGCCGCCGTATTCGGTTTCGACCAGCCGGGGCCGTGTTTATTGTTGAAGCGCAAGACCTACGCCGACAATGGGCAGATCGTGGAGTATGTCGAAGGCACGTTTCGTGGTGACGCCTACACCTACCGAGTCAATCTGAAAATCCGGCCGAACTAGACTGTTTTTGGCCTTGGATTGGTTTGCATAAAGTTGTCAATCTCGGCTTGGCTCGGCAAGCATCCTAATACGCCACGATGCTTGGCGACCCAGGCACCGCTGGCACAGGCTCGGCTCAAAGCCTCAGTTAAACTCAGATTATTCATTAAGGCAGTCGCCAGGCCGGCGCTGAACGCGTCACCGGCGCCGGTGGCGTCCAGTGCGGCAACGGGCCAAGCCGGTTGATATACGACGTTATCTTTCGTTAAGGCCACGCATCCCGCTTCACCTAGCGTTACCACCAGTAGCTCTCCTGACCAGGCAATTTGTTCCGCACAGTTGGCTAAGTTATTCATCCACCGCTCCAGACTGATTTCACTGTTGCTTAGGCCGAATAGTGACGCGGCTTCGGTTTCGTTTGCCACCAAAATATCGGTTAGCTTTAATAAGCCAGGATCAGGTTGGCGCCAGGGTGACGGATTCAGCATCGTTCGGATGCCGCGCTGACGTGCGATCTCGAACGCTTTGCGGATTGGTGCTTCCGGGATTTCAAACTGGGCGTAAATCAAATTTAGTTCTGGAAGGGCGGCTAAGGCCTGTTCGACATGTTCCTTATTCAACAGGGCGTTGGCGCCTGGATAGACGGCCAAAAAATTCTCGCCATTCGGGCCTATAAAGCCGACACCAAAACCGGATTGTGGTCCTGTTCTTAGAAGCCAGCGGTCGTCCAGTCCTTCATTCTTCAGTAATGTAATCACACTGTCCGCAACTGCATCCATTCCCAGCGGCAATAGCATTGCCACCTCAGCGCCTTGTTTATGCGCGGCTAAGCCGACATTCAAACCCTTACCGCCGTGCTCCTCAATTATGCCGGTAGCTTGCACGGATTCGCCTGAACAGGGCAGGCGCTCAACGTGCAGGCAGTGGGCATGGACATAGCTGGCTAAAACTAGGATGGACACGCAAACTCCAATTCTCGGAAAAAATCTGTGAAATAGTACCGAAATAAATCCAAGAATTTACGATTGACGCAAATATTTCTATCTGGTATTTCTATGGTACCTTAATTGAATACCAAAAAAGAGGGTCGTCATGAAGCGTCAATACATCATAGCTGGGCTATTACTTTGCAGCTCACCCACACTACATGCTTATACAACATTCGCCAGCGCAGGCGCTAAAGTAGGGGGGCATTCGTATCCTGATCCATCGCCGTACACGGTATTGCCGTTTGCAGATGGTCAAACCGATTCTCATACAAACGCAGTGTCACACGCTTATGGTTCGGTTTACGATCAAGGGTTCGATGCCAACACCGAATCAGGCTATTCCTATAGAAGACAAGCAATAGCTTCAGCCGACGCTAGTCCAGGCATATTAAAAGCCTACGCCAGTGCCGGTTATTTTTTAGATGGCCCACATCCAAATAATTTGGGTGTGGTTGGAGTTGCCAATGCCGAATTCACGGATACTTTCTCTATTTTTTCGAGTAAATTATTCGTCGACATTAATATCGAATATCACTTAAGCGGCAGTTTGCAGGGGTTAGCAAAAGTCAAAGGCGGCTTAAAAATATCTTCGTACGATGACACGTTTAACATTAACGCGAGTGAGGCTTTGGCCTCCCCCCTGCAGTTTAATTGCTCATCAAACATTAACTCGTGTACCGGCAAAGCCACTGTTTCAGTACCTGCCAATTGGGATATATCGATTTCCGGTTTTTTGGAAGTTCTTGCTGCGGCCAACACCGATGAAAGCCATAAATACGGCGACGCTCTTGCCAATTACGGCAATACTGCCCGGATATTTATTAGCCCGGTAGATACGAGACAACGCATAGTCAGTAGCAGTGGTTTTGATTACTCCCCTGTACCACTTCCAGCGTCCGTTTGGCTATTTGGCAGCGGCATTCTGGGTTTGCTTTTTCGGCTGAGAAAGCCTTTATGGCGGTAACGCCAGGTTAAAATTTTTTTCAACCTATCTTCCCAGAGGTTCGCATGAATCGATTTACAATTTTACTGCCGTTATTTACCGTAATGGCTTATGTGCCGGCGGCCAACGCGTACACCACATCCTTGACCGTGATAGCCAGCGCCAATGCCGCCTACGGTAGTCAATCCTATGATGCTGATTCCAATGTCGTGAATAGTATCGATGGCCCGTCCGCGGATTCCGTCAATGCGTTTTATAAAGTACCCAATAACGGTGGGCCGGGCAGTCTCTCGGAGATTTATCGTTCGTCCGCTAGCGGTTTTGTGAGTCCGGGTGTACTGAAAGCTAGCGCCAGCGCCAGCGCGACGGCCTATGCCGCCAATGTCGCCAGTGGTAGCAGCAAAGTGTCGTTTGCCGATAACTTCAAGTTGGTGGGGCCCAGCGGTCGAAACATCGATCTGACCTTGACTTACTTAGTGTCAGGAGCGCTATCGGGAACCGCCGCCGCTAGCGGTACCGTTCAACTTAGTACGGGTGACAGGATCTCTTTCACGGAAAACGGCTATACGCCGCGTAGTTTCAGTTGCTCATGGATGGCGTCATGTACCGGGGTGGCGACATTTTCGGTGCCGGTCAATACCTTGATTTCGTTGGACGCCTTTCTAGAAGTCGGAGCGGGTGCCAGCAGCTATTTCAAACCAACCCTGACCGAGTCCTCGGCCAATTTTGGGAACACCGGGTTGGTGTATCTGGGGATTGCCGATAGACGTTATCAGTTGCAGAGCGGCAGCGGTTTTAGCTACGCCCCCGTGCCGTTACCTGCCGCGTTTTGGACCTTTGCTGCCGGTTTGTGTGCATTTGGTTTTTCTAATTTGCGCAAGCGGGTAATAGGCTAGTTCAATACCCGATTGCCGCTACTCAAGCACGGCAAAAGTATTCGAAACCGAATCCTTTGCCGTTCCGGAACGTTCTAAGATCGGCAGCGGTGCCGTAATCCCGCTTCTGCCTCTCGGCCGCTGATAAGTTGTTACAATGCTCGACCAATTTAAACAAGCTGCCGATACACGGGCCAGAGAAGCATAATTAATGAAAACCAGAGATAGAAGACACGGAGTAGTATTGGTACATACCGGCGAAGGTAAAGGTAAGTCCTCAAGTGCGTTTGGCATGGTGTTCCGCGCCGCCGGCTGGGGCATGAAAGTCTGTGTGATCCAATTCATCAAAGGTCAATGGCAAACCGGTGAGCAACGGGCGGCGACGCGTTTCGAAGAAATAGAATGGCATGCCTTGGGCGACGGTTTTACCTGGGACACCAAGAACCCGGAACAGGACATCAAGACCAGTCGGGAAATTTGGGAGTTTAGTAAGCAAAAAATCCTCTCCGAAGAATTCGATCTAGTGATCCTGGACGAAATCAATTATTGCTGCGGCTACGGCTGGATCAGCGGCCAGGAAATCGCCGATTTCATCAAAAACGACAAACCCGCCTGGCTGCATTTGGTGATGACCGGCAGGAATGCGGCGCCGGAAGTCATTGAGGCTGCCGACACGGTCACCGAGATGACCAGAATCAAGCACGCTTATGCCGCCGGCATCAAGGCCGAGCAGGGCGTGGAATTTTAAGCTGAAAAAAAGCCGGGCTTCTGGCAAAATTGACGGTTTTTAATCTAGGCTCAAGACCACTATGCAACAAGCAAAAAAACTTATCGAACAGTACTATCAAGCATTCAACAGCGGCGACATGGATACCTTTCTGAGCTTGTTGACCGATGATGTGGTACATGACATTAACCAAGGCGACCGCGAGCAAGGCAAGGCCGCTTTCGCAGAGTTCATGAAAAAAATGAATCACCACTATAAAGAACAGTTGGTGGACATGGTGATTATGGCCAACGAAGAGGGCACGCGCGGCGCGGCCGAGTTTGTGGTGTTGGGCGAATACCTGAACACCGACGAAGGCCTACCGGAAGCCAATGGCCAAACCTACCGGTTGCCGGCCGGCGCGTTTTTCGATATCCGCGACGGCAAAGTAGCGCGCATCACCAACTACTACAATTTGGGCGATTGGATTGCGCAGGTTGATCCGCAGTAAGGCTTTTGTCAGGCGCATTGCCGATACCGGTCAATTGGCATAGAATCCGAAGGGTGACAATTCGGATTCGCCGAAAAAATAACTACAAAACAGAGGAGAGCAACAATGGGTGAAACACAGAAATTGATGATCGCTGTCGTGGGGGTGTTTGTAGCCGGTTTTATCATGGTGGGCGTCAGCAAGGATCAATCCAACGAGGAAAAAGAGGCAGCCGCGCAAATTCGCACGCTGGTGGCTATGCAGGAGATGGCTACCCAAAAATGTCCTAAATTGATCGAAAACAAAACCGGAACTCAGGTTTATTTCCCGTCCAAAACAGATACGGACAAAACCACCTACGTAACGATGGAATGGATAGGCGAGAAAGACTCCAACTTCAAAACCGCATCATGCACCTTGCATTTGGCATTGGGAGGCGTCTCGAAGCTGGTTATTGACGACAAGGTTTTGATTGATAAGAAATTTTAATTAGAGGCGGCGTTTTGCGCGATAGCTGGAAACGTCGTCTTGTCTCCAATCGGATCGGTTAGCGGTGAAAGATATCGTTAGCCGATTTGTCAGTGTTTTTCTGAACATCGACGCCGGGTGTGGTCGTCGTCATTCGCAAACTAACCATCGTAACCGAACAGGCAAAACGGTAGGCTGTTCGCCAATCCTGTTTGCAGGTAAAACAGTTAACGCATCTATTGACGGATGCTCGGTTTGCCGGTGATCGTAAAGTCAGGAAAGGCGTAATCGATCAGATGCTCAAGTCGGGTTTTATGGTTTTGGGGCGGAAGCAGGGATATGACGTTTCCCGGATGTTTCAGACTAAAAACACAAGAATAATAATTAACTAGAGGTGAAAAGATGGCGGATACGACCATCCTAAAGGGTGTTTTAAAAACCTGGAAAGACGATAGAGGTTTTGGCTTTATTCAGCCGGATAATGGCGACAAAGACATTTTTGTCCATATTTCTTCGTTAAAAGGCATGGCCCGCCGTCCTGTGCGCGGCGATGTGATGTTCTATGAAGTTGCCCGCGATACCGGCGGTAAATTAAAAGCAGTCAATGCTCGCATCGAAGGCGTGGCTTACGAACAAAAAACCGCGAAACCTAAAATTTGGTTGTGGCTGCTGGCGTTGGTACTTGGTTTGGTAAGTGCGGCGGTAGCGGCTTATTTTTTATAGCGTGCCGAACAACTGTCATTGGTAGCAGATACTATTGACCGAGATTTTTTAACCGAAAAGAGTAAAACATGGACTGGCTACACTATTTGACCGACATTCTGCTGCACATCGATAAACATTTGGCCAATATCATCAGCGACTACGGCACGCTGACCTATGCCATTTTGTTTTTGGTGATTTTTGTCGAGACCGGTTTCGTGGTGATGCCGTTTTTGCCCGGCGATTCCCTGTTGTTTGCCGCCGGTGCGTTCGTGGCAATGGATGCTTTCAATCTGCCGATATTGCTCGGTGTCTTGGGAGCTGCGGCGGTGCTGGGCGATACCGTCAACTATTGGATAGGCCGCAGCATTGGTCAGCGCGCCTATTCGCTGAGCTGGGTAAACCGCGAACACCTTGATCGCGCCCAAGCGTTTTACGATACCTATGGCGGCAAAACCATCGTGCTGGCGCGTTTTGTACCGATTGTGCGCACCTTTGCGCCGTTCGTGGCCGGGATAGGCAAAATGCCTTACAGCACTTTCATTCTGTATAACATTGTCGGCGGAGTGGCATGGGTGTTGATCTGCGTGTTTGCCGGCTATTTCTTCGGCAATATTCCGCTGGTGAAGAAAAACTTCGAGTTGGTAGTGTTGGGCATCGTGCTGATTTCGATCTTGCCGATCGTGCTGGAAGTTTGGAAAGCCCGTAAACAAGCCAAGCAATAAGGGCGCATGATGGTAGAAATGAACGATTCGCAAAAGTGGTTTGTACTGGCCTTTATATTGGCGTTCGGCGGTCTGTTGTATGTGTTGGCGCCAGTGCTGATGCCTTTTGCCTTCGCGGCGATTCTCGCCTACTTGGGCGATCCAGTCGTGGATAGGCTGGAAACTTTGCAATTCCGAGGCTGGCGTTTAAATCGGACGCTGGCGGTCGTGGTGGTTTTTTCCGGTATCATTTTTTCGATAGCGGCGCTGCTGATCGTCATTATCCCGGCCCTGGAGTATCAGATCGGTGAATTCATCGACAAACTGCCGTCGTATCTAAACTGGATAAACAAATCGGTCGTGCCGGGTTTACAAAAATATCTGGGACGGACGATTAGACCGTTGCGCGAAGATCAGTTAATCAATCTGATCAGGAGTCATTGGCAAGATGGCGGCGGCGTTGCTGAAAACCTGATTCAATCGGTCTCCCATTCCGGTGCCGTCATCGTCGGCTGGGTGATGAATCTGGTATTGATTCCGGTAATCACCTTCTATTTGCTGCGCGATTGGGACGACTTGGTGGCGCGGATTCATGATTTGTTTCCACGTCGCTTTGCCGGCACCGTCGCCAAACTCGCTAGCGAAGCCGACGATGTGCTTGGCGCGTTCATGCGCGGCCAGTTTTATGTGATGCTGGCGTTGGGCATTATTTATAGTGTCGGCTTGTGGTTGGTGGATCTGGAGTTGGCCTTGGTGATAGGCATGCTGGCGGGTTTGGTCAGTTTCGTGCCGTATATGGGCGCCATTACCGGCATCGTGTTTGCGTGCATCGCCGCGCTGCTGCAATTTCAGGATGCTGTGCATTTGTTGCCGGTTTTGATGGTTTTTGCGGTAGGGCAGAGCATGGAAGGCATGTTGTTGACGCCTTGGCTGGTCGGAAACAAAATTGGTTTGCATCCGGTAGCGGTGATGTTTGCCGTGCTGGCAGGCGGTCAGCTGTTCGGGTTTTTAGGCGTATTGTTGGCCTTGCCGGTGGCCTCGGTGATTATGGTGCTGTTGCGGCATATCCATGAGCGCTATACCTTCAGCGGTTTTTACAGCAAGGGTTAGTGTTCGCCATGCGCGTTGCGTCGTTATTCGCGGCATTATTGCTAATCTCGACGCCGGTGTTTGCGACCGATAGTAGCAGAGAGCAGGACTTCGCGACGGCCATACAGCAACAATTGTCCATGGGGCAGGCGATTTGGTTAAAATCCGCCGGCAACACTTTTCTGGCGCTCTACACCGACGCGGAAAAGACCGACAATAGTCGGGTGGCAATCATACTGCACGAAATGGGCGAGCATCCCGATGCCAAGCCCTTGATTCATCGCTTGAGAACCACATTACCGATGCATAATTGGGCTACGCTTGCCGTACAGATGCCTATCAGGGAAAGCGGTGCGCAGTCTGATGACTATTACCCGCTGTTCGACGAGGCACGTGAGCGCATTGATGCGGCTGTGGAGCATCTCCTAAAAAACGGTGCGAAACATATCGCGATTATCGGCTATGGCATGGGGGCGTTGATGGCCGCGTATCGGCTCGGCGATAAACCCAATGATGTGACGGCGCTGGTATCGATTAGTTTGCCGGTGCCGCAAACGACCGCAACGCAGGCGCAAAGCCTCGATTTGATTAAAAAAGTGCAATTGCCTTTTTTGGATGTGTATGCCGAGTTCGATTTACCGGCAGTGCTCGATAGCGCCCGGCAACGGCGCATGGCCGGCAAGGATAATCCGGTGTATCGGCAGATAAGAATGGATGGCGAGGATCACGGCTATCAACAAGATTACGATTTGCTTGTAAAGCGCGTATATAGTTGGCTGACCACGACGGTCAGCGAAGATTAATAATTATTACAAAGGGTGTAACACATGCTTTTATCCGAGGAATTGGTCGCGGAAATTAAATTTTTATCCTTGTTCAATCTGGAGTCCGTACAAGAAGGTGTCAAGGTGCATGGAAATGCCGATCCGGTGTTGATCGGTGCGGCGCAACGCCTGTTCGACAAAGGTTTGGTTACCCAGCATGACGGCGGTTATCTGACCGACCTGGGTATAGAAGTGGCGGAACACGCCCAACGGATGTTGACGATTTTGCAGTCTAACTAACGACGATTCAAAGGCCCAACTCGAACAACCATTTCAAGGAGACGTAAAATATCAGGACTATGACCAAGCTATAGCCGATAAAGCGGACGGGTTTGTTCATGTTGTGGCGTAAAAAGCCATGGTATTCGCCTTGGGCCATTAACTGCCGGTACAACGCGCGTTGGTTTAGGGCGCGTTGTTGCTGGTATTCGTCGAATAATAGTCTGGCTTTATCGACGTCATCGCGTTGATAAAGCCAGATAGCCGGCATTGAAATACCCCAGTTGCCTGCCGAGGTTTCATAAAATTCAATGTCGTTGTCGGCCAGTAACTGCCGAACATCGTCCGCTTCGTCCGTGGGTACGCCTCTTAGCGAGAAAAATAAAATCGTCATAGCCAGCTGTATGGTGTGAGAAGCGCAGATTATAAATCAATAAGCATTCATCGAGAGCCGAGCACTATCTTCAGAATGAATCATCCGAACCCATTTCCACTGCCTGCTCAAACCTCTGTTGTTTTGCTGGAGGATACTGGAGCGAATTCAAATGCGGATAGTTTGCAGGGCGTGTTGCGCGCGCAGGATTTTCGCTGTGCGGTGGCGTCGAGTGCGGAAGAGGTGATTGAACTGCTGACAAGCGCGCCGGTGGATTTACTGATTATTGCCTGTCGCGATTGGCCCTGGCGACAGGTAGCGGATATGCGCGATGCGGCCGATTCCTACTTACCTATCATATTGATTGCCGATGATTTGACCGACACGCTACTGGATCATTGCGCGGCGGTTGAGATTGATGCAGTAATTTGTCGACCGGTCAATCAGCATTTATTACTGTTAAAAATTCGCTCGTCCTTAAAACTGCGGATGTTGTATCAGCACGAGCACGCGCAAAAAACGCAGTTGCTCGACTATTGGCAGACATCCGACCTGGAACATGAAGTCGCGGCGAAACTGTTCAACGATGTCTTAAAAGCCGACTTTCTGGAAACCGAAGCCGTGGCCGTCGTGATGTCGCCCATGGCCTTGTTTAACGGCGACTTGGTTTTGGTTGCCAAAACTCCGGAGAATCATTTGCATGTGCTTTTGGGCGATTTCACCGGCCACGGTTTGTCGGCATCTATAGCCGCCACGCCGTTGGCCGATATTTTCTATGGCATGACGCGTAAAGGTTTCGATATCAACGAAATCGTTGCCGAGATTAACGCCAAACTTTATCGGATGTTGCCGGCTAACCGTTTTCTGGCGGCCACGGTGGTGGCGCTGTATCCCGAGTCGTCTTCGATGAAAAGCATTACCTGCGGGTTGCCCGAGCATTTTTTAGTCAATCATGCCGACAACAGCTTTTTGGCGATACATTCCCTGAATATTCCGCTGGGTATTCAGCCGTCGATTGATATTGAAGAACAACTGCATCGGGTCAGCGAGAACCAGCGTTTGTATCTGCTCACAGACGGTATTTTTGAGGCGGAAAACGCTGAAGGCGAGCTTTTCGGCGGGGAACGTATCCTCAACGCTATCCGGCAAAGTAAAGCCGACGACATCAGAAACTTGCAGGCCAGCCTTGAGGCGCATACCGGCGGCGCGGTGCAAAAAGATGACAATACCTTGGTTATTGTGAGCTGTGCGGTCGATAGCGTGCCCTGGGGGCGCCGAGAGGCGCGGCCGCCCAGGCAGCGTATCGCCGCGACGACCTGGAAGCAGGTCATGGAGTTTGACATCGATAGTTTGCGACTTATCAATCCGGTGCCGGTAATGGTCAACACCGTGATGGAAATACAGGGTTTACAGAATTATCGCCAGGATATTTTCATGATAGTCAGCGAATTGTTCGCGAATGCGTTAGACCATGGCGTGCTGGGTCTGGATTCCGATTTGAAGAGCAGTCCGGAAGGTTTCATGCGCTTTTATGCGATGAAGGACGAGCGCTTGCAACAGCTCCGGCGCGGCAGAATCCGTTTATCGTTTATACATCAAGCGACCGAGTCGGGCGGTCGCCTAGTCGTTAAAGTCCTTGATAGCGGCAACGGCTTTGATTGGCAGCGACGCAATAGCGTACGAAAGGGAGACGAGGCCTACTGCGGACGCGGAATTGTAATGTTGGAGACTTTATGTAGCAGCTTGGTTTACCACGGTTGCGGCAATCGAGTAACCGCCGTTTTCGATTGGCAACATTGATGGGCTTAGGTTTGACAATTTCCGCAATAGTAGCTGGCGCGTTGCCCTATTTTGAGTTGCTGAATCGGTTCCTCGCAGCGCAGACAGGCTTGTCCGTCGCGACCGTACACATTTAGGGATTGCTTAAAATACCCTGGCTTGCCCTCGGCATTGCTGAAGTCGCGCAACGTGGTGCCGCCTTTATCGATGGCTTGTTGCAATACGGTTTTGATCGCCGTCACCAACGCTTCGCACTCCGGCGTATCCAGTTCTCCGGCGGGACGAACAGGCTTTACGCCCGCCAAGAATAAAGCTTCACTGGCATAAATATTCCCCACCCCCACCACGACATGGCTATCCATAATCAAGGATTTGATCGGCACCGCGCGGTTTGCCGCCCGCTGCCGCAGATAGTTTGCATCGAATGCCGTTGATAAGGGTTCAGGCCCCAACGTTGCCAGCAAGGGATGTAACATCGGGTCTTCGGCAGTCCATAAGGCCGCGCCGAAACGGCGCTGATCGTTAAAGCGCAATATTGTGTCGTCGGCAAAAATGAAGTCGATATGGTCGTGCTTGCGCACAGTTTGCTCGGGAGTGGTGATCCGCAAATTCCCCGACATGCCCAGATGCAGAATCAGCGTACCACGCGCAGTGGCTAGCAATAAATATTTGCCGCGCCGTTCGACGCTTTCCAGGCGTTGGCCCGGCAAATCGGTGGTCAGCGCCTCAGGCACCGGCCAACGCAACTGGGGGTGACGGACAATGACGGCTTTAAAGGTTTTTCCGGCAATATGCGGCGCTATGCCGCGCCGACTGGTTTCAACCTCTGGAAGTTCCGGCATGCTGGCGTCAGATTTGGGTGAGTAGAAACTTGGCTTCGTCCTGGATTTTTTTGCGGAAGAACAATAACTTCCAACGGCTGCCGCCGCATTGCCGCCACAATAAAGTGGCGCGAATGCCTGCCAACAGCAAAGCGCGAATTTTGTTTACAGTACTTTGATTACCCAGATATTGCTGGTCGCCTTGTACCATGATTCGTGGCTGCAGGGTACTGATCGTGCTGTGATACACGTCGGCCAGATTGGCCAGCACATTTTCATGCAGTATGCCGAAATGTTCGGCTTGAGCCTGGGCCTTACTGACACCAGCCTGTATGGTGTTTTGCATATCCGGCTGCTTGATCAGTTGTTTTTGCAAATAGACGATCTGCGCGGCGTAACGGGCTTGCTCCGGGCTGGCCAGCACCCGGCTGCCGAGTTGGGTCGTGAGCTGTTGTAAGCCATGTTCGACACCGATCAAGCCGCCGTAGACATCGACCACGCTGTCTGCGTCGATTTTCAGCAGACTGGCGATGCTGGCTTCCAGCGCCGCGTTTGGGCAAGTGCCGGTGCCGGCAAGCTGATGCACCAAGGAGCAGGCCTGGGCGATGCCGGCCAGCGCGATGGTTTGGTTACTGAGCGTGTTCAGGGACATATTACTTACAAGCTGTAGTCAAACAATCGGCTTTAACCGGGTGGCCGTCTTTGATCCATGACTGGATACCATTGGATAAATGATAGACATTTTTCATGCCCAGTTGCTCGGTGAGGATTTGGCCGATCTTGCCGCTACGATTCCCGGAACGACAGACCAAAATAACGGGTTGGTCCGGCGACGATTTCAGTTTTTCCAGGTTGGCTAACCATTTTTCTTGGTCGAAGTGGCCGTTGCTGTCAAACGATTCCAGTTTCTGGCTTTGGGCGATGACACCGGTGGCTTGCCATTCCGGCGCGGTACGTACATCCACGACCAGCGCATTTTGGTTTTGCTGCATGCTTAGCAGTTGTTCCGCGGTTATTTTACCGAGCTCGGTGGCGTAAAGTTGGCCTGCGAACAGACAGCCTAGCCAGAATAAAGTCAGTCTCAGTTTCATGATGATGTCGATAGGTGGGGTAAATGGCTCAAGCGGCCAAGAAAGGTAAAATGCGCGTCGCCCACCAGTCTATGCTCTCCAGATAGATGTTGGCGATACGCTCGGGATTTATATCACGAAAGGTGCTAAGGCCCGGTTCCCAGCGCTCGTAGGCGATGCAGAATTGTAACGCTTCGCCGGCGTTGCCGCGATATTTCAAAATGGCATCGTCGACATCTTCCGCCAGCGGCAATTGTTCCAATACTTTGGTCGCCGGCATATCCAGCAGGCTGTCCAAACCCGACAGCATACCAATTAAAAAATAATGCTCCTGATCGTCTTTAAGTTCTCGCGCTATCAATTCGCACATTTTGGCGCGGATCAGCACGTTTTGCAGCACCGAGGACGGTTTGCCGGACATAGACGATAAGGCCAGAATATTGACCCAGCGTTTGATCTCGACCAGTCCTAGACAGGCAATCGCATGCTGTATGGATTCTATTTTTTGCGGGAGGCTAAAAAATGCGGAATTTAAATAATGCAGCAATTTAAAACTCATCCCGACGTCTTGCGAGATAATCTTGCCGATTTCCGCAAAGCTGGCATCCGCCTTGTTCACGGTGGATAGTAATTGGATGGCGGCGGTCTGGCTGACGCCTAGCCGCTTGCCCTCAACGATATTGGGTTTGCTGAAGAAAAACCCTTGAAACAGCTCGCAGCCCCATTCTCTCAAGGTTTCAAATTCCTGATGCGTTTCGACTTTTTCCGCCAACAATTTGAGTTTATAGGGTTTTAGCTGTTCAATTAGTTGCCGGGTGCCTTCCAGGCCGTCGGCCATTACATCCAGCTTGATAATGTCGGCAAACTCCAGCAAGGGCAGCCACTCCGGTGACAAGACGAAGTCGTCCAGCGCGATGGTATAGCCCAGTTGCGATAATTCTTTCAGGTTGGCGACGATGTTGTCATCGATAGCCACGCTTTCCAGCACTTCAATGACGATGCGCTCTTTGGGCAAATGCAGCGGCGTTTTGTCGAGTATGTTTTGCGTGGTGAAATTAATGAAGGCTTTGTGCGGGCCGACCAGTTCGTTCAGGCCGATTTCCAACAGCGTATCGGTGATGACTTGATTAGTGGCGTTGGCGGCACCATCTTTCAAACTGAGATCGAAATCCTTGCCTCTGAATAAAATCTCGTAGGCGAAAGTGTCCAGATGGCGGTCCAGGATTTGCTGTCTGCCAATCAGAAAATCTGTCATTTATTTACGGGCTCCCGATCATTGCACTATCATGAGAATAGGTCGCGCCTTATACCATGTTCAAATAGTTTAAGTCGAGAATGGCCGGCCAGTCTTAATTTCAATCATATGGAGATTTATATGTCCGAATCAGCGTCATTGACAGTAAGCGGTATGAAATGCGGCGGTTGCGAGAGCAGCATCGTCAGTAAAGTGTCGGCCATCGCCGGTGTGGTAACGGTGCAGGCTTCGCACAAAGACAAGCGGGTTGAAGTCGAATTCGATCCGGCGCAAACCGACTTGGATGAAATCGAAGACGTTATCACCGACGCCGGTTTCAAGGTCGAATAAAGCCCGCATCGGCGGTCGTCCGCTTTTGGGCGCAGATCAAAACGGTATTTCTCGGGAATCCTCATTATGACTTTAGAGCAATCGACTAATCAGCAACAGGAAATACGCCTTTCCATACTCGGCATGCGTTGCGCCGGTTGCGTCAGCGCGGTGGAAACAGCCTTGCAATCGGTACCTGGGGTCGAGTCCGTTGCCGTTAATTTTGCCGATCATTCCGCCACTGTCGGCGGCAATCCGGACCATCAAGCCATGAAGCAGGCCTTGAAATCCGCCGGCTACGATGCGGCGGTGATGGAAGGGTTGGAAGACCCGAGCGAAGAGGAAAAGCAGGAAGAAGAGCGTTATCGCGATTTGCTGCGCAAGGCAGGCGTGGCCGGTGTATTGGGCCTGCCCTTAATGGCGGGCGCGCATCTGGACTTGTTTCCGGCGATGGGGAGCGCCGCCGGCACGGTGTTTTGGTCCGAAGTGGCCTTGCTGACGCTGGCGGTGATGTTTTATTCCGGCGGACATTTTTTTCATAGCGCGCTTAAATTGCTGCTGGTCAAGCAGGCCAATATGGATACCTTGATCGCGCTGGGCACCGGCTCGGCGTGGCTGTATTCTTGTATTGTCATCGATTATTCCAGTCAATTGCCCTCACTGTCCGCTCATGCTTACTTCGAGGCCTCGGCGGTGATTTTGGCCTTCATCAACCTGGGCAGTGCGTTGGAAACTCGGGCGCGGGGTAAAACCTCGGCGGCGATACGCGCGCTGATCGGTTTGCAACCACGCACTGCTCGGGTGGTGCGAGAGGGGCAAGAGATTGACATTCCTATCGAGCAAGTCGGTCTGGGCGAAACTTTGCGGGTTAGACCCGGTGAAAAAATCGCCGTGGACGGCGTGGTACTCGAAGGCCACTCGACTATCGACGAATCCATGCTGACCGGCGAATCGATGCCGGTTGAGAAAGTTGAAGGCGCTAGTGTCGCCGCCGGCACCATCAATCAGCAAGGCAGTTTTTTATTTAGCGCGACCCGCATTGGCCGCGATACCGCTTTGGCGCAGATTATTCAAAGCGTACGGCAAGCCCAGAACAGCAAGCCGGCTATTGCCAAGCTGGCCGACAAGATTTCTGCGGTGTTTGTGCCGACAGTCGTGATTATCTCAGTACTGACTTTTTTAATCTGGTTAAGCTTTGGTCCCGACCCGGCCATGGGTTATGCGTTTGTGACATCGATGACGGTGTTGGTAATTGCTTGTCCGTGCGCGCTGGGTTTGGCGACGCCGATTTCGGTGATGGTCGCGGTCGGTCGCGCCGCGCAAATGGGCATATTGATCCGTAAGGGCGAAGCCTTGCAAAGCGCCGGCAAACTGACTTGTCTGATTTTGGATAAGACCGGTACGGTAACCGCCGGTAAGCCCAGTCTGGCAGAGGTGATGGCTTTTGGCGATTACGATGAGGCCCAGGTGTTGCAGTATGCCGCCAGTCTGGAATCGGGTTCCGAACATCCTTTAGCGGCGGCGATACTGACGGCTGCTGAGCAAAAACAGTTAACGCTGGACAAGGTCAGAAAGTTCCAGGCGGTGGCTGGTCACGGTATCGTCGGGCGCATTGCCGACCAGCAATGTTTGTTCGGCAATTCTGCATTGCTGGCGGAATACGGCATCGACGAGAGCGAGCATCGCGACAAAATGGCCGAACTGGCAGGAAAAGGCCAGACGCCAATGTTCTTGGCGGTGGAAAACTCGGTGGTTGGCATTGTGTCGGTCGCCGACCCGATTAAAGCCGATTCTGCCGCAGCGGTGCAGCAATTGCGGCAGCGCGGTATACGCGTACTGATGGTGACAGGCGATAACGAAATCACGGCGCGAGCTATCGCCGCGCAGGCCGGTATCAGCGAAGTCCGTGCGCAAGTGTTGCCGCAAGATAAAGCCGCTGTGGTCAAGGCCTTACAACAGCAAGGCGAAATTGTCGGTATGGTCGGCGACGGTATCAACGATGCGCCGGCTCTGGCGCAAGCCGATGTCGGTTTTGCGATCGGTACGGGTACCGATGTGGCTATTGAAAGTGCCGATATTGTGTTGCTGCAAGGTTCTTTATTAAAGGTCTCCGAGGCGATGGCGCTTTCGAAGTTGACGGTCGCTAACATCAAGCAAAACCTGTTGGGCGCGTTTTTCTACAACACCATCGGCATTCCGGTGGCGGCGGGTTTGCTGTATCCGCTGTTTGGCATACTCTTGAACCCGATGATTGCCGGTGCGGCGATGGCCATGTCGTCGGTAACGGTCGTCAGCAACGCCAACCGTTTGCGCTGGATTAAACTGGATATTGAGTAGGCGCGAGACATGAATAGCGTTCCTCAATCCTCCGCGCAAACCTTCAGTGTCGCCGACTATCTGGGATGGCCGGACGACGAGCGCTGGGAGTTAATCGACGGCGTTCCTTACAACATGAGTCCGGCGCCGAGTATCAAGCATCAAAATGTGGTGATAACGATTGCCGCAAAGTTAAAAGCCGCATTGAAAGGTAAGCCTTGCAAACCGTTCATAGCACCTGTAGACGTCATTCTCTCCGAGCATGACGTCGTGCAACCGGATTTGTTAGTGGTCTGCAACCCGGAAAAGATCGGCGAAAAAGCCATACACGGTGCCCCGGATTTAGTGGTGGAGGTATTGTCCCCAAGCACCGCGCTGAAAGATATGCGTGAAAAAAAAGCGCTCTATGAACGTGCCGGTGTGAGGGAATATGTGGTGATCGACCCGCTGGAAAATTACGTGCAACGTTTTTTTCTGGGCGCGGACGGCCGCTATGCCAATGCCGACGTATTCGGTGTCGACGAAGATTTGCCCCTTTTGAGCTTGCCTGAGTTGATTCTGCCCTTGGCGGAGGTATTTGAGTTGTAACGACACGCTATTCGCTTCGACGCCGAAGCAAATAGCGTGGTTTGCTGCTTACAGCTTGAACTGTGAAATCGTGGTATGCAAATTACCGGCGATTTTTTGCAAATGATGGGCTTCTTGCGCGGTTTGTTCCGCGTCCCTCGAGTTGTTGATGGTGACGTCATTAATCGAGTTAATGTTTTGATTAATGTGCTCGACCACGATTTTTTGTTCTTTCACCGCGTCGGAAATATGCGTATTCATCGTGGAAATTTGCGCCACCATGCTTGAGATATTATCCAGCAGCTCGCCGGTGCTTTCGATGACTTCAACGGTCTCCTTGGCCTGATTCCGGCTTTCCGACATGGCTTTTACCGCTTCCCGCGAGCCTTGCTGCAAGCGCTCTATCATTGCTTGAATTTCGTGTGTGGAGTCCTGGGTCCGGCTGGCCAAGGTGCGTACTTCGTCCGCCACTACCGCAAAGCCACGGCCTTGTTCGCCGGCTCTGGCAGCCTCAATGGCGGCATTTAGCGCCAATAAATTGGTCTGGTCGGCGATGCTCTGAATCACATCCAGCACCGAGCTGACATTCACGCAATTTTGTTCGACATTACCGATCACCGTACTGGCCCTGTCGATATTGTTCGACAGCGCGTGAATGGATTGCACGGTATTGGTTACCACCGCCTTGCCGTTGTTGGCGGCCACGCTGCTTCTCTGCGCTGTTTGCGCGGCGTTGGCGGTGTTGTTAGACACTTCTGTGACTGTCGCGGATAGTTCAGTCACTGTTGCGGCGACCTGGTCGGTACCCATTTGCTGTTTCAGAATATCCTCTTGCACCCGCTCGGACATTTGGCTCAAGCGGTTCGAAGCGGTGTTTAACTGATCGGACTCCATCGCCACTTGCCGCATCAAACTGTGTAACACGCTTAAAAATTCGTTGAACTGGGTGACGATAATGCCAACTTCGTCGCTGCCTTCGTGCGGAATGCGCCGGGTCAAATCGCCGCCGCCCTGTCTTAGCAGATATAACGATTTTTGTAGAGCGGTCAAAGGCGGCTCTATTTTGAAATAAAGCATGCTTAAACAGACCATCACGAACAATAGCAACACGATGGAAAAAGCAATTCGCGATAGGCTGTAATCGTGCAAAGAAGAACTTAATTGCTCTTTGGCGAGGGTCAGTTCCCGGTCAAGTTGCTCGGTAGTCCTGTTTAATTCGCCGGTTAGGCGGACAGCCGTATCGTCAAGCCCCGTGTTCGGTGCTTTCATGGTTGCCGTGCCGGCCTCGTTGCCCAGATTGATATAGTCCCAGCCCATTTTTACGCCTGCATCGTGCATATCCTGGATCTGCTGTCTTAAGCTTGCCAGTTGCGTTTGCAAACTGGGGTAAGACTGAGCCGCCTTGTCGATATTCTCAAATGCCGCGTCCAGATTCTGTTTGGCTTCCGCAAAGCCGCCATCACTGTGTGTGGCGCCGACGTCGGTAAGAAACTGCTGAATCTGCACCACATGAAAACGCACATGTGACAAATAGTCCGAGGTGTTTTGTTTCTGAGTCGCTGCCTGCAAGTTTTCGTCTATGGATTGAAAAGCGTGCCATAGCGAAAAGACGAACAATAGATTGGCAAAAGCCAAGGCTGATGCAATTAAGATCAGTGAAGATTTGATCGAGGTATTTTTAAACATGGGATTTGATGACAATTATTTTTCCAGTTTTTCTAAATCAGTCACCAACGCCGCCATTGCCGCGACGGCATGGTGTTGGGCTTCTGACAGTGCGTCGCCGTTGTTTAAGGCGTACAAGCCAATTTGCCGGTTGAGTTCGGCAATTAAGCGGGTGCGATGGTCCCGGCGGCTGCGGAGCTTGGCAACCATATTCGAGAACGATAGCGCCAAATCTTGTAGCTGATCGTGTTCCCGCAAGTGCGTGACAGTATCGAGTTTGCCGTCGCCGACCTCTTGGCACAGGGTTTCGAAGCGGTATAAAGGGCCGGCGATTTTGTGCGAGGCGTACAGAACGGTACTCACCGCAATGCCGCCGGCAACCAAAATGGCCACCAAGTTGCCGATTAAAATCGATACGCCCAGTCGCTCCGCGGCGTTGACGATATTGGCATGCGCCGATTGCGATTGGGCTTGCAAATCGCCGCCGGTCATCCAATAAATCAGTAGCGCCGAACACAATCCGGCGAGCAATATCAGCGCAAAAGCGCCGAGGATGAAACGGCCTTGGAAGTCCTTTTTGATAAAAATTTGGCGACGTTTGGTAACGGTATTGTTCATTTTCAGGAACCTTAGTTGACGTTATGACAAGTTAAACAGAGCTCGCCGTCGCTGTTGTTGCGGCGGAGTAAAAAGCTTTTTTTCAGCCTTTCGGCGTTCATCAGTTTATCCATGAAACTGTGGCTGGCTTGCGGCCGGTCGCTATCCAGCTTGCCGTGCGTGTAGTGACAAGTCAGACAGGTAATGTCGTTTTCCTCGTTAAGCGGCAAGTCGGCGGGTACCGGAAAGTCGATATTCAAGCCCACTTTGTGGCCTTGGTTGGGATTATGGCACGAGGAACACATGGCCACGCCGTCCTTGCTAAAGGTGGCTTGGTCGGCCGTTATGTTTTTGCTGTGTAAAATGCCGTCCTCTTTGAGCTCAGGCGTCGTCGTGTGGCAATTACTGCACCCCGCTTGCGGCGATTGCTTGGAAATAATGTGCGGATTGTCGTCGGCGGTATGTGCGCCGCTGACGAATAACAGCAAAAGTGCGCCGGTGCCGCCGGCCAATAAGCATTTGTATAGGAGCTTGTTCATGATTAAAAAGACATGACGATTTGGGCTATGCCCAGTTTTCTGTCGAAATAACGCTCGGCTGTTTCCGTGCCCAACGAATCGTTGTATTCAAATTTTACCCGCAAATGATCGCTAAATTTATAGTTAAAGCCCAGGCTAAGCATGGAAATGTCGTTGATTGCCACGGTGCTGCCATCGAAGTCCAGGCCAAGGTCTTGCGAAGGCTGCCAGCGGCTGTAGCGGGCGAACGCCACGATGGGCTGTTTGCTCAGGCTTTCCAAATCCACGGTCAGCGTGGAGTGATAGCCCAGTTGATGGCCCTTGCCGAAAGGGCTGGTGTTTGGATCGGGGATGATGATCGGCAATGGATTGCCGTCCGCGTCTTGTTCCAAAAACACCTGTTGATGCGCATTCAGCAGCATGAATTCGTTTTGTAAACGCCACATGCCGTAGCCGATACTCAGGTCCGCGCCGTAAACGGTATTGCGGATCCGGTTTTCGCCATCGAACTCGCTCAGATGGGAAACGCCGATTTCAATGCCTTCAGGATTGGTATTGTGGATCTTGTAGGTGTTTTGCCCCAAAGCCAGACCCACCCGGCCGCCGACGGTATGGCCGTCGTTGGCATACAGCGCGTCGGTCCAGAACACCGAATAGTTGAACATATCCCAGGCGCCGTAGGAACGAATACCGTCGGCATTGTAACCGCCCAATTGCATGCGAGAGGTGGTCAACGGCGCGGTAATAGTGATGCGGTCCTTGTTGGCGAAGTTTTGGTAATCGTTACCGAATGGTAAGTCGAAACGGCCGGCCTGGATGTGAAAACCCTTGTTATTGAAAATCCGGCCACGCGGCGGAATACGATCATTGAACGAATGATAGTCGACCAGCGCGACGGCGATGCCGGCCATGGTGCTGCCACCACTCAGCGCGCCGGGGCCGCTGTTGCCGCAGAATACCGCGCCGGGCGCGCCATAGTCGGCGTTGGATGAATTGCCGCACAGTACTAACGCCGAGCTGGCACCAAAGTGGTCGTCATGTACATAGTCGAGATCCAATTCCACCGAGCCGACGCTGAAGGTTTGGTCGGTAGAGTTGCCGGTTTTGGCGTTGATGTCGAAAAAGCCGCTCATTTGCAGGCCGTTGGCTTCGGCAGCTTCTTTCAAAGCAGCAATTTTTTTGTCTAGCGCTTTCAGTTTGGTATCCACTGTCGGCTCGGGCTTAGCATTGGCAGCGGTTTTTACCGGTGCAGGTGCCGGCGTCGGTTCGCCGGCCGGAGCTACTGTTGGGTTTGCCGACACCGCGACCGAATTGTTTCTTTCCTGCTCCAGTTGTTTGATGCGGGCTTCCAGCTGTTCGATTTTCTGGTCTTTTTCCTTCAGCACGCCTTGCACAATCTGTCGAATATGTTCGTCTTCCGCAGCGGTTGCATGCGCGTTGGCGTGGGCTGCCAGGCTGAGCAGGGCGATAGCTATTCGCTGGTTTTTTGGGTGCATATCTGTCTCTGAGTGTAAGCTTAGGACTACGTTTGTTTCAGAATCGTCGTAATGAGGCAAGGTTAGTTGCTTTTGTCGGCATTACAAGTTGGTGCATAGGGCTGGGTTTATTCACCCAGCCCTATTTATCCCTGGTGCCCCGTTCGGGCTGAGCTCGTCGAAGCCTCTGGTGGTTGGCCTTTCGATAGACTCAGTACCCACAAGGGCATAAAGGCGAATGGTATTTAAGGGCCGGGTTAATAATTCGCCGATCCGTTTGCGAATGACGGTGCGGCTTATTCAACACAGAATCTAATGTTACAATGAACGGTTTTATGCCCGGCGCGCGTCTGTCAAAGGCTGGGGAACCGCGAATCAAGCTTAGGTCGTTTATGAATAAACTGAAATGTGCCGTGATAGGTGCCGGATATTTAGGAAAATTTCATGCGGAAAAATACGCATCGTTAAAGGATTGCGAATTGGTGGCGGTGGTTGACATCAATGCCGAGGCGGCGCAACAAGTCGCCGAAAAAACCGGCTCTCAAGCTCTAACGGATTACCATGAATTACTCGGCAAAGTCGATGCGGTTAGTGTTGTGGTGCCCACCAGCTACCATCACAGCGTATCCAAAGACTTTCTGAACGCCGGTACGCACGTCTTGGTAGAAAAGCCGATCACTGTTACGGTTGAAGAAGCCGATGAACTGATCGCGATTGCCAAGGAAAAAAACGTCATTCTCCAGGTCGGGCATTTGGAGCGATTCAATCCGGCCGTGCGCGGTTTGGAGAAAATGGAAGATAAGCCTCTGTTCATCGAGTCGCATCGTTTGTCGCCGTTCAACCCGCGCGCCAACGACGTTAGCGTGGTGCTGGATTTGATGATTCACGATATCGACATCATCATGGCATTGGTCGATTCGGAAGTGGAAAAAATCGATGCCAGCGGCACGGCGGTGCTGACCCAAGGTACTGATATAGCCAATGCCCGCATCACCTTTAAAAACGGTTGTGTGGCGAATGTGACCGCCAGCCGGATCAGTATGAAAATGGAGCGCAAGATGCGCATGTTCCGCCCCAGTTCCTATATTTCCGTGGACTTTCAGAACCGGGTTTTGATCAAACACAGGACCGGCGAGAAGGAAATGTTTCCCGGCATTCCGGAAATCGTTACCGAGGAATCGGTATTTGAAAGCGGCGACGCCCTGCTTGACGAGATTAAACATTTTGTCAATTGCATCAAGACCGGCGAGAATCCGCTGGTTCCCGGCGAAGCGGGCCGTAAAGCCCTGGCTACCGCGATAGAAATCACTAAATTCTTAATCCATCGATAAAAAGGGCTGTCACTATGATCCCCATGGTCAATCTGCAAGCGCAGTATGCGGAAATTCAAGATGAAATCGTCGGCGGTTTCAGCGAAACCCTTAATAACTGCGCGTTTATCCTGGGGCCGAATGTACAGGCTTTTGAGAAAGAAGCCGCTGCCTATCTGGGTGTTAAACATGCCATCGGCTGCGCCTCGGGTACCGATGCTTTGCATTTAGCCCTATTGGCGGAAGGCATAGGCGCCGGCGACGAAGTCATTACCAGCGCATTTACCTTTATCGCCACCGCCGAAGCAATCAAATATGTCGGCGCCAAACCGGTGTTTGTCGACATCGATCCGGGTACGTTCAATATCACCCCGGAAAATATCGAAAAAGCCATTACCGCCAAAACCAAGGCGGTGATGCCGGTGCATTTGTTCGGCCAGCCTGTCGATTTGCCGGCCATCAAAGCTATTTGCGACAAACACGGCTTGAAACTGATTGAAGACTGCGCGCAATCCTTCGGCGCTACCGTCTACAACAAGCAAACCGGCAGTTTCGGCAATGCAGCCGGCTTCAGTTTCTTTCCCAGCAAGAACCTGGGCTGCTTCGGCGACGGCGGCTTGGTGACCACCGATTCCGACGAAACCGCTGCAAAGATCAAGCAGTACCGCAATCACGGTTCTGACGTGCGCTATTACCATGACGTCATAGGCTATAACAGCCGGCTGGATGAGCTACAGGCTGTGGTATTGCGCGCCAAATTAAAACGCATCGACCGCTACAACGCCGCTCGCCGCCATGCCGCGCATTTGTATTCGGAACTGATGGCCGATTTGCCGCTGACGACGCCCTACGAAGATGGCGTTGGCATGCACGTCTATCATCAATATACCTTGTTGTCCGACCGCCGCGACGAGGTGATGAAAGCCTTGCAAGAGCAGAAGATTGGCTGTGCCGTCTACTATCCGGTACCGCTGCATCAACAGAATGTCTTTAAGGAGGAATGTGCCGGCTTGTCCTTGCCGGTCACCGAGTCGGTAGCGGCGCGCTGTTTTTCTTTGCCGATTTGTTCCAATCTGAGCGACGATACCGTCAAGCAAATTGTCGGCGTGATACGCGGCGTTTTCCAAGCTTAACATCTAAAAATGTAGGGTGGGTTAGCGGTAGCGTAACCCACCGCTAGGTCAACGGTTGCTGGCGGATTCCGCTGTTGCTAATCCGCCCCACGATAATTGCAAATGACCCATTTCCTCAAGTCTTACACGGTACTGTTTAGCGCCGGCGAATCCTCCGGCGACCAACACGCCGCCAATATGTTTCTGGAACTCAAACAGCGTTGTCCGGCGCTTCGTGGCATCGGCATGGGCGGCAGCAAAATGCGCCAGGCCGGTATCGACGTGCGTTACGATTCGGCGGGGATTGGCGTGATTGGTCTGGTGGAGATTCTGAAGCACTACGGCGAGATCCGCCGAGCGTTGAATTTACTGAAACAAATTATTGTCGATGAAAAACCGGATTTACTGGTTTGCGTCGATTACAAGGAGTTCAACCTAAAGCTGGCGCGCTTTGCCAAAAGCCAAGGTGTAAAAGTGCTGTTTTACGTCAGCCCACAGGTTTGGGCCTGGCGGCCGGGCAGGGTGGTGACTTACGGCAAGGCCATCGACATGATGGCGGTGATCTTTCCATTCGAAACTCAATATTACGAAGCCGAAAACGTGCCGGTACGTTATGTCGGCCATCCTTCCGTCGACAAAGTCCATCCGCAACGCAGTCGAGCAGAGGATTTTGAGTTGTTTGCTCTGGACCCAAATCGACCTGTCGTCGGCCTATTGCCCGGCAGCCGAGGTAACGAAATCAAACGCATCTTGCCGGTGATGCTGGCTGCGGCGGCTAAATTGGCGGCGCAGCGACCGGAGTTGCAGTTTGTCTTGCCGCAAGCCGATTCCATCAGTGATGCGGTATTGGTTGAGCATCTGGCTAATATCGCGGTTGCAATCCATATAGTCAAACAGCAGCCGTATGATGCGATTCAATGTTGCGACGCGGTGATGACCACCTCTGGCACCGCCTCGCTGGAAATTGCCTTGCTCGGCGTGCCGATGGTAATCGTATACCGGCTGGCTGCCTTTAGTTATTGGCTGGGAAAGCGCTTGGTGAAAATTCCGTTTATCGGGCTGCCGAATATCATCGCCGGCAAGGCCATCGTCAAGGAATTGATCCAAGAACAACTGACCGCAGAGAATCTGGCGGTGGAGATTCTGCAACTGTTGGGCGACGGGGATTATCGCCAACGCTGTCTCTCTGAGTTGCAGGCCGTCAAACACCAGCTTGGCGATGGTGGCGGCTCAAAAAACATGGCGGAACTGGCTTTGGAGATGTTGAACGGGCAAATAGCCGACCAGGACCGGTAAAACATCCGGGCTGCTCTGCTGGCAAGCAGCCGGATCTTGAAGATTGACAGACCTTATTAAACCGGACTGCGACTGTCGCGTTGGTCGTAAAATTCTGCCACAAAGGTATCGAAGGTTTGATTTTCGATAGCGTCCCGCAAACCTTGCATCAATTCCAGGTAGTAGTGCAGGTTGTGGATGGTATTGAGCCTGGAGCCCAGCATTTCCTTGCATTTGTCCAAATGCTTTAAGTAAGAACGCGAGTAGTTGCGGCAAGTGTAACAACTGCAATCTTCGTCCAAAGGCCGGGTATCGAATTGGTATTGCTGGTTTCTGATTTTGATGACGCCGTGGCGGGTGAATAAATGGCCGTTGCGGGCGTTGCGGGTCGGCATCACGCAATCGAACATATCGATGCCGCGCCTCACGCCTTCCACCAGATCTTCCGGGGTGCCGACGCCCATCAGATAGCGGGGTTTGTCCACCGGCATTTTCTGATGAATCGCATCCAGGGTTGCCAGCATTTCGTGCTTCGGTTCGCCTACCGACAGGCCGCCGATGGCATAGCCGTCAAAGCCGATGTCGGTCAAGCCGGCGATGGATTCTTCGCGCAATTGCGGATACATGCCACCTTGCACAATGCCGAACAAGGCGGACGAGTTGCCCTGGTGGGCGCGCTTGCTGCGTTCCGCCCAACGCAGGGACAAGCGCATGGAGTCAGCGGCTTCTTGATAGGTGGCCGGGTATGGGGTACATTCGTCAAAAATCATCACGATATCCGACCCTAGGTCGCGTTGCACCTGCATCGATTCTTCCGGGCCCATGAATATTTTGCTGCCATTGACCGGCGATTTAAATGTGACGCCTTGTTCGCTGATTTTGCGCAATGCGCCTAAACTAAATACTTGAAAACCGCCGGAGTCGGTCAGAATAGGCTTTTGCCAACGCATGAAATCGTGCAGATCGCCGTGGGCTTTCATCACCTCCATGCCGGGCCGCAGCAACAAATGAAAGGTGTTGCCCAGTATGATTTGCGCGCCCAACTCGTTTAAATCTTCCGGGGTTAAAGACTTTACCGTGCCGTAGGTGCCGACCGGCATAAAGATCGGCGTTTCCACCACGCCGCGGGCAAAAGTCAGCTGGCCGCGGCGGGCGTGACCGTCGGTGGCTTTGAGTTTGAATTCCATGCAAATCCGGCAAATGAAAAAAGGCGGAATTATCGGTCCTTTTCGTTCCGCAAGCCAGAGAAGTTGTCGTTTTGAGTTCAATAAGCGAGAGTGGCGGCTTTTGTCCCCTGAGAAAACTTGTTGGTGCCGGATTGTGTTATAAATTTGAGGCACTTGCCGCAGCTTTTCTATCGAAATACCTAATGTTTGGTAATTCCGTTTATTATCGGGATATTGTTCATTTCACTATATAAGCTAGCAAAATTGATGAATTTTCTTCAGGCCATAAAAACAATAATCGGCCATTCTCGGGAGAGCTATGTTGGATACTAAAAGCAAAACCATTTTGGTAGTCGATGATTCTCCGGAAAATCTCACCGTCATCAGCGAATTACTGCAACCGCAATACCGCGTGCGCGTCGCTACCTCCGGGCAAAGAGCGTTGCAGATGGTCGCCAACCCGCCTTACCCCGATTTGATTCTGCTTGACGTGATGATGCCGGGCATGGACGGTTACCAAGTATTCGAGCATCTGCGCGCCGATCCCATTACGCGTACGATTCCGGTGATATTCGTCACAGCGATGGACAGTATGGAGTCCGAGTTGCATGGATTGGATGTCGGCGCGGTCGACTACATCACCAAACCCGTTCTGCCGCCCATCGTTTTAGCGCGCATCCGCACCCAGCTGGAGTTAAAGCAGGCCAGAGATTGGCTGCGCGATGAAAACACCTACCTGGAAATGGAAATAGCTAAAAGGATGAGCGAAAACGAGCTGATTCAAAAAGTCAGCATTCGCGCCTTAGCGCATCTGGCGGAAATTCGCGATCCGGAAACCGGCAACCACATCCTGCGCACCCAAGGCTACGTCCAGCATTTGGCCTTGGCCTTGCAGAGCCATCCGCGCTTTTTCGCGACATTGACCGATCATTACATCGAATTGCTGACGCGCTCCGCGCCCTTACATGATATTGGCAAAGTCGGCATACCGGACGCAATCCTGCAAAAACCTGGCAAATTAACCCGCGAGGAATGGGCGGTGATGAAAACCCACGCCAAATTGGGCAGCGACGCGATAGAAATGGCGGAACGTGATGCCACGCGCTCGGTGGAGTTTTTGATTTTGGCTAAGGAAATTGCACATTGGCACCATGAAAAGTGGGACGGTAGCGGCTATCCGGAGGCGTTGGCCGGCGATGCCATTCCGGTTTCCGCGAGGATTATGGCGCTGGCCGATGTATTCGACGCCTTGATTTCCCGGCGTGTTTACAAAGAGCCCATGGCTTTCGCTGAAGTCAAGACTATTATTGCTGAAGGACGTGGTCGCCACTTTGATCCGGATATGGCCGATGCCTTTTTAGTCGATTTCGATGCCTTCTGTGATATTGCCCAACGCCATCTCGATTCCATCGCGGAGTAAATGATTTATGACCCAAAACGCTCGCATATTGTTGGTTGAAGACGAGGAAATTATCGCCATCATTATCCGGGATTTATTGGTCGCCGAAGGTTTTCTGGTGACGGTCTGTGCCAATGGCTGCATTGCCTGGGAAACCTTACAGCACGACCGGACCGGCTACGATTTGGTGCTGTTGGATAGGGGCTTGCCGGGGATGAACGGCATGGAACTGCTGCGATTGATCAAGGGTGACCGGGCCTTGGCCGCCATTCCGGTGATTATGCAGACCGCCCGCAGCGACAAAAAAAGTATCCAGGAAGGGCTTAGTCAGGGGGCTTATTACTATCTGACCAAACCGATTCAACCGGAAATATTGATCGCCGTGATCAATGCCGCACTGCAACAACGTCGTGAGTTGCAGGAGATGTCCGAATCAGTCAATCGCGCTGGGCGTCCGTTGACGCTAGTCCATTCCGCCGTGTTTCGTTTTCGCGATCTCGATGAAGCGAAGATGTTGTGTCATTGTTTGGCCCAATCCTGCCCGGAGCCAGAGCGCGTAATCCAGGGTTTGCAGGAGTTGATGGTCAATGCGGTTGAACATGGTAACTTGGGCGTTTCCTATGCGGAAAAAGGCGAGCTGATGCTGGCGGGAGTCTGGCTGGAGGAAATTCAGAGACGTTTGACACTCCCGGAATTTAACCGGCGTTTTGTTACTGTGCATTTCCAGCGTCTGCCGGATAAGCTGGTGTTTACTATTCAAGACCAGGGTGATGGTTTTGATTGGCAGGACTTCCTGGACTTTTCCCCGGAACGGGTGTTCGATTTGCATGGCCGCGGCATCGCGATGGCCAGATTGATGAGCTTTGATCGTCTGGAATATCAAGGTAACGGCAATACGGTAACAGCTGTGGTTAACGGCTTGTCTTCTTTGTACGGCTTCGACAATTAATTCGACTAAGCCCATGCTGTCGAATAACGATCAGCCAAACTCAGCGCAGGTCAGCCGCAAAAGTATCTTAGCCGTCGTGCTGGTATACGCCATCTTCGCCGCCAGCTGGATATTGGCATCGGATCAATTGTTACACCACTTTTTCAAAGATCCGGACCAGTTGACGCTAGCCAGCATGCTGAAAGGCTGGGTTTATGTACTGGTGACTTCTTTATTGCTCTACGGTTTGATGCGGCGCTGGTTTGGCCGAAGCCGCGAGCCGCAAACCGTTTCCCCCGCTCCTCGAAGCCATTTGTTGTCGCTGGGCTTATTGATAGTCGTCATCCTGGCTTTGATGATCGCCAGCGCGGCGCTGACCATCGAGCAACACACCCAGGAGGAGTTCGGCAGGCTGCAGGCGGTCGCCGGCCTCAAGTCCAGGCAAATCAGCGACTGGCTGAATGAACGGCGCGGCGACGCGGATTTTATTCAAACCAGCGAATTTATCATCGACCTGTATCAACGCTGGCAGATCGATGGCGATATGCAAAGCGCCGAACGCCTGCAAAACCGTTTGGAACAATTTCGCAAAAGCAGGGGAATCTCGGCCATCAGCCTGCTTAAACCTGAAGGCGAGCGTTTATGGCGTTCCGCTAATGCCCCCGCCACGCTCTTGCCTGGGCAGCTAAAGGTTGCAGAGCTGTCGACAAAAACTCAGCAAATCCAATTAGTTAATCCTTACAAAGATGATGGCGGACGTGTCCTGCTGGATTTGGTTGTGCCGCTGACAGCCCAGCATCAGGTAGCGCCGCCGCTGATTGTTTTACATCTTGATCTTAGCGAGTGGCTGTTTCCGGTTCTGGAGAGTTGGCCGGTCGCTAGCGGTACCGGCGAAACCTTGTTGTTTCGGCGTGAGGGCGATGAAATTCTCTATCTGAATCCGCTGCGCTTTCGTCCGGACGCTGCGGCGTCGTTTCGGCTGCCAATCAACACTGCAAATTTATTGGCCGGCAAGGCGCTGCGCAGTCAGGCTAGCCTCGATAACATCCTGGAAGCCAAGGACTACCGCAATGTCTCCGTCATAGGCCTGGTACAGGCCATAAGCGGCACGGACTGGTTGTTACTGACCAAGCTGGATAAGGCCGAAATCTATACCAAGGCCAGTAGCGAAGTAGTGTGGATCGTGTGCGTAGGTAGTTTGACCATTTTTATAGTCTGCGCCGGTTTTTATCTGTTGCGGCAGAGTCAGAGTCTGGCCTTGGCCACGGCGGTTCAGAAGGCGCAAGCGGAGCGTTTGCGGGCCCTCGATTTATTAGGCGCCATATCCGATTTGTCCGTGGACGCGATATACGCCAAGGATCTACAGGGTCGTTACATCCTGTTTAATACCGCCGCCGCCAATTTTGTCGGCAAGCCGGTAGAGGAAGTACTTGGTCAGGACGATAGCGCCATATTTCCACAGCAACAAGCCGAGCACTTAAAAGAGTTTGGCCGCCGGGTGATGGCGGAAAATATAACGCTGACGGAAGAAGAAGCCCTGGATACGCAATTCGGACAGCGGATTTTCCTGGCTACCAAAGGGCCACTGTGCGATGAACACGGTAAAGTAATAGGGATGTTCGGTATCTCACGGGACATTACCGAACGCAAGCGGGCCGAGCTTGAATTACGCGAGAGCGAGGCGCGCTTTCGCGGTTTGGTGGAACAGTCGTTGGCGGGCATTTATATTATTCAAGACGGGCGTTTCGTTTACGTCAATCCGGGTTTTGCCGCGATCTTCGGCTATCAGCGGGCTGAGGATATTATCGACGGCAAAACAGTGGCTGATCTGGTCTGTCCGCAGGACAGGCAGATGGTGTTGGAAAATTTGCGCCGACGCATTGATGGCGAGATCGAAGACATTAACTACCGCTTCGAAGGCTTACATCGCAACGGCCACTGCATTGACGTTGAAGTACATGGCCGCAGTTTCGATTACAAAAACCGGCCGGCGGTGATTGGTTTTATTCTTGATGTCAGCGCCCGTAAAGCCGCCGAAGACCAGCTCAATCTCCAAGCCGCGGAATTAAAGGCTCGTAATGATGAATTGGAGCGGTTTAATCGGGCCATGGTCGGCCGCGAGCTGGATATGGTTAATTTAAAGCAGCAGGTCAATCAGCTGGCTGCGGAGCTGGGCCGCCAGCCCCCTTATGCATTAGCGTTTCTATCAGCCCAACCTGAAAATACTGTTGGTCATGATTCTGCTGAAGCTCACGCCGAATCTGGCTTGGACCCTCTCAAACCGAGCGCAATATCAGTAAACAATGGCGCCGGGTTGATTGGCGGCGATACATCGGCTGCGGAAGAAGACCATTTATGATTATCCCCGAGCCGCCATTCGGCGATTTTTCCGATTTGGTGCGCTCCCGTTACCGGAACAGCCTTAGACTCGCCTATGTGTCGGCGGTGATTCTGGTATTGGTTGCGCTGGCAATTCGCCTGTATTTGCCGGCATCCTTTGGCCTGCGCCCGATGTTGCTGTTGTTTTTATTTCCGGTGATCGTGAGCGCCTTTTTAGGCGGTTTGTGGCCTGGATTATTGGCTACATTGCTGTCGGCCATTGTTAGTAATTTCCAACTGTTGCCTCCCTATCGCAGCTTGGCAATTGCCGGCATTTACGATGTTGTGCAATGGACGTTATTGATCGCAAATGGGATTTTAATCAGCCTGCTTAGTGAATTCTTGCTTCGGATTCGGCAACGCGAAAACGCGCACTGGCAACAATTGCTGGAAACGCGGGACCAGCTGCGGTTTAGCCAAACCTTATTCCAGACCACGTTCGAACAGGCGGCGAAAGGCATTTGTCTATTGGCGCCGGACGGGCGCTGGCTGAAGGTTAACCGCCAGTTTTGCGAGATAGTCGGTTATAGCCAGGACGAGTTGCTAACCGGCAATTTTTCGGACATTGCCTATCGGGAGGATTGTGACGCTTTGTTGCGGCTGCTGACGGACGAAGTGGATGGTTTTTCCGGAGACAAGCGCGTTATTCGCAAGAACGGCAGTATCGTCTGGGTTAAATTAAACGCTTCCGCAGCGCGCAAACCGGATGGTAGCCCTGAGTGTTTTATCTTGCTCATGGAAGACATTGAGCAGCGTGAACAAGCATTACTAGCGTTACACGAAAGCGAGACGGCCTTGAAAATTGCCCAGCGTTTAGCCGCCTTGGGCAGCTGGGCCTGGGACTTGCGCACCGGCGAATTGAAGTGGTCGGAACAGATTTACAATCTGTTCGGCCGCGACCCTCATTTACCGCCCGCCGATTATGAAGAGGTTGCCCGGTATTTTAAGCCCGAGAGCTGGCAGCGCTTGCAGGCTGCCGTAGCTCAGGCTTGTAGCGACGGCGTGCCTTACGAATGCGAAGCGGAATTGCAGAACGATGGCGAGTTGCATCGCTGGGTAGTGGCCCGCGGCGAGCCGGTCCGCGATGAGCAGGCTAACATCGTGGCTTTGTATGGCACCGTGCAGGATATTACCCCACGTAAACAGGCCGAGCTTGCGCTGCAAGACGCGCAGCGGGTGGCCCTGGAAAAGCAAGGCGAGGCCAGGCTAGCCGCGCTCAATTTGATGGAAGATGCGCTTACGGCCCGCAAAGCGCTTGAAGTGGCTAATGCGTCGCTACGCGAAAGCGAAGAATTCAAACGGGCTATTTTGGATTCGGTGAGTGCCAACATCGCGGTATTAAACCGCGATGGCATGATAGTCTCTGTGAATCGACCCTGGCAGCAGTTTGCTGAGGATGATGCCCTAGCGTGCGGCCAATCCGCTGATGTATGCGGCATAGGCACTAATTATTTGCGGATTTGCCAGCAGGCGTCGGGCCCGTATAGGCAGGGATCGTTGGCGGTATTCACCGGATTGTCGGCTGTTTTGGAAGGCCGGCTTCCTCGTTTTAGGTATGAATATGCCTGCCATTCCGCGCAGAAGCAGCGCTGGTTTGCCATGGTCGTCACGCCTTTGGAAACTGCGGAAGGCGGAGCGGTGGTTTCTCACACCAATATCACCGAGCGCAAATTGGCGGAAATGGCCTTGGTTGAAAGTGAGGAGCGCTTACGTCTGGCCCAAAGTAGTGCCAATATCGGCATCTGGGATTGGCATATTGATAACGGCAAAGTGCAATGGACTGCCGAACTTGAGACGATGTTCGGTTATGCGCCAGGCACTTTTCCCGGAGACTACTCGGCTTTTTCCCAACGCGTGCATCCCGACGACTTGGCGGAGCTGGAGCATTCTCGAGATTCAGCTGTTGCCGCGCATCGGACTTTTGATTTTGATTTTCGGGTTCAACCGGAGCCGGGGCAGATCAGATGGCTCAACTGTAAGGGTGGCGCTAATTACGACGATAGGGGCCGGCCGCAACGCGTGTTTGGTATTTGCATCGATATTACCGAGCGCAAAAATACCGAAAGCGAGCTTAAACTCTGGGCGCAAGCGTTCGAAAATGCCGAATTCGGCTTGGCGATTGCGGACGCGCAGACTAATTTGTTTTTGGCGGTGAATCCGGTCTTTGCCGGGGAGCGCGGCTACACTGCGGAAGAACTGATCGGCAAACCGGTAGCGATGGTTTATCCGGCTGATTTAATCGATCAGGTACAACACCGTATCTCTAGCCTGGACACCTCCTGTCATGGCGTGTTCGAGACCGAACATCAACGTAAGGACGGCAGCCGTTTTCCGGTAATGATAGACGTAACCATCATTAAATCCGGCGACGGCAAGCCGTTGAGACGAGTGGCCTACGCCTTGGACATTAGCGAGCGCAAGGCCTCCGAGTTAGCTTTGCGCGAGCAAACGGATGCGCTACAGCGCTTCAATCGGGCCATGGTCGGCCGCGAAATGGACATGATCGCGCTAAAGCAACAGATCAACGAGTTGTCACGGCAGCATGGGCAAGAACAACCTTATCCTTTGGAATTTCTCGATCACCCTCTGAAAGCACTGCAACCGGGTGCTCTGCCATGAAACGTGCCTGTTTGATTCTGTCTGTATTACTGCCTTTTCTGGCCTTGGCTGTGCAATGGTTATTGTGGCCCTGGATTAGTCCGTTCGTTTGGTTCCTGTTTTTCCCCACGGTATTTTTCAGCGCCCGTCTTGGCGGCTTCAAAGGCGGGTTGGTCAGCACCTTTTTAAGCGCCGGTTTTGTCTGGTATTTCTTTATCCCGCCGCAGTTGAGTTGGGAAATGGACAAGCCGGCTAATTTCTATTCGGTTGGTATGTTTCTGATAATGGGTTATTTATTCAGCGATACCCAGGAACGTCTGCGCCGCGCACAACAAAATACCGAAGCCGCCTTGGTGGAAACCAGTGCCGCGAAGGAAGAAATTACTCAGCTATATCAAAAATCCCTGGAGTTGGATCGTCTCAAGACTGAATTTTTTGCCAATATCAGTCATGAGCTGCGTACGCCGTTGACTTTGATTATCAGCCCATTAACCCGGAGATTGGCTTTGGATAGCCTGTCTGCGGCGGAACGCAGCGAAGATGAATTAATCCTGCGCAATGCCCGTTTATTGTATCGCCAAGTCAGCGACTTACTGGACGTTGCCAAGCTGGAAGCGGGTCACATGTCGGTCGATTATGCGCACATCGATATTGCCGAGCTAACGCGTACGGTGGCCTCGCAGTTCGATTCGCTTGCCAAGGAAAAAAACATAAGCTTCGACATAGATGCGTCGACACCGTTACCAGCCGAAGCGGACGGCGAAAAGGTACAGCGCGTTTTACTTAATCTGCTGGCGAATGCCTTCAAGTTCACGCCCGATGGCGGAAATATCCGGGTAACTTTGCGCAATGATGCGGACATCGCTGTTATTGAAGTACAAGATAATGGCCCAGGTATACCTTTAGAAATGCGTGAAGTGGTGTTCGAACGTTTTCGGCAAGTCGAGGGCGGCGCACAACGGCGCTTTGGCGGCACGGGTTTGGGATTGGCCATCGTTAAGGAATTCACCGAATTGCATCGCGGCTCGGTCACGTTAAACCAGGCACCGGGCGGGGGAGCATTATTCTGTGTCCGCTTGCCCTTACAAGCGCCGCCAGGCTCATTGGTTAGAGCCGCAGCCACCCCGCTGGACCCAAATTTCAATTTGCAAGGCGCTGTTGAAAATCCTCGGCCTTCCATGCAAGCAAACGCCGACGCGCCTGTAGGCGCAGCTAACACACCGTTAGTGCTGGTCGTTGAAGACAATGTCGACATGAACGCGTTTATTGTCGATGCGTTAAAGCCGTACTACCGGGTCGCCAGCGCTTACGACGGCCGTGAAGGCTTGGCTGCGGCAAGAAGTTTGCAGCCGGACTTGATCTTGTGCGATTTGATGATGCCGTTAATGAGCGGGGACCAGATGGTTATCGAGCTGCGTCGGCAATCGATACTGCTGGATGTACCTATTGTGATGTTGACCGCTAAAGCCGACGATGGGCAACGGGTGCGGATGCTCAACGAAGGCGTGCAGGATTATCTGACCAAACCGTTTATGGTGGAGGAATTGCTGGCGCGGATTCATGGTTTGCTCAAGGTGCGCGAGCGTAACGCCGCCAGCCTGAACGAAAGCGAGGCACGCTTCGAAGCTACTTTTGAACAGGCGGCGGTGGGCATTGCACTGGTTGCACCGGACGGCCGCTGGTTGCGGGTTAACCGTAAACTCTGCGAAATCGTCGCTTACAGCCATGATGAGCTATCTAAGCTTAGCTTCCAGGACATTACGCATCCTGACGATCTGGATACCGATTTAGCCTATCTCAGGCAACTGCTGGCTGGCGAAATTTCAACGTACTCGATGGAAAAACGTTACATCCGCAAAGGCGGCGAGTTGCTCTGGATTAATCTGACGGTGGCGCTGGTGCGCAACGCAGATGCTAGCCCGAATTATTTTATTTCGGTGATTGAAGACATTGCGGATAGAAAGCTTGCCGAGGAAGAAATTCGCCGGCTTAACAACGATTTGGAACAACGTGTTGCTAGCCGAACCGCCGAACTGAGCGCCGCGAACCGGGAATTGGACAGCTTTGCCTACGCGGTTTCGCACGATTTGCGCGCCCCGTTGCGGGCCATGAGCGGTTTTAGTCAGGCGCTAGCCGAGGACTACGGCGATCAGTTACCGGACGAAGCGCAAGTTTTTCTGAAACAGATAGAAATCGCCAGCAACAAGATGAGCGAATTGATCGACGGGCTGTTGCAGCTTTCGCGTACCACTCGGGGTGTTTTGGAACTTGACCGGATAGACCTCAGTGCGTTGGCTGAAAGAGTGTTGGCTGATCTGCAACGTGAACAGCCCGAACGCAGGGTTATGACGCAGGTGCAAGCCGGGATGGCAGTTAGCGGCGATAGGCGTATGATCGAGGCGCTGATTCGCAACCTCTTGGAGAATGCCTGGAAATACACCGCCAACACGACGCAAGCCAGTATACGGTTTTATACCGAACAGGTTGGTGGGGCAACGCGTTTTTGCATTGCCGATAATGGCGCGGGATTCGATATGGCCCATGCCGGTCGCTTATTTCAACCGTTCCAGCGTCTGCATCGTCAGGAAGAGTTTCCGGGGATAGGTATCGGTCTGGCTACCGTGCAGCGTATCGTGTTTCGCCATGGCGGTACTATCGAGGCCAGTGGCGCGCCTGGTAAGGGCGCGGTTTTTTGTTTTACTTTACCGGAATTGATGGCCGATTCCACCGCGGATATCCAGGAGATAGCATGAGCAACGCCAAAACCATATTGTTGGTGGAAGACAATCCTCAAGACGAAATGCTGACTTTGCGGGCGCTGCGCAAGGTTAATCTGGCAAATCAGGTGGATATAGTGCGAGATGGCCAGCAGGCTCTGGATTTTTTGTTCAAAACCGGCGAGTTTGCGGATCGCGAAGGGGCTGATCTGCCGACAGTGATGCTATTGGATATTGGTTTGCCCAGGCTGTCGGGCCTTGAGGTTTTGGAAAGGATACGTGCCGATAGTCTTACGGCTTTATTGCCGGTAGTGATTTTGACCTCGTCGGATGAAGAGCGTGATCGGATTCAAAGCTATCAGATCGGTGCCAACAGCTTTGTGCGTAAACCGGTGGATTTTGGCGAGTTTGCCGAGACCGTGGCACGCTTGGGCGTGTATTGGTTAGCCACCAATGAACCTCCGAGATGAATTTGATTTGTGCATGAATCCCGTATTGAAGTTACTGATCATTGAAGACGTGCAGGAAGATTTCCTGTTGCTGGAACGTCACTTGCGCCGGCACGGCTTGGCGGCGGATTGCCGGCGAATAGATAGCAACGCGGCGCTGGCGCTTGCCTTACAGGAAGATTGGGATTTGGTGCTGTCGGATTACAACGTGCCTGGGATGGAGATTCGCGGTACCTTGAAATTCATTCAAGCCCACAGTAAGGATTTACCGGTTATCCTGGTGTCCGGCAGCGTGGGAGAGGAAACCGCGATGGAGTTGTTGCGGCTGGGTATGGTCGATTTCGTATTCAAGGATAATCTGCTTCGCTTGCTGCCATCCATACGCCGGGCTGTCGAGGAACGTGAACAGCGGGGGATAAGGCGCGCGGCGGAAGAGGCGTTGCGGCAAAGTCAGGAGCAGGCGCTGTTAGAGCAACATCAGGCGCAGCTGGCGGCCTTGAATTTGATGGAAGATGCCATCGCCGCCCGCCAACGCGCGGAAGCGGCCGCGGAGGCCTTGCGCGAAAGCGAACGGCGTTTAATGATGGCGCAGGAAGGCGCGCATGTCGGGATTTGGGATTGGGATATTGTCAAGGATCACTGTTACTGGTCGCCGGAATGCGAGCGTTTGTACGATGTAGAGCCCGGCGGTTTGCGTTCTAACGCCGATTGGCGAGCACGCGTGCATCCGGACGATCTGCATTTGATAGACGATCAGTGGGAAAGCCGCATTTTGCGCGGCGAGCCGTTCGAGGTCGAGTTTCGCTTTATCCTGCAATCAGGCGACATCCGCTGGCTCAGCAGCAAAGGCCGAGCGCAATACGACGCCGACGGTAAACCGGTAAGGCTGTTTGGCGTTAATCTGGACATTAGTGAGCGCAAACAAACCGAACAGCAACTACGTAAGTTGGCGCAGGCGGTGGAACAAAGCCCGGCCAGTATTATCATCACCAACCTGATCGGCGAAATTGAATACGTAAACGAGGCGTTTTTGCACGTCAGCGGCTACCAGCGGGACGAGGTCATCGGCCGCAATCCACGCCTGTTGCAATCGAGAAAAACCCCACCCGAGAATTATCGGGCGTTGTGGACCGCGCTCGGTCAAGGTCAGACTTGGAAAGGCGAATTCATCAACAGACGTAAGGACGGCAGCGAATACGTGGAATTTGCCATTATCGTGCCCATCCGCCAAGCCGATGGCAGCGTTACCCATTTTGTAGCGGTACAGGAAGACATCACCGAGAAGAAACGCGTGGCGCTGGAGCTGGATCAGTATCGGCATCACCTTGAAGATTTGGTTGCCAGCCGCACGGCCGAACTGGAAGCGGCGAAAGTGTTGGCGGATGCTGCCAATCAAGCCAAGAGCGCCTTTTTGGCCAATATGAGCCACGAGATTCGTACGCCCATGAACGCCATCATCGGCTTGACGTATTTGCTGCGGCAAAGCAGTCCCAATCCGGAACAAAGCGAGCGTCTGGACAAAATCGACGGCGCCGCCCAGCATCTGCTGTCCATCATTAACGATGTACTGGATTTATCGAAGATCGAAGCCGGGCGGCTGGAACTGGAGCAAACCGATTTTTCCCTGGCGACGGTGCTGGACCACATTCGCTCCATTATTGCCGAGCAGGCGCGGGCCAAGGCGTTGAGCATAGAGTTGGATGGGGAGGGCGTCCCGCCATGGTTGCGCGGGGACCCGATGCGTCTGCGGCAGGCCATGCTCAACTACGCTACTAATGCCGTGAAGTTTACCGAACGCGGTTCGATTCGGTTGCGGGCGATGGTACAAGAGGAAACCGCTGCCGGTTTGCTGCTGCGCTTCGAGGTGAGCGATTCCGGAATCGGGATTGAAGCGAAACAACAAGCCAGCTTATTTCAGGCTTTCACCCAGGCCGATGTGTCTACCACTCGCAAATATGGCGGGACCGGCCTTGGCTTGGCGATTACCCGTCGTCTGGCGAATATGATGGGAGGCGATGCCGGCGTCGATAGCGTATTGGGTCAAGGTAGTTGCTTTTGGTTTACCGCTCTGGTGCAGCGCGGGCATGGCGTCATGCCTTTACAGCCCAGTGAAAAACCTGCCGACGCGGAAATGACATTACGCCGAGATTACGCCGGCGCGCGTCTGCTTTTAGTCGAAGACAATCCGATTAATCGGGAAGTCGCGCTCGAGTTGTTGCATGGTGTCGGTTTGGCAGTGGACACCGCCGAGAACGGGCGAATCGCTCTCGAAAAAATCGGCAAGAACACCTACGATCTGATTTTGATGGATGTGCAGATGCCGGAAATGGACGGTTTGGAAGCTACGCGGGCGATACGCGCGCAGCCGGGTTTTAGCCGGTTGCCGATTTTGGCGATGACAGCCGCCGCGTTTGAGGAAGACCGGCATATTTCGCTCGCTGCCGGTATGAACGATTTTGTGGCGAAACCGGTAATTCCGGAAGATCTTTACGCGGCCTTGTTGCGCTGGTTGTCGCCGCGTCCCTCTTCGCGTCCGGTCAGATCCGATAAAGCAGAAGCACGGCGGTTTTCGCCGAAAACAGTGGTAACTGACGATACTGTGCCATCTGCCTTAATGTCCATCAGCGGCCTGGACACTAGGCAAGGGCTTGCAGTGGTGAAGGGCGACGTGGATAAGTATCAACGTCTGTTGAGTATGTTTGCCGATGCCCATAATAAAGACTTGAAACAAGTCCAGACCTACTTGGTCGATGGCAAATCCGATGAAGCAAAACGCATCAGTCATTGCTTAAAAGGTGTTGCCGGCACGCTGGGTGCCAAACAGGTTGCCGATTTGGCGGCTAAGTTGGACCGGGCGATAGCCGAGAGCAGCGATTTGGCGGTCTGCATGGAGTTAGCGGCTTTGTGCGATAGCGAATTGACGAATCTGGTCCGCGCTATCCTGGCTTTACCTGCGCAATCGGCGACTAGTGAAGTGGGCGAGGCGATTATCGATGCGGAAAATACGCGTCAAGTCGTTGCCGCGATCGCAAGCTTGCTGGCAATTGGCGATGCGCAAGCCAGCCGCCTGGCGCGCGAATATGCGGTGTTGTTGCGGGCGAAATTGGGGGTTGCGTATCCGGATTTTGCCAGGCAGATCGAGGCTTTCGACTATCAAGCGGCATTATTAACTTTACAGGCCGCGGATTAGCCAATGATGCCGTTAGTAAACGCTGAACGATGGGCGATGATTAGCGCCTTTCGGTTTTGAACCGGTAGCGGCGGATACAAAAAAGCCGCGGCGTCAGGAGACACTGCGGCTATCGGTAAGCATAAGGCCAAGCCGATTTAGGACATTTGCGATTGCAGATAATTCGGCAAACCAATCATATCGATCAAGCCCAATTGTTTTTCCAGCCAGTGAGCATGATCTTCCTCGGTGTCGTCCAACATCACTTCCAGAATTTCCCGGGTTTGGTAATCGCGCACGGTTTCGCAATAGGCAATGACTTTGCGCAAATGCGCAACCACTTTATATTCGACCGCCAGATCGTTTTTCAGCATCTCCGGGACGTTGGTCCCGACCGCTAGCGGTTCGCGTTTGGATAAATCCGGTGTGCCTTCCAGAAACAAAATCCGCTTGATCAAGGCATCAGCATGGTTGGTTTCGTCTTGAACCTCGTGATTGATGCGTTCGTATAATTTGTTGAAGCCCCAGTTTTCATACATCCGGGAATGAATAAAATACTGGTCTATAGCGGTCAGTTCGCCTGCCAGCAATTCGTTTAAGTGAGCTATGACTTGTTTGTCGCCTTGCATGTGCCGCCTCCCGGATAAATTTGATAACGCCCTTGGCTATGGTAATACAAAATGCCGCCCGGTTCTTGGTTTGCGTGGATGCCCGCTGTGCCTTTAAATGATTTTGTCATGCAATAGCGCCCGGCTAATAACGATACGGCTTAACGCCGAAATTGCCCCACCTGGCCATGCAAGTCAGTCGTCTGTTGGTTCAGCTTACTGCTGGCGGTATACGCCGTAGCGCCGCTATCTACCCGCTCGACGATTACATCGCTTATGGTAGTTAAGTTTTTATCCGGATTTTACGTGACATGGCTTTGTTCCTTAACCGCTTGGGTAATGTGTTTGTCCATGTCGCTGATGCGATTAACCGAGTCGTTGATGACAAACAACGCCTTGTTCGACAGCTCAGGATGCACGGTATTTAAGGGCCGGGTTAATAAATCAATGCAGTTTGATGGCGTTCCCGCTGAGCAGCGGAGCAAAAGCCTTGTTTAGATCCGTGGCAAGTGCCGTTGGCTCGCCATTTACGATGAAGACCAAACGGCCGCGGCCGTCGTCGGCTGCTCTCGGGGGTAACGGGGCAGGCGGGTACAGTCGATTGCTGGCCGCTTGAATGACCATGGGTTCGGTTTGTTCAGCAAGATAAACCACGCCTTTGATGCGGAGTAAATGTTGCGGATGGCGAGTCAGGAGTTCTTGCAGGATGGCTTGCAGTTGTTGCCAGGGCAGAATTTGTTCGAGATGCAGCGATATACTGCGAAAGTTATGTGCAGGTAACGAGCCGTCATCAGGCAAGCGGCGCAACGTCGGGCCTGCATTAGTCAGCAGGCTACTAGCCGCGCGAACGTCTCCTGTCATAAGTACGGGCGTGGCCGGTGCCAGAACTCGCAAGCGTTTTGCCAACACGGCTTGCTGGTCGGCATTGCTCAAGTCGGCATGGGTCAGCAATAAGGTATCGGCCCAAGCCACCTGCGCGCGGGCTTCGGCAAAACTATCCAGTTGTGCAGTAGCCGACGGTATGGCCAGGGTAGTGATGACGTTCTGCAAATGATAGCGGCTTGCCAGCCAGCGCTCGCGCAACAGAGTATCCAGAATCGGTTCCGGGCTGGCGATGCCGCTGGCTTCGATAATCATCTGTTTGAAGGGTTTGGTCTGGGCCTGATCCCACGCCATCCACAGGTTTTTTAAAGTGGGTGCCAGCGTGCCTTTAATCTGGCAGCACAAACAGCCGCCGGCCAGAGTCGTCAACGGCATACCGGTTGGTTGCAGCAAATCCTGATCGACGGGGGTGGCGCCGAATTCGTTGATGATTACTGCGGTTTTGGGATGTTCCTCAAGCAGACGATTCAGCAGCGTGGTCTTGCCACTGCCGAGGAAGCCGGTGAGGACGATAACGGGGATTTTGCGCGGATCGTTCTTTTTCAAGTGGTAGCCGTTTCCTCAATGAAAGGCCATGCTTATTGGGCCCAATCGAATGTAAGTGTGTTTTACCCATTCGGATGGGGCATACCTGGAATGACGAATTATGCCTGTTTTATAAGCCGGAACGCCAACGTCAATCAGCAACTGGCTTGCCTCATTGCTCAGAAACCGATTCAGCGACTTTGTCTAAAGGCCTACCCGACATGAAGTCAAGGCCTCTAACATATCCTCCTTAGGTAAGTTGCGACCGATAAAGACCATGCTCGACTCCCGCGTTTCATCCGCTTGCCAAGGGTTGCCGAACGTCTCGGTCATCAGCATATGTACGCCTTGATAAATCACTTTTTGCTCGCAACCAGCAATGTTAAGAATGCCTTTGTAGCGGAGTAAGTCGTTGCCGTAGTCGCGGATCAGGATGTTCAGGAATGCCAGAATCCGCGCAGCATCAAGAGGTTGGTCGGTTTGGTAGATCATTGAGCTGATGTCGTCTTCGTGCTCGTGGCTGACGTCTTCCAGAAAGTCCGGTTCGATTTTCAAAATGTCATCCAGATTAAAACCATCAATATCCAGAATATCGTGCAGTTCTGTTTGGCCAAAATGCACATGTTTGATCGGTGCTCTGGGGTTCATAGCCCGGAGGCGAGTTTCCAGGTCTAAAACAATTTCCGGTTCCTGAAGGTCGGTTTTGGACAGCAGGATGCGATCGGCAAAGCCGACTTGCTCTTGCGCTTCGTGGTGTTCTTCCAGTTGTTGATGGGCATGCACGGCGTCAACCACGGTGATGATGGCGTCTAGCTTGTAGTTGTCGGCAATCTGTTCGTCGATGAAAAAGGTTTGTGCAACCGGAGCCGGGTCGGCCAAACCAGTGGTTTCAATGATGACCCGTTCAAATTGGAGCTCTCCCGATTCTCGACCGTCGCTGAGTTCCCCGAGGATACGCACCAAGTCGCCACGCACGGTACAACAAATACAGCCATTATTCATGGTCACAATTTGTTCGTCGGCTTGCACTAACAACTCGTTATCGATACCGGCTTCGCCGAATTCGTTTTCGATCACTGCAATCCGTTCGCCGTGGTCTTCACTGAGAATTCGGTTCAATAAAGTGGTTTTGCCGGCGCCGAGAAAGCCGGTGAGAATGGTCACCGGCACGGCGGCGTTGCGTTTGAGGTTGGCGTTCATGAAATCTCCGTCAGGCTGGGGCTTTAACACGCTGTATTTGCGTGTAAGCCGAGTGATTATGGAGCGGGTCTAAATTTTAGATAAATTTGATCAGCAATGCCCGGCCCTCACAGCATGTCCAGTGTCAGTACCAAGCGCCGCGGCTGCACCGCCGTTGGCGTAGGGGAACGATGCACAAAACCCTGGCCTTCGTTACCTTCCCAGGCTTCGCCTTTCATCAAGCCGACGGCGTAGGCGGGCATCTGACGAATCGCAGTTTGGTCGGCGATCAAGCCGGACTGCGCATCATCCAGGCCGCCACTGCCCATTCCCAATTTTCTTCGATCCAGCGCATATTCCGGCAGCCATTCGGTGCCGATGCCGCCGTAACTGCAAATCATCCGGGCAGGCACTCTATCCACATGAAAGCGGGGACACATGGCAGTTTGCAAAGTCCGCAGGCGCAGGCCGGCTTGTTTGAGCCCGAACAGTTCGCAGAACGCCGACGTCAATAGTTCGATATCTTCCAGCCATGAGTTATAGCCATCGAGCTGGCTAGCTTGTGGCCACAGGTTTGTAAAGTTGAAGTGCGTCGGATTGACCGGCTGACTGAGTCCCAAGGCGCCGAATTGCTTCAAGGCTTGATAGATAAACTGTTCAATCCTGGCAGGCAACGGTCGTTCTATTAAGCAAAAGTTCACGCCGTCCTCGTAGATGCGCGTCAAATCCACAAAGTTTGTTGAGACGACGGTTCGGGTCGATGGCCGATACGACAAGGGCTGGAAGGAAGTTGGTCTTGTGAGCGGTGACAGGGATGATTGACGAAAGGGTATGCGAGCAAACACAAAAAACTCCTTAACTAGCGATCAGGAACTGTTCGAAAAATACAATGAATTGCATGAACACAATTCCGAAACCAAAAGCGGCGGTTTGTCCGCTCAGGCAGGGAAAACTGCAAGGTTCGTGTAATGCCGGAATCAGATCGGAGGCGGCGATATAAATAAAACCGCCGGCAGCGATGGGTAATAACAGCGACAAGGACGATTCTGCCAACTGGCTGAGTAATAAGGTAAAGATCGCTCCCGGCAAAACGGTCAGCGAGCAATAAAAGTTGTAGAGTACGGCTTGCCTGGGTAAATAGCCGCCGCGCAGCAGGGCGCCAACATCCCCGAGTTCCTGCGGGATTTCGTGGGCAATAATGGCCAAGGTGGTGGTCAATCCCAGGGCCGGATCGGCCAGAAAGCTGCCGGCGATCAAGATGCCGTCGACGAAGTTGTGCATGGCATCGCCGATCAGATTCATTTTAGCCAATGGCATAATCTCTCCGCCCGTTGGCGTGGTGTCGACGTTATGATCGTGCCGCCAGCGCACCAGTTTTTCCAACACAAAGAAACCGAATACACCGATCAACACCGTCAGGCAGACGTCGCTGACGCTGCCGTGGCGGTCTATGGCATCGGGTATCAAATGAATGAAAGCATCACCTAAGAGTACTCCGACTGCTAGTGCGACCAGATAGGGCACTACCCGATTCAAGACGTCGGGTTTCAGCCATAATGCAAATACGCTGGACAACGAGCAAATGCTGACGGCGAGACAGGCCGCAATGGCGCCGGCAATAGTACTGATAGCGATAGTCATGTGCGATAGGGTGCCTTAGATTTGAGCGAGTGGTATTCGTGCTGAGAGCTGTAAATAAATCGGGCTAATTTGTCCGGCAAAGCATGGGTGGCGAAATGCGTCAGCATGAACCCCAACACACTTAAAAAGAGTTTTGATAGCACGTGTTTGGCGGGCGGTCTGTCAATCAAGGGCAAGACAATTGCCAGAATAAGCAACAATTCAATACCGATGATATGCAGATAGCCGTCGATACTAGCCATCGGCAAACCATTGCGGAAATTCATCATGATAGTGTCGCCAAACCGTCGGACCGGCTGCAAGTTCGGCGTCAGTTAACAGGCATTCGTCCAACTCGCGGCGCACTTTGTCGATGTCGATATTTTGACCGATGAATACCAGTTCTTGGCGGCAGTCGCCGTAGGGTTCGGCCCATTGCGACTGGATATCCGGCAGATAATCTTGCGGCCATTCCTGGCGCGGCACTGCCGCCCACCAGCGACCGGCCAAACCATGGTGCATCACGCCGCCGGCCTGTGACCAGCTGCCGGCGTGATCCGGGCGCGACGCCAGCCAGAAGAAGCCTTTGGAACGGAGCAATGTGCCGTTATCCCATTCGCCGGCGTGCAGATGATCATAGAACCGCTGCGGATGGAAGGGGCGACGGGCGGCGTAAACGAAGCTGCCTATGCCGTATTCTTCGGTTTCCGGTGTATGTTCTCCCCGTAATTCCTTTAGCCAGCCCGGGGCTTGCTCGGCCTTTTCGAAATCGAACAATCCGGTGTCGAGTACTTTGCATAAATCGACCTGACCCATCACGATAGGGAGGATTTCCGCATCGGGGTTGAGGCTGTGTAAAACCGCTTTTAGGTTGATAATCTCGTCGCTGGCGATCAGATCGATTTTGGAAATCAGGATTACATTGGCAAATTCGATTTGATCGGCCAGTAGATTGGCGACGTTACGTTCGTCATCTTCGCCCAGTGACTCGCCGGTTTCTTTTAAGCTCAAGGCTTCTAGGTAATTGCCCATAAAGTTGACCGCGTCCACCACGGTGACCAGCGTATCCAGGCGGGCATGGTCGGATAAACTCGCACCGTTTTCGTCACGGAAGGTAAAGGTTTCCGCAATCGGCAAAGGCTCGGCGATGCCGGTGGATTCGATTACCAAGTAATCGAAACGGCCTTCCTTGGCCAAATTGCCGACCTCGATCAGCAAGTCCTCGCGTAGCGTGCAGCAAATGCACCCATTGCTCATTTCGACCAGTTTTTCCTGGCCACGATTCAGTTGTACTTGGTTTTTGACCATCGCCGCATCGATATTCACCTCGCTCATGTCGTTAACAATCACGGCTATCCTTAAATTCTCCCGATTGTTGAGGATGTGGTTCAACAAGGTGGTTTTACCCGCACCGAGGAAGCCGGATAGCACGGTGACAGGGAGTTGATTAGCTGGGGCGTGTCTAAGAGTCATGGTGATTCTGATGTTATATTGTAGCGTTATGGCGGTCAAAAAAAGGCGCTGTTGGTAAGGACAGCGCCGATTTCAGCGGTTCTAATAACTGACTCTAAAACCTACTTCCGCGCCGCGTCCTGCTTCCGGGGCAAAATTTCGCAAGTACGATGTCGAGTTGCGGATGTTTTGATCCAGCAGGTTATTACCTTTGGCGAATATCATGAGCTTGGCGTCTTTATAGGCCTTGATTTGATAGTTGGCGCCTACATTCAGCAAGAAATAGCCGGCAGTGGAGGTTTCGAAATCGCCGGCATGGGGCTGAGATTCTGCTCGGGTGAAGCGCAGATAAGTGGACAATTTCTCCCGGTTGAAATCCAGTTGCAGGCCGTAGCGTAACGGTGGCATGCGCGGTACGTCGCTACCGTTGAGAAATTCGCCGCGGGTGTAATCGCTGAATAGGGTCATCTCCAACAAGCCGACATGGTTTTCCATCATAGGCACGATCAGTTTGGCTTCATAACCCTTGAAGATAGCGTCGTGTTGTCCGCTGGTGACCAAAGGCACACAATCCGCTACGCAAGGATTGCCGTCTTGATCGACGAATTCGCCGCTGTGTTGCTGGAAAATATAATCGCTAGCCCAGTTGTGGAATAAGTCGAATTCGGCGCGTAACCAGTCGGTTTTGAAGCGGTAGCCCAAGTCCAGGTTGTAGGAGGTTTCTTCTCGCAAACCCAGGTCGCCTCTGTCGTAACTGCGGGTGGCGTCGTGGTAACCGTCGGACAACAGTTCCTGGACCTGCGGGGCACGCGAGGAGCGAGTCACTGCCAGATTCAAACTGTTGCGATTATCCAGTTTCCATACAGCGGAAGCCGAGGCGCTGACCGGGGTATAGCTGAGATTGGCAAAACCGTCCGGGCGAATATCGGTTTGTTCGACGCGGGTGCCCAGCTGATAAGTCACCGCCCCAAGGTCGAAAGATTCCACGGCGAAGACCCCGTAACTGGTAATGTCCGAGCGTGGCACGATGCTGTCGCCGGTGAGTTTTTCGATCGCATTAAAGTCGCTGGCCTGGGCTTGAAAACCCACCACGCCGCGCAGCGGTCCCAGATCCTGGTGAGCCAATTCCATGCGGCCTTCGTAGGACTGGTTGGTGTAATAAGCACCGGGTTCGCCGTTGGCGATTTCGGTATGCTGGTAATCGGTGTAACCCAGCCGGGTACGTAGATTTTTTGCAAAGCGGAACGGGTTGTTCAGTTCGCTCTTAAAGTCGTATTTGGTTTGCCGCATCGCGATGCGTACCGTTTCGTCGCCGGTGCCGTCGGGAGCGATGGCGTAGTTGTTGTTTAGGTTATTGATCGACACACCGGCGAAACCGGGCGCGCCGATCCAGGACAAGCCGGCCGAACCGCTGATTGCTTCGGCGCCGGTATTGTTCAGATAGCCTTTGGGGTTATCGACAATCTCCAAGCTGGGATCGGTGACGGCCACTTTCGCGGTGTCTATGCTGCTGCCGCCGATGTCCAGATTGTTACGATGCCGATAAAAGCCGTCCAGGTGATAAGCAATATTGTCCTTACCGCCCTCGACTTTCATGGTGGTGCTGGTTTCGTCGGAGGTGGAATCGAAACGTTGCTCGAGCGCGGCACCTACCAGTTTGTCGAACTGGCGACCGGGGATGCGGTTGTCGATAACATTGACCACGCCGCCCATCGCGCCGCTACCGTACAGCAAGGTAGCCGGACCGCGCAGCACTTCGATGCGCTCGGCCAGCAGTGGTTCGACGCTGGTGGCGTGGTCCGGGCTGATTGCCGAGACATCGTTGCTGCCGATACCGTTGCTCAAGACCCTCACCCTGGGGCCGGCTTGACCTCGGATAACCGGGGTGCCGACGCCGGGGCCAAAGGATTGGCTGCTGATGCCAAGTTCGTTTTTTAAAGTATCGCCGATGCTGTGGCCGGTTTTCATCCGTAAATCGTCATCGCTCAGCACGGTGACCGGTACCGCGCTGTCCGACTTTTTGTCTTGCAGCGGCGCCGTGACGATTATTTCGTCCATTGCTTGTATCGCAGGTTCTTCGGCCATCAAGACCGGCGATGGCAGTATTAAAATCAGGGCAGCGGTTTTTTTCATGAGAAGTAGCGCAGTCAGGAATGATGTGCAAAGATGTTATATTATAACATGAGTGGATGCAATATTATCTCGTTAGTTTTTACATCGTCTTCTTGTGGCTTATTGGGTGATTTGAGTTTGATTCGTTGTGAAAGCAGCAAACTTGATAGCAATAATCCCGAAGGGCGATATGGACCGCTTTCGAGATCATATGGTTGAAATGTTACGGAAATGTTTCTTTGCGCCTCGGAATGAAATACTTATTCCCGGCGGTGTTGATAACGCGGAGTAATTTGCGCCTAAGCCCTGCTAATTTAGGGCCTGCGGCAGTTCCAGGCATTGCTGAGCCTGGATTGCAATTTCCAGTTCCTCGTTCGTGGCAATCACCAATATCGCCACTCCGGGGTTGGCTGGATTGATGCTGTCGCATGGTCTCACCGGTTTTCGGTTTTTTTCCTGGTCTATCGCAATCCCAAAGAGGGTCATATCAAGGCAGACTTTTTCGCGCAGCCAGGCATCGTTCTCGCCGATGCCGCCGGTAAATACCAAGGCATCGACTCGGCCCAGCACCGCAAAATAAGCGCCGACGTATTTTTTAATGCGATAGGCGTACATCGCTAAAGCCAGCTTTGCCTGTTCGTCGCCGGTTTCCGCCATCCGGTGTATCGCCCGCATATCGTTTTCGCCGCAAATACCCTTGCAGCCGCTTTCTTTATTTAACAAGGTTTCAATGGCGTCGTTGGACAAATTCAGCGTGCGGCTCAGATAAAAATGGATTGCCGGATCGATGTCGCCGCAGCGGCTGCCCATCATCAAACCTTCCAGCGGTGTCATGCCCATCGATGTATCGATGCTTCGGCCGTTTTGGATAGCTGTGACGCTGGCACCGTTGCCGAGATGCAGCGTGATTAGATTGGTTTCCGACACCGGTTTGCCGAGATATTGCGCGGCCTGTTCGGCAACATAACGGTGCGAGGTGCCGTGGAAGCCGTAACGTCTTACGCCATGTTGGGTATAAAGGCGTTCGGGCAAGGGATAGCGATAGGCATAATCCGGCAGGGTTTGATGAAACGCTGTATCGAATACCGCGACTTGCGGCGTCTCGCCCATTTGGTGGATGGCTTCCTCGATACCCAACAAATTGGCGGGGTTATGCAGCGGAGCCAATGGAATAACCTCGGCAATGCGTTGCATCACTTGTGTATCAATCAAGGCCGGTTCACGAAAATGTTCGCCACCATGCACGACTCGATGGCCGATGCAGGCCAACTCCCGACGGTCCTTCAACACGCGGCAGGCGGCCAGCGTTTCGAACAGCAACTTCAAGGCTTGTTGATGGTTGCGGCAGCTGATTTCGTCGTGTGTCCGGTCATTATTCGTCAGCGCATAACTATGGCTAGCGGCATCTTCGCCGATGCGTTCGATGATACCTGCGATCAATACCGAGCGATCAGACATGTCGAATAAGCTGTATTTGACCGATGAGCTCCCGGCGTTAAGCACCAGAATTTTCATGAATATCTCGAAAGGGTGAGGCGGTTAATGGGCAAGTTTCGCCGGTGGTGGCGGGGTATATTGGCGATCCAGATCATGGTCGATTTTAGTGGTCAGGCTTTCCACTGCTTTGATGGTCAGACTGGCGTTGGGGCCCTTGGATTCGGAAATGTAGTCGCCGATCAACTTGCCATCGGCTACCTTGACCAAGCGCCCCATCAGATAAGCGAATAAAAAGCTGGGTTTGTGTAGCCGTCCAACCAAAATGTAATCGGCTTGAAATTGCTTGCCCAGTTGCGCGGCGGCATCGGCATGGTCGAATAAATAGCCGACGCCACTGTTGGCGGCTTGCTGTACCTGGTCCGGTATGGCTACGATTACATAGCCGGCGCGCTTTAACTCTTGCTCCAGCAGCGGTTTGATTGACGCGGTTCGTTGCAATTCAGCGGGGACGCCGGGCGCCAGAGTTAGGTCTTTCAATTCAAAATCCAGCACGGCGATGCGGGTCTGCGCCAGTGAATTAAAGCTCAGCATGCAGAACAGCAAACTGCTTAATAGGGTTTTTTGCATCATGTTTTGTCGGCTTCCTGGGCTTGAATCGCGGTGATGACGACTGTGTTGACGATGTCTGTCACTGTGCAGCCGCGGCTTAAATCATTGACTGGTTTGTTCAGGCCTTGCAGGATGGGGCCGACGGCGATTGCGCCGGAGGAACGCTGTACCGCCTTATAAGTGTTGTTGCCTGTATTCAGGTCCGGAAAAATTAATACTGTGGCGCGGCCGGCAACCTGACTGTCGGGCAATTTGGTTTTAGCGACGCTGGCATCCACGGCGGCATCGTATTGCATCGGGCCTTCCAGCAGCAGGTCGGGGCGCAGGGCTTGGGCGATTTTGACCGCGTCTCTGACTTTGTCCACCGCCTCGCCTTTGCCGGATTCGCCGGTGGAGTAGGACAGCATAGCAACGCGCGGCTCAATGTTGAACATTCGTGCGGTTTCGGCGGCGTTAATGGCGATGTCGGCCAATTGCGCGGCGTTGGGATTGGGGATCACTGCGCAATCGCCGTAAACCAATACGCGATCTTCCAGGCACATAAAAAACACGCTGGAAACAATTGACGCGCCGGGCCTGGTTTTGATGATTTCGAAGGCTGGACGAATGGTATGTTGCGTCGAATGCACCGCACCGGAGACCATGCCGTCAGCGTAATCGAGATGTATCATCAATGTCCCGAAATAACTGGGATCGGCCATTAGGTCGAAGGCGGTATCGTAAACGATGCACCGGTGTTTACGGGCTTGGTAATAGGTTTCCGCGAACAACGGCCGCAGATCCGATTTAATCGGGTCGATGATGTTGACATTGTCCATCTTCAAGGCCATGGCCTGAATTTTCTGGCGGATCTCGGCTTCGTTACCCAGTAGGGTGATTTTCACCACATCGCGCAGCAGCAAAATCTCCGCCGCGCGCAGGATGCGTTCTTCGTTACCTTCCGGTAGCACGATATGTTGCTTCCTGGCTTTAGCGCGCTGCAATAAATCGTACTCGAACATCAGCGGCGTAATTTTATGCGAAACCTTACTGCACAGCCGCAGCCGCAACTCCACCATGTTGATGTTACTTTCGATTAATCCCAACGCAGTGGCAATCTTCCGGTCATCTTGAGAATGTAAGCGGGCGGTGACTTGGCTGACTTGTAAAGCCGTGGTGAAGGTGTCGGAATCGACGCCTAGCACTGCGAACGGCGTATCGCCCAGGCCGTCGATCAGTTTTTGCACTTGCGGGGCCGGTTGTTGATGGCCGGTTAATAATAAGCCGGCAATCTGCGGATAGTTGCTGGAGTTGTAGGCCATCAGGCTGGCCATGATGATATCCGAGCGGTCGCCCGGCGTAATCACCAAATCGCCGGTTTCCACATAATCCAGAAAGTCCGGCACCAACATCGCCGCGACTTTGTAGTGATACACCTCGCGGCTCATCGTCGCGTTTTCACCGCAAAATACTTTGGCGCCGATGACTTTGGCGATGTTGCCGATGGTGGGTTTTTCCAGGGACGATTCGGCGGGCACCACGTACACCGGGAATTCGCTGGAATGATTTAAGCTGTGGCGCAGGCTGGCAATTTGATTTTGCGCGACACCGATGATGACCGTGGCCAGCGATTCGCAGTCGTGCTCGTGCATGGAATGTTTCAGGCTGGCCAAGCCATTTAAAATTTGTTCGTCGCTACGATTTTCGCCCTGCATAACCGGCATCATCAGGCAGCCCAGATTGTTGGCGACATCGGCGTTGAAATCGAATTCGAAAATGGCGTTGCCGTGTCGATAGTCGCTGCCGACGCAGAGCACATGATCGCAACGCGCCTTCAAGGCCCGGTATTTGGCCAGTATGGTTTTCAACAGTTCGTCGTATTGTTCGGCGGCCAAAAATTGCCGGGCTTCCGCGCTGGTACAGCCATACATGGCTTCGTATGGGGTGGGGAGTTGATAGCGGTGGCTAATGAATTGAATCAAATCGTCTTTGTCGGCATCGCCTTGAATAATCGGCCGAAAAAAACCGATATTGTCCGCGTAGCCGGATAACATTTCGATGATCGCCAGCATGATCAAGGATTTACCGTTACCCTCGTCGACGCCGGCAATATAGATGTCTTGCGAAATAACGGGTTCGCTTTGCGGATGGGACTGAGTCGGATTCATGATCGATGACTTATGTATTAATGGGAAAGTCTAACCGAGGATGTTGCCACATGGCGCGCCGCTTGGCGACTGTATATTTAATTTATTCGGGCACCGCGCAGAGGTTAGGCGCATGCAAATAGTCTTTGGCTATCATAGGTTTGGATTTATAAAATAATGTAATATCAAAATAATTATTGATTAATCTGCAAGCTCGGCTTTAATGGCTATACTACTAGCCGGGCGCAGGGATTACTTGAACAACAGAGATGGCGAAATTTACCGTTTATTTTAAAGACAATGCAATCCATACAGGTGTTTTTGATTCTGGTGTAGTGCATATTGGTCGTGATGAAACCAATGACCTAGTGGTTGATAGTCTTGCCGTCGCGCCCGCGCATGCCGTTGCCGTGATTAAAGACGGCACTTGCGTACTCAAGCAATTGAACGAAAAATTTCCGCTGTTGGTAAACGATCAGCACACCAAAGAATGGAGCCTGCAAAACAACGACATCATCAACATCGGCAAACACTATATCGTCTACAACACTACCGATGAATTTTCGGAAAAAGTCCTGGTATCCACGCCTGCCGACTTTGGCGATGCGGATGTGCGGGCGTTAAATGAGAAGCTGGAAGAAGCCGTAAAATCGCCCGAAGCCAATTTGCAAGTATTAAACGGCATGCATATCGGTCGAATTCTGCGCTTGAAGAAAGCCATGACGCGCCTGGGCCACGAAGGTGCAGGGGTTATTGTGATAGCTAGGCGCAAGGACGGTTATTTCCTTTCCGCCCTGCAAGGGCATGAGGGCCTGGCGATTAACGACGAGCCCTTGGGCGACCGCACCGTGCAGTTGCAAAGTAACGATGTCATTGTCGTTGACAGTACCTCAATGCAATTTTTCTTGGATTAAGCGTATGACATTTGAAAAAAACGATGATAAACGCCGTTTTCACAGGATCTTTTACCATACAGGGGCTGTTTTAACCGGTTCGGGTCAAACCTATCCTTGCAAAATTATCGATCTGTCCTTGCGCGGTTGTCTGTTGGATTTGGAGCAGCCTTTAGCCGGTCAGGCCGATGCTTTATATTCCTTGAAATTCGATTTATCCGAAGAAATCAGTATTAGCATGGAAGTGGCGGCAACCCATGCCGATGCCAACAGGGTGGGTTTTAAGTGTGTGCATATCGATATAGACAGCATTTCCAACTTACGCCGATTGGTGGAACTCAACCTGGGCGATAGCGAGCTGCTGGAGCGGGAGTTGGCGGCCTTGGGTGATTTGGCTGAACACGCCGATCATTGATCGAGATTGTTGCTTCGATAAAGTCAGCTCAATCCTGTCAGCCAAAGTCTGAAACGCATGCCCCATTCCGACGTATACCCTACCGTCGTAAAGACAATATCGCCGGCGGCGTTAATGAAGAACACAGCCGGTACGCCTTTAATCCCGTAACGTTGGCCGAGACTGCCGTTATTGTCGTTCACAACCGGCCAGTTAAGTTGTTTGTTGTTTAGATAGTTCTGTAATGCGCTGTCGTCGCCGGAGCGCACCGCTACCGTCAAGCCCGGATAATCCCGCATTATGTTGCTGATGCTGCCCTGCATGCTTCGGCATATTCCGCACCATTCCGCCCAGAAGTACAACACAGCCGGCCCTTTACTTATGCGTGGCATAGGGTTTTCGCCGGTTAGCGTGGTTTGCACGATGGGCGGCGGCGTACCGCTGACTAAATCCTGATTGACCAGAAATTGCCCGGCAAAGATAAATAGCGCCGCAAAGATATAAAACCCCAGCTTTTTCAGCATTACAAGCCTTGCATCACGCTAGCGCCGTGTTGTTTAAGCCAGAGCCGGCGTTGCTTAAAGTCGGGTAGATGTTCGCCAACCAATTGCCAGAAAGCCGGAGAATGATTTTTGTGTTTGATGTGGCAAAGTTCGTGGACTACCACGTATTCCAAAACTGCGGCTGGAGCCAGCAGCAGCAGCCAATTCATATTGATGTCGTTTTTCGGACCGCAGCTGCCCCAACGGCTTTTTTGGGTTTTGATGCGGATGCTGCGCGGAAACAGGGCAAAGCGCGGCGCGTGTAGATCGACCCATTGCTGTACCTGCTGCTTGGCCTGGTTTTTCATCCAGCGCGTCAAAGCTTGTTGAATCAGGGCGGAGTGTTGCTCATCGGCAATTCGAGCCGGTAATTTCACCCAAAACATTTCGTCGTTCAGCAACTCGATGCGGACAGTTTTGGCTTTACCGGTGGTGGTTTTTAGCGGTAAGCGGCGGCCTTGGTAGGGCACATGCGCGCCATCCCTGTAATCGCTCGGCGCTAGCCGTGGCGCGGCGGTTTGCACTCTGCCGGCAACGCGTTTTAGCGCGGCTTCTATCCAGTCTTTTTGGGCATGCACAAAATCCTGAATGCGCCGTTCGGACACTTTGAGCGGTGCCACCACTTCTATTTTGTCGGCGGTGACTACGATGCGGGTGTTTTTGGCGCGGCTGCTGCGGCGCAGGTTGTAAGGTAAGGGGACGGTTTGCTTGTTCAAAAAGGCGATTCCAGCATTCTTAATTTAAGCTCGGTCCACATGCTTAAGCGGTCCGAACCGCCGACATGTTGCCCGGAACCTTTGCTTTTGGCAAGCCATAAGCCGGTACCGTTAAAGCTGTACACGGGCTGTAAGTCGCTGCGCTGCGTAGCAGGGACTATGTTCGGCTTCAGATTATCCAGCACCAAGGGTACCGCGCGCGGCGAGTCGAAGTAGGTCAGTACCATATGTGCCTGATTCAGTTCCAAAGCCTTGACGTAGGTAATCCGCAGTTTACTTTCATCGACGCCCATTTCCACCAAGGTAAAATATTTGGCTATGGAGTAATCTTCGCAATCGCCGGCACCTTTGGCCAGAAACTCCGTGGGTGCTGCCCAGTAATCGGTTTTTTGCCACAGGATAATATCGTCAATAAACTCGACGTTACCGTTGAAAAAGTCGTTGACCCGTTCCAGTTTCGTCGCTTCCGGCCAGCCTTTGCCGTTCTCGATCAAGCTTTGCCAGTCTAAGAAACGTTGCTTGGCTGTCGAGCCGTATTTTTTTTCGACTTTATCCAGCAGGCCCTGATCGATTAATAGGCCGGCTGCCAGCGCAACGCCGCAACATAGGCTGAAGAAGAGAACGGCTAATCCGGCAGCGTTAAGTGCGCCCTTATTAACGGCTGGCACCGACGATTCCTATCGCCTTTAAGCGGCGATAATCCTTATCCGACTGCACGTTTTCCGCCAAGATCGAAATATCCAGCAATGTGGAAATTTCTTGCATGGTTTGCACGAACGCGTGCTTTTGCGAGGAACTGTCGATACCGTTGCCGATGTCGCGGGCCAGACGGATATAGTCCGGTTTCAGGCGTTTGACCAATTCCGCCGACATGGATTGGGTTTCGAAGCGTTTGATCATCACCCGCGCGCCCCACTGATGCACGGTTTCTATGAAGGCCTGATAGGCGTCTATATCCTTGACGACGGCATAAGCGGATAAACTGAATACCAGCTTTTTGGCTTCCGCCGGATTTTGTTTGATTAGTTTTTCCAACCAGAGCCGGAAATCGCTGTTTTTGATGGTGCGGGTCGATACGTTGACGGCGATGGCATGTTCGATGTGATTGTGCCGAATATGCTCCAATGCGATACGAATGACGCCTTTATCCAGATCGACGATTTTGGCGAATTTTTCGGCAATCGAGATGAATGGACCGATTGCCACCAGGCCGCCCTGTTTATCGTGCACCTGAATGAAAGCCTCTTCCATTAACAGTTCGCCGCTACTGAATGCGGCGATCTGCCCGATATACCAAACCGAGTAACCGTTGTGGTCGATGCAGTCGAAGACCAAGTCCTTCCAGGTGGCAATATCACGAGCAAAATTATCGCCGGTGCGGATGAAATAACTGTTGGCGCCGATCAGATGCGCTTGTTCGTAAGCTTCGTGCGCCGCTTCCAACAGAATTTCGGTGGTCAGCAGCGGATTGAAAGCAACCACGCCGATGTGGGCCAAATCGGTTTTTTGGTAACGTTCGCCCAATTCGGTTACTTCGTTGCTCAGGGTTTTCACCAACCCTTCCAATTGTTCCGAATTCCCAATCTTCAGCACCAGTGCAAATTCGGCGCCGTAGAATCGATAAGCTTTGCCGGCTTGTGCTCCAGCAAGATCGGCGATTTTTTCCAGAATGGCGGCAAACGCTTGTAAGAATTGATCGATCACGTCGCTGTCGCGCTCTTTGACCAGATCGACCAAGCTATCGATTTTTATCAAAACCACATAGGCATCCGCGTCTTCCAATGCCAAATTTTTCATGTCGGTTTCGAAAACGGCTTTTTTATACAGCCCGGTCAAATCGTCGCGCAACAAGCTGGCGCCCATTTGGTCCAGTTTGCCGTGCAGTGCGGCAATCGTGGTTTTTATTTTGTGCGACATGGTGTTCATGGATGCCGCGACATTGCGTACTTCGCGGGTCCAGGGTAATTCTTCGATACTTTCGAAATGGCCGTCGCTGATCTGCTGGGCCAATAGATCGATTTTTCTTAGCGAGGCTAATGTGACGCGTAAAAGCAGTGCCAGCAGGGCAATGGACAATAAAAATGCTGCCAGCGAATAATAAAACCCGGATTTGGCTTGTTCATACAGTTTTAGATAGGCGTAGCCGGAGTTGACCGTGACGTAGATCACCCCGCTCATGTTCCAGCCCGAGCTGATTTCGCTTTCGGCGGTCGCCGATGTCATGGGCAGCAGTTCGGTAAACCAGTCCGGCACGCCTTCTATGCGCTTGTCGCTGCTTAGAGCCACCAGTTCTTTGTTATCCGCATCGACCAGCCTGATTTCCTTGTAATAACCCATATCAAAAATTGCGCTCATCATGGTTTTAATCACCGGATCGTGGTTATCGACCATGTAAGGACTGAGGGATAGACCCAGCGAGGTGGCGGTATCTTGGGCATGATTCTTCGATTCGCCTTCCAGGTAGTCCTTGATGTTGTTGACGCTCAACGCGAAATTGACGCTGAAAATCATCAAAAACAGCGCTGAAATCAGGATTAACAATTGTTTGGATAATGACATGAGCTTCAGCTTCCCGTGGCTTCTTGATTAATCATATGCGTCGCGAGTTGTTGCAAGGCGGTGCGGATGTTTTCGCGCAGGCGTGGGTCTGTCTCAATTTCATCCAGGGCCTTGTTCATGCATAGCATCCATTGATCCCGCTCCGATTCGCCAATCGGGAATGGAAAATGCCTGGCACGCAGCATGGGGTGGCCGAATTCTTCGATAAACAGGTTGGGGCCACCCAGCCAGCCGGAGAAGAACTTAAATAATTTGTCTTTGGCGCCTGCTAGACTGGGAGCGTGCATGGCCCGGATGCCCTGGGCTTCCGGCAGAATATCCATGTAAAAGTAGAATCTGTCGACCAGGCTGCGCAACGCATTCTCGCCGCCGATTAACTCGTAGGGGGTGGGGCTCATGTCCTATTTAACCTCGTATGTACAATTTCTTTAGGTATACTAGCAGACGGTACCGACAATGCCCTGAAACTCTAGGGCCGTTGCGCGGTCATAGCATTACATGTAACTTTGAGAGGATAACTGATCATGCGTTTAAATACTGCAACTGCTCGTTCGGAAGCCGGCATACTGGCGACCAATAAGGTTTTAAAGAATACTTATTTATTGCTATCGATGACTCTGCTGTTCAGCGCGGCTATGGCTGCGGTAGCGATGACGCTGGATTTGCCGCATCCGGGTTTGATTATCACCATGGTAGGCTACTTCGGTCTGCTGTTTTTAACCACCCGTTTCAGTAATAGTGCACTGGGTTTAGTGTTCGTGTTTGCGTTGACCGGTTTCATGGGTATGACCCTGGGGCCGATTTTAAACATGTATATACACGCGTTCAGCAACGGCCATGAACTGATTTTAACCGCGCTGGGCGGTACCGGCGTGATTTTCCTGGGCTTGTCAGGCTACGCGCTGACCACCCGCAAGGATTTTAGTTTTATGGCCGGCTTCCTGATGGTGGGCGTGCTGGTAGCATTCTTCGCGGGTTTGGCGGCGATCTTATTTTCGGTACCTGCGTTGTCGTTGGCGGTTTCCGCGATGTTCGTGTTGCTGATGTCCGGTATGATTTTGTATCAAACTAGTGAAATCATCCACGGCGGCGAAACCAACTATATTTTAGCCACCGTGTCATTGTATGTGACCATCTACAACCTGTTCACCAGCTTGCTGCAATTGTTGGGCGTATTCGGTGGTAACGACTGATAATTCGGTCAAATAAGCTATTCGCTGCGAGTGTTAAACAAGGCGGATTGATAAAGTAACGCGATTAAAACAAAAATGCCCCGTCGGGAAACCGGTGGGGCATTTTTTATATGGGCATTACAGCTTGTTCAGTTCTGCCATTGGCCGGCTTTCGTCTGTCATTTAAACCGGCCCGCAACGATGCTCAGGCAGTTTTAATGTTGCTCAGGGCTATACCAAGCCTCAGCCGCCATTTTGTACATTTCTTGAAAAATGACTTTCAATAATTGAAAAGCTGAAATAGCTATCAGTGCGCCGATAGTGACTCCGGCCATAGCGACAAGTGCGATTTTCATAATGCCTCCTCTTTTTATCGAATAAAGTGTGAACAGCGTCATAAAAATGCCGCTTCGGGCGCGATTCTCCTACGTTAAACGAGGATTTCAAGTGGTTTTTAAACTACATCTGTGGCCTGATTTTTCAATGTTATTCATCTTCATAGACTTAACATTCGACGTTAATGTTGTTTGCTAAAAATTTTTTTCAAATGCTATGTCTTTGCCTGCCAGCTGCTGATTTTTGAAAAACGTTTAAGCGGATATTGCCGGATCGGACTTATACTCTGGCGCTGCGTTTAGTAGACGTAAAAGGGACGTACTCATGCGGCATTTGATTTAAGCAAAAAAGCTGGTTAACTATAAAGCAGGGGGATTAAACGATGAACAATAAACTATTACCTAAAATTGACGAGAACCTGGTGTCGAAAATTGTGGATATTTTCTATGCCAGTGTGCTCGATGACTATCGAATCAACCGATATTTTTACTCTAGGCCCATCCAAGAGCAAGCCAAGCCGTTAAAGCAACTTGTAAACGCGTTGTTCAGCACAGAACCTGTCGAGCCTAAAAGACTGTCCGAATTGGCTGATGATTATTTTGCTGCGGCTTTTGCCAGAGGGAACGCCAAGCCCAGTTTGGTGAATAATCGAGACTTTGCGTTTTTGGAGATGTTCGTCACCGGCGATCTTGTCGGCAGCGACGAGAAACCCCACCTAACTCTGCTCTGTCCCGGCCATTCCCATTTTTTAAGACTACAGCCAATTGACGATAACTACGATGTGGTATTGGAACTGTTGCAAAACAGCCTCAATCAATTGCAAGTTCCGCAGGAAACGGCAGACCAGATCATGGCATTCGCGGCGTCAGGCCGGGACGGTATTCTTGGCAGAGGCCAGGCCATCTATGACGATGGGGATATAGCGACCGATTTCCGAACACATGGTTAACTTTACTATCGTCTAAAGTTCGGAAATTGCTGATCGTTGCTGATTCGTTTGGGCAGGCTTTTTGTTAGACGCGCGAGTTTTAACGACTCTACAAATCTTGGGCTTGCATAAACCTGAGTTGTCAGCATTCAATCAAATTTACCGCCAAACCGCCGCGTGAGGTCTCCTTGTATTTGGTCTTCATATCGGCGCCGGTTTCGCGCATGGTTTTGATTACCTTGTCCAAGGATACGAAATGCTTGCCGTCGCCGCGCAGGGCAATGCGCGCGGCGTTGATAGCCTTTACCGATCCCATCGCGTTACGCTCGATGCAGGGCACTTGCACCAAACCGCCGACTGGGTCGCAGGTCAAGCCCAAGTTATGCTCCATCCCAATTTCGGCGGCGTTCTCGACCTGTTCAGGCGTGCCGCCCAATACTTCGGCCAGTGCACCGGCCGCCATAGAGCACGCAACGCCGACTTCGCCCTGGCAGCCGACCTCGGCACCGGATAGCGAGGCGTTCTCTTTGTACAAGATCGCTATTGCAGCTGCCGTCAGTAAAAAGCGAATCACACCTTCCTCATTCGCGCCGTCGCAAAAGCGCCAGTAGTAATGCAATACCGCCGGGATGATGCCGGCAGCGCCGTTGGTGGGTGCGGTCACCACGCGTCCGCCGGAGGCATTTTCCTCGCTGACGGCAAGTGCAAATAAATTCACCCACTCCATCGTTCCGACCGGCATGCTTGGCGTTTGTCGAGGTATTTCGCCGCTCAGCTGCCGATAGAGATTGGCCGCTCTGCGCCTGACTTTCATTCCGCCCGGCATAACCCCTTCTTCATGTAAGCCTCGTTCGACGCAAGCCTGCATCACCTGCCAAATGTTCAATAATTTCTGGCGGATTTCCTCTTCACCCAGCCAGGCTTTTTCATTGCTCAGCATCAAATCGCTGATTGATTTGTTATGCGTCGCGCACAGTTTTAGTATCGCTGCACCAGTTTTGAAAGGGTAGGGCAGGCAGGTATCGTCATTGCTTAGCCGATCATCGGCCGCAGCTGCGTCGGTCACGACAAATCCGCCACCTACCGAATAGTAATCGCTTTGTAGCAGTTCGGCGCCGTTTGCATCAAATACTGTAAAGCGCATGCCGTTGGAGTGATAGGGCAGTACTTTGCGTTGAAACAGCAAATCGGCCTTCTCGTTGAACGGCACCGGGTAGCGGTGCAATAGCTTAACTGCCCCGGTCTCGCGGATAGTCGCTAGTCGTTGCGGAATGATGGCAGGGTCAATCAAGTCGGGTGCTTCGCCTTCCAGACCAAGCAATACCGCTTTATCGGTGCCATGGCCTTTGCCTGTCGCGCCAAGCGAACCGAATAATTCGATGCGCAAGCGCTGTACCTCGCCAATAAAACCTCGCTGTTCCAGATTATTGACAAACGTCATCGCCGCTCGCATGGGTCCTACAGTATGAGAGCTGGAAGGTCCGATACCGATTTTAAAAATATCGAAGACGCTGATAGCCATAATAGTTACCTAAATAGTGCTGAGGAAAGAGTGTCTGGAGTAAAGGGGCTGCATCCCCTCCTCGATAGCGAAGCAATTAATATGCCCCGTCGCGTAGGCTGTAGTACAAGGGCCTAGTAAAATCAATGCCTCGAGAGGGTGAAAAATAAAATAGGGGGCTTTGGTTCGGGTTTATTTTGGCACAAAAAAAGCCGGTATTACCCGGCTTCAATGCTTTGCTACGATAGCAATCAAATGACCACTATAAAGGGGTGACGTTTTCCGCTTGTGGGCCTTTAGCTCCGCTGGTTACTTCCATGGTGACGCTTTGGCCTTCACTCAAGGTTTTGCGACCGCTACCTTGAATAACGCTAAAGTGTACAAACACATCTTTGCCACCATCTTGTTCAATGAAGCCGAAGCCTTTGTCATCGTTGAACCACTTAACTTTGCCTTGTACTAATGCTGCCATAAATTACTCTTAACTTTTAAAAAACCATTTCTGGTGTGTTTCCGGTTGTTTTCTATATCAACCGAATTCTGATTATGCACCAATTAGGGCGGGAATGCCCCAAAATAAAAGCCGATGACCCGCGAATACCACCAACTCGTTGTTGCTAGCGGTTTGATATGTCGACACTTTTCCGGACATACAGCTAAGCAGCTTTAAGCTGTAATTCTTAGTCAACGGGCGACAGGTAGCCATTGGCGCAATGAAGTCGCTCGCGGTTAGCATCGGCATCACCCCTAGCCTATTTCGGAATAGAGGGCAAAAACTTGGGCTTCAACGGGTTTCGTTGGGAATGTTTGGGGCAAAAAAACCCCGCTAAGCCAAGCGGCTTGCGGGGTTTTGGGTTGGCTTGGGACTGCCTGAGACAGTCTTAAAACCTATAGGCTGTAGTACATATCCAGTTCAACTGGGTGAGTGCTCATGCGCAGACGAGTCACATCTTCTTGTTTCAGTGCAATGTAGCCATCGATTACGTCGTCGGTGAATACGCCGCCACGAGTCAAGAACTCACGGTCTGCATCCAGAGCGGCCAATGCTTCGTCCAGAGAGAAAGCAACTTGTGGAATCGCTTTTTCTTCTTCTGGTGGCAAGTCGTACAAGTCTTTATCCATTGCTTCACCTGGGTGAATTTTGTTTTGGATACCGTCAAGACCGGCCATCAACATGGCAGAGAATGCCAAGTATGGGTTAGCAGTTGAGTCTGGGAAACGTACTTCGATACGGCGACCTTTAGGGTTGGTGACGTAAGGAATACGGATAGACGCAGAGCGGTTACGTGCAGAGTAAGCCAGCATTACAGGCGCTTCAAAACCAGGAACCAGACGTTTGTAGCTGTTGGTTGATGGATTGGTGATTGCATTCAATGCTTTAGCGTGTTTGATGATACCGCCGATGTAGTACAGCGCGGTTTCTGACAGGCCGCCATACAAGTTGCCGGTGAACAGGTTTACGCCGCCTTTAGCCAAGGATTGGTGAACGTGCATGCCGCTGCCGTTGTCGCCAACCAGTGGTTTAGGCATGAAGGTTGCGGTTTTGCCGTAAGCGTGAGCGATGTTGGCAATCACATATTTCAAGCCCAATACTTCGTCGGCTTTTTTAACCAGCGTGTTGAATTTAACGCCGATTTCGCACTGACCGGCAGTTGCCACTTCGTGGTGATGTACTTCAACGGTTTGGCCGATTTCTTCCAGAACCAAGCACATTGCGGAACGCATGTCTTGGAATGAATCGACGGGTGGTACGGGGAAGTAACCACCTTTAACGCCCGGACGGTGACCGATATTACCGTTTTCGTACACTTTTTCAGAGTTCCAGCCGGCTTCTTCTGAGTCGATTTGGTAGGAGCATCCGCCCATGCTGGTGTTCCAGCGGACGTCGTCGAAAATGAAGAATTCGTTTTCAGGACCGAAGAACGCGGTGTCTGCGATGCCGGTAGATTGCAAATAGGCTTCAGCACGTTTGGCGATAGAGCGTGGGTCGCGAGCGTAACCTTGCATATCTTTCGGTTCGATAATATCGCAACGCAAGATCAGCGTTTTGTCGTCGAAAAATGGATCGATAACCGCTGTGCTGGGGTCGGGCATCAGAATCATGTCGGATTCGTTGATGTGTTTCCAGCCGGCGATGGATGAACCGTCGAACATGTTACCTTCTTCAAAGGTATCTTCGTCGATAGTGTGCGCTGGGAAAGTAACGTGTTGTTCTTTGCCGCGCGTGTCACAGAAACGGAAGTCGACAAATTTTACGTCGTTTTCTTGGATTAATTTCAGAACGTGATCAACAGACATTAGTGAGGGTCTCCGTGGGTTGTAGTTGTTTTGGTTGAGAAGCTAAACGTTTTAACAATATCATCAAACGTAGTAAAGAGCTATAACAAACAGAGCCTCCAAAGGGCTTTCAACTCTATGGAGGCTTACAGATTTATAACGATAAATTTGCTTAGGCTACCAACTTAGAAAGTGATGACCACATCCGCAGTAACCAGGAATTGGTTGTGGCGTGTGCCGTTGTCGAACGCTTTGGCATTATCCGTAAAGTCGTAACGCACGTTTGGACGCAAGTTCAACCATTTTGCCGGTTTGTAGCTCATGCCGGCGGTTACAGCGTAGTAGCCACTTGCTTCCTGAAAGTTGCTGGCTAGGTAGTTGCCGCCGCAAGCAAAGTTTGCCCCTTCGTTGCCGGCTGCCGCATAACAACGGCCTGGACCGTACACCCGGATTCCATTGTGATCGCGGAACCATTCAGCGCGCACGCCAGCGGAAACTTTGTCATTTATGTCATAAATCAAATACTGATTGATGCCGTACCATTCTGCGTCTTGTGTGGCAGTACCATTCGGAGCCGCACTTGCTGTCCAAATGTTGTTGGCAAAGCCGTGGTCATGTTGAATGATGTAATGCAGCTTGTCGGTGAAATTGTGCTTGCCAACAATGCTGTAAATCGCCCAGGTGTCGTTGCTGTTTTCGGAACGGTCGCCCGCTGTTGAAGTAATTGCCAACGATGTGCCGGCGTCGTCGCTAGTCCAAGTTACGCCGCCCAGCCAAGCCCAGTTCCCAAGGTCTCTATCCCAGTTACCGTCCCAGCCGCCGGAGTTGCTACCGGTGACCGCGCCGCCCATTACTGTCCAGTTGGGGTTGTAGGCGTAAGTTGCCAGTATACCGGTGTGGGTAAACGGCTCGCCATATTGCATGGTGTATGGTTTTGTGATGAAGAAGTTATCCGGTGCGGTAACAACTTCGTAACCGATTGGTGTGTAGAAGTGACCGGCTTTTACCGCGATACCATTTCCGAAAGGCAGATTAAATTCCGCGTAGGCTTGCGGCAACGCCAAGCCATAAAAGCGCTCGCCATGTCCGCTTAAATTCAAATCCCAATTGCCGCGGTCACTGCTTGTGAGTGCGTCGCCCGGATCAAGCCCAAAAGAGCCATAGGCTTGGGTGAATGCCGCGTCGGTACCGTACATCACGTCGACTCGGCCGCCGATGTCGAAAGCATCGCCACTAACTGTAATCGCTTTTTGCAAATACAGGTTCAATTGGTTCATTTGCGGCTCGCCAGTTCGGTCATTAAATGTTACTGGGCCGTTAAAACCATCACTGTTGCTGTGCATGTTGGCGCCGATACTGGCATTCAGCCAGCCACCAATTTTAAGATTGTGATCCTTCATGAACTTGGCTTCGTTCGGATCAATGCCTGCTGCACCCAGTAGTCCGGATGCTTCTGTCCAGCTGTCCGCCATAGCGGAGGCACTGCAAATCACCATTAACCCGGCTAAGCAAGCGCGGCTGTGTGATTTTGTTAACGTTGTGTTGTTTCTCATGGTGGTTATCCCCTTGGTTCAGTGACTACTGAAGATTGTATAGCAGTTTTTAGGCCATATTCGATTTATTAAAAATCAACAAGATAGGCGGCATATGTAGACTAGTTCATGATTCGCAATGGTGCAAATTCTTTTTGTTGCACCAAAGTAATGCGGTGTTGCTATGTTGCGACAACGCCCCATTTATTCTTAAAGCAAACCACTGAAACTGGCAGATCAAGGCCTGTAGGGTGGTATTGAGTTGCAATGGTGCAATCCAAAAAGCGTTGCACTGCTTTGGTGCGATTCTGTTGTCCTTTTAATTGATGTGTTTAATAAATCTTTAAAAATCATGGGAATAAATAGTGGCATGCATCATGCTTTGCTTGTTTCGGGAATTTATTAACTCAAGCAAAGAGGTGTTGAACTATGAAACTGATAACAGCGGTGGTTAAGCCGTTTAAGCTAGACGACGTGCGTGAGGCGTTGTCGGATATCGGTGTATCTGGCGTGACGGTTACTGAAGTAAAAGGCTTTGGTCGGCAAAAGGGCCATACGGAACTGTATCGTGGTGCCGAATATGTGGTGGATTTTTTACCCAAAGCAAAAATCGAGGTAGCGGTTGCGGATGCTTTGCTTGAGCAAGCCGTCGAAGCGATTGTGAAAGTAGCCAATACCGGGAAGATCGGCGATGGCAAAATTTTTGTAACCGATCTGGAGCAGGTGGTTCGGATCAGAACCGGCGAATCCGGCGAAGAAGCTCTTTAATATCAAGATGGGGAAACCAACAATGAAATATTTAACAGGCATGGCGCTGTTCGCGCTGTTTGGACTCTCGGGCATGGCGTTTGCGGAAGAAGTGGCGGCACCGGCCGTACAAGCCACCGTTAACAAAGGCGATACCGCCTGGATGATAGTTGCCACCGTACTGGTTGCGTTAATGGTAATACCTGGCTTGGCCTTGTTCTACGGCGGTATGGTGCGAGCCAAAAACATGCTGTCTATCTTGATGCAGGTCTTTGTTATCTTTTCGTTGACGGCGATTATGTGGGCGACGTTCGGCTACAGCGTCGCGTTTACCGAGGGTAACGCCTTCTTCGGCGGTTTCAGCAAGGCATTTTTGAAGGGTATTACCCCGGATTCGATGGCGGCCACTTTCAGCAAGGGGGCTTATGTACCGGAGTTCATTTATGTAGCGTTCCAGCTGACATTCTCGGCTATCACGCCGGCCTTGATCATCGGCGCATTTGCCGAGCGGGTTAAATTTTCAGCGGTGCTGTTGTTTACCGTGATCTGGTTTAGCTTCTGCTACTTACCGATGGCGCATATGGTTTGGTACTGGGCAGGCCCTGATGCGTATACCGATGCTGCCGCAGCGGAAACAGCCGGTGCGACGGCGGGCTTTTTATTCCAAAAAGGCGCGTTGGATTTTGCCGGCGGCACCGTGGTACATATCAATGCCGGTATCGCTGGTTTGGTCGGTTGCTTAATGATAGGTAAGCGCATTGGTTATGGTAAAGAGTTTATCGCGCCGCACAGCGTGACGATGAACATGATAGGCGCGTCCTTGTTGTGGATAGGTTGGTTCGGTTTTAATGCAGGCTCCAACCTGGAAGCCAACGGTCTGGCGGCATTGGTTTTCCTCAACACATTGTTGGCGGCAGCGGCGGCAACCTTGGCCTGGATGGGCGCAGAATGGGCTGTGCGTGGTAAACCCAGCATGTTGGGCGCCACGTCAGGCGCGGTTGCCGGTTTAGTCGCGATAACTCCTGCTTGCGGCTGGTCAGGCCCGATGGGCGCTATCGGTTTAGGCTTGGTGGTCGGCGCAGTATGTTTCTGGTCAGTAACCTTTTTGAAACACGCGATGAACTATGACGATTCGCTGGATGCGTTTGGTGTGCACGGGGTAGGCGGTATCATCGGCGCCTTGGGTACTGCTGTGGTTGCCAGCCCTGCCTTGGGCGGTACCGGAGTATGGGATTACGTCACCAACGCGACCTTGCCTGACTACAGCGTGCTTACCCAGCTTGCCAGCCAAGCTTGGGGTGTAGGTATCGCCATCGTTTGGTCGGGTGTGGTGTCCTTCATTGCCTTCAAAATTGCCGATGTGGCTCTGGGTCTGCGGGTTAGCGAAGCGACTGAGCGTGAAGGTCTGGATGTCACCGAACACGGCGAAACCGCTTATCATGTTTAGGGTTGAAAGCTGCGGTTAACGCGAAAAGAAACGGGTGGTCGGCGATGGCTGCCCGTTTTTGTTATCATGAGGCACTACTTTGGTGCTTGTGCTCGGGTAAATTGTAGGTTCTACCGGAATTATTTATTATGGTGGCAACAGTGACGAAACAGCTTTTTAATCATTCGAATTTGGGGATAGCATGAAATTAATTACAGCGATTATCAAACCATTCAAGCTGGACGACGTCAGGGAAGCCTTGTCCGAGATCGGGGTGGCTGGTGTAACGGCAACCGAAGTTAAAGGTTTTGGCAGGCAAAAGGGCCACACCGAGTTGTATCGCGGCGCCGAGTACGTGGTGGATTTTCTGCCTAAGGTCAAGCTGGAAATCGCAGTGGCCGAACACGTTGTCGACCAAGCCGTGGAAACTATCGTCAAGGCCGCCAACACCGGCAAAATTGGCGACGGTAAAATTTTTGTGACCAACCTGGAACAGATCATTCGTATTAGAACCGGCGAGACCGGAGAAGATGCTATTTAAGTCTTCAAGACAAATATAAAAAACAGCGAAACATCAAAAATCGCCCTGGTCTGCGCGTTATCCGCAGACCAGGGCGATTTTGTTGTTTATAGACTGCTTAAAAATAACAACACACCATCATCTAGTGAAAGACAATGACAACAATAAAAAGAACGCTGATGCTGATGGCATACAGCTTGATGTTGCCCGAGCAGGCTTGGGCTGAAGGCATTAACCAAGCCAATACCGCTTGGGTTTTAACCTCCACCGCACTGGTTTTATTCATGACCATTCCCGGCCTATCGCTGTTTTACGGCGGTTTGGTCAGAAGCAAGAATGTGCTGTCGGTGCTTATGCAATGTTTTGCGATTACCTGTCTGGTATCGATATTGTGGCTGGCCGGCGTTTACAGCTTTGTGTTTACCGATGGCGGCAACTGGCAGCAGTTTTTGGGTGGCGGCAGCAAGCTTTTTTTGCCGGAAATGAACACGCAAAACTTGATCGGCGATATTCCGGAAACCGTGTTTTTCATGTTTCAAATGACTTTCGCGATTATTACTCCGGCGTTGATTGTTGGCGCTTTTGCCGAGCGGATGAAGTTTTCGGCGATGCTTTGGTTTAGCGGGCTGTGGTTAATCGTGGTGTACATGCCGATTTGCCACTGGATCTGGGGCAACGGTTGGCTGGCGGCTTTGGGGGCCAAGGATTTTGCCGGTGGGATTGTGATTCACGTCAATGCCGGCGTGGCTTCTCTGGTGGCGGCCTTAGTCTTGGGGCGCCGGAAAGGTTTTCCCACCGTGGCGATGCCGCCGCACAATATGACCATGGTGGTCACGGGCGCCGGTATGCTCTGGTTCGGCTGGTTCGGTTTCAACGGCGGTAGCGCGTTAAAAGCCGACGGCAGTGCCGGGATGGCGATTGCCGTGACGCATATCGCCGCGGCTGCTGGAGCGTTGACCTGGATGACGATTGAATGGCTGCGTTTTAGTAAACCGAGTGTGTTGGGTATCGTCACCGGAATGGTCGCCGGCTTGGGCACCATCACGCCGGCCTCCGGTTTTGTCGGGCCGATTGGTGGTTTGATCATCGGGATAGTGGCAGGCGCGGTGTGTTTTTACGCCACGCAATTCGTCAAACGCCGGTTAAAAATCGACGATTCCTTGGACGTGTTTCCGGTGCACGGCGTCGGCGGTTGCGTCGGCTCGATTTTAACCGGCGTGTTCGCGGCTGAAAGTTTCGGTGGCTTGGGTTTAAACGGTGTGACAATCGCCGAGCAAGTCGGCGTACAAGCGCTAGCGGTTTTGGTGACGGCGGCCTGGAGTGCTTTATTCAGCTATGTTTTGTTGAAATTCATCGACGTGTTCATCGGTTTGCGCGTCAGCGAAGATGAGGAGCAGCAAGGTTTGGACATCGTGCTGCACGAAGAAACCGGCTACCACAATCTGTAACCATTAGCGGTTAAAATCCAGGCTTTTCATAGCGGGCAGGGCGGGTAGCCGTATTGCCCGCATCCCTAACAAAATCAGGAAAATCATGCCCATCACTCTGGAAGTTTTAGAAACCATCGTACGCGCGGCCGGCGAAGTGGCGATGCGCTATTTCAACGATTTAAATTCTCTGGCGATTAACAAAAAAAGCGCTCGCGATTTGGTGACCGATGCCGATGTCGCGGTGGAAAATTACCTGAAACAAGCGCTCGGCGCGCAGTGTCCCGAGTACGGTTTTTGGGGCGAGGAAAGCGGCCAAACCGCTAATCAAACCAGTCGTTGGATCGTCGATCCGATTGACGGCACCCATTCTTTCTCGAAAGGCCAATATTTTTGGGGTATCAGCGTTGCGTTGGAAATCGACGGTGAATTGATGATGGGGGCTGTTTACGGCCCGGCGTTGGACGATTATTACTGCGCGGAAAAAGGCAAGGGCGCCTGGAAAAACGGCAAGCCTATCAGGGTTTCTGATGAAACCAATCTGGCCAGCAGCATGGTGTCCACCGGGTTTGCCTGCCTGCGCCAGTATTTGGAAGACAACAACCTGCCGCGATTCGCTCGTATCGCTCAGGCCACAACCGGTCAACGCCGTTTGGGTTCGGCTGCGCTGGATTTATGTACGGTTGCGGATGGCCAGGTCGATGCTTTTTGGGAACAGGAACTGAATCTTTATGACATTGCCGCGGGTGTGTTGATAGCCAAAGAAGCCGGCGCAACGATCACCGACTTTAAAGGCAATCCCGGTGTATTTCCAAAGCAGGTCTTTGCCACAAACGGCAAGATTCTCGATCAGTTATTGCCTTTGATGTAAGCGTTTTTCATCAACATCTCACAACGTTTGGCAATATCGATAGCTTGTTGTGAGGAAGAAAAGCTGGCGTATTTTTCCGCAAACTGCTGAGCGGCCTGTGTGTGTTTCGAATTACGCAATAGCTCAGTCAGAGTTGCCTTGTAGTTGGGGTTTTTGCTTTCTGCGGTGATGTAATTGCCCGCGCCGAGAGCAGCGAGGTTTTGAGCGCTGATCAGTTGTTCGAGCTGAAATGGCAATGCCAGCAAGGGTTTGCCAGACAGTAAAAATGCCGACAATGTCGCCACACCGCCATGGCAAATAGCCAAATCGCATTGTTTGGCAGCCGCCGAGATTATTACCGGCTGCGGAGTGATGTGTAGATTGGCGCTGCTGTTTTTCTCTATAAATGCGGGTGTTGTGCCGGGGATATGCACCAATATTGACCAAGGCGACGCGCGTAATTGTTTTAGCAATATCTCCAGGCCGGGATATTCGGGGCGCAAATAGGCGAATATTTTTTCGGTTCCGACGCTCGGCCAGATCGGCTCAATACCGGTGGTTTGCAAAAGGGTTGGTCCCCAATAGTTTGCGCTGCGGTATTGCCGATAATGGTCCAGCTCTGGAAACGTGCAGATAAAGTCTTCAGCAAACTCGAATAAGTCCGCCAAAATCCTTAATGGTGGCGTATTCAGACGCGCTAAAACCGAGCTTGTCGTGCTTAACACCTGGCTTTCGATAGTGCTTAAGACCTTATCGCCAACTCGCAACCAGGGACGGATATTGGGCATGGGACTTAAGCGCGGCGGCGAGAAAAAGCCGGTGCCGAACCCGGCTATCGGGATGTTTAATTCGCGCGCCGCGAGCAATGCAGTCGGCGCATGGTCGAATATGATCAGGTTGGGGGCTAGATGCCGATATAAGGATTGCCAAGCTTTTGCTCGGGTAAACAGGCCGGTTTCATCGGTAAATCCGACATTCTGTAAAACTCCCGGGTAACTGGAGGCGGGTGGTTGCACTCGACCGTCGGGCCAGCGTATCGGGGCCTGTAGATAACAAAAGTGATCTTCAGCTAACAAAGTTTCGGCGTATTCCAAATCTTTCAGCACGAATATTACTTCGTGTCCGAGTGATTTAAGTTGTCGGGCTACCGGAAGGAATGCGGCGGTATGACCGTAGCCGGCACCCAATTCCCAGCAATAAAGTACTCTACTCATGGTTACGGATTTTGAGGTGATTGAGTGGGTAATATATAAAGTATTTGCTACCTGAATTATTTTTACCGGCCTAAATCATCCTCCGGCATTTGCTAATCAAGCGAAATTACGCTATATCGTCATTAACCATTGCGCGCAAACCTAATTACCGAAATTGGATTTCATTTTAATTTACGCAGTATTAACTCACTGAATTTCTCATGAGCTTACCAATACAACATCCCGAAAAATTACCTAGTTTAAGCGAAATGCCGCCTGTGCGTTTATGCCGCCGACTGCGCGGCACTATTCGTCCACATGTTCATAGCTCTAAACAGGTGTTATTGGCGGCTGCCGCTGCTTTATCGATGACTCCGTTTACGCTGCAAGCGTCGACTTTGTCCTTCTCCACCAGTTCTTATAGCGCGACTGAAGCGGGCGGCAGCGTGCCTGTCACTGTCAACATGAATACGGCGGCGTATGGCGGTTGCACTATCAGTGGCGAAGTGGTTGCCACTGGCGGCAGTGCGACTTCAGGTAGCGACTACAACATATCCGGCGGCACCTTTTCTTTCAACGTGCCATTTACCGGCGGGCCGCATACCGATAGCGCAACAGTATTTATCAATATTGTGGACGACACCGTTGTAGAAAGCACTGAAACCGTGAATTTGGCTATTCAAAACGCAATCGAAGATTGTTCGGGCCCGCCCAACACCAGCAGTACTGCCGTGCTCAGTATTGCTGATAACGATACGGCGCCGATAACGCCTACGCCCCCGACGACGCCGACAACACCAACAACTCCAACTCCAACTCCTAATTTAAGCCCCGATCCGACCTTTACCCCCAACCAGCAATCAATTTACGAAGGTTTAACCAGTGCTTGCTCTGGAGCGAGCGGCGATTTATTGGCCCGCTGCAATGAAATAAGCAACGCCGACCTGAATGCGGTGATTCCCGACGCGGTTGCCGCGCAAGGTGCGGCGGCTGTAGATTTTGGTTACAAGCAATTTTCCGTGGTGCATGGCCGCATCGTTAATCTGCGTAATTCCCAGCAGCAAGGCTCTTCCTTACTGGGTTATTCCACCATCAATATCAACGGCGAAACCATACCGGTGGGCAAAGCTTTGATGACAGCTTTGGGCCCGGCACGCGGCGGTGCGGCAGGCGACGATCCAAACGACCAACCGTTTCGCGATAGCCCCTTGGGTTTCTTGTTAAAAGGTCAATTCAATGTCGGCGAGAAGGCCAACACCACTAGCGAACGAGGATTCAAAGCCGACAGAAAAGCCGTTACTTTTGGTTTGGATTACAGCCTCACGGATGAATTGGTGTTGGGTGCGGCTTTCGGCTACGGCTCTACCGACACCAATTACAATTTAAATAGCGGCAGCATGTCGGCGGATGCTTTCGAGTTTTCGTCTTACGGCAGTTATTTCCTGCCGCAGTCATTTTATATCGACTGGATCATGAGTTACGCGCTGCATTCGTTTGATATCAACCGGCGCATCCAATATACCGGATTCGACAACACGGCCACCAGTGCCGCCAATGGCGACCAATACGGCTTTAGTTTGGGGTTTGGTAAAGATTTTGCGCTGCAAAGTTTTGTGATTAATCCCTATGTAAGGCTGGATTACAGCAAAACCGAAGTGGATAGCTATCAGGAAAGCGGTGGCGGCGGTTTGGCAATGGAGTTTGCCGGCCAATCTATCGATTCGGCAACATCGACTATCGGCGGCCAAGCCAGTAACGCGATCAGTACTTCTTGGGGTGTGTTGTCACCCGGCGTGCGCTTCGAATGGGTGCATCAATATCTGGACGAAAGCCGTTTGATCCAGGCGCGCTTTAGTCAGGCGGCTGCCGGCGCCGGCACATTCAGCGTCAAAACCGATACACCGGATCGCGATTATTTCAATATCGGCACGTCCTTGGCGTTGAGTTTGCCGGAAGGTCGGGCGGGCTTTTTACGCTACGAATACCGCTTGGGGCAGGCGTATATTACCGATCATACTATCGAGTTGGGGGCGAGAATCCCGTTTTAAAGAATTTGCAGCGAATGCTTTGGGGAAAGGGCCGCTCCGGGAGATCCCGCAGCGGCTGTCTTTAATTCAGACTTATTTGGCGGCGGCTAATTCCGCGCGCATGTCGTCGATGACTTTTTTGTAATCCGGCTTGCCGAAAATTGCCGAGCCCGCAACGAAAGTGTCCGCACCTGCTTCTTTAATTTCCCGAATATTGCCGACGTTTACGCCGCCGTCGATTTCCAGGCGGATATCAAAACCGCTGTCGTCGATAATTTTTCTGGCTTGGCGCAATTTATCCAACGCGGATGGAATGAAAGATTGGCCTCCGAATCCGGGGTTAACCGACATCAGCAAAATCATGTCGACTTTGTCCAGCACGTGTTCCAGATAATGCAGCGGGGTGCCTGGGTTGAATACCAGACCGGATTTGCAACCCAAGTCTCTGATCATTTGCAGTGAGCGATCAATATGTCTGGAGGCTTCTGGGTGGAAGGTAATGTAGCTAGCACCGGCTTTAGCGAAATCGGGAATGATGCGGTCTACTGGTTCCACCATCAAATGTACGTCAATAGGTGCGGTAACGCCATGCTTACGCAGCGCTTCGCAAACCAGCGGACCGATAGTCAGATTGGGCACAAAATGGTTGTCCATCACATCGAAATGCACAATGTCTGCGCCCGCATTTAAGACATTAACAACTTCTTCGCCCAAGCGTGCGAAGTCTGCGGAGAGTATGGAAGGTGCAATCAGATTGTCAGCCATCTTTTGATCCTTTTGGTGAGGTTAAAAACCGGCATTATAACTTTTTTCCGGCGTTTGGCTAAAACAGTGGATTGATTGCACATTTCAGGGCGACCGAGGCGTGTTTCAAGCCGTAACTGTCAGCCGAGTGCCGGCATATGATTGTTGTTAGGGAAGTGGTCGGTGAGAAATTTTTCGAATTCCGCTATCGGTAGCGGCTTGCTGACCAAATAACCTTGGTAAAGATCACATTGCCGGCTTTTCAGAAAAGCCAGTTGCTCGGCGGTTTCCACGCCTTCCGCAACCACTCGCATACGTAGCGTCTTTGCCATGGCGATGATCGTAGCGGTGATTTCCATATCGTCGGTGTGTTGGGGGATGTCTTCAATAAAGCTTTTATCGATTTTTAAGACATCCAGCGGAAAGAGTTTCAAATAAGCCAGCGATGAATAACCGGTGCCAAAATCATCGATAGCCAGATGCACACCTAACCCGTGCAGTTTATGCAAAATTTCGATGGCTTCTTTTTCCCGCTTCATCAAGGCGCTTTCAGTGAGTTCCAGTTCCAGGCACTCGGCTGGAAAACCGGTTTCTGCCAAGACCTTGGCGACGACGTCGCTAATGTCGCTATGCAAAAACTGTTGCGGCGACAGGTTAACTGCCAGACGCAAGGGCGGAAAACCGGCTTTTCGCCAGCGTTGGCCGGTGCGGCAGGTTTCTCTCAATACCCAATTGCCGATACTGGTGATCAGACCGGTTTCCTCGGCAATCGGTATGAAGCGTAGCGGGGGTATCAGTTCGCCGCTGGCAGTCTGCCAGCGGACCAGGGCTTCGGCACCGATAATCGCGCCAGTCTCGATGCAAATTTGCGGTTGGAAAAATACCCGCAATTCGCCTTGCTCTATAGCTTGCCGCAGGCGGATTTCTATATCGATACGTTCGCGCGCGGCGCGCGTCAAATCTTCCGAGAAATATTTGAAACGATTACGGCCCTCGTTTTTGGCTTGATACAAGGCCGTATCGGCTTGTTGGATCAACTCGTCCGGCGAAGCGCCGTGTTCGGGAAACATCGCGATGCCGACGCTGACGCCGATGCGTACTTCATGACCGCTGGGTAGCTGCCAGGTTTGGTTCAACGCATTGATGATTTGCGTGGCTACGTGAGCGACGGTTTCGGGTTGGTTGACTTCTTCCAGCAACACCACGAACTCGTCGCCGCCGAGGCGGCAAATGGTATCGCTGGTACGCAGCCGGGTAGTCAGGCGCTCGGCCACCATTTGCAGTAAATCATCGCCGGCCAAATGGCCGAAGCTATCGTTGACGTCCTTGAATCGGTCCAGATCCAGCATCAACACCGCCATCTTATTGGCTTGGCGGCGGGCTTTCTCGATATTATGTTGCAGGCGCGACAGGAACAGCATGCGATTAGGCAGTTTCGTCAGCGGGTCGTGATGGGCCAGGAATTCCAGTTCCATTTCCGAAGCCTTTAATTTGGATATGTCGGCAAATACGCCCACATAGTGGCTAATCTCGCCATTCCCGTCGCGCACCGTGCTGATGCTTAATAATTCCGGATACACTTCTCCGCATTTGCGGCGATTCCAAATTTCGCCTTGCCAATGATCCGTCGTGGCAATATTGGCCCACATTTCCCGGTAAAAATCGGCGTTATGGCGGCCGGAACTCATGATGCCGGGACTATTGCCGATCACATCCTGATTGGCGTAGCCGGTAATATCGGTAAACGCCTTGTTGACCATCGTAATCCGGCGCCGGGCATCGGTGATCATCACGCCTTCACGCGTGCTTTCGAATACGGCGGCGGCTTGTCCCAAGCGCTCCTCGTTGGCTTTGATGTCGGAAATATCGGTAATGGTGCCGACGTAACCGCGCAATCCGCCGGTTTCATCCAGTTCCGGCTCGGCGCGTCCCACCACCCAACGCACACTGCCGTCCGCCAATTGAAAACGGTATTGCATATTGAAGGGTTGCAAGGCGGATATGCAACGCTGCCATTCGGCAATCACGGATTCGCGGTCGTCGGCAAGCAGCCCGGCTATCCAGCCGTCACCGTGCGAATCAATAAAGTGCAAGCCGGTGATTTCGCACCAGCGGTGATTGACGTAGTCGCATTCGCCTTTTTCGTTGGTGCGAAAAATGCCGACCGGGGCAATTTTGGACAGCGTATGGAAGAGTAGTTCGCTTTCCTGCAAAGCGATTTCCGCTTGCTTACGAGCCGTGATGTCACGCAGTCCGATGACATAGGCCGGCGCGCCTTCCCATTCCAGCGGCGTGGAACGCAGTTCCGCCCAGGCTATGCCGCTGGGACGAATCAGATTGATGTCTTGAAATTGAATTTTGTCGGCCGAAATCGGAATCGCCAATGAATGACCGATCAGGCTGCCGCGTTCCAGTAATTGTTCTGCTGCTTGATTGGCATAAAGAACGACGCCTTGCGGGTCGACCACCATGACGCCGTCGGTAATGGTGTCAAGGATCAGATTGAGTTGTTTGAGTGTTTGTGGCATTTAGGAGTTACGACCGGGCATCAAACGATCACTGTCTGCACACCTGTACCAACATTTTGAGTAGTGATGGCCGCCATCACCGACGACATTCGGGAAAGATCGCCTAGCAGTTTTAGCACTGGTTCCGGTAGATCGCGCACCAGCATCGGCGTGGCAAAGATTTCTTTTTCCAGGGCTTTTTCCGGCATGCCCAATACTTCCACCACATCGAATACCCAATGGCCCGGCTCGTAAATGCCGGCCAGCACCGCGCTGATTTGCTCGACCAGCCTGCGGGTTTCCGGATTCAGCGACACCACGTACAAGGTCAAAACCAGCTTATGGTGGTTGGCTCTGCGTTCTTCATGAACTTTGGCGATGTGTACCACTTGGGCGATATTGCGGATTTGCGACGCCGACAAGGGTTTGCTGGCCAGCTCGAATTGCAAGCCTTCTTCATGGGCGTCTTTCAGCTGATCCATGAATTCGGCGGCAAAGGCGGTGACAATATAAACATTCAGGCTGGTGTCCAACGCCTTTAGGCGGCGTAAGGTCTCCACACCATCTATGCCGGGCATGCGTAAGTCCAGAAATATCAAGTCGGGACGATCAGTTTCTACCATGGCGATACCTTGCAGACCGTTCTCGGCTTCGCGCACATGGTAGCCTTCTTCTTCCAGGATAAGCTTGAAGGCACCACGTACCGCCGGGTCGTCGTCAATCACCAGAATGTTGTTTACCATCGCCTCTGTCTCTATTCGTTAAAAAATACTAAAAGTGGGGAAATTTTAACCGTATGCGGCAACCTTCGCCAATGCGGCTTTCCACTGCTATCGAGCCATTGGCATCCTGAATCAAGCGGCGGGTGACCGATAAACCCAGCCCAGTGCCCTGGCCGGGCGGTTTGGTGGTAAAGAAAGGATCGAACATGCGGCTTTGCACCTCGTCGGGGATGCCGGGGCCATTGTCTTTTACAATCAACTCTAGCATTTTTTCCGCACAGCGGACGCTGATTTCAATTTCGGGTTGCGCAATCCCGCGCAGCGCATCGCGGGCATTGATTAATAGATTGATCAGAATCTGTTGCATGCTTTCCGCCGTGCAGGCGAGTTTGGGCAAGTTTTCCGGTATCTCGGTGCGGACTTGGATAGCGGTTTTGCGCAATTCGCCTTCCAGTAACAACAGGGTTTGGCCTAAAACCTCCTCTAGCGAGCAACTGCCGGTTTGCGTGGTTTTTTGATGCATGAACACCAGCATATTGGAAACAATGTTTTTGATACGTTGAATTTGCTGCAACGCTTGCGCAAGGACTTGTTTAGATTTGGCGTCTTCGGTGCGGTCCGAGACAAATTCCACGAAGTTCATCACGCCCATCAGCGGGTTATTGATTTCGTGGGCCACGCCGCCGACCAGCGTACCCAGCGCCGACAGCTTTTCCATTTGCAGCATATGATCCTGATTTTCCTGTAATTGTTTATAAGCTTGGCGGGTTTGTTCCAGCAAGCGGGCATTTTCCAGCGAGATAGCGGCCTGCGCGGTCAACAGCTCGGTCATGCTGATTTTTTCCGGGGTGAATACGCCTTCGGATAGCCGGTTTTCCAGATACAGCAAACCGATTAATTCGCTTTGCTTGATGACCGGCAAACACAATACCGAGCGTAAGCCAAACGCCAACACCTCGGGGGCGTTTTGAAATTCGCCTTCGCTACAGGCGTCGCTCAGCACGACTTTTTCGTGGGTGCGTTGCACGTAATTGACGATGGCGTGGCAGATGCCGCGTACCTTGTTCAGGCGGTAATAGTGTTTGTGTATCGTGCGTTTTTTGCCGACGTGCTGCTCGGCAGCAACCAATAATTCGTCATTTTGTTTGATCAGCAAATAACCGTGCTGGGCTGCGGAGCTTTCCAACACGACGGCCATGATTTTTTGCATGAGTTGTGTCAGATCGATTTCCGCCGATAACGCTAGCGCTGATTTCATCAAATAGCTGATGTCCAGACTAGGTAAAGTAGTGGGAGCGGGCTGGGGTTTGGTTATTCTGGCGCCGGTTTCCGGGCTGACGTATTGATGGCGCTCCTGCAGCTGGTTGTTTTTTGCATCGGCACGACATAAGCGGTAATGGCGGCGGGCTTCGCCGTAATAAAGTTCCGCATCGCCCAAACGGTGGGTATGCATCAGATCGGCCAGCGCTTCGTATAGATGGCCGGTCAGCAGGCCATAGTTCTGCGCCAGCGCTAGGGCGATAGCATCCATATACAGATTGCGCGCGTCACGGTATTGGCCTTGCCGAGTGGCTAATTCCGCATGGATAAACATCAGGTAGGGCCTTAGCAATGGGCCGAGTTGCCCCCACACTTCCAGTTGCGCAAACAAGGGCGTCATTTCGGCATCGATACGCGCAGCATCCGTTTCCGACCGCAGCAGATTCAAGATCCGAAATACATACCAAAGACGTTTCAAAACATTGTCGGTTAAACCATGCAAATAGTTTTCCACGGTTTGCAACGATAGTGCCGCCGCACTATAGTCGCCCAGGTAATATTGGGCAAAACCCAGCAATGCGAAGTAACTGCCGGTAGCGGCAACATAATTATTGGCTTGCCAGTCAGCCAGGGTTGCTTGCATATCGACCTGCCCATAGTCGGGCTTCATCGGCAATACCCAACCGGCCATTACCGCTTGAGCCAGACCTATCGAAAACGACAACTGGTTTTTACGAGAGAATTGTAAACACTCCTCGGCGGCTTCCTCGACCCAGCGCAGGTTTTTACCCTGCGCTATTAGATTCCACATCAGTGGGCCATAAGACAAGCCGGCGTTGTAGAGGTCGCCGCAGTTTTTCCCGGATTGAATAGCTTTGTGCGCGTAATCGACAATATCGGCCGGGTGGCTACGCGAGTGCATATTGCACCAAACAATGCCGTTCATGCCTCTGGTCGCGCCAAAGGTGTTGGGATACTTTGCGCATAAATCGTGAGCCAAATCCTGATAGCGAAACGCCTGAGCGAATTTGCCTTGTTCGCCCAGATTGAGGCCCATGATGGAAAACGAATAAATCACCGATTCGTCCATCCCACCTTCCAGACAATGCAAGGTGGATTGGGCGGCGGACAAATACAGCTGCGGCACCAAGCCGCACATGTATAAATCCGGAATCAACTCGCTATAAAAAGCCAGTTCGATTTTACTCTGCCGCTGCTCCGTAAACGGCATGTTCAGGATTTTTTGCCAGACATCGTCTTGCTGGTCGATGATCAGCATCAGATTTTCCATGCGTTGCCGGGCTTGCTCGGGATCGTCGGGAATGGACTTGTTGAAATAGGCTAAACCGCGATTGGCGGTGGCGATAGCTTGCTTGAAGTTGCCGAAGGAGGATAGCGAAGTGGTTTGATCGGCCAGCGCTTCGGCTTTATCCAGGTCACTGACCGCATGCTCGATCAGCCGGTTCAATAAGGCTTCCGAGCTATCGTAGCGGCCGCACATCAAATCGGTTTTCGCTAAGCGCTGATAAATTCGAAACGTTAGCGCATAGGCCGTTTCCCAACAATCGGTCGGTAGATAATCGTGGGCTTTCAGAAAAAATTCGTTGGCGGCATCGCCGGCCAGGGCGTCCAGGGCTTTATTGCCGGCGTTGAAGTTGATATTCACCAGCCAATAGGCCGTTTCCTCGTCGACTATAGCCGGGCAACCCTGGTTGAGATGGGCGGCGATGGTGAATAAATTGTCTAGGCTGATAAGCTCGGCTCCGGGCGGGACCACCGACAGCAAGCGATTGCCTATGCGCCAATGGATGCCGGGGCGGGTCGCGGCGTCCACTTGCTGTAATACCGCTTCCTGCACCCGGTCGTGGACAAACTGCAAGTCGGCTTTATTTTCCAGCAATAGCCCCATGCTTAATACCGGCTTTAAATCTTCGAACAGTTGCTCGATACGCGTATCCAGCACCAGCGCGACATCCTCGGCGGTGAAGCGGTTACCCATGCAGGCGCAATGGTAAAGGATGTGTAAAGTCCGGCTAGGCAGTTTACGCACTTTGGCACTGAACAGCTCCACCACGCTGGCCGGCATTTGCGTGTCGCGGATGCGGTTCATATCCCATTGCCAGTGCTGTTTGGCGTCGATACCGAGTAAACCTTCGTTGTACAACCAGGCCAAACTTTCACTGACAAACAAGGGGTTGCCTTCGGTCAGATGCGCGATAAAGTCGGCTAAATTTGCCGTGGCGGTTAACGACGAATCCAGAATGTAGGCGACCATTTCGTGGCAATCGGCGTCGCTGAGTTCGGTCAAATGAATCTCGGTCAGCGGGCCGGCGTTTTCTTGCACGCTACGGATCAGTTTGGTCAATGGATGACCACTATCGACTTCGTTGTGACGATAAGCGCCCATAAAAAACAGGTAGGGGTGTTCGCGATGATTGGCGAACAGATTTTGCAAGAAATCGAAAGTGGCGCTGTCGCACCATTGCAGATCGTCGATGAATAACACCAAGGGATTTTCTTCGCTGGCTAGACAGGCTAGGAAACGGCCGAACAGATTATTGAAACGGTTACGGGCCTCTACCGGCGGCAACGGCTGGGCCTCGGGTTGTGGGCCGATGATGAATTCCAGCTCCGGCACCACGTCTACAATCACGCCGCCGGCATGGTCCAGCGCTTCGAGGATTTTGGCGGACCAATAATGTACTTGCGCGTCGCTTTCGGTCAGAAAGGTGCGTATCAGATTGCGCAAAGCCTGGATCAGCGAACTGTAGGGAATGTTTTTTTGATACTGATCGAATTTGCCGGAGCTGAAATAGCCGCGATTTTTTACCAGCGGTTTTTGCAGTTCTTGAATCAGCCGAGTTTTGCCGATGCCGGATAGGCCGGATATAAATACCGAACGAAACCGGCCTTGGGTTACCTGACTATATTCTTGGCGGATTAGCTCGGTTTCGCTTTGCCGGCCGACCATTTTCGAAATGAAAATTACCCGGCGGCTGCGGTCATGCTGGCCTATGCCGAAATCCGATACGCTGCCGGTGATTTCGTGCTCTTTCTGGCAGCGCAGCAAATCCGCCAGCAAGCCGGAGGCACTTTGGTAGCGTTTTTCCGGTTGCTTCAAAATCAGTTTGGCGATGATTTCGCTCAGCGTGTTGGGAATGCCGGGACTGATGTCGTGGACTTTGACCGCTTCCTCGGCCAGATGCGAGTGGATCAGTTCCAACGGATCGTCGGAAAAAAACGGCAGTCGGCCGGTCAGCAGTTCGTAAAACACGATACCCAGCGAATATAAGTCGGTGGAGAAATCGACCCGGTAGTTGATGCGTCCGGTTTGCTCAGGCGAGGTATAGGCTAAGGTGTTGCGGACAAATTCCGGATCGTAAATAAAATGACTGACATCGCGGATGTCCAGCGGGGTGATGAAGTCGGTCAGGCGCAGATTCAAGCTGCTGGATTGCACCAAAATATTGTGCGGTTTGATGCCGCCATGGGTGATGCCGGCATCGTGCACCGATTGCAAGGTGTCGGCTAACGAACAGGCCAGCGTAAAAAAATCGGCTAGATTCACCGCCTGTTGCTGGGTGATCCATACATTCAGTGGTTGGCCGTTGAACCAGGGCTGGACGATAAATTGATCGCCGTCGTTGGATTCCAAAGCCAACGGCGTGCAGACGCGCGGGTCGTGCAATACTTTCAGGCGTTCGATTTTTTGCCGCAGATGCCGGGATTGGTCGTCCCAGCTCGACAATAGTTTCAGGTATTTAACCACCAGCGGGTATTCCGGCACATGTTTATGATAGCCCTTGTAAACCGTGGCTTGCAGGCTCTCGCCGAGTTTGTCGGTCAGCACGTAGCTGTCCAGTTGCGGAGCGTTTTGGAGTGGAACTGTTCGGGTACTTATGTCGATCATGCGCTGGCGAGTGGAAATGTTAAGGCGATTTTCGCGGCAGTTCCGGGGGCGGGCTGTTTTATAATTCTAGTCTTGTTTTGACTCAACAGGATTAGCCATGGCCGCGACAGCCTCCACTATGCTGCCTCTGGGCAGTATCGCCCCAGACTTTTGTTTGCCGGATACCGTAACCGGCCGCGAGTATGCTTTGCAGGACTTGAAAGGCGAGCGCGGCACCTTGATTTTGTTTATCTGCAACCACTGCCCGTATGTGTTGCACATCAAAGAGCAGTTGATCGCCATTGCCCGGCAATACGCCGCCTCAGGCATTGCGACGGTGGCGATCAGTGCCAATGACATCGAAAACTACCCGCAGGATGCGCCGGATAAAATGCAGCAGATGATGGCGGAATGGGGGCATCCCTTTGCCGCGTATTTGTACGACGAATCGCAGGCGGTGGCCAAGGCGTACCAGGCTGCCTGTACCCCGGATATTTATCTGTTCGATGCCGATTTGGTGTGCGTTTATCGGGGCCGCCTGGATGGCTCCACACCGAAGAACGCGGTGCCGGTAACCGGCGAGGATTTGCGCAATGCCTTGGATAATTTGCTGGCGGGAAAGCCTATCGATACGGCACAAATTCCCAGCATTGGCTGTAACATCAAATGGAAACTTGCGGAGTAAATGACGGTAATCCGGAACAAGTTGTCATTCCGTTAAAACCGCCGCTCAGGTTTTTGACCTTTCCTGGATTCTGCTGGTGCAGGCTCGCACTCAGATTTTGCTGTGTGCGTTTCTAGCGTTGTATATCGTCGAATTGCTCAACCAACATATCAAGTTCTTTGCTGAGTGCCGAGACGCCGCCGCTGGCCGCACTGGCATGAGCCGCATGCTCTGTGGTTTGTCGCGATAAGGTGCCGACAGCTTCTACCGTTCTGGAAATTTCTTCGGAAACAATATGTTGCTGTTCAGCGGCGCTGGCGATTTGCACGATCATGTCGTTAATGATATTGACCGACAGTGTGGTTTGTTGCAGCGATTCGGTGGAGTTTTTTCCGTGTTCCGCGCCGGTTGCCGCCATTTCCCTGACTTTAGCCATTTCCTGTACGGCGTTATTCACGCCGGAGCGCAGGCCGTCGATCATTTTATGGATCTCCTCCGTGGATTTTTGCGTGCGCCCAGCCAAGGTTCTGACTTCGTCGGCCACGACGGCAAATCCCCGGCCTTGCTCGCCGGCGCGCGCCGCTTCGATGGCGGCATTGAGTGCCAAAAGGTTAGTTTGTTCGGCAATCCCTTGAATCACATCAAGTACGCCGCCGATTTTCTTGCTATGATCGGCCACAATTTTGATGACTGTTTCGGCTTGGTCGACTGCGATCACTAAGCGCTCTATCATTTGTATGGTATTGTTGACCCGCGATAGCGTCTCTTGCGATTGCTGATTGACGTCATTCGCGGCTTGAGCGGCGTTGGCTGCGCTACGGGCGACTTCGCTGACTGTGGCGCTCATTTCGTGTATCGCCGATGCAATCTGTTCGATTTCCGCCAGCTGTCTATCCATTGCCACGCTAACTTGGTTGACTGCCTGGTAGCTCGTATCTGCTTTGCCTGCCAGCGGTTCTGTCGCTTGGGTGAGACGGCGAATGATGGTTCTGGACTTGGCTTTTAACAGTTTCACCGCCAACAGTAATTGTCCAGCCTCGCCACCGTCAGCGGTGTAAATTTGCTGCATTACCGGATTGTCGATGACCCGGCGTGCTTCTTCCGCTGCGTCTTTTAAAGGTCGTAATATAAGCCAAATCCAGGCACAACCAGCCGCTAAGGGGGCGGCGAAGATTGCTGCCGCTACGCCAAAACTGCACGTTTCGGTCAGGTATAGGCTGATGGCGGTCGTCAATTGAATCAGCGCCAACCCGGCGGTCAGTTTGCCGGACAAACCGATGCGGCTCAAAGGTGAATCGATATTTTTGCCATTGTTCAGCTTTTCGTAGACAGCATTGGCGCGGGCTACGCTAGTGCTGTCCGGTTTAACCCGCACCGATTCGTAGCCGACGATCTTGCTATTTTCGAAGCGGGGTGTGACAAAAGCATCCACCCAGTAATGGTCGCCATTTTTGCAGCGATTTTTCACAATTCCCATCCACGGCCGGCCGCTCTTCACGGTTTGCCACAAATCGGCGAATGCGGCGGAGGGCATGTCGGGATGGCGAACGATGTTATGGCTCTGGTTTAACAGCTCTGCCCCGCTAAAGCCGCTAATCTCCAAAAAATCTTGGTTGACATAATTGATCTTACCGGCCGGATCTGTCCCGGACGTGATGGTGGCCGAAGACGCGTAAATCACTTCACGTTGGGTAACGGGTAGGTTTTTTCTCATTTTTATACCGGGTCGGCAGAGATAGAAAGGTAAGTTCCCACTCAAGCGCTTGCTGACTTGTCTGCACCGCTATTGTTGACGAAGTATAAAGGGCTTTACCGCGTTTGCAAAAGCCGGCCAATGACTAGCGTGTGTTATCCGCACTCGTTTTTGTTGTTAGATACCGGCGATGCACTATGCTTGCAACGGAAAAACCTAAAATGAGGATGGAAATGACAGAATATCAATCACGGCAGTTGCAATTCAGCGGTCGCGGTGGCGAGTATTTCCGGATTTGGATCGTCAACGTCTGCTTGAGTATCGTCACCCTGGGCATTTATTCGGCCTGGGCCAAAGTCAAACGTAATCAATATTTTTACCGGCACACCACGCTGGCCGGTGCGAGTTTTGATTACCACGGCGATCCTAAGGCGATCTTGAAAGGACGCATCGTCGCTTTTCTATTGTTTGCTTGTTATACCTTGGTCGGTAAATTCGATCAGGTTGCAGGCTTGGCCATTTTGCTGGTGATCGTATCGGTGATGCCCTGGCTGTTGATGCGTTCGCTCCGTTTTAGAATGCATAACACCAGTTATCGGGGCTTACGTTTTGCCTTTCATGGCAGCACCGGGGCTGCGTATTTCAATTTTCTGCTATTGCCGGTGTTATCGGCGTTGACCTTAGGCTTGCTGTGGCCGCTGGCGCAGCAGCGCATGGCCCGTTACACCCGCGAAAACAGCACGTATGGCAGCGAATTTTTTAAATTCTTCGCTACTAGCAGCACTTACTACCGCATCTATCTGATGACGATATTCATAGGCGTGCTGGTGTTTGCCGGCCTGATGGCCTCCGTCATGTTGCTTGGCAGCAAGGAGTTGATCCCAGTAGAGGCAGAACAATTGGTGGCGATGAGTGTATTGGTAGCCTCGATAGGCACCTATTTGGCCTTGTTTTTACTGGCTTATCCCTACGTCGCGGCGCGTTTGCAGAATTTGGTCTGGAATAACACACAATTGGGGCCGCATGGTTTTCAGGCCCAGTTGCGCGCGCGGGAGATGCTAGGCATCATGTTTGGTAATGTACTGTTGACTTTGTTGACCTTGGGGCTTTACAAGCCGTTTGCCGACATACGTTTGGCGCGTTATCGCATCGAACACGTGGCCTTGTTGCCACAGGGCAGCATTGACGATTTTGTGGCCGGTTTGCAGATCAATAGCTCGGCGGCGGGCGACGAGATGGCTGAGATGTTTGATTTCGATATTGCCTTGTAAATGTGGCTCACGGCTGTGTACTACGACGGGCGGCAAGCCCGGCCACATCCTGTCACGCTCTGCGTGGAGGGCGACAAACTGTTGTTGCAGGGCCGGGACATTGTCCGTCGTGAAGATTTAACCAGTCTGAAAATTCCGCCGCCGCTCGGCAGCACGCCGCGCCTGATTTTGTTCGCCGACGGCGGCCGTTGCGAAGTTGCCGATCGGCAAGGTTTTGCCGAGATGTTGCCGGATAGAGCACTGGCCGGTATGGAAAATAGCTGGTGGTATGCGTTGGCAGTGTTGTTGTTAACTTTGAGTCTGCTTGTCGCGTTGTATTTGTTTGCTCTGCAGCATGTGACTCTGCACATCATGTGGATGCGATGAGTGTTTTGGGGTACTTATCTGGCCTTGTTTTTACTGGCCTATCCCTGCGTCGCGGCGCGTTCGCAGAACTTAGTCAGAAATAACATGCAATTTGGACCGCTTGGTTTTTAGGCCCGGTTTGGGGCGCGGGAGATGGTGGGTATTATGTTTGGTAATGTACTGTGGACTTTGGGCTTGTACAAGCAGTTTGCCGCTATTCGCTTGGCGCTGTATCGCATCGAGTGCGTCGCACTATTAACGCGCGGGAGCATCGACGAGTGTGTAGCCGGTGTGCAAACCAATACTTCCGCCGCCGGCGAGGAAATGGCTGAGATGTTTGATTTCGATATTGCCTTGTAAATGTGGCTCACGGCTGTGTACTACGACGGGCGGCAAGCCCGGCCGCATCCGGTTACCCTCTGTGTGGAGGGCGACAAACTGTTGTTGCAGGGCCGGGACATTGTCCGTCGTGAAGATTTAGCCAGTCTGAAAATTCCGCCGCCGCTCGGCAGCACGCCGCGCCTGATTTTGTTCGCAGACGGCGGCCGTTGCGAAGTGGCCGATCGGCAAGGCTTTGCCGAGATGTTGCAGGATGCAGGTAATAGTGCGGTGGCCGGTATGGAGAATAGCTGGTGGTATGCGTTGGCGGCGCTGCTGCTAACTTTGAGCCTGCTTGCGGTTGTGTATTTGTTTGGACTGCCTTATGTGGCGCGGGTCGTGGCTGACCGGGTGCCGGTTTATCTGCTGGAGCGGATGGATAATCAGTTTTTCGCCAGCCTCGATCAAACCTTGTTGATGCCCAGTAAACTAGCCGAGGAACGTCGGCACACCGTTCAGGATGGCATGCAGCGCCTGGTCTTGCCTCCGGGTCAGGACCGTCCGGCGCACATTGAATTTCGCGCTAGCCCGACATTGGGCGCCAACGCCTTCGCTTTGCCCGGCGGCAGCGTACTTGTACTTGATGACTTGGTGAATTTGGCAAGTAACGACCAAGAAATTTTGGCGGTTCTGGCCCATGAAATGGGTCATGTTCATGAAAAACATGCCTTGCGACAAATGTTACAGGCTTCCGTGGTCGGTTTGGCGATGGCTTGGTACATTGGCGATGTCAGTAGTCTGCTGGCCGTCGCGCCGACCGTATTATTACAAACCCGCTATTCGCGCGATTTCGAACGCCGGGCCGATGCTTTTTCCGCCGAATTGTTGCGCGCTAACGGTATTCCGGTTAGCCGGCTGGCCGATATATTGGAAAAACTGGAGGCGGCTCACCAAACCGCGGCGCCGAAACAGCCGGTAGAGTCGGTTGAAGCGCTGGATTATTTATCCAGCCATCCCAACACCGAGGAACGGATCAAGCGCTTGCGCGGCTTGTAACATGCTCGGCAGCCGGATTAATTGATATGTATCAGGAGAACAAAAAACCATGAAACGTCTTTATGTCCTAGCGCTGGTGGGGCTACTGGCAGCCGGCGGAACCGGCTGTGCCTATACTGCCAAGCCAGACCAGCAGGCGCAAAATCGCAAAGTGCATCACGTGGTCATAGTCTGGTTGAAACAGGCTGGTGATGAAAAACTGCGGCAACAATATATTCAAGACAGTGCAGGCTTGGCTAAATTGCCGGGCGTGCTGGCTTACGATGTCGGTACACCGGCGGCGATTAATCGTGGACGAACGAATGCTGCGTTAGATGAAAGCTATGATGTGGCGATATCCAGCGTTTACGAAAGTCAGCAGGCTTACGAGGCGTTTTTAAAAAATCCGGACTATCTGCGCGTGGCGCAACAGGTGCTGCGGCCCTTAGTGGATAAGTATAGGGTTTACGATTTTATTGAATGATACCGAGCAAGTTTGAGTCGGGTTGGGCGCTGGCCGCAACCCGACTCTGTAGTCTATTTTTTCAAAGCGGAGGCTTCCGCGGCGCGGCGGGTAATTTCCGCCCAATCGCCGGCATCGACCAGTTCGGATGGTGCCATCCACGAGCCGCCCACGCAGGCGACATTGCTTAGCGCCAGATATTCCACCGCGTTTTTCGGATTGACGCCGCCGGTCGGGCAGAAGGTCACTTGCGGCAAGGGGCCGCCGATGGATTTCAGCATCGGGATGCCGCCCGCCGCTTCGGCCGGGAAAAACTTCATCGCGGTAATGCCTCTGTCCATCAAACGCATTACTTCGCTGGGGGTGATGACGCCGGGCAAAATCGGTACGCCGGAAGCCAGAGCCGCATCCAGCAAACTGTCCGTGACGCCTGGGCTGACGATGAATTCTGCGCCGGCATCAATGGCGTTTTTCAGCGTTTGGGTATTGATAATGGTGCCGGCACCGACAATTGCGCCCGGTACTTCGGCTTTGATGCGGCGGATGGCATCCAGTGCTACCGGCGTGCGCAAGGTGATTTCCAATACTTTTAATCCGCCTTCCACCAATGCGCGGGCCAAAGGCACGGCTTGATCGAGTTGATTGATTACCATCACCGGCATTACCGGCGAGGTGGTCATGACTTCTTTTATTGATACGGTCATTTCTTATTTTCCTAATGTGATGGTGCTTGGAAAACCCACGCCGTTAAGCGTGCGTGTTTGACAAAACAGTAACGGTCTAATGCCTTAGCCTTAAACCGTATAGGTTGTCGATGCGGTTTTGCCGCCGTGTCCGGTCCAGTCGGTATGAAAAAACTCGCCTCTGGGTCGGTCGGTACGTTCATACGAGTGCGCGCCGAAATAGTCTCTTTGTGCTTGCAGCAGATTGGCTGGCAGTCTTTCGGTGCGGTAGCCGTCAAAATAGGCCAAGGCAGACGAGAAGGCCGGCGTTGGAATGCCCAATTGTATGCCCAGTATCACGGCTTGGCGCCAGCCCGCTTCGGCTTGTTTCATGGCATCGACGAAGAAATCGGCCAGCAGCAAGTTTTCCAGATCGGGGTTTTGCTGGTAAGCCTGTTTGATGTCGTTCAGAAATTGGCTACGAATGATACAGCCGCCGCGCCACATCAAGGCAATCTCGCCGTAATTCAGCGCCAGTTTGTATTCCTTGGCGGCTTCGCGCATCAGCCGAAAACCTTGTGCGTAGGAAATGATTTTCGAAGCGTATAAGGCTTGGCGGATAGCCTGAATCATCGCCGCTTTGTCGCCGCTAAAGCTGGCGCTGGTTTTCGGCAAGGCTTTGGCTGCGCGGATGCGCTCGTCTTTTTGCGCGGACAAACAGCGGGCAAAGACAGATTCGCCGATCAGTGTCAGCGGGATACCTAGGTCCAGCGCATTGATGCCGGTCCATTTGCCGGTGCCTTTTTGGCCGGCGGTATCCAGAATGCTGTTCAGCAAGGGTTGGCCGTTGTCTTCTTTGTAAGCCAGGATGTTGGCGGTGATTTCGATCAAATAAGAGCTTAATTCGCCTTGATTCCACTCGGCGAAAATTGCCTGCATTTCATCGGTGCTTAAGTTCAGCCCTTCGGCCAACAATTGATACGCTTCGCATATCAGCTGCATGTCGCCGTACTCGATGCCGTTATGCACCATTTTTACGTAGTGGCCGGCGCCGTTATCGCCTACCCATTCGCAGCAGGGGTCGCCGTCGACATGGGCGCTGATCGCCTGAAAAATCGGCTTAACCGCCGGCCAGGCTGCTTGGTTACCGCCGGGCATGATAGACGGACCGTGCCGGGCGCCTTCTTCCCCGCCGGATACGCCGGTGCCTACGTAGAGTAAGCCTTTTTCCTGCAAATATTGAGTGCGGCGGTTGGTGTCGGTAAACAGCGAATTGCCGCCGTCGATGATGATGTCGCCGGCTGACAGCAAGGGCAGCAAGTCGTCGATGTATTGATCGACGACAGTACCGGCCTTGACCATTAACATCACCTTGCGCGGCGATTCCAGGCTATTGACCAACTGTTCCAGGGAATGCGTGCCAATGACTTGGGTGTTTTTAGCCGGGCCGTCGAGAAACTCATCGACTTTGCTGGTCGTGCGGTTATACACCGCCACTTTGAATCCGTGGTCGTTCATGTTCAGGACCAAATTTTGTCCCATGACGGCCAGGCCGATTAAACCGATATTTGCTTTCATGTGCTTGCCTACTGTAAACGTTGTCGTTGTGGGGTTATGACACAATGTTGCTTAATTCTGGTTTCAAGAAAGACGTCCTTCCGTGGAAGGACGGATTTGGCAAAGTGAAACTAAGACGGCATTGCTTAAAACGTATGAATATCAGTCCACGAAAAACAGATTAGTCGCCCCGGTTTCCGAGGTGGATGCGTTTGCTCGCATTGCGCCAAACAGTTCGCGGCCCATGCCGAAATGGTGGCCGGTAGCGCTGTTCGGAGTCGGCACCCGGGCATCGAATTCGGCTTGATCCACTTGGACGTTGACTTCGCCGGTTTGGGTGTTTAAGGCAATGATGTCGCCGTCGCGGACTTTAGCCAGCGGACCGCCGTCTATGCATTCCGGCCACATGTGGATCGCCGACGGCACCTTGCCGGACGCGCCGGACATTCTGCCGTCCGTGACCAAGGCGACATGAAAGCCGCGGTCTTGCAATACGCCCAGCACCGGGGTCAGTTTATGCAATTCCGGCATGCCGTTGGCTTTCGGGCCCTGGAAGCGCAGCACTACGATCACGTCTTTTTCCAGTTCGCCGCGTTTAAAGGCCGCTACCACGTCCAATTGGTCATCGAAGACCATCGCTGGCGCAGTCACTACCTGATGTTTTTCCGCAACAGCGGAAATTTTCGATACGCCGCGGCCCAGGTTGCCGTGCATCACATGCAGACCGCCACCCGTAGCGAAGGGTTGTTCTACGCTGCTAATCACTTCCGGGTCCAGTGAGCTGGCAGGCCCTCGCTCCCAAACCAGTTTGTCGCCGTTCAAAGTGGGCACTTGGCTGTATTGAGCCATGCCGCGCTGGTCGCCGATGGTCAGAATGTCACCGTGCAATAAACCATGCTCGAGCAATTCCTGGATCAATAAACCCATGCCGCCGGCGGCCTGGAACTGATTGACGTCGGCCGGGCCGTTCGGATAAATCTTGGTCAATAACGGGATGGCTTTTGACAGATTATCGAAATCGTCCCAGTTGATGATAATGCCCGCCGCGCGGGCGATGGCGATCAAATGGATGGTGTGATTGGTCGAGCCGCCGGTGGCCAGCAAGCCGATAATCGCGTTGATGATGGCTTTTTCGTTGACGACGTGAGCAATCGGCCGGAAGTCGTCACCCAGCGCGGTGAATTTCAACACTTGTTTGGCGGCAGCCTTGGTCAGTTCGTCGCGCAACGGGGTATATGGGTTGACGAAGGAACTGCCGGGCAAGTGCAAGCCCATGATTTCCACCATCATCTGGTTACTGTTGGCGGTGCCGTAGAACGTGCAGGTACCGGGGCTATGGTAAGCCTTGGATTCCGATTCCAGCAGTTCTTTTTCGCCGACTTTGCCTTCGGCGAACTTTTGCCGAGTGCGGGATTTTTCCTTGTTGGAGATGCCGGTGGTCATCGGGCCGGCGGGTACAAAAACGGCCGGCAGATGGCCGAAGCTCAAGGCGCCGATCAGCAAGCCGGGCACGATTTTGTCGCACACGCCCAAATACAGGGCGGCGTCGAACATGTTGTGGCTCAAGCCGATAGCGGTGGAGAGCGCGATGACGTCGCGGCTGAACAGTGATAACTCCATGCCCGGCATGCCTTGCGTCACGCCGTCGCACATCGCTGGTACGCCGCCGGCAAATTGGGCGACACCGCCGGCTTCGCGTACGGCCTGCTTAATCAATTCCGGATAGTGTTGATACGGTTCGTGCGCCGACAGCATGTCGTTGTAGGCGGAGATAATGCCGACGTTGGCTTTCACGGCATGCGACAGGGCGTCTTTTTCAGCCGCTGAACACACGGCAAAACCGTGGGCCAGATTCGCGCAAGGCAGGTTGGTGCGTTGAGGGCCGTTGGCAATAGCGGCATCAATGCGGGCCAGATAGGCAGCGCGGCTTTCTCGGCTACGTTCCACCACGTCGGCGGTCACTTTTTCTAAAACAGGATGCATAAGCTCTCCAGGGCAGCAGATGGGGTGGTGTCGACGCGCCGAACGGCGTTTTGGAATCGAGAGTAAGTGGTTATGCGCGTCTAACCCACCCTAAAATTAAGCGACTAAGGTGCCCAATACAATTCCACCGGCACGTCTTCCTGATTCAATAAGGCCCGGATCGGCATGTCCTCTAACGGACCCGGTTTCTGGGCGCTGTTGAATACCGCCAACTTATCTTCGCCGGTGAACAAAATAACGATGCGTTCTGACTTTAATAAGGCGCTGCGGGTCAAGGTCAGGCGTTCCGTATTGGGGCCGGTCACTTCGCTCTGAATGGCGGTGATGGCTGCGGTCAGATTTTGATTGTCCTCGCTTAACGCATCGGCCAGACCTTCGGCGTGCGGAAACAGCGAGGCGGTATGACCGTCCGGTCCCATGCCGACGATGCTCAGCGTGAAAGGCTGCGGCAGTTTGGCGTAGCGGTCTTCGGTTTCGGCTTGGCCTTGTTTGGCTGTGCTAGCCAGGGTTTTCATACCGATAAACTCGACGTTTTTGGCGTTGTTGATCAGCAGACTGCGGCGGATTAATGCCTCGTTGCTGGCGCTGTGTTGATTATCCACCCAGCGTTCGTCCACCAATGCCACCTTGATTTTTTTCCAATTCAAATCGGATTTGGACAAAGCTTCGTAAAGCGGGGCAGGGGTAGTGCCGCCAGATACTAATAAAGTCGCTTGACCGTGTTTGCTGACGGCTTCGGATAAAACATCCTGGCATTCGGCGACCAAGGCGGTAAACAGGTGACTACGTTGTTCGAAAAAAAATTCTCTAACCATGTTCGTTGTTCTCGTGATGGATACAGATTGATTACTCTTCCCAGGAGCGGCCGTCGCGGGCCAATAATGCCACTGAGGCAATCGGCCCCCAGCTGCCCGCCGGGTAAGATTTTGGAGCGCTGTGGCTTTGTTCCCAGGCATCTTGGATCGAATCGACCCAGGCCCAGGCTTGTTCGATTTCCTCGCGGCTTAAAAACAGCGTCGGGTTGCCGCGCAGGGCTTCCAGAATCAGTTTTTCATAGCCGCCGAAGATGCTGTTCTTCTTGAAGGTTTCCGAGAAACTCAAGTCCAGCTTGGTTTGTTGCAATTTGATGTTGCCGTCTATGCCAGGCACCTTATTCAGCATCACCACGTCCACGCCTTCGTTGGGCTGTAAATGGATCACCAGTTTGTTGGCCGGCAAATCGCGGAAGCTGTCCTTGAAGATGTTATGCGGCAACTGCTTGAAGTTGACGACGATTTCGGTACGCTTATTGGGCATCCGCTTGCCGGTACGCATATAAAACGGCACGCCGGCCCAGCGCCAGTTGTCGATGTCCACCCGAATCGCCACGAAGCTTTCGGTGGTGCTTTCTTTGTTGGCACCTTCCTCTTCCAGGTAACCCGGCACCGCCGAGCCTTTGATGAAACCGGCGGTATATTGGCCGCGCACGGTTTTCTCTTCGACGTTGCGCGCAGTAATCGGCCGTAAGGCTTTTAATACCTTGATTTTTTCCATGTGGATGCTTTCCGCTTCCAGATCGGCCGGCGGCTCCATCGCCACGAAAGTCAGAATCTGCAGCAAATGGTTTTGCAGCATGTCCCGCAGCTGGCCGGTTTTATCAAAGTATTCCCAGCGGCCTTCGATGCCGATGTCTTCCCCGACCGTAATCTGGATGTGGTCAATCGTGTTGTGGTTCCAGTTGGTGGTAAAAATGGAATTGGCAAAACGCAGGGCCAGTAGGTTCAATACGGTTTCTTTGCCCAGGTAATGGTCGATACGGTAGACCTGATCTTCCTGGAATACTTCTTCGACGACATCGTTAATTTCCTTGGAGGATTTCAGGTCATGGCCGATGGGTTTTTCCATGACCATCCGTGATTCGGCAGTCAATACACCGCAACCTTGCAGACCCTGGCAAATGCTTTTGAATAGAAACGGCGCCACGGCGAAATAGTTGACCATCACCCGCTTTTCCGGATCAACTGCGGCATTCAACTGTAGATATTGTTCCGGTTGAGTCAGGTCGATTTTCAGATACGATAATCTTTGCGACAGCCGGCCCCAGATTTCGGGGTTTATCTCTTTGTGTAAGAACGATTTCAGGCTGTTATGAGCAATTTGGACGAAGCCTTCGCTGGTTTCCTCCAGTCGATCAACGCCGATAATGCGGGTATCGGCTTCCAGCAAATTGGATTTTTCCAGACGATACAACGAAATCAGTAACTTTCGTTTCGATAGATCACCCAATGCGCCGTAAATCACCAGGTCGCAAGGTTTGTAATTTTGATTTTTCATCAGTGATACCAGGAATGAAGAAGAGGGTTGATCGGCTTTGGCATGTCGATTTCAGCGCGCAAAATAAACGCACGTTGCAGGAAACTCTGGGCCCGGATCAGTCGAAAATGCCGCTATTATAATGTTCGTTGCCGGTTCGGAACAAGATCAAAGGCCGCCAGGGCCGGATTTACTTGGGTTGGTGGGGCACGAAACGGTTGCTTATTAGCCGAACATCTCGGTGGTATAACGATAGGCTTGCATCGTGTCCGACCAATAGGCGGCGGGTAAGCCGGCCTTTTGTTTTAGGTGTTGTAAAAACTGGGCGGGATCGGGTAAATCATCCCATACCGAGGGCAGGAAAGTGCCGCGCCGGCCGCCTTCCTGCAAGATGATGCCGTCGATGCCGGGGCGAAGTTGTGCAATCAGATCCGCTTCCGAAGCGAATTTCATCGCTACGGCGGGGCTAAGTACGGAAATATGCAGATCAAGATCGGCCAGTTCCTTGGCCGCCAGCGGCGGAAAACGCCGGTCGCGGAAAGCCGCCGCAAAGGCGTTTTCCGCTACATCTTCCACCAAAGGCCTTACCGCTTCCAGCATGCCGATACAACCGCGCAATTGGCCACGGCGTTCCAGCGTGACGAAAGTCGCGCAGATTTCGCGTAATTCCGCTGGATAGCTCTCCAAATCGACCGGTAACGGCCGACCGGTTTGCATGCCGTGGGCTATGGATTGCCGGGCTAGTTCCAGCAACCGAGTTTGCAAGGTTTTAGTCAACGACATACGCACCGTATCCCACCACTTGTTGTTTATCGCCTGCCGTGTCGCCGGAATTGCGCAGGTCTATGGTTTTAATTGATAGGCCTTTTTGTTGCAGCAGTTTCAGCAAGCCGTTGACCGGCACCTTGCCGCAGGCGGCCTCGCCGCAGATTTCGGTGTATTGCAAATGCTCTATCATTCGGCTGGTCGCCTGGTCCAGGCGTTTGGCGGTGTCGTAGTCGTGATAATGGCTTAGGTCCGAGCTGATGACCAGTAAGGTTTCATCGCCGCCCCACAACAGCTCCAGCGCCTGACTGACTTGCTCGGGACTGGCGTCGCCGGCCACGATGGGGACCAATGTGAATTGCTGTAACACGGCCTGCAAAAACGGCAGATGTACTTCCAGGCTATGTTCCAGGGTGTGGGCTTGTTCAATGTATTCGACAAACGGCAAATTCAATAAGGCTTCGATGGCGGCTTTATCTACCTCGACATCGCCGAGCGGTGTGGTGTAAGCGTGGGTTCTACTGACAGCCAGACCGCGAAACGCCACGCGATGTGAGGGACCGATCAGTACCACGCGGGTAATACTGGCAGCGGCCGGCTTCAAACGGGCATAGGCGGTAGCCGCTATCGGCCCGGAATAAATGTAGCCGGCATGCGGCACGATTATGGCTTTGGGTACTTTGCCGGTTGGGCTGACGTCCTGCAAATAGCCGGACACCGCGTCATGGAGTTGTCGGGGGTGGGCAGGATAAAACCGTCCTGCCACGGCGGGTTTTCTGTTCATGCGCTGATCCTTTTTTTAAAGTTTTAATACGATCAGAGGCCGGGTGGACCGCGGCCTATCAAAAAATTGAATACCACGCTCGCCCAGGGTTTATTCTACTGCTAACTCTTGCAGATAACGACCCGATTTTATGCTTGGGGTTCAAGGAGCATCGCCATGACTACTTTACTCAGCGCGGATACCGCAGCCACCCGTTATTGGCATGTGTTGGCGGACGGCAAGGTGCAGTGCGACTTGTGTCCGCGCTTTTGCAAATTGCATGAAGGCCAACGTGGCTTGTGTTTTGTGCGCCAGAATTTGGACGGGCAAATCGTGATGACCAGTTACGGCCGCTCCAGCGGTTTTGCTATCGATCCTATCGAGAAAAAGCCGCTAAACCATTTTTTACCCGGCACGCCGATTTTTTCCTTCGGTACCGCCGGCTGCAATTTGGCCTGCAAGTTTTGCCAGAATTGGGACATCAGCAAGTCGCGGGAAATGGACACCTTGATGAGCCGGGCAGCGCCGGAAGCGATAGCCAGGGCCGCTTTGGAACATGGTTGCAGCAGCGTTGCCTATACCTATAACGATCCGGTGATTTTCCACGAATACGCCATCGATACGGCTCAAGCCTGCCGGGAGCTGGGTTTGAAGTCTGTGGCGGTCACGGCCGGCTATGTCTGTGCGGAGCCGCGCGTCGAGTTTTATCGCTACATGGATGCCGCCAATGTCGATCTAAAAGCTTTTTCCGAAGATTTTTACCACAAGATCACCGGCGGCCATTTGCAAGCGGTGCTGGAAACGCTGCAATATTTAAAACACGAAACTCCGGTCTGGTTGGAGTTGACTACCTTGCTGATTCCCGGCGCAAACGATTCCGAGACGGAATTGGAAGCCATGACGCAATGGGTGGTCGAACATTTGGGACCGGATGTACCCATGCATTTCACTGCGTTCCATCCGGATTGGAAGATGACGGATACGCCGCCCACGCCGCGATCCACATTATTGCTGGCGCGCAGCATTGCCTTGAAAAACGGCGTGCGTTACGCCTATGTCGGCAATGTTCACGACAAGTCGGCGGAGAGCACTTATTGCCATAGTTGCGGCAAAATTTTGATCGGTCGTGATTGGTATGAGTTGTCGGATTGGAATTTGGACGCCGCCGGCAATTGCCGGTTTTGCGGTAGTTCCTGCGCGGGCGTATTCAATCCCTTACCGGGCGATTGGGGCGCTAAACGCCAGGCGGTAAGGCTTTAATTGGCTGATTTACCGCTAAGACCAAGCGTCCGCATTGATTTGGCCGATAGCCTGAAATGCGGGTTTGCAGAATAAGTAACCTTGAAATAGCGTGACGCCGCAGGCCAACAGAAAATCGCGCTCGGCCTTGGTTTCAATGCCTTCCGCCAGCACTTCGATGCCGAGTTCGCGGCAGATTTGCACAACCCCGGCGACAATCGCCTGCTTGGGCTTACTGAGATTGATGTCGCGTACTAAATCCATGTCCAGTTTCAGTACATCCGGCTGGAATTCGGCGAGCAGGTTCAGGCCGGCGTAGCCCGCGCCGAAATCGTCGATTGCGGTTTTAAAACCGAAGCGCCGGTATTCGGTGAATATATCGATTAAATGCGGACGGTCGGACACATCCTCGCCCTCGACCACTTCGAAAATGATGCGGTCTTTGGAAAAGTTGTAGCGTTGCGCAGCCTCAAAAGTCGAGCGGATGCAGGCTTCGGGTTGGTAAACGGCATTCGGCATGAAATTAATCGACACAAATTCTTGGATACCCAATCTCGCTGCGCCTTCCACGGCTTTAATCCGGCAGTTTTGGTCGAAGCGATAGCGGTTGGCATCGGTCACTTTGCCTAATATCGATGCGGCCGATTCGCCGTTAACGCCGCGCACCAGAGCTTCGTGCGCAAAAATGGTTCGGGCAAAAAAATTGACGATGGGTTGATAGGCAAAACTAAAGTCGAAATCCAGTTCCTCCAAGTCTCGGCAACGGTTACAACCGGGTAGGTCGTTACTGACGTTGGTCTGTGGGGAATTTGGCGCGGTTTTTTCTGGCATAGCGTATTCTCGAAATCGATATCAGGATGTTAGCCATCCTTGCTTAAGCGGGGGCGTTCTTTGCGGTCATAATTATCAAGTGTAGCGAAGTTCATTGGAATAAATGTTTAATTCGCAAGCTTTTGATGTTACTGGAGCAGCTTGATTTCAGGATTCACTTAAGTAGTTAAGTGTCAAATCCTAAGATTTAATTATTTGAACCAGCATGAACTTTGATTATGCATGGAAACTTGCATATGATAGTCCAACAAATTTAAGTCGGTGCCTGCTCACACTGTCCCTGCAAATATTCAGCAGGCTTGGCAAACGGAACTTAAGGGAATTCCATGAAAAAACCTCGATCACTCGATCACGACGGCCTGGATGGCATCATTCCGTCTACGGACAAAGCGCGGCTTAAATCCGGCAATCCGCAAGGCAAATCAGACAAAACCCTAAAAAAGCCTATGCACAGCAATGTGCCATGGTTGCTTGGTGTGATTGGTTCACTGGCCTTGCTTGCGGTATTTGTGCCGGATTTAACGCAAAAGCCGGAAGCCGTTACCCAGGCCGCAGCCCTAAATAATCAGGCAACGGCAGTCAAAAGCCCGGCGTCAGAGCCGCTTGTAGCCGCGGAAAATACTGATACCCCAGCGCCGCAGCCCCCAGCCGAAGCGGCTCCAACAATGGTTGCCGAGGCTAAATCGGATCACGCGCTTGCAGCAAATCAAAACGCGCAACAATCGGCTGCCGGCGATGCCGACATTCTGACCCCTGACGCGTTGCCTGAGTTACCCACCGAACCGACAGCGGCGGGTATTCCCAAAGCGTCAGCGGATAGCGTCGTGCAAACCTCTGTCACGACGCCTTTTACCGTGTATTTCAAATTCGATTCCAGCAAATTGACGCCGGAATCAGCTAATAGCGGCAACGAACTATTGAGCGCGGCCAAAGGCTGCCAGAAGCGGATAAAGCTGATCGGGCATACCTGCAATTTGGGTAGCGATGCCGCCAACTTGCAGTTGGGCTTGACGCGGGCCAATGCCGTTAAAAAACTGTTGATCGCCAAAGGTATCGGCTCAACAGCCATCTTCACCGCATCGGAGGGCATGAGAAAACCGGCGGCGCCGAACGATACCAAAGAGGGCCAGGCCTTAAATCGTCGGGTCGAATTGCAGTGTGTGGATAATTAACCGAATTGAAGAGGGTAGACGCCATGATACAAAACAGTAAATCAGACTATCAGATAGCCCAACAGCAAATTCTCGACGGCATTATTTCAGGCGAGTTCGATATCGAAAACCGCAAAGATTTGGGGCCCTTAATTCCAATCCGCTTGTTTCAAGCCCTGCGCATGGTGGCGTTGGGATCGAACGTGGAAGACATATTAGGGCAGGGCGCGCCGTCGCTGGTTTACCATTCCGGCCAGAGTTTGGGCTTGGCCATGGGGCAGATTGCCGCCGCCAATATCGATAAGGATTTGGAAACCTATGTCGGCAAAATCAAATTATTGTGCCGGCAGCTCAGCATCGGCTTGGTAGTGCCGGATAAAGTGGACTTGTCGGCGGGGGTGTTGGAGTTAAGGGTGGACGAATGCGTTTCCTGTGCCGGTATCCATCATGTGTCTGCGCCTATCTGCCATTTCGAAGCCGGCATGGTCGGCGGCATCGTCAGAACCTTTTTCAATCGCAATGTGAAGGCGACCGAAACCAAGTGCAATGCGCTGGGCGACAAGACTTGTTTAATCCGCGTCGATTTACTGTAGGTTGATAATTATTAAAAGAATCAGGAGAGCAGCATGAGTAGTAATGTCCAATTTCTCGACCCGCGAAAATCTCAGAACAACGAAATCGATTCCATTTTGCGTAATCTGATGAACATCCAGGGCGTATCGGCGGCGGCCATTGTCGACAGCGACGGCTTTGTCACGCATATCCACCGCGATTTCGAAATCAACACCGACGCCATCGGCGCCTCCGTGCAGGTGGTATTCGGCGCGGCGGCGAAAGCGGCGCAACACGTCGGCCATCATTTGACCAATATGGTGATTTGCGAAAACAACGATGGTTATATTTTATCCACGCCGATTGACGGGGGCTTCATTTTGGCTCTGGTAACCCAGCGGGAAGCCTTGTTGGGCCGGGTGCGGTTTGAATTGAAAGAAACCATTCCGGTATTGAAAAAATTGTTCACCAGTTATCTGGCCAATTAACCGCTGCCTAGAGCCTAAATATGCATTGGTTTGAATCGCAGTTGGCGCAGCTCGATACGCTCGCCGACGATTATCTCGCCGCGCGCCGACAACCTGCGGCCGACATCGTCAATGTCAGCGAAGCCACCCGCCTAAAGCGCGCGGCATTTATCGACGCCGTGCAGTCTGTGGTGGATAAAGTGGTCAAGATCGATGGCGTAAGCGCTTGCGCAGCCTACCACGACGGCCTGATTCTGGCCCAATCTGCGGAAGCGTCCAATATGGATGCGTTCGGGGCGATTATTCAGGAAACCATTCGTGCCGCTCAGCACGGTGAAAGCTCGCTGGGTCTGGGCGAGATCGAACAGATCGTCATTGTCGGTGCCGTAAACAAGCTGGCAATGCTCAGCGTCGGGCCTATCATTTTGTGTATCTCCAGTCCTAAGGGCGTCAATTTGGCCTCTGTGTTGAGTCAGGCCAAATAGACAGCGGCAGCTGTCTACACAACGTCGTTTTCTTCCTTCTCGCAGGGTGGTTGCGAGAAACGCCATTCCCCTTCTTCGTAGAAATTGCCCTCCGTTACCAACTGAACTAAGCTGATTAGTGAACGGCGGGTGTTGTCCCGCGGTTTCAAAAAAGAATAACTAGATCATCGTTATTTACCCGGCCCTATTGATCACGGGGATGCCGTTCGGGCTGAGCTCGTCGAAGTCCAGGCGGGTGTGGGCAATGTTTAAGGGCCGGGTTAATAAATCACTGAGGGGGATGCAAAATGAGAGACTACTGGTCTAAATTTGGCGTCGGCATGGCTATCAGACTGGCTTTTGTGTTTGGTGTGCTGCGCCAGCCGATCACGATGGCGGCGGAAATCGGCGGCGACTTCGAAGCTGATTCCCAGGCTGGCCAGACGTTTTCGGCTGATATGAAAGCGGCTGACGATACCGTTACCGGCACCAATCTTGCCGAACAGGCCGATGACGCCAGCAGGGATGTTGCGGATATGGATCTGCTGGAGCTGGTGAATGTCAAGGTGTCGCCGTTCGATGTCTCCTCTCAGCTCGATAGCGGGTACCTCGCCTCGAATTCAGTGTCCGGCTCCCGTTTCGATGCGCCGATCAGCGACTTGCCGTTTGCGCTGCAAGCCTTCACCGAATCCTTCATCAAGGATCAAAAGCCCCGCGATATTTTCGACATAGCCCGATATTCGCCAGGAGTCACTTACCGCAGCAACGACTTCAACGAAGGCAACGCTAACTTGGCCATTCGCGGCTTCGCGGTTGGATCTTTGGCCGGCGGCAATATCCACACGCTGCGCGACGGCGTCCACGGTCCGTCCATTCTGGATTTCACCAATATCTCGCGGCTTGAAGTGGTCAAGGGGCCGGCATCGTTTCTGTACGGTCAGGTCGCACCGGGCGGTATTGTCAACGTCATCACCAAAAATCCGCAACGTCAATTTGCCGCCAATGCGGATGCGCGTTACGGCTCCTACGGCGAGTACCGTTTCGATGTTGACGTGACGGGACCGGCTACAAAAACCTTGTCCTACCGGTTGGCGGCGTCCTACGACCAGGATATGCATTACTGGGAGCCCTACGATGCGCATTCCTGGAATATCTCGCCTTCTTTGCTTTGGCAACCCAGCGACCGCCTCAGCGTCTCGGTAAAATACGAAAACTTCGAAAAAATTGAAGAGCCCCAGCTGATGCAAAAGCCCGGCTACAGCACCCAGGCCGGCGTGTTGCCTTCTGCCGCGGACCCCAACCTCTCCGGCGTCGATGTTCCAGGCTTGCCCAATAATTGGAACAGCATGGCCTACAGCGACTATCGGCATAGCAACACCCATAATCTCAGCACCTGGATAGATTTCAAGGCTGACGAACACTGGAATCTGCGTACCGGCTATTCGCATCTGGAATACGATGTCGATGCGTTGTTTACCGGTAACTTAGGCATGAGTAATAACACCACGTTGTTGCAGGGTCGCCGGGTCAGGCAGCAAGCCTATAGCAACCGCGACGACACGATAGAACTGCAAGGCGTCGGCAAGTATGACCTGGGCTTCGCCAGTCTGCGCTTGCTGCTGGGCGGTCAATACATCGATCGCAACTTCCATCGCACTGCCGGCCAGGCGCCTAACGATCCGGCCTTGGGCAGTATTCCCACCGCTTCGCCCTTGCCTTTGTGGGATCTTGGCAATCCCAGCACCTGGAACCGCAATACGGCGATACCCTTATCCCGGCTGACGACCAGCGGCTCCGACGAGAATTTGAATGCGGTGGACAAATCGGTCTACGGCAGCTCTACCTTCGGTTTTTTCGATGACCGATTGTTGTTGTTGACCGGTTGGCGCTGGACTTCGACAGAAAGCCAATACACAAACCGCCAGACCGGCCAGGCCCAAGCTTCCACCGCGAGCACGGTCACACCCCAATATGGCCTACTCTACAAACTGACACCCGAATGGTCGTTGTTCGCCAGCTACGCCGAATCCTTTGTGCCCGGCACTTTTCCGGTCAACAATCTCGATGGCACCTCGTCGATTCCTAAGCCGACCGAGGGCTGGGGCTACGATGTCGGCGTTAAGGCGGACTGGTTTGGCGGTCGGTTGTCCAGCACGCTGACTTACTTCGAGATCTTAAATAAAAACATCGTCAACGATATGGCGTTGACCAACTCCGCCGGCGGCATCACCATCTACGGTCTGCAAAGCGGCGAACAGCGTTCCAGGGGTATTGAATGGGACGCCACCGCTAAACTGACAGACGACTGGCAACTCTATCTATCCTACAGCTACATGGACGCCAGGATCACCGAATTCAGCGGTCGGGACTATGCCATCCTCGCCCAAGATCCCAGCACGCTCGACGCGGCTGGGCGGGCTAACTACAAGAACGTCAATCGTTTCCACAACGCTCCGCTGCAAATGAGCGCACCGCATCTGGCCAACCTGTGGACGCGTTATGACTTTAGTGTGGAGGCGCTGCGCGGCCTGCATCTGGGCGGCGGTGTCAATCTGGTCTTCGATCAGACTTTGTTACCCGATAGCCCGGCTAGCTCGCGGCAAACTTATGCCTTGTTGAACGCCTTGATTGGTTATACCTGGGAAGTGGGCGGGCATAGTATGAGCGTGGATCTGATGGGCAAAAATCTGCTTGACGAACAATACCGGCCTTCGCAAAGCAGCCGTAGCAGGCCCCGCGAGTTGATGATCAACTTTTCGGTGAAGTTCTGACCAGGGGCTAAGACTATGAAACTAGCCGACTATTGGTATCGGTTCGCTGCGGTAAGCCGGTGCGCCTTGGACGTTGCCGATATTGGGATTTATGCTGGATGTGTTACGCAAGGAGTAGGGGTTTGAGCGCGAATGGGGAGCTGTGTTGCGAACACTGCGCCGGCAATAGGGTATGTTCGAGGCGCAATGCCAAGGCAGCTCTTTGGCTGGTTGCGCTACTGCTGTTGCCCGGGTTGGCAGTCGGCCAGGAGGTGGTAGTAGATAACCCCTACAAAGTAAAAGCGGCCTTTCTGCGCAATTTTGCCCATTACGTCGTTTGGCCGGAACAGGCGCTTCCAGCCGGCAATGCGCCTTGGTGTATCGGAATTCTCGGACCCGATCCGTTTGGCGATATTTTGGAAACGACCTTGCGGGGGCGGACGGAGCAGGGCCGTACTTTTGTCATTGTTCGCGCCGCTACCCTGGCAGAGTTGCCGCCGTGTCAGATTGTGTTCATGACTTATGCGGATCCCGCTAAACGGCGCACGGCGCTTGCTGTATTAAAACAGCAACCGGTTCTGACGGTCAGTGACGAGCCGGAATTCTTACCGGATGGTGGAGTCATAGGGTTTCAAGTGACGGATAGGGTGCGGATGAGCATCAACCTCGACCAAGCCCGAGCGGTTTCCTTGACGATTCAGACCAAAATGTTGGAAGTTTCCAGCGAGATTTTGGAAAACGGCGAGATGCGCCGAATGAGATAAGCCATGTCCATCCATGCCACTATTTACAACAGACTTGCGGCCGTGCTTTGGGGGGCGGCGCTGTTGGCGTTTGTGTTGGCTGTGGCTGGGCTGGCACTGTTTCACCGCATGACCTTGGAACAACGCGTCCGGCAGATCATGGAACCTTACGCGCAGTTGGTCGCCGTGGGTACAGAGGCGGCGGTGGCTTTCGAAGACCCCGTGCGGGCTCAGGAAGTTCTGGATACCTTGCGCGCCAATCCGCAAATTCAAGAGGCGGATATTTTTTTGGATATAGGAAGGATGCTGGCCAGCCTCAACCACACCGCCTCCGAGCCGCCGCGGAATATGCCTGCCTTGCCCGATGGTATTTATTTAAACCACGATACCGCAGAGTTGCTGCAGGGGCTAAGCAAAGGCGGGCGTCTGCGCATTGTGATGGGTTTGGAGCAATTGAGTCAGCAAACGCACCAGTTATTCTGGTTATTCGGTGCCGGCATGCTGGTGCTGTTGGCGGCTACCTTAGGGCAGCTGGCGGTGCTGCGACGCACTATCATCCGGCCGATTGCTTCCTTAACAGTCGCTACCGAGCGGGTTCGGCAATCCGCTGACTACCGGCATCGAGTTCCTGCCGTCGGTACCGATGAGGTAGCGCGTTTGGCGCAAAGTTTCAACGCGATGATGGCTGCGGTGGAGGAACGCGAAATCGAACTGTCCCGGCTTAACGTCTTTCATCGCACGATTTTGGACAATGCGGCCTACGCTATTGTCTCTACCACCACGGACGGCACTATCACCAGCTTCAATTTAGCGGCGGAGCGCTTGTTGGGTTATACGGCCGATGAGTTGATAGGCAAACAAACGCCGGCGCTTTGGCATGATAGGGCAGAGGTCGAGCGGTACGCTCAGAAATTGACTGAAGAACTGGGTGTCTTGATTTCTCCGGGATTCGACGTCTTTACCGCGCGTCCCCTGCGCAATCTGTCCGAAGAAAACGAGTGGACTTTTATCCGCAAGAACGGCATACGCGTGCCGGTGAATCTTTCCATAACGGCCTTGCAGAATGAGGACGGCGGCATCAGCGGATTCGTCGGCTTGATCTACGATCTTACCGAGCGTAAACAGGCCCAGCACCAACTGCAATTGCTGACTTTTGCCCTGGATCAGGTGAAGGAATCCATATTTCTGATGCCGGAGAACGATCCGAAGTTTCTCTATGCGAGCCAGGGTGCCGCCACCAAACTAGGATACAGCCGTGATGAGCTTACCAGCGGTATGGGGGTGTTTGACATTGATCCCGGCTGGTCGCCGGAAGTGTGGGAGAAATTTTGGCCGGAGTTGTCTGTGCGCCGCCAAATGCAATTCGAAACCCATCACCGGACGCGTGATGGCCGTGTGTTCCCGGTAGAAGTGACCGGTAACTACTTTGAGTTCGACGGGAAGATATACAACCTGGCAATTTGCCGGGATATTAGCGAGCGCAAAAACGCCGAGAAATTGTTGTCTGAATACGCCGCGATTGTTGAATCCACTGAAGATGCCATCATCGGTAAAACCCTCGACAGCATCATCACCAGCTGGAACAAGGGTGCGGAGCGCATGTTCGGCTACAGCGCCGACGAGATTGTCGGCGATTCGATTGCTATCCTGATACCCGACGAGTGCCGGAATGAAGAGAGGGAAATCCTGGATAGAGTGCGACGCGGAGAATCGATCAGACATTATGAGACGGTCCGCCGCTGTAAGCATGGGCAATTGATTGATGTCTCGGTAACGGTGTCGCCGCTGCGAAATTCGCAAGGCCAAATTGTCGGGGCTTCCAAAATTGCCCGCGATATCACTGATCGCAAACGCGCGGAAAACGAACTGATACGCTATCGAAATGAGTTGGAAAATACGGTACAGCAACGCACGGCTGAACTGCTGCTGGCTCGCGATGCCGCCGAAGCGGCTAATAAAGCCAAGAGTGTGTTTCTGGCCAATATGAGCCACGAACTGCGCACACCGATGAACGCTATTCTCGGCTTTTCCGGCATTCTGCTGAAAAACTCCCGGCTTCAGGACAGTGATCGCGCCAACGTCGAAATTATCAATCGTAGCGGCGAACACTTGCTGAACTTGATCAATGAGGTGTTGGAAATGGCCAAGATAGAAGCTGGCCGCGTCCAACTGGAAGAGGCTCCGTTCGATTTGGGGGAAATGGTGCTGGATGTGATAAAGATGATGCAGGTACGCGCTGCCGAGAAAAACCTGCAATTAGTCGTCGATCAGTCTTCGGCATTTCCGCGCTATATCATCGGGGACCAGGCCCGTTTGCGCCAGGTATTGATCAATCTGGTGGGCAACGCGTTGAAATTTACCCAGCAAGGTGGGGTCGTAATACGCCTGTCCACCAAGAACAACGCTATTGCCCATCTGTTGATTGAAGTGGAGGATTCCGGCCCTGGTATTACGGCTGAAGACCAAAAGCACATTTTCGAACCCTTTGTGCAGATCGGGCCGCTTGCCGACAACAAAGGCACGGGGTTGGGTTTAAGCATCACCCGGCAATTTGTGCAATTGATGAAGGGCTCTATCAGTCTGGAAAGTTCACCGGGACAGGGTTCGCTGTTTCGCATCGATGTGCCGCTGAAGCAGGCGCAGGCAGCCGATATTACCGATTTGTACCGATTGGAAGAACGCATGGTTCTGGGGCTGATGCCTGGGCAGGATAATTATCGGATTCTGATAATCGAAGATCAGCTGGAGAATCAATTATTGCTGGTGAATCTGATGGAAGCGGTGGGCTTTCAGGTTAAGGTAGCCGAAAATGGCGAGTTGGGCGTGGCATTATTCCAAAGCTGGCAGCCGCACTTAATCTGGATGGATAGGCAGATGCCGGTCATGGATGGTTTGGAAGCGACTAGAATCATTCGAACCTTGCCGGGCGGCAAACAGGTGAAAATAGTGGCGGTCACGGCGTCGGCTTTCACCGAACAACGGACGGATATCATGGCGGCCGGCATGGACGACTTAATCTGTAAGCCTTACCGAGCCAACGAAATCTACGACTGTCTGACCCGGCTATTGGGCGTGCGCTATGTTTATGCCGACCCGCCGGCAATGCTGCCCGAGGACCTGATTTTGACCCCGGAGATGCTCGCAGTAGTGCCGCAGAATTTACGCGAGGATTTGGAGTTGGCGGTGAAAAATCTGGATAGTGAGCGTATAGGTGGCATTATTCAGCAGATTGCAGCGTACGATCTGCGGGTGACCGCCGCATTGACTCGGCTTGCCGAAAGTTATGAGTATCCGACGATACTCAAGGTACTGGGGACGAACTAAAACATCATGATAAATACAGGCAAAATTCTGGTCGTTGACGACACTTCGGCGTCTTTGAAGTTGCTGTCGGACCTTCTCAAGGCCGAAGGGTATGAGGTGCGCTCGGCGATAAACGGCGAGCTGGCGGTTAATTTTGCCATCGCCAATCCGCCTGACTTGGTGTTGCTGGATATTCTGATGCCCGGTATGGGGGGCTTTGAGGTTTGCCGTTTGCTCAAAGCGCATCCCGATACCCGCAATGTGCCGATTATTTTCATCAGTGCGCTGTCCGAGCCGGATGAAAAAGTCCAAGGCTTCAAACTCGGCGCGGTGGATTTTGTGACCAAGCCGTATCAACGTGAGGAGTTGCTGGCGCGCGTGCGTACGCATCTGGAAATCGACCGCTTGCGCAATCATTTGGAAGAACTGGTGGAACAGCGCAGCCACCAACTACTGGAAAGCGAGAAAAAGCTCAGGACCAGTCTGAACGACCTGGTGGCGGCTCATAGCCTAATGCATACCTTGCTGCACACTATTCCCGATCTGGTCTGGTTAAAGGACCCACAGGGCGTGTATATCACCTGCAATCTGCAATTCGAACGCTTATACGGCGCCAAGGAAGCCGACATTGTCGGCAAGACCGATTACGAGTTTACCTCCAGGGAACTGGCCGACTTTTTCCGGGAGAATGATCGCAAAGCCCTGGCTGCCGGCCAGGTTTGCGCCAACGAAGAATGGCTGACTTTCGCTGATAACGGTTACTACGGCTTGTTCGAAACCCTGAAGACACCGGTGTTGAATCAGGACGGCAAACCGATAGGCGTGCTCGGAATTGCCCGCGACGTGACCGAACGTAAGGCGGCAGAAGCGAAAGTCCAACGCCACATGCAGCTGTATGCGGCCTTGAGTCAGTGCAATAAAGCCATCGTACACAGCGCCGACGAAACCGAATTGTTTCTGGGAATCTGCCGCGCCGCCGTGGAGTTTGGCGGTATGAAAATGGCATGGGTTGGCTTATTTGCCGCTGATCGGTGCTGCATACGCCCGGTCGCCAGTTTCGGCAAAGGTGCGGAAGAGTTGGCCACGATAGACATGTCCATGGCTGCCGACAGCGCTTTCGGCCACAGCCCTACCAGCATCGCGATCCGTGAACAACGCCCTTACTGGTGCCAGGATTTTATTAACGATCCGATTACCCTGCCGTGGCGAAAACAAGGTTTGCGCGCCGGCTGGGCCGCGTCGGCTTCGTTGCCGTTACTTAGAAACGACAGGGTGGTCGGTGCATTCGTACTATACGCTGACGAGGTTAACGCCTTCGACGATGCTGCGCGCGACCTGTTGGTCGAAATGTCGATGGATATTAACTTTGCCTTGGAAAATTTCAGCCGCGCGTTGGCCCAAAAACAAGCGGAAGCGGAGATCGAGCGTTTAGCGTTTTACGATCCGCTAACCAATCTACCGAATCGCCGTCTGCTTTACGACCGCCTGCAACAAGCAATAGTGACTAATGCCCGGCATGATAAACACGGCGCGGCCTTGTTTATTGACCTGGATAACTTCAAAGCGCTTAACGACACCAAAGGCCATACGATTGGCGACTTGCTACTGATCGAAGTCGCCCAACGTCTCCGAGATTGTGTGCGCGAAGGTGATACCGTCGCCAGGCTGGGCGGCGACGAGTTTGTGATGATCCTCAACGGTCTGAGCCCGGATGAAACGCTGGCGTCTGCTCATACCAAAAAGCTGGCCGGCAAAATCCTTTCTGCTATTGATCAACCCTATTCTTTGCAGGGATACGATCACCATTGTTCGGCCAGCATGGGGATCTGCATGTTCCGGAATCAACCTACTACGGCGGAAGAATTGCTGAAATACACCGATACCGCCCTATACCAAGCCAAGCGCGGCGGCCGTAACAAGCTGCTGTTTTACGATCCGGTCATGCAGGCCGCCTTGGAAACACGCGCGGTATTGGAAAGCAATTTGCGCGTGGCACTGAGCGAGCGGCAATTGGTGCTGTATTACCAGATGCAAGTCAACCACGCCGGTCAGATTCTCGGCGCGGAGGTATTGATACGTTGGCAGCACCCGCAACGCGGTTTGGTTTCGCCTTTGGAATTTATTCCACTGGCTGAGGATACCGGTTTGATCTTGCCGATAGGCAAATGGGTTATGGACTCGGCTTGCGCCCAGCTCAAAGCTTGGGAAAACGATCCGTTCAAGTCTAAGCTACAGCTTGCGGTTAACGTCAGTGCCATGCAGTTTCATCAAGAGGATTTCGCTGAGCAAGTGCAGCGAACGTTGGCGCGCTACGATTTGAGTCCTAATCGGCTGAAACTTGAGCTCACCGAGAGTTTGGTGCTGGACGACATTGACGATGCGATTGTAAAAATGCAGCGACTGCGAGATTTTGGCGTGCGTTTCTCGATGGACGACTTTGGCACCGGTTATTCGTCCCTGTACTATCTGACCAAGTTACCGATTGATCAGTTGAAGATCGACCAGTCCTTCGTACGTAATATTAAGTTATCCCAAAGTGATGCGGTGATTGTGCAAACCATCATCGGCATGGCCGACAACTTAGGTATCGAAAGTATCGCCGAAGGCGTTGAAACCGAAGAGCAGTTGAGATTCTTGGAACAGCAAGGGTGTCATTTATATCAGGGCTATTTCTTCGGTAGACCGGTACCGTTGGCTGATTTTGAAGCCCAATGCGATTATTCGGTGCAGCTCGGTTTACGGGCTAAAGAAAGTTAGAGGTGGATGACTTGCCCATCTTCTGCCTGCACAAAGGCTGAGGCTTGGCGGTATAGTCTATGTGTCTATGCTGCTTACTTTGTTTTCAAGCGCCGATTCCCAAGACATCAAAAGCTTAGGCTGGCAAACTTGGAGTGGCTCAGGGGTTGTTGCCGCTTCGAAGAGATAGCCTTGAAACGCAATTTTGAACCTGTTGTCGCTGGCATGCGATTAGATTAAGTTACCCAGGTAAAACGGCAACAACCAGTGGTTGAGCTGTAAATAATCATTATAAAAATAATAAGCGAAGGGGTTGTTGGTGGGCAGCGAGGGAAAACAAAAAAAGTGCGAAGTCGTCGGTATTGGCGCTTCGGCGGGTGGGCTACAGGCCTTAATCCCGGCTATTTCCGCATTAAAGCCGCGGGGGAGATTTGCCTATGTTTTGGCTCACCATCTATCGCCCGATAAGCCCTGTTCACTGATAGAACTGTTGCAGAATAAATGTGCGCTCAAGGTCTCCTGGGCTCAGGATGGTACTGAACTAGTGCCTGATCACCTGTATGCCTGTCCACCGGGACACAATATCGAGGTGGTGGATGATAAATTGCTAGTGTTTCATGCCGAAGAAGCGCAACCCATCGCGCCGTCGATAGATCGATTATTTCGTTCCATCGCTGACAGCCGCCAGGAAAAAGCCATTGTTGTCGTTCTATCCGGCTCGGGACACGATGGTACCTTGGGCGCTGAAGCAGTGGCCGCGGCCGAAGGCTTGGTTATCTTGCAAAACCCGGCAGACGCCGTGCATAGCGCAATGCCCGAGTCGGTCATCAAATTAGGTTTTGCGGATTTGGTGGGTAGCTCGCAACAGATTGCCGAGTGGTTGAATCACACCGACGACATCGATGGCGTCATCAACGATGAAGTGATGGGTTCCGCGAACGCATTTTCCGAATTAATCCGTTTGGTCCACCACACGACTGGGCTGGATGTAAACAGTTACAAGGAAGGCACCTTGCGTCGCCAGGCATTTCGCCGGTTTCGCAGCCTGGAAATCGACTCCTTGGAACATTATGTCGATTATGTCAGAGAACATCCGGAAGAGCTTAGCCTATTGCAACAGCGCTTTATGGTATCGGTCTCATCGTTCTTTCGGGATGAAACCGCCTTTGCGGCATTGGAAGCCGCATTGCGGATTTTGGTCGTTGGTAAAGCCGCCGGCGATTCGATCAGGGTTTGGGTGCCGGGCTGTGCAACCGGTGAAGAACCTTATTCCATCGCGATGGTTTTGGCCGAGATCTTGGGAGACAGGTTAAGCCTTTTCGAGGTGCGGGTGTTTGCGACCGACATTCGCGATGAAGCCATCGAGTTTGCCCGGGCCGGGATATACACATCCAGAGAAATGACCAATTTGGGCGCGGAGCGGCAGCAACGCTGGTTTAAAAATGAGGGGAGCGGCTGGCGGATTCAGCCGGTCATCCGTGAATTATGCATATTTTCCGCGCACAACATTATCCATCACCCACCCTTCATTAATATGGATTTGGTGAGTTGCCGGAATTTGCTGATTTATTTCAAACCGGCGCAGCAATCGGATTTGATCAACGCTTTTCATTACGCCCTGAAACCTGACGGCTTGTTGTTTTTGGGAAAATCAGAATCAGTAGGGCTAAATTCGCCTTTGTTTGAGATATTGGATGGCAGTAACAAACTCTATCGCCGGCGGGCTGTGGAAACGCGGCATGTACTTCGCTATTCGCCGTTTAATACTGCTATCGAAACCAACGGAGCCAAGTTGACTATGGGCAACGCGCACTATCGGCAAGCGTTAACCGAGCTAGCTATTAATGCTTTGATGCGGGATTTCGCGCCGGCCGGCGTGCTGATCAATGATAATTTTGAACCCTTACGCTTTTTTGGCAATGGGCGCCGCTTTTTCGGTTTGCCTGAAGAAAGTACCGATTTTTCAGTGTTTTCGCTGTGTTTGCCCGAGTTGCGAAATGAGCTGAAAGCGCTCTGTTTCAGGTTGATGCAAGAAAACCTTAACGTTGCCGAGGGTGTGACGCTCGACATAAGTATTGATGGCGCAGCATGCCGGGTTAGGCCGAAAGTCACACGCGTTGAGCAGACGCCTGGCAGCCATGAGTTTGGCATCTTGATTACGTTTATCGAGGTAGCACCGGTTTTGCTAGCCGAAAATACGTTGGTAACAGCCGAACAACCCAACGCCGAAATAGAACAAATTCGCCGAGAATTGGCGGATAGTCGCGAACTGTTGCACAGCGTGATTAACCAACTCGAATCTGCCAATACCGAATTGCAAATACTGCGGGAGGAAGTGCAATGCTCCAGCGAAGAATTACAGGCCTCCAATGAGGAATTGCAAGCCTCGAATGAAGAATTAACCACGCTAAACGATGAGTTGCGGGTCAAGTCAGTGGAGTCTGCCCAACTCAATGCCACGCTGACGAGTATCCAAAATTCCCTGCGCAGCAGTCTGGTTCTTGTCGACAAAGAAGGGCATATCACGCGCTACAACGCCTTCGCTACCCGCGTGTTCGGCTTGGTCCCCGACGATATTGGGCAATTTTTGTACGGCATTCCCTGTCATATCCCCATACCCAGGTTACGAGATTACGTAAGCAACGTCGTAGCTAGTGGCGAGTCGGTGGTGGAACAGATTCACCACGGTGATTTTCATTTTTTGATGCAAATTGATCCGTTCGAAAACGAATTGGGCGATATTGCCGGCGCCGTGTTGAGCTTTTCCGATATATCTGAATTGTATTCCGCCGAAGAAGCCCAAAGAAATATCGAAGCCCGCTTCCGGCTGTTTATGGATAACAGTTCCGCTGCGGCTTGGATTAAAGACAAAGACGGTCGTTACGTGTATTTGAATAGAGTATTCGAGCAGCGCTTTCATACCAAGCTCCAAGACTGGCAGGGCAAAACCGACTTTGATATGTGGCCGAAAAGCGTTGCCGAAGAATTGCGCGCCAATGACCTGTTAGTCGTGCAGACGGGTCAGGCTTTAGAAATAGATGAAACGATCATCGAAAAAGATGGGTGCGAACAAATTTGGCACAGTAGCAAGTTTAGCTTCTGCGACGTGGAGGGCCGGTGTTATGTCGCCGGGGTGGCTACAGAAGTGACGTCTCAGCGGCAAGCAGAGAGAGCGCTACGCGACAGCGAGCAACGGGTACGTTTGGCCATGGACGCAGCCAGGGGCGGTTCGTGGGAATGGGAATTGGCGACTAATCGGAATTATTGGTCTGACGAGATATGGGATTTATACAATATCCCCTACGGCTCGGTGGAACCCAGTTATGCGGCATGGCGCAAAACGGTGCATCCGGACGATATCGCACAGGTAGAGGCCATTAACTCAGAAGCGGTCGCGCGTGCCGTGGCATTTGAATCGGAATGGCGGGTACTGCTCCCGGCAGGCCAGGAGTCGCGCTGGCTCATGGCTCGTGGTCGGCCCATCCTGAATGAGGATGGCAGCGTGCTCAAATACATCGGTGTGGTGATCGATATTTCCGCACGGAAGAAATCCGAAGAGCAATTGCGCAAAAATATCCAGTTGGAAGAAGAGCTAAACCACTTGCAGGGTCTTTTGGAGTCCACTTTTGCGGGGTATTGGGACTGGAATATTTCTAAAGGCACTGAATATTTTAGTGATACGTTTAGTCGCATGTTGGGCTACCTGAGCGACGAACTTCCTAATGTCCCTGAAACCTGGCAAAAACTCATTTTTAGCGAGGATTTACCCAGTGTCCTTGAGAAGTTCGAGCGCCATGTGGCCAGTCATGGTGCAGAACCTTATTACAACGAAGTAAGGTATCGACACAAAAACGGCTCCACGGTGTGGGTGATTTGCGCAGGCCGGGTGGTACAGTGGGCGGAAACCGGCGAGCCGCTTCGGATGGTGGGGTGTCATATCGATATTACGCAGATGCACCAGCGCTTGGACGAACTGGTTGAAGCGAATCTGCGTGCCGATACCGCCAACCAGGCAAAAACGGCATTTTTGGCCAATATGAGTCACGAAATTCGCACCCCGCTCAATGCCATTGTCGGTCTCACCCATATTTTGTCTCGCAAAGTGACGGACCCTGAGCAAACCAATTTCTTGAAGCAGATTGGCGACTCGGCCCAACATTTGCTTGGCGTGATCAGCGATATTCTCGATTTGTCCAAGATCGAGGCAGAAAAGTTGGTGTTGGAATCCGTGGAGTTTGATTTAGGTGAAGCGGCGGCCAAGGTCCGGACGATTATGCACGAACTGGCTGAAAACAAAGGCCTGAGCTTAAGCGTGGATTGCGCAACTTTAAACTATCTATTGTGTGGAGATCCGATCCGCTTTAGTCAGGCGTTAATAAACTACATCAGCAACGCGATCAAGTTTACTGACAAAGGTTTTGTGCAGGTTCGGATTTTCCCGGTCAGCGAACAGGGCGATAAAGTGCTGTTGAGGGTGGAAGTGCGTGACAGCGGTCGCGGCATCCCGTCGGATATGATTCCAAAGTTGTTCTCCGCGTTCGAGCAAATCGATACTTCCATCACCCGCAAGCACGGCGGTACCGGCTTGGGCTTGGCAATTACCAAACGGCTCGCTGAGCTAATGGGCGGTCAGGCCGACGCCACGAGCGCGGTAGGACACGGCAGTACATTTTGGTTTACCGCTTGGTTAACCAAGGGCAGCCATATTAGCGGCAGCAGGCAATTGTTGGATGGCAGCGACGATACAGCGGAGCAGATTTTGCTTAGCCAATATGCCGGTACCCGTTTGTTGCTGGTAGAAGACGAACCGATCAATCAAGCGGTTGGCGTCATTCTGCTGGAAGCGGCCGGTTTTGAGGTCACGGTAGCGGATAATGGTGCCGACGCATTGGCGCTGGCCAAACAACAGCGGTTTGCTTTAGTGATTATGGACATGCAGATGCCGGTGATGGATGGGCTTGAGGCTACCCGGCAGATCCGCTTGCTGGATGGCTGGCAAAATGTACCGATTATTGCGATGACCGCAAATGCTTTTGCTGAAGACCGTGAGTTGTGTTTGCAAGCGGGTATGAATGATTTTCTCTCCAAACCGTTTGATCCCGCCAGCCTTTGTGCTCGACTGTTGCATTGGTTGGAGCACAGTGCGCGGGCTTGAATTGGACGTTTTGCTGCTTGTTCTCGATGCGCATCATGGTGTTGTTGGTTTTTACTGTAAATTCCCTGGAGTCGTCATTCCCGCGAAGGCGGGAGTGACGATATTTAAGGACCGGGTTAATAATCTCAACTACCTGGAATGACGTTGCCATGATTCGAATTTCCATACTTCTAGCCGCTATTGCCATCCTTAGTGCTTGTGCACCGCCGGATGAAAATCCGAAGACGCCATTGACACTGGAAGCGGCTGTTGCTGGTGAGTGGCGAGATCCCGCTAATGTCGCTCGCGACAAGTGGCGGCATCCTTTGCAAACGTTGGCGTTTTTCGGCGTGAGTCCTGGGCAGACTGTGATCGAAGTTACGCCGGGTTATGGCTGGTATGCCGAGATTCTGGCGCCTCTGCTCAGAGTAAATGGTCACTACGTTGCCGCCGTGATAAACCCTGATAGTGCCGTCAAGCAAAGCGCTAGGAATTACTACGCGAAGCAACTTAACGCGCTTGAGCGCAAATTTCTTGCATTGCCAAATCTATATGGCAGTCCGGAGATCCGGCTTTTTGATGAAGCTAAGCCAACCTTCGGCGCACCCGCGTCAGTGGATGTGGTATTGACGTTCCGCAATGTCCACAACTGGCGGGAAGCGGATAGCGTGGCATTGATGTTCAAGGGGTTTTTCGACGTACTCAAGCCCGGCGGCACGCTGGGTCTGGTGGAACATCGGGCGAATGGCGACGTGGCGGACGACGATTTTTCGGGTTATATCGGGCAAAATCAACTGATTGCTGGGGCCGGTGCGGCCGGCTTTGTGTTACAGGCAGCCAGCGAGATCAATGCCAACCCGTTGGACAGCAAAGATCACGAGGGCGGGGTATGGAGTTTGCCGCCAGCATTCAGCCTCGGTAGCAAGGATAGAGAGAAATACGCCGCGATTGGCGAAAGTGATCGTATGACCTTGCGGTTTATAAAGCCTGGAACGGCGCTCAGTGCTGTTCAATAGGTGTAGAAGTTAACCAGCGAAAAGATATTTGCTGACAGATAACGTTGACTATTTCGAATAGAAGGGATTTACTCCGTAACAAATTTTCTTTGTCAAAGGTGCCGAATCGATGAACGAAACACTGATTGCCGTAGCTGTTGAAAACGGTGGGAATATTGCGCCACATGCCGGCAGGGCGTCGCGCTGGCTGGTCTATGTTGCTGGAAATGCAGCGGAAGCGAGTCTGGCTTGGACGCTTGATCTAACCGAGATTGGCAGCCTGCATGAATGGCATGTGCGCGGCGACGGCAATCGGCACCCGCTGCATTATGTGGATGTAGCGATTGCCGGATCGGCGGGAGACGGGGTAAAGCGTAACCTGCTGGAGAGAAATACCGAGCTGCATACCACCAGCGAGACATCGCCTTTGAAAGCGGTGGCCGCCTATCTGGCCGGCGAACTTGTCGATGGCCTGCCGCATGAGGAAGCACATTGCCTAAAAACTAGCGATCAGTGATTCGAACTTAAATAGCGTCGCTCCGCACAGGCGGGAGCCGGGATGTCTGACTAGGTTTGCTACGCGGCCCTTGGGCTCCAAGGAATTTAAGTGGCTGTGTCAATAACCGGCTCGGCGCAGTCGTTTTACTACAAACTCAAAACTCCCAAACCACTTTGCCGTAAACGCCGCGTTGCACTTCGGTGGCTTGGGTGAAGGTTTCCTGGACATATTCCAAATGCTGGTTATCCAATAGATTTTGCCCGACCAGCGATAGCTCGACAGCTTGATTGAGCTTCCAGGCCAGACGCAAATCCAGGGTGGTGTAGGCTCTAATATAGGCTGGCCCGCTGAGGGTAAAGGCGCTGGCATTGTCCACATACCGCAGCCAGGCATCCAGGGTAATGTCTTCGGTGGGATTGAGCATCGCGCGCAACGAGGTTTTGTGCTGCGGCGATACCGCTTCCTGATAATACGGATTGCTGGAAAGCTCGGTTTTAAGCACGCTATAACTCAGGTCCCAGCGCCACCAATCCAGCATCTTCCAAACCACTGCGGTTTCCACGCCATAGGTTTTGCCCTTGCCGGTGTTGTCGATGATCAAAGGCTGTTTGATAAAAAACGGCACATTTGCCGGGTCTGTCGCCCCTGGATGGTAAGAGCGCAGATTTTCATAATCGTTATAAAACAGCGATAAATCTATGGAAAAACTATTGCTGGGCGTGTATCGATAGCCGGTTTCATAGGCCAGCACCTCTTCGGCTTGGAAAGCGTTGGAACCGGTTACCGCGAGGGCGAGCGGTAAAGGCGTGCTGTTGGGGCTGGTCAGCGGCGGCACGACTTGGCCGATCAGTTCCATGTGGGCATCCACTCGCGACGGAATGCGCACGCCGCGGGAGACCGCCGCCCACAGCCGGTGATTGGGGTCCGGTCCCCAGAGTAGGCGGGCCGTAGGTTGCACTTCTATGCCGGTGTAGTCGTTATGCTCCAGTTTGGAACCCAGCGTGAGCCACAGTTGTTCGTCAACTAACGTCAATTGGTCCTGTAAGAACGTACTGAAATAACTCTCACCGCGTTGAGGTGGCGTAAAATTAACAATACTTTGCTTAACTTGGTTTTCTTTGGTGTAGGTATACCGATAGCCAGCCCCCCAGACTATGTCGTTCCAGTCGTTTAAAGCAAAGCGGTGTTGAAAATCCACATCGCCGGTATAGCGTTCCTCTTCAATATAACTTTCTCTGCGGTCGTAACTGTCAAAGTACAGTTGCAGGGCGTAATTTGACGTATCGGAAATGCGATGTTGCAGACGACTAAGCAAGTTGCCGCCGGTGGCTTGGACCTGGTCGGAAATGGTTTCTCGATACGGTGTCGTGAGCGCGGCTAAACCGATTTGTTGGTTTAAATCGCTATGATAAACATCGCCTTGCACGGTGGCGGAGTCGGCGGCGGACCAGTCTGAGTCTATGCGAAAGCCGCCTTGCATTTTGCTCCAGGCGTCGCCGGCAGGTTGGCCGGCAGGTCTGCTGAGGGCGTCGCGCTCAAAGCCCTTGATATAAGCCCTGCCGCTGGTGGTTTCGTTGAGTTTGCCGCCGTAACGGAATGAGCCGAAGCCGCGCTCCTCGCTGCCGCCGCCGGCACTGAGCAAGCCGCCTTGGGTATCTGCGGCATGTTTGGTGATGATGTTGATCACGCCATTCACGGCGTTGGCTCCCCATAGCGCTGCCCCGGAGCCGCGAATTACCTCGATGCGCTCCACGTCTTCCAGCATCACATCTTGCATTTCCCAATACACACCCGAGAAAGCCGGCGTGTAGATATTTCTACCGTCGATCAGCACCAGTAGTTTATTGGAAAACCGGCCATTAAAACCGCGTGAGCTGACGGCCCATTTGTTGGCGTCTATGCGGCCGACGTCAATGCCGGGCGCCAGGCGCAGTGCGTCCGGAATGTTAGTGGCGCCGGCGCGTTTGATGTCGTCGTTGCTGATGACAAATACCGCAGCCGCCGCATCGCCCAGCGCTTGGGCTTTTTTTGAAACGGATGTGATTTTTACCGATAGTAGTTCTTCTATATTCAACTCGGTTAAATCGGTATCGGCCGAAGCAATTTCCGCATGGACAGCCAAACATAGCGCACCTATCCAAACGGTGTAAAAGGTATTTTTCATTCTGTAGCAAATGGGGCATGGCGAGAGACAGAGTGTCTCTCGGGTTAATTCTTCAGTTGCAAATGTAGCGCAGCATCGGTTTATCACAAAGTTTTTGTAACATTTATTCATTCTACTTTGTTAGATGCGCAAAGGTGCTGGGCATTCCGGCAGCGATTGGCGTAATCCAGGCCACATCGCTGGGACGAAGCTTGCCATCCATGGCATTGGATGTCCGCTCTTGCGCCCTTGACTATCGGGTTCCCGCCTTAGCGGAAATGACGAATGCAAGGTATTAAACGCTGGGTAAATGGGTCAATCTAATGGCTGACAGTGTTGCTGATTGTAAAGATTTGGTGAAGCGTGGGGCGCTGAGGGCTAAGCAAATGGCGGAGGGCGAATCCCGTTGGCCGTTGGAGGGATGAAGTTAAAGTTTTCAGCGGCATGCCAACTGAAGTGGCAAGAGGACTGAAGTTGACGCGGCTTGTTGTTACCCGGCCCCTACATATTGTCGCTCCCGTTTTCGCGGGAATGAAGATACTGGGCCTATAAGAGCCGGGATAACCATCAGGCGTGTTTCACACCTCCGCCCACATCCTTAGCAGGTTGTGGTAACAACCTGTCAGGTTGACGGTCGGGGCGCTGTCGCCCTGCGTGTTGCGCAATTCGAGGATAGCCATATCCATTTCAAATAAAAGGCGGCGACGCTCGGTTTCCCGTACCATGCTTTCCAGCCAGAAGAACGAGGCCAGCCGCGCGCCGCGCGTCACCGGCGCCACCCGGTGCAGGCTGGAGCCGGGGTACAGCACCATATCCCCAGCCGCCAGCTTCACGGCATGCTCGCCGTAGGTGTCTTCGATGACCAGTTCGCCGCCATCGTAACTGTCCGGGTCGGCGAGGAAAATCGTCGCCGACAAATCGGTGCGTACCCGTTCGCCGCTGATCGGGCAGTGGCGGATGGCGTTATCGATGTGGTTGCCGAAGGTGTTGTGTTCACCGGCATAGCGATTGAACAAAGGCGGGAAAATCTTTTTCGGCAGTGCCGCCGACAGAAACAGTGGGTTGCGATTCAAGGCGCCCAGCAAAATGGCGCGGGCGGCGTGACTTTGCTCGGTTTGCTCCGGCAATTGCCAATTGTTTTTCACTTGGGCGGACTGACTGCCGGCGGTGATGCGACCGTCCGCCCAGGGGGCATCAGCCAATAGGTCCCGAACTTGTTGTAGTTCGGCTGGGGAGAGAACTTCCGGAATTTCGATCAACATGGTTTAACTCAAGATCGCTTGCAGCGCAAAAAATACCGCCAAACTCATTGACCCAAATCCTAAACCCGCTGCCGCAATGCGATTGCCGTGCAGGCGGGTCCAGAGCAAAGTGCCGGTCAAACTCAACAGTAACAAACCTCCGGCTAGCGTATCGACCAGCAATACCCAGCCTACGCCCATGCCGGTGCCTTTATGCAGGTTGTTTAGCGTGTTCAGCAGATTAGCTTCGCCTTGCTTGACCGTGACAAAGGCGTTGCCTTCCCAGTAGTCGGCAGACAATATCTTTTGCGGATTACGGACGTTGATTTGCCAGGATGCCGGTTGCTGGACCGGTTGATTGTTCCAGGTCACGGTTTTACCGGGTTCCTTGCGGATTTTGGCATGGGAGGTATCTACACCCAAAGTTTGGCCTAGCCAAGCCGCCAGCGCTTTCGGGTCCGTGGGATGAGGGTCCGGCAATGCCAGTTGAATTTCCTTCTGTTCCATGCGACCGATGGGAATTTTCAGTACGTCGCGGTGGTTCATTAAAATCCCGGTAAAGCCGAATAGCAGGCCCAGCGCCGCGCCCCATAGCCCGAACCAGGCATGGGTGCGGCGCAACCATTTCAGGAAGGCGCCGCGCGACAGGTTTTTCGGTAAAAACAGATAGCCGCCGTTGGTTTTCTTGGGCGGGCGGGCGGCTGGCGTCAATAATGAATCGGTTGCGGTGTTCATGGGTCGGGTTCCAAAATCTCGCTATGGCAATTGCAAATAAGGGTTTTGCGGATCGGGTGGAACGGTTAAACAATCGCGCTACTGGCGGATGTTGCTTAACCGTTCAAACACGCAGCGTTTAGTATTTAAAGCTCACCGTCAATTGCCCGGACACCGGCATGCCCGGCAAGGCCGAGTTGGTTTGTCCGGATTCGTAATAGACGGTATCGGTCAGGTTAAACACATTGAGTTGCACGTCGTAATGTTTTTGGTGATAGGCCACCACCGCATCCAGGCGGGCGTAACCCGGCAATACCGCTTCGTTGACGCTGTCGGCATAGCGGTGGCTGGCGTAGTACACACCGCCGCCGACTTCCCAGTTGTCGGTCAAGTGGTAGGTGCTCCAGGCTACGCCGCTGTGTTCCGGCACGTTGACGGCCGTCATCCCCTCAAACGATTTCACTAAGCCGCTGACCGAGCCGGTGGCCGTTGATGTAGATTTGCTGATTTTCGAATCAAGATAGGCATAGGTCAGCGATACATCCCATTTCGGCAACACTTCGCCGGCCAGACCCGCTTCGAAGCCATCCGTGCTTTGCTCTCCTGCGAGGATTTGCAGATTGGCATCCAGCGGTGAGGTAGTGCGGGCATTGGTTTTTTCCAGGCGGAACAAAGCTGCGGTAGCGGACAGTTTGCCGTCGAACAACTCCCATTTACCGCCGATTTCGTAGTTGTGGTTTTGCTCGGGCGGCAAGTTGGCATTATTGGCCGAGAGACTGAGACTCTCGGCGGAAGGATTGAAGGATTTGCCGTAACTGAAATAATAGGACTGCGCTTTGCTGGGTTGCCAGACGATGCCGCCGCGCGGGCTCCATTGATCGACACTACTATTGAAGTCGGCGGTACCTATCCTGTCTGTCTGTTGCGCGTCGAACACGTCGTAACGGGTGCCGGCTAACAGTTTCCATTCTGGACTGATCTCGAATTGATCCAACACATAGCCGGCGTAGGTTTGGGCTTGCGTCAGTCGATCAGTGGCCAGCGTGCCGCTGAAGTCGTACGCCAAGCCGGTGACGCTGGCGGTGAGGCGCGGATTGAATATCGACACCCGGCTGACGCCGGTCGAGTTTTTCGATTTGAAATCGTAGTCTTCCCAGCCGAATTCGCTGCCGAACATCAAGGTATTGTTAAAGCCGAACAAGGGCTTTTTGTAGACAAAATCGGTCTGGTTGTAGACGTTTTCCTGGGTGTTCAGGCGTAAGGCTTGCGAGCGGGCGATAGTACCGGCATCGGCGCCGCTATAGGCCGCTGCGCCGGAATACAGATGCGTCAGGTATTTACGTTCGTAATCGCCGTAACGTATCGAGTTTTTCACCGAAAAATCCTGGTTGAAACGGTGGGTTAATGCCACCGTGGCCACATTGACATCGGTGTCCATCATCCGGTTATCGGTAAAGCCATAAAAGGTGTTGATAGGCACGCCGGCCGGCCGGCCTCGATACATAGGCACGCCGTAATCGAATACGCCTTCTTCTTGTTGATGCAGCAGGTTTAGGGTCAAATCGGTATCGGCGCTAATGTCCCATTTGAACGAAGGCGCGATACCCCAGCGATTGCTGTAGTTGTAGTCGCGATAGGAATCGGCATCCTGGTACATGACATTCAGCCGGGCCGATAAATCTTGATATTTGGTTTCGGCGTCGATGGCGGTGCGTTTGAAGTCGTACAAGCCATAGGTAAAGCTGCCGTTAATCCCGGTTTTACCGGTCGGTTTCTTCGCGACTTGATTGATCACGCCGCCGGTGGCGCCGCGGCCGAATAATATCGACGAAGCGCCTTTCAGCACTTCGGCTTTTTCGATGAAGAATGTGTCGCGATTGTATTGGCCGTTGTCCTTGACGCCGTCCAGGTATTGATCCGAGCTGGCGGCGAAACCGCGCAAGGTAATGGAGTCGCCGGTCCGGCCGCCTTCGCCTGCGGCAATCGTCAGGCCGCTGACATTGCGTAATGCATCGCGCAGATTGAAGGCGTTTTGCGATTCGATCAGTTCTTTTTTTACCACGCTGACAGACTGCGGAATATCGCGCAGTGCCATCTCGGTTTTACTGCCGGTGGTCGAGGTTTCGGCTTTGAAACGAATGGCTTGCTTTTCGCGGTTGGCTTTGACTTTAACGTCTTCCAAAACCACTTCTTGATCATTGTTGGCCGCTACGTCGGCGGTCGAGTCGGCGGCGAATGCCGCCCCGCTCAGAGCCGCGCCCAGCGGCAAGAGCGCCCCTAAGCGCCACTTGGCAGGGGTGTTTTTTTTAGTGGTCGAATGGTTTGCAGACATAGTATTCCCGTGACTAAATAAATGTTGCTGGCTGCCTGGCTGGGAATGCTGGGTGGCTAAGATTTTACGAACCGACAGTTATTGTCCATCGGTTATTGATCGCTATTCGAGCTATGCGGCTCCAAAAAGCCAAGAAATAAGATCATTCTCAAATAATAACGATTCTCATTTTATTTTTTTTGAGGCTAATGTCAACTCCGGAATTTGTGTGCAGACCGTTTCCCCATTCGAAATCAAAGTTTGGATAGGCTTACATCTTTGAAAGCATTCGAGCCGTTTCGGGAGCTCGGTAGCCTAAAGGTTTGCGGAAAGCAGCCTTACGCCTGCAAAAAAAATGGCGAATTAACGGCTGAAATTTTCAAGGGCGAAGAAATACTTTACTTTTCAAATGAGAATAATTATCATTTGAAACAGATTAAAAATCAGCTGCCGTGACGTGAAAAGATTATTCCCCTTATTTAGAGAACCCGAGGCTGTGCGCTTGGCAATCGCTCCGGAAGTTTTGGCGGCATTGGTCGAAAAAGGCGAAATCCATGCCACGGATTTCCGATGTCTTGATCTAGGGTCGAAACAAATCGTTTGGAAAATGTTCTTGTCTCAGGCAAAAGCCAAGCTCAGTCGTGGTTTAGCGAATCCGGAGCGGCAATAATTTTTAATGCGCTTAAAAGTTTTTACCTAATCCCAGACGATTTTTGAAGGAGTAAACGTATGAGCAAGAAACCCTGTACCCACGAATGTTTGGCGGCGACGGAGTTAAGTAAGGTATTGATTTGCCGCGAATGCGGCGTCGTCCACCTGCATTTGCAGAACATGTCCTTGCGCCTGGAAGTTGCCGACTTCCTGAGCTTTGCCGACACCATGTCCGAAGCCGCGCACCAGGCCAGAGCCGGTCAAAAAGACAAAAGCAAACGCGCCGGATTTACTGTTGTTAAATCCAGCACCAGACTGAATTAGCGAAACGCCACTTGCCGGAAAATCCCCGGCGGTTTTCCTAAAATAGTCGCCCCTGAATAAATCAATTGGTTAGAATTTATTCAGGGTCAACTTAATAGTCGGATGGCGGAATAGCCTTCAGAAACTACCCATTCTGCTTTCGCTGTATATGCTCTTATCCAGAGAGACGACTCTGTCCGCCATGCCTATGGTTTCCGCTCTATGGGCGATAGTTAATCGGGTGATGTTTAACGAATTGATTGCCAAATTCACCTTCCGCTCTTTTTCGACATCCAAGTGACTGGTCGCTTCGTCCAGGACCAGTACCGACGATGGCGATGTGTTCGCCGGGTTGGATGGACCGATGCAAATTGCGAAATACTCATGGCATACTCGCGTTTCTTTAACACCGCAAAAAGGCTCATTTGCCAATGTAAAATACAGGGGAGACTGAGTTGGTCGAGTTCCGCCAATTCCAGACGCAGCGGCCTGCACGAAAACCCGAGAGCCGCCCCCATGCCGACCAAATCCATCATAGTGGAGCCGCGTAGCGACACCGCATACTTTGCGCGCAATTCGCTCATGGGGTGTTCGGTGCCGTGGCAAGCGGCGACATAGCCCAAACAGGCCAAGCCGCATTCGGCCGCGGTGGTTTGCAAGTAAGACGAATGATACGAGTGGCTAAAGTGTTTCATTGTGCGGAATCGACAAACACTTCCAGCAACTGGTCGGGATTGATGTGGCGCGCAATCGCCGCATTCACCTGAGCCAGCGTCAAGGCTTCAACACGGGTATTGAGTTCGGCGTAGTACTGCATATCGCGGCGCAAACGCAATAGCAGATTCAGCTTAGCAAACAGCTTGTCGTGATCCAGCTTGCTCAGGTCGTTGCGACGCCGCCAGTTATCTTTTGCGCTGCTGAACTCCGTATCTGTGAGGCCAGTTTTCACCAGCAGGGCCAGTTCCTCGTGCACGGCTTTGGAGAGCTGTTGCCGCAGGGCCGGCGCATAGGTCGCGCTGATAGTCAGGGTGGCGCGCGGTTCAAAGGCAGACGCGCTGATCTTGCTAGCCACACCGTACGAAATCCCCTCTTGTTGACGCAGTCGGCGACCGAGGCGGGATTGCAGCGCATCCTCGCCCAGTGCGAAATTAACCAGTGTTAACGCCAGAGCGTCAGTCTCGTTCGCTTGCAATGGCTGTCTGAGCTGCGCCGTATAAGCACCGTGCGCGCCCTCGGGTACAGCAATGACATGCTGGCCGGGAGCCAATGCGGCGTAAGGTACGGGTGGCCGTTGGTAGGCCTGCTTGCTGCGCCAAGGGCCTAACAGGCTTTCCAACTGGCGGCGTGTTGCCTTTGCATCAAACTCCCCGGACAGCATCAACTCCCCATTCACACCGTAATAATCGGCATGGAAGGCTTTTACATCGTTCAATTCGATACCTTCCAACGCAGCGAGCGCTTCCGCCATGCCGGGCTCGCGACGGATGTCGCCGATAGGGTATTGGCTGGTGAATGCGGTCACGGCTTGTTCCGCAACGACTTGCGGTTTTGCGCCCTGGCTTTGGTAGGCAACACGCAACTGATTGCCGACTTCTTTGAATCCCTGCTCCGGCAGCGCCGGATGACGAAGAACATCGATCAGAACGCCAAGAAATTCCGGTAACGAGTTAGCTGGCAGATCGAAGCGAATCGCCAAGCGGTCATCAACTGGCGTCATCGACAAGTGGGCGTCCAAACCCACCAAGCGATCAAACAGTTGTTGTCGATCTAAACTGGCCGAACCGTGAGCCAACAGGCTACCGGTCAAATCAGCCAAAATACGTTTGCCGAACATACTGTCTGCCGTGCCCATACGCAGATTCCACTGGCCCTGCACCCGGCCGGTCGGCATAGGTTTGGGCCAGAGGGCAACCGCCAGCGAATCGTTAATGCTAAAGCGCTCGATTTGCGCATCAAGGGCCGTCGCCGTCACATCGTTAGCCGCTGGGCTCGCGGTTTCCGGCAGGTGCGCCGGCACAGACGCGGCGGCTGGTTCGCCGGTTGTTGCGTGCGGTACCACGGATTCCTTTTCCGCCGCGATACTTGCCGCATGCCTTTTGCTCATCAACTGGGCAACCGGGATACTCTGCTGGAAAATCGTTTTGGCCGTTTGCTGAATCTCCGGCAAAGACACTTCTTGGGCCGCGTCGATGCTCTCGAACCACAGCCGCCAGTCGCCGATGGATGCAAATTCAGCCAATCGGTAGCCAAAGGATGCGGCTTGAGATTGCACGTGTAACGCTTCGTTGCGTAACAAGTTTTTGGCACGTTCCAGTTCTTTTTCCGTGAACGCGGTATCGCCCAGCGAACGCACTTGGATTGCTAAGGTGTTTTGGAGTTGCTCCAACCCTTCGCTATCGGCCGTCAGCGGGTGCGCAGTGACTTCGAATGCACCCGCATTGCGTAATAGCAACGGCATTGCCGAGACAGAGGCCGCCTGTCCGGCGCTAACCAGTGACTCATGTAAGCGACTGGCCGGCGAACCGGCCAGCAACCCGCTCAGTAGGCCCATGGCCGCTATAGGCTTGGCATCGAACGAATGCCGTAACGGATAAAATAATGAGACGGAAGCAACATCGCCTTCGCCGCGAAAACTCCGTTGCGAGGCGCTACTCTCCTGTCCAGACGCCACCTGGAATGCGGGTGGTTGCACGATTTTGGGAGATTTAATCTCACCAAAATGAGTTTCCAATTGCTTCCAGGTTTCGGCAACGTCAAATCGACCGGTAATGACCAACAGCGCATTGTCGGGGCGATAGTGTGTCCGATAAAAAGCCCGGACGTCGTCGATGGCGATACTGCGTAATTCAGCTTCGTTACCTATCGGCGGGCGTACATACGGGGCAAAGCGAGTGACAACCGGCAGTATTTGTAGCGATAGTTTTTGCTGATGATTGCTATCGCCAAGCTCCTTTTCCCGCAATACCACGGGCAATTCTCTGGCAATATCCGCTTCCGTAATCGTCAGTTTATGCATGCGCAAAGCCTCTTGTTCCAGCAGCCAGTTCAAAGTGGGCTGGTCGCTTGCAAAGGCCGTGTGGTAGTTAGTGCGGTCGAAATTGGTATTGCCGTTATAGGCAATGTTGCGGCGCGCCATCTCGCTAACCAGCGCATGATTGCCCGGTGTCGTGGGCGCGCTAAACAGCAAATGCTCCAGCAAATGTGCGAGGCCGGCCTTTCCTTCGGGATCGGCGAGCGAACCGCTGAAATACACCAGCGTCACTGCCGTCTGCTCGGCCTTACTATCGGGAACCAACAAGGCCCGGAAACCGTTCTCGAATTGCCGCTCGATCGCGCCGTATTTCTCGGCGGCGGCCCCGTTTGTTTTATTTTCCGTGGCGTGCCCGGTAACAACATTGACGAAAGATAGTATTAAAAACGCTATTGAGGTCGAGCGGGTACGATTCATGGGTAAGATTCCTGTCCATGGTTGGATAAGTCGAGGTTTGTTAAATGATGAAAGATGGCGTTCGTCTCTCAATGTAAAATAAGGTGTCTCCGGCATGAACCGTTTGGCCTTCTTCAACATGAACGGCCGAAATAAGCCCTGGCGCGGGTGTGGCAATACTGATCGCACCGCCATTTGGGACCAACATACCGTTAGCGTTGGTTCGTTTGGTATAAGAGGCAAAGCTGATAAATAAAACGGTGATGGCGACAAGCGTTAATACAATCCCGAAGACAAGCCACGACGACCAGGGTCTCGCCAGCAGGATGTCGCCTTCCAAGCGTCCGGTCTGCGCTGCCATGGCTTCTGCGCGATAAAGATTGGTCGAGAACATGCGTCCTGCCTATCGGATTTCGATGTTTGACAGCGAGGCGTTTCGTTGGGCCGCTTAGGCTATTAATCCGGCCCTATTTATCCCTGCTGCCCCGTTTGGGCCGAGCTCGGCTAAGCCTGAGCTGGTTGGCCCTTCGACAGGCTCAGTACCATCAAGGGCATTCAGGCTAACGGTATTTAAGGGCAGGGTTAATAACGTGTAGCTAAAAATCAGCTGTCCGATGGAGTTTGCGGCTTTAGTGAGAAAGCTAGAAACGAAATGGCGGCTAGCGAAAAATGATATGGTCATAAGGTCCCCTGGATGAATTGATTAGCACCGTGAGGGCTGGCTAGTCAGGAGACATGGCTGGCGATACGCCTTCTGCACGAAGGCTGAGTGGACTTTAAAAAAACGCTGTTGTTTGTCAACTCATCTTTTGTGTAGCCCGGTAACGATTTCAGGCTGGCCTGGCTGGTCCGGATATTTCATCATCCGTTTCCAGAACGGCACAACGAGACCGATTATTAACCCGGCCCTATTGACCACTGGTATTCCATTCGGGCTGAGCTCATCGAAGTCCAGGCTGGCACACACTTCGACTGGCGAACGGTAACTAAGGACCGGGTTAATAGACTATCCCGGTGGAACTCGCCTGCCGGAATTGCCGTTCACCCGTTGTAACGCAAGCTTGCCAACACGTTGCGGCGCCCAGTTCGTAATGTACCGAGGTGTCGATCAAGGTATACGACGGTGCCTTTTGGCTGTTGCTCAAATCGCCGTAATTGCCGCCGGTATAGCGCACGCCGCCGCCCAGGCCCAGACCGGCCAGCACACCGCATCCATATTAGTTTTAAATTTCGTGTGGGCACAAAAACCGTGTCCACTCAGACTGGTTATACGTGTATTTACAAACCACTGCCGAGGGCTTGCTTCACAATTGGCGCCACGCTGGCCGGACCGATACCACGAGTTAAACAGTATTTCGATTGCAGCCAAACCGATAACTGTCTTTGCCCCTTGCTGGCGTTACAGCCGCAACAACACAGGGCGATATTTTCTCTGGTGATGATTTCAGCGTCGTTGCTGATGTGCTCCCAACTGGCCGCCGACCGTCGAGAAACCTGGGCTGGCGTGAACTTCACACCGCAATAGACACAGGCTTTGTCTCTTTCACGCACTTCGTGTTCGAGCCAGTCTGGAATGTTCCATTTATTGGCCATGCTCGGACTCGTTAATTTAACTCGTTGTGTTTATGCGTCGGTATCGCTGGATGCGCACTGCGGGCAATGTATGGATTCCGACTCGGAAGCGAGGGAACCAGAAAATCCGCGTGGAAACAAAAACCGTGCCCACCCTAGCTAACGTTCGCCGAGACCGTCCGTGTTGATGGCGTTGTTATGCTTCTGCTCGATCAGGCCAATTCCCGGATTAAGGGTTCCTTTACAGACAAAACATTGATGCATCCGTTTGTTGTACAAATGAACCACTCACGGAACGTCCCCACTGCCGAGGTAACGCTTAACATTCCAGGCAACTGCGTTTCCTGTTCAAGCCAACCACCTGTCGTAATTTCAAATAGATGATAGCCGTGAGTAAACACACCTGATTCCCAGTATCTGATCAGATCGCCTTCATCAAGAAATCTGAACCCGCGAGGCGCATCAAAGTGATATTCCACCCATAGGCTTTCATTGTTCCCACTGTGGTTTGTACCAACAACCACCCGCAAACCGGATCTGCTCAAGGAAAGCTCTCCTATGTCCGACTCGTTTTGAGTGGTGTATAGGGACCCAATTGGTTTTACGTTAAGTAGCATAACGCCGCAAATTCTTGGGTGCCAAAAGCTGCATGGTGAGAAACGAGCGGCGCAGCTTTTGGCAGTCCGTGTGAATTTGCCTTTTTAGCCTGGATTTTCATTCGGTTTCTTACTCTCGTCATAGTGAAGCAGTCCATGCTCTCTTCGATATTCACCAAGCCCTTTAGCCCAATCAAAACTTACAGCCAGCAATTGATCAGCTATATTAGCCAAACTCATTGGAGTGAAAAAGGAGTTTTCAGGCCCAAGTTCAGTGTTGATAAACTCAGAGATATTTCCATGACAAATATTGTTTCTCAACCTTACCACTTCCACATCAACACGATTTGGCTTTTGACTTTTTAGCTTCTCGTCATAATTTTCTTCACCTGGAAAGGCCAGCAATCCTATTGGCATGCCCATTTCTTGAGCTCTAACTAATAGGTTATTACTAAGAACTTTGTATGGGGAAGGTTCTGGCGGTGCTTTTTCTTGGCTTTGTAAATGCTCGATAGTTACTCGAAGACTGGCTTCTATGCCATTCAACAGAGAAGAGACGCCAGGAACAATAAATTCATTACGGATTGCATCTAAACCTTGAACAAAGAACCAATGAAATTCTGCAGCGCAAAGCCATTCGAATAGGTAAGTGCGTTCTTTTGCCCAAGGAGCGCACGCAATCAAATTCCTTTCAATGTGTTCTGCGTGATTTCTGCTTCTGTGAGATGTCATGATCCTTCCTTTTATTAAGAGGTTTCCCTATATCACCAAGCTAATACTCATTTTTGCAATAACTGATTGGTTAGCATGGAATTTTCCTATCCGTATACCAATCGGCAATCAAAACTAATGACAGGTAACGGGGCAATCGCCGTTACTGAATCACCGGATCGACCGATTGCTACAGGGCTAGTGTTCGCTGCCAGTTTATTCGATTTTACTTCCAACAACACCATCGTTATGTCTAAACAAGTGTGGCATTGAATCATAAGGTGCCGCCTTCCCTGGCGGCGTTGTTAACGTATTCCTCCGAACACGCTAAATCGGGTGTCATTAACCCGGCCCTCAAACATCGTCGCTCCCGCGTGGGCGGGAGTCCAGAGTTCTCTCTGGATTCGCTGTGTGGTCTAACGTCTCCCACATACGCCGGAACGACGGAACCAGTGAAATCAAGGGTCTGGTTAATAATCCGGTGCGCTCGATTGGCAGCCTCGTTGCCGCCGGCCTTCATTGCCCCACAACGCCCGGCGCGGCCTGCCGCCGCGGAATCACCAACGGCGCGCCCGGGATTTGCGGATGACTACTGATGCTGACCGGGTAAGCGAACACTTGCCGGATCACCTCGCTGCTCAGGGTTTGCGCGGGCGTGCCGATGGCGGCCAGTCGGCCTTGGTGCAGCAGGGCGATGCGGTCGGCATACAGCGCAGCCAGATTCAGGTCGTGTAAGACCGCCAGCACGCCAGCCTGTTGTTCATCCGCGAAGCGGCGGGCGATGGCCAGCACCGTGTGCTGGTGGGCCAGGTCCAGCGCCGAGGTCGGTTCGTCCAGCAACAAATAGCGGTGCAGCGGGTCTTGCGGCTCCCAGATTTGCGCCAGCACCCGCGCCAGCTGCACCCGTTGGCGTTCGCCGCCGGACAGCGTGGTGTAGATGCGTTCGGCCAGATGGCCGGTATCGGTCAATGCCAGCGCTTGTTCGGCGATGGCCCGGTTTTGCGCGGCGGTGTGAGTTTTGCGTTGCGGGCTGCGGCCCATTAGGGCCACGTCGCGCACCGTGAAGCGGAATGCCAGCCCGGAGCTTTGCGGCAACACGCCGCGCAGCAACGCCGCTCGCTGCGGCGGCCATGCGGCCAGCGGCCGGCCGTTCATCGTCACTTGGCCGGCGAACGGCGCCAACTCGCCGCTCATGGCCCGTAGCAGGCTGGATTTACCGGCGCCGTTCGGGCCGGCCACGGCCAGTACTTCGCCGGGGCGCAGCTCCAGCGTCACGCCGTCCAGCAAGGTTTTCGCGCCGACGCGTAAGCTCAGGTCTATGGCTTGCAGCATGTCAATGGCCCATCAATTTTTGCCGGAACAGCAGCCACAGAAAAAACGGGCTGCCGAGCAGGCCGGTGACGATGCCAATTGGAATCTCGGCCGGCGCCGCCAACGTGCGGGCCAGATAGTCGGCGCAGATCAGCAGCAAGGCGCCGAGCAGTACCGACGCGGGCAACAGCCAGCGATGATCCGGTCCCAGTGCTAGCCGCAATAGATGCGGCACCACGAGGCCGACGAAGCCGATCACGCCGGACAAGGCCACCGCCGCGCCGACGCCGAGCGCGACCAAGGCCACCACGCCGGTTTTGATGCGTTCGACCGGAAATCCCAAATGGCCGGCTTCGGCCTCGCCGAGCAGCAAAGCGTTCAAGGCATCGGCCAGCCACGGCAACAGCAGCAAATTGGCCAGTAAAAACGGCGCGCCGATGGCGACGCCGTCCCAGCCGGCGCCGTTCAGGCTGCCCAAACTCCAGAAGGTCAAGCTGCGCAACTGGTCGTCGTCGGCCAGATAGACCAGTAAGCCGGTGGCCGAGCCGGCCAGCGCGTTGATAGCAATGCCGGACAGTAACAGCGAGGCTACGTCCAGCCGCTCGCCGCTGTCGGCCAGCCGGTACACCAGCCAACTGACCGCAAAGCCGCCAACTATGGCCGCGATCGGCAATAGATAGGCACCGAATACGCCGGCCACTGCACCGAACAGGCTGTCGCGCAAGACGATGACCGCCGCCGCGGCCAGCGCCGCGCCGCTGGAAACGCCGATCAAGGCCGGATCGGCCAGCGGATTGCGGAATAAACCCTGCATCGCCGCGCCGGACGCGGCCAAGGCTCCCCCGACCAGCAATCCCAACACCAGGCGCGGCGCGCGAATCGCCAACAGCACCGCTTGCTGGTCGGCGCCGAACGGCCAGGGCAGGGCGATACCGAACCGGTCGGCGACGATGGCGACGGCCTGGCCGGCCGAGATGGCGACCGCGCCGCTGCCCAGCGCGGCTAAGGCGGCGATAACCAGCAGCAATGCCAGCAGCCAGCACAGGCCGGCGCGGCTCATGGCCGGTTTCAGCCGAAGACGCGGTCCGGCTACTGCGGCCGCGGCATGGATGGTCATCGGCCGGCACCCGCGTCGATGGCGACCGCCGGCTCGCCGTGTAGTCGTTTGGCCAGTTCCAGCACCGCCTGGCCGCTGTGCAAGCCAAAACCGAGCAAGGCCATGGTATCGACCACGAAGACTTTACGCTGCCGGCCGGCCGGGGTTTGGGCGATGCCGGGTTGCCGGTAGAACGCCTCCAGGCCGCCGATGGCGTTGGCGGCGACGTCGGTCAACAAAATCACGTCCGGCGCGGCGGCGACCATTGCTTCGGTGCCGATGGGTTTGTTGCCTTGCAGTTCGCCGGCGGCATTGCGGGCGCCGGCCAGCGCCAACACCGCGTCGGCGGCGGTGCCGCGGCCGGATGCCAGCGGTGCGCCGTGAGCCACCGCCATCAAAAACAGCACCTTGGGTTGTTCACGGCTTTGCGCGCGCCACTGCGCTAAGCTGTCGAAGTCGGCTTGCACTTGGCCGGCCAGTTCCCGGCCTTGCTCCGGTTTATCCAGCAAGGCGGCAATCGCGCCGATTTTGGCGGCAATGCCGGCGGCGGAATAGTCCTCGGCCAGCGTTTCGATACGCACACCGGCCGCGCGTAATTGTTCCAGCACCGCCGGCGGCCCGGCGTGGGCGCTGGCCAGCAGCAGGTCGGGACGCAGCGACAGAACGCCTTCGGCCGACAGCGTGCGCATGTAGCCGACTTGCGGCAGCGCCTGGGCGGCGGCCGGCATCAGGCTGGTGCTATCGACGCCGACCAGGTGCTCGGCGCCGTCCAGGGCGTAGACGATTTCGGTCAACGCGCCGCCGACCGAGACGATGCGGCCCGGCACGGTGGCGTCGGCCGGCGCGGCGGCCGATAGCCAGAGGAAGGCCGCGCATGCGGCTCGAGCAAGTTTATGGCGTATTGATCCGGCCCTTAACTGTGTGAACCGTTCGAGCTGATTTGGTAGAAGCACAAGCCGTCTTTCGACAGGCTCAAGGCGAACGGATATTAAAACTTCACTAGGCCGGATCAATAGGGATGTGGTCTGTTTCATGTTCGGTTTTTCGTTTGATTTATTCATTAGGCCCTATTTATCCCTGGTGCTCCGTTCGGGCTGGGTTCGTCGAAGCCCGAGGTAGTTCGCCCTTCGACAGGCTCAGGATGAACGGTATTTAATGGCGGATTGATAGGCTGCCTCGCTCGCGGCTAAAGTCGCTCCGCCTTACGCCGGGGCTTCGGCCGGTTCGCGGGTCTGGTGGCCGACATCGTTGACGTGGCGGATTTGCGCCAGATCGTCGCCTTCAATCGAAAATGCCTTGGCAAAGCCTTGCACGAAACTGCCGCGTTGCGGACGGATGCAAAACAGATGAAAGTCCTGCATGTTTTGTAACTGTTTCATGAACGCGCCGAATTTTTCCTCGAATAAGCCCATGATGTAGGCGAAAGCGTCGGTATCGCGGTCGATCTCGCCGGCCGAGCAGTGATAGGTAACCCGCTGCCGGGCGAACAAATGCGCGGCTTTGTCTTCGTCCTCGACGAACAAAAGACAAACCCGGCCGTTGTTCAACAGGTTTTGGGTGTGCGCCGATAGTTCGCTGACATACATGTAATAATGACCGTCGTGCCTTACATAGGCGGCGTAACTGGCTTCGGGTTCGCCGGAGGCGCTGACCGTGGCCATTAGCGCGGAGGAAAATGTTTGCGGCAGAGCGGTATAAGCGGCTCTGACTTGTTCGAGATCGATGGTCTTGTGGTTCATGCTGGTTTCCAGGTGTGGGGGTATCAATAAAATGTGTCGGTTTACGGTTTTGGGTAGCGATGCAAAATGCTAGGAACCTCCTGTAACCGCCGAGGCCAGTAGCAAGTCGCGCCAGAAAAAGCTTTCACCGTCGGTTTCGTCGTAACCGCCGAAAACGGACGCTATGCTCTGCTGGTTTTGGCCGCGAACCAGCAGACCGGTCAAAGCCTGCTGCCCGCAAGTGAGTTGGACGATGTCCGCGCCGGCCACGGCCATTTCGTTAAGATGCAGATTGAAATCCCGATCCAGAACATTGAACCAGGGTCCGGTAATTTTCAGGTTTTGAATAGGGCCGTCGTGCAGTTGCATGGCGCCGCGATTGCCGACCACCACTTGTATCGGCAACAGCAGTTCCGCCAGTTGGAGCATGAGTTCGCGTAGTGCCGGTGCGGCAATCCGGCCTGTGACGGCAGCCTCGGTCGTGTCGGCTAGCAGCAAGCGCCGCCAGTGTTCCGGCAAATCCTTGGATGGGGCGATGGCGCCAAGCGCCGGCTTGGCGCCATCGGTGGGTAGTGCCAGATTGGGCGACTGATCGTCGGCACGAAATATGTCGATCAAGCGCCGGTAAAGGCCGGCATCGGAATGCTCTGTGAGATAAATCTTGTGCACGGCCTCGCCGCCTGTGTCGAAAAATTGCAGGCTGTGGCGCGGGCCGAGATGCGTTTCTTCCATCACTGCGAAACCCGAATGCCAAACGCCGGTCGATAGGCACAGTTCGATATGGTGTCCGGTAATCAGGATAAAGTCGCCGCATGGGCATATGTCCTCGTAGAGCCCGGTTTTTTCGTGCACCGCAAAAGCGTTGCGGGTCAAAGCCATCACCGGACCCAGCGTGCCTACCGCGCCCAGCAGCGCGGGCCAGTGTTCCCGCAAACGGGTGACCCGGTTGCCGCAGTCGGTTGCCAGCAGATCGGCTTCGCTGACGCCCAATGTCGCTGCGGCGTCGCGAATCCGCATATGCGGGTGATCGGCGCGCAGGTCTTGCCAAGCTTGTTTCAAAGTGTCCGCGCTGGATTCGGGATGTTTAGTCATGGATTTTGCCATTACGCTGAGCTCCGCTAAGCGAATGCGCTGTATGTTTCCAAGTCAGCGCAGGTTAGGGACTTTGCAGCCGGGCCGCGCGGCCAGGATGCAAAGCGTTTACAGGTCGACGTTTATGCCGCCAGGCCTTTTTTACGATTTAAACCCAGCAAGCCCATGAAGCCGGCGCCGAACAGCCATACTGCCGCCGGCAGCGGCACACTGGTTACGGGATCGGTGCTGGGACCAATGTCGATAGCGACTTGGCCCAAACTCAAGCTATGTCCGGCGCTATTGAACGAGAACAAATAATTGCTTGCCGGTCCGGATAAGTCCCAATAGGCCAGGTATTGCACCAGTTCGACAGGGCCGAACGAACTTTCGTAGTCGTCATCGTAGAAAGTTTGCGTCGTAAAGGTCGGCGCTACGCCATTCAGTAACAGGCTGTTGTAGTCCATTTGCACGCCCCAGGTTTCGAATTGCAAAGCTGCTCTTAAGGGCTCGTTGTTGGTAGAGCCGCTCAGCGAAGCCGTGAAATTCTCGGTAACGCTGAAGCTGTACAAATTGCCCGATCCGGCCGCGAATGTGCCGGCGTTCCAGCCGATATTGGCATCGGTGGTGCCGGCGCTGCCCACATCCGCCGCCGCGGTGCGGATGCCGGGATAAGAGTTATCCACGAAGCTGTCCCATTCCGCATACAGCGTGCCGGCATCGCCACGGTTCCAGTTGCCCCAGCTGGCTTCGCTTGGGGTGTCGAAGCCGGAGCCGGCGGCGTAAGGGTCGGGACCATTGGTCAAGTCAGCCGAAGCGCTACCGGAAACAGCCAACAGGCCGGCGATTAAGGTCAGTTTTTGTGCAGTTTTCATGGTTGGTTTCCTATGTGAGTAAATTGACGCATCTCTTCACCGCGAAGACGATCCGTTGCTGTCGTCAAAAATAGCTTCCGCCGCTTCGGCCCCGTGCCGGCTATCCGCGCTGGCCAATGGCCTTTGCGGTGGCGGAAATTTAAAACTCAGTGCGGCTCTCGGCATCCGAGCAGCGGGTTGGTGTCGCGATTGCCGTTCGGCGCGTCTTGCACCTGAAAGTCCAGGACATAGCGGTACTGTTTGCCGCAATAGATGATCACTTCCTTTTGCCCGCGCTTTAACAGCCGCATGTCTACCCGCAGCTCACCGAAACCCTCGTGTTCCAGCAATTCTTCGAACAGTGTTTCCAATTTTTTATGGGCCTCTTTCTTGGCCCTGTATCCCTTGGTCATAAGATTTTTCTCCATCAAAAGGCCAGTTTTACGGTGACGCCGAGATTGCGGCCGGGCCGAGAATAGCGGTCGGCCCAGTGCTCCGCACCGGCGAAATTGCCCAGCGTGGTATGTGGATCGCCGGCGCGGGTGTTGATGTCTTCCCAATCGATATATTTCTTGTCGAGCAGGTTGAATACCCCGAAATTGAATGAGAGATGCTTGTTGGCGTTGTAGTAGGTATTGAAATCGATGACGCCGTAACCGCTGGGCAGAAATAGGGCGTCAGCCGGCGCGGTATTGGCTTGTTTGGCGCCGACCAAGGTCAGGTTCACTTCCGTGCCCCAGTCGCCGCTGGGTTGGTCGTAGCGCAGACCAACGACGGCTTTCATCGGGCTAATTTGTCTGAGGGCCTCGTCGTCATTGCGTTGGGTCTTTAGATTCATGCCTTCAGTAAAGGAACCGCTGAACAGCAGGCTGGCGCCGATTAGCGACGGATTTAACCAGTCCAGATAAAACCGGCTTTTGATTTCGATACCCTGAATGCGGATCGGGTCGGGGCTATTGATGTTTTGATAGGTGGTAAACCCCAACGGCGGACAGGCCGCGGTCGCCGGGTTACAAATCACCGCGTTGTAGATGAAGTGGTCGTAATCGTTACGAAACAGGCTTATGTCGAAAGTCCCCGCCATACCCTGGCCGCGCAAACCCACTTCGGCGCCGACGCTGGTCTCCGGCTGGATATTGTAATTGGGCAGATTGGTGTATCCGCCGGTGATATTGGTAAAACCGAGATTGCTCTCGCTGAAGTTGGGACCGCGAAAGCCATGCGCATACTGGCCGTGCACCGTGAATATCTCGTTGAGATGTAGCAAGGCGCCGAATTTGGGCAAAAAGGCGTTGGCGTCGATAATGCTCGGTACTATTGGGTCTGCACCTTCTGCTACCGCGCTCGCCGAAGCTTTTTCGAATAAATAATCGGATTTGGGCAACAACCGGAAATATTCCCAGCGGCCGCCGGGGATCAGCTCAATGTGCTTGTCGAACAGGCTGACGGCGTCTTCGATATACGCGCCGGCCTTAGTCACCGTAGATAAGGGAAAATCCCGTACCGGAAACTCGTCCGGCGTCACGGTCTTGCTGATACGACCTTTGGGACAAATGCTATTAGGACGTCCGGTGCGCGGGTTAACCGAGCCGCTGACGCAAGTAAAGCTACCGTCGCGTTGTTGCGCTATGCTGTTTTTGCTGATTTGGCCGCCGTATTGCAGCGCATGCCTGGTCTCGCCTAAATCAAAGTTTTTCCCCAGTTTTAGTTCGCCGCCGAAGTCGTCGTTGGCATAATCGAAAATTCGCTCGGTGAGCGTGTTGCCGTCCACGTTGGCGGTGCGATCTTGCAGAGTGACTTGCCCGGTAGCGGATTTTTGCGTGTAAAACTTCCACAACACAGCGTTGAACAGCGGCGTATCCAGATGCTGCAAAGTATGATCCAGCGTCAGCCGCCAACGCGATTGGGTATCGGTAGTGAGCATGCTGTTGACGTTGCGCAGGCTGATGTCGGCACCGCGCAGATACAAAGCGTCGATATCTGATCGACTGTCCAGCCATTCGCCGGTCAGGCGCAACACGTTGTCGTCGTTAAATCGGTACAGCAGCTTGGCTAGCAGGTTATAGCCGAGGTTTTCTTGCGGGCTGGGCGTGGTGCGACGGCCGTCGGCAAAATCCGCCGTGCCCTTGTTGTCGGTCTCGTTACTTTGATTGTGGGTGAATAGCGCCATGCTTTCCCAGCTGCCCAGCGCGCCGGCCAAGGTGCCGGTTTGCACGAAACCATTGTCCGAGGTGTTGTAATTCAATTTCACGCCGGTGTAATAATCTTTACCAAATACGCTTAAATAATCGCGCGGGTCTTTGGTAACGAAATTGACGGTGCCGCCCATGGCGTCGCCGCCGTAATACGCCGAGCCGGAGCCGCGCACGATTTCCACGGCTTTTAAGGCATCCATGTCCACCGCGTTGCGATTGGCGCTGGCAAACGAGCCGATGCGGAAGGCTTCCGGCAGGCGCACGCCGTCGATCTGCATTAACACCCGGTTGCCGCCCAGTCCGCGAATGGTAAAGCCGCTGGCCCCGAAGCGCTGCGGGTCGTTGCCGACATTGACGCCGGGTTCGTAGCGAATCAGGTCCTTGATATTACGCACCATGCGCTGTTCCATGGTTGCGGCGTCTATGGTCGATTCGGTGCCGGGGGCGGTTTTTGCGGGCGGATGGTCGATTTTGGCTTTTACCGTGACGGGGGCTAGTTCCACATCCGCGGATTCATCGACATTGTCTATTGCAGCATCCTCGGCAGCCTTGGCGGTTATCGCGCTTAGCAGCAATAGGGCGCACATTGTCTGGCCGGCAAGCGGACAGAAACGGCTGAATTTCGAAGCGTTAACAAAGGGACGTCGACCAGTCTGGTCACGCCGCGGGCGAAGACAGTAGTCTGCGCGGGGCATGGTCAAGCAAGGTCGAGCGCTTAAAGATAAAAGCATAGCGATTCCAACAGGCAGTGCAGTCTCAAATGCTGGCTGCCTGGCGCGAATGGCTAGGTGGCTGATGTGTTTGGTTTTGTAATCGCGGCTGACGTCGCGCTTACGGTTTTGGCCCTTGAGTTTAACGGGCTATGTGCGGCCGGTTTCGGGATGTCTGACGCTTAGACATCCTGGCTTGTTTGCCATTGCAAGTCGGCAGTCCTTGCCTTGTCTAGGTCAGACATCCCGAAACCAGCCGTAATTTTTCTTTGTGTGACCTTGGCTTCCGTTTATCAGGGGGGAAGCCAGGGCTTGCTTTACTTTTTGTCCGGTTCGGAAACGAAACCGATTTTACTGACCCCGGCTTTGGCCGCATCCGCCAACGTTTCGGCGACGAAGTGGTACGGCACGTTTTGATCGGCACGGATATGCAATTCCGGTTGCTGCGGCGATTGCGCGACTTCAGCCAGGCGTTGATTCAAAACGGTGCGGTCGATTGCTTCCTGATTCCAGAATAATTGGCCTTCGCCGTCCACCGATAACGCAACCGGATCTTCGCTGGGTTGCTGCGGCACGCTGCTGGCTTTGGGCAGATCGATTTTCACCGCATGCGTCATTAGCGGCGCGGTGATCATAAAAATCACCAGCAGCACCAGCATCACGTCGATTAACGGGATCATATTGATTTCGGCGACGGTGTGGCCGCCGCCCTTGTTTTGATCGAAGCCGCCGAATGCCATTAGTTTTCTCCGTTCGCAAAGGCCAGTTCGACGCCGGCAACGGCGGCGGCTGGCGCGCTGGCGATGGTGGCGCCGGTGGTTAAAAAGGCAAACAGGTCGTGGGCAAAGCCGTCCAAACGGGCTAACAACAAGCGATTGCTGCGCACGCAATCGTTATAAGCCAGTACCGCCGGAATCGCGACCGCCAGACCTAAGCCGGTCATGATCAGCGCTTCGCCGACCGGGCCGGCGATTTGATCGAGTCCACCTAAGCCACCTTGGCCGATGTTGACCAAAGCGTGATAGACACCCCAGACCGTGCCGAACAAACCAATAAAAGGCGCGGTGCTGGCGATGGAGGCCAGCGCAGTCAAACCCCATTCCAGCTGCGCGGTTTCCTCGTCGATGACGCGGCGCATCGAGCGGGTCAGGAATTCGGCGGTCGAACCGGCCTGTTGTAAGCCGTGGCTGCCATGGCGGGCATGATGTTGAGAGGCGGCCAGCGCGTGGCGGGTCAGGTTCGAAAATGGGTCTGCCTGGGCGCCGCCCGCCAGATGTCCGGCGACATCGGCGAGCGTGTCGCTGGCCCAGAATTTCTGTAAAAACAGTTCGGCGCGGCGGCGGACTTGGATGCCATTCCAGGCTTTGACCACGATGAAATACCAGCTGGCGACCGACATGATCAGCAGCAAGCTGAATAGGAAGGCGCCGACACTGTCGGTTTGCGCCAGGAAATGGTCGAGACTTTGATTGAGTGCCATGATTTATCCTTCGAGAGAGAATGAAACGGGAACCACGACCCAGGCGGAAACCACCTGTTCGCCGCGGCGGGCAGGGACGAAACGCCATTTTTGAACGGTTTCTTGGGCGGCTTGGTCGAGGCGTTCGTGGCCGCTGGATTTACGTAGCATGACTTGTTCGACCTGACCGTCGCTATTGACCAATACGCGCAGCAATACCTTGCCTTGCTCGCCGAGTTGTCGGGAGGTGCTAGGGTAGGCCGGGGCCGGGTTGTTCAAATAGTCGGCGTTCAGGTTGGGCAAGGTCATCGGCGCCGATGCGGCCTCGCTGGTGCTGGCTGAACTGGGTGCCGAGGCAGAGGTAGCAGCAGTGGCCGCAGGTGCGGGTTCGGCACGCGGCGGCTCTGGTGTCGGTTCGGGTGCCGCGATGGCAGCCGGCGCATTGCTGGCGGTTGACAGCAGGTTTGGTTTTTTAACCGGTTTGGGTGGTGTTTTGGGTTTGCTGACGGCTTTTTCAACCGGCTGCTGAGGCTGCTGCACTGCGGGTTTGGCGGGCGCTTGCTGAGTTTGCATATCGCCGATCCATTGCACCATGATCGGTTGCGGTGGCGTGACAGACTCTTGCTTTTCGCTGTTCGGCATCAGGCCGAACCAGGCCAAATGTAAGCCGAGGGCGATGAGAAATCCCAGGCCGCGTTCGTTATATTCGGCTTTTGGAGTAACGGTTATCGATTTAGAAGGCCCTTCGTTGGCTACGAAGCGCATGGGGGCCAGGCAGGCAAGCTGGCGAAAACTGGCAGTCGGTAACATACAGGCCTCTCGATTAACTGATCTGAAAACAATTGGCTGGCTACCCTAGGGTTGGCTGGCTGGGGTTGTCGGGTCTAGCGGTTTATTTGGTCAAAATTAATTTACCGTTGCTGGTAATGCGCAGGCGATATTCGTCGCCTTGATGTTCGATCACAATTTCGTTTTGGGTGCCGAACAATAAACGGCTATTCAGCCGCTGCCTGCCTTGCAGTATTGCCGGCGGCGTTTCGGCGGTTGATGGGCCAAGTCGCACTGGGTTAGACGGGTTTTTCATAGGACTAAAAATGGTGACGAATAAATGCCAAACCCGCTCAATGCGCTGCTACCGGCTGCAGGTGAGCCGATTTGCGCTCTAACAGCAGATTGGTGACTGTTTGCCAGTGTTCCAGAAGTTGCAGGTACATATCGCGGCTGGAAGCACTATGTGCCAGTTCCGGGTGGCTTAGCAGGCGCCCCAGTTGCTGCACGATCAGATGTGCAAGCTTCGGGTTGTGATGGCCGTTGATGAATTGGGTCATTAACACACAGGTCGCGGCATGAATTTGCGCCACATCGCGGCTTTTCGGCGCACCGATAGAGTTGTCTTCGAACATGATGACCTCGGGTTGCATAAGTTAGAAAATAAACTGCCGCACACTGGATAACTTAGGAGGCTGTGCAGGTGCGGCAATGACAGCACGAGAAATGACTGTCGGATACAAATGATAATGATTATCATCTTCTTGTCAAGCAAAAGTATTTTGCTGTTAGTGGTTTGGGGATTTTTAGGAAGCGGTTGGCAGGGCCGATGCTATTCGGAATGCGATAGAAGTGCTTTGTGTGCGGTAAACCAGCTGAAAATAGGGCTATGCCCATAGCAGCGCAAGTCGCCACCGTACGTCCGGCTGATAGCGTGGATTCCGCTTTTATTAACCCGGCCCTATTTATCACGGGTATGCCGTTCGGGCTATGCTCCTCGAAGTCCAAGCTGGTGTGCCCTTCGACAAGGCGAACGGTATTTAAGGGCCGGGTTAATATTTAGCTTTAGGGTAGTGGTTTATAAGCCAGCAGTCCGGCCAGCGTTTCCAGTAGTTCGCCACGGGGATGATTCTTGATCCAGACCAGCGCGATTTGCCGGCTGGGCCGTTGGCGGATGTTGATATAACGAATGTCCGGATCATCAGGCTGCACGGCGACCGAAGGCATCAGCGTCACGCCGACGCCGTTTTTGACCATGAAACGCAAGGTTTCCAGGCTGGATGCCCGAAAGTCGTGTTCCACGAAGCGGGACGGATGACACAATTTTAGCGCCTGATCGCGTAAACAATGGCCTTCATCCAGCAATAGCAGATTTTCTTTGGCTACTGTGTTCAGGTCAATTTCTTCCTGCTCGGCAAGTGGATGGTCGGCGCACACCGCCAGGGTGAAAGGGTCTTCGAATAGGGTTCGAGATTCCAAATTCGCCTGTTCGACGGGTAAAGCCAGCAAGGCCGCATCCAGCTTTTTGTCGAGCAGTAAAGCGACGAGAGCGTTGGTTTTTTCCTCGACCAGTTGGATTTTTAGATCAGGGTAATGCTGCTTGATGCGAAAAACGTATTCCGGCAACACGTAACTTGCCAGCGATGGAAACGCGCCCAAGGACAGCATGTTGCGATGCCGAGCACTGGCGTGTGCGGCGATTTGGCGAATGGAGCGAGCATCGTCAAGTATGCGGCGGGCGATCGGTAAAATTTCCCGGCAAATTTCGGTGGTTTCCACCGCATTTTTTTCGCGCAGGAACAAATCCACGCCCAAATAATCCTCGAGTTTCTTAATCTGCGTGCTCAACGTAGGCTGACTAATCGAACAATGCTCAGCCGCTTGACTGAAATTTTTCAACTCCGCTACTGCCACTAGATAGCTTAAATCTCGCAAGTTCATCGACTATATATCCGCTGTTGAGTTAAGTGTTCCGAAAGCGCATCCGGCTGGAATCATATCAGCTCGGAAGCGCTTATTATTGACTTGGCCTATCGGTCTATCGAAGAAATCAATTTCAGTTTGCGGGTAATCTCCCGTTGAATATGTCCACCGAACCCTTTTATTGGAGGGATATGGTGCCGATGCAACTAAATGCCGCTACAGTTAATCCCAAGCGGTGTTTAAACAGAAAAACAACGGCGGATTTTTATCTTAAATCACAACAAGGAACAGAGGTGCACCATGACAACCAAACAAATTTTCCTGGCTTCCACATTGGCGGTAGCCATATCTACGGCGTTGGCCGCTACACCGGTGCCGGCCGTGCCGGAACCGACCATGAACAGCTTCTGGTGGCCGGAGCAACTGAATCTGCAACCGTTACGCCAGAACGCCGCTGAATCCAACCCCTTGGGCAAAGCCTTCAATTATGCCGAGCAATTCAAAACCCTGGACTTGAAAGCCGTGAAAGCAGACATCGCCAGCGTGCTGCATACCTCCCAACCGTGGTGGCCGGCTGATTACGGTAACTACGGGCCGTTTTTCATTCGCATGGCTTGGCACAGTGCCGGGGTCTATCGCATCTTCGACGGTCGCGGCGGTGCGTCCGGCGGTCAGCAACGTTTTGAGCCGCTAAACAGCTGGCCGGACAACGTCAATTTGGACAAAGCCCGCCGCCTGTTGTGGCCGGTCAAACAAAAGTACGGCGCCAAACTATCCTGGGCTGACTTGATGGTGCTGGCGGGTAATGTTGCCCTGGAAGATATGGGCTTCAAAACCCTGGGTTTTGCCGGTGGCCGCGCCGATGATTGGGAGGCCGAAGTGGTCAATTGGGGCACGGAAAAGAAATTTCTGGCCGACGAACGCCACGACGGCAAAGGCGAGTTGGCTAAACCGCTGGCTGCTGTGCAAATGGGCTTGATTTACGTCAACCCGGAAGGGCCGGGAGGTAATCCCGATCCCTTGGCCGCTGCCAAGCATATCCGCGAAGCGTTCGGCCGGATGGCGATGAACGACGAGGAAACCGTGGCGCTGATCGCCGGCGGCCATACCTTCGGCAAGGCGCACGGTGCCCATAAACCTGACGATTGCGTCGGCAAAGAGCCGGCCGCTGCCGGCGTTGAAGAGCAAGGCTTAGGCTGGGCGAATAAATGCGGTGCCGGCAACGGCGTCGATACCGTCAGTAGCGGTCTGGAAGGTGCTTGGTCGACCAACCCCACTCGCTGGACCCACGACTATCTGACCTGGCTATACACCTTTGATTGGCAACAAACCAAAAGTCCGGCCGGTGCGACGCAATGGATACCTAAAGACGGCAAAGGCGACAACTTTGTACCGGATGCGCATGACCAGACCAAACGCCACCCGCCGATCATGTTTACCACCGATATTGCTTTGAAAATGGACCCGGATTACCAAAAAATTTCCAAGCGCTTTTTGGATAATCCCAAAGAATTCGAGGCGGCCTTCGCCAAGGCCTGGTTCAAGCTGACCCACCGCGACATGGGGCCCAAAGCTCGCTATGTTGGTGCCGAAGTGCCGGCCGAGGATTTCATTTGGCAGGATCCGATTCCCAAAGCTGATCATAAGCTGATCGACAGCAAGGATGTTGCCAAATTGAAGTCTACTATCCTGGCCTCGGATTTGACGATTCCCGAGTTGGTGAAAACGGCCTGGGCGTCCGCAGTGACCTTCCGCGGTACCGACATGCGCGGCGGGGCCAACGGCGCGCGGATTCGGTTAGCACCCCAGAAAGATTGGGAGGTCAATGATCCCGCCGAACTGGCCAAAGTGCTGGCAAAACTGGAAGCCGTCCAAACCGAATTCAACCGCTCCTTGAAAGGCGGAAAAAAAGTGTCGTTGGCCGATGTGATTGTCTTGGGTGGTTCGGCAGCGGTGGAAGAGGCGGCCAAAAAAGCCGGATACAAAGTGCAAGTGCCGTTCAAACCGGGGCGGATGGATGCGGCGCAAGAGCAAACCGATGTCAATTCCGTCGCGGTGCTGGAGCCTAAAGCCGACGGTTTTCGAAATTACTTTGGCAAAGACAATGCGCATTCGCCTGCCGAAATGCTGGTCGAACGCGCTAATTTTCTGACCTTGAGCGTGCCGGAGATGACGGTGCTGGTGGGCGGCATGCGGGCCTTGGATGCTAATGCCGGCCATGTTAAACACGGGGTGTTCACCAGTCGTCCGGGTACACTCAGCAACGACTTCTTCGTTAATTTGCTCGATATGTCCACGAAATGGAGCAAGTCAGCTACCGAAGGCATTTATGAAGGACGGGACCGGACCAGTGATCAAGTTAAATGGACCGCCACACCCGTGGATTTGATTTTCGGCTCCCACTCTGAGTTACGGGCGGTGGCGGAAGTCTATGCCTCGGCAGATGGCAAGGAAAAATTCGTGCAGGATTTTGCGAATGCCTGGGCTAAAGTGATGGAATTGGATCGATTTGATAAACGCTGAGCTTGGTATGCAAGGCACCAAATTTGGCCGAGATTGGGTCAAGTCGGGTGCCTTGCGCAAAAAGACCTTTCATCGTCAACTTAACAGACTAGCGTCAACCCCTGTCGCTTGTGCCAAGTGTCACCATCGTCCGTCATAGAGCAAAAGTAAAAAAGGGCAATCCAAAGATTGCCCTGTGAGGGAGAACTCAAGGTGAATCAAATCCAGTCGGAGTCGTCGCTTTCGTCCGGCACGCTGTAGTCTGCGTCGCTAAGCGAAAAATCGTCACTATTATCCAAGTTGGCTTGCTGGATGGCATCGTCGCCGTAATAGTTATTGACCACGGTTTGTTCCTGAACGCCGCTGTGCTCGCCCAGTGCTTGCTGGCCCAAGGCGTTGGAACCGTGATGCCCCATCAGACTTTCGATGCCCTGGAATAAAAACGAACCGGCTACGACACCGGCTGCTGTGGTCGCGACATTGCCCAGAAAACTGCCGCCAGCGCCACCACCACCGAAAAAGCTTGGCGATTGCGCGGGAGCAGCCCCTCTCGGCACTTGATAATTGCCGACACCGGGCACCGCACCGCTATTGTTAGTGGGTTGAGCCCAAGGATCGTTGCCCAGAAACCCGCTACGTTGTGAGCTTGCACCGGCTTGCAATTGATTTTGCAACTCGGTGATTTGTGCTTTAGCCGCAGTCAAAGCTTGATCCTGCAACAAGGCGCGTTGGACCAGCAGATACGCGGCATCGGGTTGTTTGGCAACCGCATCTCTAATCAACGCTTCGGCCTCGGCATCTTTTTGCGTGAGCTTTACTTCGTTCAGTTGATTCAGAAACTGGCTGAGCTGGTTGCGTTCCTGTGAATTCATTCAATAACTCCTATCGTGAAGATATAACCCGGCTAACTGCCGGCATGGGCAAAGACTTTAAAATGGCTGCAAAGTTTCGTTAACAGTTGGGTGAAGCTACAGAAGTTTCAATAGCCGGATCGAAATAATTACCCGTGATTCAGCTTCGAGTTGTCTATGCGGTGTGGATTTCGGCATTCCTCATGTGCCGAAGAAGGTATGCCGACCTGACGATTTTGAGGATATACGAGGTACTCAGTAGAAGCAGCTTGCTAATCAGGTAATTTATTGGGTTTACTGCTCTTTCGGTATTCTTGGGGTTACTCGCAATTGTTAGTCAAAATTACCCGAGGGTTTCCCGCTGTAATGGTCGCCGATTGGCTTGGCTTAGGGGGAAAATAACCAAGCCAACAGGCTACCGTATGGCCGGATCGATTATTTTACCAGGGTGCCGGTGCTCGCCGGTCCGGGAATAGACATCTCGCCCGGGTTTTGCGGGTCGTAATAAATGTCAACGTAAGGTCCGGTAATTGCCGGCTTTACAATAGCTCTCAGCCCAGCGTTTTCACAATCCGGGTTATCTGTAAATGTCGCGGCGACTTCCGCCGCGCAAGCGTCGGGTTGCATCGGAATCGCAGGAAGATTCAGATTAACCGCACAGCCTTGGTCCGGGCCTGCTACTACTTGATTGTTATCCCAACGCAATACATCCCAGCTAACCGCTAAGGATACGTCCGGTTCAGGGGTGCCTTTGCAAGCCGTCGTCAGTGGGCAGCGCACTGAGACGGGATGCTCTCCAGATGAAAAGTGTATGCCGCACGCAATCACTTGCGAGCGTGGCGGCACTTTGGAACCCAGCCCCAAAGGGCCAGCCTGACTGAGCGGGCTAACGAGACAAGCTAAAAAGCCCAATTTCGCACAGTGTTGCAAAATCTTAGATTTAGTTGTTGTGGTCATGATCGACTCCCGATTAATGTTTAAGGGATTTATTTCACCCGTTCCTAACTGGATATAACGATTTTCAAGGCCCGGGCGACTAAGCCATGTTTCAAGCATTGTCACGTTCCTACTGTAGGAGGGTCGGTTAGCAGAATCAGTGAGCTAGTAAACTCGGAGGATGCGAAAAGTTTCATTGATTTGGCGCTTTATAGCCTTGGCTATTGGCTAAAAGATCGGTATCGCATATCCCGGCGCGCGGCGGTCGAAATAAAAAAATTCTTATATCTGGCCGGATTAGGTTAAGAAGCAATCCGCTTACGTTCTCGGAAAAACGTATGCGAAAAACAGCATTGCCTGTTAATCCGGTTAGCGTACAATCCAGAGTGCTTATCGATAGTCGTTTCAAACCCACTTCAATCGTTAGTCAGCAGCCGGCCGCTAAATCATACGTGAGCAGTAACCCGAACAAACAAGCAGCAATTCAAGCGGCACAGCTGCGGCAACTGTTTGCGGCAAGCAATGTGTCATTGATCAGCAGTACGCTACTGGCGGCGATTCTGGCCTATATGCAGCGCGACATGATTGCGGCCCCCGTGGTGCTCAGTTGGTTGACGCTGATTGTGTTGGTGGCGGTTTCCCGCACTTTGCTGGTCAAGGCTTATCGATCCGCCGCGCCGGAAGTCGGGGAAAGCACTCGGTTCTGGATGAACAGATTTCGGATTGGGGTGCTGGCCGTGGGCTTGGTGTGGGGAGCGGCCGGTTTTCTGATGTTTCCGGCCAACAACTCGCAACATCAACTATTTCTGGTTTTTATGCTGGCGGGTTTGTCGGCCGGCGGCGTGGTGGCATTTTCCGCCGATCTGCTCAGCGCGGTGCTATTTTCTTTGAGCTCACTGCTGCCCATCATTGTTCGCTTGTTCATGTCAGGCAATGGATTGTTTGTGGCGATGAGCGTGGCAGGGTCTTTATACCTGTGCTTCATGGTGATCAGCTTGCGTCGTATCAATCTAAGTATCACCGAGAATATTGTGCTGCATCTGGATGCCGCGGAAAGAGAGGAGGCCATGCGTATCAGTGAGCAGCGCTATCGCTTGTTGCTGAAACACTCGCCCATCGGTATTTTTCATTACGACACCGATCTGATCGTTACTTACTGTAACGAACCGTTCGCTGCTATTTTGCAGAATACCGTCGATAACATTGTCGGATTGGATATTAAGGGGTTTAAAGACGGTTCAATACTCGCCGCCTTGCATCAGGCATTGAACGGTGAAAAGGTGAGTTATGAAGGCGAATTCCGGCCGGCGCTGGATGCCGCCGGCATAGTGATAGACATGATCTGCGCGCCGTCGCGCGACGGTGCCGGCAAAATTGTTGGCGGTATTGCGATTATTCGGGACATCAGCGAGCGTAAGCAGGCGGAAGAAATGCTGCGTATCAGCGCCATCGCCTTCGAATCGCAGGCGGCGATGATCGTCACCTCCCCGGACGGAGTGATCCTGCGGGTGAATCGGGCCTTTATCGCGTTGACCGGCTACAGCTCGGAAGAAGTGCTGGGCCAAACGCCGCAAATGCTCAACTCCGGGCGCCACGACAAGGGCTTCTTTGCGGCTATGTGGACTGTATTGCAGGAGACCGGCCATTGGCAAGGCGAAATCTGGAATCGCCGCAAAAACGGCTTGATCGTCGCCGAATGGCTGACGATAGCAGCCGTAGTCGCACCCGATGGCCGCATTACCCATTATGTCGGTACATTTTCGGATATTACCGAGAACAAGGAGGCGGTGGCGGAAATCCACCGTTTGGCTTATTACGATCCTTTAACCCATTTGCCTAACCGGCGTTTACTGCAAGATCGTTTGGGCCAGGAGTTGGTTGCCGGCGCCCGCAACGGCTTATATGGTGCGATTCTGTTCTTGGATCTGGATAATTTCAAGACGCTTAACGACACGCGCGGGCACGATGCCGGTGACCAGTTATTGGTCGAAGTGGCGCGGCGTTTACGCACTAGCGTGCGCGAATGTGACATCGTCGGACGCCTGGGTGGCGATGAGTTTTTGGTGTTGCTGGCGGATTTGAGCGCCGATGTCGAGCTTGCCGCGATGCAAACCAAGCAAGTCGGCGAAAAATTGTTGGACGCGTTGGCTCATCCTTACGATTTAAATGGCTATGAGTTCCATTGTTCGGCCAGTATCGGCATTCGCTTGTACCGCGATCATGAGGGTGCGGAAGAATTACTCCGGCACGCCGATCTTGCCATGTATCAAGCCAAAATTGCCGGGCGCAATACCGTGCGCTTCTTCGATCCGAGCATGCAGGCGTTGGCCACGGCTCGCGCCGATTTGGAAAAAGATTTGCGCCTTGCTCTGGCTCATAATCAGTTCAAGCTGTATTTTCAACCGCAGATGTATCGAAACCATCAAGTGGTGGGCGCCGAGGCGCTGTTGCGTTGGCAGCATCCGGAACGCGGATTGGTATCGCCGTTGGAGTTTATTTCCTTGGCAGAAAAAACCAGTTTGATTCTGCCGATTGGCCAGTGCGTGCTGGAAGCCGCCTGCATGCAACTGAAGCAGTGGGAGGAACATGCCTATTCGCAGCAGTTTCGGTTAGCCGTCAATGTCAGTGCGCGCCAGTTTCGATCGGCGGATTTTGTCGAACAGGTGCGGCGGGCGCTGGATAACAATGGCGTTAACCCGGACTTGCTGGAACTAGAACTGACTGAAAGTCTGGTACTGGAGAATATCAACGACACGATCTTGAAAATGCATGCACTCAGAGAGATAGGGGTGCGCTTTTCGTTGGACGACTTCGGTACCGGATACTCGTCGTTTTCCTATCTGACTCAGTTGCCGTTCGACCAGTTAAAAATTGACCGCTCCTTTGTGCATAACATCGGTGTCAAGACCAGCGATGCGGTGATCGTGCAAACCATCATCGGCATGGCCCATAACTTGGGGATAGAGGTGATTGCCGAAGGGGTCGAAACCGATGCGCAACGTTTGTTTCTGGAACAGCACGGCTGCCACGCCTGTCAGGGATTTTTGTTCAGCAAGCCGGTGCCGATAGACGAGTTTATGGCCTGGAGCCGGCGTTTGCCCAAGTGTTAACCCAGCCTGTCAATGTAGCCGCTCCGGCTATCAGGTATGCACCTGGCCTTCAGCGGAATTGTTGGTATATTCCCGTTTACTGCTGTTTTTACTAAATTGGGTTTGCCGGGGCTCCGAATGAAATCGTCTGATACACATCCGTACAATTCCCGGCAGGCAGTCCGCGAGGCGTTGAAAGGCGCAAGCAATGACTATCATAACCGCTTAAATCAACACAGTTTGCTGGTTGGAATAACCCGGACAGGCTATTCGCTGGATAAATACCGAAAACTTTTATCCGCTTACTACCATCTCTATCAGGCTTTGGAAGATCGGTTAATTGCCTTTCAGTCTTCTCAACACTGTCAATTCGACTATTCTCAACGTGTCAAGCTGCCCTGGATTTGCCGCGACCTGGATTTTTTGGGAGTAGACCCGCTTGCAGCGGGATATGGCATAGCGCAAAACGCACTGGCGCCGCAGGTAGCCAGCATGGGTGAATATACCGGGGTTTTATACGTGATCGAGGGGTCGATGTTGGGCGGACAGCTTATTTCGCGTAGCCTAGAGGCATACCATGGGTTGAGCGGCGAAACCGGTGCTTGCTTTTACAGCGGCTATGGTCAGGACACCGGGCTTATGTGGCAAGATTTTCTGCGGTTTGCGGAAAACCTTGCCGGTGACGATCACCAGCGTTTGGCTGCCGAGCACGCGGCCTGCCAAACGTTTCAATTTTTTATTCAGGTGTTGGATGACTATGCCTATTCGTAAGTCACATGTTCTGCGCCTTGTCTAATGGGTGATATTGATCAGCAGGCGTTGCAACAGGCCCTGGAAAAGTGCGCGGCAGAGCCCATTCACCAGATCGGGCAGATTCAGCCGCATGGTGTCTTACTGGTGCTGAGTGCGGATCACCCTTACCCGGTATTACAGGCCAGCGCCAACTTTAGCGAATTTTTCAGCGAATTGACCGGCGATGTCTGCGGCAAACCGCTTCAAGAACTGGTCGGCGAAAAAGTTGCCGGGCAAATCGAGCAAATGTTTCAATCGGCGCAGAGTAAGAATACTGCCGCCGGGAAACTCAGCATTCCTCAACGCCACGGCTCTCTTGATCTACAGGCCCACGCTTATGTCAGTGACGGGCTATATGTGCTGGAACTCGTGCCTGATCTCGATGCCGACCAAGAAGGCAGACTGTCCGAATTGCTGATGCAGATGCAGGAATCATTGCTGCGATACGACGCGAATAGCGATTTCTCACGCTATTTCGATGATGTCGCGCTGTTGGTGCGGCGGATGAGCGGCTACGATAGCGTGATGATCTATCGGTTTGACTCCCATTGGAACGGTCAAGTGATCAGCCAAAATAGCGTGGATCATGCACCGTCCTATCTGGGGTTGCACTTTCCGGCCAGCGATATTCCGGCCCAAGCACGGCGGCTTTATACGTGTAATCTGGTGCGCTTGGTTGCCGATATTGATGCCGAGCCTGTGCCGATTTTACCTGGCGTCAATCCCGTTACCGAAAGGTCCTTGGATATGAGTTACTCGGCGTTGCGCTGTCTGTCGCCGATACATATCCAGTATTTGCGCAATATCGGTGTGCAGGGTTCGATGGTGATTTCCTTGCTGCAAAACGGCCGATTGTGGGGGTTGATAGCTTGTCATCACTTCACGGTAAAACGCGTGTCGATTGCCCAACGTGAAGCCGTGACGTTTATAAGCCGGATGGTGTCGTCGAAATTGTCGTCGATTGAGGCACTAGAGCAGTACAACTGCGTTGCCAGCGCCAATCATGTGATTGGTGAGTTGCTGAATTATATTTTTACCGATCACGAACAAATGGTCCTCAAAAGATTACTACCGCAATTGATGTCGTTGCTGGATGCTAACGGTATAGTAGCTGTGGTGGAAGGTAAGCGGCATGTTTACGGGGAGATGCTGAAGCCTGGGGACCTAAGGGCGTTATTACTCTGGCTGGGCAAACAAGCCAGTGGCCAGATATTTAGTTCTGATCATCTTGCCAATGATTTTGTCCCTGCCGAAAAATACCAGCATATCGCCTCGGGGATATTAACCACTCCGCTTCCCGCCGATATGCGCAATGTCATCGTGTGGTTCAGGCAGGAAAAGCCGCGCACTGTCAATTGGGCGGGCAAGGCTGAGAAAGGCTTGGTGATGGATCAGAACGGAAACTATCAACTTACCCCGCGCCAGTCATTCGAAATGTGGACGGAATTGTGGCGCGGTCGCAGCGAACCTTGGTCGCATGTACAAATCGACATCGCCAGGATGTTGGCGATGACCTTGCCCGAGGGCTTGGCGCAAAAAAGTCGGTTGGAGCAGGCGCTGAGGAAACAACAGTTATTGGACGCGGAGCTGCGGATTGCCGCTACCGCTTTTGAGTCGCAGGAAGGCATCGTAGTGTTGGATGAGAATCGCTTGATATTACGGGTAAACCAGGCGTTTACCCGCATTACCGGTTACCTCAGCGAGGAAGTAGTAGGTAAGAATCCGCGGGTACTGGAATTGGATTTGCAGGGCGTAGGCTATTACGCGGAAATGTGGGAAAGGGTCGATAATTCAGGGGTCTGGGAAGGCGAGATTTGTAGTAAACGCAAGGACGGTAAGGTGTTTCCCATTCATTTGGCCATCAGCACGGTGAAGGATCAGGAGGGTTGTGTCAAAAATTATGTGGCCACGTTTGTTGATATTACCTCCATTAAAGCGGCTGCCGAGGAAATCGAGCGCTTGGCGTTTTACGATCCGCTGACCGGTTTGCCCAATCGCCGCCTACTGCAAGATCGCTTGAAACGAGCCCTGATTGCCAGTGCACGTAGCGGACGGGAGGGCGCCATACTGTTTATCGATCTGGATAATTTCAAAACTCTGAATGACACCCTTGGGCATGACATGGGAGATTTGTTGTTGCAATTGGTGGCGCAACGTTTGGTGGCTTGCGTACGCGAAGGCGATACTGTGTCTCGATTGGGTGGGGACGAGTTTGTCGTGATGTTGACCGATCTTAGCGACGAAGTGCTTGATGCCGGTGCACAGACCGAAATTATAGCCAATAAAATCCTCAGTGCCTTGACGCAAACCTACCGGCTTGCCGACCACGAATATCGCAATTCGCCCAGTATCGGCGCGGTGTTATTCAACGACCACGAATCGGACATGGAAAGCTTGCTGAAACAAGCCGATATTGCCATGTACCAGGCAAAAAAAGCCGGGCGGAATACCATACGTTTCTTCGACCCGGCAATGCAGGCCAGTATCAATGCGCGGGTCAAACTGGAGGCGGATTTGCACTGCGCTTTAGCGAATAAGCAATTCCAACTGTATTATCAGCCGCAAGTCTCACAGGGTTTGGATATTATCGGTGCTGAAGTCTTAATCCGTTTTCAACACCCCGAACGCGGCTTGGTTTCACCGGCGGAGTTTATACCCTTGGCCGAGGATATCGGTTTGATAGTGCCGATAGGGCGTTGGGTACTGGAAACCGTTTGCCGCCAGCTTAAGAGTTGGGAAAGCCGCGCGCATACCCAGCATTTGCAACTGGCTGCGAATGTCAGTGCCCGGCAGTTTAGGCAATCTGATTTCGTCGACGTGGTGCGGCAAATCATTCGAGAGAGCGATATCAATCCCAATCGGTTGAAGTTGGAGTTAACTGAAAGTCTGGTGCTGGACGACATTGATGAGACCATCCGCAAAATGCATGCGCTACGGGAAATTGGCGTAGGTTTTTCAATGGACGATTTCGGTACCGGGAATTCCTCGCTATCCAATCTCAGAAAACTGCCTATCGATCAATTGAAGATTGATCAAAGCTTTGTGCGGGATATTTCTGTCGATCCGGACGATACGGTGATTGTGCAAACGATTATCGCCATGGCGAATAATCTGGGTCTGGACGTCATAGCCGAAGGGGTGGAAACCGAAGAACAACGTCGGTTTCTGGAAAACCATGGCTGCCATACATTTCAAGGCTATCTCTACAGTAAACCTTTGCCGTTAGATGGTTTTGAACGCTTATTAGCCTTAAGGGAGCATTGAACGAGCTGATTCCGCTCACAGCGCTACAAACTCGCCGAACGGAATTACCGACTACCGGCCCCATATGTTCGCCGAAGAGTCTGATTCGAGCTTCCTAAAGCGGGCTGCGCTTGTTTTATTCTGAGTTGATTCCAATCATCATGGGCGGCATCTGACCTGGTATATACCGGTCAAAAAATTCCCACGGCAAATACTTAGCTGTAGAATCGCGGTTTTTTGCCAAGCGATCCGGGGAGCAAAAGTCGAATGGGTAGAGCGTATCAAAACCGTAAAGTGTCCATGGCCAAAACGGCTGATGCCAAGGCCAAGGTATACAGCAAATATGGCCGGGAAATCTACATGGCCGCCAAATCCGGTGGTATCGATCCATCCGGCAATTTGACTTTGCGTGGCTTGATCGATAGAGCCAAAAAAGACCAGGTGCCTACCCATGTTATTGAAAAAGCCATCGATAAAGCCAAGGGCGGCGGCGGGGAAGATTTCGCGCCCGCCCGCTACGAAGGCTTTGGACCTGGCGGTTGCATGGTGATAGTCGATTGCTTGACCGACAATCCGAATCGTACCTTTGGCGATGTGCGCCTGTGTTTTACCAAAACCAAATGCAAGATCGGCACCCAGGGTGCTGTCAGCCATATGTTCGATCATTCGGCAATCCTGGCGTTTAAACACAACGACGAGGATGCAGTGCTGGAAGCCTTGCTCAGTGCGGATGTGGATGTGTCCGACATCGAAAACGAAGACGGCAAGTTGACCGTGTTTACACCCCACGCCGACTACGCCAAAGCGAAGCAAGCCTTGACGGATTTGTTGGGCGAGATCGATTTTGAAGTGGATGAAATTCAATTTATGCCCAGAAGCGTTACCCCTATCGGCGGCGACGATGTGGCGATGTTCGAAAAGTTTTTGGATATGTTGAACGATCTGGATGACGTGCAAAACGTTTTCCATGATGCCGAGTATTAGGGGCAAAACCGCTCAGTAACTTGGGATATTAAATTCAGGAACCTTAGCGTTCCTGAGCTATTAAAACGCGTTGCCATTGCTTGTTTTAGCGTAATAACGCGGCTATTGTTTCCTTTTGTAAAACAAATAATGCATATTCAATGGTATTGTTAATAAATTAGATCTATCTTATAGTGTAAGCGTGTTTATTACGGAGTAGAAAAAATGAATGACTTACAAAAAGATATTTTGAACGGTTTGGCCTTTATCACCGGCGTGATCGGTTTTATGTCAGGCGAATTTATTCTTTCATCGGCATTATTTGCTTCAACGACTGTCGCCAGCAATATCAGCGTAAATCGGAAGAAAAACCGCGATTAAGCGAGCTTGCAATAGGGTTTTACAGGGAAACAACGCATCGGCTGAGGCCGGGTGTTTTCCCGAATCCGCTGTACCCTTATTCGGTTTTGTCCTATCTAAGCGATCAATAACAACTTTGCATTTGATCGACGGATTTAAAAATCTATCCGCTCCGGTGCCACCCGTAAAACTTCCTCGATGGTGGTAATGCCGGCGGCAACTTTTTCTGCGCCACTTAGCCTTAAAGGGCGCATGCCTTCTCTGATGGCCTGGCGTTGCAACAAAAGTGTGTCGCAGCCTTCCACGATCAATTTTTGCAGAGTCGGATGGTTTTCGAAAATTTCGTAGATGCCGATACGGCCGGCAAAGCCGGTATTGCGGCAGCTCTTGCAACCAACAGCTTTATAAATGTGCTTAGGGGTAGCGACTTTAAAAGGCGCGACCAATGCCTGCCACTGCGCTTGGTCTAAGGTTGTCGCGGTTTTGCATTGCCCGCACAACACCCTTATCAAGCGTTGCGCCATTACCCCCAAAATGGTTTGTTGAATCAGATAGCCTGGCAGGCCAAGATTTAACAAACGCGTCACCGCAGCCGGCGCGCTATTGGTGTGGAGGGTGGAAATCACCAAATGCCCGGTCAGCGAGGCTTGCACCGCCATTTCCGCCGTCTCCAGGTCGCGAATCTCGCCCACCATAATAATGTCCGGATCTTGCCGCAGTAGGGTGCGAATACCGCTGGCGAAGTCCAAACCAATATTGGCTTGAGTCTGCATTTGATTGAAAGCCGGTTCGATTTGCTCGATTGGGTCTTCCACGGTGCACAGGTTGATTTCCGATGTGGCCAGGCGTTTTAGCGTGGAATACAAGGTGGTGGTTTTACCGGAACCGGTCGGGCCGGTCACGAGAATAATGCCGTGGGTCTGTTCGGTCATCCGGTTCCAAATCGCCAGCTCCTGTTTATTGAAGCCCAACTGCTCGTAATCGCGCAGCAGAACTTCCGGGTCGAAAATCCGCATCACCAATTTTTCGCCAAAGGCCGTTGGCATGGTCGAGAGCCGCAATTCGATCTCCTTGCCGTTGCTATTCTGAGTTTTGATCCGGCCGTCCTGCGGTAGGCGCTTTTCGGCAATATTCATCCTGCCCAGTATCTTCAAGCGGCTAAGTACCGCATTCATAATCGGCATCGGGAGTTGATAAACCTTGTGCAGAATACCGTCTATCCTGAACCGCACATTGCCTTGTTGACGGCGTGGCTCGATATGAATATCGCTGGCACGCTGGTCGAAGGCATATTGCAGCAACCAGTTGACCAGATTGACCACATGCTGATTGTTCGCGTCCAGATCGGCGCTTTTACTCAGCTCGACCAATTGTTCGAAGTTTTGGCCTTCTGCGGCGCGGCCATCGTTATGGGTTTGCGCGCCTTTCAGCGATTTGGAAAAGTTATAAAACTCGTCCAGATAGCGCTTGATTTCGTCCGGATTGGCAAACACGCAGCGAATTTTGCCGTGGTGCATCTTCGCCAAGTCGAGTTGCCAGGCACGGATGAAGGGTTCGGCGGTGGCTACCACGATTTCATCGGCGTCGATCTTGATTGGCAGAATATTGTAATTGCCGGCGTAAGCTTTACTGAACAAGGCAGTGACCGTAGGTACGTCTATTTTCAGCGGGTCGAAATAGTAGTAAGGCATAGCCAGTTTTTTCGCCAGCCATTGGGTCAAGTCTTCCTGAGTCAACAGGGTGCCGAGCTGGCTTTGGTCGGCGAGTTCGCACTCGGCCAACACCTTTAACGGATGCTTGTTTACATTGATTTTGGCGACCGCGTACTGCCGGCATTTTTCGACATCCTTGGTGGACAACATGCCGTCCTCTTCCAGCCACTTCACGATCTGGTTGATGTCCAGCTTTCTGTCTTCGGATTTGTGTTCTTCCCGCATGCGCCTGGTTTGCTATGATATATAGGTTTAGTCTAGCCAAATATGCCGGACGCTGTGGAGATTTAAAGCTTGGTGGTGGAATTTTTATGCAGAGCATGGAACACTGCGAAAAAAGCATAGTGAGACGACGACAAGGGCTATAATAGCGAATCGATTCTTTAATTTCGGGGTTTAAGCCTTAACCCTATAATTAAAGCTTCCAGAAACAATATACTTTCAGGATTTTTAAGCGATGTTTACCCAATTGCATCCAGGCAAGAACCGTGCACTTTTGATCGAAGTGTGTTTATTGACCAGTGCACTGCTGCTGCCCGGATGCGCGAGTACCGAAAAGCGTGACGAGCTTTCGGTTTATGAGGCAGGCCACGCCGATCCGTACGAGGGATTTAACCGGTCTATGTACGGGTTTAACATGACACTGGACAAATATTTTTTTAAGCCTGTTTCCGATGGTTATAAATTTATTACGCCCGATTTCATGGAAACCGGTGTTAATAATTTCTTCACCAACTTGAAGGGTATTAACGTAGTGTTGAACGATGTCCTTCAGGGTAAATTCCAACAGAGCGCTTCGGACGCCGGACGCTTTTTAACCAATACCACCATTGGCGTGGGTGGCTTAATAGACGTCGCCAGCGAAGTCGGTTTAAAAAACAACGTTGAAGATTTTGGGCAAACTTTGGCTGTGTGGGGAGTCGGGCAGGGTGCGTATTTGGTGTTGCCGGTTTTTGGGCCCACCACTATTCGCGATGGCGGCGCGGGCATCCTCGATAGAGCTGCCAACCCAGGTACCTACGTGCCGGGCACCGGTATTCTCGAGGGGATTAATGATCGTGCAAATGCCGAAGGGGCATTGAACTTTATCAACGAGGCCGCGTTAGATCCCTATGTGTTCACCCGGGAATCCTTCCTGCAATACCGGCGTAATTTGGTGAATGACGGTAAAAACGAAAGTGCGAACTATGATCTGGATATTGATCCCACCGCTGACGTTGCGGCTGAATCTAAGCCCAAGAGCTCTGAAGCTCTCAAGCCATCGCTAGACACCGCCAACAAGATTGAACAGAGTGTGTCACCATCCGCTCAGCCTGCAGTCGGCGCTAATGCTGATACCGATGCCTTTAACAATATGCTGCAATCGTTTGAGGAAGCCTCAAACAAGCTGGATCAACTAAGTAAACACAGACGTAGAAAATGAGGTAAAGCCCTGGTTGAGGCCCTCTATGCGGCCCTCTCCAGGTAAACCCCTTTTGACTGTTTCTTAACGTATTAGGGAGGGCATTTTTTCCTCAACGATGTATGCAACAAAGCCGCACCGGTTTAATCAGCAGTTTGTTGTTTCCGCGAATTTGACTTTTTATACCTCGGTTTAATCCGATGGTGCGGAATTATCGGATACAGATTGCTTTGCGGTTTGCCGCTTTTTCCTGACGGCATAGAAGTAGGTCATGCCGGAAATGGTGCCGCATACCGTGGCTAATTTATCCAGAATAGGCGCGACGGTTACTATCAAAGGCTCATCGACCAGCCCCAACCACACGCCAAAAGCGGTTAGTCCGGTCGGCGTGGCTATCGTCGCCGCGACAGCGGATAGGCCGGCGATGATACCGGTCGCCATGGCGATATGTTCCACCCTAGCGGCAATGACTTCGTGATTCATGTGGATTGCGGGCGTATTATCGTGGACTAGTCGCAACCGGGTTTTCCCGGCAGCTAAGCAGAAAAATCGCCTGTATTTTAGTCAGTTTCGAGGTGCTTGTCAGTGGGTGTGGGTAGCGAATGCTGGTGTAGATTATCTGCAATCGTTGGCGTTATCGGACTGAGGTTTCCTTGCTGTGCTGAGTGCTTTCAAGATTCGAAATTGGTGTTTGACATTCTTTTAAATCTGGAGTAATACAGTATTCCATGGGAGTGAAACCCGCATGTTCATTCCGAAACCTGCCGCTGGCCTGCGGTGTATTGAGGGAGTTTAGATCGCTATGTCTTCCCTAACTGTTTCCAGTGTTAATCAATCCGGCTTTCAACAGTTGAGCGCGCTGACGGCCAAGAGAAATGCGGATCAGGCCGAGCAAATGGCGCAAGCCTTGAGAAAGCAGGCGGATGCCGTCCAAGCCCAAGCCGACCAATACGCAGCCAAAGCTCAGGATCTCGATTCTCAAGCCAGTAAGGCTAAGTCGAACTCCGACGCTGCACACTTGAGATTGAATCTGTCCAACGCTTTTCAAGAAGCGGGCACCCAGTTAACTAACACCATTCAGAACGCTGAGGTAAGACCGTCTACCTATTCGCAAGTAGTGACGGGTATAAGCACATCGTCCGCGACCGATGACAACAAGGCCGTGGGGAGCACTATAGACATTGTTGCTTAGCCTGATTATCGTTTAGGCAGATAAGCAGTAGAGTTATTAACCCGGCCCTATTGATGACCGGTATGCCGTTCGGGCTGAGCTCGTCGAAGCCCAGTCTGGTGAGCCCAGGCCCAGTAGCTTCAGGGGCATTAAGGCAAACGGTATCTAAGAGCCGAGTCAATAGTCAAAAAATAGTAAGCGAGGTGACATCATGTTGTCGTCAATCAACACCACCACCAACCTGGATAAATCCCAAAGTCTGATCCAAACCAGCGTCCAGCGCCTTAGTTCCGCAAAGCGGATCAATTCGGCGGCCGATAACCCGGCTGGGTTGGCAATTGCCGATGCGATAAGCAGTCGCTTTGGAGGACAAAACCAAGCAATCGGCAATATCGGCAAGGGTCTTTCGCTCGCGGAAACCGCCGGTAGCGCGTTAACCCAGGTAACCGACAATCTGCAACGCATCCGCGAATTGACGGTGCAAGCCGGTAACAGCTCTTTGTCGGCTTCTGATCGGCAAAGTATTCAGGACGAGATCAACGGATTGGGCAAAAGCATCGATGGGATTGCCGGCAACACCCAGTTCAACGATCAAAAACTATTGGACGGCAGTTTCTCCGGCCAATTGCAAATCGGCCCCAATCCCGGCGATACGCTAGGCTTAAGCTTGGGGAATGTATCCAGCGCCGCCTTGGGTGTTTCGGGATTGGATGTATCCAGCGCTACGAATGCGGCCAATGCGCTGGATACGATAGACAGCGCGATTAACAATGTCGGGAATGAGCAGAGTAACTTGGCCAGCACTGCTGCGGGCTTGAGTTCTAACCTAGCCAATTTGAACAGCAGCTATCAGAATCTAGCCGAAACGCGCAGTCGTATTCAAGATACCGACTATGCGCAAACGGCTGCCGACTTGAACAAGGGTAAAGTGCAAAACCAAGTGGCAAACTATGCGCTCAAGCTATATCAAGACAATCAAAAAGCGGCATCGGCGCTGTTAACGGGTCTCTAAATAAAGCCTAATGCTCATCAGACTGTTTATTAACCTGACTCTTACACTCCCTTTATTCGTCATTCCCGTGCAGGCGGCAGCCGTTACAACGCGTAGCGGATCTATTTAAGCCGCTGGGCTCCCGCCTTCGCGGGAGAGACGATATTTAAGGGCCGGGTTAAAAAGGTTTTGATTTGCTATGAATCGCGCCACCGCTATTCAGTCACCTCTTCGGTCCGGACCATAAAGCTCAGTAGCGTATTCGGACCGAAGCTACAGCTAATCGGTACGTCGGCCGCATCGCGCCCGCGAGCGATCAGCACCCGGCCAATGCGCGGGATATTGTTCCGCGCGTCGAAGGTATACCACTGGCCGTCAAGATACGCCTCAAACCAGCCGGCAAAATCCATTGGACCATAGGGTGGCGGCATGCCCATGTCGCCCAGATAGCCGGTGCAATAGCGTGCCGGGATGTTCATGCAACGACAAAAGGTGATGGCGAGATGGGCAAAGTCGCGGCACACGCCGGTTCGATCTTGATAAGCTTCCCAGGCGGTTTTGGTACGGCGAGCATGTTGATAGCCAAACTCGATATGCCGGTTAACATAGTCGCAAATCGCCTGTACTCGCGCCCAGCCGGTCGGCGCGTTCTCAAACAGCTGCCAGGCTATCTCAGTCATATGATCGGTTTCGCAATATCGACTGCCTAACAGAAACAGCAGCGTTTCGTCGGGCAGATATTCCACCGGCGTTTGCTTTGCCTGAGAAATGAGCCGGTCCGGCACGCCGCTATCCCTGACTAAGCCGTCTGCAAAAAGTCTGAGCCTACCCTTAGGCGCGACGATGCGGCTACACCAATTGCCGAAGGTGTCGCGATAAGCGTTGATAGGAATGCTCGGCTCTGTCATCAGGTAGTCCGGAATGATGACGTCGGAGACGCGAGTGTAGTGCACGCCTAAGGTCAGCAGCATCGGGGTCGGCTGCGGGCAGTCGTAAATAATTTCGTAGCCTATGCGGATTTTCATTGGATTACTCCTGGGTGGGCGAAATAACGTGCTAGGGTTTGTTGAAGTGATACGACGATCTTCTGGCGCAGGTCAGACCAATGCCGGCCCGCCGCCAAGATATGCTTTTGGTTTATTTCCAGTTCGATACCCAGATAGGCATCGGCGGCCAGCCGTTGACGAAACCAGCGGGTTTGCCCATCGGCTTTGCCGGCATAGGGATAATTTCGGCGGACTCGCAGTTCCGGCGCACAGGCTCTTAGACTTGCTTTCCAGCACTTGCAGAAGGCAGCCTCGCCAGCTCGCGCCGGATTATAAAGCAAGCCTATATCGGCGTTTCGCAGCTTACCGTCCAGTTCGGGCGTGAAGCTGTGAGAGGCAAGGTGAATCACTTGGCTATGCTCGACAAGCGATTGCCGGATCAGGCTATCCACCTGCGTCCGATAGGGCCGGTAATAGTGCCGCACGATTTGTTCTCGCACCTTGGCCGGGGCATTTTGTATGCTGATAAAGTGCAGATTTGGATGGCCTGGGGATCGATTCAGATCCACCAGCAAACGGCTGACGGTTGACGTCACAAGCGGTGCGGAAAATGCCTTAGCCAAGGCTTTGGCCATGAGTAAAGCGCCGGGATCAAAGCCGCGATGCGAGTCCAGCAAAGCCTGATAGCCTTGAAAATATGCTTGATACGGTTCGGGGATTCGGTTGCCGCCGTGTTCGCAAGTGATCACCAGGCCATATTCGCCGGGTTCATCGGCAATCGTCGGTTCGGGGCGCATCCGCGTGCCTCACCAATCCAGATTGGACAATTGATCGAATACCAGCCGCGTGCCCTCGGTCCACTGCTTACCCAATTCGACGAAATACGCATCGCCTTCGCCAAAGCGCCGCCGCATCTTGACAACCAGACTGTCACGTTGATAGCAGAGCAGATCGATAGGCATGCCCACCGATAAGTTGCTGCACATGGTCGAGTCGAACGAGACCAGCACGCATTTGGCGGCATTGTTTAGCGAGGTTGAGCGGGTAATCACTCGATCAATGATGGGCTTGCCGTATTTGGTTTCGCCGGTCTGAAAATACGGTGTCTCGATGCTGGCCTCGATAAACGTGCCCTCGGCGTAAATCCGAAACAGACGCGGCGCTTCACCGGCGATTTGACCGCCCAAAATAAAGGAGGCGTTGAAACTGATTTTGCTGGCAGCCAAATGCGGGCTGTCGCGCTGATCGACCTCACGCATCGCGTCCGAAACCAGCAGCGCGGCATCGAACATCGATTCTGCATTCCACAGATTCGGCGAACCCGGCTTGGCGCTCCTTTGTTTCAAAATGCTGATCACAGCTTGCGTGCCGGCTAAATTGCCGGAACTTAACAGCACGATAACCCGGTCACCGGCCTTTTCAAATACCGTCATCTTGCAGAAGCTGGCGATGTTGTCGACCCCGGCATTGGTGCGCGAGTCCGATGCAAACACCATCCCGGTGTCGAGCATGACGCCTATGCAGTAAGTCATGAATATGTCTTCTTTTTTTTGATTCGGTGATAAGGAGTATTTGCAGGTCGGCCTGCCGTTTTAGATGGGATCTTAGCCGGCTTCTTCGGCTTTATCTGTACGCTGTCGCACCTAACATCGCGCGGAGTCTAGCCTTTTAGCTTGCCGGTTGAGATTCCTCAGCGGCAGCAGCTTTTGCAAGGCCGCAATCGCTTGTTCGGCTTGATGCCGCCGCAAGAACGAGAAACAGCCATTGATTGCTATTACACCGAGCACGGCATAACCCAAGGTCGCCATAACTCCGCCGGGTTGCCGAGTTTCGGCGAAAAACGCCAATCCGGCCGCCAGCCACAAAATTAAGGCAAAAAAGTGCAGGAATGCTTATGCGACTGCCAAGAAAACCGATTTTTTCCGGCTTTCTTCGATACGGTTAAAACCGAATGCATGCAGGCGACCTTCAATAGCGGCGGCCAGGCCTTCTACTGGAGCCTAAACTGTCCAGTGCTTCTGCGGGCGTGAGATGATGGATTTTCATGAGCGTAATCCAATAAGCAAGTTAAGTCGGGCAGTTTAGAACGAATCGAATCATTTCCGATATGCACGACGGGCTATTCTTCATCGTGCTTGTGTTTTGGTAGGCATAGCAGGCAAACTTCACCCATTTTTTATGTGTACACAGTAAGCAGATGAGTCTTAATAGCCCATATTCTCTCGTATCTTTCGCCACCAGGTGTTTGGCTATGCTGATTTTATGCGGTTTGCAGGGCTGCTTTTCGCCGCTGGCGCTGGATAGAGCGGTGATCGAATACGATAAGGTCACCACCGATATTTTGTCGAAACAGTTGTTGCTGAACATCGGCCGTGCCCATCAGCACCAACCCATGCATTTCACCGGTGTCTCGAACATCGCCGCTACGTTTAATTTTCAATTCAATGCCGGTGCCACACCGGCCTTTACCGGTGAAGTCGGTTCGGTGATGACGCCTGTATTTGGCGGGACGATGTCTGAAAATCCGACAATCAGCATTGTGCCCATCGAAGGGGAGGAATTTACCCGGCGCTTGTTGACACCGTTTCAGGAAAACAAACTGACCATGTTGTTGCGGCAAGGTGTGGACGTGGATTTGGTGTTGCGTCTACTCGCCGGCGAGCTACGGCTAAACGGCGGCGAGCAGGCCGGCGTGTATTTGAATCAACCGGCGGATGGCGACGGTTATCGATTGTTCCGGCAAGCTGTGTTGCATTTGTCCGCCATCCAGGACAACCATAAGCTGTTTGTGGAACCGTTGATATTCAATCGCAGCTGGAGTCTGCCTGCCGAGGCGCTAAACGTCGAGCAATTGGCGGCCTTGCAAAAAGACTATAAAGTTGAGTTCAGCGCCGACCAAAAGCAACTGACCTTAACTAAGCGGGTGACAGGACGAATCTTGTTGACCAATTACGATCCCGCAACATTGAGCAACGAAGAGCGTTTGCGTTTGCATGACGAAGCCGATCAAGGTGCCGAAAACGATGTCAGCGTCGATATTCGCGCCGGCTATCTGGGCGGCGAATGGCCGTTGCACGGTGTGTTTCGCTTGCGCAGCTTTCACAATGTGTTGAATTTTATCGGTCAAACGATCAATGATGATCCCGAATACCCTGTCGATAAGCACCCTAGGACGCCTTCGGTGAGCGAGAACCCGGTGCAAACCATGGCTTTGCTGGTTAGCGAAGACGAACCTTCTTCAACCGACATTAGCGTGCGTTTCGGCGACAATTATTATGCCTTGCAGCCGGAAACCGGCTATCAATGGAATCGGGAAGGTTTTAGATTGTTATGCCAGATTTTTCAAATGACCATGACCGACCTGGCGCGGAAGGGTGCGCCGGAAATTACTATTTCCAAATAAGCGGGAGATATTTTGAGCGAAACTATCGACAAAAACATGGTGATGCGCTGCGTGGCCTATCAAAAAGGCGTGGGCATCGGCGACGTCACCATTGAAGACATCAGCGAAGTATTGCTGAAAGACGATACCTTTATCTGGTTGGGTTTGCGCGAAGCGAATGCCGAGATATTGAGAAAAATTCAGCAGGAATTTGGTTTACACGAGCTGGCGATTGAAGATGCTTGCGCCGCGCACCAGCGGCCGAAGATCGAGGAATATGGCGATTCGCTGTTTATCGTGCTGCATACGGCGGAATTGATTGAGAAAAAAGTGGAATTCGGCGAGACGCACATTTTTATGGGGCCGCGTTTCGTGGTCACCGTACGGCATGGCGCGTCGCAGAGTTTGAGCAAGGTGCGTGAGCGCTGTCAGGCCATGCCGCACCAACTCAGCAAGGGACCGGGCTTTGCCTTGTACTCGATTATGGATTTTATCGTCGATAATTACATGGTAGCGATTGCCGGATTGCAAGACCGCTTTGATGTATTGGAGTCGGCGATATTTCAATATCGGCCCAGTCGGCAAACCATGGAAGATTTATATGAGTTAAAGCGCGAATTATTGCTGCTGGAAGGTGCGATTAATCCGGTCATCGATATTTGCAACGAGTTGATGCGCTTTCATGGCAGCCTGATACACAAGGATGTCAGAGTATATTTCCGTGACATCGCCGATCACATCAAACGCGTCGATCAGGCTATCCACGGCATGCGCGAGATGTTGCTGGCGGCGATGCAGGTTCACCTTACTTTTGAAACGGTGCGGCAAAACGAAGTAGTCAAACGTCTGGCCGGTTGGGGGGCGATTTTGGCGATACCGACCATGGTATTCAGTTTGTACGGTATGAACTTCCGGCACATGCCGGAGTTGGATTGGGTGTACAGTTACCCCTTAGTCGTTGGCAGCGTGGCGCTGTGCAGCTTGGCCTTGTATTTGCGTTTGAAGCGGGCCGGGTGGTTGTGAGCGCTCTCTTGTTAACCCAGTCCTTAAACTACCTGTGGCCGTCATTCCCGCAAAAGCGGGAATCTAGAATAGTTACTGGGCTCATCCCACCTGCGCAGGAGCGACGTAGTTAACGGCTGGGTTGACAATACGCTTAACATTGCATCAGTTGCCGCTCGCCTGTAATTGCTTCAGCATTTCCGCGACGCGTTTGGCATCCAATGCCGGGTCTACATCGTCATCGATACGGCGTATGGTTAAATTGGGATCGACTATAAATGTCCAGCGTTTGGCCATATTCAATATCGGCATTTTCACGCCGTAGGCTTCGCTGACTTTGGCATCCGCGTCGGATAACAAGGTGAAGGTCAGTTTATGTTGCTGATGAAACGCCAACAGATCCTTGACGTCATCGGTGCTAATTCCGTAAACCTCGGCATTTTGCTCGCGGATCAGTTTGATCGCATCGCGAAAGGCGCAGGCTTGCGTGGTACAGCCGGGTGTACCGGCTTTGGGATAAAAATATAATACTGTCCAACCTTTCCCGCGCCGACCGGCTAAACTTATCGGATCGCCATCGTGCGCTTGCAATTGAAATAACGGTGCCGATTGACCGACTTGTAAAGGGGCCGCGTTTGCCGTCTGCGAAAACGTTAGCAAGGCGAACAGCATGAAGACCAAGAGTCTGTACGTAAGAGTGAATTTTTGCATACATAATCTCCCTTAAGCGGTATGCGATGATGAAGTGCCGAATGTTTTTGAGTTTATTAGCATGGCCAGTATTCCGCAAAAAGCCGGTTACACAATGGTGATACAGGCACTCGCAGTCATTCGGTTGGATTTGCCCGATCCCCATTTTGAACAGATAATCCCAATGGTCTGGATGTCCGGGCCGAAAGCCGGAAAACTATAGTGGTATGGTTCACCTAAAATTTCACTTATATTGTTCGTGGTTTTTGGCCGGTTGCATCTAAGTTTTTTTACAGGCCAGTGTCTATTTTGGAGTCGAATAACGGAATAAGCAAAATGACGCGTCCGTATTACTTTTCCCGGTTTTCTCGAATTTTGTGGCTGAATCTGGCCATGTTTGTGATTTTCGCCATCGCATTCGCGATTTACGTGCGCGCAGAGAAGCAAATTGATCGCGCCAACGAAATCCGCTTAGAGTCACATTTACTGGCCGACGAGTTTCGGCAATCTTCCAACGATCTCTCCCATGTGGCGCGCAGCTATGTAGCCACCGGCGATTCAATCTTCAAACGATATTATCAAGACATTATCGACATTCGCGACGGCAAACTGCCCCGGCCCGAAAACTATCACGACATGTATTGGGATTTGGCGATTGCCAATGGTCATCCCGCACCGCAATCCGGCGGTCAAGCGCTTGCCTTGCTGGAGTTGATGCGGCAAGCCGGGTTTTCCGAGCAGGAAATGGCGAAAATGGCCGAAGCCACGGCCGATTCCGCGGCTCTCATTCAAATAGAGCGCACGGCGATGGACATGGTTGATTCGAATCAGGAAATGCCCAACGCTACCTGGCGTCAGGCCAATCTGATGCTACACGATGCGGCCTACCACCAAGCAAAAGCGAAAGTCATGCAGTCGATCATCGCAGCCTTCGAATTGATGGACCTGCGCACGCAACAGAGCGTGATTGCCAGAGCGCGTATTGCCTTCTGGTTGCGGATGGTATTTGTGCTGTTTGGGGTAATGTTGATTTTGACGCTTTGGCGGGCGTATCGGACTTTACACGCGATATTGGGCGCGTCGGTCGATGAATTGCACGATCAGATCGTTCGTTTGGGTAGCGGCGATTTTTCCGAAACTATTTCGGTTGGCGAGGGCATGCGCAACAGCGTGTTGGGCTGGCTGGCGGAAACGCAGTCAAGTTTGGCAACTGTCGAAGCCGCGCGTCGGAGTGCCGAAGCGAAAAATCTGCGCTTGACCCAATTGTATGCCGCGTTAAGTCAATGTAATCAAGCCATCGTTCGCTGTACCAGCGAGGCCGAATTATTCCCGCAAATCTGCCGCGATGCGGTGGTCTTTGGCGGCATGAAAATGGCCTGGATCGGAATGCTTGACCAAGCCAGCCAATCGATCAAACCGGTTGCTTGTTACGGCATCGGCATCGAATACCTGGATGACATTGCAATATCGATAGACGAGAACCTGCCGACCGGGCGTGGACCAACCGGTATCGCGGTTAGAGAGGACAGGCCATACTGGTGTCAGGATTTTCAACATGACCCTGCTACCATAGCCTGGCATGCGCGTGGGGCAAAATTCGATTGGCAGGCTTCCGCTGCCTTACCCTTGCATCGCAATGGCAAGCCGGCTGGCGCATTTATGTTGTACGGCGATGAAATAAATGTGTTTGACGATGCCGCGCGCAGTTTGTTGTTGGAAATGGCCATGGACATCGATCATGCCATCGGCGGCTTCGAGCGCGAGACCGAACGTCAGCAAGCGCAGCAGATGGAAAGTTTGCGGGTGTTTATGCTGGAGCGACTCAACGGTAACTTACAGCTGATGGATGTTTTGCGGGATGTTGTCACCGAACTTGAAATATTCCTGACAGATAGTCTGTGTTCGATTTTGCTGGTGGATGAGGATCAGCGTTTACGAATAGGCGCGGCGCCAAGTCTCCCGGATTTTTACAATCAGGCGATTGACGGCCTAAAGATAGGTGCCGGGCTTGGATCGTGCGGCAATACCGCATACACCGGGGAAAGGACTATCGCTGAAAATCTTGCCGAGCATCCGTATTGGCAGCCTTTTCTGGCGTTGGCGGAACGGGCAGGCTTGGCGGCATGCTGGTCGGAACCGGTGCTTTCTGCCGGGAAAAAAGTGCTGGGCACCTTTGCGATTTATCATCGTCACCCTGCCGTTCCTAACAAACATGAATTGCGCTTGCTGGAAATGGTCGCGCATTTTATCGCCCTGGCTATCGAACGCAAGCAGGCAGAAGAGCACATTTATTATTTGGCCAATTACGACTCGCTCACCGGCTTACCGAATCGCAGTCAATTGGACGATCATTTGAAATATGCATTGAGTTTGGCTAAACGGAGTAACGGCCACTTAGCGCTAATGTTTCTTGATCTCGATCATTTCAAAAATGTTAACGATACCCTGGGGCATAGCGTCGGCGATGCGCTGTTGGTGGAATTAGCCGATCGGCTTTGTGCCGTGCTGCGCGAAGAAGATACCGTGACGCGTTTGGGCGGCGACGAATTTATTTTCCTGTTACCGGGCACCGATGCCGGTGGGGCGGCGAATGTCGCGCAAAAATTACTGGATGCGATAGCGGAGCCGTACCGAATTGAGGAATTGGATTTGACGATGAGCGCATCGATCGGCATAGCCTTGTATCCGGACGATGGCGAGGACCTGGAAAGCCTGTCCAAAAGTGCCGATGTTGCGATGTACCGGGTCAAAACCGATGGTCGACACGGTTACCGCTTTTTTACGCCGGAAATGCAAGCCCGTGCCCAGCGCAATCTGCAACTGGTTAATGCCTTATGCCATGCCTTGGATCGCCAACAACTGCATGTTTATTATCAACCGCAGGCGGATATTCATAGTGGGCGCGTGATCGGTGCGGAAGCCTTGTTGCGCTGGCGGCATCCCGAGTTTGGCATGGTTTCGCCGGCCGAATTCATTCCGGTGGCAGAAGACAGCGGACTGATTCTGCCTATCGGTGAGTGGGTGTTGCAAACGGCGGTGCGGCAAGCGAAAACCTGCCTTGATCAGGGGCTGGGGCCTTTGATCATGGCGGTCAATCTATCGGCTGCTCAATTTAGCCATCCGGCCTTGCCGGAGATGGTTTCGCGTATTTTGGAAGAGGAAGGCTTGCCGCCCGAGTATTTGGAGCTGGAATTGACCGAAGGGGTGTCGATGCAAAACCCCGAAGCTGCGGTGGCGGTGATGAATAATCTGCATGAGCGTGGCGTACGCATGTCTATCGACGACTTCGGCACCGGTTATTCGTCATTGAGTTATCTGAAGAAATTTAAAGTATACAAGTTGAAGATCGACCAATCTTTTGTCCGTGACATCAGTACCGATTCGGAAGATAAAGCCATCGTCAGCGCGGTGATCAGTTTGGCCGGCAGCCTGGGCTTGCGGACCATAGCCGAAGGTGTGGAAACGGTCGAACAGCGGGAGTTCTTGCGCGAACAGGGCTGTCAGGAGATTCAAGGCTATTTATTCAGCAAGCCGATGCCCAGCGACCAATTTGACCTGTTTTTGCGGCAAAGCTTCATCGATTCGACTAGAACGTCTTGAAGGATATTTCGGTGGCGTGCGGTCAAGCTTGCGCAGCGTACAAATTGACGAAAGGGTGGAGCGGGTCCATGCTTGTTTACTGAGTTCGGCGGTGCTGGTGACTTCTCTATTACCTGGCCCATAAATATCGTCGCTCCCGCGAAGGCTTTAGCCCAGCGGCTAGTTTGGATTTTCTGTGTGGTCTTACGGCTCCCGCCTTCGCCGGAATGACGACTCCAGGGAGTTGCAGGGCCGGTTTGATAACGCTACGCAATTTGATTTTTCGCCGACTTAACGGAGCCAGTTCTTGAACGACGTCAATCCCATTTTTAAAAATCTGCCCGATTCGCTGCCGATTTCGCCGTTGGCGATCCTGATTATCGTCACGGTGCTGGTCGGCGCGAGCATGTCGTTTTACACCATCCCCGCCGAATCTGAAGGCATTGTGTTGCGCTTCGGCGAATTCATCGAAAAAGTCCCCTCCGGCTTGCATGCCAAACTGCCGTTTGGCGTGGATAGCGTCATTACCGTGCCCACTCAGCGTCAGCAGAAGCTGGAGTTTGGCTTTGCTACGCCAGGCTTCACCAACCCGGATCAAATTGGCGATGAACCGGCTTTGGAAAAGTCTATGGTAACCGGCGATCTGAATTCGGCGCTGGTCGAGTGGATCGTGCAATACCGGATCACTGACCCGGAAAAATATCTGTTTGATGTCCGCGATCCTGGTCTGACTTTGCGGGACATTTCCGAAGCGGTGATGCGAGAGGTGGTGGGTGATCGCACCGTCGATGAAATTATTACCATCGGTCGGCAGGAGATTGAGGACACCGTTTTGGCGCGTGCCCGCTTACTCGCGGAACGCTACCAGTTAGGAGTGTCGATCAATCAAGTGCAACTGAAAAACGTCAATCCGCCCGAACCGGTACAGCCCTCGTTCAATGAAGTGAATCGTGCTCAGCAAGACCGAGAGAACGTCATCAATCTGGCGAATGGCGAATATAACAAAGCAGTGCCGCGCGCGCGTGGTGAAGCGGATCAGAAAATTCGCGCCGCAGAAGGTTATCGTTTTAAACGAATTAACGAAGCGGAAGGGGATGTCACCGCTTTCAATCAAGTGTTGGAACAATATCTAAAAGCCCCGGAAGTGACGCGCACCCGGATTTATCTGGAAACGATGGGCGAGGTGTTACCGCAAGCCAGCCAGCAAATTATTGTCGATGACTCGGTGCAGCAAATATTGCCGATGTTGCCGTTTCCCGGTCAGGCAGCGGGAGTAGTGAAATGAATTTATCGATAAGAAACTGGCTGTTAATCGTTGTTTCGGGGTTTTTGCTATGGCAATCGGTGTTTACCGTCGACCAAACCCAGCAGGTTATCATCACCCAATTCGGTAAACCGGTCGGTGAGCCGATTACCAGCCCTGGTTTGCATTTCAAGATCCCGTTTACCCAGCAGATCAATAGCTTCGATAAGCGTTACCTGGCCTGGGATGGGCCGATGGTGGAGATGTCTACCAAGGATAAGACCTATGTACAGGTCGATACCTTCGCCCGCTGGCGCATCACCCAGCCCATGCAATATTACTTACGCTTGCGTGACGAACGTAGCGCCCAATCGCGGTTGGAAGATATTTTGGGTAGCGAAACCCGCACAGCAATCGCTCGCCACGAATTGATCGAAGTGGTGCGTTCGGACAAGGATCGTAAACCCCTACAAGACGAAAGCTTGGGGCCGTTAACCGGCGAGGGCACGATAGGCGTATTGCGGCCAATCCGGGTGGGCCGGGCGGCAATCGAAAAAGACGTGTTCGATGCCGCAGCGCCGAAATTGGCCGAATTTGGTGTCGAATTGCTGGATGTGCGCTTCAAACGCATCAATTACAACCATCAGGTACTTGAACGAATCCATCAGCGGATGATCAGCGAACGCTTGCAAATTGCCCAGCGTTTCCGCTCGGAAGGCGAGGGCGAGGCGGCCAGGATTAACGGTAATCGGGATCGCGATCTCAACGAAATCGAATCTACCGCTTACAAGCGCGTGCAGGAAATTCAAGGCGAAGCGGATGCCAAAGCCACCGAAATTTACGCCAAGGCCTATGGGCAAAAACCCGAGTCCGCCGAGTTTTACAAGTTTTTGAAGAGCATGGAAACCTATCGCAAGGTGATAAACGGCGACGCTACCATTGTATTGTCCACCAACAGCGATTTATTTGGTTTGTTGAAGCGGGTGGAGCAAAAGAATCGTTAATACCCAACAAAGCGGCGATGCCGTTTATAACGCCAATAAGCAAAAATTAAGCTGGTGACGGCAAACTTTATCGCAAGCAAATAATTGACTAACAGGAGGTTTGCGATGTTAAAAACAACAACAGTCATCTTTTTGGGTTTATTGGTGTCGTCGGCTGCGTTGGCCGACCATGAGCATTGGGAGCATCATCATGGCCATCACCACCACGGGCACTATCGGCCGATGTATCGGGAAGAAGTGATTTATTATCAACCCGCGCCGGTCGTCGAGTATGTGCCGGCTCCTCAGTATTACGCTCCACCTCCGCCGCCAGCTTATTACGGCTACGACCAACGGTCGCCGCAAGGTTTACTGGGCGGTATGGTGGGTAGTGCGATGGGTTATCATCTGGGGGGCGGCGATCCGATAGCCGCCGGTATCGGTGCCGCCGCCGGGGCTTTGCTCGGTAACGGTATGTACTGAGGCTGCCTGGTCGGAGCGGTCAATATGCCAGTAATTTGAAAAAACTTTTCGGCGCGCCGCAAATCGGACAGTCCCAGTCGTCGGGGATCTCCTCCCAGCGGGTGCCGGGTGCGATGCCGCTATCCGGGTCGCCCTTGGCTTCGTCGTAAATGTGTTCGCATTCCATGCAGTGGTATTTCTGGTAATCGCTCATCGGATTCACTCTGGGTGTTAAGCGGCACAATCGCCGAGAAATCTTTCGAAAGCCGTCGCCATTACTGGCAATATGCTTAATAAGCGGTGGTCGGCATCCAACATATGCAGGCGCGCGTGATGTTCGCGGCAGAAGCGCCAGGCGTTTTCCGGGGCTACTACATCGTCTTGCCAGCCATGAAACACTTCGATGTTGGCAGTGCCTGGCTTAAACTCGGTACGCGCATAGCCTGGCAAATAGAATGCCGGCGCGATCAAAAACAAGCCCTTCGGCTTGATGATTTCCGCCGCGACGGTCGAAACATAAGCACCCATGCTGGAGCCCACCAGCACTATCGTTTCATATCCCGACACATCCAGCGCCAATAGCTGCTGTACCCGCCAGTCCGGGTCGTTGCTGGCTTGATAATCCGGGCTGATAAATTCAAACCCTTGGCGTTTGGCGACTTCTGCCAATGCCAGGGGTTTTTCGCCCCAGGGAATACTATCCTTACCGTGGTTGTAAATGACCAGTTTGCTCATGATCTTTTCTCGCTGTTCGAAAGCTTATTTTCTGAAAAATAAATTGGCCAGTAACGTGATCAGCGCGCTGATCACAATCATCGACGTAATCGGAATAAACACGAAGCTATTTCTACCCTGAATCCGAATATCCCCCGGCAGTTTGCCGAACCAATTCACCAACCACGGGGCGTAGTTCAAAACCAAGCCGAGCACCAGGATGGCCGAGCCGATAAGAATTAATGCTTTGCCGGGTTCCATCTCTTTTCCTGTAAGTTACGGGATCACCACCACTTGCGCGAAACCGCCGCCGGGTGTCCGAAAGTTAGTGGTTTGGCCTTGGTAGAGGCGGGCGCAGACCAATTGGGTTTGGCCTTGATAGACATAGTGGCGCAAATCCAGTTTTAATTCGCCGGCATCAAGATGGCGTTCGCTGGGTTTTACCAGGGTCTGCGCCACATAATCGTGTTGCAGAATATCCTCGAAAACGCGCCGGGTCAGTTTATCGCCCCGATACGCCGCTTTGCTGCCGTAGCCTCTGGCTGGCTTGAAAAACAGCTGCTTACGTTCGGACCAGAACCGCTCGGCATTTTGCGCATCGACCAGCACGGTGTGAGCGATGCCCTCTCGCAATAGTGTTCGAGTATGCTCATCGACGCCGATTGCTTTTAGAAAATCAGTGTTGCCCAGCCAGACCAGATTCCTTTTATCGGCATATAGCGCATGATTTCTGGGGTGCGGCGTCAGTACTACCGCACCGGCAAGATAGGCTTCCCGCAAAGTCTGGGTTTCCAACGATTCCAAGCCAAAGTCGGTCAAGCGGTTATAAACCAGATCGATTGGCAGATCATCGTGCCAGAGTCGGTCGTCTCGATAACTTAAGGCCCCAGGATCGCAGATTACAGTTTGGATTTTATGTTGTTCGAACAAGTGTTTAAACAACAGAAACTCCGGCCACATGTATTGGTTTTGCGGGTCATCGTCGACGATGGCAATACTGCGCAGCGGCGCCACATCGCGCTCCGCTCGCCATTCCCGGTAAAACATGTTCATGAACAGGGTTTCGGCTTGCTGAGTATCTTGCCTGGGCAAGTTGAGTTTGCCGGGCTGTTGGTTGCCGACGATTTCGCAACAGCTGTTTTGTGCGCGAATCAATAGCGCGTTAATCATCGCACCGCCGGCATTAGAATTGATTTCGATCAGTTTCGGGCCGTCAGAGCTCAGATGAAAGTCGTAGCCTAGAAATACACCGTGAGCTTTTGCTAAAAACTGTGCGGCATCCGGTGCGTATTGAAGTACCTGTTGTTGATACGCCGGCAGCGCAATCACCCGTTCCAGTGCGGCGATGATTGCCAATTGTTGGTGCAGGCAAGCTTGATCAATGAACACCGCCGACTCCGCGAACAAATTCGGCCGCTCCTCGGCGATCAGCCGATACAAATCCTCGTTTCCGTCCAGCCTATTCAGTTTGCTGCGCAGCGCTTTGCGATTTAGCGACGAGCAGCGACAATCGCTATTTAGCTGTTTGGCGTTGGGTGTTTGCTCGGATTCTGGATGGGGATGCATGAAAAACGATAGGCGTGGATTAATGGTCAAACAGGATTTACGCCCGCTATTCTAGCGCGATACGCTCGCCCACAAATCTGTAAATTCTTATACGGATGCCTACAGAAGTGGCAAAAAAAATTTACAAACAGGCGTTTAAGATTGTGAGTTGTCAGCTAGTCGATATGCTGATGGGAGTTTTCGAGGGTGTAAGAATTTTTGTGTAAACGGCCCTGAGGTAGGAAACTACCGATCCTGACAAGGAGGAAACCATGACCGTATCATCAAAAGCCATACCGGATGACCTACTCGACGCCTTGATGTCGCACTATCAAAAACCCGAGGACCTGATCGGTGCCAATGGTCTGCTGAAGCAGTTGACCAAAGCGATAGTCGAACGGGCCCTGGAAGCGGAAATGACCGCGCACTTGGGCCACGGTAAGCATGAGGCGGTGACCAACGCCAGCAGCAATGCCCGAAACGGCAAAAGCCGGAAAACGCTGAAAGGTGACTTCGGCGACTTGCCTATCGAGATTCCCCGCGACCGTCATGGCGAATTCGAACCGCAGATCATTCCTAAGCATCAACGGCGCTGGACCGGTTTCGACGATAAGATCATTTCGTTATATGCCCGAGGACTGACGGTACGGGAAATCCAAGCCCATTTATTCGAGCTTTACGGCACCGAGGTATCCCCCACCTTGATTTCCTCGGTGACCGACGCGGTACTCGAAGAGGTGGGCGTCTGGCAAAGCCGCCCGCTGGATCCGATTTACCCGATTGTGTACCTCGACTGTCTGCATACCAAAGTGCGCGATAGTGGCAGCGTGCGGGTCAAGGCCGTCTATCTGGCCATCGGTGTCAATCTGGACGGCCACAAAGAAGTGCTGGGGCTGTGGATTGCCCAAAGCGAAGGCGCCAAATTTTGGTTGCAAGTGGTCACCGAGCTCAAGAACCGTGGCGTCAACGACATCTTTATCGCCTGTGTCGATGGTCTGAAGGGATTTCCGGAGGCTATCGAAACCGTGTTTCCCAAAGCGGCCGTTCAACTGTGTATTGTCCACTTGGTCCGTCATAGCCTCAACTATGTCAGCTACAAAAGGCGCCAGTCGGTTGCCGACGACCTCAAGCAGATTTATCGAGCCGCAACGGCGAGGGAAGCCGAGCAAAAGCTGACCGAATTCGAGGCCAACTGGCTGGAGACCTATCCCACGATCGCCCCTATCTGGCGACGAAACTGGGGGCACATCATCCCTTTTTTTGACTATCCGCCCGAGATTCGCAAGGTGATCTACACCACCAATACCATCGAATCGGTGAATCGAAGTCTGAGAAAAATCATGAAAAACCGCGCGGTCTTCCCCAGTGATGACGCCTTGTCCAAACTGCTCTATTTGGCGTTGCGCAATATCAGCCAAAATTGGACCATGCCCGTCTACGATTGGAAAGCCGCTTTGAATCGGTTTAGTATTCAGTTCGAAGATCGCTTCCCTAGCCATTAAACCAAACTACCGTTTACACAAAATTTGGGACACTCCCGAGTTTTCTGAACAGCTGGATCCAAACTTGTGAAACCAGGCACCGCACGGTATTTTTATGATCGTGGCATCACGTTTACCGAAATCGCTGCGAATTTTTATAGAGCGCAGCAATGATTGGTGAATTCAATGGAATTAAGCCCTTTTTATCCGGCGCTGCTAGAACTTGAGCGCGTATTTTGTCAATATGGCAACCTTTGTCCGAATTTGAACTTGCAAAAATCATGACGCAGCAAGCCGTATCAAGCAGTAATCAAACAACATGGCGCAACTCTCCACCGTACCTGCTGACGGTACTGATGCTGTTGTATTTTTTCTCGCAATCCGCCAGCAGCCAAAGCCCAGAGCTTGCTGTTGGACAAGCCATACAGTCATTACTGGCCAGCAAACAGCAGCCTTTATTGTCGCAAGCGGATTTTTCGCAGTATAGCGACGCGTTGAAACAGTTGTATCAGATGAATGCCAATCAGCTGATTTGGCTGGGTGAAGGTCGTACTGCGAAAAATCGCGAAGACGCTTTGAGTCTGCTAAGCAATGCCAAGGCCGATGGTTTGAATCCGGATACATACGAAGTCGAGCGTTTGCGCGGCTACTTACAACAGGCCGTTACACTACCGAAAAATGCGACGACGGAGTTGGTCTCTTACGACATGGCCTTGTCGATAGCGCTGGTTCATTTCGCGCGTGATCTGCATGTCGGCCGGGTCGATCCGCGCGACTTCGATTATCCCGCACAGTTTGCCGCCAAATCGGCAAGCGATGTCGCTGTATTGCTGAATCAACATATTCAACAACAAACGCTTGCCGAACTGCCGGCGGCGCTGGCACCCAAATTCAAGCAATATCAGCAATTAAAGACTTTGTTGGCTGCTTATCGTCAACAAAATACCGCCGCGCAGAAGCCAAAACTGCTTTTGGCAAAATCGCTGCGCCCCGGCGAGCAAGACGCGCAATTGCCCGAGTTGCGCCGGCGTTTGCTGGATTTGGGTGAACTGAAAGCGGAAGACGTCGTAGGTGCCGGCAACACGGAGACGCTCTACGACGCAGTGGCGACGGAAGCGGTGAAACGCTTGCAGCAACAGCAAGGCTTAAAAGCCGACGGGGTGATTGGCAAACAAACCCTGGCCTTATTGAATCAAACGCCGGCCGATAAAATTGCCATGCTCGAATTAGCCATGGAGCGTTGGCGTTGGATGCCGGAGTTGCCGGAAGGGCCGAGGATTTTTGTAAACATCCCGGCGTTTCAGTTATGGGCCTTCAATTCTCGCGACGATCAACAGCCCTTGACCATGAAAGTGATAGTCGGCAAGGCTGAAAAGAACCAGACCCCGGTGCTCTGGGAAGACATGAAATATCTGGAGTTCATGCCGTATTGGAACATTCCGAAAAGCATCATGGATAAGGAAATGCTGCCGAAACTATTGAGCGATGAAGAGTTTCTGACCAGTCAGGATATTGAATTGGTAGGACGCTATGCCGACGACGAAGACGACGACGAAAATCAAGACAGCATTGTCGACGAAATCAAGAGTGGTCGGGTGCGCGCCAGACAACGCCCCGGCAGTAACAATCCCTTGGGGCGGGTGAAATTTATTTTCCCGAACAAGGCCGATGTGTATTTGCATGATACGCCGGGCAAAGCGGCGTTTAACCGGGATCGCCGCGATCTCAGCCACGGCTGCGTTAGAGTGGCGGAAGCTGGAAAGCTGGCGGAATTTGTGCTCGGCGACCAAAGCGAGTGGGATCAGCAAACCATACAGCAGGCCATGGCCGGGCCTAAAACCCAGCGAGTCACTCTGAAAAAATCGATACCGGTGTTATTTTTTTATACCACTGTTTTTGTGGGTCTTGATGATAAACCGCGCTTTTACCCGGACATTTATGGTCAAGATGAATTGTTGCAGACTGCTTTGAGCAAAGCAGCCGATCCGGGCGCTAAACAGCAGTTAGTCAGTAAAACTGTGAATAGTGCCGGCGGCGGTTAACAGGATTCAGTTTTGCCAGTTTTGGATTATGCTGTTAGTTGGCGTGTTGATTTTCAGGAGACAGGGATATGACGCAAGCGAAAATAGTAAACCAAGCTGTGGCCGAGAAAGTTAAGAAGTCGCCGACGCGCAAAGGCAAGAAAGGCAGAATGGCGCCGCCAACCAATGGCGAGATTCTGGTCAAAGGTGTGGTGATGGGCATCGTTATTTCCGGGTTGACGCACGCCAGCAAAAGCATCACGCGAGCGCTGATCCGCCACCCGCTCGCTTTATTCTCAGGTGGTTTGCTGGCGGGGTATCTGGCGCATAAACATCGCAAAGACATCATCGTGCTGGGTGGTCGCACCGCCGAGGAAAGCCGGAATTTCGTGCTGAGACAGCGCGAAAACCTCGGCGATCTAATCGCGGAAATCAAGGAAGAAAGCGGCAAGATTCGATAATCTTGGATTTGTTTGGGTTTATCCGACATCTGGTTTCACCTGCGGGCGAGTTGATTTCCGGCTTGTGCATCCGCGTGACTGCGCTGCATAAGCAGCACTACCGCAAAAAAAAATTTACGGTAGATTGCTGACTATCGCAGTAGTTCGGCATCGTCATCCGCAAATATTATGAAAATTTATCACATCCACCGGCAGCAGCGCTTGGCGCTCAGTCAGCAGCAGGCGTGGGATTTCTTCTCCTCTCCGCACTATCTAAATCAAATTACGCCTGAGTTTTTTCATGTCGATATTACTTCGCCGGTGCCTGAGGATATTTACCCGGGCTTGCTGATCCGATATCGGATGAAGGCTGTGTTTGGCGTGCCCATGTCCTGGTTATCGGAAGTCAGTCACTGCGATGAGCCTAATCGGTTTGTCTATCAACAAGCGGTCGGTCCTTTCGGATTCTGGAGCCATGAGGTTTGCCTAAGCAATTGCGAAGAGGGCGTCGTATTGGAAGACATCGTGTTTTATACGATGCCCTGGGGCTGGCTGGGGCAATTGCTGCAAGGGTTTATCGGCGATAAGTTGCAGCGTATTTTCGATACGCGCCGCGATTATCTGCAAGCAAAGTGGGGTGTTGGCGAGCCGTAGTGTATTAAGTACGGCATCGGTTTGGCAGTTGACTTTTTTTATCCGCAGGCATCTAATCAAGACCCTGCACATTCAACCTGAAGGAGACGAATATGGCTCAAGACAAAGGTTATTTGGATCAGTCCGGCAATCAAGTGGTTGCTATCGTTAAAAATCTGGACCGCGATGTCGAACGCGGTGAAGATACGGTGATGTTGGGTTATGGTTTGGTGTTGCTGGCGCCGGCTTTCGCCCCCTTGTTGCCGCCCAGTATTCTGTTACCGCTGATGGCGATTGCCTTTGCGGTATCGGCCACCGCGGCGCGTCTGCATTTTTACAAAATGGCTCGTAAGCTTTCGGTTTCCTTGGCGGAGCTGGAAAGCCGGGATAAACACACGTTTAAGCCGATAACGGACGTATTTGCCGAGCATCCCCAGCAAACGCTGGCTGTCGCTTTTAACCCATTAAAAAATTTGCAACGCACCGGGAAAAGCATACTTGGTGGCTTGATGATCAACCCGTTTTGGGGGCCGATTTTTTATATGTTGGGTGTGCAGTTCGTCGAGGACAAACAATTGGTGGTGTTAAATAAGGCAGTGATTGAAGTTGAAGATAAAGTGATGCCTATCGTACTGCGCGACGACTGGTCTGAATAAACTAAGGAACTGCGAGTTTTAGGTGGCCGATAAGCTGCCGGGGGAGGATTAACAAGCTTGAATTTATGGGTTAGGGGCTATTGTTTTCGCAGGCAGCCATTGTCCAAAAGTACAGTTATACACAGAAGTTGTGGATAAACTTGTGATCAAATCGTGAGCAAACCAGCCAATCGCCCGTCCTGTTTGGGACATCTTTAAATTGACTAAAAATTAGTCAGGCATTTTTGACTATGCTTAGAGCATCTTAGAAAAACAGCCGCCGGCACTTGCCCGGCGGCTCCCCCGTTTTATTTCCTGAAAAGGTTATTCCATGCAAAAGCAAACCCTCACCATCGACGGCAATCAGGCTGCGGCCGGTATTGCCTATAAACTCAATGAAGTGATTGCGATTTACCCCATCACCCCGTCCTCGGCGATGGGTGAATGGGCTGACGAATGGGCGTCTCGCGATCAACCCAATCTTTGGGGTACTGTGCCCCGCGTGGTCGAACTGCAAAGCGAGGCCGGCGCGGCTGGCACCATTCATGGCGCGCTGCAAGCCGGCACTTTGGCTACCACCTTCACCGCCTCGCAAGGCTTGCTGTTGATGCTGCCGAATATGTATAAAATCGCCGGCGAACTTAGCCCTACCGTGTTTCATATTGCCGCCCGCTCGCTGGCTTGCCAGGGCTTGTCTATCTTCGGCGATCACAGCGATGTGATGTCGGCGCGAATGACCGGCTACGCCATGTTGTGCTCCAACTCGCCGCAAGAGGTGCAGGATTTGGCGCTGGTGGCTCATGCAGTAGCCTTACAAAGCCGCATACCGTTCATGCATTTTTTCGATGGTTTCCGCACCTCGCACGAGGTCGCTAAAATTGTCGAGATTGACGACGGCGTCATCCGGGCGATGATAGACGACAACTGGGTTAGCGAGCATCGCGGCCGAGCTTTGACTCCGGATAATCCGGTGCTGCGCGGTACTGCGCAAAATCCGGATGTGTATTTCCAGGGCCGGGAATCGGTCAACCCTTACTACGCTGCGTTGCCGGAGATTGCGCAACAAACCATGGACCGGCTGGCCGGTTTGACTGGCCGTCAATACCGGCTGTTCGAATACGTTGGCTCACCGCAAGCCGAGCGGGTTATAGTAATTATGGGCTCCGGCGCTGAGGCGGTGGAAGAAACCCTGGACTACCTGAATCGCCAGGGCGAAGCGGTTGGATTGTTGAAAGTGCGCTTATTCCGGCCGTTCGCGCCGGAGCGTTTAATCGAAGCCTTGCCGGCCAGCTGCCAAAAAATCGCGGTATTGGATCGCACCAAGGAACCGGGTTCTGACGGGGAGCCTTTATATAAAGACGTGTTGGGCGCGGTCGCGCAAGCCTTCAGCGACGGCGAAAAATTTACCACCCTGCCCAAAGTGGTGGGCGGCCGTTACGGTTTGTCGTCCAAGGAGTTCACGCCGGGCATGATTAAAGCGGTTTACGACGAACTGAAAAACGATAAACCGAAGAATCACTTCACGGTTGGCATTCACGATGACGTCAGCCACACCAGTTTAAATTGGGATGCGGCTTATCGCACCGATACCCACGATCAAACCTTTCAAGCCATGTTTTACGGGTTGGGTAGCGACGGTACGGTGGGTGCGAACAAAAACACCATCAAAATCATCGGCGAAGAAACCGATTTATACGCCCAGGGTTATTTTGTGTACGACTCGAAAAAGTCCGGGGCAATTACCGTGTCGCATCTGCGCTTTGGGCCGAAGCCGATTCGCTCCACGTATTTGATCGGTGAGAACGACGCGCAATTCATCGGCTGTCATCAAACCGTGTTTCTGGAACGCTATGACATGCTGGCCAACGCCGCCGACAAAGCGGTGTTTCTATTGAATAGTCCGGCGTCGCCTGATGAAGTTTGGGAAACCTTGCCGCGCAAGATGCAGCAGCAAATGCTGGATAAGAAAATTAGGTTTTATCTGATCGATGGCAACGCGGTAGCGGAAAAATCCGGTATGGGCAAACGCATCAACACCATCATGCAGACTTGTTTTTTTGCGATTTCCGGGGTGTTGCCGCAGGAGCAAGCCATTGCCGCGATTAAACATGCCGTCGAAAAAACCTATGGCAAAAAAGGCCAGCGCATTGTCGATTTAAACTTCAAAGCCATCGACGAAACTTTGGCTGGCTTACGCCATGTGCCCTTACCCAAGCAAGCCGACAGCGGTTTCGATATTGCCGCGTTGATTGCCGATAGCGCACCCGAATTTATTCGTCGCGTCACCGGTGAAATCATCGCTGGCCGTGGCGATGCCTTGCCGGTCAGTGCAATGCCTGTAGATGGCACCTTCCCGACCGGCACCGCTGCCTACGAAAAACGCAATCTGGCGCTGGAGATTCCGGTCTGGGAAACCGATTTGTGCACCCAGTGTGGCAAATGCCCGATGGTTTGTCCGCACGCGGCGATCCGCAGCAAAATCGTGCCCAACGAAGCCTTGAGCAATGCGCCCGAAACCTTCAAGCACGCGGCGATGCTGGGTAAAGATTTTCCTGCCGGCCTGTCGATCAGTTATCAGGTGGCGCCGGAAGACTGCACCGGCTGCGGTTTGTGCGTGGATATTTGTCCGATCCGCGATAAATCCAACGCTAGTCGCAAGGCTTTGAATATGCAACCGCAAGCGCCGCTGCGCGAACCGGAAAGCCAAAACTGGGATTACTTCTTGTCCTTGCCGGAATATGACCGCCGCTTGCTAAAAACCAACACCATCAAAGGCTCGATGGTGTTACAGCCTTTGTTCGAATTCTCCGGCGCCTGTGTCGGTTGCGGTGAAACCCCGTATGTGAAATTGGCATCGCAGCTGTTCGGAGATCGCATGGTGGTAGCCAATGCCACCGGTTGCTCGTCGATATACGGCGGCAACTTGCCGACCACGCCCTGGACCAAAAACCCGGAAGGCCGGGGGCCGGCCTGGAATAATTCCTTGTTCGAGGACAACGCTGAGTTCGGTTTGGGCATGCGGGTGGCAATCGATAAACAAGCCGAGCATGCGGCCGAATTACTGGTATCGCTACGGGAAACCTTGGGCGGCGAATTGGTCGATGCGATTTTACAAGCCGACCAAGCCGATGAAGCCGGCCTTTACGAGCAACGCCAACGTGTGGCCGAGTTGAAGCAGCATTTACCCTCGCTGAAGCAACCGGCTGCGCAGGCCTTGTTACCGTTAGCCGATTATCTGTGCAAGAAAAGCGTTTGGATCATCGGCGGCGACGGTTGGGCTTACGATATTGGTTATGGCGGTCTGGATCATGTATTGGCTAGCGGCCGTAACGTCAATATCCTGGTGTTGGATACGGAAGTGTATTCCAACACCGGCGGTCAGACCTCCAAATCTACACCGCTGGGTGCGGTGGCTAAATTTGCGGCCGGTGGTAAGGCTACCGCGAAAAAAGATCTGGCTTTGCTGGCCATGGATTACGGTAATGTGTATGTCGCCCATGTGGCCTACGCCGGCAAGGACACGCAAACCCTGAATGCCTTCCTGGAAGCCGAAGCCCACAATGGTCCGTCCATCATCATCGCTTACGCGCCTTGTATTGCCCATGGTGTGGATTTGTCCAATAATCATAGACAGCAAAATCTGGCGGTAAAAAGCGGGCATTGGCCTTTGTTTAGATTCAATCCCGGCCGCATTCAGCAAGGCAAGAATCCGATGCAACTGGATTCCGCGGAACCGTCGGTGCCGCTACGCGAGTTCGTGATGAGCGAAACCCGCTTCAGCATGCTCTGGCAAAGTCATCCCGATCACGCTGAAGCATTTTTGAAACAGGCGCAGCAGGATGTGAAAAACCGCTACCGCTATTATCAACAACTGGCCGCGCTGGAATGGAGCGATGCCACCAGTGTCGCGGCCGCCAAAGCCGCACTGAAAGCCGATCTTGCCCAGGAGAGCCAACATGGTTGATTTAACGACAAATTATTTGGGCCTGAAACTGGCGCATCCCCTGGTACCGTCGGCGTCACCGCTGAGCAAGGACTTGGATAGTGCCCGGCGCCTGGAAGATGCCGGCGCGGCGGCCATCGTCATGTCTTCCTTGTTTGAAGAAAAAATCGAAGCAGAGCAACAGCAGATGGAGCGATTTTTTTACGGGCAGGGCATTGGTTACGGTGAAGCCGAATCCTTTCATCCGGTACCGGACCAGATTCTGACTTATCAAGAGCAATATCTGGAACATCTGCAACGCCTGAAAAGCAGCTTGAGTATTCCGGTGATCGCCAGCCTGAACGGCATTTCCCAGGGCGGCTGGATCGAATACGGCCAAGCCTTGCAACAAGCCGGGGCCGATGCGCTAGAACTGAATATCTACCATCTGGCGGCCAATGCCGATGAAAGCAGCGAAACGGTGGAAAACCGCTATCTGGATATTTTGCGCGAGTTGAAAAGCCGGGTCAGTTTGCCATTGACCTTAAAACTCGGTCCGCAATTCAGTTCGCCGATTCATTTCGCCCAACGCCTGGAAGCTGCTGGTGCTGACGGCATTGCGATATTCAACCGGTTTTATCAGCCGGATATCGATCTGGAAACCTTGGAAGTCGTGCCGAAATTGCAGTTGTCCACCCAAGCCGAAGCGTTGTTGCGCATCCGCTGGACCGCTTTGCTGTATGGGCGGGTAAAAATGTCGCTGGCGGTGACCGGTGGTTTTCATCACAGTGCGGATGTGATCAAAGCCTTGTTGGCGGGTGCCGACGTCGTGCATTTGTGCAGCGTATTGCTGGCGCAGGGCGTAGGCAAACTCGGCGAGATTCGCGCGGAACTGGAGCAATGGCTGATCGAACACGAATACGACTCCGTCAGTCAGTTAAAAGGTAGCGTCAGCCAGCAACATGCCATCGACCCCAGTGCATATGAGCGCGCTAATTACATTCATGTGTTGGACAGTTACACTCCGTCCGCCGGCGTGTTGAGATAGCCTTAAAGCCGTGCGGGATTTGGACGAACTGTTTGCCGGCTTGGCTAAGTCCAAGTTTCGCAGCCAGTTTCGTCTGAACGGCAAGGACTTGGATTACTTGCGCAACAAAGGCTTGGAAACAGTATTAAGCCATGCCCGTGACTTTGTCGCCAAACGTCTGGCCGCCGCCGAGCCGCACAACGACGGTAAACAAACCCCGTTTCGCGGCCATCCGGTGTTTGTCGCGCAACACGCCACCGCCTGCTGCTGCCGGGGATGTCTGGAAAAATGGCATAAAATTCCGCAGGGCAGGGAGTTGAATGATGCCGAACAAACCTATGTTTGTAAGGTGTTGGAGCGGTGGTTGAGGATGGCAGTTGCCGATATTTAAATTTAGTTTCCTAACATCGGCAGCTCAACAATCCGCTTGGCTGGACTAAATTCATGCTTTACCTTTAACGATCTTACTATTTCAACCTGTTCCGCCGGATTACGAGCGCACATGTCATGGGTCAAGAAATTCATGCCGCAGTCTATCAGGATGCCGATTTTCAGCGCTTTCGGGAACGCCTATCCACAGAAACCGAGTTACTCGCTAGACTGATTAAAAGCCGAGCCTGCTCGGAAGCCGCGCCGGTGGCTGGCTTTGAAATCGAAGCCTGGCTGCTGAACGACAACATGCAACCGGCGCCAGCCAATCATGCCTACCTGCAATCTTTTGCCCATCCCATGGCTGGGCCGGAACTGGCCAAATTCAATATCGAACTCAACACGCCGCCATTGCCTTTGACCGGCGATGCGTTCAGTCGTATGCACAGCGATTTGCAAAGCACCTGGCGCCAAGCCGAACAGCATGCCCGGCAAATGGATTTGAATCTGTTGACGATAGGTACCCTGCCGACTCTGCAACAAAGCGATCTGCACTTGGGCAATATGTCCGATATGAACCGCTACCGGGCCTTGAACCAACAAATTTTGCGCTGCCGGGGACGGCCTATCGTGCTGGATATTTGCGGCCACGAGCATTTGAAAGTGGAGCATCACGACGTGATGCTGGAAGCCGCCACTACCTCGTTTCAATTGCACATCCAATGTCCGTTGAGCATAGCCCATCATGTTTACAACGCTTCTATCATCGCCTCGGCGGCGATGGTGGCTTTGGGCGCGAATGCGCCATTTTTATTTGGCAAAGATCTGTGGGCCGAAACCCGCATCCCTTTGTTCGAGCAGGCTATTGCCACCGGCGGCTATGCCGGCGCCGCCGATGGGCCGTTGCACCGGGTTAGTTTTGGTTCCGATTTTGCCCGGCAGTCGATACTGGAATGCTTTGTCGAAAACCAGCAGCATTTTCCGATACTACTGCCTGAATATTTTGATGACGCACCGGAAGCGTTTCAGCACTTACGCTTACACAACGGTACGATCTGGCGCTGGAATCGGCCGCTGGTCGGTTTCGACGCCGACGGTACCCCGCATATCCGCATCGAACACCGCACCCCGGCCGCCGGGCCTACGGTGTTGGACATGATCGCCAATGCCGCGTTTTATTACGGGTTGGTTAAAAATCTGGCCAACGAACGTCAGGCGGGCAGGGCGGAGTTATCCTTTGCCCAAGCTAAGGATAATTTTTATCAAGCCGCGCGGCACGGTTTGGATAGCCATATTGTTTGGTTTGGTGAACATAAACTGCGGTTGGCGGCGCTGATCGAGCAGGAGCTATTGCCGCGTGCCGCTCTGGGATTGCAGGCTTTGGGTATCAGTAGCGCCGACCGAGATAATTATTTGGATGTGGTTCGCCTGCGCCTCGCCAGCCAGCAAACCGGTAGCCAGTGGCAGCGGCGGTTTATCAAGAATAATCCGGGCGAATTTGTGGAGCTGACGCGGGTTTATTTGCAGCGGCAGCGGAGCGAGGAGGCTGTAGCGGTTTGGCGATTGTAGGCGACTGCCGTCAGGCGATCCGCAGATTGGTCGATCATCGTTTGGCGGAACCGTTAGCGTGTCCCGCCAAACGAGGTGATGAAAATTAGTTAAGGAAAGCGCGTCGATAAATGCGGTTCAAACAAAGTGTTCCAGTAAAGAATAACCAGAATGCGGAAGGGATGGGCACTGGGGCAATCACTGTCGAAAAGTAAGCGATACCAGTTGTTCCGTATGATCCTGACCATATCCAATCCGCCGATTGATCGATGCCCGGTAAAGTCCCCCAGGTCGAAAGTGCGGTCTGGCTGTCAAAAGCGGTGGGTGAAAAGTATGGGGCGCCAAAGCCCGTTGTATTCACAAACCAGTTATTCGAGTTCGTCGATAGTGATTGTGTCCCGTTCGAGAACGTGTGGGTCGAGTCAGATAAGTTAAAGCTCCCTAGAAAACCACTTGGGGAGCCGTAAACATCTTGTGCTACAACATGAAGATAGTAAGTCTGACTTGGTTCCAATGCGAAATTGAAAGAACGGGTTATTGGCCAGTAATCTCCTGAGATCAAAAACTCGCCTTGACTGGATTCAGACGTGCTAACGTAAACAGAAAAAGCGTCGTCTACCGTCATCGTGCCACTTAAAATCGTGCTTGCCAAAACACTGTTTGAAGCGAAAATTGCTACAAATAGTAAGGTGGTGAGATATTGTCTGATCATGGTTTTGCCCTATGCGTGATTTATGTTGCTTTGCTTTAAGCAAATAACCTTTGTATTACTAAGCTAGAAACTACTCCAGGTCCGAAAGTGTGTCAATTATTCCGTTTGTATGTCCAAAGAAGAGTATGTCAAAGTCTGTTTGGTTGCTGAACAAGCTGTGGACATAGACGATGTCATGATCGAAGCAAATGACACGGGAAAATCGGTTGCAAATAGTGAATCGCAGGTAACGGTTGCAACGATTCTAGGGTAACTCCGAACAAGCTGATTAAGCTCATGGTTCGATAAACTCACCACGAACGGAATCGACAACATAGCGTTTGCCCTGCAATTATGAGTATTAGTGGAAATGCTAAATTCATCCCAGCACATATTAGTCGTAAATTTGCCTGGCAATTGATAGTAGCCGAATATTTGGGCATGTTGGTGCTGTAATGCAAACTTGAAAGTTGAGCGCAAACAATTACCTATGCAACCGCTACTACCTGCTGCCCACACACTAAAACAATTCAAAAGCCTCCCCGACGGCCTGCTAGACATTGCTGTCGGAGCCCTGCATACGTTAATACCTGGGCCGACCTTATTCCACCTCTCCGGTAAACGCCCCGAGACCCTGTTCGTCTCGGTCCTGCTGCACGGCAACGAATCCACCGGCTTCCTGGCTATGCAAAAGCTGTTGCAAAAATATCACGGCCAAAGCTTGCCGCGCGGCTTGACCTTGTTTTTCGGCAATACCCAGGCTGCACGTTTTAACCTTAGACGGCTTGACGGCCAGCCGGATTTCAACCGCATCTGGCCCGGTACTGCGTTACCCGAGTCGCCGGAGACGGTTTGGGCGGAGCAGATTTGCGAGATCATGCGCCGGCGCGGCGTGTTTGCCAGTGTTGATGTGCATAACAACACCGGACTGAATCCGCATTACGCCTGCATCAATAAATTGGATAAGGATTTTCTGCATCTCGGTGCGTTGTTCGGCCGCTTGTTGGTGTATTTCACCCATCCCAAGGGTACACAGTCCAGCGCGTTCGCCGAGTTTTGTCCGGCGGTGACTTTAGAATGCGGCCGGCCCGGTCAGCCGCACGGCACCGAACACGCCTTTCAGTTTTTGGACAGTTGCCTGCATTTGCACGAGTTTCCGGTTCAGCCGATTGCGAAGCAGGACGTTGATATTTATCACACGGTGGCGCAAGTCACGGTTGCCGAAGAGGTCAGTTATAGTTTTAGCGACGCTACGGTCGATCTACGTCTTGATCCGGAACTGGAAAGCCTGAATTTCACTGAAATTTCCGCCGGTACAGTATTGGGTACAACCGATTCCGCGCTGATGCCCTTGATCGCCAAAGACAACGACGGTAAGCCGGTTACCGAGCAATTCCTGACCGTTGCGGATGGCCAAGTGCAAATTATTCGGCCGACGATGCCGTCGATGCTAACGCTGGACGAGCGGGTGATCCGCCAGGATTGTTTGTGTTATTTGATGGAGCGCTTGGCCGTGGAGACTGGCGTTTGAGTTTCCACGGCGGTGGGAAGTGGTAAAAAACCAAAAGCCTGGACGCTGCCTTTGCAGGGATGTTAGATTCATTCAGCCGCAACGGTTTTCCAAAGGAGAATAACGATGTTGAAGTCACTGGATGTGTTACTGGGTTTGTCGGTAGTGATGTTGATCGTCAGCATGGCGGTGACCTTAATCAGCCAGGGAATCCTGAATTTAATGGCCAGCCGCGGCCGCAATCTGCGTACCGGCCTAGCCGATTTGCTGGAATTGCTGGATGCCCGTTTTTCCCGAACCGAGGCAGAGGCCATTGCCGCGTTAACGCTTACGCAACGAACCATCGGCGGCCGCTGTCGCTGCCGTTTGCCGGAGTGGTTGCAGTTTTTTCAGTTTGGCGAAGTAATCCATCGCGAAGAGTTCATCAAGATTTTGCTGGATTTGGCAGCTGGCTATGACGTGTCGATCAAAACCGAATTCGAACAGATCAAAGCCAGGCTGGCGAATAAAACCATCAACGTCGGCCAAGCTACGGACGCATTGGAAAGCAAACTCCTGGAATGTCCGCTGTTTTTTAAGCGCTTGGGTATTGAAAGCTTGCTTGCCAAGATCAAGAAAGCCAAGGCCGAACCGAAAAAGCAGCAGTATCACAAATTGGAGAAAGTCGTCGCCGAGCAAATCTATCTACTGGATAAATTGAAAACGGTGCTGCACGACAACGGCATCGAAGATCCGGCCGCTACCTTGAAAAACACCCGGATGCTGGCGCTGGAGTTTGAAAAATCCAATCCGGAACTGGCGCATGACGTGCGTGAGGCCAACGCACTGTTACAGGAGGCCACCAGCGAATTTTTGGCGATAATTTGTTTGAATTTCGACCATTTGATCGATCGCGTCAGCGTCAGGTTTACCGCCACCACTCGCGTGGTTAGCGTGATCAGCGCCGCCATGGTAGCCATCGTCTTGCAGTTGGACACGGTGAATTTGATCAACCGCTTGTCCATGGACGAACAAATGCGCACGGCCTTCGTGGAATTGGCGCCCAAACTGACGGAAGATCCGCAAATTAAGGATGCGATTCAATCGGCCGATGGCAAAGTTACCGGAGGGCAGGATGCAGAGGTGCCGGCGGCAGACACTGTTAAAGCCAACGAACGCATCGATCTGGAAAAGCAAAAGTATTATCTTAATTTTTTAGCGGAACAGGGCTTGATCAGCCTGCCCATTGACCGGGAAAACTGGTGCAAGCATTGGAAGCTGGTGAGTATTCCCGGTTTGATCTTGTCGATCTTTCTGCTCAGTTTGGGTGGGCCGTTTTGGTATAACGCCTTGAGTAAGCTGGTGCAATTGCGCTCCGGCCTCGCACGCAAGGATGACGAGCAGAAAGCTATTCGCCAAACCACGCAGGCCGTGGGCGGTGGCGATCCGCAAAACCCGGATACTCCGCCAGCCTCCAATCCATTGCAGGGCGAGCGCGGCGATCTGAAGGCGCAGGGTTGAGGAGGCTTTATGGACAAGCAATGGATAGGCTGCGCACAGGGTAATTTTCGGGTTGGTCGCCCGGCTGGCTTCAAACCGGAAGTCATTGTTCTGCATTCTGCGGATGGCAGTCTGGCAGATGCCAGTATGCGCTACAACAAGCCGGGGGCTTTACAGTCCATGCATTACGCCATCGGCTACAACGGCGAGATTCATCAATACGTCCAGGAAGCCGACACGGCATTTCATGCCGGTTTGGTGGTCAATCCGGCCGCCGAATTTATCAAGCAGCGGCACAACACCAATCCCAATTTTTTCTCGATTGGTGTTGCCTTAGAAGTGTCGGTGCTTGGCCCGCCTACGGCCACGCAATTAGCAGCATGCTCGAAATTGCTCCGTGAGATTGCCGACCGCTGGCATATCACCGTCGATGCGGATCATGTGTTGTCGCATAGCGCGATTCGTGCCTCGGTAAACTGCCCCGGTTCCGGCGTCGATATTGCCAAGCTGATTGCAGCTGCGTTGCCCGATCCGGCAGCCGATTTGGTGGCCGGCAAGCAAATCGGCTTGCTGAGTAAAGTAAATCTCCGCAGTCGCGCGTCTGTCAGCGCACCGGTGCTGCGCGTCTTGGATGCCGGCAGTAAAGTCGAGGTCGTCAGCTTTACGGCAGGGGATATGGTATCCGGCAACGGCTATTGGTATCAGGATAAGGATGGTTGTTTTTTCTGGGCAGGGGCCACAGATCGACCTAATCCGCGAGTGTTGGTAACGCCGAACGAAAGCGAGGCGAGTACCGATACTATGGTGCTCGGTGACCCACCCACCGACGTTGCGGCTACTTTGGCGATCAATCGCTCCCGGTTCCGCTTGCCGGCCGGGCAGTTTTTTACCGAGAGGCCGAAAAAAGATCTGATTGTTTTGCACTTCACGGCGGGTTCGTCAGCCAAGTCGGCGTTCGATACCTGGATCGGCGATACGCAACATATTGCCGCAGCCTATCTGGTCGATGTCGACGGCACGGTCTATGAAGTGTTCGATCCGACGCAGTGGGCTTATCATCTGGGGGTGAAGGGATTTAACGGCCGACTGGATCAACGCTCAATAGCGATAGAAATTGCCAATGTGGGGCCATTGCGGCCGGCGGCGGATAATCCGGAGGTCTTGAATTGGTGGCCGCCGCGTCGGGGCCAAACCGAGTTATTCGGTACTAAATACTGTGACAAAACCCAAGCCGATAAATATATGCAAACCAGCTATAGGGGCGAGCAGTATTTCGCTACCTTTCCAGCGCAGCAGGTAGAAGCGATTCGCTTGTTGCTGAACGATTTATGTGGGCGATTTTCCATACCGAAAACCTTGCCTCCCAAAGCCAAGCAATTTGAACGCGATCTGGATTTTTTTCAGAGCTATTCCGGCATCGCCAGTCATGTGAATTTTCGTAGCGATAAATGGGATATAGGCCCAGCCTTCGATTGGGCGGCGTTGGCTATTGCCAATGCGCATGGCACCTGATTCGCGTGGTATAAGCCAATGCCTGGCTGGTGATCAGGTATTTGTGGCTCCTTATCACAAGGTTATTCTCACAACCGATGCGGCCGTCACAGTTCTGCCCGGCCGCCGGCATGAATGTTCGCTGCGGCTGTTAAGATGGTTTAAGTAAGCGGTCGGGCAATTTTGGCCCGGACCGCTATGCTTATTTGGCACACTCTATCGCCTCACCCGCAATTCCAGGAACCCAGGAAATATCATGCCCGAAAAACCATTCTGTATTTTTGTAGTGGATGACGATGCTCTGTTGCGTTTGGTCATAACCGACCAATTGCAGGGGCATGACTATCAACTCCACGAGTTTGCCAATGGCGAGGAATGTTTGGCGGCGATGGATTTGGCCCCCAATCTGATTTTGCTGGATATCGAAATGCCGGGCCTCAGCGGTATCGAGGTTTGTCGGCAGATTCGCGCCGACGGGAATGACGATGTGCAGGTCATGTTTGTTTCCGCACACGACGATCTGGAGATTTTGCTGACCGCGTTCGATGCCGGCGGTAACGATTTTATTCCGAAAAACGCCAAAAAAGACGTATTGCTGCGTAAGGTCGATTTGGCTATCGAAGCCGAGCAGCAAAAACGGCAATTGCAATCGCAACTGTCTTATGCGCAAAAAACCGCATTCACCGCTATGTCCAGTTTGGGCGAAACCGGCACGGTGTTGCAGTTCTTACGCTCATCGTTTCAATGCAATACGTTTCAGCAATTGGGTAGTTTGTTAATCGAGACCTTACAGCAATACGATCTAAACGGTTTGGTGAAATTGACCGATACCGCCAGCGAATACGACTTTAGTCCGGAAACAATCTGTACTCCGCTCGAAGCCTCCATCCTTACCTACGTGGCCAAGCTGGGCCGAATTTATCAGGCCGGTGATCGCTTGGTGTTTAATTTTCCGCATGTGACGCTATTGGTGACCGGCTTGGATACCGACGATCCGGATGCGATTGGCCGATTGCGCGATCATCTGGCGATACTTGCCGAAGGTGCCGGTGCCCGCGTCGAAGCCATGATTAGCGAACAACAACGTCTACAGGAAGCGAATGCCCGCCTGGAAGGCGTGAAAGAATTGACCGATTTATTGATCGAGATCGAGGCCAATCAACAAAGCAATCACTCGCAGATGGTGAATTTAGCGGAACAGCACAAAATGAACATGGAAAGCGCCTTTATTCATTTGGGGTTGACCGATAGCCAGGAGTTTTTGCTGCACGGTTACGTGGACGAACTCACTTCGCAGATGGACAACCTGTTCGAGAACGATAACCGGCTGGCCTTACGTTTGAACAAAATTGTCGAAAAGCAAAAAGCCTTGCTGCTATCGGCCGAGGATAGCCGCTAAGTACCCGCCTGAATCGCTACCGATCTAATATTCGCACCGAGGATTGCCTATGCAAGCTTTGTTTTCGCCCGCCGTGGCGCTGATGAATCGATTAAGTTTCAGCAAGAAGTTTGTGGTGATAGGTTTTCTGTCGCTGCTGGCGGTTGCCGTGGTGTTTTACGGCCTGTATCAAAGTCTGAACCGGGTGATACTGGATTCAGAGCGCGAGCTGCAAGGACTGTTACAAATCAAGCATATTACGCAGACCATGCAATTTGTGCAGCAGCATCGGGGCATTACCGTAGCGGTGCTTGGCGGCATAGAAAGTTTGCGCGATAAACGTGACATATCGGAAACCAAAGTCGCTGCGGCCTTATCGGCTTTGGGGCAAACACTGGCGGCGGATTCGTTGACCGCTGCTGCATACGCGGATATAAAAAACGATTGGGAACAACTCCGGCAAAACGCTGCCAATCTAAGCATTCAAGAAAGCTACCGCTTACACAGCCGTTTGGTAGAGAAGTTATTGGATTTAGAGGAACTGATTGGCGAGGAATCCTTGTTGTTCACCGACTCCAATCTGGATTCCTACCATCTGATCATGCTGGTAACCGAACAAATGCCAAAGGCTTTGGAAGGGGTTGCGCAGTTGCGCGCTTATGGCATTGGGGTACTGACCAAAAAGCAGATTAACGATCAGGAAAAAATCGAAATTTACCTGATTAAGGACAGAATCGAATCCGGCATCAGGGTCATTGAAGAAACGACTCATGACTTTAAACGCTATAAACCGGAACTGCACCCGATACTAGCCAACACCAGGGAAAATATTGTCAATGCAGCCAGTCTGATTACTCAGCATGTAATTGCCGATATTGTTCAGGAAAAATTCTCCATCAATCCGGAATACTTTTATTCGACCGTTACGATAGCGCTGGATGCCGCTTATTCCGAGATTTACGACAGCTTTATTCCGGCAGCCGAACAACTGATCGAGGCTAGAATTGGTGCGGCGAAAACGACGCTAGCGCTGAGCATAGGCATCCCCGGTTTTATATTTATGCTGATAATTTATTTTGCGATTGGCGCCCATCTTGCGGTTAGCCAATACGTGGAAAGGCTGGCGAAAACCGCAAAAGCGTTTTCCGGCGGCGATTTTCAGCAAAGAATGCCGTTAACCATGCGTGATGAAATCGGACAGGTTGCGGAGAGTTTTAACGAAATGGCCGATGGCTTTGCTGCGCTGTTAACCGCGAGGCGCGAGGACGAGATCCGCATCCGTAGTATTGTCGATACTGCTTTGGATGCCTTGGTGCAGATGGATGCCGATGGTTTTATCAACGGCTGGAATCGCCAGGCCGAACAGATATTCGGTTGGCCGGCCGCCGAAGTCTTGGGCCGCCTGTTGCACGACGTGATCATTCCGGAGCGCTATCGGCAAGCCCATCAGCAAGGTATGCGGCGCTATTTGGACACGGGGCGAGGAACGGTCTTGAACCAGCGAATTGAAGTGGTGGCGCTGCACCGCGACGGGCATGAGTTTCCGATTGAATTGGCTATCACGCCCAATAACTTGGGAAAGGCCATCGAATTCAGTGCTTTTATCAGAGACATATCCGCGCAAAAACAGGCGATACACACTTTGCAAGCCAGCGAACAGCGCCATCGGGCCCTGTTCGAATCTTCGCGGGATGCGCTGATGACCCTCAGTGCCAGCCGTGGCTTTATCTCGGTTAACCCGGCGGCACTCAGTCTGTTTGCTTGCCGGGATGAACAAGAGTTTTTAGCGCAAACTCCGGCTTCATTGTCGCCGGAATACCAGCCTGATGGCCGATCATCCAACGAGTTGGCGAGTGAAAAGCTTGAGCTGGCTATCGCCAATGGCTCGGTTATCTTCGAATGGCTGCACAAACGTTTAAACGGCGAAACTTTTTACGCCGAAGTGCAACTCAGCAGGGTGGAGATCGACAGTGAAATTGTAGTGCAGGCTACAGTGCGCGATATTAGCGAAAACAAACGTGCCAAGGCGGCATTAGTCACCAGCGAAGCCAGAACCAGAGCGGTGCTGCGGACTATGTCCGATGCCGTTGTGTTGATTGATAGCAAAGGCATCATGCTGCTGGTTAACGATGCCATCGGCGATTTGTTCGGCTACGAGGAAGACGAGTTATTGGGGCAGAATGTGAAGATGTTGATGCCGGAGCCTTACTATTCCGAGCATGACGGTTATTTAAGCCGGCATCTGGACAACACCAAGGAACGCGTGATTATAGGCCGGCGGATCGAGGTGGAAGGCAAACGTAAAGATGGGTTGCTGGTGCCGATAGAGTTGAGCGTCAACGAATTGATGGACGACTTTGGTAGTACATACATCGGCGTGATGCGCGACATCAGCCATCGCAAGGCGGTAGAGCAGGCGCACGAAGCCGCGCGTTTGGAGGCAGAACATCTGGTGCATATGAAAAGCGAGTTTCTGGCCAATATGAGTCATGAAATTCGTACACCGTTAAATGCGATTATCGGCTTGGCCAAAATGAGCCTGCGCGATAATTCCGGGCAAAAAATGCAGGAAAACAGCGCTCGTATTTACGATGCCGGCATGCATTTGCTCAGTGTGGTCAACGACATTTTGGATTTCTCCAAAATTGAGGCCGGCAAGATGACCTTAGACGAGCATCCGTTTCGCCTGGATGCGTTGATTCAAGATGCCATCAGCCTGGTGGATATGCGTGCCAAGGAAAAGCAACTCGATCTAATAGTGCATCGTCCCCAAGACTTGCCGGAATGGGTAAACGGCGACCCGTTGCGACTAAGGCAGATTTTGGTCAATTTATTGTCAAATGCCGTGAAGTTTACCGATCAAGGCTATGTCAGCCTGGAAATTTATCGGCAGAAAGATATGACGGACATCAGCGTGACGGACAGCGGTATCGGCATGACCGCCGAGCAGATTGGTCGTCTATTTACCGCTTTCGAGCAAGCGGATAACTCTACCACCCGTAAATTTGGCGGCAGCGGTTTAGGGTTGGCGATCAGTAGAGATCTTGCCAACTTGATGGGGGGCGATATTGTCGTCAAAAGTACGCTGGGGGCGGGCAGCAAATTCACTTTGAGTGTGCCGCTACCGGCGACGGATGCCGGTGTCGAGCATTCGGCCGATTATCATCAGGACGACGGCGGACGCTTGCGCGGTTTTAGAATATTGGCTGCGGAAGACGTGGCTTTAAATCGATTGGTGTTGGAGGATTTGCTGAGCCACGAAGGTGCGCAGGTAACTTTTGCGGAAAACGGTCAACAGGCGCTGGATCGCTTGGAAGAAGTCGGCTATGCCGGTTTCGACGCGGTGCTGATGGATATTCAGATGCCGGTGATGGACGGTTATCAAGCGGCGCGGCGTATTCTGGAAATCGCGCCGGATTTACCTATCATCGGTTTGACCGCTCACGCCATGCCCGAGGAGCGGCAGCGTTGCCTGGAAATGGGGATGCGTGATCGCGTTACCAAACCGATTGATGCCAACGCCCTGGTGGGCGCATTGCGGCAGCATGTGTCGATCATCAAACTATCTGGTGAAGCCAGTGGAAAGGGCGAGCTCGCAGCGGTAATCGACAGTCCGGAAACGGCAAATGAGGCTATGGCGGCAGTAGCGACCGAAAGCCTGATCGATTGGGAGGCCTTACAGCAGCGTTTTGACGGTCGTCAGGCCTTTATAGACAAGTTGATAGACAACGCGCTGGATGGCGCGCAGCAGTCTAACGTCGATAAACTAAGACTGGCCGCTCAGCAGCGCGACTATGCCGCCATTAAATTTGTGGCGCATAACTTGAAAGGTTTTGCCGGCATTTTCGAGATTCAGCAATTACAAGGTTTGGCGCAGCAAGCCGAAGTGGCTGCTAAGGATCAAGCCGATGACGCGATTTTACTGGCGGAGGGTTTGGCCCATGCGCTGGAAACTATTCTGGCGGAGTTGCAGAGTAAACGGGCTGTCACTGGTTAGGGCAACTCCGAAACTGTTTTTGCCATCAGCCAATTCGTCATAGCCTCTGGGCTGCCGTTTTCGCGGCAGCAGCGATATTCATTGGGGCGGGTCAAAACCGCGTGGATTAAGTGTTCGTCCGCCGCCTAGGGAATGACTCAATCAGCGCTTAATTGAACTCATGTGCTCGGGACGGGGGCGAAAAAAATGGCGGGTTTATGCAACCCGCCATCAAAACATCCCTGTCGCTAGGAGGAGGTCTGCCTCTCACTAACAAAAGCCGACGAAATCACCTGGTTGATTTGTCATGTTAATGAACGGAACCTCTAAAATAAAACGATATAATGTGATTTTTATATCGAAAGAATAGATTCTCATCGCAACGTCGAATTACAGTATAGGTTAGTAATAAAATTTTGCTTTGAATCCCGGAATTTTTTTAGGAGCAAGCCTATGAATCTTAATCAATTGGAATTGCTGCGAGTTTTGCAGGAAACCGATTGCAATTTGAGCAAAGCCGCGGAAAAAATGCACGTGGTGCAGTCGGCGGTCAGTCGGCAACTCCAGTTGTTTGAAATAGAAGTGGGCTCGCCGCTGTTCGTCAGACAGGGCAAAAAGCTGACTGGCTTGACGCCCTTGGGCGAAAAGATCATGGAAGAAGTTGATTTAATCAATCAGGCTAAAAAAAATATCCAACTGATTGCCGACGACTTTCTGGAAAATAGTAACGGTACGTTGAGGATAGCGACTACTCATACGCAGGCCAAATATTTACTGCCGGAACCGATAGGCCGGTTTAGGCGCAAATATCCGGGCATTAAAATCTATATGGTGCAATCGTCGCCGGATAATCTGATTAATTTGTTGCATCGGCATCAAGCCGACATCGCCATCTGCACCGAAAAACTGGATGAAGACGATAAATTAGTGGTTAAGCCCTGTTATCAATGGCATCACGTCGCCGTGGTGCCACTCGGTCATCCGCTGGCGGAAGGCGAGATAAGCCTGCAACGGCTATCAGCCGAGCCGGTTTTGACCTACACCCCAGGCTTTACCGGTCGTACCACCATAGAAAAATCCTTTTATAGCGCTCATTTGCCATTGGATATTACCTTGGCGGCCGCCGATTCAGACGTGATTAAAACCTATGTGCGCCTGGGAATGGGAGTGGGAATTATCGCCGGCACAGCATACGAAGCAGGCAAGGATGCCGATTTGGTTGCCATAGATCTGTCCGGCTTAATACCCAGTTCCACGACTAAGATTGCTTATCTGAAACAACTTTATGTGCCCAACTACTGTCGTTATTTTATCGATGAATTGTTGGCGGAAGCCGCGCGGAAGAGTCGGGAAAGGGGTGAGGGATTTGACGAATGTTAATCTGTCGGACAATGGATTCGGGTAGTAAGTGTCTGCCGGGTGGGTTTTGCTATTACCCGGTCCTTGCATACCGTTCGCCTTAATGCCCTTGAGGGTACTGGGTCTATCGAAGGGCGCAAGCGGCCTGGGCTTCGACGAGCTTGTATGGTAAAGGTTAAGAGAATCGGGGAGACTTTGGTTGTCGGGATGGAGGGACATCGACAAGCATCTGCTAAGACAGACCTCACTGAGAAATCATCCCATCGCGTCTTCCAGAGTCGATGAAGAATCTAGCGGTTAGACCGCCGATTTGTGCACAAGCTTACTCGGCAGACGCACCACCCCGACTCTCTTATTTTTCAACAGGGGAAGGATGTATGACAAGCGAAATGTTGATCGGTATCGATGTAGCAAAAGATGAACTGGTGATAGATTCAGAGCAGGGTTTGTTGACGCTTGCCAATACGGCAGAGGCCATCAATGCCTGGCTGAAGACGTTACCGACCGGGAGTTATATTGGCCTGGAAGCCACCAGCGATTATCATCAACTCATGGCAGAGCAAGCGGTATTGATGGGCATGGTCGTCTATGTGCTGAACCCACGGGATATGCGCCATTATGCCCTGGGTTTGGGCAGACGGGGCAAGACGGATCGAGTGGACGCCCAAATGATCCGGCGATTTATCACCGCTGAACGGGGTCATTTACGTCCCTATCAACCTGCTTCGGCGATGCAGCACCAAGTGACTTTACTGCAACGGCGCCGTGCGACGGTCGTCAAGCATCGTCAAGCTCTGCAAAAAGCCTTGCGAAGCGTGAAGGAACTTGAAGCGCCACTCATTGATACCGTGGCCGCCTTGGACGGATTGCTCAAGCATATCGATCAGCAACTGGATGACTTATTAACTTTGCAGCCTGCACTGAAAGCCGAGGCCCGACGTCTTGAGAGCATACCGGGTATTGGCCGGCAAACCTCAACACAGCTGGCTGTCTTGTTTGATCGGGTCCCGTTAAGCCGCAGCGATGCCGTAGTAGCCTTTGTCGGGCTGGATCCCCGAGCCTGTGACTCAGGCCAAAAGCGGGGCCGCCGACGCGTATCCAAACGGGGACCGGGTGAACTGAGACGGCTGTTATACAACTGCGCCCAGGCAGCCGTCAAAACGGCTGTGTGGAAACCCTATTACCAAGAGTTAAGAGCCAGAGAGTTCTCGGCAACTCAGGCGCTAGTGATTATCGCCAGAAAATTATTACGCATCGCATTCTCGCTTTGGCAACAAGCCGATGCCCGATTTGACCCTCAGAAAATTGGTTGCCTCAACAATGCAGCTTGACGAAAACCATAGAATCTCAGCCCGAACAGCATACCAGTGATAAAAGGGCCGGGTTAGCAATGTGTGTGAAATCGGGTACTTCACCAGTTTTATTTAACATAGATTAATAAAAAACTATCGGATTTGGAGTCTTGCCAATTTTCTAGCTGTTTGATTGAGCAAAATATTCCTGGTCCGGCTTTAAATTTGCTGACAACTTTCGGTTTACGCCCTGATACCGAAACCATTAAGCCGGCAAATGTCTTTCCCAGCCCATCAATCCCTTCAAGAGCTATACGTCAGTTGCCACGGCGAGTTGGAGACTGTGCTGTATTCGCGTCTACGCTGCCGGGAAACCGCCGCCGACATTTGCCAAGAAGCCTTCGTGCGCTTATGCCGCAGCGAGGACTTGAGTGGTGTCGGCAATCTGAAAGCCTATCTGTTCCGTACCGCGCAAAACCTGTTGATTGATTACTATCGCAGTCAGACCGTGCGCAGTGCCGCGATTGTGGAATGGCCGGAGGATACGCCGCCGGAAGTCGAAGACCTGCGCTGCGCGGAAACCGTGGCGCTGGGTGAGCAGGATTTAGATCGCCTGATCGAGGGCATGAGCAACTTGTCCCCGCTGTGTCAGCGGATTTTTTACCTTAACCGCTTCGAGGGCTTGAGGCAGCGCGAAATCGCCGAAATGCTGAACATCTCTCTTCGCACCGTGGAAGAAAACATCAAAAAAGCCTTGGTGCATTGCGCTAAAACGTTGGGCCAATCCACATAGCCACTGTGGTTTAGGCTGCCGGCCTCGTCTATGATATATCTCCCCTTTCGCTCACTCAGGATTTGATGATGTCCACCGAACCGATGCCGGACGATGCCGAGCGCTTGCTGGAACAGGCTTGCGCTTGGCTGAGCCAACTGCATTCCGGTGAGTTTTCCACCTCCGCGCAGCAAGAACTGAATGCCTGGCGGGCCGCCGATAGCACGCACGAACAAGCCTGGCAACGCGCCGAAAAACTGTGGGCGGGCTTGGGACAACTGCGTGGCCGCCGCGTCATTCCCGGTGCGCAACCCTTATCGGGGGAGGGTGGTTGGCAAGCGCACGATGAGGGTGTACGGGTAAGCCGCCCGGTTGCCAAATTGGATTCCCGCCTGCGCGGGAATGACGGCCTTAGGAGTCTTAAAGGTCGCGTCAATACCAGAACCCGCAGCCGCCGTTCTCTCACTTTGGCGGTAGCTTGCTGTGCATTGCTGGCGGTGACGCTGACCGCGCTGTATCCACCGGCATTCTGGCGGGCCGATTATCTTACCGGCAAGGGCGAGCAACGCACCGTAACCTTGGCCGACGGCTCGCGAGTAATGCTCAACACGGCCACGGCGCTGGCGATTCATTTCGACGATAACGTGCGCCGGGTGGAGCTGTTGACGGGCGAAGCTTTTTTCGAAGTGGCTAAAAATCCGCAACGGCCGTTTGTGGTCAGCAGCGCCGGCAGCGAAGTCCGGGCGGTTGGCACTGCTTTCAGCGTCCAGCGCCAGTCTGCGCAAACCCAGGTCGAACTGGTCGAGGGCATCGTCGAAATCCAGGATGCCCAACAGCACCGCGAACGGCTGACAGCCGGACAATCGGCTTTGATAAGCGGCCACGCTATCGCCTTACAAGCCGCAAAACGGCCCGAGAATATGGCGCTGTGGCGCGACGGCTATCTAGAGTTTGATGGTTTGCCGCTGCACCAAGCCGTCGCGCAAATCAATCAATACCGGCCCGGACGAGTGGTGTTGCTGAATCCGGCCCTGGCCGACAAGCGGATCAGCGGTTTGTTTCGGTTGGACGCGCTGGATCAAGCCATCGCCAGTTTAAACGCCGCCGTGCCGGAGTTGCAGATTGTCAGCGTCACGCCGTATTTGGTCGTTCTGCGTTAGGCGCTGTTACTTCCCCCATTGAAAAACTACCCATGGGAGCATAAAGGGGAGCCAGGGGGATTTATCCAAAACTAGTCAAGCAAATGCCGTCCAGAATTAACAACGCCATCTCAAATTTCTATTGCCAATTTCCCCGATAAAAAAATTCCCTAACCGCCTGATGTGGGTTTTTAAATAGTTTCCGTCTTAACTAACACCAGCCCGAATGCTGCCGCGTAACCAGACCGAAACCAGGAGAATCCATGCTCAACGCAAAGTATTGCAAAACCGTCTCAGGCAACAAAAGCCGGCACCATGCCGCCAAAGCTGCGTTGCTTGCGGCGCTAATGTCCCAAACCGCCCACAGCGATACCGCCGGCAAACAGCATTTCGACATCCCTGCCCAGTCGTTGAATCAGGCCTTGCTGATGTTCGGCAGGCAAAGCCAGCAACAACTGATGTACGGCACCGACATCGCCGACAACCTGCGCAGCCGTAACTTGCAAGGCGACTATACCGCTGACGAAGCGATCAGGATTTTATTGGGCGATGCGCCGTTACAAGCCGTGACGACCGGCGAAGGGGCTGTCACCTTGCAGCCGCGAGCGGCGGAACTGCACAACAATCTGGGGCCGCAGACTATGCCGGCGGTGCAAGTGGTGGGGAAGGCAGTTTATGATGCCACCGATCCTTATAATCCGGATTACCGTTTGCCCAACGCAATGACGGCGACTAAGACGGATACGCCGATTATGGAAACGCCGATGTCAATAAAAGTCATACCCCAACAGGTATTAAAAGATCAACAGGTTGTTTCTATCGACCAGGCACTACGTAATGTTAGCAGTGTTACAAACGGTGCGGAAATCAATAAACAGTTCTTCATTCGGGGATTCGAGACTTTCAATTACTACCGAGACGGTTTTCCTTTTATCAATAATTGGCACCACACCGAAGAGCTTGCCAATATTGATCGAGTTGAAGTTTTAAAAGGGCCTGGCTCAATTCTTTATGGACGGGCCGAGCCTGGCGGGATAATTAATTTTGTTACCAAACAGCCATTGGATACGCCGTACTACAGCCTTCGTCAGCAATTCGGCTCTTATAATCATTATCGGACAGATATTGATGCTACAGGGCCATTGACTGAGAATAAGGACTTGGCCTATCGGATAAACTTTGCTTATCAGGCTAATGACTCCATCACCGAATTTGCAGGTGGTGAGAGAACATTTGTCGCGCCAATGTTGCGATGGAATATTTCCGATAAAACTGTTTCAACGTTTAAATTGGAATACAGCAACATCAAAACATTCGGACGAAATCTATTACTGCTAAATTCGGATGGATCACAGATTGGAGGAGGCAATCGTCGCCAAAATCTCAGCGACCCATGGGATTTTAGTGAAGAGGAATACATCATGTTCGCCATGAATACCGATCATCGATTTAACGAAAACTGGACGTTGCATCACCGTTTTAACGCCAGTTTCAGTGAGCAAACATTGCGCCAGATCAATGCGACAGGGCCGGTCGCCGCAAATGGTGATGTCAGTAGGTTTTTCTTTCAGCAAAATGCCAATGGTGATGATTATTTTAATAATTTTTATAACTCGCTGGAGTTAAGCGGTAAATTTACTACTGGAGATTTCAAGCATACGCTATTAATCGGCGGAGACTACATGCGTACGGATTCCAGAGCAACAATGGGGCCTGTGTTTGGCTTTTCGCCTTCAGGCACCAACATCAATAACCCTTTTCATTTTACAGAAGCACCCGCCATCACTCAGTTTAATACATTCGGTTATACACAACCTTGGTTTGGAGTATATGGCCAAGACCAAATTGAACTGCCCTATCATCTACATTTATTGGCCGGGTTGCGCTATGACAATGCCGAAACCGGTGGCGATTCGGCTTTCGGTGCTTTTGGAGACAACACCAAAATCATTAATCCGACTATTACCGATGATCGCGTTTCGCCCCGAGGCGGCATACTTTGGCAAGCATTACCTGAGCTATCGCTCTACGGCAGCTATACCGAAAACTTTGGCGCCTCTAACGCCGCTTATGTTACTCAAAATGGAGAACGCTTATCGCCTCAAACGGCACAACAATGGGAGACCGGGGTAAAAACTGAATTATTCGATGGCCGTTTCACAGGGACTCTAGCGTACTATGATTTGAAGAAACAAAATTTACCCATGCAGGTAACACAAGCAGGCAACTCTTTTCGAGCTGTCGGCGAAGCAGAAAGTCGCGGTATCGAGCTAGATTTTAGCGGAGAAATTCTGCCTGGGTGGCGGGTGATAGGCGCTTATTCCTATATGCCGTTTGCCAAGACATTGAAGGACTCCGAGACAGCCGGCACAATCGGAAAACGCCCACATAATGCTCCTGAACATAACGGTAATTTATGGACTACCTATGAATTTCAAGATGCTAGCCTGCATGGGTTAAAACTAGGAGCTGGCTTGCAAGCTGTCAGCCGTCGCGAGATTGGTTTCACTGAATCCATCAAAGCACCTGGCTATGCAACACTGAATCTGATGGCTAGTAAACTTTGGAAAGTCTGCGATACTCGTGTCACAGCCCAAATAAATGCCGATAACCTGCTCGATAAAACCTATCTGGGTGGGCTCTACACCTTTGGAACAGCAGTTTACGGCGCGCCAAGAACATTCGTTGGTTCTATTAAAATTGAATATTAATATTTACCATAGATTCAACAATATCAACTCGGTAAGTTGGGTTTGCGTAGGTTGGGGTGAGGCACGAACCCCAACATTGATGGCATTCAAATGACCAATGGCTTTATTTTCTCGTTGCCGATGGTGTGCTGGTGGTTTTATGGCTGTCGTTTTGGGGGTTCCTGTCGTCTCGGCAATCGCTCCCTGCATTGCCCTGCCTGCTGCATGACTCAGAGGGATATGAGGAATGCAGATATTGCAGGAGCAAATGTCTGTCCATGCACCCAAGCCCAACCCTGTTTATAGCAATCCATGGCGTCCAATTTCGGGAAGTTAGGCTGTGTCGGGCCTGATTTTCGCTGGAAGACATGGACTTCATGCCTTGTAGCCTGGAGTGAATGGTGTTTTGCGATTCACGAAAGCTTCGTTAGCTTGGGTGTATACCAAAATGCCTTGGCTGCAAGGCTTTTAGCCTGATTCGCAAGGCTGTGGTGGTTCGCTCCCAAGCTAAAATGCGAGGGTGTAAGAATTTTTGTGTAAACGGCCCTGAGGTAGGAAACTACCGATCCTGATAAGGAGGAAACCATGACCGTATCATCAAAAGCCATACCGGATGACCTGCTCGACGCCTTGATGTCGCACTATCAAAAACCCGAGGACCTGATCGGTGCCAATGGCCTGCTGAAGCAGTTGACCAAAGCGATAGTCGAACGGGCCCTGGAAGCGGAAATGACCGCGCACTTGGGCCACGGTAAGCATGAGGCGGTGACCAACGCCAGCAGCAATGCCCGAAACGGCAAAAGCCGGAAAACGCTGAAAGGTGACTTCGGCGACTTGCCTATCGAGATTCCCCGCGACCGTCATGGCGAATTCGAACCGCAGATCATTCCTAAGCATCAACGGCGCTGGACCGGTTTCGACGATAAGATCATTTCGTTATATGCCCGAGGACTGACGGTACGGGAAATCCAAGCCCATTTATTCGAGCTTTACGGCACCGAGGTATCCCCCACCTTGATTTCCTCGGTGACTGACGCGGTACTCGAAGAGGTGGGCGTCTGGCAAAGCCGCCCGCTGGATCCGATTTACCCGATTGTGTACCTCGACTGTCTGCATACCAAAGTGCGCGATAGTGGTAGCGTGCGGGTCAAGGCCGTCTATCTGGCCATCGGTGTCAATCTGGACGGCCACAAAGAAGTGCTGGGGCTGTGGATTGCCCAAAGCGAAGGCGCCAAATTTTGGTTGCAAGTGGTCACCGAGCTCAAGAACCGTGGCGTCAACGACATCTTTATCGCCTGTGTCGATGGTCTGAAGGGATTTCCGGAGGCTATCGAAACCGTGTTTCCCAAAGCGGCCGTTCAACTGTGTATTGTCCACTTGGTCCGTCATAGCCTCAACTATGTCAGCTACAAAAGGCGCCAGTCGGTTGCCGACGACCTCAAGCAGATTTATCGAGCCGCAACGGCGAGGGAAGCCGAGCAAAAGCTGACCGAATTCGAGGCCAACTGGCTGGAGACCTATCCCACGATCGCCCCCATCTGGCGACGAAACTGGGGGCACATCATCCCGTTTTTCGACTATCCGCCCGAGATTCGCAAGGTGATCTACACCACCAATACCATCGAATCGGTGAATCGAAGTCTGAGAAAAATCATGAAAAACCGCGCGGTCTTCCCCAGTGATGACGCCTTGTCCAAACTGCTCTATTTGGCGTTGCGCAATATCAGCCAAAATTGGACCATGCCCGTCTACGATTGGAAAGCCGCTTTGAATCGGTTTAGTATTCAGTTCGAAGATCGCTTCCCTAGCCATTAAACCAAACTACCGTTTACACAAAATTTGGGACACTCCCTCTGCACGCCATCGGTTAGGGTTCTGTAAAGGATAAGGTATTTGCCCGATATAAAATACCGTAGCTCTGGTGCAATATCCGGGCGTTAGCGACCCTTCTGCGGATTGTCCGCCAGCATGATGAAACGATGTTCCATGTCATCCAATACTCTATCAGCCGCAGGGGGATTGTCTTGGGCAATGTAGAGCCATATTTCAATTAAATCCTCTTCTGATTGAGCCGTACGCTGAACGATACCCATGGATAGTTTGCCGTACTATTTAGCGGATGATGCAAGGCGTTTTCTGGCTTCCATTTTAATGGCATCCATATCGGTAAATTTTCCAGAGCCACTATCAATACCTGCCTGCCAAAGACTTTTCAGAACTTGAAGTTCACTTTGCTGCAATGACCGATTAGTTTTCCAGTCACGCAATGCTTCACGGATGAGTTCGCTGGAACTGGCGTATACACCACTTTCAACACATTGCCGCACAATAGCAGCCATTTCGGGTGTTAGAGCGATAGATGTTTTTTCGAGGTTGGTCATGTTTATTACCTCTAGGGATGTTGGTAGTAATGTTTCACACTATCCGCAAATCATTCTTGAGCACCTACCGATTTTGGGTTCCGGTCGGCAACCTACGCTCTGTTGGCTAGATCCATACGCTGATTCCTCGCAAGTTTGGATGGTGCGAATAGTCCAAGCCCTTAATAGATCGCGTTTTAGCAAATTCCCTTTGGGCTTCTTACGAATTTACTCTGCTACGGATGTTAGACCCTAACCGAATTGCCATCAAAGTTTAAGACTGGCTTTTAAATACAACACAGCCAACAGCAAATACACCACAAAGCTCAAACCCAACAGCCAGGGCTTGCCTTTAGGCCTAGCCCACGCCGGCAGATGCGGCGGCAGCATTTTGTGGTTGATCAAATACAACGCCACCGGAAACATGATAGTGCCGCCAAAGCCGATGATGGCGCTGGTCAGGATCAGCGGGCCGGGGGCGTCGAGTTGCATGGTCAGCGAAGTGATGACGGTCAACAAACCCAGGAAGATGTAATACCAGCGGCGGGCCGGCAGGCGGCGGCTTTTCGGAAACAGCGTCAGCACGATGTCGGCCTGGATGCGGCTGACCGCGTCGGCCGTGGCCAGCCAGGTGTCGGTCAAAAACGCCGCCGCCACCACTAAAAACAGCAGACGGCCGATCTCGCCCCAACTCACCGCGAAAAATTGGCTCTGCACTACCGCAAGTTCGTACTCCTGCGGCAGCAAGCCTTTCGGAAACAGCAAAGCATAAGCCAGCAAGCAGGTCATCAATGTGGTGAGTAGATTGCCGATAATGCCGACGAGAATGTCAGCGCTCAAAAATCGCCGCCAAGTTGACCAGTTTTTCGCGCTTTCAGCTTCGTCTTGCGGTAGAAAACCGTCGCTGAGCACCGCTTCTTCGGCGCCGCCCAAACCGGTGATGCGGCCGACTAGGCCGGCCATCCCCGCGCCCTTGTCGCGTAGCCAGTAGGAATAAAACAAAATCCAGAAACCGCCCAGACCGGCGAAAGTGATCGCAGTCAATAACTTGCTGGCGTCGCCGCTGTCCCAGGGACGCGGCATCTCGCCGACCGGGCCGAGCAGGCCGAGGCTAAACGCCGGCAGCGCCTTAAGCACATCGCTTTGCAGGCAGGCCGACAACAAACCGATCACTGTCACGACCGCGACCAGCTTCATGAAGCGTTCTATCAGCGTGTAAACCACGCCGCTGGCCAGGATCGCGGTGACGAACACCGCAATCGAGGCGTAGCCCCAAAACAGGCTTTGCCCGCGCTGCGTCCAACCGGTCGGCCAATGCGTCAGTTCCGCCATCGCTGTGCCGCCGGCGGAGGCAAAGGCGCCAAACCATAAAAACGACACCGTCATCAGCAACCACAGAAAAATGCCGAAGCCGCGATGCAAGCGAATAAAACCGTGGAAGATGCTTTCGCCAGTCAACATCGTGTAGCGACCGATTTCCAGGTTCAGGGGATATTGCAGTAAACAGGCCGGCACCAGCAACCACAAAAAAGTCAGACCGTATTTGGCGATCATGTACGGCCACCAGATTAACTCGCCGCTACCTTGCGCCAATGCCATCCACACCACACCAGGGCCAAGCGCAGCCCACCAGCCGGGAAATGTGGGGACACTGTGGCGAGGTAGAGATTGCAAGTCGGTATTGTTCATGGTTTTAAAAACGTAAGCCGCAATAGAAAAGCCGCCATTTGCGCAAATTTGCTCGGTTTTGGCAAATCCGCTTGATTCCAGTTTGTCAGATTACCGTTAAAGCCGTCATTCCGGCGGTTACGACGCGGCTTAGTAAGATTTGAGCACGCAGAGTTGATAACCTAGCGATTATTACTGGTGGGTTATCGAATTGGGACGGCAGTGCTTTTTCAACGTTTCTTGGAAATTTGTTTGGGTGAGACGCCGAAATATTTACTAAAAGCCAGGCTGAAGTTGCTGGCATGTCGGTAACCCACCAGCTCCGCTACTAGGCTGATAGGTTGCAGAGTTGACGCCAGTGCGCGATAAGCATGCTGCATTCTGATCTCGGTCACGATGCCATGCGGGGTGTTATTAAAGTAATGCTGGAACAGATTTTTTAACTTGAATGGGGTGATGCCCAGGGTTTTTGCCAGGTTTTCCAGTGAGGGCGGATCTTGGTAATGCAGTTCGAGGATCTCGCGGGCTTGCTCGGCCATGTGCCGGCTGGCTTGATCGAATCTGGAATAGCCGTATTTTTCAGGTTGGCAGAGTCCGCTAAGTTCGTTAGCCAGTATCGTCATGACCTGGCCGTTTAACGTTAGCGGTGCTAAAGGGGCGCTGAGGTCGCAGCCGAGCAATTGCCGGGCAGCAATTACGCTTTGATGCGAGGTTGGCCGGCTGCTCAACAACTGCAGCGCATTTTTCTGGAAAAAAAACGCCGATTCATCTTCGCCCAAATAGCGGTCCATCCAGCGCTTGCCGATTGAAAAACGTAGTTGCTTTATGGGTTTATGCGCTTGGTACTGGCGTTCGCCGCTACTGCTGTCGAAACTGGTGATCGTGGTATTGCCTTCGCTAAATGTCAGCTCATGCTTCTTGCTGTCGATGAAGCGGGTGTGGCCGGTTATTCCAAGAGTTACTACCAGGCGTGGTTCGCCGAAATCGATTTTGCTGGCGATAGCCAGATCGTGCAGTGGTTTATAAGTAGTTTCTATGTAGCTAAGTGAGGGATCGAGCTGGAAAATCAGCGATTTACCTTCGCCAAGCTGAGAGGGCAAGGACTGATGCCAGCAATGCTGTTGCGGAACACGCTGCATGGGCAACTCGTCGGTGTTCAGCCTTTTGTATCCCGCCTTTTTTGCGTCTGTCATGTCCTGAAGTTTCCTTGCCTAGAGGATTTGCCCGCCTCGGTTGGGCATACGACTTACTTTTACAATAATTTGTGACATAACACTAACTTTTATCATAAATCAGTTTGAAACGGTCTGCTTTACCGGGCGAATTGGATGCGTGTTTTTCCTATCTTGTTGTTTTATAGGTTTTATTAAATCGGTGGCATAAGGATTGATAGTTGGTTTTTGGGTTGCTTAACTACTTAAGCCTCAGATTGCGCGGAATCGCAATCAGCAGGAATAGTTAGGGGTAATTCGCCAATCACAAAATAACTATCAAGATCTTCGAGAGGACACGATGAAAAACGTTAAATATCTATTGCTCGCCGCCACGCTGGGGCTGTCTAGCCAAGTTCAAGCCGCGCCAGGTTGTAGCGCCGCTAATTTGAACGGCAGCTATGTTCTATATCAAAACAGCGTGGCTCTGGCTAATCTGCATACCGGACGTTGTGAAATTACTGTTCTGAACGGCGTAGTTGGCGGTTCCTGCGCGTTCACTACCACGCAAAGCGGGGTGATCACGCCAGGTTTCGCCGGCCCGGTCAGCGGCACCGCCACCATGAACACCGATTGCTCGGCCGTGGCGCAATTAGATTTTTCGCCTGCGCCGAATGTCACCGTGCAATCATTCTTTGATTTGCAATTTACCCCGGACAAACAATCGTTTATCGGGCAATGGACCAATAATTTCGGCTTACTGGGCACTTCCGCCGGTACCCGTTTCTCGCCGTTCCTTCCCTCCACACCAGCGCAATAAGGCCTGCTTATTATGATAACTAAATCTTTAAAGCTGGCCTTGGCGGCTACTACCGCTCTATTGGCGCCCGGCGCTAACGCGGCGGTTTACAATTTTGTGCAAACCGGTTTCGACGATGGGGCGACTATTTCCGGTAGTTTTACTGTTAATGACGTCAATAACTCCGGGCAGATTAACGTAGGAAGCGCCAATTTCGGTATGAATTTCAATGAAATCTCGGCGTTTTCTTTGTCGTTCTCGGGTAACTCTATCGTCGCAGCGTTTACTCACAACTTGGCCGATTTGTCGGCGATGGTCTACAACCTAGGCAGCCCGTATCTCGGCGACGAGATTTATGGTGCTCAACAGGAACTGATCGCTACGAATTACTTCGGTACCACCGGTTTTGATTATTACAGTGGTATGGGCTTTGGTGGTTTCGGCGGCGCGGTATTCGATAAAGCTGCCAATGCGACCTCTTACAGCTACGAATTGGTGTCGGTCACGCCGGCCGCCGTGCCGGTACCTGGTGCGGTCTGGTTGTTTGGATCGGTGCTGGCGGGGTTTGTCGGTATGAAGAAGCGTAAAGCTTGATTGTAAGTTGCGATAAGCCTGGATAGCAAAAACGCCCGCTAAGGGCGTTTTTTTAGTTATTGACCGGCTCTTGCCGAAGTGGGTCGCGATTAATTCGCAACTGTCAGGCGGGTTTTTGCAGCTTTTTCAAAATGCTTTTGCTGATTCGCTCCACAAAGTCTTCGGGATTTTCGTAGTCATGCTCCCGGATAAACTCCACGACCGATGTCACCAATTTTTTGGTGTCCGTGATTTCCTGGTGCGATCTGCCGCAACCTTCGCAGTGGGTGCCTTCGGATGTGCATTGGTCGATACAAGGTTGATATTTCATAGAGTGTTCTCGAAGGTTAATTGCTAAATGATGATTATTGTAAGTTGCGGCAGCGAGTTACCGCAAAACTTAACACCTACTTCGGGTCTTTCGATTCTGACGTTTGGCAAATTGCTGCTGACGCTGCTTTGATAATTTTCGTCATTACAAGGTAACAGATTGAAATTCATCAACTATTCAGTTAAATAACATAGTTCAATAACTTGAATTAAATAATTCTAATATTACAATATAGTTCGCTTTAATTTGTTATAGCCAATTGACCAGCTGAGGCCTACGGCCTGGTCGATCTTAAAACTATTTCATGACTTCCGAGAATTCCAGCTTTTTTGACCGTTTCAAGGGCGGAAAAGTCTTAATGATCGTTGCTCGGAGCTATAGCAAATTAAAGATATTTTTGACTTTCGAAAGGCGAATTATGAAAACAATCTGCGCAGACCATAAGCAAACGGACCGGCATGCTCTCACTTCAGCAAAAACAGAACTTGCACTGCTTTGCTTGTTGTGCACTGGCGTGCTTTTCGGCTTTACGACGGTGGTTAACGCCGATGAAGAGATCCCTGATACTTTGGGTGACGACGTGGTTTTGGAAAAAGTCATCGTCACCGACAAGTTTCCGGGGGTAAAGGCCCTAAATGCTTCGGACATGGAAGCGGATATTCTGACTAGCAAACGCGCGGCAATTAGTGATACCGCCAAACTACTGGAAGATACGCCGGGGGTAAGTTTATACGGTGCCGGCGGCGTGTCCAGTTTGCCGGTGATCCACGGCTTGAACGATGACCGGGTGAAAATCGACATCAATGGCATGACGTTGACTTCGGCTTGCGCCAACCACATGAATCCGCCGCTTTCCTATATCGACCGCAGCAATATCGGTAAGATCACCATTTTGACCGGGGTGACGCCGGTGAGCTTGGGCGGCGACAGTATCGGCGGCACGATTTTGGTACAAACGCCGGAACCGGTTTTTGCGGAGCCGGGCAAGGATATTTTGCTAGACGGCAGCGTCTCGTCGTTTTACCGCAGTAACGGCGACGCCTTCGGCGGCAGTATCGCCGCCGGCGTGGCGACACAAAACGTGCGGCTGGACTATACCGGTTCGCACACCGAAAGTATGAACTACAACGACGGTAACGGCCAGATCGTCAAATCTACCGCTTACGAGAATCAAAACCACTCGGCGGCTTTGTCGTTCAAAACGGATAAGCATTTGGTGGTGATCCGCGGCGGTCAGCAGCATATTCCGTTCCAGGGCTTTCCGAATCAACGGATGGACTTGACCAACAACGACAGCATCTTCGGCAATATCATGCACAAGGGTAGTTTCGAGTGGGGTTCGCTGGAGAGCAAATTCTATTTCGAAAGTACGCAGCACAGTATGGATATTGGTGAAGACAAACACAGTCAGTTTCTCGACGGCACGGCTAGCGGCGGCACATTCGCGCCGCCCAACGATCGCATGCCGATGGAAACCCGCGGCCGCAACCTGGGTTATAAAATCCAAGCAGAAATTCCGTTCAACAAGCGCGACACCTTCCGCGTCGGCAACGAATATCACAGCAATAAAATCAACGATTATTGGCCAGCGGTACACAGCAATACCAGCATCGCCGCCAACAATACCGACGCCCGTAGCGCTTACTGGATGATGGCGCCGGAAGCGTATCTGAACATCAACAATGGCGAACGCGACCGGGTGGGATTTTTTGGCGAATGGGAAGCGAATTGGGATGCGAAATGGCGTAGTTTGTTAGGTCTACGCTACGACCACACCACCACCAACACTGGTGATGTTCAACCCTACAATCCCGATTTAATCAACACCGGCGCGGCGCGTACGGTGGATAGAGCCGGGGCGATTACCGCGTTAAATGCCGCGAATGCCTTCAACGCCCGCGACCGCGAGCGCAGCACCGATACCTTTGATGTGACGGCGTTGGTGCAATTTACTCCCAACGACATGAGCCAATACGAATTGGGTTACGCGCGGAAAAATCGAGCGCCCAATTTATATGAGCGCTATGTCTGGGGCGCGCGCAATATGGATATGGCGATGATAGGCTGGCATGGTGACGGCAACGGCTACGTCGGCAATGTGGATTTGACCGAGGAAACTGCACACACTGTGAGTTTAACCGCCGCATTCCACGAGCCGAAAAATAATCTGTGGGAGTTCAACGTCACGCCGTATTTCACCTACGTGAATAACTTTATCGATGCCGACCGCTGCGTCAGCGCCTCAAATGCGGCAGCCAGCGGTTGCAAAGCGACGCCGCAAACCGCCACTAACAGCTTCGTCTATTTGCAATACGCCAATCACGATGCCAGGCTGTGGGGTATGGATGTGTCAGGTCGGGCACGGTTGTATAAAGACCCAACCGTTGGTGAATTTGCGACGCATACCACCATGAGTTATGTGCGCGGCGAGCGCATGGATGGTGGCAATCTGTATCACATCATGCCGTTCAACATGAAACTGAGCCTGGACCACCGTTTGCACGACTGGCAAAGCGCCATCGAAATGCAGTTTGTCGACGGCAAGGATGATGTGCAAGCCATCCGCAACGAAACCGAGACTGCGGCTTATATCCTGTTAAACGCCAGAACGGGCTACGAGTGGGGCAAGGTACGTTTTGATGTGGGATTGGATAACGTGCTGGACAAGCAGTATTACCATCCTTTGGCCGGTGCTTATTTGGGCGATCGCTATGGGATGAATCCGACCGCGCCGGCCAACGTCACGGTGCCATGGGGCAGAAACATCGCCGGCATGGGACGTTCGGCGTTTGTGGGTTTGACGATCAAATTCTAATTCCACCAAACCTATCAACTACCCCGGTTTAGGCCGGGGTTTTTGTTGCTGGTGATTAGGGCTGCTGTTGGTCGGCAGATTGAGCTTCGGCTAAACGGTACACATAAATCGTCGCGCCTATCACTGCTGCTTGGCCCATCAATAAATTGACGATCGGCAAGGTCAGGCCCAGGCCGGTCAGGCCGCCGAAGCTTATCACCCCCCAACGTGTCTGCTTCATGAATTGTTTCTGCTCGGGAAACGGCATTCCGCGTTCTTCCAGCGGGTACGCCAAAAACTCCATCGCGATACCCCACGCAGCAAATACCGCCCACAGCAAGGGTGCGATCAGATTGACCACCGGAATTAGAAACAGTAGAAGCAAGGGCAAGACTCGTATCAACAGATAACCGACTCGCCGCAGTTCGCCAAAAAATACCTTATCCCAGGGCAGATCGGCTTTGACCACGCTGCCGCCGCTGATTAGTTGCAGAGTTTTGGCGGCTAACTGGCTGTAATAGGGCGCGGCGATCAAATTGGCGAACAGGGTAAAGGTGAAGAAGCCGATTATCAAAAAGCTGATAAAAAACAGCGGCCATAAAATCCAGTTCAACCAGGACAGCCAGTCCGGGATAAAGGAATGAATCAAAGCCGACACCGAATGGTAGCCCAGCACGAACGCGCCGGTATACAACACCATATTGATGAATAAGGGGATTAACAGATATTTGCGCAACTCGGGATGGGTGAGCATTTTCACGCCCTGCCACAAACAGCCAAGTGCGAACAATGGGTTGTTGCCGCGCGGTAAATTTAACATGATGCCAAGCTCCTTACCCCGTGTAGACCGGGATCGATAACCACGCCGCGTTCGGTGACAATGGCGCTAATTAAGGCGGCCGGGGTGACATCGAACACCGGGTTCCAGGCGTTTACCAGTGAGCCTGCGTTTAAGTAACAATCCGCCAACAGTTCTTTGGGATTGCGCTCCTCAATTTCAATGCTGTCGCCGTTTTCCATACTGAAGTCAAAGGTGGAAGAGGGCGCGGCGACCATGACTTTTACGCCATGTTGTTTCGCCAACACCGCCAGCGAATAAGTGCCGATTTTATTGGCCACGTCGCCGTTGGCGGCGATGCGGTCGGCGCCGACGATGATCCAGTCTACCTTGCCGGATTTCATCAGCCAAGCGGCGGCCGAATCGGCGATCAAGGTGGCGGGGATGCCGTCCTGGGCCAGTTCCCAGACGGTCAAGCGCGCGCCTTGTAGCCAGGGCCGGGTTTCGTCGGCGTAGACGTTTTGCAATTGACCTCGTTTGTGCAAGCTACGAATTACGCCCAGCGCGGTACCGTATCCGCCGGTGGCTAAGGCGCCGGCATTGCAATGCGTTAGCACCGCTTTGGCGTTGCCTATCACATCGGCGCCGCGCTCGCCCATGGTGTGGTTGGCGGCGATGTCTTCCGCGTGAATTTGCTCGGCTAACTCGGTTAGCGCTGCTATTGGTTCCGCCGGATTTTGCTCTAACAAACCGCGCATCTTATCCAGCGCCCAGAACAGGTTTACGGCCGTCGGCCGGGAGGCGGCCAACTGTTGAATGTCTTGTGCTACAGCGCGTTGCCAATCGCCGTTCGGATAATGTTGTATCGCCGATAGCACCACCCCGTAGGCGGCGGCGATGCCTATCGCCGGTGCGCCGCGTACCCGCATCGAGGCGATGGCTTCGGTGACGCCGGCGGCATCGTTGTATTCGTCGTAGGTGATGGTTTCCGGCAGCAAGCGCTGGTCCAGCACTTTCAGGCTGTGTCCGCTCCATTGCAAGGCTTGTACGGAAAGTTTTTGGGTTGTACTCATGGTAGTTCCGTTTAAATCCAAAGAATAAATGATTGAGGTGGCTTTTAGTCCCTGCAACTGGCACTTCCCCGATGCTCTCAGAGGGCGAAAGAGCGGTCCGTTGGCGTTGAAAAGGCGAGCTAGACGCGGCCATAGTCAGGTATGTAAGCGTTATTTTAAGGTGTTTTTATGCTTACTGCTGTGCTTGTCGATATTGGTCGGCTTAATAGTGTTTAAGCTTTGGTAAATGCCGCGAATTCCGTGTGTTGTCCGAGCAACTGCCGCAAGCTTGCCAGTGCGCCCGGTAGATCGTAATTTTCAATTTGTCTGCTAATTATCTCGACCTGTTGCGCGTCCTCCAGCAGACTGGTCAATGTGGGTGCTATCTTCTGCCAACTATCGACAGCGTCAATATTGTCGCTCGCCAGCATGGTCAGAAGCTTGGGTATAAGGGCCTTGAGCTGGTCGGTGTCGAGCGTTGCTGCTATTTCCTCGCTGGTAGCTGGATGAACCAATAACGTGCGAATTTCCGTCGCAGCCGCCGCCAAGGCCAAGCGTAGTGGGTCGCAGCTGGCGGCAATAGCCGAACGCTCCCCGGCCGATTTTATACTTTGCTCCAAAATCGCCGCCATGGCTCGTACTTGCTCCAGTCCCAGCGTCGCCGCCACACCCTTCAATGTGTGGGCTAGACGCTGGGCGGTCTCCATGTCGTCAGCTTCAACTGCTTCGACTATTTTCCGCGCATCGTCGAGATGTGAATCAACAAAACGCCGCAACATCTTTTCATAGCTGTGGTGCTTGCCGGCAAAGCTGCGCAGCCCGATGGCAGTATCCAGAACCAATGACTTGTCCGGATTTACTTTTTCTAGGGGTGGAGGATTGGGAATGTCGCGATTGTCCGGCAGCCAGCGGCTCAACATGGCGAATAACATGTCGGGATCGACCGGCTTAGCCAGAAAATCGTTCATGCCGGCATTGAGGCATTCCTGGCGATCTTCTTGAAAGGCATTGGCGGTCATCGCAATAATCGGTAAAGTCTGACAATTGGGCAATTGCCGAACTAGCCGGGTGGCTTCCAATCCGTCCATTATTGGCATATGCATGTCCATCAAGATTAGATCGTAGCGTCGGTTTTTTACCATATTTAACGCTTCGGCACCGTGATTGGCGAGTTCGACCGTCAAGCCGGTGGTTTCCAATAGTTCTTTTGCGACCTCTTGATTGATTTCGTTGTCTTCGACCAGCAAGATGGTTGCTTCGCGGCGAAAGTCAGCGGTATCGGTAGCCAGCAAGACGCTGCGCGGATTGCGGTCGAATTTTAGTTTGACGGTAAACCAAAAGGTGCTGCCCGAGCCCTTGATGCTAGTGACTCCCACCGTGCCGCCCATCATGTTGGCCAGGTGGCGGCTAATCGTCAGGCCCAGACCGGTGCCGCCGTATTTGCGGGTGGTCGAACTTTGGCCTTGTTCGAAGGCTTCGAACACGCGGGCTTGTTGTTCGTCGTCCAGACCTATGCCGGTGTCTCGCACTTCGAAACGGACTTCAATGTGTTCAGCCGATTGTGTCAGCAAGCAGGCTTTGAGCGAGATTTCGCCGGCATCGGTGAATTTGATGGCGTTGCCCAGATAATTGATCAAAATCTGGCCGATACGCAAAGGGTCGCCCAGCAAGGGCATAGCAGCTAGCGCATCATCGATTTCTTTTGAAAATCTAAGACCCTTGCCGCGCGCCCGCTCCGCCATCATGCTGTAGGCATGGTCCAATAAGGCCGCCACGTTAATAGGCGTTTCTTCTATCCGCAAGCGCTCGGCTTCGATTTTCGACAGATCCAGAATATCGTTGATCAGACTCAATAAATGCTTGCTGGCATAGGTGATTTTATCGAGTTTATCCAGTTGGTCGGGTTGATTCAGCTCGCGCTGCAACAGATGAGACATACCCAAAATCGCATTCATCGGCGTGCGTATTTCATGGCTCATATTGGCTAGAAAGGTACTTTTCGATAGGTTGGCGGCTTCGGCTTGTTCCTTGGCCGCGAGCAGAGCAAGTTCCAATTCCTTGCGGGTCGTTAGGTCGGTATGGGTGCCCACCGCGCGAACAGGCTGACCGTTCGCGTCTCGCTCAACTACTTTGGCGCGGCTTAATATCCATTTGTAGCTGCCGTCCTTGGCGCGCATTTGAAACTCCATCTCGTAAAATCCTTTATTTTGTAACTCTTGCTGCGCTTGTCTAACAATGTGTGCCCTATGCTCCGGATGCAGCAGTTGTATCCAATGGCTGTTTGCATCTTGTGGGAGTTCGCCTAGTTCATAACCGAGCATTTGAAAATAAGCATTATTGCAATACGTGGAGTTGTCCCGAAGATTCCAGTCCCAGATACCGTCGTTACTGGCGGCGAGTGCAAAGCCCAAGCGCTCTTCGCTGATTTTCAATTGCTCGTTCGCAGTTTTCAACTCGCCGGTACGCTCGGCGACCAGTACTTCCAGATGCTGGCGATAATTGGCTAATTCTGTTTCCGCTTTTTTCTTTTCGGTGATGTCTCGCCAGACAGCGTGCAACAAAGCCTTGTCTTTGCGACGGATGGCGGTAAGCAACACTTCCGTAGGGAAGCATTCGCCGTTGGCGCGCGCATGCAGCCATTCGAATTGATGGCTGCCGTTTTTCAGCGCAATATGCATCATCTCGTTTGCTTTGCCCGAGGATAACTGCCCATCAGGCTGATATTGGGGCGATAGCTGTTCGGGTCTGAGGTTTTTCAGCGCGTCGAAGTTATCCAGGCCCAGCATGTCCAGACAGGCGCGGTTGGCGTTAACGAAGCGGCCGTCCTCAAGAATGCTGACCGCTTCCTTGGTGTCCTCGAATAGCCTACGGAATTGCTCTTCGCTCTCGCGTATCCGTTGCTCTGCCTCGCGGCGTTCGGTAATGTCCATGTGCGTACCGCTGACGATCAGCGGCTTACCGTCTGCGGTACGCTGGGTAATCCTGCCGCGATCAGCGATCCATACCCAGTGACCGTCTTTATGCCGCATGCGCAAATCGCACTGGTAGTAATCGCTCAGTCCGGCCAGGTGTTGTTCCAGTAAGCGGTTAGCAAGTTTCAGGTCGTCAGGATGAACGAATTGTTCCCAGCTATGCGAGGTAAAAGGCTCAAGTCCACTGAGTTGGTAACCGAACATCTCAGCCCAGCGTTCGTTGAAAACGGCTTGGCCGGTTTGCATATTCCACTCCCAGGTGCCGGCGTGGGTGGCTTCGATGATATCGGCTAGTCTGCGGCGTTCGTCAGCCAGTTGATGGGTGATTTGTTTGCGGGCGGTAATGTCGCGGCACACGCAAAATACCAGATTGTTACTGCCCCAATTGACGCCGCTCATGCTGACTTCTACGTCGAAGCAATTGCCGTCCTTCCGGCGATGGCGGGTTTCGATGACTTTGTCGGTATGCGACAGATCGGCAAAGTTTTCGCGGATTTGTTGTTCAGTTAAGTCAGCTTCGAAGTCCCAGGTATAAAGTTGCAAGACTTCTTCGAGTTTGTAACCCAGCATGTCGCAGAAGCGTTTGTTGGCCTCTATCACCCGGTGGTTTTGGTCGATGATGACGATGCCGTCCGAGCTGTTATTCACCAGCACGCGATGCAGTTCGGCTTTCTCCGATAACTCTTTTAGCAGCTGTTTTTGCTCCGTGGTATCGGTCCAGATAGCGGCAAAATAATTGCGTTCCCGGAATGTGACCCGTTTGATACGGACGTTAACGTCCCGCAAGCTCCCGTCTTTGTGGCGGTGCAAGGTATCGAAGCAGGCGCTGCCTTGCTTGATCAAAGCTCGTAGTTGTTGGCGAATTTTGATACGGTTTTCATCGGCCAGAATATCGCGCACCGTTAGCCGCGAAAACTCTTCGCGGCTATAGCCCAGGCTATTGCAGGCCGTGTCGTTGAATTCGACAAAAGTTAAACTGCCGGCGGCAATCAGCGCGATGGAATCAAGGGCCTGAGCAACGATGGTGCGATGAATTTCTTCACGTTCCTTAAGTTGCAAATGCACCAAGTGTTGATCCAGAACCGTGGCCAGCCGTTCGGCTACTGTGTCGAGTAACGCACGCTCCTCCCGCAGAAACGGACCTTCCTGTTCCGTTGGCCGTGATTCCAGGTAAAAAATACTGATACGGCCGGGCGCGCCGGTTTGAGTGTTGAGCCGAGCGCTGAGTTGGTAAGGGGTTTCGCGGAAATTGGCGCTGCTGACTAAGAGACCTTCCCATTCGATAAGGGCGGCGGTGATTTCCGGGTATTGCCAGCCGCTTGGTAAAATGTCGGCTACCGACTGGAGCATGGCAACCGGACCCTGGTCCTTGTCTTCGGTTTTTTTAAAAATGGTAAAAAGGCATTCGCGTTCCTTGATTCGCTCCTGCAATTGCCTTTGGATGCGGTGTGTTTCGGTGATTTCGCGCGCGACGCCCAATATGCCGAGCAGTTTGCCGTCTGTAGTGGTCACCGGGGTTTTGATGGTTTCGTAAAGGCCCGTACGTTTGCCATCGGCAAAGGTGAGCCACTCTTTATTCACACAAGGCTTGCCGGCGGCAACCGCCACCAAATCGCGTTCGCGGAAAAAATCGGCTAACTCTTGGTTGACGAAGTCGTAATCGGTCTTGCCGACTACCTGCTCCTCGGTTGTGCCGCATAAGGGCTCGAAACTGGGGTTGCAGAGCAAATAAACCCCGTTGGGATCTTTAAGCCAGACCATGTCGGGCATGGCTTTTATCAGGGTGCGAAACAGTTCTTCCTTTTCACTGAGGGTTTCCAGGGTCTGCTGCCGCTCGGAAAAATAGCTCGCCAACGCCATACCGACTATCGACAATACCGATATGAATATCCAGTAATTCAATTCGTGTTGATTGCCCAGATCATGCTCGAAAAATCCCCAACGCTGTTGGCTGCTACCGAGCATGGCTTGCACGGCGGCGGTGGTTAGAGCTAGCGTGGTGGCGCGCTTGCCAAGTTTTACTGCTATCCAGCTGATCGATAAAAATAGTAAATGGCTTTTGGCGTAGCCGCCGATACTGGCATGTAACCAGTCGAGAAACACGATTTGCCCGAGTAAACCGTTCAAGGCCAGCATCAGTAGCGCTTCGCCGATGCATTTGGCATTTAGTCGGTGTGGTGTGTCGCACCAGACCAGGATTAGCGGCGTAATTAAAATGATTCCCAAACTATCGCCCATCCACCAGTTCATAAGGCTGCTGGTGAAAGCGCTTTGCTGGATAAGGTCGGCTTTGGCCAAGGCCAGAGAAGCAACCAGCGCGGGTAGCGCACAGGCAATAAAACCACCGAGGCAAATCAGTATTAAATAGTCGCGTAAAGTTGGCAGCGTGGCATCAAACCGCTGATGTCGCCGGACTAACCAAGCGCCAAACCCGGCGCCGGCAACGCTTCCCAAGGACATGATCGTTGCCGTAGGCAGCGGTTTACCTTGCAACAGGTTGAGCGTCAGTGCGCCCAGCAAAACGGCCCAGAGATAGTTTTTACCGCCCAGTAAAGTAGCGGCCAGCGCTACGCCGCTGGCAACGAAAAAAATGCTGGCACTACCGTCCGGGGTGAAGTAAAGCAGAGAAATTTGGCCCGTGAACGCGTAAACACTGGCAACTGCGATGAGCTTTAGGTAGATCAGCGCGGACAGTTTAGGCATAAAACCCGTTTGAATTTGCAAAGAACGTTTGCTCTCGATGCGTTGCAGGTGTTTGACATGTCATCGGTTTAGGCGGTTTTCAGTGTGCGTCTTTCATCAATATGCACTCTCAAATTCCGTATCGGCGTAGCGCAGCGCAATTGAAATGAATTGTTCCAAACAGTTGCTGAATGCATCCACGATCATCGGATCGAAGTGCTTGCCTTTGCCTTGTTGAATGACGGAAATCGCTAGCTCCAGCGGTATGGCATTCTTGTAGCAGCGGCGATTGATCAGGGCGTCGAACACATCCGCTAGCGCCATCAGTCGTGCCGGTAATGGGATGTTCTCGCCGGCCAATCCGTCCGGATAACCGCTGCCATCCCATTTCTCGTGATGATAGTGGGCGATTTTCATCGCTACGTGCAGAAAATCGAACACCGATTGGTCCGCCTCATCTTGAATGGCGCGGCTGATCGCTTCGGCACCCAAAGCCGAGTGGGTGCGCATGATGGTCCATTCGTCTTCGGTCAATTTACCAGGCTTTAATAGAATCTGATCGGGGATGCCGACTTTGCCTATATCGTGCAACGGCGCTGCTTTAGTGATCAGTTGGATGCTGTGTGCGTCGCGAATTTCCGGGTGATGCATGCGCGCTAATTCTTGGCACAATACCTCAACGTAGCCTTGCGTCCGCAGAATGTGATTGCCGGTTTCGTTGTCGCGGGTTTCCGCCAGGCTGGCCAGGGCGCGCATGCTGGCATCTTGAATCAGTTGATTTTGTCTCATCCGCCGGGCTACTTCGGCTTCCAGCCAGAGGTTTTGATCGCGCATCCGGTCGCGAGCCTGCTTTAATTCCAGTTGGCTGCGCACGCGTGCCAAAACGATGGCAGGTCGCAGGGGTTTGGTGATGTAATCGGCGCCGCCGAGTGCCAAGCCCAGAGTTTCATCGTCCGTGGCGTCCAATGCGGTGACAAAAATGACAGGTATTTCGGCGGTATGCGGGTTTTCGCGTAGGCGACTCAGCACCGTATAACCGTCCATTTCCGGCATCATGACGTCCAGCAAAATTAAATCGGGGCGCGGATCGGAGTTGGCGGAGGCCAGCGCGCGCGGGCCGTTGATAGCGACACGCAAGTTGTAGTAGGGCTTAAGGAGATCGCCAAGGGTCGCGATGTTTTCCGGCGTGTCGTCCACAATCAGGATAGTCGTAGTTGCGACAGTTTGGTTGTTGCTCATAAAGATCTGGCCGTCCATAGGGTGCAGGTGAAATAGCCTGGGCCACAACAAGTTTCTCCACAGGCGAGCAAGCCCGCTAACGAGGTATAATTGCCGCTTTGCATATCGGGAGAACCCATGCTGGTCGACCTTCTCATTCAAGCCCGTTGGATTATACCGGTTGAGCCGGCGTCCGCAATCTATGAGTACGCCAGTCTTGTGATAGATGACGGCCGAATTGTCGATTTGTTACCGACCGAGCAGGCAATTGCAAAGTACCAAGCGCGGCATGTCGAAGTGCTGGAGCGGCACGCGCTGATTCCGGGATTGATTAACTGTCATACGCATGCGGCGATGTCCTTGCTGCGCGGCATTGCCGACGACCTGCATCTGATGGACTGGCTGCAAAATCATATCTGGCCGGCCGAGCAAAAATGGGTCAGTGAGGCGTTTGTTCGAGATGGCACCGATCTGGCGATTGCCGAAATGCTGCGCTGCGGCACGACCTGTTTCAATGACATGTATTTTTTTCCGGAAATCGTCGCGCAGCAAGCCTTACAACACGGCATACGCGCCAATATCGGTTTGATCGTGTTTGATTTTCCGACCGTCTGGGCGGAAAACGCGGACGCGTACTTGACCAAGGGCTTGGCGCTGCACGAGCAACTCCGGCATGAAACCTTGATCAGCACCTCGTTCGCACCGCACGCGCCGTATACCGTGTCGGACGGGCCTTTACGTAACGTGATTACCTATGCCGATGAAATGAATTTGACTGTGCATATGCACCTGCACGAAACCGCGCATGAAGTCGACGAGCAAAAAAGTAAAAACAGCCAAACGCCGCTACAGCGTTTGCATGAATTGGGTTTGCTGACGCCATCCTTTATCGCGGTGCATATGACGCAATTGTCTAGCGAAGACATTCGGTTTTACGCGGAGACCGGCGGTCATATTGTGCATTGCCCGGAATCGAATTTGAAATTGGCCAGCGGTTTTTGTCCGGTGGCAGAGTGTCTGGCGGCAGGGATCAACGTGGCCTTGGGCACCGACGGCGCCGCCAGCAATAACGATCTGGATATGCTGTCGGAAATGCGTACCGCCGCCTTGCTAGGGAAGGGTGTAGCAGGCGATGCCAGCGCGGTATCGGCGACGACTGCGTTGGAAATGGCGACTATTAACGGCGCCAAGGCCTTGGGTTTGGACGCTGAAATCGGATCACTCGTTATCGGTAAAGCTGCCGACGTGGTGGCCATAGATTTAAGCGAACTGGAAACTCAACCCTTGTTCAATCCGCTGGCGCAGATCGTCTATGCCGCCGGTCGGCACCAAGTCACCGATGTCTGGGTTAACGGTAAACAATTACTGCGCAAGCGCGAATTGACCTCGTTTGATGTCCGGGCTCTGCGACAAAAAGTCACGCTTTGGCAAGAACGCCTGCACGAACATCCATCGAATTAACCGCTATTTTATTAGCCGCCCAGAAGCCGTGCGAAAGGCCATTTAAGCCGTTGCGCTGAGTGCAAAAGCAGGGCCGGAAGTTGGCGCATGACGAATAACCTAGTAATACAGTAAACTATAGCCTCATGAACAGGTTGGCATTATGACAGCGAAAGAAAACGTACATCCCCATGAAATTCATAAGTTCGGCTCGCAGGCTGAGCGTTGGTGGGACCCGAACGGCGAGTTTAAAACCTTGCACGACGTGAATCCTTTGCGCTTGCAGTTCATTCAGCAATACGCCGATTTGCAAGGCAAGCGGGTAGTGGATGTCGGCTGTGGCGGCGGGATTCTGACTGAAGGTTTGGCAAAGGCCGGCGCGGATGCCTTGGGTGTGGATTTAAGCGAAGACTTGCTGGATATTGCCGATTTGCATGGCCTGGAAACCGGCGTCAACGCCAGTTACCGGAAAATCAGCGCCGAACAACTAGCCGAGGAACAGCCGGCCGGTTTCGACCATGTCACTTGCATGGAAATGCTGGAGCACGTGCCCGACCCCGCATCAATCATCGCCGCGTGTGCAACGCTGGTTAAGCCTGGTGGCATGGTGTTTTTCTCGACATTGAACCGGGTGCCGAAAGCCTGGTTGCTGGCAATCGTCGCGGCAGAGCATGTGCTGAAAATGGTACCCAAAGGCACGCACGACTATAAAACCTTTATCAAACCTTCCGAACTGGGACAAATGGCCAGAAGCGTGGGGCTTGAGTTACAAGGGATGGTCGGTATCGAATACAGCCCATTCAGCAAGCGCTTTAGTTTGGGTAAAGACATCGGCGTCAATTACATCGCAGCGTTTCAGCGCACCGAGTAACCCAGCATGGCCGGATTTAAACTGGATTGCGTATTGTTCGATCTCGACGGGACCCTGGTGGATACCGCGCCGGATTTGATTGCCTGCTTGAACAAGACGCTGCTTGCCCATGGCTTTTCGGAAGCGCCCGCGGCAACGGTACGGCCCTTCATTTCTCACGGTGCTATGCCAATGATCAAGCACTGCGTGAGCGTGGACGACAGCTTGGCGCAACGGATGCTGGCTTTTATGCTGGACAGCTACGAACAGAATATTGCCGAACACAGCCGCTTCTTTCAGGGCATTACCGATAGCTTGGCGGCTATAGAACAGCTGGGCTTGAAGTGGGGCGTAGTCACCAATAAAAAATCCCGTTTTACCGTGCCCTTGATGGATGCGATGCAACTTAGCGAGCGGGCCGCTTGCATTATTAGCGGCGACACCACAGCCAACAGCAAGCCGCATCCCGAACCGATGCTGACCGCCTGCCGCCAAGCCGGCGTGGCGCCGGAAAATTGCGTGTATATCGGCGATGCCATACATGACATCACGGCCGGTAAGCGAGCGAATATGAAAACCCTGGCGGCCTTGTACGGCTATCTGCAAAGCGACGACCAACCCCATACCTGGGGGGCCGACGCCTTAATAGAACAACCGCCACAATTGATGGAATGGATACACGCTAATTTATGTCATTAAGCAATAAGGTTTTACTCATCACCGGTGCCGGCGGCGGTCTGGGCGGCACGGCTGCCCTGGCTTTAGCCGGGCAGGGCGCGCAAATCATTCTGCTGGATAAAAGCATTCCCAAGCTGGAAAAAGTCTACGATGCAATTGTCGCTGCCGGCAGCCCTGAACCGGTGATGTATCCCTTCGATTTAGCCGGCGCCAGCGAAGCGCAATACGAAGAAATGGCAGAGGCAATAGCGCAGCGTTACGGCGCTTTGCATGGTGTATTGCATGCGGCCGTGGAATTTAGTGCTTACAGCCCGATTGCCAATTATAAAACCAAGGATTGGGGGCATGCCTTAAACGTCAATCTTAGCGCGCCTTTCTTGTTATGCAGGGTGTTGTTGCCATTGCTGCAACGTAGCGAGCACGCTTCCATCGTGTTCATCTCCGATTCGTCCGCGCGCAAAGTTCAGGCTTATTCCGGTGCATACGGTGTAGCGAAAATCGCGCTGGAAGGCTTCGCCGGCATTCTGGCTGCCGAACTGGAAGCAGGACAAAAAATCCGTGTTAATACTTTGGTGCCGGGGCCGGTGGATTCGCCGTTGCGGAAGAGAGCTTACCCGGCCGAAGATAAAACCAGACTGCCGAGCATGAGCAGCCTGGATCCGCTGTATGTTTACCTATTTAGCGATGCCAGTATTGGCAAGACCGGTCAAATTATTGACGCCCAAACTTTTAAACCTTAAGAAACTTATGGCAGACAGAGAAGTTGTATTTTTAACCCGCGACGTCAACATCGTCACCATTCCGGACGGCAACCACGGCACCTTGAATAAAGGCCAGGAAGTCACGATACATCAGGCTTTGGGCAGCAATTACACCGTGGTGACCGATTACGGCCACATGGTGCGCATCGCCGGTATCGATGCCGACGCTTTGGGTAAGGAAACCCAGCATTTGCATACCTTGGTCTCGGATACCGACAGCAAAGCCGTCGAAAAGAATTGCTGGGAAGTGATGAAAACCGTCTATGACCCGGAAATTCCGGTTAATATCGTCGATTTGGGTTTGGTTTACCATTGTAGCGCCAAGCCCAATGCCGATGGCGGCAACGATGTGCACGTGCAAATGACCTTGACCGCGCCCGGGTGCGGCATGGGGCCGGTTATTCAAAGCGATGTCGAGAAATGCATCCGCGCCTTGCCCGGCGTCAGTTCGGTTGATGTCGAGGTGGTTTTAGATCCGCCCTGGTCGCGGGAAATGATGTCGGAAGTGGCGCAGGTGCAGTTGGGTTTGTTTTAAAAGTAGGCAAAGCCAGACGGCGGCAGCTAAGCGGCGGAAAATTGCCGCTTGCTGAAAAAGTTTGCGGTTGTTTGTTATTAAGTATTTGTATTTAAATATTAAAAATTAATTGGCACGCTATTGGCTTTATTCCCCTTGAAGTTTGATTCAAGACTTGGGGAACCGTCATGAAAGATAAAGCAGCCGATTTAGCGATAGTCAGTAATAAAACCTTTGAAGCCTCAACCGCTGTCAATTTGCATCACTACGATATCAGTAGTGCCTTGCAGACTTCATTGGAATTCAGCGAGCTGATCAGCATTTTCTGCAATAAAATTCAAAACACCATTCCGCACAACGGCGTTGAATATATCAACGAAGAATTCGATTTGGAATTCAAACGCGGCGTAATGGCCCGTCACTCCTGCTCCTACGCCTTGAAAGTCGAAGAGCAACAGTTGGGCGAGTTGAAATTGACCCGCAGCAATCGTTTCAACAAAGACGAGTTGAAAATGCTGGAAAGTCTGTTGTGTTGCCTGATTTACCCATTGAGAAATGCCACCTTGTTTCAACAAGCATTGAAAATGGCGTTTACCGATCCGTTGACCAAAACCAATAACCGCACGGCGTTTAACGACTGTTTGCTGCGCGAGATCAAACGTGCGCATCGTAATTCGCAGCATTTGTCGGTGATTTTTGTGGATGTCGATCACTTCAAGCATATCAACGACGATTACGGGCACGGTTGCGGCGATTTGGCGCTGTCTTCATTGGCCGGCTGGTTGAAAGACAGCGTGCGCGGTAGCGATGCGGTGTTTCGTTACGGCGGCGAAGAGTTTGTGATCTTGCTGAGCGATACCGACATCGACGGCGCCACGGTGATAGCTGAACGCATCCGTGCCGACATTGAATCGCATACCTTGGCCTATGGCATGGACGTGTTGAATCTGACGGCAAGTTTGGGCATTGCTGCCTTAAAAGGTAGCGATAGCCCCGAATCCTTAATCAAACGTGCCGACGCCGCGATGTATCAAGCTAAACAGCACGGTAGAAACCGGGTAGAAGTTGGATATTGATTCGGTTCTCCGCACCTCGATCATCAGGCTCAGCCCACTTTAAATCGATACCCCACGCCCGACTCGGTCAGCAGGTATTTGGGCTGAGTCGGATCGCTTTCCAGCTTTTGCCGCAATTGACTCATGTAAATCCGCTCGTTCTGCGTATGTTCCGCCGGCCGACTCGCATGTCGCATAGCCACCCTAATCCTAGCCAGCAGTTCGCCAAAGCCGAACGGTTTGGTTAAATAATCGGTGGTGCCGGTGTTCCTGCATAGACTTTTTGCAGTTCGTTACTGCGCGCCGACAGCTCGATGATGGGCACAGCCGACCAGCTAAGCACACTCTTGATCACATCGACACCGTCCATATCCGGCAAGCCTAAATCCACGATTAGAAAATCGGGTTTACGCACGCGGGTTTCGATCAGACCTTGTTTATCGGTCTGCGCTTCGAATACGGCAAATTCGGGCGTCGCCAGACTGCTACGCAAAAAGCGCCTGATCGGCGGATCGTCCTCTGAAAATCTTGGAAACGGAGCGCCAGCGAAGTGAAGATTTTTAGTCCCCGATAGCCAGCGCCGGGCAATGGTATGGACTCCTCCCACCTCACGGCACCAAAGTGCCAGAAGGGTAGAATTGAGCTACCCAGCGCTATGGAGGAGAAGTCCGAAATGAATATAAAGCGTATAGGTATCGATTTAGCCTTACGGCCTGGGAATAGGTCCAATTTGAAAAATCAGATAAATACGGTGGAGGTTAACGGGGCTTGCGTAGTGCCTTAGCAATATTACGCCGACTAATGAACCCCAAGCCACCCATCAGCATCCATGCCGCGCCGGGAAGGGGCACTGACGAAATAGACGACGCAACACCCAGTTTGATATTGTCAACCTGAGCATACGTCGAGCTAAAGATAATTTTATTCAGGTTTTTGAAGGAAGCGTTGAAGTAAAGCGTTTCCAGTGTATTTGTGGTCGCGTCAAGCAAGAATGACTGGCTGACGAAGCTTCCGGCTTGCGGGTAGCCATAGACAGAGAATTGCCTGCCGCTGCTTATTGTCCAAAACGAAGCGGCGTCCATACTGAGCAAGTCAAATGTACCGCCATCCTGTTTTTCCAGTAAAAAGGCGCTACCATGATTTGTGACTACCCCGGAATATAAGCCGACACTACCGGTCCAATAAGGGCTGGAAGGCATGATCGCGTATATGGTTCCACCACTCAACTGGAATGACACCCCTGCCAGCGTGGTCAATTTGAAGCCGTCTTCCAAATAAGGTTTAGATACCGAAATCTCGTGGTTGCTGGGATGCAAAGGAATATTGTTGAAATCCAGCGTGGTGACAGCGGCATTGCCTGAGTTTGCAAAACCTGCAAATAACATTGCGAAAGCACAAAACCGTGTTTCTTTCATTCAATTCTCCTAATTAATTGACGTGTGGACTTCATAAAGGCTTCAGTCTAACGAAACCGATTTTTTGTAGACACTGCACAAAGGGGTAGGGAGAAGGAGATTTTTTGATTTTTAGATATTCCCATTACTTGCCGCCCGATACGAGCAACGGGCGCAATAATTATCAAGTGGGATACAACGATAATGGAGGGCTCAGCACTTGTCGGGCGGCTCCGCAGATTTCGGCGTTTTTTCACTGAGCAAGCGAATCCAAAACCACAATTCGAAGAGACCACCCACAATGAACGCGATATTGCCGACACCGGAGTATCCAGCAAAATAAAACGCCAAAGCAATCACCAAGATGATGAGTGTAACCACATGATTTTGCATATGCCTTTCACTCCTGTACCCAATTTACCAATCACCGGTTTTGTAGAATGTTTGATAGCCAACGTGCGGGCAATACGGCTACGCCCATTGGCCCGGCCTTACACCGCTAAATTGAAAAAGCCTTGCGCCTAAAAGCCGTTTGTATCGCCATAGCTTTGTGCGGTTATACGCCTGAATATTAGCCCATCAAATAACGCCGACTACCGGTCCAATGGCCGCGACCGCGCAGTCACCGAAGCCGTTGGTGTATAAAACTATCCGGAAGGTATTCTCGGCGCCTCTGGCGGTACTGCCGATTCTTTTAGCTGCACAGCAGAACCTGCTGGCCTTGCCTTCCCGATTTGCTAAGGTGCGCTCGCCATATGGCAATAAGCGTTCCAGGGATTTTAATATACGGCAGGAACGTTTTAGGATGCCCTCGCGGTGGCTGGTAGCGCGCACCGATGCTGCGGAAGTCTCTGCAACGCGATTGGCTGTGACTTTCGGCCCGTCTTATTCCCAAAGGCTATCAATAAGATCGTTGCTGCAAATGCCTATTCGGAAACGGCTGTGGCCAGCTCCAGCGCCCGGTCCAATTCCGCCAGCGTATTATAAAAATGCGCTGAAAAGCGAATCCCGCCGCCCCGTAAGGCGCAAACTACGCCATTTTTTTGCAAATGTTTATAGAGCACGTCGTTGTCTATGTGCCGGTGTTTGAAGTTGACGATGCCGGACTGCAAACGGCTGTGCCGTTCCGAGAGTAAAATAAGCTCGGCGTTGGCGCTAATGGCCTCGCGCAGGTAGTCACTGCGTTCCAGAACCAGGGCCTCGACGGTTGGCATGCCGGTTTCCAACAATAAAGATAAGCTGGCGGACAAGGCGTGAATCCCCAACATATTCGGACTGCCGCATTCGAAACGGCGCGCGCTGGGGTGGATCTCCCAGGGCAGGTTTTCGTAGTTATGCGTGTCTTTCATCATATGCCAGCCGTATTGGCTGAGCTTGAGCCGGTCGCGGGCCGCCGGGTGGGTATAAAACACCCCCAGACCTTCCGGGCCGAACAGCCACTTATGGCCGTCGGCCATCACGAAGTCGGCGTGATAGGCTTGCACATCAAATTGTACCGCGCCCAAGCTTTGAATCGCGTCGATACAAAACAAGATGCCACGTTGCCGGCAAAACTCGCCGATACGTTCCAAATCCATACGCAAGCCGGAGGCGAATTGAATGGAGCTGATGGTCAGCAAACGGGTATTACCGTCCACCAGCGCAAACAAGGCATCTTCCGGTGTTTGGGCGCTATGCAAATCGGCTTCTCGAAATGCCACGCCACGTTCGGCCAAGGCTTGCCAAGGCAGGCGGTTGGAGGGAAATTCCTGGTTGCTGGAGACGATGTTGTCGCCGGCCTGCCAGGGTAAGCCAAAGGCTACGAAGGACAAGGCTTCCGAGGTGTTTTTCACCAACGCAATATCGTTGGCTGAGGGCGCATTGAGTAGGGCCTGCAATTGGCCGCGAATTTCGTTTTCTTTTTTCAACCAATCCAGATAGTAATGCGAGCCGAACCGGCTGTTTTGTTCGGCAAATTGAATCACCGCCGCGCTGGTGCGTTTCGGCCAGGGGGCCACTGCTGCGTGATTGAGGTAGATCAAGTCGTCGATTAGGGGAAATTCTGGATGTTTCATCGGTCTATTGGCGGCGCCGAAATTTGCAATGCAAGCAGTATAATTTATAGGTCGTTCCCCGGCAGATCCTTTTTAGGCCTTGTCATCATCGTGATAACGCCAATGCCAGGGCTCGTACACGTAGCCGTATTCGTTATTCCTTGGAAAAGACAAATACAGGTCGAACCGTTCTGCATTGCTTGACAACCAGCGGTAGGCTTCGGTGTTTTCAAATGCTTCGCCGAGATCGGGACAATCCGGGCTGCCGATGTCGATTGCGCAACCGCTGTGATGCTCGCTGTAACCGGGCGGGGCGTTGACGGTGAGAATCTGCTGCAAGGTCAGTCCTCGTTCAAGTTTGCGGCGTATGATGGTCGCTTGATACTCCACACTGCGGAATGCCGATACCATTTGTAGCGCGACACCATCGTTGGCTGCTGCGGTTTTCAGCGCCCGCCAGACTTCGCTTGCCTGGGGCGTCAACTGAAATACCCGGCCGTTGGCCGATACCTCGGCTGTGATCAAGGTGCTTGGTTCCGGCCAGATGACCAAGTTTCTGGTTGTGGGCAAGTCGTCCGGAATGCCCAGTTCTTGGAATATCAAACCCACTCGGGCAAAAAAATCGTAATTGTTTGCTGCCAGGTTCATATCGGAGTCAATCTGCCTGTTTTTGTCGGGGCTCTATCAGCATAGTGCGAGCCAGTTTGTACCATTGCCGGTTCTCGATTGCTTCCAGTTCGGCAGAAGTCGGCAGATTGTCGCCATCAAGGTATGGCAAGGTAAGTTGATGCGGCCTGCCGACGCAAAGATCCAGGGCTTTTCTGCAAGGATTTAGCTGGTAATTACCACGGTGCAACATTTGCGCGTCAAAAATCAAAATATCGCCGAGTTCCAGGCCGATTAGCACTGAGTTTGGCAGTGACTCGCTGTTTGTGTGGCCATTAAGTTCCAGTCTGACATTTCTTTCCAGTTCGGTATCCCAGCGTTGGTGGGAGCCGGGTATCAGTTCGATGCCGGTTTCCGGCAACAGCGGTATCCGAATATGCAAAGCCAGCATATTGGGCTGCTCGGCTTGCAAATCGGCATCGTCAATCGGACTGTATTGCATATCCCGGTGCCAATAGGGTAGGCGACTATTTTGGTAAGGATTGAAGAAAAGCTGGGTATTGTGAAAATAAAGGTCCTCTCCAAATAGATCGGCTAACAGTGTCGTCAGCTGTTTGGCACTAAGGAGTTGAAAGAAGCGCAGCCTTTCGGCGGGGTGTTGTTCGAAATAACGCGGATGGGTCAGCGAATGCATGTTGACTAGCCGTTGTTCGATATAACTGCTACGGTTTTCGTTTAGCCATTGCCCATGAATTCGATCGACGATTTTGCTCAAGGCATCGACTTCCGAGGGGCTGAAAAGCGCTTTGACGATCAGATGCCCTTGTTGTCGGTAGATTGCTGCTGATTCCATGTTTTTACCGTTCATTGCTGGGAATGATTTAACCAAGGCTATCCAATATTTGGCGCAAGCCGATGCTCCGATAGCTGGTTTGTGGCTGCAAGTTGCATTTACCGGCTATTTTATAGCCTCGGCAATTTGGCATCTCAATTTAGAGCGCGGCGCTGGTTTAAGCTATTCGGCTAGGGAAATATACCCAAAGGGCATCGTTTATCCGCCGCAGCCGGAAAAAATGACCGGAAAGCTTTTAAAACAGGTTACGATCCCAATAGTTTAAACGGCGTTATTATTTTGGTTGATGGATATGATGGAATTAATCTGGATTAGCACGGCATATATGGCTGGTTTGGTAGCCAGCCGCCTGACTTTTCCGCCGCTGGTCGGTTACTTGGTAGCCGGTTATGTGTTGCATGCCTTGGGCATCGCGGTGTTGCCCGATCTTCATCATCTGGCCGATATCGGTATCGAATTACTGTTGTTTTCGGTCGGTTTGAAGCTCAAGCCCAGTTCGCTGATTCGCCGCGAGGTGCTTAGCGTCGGCGGCTCGCATTTGTTGTTAATGGCGATGACTTCCGCTCTGGTATTTTTTTGGCTGGACGAGCATATGACCGGCGGCTTGGTGCTGGGTATCAGTTTGGCCTTCTCCAGCACCGTGTTGGCTCTTAAGGTGCTGGAAGATAACGGCGAGTTGTCGTCGCTGCACGGCCGGGATGTGATGAGTATCCTGATCTTGCAAGACATCGTGGCGATAGGGCTGCTGGCGCTGGCCGAAGGCAAGCAGCCGACGCCTTGGGCGCTGGCTTTATTGTTGTTACCGCTGTTGCGGCCCATTGCGCATCGCGTACTGTCGGTCAGCCGCTCCTCTGAACTGAAGCTGTTGCTGGGCGTGACGTTGGCCTTGGCCGGCGGCGTGGCGGCGGAAAGCGTGGGTATAGCCGCCGACATCGGTGCCTTGTTGACCGGCATCATGTTGGCGAATCATCCCATGATTAAGGAGTTAAGCGATAGGCTGTGGGGCTTGAAAGAGCTGTTTTTGGTCGCGTTTTTCTTGCAGATTGGCGTCAGCGACTTACCGAACCGCGAGCAGATCATAGACGCCTTGCAATTACTGGTTTTGTTGCCGCTGCAAGGTGCGCTGTTCTTTGGTTTATTTGTGGTGGCCGGACTCAGGGCGCGCACCGCCTTCGTATCGTCCTTGGCTTTGATGACTTATAGCGAGTTTGCGCTGATTACCACCGGCGCCGTTGTAAAAGCCCAACTGTTGCCGGCTGAATGGAATGCCATTATCAGTTTGGCGGTGGCCGGCTCACTGGCGATTGCCGCGCCGTTGAACCGTTATTCTCATCGGTTATTTTCTTGGATGGAGCCGGTATTGGTACGTTTGGAACGAAAATCCGAGCATCCCGACCGCTTGCCCGACTCGTTCGGTGCTGCCGGATGGCTGGTGATCGGTATGGGCCGGACTGGCGGCGTTGTCTACAAAACATTGTGTAAACAGGATCAGCGCGTAGTTGGCTTGGATTCCGATCCCACGGTATTGGAATATCATCTTGCCGCCGGCCGGCGGGTGGTCTACGGCGATGCCGAGGACACCGAATTATGGAGCGGTTTACCCCTGCATAAAGTTAAAGGCATCATCCTGACGGTACCGGCATTCGATGTGCGTTTGACCGCAGTGGCTCAGCTTAGAAAACGCGGTTTCACTGGGCAAATCAGCAGTATTTGTTATCACGGTGTGGAAGAGCAGCAATTATTAAAAGCGGGCGCCAATTTTGTGATCCATCCTTTGATTGAAGCCGGCAATCGTCTTGCCCACCTGATGCTGGACATCCGCGATGAATCAAGGCAGTGAAGGGCTGGTGGCGCTGGTTGGGCGGTGGATGCCAGAGCAGATTTACAGGCGTCTTATTTTTAACGATACCCGGGTCAGTGCGGTTTTCCTTAAACCATTGACGATTGGCGCTAAGATTATTGCCAAGTGTCGGGTGACATAATTAGTGAAAACCGGACTGATGATAAGCGAGGCCACCAGCGTCTCTGCGCAAGGCTTGGGCTATCCCGACACACTCGGCATTTGGTCGGAAGAACAAATCGACGGCTGGACCAAGGTCACCCGAGCCGTTCACGCCGCCGGCGGCCGAATTTTTCTACAGCTTTGGCATCTAGGCAGGGTTTCGCATCCGGATTATCTCAATGGCAAATTCCAGGTATCGTCGAGACTTACCGCAAGGGCGCGGAAAACGCCAAACGTGCCGGTTTTGACGGCGTGGAAACTCACGGTGCCAATGGCTATCTGTTAGACCCGTTTTTACCGGACAGCACCAATAAAAGAAACGATGCCTATGGTGACCCAATAGAAAATTGCCCCCGCTGACTGCTGGAAGTGACCGATGCCGTGATTTCGGTATGGGGTGCGGGTCGAGTCGGCGTGCATTTTGTCCCCAGGAGACGCGCATACCATGGGTGACTCCGATCCGCTGCACACTTTCGGCTACGTGGCGGAGCAATAAGACAATCACGGTATCGCCTTCATTTTTACGCGCGAAGCGCTCGGCGAAAACCGCATCGGCCCGGACTTGAAAAAACGCTTCTTCTATCCGGCGCGGGGGTTAGGCCTATTGCATGATCCGAGCCCCAGCAACAACCGAGATTGCGGCTTGTCTGCAAAAATGGAGAAGATCAATTCCCCCACAACTTCATAAGCCGGCTTTTTAGCCATGTGACCGGATTATTGTCGAATTCTTCGGGGAGCAAACCCATTTTTTTCAACGACGATTGACAGAGTCGAATGTATTCCTGGCGCTTCAGCATTTCTTCGCTAACCGCGGCCTTGATTTGCGGATAACGGCTTAACAGGTCAGCAAAGCAATCCTCGGGTATTGTAAACAAAACGACTTCGCCGACGGCACGCATTGATGTCGGATAGGGAATCTTCAAAAGCAAGGGCAGTTCACCGAAAAAATCGCGATGTTGCAGGCTAAACAAACGCTGACTGACTTTCTCGTTCTCGAATATCGCATCGACCTCGCCTTTGAGCATGACGCAAAAAAATGGAAAGTATTCGTCCTGTTTAACCAAAATGTCGCCAGGATTGAAATAACGCGGCGAGCCCTGTTCTATCAGTTCGCGTATTTCCAGTTCATCGAAATACTGAAAATAAGGCAGCTCAATGAGAGCATTGTGTATGGACGGCATGCTTGCCACTTCCGGCGAACCGTTGATCAGATTGGCGGCCGCCTCCGTGGCCGGGTAAAGGTTCCGGTTATTCGTCGGATGATAGGGAATTTTAATAGCATGCAGTCGAAATAAGTATTCAATCCGAAAGTTTAACGCGCTTCTGATCAGGCTACGTTGATCGATATGATCGGTCCAAACCCAAAGTTCGAAATTCAACCCGATATCGCCAAACCCCTGAAGCAAGGCTTTGGGTGCCGGATCGCTTAATACGTTGGGTTCCTGGCCGGCGGCTTTCAATAACAACTCGGTCACCAATACCAGATTGCTCTGGTGTTCGACGACAACCGGAATTTCAACCCGCCCACGCTTGGCTTGATACCCCCATTTTTCCACGATATTGTTGGTGAGCTGAACATTGGGAATGATCAGTTCCGACCCTTGAAACGACGTAATCACGGTCGAGCGCAAAAAAATATCCCGGATGCGTCCCTCGCCACCGGCAAAATAAATAAGATCGCCCACTTTTAGTTTGCGTTCGCTCATCAGGGTAATGCCGCTGGCGATGTTCTTGGTGATGTCTTGCAAGCCAAAGCCGACCGCGACTCCCAGGCCGCCGAAAATGAGCGCCAGTGTCTCGAATTTGATGCCCATGACTTGCATGATCACTACGATACCAACCGCCAACAGCGTAAAGCCGGCGAGATTGGCGATCAGTTTGCGATCGCCTTCGTTGACAACCAGGCCGACCAATAAGCGCGTATTCAGGATATGGCGTATCCAGCGGACGACCAACAGCATCAGCCCTAAACACAGCGTGAATTTAGCCAACCAAATGACATTGATCGATTGCGTACCCAGCGTAAATATTGGCGTTTCAAAGAATAGGAAAGGTTGGGACAGCAAGGCGGATGAATCGATAGCCATAAATTAACTTAGTCGTAAAAGCCGGAGAAATTTCCCCGATTATGGGGCAAACTCGCCGGCAATTGCATCAATCAACTGCAACGGAACCTGTTTTTAGAATACCGCGTTGAATTGGGTACGAACGTAGTCGGTATCCTGTCCTCCCGCTTCGGTAATCAACTGTTCCGCAAAAAAATGGCTGTAACTCAGGCCAAGCGAAAAATGCTTATCGATTTCCCACTCTATATTGGTAGAAAGGGCTTGAGTGACAAATCGACCATTGGCTCCTAGCGTCTGTTCCAACGGATTAAGTCCACGCGCATAAACCGCATCGTTGTTTGACAAGCGCCAGTAAAAATTCCAATCGACAGATAGCCGGACGCTGGGCAGCGGCTGCAAGGAGAGATTCGGCATCACATTAAAAAAATTCTGCGGCGCCAATATTGCCGCTTCCTCAAAATACGACAGATTGGGATATAAGGGATTAAAGGTATTCAACTGTCCGTCATTGGCATTCTCGTCACCACTGGCAATATTGGCGTTTAAGCCCAAGCGCGGTCGCCAGCTTGGGGTGGCAAAGGTATACCCGGTGTTGGATGCTGCGGTCCAGGCATTGATAGTCAACGGTCCAAAACTGCCGAGTTGATAAATACCTTCAAAATTCCAGTCCCAGCCAAACCGCTTGCCGAACACGCGGCTGCCGAACGAATGGCGGGATTCGTCGGCGACGGTGTTTTGATAATGGGCTCCTTTGCGTTGCAGGCCTATGTAATAGATTTCGGCATCGGTCGGCTTGAACGACCATTTGCTGTTCAGCCCCCAGAGTTTTTCTTGCGTATTTCCCCGGTCGTCGAAAGTCGCCGGTTTTATCGCCACTTCTTCAAAACCGAACGCATCCAGGTCCAGACTGTCGTTTTTTAGCGAGAGTCGCACGCCATCGAATGCCCGTCGCGCATTTTGGCCTTCACGCACGCTGATCAGCCGGGATGAGCCCAGCGCAAACTCTTGCCTCCCCACTCGAGCGGTCAAGGCTTGAAAATGCAAGTCGATAAAACCCTGCTGCAAATCAGCGCTATCGTTATCCAAAGGCCCTTGCTGCAGACCTAGGTTATTAGACAGATAGCTGTCCAATTGCACAAAGGCCCTCAAGTGTTCGGTGACATGCAGATCGGCGTGCAGCAAAAAGCGATGCAAAAATTGCTGGCCGTCGGCGCGTGTTTTCAGTCCGAACAAATCGTTGTTGTAGCTATTGAAACGTTCCCGAAAATTTCCGCCCAAGGATAAATACACGTCCTCGCGGTCGGCGGTCAGCGGCAGGTATTTGAGCGATTCATAGCTGCTCCGCCGAGTTTGCTTGGCAAGGTATTGGTAATTTTCCTGCCAGCGGTTGCTGTTAAAACTCGGCTCGGACTCTTGCGCGATCCCTGCGGTGCTAATCAGCGAAAAGGCCAATGGCATGAGTCCGGATTTCATTGGCAATGTCCTCTTTTGCGTTATCGCATGAAGGCTAGCCGCTATTAGTAGGCAAAACAGCCGCAGCCCAGTGCCCACGGATTGTCAAACTGTGCTTGTTTTCCAGCATTATCCAGCCCCAACCAGCGCGACAGCTTGCCGTCGTGACCTGAATGATGACCGTGAATCGCACAGGTGTGCGCTGCGCATGAAGCGGCCGGTAACGCATAATGCGTTTGCGGCGTTTGATGGCCGCCGAAATAGCGCACTGGCGACCAATCGGGACTGGCCGGCGGCAACGGCGTATCGAACCGACTGAAATCATTCGCTGCGTAAACGATTCTGCCGCCTACCATGGTCAGCAGCGAGGTAATAGCCTTGATGGCCTCGTCGGCGACGGTCATGAAATCGTGCGATGTCACCACCAGATCGGCATACATGCCTGGCGACAAGGCGCCTTTTACCGTCTCTTCGTTCGATTTATATGCGCTGCCGGCGGTCCACAGACGCAAGGCCTCCTCGCGTTCCAGGCAATTGCTCTCGCCGTAGAGCGGCAACCCGCCGACCGTTCTGCCTGTCACCAGCCAATACAAAGAGACCCAGGGATTAAAACTGGCAACCCGTGTGGCATCGGTGCCGCCGCCTACTGGGATGCCCATTTCCAACATTTTTCGCAGCGGCGGCGTATGCTCAGCTGCCTTTTTACCGTAGCGGTCTACAAAATATTCGCCTTGAAAGGCCATGCGGTGCTGTACCGCAATGCCGCCGCCCAACTGCTTGATCCGCGCCAGATTCTTTTCGCTGACGGTTTCAGCATGGTCGAAAAACCAGCGCAAATCGTCGAAACGGGTGTCGCGATCAATCGCCTCGAACACGTCCAGCGCCCGGTCTATGGTTTCGTCGTAAGTAGCATGCAGCCGGAACGGCCAGCGATTCTCCACCAAAAACCGAACCACGTCGCCCAGCTCTTTTTCCATACTAGCCGCCATGTCCGGGCGGGGTTGCAGAAAATCTTCGAAATCGGCGGCGGAAAACACCAGCATCTCGCCCGCGCCATTCTGGCGAAAATAACTGTCGCCGCTGTAAGGTTTGACAACGCCGGCCCATTTCTGAAAATCCGCCAGCTCACCGCCCTTATTTTGGGTAAACAAGTTGTAGGCGATGCGCACGGTCATCTGTCCGTCTGCATGCAGTTGTTCGATCACCTGATAGTCGTCCGGGTAATTTTGAAAACCGCCGCCGGCATCGATGCAACTGGTCACACCCAAACGATTCAACTCGCGCATGAAATGCCGGGTGGAGTTGATCTGATCGTCCAGCGGCAATTTCGGACCCTTGGCCAAGGTCGAATACAAAATCATCGCATTGGGTTCGGCAATCAACATCCCGGCCGGATTGCCGTTGGCGTCGCGCTGAATTTTGCCGCCCGGCGGATCGGGGGTGTCTTTACCGATGCCGGCGGCGCGCAACGCGGCGCCGTTCAATAACGCCCGATCATAGAGATGCAGGATAAACACCGGCGTATCCGGCGAAACGGCGTTGATTTCCGCCAGGGTCGGCATCCGCCTTTCCTTAAATTGAAACTCGCTCCAGCCGCCAACCACCCGCACCCATTGCGGTGCCGGCGTTCTGGCCGCTTGCAGCTGCAGCATCGCCAAGGCATCGGCGATGCTGCCGACGCCTTCCCAGCGCAGCTCCATGTTGTAATTGAGGCCGCCGCGAATCAAATGCAGGTGCGAGTCGTTCAAGCCCGGCAGGACCCGTTTACCGTGCAAATCGATGGCGACGGTATCGGCGGTCGCCAGCGCCTGGATCTGTGCATCCGAGGCCAGCGCAAGGACTTTACCGGCGGCGATGGCGATCGCGCTGACCTCCGGCTGAGCAGGATCCAATGTCGTGATTTTGCCATTAAATAAAATGGTCTCCGGGCTAGAAGGTTTCATATGCCACGCACCTCATCAACTGTATTTATAAGGAAAACGCATTCAATCCGCCGCTGCTTATTGGTTAACTTTGTGCGGATATTTGGCGCGTTGCCCATAGTCGTGCACCAGGCTGGCCGCATAGTCGATACCCATGCCGTACGCGCCAAAATGTTCGCGAGCAATATCCGTTGTGCCGCCATAGGTTTCTTTACGACTCCAATCCCGTTGCAGTTCCAAGAGTACCTGCAGCGAGGTGATCGACTCCGCGCCATGTTGTTCGGCGCGCCTGATGGCGGCATTGTGCGCTTCTAGCGAAGTACCGCCCGAGGCATCGGTATTCATGATGACTTCGAAGCCTTCCGCCAGCGCGCAGATGGTTGGGAAGATCAGACAAGCTTCCGTCCATAACGCGGCCATCACCAATTTTTTTCGTCCGGTCTTTTTAACGGCGGCGACGAAGGCCTCGTCTTCCCAGCTATTCATGCTGGAACGTTCGATTGGGTCCTGCTGCAACACATCCATCAACTCGGGCCAAATATAGCCGCTGAAGGATTCGGTTTCGACGGCGGTGACAACGGTAGGAATATTAAACAACTTGGCCGTTTTGGCCATCGCGACGGTGTTGTTCTTGAGTAATTGGCGGTCGATATTGGTCACACCAAAAGCCATTTGCGGCTGATGGTCGATAAATATAAACGCACAATTATCGGGGGTAATAAGTTTTTCGGTGGCTGCGCTCATTGATTGCTCCTTTAAACTAAATTGATTAAGTCAGAATTCACGGACTTGTATTTGACCAAGCTCTGAGACTTGGGTATTGAACAATATTGACTTTTTTCTTAAAAATTAACGTATAAATAAAATGGTTTAATATCTCTCCTGTAAACAAAATACAAAGTGAAAAATGGCGGTGCCTGTAGGGAAAGCGCTACAAAACCTATGACAGTTCTACCGTACAAATGACAGTAATTCCGCAGGTAAACAATCTCGATTAAACGTTTCGAAATTGGCCCGGCGTTACCCCAACCTTTCTTTTAAACACGCGGTTTAGATGGCTTTGATCGGCAAAACCGCACAATATCGCAACATCGGTTAATGCAATTCCGGTAGAAATAAACTTTTTGGCTTGAATAATTCGATACGCTTGCAGATATTCGTGGGGCGTAATTCCCAAGCATTTTTTAAAGTTTCTTAATAGCACAAACGGATTCGATTTAGTGACTTCCGAAAGCTCGTTCAGCGAAATATTTCGATTATAAAAAGTCCGCAAATATTCAACGGATATTTTCACTTTCGAAGGCTTTAATAGTTGCCGGCAACCGTAATGATTGCCTGTCACTTGCTGCAAAAACCGATTTATGAATAGAGCCAGACAAGTCGATTGTTCCAGAGCGCATTGGCTGGCTTCTAAAACTCTATGCGTATCGGCAAAGTAATTCCGTAAATACAGGTTATCAATGATCGGATTTTTAAAATCCAATACAAACTTGCTTAACTCGTGTTTTTCGCAATATTCGATCAGTTGCCTAGGACTAATTTTGATTTCGCGACAAATTGCACCGTCCTTATTTATAAAAGCCGATTTCAGGGAGAATATTTGCCCCGCATCGCGCATCACCAGACAATTTGGTGTTTCAAGATAGTTCTGGCCATTTTGCCGGCTTTTCCAAATCGCACCGGAAAAACCGATAATGGCAATTTCATCGTGAAAGATTTTTTCCAGTGAAATCGACTGCTCGGGCGTTATATCGAAGCGCGAAAAATGGCAACCTTCAATCTGCCAGTTCAGTATTTTGCTGGAAGTAGTGTGTCCCATAATTCAGTCTGTCCCGTTATTAAAGTGGTTTTAATAGGCTTTGCCAGGACTGCGGTAACGATTGCCACAGTCCTCTGCCGTTGACTTGCGCCCAAGGCATAATTCGGAGGCTAACTTTTAAAAAACCATTTCGCGATTAGCCGGACATAGAGCGGCATGATCAAATACACCACCAAACCGACGATAACCAAAGCCAATACACCCTGGCGAATGCCGAACTCTCCTAACTGCGGATACTTTACAAACAGGGGTTCCATCGCCGGCGGCACATACATCGTCAACGGCCAGATCACCGACGTCGTCACCAGCCATTGTTTCCAACGCCGCGGATGCTTACCCACCGCCGGCGGGGTAAACCAGTAATCGATGCCGGTTTTGATGTCGATCGCTTCTTCGCTGTCCAGAATCCCGGTAATTTCCTGAAGCAACTGCTGGCGTTCCGGAGACCGCTGCCAGAATTCCAAGGCCTGGATTCCGGCAAAGCGCACCACGATCAGATACTCGTTGTGGCCGTCCGGCGGACGCACGACTTGTACCCCCAAATGCCCCGGAAAGCTTGCGGCAATCGGCATGATTTTGCTTAACCAACGCTCGTATTGCTGAAGGTTGCGCTTACCTTTTTTCAGCCGATGGCGGATGGCGAAAAAAACTTGTTCGTTGTTGGGCGACGTTTGGCTGATTTCGTTCATGGCGCACTACCGGCTGGGTTTCTCATGCGGGCGTAAATCAAACACCAACACTTCGGCATTGTGACCCTGTTGTATGTCGATTAGGCGCTCGCCGCGGATGCGGGCGCCATCGCCTGCGTGAAGCACAGTGCCGTTCACGGTCAAGGTGCCGCTTACCAGATGCACGTAAGCATAACGGTTATCCGCGAGCGTTAACTGCGCCTGTTCGCCGACATCGAAACAGCCGGCGTAAACCCGCACATCCTGGTAAACCGACAATGATCCTTCCGCACCGTCCGGCGAAATAATCAGCGCCAGCCGGCCTTGTTTTTGCGCGGGGCCAAAATGACTTTGCTGATAGCGCGGCTCGACGCCTTTGCTATTCGGCACTAGCCAAATTTGCAGAAAATGCACTAACTCGCTCTGCGAATGATTGAACTCGCTATGAGTCACGCCGGTTCCGGCAGTCATTAACTGAACGTCGCCGGCTTCGATCACCGAGCCGTTGTCCATCGAGTCTTTGTGCGCCAACGCACCGTCGATGACATAGGTAAAAATTTCCATGTCCCGATGCGGATGCGTACCAAAGCCTTTACCCGGCTGCACAATATCTTCGTTGATCACCAACAAATCGGAAAATCCGCTTTGCTGCGGATCGTAGTAATTGCCGAAGGAAAAAGTGTGTCTTGAGAATAGCCAGTCGAACTGAGCGCTACCTCGGCGGTGGGCGGGACGAATTTCCAGCATGATCGAGCTCCTTTCAAAAATTTCGAATTAACATTCACTCATCTTTTGTATGGAATATTGGGGTTTTAAGCGAGTGAAATTAGAATACTCCTGAGTTTTTATTATTTAAAACGAGTTATTTTGCTTTTAATATTCGATTTTTTCGAAAGTGGTTTTGGAGTTCTAATGAAGTTATCGCTGGAAGCTATTCAAATTATCGATGCGATCGACCGTACTGGATCGATGTCGGGCGCGGCGGAACTGCTGCATCGCGTACCCTCCACCATTTCCTATGCCGTCGGCAAATTGGAAGAACAATTGAATCTGAAGTTATTCGAACGCAATGGCCCCAAGCTTTCGCTAACTCCGGCCGGAAATGCCTTGTTAAACGAAGGGCGTTTGTTATTACACGCCTTTGGCGACCTCGAATCTCGGCTATATAAAATCGCGTCGGGATATGAAGCCGAGCTGACCGTGGTGTTTGATTCCCTGATACCCAGCAAGGTGTTTATTAACGATTTGCATGAGTTTAATACTCTGGAATGCGGAACCCGCATTCGCTTCACCACGGAAGTGATGAGCGGGGTATGGGAGGCATTACGTGAGGAACGAGCGGATATCGTCATAGCCGTCGGCGATTGTCCGAATTGGAGCGGCTATCAAGTCAGGCAGATCGATACCGTGGATTTTGCATTTTGCGTCGCGCCCGTTCACCCGTTGGCCGCAGCAAATCAGCCAATTAAAACCGACATGCTGCATATGCATACCGTTATCGCCGTCGCCGATAGCGCCCGGTCGCTGCCGGCAAAAACAGTAGGTTTATTGTCCGGGCAGAAACGCATTACGGTGCCGAATATCGACACCAAAATCCAATTTCAAAGGGCCGGATTGGGCTTTGGCTTTTTACCGCGACGATTAGTTGCCCACGACCTGGAAATCGGATCGCTGATGGAATTGCAGGTTGAGGAAGCGCGTCCGTCGGAACCGGTGTGGCTGGCAATGCGCACTGCAAATAAAGGTGAAGCGGCCAATTGGTGGTACCAAACATTAAGCCGGCCGCTGTTAAGTGACGTTTGAAATATCGGCGCATGCCGTCGCCCAAGCTTAGCGCCGGCTTTGCCGGTTATCGGAGGCGCGGCAAACTCATTTTGGTGTTCACGCCGAAACCGGCGTGGAGTACGCCTGAAAACCGTTCAAAGACCGCTTCAGGCGAATAAAAAGCTCTCCAAACAGGGGGCATAACCGCTGAAAATCGACTTCACGGTCAATTTCAGCGCAAAAGAATCAAGGTTACCGTGGGTAAGGGGAAATATTCGTGAGTTTTTCACCAGCCTGCTAAGCGGCTTTGCTGACAAACAAAACGATGTTGCTGGTGTTCATTTGCGGCCACGCCTGAAAATCGATAGGTAGCTCGAGCAGTGGCCCGGTAACGCATGACTTCAACGAACCATCGGTTGCGATATAGAGCTTTTTCGGTAACTTGACTCTCTGATTGTCGATTTTGGCGGTTTTGGTGTTCATTGCGGTCAGGCTGGTGAATGTTGGGAGACTTCACTTTATTGCCGGTTTCTTATTGCTGCCTTAACCACTTCATGGCACTCGGATTCCGGCAATCCCTGGCGGAATGACAATCTTGGAAAATATGCGCCGTATAATATGACAAATTAGAATGGATTAACGCGTTATTGAATTGCCTGCAACGTATACCTGAAACCCGACACGCTCGAACAAATTAAACTGTTTTTTGAAAAACACCTCTCCTTACCGTCACCCGAGGTTGTAGCGGAAGCAAGGCTTCAGGAGGTGCTGACTGCCTTAATGACAGAAATGATGAGCATGGACGATGTCTGTCAGGATATCGAACGGGCCAAGATACTGTCATTGGTGAAAAAGTGTTTTTCGCTCTCCACCGAACAGGCTGAGACCTTGATGACCAATGCGGAACACAAGCGTCGGCAGGCGGTTGATTATTACGAATTTACATCAACAATCAACCGATGCCTAAGCCCTGAGGAGAAGATAAAGTTTGTTAAATCCCTCTGGCAGATCGCCTATGCCGACGGCAACATCAATCCGCAAGAGGAGTATATGGTGCGGAAGATTGCCGACCTTCTCGGCGTCGCGCATAGCGATTTTATTCTGGCTAAACTGCGCGCGAATCCCAATCCCTGAATATCGGCGTATCAACACCTTTCAAAATGAAACACTCATGAAAAAGAACAAGAAAAACAAAAATCTGTGGCTACAAGAAGCTGAAATTGAGGTGGGAGATTTGTACTTCACCACCGCCCAGCAATACCGTGCGGTATTGGCGATGAACGACGATTTTTTAATTTACGCGCCTAGCTCCGAAGGCATGGAGCCATTAACGGCCGATAGCCAAATGCCGTTTGCAAACTCGCCCGCTAAAAAATGCCAGATTGCCACATTTGCGCAAAAAGAATACCAAGCATTCAATTGGCACGGCGCGTTGGCCGTCAAACACAAACTCTCGGCGTCGCAAATTGCCGAGGCCATCAGTCAATGTAACGCGAAAGCCCCAATCGCGGGCTTGATGGCTGAATAAGCCACTTTACGATTCCGCTGCTTGGCTAAATCGGTGTAAGCGCGCCACTTTGCTTGCGTGAGCGGAATGCCTTCCTATCGAATCGGGGCCTAAATTTAACGTCGTCGCCGTGCCGGCGACGTCCGTTAATCGCTCTGGATGCCCGAATTCGCGGGGATGACGGCGCCCGAGTGTTTCTAGCTTGGTCTACCCGGGTTATCTTCCCATATAGAGATAAAGGCCGCCCACTAACCACGTCAATATTAATAATGTCCAAGGCAGCCAATGTTGCTGGTAGACAATGATTGTCTCTATTTCCTGACCATCGGGCTCAATCGTTTGCTGTTTTTCGCGCACCAACTTTTTGCGTTTTTTGTCCAGTTCCCGCGCCTTGGCTTTTTGCTGCTTTTTGTAGCGCTCGATACCTTCTTGAATGCCTTGGGCAATTAACTTGGTTTGCTCTTTGGTTTGGGCCGGACGCTGGTGGGCCCTGGCGATTTTGCCGGCTTCTTCCTGCGTTTGCTGGGACGGCTTTTGATAGGGGTTTTTGCTCATCGTGATTCGATTTGGTGCTGCGGATTGTTTGATTCGGAGTCAGTATGTCGAAATCTTGGGAGCTTGTCATCAGCTGGGTGACGAAACGGCCGGGCTGGGCCGTGGCCCGGTTTGTTACCTTAACGTTAACATCCGACCACTTTGCCCTTGTCGCAATCAGTGAATTTAACTTACTGCGAAGGTGCAGGTAAGTCATTAAAGAGTTAGAGTTTGTTATCAACCTCTAACGTTTTCCTGATTACTCATAACCCTCAGTCAATCTGAGCAAACGCCCCAGTATGGGAGGTATATTTGAGAGACGTAAGGCAAAAAACGGCCACTTTCGGACATTAAAGATTTTCCATATATGGCAGCTAAAGCTATCTAAGCTGTCGCTTAACGATTTATTTTCAGAAGTGACAAGAGGCCGAAGACCAGTGAAAGCCTGTAAGAGCTTATTTGTCTGGTGAATCCTGGAACGAAAAGTGAGGCACAGATTGTTCTCCGTTGTCCGAATTCACAACTGCTTGAATCATGGGAGTGCAGGCACATAATGGTTAAAACTATTGCCTGGGCGGTTATCAATACTAAAGACGAAGTCTTCGTAATGTGTGTTGTTTAGATTGCGGAATACCCGTGTGCTTTTGGGTAGTTTTCGATAGTAACCGGAAGCACGATCAAGTAAGACCTGACCATCATCTACCATATTTAGCAAAATATAACGACCGCCAGGAAGGACAGATCCACCGCTTTGAAGGATTCCGTTTACACGATGACCCTTGATATTTCCACCTGCATTAAAGACCAATAAAGAAGTGTTTGGTGCATCTTTGTGAAAAAGCGCATCCTGCCGATTATCGATTTGTCTTACTGAAAACCCATATAGTCCCATCCAGATTGCGCTTTCGTAGATGTTCGGCTCGTAGGAAATAAATCGTGGCCCGGCCAAAACGACACCGTTGTCTAAATGTATGCCAGTAGCATCCAGTGAACGTGCTTTAGAAACGCCGTTTTCACTCGAACACTTCCAGATTACCGAGCCATCGCCGGGCGCATAGTTAAAACAAATGTTGTCAATCCCGACAAAAAAGTAGCGGTTGGACCGAAAGTCAGGTATCACTTCTTCAACTTTGCCGATGTTGTCAATATCGATGCGAACCAAAATCGCGTCTTCAGAAAATAATTGGTTTGAAATGAACCATTGTTTTTTGTCCCGAGCGATGTATATAAACCTGGAGTTCGGGTGCCATTGGAGTGTCGGCCACTTGTAGTAAACTTTGCCAGCGATCATTTTATCTGGGGAATAGTGGTCAACATTCTCAAGTGCTAGTAGAGGTTGCCTGCCAAGCCTTGCAATGTAAAGCTTTCTATTACTTACGATGGCTACCTTTTGATTGTCTGGCGATGGATACACCATAACGAGATCACCGTTGAACCATGACCCTTCAAACAAAGAGGGGGCGGTCTCATCAATGTTTAACCCATATTTGAGCTGTTTTCCAATCGAATAGAAAAACGGGGTTTCGGCTCTTTCAACGAATTGTGAGGGATGATAGTTTGATATTCCGATTGACTCATTGGCAAAAACGTTTTGTAAGGTTGATAGAAATATCAAAACGAATGCCATAGGCTGAGTAAAGCAACGCGAAACCCAGCAGATGGTTTGAAATAACGGAAATGGTCGCATTCAAATTACTCTTTGGATTAGAAAATCCTATCAGCCACGAAGCAGGGTTTCATTATCATTCAACCTAGACTACTCCTGCAAACCGATATCGGCTTTTTATCAATTTGCAGACATTAACAAACTAAAGTGATCGTCGCTTAAGGGTCGTTATGAGCCCTTGCTTAATTATCGCCATGTAAATCGAAGCCTCTGCAATCGGCCAAACCAGGCTTAGGGCATCGTAAATCTGAAAACTGGCAAAGGCTGTGACGGCTGATATTATTGGCGCTCAGTAGAATCGGATAGATTGGCAACCCGCTTGCCGACGCGAAATAAACTCCACGCCAGCACGACCACCATCAACGTGATGACAACGCCCAAAAACCAAGAACTGTTCAACAGCTTAGCGACATTGAAAGCTTGTTCGGCGGCTTGCGCCTCAGTTTCCGGCCCCAATCCGGCAGTGTTGCTTCGGTAACCTCGCCGCAACAACTCCTGGATCGGTGCGGTGTCGTAGCGAGGCGCTTCGGCGGTTTCGGCGCCGTATTGGATTTGATAGCTCAGGCCGGTTTGCGGCAAGAACAGCAATTGGTAGCCGGAACCGGTGCCGGCGACGGTGTTGATATGTAGTTCCGGGTTGTCCTGGTCACGAATCACAATGCGGTAGCGCGATTGCCGTTGTTCCGGAAAGCTGATGGCGGTTTGCTCGCGATTGATGTCTTGATAATGCAGGGCTTCCAAAGAGCCGGTGCCGATGGTGCGCATTTGGGTTTCCAAGCCTTGCGTCAGCGGGATTTGCACTTCGGCTTGGCGGCTGAAGTTTGGAGTCATGATTTGCAGCTTCAAGCCGTTCAGTGGTTGCCGCAGGGTGTCGACGTCGATGATAGTGGCTTTTTGCTCGGCATCGAGTTTGATTTTAAAACTGGCCGGGTAATCAAATTGCTGATCGGTGTCGGCCACGGTTTCGCCCACGTTGTGCCACAGCTCGATGCGCTCGACATGTAGAGGTTCTTTGATTTGTTGCGTGGTTTCCTGGCGTTGCAATTCTTCGCCGCCGCGCACGGTGCGGGTCAGTTCCAAGAGCTCGGCTACCCGGGTTTGGCTGGCTTTGGCAACGACGATTTTAAATTGCCGGAAGCTATTCGCCGGCAACTCGACGTCGCGGTTACCAACAGACATATAACGCGAATAATCGTAAATCTGCGCTCTCTCGACCAGCAATTGCCAGTTTTGGCCGTCGTTGGAACCGTGAATCTGCAAGGCGTATTCGAAATCATGCTGGTTGGTGACTAGGCTTAGACCGTCGGCGTTGGCGGCGTTTTTGTCCAGTTGTACGGTAACGACGAAGCCTTCGTCCTCGTCACCGAATTTTTGCAAATCGATGGTCTTGCTGGTGCTGGCCACGCGCTTACTGACCGTCTTCCGGCTGGCGATTTTTTGCAGCAAATAAGGCGTTTCGACGCCGTTTTGATCGATCAGGCGCAAGTCGCGAAAGTCGGCGGCGGTGTTGGCATACACCGCGCTGTCCAGCGGAACGGCCAGCAGGCTTTGTTGCCCGTTATCTTGGGCCAGTACTGGTCGGCTGTACCGGAAGGCCGGCGCTTCGTTGGCCCAAGCCTGGGTCAAAAACAGGCAGCATAACACTGCAAATTTGGCGATCATGATCATGTTTTGTTTTCGGCGTTGCCGATAAAAGTTTGTTGATAACGCATGTAAAAAAACGCGCCGCCCAGCGCCAGCATGCCCAGCACGATAAAGGCGACGATCCGATAAATTTGTTCCAGCCGGGCCAGGTCTATGAAAAATACCTTCCAGGCCACCAAGGCAAACAGCGCCAGACCGACCAGGCGCAGTCCGGCAATTTGCCGCTTGATGCCGTTGAACACCAGCGTCAACGCAAATATCGACCATAAGATTGATACACCGCCGGAACGCAAACCCGGCACATATTGATACAAGAGTGAGTTAATTTCCAGACTTAAAAAGGTAAATAACAAGACCAGCGCCGCGCCACCCAGCCATTGGCGGATATTGCCGGTGTCGGTTTCGTAGTCCGCCAGACGGCGTAAGGCGAACAGCAAAAAGGCTATGGTCGCCGCGAAATCCAGCAAACGCATCAATGCCAGTTCGAAGGAATAGCCGCCGCCGTAGCGCAAGGTCCAGACGCTGTCGCCGACGCCGATATGCCCCAGCGTCAAGTCCCAGGACGGCAGATCGAACAACAGCATCTTCAGGAACACGCCGATCAGGAACAGCCGAAGCGCTTGTAGCAGCCAATCGCCCGTACCGGCCACGTAACGGGTCAACAACAGCCAGCACACGGCCAGCCAGACCAACGTCAATACCGGCAATTGCAAGGGTGGATACAGATAGGCAAAACTGCGGAACAACTCCAATTGCAGCACCACAAACAACAAACTGCCGCCGCCCAGCAGGATGATTTGCAGCAGCAGATTGTCTTTCAGCCACAGCGGCACATCGTTGCCGGCATCGCAAGTCAGCGATGAGGCTGGTACCGGTTTTTCGATCAGCGTGTAGGCCAAGGCCAACGACAGGATGGGTATGCCGAAGCTGATTACCCGTTCCAGCAAGCCCAGCAAGAAGGCGCCGAACGATTGCTGGCTATCCATTTGCATGCCGTATTGGCCGGGCAAGTCGATGAAACAAAAACGCACCAGCACCAGTGCGTAAAGCAGATACGCCACTTGTTGTAAAAACGCGCTGCGCAATTTGCCCGCCATCCACAGCATTACCAAGGCTTGCAACGACCAGCTGACGGTAATCCATTGATTGGACAGCAGCAAGGGCAGGGTAATGGTCACAAAAAATGCCGCCAAGCCAATGAAGCTGATCAATAGTTCCTTATCCACCACCTTCCGCGCGAGGCAATAATAGACGTGGCCGACATAAAACGCCGCCAATGCCACGGTCAGCAAGGCGGTCCAGATTTGCCCGTAGGCGTCGTCGATCAGATGGTAGGCGGTGCCGAAGAAGATGGCGGCATTGACGATCAGGCCAATTAAATCCAGTAGGGTCGATTTGGTTTGATTGACCAGGCAGAACAAAAACACCGTGGTGGAATACAGCACAAAAAAGCCGGTCAAGAACGGCAAGACCTGCCAGAAATACTCGACCTGATAGTTTTGCATCGAGCCGAAGAACAACAGGTAATTAAAGAAAAAGCTCAGGAAATTTAATAAATGCCATTGTTTGTACCAGTTGATCGCCAGGATGCCCGTGCCCAGCAGCAACATGTAACTAAACAAACCAGGGAAATTCACCTGGCCGGTGGACAGCATAATCGGCGTGCAATAGCCGCCGATGATCGCAAAGATGGCCACCAACATGGAATCCAGCTTGATAGCCAAAAACGCGGCGCAAGCGGTAACCAGTATCATCAAGGCAAAGGTCGGGTAGACGTCTAGCAGATGGTAAAAACTGTGCGCGGCAAACACGCTGAAATACAACACTGCGATGCCGCCGCCGAGCAAGCCCTGGCTGAACAAATGGTAGTTGCCGCCGACCAGGCGCACACCGCCGACAATCATGCCGACGCCCGCCAGCACCGATAGTTCTACCCGCGCTTGTTCGCCGAGCATGCCGTTGTCTATCGAATATTTCAGGAAAAAGCCGATACCGGTCACCAAAATCAATACGCCGATCCGCAATAACCAATTGCTCGCGACCGCGTATTCCATCGCCACACCCTCAGGCCGATGGCCTTCGCCGACGATGATCCAGTTCCAGATTTCTTTCAGGATTTTCTGTGCCGCCAGTTCGAAACGGCTGGGTTCGGTGGGTTGCCAGGTGTTTTGACTCCAGGGGTTTTCCTGGGGTGGCTCTGCAACAGGGCTTGGCGTTATTTCGGGCGTTTGCAGAACCGGTTCGGCAGGGAGCTGGCTGGCGGTGCTTTCGAATAGCACCTGTTCCGTTGCCGGCGTTTGCACTTCGAATATAGCGGGCTGCGGCGGTGTTTCGTGAGTGGGCACTACTTGCGCCTTTGCCAGCTCACGCAGCAGTTTGCGGTCTTCGCGTAGCGCCGCTTCTATCTTCCGCAGGGTCTGATTAATGTCATCCTGGTTACGTCTTTGGCGGACCATTAAAACGGTCAACATCGCGATTATTACGATGGGCACCAAAATCAGGACAAAAGCGATAAAACCGAAAAAATCGTCCACGGCAACTCTCCAAGGCTGGGCAAACGGCGGGTTATTTGGGTTATCAAGCAAGCTTTTCAGGTCACGGCCAGATCTTCTGCGTGAACCGGCAAATGCGCTGGGTTACGCGCCAATTTGCAAAAGTAGACGTATTCGTGAGCGGCGTCACTATTCAGGATAACCGCTTGTTACTCTGATTGCTATATATGGCCCGTGTGGCAAGGATTTGTTCTATGCTTGATGCATGGATTACAAGGGTAAGCTTAGGATTACATATAGATTTTCCACGAGCTGCCGACAACCCAAGGTGTATAACCACACATTCCAATACATTGGCCGATCTCATGAACAAGAACTCCACAATCCAATCCAAAATATTGCTAAGCATAGCCAGTGTATTTTTGTTGCTGATGTTTGTCAGCACGCTATTTATGGCGGAAAGGCAAAAAGACATGATACAAACGCTGGCGACCGATAAAGCCCGGGATATTGCCAATAGTTATTTCGACGGGGTGAACACGCTGATGTTGACCGGCGCGATGGCGCAGGGTGAAGTATTGCGCGATAAAGCCCTTTCGCATACCAATGTCACGGAAGTGCGGTTAATTCGTGGCAAGCAAATTACCGATTTTTACGGTCCCGGTAAATCCGAGCAAAGACCCGTTGATAATTTGGATGATCGCGCGCTGGCCGGTGAAAGCATCATTCAACCGGGTAACGACAAAAACGGACGCCTGATCACCGTGCTGGAGCCGGTTAAGGCTAGCGCCAATTTTCGCGGCACCAACTGTCTGACTTGTCACGCCGTGAGCGAGGGGACAGTGTTGGGAGCGGTGCGGGTGAGTTTTTCACTGGCAAATCTCGATGCGCAGATTAATCGCGATTTGGTGATTGCTTCGGCTATCTCCTTGGTGATGTTTGCCGGCGGCCTCTTGCTGGTCAACATGCTGATGCGCAAGATTGTGGTTAATCCATTAGTGGCTATGCGCGACACGGTTAACGCCATCGCCGGACAGTCGGATTTACGGCAACGGTTGCAAGTCGATTCCGGCGACGAAATCGGCCAGGTCAGCGAGTCGTTTAATACCATGTTGGCAAATTTTGCCGGTAGTTTGGGGCAGGTGTCTTCGGTCAGTCAGCAATTGGCGTCTGCAACCAACCAAATATCCGGTGTGGCCCGACAAACCTCGCAAGCGGCCACGCAACAACGCAGCGAAACCGAGACGGTGATTCAAGCGATTCACGAACTTGAGAACTCTGTGCAAGACGTGCGTGGTGGGGCGACCGGTGCGGCGCAAGCTTCCGTGGAAGCGGATCAAGAGGCTGCGCAAGGCGCGGCAACGACTAAAAATGCCATCAACGGTATCAACGAACTGGTGAATGAAATCGACCGCGCCGCCGAAGTGATCAAACGTCTGGATCAAAAAAGTAACGGTGTCGGCGCGGTGTTGGATGTGATTAAAGGCCTGGCCGAGCAAACCAATCTGTTGGCCTTGAACGCCGCCATCGAAGCTGCCAGGGCCGGCGAGCAGGGGCGCGGGTTTGCGGTGGTGGCAGACGAAGTCCGCACCTTGGCGACGCGTTCGCATAAGGCCACCGAAGAAATTCAAAGCATCATCGATCAATTACAACGCGAAGCCAAAGATGCGGTGACGGTGATGAACAACGCCAAAAACAGTGCCGAGCAGCGCCGCGAACAAGTGCAAAGCGCCGACCAGGGTTTAAGCGCGATTGCCGAGCGGGTGACGCAGATTCGGCAATTGAACTCGCGCATGTCGCAAGCAGCCGACAATCAAAGCCGAGTTGCGCAGCATGTCGGGCAAAGTATTACCAATATCGGCCAACTCACCGAGCGCACCGCCCAGGATGCCGCACAAACCAATGCCGCTAGTAACGAATTGGTGAAATTGGCCGCGCAGTTGAATCAATTGGTTGGGCAATTCAAACGCTGAGTTGATGGCAGAGTTTACGGTTGTTGCCGGGAAGCTCTCTGCCAACTCGCCATTCTTTTTAATAGATCATTCTATTTTAGGGGTTTAGAGCCGCACGTTCGTTGTCATGTCGATGTAATAAATGCCGGATAAAGTTTGAGACTCTTGTCACAAAACTCCGTCAAATCAGGTATTCGATATGCGTTTAAAACCAACATTTTTACTGGCCGGCTTGCTATTGGCCGATACTGCCTTGGCTACTCCAACTTTCGTCAACGGCCTGGCTATTTCCGGCGATACGCCCGATCAATTCGGCTCGAATGTTAACGATGGCCGGGTCGGCTTCTTTTCCGATATTTACTATGACACCAACCGCAACGAGTGGTGGGGCTTGTCGGATCGCGGTCCGGGCGGCGGCACGCTGAACTACGAAACTCGCGTGCAACGTTTTACCTTGGATATCAATAGTGTCACCGGCGCAATTTCCAATTTCCAAATCGCCCAAACTCTGAAATTTAGTAAAGGCGGTTCCGCGCTGAACGGTATTGCGCCAAACCCTACCAGTAATTTGGGTAATGCCTTTGACCCTGAAGGCGTTGTGATCCACCCCAAAAACGGTAATTTGCTGGTTTCCGACGAATACGGTCCGTCGCTGTATGAGATCGATCGCAATACTGGCGCGGTAGTGAAAACCTATACGACTCCAACCAATCTGGTGCCGCGCAACGGTACAACGAATGTTTCAAACTATGCCGGCGGCGATCCAGAACCGAATACTGCCGGCAAACGCACCAATCGCGGTTTCGAAGGCCTGGCGATCAGTCCTGACGGCAAATTTGCGTTTGCAATGTTGCAAAGTGCAATGTTGGACGAAGGTGCCGGCAACGGTTCGGTGAGTCGGATTGTAAAATTCGATACGGCTACTGGCGAAGCGGTGGCTCAATATGCCTACCAAATGAAGCGTTCCGGTCAAGGACAGGGCACATCGGCCTTAGTGGCGATCAACGACCATGAGTTCTTCGTACTAGAGCGCAATAACCGTGGTGTCGGTGTTGGTGCTACTTTTGCCGGTGCAGACAAAGAAGTTTATAAAATTGATTTGAACGGCGCGACCGATGTTAGTGGCATCGATTTGGACGCAGTTGGTGCTGTTTACAGCAAAGTTAGCAAATCCGCGCAATTTCTGGATCTTGATGCCAACACCTTGGCAGCTCTTGGCAACAAATCTCCTGAGAAGTGGGAAGGCTTGGCCATCGGACCGAAATTGGCTGACGGCAGCTATTTGATGCTGGCCGGCACCGATAACGACTACAGCGTTACCCAAAACGGTACCGGCACGCAGTTCGATGTGTACTTCCGTTTCAGCGACGCCGATCCATATGCAACATCGATTCAATGTCCGCTTGGTCAAACCAGTGGCTGTTCGGCAACGTTGACCAGTGAGTATCAGCTGCTGCCTGGTGTATTGCATGCTTATAAAGTCTCCGCAACTGATTTGTCCGGTTATGTAGCCCCGGTGCCAGTGCCCGCTGCTGCCTGGTTGTTCGGTACCGGTCTGATTGGCGCGTTGGGTTTGGGTAGAAAACGCAAAGCCTAAGTAGCCGTCATCCTCCTTGCCGGTTTGGCAAGGAGGATTTTGCCTGCCCGCGACGATGCCGCTATAATCCAGCCATCATGCATTATTCAAACCGCAATCATTTCTTTAAGCACCTATGGCAATGGGCTTTGTCTATCGCCGTGGTGTTTGCGTTTTTCTAAACAATCAAGCAACCGCGGGTCTTGCCGCAGTTGCTTCGACATTTGCCTAAGGCCCGCATCACTCAGGAGGCCTAATGGCAACGACTACATCTACTGCATTATCCAACCGCAACCGCTTGTTGGGCTTTGGCCTGGCGACTTTGGCGGCTATCGGTTTTTCCGGCAAAGCCATCTTGGTAAAACTGGCGTATTACCAGCCTGTGGATGCTGTAACTTTATTGGCTTTGCGCATGTTGTTTTCCGCGCCGTTTTTTCTAATCGTTGCCTGGCGGCATGCCGGCCGGAAGGATCTGACGCCATTAGGGGGTAAAGACTATCTGGCGCTGCTGATCTTGGGCTTGCTGGGTTATTACCTGTCCAGCTTGTTCGATTTTATCGGTTTGCAATACATCTCCGCAGGGCTGGAGCGCTTGATTCTGTTCCTGTATCCGACCATGGTCGTGGTGCTGTCGGCATTGCTGTTGGGCAAACCGTTTGGCCGGAAGGAAGTGGTCGCGCTAGTGCTCAGTTACGCCGGCATCGGTGTGGTGTTTTTGGATGAGATCAATATCCAATCGGAACATTTGTTGTTGGGAGCCGGTTTTGTGTTTGCCAGCACCTTGACCTACGCTGCCTATCTAATCGGCACAGGTGAAACGGTGGTCCGCATTGGAGCCTCGCGCTTTACCGCTTATGCGATGCTGGTGGCTTGCGCGGCGACGCTGATGCAATTTTTACTCACTCATCCGCCGGCGGCCTTGCTGTTGCCGATGCGGGTGTATCAATTGAGCTTGCTGATGGCTATTTTCTCGACGGTGCTGCCGGTGTTCATGCTCTCGGCAGCGATCAAGATGATAGGCTCCAGTCATACCTCGCTGATCGGCTCGTTGGGGCCGGTAGCGACCTTGTTCATGGCCAGTTATGTATTGGGTGAAGAATTGACGCTCGCTCAGATTGGCGGGGCGGTGTTGGTGATGGTCGGAGTATTGAGTCTGTCGTTAAGGTGAGGGACTGTTAATCGCGCGCCAAGCCACCCGATACCAACATCTCCCGCGCATGCGCCAAAGTGTTTTCGGTAATGGTTACTCCGCCCAGCATGCGCGCGACTTCATTCACGCGTTCGTCGTCGCTCAAACGGCGGACCGTGGACGATGTCACCGCTGCTTTCTGATTCTTGGCGACGAATAAATGCTGATGCGCTTGCGACGCGACTTGCGGCAAGTGGGTGACGCACAATACCTGGCGGTTCTTGCTCAAACGCCTTAATTTCTGACCGACGATTTCGGCAATGCCGCCGCCGATACCGGAATCGACCTCGTCGAAGATCATGGTGGGCGTGGTTTTGTCGGTGCTGGTGGTGACTTGTATCGCCAAGCTGATCCGCGACAATTCGCCGCCCGATGCCACCTTTGCCAGCGGCTTGGCCGGCAGGCCGGGGTTGGTACTGACCAAAAACTCGATGCTGTCTACACCGTTGCGTTGCGGTTCGGTATCTTCAGGAGTGCGGAGATTGACGAGGAACTCGCCGTGCGGCATGCCCAATTCTTTGATCGCGTCGGAAATGCGCTGTTGCAACTCCGCGCCGGCTTGGCGGCGGCTGGTGGACAATTCGCCGGCCTGTTTGCGGTATTGGCTTAACAGCCGCTCGCAATCGGCATTCAAGCTTTCGATGCGTTCGCTGCTGTGGCTGAGGTTATCCAGTTCGGTAGCGAAACGCACGGCCAATTCCGGCAATTCTTCCGGCTGGATTTTATGCTTGCGGCTCAGCGATTGAATAACGCCAATCTGGTTTTCCAGCCAGGTCAATTGTTGCGGATCGGCTTCCTGGTATTCCAGGAAGCGGCGTAATTGCTGGGTGGCTTCGCCGATCTGGATTTCAGCATCGCTCAATAATTCGGAAACACCGTTGAGTTCTCCGGCATATTGTGCCAATTCGTTGATGGCATGAATCACATGGCCCAGCATGTCGGTTACCGATTGCTGATCGTTGTCGTACAAAATATCTAGTTGCTGCTGGCCGACTCTGAGAATCTTACCCAAGTTGGCTAACTTGTGATGCTCGTCTGCCAAGGCCTGATAATCGAAGTTTTCCAAGTTTAGCTGCTGCAACTCGTCGAGTTGATAACGCAGCAATTCCTCGCGCTCGGCTTGATCGCTACCCGCTTTTAAGAGCTGATGCAGTTGCTTATGCGCCTGTTTCCAGTCTTGGTAACAGCTGTTCAGCTTATCCAGCAAGGCTTGGTTGCCGGCGAAGCCGTCAAGTAGTCGGCGCTGTTCCTCGCTGTCCAGCAAGGTTAAATGTGCGTGTTGGCCGTGGATTTCCACCAGTTGCCGGCTTAAACCTTGCAGGGTTTGCAGGTTGACAGGGCGGTTGTTGATATAAGCCTTGGAACGGCCGTCGTCACTGATGGTGCGGCGGATCATGCACTGGCCGTCGTCGTCCAGTTCGTTATCGATCAGCCATTGCTTGACTAGCGGCGCTTTGGCTAAATCGAATTCGATATTCACTTCGGCGCGTTTGCTGCCGGGCCGCACATAGCCGGAATCGGAGCGGTCGCCCAAGGCCAGGCCCAGCGCGGTCAGCAAAATCGATTTGCCGGCGCCGGTTTCGCCGGTCAGCACCGACATGCCGGGGTCCAAATCAAGGTCCAGCGCGTCGACGACGGCTAGGTCGATAATGTTCAGGTTTAACAGCATGGCCTTAGGCGGGGTAGCCGCTCCAGTTGAGTTTGCTTCTTAAAGTATGGAAAAAATCGTGATCAGCGGGGTGCAAAATTTTAATCGGTTTGGCGGATTTTTTAATGACGATTTTGTCGTTGATCCGCACGTCCGGGATCTCCATGTGGTCGCAAGTCACCAGCGCATTGATCTGTTTGGTCTGGCTGAAACGGATTTCGATGACCACGTTGTCGTCGATCACGATAGGGCGATTCGACAAGGTATGCGGATTCAAAGGGACCAATACCAGCGCGTTGAGCGCTGGATGCAGAATAGGGCCGCCGGCCGACAAAGAGTAAGCGGTGGAACCAGTAGGGGTGGCGACGATTAAACCATCCGAACGTTGAGTATTCAGATACACGCCGTCGATGCTGGTGACAATCTCGATCATGCTCGGCGTCACCCAACGGTGCACCACCACTTCGTTGACGGCAGTTTGTTGATGAATGATCTCGTGGTCGCGGATGATATGGGTGCTGAGCAGTTGGCGTTGCTCGCTCTTAAACTCGCCTGCCAAAATTTTATCCAGGCGGCTGGACAACTGCTCCGGCGAAATGTCCACCAAAAAGCCCAGCCTGCCCAGGTTTACGCCCAGCAGCGGCGTTTCGAAATCCGCCGCGGCGCGGGCCGCCGCCAGAAAGGTGCCGTCGCCGCCCACGGCGATAATCAAGTCGCACAATTCCGGCAGTCGCTCGATATGTACGCCCTTTATGTCCGTGCTGTCGAGCAATTCCGCGCTTTGGCTATCTACGACGATGTCGTGACCACGGGCTTTTAGGTAACGGAAAAGTTCGTTCAGCGTCGCGGCAATACCCGGATCGCCGCACTTGCCGATGATACCGATACGCTGGAAGGGGGTTGGCATGGTTGGGGTGGTGGTTTTTGAGTAAGTTCGATTATAGGGGATTGTGTTTTTATTCGGTAGCTTTGATGTTGGTTGTGTCGCTGGCGCGACGGGTTGTTTGGATGTCGGGTCTCGGCCCGACAGCCGAGTAACTTTTCTTTGTTTGGCCAAAGAAAAGTCACCAAAAGAAACGCCACCCGGATGCCGCGTGTTCCCTGCGCTCCGGAGCTTTCGTCGGGGGTTGCCGAAAGGGGCTTCCTGCCCCTTCGTCAACGTGCGGCATCCCTGCCGCACCCCTTCGGGCTGATCCCGACGAAAGCTCCGGTGCTCGGCCCGGCATACGGGAGAAAACCTCCACGGGATTTGAAACCGCCTAATATTCGTAAAGTTTGCAGAATGATTAAAAGCTAATGTGCTAAGCGTTGGCCTTTAGCGCCTTGAGCATAAAAAGATGGAATTGCTGCTGGTTTGCTAACCTACGTTAATTTAGGTTTTGCGATTCATTGTATCTATCCCATCCTAGGGTGTTATCTCAAGCCCCAAGGGATCGGAGTTTGATTCATCAAGAACATAAGATATGGGAATAAACGGCAACCCTGTGACCGCCCCACAACTGCAACTTGGTAGCAACCAAATGTTGTTAATAAAAGACTTGTAAGTCTTGCTTTTATCTCCGGTGTACAACTTATCGGTTGTTTCAGCAAGCAGAATGAAAGGTGTTCCGCAGATGACATTACCGACGAACGTTGGAGCAGCAACAATCGCATTCCTGTTATAAAAATTCGAAATTGCTTTAATCGGGTTTTCTTCTTGGATTAGTGATCGAGAAGCGCACCCATAAACTACAACATTCACCAACAATACGAATGCTTTGCGTTTCATGATGTCATAATCCTTGTTATATACAACTGAGTGCCAATGGTGATGAGCGACGAATATTATATATCTTTCGATCGTGCCGTTATCCTTTTGGTATGCAGCAGGGTGAGCACGGTTTTTGTGCCTACACGGAATAAAACGGTGGGCAGAAAAGCATTGTCCACCCTACGCCTATGCGGCGTTTTGTGTTACGCATAAATTAATAAAATACAAAAAATCACAAGTGTGATAATAACTTTATATGATTTTTTGCTTAAAAATTTTCTTGTAAACACCCCAGTCAATATTCCGAAAATATATGTTAAAACCATAATAGGCCAAAAAAAGGCCACTACTAAACCCAAACCCCCAGCCAGTGATGGAGAGCCTTCGTCGCCATGAGCACTGAAAAAGATATAACTAAATACTCCCAATAACCCGAAAATTGTTAACACGGCTCCAGATTTTGGCTTAAATAGTAATCCAACAAAGTAACCCAGAATTAACGAACAAATTGATATTAGTGGTGTAAACATATTCGTAGTGAACTTGCCGTATCTAGATAAATCCGAGGGAAAAATAGCGTACATTCAAGCTTAGCGAAATCCGAAATGTGTGGAGCCTAATTCCCTCGTTTTTGCAATCCGTTGAGGTTACTTCATTTGTGTGCTGACAGGCTTTAAATTTTGGGATGATTGCCTCCCGCATGCCGCGCCGAGCACCGGAGCTTTTGAACGGATCAGCCCGTAGGGGCGCCGCAGGGATGCGGCGCGTTGCATGCAGGGGCTGGGAAGCCCCTTCAGGCAACCCCGTTCAAAAGCGAGGAGCGCAGGGAATAAGCGGCATTCCGGGTGGCTTTTTCTTTGGATACTTTCTTTTGGCCAAACAAAAGAAAGTATCGCGGCCGTCGGTCCGCGAACCGACATTAAAATCAGCCGTCGCGCCAGCGACACAAAAAACAGCCAATGATCACTTACCAAGAAATCCTAAAATTCTGGTTCGAAGAAATACCCCCCAAATTCTGGTGGTCCGCCAACCCAGATTTCGATAAAACCATCACCCACCGATTCGAAGCCACACTGCAACAAGCCATAACAGGCGAATTGTTCTCCTGGCGGCAAGAACCCAAAGGCCGGCTCGCCGAAGTCATCGTTATCGATCAGTTCTCCAGAAACATCCACCGCAACACCCCTTTGGCATTTGCTTACGATCCGCTGGCGCTAGTGCTAGCGCAGGAAGCGATAGCAATAGGTGCTGACGTGAGCTTATCGCCAATCGAGCGCAGTTTCCTATATTTGCCATTCATGCACAGCGAGTCCAAAACCATCCATGCATGGGCGGAAAAGCTCTACCGCGAAAATGGCTTGCCGGAGAACTACCAATTCGAGTTAAAGCACAAGGCCATTGTCGATCGCTTCGGCCGTTATCCGCATCGCAACCAAATTCTCGGTCGTAACTCCACTGCCGAGGAGCTTGAGATTCTTAAACAACCGGGTTCCAGTTTTTGAAGGCAATCAGGCAAGGCAAATAAATGGAAGCCTATGGATCCCTGCATTACCACGCGGTGCGTGGAAACGAGGCAATAGAGCTTCTATTAGTGATACAGGCTAACGAGAGTTCCATGTGGGTGGACGATTATTGGTTGCACAAATAAAGCGATAAGCAAAATTTGTGATGTTTTGCGGATTAGTTTGAAAGCTAGAGTTAGCGCGCGTATCATCAAAAACTCACCAATCTCGACCACAACCGGCCAAATAGGTAAACATCATGAATACCATCGTTCGTTACTTGGCATTAAGCACTGCAATCCTGGCGTCCTCCGGCTTAACTACACCCGCAAATGCTGCATTGGTTCAATACACGTATACCGGCAATACCTTTACCGACATATATCCATCCGATTTTGGAGATGTCGGCGTAAACATCAGTTTCAGCGTGGAAGAATCGCTGCTACCCAAAAATGGTCGGGCTATTCTCGACGTTGACGATTATTCCGGTGCGCGTATCCCGTTTACCTTTAGTTTTGGTTTAGGGCAGTTTTATAGAATGGACACAGCGGCGTTTTACACAACTCCTAACAATGCCGGGGTCGATCCGCACTTTCAGACCTATTACGACAGGAGTGCTCGAATAGAGTTCGATACCGACGCCAACGGTCACTTCAGCGGTAATTGGAGTGCGGTACTCAATAAACATGAATATGGCCGGCCCGGTTTGCTGGGCGGCGTTTCGATAAGTTCGGTTGCAAATGGCTTAGCTGCAATGGATTCGGCAGAATTAATTTATAGCGTTTCGGGGTCGGTGACCGGTAATCCGGGGACTTGGACACGTCAGCTTGCACCAGTGCCGCTACCCGCGAGTGGGTTTTTGTTCGGTTTTGCTATTGCTGGCTTGGGTATTTGCAAACGTTTTAATCGCTAGCCGCTTGCTTGGTCGAAAAATGTTAACTGGGCTGGGGCGAGTTATGCGTCCCCCTCCGTTTGGGTAAATTGCAATAAAAAGGCCGGTTACCCGGCCTTTTGTTTAGCGTGTTGAGTTTTTAACCCAACAGTCCTTGCAACAAGCCATTCAACTTATGCACAAACGCTGACGGATCGTCGAGCTGACCACCTTCGCTCAGAATGGCCTGGTCAAACAAGATATGGCTGATGTCCGCGAAACGGGCATCATCCTGCTCGTTTTTCAAGGCCTTGACGATGGCGTGGTCAGGGTTGATCTCAAAGATCGGCTTGCTGCCGCCCATGCCCATCATGTTCATGGATTGGCCGGCTTCTTTCATGATCCGTTCCATGTTCAAGCTCATGTCGTACGCGCCGGTCACTAGGCAGGCTGGCGAATCGGTCAGACGATGGCTGACTTTCACTTCGCTGACTTTGTCTTTCAGCACCTCTTTAATTTGATTCAACACCGATTCGAAATCCTTGTTGATTTCTTCCAGGTGCTGTTTCTCCTCTTCGGTGTCGAACTTGTCCAGATCCAGTTCGCCCTTGGCAATGGACTGCAGGTGTTTGTCTTCGAAGTCGGTCAGGCTGGATACCAGCCATTCGTCGATGCGGTCGGACAGCAATAACACCTCGATACCTTTCTTGCGGAAGATTTCCAGATGCGGGCTGTTTTTCGCGGCGGCGAAGCTGTCGGCGGTGACGTAGTAGATTTTCTCCTGGCCTTCCTTCATCCGGCTGACGTAGTCGGCCAGCGAGACGTTCTGGGTTTTATCGTCGGTATGGGTGGACGAGAAACGCAGCAACTTGGCGACTCTATCCTTGTTTTTATGATCTTCTATCGGGCCTTCTTTGATGACGTTGCCGAACTGTTCCCAAAATTTTTGGTACTTCTCGGCATCGTTTTCGGCCAGATCTTCCAGCATGCCCAGTACTTTTTTCACCGCGCCGGTTTTAATCGCGCTGATTTGCTTGCTTTGCTGCAAAATCTCGCGAGAGACGTTCAGCGGCAAACTGTCGGCATCGATCACCCCGCGCACGAAGCGCAGGAAGCGCGGCATCAGTTGCTCGGCGTCGTCGGTAATGAAGACTTTTTTGATGTATAGCTTCACGCCGTGTTTGGTGTCGCGGTCCCACATGTCGAACGGAGCGCGGCTGGGTACGTACAACAGCAAGCTGTATTCGTTGGTGCCTTCGACACGGCTATGCACGTGGGTTAGCGGGTCCTGGAAGTCGTGCGAGACGTGTTTGTAAAACTCGGCATATTCTTCTTCAGAAATCGAGTCTTTGGATTGGGTCCATAAGGCTGATGCGCTGTTCACCGTTTCGTCTTCGACGCGGGCCGGTGCGGTTTCGTTGCCTTCCTCGTCTTTCTCGGCCGGAATTTCCTTGCTCATCACGATGGGCAGGGAGATATGGTCGGAGAATTTTTTGATGATGGAACGCAGTTTCCAGCTGTTTAAAAATTCCTCTTCGCCGTCTTTCAGATGCAGTACGATTTCGGTACCGCGCGTGGCTTTATCGACCGATTCGATGGTGTAATCGCCTTCGCCTGCCGATTCCCAGCGCACTGCCTCCGAAACCGGGGCGCCGGCTTTGCGGGTGGTCAGCGTGACTTTGTCGGCGACGATAAACGCTGAGTAAAACCCGACGCCGAATTGGCCGATCAGTTCGCTGTCTTTCGCTTGGTCGCCGGTCAGGCGCTCGAAGAATTGCTTGGTGCCGGATTTGGCGATAGTGCCGATATGATCCTGCACTTCTTCGCGAGTCATGCCGATGCCGTTATCGGTAATGGTGATGGTCTTTTTGGCTTCGTCGAAATCGACGCGGATTTTTAATTCGCTGTCGCCTTCGTACAGGCTGTCGTTGGCCAAGGCTTCGAAACGCAGCTTGTCGGCGGCATCCGAGCTGTTGGAGATCAACTCGCGCAAAAAGATTTCCTTGTTGCTGTACAAGGAATGAATCATCAAATGCAGTAAATGCTTTACTTCGGTTTGAAAACCTAGGGTTTGTTTGTTTGCCTCAACAGTCATGTCTATACTCATTTGGTTGTAAAGTGGACTCGGGCGAGTTGGGGATGATAATTTTATTTTTCAAGTCCGCCCGCATTGTGGATTTTATGGAGCCGATTTCTTGAGCGTTTTATTAGCCTTCCTGCCATGAGTTTTAGTTTAGCCGGCAAAAGTATCCTGATTGTCGAGGACAATCCTGTGTTCCGCAAAGCTATGCGCGACATGCTATACAGCTTGCAAGCCGTCACTGTCGTCGAAGCGGATAACGGCATTGCCGCGATCAATGCCATGAGCAAAAGCAGTTTCGACATCGTGTTGTGCGATTACAACCTGGGTGTGGGTAAGAACGGGCAACAGGTATTGGAGGAAGCCAGGCATCGGAATTTAATCGATTATCGCTGCGTGTTTATTTTGATTAGTGCCGAACAAACTACCAGTGCCGTGCTGGGTGTCATGGACAGCAAGCCCGATGAATATCTAACCAAGCCCTTCAATGCTCAGCAATTGATGAGTCGCCTGACGCGTAATTTTGCCCGCAAGGAATTTATGGCCAGTATCGATAAGGCGCTGGCAGGCGGCGATTTGTCTAAGGCAATTCAGTTATGCGACGCATTGTTGTTGTCGGCAGATAAGAAAATGCATTTGCATTTGCTGAAAATGCGCGCCGAGCTGGCGATTTCCGCAGGCGATTTCGACAAGGCCAGACAGATATATCACGAAGTCCTGGAGCATCGTGAGCTGCCTTGGGCGCGTTTAGGCTTGGGAGTGATCGACTTCCAAAACAATAACATTGAACAAGCGATTGCCGGTTTTCAGAGTCTGGTGGCTGACAATCCGATGTTGATGGAGTGTTACGACTGGCTGGGCAGGGCCTACGAGGCTTTGGATCAGTACAACGATGTTGAAAGCGTGTTGCAGCAAGCCCTGCAATTGTCGCCGCAATCGATACTTAGGCAGAAAAAGCTGGCTGAAGCGGCGGATAAGAACGGTAACCTGGAAACCGCCGAAAAAGCTTACAAATCGGTGGTAAAGCTAGGTAAGCATTCGGTGCATCGCTCCTGTAGCGATTTTGCCGGATTGGCTAAGCTGTACGCCAAAACCAATGCGGCCGACGATGCCTTGAAAACGCTGGAGGAAATGCGCAAGGAATACGCCAATCATCCCGAGGCGGAATTACGCGCCTCGACGGTGGAAGCAGATGTGTATAAAACGCTGGGTAACGAGGAGTTGTCGCAGAAGGCTTTGCTAAAGGCGGTGGATATATGCAGCCGCTTGGGTAATAAAGCGCCGAGGGACTTGCAGTTGGAGGTGGTGAAAACCTGCTTCCTGAGCGATGAACACGATAAAGCCGAAGAAATACTTTACGATCTGATTCATGCGCATATCGACGACGAACAGTTTTTGAACGATTTGCGGCGCATGCAAAGCGGCATTGGTATGGATAATCACTCGGAAATTCTGATTCAAAAAACCAAGCAGGCTTTGATCGCGACCAACAACAAGGGTGTAGCGTTGTATAAGCAAGGTAAATTCAAGGAGGCCTTGGACCTGTTCGAACAAGCCATTCAGACCATGCCGGATAACAAAACCATCATTGTGAATATGCTGAAGATCATGATTCATGATTTGAAGGTTAATGAGTTTTGCGAAGAAAAAAATCAACGCATCAAGGCTTTAATTAACAAAGCCAAGCAAATTGGCGTTGATCAACATAAGCTGGGGATATTACAAATGGAGTATGCGAAATTGCGACAGCCTCAATCGGTCAAGGCTTAAAATCATGCAAACCAATCCTAATAACAACAGCTTGTTTCCGACTATTCTCGCGTCCACGGTTCACGATATAAAAAATTCCTTGGGTACCTTGCTGGAGTTGGTTCGGCAAACTGCGGCCAAACAAGACGGCCCGTGTGCCGAATTAAATCAGTTGGAATTCGAAGCGGCTCGGATTAATCATAGTCTGATGCAGTTGCTGGTAATGTATAAGGTCGATTCGCAAAAATTTAGTTTGCATATTGAAGAATGCCCGGTGATCGATATTCTCGATGAAGCGATTCATCAACAGGCTCGCTTGGCTGGATTGCACAATATCGATCTACAAGTGGATTGTAGCGATGATGAAATGTGCTATTGCGATAACGCCATCATCAGCAATGCGCTGGCAGCTGTCTTGAATAATGCTTTGCGCTATACCCACAAAACTGTTTTGATTGCCGTGGCTGAGGAGGATGGTTATCTAACCATCGCCATCGAAGACGACGGGGTCGGTTATCCTCCTCATTTTTTAACCGCGGACTTAAACGATACGGCCGAATTGGATTGGGTGTCGGGAAATACCGGCTTGGGTTTGTATTTTGTTTCGGTGATGGCCGGCTTGCACAAAAATGCCGGGAAAAGCGGATTTGTGCGGATCGATAACGAAAGTCGTTTGGGTGGCGCGAGGTTTAAACTGTTTTTGCCCTAAGGTTTGCAGAATCATTAGACACTGATGGATGGTACTAAGGTACAATGGCCCCGATAAAATTAGCGTTTTTCGTCGGGTAGACGGTTAAAAAAATTAAAAAAATTTTTAAATATGAGTATCTTAGTAACCGGTGGGGCCGGGTTTATCGGCAGCAATTTTGTGTTGGATTGGCTGGCGCAAAGCGAAGAGTTGGTCGTCAATCTGGATAAATTGACCTATGCGGGTAACTTACAGAATTTAGCGTCTGTACATGGCGATGCTAGACATGTATTTGTGCAAGGTGACATTGCTGATTACGATTTGGTGCTGAGTTTGCTGCAAATGTACCAGATTCGGGCCGTGGTCAATTTTGCTGCCGAATCCCATGTTGATCGCTCAATTCACGGACCGGAAGATTTTATTCAAACCAATATCGTCGGCAGTTTCCGTTTGTTGGAAGCGGTGCGGCAATACTGGAACAGCTTGGAACATCCGGCCAAGCAGGTTTTCCGTTTACTGCACGTGTCTACCGACGAGGTTTACGGTTCTTTGGAAAAGTCCGATGCGCCGTTTGCCGAAACCAATCAGTATCAACCCAATAGTCCTTATTCCGCCAGTAAAGCCGCTAGCGACCATTTGGTGCGTGCTTATCACCACACTTACGGGTTGCCGGTACTGACCACTAATTGCTCCAATAATTACGGCCCTTATCATTTCCCGGAAAAACTGATCCCACTGTGCATTCAAAATGCCTTGTCCGGCAAAGCTTTGCCGATTTATGGTGACGGTCAACAGATTCGCGATTGGTTGTATGTGAAAGATCATTGCAGTGCGATTCGCCGTGTGTTGGAAGCAGGCAGGCTCGGTGAAGTTTATAACGTCGGCGGCTGGAACGAGAAAGCCAATCTGGATGTGGTCAACACGCTGTGCAGTATTCTTGATGAACTGCAGCCGCGCGCCGATAGCAAATCCTATGCGGAACAGATTACCTATGTCACCGACCGGCCGGGGCACGACAGACGTTATGCCATTGATGCCGGCAAGCTGGAGCGAGAGCTGGGTTGGAAACCGGCGGAAACCTTCGAGACCGGCATACGCAAAACCGTACAATGGTATTTGGATAACCAAGCCTGGGTTGCCAATGTGTTATCCGGCGACTACCAGTCTTGGCTGGACAAAAACTATACCGGGCGCAATGCGTGATCAGTGCCTTGCATGGTTGATTGAATGAAAGTTTTACTGTTAGGTAAAAATGGCCAGCTTGGCTGGGAGTTGCAAAGGAGCTTGGCACCTTTGGGTGAATTGGTTGCGCTTGACCGATTCGATCAGCATTATTGTGGCGATTTAAGTAATCCAAACGGGATTGCCGAAACTGTTCGCGCACTACGTCCCGATGTCATCGTCAATGCCGCTGCCTACACCGCAGTGGACAAGGCTGAGTCGGAAAGCGAATTGGCGAATACCATCAATGCAGTGGCGCCGGGTACTTTAGCCGAAGAAGCCAAACGCATCGGTGCTTGGTTGGTGCATTATTCCACCGATTACGTGTTCGACGGCAGCGGGGATAAACCCTGGCGGGAAGACGATCAAGTGGGTCCGTTGAATGTCTACGGTCAAACCAAACTGGCTGGCGAACGAGCTATTGAAGCCAGCGATTGCCGGCATTTGATTTTTCGGACCAGTTGGGTCTACGCTGCCAGAGGTAATAATTTTGCCAAGACGATGCTGCGCTTGGCGCAAGAGCGTCAGCAGCTGTCGGTGATTGACGATCAAATCGGTACGCCAACCGGAGCCGAGTTACTGGCGGATGTCAGTGCCCATGCCATCCGTCATTCCTTGAAAACACCGGAAGCGGCTGGCGTTTACCATTTAACCGCTAGTGGCGAAACCAGTTGGTACGACTATGCGCATCTGGTGTTCGACTATGCCCGTCGGGCCGGTATAGAACTAAAAACCGATAAGCAGTCGGTCGCGGCAATTCCCACCAGCGCTTACCAAACCCCGGCTAAGCGGCCGTTAAACTCACGATTGAATACCGAGAAATTGCAAAACGTGTTTGGTTTACAGCTGCCGGCTTGGCAGTTGGGAGTCGAGCGTATGTTGTCTGAACTCTACGGAAAATAAATATGAACCAGCGTAAAGGCATAATCCTGGCCGGAGGCTCCGGTACCCGGCTTTATCCGGTGACGAAAGCGGTGTCCAAACAATTGCTGCCGATTTACGATAAGCCCATGATTTATTACCCGCTCAGCACTTTAATGTTGGCCGGGATTCGCGACATTCTGATTATTTCCACACCGCAAGATACGCCTTTGTTTCAACATTTGCTGGGTGACGGTAGCGATTGGGGTGTTAATCTACAATATGCCGTGCAAGCCAGTCCCGACGGATTGGCGCAAGCATTTATCATCGGCAAGGACTTTGTTGGTTCACAACCCAGCGCCCTGGTTTTGGGCGACAACATTTTTTACGGGCACGATTTACATGTTCAACTGAAACGCGCGACTGATCAATCCTCAGGTGCGACTGTTTTTGCCTATCATGTCAATGACCCGGAGCGTTACGGAGTCGTCAGTTTTGATGCTCAGGGTAGGGCAACTTCGCTAGAGGAAAAACCGACTCAGCCGAAAAGTAATTATGCAGTGACCGGTTTGTATTTTTACGATAATCAAGTCGTCGATATCGCCGCCAATTTAAAGCCGTCGTCGCGCGGCGAGCTAGAAATCACCGATGTAAATAGAGTGTATCTGGATAGAGAACAGCTGAGCGTGGAAATTATGGGCCGTGGTTATGCCTGGTTGGATACCGGCACTCACGCTAGTTTAATAGAGGCAAGTAATTTCATCGAAACCATTGAAACTCGTCAGGGCCTGAAAATCGCCTGCCCGGAGGAAATCGCCTGGCGTAGTAATTGGATCGGCGACGAGCAAATCGCAAAACTGGCCAAACCGTTGGCGAAAAATGGTTATGGACAATATTTGCTGAAACTACTGAATAAGCAGGTGTTTTAATGCAGGCAACTAGACTTGCTATACCCGATGTCATTTTATTTACGCCAAAGGTATTTGGTGATGAACGCGGTTTTTTCTTCGAAAGCTTCAACGAAAGAGTTTTTCAGGAGTTGACAGGTTTAAGCGTCAATTTTGTCCAGGACAACCATTCCAAGTCTCAAAAAGGCGTGCTGCGCGGCTTACATTACCAATTGCCGCCTAAGGCGCAAGGCAAGTTAGTGAGGGTGGTCCAAGGCGCAGTATTCGATGTGGCGGTGGACATTCGTAAGGGTTCCCCTACATTTGGAAAGTGGGTCGGCGAGATACTTTCTGCGGAAAATAAACAGCAAATGTGGATACCGGAAGGATTTGCACATGGCTTTCTAACTCTGTCCGAAACAGCTGAGTTTTTATATAAAACTACTGATTATTATGCGCCCGAATATGAGCGTTGCATTATCTGGAATGATGCAGATTTGAAAATCGCATGGCCATTCCAGGGCATGCCGCAACTTTCGAGCAAGGATTTGCTGGGCGTAACTTTCAAGGATGCCTGTTAGCCTAACATTTAACATGTTTATTTCCGCCAGGCTATAACTGCAGCATACAGTTTATCGCTGCCGCTTGGTTTGATTTCAATAAAAGAGGAAGTTATATGAATAAAAGAGAACGCTCAATGCTCGACCTTTTAAAGAAAGGAAAGCAGGAGTATGGATATGAAGGCATTAAAGCCGAGTTTGAAGCAGAAGGTACCAGGACAGACGAGTTGTTGAGACTGATCGAGATCGTGCGCAGAGCCGATCTGAAAGTGGGTTTGAAGATCGGCGGCTGCGAAGCGATGCGCGATTTATTAGAGAGTAAGTTGATTGGTGTGGATCACATTATTGCACCTATGATTGAGAGTACCTATGCCTTGTCCAAGTACATTGATGCCAAGAACAAGGTGTTTACCGAAGACGAGCAGCAAGATACTGATTTTTTATTCAATATTGAAACCGAACAAGCGTTTCAAGTTGTGCAAAACTTGGCTGATCAAGCCAGACAAGACAACGGCGTCGATGGCATGGTGTTTGGTCGCGTCGATTTTTCTTTGTCGCGGGGCTATTCGAGAGATGCCATTAACCAACCGCAAGTGACTGAGTGTTGTATTGCCACCGCTAAAGAGTGTAAAGAAAAAGGCTTGGACTTTGTGGTGGGTGGTGGGGTTTCCATTGATGCGTTGCCGGCATTGAAAGAAATTAATCAGGTTCACCTTACCCGGTTTGAAACTAGAAAAGTCATTTTTTCCGGGCATTCGCTAGACAAGCCGGATATCGAAAAAGGTTTGTTGAATGCTGTGCACTTTGAATTACTTTGGTTGCAGAATAAACGCGATTATTACGACATTATCGCCAAGGAAGACTTATCTCGAATAGCCATGCTAGAGGGGCGTTGGAACGTATTAAGAGATAGTAATTAATGCGGTTGACGTAATGCAAAAAATTTTGGTCTTCGGCGGTACTGGTACAATAGGTACGCGTATTTGCCAACTATTCGATGCTAAGGGATGGAAGGTAGTTATAGCGTCCAGAAAGCAAAGCACTTTTCCTGATCACATTTTATTTGATCCATTCGATGCCAATTTGAATCTATCCGCGCTTAAAGCTGCCGGGCAGTTTAATGCAGTATGTTGGGCGCAAGGAATGAATTGCAATGACAGTATTTATAATGTCGATATCGATAAAAATATTGAGTTGTATAGAGCCAACTGCTTGTTTATCGTCAAGTCATTAAATATTTTATTAAATGAAGGCTTATTGGCTGAAAGCGCGCGTTTAGCGGTGATTAGTTCAATATGGCAAAATCTCGCCAGACAGGACAAGTTGTCGTATTGCATGACTAAATCCGCGTTGCATGGATTAGTGCTTTCGGCGGCAACCGATCTTGCTCGTGACGGCTATTTAATTAACGCTGTTTTGCCTGGCGCATTGGATACACCAATGACACACCAAAATCTTGCGCCGGAACAGTTAAAAACAATAATTGGCGCTACGAAGTTTAACCGACTGGCTACGTTGGAAGATGTGGCCAATATGGTTTATTTTCTGTGTTCTCCGGAAAATACCGGTATAACAGGTCAATTTATTAATGCAGACTTAGGGTTTAGTCATGTCCGTGTCGTTTGATATTCAATCAAGCATTGCAAATTATCGCGTGGTAATAGAAAACGGGGCTTTTGCCGAAGTACAACGGCAAAATGAGAATAGCGTCGTGTTATGCGATAACTTTTTTGAAACGGCTTTTTCCGGGAATGCCAAGGTTATTGCCGTACCGGCGAATGAAGAAACCAAAAGTTTAAAATCCGTCCCCGAGATAATCATAAAAATGCGAGACTTAGCCTTAACAAGGCAAGCTAAGTTGACGGCTGTTGGTGGTGGTAGTCTGCAGGATATAGCCACCTTTTGTGCTTCGATTTATATGCGCGGTATCAAATGGGATTATATTCCCACCACTCTATTGGGCATGGTGGATTCTTGTATTGGGGGTAAGTCATCTATCAATGTTGGACGTTATAAAAATCTGGTTGGAAACTTTCACCCCCCGGAGACTATTATAATTGATCCGAATTTAGTAAAAACCCTCAACGCAGAACAGAAAATCGCCGGATTGTGCGAGGCTGTGAAGATTTGCTATGCCAAAGGCAGTTTATGTTTCTCTGAGTATATGCAGTTAAATCCGCAAATGGATATGAATGTAGAAGGGTATGCGGATATAATTGAATTAAGTTTAAAAGCAAAAAAATGGTTTATCGAAATTGATGAATTTGATAAAGCCGAGCGTTTATTGTTGAATTTTGGTCATACCTTCGGGCACGCTTTGGAAGGTGCTTCCAATTTTGAAGTGAGTCATGGTATAGCGGTTGGATTAGGCATGCTGATTGCCATTAATTATGCCCAAGTGAGCGGTGGCCTGAAGCAAATTCCAGCGGATACTCAGCAGTTGAAAGATTATGTCGTTGGTTTGTTGGATCAAATTCCAACGCTGAAAGAAATTATCCAGCGAATTGATGTGGAAAAAGTCTTTGAGTGTTTTATATCCGATAAAAAGCATTCCGCCAGTCATTTCATTATTATCAGTGTGAATGATTCTGGAGCATTAGAGCGATTATTTATCGAAAAAACCGAGATAAATATTGTCAATTTGAAGTCTGCGATTAGCTCAGTCATTAGCCAGAGCTAAAATAATGGCTTTTAATTTCGAAAAAGCGTTTGGCGCTGATTATCGATTTATATTGGATTGCCTGTTTAGTGAGCAGGGTCATATTGCTGTGACCGGCGCCAGCGGCTGGTTAGGTCGTGCAACCCTGGAACTGTTTTCGGCTTTGTACGGCGATGAATTTAACGGGCGAGTATCGGCATACGGATCTCGTGAGCAGCAGATAATACTGGATGATGGTCGTACAGTATCCGTTAGACCTTTGGCGGAAATCACCCATCAGCATACGCAGCACAATGTCTATTTATTTCACTTTGCGTTTTTAACCAAGGATAAGGTTGGCGGATATACAGACGAAGAGTATATTCGGCTGAACAAAGATATTCAGAACGTGGTGTTACAGCTCTTGAAGCAATCGCGGGTAAAGGCTGTGCTACTGTCGTCGTCAGGAGCGATATACGATTTTTTAAATGATAGCAATAGAGATAAGTCTGCAAATCTATATGGCAGATTGAAATATGAAGATGAATTATGCTTTGACGAGGTATGCAATAAATACGATATAAAACTGCTTATTCCAAGGATATTTAATTTAAGCGGGCCGTATATTAATAAGCTAAGTGCTTATGCCTTGTCCTCGATTATTGCGAATGTTGTTGCCGGAGAAAGTGTGTTAATTCGGGCAAATAAGCTCGTTTTTCGGTCTTATATTTATATTCTGGATTTTCTGCTGCTCTGTATTCGACTGATGTTCTCGGAGAGTTTTGAAAAAATCGTCCGTTTCGATACCTTGGGTGATGAGACGGTCGAAGTTGGCGAGTTAGCTGAACGAATTTGCAAATTATTGAATGCCACCGATCTAAAGATTGAACGCCCAGATATAATAGAAGACCAAACGGATAGCTATTTGGGAAACGAGCAGCCTATTAAAGATATTATAAAAGGATTCGAATTTCCAGTAACCGGCCTAGATCGACAGATTTTAGAAACTGCCGAGTATATCCGTAATTTGAATAAATGTAGTGGATAGATGATTATGTCTATAACCAAGAGGAAATATTAATGAAATTGGTTATTCTTGCGGGTGGATTGGGCACTCGTATCAATGAAGAAACCTCGGTAAAGCCTAAGCCGATGATAGAAATAGGCGGCAGGCCTATTTTATGGCACATAATGAAGTTATATTCTCATTATGGGATTAACGAATTTATAATATGCTTGGGTTATAAGGGCTATATTATAAAAGAATATTTTGCCAACTATTTTCTGCATATGTCGGATGTGACGTTCGATATGGAGCATAACGAGATGCAGGTGCATCAAAAATATGCGGAGCCATGGAAAGTGACCTTGGTAGATACCGGTGAATTAACGATGACCGGAGGCCGGTTAAAAAGAGTCCGTGATTATGTCGGCGATGAAACATTCTGTTTTACTTACGGGGATGGGGTTGGCGATGTCGATATTAATGCGCTGATCAATTTTCATCGTTCCCACAATAACGCAGCAACAGTGACCGCCGTGCAACCGCCGGGCCGGTTTGGGGCCTTGGAATTGGAGGGTAGCCGCATCAAGAGTTTTCAGGAGAAACCGCAGGGCGATGGTGCTTGGATCAACGGCGGTTTTTTTGTATTGTCGCCAGCAGTGTTCGATTTTATCGATAGCGACGAAACATTATGGGAGAAAGAACCGATGGAGCGTCTGGCTAATAGCAATCAGCTGCACGCTTATTTCCATAAGGGCTTCTGGCAACCGATGGATACATTAAGAGATAAACAGCATTTGGAACAGCTTTGGCAACAGCAAAAAGCACCGTGGAAGATATGGTAGAAAATAGCGATTTTTGGCGAGGCAAACGAGTTTTTATAACAGGGCATACCGGATTTAAAGGCGGTTGGTTAGCGTTATATCTGCATCGGCTCGGTGCGGAGATTAAAGGGTATGCCTTACCGGCGCCAACTGCGCCAAGTTTATTCCAAGTAGCCGATGTCGCTTCGGTACTGCAGCACGTTGAAGGCGATATTCGCGATTTAACAAGCGTGATGGCGGAAATGCAAAGTTTTCAGCCGGAATTTGTGTTTCATTTGGCCGCGCAACCGCTTGTACGTTATTCCTATCAACAGCCGGTGGAAACCTACGCCACCAACGTGATGGGTACGGTTAATTTACTGGAGGCTGTTAGGCACACCGCGTCGGTAAAGGCAGTAGTGATAGTCACGAGCGACAAATGCTACGAGAACAAGGAATGGTTGTGGGGCTACCGTGAAAACGAGCCGATGGGCGGCTTCGATCCTTACAGCAATAGCAAAGGCTGTTCGGAACTGGTGACTGCCAGCTATCGCAATTCCTTTTTCCCCAGTGAACGCTACGCTGAACACGGTGTGGCGGTGGCGTCGGTGCGTGCCGGTAATGTGATCGGCGGTGGAGATTGGGCTCAAGATCGCTTGATTCCCGACATCATGAGAGCATTTATGGCCGGTGAGGCTGTGACGATTCGTAACCCTACGGCCATTAGACCTTGGCAGCATGTACTGGAGCCGGTGACAGGCTATGTCCTGTTAGCCGAAAACCTCTACAAAAACGGTTGCCAATACGCCGAGGGCTGGAATTTTGGGCCTAGCGAAGCAGACGCGCAACCTGTAGCGTGGATATTGGAAAAACTGGCGGGCTTATGGGGCAATGGCGCGAGCTGGCAAATCGATGGTAGCGAGCAGCCGCATGAAGCTCACTATTTGAAGCTTGATTGCTCCAAAGCCAAGGCCCTTTTGGGTTGGGTGCCGCGTTGGACTCTCGCCCAAGCGTTGGCGATGATTGTCGAATGGAACCTAGCTTATCAACAAGGCAAGGATATGCGGCAGGTCTGCGCAGAGCAGTTAGAACAGTTTTTGACAGCCGATCAACATTAATATTATTGAAAATAAAGATAAGACAGTGACAGAAAATACATTAAAAGCACAGATTTTGGATTTGGTTGAACAATACGCCGCCGAACGTTATGCCGAGAAAGCTTTTGTTCCGGAACAGTCCGTGGTGCCGCCGTCGGGTAAGATTCTCGGCGCAAAAGAACTTAGCTATATGGTCGAAGCGTCGCTGGACGGTTGGTTAACGACCGGACGATTCAACGATCAGTTTGAAAAGCAATTAGCCGAGTTTATTGGCGTTAGCAGCGCGTTGACGGTCAATTCCGGTTCCTCTGCGAATCTGTTGGCTTTTGCGTGTTTGACATCCGAAAAGCTGGGCGACCGCGCCTTGCAAAAAGGCGACGAAGTCATTTCCGTAGCGGCTGGTTTTCCCACAACAGTGAATCCCATTCTGCTTTACGACCTGGTCCCGGTATTTGTCGATGTGGAAATACCAACCTACAACATCGACCCCAGTAAGATCGAGGCGGCCATCACGTCTAAAACCAAGGCAATCATGATTGCCCACACGCTGGGTAACCCTTTTGACCTGGATCAAGTGGTCGATATTGCAAAAAGATACAATCTTTGGCTGATTGAAGATTGTTGCGATGCCTTAGGTACAACCTACAAAGGCCGTAATGTCGGTACCTTCGGCGATATTGGCACGCTTAGCTTTTATCCGGCCCACCACATTACGATGGGCGAGGGCGGTGCAGTATTTACCAGTAGTCGTCGCCTGAAAACTATCATCGAGTCGTTTCGGGATTGGGGCAGAGATTGTTACTGCGCTCCCGGCGTGGATAACACCTGTAAAAAGAGATTTGGTTGGCAGTTAGGCGATTTGCCGGCCGGCTACGACCACAAGTACACCTATTCGCACTTGGGTTATAACTTAAAAATTACCGATATGCAGGCGGCCTGCGGCTTAGCGCAGTTAGAGCGCGCGCCGGAGTTGATTGAAATCAGAAAACGTAATTTTAAATTCTTGAAACAACGCTTAGCCACTTGCGAGCAATATTTAATTCTGCCGGAAGCGACGCCCGGATCGGATCCATCATGGTTTGGATTTCCCATAACGCTGAAGGAAGACTCAGGTCACGAGCGCGTGGAATTGTTGAAATATCTGGATAAATACAAAATCGGCTCTCGCTTGCTGTTTGCCGGAAATTTAACCCGTCAGCCCTATATGAAAGGCAGACAATACAGAATTTCCGGCTCGCTGGATGTGACCGATAGAATTATGCGGCAAACCTTCTGGATTGGTATTTATCCGGCCTTAACCACCGAGATGCTGGAATTTGTTGCCGAGAAAATAGAAATCTTTTTTGGTATCCGTCAATAAGTTGGCAAACAATCAATGCAAAACAAGACCATAAAATATAGCGATCTATTGGCCGATTGGTTAAAAGAAAAAGGATATACCCACTGCTTTTACGTGGCGGGAGGCAATATCATGCACATTCTGGCTAGCGTCAATCGTCATTTCAAATGCGTTAGCGTGGTGCATGAGGTGGCCGCTGGCATCGCCGCGGAGTATTTCAATGAAATAAGCGCCGATGGCAAAGCCTTTGCGTTGGTAACTGCCGGTCCGGGATTAACCAATATTGTCACCGCCGTAGCGGGTGCTTATTTGGAGAGCCGGGAATTATTGGTGATTGGCGGGCAAGTAAAGACTGCCGATCTTTGTCGGCAACAAGTGCGTCAGCGCGGCATTCAAGAGATTGATGGTGTCGATATCGTCAAGCCGATTACCTCAAAATCGGTGCTGATGGATCGCTTGATCTCTTGCGAGGAATTTAACCAGATTATCGACGCTGGGGTTACAGGCCGCAAAGGTCCGGTGTTTCTTGAAATTCCATTGGACATCCAAGGTGCGCCAGTCGATGCGAGTGATCCATTATGCCAATTCCACTCATCTAACAAGCAGGCTATTCCAGCTATTGGTGCAGCCGAAATTCAACGCCTAATCGATGATGTTCGCTCGGCAAAACGGCCATTCTTGTTAATCGGTGCGGGAGTGGCTAGACAAACTGTAGAACAGATTTACGACGCCTTGGAACCCATGGGTATTCCATTGGCAACCACATGGAATGGTGCGGACCGGATAGCAGCCGATCATCCTTTATATTTTGGTCGCCCGAATACCTGGGGTCAACGCTACAGCAATCTGTTGATGCAGCAGGCCGATTTGCTCATCGCACTAGGAACCCGTTTAGGTTTGCAACAAACCGGTTTTAACTGGCAGGAATTCGTACCTAACGGCAGAGTAGTGCAAGTGGAATGCGACCCCACCGAGCTTAATAAAGGCCATCCCCGCGTCGATTGCGGTTTGCAAGGCGATGCCAATCAAGTGCTAAAAGCATTGGCGGCAGCCAGCCTTGGCGATCATTCCGACTGGGTGAGCTACTGCCAAAAAGTGAAAGCCCAATTGCCGTTGATCGAGCCGATCAACAACACGGCCGAGAATTATGTATCGCCGTACGATTTTGTCAGCCGTTTATCTGTGCACTGCCGAGAAACCGATAACGTCATTCCATGCAGTAGCGGCGGCGCCTTTACCGTGATGATGCAAACCTTTGCCCAACAGCGCGGCCAACACATTGTTACTAACAAGGGCTTGGCATCCATGGGGTACGGGTTGAGCGGCGCGATGGGCGCGGCTTTTGCCTATCCGCAGCGTAGGACCATTCTAGTAGAAGGCGATGGCGGGTTTGCCCAGAATTTACAAGAGTTGGGTACGGTTGCGGTTAATAAATTAAATCTGAAGATTTTTATTTTTAACGATAATGGCTACGCATCCATTCGCATGACGCAAAGAAATTATTTTGATGGTGCCTATATTGGTTGCGACCAGTCCTCTGGCTTGGGCTTGCCGGATTGGCTAACCTTATTCAAAGCCTTTAATCTGCCTTGTATCAAACTAGATACTAATTTTGAGCAAAACCCTGAGTTCCAAGCTTTATTCGAAAGCGATCAACCGGCTGGCTTTATTGTGCCGATAGATCCGGAACAAACCTATCTTCCCAAAATAACCAGTAGGGTAACGGAAACAGGTTCTATGCAATCAAATCCATTACATCAAATGACCCCGGATTTGGACGAACATTTGTATTCTGTAGTAGCGCAATATTTGCAATAAATATATCCAGCATGAATAAAAAATTAATCTCCATAGTAATCCCTGCCTATAACGAGCAGGACAATGTTGATGAGTTAGCCAAACAGTTAACAGCGGTATTTGCGGAAAATAGTGCTTACGATTTCGAAGCTATTATTGTAGAGAACGGCTCCCAAGATAACACCTACGATAAGCTCTGCGCGGTACATCAGAAAGATCCGCGTTTTAAAATCGTGCAACTGGCGCGTAATTTTAGAATGGATGGCGGTATTACCGCCGGGCTTAATTATGCGTCTGGCGATGCAGCTGTGATCATGACTGCCGATTTGCAAGACCCACCGCATTTAATAACCCAATTCATCAAAAAATGGGAAGAGGGTTATGAAAATGTGTACGGTATCGTTACTAAACGTAATGGCACGGGCCTGATTCGTCGTTTTAACTCGCAGTTGTTTTATTGGGTTGCCAATGGTTTGACTAATGGCATGGTGCCCAGAAATGTTAGCGATTTTAGACTGATCGACAAAAAAGTTTACGAAACCATCAATTCCATACATGAACGTAACCGCTTCATCCGTGGACTATTCGCCTGGGTTGGTTACAAATCTATTGGCGTCGAACATGAACGTGCGGAACGCTTTGCGGGGGTGTCTGGGGCGCATACATTCAAGGTTATCGAACTGGCGTTAAAAGGCATATTGGCTCACTCTTATGTGCCTTTAAAGCTTATTACTATATTGGGAATAACCATATCCGCGGCTTCCTTTGTCCTGTTAGTATGGACAATAGTAAAAGCAATATTCTGGGGTGTGCCGTTTGCTGGGTATGGAACCATTATGACAGTTATGTTTTTGATGTTCGGAATATTATTTACTATGTTGGGTATTGTTGCAGAATATATTGGTTTGATATACGAGGAAGTGAAGAATCGCCCTAATTTTATCGTGAGAAAGGAAGTTGGGTTCAATAACTAAACGTTTTTGGGGTAACGAAAAAATTCGTTATCTATTTGTAGGTTTGTATAATACCGCTTTTGGGTATGGTTTTTTTGCAGTTATTTGGTTTTTCCTACACCATGATTTACATTATGTGGGGCTTTTAATCATAAGTCATTTTGTATCGGTGATTAATGCATATTTGGGTTATAGGATTTATGTGTTTCGCGTGAAAGGACGGTGGTTGAAAGAATTTTTTAGGTTTAACATGGTTTACCTTGGTGCTTTTGGTTTTAATTTAATAGCATTACCTCTTTTGGTCGAGAGACTTAATCTACATACATTGATTGCCCAGGCAATTATTGTATCTATTACTGTGATAAGCAGTTATATCTTGCATCGCCGATTTTCTTTTAAAAAGAATAGTGCGCAAAGTAAGTTATCTTAAATTTACTATCTAGTATGGATGGCATATTGAATGACTTCAGCTGATAGTGTGTGTGTAAAAAATAAAGATATTCATTGGTGGTTCGTATGGATAATCTTTTCAGAGCTAATTTTTCTGATCTTTTTTGTCAAGTATTTTGAATCCAGCGGTTCTGCAATACCACCATTTTTCTTTGCGCCTTTAGATACATTTATGGACTTCTATAATACAAATTATTGGAGTCTGAATGATGGGCGTTATGATATATGGCAATCAATTTATCCGATAAGTGTATTTGCATTGGCGCAAATGTTAGTGCCGGATTATTGTGCTTCCGTTGTTTTACCTGCAGAGTTACGAGATTGCGCGCCACATTCTATCGCTTGGCTATTTTTATTTTATTTTTGTGCAATTTTTTTATGTACAAAATTAATCGTAAAGCGGGTGAGGATAAAATATATTTCGGTTGAGATAATTATATTTCTCGCGTTGCTGATGCAATTCCCCGGGCTTTATGCGTTAGAAAGAGGGAACTATATTATAGTTGCTTTTATGTTGTTGGCTTTTTCTCAGGCTTTTGGCGTCAATTGGAAAGGCGCGGTATTTCTTGCGTTGGCTATAAATATTAAGCAGTATTTAATAGTGCTATGGTTTGTGCCGTTTTTTAAAAGGGAATATACATACTTTTTGATGAGTCTTTTTGCATCATTATTGATTAATCAAATAAGTATGCTTGTGTTGGAAGATGGAAACTATAGGCAAATTTTCGAAAATATGTTTTCTTTTTCTGGCGCTGTTAATTCGGATTTTTTTCAGAAAGTTTGGTATACAACTTCGCTTAGTTCCTGGTCGAAAGCTGTCTTTTACTATCAGGACCGGATTCCGGGAATCCTCTATTTGGCTGCGCACTTTTTAAGGTGGTTCGTTCTTTTTGTTGCGGCGTATATTTTATTTTTATCAGCGCGAAAAGCTCACTTTTTCACTTGGGAGCAATTAAGCGTAGTTGTTTTGCTTTGTATGATGGTGGCTACTGATTCTCCAGGGGGGTATGCAGTTATTTTGTTACTGCCATATTTAAGTGCAATTTTAATTGGAAGATATGCTAATAAATATAGAAGGATAATCATGTTTGTGCTGTTGATTCCTCTAGATTTTGTGGTTGGTCCGATAATTGAGTTCAATCAATTTAGTTTTCTTTCTCAGCATTACGTGGATGTATCAACCGGGTTGACATTTGGTGCATATATTCGTCCATTTTGTCTGCTTTTCATGTTGATAATCATGAGTTACCCGGTTTTAATATCTTTAAGGAAATTTTCATGACATTTAAAAGCCTAGTTGATGCGCTGATAAAAAATAAGAAATATATAGGTTTAAATCTCCTGTTCTGGGTTTTAATGGCCTTTATTTTGCTGGAAGTAATGCCTGTTAAATATGAGGCACAAATTATAATTAAGTTAGGTCAATTTGATAACAATACGCCCATTGCTGGTGCGGCGGAGTCCATCGAATATTTACGTAACTCAGAAACCTTAATTACGGTGGCGACTGCTAATAACGTATCTCCTAATAAGCTCTCAAAAAGAATTAGGACGCATCCTATCGATAATAATAAAGCAATAAAGATACTAGTCCATTGGGATTCTGTTGACGATGCTGAGCGCTTAGTTTCCGCTTTAGCTCAGAAAATTGTCGATCATCATCAGCAAAAATTGAACAAAGAACTCAATAGTGTCAAAAATGAAATACTTTATTGGGAGAAAATTTTAGATAAGAAGGAATGCAATAGTCAGGCAGTTGAATCAATTTCCCAGCTAAAATTGATTATTTTGAGTATGAAGCCAACAGAAATCGTGGCTCCCGCATCAAAGTCATTTGATATTGTATCTATCGATTATGGGACAGTTTATTTAGTAGCGCTATTCATGTGGATGTTTTCAAGCTTGCTAATCATTGAGTATTATAGGTCGTGAGTCTATAAATTGTATTTTAAAGCTGGACAATATATTCAAATCATGGGTTTTTATCAAAAAAATAACTATTTAGCAATCTTTGTCAGTGGTTTATGTATTCTGTCTTTAATTGTTTGGCGTGATATGCCTTATTATCCTGATGAGATCGCTCTGCAGTTTAGTTCAGGGAGGTATATTCAAGACCATGGCATGGGGCACGGGTTATACGTGCTTTGTCCATCGTGGCAACAAGAAACTCCATTGTTACTTGAGTTTCCGGCATGGGTTTTATCGGTTGTCATGCTTAACATGTCTCCTGTGTATTTTAGATTTATCCCTTTGTTAGTCACTTTGGCGATAGTTTTAACTGCCATATACAGAGTCGCAAAATTAAGTAATCATTATTCCGCGACAATTATTACAACAGCATTTATAGGTGTTGCGGGGTCCGGGTTAGTTATGGCTAGGCCAGAGTTTTTACATTTATTTAATCTTTTCTTTTGCTTGTTAGCCTTTATTGTGTGCTCTGAGCGAAATTATCGAGAGTCATCTATTTGTCTTATAACCTTGATGGGGTTGATAATTAGTGCTTGGCTTTCTATTTTTGTACATATTCAAGGGATTTTGTTTGTCCCGCTAACGTTCGTATTGTGTTTGTATTTGTTATCTTATTTTCCTAACAAGAAAATAACATGGTCAATTGTTGGTATATACTTTAGTAGTATTACTCTGTCGGCTATATTTTACTCCAAGCAGAGGTTGATGTGTCCAAATTATCCTAATATCGAGAATTTTTTTGCCTCATTGACAATCGATTTCGATTTGGTTTTATCAAAAGGAGTGCTTAAATGGTTGATTGATGGTTTTATAGGATATTCACAACCTTTCTTATATAATGCTAGTTATACTATAGGCTATTTGCCTCCTGTTAGTGAAGGCTCGGTTGGTATATCGGTTCTAAATTTTCTAATAAGATTTATATTGTTTTTTAATTTGGTGGCTGTTTTTGTTATTTTAATATATAGCTTATCAATATTTTTATGTAAAATTATTTTTAGTCTGCGGAATGGAAAAGTTAATGCCTTGAGTTTTAATTATTTTTGTAGTTTTCTGCTGATTCTGGCTATTTTCCCTATTGTTTTTTTATACTTTTATGATGCGGCTCATAATTTTTATAGAACATTTTTCTTGAATGTAATCACATCAGTTATACTTGGGTTGGTGCTGGCAAATAATGTGAATCAGTCTTTTTTAAAATTTGTTAAGTTCTATTCATTTTTCTGTATGTTTGTTGTTATTGCATCGTTATTGGTGAACTATAAAATTTTTACAAAGCAATTGATAGAAGGCTTTGAGGGGCCGTCAATTGCATTGAAAAACTTAAATAATATAAATGCCGATGTGGTTGCCATGGCAAGTCTGTGCGATATAGATTTGGATAAAGGGCGTATCATTGTTGATGATTTAGTCTACGATAGTTTGAAACGTTTTCCCATATTATTCCCTATTACATATCTTGACTTACAAGGGCAGTTGATCGGAACTGGAACTTTAAGTGTGCTTGACGTTGCAAAGCCTAACGCAATTATTGCTCGTTGTGGGTATGTTCAGCATGCTAATATTCCTTACACGCATGTTCAAAATGGCTTATGTTGCGCAAAGCTTATTTAGGGATTCTGTACACCGAATTCTATTTATAAAATTATTTGATAATGTAAAATAGTATGCGGTGCATGACATTGCTCAATGTAAACACACATATATTTTATTATTCTACTGTGACTTTAAAGTGAAAAAAGTAGCTATTCTTCAATCGAACTATATTCCGTGGAAGGGTTACTTCGATATTATCGCGGCTGTTGATGAGTTTATTCTCTATGATGATATGCAGTTTACTAAGAATGATTGGCGAAATCGCAATAAGATTAAGACACCCAAAGGTGTCGAGTGGCTTACTGTTCCAGTGGGGCAGGGAATAAGTCGACGAATTCGCGATGTGGAAATGTCGAACAGTTTATGGCAGCACAAGCATTGGAAAACACTAGCAGCAAATTACAGAAGGGCGCCGTTTTTTTTTGAGATTTCTTCATTGTTGGAGCCAATTTATTTAGGGCAAAATCACCTGAATTTGTCAGTGTTTAATAGAACTCTCATCGAGGCTATTTGTGGTTACCTTAATATCGATACGGTTATCAAAAATTCTTGGGACTACACTATAGGAGATGGAAAAACTGAGCGTCTTGTTAGCTTATGTTTGCAATCAAACGCGTGTGAATATTTCTCTGGGCCCTCTGCAATTGACTACATCAAACAAGAATTTTTCATAAAAGAGGGTATCAATGTTAGTTGGATTAATTACGATGGTTATCCTGAATATCCGCAGTTGTGGGGGGAGTTTTGTCATGGAGTTTCAATAGTTGATTTATTGTTTAACTGTGGTCAAAACTCTTCGCGCTATATGAAATTCGTAGCAAAGTAATAGGCTGTTTTAGTATATGGCGTGGAGTATATTTAAATTATGAAAAATATCGATGTAAGCAATAAGGAATTACTTGCTAGTGCAGAAGTAGCAGAGCATATATACCAAATTCAAACACGTGGTTATAGTGAACTCCCCGATTTTCTTAGTAAGGAAGAGGTAAATATTCTTAGGACTTCCATGGAGTGCGCAATCAGTGAGTTTAAACCGATTGAAGGAGTTGAGAGAAGCTTTCTGGACCGCTACCAAATACATGACTTGATTAACCGAGACATCAACTATGGCCGTCTCTTGGAGGACCCACGCCTGCAGCAGTTAATCGCCCCTCATTTAGGTGAACATTGGATCATGTACGCGGCGACGTCATCGTCGATTCCACCGCATGGAAGCAATTACTCAAGCCGATTGCATGTTGATTGTCCTCGTTTTCATCCGGGGTATATCTTTAACATGGGGTTGATTTGGGTGCTTGATGATTACACGTTTGATAACGGTGGGGCGCTCAAGATTTTGCCTGGCTCACAGCATTCGGACATCAATCCTGGGCTAGATTTCTTTGAGAAGCACTGTATTCAGGTGGATTGTAAGGCCGGGTCGCTGTTGTTATTCAATGCGAGGATTTATCATCGTACATTTGAAAACACCACCGATCACTGGAATCACTCGATGACACTCAATGCATGTAGGTCTTTCATGAAGCCCCGCATGGATTGGGTGCGTTTCATACCGAATGAGATTAGTTGTCAATTAAACGCTCAGGCGAGAAGGCTGATCGGGTTTGACACCCGGTTGCCGACCAACCTGGAAGAGTTTTTCCTGCCGGAAGAGCAGCGTTTGTACAAGGCGAATCAGGGGTAAGCGATGCCGGGTTTAGTGGAAATCAGTGTCGTGATTCCCGTGTACAACAACGTTGCTGCGTTGCGGGAACTGACAGAGCGCCTGCTGGCGACCCTCGGACAATGCTCCCGTGGCTATGAGATTATCTACATCAACGACGGTAGCCGCGATAACTCGCTTGCCATCCTGAAGGAACTTGCCGCGGAAACGCCTGCGGTCAAGGTCGTCAACCTGTCGAGAAACTTCGGCCAGCATCCGGCGATTTGTGCTGGTTTCGAACATGCTTCAGGGGAGATCACCATCCTCATGGATGCCGACCTGCAGGACAGGCCGGAAGACATTGTCGAGCTGGTGCAAAAGCTGCGTGCGGAAGACGCCGACATTGCTTACACCATCAAGCAGTCCACGGACAGGAAAATGACAAGCCGGTTGACTTCGACGCTCTACCACTACGTCTTCGCCCGCATTGTAAAAACCAACGTGCCGCTGAACATCGGGACGTTCCGGGCCTTCAACCGCAAGTTCCTGGAGGCCGTGTTGCAGTTCAGGGAAGTCAACGTTCTCTACGGACCGCTCATGTTCTTCATGGGGTTCAAATCCTGTTTTCTGGAGCTCCCCTATCATGATCGGCCGCATGGCAAGAGTTCCTACACCTTCAGGAAACGCCTGCAACTGGCGGTTGACTCCCTCATCAGCTACACCGATGTGCCACACAGGCTCTCCATGATGTTCGGCGTGATCCTGCTGCTTGGCAGCCTGCTGTATGGGCTGGTCGTCACGCTGCAGTATTTGCTGTTCGGGGCCTCGCTGCCCGGCGGCAGCACGCTGATTCTGCTGGTGCTTTGCCTGACCCTGGGCAGCGTCATGATGACCCTGGGGGTGATCGGTAGCTACGTGTTCCGCGTGTATCAGGAAGTGCTGCACCGCCCCAGATATCTGGTGCAGGAAAGAATCAATGTTTCCCGGGTACGGGATTAAGAATTAACTGAGAGGTTTTAACCATGAGTCAGACCACGGTAAGCAGGGAAGAGGCGATCAATGCCAACATTTACGTCCATGCGTTTCTCGCCAACGCGGGTGAATACAACAAGAGCCCGCATTTTCGTCCCGAAAACAAGGAAAAGGTGCGCAATATCCTGCTGCGGCTGACTGCTGCCTGCCGCGAGAAAAACAAGGTGATCGATTTCGGTTGCGGCACCGGCTTCATGATTCACCTGATGCATGACCTGTTCGGCGAAGTGCATGGCGTGGATATTACCCAAGACATGATGAAGCAGGTAGACCTGAGTTCAGGCAATGTGACCTTGCATGAAAGTATGGCCGAAAGCACGCCATTTTCTGCTGATACGTTTGATTTCGCCACGGCGTACTCCTTCATGGATCATTTGGTCGATTACCGCGCATTTCTTCAGGAGGCATATCGCGTGCTGAAAAAAGGCGGGGTGTTCTACTCCGACCTCAACCCCAATCGCGACTTCATCATGGCGATTGCCGGGGCCGAAAAGCTCGCCGGCGGGGTATTGCCGATCACCCCGATCGTTCATCGCGAGATTCAGGGTGCATTGCATAACGGCGAGCACTATGAAGAGCACTACGGCATGAACGCCGAGTTGCTGGAAAAGGCGGAGCCGATCAAGACCCATGACAAGGGCTTCAGTGCTGTGGAAGTGCTGGAGGCCGCGCGAGCCATCGGTTTTTCGGATTGCCGCGTCGAATTCGAATGGTTCCTCGGCCAGGCCAAGGTGATGCACGAGCAGTCCCGTGCGGATGCCGATACGGTAGAGCAGTATCTGAACGCCGTCCTGCCGGTGTCGTCACACCTGTTCAAATACCTGCGGTTCGTTTTCGTCAAATAATGACCAGGCCACTGGTGATTTTCGGCGCGGGGTCGCTGGCCCGGTTGGCCCATTACTACGCCACCCACGAAATGGGGTTGCGGGTGCTGGGGTTTGTCGTGGATGCCGACAGAAAAAATATCGATACATGTTGCGGTTTGCCCGTGTTCAGTTGGGAGGCGTGCCCGGCGCAACACCCTCCGGCCTCAACGTCGATGTACGTTGCCGTTGGCTACCGCGAAATGCGCCAGCGCCAACGCTTGTTCGACCGTGCCAAGGCCGCCGGATATGGTTTGCAGAACATCGTCTCCACCTCGGGATTCTTAGCGGCAACCGTACAAATGGGAGAAAACAATTTCATCATGCCCGGCGCGGTCGTGGAACCCGGGGTGCGACTGGGGAACAACAACGTCGTGTGGTCCAACACCACGCTTTGCCATGACACCGTCGTCGGCCACCACAACTTCTTTGCCAGCAACGTGACCGTGGGTGGGGAAGTCACAGTCGGTGACCGCTGCTTTTTCGGATTCACCTCGACGGTTGTACATCAGCGTCGTGTTGGTGACGACGTGCTGTTGGCGGCCCAGTCACTCCTGCTTGACGATGGCGAGCCTCTGGGTTGGTACCAGGGCGTGCCGGCGAAGCGGGTAGAAAGTATCTCTGAACAGACGGGAGTTTGCGTGAAATGAGGCTGTTACTTTACGTGCTCCCCGTCGCTTTCCTTGTTGCTTACAGCCAGTTGGTCGTCAAGTGGCGTGCACAATTAGGCGGGGTGGTTTCGCTCGATAAGGATTTTATCCATAAGTTGGTAGGTTACTTTTCCGATGGATACATTCTCTCTGCCTATGCTACGGCCCTGCTGGGTTCTTTTCTTTGGCTGGTCGTGGTGTCTCGTATTCCTCTCTCCATCGGCTTCCCTGTCTATATCGGGGTGACATTCCTCATGGTGATGGTGGGGAGTTGGTTATTTTTGGGTGAGCCTGTCTCGGTCATAAGAATGGCTGCGGCCACGCTCATTCTTGCGGGTATCGTGCTTGGGGCTACGGAGTCATGAACCCCGAAATGGATGAATGGCTCGACAGGCTTCACACAAAGGTCGCTCACGACGCGCCAGAGCTTTTGGAATTGTTCAACACCTATGCTGGCGAGGCCCGCTTTGGGAGAACCTATATTGAGCCCAATCTCCAGCAATTAACGTCCGGTGCACAGATTCTCGAAGTGGGTGCAGGAGCGTTGATCCTGTCGTCCCAACTGGTGCGTGAAGGTTACCGCGTCACCGCCCTTGAGCCGACAGGCGAGGGTTTTTCGCATTTTGATCGATTGCGTTCGCTGGTCGTGGCGCAGGCGATTGAAGATAAATGCATGCCTGTTTTATTGGAGATTCCAGCGGAATCGCTCGAAATCAAAAACAGGTTCGACTTTGCGTTTTCCATCAATGTGATGGAGCACGTGGTTAATGTCGAAGCGGTAATCAATAGCGTCTCCCGGAGTCTTGCCTGTGGAGGGGCCTATCGCTTCGCATGCCCCAACTATATGTTTCCGTACGAGGCGCATTTCAATGTTCCAACGTTGGGTTCAAAAAAATTGACGGAAAAAGTGTTTCTAAAGTCCATTCGGAACAGAAAAGATTTGCAAGACCCTGAAGGCTTATGGAATTCCTTGAACTGGATTACGGTACCGAAAATAAGAAATGTTGTAGTGAAGAACAAAGCGTTAAAAGTTTACTTTGGAAAGAAATTGTTCTATCGGATGCTTGAGCGATTGGCTTCAGACCCGATTTTTTCCGCACGTCGGACTCCGTGGATGCGCCAAGTTCTCAAGATGGTGGTTGGAAGCGGGCTGCACAAAATCGCAATTTTGATCCCGCCAATTGTTCAGCCTGTGATTGATTGCACATTGGTGCGATCAGAAACCTTGGAGAGTTTTCAGTGAAAGTCCCTTTCAACAAGCCCTACATGACGGGCAAGGAGCTGTTCTACATCGCCGAGGCCCACTTCAACAGCATGCTGGCGGGGGATGGCCCGTTCACCAAAAAGTGCCATCGCTGGCTGGAAGAAGAAACAGGCGCGAAAAAAGCCTTGCTGACGCACTCGTGCACGGCGGCGCTGGAAATAGCGGCGATGCTGGCTGACATCCAGCCGGGCGATGAGGTGATCATGCCTTCGTATACCTTTGTCTCGACCGCCAACGCCTTTGTGCTGCGCGGCGGGGTACCGGTGTTCGTGGATATTCGTCCGGATACGCTGAACATCGATGAAACCCTGATCGAGGCCGCGATCACCCCCCGGACCAAGGCCATCGTGCCGGTGCATTACGCCGGGGTGGCATGCGAGATGGATACCATCATGGACATTGCCCGACGCCACAACCTGCTGGTGATCGAAGATGCAGCGCAGGGGGTGTTTTCCACCTACAAGGGCAAGACGCTGGGCGCCATCGGCCACATGGGCGCGTATTCCTTCCATGAGACCAAGAACGTGATTTCGGGCGAGGGCGGGGCGCTGCTGATCAACGACGAGCGGTTTGTCGAGCGGGCCGAGATCATCCGAGAGAAAGGTACCAACCGCAGCCAGTTCTTCCGCGGGCAGGTGGATAAATACACCTGGGTGGATATAGGCTCGTCCTACCTGCCGGGCGAGGTGATCGCCGCCTTCCTGTGGGCGCAACTGGAGGAGGCTGGCAATATAACTAAGCGTAGGCTATCTATTTGGGAGTCTTACCATCATTCTCTGGCATTGCTTGAAGAAATTGGGAAATTAAGGCGGCCTGTTGTTATGCCAGATCCTTCCCAACATAACGCTCATATGTATTATATTTTGGTAGATTCTTTAGTTATTAGAACACACCTAATTAACGAACTGCAAAAACTAGGTATAAATGCAGTATTTCATTATGTACCGTTGCATTCATCGCCGGCTGGACGCAATTTCGGAAGAGCTAATGGTAAGCTATCAAATACCGATCAACTGTCAGAACGCTTACTACGTTTGCCTTTTTGGCTAGGTATCGAAGAAGAGTTGCCCTATATTATTGAGAGTTTGAATAAATTATTGAATTGCTAATCTAGTTATTCCAGAATAATATGTCATACATAACTTGAATATTTAAAATAAATGTCTGATAGCGTTAATTGGAATAATCGCATCTTAGAGCCTGTAATAATTACCTATAATCGGGCCGCATGTTTAAAAGAAACTTTGCGAACTTTTCTCGATGCCGGTCTGGCCGAGATGCGTTTGCATGTTTTGGATAATGCATCGACAGATGAAACAGGTGATGTTGTGGCTGAATATCAGGAACAATGGCCTAATCTGCAATATCATCGCAATAAATATAATATTGGCGGTAACGGTAATATTTTGCGTGCAGTGGAAATAACTGATTCAAAATATTGCTGGATTATTGGCGATGATGATGACTGGCACCTAGAATATGTTATAGATTTAATTTATGCGCTAGAAAATAGCGATGCCGATATTATTCGTTTGGGTTGGCTGGTAGAGGATAAGCATAGAGGTCAGCTTATCAGTGCGCTGGATTTGGCTCAAAATGAATCGTTATTCTTTGCTAGTATTAGCATGATTTCCGCAACAATAACTCGGCGTTCTATTTTGGCCGCTTATTTACCAAATTCCTACATGAATATTGGTGATGCCTACCCTCAATTAGTACCAGCAATCCTTGCTGTTCAAGCTCAGCCTCTAGTTGTTTACAGTACGAAAAATAACATAATGACACATACCCCAAATACAGCCCCAGGATATTATTTCGGCGATTTGGAATGGTATGCCGGTTGGTTCAGGACTAGTCGGTTTTTGCAGGATAGAAAGCTCCGTATAAAATTTATTGGGGAAATCACTCGGTATATGACAAGGGACAGGAATAGCAAGAACGGCTGCTTATGGTTGGTTAAAGTCGCTTTAAACTATAAAGCCCAAGGTATAAATCAATTCAATTATTTGTTGTCGATGATGGCATATGGTGATGGTTGGCGCGGCCGTATACTAATCGTATTGCTGGTCTATTGCTTAATGCCCGGCCGTTTGGCTGGAGGGTTGCGCCGATTTTATCGTAAGCTTTTTAACTTACCCGAGAGAACTTTAACTATTGATCGATCCAGGCTTTGATTTTTTTGCCGAATTGAATTTATAACTAGCCAATCCATTCATTGGATGCAGGGAACTCGAGGCAAAACTATATGCAGGTCGATAAGAAAACGTTAGCAGTTTTAGCGCAACGGGGTTGGCAGGCTGGCGCCGGCCTAGTTACGCTATTTTGCATCGCACGATATTTATCGCCAGCCGAACAAGGCTACTACTACACCTTTGCCAGTCTCGCCGGCTTGCAGGCGTTATTGGATATGGGCCTATCTACCATACTGGTGCAGCAGGCGGCGCATGAATTTGCCGAATTGACTTGGTTGCCGCATGGGGTGGTCGTTGGTAAAAATGTCGGCCGCTATCTGGCTCTGACTAAAAAAGCGTTGTATTGGTATGGTGTTTCAGGGCTGCTGTTTTTGTTGGTTTATCCAGGTGGTTTGTATTTCTTTAATCATCTGCCCCAGGAGTCGGATTTAGCCTGGCAACAACCTTGGTTGGTTCTGGTTGTTAGTACGGCTGTAGGTTTGGCCTTATTGCCGGTTTTGGCTATAGTGGAAGGCAGCGGGAGGGTTGTAGAGGTCTATTCGCTACGTTTGGTGCAAGGTATTGTTGGAGCTATAGCCATTTGGTTTACGCTTATCGAGGGGGGCGGCCTTTATGCGGTCGCTATGATGCCCGCATCGGCTGCCTTGATTGCTTTGGTATGGGCACTATTTCGCTATCCGAAACTATGGGTGTCAGCTTTGTTTGGAATTTCCGGAGACTTCGGTTGGTGGCGAGAGCTTTGGCCGATGCAATGGCGTTTGGGAATCAGCTGGCTCTGCGGGTATTTTTTAACTCAGATGCACACTCCGCTATTGTTTCAGACTCAGAATGCCGTTGTTGCAGGGCAAATGGGTGTGACGATGACTGTTTGCAACATGTTGGGTTTGTTAAGTCTAGCTTGGATGACGAGCAGAATTCCCGTGTTAGCCAAAGCTGCCGGGCAGCAGGAATGGGATTTACTGGACAACGAATTCAGCAAAGGTTTTAAGCGTTCGCTTGCGGTATTTGTTATTGGGGCGATGTTTTTTGTTTTGATTCGCTATGCAGCCGATTACACGGCGTATGGCGTACGGTTTTTACCGTTTTGGGAAACCGTTGTTTTAATCGGTGCAATTTTGTTTGCCCACATTTCCGGATTATTAGCTATCTATCTCAGGGCGCATCGCAAGGAGCCTTTTCTTTGGTTGTCCTTGTCCGGTGCGCTATTGACCGTCGGTGGCTCGGTTTGGCTGGCGCCAATTTGGGGTTCTGCCGGTATCGTGATGGTTTTACTTGCAGTAAATGTTGGCTTCGGTTTTCCGACATCGCTGTTGATGTGGGTAATGCTTCGTAAAAAATGGCACGCGACAATATAATAAAAAATATGAATAAACATACTAGGCCGTTGCTAACTGTTGCCATTCCAACTTGGAACAGGGCTGATTATTTAGTTAAGAATATCGAACAAATTTTATCTCAGCTTGGTGACTTAACTCACCCTATAGAGATTTTAATATCCGACAACTGTTCTACCGATAATACTAAAGATTGCGTTGAGGAGTTCTTAAACAAAGGCCTTCCAATACGATATATAAGAAACTCCGAGAACATTGGTCCTGATCTAAATATTGCACAATGTTTTAATCAGGCGGCGGGTCAATACGTTTTAATTTTTGGCGATGACGACTTACTGATAGATGGCTCATTAAAGCATCTGGAAAGTTTGCTAGCACGCAAAAGTTATGGCGTGGTTTCGGTTCGAGCATATGGATATGACTTCGACTTTAGGGCTGAATATCCCGGTGGTGGTGAGAAGTTGTATGAATTTGTAAACTCAAACGAGTTTATCGTTAAGTTAGGTAAGTTTTCAACTTTAATTTCCGTAAATATAATATCCAAGGATTATTTGCAAGGTGTCGATGCCAGCGATTATTGCGGAACCAATCTGGTACACATTGATTTAATTTATAGTGCCGCTTTAAAGGCGCCTGTTAATCTATATGTAGACGGTTATTTGGTGGCTTATAAACGTAATAATAGCGGGGGGTACTCGTTTTCGGACGTGTTCGTTGATAAGTTTGGCGCTATTGTTGATAAATATATCGATAGTGGGTTATCTGTCGATACTAAGCATAAACTCGAATCGGATATGTTAATAGGATACTATCCATACTATGTGTTAAGGCTACGGTTGCACGGAACCGAAGATTTGAGTATTGCCTATTCACGGTTTAATGCCAGATTTTCTCGGCATTGGGCTTTTTATTGTTTTGTCGCGCCAATTTTTAAGCTGCCGAAAGGATTCGCAATAACTTACGGCGCCATATCGGTTTTTATCGGGAGAGTATTAACTGGCGACTTTAGGCGCGGTTGTGCTTTCGTGTGGGTGCGGTTGGGCAAATTTATTCGGCATTAGTGTTCTGGTTATGAGCAATTGTCTTTATTAAAGATTGATAAAGCTCGCCTTATTCGTGTACGGACGAGTTCTGTTTGTTAGAGGTAGAAACGACTATTAATTATTGCAAGCTTCTTAAGTATTTATTTATCTCAGGTTAATGAAAATATCAATAGTCACCGTGTCTTATAATGCGGCGGAGTTTATTCGCGATAATTTGCTGTCAGTATCGCGGCAGGATTTTAATATTATAGAGCACATCGTAGTCGATGGCTGCTCAACCGATGGCACTGTCGATATAGTCCGTAAATATGGTCAGCATCTGGCCAAGTTTATTTCCGAACCTGATCACGGTATTTACGATGCGATGAATAAAGGTATTTTTCTGGCGTCCGGCGATGTGATAGGTACCTTGAATGCCGATGATGTGTATGCCGATGACACGATATTATCCCAAGTCGCCGACATATTTTCCGACCCCACCGTAGACGTCTGCTACGCTGATTTGTTGTATGTCGACAGATATGATGCTTCAAAAATTGTTCGATATTGGACTTCTTGCAACTATCGTAGCGGTTTATTCGAAAAAGGTTGGATGCCGGCCCATCCAACTTTTTTCGTGCGTCGCCGCATCTATGAGCAGTTAGGCGGGTTCGATTTACAATTTTCCAGGCAAGCAGACTTTGAGCTGACTATGCGATTTCTAGCCGTGAATAAGGTGAAGGCTGTCTATATTCCCAAAATCTGGATAAAAATGCGGACCGGCGGTATTTCCAACAATAGTCTGATCGGCATTATCAAAGGAAACATAGAAGCTTATTACGCTTGCCGAAAGAATAATCTGTCCGTGCGAATGCCGATGTTTATTTTGCGTAAGGTTCTTTCCCGGATGCCGCAGTTTTTCAATAGACCGACTGTCCCCGCGAAGTAATTCCGCAGTCGTTCCGGCTTAGGTTTTTACTGGTTCTTTGGCCAACGCTTGCGATACCCTGATGCCGGTGATAATTTGCTAGAATGCCTGTCAGCTCATTTTTAAGTACAGACATGAAACACATCGAACTTCTCTCTCCCGCCGGCACCATTCGTAATATGCGTTACGCTTTTGCGTTCGGCGCTGATGCCGTTTATGCTGGGCAGCCGCGTTATAGCCTGCGTGTGCGCAACAACGATTTTATGGCCGATAACCTAGCCAAAGGCATAGCCGAAGCGCATCAATTAGGCAAAAAGTTCTTTTTGGCTGCCAACGTGATTCCGCATAACGCCAAAGTCAAAACCTTTATTAAAGATATTGAGCCGATCATTGCAATGGGGCCGGATGCTTTGATCATGGCTGATCCGGGTTTGATTATGATGATCCGTGAGCAATGGCCAGATATGCCGATTCATTTGTCGGTGCAAGCCAACACGGTCAACTACGCCAGCGTTAGATTCTGGAAAAGCATGGGTGTGGAGCGGGTGATTCTGTCACGCGAGTTGTCGCTGGATGAAATTGCCGAGATTCGTCAGCAATGTCCGGATATGGAACTGGAAGTATTCGTGCACGGCGCGCTGTGCATTGCCTATTCTGGTCGCTGCTTGCTGTCTGGTTACTTTAATCATCGCGATCCGAATCAAGGTACCTGCACCAATTCCTGCCGCTGGAAATACGATACTAAACCGGCTGTGGAAAATGCCGAAGGTGATTATTTGTTGGCCGATAGTGCGGTCATTTCCATGAACGATCTGAATCAGGGACTAAACACCGCCAGTTGCGGCGGTGCTGATCGGCATCCGCTCGCTGACAATATCTATTTCCTGGAAGAAGAAGGCCGTCCGGGCGAATTGCTGCCGGTAATGGAGGACGAAAACGGTACCTATATCATGAACTCCAAGGATTTGCGGGCGATTGAGCATGTGCAGCGCTTGGTGGAAATCGGTATCGACAGCCTGAAAATCGAAGGTCGCACCAAGTCGCATTTTTATGTGGCGCGCACCGCGCAAACCTATAGGCAGGCGATAGACGATGCCTTGGCCGGCCGGCCGTTTCAGCCCGAGTTGTTGGGTGTTTTGGATAATTTGGCCAATCGCGGCTATACCGACGGCTTTTACCAGCGTCACCATACCCACGAACATCAAAATTACTTGTCCGGTTACTCTAAAAGTCACCAGCAGCAATTCTGCGGTGAAATTACCCATTACAACGCCGAGACCGGTTGGGCGGACATTAGCGTTAAAAATAAGTTTTCGCTGGGCGACAAGCTGGAATTGATTCTGCCGCACGGCAATCGGGATATAACGGTCGAAAATATGGTCGATAAATACGGCCAGCCCATGCAGGAAGCGTCCGGCGGCGGTTATGAAGTGAAGATTCCGCTGCCCGATGCCGATTGCCAGTACGGATTGCTGGCGCGTTATTACTAGCCTTTGGAGGCTGTATGTCATTTCTTACCGGCGCTTTATGTGACCGTTTTTCCGCCCAAGAAAACTTTCAAATTGCCGAGCCTTTGTTTCGGTATTTCGGCGGTAAAAGCCAGTTCAGCGGGCAAATCACTACTTTAAAAGTGTTCGAGGACAATACTTTAGTACGGACCGTGCTGGAAGAAAAAGTCACTGATCGGGTGTTAGTGATCGACGGTGGGGGCTCAAAGCGTTGCGCCTTGTTGGGGGATGCCTTGACTGCTTTGGCAGTCGAAAATGGCTGGCAGGGTATCGTTGTGTACGGCAGTATTCGCGGCTCCGAAGCCATTAACAAGATGCCGATTGGCGTGGTGGCTTTGAATACGCATCCGCTATGCAGCAGTAAGCACGGCCATGGGCACCGAGACTCGGTGATTACCTTTGCCGGTGTCAATTTCAAAAAAGACCACTATCTGTACGCCGATAGCGACGGAATTATCGTCTCGGAAACAAAATTGGATTAAAATCCTTTTGTCTTAACCAAGTAAAATACTCAAGAATATGCAAATCGTACTCGCAAACCCTCGTGGATTCTGTGCCGGCGTTGACCGGGCTATTGAAATTGTCGATCAAGCGATCGATACCTTCGGTGCACCGATTTATGTGCGGCACGAAGTGGTGCATAACCGTACGGTAGTCGACGGCTTGAAGGAAAAAGGCGCAATTTTTATCGAAGAACTGAGTGACGTGCCGGTGGGTTCGTACCTGATTTTTAGCGCTCATGGCGTGTCCAAACAGGTCCAAAAAGAAGCTGAAGAGCGCAAGTTGACGGTATTCGACGCGACCTGTCCGTTGGTGACCAAGGTGCATATGCAAGTCGCTAAGCACGCCAAGCAGGATAGGGAAGTGATTCTGATCGGTCATGCCGGCCATCCCGAAGTGGAAGGCACCATGGGTCAATACGATAAGTGTACCGAGCATGGCGACATTTATCTGGTTGAAACCCCGGATGATGTCAAAAACCTGAGAGTCAATAATCCGGATAATCTGGCTTATGTTACGCAAACCACGTTGTCGATGACTGACACCAAAATAATGGTCGACGCATTGCGTGAACAGTTTCCGTCGATAAAGGAACAGAAGAAAGACGATATTTGCTATGCCACCCAAAACCGCCAAGATGCTGTCCACGATCTGGCAAAGATTTCGGATCTGATTTTGGTGGTAGGTTCGCCGAACAGTTCCAACTCCAACCGCTTGCGGGAAATTGCCGAACAGCTAGGTAAGCAGGCGTTTTTGATCGATACCTATAAAGATTTGAAACAAGAGTGGCTGGATGGCATTAACGTGGTGGGCGTTACCGCTGGGGCATCTGCGCCTGAAGTGCTGGTGCAGGAAGTCATTAATCAGCTGAAGGAGTGGGGCGGCGAAACCACCCAGGTTCGTGAAAACAAAGGTATAGAAGAAAAAGTGGTATTCTCGATTCCGAAAGAATTGAAAAAACATATGGAAGCTTGATTCCGTTTCCGACTGGAGAGTTTTTATGAGCCTTACTGCCCAAGAACTGGTGGCTGCCGCCAAACAGCAGATTACTGAAATCGACGTGGCGACTGCGCAAACGCGCTTGAGCAGTTTATTGCTGGATGTGCGTGAGCCGGCCGAATACGCCGCCGGACATTTGCCGGGGGCCGTCAATATTCCGCGCGGCTTGCTGGAGTTCAAGATCGACAGCCATCCGGATTTTCAAGGCCGGCAACAGGCGGATATAGTGGTTTATTGCCAGACTGGCGGGCGTTCGGCGCTGGCTACTCAGGTATTGAATCAACTGGGTTATAGCGGTGCGGTCAGTATGGCGGGCGGTTTTAAAGCCTGGACGGAGAGCGGTTTAAGCGTTGAGTGAGTTAAGTCAAGTCCGCATCGATAAATGGCTGTGGGCCGCGCGTTTTTTCAAGACGCGCGGTCTGGCCGGCGATGCGGTCAGCGGCGGCAAAGTGCATGTCAACGGCCAGCGCTGTAAGCCGGGCAAGGAAGTGAAAGTCGGCGATTTGATTAGCGTCACCAAGGACCAATACACTTGGGAGCTCACGGTGACCGATCTGAATAATCAACGCCGTCCGGCTAAAGAGGCAGTGGCACTTTACAGCGAAGACCAAGCCAGTATCGATAAACGGCTTAAGCAAATCGAGTTACATAAGCAGCAGCAATCCTTGCAGCATCCGTCAGAGCGCGAGCATAAACCGAACAAAAAACAACGCCGGCAAATCCATCGCTTCAAACAGGACGCGCTCTAAGCGCTATTGCAGCGTCGAACAAAACAATAGCCACAAAACACACTTCAATTTATCATTCCCGGCTAACTTGCATGGAATTAGTGCTTGAATAGCGTCTATCCGCGGCATCAAGATGCCTTACGATAAATTTTATCGCACCACGATTAAGCGGCGCCTAAGAACTCGATTCTACATTTAAACGATACTGCATCGGGCACATGCCTGCCTGGGTTTCGCGACACCATAGGATATTTAATGTCGATACGTTGTTTTTCAGTCCTTACTACTGCATTGCTAACCAGCGGTTTGCTGGCCGGTTGCGCCACAACCCGGCAAATTGCCGTCGATTATCCGAAAACCGAGTCTTTACCGATCAAGCCGCTACGCGGTCAAACCACGGTGAGTGGCGATGATTACTATGTGCAATTAGTGTCGGACTTTGATTTCAAGGGGGATAATGCCTTGAAAGGCGGTTGTAGCGATGTAGGTGGCCACTACGAAAACGGCGACCTATCCGCCGCGCTGGTATTTAGCGTTCATAACGATCCGCTAAAACTGAAGCGCGAAGCCAGCGGCTTTTTGTATCAAGCCACCACCGGCAAATGCAATTTCAAACTGGAAACCAAAAAAGCCTCTCTGACGCCTTGGTTAAGGCTCGACTCCAGTAAGGACACCCTGATCGAATACAATTTTTTGACCAGTAACAGCCACGAAGCCAATCTTTCCCAGTTGATCAGCGACGTTAATGCCGCCAGCAGTTTGTTCGCCTTCACCGGCGTCGGCGCCGGTATGGCAGTAATGGGCAAACTGGCCGGCAACTGGGTGGAGAGCAATCCGCAAGTGATGGCCAAAACCCCGGCTGCCGGCCCTTCCGGTAACGGTAAATACAGTTCCGAGACGCATTCTTTGCCTGCCAGCGTGGTACTTGCGGGTGACAGCAGTAGTTTCAATCAAATCCGTCTAGGTGTTTATGAAGTGGTTGAAGGTGGATTAAGTGCCTGGTCTTCCGAAAGCAAACTGCTGGGCGAATTGCGGGTGTACCCGGAAATTGTCTCATCATTACTGTTGAAAACCTCCGGCGATCTGCCGCCCGATGCGCATGATTTGTCACTTGATGAATTGTGGCGGGTACCGATCCAAACCGCCAACGGCGAAGTGAGTTTGCGGCAGTTGATCGATCAGGTAGATCCGGCCGCCAAACCCAATCTGCAACCGGATTGGCAGAATTATCCGGATGTAGAAAGCCAATGCCGGCGCTTGAAGTTGGCGATGAAGGATTTGGGCTTCAATAAATTCGATCGCAATGCGGTGTTGTATTATTTCTTGAGTAAAACCTCGCCGGATTGGAAAAACTTTAATATCTCCGCGCAGCGGGCCATGACAGACGAAATTCGGCCGAAGTTGCTGGAGCAATATCGGGCTAAGGATTTCGCCGGCTGTCTGGCGAGCGAAGACTACGCCGTAATGAAGAGCATGAAACTGGCGGTTAATACCGAGCAGGATTGGGAGGCGCTGACCAACTCCCGGCAGAAAAAAGAAGGCGTCATCAACCCGATTCAATCGGCGGCGCGACAATTTTTATCGGCCTTGCAAAATCCCAACAAGGACGAGGCCGCCCGGCAGTTATACCCTTTGTTAAATACCGAAAAAGGTGGGAACGGGACGCTGTTACTGCAAAACCATCTGGGCAACTTTGGCTTGGAAGCGCTTTTGCAAGTACCGACGGTAGCCGACGAAGGCTTGCTAATCAACGCCGGTCAGCTGGCCGCCGTGTTTAGTGGGTTGAACGTCGAGACCTACAGTTGTGCGCGTCCGGCTCAGGATCAAGGCCAGCCTTTGGCGAACATTGGCATTATGCTGTTTGTCACCAAGCCCGGCAGTCCGCGCGAAAAAGGTGGGGCTTTGGAGTTTGAGTTAGTCCAAGGCAAGATCGCCCGATTGGCTTTTCAACATCCGTCCTTCCGCGATTTCGAACAAAATCTGGCCGATTACCCGGATCTCGGCGGATGTCGAATAGAAACCGATTTATTGAATAAGTTGCACTAACTTCCAGCGCATGGTGGTGACAATGAAGCGGAAAAAGGGCTTGATCGCGGCACTGGGGCTAATCGCGCTTTTGGCACTCTATGCCTTTTTGGGGTTTTACCTGGTACCGACACTGGCGTTAAAAAAACTGCCGGCCTTGCTGCAGGAAGAAACCGGACAACAAGCCCGGCTATCAGCGATTCGCTTCAACCCATTCAAGTTCACGTTGATGGTGGAAGGCTTTGCCTTGGGGCCTAAAGACGGCAAAGACCTGGTGGGCTTCCAGCGTTTATTCGTCGATTTGGACGCAGTGGAATCGGCAAAGCTTGGCGGCGTGGTGTTAGATGCCCTTGAGTTGAATAATCCGCAATTCAATATCGAACGTCGCGCCGATGGCGCGTTCAATTTTGCGGATATAAAAGTCAAACAATCAGAGCAGCAGCCCAACACAAAAGACAATGGCGGCGATAGCTTGGCGCTGTTGATCCATCAAATTGCGATCAAAGAAGGGCGCATAAGCTGGCAGGATGCTGTTACCGGTCAAGTGCTATCGGAAAACCTGTTACCGCTTAATCTAACGCTCAACGAGTTCAGTACCCAAGCGGCAAGCAGCGCGGTCGGCGATTTGAGCATGGGGTTGGAGTCGGGCGGAAATATCGAATGGCATGGCGATTTCACAATTGCGCCACTGGCTTCAAAGGGTCATCTGAAGTTGGAAAACATTGGTCTGGCAAGAAGCTGGTACTTATTTTTGCAACAAATCCTGCCTGTGGAAATCGTCAACGGTCTGCTTGGCTTGCAAGTCGATTACACGCTTGCCGAAGCGCCGCATGGTTTGCTGACAAAAATCAGCAACGGCAACATCGACATCAAACAGCTGGAAATCACCGAGAACAATCACGGTAAACCTTTAGTCAGCGTGCCGGCCTTGGCGGTCAGTGGGATTAATATCGATGTTAATCAACAGCAAGTTGAGATTAGCGCGGTATCCAGCAGCGATGCGGCGATTAACGCATGGTTGCAAGCGGACGGCACTGTCAATTACCAGGCGTTGTTTGCTGGAGATGCCGTTGATCCAGCCGCCACTCAGCCATCGACAACACCGGCGGTTGCGGAGGAGAGCAAGCCGTGGCTGGTTAAAGTGGATGAGTTAGCGCTTAACAACTACAACATTCATTTTACCGATTTCAGTCTGCCGAAGCCGCTGGAACTGCAACTGAGCGAGTTGAGTTGCAAGTTGCAGAAATTCAGCACGCAGGACGGCGGCAAATTGCCTGTGCAATTGAGCAGCAAGTTTAATAATACCGGCGGTTTGAAAGTTGACGGCGAGATGAGTTTGCAGCCCTTTACGGGGTCTTGGGCGCTGGATATTCAGGATGTTAATCTTAAGGTGTTCCAGCCTTATCTGGATCCATTTTTGAAACTGGAATTGGTGGATGGCGACTTTAGCGGGAAGGGCAATCTGCAATTGGCGGTTGCCGATCAGCTGCAACTCACCTTTCAAGGCGGCGCCAATTTAGAAGGTTTGGTGACTCGCGATCAGGTCAAGAACGTGGATTTCTTGAAATGGTCGAATTTGGAGGTGTCGGGGATAGACATCGATTTGGCGAAACAGGACTTCAAATTCGCCAGGGTGATGTTTGATCGTCCTTACCTGCGGTTTAATATTAAAAAGGACGGTCAAACCAATATCGACGACCTGATGGTGTCGCAAATGCCTGCAAAACCAGCGCCAGCGGCCAAACCTCCTGAAAAACCGGCGGCTGACAAACCCGCCGAGCCGCGTGTCAGTATCGGTAAAATCGAATTGAAAGAGGGTAAATCCGATTTCTCGGACTACTCCTTGATATTGCCGTTCGTGGCGGCCATGAACAGTCTCAATGGCGAAGTCAGCGGATTTTCTTCGGATAAAGACGCCGAGGCCAAGTTGGCTTTAAAAGGTAAGGTTTACGAGATGGCTTCGGTGGGCATCAAAGGCAAATATCAATTCGATACCGGTGATTCGGATATTGCCCTAAATTTTACCAACATGCCTCTACCGCTGATTACGCCTTATATGGCTGAGTTTGCCGGCTACCGGATTGAAAAAGGCCAAATGGCTCTGGATTTGCGATACACCATCAAGCAGGGACAGTTGGCGGTGCAGAATAAATTACTCATTGATCAGTTGACGCTGGGAGAGCATGTGGAAAATCCCAATGCGGTGTCCTTGCCCTTGCATTTAGCGATTGCTTTATTGAAAGATGCCGACGGCAAAATCAATCTGGATTTTCCAATCACCGGCAGTTTGGAAGATCCGAAATTCAGTATCGGCTCATTGCTGGCCAATGTGTTGGTCAATCTGATCTCCAAAGTGGCGATGTCGCCGTTCAAGGCGCTGGGTTCGCTATTGGATGACGATAAGGATTTTAGCGCTGTGGCTTTCGCGCCAGGTAGTGCCGAATTGGCTGTTGAAGAATCCGCTAAATTGGATCAGCTTAACAAAGCCTTGCTCAGCAAACCCGAATTGACCCTGGAAATCAAAGGTATTGCCTACGAAAACATGGATTGGCCGGCGATGCGTTTTGAAGCGGTAAAGGATGTATTGAAAAAAATGCGCTCAGGCGAGTTGCGCGACAAGGGCGAGAAAGTTCGGCACGAGTATATTGAATTGTCCGACGATGACTACAAGCGCTTGCTGGCCAAGTTTTTTGGTGAAGTTTTCCCGCTGGAGATGGATAGATCGTTGTTGGGCAAACCACGGATCAAGAGTAATCCGGACGCTGATTTTTACCCGTTGGCGCAACAGAAACTGGAAGGTATTTTTCCACCGGATCCGCAGCGTCTGAACGATCTGGCGATTGCCAGAGCCAACCATATCGCGCAGTATCTGGCCGATCCCGGCGGTATTAGTAAAGACAGGCTATATCTGCTGGCAACCGAGCTGAATCAGGCCGAAACAGCCGATGGGATTAAGTCAGTGCTATCGTTGAGCGCTTCACAGTAAACGGAAGCTTACACTGTTTGTAATATAATGGCGTTTACGCAGCGATAGTGGCGCGTCGATTTGTATTAAAGGTTTTTAAAAATGGAGATTCTAATGTCAACCCAGTTTTTTCGATTTATTCCGCTGTTGGCGCTAAGCCTAGGCGGACTGTTTTTCGTGTCTCCGGCAGCCGCGCAATCGCTAACATCCTGCACGATGACTTACAAGTTAAGTGGTTGGTCACTCGTTTATAAGCAATACGATGGCCTTGGTAATATCAGTTGTAGTAACGGACAGCGGGCACAAGTTGCACTGGCTTCCAAGAGCATAGGTTTTACCATCGGTAAATCGGAAATCGAGGGCACCGGGGTGTTTTCCGAAGTTAGAAATTTGAATGAAATCTATGGCAGCTTTGTCGCTTTTGAAGGGCACGCCGGCGCCACCAAGTCGATAGACGGGCAACTGCTAACCCGCGGCGAAATCTCTTTGGCACTCTCCGGCAAGGGTCGCGGTATAGACATTGGCGTCACGCTGGGCGCTTTGACTATCTCGCCTAGATGATCGGTTTTTACGTTGCCAGTGCTTACCGGTAAGGTTAGAGATTTTGCTGATTATGACAATGATAGGTAAGCTGTGCCGTATATAGTCCGAGATCAGGCGGGTGCAATTGTGCAACTGCGCGACAGCGGCGACGAGTGGCTCGATGTCGACCACCCGGAAGTAGCGGTATTCTTGCAGAAGGTCCCAAGTGATAAGGCAAGGGAAGCCTTGTCAGCCACCGATAACGATATGGTCAGAGTGATAGACGACTTGGTGGATTTACTGGTGGCCAATCAGGTATTGATTTTTACCGAGCTTCCTGAACGCGTGCAAACTAAGTTATTGGCAAGGAAACAACTCAGAAAGGATGTGAATGCCTTGCAAAATTTGATGATAGACGACGAAGGGTTGTTCTAGGCGATGGCTGATGGCTTAGCAACGCAGCGCGCTGTTGGTTTTGTCGCCTATTGGGATGTCATCCTGCATAGTGAGGGATACCCAGTACTTTCATCAATAATGGATTCTTTGTGAAAAACTCTTTTTTTCTGGTCATACCCCAGCAAAAAAATGATCCCCAATTATCGGCGTCGTTTACCGACGATGCGTTACGGCAATGGATTGCGGAACTGCCCACTGCCAATCCCGGTCTGGCTGCCCGTTTGTTTTACGAGTTGTTGGGTGAATTGATTTCGGTGGAAATGCCAGCGGCAAAACGCTTGCATGCCTTGGAGTTACTCAGAGACAGCTTTTACTTGATCGACGATTATTTGCGCTCGCGACTGATCAAGTTCGGTTTCCCAAAGGGTGAAAGCGAAAAAAAAATCTTCGGCTTGGCCTGCGCAATCGAAAGACAATTTACCATCGGCTATTGGAGCGTGGTGAAGGATTTGACCCGCCGCGAAATCGGTTGGTTACAGGGTAAGTCTACCGCGCTGGCGATACAGCGGACTATCCGGGGCTTGAGCCGGATAGTGATAAGTCACTACATGATGAGCTATCCGGTGCCGGATTGGATCTGGATCGATTTGCACTCGTTGTATAAACTCGCCGTGAAGCTGGATAAGGCTGGCTCCAAGGTGGCCGACCAGGGCGGTATATTCAGCAAACTGTCGTCAGTCGAAGACAGCTATAAACAAATATTGCTGTTAAGTTTGGCCTATCCTTCCGGCTTGATGCAGAAAGAGTTTCAACTGGTTTATGAGTTTCTAGAGAAAATCAGCGATTTTTTGCAAATCGAAACCAAACCGGTAGCCGAACAAGCCGTGCAATGCGCGATTTTAATGGACGAAGACCTGCCGCCGGCGTTTTTGCTTAGTGGCGCGCAAACAGATCGCAGGTCGGACTCGGCCATGCTTTACCTGAATCTGACCAAGTTGGGTAAAGTGATCAAGCAGGCAGACAAGTTGTGCAGCAAGGACGAAGCGCGCTTTAGTTCGCTGGAGATCGATAAAAATAATCATCAAAAGCTATCGGCGGAACTGTTCGACTATCTGATGCAGCGCTGGCAAGGGAAGGAGCCGCAAGGGACGGTATATTTTGCTGATCGGCTGGATAGATATGTGGCTATTGGTTTGGAAACGACCTATGATCTATTGGAAACCGGTAGGCCGGGTTTGGAAACCGGTCTGGAAATACGGGCCGAGACTGACTCCGAGCGCGCCTTGTCTTGTAATTTCCAAAAGGAAGGCGTGCTGTCTATCGGCAGCTTGGTGAGTTTCCGCAAGATAGACGCGATGCCGCAACAACGCTCGCTCGGCGTGGTGTGCAAAATACTGCTCCCCAAGCAGGATTCCAAGCTGATATTCGAGGTGATGGTAATCGCCGCCCAAGCTTTCCCGGTGGCTTATCAGGCGCTCGAGGCGGACACCGACGCGGAGCGCAAGAAAGCCTTAATCTATGGCATAAGAGATAACGAAGGCGAAAAAAGCTTTATTATCATGGATTCTTTTCGCTTGAAAGACGGCGATTTATTGCGAATGTTTATGGGACATGAGAATTTTCCCATCATTTTGAACGGCCGCAGAAATATCGGCTTGGGCTACTGGCAGTTCGAATGCCGGCGTATTCTGGACGACGTCATTCCCACGCAGAACAAGAAGAAAGGCTATGATTTTATATAACAAAGACGATTGCCGGCCGGTTCCGACAGGGAATAGGCGGCAGAACCCAGCAAGCAGATTCAATGACATCAAATACCGATCAGACAGCTGATTTTAACGCACTCGTCGATCCGCACGCCCAGCGTGAGGCCGAAAAATACGAGAACCCCATACCCAGTCGCGAGCTGATCCTCCAGCTTATTCAAGAAGCCGGCAAGCCGTTACGCCGCCAACAAATCGCCCAACAATTTGCCCTGGAAACTCCCGATGCCTTGGAAGCGCTACGCCGCAGGCTGCGCGCCATGGAGCGTGACGGTCAGTTAAGTTTTAACAGCCGGCAAAAATATAGCCTGGGCTCCGGGGATAACACCATTGCCGGACGGGTGCTCGGCCATCCGGAAGGCTTCGGTTTCTTGAAACCCGATGACGGTAGCGAAGACTTGTTTTTGTCGCCGCGGGAAATGAAGCCACTGATGCCTAATGACCGCGTAATCGCGCGCGTGGCCGGCCTTGATAGACGTGGCCGCCGTGAAGCGGCAGTGATTGAAATCAGCGAACGCAATACGCATCAAGTGGTCGGCCGGTTTTTTACCGAGGGCCGCGTGGCTTATGTGGTGCCGGATAACAAAAAAATCGCTCACGAAGTGTTGATTGCCAAGGAAGATGTTGGTCATGCCAAGCAAGGTCAGATCGTGGTGGCCGAAATCATTCAGCAACCTAGCCAGCATTGCCAGCCCTTGGGCCGCATCACCGAAGTGCTGGGCGCGCATATGGCACCTGGCATGGAAATTGAAATGGCGATTCGCTCGCACGATTTGCCCAATCAGTGGCCGGACCAGTTACTGGAAGAAATCAAGGCACTAACTCCACAAGTGCCGGAGTCCGCCAAGCAGGGCCGAGAGGATATTCGCAAGTTGCCTTTGGTCACGATAGACGGTGAAGATGCCCGCGATTTTGACGATGCAGTGTACGCGCAGAAAACCCCGAAAGGCTGGAAACTGCTGGTGGCGATTGCCGACGTCTCACACTATGTAAAAGTCGATACCGCTCTGGATGCCGAAGCCAAAAACCGCAGTACCTCGGTGTATTTCCCGGAAAAAGTGATACCGATGCTGCCGGAGATACTCTCCAACGGTTTGTGTTCGTTGAACCCGGAAGTGGATCGCTTATGCATGGTCTGCGAACTGCTGATCAACGAAGAAGGGAATGTCCTGCGTTCGCGGTTTTTTGAAGCTGTGATGCGCTCCCATGCGCGTTTGACCTATACCGAAGTAGCAAAAATACTGGTGGATGGCGATCAGAAGCTGGCAAAAAAACACGCCGCTTTGTTGCCGCATCTCCAGACCTTATACGGCTTGTATAAAGTGATGCGCAATCAGCGCGAGTTGCGCGGAGCCATGGATTTCGACACTCAGGAGACCAAGATCGTCTTTGGGCCGGAGCGCAAAATCGCGGAAATCGTGCCTTTGCAGCGCAACGATGCCCATAAGCTGATCGAAGAATTTATGATCACTGCCAACACGGCGGCGGCGAAGTTTCTGAACAAGAAAAAAATGCCGCGCCTACTGCGGATTCATGATGGCCCAGGCCCGGAAAAATTACTGGCGCTGAAAACCTTTCTAGGCGAACTGGGTTTATTTCTGGGCGGCAAGGCTCAACCCACGCCATTGGATTACATGCATTTGCTGGAGTCGGTAAAGGAGCGTCCCGACGCGCATTTGATTCAGACCATTTTACTGCGCTCCATGTCGCAAGCCGTCTACAGCCCGGAAACCAAAGGCCATTTCGGTTTGGCGCTGGATGCTTATGCGCATTTCACCTCGCCGATCCGACGTTATCCGGATTTGCTGGTGCATAGGGCTATTCGGCATTGTCTGGCCGGCAAATCCGTGGATAGTTTTTATTACACGCATCCTGACATGGTGTTGTTGGGCGAGCATTGTTCGGCGAACGAGCGCCGCGCCGACGACGCCACCCGCGATGTGGTGAGCTGGCTGAAATGCGAATACATGATGGACAAGATCGGCGAAGAGTTCGACGGCTTGATTTCCGCTGTGACCGGTTTTGGGTTTTTCGTTGAATTACAATCGATTTACGTGGAAGGCTTGGTGCACATCGCCTCCTTGGTACAGGATTATTTTGCCTTCGACGCCAGCAAACACCAGTTATACGGCGAGCGCACCGGCGTGCGTTACCGCTTGGGCGATATGGTCAAAATTCGCGTGGTGCGCGTTAATCTGGACGACAAGAAAATCGATTTCGAGTTGATACAGTCGGGTAAGAAAATCGCCAAAACCAAGTCATCTTCCAGCCGTAAAAAAGTTGCAGCTAACAGCAAAACTGTTAAATCAGATAACGATAAAAAAGCCCCAAGTAAGCCAAAAGCCAAAAGACGCCGTCGCTCATGAATTTAACCCAATTGTTTGGCATTCATGCGGTGCAGGCCGCGTTGGATTATTCGCCACAGAAAATTCGCCGTGCCTGGATCGATAGTCAACGGCAGGATGTGCGTCTGAAGCAAGTGATTGACGATCTAATCAAGCTTGGCATCAATCCGGAAAAAACCGAGCGCAAAAAACTCGAAAAGATGGCCGATGGCAAAAATCACCAAGGCATTGTGGTGGCTGTGGAATTGCCGGCGATGCGTAGCGAAGACCAACTTAAGCAGGATGTCGAAGCGCTAACCACTACGCCGTTTTATCTGGTGCTGGATCAAGTGCAAGATCCGCATAATCTTGGCGCTTGTCTACGCACCGCCGATGCAGTAGGTGCGCATGGCGTGATCGTCACCAAAGACAATGCCGCCGGGATTACGCCGACGGTTTGCAAAGTAGCCAGTGGCGCGGCGGAAACGGTGCCGGTTTATCAGGTCACCAATCTGGCCAGGGTACTGCGCTGGTTGAAAGAGCAGAACATTTGGATCATGGGCGCGGCCGGCGAAGCCGAGCAGACCGTGTTTCAGACGAAGCTGGATATGCCCCTGGCGGTGGTGATGGGTACGGAAGGTACCGGCATGCGCCATTTGACCCGTCAGCATTGCGATTTTCTGGTGAAAATCCCGATGGCCGGGCAGGTGGAAAGCCTGAACGTATCGGTGGCCGCTGGCGTATTGTTGTACGAAGTGTTTCGGCAGAAACTGCTTGCTTAAACGGCATGAAGCGCATTTGCTATGTCTCGGCGGCTTTGCTTGCTAGTGCGTTAAACACGATGGCTTATGCCGAAATCGATGCACGAGCAATTGCCTTCAATTGTCGGAATTGTCACGCCGAGTCAAGTTTGGATGCCAAAAGCTCTATCCCTTCGCTAAAAAGTTTATCCGCTCAGCAGATCCAGCAGGCCTTGCTGGATTTTAAATACGACAAAAAGCCTGCCACATTGATGCCGCGTTTGGCTAAAGCTTATAGCGATGCTGAACTTGCGGCTGTTGCGAAATTCTTGAGTCGCAATTAGTGGCAGGCTTATCCCGAAGACGTTTTTTGCAAGGCATTGCCGGCTTGGGAGCGGGCGTTCTTAGCGGTTGTGGCGGGGTGCCGCTCCGTAGTGGCGGTAAAGCGCATGTCGTTGTGGTCGGCGGCGGCTTCGGCGGCGCGACGGCGGCGAAATATCTGCGTTTGCTGGACGCGAATATTCAAGTCACGCTGATCGAACCCAAAGCCAAATATATCACTTGTCCCGGCAGTAATTGGCTGTTTGCCGGTTTGGCGAACCTCGACCAATTGACGGTCGATTACCAGGATTTACAAGACAGATATGGCGTCAAGCTGTTAGTTGATCGCATTAGTAGTTTGGACGCTGCACAAAGGCAATTGCGCTTGGCCGGGGGACAAAGTGTCACCTATGACAGGTTAATCATGTCGCCCGGCATAGATTTTCGCTGGGATGCGATGGCCGGTTACGATCAGGCTGCCGCAGAACAATTTCCGCATGCCTGGCAGGCCGGTCCGCAGACCTTGCTGTTGGCGCGGCAACTGCAAGCGATGCCCGATGGTGGGGTGGTGTTAATCGCGGTGCCGGCCGATCCTTATCGATGCCCGCCTGGCCCTTACGAGCGGGCAAGTATGATGGCCTATTGGCTGAAACAGCATAAACCGCGTTCGAAAATTCTCATTCTCGATGCCAAGCGCAGCTTTTCCAAGCAAGCGCTGTTCGAAGCCGGTTGGACGAAACATTACGGTTACGGCACCACCAATAGCCTGATCGAGTGGCTTAGCTTGGCCGATAATCCTTTGCTCCAACTAGATAAGCAGAATAGGGTACTGACTAGCGAATTCGGCGACCGCTTCCGAGGCGATGTGTTGAATATCATTCCGCCGCAAACCGCCGCGCAAATAGCATTGCAGCATGGTTTGGCAGATGCCACGGGGTGGTGTTCGGTTCGGCCGCTGACCGGGCAATCGCTATTCGACGAGTTTATTCATGTAATCGGCGATGCCGCACACTACGCGCCTATCCCTAAATCCGCTTTTGCCGCGAATTCCGAGGCCAAAGCGTGTGCGTTGGCGGTGACGAGCTTAATCAATCAGACCGCCATCGCTGAAGCGCATTGGCTGAATACCTGCTATAGCCTGATCGCGCCCGATCACGGTATTTCCGTGGCTGGGGTTTACAAACTGGATGCGGCCAATGCGATTGCGCCGGTGAAAGGAGCCGGCGGAGTGAGTGCGCGAACCGATGCCCAAGTTGCCGCTACGGAAGCGGATTACACGCGTGCCGTTTATCGGAGCTTGATTGCCGATACATTTGGTTAATTTGATCATAAATGTTTTATTTCAATAGCTTGTGTTGGTTTTTTGTAATTTTTTTTGAATTGTTTTTCCTTGCAATTGAAACTGAATAAGAAAGCAATTTTTCGGCCAGAATTTACGAGTATTTACTATTGAAGGCGCGGGAATCCGAAAACAGCGTGTTACAATCGCGCCTGTTCCTTTTCCATGGTTGACTGCGTGAAGAAAAAACCGCTATTACAAATACTGTTGCTGAGTATGCTGTCCGGCAAGGCCGCTCATGCAAGCAGCTTTGTAGTTGAGGATATTCAGGTCAAGGGCTTACAAAGAATTTCCGCCGGTACTGTCTACAACTATTTGCCGGTTAATGTCGGCGAAACCTTTTCCGAAGACAAGCAAGCCGCGGCCATCAGAGCCTTATTCAACACCGGGTTTTTCAAGGATATATCGCTGGAACGCGATGGCGGTACGCTGGTGGTGAATGTGGTCGAGCGGCCTTCGGTTGCGAAAGTGGTGATCGAAGGCAACAAAGACATCAAAAAAGAAGACTTGACCGAAGCCTTGAAGAAAATCGGCTTGGCGGAAGGTAAGGTTTACAACAAACAAATCCTGGATAAGGTTGAGCAAGAACTGCGCCGGCAATATTTTAGCCACGGTAAATACGGCCTGAAAATTAAAACCGAAGTCTCGGAATTGACGCGTAACCGGGTCGGCATTCATATCGATATTTCCGAAGGCCGGGTTGCAAAAATCAAGCAAATCAATATCGTCGGCAGCAAATCCTTTGCCAACGATCTATTGCGGAAAGAATTCGAATTAAGCACGACCAACTTCCTGTCTTTTTATTCCAAAGACGACCAATATTCCAAACAAAAGCTGTCCGCCGATCTGGAAAAACTGCGTTCGTATTATCTGGACCGTGGTTATATCAATTTCTCCATCGAATCTACTCAGGTCGATATTACGGCTGATAAAAAGGAAATTTACATCACCATCAACGTCAAGGAAGGCGATGTGTACACCTTGGAAAAGGTCAAACTGTCCGGTGAACTGATCGTGCCGCCGGAAGAGTTGATCAAGCTGGTTAAGGTCGGGCCGGGCGAGATTTTTTCCCGGAAAAACGCTACCGAAACGTCCAAGTCCATTTCTGACCGCTTGGGCGACGAGGGCTATACCTTTGCCAACGTGAATATGGTGCCGGAGATTAACGAGCAGCAAAAAACCGTGGCGATGACCTTCTTTGTCGATCCGGGCAAACGTGTGTATGTGCGACGAATTAACGTCAAGGGCAACACCAAGACCCGTGATGAAGTGATTCGGCGGGAAGCTCGGCAAATGGAGTCCAGTTGGGCGGCCAGCAGCAAGATTGAACGGACCAAGACCCGTTTGGATAGATTGGGTTATTTTGAGGAAGTGGGGGTAGAAACCCCGCCGGTAGTGGGTTCGGCCGATCAGATCGATGTCAATTACACCATCAAGGAAAAAGCTTCCGGTAACTTGCAGGCCGGTGTCGGTTACTCGCAGGTGCAAGGGATTATTTTTAACGCCAACGTGTCGCAAGACAATATCTTCGGTACCGGTAAGCGGGTAGATTTTGCCTTTAACAACAGCAGTATTTTGACGCGCTACAATCTGGGTTTTTCCGATCCTTACTACACGTTGGATGGCGTGGCGATGGGCTACAACCTCGGTTACACCTCTCGAAATGCTTATGCGGCTAACTTGGCGGCTTACAACACAACGGTCACGAATGCCGGTATCAACTTCGGTATCCCGTTGAATGAGTTCGACCGCATTGGTTTTGATATTGATTTAAAGCGCACCGAGATCGAAAACACGAACTTATCGTCGGACACGATTCTAAAATTCTTAGGGTTTCAGAAGGGTGATAATATCTCGGCTATCAGATCCAGAAGCTTTGATACCCTGTCAACTTCTGCCGGTTGGACTCACGATACTTTGGATAGAGCGACTTTTGCCCACAGCGGTGGACAGCAGAGGCTGTCCGGATTGATTACTGTACCCGGTAGTGATCTGGAATATTTCAAAGTCGGATATAAACATCAGCATTATTTCCCCTTATCCAACGACTTTACCTTCCGTTTGTTAGGTGAGGTGGCGCATGGCGGCAGCTACGGTGGTAGTTCCGGTTTGCCGTTTTTTGAAAACTACTTTGCCGGTGGTACTGGGGACGTTCGCGGTTTTATGCAAAACACCCTGGGTGTCATTGACACCAACGACATCAACACCGCCAATACTTACAACCGTCCTATCGGTGGTTCCACAAAAATGATTGGCAAAGCCGAACTGTTTTTCCCTGTGCCGTTCTTAAGTGATATGAAATCGGTGCGGATTGGCTCTTTTGTTGACGCGGGTACTTTGGCACCTGGACTCAATACCGGCGATTTGCGCAAGTATTTCCGATATTCGGTGGGCTTGTCCGGCGAATGGTTATCCCCGTTTGGTGCGTTGGCAGTGAGCGTCGCCCAACCACTGAATTCGGAGAGTACCGATAGAACTCAAGCCTTCCAGTTCACCTTCGGCTCGGGATTTTAGTTTAGTTTGAGCCTGTTTTGCCCTATAATCGCCTTTGCGTTCTGTCTTAAACTCAAAAAATTAACCGGAGATGGTTTTGACCATGAAAAATAGAATTTCTTTGTTTCTAATGCTGATGATTTTTGCTGGCGTGAGTCACGCAGAGCTGAAAATCGGTTTTGTCAATGTGGCCAAGGTTTTGGAAAAAGCGCCACAAGCCGCCAAAGCAAAAACTCGCTTGGAAACTGAATTTTCACCAAGAGACAAAGCGCTGGTTTCTCAGCAAAAAGAGATTAAATCGCTGGAAGAAAAGTTGGGTCGTGACACTGCGGTAATGGGCGAAGAAGAGCGTCATAGAATCGAAAAAGACATTCTGGACAAAAAACGCGACGCGGCTCGTGCACAACAAGAGTTCAGCGAAGATTTCAACATGCGTAGAAACGAAGAGTTGGGCAACCTGCAAAAACGCATCGTAGAAGCAGTAAGAGCGTTAGCCAAAGAAGAGTCTTTTGATTTGTTGCTGACCGACGGTGTTATTTACGCCAACGATCAAATTGACGTTACCAGTCGCGTTCAGCAAAAACTGGAAAACTTGTCGCAGTAAGATTTTCCCCGATGCTTCCCTGATTGCGGAAGCATGCAGCACCTTAAGTGGGGGAGTTCCTGGTCTAAGCGAACTTCCCGCTTCTCCTCATTTCGCACAGATAACTCATGGCCGGCACACTCGATATTTTACAAATTCAGGAACTCTTGCCACATCGCTATCCTTTCTTGCTGGTAGACAGGGTGCTTGAGTGCGAGCCGGGCGTCCGTTTGCTGGCTGTGAAAAACGTGACATTTAACGAGCCGTTTTTTCAAGGCCACTTTCCAAGTCAGCCCATCATGCCTGGCGTGTTGATCATGGAAGCCCTGGCGCAAGCCACCGCGCTACTGACCTCGCAAAGTAACGACCAATTGGGCAAAGGCACGATTTATTACTTGGCGGGCATCGACAATGCCCGTTTCAAAAAACAAGTCGTTCCCGGCGACCAGTTGCGTCTGGAAGTGACTTACATCAAACACAAACGTCACCTATGGTCTTTTGATTGCCGTGCGGAAGTAGATGGCGAACTGGCGGCCAGTGCGCAAATTATGTGCGCGGCCGTTGCCGCAGAGGCCTAAATGATAGATCCCAGAGCGGTTGTTCATATCAATGCCGAATTGGCCGATGACGTTAAAGTGGGGCCATTCTCGGTTATTGGCCCGGATGTGCAGATTGATTCGGGTACCGAGATCGGGCCGCACGTGGTAATTAAAGGCCCTACCGCCATCGGCAAGGATAATACGATCTATCAATTCACCTCGATAGGCGAAGATCCGCAAGATAAAAAATATGCCGACGAAATCACCCGTTTGGAGATCGGCGACCGCAATGTGATACGCGAATTTTGCACGATGCACCGTGGTACGCAGCAGGATCGAGGTTTGACTTTGATCGGAAGCGATAATTTGTTCATGGCTTACACGCATGTCGCGCATGATTGTGAAATCGGCGATCATGTCATCATGGCGAATGGCGCCTCGATCGCTGGTCATGTGCATCTCGGCGATCACGCCATTTTGGGTGGTTTTACGTTGGTGCATCAGTTTACCCAAATCGGCGAATACAGTTTTTCGGCGATGGGTAGTGCAATTACTCAGGATATTCCGCCGTATGTGATGGTGGGTGGCAGACCTACTCGCCCGCACGGCATCAATTCGGTCGGTATGGAACGTAACGGCGTGCCGCCGGAAGTGATTCGGCAGATTCGTAAAGCCTATAAGATCCTCTATAAGAACAATCTGCGTCTGGAAGACGCCATCGAAGAAATGGAAGATATGGCCGGCGAAAGCAACGAACTTTCCAATATGGTCAGCTTTCTACGTAATGTCACGCGCGGTATCCTCCGATAACACCCCACGCATAGCCGGTATCGACGAAGTTGGCCGCGGCTGCATAGTCGGCCCGGTGGTTGCCGCTGCCGTGATTCTCGATTCTGCCAAACCGATTCCCGGATTGACCGACTCTAAAAAGCTCACCGAAAAGAAACGCAAGTTGCTGGCCGAACAGATCAAGGCCAACGCCTTATGCTGGGCCGTTGCCCGCGCCGAAGCCAGTGAAATCGACGATATCAACATTCTGCAAGCCACAATGGTAGCGATGCAAAGAGCTGTGTCGCAATTGAACTATCGCCCGGATTGGGTCAAGGTGGACGGCAATCGTTTGCCAATATTGGATATACCTGGCGAAGCTATCGTGCAAGGCGATTTATTGGTCGAGGAAATTTCCGCCGCTTCGATATTAGCCAAAGTCGCCCGCGATGAGGAAATGCAGACGCTGGATAGGCTGTATCCCGGCTATTCTTTTGCTATCCACAAAGGCTATCCGACCCAGCAGCATTTAGCGGCATTAGCGCAGCTTGGGATCACCCCGCAGCATCGAAAATCGTTTGCCCCTGTTAAAAAGTATCTTGTTTAAACAGCCATGACGCCGAGTTTCGTTCATCTTCGTATTCATACCGAGTTCTCCCTGGTTGACGGTATCGTCAGAATTAAGCCGTTGGTGAAGAAACTGGCTGAGTATCAAATGCCGGCTGCTGCGATTACCGAACAGAGCAATTTGTTCTCGCTGGTTAAATTCTATAAAGCCGCGCAAAGTGCCGGTATCAAACCCTTGATCGGCGCCGATGTGCTGATTTTCAACCCCGACGAACCGGCCTCGCCGTTTCGTTTGACTATGTTGGCGCGCAATAAAAAAGGCTACGTCACGCTGACCGAGCTAATTTCCCGAGGCTACCAGGAAGGGCAGCATCAAGGGATTCCGATGTTGCAGAAAGACTGGATTGCCGAGAATCATGAGGGTTTGATCGTGTTATCGGGAGCGATGGACGGCGATGTCGGTCAGGCCTTGTTGGCGGAAAATTCCGAGCAAGCCAAACGTTGTGCCGAATATTGGCGGGATTTGTTCGAAGACAGTTTTTACCTGGAATTGCAGCGGCTCGGTAAATCGGACGAGGAGCGTTACATCAAACTAGCAGCGGATTTGGCTGCCGAACTGGATTTGCCGGTGGTTGCCACCAACGACGTGCGTTTTATCAGTAAAAACGATTTCGACGCGCATGAAGTGCGCGTCTGTATTCATCAGGGCCGGGTGCTGGACGATAGCCGTCGGCCGAAAAACTATACCGCTCAGCAATATTTGCGCACTGCCGAGGAAATGGCGGAATTGTTCGCCGACATTCCGGAAGCCTTGGCTAATAGCGTGGAAATTGCCAAACGCTGCAATGTCGAGCTGACGCTGGGCGAAAACTATTTGCCCGATTTTCCGGTCCCCGAAGGCATGACTCTGGACGAGTATTTTAAACAGGCCTCTCGGCAAGGCATGGAAGAACGCTTGATCCAGTATCCGCCAATAGGCAAGGGAAGCTTCGCGGAAAACCGAAAAGTCTATGACGAACGCTTGGAAGTCGAGCTGAACGTGATCACCCAAATGGGTTTTCCCGGCTATTTCATGATTGTCGCCGACTTTATTCAGTGGGCCAAGAACAATGCGATACCGGTGGGGCCGGGGCGGGGCTCCGGTGCCGGTTCCTTGGTGGCGTACGCATTGAAGATTACCGATCTGGATCCGATCGAATTCGATTTGCTGTTTGAGCGGTTTTTGAATCCGGAACGGGTATCGATGCCTGATTTTGATATCGACTTTTGCATGGAACGCCGCGACGAGGTCATCGATTACGTGGCCCGTCACTATGGCCGCGATCACGTGTCACAGATTATCACCTACGGCTCGATGGCGGCCAAGGCGGTGATTCGCGACGTGGGGCGGGTGATGGGGCATGCCTACGGCTTCGTGGATAGGTTGGCAAAACTGATCCCATTTGAAATCGGCATGACCCTGGACAAAGCCCTGCAAGACAGTGCCGAATTGAAGGCATTGTACGATACCGAGGAAGAGGTCAAGTCGCTGATCGATATGGCGCGTTCGCTGGAAGGGATTTCCCGTAACGCCGGTAAACATGCCGGTGGCGTGGTGATTTCGCCGACCAAGCTAACCGATTTCAGCCCCTTGTATTGTGAACAGGGCGGCGGCAACCTGGTGACGCAGTTCGATAAGGACGATGTCGAAGCGGTTGGCTTGGTCAAATTCGACTTCCTGGGTTTGCGCACGCTGACGATTATCGATTGGGCGCTGCAAACCATCAATCGCCAGCGCGCGCAACGTGGCGAAGAGCCGGTCGATATTTCCCAGATTCCGCGCGACGACCTGCCTAGTTACGAATTATTAAAGAACGCCCAGACCACGGCCGTGTTTCAGCTGGAGTCGCGCGGTATGAAGGAGCTGATCAAAAAACTGAAACCGGATTGCTTTGACGACATCATCGCGCTGGTGGCTTTATTCCGTCCCGGACCGTTGGAATCGGGCATGGTCGACGACTATATCAATGTCAAACACGGTGCCAAGGCCGAATACGCTCATCCCTTGCTGGAGCCGATTCTAAAACCTACCAATGGCGTTATTCTGTATCAGGAGCAGGTGATGCAGATTGCTCGGGAATTGGCCAGTTACACCTTGGGCGGCGCCGATATGTTGCGGCGGGCGATGGGTAAGAAAAAGCCGGAGGAAATGGCAAAAGAGCGGGAAAAATTCATGTCGGGCGCGGTGGCAAACCAGATAGACGCAGCCATCGCGACATACGTTTTCGACCTGATGGAGAAATTCGCCGGCTACGGTTTCAACAAGTCGCATTCGGCGGCCTACGCTTTGGTTGCTTATCAAACCGCCTGGTTGAAGGCACATTTTCCGGCCGCGTTCATGGCGGCGGTAATGTCCTCGGATATGGATAACACCGATAAAGTGGTGGTGTTGATCGACGAATGCCGGGAAATGAAGCTGGAGATCTGCCCGCCGGACATTAATGTTTCCGACTTTCGTTTTACGGTAAACGACCAGGGGCAGATTGTTTACGGTATCGGTGCGATCAAGGGTGTCGGCGAAAATGCAATTGAAGATCTGTTAAAAGAGCGGGCCGCCAACGGAGCGTTTGCGGGTTTGTACGATCTGTGCAAGCGTGTCGATTTACGCAAGGTCAATCGCCGGGTTCTGGAAGCATTGATCAGAGCCGGAGCGCTGGATACTATCGATCCAAATCGCGCGGCGCATCTCGCCGAATTGACCACAGCGCTGCGAGTTGCCGAACAACACGGAAAAATGGCGCTGGCCGGTCAAAACGATCTATTCGGTCTGGCGGTGCAAGTGGAAGTGAGCGACGGTGAAGCGGAAGCTTATTCCACCGTGGTCGAGCCTTGGACCGAAAAAGAAAAGCTGGAAGCGGAAAAGCAAACTTTGGGTCTGTTTCTAACAGGTCATCCTATCGCCGAATATCTGCCGGAATTGAAGCATATTACCCACGGTTCGCTCGCCAGTCTGGAAGTCGATGCCGGCCGCTCCAGAGGCAAAATGGAAGCGCGTGTTGCCGGCTTGATCGTGGAAATGCGTACCCGGCAAACCAAGCAGGGCAAGATGATGGGTTTTGCAACGCTGGACGACCGTACCGGCCGGCTGGAAGTGGCGGCCTTCAGCAATATTTACGACAAATATCGCAACCTGCTCAGCAAAGACACAATCCTGATTGCCGAAGGCTCATTGGCAATGGACGACTTTACCAACAGTCTGAGGATGACTGCCGAGAAGCTCTACAGCATGGAAGAAGCGCGCGAGTTATATGCCCGCGGAATTACATTGACGATAGACCTGGCCAATGGCGACCTGCCGCCGGGTTGGCTGGCAAGCCTACAGACCACACTAACGCCATTCTGCGGCGGCCAATGTCCGATCCAAATCGAGTATCGCACTGCCACCGACAAAGCCACCCTGCAATTGGGTGACGACTGGCGCGTACGTCCGAGCGATGAACTCCTGATCCGCCTGCGGCGCTTGCTGTCTAACGTAACGGTGCTGGTCAGGTACTGACCTGGCGTCTAAGGGCGCTGCATTTCTGTTTGCTGAGGGGATGGGCTGAGTTCGGCCACAACCCGACCGTAGGGGCACCATCCAATTTAATTAGTTAAGGCATCCTGTGACCCAGCCGAATGTCCGGTATTCGGCGAGCAAATTGGCATTATCACTGCACTACTACGGCCAATGGACTGCCGGTTGGAGCGGCTTTCCAATTTCAATGATTAATACATCGTTTTATCTCGTCGAATGGTCGGTATTGGGTGAAAAATTGCTAATATTGCGACCTAACTGTGCAAAACGCAGGTCTTGGTATAATTTGCGTCAGGATTTATTGATTGGAGCCAGTTGATGAATAGATTCATTAAAAGCGGTTGTTGCACCTAGACCGCCTTGCTGCCAGAGAGTTTGGGCGACTATTTCATCGAGATCAATCCTGTATGAGTATTTGATGTTTTATTGATGAATTGGATCTTAATCAACTCGGTTTTTAGGGGGCAATCGGATGACTGGCAGACCAACCTATCACCCTGCAGTTCTATTGAATATTTCGATCGAACTTCTTCGCTTGAATTCTTTATTCCAAAGACATGCTAACTTTTTGTAAGCCACTCATTTTGCTATAAGGTCATCAATGTCAGAACTACTATATTTTTTAAACAAATACTTTGTCAATACTACTCTAGAGGCATTTATTTTGTTTGTGGTAATTCCCGGCTTACTTTATTACTTGAGACAAACTCAAAAATGGGACATTGCACTGCAAATGTGCACATTGGTGCTAGATGATCTTGATGACTTTAGTCATTTAGAAAAAATATCATCCCAAGCTGTCACATTTAAAAATTTGAAATTAGATAGAGATATAAGGCTTTCAAAAATTTCTTGCTACAGAGACTATTTTGGCTCGCGTGAAGCAAATATTATTAATATATCACATTTCAGTGATAAAGAACTTCGCAATGATATACTCACGATCGGGCGAAAAATAAGACAGTTCATTGGTTCGGCCAGATCACACAATCAAAAACTAGAACAAAATGAATATAAATGGCGTGATAACGACCCCATTTCAGATGTCGTTATTAACGAGATTAGCCGACAGTCTGAGGTGCTAAACGATGAATACCGAAAGATTGTTAGTGACATTAATGAACTAAGGGAAAGAATATTCTTTTTTGAAAAGAAAACAATCCGATCAAAAAAATATCATTACTCCATAATTGCAATAACAATCCTTTTTATCTTAAGTATTGTTATTGTTCCTAAATTACTTTTAGAGCCATCAGACTCTTCTAGTGGTAACTCTGTAGGGGCTTTGGATACTGGGGATGCTGGGGATGTTGGGGATACTGGGAATACTGGGAATACTGGGAATACTGGGAATACTGGGAATACTGGGAATACTGGGAATACTGGGAATACTGGGAATACTGGGAATACTGGGAATACTGGGAATACTGGGAATACTGGGAATACTGGGAGTGCTCAAGATAATGAAAACCCTGATAACTTGGTATTTTGGGTGCCTGCTTTATTGTTTCTTATCGCTGGCGTCGGAGCGTTTGCCCTAAGGAAGGGAGCCTGGAGCGTAGTTTTTGGAAGCTCTTCATTAATAATTGGCGCAATCTATGTAGGAGGATTTAGATTGGCTGATAAATTAAGTTTTGTCGAAAAAATGGAGGCTCCTGTTAATTTAACATTTGAAGGGATAACCATCAGCAAAACCATAAATGAAACTCTTCCAATTAAGCAGATATCCGAAAATAGCAGCAATAATCTTGCTAAACTCGAGTTCGTTGGAAAAATCGAAGGATTTAAAACAGGCGAAGACAAAATTCCATTGTTTGATATTCAACAGCAACTAAATAATATTGTCAATAACCATCCTTATTTTCCTTCGAGGAATTGCATTGTTCTCATGGGTAGCGCGGACAAACGGATGCTTAGAAACGCAGTTATGCTTCTTCATGAGTCTAATACATTGCTTGCAAAGAAACGAGGGTATTGGGTTGCGGAACAGGTTTCAAATTACATAAGCGGGTTAACTGAAGGTTATGTAGAAAAATATAAGCCTGATATTTCAGTATTCGCAGTTGCTCCAAAACACCCCTCATCAAAAGCCACGGATTTTGATTTAGCATCAGATCGACGTGTTGATATATATGTTTGCGATACAAATACTGACAAAACAAAAACTTCAGAAGTAAAATTACCGACGAGTCCAGGTTGAATGATCGGAATAATATTTCTATATGTGCGATGCTGTGTGATATCAAGAGCTAGATAAGAAACTCACTAATTTAACATTTGCTCAGAAATGTCAGAAGCTTGCCATTCAGAAATCAACCTTGAAGGTCGGAAATGGCTTGGGTGAGGTTGCCAACGACTGCTTTGTAGTACTCCAGGTTCATGAATCTGGAGTTGACTGACAGTCCGCTTTGGAGAAACGGGACAGGCCGGTTTGGGTGTGCGCCGTGCAAAGGCGGCGCTTTATCAGTGGGTGAGAGACCCACCCGGCTAAATCGCTCCGGCCGGAAGCAATCGGAGCAGTCATGGAGGTAACGAAGTGGCTGAAGCCTTCGATGTAAAGAGATCGCTTTAGGCGATTCAGCGAGTGTGCAGGCCGTAACGCGAGTGAACACTGAGCAAGCCTCGAAAAGGTCGATGCGCAGGCCGACCCGGCAGCCATTCCGGGGAAGGCTGATACGGTTGGGGAAACGAGCGAAGAGTATTCCCAGTCGCTGCGCCGGGGTAGTGGTGACAGCATGTACACAAGGTAAGCGCACGCAACACGGGAAGCCCTGCGGCGTGGTCAGCGATGACCAACCGGACGCCCGCGAGGGACAGGCCGGGCGCTGTAGGGTGGCGGAGAGGCTTGTAGTACCGGGGAAGCCGGGTAATGCCGGTGGAGGGAAGGGGCCTTAGTTCAAGATCAACGCAATAAGTGGAAAAGGACAGGAGATTGGGTAACCTATCAACTCCGTTAAGCGTTCAGAAACTACAGATGGCGTTACACGCAAAAGCGAAGGCTGAAGCTGACTATCGTTTCTATGCGCTGTACGACAAGATATACCGGGAAGACATCTTGGCGCATGCCTACGTCTGTTGCCGGGCCAACAAAGGTGCGCCGGGCGTGGATCGTCAGGACTTTGCCGATGTCGAAACGTATGGCCGGGAGCGATGGCTTGCGGAACTGGCGCTTGCGCTCAGAGAGGAGAATTACCGACCGAATCCTATCAGACGTGTTTATATCCCCAAACCGAATGGCAAACTGAGGCCACTGGGTATATCGACCTTACGAGATCGGGTCTGCATGACGGCAGCGATGCTGATATTGGAGCCGATCTTCGAAGCGGATTTACCCGACGAGCAATATGCCTATCGAGCGGGCCGTCATGCCCAGCAAGCGGTGGGCGAAATCAATCGCCATATGTTTAAAGGTCATCTGGACGTCGTTGATGCCGACTTGGCGGATTACTTCGGGAGTATTCCACATGCCGAGCTAATGAAATCGGTAGCTCGCCGTGTTGTAGATCGACGTGTGTTGCATCTCATCACGATGTGGTTGGAATGTGCGGTAGAAGAAACCGACCGACATGGGCGGACGATACGCACTACCGAGGCCAAAGATAAGCAACGCGGTATCCCGCAGGGTTCACCCATATCACCCTTACTGTCGAATTTATACATGCGGCGGTTTGTATTGGCATGGAAGAAACTGGGCCTGGAACGGGGGCTCGGCAGTCAAATCGTCACCTACGCCGACGACCTTGTTATCTTGTGTCGACGTGGCAAGGCTGAAGAAGCCTTGTTATGGATGCGTAAGATCATGGAGCGGTTGAAGCTCACGGTCAATGAGGAGAAAACGCAAATCTGCAAAGTGCCGGAAGGTGTGTTCGATTTTCTGGGTTACACATTCGGTCTGTTATATAGACCGCAAAACGGTAAGCCCTATCTGGGCTACCGGCCATCCAAGAAAAGTATTCGGCGCATGGTCGAGAAGGTTCAGGCGTTGACGGCTTATTCAATGGCGTGGCATGACACCACGTTGCTGATCTATAAATTGAACCGCATGCTACGCGGTTGGGCGAACTACTTTAGGGTAGGAACCTTCAATCGTGCCTATCGTGCGCTTGATAATTACACGGCAGCGCGGTTGCGTCGGTGGTTACGCAACAAGTATAAGGTGAGAAAGCGAGCAGGCGGAGGCTATCCATCTTCGTACCTCTATCAGACCCTTGGTTTGGTACGCTTAAGCCGCTTGGGGCGTGACGATCCGTGGGCGAAAGCGTGACATCTTGTCCGAGAGCCGGATGCGGGAAATCTGCTAGTCCGGTTCGATGAGCAGGGTGTGGAAACGGGGTTAAGGCAAGGCTATTTGGGCACCGTCAAACGAAAGAGGCGGAAACAGACAAGCTAAACCTAATTCTACCGCGCCACATCTCGACTCTACCGAACTCGACCACTGAAAACAAAATATTCCAAAGCTTTAAGCCGAATAGCTCGTTCGCTTTTTCAGCCTCTGTAGATATGCTGCTCACTTTGGTTTATACGCCAAAAATCCAAAATCATGCATATCAAAAACTTTCGAATTCACTGGCGAAATTTTGGAATGCTCGATTTAAGGTATTTTATTGGCATGCCATGGTTTCGTGTGCATACCTTGCAGATACGTGGGTGAGGGCGGAGGTATCGAAGGTAGGTTCCAGACATAACGCGCTGTGAACCCTGGCCTGGAATATGCCCAACAGGGCTTTAAATGTACATCTATGTTTGTGAACGCGCCAACGGGGCAAGAATGTGTGCGTCTTTAGCGGCTGAAACTACGCCAACGTGTTGTGTCGCCATTGCGCTTCCATACCTGCGGATGCTTTGATAAATTGACGATTACGCCACGCGGCACCAATATTAGGCGGCAGTCGATTCGACTGGTCTGGACATAAAAAAAGGGAGGCCTAGCTAGGCCTCCCTTGTGTCGTTAAGCTGGAAGCTTATCGTTTAGCGGTCAGTACGTTTGTATTCGACACGGCGGTTGTAGGCACGGCCTTCATCGGTTTCATTGGTATCGACCGGTTTGGACTCTCCGAAGCCAACCGCTGTCAGGCGCTTGCCTTCCACGCCTTGTTTGATCAGCTCGGCTTTGACCGCATTAGCTCTACGCTCCGACAGTTTTTGGTTGTAAGCATCCTTACCGTAACTATCGGTGTGGCCCTGAATCTCAATGGTCAAACCAGGGTTCATTTTCATCACTTCTACGGCGTTTTGGATCAGTGGGCCGTATTTGGCTTTGACGTCAGATTTGTCGAAATCGAATAACAGGCCGCGAAATGCCCAGCAACCGTCTTTATCGACTATGGCGCCTTTTGGGGTGTCAGGACATTTGTCCACACAATTGCTTACGCCGTCTTTGTCGTCGTCTTGTGTTGAACAATCGGCCACTTTGGGTGTGCCCGCTTTCAGGAAGACGTTTTTAACGAAATCGCTCATGCCTTTAGAGGTGGTAATCGCTTCGGCAGTAGTCGAGAATCCACAACCCGATGCATTGGCCAGTTCTTGCAGCACCGTTTGCCCCGCGGCATCTTGGTCATTGCCGACCCAAACTGTATAAATACACAGCTTGTCCCCGTATTGGGATTTAAGCGCTTCGGCAGTTGGTAGGGGCGAGACTTCCTCGATACCATCACTAAAAACGATTAAGGCAATATTGCCGGGAGCAGCGGTGATATCTTTGCCGGAATCGCTTAGCGCAGTGGCCAGTGGTGTGCCGCCGCTAGAGCATTCGAGAGAAGTAATCGCACTTTCGAAACCGGCTGGAGTGTAATTTTGCACGGCTTGGTTGAGATAAGTCGAGCCCCAAGACAGGCATGGACCAAAACCGAAGCTGCGTAAACCGGATGTCAGCGGCATGACCGGAATGGATTTGTTAAACTTGTTGAGCAGATTTTTTTCGACATCCAGCTTGGTGCCACTGTAATCGGTAGAATTTACATAGGTGCGGCTCATTGACGAAGATGAATCATTAACCACGAAAAAGCTGTTGGTTTTTTGTACCAGTTTTCCGGATTTAACCAGTGCGTTAAGGTCTTCAGGCTGGAAGGCCTGGAAATTATTGCTCGACTGCGTCGCGCAACCGGAAAGCAGCGCTCCGGCCAGAGTGGCCGTGAATAAAAGGTTTCTTTTCATGTTTTAATTCTCCAGGTTGTTATTCTGCATCTACAAGGCCTAGCGTACCGCCTTGGTGTCTTAAGTCTAACATCAATCCCTTATTTTTAAATAGTGCGTTCATCTTATCCAGGCGCCGTGAAATAATGCCGGTTTGTTTTTAATCCGTAGGCTTCCTTGGAGAATGTAATGGGCAAGATTTTAATTTTCTGTGCGATGTTTTTACTTGCTAGTGCGGTAAAGGCTGACAGCGTGAAAGAAATGGCTGAGCACGGTAATGCGCAGGCGCAAGCCAAATTGGCGTCGCTATATTTACTCGGCCGAGAGGGCTTTGAGAAGGATGAACACAAGGCTGCGGAGTGGATGGAAAAAGCCGCGAATCAAGGTCTACTCGATGCCCAGGTAGTCATGGGGGCGATGTACGATAGAGGCATGGGTGTCAGCAGCGACAGAGATAAGGCGACCGATTGGTATGAAAAAGCTGCTAAACAAGGACATGCCACCTCCCTGGCCATATTAGGCAGAAACGACGCAGCCAAAGGCAGCGTACAATTTAATTATCAAGCGATGCGATTAAACGCATCGCGCTCCATTCCCGGCGAATACGCCAAGAAATTTTTAACAACTAAATAATTGACGATGAGTATTAGAACCCGCTTTGCCCCAAGTCCCACCGGTTATTTACATGTTGGCGGTGCCAGAACCGCTTTGTTTTCGTGGTTGTATGCGCGCAAACACGGCGGCAGATTTATTTTGCGAATCGAGGATACCGATCTTGAGCGTTCCAGTCAGGAGTCCGTGAATGCAATTCTGGAAGGCATGACTTGGTTAGGCTTGGAATATGACGAGGGCCCTTTCTATCAGACGCATCGTTTTGATCGTTACAAAGAAGTGATTCAGCAATTGCTGGCGCAGGGCGATGCCTATTATTGCTATTGCAGTCGCGAGGAGTTGGAGGTTTTACGCGAGCAGCAAATGGCCAACAAGGAAAAGCCGCGTTACAACGGTAAGTGTCGGCAGGGTGTTGAAAATCCGCAAGGTGAGCGGGTGGTGCGCTTTAAGAACCCGGAGCAGGGCGAGGTTATCATCGACGATCTGGTGAAAGGTCGTATCGTTGTCGCTAACAAGGAGCTGGATGATCTGATTATTGCCCGTTCCGACGGCACCCCGACCTATAACCTGACGGTGGTAGTCGATGACATGGATATGGGGGTTACTCATGTGATCCGTGGTGACGATCATGTCAATAATACGCCCAGACAGATTAATATTCTGAAAGCCTTGGGTGCGCAATTGCCGGTGTATGCGCACGTGCCGATGATTTTAGGTTCGGACGGTGCGCGCCTGTCCAAACGTCACGGTGCGGTCAGCGTGATGCAGTATCGCAATGACGGGTATTTACCCGAGGCTTTGTTGAACTATCTGGTGCGATTGGGTTGGTCGCATGGTGATCAGGAATTGTTTTCCTTAGAAGAGATGGTGGCGTTGTTCGAGTTGGAAAAAGTCAACGTTTCCGCGTCCACGTTTAACACCGAGAAGTTGTTGTGGTTGAATCACCAGTACATCATGAACAGCGATCCGGCGCATGTTGCCAGACATTTGGCTTGGCACATGGGGGAGCGCGGTATCGATCCGACCACCGGTCCGGGATTGGTGGATGTGGTTAAAGCGCAACGCGAACGTTGCAAAACCCTGGTGGATATGGCAGCCGAAAGCGAATACTTTTACAAGGAATTCGACGCTTACGAAGAAAAAGCCGCCAAGAAGAATTTCAAAGCGGGCGTGGACGATGTATTGCAACATTTACTGGCGCAATTTAACGCTATCGGCGATTGGGAAGCGTCAGGCCTTCATCAAGTGGTATTGGATAGTGCCGAGCAATTGCAGCTTAATCTGGGTAAAGTCGCGCAACCCCTGCGCGTAGCGGTTTGTGGCAGTGGTGTATCGCCGGCTATTGATCTGACTTTGGCTCTATTAGGCAGAGAGAAAACCTTGCGCAGAATAGAGCGAGCCATCCGATACATAAAGAATGTAGAAAAGTCCTAGACAAAGTTCTGAATATCCGTATAATACGAGGACTCAACTACGGGGCCATAGCTCAGCTGGGAGAGCGCTTGCATGGCATGCAAGAGGTCAGGAGTTCGATCCTCCTTGGCTCCACCAAATAATAGTTGATTTAGTCCTGAGTCCCCATCGTCTAGTGGCCTAGGACACCGCCCTTTCACGGCGGTAACCGGGGTTCGAACCCCCGTGGGGACGCCAATTTGGCTAAAGTCGGTTAAGCCGGCAATTCGTATTAAAGAAGTCATTCTTAAAAAATAGTCTTAGTCCCCATCGTCTAGTGGCCTAGGACACCGCCCTTTCACGGCGGTAACCGGGGTTCGAACCCCCGTGGGGACGCCATCAATTCTTAAGGTTATAGCTCTGGCACAGTAGCAATATGCGGTGCCAAGTTTGCTATGCCGTCTGTGTTAATTCAATATCTTAAGTCGAATCGCTATTTCTCTGGGATGTAGCGATTAGTTTCTTCTGTGCTGATCGCTTTAGTAGGGCTGTTTGATCTCGCGAAGCGTAAGGGTAAGCCTAAGTTGCTGATTTAAGTTTACCCTTATGGCGAATCAGAAAGATCTAATTTCGCAAATCGATTTGAACTGTACGCAGGGTTATCTGAAGCCTTAGGTGGACGGATGGCCGGCCTCAATCATTACTTTTAGCTTAGAGCCCGGTTTGATGTCCGCCTTGTTTTTGGGAACGTTATTCCATTTGCGGAGCTCGGTGACGTTGACGTTAAATTTCTTTGATATCTGTGCCAATGTGTCGCCGGCTTTCACCGTGTAGCTGATTTGCTTGATGGAAGGCGCGGTCGATGCCACGGTTATACTGCTGCTGGTTTTCTTGATAGTCAGTTTTTGGCCGGGTTTCAGCGCCGCTTTTTTGGGTAATTTATTCCAACTCACAATATCGTCTTTATCAACAGAAAAACGTTGCGAGACATCCCATAGGGTATCGCCTTTCTTAACCGTATATTGTTGTTTGCTTGATTGAGCAGGCGTTGGTGTGGATTGTTGCGATACTGCAGCAACAGCCGGTGTGGTTGGTTCGCCCTTTTGTGAATGAAAAGAGACCGGGATTAACAGGATTGAGCCTTGGGCAACCGTATCGTCGTCAAGATGATTGACATTGATAATCTCTTCGACGCTGGTGCTGTGTTTGCTGGCTATGCTTTTTAGAGTCTCTTTCTTGCCCACCGTATGGTGTTCCCATTTGATTCTCTCTTGGTGTGGCAATTCAGCCAGTTTTTCTTTAAAAGAATCGGCTTTGCTTACCGGAATCAGCAGATGTTGCGCGCCGTTCGGATCGGTGCTCCAGCGGTTATAGCCAGGATTGAGCTTTAAGAAATCATCTAGCGGGGTTTGTGCCATTTCGGCGGCTTTACCCAAGTCGAGCTGGGACTTTACATCGACCAATTCAAAATAAGGTTGGTTGGCGAATTGATGCAGATTGACGTTGTATTTTTCCGGGTTGGCAAAGATCTTGGCGATTGCCAGCAGCCTGGGTACGTAAGCTGAGGTCTCGTTGTTCAAGTCCAAGGACCAGAAGTCGGTAGGCTGTCCGCGCTCGAGGTTTCTATCCACGGCGTTTTTTATATTGCCTTTGCCGGCGTTGTATGAGGCGAGAGCAAGTAACCAGTCGTTATTGAAAGTCTCGCTCAGTTCTTTCAGGAAGGTGGTGGCTGCTTGAGTCGATTGCACTACATCGCGTCGTGCGTCATACCAGCTGTTCTGTTTTAACCCGTAAAGACGCCCGGTAGGCGGAATGAATTGCCAGAGACCGGATGCTTGAGCTGGCGACATTGCGTCAGGTCTGAAAGCGCTCTCAACCGCAGGTAACAGTGCCAGTTCTCCGGGGATATTTTTCGCTTCAATTTCGTTGAGGATGAAATATAAATAGGGCTCGGCGCGTTGTTGTACCCTGGTCAGATATTCAGGGTTTCTAAGATACCAGTTTACTTCGCGGTCGATTCTGGCATTATCGATTTCCGGTAAGGCATAAAGAGACAGCATCCTATCCCAGATGGTGGCGTGCTCTTTTGCTTCTACCTGCTTGTTGTGGATTTTTCCGGCATTGCCATTACGGGTAAATACGGAAAACTTGCTAGTTGATGATTGGCTTAGATGGTCTTTTTGCGCATGTTGGCTACAACCGGTTGCTAGCAGAATAGGCAGTAGATAAGACAGATGACGGCCTGATTTTTTGGAAATTGAGCGGGGCATTGTCTGAACTCGCTAAAATAAAAAAATTAGATCCTAGCATGGCTTTCTAAAATAGCCAAAAAAACATACCCTTAGCGGCGGTTAAATGAAGAGACAATTTCTATTTGCGTTGTACCAAACCCCACGGGGTAAGCTACTGCAAACCATGGAAGCCAACTATCTGCGAAGATCAATAACGGTGAGTTGTAAGCAACAACAACTCCAGATCGGTGGTTTAGGTTGGGAAAATGAGTTCGTCGATTTTTCCTTGTATAGGAATTATCTAATTCTGGACGGCAAGGCCTTGGGTGATGCTGGCGCGTTGAAGGTGACCGCTAAAGCATTTAACTTGCCTATTCAAACTGAATCGATGGACTTAGTCATACTTCCGCACATTTTAGAGTTTGACGCACGGCGATTTCAAACCCTGCGCGAAGTCAATCGCGTGTTAAAGCCGGGCGGCGAATTGGTCATGCTGAATTTCAATCCGTTCAGCATGTCGGTACGTTTCCAGTTTTTATGGGACCGGAAGCTTGCGGAATCTTGGCGGGCGCATTTCATTACCAAAGCGAGGGTTTTGGATTGGTTGAAATTGATGAACTTCGAATTGTTAACGACCGCCGAGTTTGGACTAGACAGCTATACCATCGCTCACGGTAAATTCGAATTTAGCTTTGCGTCTTTGTTTGCTATGGCTTATGGCATTAAAGCGGTGAAGAGGCAATATACATTGATTCCTTTGACCGCGACGCAGCAACGCCGAAGCAATTTGGCTGCGGTTGGATTAGGTTTGAAATCGAATTTACATAGATAGGTTGACCATGACTGAAGTGATTGTTTACACAGATGGTGCATGCAAGGGCAATCCTGGGCCCGGAGGCTGGGGTGTGCGCTTGGAATATCGAGACAAAGAAAAAGAACTATGCGGTGGTGAACCTGAAACGACGAACAACCGGATGGAGTTGGTAGCCGCAATACAAGCTTTAGAAACTTTAACTAAGCCTTGCAGCGTCAAATTGCACACTGATTCCAAATATGTTTTGCAAGGCATTACCGAATGGATGGCTAACTGGAAAAAGCGGGCATGGAAAACTGCGGCAAATAAACCGGTGAAAAACGAAGATTTATGGCGACGTTTGGATGCTGCGATCCAGCGGCACAACATCGATTGGATATGGGTGAAAGGACATGCCGGGGATGTTGGTAACGAGCGTGCCGATCAGTTGGCCAACCTGGGAATCGAACGATTGTCTCGCCGCTAAACTACTTAAAATCAGGAAAACACATGTTAGGTTCGATAGCTGCCGCGTTAGTCGGCATTTGGTTTTTCAACACCGCGGCACGCTCGGGGCGTCCGGCTGTGTCATGGGCGGTGTCGGGTGTGGTGGTGTATTTTTTGGCGGCGCTGCTCTGGACTTTGGCAATTACGCCCGGTGTCAAAGATGCTGCAAGTCACAGCCAGAGTGCTGCGCTGATTTTTATCGTTCGATATGCCTATATCGGTTTTGGCGTATCGGTGGCGGTTTTGCTGAATGGTTGGTTGAATAAATCCGTCGACTCTGAATAGCGCGCCAGTGTCAAATTGGTCGGTCTATATCATTCAGTGTGATGACGGCAGCTTATATACCGGTATTAGTATCGATGTTGAGCGACGTTTCCACCAGCATCTGATGCAAAAAGGGGCCAAATATTTCAGAAGTCGGCAACCTCGGCAGCTGGTGTTTGTCGAAGCGGGGCATGACCGCGTCTCGGCTTCCAGAAAGGAAGCGTTGATCAAACAAATGAAACGTTCCGAAAAGCTGGAGCTTATCGCAACTTACAGTCGTTAAGTCATTAATTGCAGCTATTTTACGGGAGGGAAAGTTGTTTTGTTAATGCGGATAGATTTGAGAATGATTTGCATTAATTGTTGTAGGGGTTTTATACTCGAGTCTCAAATTCTTGGAGACCGATATGAAGCCATTAAACTCAAAACTTAGCGCCGCGATCTCGGCGATTGTCGTCAGTGCAGGGGTAAACGCTGCGGGAATTCCCGCCGAAAAGCCGCAGACCATGGATGAAATGTGGAAGATCATTCAGGCACAGCAGCAGCAGATTGACAGCATGACTAAAAAGCTGGAAGCGGTCGCGCAAAAAGCGCCCACCGGTGAAGTCAGCAATTTGGAGCGTAAAACCAATGTATTGACGGAGGAAGTGGAAAAGCTGCGTACCGAGTTGGTGGTGCCGGAAAAAGTCGAATACAAAAGCGCATACGGTTTAGGTCCTGCCGCCTCGAAGGTGTATCAAGTAGGCAAGGGTCTGTCCTTAGGTGGCTATGGTGAGGCCAATTATCAGGCGCGGGTTGATGATCAGGGCGGGCGTAATGCGGCAACCGGTACCGTCACTAATCCGGACAATACAGATTTCGAACGACTAGTCATTTATGCGGGTTATAAGTTCACTGACAGCATACTGTTCAACAGCGAAATAGAGTTCGAACATTCCTCAACTGGCAATAACGGATCGGGTAGCACGGGCACCGTCTCCGTTGAAATGGCCTCCTTGGATTTCTTCATCGACCCGTTGGTCAACGTCCGGGCCGGGATGGTGTTAATGCCGATGGGCTTTATCAACCAGATACATGAACCGCCGTTTTTCTTCGGTAACAATCGTCCCGAAGTCGAAAGACGCATTATTCCCAGCACTTGGCGTGAAAACGGTGTGGGATTATTCGGCGAATTGTTGCCGGGCCTGACGTATACGACCTACGTGGTTAACGGTATGAACGCTAAGAATTTTGGCGCTGACGGCATTCGTAGCGGCCGGCAATCAGGAGGACAGGCGTTGGCGGAAGATTTGGCTTATGTCGGTCGCGTGGACTATGCGCCGCCTATGTTACCCGGCGTCATGGTGGGCGGCTCGGCGTATGTCGGTAATTCCGGGCAGAATCAGCTGTATAACGGGCGGCAACTTGAAGTAGCCACGCAACTTTACGAAGCGCATCTGCAATGGAAATACCGTGGCCTGGAATTTCGGACTTTGGGTTCCTGGGGGCATATCGGCGATGCAGCCTTGCTGAGTGTCGCCAATGCTAAAAGTATCGGTGAAGAAAACTATGGTTGGTACAGCGAAGTCGGTTACGACATATTGCCACACTTTGCGCACGATACGACCCAGTATCTCGCCCCGTTCGTGCGTTACGAGCGTATGGATACTGTTGCCAGCGCTTCGACATGCGCAAATGCCATTTGTCGAGACGATCTGACCAGAGACGTCGAAATCTACCAAGTCGGCCTCAACTACAAACCCATTCCCAATGTCGTGATCAAGGCCGATTACCGTAATTTCACCCAAAAATCCGGCACCTCTCCCGACGACTTCAATTTGGGCGTAGGCTTTATTTTCTAAAGTGGGCGGATAGTTGTTTGTTAAGCCCCGCCGGTTCATACGGCGGGGTGCATCGGTATATAATGCCGTCTCTAAATTGCTTATGCGCGTATCGGCTTGGCAAATTGTTTGCCGGTCTCTATCATAGCCGCCGTATTGTTCACTCCCTGGATTTTTCCCACTCATGCTGATTTCAAAAACTCGTCGGCTTATGCTGACGCTGCTGGTTTTTTGTTTAACGAGCGTAAACCTTGCCGCCGCTGTGTTTTACAGCAAGGACGAAGCGATGAAGCTGGCCTTCGGCGACGACGCGACCGTGGAAATGCAATCGTTGTTTCCCACGCCGGAGGAAGTAGCGCAGATCGAACAGCTAGCGAAGGTCAAGCTGGAATCCAATCTGTTCAGCTTTTATGTGGGCAAGAAGCAAGGCGCCGTGATCGGCTATGCCGCCATTGAAGCGCACACGGTTAGAACCAAGCCGGAAACCTTGCTGGTGGTATTAACGCCGGAAGGCAAATTACGTAACGTCCATACGCTGGCGTTTCATGAACCGCCGGAATATCAACCGCCGGAACGCTGGATGGCCTTGCTGGCGAATCATTCCATCGAAGAGTTGAGCCTGAATCAAGATATACAAGGGGTGGCCGGGGCGACGCTCAGCACCCGTGCCGCAATTAATAGCGCCCGAAAGGTACTGGCGATTTATCAAGTTCTCATCCAAAACAAGCCACACTGATGCGTTTTTTTGTTACCGGCGAACAGAATCGCCAGCTGCTGATCAATACTTTGATCTTGATGTTCTTGGCCTATGTCGCCTTGTTGTGGATCAGCAATGGTCTGATGTATTTCCATAAAATGAATCTCACACCGGAGTCGGTCGTTTCTTACTATTTGGGCAACGAGCAAGAGTTTAACGAGCCGAAAAGCTATCAAAGTCTGCTGGAAGTCAGTCATTTTCATTTGTTTGCAATGGGGATGTTGGTATTGACACTGACGCATCTGATGCTGATGACCTCGTTGCCGACGCTGATGAAAGTCTGGATTAGCGCGATAGTTTATGGTGCGGCGATAGCCGATGAAGCGGCTGGGTGGTTGGTGCGTTATGTCGATCCGGCTTTTGCCTATTTCAAAATCGCCGCGTTTTTATTACTGGAAACATCCTTGTTCCTATTGATCGTCATAGTCAGTTTGTCGTTGATTGAATCGCGTCGGCAATTGCGTTAAAAACGTTTTCCTCGTTGTCACTATTTAATTAATCGGCGCACTCTGCCTGTTCGCTACTGTCCTATCAACGGGTAGGCCGGTAGCTGTATATATTGTCTAGCGCCGCGCCACTCTTCATCCGAACTCTTTGAATCCAACCCCCGGAGCAGAATCATGAACAAACATTTACAACAAGTTAGAGATTTTCACCGGAAATTCGCTATCAAGCAGCCCGACGATGGCGAAATCGGGCATTTGTCCGACATGGATATTGTGATGCGTCAAGCCTTATTGCTGGATTGCGGTAGCGAGACATTTAAAGCCATTGCCAGCGGTGACCTGATCAAAATTCTGGGTGGGCTGGTGGATTTATCCTTTAATGCGCTGGCCGCCATCGCGTGCAGGGGTGACGAGCTGGTAAGCGTGTCCGCCAACTGGCGGCAAGACGGCACGGTGCTGTCAGTGATGCGGGTGCTGTCCGAGAAAATCAATTTATGTACTTCCGGCGAGACCGTGCATTATTCGGGCTTATATGCTATTTGCGCGCATTTATCCCAGCGTTTTGTGAATGCCGATTTCGATGAAGCTTTTCAAATCGTGCATCAACAGTTAATGAGTGGGCGCGGCGGCGAGCGTTTGGATTTAAGTCCGGCGCTATTCGAATAACTGCGAGTTTCACTATGGCAAAACAACGCTACACGCTGGGTTTCGTCGGCATCGGTCTGATGGGGCAACCGCTAAGCCTGCGGCTTCTGGAGGCGGGTTTTCAGCTCAATGTCTGGAATCGCACTGCTGCCAAATTGGATGTGGTGGCTGGTGCGGGTGCTAAGGTCTGCGGCAGTGTCGGTGAATTGGTAAAAGCCTCCGATATGGTGATTTTGTGCCTGGCCGACACCATGGCCGTTGAAGCGGTGGTGACGGAACAAATTATTGTTAACGGCGCTGTCGATAAATTGGTAATAGATTTGTCCAGCATCCATCCGGAAGCCACCCGGAGTATCGCGGCGACATTGCAGGCCGCGTGCGGCATGCGCTGGGTGGACGCGCCGGTATCCGGAGGTACGGCCGGGGCAGAGCAGGGTAGTTTGGCGATTATGGCTGGTGGTGCTGAACCGGATATTGAAATTGCCAGAGAAGTATTGCGGCCGCTGTATAGCCGTTTGACGCATATGGGGCCGGTCGGCAGTGGTCAGACCACTAAAATCTGTAACCAGATGATCGTCAGTTGCAATGTGCTGGTTATCGCGGAAATGATGGCGCTGGCCAACTCTGCCGGCGTCGATGCTGCAAAAATTCCCGAAGCGCTGGCCGGTGGCTTTGCCGATTCCAAGCCACTGCAAATCGTCGGACCGGAAATGGCGGATCAGCGTTTCGAACCGGTAAAGTGGCGCGTGAAAACTTTATTGAAAGATTTAAATATGGCCGTCGATTTAGCCGGCAAACAGGGTAGTGCGATACCTATGTCGGGCTTGGCTGCGCAACTAATGCAATTGCACGGCAGTGGCGGCTTTTTGGACCAAGATCCCTCGACGCTCATAAAACTGTACGCCCAAGACTAATGCTGCGCTTTACCGCCAATCTGAGTTTATTGTTTACTGAACTGCCGTTGCCGGAACGGTTTCAGGCGGCTAAACAGTGCGGTTTCGATGCAGTGGAAATCCAGTTTCCCTACTCGCTACCCGTCGAACAAATCCACGATATATTGGATCAACTGGATTTGCAGTTGGTGTTGTTCAATGTCGATGCCGACACTTTGCTGCAAGGTGGCGAGGGTTTGGTGGCGGTTCCGGAAAAACGCGATCAATTTAAAACCGCGGTAGAGCAGACGCTGGCTTATGCCGCGCGATTAAGGCCAAACCTTATAAATGTGCTGCCCGGTTGCTGCCTTGATCCACAACGCTTGGGTGAATATCAAACGACTTTGCTGGAAAATCTGGCTTACGCCGCTTCAGCTTTTGCCGATTTGGGTATCAAAACCGTATTCGAAGCGGTCAATAGCTATGACATGCCCGGTTTTATCATCGACACCGGCCAACAGATGCTGGATGTGCTGGCTAAAGTCGATCATCCGAATCTATCCATGCAATATGACATTTATCACATGAGCCGAATGGGCGAAGATTGTGGCGGTTTTTTACGTCAACATTTGGATAAGATAGGCCATATTCAATTTGCCGACTGCCCAGGCCGCGCTCAGCCGGGCACCGGCGCCGTGGATTTCGATAGCCTGTTCAACATTATCGCGACGTCGGACTATCAAGGTTGGGTTGGGGCCGAGTACCGGCCGACCGCTGGCACCGTTGCCAGTTTGCCTTGGTTGAAAACCTACTCGATAAAATAATCGGGCGGTATAATCGCTTGGCCTTACTCACCTGTTGATTGCCATGTCCAAACATAACTTCACGATACATCACGCCAGTTTGATCGTCTCCGATACCGAGCAATCGCTGCTTTTTTACCGCGATGTGTTGGGAATGGAGCAGACTGAACGGCCGAATCTGCCGTTTCCGGGTGCCTGGTTGCAAATCGGCGCGCAGCAAATACATTTGCTGGAATTGGATAATCCCGATCCTACCACCGGCAGGCCGGCGCATGGCGGCCGTGATCGGCATGTGGCCATGCATATTGATTCGGTTGACGCCTTGCGCGAAGATCTGGAGCGGACCGGTACGGCTTATACGGTGAGTATCTCAGGCCGCAAGGCGCTGTTTTGCCGCGACCGTGACGGAAATGCGCTGGAGTTTATTGAGCGGCCTTGATGCCCATGTTCGGACGGCTTTTTTATGGCGGACTACTGATAGGCAGCCTGGCGATGCTGCTGTTTGTGCTAGGGTTTGTCTGTTTGCAGTTTGGTTTGGCTTTGCTGATGGGTTTGTTTTATCTGTTAGCCAGTAAAGTCATGTTGCTGGCTTTGGCTCTATTGGCTTTGCTTGGTCTGATGATGTTATTTAAGGCGGTTTGCCGCGAACTGCGCGGGTATTTCAGCCGCGAATCGGCGGCGGTGCGGCAACTATTGTCTTTACAGGTTCGCCAGCAAGATCTGGCGCGGCGCAAGTCTGCCGAATGCCGACAATTAAGTTATTGGCACAGATTCAAGCGGCAACGCCTGCTGGTAGCCGATAACCGCAAACAGGCCTGGGCCTTATCTGTGGCAATTAGCCATGAATTGCAAGCGGTGCGGGCGCAACTGCCGGCCGCTCGATATAAAAATCTGCGTAAATCCTTGCGCACGTATCGTAAACAAGCCGATTCCGCGGCGATGCTGGCTTTGCGCCAACAGCTCCATGTCGCCGATTAGTCGCTGGCTGGGTGACGCACTGGCGTTTTTGCGGCGCAGTCGCGACGACAATCTGCAATGGCATTTATCCAGGCACGAAGATGTCGCCGAACTGCGGCAAACCAAGGCGCTGGCGGAACAGGCTTTGGTGGCGCAACTGAAAAAACAGTCACAGCAATTGGCTCATGAGCTGGCCGTCAATAAAGCCCGCAACAGCAACGAGCTGGCGATGGTGAAAACCCAATGTCAGCAGGATTTAAAAGACTATCAGCAATATCTGCAATCACTGGATAAGCTGAAGGAGTCTTTACGCAGTAGTTACGCCCATCTACCGGAAGCGGTGGCGTTCACTATCCACCATCACGCCAAGCAGTTATTGAATCGAATGTGGGATGCCCAAGACCCGCAGGAAAAAATGAAAATCGAAATGCAATTATTGCAGTTCATGACAGCGGTACATGAAGACAGCCAGAGGTCTTTGCAAGGCGAGAGCAAAGACGGTTTGCCGCAGCGGGCACTGGCTTTTATCGATGCCGATTTGGCGGACTAGATCGGCTGGAAATAGCCTTCGATGTCTCTGACCATTTTCTTGTTCAGCGCAAACATCACCACGTGATCACCTTCCGCGAATACGGTGTCGTGATGCACCGGAATCACTTCCTTTTCGCGAATCAGCGCCCCTAATATCACGCCGTCCGGTAAGTTGACCTGATCTACCCGCAAGCCAACCACGGAGCTGGAGTTCTTGCTGCGGTGAGCAATGGCTTCGATTGCTTCCGCACTCCCGCCGCATACCGAGCTGACGCCGACCACGTCGCCTTTACGCACGTGTTTGAGGATGCCGCCCAAGGTTTCCAGTTTCGGTTGAATCGCCAGATCGATCTCCGTGCCGTCCAATAATTTTAGGTAGGAATTATTGTTGATCAGGCATATAGCCTTTTTGGCGCCGAGTTTTTTCGCCAGACCGGCGGCAATCAGGTTGATGCCGTCATTATTGGTAATCGCGCAGAACAAATCGATGTCTTCGATCATTTCTTCTTGCAGTAGCGATTCGTCGGTACAGTCGCCGTGTAGAATTAAGGTGTTACGCAAATCGTTGGAGATTTCCCGCGCTCGCTCAATGTCTTGCTCGATGACTTTGACGTGGTAGTTTTTTTCCAAGGCAATTGCCAGCCGCTTGCCGACGTGGCCGCCGCCGGCCAGCATAATGGTTTTGATCGGCGATTCCAGTTTATGCAGATCCACCAAGGTTTTACGGACCTTATCGCGGGGGCAGACAAAGAATACTTCGTCGCCGGTGGCGATCACCGCCTCGCCGTTTACCGCGATGGCTTTACCGTCGCGGAAAATCGCGGCGACCCGGATCATGCTGTCGGCCAGTTTTTCTTTCACGGCATGGATGCGTTTACCGGTCAGAAAGCCGGTCGGCACCACGCGAATCGAGAACAGCCTGACCAAGCCGTCGGCAAACTCCGACACATGCAGCGCGCCGGGGTATTTGATCAGATTATGAATGGATTCGGTGACCACCTGCTCAGGGCTGATGACAATATCAATACCGCCCGGCGCAAATAATTCCGGGTGGTTTAGAAAGTCGATGGCGCGCACCCGGGCGATGGTTTTGGGTTTGCTGTACAGGGTGTTAATCACCTGACAGGCCAGCATATTGGTCTCGTCGCGGTCGGTAACCGCAATCACCATGTCGGCGTCCTGAATACCGGCTTGTTCCAGCACGCTGGGATGGGCAGCGTTACCTTCGACGGTGGCTATATCCAGGCGGCCCTTCAATGCGGTGAGCAATTGGGCATTTTTATCGATAACGACAATATCGTTTTCTTCACTGGCCAATGCGCCGGCAACCGAAGAGCCGGTAACGCCGGCACCGAGAATCACTATTTTCATAAGTTTTTAAAGCCAGTAATGATGTCGAATGCTTGTCGCCACAAGGGCCGAAGCCGGCGAATTATACGCTGATCGATAGGCTTGTCCATGTTCCAGCGAGCGCAGACTTTGCTTTGATGGAAATCGCCCAATTGTGGAGTTAGGCTGCGGCTGCAAAGCAAAAATCGCGTTTTAAATGGCCGATAGCGGTATTTAAATAGCCGATTTACAAAAACCGGCTGGTCAATCGTCCTAGCTTGCCGGGCTTGTTTTCTGGTCACAGCTGCCCCATACCGTTTATAATCGCAAACTTTGGTTCACTCTCACTCTGGAAATATCATGCTGGGTAAGCTGGTTAAATTGGTAGTTGGCAGCCGCAACGACAGGCTGGTCAAGAAGAAACGCAAGTTAGTCAAGAAAGTCAACGCGCTGGCCGCCGAATACGAAAAATTATCCGATGCGGCGTTACAAGCCAAGACGCAGGAATTTCGCGACCGCCTGGCCCAAGGCGAAGACTTAGACAATTTACTCCCAGAAGCCTTTGCCGCCGTGCGGGAAGCCTCGACCCGCGTATTTGGCATGCGGCATTTCGACGTGCAGTTGATCGGCGGTATGGTCTTGCATAGCGGCAAGATAGCCGAGATGAAAACCGGTGAGGGTAAAACCCTGATGGCCACTCTGGCCGCCTATTTGAATGCCTTGCCGGGTAAAGGCGTACATGTCGTTACCGTCAATGATTACTTGGCCCGCCGCGACGCGGAATGGATGGGCAAACTATACGGTTTCCTGGGCTTGACCACCGGAGTCATCGTCAGCGATTTAACCCACGAGCAACGCCAGGTTGCCTATGCGGCGGATATTACTTACGGCACCAACAACGAATTTGGTTTCGATTATCTGCGTGACAACATGGCCTTCAGCCTGGAACAAAAAGTCCAGCGAGATCTGAATTTTGCCATCGTCGACGAGGTTGACTCGATTCTGATCGACGAAGCCAGAACGCCGTTGATCATCTCCGGCCAGGCGGAAGGCAGTACCGATATTTACCTGAAGACCAATCAAATCATTCCTTACCTGACCAAACAGGAAAAAGCCGACGATCCGGAGAAACAGGATCAAATGCCCGGTGATTATGCGGTGGACGAAAAGTCCCGGCAGATTCATTTAACCGAAGCCGGTTACGAACATGTGGAACGCTTGTTGGCGGAGCACGGCTTGATAGCGGACGGCTCGACCTTATACGAAGCCGCGAATATCCGCTTGATGCACTACCTGAATGCGTCTTTGCGGGCGCATGTGCTGTTCCAGAAGGATGTGGATTATGTGGTCAAGGATGGCCAAGTTATTATAGTCGACGAGTTTACCGGCCGAATGATGAGCGGTCGGCGCTGGTCCGAGGGTTTGCATCAAGCGATGGAAGCCAAGGAAAACGTGACCATTCAAAACGAAAACCAAACGCTGGCTTCGATTACCTTCCAGAATTATTTCCGGCTTTACAACAAGTTGTCGGGTATGACCGGTACTGCGGATACCGAAGCGTTTGAGTTGAACAAAATCTACGGTCTGGAAGTGGTGGTTATTCCTACCCACAGACCGATGATACGCAAAGACAAAGGCGATTTGGTTTATCTTTCGGCGCGGGAAAAATACAACGCCGTCATCGAAGATATCAAGGATTGCGTGCAGCGCGGCCAGCCGGTCTTGGTCGGTACGACGTCGATAGAAAACTCTGAATTGATTTCCCGGATGCTGCAACAACAAAACATCCGCCATGAAGTCTTGAATGCCAAACAGCACGAGCGCGAAGCGCACATTATCGAAAATGCCGGTATGCCGGGCGCTGTCACCATCGCTACCAATATGGCCGGTCGCGGTACCGACATCGTGCTGGGTGGTAATCTGAATGCCGAACTGGCAGCCTTGGGTCCGGATGCCAGCGAAGCCGATAAAGAGCGAGTACGCGCTGCTTGGCTGGAAAGACATGAAAAAGTGTTGGCTAGCGGTGGTCTGCATGTGATCGGTTCGGAACGCCACGAATCGCGGCGGATCGACAACCAATTGCGTGGCCGTTCCGGTCGGCAGGGCGACCCCGGCTCCACACGGTTTTATTTGTCTCTCGAAGACGACTTGATGAGGATTTTCGCGTCCGAACGGGTAGCCAGCTTGATGCAAAAACTGGGTATGGAAGAAGGTGAAGCTATCGAGCATCCTTGGGTGACGCGTTCCATCGAAAGCGCGCAACGCAAGGTGGAGAATCGTAACTTCGATATTCGCAAAGAAATTCTGGCTTACGACGACGTCGCCAACGATCAACGTAAGGTTATTTACGCGCAGCGCAATGAATTGATGGCTGCCGAAGACATCAACGACATTATCAACGCGATTCGTGCCGACGTACTGAACGACGTCATCACCGAATACATCCCGCCGAAAACCATGGAAGAGCAATGGGATGTGCGTGGTTTGGAAACGCATTTGCAGCAAGAGTTTAATCTGCAGATGCCGTTAATGGAAATGCTGGAGAGCGACCGTACACTGAACGAACCGAAATTGCGCCAGTTGATCATCGAAAAAGCCGAACAAGAAAGTCGTGCCCGTGAAGAGGCCGTAGGCGTGCAAGTGCTGCGGCATTTCGAGAAATCGGTCATGTTGCAAGTGCTGGATAATAGCTGGAAAGAACATTTGGCGGCGATGGACCAATTGCGCCAAGGTATTCATTTCAGAGGCTATGCGCAAAAAGATCCCAAGCAGGAGTACAAGCGCGAGTCGTTCCAAATGTTTACCGGCCTGTTGACGCATATCAAACAGGAAGTGGTAGGCATACTCGCCAAAGTGCAGGTGGCGCGTGAAGAGGATGTTCAAGCTATCGACGAACAACGCCAAGCACCGCTGGAAATGCATTACGAACACGCGGAAGCTCACTCCATTTTTGAAGAAGAGCCGGCGGCACAAGCAGCTCAGTCTGACTCAGACTCGGAGAGCGCGGAGCAGCCTTTTGTCAGACTCGGCAGCAAAGTGGGCCGTAACGACCCATGCCCTTGTGGTTCGGGTAAAAAGTACAAGCAATGCCACGGCAAATTGAACTAATGTTTAACCGCGACGCTTCAAACCGGGCGTCGCGGCTGCCCGACAATTCGATTTAGAGGGCCTTTCTGCATCGCTTTCAGCCTTGCACAATCAAGCGGCCCACGGCTTTTAATTTTCACTGTCCTCAAGGGTAAGCACTATGCCGCATAGAGTCTTTAATAAGAGTAATCCCGCCGCCGATATTACCAAGCTCCCCAAGTTGGGCATGGAAAAAAAGCATTTCATCGCCGATTTCAAACACTATTACAGTCATCGTCTCGGGCGCGATCAAAACTGCCGTTCTCCGCATTACGCCTACGAGGCCTTGTCCTTGGCGATCAGCGACCGTCTGGTCGAACGCTGGAAAAAAACCTACAACGTCTATCGGGACTCCGACTGTAAAAAAGCCTTCTATCTGTCGATGGAGTTTTTGATGGGGCGCTCGCTGAGCAACGCCATGTTGAATCTCGGGGTTGACGATATCGTGACGCAAGCACTTTACGATTTGGGTTTGGAAGCTGAGGAACTCATCGAAAGCGAACCGGATGCCGGTTTAGGTAACGGTGGTCTGGGACGCTTGGCCGCGTGTTTCATCGACAGTTGCGCCACCTTGCAATTGCCGGTCACCGGCTACGGTTTGCGTTACGAATACGGTATGTTTTCGCAACAAATCGTCAACGGCGAGCAAGTCGAAAAACCGGATCATTGGTTGCGGATGGGCAATGTTTGGGAAATCGAGCGTCCTGAGTACATGCACCGCATCAAGTTTGGCGGCCACACGCAAACGCACATCGACGAAAAAGGCAACAAGCGCACCAGCTGGCTGGATACCCATGACGTGATTGCCATGCCTTACGACACGCCGGTGCCAGGGTATAAAAACGGCACGGTCAATACCTTGCGCTTGTGGAAAGCCATCGCCACGGAAGAGTTCAATTTACAAGAGTTCAATGCTGGCGATTATGCCGAAGCGGTGGCCGAGAAAAACACCGCCGAAAATATTACGATGGTGTTGTATCCCAACGACGCGAACGAAAACGGCAAAGCCTTGCGCCTGCAACAACAATATCTGTTGGCGTCCGCCAGTTTGCAGGACGTCATCGCTAACTGGGTGGGTCGCCACGGTAATAATTTCAGTAAATTTGCCGAAAAAAACTGTTTTCAGCTCAACGATACCCATCCCAGCATCGCGGTGGCCGAGCTAATGCGCTTGCTGATGGATATTCACGGTCTGCCTTGGAAAGAAGCCTGGCACATCACTCGGCACACGATGGCCTACACCAATCATACCTTGTTGCCCGAGGCCTTGGAAAAATGGTCGGTCAATCTGATGCAGCATTTGCTGCCGCGCTTGATGGAAATTATTTTTGAAATCAACGCGCATTTCATGGCGGAAGTGTCCGCGCGTTGGCCAGGCGACAATCCACGTATGGCGCGGATGTCCATCATCGAAGAAGGTCATCAAAAACAGGTGCGGATGGCATTTTTGGCCATCGTCGGTAGTTTTTCGGTCAACGGTGTCGCCGAATTGCATTCCAAGTTGTTGCAGGAGGGCTTGTTTAAAGACTTTTTCGAGCTCTGGCCGCAAAAATTTAATAACAAAACTAACGGTGTGACCCCCAGACGCTGGCTGGCCGGTTGTAATCCGGAATTGGCCGAGTTTATCACCGCAACTATTGGTGATGGCTGGATTACCGACCTTTCTCAGCTGTCCAAATTAGCGCCTTACGCCGAAGACGCCGCGTTCAGGCAAAAATGGTACGACTTAAATCGGGCCAGCAAACAGCGTCTTGTTGATTACAAAAAAGAAGAACACGACATTGAGATCAATGTCGATGCCTTGTTCGATGTGCAGGTTAAACGCATCCATGAATACAAACGGCAAATTTTGAATGTGCTGCATGTGATTCATCTTTATGATCGGATAAAACGCGGCGATACGCAAAACTGGGTGGATCGTTGCGTCTTGATCGGCGGCAAGGCCGCGCCTGGCTATGTCATGGCGAAAAAAATCATCAAGCTGATAAACAATGTCGGCAATGTCATTAATGAAGATCCGGAAGTAGGCAACAAGCTGAGATTGGTGTTTATGCCCAATTACTGCGTATCGGCGATGGAGAAAATCTGTCCGGGCGCGGATTTGTCGGAACAAATTTCGACTGCCGGTAAGGAAGCGTCCGGCACCGGTAACATGAAATTTATGATGAACGGCGCGCTGACCATCGGTACGTTGGATGGTGCCAACATCGAAATTCGTGAAGAGGTCGGTGCCGACAATTTCTTCCTGTTCGGCTTGACCGAAACCGAAGTCGAGGCGCTCCGGCCGCATTACGATCCGCAATGGTTCATCAATCAGGACGGCGATTTACAAGGCGTGATGCGCTTGTTGGAATGCGGGCATTTCAATCAGTTCGAGCCGGGGATTTTCGACGACATCATTGCCTCGATCAAAAGCCCGCATGACCCTTGGATGACAATCGCCGATTTCCGCAGTTATCTGGAAGCGCAGAAGCGTGTTGAGCAAACTTGGCGCGATCAAGAGCGCTGGACCAAAATGAGTATTCTCAATACAGCGGCCAGCGGCAAGTTTTCCACCGATAGAACGATTAGCGAATACAACCGCGAGATTTGGAAACTGTCGCCGGTGGACGTGGAAAAATACTGAAGCAATGCTGGATATTGTCTTGTTCGAGCCGGAAATACCGGCCAATACCGGCAATATAATCCGTTTATGCGCTAACACCGGTGCGCATTTGCATTTAATTCAGCCCTTGGGGTTTGATTTGGACGACAAACGTTTGCGTCGCGCCGGGCTGGATTATCATGAATGGGTGAACATCCGCCAGTACGGTTCCTTGCACGATTACGTCGAAAAAGCCAAGCCCCAGCGTTTATTTGCGTTAACCACCAAAGGCCAAGCCGGTTACAGTGAGGTACGATATAAAGCTGGAGATGCCTTGTTATTCGGTCCGGAAACCCGCGGTTTACCGGCCGCATTTCTGAATCAACATCCGGCAGCGCTGCAACTGTATTTGCCGATGCGTAAGGAAAGTCGCAGTCTTAATCTATCCAATACCGTTGCCATAGTGCTTTACGAAGCCTGGAAGCAATTGAATTTTGTGGATGCGGCTCGTTGACTTAGTGACGGTTCAGCGGGTCGGTTTTCAGCGCCCGCAGCAACGTTTAAATTTCTTGCCGCTGCCGCACGCACAAGGCGCATTCCGGCCGGTTTCCGTGCTTATCGTGACTTTGCCCGCGGCTTTGATGACACCGTCCAGATAGAGCCAGCGCGAATCCGTCTTCACGAAACGACTGATTTCGTGCATGAAATAGTCTTCGCCGTCCTGTCGGTAAAAAGCCTTAAACTCGACCATGCCTTTGCTGTCGTGCGTACCGCCTTTCTTAGTGTCGACTATAACGAGTTTTTGCCACTGCGCGGTTTCCTTGGAAAAATCGATTGCTGCGGGGCGTTTGCTTGTTTCCCAAGTATTTAATAAATAGTCCACGTTGCGTTGGGCATAAGCGCTGAAACGCGAGCGCATCAAGGCTTCTGCCGTTGGCGGGAAGTGTTCGCCGCTGTGATAGCGGCCGCAGCACTCCAGATAATGCAGGCCGGAGCCGCATAAACAAGTTTCGGTGTTGTCGGTGATTGTCGTCATAGCAGCTGATTTTACCGAAGTAGATAAGCCAAAAGCCAATCTTCGCCGCTATCATGACGGATCACGTCTGCTGAGTGACCGGGCCAATACATCATAGGTTGCCGGGCTTGCTATGATAAATCTCAATACTTTGACGCTTTACGATGAGCGCATTTTCAGGAGGCTGCATTGAAAGTCGCATTAAATACACAGATTTTTCTCGGTGCCGTGTTTGGCGTCCTGCTGGGATTAGGGTTCGCCAAGCTTGGACCGGAAGCAGCCCTTACAAAACAGGGTATCTACGTTTGCGGTCTCTTCAGTAACTTATTCATGGACTTGCTGAAAATGGTATTGGTGCCTTTGGTATTTACCTCTATAGCGGTCGGTGTCGCCAATTTGCGCATGCACAGCCAACTGCACCGGGTTTGGATGTCTACGCTGGGATTTTTCGCAGTGTCCATGGTCTTGGCCATTTTGTTGGGCTTGGGCGCGGCCAATTGGTTCGAGCCGGGTAAGGGCCTGAATCTGGACCTGTTTCAGAATGCCGGCCAGGGTTTTGCCGCCAAGCAGATGACGTTTGCCGAATTCATCGCCAGTTTTTTACACGGCTTGTTTGTCAATCCGTTCGCGGCGCTGGCGCAAGCCAACGTGCTGGCGATCGTGATGTTTGCGTTGTTGCTGGGCATAGCTTTGGTAGTTGGCGGGGACCGTTATCGAAACATATTGCTGTTAATGCAGGAATGCTTGGAATTGATGTTGCGCTTGGTCGGCTGGATCATGCGGCTGGCGCCGTTCGGCATCATGGCACTACTGGCACAGTTGCTAGCGACGCAGAACATGGCTTTGTTAAGCAGCCTAGCCGAGTTTGTAGCGGTTGTGGTGGGCTCGACATTGCTGCATGGCTTCGTCGTGTTGCCGCTATTGTTATTTCTAGTTACCAAAATCACGCCGTTAAAGTTTTTTCGCGGTTCTCGGGAAGCATTGATGACCGCGTTTGCCACCAGTTCCAGCTCGGCGACCTTGCCGGTCACCTTGCGCTGTGTTGAACAGCATCTGCATGTCAAACCCAGTATTGCCGGGTTTGTGGTGCCGTTGGGTGCAACCGTCAACATGGATGGCACCGCGCTTTACGAAGCGGCTGCCGCGCTATTTGTGGCTAATTTGGCGGGTATTGAGTTGGATTTGGCTCAGCAATTGATCGTGTTTTTTACCACGATGATCGCCGCCATCGGCGCGCCGGGTATTCCCAGCGCCGGCATGGTGACCATGATAATGGTGTTGCAGTCGGTAGGTTTGCCGGCCGAAGCCATTGCCATATTGTTACCCATAGACCGCTTACTCGATACCGTGCGGACCATGGTAAATGTCGAGGGCGATATGGTGGGCAGTTTGGTGGTACAACGCCTCAGCGAACGCTAATCGGCTGCGGCGGATATTCTGAAATGTTCATGAATGTATTACTTGATTGCGGCCGCTTTGCTTGGCTTTATACAGGGCGTTATCGGCGCGGACGATAAAGCTTTCCGGATTGTCGCCCGGTTGCAATCTGGCAACGCCGATCGACAAGGTGATTTTACCCAGTGACTGGTTATCGTTTTTGCGCTGCAAGCGGCTGGTCTCCATCGCGTTGCGAATATTTTCGGATATTTCTACCGCCTTTTCGTGGCTGGTATTGGGCATGATAATCGCCAGTTCCTCGCCTCCGTAACGCGCCACATGATGATGATCTTCAGCGTGTTTCTTCATTAAAGAGGCCACATATTTAATGACATTGTCGCCGATGGTGTGGCCGTATGTGTCGTTAATGCGTTTGAAATGGTCTATATCCAGCATCGACAGGCAAGCGGTATTGGGTGCGGATTGTTCGATAATTTCCGCCAAGGTCATGTCGAACGCGCGCCGATTCAATAGGCCAGTTAAGCCGTCGGTAGTGGCGATTTGCCTTGCTTGTGTAAGCTCTGCACGTAGTTGTTCCATTTCACGGTTAGCATCGGTCAGCTTGGCCTGCATGGCCTGACTGGTGATTGCCAGGGCTTTTGTTTCCTGAATGATTTCCTGCAAGACGATTTTCAATCCGTCGGACGCGGAGAAATTCTCCAAGATGACAGATTTTTTCTGGAAGCTATCGTTGGTTTGTTCGGCCTTGTTATAAGTTTCGTTGATCGCGCTAGTGGCTTGTTCGATAACTTTGTGCAGTTGTCGGTTGATTTGCTCAAAAGATTCCAAAGATGCATTACAAATGTGTGATTTGTAAAGCTCCACGCTGTTGTCATAATCGAAGGCTTGGTTTTCTGCGAGCAACAAGTCAACGGCTTTGTTTAAGGTCGGGTTATCACCGGCTACATAGTCGTACCAAATGGCGTAATTGATGGGATTGGCCGCCACATTATGCCGCACCAGCAGCGGCAGGATTTGTTTTAGATAACCGGCGTTAATGCTCGGTGAGAAATCGTAAATCGGTATGTAAGTGGTGCCTTTACTCATCAGATTTTTGTCGATAAACGTATAAGGGTTTAAGTATTGCTCGCGCCGGGATTATTAACCCTGTCACTGCTTTCGATTGTTCCGTTTCGTTGCGCTTGGTTTAGCGCTTAGTAGAACGTGTCTCCGGTGACTTGGATGTGCCTCGCCAAATTTGGCTTGAAACATAATTGACCATCCAGGCTTTCATCTTTCGTAGTCATAAGCCTACATAAAAGTAACTTAAAACCGGGATTTTTCAATACATCCGGAAAATAAGCTTACACGGACAGCGTTTGCGGTTTGCGTACAGGGGATGGTTTTTTGGGTGGTGAGCATAACTTTGTATAGAAATAGTTTGCTCGTACTGGCTTGCTGTCCGGAGAATGCAAACTGTTGGCAACTGCACGCGTGGCAAGAGTATTTGCATCGCAAAGTTAACAAAACATTTTGCAGCAGCTCGAGTTTTGGATAAAATGCGCGGCCTTTAGTCGGGTGCTTAGCTCAGCTGGGAGAGCATCGCCCTTACAAGGCGAGGGTCGGGGGTTCGAACCCCTCAGCACCCACCAGGCTATCCGAGGTAAAAAGTAAAATCTCCCACGATTCTATTCGGTAATCCCAAGCTTGCTATTCAATAATCCGTAGGCAAGCGCGACGCCAGTTCGTCCCAACGGATGACAATGTCCGGCAAGATGCCAACCTGGTTTTCGCCTTCCAATTGATACATTTGCGGCTTGCCAAATTCCCCATCTGCCAAGCTGTATATCGTTAATACCCGATCAACGGGATGAACCAGCCAGTACTCACGCACACCGTGGCGTTCGTAGAGCTGGCGTTTTTTGATTTGGTCATGACCGGCGGTAGAGGGCGACAATACTTCCACGACCCAGTCCGGCGCACCGCGCACGCCGCGTTTATCGAGTTTATTGCCATCGCATACCACCAACACATCGGGTTGTACGACCGTATCGATAGATTCGTCGGCTTCCTGATCTTTGGGTAAACGTACATCGACCGGTGCGATAAACGCACGGCAAGATTTGCCCTGCAGCGCTTGCCGAGTTTGGAAATAAATCTCCCCCGCCACGTCCTGATGCGGTAAATCCGGCGCGGGTGACATCAAATAAGCATCGCCGTCTATTAATTCGTAACGCACATCGTCCGGCCAGTTTAGATAGTCGCCGTAAGTGTGGGATTCCCGATCTTTCAATGCCAAAGCCATTGTCTTAACTCCCGGTTTGCCTTGCTGCTAGAACGCATTCGATATTTTATCCAGATGCGGCAGCGATGCGAGACATTTCAGATAAAAAACGTTTGAGCCAAAAAGATGGCACTGGCTTGAAGGCCAACTCCAATGCAACCAAAGCGCACCGCACAATCTATTCGTAGCTACTTTAAAGCTAGCCGTTCAGCGAGTGGGTGCAACTGCTGATAATCAAGTTCGATACCAAACTGTTCGCTCAGCAAATCGCTTAGATGCGCCCGGCTTTTGATTGTATGACTGATTTGCTCACCCGCTTGGTATCGCGAAAAATTGGTATTAAATAATTGCACCCAGCCCTCGGCGGTATTGCGGCAGATCAACAGATTTTGTGCCAGTAGTGATTGATCCCAGGTTGTGCACACCAAGTTAGCCGCGTCCAGGTCGCAGCGTTGTACCTTAGCGCGGTCGAAACTATATAACGCGAACCAATCGCCGTTTTGCAGTCGCTCTAGCACGGTTTCTCCCGATGCCGTTTCCTGGCGCAACCGAAACTGATTGCCGTCCTGGCTTTGCGCCTGCTCGGTACTCAGGCGTAGCGGCCGATAATGGCTAGGCCCGCCGAAGCCGGCATCGACCAGCCAAGAGTCGCCTTCAGCTTCCACGATAAACGCTAAATGCAGGCGCGGTCCACCTTCATTACGCCCCATCCGCACTCTGGCCATAATCGGCTGATAACTGAATCCCAACTCAGACAGCGCCTGTCCAAATAATCCGTTCAATTCGAAACAGTAACCGCCGCGTCGATTGGCGACGATCTTTTTCATCAACGCCGCTGTTTCCAAATCAGGTATCAAGCCCAGCAGCGGATTGATGTTTTCAAACGGAATAGCGCTCAGTTGCGCTTGCTGTAATTGGCTTAGGCCGGCGAGGGTGGCCTCCGGTTTGGCTATGCCGATGCGGCTTAGGTAAGCGTTAAAGTCAAAACTCATGGATCAATTTTGGATGTTAAAACTATCGGTAAAGAGCGCCAGTTTTGCGGCGATAGGATATCGGGGCGAGAAAGATAGCAGATTCTGGTAAACGGTTTCAAACCCCCAGCTCGACTGCCGTATCCTTGATGCCAAGCTTGGCAACGGCTATCGGTAATTTAGACCGGCACTGCCGAGGTTGAGATATAGCCCGTTTCCGCCCTCTTGAATCGATGGTTTATGCGAGTCACCGGAATTGATGTCGTGAATCCTGGTTGTGAATGGATCAATGGGTAGCTCTGTCAAATCGTGGGGCGGGTAGATTGAAACTTGTCCGACGGTGTTGCTGGTCCGCCATTCCCCAAGCCAAAACCTCCAATTTGACGATGCCACCGGCTTGTATGATCGGGTAGTAAGCTATTTTCCCGGCGCATAGTTGTCTATGGACTTCTGTGGTCATCACAAGCCCGCTCACAATGTCGAAACCCTTAAAAATGGGTTCGCCCCAGATGTTTGCCTGGGTAACGGGCGCTTCTGGATATTTAGGCGAAATTGCCTAGAACCCTAAAAAATTACCGGCTGAGTCAAGGCTCACGCATTCATGCTGGCTCATCTCGGGCATGTGCCAGCATGCCAAAAATACTATGCAATAGCTGGCTATCGTAAAAAATCGATTTGCTGTTTTCACAACAGTGATCTTATGGCCGGGCTATCTAAAGCGAAATTAAAATTAAATGCCGCCGCTAACTCCTTGAGTTAAAAAAACAAAGCCGCAAACGGGGTTATTTAGTAAAAATTTCCCGCTGACAACACAATATGTTGTGCTAGAATTTTCACATAGACACTATATGCAGTATGTCGCCAGGCTGTAGTGTTTTTCGGTTTTAACCCAATAAACATCAATATCTTAGCCGTGCCGGAGTGCTGAGATAGGCCAATAACCATTCAACTAGAAAAGGGAATCCACGAATGACCGCAAAACTTCATGTTGTGACGCAAGACACCACCGAAATCCCGCTACAAAGTGCTTCCCTGGATATTTGGGACAGTAAATATCGCTTAAAAACCAAGGACGGCAAAGCGATTGACGAAACCATAGACGAAACCTACAAGCGCGTCGCCAAAGCCCTGTCTAGCGTGGAGAAAACCAAGGCGCTGCAAGAAAAACACTATAAAGAATTTCTGTGGGCCTTGCGTAAAGGCGTTATTCCGGCAGGCCGCATCGTCTCCAACGCCGGCGCGCTGGAACACAAACCGGCTACCTCCACCATCAATTGCACCGTGTCTGGCATCATCGAAGATTCGATGGACGACATTCTGCACAAGGTCCACGAAGCCGGTCTGACCCTGAAAGCCGGCTGCGGTATAGGCTATGAATTTTCTACGTTAAGACCCCGCGATGCATATGTGTCCGGTGCCGGTGCGTACACCTCCGGTCCGCTGTCGTTTATGGATATTTACGACAAGATGTGTTTTACCGTATCGTCCGCCGGTGGCCGTCGTGGTGCGCAAATGGCCACCTTCGACGTAGCACATCCTGACGTGGTGGACTTTATTCGCGCCAAACGCGAAGACGGCCGCTTGCGCCAGTTCAACTTGTCGCTGCTGATTACCAGCGAATTCGTCGAAGCCGTTAAAAACAACGGTCAATGGCCGCTGTCCTTTCCGGTTACCGAGCGCGAAGCCAATGTCGACAAACTGGATCTGACCGATACCGACAAAATCGTCTGGCGTGATCTGCCCAATAAAAAAGGTTATGTGGTCAACGAGGCCGGTCTGGTGGCGTGCCGCATTACCAAAGTCATGCCGGCCCGCCGTTTGTGGGACATCATTATGTCCTCCACTTACGACTATGCCGAACCAGGATTTATCTTGATCGACAAGGTCAACGAAATGAACAATAACTGGTTTTGCGAGCACATCCGCGCTACCAACCCCTGCGGCGAACAACCGCTGCCGCCTTACGGCAGTTGCCTGTTGGGCTCGATCAACCTGACCCGTTTCATCGACAAACCCTTCACCAAAGAGGCCCGTTTCGATTGGGAAGGCTACCGCAAAACCATCCGCATCTTTACCCGCATGCTGGATAACGTGGTCGAGATCAACGGCTTGCCGCTGGAAAAACAACGTGAAGAAATCGTCGGCAAACGCCGCCACGGCATGGGCTATTTGGGCTTGGGTTCTACTATTACCATCCTGGGTATGAAATACGGCGATGAAGAATCGCTGGAATTTACCGAACAAGTCACCAAAGAGTTGGCTTTGGAAGGCTGGAAAGCCGGCCTGGAACTGGCGAAAGAAAAAGGCCCGGCACCTATCATGGACCAGCTATTCACCGTCACCGGCGAAATGCTGCACAAACGCCCGGAAATGCAAGCCGACGGCTACAAACTGGGTGACCAAGTCCCAGGTCGTGTATTGCACGCCAAATACAGCCGCTACATGCAAAAAGTCGCGCAGGAACTGCCGGAATTGGTCGCGGAACTGGCGGAAGTGGGATGCCGCTTTACCCATCACAGCTCGATTGCGCCGACCGGCACCATCTCACTGTCTTTGGCGAATAACGCCAGCAATGGCATCGAGCCCAGCTTTGCGCATCATTATTCACGTAACGTGATCCGCGAAGGCAAAAAATCCAAAGAAAAAATCGACGTATTTTCCTTTGAATTACTGGCTTACCGCCATCTGGTCAACCCGGATGCGATGCCGTATAGCGAAGACCCAAACCAACAATTACCGGCTTATTTTATTGCCGCCGACGATGTGACGCCGAAACAGCATGTGGATATCCAGGCTGCCGCGCAACGCTGGATTGATTCGTCCATTTCCAAAACCGCCAACGTGCCGACCGATTATCCGTACGAAGACTTTAAGTCCATCTACGAATATGCCTACGACCAGGGCCTGAAAGGCTGTACCACCTTCCGCTTCAACCCGGAAGTGTTCCAGGGCGTGTTGGTGAAAGAATCCGATTTGGAAAACACCACCTACCAGTTCACGTTGGAAGACGGCCATGTGGTGGAATTTAAAGGCAACGAAGACGTGGAATACGACGGTGAAATCCATACCGCCGCCAACTTGTTCGATGCCTTGAAAGAAGGCTATTACGGCAAGTTTTGATAATCAAAATACGTAGGTTGGGTTTACCCGCAGGGCATAAAAGCCTAGCGTAACCCAACATTTGGCCTTGATGAGTGTTGGGTTACGGCTGGCGCCTTTTACACCCTTTGGGTGAACCCAACCTACACAGAATATGAGATACCCCCATGACCCTACACAAAATCAACAAAAAAATCGTCGGCTACAAAGTGCTGACCAAAGAAAATCTGGAAGCAGCTGCGCAGGCGGAAGCCGAAGTGGCAAAACCTTCGCTGGAAGAAATGCACGAAAATCTGGCGCGCCCGGAGATGCTGCTGGGTTCCACCTATAAGATCAAAACCCCGCAGTCTGAGCACGCCCTGTACATCACCATCAACGACATCATCCTGAATGAGGGCACGGTTCATCAGGAGCGCCGGCCTTACGAAATCTTCATCAACTCCAAAAACATGGAGCATTTTCAATGGGTACTGGCGCTGACCCGCTTGATTTCGGCAGTGTTTCGTAAAGGCGGCGACGCCACCTTTTTGGTGGAAGAAATGAAGGCGGTATTTGACCCACAGGGCGGCTATTTCAAAAAAGGCGGTGTCTTTATGCCGTCTCTGGTCGCCGAGATCGGCCACGCCATCGAATCGCACATGAAACACATCGGCATGATCAAGCCGGACAAACTCAGCGATCATCACCAGCAATTACTGGATGAAAAGCGCCGGGAGTTTGAAGCTCAGCATGGGGCGTCGGAGGGGCAGGCGTTTCCGGAGAAAGCTGTGTTGTGCAATAAGTGCAGCACCAAGGCGATGGTGTTGATGGATGGGTGTATGACTTGTTTGAATTGTGGGGAGAGTAAGTGTGGGTGATATTTAATTCTTATGCGTAAGAATTTATTTTACTTTGTAAAACTTGGAATTATTGAATATGGCATTGGATTTATCGGATACTCTGGTCGTTGGAATAACTGCAACAGCGTTGTTTGACTTAAGTGACGCTGATAAAGTATTTAGAGCAAAGTTTGATGAGGATAAAGATACAGCAATCTCCGAGTATCGTAACTACATGCTTCAGAAAGAGAATGACCCTCTTGAAGATGGAACAGCAATGCCATTGGTTAAAGCACTACTGGAGTTAAACAAATTCAAAAATGAAGGTGATACAAGTCCTCTTGTTGAAGTTGTTGTTATGTCACGCAATAGCCCAGAAACAGGGGTAAGAGTATTTAACAATATTCGAAGACTTCAGTTGCCAATTTCGCGTCATGCATTTACAGGAGGGGAATCAGTCGTTGATTATCTTGACGCATACGATGTTGATTTGTTTCTTACTACTCATGCGAAAGATGCTCAGAGAGTAATTGATGCAAGAAGTTGTGCAGCGGCTATTTTGAAAGAACCTCCTAAAGATATTGAAAAAATACCTGAAGGCCAAGTACGAATTGCATTTGATGGAGATGCCGTTCTTTTTGACGATAGTAGTGAAATTGTTTATAAAGCCGATGGTCTTGGAGGATTTCATAAGAATGAAGACTCAAAAAAAGATATTCCAATGCAAGAAGGCCCCTATACATCGTTATTGAAGAAGTTATCTCGACTGCAAGAGCGACTTCCTTTTAGCGTCGAATACTCGCCAGTTAGGATTGCAATAGTTACAGCTCGAAATGCACCAGCTGAAATGCGAGTAATTAAAACATTAAGGCATTGGGGGGTATATGTAGATGAGGTATTTTTTCTTGGTGGTCTTGAGAAAGCCAAAGTATTGCGAGCATTTAAACCGCACATTTTCTTTGATGATCAGGACCTTCATTTGGAGCCTGCATCAAACTATATTCCAGCCGGTAAGGTTCCTTATAGCAGTGATTCTCCACTTAACCAATAGCATGGAGGTAGCCGGTTAGGGTGGGCACGGTTCTTGTGCCCGCCCGGGACCGCCGGTTTGCATCAACAATGATTTTCTGTTGCGAATCCTGATTTAATGCCGGTTCGCGAGCCAGCAGCCTTTCGCGTCGTCAAAAGAAAACATTGGCATTCAGCACATTTCAGCTGAGCGCTTACAATCAATCAATGAATCAGACGACAAGATATTTCAATATATCAACGGCCTTGGCATTGGTGTGGCTGGCGTGGGCGGTGTTGGGTGTTGTCGATGTGGCAGCGAAGGAAAAGTCTGCCGCGTCGGGAAAAAGGGCCACGCGTAATTTACCCGACATCGATACCACCGAGCCGGCAGCCATTGATGTGGAACAAGAGACTAATATATTTTTCAACGCGGCGGTGGCTAATTTATCGGCGAACTTTGGTTTGGCGGCCGGTTGGGACGTGGGTTTGAGTGTTCTGAACGCGCAGTTTGCGTCGACTACATCGCCGGCGGCGCCGTTCCAGCCGGATATTTTGTTTAACGTGGAAAAACACTGGACCACGGAAAACCTGCAAATCATTGTCGGCACGCAAAGCGGTATTGGCATCGTCCAACCCAATAACGTTTTTATGAGCCTGTCTTATCTGGAATATCAACGCCATCTGCCGGATTGGGATGTGGATATCGATACCGGCGTTTACTATGCCAACGCCGGTATAGCCAACCACGACAGTGTTGGTATGCACCTCAGCGCTGAAATTCCGTTGTGGGATGGGCTAAGGCTGAACGGCGATTATTGGTCTGGAAACAACGCCGTCGGTAGTAAAACCGTCAAGCTGATTTACCCGTTGGTCGGTAACTGGCGTTTAGTACTCGGTGCGCAATTTCCCAACCTCAATAGCGGTGATCAGATAATCGGTATCGTCGGGCTTTATTGGCAGACTATATAAATCAGGCGGGCAGGGTTTTTGTGCCCGCAGAATTGCCTGTTTGTACAAACGGTGATTCACTAATGCGAGGCTTGTTTTAAGGTTGGATTTACTGCCTTTACTGCCCGCGCCGCGGGCCTAATCGCCGCAGTGCGGCTAAAGCAGAGTTACCACGCCTTGCAGGGTAACCAGAAAAAGAGGTAACGGTGAAAATATTTTCTTTGATTCTATCGGCATGGCTTTTAACCGGGTGTTCAACGCATCATCTCAATACGGGTTCTTCTGAAAATGTGTCCAGTTATGGGAAAGATATTACGGTAAAAGTCACGGGCGCAAATGCGGATATTGTCGATAAACTTACCCGGTATATTCAGGCCGCCCTTTTAACCGAAGGGTTTAATCTAGTCACCGAAGACAATGCAACGCACTTGGAGGTGGCAATTTCAGACTTTGATCCGGGTAATGCGGCATTACGTTTGACGGTGGGCTTTGGCGCCGGCCGAGGCTCGTTGGTTTACAACGCTAAATATACAAAAAGCGGTAAAGTGTTGGTTGATTACGATGGCGCCGAACGTTTTACCGGATTGGAAATCGCGCCCGGAACAAAGTACGAAACTTTCCGCAATTTTGGCGGCGAAGAAACGTCAACCCAGATTTTATTGGAAGAAGCTTCAAAGCATATTGTTGAACAGGCAATAAACCAGAAATAAACATCATGGACTTAAAAAATATTTGAGTGTTCTTAATGGGAAAGCGTTGATAACTGTGTATTTATAATCAGTGTGGGGTGCAATATATGAACAAATATTTAAAGATATTAGGCCTGATATTGGTGTTGTTTTCAGTGAAAATTAATGCATCGACATAGGTATAAAAACTTCCCGGATGTATATAAAAATATTCGGAAGGTGTGGCTGCCGGCTGGGAGGGCATAGATAAATGTCTTGGAGGTGCGGTCAAGGTTGTTGAATGCACCTTCGAGATTTGCGAGGGTATGTTCGAAAGCATGGTGGGTGCCTCCCTGATATTTTTATATCCCTTCGGCTTAATGGGGATTGCCTTCGCGTCAGCTGGAAGTGTATACAGGGTTCGGATCGCAATCCAGATACTATTCTTCCTAGCATCGTTTTGTAGCAAATATTGCTTGTTTGAGTCTTGTAAACAAAAAAGGCCTTGTTAAACAAGGCCTTTTTAGAAATATGGCGGAGAGCTAGTCCGACACTTTCAAAAAGCTGGATTTTCAAATTTGTCAGGAATAAAAAGGCTACCGAGATAGGTTTGGGTAGTTTTAGCGATATTTCCCTAGAGGCAGCCAGGGAGCAAGCATCTGAATATCGAAAGCTGCTCAAGCAAGGTCTGAATCCCTTGGCGGAAAAACGGAAAATTGAACGCGAGCTCCACTTGTTCGTCGCAAGATCAATGACATTTGCAGAATGTGCCGCCGCTTACATTGAGATTAATCGCCATGGCTGGAAAAATCCTAAGCATGCTCAGCAATGGTCCAATACCCTAGAACAGTACGCATATCCAACCATTGGCAAACTCCCGGTCACGGAAGTCGATACGGCATTGGTTGTTAAATGTCTTGAAGGAATCTGGACGTCCAAAAATGAAACGGCCAGTAGATTACGAGGTCGTATAGAGACGGTGCTGGATTGGGCGACTGTTAGCAAATATCGTGAAGGCGAAAATCCAGCTCGATGGCGTGGTCATCTCGACAAGATTTTACCTAAACCATCCAAAGTTCAAAACGTCGAGCATCACGCTGCATTGTCTTACACGGATATAAAGGAATTTATTGTAAAGCTAAAAAATCAACAGGGTGTAGCCGCGCGATGTCTTGAATTTACGATCCTTACCGCCGCCCGAACTAATGAATCCATAGGCGCAACTTGGGATGAAATAGATGTGATCAGCCAGACATGGACAATTCCCGTTGAACGGATGAAAGCCAAAAAACCTCATCGAGTACCCTTGCCACCTCGCGCAATGGCTATCGTTCAGGAGATGAGTCTACTCAAAACTAATGAATTTGTGTTTCCTGGATTAAAAAGAGGTTTGTCGAATATGGCCATGCTGCAACTATTAAAACGCATGGGCCTCCCGGAACTGACGGTTCATGGGTTTCGATCTAGTTTTAGGGATTGGGCCGCTGAAACAACCCATTATCCCAATGAAGTAGTTGAAATGGCGTTAGCCCACACGATTAAAAATCAGGCGGAGGCAGCGTATCGCCGAGGGGATTTGATGGAAAAGCGATCGCAGCTTATGGCAGGTTGGGCTAGGTATTGCGAGCAGGCTTATTAGAATTTAAGGCAGTGGCTCGGTTAAATTCAAATAGTAGCGCGTATGTTTCCGTTCGCCTGTTCGAATCAATGCTCCCTTGGCGACTAGATCCTGCAGATCGCGAGTGGCCGTTGCTGAAGGAGCTCCCGTAATACTTCGATATTTGTCCGCGCTGAGTCCACCAGTAAAGCCATCGGGACCTTCCCGAAACATTCTGGCCAAGGCTTTTTCCTGACGCGGATTCAGTTGTCCGCTTACGCGGTCGTAGAGCTTGGTTTTTTGAATTAAAAAATCGATCCAATGATGGGTGTATTCCTGAGCGGCCATCACCAATTCGGCGAAATACACCAGCCAATCAGTCACGTCGCTCTGCTTGTTGGCCATTTCCAAGGCAGTGTAGTACGCATTGCGGTGGCGTTCGATGGTAAATGCCAGCGCGATTAATGTTGGTTGTCCCAGGCATTGAGCCAATGCCTTTTCGGCAATCGCCCGACCGATGCGACCGTTGCCGTCCTCGAACGGGTGGATGCTAACGAAATAAAGATGGGCAATCCCGCCGCGTTGTAATGCGGGCAAAGGTGTGTTTCCGTCTGGTGCTGTGTGATTGAACCAGTCAATGAACTGATCCATCTCCCGCGTCATCTGGCAGGACGGCGGCGCTTCGAAATGCACTTTGGGCGCGTAAATGGGACCGGAGACAATTTGCATCGGGTCTTCGTGGCTTCGATAACATCCGACATCCTGTAGATCATTGCGACCGGCGGTAATCCAGGAATGCCATTGATATAGTTGCTCGTGAGTCATAGGCGTTGCGAAGTGCAGGTACAGATCGACCATAACCTCTGCGATGCCTTGCTCGGCCGGCGGGACTTTTCGATGATCGGTGATTAAACCGAATTGGCGGCAAATTGATGACTGCAGGCTGTCCCGGTTCAGATATTCACCTTCAATAGCTGACGTTTTTAGGGCTTCATTGCTGATCAGCTCGATAGTCAGCTGCCGTCTGTCGTCTTCGGATAAATGCTTAACCGCGCCGAATGACACGCCAGCGCCAAGCAATAAGCGCTTTTCAAAATCGTCCAGCTGCGACGCGTTATAGGTGAAGTGTGGCCAATCCGCCAGCTGCCAATTCCAGAGCATGATTAATACAAAACGATTTTATAGATCACAAATATAGCATTTTATGATCTATAAAAGAACTGCTTAAACATCACTAAAGACTGTAGTGCCACTCTGAGCAAACCCGAGCGCTGTAACTGTTGAAGTTATAGTAAAGTGAGATTTCTGGTATTACCAGTGTTACCGCCTGATCTGTCCTGGGCTGAAGAGGATATATTGACGGATTACCAAGATATTACCGGTATTACTCGCAGACGATGTCTATAAATCAGCTTTCAGATCATCGAGGTCTGTTTCGTGAGGAAATCGATTTAATCGATCTTGGCGTCACCCCAATTTTCAATGGCGGTTGGTGCAAAAATCATTCATGTTTTTGAATCTGAATTGCCCAGTAAAATCCAACGCCGTCCAGCCTGTTTTTTCCTTTTAACCGATTGAAATAAAATGAAAAAATAATTTGACAGCAGCTCAATTTCAACCCCAAAATAGCCCCGCACGTAGAATTTTTCAGGACGAAATTTTCATAGATCTGTTGGCTCAGCAGTTGAAATAGGGAGCAAAACCAACTGATTGTCCCTGTATCGGGATGGCATGAAGCCGTTGGCAGCATGTGGCCGAGCGCCTTAGGTGACGCGTCCACTATTAAATATATTTTTGGGTGCAGATGGGGCGTTAAAAATGCTCTTTCTGGGTCGGCAGGGAAAATGCGCCTTGATGAAAGGCACGGTCGCTGTCGATACTGAAGCAATTTAAAAATCCATCAACGATCGTCTGCCGATCGCTGAGTAATCAAAAGCGCCTTTGATGGCGCTAACCATTAGACCGCGCGAGTAGAATTTCGAAAGGTGGTGTTGCCGTTGCGCGTGTGCAGGTGCGCAGAAATTTTGCCTGGAACCCCGGTTCCGCAAAATGGATACTGAAAGGTCGTTTGATCGATTCAGTAGTGGCAATCGTTACAGCTATGGTTTCAAATCAATCGTCTCCATCTGGATCGGCGTCAGGCGACTGCCTGACCACCAGAGCAAGGCGGTTGAATGTCTCTAAAGAATCCCGACCTCCCGTTTTCTGATCGGACTGTGCCACCGGCGGACGCTTTTGCCGGCGAAGCAGTTGGCTCAGTCATGTGGATTCGATCCGGATTCCCTTCCATGTCATACCCGGTCGTTCAAAAAAACGCTCTCAGGTAAAAGCCCAATCCCGCTGTTTCGCCGTTTCTAAAAAACAGAAACAGAACGGGATTCAAGCATTTCCATTAAGTAAATCAACCGGATACCTGCGCAATAGTCGCGGGTTTTGCCGGGTCAGTCTGTCTCGAATGTGTAAGGGGCCGAGTTTAGCGTCGCAGTTGGACGCTGAATGCGTCTGGCCAGCACCCCGAGTTCGTCACCGACCGACACCAATTACTCGCCCGCGCAGCGAGTCATAAGCCGCGCACCTCACACTGGGTATACACCTTCGCCGGGTAGGCAACCCGTGCGTCAACACTCATCGTCATGAGTTTGGCCTTGTATACCCAAGTGGGGTTGGAGCCGGGGTCCCCCGCTCATGACGAAAGAGAAAACCGTTTTACCAAGGCCACCCCGGCTCCCTTGTTCAAAGCCGACGGCTGATGCGCATGAATTTGTAAGTGCGTTCAGTCCCAGTCCGCTTTGGACAAGGGAGTCTGTTGCCCACTTTTTTCTGGAGGTTAACCATGTCAATCGATCAACCTGACAAATACCAAGTAAACCAGACTGACCCAGACGCGTGTGTCAGTCTTCTTGATAACCAAGCGCCAAAACCATTGATGGCGGCTCGAAAACAAGGACGCAATCTCGGCCTGGGCAGTCGCAACCTGACCCGTGCCGGCAAAACCTGCGCCCATTAATCCGGCAAGGCCTTCGCCACGAGCGGCACATTCGCCGAGCGCTGGTCTGTATTTGCCAAATGGCTGGAACAAAGCATTGATGACGGAGTGGCGACTAACAGTGCTTCAGCATAATTTATAGTGATAGTATTGGCTGATATCATGAGCTCGACACATTCGAGTTGGCGGGTCGGTTTCATTTTTCGCAACACCCGTGACAAATCCGTTGGGAACTGGTGATCTTTCAAACAGTTCTGCTGCCTCGGGGCATATGCCTTCCAATAACGCCGCCTTGCGCTCAATGGTGCGGGGATCGACACTGAGCGCCTTGGCCAGCCGTTCTGGGGTGACACCCCGTTCGATAGCGCGGCGAATCATGTGATGTTCCTGTATCGTCGACAAACGGTTGATGCGACTGTTATACGTGTAACTCTCGTCATCAGTAGCAATCAGACATGGAATCTCGAGATATCCCAACTCCTGCAATGCTATCAGCCGGATGTGGCCATCCAGTAAAATGAGCTGGTCGGTTTTAGCATCGGCAGGTCCGACCGATAGAGGCTCAATCAGTCCAATTTCCTGGATCGATGTGCGTATCTGCAAATATTTTCGCGAGGTGGTAACGCCAGTAGGCGTTCTGCGTGAGGGCAGAATCTTATCTACGAGCACTGAAATTGGTTCGAGACTGAATCCCAGAGGTATATTAGTCATATCGTGCGACCTCCCGACAAGACGCGTTCAGCGAGATATTTCGGCAGAGAGTCCAAGCCCTCTGCGCGCAGAAGAGTCGAGAAATTCTCATCGGCAAATAATTCTCGGAGGGCACTGACGACAAACAACAAGCGTTGTTGAGTCAACTGGGCCTTTTTAACGACCAGTTTTTGGCGGTCGACTTCCTTTTGGTAGACTCTGACCAAACTTGCGGTCGTGACATCTTGCGCTTTTCGCGGCGTACCTTTGGCAACCGATGGTCCTAACGTTTGTCGGCGTTCGATAACTCGTCGCGCCTGTATCAATTGTTTTCCGCGTAGTTTTCCAGTCTCGTAAGCTTCCTGTAGGGCGGCCTGGATGGCTTGATCGTCATCACCCGCGCCGACAATGGATAAGGCAGCATTCAATGGAATTTTTCCTTTTTCCACGGCAACCAACAAACGTTCTTCGCCTTTCATCAGCAAGGTGAGTATGCCGTGGACATACTCGACGCAGAGTCCGGTTTTTTGGGCTATGACTTTTTTGTCGTATCCCTGTTCGTGAAGCTGCTGAATACCTGCCAATAACTCTAACGGTCGATAATGGCGGCGAGTGTTCGGCGACAATTACCCTGTCCGGTTTGACGACAACTATCTTGACCGGTTGACTGATACCAAGGACAACGGTGAGTTTCACTTTGATAGGGAGCTCACTCTTGCCTGGAAAACGTATCACTCGACATCAAGAGAGTTTATATATGAGCAAACGTCAACGAGGCCAAAGCCAGCAAACCGCGGCGGCGCAGGCAGCTATTTCTGAACGGTCTGGCCGCAGGATAGAAAAAGGGGAGCGCGTATCAATTCCGGGTGAACGCCATTGGCGAACGCGTGAAGATCCTTTGGAATCTATTTGGCAAAAGGAATTGGTGCCTCTGTTAGAAAAAGAATCGCAGCTCACCGGCTTGACGCTTTGGGAATATCTGGAAGATGAGCATGCTGGGCAATTTCCCTTCAGTGTCTTGCGTACTCTGCAGCGCCGCGTCAAACACTGGAAAGCCACCCAAGGCCCTGAGAAAGTGGTGATCTTTCGCCAGTCAGTGCCTGCCGGTCAGCAAGGCTTATCGGACTTCAGTCATCCGAACACGACCATCACCCTCCAGGGCAAAGTCTTTACGCATCTGTTGTACCAGTTCCGCTTTGCCTACAGTGGCTGGCGGTATGTGCAGATTGTGTTGGGCGGTGAAAGTTATTCGGCCTTGGCCGATGGCCTGCAGTCAGCATTAATGCTGGCCGGCGGCAGTCCACTTGAGCATCGTACTGACAGTTTAAGTGCGGCGTTTAATAACCATCGAGATGAGCAGACACTCACCCAGTCTTATGAGGCGCTCTGTACGCATTATCGATTACGGGCCACCCGCAATAACTGCGGCGTCAGCCATGAGAATGGCGCTATTGAATGTGCTCATGGGTCCTTCAAGCATCGCCTGGATCAAGCCTTAAAGCTCAGAGGGAGTAGCGATTTTGCTGACATCAAAGCCTATCAAGCCTTTCTTGATCACGTGTCTGAACGGTTAAATAGACGGTGCCAAGCCCGGTTTAGAGAAGAGCAATTAGCCTTACAGCCCTTGCCGGGTGGGCGATTTATGGATTATAGCGAGCTCAGCCTGAAGGTGACGAGAAGCAGTACCGTAGAAATTAAACGCGTGTTGTATACCGTGCCTTCACGGCTGATTGGCGAGCACGTCCGGGTGCATGTATACCATGATCGCTTGGTCATGTTTGTCGGCCAAGCCTTAACCGCAACACTCCCGCGTATTTATCCGAAAGCCGGTCAAGAACGTGCGCGACGCATTGATTACCGGCATCTTATCCATAGTTTGTCTGCCAAACCACAGGCCTTCCGGTTTTTACAATTCCGTGATGATTTGTTACCCACCGACATTTATCGCCAGTTATGGCTGCATAGTGACCGACAATTAGATGCCCGAGAGGCCTGTAAATGGATGGTGGGCGTACTGAGAATCGCTATGGATCATGATTGCGAAGAACGTTTGGGCCATGAGTTGCTGACGACTATCGAACAACATCAGCCACTGCCCAGCCTTAAGGCCTTACAGGAACGTTATTTAGGTCAGCACCCTGTGCCTTCGATACCCGCGCGGCAACATGACTTAGGCAGCTATGATCATCTGTTACAGGGTAGTTGGCATCAACCGGAGGTCGGTTATGCCTGAAACCATCGAGTTATTGCTCAAGCAGCTCAGACTGCCTACCTTTATCCGCCATTATCAAAGTCATCAAGAACAGGCGCTTGCCAAAGGCTATGGCCATGTCCGCTATTTGTCGGGGTTGTGTGAACAGGAAGCGGCTGATCGTTATCAAAAACGCGTGCAAAAATGGACTCGAGAAGCGGGTTTACCGGCGGGGAAAAGCTTCGCTAACTTGAATCAGGCAGAACTCAGCACCGCCGTGCAGCAACAGATTGCCGCCTTGAAAGATCATACGGACTGGGCTCATCGTGCCGGTAACGTCTTATTGATCGGCCCGTCGGGTGTCGGTAAATCGCACATTGCCGCCGCTATTGCCCATCAACTCATCGAACAAAACGTCCGTGTGAAATGGTTCTCAGCGGTGGCACTGGTGCAAAGCTTGCAGCAAGCCAAGCGGGACCTGGACTTAATGACCGCGATGACACGCCTGGATAAATATCAAGTGCTGATTGTGGATGATATTGGCTATGTCAAAAAGACCGATGCAGAAACCCAAGTGCTCTTTGAATTCATTGCCCATCGGTATGAAAGTGGCAGCTTGATCATCACGTCAAACCAGCCCTTCAGTCAATGGGATCACATCTTTCCAGACACCATGATGACGGTTGCAGCGATTGACCGCATTATCCACCACGCCACCATTATTGAAATCGAAGGAGAAAGCTATCGGAAAAAACAGCGTGTAAAAAAATAACCCATTATTTTTAACAAAAACCGGCCAGGGTAATTGACGTTAAACCGGAAAAGATAATTGACGCCGGACAGGCGAGCGATATTTTCGGTCAAACTCATGATGAATGCATTTTCGTCACTGACTTCAATAACCAGGGCAGGAATTGTTGTTTCACCCAAAGCATGAAATGCCTTCATTCGGCCTTCACCACACACTAAAAGGTAACGGTCAGTCCCGTCCGGGGTGGAGCGGGGCGTCACAGTGATTGGCTTCTTGAGCCCGATAGTTTGGATGTTGGTGACGATCTCTTCGAAAACACGCTTGTTTCTTTCTCTTGGATTAAGGACATCAATCAAGTTAATTGGGATCATTTGCATTTGGCCAGTCTTGATTGTTTCGGTCATGCTGCTCTCCTCAAGCGTGTGTGTTCTGCCATACCGTACAGATAGTCCAAACTGTCGAAGCGGTAGCTTTCGAATTCTATGGGATTGTGTTCGGCAAGGCGGATCCGCGGTTGATCGAAATCCAGTCGCGGTAATAGGTAGTAATCGAGCGCGGCATGATTTGTCTCATCAAGGCGAACCGCCACGGTAATGTCTGGGGCCAAGCTTGTGTCAAACCGGACTTTCCAATGATGATGACCACTCTCGGTACTCTGGCAACGCGCCAATACTATGGAAACACAGAATTCATCATTGACTTGCAGCAGATCCGTGCCAGCGTCGCGTTTGACGGTGCCGCCTAATGCCATGATCTGGCGTTCAGTTTCATTGACGGTTTCTGGGTGAAAACGACGGAGGAATTGGTTGATCTCCAGATACCGATAGTCCCGATCGGGTGTGAAACCGACCATTTGATAGGCTCGCACCAGGCTGCCGAAACGATGCGCGTAAACGGACGTGGATGGCATGCCTTCGGATTCGTTGATGATCAATCCCGACAGAAATCCTCTGCGCTGGTAAAGCCCTCGCAGACGCTCGATTAATTCCTTGTCGGTATATCGGTGAACTCTGGCTCGAATGATTCCTTGCGCGGTGTAAAACAGTTCAGGCGGTACGATAGGTTCGAATGCGCCTTCTTTTTTGATCCACATATCAGACGGATTAACCACTCGCAGCTTTTTGAACTTGAAGGAAATGCGGTTATAGACATTGTTACCAATGTATTTTTCGTTGGTCAGGATCTCTTGCACCGTTGCGCGAGTCCACTGCCGGTCCAGGTCAGTATGTATTTCCATGCCGTTCAAGCGTTCGGCAATTTCGGACTCGACCAGTCCATCCTCGATGAACCAGTGATACATCAAATTGACGGTGCGGATTTCCGCCTCGGGACCAGGCATGAGGATGACACGGTCGGTTTGCAGGCTTTTATGTTCGCCTCTGGCCAGTTCGGCTTTAATGGAACCGTTTTGATCGAGTAATACCCGGCGGAGGCCATATCCAGCAGGGCCACCTTGACGAAAACCGAGCTCAATCAGTCGAGACTGCCCGGCGAAAACCTTAGCCGACAATTCTCGGCTGTATTCACCCGCCATAGCCCGTTTGACGCCTTTGACAATGGTGGAAACAGGAGAACCGTCGTTTTCAAACTGTTCGGCACAGTAAGTAACTTGAATACCAGCTTTCCGGCACCGATATTCATAGTAAGCGCTCTCATCAGCATCCTGGAATCGTCCCCAGCGACTAACGTCATAAACCAAAATTATTGAAAAGTTGGCAGATCCGCTTTCAACATCTTTCAACAGCTGCTGTAATGAAGCTCGGCCATCGATGCGCAAACCACTTTTACCCGCATCGGTGTAGGTTCGGATGATCTCAATACCATGACAAGCGGCGTATTCGCGGATTTTGTCAGACTGATTTTCTGTGGAGTACTGCTGGTGCTCGGTCGACATCCGCACATATTCCACCGCTCGCAATTTGTTGAGCGTTTCTAGTCGGTCTTCATTGGATTCAATTTGATTTATCAAACCTGATGATCCCCGTTCGCATGAAAATTAGGCTCTCGATAAGGCACTGGTGGGCCTGGGCTATCTTCTAAGCGGGGACAGCTAAATCCAGGGTTTACCAAGAGCGAACTGACAATACGGTATAAGAATCAGATTGGTTTGCCGATCAAGTCATCTATTTGCAACACTGGCTTATGGCCGACATTCGCAAGCATGTACCGTAATCTCTACGGTCCAAACGTCCATCTTTGCAATATTGGTTTCCGTCACCAAACTTAGTCTGTAAATCCCGGAAGGCAGCAGTTGCGCTGGAATTGACGCGTCCATATTTGCAACTCGATTATTCTTGGCTTTGGCGTTGCGTGTCCGTTGCAATGTACGATTACGATCAACATACTTTGGATGAGATTCACGGTATTGACGCCAATAATCGGGATTGCGTTCTATCCACGATTGTTGAGCCCGTTGTTGGTTCTCTTGATAATCAGGGTCTGTTTGCAGTTTGTTGCGGTGCCATTGTCGTTTACGATGCTTTTGGCATGAAGGCGCTGAGCAATAGGTTTGCAGTGGAACCTGTGGACGTGGTTGAAAAGACTGGCCGCAAGCGAGGCATTGTTTAATCGCCATTGAAGGCTCCCTACACAAAAATGCGTATTGAGCCCAATCAAATGAGTTAAAAGACTGAAATAAGGCTAAGGCTGGTTTGCTGATGTCGTAGCTGTGACTTTGTTATGGCAGGATGCAAATATCTTTTCCAGCTTTGCCTCAGATCATGCGCGGAGTCGACAAATGGCTGATAATGGTTCTTTATCAAATAACGCCCACTGCAATGGAATCAGTGATGGTTATTAGAATCAAAAGTAGGTTAGGGAGTAGGGTAGAAAAAATTAAGGCCTTGATAAATCGTTATTTATCAAGGCCTTAACCATATATAATGGCGGAGAGCTAGGGATTCGAACCCCAGGAAGGGATAAACCTTCAACGGTTTTCAAGACCGCCGCTTTCGACCGCTCAGCCAGCTCTCCAACAGCCGCGTATTATTACAGAAAATATTTTAAAATCCAGCGTTTTTTGCCGTTCCACTTTCATGTCGCAGCCGAATGGAATCTTGTTTAGTACCTAAGTGTTTGTTAGTAATTGCCAAATCGGCGCGGATGTTGGTGCAAATGTGCGTCGACTCCGGATTCGAAGTGGTGGCTATCGATTGCTTTGCCGATAGCGATACTCGGCAAATGGCAAAGCAGACATATCAGGTGGCTTCACTGGCCTGGGATGATGTTAGGGGTGCAGTGGCAGCGGTTCGGAAGATTTACGGCTTAACCGAATTGTTATTCGGCAGTGGTTTGGAAACTTACCCGGAAACCTTGAGCAGTCTGGAAAAGGATTGGCGGATTATTGGGAATTCTGCAGCTATTTTTCAACGGGTCCAGGACAAGCGTGATTTTTTTGCCAGACTCGATTCGTTGTCAATTCCGCATCCGCCGGTGGTGTTTACGAAGCCTGAGGATGGTTTTGACTGGTTGTTAAAGCCTTGGCGCGGCGAGGGCGGCTTGGGGATTAGACTCTGTAATAATGACGAGTTTGCCGACGGCTATTGGCAGCGCTATATCGAAGGCCGTTCAATGTCCGTGTTGTTTGCGGCGAGTCGTGATGGGGTTGAACTGATCGGTTTTAACGAGCAATGGACTGTAAATTCGGATGGCGGGCAATCGTTTCTGTTTCAGGGGATTGTCAGCCATGCCCAGGTTTCTATGTCTATTCAGACTGATATTGCCGACTGGTTGGATAAGCTTGTTAATGCGTATGGATTGCGCGGTTTAAACAGCTTGGATTTTATCCTGCGTGACGGCACATGTTACGTGTTGGAAATCAACGCGCGGATTTCCGCTAGCGCCCAGCTTTATGGTAAATCGCTGCTCTTGAAACATCTACACGCTTGTCAAAACCGGCTGGACGATAGTGTCGAATTATCGAAGGAGCCGAATGCTTATCAAATAATTTATGCGCAAAAAAAAGTCACGATTCCCGAGCGACTGGCATGGCCGATATGGGCAGTGGACAGGCCTAATTCCGGCGCAATTGTTGCCACAGGTGAGCCGATATGCAGTATTATTGCCACCGGAAAAAACTCGGGGCAGGTGCTGGATAATCTGCATCGCCAACAACGCATCCTTGCAAATCTTTTGGAAACAGGTCTTTAAAACTCATGCAATACCAGGCAAGCGTCAATAAATTTTCCCAGCCCTTGGTTCAACAACTGCTGGATAACGCGGATAAATTACGGTTGGGTATCGAAAAGCTGGAAAACGGCTGCACGATCATTGATGCCGGTATCAAAGTGCCGGGCGGTTTGGAAGCCGGACGGATTATCACCGAAATCTGCATGGGCGGTTTGGGTACCGCGACGATCTCGCAAAGCCCGTACACCACCCACTGGCCGCTGACCATTAACGTACATGCGAGCAACCCGGTGCTGTCTTGCCTGGGTAGTCAATATGCGGGTTGGAGTTTGTCGCATGGCAAATATTATGCTCTGGGTTCAGGTCCGGCGCGGGCGATGGCCACCAAAGTCAAGGATGGTGCGGTCGAGCCGGTGGAAGAGCTTTATAAGGAATTGGAATACCGCGATAGCGCGGAACAAACCGCTTTAGTCATCGAAAACGATGCGTTACCACCGGTGGAAATCGTCGAGAAAGTCGCGGCGGCTTGTGGCGTATCGCCAGCCAATCTGACCATCATCGTTACGCCAACCAGCAGTCTGGCTGGCGGCGTACAAGTAGTCGGCCGGGTGTTGGAAGTGGCAATGCACAAAGCCCATGCATTGCATTTCCCGTTGGAAAACATCGTCGACGGTTCCGGCAGTGCGCCGATTTGTCCTCCGCATCCTAACTTTGTTAAAGCGATGGGGCGTACCAATGACGCGATTTTGTTTGCCGGCCAAGTGCATTTGTTCGTGAAAGGCAGTGATGACGCGGCGGAAAAATTGGCTAAGGAATTGCCAAGTTCGACATCAAAAGATTACGGCAAGCCGTTTGCTGAAATTTTCAAAGCCTACGAATATGATTTCTTCAAAGTGGATGCGATGTTGTTCAGCCCTGCCAGCGTTATCGTCACCGCGGTCGAATCCGGCAAAAGTTTCCGCGCCGGTAAATTGGACAATGCCTTGCTTGACCTTTCGTTCGGGGCTTAATTCGCTCTAACTCTTTTCCACATCTGACTGGCCTTGCCGCGCAGGGTCGGTTAGCTTGTATCGCTAACTTTTTCGACACACTTCCCTTGCGCCGAATTGCAATAATTACCGATGATCCCGGTTGGCATGGCAAGCAGTTGTGCTTGGCTTTTGCCGAGCGCGGTTATGCCGCCGACTATGTATCGCTGACTGCCTGCAAATTGCAGTTAACGGTCGCCGATTTACCCATTTTAATGCCGGGTTTTGAGCAAGAATTGCCGTCGGCGGTATTCGTGCGCGGCGTGCCCGGCGGTTCACTGGAAGAGGTGGTGTTTTATTTGGATGTCTTGCACGCCTTAAAGATACTGGGGGTGCCGGTATATAACGATGCCGGCGCGATCGAGCGTAGCGTCGATAAGGGTATGACCAGTTTTTTATTGCAACACGTTGGCTTGGCAACCGCACAGACCTGGGTGTTGCGGGATCGTGACGCAGCATTGGTAATTGCTGAGCAACAGTTACGTGAAGGCTATTATCTAATCAGTAAGCCCTTATTCGGTTCGCAAGGCGAGGGCATTCGGCGTATCGAAAAATCCACCGATTTGTTGTGGTTGACCAGCAGTCGCGGTATTTATTATTTGCAGCGCTTTGTCGAATGCGCGGGCGACGGTTATTCCGATGTTCGGGTGTTCGTGATTAACGGCAGGGCGGTCGCTGCGATGCGTCGGCGCGGAATTTCCTGGCTGAATAATGTAGCCAGAGGCGCGTCTTGCGAATGTATTGAACTGGAACCCGATTTGGCAGAACTGGCGATTGCTGCAGTCGCCGCGTTAAAAATGGATTACGCCGGTGTGGACGTGATCCAGGATGTCGAAGGTGATTATCGGGTGATTGAAGTAAACAGCGTGCCGGCCTGGAAAGGCTTGCAAAGCGTTTGCGATATTAATATCGCCGAATGCCTGGTGGCCGATTTAATTGATCGTTATTGTGTACAGGACCAAGTATGCTGAGTCGGCAGCAATTGATGGACGTTTACCTGCAAGCCTGTGAAATCGAGCTGCAAGCGTTCAAGCCAGGCAATGTCAGCGTTTATAGTGCCGCAGACGATATGACGGTCGAAGATTTCCGCGTCAGTGCTCGCGTCAGTAGCGAGCCGATCACCAATCCGGAATACGGCTTGGGCGAAAAAATTTATTACGCCGTCAAGGCAACCCGAGAAGCAGTGGCGTGCAATACCAATTTGGGCATTATTCTGTTGTGTGCACCCTTGTTGCAAGTCGCTGCTAAGCTGGCATCCGGCGAGAACTTGCGCGATGGTTTACGGCAATTATTGGAAAATACCAGCCGCGGGGATGCCGATTGGGTCTTTAAAGCTGTCACCTTGGCCGCTCCGGCCGGCTTGGGCGATTCCGCGCAACACGATGTTCAGAAACCCGCCGATGTGACGCTGACGGAAGCCATGGCATTCGCCGCCGACAGGGATAGAATCGCGCTGCAATACGCAACTATTTTTAAAGACGTTTTTGATTTCGGCGTTTTACGATATAATCGTGCTTTCGTTTTGTCTGGCGATTGTGCTTGGGCGGCGTTAGCGGTTTTTGCCGCAATGTTGGCTCAATATCCCGATAGTCATATTGAGCGGAAGTATGGAGAGCGGTATTCAGAGTGGATCAAGGCTGAGATGCAAAAGCTCGATAGAGCAATGCAAACAGCTTGTGAGCCTGAAGAGCTTTTGCCAGTATTGTATGATCTGGACAAAGCTTTTAAGGCACAAAGGATCAATCCGGGTACAACAGCTGACATAACTGTAGCGACAGTACTGGTGGTGCTTCTGGAACAACTTATCGGTGAAGGAACCGGTGGGTTATAGAGGGAACTAAGCAGAAACTACAATCTTGAGACACGAAAGTGTCTATTTTTTTGGTTCAATCTTATCTTTAGGGGATAAATTTAAAATGGCAAAAATCAATAACTTGCGCGTTGGCGAATCTTTGGTTGGTGAAGGCAACGAAATTGCTCACATCGATTTGATCATCGGCCCACGCGGCTCAGCAGCTGAAACTGCTTTCGCAAACGCTTTGACAAACAACAAAGACGGTTTTTCAACTCTGTTGGCTGTTGTTGCTCCTAACCTGTTGGTTAAACCAGCAACCATCCTGTTCAACAAAGTAACCATCAAAGGTGCAAAACAAGCCGTTCAAATGTTTGGACCAGCTCAACGCGCTGTTGCTATGGCGGTTGCTGATTCCGTTGAAGACGGCACTATTCCTGCTGATGAAGCTGACGATTTGTTCATTTCTGTAGGTGTTTTCATCCACTGGTTGGCTGAAGACGATGCAAAAATCGAAGAATTCAACTACAAAGCTACCAAAGAAGCAATCGCTCGCGCTGTTGCCGGCACTCCAACTGCTAAAGAAGTAGTTGCTGCTAAATCTGGTGCAAAACACCCATTTGCTGCTAACAACGTTTAAGTTTTTAGTTTCAAAGGCTGTCGAAGATACCCCGGCTTGCCGGGGTATTTTTTTGCCTAAATTTTTCCAGTGCGACGGCGTCGATACTGCCGTTATGCAGGGCGCTGGCCAATAGCACAGCGGCAATGCCGATAGTTTCTAGTCGCATGAGATCTGTAACGTCCCGGACCCCACCAGCGGCGACAAAATGTTTATCGGGATGATCCTTGCAAAGCCGGCTGAGTTTTGCAAAGTCCGGGCCCTTATTGCTGCCTACCAAATCCAAAGTCATCACCACAACGTTGTCCGGCCACAGTTCAGGACTTTCAAGCCAACTCGGATGACCTAAAGCCTGGTTATGTTTAAAATCCAGCGACAGGATGAGATCGGTGTTTTTTAAAGAAACTGGCAGTATTTGCGATTCGGTACCGATGACCGGTTTGCACTTGCTGGGTTGAGTGGCCATAGATACGGTTTGGGGGCTGCTGCCGTTATCCAGCCAAAACTCCTTGTTTGGATATTGGCTAAGCAAGACGTCGATGGCATTGTTGTGATTGCCGTTGCTGCCAATAGCATCTAGGTCTGCAATATAAAACGTTTGAAATGGATGCAGCTTTAAAAAATGGGTCACGACCTCGGTTATCACGCTGCTATCGCATAGTGAGGAAGTGTGATGTACGGGTTGATAACGACTGCGGTCGCCTCCTGCGGCATGGACCACCAGGCCGTCTTTCAAATCAATGACTGGAATAATCTGCATAGGCCAAGCGAGTTTTAGAATTGAAAATTCTAGTATTTGAATATATTACCGGCGGCGGTTTGGTCGGACAGGCATTGCCTGCTTCGTTGGCGACGGAAGGCGCGATGATGTTACAGGCTTTAATCGCCGAACTGAAGTGTCTGGAAAATATTCAGCTATGCATACCGCTTGACGAACGTTGTGCCAGACCGGATATGCTGACGCAAGTGGAAATTGTAAGAGTAAATGCCAATGGCGACATCTTTGCGCTGCTGCGGGATTTACTTTATGAAACCGATTTGTTTTGGCCAATCGCGCCGGAAACTGACGGTGTTTTGCAAAGCTTAGCCGAGCTTGCTATTGCCGCGAACGTCGAGGTTTTATTATCCAACCCAGCGACGCTGGCAATCTGTGCCGATAAATTTGCGACCTACCAAGTGCTGGTAAAACGGGCAATTCCGATGGTGGAAACTCGTTTACTTGGTCAGGGGATGGATGGCCCAGACGATAATGTCGTAGTGAAAATCGCCGACGGCGTTGGTTGCATGGATAGTTTTGTAATTAAAGCCGAGCAGTTGGCAACCGCCGTTGCCGGATTGAGTGAGCCGCAACATTACGTTTTACAACCCTATACCAACGGTCAGGCCGCCAGTTTGTCTTGTTTGTTCAAGCATGGTCAAGCCTGGCTTATCTGCTACAACCACCAGGAAATCGTTTTGGAGCAAGGCAGATTCAGTTTGCAAGGCTGTTTAGTCAATATGCAAACCGATAAGCTGGATTTTTATCATAAGCTGATAAAGCAAATCGCCGAAGCCATGCCTGGCTTGTGGGGCTATGTTGGTATTGATGTTATCGAGAACGCCGAATTAGGTCCATTAGTTTTGGAAATCAATCCGCGTTTGACCAGTTCCTTTGCCGGTATCCAGCAAGCGACCGGCATCAACGTCGCCGAACAGGTTTTGCGCCTGCGGCATGCCGACCCGGTGTTGCAGGCCTGTCGAAATGAAACGGTTCAAATCAGTATCAATTAAAAAGCAGAATGAACAAACAGATTGCAGGTTGGGACATTGGCGGTGCGCACGTCAAATTGGCGTTGCTCGATGAGTCCGGGCATGTCCAGGCAGTTGCTCAGCAGGCTTGTCCGCTATGGAAGGGCGTGGATTTCTTGCATGGTACCTTGGCCGATTTAGCCGGCCAATTCGATTTGCAAGCTTGCCAGCATGCCGTGACGATGACCGGCGAGCTAGTGGATTGTTTTACCAGTCGCGAGCAGGGGGTCAATGCTATCGTTCAGGCAGTTTGCGAGCATTTCAACGCCGAGAGGGTATCTGTATTTGCCGGCTTGCGCGGCTTTTTGCCGGCAGCGCAAATTCAGTCGGCCGATTGCATGGACATCGCCTCCGCTAACTGGTTAGCCAGCTTGTTACTGGTGGCAAAGCGCCTGCCAAATGCCTTATTTGTGGATATAGGCAGTACCACTACCGATATTTTGCTGGTCGAAAATCATCAGCTCAAAGTCCAAGGCTTTACCGACTATCAGCGCTTGGTCTGCGGCGAGCTAGTGTATACCGGCATTGTCCGCACGGCGGTAATGGCAATTGCGCAAGAAGCGGAATTCAACGGTCAACAAATGGGCTTGATGGCCGAGTATTTTGCGACAATGGCCGATGTGTATCGCTTGACCGGCGATTTAAACGAAGCTCACGATCAGAGCGATACCGCCGATGGCGCGGAAAAGTCGGTTTCGGCCAGCGCCCGGCGCTTGTCGCGACTGACCGGTTACGAGTTCAGTGAGAGCGATCACGCACTCTGGGCGGCATTTGCCGAGCAGCTTAAAGCCAAGCAACATCACAAAATTAGTCAGGCGTGTGTCAGGCAGTTGCAAAAGGCAAAATCGCGCTCGGCAATCCAATTTGTCGGTGCTGGCGTCGGCCGATTTTTGGCGCGGGACATTGCTCGAGATTTGGGAGTTGAGTATCTGGACTTTAACGATTTGCTGTCATCAACCCCTAAAACCAATGGTATTGATGCTGCCGACTGCGCGCCGGCCGCCGCCGTGGCTTATCTTGCCGGCCGGTTTGGTTAAAGCCGGTGGCTGGGGTAAAATCGGTGTATTGCAAATCATGTCCTTGCGGCACATTCCGGCCGTTTAACAGCACCCCTTAATGCCTTTAGCAAAACCCATCAAACAATCGCTGCCTTATTTTCAAGACAGTGCAACATTATTTGCCCCGCTGGCGCAGCAGCCTTGGGCAGTATTTCTGGATAGCACCCAGCCGCATAGCAAGCAGGATAGGTTCGACATCATCGCCTACGCCCCAATCGCAACCCTGCAAACGCGTGGCAATATTACCCTTATCGAGCGCGATGGCGTGATTAGCGAAAGCGCGGAGGATCCTTTCGAGTTATTGAAACAGCAATTAGGTGTGCCGTTGGCCAGTGTGGACGGTTTGCCGTTCAACGGTGGGGCCATCGGTTATTTTGCTTACGATCTTGCCAGACGCATAGAGCGACTGCCGGCTATGGCCGCCGACGCCGAACAACTGCCGGAAATGGCGGTGGGCATTTACCGCTGGGCGGTGATTGTCGATCATCAGCGTCGGCAAAGCTGGTTGGTCAGTATCGATTTACCGGAAAGCGAGCAGCAAAGACTAATCGCCGAATTCAGCGCGATTTCTAAACCGGCTGACACTGCGGAATTTAAAGTGCTGCACGCGCCGGTTGCCAATATGGACAAAGATGCTTACACCACGGCTTTTCGGCGTATCAAACATTATTTGAAAGAGGGCGATTGTTATCAGATTAATTTGACCCAGCGCTTCGAAAGCCCTTGTCAGGGCGACCCCTGGCAAGCTTATCAAGTATTGCGGCAGATCAACGCCGCACCTTTTAGTGCCTATCTCAATTTCCCGGATGTGCAGGTTTTAAGTTCTTCGCCGGAACGCTTTTTAAAAGTTACCGACGGCGCGGTGGAAACCAAACCCATCAAAGGTACCAGGCCGCGTCGAAGCGACTGGGAAGAAGATCAGGCGCAGATCGAAGACTTAGTATCCAGCACCAAAGACCGGGCTGAGAATGTGATGATCGTCGATCTGTTGCGCAACGATTTGGGCAAAAGCTGCAAGAAGGGTTCGGTATGGGTGCCTAGTCTGTTCTCGGTAGAAAGCTATACCACCGTACATCATTTGGTAAGCACCGTCACGGGCCAGCTTGCCGCCGGTCAACATGCCATCGATTTATTGCGCAGCTGTTTCCCGGGTGGCTCGATTACCGGCGCGCCGAAGATCCGCGCGATGGAGATCATCGAGGAGTTGGAACCGCATCGGCGCGGCATCTATTGCGGTGCAATTGGTTATATAGGCTTTGACGGCAATATGGATACCAATATCGCGATTCGTACTCTGGTCCACAATCACGGCACGATACGTTTTTGGGCGGGTGGTGGCATTGTCAACGACTCGGTGCTGGACGAAGAATATCAGGAATGCTTCGACAAGGCCGCCGCCTTATTGCAGTTGCTCAAACAATTCAGCGCATGACTTGTGTGATCAAGCTGGGCGGCAGCTTACTGGAAACAGCAGCCTTGCCCGCTTGTTTGGCAGCAATCGCAAATCGCGCCGGCCCAATTGTTATTGTGCCCGGCGGCGGACCGTTTGCTGAACAAGTGCGTATCGCGCAAAGTCAATGGCGTTTCGACGATATCGCCGCACACCGGATGGCAATTCTGGCGATGCAGCAAATGGCCTTGTTGATCCAGAGCCTAATGCCCGAGTTTGTAATCGTCGCCGATGCGGAAAGTATACGTTGTGCGTCGCAACTCAAACCGGTGCTGATCTGGTCTCCGCAAGTCGAGCAATTAGATCAAGCCGGGATTGCCGCTAGTTGGGATATAACGTCCGATAGTTTGGCGGCCTGGTTGGCTGGCTATATCAACGCCGATGAGCTAATTATCGTTAAATCGGCGGCGATTCCGGAGCAAGCGAGTTTGCTGGGCTTACAGCAACAAGGCATACTCGACGCTGCTTTTCCACGCTTCACCGCCCAGGCACACTACAAAATCAAAGTGATTAATAAAGACCGTTTCCTGTCCCACCATGATTAATTTTATCAAAGCCATTCTGAACAAACGTTTGCGCAAGGCTTACTACCAAAGCCGCGAGTCCTTGTTGGGTCATCAAAAGCGCGACATCGTAGTGATGCAGGTTGGGCAGGCTTGCGAGAGCTTGAAGGACAGCCGGGATCAATTCGTCGATGCACTGGATAAATTTAAAAGCATCGTCAATGTGCAGGATAGTTCGATGGAACAACGCTATCAGCAGCTTAAGCGCCGCTACGATCTATGCAAGGGTAAGGCCGATCAAGTCAGTCAAAGGATTCAGGCAGTGGAAGAGATTAGCGAGGCTCTGTTCAACGAATGGGAAGCCGAGCTGGCTTTATATAGCAACCGGGCCTTGAAGGCGCGCAGCCAGCAGCAGTTGAAAAAATCTCGGCAACAATACGCTCGGTTGTTAAAAGCCTTGCAAACTGCGGAAAACCGCATGCATCCGGTATTGGCGGCGTTTCAGGATCAGGTGCTGTTTTTAAAACACAACCTGAACGCCCATGCCATCGCTGCACTGCGGCACGAGTTCATGGAAATTGGTGTGGATATTTCGAGATTGATCGAGGTGATGGAGAAAACCATCAGCGAGGCCAGCCAGTTTGTTGCGGTTCTGGTGGAACAGAAACAACTGCCGGCCCCGGTGCGCAGATAAATTACATGGAGTGCATTTTGTAATCGACCCGTGCCGGTGGGTTTTTGTCACGTTGGTCAGGGGTTTTCTTGCGGTTTTGATCGATACGTTCTTGCGAGTATTGGGAAATCATTTGGTCCCAGTTGTCGTACTTTTCGTAGTCTTTGCTGCCGGCAGCTTTACGTTTGGCAAATAACTCTTTGCCAGATTCCACCAATTGTTCCGGTGTCTTGCCATCGATAGCGTCCAAAAACTCCTTGTTATTGCGGATTTCATCGCGTAAGGTCCAGAAAGACACTTCAAACTCGATGCGTTGGTCTAGCGGCAATTTTTCCTTGATTTGACTGATTGATCGATTGACCGTTTTTAAACTGCTGCCGTTGATTTGATTGCTTTTATTGCAACCAGCCAAAAGTGCACAGGTTAAAAAAACCAAAACAGTTGACGCTTTTTTCATGATGCAGCCCCCCAGTGGCTAAATAAACAAACCCGAATTTTGTATTTATAATGGTTGCAACGCGGGTTACCAAACAAACCAAATTACTCGGTAATTAAAAACACAAGCTTACCACATGCTGGAATTTATCCAACTTCTCAAACAGCGTTACCAAACTGTGCTACAGCAGCTGGATAAAAAAAATCCCCAGTACCTGGATTATCAGCAACGTATAGAGCAATTGTTGCACGGCGAAGCCTTTATTCGCAAAGGCGAGCTGCTGGACCAAAACCCCGGTTTTCCGCTGCAAATCGCCGTGATCGGGCCGACGCAGGCCGGTAAAAGTTCCGTCGTTAATCTGCTGTTAGATGCCAACGCCGCCGGCGTGAGTCCGCTGGCCGGTTACACGGTACAGGCCCAAGGCTTTTGCCACGGCCTGACGCCCGACGACTGCGACGGCATGCAACATTATTTCGGCCGCTTTCAACGTTTGGAGCAAACTGAGCTGCGGCCGGGAAGATACGATTGCTATTCCTTGAGTCCAAGCCCCGGCGCCTCGGCTTTGTTGCCGGCTTGCGTCTGCTGGGATACGCCTGATTTCGATTCAATAGACGCCGCTGATTATCGGGAAGGCGTGATCCGCACCATCGCGCTGGCGGACATCGTGGTACTGGTGGTGAGTAAAGAAAAATACGCCGATCAATCGGTTTGGGAAATGATGAAAGCCATCGAGGTTTTCCAGCAGCCTACCTTGATTTGCGTGAATAAACTTAACGAAGGCAGCGAGCCGGTGATTCTGGATTCGCTGCGGCAAAAGTGGCTGCAAACCCGGCAAGATACTTTGCCTATCGTGGTGCCCTTATTATTCCAAAAAGCCCCGGCCGTGCCGAGCTGGCCGCAGTCGGCTGCGCACGCATTCGCGGATCTGGCGAAAAAGGTTACCCGGCATAAACACGCCGCTCGTCAGCAGCAATTACTTAGCCGCTATTGGCTGGACTGGCTACAACCGGTGTTCGCCGAGCACCATGCTCAGCATCATTGGCAAACCCTGGTCGATCAAGCGTTGGCGCAGGCAGTTAAGGAGTACCAGCGCGATTATCTGAACCATCCGCATCATTACGAAACCTTTCAAAACGCTTTGTTAAATCTGCTGACCTTGCTGGAAATCCCCGGCATCGCCAAGGCCTTGGGCAAGACCCGAAGGGCCATGACCTGGCCGTTTCGTAAATTATTTGCCTTGGGCGGCGGCACACCTATCAATCCCAATCAGGAACTCGGGGTACTGAATCAGTTAGGCGAGCATCTGTTGATTCAAATCGCCGACCGTTTGCTGGAGAAAACCGAAACCGAGCCGGCCGATAGTCGCTGGTGGAAAGAAACCGCGATGGCGCTGAGACAAAAACGCGGCGATTTGTTACAGATTTATCGCCAGGCGGTGACGGATTATCACAGCGATTTTCAACAGGATGTAGAAGCCTCGGCGCAGCGTTTATACGTAAAACTGCAAGAACAGCCTATGGTTTTGAACAGCCTGCGCGCTACCCGCGTCACCACGGATGCCGGCGCTTTATTGCTGGCGATCCAGGCCGGCGGTATCGGTATTCATGATTTGGTGATTACCCCATTGATGCTGACCATTACGTCCTTATTAGCCGAAAGCGCCATCGGCAGCTACATGCATAAGGTCGAAGCCGAATTAAAACAGCATCAGCTCAATACCGTGAAAACCGCGCTGTTCGAGGCCTGCCTGAAACAGCGCTTGTATTTGTTGCCGCAAGGCGTGCTGTCGCCCACCCGCTTTAATATCTCCGAACAACAATGCCACGCCGCGGAACTGGCGCTGAAAGAGAAGAAACATGGCTTACGATTACTCTGAATTGCTGACTCAAGCCCGGCAATGGGCCGCAGCCGCGCAAGCCGAAGGCCGATTGAGTGCGGAACGGGCGCAATTATTGACCACGATAGACGCACGCAGTACGGAAAGCCTCTTTGCCGCGAGTCAATCCGATCCGGATAGCAGACCGTTGATTGTTGCCTTCATGGGCGGCACCGGTGTCGGTAAAAGCAGTTTGTTGAATCGTTTGGCAGGGCAAGCCATTGCCCGGGCCGGCATCGAGCGCCCCACTTCGCGGGAAGTGACCTTGTATCACCATCAAAGCCTGGCGATTAACAAGTTGCCGGCCGGGCTGCCCTTGGACAGCATCAAGATCAGCCAGCACAACGATGCGGCAAACAGCCATATCGTCTGGATTGATATGCCGGATTTCGACAGCGTTGAACTCGGCAACAAACGTTTGGTACTGGAATGGCTGCCGCATATCGACGCTTTACTCTATGTAGTCAGCCCAGAGCGCTACCGCGATAACAAAGCCTGGCAGCTGCTGCTGGCGGAAGGTGCGAAACACGCCTGGCTGTTTGTGATGAATCAGTGGGATCGTGGCCAGTCGGTGCAATACGACGATTTTAAACAGCAGCTGGGTAAGGCCGGTTTTACCGATCCTTTAATCTTTCGCACCAGTTGCAGCGAACCGGACGGCGACGAGTTCGCCGCATTGCTGGAGCAGTTGCGGCAACTCTCTGGACAGCATAGCGTCGCCCAATTGGAACAGCGCAGCGAACAATTGCGCCGCCAGCACCTAAAGCAGACCTTGCAACAACTGGCCGAGGATTTTTCCGCGCAAGACTACGTGCAATTACAGCAGAACTTCGATGCACTATGGCAGCATACCGAAGCCAGCTTGCAACAAGGTCTAGCCTGGCCGATCAAGCAACTCGCGCAATTCTGGGCGGAGAACTTGGGCCAAACAGCGGACATCAAATTGTGGGACGACTGGGCGCAGAACCGCCTGAACGATTTGCTGGACGAATTGGTGTTGCAAGCCGCGCAAGCCAATATTCCCAGCAAGCCCTTGAAGAACGCGTTACAAAATGTGCGCGAGCACACCGACAAAAATCTCACCGCCCAAACCGAATTGGCTGGCCGACAGGCGTTATTGCAGCCCGGCAACGGCGCTCAGCGTTTCCTGTTGAAATTCACCGCGATCTGCGAAACTGTCTTGCCTCTGGCGGCGATGGGCGCAGTGGGCTATCAAGTATTCTCCGGCTACTACCACAGTGCCGCCGACGCCACTGCCACTGCTTATTTGGGTACTGACTTTGCGGTGCATAGCGTGTTGCTGATTGGCTTGAGTTGGCTTATTCCGTTTTTCTTGCACAAAAAAATCCAGCCATCCTTGCAGAAAGCGGCGTTGAAAGGCTTACAGAAAGGTTTGCAGCAGGCTTTGGCGGAGGTGAGAGCGGAGATCAAACAGGCGATGTTGGGCGAACAACAACGGCATGAAGTGCTGGGGCAGCAACTTGCAGGGTTGATCGAGCGTTGCGGTGCCGGGCCAACGATGGCTCTGGAAAATGGAAGCCTCCTGGGACGGGTATTGTTGGTTAAGTGAGATTCTTCAGTTTGAGGTTTTGCAGGCTAAGATTAACGTGCATCCAAGTGCCCCAAGCTTGGATAAATTTTAAGTTTGCGTCTGAAAAGCACAGTCTTCTTACAATTTGAATCGTGCTGCCAACTTATCTAGGCTTGCCGCCTGTTGTGCCAATTGTTCCGCGCTTTGCTTGGTTTTCTCTACAGTTTTAGCCAGCGAATTGGCATTTTGCGAGATCTGTTCCACCCGATCAGCCATATCGCGTGTAGCAGCCGATTGCTGGCCCAGTGCGCCACTAATCCCGTCTACCGACAATGTGACGCGGTATTGGGCATCGAGAATTTCGTTGACCGATTGGCCCGCCTGGCTGGAAAGCGCCACGCCGGATTCAACGCCGGTTACACCACTTTCCATAGCCTGCACGGCGGCTTTGGAGGCTTGACGAATTTTTTCCACCATTAATTTAATTTCACCGCTGGATGTGCTGGTGCGCTCGGCAAGGGTTCTTACTTCGTCTGCAACCACTGCGAAACCTCGGCCGTATTCGCCGGCTCGAGCGGCTTCAATCGCGGCGTTCAGAGCAAGCAGATTGGTTTGTTCGGCGACACCGTGAATCACATCAACAATACTGGTTATTTCCGAGCTGATTGCTTCCAGATTGCGAATGTAGTCGGCCGCATTTACAACAATGGCTGAAATTTTTTGCATCTCTTTGGCGGTGGAGCTAATGACTTTTGTGGATGACTCGGCGCGCTGTCCTGATTCGAACGCAACCTGCTTGGCGTCCAGCGCATTACCGTTGACTTGTTCGAGCGATACCGAGAGCTGTTCGATAGTGGCCGCCATGCTGCAAGCTGCCTCGTAACCGTTATTGGCGATAATCGATTCTTGCGCGGCGGCCTCTAACAGGTCCGCCGAATATCGATTAAGTTGGAATACGCCGTTGTGCATATCGGAGATTAGATTGTGTAAGTTCTTGCGCATCTCCGCCAACTTTCTGAGAAGTTGTCCGATTTCATCGTCGCCTACATCGGGAATTACCACCGTCAGGTCGCCGGCGGCGATAGCCCCAGTGACTTTTTCCGCTTGATCAAGGCTGTAACGGATTTGGTGAATAATCACGTAGGCCATTATCACGAACGCTATTGCGCCCAGTAATGCCAGTCCCACCAGATACCAGGTTGTGCTGTCGACGGTCTGGTTAAGGTTTGCCAAGGTTTCATTGGAATATTGGTTGGAAATTTTGACTGTTTCTTCCAATGCTTCGTGATGTCGTTCGTACTGTTGATCCAGGCGTTCCATCGCCAGGTCCATTGTTTTTACATCACCTTCCTTGATTGCTGGAATATAGCGTTCCTCCAATTCTTTCCACCACTGATCAGCTTGTTCGCGTTGCGTGCCCAATATGGCTTGTTTTAGTTGGGCGGGAATACCCTGTGTGGACTCCCAATAGCGATTGCGGGTGTCATACTCGATTTTCAGTTCTTTTAATCGCACATACTTCGGTTCTTTATCTTTGTCATGGTAAAGCTGTTCGGCCATTAACTGAGCTTCAACCAGAAATAAAGGGGGCGGTAGAATGTCGGCGACAATATCTTTTCCTTGTCCCATACGGTGTGCTGCATCTCCGAGAAAATTTAATGCGTGATAGCCAAGTAACGCCAGGCCGGCCAGCAGTAGAGACGCAAACCAAGACATCAGTTGAAGTTTGGTGGCTATCGAAAAACGATTCAGCATACGCATTCCCCCTGTATTCATAACGTGAAAACTGAGTAGAAATTGTAGAAGAAATTTTGAATGCAACAATCAGCCACTGAGATAGGGCTTAAATAACGGAAAGGCGATAGGCCAGTCTGCGTGGGGGCGACTATCAGCAGATGCTTGGATTAATAGTGTTTGTGTGGCGTTAACGGTAAGGAGGAATCTTATTTGTCGGGTGCTTTATGTTGTTTAACACATACCCCCAATAAGGTGTCGCTTAACGCTGAATGAGCGGGGCTGGTGTACCGGCTGGTTTTGGTTTTCAATATGACCTGTTCTGGTCTATTTCTTGCTGCCAGTTAACTGAGCCGCAAAATGGCCTGGATTAGCTGTGATTCATGTCATTTTCATAACATCGCTCAGGCCGAATGTTCGATGGTCTACAGAAGTTCGATTTTTGAACACGGTTCTACCGGTTCGGACCGGTATTTATAAAACCTATATCAAGAGGAATAGACAATGGCAGAGTTTTTTATTGAGATAAGCGCGCAAGAAAATGGCGATCACCTGATTCATAAATCCAGCTGCTCTTTGCTACCTGCTAAAGAGGCCATTTATTATCTGGGTTCGATCAGCAGCGTGACCAGTGCGGCGAAGAAGGCCGGTGAGAGATTTGCCAAGCCAACCGCGTGTCCGCAATGTTCTCCGGTTTGAGATAAAGCCTTTATAAGGCGAATACGGCAGCGTATTCGCCTTAAGCTTACGAAGACTAGGCGGATTTGCCCAGCGGCAAGCCGCACCGTTGATCTAATGGGTTACTGCTTCGCTGTCAATAACCGCCGCCGGCCGTTGCTCGCCCTTGCCGATTTCCAGTAAATCCCAGAATAATAAGACGCCACCTACTGCGGTCATCAAACCGAATACCATCCGCCAAATCATTGCTTGCATGAACCAAGGGTGATTTTGTGCGGCAAAATAGCCGGCCCAGGTTGAGCCTTCGACCGCCCGTTCGATAAAGGATTGTTCGTAGCCGGCGATCAATAAAGCCACTGTCATGCCCATCACGCCCAAGTTCAGCAAAATCGCCGCGGCTTTCCAACGCCAGCCATTGGCTAGCTCTCCGCCCATCCAGACATTACCGCGCGCTTGTTGCGCCGCCAGGTAGAAGAAGGCGATGTTGATCGTCGCATAAGCGCCGAAGAAGGCCAAATGACCGTGCGAGGCCGACCATTGGGTGCCATGGGTATACAAATTGATTTGCGGCAGCGTGTGCATAAAGCCCCAAACGCCGGCGCCGAGGAAGTTACCGAAGGCGTGAGCGATGATCCAAGCCAGGGCAGGGTGGTTGCTGTTTTTGAATTTATGCGCGCCGGCATCGTAAATCGAATGCACCACCATGGCGACTAAGGGAATCGGTTCCAGCGCGGAGAAGAAGCCGCCGATGGTAAACCAGTACTCCGGCGTGCCGATCCAGAAATAATGATGGCCCAAGCCTAAAATGCCGGAGCCGAACATCAAGGCCACTTCGATATACAGCCAGGTTTGTACGACGTTGCGGCGCACACCCAGCAACTTCATCAAGCTCCAGGCCATGATGCAGCCCACCAGCACTTCCCAGGTGGCTTCCACCCAGAGATGGATGACCCACCACCACCAGTATTGATCGACGGAAATGTTGGTGACATAAAACATGCCGGCCAGATACAAGCCGGCTAAGGCGACCAAGTCCAGAGTTAAAACGCCGGCAATCCCCGACCATTTGCCCTTGGCAAAGGTAGCGGCGACGTTGTAAAAGAAGGTCAGCATCACCACGACGATGCCGATGTCGGCCCAACGCGGCGCTTCGATGTATTCGCGGCCTTCGTTAATCAACCACAATGAAGTATCGGTACCGCTGCCGATTTGAATCAGCAGGTAAACCAGTACCACAATGGTGACAGCGCCGGTCAGCACCCAAAACGCCAGCTGGCCCCATTTCAAACCGACGATGGGTACGCCGCTTTCGTCTTCCAGAAACCAGTAAACCGAGCCGAGGAAGCCGTAAAGCATCCATATGACCATGGCGTTGATATGCACCATGCGGTTCACGTTGAAATCCAGGATTTCATACAGAAAGCTCGGGAAGATAAACTGCAACCCGGCCAGTAGGCCGAACAACAGTTGCGCCATAAACAGCACCATCGCCACGGTAAAATAATGCACGGCCAGTTTTTGGCCGCCGCTCAAATTTGGATTGGCCATGAATGCGGCATAGCGTTGCTTGCAATTGGCCGCGCAAACCTCGGCTTTTTCTTGATAGGCTTGTAGCGTCATTTATTTGTCCTCTTCGCCGAGCGCGATGAAATTATGCGGAAAGCCGTTGGTGTCGATAGACGACATCCATTTCAGGAAGGCCACGATGGCTTCCGCTTCCGGCGGCGTGATGTCCAGATTGGGCATCTTGCGGTTGGAGCCGTAAGTGCGGGCATTTTTTTCCGGATCGAGCAGGAAGTTCACCATCATTTGTTCGCGAGATTCCTTGGCGCCCCACCCTTGATCCAGCCAGGCTTTAGTCAAGTCCGGCGCGAAATAGGCACCGTTACCGAGCAAGGTATGGCAATTCATGCAGTTTTTAGCTTGTACGGTTTTCTTGCCATGATCGACCAGTTTTTCGGCTTCTGCTTCGCTTAAAGTTTTACCGAACAACGGTGCGTCGTCGCCTATGGTCGGTTGGTAACGCTGTTTGGCCTTGTCGAAGCGGTAGCTGACGTCTTTGTTTATCACGCTGTAAGCCGGCACGCGGGGACCGCCGGCGCTGATTTGTTTCATCGAATCGAAGCTTAAAATGACCAGTAACACAAAAGAACCGCCGGTGACCCAGATCGCGGTTTTTTTCCAGAATGTTTCCGACGCCCAGCGGGGCGGGCTTTGCTCAGTCATGATGACCTCCAGATTGATGAGAGTGATGAGTTTCGTCGTCGTGCGTCGCGGCACACAACTTCCAGATCAGACGCGGCATCCAGCCGTAGCCGAGTACCATTAACAACGACAGCAGCAGCCAATAATCGTTAAAATGGTTGACGTAGCTGAACACGCCGACGCAAATCAGCAACCCGGCGTAGATTACCCAAGCGGCAATCCCGAACGCGCGGCGGCCGCTGATCTTGGACCAGGCATATAAAGCGGCATACACGGTAGCCAGCAAGATGATCAACGCCGCGCTGAAAAAGCTCAGGAAAAAATCGGACAGGGCAACGGGTTCGATCAACATTAAATTTACCGCCGGACAGTTTTATAACATGGTTTATAAATGCAACTTTTGGCAAGTGTAAGCGTCATTAACATTTATTTCAAATACAGCTTTAACTGAACTCATCGACATGCAATTGACTGCACACACCGATTACGCGCTGCGCGTATTGATTTATCTGACAATTAACACCGAGAAATTGGTGACAATCACTGAATTGGCCGAGTATTTCGGCATTTCCAGAAACCACTTGGTCAAGGTGGTACACAAACTGGGCGTAAAAGGCTTTGTGCAAACTGTGCGGGGGAAGGGCGGCGGTATTCGTTTATCGCGGCCGGCGCGGGAGATCAGTGTCGGCAATGTGGTACGGGAAGTGGAGGGACACTTTCAGATGGCCGAATGCTTCAATCCCAAAAAACAGGGCCGTTGCGCCCTGGAGAAAGATTGTGGGCTGATAGGATTATTAGGCGGCGCTATAGAGCAGTTTTTACAGACTTTGGATAAGGCGGTTTTGAGCGATTTGGTGCCAGGGCCCCGGCCGGGTGGCTTGGATGGCGTACCGCTAAAACAGGGTTGAGGCATTGCAATGTGTAGGATGGGTAGAGCGAAGCGAAACCCATCAAGTATCCTCAAACTGATGCGATGGGTTTCGGCTATCGCCTCTACCCATCCTACCGTTGTCAATAAAATCCGCTGGCAGCTATTTACCCAGAATGCTAGTTCCTCCGTTTTAACCTGTCCTTGGGCTGGTTTTGTTCGATTAGCGGTAGGCTCCAACAAAGGGATTGCTGCGCATTTCCACGCCAAAGGTAGATATCGGGCCATGGCCGGGGATGAATTTCACATCTTCGCCCAGGGGCCAGAGTTTTAATTCAATCGAGTCGATCAAAGTTTGATGGTCGCCTTTGGGGAAATCGGTGCGACCGATCGAGCCTTTGAATAACACGTCCCCAACCAGCGCCAAGCGCTGTGCCTCGCTGAAGAACACCACATGGCCCGGCGTGTGTCCCGGACAATGGATCACCTGTAATACCTCGTTGCCAACCTTTACCGTATCGCCGTCGTTCAACCAACGTTGAGGAGTAAAGCTTTTCGATTCCGGAAAACCGAACATCCGGCATTGCTGCGCCAAGGCCTCGATCCAGAAGGTATCTTCAATTTGCGGGCCGATGATTGGCAACGAGAGTTTTTCGGCCAACTCCGCAACACCGCCAACATGATCGAGATGGCCGTGGGTGACCAGTATCGATTCCAACGCCACGCCTTGTTTTTTGACTTCCTTCAGCAATACATCAAGGTCGCCGCCCGGATCGACCAGAGCGGCTTTATTGGTTTGTTCGCAGACCAGTAAGGTGCAGTTTTGTTGATAGGCGGTGACGGGAATAATGGTGTAGCGCATGAAATCGATGATGGCTGGAAGTTGGACTCCCGCTTGCGCGGGAGTGATGGATCAGTAAGTTAGATATTTAGTAATAAATGCGCCGGCGCTTCCAGACATTCCTTGATGATGCCCAAAAACTGCACCGCTTCCTTGCCGTCCACCAAACGATGGTCGTAGGACAAAGCCAGGTACATGATAGGCCGAATAACGATCTCACCGTTTTCCACCACCGGCCGGTCTTTGATGGCGTGCATGCCTAAAATCGCGCATTGCGGCGGATTCAGGATGGGTGTAGAGAGCATGGAGCCGAAAATTCCGCCATTCGTGATGGTAAAGGTGCCGCCGCTGAGATCTTCAACGCTGATCGAGCCGTTGCGGGCTTTATTACCAAAATCGTGTATGCCTTTTTCGATGCCGGCAAAATCCAGCTGATCAGCGTCGCGCAAAATCGGCACGATCAAGCCGCGCGGTGTGGTGACGGCGATGCCGATGTCGTAGTAGCCGTGGTAAATGATGTCGCTGCCGTCAATAGACGCGTTAATCGCCGGGAAGCGTTTTAAGCCTTCAATGGATGCCTTCACGAAGAACGACATGAAGCCCAGCTTGATGCTGTGTTTGGTTTCGAAACGATCTTTGTAGTGATTGCGCAGATCGATGACCGCACTGAGATTGACTTCGTTAAAGGTAGTCAGCATCGCCGCGTTTTGCTGGGCTTGCAGCAAGCGTTCGGCCACTTTGGCACGCAAGCGAGTCATCGGCACCCGCTGTTCCGGCCTTAGGCTGGCCACGGCTGTGGCCGATAAGGGCGAGTGGGTTTCCGTTGCCGGTGGTGGCGCGGGGGCTGGAGTAGGTGGCGCGTCTTTCGCTTGTGTGTTCAAGAAATCCAAAACATCAGTTTTCAGAATTCGGCCATGTTTTCCGGAGCCGGCGATGGCTTGCGGGTCAAGGTCTTTTTCGGCGACCAATTTGCGAACGGAAGGGCTAAGGACGGCGTCTTCGGTTTTTTCGGTTACCTGAGCCGGTTTGGCTGGCTGGGCATCCAGTTTGGCTAGTAGCTGACCGCCGACTACGGTTTCGCCGTCTTGTACCACCAGTTCTACCAGTGTTCCGGATTTTGGTGCAGGTACTTCCAGGATGACCTTGTCGGTTTCGAGGTCGGCCAGATTGTCGCCTTCGTTGACCCATTCGCCCGCCTGTTTGTGCCATGCGACTAGGGTGGCATCGGATACGGATTCGGGAAGGCTGGGGACCAGTATTTCAAAGCTCATGTGTATTTCCTTCGTTGCTGCCATAGAGCGCGGCGTTTACCACGGCGCGTTGTTCGTTGAGATGGGTTTTGTAATTGCCGACCGCCGGTGATGCCGACGCGACCCGGCCGGCATAGCTGATCGGGATATTCTTGTCTAGCAAATCGAAAAAATGGTGCTTGCTTTGGTACCAGGCGCCTTGGTTTTTCGGTTCTTCCTGACACCAGACAATATGTTCGACATTGGGGTATTTGTCGATTTCGCGTTTGAATTGCTCGTTCGGAAACGGATAGAGCTGCTCGATACGAATAATCGCGACATGGCGCAGTTGCTCCTGATCCAGGCGGCGAGCTTCCAACAAATCGAAATATACCTTGCCGGCGCACAATACGATGCGCGTGACGTGGTAGGGATCGATATCGTCCTGTTCGCCTATCACGTTCAAAAATTCGCCATGGGTCAAATCGCTTAGTGTCGATACCGCTAGCTTGTGCCGTAGCAGGCTTTTCGGACTCATGACGATAAGCGGTTTGCGATATTGGCGCAGCATCTGTCGACGCAGCAAATGAAAAATTTGTGCCGGTGTAGTGGGGACGCAGACTTGGATATTGTGGTCGGCACATAGCTGTAAATAACGTTCCAGGCGAGCCGAGGAATGTTCCGGGCCTTGACCTTCAAAACCGTGTGGCAGCAGCATGACCAAGCCGCTGAGCTTGCCCCATTTGGTTTCGCCGGAGGAAATGAACTGGTCTATGACTACTTGCGCGCCGTTGGCGAAATCGCCGAATTGCGCTTCCCAGATCACCAGTTTATTCGGTTCGGTGGAGCTGTAGCCGTATTCGAAACCCAACACGCCGGCTTCCGACAGTAAGGAGTTAAAGATTTGTGCGCGGCCCTGGTTTTCGCTTAAATGTTTGAGCGGGATGTAATTTTCGCCGTTGGCTTGATTCAGCAAAATGGCGTGGCGATGCGAGAACGTGCCGCGGCCGATGTCCTGGCCGGTCAAGCGCATATGGTATTTTTCCAATAGTAGCGTCGCATAAGCCAAATTTTCCGCAAAGCCCCAATCCATTGGAATTTCGCCGGCCGCCATTTTATTGCGGTCTTCCATGACTTTGGCGACTCTGGGATGCAGTTCAAAACCTTCCGGCAAGCTTTGCAAACGCTGGTTGCAGAATTGGAGATGCTCCAAGCTTATAGAGGTGTCGGCCGGCGTGTCCCAATGTTTGTTTTGATAAGGCACCCAGCGCGCCGAGTATGAATAAACGTTGTTTTCTATAATCGGCCGTGATACCGGTTGGCCTTCGTTGAGCAGTTGTTGGTAATCCTGCTCCATTTTCTGCACCATGTCTTCCGTGACCACGCCTTCCGCAATTAATTTCTGTGCGTAGATTTGCGGCGGGGTCTGGTGATCGCGGATGGATTTATACATCATCGGCTGGGTAGCCGCCGGTTCGTCCGCCTCGTTGTGACCATGACGGCGGTAGCAAATTAAGTCAATAACCACATCTTTATGAAAGGTGTTACGGTAATCCAATGCCAATTGCGTGATGAAAATCACCGCCTCCGGATCGTCGCCGTTGACGTGAAATACCGGCGCCTGAATCATGTTGGCTACGTCGGTACAGTACAGGGTGGATCTGGCATCGAAGGGATTGCTGGTGGTAAAACCGATTTGGTTGTTGATGACAATATGCACGGTGCCGCCGGTGGAGAAGGCGCGCGTTTCCGACATGTTCAAGGTTTCCATCACAATACCCTGGCCGGCAAAAGCGGCGTCGCCGTGAATCAATATCGGCAAGATCGCGTCAAAACCATCCGGGCCGTGCCGATCTTGGCGGGCTTTTACCGAGCCTTCCACCACCGGATTGATGATTTCCAAATGCGAGGGGTTGAAGGCCAGCGTCAAATGAATCGGGCCGCCCGGTGTGGCAATATTGGACGAAAAGCCTTGATGGTATTTGACATCGCCGGTTAGTACGCCGGGCGAGGACGTGTGGGTGCCTTCGAATTCCCCGAACAGTACCGCCGGGCTTTTTCCCAGTATATTAATAAGTACGTTCAGACGGCCGCGATGGGCCATACCGATGACGATTTCCTTGCCTTTGTGTTCGCCTGCGCGTTGGATCAATTCGTCCAGCACTGGAATCAAAGACTCGCCGCCTTCCAGCGAAAAGCGTTTTTGGCCGACATATTTGCGGTGCAGGAATCTTTCCAGGCCTTCTGCGGCAATCAACAACTTTAACAGCCATTGGCGTTTTTCCGGATGGCTGCTGAAATCCGGTTTCGCGCCTTCCAGTTTATCCTTGATCCAGCGTTTCTTTTCGTCATCGACGATGTGCATGTATTCGCTGCCGATGCTGCCGCAGTAAATCTCGTTAAGCGTTTGAATAATCGCTTTTAGGGGTAAGCGATCAACGCCGCACAAGCCGCCGGTGTCGAACAGCGTGCTCATATCCGCATCGGTCAAACCATAATATATAGGTTCCAAGTCAGCAGGGACGCTTTGCGATTGACCAAGCGGATTGTTAGAGGCTATCTGATGGCCTTTGACCCGGTAATGATTGATCAAGCGGGCTACCGCTGATTGCTTCTTGACGCTTTGCTCGGTAAACCCCTGCATTCTGGCCAGCCTGCCCGGTTCCGCAATCGCCAGTTTTTCGAAGCGCTCCACAATCACGCTATGCGGTGTGTCTTCGGTGGCGCCGCTGCGAATGTGGTCGAAGCGTTGCCGCCAGCTTGGGCTGATGGATTCCGGATTGCTCAAGTACTGTTCGTACAAGTACTCGATGAAATGGGCGTTGCCTCCGTACAATGAGGAGGACTCTTCGAATTGTTTAAGCAGGCTACTCATGCAAACATCCAGGTTTTCGGCAAGTTGAACCGATTATGTTAGAACTAAAATGTTATATTACCAAGGACAATGTGTTGTAACGGGCTAGTGCATCAAATGATTCCAGTTTCGTTTGGTTGATTCAATATCGGGAAAAAACATGGCTGATAATAAAGTAGTTATCAAAATTAATTATGATAAGAAACACCCAGGCATAAGCACGGAGCCGCAAACGGTAACGGTTTGGCATATTCGCAGGATACTGGTTGCGGTTCTGGTGTTAGTTTTGATGCTAATAGTATTGTTTTCATGGTTTGGCGGCGCTGACGAAGATAGTGATACTCTGATCGATACCACGGAAAAAGTTCAAAAATTTAATACACCGGATGCTGAAATTGTTGAACGGCAAGAGTCGGCGCTAATAGAAAAGCCAGTGCCGGCGATAGTGCCTAAGGAAGCAGCCCACTCTGAAAGTGTTAAAAAAATCGACAGTGTTAAAAAGCCGGCGGCGATTATATTGGACCGAAAGGTTATCAGAGCATCTTTAAATACCGAGCCCAAGGATGATGAACCCGGTGAGCCGATTAAGTCGCCGCTGAGAGTTATTCCTAACCAATCCCAGGAAGTTTTTTATTTTAGTGAGATAAAAAACATGAAGGGTAGATCTTTGTTTCATCGATGGTCGCGTAACGGTCAAATCGTGCATCAAAAACAATTGGATATGAAAGATAAAATAACCAAGGTATGGTCTAGTAAAACCCTGTCTGCCAAAGATAAGGGCGAATGGCAAGTACAGTTGACGGATAAGAAAGGCAAGGTATATTCCGAAGTCAATTTTTCAGTAAATTCTGAATAATAGTTTTATTTAGAAACGCCGGGTGATAGAATTGATTGCGTTTTTTGATTAACGAGGAAAATATGACTGACTTTAATAAACTATCCGAAGCCGAATTACAGGCTGTTATTGATAATGCCGAAAAAGCATTAAAAGAAAGACAATCCAGTAAACGCAAGGAAGTTATTGCGCAAATAAAGGAATTGGCGGCTTCTATTGGCGTAACTGTCGATATTCAAGACGGCGAGAAGAAATCCGAAAGAAAAACCGGTAAAGTTGCGGCTAGGTACCGTAGTCCTGACGATGCATCTTTAACCTGGTCTGGCCGTGGATTGGCGCCGAAATGGATGCAGGAATTGCTGGCTTCCGGTCGCAGTAAAGCTGAGTTTGAAATCAAATAATCTTCGGATTTAAACCGTAGTCTGGTTTATCCAGTCTTTTAAACGGTTTGCTACCCAGGCTCCATCGTCCAAACATAGATCATGGCCCGCCCACGGGTGCGTGAAGATGTCGATTTGCCATTTGTTATGAATGGCGTCGGAACAAGCCGGTGCGACTAAACGGTCGCCCCGGCCATTCAATAACAGCAATGGTGTTTCCGGTTTTCTCTGGCTAGGTCGATAGCGTGCCGCTGCTTTCAGCTGTCTGACACCATTAGCAAGGCTGATAGGCCGAACTTGCTGTATGGCGCTCCAGGCCTTGGCCGTTTCCGCGTAGAGGTCTTGCCGGTTACTAACCAGCTGAAGAATTGCCAGTTCCCTGTTATATAAATCCCTTTCTAGCAATAACTCAAAAAACTGCGGATAACTCTGCCAACGCATGCGCCGATAAAACGGGCTTAAGCCTGCAAAGCTGGTATTAACCATGGCGGCTGCGGCGATGTCGCGCGGATAGCGCTGCAACCATTCCCAGGCCACCATGCCGCCAAGGGATAATGCGATTAGCGTGACAGGCTTTGCCAGTAAACCGTCCGCTAAAGCCTGGCGGCGGACTTGTTCCGTTATCGTTTCGATGCTGTCCGGGCTGGGTTCTCGGTAATATCGGCCGGTGCCTGGCAAATCGATAGTACTGACAGTTGATCGTGGAAAAGCCTGCTGCAACACATCCGGAAAATTTCCCCAATGCGCCGCCTCTCTACATAGGCCACGCAGTAATAGCCAATGTTGCCCGGCTGACTCAGGCATACCAGAGTTCCAATGCTTGTCGCCGATTCTGCTCTTGTTGGTGGTTGTTTAACGCCGCCCATTTTTGCGGGTAGAGCAGGCTGCGGTACAAGAAATCGAATAGGGTTAGATGCCGGCGCATAATGCGTTGCTGACGATGCGGCAGCAAGGGATGGAACAAGCCATGACGTTGAAATAAATGCGTCGGACTTTTGCGCAGCCACAGCCAGGAGCCCATCTCCAGGGTTAAAGGGAGAAACACCCGCTGTTTGCCATGCCGGTCGATAAAATCGTCATATAGATAATCCCATAAGTCGCCGCTGATAACGTATTCCTGGCTCATGGGCTCGATTTTATAGAAATGATGCGGGTAGCAGCGATCAAACAATTGTTTTAAGCCATAAGCTTCTGCTATGCCCGGAAACGGCGTCTGACAGGATGCATAGGGAAACCATAATCTATCGTGGATGCCAAACCCCGAATGCAGATCGATAGCAATCGATAACGGTGCATTGAACAGATGTTTATGTACCACTCGGCATAATGCCTGCGCTTCTTTTTCCATTTTCGATTCATCGCCGCGATACCAAGGTAGTTTGGCGCTGAAACGCTGGCCGCTGTATAACCGGGTGTTGCCGATACTTTCGATGGGCGAATTACGCATCAAATCTACGCCGTGACCGTTACAGCGCGTGCCTCGATAGACGCCCACCGGGTTGACAATGGGTACGAATACCAGCCGCGAATGTTGCAAACGAGCGTTAAATTCCTCGTCCCAATCCAATAATTGCAGGATGGTTTGTAAGTACGCCAGTATGACTTCCGAGCCGATTTTCTCCAGGCCATGCACGCCACCGAAAAAAGCCAATACCGGAACATCCGGACTGGTTGAGCCCAGGCTGAGGCAATGGATTGGAAATTGCCTGTCTTTATAGGTGATTTGCTCGACGATTTCGCAACGGGCGCGGTCGCCGAATTGCTCGATCAGCGTTTCCAGCTGTTCCAGCTCCGGGAATGAACGATTTTCCATGAATTCGCGCAACTCTAACCGGCCAGCGATTTTTCGATGTAGCGTTGTCTTTTCTTGGGCGCGATTTTATCGACCTCCACCATGATCAGGCCGTCGATACAATTGTTAAAGTCCGGGTCGATATTGAAGGCGACGAAATGGCAGCCTTTATCGACACATAATTCCACGTATTGTTTATAAAGAGTAGGGACTTTGACGCCCAATTTTTTTAGTTCGCTATTCAATATTTTGAAACTGGTGGAGTAGTCAGCGCTGAATTCTGTGGCCGCGAACGCTTTGCACTGTTGGGACATCACGAAGGGCGTTCTGGCCTTGGTGTTCTGTAAGTCGGAAGCGAACTGCTGTTGATAAAAACCGATAATCAGTTCTTTTGCGGCCTGCGGGTAGGCATTGCTGATGCTGACCGGGCCGAATAGATATTTTATGTCCGGCCGTTCGCGCAAATAGGCGCCTATACCGTACCAAAGATAATCCAGGCTGTGTTGCCCCCAATAACGCGGCTGCACAAAGCTGCGGCCTAGCTCGATGCTGTGGGGTAGATAAGCTTCGAATTCGTTGCGTAAATCGAACAGGGTTTGCGTATAAAAACCGTCTATGCCATGACTGGCCATAATGGCAGGGCCGTCTCCGACCCGGTAGGCACCGACGATTTCCAGATCGTTATCGTCCCACAGCACGATGTGGCTGTAGTAAATGTCGAATTTGTCCAGATCCAATGCTAGGCCGGTGCCTTCTTCGACGGTTCTGAATGTCAGTTCGCGTAAACGGGCGATTTCCCGCATCACCGGACAATCGTCTTGAAATTGGTATAAAAAGATCTTTTTGCCGTCGCGGGTTTCGCCAAGCAGACGCGATTGGTACAAGGCCTTCTTCACCGCTTTGGTATCGGAAGGATGCACCACGGTGGCGACGGTCTCGAATAGCGCCGGTTTGTTTTTCTTGCCCAGGTTTTGGACGTGCTTGCGAAAGCGCTGACTGAGCTGTTTATTGCTTTCCTCGCTATCGGCAATAACTTGGTAAGGTACCGGCGCGCCGACCATGAATTTGATTTCCTGGCCTTTCTTGTTGAACATCTCCTTCACTAGCAGCATCGTACCCAATGGTTTGTATAGCGTAGAGGCGCTGTAGAACAAGGCCGAGTTCTTGGCTTTGATGAAGATCGGCAGGATAGGGCATTGTGCTCTGCGAGCCAGTTTAATAAAGCCGGATTGCCAGGCGCCGTCGCGGATGCCTTTGGGTGTGATGCGCGAAACCTCGCCGGCCGGGAAGAAAATGATGGCTTCTTCGTTTTCCAGCGCATCCAGCATCACCTTATAAACGTCTTTTAGCTTTTTCTTATCGGACAGTACATCGACCGGCAGAAATATGGATTGCAAAGGCTCCATGTGCGACAAGACTCGGTTGGCAACGATACGCACATCGGGCCGCACGGAACGAATCAATTTCACCAAGGCCAAGCCGTCCAGGGTTCCAATTGGGTGATTGGCAACGATCAGCAGACGGCCTTCGGAGGGAATATTGTTATAGCAATCGTTGCTGACTTGATAATTGAATTTGAAGTAATTCAGTAGCTTGTCGAGAAAGGCGAAGCCGCGCAGGTGTTGGTTTTTGCGAATAACGTCGTTGAAATCGTCTTCGTGGATCAGTTTTTTTAAAGCTTGTACAACCAGCTTATTGTCTTTGCCAAATTTAAAGTCGGGATAAGTTTCTTGCAGAATGCGTTCAGCATCGATCATCGCTCAGTGTCCTGGAAAAAGGAGTATGGCGGCGATTCTAGTGGGCAAATATGTCAGAAATATGTCAGCCGCAGGCTGATGAAAAAGCCTGTCAGCCAATGGTTGATAAGCCGTAAACGACGTGCCCCAAACGGCAGAGCAGGCTGTTGGTGTGGTTTATTCTTTGAAAAAATTGCGGTTTAGGTAGCGGATGTTGGCGGGCCGAAAGAGGTTATCCAACCCGTTTTTAGTCGTGCTTTCACACAACAACGACGATAATCAGTGAGCTTTCCGGCCGGGTTTATCGGGTGTCAATACGGTGTTTTGCGGCGGCTGGCTATTGTCCAGATCCGGATAATCCTTGGTGTAATGCAAGCCCCGGCTTTCCTTGCGCTGCTGCGCGCAGCGGATGATCAGTTCGGCGACGATGACCAGATTGCGCAGTTCCAGCAAGTCGCTGGTAATGCGAAATTGGCCGTAGTATTCGGCGATTTCTTCTTTTAGCAACACGAGGCGGTTCATCGCTCGTTCCAGACGTTTATTGGTGCGAACGATGCCGACGTAATCCCACATGAAACGGCGCAATTCGTCCCAATTGTGCGCGATCACCACTTCCTCATCCGAGTCGCCGACTTTGGATTCGTCCCAATCCGGCAGCGGCAGCGGTTCCGGTAATTGCGCGAATGTGCGGCGAATGTCCTGATTGGCTTGTTCGGCGAATACTAAACACTCCAGCAGCGAATTGCTGGCCATGCGGTTAGCCCCGTGCAATCCGGTGCAGGCGACCTCGCCGATGGCGTACAAGCCGGGGATGTCGGTTCGGGCGTTGGCGTCGGTTAATACGCCGCCGCAGGTATAATGCGCCGCCGGTACCACGGGAATCGGTTGCTGACTGATGTCGATGTCCAGTTCCAAACACTGCATATAAATTGTGGGAAAGTGCTTCTGGATGAACTCCCGGGATTTGTGGCTGATGTCCAGATAGACGCATTCGATACCGTGTTTCTTGATTTCGCTATCGATGGCGCGAGCGACGATGTCGCGCGGGGCCAGTTCCATGCGCTCGTCGTAGCGGCGCATGAAGCGCTCACCATCCGGCAAAATCAAATGTGCGCCTTCGCCGCGCACCGCTTCGCTGATTAAAAACGAACGCGCGGTCGGGTGATACAGGCAGGTCGGATGAAATTGCATAAATTCCATATTGCTGATCCGGCAGCCGGCCCGCCAGGCCAACGCAATCCCGTCGCCGCTGGAAATATGCGGATTCGTTGAATACAGATAAACCTTGTTGGCGCCGCCGGTCGCCAGTACCACCACTTTCGCGGCTATGGATTTGATGCTGCCTGATTTGCTGTCCAACACATAGGCGCCGCATATGCGTTGTTCGCTCGCGCCTAATTTGTTGGCGGTGATTAATTCGACAACGTTGTGATATTCCAGCAGGGTAATGTTGGGGTGAGCTTGGGCGCGTTCGATCAACGATAGCGATACCGCTTTGCCGGTGGCATCGTCGGTGTGAACGATGCGGCGGTGCGAGTGGCCGCCTTCGCGGTTTAAATGCAATTGTTTGGCGCCGTCGGCGTTACGCTCTTCGGTAAAGTTCACGCCTTGTTGACGTAGCCATTCGATGCTTCGACGGCCTTGAGCGACGGTGAGTCTGACGATTTCCGGGTCGCACAGGCCGGCGCCGGCAATCAAGGTGTCTTCTATATGCGATTCGATGGAATCGTATTCTTCGTCGAATACCGCGGAGATACCGCCTTGGGCGTAATAAGTGCTGCATTCGGTCAGTGCGAATTTGGCGAGCACCGCGACCTTGTAGGTGTCGGCAAGATGCAGCGCTAGACTCAGGCCGGCGCCGCCGCTGCCGGCGATAAGGATGTCATAATAGGAATCAGCGGTATGGTTGGGTTGGTTTGCTGTCAGTGTGGTCAACTTTGCGGCCGGATGAATAGTTTTAGCGTTTTTGAATAATATCTGGTTTTAATCTTGCGGTAATTTTTTTTGTGTTGCCAGAACTAATGAGGTTTAATTCTGTCCACTTCAATATCAAAATAGCGCAGTGAACGAACAAGAAACGAATACCGAAGATCTGGATCAAGAGCTGGTGCGCCGTGTGCAGCAAGGCGATAAATCCGCCTTCGATCTTTTGGTGATCAAATACCAGCACAAGATCGTCCACTTGGTGAATCGGTACGTCAAAGATCCGAGCGAAGCTCAGGATGTGGCGCAGGATAGCTTCATCAAGGCTTACCGGGCCTTGGGAGATTTTCGCGGTGACAGCGCTTTTTACACTTGGTTGTATCGCATAGCGATTAATACCGCCAAAAACTATTTGTTGTCGCGTTCGCGCCGTCATTTTGATTACGAGATTGATGTTCAAGATGCCGAACAAGTAGAAAACGCGCCACAACTAAAAGATATAGAAACGCCGGAAAATTTGTTGATGAACGAACAAATCGTGGCGGTCATTAAATCGGCTATCGAGAGGTTACCAGAAGAGATGCGGATTGCAATTACGCTCAGGGAGTTTGAAGGGATGAGTTACGAAGAAATCGCGGAAGCAATGGATTGCCCCATCGGGACGGTACGCTCGCGGATTTTTAGGGCTCGCGAAGCCATAGACCAAAAATTAAACCCATTGCTCGACTAAAGGTGTATCGATGCAAGAACAACTTAACGAAAAACTTTCTCAACTGATAGACGACGAACTGGATAGTCAGCAAGCACTGTCGCTATTAAAAACTTTGCAGAACGACGGTTTGCTGAAAGACAAGTTGCGTCGCTATCAAATTGCCAGTCAAGTCATGAGGAGTGGCGAATATTCTCACGTTACCAGCGATTTTGTGGACAAGATTCACGAACATATTCGGCAAGAACCTACCTATTTCTTACCTCGGAAAAAGTCGGCGGTAAACTGGCAAAAAGCTGCGTTGGCGATTGCCGCGTCGGTAGCACTGGCCGTGGTGTGGGTCAGCACTAAAGTGGATAAGCAAATGCATAACCCTTTCGGCGCGGTCGAGATGGTGGCTCAGGGTAAAGAGGCGTCAGCCGAGGAAATGCATGCTCGATTCAAGGATTATCTGGAAGCTCATGACAACGCGATGTATGTCAATAGCGTGCAAGCGGGGCAACCCTACGCACGGGTGGTGGGCTATCGGCAGGAATAAGCGCGTGAGAGTTTTAAAAGCTTTTTTGCTATGCGTTGTTTGCCAAAGCGCTTTTGCCGAGAAGGATCAAGTGACGGCCCGACAATGGCTGGATCATATGAACCGGGCGATGAAAACCCTCAACTATCGGGGTACCGTGATCTTCATGAAAAACGGTCAGCTCGATACGATGAAATATCAGCATAGTGTTGAAAACGGCGTCGAACAGGAACGCTTGGCTTCTTTGAATTCGCCGATGCGGGAAGTGACGCGTAAATCGAACGAAGTGACTTGCACATTCAAGGAAACCAGTCAAAAAGTGGTCAACCACCATCCGCTGGATAGTTCGTTTATCGTCAATTTGCCGCAGAACACCGCTAACCTGGAAAAAAATTATCAATTAGTTTTGTCGGGTCAGGAATCCATCGCGATGTTGCCGACGCAAATCGTCAGTGTTGAGCCTACCGATGCGCTTCGCTACCCGAGAAAAATCTGGGTGGATACCCAACATTTTTTGCCGCTGAAAGTCGAAGTTTACAATTTGGACGGCAGTATCCTTGAGCAAGTAGTGTTCACCGATTTAATGACCGATTCCTTAGCCGAGCCCCACACCGGCAATGTCGACGACAACAGCTTTCATGTCAAACATATCCACACTGCTCAAGCCGAACCGTTTGAAAACGCCACATTCGTATTGAAGAATTGGCCGGCTGGGTTTGAACCGGTATTTTTTATTCGCAATTCCATCCAGCAATCTCAAAAAGCCGTAGATCATTTATTGATTAGCGACGGTTTTTCTACGGTGTCGGTGTATCTGGAAGCCAAAGAATCGCAAGGTATGAACGGTTTGCATAGTCTGGGTTCTGTTAATTCGTTCAGTAAGGTGATTGGCGATACCCAATTCACCGTATTGGGCGAAGTACCCGCCAAAACAGTCGAGCTAATTGCTGACGGCATAGCGCTACGTTAGCGTGTCCTTTTTGTAACAAATCAAATGTATGAGTGGAGATTACATGCTTAATAAGCTGTTTTATGGAGTTTTGATATTTTTATTGGCGATTGACGCAAGCTATGCGCAATTGCCCGATTTTACCGAAATGGTGAAAACCAATGGGGATGCGGTGGTCAACATCAGCACGACCCAAAAGGCCGCCGACCCGCAAGCCGGCGTCGATCAGCAGCAAATGCCGGAGGATATGCCACCGGAAATGGAAGAGTTTTTTCGACGGTTTTTTCAGGGGCCGGGGCGTGGTAACTCCCCACGGGAGACTAACTCTCTAGGCTCGGGGTTTGTGATTTCCAAAGACGGATACGTCTTGACTAACCACCATGTAGTCAACAATGCCTCCGAGATTGTCGTCAAATTGAAAGATCGCCGGGAGTTGATCGCCAAATTGATCGGCTCCGACGAAAGCACCGATGTGGCCTTGTTGAAGGTAGAGGCCAAAGACCTGCCGGTAGTGGAAGTCGGTTCGCCGGAGCAATTGCAAGTGGGCGAGTGGGTTTTGGCCATCGGTACGCCGTTTGGTTTTGATCAATCCGTCACCGCCGGTATCGTCAGCGCTAAAGGGCGCAGTCTGCCGGATGGCAATTATGTGCCGTTCATCCAAACCGACGTCGCCATCAATCCGGGCAATTCAGGCGGCCCCTTATTCAATATGCAAGGCAAGGTCGTAGGGATTAACTCGCAAATCTACAGCCGTTCCGGCGGCTATATGGGTTTATCGTTTGCGATTCCTATCGATGTGGCGATGAACGTAGTCGACCAAATCAAAAGCAAGGGTAAAGTGTCGCGTGGCTGGTTGGGTGTACAAATTCAGGACGTGACCCGGCAGTTGGCGGAGTCGTTTGGTATGGACCGGCCGCACGGCGCCTTGGTTTCTAAAGTTATTCCAGGCGGACCGGCCGAAAAAGCCGGCATTCAAATCGGCGATATTATTGTCGAGTTTAATGGGCAAATAATCGAGACCTCCGGCGAGTTACCGCCTAGAGTGGGAATGACACCTATCGATGAAAAAGCCAAGGTTAAAATCATTCGCCAAGGCGATAAGCAGGATCTTAGTGTGAAAATCGGTTTGTTGCCTGCGCAACCCTCCTCTTTGGCTAACGGGCCTGCGGCTACCCCTGAAGTGGCCGTGAACCGTCTGGGCTTGGCCGTGGCCGATTTAACCGCCGAACAACGTCAACAATCACAGGTGGAAAAAAACGGTGTAATAGTTCAAAAAGTGAACAAAGGTATTGCGATGGATGCCGGCATTCAGCCAGGCGACATTATTTTGCGCATTCAAAATAATGTGGTGCGCGATGCCGCCGAGTTTAATTCCATCGTCGCGAAATTACCGGTTGAAAAATCGATAGCACTTTTGGTACAACGTAACGGCAGTCCGGTGTTTTTAGCGTTTAAAATCGAGAAATAATTGAGGTAACTCAATGCCTGTCGCCAGCAATGTAACGCAATTGATCGGCAATACGCCATTAGTGAAATTACATAAAGTCGTGTTGGAAAACTCCGCGACTGTGCTGGCGAAACTGGAATCAAGAAACCCCGGCGGTTCAGTCAAGGACAGAATTGGTCTGGCCATGATACAAGCCGCCGAGAGAGCGGGTCGCTTACGCAACGGTGGCACTATAGTGGAGCCGACCTCCGGCAATACCGGTATTGCCTTAGCCATGATTGCCGCCGCCCGCGGTTATCATTGTATTTTGACAATGCCGAACACTATGTCGATCGAGCGCCGGCAATTATTGGCATTGTATGGTGCGGAAATCGTGTTGACGCCGGGTGCTGAAGGCATGACCGGCGCAATTGCCAAGGCGCAGGAAATAGTCAGACAGACACCGGGGGCATTTATGCCCCATCAATTCGAAAATCCGGCTAACCCTGAAGTTCATAGACAAACCACCGCCCAGGAAATCTGGTCGGCTACCAGCGGCCAACTCGATGCCTTTGTTTGCGGAGTAGGTACCGGCGGCACCATTTCCGGGGTTGCCGACGTGATCAAGAACCGTAAACCGCAGTTTCAAGTGATTGCCGTTGAGCCGGCTGAATCCCCGGTCATCTCGGGCGGCACTCATACACCGCACAAAATTCAGGGCATAGGGCCAGGTTTTGTGCCCAAGAATCTGGAAGTCGATCTGCTGGATGGTATCGAATTGGTCACGACCGAGGAAGCCTTTACGATGCGCAAAAGGCTGATCGAAGAAGAGGGCATTATGGCCGGTATTTCTTCCGGTGCCACTGTTTGCGCGGCGGTACGCGTCGCGGCGCAGATGGGTGCCGGTAAAACCGTGGTGACCATTATTCACGATACCGGTGAGCGCTATTTGAGTATGAGCTAACGCCGTTTTATCCCGCATTCTGCTGGAGCAAAAAAAAATAACAATGACAAATCCCAGCATCAAAATACGTTCCACCGGACTCGGTTATTTTATCAACCGCATTCAAACCCTGTTTGTCAGCATGTTGCGTATCTGGACGATACCCATCGTCCTGATGCTTAGCCTGTCGTCCGGCTTTACCACTTATTACGGTTTATCGCATTTTATTACGCCCTGGATTGCGTTGGTGATTACCGTCGCCATTCAATCCATCATCGTTATCTGTTCTTTGGAAATGGCGGGCATCCATTGGAAAGCCAACAGGATGCGCTACTTTACTGTGGTAGCGTCTCTAGCGGTGGCGATTGCCGCTTCGGTGACTTTTTCCTATTTCAAGTTTTACGAAATATCCGAGCAGGAAACCCTGCATATCAATAGGCTGAATGAGTTAAGACAGCAAACTAAAAGCTATGTGGACGGCATTCTGCAAGTTAAAAGCCAGATGCTGCACCAACAAAAACTTGATCTGGAAAAAGCTTCGCTGGATGCCAGTCAGGCGTATTTTGGCACGCATAATCAAATTGGACCCGGCTATAAAAATCAGGTGGGAGAAGGGCCGTTCTGGCGCCACTACAATCAGATTTATCAAGAAAAAAAGCAGGCCTTGCAACAGCAGGAACAAGCGTTTCAAACCTTGGACAGCAATATTAGGCTGCTGCAAAGTAACCTGAATGAACTGGATGTGACTAACGACAAGGAAGCCACTTATTCACAATTTTTAAAGAATTATCAGGATATTCAACTCGGCGTGAATCAACTGGCCAGCAGCATGGGCTTAACTTTACCCGACGCGCCCTTGCTAATGACCTATAAACAGTTTGTCGAAGAAGTTAAGCCATCGTTCGCGATGTGGCGCGGGTTTTCCTGGTTCGCGTTTGCCTGTGCGGCGATGGTGGATTTTTTCACGGTATTACTGTCTTACCGCTTGGAATTTACCGCACCCGGACCGTTAACGATCCAGGAAGAAGAACTGGTGTTTGAATGCCTACGGCAATTCACCGAGTTTCGGATCAACGAAAACGACGAACTGGAAATGGTCATCGAAAAGTCCGACTTGGAAAAAGCCCGGCGCTATTCGGATTGGTCGCGCATGTTCGTGGTCGGCTTGCTGCTCAGTCGCGGCTTCTTGCGTAAAGTGGACGATAGAACCGTGGAGTTTGCGCCGAATCTTTACCCGCTGATTGCGGAAAAAATGTCCGACAAAATCGCCGCGCTTAAACAAAAAGCGGTTGCCGCAGCCAGTGTTGTGAGCCATGAATAGCACCGGTAGCGAATTGGAAATCTGGCTGGCAGGCGGCGATTTATTCGAAGAGTCGCTTGCCGATTCGGCGGAGCAATGGATCGCCGGTTTCGACGCCGACCGGCAAGTGGTGCAGCTAAAACTCGGGCCGTATAAAAAACTTTTTTTACGTCCGAAGAAATTCGTCAAACGCTTCTATCACCACATTCACCCTCTGACGATAGAAAGCTGGCAATACCGGCGGCAGCTGAGTATGTTCGACGATTTTTGCACGGTGGACTTGGCGCTAGATTTGCGCTTTCAGGCTACTTTGGCTTATGTGTTGAAGAATAGTGAAATGCTGCCCACGATTAACCAACACATCAAGCAGTTGTATGCCGACATTATCGACGATGTGGTTAATCTTGAACTGCAAACGCTGGCTGATGGCAACTGGATTCAAACCGGTCTAATTGACACCGAGAAACGCATTGCGCTGGCTATTAACCAAGTGTTGATGCAACAGCATATTCAATCGCAAGCCCTCTGTAGTCTCACTGCCAGCTTTAACGAATTTCCGAGCGTGCAGTTGGGCCGCGACAGTGTTTATCTGAACGTGTTGAAAAAGACTTTTGAGTTGAATGAAGAACGCACCCGAGAGCTATCCCGGCAGCAGCGGTTGCTGGAAGAGGAGGAAATACACGAAAAGCGCCTGCAACTGGAACATTTGCGCCGCGTATCCGAGCTGGAATTGCAGATGCAGGCTCAGGAAGCGGAAAAACAGCGGCGCTTGCTGGAAGACAAACAAGAGCAGCTTAGCCAGCAACTGGAACTTGAGAAGCGTTTGTATGCCGAACAGCTACGCCACGAAAACGAATTAAAGGCTATGCGTCTGGAAGCGGAGTTGCTGGCCCAGGAAACCCAGCAGGTTAGGCAAAGGCTTGCAGAAAGTCAGCAACTTACAGAACAACTGACCCATCAGGCGGAATTGCACGATAAAAAGGTACTTGCCGACATTCGCTTGCAGCAACGCACGCAAAGCTTATGGCAAGAGAATAGTTCAACGAACGAAACAGGGAGTGATCATGCAGAGCAATAAATTGATAGGTGTAAGTTACCGGGTGTTGGTTTTGCTGTTGACCGGCTTGCTGGCGGCTTGCAGCACCACACCGCGTCCGCTGCAATTCCGCACGGAAATCGATTCGCTAGTCGCCGTAAGCGCTCCGCAAAGCAATATGCGATTCGTCGTATTGCCGGGCAATGCCGGCGCAAACGAACAGGATTTGCAGTTTATCGAGTTCAAAACCTATATCGAAAAAGTCCTGGCTAATCGCGGTTACAGCAAGGCCAACAGTATCCAGGACAGCAACTTGGTGATGTTCCTGAGTTACGGTGTCGGTGCCCCGGAAGTGCATCAATACACTTACGAGGTACCGTTGTGGAACGACATGGGTTATTACTATCCGTACCGAATGTCCAGATTTTACAACGGCTATTATCCGGGTTTCGGCGTCGGCGGCTATTCGCAACGGACCGAATCCTATACGACATTTCGGCGCTATCTGGTGCTGGAAGCCTGTGATAAAGAAGCCTATTTGCAACAGCAACAACGCAAACAGCTATGGAAAACCAGCGTGCAAAGTAACGGTTCCAGCAATGACTTACGCCTCGTGTTCCCGTATATGGCGGCGGCAATGCAAGCCTATTTAGGTACTAATACAGGGCACATGATCACTGTGGATATTGACGAAACCAATACCTTGGTGCGTAGCCTGCTTGGCCCATATCAACCGAGCACGCCGCAACCGAGATAGGGTTTTGGTTTGGTATTCGGCCTGCGGGACTTGATTCCAAGCAAATATTGACAACGCGCTGTGCCCGATACAGACTGACTGCGCAACCGGCAAGTCAAGTTAGGGTAAAATTCGCGGCTCAGTGTCGGTGAGAGAACTGAACGTTTAGGGATGAAAGTTAACAATAATAATCAGGAGAGCAGCATGAAAATAATCGTTTTGGGATTTGTCCTGGCTTTCAACAGCTTGGCTGCACACGCTGCAAAATACGGTCTGGAGCCGGGCGATGCGGTACTGACCAATTGCCACGAAATTTATACTCGGGGGGTGGTTAAAGCCAAAGTCGATGACGGCTACACCGTGCACTTTCCCAAAAACGCCGGACCTATCCAGTGTCCGCCGTTTCGTTGGCATGCCGAGTTTGTATTGCCGTTTCAATCCGTTCCGGAATATCGCTTAAAGTTTCTAGGCGGCTTAAAACGCGACATCCTCTTTCAAGTGGGCGAGCCGGTGACTTTTCGGGTCGATACCGACAGACGCGTTGTCAAAACCAAAGCCAGCATCGACATCGACGCACAGATTACCGATATCAGCAGCAACGGCGCGATAGCCGTGAAATTAATCAGCACCGACCCGGAAGCAGCGGCGACATTTTGGCAATGGATAGGCGGCAATTATGTCGATTTACGGCATAAATATTTGGAACCGGAACGGGATAAAAGATCCCGGTAGTTCCCACAAATCAAGCTAAACACGTTCTTGTAATTGCTAACGCAATAGCCGGCAATTCGTAGCTATCTGCTGATGCACCAACGCATGGATGCAGAAGGAATAGCAACGCATGGTGCAATTCCCTAGCGGATCGCTGAGAGGAGAATTACTTGCTATTCAGTTCCCTGGTTTGCTTATTTTCTTTATTTCCCATACGCTTTTGGCCAAACACACCGAGGGCGCGTCTAATCCGTTTGAAGATGATCGCAAAGCTGGGATTGGCCTGGGGCAGAGTATTGGTAGAGACGGTATGAATTCGGCATTCTTCCATTTGACAAAAGTTGATCGGACCGCCCATCCCGATGCAAGATGACTTCAACATTACCGTGGATCAGCTGCGAATCGGGTTGTATATTCACCTCGATCTCAAGTGGTTTGATCACCCATTCTCGTTCAGCCATTTCAAGATAAAGAACGAGGCACAGATCAAGACCCTCCAGAGTCTTGGGCTGAAGTCAATTCGTTACGATCCGGCCCTCAGCGATGTCAATCCACTGCCAAAAAAACCACAGCAGGTAGATCAAACACAGGTTGCAACCAAGCCGGATATTTTGCCGGCGCTGGCGACCAAACTGGCGCTAGTCGAGCGAATCCAGCAGCAGCGAGAGGCGGCGGCACGGATCGAAAATGCCTTTATCGATACCGCTAAAACGATACACGGTATCGAGAAAAGCCTGTATACCATGCCGGCAGAGACCGTGCGAAAGGCGACACAATTGGTGGACCAAATTGTCGACTCGCTACTTTGCGCGCCGGAACTTGCTATACACGTCATGATAGGCAAGGCGGGGGCCGAGGAAATGTATTACCACTCTTTAAATGTCACCATGCTGTCCCTGATGATGGCGCGCGACATCGAATTGCCCCAAGAGGTGGTCGGCACCTTGGGGCTGGGCGCGCTGTTCCACGATATTGGTCATAAGGAGATTCCGTCAAAGATCCTGATGAAAAAGGAGCCGCTCAATCAGGCTGAGCGTCATTTATTCGAAATGCATTGCCAGTACGGCGCGGATATCGGCCGGCGACTGGGGCTTGCACCTGCCGTCTTGGCCATCATCCGCGAACATCACGAACTGTTCGATGGGACCGGCTACCCCAGTAAATTGAAAGGCGAAGCGATCAGTTTACTTTCCCGCATTGTCGTCATTGCCAACCATTACGATGAACTGTGCAACCCGATGAATATTAACGATGCGCTGACACCTCATGAGGCTCTGTCGACGATGTTCGCCAAGTTGCGAAACAAATTCGATCAGAAGTTGCTTCAGGTCTTCATCCATTGTCTTGGTGTGTATCCGCCCGGCACGATCGTGCAGTTTTCCAATGGCGTGATCGGCATGGTCGTTACCGTCAATACGGCCAAGCCGATGAAACCGTTGGTGCTGATTTACGATGCGGATATTCCCAGGGATGAAGCGATCCTGGTGGACATGGCGTGCGAAGCGGATGCGAATATCGCGAAGGCGATCAGACCGGCGCAGGTTCCGCGGGAAATATACAACTATCTCAGTCCACGCAAACGGGTCAATTATTATTTCGATCCGAACAATCCCGGCCAGGAGCAAAGCGCCAGATGAGCAGCCTCGAACATCTGATGATTGATTACAGCCAGCATATGATGTTGCTGGTTGAACCCGGTGAGTTGCGGATCATCATTGCCAACAAGATGGTCGAGAAGATGCTGGGCTATTCGGAAGCGGAATTGCTGGCTATGGCCATCACGAATATCGAAAGTTCGTTGCAAGACGTCTTTTATTGGGAGGACGTCCGTAACGGCCAATACCAGGATATCGATACCCAGGACGGACTTTACCAATGCGCCGACGGTTCGATGCTGACGGTGACCAAATCCGTCAAGGTCATTCACCATGAAGGGCGCCCTCTGATTCTGATTCAGGCCAGGGACGTACAGAACGAACACAAGGCCGAGGATGCCCTGGCCCAAATATTGTCGCAACTGCGGGCAACGCTGGAATCGACAGGCAACGGCATTCTGGTCATCGATTGGCATGGCAAGATCGCCAACATGAACCGCCAGTTCAGCAGCATGTGGGGCATTTCCGACGAGTTGCTGCTGGAGAGGGAGGAAGCGGATATTCTCGAGTTCATTGCCGGGCTGGTTGCCGAACCGGAAGTATTGCGTATTCGCCTACAGGAACTCGTCGGCAACAGCGAAACCGAAGATATCCTGAGTCTCAATGATGGTCGAATTTTCGAATGCAGATCGCGGCCGCAATATCTAGGCGAGCACATCATCGGCCGCGTCTTCGGCTTCAACGATATTACCGAACGCAAACGGGCCGAGGAAGCGTTGCGCGATTCCCGAGACGAACTTGAAGAGCAGGTGCGAAAGCGCACTGAATCTCTGCAAATGGCGAATACGCAATTGTTGGCCGAGAAGGCACGTCAAGAGGAGCTTATCGGGCAGCTTGAAGAAACTCAGATGCAACTGCTGCAATCCGAAAAAATGGCTTCGATAGGCCAGCTCGCTGCCGGCGTGGCTCACGAGATCAATAATCCCATTGGCTTCGTCAACTCCAACTTGAGTACCTTGCAGGAGTATGTCGATGGGATGCTCAGACTGTTGGCGGCTTACGAGCGGATCGAAGGGTCGTTGGTGAATGAGGCCTTGCAAAATATTACGCACCTCAAACAGGAAATTAATATCGGCTATTTGCGCGAAGATATTGGCGACCTTCTGGCGGAATCGCTCGACGGCTTGCAGCGAGTGCGGCGCATCGTTAAAGATCTGAAGGATTTCTCTCACGTTGGCGAACTGGAACAGCAATCGGCGAATCTTGAGTCGGGTCTCGACAGCACGCTTAACGTGGTATGGAACGAAATCAAGTACAAAGCCGACGTCGTTAAGGAATATGGCGGAATCCCGGAAATCAACTGCATCGCCTCCCAACTTAACCAGGTATTTATGAACCTGCTGATCAATGCGGTGCAAGCTATCGAGGATCATGGCCGAATTACGCTTCGCACCGCTTATGACGAGCAAAGCGTCTGGGTTGAGGTGGAGGATACCGGCAAGGGCATCAAACCCGAACAGCTCGGAAAAATCTTCGACCCATTTTTTACCACCAAGTCGGTCGGCATGGGCACAGGCCTGGGTCTATCGTTATCCTATGGGATTGTTAAAAAGCACAACGGGCGGATAGAAGTGAAGAGCGAACTCGGTAAGGGCACTTGCTTTCGCGTATGTTTGCCGCGGACTAGCTGACAGGCGTTCCGCCATTTTGCCTATAGGCAATCCACCATGCTAAACGGTCGAGGTAATCAGGATAATTCGATCCGAAAAGCTTGTTTATCTCTAGCGAATTTGCCGTTATGCCTATTCTCCCCGACAAATGGTGAACAGCTGTTGTTTACTGAGAATGGTTCCGGCGGGAGAGTCCGTGATCGTTTCCAATCAGCAATGTTCGAGTTATTTTCTGCATCGATCAAGCTCGGAGCTTGGATGACCGAGAAATTTTCTTGAACGATCAAGCTCGGAGCTCAATTGGCCGAGAAATTTTCTCAATTGATCGAGCTCTGAGCTAGAACGGCCGAGCTATTTTCTCGATCATTCTCACTCAGAACTGCATCGTTCAAGCTCCGAGCTAAAATGTTGGCGTTATTTTGTCCAATGATGGAGAAAATAACTTGGCCGTTGCAGAAAATTTGTCCAATGGCCAAGAAAATAAGTCGAATCGGGGAGGGCGATTAGTGAGCGGACGGGGGATTTGCTGCGGCGGTCGCGCTGGTCGATTTTCTGGCGAAGCGGCGACTCAAACCGTCCAGGTGTTGTTCTAGCGCGCCATTCTTGCCGGCCAGTTTCGCCGCTTGATAAACCAGTAAAGTCTGGCTGTAAGCATCGCTGCCTGCCGCCAAAAACGTATCCTCCAGCCGGCCTTGCAGTTGGCCCAAGGCCAACACCAGCGGTTCTAACTGCCTGACTAAGGTCACGTCGCGCTGATATTCGTCCAAATCGAAATTGCGAGGCAAGATGCCCGGATTTTGCACGGCCAACACCAAGCCCTGGTCCACAAACGCCCGGCTCTTATCGCCCAGCTTGGGCAAGGCCCGGCGCTCGTCGGCGTTTAAGTCGATCAAAAACGGTAACAGGTTTTGAATTTGACCGATCAAACCCATCACGGCATTCTGTTGGTCGGCGGAGAGTTAGCCCTTGACTAAATCGTTGTTCATAATCGCTCCTTGTCAAAAAAATTGATACCGGGATGCCTGTCGATGTTTGTATCGAACGGATCGAATCCCAGTAATTAAAGGGGAGGGTAGAGAGATAGCAGTCTCTGCATGCTTAAACCGCCTATTTAAACAACCGATCAGCAAAGCATAACTAATAAACGTCTATAATGATTCGCCTACCGGTTGCCGGCTGAGTGTAGTGGAAAATCGGCAAGGATTCAAACCTATCCGAACTCTAATATTAAGAGGGGTTGATTTGTTAACGGATTTAAATTTGATCGCAATGCCGACGAGCCGTTTGGTTGGGCTGATGGCTATCCAGTTCAAATGCTCCCATTCGGCCAAAACCGGCCTCTGATTCAGCGAATGGCAGCTTTTCGGCAAGTAACCTTACGTCCTCTTTGGCTCGACCTGGCCAAAAGGTGTCACCAAATCGTAGATCGCGAGCGGCTAACGATGTTCCTAAGCCCTCATTCAGGCAAATCTCAATTTTTCTATGACTAATGGAGGAATTGATATGGGCGTCCAGCGGCCAAACGCTGCAACGGATTCATATAGTCGATAATCAGATTTTTCTTCGTCTGGGCCTTCCGTACTTCGTGCCGAGCAATGCGTTTCGGCCGATAATCGCCCCAATTCCAAGCAAGCTAACTGGCCGTCAAACCGAAGCAGTTTTTCCTTGGACGCGCAGTTTTCCGCAGCCTGACCCTTAAAGTTTACTATAAGTCATGTTTACATTAACCAGCTACTCACATCAGTTACATCAGAGTCTAAAAAGTTAGGCATGAGGCATTGAACTACCGTCGCGGATATTCGAATTGCAGGGCCACAAAATCGGCAGTCGGCGCACCATAGCGTCCGGCAATACCTTCTATTGCCGCATCCAATGCGCTCGCCGAAGTGCCGGCATAAACGGGTAGGACATATCGACCCAACTCGGAGCCGGCCTCAGTTTCCATGAGCAAGCCGTGGCGGGATCGCACCGCACCGCTTACATTCGTCGCCAATGCTTCGGAGCGAAAGGTTCGGGACCACGCATCCGCCATGAGTGCCACGGAAATTTCATCGAAACCGCCGTCAACGGGTATTTCGACAACCTCGTGTCGCCACACGGCGAGCCAATTGCCGGCTGCGAGAAAGATGCGGTCTGCGGTTAGAGTGAACGCAGACGTATCGTGATCGATTTTCCAAGTGCTCAGTCCCAGTCGTTGTGCAGTAAGCTCGGCAGCATGCCGACCGGCAATCGCTTCGACCAGCGCCAACGATGCCGGCAGGGAAGCGCTGATACCAGTGGTCGTCATCACCTGTCTGTCAATAACGAAGCGTTGGTTATGCACCCATGTCGTACCAGGAAATGCTTTAGCCATTTCCTCCAAACCAGACCAGTGTGTGGTCGCCGCTTTGCCTTCGAGTAGTCCTGCATGCGCGATAACTCGTGCGCCCTCACAAATCGATACCACTGTCGCGCCCTTTTCGGACTGGGCTCGCACCCAGTTGAGCAACACCGGATTTTCCGCTCTATCCATGGCGGGAACAATCAGAATGTCGGCTCCGTTCGGGGTTGATTCGTCGAATTGCCCTATCGTCATATCCGCGCGTATCCGCAGCGCAGGTATCAGCTCAACCGTGCCCGGCTCAGTCGAAACCGTCACCACATCTGCTGCGTCGGATTCCTTCAAGACTCCGTAAGGAATTACAAAATCAGTGGTTTCTGTACCGGCATTGTCGGCAAGTATGACGACCAGCGGACGTAAACGCCGGTCTTTCGGCGCTGGAAGGGTGAGCGAGTTCTTCGTCAGTTCAGCGATGTTCGCATGTGCGGATTCTGCGCCCAGACATGATCGCGTGTAGTACGTTGACGCTGCAAGCAGCACTATCGCGAAACTGGTAATTTTTATCAAAGCGGAACACTTCATTTGCTTTCCTCAATCATTGGTCAATGCGCATTTGCAATGACTTTTGAATGCCGCAAAAGATAGGCGAGATACGCTGCGGCCACCACATCGTAGGTCAGGCAAAACATTGGCCACCAATTAGGGACGCCTGGATTGGAAATGAGATGGCCGTGAAAGAAATCAAATATGCCATGGGTAACTAACGCAAAAACGACAAACCACAAATTGCGTTTGAAGCCAAGAACAGTGGCACCTAAAAATACGGCCATTACGACTGACTCGCTAAGGGCAGCCTGAAACGAGCCGCCCATCACCGCAAATAAACCATAGTAGGATGCAATCACTACCAACACGGTTGGGTAGAAGCTACGTTCCTTGTCAAAGCCGACGAGTGAAGCGAACAACGAAACAACTAAGGCGATGATAATACCTGCGAGATATTCCATTTTGGTTCCAGCTATCTAATGTTTGAATTTAGTGACCGTCGAGTCATGTCTTATAGCCATCTCGGAACGGACTGCGTGTAGGTGACGAAATGTTTGCCGAACTTTATAGACAGCGCCCTCTCCTCGGGTGAAATTTGAAAGCGATTCATATAGATAACAAAAGCTGGCAAGAAGATAAATCCCGAGGTATGCGCAAGAAAGAATGCCCAGCTACCTAGCGTAAATAAGAAGCCGACATACATGGGGTTCCGACTGAAACGATAGATGCCCGAGCTAACCAAGGTAGACGCGGCACCTGGTCGTGTTGGATTAACCGTTGTCTTGGCAGCACGAAATGCAACTACGCCGGCAACAGCGAAGACGATGCCAATACCGCACAATGCAACCGATATGATAAGACGCCCGGGTATGACGAAGGACATGACCGGAAACTGCACTGATGCAAGCCACATTGTGCCTGCAAAGAAAAGTGACAAAGCGACGGGAGGAATTTTGAGTTCAAGTGTGTTCATGAGATGAAGATTCCGGCTGATATAAAAACTTTAATGCAGGGTTAGAGTGCATACTCAAAGCATTACGAATGAATGTTTGCCATGTCTGATTGGGCACCCAAACCTCCAGCATTGGATGGGCTGATTCTTCCTCACTCTCTAGGCGACATAATCTCCTATAGAGGTATATAAAAACCGATACCCGCATGTTTTTTGCGCAATGCACCCAAACATTGCGCTTTTCGAGGGCCTTGAGTGTGCTGAAAAACTGCGTTAGCCGATGAAGCTCGGGTTGCTCCCAAGCTACGGGAATATGAATGTAGGTAATTCCTTGCCGTGTAACAAATTCAGCCTCACCGGATAGGGCGTTTGATGACGTTGGGGGAGCCAAATTGATCACGGCGTCTATTCCAAGGTCCGTCAGACTTGCAATGTCCCTTTCAGATAATTGGCCGGAAGTCCAGAGCCAGTCAAATACTTGATGAATGTTTTCAGCGTCCATGAATGGTATCTTGGGGCTCATATCAGCTAATCAGACTTGTCCGGACACTTGTTGCGCACCCGACCAGCGAACTGCGGGCAAAAATATTTTGCTCTATGGTTTTTCGGCTGCCAACGCTAAAGTCCGAACATGGACAGGGGGCGCAGTGACAGAGAATTTCATAGGCTTTATTCATGAGATGTTTCCTTTCAAATTGATTTGATGCGGGGCCTAGTCTACGAACTCACATCAGCTACGGCTTGAACGAAACGGCTATTCGCGCTGGAAACTAGAAGGCGCAATCCCGAACATGCGCTTGAACGTCCGCGAAAAATGCGCGGAGTCTGCAAATCCGCCGGCATACGAAGCCTCGGTCAGATTGCTGCCAGATGCTAATGCAGTGAGCGCGATTTCGATGCGCAGCCACAGCAGGTAGGGCCGAAACCGCATACCTGTTTGCTCAATGAAGAGATGGCGAAAGCGATCTGGAGAAAGACTGGTGGCATTAGCAATATCGGCAAGCTGAACCGTTTCACCGATATTCTCACGCAATAGTTCCACAGCATATTCAATTCGCTTATCCAGCGCTACCACCGGAACCGTGGTCATTGCGGCAAGTTTGGTAATCACGAATCGTGCGCAGGAGGCGAGTTCTGAATCTAGGGCGCCCTCCATGTAGGAGGCGGCGAGGGCTGCACGTTCGAGTTTAAGCGTTCCAAAGGCAAGCGCCGAAATCCCCTCACCGAGATATAACTGGTGTAGCACCCGTCCCTCGCGTGACTCCGGCTCAACAAAGATCATCGCAACAAACTCGCCACGCGCCTCGAATGCGTGAGGCTGGTGCGCAGCGATGATTGCCGAATTATAGGCATTCCAGTTTCCGTCGGGGCGCCGAAATCGCACCCCGCCTTCGGAGAATGACAACGTGATCTGGACTGCATGATGGGAATGAAAATCCGTGGGCTCACCAGCTCGACCGATCCACAGACTTCCTCCACGCCAAAGCACGATACGCCCGATTCCTGTCGTCTTCATTTCATACTACTCCGAGCTATACCGATTGGCAGGGCCGTAGGCTGAGTGGAGCGGTAGCGTACCCAGCTTAAATGGCTTCTAGTTGGGTTTCATTATCATTCAAACCAGACTACTTCCACGAACGCAGATTCAGCTTATTATCCAATTGCGGACCAGCCGATTTCAACTAAGCAACTAAATCCACCTTCAATCAATTCGGCTGCCGACCGATGCAAAGACGCACTAACGCCCAAGGTAATCAACAATTTAGGGCGTTTAATCCTTTTCTGAAAGTGTTTGGTTAACCAAGCGAGTTGTTGTATAACAGGTGCGCGGCAGCAGTCGCACGCCATAACAGGTCCGCTATTATCTCCTTGCCGCTTGACCAAATTTGATCGTTTTTGAGAGTATTGAACTAGTGTTTTATGTCACACACGGCGGCTCTATCCTGGCAAAATCCCTCCTCATATTAATTTACTGCACGCTATTGGCCGCCTGCCAAGAATCGTCGCCACAAAACCCAAAGTCCGTCAGCAGAATCACTGTAGCCTTCACTTATCAACCGGAATCCGTGCTGATGCATGTCGCCATGGCGCAAGGCTATTTTGCCGAGGAAGGATTGGAAGTTGAACCTCAAATACATAGCTTCGGCAAGGCCGCCTTACAATCGGTGGTTGAGGGGAAAGCCGATTTCGCAACCGTCGCGGAAACGCCCTTGATGTTCAGTATATTGCGTGGAGAAAAGGTCGCCGTAATCGCCAACATCGTCACCAGTTCAAGTAATCATGCGATTGCGGCCAGACAAGATGCCAGCATCTCCAAACTCTCGGACTTAAAGGGCAAGCGCGTGGGCTTTACTCCCGGCACCACATCCGAATTTTTTCTGGATTCAATTTTGACCGCATCCGGCCTGATGAGATCCGAGATTGAACCTGTCGCCCTAAACCCCGAGGAAATGCAGGAGAGTCTCACCCTCAAAAAGGTCGATGCAGTTTGCACCTGGAACTACCCGCTGATACAAATTCAACGACAACTCGGCTCTGCTGTGATGGTTTTTTACGACCGGGACATCTACACCGAAACTTTCAATATCGCTGTCCTGCAAGCGTATATCGAAAAAAGGCCCGAAACAATCAAAAGTTTTCTGCGCGCTTTGCTCAAGGCCGAACGTTTCGTGGCCGAACAACCGGATGCGGCTCAAACCATCATGGCAAGCGCAACTAAGGTCGAGTTGGGGCTGATCAAGAGTGTCTGGGACGATTTCAGTTATGAGCTGACACTCGATCAAACTCTGCTGATTACCCTGGAAGATGAAACCCGATGGGCAATGAAAAACCGGCTAACCGATCAAGTCGCGATGCCTAACTACCAGCAATCTATTCATATGGATAGTCTAGCGGCCATCAAACCTGCAATCTTAACCCTATACCGTTAGACCAGCATGCGGGTCATCAAACGCTTACAAATCCTGTCAACTTCAACCATCACCGCAGTGATCGTATTGTTGCCAATCCTGTTCTGGGCGTTCGTGCATTACCAGCATGAAAAAAACGACTACGTGCTGATGGACCAACTCCATCATGGTTTTTTCGACCTGACTGTCTTCAGGGACCAATATTTCCTGTATCGCGAGGAGCGGGCGCGAGGGGAATGGGACATCCACAAGGAAATAGTCAACCAGGTGATAGACCGGATTTCGGCTCAACACGGCCACCAAGAAGATGAGCCTGTTTTGAAGGAGTTGCGCAGGAGTTTTGGCGAATCCGCAAATATTTTTCAGCGCATTGTCGAAAACAGCGAGTCATTAAAAAGCGTAACCGATAAGCGACGCATTTATGAGGAATTAGATCATCGACTCGTTAGTCAACTACTGCTAAGGTCCACCAAGAGCCTTAATTTGGCTTCAGCCTTACTGGATATCAGCGCCCAGCGGGTTGAGAAAAGTTACCAATATTTGGTTGGCATTGTCTGTCTATTCGCCTTGCTGTTGGCACTGACCACTATTCTAAGCTCGATGCGACTCAGTAGGTTGATCAACAAGCGATTATTGCCCTTGCATCAAGGAGCTAAGAGGATTGCCGGGGGCAATCTGGATTACCGTATTATCTGCGACGGTACGGATGAATTTAGCGAGCTTGCTGCCTCTATCAATGCGATGACGGCTCGCTTACAGACATTTACCGAGCAGCTTCAGGCGGAAATCGTCGAACGAGAGCGCCTTGCACAAGAAAGGGAGCAGTATTTCCGATTCTTCCGACTCACCACGGAGCCGATGTGTATAGCCGATCCCAAAGGTTGTTTCAAGCAAGTCAATCCCGCATTTATTTCGCTGACAGGCTTTGACGAAAGCGAGTTGTTGACCCAGCCTTTTATAGACTTTGTGTTTGCCGAGGACAGACAAAAAACCGAGGATGAAATGACACACCAGATATTGGGTCAAAAATCCATGGCTTTTGAAAACCGTTACCTTTGCAAAGATGGCAAGTTGGTTTATTTGTCTTGGACGGCTTATTTTGATCGAGTCGACGGAGTGACTTATGCTACGGCACGGGATATTACCGAACGTAAACACGCAGAGGCCCAACTGGCCGAAAGCGAATTTCGCTGGAAATTCGCAATCGAAGGTTCCGGCGACGGCGTTTGGGACTGGAATATCGTCACGGACGAGGTGAATTTTTCCCAGCGTTACAAGGAGATGTTAGGGTATTCCGACGAAGACATTCGCGCGGTTAAACAGGAATGGGCTGATCGGCTTCATCCTGATGATCGAGCCGATGTCACCGCAATGCTTCAGGATTATCTGCTTGGCCAGACCTCGAATTATTCCATAGAGTTTCGGATGAAATGCAAGGATGGCAGCTATAAATACATTCATGCGCGCGGCATGCTGGTAAGTCGGAGCCACGACGGCAAACCATTGCGAATGATTGGGACGCATACCGATATCACCGAGCGTAAGCAAGCCCAACAGAAACTGCAGCTTGCCGCTAGTGTTTTCGCGAATGCTCGGGAGGGTATCATGATTACCGAGACAGACGGGACGATCATTGATGTCAACGATGCATTCATTCTGATTACCGGTTACAGTCGCGAAGAAGCGGTTAGCCGTAACCCGCGCATTCTAAGTTCCGGTATCCATGGTAGTGACTTTTATACTAGGCTTTGGCGTCAATTGCTTGAGAACGGCCACTGGTATGGCGAGGTCTGGAATCGACGCAAAAATGGCGAAGTTTACGCCCAAATGGAAAACATCAGCGCGATACGAGACGCTCGAGGCAATGTCTGCCAATACGTGTCCTTATTCTCTGACATCACCACCCACAAGGAGCATGAAAAAAAACTGGAACATATCGCGCACTTCGATGCCCTGACCAACCTCCCCAATCGCGTGCTGTTAGCCGACCGCCTGCGGCAGGCCATGGCGCAGACGGATCGAGATCAACGGTTGTTGGCGATAGTCTATCTGGATTTAGACGGTTTCAAGGCCATTAACGATACCTATGGACATGCGGCCGGCGACCGGTTGTTGATGGCTGTTTCCGAACGGATGAAACAAACCCTGCGCGAAGTAGATACCTTGGCCAGAATTGGCGGCGACGAATTCGTCGCGGTGTTACCGAATATGCCCGATACGGCGTCGAGTATCCCCATGCTAAACCGGTTGTTAGGCGCCGCCTCCAAACCGATAGAGACTGATGATATTGCGTTTACTGTTTCGGCCAGCTTAGGTGTGACCTTTTTTCCACAGGTCGACGATGTCGATGCCGACCAACTCCTACGTCAAGCCGATCAGGCCATGTATCAGGCCAAACTGGCCGGCAAAAACCGATTTTATATGTTCGATGCCGACCAAGACATCAGTATACGCAATCATCATGAATCACTGAATCGTATCAGGCAGGCTTTAGTTGCAAATGAGCTGGTGTTGTATTACCAACCCAAGGTGAATCTTCGTACTGGAGGCGTCATTGGTGCGGAAGCGTTAATCCGCTGGCAACATCCGGAAAGCGGCCTGCTCCCACCGTCCGCATTTCTGCCGATAATCGAGGAGCATCCGCTGGCTGTCGAAATTGGCGAATGGGTAGTAGACACGGCGCTAACCCAAATACAGATCTGGCACAACGCCGGGTTGAAAATACCGGTTAGCGTCAACATCGGTGCCCGCCAGTTGCAGCAAAAGGACTTTGTCGACCGTCTGCGACAGTTGCTGGTGGCCCATACAGCAATTAGTCACAATAGCCTAGAGCTTGAGGTACTGGAAACCAGTGCGCTAGAAGACATTAGCCATGTTTCCGATGTCATTAACGCCTGTAGCGAGATGGGGGTGGCATTCGCTCTGGATGATTTTGGCACCGGTTATTCGTCTCTAACCTATCTGAAACGTTTGCCGGTCGCAATGCTGAAAATTGACCAGAGCTTCGTGCGCGACATGCTTGACGATCCTGACGATCTGTCCATTTTGAATGGCGTCATTAGTTTAGCCGCCGCTTTTGGTAAGCAGGTTATTGCCGAAGGCGTTGAAAGTCAGAAACATGGGGACTTATTGCTGCAACTCGGCTGTGAGTTGGCACAAGGTTATGGCATAGCCAAACCCATGCCTGCTGAGGAAATGCTTGATTGGCACACTAATTGGAGTAAACAACCTCACTGGCCCGATCACTCTTAGCGATTTTTCCTGGATTGCTTTCCTGGGTTTGGTAGCTAGGAAATTGAGAGGATTCAACATTTGACGATAGTCATTAGAATCTCAAATGAATGGAGAAATTAAGAGCATAACAGTAGCGGCCAAAGGCTGCTATTTGGCCGTTTGGTTGAGGTCGACAACGTCGCCTTTGTAGTCCTCCAGTTCGCAGAGTCTGGCTTCGGTCGACTGGCGGCTTTGGAGAAACCGAGTGGCAAAAATGGGTCGAAATTTGCCCGTCAAAATCGTCAGATGGCTTTGGGTCTATCTAGCCATGGCAGTTTGAATGTCCCATGAGCGGAACAGAGTATCAACTCCTGTGCCGAACCTTGGTCAATTCATATTGCGGCAATGGAAAGCATTCCGGGAAGGCTGAATAATCCTCCCAATATTTAAAGATAAAGCCCGCCATTTTGTTTGACGTAATTGCCAACAACTAAAGTTGGCAATTACGGGTCGATAAGTTACCTCAGATTTAACCCTGCAAAGCCTTCAACAACCCCTGCAATTTGTCGTTGGCATCGCCGAACAGCATGCGGGTGTTTTCATGCACGAACAGCGGGTTGCCAACGCCGGCGTAACCGGAGGCCATTGAGCGTTTCAGGACGATGGTGGTGGCGCCTTTCCAGCATTCCAGCACCGGCATGCCGGCTATCGGGCTGTTAGGATCGTCCAAAGCGGAGGGATTGACGATGTCGTTGGCGCCGATGACGATGGAGACATCGACATGCGGGAAGTCTTCGTTGATTTCGTCCATTTCAAAGACGATGTCATACGGCACTTTCGCTTCGGCCAATAAGACGTTCATATGCCCCGGCATCCGCCCGGCGACCGGATGGATCGCAAACCGGACTTTTTTGCCGCGACCGGTCAGCAATTTGGTGATTTCGTTGACTGTGTGCTGCGCTTGCGCCACGGCCATGCCGTAGCCGGGGATGATCACGATGTCTTTGGCGTCTAGCAGCAATTGCGCGGTTTCTTCGACTTCAATGGGCTGCACGTCGCCGACCACTTCCGCCGCTTCACCGCCTGCGCTGCCAAAGCCGCCGGCTATGACGCTAAGAAAGTGCCGATTCATGGCGCGGCACATGATATAACTCAGAATTGCGCCGCTGGAGCCGACCAGGGCGCCGGTGACGATCAGCAAGTCGTTGCTGAGCATGAAGCCGGTAGCGGCCGCGGCCCAGCCGGAATAGCTGTTCAACATCGATACCACCACCGGCATATCGGCGCCGCCGATGGCCATCACCATGTGTACGCCAAAAACCAGGGCGATTACGGTCATAATCGCCAGCGGCATCATCCCGCCACCGCTTTCCGCCGCACTCAAAAAGCTGCCGCCTAATATCACGGTAATGACTAACATGGCCAGATTCAACCAATGCCGCGCCGGCAGCAAGATCGGTTTGCCGCTGATGCGACCGCAGAGCTTGCCGAAGGCGATGACCGAGCCGGAAAATGTCACCGCACCGATAAATATACCGATGTAGGTTTCTACTTCGTGGATGGTTTTTTCGGCGCCGACCAAACTGTTGGAGTGATCCATCGCATTAGCGTAACCGACTAACACGGCGGCCATACCGACCAAACTGTGCATCAATGCCACTAATTCCGGCATTTGTGTCATTTCCACTTTCGCGGCGGCTTTGGTACCAATGAAGCCACCAATCAGCAGGGCAATCGTGAGTATTACGTAGGCAGTGACACTGCCGCCGAATACCGTGGCTGCAATCGCAATCGCCATCCCGGTCATGCCGTAATAATTGCCGCGCCGCGCTGTGTCCTGTTTGCTCAGGCCGCTGAGGCTGAGAATGAATAGAATCGAGGCTGCGATGTATGCCATCGTAACTAGACCGTTTGACATGTAGCTCTCCTTATTTTCTAAACATTTCAAGCATGCGGCGCGTCACGAGAAAGCCGCCGGCAATATTGATGGATGCGATCAGAATCGCCACTGCGGACAAAATGCCGATTATGGAGTCAGGTGAGGACACCTGCACCAGCGCACCGATGACGATAATGCCACTGATGGCATTGGTCACGCTCATCAAAGGCGTATGCAGCGATGGCGAGACGTTCCAAATCACCTGGTAGCCGACAAAGCAAGCCAACACAAATACCGTGAAGTGCGACAAAAACGAGGTAGGTGCCGTCGCGCCGACCGCAATGAACACCAGAGCAGCCAGTGCTATCGGCAGCCATTGTTTTATCGGTTCCGGTATTAAGGATTTAGTTTCGACAGTGGCTGCCGTTTCGGTCGCTGTCGCCTGTTTGGGCGCGGCAGATAGTTTGGGCGGTGGTGGTGGCCAGGTGATATTGCCTTCCTTAATCACGGTCGCGCCGCGAATCACCTCATCCTCCATGTTGATAACGGTATTGCCGTCTTTGCCTGGGGTTAGGTCTGTGAGTAGATGCCGCAGGTTGGTGGCGTAAAGCTGGCTGGATTGATTGGCCAAGCGACTGGGTAAATTGGTGTAACCAATGATAGTCACATCGTGTTTGACCACTACCTGATTTTTCTCGGTCAAGGCACAGTTACCGCCTTGTTCGGCGGCCAAATCCACGATGACGCTGCCGGGTTTCATCGACGCCACCATCTCGGCGGTAATCAGCTCGGGCGCGGGCTTGCCAGGGATCAAAGCGGTGGTGACGATGATGTCTACTTCCTTGGCTTGCTGGGCAAACAAAGCCATCTCCGCTTCGATAAATTCTTTGGACATGGTTTTGGCGTAACCGCCGCTACCCGAGCCGTCTTCCTGAAAATCCAGCATCAGAAACTCGGCGTCCATACTTTCGATCTGTTCTTTCACTTCCGGACGGGTATCGAAGGCGCGGACAATGGCGCCCATACCTTTCGCTGCGCCAATCGCGGCCAGACCGGCGACGCCGGCGCCAATCACCAATACCTTGGCGGGCGGGATTTTACCGGCAGCGGTGATCTGGCCGGTAAAGAAGCGGCCGAAATGTTGCGCAGCTTCCACGATGGCCCGGTAACCGGCGATATTGGCCATGGAACTGAGCGCGTCCATTTTTTGGGCGCGGGACATGCGCGGTACGCTGTCCATGGCCAGTACGGATACTTTTTTCGCGGCCAATTTTTGCATTAATGCTTCATTTTGCGCCGGCCAGATAAAGCTGATCAATTGCTGACCTTCGCGCAGTAAATCGGCTTCGTCTATCGCCAATTGCGGATGAAATTCGGGAGCGCGGACCTTCATGACAATGTCGCTGTTTTGCCATAGTTCCTGTGCCGAGGCGACGACTTGTACGCCTGCCGCGCGATAAGCGTCATCGGAAATATTGGCATTGTCGCCGGCACCGCTTTCCACCAGTACTTCAAAACCTAGTTTGATGATTTTTTCAGCGGCCTCTGGCGTGGTAGCGACGCGTTTTTCGCCGTCGTGAACTTCTTTTGGAACACCGATTTTCATGATTTCTCCTAAGGTTTGGAGGGGAATAACGGACGGTTATTAGGCTGAAAAGCCAGCGGGCGAGGATAGGGGATTGAACCGGTTTTATCAATTGTTTTCTGTGAGCCCAGCGAATTACGCTAGAATCCTAGAGTCTGCTTAAGCCAACTAGAAGAACAATGAAAATATTGGTGGTCGATGATAGCAAAGTGATCAGGCAGCTGGTTGCGGAGTGCCTAAAAGAAATGGGGCATGCGGTGTCCTATGCGGAAAACGGTTCCGAAGCCTTGCAATATGTCGCCGACCACGATGTGGACTTGATTCTGATGGATGTGGAAATGCCCTTGCTAACCGGTATAGAGGCCACTAAAGCAATCCGCGAGTTAAAAAAGGCTGATTGGTTTCCCATCATTTTTTTTACCATGCATGACGATGATCAATCGTTCGTCAACGGCATTTTGGCCGGCGGCGATGCCTACCTGCCTAAACCGCTGAATCCTACCCGTTTGCGATTGACAGTGATCGCGATGGAGCGGATTTATGTGATGCGGCAAAAGCTGCAAACAACCCAGCGCGAATTGCAGGCAGCCAATCTGGAATTGGAGCGTTTATCATTGCGCGATCAATTAACCGGCTTGGGCAATCGCCGCCATTTCGATAGCAATCTATCCATGCAGTTTGCGCTGTCCCGCCGCAATAAAGCGCCGTTGTCTTTGATTATTTGCGATATCGATTACTTTAAGAAATACAACGACACCTTAGGGCACCCGCAAGGCGACGGGTGTTTAATTGCAGTGGCGAAAGTTCTCACGGAGCAATTGGAGCGTAGCAGCGATCTCATTTGCCGTTACGGTGGTGAGGAGTTCGTAGCGATCCTGCCCGATACATCGTTACAACATGCTCGTGTACTTGCTGAAAATATTCGCCGGCAAGTTTTTGAAAAAAACTTCGTTTACGGCGAGACTGAGACTCAGTGTATTAGCCTGAGTTTGGGGGTGGCAACCTATGTCGGCCAATATAGAACTGGGCTGGAGATGTTGGAAGCGGCGGATGCCGCTTTGTACAAGGCCAAGCAAAGCGGTCGTAACCGGGTGGAAGTCAATTAAATCGTGTATCGAGCCAAAGATTTTATAGAAACTGCGGAAGGATTGATTTTCGCGGTCGTTGTTCAGGGCCAGGAAAATGGGAAGGTTTTATGTTTTCTGCGCTACCTCTGTCTGGCGGGCGTTTGGCGTAAGGTCGACACTGCGCTGGCGAACCGCCATCTTGAGCAATATTGCCCGCAATATCTGCATTACTCGGCACTGCTCGATGCGCATTTACACGCCGTGCCTAGCGCCGCTATTGTTCGGCATTACCAACCTCGACAAGTCTTGCAACGCTTGTTGGCTGACGAACCCGGCGACCCGGTATTGGCCGATTTGCATAAACTGTGCGCCTTGTTGCGGGCCAATGGCTTGGCACTTAGCCGATTCGGCGTGACCGGCTCGCTGCTGGTGGGTATGCAAAAACATAGTTCCGATATTGATCTGGTTTGCTACGAGCGCGGCGAGTTTCATCGTGCGCGCAATATCGTCCAAGCCTTGATTGCCGAAGATCGTTGCCAAGCATTAAACGATGAAGATTGGTTGGAGGCTTACCAGCGGCGAGCCTGCGATTTTGCCTTTGACGACTATGTCTGGCATGAGCAGCGCAAATACAACAAGGGCATGATCAATGGGCGTAAATTCGATTTGTCGCTGGCGATTGCCGACCCGGAAGCACAGGACAGAAGTTACCGTAAACTGGGCTTTGTCACTATCGACGCCGAAGTGTGTGAAGACCAATTCAGTTTCGATTATCCCGCTCGGTTTGTTATTAAGCATCCGCAAGTCGATAGCGTAGTGTGTTTTACCGCGACTTATAACGGTCAGGCGCAAGTCGGCGAACGGATTCGCGTGGCCGGGCAGTTAGAAGTCGATCAAGACGGTGTCCAGCGCATAGTAGTCGGTTCGAATCGGGAAGCCATAGGCGAATTTATTAAGGTCATCCGGTGAAGGAACGGCGCTGGCGGGCGATTATTTTTGATATGGACGGTCTGGTTTTGGATAGTGAGCCGACTTATGTTAAAGCGTGGCAGGCCGCTGCCGATGAGCTTGGCTTTGCGATGCCGACGGAGTTTTGGGATGGCTTGTCCGGTTGCTCCGGAATGACGGTGACTCGGCGTTTGCAGGAGCAAAGCGGGATTCGTTTCAATCTGGAAAAGTTTCAGCAATTAAGTAGCGTTTATTGGCTCGCTCATGTTCAGCACCACGGTATCGCCGTAAAACCCGGTTTTTTTGCCGTTTTGGACGTGTTGACTGAGTACGGTTTGCCGTTCTGTCTGGCAACAAATAGCCCGCTCGCGGCGGCGCAACAGTGCTTGGCCTGGGCCGGATTGTCGGATGTTTTTTCATATATTGTTGCCGGCGATATGGTCGCCGCGGCAAAGCCGGCCCCGGATATTTTTTTGCGCGCTGCCGCAGAACTGGCACAACCGGTTGAGGACTGTTTGGTGCTGGAAGATTCGCCGACAGGCGTCCGCGCCGCTCTAGCCGCTGGGACGCCCTGCGTCTTCGTGCCGTCATTCCATCCGGCGGATGCCTGGGCTGTCGAACACGCCGATTTTCTAATGGAAGATCTACACCAAGTGGCCGATTTTATCTCGGCCCGCCAACATCATCCGCTATAATGCCGGCTCCTTAGTATTTGACGGAATCCAGGTGGTGAAAGCGCGGTACCAATCAGTGACGGTCATAGCTCCGGCTCGCTTACATATGGGCTTTATCGATTTAAGTGGCGCGTTGGGGCGGCATTTCGGTAGCATCGGTTTGGCGCTGAACGAAATCAATACCAGGCTCACCATAAGCGCGGCGGATAGCCTGCAAGTCAGCGGTCCGTCAGCGGAGCGCGCCCTGAAATGTACCCGGCAATTTTGTCAATTGCTGGGCGTTTCCGATGCACTCAATATCACTATCGATAATGCCATCCCTGAACACATTGGATTAGGATCCGGTACGCAAATGGCTTTGGCTGTTGGTGCCGCGTTGAATGCTTTTTACGATTTGGGTCTGTCGGTGCGGGAAATAGCGCAACTTTCCGATCGCGGCGCGCGTTCCGGTATTGGTATCGGTATCTTCGAAACAGGCGGCTTGGTAGTGGATGGCGGTCGCGGACCGGACACCAAAACCCCGCCTATGGTCGCGCAAATGGCGGTGCCGGAAGACTGGCGATTTATTTTGGTGTTCGATCAACGCGGCCAAGGTTTACATGGCGAACAGGAAGTCAGCGCTTTTCAGCAATTGCCGCCGTTTCCGCAAGCCCAGGCCGAGCGTTTATGTTACTTACTGTTGATGCAGGGTTTGCCGGCTCTGGCGGAATGCGATCTTGATAAATTCGGCGAAGTGATTACCTCCCTGCAGCAGGCGGTGGGTGAGCATTTCGCGCCGGTACAGGGCGGGGTGTTTACCAGCCCGGATGTCGCGGCGGCAATGGCTAGTCTCGCAGTGCAAGGGGCCGTGGCGATAGGCCAGACCTCGTGGGGGCCGACCGGATTTTGCGCGGTTGCCAATCCGCAACGAGCGGCAGAGTTGCTGGCGCAGTTGGAACGGCAATTCGCCGCATCGCCGTTAAGTTTTTTGGTGGCCAGCGCCCGGAATCAGACCGCCGAAATTATTCTTAACTAGCCTTTGCTTCAGTCGAGCACGTGCTCCGCGTGATCTTGGTTTTGTCTATTGTCAGCCCATTCGGCGCTGAGCCTATCGCCGCTGTTTGCTATCAATCTAAACGTAAAAAACGGATTTTTGGAGATGCTGCCGGCCATGTTGGTGGTTAGGATTAGTTGATCGTTTAATTTAACCACCAACCGCTCGATAAAATGCGCCGGAATCAATTCGCCGTTAGCGTCGCGATTGCGGCCGTTTTCCATCGGATGCGTGATCAGTAATTTAGCTTCCGTGTAACCGTCGCGCCGCTGACTTCTGATTTTAATACTGTTAGCCATATCAACCTGTACCGCAGCCGCCGCGCATCACATTGACCCAGCGGCTGGTGCGCAGTAATTCGCCGCCGTGTTCGGCAAGCAAAATCACATTGCAAGATTCGGCTAATTTAATCCGCGCGCTAAGGAAGGGCGCTACTAGCGGCGTGAGTTCGAATTCTGCCAGCAGCGGCGTAGGATTTTTATCGGCGAATAGATACAGTTTCTCGATGCCGTCCAGCTCACTAGCAATGCTCACCGGCACCACTGCGCCATCTTCGGCAATCTCGGGCAGGATCAAATTGAGTTTATCGCTATTAATCACCGTTCGCTGATCGATAATTTGGGTGTAGAGGGCGATGAAGTCGTCGGCGGCAAAGTGCTTTGCCAACCTCTCGGCAAGTGCGCTGGCGGACTTACTCGCCAACAAAGCCCCGGCCAGCAAAATACCGGAGTGCTTTAGAAATAGGCGGCGACTAGGCATAAATTTTAATAACCATAAAAAGTTTGATGTATATCAAAAAATTTAAGCCTCGGCTTGTTATCTTTTGCCCCGTTGAAATTTTTTCAGCACCACCATCACAAACAACAAAAGGAAGGTACAAAATGAGTGAAGTACAAGAAAAAGATAATTTCTGGCTCTATATCGTCATTGCTGTCGTCTTGGCGGCTGGCGCTGTACTGATGGTAAAAAATGCCGAGCATGATAAATATGCTACCGCGGCAAAAAATATCGCCGAAGACTCCGCCAACTCAGCTTACCGCAATGATGTACTTCACAGCGGTGGCGCGAAAAGATAAGCTCTTTTCAGCGTTTCGGGAAATGTAATCTGCGTTTCCCAAATTTGCGGATTTTGGTGGGGCATCCGGGCCCCGTCAAAATCCGTTTCTGTTTCTGCTAGTCGTTGAACAATACCGTTGCTTTCAGCAAGGCGATCGCATTGGCCATGCCAACTTCCAAGTTTTTCTCGATCTCGGCCATGGTGATTTCACCCTCCACCACACCAGCCGCCCAATTGGCTACCACCGAGATATTTGCATAAGCCAAACCCAGTTCCCGCGCCAGTGAGGTTTCCGGCATGCCGGTCATGCCCACCAAGTCGCAACCGTCGTTAGCCATGCGTTTGATTTCGGCTACAGTTTCCAGCCGCGGCCCTTGGGTACAGCCGTAAGTGCCTGAGGGAGTTATCGAAATATTTGCCTGTTGCGCGGCTTGCATAATGCGGGCGCGTAGCGACGGTGTGTAGGGCTCGGTGAAATCGATATGTGTGACATGCTCCAGATCGTCGGCAAAAAACGTATGTTCCCGACCATAGCTGTAGTCTATCAATTGATCCGGAATCGCAATAACGGCCGGTGCCATCTTTGCGCCGATACCGCCGACCGCCGCGACGCCGATAATCTCGGAAACGCCCAGCTGTTTTAAACCCCAGATATTGGCTCGGTAGTTGATCTTGTGCGGCGGAATCCGGTGCGGATTGCCGTGGCGGGCCAGGAAAACCAATTTCTGGCCATTTAGCTCACCAAGCAGATAAGGCGCGGATGGTTCACCGAAAGGCGTGGTCAGGCGTTCTTCACCAGTGATGGTGAGTTCTTCGATTTGGGTGAGGCCGGTACCGCCGATGATAGCTAATGTCATAACACGTCCTTGCAGGCAAATACGCCTGGCGCGTTTCTAAGATAACCTTTGTAATCCATGCCGTAACCAAACAGATAGTGATTGGCGACGGTGAGACCGATAAAGTCCGGCTCAATGGGCTTGGTAACTTGCAAATCTTTGTCGAACAGCGCAGCGGTATAAACGGCGCTGGCGCCTTGCTCCCGGCAATATTCGACAATAGCATGCAGCGTATGGCCTTCGTCGAGAATATCGTCCACCACCAATACCGTACGGCCGGCCAACGGTGTCGTGGGTTTAAACAGCCAATGTATGTCGCTGCCGGAGGTGGTGTTGCGGTAACGACTGGCGTGGACGCTGTCCAGATTTAACGGAAAGTCCAGGCGGGGCAGTAATTTGCCGGTAGCAATAATGCCGCCGTTGATGACGCATAACACCAACGGATTGCTGTCTTGCAGTTTGTCGGTGATCGCCGCCGCCATGCCATCCAACGCCGCTTCGACTTCCTCGGCGCTGTGTAGCAACAGCGCGTGTTGTTTAACGATGCCGATTTCTTCAAGCATGGGATTCATAAAACTCCGTGATTTGTTTGGAAACGGTTTGCCATTTGTCATTTTTTACCAAGGCGTCCTTGTCGAGCAGGCATTTACCGCGCATGGCTTGTAAGCGTTGTTCGCGTTTACTGCTTTGGCTGATAGGCAGCTTGTCCAGCACTTGTTCGGCGGCTGCCGAATTGTTGCAAACCAGCAGCATATCGCAGCCGGCTTGCTGGGCAAGACCGGCGCGTTCGGTGAAGTCGCCTATGCTCGCCGCACCTTCCATACTTAGATCGTCGCTGAAAATGGCGCCATCAAAGCCCAGTTCGCCGCGTAGAATGGTCTGTAACCAGAAGCTGGAAAAACCGGCCGGATAGCGGTCCACTTGCGGATAAACCACATGAGCCGGCATGATGGCTTCCAGGCCTTGTTCAATCAGTTGTTTGAACGGCAATAGATCTTGCCGGCGGATGGTTTCCAAGTCGCGCTCGTCGACCGGCAGCGTCAAATGCGAGTCCAGCGCCACCGCGCCATGGCCGGGAAAGTGTTTGCCGGTGGCCGCCATGCCGGCGCTACGCATGCCTTGTCGAAACGCGCCGGCCAGTTCTCCGGCTAATTTCGCGTCTTGGGAAAATGAGCGGTTGCCGATGATCTCGCTAACGCCGCAATCCACATCCAGCACCGGCGCGAAACTAAAGTCCACATCCACCGCCAGCAGTTCACTAGCCATCAGCCAGCCGGCAGCTTCTGCCAACTCGGGTTGCTCTGCGTAAAATGCTGCCGCCGGCAAGCGGGTAAAGCCGGTTTGAAAGCGTTGCACCCGACCGCCTTCCTGATCGACGGCGATCAAAATGTCGCCATGACGCGCGGCGCGGATTTGTTTAATCAAATCGGCGACTTGCCGAGGACTGTCGTAATTTCTAGCGAACAGGATTAAGGCGCCGGTATTGGGGTGAGCAATTTTTTCTTTGTCCAGCGCGCTGAGGCTGTGGGCCTCAATGTCTATCATGACCGGGCCGATAGCTTGTGGTTTCATGGTGATAAATGGTGAAAATGGAATATACTTTTGGTCTAACCATCACATTATATGAGGAAACCGTGCGAACATTTATATTGTTGATCAGTTTGATGCTGTTACCGACGATGACTTGGGCCAATTCCGGCGAGAAGAAAGCCGACGAGAGTGCGGGTCCGGTTATTGAGTATGTGGAGATGAAACCTAAGTTCACCGTCAATCTGGCCGAGCCTAAAAAATATTTGATGCTGAATGTGCAACTATTGGCGGAAGGCGCCGAGCACGTTGAAAAAATAAAAAAACATATGCCGGTTTTACGCCATGAGATGATCATGATGCTGAGCGGTATGAAAAGCGCCGATTTGCAAACCATGGAACAGCGTGAAGCGCTGCGAATGAAGACCAAACAATTGATCACCGATTTGTTGACCAAGAGTCAAAATAGCGACGGCTTTCGCGACGTGTTCTTTTCGGAGTTTTTGATCAATTAGTGGTCCCGATAAACCAAAGGCCTGATTTTAAAAAGCTTGCAGCGATGCGAGCTTTTTTTGCACGGTCATTTTTCCTATTAGCCTAAATCTTCGGCTAAGCCTCAGACCCGGCTACCCAATGCCATGGGCGGACTGCTTCGAAAAACCCATGAAGCTTGGATTCGCGCGTGATCGGTATAATCCCCTTACCCAAATTATGTGCTGCTTGCAGATGAAGCTATGTCTACGCCATTAATTTACAAAGGTCGCGCCAGTATCAGTAATGTCGCTGGGCGCTTTGAACGGCAAAGCCCGGTGGCTGAGGACGATGGTTGGGGCAGTCTGGATGCGGCACTACCGCCGCTGCCGACCGAAGTGATCATCGATAGCACCAAATCGGTGATTACTTACAACGATTCGCCGGATATACCGTTCGACAGGTCGATAAATCCTTATCGCGGCTGCGAGCATGCTTGTATTTATTGTTTTGCCAGGCCGACCCATGCTTATCTGGGTTATTCCGCCGGACTGGATTTCGAAAGTAAAATTCTGGTTAAGCCCAATGCCGCCCAATTACTGCGGGAGGAACTAGCCAAACGCAGTTATCGCTGTGCGCCGCTTGCTTTGGGTACCAACACCGATCCTTACCAACCCCTGGAACGGCAGCAGCGAACCATGCGGCAAATCTTGGAAGTGTTATCCGAGACCCGGCATCCGGTCAGCATCGTCACCAAGTCGGCGTTGGTCGAGCGCGATATTGACATTCTCGCGGACATGGCCGGGCAGGGTTTGGTGTCCGTTTATCTGTCGATTACCACCTTGGATAGAACGCTGGCGCGAACCTTGGAGCCGCGGGCTGCGGCGCCGCAGCGGCGGTTGGAGGCTGTCGCCCGCTTGCGGGCAGCGGGGATTCCGGTTGGGGTGATGGTGGCGCCGCTGATTCCGGTGCTGACCGATTACGAATTGGAAAGCATTGTTGGCGCCGCCCATCAAGCCGGCGCACAGAGTGTGCAATACATCCTGCTGCGTCTGCCCTTGGAAACTGCGGATTTATTTAAAGAATGGCTGCAACAAAACTACCCCTTAAAAGCCGAGCATGTAATGAATCGGGTGCGGGATAGCAGGGGTGGTAAAGCCTATGATGCGGCTTTTCATCAACGCCAAACGGGCAGTGGCAGTTATGCCGATTTGATTGCGCAACGATTCAAGTTGATTACCAAAAAGCTGGAACTAACCCGTTCGCTGCCACCGCTACGCAGCGATTTGTTTCGCCCGCCAAACTTAGGCGGACAAATGAGTTTCGATTTTTTCGATTGACCCCAAAGTCACACTTCGATTTCCTCCTCATCCCGTCGTTCCAGCAAACCTTGCTCCCGGATCATGGCTTTAAAACCTTTCATCACCGGCCGAGAAATTGCGGTTTCCGCCATCAGGCGTTTTTCGTATATCAAGTTTTTCAAAGCTTCGTCGTCTTCGTCGGCGCGGGCTGTCTCGATCAAAGGATGCAGATCAGCTTGCAGAATTTGTCCAGGCAAGTGTTTGACGCAGTCGTAAAGTAGCGCCATCACCACTTTTTCCGTCGGCCGCATTTTGCATTTGCCGTCGATGATTTTCAGCATCACCGTTACCGCGCAATCGACGTGGATGGGGCTTAGGGGATGGCTGTTCACCCATTGTGCGACGTGTTCGGGCGTCATCCGATCTCCTCGCCGGCGGCGGTGCGTTTAGCATAGTCCAGCAAGGATTCCTCGACCGCTGCATACGCATATTCCGATACGGCGCGGACGCCGATGGCGTTAACTTTTGCGGTCGGACCGTCACCGATGCGCGCCACGAACACCGCATAGCAGTCTTTAATGGTTTCCAAAATGCCGGGCATTGCGGACTCGTCGGCGTGTTGGCCCAGGCAGTAGTTGGCTACTTCGCGGGTTTCCAGTAACTCGCAGCGGGTCTCGCTGGCGCTATACACCGAAAATTTTGTGGCGTGGCCGAAATGTTCGTTGATGGAAATATTGTCTTTGGTGGCGACGGCCAGTTTTAAAGGGAACTCAGTCATGCGCATTCGCTTGTTTAGATTTCATGTAAGAGGCTCTTGATTAGGTTTGGTTAAACCCAAGCAAGAGCAATACCAAATGCGGCTAGGGCCTTAATTACGGGGTTTTAGCGAGGATCAATGCGGAGAAAAGCGTAGCGGCTTGTCGAGTTTGCAACAATTGCCACTGACAAACGGTTTAGTCTTCGTGCTTTTTTAGGGTGCTGCCAGCCGGTTTGAAAGTATGTAAATCCACGCTGGGCTCGGTGCCTTGCGCGGCGCAGCCCCAGCTTAGTTGCTGATCCTGGGTGAAGCGTTTGCCCAACTGCCAGGCGATTTCGGCGCGCGCCAGTTCCACACCCAGATAAAAGGCGTGGCCGCCGTCGGTTTCCACGTGCAACTTAGGGTACAAATCGAAGGGGTCTTGCGCCGTGTGCAGACCATCGCGGTTGAACACATGAATGCCTTCGCTGCTGACTTGAATACGGTAGCTGGGGTCTTTAATTTCCGCTGCCAAACTTACGATTTCCTCGCGGCTATTCAAAAACGGCGAGCTATCATGCACGGTCAGCAAATCCGGGGCGATGTGTTTGGGCAGGGTATTGTGCTGCTTGGCGGTGTACATGATGCGGCGGGCGCTGTCGGCTTCCTTGATCGCCCGCCGCGCGTGTTTACTCACTTCGGTAGCCAGAATATGGTTGATATTCAGCTCTGAGCAAATCCCCAGCAACATCGCATTTATGCCCGAGGTGTCGGCGTGGGTCAGTTCAGTGAGATTGCCGACCCCCATCATCATTTCTACCTGCGGATAGCGGCGGCGGAATTCATGATTGCGGACGATGGAGTCGGTGAAACCGAAGTGAATCGGGTCCAGAATCGGGTCGACGATGAAGGCGCGGTTTTTCGCGCTCAAGATTTCGATGGCTTTATCCAGCGTGCTCAAGTCGCCGTGCGTTTCCGGAATCAGAATCGGCGTGGTCGCCACTTCCTCAGCTATCCACAGGCTTTTGGTGGTCAAGCTGAGCATGTAATCGGCCCCAGCCTGGCCGCCGGCCAGCAGGTCGGCGTCTTCCAAGGAGTCAATGCTGACGGTGAAGCCTTCTTGTTTCAAGGTGCGAATGCACTCGGTCAGATGCGGAAACGGCGTGCCGGGCAGGCAGCCAATGTCGATCACGTCGGCACCGTTGGCTTTGTAGTAATAAGCCCGCTCGATCACCGCCTCGACGCTGATGCTGGGTGCATCGGTAATTTCCGCGAAAATTTTGGTTTGGTATTGGCTCAGGTCGTAATGCTGGGCGGCCATGCCAAAATGCTGGGGCAGATCTTTGATCTCTTCTGGACCACGCTCGAACGGCACGCCAAAGTGCTGGCCCAGCGCCTCCAGATCGCCGCGGCAGCGGCCAGGTAAGATCACCCGATCAGCGCCTTGCGCGTCGGGCATGCGGCGGATGATCATGTCGCTGGTAATCAACGCGGCCACCGTTACGCCCATCACATACACTTTGTATTGAAATTCCGGCTGCATTTTTTCCAATACCTGCCTAACTTGCTTTTCCGCCAATCGACCGGTGACGAATAGAATGCGCTCGGTCATAAGCTGGCTAGCCGGGCGTTGACCGCGACGATCAGTTGCTCGACATCATCAACCACTTGCGTGTAAGGAAAAGAACGGATTTTATCGGTGGCTTCCAGATCGATAGGGCGCGGATAGACCATGAATTTTTTCTTACCGGGCGCGGTGGTTTCGATTTCCGGCTGGGTGTCGCAAGGGTAAACGATGCTGGGCACGCGGCATTTGCCGGCTTGGGAATACAGATTGGTGACCAGCGAATCGGCGATGCCCAGCACGCATTTGGCAATGGTATTGGAGGTGGTGGGGGCCATCACAAAGGTGTGGTAATAGCCCTTATAAAACAAGCCCACCGGCGGCGCGGAGGCGGCTTTATCGCGATATACCGGCATCTTGGCTCTAACGTCTTCCAGACGAATACCGTACATTTTCAAGACTTCCTCACCGGCCTGGCTCAAATACAAATCAACATTGTCCAGCGTCAGCATGTATTCAAGACATTCTTCTATATAGTGCCCGGAGCCGGTAATGGCCCAGGCGAGACGAGGGGTGGTCATGGGGTATGTAGTAGTTTTGTGGATGGTGCATTATACGTGAAGATGGCGGCGAATCGACCGCTCGCCGCTAAGGCCCCGATATGTGCAACCTAGGTTTATGCTATGAATTCATGAATTTGTAAGATTGGGCTTACAATATCGTTTGAATTCGGCTGGCTTGGTTTGCCGATCTAAATCCGACCTAAACAGCCTATTTCATTGCCACGATGGACAGTTTACATTTTTCAGAACAGGACAGCGCTGACGCTCAATCAAAACCGCACATTATTGCGTTTGCCGGGGCCAAGAGCGGCGTCGGTAAAACCAGTGTGGTGGCTAATGTAGCGGCAGCGATGGCATTGCGCGGCAAGCGCGTTTGTGTGTTCGATGTCGATACCGGCTTGTCCAATATCAACACATTACTCGGGCTGCGGCCGGCGCACCGTTTGGAGCAGGTGCTATCCGGCGAAAAAACGATTGCTGAGGTTTTGCTGAAAACCGGCGAGGATGTGGGCGTGGTGTCCGCCGCAAGTTTAATGGGCGGTATACCTGTTTCTGCCGCGCAGATGAATAAGCTGTCGGAAGTATTGACCGAGCTGGAAGCGCAATTCGATTATTTTTTGATCGACACCGCTGCGACGCATACCGAAACCGTGCTGCGCTTTATCGAGCTGGCGCAATCTACGTTTTTAGTGGTCAGCGGTGATCCGGCTGCGCTAACCGATGCCTTTGCGCTGCTGAAGGCTTTGAATGCCCGTCAGTATTCGGGCAGCCTGCGCGTGGTTGTCAATCAGGCCGTTGATTATCCGGCCGCGACCGATACCTATCGACGCTTTGCCGCCGTGGCGGAAAAATGTTTGAAACTAAAAGTCGAGTACGGCGGCTTTGTCATTCGCGACGAAAATCTGCCTAAAGCCGTCGCTTTGCAAATGTCGGTGGTGGATTTAGCCGCCAATTCTCCGGCTAGCCGTTGTTTGTTTGCGTTGGCGGACAATATTATCAAGCATATCGGCAGCGAAACGGCCGGCAATGGGCTGTTGGATTACTGGCAAGCCTTGTTAACCCCCGCGCCGTTCAAACATACGGTGGCCGATATTTCCGATAGCGAACCGACTGCGGCGATTAATTCCTGGCTTGCAGCCGATAAAACGGAGCTTAGTGTCAGCGAGTTGAGCCGGCGGCTGTTGTCGGCGATGAAACATCAATTGCTCGATCAACCGGAGCTGGAGCGTTTTACCGGCGAATTTGTAGAAGCCTACTGCGAGCAGTTCGGCCGTTTTCCGAATACCTTCAAACAGCTGTTTTATCGCTGGCTGGAAACTGAAAATTATGCCGAGCCTAGATTGGTCGAATTGCTGACGACCTTGGAGGCTTTGCATGCGATGCGTTATCAACGGCCGATGTTTAGCCTGGAAGAAAACGCGGCTCGATTGGTTGCGCAACTGCAAGGGCAGCAGGGGCCGCATCGCGAGTTGGTGGAGCAGCTATGCACGGCCTATCGGCAGGCTTTTCACGAAGAGGTCTTCGATGCCGAACAGGTCCTGCTGGAGCGCATGCAAGCCGATGACTTCACCGAACAGCGTTTCGAGGCATTGCTGCAAAAATTGCGGGACGGCTTTCAGGCGCGTTTCAAGCGGCCTTACCAAAGCCGGCACGAACTGGCGCTGGCATCCGCTGTCGAGGCTTTAAATGTCATGGGCGTCGATCAACAAAATTTGCAGGATGAAATCACTATGCTGATGCATGGCTTTCAATTGCTGGGTTCGCGGCGAGAAAAGTTGCTGACTGTTCTCAACGCCTTGCAAAACTCCGGTTTGCCACTCCCAGCCTCGGCCGTCCGGGATAATTGAGGTAGTTCTTTAAGCGCGGGCGCAAACCCAGACATCAACTTTGCCGACCCCGGCTTGCTTTAGCGCTGCCGCCAGCGCAGAGGCGGTAGCGCCGGTGGTCATGACGTCGTCTATGATTGCAATATGTTGAAAATTTAATGGTTTAACGACCTTAAACGCCAAACGCATGTTTTTCCGGCGCTGCTTGGCCGGTAAGCCGGTTTGATGGCCGGTATCGCGCTGGCGAGCGCAGCTATTTAAATCCAGCGGAATGCCGAGTTCCCTGGACAAATGCCGGGCAATTTCTATCGACTGATTGAAACCACGTTCCCGATAGCGCCTGGGATACAGCGGTACGGGTAACAGGCAATCCGGCAGCTCCGCACTATCGGCAATATGTTGAGCCAGCAAGGCTGCCATTAAGCGGGCGTTTTTATAATCGTTGGCGAACTTTAATTGGCCGATCAAATAGCGCATCTGGCTTTGGTACAAAAACGGCGCATAGGTCTCATCGAAGGCGGGCGATTTTTTCAGGCAACGGCCGCAGAGTTGCGGCACCTCTATTGCGGTCTCGAAGTGTTCCCCGCATCGGTAGCAGCAAGACAGGTTGCGCGGCAGGTCGGTTAAGCAGCCCAGGCATAAATCCAAATTGCCGTATCCCGGACTTGCGCATAACACACAACGTGGCGGCAGCAATTTCTTCTGTATAATGTTCAGCCAGTTGTTTACCATAATTTTAAATATAGGTTGATAAGTCGCTGCTTGGCACGGCTTTGTCCTCACTCTCGGAGATTATCAGAATGTCTGCAAGCCAGAAACCCTTGGAACCAATGGCTACCATCCGTCACGACTGGCAGTTACCCGAAGTCGAAGCTTTGCTGGCGCTACCGTTTAACGACCTGATTTATCAGGCGCAAAGCGTGCATAGAGTGTATTTCGATCCTAACGAGGTACAGGTTAGCAGTCTGTTGAGCATCAAGACCGGCTCCTGTTCCGAGGATTGTGGCTATTGTCCGCAAAGCGCGCGCTACGATTCTGATTTAAGTCCAGAAGCTCTGATGCCGGTGGATGCGGTATTAAAAGCCGCACAGCAAGCCAAAGAGCAGGGCGCATCGCGGTTTTGCATGGGCGCCGCTTGGCGTAGCCCCAAGGACAGGGACATCGAGAGAGTCGTAGAAATGGTGCAGGGCGTGAAGGCGCTAGGTATGGAGACTTGCGTCACGTTGGGCATGCTCAGCGATAAACAGACTCAAGCCTTGAAAGACGGCGGTCTGGATTATTACAACCACAACTTGGATACATCCGAAGACTATTATTCCGAAATCATTACCACCCGTACCTATCAAGACCGCTTGGATACGCTGGAGCGGGTGCGCGATGCCGGTATCAACGTCTGCTGCGGCGGGATTGTCGGTATGGGCGAGTCGGAGACTGACCGCGCCAAGTTGTTGTTGCAACTAGCCAATATGCCCAAGCATCCGGAAAGTGTGCCTATCAATATGTTGGTGCAGGTGGAAGGTACGCCGTTGCACGGAATAGAAGCGCTAGATCCTATCGTGTTTGTACGCACCATCGCCGTCGCTAGAATTCTAATGCCGCAATCGCGGGTACGTCTGTCAGCTGGCCGCAAAGCCATGAGCGACGAGATGCAGGCTTTGTGTTTCTTGGCCGGCGCCAATTCGATTTTCTACGGCGATAAGCTGCTGACCACCGATAACCCGATGACCAACCACGACCAGCAGTTGTTCGAGCGTTTGGGAGTGCGGATGGGCGGTTCCAGTTACGCCTAATGGCCAACGCTTTCTACGATTTTACCGCCGAACTGCGGCAGCTGGAGCAGGATAATCTGTATCGGCGGCGCCGGGTAGTCGATGGTCCGCAAGGCATCATGCAGAATGTCGATGGTCGACAATTAATCAATTTTTGCAGTAACGACTATCTGGGGCTGGCCAATCATGCCGAGGTCGCGGCAGCATTCAAATTGGGTGTGGATCGCTACGGCGTTGGTAGTGGTTCTGCACATCTGATTTGTGGGCACAGCGCTGCCCATCATGCTTTGGAAGAGGAATTGGCGGCTTTTACCGGGCGGGAGCGGGCCTTGCTGTTTTCCACTGGCTATATGGCAAATCTGGGTGTGATTTCCGCATTGCTGGGTCGCAGTGATACTGTGTTGGAGGACCGCTTGAATCACGCTTCACTGCTGGATGGGGGTTTATTGTCGCGGGCGCGCTTTCAGCGCTATCGGCATGCGGATGTTCAAGACTTGCAGGCTAAGCTGTCGAATGCTGTGGGCAAGGCTTTGGTGGTCAGCGACGGCGTGTTCAGCATGGATGGCGATTTGGCACCGCTGCCGGACATGGTGGCGTTGGCCGAACAGCATCATGCCGGTTTGCTGATCGACGATGCCCATGGTTTTGGCGTACTCGGTAAAAACGGCGGCGGCATTGTCGAGCATTTCGGTTTGAGTCAGGATGACGTACCTATTCTGATTGGCACTTTAGGCAAGGCGTTTGGGACGTTCGGTGCCTTTGTGGCCGGTTCCGATAACTTTATCGAGATGTTGATTCAAAAAGCCCGGAGTTATGTGTTTACTACCGCGCTGCCTGCGGCTGTTGCCGAGGCGACTCGCGCCAGTTTGCGGGTGTTGCAAGCTGAGTCTTGGCGGCGCGAACAGGTGCAAAATCTAATCTCCCGTTTCCGGCAAGGTGCGCAACAACAAGGCCTGCGACTAATGGACTCTTTTACCGCGATTCAACCTGTTCTGATTGGCGACAGCGGCCAAACCGTGGCGGCTAGTCAGCGTTTGCTGGAGCAAGGATTTTGGGTCAGTGCGATTCGACCGCCGACCGTGCCGGCCGGCAGCGCTCGCTTGAGGATCACCTTTTCCGTTAATCACACCGAACAACAGATCGATGCCTTGTTGGAGGCATTGGCTAAGGCTTTGCCATGACTGGAATTCATAGAGAAATATACGGCCAGGGCAGACCATTAGTCATGCTGCACGGTTGGGCGATGCATAGCGGCATTTGGCGTGATTTTGCCAGGCAGTTGGCTCGGCATCGCCAGGTGATTTGCCTGGATTTACCCGGTCACGGTCGCAGTGCCGGGTTGGATGCGTATGATCTACCGGCTATTACTTCCGCGTTATTCGATGCGATTCCGGTCAATCGCTTTAGCGTGTTGGGCTGGTCACTGGGCGCGACGGTGGCTTTGGATATGGCGGCGCGCTGTCCCGAGCGATTGCAGTCGCTGTTCTTGTTATCAGGCAATCCGAATTTTGTTAAGACTGCCGATTGGCCGGGAGTGAGGCCGGAGGTGTTGGATGGTTTTGTCGCCCAGCTTAGTGATGACACGAAATTGACCTTGCAACGCTTTTTGGGTTTGCAAGTGCAAGGCTTGCCTGAGAGCCGGCAGTTGTTACAGCAATTGCGCTTGGCCGTGCAGGAGTGCGATGCCCCGACGCGCGATGCGTTGCAAGGTGGTTTGCAAATTCTGAAAAATAGCGATTTGCGCAAGTCCGTCGTGGGGTTGCGCTGTCCGATCACGGTCATGCAAGGCGATAAAGATACTTTGATTCCGGTGCAAACCGGGCAAGCTGTAAAGACTTTAAACACACGCGTCACACTACATGTTCTGGCAAGTGCCGGACATGTGCCATTTTTATCGCACGCCCAGCAGCTATGCGACATCGTTGCCGCGGCTGAATGAGTTTTGCCGTGTTGGATAAAGCCAAAATTAGGCGTTCATTTGCGGCGGCGGCTGGAAGTTATGATTCGGCGGCGATGTTGCAACGCCAGGTGGGATCGGCCTTGCTGCAAAAATTTCCGTTGCAATCCGCGCCGGGTTGGGTGCTGGACGTTGGGTGCGGCACCGGTTTTTTGACGCGCCGTTTGCCGTTAGATTGTCTGAATCAGTCTTGTTTGGCATTGGATATTGCATTGCCTATGCTGCAAGCGTCGCGACGGAACAACGGTGCTTTACCGGTCGAATATGTTTGTGCCGATGCCGAAAAACTACCGTTTGCGGATAACAGTCTGCAACAGGTTTATTCGAATCTGGCCGTGCAGTGGTGTCAGGACTTGCCGGCGGTGTTTGCCGATGTGCGGCGATTATTGCGCCAGTGTGGGCAACTGGTATTTTCAACCTTCGGTCCGGAGACCTTAAGAGAGCTGAAAGCGGCTTGGACTGGTGTCGACGACTTTGCTCATGTTAACGATTTTTATAGTGCGGGGCAGATTTGCGGTTTTTTACGAGCTGCCGGTTTAGCGCGGGTCGATGTGGACACTGTGATGTATCGTTTATCTTACCCTTCGGTGATGGCTTTGATGCATGAGCTAAAAGATCTTGGGGCGCATAACGTTAGTGATGCCAGAAATCGGCGGCTCACCACCCGTTCGCAATTGCAGCAAATGATGCGGCAGTATGAAAACAGCATGGTAAACGGCGAAATAGTGGCCAGCTACGAAATTATCTTCGTGCGGGCAAGGTCATGAAATCTGCGTTCTTCATTACCGGTACCGATACAAATGTCGGCAAAACCTGGACGACTATTGCCTTGATGCGCTGTCTGCAAATGCAAGGCTTGACTGCGGTGGGTATGAAACCGGTGGCCGCCGGCTGTGAATGGCATGACGGCATGCTGAAAAATTCCGATGCGCTACTGATGCAGCAATACGCTTCAGTGCCACTGGAATACCGGGAAATCAATCCCTACGCTTTTGAAGCGGCAATTTCTCCGCATCTGGCATGTGGTGACGTTGAAGTTTCGATGGATGTTATTGCGGACGGATTTGTCCGATTACAACAACGGGTTGATGTAGTGCTGGTCGAAGGGGCGGGTGGCTGGTATTCGCCGTTGAGCAGTGATTTGGACAATGCCGGTCTGGCGCAAGCGTTACGGTTGCCGGTGATTCTGGTGGTGGGTGTCAGGTTGGGTTGTATCAATCACGCGCGCTTGACGATGTCGGCCATACGCCGGAGCGGTTTGTCCTGCGCCGGTTGGGTGGCGGTGCAAATTGATCAGGCCATGCCTGGTTTTGATGGCAATCTGACTTATCTACGTGAGCTTATAGATACACCTCTGTTGGGGGTTTTGCCGTTTTCAGCCGCCGGCGATTTTGATGTGTTAGCTTCTAAATTGAGTTTGCCAAACTGGCAAAAAGTTGATGTACATCAAAAAAAATGATGAACAGATGTTCAAAATGACGACTCCATTACAAAAACAACCAGGAGACGTTATATGGCTTTAATTACTTGGACTGCGGCTCAATATGGCACTAATGTCGGATTTGCCGACCAAGAACATCAAACCTTGTTCGGTTTGCTGAATAAACTGTACGATGAAGCCACGGGCGGCGCGGCGCGCGCTACTGTTGGCGCTTCGCTGGATGCATTGATTACCTATGTGGTCGATCACTTTGCGCACGAAGAAAGGGAAATGGTTGCTAAAGGCTTTGGCGGTTATGATAGACACAAAGCCGAGCATGAAGCATTGATCGGTATCTGCGCGGATTTGCAGAAAAAATTCCATGCCGGTGAAGCGGAAGTCACCGAGGACGTCGGTCAATTGGTGAAAGGCTGGCTGGATAACCACATTCCGAAATTCGACATGGCTTATGCAGATGCATTGAAGTAATGACAGCATAAATCTGTCTCTAATATGCAACAAAAGGCTTGCGAGCAGCGATGCTCCCAAGCCTTTTTTATGTGTATTTTTTACAAACGGGAAAACCTCTTCTGGTTTGTGGGTGAGTCATGGGTTAAAATTGCCCAGTTAATTTATGATAATTATCAGTAAATGGAATTGTTCGCCGGTTAAATGGTCTTGCGACGATATTACGAAGATATAACGCATACAAGTTTATAACTACCAATGGGGAGGCTGCTCCGTGAAGAAAACAAAGCAACTGCTCGCTTGTCTGGTCCTGATGGCTTTAGGCTTGGGGACTGCGCATGCGGACTATACACTCAACCTGATGAAGGGCGTGACGCAACTCAGTAACGAGCTTTACGATTTGCACATGCTGATTCTGTGGATCTGTGTGTTTATTGGGATCGCGGTGTTCGGCACTATGTTTTACTCGATTTATCATCATCGTAAATCAAAGGGTCATAAAGCCGAGCAGTTTCATGAGAATACGACTGTCGAGATCATCTGGACCATCATTCCCACGCTGATTCTGGTGGGTATGGCGATTCCTGCCACCAAAGCCGTGATCGATTTGGACAAGGTGCAGGACTCAGAGATGAGCATCAAGGTCACCGGTAAACAATGGTATTGGGAGTATGAATACCTGGATAGCGGCGTGCATTTCGAAAGCCATTTAGACGAGGCCAGCGAAAAAACCCACAGGGTTAGTTCTATGGATCCGCGTAATGTCCCCAACTACCTGCTGAACGTTGATAAGCCGCTGGTGGTGCCGGTTGGTAAAAAAATCCGCTTTCTGTTTACTGCGGCAGACGTGATTCACTCCTGGTGGGTTCCGGATCTGGGCTGGAAAAAAGACGCCAACCCCGGTTTTGTGAACGAAGCTTGGACCTCAGTCGATAAACCCGGCACTTACCGTGGTCAATGTACTGAGCTGTGCGGTCGTGACCACGGTTTCATGCCGGTGGTGGTGGTTGCGATGGAACAGGATCAATACGATGCCTGGGTAAAAGCGACTTTGGAAAAGCAAAATCAGAAACCTGATTTGAGTGACCAAACCCGCAATACGCTGATGGCAAAAGGTGAATCTGTTTACCTGAAAAACTGCGTGGCTTGCCACCAGATCGATGGTAACGGTATCTCCGGTTGGTTCCCTGCTTTGCGAGGCAGCGCGAAAGTCACCGGCAATATGGATCAGCTGATTGGTTTTATTCAGGCAGGTACGAGCAAAATGCCGGCCTTCAAAAAATTGCCGGACGACGAGTTGGCAGAGCTGATTACTTACATCAGAAACGCGCCGGCATTGGGTAACAACGTGGGTGATGAGATTCAGCCTAATAAAATCACACCCAAATGGGACGATGATGAGTAATTCACTGATTTTCGCAATGAACTCATTTTCTAATTTTTGCTGAGGTATAAAGTATGACTGCTGTCGTAGCTGAACATGATGATCATCACGATCACCACGATCACGGCCCCGAAAAGGGCATTTTACGGTGGATATTTACCACCAACCATAAAGATATAGGCACCTTGTATCTGGTATTCGGCCTGATAATGTTTTTTGTCGGCGGTGCCATGGCATTGGTCATTCGCTCCGAATTATTCGAGCCTGGCCTGCAATTTGTCGATCCCAACTTCTTTAACTCGATGACCACCATGCACGCCTTGGTGATGGTGTTCGGCGCGGTAATGCCGGCATTCGTCGGCTTGGCCAACTGGATGATTCCGATGATGATCGGCGCGCCGGATATGGCCTTGCCGCGGATGAACAACATGAGCTTCTGGATGTTGGTGGCCGGCGTATTGTTGTTGGCCAGCACTTTGTTCATGGAAGGTGGTGCACCATCCGGCGGTTGGACTTTTTATCCACCGTTGGTTTTTCAAAACGGTAAATCGTTTCCTTTCGCTATTTTCTCTGTGCATTTGCTGGGTATCTCTTCGATCATGGGGGCAATCAACGTGATCGCCACCATTTTTAACATGCGCGCACCTGGCATGACCTTGATGAAAATGCCTTTGTTCGTCTGGACTTGGTTGATCACCGCGTTTTTGTTGATCGCTATCATGCCGGTATTTGCCGGTGCGGTAACCATGTTGTTGACTGACAAGTTCTTCGATACCAGCTTCTTCGATGCGGCTGGCGGCGGCGACCCGGTGTTGTATCAGCACATTTTCTGGTTCTTCGGTCATCCTGAAGTGTATGTGATGATTCTGCCGACTTTTGGTGTGGCGTCTACCATCATTCCGGTGTTTGCCCGTAAACCGCTGTTTGGTTATGCCTCTATGGTGTATGCGACTGGCGCAATTGCGTTCTTGTCGTTCATCGTTTGGGCTCACCACATGTTTACCGTAGGTATGCCTGTCGCCGGTGAGTTGTACTTTATGTACGCCACCATGTTGATTGCGATTCCGACCGGCGTAAAAGTGTTCAACTGGACCGCGACCATGTGGAAGGGCTCTATGACCTTCGAAACGCCGATGCTGTTTTCGATTGCGTTTGTAGTGCTATTTACCATGGGTGGTTTCACTGGCTTGATGATGTCGGTAGCGCCGGTGGATTTTCAATACCACGATACCTATTTCATCGTTGCCCACTTCCACTACACCTTGGTGCCTGCGTCTATTTTCATCCTGATGGCTGCCGGTTACTTCTGGTTGCCAAAATGGACCGGTAATATGTACAACGAGAAAATCGGCAGACTGCATTTTTGGTTGTCGGCGGTATCGGTGAATATTTTGTTCTTCCCGCAACATTTCCTGGGTTTGGCTGGCATGCCGCGTCGTATCCCCGATTATGCGATTCAATTCGCCGATTGGAATATGGTGTCCAGTATTGGTGCGTTCATCTACGGTTTTAGCCAGCTGTTGTTCGTGTACATTGTCATCGACACCATTCGTGGTGGAACCGGCGAAAAAGTGAGCGACGAGGTTTGGGAAGATGCTAGCAAACACAGTCTGGAATGGACAGTGCCTTCGCCTGCGCCTTATCACACCTTCAGCACGCCTCCGGCGAGAATCCCTACCGAGCATTTTTAAAGCTTGAAATGAGTGACTGAAATAAGCCATGTCGTTTGACATGGCTTATTGGGTAATGAAATGGATACAAAAAAGAAAAACATTTTGACGGCTTTGGTGTTGTTTGCTGTGGCCTTCACGATATACGTATTTGCGGTCATTAAGGCAATCTCGCAATGAGCGAGGATCTTGGGCAAAAAAATACCAAGTTGGTCCGTAAATTGGCGCTTGTCGCAATTGCCATGTTTGGTTTTGGTTATGCTTTGGTGCCGCTTTACGATGTGCTTTGCGATTTGACCGGCTTGAACGGTAAGGTTGAAGGTCAAGCCGTTCAAGAAACGGCGTATGAGGTGGATAAAAGTAGGGAGGTGACAGTAGAGTTTCTCACGTCCTTAAACGAGTCCACACCTATGGTGTTCCGCTCAGAAGTGAAAAGTATGAAAGTGCATCCGGGTGAATACTACACGGTTAATTTTTATGCGAAAAATACCACTAATCAGCCGATGATTGCGCAAGCCATACCCAGTATTACGCCGGGCCTGGCCGCAGAATTTTTTAAAAAGACCCAGTGCTTTTGCTTTACCGAACAAACCTTTGCTGCGAACGAAGAAAAACCATGCCGGTCCGTTTCGTTGTAGAACCGACGTTACCCGAACGCTATAAGACCGTCACGCTTGCATACACTTTTTTTGATAACACTAACATCAGTAAAAAATAGAGGGGAAGGATATGTCTACACACGATAGTTATTACATACCGCATAAAGCCGTGTGGCCGGTTTTGGCGACTGGCGGCTTGATGATGACGCTGGCGGGCTTTGCCAATCATTTGAACGGTTCGTCTATAGGTTCCGGAATGATGTTGACCGGTTTCGTAATTTTTTTGGTGATGCTGGGTTTGTGGTTTGCGCTGCAATCAACCGAGAGCGAATCCGGTATGTATAACCATGGCGTTGGTATTTCCTATCGGATGGGTATGATGTGGTTCATTTTTTCCGAAGTCATGTTCTTCGCCGTTTTTTTCGGCGCCCTCTGGTATACGCGTAATCTATCAGTGGCTTGGTTGGGTGAAACCGGCTTTCCCAGTGGACCGGGCCGTTCGACACACGATACTTTGTGGCCGGCTTTCCAATCGGTTTGGCCTACTAATGGTCCCGGTAAGGTGGGTGGTGATTTCGAACCGATGGGCGCTTTTGGTTTACCGTTCCTGAATACCCTGTTGCTGTTGTCTAGTGGCGTAACCTGCACCTGGGCGCATCACGGCTTGCTAGCTAAAAATCGCGACCAACTGATCAAAGGTTTAATCGCTACCGTCGGTTTGGGCTTTTTGTTCGTGGGATTTCAAGCAACCGAGTATTACGAAGCCTATCACGAAATGGGTCTGACACTGGGTTCCGGCATTTATGGTTCAACCTTCTTTATGTTGACCGGTTTCCACGGTTTCCACGTTTGTGTCGGTGCAATTATTTTATCGGTGGTGTTGTTCAGAAGCTGGAAAGGTCATTTCACTCCGGAAAACCACTTTGCCTTTGAAGCCGCTGCTTGGTATTGGCATTTTGTTGACGTGGTCTGGTTGGGTCTGTTCGTGTTCGTTTACATGATGTAAAAGCTGTTAAGTACAACGGAAAAAGCGCGGTCTGTGCAGATCGCGCTTTTTTTTTGTCGGTTCTTAGGGGTTTGACATTGTTGTTGGCGGGTTTTGATTGGCATGCATGCGGGCACCGATGCCGTGGGGTTGAATTATCCCGGTGGCGTAGGCGATGAACAACAGAATGAACAAAGCCAGCGACAGGCCGATCCGCATGGTCAACGCCTTGGCAGTCTTTGCCGAATCGCTGTCTTCCTTGTGTTTGACAATATGAAACAGCGCGGAGCCAAGACTGATGACGATGGCCAGGAATGCGACGATGGTGAGCGTTTTGATGAGCATGGCGGCGTTAAGAAATAAAAACCTGCATTCTCGGCGATTCGGGTACGCTTGCCAATAGCGCATATTCATACTGGAGCTTTCACATATGATCAAATTGAGTACGAGCGGTATCGAATTCCGCTGTTCGCTACCAGCACTGAGTGGATATCTGCTGTTATTCACCGTGTTGTGCAGCTTGGGGTTTTGGCAACTGAGTCGAGGCGAGCAGAAGACGATTTTACTGGCGCAACAGCAAGAAGCTAGCAGTGCCGATGCCCTGGATTTAACGCGGCAAACCGGAATCGATAGCGATTCCTTACGTTATCGACCGGTTTTAGTGAGCGGTCATTATGATGCTGTCCATCAGATTTTGATTGATAACCAAATGCTGAACGGTAAACCCGGCTACCTGGTTTTAACGCCGTTTTTGCCCGACGGCGGCCAGCCTGGCATATTAGTTAACCGCGGCTGGGTCGCGTTAGGCGCCTCCCGTGACGTGTTGCCGGACATTAGTATCAGCATGGTCGCGCAGCAAGTACGTGGCAGAATCAACCGTTTTCCAGAGCCTGGTCTGAAATTAAAGGGTGCGGAAATTCCAGGGGAGATTTGGCCGGTCAGGGTACAAGTTTTAGATAGCAAACTCTTGGCGGATAAGTTGGGATATGCGTTGGCCGATTATCAGATCGAGCTTGATCCGGCGCAGCCCGAGGGCTACCAACGGCAATGGAAGATCGCCGTCGCAATCCCGCCTGAAAAACATAGAGCCTATGCAGTACAATGGTTCGGATTGGCGCTGACATTAACAGCCCTATTTATTTGGATCAGTAGTCGAAAAATAAACCGTGGATAAGCAATATAAAAAAAACCGCATCACCATCATAGTGATATTTGCCATGTCAATCGTGCCCTTTGGGTTTGCTTGGTTTTTGGCAAAAAATCCCGAGATAGTTAAATTAGGCACCAACAATGGCGCGCTGATCAATCCACCGCAAGTTACCTCAGCCGATGAGTTCTCCGGCTACGATACATTTTCCGCGCAAAACATGCAGGAGTTGAAAGGCCACTGGGTATTAGTCAATCCGGTGCCGCAGAATTGCGAGGAAACATGTCGCGATGCCTTGTACAAAACGCATCAACTGACATTAATGATGGGTAAGGATATTGCCCGGATCCGGCGCTTGGCCGTGCTGTTCGACAAAACGTATCAGCTGCCTGCCGAATGGCGCGACGACGGTCGTTTATTAAAAGCCTTGCCAGCCGCGACGTTGCAGGAAAAATTAAAACAACTAAGCGCACAGCCTTTTCCGGAAGGTATGTTGATCATCATGGACCCACTGGGGAACCTCATGATGCAATACGCCCCAGGTTACGATCCTTATCAAGTCAAAAGCGACTTAAACAAGTTACTCAGAATTTCACAAATCGGTTAGAAACATGTTCAGAAAATTAACTCTGTGCTGCGCGTTTTTGGCGCTGCTAGTCATTATCGTCGGCGCCTATGTCCGACTAACCCACGCTGGTTTGGGCTGTCCGGATTGGCCTGGCTGTTACGGCAAGGCTTTCGTCAGTGACAGCGCCGAATTCAAAGCCGACGCTGCCGCAGGATTTCCGCAATATGCCTTGGATACTGCAAAAGCCTGGAAAGAAATGACTCACCGCTACTTAGCGGGTGGGCTGGCGATATTGGTGTTGATTTGGTTTGGCTTGGCGTGGAAGGAAAAACCGCGTTCGCCCGCAGTGATGCTGACCGCCTTGGTATTGCTTTTGATTGCCGGGCAAGCTGGTTTGGGTATGTGGGCGGTTACTTCCGGCACGCGACCAGGCGTCGTAACGGCGCATCTGTTACTAGGGTTTTTCACGTTTTGGACCTTGGGCTGGAGTTATTTACGACTTAACCCGGCTGCCGAGCTAAGGCCGGTTCGTAGCGGCCCGGTTTTATTTACCGGATTGGCGATGCTGGTCTTACTGGTGCAGATTGTGCTGGGTGGCTGGGTCAGTAGCAATTATGCAGGATTGGCGTGCAGCGATTTTCCGCGTTGTAACGGCGAATGGTTGCCGGGCGCCGATTATCTGAGCATTTTGGATTTGTTCAGAGACAGCGGTCTTTCGGCCGATGCAAAAATGGCGATTCAAGCGCTGCATCGTGTGTTGGCGGCTTTTACTTTCCTGGTCTTAAGTGCCTTGATGTTGTCCGCTACTTCGGAACGTTATCCAAAACCGGTACGTTTGGCGGGAAACATTCTAAGTATGCTGTTATTGGTGCAGATCGCACTGGGGATTTTTAGCGTCAAGTACCAGCTGCCTCTGGCTTTGGCCGTTGCGCATAATGCGGTTGCCGCGTTACTGATGTTGCCGTTGCTGGGAATCTTGTTTTATAGCCGTTATAACACGGGAACAGATGACGAAAGTCTAGCCTTAGAAGCCGTCGAGGTTGTCGCAACTGAACAGGCGCCTGCGGAAGCACCTCAGGTAAGTAGCGAAGATTCTTTATATCTGCGTTTAACCACTCAGCTGAAAAGAACCCGAAGCGGCTTGGGCGGGGTGCTGAGCAGTTTGGCATTCGGGCAAAAAGCGGTTACCAAGGAGTTATTGGCGGACATCGAGGCCCAGTTATTGATGGCCGACTTGGGTATCGAAACCACCACGCAATTGATCAAGCAACTGACCGATAGTCTGGAGCGTGATCAGCTTAGAGATGGTCAGGTGTTAAGCCAAACCTTGAAGCAAAACTTATTAGCCATGCTGGAGCCTTGCAGTTTGCCGCTGCAAGTTCCCAAGCAGGATGGGCCGTTCGTGATTCTGGTGGTGGGGGTTAACGGTGCAGGCAAGACAACTTCGATCGGTAAACTGGCCAAACGCTTGCAGCAACAAGGCCATAGCGTGATGCTGGCGGCGGGCGACACCTTTAGGGCCGCGGCAGTCGAGCAGTTGCAAACCTGGGGTGAGCGTAACGATATTCAAGTCGTGGCCCAACACACCGGGGCCGATTCCGCGTCGGTGATTTTCGATGCCTTGCAATCTGCTAAAGCTAAGGGGATTGATGTGCTAATCGCCGATACCGCCGGCCGTTTGCACACCAAGTCCAACCTGATGGATGAATTGAAGAAGATCAAACGCATCATGACCAAGCTGGACGAGTCCGCGCCTCACGAAGTGTTGCTGATCCTGGATGCTGGCACCGGACAGAATGCCTTGTCGCAGGCTAAACTATTCAACGAAGCGGTGGAACTGACCGGTATCGCCTTAACCAAACTAGACGGTACCGCCAAGGGCGGCATTATTTTTGCGTTGGCTAATCAACTACATATTCCGATTCGTTTTATTGGTGTGGGTGAGCAGATTGACGATTTACAGGATTTCAATGCGCAAAACTTCGTTGATGCCCTATTTGTTCAAGAATGACACGTAACAGACTGATTCCATGTTGAGATTCGAACACGTAAGCAAACGCTATCCTGATGCCGGTGAAGCTCTGACAGATGTCAGTTTTCACTTGCATCGGGGCGAAATGGCATTTTTAACCGGCCGTTCCGGCGCCGGTAAAAGTACCTTGCTGAAGTTAATCGCGATGATGGAGCAATGCACGCGCGGCAGCGTATTGCTTGACGGCCAGGATATTACTCGCATCGGCGAGCGGAAGATCCCCTATATGCGTCGCAACTTAGGCCTGATTTTTCAGGATTACAAATTGCTGAATGATAGAACCGTGTTTGATAACGTGGCCTTGCCCTTGGTAGTGTCCGGCTACAACCATCAGGAAGTGGCGAGGCGGGTGCGCGCATCCCTCGATAAAGTGGGACTGTTGGGTAAGGAAAAAAAGCATCCCTTAGCCCTATCAGGTGGGGAGCAACAGCGCGTTGGTATCGCCCGGGCGATTGTCAATAAACCTAAATTAATCTTGGCCGACGAGCCCACGGGAAATCTGGACCCGGATCTGTCCGCCGAAGTGATGTTCATGTTCGAACAATTCAAACAAGTCGGGGTCACGGTGTTAATAGCCAGCCACGATATAGAGTTGATTAATCATCTCGGCCATCGAGTGTTGACGCTCGATAAAGGCCATTTGATAGCGAGTTGACGATGAAACAGAATCACCGCAAACAAGCTGGCAGCAGGCTGGTCGAGTTATTTCAAGCCTATCTGCTCAATCATGCTCACGGCCTGTTTTCCAGCTTGGGCAGATTGAGTCGCACGCCGTTTACCTCTACCATGACCATACTGGTATTAGCTATTGCCATTTCCTTGGCCAGCAGCTTTTATATCGTCGTCGCCAACATTCAGCAATTGACGGGTAATCTGGAGTCCAGCAATCAGATGTCCCTATTTTTGCACGACAACATTACCGACGCGGCCGGGCAGAAACTCGCCGAGCAAATTCAGCAAAACGGTAGTGTCATGGAAGTCAAATTCATCAGCAAGAAACAGGCGTTGGAGGAGTTCAAAGCCAATAGCGGCTTCAGCGATGCGTTAAATGCGCTGGAACGCAATCCCTTGCCGAGCGTGATTCAGGTAGTGCCGAAAAATGCGCTGGAAAGCAACGAAGATATCGAGAAATTGATGTCTGATTTTAAGCAATTCCCGCAAGTCGATTTCGTGCAGGTCGATATGCAATGGGTGGCACGCTTGCAAACCATCATGCTGATCGCCAGCCGTGGCGTGATGTTGGTCAGCCTTTTGCTGGGTTTTGCGGTTACATTCATTACCGGCAATACCATTCGGCTGGAATTGCAGAATCGCCAGGACGAAGTGTTTATTTCCAAATTGGTCGGTGCTACCCATGCTTTTATTCAACGGCCATTTTTGTACACCGGTTTTTGGCTGGGTTTTATCTCGGGTTTTCTAGGCTGGCTGATTATGACGATCATGCTGTTGATCCTGGAAACACCGGTGGAGAAACTATCGACCTTGTATAACAGTTCATTTGACTTACTGTTTTTGAGTTTCTCGGAGTTTATTTTGCTATTGATGATCTCTTCCGTGTTGGCGGTAGTCGGCTCCTGGGCCGTGCTGCACTATCAGTTGCGGCAACTTAAGCCGCAATAAGCCAATGAATTTCTGGGAAACCAAGACTTTGGCGCAAATGAGCACTGAAGAGTGGGAATCGCTCTGCGATAACTGCGGCAAGTGTTGTTTGAATAAGCTGGAAGACGAAGACACCGGCGAAATTGCCTTTACCAGCGTGGCCTGCGATTTGATCGATTTGGAGAGCTGCCGTTGTACCCGTTACAGCGAGCGCTGCACGCTGGTACCGGAGTGCATCGACTTGAAGCAACACGATTTCGCAGAATACAACTGGTTGCCGTCAACCTGCGCGTATCGTTTGTTAACCGACGGTGAGCCATTGCCCAACTGGCATCCTTTGATTAGCGGGACTAGCGAGTCGGTGAAAGAGGCTGGGGTGTCTATCGGCAGTTATGCGATTAAGGAATCGCAAGTCACCGATATGGAAGATCATATTATCGAATGGTTGCAGCCTTGACTCAGGCTGGCTGGGCCGCCGGTAAACTTAGTTTTCCGGCGGCGACAGGTGTGGAAAATCCGGGATTACCGATCCCTAGGGCGTGCTTTTAGATTATCCTTTGCCGGGCAGCATACCGACCGTACCCGGTTTAATCCGTTTGCAACTAACTACGACATCTTGCTGACGGCATTTGGCTTCCTGTGGGTTGCTGCATGTGTCGCAAACCGTATTGCCAGCGCTTTTAATCTCATCAACATGCCAACCGTAACCTTGGGATTGGCAGAACTTTTTACTGAATCTGTCGATATTGTAGTTTTTGGCAGCATTTTCCTTAGCTTTGCTCTCAACTTGGCAATGCTCTGGGGCTAGAGTGTTCGCCATAATGTCTCGATAAATATATTCGGTAGCTTGGACGGGGCTGGTCAACAACAAAGAGGCTAACAGGGTGCCGATAAACATTGTTTTCATCATAATTAATCCTCGCGGTTGCCGATGACGCGGATGTTCATTAAGCGATTCTCTTCGGCAATTTGGTCCTTGATGGGGGCAAATTTTTCGTTTTCGCTCATTTTTACCGCCAGGATGGCGCCAACAACAACTGCGGTAGCCAGCACCACATACAACACGAAGTTATCTTTTTCTTGTTTTACTTCTGTCATGGTTTTACCTCTTGTAATAGTAAATCGGTCAGTGCCGAACCGAATTTGTATTGAAAAACCTGTTCGCCCTATAACGGGGCCGGCACTGATTTGACGTCAATTACAGCGATTTCTCCGATACCAAAGGCATGCCGCCGAGCCAGATCGAATATTTCGCTGAAAGCATTGAATGCATCAGCCAGGAATTGCGTTACACCTCCATATAAGCAGTGCCAGATTGAAAAAGCCTGATTTAGGCATTTCCGAACCGCTTCATGGTAGCGAATCGAAACAATAAAAGAAATGAGCGGGCTTGTCAAACAAATATCGTATCAATATTATACGTTTGCCGTTGTTTTCGCAAAGACTGTCCGCAAATAGCGCTTGGATTATGCGCTATCATCTGCTTTCCCAATCTGACCAGGCGCGGTTTGGCTTGAAAAACCGGCGGCCTTTTATTTGAAAAGTTTGGAAAACGGAGTGTATATCGGCGATAAAATACTCGCGAAGTTGAAATTGACGATTATCCTGGTAGTCTTCGGTTTTGATCTTGTCTAATTACTTTAATCACATGAATAGAAAAATCTCATATGCAAACATTGACTAGAAAAATTAAAAAAAATGTGACGGTGATTTTTTTAGGTGCATTGCTTCCGGCGCTCAACCCGGCTTGGGCGGAATCCGACAAGCAACTCCAGGAAAAAACCCTCAAAGCGCGGGAAATGATTCATCAGAAAGATATGGATCACTCTGCTCATGCCAATCTGGCAGAAAACACCGAGGGATTTCGTGGAGTTTTTTACGGATACTTGCCGTGTAAGGAAAAAGATTGTGATGGCTTTAAAATGACCTTGTCCTTGAAACAAAAGAACAATTATTTATTGGTCACCCAATACGCAAAAGCCTCTTCCAGAGAGTTTTACGAGAAAGGTAAGTACGACTGGGATGACAAAACTCGCATACTGTCGTTAACCTCCAATAAAAACGATCTGAATCGCAAATTCAGCATCAAAGACGAAGGGACATTGATACAGCTCAATAGTGATGGTACGCCCATGCTCGGCGACCAGGACGACTACACGTTGGCAAGGAGTGATAAATCAAAATCGCGGGAAGTGCACATTCATTAATCTATGCCCGGAACGAGCTAGCCGGTATTTAAGTAACGCCGGCTAGTTATAAAAATAGGCTGTTGGACGCAAAACACCGATACAGTCTATGTAGTTTGAAATTCACGCTGATTAGACTAAATAGTCGTTTTTCAACTTCACGTAATGTTTGGCGGAATATTCCAGAAAATTTTTTTCCTCGTCGGTAAGTGCCCGCATCTGCTTGGCCGGAGCACCAACATATAAATAACCGCCTTCCAACTTCTTGCCGGGCGGCACCAGCGCTCCCGCACCCAACATCACATAATCCCCCAATTCGGCATCGTCCATAACGATAGCGCCTATGCCAATAAGGCAATAATTACCTATCGTACAGGCGTGCACCACGGCACGATGACCGATGGTTACGCCTTTACCAATTGTTAACGGATGGCCTTGTGGAGAATAGTCGCCGGCGTGGGAGACGTGCAATACCGCGCCGTCCTGAACGTTAGTACCGTCGCCGATGCTGACGGCTTCCACATCGCCGCGTATCACCGTGGTTGGCCACACCGATACATCGTCGCCAATTGTCACATCGCCTATCACGACCGCCGCTTCATCTATGTAAACGTTTTTGCCGAGGTTGGGCTGTTTGCCCTTATATGTTCTGATTGCCACCGCAACTCCAGTTTTTTGCCATAATTAAACTACGATGTTACGCAATTAATCGATTCTTCTCCAGTCCTGCGAGGGTAGTAATGGCATTCATAGACGGTATCAAACGGCAACTGCGTTCGGTTATCGAGTGGGAAAATCCCGACCCCGATCTGTTGTTGGCGCAATGGACTGAAAACGGCGACGAAATCAAAAATGCCTCCAAATTGATCGTCGGTCCGGGACAGGGCTGTATTTTTGTGTATCAGGGCCAGGTTAAGGCAATTATCGAAGAACAGTGCATGATCAACCTAGAGACTGATAACGTGCCGTTCTGGACCACGATCAAGAAATTCATGCAGTTTTTCGAGAGTGAACATAAGGTGGGGATTTATTTCTTCCGTAAAACCAAGATTCTCGATCAGAAGTGGGGCACTACCTCGCCAATCAAATATCAGGACCCGAAATATCATTTCCCGGTCGCGTTAAAAGCCTACGGCAACTACAGCTACCAAATAGCCGATGCCAACGATTTCTTCGTCAACATCGTCGGCAGTCACAACCAAATGCGCATAGACGATTTCCGCAACATTCTTTCCGCGCGAATCATCAACCCGATTTCCGATTATCTGGCGGAATGTCAGCATAGCTTTGCAGACATCGACGCCAACCGTGACGAAATCGCCCGTGGCATAGCCATTAAGCTGGCTATCGTGTTCCGTAAGCTGGGTTTTAGCATTAGCGATTTTCGCATCGAAGGTACCGATTTCGATGAAGATACCTTGCGCCGCATCAATCGGATTGCCGATCTGACCGCTGAAGCGCAAGCCGCGCAAGCGGTGGGTCTGGATTACGCCAAGGTGCAACAGCTGGATGCCTTGCGCGAAGCTGCCCGCAATGAGGGCGGCGGCGCCGGGCTTGGCATGGGGATGGGGGCCGGCATCGGCTTGGGGCAAAGCATGGCTCAATCGCTGGGCGCGACGACTAATCAGGCTGCTACCGATAGTAATCAAACCGTCGCCAAGCTTACCGAATTGAAGCAGCTATTCGAAGCGCAGCTGATAACCGAGGCCGAATACGCCGCCAAGAAACAACAAATATTGGCCAAGTTTTAGCATGGCCAATTGCACCAGTTGTTCCGCGCCTTTACCCGCTAACACGCAATATTGCAGTTATTGCGGGGTCCGCAACGATATTGACTTGCAAGGCAAGCACGACTATCAAGTCATCGATTCCACCAGCGAGCGCGTGTGCCCGGAATGCGCACAAAGCCTGCAAACTATCAGTCTGGATGCCGCTGGTGCCTTGCATATTGAGCGGTGCGCCAACTGCTATGGCTTATTTTTCGATCCCGGTGAAATTGAAACCTTGCTGGATAGCGCGGTAGCGCCGGTTGTTACCGTTAATTTAGAACTGCTGAGCAACATCAACCAAGACCGGTATCCGAAAAATGCTACGGTAAAATATCTGAAATGCCCGGTGTGCCAGGTGTTAATGAATCGGGTGATCTACGGCTATCGCAGCGGTGTGATTATCGACCAATGCAGAAGCCATGGCATCTGGCTGGACGGCGGGCAAATCAGCCACCTGTTGGAGTGGAAAAAAGCCGGCGGCCAGATTTTGAATCGGCAAAAAATCGCTGTCAAACAAGAAAAAGCCAGTGCCGAGCAATTCAAAAAAGCTTTTCGGAAAGACTATTCCAGGCCGCAACAAAATTACGGCGAACAAAGCGTGGATGGCGATTTAGTGGCGTCGGTAGCCGAAGTGATATTCAAGATTTTTGAATAAACGGCTTATCGATTTTTGGCGGCTGTTTAACTGCCGGTGCCAATACCGCAGGTAAAAAAAACTCCGCCACCAGTAGCGGTTGCCTATGAATCGCATAAACTGTTCGACGTCCCCAAATAGCCTCATCAACACCAACCGCTGCTTGCAAACCTAGCGACCAAATGCCGCTGTCGGCCCGACTAAATTGCCGCTGGCGGCGTTCCAAATCCGGATAAGCGAAAATCACTTCACCCAAGGGCCGCGTGCCGAGGTGGGACAGATTGCGGTGGGCGATTTCTATGGTGGGTTCCGGCAGAATGGTGCGGGCCAGCACCAAGGGCTCGCCATCGGCGTGCAACAGCACTTCGCGGATCAATTGGTAGCGGCAGGGCGGCAAGCCCAACAGCCGGCATTCGTCTATGAAAGCCGGCTTCCAGCGGTGAAATAACACTTTTACGCCGAAACGCTTGCCGTGTATGCCGCGCAGACGTTTGGTCAGTGAGCCGGTTTCATAGAGCCAGGATTGCAGGTCGTCCGGTAATTGCCGTTGACTGCTCTGTTCGTGGCTTTTCCAAACGGGCGGGCGGCTGAATAAAAAACTTTTGTCGGGCAAGCGCTAAACCTCGGCGTAATGGCGGCTATGGCCGATCCAGCGATGGATCAGCGGTTGAATGGCGTTGGGGTGTTGGCGATGGATCAATTGCGCGGCGGCGGGGATAAGTTCCAGCAAGTCGCTGTCGCGGCTTAAATCGGCGATTTTGAACTGAATCTGCCCGGTTTGGCGGGTACCCATCACCTCGCCGGGACCGCGCAGCTCCAGATCTTTTTCGGCGATGACGAAGCCGTCGTTGCTTTCTTTCAGGATAGCCAGGCGTTGCTTGCCGGCTTGTGAGAGCGGTGATTGATACAGCAACAGGCAGTAGCTGTCCTGATTGCCGCGGCCGACTCGGCCGCGTAACTGGTGCAACTGCGACAAGCCCAAACGCTCCGGATTTTCGATGATCATCAAGCCGGCGTTGGGTACGTCCACGCCGACTTCAATCACGGTGGTGGCGACCAATAAATCGCAATCGCGATTTTTAAAGGCCTGCATTACCGCATCTTTTTCAGCGGCTTTCATCCGGCCGTGCACCAGTCCGACACGCACATTCGACAAAGCTTGGCACAGATAGGCCGCGGTTTTCTCGGCAGCTTCGCATTGCAGAACTTCCGATTCTTCGATCAAGGTGCAGACCCAGTACGCCTGACGTTGCTGCGCGACCCAATGTTCGATGCGGCCGATGACTTCTTCCCGGCGTGCCGAGGAAATCACGCTGGTGGCGATGGGTTTACGGCCGGGCGGCAGCTCGTCGATGATGGAAATGTCCAGGTCGGAATATTGCAGCATCGCCAGGGTGCGCGGAATGGGCGTGGCGGTCATGATCAACTGGTGGGGTCTTAAGCCGCCATGTTGGCCTTTTTCGCGCAGGGCCAAACGTTGATGGACGCCGAAGCGGTGTTGTTCGTCGATGACGATCAAACCCAGTTTATGAAAATGCACGCTGTCTTGAAATAGCGCATGTGTGCCAATCACGATGTTCGCCGAACCGTCGGTTAGCGCTTCCAAAGTGGCTTGCCGGGATTTGCCTTTTAATTGGCCGGTCAGAAACAGCACTTGATAGCCGGTCTCGGCGAACCATAGGCTGAAGTTACGAAAGTGTTGTTCGGCCAATAATTCCGTTGGCGCCATGATCGCGACTTGATAACCCGAGTTCAATGCCAGCAAACTGGCCAGAGCGGCTACCACGGTCTTGCCGGAACCCACATCGCCTTGTACGAGACGCAGCATGGGTTGTGCTTGGCGGCAATCGCTTTCGATTTCGGCGGTCACGCGCTGCTGTGCTGCGGTCAGTTGAAACGGCAGGCCTTGCAGAAATGCCTGTTTGGCAGCCTGGTTTATTTCAAAAACCGGCGACTGCCAGCTCTTATAAGCCAATTTGCCTTGCAGTAGCGCCAGATGGTGGGCTAAAAATTCCTCAAAAACCAGGCGTTTTAAGGCGGGCAGGGAGCCGCCGCTGATGATCTCCGCCGATAATTGCGGTGGCGGATTGTGTAGAGTTTGCAGGGCATCGTTCAGCGTAGGGTAGCCATACTCGGCCAACAAATTGGCCGGTAGCCAGTCCGTGATCGCGTTGTCGCTTGCCAAACATAGTGCTAATGCCTGTTTGATGGCTTTACGCAATGCGGATTGGGAAATACCTTCGGTCAGCGGGTAAACCGGTGTCAACGTGGTTTCCAGGAGTTGCTCGGCAGCAGAAACGATTTTGTATTCCGGATGCACCATTTCTAGGCCGTTGTAACCGTAACGGATTTCACCGAAACAGCCGAGCAGGGTGCCGGGTTTAAGTTGTTGGCTTTGTTGGACGGTGAAGTGAAAAAACCGGATCGACAAATTGCCGCTGTCGTCGGCAATGCGGCAAATCACGCTGGGCCGGCCACGCTGGATGCTGTCGGTAAATTCGACCGTACCGCAGACCAACGTGGTCATGCCCGGCAACAATTGAGCGATGGGGACGATACGGCTGCGGTCCTGGTAACGCAAGGGCAGGTGGAACAATAGGTCTTGGAGCGTATAAATACCCAGTTTTTCCAGGCGGTCGGCGGATTGGGAACCGATGCCTGTCAGCGTGGTGACAGGCTGTTTATGCGGTTCCGGATGATTCATGAATACACAAATGAGGCCAGTTAAAGCGCCCCGTTGGCTTTATCAGTAGTATTCGTTGCGCAATACCATCACGCCGTCCATTTCCACGCCGACGCCTTTGGGTAATGCCGCAACGCCAATCGCGGCGCGAGCGGGGTAGGGTTGGCTGAAGTATTCGGCCATGATTTCGTTGACGATAGGAAAATTGCTTAAATCGGTCAGAAACACATTCAGTTTGACGATGTCGTTGAAATCGCCACCGGCAGCTTCGGCTACAGCTTTCAGATTGTCGAATACCCGGCGGATATGCAAGGCGATGTCGCCGTCGACGACTTGCATGGTCTCCGGATCAAGCGGGATTTGCCCCGATAAATAAACCGTCTCGCCGACTTTGACGGCTTGCGAATAGGTGCCGATGGCTTGCGGGGCCAATGGCGTCGAGATGATTTCCTTGTTCATGCTATGCCTTGATGCGGGTAATTTTTAAAACGATGGAGAGTTTTTTCAGCTTGCGGATGATATTGGCCAGATGCACGCGATCCTTCACGGCTAAGGTCAGCAAATCCACCGAGACCCGATCATCCTGGCTGACCACGGTAATATTTTCGATATTGGAATCCATGCTGGAGATGGTCGAGGCGATGGTGGCCAGCGAACCGCGTTGGTTTAACAATTCGATGCGAATTTCGGCGGGGAATTCGCCGCTGGCTTCCGGGCTCCATTCCACATCCAGCCAGGTAGTCTGTTTTTTTCTGACTTCGTTGCTGTTGCGGCATTCGTGATGATGGACGACGATGCCCTTACCGGGGTTGAAGAAGCCGATAATCGAGTCGCCGGGAATCGGCCGGCAGCATTTGGCTAGGCTCACGACGATGCCTTCGGTGCCTTTGATGATTAAAGGGGTTTTGTGTGTGGATTCGTTGTCGTCGAGTTTGACGGCCGCGTTAACGTCGGTTTGGCTGATGCGTTTGGCCACCAGGAAGGGCATGCGATTACCCAGGCCGATGTCTTCCAGCAACTCGTTCATCGAGTGTTTTTTCAATACCTGCAATACCTGGATGATACGGGTGTTATCGACATTTTCCAGTTGAATGCCCAGACTTTGCAATTCTTTTTCCAGCAGGCGGCGGCCCAGATTGATCGCTTCCTGCTGGTTGAAGTTTTTCAGGTAGGCGCGGATGCAGCTGCGGGCCTTGGCGGTGGTGACGTAGTTCAGCCAAAGGGGATTCGGTCTGGCCCAAGTGGCGGTAATGACTTCCACCGTCATACCGTTTTCCAGCTTGGTTTGCAGCGGCACCAGTTTCTTGTCGATGCGCGCGGAAATACAGGCGTTGCCGACATCGGTATGTACCAGATAAGCAAAATCGACAATAGTCGCGCCGCGCGGCAGCTTGATGATTTTGCCTTTGGGGGTAAACACGAAAACTTCTTGCGGGAACAGATCGACTTTTAGGTTATCGATGAATTCCAGCGAATCACCAGCGGATTTTTGAATCTCCAGCAAATCGCGCAGCCACTCGTTGGCGCGGGCCTGGATGGTTTCACTTTTATCGTTGTCGGATTTGTATAGCCAATGCGCGGCAATCCCAGATTCCGAGAGACGGTGCATTTCGTGGGTGCGAATCTGAATTTCGATAGGCACGCCGTAGGGACCTATCAATATCGTGTGCAGCGATTGATAACCGTTGGCTTTGGGCAAGGCTATGTAGTCCTTGAAGCGGCCGGGAACGGGTTTATATAAATTGTGCACGCAACCTAAAGCCCGGTAACAGTCGTCTACCTGATGGCAATAAATGCGGAAAGCGTAGACATCAAAAACGTCGGTAAAGGAAATCCGTTTACTGAGCATTTTTTGATAAATGCTGGCGATGTTTTTTTCTCGGCCCGCTACTGCGCCGTCCAAGTTGGATTCGTTTAGACGATTTTGGATGGCATTCTGGATGGTGTCGATGATTTCCTTGCGGTTACCGCGCGATTTTTTCACGGCATTATTGATAGCCGTATAGCGGTTGGGATAGAGCGCTTTAAAGCCCAACGATTCCAACTGATGCCGCACGTCGTTCATGCCCAGCCGATTGGCGATGGGAGCGTAAATTTCCAGGGTTTCCTTGGCAATGCGGCGTTTTTTATCGACCGGCATATTGCCCATGGTTTGCATATTGTGCAAACGGTCGGCGAGTTTAACCACGATTACTCGTAGGTCTTGCGCCATGGCCAGAAACATTTTTCTGACGTTTTCCGCTTGCGCTTCGGCACGGGAGCGGCTGTCGATTTTGGAGAGTTTGGTCACGCCATCAACCAGTTCGGCAACTTCGACGCCAAACTGTTCCCCCAGTTGTTCCTTGCTGATAGGGGTGTCTTCGATGACATCGTGCAGAATGGCCGCCATGATGCCATGGTGATCCATGTGCATGCTGGCTAGTGTAATAGCAACAGAGACCGGATGGCAGATGTAGGCTTCGCCGCTTCTGCGGAATTGCCCGGAATGAGCGGCCGCGCCGAAATGGTAGGCGCGGATCACATCGTTGATTTGTTCTTGGTCGAGATAGCTGCGCAGGATCTCGCAGAGCTGGTGAAGAAGTTTTTCTTCAGGATGCTCGATAGCAGGTAGCGCTGGTGCGGGTTTGACAGCTATCTCGGGCATGGGCGTTAGATTTCCAGGTGGGTTTCCGAAACGTATCCCGCGCGATGCAAACGATCGATATTTTCTTCGTTAACAAAGCCAGCGGCAATTTCACGAAGTGCCAGGACAGTGTCTTTGTCTTTGCCGCGCGGAATGAATTCATCGGCGCCTTTTTCCAACTGCCGTGCTCTTTTGCTGGCGAGTAACACCAATTTGAAACGGTTTTCAACATTTTCCAAACAATCTTCAACGGTAACGCGTGCCATGATTAAACCTTATCTGAGTTTGCGGGGGAGCTTTGCCCGGTAGACTGTAACAGTATCGAGCGGACAAGGTTGAATTATAAGATAAATGACGCACTTAGGCCAATCGAGGCTGCAAGCGGCTAGGTGGGGAGTGTAAAACGACAGGCAATAAAAAGCCCGCTATACGCGGGCCCGTCCTGTTTGTTGTAATTATTATTGTTATAGTGTTGGACGCCTGCCTTAGGGCAGTTTAGTCAAGCAATTACTATTTTATAGTTATTATTATCAGCCATTTTACTGGCTGTTTCCCTCCCCCCTCAAAGATACAACCTGTTAAGGTTGAACGCACTCCGTATTCAAGGTGGGCGAAGTGTATTTTAAAAAAAACCGGGTGTCCAACAAAAAAAACAGTTTTATTTCGGGAAATGGTTTCGCCACGAAATTAATTTTCTTAAACAGAAACTTAGCTAGCATCAGGTTTTTCTAATGTTGAAAATTAGCGCTCCGCTCGGCGCGATTCTTCCTCGCTGAGAAAGAAATTTAGCCGTTCGTTGAGGATGGCCTGTAGTTGAAAACTGAGATCGTTCTGTTGTTTTGCCAATCTGATTTGCATGATTGCCGCTTCGGTTTCGCCGCTGGCGTAATAGTATTCGGCCATGTAGCGATGCGATTCCCCAGGCTGTTTGAGGTCTGCGAAAATCTGCGCGAGCAGTTCGTAATAATACGGCTGGTCTTTCTCGCTGTCCGACAAGCTTTGTAACACTTGTTTTGCGCGTTGCGGTTGAGCGTTCTTGACCAGGCTGCGGGTATATTGGATTTTCAGCGCGTCGTTGCTGGGGAAGGTATTAATCGCTTTTTCAAATAATTTGCCGGCTTTTTCGTAGTCGTGTGCATCCATGGCCGTGCGGGCCAGCGCCGATATATATTGCGGTTGCCGTGGATATTGCTCGGTGAGTTTTTGAAAAATTTCGCTGGCGGCGGCGTATTGTTGATTTTCCAAATACACCAAACCCATGCCGTAGCGGGCAACTGCTCTTTGCTCCGGCGTGCCTTGCATTTCGAGCGTAGTGAAATGCTGTAGCGGAGTGCGTTTGTCCTGCGCAGATAGTACGGCAAGCTTGGCTTTGGTCAACAAATACGCTAATGAGTCCGGATATTGTCGGTACGGATAGATTTCAGCTCTGCCGCGGGTGTCGGCGACGCGGTTCTCGGATACCGGATGCGTTCTTAAAAATTCAGGTACGCCTTTGCCGTAATAACGGGTGGATTGCTGCAAGCGTTCGAAAAAAGTCGGCATGCTGCGCGGGTCGTAATTGGCGCCTGCCAGGGTTTGCATGCCCACCCGGTCGGCTTCTTTTTCGTGGTCGCGGGTAAAGTCGATTTGAAATTGAATATTGCCGGCTTGGATTGCCATTAAAGCCGCTTGACCCATATTGGGTGACTGGGTGCCGATTAAAATCGCCGCTAACGTGGCGGCGACGGTCGGGATCGACAATTTACTGGCTTTTTCAATCGACCTGTATAAGTGGCGTTGAGTAACGTGGGCAATCTCGTGAGCCATTACCGACGCCAGTTCGCTTTCTGCTTCGGTCAACAGAATCAAGCCGGAATTGACGCCGATGTATCCGCCCGGGCCGGCAAACGCGTTGATATTGGGGTCCATCACGACAAAAAAGTGGAAGGGATTGGACGGCGTGTCGCTATGCGATGCTAATTGCCGACCTATGCTTTGGATATATTGCTGAATTTCCACATCCTGATTAATCTCGGCTTGTTGATGCAAATTACGAAAAAATGCTTCGCCGAATTCCTTTTCCTGAGCGGGTGAAATGATGGCCCCTGCCGAATCGCCCATGTCCGGCAGTTGGATTTTTTCGATGTCCAAGGCGCGCGGCGACGAACAGAACAGGATCAGGCCAAGGCTGAAAATAAGAGGCTTAATTGTCATGGAAGCTCGGACTGGAAGCAGTAAATTTGGTTCAATGGCAAAACAATGTGCGGCAAAAACGGGCAGCTTGAGTGTGCTCGTATTAAAATACGCCGAATATTGAGTTTAACGATTATTTTACAGCGCGATGAAATATGCCGTACAAGTTAATGCCAGTCCTTACGCCAGCAATGCCGGCCTGAATGCCTACCGGTTTATTCAGGCGGCGTTGGCGGCCGAGCACCAAATTCTGCGAGTATTTTTTTACAAAGAAGGTGTCTATCATGCTTTTCGGTATGCTCAGCCTCCGGAGGACGAATTCTCGATTACTCGACATTGGTCGGCTTTAGCTGAGCAATATGGCGTGGATTTAGTGGTATGCATCTCGGCGGCACAGCGCCGGGGTTTATTGTGTCTTGATGAGGCAGCGCGGCAGGGTAAGCAGGATGACGACACGGCGCCAGGGTTTCGGATAGCCGGTTTAGGGCAATGGCTGGAAGCCACATTGTTGGCTGACCGCAGTATTGTCTTCTGTTAACTGTGCAATGAAACGCTATTTATTCATCATGCGCCGCTTGCCTTACAGCGGTGGTCATCTGCAAGAAACTCTGGACGCAATTTTGACGGCCGCGGCCTTTGATCAGCACGTCGCATTACTATTTGTCGACGATGCCGTTTGGCAATTGAAAAATCAGCAGCAACCTGCTGGATTAGATTTAAAGGATACCTCGGCAATTTTCCAGGCCTTGCAAATTTACGACGTTAACGATTTGTACGTAGAAGAAGAATCTTTGCAGCTGGCCGGACTAACATCCATGGATTTGATCTTGCCTGCCGTCCGTCTGCCGCGCGCAGAAGTTAGCGGCTTGATGCGTAGTTACGACCTTACTATTTCCGATTGACGCTGCGGAATTAAACAGTTAAAGCCGCTTAAGCTAAAATTCTTTATTCGTAATATTACCCCACTTAAGTAGATCGAGGACGAGCACACCATGGCGGATGAAATTGAAGAAAAAAGGCGTTATTTTCGAGTCAACGACACGATAAATCTGCTGCATAAAGTCATCGACAAAAAACATGTCGATGCCTTGAGTCATGTCTCCAATGATGTATTGGGAAATTGTTCATTGACATCCGCGTTGGACGTTTTGGCGCAGGAAGCACGAATGTTGTCGCCGCGCCTGGAACGACGCGATCCGGAAATGTTCGAATATCTGAAGATCATCGACACCAAAATCAACCTGATCGCGCAAGCCATTAGCGCGCAGAGCGAAGAGTTTTCCGAACACGATACCCGCGAAGTAAGTCTCAGCGCGACTGGCTTGGCTTTTAGTAATGAAACACCCATAGAGGTTGGCGAGCTACTGGAACTGCGGATGCTGTTGACTTCGTGTATGGCGGTGATCGTGGCCTACGCGAGCGTCGTACAGTGTAAGGATATTTCAGGAGAAAGCCCGGAGCGGCCGTTTTCCATTTGCGTCGAGTACGTCAATCTCACTGAAGACGATAGAGAACTTTTGATCAAGCATGTCGTCAAGAAACAACTGCAACAATTGCGTGATAAAAACGAGTTTTAGCTGCGTAGTGCAGTTTTACAGAGCGTTCGGCAGGTTGGCGATTGATCTCTCCTAAACTCAAACAGTTGTTACACGTCCTGGCGGATGGTCAATTCCACTCCGGGACCGAATTGGCGGGCTTGCTGGGCGCTAGTCGTTCGGCTGTATGGAAACACTTAAGTGCGTTGTCCGAATTCGGTATCGAGTTACTAGCGGTTTCGGGTAAAGGTTACCGCTTGCAACACCCTTTACAGTTGTTAGATGAGCAGCAGATCGATCAGCACTTGGATGGAAATGCAAAATCATTGTTGGGTGAGCTGGAAATTCACGATCAGATTCACTCTACCAACACTCATTTATTGGAAAAGGCGCGGATGGGCGCTGGCATCGGCTCAGTCTGTCTGGCCGAACGGCAAACCGCCGGGAAAGGGCGGCGCGGTAGGTATTGGGTTTCGCCGTTTGGTCACAATATTTACTTATCGATTTTGTGGCGCTTCCAGGGTGGGCCGGCTGCGATCAACGGGTTGAGTCTGGCGGTCGGGGTAGCGGTAATCCGCGCGTTGCGAGGTTTCGGGATTGTTGATGTGGGGTTGAAATGGCCGAACGATATTTATTGGCGACAACGTAAATTGGCGGGGATTTTAATAGAAGTCTCGGGAGAAACCAGCGGACCTTGCCACGCGGTGATAGGTTTGGGTTTAAATGTGTATTTGCCGGCCCATGAAGGACAAGCTATCGAGCAGGATTGGGTCGATTTGCACGCCATTTTGGCCGAGTCGTTTCATGGTAAACGCAATCGGTTGGTGGGCGAGTTATTAAATCAGTTGTTACCCGTGCTGGCAGAGTACGAGACCCGTGCGCTGGGGCATTATCTCGACGAATGGCGTGGCTACGATGCCATGCAGGGCAAACAGGTCGATATTTTTATGCACGAGCAGAGCTTTAGCGGCGTGGTGGCGGGCATTGATGATCAAGGCCTGTTGTTGCTGGAACTCGCGGACGGCCAAACCCGCGTGTTTGCGTCCGGCGAAGTCAGTTTCCGGCGATTATGATTTTACTGGTCGATATTGGCAACTCCCGGCTGAAATGGACCCAGGCTGAGGCCGGTCGGCTTCAGCCGACTCAGTTCATGGATTATCGGCAGCCGGATTTCTCTGAAGGCTTGCGTGAATATTGGCTGAATATCCCAGCACCCAAGCAAATCGCTATTGCGTCGGTATCGGAAAATTCTTTGATCTTGTTGCTGGTCGAAATGGCGCGGTCAATATGGCCAGGTCTTGAAGTAATCATTCCGCAGTCTTCGCAAACCGCTTTTAACGTCAAAAATGCATATGCTCAGCCGGAGAAGTTGGGTGTGGACCGCTGGTTGGGATTGCAGGCGGCAAATCGTTATTATCCCGGGGATACGTGTGTCGTCGATTGTGGCACCGCTATCACAATAGATTTCGTCGAGAGCGATGGCAGGCATCTGGGTGGTTTAATTAGTCCGGGGTTGTTGCTGATGAAAAAATCCTTGGCAGACAATACCGCCGCGCTACCGTTTAGCGAAGATCAGGCAGATACAAGTTTGGCGGTTTTCACGTCTGCAGCTATCAATAACGGTACTTTGTTAGCTGCGACTGGCTTGGTAGAGGCTGCCTTGGCGCGTCAGCCCAAAGCGTATCAGTTGGTATTGAGCGGCGGCGATGGGGAGACCTTAGCTCGACACCTGGCCGTTCCAAGCATTGTAGACGGCGATTTGGTCTTTAAAGGCTTGCTCAATTATTGCCGAAATGAAAACGTCTCATGAAAGCGCTGTTTTTTTTGTTATGTCTGCTGAATGTCTTGTTTTTTTTCTGGAAGCTACATTTTGGTGCGCTGACGCCATCGCTCGAGCCAGTCAGCCACATTCCGGCCTTGCTAACGGTCAGCGAAAGACAATCGGCTAGGCGTGGAGCACAAATTTCTGCTTATCTGGACAACGCCGCCGCTGAAATACAAGCTAAGCAAGCGAAGGATATTTTGCAGCGCTTGAATCCGCCCCAAGCTGCTTTGATCCTCAAAACAAGCCCTCATACGCCTAAGCCAACTGTTTCCGAAAGGCAGAAAGCCGAGATCCATCATTGCTACGAGGCTGGGCCGTTCAGCGATCAGGAAGCGTTGCGGCGATGGGCCAATACCGAGCGTTTAACTGCGTTCAAAGCGGTAAACAAGTCGACCATTGTGGCGTCGGACTTCCAGGTTTATTACCCTGCTGGAAAAGATGCCGAGCAAATCCGTATCAATAAAATGATGTTAAAGGCCAAAGGATTTAACGATATCTGGCCGGTAACCGACGGTGATATCAAAGGGGCAATATCGCTCGGCGTGTTCAATGATCGGCAGCGCGCAACGCTATTTAAAAATCAATTGGCCGAGCAAGGCGTAAAAGCGGAAATAAGGCAGCGCAATAAACTCCGGGATGAATTGTTTATTCGCTTCGTCGGGGGCCATGGCGCAATTTTCAAGAACGTGGGCTACACGCGTGTGGCCGATTTAGACTGTGGAAATGCGTTGAAATAAGCGCCCGACGCTGACCGCATTTGCTACAGATGCTTTGACGGTCGTTGCGCCGGATGAAACAAATTTAGCTTCATCCGACTTTTTATGTCCGAAAAATTACCTTGTCTCAGTTCCAGACGCGTAACGCACCGATTTGGTGACTTTTTTACGCAAAAGGCAAAAATCACTCGTAACGTGTCGGTAATATTTACACTTTGCGATTGTTGTGGATATAACTTATTGAAAAAAAATGTTTTTAATTATGGCATTATATTTGCATTAACCTGTTTGGGTGGGTGTTTGTATATATCCACCCCCCTTCTTAGTTGGCATTGAGGAACAATTTCAACTACGGAGTAAGGTGGTCAAAAGGATGACCAATTGTTAACGTTAATTTAAATGGGGAATATCCATGAAAACGCTTTTATCTTTAAAACTTTGGCTTGCTGTTTGCCTATTTGCAGTTTCGACTGTAAGTTCGGCAGGCATCATTTGGGAATCTACTGACGGCGATAGCAATTTTATCTCCTTCGGTTCCAGTTCATTCCCATTTACTTCAAGTGACACCTTCGGTATCTTTTCTGCTACCGCTGATCTGGCTATTGATGCACCTGTTTACACTTTTAACGGTGTAGGCACATTTGCCTCTGCTAGCCCGTTTAAATTGGGTCTGTGGACAGCAAGCGGTTGGGTTAGCGAAGTCGGTAACTATGAATTGGGTGCTCCTAATACGTTCTTGTTGACCTTTGTAAAACCAGGCGTGGTCACCAGCAACTTGAGCTTTCTGTTTGGATTCGATCTGAAAGCCGCTGCTAATCAAAATCCTGTCACTAGCGTACCTCTCCCCGCATCGGTATGGTTTATGACAAGCGCTTTGATGGGCTTCCTGTATACCGGTCGTCGTAAAACGGCCGTTCAAGCTTAAAATTTTTGGGCTTTTTAAACCGGATGGAGTCGTGCTCCATCCGGTTTTTTTATGTCTGTTGAAAATCTCCAAGTTTATACCTCTAAATTCTCGCGATGGCGGGAGCTTTTAAATTGCCTGGCGCATCATTGTAGCCGATTGGCTCCCGCCTTCCCGGGAGCGACGTTTAACAGGCAAATCAACAACGGTCTTTCTTCACTGCTTTTCTGCTCAAGAACACGCCGACAGCGCTACCGAATAACCAAATTGGTGCAGGCAGCGGAACTGGCTGAACAGAGCCGGACACGGGCTTGAACGACACTAATCTCAACAAATCGCCATTTAGAAAATCGTTGTTCGCCGCCAAGGTAAAGTAACCGGAGCTGGTTGGTGCCGAGGAGCCGGCTTTGGCGTAAAGGTTAAACTCACCCGCGCCGCCGTCCCATCTGGCGCTTGTTCCCCAACCGCCACCTTGCGTCCACTGGCCCATCAATTGTTGGCTAAAGTCCAGTGTTTCGCCTGCGCTATCCCAGGTGGCAAAATCGAAATCCATCATCTGAAATGTGCCGTTTCCTAGGCCTCCCGTGGCGTTGGAAACGGTCAATGTGAAAGCCTTGATCACATCATTGTTGCTGAAATCAAGAAAAGTCGAGCCTGGATTGGGAATGAATTGGTCATCCAAGCTGATAAGGCCTTGCGCTGTGGCGGCGTTTCCGAATGCTAAGCCGCTGTAATCGAGGCTAAAAGTAAGTATTGCGGCGTGAGCGTTGCTGGCTGCACATAACGGGATAAGTGCGGTCAGGCTGTTTCTAACTAATTTTTTGAGCTGCTTATTCATCGTTGTTTTGGTTCATATTGAATAGGAGACCACTCCGGCCCGGCGGGCGTAGCAGTTGCCGGGCGAGTGGGTTTTGCTAAGTCGGTCTTTAAATTCCCTGGTGTCGCCATTCCCGTAAAAACTGGAATCCAGGTCCGCAACTAGGCTTTGGCGCTCGCAGAGGAGACTTTATTTAAAGGTCAGGTGAATAGCTTGCCGTAATGCCGGGACTGGAACATGTCAGTCCCGGCAGCAGAAGCTAACCGCCGCTGACTATCATGGCCCGCGCCTGATTCTTCAGATTAATCGCGTTTTGCATGAGCGTAGAGCGGTTTGGATAAAACTTATTCGTTGCTTGTGTTTCGTAATAAAGCGCTTGCTGCAATTTGTCCAACGCATCCGGATAGGGATTGATCACAGCTTCCTTGAGCACGTCGATAGCGTCCTGAGTATCGGCAATCGCCAGTTTCAAGGTTTTGACGCTTTGATCGCCGCTCAACGCCATCGCTTTTTGGTCCAAAAGATTAGAGCTGCGGATGTTTTCCAGCACGTTGATGGAGCGCAGGAATAAAGCGACGGCAATCACTTGCGACGAATCCAGTTTGCCTTGGCGGTTGGCTTTACTCGAGGTGAATGCGCCCGGCGAACTGTTAAATGCATCGGAACTGTAAAACGCCACAGTCTCTTCCAGTGTGGTCACACTGTTATTGTGGAAGAACGGCGCGGTATCGGCAGCTTCGATGAGTGATGGGGTGTTGAAGCGATTCAAACCATGGTGACCTGCGGGGCGCGTGGTGGTGCCGGCCGGTGCGACACTGCCGTCGCTGTAACAGGTTTCGTTAAAGTTCGGACCACAATCGGTTTGTAGTGTTTGTCCGAAACCGCCATCGTATGCCAGATTTGGATCGGCCAAATGATGCAACTGGTCGCGCATGCGCTCTACGCCGGTGTCGCGCGTTGGATTGGCATTGGTGGTGGAACTGATGCCGCCGGCGTTGGAGTGGCAGCCATTGCAGTTGCCGGTGGTGCCGAATAACACCGTACCGTCGGCAAGTTTCGGATTGTTTTTAGTGTTGAACAATAACAAGCCGTTTTGCACCAGCGGCGACTTGAAATACATATTGGCAAGATTGATTTCTTCGCTGCGGCCCAGGGACAGCATATAAGCTTCCAACGCATCCAGCTCGGCTTCGGTAGGCATTCTAAAGTCGATGTTTTCAGCGCGAATCAGGGTTTTCGGTAAGTGCTGTTTGATGGCGCCCTTAGCAAAATCTCGCAGCGACCCGCCGTCGGGTGCGCCGTCTCCCGACCAACCAATAGCATGCGTATGTGTACCGGATTGCTGTGCTTCGGGGTCGTGAGCGTTGAAATAATCCGTATCCTGAGTGAATTCGCCGTTGCCGTAGCCTGGGTTGATGGTTTTTTCAAAGGTTAAGGTGTTGGCTATACCCAGCAGATGCGACGAGCTACGCAGTACCGGTGGTCTATCGAAGCCATCGACATTGGCCACGAATAAGCCAAACTGTCTGAGCAGCGCAGGTTTTTCCAGATCGGCTAATACCGGATTGGTTTCGGCTACAAACAGCGGATCGGTTTTCGGCAGCTTGGCGATGTAACTGGGATCGATGGTATGGTTGTTGTCCGGCCTGTGGCAGGTGGCGCAGGTACGACCGTTGCCGTTAAAGGTTTGTTCGGTAAACAGCTGTTGCCCGGCGGCGATCAGTTGTGTCAGTTGTTCTGGAGAGGTGGCAGCCGAGGCAGTCACAGCCGCTTGCGCGGTTTTGGGTAATAAAAATTCGAACGCCGCTTGTGCGGGACGGGCGTTCTCTTCTGTCGTTACGGAGCCTACCGTTGCCGCCGGCCAATAGCGCTCGGTGTAATATAGCCGTTGCAGTAAGCTTGGCGAGCCGAATAACAGGCCGCCGGTTTGCGGTGTCTCTCCGGCCTTGGCAATCGCGACGGCATCCATCGTAAAGCCGGTGAAGCGGTCGCGGTCCAGTTGGGTTGTCAGTAAGTGTTTATTTTCATGGGCTGACAATGGGCCGATTTTGACCGCTTTGTCGTTTAGGTTATTGCCGGATTTGTGGTTATCCAGCAGCCAAACATCGTATTCTTCTTGATTGGATAAGCCGCTGACCGCCACTCTTAATTGGCCATTCACCAGATTCAATGCCGCTTCACCATTGGCAGCGGTAAATTGCCTGGATTGCGCTCGCGAAAAACCCAAGCCGACACGCAAAACCTCTAAGTTTCCTTGTTGTTCGTGCGCACTTTTCCAGCGCTCGTAGACTTTACTTAACGCATCGACATTGCCGTGGCCGGTGAAAGGGGCTTCCGGTTTGGGGGTGAGAGCGTAGCCCAAGGCGATTGCGGCGACAAAAGCCAAAGGAATTTTTAATTGTTTTTTCATGCTTATAATCCTGGGTTGAGCTAAATAAGGCTGATGCGGCGGACAACGACGGGATTTGATAGAAAGCACGGTTCCGGATGTTTCTGATCATGGTAACCAATTAAATTGTGTTCCAGCGCGGCATCCCCCAGGCAAAAGCAATAGCTATGCCTGATTGTGTTTTATAGTAAGCCGATAGAAAAAAACCATATAAATCAATGATAAGAAGTTATTGAGTTCTGGTTTTATCAGCCGTGAACAAGCATGAGCGGGTCGCTAGATGATTTTTTCGATATGTCAAACTTCTAGCTTTCGGATAAATGGGTCATATGCCCTATATCTGTGTTATATGACACAGTCATTTAGATTGCCGACGCTATAAGTACTTTAAGCTTTCGCTAAACAGTATGTTTTAGAGGCTTTTGACAGGAAATATTTTTTTGTATTGCAAATTCCAGCATGATTTCTCCGGTTTTTGGGTGTGGACTCCTCCGGTAGGCGCGTTTTGGCTATTTAGCGTGTCGGAAAATGGGTTATTTACCTTAAATTACAGATGCTCGAAGTTCTGCGGTCGGACTGAGTGGCTTGCGGCGCAACTGTTTTCAGTGGACGTGGATCGGCTGTTCCCGATTAATGGCTGGAAAATTAATCGCTTTGAGTAGGCCGGGGTTTCGGGACATGAATCCCGTTTCCCAGCCCTTAATTTAAGCTAGTTTTCGTAGCCAAACTCGTTTATGAATGGTTGCAGCTCAGGCAGGATGGTGGTGTATTCCGCTCGATAATGCTGCCAACGGCCAACTGATGATGAATATAAAGGTTGCGCGACCTGGCTAAAACTGGGGCTGGCGATGTACTTGCCGCCTGCTTTTTTATGGAATTCGGCGACCGCCGGATCCCACTCCAAACCAATAAAATCAAACACCTTTCGGAATGCCGGTTCGAAATCAAATACCGCGTCTTCGTATCGGAACTCGATAAAACGCATCGTTAATTTCGGTCTGATAGTCAGCCACCAGTCCATGACTTGCGCATAAAACCGGGCAGTACTTTCCCAGCTTAGTAATTGCACCGTTGATGGCGTCGGCAACATGGTTTGCATGAAGCAGCTCAAGCAAACGTCGCGCGGATCGCGCAGCAAAAATACCAGTTTGGCGTCCGGAAAAATGCAGTTGATCAAGCCTAGATCGATGGTGTTCATCGTCGTCTTATCCAGCAATAATCGGGTGCCGATCTTATCGCCGTACAAGGCGCGGGCCCGGTGCCAGTAAAACGCACGTAAGTGTTGTACGCCTGCTAAATCAAGTTTGCGTAGTTGCTCGGCGACGTGACCTTGTCCATTCGACATTCGCTTAAGTTCCTTCGCCATCGAGATAACCAGATCGGTTTCGTCCGCAACAAAAATTTCCGGATGGGCGGCCAGCACTTCCTGGGTTAGGGTAGTGCCGGTACGCATAAAGCCCAACAGAAAAACCGGCGCGGGTTGGTCGGCTGGAAACTCGGTATGGGTCCAGCGTCCCAGTAGTTCGCTATCAAATTCCGTCTTATGTGTTTCCAGCATTTTTGGAACTAAGCTGGCGTCTTGGCGTTTTACTTCCGGCAGGCGCGGCGCCTGTTCGGCGGCTGCATGCAAATGCGGGAAAACCTGATCATATTGTCCAAGTTTGTCCAGAATCCGAGCCAGCTCTTTATTGGCTCGGAACCTTTCTTCGGTGGTCAATAAGGCGTTTTGCAATACCTTTTCCAAACGTTGTTTGGCTTCTTGGTTCAGGCCATCGGCAGCTTCCAGAGTGGCGAGTAAAATCGACAGTACTGCGCTGTTCGGCGCCAATTTCAATGCCTGTCTACCGGCTGCGAGGGCGGGTTTTTTCTGATTTAGACGAGAGTAGGTCAAGGCCAGCAATTGATAGCCGCGCAATTGCCCCGGATTAATTTGCACGGCTTGTTTGCATAGTTCCAGCGCACCGGGAAAGTCATTCCAATACTGCAATTGGTCGACCATATCCAGGGCCAAACCGATGTCGCGGCTTTTCCGGGCTTTTTTTAAAAGCAGTTGCCCGGACTGATGAAGGTGTGCCAAACCTTCCTCGCGCTTCCCTAGCCAGCATAGCGATTGTCCCAGGCAAGCCTTGATTTGCGGATCTTTAGGGCTATCCTCGTCCGCCTTGCTAAACCATGCCACGGCTTCGCTGAAGTTCTTCTGTTGGACGGCGGCTTGGCCGAGTTGCATGAATGGGGTCATGATGAGTATGGTTTGCTAATTCAAGCTTCAAAAAAGGTTTGTGAGATGGCGTTCGGTGAATACCTCCCATTTGTTTTTGATATTTTACTTTAGGGGCGGGAGCGTGTGTCACTCAGGCGTAAGAGCCAATGAAAAATGATTCTGACGACTTTGTTATGTCATGATTTTTGCGCAGATACCTGCTCGGCCGCGCATGGGGCCGGCCGAACAGGTTTATACCGTCTAATGGCTTTTAGTGTTATGCCAGTGCGCGTTTACGACGTTGCAGGCCAATAAAACCAGTCAACGCGCTACCAAATAACCATACCGCGCCCGGCACAGGAACGGCCGCAATTGTCAGCTGATAGTCGTTGCGGGTTTCTATCCAGTCGCCTGCTTGAAAGCCGCCCAACATGATGGTGTATATTTTGCCGGCCTCGGCGGTGAATGTAGCACTATTTCCTACAACATCATCCAGTATCAGAGCGGTGAGTCCACTGCCGCCAAATGGATTGGGGTCGGTAATTTGGGTAGCATTATTACCTACGGCTTGCGCGCTGGCTGGGTCTATCGAATGCCATGCACCGTGGTGAGAATAGTTGGTAGTTCCGGTATTTTTGCCTTCAAACACCGTAAAGCCATAATCGGGCGTTTCGTTAAGGGAGCCGTTACCCAGCAGGCTGGAAATCGAAAGGGTAACAGTCTGAGTGACGTTGGACTTGAACAAACCGATGTCGGTGTCGTGTTTCCAGCCGTCGCTGGCGCCGTCATGCCAAGCTCCTTTTGCGGTATCGATATCCGCGTAGTTGAACGTCGTGCCGTCCGACAGGACTGTGCCGCCGTAACGGGTGTTGGAATCCAGTCTGGATACTACTGCGGTTTCGCCGGCACCGATGACCGCCGTCCAGTTTAATGTCTGTGTGCCTGAATAATTGAAGTTCGCATCGGTACGCGCATCGTTACCAACCCAGGGCACGGCCGCATTGCCTGCGCCTCCAGAGGTGATTTTTGTTGGGTTGTTGCTGGTAGTAGGGCCATTGCCGCAGGTGCTGCCGGCTGTACCGCACGCATTAGTGCCGGTTCTCATCCAGCCATCCGTTCCGTTGCCACCGGACACCAGCGCGTTAGGCGCGGAACGGTCATGGTTGAACGCGTTATAAGAGACAGTGGCCGCGGCGGCGTCTGAGCTGGAAACAGCGGTGATGGCGATGCCGGTCATAGCAAAAGCAATGGCCTGAGATAACTTGGTTTTTAGCATGTAATTCCTCGCAATAAAATATGTTTGCCGACTGGAAAGGGGGAGGGTGTGCCGGCCTTAGGTATATTTAGAAGCATGTATGGCGGCGCTGAAGCTGTTGTAAAAGCTTATTAACAACGACGAACAATTTATGTCTTCTAAGCAATGTGTCTGGGTTAGACACATTGCGTTCAAAGCACATAGTGTGCCATTCGTAACATAATGAAATATAAGAAAATAAACGCCTTTTGCTGTTTGAGGTGTGTGATATGCCGCACTTTGCGTGAAATGGCCTAATTTCAACAGGAACGCTATTCATGTTCTCGCTGAAGGGTGTTTTAGCAAGCTGCCTAGCGAACGGTTATGATTTTTGTGAGAAATATCGGGGTATCTGACCCAGGGTGTAAAACGGGGCTAATCGGGCGGCACGGTCAAAAGCCGAAAGTCCACGTCGCATTCAAGGTGCCTTCCCTTTCCAGTTGGTGCCCGTTGAAATCGGTAGCAATCGGTTGCTGCCACTCGATGCTGAAACTGTGGCCGGCAAGTGGGCCGTCTGGCAGGGTGGCGTTTAAACCCAAACCGACGTCCCAAAAGCGTCCGCCATAGTTGCCGGGATGGTCCACTGTCGAGTTCAGCGAATGACTGCGGTTGAATTGACCCTTGATCGCACCTTGTTCGGAATAAATGCCGCGAACCGATGTAGAAAGCCAATCTAATATTTTGTAACTACCCCAAGCGGTGGATTGGAATGCGTCGCCCAGAGCATAACCAACACGATTCCTATCTTGCAGGCGTTTGATGCCACTCATTTGTGCGCCCCAAGACCAGTCTGCAAATTGACCGGTGTAGGTCAAGCTGGGTCTTAAATCCCAAGTGCCGCTGCCGAGCTGCATCCCATAATCCTGGACTTGGCTGGTCAGGGCGTCTTGCCCATCGACGGTGACTTCGTTACTGCCGGTGGGAGCGCTGACGCCGAGTCCTACATGAAGGTGATGGTTGGGCGTGTCGAAGGCTTTGAACATGGCGGTCATAATGGTATCGCCCAGGCCGCCGCTACTATGGCCGCTGCCATGTTCATTACTAGCGGTGGAACCGGGAATGTTCGATAGCGACATTTTCATGTCCATGATTTGCGGCATCAACATCAAATTCAGCCAATCGGTGGGTGCATACATGATGTCCAGCATGTGCATATTCATGCTCATTTCACTGGGACGCGAGGCGCATTGGTAGTTGCCGCAGGCTGAGTTCAACAAAGATGCGTCGTCCACCGTGCTCGAGCCAAATTGCATGCCGCCGGTTTGATTGGTGTAGGCGTACCGGTAGCCGACCATCAGCTCACCGGGCGTATTCATCATATGGCCGAACATAACGCCGGCGGGTAGTGGTGCGCCGTGGTTATGATGCAGGTGATGGGCATGTTCGCCGGCTTGCGAGCTTAGCGCGGACAGGTTGACGTTCAATCCGCCGTGTACCATGTAATAGCTGTAGTCGGCGTAACTGTTATCCAGACCTCCACCTAATTTCAAACTGCTTTGCCGGGTGTAATACTCAAAGCCGGCATCCAGTGTCACACCTTTATTGAATTGTTTGCTGAAGGTAATCCCGCCGCTCAACGCGCCAAAATCCGCCAGGCGAAAATCGCTGGAATAATGTCCATCAGCGCGCGGCGCCAAAAAATACGGCGCAAAAAATTCGGCTTGCGACTGTGAGTAATAACGAAAGCTCGGCGTGACGGTAATGCCCATCGGTAAGGATTGATACCATTTGAGCTCCGCGGTGTGCGAATTTACCCCCCAGTCGTCCGCGTAAAATCGGTAATCAAAATGCACCGAGGCATCCAGGGAGGGAATATATTGGTTGATGCGGTTGGAAATAGACCATTGATTGCGTAGGTCCGGTCTGACTTCCCGAAACAGCTCGGTACCGACCATTTCCAGTTTGGTGATGGCGTTCCAGTCGATGGACGCACCATTAGAGCCTTGATAGATTTGATAGTATTCTTCCGGCGTCACTTCGCCGCGGATGTACACGTATTTGTACGGGTTGCTCAAATAGCCGTTTTGCCGCGTGTAGCTGGCAGACGAATGGAACAGTGTGTTTTTGCTTAAAATTTGCGAAAAACCTAGATTAAAACCATGGGATGCGCTGGTCTCATTCAGTGCTTGATAATTGGGGGAATTGTCATTGTCGCCATGCGTGTGTTCGTCGGCTGCGCCGTGGGCGGCGTCAGTGCTTCGCGTAATTTGATTGCTGGAAACATTGTAACCGGCGGATACGGTACTTAGTTTGTTGTTAAATTCGTGGCTTAAAGTCACTGAGCCGAAATTGGAAATAAAGTCAGGTTCTTCGGACATGCCGCCGGAAAACGCCAGGGTGTTGTCGTCAAAATAATATTTGCCGCTGAAAGTCGGCATGGTGCGGGTTTCCAGCGGTTGTTGTTGATATTTTTGGACGATGGAGGACATCGGCGGAATCATCCGATTCAGGACATTTCTATACGCATCGATCACCAACTGTTGAAACAAGTTGGCCTGCATGGCATTAATCGCTGAGACTTGTTGATTGTATTGGGCAATTGTCGCGGCGTCGGCCCCAGTCAGCCGGGAATAACTGACGTCATCGAGGCGCATTTTGTAGGGCAGTCCGGGGGTTACAAATGAATCAGGCTCGCCAACAAAATGAATCCAGACCGCGTAAATGTTTTTAAAGTCGTTCCCAAGCACCATGATGCCGTTAAAGCTGTCCGCGCTGGTATTGTTAACACTTTTGTAAGCTGCCCGTGTCGCATAGTTGGTGCCGTCTCCACTGGATAAATTGACATTTTGCGCTTGGCTGAAGCCTAAAATTTCCCAAGCACCTGTTCTCCTATTGCCATTTGCTATCCCCCAAGGTGCGGAAAAACTCATGGAGTTTAAATCGAACGCCTGTCCGTCCTGAGCGCGAATATAAATTCCTGAAGAGTCGTTGTGATAAGCCACTTCATAGAGTGGAGTGACGCCGTCAGCGGCAAAATTATTCAGTTCCTGATGCAGATGGTTGGTTGGATTGGCATCGCTGACCACGCCAGTCACAAACCCGGACTCTGCGTAGCAATCCGTGCAGACGCCCGTTGCGGCAATATTGGCATGACCGCCGTAAGCCGCTTGGCTCATACCATCGAAGTTTAAAGTGCCGTTGCTGGGCGATGGCGCTATCGAAAGCCCCGCCTGATCTTTAAGTGCATTAATCGTGGATAAAATTTGCGCCTGTCCTGGATCGTAAACATCCTTAAAGGCTTGGAAATTGTTTAGCCCGGCTGGGGTGGTGAGTGTTGCCGCGCTAACTCCGGCCGAAGCGGCCGAGACAATATCCACCAGGCTTAACACGCCATCATCGTAATTGAGCTGGTTTGCCATGGCTGCCGGCATACTAAATGCCGGCGTTGCCCCGCTGTAGGTGTCCCGGTCTATGCTAAACGACAACTCAAGCGTGTCCTTATAAGGCACGGTAAAGTCGGCGTGATAGACGTCAACCGCCATGCGATTATCGCTTTCCTGATAGTGGCCGTATTGAAAATTGGCTTCCGCTTGCGCAGCGGGTGTGGCGCCGTGGGCTTGGAGCCCTGGCAGTGCCAGAGCGGCTGAAGTCAGCGCGGCAAGCGCCTTGTGCTTATCGCTAGTTACAGCCACAGCCGCCACCACTGCCATTCAACCCGCCTTGAGACGCTTCCTTGCTAGTGAAAATATGGTCGCGGAAATGGCTTAAGTTCGGTTTAGGATTAAGCGCCATATCTCTTTTAGCTAGATTGCCCCTTTCCCAGGGCGAAACTTCGGCGCATCCTGCAAGTGCGCAAATGCCGCACATCAATAGCGCCTTAAAAAGTCTATTCAACTGGTCCATTGTTGTTCTAAAAGCCCTTACTGGCTGAGTAAAGATTTGATTTGCTCTCTGAGTAGCGCCTGATCGCCATCGCGGAAGCCCAAATGTACTTTTCTAACGATGCCGGATTTGTCGAGCAGGTAAGAAGAGGGCATGGCTTTAACGTCATATATTTTCGGGCACTCGCCTTGCGGGTCGAAGGCAATGGGGTAATTCACTTGATGCTCGCTTAAAAATTGGCTCACGGTGTCGCGGTCTTCATCGAGATTAATCGCTACGACCTCAAAGCCGTCCTTGCCCAGTTCCTCGTATAGACCATTGAAAAAAGGCATGGATTTGATGCAGGGAGGGCACCAAGTCGCCCAAAAATCCAGTAAAACCACCTTGCCTTTGAAGTTGCTTGGATCGACTGATAGTTTGGTCTCTGAGAATACGGCCGGACATGCCGGAGCGGGTTGGCCCAGTTCAGCTGCGGTTGTGGAAAAACTACCAAGCAATAATAACGGGAAGAAAAAAAGCGCTTTATTCATAAGTTGCAAAGGGGATAGGAATTGATTCCTCTAAGCAGGAACCGTACCTATTTAAGATTTGGTGGGCAGATAAGCGGGTTGTGCTTGGGTTTAGCGAGAAGCCATTGAGATTTGGGTGGTGTTCAGGCTCACGGGCTGATTCTTGGCAGGGGTGGTGCGGGGCATATCAAGCACTATGCATGAGTTATTTAACATAGTTCATTTTATTAGCATCCTTACTGAGTTGTTTTTGCGGAGGTATTCGACGTTTTTCGTTATGATTATTAAAGGGTTAAGGAATGTGGTCTGGGTTTTGCTTTGGAGTTTTTACGGGGATTGTTAGGAAATGGCGATTGCGTTGTCAATCGTTCAGTAATTCTTTGAAATTTTTAAGTCAAAGGATGATGTTAGAGCAAATTTCAAATTTTAAAATTAACCCAAGAAAGGAGATTTGATAGTGAATCAATTAACAACAATCAGTGCGTTACTGCTTGCCGGTATGGCGTCGGTTTCAGGCGCTGCTTCCGCGGCAACTACTACCACCACCATTAACTTCGATGGTTTGAATCAAGCGGCCTATGGCGGTCATGCCAATACCTCGGCAACAGGTGTTTGTGCTGACTGTTATGCGGAGTCCGGTTTTGTGTTGGGTGTGGTTAGCGATGCGAATCCGACTAATCACCTGCACCAGGAGTTGAACGATATTGCGCCGGATGGCGTCACTCCGTTGTATGAAGTGGCATATCACAACGACTCTTCAGGTATCTACATGCGAGCTGTTGATGGCAGTTCGTTTTCATTGACGCAAATGGATTTTCATTCACCTTGGGGTATTTCGAACGGCAACAGACGTTCAGGTTCGTGGGAGATTTTGGGTTTCAGTCAACCGGATAACGCCGCTTTGTCTAGCGGAGACGGTACCAATTACGCAACTCGGGTCGCTTATCAGACTCTCGCAAATACCGCTACGGATAATTTCGACGGTACCTTGGTGTTAAATAGCGGATTCCAAAATATCAGTGCTTTCTGGATCCATTTTATCGGTGAGCCCGATTCGTTCGTGACAGCTGGACTGCCGTACAAAATGCGTTTGGACAATGTCGTGATTCAACAGACTGCGGCTGCGGTACCTGTGCCTGCTGCTGTCTGGATGTTTGGTAGCGGTTTGCTGGGTCTGCTGTCTTTTGGAAGAAAGAAGAATTCATTGGCAGCCTAAGCCTGCTATTAACCCGGCCCTATTTACCACTGGTATTTCGTTAGGGCCGGGCTAGTCGAGGCCCAGGCTAGTGTGTACTTCAACAGGCAAGGGCATTAAGGCAAGTAGTATTTAAGGGCAGGGTTAATCAACGATCTATTGCTCTGCGTTTGACGGGGTGGCGGTAACGCCACCCCTTTTTTTTGATCAGATTTCAGGAGTTAGTGGCATCGTTTTGCGCTTGCCGGCTCTATCCGCCGTCTGCTCGATTCTTGATTCGGTATTTGCCTGGATGTTTCGAACAAATTGTGTCAAATGACGCATTGTCCACTTCAGAAGCGCTGTTGGAAGAGTTGAGATCAATATAACCACATGTTTTGAATAGTAATTGTGTAAATGGTTTTATTTTTGCTTATTCACTTCAAATTCAAAAAAGTTTGCATTTAGACGAGGTAATTATGCGAGTTACGAATAAATTGGGCTGGACAACCGCGGGCTGGTTATTTTGGTTGCCAATTGCTTTTGCGCACGGGCCGCAGCCGATGCCGTTGCAGAACGTGCCGATACCCAAGGTTTTAGGGACGTTGGGCGAGTTACCGGTAAATTTTTTACCTACGGATGGTCGCGACCCTATCGTCGTAGACAAACAAAAGGCGATTGCTTTGGGTAAGGCCTTGTTTTGGGATGTCAATGTCGGCAGCGATGGCATGGCATGCGGATCCTGCCATTTTCATGCCGGCGCCGATAACCGGGTGAAAAACCAAATGAACCCTGGGCTTAAAGGTACAACGGCGACTGCTGAAACTTTTGAACGTTTACCTTCCAGTATCGATAGCGGTGGTCCCAACTACACGCTTAAAACCACGGATTTTCCAACCTTTCGTTTTAATGACCCTTTAAATAAGGCAAGCGGTGTGTCTTTTGCAACCGATGATGTCGTTTCGTCATCCGGCACATTCAGCGGTAATTTTACCGGCGTATCGAAATTTACCGGCGAGCAAGATCAATGCGCCCGCTCCGCCGACCCGATATTTCATGTCGATGGTACCGGAACCCGCAGGGTGGAGCCCAGAAACGCCCCGACAGTGGTAAACGCTATTTTCAATCACCGAAATTTTTGGGATGGGCGGGCCAATAATACCTATAACGGCGTTAGTCCCTGGGGCGACCGCGATCCCGACGCGGGCGTTTGGGTTAAAACCGGTGCCAGAAGCGCCGCCAAACAGAAGCTTAGGCTGGAAAATGCGTCACTCGCGTCTTTGGCTATGGGGCCGGCATTAAGTGACGTCGAGATGTCATGTGTCGCTCGCAAATGGCCCAACATAGGCAGAAAGTTGCTATTGCGCCAGCCCCTGCAAGGCCAGAAAGTGCATCACCAAGATAGCGTGTTGGGCGCACTCAGTTTGAGCACGCCGGGCAGTCTCAAGCCCGGTTTGAATACAACGTATAAAAACATGATTATGGGGGCTTTCAACCCGAAATTCTGGTCATTCAGTTCGACGGGCCCGTTCGGTGCGCCGGCGGGGCAAGAGCCTTACAATCAAATGGAAGCCAATTTTTCGATGTTCTTTGGTATCGCTTTACAGCTGTATCAAGGCACTCTGGTTTCCGATCAGGCACCGATTGATTTGACCCCACGCGATCCGATTACACATTTGCCGACCTGGGAGGGCATGGGTAAAACGCAGGCGGAGATCGATTCTTTAAACAACGGCTTGGCAACATTCACCAACAATCACTGTAATTTGTGCCACTCAGGCCCGGCTTTGACTACCGCGGCGATTACGTTGAATAGTACGCTGGTCGACGGAACGCTTAATGCTTTCTATGGTAGCGATCTTTCAATACCGTATGGGCCGGACGGTCTGGGACCGGATGCCGGTGCTTACGCAGCCGGGATCAGTCCGCACGTCAGCGTGGTAACTCGTAATACTACTGTCGGTGGTATCAAACTCATGGATCTTGGTTTTGCCAACACCGGCGTGGCGGATCCGGCGGCTGATCCCGGTCTGGGTGCTTTAGACGATTTTGGTAACCCCTTGTCATATTCAGATCAATATGTTCAGTACTTGCTGGGAAATTACTCAAACGTCAAAGACAAAGTCGTAAAAAGCGTGCGCAGCTGCGATTTTCTGGTCGAGATTGCCAAAAATGTTACGACAACCAACCTTGTCACATTCACGATCCCCAATGGCATTCAAGCGGATGGCGCTAGGGAAGGCGTGCTGAAAAATCAGGATTGCATCAACGATTTTGCGTTAAAGGGCAACATACCGACCATTGCCGCAGCCAATGCATCGCTAACGTCGGCGCCGTTAAAACTGGGGGTCGCCAAGAAAGCGACCTTTAAAATACCGGGTTTACGGAATATCGAGCTGACTGGCCCGTATATGCATAACGGCAGCATGTCAACGTTGGAGCAGGTTCTTGAGTTTTATTCTAGAAAAGGCAACAACGACAATCCGGATAGACATACCTTGGTTTCGAATATCGCCTTGGCAAATGCGCCCGAGCAACGTGCCGACTTGCTGGCGCTGTTAAAAAGTTTTACCGATGAGCGGGTGCGTTATGAAAAAGCGCCTTTCGACCATCCGGAAATCAAAGTACCCAACGGGCATGCTGGTGACCATATTTCGGTGACGGCCGGTAATCCGCTGAGCGCTGAATTGGCTACCGAAGAATTTCTGGTGATTCCGCCGGTAGGGGCAAACGGTTCGCAAGCTCCGTTGTTACCGTTTGAGAGCTATTTGCAGGCCCCTTAATTTAATTATGCGATCCAAGCCGGCATATCCCCGGCTTGGATGCGGATTATTCAGTTGCACTAGGAATAAGAAATGAAAAACTTGAGTAACAAACAAAGACTTTTCAGCAGTTTGATGGTTTTGGTTTTACTAACGCTTGGCCAAAACGCGCAAGCGAGCAGTTCGTTCGATAGTCAAGCGACTATTTCGTTTGATGTCAGTGGAATAGGGAGCGGTGTGACGGCAACGAGCGCCTATGCACCCGCGGATGCGTCGTATTCCTATATTTTTACAGCCCCAGAGAGTGTTGGTGCGATTTTACCGGCTGCTGCTAACGCAGTGGCGCTGCCCTCGCTTGGTTTCGGAGTCGCGCATACGTTTGCGGTCAATGGCTACGCATCAGCTGGGAGCTTTACTTCGCAGCATGTCGGTTGGTATCAGCTGGATTTTTTAAATGAAAGTGCTCAGGATCAACAAATAACGCTGACAGTGAATTACACGCTCCAAGCCTTTACACAGGGTGATGCGAATACGGATGCGATTCTTGATTTTTGGGATACATTTTCACCGCAATTAGGTAATGCATTTTTCAATAACGGCATGCTCAATGTAACGTCTTATGACCCTGCCTTGGCGATTGCCGGCGATGAAAGCTTTATAACTTACACCTTTACGCTAGGGCAGGGTGAAGCCAGGAGTTTTTTTACGGATGTGACAATAGCCGGGAATTTGCAGCCAGCGGCGGTGCCGCTCCCTGCCGCTGTCTGGTCATTCTTAGCAGGTTTGATGGGTATATTGGGTGCTAAAAAACGCAAAAAAATACCCGTCAAGTTTGCTTAGAACTCTTTTGTATAGTCAACAGGGTTGCGGTTTAGCCTTAAACCACTCTATCCGGCAGTTCAACGCCTGAAAAATAAGCCTGTAAATTTGCCAACACTTTTTCCCCCATCGCGGTGCGCGTGGCAATCGTCGCGCTGCCCAGATGGGGGAGGAGTGCGGCGTTGTCCAGCGTCAGAAAACCGGGGTTTATGTTAGGTTCGCCTTCGTAAACATCCAGGCCGGCGCCGGCAATGCGTTTTTCTTGCAAGGCTTTGATCAAAGCTTTGCTGTCCACCACGTCGCCACGCGCGGTATTGATTAAATGCGCGGTGGGCTTCATTAAATTCAAGGTATTCTCGTTGATTAAATGTCGGGTTTCGTTGCCGCCAGGACAATGCAGAGATACATAATCGCATTGCGGTAATAGTTCTTCCAGCGTATCGCAACGCTCCGCCTTTAGCTCTTCGACAATGGCAGGGTCGGCCGGGCTGGGTTTGAGATACAAAATTTTCATTCCAAAGCCGTGATGAGCTTTTCGCGCCATGGCCTGGGCGATGCGTCCGAAACCGATCAGCCCCAGCGTGGCGCCGGTCACGTCGCTACTCATCATATGGGTTGGGCACCAGCCGGTCCATGCGCCGGCTCTGACCAGTCTATCGCCCTCGGCGCCGCGCCGCGCAGACATTAATAACAAGGTCATCGCTATGTCGGCGGTGCTTTGCGTCAATACCCCAGGGGTATTGGTAACAATCAGGCCTTGCTGTTTGGCGGCGGCAATATCGATATGGTTATAACCCACGCCAAAATTACCCAGAATTTTGCAGCGCTTGTTCGCGACATTCAGTACTTCGGCTGGCAGGGAGTCGCAAACGCTGGGACACACCGCATCGTATTTTTGTAAGGCCGCTCTAAATTCGTCGGCACTGAAAGGATGGTCGTCGGTATTCAGCGTGACGTCGTAAAGCGCTTGCAGTTTAGCTTCAACGCTTGCCGGCCAGCGGCGGCTAATCAGGACTTTGGGTTTGTTCATCGGATTTCCTATCGTAAAACTTTTGCGCTTTTAGGTTTAAACAAGTTATCAGGGATTTAGGGGTCAACGGCCGGGTTGGAAGTGCTTATGCCGCCGCTGCCATGATCACGGTCGTAAGCTTTCAAGCGTGCCGCGCGCAGGCTGTTGATACTGGCGATATTCTCATCATGTTGCTGTAAAGATCTTTGCCGCTGCAATGACAAATGTTGGTCTTGTTGCTCTTGCAAGGACGTCGCCATTGCCGGCTTTCTATATTGCAGTTCGGCTTGGCGTTCGGCGATACTTTGTTCTCGGTCGCGCGTGTCCGTATTCAGGTGTTTTTCCATCAAATCCAGGCTGCGCGCTTGGTTTTGCAACTGCTGTTGGCTTAGTATTTTCGCGTCGTCGAGCTGCTGCTGTCTGAGTCGTAGCTCGTTTTCCATGCGTCGAGCTTCCAGTTCGTCCTGGCGCTGGACGTTCATTTGTTGATTGTGGAGTAACAGCTGTTCTTGCTGGCTTTTCAGCGCGTCGGTGGCGGCAATTAATTTAGCATTTTGGATCTGCTGCAGCTCGGCTTGTTGCCGGGATTGCTGGTTATTGTGATAAATCCAAGACCCTATCGGAAACAATAGCAGCAGGGCGATAGCCACTCGTTGTGACCATAGGCCTATCCGGCCGGGTTCGGTTGCGTTGGGGGGGCTTATTTCAGTAGGCTGCAAGCGGCTGGCCGCCAGTTTTCGGTCATAGCTGATGCGCCGGTCCGTGTCGGACAGTATCACAAATGCTTCTCTCGCTCGGTTGAGTGTATCTATTGCGGAGTCGTCTTCGCGTTTTGCCCAAGTCCGTTCAATATCCTTGAACGCTCGATGGATTTGTTGGTCGTTGGCGGACTCGGCTATGTTTAATAGTTGATATAAGGTTTTTGCCATTTTTGCATCTCCCAACGCTTCGTCGTCTAATGATCGGGAGATAGTGGACTAGCCCCTGAAAATGCCGGCACTGAGCAAAGCGCCGGCAGGTGGGACTATAAAGAATTGAAAATCGCAGCGCAAATACCTGGCAAAAAATTAATCGGCGACGATGGTCAGCTTTTCTTGGTGTCGACGCAGCATCGCTAACGTCCCCAACATGCAACCCAAAACAAACCAGGTTAATGCGGCTAGGGGCATAGATGATAAGGATTTTTCACTAACCGCCGTAACGGATTGCCGGCTGGTTTGGGCGTCTGCGGTTTTTTCCAGTAGAAACTGGTAACCAATGTCGGGGATAAACGACCAAGCTCCGCTGCTGATGGCGGGATAGTTCATCACGGACCAGTTCACTGCTCCAATATCGAGAGCTTCACTGGTATTTTCTCGATTTAATCCCGATGCGTAAATGGCTTCGATAACGCAAGTATTGATCTGGTCGGCGTTATTGTTGCCGGTTAAACTGCTGGGTAGCCAGCATAGGCCTGGTGCTAAAAAGTAGGAACTTGGTGCCAGGCTAATCGGAGTGGCGTTGTTTAGCAATGCTTGGTCGTAGATTTCAGTTGGCTCGTGTTCATGAAGTTCCGCATGGGCAGGAGCGATCAGTGCTGCTAACAGTAATAGGCGGTGTCTCATGATTTTCTCCTTTGGCTTTGGAGTCAGAAGATAACTCAAACAAATATTAAGCAATAGCAATGCCTTTATTTAAAAAGTCTTTTATTTTAAATATTTACTGATAATTTTCATTATTTTCGGTGTAAAAAATCAGGTACTTTTGAGGTGGAATGGTGCAAATGACGGTTACTTTTGGTGCTTAGTGCACAAAACACGGCTGTTAATCTCGTGTTCTAAAGTACATGGAGGCGGTATATCGGCCTGTTTTGGGATGTGATAAGGGCTAGGGCTGATGGGATACTTGCGGATCGGATGACGGGTGGCCGGTTACGCAGGTCACCCGTCAAACTTAGAGGATGTTATTTCGCTGTCGAGCGGTAATACTCGATGGCTGCGGCGACGCCGCTACCCGGTTTAATGTCAAATCCGTTATCCAGCATCGCCATTTCCACGCCGGCAATCGCGCCCAATAAGGAAACATCGTTCATATCGCCAACGTGGCCGATGCGGAACACTTTGCCGGCCACTTCGCTGAGGCCTGCGCCTAATGAAATGTTGTATCTGTTGTAAGCGGTACTGATGACGTGGCGGGCATCCTTGTCGGCCGGTACCACAATCGCGGTGACTGTATCGGAATCCCAGCCTGCTTGTGCGCAAGTTTGCAAGCCCCAGGCCGCAACCGCGCGGCGTACGCCTTCGCCCAGACGGTGATGGCGGGCGTAAACGTTTTCCATGCCCTCTTCCAGCAACAATTCCAGTGCTTTACGCAGGCCATACAACATTGGTGTGGATGGCGTGTAAGGGGTGTAGCCGTCTTTATTGGATGCTGCCATGTCTTTCAACGAGAAGAAAGAGCGCGGGAAGTTACTGTTATCGATAGCAGCCAGCGCTTTTTGGCTAAAGCCCAGAATCGCCAGGCCGGCCGGCAACATGAAGCCTTTTTGTGAGCCGGCGATGCTGGCGTCCACGCCCCATTCGTCTTGACGGAAATCCAGGCTGCCTATCGAGCTGACGCCGTCTACAAACAACAATGCGGGGTGGCTTGCGGCATCCAGCGCTTTGCGTACGCCAGGAATATCGCTGGTTACGCCGGTAGAAGTTTCGTTATGCGTTGCCAGTATGGCTTTGATGTCGTGGTTTTTATCTTCTTTTAGGCGCGCTTCCAGATGGTCCAAAGGCATGCCTTTGCCCCATTCGACTTGGTGGATTTCCACGTCAAAACCCAGTTTTTTTGAAGCTTCCGCCCACAGGTGGCCGAACTGACCGAAGCGATAAATCAGAACCTTGTCGCCCTGGTTCAAGCAGTTGGTCATCGCCACTTCCCAGCCGGCGGTGCCGGTGGCTGGAAACACGAAGCATTGGCCGGTTTCGGTGCGGAACACTTTTTTCAGGTCTTCCAGAATTGGAGCCAGCAATTTAGGGAAAATCGGCGAACGGTGATCTTCCATCGGCACATGCATCGCGCTCAGAATTTCATGTGGGGTATTGGTTGGCCCTGGAACAAATAGGTGATTGCGACCTGCCATCTGGTGTCTCCTTGGAATTTTGGAAGCTTAGAAAATCGCGGGATGTTGCCACATAAGCCGTGATTCGGCAAGTCGTTTACCGGCGTAAACCTGCACCGAAGCTGACAAGCGCAATTGACATTGCAGGCCCTGAAAGTAAAATGGCACGTTCTTTAATCCATGCACGGCGCGGTTTTTTAGCCGGCCAACCAACCGTAGGAAACATACATGAGTCACACTCTTTACGAAGCCAATGCCCAACGCGTGCAACGTTGCGAATTGGCGGTACCGGGTTCCAGTCCGGAAATGTTTGAAAAAGCCTTGAAAAGCGGTGTGGACTTTGTGTTTCTCGATCTGGAAGACGCCGTGGCGCCGGACGACAAACTGCAAGCGCGGAAAAACGTCATCCAGGCCATCAACGATCTGGATTGGAAAGGTAATGGCATCACCCTGTCAGTCCGCATCAATGGTCTGGATACCCAGTACATGGTGCGCGATGTGGTCGATCTGGTCGAACAAGCCGGCGCAAAAATCGACACGCTGCTGATTCCTAAAGTCGGTGTCTACGGCGATGTTTACATGGTTGACGCGATGTTGACCCAGTTGGAGATGCAGGAAGGCCTGAAAAACAAAATCGGCATTGAATGCCTGATTGAAACTGCTTTGGGGATGGCTAACGTGGAAGACATTGCCAAGCAAGGTGCTATCGGCGGCCGCGTGGAAGCCTTGCATTTCGGCGTCGCCGATTATGCCGCCAGCAATCGGGCCCGTACCGTGAATATCGGTGGTTTGAATCCCGATTATCCCGGTGACCAATGGCATGCGGCGATTAGCAGGATGACGGTGGCGTGCCGTGCCTACGGACTGCGTCCTATCGACGGTCCATTCGGCGACATCAAAGACCCCGAAGGCTACAAAGCCGGCGCCCGCCGCGCGGCAGCGTTGGGTTGCGAAGGCAAATGGGCGATTCATCCCTCGCAAATCGCTTTAGCGAACGAAGTATTCACCCCACCTGCGGCGGAAGTCGAAAAAGCCAAGCGCATCCTAGTAGCGTTGCAGGAAGCCGCCGCGCAAGGCAAAGGCGCTGCCGCACTGGATGGTCGTTTGATTGATGCAGCTTCCGAACGGATGGCGAATAACATCGTCCGTGCCGCCGAAGCGATTGCCGCGAAATCAAAATAAAAAATTGTAGGTTGGGTTGCTCTTTGGGAAAAAACCAAAGGTAACCCAACATTTAAGGCCTTCGTGTTGGGTTAGGGCTGATGCCTAACCCAACCTACATTTTTCCAATATCACGAGAGAGTGCATGGACATTCATGAGTACCAAGCAAAACAGCTATTGGCCGACTATGGCGTGAAAATAGCGGATGGCGGTCTGGCTTACAGCCCGGAAGATGCGGTGCAACGCGCCCGCGAAATCGGCGGCCACATCTGGGTGGTTAAAGCCCAGATTCATTCCGGCGCCCGCGGCAAGGCCGGCGGTATCAAGATTTGCAAAACCCACGACGAAGTCAGCGATGCCGCCGAATCTTTGCTGGGCAAAAAATTGGTGACACACCAAACCGGTCCTGCCGGCAAACAATGCCTGCGCTTATACGTCGAAGCCGGTACCGATATTGCCAAGGAATTGTATTTCAGCTTGCTGATAGATCGTGCCCAAGAGCGGATTGTCATGGTCGGTTCCGCGCAAGGCGGTATGGAGATCGAAGAACTGGCGGAAAATAATCCGGATGCGATCAAAAAAATCTACATCGAACCAGCGGTTGGTTTACAGGATTTCCAAGCCCGCGAAATGGCGTTTGCTTTGGGTTTAAACGCCGATTTGATCCCGCAAGCAGTGAAATTGATTCAAGGTTGCTATCGGGCGATGCGCGAGCTGGATGCCAATATGGTCGAAATTAATCCCTTGGTGATTACCGGCCACGATGAATTGATCGCGCTGGACGCCAAAATGGGCTTTGACGACAACGCCTTGTTTCGCCGCCAAAAAATCTCGGAGTTGCGTGACAAGTCGCAGGAAGATCCCCGGGAAATGGCAGCTGCCGACCGTGGCTTAAGCTATGTCGGCCTGGACGGCGATATCGGCTGCATGATCAACGGTGCCGGCTTAGCGATGGCGACGATGGACATGATCAAACTGGCAGGCGGCGAGCCGGCCAACTTCCTGGACGTCGGCGGCGGCGCGTCGGCCGAACGTACCGAAAAAGCCTTTAGGATGGTATTGCAGGATAAAAACGTCAAGGCCATGCTGGTCAATATCTTTGCCGGTATCAACCGTTGCGATTGGATCGCCGAGGGCGTGGTGCACGCGGTGAAAAAAATCGACATGCAAGTGCCGCTGGTTGTGCGCCTGTCGGGTACCAACGTCGAGGAAGGCCGGCGCATCATAGAGGAAAGCGGTTTGCCCATCATCACGGCAAATACCCTGGCCGAAGCCGCCGAGAAAGCGGTCGAAGCCCGTAATAAAGTCGTAGCCGCGCAAGCTTAAGGAACAAACATGGCAATTTTTATCGATCAAAACACTCGCATCATCGTCCAAGGTTTCACCGGCAAGATCGGTACCTTTCACGCCCAGGAGATGATCGACTACGGTTCCAACGTGGTCGGCGGCGTGACGCCGGGTAAGGGCGGGCAAAAACATTTGGACCGCCCGGTGTTCAATACCGTCAAGGACGCTGTCGAACAAGCCGGCGCCGAAGCCAGTATCGTGTTCGTGCCGCCGGCCTATGCCGCGGACTCGATCATGGAAGCCGCCGAAGCCGGCATCAAATACTGTGTGTCGATCACCGATGGTATTCCGACTCAGGACATGATGAAAGTCAAAATCTTCCTGAGCAAATTCCCCAAGGAAAAGCGCATGGTGTTGACCGGCCCTAACTGCGCCGGCACCATCAGTCCGGGCAAAGCCATGCTGGGCATTATGCCAGGGCACATTTACATACCCGGTAATGTCGGCATTGTCGGTCGTTCCGGTACGCTGGGTTACGAGGCTGCTGATCAGATGAAAGCCTTAGGGATAGGTGTATCGACTTCAGTTGGTATCGGCGGCGACCCGATCAACGGCAGTTCGCATCGTGACATTCTGGAAAAATTCGAGCAAGATCCGGAAACTAAAGTGGTGGTGATGATAGGCGAGATCGGCGGCCCGCAAGAAGTGGAAGCCGGTATGTTTGCCAAAGAACATATGAGCAAACCTGTGGTGGCATACATCGCCGGATTAACCGCACCCAAAGGTCGTCGTATGGGGCATGCCGGGGCGATTATTTCCTCGGTTGGCGAATCTGCGGCGGAGAAAGTTGAAATGCTGAAAGAGTTGGGCGTGATTATCGCCCCAACCCCAGCGGCGATGGGCGAAACAGTGGCTAAGGTATTGGCAACGCTGTAAGTTCCCCTCTCTATAAAAAGCCCGCTCCGGCGGGCTTTTTTGTGCGTGTTGACTTGAGATTCTTTAGCTTGTCCGGCCAAGCTGGTAACATCCCATCTTTTGCCGTTTTGCCGGAATCATGCAATCTTCTCGTTTAGTCGAACGCCTTAAAACTTATCGAACCTTAACCCCGGAGCAACAGGTAATTCTGAAGTTGTTGGCCGTGTATTACGGCTATAGTTCGCTGATTAATTTGGCTAAGTGCCTGGGTAGTTTAGGTATCAGGGAAGGCGAGAAAACTCTCAAGTCGGAAGCTGTCAAAGCCCGCTTAAAGCCGCTGATTAAAGCCGGCTTGCTGGAAGAAAACCTCAAATCCGGCGGCACCCGTTGCTGCCGGACCTTGGCGGAAGTGCTGACGCGGCAAGCTGTCGAGGACAAAGAGTTTGATTTGTTTGCCGGCGCCGTACAAATGAACAATCCGCCCGGCCATGGCTACTATCGTTACAGCACCGTGGACGACTGCATCCGCGAAGCGCGCATTCAATTTTATCGCGGCGATTACGCCAGAGTCGACGAATGTCTGGAATCCGGCGCCCATTACTTGGGCAAACTGCCGCCGGTCAACGAACTGTATCTATCTTGGTTTTTAAACCCCTTGGATGTCGCGTGGTTTACCACGCATCATCCGCAATTATTGCTGGGGTTGGCCGGGTTTTCGGGCTTACATCAACTGCTGTATCTGTATGCTGACGAAAAATTGGATAGTTTTCTGCAACAGCTATTGTTTGTTAGCCGGGGTGTGCAGCAAGAATTGTTGAACCGCGTAGCTTTGGAATTGCGCTTGCTGCGAGGTGACTGGGACGAAGTCGAGCAACGGGTGGCGGATCAAAATGATCCGGAACTGCAAGCGATTGCTGCGACATTGATTTTTCTGCGCGGCGATTACGCGGCAGCGGTCAACCGTTTCGAAAGCGCTTTGGCACAGCTGCGCAAGGTTTCAGGACAACGCACCGCCTATTTTTACGGCTTAGCTGGGGTGTTTTACCCACTGGCTATCCTGAAGAATAACGACGCCAAACAACGCGCCAAACTCGGCACATTAATCAACCAAGCTATAAAAGCCGACAATTATTGGCTGGGCATTTATCATCAGTTGGCCTTGTTTCAGCGTTTTTTACAAGGCGACTTGTCCTTGCGGGAGCAACTGTTAAACACCGATTTGACCTATAAAATCAGTAGCGGCTATCGGGAAAGCGGCTACCCGGAGACCTTGCTCACTCCGCCATTACTGCTGCATGTGTTTTTAACCCTGATCAAATTTTGGGTCAAAGCCGATCAATTCAATCATGTCACGCCACTTAGTCAAAAGCTATATCGGCATTTGTTGGACAACGGTTATCGTTGGCCGGCGGCCGAATTGGCCAAGATCTTTACGCATATAGAGCCGCCGCGTTCTATGCAATGGGATTGCAGCTTTTTCGATGGCCGGCCGGCGTTGGCTGATTTGTTCGCCAGCCGCCCCGATTGGGACTTGGCATTGGACGCGTTACTAAACTTGCCCAAGGCCGAAAAAAAAGCCGATACCGCCGCGCCTATCGATAAGCCTACGCGCTTGGTCTGGTTACTGAGTTACGACGATATTAGCCACGAGTTGGAGATTGAACCACGCGAACAAAAGCAGCAAGCTAAAGGTGGCTGGAGTAAGGGCAGGGCGATTGCCTTGAAACGGTTGGCGCACGAAACCAACAAGTTTGACTACTTAACTGAGCAGGATATTAAGCTGTGCGCGCATATCAAGGAATACCGCGATAGCGGCTGGTACGGCAGTGGTACTTATTTTGAATTCGACAACAGCATGCCGCAGGCGCTGCTGGGTCACCCCTTGTTGTTTTGGGCCGATGCGCCCGAAGTGCGGGTGGATGTGGTCAAGGGCGAAGCCGAATTGCGGGTGAAAAAGCTGGAAGGTAGCGACAAGATCAAAATTAGCTTGGAACCCGTGCCTGGACATGAACAAAAGTTTTATGTCGCCAAGGAAACGCCCACGCGCTTGCGAGTGCTGGAGTTCACCGGCGACCATCATAAAATTTTTGCGGTATTGGGCGGCAAGGGCTTGGAAGTGCCGGTGTCTGCGCAAGATCGGGTCTTGCAAACCCTGACCAGTATTTCCGGCTTGTTGACCGTGCATTCGGATATCGGCGGCAGTTCCAGTAGCGCCGAGCAAGTCCAGGCCGACGCGACGCCGCGCGTACATTTATTACCCTGGGGCGAAGGTCTGCGCGTGGCGATGTTGATCCGACCGTTTGCGAGCGGTGGGGCGTACTATCAACCCGGACACGGCGGCGAAAGCGTGTTGGCGGAAATCGATGGCCGGCATTGTCAGACTAAACGCGACTTAGCCTTGGAAAAACAGCGCGCGCAAGCCGTGTTGCAGGCCTGCGACGTGTTGGAACAGGCGGAACGCGATGGGGCCGGCGATTATTTGCTGGATCAGCCGGAACAATGCCTGGAGCTGCTGTTGCAATTGCAGGCATTGCCAGCCGAGCAAGCGATATTGGAATGGCCGGAAGGCGTCCGGTTTCGACTGTTGGGGCAAACCAACGGCAGCGGCTTTAGCATGCAAATCAAGCGCGACAACGATTGGTTTGCCTTGCAAGGCGAGTTGCAAGTCAACGAAGATACCGTCATCGAAATTCAGCAATTGCTGGGTTTATTGAATAATCGCGAAGGCCGGTTTTTAAAATTGCAGGACGGTCAGTTCATTGCCTTGACCGAAGAGTTTCGCCGCCGCCTCGACGATTTACGCGCCTATGCCGATCTGCATGGTAAGAAAGTGCGGATCAATCCGTTGGCCGCTCTTACTTTGGAAGACTGGCAGGACGATGCCGGTTTTAAGGCCGATAAACATTGGCAAGTACACATGCAGCGCCTGAAGGATTCGCGAGACTATCAACCCAAAGTGCCGTCCACCTTTCAAGCCGAATTGCGCGATTACCAATTGGATGGCTACCGCTGGTTGGCGCGTCTGGCTCGCTGGGGCGTCGGTGCTTGCCTAGCCGACGATATGGGCTTGGGCAAGACCGTGCAAGGTTTGGCCCTACTGGTTGATCGCGCACCGAACGGTCCCAGCCTGATCGTCGCCCCGACCTCGGTGTGCATGAACTGGGAAAACGAAGCCGGTCGTTTTGCACCGACGCTCAATCCGCAAATTCTCGGTAGCGGTGATCGGCAACGCTTGCTGGATAATCTGGGGCCGTATGATTTACTAATTTGCAGTTACGGCTTGTTGCAACAGGAACAAGTCGCCGAAATGTTGGCGAAAATCCAGTTCCAGACTGTGATTCTCGACGAAGCGCAGTGGATCAAAAACATCGCCACCCGCCGCTCGCAGGGGGCGATGAATCTGCAAGCCGAGTTTAAATTGATCATGACCGGCACGCCCTTGGAAAACCACCTGGGCGAGCTGTGGAATTTGTTCAGGTTTATCAATCCCGGTTTATTGGGATCTTTGGAACAGTTCAATCAACGCTTCGCCGGCCCTATCGAACGCGACCGCAGTGCCGAGGCTCGTTTCCAGCTGAAGAAATTGATCCAGCCTTTTATTCTGCGCCGCACTAAAACCCAGGTGTTGCAGGAATTGCCGCCGCGCACGGAAATCCCGATCTATGTCGAGCTCAGCGCTGAGGAAATGGCCTTCTACGAAGCCCTGCGCCGCGATAGTCTGGCGGCATTGAGCAGCGCCGATGCGCCGGCTGGGCAAAAGCAATTGCAGATTCTGGCGGCCATCAGCAAATTGCGCCGCAGTTGTTGCAATACCTTGCTGGCCAATGCGGCGGTGGCTTTACCTAGCAGCAAGTTGGCGGCATTCGGTGATATCGTCGACGAATTGCTGGATAACAAGCACAAAGCCCTGGTGTTCAGCCAGTTTGTTGATCATCTGCAATTGATCAAAAACTATATCGAGCAGCGCGGGATTCGTTATCAATACTTGGATGGCAGTACACCTGCCAAGGATAGACAGCAACGGGTAGACGCGTTCCAGCGTGGCGAGGGCGAATTGTTTTTGATCAGCTTGAAGGCTGGCGGCGTGGGTTTAAATCTGACCGCTGCCGACTATGTAATACATATGGACCCGTGGTGGAATCCGGCCGTGGAGGATCAGGCCTCGGATCGGGCGCACCGCATGGGCCAACAGCGGCCGGTAACGATCTACCGGATGATCGCCAAAAATACCATAGAGGAAAAAATCGTCGCGCTGCACAGCCATAAACGTGATTTGGCCGATAGCTTGCTGGATGGTGCGGACATGAGCGGCAAGGTGTCTGCCGACGAATTACTCAATCTGATGAAAGGCGAAACTTAAGCAGGCAAAGAATCCGGGTGTTAGGCGGGGTTTTTACTTTAGGCCATCGCGTCATCCCCGCGAATGCGGGGATCCAGGTTTTTAATTATTGGATTCCAGCATTCGCCGGAACGACGAAGCGGTGGGAGTTTACGCTTCGTTTAATCCCGTCTTAAATTGTGTTTCTTGCGGGCAATATTTCGGCTGGCTTTGTTTTGTTGATGGGTCAGTCTGGCTCGTTCTCCGGCGGTAACCACGCCATCGGCTTTAGCAGCTTCTTCTTGACGCGCTATGCGCATTTGTTGATGTTCCAAACGGTTGGCTTCGCGGTTGGTTAAGGCGCCGGACGCCTCGCCCTGCTCGATGCGTCTTTCCTGATTTTCCTGGCGCTGGTCGATACGCGGCGTTTCGATGCCGGCGAAGCAGGGTTGTGCCAAGCCAAAAAACGCAAGCAACGCGCCCGACAGTAAAAATTGGTTGATGTTATTCATGTGTGCCTCGGTAGTGTCGTTATTAGGTTGCCAACTTCAGTAAACAGCTGGCGATGTCATTTTAGCCGGCAATATTAAGCTCGCCTTAACGTCGCGCGCCGAGCTTGTCGAAGGCCAAACAGCCTGGGCTTCGACGAGCTCAGCCCGAACGGAGTATCCGTGATAAATAGGGCCGGGTTAATAATCTCCAATCAGTTTCAAGAAACCAAATAGGTTGAACTCGGTTCCTGGCCGGCTTCCAGAATTTGTTTCATGCTGACCATGTCGTAACCACCGGACAGCAGGACAATAAAGCGTTCCCGCAGCATGGGGCTTTGCCGGGAACGCAGGATGATGTTATTGGCGTCTTTTTGTTCCAGGATTCGGTACCAGTTGTAAATCATCTGAAAAATCCGCTCCATCGGCTCGCGGATGCGCGTTTCGTAATGGCTTAAGCGCGCAGCGCTAAAGTCGTTGCTGTGGGCAAAACCGTCCAGCACCGCATCGGCGGCGTAAACCCCGCTGCGCATCGCTAGCGTCACCCCAGCGGAAAATACCGGGTCGACAAACATCGAGGCATCGCCCACCAGTAAAAAGCCGTCGCCGTGAAAGCGTTCGTTCATGTAGCCAATAGAGGAAATGGTTTTGATATCCATGGCTTGCTGCGCGCCCGTTAACCACTCGCGAACGCACTCGCAGCTTTGGATGGCGGCCTCGAAGCGTTGCTGCGGCGAATCGCCAAGACTTTTCGCAAAGCGGCTGTCCAACACTGCGCCGACGCTGGTGATATTGTCTCGTAGCGGAATGTACCAAACCCAGCCGCCGTCGATGGTATGGATGTCGGTGGTTACCGAGCCGTCCATCACCTCGCCAAAATTGATAAAACCGTGTGGGTCGCGGCGAAAGCCGCCTTTAAAATGGGCGAAATGGGCGATTTTGTTCAGCTCGGGCAAGGGCCGCCGCCAGTTTAACTTGCGGGCGATCATAGATTCGCGGCCCGAGGCGTCGATGACGACTGAGGTATGAATCGGCGCCGGGTCAGAGCCATTTTTGCCAGCACTAACGCCAATCGCGCGTTCGCCGTCGAATAGCACATCGGCAACCGACCATTCCCGGCGCACCTCCACGCCGCATTCGGCGGCATGCTCCAGCAGAATTTGATCAAAGCGCGCGCGCTCGACGTGATAGGTATAGGGCCGTTCGAAATACCCCGGATATTCCGCGGTCAGCAGTAACACATCGGGTTTTTGGTTGAACATGCCAAAGTTCGCGCCTTGCTTGACCGTAAAGCCTTCGGCTTCGATTTTTTCGGTGACACCCAGCCGCCGCCAGATTTCCCAACAAGCCGGCAATAAAGATTCGCCGATTTGAAAGCGCGGAAAGCGCGAGCGTTCGAACAGCACCACGCGTTTGCCGGCTTTGGCTAGGATGATCGCGGCGCTGGTACCCGCTGGGCCGCCACCGATGATGGCGGCATCGAAGCGTTCAGATGGCGGCATGCTGTTTCACCTGTGTTAAAGAAAACCGGTTTAGTTTCATTGTAGATTTCATGTTGTTCAGTCAAATGTCCGATGCAAAAGCATCAGTTGGCTAACGCTGATTTTGTAATAATACCTGCCTAACGCGACTCACTCCAAACGATTGGCCGATGAACACCACTGAAGTATTCCTGATTGCCTTAACCATTATCTACAGCCTACCGTATCTGATCTGGCGAATCGGTCGGACCGACTATTTCGCGCCTTTGGTGGTGGTGCAGATTATCACCGGAATTTTGCTGGGTCCTGGGGTCTTGGGTGCCGCGTTTCCGGATTATTATGCCTTTGTTTTTAACAAACAGGTGATACAAGCGCTGAACGGTATCACCTGGTGGTCGGTGATGCTGTTTGTCTGGGTGGCAGGTATTGAATTGGATCTGCGTCAGGCCTGGCAACATCGGCTGGAAACCAGCATCACAGCTGGGTTGGCGCTGGGCGTGCCCTTGGGCTTGGGTTGCGTTGTGGCTTTGGGCATGCTGATGTTCGAAGGCTGGATGGGAGCCAAGGCCATGCCTTGGCAATTTGTGCTGGGGATGGGGATGTCCTGTGCCGTGACGGCGCTGCCGATCTTGATTTTGTTGATGGAAAAACTGGAAGTTCTGCGTCAGCCCATCGGCCAGCGCATCTTGCGTTACGCCAGCATGGATGATATTGCGATTTGGGCGGTACTGGCCTTGATTCTATTGGATTGGGAGCGGGTGGGCCGGCAGGGCGCTTTTTTAGTGGGTTTTGCAATCAGCGCTTACGGGATTCGCAAACTGATGGCCTGGCTGCCGGAACGTGATCGTTGGTATGTCGGTATCATCGCCTTGGCTGCTACCGGTTTTGCTGCCGACTGGGCCGGATTGCATTTTATGGTGGGGGCGTTTTTGGCCGGCGCTATCCTGGATGGCTGCTGGTTTAATCAAACCCATATGGACTTGTTACGCCACCACTTGTTGCTGACGGTGATGCCGGTGTATTTCATCAGCGCCGGCTTGAAAACCAATTGGGCAATGGGCGGCGCGGCGGTACTGGTGGTCGCCGGGGTATTGTTGTTGGTTTCGGTGTTCGGAAAGTTGCTGGGTATCCATCTGGCCGGAAAAATCCTGAAATGGCAGCGCGGCGAGGCTTCGTTGATTGGTTGGCTGCTGCAAACCAAGGCCTTGATCATGATCATCTTTGCCAATGTCTTGCTGGATAAAGACATTATTACTAGTGAAACCTTCACCGCCCTATTATTGATGGCCGTGCTTAGTACCATGCTGACGGTGCCGGTGGTGTCGCCGAAACTAGCGCGGATGCAGGCGCTTATCTCGCGCGCAGAATAAGTAGGTCAGACGCTCTTAGTCATCCAGGCCTAAAGTTTTCCAAAAGTCTTCTTGCTTAGCGATACCCAGTACTGCTTGCGCGGCGAGTAAGGCCGAAACGCTGACCCCGGCCACACCGCCGCCAGGCCGAGTCCAATGGCCGGTGTGGAACAAGCCGGGCAGGGCGCCGACTACACTTGGCCGGTTCGGGCCGATCTGATCCGGGCTGGGCGCAAAACCATAGGCTGCGCCGTGGCGGTTTAGGGTGTAGCGCTCCATGGTGCGTGGCGAGCCGGACTCCACCACCAACAAATGGTCATTGAGGCCGGGAAAATGCCGCTCGGCTTTTTCTAATAGGCGTTGCTGAAAACCGTTCTTGGCGATGCGCCAGGATTCCCCCACGTCAAATGGACACAGTGTGGTCAGCATCATGATGCTTTGTCCGGGCGGCGCCAGCGAGGAGTCGGCGAAGGATGGCAGCGTTGCAGAAAACCAATTGCTCAGACCGGTTTGGCTTAATGCATAGCTGGCTTCGTGGTCGAACGATTCAAAGAAAAAGCCTTCATGAGCATGATCTTGCTCAGAGAGGGGCAGGTCGGTGGCGATATAACTGGCGAAGATCGATAAGGACGGCGACAGCTTTGCCAAGCCTTCGCAATAGCCGTTTGGCAAATGCTCCCGACCGATTAACAGCTCGGCGGTGTGCTGGATGTCGATGTTGGAAACTACCGTTTCAGAACGAATCAGCTGGCCGTTTTCCAAGACGATGCCGCAGGCTTTGCCTTGCTCGACTAAAATGCGGCGCACGCTAGCATTTAACAACACTTCGCCGCCTTGATTTTCGATGGCGGCGGCCAGTTGATTGGCGTAAACCTGGAAACTGCCTCGACAGTAATAACCGCCTTCGTAAGTATAACCGGCCATCATCGAGGCCCAATACAAGAAGGACAATTGTGACGGTGGCAAACCCAAGTAAGGCCAGAGCATCGCGCAAGCGCTTTTCAGGCGAGCATCGACCAAAAACTCGTCCAGCGCCTCCGCCAACGTGGTGCGGCGATAGCGGAATAAATTGCCCAGCGTTTGCATCGGCGAAATCCGCGTTGCCTTACTTTGCGACAACACTTCCTCGGCCAGCATGGCTTCTTCCGCCAATACTTTACAAAGCCGGATCAGCGCCAGCAGGCGGTCTTTTTCCTGCGGAAAGTGTTCAGTCAAGCCGGCCACGAACGCCGCTTCGCCGGCTTGTAACGGGATTTCGAAATCCGGAAAAACCGCGCGGGCGTATGATGGGACAGGGATGAACAGTACCTCCGGATCTATACCCACCACCCGGCAGATCTTATTCATAGTGCTGCCGTTGCCATAACCCTCTGGGCTGCAACCGCTGACCAGATGTACGCCGGAATCAAAATGAAAGTTTCGACGTTTGAAGCCGTGGGCATAACCACCCGGTCTATCGTGCCTTTCCACCAGTAACACCGTCTTGCCGGTTTTCGCCAGTAATGCGGCGGTACTGAGACCGCCGATACCCGCGCCAATAACGACGACGTCGTAAACTTCTTTTGCCGATTCCGTGTGAACGCCGCGCATTGAGTGTCTTCTATGAGGATAAATAGCGGGTTAGCTTAGGAACAAACTCGACGGAAAACAAGTGCTTGGTTTTTGTCGGGGCAATCGCGGCAACAAATAGTCACTTGTCATTCAATACAAGGTTAGGAAAGGCGGTGTTTGTTCATTAGGGGTGTGATTTAACGAATCGTACCAATCGCTTGCGATGCACTTTGTCTACCAAATCCTCCGTGCCGCAAAAATGCCGGGAATTCAGCACGATATTCACTGTCGCTGGGCGAGTAAGCTGCGGCAGCCGGTGATGGGCTGTGGTGAATTAGACGGAACGGAAGCTGGAGCTTCGGAACCAGCAAAATGATGGAAGCTTGCAACGATGGGGATTCGCGGCGACAATCCCGCTCCGCCATGACGCCCTTACTTCCTCAACAAATCGCCGCTGTTGACACCCAACAGCGTGCATTGACCGATGCCTATCTGGCGGAGCGGATCGATGCATTGCAGGCTTATTTTCTGGGCTTACGGGCTCAGGTCGATGCGCTGCTCGCGCCTCGACTGCCGGCTGCCGCGGGCAAGGCTTATCCTTATGGCCGTTGCGAGGAGATCACCCGCGAGCTTTACGCACTAATGGCGACCCGGTTACGCCAACCGCAGGCGCCGATCGAACAGCTATTGCATGACTTTATGGCTCAAGGCGGTATCGTGCGCTCGGTATGGGGCGTGTTGCGCGAACAATATTTCCAGAACGCGCTGCAATTCGGCGGCTTGTATGTCGATGTCGCCAACGATACCGTGGACGTGAACAAAGCGCCGGTGGAAATTCTGCCGCTCGCGGCCAGCGGCTTGGTCGCCGTGCGCGATCTGGCCCATTTTCGCCGGACCGCCGAATCCTATTGGGGCGCGACTATCTACGCCAATCACCTGTTGCCCTCGCTGGCGCCGCTGTTACCCATGGTATCGGTCAGTCCCCGCCGGTTGCGGTCCGGGCTGCAATCGGCCTGCGATTATATGATTGCATTGATGTGTCGCGACAACTTCGAGCAGGCCGAAGCCTGGCTGCGTGATGGCCCGCCGCCGCCGGATGAGGAAGCGGCCGCGTTACTGGCCGATACGCCAGCCGACCTCAGGCCCTGGACAGACAAAGGCAGAGACGAAGCCATCCTCGCCTGCCAGCGCGCCCGGATCGCTCACTGTGCTGCCGATGACCGTTGGCGTCAGGCACGCGTGCTGGATTACCTGCGTTCATTGTGTGGTCCTGCAGTGACGAGTTGAGTATTTTGCTTGAAGCGGGTCAGATGGAGGATTTCCTTACAAACTTGGCCGGCCAGTTCGCGAGTGGGACAAATCACGATATTACCGTGTCTACCATTCGAAGGGTTAGCGATTCGCGCTGACCGACATCCTCTATACTGAGTCCCGATATTATTAGTCGTCGAGGAAAAATGTACAGCTAGAAAACTCGGCTATCCTTATCCGGTTAGTGGCATTGGACCAAACCAATGATTTGGCGATATGCGATAAACATTTTCAACGTTTAATTAAAGTCGAAGCGGAGTGGAATATGGCTAGCTTGGAAGATTTCAGAGCATTATTAATAAAGGAGCCGGAGAAAGCGTTTACCGATTACGTCCTGGAAATAGACGAAGTGAGTTTTGACTGGAAAGATGCCAATGCCGGTATTCGGGCCGATGGTGGCGTTCGTGATATTGAATGGCATTTTGAAAAGCCGAATATCATTAAAATGTATCCCGGTCAGGGCGGGGATAAGGAAAGACGAATATATTATTTGCCGTGGAAAAATAAGAGTTTAACCCAAGTGACTCTTGATAAAGATTCGCCACCGTACTTTTTGACTTCCGAATTTAGTAATTGTCGGTTCACGATTCATTTTCACGACCAAAACGGGAATAGCGTGACCGTCATGCATGTCGCGGGCGATGTGAAAGGTGAAGGCGGCTTCACTGGCGGCAATACCCGAAATGACATGGAAGCGCAAAATGCTCCGCCACTTCCAGTTGTAAGAACCCGGCGTATGTCGGTTAGTAAACCGCAGCCGTCGGTACAGGGCGCATCATGGAAAAAATACAATGCATCGGCGAAAGATACGGTGTATTACGATTCAAAAGCCGTTGTTTTTGGATTTCGGAAGGGAGACGGGGGGTGGGTGTTCTATGCTCAGAATCTCGATGCAAATAAGGTCGGAAAGGGCTTAATCGACTTGTCGGCGTGATATGCCATGTCATTTCCACTGGTTCCCAAGCTCCAGCTTGGGAACCCACGCCTCGGAAGCTCCAGCTTCCCAAATCCTCACCAGTCTCTAACCACCTCGATCAAGCCCTCCATTCCGGCGTAATTCCGTGCGCTGGAATAGCGCCAATGCTCAGGCAAATCCACATAACCACGCTTGATCGGATTTAGGTGAATGTAATCCAACTTCTGCCGCATCGCCGCCTCGGTTTCGATCAGCTGCGGATGGCTACCTTCCTCCCAAACTTGATACTCGCTCTCAGTCTTATGCGGCCGCTTCAACAACGCCAATAATTCCAGCACCCGCGCCGAACCGCTTTGCTGCAAATGATCGATGATTTGCTTGGCGGTATAAGCCTTAAACCGCTGCATATCGCGGCTCAAATCCGGCGAAGCAGCGATCAGATGCAAGTGATTTTCCAGGATCACGTAACCGTACAGCTGAAACCCGCTGTCGCGCTGCAAAAACCGCCAGGAATCCAGCAGGATATTCACCGTCGCCGGGCGGGTAAACAGCGGCAGCCATTGATTGATCGTCGCGGTCAGAAAGTGCGGGCTGTGGTTTTGGAGGACTTGGTAGCGGCTGCGGGTCATTTCGTATTAGTCATAATATTTGTCAAATAACATCATAGATTGCGGATCGACTCGTTCAGGATCAAAACACAAAACATTACCATCGGAGTCATATACAACACCATCCTTTTGACGATTAACTAAACCTTCATCAATAAGTAGCTCTACAGCGGAAAAATACTCATTGTCAGTACAATTAAGGGATTTTGAAATAATTTTGTGCTGCCCTGGTTTCCAGGGTTGAACTGGAAGCAATTCTTTGACTTTGAGTGCAAAATCTAAACTCACTGATGATATGCTAGAAAGCTTAATATTCATGACTCCAAAGTCAGTATTTTTCTCAATTCTCTGACTTCTAGTAATTCCAAGATGCTTTTCAGCCAACATGCATAATGCAATAACCTGTCCCTTTTTTGTCCACTTCCCTTTATTTAAGTCTTTGTCTAAGAAATTAAAGATGAATTCCCAACTATTTCGGATTTGGTCTTCAGTAAAAGTATCAGTATCAAAACATATGAAGTCTCTATCAGAAAAATCGAAACTCCCTAGAAGTCTGGAAACTGTAAAAAAGCAAATTATGTGACGCCATTTTTTTAGAAATCTGTCCGTAATTTCGCCATTTTTGGGTCTTAGCTTCTCAAGAACCTCGTCAGTCTTTTTTAAAACTATGGCAATTTTGGGCCATACATCAATTGACGTATTCTCCGAAAAAACTCGGCTATACATTGCTGGTGAACGTAAGAATTTCGACTTTAGGGCTGTCGCACGATAAGGTTGTTTTAGAATTAGGCTAACATAGCCTGTGGCTATGTAAAAAGGTGTAATAATTTCGCTAGGTTCGTGACCTAGATTGATGTAGTAGTTCTTTCTTCTTTAATAAAAAAGTCCTTTTCTAACCAGAATATCTTCTATGTCTCGTTGAATTTTATCGGTTGCATGAAGTGAAGCAAGCTCAACGTCAGTCTGATTGTTGGTTGCGCGAATTATAGAATTACGTACGGTTTCATCTTGCGTGACAATTATTTTGACTAAAACTGATCTCTCATCTGGAACATCAGCGCCACTCTCGAAATGTCGAAAAATAGATTCCGTTGTTTGAAGACCATTTACGATTTGTACATCTTGAATTTGTATCGATTTCCCCACAACACTTGCTGAAGTAGCCAATACCGTAACGCCGTTATTTAACCACCAAAAATCGGGTGAATTTGTATTGACAAGTGTTTGCTTTATATCCTCATTTACACGATTTAAACCCATGAAATCTCTTACGTTGGAATCAAAGAGGTATCTTCTTAGTTTTCCATTGTCTGAAATAAAATTAAAGTAATCCTTAAGTTTTACTAACAGGACATATCTTTCGCCTTTTGATAGAGATTCAACAAATTGAAGGTCTAAGGAGTAATTCGGGATTTTTCTATGAAGTTCGACCAGTTCGGCGCTACCATAGAACGTAAATGTTGAATGGCAGTTGCTGAAGTGATTTTGAACAATGGATTGTATTTGATCGGACCTTGATATTACCTCTTTACCAATTTCAGACGTATTACCTCTTGATGCATAGCAAATATCAAAGGTAAACTTACTCATTCTTGGGGAGAGTTTTCTATAAGCCAGTTTTAGATTATTTCTGCACCGAACTATACTTTCAGAATATGCTCCCTTTAGGTTAATATCATCAATTCCAAAATCAAATAATTCCGTCAAGCTGGCTGCAAGGTTATCGAGAGTCGCTTGTTTAAATGTATTATGATGCTTGCATGTAATGATCGAAATATGTAACTCAGATCCGGTTTTGGGCCAAATAAACGATTGGGGATCTTGTAATAGGTGTCCATTAATTAGTATGAAAAAGCCATCTATACCCCCGTCTTGTCGACTATCGATCCATCCACTTTGAATTTCGTCTCTTGAAAGATCCAAGTCTTTTAGTATTTGCTCAAATGAAAAATACTCAAATACTTCTCCACGATCAGCTGATGGAAAATGGCTTTCAATTCGATCATCAATAAGTCCATCTAACAAGATATTGTCATTTTTAGCCATAAAAATCCTAATTTTTGATAAAAATTATTTTCCTATTGGAAATAATAAAATGAAATAACTTATGCCATTACTCTAGTTACTCTAGTTCCCAAGCTCCAGCTTGGGAATGCTATCTTGGAAGCTCTAGCTTCCTATCTACAGCCAGACTGGAAGCCGGAGCTTCCAAGGCCGGGGTTCCCAAGCCGGAGCTTGGGAACCAGACCGACCAGATCAAAACGCCTCGGATGCCATTATTCAACTCATCCAACGTGATTAAATACATCCATGCTCTGGTGAGGGACGCCGATTATTTCTATGCCGGTATTGGTAGCGATGTAAAAAACTAAATGCCGGCCTTCGGGGAAGCAAAAATAACCGGGTTTTATATCGTCGCGCGCCTTGCCTAGCTTGGGGTATTCCGCAAGCCAGTTGAAACGGTCGAACAGTGCGCGTAGGTATTGGTCGGCTTGCTCGGGACCCCATTGTTGAAACGTATAAAGCCAAATCTGCTCCAAATCCGCCGCCGCCAGTTGCCTGATGCGATAGCTTGGCTTCATTGGCTGTGATTTTTTCGCATCGAGGCCAGAAATTGTTCTTCGTCGAAATCCTCCTGCAGCGGGCTGTCTTCGCCGGCTTGCAGCTTGGCTTTTAGGGTTTGCAGCTTAAGTTCCTCTTCTTCCAGTTTACGCAAACCGGCGCGAACGGCCTCGCTAACCGACAAGAAACGGCCTTGCTGTATTTTTTCCTGCACGAAGTTATCAAAGTGGTCACCTAAAGTGACAGAAGTATTTCTAGCCATGATCTCGCTCCCGATAAGGTGTATTAGATACTAATATACATCGAGGCTTGCGCCAAATGCTTGCATTTCCTATCCACATCCGAATTGGAAGCTGGAGCTTCCAAGACCGGAGTTCCCAAGCCGGAGCTTGGGAACCAGAGCAACCAGAGCCAGATCACGACTCAATCCTGCACATCGGTAGATCAGCCAGAGCCGACTTGAATGATCTGATTCAACCGCTCGCAAACATGAGCGAACAAATCGCCTGGCAAGGATTTGAGCGGATGCGGTTTGGCTTTGCGCAAGCGCCAGTCGAAGGATTTGGGTTGGTGGCAGAGCACATAGCTGGTTTGTTCGGCTTTGCGGCCGCCGGTTTTACCGACGGCGACTGTAAACGGATTGTCGGCGTTATAGGCGGCGGTTGTCATTGGCAGGCCGATCACCAGCGAGGTTTTTTCGTTGAAGATGCGTGGCGAAAGCACTAAAAACGGATGGATGTCGCGCATTTCCTGGCCGACTTGCGGATTGCAATCGATCCAGATGATATCTTGCCTTTCCGGTACCCAAGCCGCTGTTTGCTTACGGCTTACCAACGTTCGGCACCGATTGTTTCCGCGGTTGCCATGGCTTCGCCGCCGTGCCGCTCGGGATCGAAACGGGCCAAACGTTGTTCCAACGTTAAAGCTTCGTCGGCTAACGGGGTGATAATCACCTTGTCGCCTTCGACGGATACCCGCACTCGTTGATGGTTGTGTAAACGGGCGGCTCTGGCAATGGCCGCCGGTAGGCGCACGCCCAGGTTATTACCCCATTGTTTGATGTCGAGTATGGCTTCGGTCATGATGTTTCCCTGGAATGTTTAAACGCGAGTATAAACATGGTTTTATATTCGGGTCAATTTTGTGAATTTATCTAGTCCTCTGGTTCCCAAGCTCCAGCTTGGGAATGCTATCTCGGAAGCTTTAGCTTCCTATCTACAAACAGACTGGAAGCTGGAGCTTCCAAGGCCAGGGTTCCCAAGCCGGAGCTTGGGAACCAGATCGACCGGCTGGTCGATAGGTCACTCCAACTCATCATCCATTCCAAGCGCCCGCATTTCCAAGCCCTCGATCTCCTGCAAGGACTTGCCGGCAATCCCCTGCAAATCGCCGTACATACCGACGGTGGCGTTCATCACCCGTTCGATTTGCGCTTCGCGCTTGGCCCATTGTTTGGTGATGGCTTTGCGTTCCTTGTCCAGGTCTTCCTGCATGGTGGAGAAGGCTTCGACGATCGCTTCCACCCGATGGCGGAAGCGCGGGCCGGTCAGATATTGGTAAACCATCTCGGTTTTGCCGTGCTGGCCTTCGGCGGCGAGGCGGGCCATGCCCACTTCCAGCAGGGTGTGGCGCAGCACGGTGGCGACCGGAAGGGCGGCGCGCGGGGCGGTGACCCAGATGCCGTCTATCACTTCGAAGCTGTCCACGCCTTTGGGCAGGGCCTGGCTGACCAGGACGGCGATGTCCGCCTTGGCGTTGCGCTGGTCTTCGCGCAGTTTTACCAACCAGCCGTCGCTCCAGTTTTTGGTGCGCTTGGCTTCCCAAAGAATAATGCCGGCGGCTTGTCCGGAGCCGCCGACCACGCGTTGCAGCAGATCGCCGCCGAATTCGCCCTTGGCAACCGGCTCGATGTTATCGAAGGGAAACTTGGCGCGCAGCAGGTTTTCCAATTCCAGTTCCTGCACTTCGCCTTGCAGTTGCTGTGAGCCTTGTTCGGCTTTTTGTTTCAGTTCCTCGATTTTTTGCTGCATCGATGCAATGGTCTGGTCTTTTTCCATCACCCGCAGTTTCAGGCCTTCCTCTGCTTCGCGTTTGGCCTGGTTGCGTACTTCGTTGAGATTGCTCTGCACCCGCTTTTCGATGGTCAGTTCCAGCTCGCGTTTGGCATCGTCCAGTTCGCGTTGCTTTTTGATCAGTTCTGCTTGGGCTTGTTGGGCTTCCGCGAGTTTGGCGTCGCGGACTTTCAAGACTTCGTTCAGTTCGGCCAGCTCCCGGCTTTTGTGCTCCAGTTCGGCGGCGGCAGCTTGTTTGGCTTTGCGGGTTTCTTCCTCGATCACCCGCTGGCGTTCGGCTTGTAATTGTTTGGCGACTTGTTGCGCGACTTGTTCGTCCAGGCCGCGCTTGGCCTCCGCCAGTTGTTTTTCCTGATCCTTGATGTCTTGTTCGCGCACGGCGATGGCTTGGTCTTTTTGTTGCAGCTGCTGTTCGAATTGTTTGCGGGTGGCGGCGAGTAATGGCGCGGCTAGCGATTCCGTCAACGGTACTTGCGTGCTGCAATTGGGGCAGATGATGGTGGCTTCGGTCATGTTGGGTGGTTTTTAGATAGTAAGAATAGGTGTAACTATTCAGCAAATCGCAAAACCGGCAAGCCGCCGAAAGCATGTCCCCTCTCCTGATGGAGAGGGCTGGGGTGAGGAGAATTAAACTGGCAAAGTGCCTTATTTTGATTCCCCTCACCCTGCCTCTCCCGCTGGAGAGGATCTGCGGTCCTTTGCGCTGAAGAGATACTAATTTTTTGAGGCGCCCTATATTTATCTGCGCTGTCTAGCGGCTAAAGCATGGTCGCCTAGGGATTCCAGATCGGCCAGTCCATGAATTTCGCAACGGCCGCCGCGAGCGATGTAGTCTTCCTGGTAATGGGCGATAAACTCCATCACGGTGTGGTCGATCAAGTCGGCGGCGCTTAAATCGAAGATCACGGTTTGGCCGTCGGCCAGGTTGGCGACCTGGCTTTTTAACGCCAGAAAGTTGGAGAACAAAGCGGCGCCGCTGACTTTAATAATCCAGCTGTTCGGCCCGTTGGCTTGCATCTTATAAGATATGGATAGCAGGTTACCCAAAGACACGCCGCGACCGATGTGCAGCAACAATTTAGCGGCGATGCCGATCAGCACGCCGATCAACAAGTTGCTGGCCAGTATCGCCAAGATGGTAATCACGAACAAAGCCAGCTGCTCCTTGCCCAAGTCCATGCTTTTGGCAAAGGCTTGCGGCGAGGCCAATCTAAAGCCGGTATAGACCAGTAGGGCGGCCAGAGAAGCCAGCGGTATTGTCGAAATCAAATCCGGAAACAACACGACGAATAGCAGTACGAAGCCGCCGTGAAAGAAATTGGCCCAGCTGCTGCGGCCGCCGGCGTCGATGTTGGCCGAGCTACGGACGATTTCCGCAATCATCGGCAAGCCGCCTATCATACCGGATACCACGTTGCCGATGCCGACCGCGCGCAACTCCTTGTTTAAGTCGGAGTAGCGTTTTTCCGGATCGAGCTTGTCGACGGCTGCGGCGCTGAGCAGGCTTTCCAGGCTGCCTACCAGACAGATTGACACCACGCTTTCCCAAAAAGCAAACGCGCTCAGTTTGCCGAAATCCGGCAGATAGAAACTAGCTAGCAGGCTGTCCGGGAAAGTCACCAGAAAGTGCGGCGCAAATAGGATGTCTTTGGGGACGACAAACGTGTCTCCCGGTTGCAATTGATCCAGATGGAACAGATGGCCGAGCAGGATGCCGGAAGCGATGACGATGATAGGGGCCGGAATCTTGCGCAACAAGGGTTGCTGGATGTGCGGCCAGCCGATCAGCACCACGATGCCGGCCAGCGCGATCAAGCCGATTTGCGGCATAAAGTAAATCAGACTGTGCGGCAACGCGGCTATGCCGGACAGGATGCTGGCGCCTTGGCTTTGCACGCCGGCCATGACCGGTAATTGTTTGCTGATGATGATAATGCCGATCGCCGCCAGCATGCCGTGCACTACCGAGGCTGGGAAAAACGCCGCCAGCCGGCCGGCTTTGAAATAGCCCAACACGGTTTGCAAGGCGCCGGCGACGACGATTGCCGCCAAAGTGTAGCGGTAGCCGGCCATTGCATCGCCGTCGCCCAGGGTTTGCACCGAGGTCAGAATTACCACTATCAAACCGGCTGCCGGGCCGGTGATGGTTAATTGCGCGCCGCCGATCCGCGATACCAGCAAGCCGCCAACGATGGCGGATATGATGCCGGCCATCGGCGGAAATCCGGAGGCGACAGCGATGCCTAGACATAAGGGCAGGGCGATCAGAAACACCAAAAAGCCGGCAGTAAGGTCTTGCCGCCAATGATTTGCTAGCGAGGGTTTTTGCATGAATTCTCCAGGGGTGGTGTACTGGCCCGCCATACGTCGAGTTAATCGGTTGGTGGACTGGATGAGGTTTTTTATTCAATCATAACCAGTTTTTTCCGAACATTATGAAGTTTGTGGGGCGGATGACGTTCGAGCTTTTTGTCATGGGCTTGGTTAAACTGGAGTTGACGGCCTTAGTCGCAGGCTGGTTTTAATGTTTCAGCATGCCTGCGACAGGGTGTCGCACGGACAAATAAAACAGGCCAAGCCTTATGATTCGGGTAAAATGCGCCGTCCAATTCTGGTCTTTTTTAACACTGAGAACCAGCTGTTTCCAGTCTCTTTTCCCGCTTTAAATTAATGAATATGCACTTTGTTGCCCGTGTAATTTTTGTCTTTTTCTGTTTGTTCACAGGGCCCTTGCTGGCCGCTGATTCGGGTAACTCCAGCTTTCTGGTATTGAATTATCACGACATTCTCGAAGAAGAAGAGCGGGTGCCGCCGTTTGATCGGATTGCGGTCAACAAAGACCATCTTGCCGATCATTTTGCCTGGTTGAAGCAGAACAACTATCACGTTATCAGCGTCCAGGATTTGCTGGATTGCATGAAGGGCGACAAGGTTTTGCCGACGAAAGCCGTGATGTTGACGTTTGACGACGGCTACTTGAGTTTTTATACCCGGGCCATGCCTTTGCTGAAAAAGTACAAATATCCGGCCACCTTGGCGGTAGTAGGTTCTTGGCTGGAGCAGCAGAATGTGCCGGGCGTAAAACCGTTAATGACGCCGGCACAGATTCGTGAAGTGGCCGAGAGCGGTCTGGTCGAGATTGCTTCGCACACCTATGATTTACATCACGGCATCGTCGCCAATCCGCAAGGCAATCAGCAAAGCGCGGTGACTTCGCGTTTGTACAGCAACGAATACGACGAATACGAGAAAGACGAGGACTATCGCAAACGGATTTTCCAGGAAGTGGATAAAAGCTCGGAGCGTTTGTTTCAGATATTGGGCAAGCGGCCGCGGGTCATGGTGTGGCCTTACGGCGAATTTAACGCCATTGCGCTGGAAGCCACGAAATTGGCGGGTATGCGTTTGACCATGGGCCTGAACGACGGTGCCAATACTCTGGCTGATGCGTACGTGATGAAGCGCATGATGATCACCGATGACGTCAATGCCAAACAGTTCGGCGAAATCGTGAAAAACCAGCGGGTTGGCCAGGAGTTGCGGGTCGCGCACGTGGATATGGATTACATCTACGACGATGACGAGGAGCAGACCGAGAAAAATTTGGCCCTAGTGGTAGAGAGAATTAAAGCCAGCGGCGCCAATACCGTCTATCTGCAAGCCTATTCCGATCCGGACGGCGACGGTAACGCCGACAAACTGTATTTTCCTAATCGGCATTTGCCGGTGCGCCGGGATATGTTCAATCATGTAACCTTGCAATTGCGGACACGGGCGGGCGTGCGAGTCTACGCCTGGATGCCGATCATGGCTTACAAAGCCGATGTGCCGCTGAAATGGTACGTGAAAGAATGGCGCGACGGCGAGCCGCAATTGTCCCGGCATATCTACACCCGCTTGTCGCCGTTTAACCCTGAAGCAAGGCAGTTTGTCGGCGAGATTTACGAAGACTTGGCTAAGCATTGCGACTTTAACGGCATTCTGTTTCATGACGACGGGATCTTGTCGGATTTTGAAGACGTCTCGCCGCTGGCGATGGAGTTTAGCCGCAATGTGTGGGGGATGCCGGCCGAGTTCGATACCATTCATGCGTCTAGCGAGTTACGCTTGCGCTGGGCACAGCATAAAACCGAGTTGATCGGCCAGTTCACCGATTATTTGGCCGACAAGGTCAGGTTCTATCGGCCTTATATCAAAACCGCCCGCAATTTTTACTCTCTGCCGCTGTTAAAGCCGTATAGCGAAGAATGGTATGCGCAGTCTTTCCCGGCGTTTTTAAAGCATTATGATTACGTGGCGGTGGAGGCGATGCCTTTTATGGAAGAGGCGGAAAATCCCAAGCAGTGGTTGATAGAGTTAGTGGAAAAAACCGCGCAATATCCAGGCGGCTTGGACAAAATGGTGTTTGAATTGCAGGCGGTTAACTGGAAAACCAAGCAAGATATTCCCATGCCTATTTTTACCGAGCAATTCGAGTTATTGAAAAAGCACGGCGCTAAACACATTGGTTACTATCCGGATAACGTGTTTAACGATCAGCCGAAGTTGGCGGAGCTGAAAAAATTCTTTCCGGTTTCCAAAAAGGATTAAGCAATAAATGGAGAACTTGATAGACCAAGCTTGGGTGCAGCAATTTATCGATTGGTGGTTAATCACCCAGGAAAATTTGCAGGAAGTACCCTGGTGGCAATTCAACGAATGGTTGTCGCGCTTTGTGTTTTATTATCCGCTACTCATGGCTTATGTCTGGATGTTGGGCGGCATGATTTATTACTTTCGTTGGGAGCGGAATCGCGGCAATGTTTTGTCCGATCTGCCCGAGTTGTCCGAATATCCGGCGGTATCGATTCTGATCCCTTGTTATAACGAGGGCGAGAATGTCCGAGAGACCATCGAATACCTGCTGCATCAGCAATATCCCAATTATGAAATCATCGCCATCAACGACGGCAGCAAGGACAACACGCTGGACATCTTGCACGAACTGGCCGACCAGCATCCGCAAATTCGGGTGGTCAATTTAGCCAGCAATCAGGGTAAGGCCGTGGGGTTACGCACGGCCGCTTTGCTGGCTAACAGCGAAATCCTTATTGGCATTGACGGCGACGCCTTGCTGGCGCCGAATGCCACGGCCTGGATAGTCAGGCATTTTCTGGAAGATCCGCATGTCGGTGCGGTAACCGGCAATCCGCGTATCCGCAACCGTTCGACCTTGTTAGGCAAAATACAGGTGGGGGAGTTTTCCGCCATTGTCGGCATGATCAAGCGGGCGCAGCGTTCTTACGGTCATGTGTTTACCATTTCCGGGGTGATTGCCGGGTTTAGAAAAACCGCGCTGCACGATGTCGGTTATTGGAGTCCGGACATGGTCACCGAGGACATCGACATCAGCTGGAAGCTACAACTAGCCGGCTGGGCGATCCGTTTCGAACCGAATGCCTTGTGCTGGGTTCTGATGCCGGAGACGCTAAACGGTTTGTGGAAACAACGCAGCCGCTGGGCGCAAGGCGGTGTCGAGGTGTTGTTACGCTATTTCCGGCCGCTGTTTAGCTGGCGTTCCCGTGGCATGTGGCCGCTGTATCTGGAATGCTGTATCAGCCTGACCTGGGCGTTTTTGGTGGTGGCGATGCTGGCTTTAGTGCCGTTCGAGTGGCTTAGCAGCGAACCTCAGGAGGCTTTGGAGGATTTGTCGCCGCATTGGACCAGTATGTTGTTATGCGTCACCTGTTTGATTCAGTTTGCCGTCAGTTTGACTATCGATTCCAGTTACGAACGCAAGAGCGGCGGCTCCGCGCAGCATTACTACTGGATGATCTGGTATCCGATTATCTACTGGCTGATCAACGTTGGCACCACTATTAACGGTTGCATCAAGGCGTTACGCAAAAAGCGCGGCCAGCGCGCGGTGTGGGTGACTTTGGATAGAGGCCTGAGGCAAAAATGAAAGACATCATCATCAACCAACCGCATTTGCAAAGTTTCCAACAAAAATGCGGTTCGGCGTTTATGTCGCTATTAAGCTGGATACTTTGGCTGTACTTTTTGTGGCCCTTGTTTACGCTCAGTGCCTGGCTGATGGGTTTGAAAAGCTTGTCCGACGAGATTCGCTGGTTCGGCGGGTATAAAACGCTGTTGGAATTATTGCAGTTGTACGGCGAGATTGTGGTGATCATTGCCGGTATCTGGTTGTTTTGGACCTTGTATTTGTCCTGGCTGCATTCCAGCGTCGCGCCGAAGCGCACCGCCCCCGTAACGGATCAACAGTTGGCGGTCGCGTTTAAAGTCGATGAGACCCTGGTAACGGCGGCGCGAGCCAGCAAGAAAGTAACGGTACACTTCGATAATCACGCGGTGATTACCGATATAGATTCACAGTAGTCGGGATTGCTTGGTCGCGGTTCTGCTTTTCGCAGTGTTGATGTTACACTGCGCTAGGCGTAATCAAGGACTTATTTTATGCAACTTGCAATCACAGTGTTGGGCAACAAGTCCAACGGTTTTATCGCGGAAATCCTGTCGGCGCTGAGTGCCTGTCAATGCAGCGTGGTGGAGCTGCGGACGTCCAATCTGACGCAAATCACTGCGGCTTACGTGCTGATTGCCGGCAATTGGAATCATATTGCCAAGCTGGAAGGCATGCTGGAAGCGATAAAAATTCGCTTCGAAATTCAGATGAGTTTTTTACGGCCGGATGAAATGCCGCCGGTATTGGAGGGGGTTCCTTATACTCTGGAAACCATTTCCATGGATAAGAACGACGTGCTGTTCGCGGTCACATCGTTTTTGTTGGAAAGAGGCATTTGTATCGAAGAAGTCACGGCCAGCCGCCATCAAGCGGCATTTTTTAACACACCGGTGTTTTCCACAAAATATGTATTGCTGGTGCCGCCGGAAGTACGAATTTTATCGCTGCGTGAAGAATTTCTGGATTTTTGCGACAGTTTGAATATCGACGCTATTCTTGAACCCATCAAAAGGTGATCTGATGACTTTAGCCACTCTCGGCTCCGCCGTTCCCGATTTCGAAATTGCCGCTACCGGTGAAAAAACCGTCAAACTGAGAGATTATCGCGGCAAAAAAGTCGTTTTATATTTTTATCCCAAGGACAATACCCCCGGCTGTACCCAGGAAGGTCAAGGCTTTAGGGATAATATCGAACAGTTCAATCAATTAAATGCCGTTATTCTCGGTGTATCGCGCGACAGCGTGAAAATGCACGAAGGCTTTAAGTGCAAACAGGAGTTTCCGTTCGATTTGCTATCTGACCAGGATGAGAGCCTTTGCAATTTATTTGATGTCATCAAAATGAAAAGCATGTACGGCAAGCAAGTGCGAGGCATAGAGCGCAGCACTTTCGTAATCGACGAACACGGCGTGTTGGTCAAGGAATGGCGCAAGGTCCAAGTTAAAACCCACATCGCCGAAGTGTTGGATTACTTGCAATCGGCCGTTTAATAAATCGGCGCCAGTCCATTCCTATCGATCATGCTCTTCACTTAGCGTCAGACTAAGCAAAACGACAGTCTAAGAATCCTGTTTTGCCTTACGCCAGCTAAGGCAATTAAACCCTTCGCCCCGCTCAGGATTGTTTAATCCGGCGGTTTTGGCGATAATGAACTCAGTTTTAATCATTTGGACGAAACACATGAACGAAATGCTGTCCTCAGGGATTGAGCTGATGTTAATAGGCATGGGTATGGTCTACGCTTTTTTGGCCATGTTGATTGTGGCAATCAATGTGATGTCTCAGTTGGTACGCCGCTATTTTCCGGAAATGCCTGCCAAGTTTTCGGATCAACCTGTCGTGGCAGGGAACGATAAGGCAGTAATCGCTGCTATTACCGCCGCTGTACATCAATACCGCAAAAAACATAAACACGGATAATCATACCCACAAGGTAGCAGTAATCGACCCAAAAACGTCTTTAGGAGAAAAGAGTGGAAAAGGTAAATAAGCCCCTAGGAATTACTGAGGTGGTATTACGTGACGCCCATCAGTCAATTCTGGCGACCCGGCTACGTATCGAAGACATGCTGCCGATTTGCGAGCAGCTTGATCAAATCGGATACTGGTCTATCGAGTCTTGGGGAGGCGCCACCTTTGATGCCTGCATTCGCTATTTGGGCGAAGATCCTTGGGAGCGTTTACGTCTGTTGAAAAAAGCCATGCCCAAAACCCCGCAGCAAATGCTGTTCCGTGGCCAGAATATTTTAGGCTACCGGCATTATGCCGACGATGTGGTCGACAAATTTGTCGAACGGTGCGTGGTCAACGGTATAGACGTATTTCGGATTTTCGATGCGATGAACGATATGCGTAATATCGAACGTGCGATTAAAGCCGTGCTACATACCGATGCCCATGCTCAAGGTACCATTTCGTACACCACCAGCCCGGTGCACACGATCAAGAAATGGGTCGAGCAAGGCAAGCAAATCGAGGACATGGGTGCGCATTCTATCTGCATCAAAGATATGGCCGGATTGCTGACGCCTTACGATGCTTACGAGCTGATCAGCAAGCTGAAAAAAGCCGTGGCGATTCCGATTCATATGCAATGCCATGCCACCACGGGTTTGAGTGTGGGTACGTATATCAAGGCCATCGAAGCAGGTGTAGATAATCTCGATACGGCGATCTCGTCGCTGAGTATGACCTACGGTCACAGCCCTACCGAAACCATCGTGGCTGCAATGGCCGGCCAAAAACGCGAAACCGGGCTGGATTTAATCAAGCTGGAAAAAATCGCCGCTTATTTCCGCGAAGTCCGCAAAAAATATGCACAATTTGAAGGCAGCCTGAAAGGCGTCGATGGCCGGATTTTGGTCTCGCAAGTGCCGGGCGGCATGCTCACCAACATGGAAAGTCAATTGCGCGAGCAGGGCGCCGCTGATCGTTTCGATGCGGTGATGCAGGAAATTCCGTTGGTGCGTAAAGATCTGGGATATATCCCTCTGGTCACGCCCACCTCGCAAATTGTCGGCACCCAGGCAGTGTTGAACGTACTGGCCGGCGAGCGGTATAAAACCATCAGCAAGGAAACCGCCGGTGTGCTGAAAGGCGAATACGGGGCTACGCCAGCACCTGTTGATAAAGCATTACAGGCCCGCGTTTTGAATGGCGCTGAGCCGATTACGTGCCGACCAGCCGATTTGCTGGAAGCCGAGATGGACAAACTGATTGCCGAAGTAAAAGCCAAAGCCGAGGCAGAAGGTGTGAAGCTGGCAGATAGTGTTGAAGAAGATGCTCTTATCGATGGCTTGTTTGCGCAAATTGGCTGGAAGTTCATTCAAAACCGCGGTAACCCGGGGGCTTTTGAACCTGTGCCGGGGGCTGAGAGCGTGGCAGCGGCGGTGCCCGCAGTTGCTCAGAAACCCGGCGTCGCTGAGACTTATACCGTTAATGTCGATGGTAAAAACTATCACGTAGCCGTGGCGCCAGGTGGTGCCGACTTAGTTGTTAAACCGGTTACAGTGCAGTCCGTTTTGGACAGCGGCCCCATGTTGGCAGCGACCGCGCCTATCGTTAGTGGCAGTGGCTTTGTGGAATCGCCGCTGGCCGGCGTGGTGCTTAAAGTCAATGTCAATGTCGGTTCCCATCTCTCCGAAGGCGATGTGGTTTTGATTATGGAAGCGATGAAAATGGAAACTGAGATCCGCGCCAAAGTCGCCGGTATCGTCAGCGCGGTAAACGTCCGTCAGGGCGATTCCGTGGCGGTCGGCGATGTATTGGTCACCTTGTAATAATTCTTATCGTTAAAAAGTAGTCTTGGTCTTATAGCTTGGGGCCGAGATCTAAGTAATCCTCTGATCAGCTATTCGCGCCACGCTGCTGGCTGGCGCGGGTATCAGTGATTCTGATCAAACAACCGATTTAATACATACTCCATGGAAAATCTTAGACTGTTGTGGGAAAGCACGGGTATTTATAACGTTACCGGGCCGCAAGTCATTATGATGGCGGTGGGTTTTTTATTGTTGTATCTGGCTATCAAGAAAGGCTTTGAGCCTTTACTGTTATTACCCATAGGCTTTGGTGCGGTGCTGAGTAATATCCCGGTTGCCGGCATGATAGACGAGGGCGGTATCCTCTACTATATGTATGGCGGTATCAAGGCCGGCATATTCCCGCTGCTGATTTTTATGGGTGTCGGAGCGATGACCGATTTCGGACCGATGCTTGCCAATCCCAAAACCCTGTTTTTGGGCGCCGCTGCGCAATTCGGTATTTTTGCGACTCTATTCGGCGCTCTGGCGTTAAATGCGGTTCCGGGCATGGATTTCACGCTTAAGCAAGCCGCAGCCATTGCCATCATCGGCGGTGCCGACGGCCCGACAGCGATCTATGTAGCGTCCAAATTGGCCCCTGAATTGTTGGGGGCGATTGCCGTGGCGGCTTACTCTTACATGGCATTGGTGCCCTTGATTCAACCGCCCATCATGCGCGCATTGACTAGCGAGCAAGAACGGCGGATAGAAATGCAGCAGCTCAGAGTAGTCAGCAAGGCGGAGAAAATCGTTTTTCCATTAATGCTGCTGGTTTTGACCGCTATGTTGCTGCCGTCGGCGGCACCGCTGGTCGGCATGTTTTGCTTGGGTAATCTGATGAATGCCAGCGGCGTGGTGGACAGGTTGAGCAAAACCGCGCAGAACGAATTGATCAATATCGTCACGATCTTTCTGGGTTTGTCGGTTGGCTCCAAGCTGAGCGCCGAGGCGTTTTTAAAAATGGAGACACTGGGTATTTTAGGCCTGGGCGCAGTCGCTTTTTCTATCGGTACCGCCAGTGGCGTAATAATGGCAAAAATTATGAATCGTTTCAGCAGTACGCCGATTAATCCTTTAATTGGCGCTGCCGGTGTTTCCGCCGTGCCGATGGCAGCCAGGGTAGCCAATAAAATAGGCTTGGAAAGCAACCCGCATAACTTTTTGTTAATGCACGCCATGGGACCCAACGTAGCGGGTGTGATCGGCTCCGCCGTGGCCGCGGGCGTGTTGTTGAGTTTGGTGCGTTAACACTAAGACTCTGTATGAGTGCTCAGTCAGCCAAGGATAAGCCTATCAAGGTACTTTGGCTGACATCAAGTTATCCTCGCAGTAAAGACGACAGTGCTTCGGTTTTCTTGCGCTATTTAGCGGAAGCCCTGGCCAACCAGAAAGTTAGTCTTCATATCCTTTCCCCTGATCATCCGGAAGTCCAAGCCACTACGCAACCTGACGGTATAGTCTGCCAGCATTTTCGCTATTTTTGGCCGCGTAAGCTACAAATGTTAGCCTACGGTTCGGGGATTTTACCCAACTTGCGGGCGGCGCCATGCCTGTTTTTGCAGGTGCCTTTTTTCATTATGTCCATGACTGTGACTGCGGCCTGGATTATGGTTGTCCAGCGGCCGTCGTTGATACACGCCCACTGGATTTTTCCGCAAGGCACAGTGGCGGTATTGTTAAGTAAATTATTTAGGGTGTCAGCAATCGTTACTGCGCACGGTGGTGACGCCTTTGCATTGAAGGGGGTTTTTGTCGGAGCTATAAAACGTTGGACCGTCAAAAATTGCTCGGCATGGACCAGCAATACTAGTGCAACTTCCGCTGCTGTAGGTTCTGATCTACCCAAACCACAGATAATTCCGATGGGCATTGACTGCAAGAAATTTGCAGGCGCAGATTGCGAAAGAACGCTGATGGGAAATGGCCCGAAAAAACTAGTGCTGTTGTTTGTCGGACGTTTAGTGGAAAAAAAGGGTGTAGCCGATTTACTGGGAGCCTATGTGTTGCTACCAGAGATATTACGAAAACAAACTGAATTGTGGATTATCGGTGACGGATATGAGCGTAAAAAACTCGAAAGCTTGGCGAGGAACATTCAACACGTAAATTCGATTCGTTTTTTGGGGCGTATTCCGAACCAGCAGTTGCCTGGGTACTACGCTGCTGCCGATATTTTTATTGCACCGTCCATTATCGATATCCAAGGCGATACTGAAGGTCAAGGGGTAATGTTATTGGAAGCGATGGCGAGCGGCTTACCGATCATTACAACTAATGTCGGCGGAATTAGCTCTGTCATAGCTCATGGAGAAACTGGGCTGTTGGTAAATCCAGGCAAACCTATTGAAATTGCCGCCGCCATTGAAAAACTACTTAACGATAAAAATTTCCGAGAGACCTTGAGCATAAAGGCATGCAAAGCTGCACAAGATTACGATTGGCTAACAATCTCTAGTAAATTCGTTAATTTATACAGAGAGTCAAATTCGATACGAGACAAATGAGTTTTGAAGTTAAGGAAAGTGTCAAAGCTGAGATAGCTTGCGTAATAGTCACATACAATCCAGATAGAAATATATTTTATTCGGTGATTTCACAATTGTTGAAGTCGCATGTATCTATATATATTGTAGATAATTGGTATTCCAATGAGTCGACTGGTTATGTAAGGGAATTGGCTAAACAGCACTCTGATCGGATTAGGTTGATTTGTTTGGAAACAAACTACGGTATTGCCAAAGCCTTAAATATTGGGGTCGATCAAGCGATAAAGGATAGTCATAAATACGCGCTTTTGTTAGATCAGGATAGTATCCCACAGGATGGTTTGCTTGAGGAAATGCTAGGCACAGCAAATCTGCTTTCGAAGACTGAGCCGCAAACAGCGGCGGTTGGTCCACGCTTGTACGACCCTAGATCAAATAGTTATGCCAAGTTTGCTTTGCTTAAATGGGGTGTTTGGAAAAAAATTGGGTGTGAAACTAATTTAGGAAATCTAATTAAATGTGAATTTCTTAATTCGTCGGGTAGTCTTATTTTTTTAAGGCACTGGGAAACTATCGGCTCTTTTTATGAAAATTTTTTTATAGACCACGTGGAAACAGAGTGGTATATGAGGGTTAGATATTTAGGATTTAAATGCTACGGTTTATGTAGCAAAAGCCATCTGATACATTATATGGGTGATAAAGTATGTCGTTATTGGTTTTTCGGTTGGCGCAATATGCCGCATAGGTCCCCGGAAAGACACTATACAATAGTAAGAAACGCCATTTGGCTATGGAAGTTTGAACATGTGCCATTTTCTTGGATTCTTAATGCTTCATTGAAAATTATATTTACATTTTTATATTTTTGTATTTTTGATGGAAATGGAAAAATGCAAGCAAAATATATATTGACTGGGATTAGGGATGGACTGAAAAAAAACTCGCGTTTTTTTGATAATACGCACGATTTATGAGTAATTTTTAGTATGCCCTATAAATTTACTGCTTAATAGCATGCTCAATTTATTGAATGGTCAGTTTTAAATGGGCTGTTTTTAAAGTAATGGGCTGAGTCGGAAGTGAACGCAGAATTGTCAATTAAATCGCCTTGACTAGTTTTTTGAGCTACAACCAAAATATGTAACGGTTCAATAGCTTCAGCCGCTATAATCTTTAATTGCATGTAGTCAATGAGTTTAACGGCAAGATGGGTGTCAAAAACATGGTGATGAAAACAGCGATTCTCAAAGTTTCGTTCAGAACGGGCCTTAAAGCAGTCTATGTCGCCAGCTTGCTGGTCACGCTCTAAGTCATGTAATGCAAGAATTTCTGGCATATGTGTAAGGTCATCTTCTCCAGTATTCGCCATAAAGTCAGAAATAAGATGTTCCATTGTGGTCACCGGTCGGCGATGATCGAAAGTGCCATCTTTGTGCGGAAGCAATACTACTAATAAGCTATTATCTTTCAATATTCTGATCCACTCAGATAATGCCAGAATTGGGTTTGCGGAATGTTCGAGCATGTGTGATGATAATAGAAAATCATAAGAATTCGATGCAATATTCGTCAAGTTGGTTGCTTCAAAAAAGAATTGCCAGCCTGGCTTTTTCTTGGGATTAAAATAAAATGCTTGTCCGTTTTCAATAGTACCTTCCCAAGTCGTCTCGTTCATATAATTGCAATTATCAATTCGAGATGCAACAGAATAAACTGGGAAAACTTCTTTTTTCATAAATACTGAGCTCGGTCCCCCAATTTCTATGCCTATTTTACCTTTAAACGAATGCCGTAATTCTGGAAAGCACTTGGCTTGATATAGTGATATATTAAGAAAATAAAGATAGATGGATCTTGCTAATCCAAAAAATCCTTTTTTAAGTAAAATAGCTTTAGCTTTTTTAATCATATTTAGGGAATATCTCTAAAGATTTAAAAATCGTCAATGCCTGGACGTAACGTTGATTTTAACCAAGGAATTGATGCCTAGTTATACTTCTTGTAAAACGATAGCTTGTGTTGCATGGGGGATGACGTTCAGTAGTTGTCATTTGGCCAAGATTAGTCATGATACTAGTGTATTGGAGATTAAATTCGTAAATATTGTTTCGGTTAAGTCGTTCGGTGCCCAGAGAGGGTGGAGGCCGCCAAACAATAAGCGATTTGAATGTTTGTTAGAAAGAGATCCCTGCGTGTTCACTCTGCTGACGATTTATATAGCTTGGTGTGGGCCTGGTTCAAAAGCTGACGGACAATTCCCCAGTTGATATAGCCAGAAACGGATTAACTAATAGATCAAAGCGTTGGCCGCAGCGTTCAAAAATGGAATCTAAAAGGTCGTTTTGTTGGCTAGTCATGACTTATTATAGGATTTGCTTGGAGGAGGGGCAGTGCTTTACCTGTTATGCCTGGGTGATTGCTCAAGTTGGCTGAGGCCTATGGGTAATCCTGTTGGATTTTAGCAGAATTATTTTTAGGTGCTAATTTTTTATTTTAGAGAATATCTTATATAATATTAGTACTTTATCAATTAGATTATAATAAATAGTCAAAAAAGCACGCGCGGGTGGCGGAGAGGGTGATCTTTTTAGGGGGGGGGCAATATTTAAAATAGTTTGAAAGGGGTGTGAATATATGTCTATAGAATTGTCAATTGAATATTTATAGAAAACTTCCTCTTGTGCATGTTCTATCATTGTAGTTGTTTTTATCTTGCCAAGAAGGATATTCTCAATTGCTAAAAACCAAGATTTAGGGTTGTTCTCCACTAGAATACCATTTAGGCCGTTATTAATACATGAGCAATATGGTGTAATGTCGCTATAAATTCCGAGAATGCCAGCGGCAGAATATTCGAGCCATTTAATATTGCTTTTACATTGATTAAACTTTGTGTCTTTTAGTGGTACTAACGCAATATGTATATCCAATTCCTTAAGACAAGAAGCATAGTCTTTGTAGTTTGGTTTGAAGTCGATGCTTCTAACTGATGGATGGTTACGAAAGGCCTTTGGGGCATCCCCGAAGAAAACTACATTAACTCGATCCTTATATTTTTTTAATATTTCGAAAACAGGTTCCTTTATGATCGCCCAGTCTTCTTGGTGTGTGGCTGTTCCTGATACCAGTATATTAAACTTATCGTGGTGCGGGCTTGCTTTGCTGAGGAATAAGTTATAGTTTACGAGGTTTTTTATTACATGAATGGGTCGGTCAGTGTATGGAGTTAATTCATTTTTTAATGGTGCTGTTGAAACAGTAGTTAAGTCAGCTTCTTTTATTAGCCATTTAATATATGGTGAAACTGTCTTAAAATAAAAAATACGAGGGTGTTCCGGTTGATTATCGAGAAGTAAATCATCTAAATCGTAAACAACGGGAATCCCTATGTTTAATAAATATAATAATAGCTCTGCGGTTTTTTTGCTTGGAAAATCTCGTTGAATAATGATTAAATCTGCATTTTTAGTTGGGTTGATGTCAAAGTTTTTCTTTAGGCAATTTTTTCTAGTATTCCAAATGATATTCCAGTTAAGTGATGATATAGGATAAAGAAGTCTGATAACAGAGCATGCATCCGTTGTGCAACCTTTTGAATAGACAGATACTGTTACGGCTTTTTTTAATTGAATTTCTTTCATTTGGCGATGCATATTTCTTAAATGTTACCAATTATTTCAAATGGAAAAACTATCCAAAAACTTAGTTTCAACGATAAAGCTCTTTATGTATGATATATCGAGTTGTTATAGTAGTATGGAGGGAGCCAAGTTTTGAGTATTTATGCGTCAATCATGATTTTATAAATAAAAACTGCTGTGATTTATTAGTTTTCTTTGGGAGCCTTTGGTTGATGCGCAAATCATTGAGTTGACTGGCGCTTAAATTCGATACAGCTAATTAATCAGAGATTCATTTGAAGTGTTTTTTACATTTGATTATAAAGTCTTTCACCATTCTTCTTGAAATGTTTTCTTGTTCTATGAGGGTTGGCAATAGATGCTGTCTGGTATTTTTTGCGTAATCGATGTCATCAAATCCGTATGCAATGCCATAACGTTTGCTTTCCTCTGATCTCCATCGGTCTTTGCTTAATCCCTCTTCGGGAATAACAATGCTTGTGCATCCACATAACGCAGCATACTCAGAATACATGGTATGCAAATCATACGAAATACACATTTCAACGGAGTTGAAAATATCTGCGATTTCCTTGTGCGGCAAGTCGTCAATTAATATTGAATTAGTGAGGTCATGTACTATTTTTTTGCCACGACCTTTTCTCAGGATGTAACACGTACCTTTTCTTTCCCCAAAATTACTTTGGTAATAAATGTCGTTGCGTAAGAAAATTATTTGCAATAAATTATCTCCATCTTTATTAAGATTTTTGTCATTGAACGCTTGTTGATAAAAAAAATACAACTCGTTTTCGAGATAATCTACTGTTCCGGTATGAAAGCCTGGTTTGTGTAAAAACCAGCGGACAATTTTTTTTGCAAATAGGGGGTTTCCGCCAATTATTTCTGGGTAAATTATAATAGCGTCTTTTAAATCGGAGTAATTTGCTATTGGCGTAATAAGGTTTCGGGATATCTTATATTCTAGTCTGCCGTATTTTAGGCTATGCCATAATGCGCAAATACTTTTTATCGGCTGTGGATATATCCACTCCGGCTTGTCAAAAGGCCATATTAACGCAGTCTCGCCCTCCAGATTTAGAAAATGGCAAAGTCGGTGTAATGCAATGGAACCTCCTATGTTTTCATTAAATTCAGGTGAGTAAATAATGAATCTATTTTTCATTCTCGTGTATTTTTAACATGAATAACAATTTTTTTAAATATATATAAGCGTCAGTTTTAATTGAGCTGTTGGCGGAAAGATATAGAAGGGTAAAAATCAATAGCTTGATTATAAAAAAATGTGTGAGGTTTTCTGTAATTATTCTTGACGAAAATATAGCAAATGCCACAGATATAATTGAAATTAGCATTTGGATTATAATTGGTTTCGCAATGCTCATATAAGGAACTCTTATTTCATTGGATGTAAATAAAATATTTAATAGAAGCATGGATAGAGAGTTTATGATCATGCAGTATAGGTATGCTTGAACTCCCGAAAGGTATAGAGTGGCAATGTTTATGCTTAATATTGCCGCCTTATATATTTCTAGGCGAAGGAATGATCTTGAATTGCCACGACAACTCAAGGCACTTACCAAAATAGCGCTAATAGGATAACTATATCCAGTTATGACAAATAATTTAAAGAATTCAATAGACGGTGACCATTTTTCTGAGAGCAGCATAATTATTATTTCATCTGAAATTAAGAATAAGCTTCCGGTGAAAAAAAATGAAACAAAACTAGTTATTCCGATCATTTTTAGAATGATACCTTGAAACTTTGGCAAATCGTTTTGAATTTTACTTAAAGCTGGAAACAATATTTCTATGAGGCTCCCGGATGAGTATTGAACTAACATGGCATTTAGAGACTTGGCGCGTTCAAAGTAACCTAGTGTCGCCGATGTAACTATCTTTCCAATGGCTAGTATATCTATTCTTTCAAATATTGAAGCAATTATTGCCGATAAAAACATCCTAAAGCCGAAACCCCATAATTGAGTAAGTGCTTTCCACGAAAAGTTCAAAATAGGTGTCCATTTGGCGACCTTCAAAATAATAATATTGTAAAAGAATGCCATTGATAACGCTTGGGCTACTAGGCTCCATACGCCTACGTTATGTAAGGCTAGCGTTACGCCCAGACTACCACTTAGTAAAGTAGCTAATAAGTTGGATTTTGTTAGTGCTGAAAAGCTTAATTCTTTGCGAAGTCTTATTGTGCTAACGTTACCAAAAGCATTTATAATGAATAATAGGGACATTGCTTTCGTTATTGGAGTTAGCGTTTCATTAGCGTAAAATAACCCAATCAAGTTGGCCGATAAAAATGTTACCGATGTTAGTAATAGACCTATTGTTATATTAAAATAGAAAACAGAAGAATAATGTATTTGTAGTGTTTTTCTTTTCTGAATAAGTGCACTGCTCAGCCCGAAATCGTTAAATATATTTGTTATGCCAATAATTACTATAACTAGTGCCATTAAGCCAAAATCCTTTGGTTCTAATGTGCGTGTGAGGATAATTGATGTAATAAATCCAATTATTTGTCTGATGGTTTTTCCCGAGAAATCCCAAAGAAATGCTTTTATCCCTTTTGATTCTAAATTTTGCAATTCTTTTAAGCTCAAGTTTGGTTGGATATGTTTTTAATTATATATTTATTGGCTGCGTTACGATAGGTACCTGTTCTATTTAGACTAGCACTTTAGAGCAAGTCATCTCATCTTATTCTGATTTTTGTTGCATTTAATGATCACAGTAAAGTTAATTAGAAGTCGGATGTGCTGGTGGTATTGGGTTAATATGACTTTGAATTTAGGTTGTTTGAGCTAGAGTGTTCGGCATTATTGCATCGAATTTCATGGCCTCATCGAAATCTAGATTTGGTGAAAATTCTCCAACGTGATAAGAGCAATTAATTATTTTTGGATACCCTTCGTCACTAAATTGTATGCGATTCTCCTCCCACCACCTCAATACTTGCAATATCATTTTACATTGCTGAATGAAGATACGGTGTCTATTTTCTGCAATGCTTTTTTCTGGATTAAATGGCGTTGCAGATTGAATCAAAGGATAACCTGTGTCTATCCCTTCATTAACAAAATGAATCGTTGCGCCAATAAACTTTGATCCTGATTTTATTGTGTCACCAAAGCCGTCTAGTCCTCGGCATGCTGGTAGAATCGATGGGTGGAGATTAATTAGCCTGTTTCTTGAGGCTGATAGAAATTCACCTTTAAAAAGCTTAGTATAAAAAGATATATATAGGTCAGGTTGATTTGATTTATATTCTTCTAACAAAGAGTTAGAAAACTTACTTGCACTTTTTGATTCAAAAACCTTTGTTGGTATACCAAAATTCTTTGCTATTTCAATAGCCCCACATCTGCGATCTGAGACGACATGTCTGATGCGTTCTCTAAAATAAGTGTTTTCCAAAAGGTTGCTAAGAACCCCTCCATTGGTGGAGGAAATAATAACAATATTTATCATTGCAATATTTTTTTTTCGTTAGATATTAAATGGACAGCATTTAAGTGGTTTTTAGTATCAACTGGTCCAACCTCCATCAGTACATCAATGATGGAAAGAGAGGGAGTAAAGCCTATTGATCTCTGTTTGTAAGTGAAAGGTTTCATCACAATAATTCGTAGGTCAATATCTGCAGCGCGAAAGGCTTCAATATCATATAAATCTTGACCACCTTGCAGGTTAATATAAGTTGTGACGCCTTCGCGCTTGCATATATCTAAGATTCGCTCTTGGCCTGATAATGCATTGTTTTTATGGGATAAACTAGACAATCGAAATTCAGTTTTAATTGATAAAAAAGACGCAAGTGTTTCTAGTTGGTTTCGCAGATAATCTGATAGGCTATCTGTTTTATAGCGAATTATTCTGTCTATTATTGGGAATACTTCGCAATAAAATGGAGACTTTTTATAGGTTATCTCAATAGATTTCAATATTTTATTTCGCCAGTTTGATGATAGCATCTGTATTTCGCAAATATGCTTATTTTGCGACGCCCGATTTAAAGGTACTGTAATATAATTAGGTTTTCCGTTAATTAATAGGCGATTACGATTGATCCATCCTCGAGTAATGTAATTTACATCGTCATAGATAACAAAGCGATCTACTGCATGCATCAGCTGCCAATAGCCAATATAGGGAAAAAAATATGGCTGCATGACGGCCAAGCTTTTCATTCATTTTCCTTGGTGATTACTTCGAGAATAAAATCAATCTGATCGTGGTGCAAATCTGGATAAATTGGTAAACAAATTACTTCAGTTGCAACTTTGCTTGCAATTGGCAAATTTGATTGATTAGCAGAGGATAAGCCTCTATACATTGGAAATTCGCTAATTAGCGGATGGAAGTAGCGGCGAGCATAAACGCCTTTGTTTCTTAGTTTTTGGAACAACTCATCACGGCTAAGCCGATACTCTGAGCTCACTAGAATAGGGAAATAGGCATAGTTGGCTGTTTTTTCTTGGGAATTCGATAAGCAATATATACCTTTTATGAATGCCAATCCTTTACGGTAATGAGCGTCAAGAGCTTTACGTTTATTTAATGCTTGATCAATGCTTTTGAGCTGTAAAAGTCCAAGAGCAGCGTTAAACTCACTCATTTTGCCATTAATACCTGGCGCAACTACAGTCACTTCATCTACGAAGCCAAAATTTTTGAGGTGATCGATACGCTGTTTGGTTTTTGCATCTGGACAGACGATAGCTCCGCCTTCAAAAGTATTAAATACTTTGGTGGCATGGAAACTCAGCACAGATAAGTCGCCATGTCTTAGAATGCTACCTCCATTATCTTTTACTCCGAAAGCGTGAGCAGCATCATAGATAACCTTGAGGTTGTAATTGTCGGCAATATTTTGAATAGCATCGACGTCGCAAGGGTGGCCGTAGCAATGTACTGGCATTATCGCTGTTGTTTGCGGAGTGATTGCCGACTCTATTTTTGTAGGATCGAGATTAAGTGTATCGGGAGCAATGTCAACAAATACCGGCTTTATTCCATTCCATAGTAGGGAGTGCGAGGTTGCCACGAATGAATACGGCGTTGTGATAACCTCTCCAGTAATACGTAACGATTGCAATGCGGTAACTAGAGCTATAGTGCCATTAGTGAATAATGAAATATATTTAATGCCTAAATAATCGCAAAGTGCTTGTTCAAATTGTTGATGAAAAGGCCCGCCATTGGTCAGTATTTTACTGTCCCAAATTTGTTGTAAGTATGGAATAAATTCATCAAGGGGTGGTAATGACGGTTGTGTTACATATATTTGATTGTTCACATGTGACCTTTTCAATTGGATCGTAAAAACATGCTTCCAAGTGTAGTCATGTACTAACCATTCTCATAGCCTAAGCAGAGTCTAAATTTAATACGATCAGCGCTTCGTTCTAAACTGCTTTGTTCTAGATTCGTTTTTGAACGGTATAACATCAGTTTTCGGCTGAAAACTCGGTACCAAATGCTGCTTACCATTACCAATCAAATCCGCGCGCCCCATATCTTTCAAGGCCTCCCGCAGCAACGGCCAGTTTTTCGGATCGTGATAGCGCAAAAATGCCTTGTGCAAGCGCCGCTGCTTAATGGTCTTTGGAATCGCTATTTCAGGGCTGTTGCGAGCTACTTTGTGCAAGGTATCTTTGCCGGAGTGATACATGGCAGTGGCGATGGACATAGGTGAGGGCAAAAAGGCTTGCACCTGGTCGGCGCGGAAGCCGTTGCGTTTTAGCCATAGCGCCAGATTCAGCATATCTTTGTCTTCGGTGCCGGGGTGGGCGGCGATGAAGTAGGGGATTAGATACTGCTCCTTACCCGCTTCTTTCGAATACTTATCAAACATCTGTTTGAAGCGGTTGTAAGTGCCCATCCCCGGTTTCATCATTTTCGACAGTGGGCCTTGCTCGGTGTGCTCCGGGGCGATTTTTAAGTAGCCGCCGACATGATGCGTGACCAATTCTTTGACGTATTCCGGTGTTTCCACGGCGATGTCGTAGCGCAGACCTGAGGCGATGAAGATTTTCTTGATGCCCGGCAACTTACGAGCGCGTCGGTAAAGCTTGACCAGCGGCGTTTGATCGGTATTCAGATTGTGACAGATGCCAGGGTAGACGCAGGATGGTTTGCGGCAGGATTCTTCGATTTTCGGATCCTTGCAGGCCAAGCGCCACATATTGGCGGTAGGTCCGCCCAGGTCGGAGATATGGCCGGTGAAGTTGGGCGAGGTGTCGCGGATGGCTTCAATCTCTCGAATGATCGAATCTTCGGAACGATTCTGAATGATGCGGCCTTCGTGTTCGGTAATCGAACAAAAGCTGCAACCGCCGAAGCAACCACGCATGATCAGCACGGAATGCTGGATCATTTCAAAGGCGGGGATATTCGCTTTGCCGTATTGCGTATGCGGTAGCCGGGAGTAGGGCAGGTCGAAGACGCCATCCATTTCCGGTGTGGTGAGGGGTAATGGTGGCGGATTGATCCACACCTCGCGGTTGCCGTGGCGTTGAATCAAGGCGCGGGCGTTGCCGGGGTTGGTTTCGCCGTGCATCACTCGCGAAGCATGTGCGTATAGAATCGGATCGTCTTTTACTGCTTCGTAATCCGGCAAGCGGATGACGGTTTGTGTGCGCTGCTTATTGGCGATGGGTTTGAATTGGATAACCTTTTCATCTGCCGCAAGTTCAGGCTTATCGTCACATGCCGGCATTTCCTGATAGGGATTGACGTGCGAAATCACCGCACCCGGCTTATCGATGTCGGTGGAGTCTTTCTCCATCCAGCCCTGAGGCACCTGTTTCACAAAATGTACGGTGCCGCGAATGCCTTTCAGGTCGGCAATGGTTTCGCCTTTTGCCAAGCGTTGGGCAATTTCCACCACTTGCCGTTCGGCGTTGCCGTAGACCAGTAAATCGGCTTTGGAATCCAGCAAGATGGATTTACGCACTTTGTCCGACCAATAATCGTAATGGGCGATACGGCGTAAACTGGCTTCGATACCGCCGATGACGATGGGGACGTTTTTATAGGCTTCGCGGCAACGGTGGGCGTAGACGTTCACGGCACGGTCCGGGCGTTTGCCGGCTGCACCATCGGCGGTATAGGCGTCGTTGGAGCGGATTTTCTTGTCAGAGGTATAGCGATTCACCATCGAATCCATATTGCCGCCGGTCACGCCGAAAAACAGCTTGGGTTGGCCCAGTCGTCTAAAGTCTTCGGCGCTATGCCAATCCGGTTGCGAGATGATGCCGACACGGAATCCCTGGGCTTCCAACACCCGGCCGATCACCGCCATGCCGAAGCTGGGATGATCGACATAGGCATCTCCCGTGACCAAGATCACGTCGCAGGCATCCCAGCCCAATTGCTGCATTTCAGCCAGCGTCATCGGCAATTCCGGTGCCGGCCCGAAGCGGTGCGCCCAGTATTTTTTATAGCCGAAGATGTTGGGAGCGTTGTGTATCACGATTTTATAATCCGGTTGAAGACGTTAGGGTTGTGGCGTTTTAAGTCCAGCAGATAGGTGGGGAACTCCAGCTGATATAACTGTTCAAGCTGTTTGGCTTTGTCGATCAGCTGTTTCACGCCAGGCTTTGCCATGGCTTCGCCAAAGGCAAAACCGATCACGTTACCGCGATTGCGCACCGGCAAAAACAACATGCGCCTATCGAACATGCGGCCTAGATTCCAAACCACTTGCTGGAACATGTCCTTGTCAGTGCCCCATAAGTTGATCACCAGCAGACCGTTCTTGGTCAGCAAGGTTCGGCAATTGTCGAAAAAAGTTTCGCTGCTCACTTCCGGAGCCATGCCGTCGTGATCGTAAGCGTCAATCAGGATCAAGTCGTGTTGCTCGCTTTGTACCTGGCTGGCCTGACGCACATGCTGCGCGCCGCAGCCGATCTTGATTTTCAGGCGCGGGTCGAATGGCAGGCCGAAATGACTACGCGCCACTTTCAACACACTGCCGCGAAATTCCACCACCTTGAGTCGACAATCGGCAAATTGATGCAACATGAATTTGGCGATGGTGCCGCCGCCTAAACCTATCATCAGTATTTCGCGGGGGGTGTCGTGAAACATCAAGCCGGCCATCATGGCCCGTGCGTACAGGGAATGGAGTCGGTCTGGTTCGGCCAGCAGCATACTGCTTTGTCGGGCATGCGAGCCAAAGTGCAAGGCCCTGACGCCTTCCTTATCAACGATTTCTATGATGCCCTCGTCGTCGTGGCTTTGGTGTACCACCAGGCCTTCATATTTGTACATGCGATGCAGCGAACGGTAAAGATGGAGCTATTTTCCTTGAAAATCCGGCGCTTGTCTTGTGAATAGTGCGTTGGCGACGATTTAGTCACCTTGTAAAAATGAAGGGATATTGGATTAATGCGGCTTGCTTTATGGGTATGGGTGCGAATTATTTCGCACCGTAAATCGAATACCTGGAGCAGGCGGTTTTTGCTTATCGAGCAGATGGTGCAGAGATGAAGGTCAGTCCACTCTATAACCTTCCTCCATCAGCACGCGTTTAACGACCGGACGCGACAGCATCAAGCGATAGTGTTTCAAGCAGTTGTCCGGCAGGGTTACGCCGGTTTTATCCGCCCAAAACTCCACGTAAAACAACGCAGCATCGGCGATGCTGAATGCACCCAAAGCGTAGCCTTCGGCAGGTAGCTGTTCATTCAATATTGCAAAACCTTTATTAACAATATCCAGTCCTTGCGCTTTAACCGCCTCGTGATCGGCAGGATTGGGCGTGAATTTCTCCGTGGTAAAAATTCTCGCAAAGCCCTGGCCATGAAGCGTACCGACCGCATAGTCCATCAACTCGATAGCTTTTGCGTCGCCATCCGCGTCGCCCGGCAACAGTTTGGCTTTGGGATAACTGCGTGCCAGCCAGTAGGCGATGGCTTGGAATTCGGTCAAGGCGGTACCGTCATTTCGGACCAGGGTGGGAATGGTGGCTTTAGGGTTAAGTGCCAGATAATCGGTTTGATGCTGATCGCCAGCCATTAAATTTACCAGATGAGCTTCAAAAACCAGATCCAGCTCTTCCAGTAAAATATGGATTCCGGTGGTGCAGGAGCCGGGTGTCATGTAGAGTTTCATAAATTATCCTGTCGGAAAAGTTTTGCTTAACGGCAGTCCAGAAAGTAAGCATTAATGTCCAAGGCAAAGTTCCGCCACAGTAAGGCGATATCGCTACGCACCGTGCTCAGGTAAACCTGATCGGGTTTGTGTTCATCGGGGAAATTGGATAAGGCGCAGGAAGTGCGATGTTTATCCACTACGATCAACAGAAATTCGTCGATGAAGCCGTCGAATACCGTCAATACAGATTTGGTAAGATCCGCCAAGCCCTGATTGACCGTGCTGCCGGCGTGATCGAACGGTAAGGTCTGCAATTTAGCCAGGGCGTCTTGATAGGTTTTTTCCAAGACGATCAGTACATTGCGTTGAAAACAGCCGTCCCATTGTTGATGCGATAGGTCATGGGCCAATAATTGATCGTATTGCTTCTTCATATTGGCTTTCTGCTCGATTATAAATCGGCTAAATTCGCCGATGCTTTTAGCGTTAAGCGTTGGATTGTTCATGACAAAGTCCTTTAGGTTAGAGTGTTAATGCGGTAAAAACCCGATCACAGGCTTCTAATGCGCCTTCCAAATAGCCCCCAGACCTACTGGCTGTTTCGGTTCCACAGAAATACAGTTTGTCTTGCCAATGGTCCAATTGCAGAGCGCGGTGGCCGTAGGAAGGGTGTTCGAATGTAGGGGCGCGATCCGTTAAAGTCGCGGTAAAAGTTTCCTGGCTCCAATCCTGAATCACCACACTCAATGGATTGGCGGCGGCAGGACCGAATAGGCCGACCATTTGCCGAACGATCAACGCCGACAGGCTGTCTTGATACTGTTCGCGAATCTGGGCTGGCAAACCAAAGAAGCCGAACAGGGCCGAGGTTCCCGTATCGTGTGAACAGGCGTCATAGACTTCAGCCAACACCGCACTGGGATAAGGAGAAATGGCGTTGCCGGAATAGCCTTGTAGGCGCCAGAACGCCTGTTCGTAAACCAGCACCGCTTTGGCATGTCCGGCCATCCAGGTAGGCGTGTCTTGCATCAGAGACAGCAAACCGAGCGCTAATGCCGGTTGGAAGGTAATACTGTTAGCCAGCAATCGCGGGGGCGCGGCCAGCACGACTTGGCGAGCCTGGATGGTATTCACCGAGTTATCGGTTGCGAATGTTAAATCGACATGACTACCTTGATCGCTCAGCCCTAGCAACCGATGTCCAAGGTGCAGAACGCGTTCGGGTATGTGTTGCAATAGGCCGTCGATCAATTGTTGGCAACCGCCGGCAATCCGTCTGGCATCCGCGTGCGTCTGGGTGTCGATATAGCTGGCTGGTATGGCGTTCGCTTGTACTTGATATAAGCTTTGACCGCGGTCCCACTGCGGAAATAGCGTTAATCCCAAGCGTTCTGCTAATGCCGTAATGAGCGGTTGATCCATTGGCCACAGCCAAGTCGGGCCCAGGTCTGCGGTAAAAACCTGGGCAGGAGCGGATGCGGATAAAATTCTGCCGCCGCAGCGTTCGCGCGCTTCAAACACGCCGATGTTGGATTTTTTCCGAAGCAGTTTTTCAGCCAAGGACAAGCCGGACAGGCCGGCGCCAATGATCGCCACGTCCAGCATGGGCATCATGCCGTCTGCGTCGTTTGGCACAGTAAGGAGTTGCTCTGCCATAAGGGTAGTCTCGGCGCTTCGGTTGAGGCGCTGGGCATGATCAATTTCTTGCGGAAAATATCCCACACGCCGTCATAGCGTTGCTGCACCCGAATACTCCAACCCCAAACGATAGGTAAATGCACCGGTACCCAAATATAAAGATCCGGTCGGTCCGGTCCGGCGTTTTGCATGAAATACACCGTATACTTTTCCAAAACGCTAATCGATGCGACGGCATTGCCGGCAATTTCAGACGGAATAGCTTGCGCCACGGCTTGGCTGAACAGCAGTTTTTGCTGCTGGCCTTGCTGTTGAAACGGACCAAGCGGCGTGACCGGCAAAGGCCTTGCTTTGCCGGACAGATACAAAACCGGGCCGCCTTCTTCAGTCTCGGTATCCACTAAAGTCATCGTTTCGCCGTCGGCAAAATGTGCTGTTCGGCTGGACTCCACCAACTGCAACACACCCAGTTGGCTGCAAAAACCGGCGGTGTCCCATTCCAGTTCAAAATGAGGCGCAATGCTTAGGGTTGGCATATCGTCCGCCAAGCTTACTGTCGGCGCGGGCATGCCGATGTCAAGCAAGGTCAAACGATTCTGATTGGGCAACTGCGGGTCAGCGCTGGTAAGGGCTAAGCAACTTATGAGCGGTGGGCTCCGTAAATCGTTGTTCCAAACGAATGCCTGTGTTGGTGTTTGTTTAGTCTCCACGGGCATTACCTCAGCCCGTTCGATGCTTAACAGGTAATCGCCGAGCAAGCCGTTTTGCAGATCATGCTCCACATCGCCGAGTCGGTTATCAGCCAGTTTTTGTGTGTCTATGCTGTAGCGATGGCCTGCGTGTAGCACTGGGTTGCTTGGTTTGGCCTGCGTAGGCGTAGGGCGGGGCAGTGGAAAAATGTGTTCCATTGTTGGGCTGCTGATGGCGAAAGCTATCAGGCATTCAAGAATGAGGCCAATTGAGCAAATGGCCGAATGCGTGCGAAGATCATGGATTGATTGGGATTGTTGCTCCAAGCCAACTTGCCAAGCGATGTCGTGGATCCGACAAAGTCTGCATTCTTGTCACGACAACACTCTAGCCCTGGAATTTCGTCGGGGTTATCGTCAGTGCTTGCTATCCACGTAGAACACTTCTACAGTTCCAAGGTACGTACATTATTTTTAGGAAAATCATGCGAAATTTATTGATAACGATGCTGTTACTGGTCCCAATCGCCGCTGCGGCTGAAAACGATGCGTTTAAAAATATGGATAAAGCGCAAATGCAGCAAGTAATGCAGAAAATGAAAGCCATGCAAGACTGCGTGAAGAACATTGATAAGGCGGACATGCAGGCCTTTCAAGCGCAGGCCAAACAAATGAGTGCCGAGGTGAAGAGCTTATGCGAGGCGGGAAAACGCGATGAAGCGATGGCGAGAGCGATGGAATTTGGTAAAGATGCGTCGGCCAACAAGGCCATGCAGCAAATGAAACAGTGCGGTGAGGGAATAACGGAAGCCATGCCTTTATTGCCTGATGCTACTCAAGGCCAAAATCAAGCCGGTTCGTCTCGGCATGTGTGCGATCACTGAGTTTTAACGCACCATTTCGTTTGGTTTTCTCGCAGTAAAAATATACGGTCATTTGCAAGAAACCCCCGCCGGCCCTTATATGGTGGGTTTTTGTCGCCATGCAAACCCTTTAAAAATAGATAGGGAGGCGATGCGTTTTTGCTTTATTGGTCTGCAAAATCGACGTCGCTTCCCCCTTACAGACCAAGCTCCGCCCATCACTTTTGTGTTTCCCTGGCAGAGGATATGTCGAAAATGAGCTCAAGCCTTTCGTAATCTTCACAGCTCGGGCTCCTCAATGTTCTCAAGAAACCTTCAATTGGCGGGTTTCTGCCCCCTTGTCGTCGCTTTTAACTCCTTGCCTGGTATCTTAGTACTCTGGCATTAAAACGTGAGTTTGCTCGGAGCCTGGGTGAGTCAGCTACTTGCCGCAGTGAACTCGCAGACTAGGCCTAGCCTGCTCTGACCGCCTGCCGCTTCCGACTGATTGTTCATTTCAGCCAGCATCGCGTAAAATCGCCAGCCATTATTACGCCCCGATTGGAGAGCAAATCATGACATACCGTTTAGTAGTTGCATTGATGATGGTCGCAGGTTTGGCCTGTGCCGAAGAAGCCAAGGAAGAATGGAACGAAACCACGCTAAAAGACGAGACCATTCAGAAAATTCAGCAAGCGCAATACACGTATAAAAAATGTGTAGTGGATACTATGCAAAAACCCGAGTTTGCCAAGATGGAAAGCCGCAATGCCACCGATGTGATTATTAAATCTTGCGAGCCGACCTTGGCCGAAATTCGCAAAGTTTATACCGACGCCGAAGTGCCGGGCGTGGTCGCTGACCGGCATTTGAAGAAAATGCGTATCCAGGTGACGCGCAATTTGCTTCAGGAATTGATGTATGCGGAAGCCGCGAAAAAAGCCGGCATGCCGGGCAACTGAATCTTAGCTGTCCGCAACGACATGGACGTAAAAATTTAGTTTTATCTGTTGCGGCAGGCTTGAAGATTCGACGACAGCCATTGTTTCAATTAACAACCATCACTCGTTATTCATGAATACCTACACCATCGATTTATCCTTGCGCCCGACCACCTTCGATTTGTGGCACGTGTGTTTGGCCGGTACGGCCGCGCTGCTGGCTTTGCTCCTGATTGTGGTTTTAGTCTCGGTTCTGCTGGGCATGCGCCGCTGTAAATCCGCAGCACCGGCATTAATCGCTCCCGCCCCCGCACCGCAACCGGAAGTTAAAATCGTCGAAAAGATTGTCGAAGTGGAAAAAATCGTCCAGGCGCCGGCGCCTGAACCGGTGGTTTTGAAGGAGGCTACCCCGGATGCAGCGCTGCAATTATTGAGTTTGCTGCAAAAAGAAGCCCGCTTTATTGACTTCATCAAAGAAGACGTCAGTGCCTTTTCCGATGCCGAAATCGGCGCGGCCGCGCGGGTGGTGCATCAAGGTTGCAGCAAAGCGGTAAGCGAGCATTTCACGCTGGCGCCGGTCAGCAACGATCCCGAAGGCAATCGCGTCACCCTTAACAAAGGCTTCGATGCAGCGTCATTCCGTTTGACCGGCAATATCGTCGGCGAAGCGCCGTTTACCGGTACTTTGGTGCATAAAGGTTGGCAAGTCACCGATCTGCGCTTGCCAAAATTAACCGAAGGCCATAACGCCAAGATCGTCGCGCCGGCCGAGGTGGAATTATGACCGCACGTTATTCGGTCGGTATCGATTTAGGTACCACGCATTGCGTCTTGTCTTATGTCGATCTGGAAGCCGGCGACGACCAAGTAGTTTTGGATGTGTTGGCGATTCCGCAGCTGACTAGCCCTGGCGTTATCGAAGACAAAGCGCAACTGCCGTCGTTTACCTATTTGGCGCATTCCGCCGAGATTGCCGACGGCGCAACCGCGTTGCCGTGGACCGCTAAGCCGGAATATCTGGTTGGCGAAATTGCCCGCAATCTGGGCAGCAAAACTCCTATCCGATTGGTATCCAGCGCTAAGAGTTGGTTGTGCCATGCCGGCGTCGATTGTAAACAAGCGATTTTGCCAGCCGAAGCGCCGGAAGATGTGGAACGCATTTCCCCGTTTGCGGCAACCAAAGCGTATCTACAACATCTGCGCGATGCCTGGAATCATCGTTTTCCAGAGCACCATATGCAAGATCAGGACGTAACGATCACCGTGCCGGCCTCGTTCGACCCGGCCGCTCGCGAATTGACTGTCGAGGCGGCGCGCGCGGTGGGTTTGGGGCAGGCAGTGTTGCTGGAAGAACCGCAAGCAGCGCTATATAGCTGGATTGAAAACAGCGAAGGCGACTGGCGTAATCATGTGCAAATCGGCGATGTGATTTTGGTAGCCGACATCGGCGGCGGCACCACCGACTTGTCGCTGATTGCGGTTACCGAGCAGGACGGCGCTTTGCAATTGAATCGGGTTGCGGTTGGCGACCATATCTTGCTGGGCGGGGATAACATGGATTTGGCCTTGGCCTATACCGTCAAAGCCAAATTGGAACAAGAAACCGGTAAACGATTGGAAAGCTGGCAAGTGCAGGCTTTAACGCATGCTTGCCGGGAAGCAAAGGAAAAACTATTCAACCAAGCCGATTTGGGCAGTATGCCTCTGGTAGTAGCCAGCCGTGGCTCATCTTTGATTGGCGGTACCTTGCGCACCGAACTGACTCGCGACGAATTGAATCGAGTGCTGGTGGAGGGCTTTTTACCGTGGATTTCCGTTAACGAAAGACCTGTCGTCAGGCCACGTAGCGGTTTACGCACCGCCGGTTTGCCATATGCGCAGGATGCCGGCATCACTCGTCACTTAGCGGCATTCTTGTCGCGGCAAAAAGAAGCGACCGGCGAGTTGTCCGATCATGTCTTGCCGGAACATGCCAGCTTCTTGCATCCAACAGCGGTATTGTTCAACGGCGGGGTGTTAAAAGCCGGCGTAATGGCTGAGCGTTTGATGCAAATATTGAATAGCTGGCTGCAAACCGAGCAAGCCGACCCAGCCCGATTATTGCAAGGCGCCGATCTGGATTTGGCAGTGGCACGGGGCGCGGCATATTACGGGTTTGTCCGCAAAGGCAAGGGCGTAAGAATTAAAGGCGGCACGGCGGCGGCTTATTACGTCGGTATTGAGAGTGCCATGCCGGCAGTGCCCGGATTGCCTGCGGAAATCGAAGCCTTGTGCATCGCACCGTTTGGGATGGAGGAGGGCAGTGAACAGGAATTGCCTAACGACGAATTCGGTTTGATCATTGGTGAACCAGTACGCTTCCGCTTTTTCGGTTCAAAAACCCGCCGCGACGATGCGGTAGGTGTGCGTTTGGAGTATTGGCAAGACGACGAACTGGAAGAACTGGATGAAATAGAAATCACGTTACCGGAAGAAGGCCGGCATGCCGGCGACATCGTCCCGGTGCATTTGTCGGCGGCAGTGACCGAAGTGGGAACTTTGGAATTAAAAGCCGTTTCCAAACGCGATCAACAGCGCTGGAAAATTGAGTTCGATGTCAGGGCCGGCGACGCTTGAAATCAATAACATGTAGCGGCTAAACGCGAACCGAATTTCCGGGGGGGCTAAAATGAAACCCGCTTCTTTCCCGGAAAGAAGCGGGTTTTTTATTACGGCTAGCTTGTAATTGAAGCCTTATTGTTGTTGATAATAAGGCTGTTGATACTGCGGATATTGCTGGTTCTGTTGCGGGTAACCCTGTTGCGGATAAGTTTGCTGTGGATACCCCTGTTGCTGAGGGTAACCCTGGTATTGCTGATTCGGCTGAGGGTAACTTTGTTGTTGCGGGTAACCCTGCTGATACGGTTGGTTTTGCTGCGGGTAATTCTGTTGCGGATAACCGCCTTGTTGTTGAGTCGGCTGGGTCTGTTGCGGTTGCGGGTAGCCTTGCTGCGGTTGTTGTGCGGCGCCGGCGTTCTGATTGGCGTTGATCGCCAGTTCCACCCGACGGTTAATCGCCCGATTGGCATCGCTGCTGTTCGAGACCTTCGGTGAGCTTTCGCCCATACCCTGCTGGGAGATACGCATCCGGTTCACACCACGTTGCGCCAAAAAGTTGGCCACGCTGGAAGCTCGTGCTTCGGATAAACGTTGATTGTCGGCATCCGAGCCGACATCATCGGTGTGGCCGGTTACGGAAATCGTCGACTCAGGGTAATTGGTCAACACTCTGGCGATGGGGTCCAGCGCATTCTGGGCTTCCGGTGTCAAGTCGGCCTTGGCGAAAGCAAACGTCACATCACTGGTGCTGGGCATGTTCAAGGTCAGCTGGTTTTGCGCGGTGCGTTGCACTTCAATCCCGGTGCCTTGCAGCGATTGCTGCATCTCTTCCTGTTGTTTATCCATGTAGTAACCGACACCGGCACCCACCGCAGCACCGGCTAATGCGCCCAGACCGGCGTTTTTCCAGTCGTTTCCGCCGAATAAAGTACCGGCGCCTGCTCCCACTGCCGCGCCGACGCCGGCGCCCTTGCCTAGATTGCTCATGCTGGACTGGCCGGTATAGGGGTTAGTGGTACAGGCTGTCAACAAGCTGGTACCGATGGCGATAGCAAGTAATCTTTTAGTCATTATTTTTCGTCCTGGATGCTGTTCATAAATACGTTGAGTCGGGCGGCGTGTTGATTCTACAGGGTATTGCCAATAGAAGCCGGGCTCCGACTGCGTGGCGATTAAACCCTTAAAGGCTTAACTCGCACTTAAAATGGACCGGCAGACGGGGAAATGGTTTCCTGAATGGCTTATTTACTCGGTTCCTATTTATCACGGGTATTCCGTTCGGGCTGAGCGCGAACAGGATTTAAGGACCGGGTTAATAAACGGATTCCGCGGCCTGCGCCGGTTGGCTTTGGTTTTGGCGGTGTGACTTTAGAGGCTGTTTCGCCCGCCGTTTTTGCAGCCAACGAATCACGCCAGTGATATACAACACCGGGCAAGCCAAGCCGGAGAAAAATACCAACATCCTCCCCGTCCAACCGAAAGCGTAACCGCTATGCAGAGGCCATTGCCAGTCAAGAAATATATCGCCGTTACTGCCGGTGCTTTTATCGTAAACTTTGACTATCTCGCCGCTGTATTGGTCTAGGGCAATATCACGATAACCGACAAAGTGACTTAACTCGGTCACATCCTTCTTCATTACCTTATAGACGCCTTCAGGGCTTTTCGGCCCATCAAGCATCCATAAGCGGCCGGTGGGGTAGTGCTCTTGCACAATGGCTTCCACGGTTGACAAACTTAAGGCCTGTTGTCCGGCTTGCGGCGGTTTGCTGCGAATTTCTGCCGGGATAGTGTTAAAAGCAGTCGGACGGCTGACCGGAGAAAACAATTTGACCAGCACATTGACCTGCTCAGGCAGATTAAAATAAACGCCGGAAAACAATACCGGCAGCAGCACGATAGCCGAATAGAAGCCGAATGTTTTATGCAGGTCGAAATTAAATCTCACCACACTGGCATTGCGTTTAACGGTCAAAGCTTGTTTGAATTTTCCGGTCAACGGCCACCAGAGTATCAATCCCGTCAATACGGAAACGATGGAAATCGCGGCCAAAATACCGTTAATGTCGGCACCGGTTCTGCCTTGCAGCAAGCACCAGTGCAATTGCATGATGAAGCCGACGATAGGCCGTCCCCAATATCGATCCTTAAGATAATACAGTTGTGTGCCGTTGACCTTTGCTGTGTAAGGGTCAACAAAAATGTAATAGCCGTCGCCGTTTTTCGCTTGTTTGTCATCCCTGATAAAGTACAAAAACTTGTAGGCGATATCGGGGTTGCGGGGGTAATAGAGCTTGAAAAATCGGCTGCCCAGCGGCTTGACGGATTCCGCCGCGGCAACCATCTCATCCAAGGAATGCAACTTTTTTCGATCTTCAACCGGCGTTGAAACTAAAGCAAGCTCCGGGTTTAAAATCTCCTGCAATTCCACAAAGAAAACAGCAAAACTGCCGGTCAAGCCAACTACAGTCAATACCGCACCGGCAATCAGGCCGAGATATAAATGCGCATCCAGCCACAGTTTGCGGCGGGCTTTGAGTTTGACCAGCCGGGTGTCGGCTTTCGGTATCGCCATCGAGCTAAGCATTGAAAATCCTCACAAGATTGTTGCCTGATTTGTGTGTGTCAGGTGAGTGCCGGCCGTGCGGAGCGCAGGCCGATATCCCGTCTCGTCGTTCAATATTCCACCCGAATCGACCCCATGAAGGTGCGCGGGGCTCCGAAAAATATTTGATTTCCGTCATTGGATGCCGCGAAATAGTGCTTGTCCAACAGATTATCAGCGTTAACTTGGGCAGTTAATTTCGCCGAATTGATCGACATCGAATAGCTCGCCATCAGATTTAGCGTGGCATAGCCGGGCAGTTGGTAAGTATTGGCGGTATCGCCCTGCCGTTGGCCGACTGCGGTGACGCCGGCACCAAATTTAAGCCCCTGCAAATCTCCGGTCTGGAATTCGTAGGTATTCCACAAGCTGCCAAAATGACGCGGATCGAGCACCAGACGCTTACCGGTATTGCCAATACCCCCACCTGCTGCGACATCTTTGGTGATCTTGGCAAACGGCAGATACGAATAAGCACCGATGATTCGCCAACCCGGCAAAACTTCGCCCGATAGGTCGAATTCCAGACCGCGGCTTTCGGCTTCGCCGGCCGTTTTTGGCACCAAGGGATTCAGAGGGTCGAATACGGGCACGTTCTGTTTGGTCAAGTCGAAATACGCCAAGGTCGCCGATAAACGGCCATCCCAAAACTCGGTTTTTACCCCGGTTTCCCATTGCTGGGCCGTTTCCGGTGGCAGAATGACGCCGTCCGTCCTAAACTGGCTATTCGACTGGCTGAAGTTCTCCGTGTAACTACCGTATAGCGATAACCATTTCAGAGGGCGCCAGAGTACACCGCCGCGAGGACTGACTCGGTCGTCGTCGGAAACGGTGCGGCCTAGTAGGTTGTTATCGACCGTTGCGTTGTCGTAACGAAGTCCTCCCAAAACGTGGACGTTGAACGGCAGTTCGATCTGATCCTGAAGAAAAAGCCCGTACCAAGCGGTGGTTTTGTCGCCAAAAGTGGGAGCTGGCAGCGGCGGCAGGGGACTATGGACAGGATTGTAGATATTGATAGCCGGAGCAGCGACGCCAATTTGAGTAATCTGATCGTCGGCGCGAAAATAATCGCCGCCGAGAAGTAAGGTATGTTTGAACCCAAATGTCTCGAACTTTCCGGTGAGATCTACATTGTTGAAATAGCGCTGCGATGGGAAGTTGTCGACAAAAAAACGGCGGTTGATTGTACCGTTCGCGGAGACATTGCCTAGAAAGAACAAGCCGGTATGCTGGTTTTCGAAATTTTCGTAGCTGAAACGATGGCGTAAAGTCCAATTGTCATTGAATTCATGCGACCAATTCATGCTAGCCAGCATGAATTCCTTGCTGCGTTTTGTATAAGGCTCCGATAAATTACGCTCGCGCGGTAACGGTGCCGGACGGTTGCCTACATTGGGAATGCCTGGTTCCAGAGAATAGTCGTCCTTTAAATATTCGAATTCGAAAGTGACTTGCGTGCGCGGATCGATATTCCAGCGCAGCACAGGTGCCGCAAACACGCGCTCGTCCCCTACGAACTCCCGAAACGATTTCGAATCCTGATAGGCGAAGTTGAATCGGTACAGCAAGCTGTCGTCTTTGGTAATCGGGCCGGTGGCATCGAGCGTGGTGCGATAAAAATCGAACGAGCCGAATTGCTGCTGCAGCGAATAATAAGGGGTCGCCAACGGCTGTTTGGTCACGACGTTCATGATGCCGCCCGGTTCCGCTCGTCCGTAGAGAATCGAACCCGGACCTTTCAGCACTTCGACTCTTTCCAGATTCGCCGTTTCTCGGCGATTCATGCCGACTCTCTGTCCTAACGCCGGCGATAAAACACCGTTTCGATAGATCGTGTTATTTCTAAAGCCGCGAATGATAAATTCGTCGCTACGGCCTTGCTCGCCTCCCGGCATTACGCCGCTGACGTTCTTCAGCGCGTCTTTCAAGCGTACGGCCTGTTGATCCTCTAAAACCTGCTTCGGCACGATTTGCACCGAAAACGGCGTTTCCATGATCGGCGTGTCGGTTTTGGTGGCCGTGCTGGCGCTAGTACGGTTGTAATCCGGGTTGTAAGGATCGGTCGAATCGTAAACCGCCTTCCCTGTCACCGTCACCGCTGGCATAGTCGTTGCCGATTGCGGTTCACTAACGGCCACCTTTTCCAGCGTAGCTTTGTTATCACCGGTCATGCGGTAGTTGAGGCCGGTGCCTTGCAGCAAGATGTGTAGGGCTTGCTGCGGGGTGAAGTAGCCGTTAAGGTTGCTGGATAGGCAATTTTTGGCCAGGTCTGCGGGATAGCCTACTTGCCAGTCGCTGCTACTGATAAAGGCGTTAATGGCATCAGTCAACGGTTGGGCTGGGATATTAAAGCGTTGACTGCCTTGTTGGCTGGCGACGGTCTCGGCGGCTTGCGCGGGGATGCTTATCAGGCCGGGCAAACTCAGGGCTATGGCGATGCTGAGTTTGCGTAATGCACAAGGCGGGGGCAGGTGTGGGGGCTTCATATGTACTCCTTGTCTGGATTGTTGTCTGGTAGGGCGTTGCAACGCACATGGCTAACGAGACGTTTCAGGAAAAGGAATACACAGTTGGCGAGAAAATTATTTTTTGATTGGCGAGTAGGGCGTTGGCCGGAGATTGTGGAATCGGGCGAATGATTTTCCAATCAATACCTAATGGTTGGGGGGCGATTTAGTTTTTCAATATCGTCAGGTAAGTGGAAATATTCACGATTTTGGCGCCGGTTATGTTCGCCAAGGTTCGCAGCAGGCTATCGGTATCTTCCAGTTTGTAATTTCCGGTTATCCGGATGTTTGCCAATTTGGTGTCGGCGATGATTATGGTGCCGGAATGGTAGCGATCCAGTTCGCTTATCACATCTGCCAAAGTTCGATCTTGAAATATCAGGCGGCCTTTTAGCCAGGCAAAGGTTTTACCGGTATCTATGTTGCTGATATCCGCAACGCTTTGGGGCTTAATTTCGGTATGTTGGCCGACGCTTAATTGCCGGTTTTGCCCATTTTCGGCGCTACAAATCACTAAACCACTTTCGACATTCACCTGGGTCGTTTTGCCGGTTTTGACGCTGAAGCGGGTGCCGACCACACGCACTGTTCCGTGTTCTGTCGTCACAATAAACGGCCGGTCTTTGTCAGCTTGTACCTCAAAATACGCTTCGCCGCTTAATAAAGTTACGCCGCGTTGTGGGCCGGCGTAATCCAGTTTTACGGCGCTGTCGGTATTAAGAACCAGCGCGGAACCGTCCGCCAGTATTACGCGGCGCTGTTCGCCGGTGGCGGTGATAATGTCTGCTTGCCAGCGTTGCAACCAGTCAGTTGAAGCCAGGAACCAGCCGCAAATTAAGGTAATGCTGGCGGCTGTAGCCCAGCGCCTAATTGTCGATTTATGCTGTGCGGGCGGCCGAAGTGGGATACTGGCGTATTGGCTTAGGGCCCCGTTAAATGCCGGTGATTGCCAGAGTTGTACAACTTTGTCGTAAGCGGTTTGATGCGTGGGGTCGGCGGCTAACCAGCAGGCAAACTCGGCTTGATCGGCCGCACCGGTTTTATGGTCTTGTAAGCGGGCAAACCAGGCAAGTGCTTGATCTTGGACATTACCCAGCGATGGAACTTCCTGATCAAAACGTAAAGGCATGGCGGTTGGCGGGTTAGGTATTGGGGCGAATTTTATCAGTATTGGTGCTGTGTTAAGGAAAATCAGTATGGCCTAAGGTTACGGCTAGTCTTGCCGGCTGGCTAATAAATGAGTTAGAGCTGCCTGTACATTCTTCTCTACCGCGCTACGCGATATGCCGTAATAGGCGGCGATCCGCTCGTAATTCCAATGGTGAAATTTGTGCAACACCAGAATTTGCCTGCGCCGTTCGGGTAATTGCTCAAACGCCGCCAGCATCAATGCCAGTTCTTGTTGGTCGGACGCTTGCTGCTCGGGCGTCGGAGTACCGTCCGGCAAATTGTCCAGCAGCGATATATCTTCGTCCGTATCGGCCGTTTTTGGGTCGTCGGCGCTTTGACGAACACGCTCTTTGCGTAGATGATCCAGTGCCAGGTTTTTTGCGATTTGGTACAGAAATGGCCGTGGGTAGCTTATATCTTGGTTTTCTAGGGCGTGCAGCATTTTTATGTAAGCTTCATGCGCCAGGTCTTCGGCGGTTTGCGGGCAGCCGACGATGCCGAAAATAGTGTGAATCAACGAATCGCGATGGCTCAAAAATAAATCGTCGATGTTGAAGGTGAGTCTGTTCATTGCGAAGACGTGTTTGACGTGCTAGGTACCCGATAGAACCGGTCCTTAGCAATATTTGAACCAATAAGCAAATGTGTTGATTTTTAAAGACAAAATCGCATAGTGCCTGGCGGCCCGGTATGGCATATGCCGTTTTAATGGGTGAAATGCCTGATTTATTTGCAATCAGAGTGGACGGGAGATGTGCGCTGGAAGTGCCTACAACTACACACTTTTCCTGCGAAAACTGCTAGTCTTATCACCTCGATTAAGCGGGTGGGGCTGAGTTTGGAACAGGATATAACAACAGATCTGCGAGTGTTGGAAAGTCATTTGGACGGTATGCTCAACCGCGTCCAACATAACAGCCTGACCTTAAAGCGATTGCAAAGCTTCGAAATGCGTTTGCTGGGCCTTAGTTCGCTGGCGGAAATGATCGAGTTCATTCTCGGTGAAGCCAAGGCGCTGTTCGATTTGGACGTGATCAGCTTGTGTTTGATTGACCCTAAAAACGAGATCGCCAGTTACCTGGACGTGGATAATTATAATTTTCGGGACAGGGAAGGGCTGTTTTTAGCAAGTAGCGAATGGCAATTGCGGCATAGTTTTGGTCTGACCGACCAGCCGTTTCTGGGCAGCTATCAAACCACGATTTGCGAGAAGTTTTTCTCCGAATCGAATCAACAAAAACCGGCGTCTGTGGTGATTGCGCCGCTGATTCGCCGGGATAGGTATTTGGGGTCTTTGAACCTGGGTAGTTACCATAACGAGCGCTTCATGCAAGGCATGGCCACCGATTTTGTCGAGCATATCGCCTCGGTGATCAGCATTTGTCTGGAAAACAATTTAAACGTAGAGACCATGCGGCGTACCAGCTTGGTCGATCCCTTGACCGGTGTGAACAATCGCCGTTTCTTGGAGCAGCGTATAGAGGAGGAGCTGGATCGCAGTCAACGCAATCGGGAGCCATTGTCCTGTCTATTTCTGGATATCGATTTTTTCAAACGTATCAACGACGGTTTTGGACATCAGGCCGGCGATCATGTGCTGGCTGTCGTCGCTGGTATCATCAAGAAATTGCTGCGCAATAACGATGTGCTGGCGCGTTACGGCGGCGAGGAATTCGTGGCCTTGCTGTCGCAAAGCGACGAAAGTACGGCATCGGAAATTGCCGAGCGGATTCGCTTGAGTATTGCCAATTTGCAGGTGGAGTATGGCGAGCAATCTATACCGGTCACTATTTCAATTGGTGTGGCCACTTATCAACCCAGCCGGGCACAAAAAAAACCGGTTACCGAGATTGCGTTGCAATTGGTGCAAACCGCCGATGCTGCCTTGTACGAAGCCAAACGCAAAGGCAGAAACCGTATTGAGAATGGTGGTTTGGTGTTGGTTACGGTGCCCGTTTAGTTGTAACCGTTGGGATTGTTTTTCTGCCAGCGCCAGGTATCGGTCATCATTTGTTTTAAATCCCGCTCGGCTTTCCAGCCAATTTTTGCTTCAGCCAAGCTTGGATCAGCATAGCAGGCCGCAACATCACCGGCTCGGCGTGGCGCGATTTTGTAGGGCACAGCCTGACCGGTTACGTCGGTAAAAGTGTTGACCATGTCCAACACGCTGTAGCCGTTGCCGGTTCCTAAGTTTATCGCATCACAAATAGCGGTATCGGCAGTTTTTCCAAGCAGATATTGCAAGGCTTTGATATGGCCTTGCGCCAGATCGACGACATGGATGTAATCGCGCACGCCGGTGCCGTCCTTGGTGGGGTAGTCATTGCCGAACACCGATAGGACCGGCAATTTACCGATGGCGACTTGCGATAAAAACGGCATCAGGTTATTGGGGATGCCGTTCGGGTCTTCGCCGATCAAACCGCTGCTGTGCGCGCCGATGGGGTTGAAGTAACGCAGTATTGCGAATTGCCAGGGCTGGCTGTTGTTGTTTAACGTATCGGCATTACTGACATCGCGCAGGATTTCCTCGATAAACAGTTTGGTACGGCCGTAAGGATTGGTAGCTTGCAGCGGGAAGCTTTCCAGAATCGGTACGCTGTGCGGGTCACCGTAAACGGTAGCGGACGAGCTGAACACCAATCTTTTCACCGCAAACTCTTGCATAGTCTCCAGCAATACTTGCGTGCCGTAGATATTGTTGCGGTAATAGCTCAAGGGTTTCTGGCAGGATTCGCCGACAGCTTTCAGACCGGCGAAATGGATCACGGCATCGATTTTATGGGCTTTGAAAATCTCGCGCAGCGCGCTCTGGTCGGTAATGTCGGTTTGATAGAAACCGGGTTTTTGCGAGGTAATGGTTTCGATGCGTTTCAGCGATTCGATTTTGCTGTTGCTGAGGTTGTCGACAACGATGACCTCGAAACCGTTATTCAATAGCTCTACGCAGGTGTGGCTACCAATATAGCCCGCACCGCCCGTCACCAAAATTGTGTTTTTCATCGTTGCGTTCCGTGGTTAGCGTTCGAGGATGTCCAGTCCTGCTTCGTCCGAGACGACACGCGGCAGACTTGCGTCGGGATCGCGGCGCAGGCCGGCAAAATCGAACAAGCTGGCGTCGGCCATTTGCGAAGGTGCGATATTTTGCAGGCTGGCGAAAATGGTTTCGATACGGCCGGGGAATTGTTTATCCCAACCGTTCAGCATTTGCTTCATCGCCTTGCGTTGCAGGTTTTCTTGAGAACCACACAGATTGCAGGGGATGATAGGGAATTGCTTGAACGCTGCGAAGCGGTTGATGTCTTTTTCCCGGCAGTAAGCTAGCGGACGAATCACGATGTTTTGTTTATCGTCGCTGAGCAGTTTCGGCGGCATGGCTTTTAATTTGCCGGCGTAGAACATGTTCAGGAAGAAAGTCTCGATGATGTCGTCGCGGTGATGGCCTAGGGCGATCTTAGTGATCTTATGTTCCTTGGCAAATCCATACAAAGTGCCGCGCCGCAGCCGGGAACATAGGCTGCAGGTGGTTTGGCCTTCAGGGATGATGCGTTTGACGATGCTGTAGGTGTCGTGTTCGATGATGTGGTAGGGCACGCCTATCGATTGCAGATATTCGGGCAGAACATGTTCAGGGAAGCCCGGCTGTTTCTGATCCAGATTGACGGCAATTATCTCGAAATTAATCGGCGCGGTTTTCTGCAAATTCAGCAGAATGTCCAACATCGTGTAAGAGTCTTTGCCGCCGGACAGGCATACCATCAACTTATCGTCGGGCTCTATCATATTGAAGTCGGCGATGGCTTCGCCAACGCAGCGTCTTAGGCGTTTTTGCAGTTTGTTAAACTGGGTACGGGATTTGTGTTCTGGATCTGACATGGATGTTGGAAAAGGCGGCTAAAGGGCAGGTTAGCCGCGCTTAAATTAGCCGTTATAGCGTTGGAAAATCAGCGTGGCGTTAGTGCCGCCGAAACCGAAGCTGTTGGACATGATGGTGTTGAGCGTGACGTTATCCCGATATTCTCTAACAATTGGAATGCCCGTCGCACCAGGGTCAAGCTGGTTGATATTGGCCGACGCGCTCAGGAAATTTTCTTCCATCATCAGTATGGAATAAATGGCTTCGTTGACGCCGGCTGCACCCAAAGCATGTCCGGTCAGGGATTTGGTTGAGCTAACGGCTGGTACGCCATCGGCACCGAATACTTCGCGCATCGCTTCCAGTTCACGGGTATCGCCTACCGGGGTGCTGGTGCCGTGCGCGTTGATATAGTCGATTTTGTCATGCACGGTAGCCAAGGCCTGTTGCATGCAACGCACCGCGCCTTCGCCGGAAGGCTGTACCATGTCGTAGCCATCGGACGTGGCGCCATAGCCGACCAACTCGGCATATATTTTTGCGCCGCGCGCTTTGGCGTGTTCCAGTTCTTCGATTACCAGCACGCCGCCGCCGCCGGAGATGACGAAGCCGTCGCGGGTTTCGTCGTAGGGGCGCGAGGCCGTGGCTGGCGTGTCATTATATTTTGACGATAGTGCGCCCATCGCGTCGAACATCACGGACATAGTCCAGTGCAATTCTTCGCCGCCGCCGGCGAAAACGATGTCTTGTTTGCCCAATTGAATCAATTCCATCGCGTGGCCGATGCAGTGGGCGCTAGTCGCGCAAGCGGAACTGATGGAGTAATTGACGCCTTTGATTTTGAAAGGCGTGGCCAGGCAGGCCGTGTTGGTACTGGACATGGCGCGTGTCACCATGTACGGACCGACTTTTTTTACGCCTTTGGAGCGGAGAATGTCGGCTGAATCCACCAAATTGGAGGTTGATGGTCCGCCGGAACCCATCACTAAGCCGGTGCGGACATTAGATATTTGCGACTCTTCCAAGCCGGAATCGGCGATAGCTTGTTCCATAGCCAAATAGTTATAAGCTGCGCCGTCGCCCATAAAACGTTTAACTTTACGGTCTATCGCTTCATCCAGATCAATGTTGACCGGGCCGTGCACATGGCTGCGAAAGCCCATCTCTGCATAGACCGGCGCGTGAACGATCCCGGAACGGCCGGTTCTCAAGGAATCGACCACTTCGTCACGGTTGTTGCCGATGCTGGAAACTATCCCTAAACCTGTTACCACTACGCGTTTCATGATGGTTTCCTTAGAAATCTTGGGTGGACGTAAACAAGCCGACTCGCAAATCGGTCGCTTCGTAGATTTGTTTGCCATCGACTTCCATCGTGGCATCGGCGATGCCCATGACCAGCTTGCGTAAAATCACACGTTTCAAGTCGATTTTATAAGTGACTTTTTTGGCTGTCGGTAGCACCTGACCGGTGAATTTAACTTCGCCGCAACCTAGCGCACGGCCTTTGCCGGGCCCGCCGAGCCAACATAAATAGAAACCGACCAATTGCCACATCGCGTCTAAACCAAGACAGCCAGGCATGACCGGGTCGCCTTGAAAATGGCAGTCGAAAAACCATAATTCGGGCGTAATATCCAACTCGGCAATGATTTCGCCTTTGCCGTATTTGCCGCCTTCATCGGAAATATGGACGATGCGGTCCATCATCAGCATGTTGGGAAGCGGTAGCTGCGCGTTGGTCGGACCGTATAATTCGCCTCGGCCAGACATTAATAATTCGTCGCGCGTGAAACTGTGCTGCTTCTCCATCTTGATTTTTACCTGGTTGGTGGGTTCAAAAACTGCGGCATTATCTAATAATCGGCTTAAAAAATCAGCTCAATTTTTAGCCGGGCATTACCTCACGCATTAGATCGTCGATCTTTAAGCTGTCGCGTTGCAGGCGCTGCTGGTAGATCAAGCTATACATCAACACTGACGCGACATAACCCCGTGTCTCCTTATAAGGTATGGTTTCGATCCAGATGTCGGCCGGCAACGCGCGGTTTTCCGGCAGCCAGCGCTTCACTTTGTTGGCACCGGCATTATAGGCAGCGGTAGCCAATGCGACGTGGCCATTGAATTGGCGCAGGAGTTTTTTGAAATAAAACGCGCCGTATTTGACGTTGAGCTCGGGTTTAAACAGGCTGTAATCGCTATCCCAACTATCGCGCAAGTCGGCGGCGATTTGCCGGCCGGTGTTCGGCATGATCTGCATCAAACCTTTAGCGCCAGCCGGCGAGTCGGCCAATTCATCGAACGCGCTTTCCTGGCGGATCAAACCCAAAATTAAACCCGGATCCAATTGTTGCACGGCTGCGTTGCTTTGGATTGGCTGGACATATGCCAACGGAAAGCGCAGATTCACATCATCCCAATGGTTGGCCTTGGCTATCGTGGCAATTGCCAGGGCCGGACAATTCGCTTGTTGTGCCAGTTTTGCGGCCACTGGTAATTGACTACTGTCGAGTTTGGCTATCGCGTACCACCATTGGCGTTTGGCTTCCGGTTTTCTGTCGATAGCCAGTAGTTCAGAAAACACCTGAAAATCCAGTCGATTTTGTAAAGTCTCGAGGTCCTCGATGGATACCGCCAACGGTCTATCGACTAGCTCGATGGCTTGCCTTAATTTGCCGGCCGCCAGAAAACCGTAAAAACTGCGATTTTTTGCCAGCTGTTGAAATAAGGTATTAGCTGCTGCGCTCTGGCCTGTTTCCGCCAAACCGCGAGCTTGCCAGTACTGCCATTTTTCCCGAGATTTTTCTTCGTCGTTCAGGCCGGCAATCGCGGTAGCGACATCTGGCCAGTTTTGTGTGTTCAATGCGGCTCTGACCCGCCATTCCCGCGCCGACTCGTCGCTATTTTCCAGTCGCGACAAACGTTCGTAGGCGCGACTGTCGTGTTTTAAGGCCAACGCGATAGCTATGCGTTTTTCGATAAAAGCGGCCGTTGTTGGCGCGATGGCGATTTGCGATTTATTACTGTCCCAAGCCGTCATGGCCGCTTCAACGTTGGTTTCCAACCAGCGATCAATCGCATGGGCAAACAACTCGCCCGCTTGTTCGGGGTATTCGCGCCAGCCAGTCTCCGATGCAACGCTTTCAGGCTGCCGGTGCAGTTTTAACCAGGTGTTGGCCAGATTGAGTTCCGGGCCGCTGAAGAAACGGGTCAAGGAGCTTGCCAGGCTTTGGTTGTCACGTTTGAGTGCGGCGTGAAATCGTTGGTTTATCAGTTCATTATTAAAATACGGCGATGTTTTATAAACATCGAACAAGGCATTGCAGTTATCCGGTTGCGTTTTACCACTTAACCATAAGGCGCGGGCTTGATTGAATGCTTCCAAAGTTTGGCCGGTTTGGAATTGAGCCAGGCCAACGTAGCATTGCAGCTCGGGATCGTCACTGCCTTGGTAATAGTTCAACAGCACTAGCCACTGTTGCTTTTTGCCTAAAGCCAGCAACCACTTTTGCCGTAGCCCCGCCGCGTAACGGCTGGCGGCGTGGTCGTTTAAAAACTGTTTGATGTCGGTATCGGCATCCAGATGATTTTTTAGCCATTGGTATTGCAGATAAGGATACAGCGGGTAGCCTTTCAGGCCAGAAGCCAGCGCGAAATATTCGGCATCGCGATTCTGGTCAAGCGCTTGCTCGGCGCGCAAAAATTGCTGACGTTGGGCGGCTAAGGAGATTTCATCCGCCTGGGCACTGTTCGGCAAAACGCCGGTCAGAGCGGCAAGCATTAAAAAACACGGGATAACATGCATATCAATTTCCACGACAGCCGAGACTAAACCCTATGCAAGAAGTTTTTGCAAAGTGGGTCGGGCCATTATAATCGTTAAACTTCATCGAATTTGTTTCATTACCTTGAAAACATCACACCGCGCGGCGCAAGCCGAATATTCCTGGCAGTACATCTACAGCATCGCTAAGCAGCATAAAAAGCAACTGATCAACGGGCATTTAGTCGCCATATTGGCAACCGTTGCCAGCGTACCGGTGCCCTTATTGATGCCATTATTGGTAGACGAGGTTTTGCTCAACCATCCGGGCGTAGTGCTGAATAGTCTCAACCCCTGGCTACCGGGCGAGTGGCGGCAACCCATTGTTTATATTGCCATTATTTTGCTGGTCAGCTTGCTGTTGCGCTTGTTTGCCTTGATTCTTAACATTATGCAGACCAGGCAGTTTTCCAATATTGCCAAGGATGTGATCTTTCGTATCCGCGAGAGTTTGGTGAAGCACTTGCAACACATTTCGATGTCCGAATATGAAAGCCTGGGCAGCGGTACGGTCAGCTCGCACATGGTGACCGACTTGGACACGCTGGATAATTTTATCGGCACCACGATCAGCAAATTATTGGTGGCGGTCCTGACCGTGTTCGGCACGGCATTGATTCTGCTGTGGATGCATTGGCAGTTGGGTTTGTTCATTATCTTTTTAAATCCGCTGGTGATTTATCTGGCCAGGGCGGTGGGCTCCAGGGTCAAGGAATTAAAAGCCAACGAAAACAAGGCCTACGCGATATTCCAGCAAGCTTTGAGCGAAACGCTGGAAGCGATCCATCAAATCCGCGCCAGCAACCGCGAAGAGCACTATTGCCGGCAGTTAATCGGCAGCGCGCTGGCGGTAAAAAATCATTCAACCATCTATGCCTGGAAAAGCGACGCGACGGTGCGTCTAAGCTTTTTGACCTTCTTATTTGGCTTCGATATCTTCCGCGCCACCGCGATGCTGATGGTGTTGTATTCCAATCTGACCATAGGCGAGATGTTGGCGGTATTCGGTTATCTGTGGTTCATGATGGCGCCGGTGCAGGAGATTCTGAGTATTCAGCAGTCTTTTTATGCCGCCAAAGCCGCGCTGGCCCGCGTTAATCAGCTGACCCTGTTGCAGCGCGAACCCTATTATCCGCATTTGCAAAACCCGTTTACCGGGCGTAAAACCGTGTCGGTCAGCGTTAAGAATCTGCATTTTAGTTATAAGGACGAACCGGTACTGAACGGTATTAATCTGACCATACCGGCCGGCGAGAAAATTGCATTGGTCGGAGCCAGCGGCGGCGGCAAGTCTACTTTGGCACAAACCCTGATCGGTCTATATCCGCCGGGCAGCGGCATGATTTATTTCGACGGTGTACCGCTGGATCGGATAGGCTTGGACGTCGTGCGCGAGCACGTCGCCACAGTATTGCAGCATCCGGCTTTGTTAAACGATACGATACGCGCCAACCTGACCTTGGGCCGGGAGATTGCCGACCCGGAACTGTGGCGGGCCTTGGAGATTGCGCAAATGAAGCTCACCGTCGAGGAACAGCCGCAAGGGTTGGATACTGTGGTGGGTAGACAAGGCATGCGTTTATCCGGCGGCCAACGACAACGGCTGGCCATCGCCCGGATGATAGTCAGCCAGCCGGCGGTGGTGATTCTCGACGAAGCCACGTCGGCGTTGGATAGCGAAACCGAGTATAAACTGCACCAAGCCTTGAGCACCTTTCTGGAAGGCCGCACGACCATCATTATTGCTCATAGACTGAGTGCCGTGAAACAGGCCGATCATGTGTATGTCTTCGAACAAGGCCAGATTTGCGAACAAGGCAAACACGATTCCTTGATACAACAAAACGGCTTGTACGCCAAACTTTACGGTGATTACCAATAGTGTCGGAATTATACGATTTACACAGTCATTCCACGGCGTCCGACGGCGCTTTGTCGCCCACCGAGCTAGTGCTGCGCGCCCAACAACAGGGTGTTACCGCACTAGCCCTGACCGATCACGACACGACTGCCGGCTTAGACGAGGCTAATCAAGCCGCCGCACAAGCGGGCATCCGCTTGATTCCCGGCATCGAATTGTCGGCCAGTTTTGAAAGCCATTGTTTGCACATTGTCGGTTTGAACATCGATCCGCAGCATCCGGGTTTACTCGAAGGTATTGCCAAGCAACAACTGATTCGCGACCAACGCGCGCAAAAAATTGCCGAAAAGCTAGCGAAGAAGGGCATAGTCGATGCCTACCCAACTTTAAGACAAATCGCCGGTAACGGCGAAATCACCCGCCTGCATTTTGCCGATTTTCTGGTTAATCAAGGTTTTGTTGAAACCCAGCAGGACGCTTTTGATCGTTATTTGAGCAAGGGCAAGCCCGCTTATGTGCCGACTGTTTGGGCCAGTCTGGCCGATTGCGTCGGCTGGATACGGGCGGCAGGCGGCGTGGCGGTGTTGGCGCATCCCCTGCGTTACAAACTTAGCGGCAAATGGATCAACAAGGCCTTAATCGCTTTCAAAGCGGCGGGGGGGCAGGGTATAGAAGTGGTGACCGGGCGGGCCAGCATCGACGATATTCGCTTAAGTTATTTGCACGCCAGCAAACATCAATTGCATGCGTCGATGGGTTCGGATTTTCATGCGCCGGGTAATCAATGGTTGGAACTGGGGCGTCTGGCGGCCTTGCCGGACGGCGCGGCGCCGGTATGGCAGTTATTTTAACCAGGCGGTTTTGGATAATCAGGCGTAAACAGCTGGGAGAATTCGTCGGCGGGCAAGGGTTGATTCCAATAAAACCCCTGCGCTTTACGGCAACCGAGTAGATGCAGTTGCTCGGCTTGCTCCTTGGTTTCCACACCTTCGGCCAAGGTCAGCAGGCCCAACGTATCGCCCAATTGCAGGATGGCTTTGACGATAGCGGTGTCTTCGGCTTTGCCTGAGGTTAAATCCCGGATAAACGATTGATCGATTTTTAGTTTGTTCACCGCAAAGCGCTTTAAATAACTCAGTGAGGAATAACCGGTGCCGAAATCATCGATGGCAAAGCTCACCCCCAAGGCGCGCAACTGGGCAATCGTATTGATGACAGCATTGGTGTCGAACATCAATACCGATTCGGTTAATTCCAACTCTAAATAATGCGGTTCCAGGCCGGATTCAGCCAGCGCGCTTTGCACCGATTCCAGTAAGTTGCCGCGTTTAAACTGTAGGGCGGAGATGTTGACGGTAACCAGCAGTTTCACGCCGGCGTCGTGCCAAATCTTGTTTTGCTTACAGGCTTCGCGTAATACCCAGTCGCCTATCGGTACGATCATGCCATTGTCTTCGGCGATAGGAATGAACTTGGCCGGCGGAATCATCGGACTGTTTTCCGGTTGCCAGCGCAGCAAGGCTTCCGCACCGATCACCGTATTGTTGTGTATGGAATATTGCGGCTGATAATGCAAGCGAAGTTCTTTGCGCTTCAAGGCCATACGTAGGCCATTCTCGATATTCATCCGCTCGATTGAAGCCAGGTTCATATCGTTGGAAAAGAAGCGGAAGGTATTGCGGCCTTCGTTTTTTGCCGAATACATCGCCGTGTCGGCTTTGTTGAGTAAACCGTGAAAATTCAGGCCGTCATTGGGGTATAAACTGACGCCTATGCTGAAGGAGGTGCAAAGGGTAACACCTTCGATGACAAAGGGTTGTGTCAGTTGATCGAGAATTTTCAGCACAATTTGCGTGATCGCGTCGATGTCGGGAATGTCGGTGAGGATAATGATGAATTCATCGCCGCCTTGCCGGCAAACCGTGTCCACCTCGCGCACACATTGCACCAGGCGCTCTGCTATGCCTTGCAGCAAGCGGTCGCCGACGTCGTGCCCCATCGTATCGTTAATATTTTTAAAATGATCCAGGTCCAGAAACAGTAGGCCAACCAGGGTGTTGTTACGCACGGCATGGGCCATGGCCTGGTCGAAGCGGTCGCGCAATAAGGTGCGATTGGGCAGATTGGTGAGCGGATCGTGACGTGCCAGATATTCGATCTGGGCTTCGGCGGCCTTGCGCTCGGTAATGTCCGAAAAAATGCCGATGTAATGGCTGATGATGCCATGGGTGTTGTACATCGCGGAAATACCCAGCCACGCCGGATAGGTCTCGCCGTTCTTGCGGGTATCCCAAATTTCGCCTTGCCAGTAGCCGTTTTCGCGCAAGGCCTGCCAGATGCGTTGATAGTGGTTGAGGTCAAGATGACGCGCATCGAGAATTGAGGGCGTTTGCTGTAGCACTTCTTCGGCTCTGTAACCGGTAATAGTCGTGTAGGCCTGATTGCTGGACACGATGCGGGTATCCGGATCGCACAGGAAAATGGCCTCGCCGCTGTTTTCGAACACTTTGGCCAGCAAATTCAGACGTTCGGCTGCCGTTTTACTGTCGGTGATGTCGGTGTGGGTGCCCAGCATGCGCACCGGCTGATTATTGGCGTCGCGCTCGACGATACTGCCTATCGATAATATCCATTTCCAACTGTCGTCGGCGCAACGCTGCCGGTATTCCAGACGATATTCTGCCAGTTCTCCGGCGATGTACTGCTGGTAAGTGTCGGAAACGCGTTGCCGGTCATCAGGATGCAAGCGCATTATCCAGCTGTCGATAGTAGCGTCGAAACTCGCGGGGTCGTAGCCGAGCATGCTGGCGTATTCCGCGTTGGTGATCATATTTCCGGTTTGTGGATTGAGATCATAAAAACCTTGTTTGGCTGCCTGCATGGACAGCCGCAAGCGTTCCTCGCTATCGGCAAGGGCTTGCTGTGTGCTGCGCATTTCGGTGATGTCGTGCGCCAGGCCGTTCACTGCAACCACACGACCGTGATCGTCGAGCATAGGTGACTCATTTAGGCTGAGCACACGCAGACTGCCATCCTTACTACGCACTTCCACTTCGTAGTTCGGTGGTTTGATGCCCGCCAGGCATTGCTCGGTGTAGGTTCTGGCAAGCCGATTGATCGGGTTGTTGGTCGCGATATCGAAACAGTCGCAATATAGTTCGTCGGGTTTATAGCCGAGGATATGCTCCACCGAAGGACCTAGATAAGTAAAAATACGCTCGGTATCGTGGGAATACAGAAAGTACTCGTTACCGATGCTTTCCACCAAATCCCGGAAGCGTTGTTCGCTTTGCTTGAGTAGACTTTGTTGCTCTATAAGGCTTTGCGTGGTGCGGTGCGAACGCAACACATAGCTGATGCGGTGCGGCAACAGTGGCCATTGGATGGGTTTGCCGATAAAATCGGTAGCACCCAGCCGAAAGGCGTCTTCCACTGCTTGCGTATCCTCGATAGCCGTCATCATGACAATCGGTACATTTTTGTCGCTGGCGGCACGCATGCCTTGCAAGCAAGTGAAACCATCCATCTCCGGCATCATCACGTCCAGCAGAACCAAATCCGGCTCCGCTGCGATAAATTGTTCCAGTCCGGCTCGGCCGTTTTCGGTTTCGATCAGTTCGTAGCCGTCGGCTTGCAACATTTGCCTGACCAGCAGACGGACCATCGGATCGTCGTCGACTAACAGGATGCGCGGCTTGGCGGACATGTCAGACTTTGTCGGCTAACAAGCGTTGCGCATTGAATGCACGTACAAATGCTGCAAACTCATCGGCAGGCATGGGCTTGTTGTATAAAAACCCTTGTACTACGTCGCAACCGCTATCCAGTAGGAAATTGGCCTGGTCTTCATTCTCTACGCCCTCCGCGACGACTTCCAGCGATAACGCATCGGCCAGCGCCAGTATCGCCGCGGTAATGGCCATATCGTCTTCATTATGCGGAAGATCGCGGACGAAGCAATGATCGACTTTCAACTCGGAAATGGGCAGTTTTTTTAAATAAGACAAGGACGAATAGCCGGTGCCGAAATCGTCGATACTGATTTTGACGCCCAGAGCTTGCAATTCCCGCAACGTGATCAACGCGTCGTCGATGTGGTCGAGCAAAATGGTTTCGGTCAGTTCCAGCTTTAGATAACGCGGTTTCAGGCCAATCTTGGATAGCACTTCGCGGACATGATTGCCGAAGCCGTATTGTCTGAATTGGGTGGCGGAAACGTTAACCGCCATGACTAATCCCTGACAAAGTCCCGATTGTTGCCAGTTCAAAGTTTGCCGGCTGGCATTTTCCAGCACCCAATCGCTGATTTGGGCAATCAAGCCGGAATCTTCGGCAATCGGAATAAACTGCGAGGGGCCTATTAAACCCAACTCCGGGTGCTGCCAGCGAATCAAGGCTTCGCAACCAACGACTTGTTGACGGCGGATATTGATTTTGGCCTGATAGTAAAGCTTTAATTCATGGCGTTCTATGGCCCTGCGCAGGCTGTTTTCCATTGCCAGTTTATGAAAGGCGGCAACATTTAGCGATTTACTGAAAAACTGATAATTATTATGGCCGTGTTCGCTGGCATGGTTCATCGCAAACTCGCCGTTTTTGATGAAACTGTCTTCATCCTGGCCGTCCCCCGGATAGACGGCGATGCCGATATTGATGCCCAGAAACAGCTCCGTGTTCTCCACCGGAAAAGCGTGCTGCATTATCTGAAAAATCCGCTTAGCCACTTTGACGCTATCGCGCGTGTCCTCGATATGATTCAGTAACACTGTAAATTCGTTACCGCCCAGCCGGGAGACAGTCATGTCCGCCAGTTCGTAATCGGCGTTAATGGAGATGTAGTCGCAATCTCTAATTTCGGCCAGTAAACGCTCGGCGAACAATTTCAACACCTGATCGCCGATTTTCGGCCCGAGTGTCTCGTTGATGCGTTTGAAACGATCGATACTGATAAATAAAGTTGAAATTACCGTGCCGTAGCGCGTGCAGTAGGACATCGCTTGCGCCAGAACTTCTTTGAACAGCGTCCGGTTGGGCAGGCCGGTAAGCGGGTCGTAGTAGGATAAAAGCCGGACCCGTTCTTCTATGTGACGGCGTTCGGTTATATCTTGCAGAGTGCCGTGAATATGGCTTACCTGCCCATCGTCGATCACGGGTTTGCCTTGAATATGAATCAGATGATTAGCGCCATCCTGATGAGTAACCGGTAATTCCAGGCGAAAACTGCGCTGGTTTTTTACGCAAAGATCGATGGATTGTTGCAGCTTGCCGACTTCCGATTGCAGCACGGATTTGTATAAGTCGCGGCATTTATGTTCGAACGATGACCGATTGGTGTCGAGGATATTAAAGACTTCGTCCGACCATTGCATATTGTCGTCGGCGACAGACCAGTACCAACTGCCCAGTTGCGCTATTTTTTGCGCTTGGCGCAGTTCGGCTTCGCTTCTGGCCAGTTCCTCTAACGTTGCAACCGAGCGCAGCAAGTAACGTAAGCGGTGTGGCAGGGTCGGCCAATTGAGCGGTTTTGGGATAAAGTCGGTCGCGCCCAATTGAAAGGCGCGATTGACCGATTCCAGGTCGTCCATGCCGGTCAGCATCACTACGGGCAACAAGCTGTTGCCGGGCATGTTTTTGATAGCTTGCAGGCAGTCGAAGCCGTTGAGGTCCGGCAACATAACGTCCAGTAATACCAGATTGGGCCGTTCGCTGGCTGCCAATGCCAAGCCTTGCTTGCCGCTAGCCGCGCAAATGACATCAAACGCTTCTCTTTGCAGAATTTCTTGCAACATCAGACGCACCATATCGTCGTCGTCTATCGCTAAAATCAGGCTGCGTGCAGGTAATCGTGCCATTATGAAAGTTTGAGTTGCGAAAGCCGCTGGAGGATTTCTTTATATTCTGTTTGCAGGCATTCGGCAACCCGGCTATCGAATTGCAAAGTGTTGTTCCGTGCCGCATTTTCAAGCGCACGAGCCTGTTCCGCCAAGTTTAGTGCGCCAATGTTGGCGGCGGCCGATTTTAAACTATGCGCGGCATGCCGCACTGTTTCCGTATTGCGGTCCAGCAGGCCGGAGCGGAGTATCGCGATATGTTGCTCGGCATTCGTCCCAAACAAGGCCAATACATCCTCGACCAGCGCGCTGCCGCCAATTTCCCGTAAGGTATTCAGCGCGGACGGGTCGAGGGTTGCGTCAATCGATTTAATCTCGGGTGCGGGTTTATTGATGGTTGCTGTGGGTAGCGGGGCTACCAATGCCTGGATTTTGTCTTGCAAGGTTTTTTGTAAAAACGGTTTACTAAGATAATCATCCATGCCGGACTGCAAACAGCGTTCGCGATCACCTTCCATGGCGTTGGCGGTGAGGGCGATGATGGGGATTCGAGGCAAATTGCGGTTGCTTTCCCGATTGCGGATGTGTTGGGTTGCGGTGTAACCATCCATGACAGGCATCATGCAATCCATCAGGATTAGATCGACAGGCTCGCGGCTGATAATGTCCAGCACTTCCCGGCCGTTATTCGCCAGCGACAGGGTGTAGCCTAGCTGGCGCAACATGGCGCTGCACACTTTCTGGTTAACCGGATTGTCCTCGGCCAGCAGGATTCGAATTGTTCTAGGGGCCGAGGCCGGCACACTGATAGATTGCGGTTTTTGCGACATTAACCCGAGCAGCGCATCTTGCAGGGTGCGCCTGTGTATAGGCTTGTGGAGGTAGAGGTCGCAGGCGCTGCCGCGAATCTTAGCTAATACGTCTTCGTCGTTGCTGGAGGTGATGATGACGATGCGGATACTGGCAAATCGCCAGTCGATACGAATTCGTTGGGTTAATTCGACGCCGTTCATGCCTAGCATTTTCATGTCCAGCACGGCAATGTCGAAAAATAGACCCAAGTGTGCCGACTGATCGAGAATCTCCAGGGCATGTGCGCCATTTTTGGCGACGCGGGTAAACATCCCAAAATCGGTCAAGTGATTTTCCAGGATTTTCGCATTGGTGGCGTTATCTTCCACCAGTAAGACCTGTTTGCCTTGCAGATCGTTGCCGGGCAAGGTCGCGGGCAGGGCTTCGTTAGCTTGGCGGAGCGGGATGTGTAGGGTGAATACCGAGCCGCTGTTCGCGCTGCTTTGCACCTGGATATTGCCGCCCATCAATTCGCTCAGTTCCTTGCTGATCGCCAATCCCAGGCCGGTGCCGCCGTATTTGCGGGTCGTGGAGCCGTCGGCTTGACTGAAGGATTTGAATAAACGGGCTTGGGTGTCCGGGGGGATGCCGATGCCGGTATCGCTGATGCAAAACTCCAGACACATGCTGTCGGCCGACTGGCAGCGATCCGGGGCGGCAACGTTGACCTGCATTTTCACCGAGCCGGCTTCGGTAAATTTGATGGCGTTGGATAACAAGTTGGTAAGTATTTGCCGTAAGCGATAAGGATCGCCTCTCACGTCGCGCGGCACCCGGTTGTCGACGGTACAAACCAGTTCGATATTTTTGCTGCTGGCGCGTTCGAAGAATAAGGCTGCGAGTTGGTCGGTGATATTGATCAAGTTAAAATCGATTTCCTCCAGCTCCAGTTTGCCAGCTTCGATTTTTGAAAAATCCAGAATGTCGTTGATTACTGTCAACAGTGAATCGGCGGAACTGAACACGGTTTCCGCGTATTGGCGTTGCGTGGTGTCCAGGTCAGTGCCCAACAGTAATTCGGTCATGCCCAGCACACCGTTCATCGGTGTGCGGATTTCGTGGCTCATGGTTGCCAGAAATTGCGACTTGGCGATATTGGCGGCTTGGGCATCGACGACGGCCTGACGCAGGTCGGCGGTGCGTAGATCGACTTGTTTTTCCAGGTTGCCGCGCTGATTTTCCAGTTCGGCATCGCGTTGTTGTACCCGCTCTATCATCTGGTTGAAGCTTCTTACCAATTCGCCGATTTCGTCCTCGCCTTCGCCTTGGGCGCGTACCATGTAGTTGTTGTCCCTGGATACCTGTTTGGCCAAGGACGACAAACGGATCAGCGGCGCGGCAATCGATTCCGCGAGGCGTCGTCCGAAAAATACCGCCAGAATAAACGACACCACCATCACCAAAAAAATTTGGCCCAGACTAATAATCACCATACGCCACATGGGCTTTAAGTCGAGCTGCAAGCGCAAGGTGCCGATCACGTCGCCGTTATCGTCCGGTAAGGGGTTCAAAATTACCTGGCTCAATATCCGCAGGCCCTGATTGCGTTGTTGTTGTTCCGCATCGCCCAAGGTGGCGGGGAAACTGTCCGGTGCGGCCTTGGCGGGGTAATGGGCGAAAATTTCGCCGTCGTTTTTGTAGAGCTGCGCGGAGATGATTTCGGATTTGCCGCGTAATGTTGCCAGAATCTCGGTGCCGGTTTTGGTGTCGCCAAACAGCAGCGCGGCGTTGGCATTAAAACCGATCATTTTGCCGAGCGAACGCACCTCCATTGACAGTTCTCGCCGCTCCTGCCAGATATGCGTCATGCTGGTAATTAACAAGGTAAACAGCAGAGCCAATGCCAAGGTGATGGCTTGCAAGCGTTGCAGCTTGTAGGTCATCGGCAGATTGGCCAGTTTGTCGCGAATCATGGGTGGCGTTGAGATGTCGTCTGCATGCGGGCTTATTTACCGGCCAAAATGTTTTTAGCCAGTTTCAGCAGCTGGGCGCTGATTCGCGTGTTGCCGGCATTGGCGGTTTCTAAGTTAATCTCAAAGCTGAGCCGATTGCCGTCCTGAATCAAACCTATGGTGCCGCCCTGGTTGATAAACCCTGATTTGTCGCTGACGCTGACCACCGGCGAGCCTTTTAATTCGCGTGCATAATCGCCCGGATTGTCGGCGGTATCGATAAAGATCAGATGGCAGGACTTCAAATCTTTGGCTGCTATATTGCGGACGATATCCAAGGGCTTGCCGTTCACCGTTTTGCCTTCCAACATCAACAAATGGTCGCCGAAATCGGTATGACTGCTCAGGCACAAGGTATAACGATTCGGCGCGGTTGCCGACTCCGGCCATTCGATAAACTTAAAGAAATTATATAAAAACGCCACTTTCACCGCCGCTTCGCTGGCCGCTTCGGCTTGGCACAAATGGCCGCTAAGCAGTAAGGGTAGCAACAGCATTTTGCTGAGTAGCGCGATAGGCGCGAATCTTGGTTTTTCCGCAGGGCGCCGGCACGACGCATCGCAGCCGCAATTTCGGCACGATCCGCACAATCTTGCATAACGATGGCGCAAGATTCGCTTCATATTCGACACCTGTTCTTTGCTATATGCATAGTGTCGGGTCGCTTAAAAGTCCCAGCGCAAGGTGCCGTATACCTCGCGTTGCACGGCTGTGGCGGTGGAAAACATATCCGAGCCGTATTCGAAATGACTGCTATTCAGCAAATTTCGGCCCACTAGCGCTAGTTCCACGCCCGCGCCCAAATCCCATCCCAAACGTGCATCGAGGTCCTGATAGGCTCTGGACTGATCGCCGTTTAGACCGGTCGCGTCGGAATAGCGCCAATTCAGATCCAGCTTGAGTTGTGGGGAGAATTGGTACATAGACCAGAGCATGGCTTTGTGGGCCGGGTAGCTGTCTCCCGATATAAGGCTAGTGTTTGTCGGTGCCAGCGGGGATAGGCGAAAGCGTTCTTCTTCGTGGCTATAAGTGGCGCGCAGTTTCCAATCTTCAGTCGCTTGCCAATCCAGACTGATTTCCCCACCGTATACTTGCACATGCCCGTAGTTGTTGTAATCCAGGGTCTGTAGCAAGTAGCCGGCGAACCTTTGGATGTTAGGCGTCAAACTGACGTAATCGTCGTAGCTGTAATGATACAAGGCTATATCAGTGCTCAATTGGCGACTGATTTGGCCGCGCCAGCCCAGTTCGAAGCCGAGCATTTTCTCGGCGGTTAAATCGGGGTTGCCGTTTAGACTGCGCAGTACAGGCACGGTATTGCCGCGTATCGTGTATGGCTGGGTTTGCAGACCGTAGGAAATGTTCTGCTCGACCCAATTGGGCGTGCGTACCGAGCGGGATACCGAACCCCAGAACGAATGCTTTTCGTCGGGCGTCCACAGCAAGCGCGCGTTTGGCTGCACTTCGAATTGTGTGACCGGGTTGTGTTCCAGCTTACTGCCCAAGGTCAAATGCCAACGCTCAGGTACCAAGGTGATATCGTCCTGTGCAAACAGGCTGTAGATACGGTCGGTTCGATTGTTGGCATTCATCGAGATTTGCGGGCTATCCTGAAAGTTATTCAGGTTATATCGGACGCCAGCGCCCCAAACCAACATATGGCTATCGTTTAGCTTGTAGTTATGCTGAAAATCGACGTCGATATTGTCGATTTGATATTCGGAATCCAGGTAGGGCGATTTCCGGCTGTGTCTGTCCCAATACATGCGCAATACGGTATTGGAGTCCGTGCTTTGATGTTGTTCCCAGCGCCCTTGAATGTAGTGGCCGGAGAATAATTGATCGGTGGGTAAGGTGCGCGAGTAGGGCGGCGCGAGCACCGGCGTCAGCTGGGATGTCAGCGAGGGGAATTGTTGCAGTGCGCCATTGCTCTCGCCGAGAAACGCATCGCCTTGCAGACTTAGTTTATTGGTAAAGTCGATGGCTTTATCGTAACGAAAACCGATTTTGCTCATCTCGCCTTCATCGCCGGCCTTAGCGCTGCTGCCCTGGGTTTTTGAGTCGCTGTAGTTAGCGTAGCGGCCGTAGACTTTTAGATAGGCGTCGCCGCCTAAATCGGCGCCGTAGCGCAGACCGCCGCCGTAGCGTTGGGTGCCGACATGGCTGGATAGCAAACCGCCTTGCGTGTCTTTGGCCGATTTAGTGATGATGTTGATGACGCCGTTGACCGCATTGGCGCCCCACAAGCTGGCACCCGGACCGCGGATGACCTCGATGCGCTCGATGTCTTCCATCATCACATCTTGTTGATCCCACCATACTCCGGAAAATAGCGGGTTATAAACGCTGCGGCCATCTACCAAAACCAGTAATTTGTTGACAAACTGGCTGCTGAAGCCGCGCATCGATACGGCCCATTTATTGCCGTCAACTTTAGCGACATGCATGCCCGGCACCACGCGCAACGCTTCCGGAATAGTGGTGGCGCCGGTACGGCGGATTTCGTCGCTGCTCAGTACGAATAGGGCGGCGGGTACGTGTTTGACATCGGTGGGGACTTTCATCACCGAGGTCACATCGAGATTCATTAATTGCTCGACGCTGAGGCCGGTCAAATCCGGTAAATTGTCGCGTTCAGGCTCTTGATTGGCGGCGTGTGAGGAGGGTTGTCCCAAACACAAAAGTGCTCCCAGGCCAATGGCCCAAGCTTTCGGTCGATAAAACGCCTTTTTCATATGATCGGCCCTTCTAAAACGTCAACTGTAGTTTCAAGCGAAATTCCCTGCCGTTCATTTGTAACAGGTCGAAACGGTCGCTGTTGATCAGCATTTCATAATGGCTGTCGAAGAGGTTATAAACCCCAAAGGACACATCCAGACCACGCAGCAAACGATCCGTGCTCAAATTCAGATTGACCAAATTGTAGGCATCGGCTTCGCCGCCCTGGAATGTTTTGCGGTCGCCAATGTAAATATTCTCGATACCGAGTCGGACAAAATCGTCGAACAAAGGCTCAGCATAGTGTAATTTGAAAATATTTTGCGGCGAACCGGTTGCCCACACCCCGTGTTTCCCTTCGTTGGTAAACAGGCTGTAGGTGTACGAGGCTTTGAACATTCTGCCGCTGTCCCAACGTTTTTCCGCTTCCCATTCCGCACCGTAGGCATGATATTTGCCGACGTTATCCAGCAGCGCCGTATCGGGGTTGGCTTTCAATAACTCGGTGATGTCGTTGTAAAACAAGGAAACCAGCAGTTTCAGCCCGGTATTCGAATGCCATTCCGTAATCGCTTCATAGCTTCTGATTTGCTCTTCATGCAGTTCAGGACTGACGCCGTAATAATATGGGTTGTAATCCAGATTCCAGGCATGCGGGGCACGAAATGTCGAGCTGTACAACAGCTTGAAGGTGGTGTTCTCCAGCGGGTTCCATATCAAGCCCAGACGCGGATTAAGTTGCAGGCGCTTGAGCATGTGAGTCTGATCCAGGCGCAGCCCGGCGCTGAAAACCAAATTTTCCCGTAACTGGATGTCGTCTTGAGCATAGAGTTCAACTCGGTGGCCGCTGAGGTCACTGTCTTGGTAAATCTGATAAGGCTCGGTAACATAGCCGAATTGGCGTTGGGTTTGGTCATATTGATATTCCAAGCCGAAAAGTAGTCTATGTCCGTCGAATACGCTAGTGGTTAGTTGCGCTTCGCCGCCCCACCAGCGGCCGCTGGTTTGGTCGTGATAAATGTAATTACCAACGTCATTGAACGGGTCTTCGGCCATGTAATCGTAGCCTTGGTAAAAGCCCTTGGCCATGAACGAGGTCTTCGCACTCAGGGCTTTTTCATATTTCAGATTGGTGAAAAATTGTCTGTCGTAAGTATGCGAGGTGGGATCGTTGAAAACGGCGCCGAAAGCCGCGGTCGGCACCCGTTTGTATCGATCGACAAAACCGCCGCTGAGGGTGAATTCTTCGAACTGCATGCGTCCGAACAAGCGGTCAGCCCGCTCGGTATCCATGTTATGTGCGATACCGTTGTTGGTACTGGGGTCGTCGAAAGCCGGGAAATATAAATCTTCCACACCCTGGCTATCGTAATGTGATGCCGACACCAGCACATCGGTGCCGTTATCGAATTGCTTGCCATAACTGACACGGCCTTTATAGGTGTCGAAACTACCCACTTCGCCGGTCATTTGCGCGCCGTTCACAGCTTTACCTTTCTTGGTCACGACGTTGATCAAGCCCAAAAACGCGTTGGCACCGTAAATAGTGGAACCGGAGCCGGGGATAAATTCGATGCGCTCAACCAAATCCATATCCAGCATGAATTCCTGGCCGATATTGCCGGAGTCGAAGATATTTTCGTTCATGCGTTGGCCGTCGATCATGAACAACACGCGGGAGTTATAGTCGCCGGACTGAATGAAGCCGCGCACGCCGACGAAACTATAGTTGCGATCATTGCTGGTAAACAAGCCGCGCATGCTGTTCAGCGCCTCCGCCAACGTGCGCCAGCCGAACGTGCGAATGTCGTTTGCCGTTAAAATCGAAACCGAACTAGGGGCTTGACTGGCTTTTTGACCGAGCCTGGAGGCGCTGATGATTTCCACATTCAGCAACTGCTCGATAGACATCTCGGTTAAATCTTCAGGCGCCGCGCTGACCGCCTGCGCGGTAGCGAAAGGCATCAACAATATACCGAGGACGATCAGTGCGCGCATTGAAAGTCTTGTCTAATGGATAGCAGGGACATAAATAATGATAAGACTCGGCTTGGTGCGTACTATCTATCGATTAACGCGGAAAACAAAAGCGATTATTTTACAATAGATTACGGATATTCAGGCTAGTTTGATTGTTATTCTGGCGTTTTTTTGACAGGAATCTATCCAAGATACTCGAAAAGATCGGCTGATTGGCTAAAAAATCGTGGGAACAGTTTATTAGCGAAGTGACATTTGTAAGCTCCTATCCCTTAGCGTCCAACAGGTTTTCGCAGCAAACTGGAGAAAACCTGTGGCATCGCAAAATCGCTTCAAGTCAAGCGGATCTGGTGTTCCCACCCATTAGTAGAGGCTAAGAAGGACACCCTTCCATTTTATAAATGAAGTAACCCTGCCGATTTATGGTTTCAATCACGTCAACCGGCGCTTGTTGAGTGTGGCAAAAACGACATTCCTTGCTGGATACCACCGCGTCGGTTTCGCCGATTGACGTCAACCACCGCTTGGCATACCGAATAGCTTGCTCACTGTCTTTGCTGGCGGTGAATACATCAAAGTGCATGATGTGGTTATCGCGGGCTTTAACATAGGTATCGTAAACGTGGATTTCCATCAAAAACTCCTGGGTGAAAAAAATAAAAATTGGCTCATGCCATAAAACAAGCGGCCAGATAGAAAGTTGTGCATACACATGTCAATCCCTGACGGTTTGCCCTTGGGAATTGCCCGACAAGGTCATGGCAAATATGCCGGGATGACGGATTTACATCCGTCATCGTCAGAGATCCGCGAAACCGTTCCCCTTGGGGTGAAAACGCCTCTACGGACTCGGTAAAATTCTATACTAATATCGATTCGATATAAAATGCTTTTCATTATTCTTATCCAGCTACTCGCAAATGCCTCATCGGATTCAGCGGCGCTCTGAACCAATACATGGCCAAGGAAACGGACAAGTCTTACTTGAGTATTTGTACATTCAGCAAATAGCGGGTGGTTTTTGCTCGGACAGAAACCGTGCTGCCACTCCAGGATTGTTTCGAATAATCAAGGTCACAAATAGGTTAAAACTGACAAGCCAATGTAAAACTGCTATTCCAATCCTTACAGTGCTTGTTTGTTCAAGTTATTCCCCGCCCATTTGCGCTCAAGACACGCTTAAACAACACAGCAAAAATCTCCAAAATTGCATAGGCAACTAGCGTCAAGGCTTAAAGCGGCAGTTGGAACGCGTTCGCAACGCGGCGAGCAGGAGTGTGGATATGACGGATATGACCTAGCGCTTTTCCGTGCCTCGCAATTAGCGCCATGATTCGGTGCCGGAGACTATGTACCCAGATTAGCCCGTCAGCTGCAAGAAGGGCGGGATTTGCTTTGACGACGAGGCTAATTGCCATTCTCGCAAGCTTCGCGGAACCGTGCGCAAGTTGTTGAACAAATCACGCAAGGTATTTGTTTAATGCGGGCAACCTATTTGGCTTGCGTGCAAGTCGTTGAGGCTTGCGGTTTAGGCTCTTGGCCTTGCGCATATGCCATTTAGGCTTGCGCTTATGGCAAATAGCCTTGCCCGCAAGGCTATTTACGTTGCGGGCAGAGGGTGTAAGAATTTTTGTGTAAACGGCCCTGAGGTAGGAAACTACCGATCCTGATAAGGAGGAAACCATGACCGTATCATCAAAAGCCATACCGGATGACCTACTCGACGCCTTGATGTCGCACTATCAAAAACCCGAGGACCTGATCGGTGCCAATGGTCTGCTGAAGCAGTTGACCAAAGCGATAGTCGAACGGGCCCTGGAAGCGGAAATGACCGCGCACTTGGGCCACGGTAAGCATGAGGCGGTGACCAACGCCAGCAGCAATGCCCGAAACGGCAAAAGCCGGAAAACGCTGAAAGGTGACTTCGGCGACTTGCCTATCGAGATTCCCCGCGACCGTCATGGCGAATTCGAACCGCAGATCATTCCTAAGCATCAACGGCGCTGGACCGGTTTCGACGATAAGATCATTTCGTTATATGCCCGAGGACTGACGGTACGGGAAATCCAAGCCCATTTATTCGAGCTTTACGGCACCGAGGTATCCCCCACCTTGATTTCCTCGGTGACCGACGCGGTACTCGAAGAGGTGGGCGTCTGGCAAAACCGCCCGCTGGATCCGATTTACCCGATTGTGTACCTCGACTGTCTGCATACCAAAGTGCGCGATAGCGGCAGCGTGCGGGTCAAGGCCGTCTATCTGGCCATCGGCGTCAATCTGGACGGCCACAAAGAAGTGCTGGGGCTATGGATTGCCCAAAGCGAAGGCGCCAAATTTTGGTTGCAAGTGGTCACCGAGCTCAAGAACCGTGGCGTCAACGACATCTTTATCGCCTGTGTCGATGGTCTGAAGGGATTTCCGGAGGCTATCGAAACCGTGTTTCCCAAAGCGGCCGTTCAACTGTGTATTGTCCACTTGGTCCGTCATAGCCTCAACTATGTCAGCTACAAAAGGCGCCAGTCGGTTGCCGACGACCTCAAGCAGATTTATCGAGCCGCAACGGCAAGGGAAGCCGAGCAAAAGCTGACCGAATTCGAGGCCAACTGGCTGGAGACCTATCCCACGATCGCCCCCATCTGGCGACGAAACTGGGGGCACATCATCCCTTTTTTTGACTATCCGCCCGAGATTCGCAAGGTGATCTACACCACCAATACCATCGAATCGGTGAATCGAAGTCTGAGAAAAATCATGAAAAACCGCGCGGTCTTCCCCAGTGATGACGCCTTGTCCAAACTGCTCTATTTGGCGTTGCGCAATATCAGCCAAAATTGGACCATGCCCGTCTACGATTGGAAAGCCGCTTTGAATCGGTTTAGTATTCAGTTCGAAGATCGCTTCCCTAGCCATTAAACCAAACTACCGTTTACACAAAATTTGGGACACTCCCTGCGGGCACGGCATTTAGAATGGCGAGCAGCTCTTTTAAGCTCGCGGCTATTGCAAAAAGGCTTGCGAGCTATCCTTTCATCTAATCCGCCGTTGGATGGAGGTTAGCTGGCAAGCCGGAAAGCCTTGCCAGGGAGCCATTTTGCTTATAATGCTTAGCCGGCCGGTTGGGTGGCTTGGGTTTTTGCCTTGGCACCGCGATTAAATCGCACAGACATCGCCTGCCGTAGCGTTTCCAAGCCTGCGCCCTTGCCGGCGATTTTCAATGAGGCGTAAGCATCCAGGCTAAAACTATAAATATCGCTGCCCAGCGCCATGTCGGTATCTTCGCCTCTGCTCATTAAATCGCGCAGGCGGTGTAGGCGAGGGCGGAGCTTATCGAGCGTCACCAAATCGGCTAGCGCTTCGACGACATCGAGACCGGGCGGAATGGCATGCGTGTTTTGGGTGGCCACCGTCAGCGTCTGGCGGCAGAAAGCTTCGGTTTTATCACCCATCTTCAGGATGGTGCGGCGCTCTTCCGGTGTTAAGACGAGAAAGCCGGCGAAGCGGTCTTCCAATGTCTTTAGCGCGGCGTCTATATCGGTCAGATCATTATCGGATAGGCTTAAAGAAATTAGATGTTGGCTCATGTTTATCTCCTTTTGGCGTGGCTGATACTGCGGAGGATGGGGCGTGGTCCGCAGATGAAAAGAGTAGGCTATTTTTGGATGAGCGCGTGAGTTGATTTGCTAGGGAGTGAGCTGCTTTTGGTTGTTTCTGTGTTGGATTCTGGTTTCCAAACTCTGGCTTGGAAACTCAATCTTGGAAGCGATTGCTTCCCGGCAAATAAAGAAAGCTAGAGCTTTCGAGCCTCAGTTACCAAGCTGGAGCTTGGTAACCAGTCGCCCAAGCGATAAAGGTTGGAACGTGGGAACGATAATTCTTGGCTTTCAACGCTGTTTCGGGCTAGTATCGATCCGGCTATTCCGATACGAGAGCACCGTTATGATCAGCGCCGAACTGCGTCAACTACCTGCAACCGAAAAACTCAAGCTTATCGAAGCCCTGTGGGACGATTTGCTCGATAACGAAAACGACGTCCCGGCGATACCTTGGCATAAGGAGGAATTACAACGCACAGAAGCCGCTTATGCAGCAGGGGATGTCGATGCGGTCGATTGGCAGCAAGCCAAAAAGGCATTACGCTCGCGGTTCGAATGAAAATTCGGATTTTACGCACTGCCATGGATGATTTGTCGGCAGGACGCTTGTTTTACGATAGGCAGCAAGAAGGCGTAGGTGATTATTTTTTCGATAGTCTGTTCGCCGAAATTGATTCATTAGCTTTGTATGCCGGGGTTCATAGCCTGCATTTTGGATTCCATCGGCTTTTGGCAAAGCGGTTTCCCTACGCCATTTATTACAAAGTGATCGACGATCAAGCCCTTGTGTTTCGAATTCTGGATTGTAGGCGAAATCCAAAGCGGCTTCGGCGGGAGATGGGGCGTTAATCGGTTCAGGTTTTGCTTTAAGCAATAGCCGCCGCATTTCACTTGTATTCAAGCTCCAGCTTGAATACCTAAATCTTGGAAGCTCTTGCTTCCTGTCAAATAAAGAAAACTAGAGCTTTCAGGGTTCAGCTGCGAAGCTGGAGCTTGGTAACCAGTGTAAAAGCAGCGGCAGTCGGCCACAACCAGACAATCAATTTATTATTCTGCGAATTATTAATAGTTGAGAGTCAATATCTGTAATTTGAGGGTAATCATTGAAAAAGCAAAAAAGAAATCCTGAAAAGTTTGAGTTTTTCAATCAATTCTCAGCTAAACATAAACTTGATGATCCACTCGCCTTGCACGATTTCCTCGAAACAATTCGGCGGTCACTCGAAAGCACCAAAAATAACGATACATTAATTTATGGAAAGAGAACAGAGCTTCTTTTTGCGTATATTGTTCGTGCATTAGGGAGCGTCTTGCTGTTAAAGCAAGAGGACACTGGAGATATTTACAGCGTAAATGAAGTAATTGCGCCAGACTTCAGGTTAATATTAAAAGATTCCAGTCAATTACTGGTGGAGGTTAAAAACTTCCACCAGAAAAAATCTAATGAAAAGTTTTCTATTAAAAAGGAGTATTACAATAAATTAGAAAAATATGCCCAATTAAATAATGTGGGGCTTAAGCTGGCAATTTATTTTTCAAGTTGGAATCAATGGGTAATGCTTTCAATTGATGCGTTCGAGGAGCAGGGTGATTCTTTTACTATCGATTTACCAACAGCTTTGATCATGTCGGAAATGTCCATAATTGGAGATATGATGTTAGGCACTACCCCTGATTTAGAAATACATTTTCTTACTAATGAAGAAGAGGCCAACGAAATCGACCATGATGGTCAAGCCAATTTTATTTTTCGAGATTTAAAGATTTATTGTGGTGGCAAAGAGATTGTAGATGAATGTGAGAAGGGGATGGCATTCCAATTAATTCAATTTGGCACTTGGATTGAAAAAGAAAGCGTACCTGTTTTAAAAGATAAAAAACTTATAGCGATCAAATTAACTTTTTCTCCTGAAGATCATACGGCCGAGAATTTTTCTATAATTGGATCACTAAGCTCGATAATATCAAAGATGAACCGTGAATATACTGTTAAGGATGGCAAGGTAACTTCGGTAGATATTGATATTCCCAGTTTTATTTTTACTGTATTTCTAAATGAGAGCTATAAAACGCAATATCTGCCTTTATGGCGATTTGTCATTCAGCGAAATTCAAACTATAAAACTCAAAATAGATCGTAGATTGAATGTCTGCAATGGGTCGATTCTGTTGAAAAAGTCGGTTTTTTGAGTGTGAGTCGGAAGGGTGTTGATTGATTGCCTTGGTTTTTCAGAAGCCGTTAGGTGAGTTTTTCGCTTTCTGGCGCGTAAATACGGCTTATATTGCCGTTATGCGGGTATCAATTGGGTTACTGGTTCATTGATGGCCAACCTCTTTGCCATTCGCCTTAGATTTTGGGCCGTCGCCGCCAATAGAAACTCATCTTTGGCATTACTGAAGCCTCGTAACCGCAGCTTATCCATTTTCAAGATGCGTTTGAGATGGGCAAACAGCATTTCCACCTTCTTGCGCTCCTTGCGTGACTGCTTATAAGCATCGGTTTTGGTAATGGCACGAGCGACATCACGAGCCGATTCGTGGGGGCTTCGATCGATTTGACGATTTGCCATGTTAGGACAGCACTGCGCTTTGAGCGAACAGGCTTGGCAATCCAATTGGCTGGCGCGATAGCGATAAGGGTTTTTCTGTTTGCTGCGCCAAGCGATTTTCAGAGGCTTACCCGCAGGGCAGATATACCGATTATTCTCCGCGTCATAAGTAAAGTCAGAGCGACTGAAGGTGCCATCGCTGCGTTCTGACTTATCGAATACGGGTACATGTGGTGCTATATCTTTTTCATCGACTAACCATCCGAGCATGGCAGCTGAACCATAATTGGTATCGCCCACCAAACGTTCGGGCTTCAGACCAAACGTCTCTTCTACCCGATCAATCATGGTCCGAGTCGCCTCCACTTCGGCGGCTTTATTGACCGCTGAGGCTTCTACGTCGAGGATGATGCCGGCTTCCAAGTCGATCAAGTAATTGGTTGAATAGGCAAAGAATGCAGGGCCACCGGGTGCGGCCGTCCAGGTAGCCGCCGGATCAGTCAGTGAAAGCGTCCGGGTGGACTCTTTGGGGTCATTGGTTTCTTCTACTGCCGCGAGATATTCACGGACCGGACGTTCTGCTTGAGCGGGATCGCCCCAGTCAATGTCGTCACCATTTTCTACTCGACGTTGCCGTTGGGCATCGGCTTTGATGATGCTCGCGTCGGTGGCAAAACCCTCGCCACGCACCAGGCCTTCTGCCATGCATCGTTTCAGGACCGTTTCAAACACTAGCCGAAAAGCCTGGCTTTCCCGAAAACGGCCCAGGCGGTTCTTGGAAAAGGTGGAATGATCCGGCACAGGATCGTCTAAATCCAGTTTGCAAAACCAACGATAAGCCAAGTTGACATGCACTTCTTCACAGAGACGGCGTTCGGACCGAATGCCAAAACAATAACCGAGGATTAGCATCCGGATCATCAGTTCGGGAGCAATCGATGGTCGGCCGATAGGACTGTAAAACTCCGCCAATTGCTGACGAAAATCACCCAAGTCAAGAAAATGGTTAATGCCTCGCAGCAGATGATCTTTGGGAATGTGGTTTTCGAGACTGAAACAGAAAAACAACTGCTCCTGAATCCCTGATTGTTGTCCCATCATGGCGTCACCTCATGATTGAGTGGCTGTTAGCTGTATTTTACTACTTTAGGAACCCTATATCAGGGGACTTTTTCAACAGAATCGGTCGGTTGCTACAATTTGCTACTTCCAAAAGCCGTCATTCGCTATTTGAATGCCGGACGTTGGCCAAAGGATAGGCGCGTAGCGGAGCTGCGCTAGGTGTGATCTAGCTTGTTGATTTTACCGGACCTTGGCAGCGAGTCTACGTTAGGGTGGGTATATAGCCAACATTAAGCAAAAATTCCGCTTCGCAATGAGTCGGCTAATAGTAAGATACGGCTTGGTTTTCCAGCGCATTACCTTTACCTATGCCCCCACGTCCAATCGACCCTAACACCCTAGCGGCTGCGCGGCTATTTACCAGTCGAACGGCTGGCCGCTTCCGTTTAGTCGGAGCGTTACTGTTCGGCAGCCGGGCGCGTGGGGATTATCAGGCGCAAAGCGACACCGACGTGGCGGTATTATTATCCGGTGCGCCCGGTCCGTTCTTGGAAACCAAACTGGCTTTGGCGGACATAGCTTACGATGTATTGCTGGAAACCGGGGTGTTGATCCAGCCCTTGCCTATCTGGCAATCCGAATGGGATTGCCCGGAAAGCTCTGCGCATCCGCGCTTATTGGAAAATGTTAAACGCGACGGTGTGCCGTTATGAATGCCTGGGAATGGTTGCAAAAAGCCGAACGGGCGTTAGCATCGGCGCGCTTGCTGCTGGCCGATGGCGATAGTGAGGGTGCTTGCAACCGGGCGTATTATGCGATGTTCGAATCCGCGCAAGCGGCTTTGTCGGTCAGTGGCCGAATGATTCCCGCCGAGGCTTGTCGCACGCATAACGGCCTGATCACGCTGTTCAGTTTGCATTTGGTTAAGCCGGGCTTGATAGCGGTAGAACTTGGACGGTCACTGAATCGTGTCCAAGAAATTCGTTTGTTGGCCGATTACACTGGCGATGCGATTGATCTCAAACAAGCTGCGGATGCCGTCGCCCAAGCCGAGTGCTTTGTGAGCGGTATGCAAGACTATGTGGCAAAACTTGACGGCCCGGAGCCAGGTTAATTCTCGCAAGTCAAATGTAAACCAGCCCCCTCTGCCCTTATAATGCCGGGCTTTTACCAGATTCTCCGCCCCATGTCCGTCCAAGACACCCTGAAACAACTCGCCAAAAATCTCCAAAACTGCATGGGCACTGACCGCCACGGTTTGAAGCGGCAACTGGACCGCTTGCGTAGCGAGGTGAGTAAGGGCAAGGATGTGGCAGGGCACATACAGCAACTGGCGGATAAGATCGAGCGTTCGGTCGGGCGCTGCAACCAGCGCCGCGCTTCGGTGCCTGTGATCAACTATCCGGATTTGCCGGTCAGCGGCAAAAAGGACGAGATTGCCGAGCTGATCAAAAACCATCAGGTCACTATCGTCTGCGGCGAAACCGGTTCCGGCAAGACTACCCAGTTGCCGAAGATTTGCCTGGAGATTGGTCGCGGCTTGACCGGTTTGATCGGTCACACCCAACCGCGCCGGATAGCCGCCCGCACCGTTGCCGACCGGATTGCCGAGGAGCTGGGCCAACCTATTGGCCAGGCAGTCGGTTACAAGGTGCGCTTTCACGACCAAACCCACCCTAATTCGCTAGTCAAACTTATGACCGACGGCATCTTGCTGGCCGAGTCGCAGAACGATCCTTTCTTAAATCAATACGACACCATCATCATCGACGAGGCGCACGAGCGCAGTCTGAATATCGATTTTTTAATGGGTTATCTGCGCTGGCTGTTGCCGAAACGCCCGGATTTAAAAGTGGTGATAACCTCCGCGACTATCGACCCGGAGCGTTTTGCCAAACATTTTAATAATGCGCCTATTGTGAATGTCTCCGGCCGCACCTATCCGGTGGATGTGCGCTACCGTCCCATCGAGTTAATCGAGGAAGACGACGAAACTTCCGCTGATTTGCAGCAAGCCATTCTGGATGCGGTGGACGAGTTGTATCGGGATATGCGCGGCGACATTCTGATTTTCTTGAGCGGCGAGCACGAGATTCGCGAGACCACCGAGTCCTTGCGCAAGTCGCACAATAATGCCCGCTACGAGGTGTTGCCGCTGTATTCCAAGCTTAGCGTCAGTGAGCAGGAGCGGGTGTTCAAACCCAGCGGCAACAAGCCGCGCATCGTGCTGGCGACCAACGTGGCCGAAACCTCGTTGACCGTGCCGGGCATCCGCTGCGTGATCGATTCCGGCCATGCCCGCATCAGCCGTTACAGTCATAAAAGCAAGATTCAGCGTTTGCCTATCGAGCGTATCTCCCAAGCCAGCGCCAACCAAAGGGCAGGGCGCTGCGGCCGGGTGGCCGAGGGTATTTGTATCAGGTTGTATTCGAAAGAAGACTATCTGGCTCGGCCGGAATTTACCGAGCCGGAAATCTTGCGCACCAATTTGTCGTCGGTGATCTTGCAGATGGCGGCCTTGAAGCTGGGCGACATCGAAGACTTTCCGTTCGTCGAGCCGCCCGACGACAAAATGATCCGCGACGGTAAGAATGCGCTGTTTGAAGTGCATGCGCTGGACAAGGCCGGCCAGTTGACCGATACGGGTCGGCAGTTGGCGAAGATCCCCACTGATCCCAAGCTGGCGCGGATGTTGTTGGCGGCGGCTGAGTTGGGCTCGTTGCATGAGGTTGCGATTATTGTGTCGGCATTAAGCATTCAGGATCCGCGTGATAAACCCGCCGATAAAATGCCGCAGGCGGAAGCGAAGCATGCGCAGTTCAAGGCCGAGGATTCCGATTTTTTGAGTTTGCTGAATCTGTGGAATGCCTTTGAAGAACAGAAGAAGCATCTGACCAACAGCAAGCTGCGCAAGTATTGCCAGGACAATTTCTTGTCCTATATCCGCATGCGTGAGTGGCATGACATCCACACCCAGATCATGCAGGTGGCGCGTGGCGATTTGGGCTTGAAGACCAGTGGCAATCCGGCCAATTACGAACAGATTCATATGGCGTTGTTGCCGGGTTTGTTATCGAATATCGGTTTTAGACACGAGCAATACGAATATCTTGGCGCGCGCGGTTTGAAATTTTTCATCTTTCCGGGTTCCGGCCAGCACAAGGCCAAGCCGAAATGGATCATGGCCGCCGAACAAGTCGAAACCAGCAAGGTCTATGCACGGACTGTCGCCAAGATCGAGCCGGAATGGATAGAAGCCTGCGCCCAGCACTTGGTCAAACGCAATCATTACGACCCGCATTGGGAGAAAAATGCCGGCCGTAGCGGCGTTTACGAGCGCACCCTGTTGTACGGTTTGACCTTGCAAGCCAAGCGCAAAGTGCCTTACGAAAACGTCGATCCCAAAGCCGCGCGGGAAATGTTTATCCGCCACGCGCTGGTCAATCACGATTATCACAGCAATGCGCCGTTCTTTAAGGCCAACGAGGCCTTGCTGGAAGAGGTGGGCTACATTCAGCACAAGGGCCGCCGGGTCGATTTGGTGGAAGACGAGGAATGGCTGTATCAGTTTTACGATAAAAAGCTGCCGGCTGAGGTAGTTAGCGGCATTACCCTCGATCAGTGGCGCAAGCAAGTCGAACGCGATAATCCCAAGATTTTGTTTCTGACCAAAGAAGACCTGACCCGCAGCGACGATAATCAGATTAACGATTGGGATTTTCCGGACAGCAAAAAGATTGGCGATTTAACGATTGAACTGCATTATCGCTTTGAGCCGGGGCACGACGAGGATGGGGTGACGGCCATCGTGCCGGTGCATCAGCTCAATCAAATCCGCCAAGCGCCGTTCGATTGGCTGGTGCCGGGCATGCTGGAAGAAAAAGTCACGGCCTTGATCAAGTCATTGCCCAAACATCTGCGTAAGCATTTCGTGCCGGTGCCGAACACCGCCAAGGCCTGTCTGGAAATCGAACCGGATTTTAAAGGCTCGTTGTTCGAGTGGTTGAGTGGCCGTTTGCGTAAACTGACTGGCGAATCGATACCGCTTAACGAATGGCAGCCAGATACTTTGCCGGATCATTTGAAAATGAATTTCCGGATTGTCGATGATCATGGCCGGGCCTTGGGTTATGGTCGCAATTTGATCAAGCTGCAAGCCGAGCATGCAACCACAGCCGGTGACAGTTTCGATAAATTGGCGCAAGAGGAAATGAACCACACCGGCTGTATCGCCTGGGCATTTGACGACTTGCCGGAGACTTGGCAGTTTATGCAAAAAGGCCAGACCTTCATTGGCTTTCCGGCGATTGTCGATGAAGGCGACACGGTGGGCGTCAAAATACTCGACACTCAGTACAAGGCCGATCTGGCGCATTTCGACGGTTTGACCAAGTTGTTTCAATTGCAATGCCGCAAGGATGCGCAGTATTTGTTAAAAAACAGTGGCGTCCAGGCTACTTTGCAGTTGGCCTACAACCAACTGCCCAAGCACCCTTTATTGCCAGCACGGCTGGGCGGCGATTTTAAGGAAGACCTACTATTCTTAATCTTTAATAGTGTGTTCGTCGCCGATAACACAATTCGCAGTCAACAGCAGTTCGACGCGGCGCTGGCGGCTAAAAAAGCTATGCTGGTCACGGTTGGGAATCAGCTGGGCAAGCATGTCACGGAAATCATGGCAAACTATCAAGCGGTGAGACAGCGGTTGAAACAACCCGGCGTCAGCCCGAGTTTGCGAGAAGACTTGGAAAAACAGCTGAGTTTAATGCTGTTTAGCGGTTTCTTGCGGTATACGCCGCTGGCGCAGATACAAGCGATTCCGCGTTATTTAAAAGCTATAGAGTGTCGTTTGGATAAGCAAAAGCCGGATTCGGCGGATATCCAAGGTCTGCACAGACTGTCGCAACGTTTTTGGCAACATGTCGAGAAGCAAATGAAGACGTTGGTGCCTATGCCCGAGCGTGAACCCTTCCGCTGGAGTTTGGAGGAATTGCGTGTGTCCTTGTTTGCGCAGCAACTGAAAACGGCTTACCCGGTTTCGGTACAGCGGCTGGAGAAGACTTGGAACGAAAAATTTTAATTAGCCTCTGAGTTATGTGCCCACTACTTTAGGAAGCCTAAGATGATACCCATTCGAGATTCGATACCTTGTAACATCAAGCCTTATGTGACTTGGGGCATCATGGCTATTTGCATAGCAGTGTACGTGGCGATGCTGTTTATGCCCGATGAAATGGGGCAGCACTTTGTCTACATGTACGGGATGGTGCCGATTCGGTATTCCAATCCTGATTGGGCTTATAGTTTCGGCTTGCCGCCGGATTATTACCTGTCTTTTTTTACCAATATGTTCCTGCACGGCGGTTTCGGCCATTTGCTGATGAACATGGTGTTTTTATGGATATTTGCGGACAACATCGAAGACTTGATGGGACATAAACGTTTTGTGGTGTTTTATGTGTTATGCGGGCTGTTGGCAACTTATGCGCAGTGGTATTTTTACCCAAAGATGGCGGTGCCGGTGGTGGGTGCATCGGGAGCCATTGCCGGGGTGTTGGGAGCGTATTTCTTCCGTTTCCCGCAAGCTACTGTGGTGATACTGGTGCCCATCCTGTTTTATCCGCTGTTTTTCCATGTGCCGGCGATAGCTTTTCTTGGGTTTTGGGTGATCATTCAAATCGGAGATGTGTTTACGGCAACTTTTTTAGATAACGTCGCGGTGGATTCGGCCTGGTGGGCACATCTCGGAGGTTTCGTTGCCGGAGCGTTGTTACATCCGTTTTTTATCGAAAAGAAACCCCCGGAATATCAATTCCAGTCGGATGAATAGGCGCCCAAGCCGCGGTTAAACGGCAAAAAAGCAAGAAACGGTAGGGCTTTTATTTTATAATGCCGCTAGTTGGCTAACGGCTGAAAAGGTAACGAAAATCAAGGCCGTTGCCTGTGTTTGCAAAAGATTCTTCATTCATTCGAGACAAATAAACATGAAAAACCTTAATGTCGCATTGGTAAGACTGCTGCAGTTTGTGGTGTTCGCGCTGTTCACATTCATTGTGTTGTTGTACTTCGGTACTTTGATTTTGTTACCACTGGATATCGTGGTGCTGATTACTAAAATGCTGCATTTGATAGGTATAGGTACATTGTTCGGTGCGATTGTTGCTGTGCCAGTGGTCGCTTACATGGGTAAAATCGTCTACAGCACTCCAGGTCTCATTCAGATGATTGTTGAGAACGGCATCGATTTAGCCAACACCGGCAAACAGCGGGTTGAGGCGTTTAACAAAATTGCTGAAGCTGTTAAATAGACTGCTGAAGGCAATCGTAAAAAAGGGGCTTGCTAGCCCCTTTTTTGTGTCTGCCTGTTTGGCAAACGTCAATTAGTTTTCCCAAATATTATCTTAACTGGGTGTGAGCGGTCCGGCGGCTTGAAAAATGGATTTTGGCCCGGTAAATTCCCTTATAGCCGGCCAGACACCGGGCGTTTATAGGCTGTCGAAATTTTTTACAGCTGCCTTTTTGCAAGCAAACAAACTGGTTCAGTTGATTTTTTCGATTTCACTATATTAGCCGCTCAAACTCTGCAAATTGGCATGGTAAGTGGCTGTGGTACCCGCAAATCGGATGGTTAGCATAAATTGCTAAGTCGAGAAAATTTACACCTCACCGTTCGGTTTTCGCTTGGTTTAGTCTGCGGCTATTAAAAGTCTTTTAAGTACATAAGCTTGTGTTCTGTGTGTATGTTTTTTGCTTATATTTTAACGTAAATAAATTTGTTAAATAATCATGTAAGTATGTGTAAAGCAAGGGGAAGATTATGGACGCAAAGAAATTAGACACATCGACTAAAAGCAGAAATGACGAGCACTGCGACCATCCGTCCTTGGCCAAAGAATATGTCTCCGGCGTACCTACCGGAAACTTCGTTTGTGCACAATGCGGTCGTCATCTGACTTCAATTATCAGAACATCCAAAAAGTAAACTCTGCCGATTTCGCGCATGCCTTCACCGGTGTGCGCTTTCAGGCTCTATTCTCAAACCTTCAATCACAACTTCAGGTAACGCAACGCTTGGGCTACCGATGCTTGCCTACTGCTTGTGTTTACTGTCTTTGAATTATGACCGGCTATCCCTGGGATGCGCGATAGGTCTGGCTGCTGGTTGCAAAAATCTTCAAACAGGCGCAATCTTGGAACTGTGGTACTACGGCTATCCCGAGCGTGTGCAGCACGTTTTTCTGATTTAGCTGTGTGAGCTTAATTCAACCCCATAAACAGCCAGTGTAGGTCAATGCGCACTGGCTTTTTTTCGACTATCCATTTTGAAGGAAAACGTTATGGCATATTGGTATCCCGACAATTCGCAGTCTATCGGCAAAACACCGCTGGTCAGGCTTAACCGCATTACTGACGGCGCTCAAGTCACCCTATTGGCTAAAGTCGAAGGGCGTAACCCCGGATATTCGGTGAAATGCCGCATCGGCGCGGCGATGATTAACGACGCGCAGCAGCGCGGCCTGCTTGGGCCCGGCAAGGAATTGATCGAGCCAACCAGCGGCAATACGGGCATTGCACTGGCGTTTGTCGCAGCAGCCCGCGGCATCCCACTAACGTTAACTATGCCCGACACCATGAGTATCGAGCGCCGCAAATTGCTGGTGGCCTATGGTGCCAAACTGGTATTGACTGAGGGTGCAAAAGGCATGAAAGGCGCTATAGCCAAGGCGGAAGAGATCGTCGCTTCCGATCCGGAGCGCTACGTACTGTTGCAGCAGTTTAAAAACCCCGCCAACCCGCAAATCCACGAACAGACCACCGGGCCGGAAATTTGGCATGATAGTGACGGCGCGGTCGATATATTTGTTTCCGGTGTCGGCACTGGCGGCACCATTACCGGCGTGTCTCGCTATATCAAACTCACGCAGTGCAAACCCATCGTTTCCATAGCGGTTGAGCCGGAAGCCAGTCCGGTGCTAAGTCAGTATCGTAGCGGTCAAGATATACAGCCGGGGCCGCATAAAATCCAGGGCATAGGCGCCGGATTTGTGCCCGACGTATTGGATTTATCCATGGTCGACGCCATCGAGCAAGTCAGTAATGACGAAGCGATTGCGTATGCGCGGCGTTTGGCGCGAGAAGAAGGCTTGTTATCCGGCATTTCCTGCGGTGCGGCAGTCGCAGTGGCGGTGCGGGTGGCAAAACGGCCGGAAAATGTCGGTAAGACCATTGTGGTCGTGCTTCCCGACTCCGGCGAACGCTATTTGAGCTCTGCCTTATTCGAAGGCTTGTTCGATGCGCAGGGTGTGGCGGTCTGAGTTTGTGCTCGTCCGATGGGGATAGCGGCTCGGGTTTCAGGCCTTTCCAAGAAGCCCGGCAAGCTTTGCGCTATCCCCCTTTGTCATTCAAAAAGCAAACTTATCTACTTCATTCGTTTCGACGGTTGGCAATTGCCTGATCACCAGCGATCCCTGTAGTCATATCTGGGCATGGGCCGCTGCGGATAGCCGTAATAGTCTAGCGGCGGCCGCGCAAAATAGCGCGGCGGTGGGGGCGGGTAATAGCCCATTCTCGCCGGATTATGCATTCCAAAATAAGGCCGGTGATCATGCCAGTCATGGTGATGATGCCGCCTATGGTGTCCATGTCCCCAGTCATCGCCATGCGCAAAAGCTGTCCCGGAACATAACACGCCAATTATCAATATAAGCCTGAACATATATCCTCCTTTGTTGGATTGTTTCAGTCGCGGCGGATTGTTCTCCTATTTGCTTAAAAACCTCTTAATTCCCTTGCGCCATCTGGAAGCAAAGCAGAACAGATCGAATACCAATCCCTCATCCCGTAAACCGTTGGCGAAAAATTGCCGAAGCGGTTCAAAACCCCGGTTTCCTTAAACCTCAATCTATTTCGAGCGTGTGTAAGACCTGCTGCATGGGAACCCCATCAATGCGGCCTGTGGGCAAGCCCGATAACATCGCCACATTAAAGTTTGATGAAAATGACGATTTGAATGAACCTTGCTTGTTTGCCCGGGAATAGACGCTGCACGTAACCACGGTTTTGTCTGGTTACCGAAATTGAACCGGGCGCCAGATCATCCACACTGGAAACTGCTTGCGCCCGCATAGTGAACGATGCAGCAAAAGGAATCCGGGCCATGACGCTTATCAACCAATCTAAAAGAATCATTGTGTATTCTCACGATACCTTCGGTCTGGGTAACATTCGCCGGATGTTGGCAATTTCTAAATCCCTGGTGGATGCCGACCCGAACGTCTCGGTACTAATTCTGTCCGGCTCGCCCATGCTGCATGCCTTCCGTATCCCAGATCGTATCGATTACATCAAATTGCCTTGTTTGTCTCGCAACGTCAAAGGCGACTACTCGGTGAAATTCCTGGATATGGAATACGAACAATTGCTCAAGCTGCGCAGCAACATCATCCTTAGCGCGGTGCTGGATTTCGATCCTGATTTGATTTTAGTGGACAAAAAGCCCTATGGCGTCAGCGACGAATTGGGTGCCGCTCTGCATCTCATGCAACGTCGTGGTCACCGCGCCAAACTGGTCTTGCTGTTGCGTGACATCCTCGATAGTCCGGAAAGCACGATTCCGGTCTGGAAGAAAAACGGCTATCACGACGCCATCCAGTCGCATTACGACAAGGTATTGGTAGTCGGTTCTCCTGACATTTACGACATGCGCAAGGAATACGAATTTCCCGACGCCAGCCACGAGAAAGTCGACTTCTGCGGCTACATAGCCCGCGAACGCAGCGACAAAAAAGCCGGTGAGATTCGCGAGCAAATCGGTTGCACCAAGGAGCGTCTGGTGCTGGTCACCGCCGGCGGTGGCGAAGACGGCTACCAATTGCTGCACAGTTATCTGGAAGGCTTGAGTCGTCAGGATCTGGGCGACAACACCATGACCTTGATGATATGCGGCCCGGAAATGTCGGAAAGCCGCCGCCATCAGCTTGAAGTTTTGGCTCGCAGTTGCCGGAATGTGGTAATCCAGGAGTTTAACACCGACATGATGGCCTGTATGGAAGCAGCCGATTTAGTGGTCAGCATGGGCGGTTACAACTCGACCTGCGAACTATTAACTCTACGCAAGCGCGCGATTCTGGTGCCGCGCGTCAAACCTTCCCAGGAACAATGGATACGTGCGGAACGCCTGGCGCTGCAAGGTTTGGTTCGCGCCATTCACCCCAACCAACTGACCTCAAAATTACTGATGGACACGGTCCGTGAAGAGTTGGGCCGTACCAACGTTCATCATAGCCGCTTGTATCAAATCGACATGGGTGGTTTGCCGCGTATTAGCGAATCGATCAGCGATTTACTGTATGGCAGTGCGGAAAAACCGCAAGCGCAGATCAGAGCTTCGAGCCGTAGCGTCGCAGTCGACTAACCCCTTCACCCTCGAGATAACTCCTTCGGCCTGTGTAAGGCCGACTGAACAATTTTGGATTTTATAATGCAAAACCATGGCAGCCGGGCGCAAGTCGCTTACATACTCAAAGGCTTTCCGCGCACCTCGGAAACCTTTATCACCAATGAAATCCATTTGTTGGAAACCCTCGGCCTCGAACTGTCGATTTTTTCGATCAAGCAACTCGAGGGCCAAAAGCATCACGCAGTGGTCGATGCCATCCGCGCGCCGGTGACGTATCTGCCGCAAGCCAGTGATCTGACCGGACACAGCTTTTTGGCTTGGCTGAGCGAAAACTTGCCCAAATTCGCGCGAAGCCACGGTCGGCTGTTCATAAAGCGCCCGGTGGCCTACCTTGGTGGGTTGCTGGAATGTTTGGGCATGAGTCTCAAGTACCGGTCTGGCTGGCTGGACTGGCCGCGCACGGTATTCATCAAGGAATTTCTGCAAGCCGGCATTATCGCAGAATCGGTGTTACAGAATCCGGCCATTCGCCATCTACATGCGCACTTCTGCCACGGCGCCACAACAGTGGCGATGTTCGCCAGCCGGATCAGCGGCTTGCCATTCAGTTTTACCGCTCATGCCAAGGATATTTATTTGCGCGAACTGAATCCCGGCGACTTGCTGCAAATCAAAATGCGCCGCGCAAAATTCGCGGTGACCTGTACCGGCGCCAATCAGGAACATCTGGATGCCTGTAAGGGGAGCAATATCGATGTGCATCGGATTTATCATGGCCTGGATACTGATTTGTTTGTGCCGGAGCCGCGCGAACAAGCTTTATCTGAGCAAATCCCTACGATTTTATCGGTCGGTCGATTGGTCGAAAAAAAGGGCTTCGACTATTTGGTGAGAGCCTGCGCGATTCTGCGCGATCGCGGCGTCAGATTTAACTGCCGCATCGTCGGCGGCGCGGACAAATACGCGCAAGTTATTCAACAACTCGTCGCCGATTTGGATTTACAAGACATCGTTAGCCTGCCCGGTGCGGTAACGCAGGAAGAATTACGCGGCATTTATCAGCAAGGCAGCGTGTTCGCTCTACCTTGTCTGGTCGTAGATAACGGCGATCGCGACGGCATTCCCAATGTCTTGGTGGAAGCAATGGCGATGGAAATGCCGGTTATCTCGACCGATATTTCCGGCATCCCGGAATTGATTCAGGACCAAGTCAACGGCTTGTTGGTGCCGGAAAAAAATTCCGAAGCGATGGCTGATGCTATCCAAAGCTTATTAGAGGATCAGGCTTTGCGTTTACGTCTTGGTCAAGCCGCCCGCCAAACCGTCTGTCGGGACTTTAATTCCCGCCACACCACAGTGGCATTAAAAAACCTGTTCGACGCCTGCCTGCAAGGGCAAACGGTGGAAACCCATGTCTGCTGTGCTGAACACTCTTAAGTCCGATTCGCGCCTGCTGGCGCTGGCTGCGCCATACTGCGATATGACGCCGGCGGAGTTGTTGGCGTATTTTCATGGTCGCAGGCAGATCCGCTATTTTTCGGTGATCGATGAAGAGCAAAATACCCTGGAAAAACTGGACGGCATTTTGTGCAACCGCTTTGAATTCAATCACGAGCCTTACCAGCTTTCTGACGAATTCGACTGGCTGGAAAACCCCAGTTCCGATATCGAATGGCTGATTTTGCTGCATAAATTTTATTACGCAGTCGGCTTGGGTAGGCAATTCCAGCAGACTGGCGACACCCGCTACCGCGATAAATGGCAGGCCCTAATCAGCAGCTGGATCGATAACGTACCTGTAGATTTTCTGTCCAGTGATGTTACCGGCCGGCGCGTACAAAACTGGGTTTTTGCTTACCGCTATTTTGTCCTGGAGGCCGCGGAACCAGCCATCGATGCCGAGTTTAATCTGGATTTTTTGGCTTCGCTGCAACAGCAAGTGGCTTATTTGTGTAACAACCTGACCCCGGCTCGCAATCATCGTACATTGGAGCTTTACGCGATTTTTCTGGCGGCCGTCGTGTTCCCGGAATTTCGCGGTGCTGAAGATTGGCTGAGTTTTTCGATTGCCGAATTACAGTGCAACCTGCAAACCGACTTGCTGGCCGACGGCGTGCATTGCGAACTCTCGACCGATTACCACCATATTGTCTTACGCAATTTCCTGGGCATTCGCCGTTTGGCGATGTTGAACAACGTCGCGCTGCCGGCCGATATGGACACGGCGATCAAAAAAGCCTTGAGCTTTTGCTTGCATGCGCACAAACCCGACGGGTTTATCCCGGCCATCAGCGACGGCGACAGCGCCAATTTTCTGGATTTGCTGCGGCAAGGCCATGAGTTGTATCAGGATCCGGCGATGCTTTATGTCGCCACGGCCGGTCAACAAGGCCAAGCGCCAACAGAATGTTCGAAAACCTTTGCCGCCAGCGGCTACAGCATCTTGCGCAGCGGCTGGGGCGAGCAATCCGAAGTGTATCAAGATGAGCGCTATCTGTTTTTCGATTGCGCGCCTTTAGGTGCAGGCAATCATGGTCATCTGGATTTACTGAATATCGAAGTGGCGGCTTACGGCCGCTCTTTGATCGTCGATCCGGGCCGTTACACCTACGACGAATCCGGCGACACCAACTGGCGGGTGTTGTTTCGCGGTACCGGCTATCACAACACCGTACAGGTGGATGGCAAAAACCAGACCCTTTATGCCCCGCATATTCGCAAATACAAGATTCAAGGCCCGGAACCGGCGCGCGAATTCAAGTGCTCTCTGCACCGGCCGGGTTTTGACTATCTGCATGGCATCGCGGCCAGTCATGAGTATCCGGTGATTCACGAGCGCAAAATCCTGTTTATCGCCGGCGAATATTGGCTGGTCTGCGATTTACTGCGCGCCGAGCAAAGCCATGATTATGAACTACGTTTTCATTTGGATGCGTTGGCCGAACATCGCACCAAAACGTGCGTCAATTCAGCGGGTTTGCGGGTTGACTCACCGAATCTGGTCATCCTGCAAGCGCCGCAACCAGATTCAAAAGTGGTACTGGAGCCCGGCTTTGTATCATCCAGCTATGGCAGTAAATACCCCGCACCGGTCGTCAATTTTTCCGCACATGCCACCAGTTATTGTTTTTTGACCGTGCTGTATCCGTATCAATCGACGCCTCCACAGCTTACGCTGGAACCATTACCGGTAAGCCAAAACGGTCAAGCGGTCGGTAGCACTATCGCCAGTGCCTTGCGGATTCATAACCAACAAGCCCAAAGGGAATACTACGATGAGCTATTCCTGGCGCATCGCGCGGGCGCCGGTTATGAGTTTGCCGATCTAAACACTGAAAGTGCGTTTTTATTCCGTCGCCAGGATACACAGGGGCGGATCTTAGCTTGGCATAGCGCGGATAAGTCATGAAACCCAGTTATCCCTTCATGGAGTCGTCTGCACCATTGGACGCGCCAAGCGAAACGTCGATTTCCATGCAGTACTTGCTGGTGACACCATTTGCTGCGCTCACTCCTGCTGAGTTACTGGCACATTTTCGCCAGCGCGCCGTGGATAACTATTTTCCCTTGCCAGCCGGAAAAGCCAAACATGTTGCCAGCGCAGCGCCGATTCTCGATAACGAATTTACCCTGAATAACGAAACTCATCGCTTGGGTAATGAGTTTGCTTGGCTGCATAACCCCAGCCCCGATCTGGAATGGCTGATTCTGCTGCACAAGTTTTATTATTCTCGCGATCTGGCGCTGGCTTACGACTATAGCGGCGACGAGCGTTATGCCGACAAATGGGTGGTATTGGTCAGTTCCTGGATTGAACAAGTGCCGGACGGTTTTTTGAATAGCCAGGTGACCGGCCGCCGTTTGCAGCAATGGCTGCTGGCTTATCACTATTTTGTGCCAGGTCGGAACTGCTCGGCTGTGAGCGCCGAATTTTTGCTGATGTTTTTGGCTTCGATTCAGTCGCAAGCAGTGTTCCTCAGCAACCATTTAACGCCGGCAGGCAACCACCGCACTATCGAATTGTCGGCGATTTTCACGGTGGCGGTTTTGTTTCCCGAACTCAGTGCCTCGGCGGAGTTACTGGCGTTTGCCCAACGCGAATTGCTGGACAATTTACGCCAGGATTTTCTGGCGGACGGCGTGCAAAAGGAACTATCTACCGACTACCACCACACGGTATTGAAGAACTTTCTGCGAGTCCGGGAACTGGCCGAATTAAACAGGCTGACACTGCCTGCGGAATTCGATGCTGTGATTCGCCAAGCGCTGGAGTTTTCTCTTTATGCCCACAAGCCGGACGGTTGGCTGCCGGCCATCAATGACGGCGATATCAACAGTTATCTGGGCTTACTGCGCAAAGCGGAACCTTACTATCCTAGCGACGCACTCAGCTATGTACTTAGCCAGGGAAAAGTTGGTAAGCCGCCAGGCCATCGTTCGCGTCTATTCGCCGACAGCGGCTACTGTATTCTGCGTAGCGACTGGACGGAGCAGCCTTATGCGGACGGGCGTTATCTGTTTTTCGACTGCGGCCAGTTGGGTTTTGGCAGCCACGGCCATTACGACTTATTAAATTTTGAAATGGCCGCTTTCGGCCGCTCTTTAATTGTCGACCCAGGGCGTTACACCTATCACGAACATCAAAGCGACGGCATCAATTGGCGACATGCCTTCAAAGGCACTGCGGCGCACAATACAGTCATGGTGGACGGTAAGGATCAGATGGTCTACCAATGTCATGAGCCGGTCGGCCCGCAACCAATAGCTTCGGTATTAAGCTTTGAGTCCAACCAGGGTTTTGATTTTGTGCACGGTCGTGCTCTCAGTCCGCTCTACGAGGTGGATCACCAGCGCAGCATGTTCTTTGCCGAAACCGAATATTGGATTGTCAGCGATGTGTTGCTCGCCACCGACGCGCATCGTTACGAACAATTTTTCCATTTAGGACCGGAAGCGCAGGGCCAAACCGAATTACAAGGCCAGGGCATTCGTGCACCAAATCTGTTGATCGCCCAAGCCAGGCGCGCCGAGATTGAAATAACTATAAAACCCGGCTGGGTGTCGCCGGAATATGGCGTAAAGCAGCCAGCGCCTGTCGTGAGCTTTAGCCAGGAAAGTTCAGGTAGCGGCTGGTTTCAAACCGTCCTTTATCCCTATAAAGACAGCGCTCCGATTTTGCACGTGGAGACTATACCAGTAACCAGTCTTGGGCAATCCGTGCCCGCCACGCAGGCTTTGGCGCTGAGTATCATCATTCAAGCAAAGACCACGTGTTACCACGATTACTTTTTCGTCGCCAATCAGTCCTGTTTATCGGAATACCGCTTTGCCGATGTGACTTGCCGGGCACAAGTCGTGTTCATTCGCCGGGATGCCGAAGGCGGCATCCATAGCGTGAGGGCTTATGCGGCGGAATGGCTGGAAATTGCTGGACGCACATTACTGGATAGCATCGGCAATCCGGTTTGCCTGAATTACGCCAAGGGCCAGCTGCACATCGACGCTATCAATGGGAGCTTGCCAGCATGAACCAAGACCCACATTTCCCGCAAATGGCCGACGCGCTGAATCCGGCCGTGATGGGACCACTACTGGCCTGGTTGCTGGATATGCCCGGCATTAAAACCGGTCATCTTGAATGTGGCATTGGCGAAAAACGCCATAAGCCGGGTAAGAGTCTGGTGATCGGCTATCGGCTTGATAGCCGACCCGGTCTAAGCACCCAAGCGCAGTATGTCACCGGCTGCCTATGTTCGCCGGACTCGGCGAGCCGGGAATTTGAATGGGAACGCAGCAAACGGCCGGATCTGGCGGCAAGGGCGCTAACGGTTTTGCACGAGCCGGCGATGCTGGTTTGGGCATTCCCTTATGATCGAAAGCTGATTCATTTGCCAGCCCTGTTAGATCAGGCGTTTATCCAAACCTGGCTTGGTGCGCATGATTTAGCCGGGTACGAGCGGGTCCAGGCTGTCGAATCCGAAGTTTTGCATTATCTGGCTGAGCGTTCCTGCATGATCCGCTACCGTGTGTCGTTGGTCGGATCAGATGACCACCGCTTGCTGTATGCGAAGAATTACGCCGACGATAGCGGCCGCGACGTGTTCGCGGTGATGCGGCAATTGAGCAGCCAATTCGCCTGGGGCGCCAAAGCTCTGGCCTACGACGCCGAAACCCGCACGCTCTGGCAGTCGCATATCCCCGGATCGACATTGTGCTGGGCCGATTTGCAAACTGCCGAGGGCTTGGCATTAGCCGGATATATCGGCCAGTGCGTAGCGGCATTTCATGCCTGCGAAATCGACACCTCAAAACGTTTCAGCCAAAGCGATGTTTCCGAAGGCCTCCTGGCAACCGTTAGGCTCGCCGAACAATCCCGCCTGGAAACCGCAAAACTTATCGAACGATTGGTAGACGGCTTGTTGGCGCAAGCACCTAATCTCCCGGAATCGGCCCTGACGACGATTCACCACGATCTGAAACTGAATAACTTTTTAGTAAATGGCGACAATCTGGGGTTGATCGACATGGATTGCGTCTGCCTGGGCGACCCGATAGTCGATTTGGCTAGTCTGATCGCCAATTTTTATCTGCACGGCCTGCGCGAAGGCGACGCTATCGAGCAGGTACACCTGCTAGTGAATCAACTGGTTAGTACTTACCGGACGCATAGCGTCCTTGCTATTTCATTGTCTGCCTTGCGTTGGCAAGTGGCGGCGGCGCTGATTCACGAAGTCACTCGCCGCAGCTTGCGGCAAATGGATGAGTTACGTATCGCGCACATAGAAAGTTATTTAGGGCTTGCCGCTAGTTACCTGGCGCGCAGTCAACAGCCAACAGGGGGCAACGATGCACTCGTTTGATCGGCCCTTACGCATATATTTAGCCAGGCACGGCCAAAGCGAGCTGAATCTTCAAAAACGCATCTCCGGCCAGGCCGACGCTAGTCTGTCGGCCAAAGGTCTGGAGCAAGCCCAGGCGTTGGCTGATGTATTGAAACAGGAAACCTTGAGTGCGATTTATAGTAGCAGCCTGACCCGCGCGATACAGACAGCCAGTCCCACGGCCACCAAGCACAGATTATCCATTCAGAAGTTGGACGACTTGCGGGAAATTGGTTTAGGCATTTTAGAAGGTCGCCATGTCGATAAGCGCGACCCCGAAGCCAGCCGGCTATGGGCCGCACGAGCGTCTGACAAACAAGGCTTTAGCGTACCGGGCTCCGAAGCCTATTTGGCTTTTACGGCTCGGGTTCTGGGCTGTTTGGATTCGCTCCTGAGCAATAGTCGCGGGGCGATTCTGCTCGTTGGTCATCGCAACACCAACGAAGTGATACTGGCCCGTTTGTTGGCTAACGACTTTGCCGGCGCAGCCGAGATCAATGTCAAAAACAAATACCTGTATGCCATCGACTTGGCGGCCCGGCCCGAAGTCATGACCATTCGTTTGGGCGGCGAACATCACGGCCAACATTATCCGGGGCTGCGCACATGAGCAATCCACTGGATCAGTTTGCGCCTTTGCTGGATGCGGAATTGATGGCCTCGGCGCTGCAAAGGCATTTGCCCGAATGCCTGGCCGGCGACTGGCAGGTGACGGGCTGTGAAATTCAACATCCGCGTTACAAAACTTATCGGCTTGCTGAAAACCTTGAGCGTTCGTTTTTGGCACTGGTCTACCACTTGCGTGGCCGGCAATTGCCATCATCCATTGCCGATCAGCGTATCTTTTACGCCCGGGCCTACTTAGGCCAGCGCAGCCATCAGGCATTTGCCCAAGCCCAAGCCAGCGGTGAAAATGCGATTCATCTGGCGGAACTGGGCATGGTCGGCTGGCGCTTTCCGAACGATCCGGCTATGCCCTGGTTGGCGCGACTGATGGATAGCGGGCAGATTCCCGAGTTGGGTCAACCGCTATTGTCGGCTATCGAAATCGTCAATTACCGGCCGGAAATCCGTTGCACGGCGCGATACCGATTCGCTGCCTGCGAAGCTCAATCGGCGCGGGTGGTTTACGGTAAAACTTACGCCGATGAGCGTGGGCGGACGGTTTACGACAATCTGCATGTACTGCAAAAGCAATCCCAGTCAGACGCATCCTTTATCATGCCTGCAGCCTTGGCGTATACCGCCGACCACCATACTTTATGGTTGGAAGGCTTGCATGGCCAAGCTTTGGCGGAGCTGGATTTCGTCGCCGGTGTTGCAGACAAAATCCCGGCAATAGCCAATGCACTTGTCGCATTTCACCAACTCACGCCACCGTCGCTGCCCGTAGTTACCTCGCAGCAACAGCTGCAAGAATGGCACAAGAAAGCGGATAAATTGAGCCACGCCTATCCCGCCATCCAGTCGGCGCTGACTTCGTTACTTGCCGAATTGCGCCAAAATCGCCCGGTGTTTGAAATACTGGGTTTGATTCACGGCGACTTTCATATCGATCAATTGCTGGTTTTGCCGAACGGCAGTTTAGCGCTCTTCGATTATGACGAATTAGCCCTTGGCGACCCGTTGCAGGATTTGGCTAATTTCGCGGCGGATTTATACAACTATCCCTATTCCATTACTGCGATAGACCGACTGGTCCAGCAGCTGTTTGCCGCCTATGCGTCTTTCTACCGAAGTCAAATCGATTCACAGCGTTTTGCCTGGCACCTGCGCGGGCAATTACTGACCCGCGCTTACCGCGCCTTCATCCAGCAAAAATCGGCAACCCAGCAACGGGTTGCCGATTTTATTGCCCTGGCTTTGCGTCCCTGGCCGCTGGCCGGCTGAATTCATCAGGAAAACCGCTTATGACCAAGCAAATTCAACCAACAAGCCGCTTCAAGCAGATAGTTTTTGCACATCTGCGCCGGGTGCGAGGCAGTATTTTTGCCGCTATTGTCTGTATTTTAGGTTCCACGCTAACCAGCCTGATCGTGCCCTGGCCGCTGAAGCTGATTTTCGACCATGTGTTACTTAATCATCCGCTGCCCGCACATCTGGCGCCCGCGCAACCGTTTCTGCATGGCGGTAGCGAGCAAGCGTTGTGGATACTTTGCGGCAGCATGGTGGTGATTGCGTTATTCAAAGGCGTGTTTTCCTACTACCAGCTGTTTCTGACCTCACGCATCGGCTATTTGCTGGTCTACACCTTGCGCAGCGAGTTGTTCGACCATCTGCAACGCCTGTCGCTGGCATTTCACAGCAGCACGCCATCCGGGGAGTTGCTTAACAAACTCACCAGCGATACCAACACCTTAAAGGATGTTTATGCCGATTCGGCCTTGACCTTTACCACCCACGTGCTGACCGTGTTGGGCATGTTTGCGATCATGTTTAGTCTGAGCGCGAAGCTGAGTTTGATTGTACTGGCCAGTTTCCCGGTGCTGTGCCTGGCGATTGTGATGATTTATAGCCGGGTCAAACGCTCGGCGCGCAAACAACGCCATAACGAAGGGCGCTTGGCATCGCGGGTCAGCGAACTGTTGAACGCCGTGCCCCTGGTGCAAACCTACGGCATGGAAGATGTCGAACGCGAGCGCTTTGATGTGGAAAGCAGTCAATCGATGACCGAAAGCGTCCGCACCGCGCGCATCGAGGCCGGGGCGACCCGGATGATCGAAATCATCAGCGCAGTGGGTACCGGCATCGTGGTGTTGTTCGGCTGCCTGCAAGTGTTTGCCGGGGTACTAACCCCGGGCGACGTGCTGGTGTTTAGCTCGTATATCGCCCAGATGTATCAACCGATTCGGCAAATTACCCGCTTGTCAACGCGCTTTTCCAAGGCCAGCGTCAGTATCGAACGCATCAGCGAAATCCTCGATACCGAGCCGGATATCCAAGATCCGCCTGATGCGGTGGTACCTAAAGGTCTGCGCGGCGAAATCGAGTTCAGCAACGTATCCTTCGGCTATCCGACCGGCAAACCCATCCTACGGGATATTTCCTTTCATATTCAACCCGGAGAACGGGTGGCCTTAGTCGGCGCCTCCGGGGCCGGCAAATCGACCATCGCCCGCTTACTGATCCGGCTTTACGATCCGCAGCAGGGCAGGGTGAGGATCGACGGGATCGAGGTCGGACGCTACCAACGCGCCGGCTTACGCCGGGAGATCGGCGTGGTGTTGCAGGATTCGATTCTGTTCGGCACCAGCATTCGCGAGAACATTGGTTACGGCAGCCCGGACGCGACGATCGAAGACATTGAAGCGGCCGCTACTATGGTGCACGCCGACGAATTCATCCGCAATCTGCCGGATGGTTACGACACGGTATTAGGCGAAAGCGGCGGTAATCTATCCGGCGGCCAACGCCAACGGCTATGCCTGGCGCGGGCCTTGTTGCGCAAATCCTCGATTCTGATTCTGGACGAGCCGACTTCTGCGGTGGATGCCCAGTCGCAAGCCTTGATTCGCGATGCTATCGACAATCTACATGGCGGTAAAACCGTGCTGGTGATTGCCCATCAGTTTCACACCATCCGTAATTTCGACCGGATTTTAGTGCTCAAGCAAGGCGAGATTATCGAGCAAGGCAGCCACGAGGCCTTGATGCAGATGGGCGGCCATTATCACGAACTGTATAAACTCCAACACGGGTTGCGTGCCGCATGAACCAACATAAACCGCGATTACTCTTGTATTGCCAACACTCGCTGGGCATGGGCCATTGGGTCAGAGCCATGACCTTAGCCAATGCCTTGAGCCGCGAATTTCGGGTGACCTTCCTGAACGGCGGCCGCGCACCGGATCATCAGGCTGCCGTTACCGATCTGGATATGCTGAATCTGCCGCCGCTAGGCATGGGTGAAGATCATCAGCTGTATAGCCAGGATGAGCGTTACAACGTCAACGAAGCCTTGGCGATGCGCCGGCAATTGATACTGGATACCTATGCGTTACTCAGACCAGAAGTGGTGTTGATCGAATTGTTCCCGTTCGGCCGCAAGAAATTGGCCAGCGAGTTGTTGCCGCTCTTGAAAGCCGCGCGCCGCGACAAGTATGCCCGGCCCCTGGTGCTATGCAGTCTGCGCGACATCATGGTTAACGCCCGTAAAGACCAAAGCCGGCACGACGAACGGGCGCGCTGGATAACGGATCGCTATTTCGACGGACTGTTGGTACACGCGGACCCTAGGTTTGCCCGATTGGAAGACAGTTTTAAGCCTCGCCATCCGTTGAAAACGCCCCTACTTTACACGGGTTTTGTCGGACCGCGTCGCACCACGACAGCGATAAAACCGCCCCGCCTTGGGGTGTTGGTATCGGCTGGCGGTGGTATGGTCGGCGCATCCTTGTTTCAAGCGGCGGTTCAGGCACATGCCGTCAATTGGGCAAGTGAAAGATTGCCGATGACCATCGTCGCCGGACCGTTTTTGCCGGAAGCCGATTGGCAGGCGTTATCGGTGCAAGTCGAAGGCAGGAAAGGTCTCACGCTGCTGCGTTCGGTGCCGGCTATGCAGCCTTTGCTGGAGGCGCACAGTGTGTCGGTAAGTCAATGCGGCTACAACACGGTGATGGACATCCTCGAATCCCGCACGCCGGCTTTGGTCGTGCCGTTTCTGCGCGGTCAGGAAGACGAACAAACTCAGCGGGCGGAAAAATTGGCGCAATTGGGTTTGGTGAAGGTAATGAATCCGGCGGAATTGACTGGTCAGCACCTGGCGGAAGAGATTTTGCAATTGCGGGATTTTTCGCCCAATCCAGCCGGCCTGGATTTGGCCGGTGCTGACAATACCGTGTGCTTGATTCAACAATTACTTGGCGGCAAATCGGATTCGAGCGGTCAATCGCTAGTACAGGAGTGCGCCCATGCTTGCTGATTGGCTTACACCGGTCCGAGCGGCATTGGATGCCCGAGATCAAGCCATAGAGATTTTCTTTCGCGACGACGACGCCGGCTGGGATGATGGGCGGCTCTATGCATTGCTGGATTGCTTTCGAGATTGCAATGTACCCATCGATCTTGCAGTGATTCCCGATGCGCTAAGTCCGTCACTTGCTGGCTCGTTACTGGGACGTTGGCGGCGAAACCCATTTCTGTTGGGCTTACATCAACATGGATACAGCCACAACAACCATGAAACCCAAGGCCGCAAATGCGAATTTGGCATCAGCCGCAGCGAAGAGCAACAATTTAAGGATTTGTCGGTTGGTAAACAGCAGCTTGAGTGCTTGTTCGGGTCGGCACTGGACAGGATTTTCACGCCGCCCTGGAATCGTTGTAGCCAGTCCACGGCCGACAGTTTGCTTAAACTGGGTTTTCAAGCCCTGTCGCGCAACCGCAGCGCGGCGCCACTCCATATCGGGGCATTGCGGGAAATTCCGGTAGCTATCGACTGGTGCGGGATCAGAATCAAATCAGCGCAACCCTGGCTTGCGCTGGGCCAAGCCGTTGCTGATGTGTTGTATCCAGAGCATCCGGCCCCTCTGGGCATTATGCTGCACCACGCAGTGATGGAGGTAGACGACCTTGAGCATCTGCAAGCCTTATTGCAACTATTGCGTGAACATCCCAATACACATTGCCGCTTGATGCGCGAATTTTTATGCGAGCCAAAAGCAGTTGATGCACCGGCATCAGCGTTTCCGCTCGAGTCCCAAGCGGTGCTGACCGCTATGCAGTCCTACCTCCTAACCAAACCACTCTGATTGGGCTTTCGTTCATGAGCTTTAATTCCTTCAAACTAAAAACCGGAAAAACCGTATTACTGGCCGGCGGCGCCTTGCTGAGTTTATCCGTACTTGCAGAGACCACTAACGGGCAGGTGGCAGCTAACAAGCCTAAAGACAACACCTTCCGCCAGGACAATATCGATGGGGTCAGAAAAGAACCCTTGCGTATCAACCCTGGCGACAAAAGGCCCGCCGACCAATTTAAAGTAGATGTATTCGGTCATCCATTGACCATAGGCGGCGCCTACGAGTTGGAACCGCGCTATGTCGAAGACCGGCGTCTGGACCCGCGCCGCGACGACGATGTGGCCAATGTCTATCAAGACCTGAAACTGGAGTTGTTTTATCAGTGGTCAAAGTCTTTGTCGTTTTTTGTGCAGTCCGATGTGTATTACGACCCGGAGGTCTACACCGAGAGCGGTCTGGATCAATACGAAGCCGGCATTAAACTGACCCAGGCCTGGCTGTTCATTCATCAAATTCTGGATTCGGGGTTTAGTCTGCAATTGGGCCGGCAACGTATCGCCGACAAGCGTCAATGGTGGTGGAATGACGAACTGGACGCGGCACGGGTGTATTTCGGCGAAGACACGCTGTTTGCCGAGTTGGCGATTGCCAAGGAGTTGGGATCCAAGCAGTCGGATCAGGATTTCATCGATCCAGTGAGCGACCGGGTGGTGCGACTGATGGGCGACGTGGTTTGGCAATGGGATCCGAAGCAAAACCTGTCTTTGTTCTTTCTGAGCCAGTTCGATAATTCGGACAACCAACGCCCCGGCGACTTGATCAGAGCTAATCGTAAAGACGCCAACGACGGCGATCTGAATTGGTTCGGCGGCCGGGCAATGGGCAAATTCAAAATCGAGCATGTCGGCAAAATCGGTTATTGGCTGGATTCGGCCTTTGTATTCGGAGAAGAGACCACGCAAACTTTTACCGACATCAATAGCAACGTGTCCCGGGTCAGAGCGCAAACCCCGAGGCACGTCGAAGCCTGGGGATTGGACGCCGGCATCACTTGGTACACAAATCTGTTTCTGGAACCTTACTTTACCTTGGGTTATGCCTACGGCTCCGGAGATTCCAATCCCAGCGACGGTACCGACAGCAGTTACCGGCAATCGGGGATACATAACAACAAGATCAAACTATCCGGCAGCCAACGTTTTCGTTATTACGGCGAGTTATTTCGGCCGGAATTATCGAATTTAAATGTCATGACCGCCGCGCTGGGATTTCCGATCTCCGAGCAAAGCTCTATCGACTTACTCTATCACCACTACGAACAGGCCACGCCTTCGGCTGTAATTCGCGATTCGCGGATTCGCGCCACGCCTAACGGCAACAGCGGCACCCTGGGCGACGAGTTTGATTTGGTATTGTCCTTGGATGAATGGAAGCATTTGCAGGTGCAATTTGCCGGTTCGGTATTCATGGCCGGGCCAGCTTTCGGACAACTGGAGGGTAATAATTCCTTTCAGTTGGATTTGACCTTTAAATACAGCTTTTGACGGTTTGGTTAGCATGCAGTCAAAGCGCCGTAAAATCCTGTTTTATTGCCAAAGCTTGGTCGGCTTGGGGCATTTGACCAGTAGCTTGCTGGTGATACGCGAGTTGTCGACATACGCCGATGTCGATTTGATCCACGGCGGGCAAGGCCTGCAACAGATGCCGGAATTGCCGGGCTTTAGGCATCTGCGTTTACCGACTGTGTTAATCGAAAGCGCCAGCGACGAACTTTACGCACCTGATAGCGACAAAGCCATCGAAGTTATCTGGGTTGAGCGCTCGGCGGCTATCGAGCAATTTCTAAACTGGCCTTACGACGCGGTAATTGTCGAATTTTTCCCATTCGGCCGACGTCGCTTGAAAAAAGAAATTCTTGGGCTATTTGCCGCTGTCAGGCAGCGTTGCGGGGCGATTCCGATTTTTTGTTTTGTCCGGGAAATTCTGGTGCCTGCAGCAGTGGAATCTGAGCGGCGCATGGTCAAACTGGTACGGGAGCATATTCACACGGTATTCGTGCGCGGCGATCCAAACATTGTGCGCTTCGAGGAAACTTTCAGCTTGACCGCCGAAATTGCCGACCGCCTGGTTTACGTGGGCTACGTTAGTCCGCCGCCTCCGGCAAGCTGGTCGACGCGACAGAACAAGATCGTCGTCAGTCAGGGCGGCGGCGAAATTGGCAAGACTCTATTGCGCGCGGCGATCCAGACCGCGCCTATGCTACCGGATTACAATTTTCTGATTGTCACCAGTTCCAGAGCTTCAGTAACCGAAATTGCCGAGTTGCAGGCCTTGGTCAGCAGCCCTAATGTCCAAGTCGTGTCTTTCTTGAATCACTTTCAGGAAAATTTGCAATCTGCCGCTTTGTCTATCAGCTTGGGTGGCGACAACACATTGATGGACGTGATCAGTACTCGCACGCCGGCGTTGGCTTACCCTTATGCCGGCAATAGCGAGCAAGGTCTGCGCATTGAAAAACTGGCCGGCAAGGGCTTCGTGTTTCCGTTAACTGAAAACGATCTGGCGCCGGAGCGGCTAAGTGTCAAAATCAGGACAACGATAAACCAAACTTATCCGCAACAGGCCATAGCCATTAATGGTGCGGCCGAAATCAGTCGGCGGATAAGCGTGATTCTTGAGGGTGAATTTTGTGAAGACTAGTGCGCGCGTTCCGGAGAGGCAAGGGCGGTACTCGAATCAAGCAAATTGGCAGTCGAGGCGTCGTTGCCGAGCCGGCGTTTGATGTCCGCGGCTTTCCAGTCCGGATGCAGTTGCAACAGCAAAGCGGCCATGCCGGCGACATGCGGTGTGGCGAAGGAACTGCCGTTCATAAAGTCATAGGCTTGGTGCGGCACCGTCGTCAGAATGTCTTTGCCAGGCGCGGCGATTTGCTGGTTGTTGCCGTTCTTTTCCTGGCCAACGGCTATCACACCGGCGATGTTGGCCGGAAAACCACCGGCTTGTATTTGACTCGGCACAGCCGCGACCACAATAATGCCTTTGGCCAGCGCTTTTTCAATCAGTTGCTGTACTAAGGGGTCTTCGGGGCCGCTCAGGCTCAAATTGATGATATCGCTATTCATGCGAATGGCCTGATTCAAGGCTAATGCCAAGGTAAAGCTGTTGCAACGCGCCGCCAAGGAATTGGGTTTCTCCGGCCAGCAGGCCCGAAATGCCAAAATTTCGGCTTCGGGGGCGATGCCGGCAATACCTATGCCGTTGTTGGGATGGGCGGATAATACGCCGGCTACCGCCGTACCGTGAATATCGGCCAAATTGTGATCGCTGGGTTCCGGTGCGGTGTTTTCCGAGTATTTAATTCGACCCTTCAAGTCCGGGTGTTCGGTATCCACGCCGGTATCGATGACGGCAATACGCACGCCTTGGCCGGTGGTGGTAAGGTGCAGATCGGCTATCCGCAAGGCGTTAAAACCGGTTTGTAAATGCAGATACGGGTCGCTATATGCCGGAGTAGGCGGTGTCTGTTTACCTAGAACCTGAAAGCTATGCATTTGTTGCACGGACGAAACGTCCCGGTCCTGTTGCAATTCTGCGATTGCCTCTTGAACGGGCAGGGTGTCCGGCACCTCGTAAACGACGCAACTTACGCCCAATGTGGTGACCGGCCATTGGGCGACGAATTGCAAATGATGGCGCTCGGCAAGCTCCTGTGCAATATGTTCGCTCCAGCCGGAGTTGCCGTATTGGCCACGCAAGCGATAACCGTCCAAAGTATTGGCCGGCAAGGCGCGATCAATGCTGCGGTCGGTAAAGGTGACCAGCAGACGGCGTTCGTCCGCAGTTTTGCTATCGCCCAGCCGCGATAAATCGCCGGTGCTGGCGCAGGCACTAAGCAGCCCGAGCATGCAAATAAACAGATTTAAGCGCACTAATTTCATGATTAATTACGGTTGTAAAATAGGTTCGGCCAGTATTACATCCTGTCGGCCGCGGAGCAACGCCAAGGCGCCGGCCATGTCAGTATCCGGTTTGCCGGCGGTAATTTTGACAGTGTAAGCGCCGACGCTGTTCGGCCCGTCTACCCGTACCCCACCAATTTGGCTAAGCGCGGTGTCTATGTCTTTTTCTGTCAGATTCTTGGCAAACACCACGCGTAACTCACCGATCGGACCTGCGTTTGGCTTGGCTGCGGAAAGCGTGTGATAGTCGGTAGTATTGGCCGGCGATAGATATTGCACGGCAGCCGGCAGGGTGACCAATAACAAGGATGCGGCAATAGCTAGGCCTTTTCCGGTATTGCTGGCGATCCGCCAAAATCCGCGAGCAACGCTGAATGGTTTTACATTAGAGCCAGTAAGTTTGTCGTGGGGGCTATCGTCTTTTACGGTAAGCGGGAGTTGACTGGCTGTTTGCATTTTTGCTCTAAAACCGGCGAAAGAAGCTTCGGCCGCTACGTCCAGATCGGCTGCTTGTTGCACGGCCAATGCGAGTTTGCGCAATGTCTGCAATTCGCGCCGACAGACCAGGCAGTATTTTAAATGCAGGTCTACCTGCTGCCGTTCATCTGTTGACAGGCTTTGATTGACATACCAGGGCAATAACAAAACGATGTCGGAGTGGGAGTTAGTGGGTGAGGAAATCTGTGGGTTCATGGCCTTATTTCTCCTGTGCATCGGCAAAAACCTGCAGTTTCCTGCGGGCATGAAACATACGGGTTTTTACAGTATTTTCCGGGCAATCCAGAATTCTGGCGACATCCTGATAAGACAAGCCGTGGTAAAAGGTTAGTTCGATGACTGCACGTTGGTCCGGCGGTAAAGTGGCCAGTGCATAGTTTAACCAGTCTTCGTTTTCCCAATTATTCGCAGGATTTGCGGTCGGGTCGCCGATGGTTTCGGTCAAGTCGTCGATATCCACATCGTTGTTACGCCGGGCACTTTTGGCCATGGCTTTCAGGGTTTTGTGATAGGCGATGCCGAATACCCAGGTGGAAATTTTGCTTTCATGATTAAAGCCCTGGGGTTTTTCCCAAACCACCAGCAAGGTTTCCTGTATTAGTTCCTCGACAGCTTCGGGTTGGCGCGTCATGCGCAAGATGAAACGAAACAGCCTTGGATAGTAGTTTTTGTAGAAAGCTTCAAACGCGGCGGTATCGCCTGCGCCGATACGTTGCAGCAAGGCGTACTCGTCCGGGCCGATTTGGGGCTGTTCGGGCATGGGTGGTCGATGTAGGTTAGGTACTAAACGCAGCATGGCTCAAACCTGGGTTCCTGATGATTTTAGCTTGGTGTGCGAGTGTATTCCGCCGCGAAGCCGGAAGGTTCAAAGGCGGTAAATTTTATTTAAAATCCGGCGGTCACGGAGATTAAAAATTTATTGTCCTGTAAGCGTGGATAAAACTCGTGGTGATGGATGTCTTCGTGATGATCGTCCAGATGGACGTCAGCATAGCGTAAGTCTAGCGCCAGATTAGATGTGATGAACCAAGAAACGCCGGCATTCCAGTAAAAATAATCCTCATCTAATAGTTTGTTGGCTTGGTAATAGCCCAGTCCCGTTGAAAATTGCAGGTTGTCCAGGATGTCGCGGCGATACTTGAGTTCGTAATTCAGTACCGTTGCCTCACGGCGATAGGCGTTAGGTGCAAAGGATACGGTGCCACTGAGCCAGTTCTGATAGTGCAGGGATGCGTAAAATTCGGCGTAATCGGCATACTTTCCAAAAATCTTACCGTCGAACAGGTAGCCGGTTACCGATAATTCAGTGCGCCAGTCGTGATTTAACGGCAGGCTCCATCCCAGATAGGGTTTGATTTCGACATCGGCGTAATTTTTATAGCTGCGGTCGTCAAAACTGACTTGTGAAACGCCCACACCGCCGAACCAACCGATGGGATCTTGATAATCGATATGCGCTTGCGCCAGAGGATTGCCGCGATTCTTGGAGTAACCCCGGTGCAAGTAGTCGCTGAGAAAAGTGAGTTCGCCATGCCATTCCGCTTGGGCGTAAGGTAAAACCGAGGATACGCCGAAAACTCCTACGAAGAGTGCAAACAAGCCTTTGCGGAAGATTTTATCTGAGTCCATGGATGGGTAGTTTGAGATTTATGTGGGTATTGTCGGCGATTGGCTGTCAGTATAGAACTACCCTTTTGTGCATTATTTCCTAGTTGGGTTGAGCCTTCAACAAACTTGAGGGATGTGGGGGTTAATTTATCAAGTTATTTAAAAAACTGAGGATGGCGGCAGCCATACCAATTAGTAACATGCAAGTATTGGCGGATGGGTGTTTTAATTAATAATAGCAGCAGGCCTATCGAATATAGACACCACACGGCAGCCCATTCGTTCATGTTGTTGGTAGTTAAATAGGCCAACAGCGGACCGGTCGTAAGATGATAGAGCACCAGTTTCCATGAACCGTAAAGCAAGGGCATCAGAAAGGCGGCGTATACGTAACTGTTAGCCATTTGAATGCTGCCGCTGGCTGGTATGGCCCAGGCGATATGCCATTGTCCGGATGTTGAGCAAATTTCCGTGCCGCAAAATGGCATCAGGAATTTGAGCTTAGTGCCGGGTAAAAACTGATAGTAGTGGTCAAAGCAAAAACTGCTCCATTGAAACGGATAAATCCGCATCATGAATACAGTGGCCGCCGCAAAGCAGAGGGCGTAGACAAACGGCGCAATACGTTTTCGTAAGGATTCCGGGATAAAGTGCATGGTGACCGCGTTGACGAAAAACGGTTGAAACGCGATGTGCATATATCCCAAAAAAGTAGCAACCTGATTGTTCGGATTAAGGCATTGGTCTATCACCGAATAGGTATATGCCTGTAGTAATTCCATCAGCGAGAAATAGGCCAATGCCAGGCATAAGACCTTGGATTCGCCGCGTCGATAAAAAAAAGCAGTGCTCGCAAAGCCGGTTACGGCAAGCGCGGCGGATGCCTCGCCACTCCAACACATAATTCCTCCTGGGAACTAAAAATTTAGGATCGGGCAAACTGCGATCCAGTGTCGGAGTTTGAAAAGTCTATAAAGAGTAACGCCTGGCGGATGCCGAGGGGCTTTAAGGCTCTGTATTGCCGACTTTTGCCTAGTTTTAGGCTTGGTCGTGAAGAGACTGCCTTGGTGTGGGTAAACCTAAGGCGTGATCGCGAGAAGAAAATGACGCAAATTTTGCAGTCGATACCTTGTGATTCCGGGATAGCTTTGCAGAATCGGTGGCTATTTTAATAGCTTGTTGAGGTTTTATGACAAAAATTTTCCGGGAACTGATGATGCCGGCACGCACCGGAGTTTGCTTTGGGTGAATGAGTGCATATCGGTTGGTTCAGAATTTCCGAGCCGGACGTACTGCTCACTCGGCAGAGATGAGTAGCCGCATTAGCAATCAGACAAGCGGGTTTGGGAAACACCCAGTTTCGGCGTTTCCGCGCAGTTGGGCGTCCAGAAAATCAAAAGTTTGATCCCCGTGTTTTTCTGGGGTTGACATTATCTTTGCTTGAAAAAATTATGCTTCCTCGGTAGGTAATGCTTCGATTGCTTCGGGCTGTTTTCGTCGTTCTGCTTTTAATTTGCTGGCTTGTTCAGCATCTGCTTTTGTGACTTGGCCGGCTGGCATGCCTTGCAAATCAACTCTGACGGCATCTTCCGTCAGGCAATCCCAATAACGATGTCCCCAGCACCATGCCTTCAGTGCGTTGCGGAGTTGGTTTTTATCTGCGCCGAGTTGATCGGCATGCGCCAGGATGTCTTTGTGGATACCGATTTTTAAGGGCAGTTTGGCGGCGGGTTTTTTGGGAAATGCCAAAGGGAATTTCTTTTGCAGCAAGCCGATGATCGCGACTAAGGCATCAGCTTTGCCGGTCTTCTTGATAGGTGATTTCTCCGCTATCTTTTTTTGCCGTTGTACCGATTTATTGGCAGCCGCTTGCTTGACAAGTTCATCTCTGAGCGATGCTAGTTCTTCAAATCCCATAATGTATCCACACTGTTATCAAGGAATAAAAAACAGATTGTACATCGGGAAACATCAAGCCAAATAGTGCAATCGAAATTCGGTATCCCAAGCCAACAATTTCTGAGATAAGTAAATTAGCCGTACGCACATAATTTGGTGCTGTTTAGAGTTTTCAGGGTGCCGACGTAAGTGTCGGCGCACTGCTTATCCGAGTTTTAGTTTTATATTTTGTGATAATTTGCGCTAAATGGGCTGCGGCATAACGGTTGCTGATTAAAATTACTATCAACGGGACAACGCTTTATCATGATTGAGAACGATATATCCGCTGTAAAAACGTATTTGCTGAATTTGCAAGATCGAATTTGTACTGCTTTGGAGGCGGAAGAGCCCACCGCTCGCTTCATTGAAGATGCGTGGGAACGCGCCGAGGGTGGCGGCGGGCGTTCGCGGGTGTTGGCCAATGGTGAGGTGTTTGAGCAAGGCGGGGTTAATTTTTCGCATGTGTTTGGCAGTCATTTGCCGCCGTCGGCAACCGTCAAACGACCTGAGTTAGCCAACCGGCAATTTGAAGCGATGGGTGTGTCCTTAGTGATGCATCCTCGCAACCCTTATGTGCCGACCTCGCATGCCAATGTGCGGTTTTTTATCGCCAAAAAAGACGGTGAGCCGTCAATTTGGTGGTTTGGCGGCGGTTTCGATTTGACGCCGTTTTATCCTTTCCGCGAAGACGTATTGCATTGGCATCAAGTGGCGCGTGAAGCTTGCCTGCCGTTTGGCGAGGATGTGTATCCACGCTATAAAAAATGGTGCGACGAATATTTCTTTTTAAAGCACCGCAACGAAACCCGTGGCGTCGGTGGTTTGTTTTTTGACGATTTGAACGAGCCCGATTTTGCTCAAGCTTTTGCATTTATGCAGAGCGTAGGTGACCATTACCTGGATGCCTATTTGCCTATTGTGCAAAAACGTAAAGACACAGTCTATGGCGACCGGGAGCGTAATTTTCAGTTGTACCGGCGTGGGCGTTATGTCGAATTTAATCTGGTGTACGACCGCGGGACGTTATTCGGGCTGCAATCGGGCGGTCGGACCGAATCGATTTTGATGTCCATGCCACCCGTCGCGCACTGGCAATACAATTGGCAGCCTGAGCCGGGTAGTGCAGAGGCCGAGTTGTACGACACATTTTTACGCCCACAAAACTGGCTGGGAATTTAGCTGGAAATCGGTTAGTAACTTTGCGTCGGTATTTGTTAGCCAACTTTATTCGCGAGGTTTTGTTTTCAGTCAAGCGTGTTTGGTCTTTTTTTTGGATAGTTAGCTAAAGTTCACAAAATTTCTGCCGCTAAAAGAAACGGCATGGTTGTAACCGCCAATACAGGAACTGATTTGCGTATGTCTATCCTGCCCTTGGCTATTGACCATTTGTTTTTATGCAGCGTCAAGGTGAATCTAATGACTACGATCAATTCATTGACAACATCATTGTATGTATCGCAAACGACCATCAGCATATCCAGTACCAAAAGCACTCACAACGACGAGGACACAGAGCGTCCGGCGGTCAGTGGAAGAGGGGAGAAGCATGGGCATCATCATGGCGGTGGGGCGTTCATGCGCAATGTCATGCAAACATTGCAAAGTTTCGGGCTGAATATTCCTGGTGGTAATAGCGATTCTGCCGGCGATGACACCACTGAAAACAATGCTGGTGGCGGTCAAAATAACTCATCTAATCTCGGGCAGTTGTTGCAGACCTTTTTGCAGGATTTACGGCAGGTATTAAAGCAAAGTGGTGTGCAGCAAACTTCTACAGCGGCGCAAGGCGATGCAAGTGCCGTGCAAACACCGCCAAAGCAGGTTACGCCGACTACGACTACTTCGACGCCTGTAACAACAAGCGCTGCACAAGCTCCGGCCGCAACTCCTGCAACCAGCGTCCAGAATAACGCCGGTACGCCGGCAACTACGACAACTGTACCGGTAACGAATACATCAACGGCTACAACCACTACGTCCGCGCCACGCGCAACTGTCGCCGATGTTCGTCAGGCCTTACACAGCTTCTTGCACGATTTGCGTCAGGCTTTGAAATACAGTGCGGATCGGCGTCACGGCTCCGACGATGATGTTCAGCATGGTGATAGAGGGGTAGGTCGAAATGGCTACGGTAAATTCACCGATAATTTGCAAAATTTGATCACGGCTCTGAGTGACGCAAATGGTGCAACTGGCGGTAAATATAAGGAATTGCAAGATAGTTTTAACGAGCTAGTGAATTTGCTGGGTACTCCTGTGAATGGTAAAAAACCGACTTTGTTGGAGTTCTTAAACAAGTTGTCCGGTAATCGTGAGAGCAACTCGCCAACCCCTGGCGCTAAGGGTTCCATTTTAACTGCAACGGCTTGAACCAGCGGTCGTCGGAGAAAAAGCTTGCATAAGCTGTTTAGATCGTTATAATGCGCGGCTCGAACGATAGACTTTAGGCGCGTAGCTCAGCTGGTTAGAGCACCACCTTGACATGGTGGGGGTCGGTGGTTCGAGTCCACTCGCGCCTACCAAAACATAAAGCACCGCATGACGGTGCTTTTTTTATTGTGGAATCGAAAATGCCTGTAATCACTTTGCCCGACGGCTCTCAGCGTCAATTCGACCAAGCGGTGTCTGTAATGGATGTGGCCCTTTCTATCGGTACGGGTCTGGCGAAGGCCACGTTAGCTGGCAAGGTCAATGGCAAGTTGGTGGATGCCTCCACGCTAATCGATTCCGATGTCAGCTTGCAAATCGTCACTGCCAAGGACGAAGAGGGTGTTGATGTAATTCGCCACTCCACTGCGCATTTATTGGCCCAGGCAGTCAAGCAATTATTCCCCTCGGCGCAGGTAACCATAGGTCCGGTGATAGAAAACGGTTTCTATTACGACTTTGCCTTTGAGCGTTCTTTTACACCTGATGATTTGACAGCCATTGAAAAGAAAATGGCGGAACTGGTTGCGCAGGATATTGCAATTAGTCGGTCCCTGTTGTCGCGGGACGAAGCTGTAAAGTTTTTTGAAGGTTTGGGCGAGAAGTATAAAGCTGAAATTATTTCTTCGATTCCTGCCAACGAAGATTTGTCTTTGTATCAGCAAGGCGAATTCACCGATTTGTGCCGTGGCCCGCATGTGCCCAGCACCGGCAAATTAAAAGCCTTTAAGTTAATGAAAATTGCCGGCGCTTACTGGCGCGGCGATTCAAAAAACGAAATGCTGCAACGCATTTACGGTACCGCATGGGGCGACGCTAAGGAGCTAGCCGCTTATCTGCATCGTCTGGAAGAAGCCGAAAAGCGCGACCACCGCAAAATCGGCAAGGCGCTGGATTTGTTTCATACCCAGGAAGAAGCCCCGGGCATGGTGTTCTGGCACGACAAAGGCTGGACTATTTATCAGCAAATCGAGCAATACGTGCGCGAGAAATTGCGCGTGAACGGCTACGGCGAAGTCAAAACGCCGCAAATTGTTGATCGTACTTTGTGGGAAAAGTCAGGGCACTGGGATAAGTTCAGTGCAATGATGTTTACCACACATTCGGAAAGCCGCGATTATGCGGTGAAACCGATGAATTGCCCCTGTCATATTCAAATTTATAATCAAGGCATTAAGAGCTACCGAGATTTGCCTGTGCGCCTTGCCGAGTTTGGCTCCTGCCACCGCAATGAGCCATCCGGTACTTTGCACGGTTTGATGCGGGTTAGAAACTTCGTACAGGACGATGCACACATCTTCTGTACCGAAGATCAGATTCAATCCGAAGTGTCTACGTTTATCGATCTGTTGTTCGAGGTATATAAGGATTTTGGCTTCGAAGAAGTGATTATCAAACTGTCGACTCGTCCGGAAAATCGCGTTGGTGACGATGCGGTCTGGGATAAAGCTGAAAATGCTTTGGAATTGGCGCTGAATACTAAAGGTTTGGATTGGCAGTTACAGCCGGGTGAAGGCGCCTTTTATGGTCCTAAAATTGAGTTCTCCTTAAAAGATTGTATAGGTCGAGTCTGGCAATGCGGTACTATACAGGTTGATTTCTCGATGCCGGAAAGGCTGGATGCCTCGTATATAGGCGAAGATAGCGCTAGGCATGTGCCGGTAATGTTGCATCGGGCGATCCTGGGTTCCTTGGAGCGATTCATCGGGATTTTGATCGAGCAATTTGCCGGAACTTTTCCATTGTGGTTGGCGCCGGTGCAGTTGGTGGTGATGAATATCACTGATCGCCATGCCGATTATGCCGAGGAAGTTAGGCGACAACTTGAAAAACAAGGTCTTAGAGTCAAAATTGACTTGAGAAACGAGAAGATAGGCTTTAAAATCCGTGAGCATTCCATGCAGCGAGTGCCGTATCTTTTGATTATCGGCGACAAGGAATTAGAAACTCACACTGTCAGTGTACGCACGCAGCAGGGCGAGGATCTAGGAAGTCTGTCAATTGGCGAACTTGGCGAACGCTTGAGAAACCAGATTGCGGATCGAAAATAATAACAACTTGGAGGATTAGGGTATCAGCTCTAAAAAAGATGCAACGCGCTTAAATACCGAAATTACCGCCAGGCGGGTTCGGGTAGTAGGCGCTGAAGGTGAACAAGTCGGGGTTGTTTCAATAAACGAAGCGTTACAGCTCGCCTACGATGCAAACATGGATCTGGTCGAAATATCGCCCAATGCCGATCCTCCGGTTTGCAAAGTCATGGACTTCGGCAAATACCAGTTTGAGTTAAACAAAAAACTGCAAGCCGCCAAGAAAAAGCAAAAACAAATCCAGATCAAGGAAATCAAGTTTAGGCCCGGTACCGAAGAAGGTGATTACCAGGTCAAGCTGCGTAGCCTGATCAAGTTTCTAAACGAAGGCGACAAAACCAAGATCACTGTACGTTTTAAAGGCCGGGAGCTAACTCATCGCGAGTTGGGCATGGACTTGTTGAAACGTATCGAAACCGATCTGGAAGAAATGGCCATAGTCGAGCAATTTCCCAAGTTGGAAGGCCGGCAAATGGTCATGGTGATGGGCCCGAAGAAAAAGAAATAATTCGATCACACGGTTTTAGCCGTTTTTTAAAACGGCAACGCGATTCAGGAACGAATCGGCTAGCGGATACTTTTGTGTCCGGAAATTCAATGGGGCCAAGCATTTTGCCTCACTGGGTTTTATCTCAGGGACTTTACTTTTAATCATTGGAGAAAACAAATGCCAAAAATGAAAAGCCATAGTGGTGCCGGCAAGCGCTTCAAGAAAATCGGAAGCGGCGGTTTTAAATGCAAACAATCGCATAAGCGTCATATCCTGACCAAAAAAACCACCAAACGTAAAAGGCAACTGCGTAAAACAGCCATTCTTCATCCGTCGGATACGCCATTGGTTGCGCGTATGCTGCCGTACAGTTGATTTGTCACCGTTATTGAAGAGAGTAGAACATGGCTAGAGTTAAACGCGGCGTCACCGCTAGAGCAAGACATAAAAAGATTTTAAAACTGGCAAAAGGTTACTACGGTGCCCGTAGCCGGGTTTACCGCGTCGCCAAGCAGGCGGTCATTAAGGCCGGTCAATACGCTTATCGCGACCGTAAACAGAAAAAACGCCAATTCCGCGCTTTGTGGATCGTGCGTATCAACGCTGCCGCACGTTTGTACGGTATCTCCTATAGCCGTTTGATCAACGGTCTAAATAAAGCCAATGTTGCGATTGATCGCAAAGTATTGGCCGATTTGGCTGTACGCGATATCGACGCTTTCGGCGCGATTGCGAAAGTGGCTATAGCAAACCAAAGCAAACCGTAAGGAAAATATTAAGCCGCTCCGCAAGAGCGGCTTAATCGCTCGACTCCCCGTTTCTGGCGGGGAATTTTCCGCCGTATCTCGTTTGGCGGGAACCTATCGTTTTGGAATCTCCCTCAATTGCAGACAAAAGTGAGCTGAGTCGTGTCGGCTAGTATCGAAGATATTGTTACGCAGGCATTACAAGAGCTTGCACATGCAACAGACCTCAGTCAACTCGATCAGGTCAGAGTCAATTACTTAGGCAAAAAGGGCCTGTTTACTCAGCAGATGAAAGAGCTGGGTAGTCTGGACCCCGAGCAACGGCGCAGTGCCGGGCAAGTTATCAACGATGCTAAAAACAAATTTCAAGAAGCGTTAGAAACGCGGAAGTTGACTTTAGAAAATGCCGAATTGGCGGCGCGTTTGGCTAGCGAATGTATTGACGTTACCCTGCCGGGGCGTGGCCAGACCGTATCCGGATTGCATCCTGTCACGATCACCTTGCGGCGGATTGCCAAAATTTTTGCCGAGGCCGGCTTTAATATCGTCGAAGGCCCGGAAATCGAAGACGATTACCATAACTTCGGCGCCTTGAATATTCCCGAACATCATCCCGCGCGGGCGATGCACGATACCTTCTATTTCGATGCACATACCGTATTGAGAACCCACACGTCGCCGGTACAGATTCGGGTGATGGAATCCGAAAAGCCGCCCCTGAAAATTATCGCGCCGGGCCGTGTGTACCGTTGTGATTCGGACATGACTCACTCACCCATGTTTCATCAGGTCGAAGGCTTCTTGGTCGATACCGACGTTAGTTTCGGTGACCTGAAGGGCGTCATTTTTGAGTTTCTGCGCGCCTTCTTCGAAAAAGAAGTCAACGTGCGCTTTCGGCCTTCCTATTTTCCGTTCACAGAGCCGTCTGCCGAATTCGATGTGTCCTGCGTCATGTGCGACGGCAAAGGTTGTCGCGTCTGTAAACAAACGGGCTGGCTGGAGGTCGGCGGTTGCGGCATGATTCACCCGGAAGTATTCAAATCGGTCGGTATCGATAACCAAGTTTATTCGGGCTTTGCCTTCGGAACCGGTGTCGAACGTCTGGCGATGATGAAATACGGCATCAACGACCTGCGGATGTTTTTCGAAAACGATTTGAAATTTTTACAACAGTTTAGGTAACGGTGGAAAATAATCATGCAAGTCAGTGAAGCCTGGTTAAGAGAACTAGTCAATCCGCCTGTCGCCACTGCCGAATTAGTCGTGCAATTGACCATGGCCGGTCTAGAAGTCGATGCCGTGACGCCGGTGGCAGCTGAATTTTCCGGGGTGGTGGTCGGCGAAGTACTTTCCACTATTCAACATCCAAACGCCGATAAACTTAGGGTTTGTCAGGTCAATGTCGACCAAGCTGAACCCCTGCAAATCGTTTGTGGTGCCAGCAATGTCAGGCCCGGTTTGAAAATTCCGGCAGCATTGATCGGTGCGGTGTTGCCCGGCGATTTCAGAATAAAAGAATCCAAGCTGCGCGGCGAATTGTCGTTCGGTATGTTGTGTTCGGAAAAAGAATTAGGCTTAGCGGTCAGTTCCGATGGTTTGATGGAATTACCGGCTGATGCACCGGTCGGTGTCGATATTCGCGACTATTTGACGCTGAATGATAACGTGATCGAGTTGGGCTTAACACCTAACCGTGCCGATTGCTTGAGCGTCGAAGGCGTTGCCAGGGAAGTGGCGGTGCTAAACAATCTGCCGTTCCAGGCAACGGCGTTTGCTGTTATCGAGCCGCAGCACCAACAAACCTTGGAAGTTAAGGTTGAAGCGACAGAAGCGTGTCCGGTTTATCTCGGGCGTTTGATCAAAAATATCAATCCCGCTGCGGTCACGCCAATGTGGATGCAGGAGCGTCTGCGCCGCTGTGGTATTAGAAGTTTAAGTCCGGTTGTTGATGTTACCAACTACGTCTTGATTGAACTGGGTCAACCGCTACATGCTTTCGATGCCGATAAACTGAGCGCACCTATCGTGGTTAGACGCAGCCGGGCCGGCGAGTCCTTGGCTTTACTGAACGACCAAACCATAGAATTGGATGGTGACGCCTTAGTCATTGCCGATCAAAAACAAGCCTTGGCTTTGGCTGGGGTGATGGGTGGCAAGGATAGTGCGGTATTTGGTGAGACTCGGGACATATTTCTGGAATGCGCGTTTTTTACACCGATTAATGTAGCCGGCAAGGCTCGTCAATTTGGTTTGCACACTGATTCCTCACATCGCTTTGAAAGGGGTGTGGATTTTAATTTGCAGCGCCGTGCCATAGAACGCGCGACACAACTGATCATCGAGATTGCAGGCGGCAGCCCGGGGCCAGTTCAGGAAATTACTGCTGTTGCGGCGCTGCCACCCAGAGAGCCAGTCAAATTGCGTAGTCAGCGTATCGCCAAAGTATTGGGTATCCAGTTCGGCGACGATGAAGTGCATGCGCTGTTTGAAGGATTGGGTATGCAGGTTCAAGTAGTCGAAAACGGTTGGGAAATTACCCCGCCAGGCTTTCGTTTCGATATTGCCATCGAAGAAGATTTGCTGGAAGAAATCGGCAGAATCTATGGATATAACAATCTACCTAGCAGTAGTTTGTTGATGCGCTCTGAGCTTGGCAAAGCACCTGAGGCACAGTTGCCATTGGCGAGATTGCAGGATTGCTTGGTAGATCGCGGTTATCAGGAAGCGATTACCTACAGCTTTGTTGATGAAGCGATACAAAATGCCGTCGCGCCTGGCGAAGAATTTATCCGGATTCAAAACCCTATATCCTCCGAGCTGGCTGTCATGCGCACTACGCTGTGGTGCGGTCTATTGAATGCGGCTTTGTACAACACGAATCGTCAACAGAGTCGTGTGCGCCTTTTTGAAGCCGGGTTGCGGTTTTTCTATGAAGACGGGCACATTCAGCAACGGAAAATGTTATCCGGTGTGGCCTTGGGGACGGTTAACGCCGAGCAATGGGGCGAAAAAGCCAGAAAGCTGGATTTCTTCGATGTGAAAGCCGATGTCGAAGCGTTATTCGGTTTAACGGGTATTACAGCGGAGTTTGTTGTCTATCAACATCCAGCATTACATCCCGGTCAAACCGCGCAAATCAAAAATTCAAGCGGCGAAGCAATAGGCTTATTAGGTATGCTGCATCCGACGCTGGAAAAACAATTAGGTTTCGATAGCCCGGTATACTTGTTCGAGCTGGAGCAGGAAGCCGTATTGGAACGGAAGGTTCCGAAATTCAGAGCGCTATCTAAATTTCCTTCGGTACGCCGCGATATGGCTTTGTTAGTGGAGGAGGCCGTATCGGCTACCGCAATTACCAGGGTTATTCAAGAATGTCGCGAGACGGCGATACGCGAAATATCGATCTTCGATATTTATCGTGGACCAGGCGTTGCCGAAGGTTATAAGAGTGTCGCGTTAGCTTTAGTCTTGCAGGATTTTACACAAACGCTTACCGACACTGAAATTGATGCTATATTTCGCAAAGTGCTGGACACTTTAGCGGCTAAACTGAATGCAAAATTGAGGGAGTGATTGTGGCATTAACCAAAGCAGATATTGCAGAGAAATTGTTTGAAGACCTCGGTTTAAACAAACGCGAAGCTAAAGAAATCGTAGAGTTGTTTTTTGACGAAATTAAAAAAAGTCTGGAGAGCGGCGAACAAGTAAAAATTTCCGGGTTCGGTAAGTTCGAGTTGCGCGACAAAAGCGGTCGTCCAGGTAGGAATCCAAAAACCGGTGAAGAGATTCCTATTACTCCGCGGCGTGTAGTGACCTTCAGAACAGGGCAAAAACTGAAAGCTCGAGTGGAAGCGTATGCTGGAACCCAGTAATAACAACGAATTACCGGTTATTCCGGCCAAGCGTTATTTTACGATTGGCGAAGTTAGCGACCTCTGTGCGGTAAAACCCCACGTATTGCGCTATTGGGAGCAGGAGTTTACCGAACTGAGTCCGGTGAAGCGCCGAGGTAACCGTCGTTATTACCAGCGTCACGATGTGTTGTTGATTCGACAAATTCGCGCTTTGTTATACGAGCAAGGTTACACGATAGGTGGGGCGCGTGCTCATTTGGCAAGTGGTAGCGCCAAGGAAGATAGTCTTCGTACCAAGCAACTTATTCATCAAATGATAGGCGAGTTGGAAGATATTTTGGAGCTCCTGAAATAGCCTTTCTCGAATAATGTGATATTATTACTAGCTTGCTCTGCTGGATGGGCATTGATTTAACGATAAACTTCGGGGCGTAGCGCAGCCTGGTAGCGCACTTGTCTGGGGGACAAGGGGTCGTGGGTTCGAATCCCGCCGTCCCGACCAAGTTTTTTGAGATTGAATATTGCATAGCCCGCAAGTTACTTGACTTGGCGGGCTTTTTATTGCTTGAAAAACTATAGGAATACACAGAATTTTGATAATTAGTTAATTACTGTTTGGGAACCTCTGATTAAATCAATTTTTCGAGAAGTCCTTGATAGCAAGCTGTTGATTTCATTGGTATTGAAATTTGAAACAACGAATTAATCAGGAGTTCCTTTGATCGATGAAATTAACTTGAATGAATACGGCTGCTAATATTTCGATTTATCAAATATTTGAGACTGGCTTAATCCGATGTTGAACCGTTTTAGAAACCATATTGTCGTGCATCGCCCGGATCAATTATCCCGACAATGGGCGCAACGTATCGTTAACCGATACGCAACCAGTGCCAAAGTCAGTGCAGTAGATATTCAATCCGTCAATATTGGCACATCGACGCGCTTGCGGCTTACGGTAAATCATGACGCTATCGGCGTCGTTCCAAGTCGATGGTTTGTAAAAACGCCTTCGCTGGCAATTAAGTCCAGAGCGATTACCGCTATACCGCGTTTATTGCATAAGGAAGTTCATTTTTATAATTCGCTTTCTCAGGGTGTGCCGGTGAATTTGCCGCAAATTTTAGCGGCTGAGAGTCAGTTAGGACGCGGTACTACATTGGTAATGACGGACCTGGACGAGCTGGGGTTTAGGCCCGGGCTTGCCGCCGACGCTCTGTCTTTGGAGCAAGCTCAGCGGGTGGTCGAAAAGTTAGCCGGTTTTCATGCTCACTATTGGGGCAATGCCAGGCTGCTGAAAACGCATCGCTGGTTAAACGGTTTTAGTCACAATGTCGAAAATCATATGGGTACCTTACTGGCTGTGCCGTTGATGAAGCGTGGCCTTGAGCGCGCAGGGCGCTTGGTGCCCAGCAAATTATATCGATCCGCACTGCACTATGCTGCGGATCGGCGGCGAATCACCAGAATATTGGCAGCCGGCGTGCAGACCCTGGTGCATCATGACTGCCATCCAGGCAACCTATTTTGGAATCACTCTGAGCCGGGCTTTCTGGATTGGCAATTGGTGCGGATGGGGGAGGGTGTTAGTGATCTTGCTTATTTTTTAGCGACATCGCTGAAGCCGGAGTCCCGGCGCGCTCATGAAAAACAATTGCTGAAGCTATATTTGGCGTCGTTAGCTAGTCACGGGATTGGCGGTTTGGATGAAGAGACGTATTGCCAACGATATCGCGCGCATTTGGTGTATCCGTTCGAAGCGATGATTGTTACCTTGGCTATAGGAGATATGATGGAGCACAATAGCAATTTGGAGTTAATTGCGCGCGTTTCAGCGGCAGTTGACGATAACGATAGCTATGCTGCGTTAGCCCTATAAACTTTTTAGCTGCGTTTTTGGCAGGTAGTTGTATGTTGGACTTGATGTGGGAATAGGCTCGAGACTATTCTGAGCAAATTTTGAGAGTTAGAATCTCTCTCGATAAGGTGATATATATTTTAGCGGGCTTATAAACCCACAATAATTTTAAATAAGTATTGAACTTATAATTTAATGCTACAGAGTTTGTAGCTATGAGAAAATCTACAAGGATTTTTTAATCTCTATCTTGCTGCTTTTTGCAAGAAGAAAATAAAAATGGTGCCGAGGAGAGGACTTGAACCTCCACAGGGTTACCCCTACTAGCACCTGAAGCTAGCGCGTCTACCAATTTCACCACCTCGGCATTGCTCGCGTTAGCAAGCAATTCGAGTATTATAAATACATGGCGGGTATGTGTCAACTTTGCTATTAGACACATCGCTGAGCAGCGTAATGTTCGCACGCCTGAAGGAGCACTGGCTTGACGTGACGCCAATCCAAACAGGTTCTTGATCATCAGGCAAAACGGGATGACCACATTGGAAAATTTATTGGCTCACCCTTGCTAGTCAGCGCCCAGCAGCAAGCCGGCCCATCTTCTCCGTATCAATCCGGAGGAACAGCGAACCGCGTTGCTTCAAGGGTTAGTTGTAGTTGTCAGTTGGTGATTCAGTCGTTCTGAGGCAGCGGTTTGGGCATCCGGGCTGCAGGTGTAACCTGGGGACGAGCGATAGTTTGTGCAACAAAGCCTTTGTCGGTAGGCTATTCAGCTAGTTTGCGGTATCCATCGAATAAATGATGAATTTCCTCAAGACCGTCTTCGATTGACCAAGAAACCGACTTTGACAATAAATCCAGCAAAATCACGCCGTTTACCGCTGCGTCTTCGCTAATCGCCGTTTTTAACCGTTGGCTTAAATGCAGGTTGATGACTTGTAAGTTTTGATAAAGCGCGAGCAGTTCATCCAGTTCCAGCGAATAGGGTAGTTTGTCTTTTTGGCGAAAATACTGTGCCAGCAGAAACATCGTAGTTACTCGGTAAATCGTTTCAGTTTGATCGGCCAGAGGTAAGTGAAAACGTGCCATTGGCTTTAAAAATTCGGTATGTGGGCACGGGCTGGTGGCCATAATTAAGCCTAGAATCGAACTGGCGATATGTTGAGCAGTGGTTTCGGCGCATATAGTTCTTCTATCGGTAATGACTTCCACAGCCATTTGCTTGTGGGAAACAAAGTGGCCACATAAATCTAACAGTGACACCAGATTAATGGCGACAGGACAATGTGGAACCTGTTCCGGATTTAACGGGCAATTGCGGCATTGCTGATACGCAAGCTCCGTCCAAAAAGGATAGGGGGGTGGAGCGGCAGAAATAAGGGTCATGCTTTGTTTATCAACTTCTATCAGGAAATCCGCGCTCTCGTAATCTTCGGCACTTAAACGGTAGGTAAAATGTAGGATGTCGTCGGACATATAAACTCGGCAAATTTGTGATATGCGTTTTCGTGGGTGAATTTCAATTTGGCTAAAGCGCGTTGTTGGGCGATTTTAGGTGCGCCAGTCACAGGCTGGCAAGGCTCAATGATACGGCTGGTTTAGCTTGAGTATAGTCGCGGTATCCAAGTAAAAGGGGCAGCCTCCGGCTCCATGCTACAATCGACGGTTCTAAAAACATAATCTCAAAAGGCTTTACCATGCAATTTATTAAACTCCCCGCTGTTGCTTTGCTGTTTTTATCTTTTAATGCCGCAGCGGATGTACAGCTGACCAAAGCCGATCTTTTGGGAACATGGCAAATCGACAAAGAATCGAACACCAGTGATGGCAGCAAGGCCCGTAGCTCTAATACTACCTGGACGTTTAAAGACGACGGCACGATCGAAGGTATGACTCATGAAAACGATTCGCACGCCAGAATTGACCAAATGCGGGCTGTGCTGAATTACTCTGTCGAAGGCGGCAAGATTGTCAAGCAGGCCGCGCCGGGCCGCTCGAAGATGGAAACCTGCGAGGCAATCGAAAAATCCGGCAACAATATGGTTTTGAAATGCCAAACTGTTTACTTCTTTATGTCTAAAAAATAGGAACGCCGGACATTCCCGATAGCGTCTTGCTTAGTTTGACCTATTTATTTAGCTGCCGGCAGGGATGGACTCATTGGGATTAACGTGAAAATAGGAACTTTGATTTTGGCAGAACAGATCCAAAGCCTATCCGATTTTGCGGAGCGCTGTTTGTTTAATGGCGATATTGAGCAAAAGCTTGTTTTAACTCATCAAGCCAGGCAGTTGTTAGATAACGGCTTATTATCCCTGCAGACAGCTGGCGCGGTATTGCCAATAAGCAATACCGTATTTCCGAGCCGGCCGGCATTGTTGATGCCACGTGAGATGCCTAAACGTCGTCTGGATTCCAACGAAGGTAAGGCGGCTTTTTTTCATGCACTCGCGCATATCGAGTTTGTGGCAATTTATTTGGCTTGGGACATCATTTACCGGTTTCCCGGCTTGCCCGATGATTTTTATCGGGATTGGCTGATCATCGCCGACGAAGAGGCACAGCATTTCGAGTTGATTCGCACCCATTTGCTTGGCTTGGGATTCGACTACGGCGATTTGCCCGCGCATCGCGGGCTTTGGTCGCATGCCGAAGATACTTCGGATGATATTTTGGCGCGCTTAGCGATAGTGCCGCGCTGTATGGAGGCGCGCGGATTAGATGTGACGCCGGGCATGATGGATAAACTGGTCGCAATTGACGATCAGCCAGGTCTGGCTATCTTGCGGCGGATTTACGACGATGAAGTCGGGCATGTCGAGCGCGGTTCTTACTGGTTCAATATTCTGACTAGACAGCGCGGTCTGGAACCTGAACACTGCTTCAAAGACTTGATTCTGAATTATTTCAAGGGCAAACCCAAAGGGCCCTTTAATCGAGAAGTGCGTATAATCGCCGGCTTCTCGAATAACGAAATCGATTGGCTGGAGGAGCGTTTGCATGAATAACAAACCGGTTTTTGATTATCCACTGTTTGCGATGGGCTTTAGGGCGTTTTTCGCGCTGGCGGGGTTATCAGCTCTGGCTTTGATTGCGCTGTGGAATTCGATGTCCAATGGTTCGCTGCATATCGATAATTACTTCACTGGTAGTACGTGGCACGCACATGAAATGTTGCTCGGCTATACCACAGCTGTGATTGCCGGTTTTTTACTGACGGCGGCGAGAAACTGGACCGGCTTGCAAACGGTTACTCCCGATCAATTGGCGTCGCTATGTTTTCTGTGGATTTATGGCCGGGTATTGCCTTTTTATTCGGAACTACTGCCCGATGCGTTGATAGGCGCCGTGGATTTCGTATTTTTACCGGTGTTGGCGTATTTTGTTGGTAAGCCTATTTTGAAAACAGGCAACTACCAAAATCTGATTTTTATCCCCTTATTGCTGTTATTGGCCTTGGGTAATGGTTTGATTCATGCCCAAGTTCTGGGTTTGGCCGATAGCGCCTCGCTAGGACTAATCCTGGTAGTTACCGTTATCGTCGCGATGATTTTGGTCATAGCCGGCCGGGTATTTCCGTTTTTTACCGAACGAGGGCTATCCGGGGTTATTTGTATTCGCAATCCACTATTGGATATAGCTGCTGTTGTCGTGAGTCTGGTGGTGTTTGCACTATTAATGCTGAATATATCCGGCGCTTTGTTGGCTTTTGCTGCGGTAGCGGCGATTGTAATTAATATTGTGCGAGTGGCGGCTTGGTACAACCCGCGGATTTGGTTTGTGCCCCTGCTTTGGGTTTTGTATGTCGGCTACGGTTGGTTGATTATTGGATTTGGCTTGGTAGCACTCGCTGCTTTTGGGGTGGTTCCGCAGTCTTTGGCCTTACATGCCTTTACTGTGGGCGGCATCGGCATTTTGACTCTGGGCATGATGGCCCGCGTTGCGTTGGGCCATACCGGTAGAGCCTTGAAAGCCTCGAATGTGATGGCGCTGGCCTTTGTGCTGATCAATTTGGCGGCGCTGTTTCGAGTGTTTTTTCCGGCGTTGTTGCCAAACTGGTATGGCGGTTTGGTAATGGTGTCCACCTATTGTTGGTTGGCGGCATTTTCTCTGTTTGCATTTTATTATTCGCCAATTTTGACGTCGCCCAGACTGGACGGGCAGCCGGGATAGCGTAGTTCATAAAAACAGCGGCGATGGCGGATGAGCTTGTCCCGGGAGTGACGCGTTTTACATTGAATTTGTTGGAGCGGCGGCTGGAAACGTAGGTTTGGTATATCGATTTACTGCGCAAAGAGGACAACGAGACGAGAGCGCATGGAAATTAATTGCAGGACAGGTTGATGTGAAGACGAGACTGGCGGAATTGACTTCGGTCAACGGCAGCAGTGGGCCTGTTGCTGGCAGGAGTAATGATCTCGGTCAGTGATAGGGGCGCTGATTGAATTATAAAAAAAAGGCGGCTCTTAGCCGCCTTTTTTTGTGTTGAAACGGTTTTACTGTGCGCTGTAATGCGATTCTATATAGCGCTCGACTATAGCTTGGAACTCTTCAGCGATATGGTCGCCTTTTAGGGTAACGGTTTTGAAGCCGTCTTCAAAAACCGGTGCGACAGGTGACTCGCCAGTGCCGGGTAGGCTGATGCCGATGTTGGCATTTTTGCTCTCGCCGGGGCCGTTAACGACACAGCCCATCACTGCGACTTTCATATCTTCCACGCCTTTGTATTTATCTTTCCAGACAGGCATTTGGTCGCGTAAATAGCCTTGAATGTCTTGCGCCAGGCGTTGGAAATAATCGCTGGTGGTACGACCGCAGCCGGGGCAGGCTACTACCATGGGGGTGAAGGAGCGGAAGTTCATGGTTTGCAGAATTTCCTGGGCCACGATCACTTCTTTGGTGCGCGCCGCACCGGGTTCGGGTGTTAGGGATACGCGGATGGTGTCACCTATGCCTTGTTGCATCAATACGCCTAGCGCTGCCGACGATGCGACGATGCCTTTGGAGCCCATGCCTGCTTCGGTAAGGCCTAAGTGCAGGGCGTAATCGCAACGGCTGGACAGGTCTTGGTAAATGCTGATCAGCTCCTGGACATCACTGATTTTGCAAGACAGAATGATTTTGTCTTTGCCCAATCCCAGCTCCTGGGCCTTTGCCGCGCTTTCCAGGGCAGAGAGTATAATGGCTTCGCGGGTGATCAAGGGTAATTCCTTGGGTTGCGCCAATTGCCTGTTCTCGTCGAGCAAGCGGGTCAACACGGCTTGATCAAGACTGCCACCGTTGACGCCGATACGTACGGGTTTGTTGTATTGAATCGCAAGCTCTATCATCTGCTGAAATTGCGGATCCCGCGCCTTACCTTTGCCGACGTTGCCGGGGTTGATACGGTATTTGGAAAGTGCTTGCGCGCAATCCGGATATTTTTCCAGTAACTTGTGGCCGTTGAAATGGAAGTCGCCGATAATGGGCACCGAAAAGCCTTTTTGCTCCAGTCGGTTGACGATTTCCGGTACGGCTTGCGCAGCTTCTTCGCGGTCGACTGTGATGCGGACCATTTCTGAGCCGGCTGTCGCTAATTCCATGATCTGTTGAACGCTTCCTGCAACATCAGCTGTATCGGTATTAGTCATGGATTGAACTACAATCGGAGCACCGCCGCCGACTTTTACGTTTCCTACCAAAACCTGTTGGGTGTGTTTTCTGGGGCTAATCGACATAGAATTGTGGTTTGCAAAAACTGAAAGTTATCTAAAAATACCAAGTAATTCACTTAGGATATAAATTATACCTCCTTAGTTACAGGACGAAAGAGCAAATTGTGCGGATAAATTACTTTTCTGATGTGCATCTGGAATTTGGCGAGCAGAGTTTGCCGGAAACCGATGCCGATATTGTCGTGGCGGCGGGCGATATTGGCATATTCAAACAAGGTGTCGAATGGTTGAAGTCTATCGGCAAGCCCGTGGTTTATGTGGCGGGTAACCATGAGTTTTATGGTTACGAATATCAACAGACCATCGACATGTTGCGTAGGGAATGTGCGGGCAGTCAAATTCAGTTCTTGGAAAAAGATCAGTTTATCTTCCAGGGCGTGCGCTTTTTGGGTTGCACCTTGTGGACGAATTTGTTTATCGAGGGCGCTGAAAAAGCCGAAGCGCTGGGAAAAACCTTGAATGACTTTCGTAAGGTGTCGTTTACAGGTCAATCATTCGAGCCCAAACACTTTGCCGAACTACACCGGGAATCAAAGTCCTGGTTAGAACAACAGCTCGCCACTCCCTTTGCCGGCAGGACCATTGTGGTCACCCACCATGCGCCGACCGAATGGAGTTGGATCGATTCACCCAACGTACTTAAAAAGCTGGCGTATTGTAATGACTTGAAGCCTTTATTTCACGAGTATGAAATAGCGGCCTGGTTTCACGGTCATGTGCACAATTTGGGTGATTACCGGATAGCGGATGCCCGTATTTTAAGCAATACCCGGGGGTATGTCGGCCGCAAGTATGTCAGCGGTTTTGATATCGATAAAGTGGTTGATATTTGATCGGCATTTCCACTTGCGCCGGGCGCTATCGCGCGGCTTACGGGGCCACAAGCCTTGGGATTTTCCGTTGAGAAAGCCGATAACTTGTGATGTAATGAACATGTTTTGTCTTGAAGTGTCCTTTGGGAGAGATGTTTCTCAATGGGCTTTTTGCTGCAACTAGTCTGGGGAGCAGGCGTATTAACTATGCAATTTAATATAAAGAAAGGTTTGGATTTGCCCATAACAGGCGGCCCCGAACAAAAGATAAGCGATGGTAACAGCATCAAATCGGTTGCTTTGTTAGGTGCCGACTATATTGATCTGAAACCGAAGATGATGGTTGCCGAAGGAGATAAGGTCAAATTAGGACAGGCGCTTTTTTCTGACAAAAAGAATCCTGGCGTTAACTTCGTATCACCCGGCGCGGGTGTGGTCAAAGCTATTAATCGCGGCGATAAACGTGCTTTGTTGTCTGTTGTCATCGAATTGCAGGGAAATCAGCAAGAGTCTTTCGCGAAATACGGCGAAGCAGAGCTGGGCAATTTGACTCAAGAACAAGTCAAGGAAAATTTGCTGGCATCGGGCTTGTGGACTTCGTTCCTGACTCGTCCTTACGGCAAAATCCCAGCTGTTGATTCCTCCCCGAGTTCGATTTTTGTCACAGCCATAGATACTCGTCCGCTTGCGGCCGATCCAGCTGTGATTATCAAGGAGCGCGCCGCGGACTTTGCTAATGGCTTGACTGTGATCTCCAAGTTGACGTCTGGTAAAACCTATCTTTGCAAGGCTTCTGGTACCGATGTGGTTACTAACCAAGCAGTGCAAATAGCCGAGTTTTCCGGTCCGCATCCTGCCGGTTTGCCAAGCACTCACATACACTTCATCGATCCGGTCAATATCCATAAATTTGTTTGGCATATCGATTATCAAGCGGTGATTGCTATCGGCGCTTTGTTTACCAGCGGTAAACTGAATGTTGATCGCGTGGTTTCCTTGGCTGGTCCAACCGTTAAAAACCCCAGGCTGGTGCGTACCCGTGTGGGCGCGAACTTGGATGATTTGGTTGCTGGCGAATTGCAAGATGTTGAAAATCGCGTGATTTCGGGTTCTGTTTTATATGGCCACGAAGCTACCGGATCTGCTGCGTTTTTGAGTGCTTATAGCCTGCAAGTTTCGGCTATCAAAGAAGGTCGCGATCGAGAATTTTTCGGTTGGATCGTCCCGGGTAAAGACAAATACTCGGCGTTGAATGTCTACGTTTCCAGTAAAGATCGTAAAGATAATCGCCTGTTCCCGTTGACCACCGATAAGAACGGCAGTAACCGGGCCATCGTCCCTGTTGGCGTATATGAGTCGGTCATGCCTTTGGATATTTTGGCTACACCTTTGTTAAAAGCGATTGTAGTCGGCGATACGGATACTGCACAGTCTCTTGGTTGTCTGGAATTGAGTGAAGAAGACGTGTCTTTGTTCACCTTTGTCGATCCAGGTAAACACGACTTCGCGCCTGTGCTCAGAGCTAATTTAACTAAAATCGAGAAGGAAGGATAATGTCGGCTAGAGATATTTTAGATAGCATAGAGCCGCATTTTACAAAGGGTGGCAAGTTTGAGAAGTATTACGGTCTCTATGAGATGGTGGATACTTTCATCTATACGCCATCCGATGTAACGCGCGGTAGAACCCACGTTCGTGACGGCAATGACCTGAAACGGACCATGACTTTCGTGGTAATAGCCACGGCGTTTTGTATTTTGATGGCATGGTATAACACCGGCTACCAAGCCAATTTGGCGATGGAAAAAATCGGTGCCACCGAAATCAATAACTGGCGCAGCATTCCAATGGTGCTGTTTGGCTACAACCCATACAACCCTTTTTCGTGCCTAGTGCACGGGATGTTGTATTTTTTCCCGGTTTACATTACGACTTTGGCGGTTGGCGGTATCTGGGAAGTGCTTTTCGCGACTGTGCGTAAACACGAAGTTAATGAAGGCTTCTTGGTGTCTTCGATGCTGTATACCTTGATCCTGCCGCCTGACATACCTTTGTGGCAAGTGGCGCTGGGTATCTCTTTCGGTATCGTGTTGGGTAAAGAAGTTTTCGGTGGTACCGGCAAAAACTTCCTTAATCCCGCACTGACTGGTCGGGCATTCCTGTTCTTCGCTTATCCTGCGTCCATTTCAGGGGATGCGGTCTGGGTTGCCGTGGATGGTTACAGTGGTGCTACTGCGTTGTCTCTCGCTTCTGCTGGCGGCTTGGAAGCGATCAAGGAAAGTTTTAGCTGGATTCAGGCCTTCCTGGGTTTCATTCCCGGTTCCATGGGCGAAACCTCGACTTTGGCTTGTATGCTGGGTGCGGCGTTCCTGCTCTACACGCGTGTCGCTTCGTATCGCATCATGGGCGGTGTATTGATTGGCATGATCGCTATGTCTACTCTGCTGAATATTATCGGAAGTACCACCAACCCAATGTTTGCAATACCTTGGTATTGGCATATGGTGGTCGGTGGTTTTGCGTTCGGTACCGTGTTCATGGCAACCGATCCTGTATCCGCAGCCGTGACCGACACCGGTCGTTGGATTTACGGTGCGATGATTGGCGTGATGATTATCATCATTCGGGTTATCAACCCGGCTTTCCCTGAAGGTGTGATGCTTGCAATTCTTTTCTCAAACATGTTTGCACCATTGATTGATTACTTTGTTGTTCAAGCAAATATTAGAAGAAGGATCAAACGCCATGCTTAACGCCGAGAAAAAAACCTCTAAGTATAACGAGCAGCTCTGCAAGTATTATGAACAGTTCAGAGTTTACGCCGACAGAATCCTGGCTTTAAGTAACGACAGCCTGGAAAAAACCGTCAATGTGGCTTTGGCCTTATGTTTGGTTTGTGCTGTACTGGTGTCTATTGCAACAGTGGCTTTACGGCCTTTGCAAGGCTACAACAAAGCCCTGGACATGAAGAAAAACATTCTTGATGTGGCCGGTTTGTTGGAAGAAGGTACGGATATCGACCAAGCCTTTGCGGAAAGAATCGAAAGCAAGATTGTCGATCTTAAAACCGGCGATTACGTTGACAATATTAACGTCGACGAATACGACCAACGCAAAGCTGCCAAAGACCCGGCGCAGAACGAATTGATTCCGGTCGAGAAAGATATTGCCAGCATCCGTCAAAAAGCCAAATACACCAAAGTATTTTTGGTTAAGAAAGGCGATCAGCTGCAATCCATCATTCTGCCTATCAACGGTTACGGTCTGTGGTCTACCATGTACGGCTTTTTGGCGTTGGAAGCGGATGCGCAAACGGTACAAAGCATCAACCTGTATGACCAAGGGGAAACCCCTGGCCTGGGTGGTGAGGTAGTCAATCCTAATTGGCGTGCGTTGTGGAAAGGCAAGAAAGTCTATTCCGACAAAGGCGAGGTGGCTTTGACGCTGGTTAAAGGCGGTGTGGATTCCAGTCGTCCGGATTCTGTTTACAAAGTGGATGGTTTGGCCGGTGCAACACTGACCAGCCGTGGTGTCAGCAATCTGATCCAGTATTGGATGGGTGCGGAAGGTTTCGCAACCTATCTGAACAAGATTAGAACAAACGGTTAGGGCAAAACAATGGATAAAGAAACTAAAAAAGTATTATTCGAACCGTTGGTCGATAACAACCCAATCACTTTACAGGTGCTTGGCGTGTGTTCGGCGTTGGCGGTAACTTCGCAAATGTCTACTTCATTGATCATGGCTTTGGCCTTGACCTCGGTTACCGCCTGTTCCAGTGCGGCGATCAGTGCGGTGCGGGAACATATACCCAGCAGCATTCGGATTATCGTGCAGATGATCATCATTGCTTCGTTGGTTATTGTGGTAGATCAGTTGCTTAAGGCCTTTGCCTTTGATGTCAGTAAAAAACTGTCAGTATTTGTTGGTTTGATTATTACCAACTGTATCGTCATGGGGCGTGCTGAGGCCTATGCGATGAAAAACCCGCCGCTGCAAAGCTTTGTAGACGGTATCGGTAACGGTTTAGGTTACAGTTTGATTCTGGTCATCGTGGCACTGTTCAGAGAAACTTTGGGATCAGGCAAACTGCTTGGCTTCGATGTATTGCCTCTAGTCAAAGACGGTGGTTGGTATGTGCCTAATGGCATGATGTTGCTGCCGCCTAGCGCGTTTTTCATCATTGGCTTGATTATCTGGGGTTTCCGTACTTGGAAACCGAAACAGGTTGAACACAACGAGTTCAAAATCATGTCGATTGCTCACGGTGAAGGGGGACATCACTAATGGAAGCCTATATCAGTCTTTTTGTTAAAGCGGTTTTCATTGAAAACCTAGCATTATCATTCTTCCTAGGTATGTGTACTTTCTTGGCGGTGTCCAAGAAGATCTCTACTGCCATGGGTTTGGGCATCGCGGTAATGGTGGTGCAAACCCTGACCGTGCCTGCCAATAACTTCATCTACCAAACCTTGTTGAAAGAAGATGCGTTATCTTGGATCGGCATTTCCGGTGTGGATTTAAGCTTTTTAAGCTTGTTGAGCTGTATCGGTATGATCGCTGCGATCGTACAGATCCTGGAAATGATTCTGGATAAATTCTTTCCGGCTCTGTATCAAGCCTTGGGTATCTTCCTGCCGCTGATTACCGTGAACTGTGCGATCTTGGCAGGTAGCTTGTTCATGATTGAACGCGACTACAATTTCGGCGAAAGCGTGGTATATGGTATAGGGAGTGGTTTTGGTTGGGCTTTGGCGATTACCGTCATGGCCGGTGTGCGTGAGAAATTGAAATACAGCGATATACCTGCTGCATTGCAAGGTCTGGGCATCACTTTTATCACTGCCGGCTTGATGTCTCTGGGCTTTATGGCTTTCTCTGGAATTCAATTATAAGGGTATCGTAATGCTGGAAATTGCATTAGGTGTTATTTTCTTCACGGTCATCGTGATAGCGCTGGTGTTTTTAATCATCGGCGCCAAGAGTAAATTGGTGGCCTCCGGGGATGTGGAAATTCTGATCAATCATGAGAAGAAAATCCGTGTACCGGTTGGTTCTAAGTTGTTAACAGCATTGGCGGATAACCAACTGTTTGTCTCCTCAGCTTGCGGCGGTGGCGGCACTTGCGGCCAATGCAAAGTTAAAGTGCATAGCGGCGGTGGCGATATTCTGCCAACCGAGCAATCCCATATCACCAAGCGCGAAGCGGCGCATGGCGAACGGCTGGCTTGCCAAGTGTCCATTAAACAAAATATGGACATCGAAGTTGAAGACAGCGTATTCGGTGTAAAAAAATGGGAATGCACGGTTAAATCGAACGACAACGTTGCCACTTTCATTAAAGAATTGGTGTTGGAGTTGCCGGAAGGCGAAGCTATTAACTACCGTGCCGGCGGTTATATTCAAATCGAATGTCCGCCACATATTTCAAAATATGCGGATATGGATGTTGCCGATGAATACCGTCCTGATTGGGATAAATTCAATCTGTGGCGCTATGTGTCCGATGTAAAAGAACCAACCCTGCGTGCGTACTCAATGGCATCGTATCCTGAGGAAAAGGAAATCATGCTGAACGTCAGGATTGCCACGCCGCCGCCAGGAGCGCCGGATGGGATCCCGCCAGGTATAATGTCTTCCTTTATCTTCAATCTGAAACCAGGTGATAAAGTGTTCGTTTCCGGTCCGTATGGCGAATTCTTTGCCAAAGAAACTGATGCGGAAATGGTATTTATCGGTGGTGGTGCGGGTATGGCGCCGATGCGTTCGCATATCTTCGATCAATTACGCAGACTGAAATCCAAGCGTAAAATGACTTTCTGGTATGGTGCACGTAGCAAACGCGAAATGTTCTATGTTGAAGATTTCGATATGCTGGCCAAAGAGAATGATAATTTTGAATGGCATGTGGCATTGTCGGATGCGTTACCTGAAGATAACTGGAAAGGTTACACCGGCTTTATTCATAACGTGTTGTTCGAGGAGTTCATCAAGAAACACCCGAACCCAGAAGATTGTGAATATTACATGTGCGGACCTCCAATCATGAACTCTTCAGTGATCAACATGCTGTTAGCTAATGGCGTTGATCCTGAAAATATCATGTTGGATGATTTCGGCGGCTAATTTAAATTTATCTGACGCGAACAATGGGGAGCGATTTTCGGATCGTTCCTTTTTTGCTTTCAGCCTTTAGAAAAAACGGGAGAAAACAATGGGTTATTTTTTAGTAACATTTTTATTTATGTTGATCGTTATTGCCGTCATGGCCGTCGGTGTGGTTTTCGGCAGGAACGCTATCAAAGGGTCTTGCGGCGGCACCGGTAACTGCGTCTGTAGCGAGAAATGCGATAAAAGAAAGAAATTTGAAGCCGAGCAAGCCCAAGCGTTGGAGCAACATTAAGACTTGTCGTCCAAAGCAAGTGAAGTCAAAACAAGCTATTTGGGCGCGAGGACTTTCCGAAATGTTAAGTTTATGCGTCCTTGAGATAGTTGCGGATCGATAGGAATGCTATGCAGCCAGTGATGTTGAAAGTCGGGCTGCATGATCAATAGCATTCCACTAGTGAGTAAAATAATGCCGCTTTCCGCGGTTTTTTTATGCCGAAATGCAAATTGCCGGGTCGCGCCAAACGTCAATGACGCGATAAAAGGTTGTGCTCCCAACTCCGCTTCGTTATCCGCATGCCAACCCACATAATCCTCGCCGTTTCGATACAAGTTCACCAAAACGGAGTTAAACGAAAAGTTTAAGCAGCGTTCGACTTTTTGCCGTATATCCGACAGCAACGGAGTCCAAGGCCGAGTTTGCAATAGATTATTGCTGTAGCTATAACTTATCCCCGGGTCCGCATGCCAGGTTTGTAGACGAGGTAGCGTAAATTCTCGACCGGCAACGCTGTAACAATTGTCGGGCCAGTTCTGTTCTTGCAGCAAACGCCGATAAATGCTTTCGCTTTCGGCCGCATCGTAAAAATGTTCGATTACTCTAAGTTCCTTATTGGCAGTCATTCGCCAGGCAACTCTTGTTGCATTTTTATATGCGCGGATAAAGCACTGTCCATCGTTGTAACGTGCAGCACAAACCACTGCGGCAGACGCTCTCTGACAAATGAACGACCAAATGTGATAAGACCTTTGTCTATGCGGGTTTTAAACTGTTTGAATTCGCCCAAAACGCGTTGATGTTCTCCTTTGTGTTCAGTTTCCGCCGGAAATCCGCATTGCGCCATTAACCGATTTTCCGATTCAAAATGTTCTTCGGTGTGTTGATACAATTGCGCAAACAATTCGGGAAAGTCGGTGTTATTCGCCTTATCCAATTGATTTATCAGATCAATAAATATGCCGTGATCATGATCGATGTGAGCATAACCAACACTCAGGGGAATGGTTTTGTCGAATATTGTCATATGAACACTAGTGTGATTTTTAAACTAATACAAATAAGCATGTTTTATGCCCGGTAATTGCCAATGACAAACTGGGTGGATGATCGTCGGTGGCAACTAAAGCGCAGGCAAGATTTAATCGGGTATTACCTTATCAACTCTACTGACGATGTGACCATCGGCCATTCTGATATCGAGCAGTTCAAGCTTGGCTAACTGTTTAACCGACTTAACTAGCTGGGAGCTTTCGTGTCGCTGCACTATAGCGTAACCGCGTTCCAGCGTTGCCAGTGGGCTGATCGCATGTAAGGTTTGTGCCGTCGCGTGTTGCCGGTTTTTCAATGCCGTCAGTTTAATTTGCATGCAACGGCTTAATCGTTGTTGGAAGTAATCAAGCTGGAGCCGATAGCCGTGAATTGATGCCAACGGCTGCTGACTGTTCAGACGCTGTGTGTTTAACGCCAGGCGCTGGCGGCGCAGTTTCAAGCCGGCTTGTGTTGCGCGATTCAAGCGTTGTTCCAATTCGTCCAGACGCTGTGTATTACGTTGTAGTTTTTCGCCTGGATGTTGGGTTTGTAGGGCTTTGTTTAGCCAGGTTAAATGCAACTGCTGCTGCTGTAATTTATCCTGTATCTGCCGAGTAAGTTGGCGCTCGATTGCTGCAAAGTGGTTAAGCCACGCGGATTGGTCCGGCACAGCACATTCGGCCGCCGCCGATGGTGTCGGTGCGCGCAAATCGGCGACGAAATCGGCTATGCTGAAATCCACCTCGTGGCCTACTGCTGAAATCACTGGAATTTCGCTGGCAGCTACTGCCCGGGCGACGATTTCTTCGTTAAAGGCCCACAAGTCTTCCAGCGAACCGCCGCCGCGCGCCAGGATGATTACATCTACCAAGTCTTGTTTATTTGCTGTTTCCAGTGCCGCGCAGATTTCAAATTTGGCACTCTCGCCCTGCACGGCCACCGGATAGATCAACACCGGGATGGCTGGGAAGCGCCGTTTCAAAACGCTGAGAATGTCGTGAATAGCCGCGCCGCTGGCCGAGGTGATGACACCTATTTGCTTTGGCAATTGCGGTATCGGTTTCTTGCGGTTTTGCTCGAACAAGCCTTCAAGCAATAGTTTTTGCTTCAGGCGTTCGTAAGCCAGTCGTAATGCACCGTCACCGGCTTCTTCCAGCTGTTCCACCACCAGTTGGTAATCGCCGCGCGGTTCGTACAAACTGACTTGGGCGGTGGCGACAACCAGATTGCCGTTGGCCGGTTTGAAGCGCAGCCGCTGCTGCTGGCCTTTGAACATGGCGCAGCGAATCTGGGCTTGCGAGTCTTTCAACGTAAAGTAGTAATGGCCGGATGAGGGTAGGCTGAGATTGGAAATCTCGCCTTGTACCTGCACGGTCAAGAAGTGGCCGGCCAGCAAACGTTTGGCTTCGCGGTTTAGCTGGGATACGCTGAAGATGTGTTCGGAATTACTCATCGAATACTTGAGAGTGAAGGGCGAATAGTTTCAAAATCCTATTTTACGGCGGTTTGCCGCAAACACCAGGCGCTTTTACTTTGCGGAAGTGTTTCCGGGTAAGCTGCGCTAGAATGGTGCTTGGATGAACGTTTCGGCTTTGGAGAAAGGAACTACGGATGCATGAACATCAATTAAGTAACTGGCAACATTCGCACGATTTCGCGCGGATCAATCGCAAAGGCGAGCGGCGTACCAAATGGGTGTTGCTTCTGACGTTTGCGACGATGATTGTGGAAATCGTCGCCGGCATGCAGTTTCATTCGATGGCTCTGCTGGCAGACGGTTGGCACATGGCCACACATGTGGTGGCTTTTATGATTGCAATCTTCGCCTATCGTTACAGCCGTATCCACCAGTATGACCAAACCTTCGCGTTTAGTCCCGCCAAAGTTGGCGTGTTGGGCGGATTTGCCAGTTCTATAGCCCTGGCGATGGTAGCCTTGGTGATGATTGCCGACTCGGTACAAAGGCTGCTAATGCCGGAAATCATTCGCTTTGACGAGGCGATTTTAGTAGCGCAAGTGGGTTTGTTGATCAATCTGTTAAGCGCGCTGTTATTACGAGACCATCACGATCATCACCATGGACACGGGCATAATTCTCACCATGACCATGACCATGACCATGACCATGACCATGACCATGACCATCACGATGACAATGAGCACGATCATGGTCCCCATCATCAGGATCACAATCTACGGGCTGCGTATCTGCATGTAATGGCCGATGCGTTAACTTCGGTATTAGCCATCGTCGCTTTGGTTGCCGGCAAATATTACGGCTGGGTGTGGCTGGACACGGTGATGGGTTTCGTCGGTGCGACAGTGATTCTGGTCTGGGCTTACGGTTTAATCAAAGAAACTAGTCCGGTGTTGCTGGACCAAACCATGAACCCTAAATATACCCAAGCCATACAAGCCGTGCTGGAGGAAGACGGCGAATGCCGTGTCAGCGATCTGCATGTCTGGCCCGTTAGTGCGAATCATTACGCGGCAATCGTAGTTTTGGTTTCGCAGCAGCCAAAATCACCCAGTTATTACAAGACGCTGTTGGTCAAATTCGCGCAACTCGACCACATTACAGTGGAGGTCAACCGTTGTAATGGTCAGGATTGCGTTGCAGAATAATCGCGTCGTTGCCGATGAATTCAATTTGGCAGTGGTAATGCGCCGCTAACCAACGAAATGTTGGCCGCGAAAAAAAAGCGATGTGGGTTTGATCGTTTTTGTAATGCCATTTGGCAAAGGCTTCGGCATCGATGACCAATTTGGTCATAATGCCCAGCCAGCCGCCGGGTTTCAATAACTCAAATAGTGCGTCGAATTCGCGTTTTGGCGCACGAAAATGCTCTACCACCTCGGTGCAGACGATAAAGTCGTAGGTTTGGTGCAGGTGCTCAGGAAAGTCCGCATAGAATGGGTCGTAGACACTTATTCGATGACCTTGGGCTTTTAAGAGATTTGCGAGCGCCGGGCCGGGGCCGCAGCCGTAGTCAAGGCCTTCAGAATTGTTAGGCAATCTTTCCAGCAGAGGCTTCGCCAAGCGCGATAGAAATTCAATGTAGCCCGGATCGTCGATGGCGTTTTGATGCAGATCATAAATAGCCTTTTCCTGGCTTGGCGATAAATGCTGTGTGCAATCGACATATACCAGTAAGCAATTCTGGCAACGCTTGCAATCGCGTTGGGAGTCACTGTGAAAATGATGGGTATTGAGACTATTACAGAGTGGGCAGGATAGTGCCGGCATAATTAATTTGGGCTTTTGCTTGACGCGTGGGTGATATGCTGTAGAATGCGCCGCTCTCTACTGCGGAGCGGTAGTTCAGTTGGTTAGAATACCGGCCTGTCACGCCGGGGGTCGCGGGTTCGAGCCCCGTCCGCTCCGCCACTTTCTTGTTTTACCCGCATTTTCATTTCATCGCTGAAGTGGCATTCATCATTAATATCGGCATACATTTTAGTTTGCGATATCCCTAAACTGTTGCCAGATAATTTTGAAAGTAAGCGTCAAGGTCGGATCATTAGCGGCTACTCGCTCGTCCAAGATAACTTGATCCACCCAGCAACCTTCTTCGATTTCATCAGTCGCCAGATCAAACGGTCCGTCATGCCGGCAGCGGTAGACCTGGATAAATTCCATACCTAAATCGGTGCTAGGCGCGAGTTTGAATAAGGCTTCCAGACTCTCGACAGATACGCCCAATTCCTCCTGTAATTCACGTGGCGCACAAATGGCATAGCTTTCGCCAGCGTCGACATGGCCGGCAGCCGAGGTGTCCCATAAGCCTTTGTTCAAGTCTTTTTTCATCGAGCGCTTTTGCAGAAATAACTGGCCTGCATGGTTGAAAACCAGAATATGCACAGCCCGATGGCGCAATCTGTTGGCGTGAATGACCGATCTTGGTTGTTGGGCAATAACTGTATCGTCTATATCGACGACATCGAGAAGTTCGTTGTGCATGTAAACTATCGATTCCTGAGGCAAGGTCGTGTATGGTAGCTGCTTTTAGTGCATGCCGCAGAGAACATATGGCAAGAAGAAGCGAACATAGTCAGGAACAAATTAAGGAAATGGTGTTGGTCGCCGCAGAAACCATCGTCATAGAGGACGGATATAGCGCTCTGACAGTGCGTAAAATCGCGATGGAAATTGGCTATACCGTGGGCAGCATTTATATGGTGTTTGCCAATATGAACGATTTGCTGACCCACGTCAAAGGCCGGACACTGGACGAGTTGGCTAAACAATTGCTCCACTGTGTACCGTCCGCCAGCGTCGAGGAAAATATTCTGATCTTGGCGGAAACCTATCTAAATTTTGCCGCCCAGCATTTCAATCGCTGGCGAATGATATTCGATATCCAGAGTGAGGAGCCTCAGCCTGACTGGTATCTACAAAAAGTGGAGCAGATGTTTGCCATTGTCGAGGTGTTGTTTATACAGCTTACGCCAAGTAGCTCGTCCGAGCAAAGCCGGCTGGCTGCCAGAACCTTGTGGAGCGGCGTGCATGGGATCTGTATTTTGTCGCTAACCGCCAAACCGCAAGTCAGCGATATTGAAGCATCCAAGCTAAGCGTTGATTTGTTAGTGAAAACCTTTATTCAAGGCTGGAAGGCGCTTGCTCCACTTCAGGTAAATGCCAAACCACCAGAAAAGTAGCCGCCAGCAGCAGCAAACCCAGGCCGATTAGAGCGGCAATTGGCGTTACATGTTCGGCAGCAGCCAGGGTATAGCCGCCGACCGACAATAACATTGCCACATTCTGGAAAAAATTCTGCATCGCTACCGCGCCGCCGCTGCCTATGCTTTGTTGACCAAGGTCCTGAAGTGCCGCATTGATCGGTACGATAAACATGCCGCCGGCCATACCCATTAAAAACAACACAAAACGCGCCGGCCAAACCGCCTCGGTAAAACTCAGGGCGATGATAAAGATGCTCATCAAATAGGCCGGGATTCGGGCGCGGCGCAAATGTTCCAGCGGAATCAAGTGCGGGACCAGGACCGAACCGGCGATGATACCAATAGCCAAAAACAGCGTCAGATTGGCTATGTCGCTGGCATTATGCGTCATCAACACCAACGGCGCCCAGGCGATGATTATGACCCGCACGCTGGCAGCGGCCGCCCAGAATAAGGACGCGCCCAGCACCGCGAACCGTGAGCGCGGCATCGCCAGAAAAGTTTTAACTTCCAAGTAGAACAGCCTGACTTTCGAGCCGGATGGTGGCGTTTTACGCAAACCAATCGGCAAGAATAGGGTGGTTGCTGCGGAAATCAAAAACAAGACTATTGTGGCAATCAAGGCCCAAGTGGTGGAATGATCGGCCAGTTTGGCCCCGACCACCATGCCAGTTAATATAGCCAGAATTGTCGAACCTTCTATCCAGCTATTGGCTTTGACCAGGCCGTCGTGGCCTGCCAGTTCCGGCAAAATCCCATACTTGGCGGGACTGTATAAGGCAGCGCCGACACCGACCAGACAATAAGCCAATAGAGGCTCGACGTGAAATAACAACAAGCCGGCACCGCAAGCCTTGATCAGATTGGCGACAATCAACACCCTCGATTTAGCATGGTTGTCGGCGAATCCTCCCACCCAGGGAGCCAAGACCACGAAGGCCACAAGAAATACGCTTTGCAATGCCGGCACGTACCAGCTAACCGGGTGCGCGTCCTGCATTACCATGGCGATGACAGTAAATAAAATGGCGTTGTCGGCAAATGCGGAAAGGAATTGCGCGACAAGTAGGGGATAGATATGTTTGCTCATGGCGTTAAAGGGTAGTTAAGTTAGGCAAGACAGATGTTGGCCGCTGTCAATCAGACTCGACGTTGCCGCCTTCCAGCAATCGCGCTGCTAAGGCGGTAGCCCCTGGATAATCCGTTTTTCCGGTCGCCAATACCGGCAGCTTATCCAGCACAAACACTTTCTTAGGCAGATTGATGGTAGCCACACCTGTCGAGGCTTCGGCCAACTGTTTGGCGCCGGCATCGCGGCGCGTGGTCAGCAATACGAGTTGCTCGCCTTTTTTTGGATCGGGCAAACTGACGACTACGTGTTGCGCATCCGGCCAGGCGTTGATGGCCAACTGCTCGACAGCGGTCAGTGAGACCATTTCCCCGCCGATTTTTGCGAAACGTTTGCTACGGCCGCGTATATGAATAAAACCCTCGTCGTCGACATGCACAATATCGCCGGTATCGTACCAGCCTTCGCCATACGCGGCCGAGCAGGGAGGGACTAATACGCCGGGATTGTCCGGTAATAGATAACCTTTCATGATGTTAGGGCCGGCGACATGCAATTTACCGGCATTTTCAATACCGGGTATCGGCTCCAGCTTATGCAGCATATCCGGCATGAAGCGGCCGACGCTGCCGGCTTTGTAGTCCATTGGCGTATTCACCGAAGTTACCGGCGAGGTTTCCGTTGCACCGTAGCCTTCCAGAATTCGGATACCGAATTTGTCTAGCCAAGTGGTGCGCGTGCTTTCCTGCAATTTTTCCGCACCGGCTACCACGTAACGCAGGGAGAAAAAGTCGTAAGGGTGGGCCTTTTTAGCATAAGCGGCCAGAAAGGTATTGGTGCCGAACATGATGGTCGCACCCACTTCATACGCCATTTCCGGTATCACTGCGTAATGTAAAGGTGATGGGTAGAAGAAACTGGTCATGCCGTTCAATACCGCCATCATGGTGCCAACGCTAAAACCGAAAGAATGGAACATCGGCAAAAAGTTTAGTACCACGTCGCCTGGTCCGAAATCGATGCGCGACCTGATTTGCTTGTGATTGGCTAATATGTTGGCGTGCGATAGAACAACGCCTTTGGGTAAGCCCTCCGAGCCGGACGTAAACAGCACGACCGCTGCTTCGTCGGCGTCATAGTCGTGGCTCTTGTACCAAATTGCCGCGGTTTTAGCCTTTAACCAGCCGAGTAACTTATCCAAACTGGTTAATGATGTCGCCAGATCTTCTAGATAAACCAGTTTGACATGTTGTGCCAATAGGGCCGCTTCATCCTCGAGATGCGCCAGTTCGATGAACTTGCGCGAAGTCAACACCGTGTTGACTTGCCCGGTACAGCAGGCCGCTGCCATGCCATTTGCACCGATGGAATAATTCAACATGGCCGGTACTCGTTGATAAATCTGTAAGCCCAGAACTACATTCAGTGTCTTGCAGCTATTTGGTAGTAACACACCAACATTCTCGCCTGTTTGGGTAATTGCGCTAATTAGTTTTCCAACGATTAGACTACGTGTGATCAATGCGTCGTAGCTTAAAGGTTTACGTTCAAGATCCTCGGCAACGGTGTAGCTACCACCATACAATCTGCGAGCTTCCAGCAATGCCGAAAAGATGGTTTGTTGGTAATGGCTGGTGGCGAACATCATTTCGGTCATGATGTCGGCCAGGATGTGACCGCTATGTTTGCGGCGGGCTTTACCGGTCACGTCACCGTGCGTTTCTATCAGCGTGGGCGGCTGGATATGAATGGCGATGCGTGGAAGCCAGTGTTTGCGCAAGATTCCGCCCATTCTGGAAAAGCGGCTAAATTCGGCACCTTCAATTCGAACAGGCAGTATCGTCGCCCCCGACTTGTCGGCAACCATGCCGGTGCCATCATAGATTTTCATCAAGGAACCGGTGACCGTGATGCGGCCCTCCGGAAAAATCACGGTTTTTGTGTCGCTTTGTAAATGATGAATCAACGCTTTTAATGACAGGGGATGCGTCGGATCCATGGGAAAGACTTTGGATAACCGCAAGAATGGTTTTAGCCACCAGCGTTCGGAGATTTGGGTATTGATCGCAAAGGTGATGTCGTCCGGTAAAAATACGCCGAGTAACAATGGATCGAGAAACGAGGTGTGATTGGCGACGATCAAGACGCGGTTGCCGGCTTTGGCATAATTATCAAGCCCGTGGACTTTCACTCGATAGACTAGCGTCAACAGCCAGCGTAAAACAACTTTTAACATAGTATTCCTCCCGTAAGCGCATATTAGCAGACAGATTGCGATTTGCCGGGAGGCACTATAAACATAAATTAAACTGTGTTCAATTCAAATTTTTCATTCCGAAAACACAAATAAAAAAGCCATCTCTCTCGAGATGGCTTTTGTGGGTTTATAACGCAATCGGAAACTATCGATAAAAGACTGCGCAGCCTTCCTTAGCCCCTATGCCGCAATTTTTCTTGTGCCTTTGCGAGCGCCAAATACCGCTAACAAACCCGGAACAAACAAAAATATCGAGGCTGGCAAGGGCACTGCTGCCGGTACGGCAGTGACCTTAACGTTCCCGCCTTGCGCTGTCCCGCCGATTGATGTGCCGTCGAAAGTATAAATTTCTGATGAAGCGCTGAAATTGATTAAGTAAGCAGTATTAATCGCGCTAACTGTAAGTGCTTTGAACGTTATGGTGCCCAATAAAGTTGGCCCGGTTATATTCAAGCCTGTGTTTGCAGAACTTGTGGGGGATAAATCTTCAGCAAAGTGAATGGAACCCGAACCACCTATGCCAGGTGTAATGGTGTTAATAAATACTGCCGAATCGTCGGTGCCAAAAATACTGGTGCTAGTTAGGGACTGCGCCGACAGATTGTTACTGTTGTATGTCAAGGTCAGATCGAAAGCACCAAAATCAGCTAAACCATCGACATAGATATTGGCATCAAAAAATGAGCCTACAGTAGTGGTATAGATATTCGAATTATTTGGAAATTTGAGACTTAAAGTGGTCGCTTCGGCAGTATGGAAAAAACCAGCGGCAGCTAATGCCAGCAATCTAATAAATAAATTTTTGTTCATAACGATTCCGTAGATTTGTGGTCTGTCGGGGCCTGCACCCCGACATCATGCTTAAAAAATTGAAACAGCACTTATGGTGTTGGAGTAACCAAAGCACATTTTGGTAAAGTGCAAAGCGTCGCTGCTTTTCTGTGGTCGGCGAGATTGACTCTTAAATCGCCATTCACATCGGATGGGTCACCTGCGCTAACTACTTGGCCGTATTTAGCTTTGATGGTATTCAAATCATTCAAATCAATGTCGTTATCGCGATCGGTATCGCCAGGGCCGGTTACCTTTACGGTATAGGCTTTAGAAGCCGCGGTGCCATCGGTATCACTTGCGGATACGGTAAAATTAAACACACCCACTTTTGACGGCACACCGGATAACAAGCCGGTGTCCGAATCGATTGCCAACCCGTTAGGTAACGCACCTGTAGTAACGTTTACAACGTAGGGTGTATTACCGCCGTTAGCGACAGGCCGTTGTGGAAATAGCTCATTGACACTGCCGTTTTGCAACGCATCGACCATGCTGAACGGTGTGGCAGCCAAAAACTCTGTCATTTGCGCGCCCAGATATTCACCGACGACGGCTACCGTGCTGCAATCAAAACTTTGAGTTTCGCCAAAAGCGTTTGTTACGTCCACGACGTCTAAGCCGGAGACGCCGTCCGCACCGACTGCGTCACACATGGCTTCGCCTTTTTCACCGTCTATCGAGGCAGCGGGACCCGCATAGGCATAAAACTCATAGCGGCGGGTAATGACTTTGTCACCATTTTCGCCCATATCCTCGGCTTTGCCGGTTAACTCAGTCTTCTTGCTGCTGGCGCCGTTCCGTGTTTGTAATAAATGCCATTCCGACTCAACTTCGTCAGGTTCGCCGTTGGTCCAGTCAGGGAGGCTGTCGCCATCATGGTCATCGCTGATCAGATCGCCCAAGGCCAAAGGCCGGGTTTTATGTGTTTTGGTTTTGATGACCTTAACCCAGCTAGGTTCGCCAAATTCTTTAACCACGGGTTGCGGCACGACGGGGGCGGGAATAGTCGCAACGACTTGTGCAGGAATGCCGACGATTGGGGGAGTAAAATCAAAAACGGGCGTGCTGATAAGTAGCGATGGACCGACAACGACTTTGCCGCTGGCGTCTTTGACTAGCCAGTTGTACTTAACTGCACTGTAAGGATTGGTGTTTCCATAAGCAAAATGCACACCAAAATGCTCGCAACCAACGTTTTGAGCCAAGTTATAGCAAGACGGGGCGCTATTAGGAGGTAAAAAATTAGTGAAGCCAGTTTGAAAGCCGCTGGCTACCGGTTGTTCATAACGAACAAACGTTTTTGGATGCGCCGGGTCGGTAAGGTCTTCACGTATTTTTCCGTAACCATAGTGATTACCTGGGTAAGTGCTGATGACGTCTTTGCTGTGACAATCGTCTAATTCTATTTCGATACCGTATACGATTTCGCCGGTGCGGTTCATCGCATCAAAATTGCCTAAAGAGCCCCTGATGTTGCTCGCCTCGGCGGCAGAGCCAAGCGCTAGCAATGGCAATAAGAGAGTCATCTTTTTCATAGTGTGTTCCCTGTTGATTAGTGGTGTGTAAACTGACCTTAACTAGCAATGAAACTGGCGGCGTACTAATCAACTAAATCAAAGTAAATTCCCGGTTTTAATAAGCCCAAATAATGCCGTATGGGGATCCAAAAAAAATCGGGAGTTAAAATAGTTTTGCCGCGAGGCATGTAGTGAGTTGCCTAATTCGGAAAGCAGATTTCAGACTGTCAGGCAACTTAAAGTCGGGAATTTATAACAGCGGAAAATGAATTTAAAATTAAAATTGCGTCAATTATCACGTTTCTATTGTCATTCCTTTGACTTTTTTCCGGTGAGCATAGCTTTAGCCAGGTTCTCTCGGTGGAATTTGCTGGAGATAATGACACCGGCTATATGCAGGGCAATTAATACCAGCATAAAATTCGTGGCACCTTCATGAATCTCTTCCCAAAATTCTTCGTCTTGGCTTTCCATCTCTGCTTTTCCATCATCGTCGTCGTCTTCCGCATGGGCTGCGCTAATCAAAGTTAGCGTTGTCGGATTGGCAGCCAGAGGGCCTCGGCCTTCTTCTATCGCATACACTTTTAAGCCGCTGACAGTCACAACCAGCAGCGTAGAGAGCAATGCCATGACCATCCAGCCGCCCAAAGGATTGTGACCGACATAATGTTTCGCGGAACCTGCGCGCAGTTCGCGTATATAGCGGTAAACATTCCCGGGAGAACGGACAAAATCGCTAAAGCGGGCATGGCGGCTGCCGATTATTCCCCACAGAATGCGGAAGATAATCAGACCCAAAACCGTATAGCCGGCGTAAATATGCCAAGCGTTTTCTTCCTCGCTGGTGAAATAGGCGACAGTAAAGGCAAGGACCAACGACCAGTGAAAAATACGGATAAAAATGTCCCAGACCGCTACGGTGTTTTCGTTATTCATGTTGTTTACCTCGGCATGCTTAGTTGCGGATATAGCTAGTGTAGGAAACCGAGATAAATCCAATCTTAAAAGTTCGGGGTTAAAATAGTTTTCTCCGAGTAACTCTTTGAAACCAACCTTTGTTATGACTCAACTATGCGACTATTGCTGGTAGAAGATGATCCAGGCCTGTCCCGATCCTTAAAAGCCGACCTGGAAAGAGCCGGGTTTGCGGTCGATTTGGCCATGGATGGCGAAAGCGGCGAGTTTTTAGGCATGACTGAATCCTACGATATCGTCATCCTGGATTTAGGCTTGCCGAAAATGCCCGGACTAGAAGTACTGCGACGTTGGCGGCAGGCGGGCAATCATGTGCCGGTCATTGTGCTGACGGCGAGGGATGCCTGGCATGAAAAAGTCGATGGCTTTAAAGTGGGCGCCGATGATTATTTAGGTAAGCCGTTTCATATCGAGGAGTTACAGGCACGCATCCAAGCCTTGTTAAAGCGCATGCACGGGATGATGCAGCCGCAACTGTGTGGTTGCGGTGTGACCTTGGACGAAGACAGACAAACGGTCAGTGTCGATGGCGCTGAGCATGCCGAGTTGACGGCAATCGAGTTTCGTTTGCTGCGCTATTTCATGCTGCATCCCGGCAAGCTGCTCACCAAAAGCCATTTACTTGAGCACGTGTACGAAAGCGATGGCGACCCCGCCAGCAACGTTATCGAAGTGTATATCAATCGGTTACGGCGTAAATTAGGTAAGGATTTGATCGCTACTCGGCGTGGGCAAGGCTACATCTTTGGCGAAAAGCCATGATCTCGTTACGCCAGCGGCTCAACCGCGGCTTGATTATTATCCTGAGTATGGTGTTTGCCGGGCATTGGTTAGCAGCAGATTGGGTGATTCGCTCCGTGGCGGAAAAACAAATGCTGACCCGCTTGCAACACGATGGCGACTCGTTGCTCGATACATTGAAACGCAATGCCGAAGGCGAACTGATCTTCGATAGCTCGCATGCAGGCACCGTTTACGGTCAGGCGTATTCCGGCCACTATTTCGTGATCCAGATTGAGGGAAAAGCCTATTATTCAAAATCGCTGCAAGATGGGGTTTTGCCTTTCGCCACGGAGCCTGTCAATACCGCCAGGCAATTCCATTTTCCCGATGGGCCGCATCATCAACCTTTGCTGGTCTTGAGTCGAGGTTTCGAGCGGTTTGGTCATGCAATCACAATTAGTATTGCCGAGGATTTGAGCGATATTGGTCACGATATAGATCATATCCGGCTCGCCTATCTGGTACTGACGGCCATGGTACTGCTGACTGCAATCGCCCTGCAAAGTAACGATGTGCGCAGATCGCTGAAACCGTTGCAGGCCGCGCGGGATGAATTGGCGGAAATTGCCTATGGCCGTCAGTCACAGATCCAAGCCAGAGTGCCGGCGGAAATCAAACCCTTGGTTGCGGAAGTCAATCGCTTGCTAGTGCTGGTTGAGAGGCGCTTGCATCAATCGCGCACGGCGATTGGCAATTTGGCTCACGCTTTAAAAACGCCTTTGGCGATGCTGTTTCGGCTGGCTGAAAATTCGCAACTCGATGATCATCCGGAGCTGCGCAATCAGTTGCAACAGCAAACTCAAGCGATACATGAGCGCATCGAGCGAGAATTAAAACGCGCCCGTATCTCCGGTAATCTGCAAACCGCCAGTGTGTTTAATTCGCAGCAAGAACTCACGGCCTTAGTCATGCTTTTGCAAAACGTTTATGCTGAGAAAAATCTAACGATCAAAGTAAATGCCCCCGATCAACTAATCAATTTTGATCGGGAAGACATGCTGGAACTGACCGGTAATTTGCTCGATAACGCCTGCAAATGGGCTGATAAGCAGGTCGTAGTCTCGGTTGAACATGAGGACGGCATTACCATCAGTGTCGAAGACGATGGCCCCGGTTGTTCGTTGCAGGATATGCAGCAATTAAGTAAGCGCGGTTTACGGCTGGACGAAGCAGTGCAGGGACATGGGCTAGGCTTGGCGATTGTGCGTGACATCGCCGTATTTTATGGCGGTACGCTGGAGATCATGCGTTCCAAGCAGTTAGGTGGTTTGCATGTAAGTGTGCAATTCCCAAGGTGGATAGCTGCAGCATCGGTATAATTCCCGCTTCTTTTGCATTTACCGTTTGATTGCTTATGACCACCGTTAACACCGAAAAACTTTCCAGCGCCCGTTTTGCCGAAGCCACCGATGCTTTTGTCGAAGAATTTACCGCTTCCGTCAATTTTGACCGGCGCATGGCCCGGCAAGATATTCAAGGCTCGTTGGCGCATGCGGCGATGCTGTGCAAAATAGGTATTCTGACCGAGCAGGAGCTCGCCGATATTCGCAGCGGGTTAATGCAAATCGGCGGCGAGATCGAACGCGGTGAGTTTGTCTGGTCGATCAAGCAGGAAGACGTGCACATGAACATCGAAGCGCGTTTGACCGATTTGATCGGGATTGCCGGCAAAAAACTGCATACCGGTCGTTCGCGTAATGACCAGGTGGCGACCGATATCAGACTATATTTACGTAGTGAAATTGAAACGATATTGACGCAGTTGCAACGCCTGCAAATCGCTTTATTGGATGTGGCGGAACGCGAAGCCGACACCATCATGCCGGGTTTTACCCATTTGCAAGTCGCACAGCCCGTGACATTCGGCCATCATTTGATGGCGTGGTTCGAGATGCTGTGCCGCGATAAAGAACGTTTGCAAGACTGCTGTAAACGCCTTAATGTGATGCCGTTGGGCGCCGCGGCATTGGCTGGTACCAGTTATCCTATCGACCGTTTCATGACTGCCGAACTATTAGGATTTTCCCGGCCGTCGAATAACTCCTTGGATTCGGTCAGCGACCGGGATTTTGCGATTGAGTTTGCGGCGGCCGGCAGTTTAATCATGATGCATTTGTCGAGATTCTCGGAAGAATTGGTGTTGTGGGCCAGCGCGCAATTCAATTTTATCGACATCCCCGATGCGTTTTGCACCGGCTCCTCGATCATGCCGCAAAAGAAAAACCCGGACGTGCCGGAACTGGTGCGCGGCAAATCCGGCCGGGTCACCGGGCATTTGGTGTCCTTGTTAATGCTGATGAAAAGCCAGCCCTTGGCGTATAACAAGGACAATCAGGAAGACAAGGAGCCTTTGTTCGATACTGCCGACACCTTAATCAATTGTTTACGGGCCTTTGCCGATATGATGCCGCGCATTCAAGCCAAACGCGAAAATATGTATAACGCCGCCAAAAGAGGATTCGCCACCGCTACCGACTTGGCTGATTATTTGGTTCGCAAAGGTATGCCATTCCGTGATGCCCACGAAGTGGTAGGCCAAGCTGTGCGGCTAGGACTACAAACGGAACGGGACCTGTCAGAATTAGCGCTCACAGAGTTGCAGGGCTTTTCCGCCACCATTACAGCTGATGTTTTCGACATTCTGAAACTGGAAGGTTCGGTCGCTGCCCGCAATCATATCGGCGGCACCGCACCGGCAGCGGTTCGTCAGGCAATATGTGAAGCAAGACAACAAATACCCCACTAAATTCTGGAAATTGGCTTTTTAACTGCTACCCTTCGAGCATCGATTAATTCGGAGGGTGGCATGCCCCAATACTTTTCCCGACTGCTTGCTGGACCATCGCCTGATGAGCGCCAGCAAGAAACCGACTTTTGGCACGACCGGGAACTCAGCTTGTTTAGCTGTCCCGACGCCGATGCCGATCAAGTATTGACCGCCATAGTTTTCAAAATTAGTAGAAACCCGAAAGATCTACTGGCGCATCTACGCAGGATTTATATTTGTTACGACCAGCGTCTGTCCGAGCAACTCTACGCGGCGCTGTTGGATTTATTGATTATTTTGAATGGGAAAGGGACTTCGATTAGTCGCCGTATGATACAAGCTAGCCAGTCGCGACTGCCTGTTCAGCAATGTCAGGATTTGCTCAAAACTAACGGCAAGACGCCGCCAGGTAATCGATATTCTTTGTTCAGCAAAGGTCTGTTGGGTAGCCGCGAACTGGTCAGGTCCAGACAGCAAACGGAAGCTCAGCATGATTATCTGGCCTTAGCTAACGACTTTATCGAATACAGTCAGCTTGAACAGGCCATGGATGTGTTGGAAACCGGCATCACCCTTCAGCATGATCGTCCGGATTTACAACTGGCTTTGTTAGAGCTCTATAAATCCACAAAAAACCGCGAGCGCTTTCAAATCAATCGGCAACGCTTTAGCGACTCTGCCATTGTCCTAGATGCTGAATGGCGGGAATTGGCAAATTACTTTGAAGGACAGGCATCATGAGCAAGCCGAATAAAACGCCATTTCGAATCGCTCTGCATGGCATGGATAGCCGCACCTGTAAAACCATGGAAATGTATTTGAAGGGGCCATGCCGAGGGGTTGCCGTCGTGGTTGACGATGCCGAAGCCGACATCGATATGATCGACGCGGATCACCCTAAAGCCCGGGATATTTTGGATGCCAGAAAAGCCGCCGCGCCGGGCCGACCGATCATCTTATTGTCGTTACAAAACCTGCAACTGGATAACACTTATTTCATCAAGAAGCCGGTGAATGTCGAACAAATAACGGCGGTGCTCGACAAAATCAAGGCGGTTGCCGACGCTCGCAAATCTGTTACCGAACGTACGAAAATTGCGCAGGTAGCACCAAAGATACCTGATGTGCCGGAACCACCCAAAGACGAGACCCCGAAAAAAATGACTATGGATGTCTATGTCAATAAGGCTAAGGCACCAAACTCAGGTGATTCCGCTGAACACCATAAAGCCAGCAAACATCAATCGGCGATGCAGTTGAACGAAGGCGGCTTCACCGCGTTTTTGGGAACACTGAGCGATATCGATTTCGACGACGAGGTGCAGTTGTTAACAGCCTGTTACGACCCCAGGCAGTATTTTTTGGGCTACGTGATGTCGGCCTATAAAACCGCTAATTTGCAGTCGCGCGTCTTGCAACTTTGCTCGATTTGGAAACCTTTGACGATTTTTCCGGAAAACCAGGAAATCTGGGTAGATGCCGACGATAAACAAACCCGCGCATTTGCCGGGATGCCATTGGGTAAAGGCTCCGTCGGCAAAATGATTTTGACGGCAGTCGATTCCACAACCGCTACTCAGCGCGCCGAAGACAAGTTTCAAGATATGGGCGCTTTTATCTGGAAATTGGCAATCTGGACATCCAAAGGACGCTTCCCGATAGGCCTAGATATTCAACGGCCGGTCTACTTGGAAAGATGGCCGAATTTTACCCGGCTGGTCATCACGCCAGATGCTTTGCGCATTGCCGCATTGTTGGTTCAGGCACCGAGAACGCCGCTGGAAGTCGCTTGTCTGTTACATGTCAAACCGCAGTATGTGTTTGTGTTTATTAGTGCGTGTCATGCCATAGGCATATTGAAACAGAGCGAACGTCAAGTCGATGCGGTCATTGCCGTGGAACCAACCAAGAAGCCTAAAAATGAAGGTTTATTAAGCAAAATTCTCAACAAATTGCGCGGCGCTTAGCAAACGATAAGGAATCTCGATGAGTCAATACAAAATTATTTTCACGGGCCCAGTAGGTGCCGGCAAAACGACTGCAATTAATGCCATCAGTGATGTCCCGCCGGTCAAAACCGATGCGGCCGCGAGTGATATGACAAAAAACCGTAAAGCATCCACGACGGTGGCTATGGATTACGGTGTGATGAATTTGGCGGGCGGCGAAAAAATTCACTTGTACGGCACTCCCGGCCAGGAACGTTTCGATTTCATGTGGGATATTTTAACCAACGGCGGCATCGGCTTAATTTTATTGCTGGACAACACGCGCGCGGATCCTTTTCAAGATATGCGTTTTTTTCTGGACGCGTTCGGTAAGTTTATCAACGATACCAGCGTAGCGATTGGGGTGACGCAAATGGATTTGAGTAGCACACCCTCAATAGAAGACTACCATGTGCAATTGCAGGGAGTTGGCTTGAAACCGCCGGTTTTTGCGGTGGATGCGCGGGAAAAGAATGACGTCTCTTTGTTGGTACAAGCCCTGTTATATTCCCTCGATCCTGGTTTGGCGGGCTAATCACGATGGAAAGATTTGATCTGATTAATGGGCTGTATCTCTATCCCACCCCCGCTGGTGCTTATTACGCCATATCGTCGCCGGAAACCGATAAACCTCGGCGGTTTTTAATCCGCTTGCTGCAACAGGAACAAACTCCGGCACTGACTATCGCGCAATTGCAAACATTGATGGAAATCGATGACGAGGACAAGGCCTTGCAATTGCTGTTGTATTGCCAAAAACTGGGCTGGGTGCAAGGCGTGGATACACCTTTGCAGGCGCCACACTCAGCGCTAGAGGAGATTTTGCCGGATTTGTTGGGAAAGATTTCCGAGAGCGGCAAAGTGCTATTGGCAGACGACCAAGGGTTTTACCTGGCTTGCAGCGGCTTTCCACATGAAGTAGCCGAAGAACTGTCCGCGCTCAGTGCAGAACTGGCGACCGTGCATAAACGCCGTTCCGGATTACTGATAAACAATATGGGCATATCCAGTCATGCCTGGGCCATCGTTGATCCTTTCGGTAACAGTCAAATCGGCTTCTGGCCGATGTTCGTCGGTAAGCACCGTTTCGTATTGGCGATAACCGGCGTACCGCATTTTAACCAGGCGGAGTTTGTAACCCTGGCCTGGGCTTTAATCACCCGCTATTTAACCAAAGCCGCTGACGCTTCCAACTAAGCGCATCGCAACACCACCCTTTATCAAAGAGGAATTACATTATGAAAGCAGACATGCTGACGTCGGTTTTAACTGAATTGAACGGCACTTCGGCGGATATAGAAGCATCCGGCGTGATTTCCACCGACGGTTTGATGATGGCGTCGGTGTTACCCGCCGGTATGGACGAGGATCGGGTGGGCGCTATGAGTGCGGCGATGTTGTCCTTGGGCGATAGAACTGCGCAAGAATTAAATCGCGGCAATTTGGAGCAGGTGTTGATCAAAGGTGCCCGGGGCTATGTGTTAATGACCTATGCGGGTAATGAAGCCGTACTCACCGTACTCGCCAAACCCAACGCCAAGCTCGGACTCATCTTTCTTGACGTGAAGCGTGCGGCGGAGAGTATTTCCGAAATGCTGTAAACCCTAACCGGCAACCCGGAGCAAATCATGATCGTTGATATGAAACCCGAAGACATCGTTGGCGAGTACCAGGAAGCAACGCTTACCTATTGCGATGGCAAATCCAGAAAAGTGCTATACACCGAGCTTGAAACGCCGTATCCCGATGGCAAGTTGATTGTTTCCACCACCACGCCGGATGGCATCATCAGCCACGTCAATCGCGCATTTGTGGAAATGTCCGGCTATACCGAAGCGGAGTTACTTGGCGCGCCGCATTGTATTCTCAGACATCCGGATATGCCGGCAGCCGCATTTAAAGACTTATGGGATACGGTATTACGCGGTGAAAAATGGCAAGGCTTTGTGAAAAACTTACGCAAGGATGGCGGTTATTATTGGGTAAAAGCTACGGTGATTCCCAATGTGCGCGCTGGTAAGGTGGTGGGCTATACCTCGGTGCGCCGCAAACCCTCGCGCAGCAAAGTCGATGAATGCATCGCGCTGTATCCGACACTTATTTAATTGGGGAGCATCATGTCTTACATGTTTACAGTTAGCCCGGATTTTGCCCCAGACCGCCTGTCGGGTTGGTATATCTTCAACACTTGGTTGCAAAAACAGAGCGCCGAAGCCATCCATTTGGAAATGTACAATCATTATCACGATCTACACCAAGCCATAGCCGAGGATAAGATCGATTTGATTTACGCCAATCCCTTCGATGCCGCCATGCTGGTCAGAGAGAAAGGTTTTTTGCCATTGGTGCGCGCCCAGGGTGAAGCCGACGAAGCGATCATTGCTGTTAATGCCGATAGCAATATTAACGACGTGGCGGATTTAAAGCCGAATACGCGTGTGGCATTCACCGACGATCCGGATGTGCGCCTGATGGGGATGATCATGTTGGAGCCCGCTGATTTGCATGCCGGCAATATCATCCCGCTGTTATCGGACAATCATGTGTTGGTGGCAAAACATCTGCTGAAAGGCGAGGCGGATGTCGGCATTATTCTCGCTGAGGCATACGACAACCTGTCCGGTATGATCAAAAAACAGCTTCGCATATTGGTGCGCAGTCAAATTAGCGTCATCTACCATTCTCTGATGATAGGTCCGAGATTGCAGAGTCGTCGCGACGACTTCCAAAAAATACTACTGGAGATGGATAAGGATGAAAAAGGTAACGGTGTGCTGAATGCTCTTGGTTTCACTGCATGGCAAAAAATCGAGGACGAAGAAATGGAGTTCATGATCGATTTGATGGACACCTTGAACACCTGATTTCATCTTAATGCATCAGTCAACCATAATCGATTTTCTGCGGCACGGCGAAGCCCGAGGCGGTTCGTGTTATCGCGGAGTCACAGACGATCCGCTTACCGAACGCGGTTGGCGGCAGATGTATAGCCAATGCGGGGAAGGGCAGTGGGACGCGGTGATCAGTTCGCCGTTGCGCCGTTGCCGTTCCTTTGCCGCCGCCTGGTGCGAACAACAGCAACTGGACTTGGTGATCGAACCGGCATGGCGTGAAATTGATTTCGGCGCTTGGGAAGGCCAAACCGCCGAGCAAATTTCCAGTCGCTGGCCCGACGCACTTGCGGAATTTTATAAAGACCCTGTGAATTTCACCCCGCCCAATGCCGAAAGCTATCAAACATTCGCCGCCCGCGTGCGGCAGGGCTGGGAAAATTTATTGGCCGGCCAGGCCGGGCGGCGAGTGCTGGTGGTTACCCATGCCGGTGTGATCAGAGCAATATTCGCCGAAGCCTTCAATCTGCCGGTTACCCAAAGTTTTCATATCGATTTGCCGCACGCCTGTTTAACCCGTTTTACCAGCTTCGATGACGGTAAGGGGCGCTTCGTCCAGCTTAATTTTCACAAGCCGGGTTGATTCTTCTATACTGGCCTCACACTTGATTTAGGCGCGGCAATTTTGACCAATCGATTCCTACCCATCCATTTAGGCGCGCCGGGCGAAGAGATCAGCAAAAAAGATCTATATGCGGTTGCCCAACGATTCAAGCACTTCAATCAGTTGCGTTTGCAACATGTGCAAAGTTTTCTACAGCCGCGCCAGCAGGATTTCTTGAAGCTGCTGCCTTTACTGTTTCATCAAAACCATCCCTTGTTGCCCGGTTTCGTGTCGTTGGAAGGCCCGGCCGGTATTCCTGATTACACGCCCAACAAGCAGGCTACCGATGTTGCCAAACAGTTTTCGAAAGGCTTTGTCTACAAGCGCAAAGCCTTAAGACACTATCCTATCCAGGCTATTTTTTTAATGGGTAGCGTCGGTAGTATGGCGTTTTCGAAAAACAGCGATATTGATATTTGGCTTTGCCATTCATCCACTTTGGCAGCCGACGAATTAAACGAATTGCGGCAAAAAGCTCAGGAAGTGGAAAAATGGGCGGCGACCTTAAAAATTGAGACGCATTTTTTTCTTGTCGATGCGGCGCAGTTTTTGCGCGGCGAAAATACGCCGATCTCTAAAGAGAGTAGCGGCGAAACTCAACATTATCTGTTGTTGGAAGAGTTTTACCGCACCTCGATTTACATCGCCGGGCGGGTGCCGGTCTGGTGGTTGGTACCGCCGCAACAGGAAAAATACTACAAGCAATATGTTGCGCATTTGCTGGAGAACCGGTTTATTTCGGAAACCGACGTTGTCGATTTCGGTGGCCTAGAAGATATGCCGATGGCGGAATTCGTCAGCGCTACGCTTTGGCATATATACAAATCTTTGACGTCCCCGCATAAGTCCTTGTTGAAGCTGCTGCTGATGGAAAGTTACGCCAGTGAATTTCCCGAACCGCAGTGGCTGTGCCTGACATTAAAACAGGCGGTGTATCAAGGCGATTTCAGTGTCGAAAGCCTGGATCCATACTTGCTGATGTACCGCAAAGTGGATGCCTATCTGCGCCAGGCACAGTCCAAGCGGCGGTTGAATCTGATTCGGGAATGTTTTTATATGAAAATCATGGCTGCCTCCGAAAATCTCACGGAGAACAGGGTACGTCTGCAACGTGAAGATTATCTGCACAGCGTGGCAAACCAATGGGAATGGCCGGACGATTTGTTGGACAATTTGGCCAGTCAAAAATTTTGGGATATCAAGAAAGCCAGCATTGAGCATGTGGTGATTCGCGATCAACTGCAACAATGCCTGCGGATGATTTTAAAGTTTTCCGGTTTGCCATTGGATCAGGCGCAGCGCGAAAACAGAGACTTGAAATTGATCGGCCGGAAATTGCGGGCAACCCTGGATTTACGCCCCGACAAAATCGAAGTGCTAACCACCCGAACCACTGTCCATGCCAAACCCGATCTGCTGGTGGTTGTTGAAGTCTTTACTGAAGACGCGCCGCCACGCTGGTGTCTATATGACGACAGAATTGCGTCGCAAAAAGCCTCCCCGGAAAGCGCTATTAAATCCGGCGATAGCTTACTCGAAGTTTTGAGCTGGGCGGTGGTAAACGGCTTATATAAAAAATCGCTCAATCTGCAACTGGTTACCTCCAGTCTTAAGTTAGCCAATAATGATTTATATCAACTATTTAACGAGTTGAATGCGTTTCTAAGCCGTTATTTGCCTGGCAGGGAGAACGATCTGGAGGTTTATGGCGAGCCGAATCGCATTTCGTCCTCGCTGTTGTTGATTAATCTGGGCGAAAGTTTGGCCATCGACGCGAACAATCAACAATTAGTGATGAGCGAACGCTCGGACCCTTTAAGTTACGGTGACAGCCGCCAGTGTTTCATCCAGAGCATCCAGCGCTTATCCGTATCCAATTGGGGTGAGGCCAGTTTGCAGCGCTATATAGGCATAGAGGGGGTTTTTAACTGCCTCGTCGATGTGTTTAACAACAGCGCCACGCCGTTGTCGGCCGATAGACTCCAAGTTCTATGTTACAACCCGGTGCGCGGCAAAAGCATCATCTTGCGTATCGAAGCCTTGTTCGGCAATTTGCTAAAGTTTTTTGCCTCCGGCCGGGACGGCTTGCAGCGCTATATCGTGGCAGCTGAGACCGGTTATGGCTTGTTCCAACTTAGAAACGGCAGCCTGGGTTATTATCGGCTGGACACCCAAAACCAACTGTTACATGAATTAGCCAAACCGAATCCGCAATTTTCCGCAGTATTTTTTGATGCCTACGTACTGGATCAAACCTATATTCCGTCTTTATATACGCAGAATTTGGCTGATGTGATTCAGGTTTTTTATCATGCTACCAGCAAACACGTTGGTGTTTACGTGCTTGACGAAAAAGGCGCGCTGTTTGTCCATCAGCATAGCAATGCCAACCCGGAACATGTCGTCACCCACTATTCGGTGTTTTTGGGAACCTTGCTGGCGCGCGCGCAATTGCCGGATGGCTTAAGTGTCAAATTTTATGAAATCCAGCGTAATTCAGCGGGGGTGCTGTCTTGTCACGCTGTGCCGGTCAAACTTGGCGCCAGTGTGATGGATCTGAGAGTCCGGATAGCGACCGAGGAGGGCGGTGCTATTGCGATTTACTGTAACGAACACAAGTTTTCCGTTGCCAATGCCGACAGCTTCAAACCGATCCGCGCCCACATACTGGGCTATCGGAAAAACCACGACGACTATCCGTTTCACATCACTGAAATAGATGTGCCTTGTCGTCTGTTGGGCACAGACCGAAACGAGCAGTTACAGGCCGCCCATTTCCTAAACTACAAACAAAAAATAGAAGACAAACTAAATATTTAATATTTCAGGCCGTCAGCCGCTATTCAGCTCAAATCAATCGAGCTATGGGGGTTGCCATGATTATCCAGAATTCCGCCTTCCACCTGCAAAGCCAACATCAAGCGCAACAGATTAGCAAACGCAGCGAATCGCTGCGGGTCTGGATCGATAAGCCGGAAGATAACCCCGATAAAGTACGAAAGCATCGTCCCGAAACGGCACACGACAACATTCAAGATACCCTTGATCTCAGCCAGTCAGCGCAAACTTCTGCAACCGCAGCGCAAACCCTGGATACCGTTACATCACTTAATTCCAAAGATAATTTGTTGCTGCAAATCATTCGACGCATGGTCAAGGAGATTACCGGCCGGGATTTTGAATTATTCGCACCGGATCAACTAAAAGCGCAAGCCGATCCAGTGACTATTCAGGCGCCGCAGCAAGCACCGGCCGAATCTGCACCGGAGCGGGAAGGCTACGGGCTGGTATATCAAAAGTCCGAGTCTTATTTCGAAAGCGAAACGACCCGTTTTAGCGCCGAAGGCAGTATTACCACCAAGGATGGACAAACGCTGAGTTTTTCGGTGTCCTTGTCCATGAGCCGCAGCTTTTACACCGAATCCAATCTGAGTATCCGCGCAGGCGATGCGGTGAAAACCGATCCATTGGTCATCAATTTCGACGGCACAGCCGCGGAACTGAGCAGTAGCCGATTTCAATTCGATATCGATGCCGATGGTCGTTTGGATCAAATTGCCGGCTTGAAATCCGGCAGCGGTATGTTGGCATTGGACAAAAATCAGGATGGCCTGATTAACGATGGTTCTGAATTGTTCGGTCCGCGCAGCGGCAACGGCTTTGCCGATTTAGCGGTTTATGACGACGATAACAATCAGTTTATCGATGCTGGCGATGCTATCTACAAGCAACTGCGAATTTGGCAACGGCATGATGACGGGACTCAGCAATTATTGGCGCTGGGCGATAAAAATGTCGGCGCGATTTACTTAGGTCACCTGACTACGCCGTTTCAATTGAAAGATACGGCTAATCAAGCGCTGGGAGAAATAGCCAGTAGCGGCATCTATTTAACCGAACAAGGTAAAGCCGGCAGTGTGCAGCAACTTAATTTCCTGGCTTGAACCAACGATTCCACACCATTTCCCTCCGGCCGAGTCGGCGCAACTTTTCCGGCTTGGCCGAGCAGGGTCCCTCCATCCCGCGCCTGACACATCATCTGTCCGAATTCGATAATTGAACTAGACTTGCCCACAACTCAAAAGAATCTCGAAACAGTCATTTCACACTAACTTTTATGTTTAACCCGGCCCGCAAATATTGCCGTTCCCGAAAATTCAGATTGGATTGGCTTCTCTTTGTGTTCCATACGCCTACCCAAGCTGTGAGAACCTCCGTCGCCATTGATTAAAGGCTGGTTGATAGTCAAAGCCACTTACCGGAATCGGAATCTAACCGTCCGGAATGACAGGTTAATAGACATTGGATTACTCAAATCGCTGCTGATAAACCCCTATGAAAAAATATATTGCCGGATTTTTATTGTTGACTGGTCATGTCTGCGCCTTGCAGGCTGCATCCGAAGACGTACTTGAGCTAAATGTGGAAGATTTGCTGAATGTTGAAGTCACTTCAGTTTCCAAGAAAGCCCAAGCCTTAAACGATTCTGCCGCTGCAGTATTTGTGATTACTCACGATGATATCAAACGCACTGGAGCAACCAGCATTCCCGAAGCATTGCGTATGGCTCCGGGTCTTGACGTGGCGCGTATCGATTCGAACAAGTGGGCGGTCAGTTCTCGGGGCTTTAATGCCCGTTTCTCCAACAAGTTGCTGGTATTGATCGATGGTCGCAATACCTACAGCCGCATGTTTTCCGGCACCTATTGGGAAAACCAGGACGTGATGATGGAGGATGTCGAGCGGATTGAGGTGATTAGAGGGCCTGGTGCAACGCTGTGGGGTGCGAACGCGGTAAATGGCGTGATCAACATCATCACCAAGCACAGCTCGAAAACACAAGGCGGTCTGGTGGCGGCGGGCGGCGGTACTGAGGAGCAGGGGTTTGGTGCGTTTCGCTATGGCGGCAAACTGGGCGAGGATACCACTGGCCGGGTTTATGCGAAGGGGTTTAAACGCGATCAAAATACCAATGCGCAAGGCCACGGCGCCGGCGACGATTGGGACAAAGTACAGGGTGGGTTTCGCATAGATTCTCAGCTGTCGTCAGCGGACGAACTTAAATTTCAGGGCGATCTTTATCACAGCCATCTCAATCAAGTGTTGTCTAAGTCCAGTATTTTAGCGCCCTACAGTACAACTTTCCGTGATAAAGCCGAAGCTTACGGCGGCAATATCATGGGGCGCTGGCAGCACACGTTTTCCACCCAGTCCGACATATCCCTACAGTTGTTTTACGACTACTATCGACGCAATGAGGAGTGGATGTCCGAGGGGCGGGATACGTTTGACTTGGATTTTCAGCATCGCTTCGGCTTGTTTGATAGCCATGAATTGATTTGGGGGCTGGGTTACCAACTAACCTCGGATCGCCTTGAAAGTAGCACTATATTCAGCATGTCTCCTGCCCACCGGAAAAATCAGTTATTCAGCGCATTCGTCCAGGATGAGATGGAATTGATAGACCAAACGCTGTGGCTGACCTTGGGCAACAAGTTCGAACATAACGATTTCACCGGTTTTGAAGGCCAGCCCACCGCCAGACTGATGTGGGCACCGGCTCTGAATCATCGGCTTTGGGCCGGAGTATCCAGAGCGGTGCGCACACCTTCGCGCGGCGAAGCGAATATGCGCTTGACGACGGCGGTTGTGCCGCCGTCGTCGCCATTTTTTATCCCGGTGGAACTAGCCCTGGAAGGTAATAGAAACTTGCGCAGTGAAGACGTGATTGCCTATGAAGTGGGCTATCGCACCACCATGATCAAATCCGTATCGGTGGACGTGACGGCGTTTTACAACGATTACGCGCACATGCGCAACGCTTCCCAAGGCGCCGTATATTTCGATCCTATTCGCGGTGTTTTGGTCCAGCCTTTGCCGTTTAGCAATAATTTAAAAGCCAAGACTTATGGTGTCGAAGTCTCGACTGTTTGGCAAATGCTGGACTGGTGGCGGTGGGACGCCAATTACAGCGTGCTTAAAACCGAAGTGCCGCAAACCGCAATGGCGGTGGTGGGCATCAGTCCGCAGCAGCGCATGAATTTACGCAGTGCGGTGAATATACGGCCGGATTTGGACTTTGATGTTTGGTTTCGCTACGTCGGCAACAATGCCGCAGCAACAGCTTCCGGCAACAGTTACATACCCGATTATGTGACGATGGACGCGCGCTTGGCCTGGCGTCCCGAACCTGATCTGGAAATATCATTGGTAGGTCAAAACTTATTAACTAATAGTCACTTGGAGTATCAACAGGAAAACTTGATACTGCCGACATTTATTGATCGGGGTATGTACGGCAAAATCAGTTGGAATTTCTAACGCCGCTGGCAGGTAGACTGTTTTGCATTTTTTCTATTTAATTGGATTGTTGTTGCGACGGATATGCAAAACGCAATAAAAATTTATCTGTTGGTATTAATGTTATTTAGTTCAAGCGCGTCTTGCGCGGCGCCGTTGGCGCTTGAGCAATATACGGTATTGGCTGCATTGACGCTTAATTTTGCCCGTTTTACGCAATGGCCGGAGCAGGCGTTTGCCAATTCCGGAAATAACCTGCAGGTTTGTTTGGTGGGGGACAATGCATTATTGCAATCTTTCGATTCAATTAGCGGTAAAGCGGTTGGGGATAGAGTGATTAAAATAATTAATTCGGACAAATTACGTAATTTAAGTCAATGTCATATTCTGTTTTTAAGCGAATTATCCAATAGTGTTTTGTCGCAAGTTTTTTTAGATACCAGGCAGTTCCCAGTGTTGACGATAGGTGAAGAAGCTGATTTTATTGGATCGGGAGGCATGGTGGCTATGGTGAATACCGATGGAAAAATACAGTTACATATCAATCTTTCCATGGTTAAAAGTTCGGGGCTAACGATTAGTTCCAGCCTTCTGCGCTTAGCGAAAATTGTCGGCGATAATTAGGAGAGATAATCGCATGTTTAAATGGTTTAATAATGCGCCTATCAAGATAAAGCTAGTATTTATTATGACTTTGATCGCTGTGTTGACGCTATTTTCGGCAAGCACTGCGATTGTTGTAAATGAATATTATGCCAAAAAGAAAGATACCGAGCAGCAGCTGGTATTAATTGCCAATATTATTGCATCGAATATTTCAGCGGCACTGGTTTTTGAAGATACTGTGTCGGCTAATACCATGCTGAATAGTATGAAAACCCGGGACAGTATATTAAATGCCGAATTATACGATAAGCAAGGCAAGTTATTTGCCGACTATCACTCGCAAAAACTCGGTGTTAGTCATTGGGATGCGGAAAAAGCTTCCGCGCTTTTAAACGATGCGCAATCCATTCCTAGCTCTGAAAGCGTATATGGTTTTATAGGCGAAGTTTTCGTTGATTGGTATGAGAACTTGTTTCCTACCAATAATATTGTCGGTAAGGCTGGCGAAAAAAACGTATTCAAATACGATGAGGAAAATAATCTGCATTTTGTCCGTTCGATAGAACTGGATGGCGACGTGGTGGGTGTATTGCATTTGGTGGATGACCAAAGCGGCTTCTACGCTATATTAAAAGCGTTTTATTCGACTATGGCTTTGATCGTGGTGTTTACCATGATCTTAATCGGTATTTTAACCACTAAATTGCAGCAAATATTTTTGGCACCCTTACTTAAACTGATGGACGCGATGCAGTCGGTGGGTCATGAGAAGAGTTTTTCGCATCGCATTAACAAGACCAGCAACGACGAATTCGGCGATTTAGCCGATGTGTACAATGCCATGCTGGCGGAAATCCAGTTCCGAGACGACCAACTGGCCATGCATCGCAATTCTTTGGAGCAACAGGTTGTCGAACGTACCCAGCAATTGGAAGAAAAAAATCAAGAACTGAGTATCAGCATCGCCGAAGCGCTATCCGCTAAAGAACAAGCCGAACAAGCCAGTAAAGCCAAGTCGCAATTTTTGGCAACCATGAGCCACGAGATCAGAACGCCAATGAACGGCGTATTGGGCATGACCGAGTTGTTGATGTCATCCGGTTTGGACGACAGGCAACGCCGATTTGCCGATACCGCCTATCGTTCCGCCAATTCGCTATTAAGCATCATCAATAATATTCTCGATTTCTCCAAAATCGAAGCCGGCAAATTACAGTTGATCGTTCAGGAATTCGATCTACGCCGCTTATTGGAAGACACCGTGGAAATGATGGCGGAGCAAGCCCACCGTAAAGGCTTGGAATTGATATTGAATCTTCCGCACCAAATGCACTTTATTGTGCAAGGCGATGCGGAACGATTACGGCAAGTGCTGGTTAACCTGCTGAGCAATGCCATCAAGTTCACCGAAGAAGGCGATGTACAGCTTAAGGTGAGTTTTCCGGAAAATGCGGCTCGCGATAAAGTCAGATTATTATTCGAAGTAATCGATACCGGCATAGGGGTTGCCGCGGAGCGCCAGGCGGAAATTTTCGATAGTTTCACGCAGTCCGACGGCAGCATAACCCGGCGCTATGGCGGTACCGGTTTAGGTTTGACCATTTCCAAGCAATTAGTCGAATTAATGGGCGGTAGTCTGGGGCTGGAAAGCAATATCGGCCGAGGTTCCCGGTTTTACTTTGACTTAGAATTGGGGTTGGGCATCCAGACCAACATCGAACGTGCCGATACCAGTGCTTTGGAAGGTCTGCACATCCTGGTAGTGGATGATAATGCGATAAACCGCGACATACTCCACGATCAAGTTTCGCTATGGGGCGCCCATGTCACGACCGTCGATAGCGGCCCCAGGGCGCTGAAGCTATTGGTCGAGGCGGCTACGTTAAATAATCCGTTTCAAGTAGCTCTGCTGGATTGGCATTTGCCGGTGATGGACGGCTTGACGCTCGCTAAGGCCATTCAACGCGACCAGCGTATTCCCAAACTGCCGTTGATCATGCTCAGCTCTGAAAATGTCAGCATTAAAACCGGCCTGACCCACGAATACGGCATCAGCTTTTATTTGAACAAACCGGTTTTCCAACAACGCCTGCTGAATTGCTTGCTGGAAATCGCCACGTTCGCACCCGTGGAGCAAACGGTGCCTTCCGCCGTTACGCCGGAGCAAATTAGGTTTTCAGGACGCATTTTGGTGGCTGAAGATAACTTGGTCAATCAGGAAGTGGTGAAAAGCTTTTTGGAAAGCATGGGCTGCACCGCGGAGGTGGTAGCAGACGGTCAGGAAGCGCTGCAAGCAGCCTGCCGGCGTCGGTATGACTTGATTTTGATGGATTGTCATATGCCGGTTATGGACGGCTTTTCGGCAACGACCAAAATTCGCGAGCATGAGCAAGCCACGGCCTCGACCAGAGTTCCCATTATTGCTTTAACCGCCGATGTGCAAAAAGGCATACACGATCAATGTGAAATGGTCGGAATGGACGGCTATTTAAGTAAACCGTTCAGTAAGGAACAACTGCGCCAGCTGTTGCTAAATTGGCTGCCAAATGCCGTGGATAATGTACTGGAGCGGGCGCCGCTGGAATATCAAGACGCAGTAATGTCAGACAACTGCACCCCCGGCCCGATTTGCCAGGCCGATCTAGCTCAGCTTCGGGATATTTACGATGCGAATGGGGTAAGTTTATTAAACAAAGCCATAGCACTCTATCTGCAAACCGCGCCGGAAACAGCCGAAAAACTTAGACAAGCCGCTACCGATGGGCAGGCGGATTTGTTAGCCGATATGGCTCACGCCCTCAAATCGTCCAGCGCCAATCTGGGTGCCAGGGACTTGTCCAAAACCTGCCGATTACTGGAAGCTGTCGGCCGCCAAGCAGATCTTGCAGCAATTCCGGCACTGCTGGCGGAATTCGAGGCGCAATTGCCGGAGGCTTTAGCCGAGTTGCGCGCTATTGCCAATGCCAGCACAGCGCAGCCCGATGTGCCGCAAGCCAGCATTGATAAGCGAGTAGCCGACCTGTCGCTGGAAGCCAAGCGAATTTTACTGATAGACGACGATCCAAACTTCAGATTGATTACCGGCGAGCAGTTAAAAGCCTCTGGATTCGACGTTGTGGAGGCCGAGAGTGGAGAAGCGGCACTACTGTTGTTGGAGACGGCTATTCCGGATCTGGTCATAGTGGACGCGATTATGCCCGGTATCGACGGTTTTGAAACCTGCCGGCGCATGTCGGCCAACCCCGCCATGACCGATGTCCCCATCATTATGTCTACCGGATTGGAAGACATCGAATCGATAAATCGGGCATTTAAGGTGGGCGCTACCGACTTTATCATCAAACCGCTTAACCATGTGGTGTTAATCCATCACATCCGTTTTTTACTGCGCTCCAGTCATGACACCGCGGAATTACGCAACAGTAAGCAGCAACTTTCCGCCGCGCAACGCATCGCCGGTTTGGGTTACTGGACCTGGGATCCGAAGCAAGATAAATTCGAAATCTCGCCGTTTCTAGCGGAAATGTGCCAAATGCCGGCCGACTACTTTCGCGGAGAGCTCAGCAACTATTTAAATTTAATCGAGGCCGCGGACCGCAAAATAGTGCAGACCTTGATAGAGGCCGCTGCCCAGGGCGAACAGGTAGAGTATGTGGAGTACCGGTTGCGGCCGGATCTGGAAAACCCAATCAGCGTCCGTCAGGATACGGCCATGATCAGCAGCGGACAGCACAGTTTTGTCACCGGCACGGTTCAGGATATTTCCAAGCAAAAGCAATCGGAACAAATTATCCACCAGTTGGCGTATTTCGATGAGTTGACCGGTCTGGCCAGCCGTGTGCATTATCACAAACGTATTCAACAGACCATCAAAGCCTCGGCGCGCGCCAAGCTGGAGTTTGCGTTTTTATTCCTGGATCTGGACGAGTTTAAGTATGTCAACGATAGCTTTGGGCACAACATCGGCGACCAGTTCCTGAAAGCCATAGCGCAACGCATTCAAAGCGTGGTGCGCGAAGAGGATTTTGCCGCGCGATTGGGCGGCGACGAATTTTGTATTATCGCCAGCAGCATTACGGACGAATTTCAGGCCATGGAAATTGCCGAACGTTGTTTGCAGGAAATCAACCGGCCTTTAATTCTGGACACCCACCATTTAAAGCCTCGTGTCAGTATCGGTATTGCTATTTATCCAAAAGATGGCGAGAACGAGCACGACCTGATGAAAGCCGCCGACACCGCCATGTACTCAGCAAAAAGTGCCGGCAAACAGCGCTACGCTTACTATCGGCCGGAGATGACGGGGCTGGCAATTAAGCGGATGCAAGACGAGCAAACCTTGCGGGATGCGCTGGAGCATCAGCAGTTGCAATTGTATTACCAGCCCCAGGTAAGTATGTTAGATGGGCGAATGATAGGTATCGAAGCCTTGGTGCGCTGGCGACATCCGCTGCGCGGTTTGTTGGGACCCAGCGAGTTTATTCCTTTGGCCGAGGCCTTGGGTTTGATCGGTAAAATTAGCGACTGGGCTATTCAACAGGCTTGCGAGCAATTAATCGCTTGGCAAAAACAAGGGTTGCCGTTACTCACTACGGCTGTCAACGTCTCGGCAAGTCATTTCCGCGATCCGCAATTCCCGTTTACGTTGCGGGAAATCCTCAAACATACGCAATTGCCGGCTCACTATTTGCAAATCGAAGTCACGGAAAGTGCCATGCAAACTGCCGCAGACCTGGAGATTTTTAAAAAACTGAAGGGGATAGGGGTGAAAATCGCGATAGACGATTTCGGTACCGGCTTTTCGTCGCTGGCGTCGCTGAAGCAGTTGCCGGTGGATTGCCTGAAAATCGACCGCACCTTTGTTCAGGATGTGTTGTTCAATCCGCAAACCCCGATTCTGCTCGGTACGATTATCGGCATGGCTAACGCGATGAATTTCTCGCTGGTGGCGGAAGGCGTCGAAACGATAGAGCAAGCCATGGTGATGAGCGGTTTGGGCTGCCAAGTGGTGCAAGGCTATTTGTTTAGCCAACCTCTGACCGCCGCCGAAGTGCCGGCCATGTTTGACAAAGATTTCCGGCTGGAATTTATTCGGGCGAAATAAGCCCCCTAACGACAGACAAGTAAACGATTATGACTGATCTTGAATTGCCGGAACGGTTCGCAGATATTAAGCGGCTACCTTCTTTGCCGCATGATGTTCATCAAGTCGTTAAAGCCTTGTCCGACGACAATCTGGATTATGCCCGGTTAGCCAAGATTCTGGCGGGGCATGCGACTATCTCGTCCCGATTGATTGCCTTGGCCAATTCGGCCTGGTTTAACAACTCCAGCGAACCGGTGACGTCATTGGAAAGAACCTGTTTGAAACTGGGTTTGAATATTGTCCGGGGCGTCGGTATAGGTTTGTCGGTGATGAAGCCGTTTAATGTCAGGGATTGCCGAAGTTTCGATATTAAACGCTATTGGATCAGTACCATGCTGGTGGCGCACGCTGCCCGTGCGCTGGCCGACGAGCTTGCGGCGGAGCGAGGCCAGGAGCAATTAGCGCAAACCGTGCATACCGGCGGCATACTGCACAACATCGGCTTGCTGTGCATGGCCGACATCATGCCCGAAGAAACCCATCAGGCCCTGCGTTTTAAACAAGCCAATCCCGAATTGGATTTGAATCAAGCCCTACGTAAATTGCTGCATACCGATTATTGCGAAGTAGGGGCGCATCTGACTCTCTCCTGGGGAATACCCGAAGCGTTGGTGGCGATTATTCGGTACCATCGTAACCCGGGTTATCAAGGTAGCTATTGGCGGCAGGCGGCTTTAGTCGGCGCTGCGACGCAAATGGTAGGTAGTGTGTTCGACAATAAAGAGATGTGGCCGGTCTCGGCGTTCGAGAAACTGGCCATCAGCCCGGCTTGTCAGGCTGAAATATTTGCCGACCTGCAAACCCAATATCTAAAAACTCAGGAATTAGCAAAAGTGCTGTTTCGTTAAGAAGTGTCTCAGAAACAAGTCCTACACAACTACTTTAGTCTTTTTATACGCCTGATTCGGCCGTACATCTTTTGCAAAAAGCTGTTTGCAGCTGGGATCACTACCCTAAAAATTGCCTGGGCCACGCGTCTTAATGCCGTTATGCAAGCAGTGGTTGCTGCGCCAGTGACCCGTGCCAGGTCTACTTCTCGATCCGCAACAAAGCCATGCCGGTACAACCAATGTATTAATCCGCTTAAAAACAGGCATGTCGGCGTCAATCCCACAAAAAACCACAGCAAACGGCCGCTTTCACCAAAGGCTTCGCCGGTATGGAGTGGCCAAAGCCAGGTAGTAAATGTTTGCCCGGCCGAGAATTTGTTGGGGTTTTGCACATCGCGAATTTGCCCGCTCCAGCGGTCTACCCAGACCGTCGTGAACGGATGGTGTTGATTGATCTCGTTGAGTTGCCGTAAATTGATCCGATACGTCCCCAACTCGCCAACCGGTGTAGTAATACGCCGGACTTCCGAACTGGGAAACGGCCCGCGCGCCACTAAGATTGCTTCCGACAGACTGGTCGGCCGGTCATTGGGTATGGCACTGCTGCGCACATTGGGTCCGGCGTCACCATGTCCCATGCCGGACGCGGCGGTCAGGTTTTCCAGCAGGGTAGGATAAGCCAGATGAAAACCGGTAAAGGCCAGCAAGATTAAAAATCCCGAGCTGGCTACTCCCAGTAGTCGGTGTAAATCAAACAATAGCCGCATCAAGCCAGTGTTTTGACTTACCGAAAAGGCGCGGGGCAACGCTCGCCAGCCTGGCCACCACAAGTACAAGCCGCTGAAGACCGACAACATTAATAAACCGCCTACAACCGCTAACGCATTCCGGCCAAAGCCGTCCAATTGCAATTGGGTATGTAGGTCCAACAGCCAGGTTGTTAGCGTCTGCCCCCATAGCCGGCTGTCGACAACCTGGCCAGTGTAGGGATTGACCGAGACCATCAACGGTGCATAAAAAGCGCCCACGCTTTCCTTGGGCTTTTCAAACCAGGCGGTGATCATGCCGTCCGGCGTTCGCGGCATTTCCAGTGTCCAGGCGCCGTGCCGATCCGGTTGGGCTGCGCGTACCGCAGCGACGATTTTGTCCGGCGATAAAGCAGGTGATTGTGGGGTATCGACGCGTAATTGCGGATTGAGCAAGCTATCCAATTCTTCCCGGTAAATACTCAAACTGCCGGTCAAGCCGATGAGCGCGAAGATGAGCCCCAAACATAGTGCCAAATAAACATGGCATAAGCGCCACCATTTGCGGGCATTGAGGATAAAGCGCGGGCGGACAATCAACGGGTAATGGGTCTCTGGCATTAGGTAAACAGTTGGCGTTTTAGCGACAGTCCGCCTGCTGAGCAGCCGTAGACGCTATCAATTAAAAAACAAAATTTGCCGGGCACGGCAGCTGGCTATTTTGCAGGATTAATGTAACAACAACCAGCCCGCGACAGCCGTTGCAGGGCGGACAAGTTTAAAAAATGGACTAGACTGCGTGAAATACGTTAGGCGGCGGAGTTTGTTTGGTAGAAAAACATGGGGTGGTTAGTAAAGGATAAACTTCGGTTGGAGACACAATGAATGCGACCAGTTTGCTATTTCTGGCCGGAATTGTTGCGGTCCAACAATTCAGCCGCTTGCCGAATCTGTTTGAGTTTATCGGTTTAGGTGGTAGCTGCTTGCTGTTGATGTACCGGCGAAATTGGCGATTTTTCGCGTTGCTGGCCGGGGTGTTGTGGGCGAGTATATTCGGCAGCTGGCGGCTGTCCCAACAATTACCCGACGCCTATCAAAACCAGGAAGTGAAGGTTCAAGGCTATATTGCCACTCTGCCGCAACAACAAGGGCAGCGGACCAATTTCGATTTTATTGTCACGGCGCCGTCTGGCGATTTTCCGGATAAAATTCGTCTGAGTTGGTATTACCCGCAATTTAACTTGGCTGCCGGCCAAAGCTGGGAGTTTTACGTAAAACTGCGTAAACCGCACGGCCGCCTCAATCCCGGCGGCTTTGACTTCGAAGCCTGGTTATTTGCCAACCATATCGGCGCGACGGGTTATGTGCGCGACAAACCTGCGCCGCAACTTACGAGTATCTCGCCGAGTATCGGTCAATATTTTGCCCGGTGTCGGCAGGTAATTGCTGAACGACTGGATGCGGCTTTGCCCGGCAGTGCGCAGTTAGGCATCATAAAAGCACTGACTATCGGCAGCCAAAACGCGATCACCCAACAGCAATGGCAAGTGTTCAGAATCACGGGTGTTGTGCATTTAATTGTGATTTCCGGCTCTCATATTAGTTTGATCGCCGGCCTGATTTATCTTTGGACCAGGCGGCTTTGGGCCTGGACTGGGGTGCTGAGTATTTCGCCGCAACGGGCCGCCGCTTTGTGCGCTTGGCTAGCTGCGGTGTTTTACGCCGGTCTGGCGGGATACTCGGTCCCAACCCTGCGAGCTGTAATTATGCTCAGCGTAGCTCTTGCGGCAATCGCTTGGCAGCGTAATATCGCGGCTATGCGAATTTTATTGCTGGCGTTGTTGGCCGTATTGCTGTTCGATCCTTTGGCCGTGTTATCGGTCGGTTTTTGGTTATCATTTTTGGCAGTGGCATTGTTGATTTACGTGTCGGTGGGGCGATTGGGCAGACCCTCGTACTGGCGCGAAGCCGGCGGCGCGCAATTAGCCACAGCAGTGGGCTTATCGCCGTTATTGATCGTGTTTTTTCAGCAGGTATCGTTGATATCGCCTATCGCCAATTGGTTTGCGGTGCCGGTTATCGGCATATTGATCGTACCGCCGGCACTGCTGGCGGTGGTGTTACTGTTCATCTGGCCCGCGTTGGGTGCGCTGTTGCTACAACTCCTGGACTATATCCTGCAAGGGTTGTGGTGGGTGCTTTCGTACATGGCCGAATTGCCCTTAGCCAGCATTTATTGCCTCCCGCCGCCCTGGTATGCCGTTGGATTCGCGTCCATCGGTGTACTCCTGCTGTTGGCGCCACGCGGCTTTCCATGCCGGTATTTAAGTCCGTTACTATTTTTTCCGCTGATATTCGTGCAGGTCGAAAAACCCAAACCCGGCGAAGCCTGGCTGACGGTGCTGGATGTGGGCCAAGGTTTAGCGGCCGTGCTACAAACTGCGGAACATACTCTGGTATTCGATACCGGTGCGCGTTATTCGGAATACTCCGATACGGGCGATTCAGTGGTTTTGCCGTTTTTACGCGAGCAAGGTATCGCTAAAGTCGATAGCTTGGTGATTAGTCACGGCGACAACGATCATAGTGGCGGCGCCGAGTCGATACTTGCCGAATTGCCGGTGAACAAGACCGCTAGTAGCGTTCTTGAATGGGCCGCACGCGAACACGGCGAGTATTGTCGGGCCGGCCAAACCTGGCGTTGGGATGAGGTAACATTCAAGGTGCTGTCCCCTCCGGAAAGTGGATTCGTCGGCGATAATGATAACTCCTGTGTATTACAAGTAAGCACCGCACGGCAGCATTTTTTGCTGACTGGCGACATCGAACAAGCGGCTGAAGATTGGTTGGTGCGCGAGTACGGTGAAGAACTTGCCAGCGATGTATTGCTGGCGCCGCACCACGGCAGTAAAACCTCTTCAAGCCGTGCTTTGCTTGAAAAAGTTAATCCCACGCTTATTTTGATTCCCGCCGGTTATAAAAACCGCTTTGGCTTTCCGCACCCGCAGGTTATCGAACGCTATAAACAACTTGGCATAGCTTGGTTCAATACGGCCGAGCAGGGCGCTATTTCAGTGCGCACTGGATATGAAAAGATTCAGCCCAAAGCAGAGCGAGTAAAGCGGCAACGCTATTGGCGGACACCCGCTCCGAATCGGCAGAGTATTGATGTCAGATAAATTTTGCCGTGTCGGCGTTTCTGCCTATACTCTCAGGACCGAAATATGGAGCATTGCAGTGGAGAATGATAACCGTACCAGAATACGTTTTAATCCTGAAGGACTCGTGGCGCACATCATTATCGAACCGCCACCGCCCGGCGGTGAAATCATCATCGATGGCCAGGTCGTCGATATGAGTTACAGCGGCATTAAAATTCGTTTGAAAGAACCCCTGGGGCAAGCAGTGGAAGAGGCCGAGTTGCGGATTTCCATCATCCTGCCGGAATCGAGGGTAGCGATGTCGATACACGGCAACATCAAACATATCCGTGAAGACCGCGAATGCGGCTTGCAATATAACCCGAACAAACACAGCGAAGACGAATTTGACGATCTGATGTTCGAATGCGTCAAGCTGGCTCCGCAGCGTAAAGATTAATCGGGGGCGTAATGAGCGCGTTCATTCTGTCTTTACGGTCATTCTGGCGCCACCTCAACGGCGATGCCGCTTATGAACGCTATCTGCGACACTGGCACGAACATCACGCGGAACAGCTTCCACCGTTAAGTAGAAAAGCGTTTTTTGCCGCTGAAACGCAGCGTAAATGGAATGGCGTGAAGCGGTGTTGCTGAATTTAATTGTTGCTTGAATTGCTGGCACCAAAAGTTGTCGGACTACTTTAAGATCCGATGCGGTTATTACAGCCATGGAATAGTAAGCCGGAAGGCAATAAAAAGGCTCAGGTTTTTCAACCCAAGCTTCTATAGTCATTGGTGACAGTTCGAACCCGCGACCGGCTGATTACAAAGCCTAACATTAAAGGCGATAACCTTAAATATCAATAACTTGCCGGCTTCGCTTATACCAGCCCTACCTCATTCACACTTGAGTTGCAGGGCTCGAATAACATGAGCTGGTACAATTTTGGTACAGCACACAAACGTTAGATTAGCTCAGTTGTTGATTTGATCTTGGGCGGAGCGACCCACGGCTATCTGGTTGCGTAGCTTTTGAATTGGTCATATAGCTTTTCTCATTGCCGACCGAAAAAAAGATAGCCATAGAAAAACAGAGAAAATTCCAGAGCTTACTGACTATAAGCTGGGTGTCTGGAATGACAATCATCGGCAAAACCTTATGTTGCCGTAAAACTGATATGTGGCCTCTAAACAATTTCTGAGAACTTGCAGGTCAAAAAACGCATCTAAACTTGTGGTGAAAATAGCTGCTGTTAGTTATGATGTAGAAAAAAATGCTACTACTTAAGTACAGCTAACAATTGCTGCTAATTTGTACAGAAAAAAGCTGCTAATAAAATTGACACTTCCGTTTACCGGACAACTTAAATGACGTTACAGCCAAATACAATTGAAAATCAGCTCATTGACGAACTTTGCCACTACATAGCTGATGGTAGAGTTCCTTCCGAGTTTGAAGTTGCTAGGTTAAAACGGGAAGCATCTAAAATCAAAGGTGGCAATCACGCATCTTATGCCTGTATCTTAGGGATGATTGCATGCTTGGACAATGATGTAGAAGAATGCAAAAAACAGCATGAGTTAGCTTCCGCTTAGAAAGCTCGGCCTCCAACTATGATGCTTATTGCACATCTCTGTACAATATTGGATGTATCTTTGAAAGTTATCAATGGGCGGAAAAAGGCTTGACTCGGTTTCCTTACGCTCCTCAACTTCTTGAAAAGGCAATTAAAGCAGCTTATTTTCTCTGTTTGTTCGATAAAGTGGTAGAGCACTATCAATCATTGATTCCACTACAACTACCTATGGTTGACAGAGAAACGCAAGGTTTTTTCGAAAACGCAGAAGTGGTTTTGAGCCTAGGCATTCCTATAGATAGTCTTCATATGCTTTCCAATATTCTGGAAAGCATTCGCCTTAAACACCATTTTGACATCAGAACCTTGGATCTTTCTTTGATTGATACAGAAGAAACTCAAGAACTATTTAGCTGGATAGGAACGTCCTCGAATGTTGACGCAACAATCGAGATGAATATGGAGTTGTGCGAAATGCTGGCCTGTCAACCTAACATCGATCTCGGTAACATGACAGTTGCGTTCAGAGCTTGCCAGAACTAATGCCAATCGACAAACGGGAATTTTTACAATTCGCAAAAGCTTTGCCTGATGACAGTGAAATTCAAATAAGAAACTCGATAAGCCGCGCTTATTATGCGGCATATCATCACTGTCTCGATGTCTACAAGATGGATAGCTCTGCAGACGGCGGTGTTCATGCAAAGCTAATTTCAGGGTTAGTCAAAAGCCCTGACACTAATGATAAAAAAATCGGTTACATCCTTAAGCAATTGAGAGCATTAAGAACAACCGCTGATTATGATCTGTCATCTACAGTTACCGCAAATGACAAGTACACAACCGTATCGCAAACAGAAAGATTGATCGACATATTGCCGAAATAACTCTATGTTTCGGTAATGCCGCCAGCCTAGTATTCAATCAGACTCTGTTCAGACACCCTAAACTGCTGCTTTCCGAAGTTTACCTTACGTTTAGCATGAATTGTTGACCGATGGTTAATGGCGGCTCGGTGCATTCGACTCCAGGAAATCGTCTAAATTTTAGCGTGTTATTTATTACGCGCATCTGAAATGCTCCCCAAACCCAGCAAGAAATTCGCCACCCGTTACGTTCAGCGCCTCCTGCCCGACTATGGCGAAATGCTGGCCAGAATCAGAAAGGACGGCGGCTGGATTAAGTTCCAGCCATGGATGTACGAGATCCTCAACAATCTGAAACTTACTGACTACGCCAAGCACTACACCATTGAAAATGTGGTCGTGAAGGCATTCATTGCCGCCGTTTACGATAAAGATGAATTCAAAGATCTTAACGCCGAACTTGAACGCTATACCGACGAAGAGCGTACTGCCTTTTTAGACGAGTGCATTACCGATACTGATTCCGACGAATTTGATTCAACCTGGGACTTCCGTATTCCCAAAACGCCGGAGGAAAAGCAGGAAGCTCAGGCTCTCTTCGAATCACTGAGTGAGGACGAAAAGCAAGAGGCCGCTAAACAGGCTGGCTGCCTCATGGTGTTGTATATGATCAGTGTGCATGATTGCATCGCCATGATGGTTCATCGCAAGAAGATGACTCAGTTGGTGGCCGAAGCCATCGCCGGCGATGACGATTCTCTTTGTTTTGCCGCTCAGATTGATCCTTCCGTGATGCGTCATATTCCCTATTTTCAAGCGCGCGAGGAGCGCGCTTATCGAGAGGGGGATGGCAATTTCTTGGAAAAACTCGCCTATCGAAGACGGATTCCGCCACTGCAAAGCAAGATTCGATTTCCGCTTCTTTACATGCTATTTGCCACCCTGGACGGCATGAATTTATTGGATGATCTAACCGGCACTGAGATATTGGATATTTGTGATGCTGCCGGACTGGATCGCTGGCAGAACAGGATTGAAGACGTTAGTAACCTGAATAAGCGCAAAACGGAATATCGTCGCTTTCAAAATCATAAAAACATCTACGAGTCAACGCACTGAAATTCTTTTTTAGTGCATCGTCCGTAGGGATTTTGATGCATAAAGTTCGTATCCGTCGCGGGAAGGATGGTCCTTCCGGCATTAACGGAGATATTTCTTTATGTACGATCAAAATACTCAGCACGATACCGCATGCCCTGCCGCACAAATCGACCCATCCGCCCTAAATGCAGCCACCGGCGAGACGCGGGATTGCGGCGGTCAGCCGCAAACCGCGCGAAGCGGTGGCCACACTGAGGCCGGTATGGCCGTGGAGGTCGCCAGGGCTTCGGGTGCGCCCCCTAGTAACACAGCACCCGCAAACTGCATTACCGGGGATGATTATCCCGTTCTCGTGCTGCGCTCCGGGATTGATCGTCTCTATTTGTCTTATCCCGGTGACTTGAGTTTCAGCAAGTCCTTGGAGCTGAACATACTCAAAGAGCAAGCGCGTTCAGTGATTGAATTGGAGCAAGCTGAGGCGGTTTATAAGGTGCCTGGGCATATCTTCGAGGTTCACAGCAAAGGCTCGGGGTTATTCTCTTATATCCTGTCCGATAATGCCTTTAGGATCAGCTTATCGGGGATGGGCGCCAAGCAAACCCCATTGGCTTATGTGCAGATCAAAAGCGACTGGCTGGTTCATCGCGGTGTTTTGGATGCGGTGGCCGAGCTGGATGTGATTATCGAGCAATTCGGTTGCTTCGATGAGATACAGATTCAAGCAAATGTCAGCCGGGCGGATGTGTTCGTCGATTTCGTCTGCGCTTATCCTTTCGCCGAGATCCCGATAGAGGCATGGGTAAGCCGGGCCAAGCGGATTTCGACGCATACCATTAGCCGAAACTTTACCGGCTATTCCTTCGGCCTGGGCGGCGATTTGTCGGCTCGGTTGTATGACAAGACCAAGGAGCTTGAAGAGTCTAAGAAAGACTACCTGCGAAAACTATGGGCCGATAAAGGTTGGGATGGTGAGGCCACGGTCTGGCGTTTGGAATTTCAGTTCAAGCGCTCGGTGTTGGTGGAAATGGGTGCCGGTACGGTCGAAACCTTGTTAGCCAAAATCAGCGCGCTATGGCGGTATTCGTTAGGTTCTTGGTTGCAATTGACCATCCCGAATCCATCCGACAGTTCAAAATCGCGTTGGCCGTTGCATCCGGTCTGGGAGTCTTTACTGGCGCTGGAATGGAACGTACCACTAGTGGGTATCGATATTCGGGCCAAGGCGTCTGCCCTGCCCTCTGATCGTTACCTGTTCATCAATGGTCTGGCGGCGTTAACCTCTTTTATGGCGAGGGAAGGGATTCGTGATCCAGAGGAAGGTTTCGAGGCTTTTAAGAATGCCGCGCGTTACTTTCACAATATGCAAAGCGACTACAACGGTAAGAGCTTTACTGATTATGTCCTGGAAAAAGCCGCTGCCAAAGCCAGACAGTTTAATGTCGCCTTTCCTGGTGTGGGTGAGGCTGTCGACGAGAAAATCAAACAGGCAAAAGCAGAAGCGTATAGGAAGGCTCGGGATGGTGAGTAATGGAAACCTTATTGCTTCAAGAGGCTGCCAGCTTCTTACACATGAATTCGGAAGTCCTGCGGCGCAAAGCCAAACTAGGCGAGATTCCTGGCCGCAAGGCGGGCCGAAAATGGGTATTCGTCAAGGAACATCTTGCCGATTTTATTTCGGGCCGATATTCTGCTGTCGAGCGAATGCCGCAAGTTGTTGATGGAACGACAACGAGAGAGGTGAAATTATGTCACTATCGAAAAGAGGCGAAACGTGGTGGATTCGGTTTACCACGCCAGATGGACGAAGAGTACAGCAATCTGCTAGGACTACATCCAAGCAAGCCGCGCAAGAACTCCACGACCGGTTAAAAGCCGAGGCGTGGCGTATTCAAACGCTAAATGAGAAACCCGCTTATGTGTGGCAGGAAGCCGTGAAGAAATGGCTGGTCGAACAGGCTGAGAAAGCCAGCATTGAAGATGATAAAAAGCATCTTCGCTGGGTCCATCCTTACCTGTTCGATCAGAAACTAAGCGATATATCAAAGGACATGCTGGATGGGATCAAGGACGCAAAAAAGGGAACGGGTGTGAGCAATGCTACTGTGAATAGGTTACTGGCGGTGATCAGGGCCATATTGAATAGAGCACATAAGGAAGGGGAATGGATTGATAGCGTGCCTTATATACGGTTGCTACCTGAGCCGAAAAAGCGAATCAGGTGGCTAACCCAAGGTCAGGCTATCCGGTTGATACAGGAACTGCCGCCGCATTTAGCGGAAATGGTGAAGTTCTCGTTATCGACCGGCCTGCGGGAAAGTAACGTGACGCGGTTGCAATGGAGTCAAATCGATATGCAACGGCGTTGCGCGTGGATACATGCAGACCAAGCCAAGGCGAGAAAGTCTATCGCCGTACCGTTAAACGAAGAAAGTTTGGCGGTAATACGGCGGCAAATTGGCCAGCATGATACTTACGTGTTCTCGTACCAAGGCAAACCCTTGTTGAATGCCAATACCAAGGCTTGGCGTCATGCCTTAGAACGGGCGGGAATTGAAGACTTCCGCTGGCATGATCTAAGACATACCTGGGCCAGTTGGCATGTGCAGAACGGCACACCGTTAAATATTTTGCAGGAACTGGGAGGATGGAGTGAGCCAACGATGGTACAGCGTTATGCTCATTTGTCGCCTGGCCATCTTGCCGAGTATGCAGATAACGCAAGACTAGGTACAAATTTGGTACAGCAAATAAAAAAGGCCTAGGTGAAAAACACCTAAGCCTTTGATAAATATGGAGCTGGCGATGGGGCTCGAACCCGCGACCGGCTGATTACAAATCAGTTATTCGGCCTGGTCTTTGTTTTTGCCGCGTCTTGACGGTGAACCGACTCGTTTTTTGCTTTTGTCTTTTTTTACCAAAGCCGGGTCGAATTTGGAAATATCCAAAGGTTTACCGACTACCCGGACTTTTTTCAACGCCTGGAACAAGTCTTTGGGCATGCCGGCAGGCAACTCTACGGTGCTGTAGTGTTCCTCGATTTTGATGCGGGCGATGTGATCGCCGTCTATACCGGTTTCGTTGGCGATGGCGCCGACTATATTGCCGGGTTTCACCCCGTCGGCATGGCCCACTTCGATGCGGAAAGTTTCCATGTCCACAGCGCCGGCCCGGCCTTTTTCGCGCCTCGGGCCACGGTCACCACGATCCGGACGGCCTTTTTCTTCCGCGTCTTTGCGTGGCTTCTTGCTCGGTTCTTTCATCAACAAAGGCGTATCGCCTTGTAACAATTTTGCCAAGGCTGCCGCAACGTCGAGCGCCGGTACGTTGTGCTCGACCTGATATTGGTTGATTAATTGGTTATAAAAGCTGAGTTCTTCGCCGGCCAGGGTGTCGGTAATCCGCTGTTTGAAACGGTTGATGCGCGCGTTGTTAATAAAGTCGGTGGAAGGCAGTTGCATTTCTTCGACTTTTTGCTTGGTGGCTTGCTCGATATTGGCCAGCAGGCGTTTTTCGCGCGGTGAAACAAACAAAATCGCGTCGCCGGTGCGGCCGGCGCGACCGGTACGGCCGATACGATGGATATAAGATTCGGTGTCGTAAGGAATGTCGTAGTTGACGACGTGGGTAATACGATCAACGTCCAGGCCGCGAGCGGCGACGTCCGTGGCGATCAGAATATCCAGTTTACCGCTTTTTAGGTTGTCGATAGCGCGCTCGCGCAGGGCTTGCGACATGTCGCCGTTGATCGCCGAGGCGGAGAAGCCGCGCGCTTCCAATTTTTCGGCGACTTCGATGGTGGCGGTTTTGGTTCTGACGAAGATAATCATGCCGTCAAAATTTTCCGCTTCCAGAATCCGGGTCAGGGCATCCATTTTGTGCACGCCGCTGACAAACCAATAGCGTTGGCGAATATTGGCGGCGGTCGCGGTTTTGACCTTGATCGTAACTTGTTCGGGGTTGTTCAGGTATTTCTGCGCGATTTTGCGAATTTCAGTCGGCATGGTTGCCGAGAACAGTGCAGTTTGGCGCGTCGATGGGGTTTGCTCCAGAATCCATTCCACATCGTCGATGAAACCCATCCGCAACATTTCGTCGGCTTCGTCCAATACCAAAGTAGTCAGTTGGTCTAGTTTCAGCGTGCCGCGACGCATGTGGTCCATGACCCGTCCCGGTGTACCGACCACGACATGCGCGCCGCGACTCAATTGGCGCAACTGGCTGGTGTAATCCTGGCCGCCGTAGATCGGTAATACGTGAAAGCCTTTGATATGTGCGGCATAACTTTGAAACGCCTCGGCAACCTGTATCGCTAACTCGCGGGTCGGGGCTAGCACCAAAGCTTGCGGGTCTTTTTGATTGAGGTTAATGCGCGACAAAATCGGCAAGGCGAATGCGGCAGTTTTGCCTGTGCCGGTTTGTGCTTGGCCCAACACATCGCGGCCAGCCATCACGAACGGAATAATCTGTGCTTGAATAGGGGACGGGGTTTCGTAACCGACACTTTCCAGGGCTTTGAGAATAGGGTCTGAAAGCGATAAATCTTTAAAGGAAGGCGTGGCGGAGGAGGGGGTGTCGGACATTAATAATACCTGTAGAAAAAAAGAGAGTTGCCGGCCATGGGCTAGCTATGCCCGGCATTGTATCGCAACTTGGCTCGATATTGCTTAACTTATTGATAATTACCGTAAAATCCTGGCTTGTCTAGCTTGCTTTTCTGGAAGAGTAATTTAAGCAAATAAAGATGAAAAATTGCGCGCCAAAAATCAGATTAGCCATCAATAGATGTACTGGTTGAGCAACGGCTGGAAAACCCAGTCTGTCGAGGCTGACGCCGGCCAAAATGGCGGTAACGATCAATCCCATTAACACATAGGCGGTGCGCAACAGCAGGCTATGTTTGTCGGCGTGCTGATAAATTTTCCAGACCAGCCAGAGGTTGGTGAACAAAATGAGCGATGAAAAAGACCGGTGGATATAAAAAATGATCGGAAAACTATCGCGCCAATACTGTCTGTCGATGTAGCTGTGCTCATGAGCGATGTAATCGACCGCTTCCCTGACTTGGGTACCCATTGCTACTTGCAACAAGGTCATGGCCATAGCAATTTTTAAAACCAAAGCAAAACGCGGCGTCAGCCAATGGCTGTCGATGGCTTGCAGCAGCGGTTTTTGCGATCTAGCGATAGCGTATATAAGTAGCGCAACGATAAACAGGGCTAGCAGCATGTGCAGGGTTATCATTAAGGGCTTTAGGTTACTGGCCACCACGGCCGAACCCAGCCAGCCCTGAAAGCCGACCAGTAAAAAAACCGATAACGCTAAATAAAAAATCGCTTTATCGGCCTTCAGATAAACCCTGGAGGTCCAGGCTGTCAGAAAAATCAGAAAACCGATGGTCACGCCGACCAGACGATTCGTATATTCGGTCCAGGTTTTTACCGGATTGAAGGCGGTGCTTTCATAACCGCGCGCAGCATAAATTTCGTGATAATTGGCCGGCAATTGCGATTCATGCGTCGGCGGCACCCATTGCCCGAAGCAGGTCGGCCAATCCGGGCAGCCCATGCCGGCGCCTGAGGCGCGGACGATGCCGCCGACCAGAATCACGAAATACACGGCAAAGATGGTCAGTGTGCCTAAGCGGCGAAACCGGGCGGCGTCTTGGGCGTCTATCATGTGCTTTTAATTCTCAAAGAAACATTGAGTGGGCGAGCTCGATCTCTTCCGAAACGCCTTCAATTTCCAGAATTTCGGTATCGGGCTGGATGCCCAGTTTCACAAAGGCGGGTACAGTATTCCAGTCGACGCGGCAGGCGGGATGATCGGTGCCGGCGATGCTTTGCAGAAACGCGACTTGCACCAAGTCGACATAATCAGCCTTGGAGCCTGAGTCGCGCTGAAAATCTACATATTCGGAAGGCACCAATTTAAGTTCTTCCGGGAAATTCCAGGTGTTCATGATCAGTTTGCCGACATGCGGGTGGGCTTTCTCCAGCAGCTTGTCTAATCGGGATGGGCTGTCTCTAAATTCCGGAATTTTCTCGACCAGTGTCAATATCGGTAATTTACCGATTTGATGGATCAGCCCGGCCAGCATGGCTTCATCGGCGTTTAAATGCGGCACGAAAGCAGCCAACGCGCGACTGATCGCTGAGACGTTCACGCCTTGCTCCCAGGTGCTGCGGAAATAGCCTTCCAGTAGCGCCGTGGTAGGCGTGAACATTTGCTGCATGATCAAACTGGTGATCAGCGTGCGAATGGTGTTGTTGCCGAGCCGGGTTACGGCCATTTGAATATTTTTAATTTCCATGGTGCCGCGATACAGAGGGCTGTTGGCCACTTGTATCAAACGGGCGGAAATGGCGGCGTCGGTTGCGATGATCTCGGCCAGGCTTTGCGCGGTGGCATCGCCTTTACTGACAGCGTCGCGGACTTTGATGGCCACATCCGGCAAGGTCGGCAGGATTAATCGGTTGGCGTCCAGTTCCGCTTGCACATGGACTAAAAAATCTTGAACAGATTTGAATTGCATGGATTGAATTTCCGCTATTGATCCGAAATTATCGCGATAGGCGTGCGATAGTCGTCATCAAGTATAAGGTTTTTTGGCAGTCCATCAACTATTTGCAGGACCAACAGCGCACGGTTTATTCCGGTCCAGACCGCGTTCGTCAGTACGCACCCCATATTTTGCTGAGAAATGCCGTCCAACACCTTACAGCCGTTAATGACGTCGCTTGCTGATTGACGGCATTCGGCAATAAACAAGGCGCGTTTGACTTTGCCCAAATAGTGACTGCGGGCTACGATTTCCTGACCTGTGTAACAGCCTTTACTGAAACTGATGCCGCCAAGCTGGTCAATACCCAACATCTGCGGAATATGTTGTTCCGATTGGCTAATATCAAACCAGGGCAGGGCAGTGGAGATGTCCTGATAGCGCCACTCGTCCAGGCAGCCGGATTCGAAAGCGTATCGGCTAAACAGTAATCCGGTAAATTCATCGATCTGATCAGACGTACCCAATAGCAGATGGCGCGGCGCGGCGGGCAACTTAATGGTCGTTAACGGTATTTGCCCGATTGCGAAATTGTCTGTCGGAACGTCAAATTCAGGCGAAAGACCCGATATGCCCAGGATATGCATGTTTCCGGTTTGATCATGCAATTTTGCATCGGCTCGCAGCACGTACATCCGCAATTTTTTTAACACGGTGTCGAGTAAGTCCGCAGGCAGTATCAGGTAAAAAGATTCCAGCGATTTAACCACCAATAGCGTACTGATGACCCGGCCTTTGGCGTTGCAGAATCCAGCTATACTGGCTTGCGATGCCGATAAATCGTTAATGTTACATGTTAGCTGGCCTTGTAAGAGTTTTGCGGCATCCTGACCGCTAACTTCTATGAGGCTCAGGCCGGTGGATGCGAATACTTTTCTGGATAAAGCAAATGCATTGGGTTCGCTAAAAGCGTTTGTGTGAACTGTCCGGTCTTCAAGCATGGCGGTAAGGTTTGTAGGAATACGTGAACATAATTTAGCAGGGTAGTTTACCTTAGCTCGAAAAAGGTGCGGCGATTGTGTCGAAAAATCTTGAACAGAGCATGAATTTTACAGTGGGGCGCTCACGGGCGCTGACATTCATCGTTAGCGCCATCCACGCGGTGACGCTGGCGGCATGTTGGCTAAACGCGCTGCCGATGCCTTACCAATGCTTGCTAACGATGGCGGTATTTTTGAGTTGGCGAAGCAATATGGCATCCGGCAAAATTGGCGGCGCATATCTGCGCTATACTCCTCAGCATGGATGGTCGCTGCTGGGAAGTGGCGACCATTACCAGTCTATCGAGATTCAAGCATCAACTGTGGTAACCGGATTACTAATCGCGCTGCATTGGGTGCATGATAAAGGGAGGCGTCAATCGATGATAATTCCCAAAGATGCAATGAGTAACAACGATTACCGCAAACTCTCGGTTTGTTTAATTATTTCAGGTCATGGTCATGGTTGATGAATGCCGGTGTAAAGCAAACAATTGAATTGCAGATGAGTTCGCTGAAAAACTTGCCGGTTTTGCCCGAGGCGAGTCTGCGAATTCTGGGTGCCATTAACACGCCGGACATACCCATAGAAAAGCTGGCGGATGCCTTATCGTTATCGCCTGGTCTGGTCGCCAGATTGCTTGGATTAGCGAATTCGGCCTACTTTGCCCGAGGCCGTAATGTCTCAGACATTCGTACCGCCATTTTTCAGGTGCTGGGCCTGGATTTAGTAAAAGCTCTGGCAATGGCGATTATTTTTAATGTTCAATTCGATACGCGTAAATGCCAAGGATTCGACGCCGAGTATTTTTGGATACGCTCATTAACAACGGCGGTATCCGCGCAAAAATTGGCAGCCGAAATTCCGCAATTGCGCGAGTTTACGCCATCGACTATTTATTCCGGCGGATTGCTGCTCAATATCGGCGTATTGGTGCTCGGCTATTTGCAGCCCGAAGAGCTGCATGAGGTTTTTGTCGAGAGCAAAAAAACTCGCTTGCCGGTGAGTGAGGGAATTTCTCGACAAATGGGGCAGAGCCATTATCAAATCGGTCATTTTTTATTGCATAAATGGCATTTGCCGGCTTTGTATCAGATTCTATTGCAAAATTATGAAAATAAGGATTTTGACGGAATAGAACTGCCCTTGCTGATTTTATTGAGGGTTTGTGAGCGATTAAGCGCAGCCGTGATTGCCGGTGAATCGATTAATCTGCAAGAGTTTGAGCCGGAATGCCGGAAAATTAAGTTACCGTTGGAAAATATACGCGAGCTAGCCGAACAACTGGGCGAAAATCAGCCGGCTATGCAAAAACTTGCAGCCATCATGGGGAATTGATGAATCAGCACAGCGCAGACAGTCAAGATGCCAAACTAGCGGGCTTCGGCATGCAAGATTTGCTGATCGACCTCGTCAATGCGCTGTCCGCAGTTAAACAACTGTCTGAAATCGACTATCAAGTCGATGATGAAAAAGCCCTAATCAGACAGGCTTTGGCAAGTCTTATCCAATATCAAGACATGGAACGCTGCTCTTTTTTTATCGTGGATAGTGAAGGCTTATTAAGCAATGTCGCCGGTATTAGTGTTCGTGAGTTGGGCAATACTGAACCAAATGTTGATAGGCCTTTGCGCTTTAAAGTCGGGGAAGGCTTGATCGGTGCGGCCGCTGCGACCGGTGTTTTGCAACATTGTCAAAATTGTCATGAAGATAAGCGATTTGAAAAAACTGGAAACGTGAACCAATCGCCCGGCTCAATTATTAGCGTGCCGGTTTTTACCTTCAACCGCACTCTGATTGGCGTTTTAAACGTATCGCATCCGCAAGCAAATTACTTCAGCGATTGGCATATTCGTTTATTGGAAGTCTATAAAAACATTCTTGGTCAGTTGATCACCACTCGGCGCCTGGTTCAGCAAATGGAACAGCAAATTGCGTTGAGGACGGCCGAGTTGGAGAGCTTGGTCGCCGAAACCAATCAACTTAAAGATCATTTTGCCAGTATGTCCATGCATGACCAATTAACAGGCCTGCATAATCGGCGGTATTTTTACGACCAAGTCGAAGTCGTTATCGCTCATCATAAGCGCTACAAAACTAGTTTTTGTCTGCTGGTGATGGACATTGATCATTTCAAAGTGATTAATGATCGCTTCGGCCATTTGTTTGGCGATCAAGTATTAACCGGCGTGGCTAACGCGTTAAAGCGGCAAGTTCGCAATACCGATATTCTGGTGCGTTTTGGTGGTGAGGAGTTTGTCGCGATTTTTACCAACACCCGTTGCGATAGCGGTAAAACATTCGCGGAACGTATTCGGCAAGAAATTAAAGCTCTGGAATGGTCTATCGATAAAGAGGTGGTTAATTTGACCCTGAGTATTGGTTTGTATTGCCTGAATGGCGACTTGGTTCAATCCGAACAAACCCCAGACATCGATCAAATGATTAATTACGCCGATGCCGCCTTGTATCAAGCCAAAGCAAGTGGCCGAGATAAAACAATAGTATTCGGCGAAGCCTGCTCAGATCAGGGTTAAAAACATTTTTAGGTTATTCGTAACCTGATTCCGTAGCTAAAATTGTGAACTTTTACACTTCGCGTAAAACGGGGGATCGTTGCGATTCTGGTACTTGGTTTTTAATTAAGCAAATACCGGAGTTTGTTCATATTAATACAAATACCACCTCCCGGTTCCCCAGTACCAATTGTAGCGATAGCCGGAATACCAGTTGTTGTAAAAAACCTGTTGCCATCGTCTCCGCCATTGGTAATCGGCTTGCTCCGATTGGCGGGCTTTTACTGCCTCTTTAAGTAAGCTGCTTGCTTCTTTGTCGCCTTTGTTGGCGGTAATGGACAACCATTTTTCAGCCTCGCCCGGATCGGAGCCCATTTCACCGAGACCCGTCAGATAAACCCTGCCCAAGGCTTTTTGCGCGTCGAAGTTGCCTTTCTCGGCGGATTCACGCATCCATTTGATCGACTTATAAGTATCTTGGCGAACACCGTCAGCTCTAAAGAAACGCAGAGCCAAATCATAAGCGGCACGTGGGTCGTTTGCGGCCAGCTCTTCAAGTGCCTTCATTTTTGCAGCGTCTTCGGCGGACATTGCCGGTTCCGGCTGAAAAGAGGCATAGTCTTTCGGGCGATCCGCACAGCCATTCTCGTCGCAAATTCTGATGGTGTCTGACTTAACTTGTTTCTCTTGATGTGTACACGCGACAAGGCCAAACGCTACGAATAATACAAATAGCGTTGACAAAAAAGGCTTTTTTGAATGCATGAGTATTTCCTTTTTCTTTTCATAAGTTTTGGTCTATTATCGCTCGAATTTTTTAGTTTGCTAGGCGTCATTAACTGAACGGCAATTTTTTGGAGTTTTTTGGATGAGCGTTAAATCAATTCGAGATTTATCATTACTGGTCTCTGTTTTTGCTTTTGCCGGCTGCGCGCAACAGCCTGGCTTGCAGACAGGTGGTAGTTCAAATTTAGTCTCTGGCTCTGCCGGCGGAGCGACCAGCGTCAACGCCAATAAGTCTTTGGAGCGCTGCGCCAGCCCATTGGGTACCTTAGCGGTCAGCGACGGCCGTTTTTCGGGAGCATCAGGTGTAACCACAGTTGATCCGTTAATCCGCTTGGCGGTACAGCAATCCAATTGTTTTATTATCACCGGTATTGGCAATATGAGCACCAGCGCCATGCTGGATAGAATCACCGACCAACAAAGAAACTCCGGAGAATATCGGTCAGGTTCAAAACAACACAAAGGCCAACGTGTTGCCGCAGACTATTTACTTGACCCGCAGATTATCGTCGCTAACGAATCGACAGGCGGACAAGGGGGCTCCATCGGGGCCGGATTAATCGGTGCCGGATTAGGTGCTGCCGGTTTGGGCGGTCTAGGCGCCATTGCCGGCGCGGTTTCGCATGCCGTGGAAACGAGAACTACCGATGTGGCACTGACATTGACCGATATTCGTTCTACCGTACAAATTGCCATTTCCCAAGGCAGTGCCACCGCGAACAATATGAGTACCTCGGGCGGCGGCGCGTTTGGCGGTTGGGGCGGACTTTTTGCCGGCGCGGCCGGGGGTAGCATAGGCATGTACAGCAGAACCCCGGAAGGCATAGCTACCGCGGCAGCCTTTTTTGATGCCTATAACAATATGGTCCAATCGCTCAGAAACTATAAAGCGCAGGAAGTACAGGGCGGTGGCGGCAGCGGTCAAGGTGGTGTTTTGCAAGTCAAGTAACAATCCGATAGCGCATCGTCTGCAAACGATGCGCTACTCCTCGTGTCGGCGCGGTCATATCCGAAAATTCTCTGTATAATCGAGCCCGCACTCTTCCGGTTTATCCGGCTCCTGTTAAATTAATCCTTCTGTATAAAATTCATGGCACTACATTGCGGAATCGTTGGGCTGCCCAACGTCGGTAAATCAACTCTGTTCAACGCGCTGACCAAAGCCACCATTGCGGCTGAAAACTATCCTTTTTGCACAATAGACCCAAACGTAGGTGTGGTGCCGGTTCCTGATCCACGAATGGATAAACTGGCGGCCATCGTCAATCCTGAACGCGTATTACCGACCACCATTGAGTTCGTCGACATCGCCGGATTAGTGGCCGGCGCGTCGAAAGGCGAAGGCTTGGGCAACCAATTTCTCGGTAATATCCGCGAAACCGATGCCGTTGTGCATGTGGTGCGCTGTTTTGATGACGACAACGTGATTCACGTTGCCGGCAAAGTCGATCCCATCAGCGATATAGAAGTCATCAATACCGAACTGGCTCTGGCCGACATGTCTTCCGTCGAAAGAGCGTTGCAAAAAGCCGCAAAAGCTTCAAAGTCCGGCAACAAGGACGAGCTGGCCAGAAAGGAAGTTCTGGAACGGGTGCTGGAACACCTCAATGCCGGCGAAGCCGTGCGGACTTTAGGTCTAAGCGAAGATGAAGCCAAGCTTATCAAGGAATTGTGCCTGATCACGATCAAGCCCACGCTGTATGTTGCCAATGTTCAAGACGACGGTTTTGAGAACAATCCGATGCTGGACAAAGTCAAAGCGTTTGCCGAAAACGAAGGCTCCAAGGTTGTCGCTGTCTGCGCAGCTATAGAAGCCGAAATCGTGCAACTTGATGAAGACGAAAAGAAAGAATTTCTCGAAGACTTGGGGTTGGAAGAGCCTGGCTTGAATAGGGTGGTACGTGCCGGCTACGAACTATTGAATCTCTCGACTTATTTCACCGCAGGCGTCAAAGAAGTCAGAGCGTGGACCATTCCTGTCAACGCCACCGCGCCGCAAGCCGCGGGCGTGATTCACTCCGATTTCGAAAAGGGGTTCATCCGCGCCGAAGTGGTGTCTTATGCGGATTTTATAGCTTACAACGGCGAACAAGGAGCCAAAGACGCCGGTAAATGGCGGTTGGAAGGCAAGGAGTACAAAGTCCAGGATGGTGACGTGATGCACTTTCGTTTCAATGTTTGACAATAGAAAAGACGCGTCCTATAATACGCGTCTTTTCAAAGCTGTTCCCAGTGGCGATATAGCTCAATCCGGTTAGAGCGCGGGATTCATAACCCCGAGGTTCCAGGTTCGATCCCCGGTATCGCCACCATTTATAGCTTTAGCAGTATCCAGATTAACCATAAGTCCTTTACACATAAGAACTTATGGTTTTTTTATGCGCGTAGATTTAGTGAAATCGTCTAAGTTACTGCGCAAACATACAGTAACACCCAAAAATACAGTAACAGCACACTACCAATACGTCGGGATGCACGACTGTGTCAATAGAATCGTCAGCTTCCTGGGCTTTGGGTAAACGCACATCGACGGGTGCGATAAAAGCACGGTAGGATTTGCCCGCTAGTGCTTGCCGAGTTTGGAAATAAGTTTCCCCCGCCACATCCTGATGCGGCAAATCAGGTGCCTGTGACATCAAAAGCGTCGCCATCGGTCAGCTCGTAACGTATATCGTCCGGCCAATTCAAACGCTGAAAATCTTGGAGTGTGCCACAGGCACACAAACTGAGGCTGTAAGGAAATAGCGATCAGATGTGTATAAGCTCATTGGAAGATGATGGTAGGCCCATCAAAGTCTGTTGTCGGAAACTGGCTTTAAACCACCTCAAGCTGCTTGTATTAAGAGTGCAGGTAGTGAGCGTTGAGGAAAAGCTAATTCATAATTAGTAGGTAGGGTACAGAGAGACGAGTTAAACCGAACCTATGTTGACGCGTCGTTATTCAGAGATTTGACATCAAAACCAGGGGCGTCCAAGACTCTTGGGATTAGCCTGTAAGCGAATCCGAAGGCTGTGCAGGCGGTGTCCGGCGTATAGTGGGCGTGACTCTGTACTGGGCTTTCAATGGGAACTGTGGGAACCAGTCATCATGATGCTAAGGGAGAAATGCAAATAACTCAATTTATGAGCATGAGAGTACCGATGCGTGATACTGGGGCGGAGTTGCCCGTAGTAGCGAGGAAACGTTTGTAATGAACGTGGAGCGAAGGGGCAACATCAGGCAGCCTTTGTTGATGTCACAACTGTCTAATGGCAGGAGGATGATGTGAGCGGGGCAAAGCCATTTGTCATCTCAAAAGGACAAGTCATGCGCGCATTTGAATTGGTGAAAGCCAATGCCGGTGCCGCTGGCGTTGATAAGCAATCGTTAGCAGATTTTGAAAGAAATCTGAAAGCCAATCTTTACAAGCTATGGAACCGGCTATCGTCTGGCAGTTACTTCCCGCCGCCTGTGAAAGCGGTAGCCATACCAAAGAAAGCGGGCGGCGAACGGATTTTGGGCATACCCACCGTGAGTGATCGTATTGCTCAAATGGTCGTCAAGCTGGAGTTTGAACCCCAGGTTGAGCCGCACTTTTTGCCTGACTCGTACGGATACAGGCCGAATAAGTCAGCATTGGATGCGGTGGGCGTCACGCGAGAACGTTGTTGGCGTTACGACTGGGTGCTTGAATTTGACATCAAGGGGTTGTTCGACAATATACCGCACAATTTATTGCTTAAAGCGGTCTATCAACATACGGATACACCCTGGGTGAGGTTATATATTGAACGTTGGTTGACGGCGCCGATGCAGATGCCAAATGGAGAGTTGATCAGTCGGGGAAAAGGCACGCCACAAGGTGGGGTTGTCAGTCCCGTGCTCAGTAATCTGTTTCTGCACTATGTATTCGACAAATGGCTGCAAACTCATTACCCGAATACAGTCTGGTGCCGTTATGCCGATGATGGTCTGGTGCACTGCTGTAGCGAGGCGGAAGCCCAACGTATGCTGGAAGTATTGAAACAACGCTTTCAGTCCTGTGGACTTGAACTTCATCCGGTGAAAACCAAGATCGTTTACTGTAAAGATGGTAGTCGCAAAGGGCAATATGAGCATACATCCTTTGATTTTCTCGGATATACGTTTAGACGGCGACTTTGTAGGAATCGTAAGAGAAACAGCGTGTTTGTAAACTTTACGCCCGCAGTGAGTAAAGCGGCGCTGAAGTCAATGCGGCAAAAGATTAGAACGTTACGGGTGCGAACACGTACCGAGTTGAGTTTGGGAGAGATCGCTAAATGGTTGAATCCCATCATCAATGGGTGGCTAGCCTATTATGGTTGTTATACCCGCTCAGCGTTGTACGGACTGTGTCGCCACGTGAATATGACTCTGGTGAGGTGGGCGAGGCGTAAGTTCAAGCCGCTTCGCCAGCACAAGATCAAGGCTATGATGTTTCTGGCGAAGATTGCTGATCAATATCCAAACTTGTTCGCTCATTGGCGAGCGGGAATGATAGGTGCGTTTGCCTGATGGGAGCGGTATGAATCGAGAGGTTCACGTACCGTTCTGCGAGAGGCTGCGGGGGAAGTGCCTGCGGTCTACTCAACAACGGAGCGCCAGCGAAGTGAAGATTTTTAGTCCCCGATAGCCGTAGCGCCGGGCGGGTTTTCGCAGCGAAGCGGAGAAAACCTGCAAGGCATCGCGACACGGCGTTAAGTCATGCGAGAGCCGATGTTTCGACCCCTTGTTGGGTCGGAACGAGGTGACGCGGACGAATCGGGGCGCCGAAGGCATAAGCGGTCGCGTAATTTTTGCCGATTTTTTCCAGCAGGATGCCCGAAAAAATCTTTCGGCAAAAATAGCGACTCCCCGGTAATCGCTGTATGTATGCGATTCCCTATCTTCCAATGCCGAACCCACTGCCCACGCCTCCGGTTTTGCCTTGCTGCTATCGCATAGCCAGTTGCGCCAGTGACTGCGAAACCTTTCCGATAATAAGTCATTTTGGGGCTTTTCGAGTTTCGGTTAATTCGTTCGTTAGCTTTGGCAAAGTTTCGGAGCTTTGCCCTTAAAAGTAGAACCTCTAGGCGTCTCGTGGGTAGGAGTCGAAGCGCCGTAATTCGGCGGTGAAATTCCTGGCATTTAACACACACTGCGATTTGTTTGCATTCCGCTAGGGTTTTACTCTAACATTTTCTCAGAGTGCTAAATTTCAGTTTCCGAGCTTGCTAATTTCGACAGGGGTGTGTTGGTATGATCTGCATAAAAACCAAACAACTAAGCTGGCTGGCAGTGATGATTTCGTTGAACGCTTGTACAAAACCGGGCGTACAAACCGGCGGCAGTGCCAACCTCATTAGCGGTTCGGCGGGTGGGTCTACCAGCGTCAATGCCAATAAAACGCTGGAACATTGCGCCAGCCCATTAGGTACCCTGGCGGTCAGCGACGGCCGTATCACCGGTGCCAGCGCCGTAACCACCGTTGACCCATTGATTCGTTTGGCGGTGCAGCAATCCAACTGCTTTGTGATTACCGGCATCGGCAATCAGGCCACCTTGGCATTACTCAATGCTATTACCTCACAGCAACGTGAATCCGGTGAGTACCGGGCCGGGTCCAAACAGCAAAAAGGCCAACGGGTCGCCGCCGATTATCTACTGGAACCGCAGGTCATCGTCCTCAACGAATCCACCCAGGGCAACAGAGCCGGCCTTTACGGCGGCGGCATGCATCAGCATTACGCTCCGCCGGGGCAAATCTCGCTGGGTGGGATTTTTATAGACGCATTGGCGGGCGCCGCAGCGGGTGCCGCCGATAAACGCAGTACGGACGTAGCTCTGACCTTGATCGATATCCGCTCGACAGTACAAATCGGCATATCCCAGGGCAGCGCAACCGCCAATGCTTTGCAGGCTTCGGGGTGGGGCGGATTCTTAGGCGAGAATGCTGTCGGCGGCTTTGGCTTGGCGAGCTTTACCCGAACCCCGGAAGGTATATCCACCGCCGCCGCGTTTTTTGATGCCTACAACAACCTGGTGCAATCTTTAAGGAATTACAAAGCCCAGGAAGTCAAAGACGGCGCCGGCACCGGCGGCCAACTTCAGTTCAATTAGAGCGGCCGCACAATCTACTGCGTACCACTGCATAATGCCAGCCGCTCAGTTCGCTGGCGTAAATGCTGATCAGCAATCGATCACTGGCTCCCGCGAATCGCGTCATACTTCCAGCTCGATGATCCGGGCCTCGACTGTCTTATCGTTGATGATCAGTTCGGCAACTGCTAGAGGCAATTTAAACCGGCGTGGGCCCGCGCTGCCGGGGTTTAGATATAGTACGCCGTCACGCTCTTGAAGCGACGGTTTATACGAATGGCCGGAAATGACGACGCGAATTCCGGCCACGACCGGATCGATGGGCAACTCTGCCAGATCGTGGATCAAATAAATTGAAACTTGGCCGACCATGACGCTGGCACAGATGGGCAGTTCCTCAGCCCAAGCCCCTTTATCGTTGTTACCGCGCACCGCCGTGACCGGAGCCAACTCGTTCAGTCGCTGCAACACCTCATGTTTGCCGACGTCGCCGGCGTGGAAAATCCGCTCGCAGCCGTGCAACGCCGCCAGCACCTCAGGGCGAAGCAAGCCGTGGGTGTCGGAGATGATGGCGAGGCGGTGGGACATTGTGGGAAAGAGAACCTCTTTATACGCGGTTTAAGGGCGATTAAATCACCGTGCAAGGTCAATTGGGTAGATTTCTTGCTTTATTTATCCGACAGTTGTCAGCCAATTGCACCTCTAATCAGTGGCAATCGAATGGAGCTTCTGTAGCCTCGATGCAGCGCTAGCGAAATCGAGGGGTTGGCCCTCCGAATCCTCGATTACATCGAGGCTACTTGCCGCAAGCGAGAAGCGGCGGTCGGTAGCGGAATAGGAAAACTAATCGACCGAACCTGGCTCATCATAAATAATTGGCGAATTTAGATAAAGACCGTTTGTCGGAATTTTACCGACGCCAATGATGGTTGCCAGTATATGACGTCCATTTAGAGCCAGAGCGCTTCAGTTCCTGCCACGCATCAATTTGACGTTTTAGTTCAGGATGCTGGTAGCCTTTGGTAATCAGCGCATCTCGCGCAATTGGATCGAAAGGGATGGCGGTAGGACCTAGGCATTCATTCCAGATTTTGGCTATCAAAGATTCTGGCGAATTTGCACTAGTCGTTTTAATCTCCGCCACAAAAACAGCGTCTACATATTCTCTATTTGCTTCCAAAACTTCTTCAATCATTTCAAGAATTGGTTGTAACTGCACGTTCGTGTCGAATGTGCCGGTTTGCACTTCAATACAAGATCTTCCTCCGGGCCAGCTAATTGTCTTCCAAATCGTCGGCTCTTCGAATAAGTCATACACCACTGGTGCAAACCTTCCGGTCTTATTAAGCTTGAAAAGACCTTTTTGACTTTCGACGGCGACCAAGCGAATGGCTGTTGCGGTGCCTAAGGCTACAATCCCTTCACTCGCAAGCGTATTGAAAAAGTTAAAAACACAGAACCGAGTTTTATCGAGCCAATCCTCATCGCTTTCGATATTTATGGTCCCCATCCATTGTAAAACGGCATGGCCGGTTTCGTTAGTTGGTTCAAACAAACTAGTGGACGCCGACAGTTGCCTCCCGTCTAGAGAATTGACAGAGTTCAAACTGCCAAACAAAAGGTAGGATTCAGCATTTAGAAGTGAATAAAGCCAAGGATCTACAGGAACCATTGCGGCTTTGGTGGCACACCAACGTAGAAGGCCTTCAGCGAACAGAGAATCTTTTTTTTGACCGAATTCGTAAATAGAGACCGGATCCTTTTGAAGAGGATGCCGATATTTGCAGGAAAGAGCCTCGTCCCGAGATGTCGGGCCGCAAATGAGTGCATAAGCGATGATGGATAATAAGACATCTCGCGCCAACTCATCGATAAACGGAACGGCCTTTTTAGAAAGCTGGTAGCGCTGAGTGGTCAAAGGTAAGTTTCCAGCACTGTCGAGAACAGCAATATTTGGTCGTATAGTTTGGATGTACTTAGGCCAATCAAAATTGGGAAGTGAGTATGAACTTCGGTTTTCAATTATTAAACCGTTGCACGAAAGAGCAGGGTATTTCTCAAAAGTCCAAAAAACCGCGTCGAAACCATCTGGGTAGATTACGGAATATTCCTTCGGTAAGTTATTACTTTTCACGGGGAATACGAATTCTTGATCCAGCTTTTCGGGATTAGGGCTTCTGATTACGCGATTAATGACTTTAGGCCAATCCCAGCAATACCAGTCAATTTGTTTCCTTGGACCTTCGTAGCCCGAATATTTTTCTTTTTCGAGTCCTAACGCTTTCACAGATTCACTGCTGACTTCGACTTCGATAGTGGTTCCGATGGGCAAACCGTCGACACGGCGGATTTCAATGAGCTGGCTATTAGCGGATGCTTCCAACATATTGCCCGTGGATTTGTCTGAGCTAACGTGCCGTGTCCAAAGTTTGAAAGAAGCTCCTAGAAGAAAGACTGCAAAGGCGCCTATCCCAAAGCGTCCAGAGCGCATTACACGCGGTTTGCCTGAATCGTCTAGAAATTCTTTAGCCCATTCGGAGTTGCTGCGAAACGAGGCGCCGGCTCGCAAAAAATGGTTTTGAATGGTATCGGCACGCATGCCGATGCCACGGTCGCGGACACGCAGGTACCATGAGCCATCCTCACGCTTGATAAAGTCTATCGATACGTCGCCTTCTTGCTCTGGCAAATCGAGTGATTCGATAGCGACCTTGTGGTTTTTACACCATGCGTGTAATTCGCAAACGGCATCGACTGCGTTTTGCATTAATTCGCGAACCCCGACGCCCGGTGCTTTACCATATAGCGGCTCGACAAGGAGAGTAAGTAAATTCGGATCAGCGGTATACCCGGTCCGATTCGGAATATAGGGCAGGCTATCGCGAAACGCCGGACTATGCAGGTTAGAATAGACACGACGAATAGCGAGATTTAGCTGATCCAGACCAAGGTCGGTCCGCGCGCCGTAGGCTTCGTCCAATACTGCGGTTGAATGGTCCATTTCTGTTTGCAGTCCGGACAACAGGTCGCGCAGTTGCAGGTAGAGCGACAAGCTTATATCGGTTGCGACGGTGACCATCTTGCCGCGAGGGTCGCTGGCCGGACTAATCTGCTGCACCGCACGGTGTTTACGCCATTCCTGTATGGAAACCGGGCTTTGCGGATCCCGCAATTGCAGCAAAGCTGCCGGTGCGCGCTGTTGGTCAATCTGAAGGTAATCGGCTACCCGTAATAGAGCCATGGGGTAAAGTACAGCCGAGCCCATTGGTTTTGGGGTCCCGGGGTAGAGTGGGCTGGAATCCAAGTAAGCTTTGCAAACGCGCAGCGACATCCCGTGCGAACGCGCGCTTAGCCCAATCAGATCGGCCAGTCGCATCAACGGGTGGCCCTGCTCTTTGCCCATGGCGGGGAACTGTCCCTCACCCGAGCCGACTGGAAGGCCTGGAAAACCGTAGATCGCAATTTCGTGGGCAAGACGAGCATGGTGGCGCCGAATAAATTCACCGACGATCAAGTAATGGTTGGTTTCCCATTGTCCGGTATCCTCAGGGAAGTCTTCGAACTTCCAAACTCTGGCCGATTGCTCTCCTATGATGTTGGTCAATTGGCGGTCGCTAAACCGCCGTGCTTCTCGAGCATAGTCATCCCATAACAAATGCCAGGCAATATTGGCTACGTTGCCTTCTTGGTCATCTTTGAACCAAGGCAAAGGTTGAAATCTGGAATCTTTTCCAACTAATTCGAGAAATCCATTAGGCCTGAGATGCATGGCGATGTCATGCAACAGCGTTGCACCGATGATTACCACGGCGTCGGCGTCGCAAAGCAAGCGTGGGTCGGAATCCTTTTTGCTATGTTCCCAAATTGGTTTCGGAACTAGCTCAACTTCACACTTCAACACACAGTTGATATGTTCAACCCCGTGGTCGGTGTAGTCGGGGAAAAATGGGAGTTTATTGTCTGCAAGGATTTCTCCGACCCGGTCAGCAAGGCTGCGGATGGGGGCTTGAAGATCACTCTCCTCGAGCAGTTCTCTCAGGGATTTCGGAAACTCTATTTTTGCCACAGGCTCTCCATAATGAATGTACAAATGTACTTGTTCCTACTCTCCAGGGGCAGGAACAATAGTTGCGATATATGACGCTTCCGAAACGATTAGGCGTGATTTCAGCGTAAGCATATAACGAGGTTGTTGATACTTGTTCTGTCTCGTTCCAACGCGCTGCGTTGGAATGCTTGGCTGGTTATTCAGGCACCGCAACGCGGTGCTTTCTGGTTACCACACAGCGCGCGGGAACCAAAAAGGCTAGACCGATTGAACTCATTTCGGCTTACATTCATCCAACTTCTGCTGCCAAACCACCATCCACTCTTCCAAAATCGCATACTGCCTTTTGGTGACAATGGCTTGCACGATGCCGTCGTTGAGGTCCAGGTAGTCGTGCACCAGCACATTGCGGAAGCCGAGGATTTTCATCAAGTCGGCATGCTGCTCGGCCGGCAAATCGCCGTGGCTTTTCAATTCGTCTAACGCTTCCCGAGACTGGCTGACTGTCAGCTGGTATTTTTGCTCCACGAAATAACGCGCCATGCCGATGAAGGCTTCGATATAGACCTGTAATGCGCGCTGTATCGCCAGCAGGTCGCGTTCGGTCCAATTGTTGATATTTTCCTGGCTGTACTCGTCCGGAATACGCAGCATTTTGCGGCGGTGGCGGATCAGCGCCTGTTCATAAGCAATATCTCTCATAATCCTTTTCCCATTTCGACCAGATGCTTTGCTCGACGCGTCTAACGTGCGGTACATTGCGGTCGTACCATTTGACAGCCGACTGCAAGATGCCAACTTGCAGCAAGGCCGGCGCGGTTTCAAGATCGACGATGCTGATTTGGTTGTAGCGCTTTAATTCGCGTTCGACTTCGGCTTCCAGCATTTGCGGAAGCACCGCCCGTTCCAGCGGATCGGTTTCGTAATCGCTGAAAATCACCGCAATATCCCAATCGCTATCGGGTCGGGCGGTATTTTTGGCCCTGGAGCCGTACAGATAAATCGCATCGACTGCCGCATGAGCCAGAATCGCTTTGGTCAATTCCGCTTGTAGCTCGTTCATGGTTTCAGTTGTAACTCACGCGAAAAACCGCTGCAAATACGTCCCGGTGTGCGACTTCTTGTGCTTGGCAATTTGCTTCGGCGTGCCTTCCGCCACCAACATACCGCCACCGCTGCCGCCTTCCGGCCCCATGTCCACAATCCAGTCAGCGGTTTTGATCACGTCCAGATTGTGCTCGATGATGATCACCGTGTTGCCGTGGTCGCGCAGGGTGTGCAACACCGTCAGTAATTGTTTGATGTCGTGGAAGTGCAGGCCGGTGGTGGGTTCGTCGAGGATGTAAAGCGTGGTGCCGGTGTCGCGTTTGGATAGCTCTTTCGCTAGTTTGACGCGCTGCGCTTCGCCGCCAGACAGGGTCACGGCGTTTTGGCCGAGGGTGATGTAGCTCAAACCCACATCGATCAGGGTTTGTAGCTTGCGGGCCAGGCTGGGGATGGCGGAGAAGAATTGGGTGGCGTCTTCCACTGTCATTTCCAATACTTCGTGGATGGTCTTGCCTTTGTAGCGGACTTCCAGGGTTTCCCGGTTATAGCGCTTGCCGTGGCAGATGTCGCACGGTACGAAGATGTCCGGCAGAAAGTGCATTTCCACCTTGATCACTCCATCGCCGGCGCAGGCTTCGCAGCGGCCACCTTTGACGTTGAAACTGAAGCGGCCCGGCGTGTAGCCACGGGAGCGGGCTTCCGGCGTCGCGGCAAACAACTCGCGCACCGGCGTGAAAATGCCGGTGTAGGTGGCCGGGTTAGAGCGTGGGGTGCGACCGATGGGGCTTTGGTCGATGTCCACCACTTTGTCGAATTGTTCCAGACCTTCAATGGCTTCGCACGGCGCCGGGATGCAGCTGGCGCCGTTGATCAGCCGCGCGGCGTGGCTATATAAAGTGTCGTTGATTAGTGTGGATTTGCCCGACCCCGAAACACCGGTGACGCAGGTCATCAAGCCCACCGGGAAACTGACATCGACGTTTTGCAGATTATTGCCGCTGGCTTTGCGAATGGTGACTTGTTTGCTCGGGTCGCGCGGCGTGGTTTTTTTGGGGATATCAATGCTCAAGCCGCCGGACAGATATTGGCCAGTCAAGGAGTTGGGATCGGCCAGAATATGCGCTGGCGTACCTTGTGAGACGATTTGCCCGCCATGCACGCCGGCGCCGGGGCCGATGTCCACCACATGATCGGCGGCGCGGATCGCGTCTTCGTCGTGTTCCACCACGATGACGGTGTTACCCAAATCACGCAGTCGATAAAGCGTGTTTAACAAGCGTTCGTTGTCGCGCTGATGTAGACCAATCGACGGTTCGTCCAGCACGTACATCACACCCACCAAGCCGGCACCGATTTGGCTGGCCAAGCGGATGCGTTGCGCTTCGCCGCCGGATAGGGTGTCGGCGCTACGATCCAGGGTCAGATAATCCAAGCCCACATTCACTAAAAATTCCAGGCGTTCCTGAATTTCCTTATTTATCTTCGCGGCGATTTCACCACGGTGGCCGGGAATATTTAGCCCCTTAAAAAAGCCCAAGGTTTGTTTTATCGGCAAGCGGGTGACGTGATGTAACGGTTGTTCCGCGACAAACACATTGCGCGCGCCGAGATTTAACCGTGCGCCGTCGCACACCGAGCAGGTCTGTTGCGCCAGATATTTGGATAATTCGTCGCGGACCATTTGCGAGTCGCTTTCATGGTAGCGGCGTTGCATATTTGGGATGATGCCTTCGAAGACATGCCGGCTGGCTTTGGGTTTGCCGTTACCCATCTGGAAGGTAAAGCTTATTTTCTCCTCGCCGCTGCCATATAAAATCGCTGCCTGAATGTCCTTGGAAATATGCGAAAACGGCGCTTCCGGATCGAAATTATAGTGCGCGGCCAAGGCGCAAATGATCTGGTAGTAATAAGCATTGCGCCGGTCCCAACCGCGCACCGCGCCGCCGGCCAGACTGATCTCGGGATTGTGCACCACCAGTTGCGGGTCGAAATGCTGGCGCACGCCCAGGCCGTCGCAACTGGGGCAGGCGCCTTTTGGGTTATTGAAGGAGAAAATGCGCGGTTCCAACTCGCTCAGGCTATAGCCGCAATGTGGGCAGGCGTAACGCTCGGAGAACAACAGTTGCTGATCGCTTTCCATCGACGCGGCAATTGCCAAGCCCTCAGACAGGCGCAGCGCGGTTTCGAAGGATTCCGCCAGGCGCAGGGCGATGTCATCGCGGATTTTGAAGCGGTCGACGATGACTTCGATGGTGTGTTTTTTCTTTAAATCCAGGGCAGGGGGTTCGTCCAGCTCGTAGACTTCGCCGTCGATGCGGGCCCGCAAAAAGCCTTGGGCCTTCAAATCTTCCAGTAGCAGCACGTGCTCGCCCTTGCGGTCATTGATCACCGGCGCCAACAGCATCCAGCGCTCGCCTTCCGGCTGCGCCAACACTTGATCGACCATCTGGCTGACGGTCTGCGCCTCCAGGGAGACGCCATGCTCCGGACAACGCGGAATTCCGACTCTGGCATACAGTAGACGCAAATAATCGTAAATCTCCGTGATGGTGCCGACTGTCGAGCGCGGATTGTGCGAGGTGGATTTTTGTTCGATGGAGATAGCAGGTGACAAGCCTTCGATATGATCGACATCCGGTTTCTCCATCATCGATAAAAACTGGCGGGCGTAGGCCGACAGCGATTCCACGTAGCGGCGTTGGCCTTCCGCATAAATGGTATCAAATGCTAACGAAGATTTGCCGGAACCAGACAGACCGGTGATGACGATCAACTTGTCGCGCGGCAAGTCCAGATCGATGTTTTTTAGATTATGAGTGCGGGCGCCGCGTATGCTGATGGTGTCCACTGCTGTGCATTCCTAGAGTTTTTGACAACGGGATACTATACGGGGAATGGTTCGCCTCGAGCAAAGCGGATTTGCTGCTCGTCGATTTATCTAGTCGCTAAACATAGATGCCGATGGGGGCAGTAATCAACTCAGCATCCTGTTGTTTTAGAAGTGCCACAAAGGATTCTGCCGTTAAGGGTTTGCTGAAATAGTAGCCTTGTAACTCGTCGCAGCCCATGTCCTGCAAAGATTGCTGCTGATACGCCGTTTCCACGCCTTCGGCGACCACTTTTATGTTCAAACCATGGCCAAGAGCGATAATGGCCTTGAGAATGGCAACATTCGTCGGCTCTGTTTCCAGATTGCCGACGAATACTTTGTCGATCTTCAGCCGATCGACCGGAAAGTCCTTTAGGTAAGCCATGCTGGAATAGCCGGTGCCAAAATCGTCTATGGCGAGTTTAACGCCCAAGGCTTTCAGATCGTGTAGGGTTTGAATGAAATGCCGGGTATCATGGACCAAACTGTTTTCGGTGATTTCCAACTCCAAGCACTGGGGATCAATGCCGGTTATTTGGAGAACCGATTTAACGGTATTGACCAAATCGAGTTGCCGGAATTGCCTGGGGGAGACGTTGACAGCGACGGGAAACTTGCAGCCGGTGCGTTGTTGGAATTCACAGGCTTTTCGGCAAGCATTGATCAAAACCCAGCGGCCGATTTCTTCAATTTGCCCGGTTTCTTCGGCCACTGGAATAAAACTCATTGGGGAAATTAGCGGTTCGCCCGGCGGTTGCCAGCGGATCAGGGCTTCGGTGCCGCAGATAGCGCCGGTGGCAAAATCCACCTTAGGTTGAAAGTGCAATAAAAACTCGTCGTTTTCGATGGCGTGGCGTAGACGGTACTCGATCTTGATTCGGGTGGTTAAGGCTTGATTCAACTCCGGGGTGAAAAACTGAAAATTATTGCGACCTAATTGCTTAGCCTTGTACATCGCCGAGTCGGCGTGTTTGAGCAGGGTATTGGGGTCGTGCCCGTCGTCCGGATAAATGCCAATGCCGATGCTGCAAGAGACGACAAAATCGCGACCATCGATCATACACGGTGTTACCACCGCGGCGAGGATGCGTTGCATGGTGTGGGTAAGATCTTCTATTTTTTGGACGTTGGTGAGCAGCAATACAAATTCATCACCGCCCAGCCGCACAACTGTATCCGATTCACGCAGGCACGCGCCCAAACGCTCGGCCATGGTCACCAGCAGCTGATCACCCACATGGTGGCCCATGCTGTCATTGATCAGTTTGAATTGGTCGAGATCGACAAAGGCCACCGCTAATTTGTTGGCATAGCGGTCGCAAAAATGCATGCACTGTTGCAGCCGATCGGCCAGCATAGTGCGATTAGGTAGCCCGGTGAGGGTGTCGTGCGTGGCTTGATATTCGATCTGCTGCTCGTATTGTTTGCGCTCGGAAATATCCTCGACGGTGCCCTCATAAAATAGCAAATTGCCGTTTAAGTCTCGCACTTCATGAGCGTTTTCGGTGATCCAGATAATGTCGCCGTTCTTCCGGTAAACCTGGGCTTCAAAATTCAGCACCCGACCATCACACTGCATCATGGCGATATATTCTGCGCGCTTGCCCGGCTCTACGTAGATTTGGGTTTGAATGTCGCTGATGGCACGCATCAGATCGTCGGTGGAGTCGTAGCCGTAAATGCGGGCTAAGGCCGGATTGAAATTTAAGTATTGGCCGGCCGGTGTGGTTTGATAAATCCCTTCGATGGCATTTTCGAAAATGGAGCGGTAGCGCTCCTCAGCTTCACGTGCCAGTTGCTCGCTTTGCTTGTGCGCGGTAATGTCTTGGATAAAACCTTCCAAGGCCTCCAATTCACCTTGTTCGTTAAACAGGGCGACGCCACTTTCCCTGACCCAACGAATGCTGCCATTGGCGTGGGTGATGCGGTAGTCCAACTCGAATTGTTCGCCGCTAAGCGCCGCGGCGTTGATGTGTTCGCGAATCCAAATCCTATCGTCTTCTAGGGTTAGTTCTTCGTATGTGATACGGCGGTTAAACAATAAGTCGTCTGCGCTATAGCCAGTGAGCGCTTGGCAACCTTCACTGACAAAAACCATTGTCCAATGTTGGTCTACCAGACAGCAGTAAACCATACCTTTCAAGTTGCTCATTAAGGTACTTAACATGCGTTCTCTATCCTGCAATAACTTCTGCAGGCTGGAACTGAAAACCTGGGAGATATCGGAATAAGGCATAGGCCTAAGGATAGATGAAGTAGGGTCTGGTGCTAGTCGCATGGTATCCATAAGCAGTAATTGTGCCGGCTGACGGCGGGTAGGCGTTGAATGGCATGCAAAGACGGTTAGTCAGCGAGCTGAGTTTAAAAATGGCGTTTTTGACGTATTCCCTGGACGTTAATCTTGTTTTTTAGCTGTAAATTATGTTCATGAGTCGAAATGACGTCGGAGGTCCGCATACTTTGGCCAAAACGGCCTTGGCGAGTGATTAGTAGGGTTGGTAGGTGCTGTAGCCATATTTGAAAGAAAACTCTCAAACTTGGTGCGCGATGCACTGAATTGGCGCGAGTTGGTCTTGAGATACGAATCGGCGCGTGTGTTGTTTAGAGGGTAGGGTGTTGGCGTATTTGATTTGATAGCTGCCGGTTTAGGGGTAAATCCGCCGCTGGCTGCGGTCATGAATTCCGAGGATTTGAATAAACTGGTACTATAGCCAACTTTAAAGATTCGACGCAAAAGGGGAGTTTGGGTTTGACACAGGTTCAGGATATTACCAGTCCGATGACGGCCATGGAGAAGCGGGCTACCGTATCGCTGGCCAGTATCTATGCTCTCAGAATGCTGGGTTTGTTCATGCTGCTGCCGGTGTTGTCGTTGTTTACCGAACAAATGCCGGGATCGACGCCTAAGTTAGTGGGTTTGACGATGGGTATCTATGGCTTGACGCAAGCCATCCTGCAAATTCCGTTCGGCTTGCTGTCCGACCGTTTCAGCCGTAAGACGGTGATTGTGATCGGACTGATTCTGTTCGTGGCGGGTAGCATTTGGGCCGCGCTGGCTACCGATATTTATGGCGTTTTGATCGGGCGAGCCTTGCAGGGTTGCGGGGCGATTTCCGCTGCGGTAATGGCTTTGTTGGCCGACTTGACTCAAGAAGTACACCGCACCAAAGCCATGGCTACCATAGGCGCCAGCATCGGCGTGTCGTTTGGTGTAGCGATTACGATGGGTCCGATTATTGCCCATCATTTTGGTATTGCCGGTATTTTCTGGATGATTGCCGTACTGGCGGCACTGGCGATTTTAGTGATTCTATTTGTGGTGCCTAATCCCGAAAAAATTACCACGCATCGCGATGCCGAATATATCCCTTCTGAACTGGGTTCGGTGATCAAAAATGCCGATTTGTTGCGTCTGAACTACGGCATTTTTGCGCTGCATTTGATCCTGATGGCCAGTTTCGTCGTGGTGCCGCTACTGATGCGCGACGCGGGTCTGCAAGGCGGCAGTCACTGGATGGTGTATCTGCCGGTGTTGGTGACGTCGATGGCGATGATTATCCCCTTCGTGATCATCGCCGAGAAAAAACGGCAGATGAAAAAAGTATTTATCGGCGCTATTACCACCTTGGTGTTAGCTAACATTGGTTTTGTGTTATTTCACGGCGAATTGATCGGCTTGATTGCCTGCTTGTGGGTTTTCTTCTGCGGTTTTAATCTGTTGGAAGCGACCTTGCCCTCACTGATTTCCAAAACCGCGCCCGGCGATCTCAAAGGTACGGCCATGGGCATCTATTCCAGCGCCCAATTCCTAGGCGCGTTTTTGGGCGGTGGCGCCGGCGGCTGGTTGTACGGTGAATTCGGTGCCGCGGCGGTGTTTATGTTTTCGGCGGGCATCGCCGCCAGTTGGATAGTGATCGCGCTGTTCATGTCGCCCCCGCGCTATTGGGCCAACTTGCTGTTGTCATTGCAAGCGGTCAAACCCGAACGTGGAGAGGAATTTTCTAAGCAGTTGTTAGCGATTAACGGCATTGAGGAAGTACGGCTGCATTTTGAAGAAAATGCCGCGTATTTGAAAGTCGATAACCAGCAGCTCGACAAAAACCAACTAGGTATTTTTTTGAAGCAGTGGCAGTAAGCCGCTGTTACTCGCAATTTTTACACGGAGAACACCATGCTCAATAAAGTTATGCTGATCGGCCGCCTCGGCGCCGATCCGGAAGTCCGCTATATGCCGAGCGGCGATGCCATTACCACCATCCGCTTAGCCACCAGCCGCCGCTGGAAAGACCGCAACACCAATGAACGTAAGGAAGAAACCGAATGGCATCGGGTGGTGTTTTTCAGCGGTCTGGCGAAAATCGCCGGCGAGTATCTGAAAAAAGGCAGCCAATGTTATGTAGAAGGCCGGATTCGCACGCAAAAATGGCAAGGCCAGGACGGTCAGGAGCGTTATACGACGGAAATCGTGGCCGACAATATGCATATGCTGGACAGCAAGAGCGGCGGTACCGCCAGCTATTCAGACAACAATACGCCGCCGGCCAGCAGTTACGATAATCGCCCGTCCGCGCCGTCAGGCTCGCCAGCGGCGCCGGCTTCTTATGACGATTTCGACGACGATATTCCATTTTAACGGACACCTGATAACAAACAAAAAGCCCCTGCTCAGGGGCTTTTTTATAGCGTGCGAAATCCGTTTATTCGGTGCCATCAAAAACTCTACTAGCTTCAGATACCCCTTAATCTGTTGAGATTGCCAGCCCTAGATATTTGCCACAACAAACTCATCTGGTAAGCTAACGCGTTAGACTGGTACCAATAAAATTTAGAGGGGCGCATGCTTTTCGGTTCGCACAAGTTTCCAATAGGGGGTGACGAAACGTGTAGGTCGGCACTTGCGGAGCTGCGTGTGCAAAACGCGGGGTCTAAAACCCCGACTGCCAGCACTGCACGACAGCCGCTAGACACACTGCACGCTCCTTGCGGTTTTTTTTTGCGTGAGGATGCTCGGATTAACTCCTTCGACGAACTCATAACAGGCTTGGCGAACCACGAACATAATCAGCGCGTTCAGAGTTTCCTTGACATCAAGAACCCCCGCCATCGCGCCGCAGCGATATCGTTAAAAGCCAACAGCTTGGCATCTGACAACCTGCATTACCGTGTCATCGGCAATAGAGTGACTGTCAGCATGGTTTTGCATGTATAAGTTCTGGCGTTGTTTGCAGTCCGCAAGTGCAGATTGCCGGCAGTTTCATCGTCATGCTTAACATCCGCTTCCGCCAGTTGCCAATAAACTCGACTTCGGTCCTGTCTTTGGCGATTCCTATCGCCGCCGGTTTACTGCAATGGTCGTTATGGTCCGCACTGTCGCCACTGACCTGGATATTGTTTTACCCGGCGGTATTTTTAAGTGCCTACTTGGGAGGGTTACTTAGCGGTCTAATTGCAACAGCCATCGCCGTTTCTATTGGAATCTATTTTTTTATCCCGCCTGAGGGAAGTTTTAACATTGCGGACGTGCGCTATTACTATTCCACGGCTATTTTTGCCTTGATGGGGCTGTCGTTTAATCTGGCTTTCGAACAATTGCGCCGCTCCAGAGCTGAGTTGCAGCGAATGGCCAGTTTGGAATCGGATGTTAATCACCGGCGTTTGAACCAAGCGCTACGCGCTGCTAACGCCGGTATCTGGGAGTGGAATTTACAGACCAACGAAAATCGATGGGATGAAGGTCTATGGCGCTTGTACGGCTTGGAACCGTTTTCTTGCCAAGCCTGCTACGACGTCTGGCTGTCCACTGTGCATCCGGATGATCGCGCCATCGCGCAAGCGGCAATTCACCAAGCGGTACAGCAAAATATCGAGTTGAACGTGGAATGGCGGCTTGCCGAACTCGTTGACGGCCGGGAGCGCTGGCTAATGTCGCGTGGGCAACCAGAATTGGATGAGAAAGGTCGGCCGCTACTCTATCGAGGTATTGTCTTAGACATCACCGAACGCCGGCAAATCGAACAAAGCCTGATAGAAAAAGAACGGTTGTTGGCAGATTCTCAGGCCGTCGCTCATATTGGTTCGTGGGTCCGCTACCTACCGGGCGGGCAAGCGATGTGGAGCGAGGAAACCTTCCGGCTGTTTGGCCTATCACCCGAAACCGATCAAGCTTTATCCATGGAACAGCTACTGGATACCGTGCATCCCGATGATCGTGCAGCCAGAAGCGCCTGGCATCAGGACTGTTTGGCGGGCAATAGCGGTAACGGTTTGGAATACCGTATTTGCACCGCGCAAGGCCAGCAGCGTTGGGTGTTGTCCAAAGCCAAACTGGAGACCACGGCCGATGGTCAACCCTTGCGTTTAATTGGGACAGTGCAAGACATCACCGAGGCCAAACGCGCGGCCGCCGAAAAGCAGCGTTGGATCGATGCTTTCCGCTATTGCGGGCATGGCATAGCCATAGGCAATCCCGAGACGGGGCGTCTAGTGACCTGCAATCCGGCCTTCGCCGACATGTTGGGTTACGACAACGCCGATCAGTTTGAAGGTCAATTGATTCTGTCCCTGTATGCGCCTGAACACGTCGAGTCGGCCCGACGCCATCTCCATGAAGCCGACCAATTCGGCAAAATACGCTACGAATCGGTTTATCGACGCCAGGATGGCTCTGAGTTTGATGTGGCGGTGGATTTGGTCAGCGTTAAAAATGCCGAGCAAAAGGTGATGTACCGGGTTGCCACGGTACAGGACATCAGCGTGCGTAAAAAACAAGAGATGGAACTGCTGCAATATCGGGATCATTTGCAAAACTTGGTCGAACAACGTACCGAAGAACTCAACCAAGCATTGCAGCGCGCAGAGCGTTTGACGCGGGTAAAAAGCAGTTTTGTGGCGAATATGAGCCACGAAATCCGCACGCCCATGAATGCGGTACTGGGCTTTTGTTATTTACTGGAACAGCACGCCCTGAACGAAGAAGAACGCAGTTTGGTGAGGAAAATTCGCGATGCCGGGCGCTCCTTGTTAGCGATCATTAACGATATTCTGGACTTTTCCAAAATCGAAGCCGGACGCCTGGAAATCGAAAACCTACCTTTCCGGCTCAGCGATATGTTCGATCACCTCGCGGCATTGATGACGGCATCGGCCGACCACAAAAATCTGGAATTGATCATCATCCCGCCGGCGGGTATCGATGCCCTAATTGGCGATGGCTTGCGTATCCAGCAAGTCTTGATCAACTTACTCGGCAACGCGATTAAATTTACCGAACGCGGCGAGGTCGTGTTGCGGGTTACTGTCGATGACTGGCAAAACGGCGATACGGTGGCGGTGCGTTTTGCCGTGCGCGACACCGGAATCGGTATTTCAGAACCGCAACTGGATGATGTGTTTGCCGCCTTTACCCAGGCAGACAATACGATCAGTCGCCGCTTTGGCGGCTCCGGCCTTGGCTTGACAATTTGTCGTCAGCTGGTGGATTTGATGGGTGGCGAGTTACGGGTAAGCAGTGTCGCCGGCCAAGGCAGCGAGTTTTGGTTTGTGCTGCGCTTGCAGTGCCACCTGGATTTCAATCAGACGCAAGCCATCCCGCCCTTGCACAATTTGAAATTACTGGTGGTCGATGACTGCGAGAATACGCGCGAAGCGGTGCATATGTCGGCGCGGGGTCTTGATTGGGATACCACTCTGGTCGCTTCGGGCCAGGCGGCAATCGTCGAGCTGTTAGCCAGTCTTGAGAGCGCCGCTCCCTATGATGTGGTATTGCTGGATTGGCCCATGCCGGGAGCCGACGGCATCAGCGCAGCCGAAGCTATCCGCGCGTCTCTGTCCGCTGTTGAGCTCGATCAGCCGCAAATAGCCATTATTCTGATGATCAGCGCGTCCTATTCCCGTGAACGGCTGGCAGCTCATGCCGACATGAATCATGTCGATGGGATATTAAGTAAACCGGTAACGCCCTCAGCATTGTATAACGCTGTCGCGGCGGTATTGTCAAAAGCGCCGCAGCCACCGTTGCCGTTAGCCGCGCCGGATACATCGCCTAATTCGGCGGGCACGCGGATTCAAGGTTTGCGGATATTGGTAGTGGACGATAGCGACATCAATCGCGAAGTGGCCAGGCGCATTTTGGAGTCCGAGGGGGCGCAAGTCAGTTTAGCAAGCGACGGTCAAGACGCCGTGGATTGGCTGTTTGGACATCCTGACGCAGTGGATTTGGTGTTGATGGATGTGCAAATGCCGCGCATGGACGGTTATGCCGCCACTCGGCGGATACGCGAAAACCCGACGTGGTCTGATTTGCCCATCCTGGCACTCACGGCCGGCGCATTTAAAAACTTGCAGGATGCAGCGCTGGAAGCGGGTATGAACGATTTTATCGCCAAGCCCTTTAACGTACCGCAAATGCTGGCTTTGATCACGCGTTGGACAGGAAGAAAATCGCCTCTCGGACTTACGCGGCCTGCATCCGGTGATCGGCGTGACGAGGTAATTTCCAGCGACCAATCCGTCCCTTTGATTGCGCCGACAAATCCAGGCCAAGACGATTGGCCAGGAATCGATGTTAACGCCGGCCTAAAAATGTGGCATAAGCTTGATCTATATCAATCCTATCTAACATGCTTTGTTGATCAGTATCGCGCTGCCGGACAGGAAATCAGTGCTGCAGCAGAGCAAGGGAAGCTTACCGAGGTAGCGGCCTTGGCGCACAAGCTAAAAGGCGCGGCTTATGGTTTGGCACTGACGGATGTAGCCAAACGCAGCGCCGAACTGGAAACGGCCTTGAATCGCGGTGAGCCTCTAGCTGCGGCCTCCGCAGCGCTGCAACAGGCGCTTGACGTGGTTATCAGCAGCATCGGCAACTTAAGCCGAAACACAATATCAGCGCTTGATCATCACACCCAAGCCGAAGCGCTGGGTGGGGCCAAATTCTTGCTGGGCGAACTATTAACGGCGATGGATGAAGACAACCCAGGTCATGCCGAACGCGTAATGGTTAAACTGGAGGGCTTGGTTGACGCCGATTTATTGGCGCCGCTCGCTACGCAAATTCGCGACTATAATTTTCGGGAAGCTGAAAGCTTAGCTTTGGCGTTAATAAACCAGCTCGATATACCAACTCAGTAAAATACCCATGCCTAATAATCCTATTTTGATCGTGGATGACGAACCCGCGAATTTGGCGATACTCCGCGAAATTCTCGAGCCTACATATCATTTGGTGTTTGCGCGTAACGGTCAGGAAACTCTGCTGGCGGTTGCCAAGCATAGGCCGAGTTTAATTTTGTTGGACATCCAGATGCCTGATATGGACGGCTACCACGTATGTCGGGCTTTGAAAGCCGATCCGGCCACCGAAACCATCCCGGTCATATTCGTCACCGCTTTATCTGAGTTGGGTGATGAGGAGCAGGGGTTTGCGGTGGGTTGCGTAGATTACTTGAGTAAGCCGGTGGTGCCCAGTCTGGTGCGCGCGCGGGTGAAAACTCATTTGTCGCTAGTGAGAGCCACGCAATTGGAAAAAAGCCACCGCGATGCAATCTATATGCTGGGCGAAGCCGGACATTATAACGACAACGACACCGGGGTACATATTTGGCGGATGGCCGCTTATGCTAAAGCCTTGGCCTTAAATGTCGGCTGGACTTGTGCCGACGCCGAATTGCTGGAGTTTGCCGCGACGATGCATGATACCGGCAAAATCGGCGTGCCCGATGCGGTACTGAGTAAACCGGGGGCGCTGGATGAAGACGAATGGCGAATCATGCGTCGGCACTGCCAGATTGGTTACGATATCCTGTCGAAAAGCGATGCACCGATTTTTAAACTGGCGGCCGAAGTGGCCTTGTCGCATCACGAAAAATGGGATGGGACCGGCTACCCAAATGGGCTGGCGGGCCTAAGCATTCCCGAATCGGTGCGTATTGTCGGAGTGGCCGATGTGTTCGACGCATTGACCATGCGCCGGCCCTATAAGGAAGCTTGGCCGGTCGAGAAGGCGGTCGCGACTATCCGCGACGGTGCCGGGCAGCATTTCGATCCGGCGATGGTGGCCTGTTTTCTGGATATCCAACCGCAAATTTTGCAAATCAAGGCCGACTGGGAAATTCGCGAATTGGCGAAAATTTGATAGGTACTGATAAGCTTTGCGCTGCCGACATGCCGATTTTGAGCATGCGGGGGCATTCAGTTAAAGCAGTTGCATCAGGCTATTTTTAGGAGTGTTGCGCTAAAAATACTTATCTGTCGGCTATTGCCATGCGTCGGCGTTCTGCGCATACTTGTGGCTAAGTTTTATTAGTATCAACAGGGATGAAAAATTCAAAGATCCTACCGCCAACCACCAATAGTGCTCCAACTTGTGCCATCAGCGCGATTCGTCAGGCAAAGGCCTTGGAAATTGCGCTATACGGAGACTGGGTGCTGGATGCGCAATTACCCCCGCTGGAACCGGTATTGGCGCAGATTGAAACCAATACTATCGAAAAAATCGTCTTCTCGACCGAGGCCCTGAGGCGTTGGGACAGCATGCTGGTCACAGAGTTAATCAAACTGATTGACTACGCTTCGCAAAAAGTTGTCGCGGTCGATAAATCTACCCTGCCAACCTCGATTCAGGGCTTATTGACGCTGGTTTCCGCCGTGCCGGAGCGAGTCGATGCGCACCGTGACCAAACTCAGACTTCCTGGTCGCAGGCTTTAGTAGTCAGCACCGGCAAAGCGGTTCAGCATGGCAAGGAGATGTTGATCTTTGTCGGCGAAATGATCATCAGCACTTTCGCCACCATGCGGGGTCAAGCGCATTTTCGCCGCCAGGATTTATGGCTTTATATTCAAGAATGCGGACCATCGGCGTTGCCGATTGTTACGTTGATCAGCTTGTTGGTGGGTTTGATTCTGGCTTTCGTCGGTGCGGTGCAATTGTCTTTATTCGGCGCGCAAATTTACATCGCCAACCTGGTTAGTTTGGGCATGACCCGGGAAATGGGCGGCTTGATGACCGCAATCATTATGTCAGGCCGCACCGGCGCCGCCTATGCCGCGCAGATCGGCACGATGCACGTCAACAGCGAAATCGACGCATTAAAAACCATGAACCTGGATCCGATGGCGTTTCTGGTGTTACCGCGCATGTTGGCCTTGATCATCATCATGCCGCTTTTGTGTCTTTACGCCGACTTGATGGGCATCATCGGCGGCGGCTTTGTGACGGTTAATTTTTTCGATGTGTCGTTGACCGAGTATCTGGACCGCACTGCCCATGCCGTTAAGATGAAGGATTTTATAATCGGCTTTGTGAAGTGTTCGGTGTTCGGGATTTTGATCGCGCTGTCGGGTTGTATGCGCGGTATGCAGTGCGGCCGCAGCGCCTCGGCGGTCGGCGATGCCGGCACTTCTGCGGTGGTGACGGCCATCGTGTTTATCGTGGTGGCCGACTCGGTGATGACCATCATCTGCAACCGGCTGGGGATTTGACGATGGCCGAAGCCTGCATTACCGTAAAAGATTTGACGATGACTTACGGCGATTTCGTGATCCAGCGCGATCTGAATTTTACGATCAATCGCGGCGATGTTTTCATCATCATGGGCGGTAATGGCTGCGGTAAAACCACCTTGTTGCGGCATATGATAGGCTTGAAATCGCCGGCAAAAGGCGATGTTTGTTATGGCGAGCAAGGGCTGTGGCAAGCCAACCCCAAAGCCCGCCAACAAATTTTGGCACGTACGGGCGTATTATTCCAAAGCGGCGCCTTACTTAGTTCCATGACCTTAGCCGAAAACGTTGCGCTGCCGATCACCGAAGCCACTCAATTGCCGCCAAGAAAAGTGCGGGAGATCGTGTCCTATAAGCTCGCACTGGTCGGATTGGCCGGATTTGAAGATTATTATCCCTCCGAGCTCAGCGGCGGCATGCAAAAGCGCGCCGGCTTGGCGCGGGCGATGGCCCTGGACCCGGAGATTCTGTTCTTCGACGAACCGTCGGCCGGCTTGGACCCGATCACCGCCAAACTACTTGACGATCTGATTTTGAGCTTGAGTAGCGCGTTGTCGGCCACCATCGTGGTGGTGACCCACGATCTGGACAGTATTTTCGCGATTGGTAACAATTCGGTGTTTCTGGATGCGGAAACCCGCACCAATATCGACGGTGGCTCGCCGCAAAAATTGTTGCATGAATCCAAACACCCCAACGTGATTCGATTTTTAAATCGCGGCGACCAAACCGAGAAAAATAGTAATCATCGACACATGAGGAGTCCGGCGTGAGCAAACAAGCCAATCCACTCGCCATCGGCGCGTTTTTGGTCGGCGCGTTGATCCTGCTGACTGCGGGGGTGATGATCTTTGGCGGTAGTGATTTTTTTAAGGACAAAAAACGCTTCGTGATTTTTTTCGATTCCGCGTTAAACGGTTTGAACGTCGGCGCGCCGGTCAAGTTACAAGGCGTGCAGATCGGCAACGTCAACGAAATTTCTTTAGTGATGGACTCCGCGACCGGCCGTATTTTCAAACCGGTGGTGATCGAAATCGATCCAGCCTTGCTGCAAGACTTGTCGGTCCAGCAATCCGGCGGCCACAGTAAAAAACAGCGTATGCAGGATGCTCAACGTATGATCGATGCCGGTTTAAAGGGCCGTTTGGAGACCCAGAGTTTGCTGACCGGCTTGCTGTATGTGGATTTGAATTTTTATAGCGATAAGCCGATCAATCTGGTCAAACTGGATTACAAGAATCTGCCGGAACTGCCCAGCGTACCGACCACAGTCGATGAAATTCGCAACACTGCTGACGAAATCTTCAACCGAGTGCGGCAATTGCCCTTGGAAGAGATTACCAAAAATATGGCGGATACCTTGAATTCGATGCATGGCTTGCTGGAGTCGGACGATACCAAGAAATCGATGGCGGCCCTGGCTAAATCCCTACAAGAAACCCAACGGCTGATGAGTTCGCTAAACGATCAGATCGGGCCGTTAATGACCAATGCCAATAGCGCCCTGACCGAGACCCGCACCACTTTGCAAGACTTTAACAAAGAGTTGTTGCCGGTGTTGAAAGCCGCCGAACAAAGCCTGAATGCCGCGACCAAGGTGATGGAAGGCTCGCAAAATGCTTTGACCGCAGTGGAAACCATGGCCGCGCCGGATGCGCAACTTGGGCAAGCCCTAGTGGAAATGCGCAATGCCGCACGTTCCTTGAAGGATTTGACAGAGTCGTTGGAGCGGCGGCCAGAGTCGTTGATATACGGCAAATAGATTGGGTTTTTAGCAGATTTAACCGGATGAATATGAAACACATAATTTATTTGCCAATGCTACTTTCAGTGCTGTTACTGACCGCTTGCAGTAGCCAGCCGATTCAGTTTTACATGCTTAGCGCCGAAACCGCCGCGCCGTCGGCTACCGTGTTACCGGCCGATACTGTGTTGGGATTGGGCCCGATTCATTTGCCGGCGTATTTGGACCGGCCGCAGCTAATCACTGCATTGAGCGAACATCAGTACCAACTGGACGACCAAAATCGCTGGGCCGAACGTCTGGATGACAATATTGCCCGTGTTTTGCGGCTTTCTTTAGCCAAGCAACTGAGCATAGAACAAGTGGTTCGCTATCCATGGGCACCGCGCCAGGCTATCGATTACCAAATCAGCTTCGATATTCTCGAGTTGCATCAAACCGCCAGCGGCCAAAGCCGCTTCTCCGTGCAATGGCAATTGAAAAAAGCCGATGAAGCGGTGATCGGCAAACGCTTTGAGTGCAGCGAAGCGGCAGGTAAGGGCGCTGAAGCCAGTGTCGCTGCGCAAAGCCGTTGCTTGACAAGGTTTAGTATCGAATTGGCGAATGAAATTGCCGGACTGGGCTCAAGACCCCGCCGTTGAAAGCGGCTAAGACACTCTGATTGTTCTGCTGAAGCGCCATGGAGTAACGGAAGCGCTTTAGATATCGCTGCTGCGGTTTATTTGCTATCCAACACCACGATCCCATTCCATGCCAACGGCGGCATTTCACTATAGTGCAAAGCTTTTTGCAGATAAAATCGGCTGGGGCCGTCGTTAGCGTCGAGAGCGAGTGCTGCTTGAAATAGGCGGTTGGATTCCGGCCACAGGCCTTGCTGGAAGGCTGCCAGGCCATTGGCAAAGATGCAGTGTACTTCGTTAGGTTGGGCATCGCTGCCGTGCTTGAGTCCGACGATTTCCACCAGCGTCACCGGTTCCGTGCGGCCCACTACCCGGAATGTGCCCACCGGTCGGGTCACGATGTCATCCAAATCGGCGGCGATGCTGTGCGAAGCCAGAATCCGGGTGCCCAGATACTTGTTAACACCTTGAATTCGCGACGCGATGTTGACCGTATCGCCGATGGCCCGGTAATGGCTGGAGCTGCCTGCGTCCAGGCTGCCCAGCGTGAGTTCACCTTCATGCAAACCGATGCGGGTGGCGAGTGGTGCCAGACTGGAGGATAGATTAAACGATTCCACCGCCGCGGCCATTTCCAATGCTGCCAAGCAGGCGGCGCGGTGCTGGTTGCTTACCGGCGCATCGAACCACACTGCCATCATCGCGTCGCCAGTGACGTCGGCGATCACACCGTCATGCGACACTACCGGATGCCCTAACACTTGGTAATAGGTATTCAATAACTCCCACATTTCTCGTGGCGAGTGTTGGGCGGCGATAGTGGTGTAGCCCTCGATGTCGGTGGCTAGACATAAACCGTTGACATCTTTTTCAGTTCCAGCGATACCGGCTTCCGTCCATTGCCCCGGCGCTGCGGGCAACACGCCGACCCATTGCGGAAACACTCTACTGACGAATTCAAGTATGCGCCCGCGTTCGCGCATTAAGTCGTAGCGCGACCACGCCAAGCTCAGCAGCCACGACAGCGGTAATTGAATTAATATTGGCCCGGCGACCGGCAGCCACCAATGGCGCTGGCCGAACAACCAGACAGCCGAGCCGGCGTAAGTCGAGGCAAACACCAAGCTGAGGACGATGCCGGGCCAGCCGGCAAATCCGACTAGCAACAGGGCGATCAGCAAGCCGAATAAGCTCGATATTAGCCAGCCCGGCGCAGGTATTTCGATAAAACTATCTTCCAACAAGTTGGCGAATTGCGTGGCCATGATCTCCACGCCGGCCATTTTGCCGGTGCGCGAATCGGAATAAGGGGTTGGGAAAAAGTCCGATTTGCCAGGTGAAAATTGGCGGTTGGCGCGGCCGACGAATATCACTTTGCCTTGTAAGTCTTTAACCTTGCCTTCGTAAACATCGGCGTAGGATTCCATTCTCAGCGTGCGCGGCGGGCCGTAGTAATTGAGATAACGGCTGTCGCCTGCGCAGATCAATTGCTTGGCGCGTTGGTCCAGATTGGGTGACCTTGCGCACGCTCGGCGCTGCGCTGTCAACCAAGCCGACAAAGGCTGTTCTTCGGGATTTGCGCTGCTTGCTTGTTGGTAATAAAACCAGGCCAAGACTGGTAGACTGGGTGCTTCGGCGAGCGCATCGTAAAAGGTCCAGGACTCGCGAATGCTGGCGTTTTCCGAGTCGTTTATTAGATAAAACGGCGCACTATCTAGCGCCGCCTGAGTAATCACCGGCGTTGGTGACAGTTTGCGCATGACTATCAACTGCTCGGATAAGGTTGTCGCTGGTTCGCCTTCGCGGGAAATGGCGGGCATTTTATTGCGGTCCGAACATTCTTCCCGCCCATAAAAGTCCTCGACACCTCGGCGAAATTTTTGCACACATTCATTGATCAAGACTTTGCCGGCAGCGCGCATTGCATTAGCTAGCAAGGGGTCTACGCTGGGGTTAGCGGCGATAAATTGTAGATCGAACACGATCAAACTCGCGCCCTGGCGATTCAATTGGTCAAGCAATTTTGCATGAAACTCGCGCCAGCGGGTCAAGTCTTGACCCACGCCCAAGTGAGTCTCGGACGCTTCATCCATCGCGACAATTACCACCTGTTCGGGTGTTCCTTGCGGGCCGCGGATTTTGAATAAGGTGTCTAAGCCCAGTTCGCTTTCCGTATTGAAAGCTAAATCTACCAGCGTGCTAAGCAAAAAACCCAGAACGGTAATTACGACTATGCGAAACGGACGGGCCATAAGGAGTTTGCCAGTCGTGGGATACGCTTAAAAAGGATTTTGAATTTGGTGGACTGCATAGGCGAGTCCACCAACAATCATATGCAGGGTAGCCTTGACATGCTTATTTATTGGAAAGCAGCGTCGATTTCTTCCTGTGTGTAGCAGACTTCATATTGATAGCCGCCTAAGTAAAAGGTGTTGCAGTATGAACCTTCGAATACGGCTTTTACTGACACAAAAAACTTGGCTTTAACTTCTTTATTATTCTTTAAAATCACGCCGTCAACAGGGCCGGTAATTTTCATCGCGTTCATTACGGCTTCGTCCACGCTAAGAATTTGGCTTTGGCAGTCTCCGTTATTAGCTCCGGTTGCTTGATTACTTTGTCGAGTATCTTTGCCGGCAGCACCATCTTTGCCTGGCGTCGGTGACTTAGTGCAAGGTTTGACTTCCTTGCCTGTAAGCGAATCAATTACAACAGATTGACCTGTTTTAAAATTAATACCTTCTGCCATTATCGCTGTTTGTTTTAGCAGTGCCGGTACTGAAGGGCTCTGTTTTACTGGCGGGGTATGTTCGGTTTTTTTATCGCACGCAATGATTAAAGTACTCATTAATAGAATGGTCGCCGCTTGCTTTTTTTTCATTATATTTCTCCTGTTTTTAAAAAAACCTGATCGAAATTAGGCGGCAAATTAATAAAACAAACTCAATTTGACGAACAATTGCCGCTCAGGGATAAAAGGGCTAAGTTGGGGGCCGCTGGCGTCGAATACGCTTTGGTAAACAAAGTTATTGTCGAACAGATTACGGCCTTCCAACGCTAGCGTACCCAATCTATTGGGAAGACGATAGCCCAGCAGGGCATCGAAAACCCAAAAACTCTCGCTGTCACCTGTAAATCTTGGCGCATTGGCGGGAAGGCCAGCTAAAAGCCTACTCGATGTGGCATGCTGATCTACAAAAGTGCCGGATAACTTGGCAAATAGCCCGGAGTTATGAAACAGGTTGATGGACAAAGGCACCTGATGCGAGGCGACACTACGCGGGTTCGATGGGTCTAGGCTATTCGTAAATTCGCGTTTGAATTTTTCGAAGCGATATTCGCTTTTTAAGGTTAGCCAATCGCTAGGCGACCAATAAAGGTAAGCCATGTGGGTGGCTTCATTCCGGCTAAATTGCGAGGAAATACTGTTAATCGTTTGCTGGCTGTCACGCCAAATAATTTCCCCTCCCATAAATAGATTATGTGTGGGTTTGTAGTCAATACCAGCTGCATATTGCCATGCGGCAGCACCATTATTCTCATCATAAAACTGATTGAAGCCCGCTACCTGCGTGGGTTCTATAGTTTGATTATTAGTTAGCGGTCTTTTGATGGTGCGGAAGGCAGCACTGCGTAAGGTCAGGTTTTGCGTGGGAGTCCAAATAAAGCCGACTTTAGGATTTAACTGATACTTTCTAAATGTGGCATCTTCGTAAGAGTCGTAACTTAGACCTAAAGTAGTGTTTAAGTTAGATGACAGCTTATATTTCAAATAACTGTAAATATTGAAATACTCTGTTTGCCATTCAGTAAGTCGAGAAAAGGTAAATAATGGACTGGTTGTTACGGAAAAAGGTGGTGTGCTTCTTCTTCCCAGGCTTCTGGATAAGGTGTCATTTTCGGAATTGATATAACCGGCACCACTGGTAATGTCGAAATCTTCATGATTAAAAATATACTGAAGCTCTGTTTGGTAGCTTTTAATGTTTAATATATTGTCGGTGAAACGGTTGAAGCTAATTGGACCAGCGACGGTTAATATTCGGTCGTTGATTTGGTTGTTGTAAGTCGTATAAAAAGAAGAAAAAAGTAAGTCTTGATGGTTGTCGATTCGGTAATGTCCACCAACTCGCACGGTGTCTTGTTCTATCAAATTTCGCTGGTTTAGCGCTTGCGTGCCATTCAACCGAAAAGGCGTATCCCCACTTCGGACATCCTCGGTCTTTAACTCCACCTGCACATTCAAATCCTGGGTGATGGCATACTGGGCAAATGCATTGTAGATGTCTTGTTTGTAATCGTCGTTTTGCCGAAAGCCGTCGGTTTGATAATGAAATTGCCCAAAACTCATCGATAGTTTATCGTACACGCCGGAGACGATGGCGTTATCGGTGAGAGTGTTGCGGCTGCCATAGGCGCCGTTCAAAACCATATGCGCGCCGTTGCCGGTGTACAAGGAATCGTATTCGTTCACCGATAGGCTACCTGGCCCGGTACTGTTAAGGATGCCAATATTTTCGCCGGTCAATTGCGGTTGTACCGGGGTGATATTGATCGGTTGCAGCAGTTGCGCCTGCAACAGCTCGCTGGCGCGGGCGACGCGGTAGCGCGGTTGACCGACGTAAGCATCCGAGAGAAAACGATGCGCCGACGGATCGGTGGCATCGTGCCCCAAGGACTTCCAGGCTTCCTTCAACGCCACCCGGCCAAAGCCCAGATCGTTATAAACACGGGCTAGGTTGGCGGAGCGGGCCGCGGCGTCTTCGTCCAGCAGCAATTTCGAGCGGTACACGCCACGGTTTTCGTTCAGTTCGATAGCCTGTTGCATGTCTCGCATTGCTTCGACTGGGCGATTCAAGGATTGCTTGCGCAGTGCATCGTAAAAATAGGGCGTGGGGTCTTTCGGATCGTGTTGCTTCGCCAAGTCAAATTGATCGCCAGCCAGCTCCGGGCGTTTTTCTTCGTAGTAGGCTTTGCCCAGATAGCTGCGTAACAAGGAATTGTTCGGGTCCAGAATAGCGGCAATTTCCAGGTCGCGGCGGCCGGCTTCCAAGTCGCCGCTACGGATTTTCGTTAGACCCAAACCTAGTCTCGGCAGCGGCGCTGTAGAGTCCAGCTGGATGGCGGATTCGAAATGGCGCATGGCTTGGGCAGTATCCACTCGAAATAAATGCGAAAAGCCCTGCACGGTTTGGGTTCTTTCCAAATTGGGGTCCAGCATAAAAGCCTTGGTTGCCGATTCTGCACTTTCTGAGCGCAAGCCCAGGGCCAGTTGCAGTTCGGACAGTCGCGCCCAAGTCATTGCGTCGTTAGGCGCTAGCTGACTGGCATGCTGCGCCGCAGCCAGGGCTTTTTCCAGTTCGAATCCGGCTTGTTGGCTGTAGGATAGCGCTGAGTACGCGGTCGCGGATTGCGGATTTACCGTCACCGCACGCTCGGCCAGATTCAGCGCGTCGGCTTTGCGATTTTGGGTCAGCGCCAGAATACTTTCCAGTGCTAAAGCGTCCGCGTCATTCGCATTGCTGGAGCGCAAGGCTTGAATATCCTGCATCGCCAACTGGCTTTGCCCGGCTGTGAGCCTGATTGCCGCGCGGGCTTTCAAAAACGCTGAAGACCGTTCAGCCGGCGGCGTCCGGTCCAAAGCGGTGAGCGCCAAATCGACCCGGCCTTGCCGATAATTCTGCATCGCGGCGCTTAGAGCAGGGGATAACGGCGCGTCGGACGCGGAATAGGGTAATAGTGGCGGGTAATACAAGGCCCAATTCACCGCGTCGGCGGGTTTAAGATCGATTTGCGCGCGGGGGGCCTGGCCCAGCAAGGTTTTTCCGGCTTCTCCGGCCTTTAGATGAATATCGCCGTAGGTATTGAAAAAGCGCACGGCGCCTTCGTAAACCCATAGTTCGGCGCTGGCATCGTCGGCGCGTAACGCAAACTCGGTGCCTTCCGGGCCGGCGTTGGCAATCGGAGTGGTGATTTGTAACTGTTTTGGGGTGCGGCTGATGAAATGCACAAAGCCTTTCAGCAAATCCACCAATGTGGTTTGATTGGGGGCGATGCCGTTTAAAGTGAGTACAGTGCCCTCGGCAAGGCGCAGCGTGATGCCGTTGGGTAGCAATAAGGATGCGCGGCTATACGCCTCAATCCGGATTCGACTGCCTTCACAAAGGCTTTGCTCCAACTGTGCTGGTTGCCATTGTCCCTTGGCGCCGGCGTCGTAAAACAAGGTGCCTTGCAGCGAAACCAGTTTGGCGGCTTTTTCCACGCTACAGCTTGTCGCGGTCGCATCGGTTTCCGCCAAACACATTGGCGCAAATAAAACCATGAAGCAAATCACAAGGCAGCGCATTTTATCTCCGAAAGATGTTTTTTTTCGGATGATAAAGTCTGAAACCCTAACTGATCAAGGTAATAATTAACTTTGCCCTAGATTTTCTTATTTTTGTCAATTGGCCCAATGTGCAGTAGCGATAATGTGTTGTCGATAATCGCTATACGCAGCTCACCATGAGGCTGGTGGGGTGGTTTCGATTCTGAGGGTTTTTTCGTCGACGCTGATGTAACCGCCTTTGGTTAGTTCTTTCATCACCTTGTTAATCATTTCCCGAGACGAACCCACCATCGTCGCCAGCTCTTGCTGAGTCGGGCGGTTATGAATCACATACACGTCGCCGTCTTTTTCCGCCATATCTTGCAGCACTTTAATGGTACGTTCGTAAACATTCGACAAGGCCATTTGTTTGACTTTCTCGGTCAGGAATCTGACTTTTTCAGCCAATACTTTAAGTAGGGCAATAGCCGCATCGGGGTGTAGTTTCAACCAGTGGATGAAATCGGTTTTGGCAATGACTGCACACACGGTTTTTTCCTGGGCTTCCACGGCGGCGGAACGGGGTTCGTCGCTGAGCAAGGCCAATTCGCCGAAATACGAGCCGGCTTCCTGAATCAATAAGGTTACTTCCTTGTCTTTGTCGTTACTGCCGAACACCCGCACCTTGCCGGACAAAATGACATACATAGAGCTGGTCTGGTCGCCCTCGGCGATAATCATCGCCTTTTTCGGGAATTTAATGACCTTGGCCCTTGCTGCCAAGGCCTCCAAAGCCTCCTCGGGCAAATCGGCGAGAAAGGGAATGTTGCTCAGACTGGCGATGACTTCTGCTTGCATGATGAGGCTATAACCGCTTGATTTAGTAGAGTGCCGCTTTCGATAACGGTCTGTTTGTATGTGACGCCTAGCTTACTAAGTTTGCGTCATGATAGTGAAGTATTTCACACATTGCCGGCCAATTAAATCACAGACATACCACTTTTGCGGCGAAAGTGGGAATAGCGCTCAACGCATTGGAGGGTGTCAACTTTGCAAAAGCCATCCCGCCAAGTGTCTGCCGCTTATGTCAAGTGTTTGCCAGTACGCAGCAAGGCCTCGAATTCCGATGCCGGTAATGGCTTGCTGAAGTAATAGCCTTGTATCTCGTCGCAGTGGTGTTCGCGTAGAAATTGGCAGTGTGGTTCGGTTTCGACGCCTTCGGCTATCACCTTGAACGCCAGGTTGTGCGCAAGTGCAATCACCGCCAAGACAATAGTGGCATCTTCCGGGTCGGTGAGCATGTCGCGGACGAAGGATTGATCAATTTTTAGGGTATCTACACGAAATCGTTTCAAATAGCTGAGGCTGGAATAGCCGGTACCGAAATCGTCTATGGACAGCTTCACGCCGGCGCTCCGGAGCTGGCTAAAAGTGGCGATGACCTTCTCGACATCCTCAGCGATCAAACTCTCGGTCAGTTCCAGTTCGAGTTGAGAGGCCGGCAGCCCGGTGGCTTGGAGCGTATTCATCACCCAACTGATCACATCCTGCTGTAGAAACTGGCGTGCGGATATGTTGACCGCCACACAGACCGGCGGCAAACCGGCGTCTGTCCAGGCTTTCGCCTGAGCGCAAGCCGCGCGCAACACCCAATCGCCTATGGGTACGATAAGCCCGGAGTCTTCGGCGATTGGAATGAACTGGGCTGGAGAGACCGCACCCATCTCGGGATGTTGCCAGCGCAGTAAGGCTTCGCAGCCGGAAATTTGCCCGTTTTTCAGGTTGACCTTGGGTTGGTAGGCCAGCTGAAACTGTCCTGCCGCCAACGCTTCCCGCAAGCGCGTTTCTATATTGACACGGCGCAGGGTTTCCTCGCTCATCTCGCGGGTGAAGAATTGACAGGTGTTGCGGCCTAGGTCCTTGGCGCGGTACATCGCTACGTCTGCGTTGTCGATCAGCGCCTCGGCGGTTTCGCCGTCCTGCGGGAACACGCTGACGCCAATACTGACGGACAAATGGATATTACGCCCCTGAACTAGAAGTGGACTATCAAGATTCTGGACCACTTTTTGGGCGAGGAAATAGGCATCGCTATCTTTGTTTAGATCAGTCAGCAAAATCAGAAATTCGTCACCGCCCAGGCGAGACACGGTATCGCCGTCCCTGATCAGGCTGCCTAGCCGTTCGGCGGCGACCTTCAATACCGCGTCGCCGAATGGATGGCCGTAGCCGTCGTTGACTACCTTGAAGCGATCCAAATCCAGATATAACAGTGCCAGCTGGCTACCGGCGCGGCGCGCGTGGGCGATGGCTTGAGCGATGCGGTCCTGGATCAGGTCGCGGTTAGGCAGGCCGGTCAGGCCGTCGTAGGTGGCCAGATAGCGAATCTGCAATTCGGCCTGTTTACGCGCGGTGATGTCCTGGATGGCACCTATCATCCGCACGCCGCGCCCCGTGTCGTCACAGAGCAATTGGCCTCGGTCAAACAAGTCGGCATAGCTGCCGTCCTTGCGCCGAAAACGGTATTCCTCAGACCAGGTTTTCTCGCTGCCGGCTACTGTGGCTTGAAGGTGTGCTACCACGCGGTCGCGGTCGTCGGGGTGAATGCGGCGGGCCCAGAAATCGAATGAAGGCAAAATCTCGTCAGCGGTGTAGCCGAACACAATTTGAAAGTTCTCGCTCCACCAGATGTCGTTGCTGGCGAAGTCCCAGTCCCACACGACATCTCCTGTCGCACGGGTTGCAGCGTGGAAGCGGGCTAAGCTTTCCCGCAACGCGGCATCCGCGCGTTGTCGTTCCGAGATGTCGTTTAGAAACAACGTACGGACTTCCAAGCCGTTGCGTCTAAAAGCCGCTACCCGCAATTCCGCGTCGAACACGCCTTGGGTGCCGAGAAATTGAAACGCGCCGGAATCCGTGGTGCTGAGGATCTCGGCCCAATCAGCGCGGCCGTCAGGAGCGAACACAGCATCGGTGATGTTTTTTCCAAGAATGTATTCACGCGCCAGGCCAAACAAACGTTCAGCGGCCGCGTTCCATTCTATAACGGCTAGTTGGTGATCCAGGCTAAAGATTGCGGTGTGAGTAGAGTCGAAAATAGCGCCTTTTAAGGCCAGAGAAGCGGCTTGCTGTTCTTTGGCTTCCAACAGTTGTTTAACGGCCACGGCCATGTGGTCGAGTGCTTCACCCAGAATTTGGGTTTCCCGGAATTCGTTCGTGGCGAAAGTGGCCGCCGCCGGGGCTTCCAGCTCGGTATGACTGATGCCGGCGACCCGGCGCTCCAGCGCCGCCAGCGGTTTGCCGAAACGCCGGGCCATACGCATCGAGACCAGCACCAGTCCCGCGGTAATTGCTACGCCCATACCGCCCACCTGATATAACTGGCGCCGTAGCATGTCCTCGATATACGACACTTTTCGCGAGGTAATGACCAACCAAGACATGCCGCCTTTCAGCGGCATGCGCCGGGCGGCAACCCAGCGTTGTTCACCTTCCACTAGCATGCGGTCTAGGAATAATTCGCCGGCGAAATTCAGCAAAGGGTTCAACTCGGCGGGCAAGGGCAGTGGTGCCCGGCCTACTTGCAGCGGATCGCCGATTAGGCGCGGAGCGGCTCCCAGCTCAAGGATCTGAAACTGGGAGTGATATTCCGTACCTATGGCGCGTAGAAAGCTATTCAAGGCCGGGATGTCGAAGTCGGCATCCAGAACGCCGATCAAACGACCGCCGGCATCTTTGAGCACTTTGCCGTAGCTGAAGCCCCACAAGGGCTCATTGCCTGTGAAAGGTGCCGCCCAGCGGTAAGCCGGAACCCAGGTGTCGCCGCTTGGACTGCGCAAAGCGGCTTCGTAGAACGCGTCGCTGCGGGGATCGTAGTGTTGGTTGTGCAGCTGTTGATGGAGCACGAATCCCTGCTCGGTCAATATGAACTTTCGCGCCAGCGGGCCTTCCGTGCGGTTGCCCGGGAATAGCCAAAGTAAAATCTCGCCATTTGCAGTGCGTTCCAACGCTCCGTATTCGCCTGACGCCGCCAGGGAGATGCCCAGGTAACTTAATTCCGGGCGCTGTTCGAATGCAGCCAGTGAATATTCCAGTGTCGATTGTAAAGTGGCGCCCGTTACCTCCGGGGCAATCGCGGCACGTTCAGCGGATTCGGCTGTCATCTCTGCCGCCCGGATCAAAGTCAGCAGGCGTTCGGTCGCGCGGTCCAGGGTTTCTTTCACTTCGCGCCGGGTGGTTTCCTCGGTGCTGGTGACGCTTTGCCAAGTCATTCCTACTAAAAGCGCCAGACCAAGCAACATCACCAAACCCACGATATTGGAAATTAAAACTCGGGTAAATGAGGGCGCAACGGCCTCAGGTAACACTGTTTGTTCCGCGGGTGAAGGCGTGTTTTTCATGGTTGTTTGGTCAATGGCTGTAGCTATGAACTGATCTTGTCAGCGTATTTCGGGCAGTATGCTGCGCAGCATTTAAATAAGCAAAAGCGGCTTGCAATGTCGTTCTAAACGATCTTGTATTTTGCCGGGAATACCATCTTATGCGGTCCAAGCGGCCCGGGTAGTGTGGCCGGGAATAAGCCTAAGCGGCAGCTGCCGACCAATTCGGCTATGAAAACCTACCAGTTTCTATAAACGTCGTCATTTGCATTAAAGATATTGCCATTCAAATCAGCCCTATTTATCCCTGGTGCCTCGTTCGGACTGAGCTTGTCGGAGCCTGAGCTGGTTGGTCTTTCGATAGACTCAGTACCGTGGCATTAAGGCGAACGTCATTTGAGGCCCGTATTAATAATTGTAGATGCTGAAGACGATCTTTAAATTTAGTCGGTGAAAAAGTTTCGCAATATACACATCCAGCCAAGTATCGCGTTTAGCGTAGCGGCAATAGCTGCACGAATGCCCGTCGAATGAAAAACTACCTGGATTCGCAGTGGAATTTGTCACAGCTTTCCTGGGTGGCGAACGCCTAAAGTATCAATACCCGCTCTAGTTCTCAAACCGGTAGATGGGGATGCGGCTGGCAAGCAATTTTGTCGGTATCGCAGTCGTTGGGCCGGCGGTGCGCCAGCCTCATAACTTTATTAAGGAGAAAGACAATGTCTGATAAATCCAAATTCGATCAAGACCTGAAAGTCTTGCCAGCAGAGGAATTAAATCGGGTGTCCGGCGGCTTGATTGGCTCGGATCAAGATTTAAGCCAATTTCCGCGCAAATTTTGGCCGGTCATCAATCCCGGCGCGTTCAACGTCAAAACCGTTGTAGCCAATCTCGTCGTGAGATAAGGCTTTTTTAAATTATTTAGGAGAACTGTCATGTCAAACAAAACCACTCGAATTTCTGCCGATGAATTATCCGTCTTTGCCGCGCAAGGCATAGAACGCGCTTTGCAAGCCCGCGAGGCTGCCGGTGTGGAATTGAATCAGGAACAACTGGATCAAGTTAGCGGCGGAGCCTCGTTAAGCTTGGTGCTGAATAAAGGGATTATCGCCGGTGGCCCCTGGTTTGATCAGTTTAGAGGATTGAATAACGTCATTACCAACCCAAGTGCCGGCGGTTTGGCCGGGGGCTTGGGCGGCCTGCAAGGAGCAACCCAGCTGGGTTGATAGGGCCATGACCTTGGAGAACCCAGTGTTATGTCCCAGCGCGCAGCCGGAATGGGAAGGTGCCCAAGTCATCGGCGTGATGACCGGCACCGCGGATAAGCCGGAAATGGCCTATCTGAGTGCCCCGCAACCGGTGACCGAGCAATTGCTCGAATTGGCTGGCCCTGTCAGTCCGGCGGAAGTATTCCGCTTTTCCGCGCCTTGTGCTTGCAGTGGATGCGGGCACTACGCGGAGGCGGAATCCAAATGCCGGCTGGCGGAAAAAGTCGTGCGTTTTACGCCGACAGTCACCGAGCAATTGCCGGTTTGCGCGATTCGTGCCGATTGTCGGTGGTGGCAACAGGAAGGCCGCTCGGCATGTTTTAGATGTCCGCAAGTGGTGACCAATAACCTCAAGCCGACCGAAGACATGCGGCGGGCGGCCGACTACGGTGTTCTCTGAGGGGTTTGGTCAGAATGTCAAAATGGTGAGAAGGAAACGGCGTTATGAAACATGAGTTATTTCGACAACAAGCCTTGGACTTTAAAAAAGACAAGCCCTTAGGGGAGGTTATTCACGTGGAATCCTTGTCGTTTGCCTTTCTCACCGCTTTAGCTGTCAGCAGCGCTTTGCTGCTGGTCGCCTTTGCCTTTTGGGGCGAATACACCCGAAAATCTCATGTGAACGGTTATTTGTCGCCGAGCATGGGTTTGATTAAGGTTTATGCGCCGCAGGCCGGCACCTTGATCGAAAAGCACGTACGCGAAGGGCAGGCCGTTAAAGCGGGCGACACTTTGTTCGTGTTATCGACAGAGATCAGTTCGCGGGAAACCCCGCAAGCCCAGGCGGCGGCGATTGAGCAATTGAAACAGCGGCGGGAAAGCCTGGAAACCGAGCTGGTGAAACAAGAGCAAATCGATCAGATTCAGTATCGTTCCGTGTTGGATAGACTGCATGGCATGCAGCGCGAATTGCAACAAGTGAATTCTGAGATAGCCACCCAGCAACAGCGCCTGGCCGGTGCCGCCGCGACCTCGCAGCGCTATCAACAACTATTGACCACGAAATTCGTTTCGGCGGTGCAAGCACAGCAAAAACAAGACGAATGGCTGGATCACCAAGCTAAGTTGCAAGCCTTGCAGCGGGTGCAAATGACTTTGCAGCGCGACATCCGCTCCGCACAGCTGGAAGCGGACAGTAGCCAGATGAAATTCAAAAACCAACGGGCGGCCATAGAACGAAATATTTCGACTTTGGCGCAAAACATTACCGAATCCGAATCGCGCCGCAACATTGTGATTACCGCGCCGCACGATGGCACCGTCACCACGATCCTGGCGGAGCAGGGGCAAAACGCCACGACTGCCAACCCCTTGCTGTCCATTCTGCCGCTGGGCGCCAAATTGCAAGCCCAATTATTGGTGCCGTCCAGCGCGGTGGGTTTTGTCGAGCAGGGCCAGACTGTATCGGTGCGTTATCAAGCCTTTCCCTATCAACGTTTCGGCAGTCATCAAGGCCGTATCGTTGAAATTGCCAAAACCTTGATTACCCCCAAAGAAGCCGATTTACCGGTGACGTTGCAAGAGCCGGTGTACCGGGTCACGGTGGAGATCGATAAACAAGCGGTGCAAGCGTATCGCCAGGACATTCCGCTGCAATCCGGCATGCTGCTGGACGCGGACATCTGGCTGGATCATCGCCGCCTGATCGAATGGGTATTCGATCCTCTTTACAGCATTCTAGGACGGGTTTAACCATGACTATGCAACACATCCTCGACTTTTCCGGCCGCAGAAAAACCCCGCTAATTCTGCAAACCGAAGCGGCCGAATGCGGTCTGGCCTGCCTGGCGATGGTCGCCAATTTTCATGGGCATCGGGTCGATTTAGCCAGCCTGCGGCAGAAGTTTTCCCTGTCGCTGAAAGGCTCGACCTTGAATCATCTGATCCAGATCGCCAACCAATTGCATTTGGGTTCGCGCCCGGTACGGGTAGATTTGAACGAACTGAGCAAACTTAGCTTGCCGGCTATTTTGCATTGGGATTTTAATCATTTCGTGGTGTTGACTCAGGTCAAGCGCGGCGTGGCAAAGATACACGATCCGGCCAAAGGCACCGTCCACTTGCCTTACACGGACGTGTCCAAACATTTCACCGGCATCGCCTTGGAATTGCAGCCCACCCAAGCCTTTACCGCAAAAACCGAACGTCAACAAATCAAGCTATCCCGCCTCATCGGCCAGTTAAACGGTGCCTCCAGCGCTACCTTGCAAATCATTTTATTGGCTGCGGCCATAGAAGTGTTTGCAATCGTAGCGCCTTTTTTTATGCAACTGGTGGTGGATAACGCGGTGGTTGCTAAGGACACGAATTTATTGACGGTGCTGGGTTTGGGGTTCTTGCTATTGGCCCTGATCCAGATCGGTATTACCGCACTGCGTTCCTGGGTGGTATTGGTGCTGAGTACTTCGGTTAACTTGCAGATGATGAGCAATCTGTTCGGGCATTTATTGCAGTTGCCGATGAATTTCTTCGAGAAGCGCCATTTGGGCGACATCGTCTCGCGCTTCGAATCCTTAAACGTGATTCAAAGAACCCTGACCACCAGCTTTCTGGAAGCCATCATCGACGGCGTGATGGCATTGGTTACCTTGGGCATGATGCTGGTGTACAGCTGGAAGTTGGCGGCCATTGTCAGCCTGGCCGCGCTGCTGTATGGGCTATTGCGCCTGGTTTCGTTTTCGCCGTTGCGGGCAGCCAGCGAAGAACAAATCCTGCGTGCCGCCAAGCAGCAAACCAATCTGTTGGAGACGGTGCGTGGCATGCAGAGTGTGAAGTTATTCAACCGGCAGTTGCAACGTCGGCACGGCTATCAAAATTTGATGGTTGATCATTTCAACGCCGGTATCCGTGTGCAAAAGCTCAATATCATTTACCGCGCGTTGAACAGCTTGTTGTTTGGGGTGGAAAACATCGCGGTGATTTGGCTGGGCGCTTTGTTCATTCTGGATGGAGGTTTTTCGGTGGGGATGCTGTTTGCCTTCATGTCCTTTAAAGATCAATTCACGCACAGGGTCGGTAGCTTCATCGAAAAAGGTATCGAATTCAAAATGCTGGGTTTGCATACCGAACGCGTCGCCGATATTGCCCTGGCCGAAGCCGAGGACGAGCATTTTAGTGGTGCCCGCCACGAACAATTGCCGGCATCCATTCAAATCCGCAATCTAGATTTCAGTTACGCACCGTCCGAGCCGCCGGTACTAAAAAATCTGAACCTAGACTTTGCGGAAGGCGAGTCGGTGGCGATTATCGGTCCCTCCGGTTACGGCAAAACCACACTGGCCAAATTGATCCTGGGTTTGTTACAGCCTAGCGCCGGTGAAATCCTGATCGGCGGCGTGCGCTTAAATCGTATCGATAGTCACGAATACCGCAATATGGTTGCAGCGGTCATGCAGGAAGATCAATTGTTCGCCGGCTCGATTGCCGACAATATCTGCTTCTTCGATCCGGAACCGGATCAAGCCTGGATCGAAACCTGCGCGCAACTGGCGGCTGTGCACCAGGATGTGATGACCATGCCCATGGGCTACAACACGCTGATAGGTGACATGGGCACCGTGTTGTCCGGCGGGCAGAAACAACGGGTGTTGCTGGCCCGGGCCTTATACAAACGCCCCAAAATTTTAGTGCTGGACGAAGCCACCAGTCATTTAGATGTGGCACGTGAAAAGTTGGTGAACGGCGCGGTGCAGCAACTGAAACTGACCCGCATCATCATCGCCCATCGTCCGGAGACCATTGCTTCGGTGGATAGGGTGATTGATTTGCAGGCCATCGCCGCACTTAGCGACAAGCACTATGTATCCCAGGCTGCTTAGATGTCATAAAAGGTAGGTTGGGCTGAATGCAATGAAGCCCAACATTCTGATCTTGTTGGGCTTTGCTCTGCCCAACCTACATTTTACGTTTACGACAGCTCCGGTTAGGAGAGGAATCCTGTGGAAAACGCTTCCGCAGTCTCCAATTCAATCAATTCAGGTTTTGCTTCCAAGCCTGTTTAAATCAGAGGAATGCTGTTATGAATATGCTTAAATCGATAGTCTCCGCAGTGACAATGACTTTAATCGGCGCTGCGGCTGTTGCCGCGCCTGCGGACATTAACAAAATCTTCAGTAAACTGCCTTCGATTACTCAGTATGAACGCACTTGTTTGCTGTCGTCCGCGACCGCCGCCGAGTTAAAGGCATGTATTGCCAATATGCCGAATACTGAATACTACAGCAGAGTCAGGGCAAAAAGTTTAGGTCGTCTGGATCAATTAAATATCATAGCGGCGGATTTGAACACCAGCCCGGACTTGACTCCGATGGAAAAATTTTGCCTGTTTACCTCAACGCCAGCCTGCATGGATGCCTGCATTCAGGGTTGGGTGTGTCCGTAATGGTGTTTGCGCTTGTTATGCAAAATCCGGGGAGCCTTGTTAATAATCCTCGTCCCTAACCAAACCGGATTCGCTATAAAATCGTCGAAAATATTTAAACATTTTACGACTGGATTTTATGAATAACGCCATTGAAACACACGCTGCCGACGATATTTTTTCCGAAGCTTTCTTACTGGGTAATTTAGGCGCACCGTTTATTCTGGGCATGGCGGTCGGCTATTTCGCTAAAAAAATGCTACGTACGGCTTTGTTCGTGGGCGGGGCGATTGTATCGATTTTGTTCGTTGCCGAATATTATGACCTGATCAACATCAACAACATGGCCTTGGAAAATGCGGCTAACTCAGCCGCTGAGGTTGCCAAGGAATCCGGTAGTTTTTTGCTGGACCGGCTAGCGGTGTTTACCAGTCGGGGCGTTAGTGGCGCGGGCGGTTTTTTTGTGGGATTTAAACTTGGGTAAAGCGGTTTTTATTTTCTTGCGTCACTGCCATTAAATTTAGATCAGATGGTCCCCTCTCCCCGTGGGAGAGGGGTAGGGTGAGGGAGATAAATGAGTAAAAAGCTTTATTTTGATTCTCCCCATCCCACCTTCTCCCAGAAGGAGAAGGGCTTCTTGCTTAGCTAAATAGCAACTACGTTAGGCTTTGGGAGCTACCATCCGCACATACGGAGCAGATTTATACCATCCCAGCCCTTAATTTCGGCTAGGAAAAATGCCTTGTGTGGCTACACAGTATTTCACGCCCAAAACAGGCGAACGGATATATAAGGGCTGGTTTGCACCCGCGATGCCAACCGTGGTCGTCGCCGACGCAGAAGTGCTGATGGCGCCTGGGTCTAGCGATGCATTAGGTGTTACGTTCGAATACAGATTATCTCTGGATGCCGAAGTCGCCAATACTTTACCGGAGGGATTGGTGGAGTTGCCGGCAGTGCTCACCGCGTTAATCGAAGCAGAGACAGTGACGTTGGTTTGCGCCGAGTGGTTGTGCGCGGGCATTTGGTTTTGGAGTATGGTGATAAATTCCGAACCGGTTTCTTCTCCCACCTGGATAGGCGATAGCCCCGGACCTTGCCCGTCGCCTATTGGCGACCGGCCGCGCAGGTCCGGCAATGCGAAAGTCTGCCGCCCATCACCGCCATACTGCGTGCCCAATAACGAAAATAATGCTGTATTTTGCTGAATGCTCACGGTCTGTCCGGCGGCTTCGAGGTAACCGCGAGGGCAGAAATTAAAGCTAAATGTGCAAATCTCGCCCAGAAAGGGATCGGAGCCGCAAGCCGAGACAGATACCGGTAATCCGGTGATAGCTATCACGGCCAGTTTCAAGAGTGGTTTGTTGAATGATTTTGACATGTCGAATACCTTTGAGTTGAATTGAAATTAATTGAAAGCTAAGTGACGACGTTTGCTGGTAAGGACTGAGACTAAGCCGACAGCCAGTAGCCAAAGCGTTTCCGGTTCCGGTACTGTGTTGTTGGTTTGTTTGGTAACCGAATCGACTGTAATTAGGCTGGAAGCGTTTATCGAAAATCTGCCGGAGTCGGCGCCGCCATATACGAAAAGATCCGGATTGCTATCGCCAAAGCTGATTAAATCGCCTGGGTTCAGCAGAAATGACAAGAGTAAGGTGCCGACGTCTGACAACGCGCCGCCTACGCCGCTACCAATATCGGTAAATGGAGAGCTGGGTATGAATTTTTCGTTACCGAAAAGGGTGTCCGAGACTACTTTAGAAAATACTAATTCGCTGCCATCTGCTTTGAAAAAGGCGATCTGTGATTCGGCGAATTCACCGTTATCGTTTAGCACTCGGGTATCGATTGCTTCGACTTGATGGCTGTAATGGAATTGTAAGTTCACCACAAAACTATCCACAGCCGATTTGTTTTCAATCGAAAAGGTATAGTCGCCAAACAGGGGGCTGATGCCCGACGGTTCGGTGCCGCCAGTGCCGCTAGCGCTTAAGTTTATGCCAAAGCCGTCGCCGATGTGGCTTAAGGTGCCTGACAACGGATCAGGGCCTGTGATCGTGGAGCCAACCAGTGTGGTCGTGGAGGTAGAGCCGGCGATAATGCTGGTCAGCGAACCCGCCTGGGTAGCGTTTACAGGATCGGACGGGGAGCCGGAACTATCAAACTCCGCCGAGCCGCGAATCACAATATTGCTGTCAAAAGCCGCGGCCGACACCGATCCGGAATGCGCGCCGAGTAGCATTGTAACTGCCAATGCGACATTGCAAAGTCGGCTAGCGTGGTTTGAGGGTAGGGTCTTAAAATCGCTACCGAAGCTCTTTTTAAATTTAATTGATTCCATCTTGATACCTCTATATTTGATTAGATTTAGTGATTTATTAATGGGCATTTTTTGCTGAAAAAATATTTATATTAATGACCTGTTGCATGAAAAAATACAGGTGTCTAGTAACTATTTAAATGCAGTCAATTAAAATAATTTTTCATGCTGCTAAATGCCATTTTCTAAATGTCTAAATAAATTTAACTAACTTATTTCTGTTTTATTCAAAAAATTGTATTACGTGAATTAATAGCCAATTCTTGTGCCAGTTATTAATTTCATGCGTGAAAATAATTTATCTTTATGTTTTTTAAGGGGTTTTACGGCGATGCTTGGCTGGAAGAACCAGCGTGTACAATTGATGCGGGAGCGATTTGGCACGATATGTCGCTTGAGGTACGAAATATCGTTTTTATGTAGGGGCGGGGTTTGATTTATTGGTTCGCTCGATAGAGCTAGTAATTGAAAGTAGGCTTTTTAGCCTAAAAATACCAATGACTAAATAGGTATTAGAAGGCTTTATCTGCTGGCTGATGTTAAATTCAAAAGCCCCAGTTAGCGAGGCAAATAGCTCCAACAAACAGGTAAAAAAACATCTAAATTGGCAGCAACCAAATGCGCGGATACCCGCATTGATGCCGTTTTAGCCGAACCGGCTATCGCTGGGGAGTAGTGAAAGTATGGGATTTTCTATGTTAAGGATAGCGGAGGCTGCGGTTCGCCGATTTCGTCGATCAGCACTGTCTGGCCGACTGACAAGCTGCCGGGGTTATCGTGCAAGGCGTTTTGCCCAAAATAGACTTTGTTTTGCCATTTGCGCAGACGATTCAGCGTCGTCAAGGGTTCTTTGCCGGTTTCGGCGGTTAGCGGGTCTATGGTGGGTACCGAACAGCGCGAGCAGGGTTTGGGCAATCTAAAACCAATATCGTTGATGCTAAGCCGTCGCCAAGTATCTTCGGCATAGCTATCGCAATCGGTGACGACCAGGTTCGGCCGAAAGCGAATCATGTCAATTGTCACCGGCATGGCTTGGTTAAGGGCGTTTAAGGAATTCTCCGACACGATCAAAAACGGAAAGCCGTCGGAAAAAGACGTTTGGTCGCTGTCCAACGCATAGTTAGGATCGACCTTGCGAATATCGTTATCGGTTTGGTAAACCAGCCGGCAATCGGTTTGTAAAAAATCGCTTAACCAAGCATCGGCGTCATCGCCGCAGGTCTTAGCTATACAACGGTCGTGCCAGACCACCACTTCAATGTCATCGCCGTCGTTTGATTGCAATGGCAGCGCTAGATCCGCTTGGTTGGGTGCCGACAAAATCAGTTGTTGATCTGCAATGCGGGTTTTAATCAACGCCATTTTCGGTAAACGGCGTTGGCTGAGGAACTGTCTCTCGCTGTCTATCAGCATCCATTTTCTGTCGTACAGCAAGCCTTTGTGGTCCACCGGCCAGTGTTCTACTTGAATTCCGGCCAGCGATTTGACCGGGTATATATAAATTTCACTGAGTATCGGCATATTATTTTGCTGTTAGCTGAATAGCAGATCGGTTTGGGTATGCAGTAAATGCTCTGCTAAATGTTTTTCAATGTTGTCGAACTTGATGCCGTAACGGCCGTTTTCCCGGTCGCAATGTACAACAAGTGCGGAGATATCAAAACGCTTGCCGTCGGCGAACAGTAAATACAGGAATATGCGCTTATTCTTGCCGAGTTTTTTCTCGCTGAATATCGCCGCGCCACGGCTACTGACATCCCGCAACACGACCGGAAACAAGCGTGGAAACCAGATGCTTTTGACTTTAACGGCGGCACGGATGTCGTTGCGTCGATAGCGAACCGCACTACGCTTGTTAGACCATGAGCTATCAATCGTGACCTCTTGATCGAGAAAATCTAAAGAGAAATCTGGCTCAGACATGGCAAACGCGGCGAATGTAAAGGTGGCTAAGTATTGATGTTAAACCACTAAAATTCAATAGAGCGGGACGATTATTGACAGAGCCCGGCCGAACCGAATCCGTTAAAATAACGCTTTTATGTCGTTCCGTATCGGATTATGAAAAAAATCGCGCTTATTTCAGTTTATTTTTGTTGGCTTGTCGCGTTGCCAAGCAGCGGCGCAATTGCCGCGACTGCCAAGAAAGCCGTTCCGGCCAAACCGCAGGTCACCAAGCCCGCCGAGCCTGCCAAGCAGGTAGTCAAAATCGGCTATTTCAGTCAGGAAAGAGCTGCGCCGGCGGCCTTGTCCAATCTTGATCCGTTTATCCAGAACAAAGGCCAGATCGGTGCCGAATTGGCGATTGCCGACAATAATACCACCGGGCAATTTACCGGCCAGCACTACGAATTAAAGAAAGTTGTGGTGCCGGTTGGCGGCGATTTACAGCAGGCCTTCAACCAATTAGGCGACGATGTTGGTTTGGTGGTGTTGAACGTGCAGCCTGACCAACTAAACAAGCTCGCCGACTTGCCGGTGGCGAAAAACAAATTGCTGTTCGATGCCGCTACCAGCGACGACGAATTACGTAATACGGATTGCCGCCATCAGGTTTTGCACATATTACCCAGCCGGGCCATGCGTGCCGATGCGCTGGCGCAATATATGCTGAAAAAACGCTGGCAAAACTGGTTTTTGGTGGTAGGCGCCACGCCGGAAGACAAACTCTACGCCGCAGCCATTAAACGCGCGGCCAAGAAGTTTGGTATCAAACTGGTCGCTGAAAAAGCCTGGACCAACGATTACGACGCCCGCCGTACCGCGCAATCCGACGTGCCGGTTTTTACCCAAGTGGATGATTACGATGTGTTGGTGGTGGCCGACGAACAGGGCTTGTTTGGCGAATATCTGGATTACCGGACCTGGAAACCGCGGCCGGTGATCGGTACCCAGGGTTTGATCGCCACCGCTTGGCATAGAACTCATGAACAATGGGGCGCGGTGCAATTGCAAAATCGCTTCAAGGACACGGCCGGTCGCTGGATGGAAGAGGAAGATTATGCGGCCTATCTGGCGGTGCGGGCGATAGGCGAGGCCAGCGTCCGCAGTAAATCGAATCAAACCCAAGCCATCAAGGAATATATGTTCTCCACGGCGTTTGCATTGCAGGGTTATAAAGGCGTGCCCTTGTCGTTTCGTCCTTGGGACGGTCAACTGCGGCAACCGGTATTATTGGCCGCACCGCGTTCTTTAGTCAGTGTGGCGCCGGTCGAAGGATTTTTGCATCCGAAGACCGAGCTGGATACCCTGGGATACGACCAGCCGGAAACGGCTTGTAAATAAGCCGGTGTTGAACCAAATTTCAGAGGGTGGAGAATTTGAGCGATAAGCGACGTATGGAAATCAGTCAGTCGGCGATCACTGGCATTCTGGGTGTGGAAGAAGCGCGGCCGCAAAAAAAGGGGCCGGCGCATAAACCGTTCAAGATCCAAAGTCGCTATCAACCGGCCGGCGACCAGCCCACCGCCATCGCGGCGCTGGTGGAAGGCATCAACGACGGTGAATTGCATCAAACCTTATTGGGTGTGACCGGCTCGGGCAAGACTTTTACCGTCGCTAATGTGATCCAGCAAACCCAGCGCCCGGCGATGATCATGGCGCCCAACAAGACGCTGGCGGCGCAGTTATACGGCGAAATGAAGGAGTTTTTTCCGGAAAACAGCGTCGAGTATTTTGTTTCCTATTACGACTACTATCAGCCCGAGGCCTATATCCCGGCCTCTGATACCTTCATCGACAAGGACGCCTCACTTAACGAGCATATTGAGCAAATGCGCTTGTCGGCTACCAAAGCTTTGCTGGAACGGCGCGATACCATCGTGGTGGCCACCGTTTCGGCGATTTACGGCTTGGGCGAGCCGGAGTCCTACTTCCAGATGGTCTTGCATCTGGTGCGCGGCGATATGATCAAGCAACGCGATATTCTGCGGCGTTTGGCTGAGATGCAGTACACCCGCAACGATACCGAACTGCGCCGCGCCACTTATCGAGTGCGCGGCGAAGTGATCGATGTGTTTCCGGCCGAATCGGAAGAACAGGCCTTGCGGATTGAGTTGTTCGACGACGAAATCGAGCGCTTGTCGATGTTTGATCCGCTCACCGGCGAAGTCACGCAGCGCTTGGCACGTTTCACGCTCTATCCAAAAAGCCATTACGTCACGCCGCGCGACCAATTACTCAGTGCGGTAGAGAAAATCAAAATCGAATTGGCCGAACGTTTGGAACAATTGCGCGACAATCACAAATTGGTGGAAGCGCAACGCCTGGAACAGCGCACGCTGTTCGACATCGAAATGATCATGGAAGTGGGCTATTGCTCCGGTATCGAGAATTACTCCCGGCATTTGTCTAATCGTGCGGATGGCGAATCGCCGCCGACCATGTTCGATTATCTGCCTAACGATGCCTTGGTAATTATCGACGAAAGCCACGTCACAGTGCCGCAGATCGGCGCGATGTACAAGGGCGACCGTTCGCGCAAGGAAACCTTGGTGGAATACGGCTTTCGCTTACCATCGGCCTTGGACAACCGGCCGCTCCGATTCGAGGAATTCGAGCAAATCTGCGGCCAGCGCATTTATGTGTCGGCGACACCAAGCACTTATGAAAAAGAACATTCCGGCGCGGTGGTCGAGCAGGTAGTGCGCCCCACCGGTCTGGTCGATCCCATCGTCGAGGTACGCCCGGCGACCAGCCAGGTTGACGATCTATTGTCGGAAATCACCAAACGCACCGCAGTCCAGGAACGCGTGTTGGTCACCACCTTAACCAAGCGCATGTCGGAAGACTTGACCGATTATTTGATGGAACATGGCGTCAAGGTGCGTTATCTGCATTCGGATATCGAAACCGTGGAGCGCGTGGAGATTATCCGCGACTTGCGGTTGGGCGTGTTCGACGTATTGGTCGGCATTAACTTATTACGCGAGGGCTTGGATATTCCGGAAGTGTCGCTGGTGGCGATTTTGGATGCAGATAAGGAAGGTTTCCTGCGCTCGTTGGTGTCGCTGGTACAAACCATAGGCCGGGCGGCGCGGAATGCCAACGGCAGGGCGATACTTTACGGCGATAAAATCACGCGCTCGATGCAATTGGCTATAGACGAAACTGAACGCCGCCGCAATAAACAGATAGCGTTTAATAAAGAACACAATATCGAGCCGAAAACCATTTTCAAATCGGTGACGGATATTCTGGAGTTGGCTATTCCCGGCTCCGGTGGTTCCATTTCTAACGCTAGAGCAAAAGTCGCAGAACCTGCCGGCAATTACAAGGCGATGACACCGAAACAGGCCGCGAAAGCCTTGAAACAGCTGGAAGAAAAAATGTATCAGCATGCGAAAAACTTGGAATTTGAAGATGCGGCACGTGTTAGAGACCAGATTAAATTGCTTCAGGCGGAAATGGTCATTTGATCGGCTAGAGTTTGTAATTAACGCTTTGGCTAACTATATTTAGGAAGTTTTGTCGAGGCCGATCGCTTGTAAAGCTTGGCCTGCGCAAGCTAAACGAAGATAGCGAATTTATTAAACAGAAGCTGGAAAAACGATGATACCCGCAAAAAACATACTGAACGAAAATGTTCGCGTGCTGAAAAGCGAGGTATCTAAAACCACTTATCAAGGCGTGGCTATTGCGATTGCCAGCATTGTCAGCGCACTGTTGGCGTTGAGTTATTACTACGTCGGCGAAATCTCCTTAAACGGCATCATCAAAGCGCAAACCGAAAACTACGGTCTGTGGATGCTTGAAGCGCTACCATTCATTTTTGGATTTTGGGGCCAATATTCCAGCTCGGTCATCGCTTATCAAGCCGGGGCGATGATTTTGGACCAGACCCAGGAACTGCGTTCTCGCGCCGAATCATTAGAAAAACAAGTCAGTTATTCCACTACCCACGATTCGGTAACGGATTTGCCGAACCGGGTGTTGTTCTACGACCGGGTGGAACAAGCGATTTTAGCCGCCGGCAACCAAAACAAAATGCTGTCGATCCTGTTGGTGGAAGTGGCCAATTTTAAGGAAGTTTACGATACGCTGGGTCGCAACAGCAGTGACTTGATCTTGAAACAGATCGCCACGCGTTTACAAAGCGTCGTGTTGGGCACCGATAGCGTTGCCCGCATAGACGGCAATATTTTTAGCGTCTTGTTGTCGGCGGTGGATAACGAAATTGCCGGCCTCACCTTGGCGAAAAATATCCAGGCGGCTCTGGATCCTGCGTTTAAAGTCGAGCGACTGAGTCTGGTGATTCACAGCAATATCGGTATCGTTAATTTTCCCGAGCATGGCGACGATGTGGATACCCTGGTACAAAAAGCCGGTGTGGCATTGTTCGTTGCCGGCCAATCGCACGAAGGTTACACCACTTACGCGCCATCTTACGATGATCATAGTCCGCGCCGCCTGACCTTAATGAGCGAGCTGCGCCAGGCCATCGAAAAAGAGCAATTACATATTTACTATCAGCCCAAAGTGTCGGTGGCAACAGGGCACGTTTACGGCGCGGAAGCCTTGGTACGTTGGCAGCATCCCAAACACGGCTTTATTTCGCCGGATGAATTTATTCCGATGGCGGAAAGAACCCGGGTGATCAAGCATCTGACCGCATGGGTTCTGAAACAATCATTCAAGCATTGCGCGGAATGGCGCAAGCGCGGCTGGGATTTGATTATTTCAGTCAATCTGTCCGCCAAGGATTTACACGATCCGGAACTGCCGGATGTGATGGCGGGTGTGGCGGCGGCAGCTAACATCAAACCCGGCTGGATGATGTTGGAAATTACCGAGAGCTCTATCATGACCGATCCGGAGCGGGCAATGGAGGTGATTCAGCGTCTGAATGAAATGGGCTACAAATTGTCGATTGACGACTTTGGCACCGGCTATTCGTCACTGGCCTACTTAAAACGCATGCCGTTGACGGAATTAAAAATCGATAAATCCTTTGTTGTCGATTTATTGCATAGTGAAAACGATGCGGTGATCGTCAAAGCCACCATCAACTTGGCGCACAACCTGGGGTTGCAGGTCACCGCCGAAGGTGTGGAAACTCAGGAAATCATGGATAAACTCAGCAGTTATCAATGCGACCTGGCGCAGGGTTACTTGTTTAGCAAACCGATGCCGTTCGAGGATTTTGGTGTATGGGTGGAATCCCATCGTTAAGCAGAAAACTATGTGTAGTCAGGAGCAGCAATAATGTCCACGGCCTGGGCGGGTGGTACCGATGCGATTTTGGAAAGAATGGACAAGATGACCGAGCTTTTTGTCGCCGAGACGCGTAAAGCCATTTATACCGGTGAATCCGCCACGCATTGCGAGGAATGCGGCGAGCCGATTCCGGAAGCGCGGCGTCAGGCGATTGCTTGTAAATATTGTTTGTCTTGTCAAACCGAGCTGGAAAAAGGCTGACGGCGTTAGATTGTTAAGGTAGGCGTTTAAACGGCAGATAACTCGCCGCATCTTGTTTGTAATGCTGAATTGCCTGTTTTTCCCTGTCTACAAATTGCGCCACGGCCTTGGCAAAGCCGGCATCCTTTAACCAATGAGCGGAGTAGGTGGTGACCGGCTCGAAGCCGCGGGAGATTTTGTGTTCGCCTTGCGCGCCGGAATCGAAGCGGGCCAAACCGTGTTCTATGCAGTAGTCCAGGCCCTGGTAATAGCAGGCTTCGAAATGCAGGGCGTTATATTCCGCTTGGCAGCCCCAATAGCGACCATATAGGGTATTCGCACCGATAAAACTCAAGGCCGCGCCGACGTAGGTATCATCTTTAATCGCCAGAACCAGCATTAATTGTTCGGGCATGGTTTGCGCGATTTGCTTAAAAAATGCCGGATTGAGATAAGGTTCGGAACTGCGTTTAAGATAGGTCAACGCGTAAAACCGGAAAAACACCTGCCATTGGGCGTCGGAAACATCGGGCCCGGCGATGCGTTGCATTTGAATACCTTGCTCGGCTACCCGGCGCCGTTCGCGTTTGATCATCTTGCGTTTATCGGCGCTCAAGGTCTGTAAAAAGTCCGAAAACGTAGCGTAGTTGCGATTAAACCACTGAAACTGCACGCCTTCCCTGACGCTTAAACCTAAGGATTTCAGCTGCTCAAGCTGGGAATGTTCGGGAAACAAACAATGCCAGGAGGAAACGCCGCGTAGCTCGGCAAGTTGTTGGATAAAACCGAACAATAAGGCGCAGACAGCGGTTTGATCGGCTTCCGGTGCGAATAGCAGTCGCTGTCCTTGGCAGGGGGTAAAGGGGATGGCGCTGACTAATTTTGGGTAATAGGCCAGTCCATGCTGCTGGTAAGCTTGGGCCCATTGCTGATCGAATACGTATTCGCCCCAGGAATGGGTTTTCGAATACAGCGGTAACGCTGCCTGTAATTTCTGATTGTCTATGACCAGTAAATGCGTGGCTTCCCAACCGGTTTGCGGGCAAACCGCCGCGCTTTGTTCGAGGGCGGATAAAAATTCATGGCGTAAAAAAGGATAGTCGAGTCCGCACAGCTGATTCCAATCCGCGGCGTCGATTTGCGCCATGCTGTCGATTTGTTTTACTTCCATTTTTAATCACAGTAGAGTTAAAGCATCAAAATACCATCAAACCATTGCTGATGACGATACAGAAACCATTTTCCCAAGCTTGCGAGAACAACAAGGCACCGATTTTAGACATTATCAAAACGGTCTTTAGCCAACCGACCATTGTTTGGGAAATAGGTAGCGGTACTGGGCAGCACGCAGTCCATTTTGCCGAGAATCTGCCGCATTTGGCATGGCAACCTACCGATAGGCCGGAGAATCTGCCGGGTATCCATTTATGGCGGGACGAGGCGCAGCTGGCTAATCTACTGCCGCCGCTAAGCTTGGATGTGGCGGATACGCTATGGCCATGCGAACGAATCGATGCGGTATTTACCGCGAATACCCTGCATATCATGAGTAGCGACGAAGTACGGCTCCTATTTGATCGGCTGGGAGCTTATCTGGGGCCCGAGGCGACGATGTGTATCTACGGTCCATTCAATTACGCCGGCGCGTATACAAGCGAAAGCAATGCTCGATTTGATTTGTGGTTGAAAGAACGGGATGCTTCGAGCGGGATAAAGGATTTTGAAGAGATCATGCGCTTGGCCAAAAATACTGGCTTGAAATTAGAGGCCGACCATGCCATGCCCGCCAATAACCGGCTATTGGTTTTGCGGATGCTGGCATAAGGACATTAGTCTGACGCTTTTCGTTGCGCAAGTAGCTACGTGTTATGCTCCTGCCATCAATTAAAATTTCCCTATTCACGGAGTGGACGATGCAAAAAATAGTAACGATTTATCTTTTAATCGTGACCTTGATGCTGCCCGGTTGCGGTTACAACACCTTTCAAACGCAAGACGAACAAATCAATGCCGGTTGGGCGGAGGTGCTGAATCAATATCAACGCCGCGCGGATTTGGTGCCGAATCTGGTGAATACGGTAAAAGCTTACGCCGGCCATGAAAAGGAAGTCTTGGAAGCGGTGACGGCCTCGCGCGCCAAAGTGGGCAGCATGCAAGTAACACCGGAATTGGTGAACGATGAACAGGCGTTTGCCAAGTTTCAAGCGGCGCAGGGTGAATTGAGCTCGGCCTTGTCCCGCTTGATGGTGGTATCGTAAAACTATCCACAATTAAAAGCCGACACCAATTTTCGCGATTTACAAGCGCAACTGGAAGGCACGGAGAACCGCATCACCGTGGCGCGTAATCGTTATATCGCCGCGATCAAGGATTACAACATCACGGTGCGCTCGTTCCCCAGCAATCTGACCGCGATGCTGTTTGGCTACAAAACCAAGCCCTCGTTTACGGTTGAAAACGAAAAAGCCATATCCACCGCACCGGTGGTCGATTTTGGTAAATAACGTGCGGATGTCTGCCGCGTTTCCAGGGTTTGTGGCTGCCGTTTTGCTGGTGTGGTGCCTGTTTGCGAAGGCTGTAATTGCCGAACAAGCCGTGCCGAATCTTGAGCAGCGCGTAACCGATCTGACCGCCACCCTGTCCGCCCAACAAAAAACTACGCTGGAACAGCGCTTACAGGCTTTTGAGCAACAAAAAGGCAGCCAGATTGCGATATTGATCGTGGCCAGTACTCAGCCGGAAGACATTGCGCAATATGCTATTCGTGTGGTCGAACAATGGCGTCTGGGCCGCAAGGGTGTCGACGACGGCATACTAATGTTGCTGGCCAAGGATGATCGCGCCACGCGTATAGAAGTTGGGTATGGTTTGGAAGGCGTGGTGCCGGATGTGTTGGCCAAGCGGATTATCGATGACATCATGATCCCGTATTTTCGGCAGGGCGACTATGCCGCAGGAATCAATGCCGGCATCGATAGCTTGATTGGAATATTTGATGGTGTGCCACTGCCTGCCCCTCAAGCATCCTTTGTTGATGGCCGAGTGCAACGCTTACTACCACTCTTGGTGTTTCTCGCAGTGGCTGGTGGTTGGATTTTGCGGACTTTGTTTGGAAGCTTTCTCGGCGGGATAATCAATGGAAGCGTGGTCGGCATTCTCGCTTGGCTATTGAATGCAGGTTGGCTGGTTGCATGTCTTGCGGCATTTTTTGCGTTTATGGTTTCGCTCAGCAATGGCAGGCGCGCTTTTCGAGGCCGACAAAACGATAATTTTAACGACGATGACGACTTTGGCGGCGGGCCGGGCGGCGGATTCTCCGGTGGAGGCGGGGGTTTTGGCGGCGGTGGTGCATCGGGGAGATGGTAGACCATGCAAGTGATTAGATTTATTAAGCATATTGTCAGCGGTCCTTGGCGCGTGCGCTTGGCGTTTCCCAAACGCAGTTTGCAAGCCATTGAAGCGGCGATTGCCGATAGCGAAGCATCGCACTTGGGCGAAATCCGTTTTGTCGTGGAATGTGCGTTGGAGATAAGCGAGTTATTGCAAGGTGTTACGCCGAGAGAACGCGCGCTTGAGGTATTTTCACAATGCCGAATCTGGGATACCGAGAATAACTCCGGTGTGCTGATTTATTTGCTGTTCGCTGATCATGATGTTGAGATTGTCGCTGATCGCGGTATACATGCCAGAGTCGGAGAAGCGGTTTGGGCAGGGGTTTGCAGACAGATGGAAGCCCAGTTTAGGGCAGGTCGATTCGAATCAGGCGTGATTGAGGGGATTGCCCATATCACTACGCAATTGCAACAGCATTTTCCGGCGTTCGATAATGAAAATCCCAATGAAATAGCTAACGCACCGCTAGTTCTTTAAGTGATTTTTTGCAACGATTATCCGTTGTTTTTGAAGTGTCTTCCTCTTGAATTTTTTGTGGTCTAACACCATATTCGCATAGAGACATTCAGGTTTTTACATGCAACAAAGAGGAGAATCGACATGAGTAACTTAAGCCCATTTGTTAGTCGCGGTCTGTTTGACGAACTGTTTCGCGATGTCAATCCCGGTTATTACATCAAGCCGCTGCATGGGGATGGTTTGCCAGCCCAGATCAAGGTTGATGTGAAGGAAAACCCCGGCGAATTTATCGTCCAAGCCGAAATTCCAGGTGCCGGTAAAGAGAATATCCATGTGGATATCGACGGCAATGTGGTTGCAATCCGCGCGCAAATTAACCAGATGGACTCGGAAAATAAAGACGATAAATTGCTGCGTAGCGAGCGCTATTTCGGTGAAGTATCGCGCAGTTTTCAACTATCGGCCGAGATCGACGAAGCGGCCAGCAAGGCCCGTTACGAGAACGGTATATTGACGCTAAATTTGGCGAAAAAGTTGAAAAAAAGCGGACAACGGATGACTATCGATTAAGCCCTACTTAGGGTTTCCCGCATCTAGTTCGGCTGCCGTGTAGGTGGCATTGTTGGGCTAGATGCGGGCTATCGATGATCAAACGTCGATAGACCACTTGCGCCAAGCCCAAACCAGCAAGATAGTAAAAACCCCGAAGACGCCTAGATAGTGTCGTCACAAGATTATGAGATAATTGCGCTATCTCAATAATTTTGAAGGAAAAAGATGGGGAAATCAGCATATCGCCGACACGATATATCGGATCGAGTTTGGCAAATATTGGAACCCCGCTTGCCTGGCCGCGAAGGTGCCTGGGGCGGTAAAGCCTGTGATAACCGCTTGTTTATCAATGCCGTTTTCTGGATTTTACGCACCGGTGCGCCGTGGCGCGACTTGCCGCCCGACTATGGCGATTGGAAAAACACCCATCGCCGCTTTTGCCGCTGGCGAGATAAAGGCGTCTGGGAAGCGTTGCTGGAACAACTGGTGACCGAACCCGACTATGAATGGCTGATGATCGATGCCAGTCACATCAAGGTTCACCCGCATGCCGCGGGGGCAAAAGGCGGCAACCAGGACATGGGGGTCACAAAAGGGGGCTCAATAGTAAGATACATCTGGCCGTGGATGCGCATGGTATGCCGGTCAGAATATTTGTTACAGCAGGTACCACTGCGGATTGTTCACAGGCTCCAACCTTGATCGATGGCCTGGATGCTCAACATCTGTTGGCGGACAAAGGTTACGACAGCGATGCTATCGTCGCCCAAGCCGAAGCGGGCAATATGACGGTTGTGATACCGCCGCGTCAAAATCGCAAACAACTTCGCGAATACGACCGGGAGCTTTACAGGCTTCGGCACTTGGTGGAAAACGCATTCTTGCACCTCAAGCGCTGGCGAGGCATCGCTACCCGCTACGCTAAAAACACAGCATCATTCTTGGCCGCCGTACAAATCCGCTGTATATCTCTTTGGGCGACTATCTTATGACGACACTATCTAAAAACAGGCAAATAAGATACAGAAAACCCACCGGTATAAAATCCAACAGTGCGTTGCTAATACTGAAGGGGGCAAATGGCTGCATGTCTGCATGCATCACACTGTCTAGCAACACATGAGAAAACGTGCCGATAAAGGCACCAGCAATGGCGGGTGTCCATGAGATATCGGCTTGGGTACTGAGCCAACGCAGGTATTTTGGTTCAAGGCCGGCATTCCAAAACCGTAATAAGGAAGCGCAAAACGGTTTGCCGACCAATACAGAAAACGCGCCAATACAGATTGCGCCAAGATAGGTGTGAGTCACACCATGTAAAACACTATCCCCGCGGACCATGCGCACCAGGGGTTCTATATCCATTATCACCTGGGAAAATCCGAACACCGTCAAGCTGAAATATTTGCCGCAAACCGCTTTGATTGCTGTGCCGGGCCCCATGTGGAAAGGTGTGAAAGGCATGGAAGCTCAGGTGGATGGGATTAGAGGAACTGTTACGGGTACGTCGACAGACGTACCCATTCACATCATGTTAGATCAATAAACGTCCCTGACGTAGCGTTTATCTTTTTTCAGTTGGTTAACGTACTCTACCGCCTCGATCAGAGTTTTTTTGCCGTGCTCGCGAATCACGTCGTGCAGGGCTTGATCGACGTCTTTCGCCATCCGGTAAGCATCGCCGCAGACGAAGAAGTAGCCGCCTTGTTCCAACCAGGCATAAAGTTCGGCACCATGCTCTTTCATGCGGTCTTGCACATAGATTTTTTCCGCTTGGTCGCGCGAGAAAGCCAAATCCAGCTTGGTCAACAGGCCGCTGGTTTGCATTGCTTCGATTTCGTCACGGTAGATGAAATCGGTGGAGGCATTGCGATCACCGAAAAACAACCAGTTTTTGCCAGGGGCTTTACGGAATTCGCGTTCTTGCAGAAAAGCGCGGAACGGCGCGATACCGGTGCCTGGTCCAACCATGATCATCGGCAAACTATCATCGGCCGGCACGCGGAAGTTGTTGTTGGGAGTGAAGAATATCCGCACATCGCTTTCTTCATTAACTAAATCGGCCAGATAGGTGGAGCAGACGCCTTTGTGTTGGCGGCCGTGCGCGTCGTAACGCACACTCGCGACGGTCAAATGCACGCTGTCCGGATGTTTCTTGCCACTGGAGGATATGGAGTAGGCGCGATGTTGTAGCGGTTTTAATAAACGCAAAAATTCGGCGGCGGAAAACTCTACCCCGGGGAATTGCAGCAATAGGTCGAGTATGTCGCGGCCCCACAGATAATCGGCCAGCTTTTCCTTATCGCCGGATAATAGTAAAGCGTTCAACTCCTGATCACCGGAACGGCTGGCGATTTCTTCAATCAGCTCTTTGCCGGGTAATTTAATCTCGAAATGCGTACGCAGAGCATCCGACAGCTTCATTAGCTCGCCATTGACCGGTTCATCTTCTGCACCGGTGCAACCGATGGCTTTGACAATTTGCGCGACCAGATCCGGGCAGTTAGTCGGGATTACGCACAAGGCATCGCCCGCTTCGTAACTGAGGCCGGAGCCATCAATGGAAATTTCGTAATGCCGAGTTTCTTTCGACGAATCCAATGCCGTGACGATGCGGTTGACGCGCATTTTGGCCGGAAACGGATTTTTGCGGTTGTACACCGATTTGGCAGGTTGGGTTTCGGTATCGACAACCGCAACTGTGCTGGCACCTTCCGCCATCAACGGAATCACTTCGCTCAGCCATTTTTCCGCCGGCGTTTCGAAATCCACATCGCAATCGACGCGGTCGAACAGGCGTTTGGCGCCTAGAGCCGCCAATTTGTTATCCCAGTCTATGCCGGCCTGGCAGAACAAGTCGTAGCTGGTGTCACCCAAAGCCAATACCGAATAATTGACATTTTCCAGGCTCGGAGCCGCATCGCTATTCGCGGCTTCCCACAGCATTTCCGCGTTGTCCGGCATCGCGCCTTCGCCATATGTGCTGGTAATGATCAACAAGTACTGCATTTGCGGCAATTGGCCGATTTCAATTTCATCCATACTTTTAACCACGGGTTGCAAACCGTGCTTTTTAGCCGCGTTGGCTGCGTCGTTGGCTAGAGACTCGGAGTTACCGGTCTGGGTGCCATAAAGGATGTGCAAGGTACGGGCGTCGGCTTGATTGACGCTGCCGGCGCTATGCAGCATGTGGCTGTGCATGCCGGCGAAAAAGCCGCCTAGCCAGGCGCGTTGGGTGTCACTGTAAGGAGCGTTTTGAGGGATAAAAGGTGCTTTCATTTCATTACCATCTGTGGACAGGTGTCAGGCTGTCCAGTCACTGTATTTGGTTCTTGCCAATCGCGGTGTGGAGGGGGCGTGGCAGGCACCCTCCATGGGCTTAGGCGGACGCGCTTTCCAGCATGTCTTTAACGATAGACAGGCTTTCCAAGCTCGCCAGATTTTTATCGATGGACGGCAGGCCGGCCAAAGCGACACGATTGAATCTATCCTGTTCGATGATCCAGGCCGTGGAGCCGATCGAGTAAATGCTTTGCACGTCGCGCAGCATCAGCGTGGTTTTGTAGTCGTTCAGGCGTTTTTCCGCCATCAACGCCGCTAACTGGCCGTCATCGTATTGGCTGTAAGCTTCGCGGATATTTTTAATCAGCGCGTCTTGCAGTTTGCGCGGACGTTCCATGACTAACTTGTAAGCATGTTTATCAACTAAGGCTTCGGTTGCAGGTTGGCCGGCTTTATTCAGTTGATCGCGGGCAATTTGCTGCGCTTTATCGATCACCGCATAGCTGTTGATCAGTTTCAAAGTGAGATCGGTGTCGGTTTCGCCGTAACCGGGGATAGCACCGTCGAACAGTGGTGTGTCGTTTTTGTAAGCCTGTTTGATTTGCTCGATTTGTTTTTGTGCAAATGCCACAGACAATTCTTCGATCATAGCTTTGCGATCCAAAGCTTTGCTCAGGTATTCGGCCGTTTGCGTGCGGTTTAACCAGAGCGGCAAGGCAAATTTGAAGTGCTGACGCTCGTTGGTCCAATTAGCCAGAATGGCCTGGGCTTTTTCCGAGTCGGTATGTTCAACATGTTGCTCCAGCATGTACAAAATGAATTGCTCATGACTACTTGCTACATCGGTGTCATCGGTCAAACTGTGTATCGATACCGAGGTGTCGTCATACAAATCGTGTAAGCGATTATCAGGGTCGTATTGGTAGGCATTACCGCCAGACATTCCGGTGCAGAAGCCTTTACCAAAACCGCCCAGATTCAATACCGCGCCGTTAATCATGTATTCGCAGGCAAAGTCACCGACGCCTTCGACGACAGCCATCGCGCCGGAGTTACGTACTGCAAAACGGTCTCCGGCTTCGCCATTGATAAAGGTTTTGCCGCCGGACGCACCGAATAGTGCAAAGTTACCGATCAACACGTTCTCGCCAGGCAACTTGGAGCCGCCGCCGGGAGATTTGATAACGATGGTACCGCCGCAAGCGGTTTTGCCGACGCCATCGTTGCAGGTGCCGGTGTGCTCCATACGCATGCCGTCGTTGTTGAACGCGGCGTAACTTTGACCTGCCGAACCATGGGTGCGGACGATAATGGTATCGTCGGCTAAATAACGGCGACCGTGTTGGTTGGTATAGATGATGTTCGACTTAGCGACTTGCTCCGGGCTGAGTTCATAAGTCAACAAGCGTTCCAGATCGACTGCGGTTTGACCGCCGACGGTTTTGTTGCGGTTGTTCAGCTTGAACTCGTTGCCTTCGACGACCACTTGTTTTTGACCTTTTTCGAACAACGCCGATTTGACGCGCGCGAAGATCAAATCGTCGATCGCGAAATCTTTTTCCAGATAAATCGGTTTCTCGATTTTGATAACAGGTACTTCCGCCAGCAGTTTTTGCAAGTGAATTTGGCCGACCATGCTCGGATGGTCGATCAGATGCAGCAACTCGGTTTTACCGCGAATTTCCTGCAAACTGGTGTAACCCAAGTCAGCCAGGATTTCGCGCACTTCGTGGGCCAGGTTCATAAAGAACTGGGCCAACACGCGCGGGTCGCCTTTGAATTCTTCGTGGGCGGTGGTCAAACCGGCCGGGCAGCGGATATTGCAGTTTTTCGCCATCACGCAGCGCAGCATCATCAGCGCGGTGGTACCGAACTCGAAGGAATCGCCGCCGAGAATAGCCGATTTCACGACGTCGGCACCGTTCTGATGAGCCGCACTGCAACGCAAAATGACTTTATCGCGCAGACCGTTGGCAGCCAACGCTTGATGGACTTCGGCGATACCAATTTCAGGTGAGCGGCCGGTGTTTTTCAAGCTGGTAACAGCCGCCGCGCCGGTACCGCCGGTGTTGCCCGCTACGTTGATTACATCGGCGCCAGCTTTCGCAACACCAACTGCGATGGTGCCTATGCCTTCCGAGGAAACCAGTTTTACCACCACGCGGACGCGGGCTGCCTTGGCGTCATGGATCAATTGGCCCAAGTCTTCGATGGAATAGGTATCGTGATGCGGTGGCGGACTGACCAATTCTACTTTGGGCGTGCCGCCACGCAGCGCAGCAATTTCCACCGATACTTTAGGTGCCGGTAATTGGCCACCCTCGCCGGGCTTGGCGCCTTGGCCGATCTTGATTTCAATTTCTTCCAGATTCGGATCGGCCAAATAGCCAGCCCAGACGCCGAAGCGGCCGGAAGCGAACTGTTTGATTTTACTTGAGCGAATCGTGCCAAAGCGGCTGGAATGTTCGCCACCTTCGCCGGAGTTGCTCATGCCGCCGGCAATGTTGGTGCCTTGCGCCACTGCTTCGTGGGCTTCGGCCAGCAGCGCGCCGTGACTCATCGCGCCGGATGCGAATGTCGGGGTTATTTCATGGGCGGGTTGAACTTGATCCAGCGCTATCGGCGAGCGGGTAGGGCGAATGTTGCTCAGATAGTTGTAAATCAGACTGTCGGTGTCGTTAGCTCGTAGATTCAAACTGTCGTCTTCAACCGTCAATCCGAAATCGTTGCCGGCAAAACGACCTTTCAGATGTTCAGCTAGTTGTTCCAGACGCGCTTTGCTTGAGTTCTCGGTAAACCGAATATGGAAAACCACACCATTAGTTTTCTCAAGGTGCAGGCCGCGGATCAGGTAATTATTGTTACCGTGCAAATCCTGGCTGCCCAAAAGGCGATCAAAATCGGCTTTGCTGTTAGCGTCGCTGACATCGGCCGGAAACTCCATTACATCGCGCAAAGCAGCTGGGCGGTTCGCCCGCTCCTGAGCCAGATTGTGGGTAAAGCTGCGATAAGCCGGAGTAATACCGAAAGCGTCAATTTGCGCCGGTGTGCGTTTCTCATAGCCGAAATCCAAATACGCCGTATCGCTGGCTTCCGGCGCTTGTTGTGGCGCTATGTACATGATCGCTTCATCGGTCATGTTGATATATTCGCGCACCGCCGTGTTGCCAAACGTGTGGCCGGCACCTTCGTTACGCTCTTTGAATAGGCCTAGAAACGGAATATCGTTTTCGCTTTTTACGGATAGCGCCTTATGGTGCCATTCCGTTGCGCTGGCGGCGATGTCACTGTAACGCACCCCGCCGACGGAAGCATTGATGTTGGGGAAATACGGTTTTAATTTCGGTTCGTCGGTATCCAGGTAATTGGATTCGAAAAACTCGCCGCCGATATAGCTTTCAGCGGTACACAGGCCGAATTTGCCCATGGTTTTCATCAGCGATTTTTCGACACCTTTTTGAAAGCTGTATAGCGCTTTTTGCTGGGCTGCCGGATCGGCGTATTCGGTAGTTACCCGGTTATGGACACTGAGCGGGCAGATGGCGGATGCGCCGAAACCCAGAATGGTGGCCACGTCGTGCGGGCTGGCTGCCTGGCCGGTTTCCATGATCAAGGAGCTATTAAAGCGCAAGCCATGTTTTACTAAATGCTGATTGGCTGCGGCAATGGTCAACAGCGCAGGGATAGCGGCTTGGGTTTTGCTGATATTGGCGTCGCTCAGAATGATGATGCCGGTATTGCTGCGCGCGGCTTGTTCGACTTCTTTGCAGACAGTTTGCAAAGCTTGTTCCAAAGCCAGTTCGTTTTGCGCGGCATTTTCAAAGTTCGGAGTGTATAGCGCCTCTATAGTCGCAGTTTTTACTTGGCTTTGTCTGCGAATCTGCTCCAGCTGAGTGCGTTGCAGGATCGGCGATTCGATCATCAGCTGTTTGCTGTTCTGCGGTGCAAAAGTCGGTTTGGCACCCAAGGCTACGCGCAAGGTCATGCCGTCGCTTTCACGCAGAGAGTCCAGTGGCGGATTGGTAACCTGAGCAAAGCGTTGGCTGAAATAACGTGACATACCGCCTTCAGACGCGCTCAAAGCGTTCGGCGTTAGCCCGTAACCCATCGCCGAGACTTTTTCCAAGCCGGTTTGCAGGATAGGGTCCAGCAAAAACTTAAAACTTTCCTGGTTCAGCGAATAAGCAGTGTGACGTTGGTCGATATTCAGCTCATGCTCGGTGTTGAGTTCCGCAAGCTCTACTTTGGGCAATTCGTTGATATGAATGCAACTTTGTTTCAGCAGCGCTTTATAGTCTCTTTCCTTGGCCAAACGCTCCATCACTTGATGGCTGTTATATGACTTGCCGGTGCTGTGGTCGAAATACAGCATGCCGCCAGCCTCGATGCGGCCACGTCTCAGCACTTTTTCGGGTGGGAAATCGATCTGGCCGGCTTCGGACATCACCGCCAGGTACTCTGCGGTTTCTACTGAGCGCAATGGCCGTAAGCCCAGGCGGTCCAAGCGCGCGCCAACGCGAATGCCGTCATTGAAGATTAACGCCGCCGGGCCGTCGTTTTTCTCTTCGTATAGGCTGAAATATTCCAGCATGGCGCGCACGTCTGCCGATAAGGTTGTATCGTTTTCCCAAGCTGGCGGCATCATTGCCAAAATGGCGGTGACGATATCCAGCTGATCTTCGTTGATCCGGCGGGTCAGGGTTTGATCCAGGCGACCGGAATCCGATTGTCCGCAGGGAAACACGACATGTTTGTTGTTTTGCCGAGCAATGGCGTTTTCGCTGAGGCGGTTTTTCTTGTCGGTGTTCAACTCGCCGTTATGCGCCATATAACGAAACGGCTGGGCCATCATCGTCGCCGGCGCGGTGTTAGTGGAAAAACGGGTATGGAAGAACAGTGTGCTGATTTCGTGGTCGGCGTCGTACAAGTCGACAAAGTAGGGGATGACTTCAAACGAGTTCAGGCGGCCTTTATAAACCTGGGTGCGGGAACTCATCGACAACGGATAAAAACCTTTCAGTTCCGGGCGAGTAAAGCCGTTGGCTTCTATCGTTAACAGCGCGGACTGAATATGTCTTTCAAAAGCCTCGTGACTGGCATCTTTAAGGGATTTTGGGCGACCGAAAATGACCTGCTTGATCGGTAATTGCGCGCGCAACGCCGCCGCATTTAACACCGAGCTGTCAACAGGCACTTCCCGCCATTTGATAATGGGCAGATCGAATTGCAGAAATTGTTCTTCGACCAGCTTTTGTGCTTCAGAATCGTAATGGGCGTGATCTTCCGGGAAGAAAAAGTTGGCTACGCCGAATTGTCCCAGTTCCAGGTCATCATTCCCTGTGACCTTACGGAAAAACTTCAGAGACAAATCGATATTAACGCCGGCGCCGTCGCCTATGCCTTCCGCGCTCATGCCGCCGCGATGCGGAATCGTACACAAGGCTTCGTGTGACTTGACTAGGAGCTCGTGGGTCTGTTTGCTGTCTTTGCGGGTGATAAATCCGACACCGCAGCTATCCTGGGAGAGATCAGCGTCGTAAAGCATGTGTATTGCGTTAATTTTCTGGGCGTTTTTAATCATTGCTATCCAGATCCTCTCTTACTGATTAAATGCGCTAGCCGGTATTTTCCTTACCGATAGTGCCGTTTATGGTTTTTCTGCCTGCTGCGTGTTAGAGTCGTCCTATGCGGCGAGAACCCCTAATTAACTTCGGAATTTCAGTTGGCGAAACTTTGTAATTCTACCATGTTGCGCGGCCTCTGTCATTTCGTAAAGCCAATGGCGGCGTCGTTCTCTCGTCTGGCCTTTAGTTTTAAAACTTTGTGAAGAAATATGAAAGAACAATTTGATGTGGTGATCGTCGGCGGGGGAATGGTGGGTGCCGCCGTGGCTTGTTGCCTGGGCGGCAGCGAGTTAAAAGTAGCTGTGATAGAAGCGCAGGTTCCAGAAGCTTTTTCCAGCGAGCAGCCACATGATTTAAGGGTTTCAGCCTTAAGTATCGCCTCGAAAAACATTCTGGAAGCTGTTGGCGCTTGGGAAGGTGTGACGTCACGGCGCTATTGTCCGTTTAAGCGCATGCGGGTTTGGGAAACGGCCGGCGACACCACCTTTAACAGCGATGACATTCGCTATCCCGAGCTGGGCTATATTGTCGAAAATCGCATCACCCAGCTGGCATTATTGGATAGGCTGCCAAGTTTTGACAATATCGAATTACTGATGCCGCAAACCATCACCAAAATAAATTACGATGGTCGCGAATCGGAGTTGGTATTAGCGGACGGTCGCGTGCTTCAGGCAAAGTTGCTGGTTGCGGCAGATGGCGGACAGTCGCGAGTCAGGCAGGCGGTAGGCTTGGGCGTGACCAGTTGGGATTATAACCAGCATGCCCTAGTGATTTACATAGAAACCGCCTATCCGCAGCAGGACATCACCTGGCAGCGTTTTGTGTCCAGCGGTCCGCAAGCCTTTTTGCCGTTGACAGGCAATTACGGTTCCATCGTTTGGTATCAATCCCCCGATGAAGTTCGACGTTTACAAGCCTTGTCTTACGAGCAATTACGGGATGAGCTGGTAGCGGCTTTTCCCGATTGTCTGGGCGAGGTCAAGCAGGTGTTGGGTGTTGCGAGTTTCCCACTGAAGCGGCAGCATGCGCAAAGCTACGTGAAGCGAGGTGTGGCTCTGGTGGGCGATGCAGCGCACATGATTAACCCATTGGCCGGCCAGGGCGTCAATATCGGCTTGCTGGATGCTGCGGCGCTGGCGGAAATACTGGTCGATGCCCGCAAACGCGGCAAGGACATCGCAGATCTGGCGGTGTTGCAGCGTTACGAAGCGATGCGCCGCAACGAGAATCTGAAAATGATGACCTTAATGGATGTGTTTTATCGGTCATTTAGTAACGACATTTTGCCGATTAAACTGCTAAGAAATCTTGGTCTGGGTTTGGCCCAACGCATCACTCCCGCCCGCAACAAAGCGATGAAGGCTGCGATGGGGTTGGAAGGTCGTCTGCCGAAATTAGCTCGCGGCGAACGTTTGTTAGCTAGATAAGGCTTTAGCTTTTCAGGCTCAAATATCGCAACATGGTGGTGCGTATTTGGGCTTTTTTGTCCTCGTCTGTGATAGGCATTGACTGCTGGTCGCTGATGTAGAACATGTCTTCCGCGCGACTGCCTATCGTGGTGATTTTTGCATCGTGCAATTGGATGTCCAACTCCGTAAACGCCTTGCCTATGGTAGACAGCAAACCGGCGCGATCCGTGGTAACTAATTCGATCACGGTGTGTTTGTGCGATGGATCTTCCAGAAAGGTGATACTGGTTTCAATCGGAAAGTGCCGGGCCTGACGGGATTGCTTGTGGATATTCTTTGAGGCTTTAACCTTTTTGGCAATCAAACCTTGGCGTAGCGAGGTGCAGATGTGCACCTCGCGATACAAGTCGTTAATGGCTTCGCCGGATTGTTCCAGCACCTGAAAACTGTTCAAGACGTACTGATCGGCAGTGGTAATGATTCTGGCATCCAGAATCGTTAAGCCCAGGTGGTCCAGGGTGGCGGTCGAAATTGAAAAAATTTGCGCTTCGTTACGGGTGTAAACGAAAATCTCCGCGCTGCCGCGCTGGGTTTGCGGCCGCAATAGCACCAGCGGCAGTTCGCTTTCCTGGCAGGCCGCGATCGCAATTGTGTGCCAGGCTATTTCGTCCGCAGAATAGCGCAGAAAATAGTCGTCACTGAGATGCTGCCAAGACTGTGTAATATTGGTTTTGGATATGCCCAGTTTCAAAAGCTCGTCGCGCGCTTCTTTTTTGTTTTCCTGTACCCGTTCAGATCGGACCATCGGATTTTGTAGTCCGCGATGCAAGGCTTGGTGGGTGGAAATATACAAATCTTTCAGCAATACATCTTTCCAGGCATTCCACAGGCTAGGATTTGTGGCGCGAATGTCTGCCACTGTTAGCAGATATAAATAATTTAGCCGCTCTATACTGCCGACTTCCTGGGCGAAGGTGTGGATGACGTCCGGGTCGCTGATGTCCTTGCGTTGTGCAGTCATCGACATCAGCAAATGCTGACGAACCAGCCAAGTGATCAACTTGGTGTCGTGGCTTGATAATTCGTGCTGCTGGCAAAAATTGTTGGCGATGGTTTCGCCTAGCGTGGAATGATCCCCGCCCCTGCCTTTAGCTATGTCGTGAAACATGGCGGCAATGTACAAAATGTCAGGCTTTGAAATCAGTAAAAAAATATTATTGCAAAACGGCAACTCCTTATTGTGTTTGGCCAGCGAGAAGCGCCGCAAATTACGAATAACAAACAGAGTGTGCTCGTCTACGGTATAGATGTGGAATAGGTCGTACTGCATGCGCGCTACGATATTGGCGAAATCCGGCAAATAGGCGGCGAGTACGCCGTAGCGGTTCATTCGCTTGAGTTGGCTGGTAATGCCGCGCGGCTGTCTGAGAATATCCATGAACAGGCGGTTGGCCTGTTTATTGGTGCGGAAATCGGCATTGATCAGGTGCAGATTTTTGCGAATCAAACGGATGGTACTGGCACGAATTCCCTTCAGAGAGGGCGATTGTTGCAAGATTAAAAAAATTTCCAGCAAAGCCAGCGGTTGTTTTTGAAATACGTCTTTGTGGCTGACTTCCAGATAGCCATCAATCGAGGAAAAATTGGCGGTGATAGGGATTGGGGCCAGGCTTTCCTTATTGCTGATCAGTCTCTCGTTCAGCAGTTGTAACAGCATTTCGTTCAGACGCTCGATATCCACGACAGTTTTGAAGTAAAACTGCATGAATTGCTCGACATCCGGTTGCTCGTTCTTATCGATGTAGCCGAACTGGCTGGCTAACTCGCGTTGGTAGTCGAACACCAAGCGGTCTTCGCAGCGGTTGGTCAGATTGTGCAGTGCAAAGCGCAGGCGCCAGAGGATGTCGCGAGCGGTAATGAGGTTGTCGTATTCCGATTTCGGTAAAAAACCGTACTTGATTAACTCTCGGAGAGACGATGCGTTGTAATGGCGTTTGAATACCCAGCTGATTACCTGCAAGTCGCGGAGTCCGCCCGGACCTTCCTTGATGTTCGGTTCCAGGTTGTAAGCGGTGTCGTGGAACTTGCTGTAACGCTTTTGTTGTTCAGCCATTTTGGCTGGAAAAAATTGTTCCGATGGCCAGAGTGTTTCGGAATTTACCTGGTGTTTTAAATCGCTAAATAGTCCGGAGTTGCCGGTAATCAGGCGCATTTCCAGCAGGTTGGTAAATACGGTTTGGTCGTCCTCGGCAACAGCCAGGCACTCTGTTACGCTACGCGTACTAAGTCCTGGTTTTAAGCCAATATCCCATAGGAAGTTACAAAAACCGGATACTTGCTGTTGATAGTCTATCGGGTTGGCTGCGCCGAGCAACACCAAAATATCGATATCCGAGTAAGGAAACAATTCGCCTCTGCCGTACCCGCCGGTCGCGATCAGGCTGTGGCGGCTGGCGGCTGCGTCGAGGAAATGCAGCCAACAGGCGGTCAATAGATTGTCGATGAACCGAGCTTTCTCGGTCAGCAGGCCGACCGTCGCCTGGTCCGGGTTAAAGCGCATTTTTAACTGCGCATTTTCCTCGTTAATCGCATTTTTGAATTTGGCGACCGGATTGTCGCCCGCGAAACAGTTGAGAAAATCGTTTTCGGTGAACAGCGCTTGGCTCACAGCTCTTCCTGTCTCAGCGTCAAAATCTCGTAGCCGGAATCGGTCACCAAAATCGTGTGTTCCCATTGTGCGGACAAACTACGGTCTTTGGTCACTGCAGTCCAGCCGTCGGCGAGGATTTTCATATGGCGTTTGCCTTGATTGAGCATGGGCTCTATCGTAAAAATCATGCCTGGTTCGATTATCTCGCCTTCACCGCGTTTGCCGAAATGCATCACGTGTGGATCTTCGTGAAACTTTTTGCCTATGCCGTGACCACAGAACTCTCTGACGATGGAATAGCGATTGTTTTCGGCGTGCTTTTGAATGGCGTGGCCTATGTCGCCGAGGCGGGCGCCGGGCTTGACTTCCGCTATCCCCAAAAACAGGCATTCGCGGGTGATATCTACCAAGCGTTTGGCGTGTGGGCTGACATCGCCGATGCAAAACATTTTGCTCGTGTCGCCGTGGTAACCGTCTTTAATCACCGTGATATCGATGTTGACGATGTCGCCGTTCTTCAGTTTTTTCTCGCTGGGAATGCCGTGGCAAATTTGTTGATTGATGGATGTGCAAATCGATTTAGGGAAGCCGCGATAATTTAAAGGCGCGGGAATAGCGTGTTGCACATCGACGATGTAATTGTGGCAAATTTGGTCAAGCTCTTCGGTGGATATCCCGGCAACGACGTAGGGGGCGATCATTTCAAGTACTTCTGCGGCCAGTTTTCCGGCAACGCGCATCTTGTCGATTTCTTCAGCGGTTTTTATGGTAATAGTCATCGGCAGGTGGCTAATTATTGGGATAAAAGCGAGTGCGGGCCCGTTTTTGCTATCCAATCAAGATGCTTTCGCAGGCAAACGCCGACAGGAGTCTATCAGAGTTGAAGTTGTTGTGAAATTCTAATCATGGTATAAAGGCAAGTTCACTATGTAACCAATACTCACACTTGTCGACACGGTCGGTGGGGTGCTGAAAGTCTATTGCAGATTTTCGGTCACTGATCGGGGCGGGTGGAGGCGTAACCCAACGCCGAATTATTCGGCAATTTTAGGAGAACTAAATGGCAGCAGTGTCAATGCGTCAAATGCTGGAAGCGGGTGTTCACTTTGGACATCAAACCCGTTACTGGAACCCGAAAATGGCTTCCTACTTGTTTGGAGCCCGTAACAAAATTCATATCATCGATTTGGAACAAACGCTTCCTTTGTTTAACGATGCGATGAACTATCTTGGTCAAATGACCGCCAACAAAGGTACCATTCTGTTTGTTGGTACCAAAAAAGCGGCGCGTAAAGTCGTGGCGGAAGAAGCAAAACGTTGTGGCATGCCCTACGTCAACCATCGTTGGTTGGGCGGCATGTTGACCAACTTCAAAACCATCAAAAAATCCATCAACCGTTTGAAAGAACTGGAAGCGATGAAAGCCGATGGCACCTTGTACCAACGTTTCAGCAAAAAAGAAGCTTTGGGCATGGAGCGCGAATTGGAAAAGCTTGAGCGCAGCCTGGGCGGTATCAAAGATATGCGCGGCACACCCGACGCTATTTTCGTTCTGGACGTAGGTTATGAAAAAAATGCCATTATGGAAGCCAAAAAATTAGGCATCCCGGTGGTTGGCGTGGTTGACTCCAATAACTCGCCCGAAAAAATTGATTATGTCATCCCAGGTAATGACGATTCTATCCGCGCAGTGACTTTGTATTGCCAAAGCGCTTCAGCCTCCGTGTTGGAAGCGAAAGCCTTGCGTATGGATGCTTCAGCCAAAGCCGACGATTTTGTAGAAGAAGTCGTAACGGAAGCGTAAGTTTTAAACGCGCTCGGCCAAAGCGGTTGAGCGCCGCTGAATCTGGTATTCAGAACAGACTGTCTTTTAAACGCCTCCTTTGTGAGGCGTTTTTTTAGTTAATAAAATTTGAGGAAAAAATGATGAGTATTAGTGCGGCGATGGTCAAGGAATTGCGTGAGCGTACCGGCTCAGGCATGATGGAGTGCAAGAAAGCCCTGGTTGAAGCCAATGGCGATATGGAACTGGCCATTGAAAACATGCGTAAAGCCGGTCTTGCAAAAGCCGATAAAAAATCCGGCCGTATCGCGGCGGAAGGCATTATTGGTGTTAAAGTTTCTGACGACGCTAAAACCGTTGTTATGGTAGACGTTAACTGCGAAACCGATTTCGTTGCCAAAGGCGATGATTTTATTGGTTTTGCTAATGATGTCGTCAACAGCTTGTTGAATGCGAATGTCAATAGCGACGAAGAGTTACAAGCCATGTTACTGAGCACTGGCGTCAGCGTAGACGATACTCGTCGTGCGTTGATTGCTAAAATCGGCGAAAACATTACTGTGCGCCGTTTCGTTAAATTCACCACCACTGATGGTGGTCAGGCAGCTTACCTGCACGGCAGTAAAATCGGCGTTATCGTCGAATTGACCAAAAACGATCCAGCTTTGGGTAAAGACGTGGCGATGCATGTTGCTGCTGCCAAGCCTGAATATGTGTCGGATGATCAAGTATCGGCCGATGTCATTGCCAAGGAAAAAGAAATTTTTGCTGCGCAAGCACTGGAAAGTGGCAAGCCTGCCGAGATCGTTGAAAAAATGATCGGCGGTCGTATCAATAAATTTCTGGCGGAAGTCACGTTGTTGGGTCAGCCTTTCATCAAAGACGACAGCGTTACCGTTGGTAAATTGCTGGCATCTAAAGGCAACGCTGTAGTGCGTTTTGCTCGTTTCGAAGTGGGCGAAGGCATCGAGAAAAAAGAAGAAGATTTTGCCGCCGAAGTTATGGCACAAGTTAGAGGCTAAACGCCTCCTAATAAACCCGGTTCGCCGGGTTTATTTATATTAGTTCGTTGCTTTTAACCCATGTTTACGGTGGATATTTGATTATGAGTCAATTGATTTGTCAGAGAATTTTACTTAAATTGAGCGGCGAAGCACTGGCGAGCGAACGCGGCGGCAGTATCGATCCCGATATAGTGCAACGCTTGGCTCAGGAAGTGAAAGACTTGTGCGATGCAGGTATCCAGGTCGGCTTGGTCATCGGTGGCGGCAATATTTTGCGCGGCGGCGAGAAAGCATCTGAAGGCCTGAATCGGGTCACCGGCGATCAAATGGGCATGCTGGCAACGGTCATTAATGCTTTGGCCATGCAGGATGCGCTGGAGTATCTCGGGCAGCCTGTTAGGGTGATGACTGCCCTGAAAATCAATCAGGTGTGCGAAGACTATATCCGTCGCCGGGCCGTCAGGCATTTGGAAAAAGGTAGAGTGGCTATTTTCGCTGCCGGCACGGGCAATCCGTTTTTCACTACTGATACCGCCGCCAGTTTACGCGCCATAGAGATAGATGCCGAGTTGATGATTAAAGCGACGAAAGTTAAAGGCGTTTATTCGGCGGACCCGAATAAAGTCGCGGACGCAGTATTCTATCCTCGTCTGACCTATGACGAAGCCATCGACCAGCGCTTGAATGTCATGGACACCACGGCCTTGGTCTTGTGCCGGGACAATAATCTGCCTATGCGGGTAATGAATGTATTTGAGCCGGGAGCGATCATGCGCTTGATGCGCGGTGAAGATATAGGCTCCCTAATCGAGAGGAACTAACAAAATGATCAGCGATATTCAACAAGATGCCGCATCACGTATGGTGAAAAGCATCGAGTCCTTGCAAAAAGCATTTACCAAAATTAGAACCGGGCGCGCCCATCCCAGTTTGCTGGATCAAATCAGTGTGACTTATTACGGCAATGAATCACCTTTATCTCAGGTTGCTAATGTGTCCGTCGAGGACGCGCGTACTTTGAAAGTCGTGCCTTGGGAAAAAAGCATGATCCAGGCTATCGAAAAAGCCATTATGTCTTCCGGTTTGGGTTTAAACCCTGCTACACAAGGCACGGTGATTCGCTTGCCTTTGCCGGCACTGACCGAAGAGCGCCGCCGCGATTTGGTTAAAATCGTCAAAAATGAAGCGGAACAAGGTCGGGTAGCGATTCGAAATATTCGCCGTGACGCCAATGCCGCGATCAAGGACGCGTTGAAAGAGAAACTAATTTCCGAGGACGACGCACGTCAGGCCGAAGAAAAGATCCAAAAGCTCACCGATCAATACATCAAGGAAGTAGAGAAGCATCTTGAAGAAAAAGAAGCCGACTTGCTTTCCATGTAACCGAGAGGCGAGATGACTGCTGCTGATAACGATAAACCGGCGATAAATAACGGCAACCCACGGCATATTGCCATCATCATGGATGGCAACGGTCGCTGGGCGCAAAAACGCTTGATGCCCAGGATCATGGGGCATTATGCCGGCGTCAAGGCGGTCAGGAAGATCGTCGAATATTGTGCCAAACAGAACATCGAAGTGCTATCTTTGTTCGCTTTTAGCAGCGAAAACTGGCGCAGGCCGCAGGATGAAGTCAGTTTGCTGATGGAACTGTTCATGAACACGCTGCAATCCGAGGTTGACAAGCTCGATAAAAATAACATCAGGCTGAAAATCATCGGTGATAAAAGTGCGTTTCCGGAAAAGCTGCGGGAAAAAATCGCCACTGCCGAAGGGCAAACAGCACAAAACGACGGATTGACATTGTTGATTGCCGCCAACTATGGCGGACGTTGGGACATCACCCAAGCATTGCGGAAAATCGTTGCCGGGGTAAAATCGGGCGAGATTGACGAACAAGCTATTTCAGAGCAGCTCGTCAATCAGTATCTGGTTACCGCAGAGTTACCCGAGCCTGATTTGTTTATCCGTTCGGGCGGCGAAGAACGCATCAGTAATTTTCTGCTATGGCAATTGGCGTATACAGAATTTTATTTTACTGATGCGCTTTGGCCCGATTTTGATCAGAAAGCGTTGGAAAAGGCTATCGGTAGCTTCAAAGGCCGGCAAAGGCGCTTCGGACACACTGGCGAACAAGTCATCGATAACAGAGTTCTCTAGGGATTTTTCTATAACCATAATAATTAAAAATCAAACACATGTTATTAAAACGCATCTTAACCGCGCTAGTACTGGCTGCCGTGTGCATCACGGCAGTTATGCAATTGCCAGCCCTTTATTTCTCCCTCTTTATCGCAGTCATTACCTTGATAGCCGCCTTTGAATGGATGGCCTTGACCGATGTCAACACAGTCACCCGGAAAATAATTTTCGTAGCGTTTCTGATTTTGCCAATGCTGGGCGTTACTTACTGGACAGTGTTGTTGGAACTGCTAAGCGAAGCGATGGAATGGCCGGAAATCAAGGATTATTCGGATGCATTGGAATGGTTTGTCATCGCTCCTGTGATGTTTTGGGTGTTGATGATGGTTTTGATCCGAAAAGCCGGTTCCCAGTTGATAAATATCGAATTCAAATCGCGGCTCAAGACGTTCAGCGGTTGGTTGGTATTGCTTTCGGCGTGGATGTTTCTCAGCAAATTAAGGGCTTATTACGGTCCCGGCATGGTGATCTACTTTTTGCTGTTGATTTGGGCTGCGGATATTTCCGCCTTCTTTTCCGGTAAAACTTGGGGCAAAGACAAGCTGGCTCCGGAAATAAGCCCAGGTAAAACGGTCCAAGGCATGTATGGCGCCTTAATATCTGCTGCTGTATGCGGTATAGGTTTTACTATCTATGGTTGGATTACCGCAACTCAGCCGGAACAGGCTGACTCTGGAGCATTAAGATTTCTGAATGGATTGGTTTGGACCGATATGTTGATTTTGTCGGTCATGACCGTGTTGATTTCGATTTATGGTGATTTGTTTTTTAGTCTGATCAAACGTAAAAAAGGTGTTAAAGACAGCGGTAACTTGTTGCCTGGCCACGGCGGCGTATTGGATAGGGTGGATAGTATTATCGCGGCCGCACCTTTTTTCTATGCTGGCATTTTATTGATTGGTAGGGTGTTTTACGCATGAAAGGTATTTGCATACTCGGAGCCACCGGCTCGATTGGCGTCAGCACACTCGATGTCGTAGCGCGCCATCCTGATCGATACAAAGTGGTGGCATTAACCGCCAACGGTAATATCGACGCCTTGTTCGAACAATGTCTGGCACATAGACCGGAATATGCGGTAGTCGCCAATCCGGACAATGCTCAAGCGTTTAAAGATAAAATCGCCGGTTCGCCGGTCGCCGGCATGAAGGTACTGGCCGGCGCAGATGCCTTGACGCAAGTCGCCACCCTGGACAATGTCGATGCGGTAATGGCCGCTATCGTTGGCGCAGCAGGTTTGTTGCCAACCTTGGCGGCCGCGAAAGCCGGCAAAACGGTATTGCTGGCCAACAAGGAAGCCTTAGTCATGTCCGGGCAAATTTTTATGCAAGCGGTCGCCGAAAACGGCGCTACGCTGCTACCGATAGACAGCGAACACAACGCAATATTTCAATGCATGCCGGCCGGTTACACCACCGGGCATACTGCCAAACAAGCCAGACGCATTTTATTGACTGCATCCGGCGGTCCGTTTCGACAAACGCCGATAGCCGATCTGGATACCGTTACGCCCGACCAAGCGGTGGCACATCCAAAATGGGATATGGGCCGGAAAATTTCCGTAGATTCGGCGACGATGATGAACAAAGGCTTGGAGTTGATCGAAGCCTGTCTGCTGTTCAATATGGACCCCGATGCCATTCAAGTGGTGATTCATCCGCAGAGCATCATTCATTCCATGGTTGATTATGTCGATGGCTCGGTATTGGCGCAAATGGGCAACCCCGACATGCGTACGCCAATCGCGCACGCGATGGCTTGGCCGGAACGGTTCGATTCCGGAGTCGCACCGCTGAATATTTTCGAAGTCAAACACATGGATTTCGAACAGCCCGATTTACAGCGTTTTCCTTGTCTGAGATTGGCCTACGAAGCTATCAAAGCCGGTGGCATTATGCCGACTGTTTTGAATGCAGCCAATGAAATTGCTGTAGAAGCCTTTTTGAACGAGCAGGTGCGCTTTACCGATATTGCGCGCATCATAGAGCGGAGCATGGCAAAATTTAAAGCCGATTGCGCCGATACGCTCGAACATGTCCTAGCAGCCGACCAGCAGGCCAGGGACGTTGCTAATGCAGTGATTGCCGAGCTCAAACACTAGTTAATGGATACTTTGCATACCTTGTTTTATTTTATCGTCGCCATCGCTGTACTGGTGGCGTTTCATGAATACGGCCATTTTTGGGCGGCGCGCAAGGTAGGCATCAAAGTTATTCGTTTTTCCATTGGTTTCGGCAAGCCGCTGATTAGCTGGCAAAAAAGCCCCGCCGATACTCAGTTCGTCGTCGCTGCGATTCCGTTGGGCGGCTATGTAAAAATGGTCGACGAACGCGAAGAAGCCGTTAAAGCCGAGGATTTGCCCTATGCATTCAACCGGCAGCCGTTGCTGGCCCGAACCGCCGTAGTCGCCGCCGGACCTATCGCCAATTTACTGCTGGCCGTGGTTTTATTTTGGTTGGTGTTGGTCATCGGCGAAGCCGGGGTCAGACCGGTCATCGGTGGGGTGGAGGCCGGATCTCTGGCCGAGCAAGCCGGTTTTGCAACAGGCGACGAAATCGTCAGTATCGACGACACCCCAACGCCGACCTGGATAGAAGCCCTGGATACCTTGTTGACCTTGGCGATTGACGGTAAAACCGAGATCAGCGTGCTGACTAAAGCGATAGACGATAGTCAACAAATTCGCTTGATTCACCTAACTGAACAAGATGTACAAACTCCGGAAACGCTACATAAGCGTTTGGGTTTGAAGCCTTGGGTACCGACTATAAAGCCGGTTATCGGCAAGCTGCTTGACGATGGGGTTGCCAAACAAGCTGGTTTACAAAGCGGGGATTTAATTCTCAGCGCGGACGGCACCGCCATTACCGACTGGCAACAATGGGTGGATTATGTGCAGGCCCGGCCGGATGTCGAAATTAAATTATTGCTGGAGCGCAGCGGCGCGCAATTGCCATTAAGCATCACGCCGCGTAGCGAGCAGCAGGGCGAGGGTAAGGCAGTCGGTAAAATCGGCGCAGGTGTCGACGCGCCGAAAGAATTGCTGGACTCCATGATGGTGATACATGCCTTATCGCCTTTGGATGCAGTGCCAGTCGCCGGAAAGAGAGTTTGGTTTTATGCGGTGACGACTCTAAAAATGATGGGAAAAATGGTGGTGGGTTCCGCTTCAATCGAGAATTTGAGCGGCCCCATCAGCATTGCCCAATACGCCGGTCAATCGGCTGAAATGGGATTTACTGCATTTCTGAAGTTTCTAGGTTTGGTTAGCGTCAGTCTGGGTGTGTTGAATTTACTACCGGTGCCGGTGCTGGACGGCGGTCATTTGCTGTTTTTCGCGGTTGAGGCCATTAAAGGCAGCCCGCTTCCGGAAAGAATGCAACTGTATTTTCAGCAAGCCGGCATGCTGCTATTAATGCTGCTGATGGGCTTGGCGATGTTTCTCGATATAGGTAGATTATTTCAATAACGCTGAACAAAGCACCAGCGTTGTGGTCAACCACATTCCTTTCTAATCTTCCCTGGTAATTACATGAAAAAAATCACACACATTCTGGCTTTGACGCTACTGGCTTTGACTAGCCCAGCATTATTTGCCGACGAAGCCGCCATTAAAAAAGCCTTGAGTGAGTTTATGCCGGGGGGGCAGGTTGACTCGGTGAAACCATCGGAAGTCAAAGGGCTGTACGAAGTGTCTATGGGTGGCAATATCTTTTATGCATCCGAAGACGGTAAATATTTATTGCAAGGGCAGCTCTTCGACGCCGAAGCAAAGAAAAATATCACCGAATCCAAGCTGGCTGACGTGCGTAAAGCCTCGCTGGATAAAGTCGGCGAACAAAAAATGATTATTTTCAAACCGGAAACCAGCAAACATGTCGTGTCTATCTTTACCGACATCGATTGCGGATATTGCCGCAAGCTGCACTCGGAAATCGATCAATATATGGCGCAGGGTATTACGATACGCTACATGTTTTTCCCTAGAGCCGGCAAAGGGTCGGATTCCTATAAAAAAGCCGTCTCAGTCTGGTGTGCTGCCGACAAAAATAAAGCGCTAACCACCGCGAAGAAAGGTGAGCATCTGGATGCAAAAACCTGCGAAAACCCTGTGGATGAACATATGGCCTTAGGTGAAGCGTTTGGTATGAACGGCACACCGATGATAGTCACGCAAAAAGGCAATATCTTGCCCGGCTATGTACCCGCTGCGCAATTGGCGAAAGTTCTAGCTAGCGAATAAAAATAAGGAAATAAAACCGCCAGTTTCAGCGCCGGCGGTTTTATTTGTTTGGTAATTATCGAATCGTCACTTCTACCCGACGGTTTCGCGGTTCGGACGTTTCATCGCCGGTCTTGATCAACAAATTCTTTTCGCCGTGCGATGTGACGGCGACTTCCTTCACATCCAGCTTACTAGGGTCGAACAAACGGCTTACCTGAACGGCGCGCTCATTCGCCAATTTTTCGTTTTTGCCCGCATCGCCCACCGTATCGGTGTGACCGATCACTGAAATATCGGCGGCCGGATGTTTGCCGGCGGTTTCGATGATCTTGGGAATCAAAGCCGCCGATTCGGCGGTCAGCTTGGTGCCGCCGGTCTCAAAATACAATAAAAATATCTCCGGCAATACCGGCTCGGAAGCCAAGGCTCTGCCAAAGTCTTTATTGATCTTTTCTTGTTCGACTTTGAATACGGTTTTGGAGTTGTCCAGAGCTGCACCAAAACCGGCTTGTTCGATCACGGTTTCGCTGTTGGCACCGCTGAAAATCACTTTTCCGGTTGAGCCGTCGTGATCTTCCAGCAATACCAAATAAGATTTGGCGCAACCGCTTAAACCCAGTGCAGCGGCGAATGTGAGGATTTTGGGTAAGGAAATTGTCGTCATGGCAAATACTCGGCTTATTCTTCAACTTTGACTAAAAAACGCGTGCCTCTTACCGCAATCACGCCGGTAGGAGTTTTTACCGTTACCGCTTCCGGCTTGAGTTTGGCGATGACGCCGGAAATATAATGCAGGGTGCCTTTTAATAGGCTGGCGTTTAATTGCAATTTGTCCTGCTGGGGTTCGAATTGATAAGCTTCTATTTTGAATTCGGTATTCGGGCCGATCGACAAAATGGTATTGTCTTTCAGCGTTACCCCGGCAGCGCCGTTCTGGTCGGTTTTAATGACGTTGCCGACATGAATCGGCGAACCAAGGCTGGCTTTGATCGGGCCGCTACTTTCGTCAATAGTCGTTTGATCGTTGATGGTTTTGATGTATCCGATGACTGTTTCATCGGCCGATACCGCATTCGGCATGCAAAGGGCTAACCCCAGGCTACAACAGGCGAAAAGACGTTTCATAATGGCCTCTACAAACGGTGTTTTTGGACATCAATAGCCGCGTGGGCGGTATTGAAATTTAGCGTGTAAGTATAGACAGCATTTAATTGTTGTTAGATTCAAGAGCTTTTTTGTTTTAGGGCTATTCGTTAACGCTGCTCTTGAATAATGTCTCACCGGCGAAGGCGGGAGCCCGGCGGCTATATGGGATTTGGTTCACTGTCTGGCTTCCGGTCGTGCGCGCCCAACATCGGAAACTAGCGCTTACGGAACGGTTACCGGTATTAGATAAAAACCTCAGCGGCTTAACGGATCAGTAATTCCACCCAAAACGTGCTGCCCACACCCGGCGTGCTGCTAACGCCGACAGTACCGTTCATCAGTTCCGCAAGTTGTTTGGTAATTGCCAATCCTATACCGGTGCCTTCTATGTCGGTATTATCCGCACCCAGACGCTGAAATGATTGGAATAACAATTGCTGTTGTTGCTCCGCCAGACCTTTGCCGGTATCGGTAATAGAAATTCTTACCCGATTATCGTCTACCCGTCTGCTGCTCAGGTTAATGGAACCGTTGGGGCGATTATATTTCACGGCGTTGGACAGAAAATTCAATAAAATTTGTTTGGCGCGTTTCGGGTCAGCTTGTAGCTCAATGTTCTCGGGTAAGGGATTATCGACAATTAGCGCCAGGCCTTTATTTTGCACCAAGGGTGTGATCAGGGTTTGGCAATCGTTGATCAGCTCCACCAAATTGATGCTGCCGATATTCACGCTGATTTTGCCGGACTCGATTTTAGCCAGATCCAAAAGCTCGTTTATTAGCCCGAGTAAGTGTAGACCGGCCTTGAGTATTTCATTGACCGAGTCCAGGTGGGTTTCGGCCAAAGGGTGTTCCGGATCGTCCATTTGCATCAGCTGCGCAAAACCGATAATGGCGTTCAGCGGCGTGCGCAATTCGTGGCTCATTTGCGACAGAAATTGGCTTTTGGCCAAGCTGACTTGTTCGGTCCGGTTAATCAATTCTCGCATTACGGTTTGTTCTTCGGCTTTTTTCAGCAGCATTTTCGCCATGAGCACCCGTTCGCCAATATCGTTGATGGTCAACACCGTGCCCATCAGTGCGCCCCGACTGCCTATCAAAGGGGCGATGGTCAGATTGGCGTTCATCGCGTAGTGGTCGGAAATGGATAGGCGAGTATTGCTGATTTTCAACGGTCCCTGATTGATGACGCTTTGCTGTATCAATTCAGCGATTCGATGCGGTTTGCCGTCTATTTCCAGGCTAAATATTTCGTCGATATTTTGGCTGGCGGTCTTGGGGCGTTTGCTGCCGATGATATCCAGAGCGGCGGCATTCATGTATTCGATTGAGCCTTTATTATCTGTGGTTATGACACCATCGACGATAGCGTTTAAGGTGATGTAGGCGCGTTTGCGTTCCGCGAATAAGGACTGGATCAGTTTCTCAAAATGCCGCCAGCTGCGTAGTGGATAGCTGATTATTAACACCAGTAACGCCACGGACGGTGCAAACCAATAGTGGCTGGTATGCAGTAAGACCAAGCAAAACAGTAAAATTGCCATCGATAGTATCGAGACAGCCAGTGCCAGCCAGCGCAGTGAAAAACAAGTGCTGATCTTGACGGCGATACCGGCTATCGCCAGGCTTAAGAGGAATTGCCAATGGCCCGGTAACGGCTGCCAAAGGGTTTGCTTTATGAGGCCATCCAAGCCGGCTGCGACGAAATCCACCCCGCTCATGGGCCGATCACCGACAGCCAAGGGTGCCGGCAGGTCGCGTTCTATGCCGCTGGCGGTCAGCCCGACCAATATGTATTTATCGGTGAATAATTGTCCGGACACCTTCCCCGACAATACGTCCAAATAAGAAACTCTAACGAAATCGCTGCCCGGCGCAAAGAACGGCAACCACACCCGATAATCGCCATGTATGCTTTCTGGCGATGTTTCGGTCCGTAAGCCCGGTAAATCGGCAAGTATTTCCGGATGGTTCAAAGAATAAATAGTCAGCGGCATCGCCAACCACTGCGAGTCGCCCAAGGACAATTGCAACAAAATGCTTCTACTGATGCCGTCCTTATCCAAATCGACATTGGCATGCCCCAACACAGCGTGTTTGGCGAATTCAGGTAATGGCAGCGTTTCCACTACGTTATTGCCATTGCGTTCGACAATAACCGGCAGTATTACTTGTTTGTTACTCGCTAGTGCGCGGCTTAAGTGCGCGTCCAATTCAGGATGTTGCTGATCCGCTTCGGAAAAAATAAAATCCAACGCAATCGCCTTGGGTTTTGCCGACGCCAGCGTCTCCAGCAGGCGAGCGTGAATATCTCTGGGCCAGGGCCAGCGCCCTAGTTTTTGCAGGCTTTTTTGATCGACTTCGATAATGACAATATCTTTTGAAGCCGGCGTGGCCAGCAGCTTCAGTTGGGCATCATAAATCCACCGATCAAAGCGCCACAGTGCATCCGTATAGCTTAAGCCAACCGTTAGAACGATCAGCGCAATGACGATCAATGATTTTTCGAAGTGGCGTGTCGCCATGGAATTTACTGTGCAAAGTGGAAATACTTGGGAAAGTATACTAGTTGCAATCGCAATTAGTTAATGTAAAACAAGGTTTTCCGCTGTTAGCTGCCTGGCTGCACGAGGTAAATTGTCTGAACAATGCTGCGTGCCGCGAACATGTCTGCCTATCAACGCTTGTTGACTTTTAGCAGCGCTTTCAAACGATATAAGGCGTCCAATGCTTGCCGAGGACTCAAATGATCGGGATCGAGTTCTTCCAGCAGCACGACAGCCGGATGGCATTCCTGGCTGGTAAATAAGTCGAATTGGTTGATTTCGCTATGATTTTGCAGCTCAATGTAGGCGGTGTTTTCCAATTGCGCCAGTTTATTTTTGGCGTTGGCAATCACGTTCTGCGGCACTCCGGCCAGCGCCGCCACTTGCAAACCGTAGCTTTGACTGGCCGGGCCGTCCTTGACGGCGTGTAAAAACACGATCTTGTCGCCGTGCTCCATCGCATCCAAATGGATGTTGTGGATATTGCTTTGTTCTTCGGCCAGCGTAGTTAATTCGAAATAATGGGTCGCGAATAGCGTGAACGCCTGGGTATGGCGGGCCAGATAATCGGCGCAGGCCCAGGCCAACGATAAGCCGTCGAAAGTGCTGGTGCCGCGGCCGATCTCATCCATCAGGATCAAGCTGTTGCTGGTGGCATTATGCAGAATATTCGCGGTTTCCGACATTTCCACCATAAAAGTCGAGCGGCCGCTGGCCAGATCGTCGGAGGCGCCGATGCGGGTAAATATCTTGTCTATCGGTCCGCAACGTAGCGATTGCGCAGGCACGTAGCAGCCAATGTGCGCCAGCAGCACGATCAGCGCGGCCTGGCGCATATAAGTCGATTTACCACCCATGTTCGGGCCGGTGATGACCAGCATCCGGCGCTCTGTCGAAAAATTCAGGTCGTTGGCGACGAAGGGAATGCTGGAGAGTGCTTCCACCACTAGATGTCGACCGGCAACGATGTCGATGCCGGGTTGTTGATCCAATACCGGTTGCGACAAGTTTAAGGTTTCGGCGCGTTCGGCGAAATTTACCAATACATCCAGTTCGGCCAACGAGTTGGCACAATGCTGTAGATCGAGTAGGGCATCGCCCAGCGTATCCAGCAATTGATCGTACAAAGCTTTCTCGAAGGACAGCGATTTTTCTCTGGCACTGAGCACTTTGTCCTCAAACGACTTCAGTTCCGGAGTGATGTAACGCTCGGCACCTTTCAGCGTTTGCTTGCGGGTGTAATGCATTGGCACCTTGTCGGCCTGAGCATTGGAAATCTCGATGTAATAGCCGTGCACCCGGTTGTAATTCACCTTGAGTGTAGCTATGCCGGTAGCGGCTCGCTCGCGCTGTTCCATGTCGATCAAGAATTGGTCGGCGTTCTGGCTGAGATTACGCAGCTCGTCCAGCTCCGGGTGGTAGCCGGGGGCAATCACGCCGCCGTCGCGGATCAAGACCGGCGGATTATCGATGATGGCGCGTTGCAGCAGGGCCAATAATTCCGGTTGTTCGCGCAGTTGCGAGCGTAGGTTTTCCAGATGCGGGTTATCGCTGTCGGCCAGCTGACTTTGTAAAGCCGGCAAGGTCGCCAATGTATGGCGCAGCACCAGTAGATCGCGTGGCCGCGCCGATTTCAACGCAATGCGCGAGCTGATACGTTCTATATCGCCGACCTGACGCAGACTGCCTTGTAGGTCTTTATATAATTGATTCGCCAACAGACTGGCGACGCAGGCATAGCGACCATTGACAACAGCATGATCCCGCAAGGGCCGGTGTATCCAGCGCCGCAGGCAACGGCTGCCCATCGCGGTGGCGGTCTTATCCAAGACGCCCAGCAAGGTGTATTGCATCTGGCCGCTGGGATGGCTGTCCAGCTCCAGATTGCGGCGGCTGGCGGCGTCCAGACTGATGCTGTCGTCGCAGTTCTCGACCCGAATGCCTTGAATATGGGGCAGGGCGCTTTGCTGAGTGTCGCGTACGTATTGCAGCAAACAACCCGCCGCGCAAATCGCCGCCGGCAAATGCTCGCAGCCATAACCTTTCAAGTCGTGGCTATTGAACTGCTTCAAAATCAATAGCCGGCAACTATCAAGGTCAAAATGCCAGGGCGGACGCTTACATAAGCCGCGGCGTTCCTTGACGGCGGGCGGTAGTCTAATATCTTCGCTATACAGCAGTTCCGCCGGATTCAAGCGCTCGATTTCGCTAAGCAGCTGGGTTTCGTTGTCCAATTGTTGCAGCGTAAATTTACCGCTGCCTAAATCCAGACAGGCCAGTCCGAACAACTTGTCGAATACTGCCAGAGACACAAGCAGATTGTCCTTGCGATCCTCCAACAAGGCTTCGTCGGTGACAGTGCCTGGCGTGACGATGCGCACGACTTTGCGTTCCACCGGCCCTTTGGATTTGGCCGGGTCGCCGATTTGCTCGCATATCGCAATCGATTCGCCTTGTTTCAGCAGGCGGGCGATGTAGTTTTCCGCCGCATGGTAAGGAATGCCGGCCATAGGGATTGGTTGTCCACCGGATTGGCCGCGAGCGGTTAGCGTAATATCCAATAACTGCGCGGCCTTTTTTGCATCATCGAAAAACAGCTCGTAGAAATCGCCCATTCTGTAAAACAGCAGCGTGTCAGGCTGGCCGGATTTGATGCGCATATATTGTTGCATCATCGGGGTGTGCTGTGTTTCGTTGCCTTGCCTGCTGTCTTGTTTTGTTTGGATATTCATTCGTAAGTTAATGAAATAACAGATAATAGTTCTATGTTGTGAGCCGGGTTCACTCCAGCTACACTTTTCAAAACTTCCCTGCACTTTGCTGTTTAGTATAGGTTTTAGTATAGGTTTTTTCGAGTTATACTCGTGTCATCGATCAACATAAAAAACCTATACTAAAATGCAACTCGATGCCCGCACCGCTAAAGCTTTGCAGCCAGGACAGCATATGGCTTTTGACGATTACCCAGGACTGCGTTTGTCTGCCATGGCAAAAGTGAGAACTTGGTTTTATCGGTATAGAAGCACTGTTGATGGACGCCTTAGGCAGGTGTCAATTGGTCATTGGCCATCTATGTCATTTCCCGTGGCTATTGTCGCTTGGGAAGCTTTGAAAAACCAGCGTGATTCTGGTAATGATCCTGTATTAGAGGCAAAGCAAGCTAAATTAGAGGCAAAAGCTTTAATAATAAAACAAGAGGCGGCAAATTCTGAAAACGCTTATACAGTCCGAGTGCTGTGTGATGAATATTTAGCTGGACATGTTTGTCGCCACAGAGCCAAAAAAGGTTCTACTGAAATTACTAGGATGTTTAACACGATGCTGGGTGATATGGCGGATTTACCATCCACTGCAATTACCCGCGCAATGGCTTTTGATTTGATTCAAAAGTACGCCGCAATATCGCCCGTGCAGGCCGGAAAATTACGATGTGAGTTAGGAGCAGCATGGGATTATGCAATGGATGCCGGCAGACTACCTGAAGCTGCAGTAAATTGGTGGCGCTTAATTTTACGTGGAAAAATTAGATCAAAAGGAAAGACCATAGAAGGTAAGAACATCGGCGTGGTTAAACGCGTACTCACTGAAGACGAAATCGGTGAATTGATAGCTTGGCTTCCAAATTTCGCACCGATAATTACTGACGTTCTAATGTTATATCTTTGGACCGGAACTCGTGGCTCAGAAATTGTCGGCATGTCAGGAACTGAAATTAGTGAAGAGGGCGGTCAAGTTTGGTGGACGATACCGAAAATTAGAACGAAAAATGCTCGACATGAAACTGCTACAGATCAAAGGGTGCCCTTATTCGGTAGGGGTTTGGCAGTGGTGTTACGGCGGAAAAAATTATATGGAGACGGTTTTCTATTTCCATCCCGTCATAAAGTGGGGCACATCGAACAAAAATACGTCACTGAACAGGTGTTTTATAGACAGCCCTATAGTCAGATACGCCCTGAGCAGGTGAGGCCTCGATTAACGGTGACTCATTGGGCACCGCATGATTTGCGACGGACTTCACGCACCTTGCTTGCAAAATTAGGATGTCCAGATTCCGTAGGTGAAACGATTCTCGGTCATATGTTACCCGGTGTGGTAGGAACTTATAATCGGCATCAATATGACGATGAAAAACGCCTATGGCTCTTTAATCTGTCAGAGCATCTTGAGTCATTGGCACATTTCTAGATTTAGGTTTGCCGTTGCGTCCGCCTATTGCCGTATTAGGGGGGGGTAATAAATCGGAAACAGGACGCGACTCAGCCCATTCTTCAATTTCGCGTAGTAACCAGCAGGAACGGCGTGCAGATGCTTTACGAGGCTTAGGGAACTCATCGGCACGAATCAATGATTGGATGGTAGATTCAGAAAGCCCTGTGACTTCTGAAACCGCCTCAAGATCAATCATGATGGGTCTCAATACTGACTGACGTTTCTGGGCGTTACTCATGTATTTGTTGTCTACCAATAAATAGGTCGCTGGTTCGATCCGGCCTTGTTTTAAATAAAGCAATGACCGGATTGGTTGCCATTTTATCTTACTCAGGATTCAAATATTTTTGGTTAACCTTCTCATAAATGTATTTTGCAGATGCTGCAGCGATCAGTGAGATCTTCACGGGCTTTTAACAAAACCCAAGATTGACATTGTGGACACTTCGAAAGTTGAACTCGTTTATCTTTGATGTCCTGTGCCACCACCCAAGCATCGGAAAACTCGAGTTGTCCCAAGGGATATGATTTTTTATACGCATTAAAGGCAGTAATTAGCGTCTGGATTTGGCCTTCTTTCGATTTGGCCGTGGCAACCTGAAAACACACGGCGAAGATGGTTACATCTTTATACTTACGGCGACTACCGGTCAAACCTCGGGTTGAAAACTTGATCGATCCACGACTGGGCGATTGGCCATGTAATTGACGGTATGTCTGCCTCAGTAACTTTATCGGTACTCCCGTTGCTTGATGCACGATTTTGACTTTCGCATGGAGATTGAGCAGTTCAATTGCCAAGGTTTGCTGTTGATATTTCTTGAGCATTAGCTGCCTCCCTTAGCCAATAGCGCCGCTTAATCCGAGCATGGCTTCCACCATCGGAGGCGAATCTCTGTTGATGTTTTGAATAAACTGACTCGAAAATCGGGGGGTAAAACATAGCCAGTTGGAGCGGGCAATTAAGTCAATGTCTTCTAAAGATAAACGCCCAACAGCCAAGCGCATGGCCTCATCGGTAATCCCCAAGATTAATTCAGTCAGCACCGGGTTCTCCCGTGCGATTTCTCTGGCTTTGATGAGCCATGCCTGATTCATGGCATAGATCTCTTCATCGCAACCCAGTTGATCTATCGTTGTCAGTTTGTCAAAGTAGGCCTCAAGATTTTTGAATGCTGACTGCATCATGTTGTCGACGTGCCCCGCCATATTGACTATTTTCAGTTTCGATTTCAGATAATCGGATCCGAATTCAGCGACCAGCGGAATATACAATTCCTGGAAGAACCCCTGCGTGCTGGTTTTGACGTCCTTAAAATCAATCGTCAGCGATTGCTGATTGGCAAAGCACTCGCGTGCCAGTCGCGCGAAATTTTTGCCATGGATTGCCTGGGGTATTTGGGAATGGGTGGCTGTAACGACAACGATATGCATGCGACTTCTCCTTAGTAGCTCCTTGATTGCCTCTAACGAGTGCTTGGTTTGTTCAAAGATTGACTTTTTGATTTTGCGGAAACCCAACGCCGCCGCCCCGACCGATCAGTCCACACCTCGCAGATAGGGCATTGACTAAATGCGGCTTCAGGGTGAATCATGCCTAGGTAACGGGCGCGGCAACGCCCGCAAAGAATGAAAACCAAATCACCCGCCGAGAGCAGGCTAATTAAATACCAAGCCCGGTTGATGTCTAACGGATAATGTTGGCTGGAGCGTGGTTGGATAAATTGCCGATCGGCTAAAATTTTGGAAGCGACGTTGCTGTAGATCTCATAGGCCGTAACCAGTAAGGTTGCACTCAGGTTCGGAGTAGAAAGTCGGTGTCTGATGTCTTCAATCATGCTTAAAAATAGCGAGGCATGAATGTTGTTGAACGCCGAGCGGATGGCCCATTGATGATCATGAGGCAGCATGCCTTGTTTGGGCGGTTGTCCTTGTACCGCTTTAGATAATTCGATGCTTTGCTTTCGGGTTAAATGGCAGAGTTGGCTGACAATCGGAGGACGTACGCCAAGCTGGATTAGCCTTTCGGCCAATAGCAAGTCCGCGCCTATATTTGACCTGCTTTTAAAGGGCATTGGTTTCATCCGCAGTTCCAGTGATACACGGTTGGAGAAGATCCACATAGGCGACCATGGGCAAGTTGCTTGGAACATAAACCGGCAATAACTGAATCACTGCGCGACTGCTTTCGGCGTGTTCACGAAGTTGCTCCTGTGTCGTGCCGGCGAGATGGTCTATACCATTCCGATCTAATCCAAAGCGCCAGGCCGTTTCTTCAGGATTACTGCGTGCGCATTCCCTGGCTAGCATGAGATATTCGAAATTTAACCGGGCAAGATCTTCATCCAGTGTTGACATAAACGCCTCTGAGTTGATTAACGACTGTTGTCGATATGCTAGGCAGGCAACGCGGAAATGTCCCGGTCGCAAAGTGACCTGATTTGGGTCACAAACCTCCGGAACCCCCGATAGATATGATTTGGCTTTGTTGAAAATAATTGTCCTATTGCGCTGGCGACGCTTTTTTCGGCAAATAACGGACGGCCAATTTGATAACGCCAGGCTAATTGCAGGGTCCAATGAATTGAATGATCCTGAAATTCTTCTAATCTCGTTCTGCTTACCAGGGACTTTGCCTACAAGAAGTAGAGCCTTAATTGGTGTTTGACCTGAATAATTGCATTCCAAAATCATTTTTATATTGCTTATCTTGAATTTGTTATGGAGGAAATTGTTATGAATCGGCTATTCGCTAACCAGACAACTACTGCTGGTTACCTGGTTTGGGGTGGTTTATGCGCGAGGTAATTCAATGCTTGATCGATTGGTTGGATAGCGAGCCAAGCGATGAAAAAGGGCACCGCATATTGCGCGCGTTAGCCCAGGAATCGTTGAAGAAGTCAGAATTCGAAGAGTCGAAGCGCCGGTTCACGGCTGATGAAATCGTCGCCGCAGTCGGTGAATCTATAGGAATTTCCGATCCTAAAAAGTGGATCGATTGGCCGGGTTCGTTGAAGAAATATTGCGAAACCCGAGAGCCGCAAATCTTAGAGTTTGCTCGTAAACGTGGGTTGTCTTGTTATGCAAAACCTGACCGTAAAAGCACAAAGGGCGGTCCGGGACAACTCACGACGTTCTATATCAAGGCAGAACCGATACCGGAAATAACGGAAGAAGACCAAGCGATTGACGGCGTCCTTGGCAGGAACAATGCAGCCGATTTGCAAGCCAGCTATCAAATGACTGAACTAGGTGAAGTCAAACCCAGTTGGATCGCGAGTCGGTTATTTCGGCATGGACAAATTGAATTAAGACAATGGCATGTCTGGGTTATAGTGGGTTGGCTAGCAATCATAGCTGGGTTGTCGGTGTTAATTGCTTATGCTGGATGGCTATCGTTATCCTTACCCAGATCCGTGACAACGCAAGATTTGACATTACTGGTCAGTATTTTCGCGATTCCCTATGGTTCCTGGGTAACTATCATCAAGCCTTGGATATTATTGTTGGATGATCGAATTGTCGTAGCCCATGAACTATTCACAAATTTTTATGAACAGTCTGCGCAGTTCGAACTGCTTCGAGACGGAGATTTAAGAGTAATTCGGTTAGTTCGGTATTCGGCGGCATGTCCCATTTGTGGCGCCACTATTTATCTCGAAAAAGGCGAGCCGGATTATCGGCGCAGGTTGGTGGGGCGGTGTTATGAAAGCCCAAGAGAGCATGTGTTCAGTTTCGATCGAATCACGCGTTGCGGGCGATTACTGGTTGATCGATAACTTGTCGAGAGGAACTGCTGCCGCACAGTTTATTCTTATTTCAATACATTTCATTTGCCCTACGACTAGCTGCGGCATACAATCGCCGCTGGTTTTAAGGTTCCCGCTCTTGGCGGGTGAAACTGGAAGTCGGTTAAATGCCGACGCTGCCCCCGCAACGGTAGGTGATTCGTCACGAGCCCGGAGACAGGCCTAAAACTGTAGTCAACAGTATTGCGGAGGGCGATCTGTCAAATCGGTTTTTTTTGGTTTGTCTTTCCCTCTGTTATTCCGTCCACCTTATTCGGAACAGACAACCATGAAAACACTTGCAGCATCTACCACCCTTTCTTCCTCAAAAATCCTGCCTGGCCTGAGTGCTATTGTTTTGGGTCTGACCGTCGTTTTAGGTTTGGGTTTCTTGCAGGACGCCAACAACTACCTACATAACGCCGCCCACGACGGACGTCACAGCGCTGCTTTTCCTTGCCATTAACATGGCGGATTTTCGTAAGTTGGTTGCGGCGTCGCTACTGGCTGGACTATTGGGCGGCTTGTTACTCAGCGTGCTCCAACACTATCAAACCTTGCCCTTGATTTTGGCCGCCGAGCAATTCGAAACACCATCGGCCGAGCATGCGCATGACTGGCAACCGACGGACGGCTGGCAACGCAATGGCTTTACTTTGCTGTTCAATGGCCTGACCGGCTTCGGCTTTGCCTTGTTTATCAGTGTCGCCCTGTACTGGCGGGATCAACACGGTTACCTGTACGGACTCGGCTGGGGTTTGGCCGGTTATTTGGTATTTTTTGTCGCGCCATCATTGGGCTTGCCGCCGGAGTTGCCGGGTACTGACAGCGCCGAATTGCATAGTCGCCAAGCGTGGTGGCTTTTTACGGCCGCCGCTACCGCGATTGGCTTGTTTGGTCTGTTTTTGACCAAACAGCGCTGGCTGCAAATCGGCGGCGCTGGCTTACTGGCCTTACCGCATCTGATCGGCGCACCGCATCCGGAGGTTGCTCAGGCTTTAGCGCCCGAAGCCTTACAACAGCATTTTGTGGTGTTGACATCCATCAACAACGCTATTTTCTGGCTGACCTTAGGCGCAATATCGGGCCGATTGTTGCGTAAAGTAACGTTTTAGTGATGAATGCTACCGCAACACGCCATTGCCCGGCGATATTGATCAGCGCCCCTGCCTCCGGGCAAGGCAAAACCACCATAACTGCAGCTTTGGCCTATTACCATCGCCAGCAAAACCGAAAGGTACGCGTGTTCAAAACCGGCCCGGATTTTATCGATCCGCAAATCTTGAGCTTTGCTTGCGGACAACCGGTTTATCAGCTGGATTTATGGATGATGGGCGAAGCGCATTGCCGTGAGATGCTTTATAACGCCGCCGCCGACGCTGACGTTATCTTGATTGAAGGTGCCATGGGCTTGTTCGACGGCGATAGCAGCAGCGCCGATTTGGCACAAACACTAGACGTGCCTGTGGCCGTTGTCATCGATGCGGGCGGCATGGCACAAACTTTTGCCGCAGTAGCTTATGGCTTAGCCCATTACCGTGCCAACTTACCGTTTGCCGGGGTCATCGCCAACAAAGTCGGCAGTCCTAGTCATGCCAAACTGCTAGAAGAAGCGTTGCCGAATAACATGCCTTTGCTGGTGGCGATGGCGAAAGACGACGCGGTCGGCTTACCTTCGCGACATCTGGGTTTGTTGCAGGCCGACGAAATCGGCGATCTCGATCTTCGCCTGGCGCGAGCCGCCGAATTGCTCGGCAGTCTTGCGCCGTGCCGATTGCCGGAGCCGGTCACCTTCGCGCCGATTACTACCGATCCGCCGCCGAAATTGCTGACTGGTAAGCGTATCGCGGTAGCTCGCGATGCCGCATTTTCGTTTATCTATCAAGCAAATCTGGATTGTTTGCAAGCCATGGGCGCTGAACTGACGTTTTTCTCGCCGCTCGCAGACCACGTATTACCCGAGGCAGACAGTGTTTATTTGCCCGGCGGTTACCCGGAACTACATCTCCAAACATTGGCCGACAATGTCGCCATGAAACAAGCCTTGCAGCAACATCATCAAGCCGGTAAACCGATTTACGCCGAATGTGGCGGTTTTTTATATTTGCTGGAACGTTTGGCCGATAAAGACGGCAATGCGGCAGCGATGGCAGGATTACTACCCGCTAGCGCGCAGATGCAAAAACGGCTGGTCAATCTTGGCATGCACAGCGTGCAGTTGGAACAAGGTGAAATTCGCGGGCATAGCTTTCATCACTCGCAACTGGAAACCACACTGCAGCCGTTCACCGAATCGAAGCCCCAACGCAATCGTCGCCGTAACGAAAACTTTTATCAGCTGGGTTCGTTGCAAGCGTCTTATCTGCACACCTACTTTCCGTTCAACCCCCAGGTCGCGGCTGGATTTTTTCTATGAGCATTCAACCTAAAGTGTGGTTTGTCGGCGCAGGTCCCGGTGATCCTGATTTAATCACTGTCAAAGGTCGCGACTTAATTGCCAAAGCGGATGCCATTTTGTTCGCAGGCTCTCTGGTACAGGCCGCAGCGACGCAATGGGCCCCAAGCACTTGCGTGATCAAAGATTCCAAAGACATGACTTTGGAGCAGATTACCAACTGGCTGACCGAACAAGCCGGTCCGGGCAAAACCGTCATTCGCCTGCAAACCGGCGACCCTGGCTTGTACGGTGCATTGATTGAAATGGTGCAACCACTGGATGCGGCCAACATTGCCGTCGAAGTAGTGCCGGGCGTCTCGTCGGCGTTTGCTGCGATGGCTTGCGCAGTCGAAAGCCTGACCTTACCCGAAGTCACGCAGACCGTGATTCTTACCCGTGTTGAAGGCCGCACGCCGATGCCGGACGGTGAATCCTTGCAAGAACTGGCCAGCCATCACACCACGCTGTGCCTGTTTTTATCGATCACCTTGTTGCCCTTGATCGAACGCGAATTAAAAGCCGCCAACTGGGCTGATGATTCCCCGGTATTGGTGGTTCATAAGGCCAGCTGGCCGAGCGAACAACAGATTATTCGCGGCACCCTGGCTGATATTCGCGAACGCTGCCGAGCCGCCAAAATCAACAGTCAGGCCATGATCGTCATCAGCCCCACCTTGGGCGCGCGGCACTGGCCATCGTTAAAAAAATCCAAACTTTATGATGCCGGTTTTACCCATCGTTTTCGCCGCGCCGAGCGGCCTCAGCCTAAGGAATAAGCATGACAACCACAGTTCTCTTGGTCGGCCACGGTTCGCGCAATCAGGCCGGCAATGATGAAATTCGCGAATTTCAACAACAATGGCAGGCGCAACACCCTGACTGGCGCATTGAGTTGTGCTATATCGAACTCGCCGAGGTGCTGTTGGAAGAAGGATTGAGCCGCGCCGCGCAAGGATCTAGCCGCGTGATAGTCGTGCCGCTGATCATCAGCGCCGCCGGGCATGTGAAGATGGAAATTCCCGAGCATATCGAGGAGGCCCGCGAAAATTTTCCGGCGGTCGAATTCATCTACGCGCCACATCTAGGAAGCAATGAAACCTTGCTGGCCATTCTGCAAAAACAGCTCAAAACGGCACTCAAATCTTTGGCCATGCCCGACCCGAAAACTACCGGCGTGATCATTTTAGGCCGCGGCTCCTCCGACAAAGTCGCCAACGGCGAACTAGCAAAACTGGGGCGTTGGCTGTTTGAAGCTACCGAGCATGAACTCGTCGACATTGCCTTCACCGGTATTACCCATCCGCGTTTGGAAACCGCTGTGCAACGTCAAGTACGACTGGGCATGACGCAGATTGCGATTTTGCCCTATTACCTGTTTACCGGCTTGCTGATCGAGCGCATCGGCAAACAAATCGAACGCTTGCAAAGCCAATATCCGCAGATTGTCTTCGGTGCCGGTACGTATTTTGGTTTTGATCCGGCCATTTTTAAATTGCTGGATCAACGGGTTACCGAAGCCTGGGACCCGCTCGCGCCGAAAATGCTGGAATGCGACGGCTGTCAGTATCGCGAGCAAGCCGAACATCACCACCATCATTGATTAGCCATGAGCCACAACATTCAAACCGAACAACTGACTCAGGCTGGGCAACAAATCGAACACGATTCCTTTGCCATCGTCGACCGCGAAGTCGGCGAGCACCATTATTCCGATGGGCAATGGCAAGTGGTGCGTCGCATGATCCACGCCACTGCGGATTTTGAATTCAATGGCCTGACCGAGTTTTCCGCGCATGCAATCGAAGATGGTATTCAAGCCATTTTAAATGGTGCGCCTATCGTTGCCGACGTGGAAATGATTTGCGTCGGCTTATCGAAGCCGCGCCTGGCGCATTTTGGCATCAGCGCCCGCCAGTTCATCGCCGATGCGGATGTCATAGCCGCCGCCAAACAGGTCAACAGTACCCGCGCGGTACAAGCCATGCGTAAAGCGCAGCGCCTGGGTTTAATCGCCGGCGGTATCGTCTCAGTTGGCAACGCACCGACCGCGCTGTTGGAAGTGTTGCGGATGATCAAAGAAGAAGGCGTCAAGCCGGCACTGATCGTCGGGATGCCAGTCGGTTTTGTCTCTGCAGCGGAATCCAAGGATTTACTCGCCGAATTAGCCGATGTGCCATGGATCATCACCCGTGGACGTAAGGGCGGCTCGACCTTGGTCGTCGCGGCGATTCATGCCTTGTTGAGCTTGGCGGAAACCCGGCAGAAAAACGGCTGATAGCATGGCAATGCCGGAACGCAAACCCAAAGGTACCCGCAAGGGTTACACCACCGGCGCCTGTTCGGCGGCAGCGGCACGGGCGGCAGTGCAGGGTTTGCTGAATGGGCGCGTGCCGGACACTATCGACTGCGTGCTGCCCAATGGGCAAGACGTGGCATTCAAAGTCGAAGAAAGCTTCGTACAGAACGACCGAGCACATGCTGTCATCGAAAAAGACGCCGGCGACGATCCGGACTGCACCCATCGCGCTCGGCTGACGGCGGATGTGATGTGGATAGAACAACCGGACACTGTCGTATTGCAAGGCGGCGCAGGCATAGGCCTGATCACTCGGCCCGGTTTGGGGCTGGCGGTCGGCGGTCCGGCCATCAATCCGGTTCCGCGTAAAAATATCGAGGATAACATCCGTCTGATCGCCGCCGAAGCGCTAAAAACCCGAGGTCTACAGGTAACGATCTCGGTGCCGGGCGGCGAAGAGATGGCGAAAAAAACCCTGAATTATCGTTTGGGCATTATCGGCGGTATTTCGATTCTAGGTACGACCGGGATCGTGCATCCGTATTCCACGGCGGCGTTTCGGGCTAGCGTGGTGCAAGGCGTGGAAGTTGCGGCCAATCAGGGGCAGGCTAGCGTGGTGCTGACCACCGGCGGCCGCACCGAGAAATTCGTGATGCGCGAATTGCCCGAGCTGGATGAAAGCTGTTTCGTGCAAATGGGCGACTTTCTAACACCCGCACTGGACGCCGCCGCTCGTTGCGGCATTCAAAACATCATCATCGGCGGCATGGTCGGCAAGCTGACCAAAATGGCCCAGGGCGAGACCATTACTCATGCCGGTCGTGCACCGGTCGACGTTGAACTGGTCGCTGATATTGCCCGTAGCATCGGTGCGCCGGACGATGTGTGCGACGCCATCGCTGCTCAAGAAACCGCTCGCTACGCCTCCGAATGCATGGCCGAGTTGGGGTTGGAATACGAATTTCATGTCGAACTGGCTAACCGAGTCATCGCCACCTTGGAAAACCGTTATCCCGGCCGTTTTCACATCAGTGTTCTGGTGTGTGATTTCGATGGCAACAAACTGGCCGAAGCCGGAAGGAATTGATCATGCAAGCGATGTGCAGTTTTATCGGCGTACTCGACAACGGCGTCGCCAGCCTGAGCCAGGAGGCCTTGCAGGTATTACGCGAAGCCAAACATGTCATTGCCGGTAGCCGTCTGCTGGCAACGCTGGCTGATGACATCATTGAAGCCAGACACTACGACTTAACCGGGCAAATCAAACAAGTGCCGGACTGGATCAATGCCGCGTTGGCACAAAATGAAGCGGTCGCGGTACTGGCTACTGGTGACCCCTTGTGTCACGGCATCGCCGGGTTTCTGGCCGGCAAACTGGAATCCAGCCGTGTGAGTATCCTGCCCAATCTGAGCACCCTGCAATTGGCCTTTGCCGAGTTGAAATTATCTTGGCAAGCCGCCACTATCGTTTCGATCCACAGTAAGGATGCCGGTGAATGGCTGCGCGGGGCCACGCCGGAGCATGGCTTGTACGAATTGGCTCAGCGCTGCCGCCAACACGATTTGCTGGCGATATTGACCAGCCCGGACAACACCCCGGCGCGTATCGCCCGCTTATTGCAAATCGAAGGCTTGGCCGATGTGTTCGAAATGGCGATTGCCGAAGCCCTAAAGCAAGCGGAACAGCGCGTTAGCGCCTGGCTGACCATCGCTGAGGTGGCCCAAAACAGCTATCGAGATCCCAACGTCGTCATTCTGAAACGCAAAGCGTCTGTGCCCGCACCGGTGCTATTTGGTGTCAGCGACGACAGCTTTCAGCAGCGCAAGCCGGAAAAAGGCCTGATCACTAAACGCGAAGTGAGGGCTGTATCGCTAGCCCGCATGCAGCTGACAAGAAGCAGTATTGTCTGGGACATCGGTGCCGGCTCCGGCTCGGTAGGGCTGGAGGCCGCGCGCTTGTGTCCGGACGGGCATGTATTTGCCATCGAAAAAAACGCCGACGACATCGCCAATGTCGAACAGAATCAAGCCGCCTGGGGCATCAGCAATTACAGCTTCGTGCATGGCAAGGCTCCGCAATTTCTCGACACTTGGCCCGATCCGGATGCGGTATTCGTCGGCGGTTCCGGCGGCGAATTGGCGGAATTGATTGCCTTGTGTTTAGGGCGTTTGCGCCCGGCGGGTTGGCTAGTGATGAATTTCGTCACGCTGGAAAACCTGTCCACCGCCGTCGAGACCCTGAAACAGCTAGGCGCAGGCTGGGACGTTTGTCAGATTCAAGCTTCCCGTAGTAGCCCGATTCTGTCCATGCATCGCATGCAGGCCGAAAATCCAGTGTGGATCGTATCGGCCACCCATCCTTTACAGCCTAAAACCTGCGGTCAAGATGAACACTAAACTCGGCACCCTCTACGGCGTTTCCCTTGGCCCAGGCGATCCTGGCCTGATGACCCGGCGAGCCTGGGATTTACTGACCGGTCCGGGCCATTGGACTTATCCGGTGCGCAAGAAAAACAGCGACAGTTATGCCTTGGACATAGCCTTGCGCGCCGGCCTGGAACTGCCTGCCGAACATAGCGAGCTGCATTTTCCGATGACTCACGATGCCGAGATTCTGGCCCGTTACTGGCTGGATGCAGCACAAACCGTGTTGGCAATATTACAACGCGGCGAGGATGTGTTGTTTCTGGTGGAGGGCGATGCATCAACCTATTCCACTTTCGGCCATTTGCAACGCAGTGTTCGTGCCTTACAGCCGGAAGTGACAGTCGAAGTAGTGCCGGGGGTGTCGTCATTTCATGCCGCTGCGGCGCGCAGTGGCGAACCGTTGGCGGATGTCGATGACACCATCGCCATAGTACCGGCGGGATATGGTATCGCGCAGATCGAGCGCATGCTGAGCGACTTCGATACCTTGGTGTTGCTCAAGGTCAAACCGCTGCTGGACGATATTATCGATTTGCTGCGCCGTCGCGATTTGCTGGCTCATGGCTGGTTCGTGGAAAAAGCCGGGGCGCCGGAAGAACGCATGGTGCACGACATCGCCAGCCTCGAGGGGCAAAAGGTCAATTATCTGTCGTTACTTATCATCAAAAACCCAGGCCGTCAGCGCAGCGAAATGCAGCGCGGTTGCCGCAAGAAAAAGGACTCAATCGATGAATGAAGTGCGTGTCGCCCTGGTGGCGATTACCAAACACGGCGCCGGGATTGCCACTCGCCTGGCACCACAACTCCCCGAAGCGGAGGTGGTGGTGTCGGAGAAGCAATCCGAACATTTGGGTGATTTTGCCAATCCGCGTTGCGTGTATCAGGGGGCGTTGAGCGCGCAACTCGGCGAGTTGTTCGCATCCTACGACCAAATTATTTTTCTGGTGTCGCTGGGTGCGGTGGTACGGCTGATTGCGCCGCATCTTAAATCCAAGGATGTAGATCCCGGTGTGCTGGTGATCGACGATGCCGCCGAATTCGTGATCCCGGTGCTATCCGGCCATGTCGGCGGTGCCAATGCTTATGCCGAAAAAGTCGCCGCGTTGCTAAATGCCACGCCGGTACTGACCACCGCATCGGACGTGGGCAAAACCATTCCGGTGGATATCTTGGGCCGTGAACTGGGCTGGCAAGTGGAAGCCCCTAAGGTCAACATCACGCGTGTGTCGGCGGACGTGGTCAATCAACTGCCGATTGCCTTCGTGCAGGAAGCCGGCAGCTCAAATTGGTGGACGCGGCCATCGCCGTTACCGGCCAATATTCATCTGTTCCAGCGTTTCGAGGACGTTGATACCGAACAATACCGGTCGGTTTTATGGGTTACACACCGGGCCATCGATCCGACTGTTTGGCAACAACTGGCTGAGCGACTGGTGGTGTATAGGCCGCCCAGGGATCAAGCGTAAGCGTATGAAAGTCATGATTGGCATGGGTTGCGACCGCAATGCCAGCCTGGATACCTTGCGGCAAGCCTTGGCCCAGGCCTTGTGGCGTTGCGGGCTCGATGTATCTACGGTAGCCGGTTTGGCCAGCATCGACAAAAAAAATGATGAAGCAGCCTTGTTACAACTAGCCCAGATATACGATTGGCCGCTGTATTTTTATCCGGCTGAGGCTCTGGCCACCATCCCGGTACCGAATCCATCCGAGGTGGTCATGAAATACATGGGTACACCGGCGGTGGCGGAAGCGGCGGCACTGAAAGCGGCCAATGCCGAGCTGACGGATTTACTGGTCGAGAAACATAAATATTGCGGTGTGGACGGCAAGAACGCCACCGTTTCGATAGCGAGAATTAAATGACAAAAGCAGGCAAAATTTTACTGGTGGGCATCGGCCCCGGCGCGCATGAGCACATGACTGCTCGCGCTCGCCAAGCGATTGCGGAAGCCGACGTGGTGATTGGTTACAGCACCTACATCAAACTGGTGCAAGACTTGCTCGATGGCAAGGAAGTCATCAAAAAAGGCATGACCGAAGAACTCGATCGTAGTATCGAAGCGTATGAACATGCCAAGCAGGGCAAAATCGTCGCTATGGTGTCGTCCGGCGACATCGGCGTTTACGGCATGGCCGGACCCACTTATGAACTGCTGCTGGACAGTGGTTGGACGCCGGATGATCCGATTCAGGTGGAAGTGGTGCCCGGTAGTACCGCGTTGTCGAGTTGCGCATCCCTGGTCGGGGCGCCGCTGACCCATGATTTTTGTTCGATCTCGCTGTCCGACTTGTTGACGCCTTGGCCGGTGATCGCCCGCCGCCTGGAAAGCGCGGCGCGCGGGGATTTCGTGGTGGCCTTGTATAACCCGAAAAGTGGTCGCCGCACGCAGCATATCGTCGAAGCGCAAACTATATTGCTGCGTCATCGTAGCCCGGACACGCCGGTTGCCATCGTTAAATCCGGTTATCGTGCTCGGCAACACATTCAGATGGTTCGCTTGGCGGAGATGGCCGATTGCGATATTGGTATGTTGACAACGGTCTTGGTTGGCAACAGCAGCACCTTCGTCCGTGCAGGGTTGATGGTGACGCCGCGCGGCTATGCCAATAAATATGACGCCATGACCGGCGAAACCCGCGCAGGCGAACAGGCGGGGCGTTCGCTGAGCATGGGATTGGAAGGCTGGAAAGCTTGTGTGCGGCAATATTTGCGCGACACGCCCAAGGTGACATTGCAACAGGCGGCAGCATACTTCGCGCAACCGCTGGCGGACATTCTCGACGCCGTCAGCCAGTCCACGCCGGGCGATCAAGCCGGTTTATTCTGCGCGCAACGTGCAACCCCAGACAGTCATGAACGTTTACTTGTGTCACTCCAGGGCTGGGGCAAATTACGCGCCGTGGTGCGCAGCGAAGCGGGTGTCGTGGCGGAATTGTTGATCAACGCCGCTGATTTGCAAAGCAAAAACGGCTGGGTGAGTATCGTCAACGACGCCTTTCATTTGCACATCGACTGGCGCAAAACGCAGCAGATTTGGTTTGTCAGCCGTGATGATCAAACCTATGGCATTCAGGTACTCGATCAACACGGCGACGCCTTATTCAACTTATGGTTAGTCGCTGACGAAGCAGGATTCGACAGCACAGCCCTACAACACTACCGCAATGACCGAGCGCAATTTAGCGTCCCAACTGTTCTGGAACCAACCCACCATGACTGATAACACCATCCCCATGCCGGAAAAACCCAAAATGGGTGACTACAAACGCCACTTGCTGGTGTGTACCGGCCCCCGCTGCACCGAAAATGGCGAAGCGCAGGCCTTATTCGAAACCCTGGGCGAGAAGTTCAAAGCGGCCGGCATCGACAAAGGCGAACTCAGGGTTAAGCGCACCCGCACCCACTGTTTTGCCACCTGCAAATCCGGTCCCATCATGTGTGTACAGCCCGATGGCGTCTGGTATTACAACGTCAATGAAACCAATTTACAGCGCATCATTGATGAGCATTTGGTGGGCGGTCGACCTGTCGAAGCGCTGATTTATCATCAAAGTACTTGCTCGGTTCCATAGCAGTAAAACAAAGCGTTATGGATTATTTTCCTCTTTTCTTAAAAGTTAAAGGCCAAACGTGTTTGGTGGTAGGCGCTGGCGAAATTGCGGCGCGAAAAATTGAATTACTGGTCCGAGCTGGAGCGAACATCGTCGTCGTTGCTTTGGATATTGGTAACGCGGTAGCTGCTATGCAACAGTCAAATCAAATCGTTATCCGCCAAAAAGTGTTTACGCATGAGGATATCGACGGCATGGGACTCGTGGTTTCCGCTACCAATTGCCGCTCCACGAATATAGAGGTCTCCAAGCTGGCGAATCAGCGAAAAATCCCCGTAAATGTGGTTGATGATCCGGCGTTATGCTCCTTTATATTCCCGGCCATTATTGATCGTTCGCCCCTACTTATTGCCATATCCTCAAGTGGTGTATCGCCCGTATTAACGCGACTTTTGCGCGCCAGGGTGGAAAGTTCCATTCCGGCATCGTTTGGCCTGTTGGTGCAATTGGCTGAAAAATTCAAATTATTGGTCAAACAACGCATTCCGCAACCGAGTCTGCGTAGAGTTTTCTGGCAAAAGATTTTACAAGGGCCTGTGGCTGAATTAGTTTTTGTAGGCAAGCAGAGCGAAGCGGAAGAACTGCTGCGGTCGCAGCTGCAGCAGGCTGACCCTACAGCAAATCAGGGTGAAGTGTATCTAATAGGTGCCGGTCCTGGCGACCCCGATTTATTAACGTTTAAAGCCTTGCGTCTGCTGCAGCAGGCAGACGTTATTGTTTATGACCGGCTGGTTTCTATAGAAGTGCTCGATATGGCCCGACGAGACGCCGAGAAAATCTATGTCGGCAAACAGAGGGATAACCATAGCCTACCGCAGGAGTCGATTAATCAACTGTTAATTGATTTAGCTTTGGCCGGCAAACGGGTAGCTCGGTTAAAGGGCGGCGATCCTTTTATCTTTGGTCGTGGGGGTGAAGAAATCGAGTCCTTTATACAACTAGGGATCAGCTTTCAGGTTGTGCCTGGCATTACTGCAGCGGCAGGCTGTGCCAGCTATGCGGGCATTCCGCTGACCCATCGCGATCATGCTCAATCCTGCACATTTGTCACCGGCCACTTAAATGACGGCAGTATCAATCTCGACTGGCAGCAATTATCTCGTCCCCATCAAACCATTGTGATTTATATGGGACTGGCTGGATTGGGAATCATCTGCCGATCGCTGATCGAGTACGGTTGTCCGGCCAATCACCCCATTGCCGTCATTCAGGAAGGCACAACCCGAAACCAGCGGGTTTTAACCGGAACACTAGCGGATATGCCCAGTCGTGTGGAACAGGCCGAGATGACGCCGCCGACGCTGATTATTGTCGGTTCGGTAGTTACACTCCATCAACAATTGGACTGGTTTCAGCGTTCGGACTAATTCACAAGCGGAGGTTAGCATTACCCGAAACTGAGGCTTTTTGGTAAACGGTCTCATTAGGATTAGTTCTGTGGCACAATATGAGATTCTTAAAAACGAGCCAATCAACAGACGATAGCGAGTTTATGTTCAAGAACTGATGAAATTCAGCCTCGGATGTCAACCCTCGGATAAGGATAGAATGCGTCATCACCACCAAGACATCACTAGTGTCCGGCTAAGAATCGAATAGATTCAATTGTTTAGCATGGGCATTTTGATCGGATATGTATTCGATGCCCTGTAAAGCCTGTTGAATGGGGATTTTCCCGAACAAAGTGATCGAAAAAATCTGTAACAAAGTGTAGAGAGAAGCATCCAGATTGAGTTGTTTTTTGATGATGGCGATCAGGACATAAACCGAGACGGCGATCCAGATTTGGGATTTGACGGCATTTTCCGAGGTGCCATAGAAACACTTTATACGAAGATGTTGTTTGATCCATTTGAAGAATAATTCGACCTGCCATCGGCTTTTATAGAGCGTGCAAATCGTTAGCGATGGTAAGGTAAAGTTGTTGGTTAGAAAGACCCGCGTCTTGCCGGTTTCCGGGTCTTTAAATCGAATACGGCGCAAGTGTTGTGGATAGTCTTTTTGGGTATAGAAGCCATCGAGTGCGATAGTTTGGTCGCAGATGATACCGAGGTGACGGTCGGTTGGGGTTGAATAAATGCGATGGGCATCCAGATTGGATTTGGCTCGCGTCACGAAGAACGCACCGGCCAAATGCAAGACATACAATCTTGCGAAATCGACATAGCCGCGATCCATCACATAAATAGCTCCCGGTTCGGGTATCAGCAAGTCGAGCGCCTTGACGTCATGCATTTTGCCGTCCGAGATAGGGATAAAGCTTGGAATACTGCCGCGCAAATCCAGCAAGGTATGCAATTTGACCGCCGCCTTGGTGATGCGAAACTGGGCCCTGGGAAACACGGACAGACACAGATCAATCGTGGTCGAATCCAGTGCATAAACGGTATTGCTCAAGTCTAGCCCTAAGTCCTCGCTGGCGTAGAGTTTCCGCGCTTGCGCGATCAAACGCTGAGCAAATTCGGCATAGATGCGCCAATCACGGTTGGCATTGGCGTCGGCCAGTGTCGAGCGAGAAACCGTAGTGCGGATGCCCATGTGATAAAGCTTATTGGATTGAGCCGACAACCAGGCTTCGATGTCACGCAGACTTTCCCGATAGGTCAGTTGCGCGAAAGCCAGAATCCGAAACTGCTCGGCGCCACTGAGTGTTCGGATTCGGTAATCGCCATCGTAACGGGTCACGATGCGATGAAAGGTTTTCCATGGCAAAACGTCCATGATTTGGGCGAACAAAGTTTTGCCAATGTACATCGCGCTCTCCACCGGTTAAAAAACCAGCAGACTGCATGAAGATTGGTTTTTCCTTCAAGTTGGAGACAGCTTTTAGTCCTTTGAAACCCTTGCTACATAAGGCTAACCGCATTTTAGAGGCTCTTTTAACCGGACGCTAGTGGTTTCTTATCACTATTCATGAATGGAACTTTAGCGTGATTTCATTTGCGGTGATGAAAACGAGCGCATTATCCGGCTGGATAATGCGCTCGTATATAAAAGAGACTTAGCTACCTATATCAGCTACAAGTGTTTGCGCTTGAACGGATTTAGCCGCTGGATATGCCATCACCGAAGCCGGTTTGCCTTGCTGATCCAACTCTACCACGAAGGTTTTGCCGTACAGCGCAGGACAGCCGCAAAAATCCGGTAACAAGCGTTGCATAGCATTAGCTGGATCGCTGGCGGTATTGGCCACCACAAAAGCAACGAAAGCATCAGAATCGCTTTCAAAGGTCGATTCCTGAAATTCCTCGTATTCGCTTCTGAAGCTGGCCATTTGTTGCAACACCTGAGCCGAGCAATCGCCTTTGGGTACGATGATGTCATCGGCGTTTTCCTGCCCTTGGTAGCAGGCATGATCCCTGATTTCAACAACATCCCGCCCAAGCCGGATTTGGTAAGCCTCGCAAAACCGCACGTCGATCCAACACCAATCACCTTGGAATTGAGCCTGATGGGTTTCATTGACCGTTTCAATCACCAGCTCTTCATCATTGAGATGCCGAATTAATGTATGAATCCAATGCCCGTTATCCAACGTACCGTGGTAAAGCAAATAATCCCGGCCCCAGGCAAACAAATAACGCCCTGCGCCGTCTTGCTTGATGTCATCATCAATCGAGACGATGCCGCGAGCCGCTATGTCTGCACGAGTCATGGCTTTTTCCGGTCGCTGCTCAAAGCTACCAAAAACTTCGGTATCGCAAACTGGATAAGCAATGATTTCGCGCAAGGCTTCTGGCGGTACTACTGGCACATCGTTGAGTAGCTTCAACAGCTCCCAATGCCGCAGTATTTCATAAAAACCTACGAAATCTTCCGCAGACTGAGTGGCTTTCATCTGGATAAGCCGCTGTTCGATGGTTTGCGCCAGAACGGCTTTAACCAGTTTGATGACATCTGCTTCATCCACCAATTTGTCACGATCCGGCAAGCGGGCGTGAAAACGAGAAGAGTCCAGATGAATAATATGGCGATGCGATGTGTAGCTATGCGAAGAATAAATGGGCAAACCTTGCAGATAAATATCGAACTCATATTGCGCCCCATTGGGTTGGTCCATACCATGCAGATAGATTGCGCCAATCTCGGTTTCCACAAAGGTCAATCCGCAATCCAGCGCGCATGAGCGTTCAAGTAATTGATCGTTGAACAGCACTGGAATGGGGAAACCGAGTACCAAACGCTTTAGAGTCGTGGTAATTTGCCTCATGTCCATATCCACATCCTGCAAGGTAGTGTGATGCCGTTCCAATCTTGGACTGGTGTGATCGTCACCGGCTTAAATGCCAAAATGTGGTCGGTTTCGACGTCAATCGAGCCACTTTTACTAATGACGCTGATTTTCCGACAGGCAAACAGTGCCGATAAAAATCCGATTCCAAACGGATGGTCATGGGCAACCACGTCTGCATCCCAACCGGATTCGGCGACTGTCAGTAGTGTTGCAATCGAGTCGATGCCGCAGCCATCATCCAAAACCTGTAGCGTTTTGGTTTCAGAACAATAGTTAATCACCACCATGGCGGCATGGGCCCGGCGAGCATTTTGGATGAGCTCGCCGAGCACCGTGGTTTTGTTGGTGAAACTGAAGCGTAGACTTTTGACCAAGTTGGCTTGGTTCACTTTCATCGCGACTTCGTTAGTTTGTGTTTTCATGTGTTATATCCGGGTATAAAAAAAGCCCCGAGAACATGAAACAGACTACCCCCTTGGGGAGAACTGTTCATCTCCCCAAGGCGGGTGATACTGGGTTGACCAGTGATTATGTAAGCGTATTGCTTGAGGTTTTGTGCCCTGGCTATGAAGCTAAGGCCAAATTACTGTCAGGCAGACCATCCCAGTCCAATTGTCGGACACAGCCTTGATCGTTATCCAACAAGCTGTCGGGATCGATGCCTCGGCTGGCCAACACGCTGCTCATCGCCTGGGTTAACAGACGCTGGCCTTGTTCCCGTTCCGACGCGCCGCCGTGGTTGATGGCCCAATAGGGATTGAAACGGTAATTCCGACCCTCCAGTTTGGATTGCTTTTTCACTTCGGCATGAAACGCCTTATCGAAGCGTTCCGCTTGTTCGAACTGCTGCCAGAAACCTTGTCCGGCTTGCGTATCCACAGGCGGCAACCAGCGGCGCTGGCGACCGACCCAACGGTTCATCCGATCGATCAAGATTTTGCTTTTCGGAAAAAAGTGGATGGTGCCAACGCCCGGATAATAGCGAACGTCAAAATAACTTCCACCGATCCGTTCTCCGTTCCGAAGCTCTCGAAAATGCTGCCGAAACACCGACACCAAACTCACTTCCGCTTCGGTCTTGCCATCGAGCAAGGCAAACACCTTGTCGAAATCCGCTAATAGCCGTTCCGACTCCCAATTCAGACCGTTCTGGTAAGAACTCGAGCCATGGCCCGGCAGAATGAAGCGCGTGGTTTTGATCCGCATGCCCAGCGTGCGATGTTTATCATTGGATTTCCAGCCCATGTAAAACACCGCGTTATCGCTGTAATAGCGGGTGATCAAATCAAACACATCGCACACCATGCTCAGTTGAATTTCACCTTGCTGATCGATGATGCCCTGCAAAAAGCCGTAGATATTCGGCACGGTAAATTCCAAGGACTTGACCGTTTCAAAATCCGACTCCAAGCGTTTCTGCGCCGTCGTTGACAAGCGCGACGTCACCTGCGTAGAGCGTAAAATGCTGGCCCAGGCCCGATTCTTCAGATCGTGATAGCGTTTGAACAGCATCCGCTTCACCGCATCCGATGACGAGTCGTCTTCACTGCCGATACCTCCACCGCTTAGTTCGCCGAGCGTTTTACCCAGCATGGACCGATAGCGGCTGGCACGGGCTTCACTGACCACGCCCTGTCGCGCTGCTTCGACCGCTGCATTGAACATCAACACCGCGTTATCGATGAAGGCATTCGGCAAGGCCAACTCATGTGGCAGTTGAAACTCGCCCACTAAATCGTCGGCCTCCCGCCTATCCTGGCGCAAATCGTCCAGAATATTGCCGAGGATGTCCTGTTCGAACGTCGAAGTTTTTTTCAACCAGACCAGGGCCACGTCGACTGGCGTTTTGCGTTCGGCATCCTCGCCGGCGAACATTTCTTGCAGAAACTCGACCTCGCCGTGCTGCTCGATCAACCGTAATAACAACTGGCGTTCTTTCGAAAACGGATTGCGCACAGTTTCGGCATTGAGAATGGCGACGATTTCACCGTCAAACAAGATCTCCCAAGCCTTCAACACGTGTTTGGCGCCTTCGGAAAACGGCGGATTCATGATGATGTGCGAATAGACACTGCCGCTTTGAAACTGCAGAAAATCCATCCCCACCACCGGATAGCCTTCATCGCGCAGAACCGCGTGTTTGCGGATATCGATTTCAATGCAATCGATCGGCAAACGTTTACCGTACTGGTATGGCCCTGGACGAAGCAAGTGTCCTTCGCCTGCTGAAGGCTCTAATACCCGCGCGAATTGCTGGTTCTTGAACAACGCCCAAGCTTTACGGCTCAGTGCTTCTGGCGTTGGGTAATATTGATAGGGGTCTGTCATGGTATTCTCCAAAGAGCCCCTGGCGACCGATTCAACCCCTTTGGGATAGAATCATCCCGCAGGGGTAGAGTGAAAATCTCGGCTTAACCGAGTGTCAAAAATGAAAACGGCGCGTCAGATCAACGCGAACCGCTTACCTTGAATGAAGTCCTGGTACTGACGGGCTTCAGTTTTTACTTTGAACCGGGCATGCACGCTGCCGTCGATCCAGATTTCCCAGGGCAAGCGGTTAAGCTCACCTCTGACCAGTTCCACCGTGCCAACCCGAAAGTCGTCGTGTTGGTAAAGCACCTGGCGGGGACTGTCGACACGGACTATGCAGTGATCCAGTAATGCCGGACCGCCGATATCACCGGGTTCGATCAACAACGGCACTTTGATCGTGCCGGTCGAGCGGCCAATCCAGCCGATGACATCATGTTCATCGAGCCAGGACTGACCGGTTGTTGGATCGCCGTAATACAGCCGAATTTTGCGCCGGCTATGCCGAAGCTGTTCCAACAGCTCGACCACCGATTCCGGTGTGTCGGCGTGATAACAGGTGCCGGAGGCCAAACGCTGATATTGGATGCAATGCCCGGTGCCGAATGTGTGTTCAAAGATTTGTGTCATGATGTTGTCCTCAATGAAAAAACGGAAACATCACGAATCCCCAGCGGGAATAGGACATTCCCGTTTTGGTGGAAAAAAATGAGCGCCGCATCGAATGACTTGGCTAACTCAGGCTTTTACGAATTACGCGTCTGAACAACGCGCGCTATTTGTTTAGGATTTGATTTCGAGCGCTGTTTTTCCCAAGGCTTGCAATGCCAGAGGGATTAACTGATCCAAATCGTCCCAATCGATACTGCCGCCGCCGGCTTCACCTTGTTGATAGGCTTCAACCAATCCCCGGCAAACCCGCATGGCCGCTTGTTCTTTCTTCAATTGCCGTACCGAATGATCCGGTTCCGGCAGCTGTTCAACGGCCACGCATTCCCATACCAAGCTTTCATCGCCCGACTCAAGGTATTCATCCGACAATAACGGTATGGCGGCGGTGTCATCCCAAATGGTGGCGTCATTGAATGCCTGTTCGGCAATCTGTTGTGCCGCATCGGGACTATCCGCAGTGATACCCACCGACACGCGGTGCACATAGTCGATTTCGTAGGAGACTACGAAGAACCGATTCACAGTCGCCGCCGTGACATTGGCTAATGCGGGTTGTTCGTCTGGCAATTCGGTTTCCACCGATTCACCCTCGATCAATGCGCTTTCATAAGGCTCGATCTCCTTGTTACAGTCCGGGCAGCGATCGTTACAGCCGCTATCCCATACATCCGCCCATTCGGTTTTGCAGTAAGGGCAGCGGTACTGATTCAAATACCGAACACCTTCAATTTCAGAATGCGAATGGCTAACGCCATTATCTAATGTTGATGACATGGTCATTGCCTCCAAAAAATCGCAGGAACGACCACCCGGCAGGATGAGGTTCCCGCAGGGTTAAAAACGCTGATCAAAGCTGAAAATTGGCTCATACAGCGGGGTTGAATTCGCGTAAAAATCGGTATATTGTGGCTAAAACTCATTAAAATGCAGAGAAATAGCCATGATTGACGATATTTTGCGGATTTTTGATTTTCTCAGTCCGAAGCGGACAGAGGAGCTGATTCCAACGAAAAAACCGATGGCTATTCCTGTCGACGAACCACTAAAAGTCGTTCGACATTGCCAACAAATTTTCCAAAAATTGGATGCTTTGGAAGCCGACGTGCTCAATCGGGTTGACGATCCTGAACAAGCCTGGCCGTTTCTAAACAAAATTCGCCAAATACGTCGGGAAACCCAGAACGACCTGTTGTCGTTATTGCCCGAAGGTAACTGGGTGTTTGCTGATGAATCCAACCAACGCGAGATTCCGGTTCGCAGCATCAATACTGGAACCGGAATCACGCTACGTGTATTCAATGGCGGGCTTGCTGATTAGCCGGTGCGTTGGCATTACCTTTCAGCGCTTCCCTCAATTGAAATACCTGTTGGGCAGTCTTAGCGGACTTGTCGTCCACCAGGGCTGAATCGCCCACTTTTTTAGACCGCCGACGGGGTTTAGCCTCGGTTTCCGCCGAGACGATAGTCGGTTTGATTTTCAATAAATCCCGCTCTAGTTTGGCGATTTCAATATCCGCTTCGTAGAGTTTGATCGTTTTCTGTTTGGCTTGATATTGGAGTTCCAAGCTATCCAGCTCGCGATTCGTTTCACGATTGCGACTATGAATTTCCTGACGCACCGAATCTGACATCGCCAACCAATCCACTTCATGACGGATTTGGGGCAAGATCACCGGTAATCGGTTTCGAGCTAGGCGCTTTGCACGATAGCAGTGAAACGTTTGAGACGCATGTTTCAATGCGCCCAGCAGTTGCAATGCTGTTGCCCAAATCACCCGCAAGGCGAGGATAAACATAGCCAGTAGGATGATGCCGAAAATAAAGTTCATTGAAGTTCTCCTTTGAAAATTTAAGAAAACACTTCGAATGAACAGAGCCCAGTCGGGCGATGGTCGCCCGAAGTGGGATGAATTGCAGACAATTTGCCAGGGCAAACTGCGATTAACATCGGGCTTAACGCACCCGACACGATCACGGCTTAACGTGCTCGCCGTCTAAAGACGGAACGCCGACCGAAGTCGGATTCAGCATTCTTTGAAAAGAACGCATGAAATGTCTGTTTGTCGAATGGGCTCCAGGAAGTGAGTGCATTCGACAAACTGCGTTTGCAATCAGCTACCCATAGCCACAATCGCTTAGGTTATGACCTAAGGATTGGGCTACGGATAATTGACTGGCCGAGATTTAAGCCGCCAACAACACCGCTTTCGAGAGTTCGAACAATTGTGCTCTCAGCTCTGATAGATCGTTAATGGTGATGGCAATCGGGAATAGATGACTGACATCCAGTCCCAAACCAATGCCCACCGCTTCGATACCGCTATCCCGGCAGCGCTGCAAAATATCCAGCGTGCTCAGCGTATCGTTGGGTTGACCATCGGTCATGACCATCAGCACCTTGCGCGGTTCTCGACAACGCAATAGCGACGCAGCACCAAACCAAATCGCTTCGGTCATCGGCGTACTGCCGGTGGCTGCCAGCGAGAAGACACCGGCGCGGACATTCACCCGTTGACCATGCTCCAGCAACTGGAACACCGAATCATCCTGATGCCCGGGAAACGCAGTGACGCCAGGATTAACCCCCGGAATACCTTCAAAGGCCAACGCCAGCGCCAAAGTGGCTTCCAACGCAATCGGCATTCGCGATCCAATCGGTTGCCCTTGGCTATCAGTCACCTGATAACCCATGCTTTCGGATTTATCCAGTAACAGATGAATCGCTGTATTAGGTGCTGCTTTGACCTGCTTACGCTGAAACACCTTGGTTTCACCGAGCAGCAGGCGGTGTAAGCGCTTGCCATCCATCCGCCGACCACGACAGGCGTGTTGCGAGCGGTTGAGAGTTTGCGATTGCACCAAGCCTTGCAAAGCGGCGCGGATTTTTCCCGATTCGCCTTGCACCTTACGCAGCAAAAACGCACCGGCTGGATCGTCCATGGGTGGCTCGTTGCCGCTCGGCATCAGCAGTTCCGACACGTTTTCCGCCGCCAACGACAAGGCCGATTTCAGGGATTCGAACAGGTCCTGGTCGATGTCACTGTCACCTGCGGACAACAAGGTTTGCAAGATGCCCATTGGGTCGGTCAGTTCCGTGTTATCTGCGTCAGCATCTTGCAGGTTGGATGAAGCACTGTCGGATGGCGTTATCGGTTCATCGCCAGGATTTTCCGGATTCGATTCATCATTACCATCGAATTCTGAAAACTGTTCGTCGTCATTATCGGCAGGTAGACGTTGATCGTGTTCTATATCATCCTCGGAATCCGAGCCGTTCGAACCGTCCGAATCTGCTGATACAGCTGTCTGATCTGTATCATCCGGTTCAGGCGGCGTGTCCTCATCTGCCGATGACTGTTCCTGATTACGCTGCCGTTGTTGCTCGAACTCCTGCTCAATCATGGTCAGGATACGGTCAGTCAAGTGCAGGCAATCGGACTCCGATTGCAAACCTTCCGGTACTTCCGACAACAAGCCTTTCAGCCGCGTGACGGCACCTTTCGGATATTTCGCTTTCAATGCCGTTTCAGTTTGTTCAACCAAAGGCAATAAGGCCGTTTGACCCAACACTCTGGCACGCAAACTTTTCAACACGAAGCTGTAGAGAATATTGGCCGGATGATCATCGATACTGCTGGCCACAAAGTCGCCTTTGACAATCATCTTTTCAATCACCGTGCGTATCGTCAGCCGCGTACCCGGAAAGTCCTTGGCCAGTTCGTGTTCGATGCGGACATCTTCAATCGCGCCGCATAAGCGCCGACGTAAGACTGAGTTGCCATAACGCAAACTGAAATCCGAATAACGAATATGCGCCGCTTCATGCGCCAACACGCCCCAGGCGACATCCTGATAATCCGGATCGTCGCCCTCATAGGCCGGCAGTTGAATTGACTTCCCGTCGGTATAGGCTTGATCGCCACCGACGCTGACTTTAATGCCAAAGCGGTTACCTATGGCGGCTGCGACGATGGGGAACGCGTTGTGTAAGGTTCTATTTTTCATGGTGTGCTCCAAAAGTTGGGGGCAAACCACTGCCCCAGAGGGACATGAATTTGCCCCAGTGGGTGAATAGTTAAATGGCGTTAGCTCATTCAGAACCAGTAGTCCTGGTCAGAATGCTCCGCTTCCTCGTCATCATCGCCTTCCGCGGTGACCGCCACCCGATCGGATTGAACATCCGGTTGGATGGATTCATCAGCCTCCATAGCAACGTCGGTCTGGCTTTTATCCAGCAAGACCTCAAGCGCCCAGTCCTCCGATACAGATTCAGGTTCTATTTCATCGTCAAAGATGCCGTCAAACAGATCGGAAAAATCGTGGCTGTCTGAAACGGTTTCAGCGATGACAGTTGTTGCTACTGTTGGTGGCTCTGTCTCCGCGTGTTCGATGACTTCATCATCAACAACGGGCGGTTGAGCCGTTAACAATCCTTCACCGTGCCGCCGGGTTTTATCCGGATCGGACAACAGCATCGCCGTGGCCAGAATTTCCTGCAAAATGCTGCCTTCAATGGCACCTTTGTTGGGAATTCTCGCCAGTAGGTCGTCAATGGTGCTGACGACCGGCGCGACCCGATGATCCAAAAAGCCCAGACCATCGAGTTTATCCCGCATGCGGCGAATCGGCCGTAACGCATTTCGCGTCACTTGCTCCTTGCCCAGCAACGATTGCTCGATGAGTTGATTGGCTTCCACGGAGATTTCATAGAACATCTGCTCACTGAGTGAGCCGATTTTGCTGTCCAGACGCGCGACGTCCGCCGGCGGCAAGCTCTCGGGTAACCCGACGCTGACCACCAGAAAATCAAACGACAACCGCGTCGAGACAAACTCCACCGAATCCACCGCTTGCTCGATGATGCCGGCAAATTCCGGATGGCGAACCACCCAGTCAGTCACCGCCGCATCGTAACCGGCAATAAACTCGGTTTTAGCCGCAGCAAAATCCAGCCCGATACGCTCAAGTTCCGCGGTAATACTGGCGGCCGATTCAACCGGCACGGCAAAGCCACCCAGAAAGCGGGTGCCGACGCGCAAGCAAATGCGTTCGGCCTCCTTCTTCAGGCGGTTGAACACCGTCAGCTTATCCGGATCGAGCAAACGTTTGGACCCTAGGCTGGCTAAATCCTCCGGCGGCAATTTGCTACCATCGGCCAGCACCAGGTCTTCTTTTTTCAGTTTCTTGCGGGCGCCGTAGATATTGGCTTCGACCTTCACCAATACCACGCGATCTAATATCACTTGCGTTTCATGCGACATGGGAACCTCCTAAAAATAAGAGGCACACCCATCCCGCTGGGGCCGATGTGCCCCTTTCGGGTTAAATGAAAATAACAAACCGGTTAAAACCAGCAGTCGTCCGTGTCGGACATAGCCGATGCCAGATTTAGCCGGGGTTTGAGCAGTCCCAAGGCTTCAGCGGCTTCACGAATGCTGTCCAGGTCGGTGCCGAAAAATGCCAGCACGTCTTGTTCAGCTTTCAGATCGACCGAGAGGTCTCGGGCGGTTTCGGTGGCAATATCGATGTCCACGCCTTTGAAGCCTTTTGCTTTGAGCGCCAGTAAAAACAGCCAAGGCAAAACGCCATGGGCCGATTTAATCTGGCCGCTTAGTTCAAAAGTATCAGCATTGATGGTGGCATCAATTAACTGTTGCCAGCCATCCCAGTCCTGTTCAGGCTTAGATTGCTGATCCGATACGGATTGAATAACGCCGATCAGTCGCCTGACCTCGATACCCAGCTCCACTCGAACCGCCTGCTTTGCATGGCAATCAATGTTCCAATACAGGGACTCGACTAGCGGTGCTGGCACAGACACGGTATTTGCATCAGGTTTAGGCATTTGAGATGGAGTTGCCGGAGTCGTACCCGGAAACACCACATTGCCGTTCACATCAATATTCACCTCGCCGACCAACACATAGCCCTTGGACTGTTTTTGCCGTTCGATGTCGAATTGCCGAACACCGCTACGGTTGCTGACGCCTGGTAAACAGGATGCCGTTTTGCCCCAACGCGTAGTGATCGATCCATCCGGATTACTCCTGACTGCCCAGTCTTTGGAACTGCCGTCACTGTTACGATGACGATAGAGATTCCAGGCTACCATGACTAGACCTGCCAGTCATCGCCAAACACATCCTTGGCGATGCGATGAATCGCTTCGCGTTCGGCGGGTTCGGCTCGGAAGGTCAAGGCCCGATCCAGCGAATAGGCCAAGGCATTGGGTGCACTTTTGAAGGTGGCCACCAATGATGCCCAACGCACTAATCCGCGCGTCGATAAGGTCACCGATAACATGCCGCCGCCATCTGCTCCGCCGATGAATACCTTGCGGATCTGATTGGCGACCTTGATCATGCTTTCACGTACCGTTTCCGGCATGCTCGGCACCACATCAGCCAACAGTTTCATTTCGTCTTCCGGCTCCGGGTAACCGACTTCCATCAATCGAAACCTATCCAGAAATGCCAGGTTTTGACGTAACACGCCTTGGTACAAGCCCGACTGATCGCCGCTACCGGCACTATTGCCAGTAGCCACTAACCGAAACTTGGGATGCGGAGTGATCACATCGCCGGTCTGCGGAATTGTTAGAGGTTTCCCTTCAACAATTTCATTCAAGCCAATTAGCTCTGCCGGGTCGATGGCATCGATTTCGTTGATCAACAGCACATGCCCTAAGCGAACAGCCAAGGTCAACGGGCCATCAATCCACTTCATCGCACCGCCGTCGACCAGCATGTACTGACCCAGCAGATCGTTGAGTTCCAGTCGGCCGTGACCGGTGACCGAATGCACGCCCCAATTAAGACGCGCCGCGACTTGCTCCAACAACGAGGTTTTACCGGAACCGGTGGGCCCCGTCAGGTATAAGCCGTCGCCGTTGTGGGCACCTAAAAACGCCAACACATCGCGCAGGTGATCCTTACGAAACACATAGGGCTTTTGCGTCGGCACATAGGCGTTTTGTCCGGGTGTAAAGCCTTCCACTTTCATAGAGGCCGGGGCCGGAATGCCGAAGGTATCGGCAATGGAATAAGATTGATACATGGTGAGCTCCTCGAGGACTAGCCTCAGAAAACAAGGGGCGCACCGCCCCGAGGGGTGATGAGCCCCAACGGGTGAGTAAATATCCCCCGGCAAAGCCGGGGGCTTTATGTTGTGAACCGCTCAAAGCGGTAAATAGGGTCGCTAACGCGGCCCTTTAACTTTAGCCGCCAATAGGCGGCGACTCATTGCCAAAGGTTCATTTGTTCGATTCGTTGGTCTTCCTGTTCTTGATGACGGATATACTCCCGTATCATCGTTTCGTCCCGGCCCACTGTCGAAACAAAATACCCCCGCGCCCAAAAATGTTGACCGACAAAATTCCGCTTCTTTTCACCATAAACACGGGCCAAGTGAATCGCACTCTTCCCTTTGATGTAGCCAATCACCTGCGACACCGCATATTTCGGCGGGATCGATATCAGCATATGCACATGATCCGGCATCAAATGGCCTTCCAATATTCGACTTTCTCTCTGACTAGCTAAGCGCCGAAACACTTCACCTAAATGCTTTCGCAACGCCTTATACAAGGTTCGACGGCGGCATTTCGGTATAAACACTACATGATATTTGCACTCCCATTTCGAGTGACTTAAGCTCTCGTTCTCGTCCATCAGGTTCTCCTCTTGCGTTTGCTTGGCGGCTCACGCTCCCGAGTTTCCTGATGGACTCCTCTAAATGTCAAACTCCTGCTGTCTCCCCGGCAGAGCCGGGGGATTTCTCATTTTTGGTTAAAACCCTGGCAAACCAGGGTGGATAGAAAATGGCTAACGCAACTGCATGACGCAGTACATCGCCCATTCGGCACGGGCCAACAGCTCCCGATCCATCAAGCGCAGGATGCGGTGAATGTCGCTTCTCAAACCGGGGTCCGAGATTTGACGGTGCATCTCCAGCAGCAACCGCTTTTTGGCCTGGATGTCGTCGCTATGCGCAACGTTCAACCAGCCGTGCAAGGTTTTCCAAAAGTCGTGATTCATAATGACCTCCTTCAATGATTAAAAGGGGTCACCGAGTCCCGTGAGGGTGATGAACCCCAACGGGACAAACTATAAACACACCAGGCTTGACGCACCTGGCACACGAGACAAACGCTCATGCCGCTTAACAACGGAACGCCGGTCGAAACCGGATTCGGGATTCCACGAAGGGAATGCCTGAACGATGCGGGTTTTGGGTTGGACTTTTTTGAAATCCAGCCTAAAACCGACACGCCGGCACCGAATGTATGTTCCTGTCCATCAAGCGACACCCTGCAACCGCCAGGGTTACAGGATGTCTTGAAACGAACCATCAAAACCAAAAGTCCACGCCAGCCAGGTCTTTCAAGGCTTGTGCATCGAACGGGACTTCGGCGTGTTTACCGTCGTCGTCCCGGCAGGTCACACGTACTCGCGTGGCCGACGGTTTTCGATAGACATCGAGCTTCGAAGCCTGAACATCCGGTTGCAAGGCTTGGAGTGCCGCCTTGAAATCGATGGCACCCTGGCTTTGAAAACGGCTGATACGCAACCCGGAATGCTCGGCAGCCACGTAATCGCCCATCAACGCCACCAAGCTGTCTTCAATGCGCGACTGCTCCTCATCCAACTGGTTGAGTTGGCTTTTGAGGTCCAAAATGGTCAACGCCCGTTGCCGATAACTCGCCGCCAGCTGTTGCCATTGCTGTTCCGCATCACCCTTGGGTAAATACAAATCGCGTTCGGGATCCTTACTCGGTTCCTTTTTCGATTTGACCGCCGACCAGAAATCCATCGCGGTATCGACCAGCCGGGTGAGAAAAGTCTCATCGCGCTGAATCTCGAATTCCACATCCTGGCCTTGGTGGTAGAAAAACAAAAAGCCGCGCTGTGCTTCGGAAACCAGCAATTGTTGCTGGACTTGGCACCAGTAAAGTTGATAGGCATCAGATGCTTCCCGATTCAACACCACATCCAAAAACGTGGTCTCGTGCGGGCATTTGATTTCGACGGGTTCATTCGCTTCGGACAAGCCGTCAAACGAGGCCCGCATCAAAGGATACTTTTCCGACTCGCCGCACAGCGGCAACAACATCAGATCGTGTTTATCCTCGAAACGCTGTAAAGCCTCGGGCTCTTGCTGGATGCCGGCGCGGATCAACGGGTTGTTGTCCAAGTTGGCTTCCAGTACCAGGCCGATTTTCTCGGCCCAGAGCCGCCACGGGGTTTTGTACGGCGAACGATTCATGATGACGGCCGCTTCGCTGGCACTGACGCCTTGTAATCGCCAATGCCGCCATACGTCGGAACGTTGCGATACGTCGACGACCTTCATCGCGAAAATCCGGTCAACTGTACCTGGCAGCCGAAGCGCACCGTCTCGATGCCGAGCTTGTGCAACTGGGTCTGGCAACGCCGGGCCCAATGGCCATCGCCGAACAGCAACAGCAGTTCGTCTTGCGCCGGCAGACACACACCGCCAAAACTCTCGGCCAGTGTCGTCAATTCAGGTCGGCTCAAGGGTTGCGGATTGGGTTCGTTGGCCTGGGGTCGCCACAGACGTTCCAGAAAACCACGGCCGTGACGGCGTAACACCGTGGGTGAATCGTAACGTTGCCAGTCGGTATGACAGGGCACGCGGTTTAATGATTGATCGTTTGTTTTCATGACCTCTCCTTACAAAAAACAAGAGCGTCATCTCCTACCCGGTGGGCGAATCATGACGCCCTCGTGGGTGGTTAAAGAAATTGGAATTGCAGCGCTTCTAAGCCGCGTGACCCAGGGTTTGACGGGCCTGATTCATCGCCATGTCTTTCGCGGACAAGGGTGGCATGCCAGTGTTTTCGGTTTGTTCCAGGGCTTGTGTTGCCTTGGGTTCAACTTGCGATACCTTGTCCAACTCGGCCAACGCAAAGGTCAGGTCGATGCCTTTGAACTTCTGGTGGGCATAGTCGTAGGCTGCTTTCCAGGCACCTGCCGCCTTGGTACGACGTACCAATTCCGCTACGGCCTTTTGCACCTTGGGATGGATTTGCGACAGGTCGATCACGTGCGGTATAGGCTCGGATGCGTCGGTAAACCGATCATCAGTAGAACCATCATCGGTTTCCCAATGCGTCGCCTCGCCATCGATCACGTTACCGTCGACGATATCGTCGAGCGTTTTGCCATCCATTTCCTCGGCCGCATAACCGCATTCCTCCGGAAAGGCTGCCCTGAGTGACGCTGCTTTGCCGCATTTGGATAATTGCCCCTTGGGACGTTTGATCCACATGGCGGTCGGCACTTGCGAGTTTTTACCGCCGGCCGTGCTATAGGCTTCGAGCCAATACACTTCCTCGGTAAAAGCGCAACGTTTGCCGCCGACGATCCGATACACGGTGACCGCCACCCATTCGGGAAAGGTCACGGTGACACTGGATTCCTGCCATTGTTCGTTGTCGTCCTTGTAGCGACCGGTAAAGGTTTTGGTGACATCGGGACCCCAGACGGGCCTATCCATACCGGCCCAAACACCGGTCCGAGACGCGGTCGTCTGGATTTCCATGATGGACGGCCAGACGGTTTCGACATTTCGGCCTAAAGCAGCACTCCACATCGGCACGATATGCACCGGCTTTTTAAAGATGTCGAGCTTGCGGGCCTTGCAATAATCCAGCGCCATCAGAATGGCTTCCGGGGTTTTGGCGGTCGGGAAGGTAACTTCGGTTAGTACTTTCCAGGACTGTTCCGAGAGGCCGTAGCTTTGCTGAACAACAGCTGGCATCGGCAAGTCACGGGTTTTGGGTAAATTGTTGCGGTTGTTTTGGCTCATGGTGGGTATCCTTCAATAAAAAAAGGGAACGCCATTGCCCGCCGGGGAATGGAGTTCCCCAGGGGGTTGAAATACCGAAACCTGAAAAGGGTCGGCGGTGTAACCGTCAAACCAACGAACGCCAGAAATCGGCGCGCTGGGATTTAATGGATGGGCATATCGCTGTAGTCATCATCCCAGTCGGCATCCTCGGGTGTCGTTGGCGATGATGACGAACCGTTGGCGGCTGCCGATGCGTTAGGGCGATCCAGCATCTGCAATTCAAAGGCGGCGATTTCGGTACGGTATCGCTTGTCATTCGCTTGGCCCCATTGCTGGGTACGCAAACGGCCTTCGATGTAGATCTGGCTGCCTCTATGCAAATACTGTTCGGCGGTATCGGCGAGTTTTTTGAAAAACACCACCCGATGCCACTCGGTCCGCTCCTGTTTACCGTTTTTGGGATCGTTCCAGATTTCGCTGGTTGCCAAACGGATGGCGACGACTTTGCCGCCGTTATTGGGCATAAAGCGAACGTCCGGATCGGCGCCGAGCCGGCCCAGCAAGATGACTTTGTTCACGCCGCGATTGGCCATGATGACATTCCTCCTGTCGGCCGCGCCCGACTCAACGATAACAATACCCAGCGGCGCGGCGATGGGCATGCCGGCGCTTCGAATCCCTGGGGGAATCGATACGCCCGGCAGGGTTAAACAATTAATACTCACATCAGGCTTGACGCACCTGACACGCCGATGGAAAACCACCGTCGCCGCTTAAAAACGGAACGCCGACCAAAGTCGGATCAAGGCGGCCATGAAAGACCAGCCGAGAAAGTCTGGGGTGAAGCGGCAGGCTGATGGCCAACCATTTCAGTTGGAGGGTATTGAAGCAGAATTATTTTGAAGAGCTTTTGCAGCTGACGCCGAATTCGCCATCAGCTGCGGACAGGTTAAAAAAAATCTGGCTTACGATCACTGCCCATTCGTCCACATCAGGAAACAGTCATGTCCGAAACAGCTCCACAGCCTAAACCAGTCCCGAGCCGCGCTATCAGTCGGCCGATTTTCGAGCGTACGTTTAAGATCAACAGCGAACAAGCCATTCGCGTCATCCGGAACAGCTATCACCGGTTGATGGTGTCCTTGTACGCAATCGACGTGATCCTGCGCATCATCGGCCGGGAAGAAACCGTCGATGAAATCGAAAGCCTTGTCAGTCAGATGATTGCCGAATGCGCGGAGCAACTGCAGCAGGAAAAACTACGGCTGGAAAAACTCAAGGCCGACAACGGCATCACCGAAACGCCCACGTACACGCACCCCAGGGAATTTGTGGCGAAAATCGCTTCGCCGCAGATTGCGCAATTCGTCGAGTTGATTCGTTTACTGGACCAATTGATGATCGCAATGGACACCTTGTGGCTATGCCAGGTCATCTCCAACAAACATTGCATTGCCGCACGCCTCGAGTGGCAGCAGCGGTTGCAGCGACTAGCCAATAAAATTGTGACGATGGAAAGACATGCGCATCAGGCGGCGTATGAACAGGGGCATGGAGATGAAGTTAGGTTGGCTCGGGAAGAGTCTGGGTTGCTGGTTGAGCCTGAAGATATGGGTGCTCTTAACCAAAAATGAGAAATCCCCCGGCTCTGCCGGGGAGACAGCAGGAGTTTGACATTTAGAGGAGTCCATCAGGAAACTCGGGAGCGTGAGCCGCCAAGCAAACGCAAGAGGAGAACCTGATGGACGAGAACGAGAGCTTAAGTCACTCGAAATGGGAGTGCAAATATCATGTAGTGTTTATACCGAAATGCCGCCGTCGAACCTTGTATAAGGCGTTGCGAAAGCATTTAGGTGAAGTGTTTCGGCGCTTAGCTAGTCAGAGAGAAAGTCGAATATTGGAAGGCCATTTGATGCCGGATCATGTGCATATGCTGATATCGATCCCGCCGAAATATGCGGTGTCGCAGGTGATTGGCTACATCAAAGGGAAGAGTGCGATTCACTTGGCCCGTGTTTATGGTGAAAAGAAGCGGAATTTTGTCGGTCAACATTTTTGGGCGCGGGGGTATTTTGTTTCGACAGTGGGCCGGGACGAAACGATGATACGGGAGTATATCCGTCATCAAGAACAGGAAGACCAACGAATCGAACAAATGAACCTTTGGCAATGAGTCGCCGCCTATTGGCGGCTAAAGTTAAAGGGCCGCGTTAGCGACCCTATTTACCGCTTTGAGCGGTTCACAACATAAAGCCCCCGGCTTTGCCGGGGGATATTTACTGGTGATACCGATATCGAAGTAGTGAGCAAAAACAACATAGCAAAAAATAGCAGCCAAAATTAATACTCGAACTTGAAAACTTAGTCGCCTATCCCCATCTTTGCCAATTGAATTATTTTCATTGGAGGATGATGTGGGCGAGTCAATAGTAGATCGGTTTCAGATACTTGCGTTATCCGGTGGAGGGTACCGGGGTCTTTATACGGCAAAGGTAATAGCAAATATTGAGGAAGATATAAAAGCGCCAATAGCAACAAAGTTTGACTTAATTGCTGGTACTTCTGTAGGCGGAATTCTGGCACTCGCACTCGCACTGGAAATACCTGCTAAAGACATTGTGGATTTATTCGTCAAGCACGGAGATAAAATTTTTAAGCCACAACGCTGGTCGTTTTTTGGTATTTTTAAAGCACTTTATTCTAATAATTCTTTAAAAAACCTGCTTTCCGATGAAAAATTATTTGGTGAGAGCATGTTAGGCTCATTAAAACATCCTGTAATAATTCCTGCAATCAACTACACGACCGGTAAGCCAGTTATATTTAAAACTCCGCATCATAAAAACTTCAAAACTGACCACCAACATAAGATCACTGATATTGCATTAGCTACTAGTGCTGCTCCCGCGTATTTTCCGCGACATGTATTTGATAATAACCAATATGTGGACGGTGGGTTATTTGCAAACGCACCCGGAATATTAGCGTTGCATGAAGCGGAGAATTTTTTTGAATACGATTTAGACAATATACACCTTTTATCCGTAGGGACAATGTCGTCAAAGTTCACAGTTGATCCACGAAAAAATCGTGATGGCGGCACAATTGATTGGGGTGGGTTGAATCCAGCCAACACTCCGAAGAAATTGTTTGGGTTGTCAATATCAGTTCAGGAGTCTTTAACCGACTACATGTTGAAGCATCGCCTTAAACCCGAACATTACATGCATATTGATGAAGATTTAACAGATCAACGTGCGAATGCTGTTTCCTTAGACAAGGTTGATATTGCTGCTCAAGAAGTATTACAAGGTTCGGCAGTCGAAAGTGCAAAGATCTGTCTTGGCAACTCTAAATTTAATAGCTTTATGGAGCATAAGCCCAAGACACCCGTATTTTATTACGGTGAACATTCCAATTCTGAAAAAGGATAATTCATGCTGAAATTAAATAAGCTGTTTTTCTATGCCGATGAGAAAGATGTATTCAATGAGGTTATTCGACCATCTAAAGAACAACGTGATTACTTGGTTTCTTGTAAAAATGATATTCGTGACCATCTCCGCCCCAGAATTAAAGAGGCAACCAGAAAGATATTGAATATGGATAAGTCTATAGAACCTCGCTTTCGTACGCAAGGTTCATGGTCTTATAAAACTTGTATCCAGCCCGCATATTCTCCTCATCAGGAAATGGATTGGGATTATGGTGTTTATCTTCCTGTGGCGGTGTGGGAGCAAAATGGACCTCCGCATGCCATGGCAAAGCTTTATTTCGATCTTGTAGAGCGATTGCTTTACGATCTCTGTAAGTCTAAAGGTTGGGAGTTACAGACAGGGAAATCGACTTGTATTCGTATCCAAGTAGCAAACTGGGCCCATATTGATATTCCGCTATACGCGGCTCCCGAATACAAATTTAATGAAATTGTGGAGAAATCTTTAGCACTACTGTCTATAGATAACAGAGGACGAAGCATGGTTCATGACTCAGCTTATCTATCCGAAAGTGCAGAATTTGGAGAAATTCCGGAGCAAGTTTGGGAGGACTTGGATGACATTATGATGGCGACGCGTTCTGGGGAGTGGAAGGCCTCGGACCCAGAAGCTGTTTCAAGATGGTTCAATGACAGGGTAGAAGAGCATGGAGAACAATTACGAAGGGTTTGCTGCTATCTTAAAGCTTGGAGGGATTATCATTGGAAGGATGGAGGCGGACCTACATCAGTTTCAATTATGATTGCAATAGCTCAAGCCTTTAAACCTAATAGAGGTCGCGACGACCTTGTTTTAGAATATTCCGCAGAACATCTTTCGAATGTGATTCTTGGCGAAATTCGTGAGTTTGGTATTGATGAAGGTGCAGAAGATTTTAATAATCGATTATCAAATGTTGAAAAAACACTAGCAGCACAGCGAGCAAAACAATTTGTTCAAGCAATTCGAATGGCTCGTTCCTATGAATGGCACATGAAACATCAAGCTATTACTGAACTCCAAAATAAATTAGGTGAACGTATTCCTTATAAGCATGATTGGGTCGAAGTCGATAATGGTGCCGATGAAGTCAGAACAACTCCCCCGCAACGAGTATCTCAGCCTGTTGTTCGCAGAACAAAAGCTGGTTAAGAGATGGCGAATGACCAGCTTGGTGCTGCATTTAGACTACTAACTTCTAAGGGATTTGTTTCCACTGGACATCGACATGGACGTCGAACTTTTAGAGGTATTCTTAATTGTTCATCGCTGCCAATATCTATAAGTTTAGAAATAAGTGATTGGGATTTTTTGGTTTATCCAATAATTAAGGTTCTTGAGTATCCAAGTCACTTGCCGGCTCTTCTGCCCCATTTGAGTTCAGAGGGAAATTTATGCTATTTCGCGCCGGGTTCTATCGTTTTAGATCGCTATAACCCAGCAACTGCAATTGATCAATGTTTGGTCCAAGCCACAGATGTATTAAATAAAATACTTGAAGATTCTGATTACCGTATTCATGATATTCAGAACGAATTTTTGTCTCATTGGCTTTTAGATCAGGGCCGTATTCCTTGGTTGGTCTTAAAAGGTACAATCGATACAACGAAAGTATCCACTAATTACTTCATTCTTGGGGATGATGATAATCGCAAGGCGATCATATCTGATGATGCCAATGAAGTTGAAATTATTGCGGGCTCACTTGGGTTTTCTAAGCCTAAAATTAGCAAATGCAAATGTTGGATATTGCACACTGAGAAATTTCCAACTATTCCTGACAATACACTGCCAAATACAGTCAAAGAACTTTTTGAATGGTTAAAAAGTTGGGACAACAATTTATACGTTAGATTTCAAAATACCCTAGAAAAAGAACAAGAATATTTACAATACAGCCTTATTACTTTTGCAATAAGCAGCCCAGTTGGATGGGTTGGTTTTGGATTTGATTTAGATACAATAACTCTTCTTGCTGCAAAAAAAACCGCTGGAAAACGTGGTCCTAAATTATACAAACAGTTTCTGCATGGAAGAGGTAGCGGCGGAAATATCTTTAGAGTTCATATTGCCGACATAAGCGCTGATTTTGTTCACAATAGGAATCTATCATTTTCTGATTTGAAAGATAAACGTATTGTATTAATTGGTTGTGGTGCGATAGGTGGTTTTCTTGCTCAATCCCTTGTTCGTTTAGGCGCAGGAACTGGTTGTCGTGGAAAGTTGATACTGATCGATCCCGATACGCTCGCGCCAGATAATTTAGGACGTCATGTTTTGGGTTATTCGTCTTTGTTTAAGTTAAAAGCTGTAGCACTTCGTGATGAACTATTGAAGCAGTTTCCGCTATCTCGAATTTTTGCAGAACCTATAAATATAACGAAGTATTCTAAACTTTTTGCCTCGGATTTATTGATAGATGCTACAGGCGAGGAAGCCATTAGTGAAATGTTAAATGCCAGTCAGATAGCTAAGCGACCTAAAGCTCCTCCAATCCTGCATATCTGGATCGTTGGAAATGGTGAAGCAACACAGTCACTTTGGGTTGATTCAGAAAAGTATGGGTGTTTCCATTGTTTGAGATTACCCAACACTCAGAACTATAGAGAAGAGCGCTATAAAATACTGAAAGCAGAACCTGAGCGCGGCTTTATCGGGTGCCAAGCTTTTACGCCTTATGCGGTATCTGCCTCAATAAGTGCAGCCGCATTAGCTACAGATAGTATTATTGATTGGATTAAAGGTGATCCGAGTCCACGGTTTAGGACTAGAGCCGTTGAAAATGCAAATATCCGCCAAGTGAAAAATCAAAATATCTCTCCACTGGATGGTTGTGTCGCATGTCGAAATGCTTAATGTGGAAACATCCTTTTAATCCAGATTCCAAAATTCTGATTGAGGAAAATGTTCTTAATATTTTTGACCGTTATCGACAGAATTCACCGGAAAAGCCGGAGTCTGGTGGTATCCTTTTAGGGTATAGACGAAATTATCATATACATATTGTCGATGCGACAGCGCCCCAATTACATGATAGAAGGTCATTGTTTCAATTTTTTCGTAAAGATCAATTGCATCAGAAATATGCCACTAAGCGCTGGTTAAATAGTGGGGAAACAGTGGATTATTTGGGTGAATGGCACACTCATCCGGAACAATATCCATCACCCTCGATATTGGATAAAACTGAATGGCGAAAAATAATACAGTCGCAAGTAAACCCGATGATCTTTCTAATAGTGGGCACTCATCGAGATATTTGGCTTGGGGTTGGCAAAGGAGATAATTTGCTCCAAGCCTCTAATATTTTAGATTTTTAAAAATTCATTAGAAAACAGCCTCTCCAGCGTGGCCGGGATTAGCGCCTGATTGGCTTCTCGGATTTTGGCGTGCCGTTGTTTCAGTTCATTTTGACGGGACAGAATTTCAACGATTTTTAGCTGTTCATTTAATTCCGGCATGGGCAGTTCGATGTTCAAAAACTGTTCCGGGCGGGTGCGTTCTCGGCGGGCACCAACGCCTCGGGTTGCGGCTTGTAGCAATGACCAAAACCATGGCGTTCTGATCAGTTCTCCCAGATAGGCAGGGCTTGCCAGATCGGGTTTGCAACGGAAAGTTCGATACTCCGGCGAGACGAACATGCCGGCTAATTCGGGTGGACAGACGGCCAGCGCGCCTTCCCAGCCTTTGACCTGGCTCAGAACGATGGCATCGGCATAGAGGCGATTGAAGGCTCTGTATGACGTTTCCGTTCCCGCCAATGCTGGCTTGGCGAACAGTCCGCCGCCGAAGCCGCGCACACCGACTTGAGGGTATCGGCCATCGGGTTTGATGGGTTCGGATTCCTCGGATAATTCGATGATGTCGCCCAAGCGAACCATGCGCTCTGCCGCGAATTTATGATGTAGGCTGATTAATAGTGCCTCGGCAACTGCGTCGATGGCATCCAGATGTAGATCGATTTGCCGAACTTTTTCCGCCAATTGATCCAGGCGGGCAACGATGGTTCGTTGTTCGTCAATTGAAGGCAGTGGAACATTTAGGCTTAAAAATTGGGCTGGCGATACCGATTCACGTCGCGCGCCCATGCCTTTGGCTTTCCCTTGTAGCTGTGTCCAAACTGCTTCCCTTTTGCAATACCAATCGAGATAACGAGTATCCAAGCGATCCGGATTTGCTGTAAAAGTCGGAAAGACCGGCGATAAAAACCAACCGTCAAACTCCTCTGGAATTCGAGCAATGGCGCCTTCCCAGGCCTTGGGCGAACTGATAACAAAATCCCCTGCATTCAAGCGGTGAAAGCGTTTATAGGTTGTGTCCAGTGGGGAAATCGGTTCTCGCCTGAATAGGCCTCTTGCGAAGCCGTAAACGCCGGCAAGATTGACCGTTTCCAGTTCAGCACTCTCAACAGCATCAATTTGGGTATGTAATACCTCGCCAAGTTCGACTGTTGGCCACCGACTCATGCTTCACCTTCATTTTTCGAGCCGACCAACCGCCGCGCCTCCAATTCGATCCGCGACCGCTCCAATTCCTCCGCCAACAGTTTTTCATTCGGCAACACGGTTTGATATTCAGCAGCCAGTACCTTGTTCGGCAGGTTATCCAGGGCGTAATGCGCTTCCGCTGCGCCTTTGGCGGCGCAGAGTATCAGGCCTACCGGCGGGTTTTCGCCGGGCTTCATCCAATGTTCGCGGGCATAATTCAGGTACAGGTGCATTTGGCCGGCGTCGGCATAGCTGAACTTGCCGACCTTGAGGTCGATCACCACCAGACATTTCAGGCGACGATGGAAAAACAGCAAGTCGATGCGAAACCAGGTATCGTCGAGCCGCAAACGGCGCTGGCGACCGACAAAGGCAAAGTCGTCGCCCAGTTCCAGCAGAAAATCGGCCAAATGCTGGATCAGCGCGTCTTCGAGATCGGATTCCGAGTATTGGTCTTTCAGGTTGAGAAATTCCAGCACGAACGGGTCCTTGATGGCTTGTTCCGGCGTGATGGCGTCATCCGGTTCGGCGTGTTCAGCTTGTTCCAGCATAGCCACTTTGTTTATCGATAATGCCGTGCGCTCGTAAAATTGGCTGTTGATCTGCCGATCCAGTTGCCGCACCGTCCAGCCGCAACGCAGAGCTTCGGTTTCGTAGAAGCCGCGCGCTTCCGGTTTTTTGACCGAAAGCAAGCGCACGTAAGCCGACCAGGGCAGCGGGAAGGCTTCGGCCAAGGTTGCGAGAGTGAGTAATTGTCCAGACGTTGTCTGGACAATTGGTGTTGGGGAAGATTGTGCAGACAGTGTCTGCGTAATTTGGGAAGAAATGCCAGACACTGTCTGGCGAATCTTATCCATCGGCCAGGTCAGATAGAACGCCCGCATTTGCTGGAGGTTTTGGCGGCTAAATCCCCGGCCAAAACGATTGCTTAAATCCAATGCCAACCGCTGAATCAACGCTTCGCCATACGCGGCGCGATCTTCACCACCTTGTTCGAATTCGACGATGCGGCGGCCAATCTCCCAATAACTGGCCGTCATTAAGGCATTGACGCTACGGGCGGCGGCGCGGCGAGCATTTTCCAGCAGTTGGACGATGTCGGTATGAATATCGCCGTAGGCAATGGGCAAATCGTTGGTTTCGCTCATAGCTCCACCTCATGTTTTAAAGTCTCGACTCGGGACGCTGGAGCGTCTGTGACTGGGTTACCACGCGGAACGTGGGAACCATGGAATTGAGATTTCCGAGACAGTGTTTCGGAAATGTTCATAGCTCCACCTCATGTACCAAGGTTTCGATCTCGCCCAATAAACGCATCACTTCGGATTCGTGGCTGCGCATGCTGGCGATCAGATCTTTAGGATCGGCGTGTTCGAGGCCGGCCTTGGCGTGGGGATTCTTTTGATCGAGATTATAAATCGGCCAGTACAGCGCATCGCCTTCGCTTTGCGAGGCTTTGGCGGCGGCATCGTGGGCTTGTTGTTTGGCTTTCAGGTCGCGCAGATGGGTTTGCAACGCGGCTTTGTCGCCATTGCCGGCGGCGGAGATGGCTTGTTCCTGTTCGCGAATCTGTTTGCCCAGGGCCAGTGCGGTGGTGCGTTCGCTTTCGGCACGTTGCCAGTGGGGTTCGGCGGCGGCAAGGGCATCGGCGCGTTTGCCGGCGAAATTGATTTTCCAAGCTTGCGGGGTTTCCTCGCGGTTGTGCCACCAGTTTAAGGCTGGTTCCAGTTCTTCGAATTGCAAGGGTGCGGTTTTACTGTATTTCTTGCGACCTTCCGGTAGCGGCTGTTCGTAATACCAGATGGTTTCGGTGGGGCCGCCGCGCTCGAAAAACAGCAGGTTGGCTGGAATGTCAGTATAGGGTGCGAACACACCTTGAGGCACGCGCACGATGGTGTGTAGGTTGAATTCTTTCAGCAGCTCTTCCTTGATAGTGGCGCAAACGCCATCCCCAAATAAAGTGCCGTTGGGCACGACCACGGCGGCGCGACCGCCGCGTTCCGCGCCGAAGCCCGCATAACGCAATTTGCGCATGATAAATTGCAAAAAGAGCAGGGCGGTTTCGGCGGTCTGCATGTTGGCCGGGAAATTGGCTTTGATGCCGGCTTCTTCCTCGCCGCCGAATGGCGGGTTGGTCAGGATGACATCGACGCGTTCACTATGGCCGATTTCAGTGACGCGGCGCTCCAAGGTATTGCCGTAAGCAATTTGCGGGGCTTCCAGTCCGTGTAGCAGCAAGTTCATCTGTACCAGCATATACGGCAGCGGTTTGGCTTCCTGGCCGAACAAGGTTTCCCTCTGGAGTTTTCTTCGATCCTCCGGTGTGATGACTTGTTTTAGCAAATGGTCATAGGACTCCACCAGAAATCCGCCGGTACCGCTCGCCGGGTCGAGTACAGTTTCGCCGAGTTTGGGGTCGGTGACTTGCACCATGAAACGAACTACCGGGCGCGGGGTATAAAATTCGCCGGAATCGCCAGCCGCGTCGCGCATTTCCCGCAGCATCGATTCGTACAGATGCGACAGCGTGTGAATTTCTTCGCTGCTATTGAAATGAATGCCGTTGATCTTGTTGATGATGTCACGCAATAAAAAGCCACTGACCATGCGGTTTTGCACGCCTTTGAACACGTTGGCGATGACTTCGCGCTGACTGCCTTTTTCGCCTTCGCCGGCCAAGCCGCGCAGATAAGCGAACAAGCCTTTGCCGCGTTGACCGTCGGGGCGGATGGTTTCGTCCTGGTTGATGAAAGACAATAATTCTTCGCCAGTCACGCCGTCTTCCCGTGCCGCCCAATCCCGCCAGCGATAAGGCGATTCGACGATGCCTTGATAGCGTTTGCCATCCAGCTCGGCTTCCTGTTCATGCAGGAGCTCCAGGTCGTCGAGGAATTTCAGAAACATGACCCAGGTGAGCAGCGGCAAGCGGTCGACGTCGCCGTTTAAGCCTTTGTCTTTACGCAGGATGTCGCGCGCCGATTTGATCAATGCGGACAGTTGTTGTGCGGTGGTTAGCTGAGTATTTACGGTTTTTTTAGGTTTGACCATGCAAAGAATGAATAATTATTGGTAGATGGCGGACTGTAATTGCGACACAGCCGCTTTCAGGCCCTGAATGCCGCCGAAATGGCGGTTGGCGATTTCCGTGGGGGTGCCGTATTGTTCGAACGGCTGAACTTTCATCAATTCGGATAAGGCGTTGAATTGGCTAATGCCGCGCTCGATGTATTTATCCAGCATCAGCGCGAGGATTTCGCGGGCCGTTTCGCTGTGCTGGCTGAATAGATTCTGGGCCGATTTGCGGGCTTGCTCGGCACATTGCCGGCGGGTCAACAAAGGCGAATTCCAAGCCAGATTGCAAAGCAAATCGAAGGGATCGGCATCCGGCAAGTCGGACGATGCGGCGAGTTCTTCGAAGCTGATGCCACGTTCGGTGAGTTCGCGTAGCAAGTCGCTACGGGTATCCGGGTTGGCCCAGTCGCGCTGAAATTCATGGCTGCCGGGATACATCGAACGCACCGCGCGGCCGGAATATTCGGTGTAACGCACGACTTGTAGCTTCTTGCCGTCGGTATCCAGATCGTAGACTAGATGGCCGATGACTTCGACTGTGCCACCATCGACATAGAATTTACGCGGTTCGGGCGGCGGATCGGTGATGATTTCACCTTCGCCGTCTACGGCATTGTCTTCGTCAGGTTGGTATTCACCCGGTGTTTCCTGGACTTCGTTGTCGATGATCTCGACCGTGGTATCGATAATTTCGCCTTCTTCATCGATGGTGACTTCTTCGATACGTGCAGGATCGCCGTCAAAGTCCGGATCGGCAAAATGCCGCGTCGCCGTGCCGGTGAAATCGATGATGTTGAAATATTCCTTGCCGTAATCGACCTTCAGGCGCGTGCCACGGCCGACGATTTGCTTGAATTCGGAGCGAGAGCCTACCACGCGAGCCAACACCACGTTCTTGACCATTTCGGCATCGACGCCGGTGGTGAGGAGTTGCGAGGTGGTCAGGATGGCGGGCGTGGGTTTGTCGATATCCTGGAAATGGGCCAGATGGGTCAGGCCGATAGCGCCTTCGTCGGCGGTGACGCGGCAGACGTAATCAGGGTATTGCTTGACCAAATCGCTATTGAGATTGAGCAGTTCCTGGCGCATTTCCGAGGCGTGTTCCTGATCGACGCAAAACACCAAGGTTTTGGCAAAGCGGTCAGTGCCTTTCAAAAAATCGGTGAGATGCTTGGCCATGGCGCGAGTTCTTGCGCGTAAGGCAATCACCCGTTCAAAATCCTTGGTCTGATATTCATCATCCGGTACTGGGCGACCGAAACGATCCAGTTCGTCTTTCGAGGGTCGCCAACCCGCGGCATCGACGGTGGTAATCACGCGATGTATCCGATATGGCGCCAGAAAACCGTCTTCGATGCCTTGACGCAAACTGTAGGTGTAGACCGGGTTGCCGAAATACTCGTAGCTATCGCGAGAATCTTCCCGGAGCGGAGTCGCAGTCATACCGACTTGGACTGCCGGTTGGAAATAATCCAGCACCGCTCGCCAGCTACTGTCGTTGCGACTAGAGCCACGATGACATTCGTCGATGATGATCAAATCGAAAAAATCTGGCCGGTACTGACGAAACACATCGCTATAAGGATTAGTCAGTGCCTGATAGATGCCGAAATACATTTCCCGGCCCTGGCTGACATCGTTGCCGGAAATTTTGAAGCGGGCATCGCCGAACGGGGCAAACATCTTGGCCATTGGATCATCGACCAGGATGTTGCGGTCGGCGAGAAACAGAATTTTGGGGCGGCGGTATTCGCCGGTTCTATTCCAGCGGCTATTCCAAAGCTTCCAACACAGTTGAAACGCCACGCAGGTTTTGCCGGTACCGGTGGCCATGGTAGTCAGGATGCGTTTTTGTCCGAGTAAAATCGCTTCGATGATACGGTTGATGGCAATGACCTGGTAGTAACGGGGAATCTTGCCCGACACCAAATTAAACGGTTCCAGCAATTGGTTACTGGCTGTTTCAGACAGCAAAGAGAAGGCGGTTAGGCGGTGCCAGAGGTCATCAGGACTTGGGTATTGATCAATCACACGTTCAGTACCTGTCGCGTAATCGATTTCGATAATGTGCCGGCCATTGGTGGCATAAGCGAATTTAAGTCCAAGAATTTCGGCATACTCGCGCGCTTGTTGTACGCCGGTTTCGGCGGGGAAGGCAATGCTTTTAACCTCAACGACCGCCAGCGGAAAATCGCGCCGGTAATACAACAGATAATCGGCACGTTTCTGTTGGCCGCGACGAACTTTGCCGCCGGTGACAAAAATTCGGCCATTGGTGAATGTGCGTTGTTCGCCGATTGAATGGGGCGAGATTGACCAGCCGGCATTTACCAGTTTTGGAGTAACAAATTCGCGACTGGTATCGGCCTCGGTCATGATCGTATCGCGTTTGTTATCCCTATCCATCCAGTTCTATCCTGATCCAAAGCCTAACGGTTATTATGCAGTATCAATAAATGGTGGAATGTTAGCAGCTAAGCGGCTCAATTCATAAGTATTCGCTATCCTGGAAAGTCGCAATTTAGCTTTCTGGCTACAATTGCTCTGTGTAACATTGAGTCTTGATTGCTGACAAAATTTCAAATCAACCATCTTCATAAAAAAGGCAATAACTATATGAACAAATCCGACCTCATCGACGCCATCGCCAGCCACGCCAATCTAACTAAAGCCGACGCCGGTCGCGCATTGGATGGCATTACTCAATCCATTCAAGCCGCGTTGAAATCCGGTGATTCCGTGGCTTTGGTAGGCTTTGGTACCTTTGAAGTGAAAGAACGCGCCGAACGTACTGGCCGTAATCCACAAACCGGTGCTGCTATTACGATTGCTGCCGCCAAATTGCCATCCTTCAAAGCCGGCAAAGGCCTGAAAGACGCAGTTCAGTAAGTTTTAGACCGCTCATTGCGGCCCCATGCCCCAGCCTTCCAGTTCCGACTGCCGTTTGACAGTAGGGACATCCAGATCGGTCATGCGGCCTTGGTTGCGGGTCAAGGTGTCTTGGCGGTCGCTGGAAGCTGCGCCGTATTTTTGCGGATTCAGCCGGCTGCCGGTACCGGTGAGTTGATCCAGATTCAGCATGGACGCCGCATTGGCGGCGGTCGGCAAATGCCCCGTCTGCGCCAGAATCGCCAACCATTCGTCCAGATTGACTTGGGTCCAATCCACGCGGTCCAGGTCAGCGACTTTGATGCCGGTACAACTAGGACTTTCTGGCGTGCCGAAATCCATGCCCAACTGCGGTTTGATTTGTTCATTGAGGATGCGCGCTAGCGGCGAGTTGTAGCAGCAGTAACTTTCCTTGCGCACCCAACACACGCCAGCCACCTTGCTCTCGCAATAGGTGCCGAGGTCCGTGCAGACTTTCAGTTGTTTCTTGGCGGCCAGTTCGTACTCCGGTTCCTCACAGGAATAGACGATCTGGATAATCATGATGATGATCATCACCACGGTGTAGGCCGTCATCAGCGTACTGAGCAGTTCGCCAGCCACGGCCGCGCCGCCGCCCAACTCGACGCCACCCGATTCCGCTGCCGGGGTCAAATTGCCCGCCGAATCAAAGGCCGCCTGACCGCCAGCGCTGAACAAGGCATTGCCGGCCGCTTCGCCAAAGGTCTGGCCGATCCATTCCGCCACGGACTTCATTAATTCACCTTTGAGTGAATCCAGTAAACCTTGCGAGGCAATATCGCTGGTACTGAGCATGTCGGTGCCGACCAAGTCATTCACGGTCGAGGCAAAATCCGCCTGAAAACTATTCCAGGCATCGCCGGCCAACGTAAACGGTGTCCGCATGGTTTCCCAGGCACCTCGAATCGCCGAAGTGCTGTCCATGGCCATGACGGCGCTGTCCATCTGACTGGTGGCGATCAGCAGATCAATGTAACGGCCTAGCCCCATCGCGCCAGAGGGCGTTTCGCAGCAATCGACCAGACTGAGGGCGCCGCCGACCATTTTGCAACTGGCGGGTTTTCCCTGAAATACCTGACAGGTAGTCGGATCCTTTTGCTGTAGATCGGCATTGGCGTAGTCGCAATGCAAGTCCATCGCCATTTGCTGAGCGCTGTTGAGTAAGGCTACTGCCTTGCTGAAATCCTGGCTCTGGGTGCGATTCACGCTGATGCAGTCCTCCCCCATGCAACGAATCGGCCCGGCACATTGCTGTTGGGTGTTGCTTTGAATGCCGGGAATGCCCACCGTTTGCCCGCAGTCATAAGTATCGACGCTGTCCCAGCAGGTGCCGGAGGCCAACACACTGGTACATTGGCTTTTGATGAACGAGCAGCCTTGCGTTTCCAACGACGCACAGGTCTTGTTGGGTATCCCGTTCGCCGGCGGCTCCAAGCAATGAGTGCCGGCGGTGTCGGTCCAACATTGCCCATACTGATTCAAATCGCAATGCCCTGAGGCTTGAATGTTCATGCAACTATTGCGAATCCCGGTCGAACTGGCCACCGTGGCTTGGGCCAAATCCGTGCCGCAAACCATCACCTGCGAAGTTGGGTCGACGTAACAGCCTGAAGCATTGGCGGGGTCATTCGTACAACTCAATTGGCTGCCGGCCTGACAAATGCCGTCAGTAATCGCATTGGCTAAGTTTTGGCAATTCGGACCACTCCAGCTCCATTGGTCCTGGGTGATCAGTTTCGACAAATCGTAGCGTAGTCGAATCCTGGAATAACCTTCACCATTACCACCAACCATGGTTTCCTGTTTGAAGACTTTGTTGCCGGTACTGTTGAAGGCATAGGTGACGTCGCGATTGGGATGGTCGACCCAGCTATTGCTGAGTTCACATGAGCCACCCCAGCCGGTGGAACCGGTATAGATCAGATTCCCGCCGTAATAGACGCGGGCATGGTCATCGAACTCGACATCTTCCAGCGTGGCACTGATGATGGCTTCCGGGTGCAGGACGTTGTATGTGACTTCCCAGTTGAATATGCCGCAGCCGGCTGACCAATAGTTATCGCCAACGCGGCCCACGTACAAATCCATGCAGCCAGAACCACAGCTGGACATGCCTCCGTTACCGGCGACAAAGCTGAGTAGGGTCTCAACATTGACTTGATGCGTCGCGGTACAACTTTGCGGTACCGTCGGTTGGCGCAGACACAACTGATAGTCGGGGATACGGACCGAATGGCTGGTCTCGGTTTGCGTGGTCATGGTGGTACAGTCCGAAAACGACTGCGCCCAGGGCGTGAAATTGGCAAACACCTGATCGCCGGCAGTCCAGAGTGCATCGTTGTGTAAATCCGGATGCGACTGGTGGGCATTATCGATCAAAGTGCGATAGGCTTCGCCGGTGAAGCTGGATTCGCCGTTCAAGGCGGTCTGCGAGTTTAAGCCCGCCGCCAGTGTGCCGGGGTTGTTGCCATAGAGATCGGCAAACTCCTGGGCCGTGGTCGTAGCGCTGTTAGTATCCGGAAACAAGGTGCCAATCGATATGGCACTTTCCTGAGCGGTCCCCGGATTCAAGGTTAGCGTGCCGTTGCCGGTATCGAGCGGAAACGCAAAACCATCGAGGACTTGCTGACCGAGTTGTTGGCCATCACGCCCGGCCGCCTGAATCGCATCGGCCCAGGACACACCAAACGGTGTCCAGGCCAGCGTGACGCACAGCACCGCTGACAGGATTTGCGTAACAAATGTTTGGGGATCAAAGAATTGTCTCATCGCCTCATAAACCAACGCAGCAATCTTGCCACCTAAATAGGATGTATAGATGATCTTCACCCGGCCCTGGATAGGTGCGGCCCGCACCCCACTTGAAGGTAGTTTCGCCGATGGCGTGATTGGACTCAGTTTCCGCGACCGGATAAAACATCGATAGCCGATATTGCGATTTGGGGATAAAGGGGTAGATATGGCCGCCGCACAAAGCATCGTTGCCGGAGGTTTTCCAGGCCAGCCCGCGTCTATGCAAGGAGGCCGTGGCGCGCGTTGCCAACAAGCTGGTAATCCTGGGATCGGTCCCGTAACTGGTCGGCGAAATCCCGGATAAGGGATACATATGCCCCCAGGCGCCGGCACACCAGAACAAGGCATCGAGAGGATTGCCGGTGGCGGCCGCCGCAGCATCCGCGACGCACGCGGAGATGGCCACCGGATTGGCAAACAACGCCGTTTCCGGACTGGTAAAAAATGCCAACAAATCGCTGTTCCAGGTCGGGTCGAGTTCCGAGACATACAGCAAATCGAAATCCCGATAGCCGTCGCTATTGCAACGGCCATCCCAGAACAGATCCAGCATGATGGTCAGCGGAAAGGCAAAGTAGTGGTAATTGAAAAACGACATTTCACTGGCATCGAAGTCGGCTTTGCCGGTGGTGGCGATCAAGCGCACATTCGAGGCACTGAACTTATGTCCGCCCAATGCCGGCGAGCACCAGGGATTGCGGACGATTTCAATCAAACGGGCTGGATTCCATAAACCCATGGTCATCCCCAATTCCGGTATGCCCATGGGATCGGTACAGAAACAAAACTTCTGGTCGGTAGCGATGCTCGGCACATTGCCACCCCCCAATGAAGCACCAGCGGCGCGAATAGGAAACAGACAGCTCCAGCAAATATCGGTGATGAGTTTGCCCGACCACAGCTGAGCATCGGCACACAACGGATCAGTGGCAGTAGTTGTGGTATCGGCATAAAGCGGGGCTGTTAATGTCAGCAGCAAACCAAAAACCCAATGGAAAACGCATCGCTTCATGATGGCGCTCCCTGTAAAGACGGTACTTTGCGTTCATGAACCACCAAGTGGTTGCCGGCTTGTTCGACCATGGCCGGTACCTGCTGTAATTGAAAACGACTGCGCACATCCGGCGTCAGTAAATACACCGGGGCCTGAAGCCTAGTTTCCAGTTTCTTCAATTGATCCCAGCCGTCCTGCCGCGGTAGGGAGGTGGCCAAATACAGCACACGAGCTTTTTTGTCCTGGCAGGATTGACGTTGAATCAGTTCGACCTGAGCCGGTACCGTGGCATCGAATACCATCAGACATAAGCCAAACGGCATTTTGTCCAATGGGTTGACGGTTTGTCCGGCTCGGATGATCAGCTGACCGTTGGGCGCTGCTAGATCGCGCGGGGCTGTGATGGTTAGATCCAAAGTCCGATCACGATCTTCCCGAGCCACAGGCAGCACTTCGAATTTCTGCTGTGCCCAGAATCGAGCGATGGCTTGTTGCTGCTTTTGTTTCCAGTCGATGGCGACCATCCGGCGTTTGATCTCTTCCAGTAAATCAATTTCAGCAATCTCGCTGACATCGCCCAAGGTGCCTAAATCGCCCAGTTTGCTGGCTTTGAGTTGCTGGTCCAGCCAGGACAGACTACTGACACCTCGAACATGTAAGCGAGATTGACCGTCTTGTTCGACAACGATGTCAGGTGCTGAGGTTACCGACCAGCGTTGAAAGCGGGTGGGATCAATGACGATGTTCGGCAGAGGATCAATGCCTTTGAGTAAACGCTTGAGGTCTGTCATCAACGCCGGTAGTTTTTGACCAGGCTTAGAGCCACGAAACACCAGTAACACATCATCTCGCCCTGAAGCCTCTTCAAAAATGCCTTTTAGCGCCGCATCACCGAGTGAAAAAGAGACAAATAATATGGTGAGTGGTTTGTTCGATTGGTTTGTCGAAAGGCTTCTTTCAGTTCCGGTCGATATCGCAGGTTTTTTAATCGATTGCGCGGTTTCAAAGACCTGCATCGCCTGGCGCTTCAGCTCCAACGGTTCAGTCTGACCGTTCAGCCATTCAGGTCGAGCCTGGTCTTCCAAGGCGTGCAATATGGCCTGAGAACGTTGCAGCCAGGCTTCCTCTGCCTGAACTGTCTGCACACTGAAGCAGCAGAGAAAACAAAGCGCCGATTGAAGCCAAAGATGTAGTGGATCAAAACAACGCATAAGCCCGCCCAATCACCTGGTGGTCGTAGACATAGCCCCAATAGCGCGAGTCAAAACTCTTCGGCGTTTGCCCGGTCATCCAGTAGGCTGCCGGCGGGATAGTTTCATTGTGCTTAAAGCTGGCGGCCGGCTTTTTGAGCTTTTCCGCTAACGGCAAGCCTTCGATAATCAATGTACCGTTGACGGTGGTTTGATGACTGTCGACCTGAATCCGATCACCGGTCACACCGGCGGCAATCTTGACGATGATTTGCCCATCCTTGAAGAAAGGTGTCATGCGTTCGGCGCGAAAGGCCATCAGATCGCCCCGCCAGATGTCTTTGTTGTAGGTGTCGATCAGGTAAATCCACTTGTCCGGCAAACAGCGATCGACTTGATCGTCACCGCCAATCAGAAAGCGTTGACCGACGTAGCGTTCAACCGCCAATATCAATACCAGGATGGGCAGCGCTTTCAGCAAGAACATCCCGAATGCCGCTTTGGTTTGGTAGGGTCTTAATCGGGCGGGTTTAGAATGGGCAGGGTTTGATGAAGATTGAGTGCCGCTCATAACTCACCGTCCTTGCGCTTGAATGTATAAATCACTGGGCGCAGCGACCACGGCAGTCGAATCGATCACCAGATAACCGGCATCACTGAGTTTTTTGGCTTGACCCTGCCAGTCATCGACGATCTTGGCCATCTGCTCCTGACTGGCATTGGGCGGTATCGATTGAATCAATTTGGCTCTGTCGAACACGAATACCGGCGTCACCAAATTCAAGCGTTCTAAGGGCTGTTGTAATTGCTGTAGCGCAGCCAACCAGCCACCGCAACATCCCAGACAGACAGCGATTAAAACAGTGCTGAGCCATTGTGATTTAGCGTCCATGATTCAACTCCCGTGTTTTAGACTGGCGGCTGTCGATGAGTTGTTGAATGGCATCACCCAGACTCAAACCTTGCTGGCGCAATTGCTTCAAGGCATTTACGTCTTCCGGTTTGGTAGAGAAAAGAATACGTTTAAACGGATCGACGATCAGTCGGCCAATTCCGGAACCCATCTCGGTGATGAAGAAGATTTCCGAATAGGCACCTGGCAGCGTGTGGACAGTTTTTAAGAGTTCATAGCCGCCATCCGACAATGGCAAACGTCGATCCTGCTTCATGCCTTCGATGACTTCGGCTTTTTGACCGAGCAAGTACATATTGGCGGAGTTCTCGACGATGGCTCGCCCTGCGGCATTGCGGTACAAGTCGTTCACCGATTGGGTGATGGTGACTGCAGCACCGCCGTATTTACGAAACCGCCGGTAGCCGTGTTCCATGAACTTGGCCACATCGCCTTCGGTGAGCAAATCCCAGGCTTCGTCGATGATGACGATCTTGGGCCGGTTGCGTTCGCCCAGATACATTTCCTGCTGGATTTGGTAGATCAGTTGCAGCAACACGACTTGTTGCAGATGCTTGCGACCCTTGAGTTCCTCCAGTTCCAGTACGGTAAAGTCGTTGGCGAATTTGGCGTTATTCTGGCCATTAAAGTAACGGCCGTATTCACCGCGGGTGGTAAAGGGAAATAGCTGCTCGCCGACATCTTTTAAGCGTTGGTCGGTTTCAGCGCAAAGCAACTTGGCAATGTCATCGACCGACATGGACTGGGCTTTTTCAGTCCAGAGTTGCTTCAAAATCCGCTTCAGACCCGCAGTTTGAAAGTCAGTGAGTTTCTCGGTCGGCGCCGCCATTTGACTCACCAAACCGGCTAACATATCGGCCTCCTCCTCGAAGTTCTGCACGATCTCAAACGGGTTCATGCAGATCCCGGAACCATGGGTGAATTTGACGAAATCGCCTTCCAGTACCTCACACAGATTTTCATACGAGCGGCCGACATCGATCGCCCAGATTTGCGCGCCTTCGGTCAGGTAGCTGACAATGATCTCGTTAGTCAGGAAAGACTTACCTTTACCGGATTCGGCAGCAATGCAGAGGTTGTAATTCCCGGTGGTATCGAACAACGAAACTGCCATGTGCTCACCATTACGCGAGACGAAATTCAATGTCGGCGTGCCGGTGCCCGCCCAATCGCCGAATAACGGTAGCAGTGGAATAGCGTGTCGGGTGGCCAAGGTACGATACCGTTTCAAATCGGCAACCGCCGAACGCTCAGGACCAAACGGTAAACAGTTCAGGAAAAACGGCAGGCAGAAATACTTGTCTTCCAAAAGCTGAAAGCCCAATTCCCGAAAATACACCCGCGCATTGGACACCGCCGCCGCTTCTTCGGCTTCGTCGCAAAACAGTAACACCCCGAAATAAGCCCTGATTGGCCGGTCGCCGTCACGGTAGGCATCGAACAACACGTCGAAATGGTGTTTACGCTGCACCAACACCGGCAAAAACCGGGCAATTGGCGTATTAACCTGGTTGGTGATGAATTGCCGCACACCTTCCTGCCGGGTACGGGTTGATTCGGCATCGGGATAATGCAGGGTCAGACTGAGCAAAGCATTCTGGCGAATGCCACGCGTGCCTGAGAGAATGTCGCCCAAGTAACTTTTGGCGCTGCCAAAGTAAAAATGATCGGGTGTGCGTTTGGCGGATAGGGTTTTTACCCGTTTTTGTCCTAGCCAAATGCCTTTTTCGTCGGTCCGAATCGCATTGTCGAAATCCAGCAATTGATCCCGTATCAATTGGGTAGGATCGCACTCGGGTACCACCCGGTCTTTCCAGCCGGCATCGGGCTGCCAGTTGAGTAGTGTGTTGAGGATGCGCACATATTGATCAGCCCCCAATACCTCCGGATACAAGCCAATGGTCGACAACGACTGCTGCGTAGCGAGTTGCAATTCGGTTGCCCGGCGGATGTCACTTTCACTGGGCCGGGGATGCGCCATGGGCAATTTCACGGTCACGAAAATGTGACTGCGCCGCAAGCGAGCCCCCGAGATCGCTTCCGGCGCCTTGGTCGTACCGCGTCGCAGGAATTCGATACTGGCCTGGGTCATGGTCTTATACGTTGGTTTTTGCTGTTTCAAGCGCCGGGTCTGCATGATCGCCAGCGACTCTTCGATGTCAGGCGAAGTCCAAAGGCTCACCTGCAACAAGGTGTCAGTCGGCCAGTCCTGGTTTAGCAACACGTTGACCCGCGCGGAGACGCTGGCATCGGCACCGGTCAGCGGTCGGCACAGAAAACCAAAGCCAATGCTGCTATCAGCCATCAGAAACAGATGATGGTCATATTCATAAGCCAGTACCGTGAATAACTGATCGGCACGTTGGCGTTGCGCGGTGGTCATGGGGTCTGATCCTCGAAATACAGGTGTTGCATGGCTTCGGTTTGATGCTCGGCACGCAGGCGAATCGTAAAGGGATGTCGACAAACCCGAACCGCACGCTTTTTGCGTTTCAACTGCCGGGCTCTAGCCGGATGACAGGGGTTGATCGGCTGACCATTGGCGGCTTGGACCTTGACGGTCCGTTTATCCTTCGCCAATGTGCAAGGGCGGCGGTTGCCCGCCGCAGTCTCGGTATCAATAGTTGAACCGGTCATCGTTGTTCCAGGCCTAAATCGTGGCCGTCACGATGTTGGTGATAATGGTCGGTGCCGCAAACAGGCCGACCCCGCTGGCAATACCCAGTACAAAGCCCATGATGCTGCCACGCACGACACCGGCGACCAGGCCGACGATGACGAACACGATGGCGATGATGCGGCCGAGCAAGCCTTCCACCCAGCCGGTCAGCAAGGTCCAGACGTTGTTGAACTCGGTACCGCCAGCACCGGCCATGGCGTCGGATGCCATCAACATAAAAAATAACGATGCCAGGGTCACCAGTACCCCGGTTCGATACGAAGTTTTCATCAAAATGTCCTCATAAAGGTTAAAAGACGGTTGCCCGTCGAATCTCGGACGCTCAGTCCGGCGTGTGTTAAGCGGTTGCCCGCTCACTCTCGCAGGGGGGTGTGGTACCTGCGGTGAAATGGGATCAAGGATCAGGGCAATTGTTTGCCTAATCGATTCACTGGACTCTCGTCATCAGTGGTATCGACGCTGGATCGTTTCTCCGGTGGTCGTTGCTCGACTTGTAAAGGAATCAACGACGCACTGGCTGTCGGTGCCGCCTTGCCGATCATCCAACGCCGGGGTTCCAGTTCGGTGTAGACGTAGTTGGACACCATCAAATCGCCCTCAGCATCTTCCCAAGGCGCGATCCAGATGCGCATCACCTGGGATGGCGTCCGAATCGGTGTGGGATCCTCGATCTTGGGCACGGGTTGTGGTAACGGTGGTGCGAGTGCCGGTTTTGACATTGGCTCTGATTCCTGGCTGGTTTCGGGAGGCGCTTCCTTTATCGCCGTATTGGTCACCTGGTAGGCCTGCGTCGTCGACAGACAGCTGGGTTCGTCCGGCATGCCTTTACAGCCGTAGTCGGTAGCGCAACCGGTGGTGATGGCGATCAGCAGTACACTGAGGCTATAAATAGAAAACTGATGAAAGCGTTTCATGGCTTTTTCTCCGTGGCGTTTGTGTTTTGTGCGTTTGTATCGGGCGTTGTTGCCAGACTGGGCGACGGTTTTGGTTTATCGGCCAACCAATCGGCTAACACCTCAGGTGCGCCACTGTGAGTACGACCGTCCGGAGCGATCAGGAATGGCACACCCTTCAAATCGAACAACTTGGCAGTGACCACGGCTTTTTGCAGCGGCTCTTTGTTACATTGAACGGGCGGTTCGCTCGGCAAGCCGGTGTAATCCTGTTTCAACAAGCGGTCGCGCACGGCGTCTTTGGTTTTGGCATCGCTCGCGCCCAGCTGACAGGCTAGTTGTACGACGATGTTTTGCGATTCGGGGCCGAGGATGGGGACCATCACCAGTTTGAAGGTGTATTGGTCTTGCAAGGCTTGCAGGTCTTTCATGACCTTGCCGCAGTATGGGCAACGCGGATCGATGAATACCAGTACCTGGGCTTTGCCGTGGCCGACGGTCACCGCACCTAGATCGTCGGCCTTGAGTTTCATCCGCGACAGATCGATACGGTTGGCGATTTTGTCGATATCCGCCAGTTCCTTGATTTCTTGCTGAGTCCAGATGTCCATCAATTTGCCGCCGTAAAAGGCAAAGCGGCCGTTACTGGAGATAAACACCGTTTGCTCGCCGGACTTGACCATCTTCAGGCCCGAGATCGGCAAGTCCTGCATGCCGTCGATCTTGATTGATAGCAAACCGGCGGCAATGTCTGAGACCGCCGGTTTGGGCGGATTGGCAGCCATGGCCATGGAGGCTCCGAATAGCGTGGCCAGTAATAAGAGAATTTGGCGTAGCGTCATAACGACCTTTGGGTTTGGATTAAGGAATCAGCTCGGTGACTTCAGCTTCAGTGCCGTGCCTTTTTGCACGATGAAGTTGACCTGGCGGATGGCATCGACTTCGATGACCGGGTAAATCTCTTCGGCCATGTCCATATAAAAATGTGACAGGCGTTCCATGGCGTAACCGGCGCCTTTCAGGGCACCGCCTTCCATCGACTGCGAGGAAAACGCGCTTTGAAACGGTGTAGTACCGGAAAGTGCCCCCAGACCGCCGGTCATCAGCATCGGAATCTGGTTGCGACCGAAGGCATCGGAAAAGCCGCGTAAAAAGCCCGCCATCATGGATTGGGCGAGTAGCGCACCCTGTTTGGACACCACCCGACCACGCACTCCGTTTTTGCCGTCTTCGCCGGTGGCATAGGCATTCATCGGCACTTCGATCACGCCACCGTCCTGGCGTACGCAGGAAAAGGTCTCGCCGCGAAAATAGGCGCGCTCGGCACTCAAGTCGCCGAAGCCCGCGGCCAACAGAAAGCACTCGCGCACATCGGCATGGAAACGATTGGGCAAGATGGCTTCCTTCTTGATCCGGAACAGCACCGGCATTGGTTCTTTCTTGGCTTTTTTGCCGGTCGGGGCATCGAGGCCATTCAACAACACGCCGGTCAAAATACTGCCGGCGGGGATGAACACATCGCTATTGGCGTGGCCTTGCTGCGACTGCCCGTGAGCGTTGGTCGGCGCTGCGTCTTTGTCTTTACCATTGGACTGCTCAGCGCCTTCCTGGATGACGCGAATTTGCATCGCCGCCGGCGCTTGGTTATTGGCTCGTGCTCCTGAGACGCCGGTATTGCTAGCAGTCGATGCGGGAATAGCGGCTTGCTCGAACACGCGGTTGAGATCGTCTTGCCCGTTGTCGAACGGCGGATTGCTCGGGCGGCGGTATGGCGGCCTTCCCGGTGCCGTTGGCTCCACAGCAGGTTGATTGGCGTCGCCAGGGTTGCCAGCCACTGCCGTTGTAGACGCTTTGTTCTTCAACGTCTCAACTTCACCGGTGACCGCTTGAAGCTTGGCTTCATAGGCTTCCCGTTCAGCGGTGGTCCATTGTTTGAAACGGATTTCGTCGGATTGCTGTTCGCGCTTTTGTTGTTCCTCGATAGCCGCCAGACGACGGGCTTGTTCCTCGTTTTTCTGTAGCAGATCGCGCAATTGCGCAGAAATACCGTCGATACCGAGCGAGCGAGGATCGCTATCGGTCAGGATGTGTTGGATGGTGGCCTGTTTACTCAGCGGCTTGCTGACTTCCGGGGTGACGGTGGCCAGCGCGATGATGACGGCCAATACCACTGTACCGATGCTGCCGATAGCTAAATTACGTTTGGCGGTCGGACTCAAGCGTGTCCACCAGGTATCGACGCTGGCCATTACTGTTGACCTCCGCTCAGTAACGAAGGCCGCAAACTGGACGACGCCTCAGGCGATTGTCGGACCACGACATACAATTCGGTCGCTTCCTGTGGCTTCAATACCACGTTGGGCCAGACCGACACGGCGAGTACGTCCTGTTGCGTCGTCGCGCAACTGCGTTCGTCGAACTCGAGCATCTCGCTGCCGGTATTTTTGGCAAGACCCACCAGAATCAGCCGGTCCTGGCCTTCCAGAACTTGTCCGGTTTTAATCTGCACGCGGTCTTGCAGGCAGCGAATTTGTTCTTGGGGCTTGGGTTCGCGGAGTGAATAACCGGCTGGGGTCTTTTGCAAACCCAAATCCCTAAACAAGGCTTTTAGCTGGCTGATGTAGGCTTGTTCCTGTTGGCTGGAAGTCCGACTCGTACTATCGGCGCGTTGCCATTGGTTCAGCAATCGGTAGCTGTCCTTATCCAGATCAAGGTGGATTTCCCGCGCCGGAATGCGTTTGGGGATCAGGGTTAGGGATAGTGCGATGTCCTGGTTGTCGCCGGGCGTGATGTATAGCGTGACCGGCGTTTCGTCGGCGGTGGCGACATAAACGATTTTACCTTTGGTACTAGTGGTGGCTTGGCTGGTGGTCGTGACTACCGGATGTTCGAACGGCGTGACCAGCCGATTCAAATGGCCGACGGCAATCGGCATCAGTTCGTTGATGCCCGGTTTGACGGCAATATGTTGCGGGCCGATGGAAGTGGCTGATGCTGCGTTTGATGCTGCCGCTTGCTGTTTGGCTGCTTTCAAGATGCTGGCATCGACTGGGGGTAATTCAATGCCAAAATCTGGCTGCGACGGTACAACTGGCTGTGATGAGGAAGAATCTTCGGCCACAGTGGTTGCCGGTGGTAACACAGTCACGGGTAATTCATCCGCAGACAAGGCAGTGCTAACGGTCAGGAATAACAAAATTAGCGGGAATGAGCGATTCATGGTCGAGCCTCGCGGGTTTGGCCTTGCATTGCTTTCAGACGATCCAAGGTTCTGGGGGAATCCGGATACACGTCGATGTATTCAAGCCGGGGGCGATAGTTTTTAATGGCGATGATGAATTCGTAGGTGCGGGGCTTAACGTCCGGTTTGGAACTGGGACCTTGGCTTTTCAGTTCGCCGCTGACAAAGACTTTGTTGGTCTCGGCTTCGTAATCGACGTGACGCGGAGTGAAACTGATCGCGACCCGATCCATTTTGATGGCCTTGATTTGATCGCTCATGGCATCCAGGACACTGCGGTAAATATCTGGCGCTAATAGCGGCTCGACCGCGGTTTTCAGAAAGTCGGCATTGGCCGGCGTGGTATTACCGAGGAGTTCAGCCAGGAACAAGCCCCACGATTCCTTGAACTCGCTCGAAGCTTGGCTGCGGGTGACTTCGACTTCCTGGGTCAAGGTCGGTGGCACCAGAATGATGCTGCGTTCGGTGCGCCAGGCGGCCAGCGAGGTAATCACGCAAATGGCCAGCAGGCCGATGATGACGGCGCGGCTAAACCGGTTCTCGGTCTCGTGGCCGTCCCAGGTTTGCAGAAAATCTGACCATCTCATGGCAGAAACCGGCGAATGTAGGGATTGGGGATCGTCTGCGCGCGACTCGGCAACAAACCCAGCCAATACAGCGCATGCAAGGTGTAGCCGTCAGGCCGGTTATCGCGGAAACGCCGGTAAAACTTGACTGCGATAAAACCGAGGGCTAAGCCGGGGATGAACTGATCGATCAACATGCCGGTGAGCATGCTGACCATGAAGGGTACGATCTCGTCCGCACACCACAGCAAAATGTGGATCGGATCATCGATCGATTGGGGAATGGCAACGGGTTCCATAATGACCTCTGGTTGGGATGGTCATTATTGTGAATGGATATTTGAATAGATCTTTTGCAGCTGACGACGAATTTGCGCTCAGCTTGCAGCACTTTGCCGAATACCAATTGACTTCAAAGGTGTTTTTGGCCTGTTGCTGGGCCGACATTTTGGTGGGGAAATTATTTCCGTTAGTCGTCTTCTTTATACATAAGGGGTCTTGGTCGTTTGGGTTTGCTTTGTTATTAGGCTCAAAACGCTATCGGCAAAACATTCAGACTCTATCTGGCATTAGCAAAAGCAGTAAGCAGATATATGAGTTACCTGCCCTTGAAAATTAGAGATGGCAATTTAAAGATGAAACGCACACCGCAAAGGGTTGGATAGAATGGAGGATTATGTGTTGAGCGAACGACATGATTTAGATAGTTCCAGCGATGATGCGCTAGTGCTTGAAGGCGCAACATCTCTGACGGATGTGTTGCAGCGACGCGCAGCATGTCACCCCCACCGAATTGCGTATACATTTTTGGATTATGGGGCATCAGGTCAGTATTCGTTGACCTATGACGAACTTAACACAAAAACCAGGCAATTAGCAGCATCGTTGCAGCAGATGGGCATGCAAGGTGAACGCGCCCTATTACTCTATCCACCGGGTCTGGATTACATCGTAGCTTTTTTTGCTTGTCTGTATGCACGAGTGATTGCTGTTCCCGCCTATCCGCCCAGCAATAATCGGCATATGCCCAGGTTGCAGGCCATTCTTGACGACAGCAATGTGGAAATCATTCTGAGTACTGGCCAAGTTGCCAACAACATTCGTAATTTTCTCGGCACCACGGGTGATTTGTTAGACAGAAATTGGCTGAAAACCGATGTCGTTGAATACCCTAATGATGCCAACTCATGGACGCCCCCTAGATTGCAAACCAAGGACTTGGCTTTTTTGCAATACACTTCCGGCTCTACCGGCGACGCAAAGGGGGTGATGATTAGCCACGGAAATTTGATGGCTAATCAACAGTTAATCAAACGCCGATTTGGCCACGACGAACGGTCGACTGTAGTCGGTTGGCTACCGCTTTATCACGACATGGGTCTGATCGGTAATGTCATGCAGCCCTTGTATTGTGGGGCTAGTGCGATTTTGATGGCACCGATGGCGTTTTTGGAAAAACCTCTGCGCTGGTTGCAAGCCATTAGCGATTACGGTGCGCATACCAGTGGCGGTCCTAACTTTGCTTACGATTTGTGCGTCCAAAAAATCAGTGCCGAAGACTTGGCCGGGATTGATCTCAGCGGTTGGCAACTGGCATTCAATGGCGCCGAACCTATCAATCCGCTGACCTTGCAACGATTCAGCGACGCATTTAAGGCATGTGGATTCCAACGGCGTTCATTTTATCCCTGTTATGGCCTGGCCGAAGCAACATTACTAGCGACTGGAATCGCTAAACAATCCCTCCCAAGGGTTGCGGCGTTTAATAAAACCGCCTTAGAGCAAGGTGTAGTCGATTTGATTGACGAGAATCAATTGAATGCCAAAAACCTTGTAGGATGCGGCGCTATCGATATTCATGATGGACAAGACTTGCGTATTGTCGATCCTGATGCCGGCACCTGCTGCGCGAATGATCAAATCGGAGAAATCTGGCTGAGCGGTCCCAGCGTCGCCCAGGGCTATTGGCAAAACCCCGAGATGAGCGGTAAAGCTTTTGTCAAAGATTTCAAAGGCCAATCCTGGCTACGCACGGGTGATTTGGGATTTATAGACAATGGAGAATTGTTCGTTTCCGGGCGCCTAAAAGACCTAATCATTATTCGCGGTCGCAATTATTATCCGCACGATCTTGAGTATGCTGTCCAAGCAGCAACCGATGCTTTGAACCCCGCCTCAACAGTGACATTTTCGGTTGATGAAGGCGATGGCGAAAAGCTGATTGTGTTAGCCGAATTAAAGCGCAATCGGGTCAGGCAAGGTGATTATCGAAGCGAGTTCTCGTCTATTCGTGCCAGGTTGACCGAAGAATGCGGTATCCAAGCCGACCAGATTTTGTTTGTAAAACCCGGCACTATTTTAAAAACCAGCAGCGGAAAACTCCGGCGTAGCGCCTGCCGCGAGGTGTATTTGCAACAAGGTTTCGAGGCGGTGGCTAGCAATGCCGAACAACAACGGCCGCTAGGGCAACAAGCCGCAAACCAGATCGACAAAGCCACCGGCGCCCACAATCTATTGCGGCAGGCTCTGTCGGCGATGGACAAAGCCCATGCCACCGATCTGTTGGCCCAACACTTGGCCGGCAAGGTTGCCGAGTTATCCGGGGTGACGGCCGATAGCATAGATCGTAACCATAGCTTGACCGGCTTGGGTTTGGACTCGCTAAAAGCCGTGGAACTGAAATACTTCATCGACGAGCTGTTGGGGATGGATTTTCCGGTCAGCCATTTGCTCGGCGCCGCCACCTTACACGATGGTGCGTTAACGGCGCTGGGATTGAGCGGAAAGGCCGATGCCAAGCCGCCAGTAGCGATTGATGGTGCGAATACCGAAACAGCGATGTCTTATAACCAACAGGCCTTGTGGACGCAGGCGAAGATGCATGTCGGCGAAGCCTTGTATCACTTGCCGGTGGCGTTAAAAATTCACGGCGACTTGAATGTCGACGCCCTGCGTCAAGCGCTGGCTGAATTATGCAACCGACATCCGCAATTGCGTAGCGGCTTCGTCTTGAATGCCGAAAACCGTCCGGTCTGCCTGCCGCTCGATAACGCTACGCCACGGCTGGCGAGGATAGTTTGTAGCGGCGATCAGCAACGGCAGGAGAATTTGCTAGCCTTTGTCCGGCAGCCGTTCGATTTAGAACATGGGCCGTTGCTGAGAGCCGCGGTATTCAGCTGCGGCGCCGAAGATCACCTGTTGGCATTTTGCGCCCATCATCTGATCGTCGATTTTCGCTCCTTAGTGGTATTGCTATCGGAATTGCAGACGCTCTACCTCGGATACCTCAATGGCGTCATTAGTCATTTGCCAGTGTTAGCGGCAAGCTATTCCGACTACGTTCGGTGGCAACAAGGTTATTTGCACAGCGAAGCGGCGAATCGAGATTTGCAGTTTTGGTTGCGGCAATTGAAAGGTGAATTGCCTCGATTGGAGTTGCCGGGTGCTTGTTCCGATGGTGGCGCCCAATCGATGGCCGCCGATATGGAAGGTCTAACGATTGCGGCGGATGTATTGGCCCGATTGAAACATTTGGCGGCAGAGCACAATACCACGCTGTATACCTTGCTGCTGGCCGTATTCAAGACTTTGTTGTACCGATATAGCGGCCAGCAGGATCTGATTGTCGGTTCTCCGACGCTAGGTCGGCCCATGCGTCAGTTTGCCGAGTTGGTGGGCTATTTCGTCAATCCCGTGGCTTTACGGAGTAGGCCTAGCGGCAATTTGCGGTTTTGCGATTATCTGACCGAGGTCGATGCCGCTGTCCGTGGTGCGTTGGAGCATCAATGTTATCCGCATGCCTTGCTGATCGATAAATTACGCGCCGAACAAGCTAAAGGGGCCATCGAGCTTTATCGTGTATTTTTCGTATTGCAGGACAGTTCCGATCCCATTGCCGGGGCATTAGCCATTGGACGCCCCGAAATAAAACTGCGGTGGGCAGGGTTTGAGGCTCGGACTTGTCGTTTACCTGAAACCGCGGAGGAATTCGACTTGGCTATGCTGGCCGCGGAGACTGACGGTGGATTGTCGGTCACTTTCCGCTATCGCACCGATGTCATGATGCGCGAAACCATGTTGCATTTGTTGGGACATTTTCAATGTTTGCTACACGGAATTTTGGCCAATCCGGATAAGCCGTTAGCTCAATTGCCGTTTTTAACCGTGCCCGAACAGACGCAACTGGCTAAATGGAACGCTACCGCGACCGAAAGCATTGCTGTTTCAACCTTGTATAGTTTGTTCGAAACCCAGGCCGAACAAACGCCGGATGCCATCGCATTGACGTTCGAAGACCAAAGCCTGACCTACGCCGAACTGAACGGCCGTGCCAATCAGTTGGCACATTACCTGATTGAGCGAGGCGTCGGCCCGGATGTGCTGGTCGGTATCTGCATCGAACGCTCCTTGGCGATGGTGGTTGGCTTGCTGGGGATAGTGAAGGCCGGTGGGGCTTATTTGCCGCTCGATCCCCATTATCCCGAGGAGCGGCTGCGCTACATGCTGGACGACGCCGGCGTCGGATTGTTGCTGACCCGATCAGGCTTGGTGGATTTAGTCAATGCCGGCCACCGACCCATGATTTTTCTGGACAGCGACTGGCCGTCGATTGCTCAATATTCCGAGCATAATCCCTCTCTTCGCAACCACCCGCTGGATCTGGCTTATATCATCTATACCTCCGGTTCGACTGGCCAACCTAAGGGCGTGGCGGTGACGCATCGCAATGCGGTGCATTCGACTGCAGCCCGTTTCGCTTATTATCCCGACCCGGTTAAGGCCTACCTGCTACTGTCGTCGTTCGCCTTCGACAGCTCGGTGGCCGGCATCTTCTGGACGCTGGGGCAGGGCGGTTGCCTGTGCCTGCCGGCTGGCGGCGCCGGCAAGGATCCGGCCGAACTGGTGGCCCTGATCGAACGCCACCGAGTCTCCCACCTTTTGGCCCTGCCGTCGCTGTACGCCTTGCTACTGGCACAAGCACCGGAACAACTGCACAGCTTGAAGGCCGCCATCGTCGCCGGCGAAGCCTGCGCGACCGACGTCGTCAAGCGCCATTTCGACGTTTTGCCGCAAACCAAACTCTACAACGAATACGGCCCGACCGAAGCCAGCGTGTGGAGCAGCGTCTACCAAGCGAGTTTGGATGATTTGGACAAACCATTATCGATAGGCCGGCCGATCGCCAACGCTCGCCTCTATATTCTGGACAACCACCTGAATCCCGTACCGATCGGCGTGGCCGGCGAACTTTACATCGGCGGTGCCGGTATCGTGCGCGGCTATTTGTGGCGGCCGGCATTGACCGCCGAACGTTTCATCCCCGACCCGTTCCGGGCCGATGGCGGCAGACTCTACAAAACCGGCGACCTAGCCCGCTATCGCACCGACGGCGCCATCGAGTTTCTGGGCCGCATCGACCACCAGGTCAAAATCCGCGGCTTTCGCATCGAGCTGGGCGAAATCGAAGCGCAACTGCTGGACCAGCCCCACGTTAAAGAAGCCGTGGTGTTGGCACGGGAAGATCAGCCGGGCGACAAAAAACTGGTCGCTTATCTGGTGTTCAGCGAACCAGCCGTCGGCCAAGACGCCGCTGAACTGGACCGCCTGAAAATCCAACTGAGACAAGTTCTGCCGGACTACATGATTCCCGGCGCCTTCGTGATGCTGGATGCCATGCCGCTCAGTGCCAATGGCAAGCTGGACAGGAAGCAACTGCCCGCCCCGGACTGGAGTGGATTATCGAACGCCGAATACGCCGCGCCGCAAACGCCGGTCGAGGCGGCGTTGATCCAAATCTGGCAACAACTGTTGGCCGTCGAACGCATTGGTCGCCACGACAACTTTTTCGAACTGGGCGGCGACTCCATCCTCAGCATCCAAGCGGTCAGCCGCGCCCGTCAAGCCGGGTTGGTATTCACGCCTAAGCAGTTGTTCCAACAACAGACCATCGCCGAACTGGCGGCGGTCGCCGAAACCGTTAGCCGTGCCGTCGCCGAGCAAGGATTAGTCACGGGCGAGCTGCCGTTGACGCCAATCCAGCATTGGTTCTTCGAGCGGAACTTAAGCAAACCGCAGCACTGGAACCAAGCCTTGATGCTGAGCATCAAGCCCGATCTGACGCCGACGGTGTTCGAAGCCGCGCTGCACAAACTGCTGATCCAGCACGATGCCCTGCGGATGCGCTTTACGGAACAAACGGGTCAGTGGTTGCAAACTAACTTGGCCGAGGAAACGCACAATATCCTCGAATACTGCGATGTCTCCGCCGTTGCTGCCGAACACCGTAGCGAACAGTTACAGGCGAAAGCCTGCGCATGCCAGGCTTCGCTCGACCTGAGCCAAGGGCCGTTATTGCGCGCCGTGTGGTTCGACATGGGCGACGGCGGCAGCCAAATCCTGATCGCGATTCATCACTTGGTGGTGGATGGCGTCTCCTGGCGCATCCTGCTGGAAGACCTGAATCTGGGCTGCCGACAAAAATTGGCGGGAGAATGTATCCAACTGCCCGCCAAAACCACGGCCTTCCAGTACTGGGCCGGACGCCTGCCAGCATTGGCACGGAGCGGCGAATTAGCCTGGGTCACCGACTACTGGCAAGATCCGCGCCGCAAACAGGCAGCAACGCTGCCGGTCGATGAGCCGGCCGGTGCCAACCGGGTGGCGTTGGAAGAGACAGTTGTCGTCGCGTTAAATGCCGAGCAAACCCGCGCCTTGTTGCAAGACGTACCGGCCGCCTACCGCACCCAAATCGACGATGTGTTGTTGACCGCGCTGGCGCTGACGCTACGCGGTTGGATCAGCGCCAATGACAATGGTGGTATAGGGCCCGTTTCAACAACCACATTACTGATAGACCGCGAAGGCCATGGCCGCGAACATCTGGCAGACGACCTGGATGTCTCGCGCACCGTCGGCTGGTTTACCAGCGTCTACCCGCTGCTGTTGACTCTGGACAGCGCTGACCCGGTGCAAGCGTTGAAAACCGTCAAGGAACAAAGCCGCGCCGTGCCGGCGCACGGCATAAGCTACGGTCTGTTACGCTACCTGTCGGATGATGCAGAACTTAGGCAAACCCTGGCTGGTATGCCGCCGGCGCGTATCATCTTCAACTACCTGGGGCAACTCGACACCGCATTGGCCGGTGACGCCTTGTTCCAGGTCAGCGCCGACGGCGTCGGCTCCTGCTACGATCCGACCGGCGAACGCGCTCACGAACTGGACGTGGTTAGCAGCATCCAGGACGGCTGCTTGCGACTAAGCTGGCGCTACAGCCGCGAGCGCTACCGCCGTGCCACGCTGGAAACGCTGGCCGGCAACTACCTGCAGCAGCTGCAAGCCTTGATTGCCCACTGTACGCAAGCCGGCAATGGCGGCTACACGCCGTCCGACTTCCCGCTGGCGGCGCTAACGCAAAGCCAATTGGACGGCCTGAACCTGCCACCGCGGCAGATCGACGACCTCTACCCGCTGGCGCCGCTGCAACACGGCCTGATGTTCCACAGCCTGTACGAGCCCGACGCCAACGTCTACCGGATTCAACTGGCTTGCCGGCTGGCAGGTCCGCTAGACACCGGCGCCTTCCGTCGCGCTTGGCAACAGCTACTGGAACGCCACGCTATCCTGCGTACCCGTTTCCAGGTTCAGGGCTTGGAACAACCGTTGCAAATCGTCGACAAACAGGCGAGATTGCCGATCAGCGAGCACGACTGGCGCGCCCTTACCGAAGTCGAATGCCAACAACAATGGCAAACACTGCAAGCCGCCGATCACGCGCAAGGCTTCGACTTTAGCCGTGCGCCGCTGATGCGTCTCGCCTTGGCAACGGCTAGCGACGAACGGCACTACCTGCTATGGAGCTACCACCACGTCCTGTTGGACGGTTGGAGCATGCCGTTGCTGATTAAGGAAGTCTTCGCGATTTACCATGCATTGCGGCGCGGCGAGAGACCGAACCTACCGGCGGTCAAACCCTATCACGACTACATCGCCTGGCTGCAATGTCAGGATGGAGGCGCCGCAGAACGCTACTGGCGGCAAAGCTTGGCGGGCTTTGAAGCCGCGACCGTATTGGGTGCCGATCGGGCCCCCAACGGCCATCGTCTGGCGGGCAAAGTTCAAACACAAAGCCTGCTGCTCAGCGAAGCCGAAACCCAATGTCTGCAACGCTTCGTCAAACAGCGGCAACTGACCCTCAACACCTTGGCACAAGCCGCCTGGGGATTGCTGCTCAGCCACTACAGCGGCAGCGAAGACGTGGTGTTCGGCATCACCGTCTCCGGCCGGCCGGCGGAATTGATCGGCATTGAAGAACACGTCGGCCTGTTCATCAATACGCTGCCGATGCGGGTCAGAATCAAGCCGGAAAATCAAATCGATGACTGGCTGCGGGACTTGTTCGAACAAAATCAGGAGATGCGCCGCTACGAATACGCCCCGCTGTCGCACATCCAGAGCAGCTCGGACATTAGCCGAGGTCAAAATCTGTTCGACAGCCTGCTGGTGTTCGAAAACTATCCGCTCGACCAAGCCCTGATGGAGATCGGTGGCCCGCTCAAAATCGACGAAGTGGTAGGCAACGACCCCACCAACTATCCCTTGACGCTGACGGTGTTCCCCGGCCAGCAACTGCTACTGGAGATCAACCACGACCTCAGCCGCTTTAGCGAAGACAGTGTCGAGAGGATGTTGACGCATTTGCGACAGTTACTGAACGGGTTTGCCGAGCAACAGCAGGCCAAACTGGGTGGCTTGCCGACGCTGACCGAAGCCGAACGGCAGCACGTCCTCCACGACTGGAACGCCACCGAAGTGGCTTATCCCCAAGATCGCTGTATCCACCAGCTGTTCGAAGCCCAGGTCGAACAAACGCCGGATGCCATCGCATTGACGTTCGAAGACCAAAGCCTGACCTACGCCGAACTGAACGGCCGTGCCAATCAGTTGGCACATTACCTGATTGAGCGAGGCGTCGGCCCGGATGTGCTGGTCGGTATCTGCATCGAACGCTCCTTGGCGATGGTGGTTGGCTTGCTGGGGATAGTGAAGGCCGGTGGGGCTTATTTGCCGCTCGATCCCCATTATCCCGAGGAGCGGCTGCGCTACATGCTGGACGACGCCGGCGTCGGATTGTTGCTGACCCGATCAGGCTTGGTGGATTTAGTCAATGCCGGCCACCGACCCATGATTTTTCTGGACAGCGACTGGCCGTCGATTGCTCAATATTCCGAGCATAATCCCTCTCTTCGCAACCACCCGCTGGATCTGGCTTATATCATCTATACCTCCGGTTCGACTGGCCAACCTAAGGGCGTGGCGGTGACGCATCGCAATGCGGTGCATTCGACTGCAGCCCGTTTCGCTTATTATCCCGACCCGGTTAAGGCCTACCTGCTACTGTCGTCGTTCGCCTTCGACAGCTCGGTGGCCGGCATCTTCTGGACGCTGGGGCAGGGCGGTTGCCTGTGCCTGCCGGCTGGCGGCGCCGGCAAGGATCCGGCCGAACTGGTGGCCCTGATCGAACGCCACCGAGTCTCCCACCTTTTGGCCCTGCCGTCGCTGTACGCCTTGCTACTGGCACAAGCACCGGAACAACTGCACAGCTTGAAGGCCGCCATCGTCGCCGGCGAAGCCTGCGCGACCGACGTCGTCAAGCGCCATTTCGACGTTTTGCCGCAAACCAAACTCTACAACGAATACGGCCCGACCGAAGCCAGCGTGTGGAGCAGCGTCTACCAAGCGAGTTTGGATGATTTGGACAAACCATTATCGATAGGCCGGCCGATCGCCAACGCTCGCCTCTATATTCTGGACAACCACCTGAATCCCGTACCGATCGGCGTGGCCGGCGAACTTTACATCGGCGGTGCCGGTATCGTGCGCGGCTATTTGTGGCGGCCGGCATTGACCGCCGAACGTTTCATCCCCGACCCGTTCCGGGCCGATGGCGGCAGACTCTACAAAACCGGCGACCTAGCCCGCTATCGCACCGACGGCGCCATCGAGTTTCTGGGCCGCATCGACCACCAGGTCAAAATCCGCGGCTTTCGCATCGAGCTGGGCGAAATCGAAGCGCAACTGCTGGACCAGCCCCACGTTAAAGAAGCCGTGGTGTTGGCACGGGAAGATCAGCCGGGCGACAAAAAACTGGTCGCTTATCTGGTGTTCAGCGAACCAGCCGTCGGCCAAGACGCCGCTGAACTGGACCGCCTGAAAATCCAACTGAGACAAGTTCTGCCGGACTACATGATTCCCGGCGCCTTCGTGATGCTGGATGCCATGCCGCTCAGTGCCAATGGCAAGCTGGACCGAAAACGCCTCCCGGCACCGAATCTAGGTGAACAACTGAGCAATCAATTTGTCGCCCCGCGCAACGAGACCGAACAAATCTTGGCCGAAATTTGGCAGGAAGTATTGGGCATCGAAAAGATCGGAATCACCGATGACTTTTTTGATCTAGGCGGGCATTCGTTAGTGGCAATTCAAGTTGGATCACGCATACAAACATGTTTTGGTCTTGAGTTCCCTGTAAAAAATATATTCGAAAAGTCAACCATAGACGTTTTAGCCAATGAAGTAATTCGTCTTCAAATAGATCAATATGACGAAAGCATGTTAGAGGAATTATTGAAAGAACTAGATCAACTTTCTGACGAGGATGCCAAACAACTTACGCTAAGTGAATGAAATGCGATCGCATCAATCTACCAGGATCAAACATGTCTGTATCAACGAAAAAAGTAATCGAATTGTCGAAGGAAAAACAAGCCTTACTGTTAAAGCGCCTTAGCGATAAAAGCGCTGCCGTTCATCGTGGCATTGGCAAGCGCAAGCAAATTTCGCCCTGCCCCTTATCATTTTCTCAGGAAAGGTTGTGGTTTTTGACCCGTCTGGAGCCAGACGATCCTTTCTACAATATGGCTGGTGTAGTGCGAGTGCAAGGACCGTTGGATGTTGCCATACTGGAACAAGCCTTGAACGAAATCGTTCGCCATCATGAAATACTCCGTACGAGTTTTACGTCTCTCGATGGACATCCCCGACAAGTAATTCATGCCTGCGGCGACATTGATTTAAAGCAAATTGATTTGAGCGATTTGCCGTTTGAACACAGTCAACAGACAGCCGAAACATTGCAAAAGGTTGAGGCGCGCCAGGCATTCGATTTGGAACAACTGCCGCTGATGCGTGTGCTACTTATCAAGTTAGCGGACGAAAATCACCGGTTATCTATTACCCTACATCATATTGTTGCCGATGAATGGTCGTTGCGACTGCTTATCAAGGAAGTAGGCCAGTTTTATCGGCAACTGCAACTTGGGCAATCGCTGTTCGACTCCGGACCAGCCATTCAATATGCTGATTTCGCCGAATGGCAACGGCAATATTTGCAAGGCGGATCATATGCCCAGCAATTAGGCTATTGGCAAAACCAATTAGCCGCAGCTCCGTCATCACTGGATTTGCCCACCGATTATCCGCGTCCACACCAAATGTCTCACCGGGGTGGTGACTTTCGATTTTTGCTGCCCGGCGAGCTCGGCCAGGAACTGATTACTCTGAGCCGCCAAGCCGATACAACATTGTTTGCGGTAATGATGGCGGCATTCAATGTACTGCTATGGCGTTATTCCGGTCAAACCGACATTTGCATAGGCTTCCCAATCGCCAATCGCAACCGGCGGGAAATCGAAGAACTAATTGGTTTTTTCGTCAATTTGCAAGTGCTGCGAAGCGACTTGTCGGGCAATCCGAGCTTCCTAACTTTATTGCAAAAGATTAAGCAACGCTTGTTGGAAGCGCAAAACCATCAGGATTTGCCGTTCGAACGCCTTGTTGAGGCTTTGCGGCCTCAACGCGAGCTAAGTCGTAGCCCGTTGTTCCAGGTCATGCTGGTTTATCAGCATACCGCGTTCGAAGACCTAAATATTCCTGGCCTACAATTCGAACTGGTCGAAGCAGAATTGCAATCGGCCAAATACGATTTGACGTTGAATTTACTCAGAAGAGGCGACAGCATCGATTGCAACATTAACTACAGCAGTGATTTATTTGTCGAAACGACTATCGAACGCATGGCCGAACATTGGCAGCTATTGTTAGAGTCTATTGTTGATCGCCCGGACATGCCAATTTCCGAATTGACTATAATGAGCCAACCTGAACGCCAACATCTCCTCGAAAACTGGAACGCCACCGAAGTTGACTACCCGCAAGACCGCTGCATTCACCAGCTGTTCGAAGCGCAAGTCGAGAAAACCCCGTACGCGATGGCACTGACGTTCGAAGGCAAAAGCCTGAGCTACGCCGAACTGAACGCCAAAGCCAACCAGCTGGCACATTACCTGATCGAACGCGGCGTAGGACCGGACGTGCTGGTCGGCATCTGCCTGGAACGCTCACTGGAGATGGTGATCGGCTTGTTGGGCATCCTCAAGGCTGGCGGGGCTTATGTGCCGCTCGATCCTCACTATCCGGCCGAACGCTTGGCCTTCATGCTAGCCGACATTGCGCCCAGCGTGATTTTGACGCAAGAGCGATTCGCCGAACTGGATTTTGGCGGGACTCCAATGCTCAGTCTGGATAGCGATTGGACGCGGGTAGCGGTGTATCCCGCCGACAATCCTCGACCCGACCTACACCCCAGCAATCTAGCCTATTGCATTTATACCTCTGGCTCGACCGGTCGACCTAAAGGAGTGATGATGCATCACGAGGCATTGGTAAATCACACCTTATGGATGCAGCAAGAATTTTCGTTTACGAATAGTGATTTTATCTTGCAAAAAACTTCTTTTAGTTTCGATGCCTCAGTGTGGGAATTGTTTACTCCTTTATCGTTTGGAGCAAGGCTGGTTCTCGCTCCAATCGGTTGGGAGAGGGATGTTTCTTCTCTGTTTTCGGTTGTGGCTGATTACGAAATAACAACACTTCAAATGGTACCGAGTTTACTGGGAGCTTTAATAAATGAAGATAGTGAACTACCAAGTTTGCCTTCGTTGAAACGAGTTTTTTGCGGCGGTGAAGCGTTACCTGTACCCTTGGGTGAGAAATGTCGTCAACGCCTTGAAGTTAACGTAATTAATCTTTATGGGCCGACTGAAGCTTGCATCGATTCAAGTTCTTGGTCTTTTAAAGCAACTTGCGATGGATTGACTGCACCGATCGGCAAGCCGATTGCCAATCTCCGCATGCACATTCTCGACCATAGCTTAAATCCGGTACCGATAGGTACGCACGGGGAGTTGCACATCGGAGGTATCGGTTTAGGCCGAGGCTACCTGAATCGGCCCGATATGACCGCCGAGAAATTCATCCCCGATCCTTTCGGCGCGACCGGTGGCAGGCTATACAAAACCGGCGACCTAGTGCGCTATCGCCCGGACGGCAACATCGACTATTTGGGTCGCATAGACCACCAAGTCAAGATCCGAGGTTTTCGGATTGAATTGGGGGAAATTGAAGCCCAATTGCTCAAGCAAGCGGAGATTAAGGACGCCGTCGTGATCGCGAGAGAAGATCACCCCGGCGACAAGCGATTGGTAGCGTACGTGGTTCCGCAGGCGGTGGCCAATAACGAGTCCGAGCAGGTCATGGTCGATCACCTCAAAGCCCAACTCAAACACCACCTGCCGGATTATATGGTGCCCGGCGCCTTTGTGGTGCTGGACGCCATGCCGCTGTCCACCAACGGCAAGCTGGACCGCAAACGGCTGCCGGCGCCGGATTTAAATGGCGCCGGTAATCGAGAATACGTGGCGCCGACTAGCGAAGTCGAAGAAAGACTAGCCGAAGTCTGGCAGCAATTACTCGGCGTTAAACGTATTGGCCGCAACGATCATTTTTTCGAGTTGGGCGGACATTCATTATTGATCATTCAACTTATTCAACGTCTTTCGGAACACGACATGGCGATAGACGCGCGGACTGTATTTGTTATGCCGATATTGGCAAATATGGCGTCGGCTATAACCGTTCGTAGGCACCAAAACAATTTCGAAATTCCGCCCAATTTGCTTGATCAAGCGGAGTTGGAACCCGAAGACGAAGCATTGGAGGAATTCAGATTATGAGCATGGAACAGGTCATTGCCAGGATCCACGAAAAAAATATTGGGGTGTTGTTGGATGGTGGCGAATTGGTGATCCGAATTCCGCAAGGGGCGATGGATGCTGACACCATGAACTTGTTGAAACAATACAAGCAATCGCTAATCGAGTTACTGCAAACTGGGAACGACGATTCGATCAAAATAAAAAGTGCGCCACCGTCCACGAGCATCACACCCGCCAAACTGCCGTTGATTGAATTGTCACAAACCGACATCGACCGCATTGTCGAAAGGGTGCCGGGCGGCGCCAGTAATATCCAGGATATATATCCGCTGTCGCCGTTGCAATCAGGCATTTTATTTCATCACTTGATGGACGCAGAAGGCGATACCTACTTATTACGGTCTATCCTTGCCTTCGATAGCCGCGAAGGGGTGGATCACTTCGTTGCGGCATTGCAGCAAGTCATTGAACGACACGATATATTGCGTACCATGGTCGTCTGGCAGGATTTGCCTCAGCCGGTACAAGTGGTTTGTCGAAAAGCAGTATTGCCGGTGCACGAGTTGGCTGCCTCGAGCGGCGACGTATTAGCTTCATTATTGACTGCTAGCGACCCAAGCCGTGTGCGCTTGGATTTAGGTAAAGCGCCTTTGCTGGCGGCATACGTGATCGCCGAGCCACAAAACGGCGAATGGCTATTGGCTCTGCTAAATCACCATATCGTCTGTGACCATATCAGTCTGGAATTCATTATCAGCGAAATTCGTTTGCTGTTGAATGGATGTGCTCACGAACTGCCGCCAACGTTTCCCTACCGCAATTTCATCGCTCAGCTTCGATTGCTGGAGCTCGACAAACACGATAGCTATTTCCGCGAACAGCTAGGCAACATTATGGAGCCGACGGCACCGTTCGGCATACTGGATATAAAAAATTGCGGCGAGATCGCCGAAGCACAAACGGGTATATCTGACAGTTTGACCGGAAGACTTCGGGCCCAAATCAAGCGTCACGGCGTCAGTGCGGCGGTATTGTTTCACTTGGCTTGGGCCAGAGTCTTAGGGCAATGTTGCGGACAAAACGACGTCGTGTTCGGTACGGTCTTGACTGGCCGCATGCGGGGGGGGGCGGGGATCGAACGGACAGTGGGGATGTTTATCAATACTTTGCCGCTGAGAATATCGGTAGGCAATGTTTCGGTCGGAAAGGCGTTGGCCGACACCCAACGACAATTGACCGGGCTAATCGAGCATGAGCAAGCCTCGCTAGCGTTGGCGCAACGCTGTAGTGGCCTAGACTCGGGATTGCCATTGTTTACCTCGTTGCTGAATTACCGGCATAGTCTGCGGGACGATGACAATATTGGAAATTCATGGCCGGGTATGCGGGTTGTGGCTGGCGGAGAAGAACGAACCAACTACCCGATGACACTATCGGTTGACGATTTCGGAGACGGTTACGCGTTAACGCTGCAATGTGTCCGGCGTTTGCAGCCGGGCAGGCTCAACGAGTATATGTTGACGTCATTGGAATCCATCGTAAGCGCGCTAGAAACGCATCCCCAACTGCCAATGCGCGCGATCACGGTAGTTGGCGGCGACGAACGCCGGCAAATCCTGCATGACTGGAATGCGACTGGTGTTGACTACCCGCAAGACCGCTGCATTCACCAGCTGTTCGAAGCGCAAGTCGAGAAAACCCCGTACGCGATGGCACTGACGTTCGAAGGCAAAAGCCTGAGCTACGCCGAACTGAACGCCAAAGCCAACCAGCTGGCACATTACCTGATCGAACGCGGCGTAGGACCGGACGTGCTGGTCGGCATCTGCCTGGAACGCTCACTGGAGATGGTGATCGGCTTGTTGGGCATCCTCAAGGCTGGCGGGGCTTATGTGCCGCTCGATCCTCACTATCCGGCCGAACGCTTGGCCTTCATGCTAGCCGACATTGCGCCCAGCGTGATTTTGACGCAAGAGCGATTCGCCGAACTGGATTTTGGCGGGACTCCAATGCTCAGTCTGGATAGCGATTGGACGCGGGTAGCGGTGTATCCCGCCGACAATCCTCGACCCGACCTACACCCCAGCAATCTAGCCTATTGCATTTATACCTCTGGCTCGACCGGTCGACCTAAAGGAGTGATGATGCATCACGAGGCATTGGTAAATCACACCTTATGGATGCAGCAAGAATTTTCGTTTACGAATAGTGATTTTATCTTGCAAAAAACTTCTTTTAGTTTCGATGCCTCAGTGTGGGAATTGTTTACTCCTTTATCGTTTGGAGCAAGGCTGGTTCTCGCTCCAATCGGTTGGGAGAGGGATGTTTCTTCTCTGTTTTCGGTTGTGGCTGATTACGAAATAACAACACTTCAAATGGTACCGAGTTTACTGGGAGCTTTAATAAATGAAGATAGTGAACTACCAAGTTTGCCTTCGTTGAAACGAGTTTTTTGCGGCGGTGAAGCGTTACCTGTACCCTTGGGTGAGAAATGTCGTCAACGCCTTGAAGTTAACGTAATTAATCTTTATGGGCCGACTGAAGCTTGCATCGATTCAAGTTCTTGGTCTTTTAAAGCAACTTGCGATGGATTGACTGCACCGATCGGCAAGCCGATTGCCAATCTCCGCATGCACATTCTCGACCATAGCTTAAATCCGGTACCGATAGGTACGCACGGGGAGTTGCACATCGGAGGTATCGGTTTAGGCCGAGGCTACCTGAATCGGCCCGATATGACCGCCGAGAAATTCATCCCCGATCCTTTCGGCGCGACCGGTGGCAGGCTATACAAAACCGGCGACCTAGTGCGCTATCGCCCGGACGGCAACATCGACTATTTGGGTCGCATAGACCACCAAGTCAAGATCCGAGGTTTTCGGATTGAATTGGGGGAAATTGAAGCCCAATTGCTCAAGCAAGCGGAGATTAAGGACGCCGTCGTGATCGCGAGAGAAGATCACCCCGGCGACAAGCGATTGGTAGCGTACGTGGTTCCGCAGGCGGTGGCCAATAACGAGTCCGAGCAGGTCATGGTCGATCACCTCAAAGCCCAACTCAAACACCACCTGCCGGATTATATGGTGCCCGGCGCCTTTGTGGTGCTGGACGCCATGCCGCTGTCCACCAACGGCAAGCTGGACCGCAAACGGCTGCCGGCGCCGGACCTCAGCCAGCAGCTGAAAAAAGTCTACGTAGCACCGTGCACCGAAACCGAACGGGTTTTGGCCGAGATTTGGCAGGAGGTCTTAGGTGTCGAGCAAGTGGGCACCGAAGACGATTTCTTCGAATTGGGTGGGCATTCGCTGTTAGCCACGCAACTGGTGTCGCGTATTGCCAAACGATTTTCGATTGAATTACCGTTGCGCGACTTATTCGAGCATGGCCGGCTTGCGGCCTTGGCCGAAACAATAGAAGGGCTAAAGGGGAGCAGGCTAAACACGGTTGCCGTCACGATACCGCCCGCCGCCCGCACCGCCCCGATCCCGTTATCCTATGCCCAGCAACGCCTGTGGTTTCTGGACCAGCTGGAACCGGACAGCCCCTTCTACAACATTCCGGTAGTGCTGCGCCTGACCGGGCGTTTGGACCTTGCCGCACTGACGCAAAGCTTCACGGCCATCGTCCGCCGGCACGAAATCCTGCGGACCGTGTTCGACACCGGCCCGGACGGCGAGGCGGTGCAAACCATTCGCCCGGATCTGACGGTAGAACTGGCGCACATCGACCTGACCGACTTAGAGTCCGGTCAAGATGAAGCTTGGCAAGAGCTATGCCGGCAAGAAGCCGCCAAACCCTTCGATTTGCGTAACGGACCTTTGATCCGTGCCCGCTTATTGCGGCTGAGGGACTGTGCCGAACAGCAGGATACGGTGCTGTTGTTGACCATGCACCATATCGTGTCCGACGGCTGGTCGGCTGAACTCCTGGTCAAGGAATTCAGCGCGTTGTACCGAGCGTTCACACAAGGACTCGCCGCACCACTGGCGGAATTGCCGATTCAATACGCCGACTTTGCCTGCTGGCAGCGCCAGTGGCTGAGCGGCGAGGTACTGGAACGGCAGTTACATTACTGGCGGCAACAACTGGACGGCGCGCAGCTGGTACTGGACCTGCCGACCGACCGGCCACGGCCGGCAGCGACCACCTACTGTGGCGCCAGTCTGGCTTTCGAACTGCCGCTGACTTTGGCGCAAGCGATACGGGCATTGAGCCGGCAACACAATGTCACCTTGTTCATGGCACTACTAGCTGTGTTCCAACTGCTGCTCAGTCGCTACAGCGGCCAATCCGATCTGTGTGTCGGCAGCCCGGTAGCCAACCGGAATCGGCCAGAAATCGAAAGCTTGATCGGCTTCTTCGTCAACACCTTGGTTCTGCGCGCCAACGTATCGGCTAACCCAACGGTGGCCGAGTTTCTAACACAAATCAAAACCACGGTGCTGGATGCCCAACAGCACCAAGACCTGCCGTTCGAAAAACTGGTCGAAGCGCTGCAGCCCGAACGGGACCCCTGCCGCAGTCCATTGTTTCAAGTCATGTTCGTTTTGGCCAAACAAGAGCCGCTGACGCTAAGCTTGCCTGATTTAGCCGTCGAACTGATCGAAGACTCCGGCAAGGTGGCCAAATTCGACCTAACCCTACACATCCAAGACTGGCCGGACGGCCGAATCGGCGGAAACTGGGAATACAACACCGACCTGTACGATGCAACCAGCATCGAACGCCTCGAACGGCACTACCAACAGCTGCTGCAAGCGGTTGCCGCCCAGCCGCAGCGCAAAGTCAGCGAACTGCCGCTGCTGAGCGAAGCGGAAACTCGGCAAATCCTGCACGACTGGAATGCGACCGGTGTTGACTACCCGCAAGAGCGCTGCATCCACCAACTGTTCGAAGCGCAAGTCGAGCAAACGCCTGGTGCGATTGCGCTGACGTTTGAAGGCGAGAGCCTGAGCTACGCCGAGCTGAACGCCAAAGCCAACCAACTGGCGCATTACCTGATCGAACGGGGCGTAGGACCGGACGTGCTGGTCGGCATCTGCGTTGAACGCTCGCTGGCGATGGTGATCGGCTTGCTGGGCATCTTGAAGGCCGGCGGCGCTTATGTGCCGCTCGACCCCAACTATCCGGCCGAGCGGCGGAAGTTGATACTAGCCGATGCCGGCGTCAAGTTGTTATTGACCCGGGAAACACCCAATGCCGAATTTGCAGCGGACCAGGTGGGCGATGTCGTCTGCCTCGACCGCGGCGGGCCGGCCATTGCCGAGTATCCCAAGGCTAACCCTATGGTGAGCCTGCATCCCTTGCATCTGGCCTACCTGATCTACACCTCCGGCTCAACCGGTCGGCCCAAGGGCGTGGCGGTGAACCACCGCAACGCGGTACATTCCACTTGGTCCCGGCTGACAGGTTATCCAGAACCAGTAAAAGCCTATCTGCTGCTGTCCTCGTTTGCTTTCGACAGCTCGGTGGCGGGCATTTTCTGGACCCTGGCTCAAGGCGGCTGTTTATATCTACCCCATGACGACAACATCAAAGACCCGGTGGCGCTGGCAGCGCTGATCGAGCAAGGGCGCATCTCCCACTTGTTAGCCTTGCCCTCGCTGTATGCCTTGCTCTTGGAACAAACGCCCCAATCCTTAAGCGGCCTGCAGGTTGCCATCGTCGCTGGCGAAGCGTGTCCGACCGACGTCGTCAAGCGCCACCTTGCCGTACTGCCCGGTACCAAGCTCTACAACGAATACGGCCCGACAGAAGGTACGGTGTGGAGTAGCGTCTACCAAGCGAGTTTGGATGATTTGGACAAACCATTATCGATAGGTCGGCCGATCACCAACGTTCGTCTTTACAACCTGGATCGGTCGCTCAACCCGGTCCCGGTCGGAGTGGTCGGCGAACTGTACATCGGTGGCGCCGGCATCGTGCCCGGCTACTGGCAACGCCCCGATCTGACCGCCGAGCGTTTCGTCCCCGACCCCTTTGGCCCGGCCGGCGGCCGGCGGTACAAAACCGGCGACCTGGTCCGCTATCGCACCGACGGCGCACTTGAGTTTCTGGGTCGAATCGATCACCAAGTCAAAATCCGAGGCTTTCGGATCGAACTGGGGGAAATTGAAGCCCAATTGCTCAAGTATGCGGATATCAAGGACGCCGTGGTAATCGCGAGGGAAGATCACCCCGGCGACAAGCGCTTGGTGGCTTACGTGGTCCCCCATGCGGTGGCAGACACCGAGGCCGAACAGGCCATCGTCGAGGGCCTTAAAGCCCGACTCAAACAGCAGCTGCCGGACTACATGGTGCCCAGCGCCTTCGTGGTGTTAGACGCCATGCCACTGTCCGCCAACGGCAAGCTGGATCGGAAGCAATTACCGGCACCCGATTTCAGCGAGCAGTTGAAACAAGCCTACGTAGCACCCGGTACCGAAACCGAGCAAGTCTTGGCAGAGATTTGGCAGGAAGTCTTGGGGGTCGATAAAGTGGGCATCGAAGACGATTTCTTCGAATTGGGCGGGCATTCCTTGTTGGCCACACAATTGGCGTTTTCTGGCGAAAGAAGATTACAGCAAAAATTTCCGGTCAAAATGGTGTTCGAACATCCAACAATCGTTCAGCAAGCGGCTTGGCTCGCTGGAGACATTTCCGATGCCGACATCGATTTGCTGGTGGACAGTCGATTGGGCAGCAACATTTACCCTTTGCCGACACAACCTTTGCCGCTCGATCAATCTCAGGCAGTCATGTTGACTGGGGCAACCGGTTTTCTTGGGGCCTTTTTGTTGGTCGAATTGCTGGAGCAAACGGATGCCAACGTCTATTGCCTAGTGCGAGCCGAGGACGAAATGCAGGCGACAGCACGTTTACAAACACAGTTGCGGCGTTACGAACTGTACGACCTAGTCGAATGGTCCAGAGTCATTGCGGTGTGCGGCGATCTGGCAGTTGAAAAATTGGGGTTGACCGGCGAACGTTATCGGGAAATTTCGGCTAATACGGATGCCATTTTCCATAACGGGGCGTTAGTCAATTTCGTACAACCCTACTGCTCGTTAAAACCGGCAAACGTGTTGGGTAGTGTCGAAGTTCTGCGCATGGCGGCAACCGAGCGTCCTAAAGCCATACATTATGTATCGACGTTATCGGTGTTCTCCGGGGAACCCCGCAGCTCCGCCGGTTTTGCGGAAGCCGACGAACCGTTATTGAACAAAAGCCTGACCGGCGGATACGCGCAAAGTAAATGGGTCGCGGAAGCTATTATGCGCTCTGCCGGCAGCCGTGGATTTTTCGTGGACGTTTATCGCCCTGCGACAGTGGCCGGCGACCGGCGCAACGGTGTATGGAATACCGATGACTTCCTGTGCCGCATTTTGAAAGGCTGCGTGCAGATGGGCTTGGCGCCGGATAGTGTGGCCAAACTGGAAATGGCGACTGTCGACGACATCAGTCGCGCCATCGTTGCATTAGCGAAGGCCGATTGTGCGGAAAACCGCATTTTCCATTTAAACCACCCTAAACCACCGACCGCGAATGCGTTATTAGATTGGTTTGCCGCCAGGGACTTTCCGCTATGCAAGGTGCCGATGCCGGAATGGTTGCGTGCAATACATTGCACGGCGGAAATCATGGACCAGTTTGCATTAAAGCCATTACTAGGCCTATTTACCGACGAGCCCATCAATCCATCTGCCGGTGTCGATAAGGGATACGCCTGTCTCACTACTCAATGTGCATTGCGCAACTTAGGCGCCGAATATGGCGAGTTCGATGAGATCTTATTGGATCGCTATCGGGACTATTTTTTGCGTAGCAAATTCATCGGTGCTAGAGGAGAAGAAATTTCGGAGGAAAATCGTGGAGGTAGTCGTCTTCTAACTAAATATCCGCAGGTTCAAACAGAAACTGCAACGTTTAAATAAACGAATATTTTGAAGCACCCCCGACAACTAAAATGCCTAGGCACTATTAATTACCAACGAGATCAACCATGATTCGCTCCAGAAAAGCCCATAATTTTACAACAAGGACCGCGATTTATAACTCAATAGAAGAGTCCCGCCAGCGGCATACTGTAAAGTCGATCGCTATGCTATGCAGCTTGTTATACGCATCCACACCAATTGCGGACGGCAATGACAGGATTTACCAATTCGATATCGCTGCCGGGTCAATGTCTAAGGCATTGGATGATTTTTCCGATACCTCCAATCTCGATATTAATTACCCTGCCAAGGTTGTAAACGAAGTCAAATCCCTCGGATTGAAAGGGCGTTATACAACCGAACAAGCGTTGCAACAGTTACTTAAAGGCAGTGATCTGAGTTATCGGATGACAGGTGACAGCACGGTGACGGTTGAGAGAATACAACTGGCTGAAGCAAAAGATCCAACGACTATGCCGGCTGTCCGAGTGGTTGGGCGGGCAGTTTATGATTCGGCTGATCCATATAACCCGGATTACCGCCTGCCTAACGCCACCACCGCAACAAAGACCGATACGCCGGTCATGGAGACACCGTATTCAATAGCCGTCGTCCCAAAGCAGGTACTAGAGGATCAGCGCTTTATTCGAGTTGAGGACAGTATTCGAAATGTGGCTGGGGTAACATCCAGCTATGCCAACGGCGGAGATAGCGATTTTTTCATCATGCGCGGCTTTGAAAATATAAATTTATATCGGGATGGCTTTTTGTTGCCATCGGCATTAGGTGGTGGCACGCTTAAGCGCCAGACTGCCAACCTGGAGCGAGTCGAAGTTCTAAAAGGCCCCGGCTCGTTACTCTTCGGCCGTAACGAACCTGGCGGCGTGATCAATCTGGTGACCAAACGTCCTCAGGCCACGCCTTATCATTCCGTAGAGCAACAATTCGGTTCCTACGATTTTTACCGTACCCTAGTCGATTCGACGGGCGCGATTACTCACGACGACACATTGCTTTATCGGGTGAATTTATCGTACGAAAACGCCAATTCGTTTCGGGATTTCGTCAAAACCGATACCGTATTCCTGGCTCCTAGTTTTACATGGAATATTTCAAATCGAACCCAAGTCAATTTGGACATCGAATATCAACACTTCGACAATACTAACGATTCAGGCATCCCTCCGATAGGCAACCGTCCTGCACCGGTGCCCAGAAGCCGCCAAACCGGCGATCCATTCAACAATAAAACTGTTGGAGACAGAGCCTATGTAGGCGCCAGCTGGTCGCATGAATTCAACGATAACTGGAAAATAAACCATCGTTTCGGCGCGGAATTTTTGGACAAGGGCTCCGATTTCACATTCTTCATTGACGCCGCCACAGCGGACGGGAATCTGAAAAACCTGGACGAGAATTTTGGCAATGGCGGTGTACGCGGATTCAATAACGGTATAGGCGTTAGTCAACAAAATTATTACACCACGCTAAACCTGACCGGCAAATTCAATACCGCCATGCTGGAACACAGCACGCTGTGGGGTTTCGATTATTTCGTCATCGATGACCAACAAGCAGGCTCCGAGTGCTGCGCTGCTTTACCCATAGGTGCCAATTTCAATGTTTTCAATCCGACCTATCTGTCGTCGGCACCCAATTTAGCCTCCAATCCTGGGCCGGATATGTCGCAAGAATGGTACGGACTGTATTGGCAGGATCAAATTAAGTTTCCTTTTAATGTTTACGGCAATGTGGGGGTGCGCTATGACAACGCCAATGGTGTCAACAAAGCCACCGGCCTTACCACCACAGACGACGATCATTTTAGTCCCCGCGGTGGCTTGTTATGGAAACCACTCAATTGGCTGGCCGTCTATGGCAACTACACCGAGAACTTCGGTCCATCTAACAGTCTTTTTAGGTCGGTTGATCAACAAGCGTTGCCGCCTCGCACCGGCGAAGAGTGGGAGATGGGGGCAAAAACAGAGTTTTTCGACGGGCGCTTATCCGCCAGTTTTGCCTACTTCGAATTGATCCAAAAAAATATGTCTGTGCCCGATCCGGTTAACCCTAATATTTCCAGAGCCATAGGCGAACAGGAAAGTCGAGGCTATGAATTTGAAACGGCGGGCGAAATCCTACCCGGCTGGCGGATTATAGGCGCTTACACCCACATGCCGTTCGCAAATGTCATTAAAGATGTGGGGTTCGATGGCGGCCCTGGAAATACCGGTAACAGAATGTTCAATACCCCGCATAATTTCGGCAGTTTATGGAGCACTTACGCGTTCCAGGGCGGGGATTTACAAGGCTTGAAATTGGGTGCCGGCGTCAATGCGGCCTCGCAAAGCCAGGGTACTAATGCCAATACCTTCCAATTACCGGGTTATGCCACCCTTAACCTGATGGCAAGTTATGGCCTGAATTTGGGTAAATCCCGCGTTACACTGCAACTCAACGCCAACAACCTGCTGGATAAAACCTATTATCAGGGTACCAACAGCGGCAATATGATTGGGGTCGGCTCACCTCGTTATTTCTTAGGATCGGTCAAGGTGGAATTTTGAGATTAGACCTTGTGTCCAGTTGTGACCTGCGAAAGCTATAGAAAGGTTCCGGCTTATACCAAGCGAGGTCAAATTTGCGGAACAAGAAATTGACTCACTTTATCGCCTATTCATAGAGCATCCTTCCGGGGAAGCAAAGATAAATTGTATGTTTTATTTCAAACGATGGCCTTTATATTTACAACTAATGGTGATTTGTGGCAATAATAGTCTTCTGTATTCATCCTATTACAGGGTCGATAAATGCTAGTTTAAAAATAGCTCGTGAATTAAGATGCAATGGGCACAGAATATTTTATATAGGGCTTCCTCAATCAAAAAAAACAGTTCATAGGTCTGGGTTTGATTTTATATCTATTTTTAGCAAGTGGTTCCCCGAATGTAATGAGTCATATAAAGGTTCTACAGGACTTTCACGTATTATGACGACAAGGAAGTATGTAAAATATTTGAAGAGATTTATCGATGCATTGATGCTTGGAGAGGATAAGGAGTTTTTTGAGCTGATAAATCAATTGCGACCAGATATGATGGTAATTGTTGCAACTCATTATGACTCTTTTCTATGGGGGCTGCTAGCATATAAAGCAGGCTTGAAGTCTGTTTATTTGCACGATACTTTGTGCAAATCAAAACGCTTAGGTACTCCCCCTATAACAACAGCATTGACCCCGGAAAATTCGGTGTCTTATCAATTTATAGTGCAACTAGAGTGGATGATTTTTTATTTTAAAGATTTTTTTTACTCAACGATCATTGGCATTTGTCTAAGTAAAAATTATGGCGTCAAAAAACTATGCGAGCATTATGGCTATCCCATTGATTTAGTGGATTTGTCAACAGATATGTTAGGCCCGAAGATAAAGCTTACTGAATTGGTGCTATGCCCGAAATATTTTGATTTTCCCTCTTATAACGAGGTGGGTCGATATTATATTGGTGCTTCAATAGATTTGGAACGAACGGAACCGAATTTTTGTTGGGAGATAGTCGACAAAGATAAGCCGTTAGTATACTGTTCTCTGGGGTCATTAGAGTATTTGCCAAAAACAAAAAAAATAAAATTTTTCCAAACAGTTATTGCTGTTGCACAGCAAAAAATCAACGACACATGGATTATATCGGTAGGAAATGAGTTAGATATAAGTCGATTTTATAATGTGGCTGATAACGTGATATTGGTGAATTATGCTCCTCAGCTGAGTATTTTAAAGCGAGCTAGCGTGATAATTACACATGGTGGCACTAATACGATTAAAGAATGCATTTTATTCGGCGTTCCCATGATTGTTTTTCCTCTTGGCTTCGACCACCCAGGCAATGCGGCTCGGGTGGTTTATCACGGACTTGGCATATGCGGTGATTTAAAAACGCTGACTACGACCGGATTAATCAATATGCTCGAAATGATAAAAAAAACTTCATATTTTCGAGAGAGGATCTCCTTTATGAGAAAGGAATTCGAGTCAGCAGAATTGGAAAACAAAGGCGTTGAGCTGATTAATGAAATTTTGGCTATTTGATATGTTTTTATTTGTCATCATGTGTATTGATGGATAAAATGTTTAGTACTTTGTGTTTCTGTTTCTCATCAGGATAATCATATGGCTGAAGAAAAAAAAATTGATACATGGAAAAAGTTTTCCAAGCACATAAGATCCAGAAACACCGATTTACTTAAGGGGCTTTCTTATTATCCAGAAGCTATTTTAGTAGGAGGATGCCAAAGATCTGGAACCACTATGATAAGCAATGCCATTATGCAAGGAGAAGGCATTGAAAAATTATCAGAACTAGACTCTGCTTTAGTTTTAGCGGAAGTAGTTGGACCAAATTTGAATGGTAATTACTGTTTTCAAACAACCTATATTAATGAGAGGTTCTATGAATATTGGAAGTATGGCAAAAAGAATAAATTGGTATGGATGGTAAGAAATCCCTATTCGGTTGTTTATTCACTGACGCGATTTTCGGAGAGATTTTGCCTTGATGAATTATTTTTGGGATGTGGAAAGCATGTAATGAATAAATCTGATCAGGTTAAATTTGACCGATTTGGATCATTCGCAATTAATCGAATTCGCCGGGCTTGCTATTCATATAATGCAAAGGTGAACCAATTGGTATCTATTTTGCAAAATTTAGATGAAGAGCGTGTGATTGTTGTTGATTATGATGAGTTGGTAAAAGATAAATGCGTAATATTAGCCTCCATATATAAATTTTTCGGAATTCATTATAAGCCTGAGTTTTCTGAACTTATTAATGAAAAAAGCATTGGCAAAGCTAGTAACTTGTCTAAAGATACTCGGTTTTTAATCGACAGTCTTTCGGGGCCTTATTATGATTTAGCTAAGAAATTAGTTTGTAAGATATAGAGTCGAGGTGTTAACTATGACAACTTTAATTGCTTTAATATTTTAAGATTTCTTGATGAATGCGAACGATAAATGACCCTTAAGTGTAGCGCGAGTTCGTACGCGATCGATAGAGTAATTCAAAGCCCTATACGCAGAGCAGGGTAAGCCGGTTTTGATATCTGGGATTGCATAGAATTGGCCTGCTTATTCTCTTTGGAATAAAAATTATTTTAATTCTATCGGCGGTGAACGAACTATACCTGTAAAGCGGATGAAAAACGGAAATTATCTTGAAGCATCTAGTGAATCGATGAAGTTGTCGGAATATTTGGCGCTTGTAATTAATAAGCAAGCAGCAGAAGGTCGGTTCTACCTAAGTGAACAACCTATTAAAAGAATTCTTCCGGATTTAGTTACAGATTATTCTATACCTGCATACATTGAATCTAAGGATCCGTTGGCGGTTTGCTATATCGGGAGTCATGTATATTCCCAGCTCCATTTTCATCCTTACGGAAAAGCTTTGTTATGTGTTGTTTCAGGTCGTAAAAAGGTTAAGCTTTTTGCACCTGATCAAACTAAATTCTTATATCAGAAATATAATTTTAGCAAAATTACGGAGGAGCCCGTTGATTTAGAAAAGTATCCTTTGTATGCAAATGCCAATTACTATGAGTGTGAAGTTAACGCGGGGGAAATGCTTTTTTTCCAATCTATTGGTGGCATGGCGTTGACACTCAGGAATTCACATCTGCTGTAGTTTTTTTCTGGAACGATCCTCGTCGTTTGAGATGGTCGCCTCCGCTGGGCATACCTTGGCATACACCATTACTATTTGAAGTTGCCTCATGGTATTTTAAAGGGAAATCAATTCTACAGAAATTAGCGAGTTATCAAGATAGAAATTGAACAGTCCTTGATTTAGACTTAATTTTTATGCTCGGTACTTAATTTTAGTCCGCAGGCCGGTAAATGTGTTGTATACATCCTTATGTCCGATTTTTCCATTATTCCGACCCTTTTGGTGTATATGCGGCCTCAATCTCAAATCGCATGCCTGAAAGCCATTTGTTATCAATTGCGTAGTGTAGTTGAATGTGTAAATGCACGATTGAAAGATGAGTTTAGCGGACGAGAGGTGCGAGCACTTGGACAGGCCAGAGGAGTGTTTGCTCTCATCAAGATTTAATTATAGAAACTCAAAGTACCCAGAAATACAATCTAATCGCTGACGATTTTGTATGTATATCGACTTATGGTTTGAAGCGTTAGCCATTACCGATGAAGAATACCGGCATTATTGGACGCTACTGGACAAAAACGAGCAAAACAAGGCTTTGCGTTTTGTGCGAACAAGGGATGCCCTGGGTTATGTGGCGAGTCACGGGAAGCTCAGGTTGATTTTGGCTGAGTATCTGGGTGTGCCCCCTGGCAAAATCCCGTTTACAACACAAGCGTACGGTAAACCTTTTGTCGCCTGCGGCAATTCCTACGACATTAGATTCAATTTGGCCCATTCCGGCGATTACATGGCTGTTGGTGTCGGTTGTGCTAATGACATCGGTATCGATATTGAAGTATGGTCGGATAGGGTTGATTATCATGGGATTATGGCGTTATGTTTTTCTGAGGAAGAGACTCGCTTTTGGTCGGATTTACCAAAGGAGCGGCAGAAAGAATTTTTTTACAAACTTTGGACGAGGAAAGAGAGCTTCATAAAAGCTGTCGGCCTAGGCCTAGAGCTAGATGTTTCGCTCGTAGAGACTTCGTTGAAAGGAGCTAGTCGATTCCGATCTCTACCAGTCGGATTTGGTTTGCCGGGAAGTTGGAGCTTGATCGATCTAGAATTGCCTCACGGCTTGAGTGGGGCTATAACGGCCCAATCTCGGAATACACCTGCAATAAATTACAAACGCCTCTTCTAATAAGGAGATGCATTATCTCAAGTCGCGGTACGTCCATGTACCGTTTTTTAAAAAAATTAATTCAATCCGGCTTGCTGCATATGCTTCCGTAAGCTTAGCGGACACATATCGGTCCAGACCTCGTTGATGTAGTCCAAGCATTCTTGCTTAGGCCCTTTTGAGCCAACGGCTCGCCAACCACCCGGAATCTCTTTATAGTCTGGCCAGATGGAGTACTGCTCTTCGTCGTTGACAACGACCTGATAAATCGTGGTGTCTTCCTCGTCCCAACTCATCTCTTTCTCCGTGGTTCAGGTGCAAAAAAGTAAAGCTGCGTGCTTTACATATTAAAATCTTCAATTAAGAAGACGAACTAAAGCTTATTTATCCTCAGTCGTTGCTGAATTCAGCCTGATGAATTTTGAATTGTTTCCGACAATGCAATAGCGCCCTAGCTAAAAGTTTTTCGACGGCGCTATCGGAAATATTCATTTGAATGGCAATTTCGGCATATGTCATGCCGTAGACGCGATTCAGAATAAAGGCTTCTCTGGCACGATCTGGTAGTTCGTCAACGATATTGGAAAAAATCGACAGTTTTTCATTGACGATTGCCAAGTGCTCTGTTGAAGGTAGTTCGTCACAAACAGTCTGCGTAGGGTCTGTGTTGTTTAGGTGTTTCTCAATGACTTTACGGTGTTTGATATGGTCATAAGCTAGGTTTTTAGCTGTTTGAAATAGGAAGCCTCGGGGGTGTTCGATAATCTGCTTGCGAGCTTCCCTGGAAAATATCATGAAACATTCTTGAACAAGTTCTGCGGCGATATCCGGGCAATCAACAATACGTGATAAATGAAGTTGTAGCTCCGATTGATGGTTGATGTACACAGACTCAAAATTCATGTTCAATTTCCTATTGGTTATTTTGCAACTTAGTCAACTGCATTGACATGGGCTGCAAAGGGTTACATGGCTAGATTGTTAGGCCTAAGCGTATGTGAATTTCATAATGTTCCAGGGTTAACAGCGGTAATCTTTTAAGTGGAAGCTTTGCATCAAAATGAAAAAATAGTCTATTGATAGCAGCAATAATTAGGCCCATTGTTAATATTAATGAGTATCAATAATTTGCATATATATGCATGATAAGTTTGGCGAGCGGATAAGTGTAATGCCCGATTCATGCGAGGCATATAACACAGTTTAGTTATTACCATTAACTTGCTTCTCTAGGTTTAACCCAGATAAGCCGCATTCAACTTTCAGTGCTAATAAAAGCTTTGGACCCTAAGAGTGAGTGGGTTATTACGGCTACTAAGTAGCGCCACCGCGCATAGCATAGATTGCTTGATTTGATATATTTTTAGGGCATTGCGTAATATGCTGAATTCAAAAGCCGTATTGTCAACAGCGGATCTGATCAACGAATATGGCTGGGGTTTTTTCACGTTCACGGCGTCTTCTAAATGGTATGTATGCGAAAATCCAATCATGGAAACAAGTTCTTATTATTCAACTTGGTTACTGTAACCATGACGGAATGATCGGAACCTACCGTCTGCTATAAACTGAGCATTTATTTTAGGCAATGCAAAACTGCTTGGCAGTTCGTCGTATTCAATATGAGTAGGTGTTTTTGTAACAATTACGCTCTGTCAACTGATTTAGCTATATAACGGAGTCACTATGCTGCTTTTTTTATGGCGCTCTTCATGGATCACTATTGCTGGTGTGTTACTGACAGGTGTTATCAGCGGCCTGAGTAACGCTGCATTAATTGCGTTTATCAATACCAGTTTAGTTGGACAAATAAACATAGCACATGCAATTTGGTGGTTCTCCGGATTAGCATTTACGGTATTGGTCAGTCGAACGGTATCGCACTATCTGTTGAATCAATTCAGCACGCAGTTGGTCCGGGATCTACGACTCCGTATTAGCCGGCTAATTTTGAATGCGCCGTATCCCAATTTGCAAAAAATGGGAAAATCGGCGTTGCTTAGCCATCTGACTGAAGATGTTACTGCTATAGCAAGCGCCAGTGAGCTTTTTCCTGTGCTCTGTATCAATTTTGCCATTCTCATTGGCTGCATGGCTTATTTGAGTTGGTTGTCTTGGCAATTAGCTTTGGTTCTTGCCGGCATCATTTTGTTTGGCGTGACGACCTTTAATTGCTTTAAAGATATACCCATCAGGTCCGTTCGCACCGCACGCAACGAATATGATGTGCTCAGCCGTGGGTTCACGGCGTTGACGGAAGGCATTCGTGAATTAAAACTTCATCGCCTTAGAAGCGAAGCATTTGTGACCCAATCGCTTTCCAGTAGTGCTGAAGCCTACAGGCAACATTCATTTCGCGCGACGGTCGCCTACCTCTGGATAAACCAATGGGTTCAATTTCTTTATTATCTGACCATTGGGGCGATTTTATACGCCTTTCCAACTTGGCAAACCCTGACGCAAGAAATCATCAGCGGCTATGTTTTAGTTTTTTTATTCATGATGTCGCCTCTTACTATTGTGACGAGTAGCTTACCTGCTTTTAGTCGAGCGAAAGTTTCATTAGATAGCGTCCTGAAATTAGAAGAAAAACTGGTTGAACAAGGTCCTGCTGAACGTCTGTCCAAATTAGCAGTACAGAAAAGCTTTACGTCGTTGACCCTTACCGGTGTTACCCATAGCTTTCATCGTGAAAAGGAAAACCGGAATTTCACATTAGGCCCAATAGACCTTGAATTTCATCCCGGGGAGTTGGTCTTTCTCGTGGGTGGCAATGGCAGCGGCAAAACGACGTTAGCAATGTTGTTGATCGGTCTTTATCATCCTGAGCGCGGTATGCTTTCCTGGAGCGACTGCCCCGTTGATGCGTGCAATCGTGATGCTTATATGCAAAACTTTTCAGTGATTTTTTCTGACTTTTATCTATTTGACGAGTTGTATGGTGTTGATGCGGAACAGCATCGCAGTGCCATGGATGATTATTTACAGCGTTTACATCTTAATCATAAGGTAGAGATTATCAATGGCCGGTTTTCTTCAGTAAATCTTTCCCAAGGGCAACGTAAACGTCTGGCATTGCTAGTGGCTTATTTGGAGGATCGGCCCTTTTACGTGTTTGACGAATGGGCTGCGGATCAAGATCCGGAATTTAAACACTTGTTCTACACCGAGCTGTTGCCTGCACTGAAAGCGCGCGGCAAAACGGTTTTGGCGATTACCCACGATGAAAAGTATTTCTATTTGGCTGATCGATGTATCAAGCTCGATGAAGGCAATATTGCGGCAATTGAATACCCTCAGGGCCTCCCCGAACACGCAGCAGCAAGCGCTGACTGGCTGAGCTCGGCCGAAACTGAAACCTCAATTTCATGATGCGGGTGAGCGACCATGGCTAAACCTAAAAAATGGCTGAGTGTTGGGCTTGGCTCAATTGGATTATTAGTAGTTGCAGGTGGCTTTGGCTATCGTTGGTGGTTGCAATCACTGCCTACTTTGGACGGTGAATACAAATTGGCCAAACTGTCTGCGCCGGCGAGCGTGGATACGGACTCTCACGGTATCCCGCTCATTAATGCTAATAACCGAATTGATGCGGCGCGCGTTCTAGGTTACGTGACGGCACGAGATCGCTTATTTCAAATGGATTTGATGCGGCGTAAAAGCGCTGGACGATTAGCTGAGATATTTGGCGAAATGGCTATCAAGAGCGACTTGCTATCAAGAACCTATGGTTTCAATGTCAGAGTTCAGCAAATTTTATCTAAGCAGCCTGCAGTTCATCGTCAGTATTTAGAGGCGTATGCGGAGGGCATCAACAGCTATCTGCAGCAAAACCCTGCTCTACCCTTCGAATTTAAAGTACTGGGTTACCACCCTGAGCCATGGCAGGCTGAAGATTGCTTACTTGTTGTATTAGGGATGTTTGAAAACTTAACCGCGTGGGCTGAGCAAAGCGAACGGACGCTTAGTATTATGGATCAGACCTTACCATCTGAGGTCTTGGCATTCTTGACACCGGATAGTGACCGGTTCACAGACGACTTGATGAGATACACCAAATCCCTCAGGCCGCCGCAAAGTATTCCCGTGCCTGCCATGCAAACACTGCTGGCAGGAAATACACCTAGTTTGCGAAGCTTAGCTAAGGCGCCCGATGAAACGCTAGCAGGCTCCAATGCCTGGGCAGTTAGTGGCAGCAAAACTGGCGATGGTCGGGCGATACTGGCAAATGATATGCATCTGGGGATTCGTGTTCCGAACATTTGGTACCGCGTTGAGCTTCAATATCCCGAGGTACGGGCGGTCGGCCTAAATTTGCCTGGCACTCCCTTTCTTGTTTCAGGTAGTAACCAGCATGTGGCTTGGGGAGTAACCAACCTCAGCGGAGACTTTTTGGATTTGGTCAAACTTGAAATCAATCCTGACAATTCCGGGCAATACCGGGTTGGCGATCATTGGCAAGACTTCCAAGAACGGCATGAAACGATACAGATCAAAAGCTCAGAGCCCAAAGCATTAACGATTAGAGAAACGCAATGGGGGCCGGTCGCGGCGCAACCGTTATTGGGGCAGCCGGTTGCCATTCATTGGGTGGCTTTAGATACGGATGCGGTAAATATCGGTATTGCGGATTTGGAAGGAAGCACATCCTTGAATGAGTCGTTGGCTATTGCTAAACGCGCCGGCGGACCACAGTTGAACGTGTTATTGGCAGACGAGCGTGGGCACATTGCCTGGACATTGACAGGTAAGATTCCTCGTCGTTTTGGTGGTGATGGGGCAATCAGTCATTCATGGGTCGATGGTAAAACGGGTTGGCAGGAGTATGTTCGACCCGATGAAATACCGCAATCCGTTGATCCCACGGAAGGCTTTTTAGTGTCGGCCAATGATCGGCGATTCGCTGCAGACTTTCCATTCGTCATTGGTCATCAATTTGTCAATGGTTACCGAGCCTACCGTATCAATCAACGACTCAAGCAAGCGGCAGCCCATAGCGAATGGTCATTGTTCAATCTTCAGCAAGATACCCAAACTGAATTTTATGAGTATTACCAACAACTAGCATTGAAAGCATTGTCACCAGACGTTTTAGCGCAACAGCCCGAATTAATCGCGTTACGGGATTATTTGATAAGTTGGAATGGTAGAGCTGATATTGCAAGTTTGGGATTACCAATATTGATTGAATTCCGCAAGCAATTGATTGATTCGGTGTTTACGCCTTTTTTAAATGCAAGCAAGCAAGCCGACAAAAATTTTGTTTATAACTGGAATTATGTCGACACACCTTTGCAAGCATTGTTAACGGAAAAGCCGACGCAATTGTTGCCGGAACCAGCTCAGCATAAAACGTGGGATCAATTTATTCTGGCGCAATTGGCGACTAGCGCGTCAACGGTAATGTCTCGCCATCCCGATGTCAGCCTGACTGATCTAACCTGGGGCAAACAGAATATCGTCGGTCACTCTCACCCTTTCTCAAAGGCAGTGCCTTTACTGTCCTCTGTGTTAGATATGCCTCATCAATCGTTAGCTGGATGCGGTGGATTCTGTGTGAGGGTAACAGGCCCTGATTTTGGGGCGAGCGAACGATTGGTGGTATCCCCCGGTCACCTATCTGAAGGCATTTTACATATGCCGGGCGGACAATCCGGGCATCCACTATCTGGTTATTACAAGGATCAGCAATCTTTTTGGGTAGAAGGCTTACCAATGCCATTAATGACTGGCAAACCCCAACATAAACTGGTGTTAAAACCGGAATAACCTGGCAGACGACGATAAAACTGAATCAGTGAAATTAGAATTCGTTAAAATGATAAACCGTTTTTTAACTCACTATCTGTAGAATATTTTGGACTCCGATCTGAACGACAATATAGACGAGCAGGCCGTGGCATGGTTTATCCGTTTGCGCGCCGATAACGTAAATAACGAGGATAGGACATCTTTCGAGCATTGGCTTAATCTAGCGGCTGAGCACCGTGACGCCTTTAATGAAGTGTGCGCCATGTGGGGCGATACGGATCTGTTAAAAAGCCTAAGCATCAGCGCTAAAGTACATGGCATTGCCCCCAAGCACTCTAAAAAGCGTTATATCAATACCAGAATGCCATTGGCTCTTGCCGCGTGTTTGATACTGGCAGTGTCGCTTAGTAGTCAAATGCGGATTTTATTCAAAGCGGATTATTCGTCGGCCATAGGGGAACGTAAAACTGTTCTATTAGAGGATGGCTCCACGGCCATGCTTAACACAGACAGCGCGATCGCCGTCAATATGAAAGACGGCAAACGATCTGTTGAGTTATTTAAGGGGGAGGTTTTTTTTGATGTGAAGCCCGACCCCAGTCGCCCGTTTTTAGTCCATGCGGATCATTCAACGACGCGCGTATTGGGCACCCGCTTTTTTGTTAACCATCGAAAAGAGCGGGACGAGATCAAAGTGCTTTCCGGTCGCGTCGAAGTCTCTGACAATCAAATTTGGAAAGATCCTGTTGTGTTGGGCGAGGATGAAATGGTAGCCGTTTATGACACCAAGATCGGTCAACCTAAAAAATTGGATTCAAAACTGGCTACTTCTTGGATTAACGGATTTTTGGCTTACGAAAATGAAACCTTGGAGTCGGTTATTGATGCTATCAATCGGTATCATCCAGGAATGGTTTTCTTTAGAGATGATTCATTGCGGCAACTAAAAGTCAACGGTCGCCTAAGTATTAGAGACTCCCACGATATGCTAAAGGTATTGCAAAGAACCATGGATCTTAAAATGACTTATGTCACCGACTGGGTAGTTATTGTGGGTTAAGCCATTCTCTTTGTCTTCGCCACCTTATTTTTCAGCTGAGGGTGATGTGTTGACAGCGAAAACGCTAGGTCAATAGCGTACATCGGTATTCCCCCTTAGTCATTTTGTCGATGACCGTTTTAAGGCTTTAGGTAAGACTGGAATGGGAGACAAAATGCCCATTTTTTTCAAGTGATTGAATATGTGGGCTAAACATTCCTCAATGCTCATCTGATCGGTATCAACCACTATCTCCGGGTTTTCTGGTGGCTCGTAGGGGGATGAAATACCGGTGAAGTGCGCTATTTCACCGAGTCTTGCCTTTCGATAGAGCCCTTTGACGTCTCGTTGCTCACAAACAGTCAAATCACAGTTGCAGTAAATTTCTATAAAATCCCCTTCCGCCACGGTACATCGGGCCAGTTCTCTTTCTAATCTGAAAGGCGAAATGAACGCCGTTAGGGTGATATTTCCTGCTTCAAGCATTAACTTGGCCACCTCCGCAATCCGGCGGATATTTTCTCGTCTATCAGCATCTTCAAAGCCTAAATCTTTCGAAAGACCATGGCGGATGTTATCCCCATCCAATACAAACGTGCGGCAACTTCGCTGATGCAACCGAGCCTCTACAGCGTGCGCTAGGGTTGATTTCCCTGCTCCAGACAACCCCGTGAACCACAAAATGACCGACCGATGCCCGTTCAGGGCTTCCCTGTGTGATCGTGATATTTGAGAATGATGCCAGACAATGTTTTTGCCATATTCCATGCGCGTGAATCCAATCAATAGTGTTGTGAGTAATGATGTAAGCCGCTAAAGCTTTGCTTTATAACGAAGACGATTATTGCCCTTAAGTTACTCAGCATTGATTTCATAGGGTCGGTAGGCGGTATTTTCATGACTAAATCGTCTTCTCTTTAATATGGATTACAGCTTATTTAACAGATAAAGATTTTGGAGTTTTTATGAAGATCCGCCCAGTATGGGTGCTTGTTCATCGCTATACCGGTTTAGCGATGACCATTTTCTTAGTCGTTGTAGGATTGACCGGTAGTTTGCTGGCGTTTTACAAAGAGCTGGATGGCGCTTTCAACCCCCATTTGTATGTTTCAGCTACCGGTCGCACGCCTCTCCCATTTGACGCCCTCATCGACAACGCTAATGAATACATTGAGCCACAGGCTAGCGTGCAATCATTATGGATGAGTGCGTCTGCCGTACAATTTTCGGTATCACCGTTACAAAATGAGCTAACTGGTCAATCTTTCGATCTGAATTACGATCAACTGATTCTTGATCCTTACACTGGACTTGAATTGGGTCGGCGTCGTTGGGGGGCGATTTCTGAGGGTATGACCAATCTCCTGCCTTTTCTCTATAAGCTGCACTTCAACCTGGCATTGGATGAGGTCGGCATGTGGATTTTAGGCATCACCGCCTTGATCTGGACGATCGACTGTTTTGTTGGTTTTTACTTAACTTTACCGGCCAAAGTGTTTGTCGCTCCAAACAGTACGTCCACTGCCTCATCGTTTTGGCAACGCTGGGGGCGTGCTTGGCTGATCAAATGGCGTGGTTCGTCTGTTCGAATCAATTACGATTTGCACCGCGCTGGCGGACTGTGGCTATGGTTGGCTTTATTAGTATTTGCCTGGTCAAGCGTCTACATGAACTTGGGTGATACTGTTTATCAGAAGGTGATGCAATCAGTGAGTGATTATCACCAACCCTGGACTGAAATCGAAGATTTACCTGAACCCTTAGTTCATCCTGCGATCGATTTACGCGAGGCCTATCGCTTGGGTAATCAAGCCCTAAGCCGCGCCGCTGCGGAACACGGTTTCCAAATCGAAGTGCCTGTGGCCCTTTGGCTCAATCCTGCCAAAGGGTTCTACGTCTATTGCGTACGCAGCAGCCTTGATATTCAGGATCATGAAGGTCAAACGCGCGTGGTGATCGATGCGAATAGCGGACAACAAAAAATGTTGCTGCTCCCTTCCGGCCAATATAACGGCAATACCATCACGTCCTGGCTAATGGCTTTGCATATGGCTAACGTTTTTGGCCTACCGTATAGACTGTTTGTTTGTTTCTTGGGCTTGGTGATTGTGATGTTATCGGTGACAGGCGTCGTCATCTGGTCAAAGAAGCGCCGTTAATGTTGATACCACGATTACCCACACAAAAATCGAGCCCTCAGTCTTGGGTGTCAATCATCGACTACGAACAGTGCACTGCGAAAAAAAGCCACGCATCGTGGTTAGCGATGTTTTCCCTGTTGGTGTTTTTTGTGCTGCCTGCTTGCGATTCGATTCCAGAGCGCGACCCGAATACGTTGGATATTGCTTTGCCAACGCAATGGCAAAGTCCGGCACTGCCCAGGGACCAATCAGTTACCGATTGGCTGACCACCTTCAACGACCACACACTAACCTCTTTGATAGAGGATGGTTTAAGCCATAATTTTGATTTGCAAGCCGCCGCCGCGCGGGTCGATGCCGCCAAAGAACAAGCCGTGATTGCCGGCGCTGGACGTTTGCCGCAACTGTATTTCACACCGGGCTATCAACGTGGCAAAGATGCTTTGAGCAGCGAGTCCGGCCAGTTTTTGGCTTTGTTCAATTTAAGTTGGGAGCTGGATGTATGGGGCCGTATCAAAGCGTCCCAACAAGCCGTGCTGGAAGAAGCAGTGGCGGTGAGCGAAGACTATCATGCCGCGCGTTTGTCGTTAGCGGCAGGGCTTGCTCAGGTGTACTTTCAATGGCTAGAGGCTCGATTGCAGGCTCAAGTGGCGGCGCAGTCTGTCAAAGACCGTAGCGTGATTGTCGAACTGGTCCGCGGTCGGTTCAATAAAGGCCTGACCCGTGGCCTGGATTTGCGGCTGGCGTTGACTGACTTGGCGAATGCAGAAGCACAATCGGCGCAGATGTACAATGAGGTACAGTTGCTGCATAAGCAGTTGCAGACCTTGGTGGGGCGTTATCCGGTTGAAGCATCTACCTCGGCGTCCGGCGCGGAGGCAATGGCTTCATCCTTGGCTCGGGACTTACCGCAACCACCCGTCTCGTTAACGGCAGGTTTGCCATCCGACCTGCTCAACCGCCGCCCGGATGTTATTTCTGCTTTTAAACGCTTACAAGCTGCTGATCAACGCTTGGCCAGCAGCGAAAAAGCTTTGCTGCCGCGCGTCACTTTAACTGCCATCGGTGGCACCAGCAGCCCAGCCCTGACCGAAATCATCGACCCCCGTGCTGCCGCATGGAACTTGGCCGCTGGCTTGTCACAACCCTTGTTCACCGGGGACCGTTTACAAGCCGATATTCGTTTGAAGCAAGCCAACGTCGAAGACGCCTATAACCAATATCAAAGCGTAGCCCTAAACGCCTTCCGCGAAGTCGAGCAAGCTTTGGCCGCCGAAAGCAGGTTACGTGAACAGGAACAAGCCTTGCGCGAAGCCGTTTCGCAAACCGAAGCCAGCCGTAAACTGGCGGTGTATTCCTACCGGCAGGGTTTGATCGAAATTTTGACTTTGTTGGATAGCTATCGAAGCACACTCAATGCGCAAAGTGCGCATCTGGCGGTGCAGCGGCAATTGCTAACCAACCGGATTAGTTTATATCTGGCGTTGGGGGGCAGCGTATGAACAAAAATGTAGGTTGGGGTGAGGTAACGAACCCCAACATGTCGGCTTTCATACGACCGACACACACTCATTTTCGTGACCGACAACACGTTCGTATTGCAAAGGTTGTCGTGTTGGGGTTCCTATCGTCTCGGCAATTGCTCCCGGCATGGCCCTACCTCCTGCATCCATGCAGTCTACCCCAACCTACGCTGGGTGATAAGGTATGAAGCAAGCCCATCGTGCCTTGAAAGTGATATTACCCGTCGCCGTGTTGCTGACAACTGCCGTTGCCAGTTGGGCGGTATTTGCCTTGCGTCCCAAGACTGAATCTCAAGCGACTGTTGCGACCATTCCCGAAGTCAGCGTAATGCGCGTTGAGCCGCAAACCCTGCGCCTGAATGTGGTGTCGCAAGGCGTCGTCACGCCGCGCGAGGAAATCGATCTGGTCAGCGAAGTGGCGGGCAAAGTGGTGCAGATGCATCCGGCCTTGGTCGCGGGTGGCTTCTTCAAAGCCGGTGAGTTACTGCTGACCATCGATCCTCGCGATTACGACTACGCCATTACCGCAGCCCAAGCCCGCGTTGCCGAAGCTAAGCGGGTGTTGATCGCCGAACAGGCACAAGTGGAACAAGCCCACAGTGAATGGCAGGCCCTGGGCGAAGGCGACGCCAGCGAACTGGCCTTGCGTAAACCGCAATTGGCCGAAGCCCACGCCAAACTGCTAGCTGCGCAAGCCGATCTAGCGAAAGCCCAACTCAATCGCAGCCGCTGCGAGCTACGCGCACCGTTTGCCGGTCGCATTCTGACTAAACAGGCTGGCGTTGGCCAGTTTTTAGCATCGGGGGCGGTAGTGGCGCGGATTTACGCCAGCGACGCGGCCGAAGTACGTTTACCGATCAGCAGCGATCAACTGGCGTTTTTGAATTTGCCATTCGCCTTGCCGCATAGTGATGCCAGTCTATGGCCTAAGGTGACCTTGACTGCCGAACTGGGTGGCAGCCAGCGCCAGTGGTTAGGCCAGATTGTCCGCAGCGAAGCGGCCGTGTCCGAAGACAGTGGCCAGTGGTACCTAGTTGCGCAGGTCAACCAACCTTTTCAAGCCATCGCCGATCGACCGCCGTTGGTAAAAGGCCTGTTTGTACATGCCGAGATTGAAGGCGCGGAACGGGCCGGTGTTTATCGCTTGCCGCGCAACGCCATTAGTCCGACTCAGACCGTCAAACTGGTCAATATCGAGCAAAAGCTGGAGATTCGCCCTGTTGAGATTGTCCGCAGCGAAACAAATGCGGTGGTGATTCAAGCCGGTTTAAATCCGGGTGATCGGGTGATTGTTTCTGAATTGCCGATCGCCATTGCCGGCACAACGCTCAAGGTGCTGAATGACTAAACGCCTGCGCTCCGGAAATTTACTGGCTTGGTTTGCCGCCAATCCTGTGGCAGCGAACTTGCTGATGCTATTGATCATGAGCGGCGGCTTGTTGGGCATTGCCGATGTGGATAAGGAAGTGTTTCCGCGCTTTAGTCCGCATCAGATTGTGGTCAACACCCAATACCCTGGCGCCGGTACCGCAGAAGTTGAAGAATCGGTATGTGTGCCGATTGAAGAAGCGATTCACGACATCCCCGGTGTCAAGCATTTGCACAGCGAGATACGCGGCGATTACTGCAAGATTGACGTCGAGATATTGCCCGAGGTATCCCGCGAACAAGTCATGGCCAGTGTGCAAAGTAAGGTGCAAGCCATCCCCAAATTACCCAAGCAACTGGAAAAAATTCAGGTGCTGCCCGCCAATCGCACTGAGGACGACGGGGTGATTTGGGTGGCTTTGCACGGCAACACCGACGCCTTCACCCTGCAAAGCTTCGGTGAGCACATTCAGCAGCAGTTGGCGGCAATTCCCGGCGTCAGCAAAGCCCGCAATTATGGGGAAATGGCTTATGAGCTGGCGATTGAAATCTCACCTGACAAACTGCGCCAATACCAGATGACCCTGGATGAAGTCGCGCAAGCGGTGCGCAAGGCTTCAGTGGATTTACCCGGCGGTTTGATCAAGAACCCCGATGGCGAGTTGCTGTTACGGGTCAATCAACGGGCTAAAGATGCCGATGCGGTCGGTGCGTTAATCATCAAAACTTTACCGGACGGTAATCGCGTCCGGCTCAACCAAATCGCCACCATTAAGGACGGCTTGGAAGAACGCTTGTCCGAGTGGCATCACAACGGCGAAATCGCCCAAGGTTGGGAAGTGCATACCACCCAGGATAGCGTGGCCGTGGCTCGGCAAGTGAAAGCAACCGTTGCACGGCTTCGCCAACAACTCCCCGCCGGTCTGCGACTGATTACCTGGTGGGATGATTCACAAGCCTACGATGAACGCATCGACACCCTACTGGAAGACGGTTTGAGTGGCTTCTTGCTGGTGTGCCTGGTGTTGTCTCTGTTCTTGCGGGTACGGGTGGCGCTGTGGGCGGGTGTGGGGATTTTTACCTCAGTGTTGGGGGCGTTCTGGTTAATGCCGGCATTGGATGTGTCGCTGAATATGCTGTCCCTGTTCGGCTTTCTGCTGGCGATGGGCATTCTGGTGGATGACGCCATCATCATTGGTGAAAGCGTCCATCAACGTCAATGCCAAAATCCGGATCCAGGAAAAAAGCCACTTTCCCCTCTGCAAGCCACCATCCAAGGCGTACAAGACGTTGCCTTACCGGTGATTCTGTCGGTATTGATCGTGCTGGTCGCGTTTCTGCCCGGCTTGTTCCTGCCCGGCTGGGGTGGACAAATGATGAAGCCGATTTGTCTGGTGATGATTTTGACTTTGGTGTTTTCGCTGGTCGAGGCCTTACTGATTCTGCCGTCGCATCTGGTCAGCGATGTGGAATCAACGGTCAATCCCAATCGCTTGCAACGCATCCGCCAACAAATGAACGACCGGCTGGATCGATTTGTCGAGCAGGTCTATCGCCCATTCCTCGAAACCGCGATTGCTTGGCGCTATTTAACGGCGTCTTTGTTTTTGGGACTGATCATGTTTTGTGCGGCGCTGGTGGCTAGCGACACAGTAAGGCAATCGATCAATCCCGATGTCACCAAAGACAGCTTTTGGGTATCGATGCAGTTGCCGCAAAGTGCGCCGTATAGCGAAGCCAAAGCCTTAGCGACCAAAGTGGAACAGGCCTTATTCAGTTTGAGGGATGAGTTGGATGGTCTGCAGCAGAACGACCTACCAACAAGTCCCACAGTGAATGCCGCTCACACCGATGAAAGCAGTGTTATCGTTGGCGTCGAAACCCTCATCTGGGAACACGGTGCCGGTATTTGGCTGGAGTTCTCGCCGGTAGGCCGGCAACGCATCAAAGTCGAAGACTTTATCCACCAATGGCGTGAGCGCATCGGCGACATTGGCCGGGGTAAGGTGGATTTTATCTACAAAGAAGGCGATGTGCCGTATGACATCGAATTGCTGCTAGGTGTCACCGATTCTGAGCTGCTGCCCACTGCCGCCGCACACCTCAAACAACAATTGCAAGCGCTACCCGGCGTTTACGATGTGGTCGATTCCAGCGAACCCGGCAAACCGGAAATTAAACTCAGCCTCAAACCCAATGCCGAACGCTTGGGGCTGCGCCTGGAACAACTGGCCGAGCAAGTCCATCACGGCTATTACGGCGATGAAGTGCATCGGTTTTTGCGTGGCCGCAGCGAAGTCAAAGTCATGGTGCGTTATCCATTGGATCAACGACAATCGTTGGATACCCTGAAACAGCAACCCATCCGCTTGCCGAATGGGTCGACTGCGCCACTGGGTGAATTAGCGGATATTCAACTGGCGCCGGGTTATTCTCGTTTGGTGCGGGAGGATCGGCAACGGGTGCTTAAAGTTCAAGCCCGTGTAAATCCGGCGTTGGCCGATGCCAATGCCTTGTATGTGCAACTGGAAACAAACCAGATACCGGCTTTGCAGCAAGCCTTGCCCGGCCTGACCGTCCAAATTGGTCAACAACGTCAGGAACAGGAAGCCATGCTGGCAGCCTTTGCCAAAAACACCTTGATTGCCTTGCTGGTGATTTATGCGCTCATCGCCGTGCCTTTTAAATCGTATTCAAAACCCTTGATCTTTTTGTTGGCTGCGCCGGTGGCGTGGTGCGGGGCGGTGTTGGCACATTGGGCGTTTAGCTTGCCGCTATCGATGGAATCCTTGGTCGGCATGATCGCTGCCAGCGGTGTGGTAGTCAACGACAGCCTGGTGCTGCTGGATTACATCCGCCAGCATGGCGAGGACGACCAACCGCTTGAACACCTGATCATCGATGCGTGTCGTTCGCGATTTCGGGCCATTTTGCTGGCATTTCTGACAAACTTTGCCGGCTTCCTACCCACCTTACTGGAAACCAGCCCACAAGCACAGTTCCTGATTCCGATGACCTTGTCGCTGTCAGCCGGTTTGCTGATCGGCATGACGGCCAGTCTGATTTTGACGCCGGTCTGTTACGCGATTATAGCCCGCCGCGATCCCAAGCAACATGCCAGGAATATCACTGATTCCAGTCCGTCGCTTGCTCAGCCAGCGGAGTGCCATGCCCAATACCCTAAAAAGTACTAAGGAAGGAGACGTTGCATGTTAAGTAAATCCCGCAAGAAATCCAGACTCGATCCATCGACGGTGGTACCGGCTGACAAAGCCGCCGATGTGTTTCCGTCCGTGCGTTATTTCCAGATTCATTTTGAGTTTCTGCAAGAGCAGCTCCAGTTGATCTTGCGTAACCAGGAATCCTTGCAACAACAGATGCAGCAACTAGAAAGTCAGCTGTCTCGATCGGCTCAAGATACTCGTCTGAATAATAAAACCTTGAGTCCGATTGATCGCCTCACCGCCAATCGTAACGCTACCAAGGACTCTGACACACCCAACCTTAATTTAACAGGAGGACGGTGACGTTGGCACTGTGGCATTCGATCACGCAAACGGCGGGGCTGTCTACAACCCAGCGTTCGTTTATCCAACCAGCACAAGGCTTACCGGACCCGCAGCCGCTTTTGGTGTCGGCACCGATACCCGACAACCGCTATCGGCGTTCGGCGGCCGTGACCTCAGCCGTGCTGGTTGCGGCCTTACTGCACGCCGGTTTGCTGTTCTGGTATGTCAGCCGTCCGGCACCGCTGCCGTTTACCGCTGCTGCACCCTTGCCGATGATTTCCATGGAACTGTCGGCACCACCGTCGCCAGTCGTCAATCAACCGATTGCGCCGCCGCAACCACCGAAACCCATAACTCCGCCCAAGCTGGATAAGCCCAAGGTCAAACCCAAGCCGAAGCCAAAACCGTCGGAACGAGTGGTCAAGCAGGTTGAAGAGCGCAAATCCGTGGAACCAGAACCGCTTGCACCGGCGATGCCCGCTGCGGCTGCGCCACAAACCCTGAACCACAACGCCTTGGCGGCACAGCTTAACGACACCTATATGCCGGCGGATAGCAATGCCGCGTATTTGAACAACCCTAAACCTGAATACCCGATGACCGCACGACAACGGCATTGGCAAGGCACGGTGTTGCTGCGGGTCTATGTCGGCGCAGATGGCAAAGCCCTGCAAGTCAACATTCAGCGTTCCAGCAATCACGACACGCTGGATGAGTCCGCATTGGACGCGGTGAAGCAATGGCGCTTTGTACCCGCCAAGCGTGGCGATACGCCGGAACCCTGCTGGGTAACCGTGCCGATTACCTTTGAACTGGATTGAACACCTCGCCCAAGAGGGTTTGCAGCCTGCCTCGCCTACCTGAGGCAGATAACACGGACGTTGATAGACCTGGATTAAGGATGATCCAGGCGCCGCACGGATGTTTGGCCAAGCCAAGATTTTAAAAAATAAAACAATAACGAGAACTTTATGGACCACATTTTTAGCTTTTCCGAAACCGCCATCGTCGACGGCACCCTGTGTATGCTGGGCTGCTTTTCCCTGGTCACCTGGAGCGTGATTTTGCTTAAGGCCGGTGAAATTGCCTGGCACCGTTACCGTAACCATAAGTTGTTGCAACGTTTGAGTGGTGCCGCATCCCTGGAAACCTTGGATGCGATCGACAACCACCCGGAAAACCCTTTGGCGGTTCAAGCCGGACGAGTGCTAAGTGTTGGCCGCCAAACCTACGCCCGCGCCCAAAGCCTGCCACATGACCACCAAACCCAGCACGCGGCGTGGCACGAACTCATCGAACGCGCCTTGCGTCAGCAACTGCAAAAAGAAAAAGCCTTACTGGATTCTGGCCTGGGCTGGTTAGCCAGCATTGGCAGTACGTCGCCGTTTATCGGTTTGTTCGGCACTGTCTGGGGCATCATGCACGCCCTGAAAGACATCGGTGCGCAAGGCACGGCCAGTCTGGAAGTGGTGGCCGGTCCGATTGGTGAAGCTCTGATTGCCACCGCGTTGGGCATTGCCGTTGCGATTCCGGCAGTAATTGCCTACAACTTCTTCCTGCGCCAAAACCGCCAAGTCCTAGCCAGCCTGGAACACATTGCTACCGACTTCTTGCGCAGCTGTATCGAAAACGACTTAAGCCAACCCGCATCACAACCTCAGGAGATCTGATCATGGCCATGCAATTTCCCAGCGAAGACGAAGGCGGCGAAATGAGTGACATCAACGTCACACCGTTAGTGGATGTGATGTTGGTGCTGCTGGTGGTGTTTATCGTCACCGCGCCGTTACTGACGCAAGTTGTCAAAGTCAAACTACCCAAAACCGAACAGACCGAGCCCACGCCGGACAAACACGTGGCAATTCTTGCCGTCACCGCCAGCGGTGAAGCCCTGCTGGACGACAAGACCGTGCCATTAACCAGTTTGGAAGCCGAACTGAAAACCCTGCAAGAACGCGATCCCGACATCAGCGTGCAACTACAAGCCGACAAAGCTGCGGTGTTCGAATCGGTGGCCAAGGTAATGGCTAGTGCGCAACGTTCGGGAGTCAGTAAGTTGTCGTTTGTGACAATAGAGTAATAGCAGTGGTATTTATTCAGAGTAACTTAAATAAGAGTGACTATTCATGTCGGCTTTTAATGCTGCTAGACGCTGAATAGTAATCGACCATTTTAGTCTAAATTCTTTTCTGTGTATTGGCGAGCAACACGTTGACGGCATAGGCCACAATAAAAACGCCCACTGGCACGGCTTGCGGCGGAATCGGAAATGGCAGGGTCAAACTGACCAGTAGCAGATACAGCGCACCTAGAATCAAGTAGAGGCTGTAGCGATGCGCCATGGGGCTGGGGTAATCGAAATTGGTCTGGCTGATCTTGTGCCGCACCAGTCCGTCGACGACAAACGGCAGCAAGGAAGCCGCCAGGTACGGTAACCAATTGCAGGCTGTAGTCAGGCGCTTGGTCATTTGAAAGATCGTGTCCCACAGCACGTTGAGCCGGCTTTCGATAAAGGGAAACAAATCATGGCGTCCCACATCCTCGAAACCTTTGGACATCTGCCGTTCGCGCTCGGTCGGGATGAAATAGCGAAACACGCTTTCTCGGATGCCGGTAGTGACGAACAAGCGATCAAACCAGCGTTGCGCGGTGTGGCTGATTTGAGATTCTTTATAGGCGCCAAAATAGCCGATCATCATCTGGTCTTCGGCGCGCTGAAGTTCACGCGTCCAGCGGTCGGAAACAAAACTGGCCACCAGGATCACTTCCAGTAACCAAAGCATCAGACTGAACAACAGATTGCGGGTCATGAGCGGGCGCCTTGGCAATCTTGTGCTGATCGCAGAATCGGCAAGCGGCCTTTGACAATCCGGCCGCCGGATAACTTGGCGATGTAATGCAGATCGGGGAGTTGCCCCAACAACTGCGGCGCAAACAAATCACCTTCTTCTTCCATCAGACGTTCGCCGACATTGCCGGAAAACACCGTGGGGTTGGTCGCACTGGTGGCCACGCCTTGGGTGCGCATGATGTATTTCAATCGCGTCTTCGGCAGATTGTCGGTGATGTACTGCTGAGTCTCGCTGTCCATGATCCTGAGCGCGATCAGGTTATTGACGTTACCCAGCACTTGCCGCGCTTTATCCTGGGAACCGGTGCGAGCGGCAAAATCGGCAAAGGTCTGGGTAGCGATGAACAAGCGAATCTTGGCGCCGCGGCCTTTGTTCAAGACCTGTATGAAGGGATCGTTAATGACCTCCGCCGCCTCGTCGACAAACACATTCACCGGTCTATCCGAGACGCCGTAGTTGTAACGGTCGCCGGCGACGGCCGCCAAGTCGGCCAACAGAATCGAGCCAATCGCACTGCCCACCATGCCATCCGATAACGAGTCCAGGCCGATGTAGGCGACCTGGGCCTTTTCGATGATGTGGCCGGTGTTGGTGATCGGCCTAAGATCGTCAATATCATGAGGGTTAGGGGAGAGCAGGGGACCTAAAGAACCCGAGGTCAGCATGTTCATGATTGGAATCAAGGACGCCACCATCTTGCTGAAGTGTGCTCGGTCGTGTTCGAATAAGGACAACAGGCCTTCCAAATCCAAGTTCGGCAGTTGATACTGCACGACCTCCCGGTAAAATCGCACCAGACCCACCGCTTTCGAATCTATGTCCTTGGCATTTTTCAGGTAAGGCCGCGCCTCTTGCCGCCAATGGCCCAGATTGTTGTCGAAATAGCGTTCCAATGCTTGAATCACCAGCGTGGATGGTCCGCCTTCCAAGTAACGGCGAAGCTTAACCAGCGTTGGTCGTTCCTCGATCACCATCAAGCCCTGAATCACGTTGTCCAGCGATTTTTGGCCAAAGGCCTTGAACGGGTCGTTACTGCTTTCGCTGGGTGAAATGGCGCTGATGCGGCTGGCGATTTCCGAAGGCCGGTTGAAATTGTGCAAGGGGTCGAGTCGCACGCTGTCTTCCGGAAACGCCGGGTGGAAATAAACGAAACGATCCGGGCGCTTCGCCAAAGCGCAAGCCCGTTTGGCACAGGCCATCAGATCCTTGTCGCCTTTGGGGTCGATGATGATCACCGCTTCGCCGCGTAAAACCGCTTGAGTCACCAGTACGTCAAAGGCGCGGGTTTTGCCGGCGCCGGTGGTGCCGACCAGCAGCGTATGGCCGGCGGTATGCTGCAAAGGCTGACGAATGTCGTTTTCGGAGACTTCCAGGCCGTGTATCCAGGCCGAGCCCATGCGTTGATGATCGCTGGGAATCAGTGTAGAAACATCCCGTTTCAAAATCTCATACGCCAATTGCGCATGCTTTTGCACCCAATCGAATCCCCAGCCAAACCACAAGGCCTCGGGATGATGCTTCACCAGGGTTACAAGCTTTTCGGCATCCAGGTATTGGAACCGAAACTGACGCAACCGGCGTTTGCGGTACCAGAGACTCAATGCCGGCGACAATCGCCAACACGCCATGACTCCACATGCCGTCATCAGCCAATCGAAGGGTTCACTCGGCAAGCCCGACCAGCGACTGGTGAAATGCGCCAATCCGGCACCGCCTAGCCAGCCCGATATGGCATACACCTCGAATATTGGCCGCCAGGGAAACTGGTAGTCGTAATCGGATTTCATGGGTGTAATCGAACCTGGATGCCTTCTGTGGCACTCACCGAGCGGCAATCTGGATGGTTGGCAATATCCAGCATCAGGCGAGTGCGCTTGATCGTAGGATGTTGCGTTAGAAATTGTTCCAGCGCGGTATTGGATACTGTGTGCCAGTGACCGTCTGGCGATGATTCATCGGGCGGAATGTGTTGTTGCCGCACATGTGTTATCAGCAAGTCGATTGTTCCGGGTTTTGCCGGTGGGGTTGTTAGGGGAGCGCTTGCCTTATCAGGTTCGGAATTGACCGAACTGTCTGATGCCTTGCCGCTGATTGATTTTTGCTTGCCGGTCGCTTTTGATTTGGGCTGGACAGGCTTAGTCTCCAGAGGCGTCGCGTCTTGAGACTGAGAAGCCTTAAGTTGATCTCCGGTCTTGTCAGTATTGCTACTTGGAGATTGCGGAGATGACGCTGTAAGCGTGGCTTTGGCTTGGAAATTCAATAATGCCTTCAACGCCAAACTCGGTTCCAATGCCAGCAGGATGCCGCGGACCGATTGGATGGTTTGTACCTTACGCATCGGCGACAGGACGTCGGTCACCAGCCAACCATTGTCCTCCAGGATTTTGATGAACTGGGGCGGATCGACGGCGAGTTTTTCAGCCGTCGCCGGAAACGGCAGCAAGTATTTGTCCTGAACTTCCAGAATATCGCTGCCTAATTGCCATTGGCCTTGATTGAGCATGCTGGCGATGTCCATTAGCCATTGGCCGGCATCGCCGTGGTTTTCGAACCAGCACTTGGCGCTGTCGACCGGATTAGAAATGCTTTTCGTATCCGTCGTGGAGAGATCGGGTTTTGCCGCTGAATCAGATTTTTCTGTGATGGGCGTTTTGGCTGGCGTTTTGTTTTTCGGTTTTTTTGTCTGACACAACGAAGAGGCGTCATCGGTTGATTTGGATTGCGACAGTCCTTGATCGGGATCTGATGGCAAGGAATTCAAAATGCCTGGCGCCGATTCGAGGATCGGTAGCTCGAGTTCAGCGCTGGTTTCATGAGCAGGTTCTATTTGGGGTTCTTTTGGCTCAACTGGCTTCGGATTATCAGTGCGTTGGGATTGCTTCAGAGCCGCGACATTCTTGGCTTTTGCCGGTTTGCTGATTTGCCGTGCCTGATTCGTATCGGGGTCGGCTTTAACGATGGTCGCATCCGGTTCGTTGATTTCGCGCGCTACAACAACGAGCGGCGGCTCGCCGCTGAAAATGAGTTCCGCGGATTTCAGGCGCAACAGATACAGCGTATTTTCCAAGCCTTCAGGCTGCATCTGCCAATAACGGTATTGCCGGCCATCCGGCCAGGACTTAGGGATTGCCAAGCCGCGTTCGATCAGAATGTCCGCCAAGGTATCTTCGTCACGCGGAATGCCGGGCACTTTGTCCTTGGCCAGCAATGTGACGATGTCTTGCGCACCGGCACGCCAGACAATATGCAGGCCATCCTCAAAACGCCATAGCCGAGCGCCTTTTTCGTTGACGGTCCATTGTCCGGACTTGACCAATCGGCGCATGGCGTCGAACAGGTACTTTTCCACAGGCATGCCCAAGGCCGAGTCGATGTTTTGGTAGTGCGCTTTCAGATCCCGTTCCACGCTTTTGCAGTCGGCGGTTATCACCAGTGCGTAAACTTTGGAGCCGCGGTCCAAACCGTTAATGGTTTCCAGCATGGCCTGCATGATGTCGGGGCCGGACTCCAGAATGAATGTGCGCGCTTCGCGAGTCAGCACGCGCTCGATCACCAAGGCAGAAAACTGTTCATGGCGTTTATGGCGGTTGTCCCGCCAGCGCAGAAAGTATCGGGAGATCTCATTTCGTACAGCCCAGTCGGTGATGTTTTCATCGCAAGGGTTCCAGGTATGTTGCCCCTGTGTGTCGACCACGGCGATATCGGCAACCGGTTTGCCGATGTCATGCAATAGCCCGGCAAAACAGACCGCCAGACGCCAGCGTAATTCTTGTGCTTTTCGTTCCTTGGGTGATGCTGATGTGGCAAACAAACTGCCTTGAGAAGCCAAAGTGGCCCAATGGGCAACTTCCAATCCGTGCCGAAACAAGCCTCCGGCGCCGCGATGATGATGCGATTCGGAAGCCGGCAACAAGTGGCTGAAGGCGGCATAGCGGCGTATGACCGGCGCAGCTATGGTTTGATAAAGACTATCCGGCAGGGCCAGCGCCTGTTCGATAGCAGCAATCAATTCCGTTTGACCGGACAGGATGCGTTCCACAGGCGCAGCCGGCAGACCCTTCATGAACGGTGGGTAACGCGGCACGTCTTCATCCATCGTTGTCGCAACCGGAGCGACAAGCGCGGACTCGACGCCAAACAGACGTTGGCGGATGCGAGTAATGAGCGTCGAAGGCGTATTTTCCATAACGCCGCATCTTGCCGGGAATTTCTCAATCGTCGCTTGCAGCTGGCGACGAATTCGACGTCAGCTGCAAGCAGGCTTCGCAAAAGAGTGTTTAGTGTAACGAGCTCCCTTTAATTACCCCTGGAGCTCTCATGAAATCCAAATCGCTCGCAATCCATTGTCTTGTGTCCGCAGTGTGCGGCACGGCCTGTAATTCGCTGAATCGGCCCAATGCCGCCGAACACGTGAGCGAGACCGTCATCGAATCGATTGTGCCGGTTCAACCCGAACAACCCTGGCGCCTGGATAATGCCTGGCAGACAGGTGGATTGGGCGGTTCGGTATTACGGTCTGCATCAATTGAACACGTCGTCAGGCAAGTCGATCAGCCGCTTGGCGTTTACGTGGCAAGTGACGACTCATCGGATCGCGTTCTCGATGTCAGCGCGTCGCACATTCCCGATCGCCAGGATGACGATACACTGGTCATAGAACGTGCTTGGCGAAAATATTGCCATCATCAGCTCGATATGACATCGGAGGAGCAGGCGTTAGTCAAAACCATGCCAATTCCGCACAACGTAATGAGTCATGGTTGTCATCCAGGCAGCTTGAAGAAGTGAGGTGGCTGTCATGGACAGAAATACCACCAACCATTCGCTCGATAATCTCACCGAACGTTTTCAATCTCTGACGGAGCGGAAAAAGGCCAAATTGCGGGTCGTCGAACCCTTGACGTCTTTGCCCAATTGGCCGTCGGCGATACGCGGTACGCCCAATGCTTGCTTACGGAGCGCATTGTTCGCCGGCATCCAAGGCAAGGAGCGCATTGCCTACAAAAAACGCACTTTGCTGGCTGCGGTCGATGGGATCGAGGTTCGTTACCTCGGCATACAACTCAATCAATCGGACCTTGATGTCTGGATGCAGATCGTGCACTTGTCCCGGCAACAATTACCGGGATTTAGCGTGACCTTCAGCGCCCATGCCCTGTTGACGGCATTGGGTCGCGGTAGCGGCAAAAGCCAACATGAATGGTTGAAAGAATCGATGGCGCGCTTGGGCGGCGCCTTTGTCGAAATCACCTTTCACGGCCGGGATGCCTTCGGTGAAAAAGGCTTTTTGCGCTATTACCGTGACGAACTGACGCAGCGCTACGTGGTGGAATTAACCGAATCCATGCTGCGCCTGTTCGAGGAGGGCTACACCTACATTGAATTCGAACAGCGGCAGAAATTGCGCAAACAACCCTTGGCCTTATGGTTACACGGTTTCCTGTCGTCCCATGCCGCGCCGTTCCCGATGAAAATTATCACCATTCACCGACTGAGCGGTAGTGGCTCAAAAACCCTGCGCGATTTCAAATATCGGTTGGGTAAAGCGTTGGAGGCTTTGGTTAGCATTGATACTTTGGCTAGCTTTGAATTCGCTGACGATATGGTGAAGATCAAACGCCAACCGACGCCCAGTCAGCAACGTTTTTTGGAAGATAAACAACACTAAAAAAGCACGGCATTAGACCGACGCTATTTTGGGTCGGTCGAAGCCTCTCGATACGGCATTAGGCCGACGCGGATACGGCATTAGACCGACGGAGGCACGGCATTCGGCCGACAAGGTAACGGCATTAGACCGACGGGCACGGCATTAGACCGACAAAAAGCACGGCATTAGGCCGACGTTTGACACGGCATTAGACCGACGCTTCGAGCAAAATTGGAAATCGCCGCAGGCCAAGCTATTCGCGGGCTTCAGCGATTTTTTCACGCTGAAAATCGAAGGTGCTAATCTATATATAATCTTTATTTAATCTATATATAGGGACTGGTGATAGCCAGGATTTCGTTTTTGAAACAAATGCTAGTGAGGCGTTTGTCACTGGGCTTATATGGAACGCCCTCGGTCGTCTTATGACGACCGATTCTGTTGAAAAAGTCCCCTGATATAGGGTTCCTAAAGTAGTAAAATACAGCTAACAGCCACTCAATCATGAGGTGACGCCATGATGGGACAACAATCAGGGATTCAGGAGCAGTTGTTTTTCTGTTTCAGTCTCGAAAACCACATTCCCAAAGATCATCTGCTGCGAGGCATTAACCATTTTCTTGACTTGGGTGATTTTCGTCAGCAATTGGCGGAGTTTTACAGTCCTATCGGCCGACCATCGATTGCTCCCGAACTGATGATCCGGATGCTAATCCTCGGTTATTGTTTTGGCATTCGGTCCGAACGCCGTCTCTGTGAAGAAGTGCATGTCAACTTGGCTTATCGTTGGTTTTGCAAACTGGATTTAGACGATCCTGTGCCGGATCATTCCACCTTTTCCAAGAACCGCCTGGGCCGTTTTCGGGAAAGCCAGGCTTTTCGGCTAGTGTTTGAAACGGTCCTGAAACGATGCATGGCAGAAGGCCTGGTGCGTGGCGAGGGTTTTGCCACCGACGCGAGCATCATCAAAGCCGATGCCCAACGGCAACGTCGAGTAGAAAATGGTGACGACATTGACTGGGGCGATCCCGCTCAAGCAGAACGTCCGGTCCGTGAATATCTCGCGGCAGTAGAAGAAACCAATGACCCCAAAGAGTCCACCCGGACGCTTTCACTGACTGATCCGGCGGCTACCTGGACGGCCGCACCCGGTGGCCCTGCATTCTTTGCCTATTCAACCAATTACTTGATCGACTTGGAAGCCGGCATCATCCTCGACGTAGAAGCCTCAGCGGTCAATAAAGCCGCCGAAGTGGAGGCGACTCGGACCATGATTGATCGGGTAGAAGAGACGTTTGGTCTGAAGCCCGAACGTTTGGTGGGCGATACCAATTATGGTTCAGCTGCCATGCTCGGATGGTTAGTCGATGAAAAAGATATAGCACCACATGTACCCGTATTCGATAAGTCAGAACGCAGCGATGGCACCTTCAGTCGCTCTGACTTTACTTATGACGCGGAGAATAATCGGTATATCTGCCCTGCGGGTAAGCCTCTGAAAATCGCTTGGCGCAGCAAACAGAAAAACCCTTATCGCTATCGCGCCAGCCAATTGGATTGCCAAGCCTGTTCGCTCAAAGCGCAGTGCTGTCCTAACATGGCAAATCGTCAAATCGATCGAAGCCCCCACGAATCGGCTCGTGATGTCGCTCGTGCCATTACCAAAACCGATGCTTATAAGCAGTCACGCAAGGAGCGCAAGAAGGTGGAAATGCTGTTTGCCCATCTCAAACGCATCTTGAAAATGGATAAGCTGCGGTTACGAGGCTTCAGTAATGCCAAAGATGAGTTTCTATTGGCGGCGACGGCCCAAAATCTAAGGCGAATGGCAAAGAGGTTGGCCATCAATGAACCAGTAACCCAATTGATACCCGCATAACGGCAATATAAGCCGTATTTACGCGCCAGAAAGCGAAAAACTCACCTAACGGCTTCTGAAAAACCAAGGCAATCAATCAACACCCTTCCGACTCACACTCAAAAAACCGACTTTTTCAACAGAATCGACCCAAACCGGCCAGTCAAATTTTTCCGTGAATCCTTTCGATCAAGTTCAATTTCTTAGAAAGCAGACGTTCGTTGGTCAAACCCGAAGTATGGCTCGCTGTAACATAATACACAGCCAAGCGGCGACAATCCCCAAAAGCCAGCGGCCACCTAATTCGCAAAACACCATCCAGTCTAAAAACCACGGTATAGCGCGGGGGTTACTGCCTGACTCTGCGATGTCTTGAAACGATATTTCCAATTTGCCTAATAGCTGTGCCGGTAAAGTGGCCATGACCACGAGAATGGCTGTCAGCAAACCCAACCCGATCAGCAGTAAACGTTGCCGCCAGCCTTGCACTGGCCAAGTCAGTAAAATCGCACCTTCAATCACCAGAGGTACGAAGCTATGCAGCAAGTGAGCCGATGATTTCAACTCGGTGCCTGGCGGAATGAAGTGATTGGTGTTCAAATAAACGGGCCGCAATACCCAGGCCGACAACTCAATCGAGTAATCCAATTGAGATTGCACTGATTTCAGTAAGTTTAAGCTTGACGATAGGTCGGGAGCCATTGAGATCATGACCGCCTTAAGCGGCGGGAACAGCCCTTTTGCCAGCCACTCCCCAAAATACAAAACCAAGCCAGATAAGACCAGCCAGGCTAGCAAGCCTTTTAGAGTCAGAACAAACAGCTCACGCCGGCTCATGGAGTCTATTTGTCGAGCCAAATGCCCACCAGGCAAAATAGAAACACCCAAAAATCACCATCAGTGTCGGTGCCACATAGGTATGAATCAGCTGAAACCAGCCGGGTTGGTAAGCGATGACGAAATACAGCACGCAAATGCGCAAGAGATTTAGGCCATAGATCAAGCCAATACCCAGCAGCAAACCTATCAGTTTCCTCTTCAATCCGGACGGAAACACCAAAACGGCGGACACCACCAAAAATAACACCCCGGCACCGTCGCAGCCGCGCACGATCTCCAGGTTGGCTTTGGCGGAAAGCAGATGATTTTGCTTGGCCAATACATGTTCCAGCGGAGCCAGCCAGTTAAGCACATCCGCGCAGACCGTGACTACACCATGGAAATAGATGACATTGGAAAACAGGTCGACCGGGATTTTGAAGTAAGCGTAGTCAAAAAGCACGTAGCAGCCTACGAAAAGCGTGAAAGTAAGCCATTCATGTCGTTTACCGGCAAAACTCGTGGTGTTGTACTTCATATTTGAATCCGCCATTTTTCAAAAACAAGGGTAAGAGTAACCTTACTTTTACCAATGCTATTTTATTGTAACGGTTTTACACCTTTTCGCGTAAAGGCTACTCGAAAATTGACAGGCGATTCACTACGACATTTACCTTATCTCTTAGGCCTTGCTCATCAATATTGTACTTGGGATTCTCTGCGAGCAATAGGGGGTCCATTGCGAATGCGTCAACGTCACCGAATAGTTCATCAAGTAATACAAACAGCGGATCTTCCAAGTGTCTCATCTCATTTTTAAAACGATCCAGATATTTTCTTTGGAACTCCTCGGCAGAAATCTCATTGTAAAGAAACTGGTCGAGCAGTAGCTGATAATCAACGACGGAATGTCTCATCAGCCACCTCCTAGCTTACCAGTTGTTAACACATGCTCGAGCTGTTGAGGGCTAATCGGACCTACCGGACTATATTAACAAATCCATCTTATCAAGTAGTTCGCTAATTTCTTTTAATAAGGTAGTAACCCGGTCACGATCCGCACCAATCCTTGTTTCGAATTCGAATACCGCAATTCCGTTGCAAATCTCGTTAAGGGCAGAGTTCACTATCAAAAGTTCATCATGGCTCATGTCAATCTGTGACTTCTCACTTGTTACATCAATGATTTCCATCATTACCTCAATCCATCAAAATATGAGCGGCCTTTCGCAGGCTGGAATGCAGTACCGCCATCAGCGGCGCGCGGATTTCTGATAACCACGGTGCTGGTTGCATCATCCCAATAGGCTGATCGACCACCACTGAGCTGTTTCACAGCGGTAGGGTTATTGATCACATTCTCAATGTGATTTGAGAACTGCTCACGAGTACGAATTCCAAGCCCACCGAACTCACCCTGTTGAATAACATGCTTTTCAAACGCATGGCCGCCAGCGATTTCTTGGCCCGCAAGTTGGCTTCTTAGACGTGCAGCATTTACCGCACTCTCCGCCCCCTCGTTTAAGACCGCTCCAACCTTCACCGAATTCGCCAGACTACCCGCGCCTAGCGATCCAACAACGCTAACTCCTGCATCGATGCCGTTGGCCCAGTTGCGGCTGACGCCTGCGGCTTGCAATCCCTGGCTGGTCAGAGAATCGACATCCTGACCAGTCCAAAGTTTTTGAATACCGGTCTGGAATTGGTCGGCCCCGTGAATCATGACCGGGACGCCGATCAAGCAGCCCACGCCGGAGCCGCCACAGGCTGCGCCGCCCACGAAGGCTTCCGATCCGCCACCGATGGCCTGGAAACCGCCGCCAATCCGTGTGCTTAAATGATAGCTGGTTTCCTGGGTATCCCACCAGTTTCCAACTTGTCTGGCTAGAAGGCCATTCGGATCATTAAAATTGACCGGATTGTTATGCACATAACTGTAGCGGTTGAGCCCATCGATATAGCCCAACGGGTCACGTTGGGTAAACCGGGTTTGGTTCGGATCGTAATACCTAGCCCTATAGTAAGTCAGCCCACTGGCATCCGGTTCTCTGCCGGTGTAGCCGTACTGTGGCACTGTGCCTACGCCGCTGATTTTGCTGCCGTAAGCGTCGAAGCGTTGCGTGGCGGTGACGACCTTGGTAGCGTTGGTGGTGGCGAGGACGGAGCCGGTGCCATCCTGATGGTAGTAAGCCGCCGTGGCGGTCGGCAGGTTAGTCTGGCCGGTCAGCCGTGCCAGCGGGTGGTCTGTGCCGGCCTGAACGTATACGGCGTTGGCTGTAGTCCAGCCCGTTTGTGGATATTCGGCGTAGACATTCTGTCCGTCGTACAGATAGTTGGTGGTGGTAGCGCCTTCGGTTTTCTGGGTACGGCGGCCTTGGTCGTCGTATTTAAAGCTGCCGGTGGTGACCGCGTTGACCTGAAGTTGATTGAGTCGATTGAAGCTGTCGTATTGGGATTGGTTTTGCGTGCTGCCGGTGCAAGCGGTATCGCTGGCTCGGGTGACGGTGCCGCCGCTGCATTTTTTGGTTTGCTGACCAGCTGCGTCATACAGGTAAGCTTCCAGCAGGGTGCCGCTCAGATTGGTTTGCCGAACTTCGGTGAGTTGATTGGCGGCATCGTGTTTGTAGGCGATGGTGCTGGTGGCAGGAACACCGATTTGCTTTTGTACCCGGTTGCCGTAAACGTCGTAGCTGAAGCTTTGGGCTTGGGTCGCGGTGCCGTTGGCGACATGGGTCAGCCGGTCCAGCGCGTCGTAGCTGTAGGTATAACTCAGGGTGGCTTGGCCGCTGAGGGCTTCCTGGTTGGTTTTCCGTCTGCCCAGGCCGTCGTAGCTGTATTGGCTTTGTTGGATGACCGTCGCGGCGTTTTTGTGGGCGACCTGGCTGAGGCTGTTGTCGCTGTTCCACGTTTGGGTTTGACTGATGCCGTTGGGATAACGGGCTTCTGTGAGCCTGCCGCCGTTATCGTAGTCGAAGGTGTAATGGTCGAAGTTAGGCGCCCACAGGCTGATGAGCCGGCCCACTTCGTCATACAGGTAGTAAGTGCCGCGTCCGTCGTTATCGGTCAGGCTGTCCAGCTGGCCGCCGGGGCTCCAGGCGTAGCTGAGGGTTTTTTGGCCTCGGCTGTCGGTAACGTCTTGCAGGCGATGCGCGGCGTCATACGCGTAGTCGTAGGCCACGTCGAGTTGGCTGCCCGGCGTCGGGCTCCAGGTTTCGGCGCGGGTGGTTTGCCCTAGGGGGTTGCGGGTATAGTCGATCTTTCTGCCGTCTTCGGCGGTCACGCTGAGCAACTGGTGGCCGTAGTCCCAGACGTAGGTCAGGGTGTGGCCGTTGGCGCCTGGCGTTTGCACAGTCTTGACGTTGTTGTTCAGGTCGTAGCTGAAGCTGGTGACCTGGCCCATGGCGTCGGTTTCGCTGAGTTTGCGGCCAAAGTCGTCGTAGTTGTAACTGACCTGGGTGGCGACGGTGTCGCTGCTACTCGCGCCGGTGTCGGCATTGATGGACGTGCCGCCGTCAGCTGTAGTCTGGCCGGCTTGAATGGTTTTCAGGTTGCCCAGGTTGTCGTAGCTGTAGCGGGTCAGTGGCCGGATGGGCAGGTTGAAGGTGGCGCTAGTGGGATTTTGGTCGACATAGGCCGGACCGGCTACGCGGATCAATTGGCCCAGGGCGTTATAGGTATTCAGGCTGTCGCGAGCCGCTTCACTGGAACCCGCTGCCGGGGTATCGGTGGTTTTCACGACTTGGCCCAGCGCGTCGTAATCGAACTGGCGGATTTGCCCCAGGGTGTAGCTGGCGATCTTGGGTTGGGTGACGCTTTTCAGGCGACCGTCTTGCGCGGCGTTCCAATAGCTGTAAAGCGTGCTATTGCCGTTGGGGTCGGTGACGGCTTTAACCCGACCGGCGGCATCCAGTTTGCGGTCGACGTGATGCCCTGCTTTGTCGTAGGCTTTGGTCCAGCGGTTGACGGCGTCGTAATCAAAACCCAGGGTGTAGTTGTCCGGGTCGGTGATTTGGATCAGGTTGCCGGCGGCATCGTATTGGTATTGGGCGAGGTGGCCGCCGGAATCCAAGGTTTGCTGCAAGCGACCGACGGTATCATAGCGGCGGTAGGCGCTGTCCCATAGTCGGATTTTGCCGTTTTGGCTCAGTTCCAGTTCGTTAGCCGTCAAGCGGCCATCGCCATCGTAGAAGTAATTACGCGGATGGCCGGCGGCATCGGTGCCGGTCAGCGGCAGGTTGTCGGCGTCGTAACTGCTGCTGACGGTCTGCCAGTCGGCGTCGATACCCAGTGTCTGCCGGCCCAGGCTGTCGAATTGCAGGCTGGCGGTGTCGGTGGGGTCGGCTGCATTGATCAGGCCGTCGCCGGTTTTGTCGCCCGATCGCGCGATCTGTGTCGGATAGAGGGTGTTGCCATCATAGCTGGTGATGACGGTCGGTCCCGTGCCGCCGCCAAAGGTGCCTAATGTGGCGCCGGTGAAGTCGCGTAGCGTTTTGGTTTGGGTGGGCTGGCCGGTGGCGGCATCATAGTTGCGTTTCGTCCAGGCGGCAATGTTGGTCAGCGCCGGGGTGGTGCCGGCGGTCGGCGCGATGCCGGCTTTCAAGCGGACGCTATCGGTCAGGTTGCCCTTGGTATCGTATTTCAGCAGGGTCCAGTTGCCCTTGGCGTCCTTGATGCGCTGCGGAGCGTTGAAGGTGGTGAAGTCGTAATATTCAGTGGTAGCGCCGGAGGGCTGGGTGATGCGGGTGACGTTGCCAGCGGCATCATACTGGTATTGCACCTGCAAACCCGCCGGATCGGATTCGGTCAGACGATTGAACGGGTTGGTCGGATCGTAGCTGTAAGCGTGCGCGGCACCGGCTTCATCGACAATGCGCAGCGGGTTTCCGTTGGCATCAAAGGTATGCCGGCGCTCGAAACCGCGTTCGTTGACGGTGACGGTTTCGCGGCGGAAGTCTTGGTAACGAAAGGTGGTGGTCTCGGGCAACAGCGTGCCGTTATTATGCCTTTGGTGGCGGAACACCCGGCCATCGACGTAGTACGAAAACTGCATGCCTTCGCCTTGCGGGGCGGTGGTGCGTTTCAGGGCATGGTTCAGGTTTTGGCCGTCGGCGCTGCTGTAATAGGCATAGGTGACCGGCGCATGCTGGCTGGCGACGGCCAGCGGGCTTTTGTAAGTGGTCAGGTTGCCATTGGCGGTGTCGTAACCGTATTGATGGGTAGCCAACACCGTGCCGCCGATGGCTTGTACTTGCACTTGGTCGATGCGATTAGCGGTGTAATGAAACGCCAGTTTCCGGCCAGGACCGTCAGTTACCGTACACAGCACGTTGCCGCAACCGGTGTTGTAAGCCAGGCTCAGGGTGTTGAGGTTGCGATCCTGGATAGTCAGCAGGCGGGCCGCTTGCCCGGCGGTGACGCCGGTATTGCTTTCAAAGCCGTAGCGCAAGCCGTTCTTCTCGGTGACGCTCCAGCTGCCGTCGGCTTCGCGTTTCAGCGCGGTATACACGCCCGGCGCGGCCTGGAAAGGGCTGTTAACCGGCACGCTGCTGCCGGCCAGTCGAAAGAAGCGCTCCGCGCCGCTGCCGTCCAGCCAGCCGACTTTCACGAAACCGCCGTCGACGCCGTAAAAGTTCAGTTTGTGATTAAAGCTGTGGGTCCAGCCAAAGCCCAAGGGGCCGTCCTGGGGATTGCGGCTATTGTAGTTGCGCTCGAAGACCAGCGGCAGGCCCCGGCCCGGTACGGCAATATCCTTTTCGCTGTGGTACAAATTGCCGGTCGCCAGATTGACCGGATCGCCACCCCAGCTTTGCAGCCAGTTCAAGCCATTGGACAGCGTGGTGGAGTTGATCGGGAAGTTGCTGAAGAAGTTGCTGGGTAGGAAACCGTCACGCGGAAAGCTGGTGGCGACCGGGGTGGGGTTGACCAGGGAGTAGCCGCCGCCGAGACCGCCGGCGATGATGGCGGAAAAATAACCCTTGTTTTGGTTTTCCGCCATGTAGACGGCGCCATTCCAGGTTTTAGGTTGAGCTCCGCCATCCGTATAGGCGATGGTTTTCTTGGGCACGGTAACCGTGGACCCGTCGTTAACAGCCGCAGTGATGGCGGCTTGATAAGGGGCCATACTGGCATCCATCAACGTCGACCAGTTGCCGATATTGGCCGAGGTCAGCGTGACCAAGGGATTGGCGCCACCCGATTCGCCGGCAAATTGCAAACCACGCACTGTGGACACCGCATCGGTACGGATCAGTTCTTGCCAGATGTAGTGTTCGTAGGCTGAGGCGCTGTAGGCAAACAGCTTGAATGTCGGCCAGGTTTCCGCCAATGTCGGCGCGGTCGTATCGAGTTTGACCAGATGTGCGAGATTGCCCAAGACGTCGATATAGGGCCCGCTAGGATGCACCGCAAACGGCAAATCGAATAGGTAATCGACCTTGAGGCCGGCGGCGGTCAAACCCAGATGCGTACCGCTTTGGGCGCTGACGCCGTTGAGCTCTCCCACCTGTTGCCCGGCGTCGGTCACATAACGCAAATACTTCATCAGGGCGATATGCAACAACTCGCCCTCCGTTTCGTCGTAATTGGCGGCGTTAGCCGGCGTCGGAGCGGTCGGGGCGGATTGCACGGATTGCGTCAACCGCTCGGCCCGTTCCGCTATCAGCCTATCCGAACCCTGATGGGCGTAGGCCATCAGGGCGTGATGGGCGCCGGCGGTCAAATTGGTATAAACGGTTTTGTTGAAGCAATGCAGATCGGGGTCCGGTGTGCTGTTGGCTGGATCGTCGTTGCGGCAGGAGGCCTGGGAGAGATTGGTATCGCCCAAAGTCACCTTCATGATCAACCGATGTTGCGTGCCCAAGGTGATAGAACCGGTGCCGGTCGCTTGTGTCAAACCGTCCACCTTAAGGATCGGATGAAGATTAACTAAGCCGGGCGGGGTGGCCAGATCGCCGTTCCAGCTGTTCCAAATGGTCTGCGAACCGGCATCCGCCGGCACATAGGACAGCGTCACCCGCTGATGAACGATGGACGGCAACGCCAGGATTTGCTCGGCGACCAGATCGGTGCCGCTACTATTTTTGACTTTGATCGACAGACGATAGCGGTGGCTATCCGGCAAACTGGCGGCCTCGGGTGAGGACGAGCCGTTCCAATTGACGTATTGCGTGACTTTGTAGGGTAGCGTGACCGGCAGGATGTCGTAGTTTCTGGCGGTTTGTTCGCCAAGGTAAGGTACGTCCAGCAAGGTGTTGTCGGCATTCAAGCCCTTAACGTAACTTTCGACCTGCGAGGCGTAGCGCTCGTGCGGCAAGGTAGGCGTGCGGCTGCCCAAATAGCCGGTGGCGCTGTAGTCGAACGCAACGCTGGATTGAATGCCGGCAATACCCTGTTGATAGGTGTTGTCCTTGAAACTCGGGTCAAGCGGAATCCAGCGGTAGCCGGTGTTGTCCGACGGCGCACCGCGATAATTGCCGTAAGGTAAACAGGCCTCGACCCAGACATGGCGTAGGAAAATGCCATTGGCATTTGAGTAGCTGCCGGCATTAGGGTTAAGGTTACTCAACAGAATGGAGCCGGCGGCCTGATAGGTTTTGGCGCCTAACCAGCGCGGGCCTCGTCCATTGGCACCTAGATTGGTAGAATCGAGTAACTGAATGTCGCCCAATACGTAACGCGCCGGTATGTTCGAGGCACGCAGCAACGCGATCAGCAAAGAAGCTTGGTCGGTCGCGCTGCCGGCACCGCTATATAGAGCGCCAACTGAGCCTTTCATCGAACCAAAGTAGGGTTCAAAGCGAATCGTGTTATAGACGTGTTGGAATATCTTGACCGGCGAATAACCGAGTTTTGCGGCCAGGTCACGAATTTCCTGGGAGATGACCACGTCTTGGGTAGCATTCAAGTCGGCGGGAACATAGCCGCAGGCTGTCGCTTCGTTCGGCGTCGTCGGTGCCGCCGCTTCAGCTGGTATCCCCAACATATCCAGCAGGAATGCGTAGGCAGGCACGTCGGGCTTGAATGGCCCCACGCTGAGATAATGCGGCAATTTTTGACTGGGCTCCGCCGGCGTCGGTTTAACCTCCGCGCCCAAACGGGTCGTAGGTGCGGGAACCACCTCAGGCGCAATATCGGTAGCCTGGCCTCGGCGGTGCAACGCGCGCAGTTCGGCCTTGGCATTGCCCAAAGCGCGATGGCGGGCACCGTCCTCGCGAGCCGACGAAAACCCCGATAGTGATCGATCGATACGGTCGAAGCGCTGCGCGACTTGCTTGGCATAACGGTCGAAGGCAGCCAATTTGTCTGGCTGTTTTAGCCCGGCCAGTTTTGAACGCACCCGGTCGAGTTCGGCTTCCACGTCCTGACGCAAATCCCCGATTTCAGAGCGCTTGCCTTCCAAAAGTTCTTGTTTGGAGGGTAGCCGGTTAGCTTGACCGGTCTGCTGCAATTGGTCCTCGTTATCCGCTTCGTCGATCAGTTCAGCGGCCTCGTCCAGATGCTCGCGCAGTTGCTGCGCTAAGGCGTTGCCCGGCTGTTGATGCACCTTGAGCAGCGATTGCACCACGGCCTCCGGCAAAGCTGCTGGGTTTTGCGGCGCGGCGGATGGGGTTGAGGACGCGAGTAGGCTCTGGCACAGCATAACCAACGCCAGCAGAAAGCGAAAACGAGAAACGGGTGACATGGAAAGTTCCTTGGCAGAGCCTATGGATTTAGCGAAGGTCGCGTGTTTTATGTTGCTCAATATGCCGCATGATGAGGCAAAGCAGCCCCCCCATCAGCAACATGGCCCAAGTCGGTAGTGCCGGCACTTGGGTGGGTTCACTGGGCTCCGCCACCTCGATTTGACTAGTGACGGAGGTGTGCATATCGGCTGCCAGTACTTCGTAGGTGAAATTATAAAAACCCAGCGCCGTGGGTATGCCGGTAATCTGGCCGGTATTAGTATTCAGGCTGAGTCCGTCCGGCAGTTGGCCTGAACTCACTAACCAGCTATAAGGTGGCGCACCGTTATTGGAAGTCAGCGTAGAAAGGTAGGGCTGATCGATAATGGCCTTGGTTAAGGGGATGGCCGTGGTGACACCGGCAATGCTGCGACCATTACCCTTCAGCAAGCCAAAGGCGTCGGGCACGTTGGGATTTGTGCCGAGCAAGGCCTGTGTCTCCGTGCCGTCCGGCAAGCCGTCGTTATCGGTATCGGCCAATGTGGTTGCCGGGAGCGCCGCTAACGTCAACGTGGTCAGCAAAGCATCCCCGCTGTCCCAACTACCGTCGGCTTGTTGCTGGGCGATGAGAAAGTTCTGAGCGCTCACGGCGGCGGGATCGTTAGCGCCGGCCACAGTTACCAGCGCTCGATAGGCCAATGCGGTTTCCAATATAGTGCCGGCACTGCCTTCACCGAAACCGCCGCCGGGCGTTTTCTGTTGAGTCTTCAGCCAGGCGGCACCGTTGGCTATCACGCTGGATATTGCGGTTGGGCCGCAACTCGAGGGGCTGTATCGATTTAGCACGATTAAACTATAGGCGGTTGACAGAATGCGGCTTGGCTGTGTGTAGCCAACTGGAGGAACAAAGTATGGCCAACCGCCGTCGCCGGTGTTGCGCTGTGCAACGATGTTGCAAACGCTGTAGCCTTCCTCGGCATAGCTTGCAGCACTGGTTTTAATAGCTTCCAATGCCATGGCTGTGTCGGGATAACTGGTACTGTAGTGGTCGTAAGCCCCCCAACTGCTCTGGGGCGACGCTTCATCGTTACGCCATGCGATCAAGCGAGATACTAAATCCGAGGTATCGCGTCCGGATTTTGCCAGGGCGATGATCTGCCGGGCTAAGGCATCCGTGCTGTAGGCTTGATGATTTTGCAGCCAGGCAACACCATTTGCATAAGTATCGCTCTTGGTCATACCGGCATTGACCAAAGCTTCTACCGCAGCGGCAGTTTCCGCCATTTCCAATCCCGGCGCGCCCTGCCAACTGCCGTCGCCGCTCTGGTGCGTAATCAGCCAGGCCATGGCCTTAAGTCGGGCATCGTCGACGGGCGCCGCCATCACGGTCGTTGCCATGAAAAAGCCTGAGCACACCGCACCCAATCTTAAACGCTTCATTTCCATATTCTCCCTGATCCGATCACCTGAGCAGGTACTCAGCCTCAATCAAATCTGACACCGGTTGTTTTAAATTTGGATGGTCATCGCACCTCGCGACGCCATAACCATGCTTTGCCCAAACTACATTTACCTGAACGCCAAACGAGACGCTGCCAGGCCTTCTCCAACCTAAGCGCCCAAATCGGAATCAGACAAGCTTGTGCGTAGGTATACTGCTTATACGAGCAATGGTTCGTACTAACCTAGTAAGCAGTTACGTGTTGAAATAACTAACAGCTCAAATAACTGCCTCGATAAAAAATTTACCGAGCAAATATGACAAGTGTATTAATGGTCAAAAATAATACTCAATAGGGTCGTTGGGGTAAAAACTAAGCCATAGAGTCCATCAAGCGAGATGGGAATAGTTGGGGGTGTGGGTGCCGGGCTGGTTTATGTGGCGGGTTTGCAGCCCCCTTAAATTACTGAGTGGCCGCTTATGGGTGGTCGCTTGAGTATTTAAGGTCTTTCTGAAAAAACTCCAATGACCGGTTTTGGCCGATTCTGTTGAAAAAGTCGGTTTTTTGAGTGTGAGTCGGAAGGGTGTTGATTGATTGCCTTGGTTTTTCAGAAGCCGTTAGGTGAGTTTTTCGCTTTCTGGCGCGTAAATACGGCTTATATTGCCGTTATGCGGGTATCAATTGGGTTACTGGTTCATTGATGGCCAACCTCTTTGCCATTCGCCTTAGATTTTGGGCCGTCGCCGCCAATAGAAACTCATCTTTGGCATTACTGAAGCCTCGTAACCGCAGCTTATCCATTTTCAAGATGCGTTTGAGATGGGCAAACAGCATTTCCACCTTCTTGCGCTCCTTGCGTGACTGCTTATAAGCATCGGTTTTGGTAATGGCACGAGCGACATCACGAGCCGATTCGTGGGGGCTTCGATCGATTTGACGATTTGCCATGTTAGGACAGCACTGCGCTTTGAGCGAACAGGCTTGGCAATCCAATTGGCTGGCGCGATAGCGATAAGGGTTTTTCTGTTTGCTGCGCCAAGCGATTTTCAGAGGCTTACCCGCAGGGCAGATATACCGATTATTCTCCGCGTCATAAGTAAAGTCAGAGCGACTGAAGGTGCCATCGCTGCGTTCTGACTTATCGAATACGGGTACATGTGGTGCTATATCTTTTTCATCGACTAACCATCCGAGCATGGCAGCTGAACCATAATTGGTATCGCCCACCAAACGTTCGGGCTTCAGACCAAACGTCTCTTCTACCCGATCAATCATGGTCCGAGTCGCCTCCACTTCGGCGGCTTTATTGACCGCTGAGGCTTCTACGTCGAGGATGATGCCGGCTTCCAAGTCGATCAAGTAATTGGTTGAATAGGCAAAGAATGCAGGGCCACCGGGTGCGGCCGTCCAGGTAGCCGCCGGATCAGTCAGTGAAAGCGTCCGGGTGGACTCTTTGGGGTCATTGGTTTCTTCTACTGCCGCGAGATATTCACGGACCGGACGTTCTGCTTGAGCGGGATCGCCCCAGTCAATGTCGTCACCATTTTCTACTCGACGTTGCCGTTGGGCATCGGCTTTGATGATGCTCGCGTCGGTGGCAAAACCCTCGCCACGCACCAGGCCTTCTGCCATGCATCGTTTCAGGACCGTTTCAAACACTAGCCGAAAAGCCTGGCTTTCCCGAAAACGGCCCAGGCGGTTCTTGGAAAAGGTGGAATGATCCGGCACAGGATCGTCTAAATCCAGTTTGCAAAACCAACGATAAGCCAAGTTGACATGCACTTCTTCACAGAGACGGCGTTCGGACCGAATGCCAAAACAATAACCGAGGATTAGCATCCGGATCATCAGTTCGGGAGCAATCGATGGTCGGCCGATAGGACTGTAAAACTCCGCCAATTGCTGACGAAAATCACCCAAGTCAAGAAAATGGTTAATGCCTCGCAGCAGATGATCTTTGGGAATGTGGTTTTCGAGACTGAAACAGAAAAACAACTGCTCCTGAATCCCTGATTGTTGTCCCATCATGGCGTCACCTCATGATTGAGTGGCTGTTAGCTGTATTTTACTACTTTAGGAACCCTATATCAGGGGACTTTTTCAACAGAATCGGCCGTTATGACACAGTGATAATTTCAATTTGCTCGCCGAATTCCAGACCTTCGAATGGATTTCAGGATGTATTAATCGTTGAAATTGAATGGCCATCCCGACCGACAGGTAATCGCCGTATCGGGGTCTATCTTTCTAGCAAGCCGATTGGAACAATGCTCGTAATCTTGCAATCATCAACCGATGAATTTGTTATTGGCTTCGGCTTCAATTACCCTGCAATAACGCTGCAGAGCATCCCGAATTTTTCCCAATCGATCGAGCTGTTGCCGGATATGGGCAAACTCGGTTTCCAGTTCTTCGACTAATTCCGTCTCCCAGGCGGGTTCCCCCTTCAGCAGGTTGCCGAGCGGATAACGATAGCCGCGGCCTTTCTTAACGTACTGCGCAATTGGCTTGGTTTGACCGTTTTGTCGTAACGTGGCCATGCGATACCACTCAATGCTGAAACCGCGTTGGTTTTCCCGGCAGCGGATGCGGACGCCGATTCGGCCCGATTCGCTTTTGCTGTGTTTCTGGCGCTGGCTTTTCAATTGGCGCCAATAATCATCGACCAATACTTTGGCTTGCGCCTGGAGATGATCGCACCGGGTTTCGATCCAATGCAATATGTCTTGTTCGGTGAGAGTGGACTGAGCGTTGACGGGTCGTTCGCTGGACATGAATTTTCCTATTACTTAACTGTAGGGATAGACATGGACAATGCCTAATGGAGTTTTCTGTTCATTGCGAACCTTGGAAAGCGCCTTAGTGCATAGGTATTTGCACCTTAAATCCCTAACGCAGTAGGCATATCACTGTCATTTTCTCGATGGTTCATTTAGGCATTGCCTTCGCAAAACGGCGTGATTCATGCCTACCTAGGAAATAACTTCGGATTAGGGGCCGGTTAACGGTTGCCACCTTTCCCTACTACAGTAGGGAAATCGAAAGTCGAATTCCTATTGGGATTTGCGGGCTATCGTCCGTTCGCAATAACGCCAGCATTTTAGGCAACCGATATGGGATACCGATTGCAGTTGACGCCGAATTTGCGATCGTCTGCCGTTCCGGTCGCGATCTGCGATCGCTTTTCGAATCATCTTGCAGCTGATGGCGTTTTCGTCGTCAGCTGCAAAAGTCGCTGGGAAGATCTGACGGACAATGGCGCGATGAACCGAAACGCCATTTCTTTGCCAATCATCATAAGCTTGTGTCTCAGAGCCTCACTGGCGATGGGAAAAGACAGCGCGCCCGAGATTTCCTATTTCTCCGACAAGCAACGCGGCTGGTTTTGGTATGAGGTGCTGCCGGAGCCGGTTAAAAAAGCCCAACCCGATATACAAGCCGATCAGCACAAACCGAAGTCTGACATCAAACCGCCCAGCGTCGTTGAGGCTGAAATTGAACCCCAAACACAAGCCAAGCCATCCGCAGAATCCCAACCCCTATCTTCGGCCTGGTTGAAGCAAAACCTCGAGCATTACCTGAACCAGGCGATCGACGATCCGAGTCCCGAGAATGTGGCGGCGTTTTACTACCTGCAGCGGGTGATGATGGACAAAGCTGAGCGTTTTACCAACGCCGCGCGTTACGTGGTGATGTCCGATCCGCAATTGGATGAAACCGTGCGCCGTCCGGTGGCGACCTATGCGGCCAATGAAGCCAATCATCAGGCCAGCGTGGTGGCGGAAATGGCATTGAAGTCGATTGCCGCCCAAGCCGGCATATTGTTTTTCTTTCGTTCCGATTGCCCTTATTGCCATGTGCAGGCGCCGATTCTGGCCATGCTGGAAAACGCCTACGGCTTCAAAATCTATCCCGTGTCGCTGGATGGCTTGCCGATGCCGAACGGATTTTTCAGTCAGTTCAAACGCGACCAAGGACAAGCAGCGATGCTGGGCGTCGAACAAACCCCGGCGCTGTTCCTGATGAAACCGCCCAAGCAAATTGTGCCGTTGGCGCAAGGCGCGTTGTCGTTGGAAGAAGTCACCGGACGGATTCTGCTGGCCGCCAAGGAAGCCGGTTGGATCGATGCCTCCCAATACCAAACCACTCAGGGCATCCGTAACACTCCGATGTTGTTACCGGCAGCCGGTAGCATCAGCCCTGCGGTTACGCAAGATCCACTGTCACTGATCCAGGCATTGCAACGCAGTGCACATTTTGGGAGCACGCCATGATTTCGTTTTCATTGTCTCTGCGCTGTCGTCAGGTGCTGGTGTTGATTCTGTTGATCGAGAGCGCCGTTCCAGCCTATGCCGACTTGCAACAGGAAATGGACAGCATGTTCGGCACCATGACCAACTTCACGGCGCCGACCGCGCATTTGGGACAGCGCCGTGGTGTGATTACCGGCGGTAGCCTGGTGGCGCGCAATGGCATCACCAACACCAATCTGGTGTCGTTTGTGCCGCCGTCGTTCAGTGCTGGCTGCGGGGGTATCGATTTGTTCGCCGGCAGCTTCAGTTTCATCAACTTCAACCAATTCGTGCAGTTGCTACGCAATGTGGCCGCCAATGCCTCAGGCTATGCATTCCAACTCGCCGTTGGCGCCATGTGTCCCTGGTGTGCTTCGGTGATGACCGATCTGCAAAAGAAAATCCAGGAGATGAACCAGATGTTCAGCAACTCCTGCCGGTTGGCGCAGGGCTTGGTGAACGATACCGTCAAAGCCTTCGACCTGCAAAGCAAAACCAACTTGTCCAATGCCTCGTTTACCCAAGGCATTTCCGATGTGTTTTCCAGCTGGACCAATACCAGCACCTTGGGTGATCCGGTACAGCAGATCAAGCAGAATGACCCGACCGATATGACCAAGATCATTCAGGGCAATCTGGTCTGGCGGGCCTTAGTCAATCAAAACGCCGGCGGCTGGTTTCGCTTCGGTGGCAACAGTTTGCTGGAAGCGGCGATGAGTATTTCCGGTACCGTGATCGTTGATGCCCCGCAAGCCGCGCCCGACGGCAAAGGCGAAAACAATGCCATCAGCGCGCCGCCGCCGGTGCTGCGGATCAAGGATCTGATGTACGGCAACGACGCCGGCAACAGCTATCAAACCGTCAGGATATATACCTGTACAGACGGTCACGATGCCGATCAGTGTCTGAAACCCATCGTCCAGAACGTGAATCTGGTCGGCTTGAAGCAGCGGGTAATGGAAATCTTGCTGGGTTCGGCCAATTCCGGCAACGGCTTGATCTACAAATTCTCGACCAACAGCGGTCAAATCACCGACAGCGAAAAAGCCTTCATGCAAACCGTACCAGATGCCATCGGCGGCATGATTCATAACCTGGCTAGGGAAGATGCCGGCATTGCCAAACTGTGGGCCGAGGAAGCCGCGCCGGTGATTGCCCTGAAACTGGCGCAACTAATTGTCAATGATTTACTGAATGCCGTGCAAACCGCCGCGCATATGAATGACCATGCCTATGCCAAGTTGCTGATGGATGCTCTGAAAGACGCCCGTGAACAAATTCAGGACGAATACGTCACTATCGCCGGTCGCTACGGCAATCCGCAAACCCTGATGGCGTTTTACCAGCAGTTGATGAATACCGTAAAGCCAAAACATTACGGTACCGTGGCGCAATTGCCGGCTTCCGGTACCGCCTGGCCGACGCCTTAGCCCTTATCTTTTCTCTACAGGCCATCTCCTATGTTTGAAATCTTTTCCGTAGGCGATTCTGCCTATCTGCAAGCTGTACTGAATGCCGTGGCGATGATCTCTGGCACCGGCGATTACCGTACCGCAGCGGCTGTCGGCGGCTTGATCGGTGTCATCATCGTCATGCTCAGGGCTTTGTTGCAATGGGATGGCCGCGGCATCCGCTATCAGGATTTATTGCTGGCTTATGTGTTGTGGTTGATGCTATATGCGCCTTCGGTGCGGGTATCGATCGAGGATGCCTATACCGGTAGCGTGGTGGTAGTCGACAACGTACCGCTGGGACCGGCGGTGGTCGGCAGCGTGATGTCGAACATGGGTTATCGCACCACACGGCTGTTCGAACAAGGCTTTGGCACACCGTCGATGACCGGCAACGGCTTTGCCGACAGTTTGCAGACCTTGACCGCAGTTCGGAAGAATCTGTTGTCTCGGGTGAATCTGGGGGCGGCCAATGTGCCGAATGCCGGCAGCGACATGGAAACTTCGTTTGCCAATTACGTGCGCGAATGCACCTTGACTGGTGTCGATTTAAACCAGAAATCGGTAGATGCCATCTTGCGGGATGCCGACCCGTTGAATGCGATAAGGTTTGACTCCGACATCTACATGACCCAAATCTATGTCGGCGGCCAACCGCAAACCAAAACCTGCACCGAAGCCTGGGCCGATTTGAGCGTGGTGGCCAATGGCAATTTTGCGACAGCGCTGGAAGGGTTGTTGCAACCGACCTTGGGCGTACCGGCGGCGGCCGACACGGTGCCGAAAATCCAGGATGCATTCGATGCGTTGGCCGGTCCCGGTGTCATTGATGCCGCCGATTACATGCTGATGTCAGCCATCATGCCCATGTTCGAGAAAGGCGTGATCGGCCGGCATGAAGACGGCTTGCATTGGAATAAAGCGGCGATGGTCGAGCAAGCGATTCAGCAACGTAATACCCAATGGGCCGCCGAGCAAACCCTGTTTGCCAAGATTGTACGGCCCATGATGGCCTTCATCGAAGGCTTGAGTTATGCCATTGCCCCGATCATGGCCTTCGTGGTGATGCTGGGCAATGTCGGTATCCGGATGAATATCGGCTACTTCTCGATGTTGTTGTGGATCCAATTGTGGATGCCTATTCTGGCGGTGATCAATCTGTTCATCCAGATGTCGGCCGCCGGCAAGATGGCGGCGCTGACCACCGCTACCTACAACTTGCCGTCAATGATGGGCATTTATCAGCTGGACATGGAGTTGCAGCAATGGCTGTCGATCGGCGGCATGCTGGCGGCGTCGACGCCGGCCATTACCTTGATGCTGATCTACCGCGGTGCGGTAACGGCGACGCATTTCCTGGGACGGATGGACGGCGGCGACACCATTAGCGAAAGAATTGCCACGCCCGATGTGATCAGCCCGGCACCGGTCTTGAATGCCCAATCGCAGCATCAATACAGTCCGTTATCGGCAGTTACGCAAACCGGCGTCGACAAGGTGCTGCCGACATTCACAGCCGGCAAGGACATGAGTGCGGCTGTATCGTCGGCGTACAGCGCTTCGGAACAGGCGACCAGCAGTTTCATGAACAGCGTGTCGTCAACCGCGTCGAAGTCGGCGAGTATCACCAGTGATGCATTTGATAGCCGTTCGCTGGGTAATCAGATTACCAGTAGTTCCAGTTATACCGATGCCTATAACCGTCAGTTCGGAGAGGCCTTTGCCAAGAAGCATGCAGACACCGGTATTTCCGCGGATCAGTTCTCGGCACTGGTTGCCGGCAGCGCCAATGCCGGCGCCAAGCTGGGTAGCGACCAATTGAGCGGCGCAATCTCCGGTCGCTTGCAAAACGATTTCAAAGTCAGTCAGGATAAATCCGATGCTATTGCCGCCGACATCAGCCAGACCGTCAACGACAGTCAGGGTTATCAAGCCGGCTTGGCGAAAAGCCTAGCCATGGATGCGCAAACCGGCACCCGAAACGTCGCCTCAATGGGATTGCAAAATCAATCGTTGTCATCACTGCAACAGAGCGCAACCGATGCGGTATCCGCCAGCGAATCCTATCAACAAACCCTATCGGCCCAACAACGCTTCGGAACGCAAGCCAGTTTCGGCGCGGCGGAAACGGGTTACAAAATTGCGAATGATCTCGGCTTGATGGAACGTCTGGATCGCACACTTGATCAATACGGCTTGCGCGGCGATACGCAACGGCTAGCCTCGCAATGGAAAGCGTCGGGTTGGATCAGCAATGCCGATCAAGCCTATGCGGCCGCCGGCATGTCGTTATTGACCGGATTTTCGTCACCCAGCTACCGCACGCTGGACGATCAACAATCGTACCAGGCGCAAATCTCGGGTTACCAGCTGCTCGGCGATGCGTTTAATGCGCCGCAAGCCGATCAAAGCTGGAATGCCAGCCGGAATGAATCCCTGAAAGCCAGCGCTCCGGAAGCTGGCAGGGTTCAGGCATCAGTCGAACAGGCCAATCTCAAAGACCCACGCGCTGAAACCGAATCGCTAAATCAGCGTGCTCAGGCGCATATTGGTTCAGCGACGGAAAAAATTGCCGGCGGCGAAGCCCATATCGACGCACAACATGATCGTAATTTGGCAGAGCGTGAACAAAATTCAAGAGAAGGTTTCGGTCAATTGGCGAATGTCAAAGCGGAGCACTTTAGGCAATCGATTGCGGCAGCGGCCAATGACACGCCTTCGGTAGCGGAGGCAACATACGATTACCTGGGAGGGAGTATTTATAATACCGCCAAGAATATCGAAGCCGTGGGTTCTTCTGGTGCTGAAAGCATTAAAGAATTTACTTCAAATACTACAGAAGCTTACTCGAACGGAGCAAGCTTTTGGGATTCCGTAAAATACGGAGCCTCTAAATCTTACTCCGGTTTTATTCAAACTACCCAGGCTTGGGCAGACCAAAGAATTAATGAAATCGGTGACAAATTAACGCCAAGTCAAAAAACATATTACCGAGCAGCAATGTTTGAAGCATTCGCTGGAATATCAGTTGGTGGAGGATATAGCGGAAATTTGGCCGCAGCAAAACAACAATTGATCAAAGAGGAAGGAGACATTGATGGCAACAATATTTCAAAGTTATTGATGAGTGCAGCCGGCCAAAATCGCATGGATCTCATAGATCAGATTAGTAGCTTTAATCGAGCTAGAGGACTAATTAATTATTAAGAACCATGAATTATTTGTTGCGAAGAATTTGTCCAAAACCAACAATAATCCCTCGCAGAATCATGGCAAATGAGAGCATGATAATTGGTACGGTAAGTTCATTGTTAATACTCCCCAGTACCCAGGCTACAAACACTAAGGTAGCCCAATAGTAATTACTTTCATGGGAAAGACGATTTGCCAATTGTTCAATACACTGAAAAACTAATTCTGCTAATGCTAGGGCAGTAAAAGTAACGAAACCAAATAGGGCAAATGTAGAAAGTGTTTCAGGCAGCATGCCTTTTGAACTGCCCATGAATGTTAATCCAAATAATCCAGCTGCCAAGCTAAAAAAATTAAAGTGCTTTTTAGTTAATGTGCGGGTGTGAAAACGCTGCAAAAACTTCTTCAATCCACTCGGAAACCGCGCAAACGTCACGCCACAGAAAGGGCAAACCGACTTGGTTGGTCTGCCATAGTAAACGACTACTCTAGGCACCATGGATCGGCTACATTCGTTGCAAATCACGGTAGCATGATGTCCGGCAAAGACTGAGGGTTTGGAAGTGTCTTTTCGGCTTAATTGGGATGAGAATGTCGCCATTGGTGGACTCCACTTCGAATATTCGGCAGATCCTGAATTCTAGTGGCTACTATCCCAATATTCTTGGAAAGAATCAATTAGCCAATGAGGTATTTGGATTTACGCATCTGGTTTAGCACGCACATTTGGCAGACCTGCTGGTATTTGCAGCCATGAATAACCAAATAGGGCAAATGGCAGCTTGTACAGTAAGGTAGTTCAGCGAGTCCGTCTTTCATTGCTTCGGTGATAATCCAGGCTTCATCGAAATTTGCAGGTCGTATGCGGCCAAACGGTCGGCGTTCTAGAATATGGTTGGGATAGATTGTGCAAAAAGTATCCCAGGCAAAAATCATAGCGTTCAGATCTATTTCCGATCTGATATCACCCGGACAAGCGCTTCGATAGATTGAAGCAAATAGGGCCATGTACAGAAACGACTCGCGCGCTTGCGGCATCGACGTAATGCTGGGAACTAGCCCAGATACTGGACTTTCTCGGTGCAGCGAAAAATAAAGGTTACACAAGTCTTTGGGGCGCAAGGTTTTGATGGCCCGGCAGGCCAATTTTGTACGCAACTTTCGTCTCAGTAATTGATAGGCCCAATACTGATCATTGAGCCGAGTAGCAAAGGCGCAATGACTGCTCATGACTCTGGAGGGTGGGCGGACAAAAGCATCAGTAAGTCGATCGCTCGTGCGTCGAGTACATCCGGGACTTCGGCTTTTGGGGTTTTTAGGAATTCGCTCCATTTATGGGAGTTGAAACGGGGAACAAAGGTCAGGCAATCGCTTCGTGCCAGGCTCTTCAGTTGTTCGAGCGGCATCTTTCTGAGCAATGAAACCGCGTCTGCCGTTAAGCCCAGGCAGAACATAGCTTTCTGTTCGCTTTCGGAAAAAATTAAGGATTGAGCGACGATGAGGTAGTCGAGATTCAGTTTGTAGAGATTCTCATCCATGGTGGAATCCTTTATTGGCTAAAGAATTTCGCGGATTTGATCGGCCAAGGCAATCACTTTTTGCCCGTACTGGATGGCTGCCGACTCATTTTTCCAGCTGTAATATCGCCCAATACCATGAGCGAGATTGTTTGGCACCGATTGGATGGCCTCTGAGAGTACGCTAGCGCCAATTTCGAGATTGGTGCTCGGGATCAAGAGTTGTTCGGGTTTCGCAACGCGGTGGCCATGCCATCGCAGATTCACTTGCATGATGCCGACGTCGATATTGCGTTTGCCTTGATCCAGCATTTGATTGAGCAAAGCTTTGGCCTCCTGCTGACTGCTAGGAATAAAGGAGTTGCCAGCGTTATTGATGGCCCAGGGCCAGGGCACGACACAATTCTGTTCACCGTTTTTTCGCGACTCCGTCAGCGCAACGGCATACAGAATATAGGGATCAATGCGATGTCTACGGGCAATTTGTCCCCACTGCGTGTTTTGTAATTTAGCTTTAGATGCTGGGGAGTGTAGGCTGTAGCCATTGGCTTGAATGGGATCGGCAGCCATTGATTCCATGGGTTGGCTGATGAGGTAAAGGCCACTGAACAATCCAATCCAAAGATGCTTAATAGGGTTTTGGATTGAAACGCCAGGGTGCTTAACCCCGTGTTTTTTTATGTGAATAATTAACATCGCGAGCTCACCGTTATGGTTTTGAAGCGAGTTTACGACGTTGCCAAAAATTCTATATGTTCGAAAAACCTCTCTTTAAGTTGTTTTTCGCCGATCCTCTGAGTTTGGCCTTGCTTTTTTACTTGATCTTATGATCGGAAGGAATGTGACTTGGGTGTGCTGATGGTGGCTGAGGATTATGTGTACCACCAAGAGCATTTTTATGGCGCGACTTTTAGTTTAGTGACAAATTAAATGGCGCTATATAGTCAATAGCGACACAAAGCTTTGAATGGCTTCTGGGTCTTGACCAAAATCGACAGTGAGGTGTTACTTTAATTTGATAAAACCGCTCGTTGGCTAGCTGAGCTGTATTGACTCGAAGGCTTGATTTTGGATGACTCAGGGCATTTGGGAATTACAATCCGGACTATTCCTCGCCGACCATCTGCCCCAACCTGACCAACGCTTGATTGACCCGCTCGTCCCAATCGACAGCACAGTTGAGACGGATGAAATTGCGGTATTTTTGCGTCGCCGAGAACATCGGGCCGGGCGCGATGCTGATGCCTTGCTGCAACGCGCGCCGGCTCAGCGCCGTCGCATCGACAGTTTCCGGCAGCTCCACCCAGATCACGAAGCCGCCCTCCGGCTGAGTAACGCGGGTGCCTGACGGAAAATAAACGCCGATGGCCGCCGTCATTCTCTCCACCGCTTGCCGGTATTGGTTGCGCGCCTGGCGCAGATGCCGTTCGTAGCCGCCCTTGGCCAGCATTTCCGCGACTGTCAATTGCGCGTGAGTCGGCGTTGCCAGATTGCCGACGTATTTCAGATATTCGGTTTGTTCCAGGTACGGCCCGGCCACCAGCCAACCCACCCGTAAACCGGGACACAGGGATTTGGAAAACGACGAGCAATACAACACACGTCCCTCGCTGTCCCAGTTTTTCGCCATCGACGGCCGTTGCGGGCCGAAACCCAGGTCGCCATAGATGTCGTCCTCGATCAGCGCGATCCGGTAGCGGTTGACCAACTCCAGCAGCGCGCGTTTGCGTTCGTCGCTCATGCAATAGCCGAGCGGATTACTGTAGTTGGGCACCGCGATGCATGCCTTGATCGGCCATTGCTCGCAGGCCAGTTGCAGCGCGTCCAGCGCGATGCCGTCGCGCGGATGGGTCGGAATTTCGATTGCGCGTAGCGACAACGATTCGATAACTTGCAGCAGCCCGTAAAAGGTCGGTGATTCGACGGCGACGACGTCGCCCGGCTTAGTAACCGCTCTCAAGGCCAGCGTCATCGCTTCCTGGCAGCCGTTGGTGATCAGGATGTCGTTGGGATCGACCGGGCAGCCCTGTTCCGACATGCGCCGGGCGATTTGCCGGCGCAATTCCGGCGCGCCCGGCGGAAACTCGTAATTGGCAATGCGTTGGCTGTAACGGCGGGCGACGCTGGCCGACAGCTGAGCCATTTTTTGCGTCGGCAAAAACGACGCCGCCGGCACCGCCGCGCCCAATTGCACGATGTTCGGGTTGTTGGCGGCTTTGACCAACCGCAATACCAATTCCTGACCCGTCACCAATGACGGTTCGCGGGGCGGCGCCGAAATCGCCGGTTCCTGCAGCGAACAGCGCGGACGCGGCCTGACGTAATAACCCGAGCGCTGGCGGGCTTCGAGATGGCCCTGGTCCTCCAAAAGCCGCAATGCGCTGACCGCCGTTGCGGTGCTGACCTGATGTTGCTGACTGAGCTGACGAACGCTGGGCAGGCGTGCCCCTGGTCGGTACAGATTCTGCGCGATGGCGTTGAGCAAATGTTCGGCGAGGTTTTCGTAACGAAGATTCATGGCAGTTGCAATACAGTTTCGGCGTTTAGGTATCGATACAATTTATCATCAGTCAAAATTGTATCGATGTAATTTACAGAATTTGCATCTGTATCGATAGTCTGATCATAGTCTAAAGTAGCCCCTCCAATCAAACAGGGCAAGACTATGAAATTCCGCTTGTTGAACCGCGCCAAGTTTTCCGTTGGCGGCCGTAACCCTACGACGCTTCCCCAACCTTCCGAGCTGACGCGCGGTTATTGGTTCGGCTGCGCCGGCATCCTCGGTTTTAGCCTGACCTTGCCGGCTACCCGGCTTGCGGTGGCGGAACTCGATCCGGTATTTGTCGGCTTGGGCCGAGCGGTCGCCGCTTCCCTGCTGGCGGCATTCGCGTTGTGGTGGCGAGGCGGCCGTTTGCCAAAAGGCAGTCAATGGCTGAGGTTGGCCGCAACCGCCGGCGGTGTGGTGATTGGCTTTCCGCTACTGTCGGCATTGGCCTTGCAACAAGTTTCGGCGGTGCATGGTGCCGTGGTGGTCGGCTTGACGCCGTTGTTGACCGCCGGTTTCGGCGTGCTGTTATCGGGCGAGCGGCCGGCATGGCGATTCTGGCTGGCAACGGCATTGGGTAGTATGGCCATCCTGGTCTTCGTCTATCTTTCCGGTTCGGCAGGGCTGCAGCAAGCGGATCTGTATTTACTGGCGGCCATTGCCTGCGTCGCCTACGGTTATGCCGAAGGCGCGAGGCTGGCGAAACAGCTAGGCGCTTGGCAAACCATCAGTTGGGCGCTGTTGATGACTGCGCCGCTGTTATTGCCGTGGGTGGTGGAAGCCGCGCCGTCGCGCATCGAGCTGGTCGGCTGGCCTAGTCTGTTGGGCTTCGCCTACGTCAGTGTGGTCAGCATGTATCTGGCATTTTTTGCCTGGTATCGCGGTTTAGCGCTGGGCGGCACCGCGCAGATCGGCCAACTGCAATTGCTGCAGCCGTTTCTCAGCATGGCAGCCGGTTCGGGGTTGATCGGTGAAAGTGTCGAGATTGAACAATTGGCAACCGCCTCTGTAGTCGTCGCCTGCGTCTTGGCCGGCAGAAAATCTTCATGCCAACGTTAACATCAGGAGCATTTTATGAGTACCCATTCGCTAACTTGGCTGAACGGCCAATTGCTGCCAACCAATCAAGCGTGTATCCCGGTCAACGACCACGGACTACTTTACGGCGACGGCGTGTTCGAAGGCATACGTTTTTACCGGCGCCGGGCTTTTCGTCTGCAACGGCATTTGCAACGCCTGGCGCTGTCGGCGCGGGCGATTGCGCTGGAAATATCATACTCCACCGAGGAATTGGAGGCTGTCATCGAACGGCTGATCGAAGCGTTTGCAGACGACGACGGCTATATCCGGCTGACGGTGACGCGCGGCGCCGGGCCATTGGGCTTGAATCCCAAAATCTATTCGCAGCCCAATGTCATCGCCATCGCCGACCAATTGACGATGATAGCCATCGGCCAACAACAGGCCGGGGCGCGGCTGATCGTATCGTCGGTGCGCCGCTTGCCGGCCGACGGCCTGGATCCGCGCATCAAAAGCCTGAATTATTTGAACCACATTCTCGCCAAAATCGAAGCCAACCATGCCGGTGCCGACGAGGCGATACTGCTCAACGGCCAAGGTCGGGTGGCCGAAGGCACCGCCGACAATGTGTTCATCGTCCGCAATGGCCGCTTGCTGACGCCGCCTTGCAGCGAAGGCGCACTGGAAGGTATCACCCGCGATTTAGTGCTGGAATTGGCGCAAGCCGAAGGCATCGACACTAGCGAACAGCCGTTGGGCGTGTATGATTTGTACGCCGCCGACGAATGTTTGTTGACCGGCACCGGCACCGGCGCCGAACTGATAGCGGTGGCCAGTATCGATTGCCGTGCATTGCCTAGTTGCCCAGGACCGGTGTTCCAACGCTTGCAACAGGCCTTTCGGCGGACCATAGACCAAGAGTGCGGAGGCGAGAGATGAATTTATTGGAAAATTTGCAGTTGCAGGCGCGTTACAGCCAGTGGGTCAACCAGCGTTTGTACGTCGCCTGCGCCAGTTTGACGGACGACGAACGCAAACGGGAGCGCGGCGTATTTTTCCATTCCATCCACGGCACCTGGAACCATTTGCTGCTGGGCGATCGCGTCTGGCTGGCGCGGCTGCAAGATCAAACGGCGCCATACCAACGCTTGGACTTGGAACTTTACGCCGATTTCGGCGAATTGCGGGCGGCGCAAGCCGATTGCGACCAAGCCTTGCTGGATTGGATCGAAGGCTTGCAAGCCGACGATTTGCAACGGCGCATCGCCTTCTGCAGCCTGTCCACCGGGCAGGATAGAAATCTGGCTGTAGCTACCATGCTGACCACCTTGTTGATCCACAAAACCCACCACCGCGGCCAAATCACCGCGTTGCTAAGCCAGTGCGGTTGCGACTACGGCGCCATCGATTATATCTGTGCGCCGTTTGTCGACTAAGCTTGCATTTTTTAACCCTTTTAGGATGGTTCCGAATGACTGAGTCAACGTTCCCAATTGCCATCGTAGCGGAGCAAGTGCCGCCACGGGCGAGAAAATCTTTGTATCCGCAAGCCATTTTGGACGTGCATGGCGCCCGGTTGGAAGGTCGGGAAAAGCGGGCGTTAGGCGATTTGTTCGGCCTGCAAAACTTCGGTGTCAATCTGACCAAGTTGGAACCCGGCGCGATTTCCGCGTTGCGCCATGCTCATGCCAAACAGGACGAGTTCATCTACATCTTGCAAGGCTGCCCAACCCTGTACACCGACGCCGGCCCCACGCCCTTGTCGCCCGGCATGTGCGCCGGTTTTAAAGCCGGCAGCGGCGACGCCCACCGGCTGGTCAACGAAACGGCGAGCGACGTCGTCTATCTGGAAATCGGCGACCGCAGCGCGGGTGACCAAGTCGTCTACCCGGACGACGACTTGCTGGCTGCGTTTGTCGATAATAGCTTCCGCTTCGCCCACAAGGACGGTACGCCATATTGAACGCTTTGAAATTTTTCGCCGCCAGTCAAATTGTCAGGGAACGCTATCGCGAACCCTGAGCTATTAGGCTGGATGAATTAAAAAGTGGTGTTAATCGGTTATAGCCAATTTAGAAACAACGAATGGAATGTCTCTTCTTGTTTTTTAACCTCATATGAGGTCTAATAACCGGAAGTCAATTGCGACGATTCCTTCAAGGATATTTATTGTGCTAGTACCTATTCGTACCGAGTTTTCCGATGTAACTAACCGCCTTTCGCAGCTCGATCTGACCGTGACCACTTTATCAGAAGCAGTTAGGCAGGGATATTTGGCTAGAACCCTGCTAACTGCAAATCATCCTCGAATATTCTTTGGTTATTCTATGTGGGCGCAGACAGTTGCAGCATTGCGCGATAATTTACGTCCTGATGGCTGGCTTAAGTCTGATCAGGGTAATTATGAATTAACGATCAATTCAATTGGTAATCTTGCGATTGCCGTTACAACTGGCGATGAATGCACAGGCCTTGCTCACCTTAGCCCTTCGAACAAATGTCCTAAAGGTATCAATACGATTGATGCTATTAGTGCTAACAATCAATTTGATTTATTTGCCGAGTTTTTGCCTCCAGTAATCGAAAAAGCGGGCTTAAGCACTTGGGTATTACTGATACATTTATCTGATGAAGAAGTCCGGGCTGAATTATCATTGCCCTCTCTGATTTCAAATGGAAAAATAAAGGCTTGGAAGGAACGCATAATCCTTCCTGTCATTCCGCGCGAAGGTGATTTTATTGATGTCAACATGCCTGATGTTCCGGAAATTGACGTTCCAATCCGACGTAAGGCTTCATGATGTTTAATTCCACTCGCTTTGCCTTGGCTAGAAAGCGCCGTGGCATTACAAAGCGCGCACTCGCAGAGCGAATTGAAGTTTCAGAACGTTCGGTATCCGCTTATGAATGTGGAGCTACCATTCCCGAACCTGAAACCGTAAATCGAATATCTCGCGTCTTGGGTTTTCCCGTGGCCTTTTTCTGTGCTTCGGATGTGGATGAACTAAAACCGGATATTGCGAGTTTTAGAGCTTTGACAAAAATGACATCATCTCAACGAGCTATGGCGCTTGGTGCTGGAAGCATTGCTCTCTTGTTGAGCGAATGGATTGAACAACGCTTTGACTTACCTCAAACCAAGATGCCTGATTTCGACAGAAATGGATTACGAGCGAGCTCAATTTCACAAGCGGCTCCCAGGTCGGATCAAGGCGATCTATATCCAGCAGCAGGTGAAGAGCATGATCCAGAAGCCTACTCCGATGCACTCAGGCATTATTGGGGGCTAGGAGAATTGCCAATTAGGAACATGATTTCATTGCTGGAGTCAAATGGTATACGCGTATTTTCGTTGGCTATTGATGCCAGGGAAGTTGATGCATTTTCGATGTGGTATGGCGGTAAGCCGTACGTGTTTCTTAACACCAACAAGACAGCGGAACGCTGCCGTTTCGATGCCGCGCATGAACTGGGACATTTGATTATGCATAGGCACGGCGCGCCACAGGGGCAAGAGGCGGAAAGGGATGCAAATGCGTTTGCCTCAGCGTTCCTTATGCCTAGAAAGAGCATTTTGGCAAACGCACCACGTTCGGCTACGCTACCCAGCCTAATAGCTCACAAGAAATATTGGACGGTTTCCGCTGCTGCCTTGAACTACCGATTGCACTCACTTGGTCTCACGACGGATTGGACCTATAGAACTCTTTGCGTGCAACTATCCCAATATGGGCGTAACAAAGAACCGGATGGATCGTCTTTTGAAACTTCGCAAGTCTTATCGAAGGTATTTGCAGCATTACGAGCGGAAGGGGTTTCTAAAAATGATGTCGCTAGTGAATTGATGGTTTTACCTCAAGAAATAGATGAACTGACATTCGGACTAATGCTTACAGCACTTGGTGGTCGAAAGGATCGTGATCTCATTGCGGATGGCAAGTCGGCGAGGCGACCAAATTTGACTATTGTCAAATAATTCTCCAGGTAAATAGACCGTGCGAATACCGAAGCATATTCGCACGAACAAAGTCCTCTCACACCTCCAAATATGCTTCGCTATTCAGGGAAACGTCGGCTTAAGTTTTGCCGATTTCTCCGCTTCGACCTCGAGCAAGACCATCGCCACATGGGCTTGGCCGTCCGCACACAACGGCACTTGATCTAGGTAACTCGAACAGACCGCTTCGATAAACGATTCTCTATGGTTTTCGGGAATCCTGTGCGTGTACGGCAGCCAGGTGGTTCGAATCCAGCTCGCCAGACCTTCCCGTCCGTCGTGGTTCATGTCCTTGGCGACGAGTTCGAGCCGTTTGACATTAAAGCCGGCGGCGTCCAGCATCACCGGGTATTCATCGACCGCTGAAAAGGTATACGGAAACTCGAAGCCGACAAAATACTGCGACCATGGCGCCGAATCCTTGACCCGGTCAATCGCCGCCCGCATGTTGGCCGCATCGCCTTTGCCGCCCATGTGCAGCAGGATTTTGCCGCCGGTTTTCAGGCTTCGGTATAAGCCGCCGATCACAGGTTGATGTTGCTTGACCCAATGCAGCGCCGCGTTGGAGAAAACCACGTCAAAACAGTCAGCAAAGCTTAAGTTCACCGCATCCATGACTTGGAACGACAGGTTGGGATATTGCTGCTTCGGGTATCGGCTTTGGGCCAGCGCTATCATCGCTTCCGAGTTGTCGATGCCGACCACTGCGCCGCGATTGACGATTCTGGCGATTTCAGCCGTGACTTTGCCATCGCCGCAACCCAAGTCCAGTACATTTTCGTGGCCGCTTAACTGCAATTGCGTGATCAGTTCCTTAGCCCATTGCTGTTGGGCTTGCGAGTTTTGGGCATAATCCTGGGCGTTCCAGCGGTAAGTGTTCAATTTTCCTCCTGTTTCACTTCGTAGGGTTTACGGCTGGCGCGCTAGCGCGGTAAAACCGCCTCTTTCTAACTCGTGATATCGCTGAAAGCCTGTATCTTTGGTCAAACGGTTGTAGCCTCCGAGTAGGGCTTTGATCGATGCGGTGACGATGTTAGCGTCCATGCCGACGCCAAAGACGGTTGGGCCGTTCGCAGCCGTTAGTTCGACAAAGGCGCAGGCTTGGGCATCGCCGCCACTGCCGACCGAGCGTTCCTCGTAGCTGCACACCGACACTGCGCCGCCGAGCGAGCCTAAAGCCTGGACGGCCGCGGCTATCGGTCCGTTACCCACGCCCGCTAAATTGCGCGGTTCGCCGTCCCATTCAATTTGCAGATGTATGCCTTGCCCTTGCGCATGCTCGAACAATTGATGGTCGAGGTAACGCAAGGGCTTTGCCACATCGAGATAAGTCTGGGCAAATAGCTGCCACAACTGTTCCGCACCGATTTCACCGCCGTGGTGGTCGGTATGGCCTTGCACCACTTGCGAAAACTCCACCTGCAAACGGCGCGGCAGTACCACGCCGTAATGGTTTTCCAGTAAATGGGCGATTCCGCCCTTGCCGGATTGGCTATTGATGCGGATCACCGCGTCGTAACCGCGGCCTACGTCGGCCGGGTCGAACGGCAGATACGGCACGTTCCAGACGCTACCGGGATGTTGGGCGGTAAAGCCTTTCTTGATGGCGTCCTGGTGCGAGCCGGAAAAGGCGGTGAACACCAGTTCGCCGGCATAGGGTTGGCGCGGCGGCACGGTCAGGCCGGTGCAAGCCTCGAAATCACGCACTACCACATTGATGTCCGAAAAATCCAAGCCCGGCGTCACGCCTTGGGTATACAGATTCAACGCCAGCGTCACCAAATCCACGTTACCGGTGCGTTCGCCGTTGCCGAACAAGCAACCCTCGACGCGCTCGGCGCCGGCCATCAATGCCAGTTCGGCGGCAGCTACCGCGGTGCCGCGGTCGTTGTGCGGATGCACGCTGAGGATAACGCTGTCGCGGCGGGAGATATGGCGGTGCATCCATTCGATCTGGTCGGCGTAGACGTTCGGCGTCGCCGTTTCCACCGACGACGGTAAATTCAAGATGATCTTGTTGTCCGGTGTCGCGCCCCAGGCGGCGCTGACCGCATCGCAAAACTCGACGGCGAAATCCGGCTCGGTGGCGCTGAAGGTTTCCAGGCTGTATTGCAAGCGCCATTGGGTTTGCGGCTGTTCGGAGGTCAATTGTTTGACCAGACGCACCGCATTGACGGCCATCGCCAACACCTCGGCCCGGCTCATGCCCAATACCAGTTCGCGGAACGGTAGGGATGTGGCGTTGACGATATGCACGATGGCCGAGCGCGCGCCATGCAAAGCTTCGACAGTGCGGCGCAACAACGGCTCACGGGCGTGGCTTAGCACTTCGATGGTGACGTCGTCGGGGATCAATGCCTCGTCTATCAAGCGGCGCACGAAATCAAAATCAGTCTGCGAGGCCGACGGAAACGCCACTTCGATTTCCTTGAAACCGATGTCGCACAAGGTGCGGAACAGGCGCAGTTTGCGTTCGGCGTTCATCGGTTCGAACAAGGCTTGGTTGCCGTCGCGCAAGTCGGTGCTCATCCAGATCGGCGCTTGAGTAATCGTGCGATTGGGCCATCGGCGGTCGGCAAGCGCCACCGGCGGGAATGGGCGATATTTGCGGGAAGGGTCGGTCAACATGGCTGCTTACTCTCGGTCAATGGGATGCCGATAAGATAAGCCAAACCGTCCGCTAGGCGATTGCGTTTATGCCATATAAAACACAGATTATTGATAGAATATTGCTATATAATTTGAATATTGTTTATTTAATTGTTTTAATATGTAAATATCGGGTATTTTATGGAGCTGGATCGCTACGACAGGCAAATTTTGAACATCCTGCAAGCCGATGGCCGCATCAGCAATCAGGAGTTGGCTGATCGCATCGGCTTATCGCCGTCGCCTTGCTTGCGACGGGTGCGAGCGTTGGAGGAGGGCGGGTTGATCGTCGGCTATCGAGCGCTGTTGGATGCCAAAGCCTTGGGTCTGACGCTGATGGCCTTGATCCACATCTCGATGGACCAACACACGCCGGAACGTTTCAGCGCCTTTGAAGCGGCGGTTGCCGGGATTCCGGAAGTGATGGAATGTCTGTTGATCACCGGCCAGGCCGCCGACTACCAGCTCAAGGTGGCGGTCAAGGACTTGGACGCCTACCAGGAATTGCTGCTGAAACGCATCACCGGTATTCCCGGCGTGACCGGGGTGCATTCCAGCTTCGTGTTGCGGCGCGTGGTGGATAAGACGGCGTTTCCGGTCGGGGTTGGGCTATGATCGTTCCGAACCCATTGCTGGCCGAGTTTGCTAACATGGCAAAACACTGACTCAAACCGTTACACAAAAAATGAACACTGCAATCATCACTCAACGCGCAACTACTTCCGATGTTAAAGTCTGCCATCGCGTAGGCTCAAGGCCGCACTGTTAAAACGTTTGACTGTAATGGGCTCGCCAAATACTATCCTCGTCCCAACATGGCTTTGGTAAAAGCCTCGCAGCCCCGCTACACGGGCTTAACATCTTGCTGGCCGACTAATCGATGATCACCCCTTCAAGGACCAGATGAAAACCTATTTGACCTATTTAAGCGCGATATTGCTTTTGCTAAGCGGTTGCGCCGGTTCTCCGCCGCTAAAGCCGGATACTTTACAACGCGGCGATTATAGTTACCTCAAGGCTCATCTTGCCTGGCTGATTGAGCAGGAAATGTCCGAACAGGACGTGGAAGGTTTGAGTATTGCCGTGGTGGACGATCAAAAGGTCGTCTGGTCGCAAGGTTTCGGCTATGCCGATCAAGCCAGGCAGATTGCCGCGACACCGGAAACGGTTTATCGAGTCGGCTCCATCTCCAAGCTCTTCACCGATACGCTGGTGATGCAACTCGCCGAGCAAGGCAAACTGGATATTGATCGACCGTTGCAAACCTATCTGCCGAATTTTGCCATCAAAAGTCGCTTCCCGGATGCCGGGCCGATTACGCCGCGCAATATCATGACCCATCATTCCGGTTTGCCGGGCGATAGGGGGAACGGCATGTGGACTAACAACCCTGCGCCGTTCAGTCAGCTTGTCGGCACGCTGAAAGACGAATACGTCGCCTATCCGCCCAATCGTATCTGGGCCTATTCGAATCTGGGCATCACCTTGTTAGGGACGATGTTGGAACAGCTTACCGGCCAGGATTTCAGCCGTTATGCCGACTGGCAGCTGTTAAAACCGCTTGGGATGACGAATGCGGCATTTTCGCTTGGCATCGAGGGGGAACTGGCCTCGAAAGCCTATAAGAATGATCAGGAAAAGACGGAAGTGGCACTGCGCGATATGCCGGCCGGCGGCTTGAACGCGAATGTCTTGGACCTAAGCCGCTTTATCGCCATGGTCTTGGCGGACGGCAAAACCAATGGCCGGCAAATACTCAAGCCGGAAACCCTACATGAAATGCTGCGCCAGCAAAACCAGGATGTGGCGCTGGATGTCGGTACCAAAACCGGTTTGGGTTGGTTCTTAACCAGCAAGCCCGGTATCGGCGCTGTCGCCGCACACGGCGGAGCCACACTTTTTCACCGGAGCCTGCTGACGGTGCTGCCGGAACACAAGCTGGGCGTGGTCGTGTTGGCGAATTCCCCGCCCACCGGCGACTTGATCGACAAAGTCACCGATAAAGCCCTAAAACTGGCGGTTGCGATAAAAACCGGTATGCCGCCGCCGGAGGAAACCGAAACACCCGTGGTCGAAACCCGCGGCTTAACCCCGCAAGAACAGCAGTTGGCGGCCGGGCAATATGCAACCGCGCTGGGCTACATCAAGTTAACGGCGGATGGCGATACCCTGTCCACCGAGTTGAACGGCAGCAGCATGGATTTGGTCGGCAGGGATGATGGCAAATTCGGCATTCGCTACAAGCTGTTGGGATTGATACCGCTACAACCCAAGCAACTGACCGAAGTGGGCGTGTCGGTGCGCCATGTCGACGGTCATGACCTGGCGCTGGCCCATTGGCAAGGGCAAACCTTTGTGTTGGGCGAAAAAATTCAACCCGTACCGATTCCCGACTCCATGCGTAGTCGTCTGGGCGATTACGAGATTGTGAATCTTGCCGAAGGCGAGGCGATGGTTCCGGAAAAATGCGCCATACGCGAACGGGACGGTTTTTTGATGCTGGAGTATTCCATCCCCACTTTCGACATTAATAATCTGACTTTTCCCATTGCACCGGTATCGGAAAATGCAGCCGTCATTCTTGGGCTGGGACGAGGCATGCAGGAAACCGTTCGGCTGGAGACGATCAATGGCCAAGATTTTGTGGCGTATTCCGGATATTTATTGCGGAAGAAATGAGTAAAACCTTCAGGATTAACAGTCTCCTATGGCGTTGGCATTTCACTCGCTTGGACGTTTTATCAATGCGTAAGCTTTGCCATTAGCGGCCGCCGCCAGTCAAAACGGGTTTTATGAGTGTTTCTAATCGTGCCATCATCCATCAAGAGTTATTCCGATGAGCGAGTTTATCGCCTATCTGCCGGAAGTGTTCGAACTGTTCGGGAGCATTCAGATCCGCAAGATGTTCGGGGGCTATGGGGTCTACCACGATGGCTTGATGTTTGCCCTGGTGGCCGACGAGACCCTTTATCTCAAGGCGGATGCTGAAAATGCAAAGTTTTTCGAGGAACAGGGGCTTGCGCAATTCGCCTATCAGCGGGAAGGCAAGATGGCGAAAATGTCGTATTACAAGGCACCTGCTGAGTTTATGGAAGAGCGCGAGCAGGCCGCTATCTGGGCGCGCCGCGCGTACGATGCGGCATTACGGGCTCAGCGTAAAAAACGCAAAAGCAAAACGGACACGACAGTGATACGTCATTTAGACTGATTCAGAACACCTAATATCGAATAATGTTGAAACCCTCTTCCTGCTGAGGGGCTACGAAGTAATTCGTGATTAGGTCAAATTCGGTATCAGCCACTACAAAAGCGTGAGTGCCAGACGTGTTTCTCGCACGTAAACGTGTCAAGCATTTGTCATCCGACACATCAAGAAAATGCAGTACATGCTCCGATTCGACTCTGTCGATAAGAGATCTCATCCATTTTCGGTTTGCGACGGTGTTGGCTGGAAAATCCAATACCACGGACACACCTATACGAAGTAAATCGGTCACGTGTGGCCCGATCGCGCCACGCAAATTCGAAGCACACCGAACATAGTCCGCCACAGTCTTGATGTCGTCTGGATATAGATGTACAAGCCAAGTGTCCTCGCTGAGGATCACCGTGTCCGGAGTCTTGGCCAGTTCCTTTGCCAATGTCGATTTGCCAGAGGCGATTTTTCCGCAGAGCAGATGCAGTGTTGGCAGTAGTTTTGACATTTTACATGGCTCCCAGTAAGTCAGTGCCATACGAATTATCAATAACACAAAGCCACTTGCCGGCAGGGTCCTCCCGGAATACATAGGTGGCGCGTCGTGAGATGCAACTCGTCACACCGGTGTTATCGGTCGTTTCCAGAACGGTTTCCATGATTACTAGAGCCGTATTCCCGCTCCGAATGACATGCATCGCGCCTTGCTTGACCACAAGACTATGGTTGAAATATTCGGCAATTGCGAGGAACGCCTTATGGATTTGTTCCTTGCCTGTTGCAATCAAGCCTGGCTTGATGACAAGCGTTGCATCGTCTGCGTAGAAAGCCATCAATGAATCGAAGTCCTCTTCAGTGATTGCTTTGTCAGCAGCTTCGATAACTTGTTTAAGTGGATGGTATGCCATATCGATCTCCTTGGTAGGGTAAGCCCCCAAGAGACAGGCAATAAAAAACCCGCCTCAGGGCGGGTTGCAGTAGAAAGTAAACGTGCTAACCCACCATTGGTGAAATGGTGGTAATAATAGCCAGCAGGGTTGGGAACAGTTTAGTCATGATGGGATGCTAACAGAGTTCATAGTGCCGATCAATCGATAAACTAGCTGCGCATTTTTAGGAATACAAAACCGGCTCTACCTAAATGATTGCTTATGGCCGAACCCAGGAGATCAAAATCATAGCCGCGTCTATATCGGAATTAGTGGTGGATTTCATTGGAACACGCGGCTGCCGAGCAATAAAACAACACCAAGGATTCCAGCGGCAGTTAGTGTTGGTGGAACTGGTGGCACGAGAACAAGCCGTGCTATTCAATCCCTTTCCGGCGCGGAAATCTAGCCCAATAGCTTTTTTGCTGTCGGCATTGGCCAACCACAACCTGGATGCGCTGGCGGCTCAGGCCGAAAAACAGCTAGGCATGGCAATGACGAGCCGCAATTGGAGGACGATTTCCAAGCTCATGGAACTGGCGAATGCATGACCCTCCCAAACGCCGCAGATCAATAAACCGTGCGCGAGACGACGAATGCGGTTTGCTGCTGCATCGCTTTCATGCTCGCCAATTGGATTCGGCTGTTTTGAGTTCGATCTCGCCGATTAACTCTGGCCCCTCGCTACAGAATGTCCTAAATTGCGGCTTTTATGTCATTTTGGAATCAAGGTGAAATTGTCATCATGCGTTTGGGTGACTAGCCCCGAAATCCCTAATATTTTTGGAGAACAAATGATGCAAAAGTCCCATTCCCAGCCACTTCCTTCCTATCAACGCTTCGCACAAGCCATGTCCCCTCCGGGCACCCGGCCATTTCGGGTCGGTATCGTGATCGGGCCGGGATTCCTACCGATGGACATGGTCGGGATTCAGGCGGTTTTCGGCTTCTGCCCTGGTGCCGAAATCCATTTGCTGTGGAAATCGCTAGATCTGGTGGAAGGCTTTCCGGCTTGGTGGACCAAACCGACCACAACGTTTTCAGACTGTCCAGAAGAGCTGGATGTGCTGGCCGTTCCAATGCTGGCACCGGAAACTACCAGCGATCCCGAGGTGATTGCCTTCGTCGCCAAGCAAGGCCGTCAGGCTAAGTATGTGATCGGCGTTTGTAATGGTGTGGTTTTGCTGGGAGCTGCCGGCCTTTTGAAAGGCAAGCGCGTGACGACCAGCGTCAATTCGTTGCCGCTATTGAATAAGCTGGGCGCGGCGGAAGTGGTGACCTCTGGTGGCAGCGTCGTGGTGGATGGTAATCTTTATACCGCGAGACCCAGCATCGGCAGTTTCGAAGCCGCTTTGATGGTGGCGGATATCGCTTTGGGACGCGAATTCGCTGAATTGGCCAACTTGGTCGTCGAATATGACCCGCATCCGCCGCTTGGACCTGGCACGGTTGAAAATGCCGGCAAGGCTATCGCCGAGAACTATTCCAGTTTAATCGCCGATATGATTCAGGAGTATAGCCGAGGGGCAATCGCAGCCTATACCGGACAGGCTCAAGGTTAACATTAGCTAAAATGGACAGTGCCGTTGCCGTTATTTTCCAGGCGGCACTATTCACCACATCCGGGCGTAAACTCTATTCAGAAACAGGCAAGTTCCTAGCGGCTTAACGTAAATGAAGCGAAAAATTATTTTTTTTGTCTATCCGGAATTCGAATTGCTCGATTTAAGCGGTCCATGCTCGGCATTTAACTTGGTAAACGAACTTTACGGCGGCCAATACGAATTTAGCGTGGTGTCCGCGACGGGTGGCTCGATCAAAGACCGGGCCGGTTTAACTATGGCTAGCGAGAAATTCGCCGAAGTTGGCGACAATGAGACCATCGTGGCTGTTGGCGGTCCAACGGCACATGTCTATGGTTTGAATGACTTAACCAAGGACTTCTTTTCGAAAAGCGCCCGCCGTGGCAATCGCGTCGTCAGCGTTTGCACCGGTGCGTTTCTTCTCGCCGCCGCCGGATTGCTGGATGGCCGCAGAGCGACCACTCACTGGCGGTACGCGGGATTATTGCAATCGCACTATCCCAAAGTGTTGGTCGATATAGACCGGATTTATATCAGAGAGGGCAATATTTGGACGGCGGCCGGATTGACCGCCGGAATAGATCTGGCATTGATGCTGATCGAGGACGATTTCGGTTCCTCGGTCGCCAAAGGCGTTGCGAAGGATATGGTGGTCTACCACCGCCGCCTGGGCGGTCAGTCGCAATTTTCGGCCATCTTGGATATCACGCCAACGTCCGGTCGGGTTAGAGACGTACTTTGTTATGCCCGCGACCATCTCCGCGAACCTTTATCCGTTGAGCGCCTCGCCGAAGTGGCTTGCATTAGTCCGCGCCAATTTAGCCGGACTTTTTTTAATGCCACCGGAATGACGCCGGCGAAAGCCATCGAGCGGCTTAGGCTGGAAGTTGCGCGGGCCAGAATCGAAGAAACGCTGGAGCCGCTCGAGCAAATCGCCAGGGATATTGGTTTTGGTTCCGCGGAAAAAATGTGTCGCAGTTGTCTGAATGTGTTCGGACGTACTTCGCAAGAATTGCGGCGCGCCGCCCGTAAATCACGCGGCGGCTAGTCGCTTAGCCTCGGCTAAGAATAACGGCTTTCAATTCTTCGCCCAATGCGCTATCCAAACCGCTCGCGCTATTAGCACGATAGCACCGAGAAAACCGATCGTGGTCAACGAAAAACTCAGCGCTGCCTGGAGCGGAAAGTGCGGTTCGACCGGGATTGTCGCAACGGCCTTGGGTGTCAGGCCTCTTAGCAAAACGCCGGCGGATTGAAGAAGGCGCCGAAGCAACAGGCCGCGATCAACCAATACGGTGGATTTTTAGAGTCATGAAAATTCAAATTAACAAGTTGTTCCGACTGTCGCCGGTCTTGCTGATGGCTGGTATCAGCTAGTAGTCCAAAATCTCGGGGCGATGAAAGTTCTAAAAATGCCCTAAAATTTTGATCTGACAAAAGGAGTAGACTGCCACTCCGAATTTTCGTTTTTGTTGCAAACACGATCAGGTTTGCCGGACCCGTGCCGCTTCCTGCAAATCTGCTATTAGCTGCTGCGGCTCTTCATGATAACGGCGCATGAGTTCCGGTGGGGCTGCCGTATGTTTGTCGTAAATCACGCTCCAGCGGCTAATTTCGAGTAGCACAGGGACCAGATCAAGTGCTTTGTCCGTTAGTTCATAAAACACTTGGCGTTTGTCTTCGGGCTTATGTTTGCGGATAACGAGTCCGTCCGCTTCCATTTTCTTCAATCGCGAAGCCAGAATGTTAGTTGCGATTCCTTCTTTCGATGTCATCAGCTCTCGGTAGTGCCGTTTGCCGCTTAGCATCAGATCGCGGAGTACGATCAGCGTCCATCGGTCTCCGAACACTTCGAGGGCATAATCTATTGGACATCTATTTTCGAGCTTCAAGTCGGACATCTGGCTTATTTGCTTGCGTTTTGCAATTGAAATGGGATAATTGGTTGCATATTGCAAGTATATCAACCAGGGCTTATTCCGCAAACCACGTTCATAAGGAAATCGTCTATGTCGCCAATAAATTCTACTGCCACCAATATCTCGTTGCTGCGGATTTACGCAGCTCCTTGCATAATTGTCAGCTCGGTCGTAGCTTGGTTATTCTGGCTATTAGCCGGTGAACATCACTCTGTACGACCGGAATTGCTCGTTTCTCCCATGGCCGCGCTCTTTACGCTGACGGCTTTGGTTTGGCTGATTATGGTCGTTGCGCGCAATGTCGCGGTTATTCGCGGGCATGCATCGATCGGATATTTTGCGGATTTTAAGTCCGATATCCCAGCTGATGATCGATTCGAACGTCCCGCTCGAACTTTCAATAATCTAATGCAAGTACCAGCGCTTTTTTATGTGATTTGCCTATTGATGCTTATAGTGAAAGAAGCCGACAACGTTCAAATCGTCCTTGCTTGGGCTTTTGTTGTACTCAGGTGTATCCATGCCATTATCTATATGGCAGTAAACTGGGTGCCATATCGCTTCGCGACTTGGGCTTCAAGCTGCATCATTCTGGGCACGCTTTGGTTTCGCTTTGCGACGGTGGTTGGGTTTGGCTAAGCTTGGATGGAATCTGGACAATCGGACGAATACCATTGAATTTAAGAACGCTTTTGCCGGGTGATCAACGCCTGCTGAACGGCCATTGCAATTTCATTGGCGATTTTTTCGTCTGTAACCGCGCGAGCTAAGGTTACACCGCCAATCAACATCGCAAAGTTAGCCCAAGCCTTATCAACCGCCGCCTGATCGCCTGTTTCCGGTGTTCCATCTGCCGCTAGTTTGACGATCTCCAGCAACTCCGATTCAAATGCAGTGCGTATCGCTTCCTCGGAACGACATACTTCCGGTGTTACACTTTGGAGTATGCAGCTATCGCCCAGATCGCAGGTGCGTTTTGGGCCCATGTAAAACTTTGCAAATTCTTCCCACCAGTTTTCGCCGTGCTGTTGTTTGAAAAAGCCAATACCTGATTTTAAATCTTTCATTCCGGCAATGATTACAGCTTTAAAAGCTTCTGCTTTGGAGCTGAAGTGCCCGTAGAAAGCCCCTGAAGTCACGCCGGCTTCCTTTGCCAAACCATCGACACCGATGCCGCTGTAGCCGCCTTTTCGAAAGCAACGCCCGGCTGCCTCAATAATGCGCTGACAGGTTTGTTGTTTTTGGTCCGCTGTATATCTCACGCTGGTATATCCAATGCTATTTTGGATTGACATTGTATCAAATCGTTGGAATCAGCATGGTTGACAACATAACGATCGTTATATAATATTGTATAGCGGTCGTTATTTAATGTCTGCCACTTAGCCTTCGCTATGTGTAACCCCTAACTACAGGAAACCGATATGCCGCTTACTCTTACGCTCACAGAAGGTGTATTACCCGCAGGAACTGAAAAACTGGCTTTTCGCCGAATTTGCGATTCAATGTTGAAATGGCACGGGCTATCCGGTAACAAGGTGATGACGCCTAATGTTGTCGGCGCCATCCATCTGCTGCCCAAGCAACAAACCTATTCGGGACTGGAAGAAACCGCCGTCGCCTTTATCGAATGGAAGGTGCCGTCATTTGCATTTAATACCAGAGAAATTCAGCAGGGACATATCGAAGAAGCCACTGGAATTATTCACGAGTTGTCGGGCGGCAATCTGCCTAAACAACAAATTTGGGCTAACATCGTCCATGCTGTTGATGGTGCCTGGGGAATTGCCGGGCAGGCGATGACGAACGAACAACTAGGTGAGGCGCTTACTACAGGTTAGGTTTTGACGGAGTCGCGGGTCGATCTCCAATGGTCCGCGAATCCGCAAATATCTTGCCACACCAAAACCGCTCATCATGGATGCTAAATGGCTGATATGGGGTCCTTTACCTATCAGCCTGACCGGCAAAGCTGTTAAAACATCTCGTTACTGTCTAATAAGTACACATTTATAAAAGGAAGGCTTATGGCAAATGGCTCTATCTCAAAAGCTATCGAGGTCACTACACATAATATCGAATGCGATATCAAACGACGGCTGTTACTGGCCGGCATGGTAGGTGCGGTAAGCACTTTCTCCGCAAAGCCATTGTTCGCTCAACTAACATCGCCAGATAATACGACAGTCTCTGACAGCGGAATCGTTCGAACCATCCTGCAAAGTTACTCAGATCGGGAAGGCAACGAATTTCGCTTGGTCATGACCACCTATCCGCCGGGAGTGGGTCTACCCTCTCATCATCACCCATCAGTGGGCTTCAATTACATTCTAGAGGGTATTGCGGAATCTCAGTACCTTGACGAGCCTTTACTAACCTTCAAGGCTGGAGACAGTTATCAAGACAAAGCCAACGCCCAACATCTGATATTTCGCAATGCCGACAGGGTCAATCCGTTGAAGTATTTAATCGCTTATACCACCAAAAAAGGCCAACCATTTTTAATTATTCCATAGCGCCAAAACTCCTATTGGGATTTGGAACATAACTTCATCGGAAAAATAATATGAAAAAACAAACAAAACGTTTGCTGATATTTTTGACACTTTTGTCATTGCAAGCCAATGTGCATGCTGCGGAAAATAGCTATACGCTTCCGCTTACTTTAGCGGTTGAAGCTGCCAACGAAACGGTACGCTCCTGTGAAGCTTTGGGATATAACGTCTCAGTGGCGTTTGTCGATATGTCCGGTCAGCCGAGGGTTCAGTTAAAAAGCGATAAGAGCACGCCGCATACGTTCGAGACAGCCTATCGCAAAGCCTATACTATTGTGACATTTGGCCCTAACTATCATTTAGAAACTAGTGGTCAAGTGGCCGATCTAATGAGCAAAAACCCAGCATTTTATAATGCCGTGCTCACTATCCCCAATGTCACGCCATTGCCCGGGGCATTAGCGATAAAAGTGAAAGGAAATATAATAGGTGCGATTGGGGTCAGCGGCGCTCCCGGCGGCGATAAAGATGAGGCGTGTGCTCAAGCGGGTATTGACAAAATCAGCAGCAGATTTCCTGAATAGTCATCATATTCAAAATATCTCATTCCGTGGACGTATGATCGAAATCGGTAATCAATCGGCGGCTTTCGACAAGCGGTCACAAAAAACCGAGCATCGCCGCTTTGACGGCTGCCGAGGTTTTGTTGGCCGCATTCAATTTCGTCGCGGCATTTCTGATATGAAAATTGACGGTCCGTTCGGTGATTTTCATGATGCTGGAGATTTCACCGGCGGTTTTACCATCGGCAGTCCAGCGTAATACCGCAATCTCGCGGTTCGATAATTTGGTATTCGCTTCCGGCAGCAATTTTGGCAACAAGCGGCGCGACAAGGCAATATGCGCATTTTGGGCCAACCAAGCCATTTTGAAAGCCTTAGCCGCAAGTTCGGTTTCGCTAAGCGGCTCGTTGGATCGCGCTAAAGTGAGCATGCCGGTTGCGCCATGGACATTCCGCATGGATTGCGCCCAACCATAACGCAACCCGAACGAACGCGCTTCCTCCCAAAACTCCGAGGTTGCGGCGAACAAACCGTCCGTCCAGAGGATAGGTTGAGTCGAGCACAGGGCGTGTTTAACGGTGGGATCGACCGCACAATAGTTTTTAGCTTGATACTGCGCTTGCCAGGCCGTTGGATAATTACTTATTTTCACGATCTTCGGATTGCTTAGTGGTAGCGCCAACCTAAGTCCATAGGCACAGTAATCAAAACCCAATTCCGCAGCCAACGAAACAATGGTTTGAAAAAGCTGATGATCGCTATCGCTGGTCTGTAACGCTTGAAGTTGAATTTCTTGCCAGGCTTTCATGGGTTTACCGTCGTTAGAACTGTTCGAAAGCTTATCCTAAATGGTGAATGCATCGAAATCCTGATTTACCAGCAAAGTAAAATGGCGATATACGCTGTCAATATTGACAGTTGTTAGATGATTGCAAATAGCGTCTAATCTAACAAAGTTGGTAAGCGTTTCAGCTCCCGGTACTTCGTTTTTAAGCCAACTGCCATCCTTTTGTTTGTTAAGCCATACCCCATGACATTCGATATTTTTATTGCCGATACCGACGCCGAAATTCAAGCCTGTTTTCCGGTGTTTAGCGAACTGCGTCCGCATCTCAAGGCGGACCAGTTTTTGGCCCAGGTTCGTCGCCAGCAAGCGCAGACCTACCAAATCCTGGCTGTTAGACAACAAGGCACCGTTAAAAGCGCAGCGGGTTTTCGTTTCGCCGAGTTTTTGGCCTGGGGCAAAATACTCTATGTCGACGATTTAGCCACGCTAAGCGGTGAGACTTCGCAAGGTTTTGCCGGCGCCTTGCTCGATTGGCTGATCGCACATGCGCAAGCGCACGGCTGTCAGGGTGTGCATTTGGATTCCGGTTATCAGCGCTTTTCCGCTCATCGGTTGTATCTTAACAAGGGTTTTCGACTGAGCAGCCACCACTTTTCCCTGGCATTTAACATTTAGCTTTGCAATGAAAATACTGGCTTTATCCGGCAGCTTGCGGGCGGCGTCCATCAATTCTGCCGTGCTGCGGGTCGTAAGAACTTTGGCGCCGGCCTCGATCGAAGTCTGTTTGTTTTCCGCGCTGGGCGAATTGCCTTTATACAATCCGGATTTGGAAAGCGAGCCTCCAGACGTTGCGATCCAATTACGCAACGCAGTGGCCTCGGCGGATGCCTTACTGATCGCCAGTCCGGAATATGCCCACGGCGTTACCGGTACCATTAAAAATGCATTGGATTGGCTGGTGGCATTCGAGGGGTTTGTGTACAAACCTGTGGCAGTACTGAACGCGACACCGCGCGCCCGTCATGCCGATGCCGCGCTCAGGGAAACCTTGATTACGATGTCGGCCACATTGATCGAAGCGGCATCGATCACTTTGCCGTTGCCGAGTGCAAATATCGGCGAAGCGGACCTGCTAGCTGCGCCGGATATAGTTTCTTTACTTACCAACGTATTAGCGGAAATCGAATGCGCGGTGAATCAATCGCCGGCGATGAAAGCATACCTCGGCAGCAGCCTTTATATCGATAGCCAACATCCCGCGATTCTCGCGCAAGCCGCAAAGTTGGCGGAGGGTTGTGCCGGTGAGGAAGAAATCGCCAAACGCTGTTTCGAATTCGTCCGCGACCAGATCAAGCATAGTTGGGACTACCAGCTGAATCCATTGACCTGCAAAGCCTCCGAAGTGTTAATCCACGGCACCGGCTATTGTTACGCCAAAAGCCATTTACTGGCGGCGCTGTTGCGCGCCAACGGCATTCCGGCAGGGCTGTGTTATCAGCGGTTAACGATAGACGGCGAGCAGCCGCCTTATTGCCTACACGGTTTGAATGCGGTTTACCTACAACAATACGGTTGGTACCGGATCGACGCGCGCGGCAATAAACCGGGTGTGGAAGCGGACTTTTGTCCGCCGCTGGAAAAATTGGCCTTCCCAATTGTGAACCCTTTGGAACAAGATTTGCCTGGCATCTTGCCGGAACCCTTGCCGGCCGTCGTCAAAGCCTTAACCGAGAACCCAACCGTCGAGCAGGTTTACGACAACTTGCCGGACTTTACTACGACTAGCCAATGAGCATCTAAACCAAGGCATAGCTATGAGTTCGCCGCTGATCATCCGTCATGCTCTACCGACTGATGCTGACCGTATCAGCCAACTGATTTGCGGCGTTGCTGATTGCTGTACGGTTACTCCAGCCGGTGACGGCGCTGAGTTATTTTTTTCGAGCATTTCCGCCCAAGCGATTGGCGGTTACATCGCCAACGCCGATTTCCTTTATTTACTGGGCTTGTTCGGCGATGAACTTGCCGGTGTCGTTGCCGTCCGCGACGCGCGGCATGTTTTTCATCTGTTCGTGGCGCCCGCGTTTCAATACCAAGGCATCGGCACAGCATTGGCGTTGCGAGCTATCGAGTTATCGCTGGCCGCAAGTCCGTCGGAAACCTTCACGGTCAACTCCTCTCTGCCCGCCGTGCCGTTTTACGAGCGGCTAGGCTTTCAGCCGCAAGGGCCTGGCATCGAGGACAAAGGCGTTGCGTTTGTCCCGATGCAATTGGCAACATCGAGCCTAAGCAACGGAATCGTACCAATGATTGGCATTTCCCCAAACACACGTTAAATCTGCGAAGTGTGGCCTTATGGAAATTACATTAATCAGGCACGGCAAACCGAGGTTCGAGCTGAAAGGCAAAGCCAAAGCGCGGGACATTGGCGAGATTATCCGCGTTTATGATTTATCCGGTATAGAAGATGAACCGCCGGAAAACGCCAAACAGCGTGCCTTGGCATGCTATGTTGCCGTTTGTAGCGATTTTACTCGTTCTTTAGAGTCGGCCAAGGCCCTGGGATTTAGCGATATTTTGCTGAGCGACTCTGTGTTTCGGGAAATTGCCGCACCTCATTTCAAACAGGGTTCATTGACGATGTCGCTCAATGCCTGGGGCATATTATTGCGATGTCTGTCGGTGCTTGGTTTTGCTCGGAATGGCGAGTCGCTCGCCATGGCGAAACGGAGGGCGCAAGTCGCTGCATCGACATTAATAGACCTGGCGCATGAGCATCAACGTGTTTTGCTGGTGGGACATGGTTTCGTAAATTACTACATAGCCCAGGAGTTGTTAGCCAGAAACTGGGTTGGTCCCTCAAAGCCGGGCCGTGGCTATTGGGAGTATGGGGTATATCACTATCCTGCAACATGACATGCAAAGAGACAATCCCTATCACCTTTAAGTGGCATCCAAAAACATGCTTGCATCGATTACCGGCAACACCAAAATACTCGGCGTAATAGCCGACCCCGTCAGCCAGGCCAGAACGCCGGCCATGGCAAACACATTATTGGGTGAACGGGGCATCTTGGGTGTCTTTGTTATGCTTCCGATGCAAGTGTCCGCTGAAGACTTTCCCACGTTTATTACTGGCCTGCGCGCTTTGAAAAACTTCGGGGGCGCAGTCGTCTCCATGCCACACAAAATCGCCACCGCCAACTTAATTGATGAGCTGACTCCCGAGGCGCGCTTGGTCGGTGCTGTGAACGTCATTCGCCGGAACGGTGATGGTTGTCTGATTGGTACCATGCTGGACGGTGAGGGTTTTGTTTCCGGACTGGTCGCTGCCGGACACTGCGTGAAGGGGGCTCGTATTCTTCTGGTCGGAGCCGGAGGTGCGGCGTCGGCCATTGCCTTCGCGCTGGCAAAACATGGCTGCGCTTCGCTATGCATCCAAAATCGTACGCTGGATCGGGCGAGTGCTCTGTCGGAGCGCGTCCGTCATGCGTATCCTCACCTTGAGGTAAGCACAGCAATCCAGGCAACTTCGCACTACGACATCGCGGTCAACGGCACTTCGCTCGGCATGAAAGCGGACGATGATCTTCCGATCAGCAAATCGTTCATCGGGTGCTGTGACTTGATAGCAGATTGCGTGATCGCGCCGGAAATGACGAAACTGCTGCAAGAAGCGGCCAATCAAGGAAAAGCAATTCAAACCGGCGTTCCCATGTTGGCGGCGCAAATGGCTTTAATGCTGGCATTCATGGGGGCCGAGTGAAACGCACTATGCCCGGAGAACTTGTCGATACTCCGCAAAATCCTGGCTTGCGGTTATAGCTGGATAATGAGTGAACGGCACAACAGCGCTTACAAGTTTCGCACCATACCCTGTCACTACTGACAGTTGTCGCAAGACATTAACCTGGGTTGTAATTAACCCAAAATAATCAGTTTCTATGCAGAAATTATTGGAGTCAAAATGCTAGGTGAAACAACGGGGGTCGTTCGCGTTCTGTTGCGACTGGAGGGATTTTGCGTATTGGTTGTGGCCTGCGTCGCCTACTCAAAATTCAGCTTGGACTGGGGTACTTTCGCAATCTACTTTCTGGTGCCCGATATTTTTTTACTTGGTTACTTCGCCGGCGCCAAAGTTGGTGCCATTAGCTATAACACTGCGCACTCCCACATCGGTGCCATTGCCAGCCTGGTGATTGGCTTTACGCTTCCGTCCCCGGCACTGCAATGTGCCGGTTTAATCTGGTGTGCCCACATTGTCTTTGATCGGGCGCTGGGCTATGGGCTCAAGTACCCGGAGGGATTCAGCTTTACCCATCTTGGCCGCATCGGCCGATTGGTGCCAAACATTTAGACGTACAATAACCGGGTTAGAAACCCAGAACATTAAGGAGTATTGAGTTGGCTTTTACACTAGACAAGGTTGTGCCCTGGGGACGTTCGTACGCCGAATATATCGGTATGTTTGGCCTGACCGAGACCGATCTTGGCAAACATATTCTGGGTTGCGGTGACGGGCCAGCAGGATTCAACGTTGAGCTATCCAAGCGTGGCGGTGCTGTCGTTTCGGTTGACCCCGTGTATATCTTTGCTGTCGATCAAATCAAAAGCCGCATTGCCGAAACCTATGAAACTATCATGGCGCAGACGAGTGAAAACCAAAACGACTTCATCTGGGATGTCATTCCATCAATAGACGCGCTCGGAGAAATCCGCATGTCGGCCATGGATACCTTCCTCGCCGATTTCGAGTTGGGCAAGCAGCAAGGTCGATATATCGCTGGAGAGTTACCGACATTGCCTTTTGCAAACGGGCAATTCGATATTGCCTTGTCATCGCATTTTCTGTTTTTGTACAGCGGACACTTGTCGGCGGAGTTTCATCTTCAGGCAATACAGGAAATGTTGCGTGTTGCTAGCGAGGTGCGGATATTTCCTCTGCTTACGCTGGATGGATCGGTATCGCCTTATCTTTCGCTTGTCAGCGAAGAATTTGCCAGCCGAGGTTTTGATGTGCAGATTAATAAGGTTGCATACGAATTTCAACGCGGCGGTAATCAAATGCTGGTCATCAAGCCTAAATAACGAACTTGGATTAAAGCAGCCATCACCAGTGTGTACACGAATGAAACTGGAATTTAAACAAGCAACGCCGGACCACGCAAAAGCTATCGGTTCACTGGTTGTCCAGCTGACTCAGGAAATCTGCGAGCGTACTCATGCGCAGCATTTCGATATTGATTTGGCAGGTACGGTTCAGCGCTGTGAAGACTTGTTATCCGCAGGTCACTACGCGGCTATTATTGGCTGGTCGGACACCATCCCGGTTGCCGTCGCAACCATCGCCGAAACCTATGCCTTATATGCCGGCGGCAAAATAGGCGTCATTCAAGAATTTTACGTTATTCCTGAATTTCGCCGTTCGGGTGTCGGTGCCCTGTTGATTGAGCAGGTTAGAAATTATGGACGACAGCGGGGTTGGTCGTGCATCGAGCTTTGCACGCCGCCGCTCCCGGAATTTGAGCAGACATTAAGTTTTTATCAGCAAAATGGTCTTATGCCGGTTGGCGGTCGGAAAATGAGACAGAATTTAGCTACAAATGGCTAAGCACCGTTAGCTATCATGGAGGAAGGTGAATGAAATACAGTAGCTGGTTAGTCGTGATTTTCCTGCTGTTGCCGATTTCTGCTCTGGCTGTTTTCAAACCGGCTCGTGTGTTGATTCCAGAAGCATTCGGCGTCCGTTGCAATGAACAAAACCTGTGCATAGACGATTTTTCTCAGCTTGCGGCGGCGGAATCACTACTCAATGACTCGAAAAGTTATCTTGCCGCGCAATGGGGCTTGTCTATCGGCGAGCCGAAGATCATTTTTTGTAGCACGGAGCAATGCCGGTCTGCATTCGGCTTATCGAACAGGGCTGGATTCACCTTGGGCAGTTTCGCTATCGTCATCGCGCCGCGAGCTTGGCAACAACACTACGTGGCGCATGAGCTCATCCATCATTGGCAGGCCGACCGCTTCGGCAGCCTGGCGCTGCTAACAGGTGAGCAATGGCTAATCGAAGGAATGGCCTACGCCCTGAGTAACGATCCGCGTATAGAACTGCATGAGCCATTTGCATCCTATCGTCAGCGGTTCAATAACTGGTACAGGCTTAATGCCGGTATTCCGCTCAAAGAATCGCTGGGAGGGGTGCTCTAAAAATGGCGTCTATTAGACTTATGTTCCATCCAAAAATTGGCTTGGTACGATAACCGTAGGCAATCATTTAGCCCGACCGCACGGCGCCTCAATCTATATCACTACCCGTAATCATGATGAAATACAAAGGAATTATTTTTGATTTCAATGGCGTTTTGCTTTGGGACGCACCGCTTCACGTTCAGGCCTGGCAAGCGACGGCGCACCGACTCAGAGGCTCGCCCTTAAGCGACGACGAATTTTCACTCCATTTGCATGGCCGTACCAATAGCCACATTTTGAGCTATCTCAGCGGTCGAACTCCTCAAGGGCAAGAGCTGCTTGAGCTGATCCAAATCAAAGAGTCTATGTACCGGGATTTATGCTTAAAAAATCCAGAAATGTTTGTCTTGTCTCCCGGTGCCGAAGCACTGCTCGACTTGGTTTCTAGCAAAGATATACCGCGTACCATCGCGACAGCCTCCGAAAAAACCAATCTGGATTTTTTCATCCAGCACCTCGGTCTGGATAAGTGGTTCGATCTGCAACGGATTGTCTACGATGACGGCGCTCTTCCCGGTAAGCCCGCGCCGGATATGTATGCCAAAGCGGCGACCAATATTGGTTTACCGCCGCAAGAATGTCTGGTTGTTGAAGATGCCATTTCCGGTTTCCAATCCGCCCATGCCGCCAATATCGGCCATATCGTCGGTCTTGGTCCGCTTGAAACGCACAACAAGCTTCTCGCCTGCCAAGGCGTCTCGACCGTGATCGAGAGTTTTGAGCAATTTCCGCGCGAGTTGTTAGCCAATGCATGACCTGATAACCGTGAACGGTTCAATGCAACTACAGACCAAAAGACCGGAGCCGGCCAGCTATGGCATATCAATGCTTAGGCAACGCGGTAGATGAACAATATTTGTGTCATCTTCGATTTGGACGGCACACTGGTGGACAGCGAGGGACTGTGCAATCAAGCCTTTCTCGATCTGCTTCCGCAATTGCATGATTCCCTGGAGACCTTGACCGAGCGCTATCGCGGCCAAAAACTAAGCTCGATTCTGATTGACCTAGAAAATCGACTTGGCCTAAATCTGAATGATTCGTTTGAACAGCACTATCGTCAGCGTGTTGAGGAACTCTTCGCGCATGATTTGAACCCCATGCCAGGCGTTTTGAAAATGCTCGAATCCATAAATTCTCCGAAATGCATTGCCTCCAGCGGACCGCTGCCGAAAATCCGTCAGGCCTTGGAAGTCAGCGGTCTTGCTGCTTATTTTGGTGACAATCTATTCAGTTCCTATGAGATCGGTTCATGGAAACCCGATCCGGGCTTATTCAAATATGCCGCCCATGCGATGGGCTTTGTGCCTAGTCAGTGCGCGGTGATTGAAGATAGTGACGTGGGGATTAAGGCCGCCATAACAGCAGGTATGACGCCGCTTTACTATGTACCAACCGGCGTGACCACTTCGTATCAAACTGCGGGCCATGTCGTATTCGATGATATGTCGCAACTGCCGCCTTTGCTTGCGCAATTTGCTAACAAGACTCAATTCAACCGTTAGCCGCATTCAAGCGGTCGAGACAGCCATGAGTAAGCGTTCCACTCACTTTCGACCAAACCTAGCCACGTACTTAGAGTACTGAAACTGCTTTTCGAACGAAAAGACTACAGGAATAATATGACCGCAAAAGCACACTACGACCGCCATCTTGGCGATATTTATGCCTGGATGGTTGGAGACTTCGATGCCAGGCAAAAAGAACATCAACACTTCTTGGAAGCCAGCGGCCTATCGCCACATAGCACCTCGATTGCCTTAGATCTGGGGGCAGGGCATGGTATACAAAGTGTTTCCCTGGCCAAATTGGGATTTACAGTTAAAGCGATTGATTTTAACCAACAGCTTTTATCCGAGTTAATCGACAATACGCAGAGACTTTCCGTTACCGGCTTTAATGATGATATTCGTCTGGTAAAAAAATATGCTGATCCTCAACCGGAGCTCATTATTTGCTGGGGCGACACCCTGACACATCTTGAAAGTTTGGATGACATTAGGCAATTGGTTATCGATTGCTGCGAATCATTAATCGAAGGCGGAAAACTGATCTTATCTTTTCGTGATTATTCAACGGCACTCTCGGGCGATCAGCGCTTCATCCCCGTAAAAAGTGACGACACAAAAATACTGACGTGCTGTTTGGATTATGAAGTAGACAGGGTGCGAGTTACCGATTTGTTTCAGGTTAAAACGGAAAACGGCTGGCAACAAAAAGTGAGTTCCTATTATAAAGTCCGTGTTTCACCAAACGACGTTGTGAAAACCCTTGCCGACTGTGGCTTGAGGGTGGCGTTTAACGAAGTCGTCAACCGAATGACTACCATCATAGCTATTAAACCATTGCGAGGATAAATTGCATGAACGAGTTTATAGGTAGCTGCATGTGCGGAGCGGTTCAATACGCAGTGAAATCCGAGCCGCGTTTGTCCTTTTTATGTCAATGCCGGCAATGTCAAAGAATCACCGGAACGGGCCATTCGGCCGAGTTCATGGCGTCGGAAAAGGACATTTATATTTCGGGAGATCTGAAATTTTACGAGTTAACTGCCGATAATGGCAATACCGTCACTAGCGGGTTTTGTCCGACCTGCGGCAATCCGGTTTTGAAAAAATCATCGGGTTATCCGGGCATGCTGTTTTTTCATGCCGCCACCTTGGATAACCCGACTGTATTTATGCCGCAGGCGGTGTTTTGGGGCGTCAGTCATCAGCCCTGGGATTATGTGAATCCAAATCTTGAGATAAAGGAATATGCCTAAAGTAAGCAAGTATCGAATAGATATTACACCTTGATCTTTATGGTGCTAGTTGCCTGCGTCGACTGCGATGAGGCTACCGAGTCGGTTGCCCAGTCATTGTTATCTGAAACCAAAGTCTGGTTGTTTTGGGACGACACGTTACATTTGCAATTGGCTTATATCGATCAAAACATTAAATTAAACAAGGATTGCGCTCAGCCATGACGCGATCAATCGCATTGCTCGGCGAATACACGCCGACGTTTCCGCCCCATCTGTCGACCAACGCTGCCATCGAACATGTCAAGTCGGCTAAAGGGTTGGATATTAACGCCGACTGGATTTCGACCGCCGACATCAATCCACCGTTGTTTGCCCGCTACGATGGCATCTGGATCGCCCCCGGTAGTCCCTACAAGGACATGGACAAGACCTTGGAAGCGATTCGTAATGCCCGAGAAAACAAGATTCCCTGCTTCGGTACCTGCGGCGGTTTTCAACACATGATTATCGAATATGCCCGCAACATCTTGGGATTTAAAGACGCGCAGCATACCGAGTACGACCCATATGCTTCGAATTTATTTATCTCACAACTGGCTTGTTCGCTGGCCGGACGCGAGATGCAACTATGCTTCGAACCCAATTCGCAAGTGGCAGATATTTATGGTGCGATAGCGGCTACCGAGCAGTATTACTGTAATTTCGGCATCAACCCGGACTATGTCGATGCGCTGAAACAAGGTCCCATGCAAATCAGCGGCGCCGATGCCGAAGGCGACATCCGGGTGATCGAGTGGCCTAGCCATCCGTTTTTCATCGGCACTTTATTCGTGCCGCAAGCCCGCTCCACGCCGGCACAACCGCACCCTTTGGTTTCGGCTTTTTTATCGGCTGTAGCCGCAATCTCAAATTCGTAGGACTATCGACATGGCACAAATCAAAATATACGGCATCAAAGATCATCTCGATCCCATCAAGCGGCAACTGTCCGACGTGATTCATGACTGCGTTGTCGACGCGTTGCAATTTCCGGTGGATAAAAGAGCCCATCGTTTTTTTTCGATGGAAAAGGAGGATCTTTTCGCGCCAAGCGGCAGAACCAATGCTTATACGATTATCGAAATCAGCATGATCACGGGACGGGAAACGGCTACCAAGAAAAAACTCATCCGTTTTCTGTTCGATCGCATTCAGGAGCAGATCGGTATCGCTCACCAGGACATCGAAATTTGTATTTATGAAAGTCCAGCTTGTAACTGGGGATTCCGCGGTATGCACGGCGACGAAGTGAGCTTGAATTACAAAATCAATGTCTAGCGGCATCAACACTTAAACAGCAAGCACTCATGTATATCCCTAAGCATTTCGACGAACCCAGGATCGATGTCATGCAGACATTGATAAGCGATTATCCGCTGGCGACATTGATCGCCTCATCGGCCAGTGGTTTGAACGCAAACCACATTCCGTTGCATTGGGTAGAGGAGGGCGGTTCATCTTACGGCAGCTTGCGAGGTCATATCGCCCGCTCGAATCCGCTGTGGACGGACTTCGACCCGCAAACCGAAGTATTAGCGGTGTTCCAATCAGAAAACGCCTATATTTCGCCGTCCTGGTATGCGACCAAACAGCAGGCCGGAAAAGTAGTACCCACCTGGAACTACGCCGCCGTGCATGCTTACGGCACTCTACGGGTAATAGACGATCCGATTTGGATTCGCCGGCAATTGGAGGCCATGACGGATGAATTCGAAGCCGAATTTCCAGAACCCTGGTCGGTAGCGGACGCGCCTGCCGATTTTACCGAACGCTTGATCACACAGATTATCGGTATCGAAGTCAGCGTGACACGGCTGCAAGGCAAGTGGAAAGTCAGCCAAAACCAGCCGCCGGAAAACCGAAACAGCGTGTTCGAAGCGTTGCGCGAAGCCGAACACCCGGCCATGGCAAACTTGGTCACCGATGCGGTCAAGCCCTGATCTAAGTCGATGATAGATGTTATTACGCTAAACGTTTTAACAATATCAACAATGGCTTTATTCCGTGGGCTGGAGGATAGCAAGTTGAAGTCCGACAACCGGTTCGGATGTGGTTTGATTGCCCCGCACCATCCAACCTTCCGTTGCCTGACATGACATTCTTATTAGCGCCGCGTTTGCGCTACTTGCTGTTCGGTGTGGCTATCGTCAGTCTTGCCGCAGTGGTAGGAGCCATTTATCAAGCCGAAAGAACCGCAGCAGACCTTGCCGCATTTCCGCCGCCGGGGCGCATGATTTCAGTGAATGGCGCGGATCTTCATCTTTACTGCCTGGGCTCAGGCACGCCAACGCTGGTTCTCGAAGCGGGTCTTGGCGAAAATGTGTTGAGCTGGTATCCGGTCCACGCCAAGCTTGCACAGACCATGCGCGTTTGCGCCTATGATCGCCCCGGACTGGGCTGGAGCGATCCCGTAGACGCTGCCATTCAAGCGGAAGAGGTAGCCAAAAACCTGCATGCGCTACTGAACAATGCGGATATTTCGCCGCCGTTTGTGCTGGTCGGTCATTCGCGCGGCGGCATCTACGTGCGCGCTTTCTATCACCAGTTTCCCGAACAGACGCAGGGTATCGTCCTTGTCGATTCGACGCATGAGCAAAGCTCCAAGCATCAGTATCCTTACGCCTCCTGGGATTATCGTAAACAAGCCCTACAGATCGAAATTGCCGAGCCTTTATCGCGGCTTGGTATCGTCAGGCTGCTGGGAGTCGCCGACGCCGACCGCCGGCCTTCTCCGCTGCCACCGGAAATCCTGGCTGCGAAAACGGCGCTACAGAATCGCACCGATACCGCACATGCGGTGGTCAATGAAATCGCCGTGATGCGCCGAGGGCTCGATCCAGCCACACCGCCTCCGGGCAGCTTAGGCAATCTTCCGTTGTTGGTTCTAACTGCCGGCAATCTGGTGGACTCGGATTTGGTCGCGCGCGAAGCGGAGAGAGCGGGCAAAAATCTCGAAGCGGAAAAGGCTCTTGCCAGCGTTCAACAGGCCGAGCAAGACGATCTGGCCCATCTGTCCGGCCATTCTCGACATATCATTGTCAGGAACAGCGGACATTTCATCATGCAGGACCAAGCCGATGAATTTGTCGGCGCCGTGAGCGAATTTGCGAAACCCCTTGCTCGGAAATAGGATGACGAACGGCCAAGCAATTTTTCCGCCGGGCTCGCGCGAAGTGCCTTAATCAACGATTAAGAAACATCGGAGATATATCGCTCATGTTCGAACTCTACATTGCCAATAAAAACTACTCCTCATGGTCGCTAAGGCCCTGGATACTGATGCGTGAACTCGAAATTCCATTTATTGAAAAGCTCGTGCCTTTTGCCGAAACGGATGAAACCAATCCGTTCCACAGTTTCTCGCCTACCGGAAAAGTGCCCTGCCTAATCGACGGCGAAACGGTCGTTTGGGATTCGCTGGCGATTACCGAATACTTGGCCGAGCGAACCCCGGCGGTTTGGCCAGTCGATGCCTCGGCGCGAACCTGGGCGCGTTGCGCGGTTGCCGAAATGCACTCGGGGTTTCAGGCACTGCGTGAGTGTTGCACGATGAATTGCGGGCTACGGATTCGCCTCGCATCGCCTTCGCCGGCCTTGGAAAAGGATCTGACGCGAATGAATGAATTGTGGCTTGAGGGCCTGACCCGCTTCGGCGGACCCTACCTGGCCGGGCCGACGTTTACCGCCGTCGACGCTTTCTTCGCGCCCGTCGCATTTCGCGTACAAACCTATGGGCTGGAAATGACTCCGGCTTGCCGAGCATACGTCGTTCGTTTGCTAGCCTTGCCCGCCATGCGCGACTGGTACGCGGCTGCGCTAAGCGAGACATGGCGGGATGAAGAACACGAGCAGATGGCGCGAAACGCCGGAACTTGGCTGCACGACTTTCGCGCCGCTGGTCAGTAAGCTCGGCTGCACGATTTTAGCCGAGTCATGAAATACGCTAATCGGTCCAGCCGCGTAGGGCGCATTAGCTTTATGCGTAATGCGCCGAAACATTAAAGACCAACATGCGGCGCAATACGGCTACGCCTATTTAACGCCCTACGGATTGCGCCTTACGGCCTTGAAGAGATTATGATATACAAGTAACGAGTGCAAAAACAAAAATATAAAGGATCATAAATGCACATCAGTAAAATAGAGATAAAAAATTTTCGATTATTACGAAACACGAGCTTAGATGTTAAGAAAGGATTATCGCTTTTAATTGGAAAAAACAATAGCGGTAAAACTTCACTAATAGTTATCTTCCAAAAGTTTTTTGAGGACAGTAAATTTACTTTAGATGATTACCCCTTATGTCAACGCCAGAAAATTCTAAAGATTACAGAAGAAACTGAAGATAGTGATTTAGCGATCCAAATGGTTGTTGAAATAAAATATGATGCCAATGACAACTTAGAATATTTGTCAGAATTTATTTTGGATTTAGACCCATCAATAGATACCGTAAATGTTCTTTTTGAATGCTCGATTGATAAATTAAACTTATTAAAAAGCATTTCAGATAAATCAAACCCAGATAAAGAAAGATATATTTCAAAAAATATCAGCAAGTATACAAAAAACAAACTATATGTTTTTCAGAATGAAAGTGACTTAAATTGGGGCGATAGGAAGTTAGTTGAAAAAAATATGACGATTCTTAAAGAAGTCATCAATTTACAGGTGATACACGCTAAACGCAATGTGGCTAGTTCCGAAGAATCAACTAGAGATAAACAAGCATTATCTTCTTTAACTACAAAGTACTATAACGATAACAGCAAATCACCCGAAAGTGATTTTACCTCAATCAATCAAAAGATGATTGAAATGGACGGAGTGTTAGAAAAAGAATACGCAAGCGTTTTCGATGGTTTTTTAAAAAATGCCAAAGACTTTTTGAATTTAAAGAATCTCAAAGTTGTTTCGAACATCCAATCAAATGAACTAGTTTCAAACTCCTCTCAAGTTGTTTATGGGGATGATGATCATGTATTGCCTGAGTATTTGAATGGGCTTGGTTATATGAATATTCTCTATCTGTTATTAGATATAGAGATTAAGAAATACAATATTTTAAAAAATAAAAAATCGATCAATCTTTTATTTATTGAAGAGCCTGAGGCACATACTCACCCTCAAATGCAGTATGTTTTTGCAAAGCAAATAAAAAAAATAATTGAAGACACAAAGGATCTTCAAACTTTAATCACATCGCATTCGTCCCACATAGTCTCACAGTGTGATTTTAAAGACGTCAGATATTTGTCTAAAACTAATGATGAAAATATTGTAATCAAGAACTTTCATGATGACTTAGAAAAAAAATATGCAGAAAAACAAGAGCATTTTAAATTTTTAGTACAGTACTTAACGCTTCAGTCTTCAGAGCTATTTTTTGCAGACAAAATAATTTTTATTGAAGGGACGACGGAAAGAATTTTACTTCCATACTTCATAAAACAATTCGACGAAAAGTTTAAGCATAGCAATGCGACTCCATTAGTATCACAGCATATTTCAATACAAGAAGTCGGAGCAAATGCAAAAGTATTTGCCCCATTTCTTGAATTTCTGGGTATTAAAACATTAATTATTACCGATATTGATTCAACTAAAAAAACTACAACAACCGGCAAAGATGGTAACGAAACAACTACATACCCTGCAAGCTGTGTAAGTGATTCTGACCACACAAGCAACTACTCCCTAAAGCATTTTTACGATGCCCCTGAATATGATGATCCAGGCTTTTCTGAATGGTATAAAAAACTGAAGGGAAACTCCTTATTCGATCCGAAATCAATTGTTAAGGTTGCGTACCAAATTGAAGAAGATGGTTATCACGCAAGAAGCTTCGAAGATGCTTTTTTGAACGTCAATAGGGAAAAATTAAAGCCTTTAATTGATAATTTGAGGGGCTTGAAGCACAAAGAATTTTTCAAAGATGACAGCATATCCACATACGAATTAACAAAAACAACCATAGATAGTAAACAAAAATCTGCTTTTGCCTCGTCGTTACTCTACGAAGCTTTAACTAATGATGATTTAGACTGGGAAATGCCTCTTTATATTAAGGAGGCACTTTCGCTGAAAATCTTGGAGTGTGCCACAGGCACACAAACTGAGGCTGTAAGGAAATAGCGATCAGATGTGTATAAGCTCATTGGAAGATGATGGTAGGCCCATCAAAGTCTGTTGTCGGAAACTGGCTTTAAACCACCTCAAGCTGCTTGTATTAAGAGTGCAGGTAGTGAGCGTTGAGGAAAAGCTAATTCATAATTAGTAGGTAGGGTACAGAGAGACGAGTTAAACCGAACCTATGTTGACGCGTCGTTATTCAGAGATTTGACATCAAAACCAGGGGCGTCCAAGACTCTTGGGATTAGCCTGTAAGCGAATCCGAAGGCTGTGCAGGCGGTGTCCGGCGTATAGTGGGCGTGACTCTGTACTGGGCTTTCAATGGGAACTGTGGGAACCAGTCATCATGATGCTAAGGGAGAAATGCAAATAACTCAATTTATGAGCATGAGAGTACCGATGCGTGATACTGGGGCGGAGTTGCCCGTAGTAGCGAGGAAACGTTTGTAATGAACGTGGAGCGAAGGGGCAACATCAGGCAGCCTTTGTTGATGTCACAACTGTCTAATGGCAGGAGGATGATGTGAGCGGGGCAAAGCCATTTGTCATCTCAAAAGGACAAGTCATGCGCGCATTTGAATTGGTGAAAGCCAATGCCGGTGCCGCTGGCGTTGATAAGCAATCGTTAGCAGATTTTGAAAGAAATCTGAAAGCCAATCTTTACAAGCTATGGAACCGGCTATCGTCTGGCAGTTACTTCCCGCCGCCTGTGAAAGCGGTAGCCATACCAAAGAAAGCGGGCGGCGAACGGATTTTGGGCATACCCACCGTGAGTGATCGTATTGCTCAAATGGTCGTCAAGCTGGAGTTTGAACCCCAGGTTGAGCCGCACTTTTTGCCTGACTCGTACGGATACAGGCCGAATAAGTCAGCATTGGATGCGGTGGGCGTCACGCGAGAACGTTGTTGGCGTTACGACTGGGTGCTTGAATTTGACATCAAGGGGTTGTTCGACAATATACCGCACAATTTATTGCTTAAAGCGGTCTATCAACATACGGATACACCCTGGGTGAGGTTATATATTGAACGTTGGTTGACGGCGCCGATGCAGATGCCAAATGGAGAGTTGATCAGTCGGGGAAAAGGCACGCCACAAGGTGGGGTTGTCAGTCCCGTGCTCAGTAATCTGTTTCTGCACTATGTATTCGACAAATGGCTGCAAACTCATTACCCGAATACAGTCTGGTGCCGTTATGCCGATGATGGTCTGGTGCACTGCTGTAGCGAGGCGGAAGCCCAACGTATGCTGGAAGTATTGAAACAACGCTTTCAGTCCTGTGGACTTGAACTTCATCCGGTGAAAACCAAGATCGTTTACTGTAAAGATGGTAGTCGCAAAGGGCAATATGAGCATACATCCTTTGATTTTCTCGGATATACGTTTAGACGGCGACTTTGTAGGAATCGTAAGAGAAACAGCGTGTTTGTAAACTTTACGCCCGCAGTGAGTAAAGCGGCGCTGAAGTCAATGCGGCAAAAGATTAGAACGTTACGGGTGCGAACACGTACCGAGTTGAGTTTGGGAGAGATCGCTAAATGGTTGAATCCCATCATCAATGGGTGGCTAGCCTATTATGGTTGTTATACCCGCTCAGCGTTGTACGGACTGTGTCGCCACGTGAATATGACTCTGGTGAGGTGGGCGAGGCGTAAGTTCAAGCCGCTTCGCCAGCACAAGATCAAGGCTATGATGTTTCTGGCGAAGATTGCTGATCAATATCCAAACTTGTTCGCTCATTGGCGAGCGGGAATGATAGGTGCGTTTGCCTGATGGGAGCGGTATGAATCGAGAGGTTCACGTACCGTTCTGCGAGAGGCTGCGGGGGAAGTGCCTGCGGTCTACTCAACAACGGAGCGCCAGCGAAGTGAAGATTTTTAGTCCCCGATAGCCGTAGCGCCGGGCGGGTTTTCGCAGCGAAGCGGAGAAAACCTGCAAGGCATCGCGACACGGCGTTAAGTCATGCGAGAGCCGATGTTTCGACCCCTTGTTGGGTCGGAACGAGGTGACGCGGACGAATCGGGGCGCCGAAGGCATAAGCGGTCGCGTAATTTTTGCCGATTTTTTCCAGCAGGATGCCCGAAAAAATCTTTCGGCAAAAATAGCGACTCCCCGGCATGGTTAGTAAAATAAACACATTAGATAAAATTAAAGATTGCCTTTTTAATGGTCATGACTTTGTTCTTCAAGGTGGTGCTGGTTGTGGCAAGACTGAAACGTTGAAGCAATTGATTGATTTTATTTCAACGGAATATCCTGATAAAAAAATCGCCTGTATCACCCATACCAATAAAGCAGTCGACGAAATCAAATTTAGGATTGATGGTGAGCATGTAGTTAGCACTATTCACTCTTTTTTAAATACCCTAATAAAAGATTATAAGAAAAATATTCATCAAGTGATTTATGAACTATTTAAAGTCAATCTCATGGATAGACTTGAGCTGACAAATTACGGCGACGAAAAAGAGCAAAAAAGTAAAGAACATGAAAAATATAAAAATGTATATGAAAAATATTCTGCTAGATATTTTTTAGTCTTTGGGGGGCGTGTTAATAAGGTTGAAGGTAAAAAAGTTTACGATGCCAATCCAATAGAATTTAATCGCATCCTGAATGAGAAAATCCTAGAGCTTAACAATAAAATAAGGGAAGAGATACAACAAAAAGGATTTAAATCGATTGAATACAATGAAACACGCTTCAATGACTTTAAAGATCTTACGTTCGGACACGACGGCTTATTAGATATTGCAGCTTTACTTATTGATGAATACCCCCTTTTAGGGAAGATTCTGAACGATAAGTTTGACTACATTTTCATCGATGAGTATCAGGATACACATCAGAAAATAGTGGATTTATTTTTAACAAAGTTACCGTCACGAAACAAACCTGTGATTGGATTGTTTGGCGATTCTATGCAATCAATATATGGAGATGGCATAGGCGATGTAAATAATTATGTACAAGCGGGAAGATTAAAAAGAATAGATAAAGAAGATAACTTTAGGTGCTCTCCGCAAGTCATTAAGTTTATCAATACGCTTCGAAATGATGGGCTAAATCAAGAGCTAGCACTAAAATTGATAGCTGGAAAAGAAGAGTCTGTGGAGGCGCGACAAGGAAAAGTTGAGTTTTTTTATTCTATTTATGATGATAAACCTACTTCGTGGAGTTCGGATACCGATAAAGAGGCATATACAAACGCACTCAATACTTTAATCGAGGAAGCATCTTTTAATAACGATTCAAAAATATTATTGTTGAGTAACAAAGCTGTTTCCATAAAAGCTGGTTTTCCTAAGCTGTACAAAGTTTTTTCAGATAGATATTTAGAGCCAAAAGAAGAATTTACAAAAATATTTACGAGGCTGCAACTTCTAGACTTATTTGAAATATGCAATGCGTATAAAACTAAAAACCACAACTTTATTCTTTCAAAGTTAAAAAAATCTGGACTATCAATTAAGACCGTTGCAGACAAGATAAGCATCAGCACTAATATACAAGCCATCATTAATTCAGACAAAGGTGCAGTACAAACAGTTGAAACTGCCTTCAGATCGAAACTGTTGAAAGAGTCAGAATCATACGCGGCATATAAGAATAGAGCCGAAAAATTTTTGGAGGAAATAAATCAAGATACCAATTTCGCAAAATTCGAAGCTAACTATAATAATGATGGGCACACACTAGTTAAAATGCAAAAAAAGCAACCTGAGATTGATGAGGATGCTTTCAAAGAACAAGAGCGAAATTTAAAACAAAAACAATTTTTTGAAGCTCTTTTTTCAGATAAGGTTACATTTGCTGAGGTGCTCAATTATTTCAAATACGAGGATGAGCAAACGCCATATATATCAATGCATAAGACCAAAGGTACGGGAATTGATAATGTACTGGTAGTTCTTGACGAGTATTTTTGGAATGAATACAACTTTCGCTCAGCTTTTGATCCTGATGAGACCGATCTTAAAAAAAAGGAAAAAAATTTGCAGTTGATATATGTTGCTTGCTCACGAGCTAAATTCAACCTTCGATGTGTGAGACTTGTTTCAACTGATGAAGAAAATACTTTCATAGATGCTTTTAAATGCTTTTGTTCAACAAAAATAAACTGAGTTAGAAACTTTATTACTGTTTTTTGTAAGTTAACACAGTCCGTGAGAGATATTGGGAAGCTAATTTTTGTACACAATACTGTAGAAATTTATTTTTCTTAAAATTAAGTGTAAGTCCAAAGCGATCAGCAAAAATATGCATCCATCGGCAGCTAAGGGTTGTTGGCCGACAATCAATAGAAACAGAGAAAAGGAATATGCACGTTTTCGAAAAACTCGGTGGCATCACTATCATGGTGGGATCGCTATTGCTCAGCGCCTATGCAGTATTGTTTCCGATCTTGTTACCGTTAGGGACGGGAACCTTCGACTATGCCGAGGTCGTGCGCAGCCCCGGCTGGGGTAGCCTTCGCCGGCGTGTTAGCGTTGCTGGTCGGTTTCTACGCCGTTTATGCCAAAATGCGTGCCACGGCCGGCGTGCAAGGTGTCGTGGGTTTTTTATTCGTCGAGGTGGCTTATTTATTACAGGCTTGCAAGGTCACTTGGGAGCTGTTTCTTTATCCCGTCATCGCCCGCTATCCGGAAACCGCCTTTCTGTTAAGGGACGCCATCATAAAAAACGATCCGGCGGTGTTGGCGTTTAGAATTTCGGCATCCGTGACGATATTGATCGGCATCGTGTTGTTTTGTCTGTCGCTGTATCGTTCGACTATCTATCCCAAACCCGCGGCGGTATTGATCTTCGCCGGAGCCTTGGTATATGCGCTGGGGCCTGCGATTTCGGTATTCGTGTCTATCTTTGGGATTTTCACCTTTGCCGTGGGCTGTATGCTGCTTGGGGTTCGCTTGCTACGCTGATTGCGAACGGCTACCGTTCAATCAAACCCCGCATCTTGATTGGCGAAAACTTTATGGCCCTCGCGCCGCCGGTGCTAACCTGCCGCCATCATGTATTGCAGGAGTTTTTTTGATGAACGATATTTCCGATCCGGTTTACGCGCGACTGCTCAAGGCGGCGCTGGAGTGTTTCCTTGCCGACGAATACCACAAGGTTACCACTCGTGCAATTGCCGACAAGGCAGGCGTGAACGTCTCGATGATCCGTTATTACTTCGGCAACAAGGAAGGTCTCTATGAAGAGATGATACGTGAGACGCTCAAGCCCATCCTGGACATGCTCGACAGCGATACGCTGTCCGACGCCGGCGGCTTCACCGAATATCTGTGCTTCTATTACGACACCATGCGCCGGCATCCCGAGTTTCCCAAGCTTATCCTCAAAGTGCTCGCCCTCAACCACGGGCCGGGCCGGCGTTTCATCCTGCAATTGCTGGAGCGTGGCCGCAGCGGTGGCGCGCGGCGGCTGGAACAGCTGAAGACGAGCGGGCAGGTCGATCAGGCGCTCAATCCCGACGTGGCGCGGATGGCTTTCGTCAGCCTTGCCATGATGCCCATGCTGCTGAAAGACATCTTCGAGGAACAGATGGGCGGGCAGATGGACGATGCCTTCCTCGACGAACTCGCCGCGCTCAACGGCAAACTGTTGGCGGCGGGCATGGCCGCTGCGAAATCGGGAGCATGACATGACGCTGCAAAACAACGCCGGCGCGGTGCGCCGCTTCGCGAAAATCGCCCGATTCGGCGCCTGGCTGCAAAATCTGCCCAACAAATTCGTGCCGCCGCCGTTCCGCCTGATCCAGATCGGTTCGGCCTTCTGGCAATCGCGGGTGCTGTATGTCGCCGCGCGGCTGGACATCGCCGGCGCGCTGGCCGATAGCGAAGCGAGCGTCGATACCTTGGCCGAACGCGTTGACGCTGATGCCGATGCGCTTTACCGCTTGCTGCGCATGCTGGCGGCGATGGGCGTGTTCGAGGAAGTCTCGCCGCGTCGCTTCCGTAACAACAAGCTTTCGTTCTGCTTGTGCCCGGATCATCCTCGCAGCGTTCGCGCGATGGTGCTGATGCACAACTCGCCGGAAATGAGCCGGCCGTGGTTCGAGCAATTGGAGCAGGGCGTACGTAGCGGCGGCGTGCCGTTCGAATCGGCGCACGGGCAGGCGTTTTACTCGTATATGGACCGCAACCCGGAATTCGACACGCTGTTCGCGCAGGCGATGGATAGCGTCGAAGCCTTGGCCGGCGACAGCTTCGCCACCGACTTCGATTGGTCGCGCTTCGAGCGCATCATCGACGTCGGCGGCTCCGAGGGCGCAAAATCGCTCGCCATACTCAAACGCCATCCGCATCTCAAGGCGCTGGTAGCCGACCGCGAACAGGTCATTCGCGGCGCGGAGCAGTTCTGGAAAGACCAGGGCGAGGGTGTCGCACTGCAACGCATGAGCTTCGAAGCCTGCGACCTGCTGCAATCCGTGCCCAAGGCGCACAGCGACAAGGATATTTACCTGCTGTGCGCGGTGTTGCACGGCTTCGACGACGGTGCCTGCGTCGCCGCTTTATCCAACGTGGCGAGCGCCGCCTCAGGCTACGATGCGACCATCGCCGTGATGGAAATCCTGATTCCGGACAGCCGGACCGACATCGCCACGGCCGCGTTCGATATGCAGATGTTCGTCAATACGCATGGTCGGGAACGGACGCTGACGGAATGGCTGCGCCTGTTCGATCAGAGCGGGTTAGTGTTGCAGGAGGTGGTGGGCTTGCAGACGTTCGGGAAAGTATTGGTGCTGCGGGCGGCTCAATCTACCGGTCTGGAGGTAGAGCCAGACGTTATGACTCTGGAAATTGAGCAGCGATAGTTCAGCTCTGTTCGAGCGCCTAGGTCACGGTAAATTGATCGTCAACCCAGGGCGGGCGGGTGATTAAGCGCGGTGCTTGGGCCGATGCGCCAGCCATTTGTTCTATGCATCCCTCATGTCAACTTAGCACGCTCAGTCAGGCGGCATTTATCGAAGCTTGTTACAGTGCATCTCGATTGAGGAGGTATTGAGTTGAACAACAAAACGGCCAGCACGGCTTATGCGACGCGCTTTGATCGGGTTTTCGATTACATAGACAAGCATCTGTTCGAGCCGCTGTCGATAAACGAACTGAGCAAACAGGCAAACTTTTCCCGATTTCACTTTCAACGGCAATTTTCCGCTTACACCGGATTGAGTACGACGCGTTACATTCAGTTATTGCGACTACGCAAGGCTTCGTACCAACTGGTATTTCAGGAGAGGCGCCGCATTACCGACATTGCGTTGGAAACCGGTTTCGGCAATGCGGAATCGTTCTCCCGCGCGTTCAAAAAATGCTTCGGACAGACGCCCACTCAATTCAGAACGCAGCCTGCATGGCAGCCTTGGAACGAGCGCATGCAATTACCCAAACGAATTAGGACTCCCCAGATGAAGGTAACAATCGTCGATTTTTCAGAAACCATGATCGCAGTCTTGGAGCACCGTGGATCACATACCCTTGTGATGGATTCGGTCAGAAAATTCATCGACTGGCGCAAGCAAAGTGGCTTGTCACCGGTTGCCAGTAGCTGTACTTTTGGTATCGCGTATGACGATCCGGCGGTCACGCCGCCGGAAGCATTTCGTTTCGATGTTTGTGGCGAGGTCAAGCAACCTGTGCCGGCAAATTCGCAAGGGGTGGTTAACAAACGGATTTCGGAAGGACGTTGCGCGGTGGTGCGCCATATCGGCTCGACCGACCGCATTAGCGACAGTGTTTATTACCTCTACCGGGAGTGGTTGCCGGAAAGCGGCGAGGAACTGCGCGATTTTCCGCTGTTTTTCCACTACATCAAACGGGTGCCTGAAACGCTGGAACACGAACAGGTTACGGATGTTTATCTGCCTTTGGTGTAAGCGGAAAGCAGTCGAACTGCCTTGCCAAGGTAAAGCCCGGGGTGCGAGGAAGGCCGGGCAGGGTGACGATAACCTTTGCCACCCTTTGAAAAAAAGATTTAGCTTTTACGCTCACCTCCAGGGCGAAGAGTGGGTAAGCAGGCGTATCATTGATGCCTGCGGCTCGGGCCTGGGTGAACACCTACGCTTAGTCGACTTGCGCCGATTTCTTCCGCAACAAATAGCCGGAATAAGCCAAGCGTTCCCGGTCGTCGACATCAACTAAGATGAAGTAGCGGAAAACACTTTCTCGAATGCCGGTAGTAACGAACAAGTGATCAAACCAGCGTTGCGCGGTGTGGTGGGTATGAGATTCCTTATTTGCACCAAAAAGCCAATCATCATCACTATCCAATAACCAGAACATCAAGTTGAACAACAGGGCTCCGTGGCGACGAACGGGTGAATCTTGGCGCCTCGGCCTTTGTTCAAGACCTGAATGAAGAGATCATTGATGAGACTTCCGTCGCCTCTTGGACAAGGGCATCCACGGGCCGTTCCGAGACGCCATAGTTGTAGCGATTGCCAGCGACGGCGGCCAGATCTGCCAACAGAATCGAACCAATGGCGCTGCCAAACATGCCATCCGATAATGAGTCTAAGCCAATGTAAGCGACTTGGACTTTAGTGGCGAGCCGCACCGGTGCGGAGTCAGTAGAAAAACATCTTAATTTCAGTGTGAAGTTTTTCGATAAAAAAGAGTGTGTTGTGAAGAGCTGGCATCTAAAGCCAAGGAGTTGAGACGATGAGGCGTTTCATTAGTGACAGTATAGGTTTTAGTATAGTAAATTATGTTTAGTAAAAAAAATCCTTATATTTCATAGGTAATACACTGCTGCATCATCGGCGTGTGTTGCATTTTCTCGTCTTGCTTGGTGCCTTGTGTTTTCTGGTTCTTCATTTGTAAGCAGATTACGCCTAAGTAATATTTGTTTGTTTTATGTTGAGCATAATATTATCGACACTTATGAAAACTTACCTGTAGTTCACCTTTTAGACTGGGTTTTTTCCGGTTAGCCGCGCGCCATCATTCGCTTCAAAAAGCCTATGCCAAAATGCAATTCGACCCCCGTACCGCTAAAGCTTTGCTACCTGGACAGCATATGGCTTTTGATGATTACTTAGGACTGCGTTTGTTTGCCATGGCAAAGGTCAGAACCTGGTTTATAGAAGCACTGTTGATGGAAACCTTCGACAAGTATCGATTGGTCGTTGGTGGTCTATGTCATTCCCATTGGCTATTGTCGCTTGGGAAGCTTTGAAAAACCAGCGCGATTCTGGCAGGGATCCTGCTTTAGAAACAAAGCAAGTGAAATTAGAGGAAAAGCCTACGTTAAAACAATAGGCGGCAAATGCTGAGGACGCTTATGATGCCGGTCGCCTAAACTTGATTGGGTTTTACGACGTTAAGTTACCGATCTGGATGATTGGGAAAAATGGCCTCATTGTGATTGCTATCCGTTGTCGATTGATAGCGTTTGGGATAGCGCACTTTCAGCTTGAGTTGCAGCATCACCTGACGCGTTTTATATCGCCCAACAGCAAATCCTTGCTTTTTCAACTCATTCGACAAGCGGCGTGAACCATAACACTAATTACAAATTATATTCGGGACGTTTGTGTTGGTTGCTCTCGCTCATATTCACCTCAAAAGACGGTATAAAGAGTGTCCTGTGAAATGTCCGGCATGATTAAACTATTTCATTAGCCGTTGGCCGCAGATAACTGGACGCTTTGTTCGAAATAGTCCCCCTGTACCAACTCGAAGCCGGTATTGCGAGCCAATGCCGCTGTGCGTTTGTCGTCGATCTGCAGCATGAAGCTTTGGCTGTTGATCGATCTTGCCAAACTGCTTAACTGTTGGAGTTTTTCCAGAAGTTTATTGTCGCGGATACGGTCCAATTCCAGCGCCGAGATACCGACAAAGTTGGGCGCCGCACGGGTGATGAGCTCGAAGGCCGATTTTTCCAGCGAGTGATAATCAAACTTCAACGCCAATTGGTAGCCGCGGCGTTGATAGTTGTTCAGGCCTTTTAGCAGCAATTGGTAAAAACCGGCATAAGCGTTGTTTGCAGTCAATGTGATGGCGACATTGGCAGTTTGCAGGCCGCAAGCTACTATCACTTCTTCAAAATAAGCGCCATGATCCTCTTTGACCCCGAGTATATGCCGCGGGTCGACTTCCAGAAACAATAATTCGTCCAGATGTGCTTGCGGCAAATAGTTCAGCATGTGTACGGCTCGTGACATCCGGTCGAAATTGATGATGGATTCGACATTGGCTTGTTCGGCCTGGGGCAGGGCCAGGTATTGTTCCAGTTCGCTGCTTTCAATGGTCTGTTTGTTGATAGTGGATACGTTCAGTTGCGCAATGTGACCGATAACATTTGCTGTGCGCAAAGTCTGGCGCAGGGGCGACAATCTGCTACCGATGCAGATCGGGCCGAATATCCCGTGCACCGCGCCGTTGTCCAGCACAAATGGCCGTAAGCCGTTATTGTGTTCTTGCTCCAGTCTATCGTTAAAATATTCGACTAATTGTTGTAAAGGCATGAGTATCTGTCCAGTAAGTCCCTAGTAACTGATGGTTTGCTGATAAACGCAAAGGTTAGCGAAACTAACTCATTAAATAAAACGATAATATTTGAAGTTAATATGCCAAGATTAGAAATGCAGGCACTAAGCCAGGCATGCCGTTTTTAGGGAAGTGGTCAAACCCAATCCGACCCTCTGGTCAACATGATCGAATTGGTGTTTCTGTCCATACTTTTAGATGCGGAACTCGTCCAAATAGGGTTCGGACAAGTCCCGGTAAGCCGAGTTGCTGTCTAGAAATGCCTTAAAGCCTCATGGATTTTTGGCGTTCGGGGCAGATGTATTTATTCGCGAACCCGAATCAAATCGTGGCAGCTTTTGCAAGATGCGCCAACTTTGCCGAATTGGGCTTTGATTTCCGCTACGTCGCCGTTAGCCGCCACTTTTTGCAATTCGTTGGCTTCCTTGATGAACGTCGCTTCGATTTCCTTCACTTCGTCCTGTTTTTCGAAGAATTCCGGCTTCAGACGCGTCGCTTTCCAGCCGGTACCTTTATCGGTGCCCGGGCCGTAAAGGCTGAGTAGACCGGAATTGGCGACCGCGGCAACAGCATTCGCGGCAGCGATCACCTGATCTTTATTAAAGGTTTCCGGATGGTCAGCTGCTTGCGCTTTGATTTTCGCAGTATTCCAGCCCAAGAACGAGTAGGCGGATTGGCGGAAGCGGATCTGGTCTTCTATGTCGCCGGCCACAGCCGCTGTCGTGACAGCGCCCAGCGCCAGTGTGATTATCAGTTTCAATTTCATGGGGTTAACTCCTTGTGGTGTTGTAGAAAAAGTAACGTTTAGGTTTTTGGATTGGCCGTAGCCGTTTGGAAGCTGGCCAATGGCGCCAGATAATTCACAAAACCGCTGCTCCAAACGCCCCAGACTACGGTTGCCGCGATCAACAAGGTGATCACAAAACGAAACGGTCCGACGGGTTTGATCGGGGAGGGTGCCAAGGATTTGGGCAGTTGTTTTTTGCCGGTCAGCATGGCGCCGACCAGATTGGTTTTTTTCAGGCGTTGGTACAAGACAATCGCGCTGACATGCACCGCGACCAAGCCCAGCAGGATATTCACTGCAAAAATATGCCAACCGCTCAATTTATCGCTGACCTCTTTGTCGATGGCATGAAACAGCGGACCTTCAAAAGCAATATCGTCGTTAGCGAACAAGCCGGTGATAGCCAGAAAACTCAACACCGCCAGCAAGGCGATAATCGCTATGGCACCGGCCGGATTGTGGCCGACGCCTTGCCATTCGCCTTTGACGTATTCCACTAGCCGCGAAAAAGTCGGAAAGAAACTGGCGAAACGGGCATGGGTAGTGCCGATGAAGCCCCAGATCAATCTAAATACCAGCAAGCCCAAAATCAAACTGCCGAAGCGAGCATGCCAGTCGGTCAGATTGCCGCCCAGTTTGCCGGTGGCGTAAGCGCCAACCACGGCTACTACCAACAACCAGTGAAACAGTCGTAATGGCCAATCCCAAATATGCACTTCCACTTTCATTGAAATCCTCCCGGCGGTTTAGCTGTCGCGCAAGTAAGCGTTGAAGAAACTGATGGTTCTGTCCCAGGCCAGCTTGGCGGTAGCGGCGTCGTAGCGTGGGGTGGTGTCGTTGTTAAAGCCGTGTTGCACGCTCGGATAGGTGTGGGCTTCGTAATTGACGCCAGCTTTTTGCAGGGCCGCTTCATAAGCCGGCCAGCCAGCATTGATGCGGTCGTCGACGCCAGCGTAATGGATCAGTAAAGGGGCTTTGATTTTTGCGGCCTGATCGGCGGCAGGTTGGGCGCCGTAGAACGGTACGCCAGCGCCCAGATCCGGCAGACGGGTGGCCAGGAAGTTGACGATGCCTCCGCCGTAGCAAAAACCTACCGCGCCGAGCTTGCCGTTACTTTGCGGCAGCTTTTTAATGGCTTGCGCTGCCGCCAAAAAGTCGGCCTGGGTTTTTTCCTTATCCAGTTTTTGGAACAATTCGCGGGCCTTGTCTTCATCGCCCGGATAACCGCCCAAGGTAAACAGCGCGTCCGGTGCGAAGGCAATGAAATTATCCAGCGCCAGGCGGCGAGCGATGTCTTGGATATGCGGATTCAAACCCCGGTTTTCGTGGATAACCAGCACCACTGGTAGTTTGTTGGCGGCTTTGGCCGGTTGTACCAAGTAACCGCGAATCTTGCCGTTACCATGCGGGGAGGGGTATTCCACATAGGTGGCTTTAATGCGCGGATCATCGTCTGCTACTTGCTTGGCTTCGGCGAAGCGCGGGTTAAGTGCTTCCAGCAGGGCTTCGGCGGTCAGGCCGAGTAGGGCGTATTTAGGCACCGATGATAAAAAGTCCCGCCGGGAAATATCGCCATGCACGTATTTATCAAAAGCTTGTAACGCTTCTGGATGAAAGTCTTGAGCGGTCTTGCGCGCCATCCTAAAGTTCTCCTAAAAGTTTGTGCCTAAACGCAAATAAAACCTGGACGCAGCAGCGGCATCCTTGGTCTTGGCGTGGTTCGGGTTGTGCTGGTGCCGCAGCCTTCGCCGCCGCGATTAACCAGCCGGGCAAACTTGTTACCCGGCCAGTTCATGATTTATTGCGGAACGGTCAGAACCGACAGCTTAGTGACGCCGGCTCTTTCTATGGATGACATCACCTTAGCGACAATGCCGTATTGCACCGCGTCGTCCGCGTTCAGATTTAAAGCAAACTCCGGGTTAGCCGCCAAGCGGTTGCGCAATTCGCCTTCGATGATTTCCAGCGGAAACTCCTGTTTATCGATGTAGATTTTGCCTTGGGCATCGACACTCAAGTAAGACGCCGCTTTGTCGTCCGGTGGCGCGGTTTCAGCGGTTTTCGGCAGATTGACGTGTACGGCCTGGGTTAACAAAGGGGCGGTGACGATAAACACCACCAGCAGCACCAACATCACATCCACTAGGGGCGTAACGTTAATTTCGCCCATTACGTCATCGCCGCCGTCGTCTTTAGTATTAAATGCCATTATGCGTGCGCCTCTTTCGCGATTAATTCTTCATGGGTGTCTTTGATGCTGGATTTTTTGCCGCCGCTGACATCGGTCAAACGTGCGGAAGCTGCCGCTGATGCCGGTTTGCTGCCGGCACGTTCGATGATGAATGAGCTTTTCAGGGCCAAATGCACAAAGTCGATAGCAAAGTCGTCCAGGAAGGCCCAAACCACTTTATTGCGGCGGATGAAAAAGTTGTAACCCACAACCGCCGGTACCGCGACCGCAATACCCACTGCCGTAGCAATCAACGCTTCACCTATAGGACCCGCAACGACTTCCAAACTGGCCGAACCGGTTTTGCTGATATTGGTCAAGGCGCCCATGATGCCCCACACGGTACCGAACAAACCCACGAACGGCGAGATACTGCCTATGGTCGCCAGCACCGCCAGACCGCTTTCCAGCGAGCCACGTTCTTTTTGCATTTGCTGACGCAAGCGTCTGTCCAGCAACTCCTGTCTGTCCCAGGTGTGTTCCAGATCATGGGTAGACGCACCGCCGTCAGTCTCGATCAATGTGGAAAAACCGATACCGGCGACTCGGGCAGCCGGGCCATCCTGGTTTTCCAGATGCGCGGCGGCCTGAATATTAGGAGCGCTCCAAAACTCCTTGTTGTAACGGCGGTTGTGATAGGAAATGCGGATGTGTTGCACGCCTTTGATCAGGATTAAGCCCCAGGTTACTACCGAGGCGGCGATTAAGGTGTTCAGGGTGCCATCGACGATGACATTGGTTGCGATATCAGACATTTTTGATCCTCAAAAAATAATTACAATTTAAAAGTGAATGGAACCGTGGTGTAGCGGGCAATCGCCGTATCGCCGCGTTTGGCCGGCACGAAAGACCACTTGAGAACGGCTTTGACGGCAGCATCGTCCAGGATTTTCTGGCCGCTGGATTTGCTGACGGTAACGCTATCGGTGGTGCCGTCGGGTAGCACGTGTACTTTCATCACCACTTTTCCTTCCCAGCCACGTTCTTGCGCGACTTCCGGATATTCGGGCAGTGGGTTGTGCAGGTAAGCCGCGTCGGCTACCGGCTCGGTGATTTTTTCTTCAACCACTGGCGCCGGCGGGGCTGGCGGTGCGGTAGGCGCTGCCGGCGCGGTATCTACTACCGGAGTCGGATCGGGCGCGGGTGCTTGCTCTACCACTTTTTCCACGGGTTTAGGCTTTTGCGGTTTCAGTGGTACTACCTTGGGAGTGGGTGGCTTAGGTTTGACCAAGGGTGGCGGTGGGGGCACCGGTTTGGGTTGTGGTCTTGTCAGCGTGATTTGGACTTTGGTCTCAGGCTTGATCGGCTCCACAATTTCCTGCTCAAACGCCGCGCCGCTAAAGTGATTGACCACGGTGTTGTGGATAAAAATAGTCAGCACGCCGATTAGTAAAAAATCTACCCATTTATGATCGCGCGTTTCAGTGACGTACTTAAAATCCCCCAAGGCAACTGCGACTCGCGAATGCGTTAAACCTTCGGACAATTGAGCGACAGACGGTTTTAACGAAACAACGTCCGCTGCGTCCCAATCTGCGGGAGCGCCCGCCGGTGCAAATTTATTAAAAGTCGCTAAAGGACTGCTCATGCCACTGTTCCCCATTTCTTAAATATAAATGCCATATTCCCTGTTGTGCCGCGCTAAGTAGGCGGCTGTTTGATACGCTAAATAAGCTTTGATTAGTGCTGTTGATTTCCAATACAGCACGAGCTGTGCCAGATTGTCGAATAGCGTCGCTATGTTTGGTATGGATGGCAGGTAAGAACGCTAAGTGGTTTATTTATCGATTGTTTTTAGGGCGAAAGTTGGGTTAGGCGCGAGCGGATAGCGAGGGATTTTAGTTGGTATTAACTGCTGAATTGCTTGCTGAGCACCAATTTCCCGGGTCTTGTGTTTAGGAGGTGTTTGTAGGGCAACAGTTGTTGAGTGGAAGTGTTACTTAGCTGTTGCGACTCGCAATCGAAAACGCGTAAACCAGCAATCAGCACAAATTTCGACCAGGATTAAATGCCGCTGACGGGCATTCAAGCCGACATTATCTGCAACTGAATCGGCTTTGTTGCATAAAGCGGCACTGCTCAAGCGGTTTGCCAAACTGGGCAGGCCGGTCAACGTTGCCATGCCCTAAATCCGTCTAACTGATTTGGGGAAAGGGGGTAGTTTGGTTTTCACAGGATTTATGAGAACCGGGGAGTCGCTATTTTTGCCGAAAGATTTTTTCGGGCATCCTGCTGGAAAAAATCGGCAAAAATTACGCGACGGCTTATGCCTTCGGCGCCCCGATTCGTCCGCGTCACCTCGTTCCGACCCAACAAGGGGTCGAAACATCGGCTCTCGCATGACTTAACGCCGTGTCGCGATGCCTTGCAGGTTTTCTCCGCTTCGCTGCGAAAACCCGCCCGGCGCTACGGCTATCGGGGACTAAAAATCTTCACTTCGCTGGCGCTCCGTTGTTGAGTAGACCGCAGGCACTTCCCCCGCAGCCTCTCGCAGAACGGTACGTGAACCTCTCGATTCATACCGCTCCCATCAGGCAAACGCACCTATCATTCCCGCTCGCCAATGAGCGAACAAGTTTGGATATTGATCAGCAATCTTCGCCAGAAACATCATAGCCTTGATCTTGTGCTGGCGAAGCGGCTTGAACTTACGCCTCGCCCACCTCACCAGAGTCATATTCACGTGGCGACACAGTCCGTACAACGCTGAGCGGGTATAACAACCATAATAGGCTAGCCACCCATTGATGATGGGATTCAACCATTTAGCGATCTCTCCCAAACTCAACTCGGTACGTGTTCGCACCCGTAACGTTCTAATCTTTTGCCGCATTGACTTCAGCGCCGCTTTACTCACTGCGGGCGTAAAGTTTACAAACACGCTGTTTCTCTTACGATTCCTACAAAGTCGCCGTCTAAACGTATATCCGAGAAAATCAAAGGATGTATGCTCATATTGCCCTTTGCGACTACCATCTTTACAGTAAACGATCTTGGTTTTCACCGGATGAAGTTCAAGTCCACAGGACTGAAAGCGTTGTTTCAATACTTCCAGCATACGTTGGGCTTCCGCCTCGCTACAGCAGTGCACCAGACCATCATCGGCATAACGGCACCAGACTGTATTCGGGTAATGAGTTTGCAGCCATTTGTCGAATACATAGTGCAGAAACAGATTACTGAGCACGGGACTGACAACCCCACCTTGTGGCGTGCCTTTTCCCCGACTGATCAACTCTCCATTTGGCATCTGCATCGGCGCCGTCAACCAACGTTCAATATATAACCTCACCCAGGGTGTATCCGTATGTTGATAGACCGCTTTAAGCAATAAATTGTGCGGTATATTGTCGAACAACCCCTTGATGTCAAATTCAAGCACCCAGTCGTAACGCCAACAACGTTCTCGCGTGACGCCCACCGCATCCAATGCTGACTTATTCGGCCTGTATCCGTACGAGTCAGGCAAAAAGTGCGGCTCAACCTGGGGTTCAAACTCCAGCTTGACGACCATTTGAGCAATACGATCACTCACGGTGGGTATGCCCAAAATCCGTTCGCCGCCCGCTTTCTTTGGTATGGCTACCGCTTTCACAGGCGGCGGGAAGTAACTGCCAGACGATAGCCGGTTCCATAGCTTGTAAAGATTGGCTTTCAGATTTCTTTCAAAATCTGCTAACGATTGCTTATCAACGCCAGCGGCACCGGCATTGGCTTTCACCAATTCAAATGCGCGCATGACTTGTCCTTTTGAGATGACAAATGGCTTTGCCCCGCTCACATCATCCTCCTGCCATTAGACAGTTGTGACATCAACAAAGGCTGCCTGATGTTGCCCCTTCGCTCCACGTTCATTACAAACGTTTCCTCGCTACTACGGGCAACTCCGCCCCAGTATCACGCATCGGTACTCTCATGCTCATAAATTGAGTTATTTGCATTTCTCCCTTAGCATCATGATGACTGGTTCCCACAGTTCCCATTGAAAGCCCAGTACAGAGTCACGCCCACTATACGCCGGACACCGCCTGCACAGCCTTCGGATTCGCTTACAGGCTAATCCCAAGAGTCTTGGACGCCCCTGGTTTTGATGTCAAATCTCTGAATAACGACGCGTCAACATAGGTTCGGTTTAACTCGTCTCTCTGTACCCTACCTACTAATTATGAATTAGCTTTTCCTCAACGCTCACTACCTGCACTCTTAATACAAGCAGCTTGAGGTGGTTTAAAGCCAGTTTCCGACAACAGACTTTGATGGGCCTACCATCATCTTCCAATGAGCTTATACACATCTGATCGCTATTTCCTTACAGCCTCAGTTTGTGTGCCTGTGGCACACTCCAAGATTTTCAGCGAAGGCCTGAGTACAGCAAACCCGGCTTGCAATGAATTTGCTGCCTAGTTTGGTGTGTATCCTAGTGGTTTGGCATCAATTATGCTCGAAAATTTATGAGATTTGTTTGTCAACTAATTGACTATCATAAGAAAAATTTTGCAACTAAGCGTTTTAAAATTCGCCAATTAACCGTGATCGGACTATTATTAGTGACGTTTCCAGGATTGTATTTGCAGCCTGGTTCGCAGTAACCAATTAAAAATGTGTTAAGCGATCAATGTTTAGATAGAACCCCATTTGCTAGAGCGGATTGTTAGTCGTCGCAACAATTTTGGCCGCTACCGGCAGATAGCTTAGACCGAGCAGGTTGGACAAACTCATGTAGAAGGAGGGTTTGTTTGCCGAGCTCATAATGCCAACTTTGGAACAGGAGGAAATCATGAAAGCCCATGATTTTTCGTTTCTAAAGCAGTCCAAACCAGTTTCCGCCATCATCGGCGGCTTGCTAGTTATTTGTGCGCTAAACGTTTTTGCGGATGCACCGCCTCCAGAAAGCTTCGACACGCCCTCCGCGTTAATTCTGACCCCATCGGACCAAGCGCTGACAGCCGACGCCACTGATAGCTCGAATCTTTTGTTGAGTAATACCGGGCGCGGCACGGCAAACCTTAAACCGACTGAAAAACGCAAAAGCCGGCCGGTGAACTTGGGTTGCGGTGTCGATGTGAACCAATTTCCCAGTGAAGACAATTCGCTGTCTAGTCGATTCGTTGGGGCGTGCGATTTGAAGCTTCGCTACTGAAGTCAGGTATCTGTCGGTCTGGCGAGGCTAGGTCTGAAGTTTAAGTTTTACGCCTGGAAATGCACTTAGCCGACCAAATGTTGGATTTGCTGGCTGGTAATCGCGACGGTATTTAATTTGCGGATTTGCGGTTCGATGCCGTCGAAATTGCCGCGGAACTCCATCAGACGCAACTCGGCTTCAATATCGGCTACTTCCAATAGGTTTTTCAGCAGCCTATCCTGCATTTCTCGCAAGCCGCGCTGTCGGCCGAAATAACCTTCCAGGCATTCACCCACCAGCATGAATGCCGCGGCAAATACAGTCAATACGGCAAACGCCAGTACCAACTTGGGTATTCCCTGAGTCAAGGCTGCTATCAATGCGCCGGCCGACAAGGTGGCGATGGTGCTGCCGATCAGACGTAAGCGCACCGAACCTCGCAAACGCACGCTCAGCAAATTATAAATACTCAAACACTCCTGCTTGACTAGGCCTTTGGTGCTCATGGCTAAATCGACCAGCAACTGCGATTGCGAATCGCTGTCTTGCCCCATTAATTTTCCGGGCCTGAGGGTTTCGGTGTAACCGGGATGTTTCGCGCAAATTTGATCCAGCAATTCCGGTCTTAACCTGCTTAGCAGATTGACCAGAGCCTGGATATCAAGAGCGATTGAGTCAAGCATGCATATCTCCGCCGGGGCGTGTAAATGGACAACACCTCAATAATAACCGGGCTTGGCTATTGCGGGCACTGTTTTTTCGGCATTACGCAAGTTTAGGAGAATTGGCGCAAAAACCAAGGAGATAAGCTTTGTTAAAGCAAGTGGCCTTGATGATGCACGATGAGATCGAGCTGAAATGTCTTAATTGATCGGCGTTTTGTTGGATCGAAATGCGAGATTATCCAGTACGCCAGGCCTCGTGCTGCCTGGCGTACTGGTTAGAAAAGGGTTGTGAGTGCCTAGCGGCAATCGAATTGCTTAGGCCAATCCCGGTAATTAAACACCTGACCTTCCTGACGGACGATGTCGACGGCGGAGAGGTCCAAATCGGCGTAGACCCATTGAACATGGTTGTATTCGCCAATCGCCAGAATGCCGTTATTCGGAAATCCACGATCTACCGGCGTGTAAATCGCCGCCGCACCGCAGTTCACATCCACCGCTTCCGACCAATCTGCGTTACCGACCAATGAGGCTTGTACTACGTAGCATTGGTTTTCCAAGGCGCGGGCTTGGCAACCGATGCGCACCCGATAATAGCCGGCTTCGGTATCGGTACAGCTCGGCACCAAAATCAAGCTGGCACCGCGCTCGGCTTGTTGGCGGGCATAGTGTGGGAACTCGCTGTCGTAGCAAATGTTGATCGCGACTTTACCGAACACAGTATCGAATAACTTGATGTCCAAGCCGCGGGAAATATGCCATTGCTCGTTCTCGAAGCGCGTCATGGTCAGCTTTTCTTGATAATCCACGTCGCCTTGCGGGGTAAAGAAATAAGCGTGATTGCGGAACTCGCCGTTGGCGTGTTTGACAGGGTAAGTGCCGGCCTGGATGTAAACCCGGTATTCGGCGGCCAGGGTTTTGAATAGGTCCAGATAGCCCGGCAGCAAGGTTTGCAAGGCATCCAGTTGGCCGTTCAACGAAGAATAAACTTCCTTCGAAAACAAGGAGGCCAATTCCATGCAGGCATATTCCGGGAACAGCAGAATCTCGGCTTGGTTCTCGGCGGCTTCCTTGACCCAGCGGCGGGCCTTGGCTGCGAAATTTTCCCAGGTTTCCAGGAAGCTGATGTCGTATTGGGCGCTGGCGATTTTAGGCACGGTCTTCTCTCAACCAAAAAGTCATGGGTTTAGCGGTCTCGCTGGTGTCGTCGAGATCTTTCCAGGTGTAAGTGGTTTTCAGCTCGGGATGTTTGACGTAGCCGCGCTTGTTCCAGAAAGCGTCTAGCGGCACGTAATCGGCTGGCCGGCGCGGGTGGTCAAGTGGACGCTCAACACAGCAGAAGGTGATATGTTTGAAGCCGCCTAAATCTTCGGCATGGGCTTCGCGTTGTTCGAAGAAGCGGACGCCGATGCCCAAGCCGCGATAGGCTTTGTTAAGCACTGATTCGCCGCAATAAAACACTTCATCCGGGTTGTAGCCGTTTTCAACAAACGGTTTTTTAACTTCGTCGGTTTCATATTTCAATGGAATCGCCGTCGACGCGCCGATGATGGCGTCGCCATCGAACGCCAGCACGATGACGCTTTCCGGGCAATTTATGTAAGTTTGCAGGTATTTCTTTTCGTACTCGTAATCGCCGTCATACAAATACGGAAAATCCCGGAACACCTCGATGCGCAGTCGCGCCAGTTCCGGAATGTATTGAATCAGGGCGTCGCCGCTGAGGCGCTGGATGCGGATGTCTTTGCTCATGCTGGTTTGCGGTTGAATGAAAACAAAATGTCGGTCGCCAAGGTTAAGGCGCGAGAGACATATTGTATTGTAGGCGGTAGCGAATTGCCTATGGCAAAGGTTTATGAATCTATTACACCGGCCAGCTAATCAACTTTCAACGCAGCTCCCGTTTCGTCAAAGCGTAACAGGTCGATCTCGCCGTCCGCATCCGTTATTTCCGCCTCGGCTAGAACCCCGTTAGCATGATAGGTATAGACATGGCGTAATTCCACTTCGCCATAGACCAGTTTTTCCAGCAACATTAGACGCTGATCGGCAGCGTAGCAGCCGCGAAAGTAAGTGTTGCGGTTTTCCAGATGGCTTTCGTCTGCCAGTTCGTTGACCAGTTTCAACGGTAGTTTTACGCCGCTATAGCTAATGAAATAGCGGGTATCGCAGTTTTCTAATTCCACTTCAATTTTCCCAGGCAAAAAACTAATTACCGCAATATTTGTGCCGAAATAGGTGGCCCGAATTACCTGGGGTCGCCGGTGATTTGGCTCGGCTACGCTGTGACAAATCGTTCGCGGTTTTTGCGGATTGTCGGTTTTGCTACAGTATGCCGAGCAGCAATCCGGTGGGGAAATGTCACAATCGCAGCAAAGGCATGGCGAATAAGCGCAGTGCATCCGCCAAGTACTGAAGGGAAAGCGGGAAGCGTTGCGCTTATCCGCCCTATGCCGATCCGACTGGCTTCGTTTTTGCTTGATCTAGGTTTTTAATCAGCCTAGTGCCTATGAAACTGTTTCTGGATTGGTCGTCTTATGAAAACGCCGGGATGGGCGACGCCTATGCCGATATTCCCAAGCATGGCGCCGATTTTGCGAAGGCCGTGGCGGTGTGCATCGGCAGCAAGCAATGCGAACGGGATGCCAAAGGGGTGATGTGCCCTAGTTTTAGGGTGACGCAAAATTCCGGCTTATCGCCGGGTGGGCGGGTGAGGGCGTTGAAAGCAGCATTGAACGCCGAAAACGACGCGGCCTTTTTCAATCCGGAATTGGCCGAAACCATGGCCTTGTGCATCAGTTGCAAAGGCTGCAAGCGCGAGTGCGAGAACGAAGTGGACATGGCCTTGATCAAGGCCGAGTTTCTGGCGCAGCAAGTGCGGCGCAATGGCTTGACGCTGCGGCGGCGCTTGTGGGCGGAGTTACCGAAAATACTGCGTTGGCGCGCGCTCCGGCCCTTAATTCAATGGCGCAATCGCATGCCGCTGCTGGCGCGTTTAGGCGAAGCCTGGCTGGGCATCAGCGCCAAAGTCCGCTTGCCGGAACCTGCCGTGCAAGCGTTTCAGGTGCCGGCGCAATCCGAATTAAGTTTGCATCCGGAGTTAGCCGACAATCAGGTCGTGCTGCTGGTCGATACCTTTAATTATTACTTTAATCCGGCCGCCGCCGAAGCCGCTAAAAAACTGCTGAATACCGCTGGTTATCATGTGCATATCGCTACGCCCTTGGCTGGCGATGAGGCGGATCGGCCCTTATGCTGTGGCCGTACTTATTTTTCCAATGGTCTGATCGATAAGGCCCGCATCGAAGCGCAGCGCATGCTGGCGGCTCTCGCCGAGCATGTCGCTGCGGGGCGCACGATCATTGGCTTGGAACCGTCCTGCATTCTCAGTTTGCGTGACGAATATTTAAAGCTGGGTTTAGGCGAACCGGCGCAAAAACTGGCGGAAAAGGTCTTGTTACTGGAAGAGTTTATCGTCCGCGAACAAGCCGGCAAACGCTGGCCTATCGAGTTTCAAGCCATCCCCGGCGTTAACAGCTTGTTATTGCACGGCCACTGTCATCAAAAAGCCGTCGGCGCGATCAAGTCGGTGCGCAAACTGCTTAAGCAACTGCCGGATTTGAAATTCGAGCTGATCGAGTCGTCTTGCTGCGGCATGGCAGGCAATTTTGGTGTCGAAGCCGAGCATTACGATCAAGCCCAAGCGATGGCCGAGTTGGCCTTATTTCCAGCGCTACGTGCCGAACCTGACGCACTGCTGGTCAGCAATGGTTTCTCTTGTCAGCAGCAGATCGGCAATGGCGGCTTTGCCAAGCCCCTGCATTTAGCCGAAGTACTTTGTTTAGCCTTACCGTCACAGGATTGATGCTATGAAATTAACCATCGACAAACGTCATCTCGAACAACTGCTTAACGATCACCCCCGTTTGCAAAGCATCAATGAGCAATTGCGTTTTGGCACCAAGGCGCAAGTGCCTTACGATTTACTCAGTGAGGCCGAATTAGCCAGTCTGGCCGATATCTACTTGCAACACGGTGAAGCCTTACAACAGCAAGCGGCGCTATTGATAGCCTTGCAAGCGGCGCTGGCCGACGACAGCCATCGCTACAACGTCGATCAACTGGAAATGTTGTTGCCGGCCATTGCCAATTATTTATTGGAGGGCGGGCTGCGTGGTTGGCTATTTCATGTGCAGCCTTCCGGCAGAACCTTGGCTTATCTGATCACTCGCCTGGATTACACCCCACCGGGAGAAGAAGAAGCCGGGCGGATCCTGATCGAATTGAAGGCCAACACCAAGGGTAAAATCATGGTGGAAAGCCTCATCATTCGTAGCAAAGATCTGGCGAACAAAACCATCCCGGAGATTTTTGCCACCAAAGGTTACTTAAAAGAAACCCCGGAATTAATCGCCAGTTACGATGAGGCTACCGCGCGGTATTTTGACTGGCGGGCGCGCTATGGCGAACAGTTTTCCGGGTGGGGTACCGGCGAATATGCCGAGGATCCAACCGCCAGCCATCGCAGCAGCGACTGGACGCGGAAGAATACGGTGGTTATGTCCTCCGGTGGCGGGATCTGTCGCTTGGTCAACGACGAAAATATCCTCAGCGAACGGGCTTTGAGTCTTGACGCATCCGGCGACATTCTCGGCACTTATCTGCGCAAAGCCGGCAAAAGCATGCGTTACGACAGCAAGACCGAGAGCGCGATGGAAGCCGCCAAAGCCGATGTCCCCAAAGGTATGTTCACGGAAATGCCGGTCCATGGCTATATCCTGATGTTTCATTTGGAATTGCATCACCATGTTTGGGTACATGTCGACGATACCCAGCCTTATGTGTATCAGCCGGAGTTGAAACAAAAGCTGATCCTGCCGCCCGAACAAACCGATTTGATCGACATCCTGACGGCGGAAATGGACATGCTGATGGACGACATCGTCGCCGGCAAATCCGGCGGTACCACGGTGCTGTGCGCCGGTCCTGCCGGCGTGGGTAAGACGCTGACCGCCGAGGTGTATTCGGAAATCATCAAGCGGCCCTTGTACCGGGTACATTCCGGGCAGTTGGGTTTAAACGTCGCGGAGATGGAAAAAACCTTGAAGGACACTTTGATACGCGCCCAGCGCTGGGGGGCGGTGATGTTGATCGACGAAGCCGACGTTTACATCAAAAGCCGGGCTGACAATTTGGCTTCCAATGCCGTAGTCGGTGTGTTCTTGCGGGTGCTGGAATATTTTAACGGCTTGTTATTCCTGACCACCAACCGGGTGGACGACATAGACGAAGCCATCATTTCCCGTTGTATCGCCATGTTGCGCTATCACGCCCCGGATCATGCGGACAGATGCAAAATCTGGCGAGTGATGACCGAGCAATTTAGCCTGCCGGTCAAGGAAGAGTTGATCGACGAACTGGCGGCCATCTTTCCGGGTGCCACCGGCCGCGACATCAAGGGTCTGACCAAACTGGTCGCCAAGTTCTGCCAGCAAAAACAACTGGCGCCGGAACTGGATGTGTTCAAGCGCTGCTCGGTGTTTAGAGGCCTGGAGTTGTTGGACGAAGCCGCCTAATTTAAAAATAGGGTGGCTATTTGCATCGAATAAGGGGTGAATCACAAATACACTTAGTATTGTTACTGTTTTATTAAGTAAAACAATAAATTACCGCTTGCGTGTATTGTTGAATTTTAATAAGCCGATATAGTGAATGCGAGATTTCGTTTCGACCGACAAACGGTCCGGGAGGCCAAATGAAGATCGCTAAGATAGGAAATACCGGCATAGCCATGCTGATCGTTGTCATTGCCGGTTTGCTGGGGATACTACCGATGGGATTGGTCTTTTCGATATTGCTCTTTGCCGCCCTGATACGGGGTAGCGTGATGTTGATTGATAAAGCCATTGATAGCGGGGCACAAGCGAAGGAAATTGACAGGCATTAACTCCGGTCAGCATATTTACCAATACCCTGAAGTTTAGGAAAGAAACCAATCCTTAACCGTCTGGAGGCTGGCATAAAGTGGTGCTTGGCCCGCGAGGTGCATGCTAAGCCTGAGCGCCTCGCGGGCCAAGTGACTTGCCGGTAGAGGTCCGCTCCAGCGAAGGGTTAGGCGTCTTTCGTTCTCACCGTACGAGCATTCCTTGCCATTCACCACCGGCTGGAGCGATGCTAAAGGCACCCTTCATGCGTGACCGATTCGTTGGATCAGTTGCCTGCCGATCGTCAAGCTCGGCTTTGAGTTAGTCGTGGCGCCTGCGATCGCCCGGTAGTGCCGGATGAGTTTCGATAGCGGTTTCGCCCTGCTTGAATGTTGACTCCCAGCGCAGCCAGATTTTCCAGTCCGCCAACACAAGCGTGAGGACGTGTTGGTCTCCGGGCGAAAGGAAGTAGGTGTCACCCTACTCATCAGTGCTGTGACCGAACTCAGCCTCATAGATGTGTGGAACTCCGTTTCGTTCGGCAACGCCCAGGCTGGTTGATTGCAGGGTTAGCCGGCGCTATTGGGTGGAGGGGTTCCATAGCTGCTGTAAGTCTTGCAGGTAGGCCGGGTACGAAGTAAAGGGGCACCGTGGGAGGCGACGTCTTGCCAAGAAACAACTTATGTCGGCTTTTCCGAAGAATGTTTCGCATGTGCTCATAGCGAAGATGTCACTGTCTAGTTCGGCTGGCGCCATTGGACCGGAGGGTAGACCTCTATATTGTTGGCGCCGGCGAAGATTCTGCGCCTCCCGACGGAGTGAGGCGAGTGAGAAGTGGTGTGTAGCTTGGAAGAAATGTCGCAGTTCGTGGGCAACGATCCAGACAAAAAGAATTTCGTCTTCTTCGAGCGCTCTGCGCGAAAGCCAAACCATGTGATGGCATGCCACGTCCTTCATGACAGCTAGGACGTGAGATGGAACAGAATTGATCGCGTGATCGCGGTTCCAGTAGAAGGCAATGTCCTTGAATTCTTCTAGCACGCCGTCTTTCTTCGAATAATCTTCGCCATCGAGGAGCAAATGAGTTGGGCGGTATTCCGCCCCCACAAGGTCAACGACTCGGTTGACAAGATCAGCCCTTTCGGAATAAGAGCCGACAGGATAGGTGAGTATGTCCATCGGCGTGGTGCCTCAGCCCAGCCTCGAACGAGGGGTTAGGCGTCATTGAGCAGCGGCAAGGCCTTCAAGCAATCGCATCGTTGTAAGATTGGGAGTGCCAGTCGCGGAACTTGGTTGGTAGTGCAACTGAAAGGCCTTCAGAATGTCCTTGGTTCCTACTGTTACAACGTCAGTCACGCCCGGTGGTGGAAAGGCTGGGTCATCGACCATCACGTAAGCCTCACCCTTCTTTCCGTACCCGTGCGGCTTGGCGTATCCGCACTGCTCGAGGAGTGCTTGAATCTGCGAGTCGGTTCCAATTTGCGTTGTTGATGATAGCTTCGGCCAAAGCCCCACACCTTGATCCGCGAGAAGCTTCCAAGGAAAGTTTTTACCCGGGTCAACCTTGCGCTTGGGTGCAACATCGGAATGCCCAACGACGTTCGCGTTGGTGATAGAGGGGTTTTCGGAAATGATTACCCTGCAGAGTTCGACCAAGGCGGCGACTTGGGCCTGTGGATAGTCGTTCTTGTTTCCGTCGAGGTTCACTATCTCCACACCAATTGTTCGACCATTTACAAGCTTCTTTCCTCTCCACATCGAGACACCAGCATGCCATGCCACCTCATCATTGTTGAGGATCTTGTAGGCAACACCGTCAGGTGCAAGGACGTAGTGGGCGCTCACCCCTCGGTATCGAAGCACGCGTAGTGACGACTCGAGATCCAAGGCCGTGTAGTGGAGAACCAAGGTATCCACTTTCTGAGTTCTCGCTCCGTAGCTGTCTGATTGAATTCGGGCACTCTCGATCTGAACCACTGTTGTCTCCTGAATGACGCTAACTAAAATTAGACAACCTAAATGACGCAAAACATTGGGTCAAAACGATTTCCAAACGTTTTAAAAAAATAAAAATATCGGTTCATTTCAACTGTGTGTCTTCATTTAGCACTGCCTAAATCAAATTGGTTAACCATCAACAGATTACCCAAACTACTTCTGCAACCGCCCCCGCCGAGCATCCATCGGATTCTGTTTTAAAGGCCGGTAAATCTCAACGCGATCTTCAGCGCTGAGATTTTTGTCCAAATTACAAACCACCCCAAAAATCCCCACCTTCTGCTGACTTAAATCGATTTCCGGAAACTCCCGCAAGATGCCGGAAACTGCTATACCTTGTTCGACGGTGCTATTTGCTGCCAGGCTGACTGGAATAAGTAGTTGCCGATCCGGCGTGGCGTAAGCCACCTCAACCGCAATCAACTCATCCGCCATACAAGGCTTTTGCGCGTTGGGTGAAGGAGGAGACCATGGTGTTGCAGATCTGATTAAACACCGGGCCGAAGGCCAGGTTGGCCAGCATACCGGAGATCTCGAACTCCAGGTCCAGCGAGATTTTGCTGGCGTCTTCGCGCAAGGGCATAAAGCTCCAAAATCCCTCCAGCGAGGAAAACGGCCCGTCCAGCAAGCTGATCTGGATTCTGCCGCCTTGATCGACTTTATTGCGGGTGGTAAAGGATTTATGAAAGCCGGCCTTGGCGATGTCTATTTGCCCTTCGACGATGTTGCCTTCGCGTTTCAATATTTTGCTGCCGGAACACCAAGGTAAGAACTTGGGATACGACTCGATATCATCTACCAGATCAAACATTTGTTTAGCGGAGAATTTGACCAAGGCGCTTTTTTGTACAACCGTGATCATTTACAGCACCCCGAGTACATGTAAGAAGACGATGAACACTGCTGCCGGCGCTACGTATTTGATTAGAAATTGCCAAGCCTGAAAGCCTTGCGCCGGCAGTTCCAGTTCCTGCTCCGCATGGGCTTGTTTCATCATCCAGCCGGCAAACACCGCGATGCACAAACCGCCCAAAGGCAGCATCAGGTTGGCGGTCAGGTAATCCAGCAGTTCGAACAGATTTTTATCGAAGATTTTGAATTCTGACCAGATGTTGAAGGAAAACACCACCGCCACACCCAAACCCCAGCAAGCCGTGCCTGCCCAGACGCAGGCTTTTTGCCTATCGATATTTTTGTTTTCCACCAGCCAGGCCACGGCCGGTTCAATCAAAGAAATTGACGAGGTGAGGGCGGCGAAAAACAGCAGTACAAAAAACAGCACGCCGAATAACCAACCACCGCTCATATGCCCAAAAGCCAAGGGCAGGGTTTGAAATATAAGGCCCGGACCGGTGGCAACTTCCAGTTGATTGGCAAACACCAAGGGAAAAATGGCGATGCCGGCCAGCAAGGCTACCGCCGTATCCGCGCCGGCAATAAAAAAGGTGGTTTTGGCGATGGAGACATGGCCGGGCAGGTATGAGCCGTAGACCATGATCGCGCCCATACCCAAGCTTAACGTAAAAAAGGCGTGGCCCATCGCGGTCAGCACCGCGTCGGCGTTGATTTTGCTGAAATCGGGGCTGAACAAAAAGTGGATGCCTTGCGCATAGGAGCCGGAAGCCATCGCATAAGCCACCAAAATAATCAGGATCACAAATAAGGCCGGCATTAAAAAGCGCACGGCTTTTTCCAGGCCGCCTTTCACCCCGCGCATCACCACTTGCATGGTGATGAACATGAACACGGTGTGCCAGAAAATTTGTTGAATCGGACTGGCCATCAAATTGTCGAACATTTGCTTCACTTCGCCGGCGTCGGTACCGAAGAAACCGCCGAAAAAGGCTTTAAAGATATAAGCCATCGACCAGCCGGCAATCACGCTATAGTAGGCCAGGATTAAAAAACCGGCGATCATGCCCATCCAGCCCAAATAGCCCCAACGCGGATCGACTTTGGCCTCGGCGGCCAGGGTTTGCATGGTGTTGATCGGGCTTTGCCGGCCACGTCGGCCCAGCATGATTTCCGCAATCATGATCGGTATGCCGATAGCTGCCACGCAGATTAAATACACCATCACAAAAGCGCCGCCACCGTTTTGGCCGGTGATGTAAGGAAATTTCCAGATATTACCCAAACCGACCGCCGAACCGGTGGCGGCCAGAATAAAGGCGAAACGGGAGGACCATTCGCCGTGGATGGATGGGGTTTTATCGGTCATGTTGGGGAGCCCTTGTGTTTTTATATCGTTATTTAACGGGTGTGTGAGTAAAATATCAAAATTCACGTTTTCAGTCAGTTTAAAAAAAACTTCGCTACAGAATGGCAGCCAAAAAATCCAAGAAGGACAACAAAGCCACCGATAACACGATTGCGGTTAATCGCCAGGCTTCCCACGAGTACACCATAGACGAGACTTTCGAAGCCGGTTTGGTATTGGAAGGTTGGGAAGTGAAAAGCTTGCGTGACGGCCGGATTCAGCTGAAAGAGAGCTATGTCGAGATCAGACGCGGCGAGGCTTGGCTGAGTGGGGCGCATGTGTCGGCTTTATTGTCGGCGTCCACCCACGTCAATCCGGACGCGGTACGCAAGAAAAAATTATTGTTACACCGACGTGAATTGAACAAGCTGATCGGCTCGGTGGAACGCAAAGGCTACACCCTGATTCCGCTATCGATGTATTGGATCAAGGGCCGCGCCAAGCTGAAAATCGGTCTGGCGAAAGGTAAAAAATTGCACGACAAGCGCGCAGCTTCCAAAGACAAGGATTGGCAGCGAGACCGAGCGCGCATCATGAAGCACGGCTAATTTCGATGACGATGCATCCCAATTTACTGGACGCTGACAACAGCGTTTTGCTGGTGATGGACATTCAGGGGCGTTTGTCGACGGCTATGCCGGCTTTAGACCAGCAACAGATGCTCACACACGGTCGGCGCTTGTTGCAGGCCGCCGGGTTGTTAGATGTGCCGGTGTTATTGACCGAACAGTATCCGCAAGGGCTTGGGCCCACGCAAACCGAGGTTAGCGAGTGTTTGCCCGGCAATACCCGTACCTTTAGTAAAACCGGTTTTTCTTGTTGCGCCGCGGACGGCTTCAAGCAAGCCCTGGCTGATACCGGTCGGAAGCAGGTTGTGGTGATAGGTCAGGAAGCGCATGTGTGCGTGTTGCAAACCGCGCTTGAGTTGTTAAGTGCAAACTATCAAGTTCATGTGTTGGCTGATGCGGTTTGTTCGCGCCAAGTCCAGCACAAAGATTACGCCTTGCAGCGCATGCAGCAGCAAGGCGCTACGTTGAGCTGTCACGAATCTGTATTGTTCGAATGGTTGCGGGATGCTCGGCATAGCCATTTCAAAACTATTTCAGCGCTTTTGCGTTAATTGCACGGGGGTTTAATGCTACGGAAAGGATGGATCGCGGTAATACTGGGATTGTTGCTGGTACTGGGATGTGCGGAGCCGCTGCCGCCAGTAAAGACTTTTAGTGGTTTCGCACAAGGTACTACGTATCACATCAGTTATTGGACGCCGCAAGCGCAGGATGAGGCGCAGATCACCGCTGAAGTTGAAAAGGTTTTCCTGGATTTGGATAAAACCTTATCCAATTACCGGCCGGACTCGACAATCGAACAATTTAACGCCAACACGTCGACAAACAGTCAGCTGGTCGGCGACGAAATTGTGGCTTTGTTTAAAGTGGCCGAGAACGTCAACAAGCTGAGCCAGGGTTGTTACGATTTGACCATCAAGCCTTTGTTCGAGATATGGGGTTTCATGGGAGAAGAGTTGACTATCCCAAACGATGCAGCCTTGCAATCAGCGTTGGCGAATATCGGCATGGACAAATTGCAGCTGGTGGACGATAGCCATATGTCGAAAAAACTGCCCAATGTACGAGTTGATCTGTCGTCAATCGCCCAGGGTTATAGTGTCGAGAAAATCAGCAACACGCTTGAGGCTTTGGGTATCCAAAACTATTTAGTGGAAATTGGCGGCGAATTGAAAGCGCTGGGTAGCAAACCGGACGGCAAGGCCTGGCGTATTGCGGTGGAAAAACCGCTGCCGGGCGAACAAAAGATGCACAAAGTGGTGACCTTGCCGAAGGAGTCGCCGATGTCGGTGATGACCTCGGGTACTTACCGGCATTATTTCGACGTCAAAGGCAAGCGTTACAGCCACATTCTGGATGCCCGCAACGGCAAGCCGGTAACGCACGATTTGGTTGCTGTCAGTGTGTTTAACGAAAGCCCGACCATAGCCGACGCCTGGTCTACCGCTTTATTGTGCCTGGGGCAGGAAGAAGGGATGAAACTTGCCGATGCGGAGAAATTGCAAGTGATGTTTATCCAGCAACAAGGCACCGAGTTTTTGGAAAGTAAAACCAGGGCCTTGACTATGTCCACCCAAGTGACGATTAACTAGGCTAAGGCCTATCGTGGTAGTATCCGCGCAAAACTGAAGCGGGGGAGATTTTATGTGGGGTCTAAACGATCACTTGACGTTCGCCGTGCATGGTGGCGGCGACAACGGTGGAGGAGTGGCCGGTGGGGTGGAGAGCTTATTGTCCTTCCTGGAAGTGTTGGTGCGGCAATCTCCTTCGGAAAGTCTGGATAGTTTATTGCCGGGCGTTGCTGCGTTACAAAATATTCATCCCTTGCTGGTGCATTTCCCGATTGCGTTGTTGACTATGTTCTTCACTCTGGATTTGATCGGCAGCGTGGCGAAGCGCTCGGAGTGGCGGCAGATAGCCGGCGCATTTCTGTATCTGGGTACCGTGTTTGCCGCGCTTACCGTGGCGGCCGGTTTAGTGGCGGCAGGGAGTGTGGCGCATGGTGGTGATGTTCACGAGATCATGGAGCATCATGAGCATCTGGGTATTTCGGTATTGAGTCTGGCTACTGCGCTGTCGGCGTGGCGTTTGTTTAGCAAAGGGCTGATAGTCGGACCAGCTAACACGCTGTACTTGTTGCTGGCGGCGATTTTAGCCGCCTTGTTGGCGTTTGCCGCCGATCTGGGTGGTCTGATGGTTTATAAACATGGCGTCTCGGTGCACGCTGCGGATCAAGTCAATCAAGCGGCGGCGCGCGCTCATGAACACGAAGGTGCTGTTGAGGATAGTTTGCCGGCAACGCATGAAGAAGCCGAAGTCGAAGATTTGAAACCGGAAGATAGTCATTATGATGAAACGACGCATGGCGCTGCCGGTCATCATCACGACCATCATCATGCGCATTGACGCATACCTGATAAGCCGCGGGACAAAGGCTGACAAGGGTCAGCCTTTTTTTATTGGTCCGGACATGACATATCGGATAGCTGTGTTATCCTACGCCGCCATTTTTTGTGAGGCATTAGATGCGTACCCGCGTTAAAATTTGCGGCTTTACCCAAGTGGAAGATGCGCTTTGTGCCGCCAATTTGGGCGTGGATGCGATTGGTTTGGTATTTTATCCGCCCAGTCCAAGAAACGTAAGCATCGAACAAGCTGCAAGCATCAGTAGAGCGTTGCCAGCCTTTGTTAACGTGGTAGCCTTGTTTGTCGATGCCGCGCCGGCTTTGATTCGTGAAGTATTGAATAAAGTAAGGGTGGATTGCCTGCAATTTCATGGCGATGAGCCTGCAGATGGTTGCCGGATTTACGATAAATCGTATATCAAAGCCATTCGCATGCAAGCGGATACGGACGTCGCCGGCTTGCAACAGCAATATCACGATGCGGCCGGATTACTGTTGGATGCTTATCATCCGGGCGTGCAGGGCGGTAGCGGTAGCGGTTTTGACTGGGATTTGATTCCAAACACCCGCAGTTTGCCGATCATTCTCGCGGGCGGATTGACGCCGGAAAATGCCGGGGAAGCGATTAAAGCTGTAAAACCGTATGCACTGGATGTGAGCAGCGGTGTTGAGGCCGGGAAAGGCATCAAGGATGCAGCGAAAATGGCTGCGTTTATAAGAAAAACTAATCAAGCGACTTGAGAACTATGACAGAAAGATACGATATGCCGGATGCCCGGGGCCATTTCGGGCCTTACGGCGGTATTTTTGTGGCGGAAACGCTGATGCCGGCCATTACCGAATTGAACGAAGCCTACCAGCGCTATATGCAGGATCCGGAGTTCCTCGCTGAGTTGGATGCCGATCTCAAGGATTATGTCGGTCGACCGTCGCCGCTGTATCATGCAGAACGCTGGAGTAAGCATTTGGGCGGTGCGCAGATTTATCTGAAGCGCGAAGATCTCAATCATACCGGCGCGCACAAAGTTAACAACACGGTCGGTCAAGCCCTGTTGGCTAAACGTATGGGCAAGACCCGCATCATCGCCGAAACCGGCGCCGGTCAGCATGGCGTCGCCACCGCGACTGTCGCGGCCCGTCTGGGTTTGGAGTGTGTGGTGTACATGGGCGCAGTGGACGTGGCCCGCCAATCCCTGAATGTCTATCGAATGAAGTTGTTGGGCGCCACCGTGGTGCCTGTGCAATCAGGCTCTAAAACCCTCAAAGACGCATTGAACGAAGCTTTGCGCGATTGGGTGACCAATATCGATAATACTTTTTATATTATTGGCACCGTAGCCGGTCCGCATCCCTATCCCGCCATGGTTCGGGATTTTCAGGCTGTGATTGGCCGCGAAGCCCGTCAACAATGTCTAGACCAAACCGGCCGCTTGCCCGACGTACTGCTTGCTTGCGTGGGCGGCGGTTCCAATGCCATCGGCTTGTTTTATCCGTTTATCGACGACAAGTCCGTGAAAATGATCGGCGTCGAAGCGGCCGGCGACGGCGTTGAAACCGGTCGTCATTCAGCACCGCTATGTGCCGGCCGTCCTGGCGTATTGCACGGCAACCGCACGTATTTGATGGCTGACGACGATGGCGAAATCATCGAAACCCATTCTATCTCCGCCGGCCTGGATTATCCCGGCGTTGGCCCTGAGCATGCTTGGCTGAAAGATACCGGTCGTGCCCAGTATGTGAACATAACCGACGACGAAGCCATGGCGGGCTTTCATGCCTTAACCCGTATGGAAGGCATTATTCCGGCTCTGGAATCCAGCCATGCCATGGCTTATGCGATGAAACTGGCGCCCACCATGCGCAAGGATCAAATCATTGTTATTAATTTGTCCGGACGCGGCGATAAAGATATGCAAACGATTATGCAACGCGAGGGCATCAGTTTATGAGCCGTTTAGCTAACAAATTTGCCGAATTGAGAGCCTCCGGCCGTAAAGCCTTAATTCCGTTTATCACTGCCGGTGATCCTTATCCGGAATTCACCGTCCCTTTGCTGCACGAAATGGTCGCGGCTGGTGCCGACGTTATTGAATTGGGAGTGCCTTTTTCCGATCCGATGGCCGATGGCCCGGTGATACAACGCGCCAGCGAGCGTGCATTGTCGCACCATGTCGGTTTGCGAAAAGTATTGAGCATGGCCATCGAGTTTCGGAAAACCGATCAGACCACGCCGTTGGTGTTGATGGGTTATTTAAACCCGATCGAAATCATGGGTTACGAAGATTTTGCCAATGCTGCGCAACGCGCCGATGTTGACGGTGTGTTGACCGTGGATTTGCCGCCGGAAGAATCCGAGGCTTGCGTCCATATGCTGCGCGAGCGCGGTATAGATCAGATTTTTTTACTGGCGCCTAACACCACTGCTGAACGGATTCAGAAAATGGATGCAGTGGGCAGCGGCTATTTATATTACGTGTCGCTGAAAGGCGTCACCGGTGCCGGGCATTTGGATACCGCCGATGTCGAACAAAAATTACAACTGATTCGCCAGAATACCGCTTTGCCGGTTGGGGTTGGTTTCGGAGTCAAGGATGCCGATACCGCGAAGACTATCGCTGCGATTGCCGACGGCGTCGTGGTGGGTAGTGCGCTGATCAGTAAAATTGAAGCAAATCTCGATGATCCTCAGCAAGCCAAGCATGAGATCATCACCCTGTTGAAATCCATGCGCGCAGCCATGGATGTTTAAGCTTTCAAGCGGAGACTACACCGAATGAGTTGGTTTGAAAAACTGGTCCCCTCTGCCATCAGAACCGAATCCTCGCAGAAGAAAACCACCGTGCCGGAAGGCTTGTGGAATAAATGTCCGCGTTGCGATGCGATTTTGTTCAACGCCGAGCTAGAGAAAAACTTAAGCGTTTGCCCAAAATGCGATCACCATTTACGCATTTCGGCGCGCAAACGGCTGAATATGTTTTTGGATGAAGATGGCCGTCAAGAGATCGGCGCTGGATTAAAGCCCAGCGATCCTTTGAAATTTAAGGACAGCAAACGCTATAAAGATCGCATCAGTCAGGCGCAAAAACAAAGCAACGAGAACGATGCATTGGTGGTGATGAAAGGTACGCTGAAAGGCGCAGGTATCGTCGCTGCGGCGTTTGACTTTGGTTTCATGGGCGGTTCGATGGGCTCGGTGGTTGGCGAGCGATTCGTGCGCGGCGTGAACGAAAGTTTGCGTTTGGGTGTGCCGTTCATCGTCTTTACTGCCAGCGGCGGTGCCAGAATGCAGGAGTCTTTGTTCTCGCTGTTTCAAATGACCAAAACCAGCGCGGCCTTAACCAAATTAGCCGAAGCCGGAATTCCGTATATTTCCTTCATGACCGATCCAACTATGGGCGGTGTTTCCGCCAGTCTGGCGATGTTGGGCGACATAAACGTAGCCGAACCGGACGCCTTAATCGGTTTTGCTGGTCCGCGAGTCATCGAGCAAACCGTGCGTGAAAAGTTGCCGGAAGGCTTCCAGCGCAGCGAATTTCTGCAGGAACACGGAGCGATAGACATGATCGTTGATCGCCGCGAGATGCGCGATAAAATAGCCAGTATTCTGGCTATTATGTGCGCCGGTAGCAGCAGCGCGGACGTGGTCGACGTTATTCCTTACAGTGAGCCATTAAGCAATCAGGGTGAGAGAGATAATCCGCAGCCTCAGGAATAAATACGGTCGAAATGACACGTTTTGATTCGCTGCAAGCCTGGTTGGACTGGCAGGAAAAATTACATCCTCGGCCTATCGATTTGGGATTGGGACGGGTTGCCGGCGTATATCGGCAGCTTAACCCCGAGCAGAAAAAGCCGCTGACTATTACAGTTGCCGGCACCAACGGCAAGGGTTCGTGCGTAGCATTTCTGGAAGCGATATATCGCGCCGGGGGCTATAGAGTGGGTGCTTACACATCGCCGCATATTTTGCGTTATAACGAACGTATTCGTATTGATGGCGAGCCCGTTGCCGACGCTTTGATTTGCGAGGCCTTTAGTCGTATCGATGCTGCGCGCGGCGAGATCAGTTTGAGCTATTTCGAGTTTGGTACATTGGCGGCGTTGAAAATCTTTGCCGACTCGGATCTGGATATTCAGTTGCTGGAAGTCGGTCTTGGCGGCAGGCTCGATGCGGTGAATATTGTTGATCCCGATGCGGCTATTGTGACGACGATAGCACTCGATCATGTCGATTGGCTGGGTCATACCGAAGAAGCCATCGGTCGGGAAAAAGCCGGTATTTTCCGGCCGGGCGTGGCGGCGATAATCGGCGATCAACAAGGGCCTCGCTCGGTAGTCGAAGTGGCGGAGCAAGTAGGGGCCACCGTACTGCAAATGGGCAACGCATTCACGTATCAGAAACAGGTTGACGGCTGGGAATGGCGGTCTGCTGATACGCAAATCAGTCGCTTGCCACCGCCGGCCTTTAAGGGTGAGCACCAATATCGAAATGCTTCGTCGGCGATAATGGCGATAAAAACCCTACAGCCTCTATTAGCGATCAGTGACGATGCAATTCGGCAAGGCTTGCAAAGTGCCCAGCTATCCGGGCGTTTTCAATCGATTGCCGGCTCGCCGCGAATCTTGCTTGACGTGGGGCATAACCCGCAAGCTGTGCAAACACTAATCGACTATTTGCACGAATACTTCCCCGAAGTCAGAATACACGCAGTTTTTGCGATGATGCGGGATAAAGATATAGCCGGCGTATTGAACATGATGCGCGACAAAGTGACAACTTGGTACTTAGCGCCGCTGGTTAATCCTCGCGCTGCTAGTGCGGATATGTTAGAAACCATCTTTCAGCAACAAGGCCTGGACAATGTCCGTAGCGGTTTTGCCGATTTTACCGAGGCATTTCAAGCTGCTCGGCAAAACACCGGGCAAGACGAGTTGCTTTTGATTTTTGGTTCTTTTTTTCTAGTATCCGAATATTTATCGAAATTTTCATAGAGGTGATCAGAATGGATCAAGAGTTAAAGCAGCGATTGATTGGTGCGGCGGTCATCACCGCATTAGCGGCGATTTTCGTGCCGATGTTATTTGACGACCCGATCGACGAAACAGGCAAAAGCATCAATGAATTGAAAATCCCCGAGCTACCCGCCAAGGCTCAGGATGTGGAAATCATGCCTCTGCCGGAAAAAGTTGAAGAGGTGGCGGAAACTCTGCCTGCTGAAAATGCACCCAAACAAGCGGTGAAAGTGCTGGAAGAAGGGGAATCTGAAGCGGAGTTGGAAGCGCCTAAGCCGCAAGTTAAATTGACCGCCAAAGACACTGCGCCGGCGCCACGGAGTCTGCCGGCTGCCAAACCCGCTGCGCCAGCGGCGGCGGTCGCGCAAGTCGATGAAGAACCTGCTGAAGCGGAAGATGTGCCGCCGGCAGTCCTGACTAAACCGAGCAAATCGCCTGCGCCTGCTGTCCAGCCTTTACAAGCGGTCAGTCCGACGCCGAAAGTGCTTAAACCGGTTAACAAATTACCAGAACCAAAAGCAGAGGTAGCGGCAGTTCCGGCTCCTGCACAGGTGGCTACACCGGCCAGCAAAGCGCCGGCGGCGGCTGAGGACAGCAATCGCTGGTATTTGCAAGTGGGTACCTTCAGTCAAAAACCTAACGCAGTCACTTTGCAGGATAATCTGAAGCAACAAGGTTTCGCCGCATCGGTCAGAGAGGTTGCCAGCGATAAAGGTACCGTTTTTAAAGTGCGCATAGGGCCTATCGTCGATAAAGCCAAGGCCCAGGCGGTGAAGGCTAAGCTGGCGCAAATTAACGTCAACAGTTTTGTTTCCGCGGACGAATAGCCATTTGCCAACCTCGTATTGTTTGATTTAGCTGGCTAGACCATGTTGGATTTTGTACCCTGGGCCAAGTTGCTGTGGGTGGATTACGTCGTCATTTCCATTATCGCGATTTCGGCGATAATGGGTCTACTGCGCGGTTTTATTAAAGAAGCGTTTGCGTTGGTGCTTTGGATGGTGGCGGTTTGGGTTGCAACGCAGTACTGCCGGGATGTTTCGGTGTTACTGCAATCCACCATCAGCTATCCGTCCGCTAGAATTGCCGCCGCATTCGCGTTGCTATTTTTCGCCACCTTGATTTTGGGTAGTTTAATCAGCTTTTTGCTGAGTCAGCTTATCGAAAAAACCGGCTTGACCGGTAGTGATCGTTTGCTGGGTATGTTATTCGGTATTGCCCGCGGGGCGGTACTGGTTTCCTTATTGGTGATGCTGGCCGGCCTAACGCCGTTGCCGGAAGATCCGTGGTGGAAACAATCCCTTCTCATTCCTCCGTTCCAAGCCTTGGCAGTGTGGTTGAAAACCCACATGCCGACCGGTTTGGCGGATTACATCCATTATCGATAACTTGGGTCTGCTATGTGTGGTATTGCCGCTATTGTTTCCAATCAAAGTGTTAATCAGGATTTGTACGACGCCCTGACGGTACTTCAGCATCGCGGCCAGGACGCCGCCGGCATCGTAACTTGCGACGGTAGCCGTTTGCATTTGCGTAAGGATAACGGTTTGGCGCGGGATGTATTTTCCAGCAAGCAAATGATGAAGCTGAAAGGCAATATGGGTATTGCCCATGTGCGCTATCCGACCGCCGGTTGCACCAGTTCGGCTGAAGCCCAACCTTTTTACGTGAATTCTCCGTTCGGTTTGACCTTGGCGCACAACGGCAACCTGACCAACACCGAAGAATTGAAATATCAGGTGTTTATGGATGACCAACGTCACATCAATACCGATTCTGATTCGGAAGTGTTGTTGAATGTATTCGCGCATGAACTGGCGCAATTCGGCAAACTTAAATTGACTGTGGACGATGTGTTTCAAGCGGTTAGAGCCGTGCACAAACGTATCCGTGGCGCGTATGCAGTCGTGGTCATGATCGCCGGCTTTGGCGTGTTGGGCTTCCGGGATCCGCATGGTATCCGGCCCATTGTGTTTGGCAAGCGAGAAAATGATGACGGCACTGATTACATGATCGCATCGGAAAGCGTGGCGCTGGATGTGTTGGATTTTCAATTGATTCGCGACATCGAGCCGGGTGAGGCCGTATTTATCGAAGCAGACGGCCAGTTACACACCCAGCAGTGTACGGAAGTCGTCGATCATTGTCCGTGTATTTTTGAATATGTCTACTTTGCCCGGCCGGATTCGATCATCGACAATATTTCGGTGTACAAAGCCAGAATGCGGATGGGTAGAAAACTGGCCGAAAAAATTCAGCGGGAATGGCCTGACCACGACATCGACGTGGTCATTCCGATTCCGGATACCAGCCGCACCGCCGCCTCGCAAATTGCTCATGACCTGGGTGTGAAGTTTCGCGAAGGCTTTATGAAAAACCGTTATATCGGCCGGACTTTCATCATGCCTGGGCAAAAAATGCGTAAAAAATCGGTCAAGCAAAAGCTGAATGCTATTTCGCTGGAATTCGACGGTAAGAATGTATTGCTGGTGGACGATTCCATCGTGCGCGGCACTACTTCCGAGCAGATTATCCAAATGGCCCGCGATGCCGGTGCCAATAAAGTATATTTTGCCTCTGCGGCGCCACCGGTACGTTATCCCAACGTTTACGGTATCGACATGCCGGCCGCGCATGAACTGATTGCGCATGATCGCACCGAGGATGAGATTTGCGAGGCTCTGGGCGCCGACAAGCTGATCTATCAAGACTTGGACGATTTGATTGAAGCGGTCGGTCGAGGTAACCCGGACATCAAGCATTTCGATACCTCATGTTTCAGTCATGATTACATTACCGGCGATATCGACGATGCTTATCTGGCGCGCATCGAAGCCTTGCGCAATGACAATGCGCAGGAATTGCGTAACAGCAGCAGCTTTATCATAGAGATGCAAGTTGCAAAGTAACAGGACCCGAAATGAGTGAATTTGATTGGCAAGACTACGCCCCGGAAACCTTGGCCATCCGCACCGGGCATAAGCGCACTCACGAAGACGAACATAGCATCCCGATTTTCGCTACCTCCAGCTATGTGTTCAAATCGGCTGAGGAAGCAGCCCTGCGCTTTACCGGAAAACAACCCGGCAATATCTACTCGCGCTTCACCAATCCGACCGTCAGCGCGTTTCAGGAGCGTTTAGCTTATTTGGAAAAGGGCGAGCGTTGTCTGGCGTTTGCGTCGGGCATGGCGGCGATCATGGCCGTGGGCATGGCTTTGCTGCAAGCCGGCGACCATGTGGTCTGTTCGCGCAGTGTGTTCGGTAACACAGTATTGACCTTCCAGAATTATTTCGGCAAGTTTGGCGTCGAGACCGATTTTGTCAGCCTGACCGAGCCGGCGGCCTGGGAAGCGGCGATTAAACCCAATACCCGGTTTCTGTTTCTGGAAACCCCTTCTAACCCATTGATCGAAATTGCCGATATTCGTGCGTTGGCGGACATTGCCCATCGGCATGGAGTGTTGTTGGTGGTTGATAACGTGTTTTGCACACCGATCTTGCAGCAGCCATTGACCTTGGGCGCGGATTTGGTGGTGCACTCCACGACTAAATACATCGATGGCCAAGGGCGTTGCGTGGGTGGCGCCGTGGTGGCCAACGAAGAATTGATCGAAAAATACGTGTATCCCTATCTGCGTACCGGCGGTGCGACGATGAGTCCGTTCAATGCCTGGGTGTTTTTAGGGGGACTGGAAACGCTGGCTTTACGCATGAAAGCGCATTGCGATAATGCGTTCGAGCTGGCCAAATGGCTGGAGCAACAACCGACGGTTGCCAAGGTGCATTACCCTGGATTGGAATCGCATGCCCAGCACGAGTTGGCTAAGCGCCAGCAGACGCATTTCGGCGCAGTGGTCAGTTTCGAATTGCAAGGCGGTAAAGATCACGCCTGGCAGCTGATTGACTCGACACGGATGTTGTCGATTACCGCGAATTTGGGCGATGTAAAAACCACTATCACCCATCCCGCAACGACCACGCATGGTCGCTTGACGCCTGAAGCGCGCGCCGAGGCCGGCATCAAAGACAGCTTGGTGAGAATTTCGGTGGGTTTGGAAAATATCGATGACATCAAGGCCGATTTGCTTAACGGACTGACGAATTGCTGATGGTGCAGGTAGGTAAAGCCTGCCGCCGCGCAACGCAAATCAAAAATTAAGCTATCTTTGACCGACGTTATAGAGAGATTGCGATCATGTTTCAGGATAGAAAAGAGTACCGAAAAAACTTTAACGCGGAAGGCCAATTATTTGTTGGCGGCGAAACCTTGCAACTGAATTGCTACGACGTGTCGCTGAAAGGCGCGATGGTCGAAGTCAGTCCTGGTGACCTGCTCACCACTATCCAGGATTTTGAAGCGTTGTTGAATGAAGATCGGCGAGCGGAAATATTTGTCGCGGAATTGATGTTGGCTGGCGAAGTCGATATCGTTTGGGTAAAACGCGAACGCAATCGCATCATGATGGGCATGGAGTTTCGCGATGTCGTGCACAATGCCCACAAGCTCTGGCGCAAGCGGCGCGGTTACCGCAAACTGGAAGCGTTTAAAGCCGAATTGTTTATCGACAAGGAGCGTTTCAGTGTGGAGGGCGTGAATCGTTCGGTAGAGGGCATGTGCTTGAAGCTAACGGGTAATCATCCCTGCATCAAGATCAACGCTCCGGTTAAGCTGTTGGCTGCCGAACTTGGATTGAGCGCTTTGGGCAAAGTGGTTTGGGTAGAGAGCAACGAATTGGTCACCCGCCTTGGTCTGCAATTGGTGATCGTCAAATAAGGCCACAATGGGCTGCTTGCGCCGTTGACTCATGCATTTTGGGCATTTTTAGGCCGGTCATTTACCCAAGACAAATAATACACGGCGCTTTATCGCAATTGGCGTCATTCAATAAAGATGATGTCCAGGAAGGTATGTCAAAACCAGTGTTGACCCGCTTAAGCGCTTAGTAACGGATCTAACTCGTGGTTCATATCCAGCTCATGCAAGTCATCAAACCCGCCTATATGTCGCTCGCCGATGTAGATTTGCGGTACGGTGCGACGCTTGGTTTTTTCCATCATTTGCTGACGTAGTCCAGGTTCGGCATCCACATTGATTTCCGTATAGCCGACGCCTTTGCGATCAAAAAGTTTTTTTGCCATGGTGCAATACGGGCAGAGTTTAGCGGTGTAAATGATAATGTCCGGCATGAGAAAAATTAATAAATGCTAATGAATGCAGGTATTCTAAAGCCACGGCCGGTTTTGCTCAATAGCCATGGCCTTGGCGAGTTGCTCGATTAATAAGCAGGACGCTTCGGGTAAGGTCGCTCCAAACCCCACAATCCCGTCTGCGTGGCCGAGCATGCTGAATAATCCAGTTTGTTGCAGTCTACCTGAGGTAAATAACGCGGCAACGGCATTGGCCATTTCCGGGGTACCGTAGGGCACGTTTGCCGCAGTAAAAGCCAGATTCAGCCGGTCGGTCTGCAACCACAACTCCGGACAGTGCACATGTATCACGGCGTTAATCGCTGGGTGTTGCTGGTAAACGCTGGCATGGGTGAGCGCTTCCGAGGACGGTTGAGATAAGCCGCGCGACTTGATGGCATTACGTTCCGGCGATGCGCTTTCGATCAGCGCATAGTGTTGTTTGTCAAGAACCGGCAAATGTCCGGTTTGAGTGCCGGAGATCAAAAACGCCTGACCGCCGGGAACCAGGCGCCGACTGATGTTGCCAAACCCCAGCCCGGCATATTTTTCGGCTATTTGCCCAATCAGCCGCAAGCGATAAAACAGGCTACGCCAGGCATTGAGTTCGCTGATGTCGATGTCCGCAGCGAACTCGTTATGCTGATGATCAAGGCGATATTTAATAACACCTTCCAGTTCGCTCAATCCGTTTTCCATTCTTATAATGTGTTTTTAAGATTTATTTTGTTATCCAGCCAACGCATGAAACCTAATTTTTTAAGATCCGGCTTTGCCTTTTGTTTGCTGTTTTTGCTGATCAGTTTAAACCTAGCCCACGCCGCAAATCAAAAGCCGGCGATTAAATCCCTATCGCTTGCCGACATACAACAACGTATTCAGACCGTCAAAGACAAGCAAAATCTGCCTGAAGAGCAGAAAAACCGGATTCTGGCCGCTTATCATGAGAGCGAAGACAACCTCAATGAATTGGAGGCCCAGGATAAACAGGCTGAATCGTTCAAGCAGGCATTAAACAGCTTGCCGGTAGAAGTTAAGCAATTGGCAAAACAAATAGCCGAGGCCGAAGCCAATTTGAAAACTCGTAAGCCGGAGAAACTAGCGATTTTTCCGACGGATGAGTTAGAGCAACGGCTGCTTATCGAAAAAACCCGGCTTAGCGATTTGGATGCGGAGATTAGCCGTATCGAAGCCACTTTGGCCGAACTGAGCGGCCGCCCGCAATTGATCAGGGAAAAAGTCTCCGAAGTCAAGAGTAAGCAGGCCTCCAGTCAGCGTGAACAGCAAGTGTTGGCGTCTGAAGCCGGCGATAATCTATATCAAAAAGAAGCCAGGCAAGTGCAGCTGGATAGCCGAATTCGCCTGTTAAACAGCACGCTGAAAACACTGGAACTGGAAAATCTTAGCAATCCTTTGCAATTGCAAACCAATAAAGATCGTGTCCATCTGTTGACCTTGCAACGCGAGCAACAGAGCTTGGTGATTGCCGACCTCGATAATTTCCTGCTTGAGCGGCGTCAGCAGGAAACCGACAAAGAACAAGCAGCGTTATTGCAGGCGGAAAAAGAAGCGGAGGGCAAGCATCCGTTAATTCGCGCTGCCACGAAAGAGAACATGCAGTTCAACCGCAGTTTGCAGGAAATCAATAAAAATACGGAGCTGTACTCGCTCCAGAAAAACGAAATCGACGTCCGCTACAAACAACTGGAAAAGGACTTTCAAAGCGCCGAGCAAAAAATCAGCCTGGCGGGTTTAAGTCCGGCCTTGGGTAATTTACTGCGCGAACAGCGCCGTAATTTGCCGCAACGCAAACAATACAGCACCTTGAGCGACGAGATTCAAAATCAGATTGCGCTGGCGAGTTTGGAAATGTTCAAGCTGGATGAAGCCAAAAAAGGCCTGGTCGATATTAATCAACTGTTGTTGACGCGTATTGCCCAGTTGCCGGAGAACACACCGGACGCGGAAAAGCTGAGGGTGCGTACCGAGCTGCGGATGTTGCTGAACGATCAGAAAGATCTGGTGGCAAGACTGGCTAACGGTTACAACGAATACGGCCGCGTGCTGGGCGATGTCGATTTTAGTTTGCAGCAAATGCTGGGTATAGCCGACAAATTTAGCGCGTATTTGGATCAACGCTTGCTCTGGGTGCCAAGTGCCCCGGTTATCGACAAATATTTCCTGCAAGATATTTTCTCCTCCTTGCTGTGGTTTATGAGTCCTGGGAACTGGCTAGGGGTGCTGAGCGGCTTTTGGGGCAGTATCACTCATTTGCCGCTGTTGGTACTCGGTGGTTTGAGTGTCGTGATATTCCATGGGCGCTTTCGTGCCGGCGTCAAGCAGCGCTTGACGGAGCTGTTAGGGAAAAAAGCCGTCAATCAAGAATTTGCGGAAATTTTATCCAGCTTGCTATATCTGTTATTGCTCTCCTTATCGGGTCCATTGCTTATGGCCTGGATGGCTGGTGTGTTGATATTGAACGTTCGGGCCGATCTGTTTAGCCATGCTTTTGCCGAAGGCCTGACCGCCACCGCTGTGTCCTTGTGCATAGTGCAATTCGTGTTTCGTTTGTTTAAACCCGGCGGTGTCGCCGACAACTTGTTGCAGTGGCCGCAACATGCGGTCCAGTTACTTTACGCGCAAATGAAATGGGCGCGATTCGTGCTCGTACCTTGCGTGTTTATCACCGCGATGACCGGTAGCGATTTGTTTTCGGAACACAGTCATGCGCTGGGTAGAACGGCAATGATCGTGATGATGTTGATGATGAGCTACGTGTTGCATCGCCTCACGCAACCCCTGACCGGCTTAGGCAAAAATTTCTATCAACAATCCGATGGCTGGCTCAGCAGTTTGCGTTACCTCTGGTACGGTATCGCGGTCTTGACGCCGCTGGTCATCATCGGCTTTGCGGTGGCGGGCTACTACCAAAGCGCATTGGAGTTGCAGGAAAAGTTGCTACTAACGCTACGCTTGATTTTTATCACCGTATTGTTCCAGGGCTTGGTATTGCGTTGGTTGCGCAACACGGAACGGCAATTGGCCTTAAAAAATGCGCGACAAAAACGTAAACAGGTCGAACAAGCTGCCGTGAGTAGCGCCAACTTGGAAGGGGGCTATCCGGTCGAGGAGCAATTACTGGATATTTCCAAAATCAATCAGCAAAGCCATAAGTTATTGACCACGGTTGTGATGGTGATCATGTTGATGGGTTTCTGGATGATCTGGAGCGATATTTTGCCGGCCTTGACAGTGTTCGATCAGGTCGTGCTGTGGCAGCATAGTGAAATGGTGGAAGGTAAAGAAACATTACAACCCATCACTCTGATCAATTTGCTGATTTGCTTAGTGTACAGCGGCCTGGCCTTTGTGTTTGCCAGCAATTTTCCAGCCTTGGTGGATTTGGTAACCGCCGGCAAGTTCGCGATGACCGCCGGCAGTCGTTATGCGTTGATCCAGTTAGTGCGTTATTCCTTAATAACCATCGCCTTTCTGGCGGTTGCCAAAGAGCTGGGCGGCAGTTGGTCGCAAGTGCAATGGCTGGTGGCTGCGCTGTCGGTGGGTTTGGGTTTTGGTTTGCAGGAGATTTTCGCGAATATGGTGTCGGGCATTATCTTGTTGTTCGAGCGGCCGATTCGCGTTGGCGATACGGTGACGGTCGGCGATGTGACCGGCCGGGTCAGCCGCATTCAAATGCGAGCGACGCATATTGTCGATTGGGATAGAAAAGAGTTGGTGGTGCCGAATAAAACCTTTATTACCGACCGTTTGATCAACTGGACTCTGTCGGATACCGTCACCCGGGTGGTGGTGCCGGTCAGCGTGGCCTACGGCACCAGCGTGGCAATGGTGGAGGAAATTCTGGCCGATGCGGTAAAAAGCGTAGAGCAAGTGCTGAGCGACCCGGAACCGTTGGTCATCTTTGTCGGCTTTGGCGATAGTGCCCTACAGTTCAAAATTAACGTATTCGTCCGCGAACTCAGCGATAGGACAGTCGTTACCCATCGCCTGCACACAAAAATTTACGAAGCTTTGCTGGCCCACCATATCGAGATACCTTTTCCGCAACGCGACGTGCATATCCGCTCGGTCGCGAAAGGGATATTGAACGAATGAGGTGCGGTTTATTAGCCGATTTCAATATAAAGCCATTCTGTAATAAAATGGCCGCCCTTTGAATCTCGATTTGGCTCTTTACTATGCGTTGTCCGTTTTGCTCTGCACAAGATACTCGGGTGATCGATACCCGCTTGGCCGACGACGGCGATCAAGTCAAACGTCGCCGCGAATGCGTGGCCTGTAAAGAGCGGTTTACCACCTTTGAAGTGGTTGAATTGACCTTGCCGCGCATCATTAAACGCAATGGCGCCCGGCAAAGTTTCGACGAAGCCAAGCTGCGGTCCGGCATGCAGCGGGCCCTGGAAAAGCGCCCGGTACAAGTGGACGCCGTCGAAGCGGCGCTTAGCCGCATCAAAAAAGCCCTGACGGCGAAGGGCGAACGGGAAATTCCGGCTCGCGAATTGGGCGAACTGGTGATGCAAGAATTGCAAACACTTGATCATGTCGCTTTCGTACGCTTCGCCTCGGTGTATCGCAGCTTCCAGGATGTCTCCGAATTCACCGCGATGATCGAAAATCTGCAAAAGCATGACGCCTAGTCAAGACGCGGCCTATATGGCGCGCGCCGTCAAATTGGCGGAAAAGGGCAAATACACAACCGATCCCAACCCCCATGTCGGTTGTGTGTTGGTCAAAGACGACAACGTGATTGCCGAGGGCTGGACGCAACGCGCCGGATTTGCCCATGCCGAAGTCGATGCGCTGGCTAAAACAGATAATGCGCGGGGCGCCACAGCCTATGTCACATTGGAGCCTTGCAGCCATCATGGTAAAACCGGCCCTTGCAGCGACGCGCTGATCGCTGCCGGGATCAGCCGGGTCGTGGTGGCGATGCAGGATCCCAATCCCCTGGTGGCTGGACGCGGTTTGCAAAAACTCCGGGAGGCAGGCATTGAGGTGCTGGTCGGCGTCTTGCAGCAAGAAGCAGAAAAGCTAAACCAAGGCTTTTTTAAACGTATGCAGCTGGGTTTACCGTGGATACGCAGCAAGCTGGCCATGAGCCTCGACGGCCGTACCGCGCTGGCCTCCGGCGAGAGTCAATGGATTACATCCGCCCAAGCCAGGCAAGACGTACAGATCTTGCGGGCGGCCAGCAGCGCAATTGTCACCGGCATCGATACAGTGTTGTACGACGATCCGCAATTGAATGCGCGCGTCGATTTCGATGCGGTGCAGCCGGTCAAAGTGGTGCTGGATTCGCAATTACGCATGCCCTTATCCGCCAGGCTGTTGGACAATGCGGTAGATGTGTGGATTATTACCTGTAGCGACAACGCGCTAAAACAGCAGAAATTACGCGACGTGGGCTGCAAAGTCTTTCAGGTCGATGCGCGGAACGGGCGCGCAGACTTGGTACAGGTTTTTAAGTTGCTGGCCGAGTTACAAATCAACACGGCTTGGGTGGAGGCCGGCGCCACGCTGAATGGTGCGCTGCTCAATAGCGGACTGATCGATGAATGGTTGATTTACATGGCGCCGTGTGTGTTGGGCGATCAAGGGCGCGGCCTATTTAGTCTGCCGGGCATGCTGACCATGCAGGATAAAAAAACACTGCGCCTGATCGAAGCCCGGCAAATTGGACCGGATTTAAGATTACGCTATCAAGCAAAAACCGATTGAAACGATGAAAAGTATTATTGTCATGACATTGGTATTTAGCCTGCTGCCTGCTTCGGCGACGGCGGATGAGGACGATACCCCGGAAACCAGTACCTTGCAGATTCAAGGCGGCAAATTGATTGGCGAAAAGCACGAAATCGAAATCTACGATTATCATAGCGGCACCTATCAAACCGTTGATGTTTATCGTAAGCCGGCTAAGTCGCTAAAGAAAGACCCGCCCCCCCACGCGCCAAAGCAATCCTCCGAGCCAGCGCCGCGCTGATCGTTACGGACATTTTTACTTTTATAGAGTGATAACCATGTTTACCGGGATTATTTTAGCCATCGGCAAAATCAAGACCATCCAGCCTAAAGGTGGCGATTGCCGGTTAATTATCGATACCGGCAAGCTGTCGTTGAGCGAATGCGCCTTGGGCGACAGCATTGCGGTGAACGGCGTTTGCCTGACCGCCGTGGAATTGGGCGAACATTATTTTTGCGCCGACGTCTCCAACGAGACTTTATCGCGCACCACCTTAAAGACAGCAAGTACCGGTACGCCGGTTAATCTGGAGCTGGCGATGACGCCGTCCAGCCGCCTGGGCGGACATATCGTCAGCGGTCATGTCGATGGTATCGGCAAAGTGGTCGAGAAGCAGGCCGATGGCCGCTCGATCCGCTTCAAATTCAAGGCGCCGGATTCGCTAGCCAAATACATCGCCGAAAAAGGCTCGATTTGCATCAACGGCATCAGTCTCACCGTCAACACTGTCGACGGCGCGTATTTTTCCGTGAACATCGTGCCGCATACCTTACAAGAAACCACCCTGGGTAGCACCGAAGCCGGCAACGAGGTGAATCTGGAAGTCGATTTGCTGGCCCGTTATTTGGAGCGCTTGATGAAAGGCGAAACCGCAGCTTATAGTCAAGGCGGTGTCACCGAGGCCTTATTACAAAACGCAGGCTTTATTAAATGAATAGCATAGAAGAAATCATAGCCGACCTTCGCCAAGGCAAAATGGTCATCATCATGGACGATGAAGACCGGGAAAACGAAGGCGATTTGTTGATGGCGGCGGCCTTTGCCCGGCCGGAAGACATCAATTTCATGGCCAAATACGGCCGTGGCCTGATCTGTCTGACCTTAACCCGTGAACGTTGTCAGCAGTTGCGTTTGCCGCTGATGGTCAGCGACAACAATACGCCTTATACCACCAATTTCACCGTATCGATTGAAGCGGCTACCGGCGTGACAACCGGTATATCCGCCGCCGACCGCGCCTTGACCGTGCAGGCGGCGGTAGCGAAAAATGCCCAGCCGAGCGATCTGGTGCAGCCCGGGCATATTTTTCCATTGATGGCGCAAGCCGGTGGCGTGTTAAATCGGGCTGGTCACACTGAAGCCGGTTGCGATCTGGCTAGGCTGGCGGGTGTTGAGCCGGCGGCGGTGATTGTCGAAATCCTGAACGACGACGGTTCGATGGCGCGCCGGCCCGATCTGGAAGTGTTTGCCGAACAGCACAATCTGAAAATCGGTACCATCGCCGATTTGATCCACTACCGCATCAAACACGAAAATACCCTGGAGCGGATCAGCGAATGCGTCTATCCGACCGAATTCGGCGATTTTAGATTGTATGCCTACCAGGATTGCAACGACGATAATGTGCATCTGGCCTTGGTGATGGGCAATGTCGCTGGCGACGAACCGGTGTTGGTACGTGTCCACGCCCGTAATTTGATCGACGATTTATTGTTTTCCAAGCGCAGCGATTGCAGTCTGCCGGTGCGGGAAGCCTTGAAAAATATCGCCGAAGAAGGGCGCGGTGTGTTGGTGATTATCCGCCAGAAAGAAAACAACAAGGATTTAGTCGAGCTGATTCACGCCTATCAAATGCAGGATCATGGCGTCAAAAACAGTCAGGATTTAAGTGCCGATTCGGATTGGCGCACCACCGGGGCCGGGTCCCGCATCCTCTCGGATTTGGGAGTAAGGCGTTTAAAGGTGATGGGTGCGCAGAAAAAATACATAGGCTTGTCCGGCTTCGATTTGGAAGTGGTCGAGCATATCGATGCGACGCATTGATTTTGATTTTAAAAGATTTCAATCATTCAACAACAGGTAAACAGATGGCAACAGTCACGACTCTGGAAGGCAACTTTTCCGCGCAAGGCGGCAAGTTTTGCATTGTTTCTTCGCGTTTCAACAGTTTTATTGTCGAACAACTGGAAGGCGGCGCGATCGATGCTTTGGTTCGTCATGGCGCGGATAAAAACAACATTACCCTGGTAAAAGCGCCGGGCGCGTTTGAGTTGCCGATGGTGGTGCAACGAATTGCTGCCAGCAAAAAATACGATGCAATTATCGCTTTGGGCGCAGTCATTCGCGGTGGCACACCGCATTTTGAATATGTGGCTGGCGAATGCGTGAAAGGTATTGCGCAAGTTGCATTGCAATATGACGTGCCGGTGGCTTTTGGCGTGTTGACGGTGGACAGCATCGAACAAGCGATCGAACGCGCCGGTACCAAAGCCGGTAACAAAGGCGCGGAAGCTGCTTTATCGGCGATAGAAATGGTCAGTCTCTTTAATAACCTGGGTCTTTAATGAGTCAAGCAAAAACCAACGCCAGAAAGTGCGCGGTACAGGCGCTGTATCAATGGCAAATGTCCGGCGAGAGCCTGATCCGTATCGAAACCTATTTTCTGGAAGAAGAGCATCTGAAAGGCGCGCAAAAAACTTATTTCAGCGAGCTGTTTCATGGCGTACCGAAACAATTGGATGTGATAGACGCCGCGCTGGCCGAGTTCGTCGATAGGCCGGTCGAAAAAATCGATCCGGTGGAACGCGCTATCCTGCGCATTGGCGCATACGAGCTGATCAACCGCTTGGAAACCCCGTACAAAGTCATCATTAACGAAGGCGTCAATCTGGCCAAGGATTTCGGCGCCGACGGCAGTCATAAATACGTGAATGGTATTCTCGATAAAGTCGCGCAAAAACAGCGCGCCGTCGAGATAGCCGCCAAGCAGGCGAAAATCCAAAACTGATGGCGGTCGCCGAATTCGATCTTATCCGCCGCTATTTTGCGGTGCATGCCCCTCGGCATCCGTTTAATCAATTGGGCATAGGCGACGACTGCGCGCTAATGAACATTCCATCCGGCTACCAATTGGCCGTCACCGCCGATACCATGGTCGAGAATGTGCATTTTTTTGCTGACGCGGATCCTGAGCTGCTGGGTCATAAATTATTGGCGGTTAATCTAAGTGACTTGGCGGCAATGGGTGCCGAGCCGTTCGCCGTGACATTGGCGTTGACCTTGCCCAAAGTCGATGAAACTTGGTTACAAGCTTTCTCGAATGGCTTTATCAATCTGGCTCGGCAACATAATGTCGATTTGATTGGTGGCGACACCACGTCCGGACCGTTGACTTTGACGGTGCAAGCGATGGGGGTGCTGCCGCAGGGTAGGGCGCTATTGCGTTCCGGGGCCCAGGCAGGTGATCTGATTTATGTCACCGGTCAACTGGGTAATGCCGGTTTGGGTTTGAAAATTAAACAAGGTTATGCCTGCTCCGATCAGGAGTTGGCTTTGCGTTGCTTTAACCAACCACAGCCGCGGGTGTCGGAAGGCTTGGCGCTGCGCGGCGTCGCCAATGCCTGTATCGATATTTCCGACGGACTAGCTGCCGATTTGGGGCATATTTTGGAACAAAGCGGCGTTGGTGCGTGTTTGCAATGGGACAACTTACCGCTATCCGCGTCAGTGAGAGAGTTTATCGAGCACAGCGGCGATTGGCGCATGCCCTTGATTGCCGGCGATGATTACGAATTGTGTTTTACTGTGTCGGCGGATCGTTCTCAATCATTGCCTGCGGCTACTTGTGTGGGGCGTATCGAGGCCGAGCCGGGTTTGCGGATGAATAGGGCAGGGTTTGTGGAGGCATTCGAGGTGAAGGGTTTTGAGCATTTTTCTTAAGGAGCATTACGGCAACGCACGTTTGAGTGCGTTGCAAATCGTCAAAGACCCTACCTTGTTTCTGGCGTTTGGTTTCGGTTCCGGTTTATCCAAAACCATGCCCGGCACGATGGGTACGCTCGCCGCTATTCCGCTATACCTCGCTTTGCTGCAAACGAATGAGTGGATTTATCTAACGGTAACGCTGGTCAGCGTTTGCATCGGTATCTGGATTTGCGATCAAGCCGCTAAAAAATTGCAAGTCCATGACTTCGGCGGTATCGTTTGGGATGAAGTAGCCGGATTTTTGATTACGATGACCGGCATAACCTTTTCCTGGCAGAGCTTATTGGCGGGTTTTGTGTTGTTCCGCTTGTTCGACATCGTCAAGCCTTGGCCGATCAAATGGCTCGATAAGCACGTGCACGGTGGATTTGGCATTATGTTGGACGACGTGGTGGCAGGCGTCTTTGCCGCCTTGATTATGCGCCTCTGGTTTGATTTTTCAGTTTGAACTGAATTAACGATTTTTTAACAGTCAGTGTTTTTTGGCATTGTTCTCATTTGACCCATGATAATTCATGCGACTAAAATCCATGTCGGTTTGGGGGACTGATTGAAGGCTGCGTTGCGGAAAATATTAAGCCTCAAGCCTAATAAATATACAAACAATTAGGAGGGCTTTTTATGAATACACGATGGTTATTCGCTGCTTCACTTTTGATGCTGGCCAACACCGGTGCGGCAATCGCCGATAAAGATGACAATAAAGGGGTGGGGCATGCCTGTCGGGGTTTGCCCAATCACGCCACATTAAAAGCTGCACTTGACGACGCAGTGAGTGCGGAGGAAAGCGGGCTTAATTTGCATATGTGGGCCACATTAGTTAATCGTGACGGCGTGGTTTGTGCCGTAGCGTTTTCCGGCACCAATCGGGGCGCACAGTGGCCGGCCAGTCGCGTTATCTCAGCGCAAAAAGCCAACACAGCCAATTCGCTCAGTCTTGATTCTTCCTCAGATTCTGCTGGTTCCGGCAAGCCCAATGGTTTGGCGTTATCGACAGCGAATTTATATTCAGCGGTACAGCCTGGTGGTAGTTTATTCGGACTTCAAGAGAGCAATCCAGTTGAAACCGGCGTTGCTTACGGTGGAAATTCAGGCTTAAACGGTACTCCTCAAGATCCTATGGTTGGGTCAAAAATTGGTGGCATTAATGTATTCGGTGGTGGCCTAGGCTTGTATTCAGTGGGTAAAACGCTGGTCGGTGGCGTCGGTTTAAGCGGCGACACATCTTGTGCCGATCATAATATCGCCTGGAGAGTCAGGCATAATCTGGGGCTTGACCATATCGTCGGCGTCGGGGGAGTGAGTGGCGACCCACAGCGTCCTGATAATATCGTTTATGACATTACCACCAATCCGAACGGAGGTACCGGTGTTAGTGCAAATGGTTTCGGTCATCCGACCTGTTTAAATACCGATCTGAGTACAGCGGATTTGCCAGCCGGCCAACCCTAATAATCAGATTTTAAAAGCAACAGCAAGCACATAAGGAACTTATCTGTTGGCATTATTTAACAAATAGCATGTTTATTGCTTGCTAAATAATTTAAGGTCTGTATAATAAGTCAAATCAATCGCGGGGTGGAGCAGCTTGGTAGCTCGTCGGGCTCATAACCCGAAGGTCGTAGGTTCAAATCCTGCCCCCGCTACCAGATAACTGATTGATTCTTAAGGATAATAATCATAAAGCCATCGGTTTAACACGTTGAAAAAACGCCACAGGGCACCGTTTAGGGCACATGTGGATTTTTTCAAAAAGGTTCCAGAGAACCTGTGTTACACCGAGGGCTTTTTTTATGTCCGCAATAAATTCAAAACAAACCCCATCAACATCACGACCAGAACCTGGTGCTGATGTCCAAACGTTCAAACAAACCATCACTCATATTGATCAAACTTCGCAAGAAGCGTTTGATTTAATCGAATTATTTTCAGATTTGCTTATTTGCGCGTCTGAAAGTTCAAAATTTCATACCAACCCACGCCTTTTACGTAATGCGCTCCAGGCAATACACTCAATTGCCGGTGATGCACAGAACACCATCAATTGTTTGGCTGAGGATGTTGGCTGCAATTATTCGGAAAGCAGCCCCTTGGTCTTCGATAGGTTTCCACAGGTCGTGGAGCCGTTAACTAGCCGCGGGGTGGAATGACATGACCACTATTCCTAAAAGGCAACACAACGCGGGTCCGGTCGTTTCTTGTGTCAATTCAGATTATTTCCTATTTGACCGGTTTGCGTATTGTCCTTCATGCGGTGATCCTGAAGGGTTTTTCTTGCCTGCTGAGGTTTATCCGTATTTTCCCGACGGCGGTAGCGTGCAGTGTAAGACATGCGGCGCCTACGACCACCCAGTCATTCGACTTTGGACTGTTCATCATCCTGACAATCATTTGTTGGCCTCTCCCGGCTTTCCCACAGAGGGTGAGGCGCGGCGCTTTGGCAACGTTTTTGGCCTGACAGGGTATTGCCTTCGAGATTTGCGCTGCTTTTATGTTGGCGAGGGTGATGACGATCCACGAAAACGCATACTTTATTCCCTGTCACGTGGCCGAGACGTATATGAGCGATTGCTTGAATCGCTGCCGGTAGACTCTGATCCGGAAACATTGCGACAGCTTGCGTTATCACTCGACCTGAGAGACTACGCTTTGCCGCAATTTTCGGCAGCTTTCAGCGAAGAGAGGCCAGCCTAATGGCCACCATCCGAAAAATTGAACGCCAGTCGGGTGTCGTCTATAAAGCGATCATCACCCAGCGCGGCATTGCAATAAAATCCAAAACCTTCACCCGCAAAGGCGATGCGCAAGCCTGGGTAAAGCGCATCGAGTCTGACCACGAAATGACGGAGGCCTTGGGCTCGCGCGGTGCTGGTTTGCGGTTTGCTGATTTGGTCGACGAATACATGCGGCAATGGCAAGGCAAGGACGCGGTCAACCAAGCCAGGCGGGCCCAGTATTGGCAAGCTTGCCTGGGTGACTATAAGTTGGTCGACATCAGCGCGGATATGATCCGCCAACGGCTTAAAGCTTTTGAAGCGGGCAAGGTGCTGCGTGGCGATGGCGCCGGCAAGACCAAAGCAATCAATCGAGACCGTTCGCCGTCTACGGTCAATCGTTATCGCACCGTGCTGTCGGCGATTTTCAGATATGCGATTTTCGAGGGTTATGTTGTTGCCAACCCGGTCGCCCGGGTGGCCGCTCGCAAGGTTAACAACCAGATTAATCGATTCCTGGATGAAGGCGAACGGGTACGGCTGCTGGCGGCGTGTCAAAAATCAGACTGGGATAAGCTGCATTTGTTGGTGTTGATGGCGCTGACTTCCGGCATGCGTAAAGCCGAAGTGCTTAACCTCCGCTGGAGTGACATCGACTTCGATAACAACCTGGCCAGGTTGGCAACCAGCAAAAACGGCGAATCCCGCTGGTGTCCTCTGCCTGACTTTGTTGTGGACCAGCTACGGCCGCTGCGCCAAGTCGGTGTCTCGCTTATCTTTGCCAGCGAGAACAAGCCAGAACGACCGTTCGAGTTCAAAAAGCATTGGGATAAGGCATTACGAGAAGCGGGAATCGAAAACTTCCGGTTTCACGATTTACGCCACAGTGCCGCCAGTTTGCTGGCCATGTCCGGCGCTTCCCTTTATGAGGTTGGCGAAGTGCTAGGCCACAAATCCACCCAAACCACCAAACGCTACGCGCACCTATCCACCGAGCACAAATCGAAGCTGGTCGAGCGGGTGATGACTGCGGCAATCCGCCAGAAATAACAGGAGAACATCATGAATACAGAAAACCAAGAACATAACAACAATAGCGATCTTAATACCAGAGACCTGATAGATCTATTTGATGACATAGTGATTAAAACCGAGCGGGCGCGTTGCATTTTGGAGTTAGTTTTTAGTGCGATGGAGAACAGCGAATTATTACCAGCAATTGGGGTAGTAATAGATGAGTTGACGGCCATCGACCGCAGCATTAAGGCTTGGGATAGCCACGAAACCCCCAACGCATAAGGAGTAACCACCATGTCATTGTCCAGACCAGAATCAGACCCTTTCATATTCACCAACGTTATCGAAGAATTAACCGAAATGCTGTCGGAACGCCTGTGGCATGACGAAGCTATAAAGGACCGGCTTGCCATGGCCGCGCAGGTCGATGCCGCCCGCGCGGCATCGGCGGAACTAAGTTCAATCCTTCAGACCGAGGGGCAACAAGACGCTTTCAAATTTATCAATGCTATCGAAGAATTGACCAAAACGTTGTCGGCGCGACTATGGGCTGACGACACCATAGAAGATCGATTTGTTTTGGCAGCCTTGGTCGATGGCGCCAGAATGGCGGCGGCGAAGCTGCATCAAATAGTCGAAGCTGTCGAGCCGCGTTATGCTTCGGAAAGCGAAGCCGACGCCTAACGGTAAACCGCTTGCAGTTGTCTACTTGTAACTTATAATCCACAATGTATCAAATTGAAGACTACCAGGCCGCCGATGGGCGGCTACCCTTCAAGGATTGGCTGTCAGCCTTGGCGGATAGACAAGCGAAAGCTCGGGTATTAACCAGGGTGCAACGCATGGCCGCCGGTAATCTCGGCGACTGCAAGCCCATACAAGACGGCTTATGGGAACTGCGCATTGATTACGGTCCCGGCTATCGCGTGTATTACGCGCAGGCCGGGGCCAAGCTGCTGCTGTTACTAATCGGTGGCGACAAGCGCAAACAACAGGGAGACATCGACAAAGCCGTTGCCTATTGGAAAGACTGGAAGCAGAGAACAGACCATGAGTGAAGCATCAAAACCACACGACCAAACGGTTATCGAGCTATTACGCGAAGATCCTGATTTTGCCAATGAATATCTAGCGGCAGCGTTAGAAGAGGTTGACCAGCCCGGTGGCCGCGAAGCGTTATTGGCGGCACTACGCCAGATTGCGGAAGCGCAAGGTATGGCGGAAGTTGCCGAGCGGGCGGGTATTAAACGCGAAAGCTTATACCGGGCCTTGTCGCCCAAAGGTAACCCCACCATCAAAACCCTGCTAGCCGTTACTAAGGCGGTCGGGCTGAAACTATCGGTACATCGCCAGACGGCAGCATGACCGCCCAATTTAACCCACCCCATCCGGGCAGTATTTTGAAAGAGGACGTTTTACCCGAGCTGGGTATTGGCGTTACCGATGCGGCTGCGCAATTGGGTGTATCCCGCGTGGCATTATCGAGGGTCATCAACGGCAAGGCGGCGATCAGCGCAGAAATGGCGATTCGATTGGAAGCGTGGACCAGTGGCCCGACTGCCGAAACGTGGGTGCGTATGCAGGCCGAGTATGACCTATGGCAGGCTCGCCACAAACCACGCCCCAATGTCACGCCGGCGCCTCGACCAGAGGCGGCGTAACCTGTTTTACCAAGCCTAGATCGGCCAATCGAAAAGCGGATTTCTCACCCGCCTGGCTTGGTAACTATTTGTGAGAGTGACACTTGAGAGGTGTTAATGGACGATAACGTATTAGATTGGATTAAACAAAACGGCTTACCTTGGGGTGCTAGGCATTTATTTGTTTATGATGATCCCGTTGGTTATGGGTACGATCATTGTTTTGATTTAAATGATCATGAATTTGATTCTGTTAGGAAAGTTTTAAATAGCAAAAAAGTAAATTTAATACCACCGTTGTGCGAGCTAGATGGAATATTAAACAGTGACGAGCAATGGATGGCATTTTCATTTGGTTTGTTGTTGGCTGGATTTAATTGGTCATCATGCGAGGCAAAAAAAGACGCTGAAATAATGAGAGAGAAGAAGCTTATTTACCAAGAAATTAGTTCAAAATCTATTGAGTTCTCGGCTTTGTTGATTAAGCATTGTCCGTTGAGGCCTGATATTCCGCTGATGACTCGCGCGGCTAAAATCCAAAATAATTTACATCAGAATGGTGAGTTTTGGCGCGGATGTTCTTATGAAAATGAGTTTGCTAAAGAGTTTTCTAAGTTGCTCATTAAGTATGGTGCAGATGTTATGCCATCGGTAGCTGCTTTAGTCATGGCAATAGGTGGTTGGATGGATGAATATAATAATGATGATTCAGGATTTGATCCTTTGAAGTTTTCGTCAAAGCGTGGTGCAGGTGATTTCGTTAGAGGTTTTGTTAATACGTTGCGTAAGCTAATTGATGATGGTCATTTGCCGAATAAATTAACAAATCTATCTAAATCAAGTTTGGAGAACATAACTAACATTTTTTACCCTTTTACAACTATAAAGACCTCAAATTATATTAATCATGATTGGACTCCAAAACACAATAAAAACTAATATTTTTAATTAAACGGAAAAATACGCCTGTTAAGCTTGACACCGTGGGCCGCAGTTTTCCGAAAAATTAAGCTAATAAAATCAATTGGTTAGGAAAATATTTTTTAGTAAAAAAATCCCCTATATATTTGTAAGCAATTGAATATTATAGGAAAGATATGTCTGTAAACATCTTTCTAATCTTTCCTTTTATCTCATCTTCGCCTCCGTTATCTTGCACCAAGCGTCGTCAACCGCGCCGGGACATTACAAATCAACGGGGGGTACTCATGAAAACAAATCAAACCCATTGATACTCCCTCGCTTGATTCCTGAAACTCCTTGACTGCCTTTGTATTCTTTAATCTGCGCGACAATATGCGCAGGCGCTTTGAGTCGCTTCCAAATTTCAACACCATGAATATTAACGAGGGATAACTATGGAAAAACAACCAAGCAACTATACCGGCGCTTGCGACGGTTTTAATGATGCTTCTCTAGGGGAGATTCTTATTCTTGAAAAATTCCAGGAAAAGTACGCCGACAAGTTCACACCCGGTCAATTGACTTGGTTCATGCGTAATCGCGCGCGCAATGGATTGTCGAAGTCCGGCGCGGTGATTTTGTCGGCCAGAAAGTTTTACATCAACGAGCCATTGTTTACGAAGTGGTTTGCTAGTCAAAAAGCCTAATTCTCTTTCAGACGACTTATCAACGTGGCCGCGCGGATTGCGGTCGAGTCGGACCGATGGCAAATGAGAATGGGTGATTTTGATGATGAAGTTTAAGAACTGTTACAAAAGGCAGGAACCTATGTGGCAATGCCGGCGATGCGGCGGCACCTGCAAAAAGCGCTCAATGCGTGATGGGTATTGCGCGACTTGTTTGCGGGGTAACCGGGTGGCATTCGTTACCGCGCATTACAAGAGGTTGTCCAGTGCCAACAATTGAATCCAGACTTGAGTACGCGTCGAAATATGCGGCGCTGGGCTGGCCAGTATTGCCGTTGCACTGGATTACCGAGCGGGGTGTATGCAGCTGCGGCAAAACTTATTGCCGGTCCGCTGGCAAACATCCGCTATTGCAGAAAGGGCTGCTTGATGCCGCTACGGATACAAAGACATTAAATGCCTGGTTTAAAAAATGGCCGAAAGCCAATATCGGCATTCGAACCGGCGCGGCATCCGGTATTTTTGTGCTAGATATCGATCCTCGGCATGGGGGTGATGATGCGCTGGAGCAGTTGAAGGGCGAACTAGGCTCTATTCCGGATGATGTTGTACAAGACACGGGTTCGGGCGGTAGTCACATATGTTTCAGATACGCCGGCCCGGAATGTCGGTCGACAACCAATTTTTACCCAGGTATCGATCTGCGCGGAGATGGTGGTTTTATTGTCGTAGAGCCATCAAATCATGTCGCTGGCGGCGATTATTTTTGGGATGGCGCATCGCCTTTGGACGGTGCAAAATTGCCAGAGTTGCCCCGTAAATTGCTGGCAAAGTTGCGCGATAAAAAAAACGCGATGAAGCATCCGCCGGAAAACGCTAAGCTTTTGCCGGTGAGCGAGGTTAAGAGAATTCGGGCGGCATTGGGGTTTATTTCGGACTTTGACAGCCGAGACCAGTGGCGCGCCATAGGTATGGCGTTACACTCAACTGGGGCATGTGATCAGGCCTTTGGGTTGTGGGTTGTGGGTTGAATGGTCGCAGCAGTCGGATAAGTTCAACCTGGCTGATCAGCGGCGAGTTTGGAATTCATTCAAGCCGGGTGGCGGGGTAAACCTGGCTACCTTGTTTGGCATTGCCAAAGGCTACGGTTATTCGCCGCCGGAGGTATCTCGACCACCTGAGCCGCCTTTGTCGGTTTATGAGACTGAAGCCACTCAGACAGAAGCATCAAAACAAGCGCAGGCAAATAAACCGAAGCGTAAACCCAATACGGTGTCGTCCGGCAATACCGAGCAATTTCAGCGCTTTGTGTTTTTGAAAAATCATAATCGGATATTCGATACCGTGACGCGCAACGAGTTGAGTCGAGACGGTTTCGACGGTGCGTTTCTGCATGTCTTTCCTGATCACAAACCATCGGCTGTTTTTCTAAAAAATCCAGCCACTATCAAGGTTGACGGTCTGATTTATCTGCCTGGCGAAACGGATAACCCGGTTCATCGTGACGGTGCGGTGCTTTGGAATATCTGGCGCGATCCTGGCGTGAGTTTGCCTGATGAAGCGACATGTGAGGATGTGGAACAGTGGCTGGAGCATCTGAATTACTTGTATCCCAACCAAATTGAGCAGACCCATATCTTGAACTGGATGGCGAGTACTTTGCAACGGCCACAGTGCAAGATCAATCATGCCTTGTTGATTGCGGGAACTTCGCGTGTTGGTAAGGACATGTTGCTTAATCCGCTGCGTTACGGTCTGGGCTCTGCAAATGTTTGTGAGCCTCCGGCGGGTGAGTTGAAGGAATCATTCACCGATTATCTGCATCATTCCAAATTGGTTATCTTTCAGGAGATTCAAACATTCGAGGGTTTGAACCTGGAAAACAAACTGAAACCGATGCTGGCAGCGCCGCCGGATATGCTGCGGGTGCGCTTGTTCGGGCGGGGATTTTACGAAACACCGAATATTGTTCAGGCCATCTTTATGTCCAACTATAAAGATGCCTTGCACATATCCGAGGGCGACGGCCGCTATTTTGCGGTATGGACCGATGCGGTACCCAGACCTAAGGAATATTACAACGACCTGGCGCGGTGGCTTGATGGTGGTGGCAATGGTCTGGTGGTTCGCTGGTTGCTGGATCGTGACCTAAGCGACTTCAATCCCAAACAACCAGCCCCTCTGACTCAGTTCAAATCCGAGCTGATTGGCACCAGCAAGTCACCGCTCAAACACCAGATTGAGGACATGATTGCTGCGGGCGATTATCCGTTCAACGTTGATTGTGTGCGGTCTATCGATGTGGCTAAAGCCATGCGCGATAAATACAGCGCCAAATCTATCGGGGTGGTGATGGCTGAGCTCGGATGTTTGCAGATGATGTGCAAGCGTGCTACCGGTAAACGCGAAGCGGTCAGCCTGTTTGCGGTGCGGGATATTGATGGGTGGCGGCAGCGATCGGCTATCAAGTGGTTGGATGAGTATGACGCACGAAGAGAATAGTATCCATGTTCACTCATTTATCGGGTTTGGCTGGACGGATAACGGGACGGCTTTAACCCTTGCGTGTTCTGGGCTAAGGGGCTATGCGTCCACTTGTCCACCTATTTTTCATACATGTAAGAGATATAGAGAATAACGGCGAAAACAGGACGATTATGCAGTTACACGAAAGGAAACAATACCGGAAAAATCAGTAGACAAGTGGACGGATTGCAATCAAAGCCCGATGCGGCGCGGCTTTCAGCCGTCCACTTGTTGAAAAATTACGGTTTATCCGTCCAGTTATCCTGGCCTGCTGTCCAGGGGTGGGGGGTGAAAAGTCAAAAGCAACCCCGGCCTAGACCGATAGCGATTAGTTTTTTGCAGGGCCGCGAGTTTTGGGAGGGGGTATAGCAATGGGGAGGGTGGGTCAAAACTCTAGGCCGTTCCGCTTCCTTTGCGTCGCCCTAGCTAAATTTTCGCCGGGGGATTATTAAATAGAAAAAGCCCACTATGTGATTGATATTAAAACGAAAGATAATTTTGATTTTTTTTGATAAATCTTTCGTTTTAACGCTAAAGGCGGCGTGCTATGTTGGCATCAACCTCTGCCGGAGTGATTCCGGTAAGGCAAGCGAACCAGTGAGATGCTGGCCGCGATCAGACAAACCCTCTGCTGCGAGATGTAGCAAAAGCACATGTCAATCGTATTGTTTAAACCACGATTTTAATCGACGGCTTTCTGTCGTCTTATGTGCGAGAAACCTATGAAAAATTGGTACAACTTGAAGAACTTAACGGCCACAACCGCCAAAATCTCCATTCACAATGAGATCGGCTATGGTGGCATTACGGCGGCAGAATTCATTGCCGAATTACGGGCGCTGGGTAACGTTACCACGCTAGAACTTAACATTCATTCCCCTGGCGGCAGCCTGTTGGATGGCTTGGCGATTTATAACGCGCTGAAAAACCATCCGGCCAAAATATTGGGCCATGTCGATGGCCTGGCGGCCAGCGCGGCCTCAATTATTTTGATGGCCGCTGACCGGATCACCATGCCGGAAGATGCTTACCTCATGATCCACAACGCCCAAGGCAGTGCCTTCGGCGACGCGGCGGAACTGCGCGACATGGCCGCATTAATGGAAAAGCTCCAGGGCAGTGCCGCCGACATCTATGTGCGGCGCACCGGCCTGGACCGCCAGACCGTTCTTGACATGATGGCCAAAGAGAGCTGGTTATCAGCAACGGAAGCTAAGACGTTAGGCTTCTGCGATGAGGTTATAGGTCGTGTTGGCTTGGCAGCCAAAGCCCGGTCCTTTGACCACCGCTTCAAGATGTCGCCCATGAGTGAGCCGGACTTCGATGAATTGGAGAATGAGCGAGACTTTGAACGACTGCTTAGAGACTTGCATTTCACCAAGCGTGAAGCAACCGCCTTTGTGAGCAGATTGAAAAACGTGGTCAATCGGCCCGCAGTCGACAACGGCGACGACGAAATTGTGGAGCGATTGGAAAATTTAAAAATACCCAAATCGATCCTCAACTAAACACATTTTTTACAGGAATTATATTTATGAAGACATTTAAATTTATCGGCCTTTGCATGGCTTCCTTAGGGCTGCTGGTCCTAGCTTTCAATGTTGGTGCCGCACCTCATGAGGTCGCCGCTGGACTGTCCGGACTGGCCTCGCTGGATCATAGCCCGTTATTCACTGGCTTGCTGATGGCGGGCACGGTCGGCAACTCCGACGCGGTTATGAAAATGCTGGACGGCGTGGAAAAATCGATTGCTGACTTCCAAATGAAAGCCCAGCGCGAGCTTCAGGAATCTGGTCGGGTCTCTACCGAAACTAAGAATGCACTAGATGATGTCCAGTTGAGGCAGCGCGAGTTTGCTGACAGGCTGTTAATGTTAGAGCAAAAAGGCGTAGCCAGGGCCGATGGCGGCAGTTTTAGCGGGCTTTCTAAAGGTTGGGGTGGTCAAATCGTTAACAACGCTACCTTTAACGAGATGATGCGCGGGGGCCGGGCGCGTGCGAAATTCGATATTCAGAATAATACGTTAACCGGTAGCGGTAATATTGGCGGCGTCGACCGTCGCCCCGGCATGCTGCCGGGGGCCTTTGCGCCGCTGCGCGTTGAGGATTTATTCCAGCATTTTCCGACAGATTCGCCGTTGATTGAATACAGCCGTGAGAACGTGTTCACCAATGCCGCCGCAGAGACCGCTGAAGGGGGATCGGCGAGTGAATCCAGCTTAACTGTCACCCTGGTTCAACAACCCGTATCGACCGTAACGCATTTTATGAAGGTCAGCAAACAACTGGCGGCGGATAACGCCCTCATGGCCGCGTACATCAACGCCCGCCTGATGTACGGCGTTCAACGCCGTGTTGATGCACAAATTGTGAACGGTAACGGTACGGCGCCGAATATGAGCGGGTTGCTGCAAACCGGGAATTTCAGCGCGCACGGCTACACCGCCGCACAGGTCGGCACGCCGTTGCCAAAGCATCGCTTAATCCGCAAGGTGATTGCAGATTTGCGCTCAGCGGGCTATACGCCGAGCGCCATATTGCTTAATCCGGCGGACTGGCTAGCGTTTGACTTAGATCTGTTGTCCTCCACGCCGGCGGCCGTCAGCTCAAGTGATATTGCCAATGGCTTCCAGCAGATGTTGTTCGGTGTGCCCGTCGTCGAGACAAGCTCGGTGACAATCGATACCTTCGCGGTTCTCGATGCCTTAGCCGCTGCATCGATCTTTGATCGGCAGGATGTAGGGATTGAAGTGTCAGATAGCGATGGCGACAACTTCACCAAGGGCTTGCTTACTGTGAAAGCCGAGCGCCGCCTGGCGCTTGCTATCGAGCAAACAGGGGCAATTCGCGGCGGTGATTTAACTCCAGCGTAATCAACTTGTAACCGGGTTATGGCTTAGGTCGTAGCCCGGCCATTAATGGATGGAGAGCTAGTATGAAATTCTTAGAAAGTATCCTGAAAAAATCGCGAATTATCGATGAGCTGTTTCAGAACGATTTGCAAGAACGCTCGGACGACAGACAGGCTTGTGCTGAAAAAATCCAGAGTTTATCCAAAGCGTTGCGTGATTTGCCAACCGATCAGCTTGCGCAAGCCGAGAAAGAGGTTGCCGACTCGACGCTTAAACTAGCGCAAGCCCAGCGCAAATATAGTGAGCTGGCCACGGAGATCGAAGGCAGACGGCGCAAACTGTTGACCACTATTCAGGCCGAGGAACAAAAGCTACAGCAGTTGAAACCCCTGATCATCCAACAGGCCGTCAATAATCTGCATGAACGGGTACAGTCTGCCGGTCCGTTAACGCCCAATAAAACGGGCCTGCTCAACGGCATATATGAAGAATTGCGCGCCTTGCCCCTGGTTGTCGATGACAAACGCTTGCTTTCATGTATTGCCGATATTGACGGCCGCATCCAAGCGATTTTTAGCTAAATGCGCCAGTCCAACAAACTCGCTGGCGATCATATCAATAGCGAGATTATCAACACGGGCGTTATCGGCCGACCACCCTGGCAACGCGCCGGGTTTTTTACTTATGGCGACTATTGGTTTAACAGGAACAAATCCAGCAGGCCAGCAGGTTGCCACTTCAAATTAGCGTGATCAGTTATAGGATGATTATATGAAAACAATACGCTTGTGCGGCGATCTTGAAAAATTTAAACCGGTCTGGACATTGGACGTTAAAACCCCAGCCGAAGCATTGCGCGCTATCAGTGTGCAGCGGGAGGGTTTTTTAGCGGAGTGCGATGCCGGGCATTATGTAGCGGTGCTGGTGGATGTTGCTGACCAGGGGCGTTGTTGGCAGGTGACTGGCGATAACGCGCTAGATCCTTGGGCCGATGAAGAGCTTTGGATTCTGCCAACTGTCGGCGGGGAGCTGCCAGTGCCACTTGTTGCGGCGGCGTTTGCAGCGGTCGGGGTAACTGTTGCCAATTTCACAATTATTACAATGGTAGTCAATATGGCAATATCGCTGGCATTGTCGGCGGTTGCCAATATGATTACGGGCAAAAAGAAAAACACCCCGGCCTCTCAACAAGAGCGGCCCGAAAACAAACCCTCATTCATTGCAGACGGCGTAGTCAACCTCACCGCCGCCGGCCATCCGCATCCCATCCTCTTTGGCGAAGTGCCCGATTGCGGTTGCATGATTCTGTCGTCGGATTACTGGGTTGAGGATGTTCCGGTATGATTTAAGGCGCCTGGCTGCAATGCGGGCGGCTTTTGTTTTTATCAATGTAAAATAGACGGTGCGGGCGGCTTCATCAGGACACAATCAATTTGCAGCCAAGGGCTTCGACAATCTTGGCTATCGTTTCAAAGCGCGGATTGCCGTCGTCGGCCAAGGATTTATAAAGGCTGGCTCTTGTTACGCCGGCTTGCTTGGCGACTTCGGTCATGCCTTTGGCGCGCGCTGCCGTGTTTAGCGCGTGGATAAAATCGGAGACGTCGCCATTGGCTGCGGTTTCACGCAAAAAGGCTTGAATATCTGCGTCGGTTTCCAGGTGTTCAGCAATATCGAACGCGGTGATGCTTTCATTCATGGTCAATTCTCCAGGCTTTTTAATAGGGTTTGGGCTTTTTCAATATCCCGGTCTTGGCTAGATTTATCGCCACCGGCTAATAGCAGAACAACCTGCTGATGGCGAATCGTGTAATAAACCCGCAGACCTGCACCAAAGAAGCAACGCAATTCAAACAAATCGGCAGATAGCGGCTTATAGTCGCCAAAGTGGCCGTTTTCCATTCGCGCCAGGCGCGACAATAATTGGTTTTTGACCGTCCTGTCCTTTAATCCGGATAGCCAGCGATTAAATGTCTGGGTGCTTTGCAGTTCGTATTTCATGTCCTAATTTATCTTAAAGGAAACACGTGTCAAGCGGCATAAGCGAGTTTTGTTGTCGAGCACGCGAGGCTGTAGCTGTTAAATTGTGGGTGGATTATTGATAATCGCGCGTTACAAGTCCGGCATCGCCACCCATGTTACTCTCGATAAGGCGGGGTGAATTGTCGGTAATTTGGTTATTTAAGACCGTGATTAGACCATCGGTTTTTTTACCCGAGGGCGCAAGACAGGGCACAATTTAGGGCACATCGAAACTAAATTTAAACGCGTTGAAACACGCTTGACCTTCGGGCAGTTTCTGTTATCCTATTGATCCTAAGGAAGTTTCAACGTGTTTCGTTGTGCTTAAGGTGTTATTTGAGGGCGCTCATAACCCGAAGGTCGTAGGTTCAAATCCTGCCCCCGCTACCAGACAAATGAAAGGCTTAGGTTTAACGACCTAGGCCTTTTTTGTTGCTTGTAAGTTTCATGTAACCCCGCTTAGGACATCCAAGTGCTTCTTCACCGTCGATCCAACAGCAAACTGGTATCGAACGATACGGACTACAACACTGGTCAACCGTTTTAGCTTGATGAAGCATCCTTGCTTGCAATGCCTTTATTCCTGATTTTCTTCTTGCGTCTCGGTTACCGTTGGCTCGGTTGCATAGTCTTTGGAATCGACATCAGTTTGCTCGCATTTGCCCTTCAATAATTCGATAGCGCCAGGCCAACAGGACGCTTCGACGTAAGACTTGGCATACCAAAGAAAGGCTACGCCAGAGCAGTCTTCATGGACAATCTTCGCGGGAACGCTGACATCGTCTTCATAAACTCTTTCCACTTTGCAAAAGTAAACAGGTTCAGACCAGGCTGTATTCGTTGTCAGAGATATAAGGGCCAGAGCAGATATTTTTTTAAGAAATGTCATCTTTTTATCCAAAAATGCTAAAGAGTAGTTTCAATATTCGGATTTACCATGTTCAAAGTCAAAATTTACATCTGATTTTTTACACAAAATACCGAATATTCGAGGGTGTGTTCGGCGACAATTACCCTGTCCGGTTTGACGACAACTATCTTGACCGGTTGACTGATACCAAGGACAACGGTGAGTTTCACTTTGATAGGGAGCTCACTCTTGCCTGGAAAACGTATCACTCGACATCAAGAGAGTTTATATATGAGCAAACGTCAACGAGGCCAAAGCCAGCAAACCGCGGCGGCGCAGGCAGCTATTTCTGAACGGTCTGGCCGCAGGATAGAAAAAGGGGAGCGCGTATCAATTCCGGGTGAACGCCATTGGCGAACGCGTGAAGATCCTTTGGAATCTATTTGGCAAAAGGAATTGGTGCCTCTGTTAGAAAAAGAATCGCAGCTCACCGGCTTGACGCTTTGGGAATATCTGGAAGATGAGCATGCTGGGCAATTTCCCTTCAGTGTCTTGCGTACTCTGCAGCGCCGCGTCAAACACTGGAAAGCCACCCAAGGCCCTGAGAAAGTGGTGATCTTTCGCCAGTCAGTGCCTGCCGGTCAGCAAGGCTTATCGGACTTCAGTCATCCGAACACGACCATCACCCTCCAGGGCAAAGTCTTTACGCATCTGTTGTACCAGTTCCGCTTTGCCTACAGTGGCTGGCGGTATGTGCAGATTGTGTTGGGCGGTGAAAGTTATTCGGCCTTGGCCGATGGCCTGCAGTCAGCATTAATGCTGGCCGGCGGCAGTCCACTTGAGCATCGTACTGACAGTTTAAGTGCGGCGTTTAATAACCATCGAGATGAGCAGACACTCACCCAGTCTTATGAGGCGCTCTGTACGCATTATCGATTACGGGCCACCCGCAATAACTGCGGCGTCAGCCATGAGAATGGCGCTATTGAATGTGCTCATGGGTCCTTCAAGCATCGCCTGGATCAAGCCTTAAAGCTCAGAGGGAGTAGCGATTTTGCTGACATCAAAGCCTATCAAGCCTTTCTTGATCACGTGTCTGAACGGTTAAATAGACGGTGCCAAGCCCGGTTTAGAGAAGAGCAATTAGCCTTACAGCCCTTGCCGGGTGGGCGATTTATGGATTATAGCGAGCTCAGCCTGAAGGTGACGAGAAGCAGTACCGTAGAAATTAAACGCGTGTTGTATACCGTGCCTTCACGGCTGATTGGCGAGCACGTCCGGGTGCATGTATACCATGATCGCTTGGTCATGTTTGTCGGCCAAGCCTTAACCGCAACACTCCCGCGTATTTATCCGAAAGCCGGTCAAGAACGTGCGCGACGCATTGATTACCGGCATCTTATCCATAGTTTGTCTGCCAAACCACAGGCCTTCCGGTTTTTACAATTCCGTGATGATTTGTTACCCACCGACATTTATCGCCAGTTATGGCTGCATAGTGACCGACAATTAGATGCCCGAGAGGCCTGTAAATGGATGGTGGGCGTACTGAGAATCGCTATGGATCATGATTGCGAAGAACGTTTGGGCCATGAGTTGCTGACGACTATCGAACAACATCAGCCACTGCCCAGCCTTAAGGCCTTACAGGAACGTTATTTAGGTCAGCACCCTGTGCCTTCGATACCCGCGCGGCAACATGACTTAGGCAGCTATGATCATCTGTTACAGGGTAGTTGGCATCAACCGGAGGTCGGTTATGCCTGAAACCATCGAGTTATTGCTCAAGCAGCTCAGACTGCCTACCTTTATCCGCCATTATCAAAGTCATCAAGAACAGGCGCTTGCCAAAGGCTATGGCCATGTCCGCTATTTGTCGGGGTTGTGTGAACAGGAAGCGGCTGATCGTTATCAAAAACGCGTGCAAAAATGGACTCGAGAAGCGGGTTTACCGGCGGGGAAAAGCTTCGCTAACTTGAATCAGGCAGAACTCAGCACCGCCGTGCAGCAACAGATTGCCGCCTTGAAAGATCATACGGACTGGGCTCATCGTGCCGGTAACGTCTTATTGATCGGCCCGTCGGGTGTCGGTAAATCGCACATTGCCGCCGCTATTGCCCATCAACTCATCGAACAAAACGTCCGTGTGAAATGGTTCTCAGCGGTGGCACTGGTGCAAAGCTTGCAGCAAGCCAAGCGGGACCTGGACTTAATGACCGCGATGACACGCCTGGATAAATATCAAGTGCTGATTGTGGATGATATTGGCTATGTCAAAAAGACCGATGCAGAAACCCAAGTGCTCTTTGAATTCATTGCCCATCGGTATGAAAGTGGCAGCTTGATCATCACGTCAAACCAGCCCTTCAGTCAATGGGATCACATCTTTCCAGACACCATGATGACGGTTGCAGCGATTGACCGCATTATCCACCACGCCACCATTATTGAAATCGAAGGAGAAAGCTATCGGAAAAAACAGCGTGTAAAAAAATAACCCATTATTTTTAACAAAAACCGGCCAGGGTAATTGACGTTAAACCGGAAAAGATAATTGACGCCGGACAAGGGTGTAAGAATTTTTGTGTAAACGGCCCTGAGGTAGGAAACTACCGATCCTGACAAGGAGGAAACCATGACCGTATCATCAAAAGCCATACCGGATGACCTACTCGACGCCTTGATGTCGCACTATCAAAAACCCGAGGACCTGATCGGTGCCAATGGTCTGCTGAAGCAGTTGACCAAAGCGATAGTCGAACGGGCCCTGGAAGCGGAAATGACCGCGCACTTGGGCCACGGTAGGCATGAGGCGGTGACCAACGCCAGCAGCAATGCCCGAAACGGCAAAAGCCGGAAAACGCTGAAAGGTGACTTCGGCGACTTGCCTATCGAGATTCCCCGCGACCGTCATGGCGAATTCGAACCGCAGATCATTCCTAAGCATCAACGGCGCTGGACCGGTTTCGACGATAAGATCATTTCGTTATATGCCCGAGGACTGACGGTACGGGAAATCCAAGCCCATTTATTCGAGCTTTACGGCACCGAGGTATCCCCCACCTTGATTTCCTCGGTGACCGACGCGGTACTCGAAGAGGTGGGCGTCTGGCAAAGCCGCCCGCTGGATCCGATTTACCCGATTGTGTACCTCGACTGTCTGCATACCAAAGTGCGCGATAGTGGCAGCGTGCGGGTCAAGGCCGTCTATCTGGCCATCGGTGTCAATCTGGACGGCCACAAAGAAGTGCTGGGGCTGTGGATTGCCCAAAGCGAAGGCGCCAAATTTTGGTTGCAAGTGGTCACCGAGCTCAAGAACCGTGGCGTCAACGACATCTTTATCGCCTGTGTCGATGGTCTGAAGGGATTTCCGGAGGCTATCGAAACCGTGTTTCCCAAAGCGGCCGTTCAACTGTGTATTGTCCACTTGGTCCGTCATAGCCTCAACTATGTCAGCTACAAAAGGCGCCAGTCGGTTGCCGACGACCTCAAGCAGATTTATCGAGCCGCAACGGCGAGGGAAGCCGAGCAAAAGCTGACCGAATTCGAGGCCAACTGGCTGGAGACCTATCCCACGATCGCCCCCATCTGGCGACGAAACTGGGGGCACATCATCCCTTTTTTTGACTATCCGCCCGAGATTCGCAAGGTGATCTACACCACCAATACCATCGAATCGGTGAATCGAAGTCTGAGAAAAATCATGAAAAACCGCGCGGTCTTCCCCAGTGATGACGCCTTGTCCAAACTGCTCTATTTGGCGTTGCGCAATATCAGCCAAAATTGGACCATGCCCGTCTACGATTGGAAAGCCGCTTTGAATCGGTTTAGTATTCAGTTCGAAGATCGCTTCCCTAGCCATTAAACCAAACTACCGTTTACACAAAATTTGGGACACTCCCGAATATTCAGGGAAGGTAACTTCTAAAAACTAAAGGAAACGCTATTCTCCGAGAAACCCATAAGGTCAGAGACTTCTTCTTGACTATGGCATAATTCAGTAGCGATGGCTCCTCGTCGCGACAATCAGGAAATATAAATGTATTCGTCAGATGATGAAATCGGCATTATCACTGCCTTCGTGGAGCAATTGGAAGAGCAGTCCATTCCGCGCGCGTTGGCCGTTAAAAAAAGAGTGGAAGATGGTGATACGTTAAACGAGATTGAAATCATGCATTTTGAACAAATGCTTTCAGAAGCCAGCACCATGATGCCACTCCTAAAGCACCACCCTGAATATCAAAAATTGATCGCTGAATTAGCCAATTTGTACAACGAAATTTCGGCACGCGCTTTGAGTAACCAGTTAAACGGTAAAATGTAAAAAGACGATGCTCTGAATATAGATAAGCTGTGATTTAGGCGCACAAAAAAGCCGGGCGTACCCGGCTTTATGGAATTGCAACGCTTAAACGGCTGCTATTCGAAAGAAACTTCTTCCAGGCTAGCCAAGCAGCCTAGTCCTCTGGCAAATTCTTGCAATTCGCTAGCCATATGAAAATTAACGATGGAGTTCGTCTTTAGATCCACGACGGCGTATTCGACAATCGTATCGTTGTTCTGTAACCTCGGCTTGTACTTCAACAACTTCTTCGACTCCTTGGCCAGCTTACGATTTAGCCGAGTGGTTAGCGCGCGAATTGAAACCAATTTTTTCATATCCGATCTCCATACGTTAAAACGGAATTCGCAGTATAAGTGATTTTGACGGTTTTATGACAATGCCCAACAAAAAGCCTGAGACTCTTAACACAATGTTTGGATTGTGCAGCTTTAACTATGGCATCGAAACTGGCGGGAAAATTAACTGGCTAGTCCGGGCAAAATCGATAATATAGCGCGATGTTGTTTTTATTATTAACCCGGCTTTTAAACAACGTTCGCCCTGAGCCTGTCTAAGGGCACACCCGCTTAGGCTTCGACGAGTTCAGTCCGAAGGACATGCCATTGATAAATAGGGCCGGGTTACTAAATCCGGCGGAGCCGCTTCCGCGCTAACCATGAGGGCTGATATGTCTGAGCAAACCAAGGCTTTTCAATCACTATCTTCTGAAAGCGAGGAACGCGCGCCTATCAGGTTTTGGCTGACCAGCGCTGACCAGCAGGCGTTGTTTGACCAGCAAGCCAGCCAATTCGAATTTAACGATAATACCGCTGATTTGCCGGTAATAGCGCTCGATACCAACCCTAGTTATCAAACCATTGACGGTTTTGGCTTCTCATTGACCGGCGGCAGCGCGATGCTGATTGCTGCGTTACCCGACGCTGACAGGCTGGCTTTGTTGCGTGAGCTGTTTTTGCCCTATGGCGACGGAATCGGCGTCAGCTGTTTGCGGCTAAGCATCGGCGCTTCTGATTTAAGCGAGCGTTGCTTTAGCTATGACGATATGCCCGACGGTCAGACCGATTTGGAACTTGCCCGATTTGATCTGAACGCCGGCGATACGGATGTTATTCCGCTATTGCAGGACATTCTGGCGCTCAATCCAACGCTCAAAATTATCGCTACCGCCTGGTCGGCACCGCGCTGGATGAAAACCAACCAGGCGTTTATCGGCGGTAAACTCAAGCCGGAATACTATGCGATTTACGCCGCTTATTTGGTCAAATACCTACAAGCCATGCGCGAGCGCGGCATCGTGATCCACGCCATTACCCCGCAAAACGAGCCGCTGAATCAAAAGAACGAACCCAGCATGGTCATGGAAGCGCCGGAGCAGGCCGAATTTATCAAAGATCATCTCGGTCCGGCGTTACGCGATGCGGGTTTAGCCGACGTGGAGTTGTTTTGCTGGGATCACAATTGCGATGTGAAAGAATACCCGTTGACCGTATTTGCCGACGCCGACGCGCGGCAATATCTGAGCGGCTCGGCCTGGCATTTGTACGGCGGCGATATTTCGGTGTTATCGGAAGTGCATCAAGCCTATCCCGACATGAAATTGTATTTCACCGAACAATGGGTTGGCTCGGATGGTGAGTTTGGTGGGGATTTAATGTGGCACGCCCGGCACGTGTTGATCGGCTCGTTGCGAAACTGGAGCAGGGCAGTGCTGGAATGGAACTTGGCGTCCGACCCGTTTTGCGGCCCGCATACGCCGGGCGGCGAAGCCCGCTGTGTGGGCGCTTTAACCATCGACGGCGACCAGGTCACGCGCAATGTTGCTTATTACGTGATTGCTCACGCGGCGAAGTTCGTGCGGCCTGGTTCAATTAGGATTAATTCCGGCGACCAAAACGACTATTTACCTAACGTGGCCTTCCTCACCCCTGAGGGTTCTGTGGTGTTGATCGTCCTTAACGACAACGCCGACCCGCAAGCGGTTGCCATTCACTATCAAGGCCAAAGTGCGGTCGTTGAGTTACCGGCCAGAGCGGTGGCTAGCTATGTTTGGGCAGCCTAACGGCGCGTCATCCAAGCAACACGTCGACCCGACTGAATTGACCTAAACGCAGCGCTTCTGCCAAGGCCCCCGTAATCGAACCTGCCGTTAGCGTCTGCTTAGTGCCGTCCCGGCCGAATAACTGGTATTGAATCGGTTTGACGGCCTCATGACCAAAGGTATCACGGCGCTGCGGATTGAGGTAAACCAGTAGCGTCGAGCCAAACAGCGTGCAGGTCGCGCTATCTGCAGTTAATGTTTCAGTCTCGGTGAACGGGGTGACATTTTGTGCTTCGTGGGTAAAAAACGTGGCTGCCAACAGCGGTGCCGGTTTAAACGCCAATCGGCCATCCTCAAGTACAAACGGTGTAGGTCCCACAAATAAATGCGTCCACAGGTGCAAGAACTCCACGGTAGCGCCGGATAATCGGGCCACGCAGCCGCGTCCGTGCTGGCGCGCATCGATTGTAAAACCGCTGCTGACCAAAAAGCTGGAGTTTTCGATGGGATTGCGTTTGTATTCGCCCGGGTCGTGAAAAGGTACCAATAGTGATTCGATGTGGGCATAAAACTCATCGACCAAGCCTGCTCGCACCAATTCCAGCACAAACTTGTAATGCATATGCAAAAAGATCGAACCGTTCTCCAGCCAGCCGTAGTTGAATACGCCAATGCGGCCTAAGTCCAGCGCGTTATCGCCCAAGGGTTCGTTGACCCGGTACATGTCCAGTTTGCGATCAAACAACTCGGAGTTTTGCACGGCTTGATAAATTGTCTGCGCCTGTGTCGGATCGGCGATGCGTAAGGCATGCACAAAGCCTTCCAGGAATAAAGGCAGCTGTTTTTGCCGAAAACGAGTTACTTCCAAGCCACCGGTCTCCAGTTCCCGGTATTGCTCCGCATCGTAAGCAAAATAGGTCACAATGCCTTTAGGTGTGCGGGCTTTATCTATCGCGGTATCCAGATAATTTGTCACCAAGCTCAGGAAGGTTTGGATGTCGCCAAGCGCGAGTGCTTGTTCGGCACCGGCAAAGCCCATGAATACCTGTTCCCGATAGGCTTCTTTTAGCGCGCCGCTTTCCTGCCAGAACAGCTCCGGCGTCAAATCAGTGCGGGTTAACAAGTTATGCAACGCTGTCACAAAGTCCGCCAATTCGACGGGCACTGCGCAAGCTGCATCTAATTGGTCCAGCGCTGTGCGAGTGAAATCCACCAGACGCTTCAGTTCAATGGTTTCATTCACCGACGAACCCAAAATCCCAGGCAAGCCGTTCAAGGCATCGCACCAACCTGGTCTATCCGCTTCCATCTCGATGCCCACGCCGGCCGGATCCAGCGTAGCCAGCTTGTTGGCGACCAGCGTTAGAATTTTGCCTAATAAACTGGTGTAGACAATCTCGCCTTGGCCGGCTTGCGAACGCGCTTGATAAGGGCGCTGCTTGCGGGATTCGATCAGCACCTTTTTCTCCGGATGATACTGTACGGCGTTGTATTGACGTACGCCGTTTGCGGTCACCACATACTTTTGTGCGCGCGGCGCCACCCTATGCGTGGGGTCGAAAAAGCTGTAGGTCTTGTCCTGAAATAAACCGGCAAGCCTATCCGGATAAATTGCTGCGTAACTAATCAATAAATCCACCAGATAGGTCCAATGATCCGACCAGTAGCCTCGGTCGAATTCGGCATCCTCCACTTCCCGGGCTTGCGCCAAAATAGCGGTCAGAATGGCCTCTGCATCTGTCGCCGTTTCCAGCACTTGCGCCAGCTCGGCGAATTTAAACGCTTTGCCCAGTAAAGCTTCCAGCGTGGGAAAGCGCGGAAAATACTCTGCAAAATCGTGCGGCGCTTCTAAGACAAACCGGGAGTTGCGCAACGAGCAGGGGTTATAGCCGTCCGGCTGAATCAGATTGAAAAAATAGCGAATGTTCTTAGCGTCCAAGGCCGGATCGAAGAACAGGTCCATGCGCCGATTTTGCAACACATCGCGAAAGTCGCCGTTGCCTTCGGAATAGGGTGTGTCTTGCAATAAAAAATCGTTGTAATCCCGCTCCAAGTCGCCATGCTTCCGGCCAAACAAATATAAATGCGCGCCGCCGGGTACTGGCATGGAAAAGCCGCCGCGCAAGCCGTTGTCCAGATAACATTGCCGGGCATGGGCATCGAATAGCGGCTTGGCGGTGGCGGTAAAAGCCTTTTGGCTGATGTCGTTCACCAAGCGGCGATTGACTTCGCGTTTGCTCTCAAAATAGTTCGGTTGAGCGGCTTCGATAATGAATTGATCCAAAATATCACGGGAGCCGGCATGACCGTAAACCCCATAAAACACCCGGCTTTCGCCGGGTTGCAGCGATAGCGTCAGATGTTGAAACGCCGCCGGCGTTTGATTGCCGCTAACCTGCTCGGCAAAATCCAGCGGCTGGTCGGAAAAAAACCGTTCCGGTTGAGAAAAATCCCCGGCCAAACCAAAAATCCGCTCGGGATCGACAATGGATTGATTGTGCTGGCCATCCAAAAAGCCGACGAAGAAATTGCCGGCAACCACCGGCTCCACCTGCGGGCTGTCGGTGGGCCAGACTTTCAAACGGTAAAACGGCAGATTCTCCGCCACGCCCTCTACGCGCATAAACGCTTCCGAGGTGCGGCTCATGAATTTAAGGATCCATTGATTCATGGCGTAGGGCAACACTTGCGGCAAGCCATCGACGATCTCGATCTGTCTGGCTTTATCGGAGGAGTTGACGATTTCCACCCGACGTAGCAAACCGGCCACCGGCGCTTCGGCTAAGGTGAATACGTCGGCGCGCAAACACAAGCCGAGTTGGGGATTCATTTCCTCAACCCCCACTTCGTGCGGCGTGACAAACAGGCGTTGCGACACCTCTGGCCCGGCGCCGCGCTGAAACGGTTCGTAATTTAGAGCTTTCTCGCCATCGCCGATTTTTAGGAAGGTGCGGAAACCCCGAGACGGTGTCAGTTGATAAGCCTTATCCGCCGGAAAAAATTCCAAAAACGCACCGTCCTTATTCCGAACCCCAAAACTAGCAATCGCCTGCCCACGATTCACATAAAACACCCAAGCCGGCCGGCCGCGCATGCCGGCAATCCCTGGCAAGAAACTTGCGAAAGGCGCGCAGTCGTTGTATTGCTCGATGACGAAACAGTTTTCGCCGGCGTGGAAATAGTTAGGCTGGGTCATGGTAGCGTCATCGTGGTCAAATAAAAATACGGCAAATCTGGCATTAGACAGCCGTGCCGGAATTGCATCATAGGCAATAAATTAGGTTTTCAGAAACCAAAATTACTTGACAAGAATAGGTGGGTTGGTAGCGATTGTTATATAGAAATTCGATAAGAGCTTCGCGGTGAGATAGATTTTGAAAATAAACTACGTCCCTGTAGAAATGGTTATAAAATTTCAAGAGACATTTATAATCACGCGGTAACGCAAATGCCGACCAAAATCACGCCAGGTGAAACGAACGTCCCCTGGACAATTGTCCTGCCAAAAGCAGACGCAGGGTTCGGTGAGATTACGAACCGCACCAATCACGGACTATTAGGTGTACATTGTTTACCGAATTCTGCCGGGCTTTAGAACTCGTGGTTCAAGTTTTACCGGGTGGGGCAAAGCAGAGGGATTTTTCATGACAAATCGAAACACACAAAAAAACTATCTCGCAGCACCAGACAACTTGCAGCGCCTGACAGAAAAATTTAGGGATGGTTTAGATGAATGGCCCGATGTAAAAAATGAACCCAAGTTAGTCAGTTTTGGAGGTGAGGAAAAACCGGTATTGAAAGCCTCAGTACATGAAATTCTTGAGTATGCAAAGGAGTTTACTGAATTGTGGCGACCGATACCTGAAGAACAGAAAAATGATTTTGTAGGCTGGGTAGAGCAAAGCGAAACCCAGCAAATACCTTCAAATATCCAAGTTTCTTTATATTGACACGACTCTTTGGATTAGAAAAATCAAACACTTCCAAGCTGGGTTTCATTGTCATTCAACCAGCCTACCACTGTAAGTCTTTCTTATATAACTTGCATTGATGGGTTTCGCTTTGCTCTACCCATCCTACTTTCGCTAATTCACCCGTTTACAGTCACCGGCAAAACTCCGGGCGTTGTCGTCCGAGGGATATGATCGACTATTGGACAAGACTGGTTTCCAGCTTGTCGGGTGTGTCAGTGGATTCCAACCAACCGCCGCCCAACGCCTTGTAGACCGCGGTTAAGGCGGTAGCGGTGGCGGTTTCGCTTTGGGCTAATTGGCTTTGGTCCTGCAATAAGCGAAGTTCGCTATCCAGCACGGTCAGAAAATCCGCTATGCCTTCCTGATAACGCAGATGCGCCAGTTCCGAGGCTTTCTCGCTGGCCTGCGCTGCCGCTAGTAAGGAGCTGCGGCGGGCGCGTTCTTGCCTATAGTTGACCAAGGCGTTTTCGGTTTCTTCCAGAGCGTTGAGTACGGTTTGTTCATACTGCGCCAGGCTGGCTTCGGCGCGGGCGTCGGCGGCCTCGATGCGGGCGTAAACCCGGCCTAAATCAAACGCGGCCCAGCTGATCTTCGGGCCAACCGAATAGGTCTCCGATCCCGGTGCGACCAAGCCGGACAGGGTGCTGGCTTCTAAAGACAGACTGCCGACGAACGTGACGCGAGGAAATAGATCGGCGGTGGCGACGCCGATTCTGGCGGTGGCGGCGGCCAAACTGCGTTCGGCGACGCGAATATCCGGCCGGCGGCGCAGGAGTTGCTCCGGGTTGCCGATTTGGATGGCATCCGGAGCTTTCGGTAAGGGTGCTGACTGCACCAAGGTTGTGGTCAAGGCGTCCGGCATTTGCCCGGTTAATACGCTGAGTCTATGGATGGCTTGCGCTATCGCGCTTTCCAAACGCGGAATAGTCGCTTTGGTGCTTTCCAATTGCGCCAGTGCTCTGGAAGTGTCTAACTCGGTGCCGCGACCGTTCTCCAGTTTCACTTGGGTCAGTTCCAGGGTTTGGGCCTGGTTGTCGGCATTTTTTTGCGCGACGGCCAACTGGTTTTGCAGGCCGCGCAATTCAAAATAATTCCGGGCTGCTTCGGCAATCAGGCTGACACCGATGTCGCGTAGACTGGCTTCCTGGGCCTCCACTTCATCGTTGCTCGCTTCGACATTGCGCCGCACGCGCCCAAAGAAATCGATTTCCCAGGAGGCATCGAAGCCGGTGTTATAGAGCTTCAATTCTCGCGGAAACACCCCCGTGCGGTTATTAAATGCGCCGACGCTGCGTTTTTGTTCGGTGTAATTGGCATGCGAGGTGACGGTGGGTAACAGGTTCAAACCGGTTTCCAGATACAAGGCGCGCGCTTCGGCCAGATTGGCGCTGGCGGCTTTTAGCTCGTAGTTGTGGTTGATCGTGTTGTCGATCAAGGCGCTTAATTCTGGATCGTTGAACAATTTCCACCACTGCTCCTCTATGCCGCGCTCGGAGAATTCGGCCGGTTGGGCGTTGGCAAAACTCGCCGGCAAATCGGCAGTGGTCGGCAATTCATAATCCGGGCCGACCGCACAACCGCCTAATAGTAAACCGATCAGACCAATCGCATTGCGGAGGCTATACCGGTGTATTGATACGCGCTGACTCATTTGGGTGCATCCATTGAAGGTTGATGAGTAGTTAAATCGCTGGCTGTGGGGCGGAGGCGTTGGGCGATGGCTTGCACCACCACATAAAACACCGGTGTCAATAACAAGCCGAACACGGTGACGCCGATCATGCCGCTGAACACCGCCGTACCCAGCAGGCGCCGGGATTCGGCGCCGGCACCTTGGGCAATCACCAAAGGGAACACGCCCATGATGAAAGCGAACGATGTCATCAAAATCGGCCGCAAGCGTATGCGTGATGCTTCCACGGCGGCGTCAAAACGGTTCAGGCCACTTTCTTGCCGTTGTTTGGCAAACTCGACGATCAAAATAGCGTTCTTACTCGCCAGCCCCACCAGTACGATGAAGCCGATTTGCGTGAAGATGTTGTTGTCCATATGGCTCAGCCAAACCCCGGTCATCGACGACAAAATACACATCGGTACGATCAAAATCACCGCAAACGGTAGTGACCAGCTTTCGTATTGCGCGGCCAAAGCCAGAAATACGAAGATGACGCTGAGTGGAAACACCAGCATCGCTACATTGCCGGCCAAAACCTGTTGCAAGCTCAGTTCGGTCCATTCGAAATCAAAGCCCGGCGGCAATTCTGCGGACAGCAGTTTGCTCATGGTGTCGATGGCCTGGCCGGAACTGATGCCGGGTAGGGTGCCGCCGTTGATTTCCGCGGCCGGGTACATGTTGTAGCGGGTGATTTTATCGGGGCCGGCGATTTCTTTCACCTCGCTGACCGCGCCCAAGGGCACCATGCCACCTTGGCGGTTTTTGGTTTTTAATTGGTCAATATCACCCGGTAGCATCCTGAATGGCGCATCGGATTGCGCGGTGACTTGGTAAGTGCGGCCGAAGGCATTGAAGTCGTTGACGTATAAGGAGCCCAGATAAATTTGCAAGGTGTCGAAGACATCTTTCAACGGTACATCCATCGCCTTGACCCGGGTTCTATCCACGTCCACAAACAACTGTGGCACGCCGGATCTAAACGTGCTGAACAGACCCACCAAGCCGGGCTGTTGATTACCCTTGCCCAGCATTTCATTGGTAACGCGCTGCAATTCGTCCACGCCGGCGTTGTTTCTGTCCTCAATTTGCAGTTTAAAACCGCCGACAGAACTCATGCCGCGAATCGGCGGTGGAGCGAATACGGCGATGCGGGCGTTGGGGATGACGCTCAGACGTTGGGTGAGGTCTTTAACGATTTCGTCGGCATGCAATTCTGGGTGGCCGGCCCGGTCGGTAAATTCACCTAAGCGCGCGAACATGGTGGCCACATTGGACTGATTAGCCCCGCTGAGCACCGACCAGCCGGCGTAGGCGTTGACGTGCTGCACGCCTTGGGTATCCAGAATGATCTTGCTGGCTTGCTGCACCACATCCTGGGTACGGGCCAGAGAGGCTGCATCGGGCAATTGCGCGTACAGAACCAGGTAGCCTTGGTCCTGTTGCGGAATAAAACCGGTCGGTACTTTCTCAAATGCCAGGAAGTTCAAGCCGTTCAGGCCGAAATACAGCACCAGGACCACAGCGGTGATGCGGATCAATCGGCCGACCAAGCGCGAATAGCCCAGGCTGAAGCGCTCGAAAAAGCGGTTAAACGCGCCGAAAAACCAGCCGAACAGTTTGTCGAAGACTTTGGTAAAGGCGTCTTTATTGTCGTGAGCGCGGTCCAGCAGCAAGGCGCATAATGCCGGGCTCAGCGTCAATGAGTTAAACGCCGAAATAACCGTGGATACTGCAATGGTCAAGGCGAATTGTTTGTAGAACGCGCCCGATACTCCGGTGATGAAAGCCGTGGGCACGAATACCGCCACCAACACCAATGCCGTGGCGACCACCGGTCCCACCACCTCGGACATGGCCAAGCGTGTGGCTTCGCGAGCATGCAGGCCTTCGGCGATATGCCGCTCGACGTTTTCCACCACCACGATGGCGTCGTCCACGACGATGCCGATAGCCAGCACCAAGCCGAAAAGCGACAGGGTGTTTAAGGAAATCCCCAAGGCTGACATTACCGCAAAGGTGCCGATCAACGAAACTGGCACCGCCAGCAGCGGGATTACTGCCGCGCGCCAGTTTTGCAGGAACACTATCACCACCAAGACGACCAGCAGCAAAGCTTCGAATAGGGTCTCGACCACCGCGTCTATCGATTGCTCCACGAAGACCACTGTGTCGTACACCAGTTTGTAATCCAGGCCTTCCGGGAAACGGGTCTTCAGTTTTTCCATCGCCGCCATCACCGCATTTTTTGTGTCGATGGCATTGGAACCGGGTAGTTGGAAAATTGCCAGGCCGACTGTTTCGTCGCCGTCCAAATACAAGCCGGAATTGTAATCCTTGGCGCCCAGTTCGATGCGCGCTACGTCTCTCAAGCGGGTGACTTGGCCGTTTTCGCCTTGCTTAATAACAATCTCGCCAAATTGCTCGGGGGTGCTGAGGCGGCCCAACGTGCTGACGGTGTATTGGTATTCGGCGCTGTTCGGCGAGGGTTGCTGACCGACCACACCGGCCGCCACTTGCACGTTTTGCTCGCGTACTGCGGTCACCACTTCGGCGGCGGTTAGGTTGCGGGCGGCGATGGTTTGCGGATTGAGCCACAGGCGCATGCTGTAATCGCGGGCGCCGAATAGCAGAATATCGCCCACACCGGGCAAACGCGCCAAGGTGTCACGGATTTGCAGCAGTGCGTAGTTACTCATATAGACGCTGTCGTAGCGTTTGTCCGGCGAAACCAGGTTAACCACCAGACTTAAATCCGGGCTGCGCTTTTTCACGCTCAAACCTTGGCGACGCACTTCTTCTGGCAACTTAGGTTCGGCCAGTGCCACCCGGTTTTGCACCAAAACCTGGGCTTTATCCAGATTGGCACCGGGCTTGAAGGTGACGGTCAAGGACATCGCGCCGCTATTGGTGGACTGCGACGACATATACAGCATGTCTTCCACACCGTTCACTTCCTGCTCGATCGGCGTTGCTACCGTTTCCGCGACTACTTTGGCATTGGCGCCGGGATAGTTGGTGCTGACCACGACCGTGGGCGGAGCGATTTCCGGGTATTGGGCAATCGGCAGGCCGATTAAGGCCAGACTGCCGACCAACACGATCACAATCGACAACACCGCCGCGAATATCGGCCGGTCGATAAAAAAATGACTGAATTTATCCATAGCTTATTGCGCTCCCGGCACAGCGAGAGTGATGCGCTCCGGATTGACTTTGGCGCCGGGTTTGAGTTTTTGCACGCCTTCCACTACCACCCAATCACCGGCTTGCACGCCGCTGCGGATCACTCGCAACTCGCCGATGCGCGAGCCTGGGGTAACTTGACGGTACTCGGCTTGGTTGTCCTGGTTGATGACCCAGACAAACCGCTGCGCCTGATCGGTGCCGACGGCGCGGTCGGGCACTAACAGGGCAGGGTACGATGCCGAGGCTTGCACCCGCAACCGCGCAAAAAAGCCGGGGCTGAGCAATTCGTCCGGATTGGCGAACACGCCGCGCAAGCTCAGCGTGCCGGTAGCGGCATCCTCGCGCGGGGCGATGTAATCCAGTTTGCCTTGATGCGGAAAATCGGTTTCGTCGGCAACCGCCAGTTGCACCAGCGTACCTTTCAAATCGGCGGCACTTTGGCCGTGTTGCTGGGCATGCCGACGATAACGCAATACCGATTGTTCGTCGGCATCGACGTAAACGTATACCGGATCGATGGAAACAATATTGGTCAGCATAGTGTCGTCGGCTTTGACTAAGTTGCCGGCGGTGATCATCTCGCGGCCGACTCGTCCGCCGATTGGCGCGCGGATTTCGGTGTATTCCAGATTTAATTTTGCGGTGTAGACGTTGGCTTCCGCAGATTCGACCGCAGCCGCCGCTTCGCGCAAGCCTTTGGTGCGCATGTCGTATTCTTCCGCGGAAATCGCTTTGGCTTTGAACAGGTTTTCGGCGCGGCTCAAATCGTTTTTCGCTAGCTCGCGTTTGGTTTTGGCGCGCTCCAGTTCCGCTTGCGCGTAATTAAGCTGGGCTTTCAGCGGTTTAGGGTCTATCTGAAACAGCAAGTCGCCTTTCTTGACTTTGGCACCGGCGGTGAAATTGACGGAGTCTAAATAACCGCCGACTCGGGCGCGAATGTCCACCGAGTTGATCGCTTCGATCCGGCCAGTGTATTCGTCCCATTCGGTGGTTTCCCGGCTCAGGGGCTGCGCGATTTTCACATTGGGCGGCGGTGGCGCGGCTATTGGGCCGGCAGGGGTTACAGCATCACCACAGCCAGCCACAGCCAGTTGCAGGATGACGCCGGCCACGCCGAGTTTTAACCCACTCCGCAACGCTTGGCGATGCATTTGCCCTGGAAAATTAGCCGCAACCGGCGATGAATGGGTCTGTTTGTCTGCAAGCGTCATGCGCGCGTTTTTTGCCATTGCCGTACTGCCTAAATCGTCGGTTAACTGAAAATGGTAATATCTATTACCGTTTAGTCTAGGTTATCATCTTCACCCAAGTCAATTCATTTCGCGAATCACACAGCATGGTCAAATGTGGACGTCCCTGTAAGGGCGATGAGCAGCAAAGTCGGGATCGATTACTCGATGCGGCTTTGCAACTTTTCCTGGAAAACGGTTACGGCAACCTGAGTATGGAAACTATCGCCCGCGATGCGCAGGTATCGCTGCGTACGATCTATAGCCAATTCGGTGGCAAGGCCGGTTTGTTCGGCGCATTGATCAGGCGTTGCAGCGATCAATTTATCGGTAGCCTGTCCGACGATTGCGAATTGGAAGAGGCGTTGACGAATTTTGCCCGGCAGTTTTTGTTTCGTATTACCCGTCCGGATGTATTGCGGATGCGGGCGATATTGATCGGCGAATCGCCGCGTTTTCCTGATCTGGCGACACAGTTTTATGAACAAGGACCACGCCGGACTCTGGGATTGTTAGCGCAGTTTTTTATGCGCCAGCAACAGGCCGGCTTAATCACCGAAATGGACCCGTATTTCCTTGCCGACCAATTCATCAGCGCCGTGCGTGGCGAACGCTTACAGCGGTTACAGTTGGGTTTGGAGCCGACACCCGACGAAACGGAGATAGACGCTTGGGTGCGTCAGTCTGTTGGCTTGTTTTTGCAGGGGTGTCGGGTAGCCCGTTAACGCATTTCATGTGCCGCGCAAGCGGCATCCGTCAAAACTCGCCGTCAATCCATTGGCAACGGGGTTCCCACTTTCCCTGCGGTGACGATCATTTAGGCCAGGTTGTAGTGGTCTACTTTGTTCGGACACCGAGATAGGTTGTTGGTCTGCCATTTTCATCTCATAGCCATTCAGCGGCAAGGAGCCCGATGACGAATGCAAGCGCCAATTGTTGTAGAAATTAAGGATATAGTCGGTCACGTCGCGGATGGCCTCGGCGTGGTTGGCATATTGGCTACCTTGGTCGGAATGCACGATCACGCCCAGCGGTGGTCTGCGCTGAGCAATGGCAATCCGGAAGGCCGTGTAAACCGATTCCGCCGGCATGTTGAGCGCCATAGCCGAGCCGACGATTTTGCGCGAATACAAGTCCAACACGACCGCCAGCTTATACCCAAGGGCATAAGCAGCCAACCGCTCCGGCTCCGCAGGTAAGTGATGTCCGAGACCCAGGCTCGGTTAGCGCCGGTCTGCTCAAACCGGCGATCCAACTGACGCGCCCGAATTAAAGGTTGAGATTTTTTGCGTTCGACTAATTTTTTTTATCGACTATATTATTTCCATACCGTTTTTGGGGTCTGATCGGATCCGATACTCTCCGGCCCCTGAGCCAAACGGTTATGACCGAACGGCTATATTGTACGGGCACACCAATCCGCATCGGGTAACCAAAGATAGGCCAGGGCAGTCGTTATTTGCCTCGCGGCCTAAATAAAGCGGACAGGCGACCATTTCCATTCATGTCAGCAATTGAAATCGTATGCAACCGACCCTAAGAAATCGCAAACTCATCCGGATTCGGCTCAGTGCCGCTGCCTTAGCTTTCCTAATCAGTTGTCTGGCTGCCGGACAAGCGGCTGAAGTGGTTCCAGAGGCGGGGTCGATTCTACGAAATATCAAACCCGAACCGATTTTGCCTGGCGACTCGAAAGTCCCGTTCGAAATTTCGGAGCAACCGGCGCCTGCCGGTGAAGGCGATATCCGCATCCAAGTCAAGGGTTGGAAAATCAGCGGCGCCGAGTTGATTGGCGAAGCTGAACTCCAGGCATTTCTGAAAGACCAGATCGGCAAGGACTTGAGCTTGGCCGAACTGCGCAAAATCACTCGCGATATTGCGGAGTATTACCAGCAACGTGGCTTTTTCGCCCGCGCGGTATTGCCCGCTCAGCAAATTCGCGACGGCATCGTCGAAATTCTGATCCGCGAAGCCAAATTAGGCAAAGTCGAGGTCGACGACCCGGCCGCCACCTACCGAAACGACATTCCCCGACAAACCATGTTGGCGGCTCAGCCGGCAGGGGACGCTTTGCGATTGGCCGATATGCAACGCGGCATCCTCCTGCTGAACGATCTGACCGGCGGCACCATTTCTTCCACCTTGAAGGCCGGCGAAAGAGCCGGCGAATCCGACCTGCTGCTGAAAATCGACCCCAGCAATTTAATCAGCGGCTCTGTAGATTACAGCAATACCGGCGTGCGCTCGGTCGGCATGAACCAATTCGGCGGATCGCTAAACCTGAATAATCCCTTGCTCCTCGGCGATCTGGCCTCGTTACGCGTTCAAGGCGGCAGCGGTAACGTTTATGGCCGAGTTGCTTATTCGCTGCCGGTAGGCTACTCCGGGTTGCGGATTGGCCTGGCCGCGTCCGCGCTGGATTATACCCTAGGCGAACCCTTTCAGTCGTTGGACGCCCAAGGCTCGGCGTGGACCGGCGGCACCTTCGCAACCTATCCGTTGCTTCGCGGTGTGAGCACGAATCTTTACGTTGTCAGCGGTTTCGATGATCGCCACTACTACAATACCAGCCTTGGTAGCGTGGTCAGCGACAAGGAAGTGCAAAGTGGTTACCTCGGCCTGAGCGGCGATCATCAGGACGACTGGCTAGGCAGCGCGGTAACGCTATTCGGCGCAACAATGGTAGCCGGCAACCTGGATTTGTCGGGAAGCCCGGTCGACCAAATTCAAAACCGGGCCACGGCCCGCGCCGGTGGTGCCTATCAAAAGTTCTCGCTTAACGCCTCCCGTCTACAAAGCCTGACCGACAAATTACGCTTCTATGCCGGCGTCAGCGGACAACTGGCCACTAAAAATCTGGATTCTTCCGAAAAGTTCAGTCTGGGTGGCCCCTTTGGCATCAGAGCTTATCCAGTCAACGAGGCCCTGGGCGACGAAGGCTATCTGATGAATTTCGAACTACGGTACGAGGTTTACGAGCATGTTGAGTTGGTCGGCTTCATCGACCATGGCGGTATAACGCTGCACAACGATCTATGGCCGAATGCCGCCGAAGGAGGCCCTAACCATTACACGCTCAGCGGCGGCGGCGTCGGAATCAACTGGGTGGTACCCGGCAATTTCATCATCTGCGGCAGCGTCGCCCAACGCATAGGCGCCAACCCAGCCCGCTCTGGAGACGGCAACGATTCGGACGGTACTTACAAAGCGCCTCATTTTTGGGTCAGCTTGAGCAAAGCGTTTTAAACGTCTTCAGTTTCCATTTTTCCTCCAACTCAACCGGCGACACCAACGTGGATAACCAATTGCTATTTTACAAACGCATCGTCAGCCTGAACCCCGCCGCTCACGGCCGGTTGCATATCGCGCCGTCCGAAGACGTCGGTTACGCGCGAGTCAGTAACTCGGTGCCGCTGATTGGTCCGGAATTCAGCGAAGCCGGCAAGGAATATCCGATCGCTTTCGCCAAAGCCGGCGACGGCCAATTCGTTCCGGTCGCGGTGCTGGGCTTGAACGACGGTGAAAACCTGTTCGTCAACGGCGCCGGTCGCTGGATCGGACATTACATACCAGCCTTCGTCCGCCGATACCCGTTCGTACCCGCCGAGCAGGCCGAAGACAAGCAATTGGTCGTCTGTTTTGACGAGACTAGCCCGCGTTTTAACGAAACGGCCGGTGAGCCGTTGCTGGTCGACGGCGAACCGTCGGCTTACCTGCAACAAATCATCGGCTTTTTGCGGGAGTTCCACGCCGAATCGCAACGGACCGCGCAATTTGCCGCCACCTTGCACGAATTGGACCTCTTAACCGAACGCCGGGCCGATGCGGTATCACCGAGCGGCGAGCGCTACTCGTTATCAGGTCTTTGGGTCGTGGACCAGGCGCGCTTCCAAAAAATCGGTAGCGATGCGTTGGACAGCCTGTTCCAAACCGGCTGGTTGGGATTGATCTATCTGCACTTGGCGTCGTTGAGCAATTTTGCCCGCCTGTTGGAACGCAAAGCCGCCGCAAGCACCGAAAAACCGCACTGATTCGAGAGGACAGTCTTATGACCGGATATGCCTACCAAAGTCGCACGCCGCACTTCAACCGTCATCCGCTGGTGCTGGCGATACAAATCGCCTTGGCCGGTGCTTGGCAGCCGGCCTTGGCCGAATTGGCCGGCAATGCGCTGCCTAATGGCGGCCAGGTGACGTCGGGACAGGCACAAATCCACCAAGATGGCGCACGGATGGATGTCGTACAAGGTAGTGATAAAGCTATCATCAACTGGCAGAGCTACAACATCGGCGCCAGTGCCCATGTGGATTATCAACAGCCTAACGCCAGCGCGATCGCGCTGAACCGCGTGACATCCGGCGAAGCATCGGTCATTGCCGGCCGATTGACCGCTAACGGTCAAGTGTTTCTGGTGAACCCCAACGGCGTGCTGTTTGCCAAGGGCGCCCAAGTCGATGTCGGCGCGATGGCGGCGTCGACGATGAACATCAGCGATGCCGATTTCCGTGCCGGCAACTACCATTTCAAGCGCGAGGGCAGCGACGCCGGTGTCGTCAATCAGGGCGACATCCGTGCCAAGGACGGCGGATACGTGGCGTTGCTGGCCCCCAGCGTCAGCAACGAAGGTCTGGTCCAGGCCCATTTGGGCACGGTGGCGCTAGCCGGCGGCGATGGCGTAAAACTGGAATTGGACGAAGGTAAACTGGTCAATGTTCAGGTTGATCCAGCCACCGTCAATACGCTGATCGAGAACAAACAGCTGATCCGCGCCGATGGCGGCCGGGTGATCATGACGGCCAGCGCCGCCGACCAATTGCGCGGCGCCGCGATTAACAACAGCGGTGTGGTTGAGGCCAAATCCCTGGTCAATCGCGGCGGTTCGATAGAACTGATCGGCGACGAGGTCAGCAACAGCGGCACACTGGACGTGTCCGCCGCCGAGAATACCCAAGGCGGCAATGTCGTCGAGCGCGGCCGGTTGGTCGTCGATACCGGCACCATCCGCGCCGACGGTGATAGCGGCGGGGATATTCGCCTGACCGGCGACCGCGTGCTGCAAACCGGAACGCTCAGCGCCGAAGGTACCGTCTCCGAAGGCGGCCGAATTACGATTGCCGCCGACAGTCGAGTCATCCAGACCGCATCCGCCAAGCTGTCCACAAAGGGAAGCCAAAACGGCGGCGACATCGCCGTGACCGCGGGTGGCCAAGGTGGCGTGTTCAGTTCCGCCACCATCGATGCTAGCGGCGTTTCTGGACGCGGTGGCAAGATCACCGTCACCGGCGGCAAAGACGTTACGTTGGCCGCTGCGACGATCACCGCCAACGGTGCCAAAGGCGGCGGCAAGATCAGCATTGGCGGCGGCTTTCATGGCAAGGACGCGGCGGTTCGCAATGCCACGATAACGCGAATCAATCCCTTCACCCAACTGCAAGCCGACGCAACTGAAAAGGGCGATGGCGGTGACGTCGTGGTTTGGTCGGATCAGAAAACCGATTTTTATGGCACGATCTCCGCCAAGGGCGGTTCGGCGGGCGGCGACGGCGGCACCATTGAAGTCTCGTCTCACGACGCCCTACTGTTTGGCGGAACCGTTACCACCTTAGCCAGTCAGGGCCGCAACGGCAGTCTATTACTCGATCCGCGCAACATCACCATCGACAGCAGCGGCCAGTACCCGCAATTCGATTTCGAAGACCCCAATCCGACCAACACACTGGGCGTCACATCCGGCTTCGGCACCGGCACTTCGGTCCTGTGGAGCACCAACGTGGCTGTGACGAATCCCTATGACGACTTCGGCGGCCAGGATGCCGGCGCGGTTTATTTGTACAACGGCTGGTCCGGGGCGCTGATCGCGACGGTCACCGGTAGCCACGCCGATGATCGCCTGGGCAGTGGTGGGATCACCCAGCTGGTTAGCCAAAATACCAATACCAACGTCAACGTCTCGTTCAATTCGCTTGGCAACTTTTTGATTTCCAGTCCGCATTGGGATGGTGGCAAGGGGGCGGTGACCTGGTCCAGCGGTACCGCCGGCTTGAGCGGCACCGTATCGTCAGCCAACAGTTTGGTCGGCAGCTCGGCAAGCGATGCCGTGGGCAGCGGCAGTATCGTGTTGGTCGATAATTATTACGGCGCGACTGGTCACACTTGGAGCAACGACAACGGCTATTTGAAATATCTGGTCCTAAACCCGCAATGGAATGCCAGTACCGGTGCGGTCACGATGGGCAGTGCTTTGAGCGGAATATCCGGTGTCATTTCATCTTCCAACAGCTTGGTAGGTGGTGCTGCTGGAGACCAAGTCGGCAGTAGTGGGATCACGCAATTTGTCACCGAGTTTCACGATTACAACAGTAGCGGCGCGTTGATTACCGGCACCGAGTATTACCGAAATTTTTTCGTGATCGCCAGTCCGCATTGGCAGAACGGTGCCAGTGCCGACGCCGGTGCGGTCACTTGGGCCAGCGGCTTGGCCGCATTGACCGGCACAGTTTCTTCGTCGAACAGCCTGGTCGGTGGCAATGCCAACGACCGGATCGGTAGCGGCGACATCAAAGCGCTTTATTACTCCAGCAGTACCAACTATACCAGTCAACCCGGCGACACCCCGCCGCACGGCCACGTTAACACTTACCGTACCGACGCGGCGTATGTGGTCGCCAGCCCGCATTGGGACGGCGACAAAGGTTCAGTCACCTGGCTCAATGCCGCCACCGGTTACGCGTCCGGCGGCGCGACTGCCGGTTTCGCGGTATCGTCCGCCAACAGTCTGGTCGGCGCAACCGCCAGCGATTTGGTCGGCAGCGGCGGCATCCAGTTACTCAGCCACTACACCAGCCGCAGCCCGGATACCGGCTATACTTCAACCCATCCGTATTACTTGATACTCAGTCCCCATTTCAACAATGGCGGCTCAACCGCCGACGCCGGTGCGATCACCTGGGGCGACGGCCGCACCATCACCTACGGCACTGTCACGACGACGGACTTATTCGGAAACACGCTAACGAATATCCCGACCGAAACCAGCACCAACAACGGCGGCGTATCCGGTGTCATCGGCAGCGGCAACAGCTTGGTCGGCAGCCATGCGGGCGATCAGGTCGGCAGCGGCGGCGCCAGTTACCTAGGGCAAGATCCGGGTTACATGGTACTCAGCCCGTTATGGAATGGCAGCGCCGGTGCGGTGACCTTCTGGAACGCCACAGCCACCAAGACCGGCACCTTGGGCTCGGCCAACAGTCTGGTCGGTACGACCGCCAACGATCATGTCGGAGGGGGCGGAATTTTGATGAAGGACGGTTACTATTTGGTGTTGAGTCCTGACTGGGACAACGGCGGAGCCACTGATGCCGGGGCGGTCACCTGGGGTAGCAAAACGAGCGGCGTCAGCGGCGCGGTCGGCGCGGGAAACAGCTTAGTCGGCAGTACAGCCAACGACGGTGTCGGCAGCGACGTCAACAATATCGTCGATGTGGGCGTGGCCGATTACGTGGTCCTAACCCCCACCTGGGATAACGGCGGTAATGCCGATGCGGGCGCCGCGAGTTGGGGTAGTGTCGGCAGCGGCGTCAGTGGCGCTATCAGTAGCAGCAACAGCTTGATTGGAAGTCATACCAACGACCGAGTAGGTAGCGGCGGCGTCGTAACGGCTTTTAACGGTGTGGAGACCGCAAACAACTGGACTTACACCTATTTTTACGGCGTGATCAGCCCGCATTGGGACAGTGATCGCGGGGCTGTCACATTCGGCGCCGAAGCCAGCGGTATCCAAGGAACCGTTGGCTCTGGTAACAGCCTCGTCGGCGACACCGCAGCTGATCAGGTTGGCAGCGGCGGCGTCAAAGCCGGGCAATATACCGAATTGACTTACAACGGAAGCACTTGGTCAGGCACCCGCACTGCGTATTATTTGGTTATCAGCCCCAATTGGAGCGACGGCGGCAACGCGAACGTTGGGGCCGTTACCAAAACCGCGGCGGCCACAGGCATAACCGGAAGTATTAGCTCGGCAAACAGCTTGATCGGCGGTACCGCAGGCGATCAAATCGGCAGCGGCGGCGTCACGCTGTTGCCGTACGACTGGACCACGGGTAGCGGAGTAGGTCAGAAACAGTACCATCTGGATTATTACTCGATTGCGAGTCCTTATTGGGACAACGCCGCGACGGCCGATGCCGGCGCGGTGACCTGGGGCAGCGTCACCACGACGGCAGGCGCGGCGTCGCCGTTGACCGGCAATGCCAGCGCGGCCAACAGTTTGGTCGGTACTCACGCCAACGACCGCGTCGGCAGTGGCGGCGTGGTCGCACTGCCGGCTGAATATAACAACGCGACGCGGGTGGGCTATATTGTGATCAGCCCGAACTGGGGTAACGGCACCGACACGCAGTTGGGTGCGGTGACATGGGGCAGCCGCCTGACCGGCGCTTTAGGGGCGGTGAGCAGCAGCAACAGCCTGATAGGCGCCACCTCCGGCGATCAGGTCGGCAGCGGCGGCGTCACGGTTTTGACGAACGGTTACGATCCTATCAACGGCGTCTCGAGTTACAACTATCTGGTGCTAAGTCCGCACTGGCACAGTGGCGCCAATGTAGACGCCGGCGCGGTGACCTGGGTCGCCGAAAAAACCGGCTTCGCCTATGGCGAGAGCAGCCAAGGCGCGGTGGTTGGGATCGGTAATAGCTTTGTCGGCAGCCAGGCTGGCGACCAGGTCGGTAGCGACGGGGTCATCGATTTGGGCGTGTCTTATTTGGTCGGTAGCCGGCACTGGCATAACGGTTCCGCGGCGGATGCCGGCGCGCTATCCTGGGCGCGCGCCAGTATCGGCGGAGCCGGCGCGGTGTCGGCCAGCAATAGCTTGATCGGTAGTTACAGCAATCAGGACGTCGGCCTGAACCAAGTTAGATTAACCGTTAACTACAATACCTACTATTACGACTATCTGGTCATCGATACCGATTGGCGCAACGGCGGATTGGCGAACGCCGGCGCCGTGACCTACGGCGATGCCTTCTACGGTATTTTCGGCGAGGTTTCGGACGCGAACAGCGTTGTCGGCACCACGGCGAACAGCGGCATCAGCTTCGATACCGGCGGCCCTTGGGTGGATTACTATCAATATGCCGGCACCAACTATTTCAGCCTGCTGCCAGGCTTTGCTTATGACCACGGCGATACCTTCGTGGTCAGCTTCGCCAACGAAAATAGCGGCCGGGTAACCTCGGGTGCTACCGATCCGAGTCGCATTACTTATGGTATGGCGGTCGGCAAGGACATGACCATAGCCCCGGACGTTTTGACCAATCTACTCGGCTGGGGTACCAACGTCACGCTACAAGCCAGCAACGACATCACCGTTAACAGCGCGCTCAATGTCGCCGGGCTTTTCAGTTCGTCAGCGACCCTGAAATTGGAGGCGGGACGCAGCATTTACGTCAATGCCGACATCACCACCGACGGCGGCAACTTAGTGCTGCACGCCAACGATTTGGCAGCCAACGGCGTTGTCGACGCTGATCGCGCGGCCGGGAATGCTGTTATCGAAGTTGCCAACGGTGTCACGATAGATGCCGGCGCCGGTTCGGTCACCATGGAGTTACGCGACGGCACCGGCAACACCGAGGACGACAGCGGCAACATCACCCTGGCGGGACAAATCCTGGCCGATACCATCAGCATTATCCATCGCGGCACCGGCGGCGCGAGCGGCAGCAAGAATATCGTTTTAAACAGCGGCGGGAGCTTGACCGCCAGCGGCAGCGGGGATGCGCTGGTTTTGGCGGCCGCCAGCGGCGGCGAGTTGATCAACAATGTCGGCAACGGCGTACTGTCCGCCGCCAACGGTCGTTGGCTGGTGTATATGCACAGTCCATCCGGCTCGACCGAGGGCGGCCTGACTGGGGCGGCGGGTTCGGCTCTCCCCAGGCTATACAACAAAACTTACGATGGCAACGCGCCGGCAACAATCGTCGCGGGCAATCACATGATCTATGACTACCAGCCTAGCCTGAGCGTCGACGTCGGCAACATCAGCAAAACCTACGGCGACGCCGATCCGAGCGCGAGCAGCGCGTTTTCGGGTTACGTCAACGACGACGGCGTGACGGACTCTGCCACCGTTGCGGGTTTAAGTGGCACGCCAAGTTTTAGCATCGTCGGCGGAACGGCCGGCACTGCCCGCGCGGTCGGCAGCTATACCGTCAACGGCGCGGTCGGTTCGGCCGCGATCAGTGGCGGGGCCGGTTATTCGACGACGATAGGCACCGGAGGCGCCAGCGGAACCTTAACGGTCAACAAAAAAACGCTGATCGTGACCAGCAGTGACGACAGCCGCGCTTACAACGGCTTGGGCTACAGTGGCGGTCACGGTGTCAATATCACCGGCTTCGTCAACAGCGAAACCTCAAGCGTATTGGGCGGCAGCGTTAGCTACGGCGGCACCTCGCAAGGCGCGGCCAACGCGGGTAGCTACACCATTACCGGGAGCGGATACACTGCCAGCAACTATGATTTCAGTTATGTCAACGGCACCTTAACCATCACGCCGTTCGTGGTTAGTCTGACCGGCAATCGGGCCTTTAACGGTTCGACCAATGTGGCGGCGGGCATTTTCTCGACCAGCAGCTTGGTGGGTAGCGAAACCCTGAGCCTGAGCGGCACCGGCACGGTCGCCGATAAAAACGTCGGCACCGGCAAAGCGGTGACGCTGGGGACTTTGGCGCTGGCCGATGGCAGCAACGGCGGCTTGGCCAGCAACTATACGCTGAGCGGCGGCACGCATACCGCGGATATTTCAGCAGCCAGCGTGACCGTCAGCACCAGCGACGTCAGCAAGGTTTATGACGGCGGCACCAGCGCAGCCGGCACCGCCACGCTGACCGGCGGTACGCTGTACGGCAGCGACAGCCTCAGCGGCGGCACCTTTGCCTTTACCGACAAAAACGTCGGCAGCGGTAATAAAACGGTGAGCGTCAGCGGTGTGACGGTCAGCGACGGCAATAGCGGCGCCAACTATTCGGTGAGCTATGCCAATAACACCAGCAGTACCATCACGCCGTTCGTGGTCAGTCTGATCGGCAATCGGGCCTTTAACGGCAGTACCAACGTGGCGGCGGGCATTTTCTCGACCGGCAGCTTGGTGGGTAGCGAAACCCTGAGCCTGAGCGGCACCGGCACGGTCGCCGATAAAAACGTCGGCACCGGCAAAGCGGTGACGCTGGGGACTTTGGCGCTGGCCGATGGCAGCAACGGCGGCTTGGCCAGCAACTATACGCTGAGCGGCGGCACGCATACCGCGGATATTTCAGCAGCCAGCGTGACCGTCAGCACCAGCGACGTCAGCAAGGTTTATGACGGCGGCACCAGCGCAGCCGGCACCGCCACGCTGACCGGCGGTACGCTGTACGGCAGCGACAGCCTCAGCGGCGGCACCTTTGCCTTTACCGACAAAAACGTCGGCAGCGGTAATAAAACGGTGAGCGTCAGCGGTGTGACGGTCAGCGACGGCAATAGCGGCGCCAACTATTCGATCAGTTACGTCAATAACACCAGCAGTACCATCACGCCGTTCGTGGTCAGTCTGACCGGCAATCGGGCCTTTAACGGCAGTACCAACGTGGCGGCGGGCATTTCCTCGACCGGCAGCTTGGTGGGTAGCGAAACCCTGAGCCTGAGCGGCACCGGCACGGTCGCCGATAAAAACGTCGGCACCGGCAAAACGGTGACGCTGGGGACTTTGGCGCTGGCCGATGGCAGCAACGGCGGCTTGGCCAGCAACTATACGCTGAGCGGCGGCACGCATACCGCGGATATTTCAGCAGCCAGCGTGACCGTCAGCACCAGCGACGTCAGCAAGGTTTATGACGGCGGCACCAGCGCAGCCGGCACCGCCACGCTGACCGGCGGTACGCTGTACGGCAGCGACAGCCTCAGCGGCGGCACCTTTGCCTTTACCGACAAAAACGTCGGCAGCGGTAATAAAACGGTGAGCGTCAGCGGTGTGACGGTGAGCGACGGCAATAGCGGCGCCAACTATTCGATCAGTTACGTCAATAACACCAGCAGTACCATCACGCCGTTCGTGGTCAGTCTGACCGGCAATCGGGCCTATAACGGCAGTACCAATGTGGCGGCCGGCATCTTCTCGACCGGCAGCTTGTTCGGTAGCGAAACCCTGAGCCTGAGCGGCACCGGCACGGTCGCCGATAAAAACGTCGGCACCGGCAAAGCGGTGACGCTGGGGACTTTGGCGTTGGCCGACGGCAGCAACGGCGGCTTGGCCAGCAACTATACGCTGAGCGGCGGCACGCATACCGCGGATATTACGGCTTACCAGGTCAACCTGACCGGCAGTCGTAGTTACGACGGCACCACCGCCATCAATGCCGCCAGTTTGACGACCTCTACTCTGGTCGGCGGTGAAACACTGACCCTGACCGGAGTCGGAGCGGTCGCGGATAAAAACGTCGGCACCGGTAAAACGGTTGCACTAGGCTCGTTGGCTCTCAGCGATGGCAGTAACGGCGGTCTGGCCAGCAACTATACCTTGATTGGCGGTGACTTTAGAGCCGACATCAGCCCAGCCAACCTGGTTTTGACCACCGGCGACATTATCAAAACTTACGACGGCACCACGTCCGCCTCGGGCACCCCAATCATCAAAGCCGGCAGCGGTAGCCAACTCTTCGGCGCGGACAGCTTATCCGGCGGTGTGTACACATTTATCGATAAGAACGCCAGCGGTGGCGGCATCGTGACGGTTAGCGGTATTAGCGTTTCCGACGGCAACGGTGGCAACAACTACGCAATCAGTTACAGCGATAACACTACCAGCATAATTTTGCCTTACGTCATCCATTTAACCGGTTCGAGGGTGTTCGACGGCAGTAACCTTGTAAATGCCGATGTTTTCAATTTAGGCACCTTGGTCGGCAATGAAACTCTGTCGCTAAGCGGGGCTGGTCAAATGTCGGATAGCAGCGCCGGTATCGATAAACCGGTCGATCTTGGAACCTTGGCCTTGAGAGACGGCGGTAATGGCGGCTTGGCCAGCAATTACACGCTAGCCGGCGGCAATCCAGTTGTCACCATCCTACAAAGCCCTGCCGTCGATACGCCAACTGATATCGTCGACGCCGGTACCGCTGTACCGAACAGTGGCGGAAATGGCAGTGCGGCTGACGGCTCCAACGGTGGTGGTAAAGCCGGCGGCTTGGCGCTTTCGGCGCTACGCGGTACCGACAGCAACCGGACCGTGCAATTCAATATTGCGGACTCGGGGATCAATGGCGGTGGAAGTACCACCGGTTTGACGGCGGGTGGTACGGCGCCTACGCAAATAGGCAATACCGTGCATTTATTGGCGTCCCAAACTTTGGTAGCGGGAGGTCAGGTGCAGATCGTCGCCAACGTTGAGGTTAATAACTATTCAATTGGATTTAGTTTTGCGCTACCAGCCGGAGTGCTGCCTACAACGGCGGGAGACAGCACGGTTTCGGCGAAAATGGGTAACGGCGAGCCGTTACCCGCTTGGCTGAGTTTTAATAGCCAATCGTTAAGCTTCAGTACTGACAGCGTTGGCGCCGCGCAGTTGCCGCTACAAGTCGTGATCACTCAGACCAGCGCGAGCGGCCAACAAAAATCGATTATATTGACTATCGAAAAACAAGACCAAGCGATCTGAATCTACAGCAATAAATGCTGATCGAACCGGGGAGCTGTTGATCGGTTTTACCAAATCGGTTTGGCTATGCGCGTGTCTTTCGGCAGCTGATGGCAGTAGGCTAAATGAAGTTTCCCCGGATCAAATCGGGGTTTATTCCCGATGAACGCTGGCGGTGCGCCTGGATAATACCCGGTTTTCACCACCCTTCGGGATTGCCCATGCGACACATCATGCTTTCATTCAGCTTTTTGCTACTTTCCTGGCAAGTTCACGCTCACGGCCCGACGCCGCAAAAAGCCAAGGAATCGGTGACGATTCAAGCGTCGCTTGCCAAGGTTTGGAGCGAATTAAAAAATTTCGACGACATTGCCAATTGGCACACCGACCTAAAAAAGAGCACGGGTGACGGCAAGAATCAGTCCGGCGGTCTGCGTACATTGACGTTTCAAAACGATGAAACCATCACTGAAGAACTGGATTATTACAACGACGCTGAACACGAATATAGTTACCGGTTGAAAACCGAAAATACCAAAGCGATTCCGACCAGTTCGCATACGGTCGATGTGAAAGTCACGGCAGGGGAGACCGCCGACAGCAGCGTGGTAACCATCAAAAGCCGATTCTACCGCGGCGATACCGGCAACACACCGCCGGACAATTTGAGTGACGAAGCGGCGGTTAAAGCAATGACGCAGTTTTTCAAGAACGGCTTGAGCGGCTTGAAAGCGAAGTTGGAGAAATAAATCTAAAGGCAGTCTCGAAAACTCGTAATTCCCGTGTATGCTGGAGCCGTTAGACCACGCAGAGATTTTAGTATATTGGTTTCGCTGGGCTTCCGCTGTCGCGGGAGCGACGACTATGAATTATCAAAAAGCCATTTAAAAGTAGAATCAAGTCTATCTTGCCAACTGATCAGCATTAAAAAAATCGCCCCTAGCGGGGCGATTTGCTGTCTGAGGTTTTACGGATTGGGTCCGTTGTGGCAGCTAAAACAACTCACCTGATAACCCGCCGGCCAATTCTTAATACCAAACTCATCGGCATCAATGGTTTTCGCAACCTTTACCGCACTCAAGGGAGTGCCGGCGCTGGTCGTACCGTGGCAATAGCTACAGCTTGGCGTAGTGGCTGTGCCGTTTTTATTGGCGTCTTCGTGTTGCTTAACCCAGGCATCGCCGGTGGTGTGCATGCCGTGCGGGCCGCCGTTTACCGTGTTCGGGACTGTAGCATGGCAAGCCTTACATTCGGCTACCGTGCCGGCGTGTCCTTGCACGGCGATGCTTTGCAGGTTTTCGTCGGCATGTGTGGATGGGTATTCCGCGTGTGTCGCACCGTGACAAGCCTCGCATTGCAAGCCGCCGTGGCCTTTACTGAAGCGGTACAAGTTCAATCCGGGAACCGGCGTATTGGCGTTGGTGGCAAAGGTATGATCTGTTGGCACAATCGCTTTGCCGGTGGCGTCGATGCCGGAGATGGCGCGTTTGCCGGGTGCTGCGCTGTTGTGGCAAGACTCGCAAGTTGGCTCGTTGAACCAGCCTTGCCGAGTTGGGCTGCCGACCGCTTTCATATTGCCGTGACAGCTTTGGCAACTGATAGACGGGTCGCCGCTTGCATCGCTGGCTGTGGACATCGCACCGCGCAGACATTGTGTCACCGATCCCGGATGGCATTGGTAACAGGCGCTGCGGTTGTCCAGACTATCCAGCGTTAACTGGGTGGCAGGATCTTTCACATCGGCATGTTTCAAATGCAATGACTGGGTAAACGGTGCAATGCCGGCCATGCCGCCCATCACCGTGGTTTTGTTTTCCTTATCAAAGTAGGCGTTGCTGGCATGGCATGCCACGCATAGAACCGGTTGTCCGGCATCTGCCGTTGTTAATAAGCCGCTTGCTTTGTAGCCTTTAGCGCTTAGTGTGCTTAGTGCGTCTTTAAATAATGTGTTCGCTGCCTGTTTTTCATCATGCAGACGCAGAATGTTACGCTTCCAGTCTTTGTCAGGATCGGCATCGAACACCCAGCCGGCCACGGGTTTAGCAGCAGTTTGCGCGGCATTGTTATTGGCGTCTGTGGACGCGTGGCAGCCTTTGCAAGTCATCTCGTCGCTGACCGGCAATACGGTGGTGGCGCTAGCCAGTACTTTACCGCTCAGCGCATCCTTGGCGACGACCTTAACGGTGGGATAGAAGTTTTTGTTACCTTTGTCGTCGAAGGGCGTCACCGGGATACCTTCGGCCTCGAACCAGCCGAACGCTGTGTTGTAGGTCATGGGCGCAGGTTTTAAGGATGGCGTTTTGTTGCCGGGCATTGGGTTTCCGCTGGCGAGTCCGTCCAGGTTAACACCGACATCCGGCGCCGGATTTAGGCCTACTAACTCACCGACCCAAGACCAGAAATTGGTTTTGTTGGCGCTACTGGTATTGATGGAGCCGCTACTGTCGGCGACCGCTTCATAAGTCAACAATACGTTGCTACTGACTAACTTGCCGTTTTTATCTTTTAATTGCGCATGCAAAGTGTTGTAGGGCGGCAAGATGGCGAACACGGAAAAATCCAGCCCGTCCATGCAATGCATGCCTAAGTCATTCCAGGCCAGCAAGGTGTATTCGCCGATAGCCGTGGTATTTAAGACTGTTACCGCTACCGTTTTTGACGTCTTGCTATCGCGGATGGTCACCGTCGCCGAGCCGGCTTTAATGCCTTTTACGGTAGCGAGGTTATTGGCATAGCTGACGGTGGCGACTGAGTTGTCAGAGGATTGGACGCTTACGGTCCCGGAGGCATTAGTGACCGTGACGGTCGCACTGCCGCCAACGTTAACCGCCACCACGGCGGGCGAAATCGTCAAGACGGAAGAGGGAGCGCTGATGACTTTTACTTCCACGCGTTTCGAGCTCTCACGATCCCTTACCGTGATAGTCGCCGAACCGGCTTTTACACCCTTGATACTGGCGATGCCGCTGGCGTAACTGACTGTCGCCACGCTGGTGTTACTGGATTTTACACTTATGCTTCCGGATGATTTCGTGACAGCAACCTTGGCTATGTCACCCACTAAGATTTCGACGGAATTGGGTTTGAGTTCAAGTGCCTGTGCGCTGCCAAATCCGCATAAACCCAGAAAAATCAGCAAAAGCCGAAAAATAAATAGACGTGCATTCATACATGCCTCCCATGAATACGTTTTGATCGGATGGGTAACCGTTAATTAATTGCCCATATGAATGGAAGCAAACGGTCAATATCCGATACCGCGTCGCTCCTCGGTGGTGCTTTATTACTTTTTTTAATAAGGTTATTCACTTGGCACAATAACCATTCAACATGAATTGAAGATGAAAATATAATGAAGTAATGATTAAGATCGACGCAGCTTTGAGACCGGGAAGGCATGAACCGGGTGTCTTTATGCGCCGCTTGGGAGTGAGGTTTGCAGCGTTGCAGCCGGGAGTTCCGGTCGCAAGCGCCTTTTGACAGCATTGTTAACACGGCCCTTAAAAACCGTTCGCCTTGAGTCTATCGAAGGGCCAAGCAATTCAGGCTTCGATCCGCTCAGCCCGAACGAAGCACCAGGGACAAATACGGCCCGGCTAATAAGGAAGGGTATTTTTCGCGCTAGCTGTGCTCATACAGTTCGCTGCCGGTCTTGATGATACCCTGGCGACCAGCCAGTAGGGTTAGTTCCGACATGGTTTTGACATTCAATTTTTCCTTGATCGCCGTGCTGTGGTTGCAGACGGTTTTGTAGCTTAAACATAATTTCTCCGCCGCTTGACGGGTACTCAAACCGTTGGCGAGCAGGCAGAAAATATCGAATTCGCGCGGCGACAGTGATTTCACTTTATAGGCCTCGTCCTGGCCGATGGCCATATTGACCGCCAATTGCTGCGCTAAAGCCGGCTCTATGTACGTGCCGCCTTCCGCCAGCGTGCAGACTGCCGTGACCAAGGTGTCGGGCTCGTTATTCTTGGTGATATAGCCTTTAGCGCCGGCTTTGATCGCTCTGGTCACATACACCAGCTCATTATGAATGCTGAATACCAAGATCTTGCAGCTGGGGTAACGGACCAATAAGCGCCGCACCGATTCCAAGCCGCCCAAGCCGGGCATCGATAAATCCATTACCACCACATCCGGCGTTTGCTTGTCATATACCTGGCAAGCAGTCTCGCCCCTATCGGCTTCATAGACGGCGCCTATTCGTTCCGATAAGGATAAATAAGTCTTGTAACCGGCTCTGACTACCGCATGGTCGTCTACTAATAAAACGCTGATTTTATTCGCCACTAACTACGTGTCCTGATTTGTTTTGGGTGAATGAGCAAGAAACGCCGCCGGTATCGCCGGTGCTATCCATAGCTGGCGTTTCTTGCCCTGCCATCATGCCGATTTTTATGCCGGGAAACCATGGGAGCTTTTCCCGTTTTGCCGCGGAGTGCGGCTGCGCGTGACCGGGAAAACTTCCATGACTTTTTTCGCGGAATTCCCAGGCTATTTATGGATTATTCCGTAACGCCCGATAGGCGGCCTTCTTTACCATTTGCGCCAGCATGGCCCGGTAGGTCTAAGTCAATATTGTGTGCGACTTGATTGAGATTGCTGATGTGAAAAGTGAAGGAGATTTCTGCCGCAAAGCAAAATCTCGCGTCACGGATTGACGCCAAAATTAAGCGCAGCGTGTGATTGATTTTGCCCGGAAATGCCGATGGCGTTATCCGCTTTTAACGGAAGGCTCCCCTAACCAACCGATTTGCCGGGCCATGCAACCTAATAAACAACATAGGAGGATTCATGCAAATTTCACGGTTTGCCAAGCAGGTATCGACCACGGCCTTAGTAACGGCTGCGGCCTTGGCCGTGTCGCCATCGGCGCAAGCGAATAAAGAACTGGAACAGATGTCCAAGCAAAACACCAACTGGGTGATGCAGACCAAGGATTACGGTTCGACCCATTTCAGCGAAATGATCGACATCAACGCCAACAACGTCAAAAATCTGAAGGTGGCCTGGTCGTTTTCCACCGGCGTCTTGAACGGCCACGAAGGCGGTCCGTTGGTTATTGATGGCATTATGTACGTCCACACGCCATATCCTAACAATGTGTTTGCGATCAGTTTGGACGAGCCGGATAAGATTTTATGGCAGTTCAAGCCCAAGCAAAATCCGGCCGCCCGCGCGGTGGCTTGCTGCGACGTAGTTAACCGTGGTTTAGCTTATGCGCCGGCCGGTAAGGATTATCCGGCCACCATTTTCCTGAACCAGTTGGATGGTCATGTGGTGGCGTTAAATGCCAAGACCGGCGAACTGCTGTGGAAAATGGAAAACTCCGACATCGCGATGGGCTCTACGTTGACCGTCGCGCCGTTCGTGGTTAAGGACAAAGTCATTGTCGGCACCTCCGGCGCAGAGTTGGGGGTTCGCGGTTATGCCACCGCTTACAATATTAAGGATGGTAAGCAAGCCTGGCGTGTGTATGCCACCGGTCCTGATGAAGACATTAAATTATCCAAAGACTTCAACAGCGCCAACCCGCATTACGGTCAGTTCGGACTGGGTCTGAAAACCTGGGAAGGCGATGCCTGGAAAATCGGCGGCGGCACCAACTGGGGTTGGTATGCTTACGATAGCGACTTAGAAATGTTGTACTACGGTTCCGGTAACCCGGCGCCGTGGAACGAAACCATGCGTCCCGGTGACAACAAATGGACCATGACCATCTGGGGCCGCGACATCAATACCGGTGAAGCTAAATTCGGCTATCAAAAAACTCCGCATGACGAGTGGGATTACGCCGGCGTCAACTACATGGGTCTGTCCGAACAAATGGTCGATGGCAAAATGACCAAATTGCTGACCCATCCGGATCGTAACGGCTTGGTGTATACACTAAACCGTGAAAACGGCAGCCTGGTTAACGCGTTTAAAATCGACGACACCGTCAACTGGGTGAAAAAAGTCGATCTGAAAACCGGTCTGCCCATCCGCGATCCGGAATATTCCACACACATGGATCACCAAGCCACCGGCATCTGCCCGTCGGCCATGGGTTACCACAACCAGGGTATCGAGTCTTACGATCCCAATAAAAAACTGTTCTTCATGGGCACCAACCATATCTGCATGGACTGGGAGCCGTTCATGTTGCCATACCGCGCGGGTCAGTTCTTTGTGGGCGCGACTTTGAACATGTATCCGGGGCCAAAAGGCACTTTGGGCCAAGTCAAAGCTATGAACGCGGTGACCGGCAAAATGGAATGGGAAGTTCAGGAGAAATTCGCAGTGTGGGGCGGTACCACAGCGACCGCCGGCGATTTGGTGTTCTACGGCACTTTGGACGGCTATATCAAAGCTCGTCATTCCAAAACCGGCGAAGAGCTGTGGAAGTTCAAACTGCCTTCCGGCGTTATCGGCCACCCGATTACCTATAAACACAACAACAAGCAATACGTTGCGATTTATTACGGTGTCGGCGGCTGGCCTGGCGTAGGTTTGGTATTTGACCTGGCTGATCCGACAGCGGGCTTGGGTGCGGTAGGTGCGTTTAAAGAGTTGGCGCACTACACGCAAATGGGCGGCGGCGTGATGGTGTTCGCGCTGTAACTCAGGCGTGGGGTACGCATCACGTACCCTACAACCCAAGAACCCATAATCGTAGGGTGGGCATGTAATGTCCACCTTGTTGGCAGAATCGGTGGGCATTGCATGCCCGCCCTACGCTGAAATCCAAATCATGAAAAAAGTGATACATATTTTTACTGCATTGGCCCTGGGTATAGGGTCTGCCTGCGCCCAAGCCGAACAAGCGGTCTTGAAGGTCTGCACGGCGGAAAACGAAATGCCTTATTCCAATCAAGCCGGCGAAGGCTTCGAAAACAAGCTGGCGCAGTATGTTGCCGAGCAATTGGGGCGAAAGCTGGAAACCGTCGGTTGGACAGACCCGCGCTACTTCATCCGCGATTACCTGGATAAAGGCTTGTGCGACGTAGTGATGGGCGTTGATGCCGGCGATCCGCGTTTGTTGACCACGGCGCCGTACTACCGGTCCGGCTATGTCTTTATCAGCCGCGCAAAGGACGGATTGGATTTGCAGAACTGGGATAGCCCGGCCTTGAAGCAAGCCAAGCGGATTGCTTTCGCACCGGGTTCGCCCGCTGAAACCATGCTGCGGGCCATCGGCCGTTACAACGATATGTTCAATTACCAACAAGAGTTGGCCGGATTCAAGTCCAAGCGTAACCAGTACGTCAAGTACGACAACGACAAGCTGGTCAACGAAGTGGCTTCCGGCAAAGCGGAAATTGCCATCTTGTGGGGGCCGGCGGCGGCCCGCTATGTGAAGGCATCGGCCACGCCTCTGACGATGACGGTTATTCCGGACAACGCCAAGCGTGCCGACGGCGAGAAGGTAGGTTTCCACTACAGCACCTCCATCGGCGTGCGTAAGGACGACAGCGCTTTGCTGGCGCAATTGAACAAAATCATCAAAGACGGGCAGGACAATATCGAAGAGTTGCTGGAAGCGGAAGGCATTCCGTTGCTGGAGCAACCCGAAACCGCCGTGTCCATGAACTAAACAGGAAACCTTGAATGAAATTGAAAACATTTTTGACTGGCGCCGTGCTGTCGATGTCAGCGGTGGCGGCAAGTACTGTCCAGGCCGACATCACCTTGCGCCATGCCTTGACCGGTGAAGCCCTGGATTTGAGTTTTGCCAAAAAAGGCGGCAACACCGACAAATTCAAGCAATTCATGCAAACCGGCAAAAACCCTTACAACGGCGATGCCGAAGCGGCAAAAAAAGGCGAGAGTCTTTACATGACTGGTTGCTCGGGCTGCCACGGCCATGAAGCGGAAGGCAAGCTTGGCCCCGGTTTGGCCGACGACTACTGGACTTATCCGCGCGGCCTGAGCGACCAGGGCTTGTTCGAAATCCTGTTCGGCGGTGCCAACGGCATGATGGGCCCGCAATACGTCAACTTCAGCACCGACGACATGCTGCACATCATGGCTTTCTTGCGCAGCATTTACAAAGGCGATCCGAAGAAAGCCGAGTGGTTGAAATAAACGCCCTCACCCTAGCCCTCTCCCGGAGGGAGAGGGCATAAAGCCACTATACAGCTAACTCCAGGCGGCTTGAGTTTGCCTTGGAAGTAGGTATTGAACCCTCTCCCCAGGGGAGAGGGCAGGGTGAGGGTTATCCAACAATTTATTAGGAGATCAACATGAACAAATTAGTAATGTTAGGCGCGGTACTACTGGCTTTGGGCCTGTCCGGCGCGGCAAAAGCTTATGACGGCACCAAATGCAAAGAAGCCGGCAACTGCTGGGAACCGAAACCGGGTTATCCGGCACAAGTGGCGGGTAGCAAATACGATCCGAAACACGATCCCAACGAACTGAACAAACAAGCGCAGTCGATCAAGGACATGGAAGCCCGCAACGCTAAACGCAACGAGCTCATGGCGAAAACCGGCAAGTTTGTTTACGACGTCGAAGGCCAATAAAGACGGGTTAGGTCAGGGTGCGTATCGCGCTACCTGACAGTTACCCTGAAGATCGAACCCTTAGGACGCCGCCAGGGATGGCGGTAACTAATAATGCGGAGGGAATCGGAGACCAGGGAATGCCCAGGGCAGCGGCACACTCAACCCATGCAAGCTGTTTAAATACGTCGGGAGTGCAGTAGCGTTTAAGCAGCTTCTAAACGAAACCTCACGGCTCCGGGCCGTTGCTATGCCGGTTAGATCAGTCATCCGCGGCTACAGCCTGTTGTCAGCGATGCGAATTTCTAAACACGGCGACATTGCAACCCAGCACCGGAGTTTTTTTGCGGTATTGGCTTTAATCAACAGCGCTCAATTAGCTATGACAAGCAAGCAAACCCTCAGCGACTGGCGCGCCAGTGCGTTGCAGTTGGAACAACAAATCAACCAGGTCGTCGTCGGTCAACAGGCGGCGGTGCGCAATCTACTGATAGCCGTATTCGCCCGTGGCCATGTGTTGCTGGAAGGCCAGGTCGGGGTGGGCAAAACCACCTTATTGCGGGCCATCGCCCAAGGGCTAGGAGGCCACTACCAGCGTATCGAAGGCACCATCGACCTGATGCCGGCCGACTTGATCTATTACACCTATTTAAACAACGAAGGCCGACCCTGCGTCGACCCCGGCCCCTTGTTGAAGCAGGGCGAGCAGTTGTCGGTGTTCTTCTTTAACGAAATCAACCGGGCCCGGCCGCAAGTGCATTCGCTGCTATTGCGGGTGATGGCCGAGCGCAGTATAGGCGCGTTCAACCGCGAATACCGGATGCCGCACATTCAGGTGTTTGCCGACCGTAATCGGGTGGAAAAAGAAGAAACCTTTGAATTGCCGGCGGCCGCTCGCGACCGGTTTTTTATGGAAATCAACATTAATACACCCAGTGACGACACCGTGCTGGACGATTTGCTGTTCAATCCGCGTTACCACGATGTCGATGCCTTGATCGGCGAAATGGGCGCCAGTCAAATACCTTATTACCAGCTCAACGACTGGGCGGTGGCGATTCAGAACAGCATCCAGCCAAGCGCCGCTTTGCGTCAATACGCGTTGGCTTTGTGGAAAGCCACCGCCGATCCCGGTGCATTCGGCATCGCTTTAGCCGATGTGGAAATGGACAAGCTGCTGCAGGCCGGCGCTAGTCCGCGCGGCATCAGCTATATGATACGCGCCGCCAAAGTCCGGGCATGGCTGGAAAACCGCGACAGTCTGTTGCCGGAAGATTTGCAGGCGGTTTTCGCCGTGACCATGTCGCACCGGATATTTCTGAACCCGATGTACAGCTATCGCCAAGACGACATTATTCCCGCCTTGATAGACAGCATACTCAATCAAATCGCCGCACCGTAACAGTCATGAACATTAAATCGATTCTGCACGCCATGCTGCCGCATGCCGGCCTCGGCCACCTAGTGGAAACCTATCTCACGTGGTCGGGTGTTGGTTTTATCTGCGCATTTATCGCCAGTACGCTGGATAAACATGCCGATGTGCCCTATGCCGCGTATTACACCAGTGCTCTGAATGACGCGGTGGGTTTTAAATTTTGGATTTTGCTGGCGGTCGTCGGCAGCTTGCTGTTTTGCCTGAGCTTGCCAGTGTTGTATCTGGCGCTGCACTATCCGGCCTTGACCGGGTTTAGTCGGCGCTTGCGGCGGTTCACTTACACTTTTTTCTTGGTGGCCTTTGATGAAGGCGGTTTGATGATAGGCATTTTGACCGCCAATTTTATCGATACCAGCGAGCGTATTTCGCTGTTGGCGAACAAATCGTTTTTGTTCAGCGATGTCGGCTTTTTCACGATCCTGGCTTTATGCTTGCTTAACTCGCTGCTGTGGCTATTCGGCGAAGCCATCCATAGCCGCAATGCGCAGTCTTACTCAGGAGTGGTGGCCTTATTGATGAAGGCGCCGTTGAAGTTTTCCCTGCCCGGATACCTCGTCGTGACGGCGGTGCTGGCGAATTTGGTTGTCAGTCAATAAGGTACGCGCTAAAACGATGTCGGACACGATAAAGCCTTTCCAATATCGCCTGCCGCGCCCGGCAGTCGGTGTGTTTCCCGGCGCGCATCCTGGGCAAATGGTCGGCAACGGCCAATTATTCAAACGTCATGACACCTTGATTGCCCGTCCGGACCCCAGGCGCATCGATTTACGGGCCAGCGTGCTCGATCCGTTCGGCCATTATCAAGTGCGGGTGCAGCAGCAACACAGTGCTATCGACGTGTATTTGCTGGCCGATTTATCCGCTTCCATGCGTTTCGTCGGCGGCTATGACAAGCGCCGTTCGCTGGCCGATATGCTGTTATCGATTGCCGCATCGGCCCTGGAGTATGGCGATAACGTCGGGTTTATTGCTGCTAACCAACGCGTGCTCACCGAGTGCTATTTGCCGGCCGGTAAACACCTGGGCCGGATTCAAGCGATGGCAAAACATCTGGAAAACATCGACCTGCAACCAGGCTCGGCCGGCTTGCAGCAAGCGCAACGCTATCTACCCAATCATCGGGCCTTGGTGTTTTTGGTGTCGGATTTTCATTTTCCGTTGCCGCAGTTGCAGGCCATTTTACAGAACTTGCGTCGCCATGACGTAGTACCGCTGGTGTTGTGGGACCAAGCCGAATACAGCCGTTTACCGCATTGGGGGCTGTTTCAAGTTCAGGATCTGGAAACCGGCAAGCGCCGCACGCTGTGGCTGCGTCCCGGTTTGAAACGCAAGATAGAACACGCATTTGCGCAGCGCCGTGCGCAATTGCAACAGCACTTTCGCGCCTTGGGCTGTGAGCCGCTGTTTATCGAAAACGGCTACCGCGCAGAGCAGCTGGCGCATTATTTTTTAAGGAGAGCCGGGTGACAGTGGCGGTGAAACGGCTTTTTCGCGGTTCGGCTTGGGCATTCGTCACGCTGCTGCTGGCGGCGTGTGCCGGCACGTCCAACCAAGCACTCCGCGATTTTCAAATGCAAACACCGCGGCCGTTCGGTTATGTGATCGGCGATACCCTACCGCAGCGTATTGTGCTTGAAACCCGCGCCGGTATGGAGTTGGAGCGTAGCAGTCTGCCGACGCCGGGCCGATTGAATCGCTGGCTGCAACTGAACGCGGTGCATGTGCAGGAACGGGGTGGCGCTGACGGCAAGCGCTATCAAATCGACCTGCTGTATCAGCAATTTTACGCACCTCTGGAAGTGAAAGCCTTGAGCATACCCGCTTTCACCCTGCGCTTTCAGCAGCACGGGCAAACTCTGGAACAGCCGGTCGCGGCCTGGACCTTTACGGCCGCGCCATTGCGGGAACTGGTGGTCAGACAGGATCAACACGGCGAATACCTGCGCCCGGACCAAGCGCCGCCGCTGTTAGACGACGCTGTCATTGTCCGGCGCTTATGCATAGCGCTGGCCGTGTTATGCGGGATCGCTTTACGCTTGGCTTGGCTGTACGGTTACCTGCCCGGTCTACCGCAACGCCGGGTGTTTAAGCGCGCGCAGCGGCAATTGCAAATGCTTGGGCTGCCACAATTGCCGCAGGCGCTGGGTGCGCTGCATGCCGCTTTTAACGGTTTGCATGGCAAGCCGGTGTTTTTGCACAAATTGACCGAGTTTTATCAAAGCCATCCGGAATACCGCAGCATCGCCGCCGAATTGTCCTGGTTTTTTGATTATTCCAATCGTTACTTCTTCGGTGATGCTTCGACAATGCCGCAAGAACACGATCTGCAAAAAATCAAAACTCTGTGCCTGCATTGCCGGGAAATCGAGCGAGGCAGCCGATGAACTTGGGGTTCGAGTATCCGTGGGTCTTGCTCGGTTTTGGCTTATGCCTGTTGCCAATGTTGAGAATCGGGGCGGTCGCTAATCCTTATCCCTGGCTGGCGATATTGCCTGTCGATCCGCTATCGCTGGCTATCAGCGCCTTGATTCGCTTGCTCGGGGGCTTGGCGATAGGCGGATTGATCCTGGGCTTGGCCGGGGCTTATCTGCAAGAACAGCAGGTGGAGCGCATCGGCCACGGTGCGCATATCGTCATGCTGCTGGATCGAAGTAACAGCATGGACAATACTTTTGCCGGCAAGACGCCGGAAACCCAGGGCGAGGAATCGAAAGCCAGCGCTGCCCGCCGCTTATTGAATGAGTTTGTAGAGCGCCGCGAGCACGATTTGATCGGCATCGCCGAATACAGTACGTCGCCGCTATTCGTGCTGCCGCTGACCGAAAATAAAGCCGCCATTCATGCGGCGATAGACGCCACCGCCTTGCCGGCCTTGGCCTATACCAACGTCAGCAAGGGTTTAAGCATGGCTTTGGAATTCTTCGATAGCCAACCGGTCACCGGCTCGCGCATCGTGTTGTTGGTGTCTGACGGTGCGGCGGTGATCGATCCGGACAGCGAAGCGGCCTTGCGCGAGTTGTTCAAACAGCGTCAAGTCAGTTTGTACTGGGTATTCCTGCGTACCGCCAACAGCCCCGGCTTGTTCGAAATTCCGGACGATCCGCGCGACGACAACGCCCAGGCCATGCCGGAGCGCTATCTGCATCTATTTTTTAATAGCCTGCATATCCCGTATCAAGCCTACGAAGCCGAAACTCCGGGTGCCTTGCAACAGGCGGTAGCCGACATCAACCGCCTGGAAAACCGGCCCTTGCATTATTTCGAACGGATTCCTAAGCAGGATTTATCGACACGCTGTTATGCCTGGGCCGCGGCCATGTTGCTGTGTTTGCTGGGTGTGAAACTTTGCGAGGCCAGACCGTGATCCGCAAACTAAAACATGGGTTGCTATGGGCCACACTGGCTGTAGCCGTATTAACGACGCTGACGCAGTTGCTGCAACTGTATGGGCTTGCCGGGCAAAATCGCTTGATCAGTCAGTTGCTGGCCGACAAGGATGTCGGTGCTGATGAATTGGCGACATCGGCCCCGGAAGTGCGCATGGCTAGGGCGGTGTATCTGAGCCAGCACCAGCGCTACGACGAAGCCCTGGCGACACTGAATTTGTTATTGCAACAAGCCGGCGCTGAAGCACAGGCATACACCCGTTACAATCTGGGTAATCTATATTTGCGCCAAGCCATGGAAAAAGCGCAAGCCGGCAATGTCAACGAAGCGATGCCGTTGCTGGGCCTAGCCAAGCAAGCTTATCGCGAATCCTTGACGCTGGATAGTCAGTTTTGGGATGCCAAATACAACCTGGAAGTGGCGATGCGGTTGCTGCCGGAGATGGACCGAATCACTAGCGGCGACGATGCCGACGATCTGAACCAAAAGACCCAGCTGTGGACTACCTTGCCGGGGTTTCCGCGTGGTTTGCCGTAGCGCTACGGCTTTGTTTCCTATCCATAACTTCACTACATGCGCATAACGCCCCATTTCAAGGATTACCGTTTCTGGCTGCTGACAGCGGCTTTATTGTCCTTGTCGGTGGTGTTTTTCCATCCGCAAAGCCTTGCGCCAGCGGCCTTATACCGCTTGACATTCATCGTCGACATTACCCGCAGTATGAACACCGAGGATTACCAACTGGATAAGCAGCCGGTCGGCCGCTTGCAGTTTGTCAAACATGCGCTACGCCAGGAGTTGTTAAAATTGCCTTGCGGTTCGCAAGTGGGCTTGGGGGTGTTCACCGAACGGCGTTCGACGCTGTTGTTCGAACCGATCGAAGTCTGCTCGGGTTTTGCCGACATCGACGCGGCGCTAGCGGCGCTGGATTGGCGCATGGCCTGGGCCGCCGACAGCCGTATCGCCAGTGGCTTATTAAGTACGTTGGAGATGCTGCAAGGTAAAGACCAGACCCTGGTGTTTTTCAGCGACGGCCAGGAAGCACCGCCGCCCAATCCGCGTTACAAACCGGATTTATCCGCGCTGAAAGATAAGGTAGCCGGTGTCATTATCGGCGTTGGCGGCGACCAACTGTCGCCTATCCCCAAGTTCGACGCCAAGGGGCAACGCCAGGGTTTTTATAAACCCGAAGACGTGCCGCACCGCTCATCGTTTGGCGAATCGGATTTGAATCCCGAGAAGATCCAGGGCTACGACGCCCGCAACGCGCCGTTCGGCAGCGAAGCGGCCAGCGGCGACGAGCATTTGAGCCGGCTTCATGAAAGCTATCTGCGCCAGCTGGCCGCTGAAAGCGGTTTACAGTATCGACGACTGACTGATGCCGACAGTCTGGATCAAGCCTTGCAGCAAGCGGCTTTTGCCAAGTCCGGCACACGCACGGTTGATAGCAGCTGGCGTTATGCCGGTTTGGCCTTGTTGTTCCTGGTGATAGTGTACGTAAAGTAGCTCAATCGCCGGACACCGTATCGACGAGCAGTATCCGCTCACTGTCCAGGCGCAGAGACAAAGTTTTGCAAAGCAAGCTGGTTTCGAAATCCATATAGCGTTCGGACGTAACGATGCGGCCGCGATCACCGCAGTTTTCCAGCGCCAGCAACTGAAAGAAATATGGGCGCCACGACCAGTTAAAACCGATCTTGCGCGGATCGGTATACCATTGATTTTCTTTGAAATTAAAGTCTGGGGAAATCTGGTCGCCCTGGTTGTTGCACAGATAAAAACGAATCACGCCGCTATCGGTAAAATTCCAGCTGACCAGTTCGTTCAGGTTGAAATCGTCTTGCAGGGTTTCGGCTAGCTTATAGATCAGGGTTTTAGTGGTGTTGATGGCGCTAACTTTCTTTTGCACCTTGGCTAGGGTGTTTTTCAGAAATTTATTGCGTAACGAGGCGATGTGCTGTTCGAATAGCTCTGCGGGCTGAAAATTGGCTTCGGCTTTGGCAAACAAAAACCCCTGCATGAATTGCGCACCGCAGTTCAGACTAAATAAAAACGCTTCGTCCGATTCCACGCCTTCGCAAATAATCCGGCAACCGGTGCGTTTGCCCAGACGCGAAATCATATGAATGATGTCGCCGGCGATGCCGCCCTTGGTGGCCAGCTTGAACAGCCGCATGTCGATTTTGATGATGTCGGGTTGAATGGCGATCACCCGTTCCAGTTGCGAGGCGCCGGCGCCGAAATCGCCGATAGCCACGCTCAAGCCGTGTTTGCGGTAGCGCTGCACGATTTGTTTTAATTTCTGCGGATCGACATGCGCGTTGGAAATTTCCACGATGATGCGCCGCCTGTCGATATTCAGCTCGTCCAACATGCGCAACGTGGGCAGCGTATTCAATTGGCGCAGATTTTCTATCCAGGCCGCGGAAATATTCAGTGCCAGATAGCTTTGCGTATCGGCTAAGGCCGAGAATTTTTCCAGGGCTTGCCAGCGCACCTGTCTGTCCAATTCGATACGGGTTTTGGCATCGACATCGGCTGAAGAGAATAGGGCGCCGGCGGACACGACTTTGCCTTTGCCGTCGTATTGGCGGGCCAGGGCTTCGTAACCGACGATTTTGCCGCTGGCCACCGAAATGATGGGTTGGAAATATGGAAATAACTGTGTTTTAGCTTGCATCGTCCCTTGGGCTATCAATTTAACTGGGTTTGGGTAAAAACTCCTTCAACTCCGCGACGCAGGAACCGCAACCGCTACCGGCGCTCAAACAGGCGCTGATGTCGGCAACGCTTTGCAATTGCTGGGCTTGCACTGCGTGTCTGATGGTTTTTTCGCCGACATTGAAACACGAACAGACGATTCGGCCAATATCGGCTTCACCTTTCGGCGGAAGTCCGCTCAGCAAACTCAGGCGCTCGGCTCGGCTTAGCTGCTTTTTAGCGAATAAACTGCCCAGCCAGCCCGGCTCGGGCAATTCGCAATCCGGGCCGACCAGCAGGCAGGCTTGTAATTCGTGGTCCGGTAAATAAGCCGTGCGGTAGTGCCCGGCTTGCTGATCGCTGTACTCAAGCCAGCAGCTATCCTCGTCGCGATGCTCGACGGCTGCGAGCAGGCTACGGCTCCATGCCCGCCAGTCCTGCCCGGGATCTGTGGAAGCCAATTCGTAGCGAAAATAATGGTCGCCGCGCACGCTGACTTGATACTCTACCCCGGCGAACTGCAAGGAACGGCGCGACAAAATAGTGGCATACCAACGTGCCGGCCAGGCATTGATTTTTACCGGCGTTTGCTTGCTTTCCGGTTGCCCGGAATGCGGATCGACCACCGGATTGACCACAGCGCCCATACGGCCATGACTACTGATTTGATCGGTCCAGTGCATAGGCACGAACAGACTGCCGATTTGTTGACCCGGATTGATCTCGACGCGGGCCAGCATAGAGCCCCAACGGCTTTCTATCTGCGTCAGACTGCGCGTGGCTAAACCGAGGCGTTCGGCGTCGGCGGGGTGTATTTCGACGAAGGGTTCCGGGCGATGCGCGTTTAATTTGGCGGCCAGGCTGGTGCGGGTCATCGTGTGCCATTGATCGCGCAAACGGCCGGTATTCAGCGTAAATGGATAATCGTTATCCGGCGCGTTAACAGGCGGACGCGGGGTAATCGGGATGAAGCGGGCTTTACGATTGCTTGTGTAGTACTGGCCGTCAGTAAACATTCTGGCTGCGCCTGCGCTTTGCACGTTGGTGACCGGCCATTGCACCGGTTGCAGCGCGTCATAGCCTGACCTGTCCAAGAGGGCAAAGGCCGATAAATTAAAATCGCGTAACTGATGCTCGGCATCGTTTTCGAAGGCCGACAGCGCGGCGTGTTCACGAAAAATATCGGCGCTGGATTGGTAATTAAACGCGTCGCTAAAACCCATGCGCTGAGCAACTTGGCTGATGATCCACCAGTCGTGTTTGGCTTCGCCGGATGCCGGAAACAAGGGTCGTTGCCGGGAGATGCGCCGTTCCAGGTTGGTGACGGTGCCGTCCTTTTCGCTCCAGCCGGTGGCCGGCAGCAGCACGTGGGCCAGCTTGGCGGTATCAGTGTTGGCGATGCAATCGGATACCACCACCAATTCGCATTGTTGCAAGGCACGTTTAACTTTGTCGGCGTCAGGCATCGATACGACCGGATTGGTAGCCATGATCCACACGGCCTTGATTTGGCCGGCGGCGATGGCGTCGAACATGGCCACTGCCTTCAAGCCTTGTTTGTCGGCGACTTTGTCACTGCCCCAAAAGCGGCCGACTCTGTCGACGTGTTCGGGGTTTTCCAAGTCCATATGCGCAGCCAGGGTGTTGGCCAAGCCACCCACCTCGCGGCCGCCCATTGCGTTAGGTTGACCTGTGAAGGAAAACGGCCCCATGCCCGGTTTGCCGATGCGGCCGCTGGCCAGGTGGCAATTGATGATCGCATTGCATTTATCCGAACCTGAGCTGGATTGGTTGATGCCTTGCGAATACACCGTAACAGTTTTTTCGGTGCTGGCAAACCAATCGAACAAGGTGGCGACTGCTTCGCTAGGCAAACCGCAGGCGGCGGCAACCTGCTCGATACTGCCGGCGGCTTTTACAGCCTCGTGCAATGCGGCTGCAAAACCTTCGGTATGCGTGTCGATATAAGTCTGATCAATCCGGTTGTTTTGCTGTAAATAAGCCAAAATGCCGTTGAACAATAGCGCATCCATGCCTGGCTTGACCGGCAGGTGTAAATCGGCGATGTCGCAACTGGCGGTGGCGCGCGGATCGATGACGACGATTTTTAAATTGGGATTGTTTTCCTTGGCCTTGCGGATGCGTTGAAAGGCAATCGGATGGCACCAGGCGGCATTGGAACCAACCAGTAAAATCAACTCGGCCTGTTCCAGGTCTTCGTAATTACAGGGCACGGTATCGGCGCCGAACGCGCGTTTATATCCCACTACTGCCGAGGACATGCACAAACGGGAATTGGTGTCGATATTGGCGGTGCCGATGAAGCCTTTCATCAATTTATTGGCGACGTAGTAATCCTCGGTCAGCAATTGGCCGGAGACATAAAACGCCACGGCTTCCGGTCCGTGTTGCGCAATAATAGTTTTAAAGCGTTCCGCGACATGGTCCAAGGCAGACTCCCAATCCACACGTTGCCCTTGGATGCTGGGGGAGAGCAGGCGGTTTTCCAGCGACACGGTATCGCCCAGCGTCGCGCCTTTTGAGCAAAGTCTGCCGAAATTGGCCGGGTGATTACTGTCGCCCTTGATGCTGACCCGGTGCGTCGCGCGGTCTTCTACCGTAGCTTCGATGCCGCAGCCGACGCCGCAATAAGGACAAGTGGTTTTGATGGTGTTCATGTATAAAGGAATTTAAGCCGCGCGCACTAGCGGGATTCTGCCGAACATCAAGCGGTCGCGGATCGCGGAGATTGGGGTTTTGTCTTTAACCAAATTCAGATACCAGGCGCTGTCGCTGGTGTCCCCGTACAAAATAACGCCGACGACGATGTCGCCGCGCAGGACGATTTTTTTATAGATGCCCAGCCCGTGATCGATCAGTTGCAAAACCTGGCATTCGCTGTCGCCTTCGAAATCGCCCACAGAAAATAAATCAATGCCGGTGACTTTCAGCATGGTGGCGGACGATAAGGTTTTAAATTGGCTGTCGGCTTTGCCGGCCAGCTGTTGCGCGCAAACTTTGGCCTGTTCGTAGACCGGTGCGACCAAACCGAATAGTTCGCCCCGGTGTTGCACGCATTCGCCGACCGAGAATATCGCCGGGTCGCTGCTGCGCATGCGGTCGTCGACCACGATGCCGTGCTGGCAATCCAGGCCAATGCGTTTAGCCAGACTGATATTGGGCTTGATGCCGGTGGACATGATCAGCATGTCGGCCGGTAAGACCTCGCCGTTACTCAGTTCTACCGCGCTGATATGCCTGTCCCGGCTGTCTACGCGTTGGATAGTCGTGCCGAGATGAAAATGTATACCTTTATCCGCCAATTGCCGCTGTAAAAACGCCGCTGCCTTACGATCCAATTGCCGGTTCAGCAAATGGTCGGCGCGATTGATGACGCTGACTTGCATGCCGCGCTGCAACAAGCCGTTGGCGGCTTCAAGACCCAGTAAACCGCCGCCCAGAATCACCGCATGGCGTTTGCTGGCGGCTTTTTCTATCATGGTTTCCACGTCGGCGATGTCTCTAAAGCCCAATACGCCCTCGACGTCGCGGCCGGGTATATCCAGCATCAACGGCAAAGAGCCGGTGGCGATTAGCAGTTTGTCGTAAAACGCGCAGGTGCCGTCATGGGCAATTACACAGCGACGTTCGCGGTCGACATTCACAACCGCTTTCTCCGGTCCGCAATACAAGGTCACCCGATTTTTCAGATACCAATCAAAATCGTGAATCATGATGTCGGCAACGCTTTTCGCGCCGAACAGCACCGGCGTCAGCATGATGCGATTGTAATTGCCGTGCGGTTCCGCGCCGAACACGGTGATGTCGTAGCGATCCGGTACGGTTTGAATCAATTCGTCAACGGTGCGCATGCCGGCCATGCCGTTGCCTATCACTACCAATTTGAGTTTCATGATGTTGTCGGTGGTTATTGCGAAGATCGGTGGGAAATCAGACGCAAACTGTTCAAAACAGTTTGCGTCGCTGTTGCCTAGAAGCTGACGTTGCCTTGCATCCAAATCACTTGGGTGTCGGGGAACGCCGGGTTATCGCTATTAAAGTTCGCGTACTTGGCCAACAGTGAGTAGTGTTTGCCAAATTTCTTCACGGCTTGGAAATCCCATTCCTTACCGTATTCTATTTTGCCGGTATCGTCTTTAAAGTCGTGATAGACGCCGGTAATGATCAAGCTGTCATTCATCGCTTTGTAGCTGGCGGTGGCGAAGACGTCGCGGATACCATTAGCAGGCGTGGTTAGAAATAAATCGGCCCAACCCTGGAAAGCGTGATTGGTGCCCAACGGGGTTTGAAAAGTCCTGCCGGCTCCGTAGCCATTTAGCTGCTCCACGGCACCTGATACGGTCAGATTGTAAGCACTGGCCCCCGCCATCAGGTTAATGCGGTCAGCCTGATAGTGGTTGGGGTTGTCGCCGTAGTCCGATTGTTTGCTCCATTCGGCAGTGTAGATGGCGTTGACGGTGTCAAAAAACTGCGGCGATTTACCGTCGAAGCGCAGGCCGTAAGTTTGCGAGGAGTTAGCGTAGTTAGCGCGTTCGCGGTAATCCAGCCAATATCCGTAACCGATCAGGTTGCCCCAGTCATTGATCTTGTAATTCAGGTTTAAGAATGGCGCGTTTATCGAATGCGTTTCGCCGAATATGTTTTGGATGTGGTCGATATAGCCGACGTTTGCCGTCAAACCGAACAAGGTCTGATTGTTGTGGGTGATCAGAATCGAATCATAGGTCATTTCCATCTGCCGCCAGCCGACGTTACCGATGAAGCGGTCGTCGTCCAACTTGATGCGTTGCCGGCCGACTTTAATAAGGGTGTCGGCAATGCCTTTGTAGCTTATCCAGAATTGATTCAGTTCGTTGCGCGCCGGATCGGCAATCACGGCATAGTTGCGGTCACGGTTCGAGGTAGTACCGCCGCGGTCGTAGTCTGCTTGCGCCGCGTAGAGGCCTTCGTATTCCGCGTAACCTTGAAAATCGTGAAAAACCGGAGTCAGGAAACCCAGCCGCAGGCGCACCGTATTGGCGTTGGCGGTTTCCACAGGCTGGCCGCCCATATTGGCGGGTTTACGGACAGAGTTGTCTTTATCGACATTCTCCCAGCGGTAGTTCAAATCCATTTTTACTGCGCCGTTACTGCCGTAATGGTAGAAATTTAAGGCATCTTCTACTTCTTTGGTAATGTCGGCGGCGGCCGGCAGGCTGAAGAAGGTTAGTGATAATAGTGTCGCCGGTAACTTGCCGGTTGGACGTTTGAGTGTTTGCGGCATAAGGCCCCCTAGGGAAACAAGCGGTTATAAATTAATGGGTGTGATCGCATTCGGACAGGAAGGTCAGCAGGCTCTCCCGGTATTTGTAGTAATCGGGATGCTCCAGCAGGGCCTTGCGGGTGCGTGGGCGCGGCAGGTCGATTTCTTGAATTTTGCCGATTTTGGCATGCGGGCCGTTGGTCATCATCACCACACGGTCGGCCAACAGAATGGCTTCGTCGACATCGTGCGTCACCACAATTGCGGTGACGTGGGTGCGCTCCCAGACTTCCATCAACACTTCCTGCAATTCCCAACGGGTCAACGAGTCCAGCATTCCGAACGGTTCGTCGAGCAGTAGCAATTTTGGCGACAGGGCAAAGGCGCGGGCGATGCCGACGCGCTGACGCATGCCGTTGGACATGTCCCCGGCTTTTTTGAACATCGAATCGGCCAGGCCGACCCGTGTCAGGTAGTATTCGACGATGTCCTCGCGTTCGTCTTGCGAGGCATGTGGGTACACTTTATCGACGCCCAACATCACGTTTTGGAAGGCGGTCAGCCAAGGGAATAGGCTGGGAGCCTGAAACACCACGCCGCGATCCGGGCCGGCGCCGTTGATTTCCCGGTTATCCAAAATAATGCCGCCTTCAGAAATTTCGTTAAGGCCGGCGGTCATCGACAACACCGTGGATTTACCGCAACCGGAGTGGCCGATGATAGAAATGAATTCGCCTTTTTTCATTTTCAGGTCAAAGCCGTCAACCACTTTCACGGTGCTGTTGCCGTCCGGGGTGGGGTAGATTTTCGAGAGATTGGCAAACTCCAGATAACGGGCCTTGCCCAGATCGCGAGTGCTGGGTTTCAGTGCCGAGGTGTCGAGCTTCCAATCGTTGCTGGTATTGGGACGCACATCCGGCAGTTTGAGCTTGTCGCCAGCGTCGGCCTGGGCTTTTTCCATACCGATATTCATCAGATAACGGGTGATTTCGGCACGCAGGCGCTTAAATTCTTCGTTATGGTTCAGTGCGGTGCGATCACGCGGCCGTTCCAAATTGACCGTAAAGGCCGGGCCGAAGCTGGCATCCGGGCCGGGATTGAGAGGAATGACCCGATCAGCCATGTAAATGGCTTCGTCGACGTCGTTGGTAATCAAAATGACGGTCTTTTTATCCTGTTCCCAGATTTGCAGGATTTCATCTTGCAAGTTGCCGCGAGTCAGCGCGTCCAGAGCGCTGAGCGGTTCGTCGAGCAGCAAAATATCCGGGTTGGCGGCCAACGCCCGGGCGACATTGACGCGTTGGCGCATGCCGCCTGACAGTTCACCCGGTTTTTTTTCCATCGCCCGGCCCAGATTCACCATTTTTACGTACTTTTCGGTATGCGCGCGGCGCTGTTCCGGCGTCCAATCCTTGAAGATCGCATCCACCGCCAGCGCCACGTTTTCGTAAACCGTTAGCCAGGGCATCAAGGAATAGTTTTGAAAAACCACGCCGCGATCCGGTCCCGGTTCGGTAATGGCTTGGCCTTGTTTCAATAGTTCGCCGCTATCGGCATGGATAAGACCGGCAATCATCGAGATCAACGTGGTTTTGCCGCTACCGGAAAAACCGACGATAGCAATGAACTCGCCTTCGCGAATGTCCAGATTGATGTCTCTGAGGATGGAGGTTTTATCTTTGCCTTCACCGTAGGATTTACAGACATTTTTTAACTCTACTAGCGGCTTATACGCATCGTTGGCGGGAACGGAAGACATGGCGGATTGTTTGTGCATGGAAAGTTCGATGATTTTGGCTTGGGCGGCGCTCATGACGGTATCCTCAGATTTTTTGGAACGAGAACAGGTTTTGTAACGAGTGCATTACCCGGTCGAGAATGAAACCGATAATACCGATGGTAAATACCGCCACCATGATTCTGCTCAAGGAATTGGAACTGCCGTTTTGGAATTCGTCCCAGACGAATTTGCCTAAACCGGGGTTTTGCGCCAGCATCTCGGCAGCGATCAAAACCATCCAGCCCACCCCCAAGGATAGGCGCATCCCGGTAAAGATATAAGGCAAAGCCGAGGGCAGAATGATGCGTTTGATTTGCGTGGCCCAATCCAGTCTTAACACTTTACCGACGTTGACCAAGTCGCGGTCTATCGATGACACGCCGACGGCGGTGTTGATCAGGGTCGGCCACAAGGAACATAAAGTCACGGTTATGGCCGAGGTGACGAACGATTTGGCAAACCAGGAATCGTCGTCGGTAACATACATGGCACTCACCACCAAGGTGACGATGGGCAGCCAGGCCAACGGGGATACCGGTTTGAAGATTTGGATCAGCGGGTTAAAAGCTGTATTAAGCACGGGGCTCATGCCGCAGATGATGCCTAGCGGCACCGCGATCAGCGTGGCGATGATAAAGCCGGCAAACACGGTGCGCAGGCTGGTAAGAATTTGGTCCAGATAAGTCGGCTTGCCGGTGTAGGGGCGCGGCTTGATTTCCGCTTTGGGGTCTTCGGCCAACTTTTCTTTATTCCGCAATTCCTGGCGTTGATAAAACTCGGCCATTTTGGTTTTTTCAGCATAGTGTTCAGTCACCAGACCGCTGACTTCCGACCAGACCGCGACCGGGCCGGGAATAGCGCCCAAGCTCGTGTTGATCCGCGCGGCGGTGACGCTCCAAAACCCCAAAAACAAGATGAAAGCGATGATGGGCACGCCCATGACCAGCCATAACTGGCGCATTTGTTGGGCTGGGTTTTCACCGGCGGCGATTTTGACTAAGGGTACGAACCAGGTCAGGCCGGTGATGTTGAAAAATTTGATCAGTGTATTAGTCATGTCTTTACTCGCTTGTCTTAATGGTGTCGGTAAAAAGGATGCGTCCTTGCATCAACATACGATCCTTGTGTAGAGCACCCACCAGAGTTTCTTAGTCGACAATCTTGCCGCCGGAGACGGTTTGCTTGCCTTTCAAGCCAATAGCAAATTTGGCCAGGTAATCGTTAGGTTTGTTGGCATCGAACGGAATTTTGTCGATGAAAAAGTTTTGCGACGGCTTGATGCTGGTGTCGGCAGGGAAGTCTTCGGCTTTGGCTTTACCCTCGGCGACCAGTTCTTTTGCGGCAGCCAGATAGATGTCAGGGCGATAAACTTTTTTCGCGGTTTCCATATACCAGTTGTCGGGTTTGTATTCGTTGATCATGCCCCAGCGGCGTAATTGGGTCAGATACCAGATCGCGCTGCTGTAGGAGGGATAGCTGGCACCGTGACGGAAAAAGGTGTTGAAGTCGGGCAGGGAGCGTTTGTCGCCTTTTTCGTATTCAAAAGTACCGTTCATGCTGGCCGCCAACACGTCAACGTCGGCACCGACATATTGTTTTTGCGACAGCATTTCGATGGCTTCTTTACGGTTTTTGTTGTTTTCGGCATCCAGCCACATCGCAGCGCGTATTAAGGCTTTAGTGACGGCTAAATACGTATTCGGATATTTTTCCGCCCAGGCTTGGGTGACGCCGAAGACTTTTTCCGGGGTGTCTTTCCAGAGTTCGTCGTCGGTGATGACCGGTACGCCGATGCCTTTAAACACCGCTTGTTGGTTCCAGGGTTCGCCGACGCAGTAGCCGAAAATAGTCCCGGATTCCAATGTGGCCGGCATTTGCGGCGGCGGGGTTACCGCCAATAAGGCGTCGGCATTAATTTGGCCGGATGTGTCTTGGGGCGGCGCGTAAAAACCGGGGTTAATGCCACCGGCGGCCAGCCAATAGCGCAGTTTGACGTTGTGGCTACCGGGTGGAAAGGTCATGGCCATGTTGAATGGCTTGCCTTCTGCTTTATATTTATCCACTACCGGCTTCAAGGCGTCGGCTTTGATGGGGTGCACAGGCTTGCCACCTTCCATCGGCACGTTGGCTTTCATTTGTTTCCAGATGTCGTTGGATACGGTAATCGCGCTACCGTTGTAGCCCATGCTGAAAGCGGTGACGATGTCGGCTTTAGTACCGTAGCCAATGCTGGAACCTAATGGGGCAGGCGCCAGCATGTGCGAACCATCCAATTCGCCGTTCACCACGCGATCCATGACTACTTTCCAATTGGCTTGCGCTTCCAGTTGTACGAACAGGCCTTCTTCCTCAAAAAAGCCTTTTTCAGCAGCCACCGCCAGCGGTGCCATGTCGGTCAGTTTAATGAAGCCGAATTTCAAGTCTTCCTTTTCCAGTTTGCCGGCGGCGAAACTGTGGTTGGAAAAGCCCAGTACCGCCAGAGCGACGACCGAGCTTAGCGCGGCGGCTAGTGTCTTGGGGGTGAATATGCTGTTCTGTTTCATATCGTTTCCTGTCAATTGAGAAAAATTGGCCAAAAAAAAGGCGTCTATGCCCGACTTGCTTGCAAGCCGGACAGTAGACGCCTTTGTCTTTGGTGCTCAACAGTGAGCGGGGTTTTGGTTTACCACTCCTACACTGGAGTATTGCTTGTTACTAAGCAATGCTGATGCCAGTTTAATGAGTCTTGTGATGGATTTTTATAAATAACGTTTATAAACAGTGCTTTACGTCAGTTTTCTGCAAGCCTCAATTTGGAGGAATTAGCAGGTTCATCTCTGCGCGCATAAAAAACGATGCACTCTATTGATTCGGAAGTGCTTTTTTTGCACATGCGTGGTGCGCACCGTAATGGGGAGCGTCAGCGAGACATGCGGAAGAATTAGCGGTGTTGCCGAGGATCGGCGAGTGCGGAAAGCTCGGCGCTGTGTTTGAAGCGCTTGCCGGTGTGCTCGGTGTCATGGCTTCATGGGGAACGCCCTCGGCGTGATGGGTGGGCATTTTGTTAGGCATAAAAGCGCTGAAAAATGGCAATATTTCGATTATTAACGTACCGTTCGCCCTAATGTCCTAGGGTAAAAGCCTGTCGAAGTGCGCACCAGACCGGGCTTCGACGAGTTCAGCCCGAACGGCATACCAGTGATAAACAGGGCCGGGTTAATAGGTGCACGAGCAAAGCAAATTGATACAATCGGTGGCAATGATTCCCGCCATCTATGAAACAGAGTAGGATGCAGCGAGTTTTATGTTGACGGGTCTATCGAAATTAAGCCGGGGCGGATTATGAAATACATCGTAAAACAAATTGCCGATGACTTTATCTTTGACGAAATGGAACAGGCCAGGAAGCAGTTTGTCGAGGCGCTGAATTACACGATGGAAAGCGCCACGATCTTCTTCGATAAAAATCCCACCAATCCGCTGGATTTTTTTATTGCCTATGATTTTCAGCAAAAGCACGGCGATCCGGTGGTGTACGGGTTTAATTTACGGGATGAACTGATCCGGATTTTCAATTTGGCCGACAACAAAACCCATTCGTCTGCATTGGCCTTGGCAATCAGCCAGCAGCTAAAAAAACTGGCTGAGGAACTTGAAGAGCGTTACGACCCGGAACCCACCAAGACCATCGCCGAAACGCAAGAGAAAAAATACACGCAGTACGCCAGCAGCATCAATCGGTCTTATCGCGAGGTGCTCAGAGAAGCCATAGAAAAAGACCGGGCCGAGCAATTGCGGAAAACCGAGTCAGAGGCCGCGGCAGCAGACGATGGCTACCAACGCCATACCATTTTATTGGGCAGTAAGAGTGCGGCTAAATCGTAAATCTGGCGACTGTCGGCGGTTAATTTGTTTATTGAGAACGCTGGGTAGTTAGGTAGGCACATTCTTCTATGTCGGTTTCAAGACGGAATCAGCCGTTTAAAATGTTTGCAAACCTCGCTGCGGATGCGTCAATTGGCGCATCCGCAGAGTTAATGCCCGAACTAAAACCTGTTTAAGCAGCGTTCCGCGATTTCTCATACCGCTTACGCCATCGTATCCGACAGCATTAGCCAATCGGTTGGTGGTAATGACCTTATACCGCCAACATCCAGCCGTTTGCGTAAAAAATCTCAAACTCCCGAAACATCACAAAAAATCTGCCGAATTTTATTTTGCCTGTCCCGGCTTCATTCAGGTCGGCGACGGTGCCGTCGCCATACCAATTACTGTGGATGACATCGCCGATTTGTATTTTTTCGTAAGTTTTCATGACGCGCCCCTGGTTATTTGATGACAAGGATTACGCAGCATAAAAAATGCCAAAACTATCGAAGTTAACGGGGGTTGGGGCAGTGTATCGCGAAGCCTTGTAGGCTGTGGCCTGAGCACTGAAAACGTGATAGGGGCGGATACAGAAAAGCCGGGTTCCGACTGCAATCGTTACGGAAAATCGTCACCGATACGATATTTAGTAGCTTATTGGCCCCACGCCGCTTTCAGCCGTAAGATTTCCGGCATTATCTCTATAAACAAGGCCAGCAGGCGCGGGTCGAAGTGACTGCCAGCCATGCTTTGCATCGATTTTAAAGTCTCTTCCAGCGGCCACGGTTCTTTGTAAGGACGTTTAGTGGTCAAGGCATCGAACACATCGGCAATCGCCACGATTCGGGCCGACTCGGGAATCGCTTCGCCGGCCAAGCCCAGCGGGTAGCCGCTGCCGTCCCATTTTTCGTGGTGATGGCGGGCAATTTCCGCGGCCATTTTGAAGACCGGATTATCGCTTTTGTTCAGGATATCGTAGCCGATTTGCGAATGCGATTGCATGATGGGCCATTCCTCTTCGTTCAGCGCCCGCGCCGCCTTAAGAATACCGTGCGGAATGCCGATTTTGCCGGTGTCGTGGGTGGGGGCGGCCAATTCCATCATCGCCACTTGCGCCGGCGACCAGCCGGCGGCGCGGGCCAGTGCCGCCGAATAGGCCGCCATGCGCCAGATGTGATCTCCGGTGTAGGGGTCGTTATAGTGGCCGGCGTCGCCGAGCATTTCGATGGCGGCGCGGGCGAGTTGGTCCAGTTCATCTACTCGCACCAGTGATAAATGGGTTTGCACCCGCCGCAGCACGATGGGGCCGGAGACCGGTTTTTGGATGTAATCGACCGCGCCGACATCGAAACCGCGCGCTTCGTTTTCCATTTCTCCCATCGCGGTAACGAAAATCACCGGGATTTTCGCGGTCAGCGGATCGGCTTTTAACTGCGTACACACTTGGTAGCCGTCCATATTCGGCATCATGATGTCCAGCAGAATAATGTCGGGTTGATGTTCCCGGGCGGCCGCCAGGGCTTTTTCGCCGTTGATAGCAAACAGCAGTTGAAAGCGGTCCTTGAGTATTTGCTGAAGCACTTTCAAATTGTTCGGTTCGTCGTCGACCAGCAATACTTTGTAGCTGTCTTTCATGGCTTATTCCTTAAACGTGATCGCTAATTTATCCGCCAAGCGATTAACTTGGATTTTCGCGGCGTCGAAATCGAAACTATCCACTTCGAAGCGGATGGCTTTCAGCTCGGTTTCAGCGAGAAACGCGCCAAGCCTTTGTAAAACCGGTTCGACGTGGTCAGGATTCAAACTGTCCAGCGCGGTGTTCAATTGCTGTAAAAGGCTGCCGACCCGTTCCGCATCGAAGGCTGTTGCGGCGACCGCTGCCGGTTTGCTCGGCAGTTTTAGTTGGTGTACGGCTTCAACAGCGGCGTTTAGCGCGACGTCCAGCGTCTTGATCAATTCCTTGATGTTTTGCAGGTCGCCGGTTTTGAATTGCGCGTCAACCTCAGTGGCCAGGCCGGCGATAACCGGTAGGGCCAGATTGCCGGCCACGCCTTTTAACGCATGGGCGATGCGCCGGACCGCTTCGAGATTCTCCGGGTGCTCTTGTAGATTGCGTAGTAATTTGGCGCCGTCCGCGCCATGTTGCTCGGCAAAATTTAATAAGGCATCGGCGTAAATCAATGGATCCAGCCAGGTGGTCAAGCCTTTTTCGTAATCCGCGACGCCGGCCAACGGCGTGAAGTCCACGGCAACTTTCGGCGGTTCGGCGATGCTGAGGCCGGTATTGGCAATGCCTTGGCCTTTGGGCACCAGTCTTTCCATTTGCGTCAATAAGTCATCGACATCAATAGGTTTGCCCACTATGGTGTCTATGCCGGCATCCAGCGATTCGCGGCGTTCATGGCTCAACACGCTGGCGGTCAGGGCCAGAATCGGGATATGGCTGCCGCCGGGTTTTTCCAGTTCGCGAATTTGCCGGGTGGCGGCGATACCGTCCAGCACCGGCATTTGCAGGTCCATCAGAATCAAGTCGTAGTCGCCGCTTTGAAAGGCGTCCACCGCTTCCTGGCCGTTTTTAACCCAACTGACTTGATGGCCCTGCTGCTCCAGGCGCAAGCGCGCCAGCGTGGCGTTGGCTTCTATGTCCTCGGCCAGTAATACCTTGAAGCGGCGTGGGGAGAAATAAGCCACGTTATGCACAGAGCTGACATCGTACAGGCAGTTTTCCGCGTTGGCCGATTCCGGCATATGTACGGTGAAATGAAACACCGAGCCGACACCCGCCTGGCTTTCTACCCAAATCCGGCCGCCCATCATCTCGACAATTTGTTTGCTGATGGTGGTGCCCAGGCCGGTCCCGCCGAAACGGCGGCTGGTGGAGGCATCGGCTTGCGAGAACGATTCGAAGATGTGTTCGGTTTGTTCCGGGGTCATGCCGATGCCGGTGTCGCTAATGGCAAAATGCAACATTTCGACGCCTTCCGCGCGGGTGATCGTCACGCCTATGCTGCCGGTATCGGTGAACTTTACCGAGTTGCCGACCAGATTCAAAATCACCTGCCGCAAGCGGTTCGGGTCGCCGACGAAATGCGTGGGCAAGCCGGCTTCTATCGCCAAATCGATGCGCAAGCCTTTTTCGGCGGCGCGCAAACCCATGATCTGCAATGCCTCTTGCACCGCAAACGGCAGATTGAAACAGACCGACTCCAGCTCCACCTTACCGGCTTCTATTTTGGAAAAGTCCAGAATGTCGTTAATCACGCTCAACAGATGCCGGCCGGAACTAAGGATGGTTTTTATATGGCCGCGCGTATCACCGGCCAGGTTTTGATCTTGCAAGGCAACTTCTGCAAAGCCGATGACGGTATTCATCGGCGTGCGGATTTCGTGGCTCATGTTAGCCAGGAAATTGGCCTTGGCTTTGGCGGCTGCCTCGGCGGCTTCCTTAGCAAGTCTCAATTCCTGCTCGGCTTGTTTTTGCAGGCTGATGTCGGAAATAAAGCCGACAAATAGATGCCGACCTTCCGAGATAATGCCGTGACCAACTGCCAAATTGGCGGGAAAGCGGCTGCCGTCTTTACGTTGGGCGATGACTTCCCGCTCGATGCCGAGGATTTTGGCCTGATGAGTCGCCAAGAAATGTTGAATGTAACTATCGTGCGCGGAGGCATCGGGCTCCGGCATCAGTAGCGAGACATTTTTACCGACGATTTCGGCACTACTCCAGCCGAACAGTTTTTCCGCGGCGGGATTGAACATCCGAATCAGCCCGCTACTGTCGATGGAAATCACGCCATTGACTGCGGTTTGGACGATGGCTTTAACTTCCGTAGTAGCCATCGCCACCAGTTCTTCCAGATGTTCGCGGTATTTCAACAACTCCTCTTCCGCCGCCTTGCGTTCGGTGATGTCGGTGATGGAGCCGACCATCCGTACCGGCCGGCCCTCGGTATCTCGCAACGCATCCCCCCGATCCAGCACCCAACGGTAGCTGCCGTCCTTGTGTCGTAAACGCAGTTCGGTGGTGTAACGCTCGTTATGTTCCAAGTGTTTGCGAAACGCTTCGCTGGCGCGGGCTTTATCGTCGGGATGGATTAATTCGAAGAAAATCGATTCCACGTTAGGCAATTCACCGTCGGCATACCCGAGAATCTTGTTCCAGCGCGGCGATAAGTAGTATTCGTGATGCACAATGTCCCAGTCCCAGATGCCGTCGTTAACGGCCCGCTCGGCAAGCATATACCGTTCCTCGCTGGTGCGCAGGGCTTGCGTGCGCTCGGCGATTTTCGCTTCCAGATTATGCTGGGCATCGGCCAGCGCATCGGTCATGTGATTGAAGGAACTGGCCAGTTCGGCGATTTCATCAAGACCGCTGACTGCGGCGCGCACCGACAAGTCGCCGTCGCGGATGCGTCTGGCGGTGCTAGTCAGGCGTGAGATAGGCCGGACGATACGCCTGGCCAGGGCGTTGGCGATTATCGTCGTCAAGCCGACAAATACCAGCACGGTGATCAGCATCTGTTTTTCCAGGCGCTGAATCGGGGCCAGCGCCTCGGCCTGTTCGATATGCGCCATGATGCAGCCGCCGCCGGTTTCCGGAATAGTGCGGAAACCATGAATAACCGCACGCTCACGGTAATCGCTGTCCATCATTTCCGCATTTTGCCGGGCCAGGCAGCTTTGCATCGCTTGCGCAGCGATGGGGTGGCTGTTGCCTTGTCGGCTGGCATAGCGCGGTTTGGTAACAAAAAAACCGCTGCTGTCGGCCAAGAAAGATTCGCCGGATTTACCCAGGTCGGGGTGAGGCGAAAAAATATTTTGAATCAGGCTAACCGGATAGCTGACCAACAATTGCCAGGGCAGTTTGGCATCTTTGGCAATCACATAATAAAAACGTGGCTGTTCCTGAACAGGTTTGCTGAAGTCGGCCAGTTGTCCTGGTTGAAAATCGTTTAAATCGGCAAGTGCGACGGGTTGCTCGCCGACGCTGACCGTGCCGGAATGGGTGTCGCGGCGAAAAAAAACCGCACCGGCGGCGCCTTCGGTGAGTAAATAGTCGTTCAAGAAATTAGCGGCGCAGGCGCGATTTAATTGCTCCGCCGCCACGCATTTCATCAGCACTTCGGCCAGGAAGGCGTGGGCGCGGGTGTCGGCACGTTCCAGTACCAGTTTGAGTTGTTCATGGCGGCTTTCCGCGACGCGGCTGACAATCTTAAAGCGATCCGTGCGGATATTGTCGGTGGCAAACCGATAGGCCATGTAACCGACCGATAAAGTCGGTAACAGGATCAACAGCAACAGCAGAGCAATCAGGCGTTTTTGCAGCATGTTGGGCCTCAATGTTGGCAAGCAGGTCAGCCGACGTTATGCCATGGATGGTGGCGTTGCGGCAATACCTTACGCCAATCGACACCTTCATGAGGTTAAGATTCCTTAGGGCAGGGAATTGTCAAATGGCGGTGGTAGGGAAGTCTCGGAACCGAAGAGCCAATCTTGTGATTAACCCTAAGCTCAAACATCGTTTCCCCAAGGTGGTTGTCGTAAAAGCCAACACAGAACCCTCTATCTTCGGGAGAGGGCAGGTTGAGGGTATGCAGATCAATGCTGTATATCCCCCTCACCCCAACCCTCTCCCGCGAGGAGAGGGAGGACTGCCGATACAGGTGGGAGACCTCTTGCCTGGATTCGCTCGGTGGTCTACCGGCGCTCACTTTCTCGGAAATGATAGCTTCAGGGAGTCTAATAGTCAGGTGCAGCAGTTAAACTTATTTGCGCAAAGCATTAAAAAAACTACACTCGGGCGCGCCGCCGTTGTTCTCGAAAAACACAAAACAATCGTTAAACCATTTTACAAAGCGGTCGGCATGCTCGGCGCTGCCGATGGGATATTGGCGCATTTTCCAGCGATTGCGGGCCGAGTCGTTACGATAGATGCCGCCGGCGTTGTAAGCGCATGCCACTTTCGGCGGATCGAAATGGGTTTGCTTCCATTGCCCGGCGATGTAAGCGGTGCCGGCCTGAATCGAATTGCTGGGGACTAATAGCCAGGCCTTGTCGATGTCGTCTTTATTCAAGGCCGCTCGGGCGGTGGAAATCAAAGTCTGCATCAAACCCGGCGAAATTTTGTGTGGCGTACGCACTTCGTCGATAAAGCCGGGTTCTTCGCGCACCGCGTTTTGATTGCCAGACGATTCGGTGCAGATGGTGGCGATGATGAGTTCTACAGGTACGTTTAACTCGGTAGACCAATGCGTCAACGCACTGCCGTATTGGCTCCAGATTTTGGCAACTGTTTTCGGCTCGCCGCCGCTACCTAGTGGCGCATTGTCGTTGCCTACCAATAAGCCTTGTGCGGTTAATTGCCAGGACACGCTGTCTTGATAGGCATGCCTGGCTTTTAATTCGTCGAGTAAATCTTGACCGATGGTGGTGCTGCCGGCGTCGTTGGCGGCGGGGCGTTGCGTATTCGGGAGGCTGTCGTCTTGGAACAGACTGCTCCAGGTTAACGGGCCGACGATTCCGTCATTGTCCAAGCCACGGCTGGATTGAAATGCCACGACGGCTGCGGATGTTTTCGCGCCGAATAATCCGTCAGGTTGGCCGACACCATTGATCTGCAAAGCTTTTAACCGCGTTTGTACTTCAAGAACATCGCGGCCGCGCAGCATAGGCAATTGAAATTTAAGAGGGCGACTAAAGGCCATGACCTGCTCCTATCTGCTAAAGGCTTATGGGCAGCCGGGAATTGAGGCTTTGATCCCGGCGATGTCGTTTAACAATCGCCGGTGATGGTCGGCGTAGCGGCTTTGGGCGGCCTGCGCGGCAGCTTGACTTTCATTTTGTTGCAATTGTTTCAGCGCTTGGCAACTGCCGGTGTCGTTGATTTGAAAACGGATCGTGGCCAGTTCCGCGTTGTGCAGAAAAAAGGTGGCGGCCGGTTTTAAGTCGCCGGGGGCTTGCAGAAATTCGCGGGCACAACTGTGAAGCTTTTGATTGTAAGGTGTGGCGGCGGCTGTGCTGGTTTGTTCGCTACGCAGCAAACGCAGCGACTCGCACCAGTTTTCGAAATACTGGGCGCGTTTGCCTACTACGGCCTCGGCATTGGCCCAATCGGTTGTCAGGTGAATGCCTTGTTCTAGTTGCTCGGCGGCGCATTGGTAGTTTTTGACGCTGTCGGTGTTTTGTTTGGCCAGTCGGTAACAGGCATCGCCTTTTAGCAAATGCAGCTGATTGCAGGCCTCGTCGTCGACTTTGCAATCGACTTCCGCTGCGGCGATTTCCTGCCAATTGTTTTCAGCGGCGGCTTCTTTAAAGATTTTCAATTGCCGGGTCGCGCAGCCGGAGACTAACAAAACTGCTATTAACAGGGGCATGATGAATTTAAGATTCCGCTTCATGACGCTTGGCCCTCCAGAATTTTGGTGATCATGCCGGCGACCGGTTTGTCTTCGGCTTGCAACTTCTCGGTCACCACGATCAAGCTATCCAGGTCTTTCAATGCGTCCGGGTTTTGATGCAATTTGTCCACGGCTTGTAACACCGATTCGTAACCACCGGTGCTACCGAACATGGCCGGGTCGCGGGCCAGGATCAAGGATTTCAATTCCCGGTCGGCGGCGGTGCGATGGAATTCGTCCAGGCCTTCTTCAAATTGTTCTAAGGTTTGAAAGCCGCCTAGCTCGGCGTATTTTTCGAACAAATCCGCCGAATTGGCGTTGCCGATGAAATCGTTGACGGCCTCTTTCAGAAACTTGGGATTTTCCATTTGCGCCTGGAACGCGTTACGAAATAAGGGGCTTTGCCGCAGCAACATGAAGCCGGTGTTGTCGTCGACCGGTTCCAGCGTCAAACCGGCTGCCGGCGAGATCGGCATGTGTAAAATCCGGGCTTTCCATTTTTGGTAATAAATACCGGTCAATTTGACGGTACCGGCCACCACGGCTGCGATCAATGCCGCTGGCGGCATAAAGGTGCCCAGGGTGGCACCGAAGGTTTTCACGGCGCTGCCGACGATGTCGGTTAAGGGACCGTCCTGATCGAGTGCGGTTTGCGTGTCGGTGACCGCGTGCAGTGCATCTTCGATCTTGCCTTCGCCCATCAGGCCTTTAGCGACATTCACGCCTTTTTCGACTTTGTTAGCCAGATCGACGTATTTGCCGCCGATGTCTTTGGGCAATAAACCGGCCACGGTACGGGCCATGTCGATGCCATTGCTGACGGTTTCCAGCATGGAACCGGTTTTGGATTGCTGTTGCTGGCTGACGGCTTCGTCGCGTTGAGTCGTGGCTTCGTGGGCTTGCTGCAATGCGGCGCTTTCGGAATCGCGATTTTGCCCGCGCGCGCCGAAATAAAAGCCGATGATGGTGCCGAGGATACCGCCCAATACGTCCGGAAACTGGTTGTTGGGTAAGGCTAAAAACAGCATCGAGGCGGTGACGATCAGCATGGCGATCACGCCGCGTATCGTGCCTTCCGGCAGACCTGCCGGGCTTTGAAAGAACAGCGCCAATTGTTTTTCGCGGGTGCAGGTTTCCAGAAAGGTTTTTTGCAGATGCCGCAGATACAGCAAAAAGGCGAGCACAACTACCGCCAAGATGCCCAGCGTAATTAAAAAATGAATGGATAAGGCGATGGGTTTGTCCTCGCCGTTAACGGCCGCGGTTTGAGCGACAACGGAAATCGGGAGCAGGCTCAGCCCGGCGTAAGCCAAGGCTTTAAGTCGATATGTCGGTTTGTGCATAAGTCCGCCTTTTTGGTAACGATCCGGTTGATCGATTAAGGTCTCTATTTAGGCTTGCCGGGCGGATGATATACCCGCTCTATCTGGCGGTCTAGTAATCGATGTCTGCGACTCTGGACCGGTTTTTTTTTGCCAATTTCGATTTTCTTATCCTACAGACTCGGTCTCGCATGACGGCTGTACCGGTTTGTTGATGCGAATAATCGGTGAAGTCCATATCGGGTGGCGGCGCTCCTGGCGGTAATAGGTTTCGTAAAGCGCTTGATAAACCAATTCAGATGCGGCCCAACGTTCCTTGCAAAAACTAGACAGCATTAATCCTGAAACACCGCCGCACACCAACCCGAGTAACATCAACTTTTCGATAAACAATACCAAAGTAAAGATCGCCAATATCAAGGTCAGGCTGCGCGCCAATTTGGATTGAATTTGCAGGGCCTCCACCTTGGCGACCACCGGATTATCGTTATCCCTGAGTCTATCCAAGGCTTCATGATATTTACTCAGCAAGGGGTCGTTGGTGGATAAAGCCAGATTTTGTGCTCGCCGGTACCAACTATCCGACTTCAAGCGCTTGCGGTCTCGATACAAATAATCGTAAGTGGTATTGAGTAAGTCGTGCGACAGGCGTTTGACGATGAGGGAGACTGCCAGCGTCAGTAGCAGAAAAATCAGCGCGCCCGTTGTGCTGGCGGCGAAAGGGTTGGGCAAATGCTGCAAGACAGGGTGAATCTGCTCTCGATAATTAAAAAACACTGCTACCAAAGTAGCGGACGGCAGAGCGATGCCGACTTGTTCGACCGGGTCTGTGAATAGTTTGCCGATCAGCCTACTAAGCGGGTTTGACATTTTGTCCCTCCTTCTAAGTTGGGAAAAATGAGTTGCGGGACGCCGTGCGCCCGGGTTGCTTTGACCGTTGGTCATTAAATAGCAAACGCGACGAAACAGCAACTCAATTGATGAGGTGATTATGCCGAAATTCGGTTGTGTAGAGATGTACGAAAATACCAAAGGTTTGGATGCATTTTTCACTTTCCGAACGGCAAGAAATAGTGAGTCTGTTCTTATCCCACTTACCCGCGCCTTGAATATCGTTGCTCACGCGAAGCTGTGGCCTAGAAGTAGTTAATAACTGGATTTGCGTAAATTTAGTGAAAAGTCTCCAGTACATTACATTTGATTACTCGCTAAAAACCGGTAAAACTGGAGTACAGTGAACAAACAAAAGAGGCCTAAACCGGAATCTCCACCTTGACTTGAATGGCGGATTAGGGACCCTGGAATGGCCTCGATAACTACAAGAGGGGAGTGCGTCATGATAGACCAGCAAAAACTAACCGAGCTTTATCAGACTTTTGTTAAATGGCTATGCGTGTTTTGGGCTTGGCTCAAATCGACGTTGCAAAGCCTATCCAAACCTAAACCAGGCGCCGATCAACCCGGCAGCGCAGAACCCAAGCGCTCTCCGGTATGGTTGTATGTATTGTTGGGCATATTTGTACTTTCGTTGTTCGCCGGTGGCGAGCGCATTCAAGGTCAGGAAATACCATACAGCCAGTTTCTAACCTTCGTTAACGATAATAAAGTCGATAACGCCGTGGTTACCCAACGATTCATCAATGGCACTTTAAAAGAAGAAGATAAAAAGATCGGCAAGCATTTTTTCACGATTCCGCTTTGGGACGAGTCGCTGGTTAAAAACCTGCAAGAGCATAAAGTCGAATACGTGGTCAGGAGCGGCGACAACTGGTTGAGCAATTTGCTGTTCAACTGGGTGATTCCCGTCGCGATATTGGCCGGGCTGTGGATGTGGTTGCTGCCGAAAATGACCGGGGGGGCAGGGCGCGGCTTTTTGAACTTGGGCAATAAAATCCGTATTCAGCAGGAAACCTCGAAAACCACTTTCGACGATGTAGCCGGCGCTGAGAGTGCCAAACAGGAGTTGAAGGAAACCATCGAATTTTTAAAATCCCCGGAAAAACTGCAAAAGCTGGGCGGACGCATGCCGAAAGGTGTGTTGCTGGTGGGTTCGCCGGGTACCGGTAAAACGCTATTGGCCCGTGCGGTGTCCGGCGAAGCCGGGGTACCGTTTTTTAACATCAGCGCCTCCGAGTTTATCGAAATGTTCGTCGGTATCGGCGCGGCGCGGGTGCGGGATTTGTTCGAACAAGCTCGGCAAAAAGCCCCGTGCATCATCTTTATCGACGAACTGGATGCGATTGGCCGCTCGCGTGGCGGTCCGGCAATGCTGGGCGGCAACGACGAACGCGAACAGACCCTGAACCAGTTATTGACCGAAATGGATGGCTTCGACGCCACTTCCGGTGTGGTGGTGATGGCGGCTACCAATAGACCGGAGATACTGGATAAAGCCCTAATGCGCGCCGGCCGTTTCGATAGGCAAATTGTGGTCGATAAACCCGACCTGGTAGATCGTGTGGCTATTCTGAAACTGCATAGCAAAGCCATGCAACTGGACAAAGATATCGATTTAAATACTGTTGCCAAACGTACGCCCGGTTTCGTCGGTGCCGATCTTTCGAACATTGCCAACGAAGCGGCCATCCTGGCGGCACGCGGCGGTCGCGACACCGTCAATATGGCCGATTTCGAAGCAGCCATAGATAGAGTGATGGCCGGCCCGGAAAAGAAAAACCGTATCCTCGGCCCGGACGAAAAGCGCCGGGTGGCGTATCACGAGGCCGGCCATGCTTTGGTCGCGGAAAATGTCCCCACCGGTCAGCCGGTGCATAAAATCTCCATCATTCCGCGCGGCGTCTCAGCACTGGGCTTTACCTTGCAACTACCCGTCGAGGAAAAATATCTTTCCACCGAAAACGAGCTGAAAGATCAGTTGGCTATACTGCTGGGTGGCCGCGTCGCCGAGCAGCTGGCTTTGCAAAGTATCTCCACCGGGGCCCAAAACGACCTGGAAAAGGCCAGCGAAATTGCCCGTAACATGGTTTGCTACCTGGGCATGAGTAAAAAGCTGGGGCCACAAATCTACGGCCAACGCCAGCAATTGCAATTCCTGCCCGGCGATATGTCCGAACAACGCAATTACAGCGAAGAAACCGCTCGTGTGGTCGACGCGGAAATTAAGGGTTTAATCGAAGACGCCGAACGCCGCGCGCAAAAGATATTGAGCGAGAAACGCGGTTATTTGGATAAGTTGGCGGACTTGCTGCAAGAGAAAGAGGTGATTCAGCGGGAGGAGATGGTGGCGCTAATTGGCGGTGGGAAATAAATCGCCGCACTTGGCACATACCGTCATCCCCGTGAATTCGGGAATCCAGAAATGCTCCAACCATAACAAAGAAATCCCCCTCTCCTGCTGGAGAGGGTTGGGGTGAGGAGAATTAAATGAGGGAAAAGGAATCGTTTCCAACAAAGCAAGCATTTTGCTCTGAGAGTGGAAGCGTTTAGGCAAGCCCTAAAATAAAAACGGTTGGGAATATTGACGAAACAGCTGACCCTTCCTATCAAAAATCTCCGCGCTACACCAAGGCTTGCCCTTACCAATATCCACCGACACTCGGGTAAAGCTCTCATCGCCGATAAAGCCTTCGCCTTCGTAGCGGTATTCAACGCGGTCGCGTAGCCGGCGGGTGCCGTCAGACCACTGCATGAATTCCAGGGTCTTGCCACCGTAAAAGTCGCTTTGGCTTTCGTGAGGGTAGGGCCAATAAAATGGCGATGACACCAACGAGGTCAACAAAAACTGTGGGTCCTGGTAGCAACGCATCCGTGCAAAACTGGAGTTGTGCACGTCGCCGGACAAAAACACCACGTCGCTAATCCCTTCCACGCGAATGAATTCCAGGATCATGCTGCGCTCGTCGTTAAAGCCGGCCCATTTGTCCTCGCTGCCTTTCATAGGCTTAGGGTCCGGGAAGAAGGGCACGCTGGACACCACGAATTTAACGGGCGCATTGCGGTTTTGGTGCAGCCAATCCAAAAACGCATTCAACTGCTCGCGGCCGAGCATGGTTTTACCCTCGATGCTGGTCGCTTCGCTAATCCGCAATGTGCGCGTATCCATCACGAAAAACGGAAACGGTCCTTTGTCGAAGGTATACCAAAACTGGCCGTTGGGAGTATCAGGATTATGGAGGTGCTGGTAAGACGCATAAGCCCGCATCCGCGTCGCGAAAAAGCCGCTATTTTCATCGCGCATCTGGTTTTTTGACCAGTCGTTACGAATTTCATGATCGTCCAGAATCATGTAAGTGGGCACGCAACTCATCAATTCGCGGATATTCGGCAATTTAAACGACTTGCGATAAATCTCGCATAACTCGTCGAAGTTGGAATACTCATGCAATTTGTTCAACGGATCGGCATACACCTGATCACCAACCGCTAAAAAGAAATCCAGCGGATTTTGCTGATGCTGAGTGAAAATAGAACGAAAAGTCTTGTCGCCTTTTTCCGCGTCATTCAAAACAAAATTGTCCCAGTACAAATAGCGACAGGAACCGAACACAAAATTTAGCGTGGTATCGTTGCTGGGCCGGTGAGTTTTAAACGTGGTGCCGACTTTTTCGGTGCTATTCACGACTGGTCCCTGCACCAAAACATCAGTAGCCGGCGCTTGTGCGTCACGCTTATAAACCAGCCCGCATTCCAGCCGATAAGCGGTATTGGCTTTTAGACCATCGAAATACACCACCCCGGTGAAATCGTAATAATCCTTTAAAAAGCAATATTTCGAAGCTACCAGCCTCGCGCCATCGTATAAATCGAAAGCGCCGTAACAAAACTCGCGACTGGCATGATTCGGGCCTTTCGCGCCGCGTATCCAGATTTTTACCGAAGTGTCGGTGGTCTGGCCGATAATGGGGCCTAGGGTGATGGTCATGTTGGTTCCTCTTATTTGACTCGTCTTAGGTGTTGCCGATGCTCAGAAGTCTATTTCAGGAGGCTAGGGCGCACAGCTGATAGAGTGAACAACTAGTCGATCACACAGGTATTATCCGGACGTAGCTTTTGGTTAAGCTTGGTTGGCGTTCTTTTCGCCACACGCCATCGCCAGTTTCACTATCTCGATCACCCTTGCCGTTAGTATTACCCTCAATTGTTATGAGTTTTTCTTTTACTGTAGTTTGATCTTTTACAACTAAAGCAATATGTGAGAAATCGAATATAACGAAATCGCCGGCCTTGGCTTTTTCTGTTTCCGGCAGTACTAGCAAATTTTTTTGTTTTGCCCATTTTTCCCAACCAAACGCACTCGCATCTTTACAGCGCCATTTATCCGCTAGGGAAAACGATGGCAAATTTAATGCTTCTCGAACTCTCTCATCTTCGAGCCATTCCCGCATTATCCAGGCTGTAAACGCGGCGCACCAAGGCCATGCACCTGGTGCCAACCAAGTTGCCCCCTGATACTCGACTATGCGTGCGCCGGTATTGTTTGTGGCGCCTTCGCGGGTGCCGACCTCATTTTCTGCAATTGCAATCAATTTAGCTACGTTTTCATTCATTTTTTGTCTCCTATGAGTTGCTCCAGTGTCAATATTTGAAAAACCTCGCAATATCATTCCTCGTGTTAACGCGAAGCCGTTGCGCGATTTTCCACATCTGTTACAAGTCCAGCTGTTTGATGACCATTCAGCTTTGCTTTACTCAAAAACGATGCAAGATCCTCGGCGTTTGCTCTAAGGATATCAGGGGGAGTTTCTCGTAAAATCACCAATGTGTTGACAATACCACTCTGATTCGCGAGTTTTGCTGATGCCACTTCAATAAGCTGTGGGATGATGTTGGGATCCGTACTCCACTGGCGAATTAGTTCGGTCGTCGCTTCGATTCGCGCGGGTTTACTGGAGTCAAAGATCTTGTCAATTAAAACTCTACGCTTTCTATCCAACTCGGAAAGCGCTGCGGTTGCTTGTGATTTTTCCCGCTCACTTCCTTTTACCTGAAATGTTTCGAGAACAGTGGTTGCTCTCGACTTTTCGGCTAACTGCGTGACAAATTGCTGATCGACGAATCCTGACATAGTTAGTAAAGCTGCATCACGAGTTTCCTGTTTTTGAAGGTACGGAATGAATTTCTCAACTGTCTGCGCAGTTGAGAGGCGACTTTGTAAATAGGCGATGCCGACCTGAAGAAGCGATACGAGGACTGCAACCGTCGAGACTCCGATTGTCATGCGTTGTAGTTTCTTTTGCTCGAACTCAAGCCGTTCTCTTTCGAGCTTTGTTCGCTCTAGAGAAATAAGTTCTTTTTCTTCAAGAGTTTCAGCGTCCATATTTGCAATTAAGGAGGGATTTGCTCAGTATCATAAAAGCCTAGGCAATTAACAATCAGCTTTGCCTCGGGGAATCTGACCATTTTTCCGATTTATATATTTACCGGTAATTCAGACCAATCTAGTTTCTAGGGTCATCCGGTAAAAACGAACCTGTAACCTGTTTGAAAGCGTCCGAAGTTTTCTTTCCCGGTACGCCATCAATCAATACGAACACACCGGAAAAGGTATTAAGCCAGCGTTGCAAATCCTCAGCCTGTTTAATCGTGCTCAGGTCTTCGGACTTGGTTTCGGAATAACTGACTACCAATGGGGTGGGCGATTCAACAGGTCGTGGCTGATCGGTAAAGTCAATTTCACCAAGCTCTGCCATTCGTCGCAACAAAACCGCTGCTCCGCATTGCCTGGAAATCGCCGTGTCTGACCATGTGCCGTCGGCAATGTACTTTCCACTGCTGTAATGATTCGAAAAAGACCAAAGGTAAGGACTTAAAACTTCAGGGTGGTGCTTTCGATAACCCCAACCGTTGTAGGCTTCCAGCTGATAGAGCACTCCGGCGGTAGACCAATCGTTATTCCCATTAAGATTATGCATCACTAGTGCATCGGAAGCGCTTTCTTCCCAGGTAAAAGGCGGATTGCCTGTGCGTGGGCGGCCAGCAGGGACTTGAACGGTACGAGCAGTGAGTGGGTCACCATTATGCAAGTGTTTCGAGAATTTTTGACTGGATTCCATGTTATGAATCACGGCAATGAAAAACCACGGTATTCCCAAGTTATTGCCGATATTTTGGTAACGAGCGCGATTGGCAATTAGTTGATCACATAATTTTCCAACCTCTGTTAGTTTACCTGCGTTTATGATGCAGGTATTGAATAATCGGTCATATTCGATTCGTAATGCGGGCGTGAAGTTGATTCCTGCCATTTTCCCTCCAAAATACATTCGGATTTAATGCCTATTAAATTAATTAATAGTTGATTTTTCACCGATAAAAATCTACGGTCGTAAATTGATTGTTTACTATGACTGTGTCAGTTAAAACTTTGTTGGTTGCGCCAGCCGGTTTGGGTGAATTTGTAACAACCAAGAAAATATCTTTTGGTATGTCGCCTGGAGGAAGTTCGTTAAATTTACACACATTAAGAGGTTTGTTGTTTTTGTCAGAAGCCGTCACGCAATCGAATAATTCCAACGAACCAGCCTCTTCGAAGCGTATTTGCGTTTGTAATTGATCAAGGCTCAAATGGCCTTCATAACCGCGCATTCTCATAGTGAAAAATCTCCATTGATTTTTGGGAACCTCTAAAAACTCTCTTTCCCTCCGGATCTAGGGTGAGGGATGTGAACAATTGATTTAAATTCCCCGATCCCAACCTTCTCCCCGTGAGAGAAGGAGTTTGCTTTATTTTTAGAGGCTCCCTTTTTGGTGTATAAGTAGAATGACCTAACTGGTTGGAATCAGACCAACCGTAATAAATTGCTGTTTGATTTCGGTCAGATCGTCTTTAAATGTTACACCTTTGTTTTTTTCTTCGCTGACATCCCGAATACATTCGATTAGCAGATTTTTGGCGTCTGCAACTGAAATAGTTGCTTCCGTATTTTCTCCAAGAATCTTGCATCCGTTTAGATGAACTAACCCTTTACTCAGGGGGCCGAAGCTGGTTTTTACCTTGGCTAGATTTTGTTCCGTAATGTTTTTTAAGCTACTGGTGATGGAAGCTCGCATTTTCACGTCGTCTTCGGTAGCAAGTTGCGGCATTAATAAGTCCTTAGTCAGTTTTTCCTCGGCAACTTGCTTGCTACCAGCATTTTTCTTGATTGAGTTAATCGCGTGTTGAAGAGTACCGGCGTTGTAATAGTCAATTAGATCATGCACCGCTTGTGCCCATGAGTATCCGTTTTGGCCTGATGTCGAAGTTGATTGCATGCCGGTTGCGATCATCCTATAGAGTTCAGCACGATCGGCATTCATCTGCATAATTAATGCGGGTACTGTGGATTCGTAAATAAAGTTTTTGTCGAAGGCGATATTGGTACCGGATATACCGGTGGATAGAGCAGCCAATAGTGTTTTGGTACCTGCAGTACCAACGGCAGTTCCGGCTAGGTTTAGCGATAGCTCCGCAAAGTCGAAGACCATGTCTTTTGTACGTTGTTGTAATCCGGCGTTATTAACGAACTCGGCATAACGCAAATCAATTAATGTCAGGGCTTGGCTGATTGCTATATTGCGGGTTGAAGGATCAGTAATTTGGTTGGAGTCGAACTTTTCTAATTTCGGCGTGATCTCGGCACTGATCTTATCGATATCTATTGGGGATTCAGGTGAACCATTTAGCAAAGAACAGCCAGAAACAATTAATGAAGCGAATAAAATAATGAACTGCTTGAAATAATGCATAGTGTAAAGTCCACTTTTCAATAAATTGAAAATCAAGATTTATCCTGATGAAAGTTTGATCATATTGCTTTGAAATAGCCAGTTGTTTTCCGTACCAGTACAAACGTACTGGATTTATTTCAAAACTTACCGCGAGTAGAATCAAATAAAGGCGTTTACTGGGAGATTTGTGATTGTGAATATTTTGTTAATTGACGACCACTTCTGCGCCCGCGAGGGTGTGGCGTGTCTTTTGAAACAAATTATCCCTGAGTTACAAGTGTTCGAAGCGGAGAGCTTTGACGAGGGCTTGGCCTTGGCCAAGCAAACACTCTTGAATCTGGTTATGCTGGACGTTCAACTTCCCGGCAAAGATGGGTTATCAGGATTGGTGGAAATGAAAGAAGCCTTTCCGGATTTGTGCGTGGTAATGTTTTCCGGGCTGGACGATAGGGAGCTGGTATTTCAGGCGCTACGTTTGGGAGCGATGGGGTTTATCGTTAAGACAGTGTCTCGGCAGGTCTTTGTCGATGCGTTGCGAGATGTATTGGCCGGTAAAGTGTATTTACCGGCATCGGCAGTAGGGCAACAACGTGCGACTAGTTTGGATGTCGGTAGCGTTACAGAAATACCCGAGGTGACCGACTCGGCCAGTTTAGGTCTGACACAGCGTGAGTTTGAGGTGCTGACTTGGTTGGTGCAAGGGATAGGCAATAAGCAGATTGCCCGGCAGTTGGGTATAGAAGAGCAAACGGTGCGCAATCACCTGCGGCCGATTTATCAAAAGTTTGGTGTGGCTAAGCGTACTGAGTTGTTGGTGAAGGTGTTTGAGCGGGGGATTGTGTTTGGGAAGCCGGGGGTGGGCAACTGAAGGCTTCGAAGTTGAGGGGATTTTTATAAAGTCTCCCCTGGCCCCTCTTTTTCTAAGAGGGGAGTTAATAGCGCCAAAGCTTAACTTTATGCCATTGGTTAATAAACGGATTTTCTTTGTCGACTGTCCTTCACACGGATTTGGTTATCTGCATGGTTTTAACCATGGTTTCCCTCAGTGCTTTGGCGCCGGCAGGTTTACGCAGAATGGCGGTGTGTTCCGGTAACGTAACTTTCTCTTGGTCTGAGATGGCGCGGGCGGACAGGATCATGGTCGGCACCGGCCCGCAGGCGGCGTGGACTGTGGCGATAATGTCGTGGGCGGTTTCGCGGTTGCCCAGGTAAAAGTCGGTGATCAATAAGTCGGGGTCTCTATCGTTTTCGGCTAGCAATTCGGCGGTTTCCGCCAGCGAAGACGCTTCTTGCACCAGGCAGCCCCAGGCCCTTAGTTGCTTGGCGATGGCTTGTAATACCTCGGCATCGTCGTCAACCACCATCACAAAGTAGCCGGAGAAGTCGCCGTCTTTATCTAATCCGTTGTGTATCGCCAGCATCGGCTCGGCGATTGGCAGCTGGAGTTTAAAGTCGCATCCAAAACGCGAACCACATACCAAGCTCAGGCTGTGGTCGGGTAAACATTTTACGGCAGCGGCCACGTAGGCTAAACCGATGCCTAGGCCTGGTACTTGGGTGTCGTTCTGGCGGCGCTGGTTGCGGACAAATTCCTTGAATACTTCTTCCCGCATCTCTTCCGCAATCCCAGGGCCGCTGTCACAGATATGTAGCGTCAAACGGTGCTTACCGGTTTTTACAGCAGAGACCAATATCCAGCCACTCTCGGTATATTTGATGGCGTTATCCAGCAAATTGCCGAGAATTTGCCGCAGGATGTTGCTGTCGCTGCATAGGTTGTAAGGCTCTTGGCGGCGCAACACTACTTTAAGCCGGATACCGCGCTTGGCGGCTTGCGGCGCATACTGATTTTCCAAGCCGGTTAGCAACGCATTAAGATCGATACTGGTCGGTTGCGGAATTTGCCGACCAGTTTCCAGGTTGGCGATATCCAATACGTGGTTAAAGGCGGCATTCAATTCGTCTATCACCAGCCCCATGCGGTTAACCATAAACGCTGCGCTGTTACTAAGCGGGTTGGTTTGTGCTGTGTCTAACACTGCGGCATAGCAGGCCAAGGCTTGCAAGGGTTGACGCAGATTGTGGCCCATTTGCTGTAAGAAGCGGGTTTTGTCGTCGGCGCTGAGTTGGGCTTTGCGTTTTTCGCGGAACGAGTTGCGGGCGTAAGCTTCCAGTTGGCATCGGGTACACACGCCAAAGATGTTGACGATGCAAAGGTTCAGCATAGACGGGATCAAGTCAATCATGGTCAGCCCAAGGCAATAACCGGCTAGCGGCATGGTTAGTGCGGTGCTCCAGCCAAAGCCTATCGTTGCGCGCAGAGACATGAACATTTGCCCGTAACTGAAAAAATACATGGGCAGCAGGGCCGGCCAGGTTTCCGCGTAATAACGCGGGTTGCCGTCGTATAACAAGACAGCGATTAAATTGGCTGCGGACAGTCCGGCGCTGAGTTTGGCGATGGTGTTGATTTTGGCTACCGCTTCGACGCAGACATGTAGATATCTGAATAAACCCACCAGCACTAGGACGATGGGCAGCCGTAACAACGCTTCGGTATTTGAAGTATTGCCAATCTGTAGATCCAGCAGAATATAAGCCAGGAATGCGGCGGCTCCCAAGCCCAGCGCCCATTTCAAGGGGCTAAGCAACACCAAATAACGTTCTTCCCAAAATTGTCGTTCGGTGTCTTCGTCAAACTGGGGGATGGCAAATAGTTTGATGGGGCTGAGCGACAGCTTGGTATCGAGTAAACGCTCGAGCGGGCGACGGGCGGGTGCCCGAAAAAAAGCCTGGCTGGAAAGATGCTCGATGAATGGATTTGGTTTGCGCATGCCGCGGGTCCCGGTCGCAACCATCGTACTCGGTGCGGCGCAAAGGGCGCATCAGTTTTTCCGATAGCCAAGTTATTGTTGTTTTTGTAGCTTGGCTTTATTCTCTCTATTCTGGCGCGCTTAAGCAAGTTATGTGTGCTAACGCACAGACACGTTCTGCTGGGGTTAAACGCTTTTTCGCCAGCGTTGATAGAGCAGGCGTAAAATCAGTGCGCATTGCAGCGCAGCACAGGCTAACGCAGAAAATGCAGACTCTGCCCACAGCGGAAAGAATAAGGCTGAAACGCCGGTCATGCCGATGGCGGCAAACAGGCCGGGGAGGATGCCGTACAGCAGCGCTGCGGACAGTAAACTCAGGCTAAACGCGCGTTGCGGATTTTTGCCGTAGCAAAAAAACAGGTAAATGGTGCAATCGCGTAGTACTAAAAGTGCGATAGCCAGTGGATAGGCATGCAGGGAGATGTCCAGCCAGGCGAATCGTTGCTCTTGGAAGCTTAGAAATATCGCAAACGGCAGGCTTAGCGCAAAACTCAATGCGCTCAAGGGCAGTTCCTCGCCCACTCGGCGCCAGTTGGCTTGTCGGTAATAGTCCAGCAGACGCTTGATACGCATTGGTTCGTGCCGTTCGACGATCACACCCACGTAAGTCAATACGCTGCAAACCGCAAAAGCAGCCAGGGAAAACGAGTAGCTGGAGCTGGGAATAAAGCCGCCCAAATAGATAATCAAAAACAGCGTAAAACCGAACCATGCCCAGGGCAAATTGCGCAATCCCAAGTCTTGTGCCAGCAAGCGATAGCTGCCCATTACGCACCAGAATAAGGCGAAAAATAGGCTTATTTGGTGCAAAGTCTGCGAGTTAACCGTCAGGCTATACCAGGAATTACTTTGAAAATTACCGGACAAATAATTTGCCGTATCGGTTAAATCGGACAGTGACGGCATGAAAACGATGAAACCCACCAAGACCAAAATGAGGATCGAACCGGTTTTAAGTTGACCGCGTTGCACTGCCAGTAAACCCAGCAATAGACCGGCGCTTTGCACCAATAAAGCGGTGCCAATCGCATAAAAAAACAGAAGGGGTAGGGCGGGCGGATTGTCGGTGGCTAGCGCATGGACAAGCAAACAGATGCCGGCGCAGTACCAGGCCATGCTGGTGCTGCCCAGCAGTTTGCCCCAGGTCATTTGCCACGGCCCTAGCGCCGACAGGCGCTGCGTGTCCCAGGTACGGTCGCGATATTCTTCCACGATGCTGTCCAGGCTCTGCCGGGTGCCCCATAGCAGGGTAATTAGCATAAACAACGTCAGTGCGGCTTGCGCGGTTATGTTGCCTAGCCGATAGTCATCCAGGAAATAGGTTAAGGTAAACACCGCCCCTAACACCACAGGCGCGCCGACCAGCCGGGCTTGCGAGCATTCCAAAATTAGTTGGCGTTCAAATTCGGGATTTAGATTCATGAGTTGTGGCGGATGGTTTGTAGGTAAGCGTCTTGCAGATTGCTGGCAGCAGGAGCGAACTCGCAGACCGGTAAATCCAGCGCGATGAGGGCTTTCAGTACTTGGTGTTGTTGCGATGCGCCACCGTCTAGCTGCAATATGGCTTGTTGTTTATCGTCACTATTTAGCACCTTAATACCTGGCAGGGATTGCAGGAGCGGAAGCAGGTTTTCTAAAGGATTAGCCAGAACTAATTTAAATGGTTTGAGCAAGGACGGTGCCTTTACCGCCACTTGCTCGACTATCCGGCCCTGGCGTAGCACCAGCATGTCGGTGCAGTAGGCTTCCAGTTCGGCGAGGATATGCGAGGACACCAGCAGTGTCATGCCTTGCGCTTGCAAGTCCAGAAACAGCTCGGCTAGTTCGTGGCGGGCTTCCGGGTCCAGGCCGGAGGCCGGTTCGTCGAGTAACACCACCGGCGGTTTGTGGATGATGGCTTGCGCTATGGCTACCCTTTGCCGCAAGCCTCGCGATAATTCGGCTGGGCTATTTTCCAATCTATCTTGGATATGTAAACGCCGACTGACATCGTCGATAGCGGCGGCGCAATCGGCTTCGAAAATGCCCTGGGCGCGGGCCACGTAATGCAGGCATTGCCGCACAGTCAAGCGTTGATAAAGTCCGAAAAAATCAGACAGATAGCCGATGATCCGATGGCAATCGCGCGGTTGTTCCAACACGTCGATGCCGGCGATATTGATCGAACCGCTGACCGGTTGATCCAAGGCTGCCATGCAACGCAATAGCGTGGTTTTGCCGGCGCCGTTAGGGCCGACCAGCGCGGTAATGCTGCCGGCGGCGATGTTGAACGACACATCGTCCAATGCGCGTAGGCCGGGGTATTCGAAAATCAGCTTATCGACGGTGATCATGGTTAGTTTTAATCGGGACTTGGATCTGGAAATAGTGCTGGTTTGATGATAACGCTTTTTTGTATGCCGGACGCCGATTATCGGCTTGCCGTACTTGGGTATGAATTTTGCTGGATTTATCTAGTGAGCTTGGCGATGTCGCCAAAGGATGCCAGAAATTAAGGCGTATCCGCTTGCGGCTTGCCCATGCGGCGGGCGGCGAAACTGTGTATTATTACTCATTATGTAGGCGCTTTATTGTGAGGGCGAATTGATGCTAATCGCGATACAGCCAAGCGTGCCCAGTGAGTTGTTATTTTTAATTATCAAGTTAGGAGAAATGAATGCATAACGTCACGTTGATTAAAGGTGATGGGATTGGCCCTTCGATCATGGATGCCGCAGTGGCGGTGATCAACGCTTCGGGTGCGAAAATTCATTGGCATGAGGCGGACGCCGGTATGTCGGCATATGAAAGGACCGGTACGCCGCTGCCGGATGCTACGATGGAATCCATTGCGCAAACCAGGGTGGCTTTTAAAGGCCCGTTAACCACGATGGTGGGCGAGGGTTTTAGAAGCATCAACGTCGAACTGCGCAAACAATACGATCTCTATGCCAACGTGCGTCCGGCGAAAAGCTGGAAGGGTGTAAAAACCCGTTACGACGATGTAGATATTGTCATTGTTCGGGAAAACACCGAAGGCTTATACGTTGGTTTGGAACATTATTTGACTCCGGCCAAGGATATTGCCGAGAGCTTGGCCGTGGTCACCAAGGCCGGTTCGGAACGTATCGTCGAGTACGCCTTCAAGTACGCAATCGATAATAACCGTAAGAAAGTAACGGTCTGTCATAAGGCCAATATCTTGAAATACACTCAAGGCTTGTTCCTGAGAGCGGCGCGGGAAATAGCGGCAAAATATCCTGATATCGAATTCGACGAAAAAATCGTTGATGCGGCTTGTATGCACATGGTGATGAAGCCGGAACAATTCGACGTAGTCGTAACCACCAATATGTTTGGCGATATTTTGTCCGATTTGACCGCCGGTTTGGTAGGCGGTTTGGGCTTGATTCCCGGCGCGAATATAGGTGTGGACGCCGCTTTGTTCGAAGCGGTACACGGCAGTGCGCCGGACATCGCCGGCAAAAATATCGCCAACCCCACCGCAGTGATGATGGGAGGCGTGATGATGCTGAATCATTTGGGCGAACACGAAGCCGCTACCCGCATGCAAAACGCCATTGAAAAAGTTGTGAACGGTGGTGTCTATGTAACCCCCGATTTGAACCCGGATAGCAAATACGGCACCAAGGAAATGGGTCAGGCCATTGTCGACGCGATGAGTTGATTTTATTGGAGGAGGCGGTTATGAGCGCGCAACCACAGTTTGAGCAAACCTGGATTTCTCTCGAAGATTATCTGGCGGCGGAATTACTGAGCGATACCAAGCATGAGTATGACGAAGGCGAACTGGTGGCGATGTCTGGAACCAGTAAAAATCACGAACGCATTAAAGGTAATGTTTCTGCCGCGTTGCACGTGCATTTGCGTGGCCAACCATGTGAACCGTTCTCCTCCGACGTAAAACTCAAAATCGGTAACTATTTGTTTTACCCCGATGCCATGGTGGTCTGTAACGACACATCCACCCATGACTATTACGCCGAGGCAGCAGTACTGGTCGTCGAAGTGCTGTCAAAATCCACCCGTCGCCGCGACGAAACCCTCAAGCGCCGCTTGTATCAAACTATCCCGACGTTAGAGGAATACGTACTGATCGAACAAGACATCGTCGACGTCGAAGTCTGCCGCCGTAGCGAAGGCTGGGTCTCCAATCACTATTTTCTCGGCGATGACGTGCCGTTCGAATCGGTTGGATTGACTCTCAGTGTCGCTGACATTTATGCCAGAGTCGATAACGACGATATGCGCACATTTATCGCCGAACAAGCCGCCGCCGAAGCATCCCAAGCCTAATATCTTTTCACCGGAAACCATCATGTTAGAACAATACCGAAAACACGTAGCAGAACGCGCCGCCGAAGGCGTAGTGCCTAAACCCTTGGATGCCGAGCAGGTCGCGGCATTGGTTGAATTATTGAAAAATCCGCCCGTTGGCGAAGCCGATTTTCTAATGGATTTGCTGGCCAACCGGATTCCAGCCGGCGTGGATGAAGCGGCTTATGTCAAAGCCGGTTTTCTGACTGCCGTTGCAAAAGGCGAAGCGACGTCACCCGTGCTGACCCCGGAAAAAGCCGCCGAATTACTGGGTACGATGCTTGGCGGTTACAACGTTGCGCCGTTGATTGAATTGCTAGAAAATGCCGCGTTGGCACCGATTGCCGCGAAAGCCTTGTCGCAAATTCTACTGATATTCGATGCCTTCCATGATGTGCAGGAAAAAGCCGAAGCTGGAAACGCTTATGCCAAACAGGTGATGCAATCTTGGGCTGATGCCGAGTGGTTTACCGCCAAGCCGGAAGTACCGGAAAAACTCACAGTTACCGTATTCAAAGTTACCGGCGAAACTAATACCGACGACCTGTCTCCGGCCCCCGACGCCTGGTCGCGGCCGGATATTCCCTTGCATGCCAAAGCCATGTTGAAAATGCCGCGCGACGGCATCACTAACGCCGAGCAGCAAATCATCGATCTTAAAGCCAAAGGCTTTCCGGTGGCTTACGTCGGCGACGTGGTCGGCACCGGCTCGTCACGTAAATCCGCGACTAACTCAGTGCTGTGGTTCATGGGTGACGACATTCCGTTCATTCCTAATAAGCGTGGCGGCGGGGTTTGTATAGGCGGCAAGATCGCCCCGATTTTCTTTAACACCATGGAAGATTCCGGGGCCTTGCCGATCGAATGCGACGTGACCGGCATGGCGATGGGCGATGTGATCGATATTTATCCTTATCAAGGTGTCGTTAAACGCCATGGTACGGATGAAGTAATCTGCGAGTTTGCGTTAAAAACCGAGGTGATTTTTGACGAAGTCCGCGCCGGTGGCCGGATTCCCCTGATTATCGGTCGCGGCTTGACCGACCGGGCCCGCCAATTTTTGGGCTTGCCGGCATCGGCCGTATTCCGTCGCTTAGGCGTGGCCCACGACAGCGGCAAAGGTTTTACCCTGGCGCAAAAAATGGTTGGTAAGGCCTGCGGCGTGGCCGGTGTCAGACCGGGTAGTTACTGCGAACCAAAAATGACGACGGTCGGTTCGCAAGATACCACTGGGCCAATGACGCGCGACGAACTGAAAGACTTGGCCTGTCTGGGTTTTTCTGCCGACTTGGTGATGCAGTCCTTCTGTCATACCGCCGCTTATCCCAAGCCGGTCGACGTGCAAATGCAGCATACCTTGCCGGACTTTATCATGACCCGTGGTGGCGTGTCCCTGCGTCCGGGCGATGGTGTGATTCACTCCTGGCTGAACCGCATGCTATTGCCGGATACTGTCGGCACTGGCGGCGACTCGCATACCCGTTTCCCGATTGGTATCTCATTTCCTGCGGGCTCCGGTTTGGTGGCGTTTGCCGCCGCGACCGGCGTGATGCCATTGGACATGCCGGAGTCGGTGTTAGTACGTTTCAAAGGCCAAATGCAACCCGGTATTACCTTGCGGGATTTGGTCAACGCCATTCCCTATGCGGCTCTGAAAAGCGGTTCGCTGACAGTCGCCAAGCAAGGCAAGAAAAACGTGTTTTCCGGCCGAATTCTGGAGATCGAAGGTTTGCCGGATTTAAAAGTCGAACAAGCATTCGAGTTATCCGACGCTTCAGCGGAACGTTCCGCCGGCGGTTGCACCATCAAACTCAACGAAGCGCCGATTCGCGAATATCTAAATTCCAATATCACTTTGTTGAAATGGATGATCGCCGAGGGTTACGGCGATGTCCGAACCATCCAACGCCGGATCAAAGCCATGCAAGATTGGTTGGCGAACCCGGTATTGATGGAAGCAGATCAGGATGCTGAGTATGCGGAAATTATTGAAATCGATTTGAACGAAATCACCGAGCCGCTGTTAGCTTGCCCGAACGATCCGGACGACATCAAACCGCTGTCCGAAGTCGCCGGCACTAAAATCGATGAGGTGTTCATCGGTTCCTGCATGACCAACATCGGCCATTTCCGAGCTGCCGGCAAATTACTGGAAAAATCCGGGGCCTTGCCGACCCGTTTGTGGGTGGCTCCACCGACCAAAATGGACCAAAACCAATTGATCGAAGAAGGCTATTACGGCACTTTCGGTAAAGTCGGTGCCCGCACCGAAATGCCGGGCTGCTCATTGTGCATGGGAAACCAGGCGCGGGTAGCGGAAGGCTCCACCGTGGTCTCAACATCGACGCGTAATTTCCCCAACCGTTTAGGTAACGGCGCCAACGTCTATCTGTCTTCAGCGGAATTGGCGGCGGTATGCTCGTTGTTGGGTAAGATTCCGACGGTTGCCGAGTATATGCAATACGCCGCCAGCATCGAACAAACCAGCGCGGATACCTACCGTTATCTTAACTTCGATCAAATCGACAGCTATCAGGATAAGGCCAAGGAAGTAGCTTAGCTCCGCGCATTTTAGGCATCTTGCCGGAGCAAGCGGTAACCCAGTTTCAGGTGGGCTTCCGCACTGCTCCGGCAGACAATACTTAAGTACTTAGTAAAGGAACGGTAAAACCGATGTATGGCCTGACAATTCGGTTTTACCAAACTTACAGGCTATCGATAATCTCCAGACAGCGCTGAAAAGCGCTACGGACGATGAAGAAAGTCATGGCAATTGGATAGGATAGATAGTGCTCCGGCAATGCCAGACAAACTAGTACCAAGCCAGCCACTACGCAAGTGTCGAAGCGGGCCAAATATTTTTGCATATAACGCAAAGATTCTTGCGATTCCCAATCAAACTGCGGGCTTTTGTTAATTAAACCCAGCAGCATCCAGCTACTAAGCAAGGCGAAATAGACCGGAAACACGCTGAATTGCGGCGAGCCGTCGCTGAATTGCGGGCTCCAGTAACCGTACCAAGTCCATAAGCCCGCGCAGGCAAAACCGTCGTGCCATATCTTGCCGGGTACTAATTTCAAACAACCGCTCAACAGAAAGAGTACCGCGAGACAGGCCCACGCACCCCATACGGCCTCTATATTGAGTAAGGGTAAAAATGCATTTTGGGTTAGGGTTAGGGTGCTTAATATTAAACAGCAGATGATGAAAATAGGCATGGTAGTAACAATGGCTTTTGAAGTTTTACACAGTCTGCCCTAAGCTCGACGCATTTCAGCAATCGATATCGGCCTACTAGGCTCGAAATTTTCTGAGCCTGTCATGCTCGCACAGTCTAGTTTGAGGGTATTTAAAAGCACCTGGACTTACCCGTTCACGGAACACCTGTCCTTACTTTGCGACTTTTTTTTGATTGTGACGTGCTTTTATTGTCAGCGTCAATCACATAAAAATTGGGTTATTTCAGCTGCCGAAAGCGTATTTCATATTTTCGCTTGCCCATCCTCCAACTGGATTATGTCCATGAGGATTTTTTAACGCCTTGTGCTTATTTTTGGCCGTTGTCACACACCACGTAATGGGTAACGGAAAACATTAATTCGATTCTCAATTGATTAAATGCGGCTGCAGAGCGGAGCGGAGCTGGGTGATTCGTTGTTCTGTCTGGTAGCCCGCATAGGGTAGGCTGGCGAGCTTTCCCCATACCGGCGCCGGCCAGGCCTCATCGGTTTGGTAGCGCACCACATGATGCAAATGCAATTGCGGTACGAGATTGCCGATTGCGGCAATATTGAGTTTGTCGGGGTGATAAATATTTACAAGTGTCTCGGCAAGTAGGCAGGACTCGGCTTGCAGAGCCTGTCTATCCGCCTGGTCAAGCTGATAAATTTCTCTGATATTGTGGCGCCTTGGTACCAGGATGAACCAGGGATATTGGCTATCGTTCATCATTAACAATTCCGACAGGCTAAAACTCCCCACCTTGAAACAATCTTGGGCTAGTTGCTGATGAAGTAAGAAGTGCGGCATGGCTATCTCAACTAAAGAATAAAGTTTTATTGTAACTATTTACCCATCAGCGATGCCGACTTTTACGCTGATTTATTTCCTGGCAACAAGTTTAAACTTCTGCAATTTCGCAGTAAGTATGTAGGTATTTTCGTTATCGTCTATGCTAAGACCAAATTGCTGATTTGATACTTAGATTTTTTAAAGCACATAAGCATTTTCATGGGGGGAGAAATAATGATGACGATGCAAAATAAGACCGGCGCAATATCCGGCCCTAGTTACCCGCTGGTACGGTTAAAACTTGGCGTGCTGTTGATAGGTTCCAGCTTCTCGGCTGCCACGCCAGCCGTGTCGCCTATCGCGGGATTGCTGCAAAATACCGACGGCATCAATTCCAGCCAGAGCAATATGGCTAATGTGATTGAAATTGCCTGTCCAGGTGGGCGGGGGATTAACTCGAACGATTTTCAGAATCGCTGCGATGCGGTAGTGGGTTCCGCTCTTAACCAATCGATACCGCAAACATTTAACGCGCTACAACAAACCTCGCCGGAGCAGATACCTTCGCAAGGTGTTTCTGCTACGCGTACTTCTTTCAACGCGATTGCCGGACGGATGTCTGCTTTGCGAGCCGGCGCTCGCGGCTTTCAGGTTGCCGGCTTGGGTAGCGGTGCGCTGCCGATCAATTTGGCTTCGCTGGCAAATCCGCTTGGCGGCGCGGCTGGCGATAGCGGCGGCGTTTGGGACAGGTTGGGTGGGTTCGTCAACGGAAATTACAACACCGGCAATGTCGATACGGATGTCAATCAACTGGGGTATAACTTAAATAGCGGCAGCATTAATGCCGGCATAGACTATCGGTTTGGTAATGATTTGATTGTCGGTGCTGCGTTTACCTATACGCGCACCGAGTCCAGTTTCGACCGCAACGGCGGTACCTTGGATAGCGATGCTTACACCGGCGCGCTTTATAGTACTTACTACGCAACGGATAACTTGTATTTCGACGGTGTGGCAACTATGGGCGCCATCGATTACGCGTCGGTGCGGCATATCCAATATACGGTACCCAGTGAAACTGTGAATACGCTTGCCAAAGCTGCGCCTACCGGGAACCAATATTCAGTTAGCGTGGGTAGCGGCTATAACTTTGCGGTAAAACAATGGCTGTTTAATCCCTACGTAAAAGCCAATTACATCAAACTCGATGTCGACGGTTTTAGTGAATCAGGCGGCAGTGGCTGGGGAATGGCATTTGCCGATCAGGGTGTCGAGTCGGTCACCACCACGGTTGGTAGCCAGATTTCCTACGCGGTTAGTACGGCATGGGGCGTGTTTACGCCCAATGTGCGCGGCGAATGGCATCATCAGTATAAAGACGGCAGCCGCAATATCGCGGTGCGCTTTCTAGGCGATAACAGCAGCGGCTTAGCCTTTAACACGGTGACTAACGCGCCGGACCGGAATTATTTTACGGTAGGTACGGGGGTATCGGGCACCTTTGCACAGGGCTTAAGCGCCTTTTTGAACTACGACGCGCTGGTGGGATACCGGGACGTGGAAAGTCATTTATTTACACTGGGCGCCCGCCTGGAGTTTTAGCCCGAGAATTCCGAGGCAGGCTTGTGGGAAGAGGCACCTGACTCATCCCACAAGCTTGGTTTTCCCACGAGAATTATGGCTGCCGTAACAGCTGTTCGCACAATGCCGGTAACGGCGGTGGTGGCAGCGGCACATTTTTTGACGGTGCTTTGGCTTCTGCGGAAAACCACCAAGCCAAACTGGCGTCGCAACCGTCTCCAGGAGGTAAGGGGTCTTGCGAGTCGCAATGCGGATTATGCGGTGGGCATTTCAAGCGCACATGAAAATGATCGTCATGTTTCCACCAGGGGCGAATCTTGCGCAACCATTCAGCGGAGCCGGCGCTTTTGTTTTTGCATAGCTCTTGTTTAATACTGGCGTTGACGAAAATCCGGTCAACCTCCGGTTGCTGAGCGGCCGCTTCCAACACTTTTGCCAGATCCAACGACCAATGCCGGTAATCGATAGTATCATTTTGCATGTTCACGACCGACGGCGCGCTCCAGGTTTCGCGTTCGTTGGCTGTTAATTGCCGGTTACTGGCTTGTTCGGATAACAAAAACCATATATCCACATCCAGGCCTGACTGATGGCTACGATGTCCGCTTAAGGTCGGGCCGCCGCGCGGTTGTCCCAAATCGCCAATCAGCAACGAGCCCAGTTTTTGTTCAGCACTGAATTGGCCCAAGTGCTGGATAAAGCCGATTAAATTGGGGTGCCCATAATAGCGATGGCGGGACAAGCGCATGACTTGATAGCCTTGGCCGTCAAGGGGCAGGGTCGCCGCGCCGCTGATGCAGCCGCTGGTGTAGGTGCCTATGCTTTGGCTGGATTCCTGGGTCGGTGTGGTAATTTTTGCCCAGTCTTGGGCCGTTGAGCCGGCCTTAACCTCGTAGCTAACGCAAAAAACGGCAACGCCTAATAATATTGTCGAAAGGGCAGCAAGTCGCATGATGAAGTGCCTAGGAAATGGAGTGATTGGTTGGGATTATAGCGTCGGCTTGCCGATGGCGGCTATTGCATCGGTCACGCGTCGTCCCAAACTCATGCTGGGTATCTCCAGCCAGTGATAAAACAGCAGAGAAACGCCTTGTACACAGACTATGGTGATAAGCCAGCCGCCAAACCAAAGCGCCAACCGGTTTTCGGTAAACCCTTCCAGAAATTTTAAGACAAGCGGCGTCAGGCATATCAGGATAGCCATGTGGCTGAGATAAGCGCTGTAAGACACTTTGCCGATTTGCCTTAACACCGGCTGCGACAGCAACCTTTGTGCATCTTTAGAACCTAATACGAACATCAAAATCAGGCCGGCGCCCAGACCGGAACCCAGCCAAATGGCCTTATCGCCCAATAACTCAGACGGTACAAACGTGGCACTGGTATAAAATGCTAGGCCTGCCAATAGCAGCAAACGCCGATGCCAGCGCCGACCGGATAAATAATGGGTTAGATCGGTATAGTGTCTGGCAATAGTCATACCCAATAGAAAATGCAGCAAGAAAATCGACACACCCAACAGGCTGGTCGCCAGCAAGCCAAAAAATACCAGCCAGGAAGTGCCGCGTCCCGCCAGCAATAAACCTACCGGCAATAGCAAAGACAGTACCAGTTCAATACTTAAAGTCCAAGCTTGCGGCAGCAGTACGATCAAGGATGGTAACTTCAATAAAAAGCTCTCGCGCAGCATATTGGCAGGGGTTAACGGAAATTTATGCCACATGCCGGTTATCCAGTCGGTCGGCGGCAGACTGGTTTGGAGTATATCGCTGTCGAACGTGTGCAAAAACAGGCCCGTGCTGATCAGCAAAACCAGTAAATAAGGCAGCCAGATCCGAAACATCCGATTGATCAAAAAGCGCGCCAAATGGAATTCGCTCAAATCAGGAATATGCCCGGCCCGAAAATAACGCATAGACAGCACCACACCACTGAGCACGAAAAACATCGAAACCGCCGCCGAGCCGTCCCACCAAATGTGTAGCGGCGAGAAATCCAGCACTTGCTGACAGATCGGCGTTTCGCAAGGTAGTCCATAAGCGATCACGAAATGTTCGCTGATAACGGCCAAGGCCGCCAGACCGCGAATGGTGTCCAGGTAACTGATATGAGTTTTAGGCGCCACGGGCTTGAGTCTTTTGAAGTAGGAGGTATCGGCTGGGATAGGTATAGCAGGCTTTGGCTATTCGGCTATCTGCGCGCTGTTTTATTTGCCGGGTGTTCTGCAAGCGCAAGACGCCGATGAGCCAACCGTGGCTGTCAAACCCGCGAAGGAGGGATGCCCGATCAGCGCTTTAGAGCCGAGCAAACAACGCCTTTGCCTTTAAGCTAATTCCATTGCGATTTGCGTACGTTGAAATTGCGGCCTTTGATTTTTCCGGCCCGCAAACAGGTCAAGGCTTTATCGGCGCTGCCGCGCTTCACCGCGACGTAGGCGTGTTTATCGAAGATATCGATTTTGCCCACTTCGCTGCCACTTATGCCGTTAGTGCCGGTCAGTGCGCCCAAAATATCGCCGGGCCGCATCTTGTCCTTACGGCCTCCGTCTATCCACAACGTGATCATCGGCGGTTCGAAGCGGTGTTCGCTGCTCAGTTTAAACGGGGCGATTTCATCCCATTTCACGGAACCCGCAATATAGTCTTCAATCGCTTTGACGCGGGTCAACTCTGCTTCGCTGACCAAACTCAGCGCCAGTCCTTTCGCGCCGGCTCGGCCGGTGCGGCCGATTCGGTGCACGTAAACTTCCGGGTCCCAAGGCAGTTCGTAATTGATCACTGCCTGCATGTCTTTGATATCCAAGCCGCGCGCGGCGACATCGGTGGCAACCAGAATCGAACAGCTTTTGTTGGCAAACCGCACTAGCACTTGATCGCGGTCTTTTTGTTCCAAATCACCATGCAGGGCCTGCACGGAAAAGCCGCAATTGCTCAACGTGTCCGCAACGTCCTGACATTCGCGCTTGGTGTTACAAAACACCACTGTCGATTCCGGGCGATGATAAGCCAGCAAATAACCCAAAGCGTTTAGGCGCTTGGCTTTGTCTACTTGATGAAAACGCTGCTCGATAGGGTTGTCATGATGGCTGGTTTCGACGCTGACCGACACCGGTTTGAATTGAAACTTTTGGCTCAAGGCCCGAATCGGCTCCGCGTATGTCGCGGAGAACAACAGGGTTTGCCGGTGGGTGGGAGCATAGGAAATCACGTCGCTGATGATGTCGGCAAAACCCATGTCCAGCATGCGGTCGGCCTCGTCCAGCACCAGCACTTTCAAATGATCCAGGCGCAAGCTGGCTTTTTGCAAATGTTCCTGCAAACGGCCCGGCGTTCCCACCACCACATGCACGCCGTGCTCTAGTGAACTGCGTTGCGGGGCAAACGGTGTGCCGCCACATAGAGCCAGAACCTTGATGTTCTGAGTGAAGCGGGCCAATTGTCTGATTTCCTTACATACCTGGTCGGCCAGTTCGCGGGTAGGGCAGATCACCATGGCTTGCACCTTAAAGCTGCTCAAATCCAGCCGCGACAACAAACCGATCCCAAACGCCGCGGTCTTGCCGCTACCGGTCTTGGCTTGGGCAATCACATCCTTACCCTCAAGAATATGCGGCAGGCTTTCGGCCTGAATCGGTGTCAGGTGGGTGTAGCCCAAGGATTCGATGTTTTCCAGTAGGGCGGGTTTTAACGGCAGGGACGAAAATTCAGGTGTATTCACAAAGACTCTAATCGATAAGATGCGGCACGCTTGCCGACATGCGGGACGCAATGATAACAGAGTTGGGCTTTTGGTCATTGCTCAATCAACAGGCTGCCGGGCTGCAATTTGCAGCCGATTTTTAAGTCACTACACCCAGGTAAGATTCACATAAAAACACAGTTAAACATTAGGAATTTCCACATTATAAACATTTAAATATTTAGACCTACGGTAAGAGTGGCGGTTATTTCTGACTATAATTTACATCACCAAATCAGCTATTGATCTTTTGATACTGTCAGTTAAACGACGAAATGAAAAAATGCAGGATTTGGGAAAAGGGTGTAAGAAAACGAAAAATGGAGAGCGGCTATGGGCGTTAACGACGGTCTGATGATAAGCGATTTTAAGGCAGGCCAAGCAAGGCAAGAGCTTGGCAATTGGTATATACCTCAGTCTCATATAGACGCATTTGTTAAAGACACGGTTCGCGTCGAGACTTTACCGGCAGGATTCAAACTTTTCAAATTAAGCAAAGGGGAAGCTAAGTCCGATCCCAAGTATGGAATAACGCCATGGTGGTGTGCGGTAAGCCCGTTTAAGGAAGACTATGAAGGTGCTATTGGCCGATTCGAACAAGCTAAGCTTAATAAAATTGATATGAGTGCGATGGCGCGCTATATGTCTGCGGTTCCCATTGACTGGAATGAACTGGACAACTATATCGAAATATCATTAAAAGTGACTGCATCCGGCTTTTGGGGCACTTTCGCTCCGCAAGAAAAGTGGCACGATAAACACAAGCAGAATCTCGCCGTGGAAATGAGCCGTGGCAGAGCCACGCCGGCAAGCCGCACTATGGGGATAAAGGATGCCGTTCTTCCGGATGAACTGGGTGCGCTGGAAGCTTGGCAATTTTACATACCAGGTTTGCAAGAGGAGCATATTAGCCGGGAAAACCGTGTGATCTCTGCTCACGACATGGTAGCTCTGCAAGCATATTTTTTTGCATAAATTTTGGATCAACCCGCAAGAAGCTTGATAGAACTCGCAGGCTGATGAGTATTCAAAGTTGCCCTCGCTCGGCGACCTCCATTTTGACGTCATTGCGGGCACCATGAACGCCAATACCTTCATTGCCTTCCTGCATAAACTTGAGACGATTAATAACAGCACGCATGAGCAAAACCACACCAGCCAACATCAAACTAACGCTTTACGGCAAGCCTATCGAACTGGAAATCAGCGCGCCGACGCAAAAGGTGACGCCTGTGGCAATGCTGCCGACACTGCATCGCCTCAACAACACGTTTGTCGAAACCGCAGTAGCTGCCTTCGTTGCGGACCAGGAGACCATCTCCTGCCAAGCCGGCTGCGGTGCCTGCTGCCGACAAGTCGTGCCGTTGGCGGAATTTGAAGCCTATCAAATCGCCGGTGTGGTCGAACAAATGCCCGAGCCCAGACGTTCGGCGGTCAAGCAACGCTTTGCCGACGCTTGCGAAAAACTGGACGCTATTCAGTGGCTGAGCCGGCTCGAAGGAATGCTGGCGGATGGTACGAGCCACGAAGCGGTGCAGCAACACGCGCTGACTTATTTTCAGCAAGGCGTGCCCTGTCCGTTTTTGGAAGCGGAAAGCTGCTCCATCCATCCGGTCCGGCCATTGGCCTGCCGGGAATACCTGGTGACATCGCCGGCCGAACATTGCCAAAACCCGACACCGGAGCACGTCAGACATATTGAGTTGAAATTTCAGGTGTCCAAAATTGTCCGCAAACTATGGCGCACCAGCCACATCAAAGACCTTGATTCGGTGCCGATGATTTACGCGTTGCAATGGGTGAAGAAACACCCCAACCAATTTCCGAAAAAGCGCGGCGAGGATTGGCTACGGGAATTTTTTGATTACATGGCGAATCCGTGACGGCAGTTTTTTCGCCGTTGCTGTAACGTATGGGAATGCCGCCCCGAACGCTCTAGAGTGGCGGCGGCCATAGAGCAACCATCCAGCACGACACAATTTTAAGTATCAGCCTAATTCCATGTGATACGAGACCCGGTCTTCATCAATAACGCTGAAGCCCATTCGGTCATAAAGACGTTTTGCAGGGTTTATCTTTATGACAGTTAACACCAGTTTTTTATTGAGATTTTTTGCCCGAATGGCTTCTTGCGCCAGCAAAGTGGAGCCTATTCCTCGTCTTTGAAATTCAGGTAACAGGAACAGGGTGCGAACCCAATGACTTTGCTCGCCCTCCTGCACATAGATAGCCCCGGCAGGTTCTTCGCCGATGCAAATCAATTTGAAGTTTTGCACCTGAAGGTTTCTCCAGAAACCGGTATGTTGAAATTCATCGTCCCATCCCCATGCCCAATCGACGTAATCGCGCATCGACAGCTTGAACGCGTCAAATATGAATTGTTTGTCATGCTCGGCGGCGTCGATCAGGCTAAAGGAGGTCATAAAGTAAGCCAAATGTTGTGTATCTTATGTACGTTCTTACGCTCCAGCGTCCCGGCTACGAATTTTTATCGTTCCCACGCTCCAGCGTGGGAATGCAGCCTCAGACGCTCCAGCGTCACAATTACCATACGTCAATCTCGATCAATCCGTCCTGTCCCAAATAGTTAGAAGGACTGGAATATCGCCAATGCTCCGGCAAACTCACATAACCCCGCTTCACCGGATTGGCATGAATATAATCCAATTTCTCCCGCATCATTGCTTCACTAAGAATCAACTCCGCATGCACACCTTCCTGCCAGAACTGAAACTCCCGATCACGCTTGTGCGCACATTTGGCAAACCGCAATCGTTGCAACAAGCGTTCGGCTTGTTTTGCCTGCAAGTGATCTATGATTCTCCGCGCGGTAAAGGCTTTGAAACTAGCAACGCATTTATCCAGTGCAGCGCTCTGCGCGATGAAATGCAGGTGATTTTCCAGAACCACGTAACCGTATAGCTTCAAACCGACCTGTTGCCGTTGAAATTGCCAGCAGTCGAGCAGGGTTTGCACGGTTTCCGGTCGGGTAAATACCGGCAGCCACTCAACGACCGTGCAGGTCATAAAATGCGCTTGCTGAGGTTCAGTGATGGTGTAACCGCTTCGGCCCATTGGGTGCTCGCTGGAATTCAATAAGAGGCGGCGCGCGGCTTGCCTGGTGACGTCCTCTTGATTGAAGGGTTAGGGCTCGCCGTCGAATGCCTCCCATTGGCCAGTCTCTTCATTTCGTTTGAGACTCTGCTTTGAGGGGTAGTCTTTCCCAACGGTGCGAAAAGCATGAAGAACTGAACCGATTGAGACAAAGTAAAGCCGCCTATAGCGCATGGTGTCAGAAGTGAGAAAGAACCCCTCCAGTTCGCCTTTCTCACCGAGCGTAATAATGAAGATGAAGCTGTGCACTACTTGATTGCAGAGAAAGCCGATGTCGCGAGTTTCAACTGACTTCTGATTTAGGTCGAATAGCTCGTCGATCTCACTTCGATTGAAGTAGTCGACCGCCCGCCCCGGCTTACCCGGAAACCACTCAATTTCGTATTTGAGTTGCTTCGTTGACTCAGAGAGTTTGAATGTGCTGAGTAGCTTCCTGATTGCATAGAAGCCGATAAATATTTCGCGTTCAGCGCGCGCCAATGCCGCCTCGCTGTTTTTATCATTGACTCGCAATAGATTGAGCCAGCCAGCGGCTCTAACCAACGGTGCTTTCCAGTAGTGCGATTCGTGAATCACCATCGAGCTCCAACAAATGATTGTGAAGTTTCCGTATATCATCGCCGATTGCAGTATGCCCAGCAATAAACGCAGTCTGATGGTTTTCCGCCTAAACTTTACGCTACTAGTAAGCTCCGCACTTTGCCGTAATCCAACTTCCCATTCGCCAATAGCGGCAACTCCTCCAAAACCAGATAACGACTCGGTTGCATGTAGGCCGGCAATTGTATATTCAGTGTTTTGCGCACCTCGGCGATGCTCATTCCCAGTTCTAAAACCACCGCTAATGCCGGACGCTGGCCGGCAGTCGGATCGTCTATGCCGATCACCGCGCAAGCTTTGACACCGGGGATGGCATTCACAACTGCTTCAATTTCCGCCGGTTCGACGCGGTAGCCGGAGCATTTCAGCATGCGGCCCAGGCGGCCATGGAAGCGGTATTCGTTTTGTTCCTGGCTGGCGCGGTCGCCAGTGGCATACCAACCGTCAGCGTTCATAAAATACTTCACGTGACCGTCGCGCCAGTAGCCGCTGGCGAGCGTCGGTCCGCGTACCCAGAGCTCGCCGGTTTCGGCGTCGATATATAGTTCGCAGCCAGCGGCAGGCAGGCCGATGGGGATGGATTGTTCCGCGATCAAGCGTTCCCTCGCCACCGGCCAATAGCAGCAGACATTAGTTTCGGTAGGGCCGAAGAAATTGTACAAGGCCGTCTGCGGCAAACCGGCGGCCAGATCGATCAGCGCCGGGGTGGGAAACACTTCGCCGGCGAAGATGAGAAAGCGCAACGCTGCCAAAGGTGTTTGCGCCAAGTTGCCTTTATAGGTCAGGAAGGCCAGCAGCGAGGGCACGGTGTACCAGCCACTGATAGCATGTTCGCTTAGCCAGGTGCTCAAACGGGCTGGGGCCATGGTTAAACCGGATGGCACGAAATGCAGGCTGGCGCCGGCGCCTAATACTGCATATAGATCAAAGGTGGATAGATCGAAGAAGAACGGCGCGCTGCTGGCGATGCGGTCGGCAGCTGTTAGTTTCAATAAGCCGGTTGCCCATGAAGCGAATGCCGAAATCGCTCGGTGACTGAGCGCTACGCCACGCGGCTGGCCGGTGGAGCCGGAGGTGTACAAAATCGCGGCCAGCGCTTCGGCGGGAATTTCGATTGGCTCCGGAACGCCTTCGCTAAAGCTGGCAATGTCCAACCACAAGTTTTCATCCAACCAATCCGGCGCGGAACCCGAGCCTAAGACTGCGCAAACCTGAGCATCAGTGACGATAAAGCTCAGTCTGGAGGCTGGGTTTTTCAAGTCCAGTGGCACATAACAGGCTCCGGCCAGCAGAACGCCGAACAGCGCGCTGGCGGCGTCTATGCCGCGATCCAGATGAATCGCTACTGGCTGGCCGGGTTGGATGCCCCTTGCCTGCAAGGCGACGGCGATAGTTTGCGCTTGTTGTAGCAATTGCCGATAACTGACTTGCCGATCTTGCTCTTGCAAAGCCAGCGCGTCGGGTTGGTGTTGGCATTGGTTTAGAAATGGCGCTAGCAACATCTGTTTAGGTTTCGCTAAAAAAATGAAGGTTCTGATTATCGCTCCCACACTGGAGCGTGGGAGCGATAGATCACTCAGTTCTCCCCGGTTTCCAACAACTCCGTGTTCATCTTCGCCATCACTTTATCCAGCCACGCTTCGTCTATCGCCGGCGATAAGTAGCTATAGGACAAAACCAGCTTGCCTTCAAGCTGGCAGGCTAACAGTGCTAAACCCGGCGGTAGAGGCATCCAGCACAGCAGCGACATATTGCTAACCGGAACGCCGAGAAAGCCCGTCTTGCGCCAGGACAACTCGCCGATATCGGAAAACCACAGTGAGCTCAATTCGCCGCCGCTGTGTTGCTTGCGTAAGATTTTGGCGTACTTGGCCGGTGCCAGCCATTGGCCCAGCCACATCAGCGGCAGATAAGCCAGATCCAGCTCATCCCTAACCACTTGTTTATGTTCGCTGAGTAGATGTGCAAACAAGCCGTTTCGGTCTCGCACTTGTTGACGAGTAGCGCGGGCGAACAAGCAGCCGATATGGTTGCCAAACACCGGTGTTGGGGCATTCTGCCGACGCAAGTTAAACGCATAAGGGATGCAATAGCCGTCTTTTGCCGCCGGCGGTCCCACCAGTTCCATCGCCCGCATGAAACAGCCGAGGTAATAAAGGGTGCGGCCAGTAAGGCCAGTGTATTGTTGTGCCAACTTGGCAATGCGCTGCGATTGGTCGGCATCGAAACTTTGTAATTTCAATTTCAGGCGTTGTGGGCCTTGTTCAACCTGAGTAGGCAGGCAACTGTCCAGGCTATTGGCTTGCGTGTTGTGGCGTTTGGCTTTGAAGAATAATTGCAGTTTTTTCCAAAAGCTCCATTGCGCCAATTTGGCTTCGATCAGCGACGGCGAATCTTTAAAGCTTTCCGGCCGCTCGGAGGACAGGAAATCCAATAATATCTTGCAGCCACGGGCATCTAACAGCGGATGCAGCCAGATGAGCAGCAAGGTGCCGCCGTCTGCACCGGCTATCCAGTGTACGGTCAGCGGCCGGGATTCCGGGCGATTGAAAATCTCCAACAATATGCGTTGCGATTCGTCCGCTTCATCGGCATCCGCCCGGCATTCATGAAGTTCCAGCGCTATGGGCTTGCCGGTGGCGACCCACGCAAAGCGCTTGCCGCGCGGCTCGATTTTGGCGGATGCTTGCGGAAAGCGTTCTACCAGTAAATCCAGTCGATTCTGTAGGCCAGACAAATCAGGCGTTTCCGCCAGTTGCAGCGCAAATCCGCAATAACCGCCGGGCATGCCGGCATTACGAATCTCCTGATCAAGTACGTAGGTAAAATAATCGCCAGGATTGAACAGCTGTTCCGTGGAATTGGTCATCCGGCGTAACCGCTGCGGCGGAGCCAGTTTTCCAGAGAATTCAGGCTGCCGACGTTATCCGGTTCGATTTCGGTGTCCGGCAGCGTCACCCCAAACTCCTTCTCGGCAAACATGATCAGACGCATGATACCCATGCTGTCCAGCCCCGCATCCAGCAGATTATCGTCATCGCCGAATGAGGTTGGATCTTCATGGTAAATAAGCTCGGCAAAGATGAAATTCTTCAGTGTTTCCTTCATGGCAGTGAAATGGTGAATAAGTTAAGAAAGAAATCGTATGCAAAGCGCATCACGCGCATCAAACGGGCTCTGGCGAAAAGGCTTTTAACGCAAAGCCCCAGCGCGGCACCTGTCGACAATAGAGTTTATAAGACGCGCCAAACCGGCTGGCGAGGTCCGGCTCTTCGCGAAATACCACGGTAATATGAAAAAACAGGGCAATCGAGCCGGCATAAATCAGTAGGGCCGGATCGGCAAACAACACACATTCCGCCATTAGCAGCATTAGAACACCTTGAAACATCGGATTGCGGGTCCGGCGATACAGTCCACTCACGACCAGTGTCTTCGGCGGATCGATGGGAGCCGGAGTACCCGAGCCCTCGACGGCAAAATCCCAAGCGCAACGCAGATAAATAGCCAAACCCAGGATGATAAAAAGTCCTGAGGGCAGAGCCCATGCCAGATTGGCGTGCGGCAAGTTGCGGTTCGGATCGGAAAGTAACCAATAAGGCACGTAAATCAGCACCGCACCAGGGACGAGTAACGTGAATAACAGGATTTTTAAAGCCAGGAAAGGACGCACGTATCTATCTATCGGCATGGGGTGTTGAGTGGTTAAGCGTTTGGCAATTTTGGCATTGCCTGCGCCGCAATCCAAGTGATTTTGAACCTCTAAGGGAATTTGTGTAGAATCCGGCGTTTATTAATGGAATTTAAACAGCCATGTCAGATGACTTGATCAGCCAATTGAAAACCATGCTTATCGAAGGCTTGCTCCTGGAAGACATCGTCCCGGATGACCTGTCGCCGGATGATGCTTTATTTGGTGGTGGACTGGGTTTGGACTCCATCGACGCCCTGGAAATTGGCGTGATGCTGGACCGTCAATACGGTATCAAGATCACCTCCGGCGACGAACGCAACAATCAGATTTTTCTCTCCCTCCGCTCGCTCGCAGACTTCGTCGCCGCTAATCGCACCCGTTAAGTATGGGTAATGTCGTCAAACCGATCATTATCGCCGGTTTTGTTGTTGCTTATCCCTTCCTCAGTGCTTATCTGGCCGGCCTGGGCTTTGCCAGCTTTGAACTCATTGTATTTGCAGCATTGACACTGTGGCGCGGTTTTACCGCGTCTGGCTTAGTTGCACGCTTAACTAGTTTTTTACTGGCTGCGGTGTTACTAGCCGGCGCCTATTTCGCGACGACTTATTTTGTCTGGCTGGTGCCATCATTCGCCTATCTGTGGCTGACATTCTTATTCGGGCATACCCTGTGGTCGCCACCTTCGTTTATCGAACGCTTGGTGCGTTTGCAATTTCCCGAGTTAGTGCCGGGCATTGCCGACTATTGCCGGAATCTGACCTGGATATGGACCTTATTTTTTGCCTCTAATATAGTCATCTGCGCCGCCCTGCCGGCTATCGCGGGGCAAACCGCTTGGGCACTTTACACCGGTGTGGTGGTGTATGGGTTGATGGGGTTACTCGGAACCGGTGAATGGTTTTACCGGCACCGGCGTTTTCCGGATTTGGAGATTCCGCCGGCATTGGAGACGTTTAAAGTCATCGCTATGAACGGCCATAAGGTATTTAAGGGATGACGATTAAACGCGCGATGTTCTTGCTCTTGGCTTTATTGCCAATTGCTGGATCGGCCGATGACAGCGTGCTGACCGAATTGCTGGCGCGCATTCGCCAAAAGGGTCAGGCGCAGTTTCGCTATGAAGAAACGCGCATACTGGAACTGGCTAACGAACCGTGGCATGGCCAAGGTCAGATGCTATCTGGGGCTGACGGCAGTCTGGTCAAATTGCAACTGCAACCCACGCGGGTAATCATGGCTATCGCCGAACAGCGCATGCTCTACTGGGATCCGCAGCAAAACCAGCGCCACAGCGCGGCTTTGGATTCGGCAGGGCCTGCGGGCGAGCAAATCAAGGTGTTTCGCAGCATCCTGCAAGGCCGTACCGAAGAATTGCAGCTTAACTATGCCATCGCCGCCGAAAAGCAAGGCCCGCAATGGACTTTGCGGCTTACGCCGAAACCGGAGCTGAGCGGCGATGATCTCCCTTCTATCGAAATATCCGGCGATGACAAAGACGAACAACGGCGCATTTTAATCAAGCAGTCGGACGGCGAATCCACCGAGTACCGCATGCAGAAAGCCACCGCAGCCCAGCAACAGGAATATTCCCTCCAGCGTTTGTTGCGGGAAGCCAGCGGAGAATAGGGCGTGTCTTTTGTTTGGAGAAAGCGCTGGTTTGTGCTGCTGTTGCCGTTGTTATTGGCGATCACGTTCTGGCACATCAAGGTCGAGACGGACCTGAACGCGTTTTTTACCGCCACGGACGACGAGGATTCCCGGCTATTGGCTGGCTTGTTGAAGTCTGGTGAATTATCGCGGCGCTACTTACTAGTCATCGAAAAGACCGATCCAGCCACAGCGGCCAGTCTGAGTAACACCGGCGACCCCCCCATTTCCGTCGCCACATTCAGCACTCGACTGGTGAATCAGCTGGCCAAACTTGATGAGGTGGAACAGATTTGGCCGGCCGATCAGCCGCCCCGAGATTGGGTCGATGCCGTTGCCTCGTATGCGCCACACCACGCCCGCATATTCAGCCTTAATCCGGAAGCAGAAGCGCCGGAATTGTTTGAACCGACCCAGTTGGAGGCCAAGGCCGACGGATTGAAACAAGCCCTGCTGTCGCCGCAAGGCGGCTTTGTGAAAACCATCGCCAAACAGGATCCTTTGCTGCTGTCTCTGAACGGCTTCAAGGCTTTGCAGGGCCAATTTCAGCAGCAAGCCAAGCTCGGCAGCGGCGGTGCTTTAATCCTGCAAAGCCGTCCGGCTGCGCTGGATTCCGAGGCGCAAACCCGCTTGCAAACGGCGATCCGCGCCAATTTTGCTAGTTTGAATGCAGAAGCCGGTGGCATATTTAAGTTATCGATGGCTGGGGTGCCGGTGTTCAGCGTGGCCGCGCAAAGCGAGATTAGTCAGGATGTGACGCTGGTTTCGGTGGTATCCAGCCTGGCCGTGGCCTTGGTGTTTCTATTCCTGTTTCATTCGTTTTCGGCCTTGCACTGGGTAATGATGGTGCAGGGCGCTTCGTTTGTGATCGGCACCTTGGCGACAGCGTTGGTCTTCCCGCAAGTCCATAGTTTGACGTTGGCTTTGGGCGCCAGTTTGATCGGCATCTCATCCGATTATCCGATACATGTGATGGTACATTGCGCCAAGCACCGCAACACGCCACTCTCAGCGGTCCGCTTATTGTGGCCCAGCCTGTTAATGGGCGGCTTGACCACTGTGATCGGCTACGGTGCCTTGGGCTTTACCGGGTTTCCCGGCTTCGAGCAAATTGCGGTGTTTGCCGTGGCCAGCATCGCCGCTTCATTGGGTTTGACCCGCTGGGTGTTGCCGGCCTTACTGACGAATTCTGCACTGCACTCTGCGCATTTGCCCGGCATCGCGGCTTGGGTGGATTTTTGCGGGCGTTACCGAAAGGTCTTGCTGGGTCTTTTCGCCCTTAGCGTCGTTTTAGCGGGGCTATGCCTGCCGCAAATCCGCTGGATGGACGACATGCAGAAGTTGGCGGTAGACATGGATGTGTTGAAACAGCAGGATGCGGCGGTGCGCTCGCACTTTTCCAGTATCGAACCGGGCCGTTTTGTATTGATCCAAGCTGACGACTGGGAAACGGCGCTACAACGTTCAGAAGCCGCCGAGCGGCGCTTGCAGTCCTTGCGGCAGGACGGTGTGCTTGGCGAATATCATGGTCTGTTTCCGTGGCTGGTATCTGCACAATTGCAAACCCAGAACCATAAGGTTTATCAACAGGGTTTGACGCCGGAGTTTCAGCAAGCCTGGCAAGCGGGTTTAGCCAAGGCGGGCCTGTCAGTTGAAAAATTGGGAAGTTTGTCATCTGCGGCACCTGAGCCATTGTTACCCGCGCAAGTTATGGAATCATCGGTAAGGCACATTCTGTCCGGGCAAATAGTGAACGGCCAAACTGGGGTAATGTTGACGCTGTGGCTGGGTGAGCACGATCCCGAAAAATTGATAGCCGGTTTGGCTGGCTTGGAAGGCACGCGTTACTTCAGTCAAAAGGATCAACTCGATCACTTGGCGAGCAAATATCGCGATCGCTCTTTAGTGATGCTGGGTATCGGGATCGGCGTAATGGCTTTGTTTATATGGCTACAACAACGCGATCTGCGTAAGGTGTTGCTGACTTTGCTGCCTTCCATGGCCTCCGTGCTGTTCATTTTTGCCACCTGGGCGCTGATGGGTGAGGAAGTCAGTTTCTTACACGTCATCGGCCTGCTGTTATCGGTATCCTTGTGCGTGGATTACGGCATCTTTTTTATCGAGAATCGCGGCAAGGATGCTGATGTGACTTATCACGCCATTGCCTCGTCCACCCTAACAACCATTGCGTCCTTCGGTGCGCTGGGCTTGGGTAAAACACCCACCTTGCCAATTCTGGCGCTCTCGGTAAGCTTGGGGGTTACCTTGGGTTTTCTGCTTTGCCCTCTACTGATCCAAAAGCCAAAGAATTAATGACTATCACACCGCTGATCTCTCCCGTCGTCGTTACGACCTACCAGTGCGTCAGCACTGCCGGTGATGATGTGGAAGCCTTGTATGCCAGGCTGCTTGCTAACCAAACTTGTCTGAAGCCGCTAACATTATTTGCTATTCCTTTTGATACCCTAGTGGGCGAAGTAATATCACCTTTACCGGAAATAAGTGCTAGCTTGCAAGCCTACGACTCCCGTAATGCCAGGTTGGCTTTAAAGGCCCTGAACCAAGGTGGTTTTCGTGCCGATGTAGAGCGGGTGATAGCAAACTACGGGGCGGCAAGAGTGGGTTTGATATTGGGCACCAGTACTTCCGGCATTTACGATTCCGAGAACGCTTATGCTCGGTTGCACCGGGACGGCGTAATGCCCAGTGATTTCCATTTCACCAAGGTACAGACCGCCCAAGCGACTGCCGAGTTTTTGCAATTGGAACTGGGTTTGCAAGGGCCGTGCTATGCCATCTCCACTGCCTGCTCCTCCAGCGCCAAAGCCTTGGCTGCTGCGCAACGCTTACTTAATTCAGATTGTTGCGACGCGGTGTTGGTCGCCGGTGTAGACAGTTTGTGCCGATTGACGCTGCGCGGTTTCAACAGTTTGCAACTTATCTCTGCGGAGGCTTGCCATCCCATGGATGCCGGGCGCCAAGGCATCAACATAGGGGAGGGCGCGGCTTTGCTATTGCTGGAAAAGCCCGGCGCTGAGAATGCAAATAGGCCCCGCCTTTTGGCGGTGGGTGAGTCTTCCGACGCCCACCACATGAGCGCGCCGCACCCGCAGGGGCTTGGTGCCGCCACCGCTATGGCGCAGGCCTTGCGATTCGCAGGACACGATGTTAGCGAGGTCGATTACATCAATTTGCATGCTACCGCCAGCACCCTAAACGATCTCGCCGAGGCCAGAGCGGTGGCCAGCTTGTTTCCTCATCCGCCGCCCTGTAGCGGTGTTAAAGGTTTGCTCGGTCACACTTTGGGTGCGGCCGGTGCCGTGGAGGTCGTGGTCAGTCTGTTGGCCTTGGAGCGCTGTTTTTTACCAGGCACCTGCGGTTTGCAAGTACCAGACCCCGAGTGCCGGTTTCCGCTTGTCGCAGCGCCAGCATTGAACGTCAGCCCCCGACTGATCTTGAGCAATGCATTTGGCTTTGGCGGCAACAATGCCAGTGTCTTGTTGGAGGCCGCTTAATGGAATGCATGAGTCTGCTTGGCGTGGGCGTTTGTGCGCCGGACGCCGCATTTCGGGCCAGCCTGCCGTTTCCGGCCTATGATATTAATCGCGAGACTATTCCGCCGCTATTGCGCCGGCGTAGCAGCCAGGCGATGCAAATGGCCTTCAGCGCGGCAATCACTGCCTGCGAGCAAGCACAGCGTTCGCCATCAAGCTTACCTGCGATATTTGCCAGCGTGGCCGGAGAAATAAACACCACGGACCAGATTTGTAACGAACTGGTCAAAACAGACGGGGTAATGTCTCCCAGCGCTTTCCATAATTCCGTACAAAATACTGCGGCGGGTTATTGGAGTATCGCTCAGCAATGTATCCAGCCTGCCACTGCTCTGGCGGCGGGATCAGATACCTTGGCAATGGCTTTGTTGGAGGCCTGGTGCCAGTTGTCTTGTGAGAGCGGCGAGCTATTGCTGGTCTGTTACGATGAGGTATGGCCGGGCTATCTGGCTCCCGGTTCCGGTAATCCGGCTTTTGCCTATGCCTTGCTATTGGCGGCCGGAACAGTAGACGGACGTCTGATGCACATTGGCAGACCGCAAGTTGGCGAAATCATTTTTCCGGCGTCCTGGACTAATTCGGTAAATAGCATGCCAATTTTGGCTGCAATCCCTTTGCTTGAAGCGGCTTTAACTGGAAGAATGCCGCAAGCCGTCGCACTAACCTCGCATACACCGGGTTGGCAAGTTAATGTGGGTGGTTATGAATAGTGGCATCTTGTTATACGAAAACAGACGATGGTGAAAAATCGCGGTAACTGAACTACTATTGACCGCTAACAAAATTAACCGGAAGGTATCTCTGTGAAGCACTATAAAACATTAGCATTCTTCGTCGCTTTAACGCTGGGCGCTGGCTGCGCATCCAGCAATAAAGCACCCGCGCAAGCAGGCGCGCCAGCGGCTCAGTCCAGTACCGCGCCGGACTCGCGAATTGACGGCAACTTCCCCGCCAATAGCCCGTTCGCCAAACTCAAACTGGGCATGACCCAGGGCCAGGTTCATGAAATTCTCGGCCAACCCACCGACACCAAGTCTTACCAAACCGGCAAAGCCTGGATTCCGTTTTATTTTGGTCCGGACGTGATGCGCACCGATGAGTTTTACAAAGGTGTGGGCATCATTACTTACACCGGTGCCGGTATCGGTGGCGTGCACTGGACTGTTTACCGCGCCATTTACAACGCTGCGGAAGACGGTTATCCAAACGACTAATCCATCAATCTTTAAAGATGATAAACAACAAGCAAAACAGTTTTGACCATGATGTGGTGGTCGTCGGTGGCGGCCCGGCCGGCTCGACGGCAGCGACCTTGCTGGCGCAATATGGTCATAAGGTTTTGCTGCTGGAGAGCGGCAAACATCCGCGCTTTCATATTGGCGAATCCATGCTGCCGTTCAGTGAGCCCATTATTCAGCGTTTGGGCGTAGATTGGAGTGCCGGCAATATATCGAAAAACGGCGCGGTATTTATGGACGAAGCTACCGAACAACGTATGTATTTCCCGCTGAGCGTACACCGCAAAACCTATCAAATAGAGCGCGCACCGTTTGACCAAATGCTGTTTGAAAACGCCGCGAAACACGGTGTCGAAACCCATCAGCAAGAAAAAGTATTGGATGTTTCCTGTCAAGCGGACGACGTCAGCATTGTGTCTGATAAAAGCCGATACCGCTGCCGCTATCTGATCGACGCCACCGGACGTAGCGCGCTGATGGGCCGAAAAGACAAAGGCATCAAACGGATCGAAAATTTGGGTAAGTTTGCGGTATACACCCACTTCGAGAACATTCAACCGGGCGAGGAGGCCGATGAATTGTTCCGTTCCGGTAATATATACGTGCCGGTCGTGGACATCGGCTGGATCTGGATCATTCCGCTGGCCGAGCGGCGCCTCAGTGTGGGCTTGGTAGTACAGAAAGCGCGTCCCAAGGACTGCGATGCGGAAGAATTGTTGCGCCGTTATCTGGCGGCCTCGCCGCTCCTGAGTCGTTTAACAACAAGAGCGGAGCAATTCGCGCCGGTAAGGGTCGAAGCGGATTTCAGTTACACCAACCAAAGCCGCTACGGTGTTCGCTATGCCTGCTGCGGCGATGCGGCCGGCTTCCTCGATCCGGTGTTTTCGTCCGGCGTATTTTTGGCGCTCACCAGCGCCGCCCGCGTTGCCGACCGCGTCCATTTCGGGCTTACCGAAGGATGGGAAGCCGACCCCGAGTTGCACGCGGAGGACGACTACCATTACCTGCTAGGCTTCAACACCATGCGCCTGTTCGTAGAACGCTTTTATCATTCCAACATAGTCCATAACTTATTTTTCGAAGCTGACCGCGCGCCCGAACTGAAAGCTCAGATTGCCCAATTGTTGGCTGGCGACTTATGGGTCGACGACAACAAGTTGCAACAAAGCCTGCTCGCTGGTCGCCACAGCGTAAGTTAGTTTTTTCAAAAATTTCCAACCTTTGCCGGCCAAGCAGCGTTTTTACTTTTGCAAACCTTTTTGGTCAACAGTCACAACAGCGAATTTAAATCGGCGCTGTTGATGAAGTGCCAGACATTGCGGAGAATTAGACATATCCAAATCCGGACAGCCAGCTGTCCACGTCACCGACATGCACGGTTTTTAGGCTGTGCTAGTCTTTAGGGCTTTCAACTGAGGTGAATCACTATGAGCGTTAATCAATCTTCGTTGTGGCCAACGCTACTCAGCCTGCTGGCGGCGGTCGTTTTCGGCTTACCGATCATTTATACCGTTTTGTGCCACCCAATCAGCCGCATGGCATCACCCAATCCCTTATACAAGGAATTGTCCAAGAACGCTTTTATGGTAATGTCCGCTAAAGTCGATTTGGCAGCCGGACGCTTGATCAGCTTTAACGATGCTGCCGGCAAACTGCAGATCAGCAGAATCGTCGGTATGCCCGGCGATGAAATCGGTTTTACGGCGGGCGTATTGTCGGTTAACGGCAAACCGGCCGCTGAATATCCGCGGAATACATTACTCAACGCGACGTTAATCGTGCCGCAACAAGCCGTTTTCTATTTCCCGGATTTTATTCCAGACGTTGCTGAGTCTACGAATCCCGGGACATTGGCAAATCATCTATTGGCGCAAAGCAACATAAATGCAAGCGTGCTTTATGTCTTCGATCAAGCGACGTCGGCAGCCCAGCACCCGGAACTATTCGTTTACGGTTCGGCTTTGATCGTGCTCTATGGCCTGGTATTTTTCGGATTGGGCAAGCGTAAGGACCGTATTGTTAAACCGGTTTATCACCTGGCGCGGATAAGCGTTGGTTTGAATTTTGCCATCTGGTTATTGCTCGGGGTCTTAGGCATATCCTTTGGTTATAAAGCCATCATGCCGGCCATTTATTATGCGTTTGTTTCCTGGTTGACGTTTTTTGGTTTATCTGTTGCCGCAGCGGGCACGACACTGGTGGCGATTGTGATATTCGCGGTGTTGGCGCTATTTTCCGATACCGAATTCGCGGCCAAGCGCATTAACCCATAGCCTGGAATGACAAACGGCCAGGCTCTGCTAAGCTTGGCTCTCTAATTTCCCGCCCATATCTTTAATAGGACAATCCTGAGCTAATGGATGCCATGCTTTCTTTAATCGAAAACGTCGAAAAAGTCATTATCGGCAAACGGCCGGTCATCGAATTGGCCGTGGTGGCGATGCTGTGCCGCGGCCATGTGTTGCTGGAGGATGTGCCCGGCACCGGTAAGACGATGTTGGCCAGGGCACTAGCCCGTTCCGTGGCGGTGGATATGAAACGCCTGCAATGCACCTCGGATTTATTACCGTCGGACATTACCGGCGTCGCCATCTACAATCAAAAAACCGCCGATTTCGAATTCCGGCCGGGACCGGTATTTACCCATTTACTACTGGCCGACGAAATCAACCGAGCCACGCCGCGCGCTCAATCGGCACTGTTGGAATGCATGGAAGAGTTTCATGTCAGCGTGGACGGGCATACACATGAACTTCCCAAACTGTTCATGGTGCTGGCTACCCAGAACCCGATCGATATGGCCGGCACCCACGCCTTGCCGGAAGCCCAACTGGACAGATTTTTCATGCGCTTGCGGATGGAGTACCCCAGTATCGAACAAGAAATGCGGATATTGGCAGCACAAACCCAGACTCATCCCATCGACAGCTTGCCGGCCGTCACGTCCGAAGCCGATATTCTGGCGGCGCGGGCTCAGGTCAAGGCGGTGCATATTAGTATGGACGTGGCTAAGTATATGGTCGGCATCAGCGCCGCCAGCCGCCTGCACAGCGATTTGCGTTTGGGTATCAGCCCGCGCGGCACCTTGGCCCTGGCGCGCGGTGCGCAAGGCTTGGCTTATTTGCGCGGCCGGGATTTCGTGTCGCCGGATTTGGTGAAAAGCATCGCGCCAGCCATTTTGGAACACCGCCTGATCGTCAAACCACAGGCTGCGGTACTGGGGCGCAATGCCGGCGAGATTCTCGCGGAAATTCTCGACCGGCTGCCACCGCCGGTAGTTTGATCGCTAGACCGCAATGGCGCTGAGGCTGAAATTTTTAATCTTGTGCGGCTTTACGCTGGCCGCGTATTTGGCAGCGATCAGCCGCGAGCAGAGTCTGCCATGGCTGATCGCCGCATTGCTCAGCGCCGCCTTATTGACCGGCATGCTCTGGCCGCGTTGGTTGCTTCAACGCTTGTCGGTGCGGCGGATCGGGCCGCAACGGGCGCTGGAAGGCGAAACCATTGTGTTTCGGGTCGACGTACAAAATCGCGGCTGGCTGCCGCGCTTCATGGTGGAGTTGGTCGACCACTTACCGTTCGTCGGTGCCGCAGAACAAGGCGCCAACGACGGTGACAAATTGCTGGGCAGCGTCGCTTACGTGCCGGGCCGCGGCGTGCGTAGTTTCGACGTCCCCTTGCTGTGCGAAAAGCGCGGTTTTTATAAACTGGGGCCGATGGGCTTGGCGTCCAGCTTTCCGTTGGGCTTGGCGGAGTCGCGCAGCCGCGCTGATCGTTCCCTGCAAACCCTGACCATTTACCCGATGGTATTTCCTATCCTATCGCTGCCGCTGTTCGGCGCGCCCAGCCAGATTCACCGAGGTGGTTATTGTTTGCCGGAGGGCGCCGGTGCTGCTGAGTTTTCCGGCCTGCGCGAATACCGGCGGGGCGACAATCCTCGGCATATTCATTGGCCGACCACGGCACGCGTGAATGAGTTGATGGTCAAGGAGTTCGAACCCCTGGCGTCAGCCTGCATCTGCATCGCCTTGGATTTAGCCAAGGATGCCAATATCGGCCGCGGCAAGCACAGCACCCTGGAATACGCGATACGCATTGCCGCCTCCGTGGCGGCTTATGCCTGTGGCCAGAACATGCACAGCCGCGTGTTGGCTAATGCCGCGCAGCCGTTGCGGATTCTGTCCGGTAAGGGCGATTTTCATTATCAAACCATTCTTGACGCACTGGCAGTCGCAGAGGCAGACGGCAACACGCCGTATGCCAAATTGCTGACCGAGATTGCGTTGAATTGCATCCGCGGCGAAACGGTATTGCTGTTATTGGCGGAGCCGCCACACCGCAATGCCGAAACCCTGCAGGCGCTGGCTTTGCTGCGGGCCAAGGGCGTGTATTTGTTCGCGGTATTTTTTGAACGTGACAGTTTCCTAAACGCCGCCAGTGTGTCCCGTCGCGACAACGGCAACCGGACATTGAGCGCCGGTTTGTTGGAATTGAGCGCGCATTGCGTCACGGTAAGGCGAGGCGACAACTTAACCGAGCTGTTTAACCGATGACCGCATCGACGCTGAGTTTTCCAGTCTATGTAGGATTGTTTCTAGCACAATGGCTGGCCGTCGCCTGCAATGCGTTTTTGGATATCCAATACGGCAGCTTTGCGCGGGAAATGCTGTTCTGGGCTATCGTCTTTGGTGGTACGTCCATTGTCGGTTGGCGGCAAAGCCACTGGCTTTCGGGAGCGGCTAAGGTGTGGCAAAAGGCGGTGTTGTTTATCGGTTTTTTACTGTTCGTATTGGTATTTATGCCGATTTGGGGGATGCCGCGCGCCGGTTTGTATCTGTTGGCGATGTTGCAGGCTTCCTACAATTGCGTCACCGCCGGCCGGCGCGAGATGAATCTTGGTCTGTTGGTGTCGTTGGCGATCGTGTTGTTCGCCGCCTCGCATTACCGCGCCGACTGGACTATGTTGTTTTATCTGGCCCCTTATATTGTGACGGTGGTGTTTTGTCTGGTTGCCGAGCAAGTCCAGCGGCGCGACGCGGACTTGCAGCGGTCGAGTCTGGGCCGGCCCGGCAGCCAAGGGCAGGGCGCGGCCATTTTGGCGGCCACCGCCGCCATCGTGCTCATCGGTGGCGGGCTTTATCTGATCACGCCACAAATCAACTGGCCTTATCTGGAGTGGCGTTTCGGCCAGGTCAGCTTGCAAAATCCCGGCGGCGATATCGAACAAGCCGGCAGCGGCGGCCAAACCGATTCCGGTCAGCCAGCCGAAAAAGCGGGTGGCGAGCAACAACAAGCGTCGGGTGGAGGCGAGGGGGGCAGCAGCCGTTGGCCGAGCCCGGCGGACATGCGTGCCGCCGCTAAGCGAGTTCATATGCCGGTCTGGCAAGCGGCGGCGATCAACCGCATTGCCGACCTTAGCGAATCGGCACAACAGGCTTTGGTACCCGCCGTTGCGGTGTTTTTCGATTGGTGGGAATGGCTAAAACAATGGTTGCGCGAGCATTGGCTGGCGACGATATTGGGATTACTGGCTGTAATTCTGCTGGCGATTTTGCTGGCTTTCGGGGCTTTGTTGCGGGAAATTCCGTGGGTGATTTGGCTGATAAGCCAATGGGATTACCTGCGTTTGGGCGTGATCGGCCACCATGCCGGCGGCGAAACCGCCGCCCGCCAGTATTACCGGGCGATGTCGCGCTTGTTTGCGTTGCACGACGTGCCTCGCGCCGACACCGCCAATACCCGCGAATATCTGACGCAAATCAGCCGTAGGCATCGCGATGCGCGGCGCAGCGCCGCGGAATTTACCGGTTTGTTCGAAGCGGCCCGTTACGGCGACAAACCGTTAGCTGACGCGCATATTCGGCGCATGCGGCAGTTGTACCGTGCTATTTATCGTCAACTTTAATGCAGCCAGTGCCATTGATCGTGTTCCGAGCGGTCTATGCCTTGTTCGTAGACATAATTGCGGCAGTCGATTTGCCGGTCGCGCAGCTTTTCTTTGACGTGCGCGCCGGACACTTGCAAGGCCGGGATGCGATCTATCGCATCGATTGCCAGGCTAAAGCGGTCATTTTCGTTTTGAATCGCCAGTTCCAGCGGGGTGTTAATACTGCCTTTTTCCTTGTAGCCGCGCACGTGCGAAGCGAATTTTCAGTCGTGGAAAGTGCTCGCGTAGCAATACCACCGCCGCCAAGGCTTCCTTGGTCGGAATGTCGCCGTACTGTTCGGCACCGTCGTCGTTGCTGGCCCATTCCAGAATAAGGCAACCAGAGCTTGTGTCTGACCAATTCAGAAATGTTTCATCAACCCTCAATATCCAGCAGATACAAGTTTATGAAAATGAACGATTAGCGAAAGAGCGCAACAAGGATGCCAGGTATAATTTGACATAATATACATTATGCGAATTTTGCGCTCTCTATAACTATTCCTTAAACTAATACTGTCGTACCTTTGGGATCATGTGCTATATTGCAACTTAATGAGAACAATTATTAATTAGCTTGCATGTCGACATATCTTAAAACGCTGGCGACTGGCGATACAGGCCGTATAGTTGGATTCGATCAATCGGGTGGCGTTTATCGCAAGAAGTTGTTGGCTATGGGTCTAACACCTGGCACCGAATTCACCATTACTCGTTTTGCACCGATGGGCGATCCGGTTGAAATCAAAATTCGCGGTTTTTCATTGTCGCTGCGTAAAAACGAGGCGTCGGTCTTACTTATAGAAAAAGTATGAGTATGGATTTTACTGTTGGCGTGGTTGGTAACCCAAATTGCGGAAAAACCACACTGTTCAATGCATTGACCGGCTCCAAACAGCATGTCGGCAATTGGCCTGGCGTGACTGTTGAACAAAAAACAGGCGAATACACGCACCAAGGCAAGCATATAAGTCTGGTCGATCTACCCGGCACTTATTCTTTAGAGGCCGATGACGACAGCATCTCCCTAGACGAAAAAGTAGCCCGCGATTACGTGGCTTCCCGCCAAGCCGATTTAATCATTAATATTGTTGATGCCTCCAATATAGAGCGAAATCTTTACCTGACCTCGCAGCTGATAGAAATGCGGGTACCGATGATATTGGTCCTGAACATGATGGATGCGGTAAAAAAACGCGGCATCAAGATCGACATCGAACTGCTCGCCAAACAAATGGCTTGCCCGGTAGTGCCGGTTACCGCGGCAACTGGTGCCGGTATTAAGGAATTACGCGACGTTATCAACAAAGCCTGCATCAGCAAGCCCATTCCCGCATTGCAAGTCAATTACAATCCGGCCATAGAAACTGCGGTAAGCCAATTGCAACCGCAATTCTCGCAACAATCCATAGAATTAGTTTGCGACAGTCGCTGGCTTGCGCTGCGTTTGCTCGAAAACGACACTTTAGCAAAGCAACTTGCTGGTACTGCACTACAAAAAGTTGCTGAACAATTGCGTGCCGACATCGAAGTCGAAACCCAAGATGAAATTGACATCCTAGCTGCCGACGCTCGTTATGGATTGGTAAACCAGCTGGTACAAGCCAGCGTCTGTAAGCTCAACGAAGTTTCCCGAAGCACCACCGACAAGATTGATAGCGTTGTTCTAAACCGCTTCCTGGGTATCCCCATCTTTTTGTTGGTGATGTACGCCATGTTCATGTTCACCATCAACATTGGCAGCGCTTTCGTTGACTTTTTCGACAAAGCGGTCGGCGCCTTGCTGGTTGACGGATTGAGCGAATTATTAACTGGCATGAATTGGCCTGCTTGGCTGGTTGTGTTAATCAGCAGCGGGATCGGCGGCGGCATTCAAGTGGTGTCTACTTTTATTCCCATCGTCGGCTTTTTGTTCATCTTTTTATCGATGCTGGAAGACTCCGGTTACATGTCCAGAGCCGCCTTTGTGATGGACCGGTTCATGTGCATCATCGGCCTGCCCGGCAAATCGTTCGTGCCTATGATCGTCGGTTTTGGCTGCAATGTGCCCGCCATTATCGCGACCCGAACCCTGGATAATCAGCGTGACCGGGTATTGACCAATTTAATGAATCCGTTCATGTCTTGCGGCGCCCGTCTGCCGGTTTATGCCTTGTTCGCCGCTGCCTTTTTCCCGGTTGGCGGCCAGAATCTGGTGTTTGGTTTGTACTTATTCGGCATTGTAGTGGCGGTGTTGACCGGTTTAATCATGCGCCACACCTTGTTACGCGGCAACCCTACGCCTTTTTTGATGGAGCTGCCCGCCTATCATTTACCCACTTTGCAAGGCGTATACACCAAAACTTGGGAACGCTTAAAAACCTTTATATTCAACGCCGGCAAAGTCATCGTGCCTATGGTACTGGTGTTGAATGTGTTGAATTCTTTGGGTACCGACGGCAGTTTCGGCCAGGAAAATAGCGATAAATCGGTACTAAGCGAAATTGGCCGTGCGTTGACGCCGGTATTTCAGCCCATGGGTATCGCTCACGATAACTGGCCTGCAACTGTCGGCATTTTTACCGGTGTGCTGGCCAAGGAAGCGGTAGTCGGTACACTGGACGCGTTGTACAGTCAAATGGCTGTATCTGATCATGCAGAAGAAGAGAAAAGTTTTGATTTAACCCAAGCCTTGTTAGAGGCTTGCCAAACGGTACCGGACAACCTGACGGCCATTGCCGACAAGCTGCTCGACCCATTGGGGTTGGGCATCGCTAATATCTCAGACCAGGCTGCGGCAGCGGAACAGCAGCAAGTCAAACTCGATACCTTCGGCGTCATGCAAGCGCATTTCGACGGCCAAATCGGCGCCTTTGCCTATTTGTTGTTCATTTTGCTGTATGCGCCGTGCGTAGCCGCCACTGCGGCGATATATAAAGAAACCAACGGCAGTTGGGCTTTATTCGTGGTGTGCTGGACTACGTTTGTGGCTTACCTGACTGCCACCCTCTTCTACCAAGGCATGACTTATGCCCAGCACCCCAATTCGGCAATTGGCTGGATATTGGCACTAACGCTTATCTTTGCCGGGGTACTATTCCTGCTGAGATTTTACGGCGTGCGCCAAACTAGTGGAGTCCCGCAATGATACTGTCCGACTTACGCAGCTATTTGCAGGAGAAACGCCGGGCCACCTTGAGCGATCTGGTTTTGCATTTTCATATGGATGCCGATGCCTTGCGCGGCATGCTGGGCAAGTGGATCAACAAAGGCAAAGTGCGATTAAGCCCAGTTGGCTCTTCATGCGGTACCAGCTGTTGCAAATGCGATCCGACCCTGACCGAGATTTACGAATGGGTGGATTAGTGTAGCGAGGCGGTTTAGGCCTCGCCAAGCTAAGCTTGTTTATTGGCCTTCCGCCAACCAACCTTGTAGCGCGTCGATTAACTCTTGAGCTTGTTTTTCGCTGGAAATATTAAATTTGGATTTTTGTTGATATTCGCCGTTGCGCTTTTGATAGCGGCGAATACTAAATCTATCCTGGCTATATTGATTCTTAGCCGGTTCCCAATCCTGATAACGGTAAATGACCGTGGCCCACGCGCCCTTACTCAGGATTTTTTTGTCCAGTTCCTTGACAGTTTCAACGCCGCCGTCTTCGTAACTAATGGTTAAATCTTCAACGGTTTCAGCCATATATTTCTCAATGAGGTTAGCAACGGCGCGCAGTCTACCATACAAGCGCGGCCATCAAAATGGCGAATCGCCTAGCGCGCGATGAACTCGCCAAAAGCGCGGCTGCCCTCCCCTGTTTTAATGGTATTTACCACTTTCAGGGTTTTTGCGTCGATGACGGACACGTTGTTGTCAAACCAGTTGGCAACGTAGACCTTTTGATCGTCAGGATGCGTGCTGATACCTTCCGGCTTATCGCCCACAGCGATGACCTCAATCTGCTTCAATGTGGCGGTATCGACTACCGATACCGTGCTATCGTCCTGGTTCGTAACAAACAATAGACTGTCGTTCAATGCCAATGAAACTGCATACGGTCTGGCGCCGACCTTGATGGTTGCTAGACGCTTCATGCTACGGGCGTCCAAAACGGTCACGTTATCGCTTTCCACGTTAGCGGAGTACAGTCGTTTTCCTTGACTGTCCACAGCAATGCCGAATGGATGCGCGCCAACCTTGGTGGTATTGCGGATAGTCAGTTTACTCAAATCGACTTGCGAAATGGAATCGTCGATGCGATTGGCGACATACAGCCAGCGATTGTCCGGACTGACCGTCATGCCAGACGGCGATTTGCCGACGGTAATGGTTTTGATCTTCGCAAAATTTTTGGTATCGAAAACCGTCACCGAGTTTTCATACCAATCGGCGACAAATACCAGCTCGCCCTTTCTATCCGCAGTGATCCCCAGCGACGCCCCTCCGACCTTAACCTTGGTCAAAGTAGTTAGTTTCTCGCCATCTAAAACCGCAAAACCGCCGCCTTCCGGGGTGCTGATGTACACTTGGTTCTTCGCTTGATTCAGCGCAACGCCGGCAGGCTTACCCTCTACTTTGATCGTTTCTATTACTTGTTGGCTTTTTGTATCGATTACCGATACCGAGTTATCTAGCTGATTCGTAATAAAGGCACGCGAATCGGCGCTAGCGCTAGATAGGAATACAGCCAGCAGTGAAAAAACCAAAAACGAATATCTGATGCACATGATGAGAATAACAGGCAGGGGAAGCGAGGGTTCTCGGCGCGAATTACCGAGAACCGGAAACAACAACTTAGCGTTTAATGTCGATCTCAACCGTCGCGGAACCTGAGCCTACTTTTTTGGCAATCGCTTCCAGACCGGTTTTCAGAACGTTGCTAACCGCTTTATCGGCAGTTTCTTCGTTCAATTCCGCTGGTGGATTGTTGTTTACATAAGCGCGGTAGTAAGTAGCTACCCATTCGATTTCGGCTTTACCGCCTTTATCGTTCACGGACAACTCCGCTGCGTAGTTGCCGACTGGTAATACAGGCAGCGGTTCATCTTGGCCGGCATGTTTGATGGTGCCGGTGGAGCTCATGTCGGTGATTTTATATTTGTATGAAAATTTCGCGGCGTCATAGGCTTTTAACTCTTCGGTGATAGTGCCGTTCGCCAAAGTCAAAACGCGGATAGCGCCTTTATTATTGGTACCGTCGCCTTTCACGCTTTTAATGCCTGGATGCCAAGACATATCGTCGTAGTTCTTGATCAAATCCCACACTTTTGCCGCTGGCGCATCGACAGTGATGGTGGCAGTCATTTTTGCTCTGACCGGACCATGCGCATTGGCTAAACCGGCGAACAAAAATAAAACGGTTGAAACGAGTAGCGAGGTTTTTTTCATAACACTTTCCTATGATGGACACATAAAATGGAGCGGGCGATTATAAAATAAAATCTGTCCGCAAGTATTCGCAAAAGCATGTTTGCGGAAATTTTCCCGACTCTGTCCGCCTATCCTCGCGTATTTAATGACTACAGCAACTTTTTTTTGGCACGATTACGAAACCTTCGGCATCGATCCGCAACGCGACAGGCCTTGTCAATTTGCCGGTATCCGTACCGATGCCGAGTTTAATATCGTCGGCCAGCCCGTCATGGCCTACTGCCAACCAGCCGACGATTACTTGCCACACCCAGAGGCCTGCCTGATTACCGGTATCACCCCGCAATTGGCGGCGGAAAGAGGCGTCTGCGAAGCGGAGTTTGCCGCCTTGATTAACCAGCAGCTCGCAGAGCCCGGCACTTGCGGCGTGGGTTATAACAGTATCAGATTCGACGACGAAGTCACCCGAACCCTGCTCTACCGTAATTTTTACGACCCCTATGCGCGCGAGTGGCAAAACGGTAACTCGCGCTGGGACATTATCGACGTAGTCCGGGCCGCCAAAGCCTTAAGGCCGGAAGGTATCGAGTGGCCGGTCAATGCCGACGGCGTCGCCAGCTTTAAATTGGAAGAACTCACCAAAGCCAATGGTATTGTTCATGAAGCCGCGCACGATGCGTTATCGGACGTCTATGCGACCATCGCAATGGCCAAATTAATCAATGAGCGGCAGCCAAAACTATTCAACTACTTATTGATCAATCGATATAAAAACGCTGCGCTAAACCTATTACAGCTCGGCAGCTTTAAGCCGTTAGTTCATGTCTCCGGTCGGTTTTCGGCCCGGAATAATAGCTTGGCGGTGATTCTGCCGTTGGCGCAGCATCCAAGCAATAACAACGAAATCATCGTTTACGACCTTTCGGTCGATCCGGCCCCCTTGCTTGAATTAAGTGCAGAAGAAATTCAGCAGCGGCTATTTGTTGCCAGCGACGCGCTGCCGGAAGGCGTTGCCAGAATCCCCTTAAAAACCGTACATATCAACAAAGCCCCGGTATTGGCGCCTTTGTCGGTGATACGCCCAGCCGATGCCGAACGGTTGCAACTGGATTTAGGCAGATGCGAAGCAAATTTGCAGCGGATTCAGACTGCGCCACCTTTAGCGGAAAAGCTGTCGCAAGTATTTAACCGTCAATATCAAGATTCACCTAACGATCCTGATTTGATGATTTACAGCGGCGGATTTTTCAGCAACAGCGACAAAGCTATGATGACGCGAATCAGGCAAGCAAAACCCGAGAAACTATCAGACTTTGCTGCCGATTTCGATGATGTCCGTTTGCCGGAAATGCTGTTTCGCTATCGTGCCCGGAATTATCCGCATACCTTATCTGAGGAAGACGCCCAACTCTGGCAACAATATTGTCGCGACAAATTAAACGGTACACTGGCGACCGGGGGGCTGACGCTGGAACAGTTCACTGCCAAAATTGCGCTGATGCGGGAGGAGCCCAATGCAAATCAAGCGATACTGAACGAGCTGGCGGCCTACGCGGAAGATCGACGCTTAAAATTTTCGAATTGAGGTTTTTGCCGATTTAAAAGCCGGCAGATTGTTTCAGGAATAAGGCGCTTTTAGCGTTATGCCGTATAATGCAAACCATTTGAGTGAATTTCGACCGAGGCATCATGAGCATTACCCTGTCTAACCGCGTAAAAGCGGTCAAACCGTCCCCTACCCTGGCTATTACCGCCCGCGCCGCCGCGATGCGTGCTGCCGGCAAAGATATTATCGGTCTGGGTGCCGGCGAGCCGGACTTTGATACGCCGGACCATATTAAAGCCGCCGCTATTAAAGCCATTAACTCAGGTTTTACCAAATACACCGCAGTAGACGGTACCGCCGGCTTAAAAAAAGCCGTTATCGCCAAGTTCAAACGCGACAATGGCCTGGATTACCAAGCCAACCAAATCCTGGTGTCCTGCGGCGGCAAACAAAGTTTTTTCAATCTGGCACAGGCACTACTGAACCCCGGCGACGAAGTGATCATCCCTGCCCCATACTGGGTATCCTACCCGGATATGGTGCTGCTGGCGGATGGCGTCCCCGTGATAATAGAAGCCGGTCAAGCGCAAAATTTTAAAATCACTCCTGCACAACTGCGCGCTGCCATTACCCCCAAGACCCGCTTATTGGTGATCAACAGTCCATCCAACCCAACTGGCGCGGCCTACAGCCTGGATGAATTAAAAGCCCTGGGCGACGTATTATTGGATTTTCCCGAGGTGTTGATCGCTACCGACGACATGTACGAGTTGATCCTCTGGAACAAAGGCGAATTCGTCAACATCCTTAACGCTCACCCAGAATTTTACGACCGCACCATCGTCTTAAACGGTGTATCCAAAGCTTATTCCATGACCGGTTGGCGGATCGGCTATGCAGCAGGGCCTGCGCCCTTGATCGAAGCGATGTGTATCATACAGTCGCAAAGCACCTCCAACCCTACATCGATCTCGCAAGTAGCCGCCGAAGAAGCCCTGAATGGTGATCAAGGCTGCATAGACACGATGATGGTGGAATTTAAAAAGCGTCACGATTATGTGGTCGCCGAACTGAACAGTATTGATGGTATTGAATGCTTGCCCACCGACGGCACCTTTTACGTGTTCCCCAATGTGGAAAAACTGCTGAGCAGACTGGACGGTATCAACGACGATCTGGAATTTGCCGAATTCTTAATCGAAAAAGCCGGCGTGGCCCTAGTGCCAGGCTCAGCATTCGGCTGCCCTGGCCACATTAGAATCTCTATTGCCACCAGCATGACCAATCTGGAAAATGCCTTACTCAGAATCAAACAAGCGGTTTAAGGCCTATTAGGATTTGCCATCGCGAACGGATAAACCGACATTAATTTGCCATTTTTCAATTGACAAATTTAATCAATGCTATAGAATTCGCGGCCTTCGCACTTCATCAGTAAGAAGGCCTCGGTGGCGAAATAGGTAGACGCACGAGACTTAAAATCTCGCGACCGAAAGGTCGTACCGGTTCGATTCCGGTCTGAGGCACCATAAAAATTAAGGACTTTGGTTTACACCTGGTCCTTTTTTTATGCCTAATGATTGCCACGTTCCCTTTGAATAACGCCTCGGTAAAACTGGTTGAACATGAAGAAAATATTTCACTTTAAACGCAGAAATCCGCCGCTGCTATGGCGCCTCAAGTGGTTTCTGGTTTTAGTCACTATCGGCTGCTTGGAAATACTCCCTGTCCCGGTCACCGACTCAATCCTGATATTTGTCTTAATCTACAGACCACTGTGGTTCAAAAATGTGGTCAACAAGCTCTATTCTCATCTGCCCTCTGCATCACCAGAGGAAAGCGAGCTATCCTATTTTTCCAAATATCAATTAGATCACCCCAAGCATTTCAATAAGTGACAGTCACCGGCCTTGCTATAGTCTGTGTCGCGTATCCAAGAGCTTTGGAGTTTAATCAAACCCGGCGAACCGCCTGACTGTCAGCGCCGCGCGTTGCTCGATCAGCTGTACGATTTGTTCAATCACCGAGTTTCCGGCGAATTCTTTATTCGCCGATGTCTGCAACCTGCGAGCGACGACTGGTAGCCGTTGGCACAAGCCGAGGATACGTTTTCGGGTTTGTGCCACCGACAATCCCGCCGCTTGGGCAAAGTGATCCCAGTGTCTTGCCTGTACTTCGCTGAATTTGTATTTGCCGCCCAACTGCATCGCCATCTTGGACGTCAGGCTGGGATAAACGGCGGTCGACAATACGTCGTAGAGCGGCGCCAGAACTGCGCCCTTGTCGGCATACAAGATAGAAAAGTTCTTGGCATGGGCGTCGTGGTTGCCGATCAAGGCATTGAAAATGACCGCATCCAGCAGACGTAGTACCTGTGGCGCACTCGGTCGGGTCACGCGGCGGACCAAGTCAAAGCACTGTTCCAAACCCGGTCCACCCTCGTTCTGGTATTTCAGTTCCGGTACCACGCCAAGTGCTTGGCAGAAATCCTCCTGATGCAGTCGCACGCGTTGGCCATTTGCAGCTTGAGTTCTGTCATATCGCTCAACCAGCAGAAATGAACGATCGCGAACGGCACAAATCCTCGACTGTGCGGCCTGGAATTGCATCGCATCTGCCAGTGACAGACAGAAACCTTCGTTGATCACACTGTCTTCAACGGCTGAGATGGCCGGTTTAAGAATATGACTACTGGGCGTGCCATTGCGGGGCAGACCGATTCGTTGACCATCAAACACCACCGGTAATTTATCCTGAGCGCCCGCCAACGATAAGCGCAAACCATCCTGACCAGCCAGCATCGGCCGCTGCGGCAATTCATCGAGTAAGGCCAGTACGTCAGAGTCGGATAGCCAGTCTATCTCGTTCGCTGGTTCAGATACAGTGGGAAATCGGTCTGGCGGCAAAAGCGAAACGGCGCCGGCGCATTCACCGCCAATATGATCGAGCAAGGCAAAGTCGTTCTGCTTCGAGACCTGAAACAGGCGTGCGATCAGTTGGCGTAATTTGCCTTCCGGTAACAGGCCGGCAAAAAACGGCCTCGCCTGCAGATCATTGAAAACCTCTACTTGCAACGGTAATGAACAGGACAGAGGGACGGCGTCGGCTTGTTGCAGCCAGTCGGCGCTGTAGCAAAATTGCAGTCTGCCTTCCACCAGAGCCAAATCCCCCACTCGACGATCAAATAAATAGACAGCAAGCAAATAACTCATGGTGCTTCGCTTATATCCGGCAGGCCATCGAGCATGACCTGCCCACCCAGTGCTTCAATAACGCGCATCACCGTTTCCAGGCGCACGGTCGGCTTGCCGGCTTCGAGGTCGACGATAAAGCGAACGCCAACACCTGCCGCCAACGCCAATTCGGATTGAGTTAATTCGAGCTGTTTGCGGGCGGCGCGCAGCGCTTGGCCAAGTTGTTGGGTAGAGTGAATGTTGATCATCAGATTTTTCCCGTTCGGGAAATTATTAGGCGAAAACAACCAATATGCAAGTTTAATTTCCCGAACGGGAAAATTAATTTAGAATTTACGGTAGACAAGTATCGAAGTTCCCGTTCGGGAAAAATAGCCCCATTCTGTGTCAAGTCTATCTGACTGTGATGGTTAGCGCTGAATGCTGATGATATAACTTAGGGTAATTGCAAAAACGAACTAAAAGAAAACAACCGACAGCAAATCACTAGCAAACAGAAAAAATCCAAAGCATCCTGGGGCGACGTTAAATCCAAATTGGCTGACGTCGATCGAGTTGGTCTGATCGGGCTGATACAGGATCTATACGCAGCCAATAAAGATAATCAAACGTTTCTGCATGCACGATTCGGGTTGGGCGAGGATATTCTTAAACCCTATAAAGACACGATTTCCCGCTGGATTTGCCCGGATGTCATGCGCAATCAACCTATTTCAGTGGCCAAAGCGAAGAAAGCGATAACCGATTACAAAAAGGCGCTCGGTCAACCCGAAGGACTGGCTGAACTATCGGTTTTTTATTGCGAGGAAGTGTTTGTATTCCTGGGTTACTGCGGCATGGACGATGAAGGCTATTTTGATGCCTTAGTGCGTATGTTCGAACAAGCATTGAAATATGTCATGGCCTTGCCGGAAGCCAAACGCCCAGCTTTTATACACAGTGAACCGCCCCGGTTTTCTCGGAGGCTCCAACCTTTGAGAGAATGGAGCAATGAAAGAGAAAACTACCAAGCATTATTCATCGGAAATTCGAGAACGAGCGATTCGCATGGTGCGGGAGCATCAAGATGAATACCCGTCGGAATGGGCAGCAATTCAATCGATTTCGGCCAAGTTTGGCTGTACGGCTGAGACCTTACGTCGTTGGCTGAGGTTGTCGCAATCAGCCCCCGTAAAGCCGAAGGACCTGACTAGCAGCGAATCGGAGCGGATCAAGGCGTTGGAGCGCGAAGTCCGTGAGTTACGCCAGGCCAACGAGATTCTGCGTAAGGCGTCGGCGTATTTTGCACAGGCGGAGCTCGACCGCCCGTCCAAACGATGAAAGCGTTCATTGACGATCATCGCGTCGTCTATGGGGTCGAGCCAATCTGCAAGGTATTGCCGATTGCCCCGTCGACGTATTACCTGCATGCGGCGCGCAAAGCCAATCCCGAGTTACGTTCTACCCGAGCCAAGCAGGACAAGGCGTTGAGTCAACAGATTCGCCGTGTCTGGGAGGAAAGCTTCCAAAACTATGGCGCTCGTAAAGTCTGGATTCAGTTACAGCGTGAAGGCTTAGCCGTGGCCCGTTGTACCGTGGAACGCCTGATGCACAGTCTGGGGCTAAAAGGCGTCAGGCGTGGCAAAACCATCAAGACCACGATCAGCGATGCCGACGCGGCTTGCCCCTTGGATCGCGTTAATCGGCAGTTCAGAGCCGAGCGGCCGAATACCTTGTGGGTGGCGGACTTCACCTATGTCAAAACCTGGCAAGGCTTTATCTACGTCGCCTTCGTGATCGACGTGTTTGCCCGTTATATCGTTGGCTGGAAAGTGTCGTCTTCCGCGCAAACGGGTTTTGTATTGGATGCACTGGAACAAGCTTTAAATGGCCGGCAACCCGCGCGGGATGGTGGCTTGATTCACCATAGTGATCGGGGCGTACAGTACGTCTCGATCCGCTATAGCGAGCGATTGGCCGAGGCAGGCGTTGAGGCTTCAGTCGGCAGCGTGGGCGACTCTTATGACAATGCCTTGGCCGAAACTATCAATGGTTTGTATAAAGCCGAGCTGATTCACAAGCAATCCTGGAAAAACCGCGAAGCCGTCGAGCTCGCCACGCTAACCTGGGTCGATTGGTTTAATCATCGACGTTTGCTGGGGCCTATTGGTAATATCCCACCTGCCGAAGCCGAGGCCATCTATTATCAACAGTTATCCGAGTCTGCTAAAGCGGCATGACTCACAACCTAAGGCCTCCGAGATTTCCGGGGCGGTTCACAGACTCGAGCAAGTTGCAAAGCAAGGCTCGAATGTCGGCTGGGGTGTTGGCGAAGATATGGCAATATTGTTATCCGAATAGACATTGATGACTAGTAATGCGCTTTTATCCGATCTTCAAGCTGAAAACGCAAGACTGATTGCTTTGCTCGAAGCACATAACAACGAGTACCGCCACCGGTTCCGATACGACTAGGTAAGTAATGAATGGTGGCTTTTGGGTGTATGGAAATGCACAATCGACCCTTTGCGGTCTATCGCCTAATCTGATTCAATGTCCGCTATCAGATCATTATCGGCCGTAACTAACTGTCCCAGTGATATACAAACGGAAAGATTCTCAGCTCAGCAAATAAAAAAATAGCGTGTAAAAGATTACTCTTGGGAAATAAACAGTTAATAGCTTGTTAGGCAAAACAGGGAAATCATGAAGATAGACAGTGTATCGATAGAAAACTTTCGCGGTATTCAGAAGCTTGAGGCAACATCTCTTGGCGATACCATAATTATTGCTGGCCAAAATGGTTCAGGAAAATCATGCCTCTTTGATGCAATCAGGCTATTAAAGAGTACATACGGAGGGTATCAGCAAAATGAGTGGCAACAATTTTTCGGAGAGTTCGCCATTCAACTGCACGGAGGCTCAAAGAATCTCAAAGGTCTTTTCAATGACTCCTCGAAACCAGCTGTAATTGAATGCATATTCAAACTTCGTGACGCAGAGAAGTCGTATATAACAAATAATGCTGAAGCCTTGCTAGAAGAGGCCATTTGGCAAATGCTTCTCCCTGAAGCGTTTCAGTGGGGAGGATACCAGAAAGCGCTATTTGCACATCAATTTCGCGAAAGACAGCCTGAAGTTAGTTCAAGGGTGCAAGCTGAACTGCCATCACTTCGCATCGAGCTCGCATCAGAGAAAATTATTGGGAAAATAATCATCAATCCGAATGGGCACATCCAAATATCGGACTCACGTCTTCTAACTGTCATATTTACAAATTACAAGCCAAGGGAGATTGGCGTAATCGACTTTCACGGAGCTCAAAGACACTACGGTCGAGAAAATGTGCAGGGCATCAACCTAAGTCTGGATCAGGCCAATCAGCAGTATAGCCAACATACCCTTTATAACTACAACAATAAATACGCCAACGTTAAGAGCGAAATGGCTGGAAACTTTGTCAAGGAGCTACTAGCAGAAAAGTCAGTCGGATCAATAGATTCGACGAATGGTTCCCTCTCAGAAACTTTGAAAGAATTATTTGAGTCGTTCTTTCCTGAAAAGAAATTCTTAGGCCCGCAGCCGACACCTGACGGCAGTCTTTCCTTTCCTGTAATCACGCCAAACGGAACAGAGCATGACCTAGATGAATTAAGCTCAGGTGAAAAAGAAATCTTATATGGCTATTTGAGAATTAGAAGCTCAGCGCCGAGAGACTCGATTATTCTCCTTGATGAGCCAGAACTACATCTAAACCCACGATTGATTCGTGGTCTCCCTGAGTTCTACCGTAAGCATTTGGGTGAGGCTTTGCAGAACCAATTATGGCTTGTAACTCACTCGGATGCGTTAATCCGTGAGGCTGTTGGAAAGCCTGGGTTCAATGTTTTTCATATGATTCCTTGCGGCTCCCAAAACCCTGAGACTTCCCAGCTCAGACCTCTCACTGTGAGTGCCGATCTTGAGATCGTTGTTGCGGACCTCGTTGGAGACTTGGCAGCATATCGACCAGGAGGAAAAGCCATAATATTTGAAGGAGGCGGAGACTCGGACTTCGATAAAACAATTGTCGCCTCACTATTTAGGAATGAGTTACGAGGCATTAACCTCTTATCTGGCACCAATAAGACTCGTGTCAACGCCTTGCATGAAATTCTCGAGCGGGCCTACAAAAATGGTGACCTCCCAACGAAGTTTTACGCATTAACAGACAAAGATAGTGATGAAAGACCGGGAGGTGCTGATGCGATAACCAGAATGTCTTGGGATGTTTATCACATCGAAAACTACTTGCTCGACAGCAAAATTATTTCCGAAACGGTTAATTCTTTGACTCTAAACGATGAACTAACACCAGCGGAAGAGGAGCTTTCTGAGCAGGCGCTAAAAGAGCTGGAGCAAAAAATGCGTGCTGATTTTGAGGAATGCTTTGCAGACGGAACATGGCGAACAAATCTTCCGGGGCGGGAAATTTTAAAACGCTTTGTGGAGGCAACAAAACTACCAGTGAGGTACGAAGTCTTCAGAAATCTTTTAAGGCCATAACGTGCGCAGAATATAGGGTGCTGCCGTCAGGCGCACCGTTCGCGATCGTTGCGCCTCGCATACCTCGGCACAACCTATAGGCAGTCGCACATTTTTGGGCTTACGGCTGGCGGCTTTAGAACAATCAACTGACGTTCGTCAGAAAAACCATCCGTCCGCAATTGGCCGATTCTGTTGAAAAAGTCCCCTGATATAGGGTTCCTAAAGTAGTAAAATACAGCTAACAGCCACTCAATCATGAGGTGACGCCATGATGGGACAACAATCAGGGATTCAGGAGCAGTTGTTTTTCTGTTTCAGTCTCGAAAACCACATTCCCAAAGATCATCTGCTGCGAGGCATTAACCATTTTCTTGACTTGGGTGATTTTCGTCAGCAATTGGCGGAGTTTTACAGTCCTATCGGCCGACCATCGATTGCTCCCGAACTGATGATCCGGATGCTAATCCTCGGTTATTGTTTTGGCATTCGGTCCGAACGCCGTCTCTGTGAAGAAGTGCATGTCAACTTGGCTTATCGTTGGTTTTGCAAACTGGATTTAGACGATCCTGTGCCGGATCATTCCACCTTTTCCAAGAACCGCCTGGGCCGTTTTCGGGAAAGCCAGGCTTTTCGGCTAGTGTTTGAAACGGTCCTGAAACGATGCATGGCAGAAGGCCTGGTGCGTGGCGAGGGTTTTGCCACCGACGCGAGCATCATCAAAGCCGATGCCCAACGGCAACGTCGAGTAGAAAATGGTGACGACATTGACTGGGGCGATCCCGCTCAAGCAGAACGTCCGGTCCGTGAATATCTCGCGGCAGTAGAAGAAACCAATGACCCCAAAGAGTCCACCCGGACGCTTTCACTGACTGATCCGGCGGCTACCTGGACGGCCGCACCCGGTGGCCCTGCATTCTTTGCCTATTCAACCAATTACTTGATCGACTTGGAAGCCGGCATCATCCTCGACGTAGAAGCCTCAGCGGTCAATAAAGCCGCCGAAGTGGAGGCGACTCGGACCATGATTGATCGGGTAGAAGAGACGTTTGGTCTGAAGCCCGAACGTTTGGTGGGCGATACCAATTATGGTTCAGCTGCCATGCTCGGATGGTTAGTCGATGAAAAAGATATAGCACCACATGTACCCGTATTCGATAAGTCAGAACGCAGCGATGGCACCTTCAGTCGCTCTGACTTTACTTATGACGCGGAGAATAATCGGTATATCTGCCCTGCGGGTAAGCCTCTGAAAATCGCTTGGCGCAGCAAACAGAAAAACCCTTATCGCTATCGCGCCAGCCAATTGGATTGCCAAGCCTGTTCGCTCAAAGCGCAGTGCTGTCCTAACATGGCAAATCGTCAAATCGATCGAAGCCCCCACGAATCGGCTCGTGATGTCGCTCGTGCCATTACCAAAACCGATGCTTATAAGCAGTCACGCAAGGAGCGCAAGAAGGTGGAAATGCTGTTTGCCCATCTCAAACGCATCTTGAAAATGGATAAGCTGCGGTTACGAGGCTTCAGTAATGCCAAAGATGAGTTTCTATTGGCGGCGACGGCCCAAAATCTAAGGCGAATGGCAAAGAGGTTGGCCATCAATGAACCAGTAACCCAATTGATACCCGCATAACGGCAATATAAGCCGTATTTACGCGCCAGAAAGCGAAAAACTCACCTAACGGCTTCTGAAAAACCAAGGCAATCAATCAACACCCTTCCGACTCACACTCAAAAAACCGACTTTTTCAACAGAATCGGCCGACCCAAGGCGTTCAAAATTTGGCTGGGTTTGTATCGAACGGCGGCGATTGCTCGGGAGATTATTACAGCTTTTAATCTGGGACGAAAAGTACTGGTCCTAAACGAGCGCACCGAATATCTGGATGCTATTTTGTTAGCGTTGGACAGCAAGTTACCGCCACCTTTTGTGCTGAACGGCCGAATGTCGAAAAAGCAACGAGCAACTAAATTGGTGGGCGAAGGTTTTGATCACCCACCACTGGATACCTTTAGCTGGGTGCCTGGGAATAGGAGGCAAGATTAGTTGCCACTGTTCTGCATTTTTCTGCCGGCATGACGGCTGCGATTTTCCTGCGTTTCCAAGCTCCGCGTGGGAACGATACAATTGGGCTTTATTAGGTTCGTCAACGGCTCCGTCATGACTAAAATCCCCGATTTCTCCAGCATACCCGCATATGCCGGCCCACCGAATGATGCCCAAATCAAAGCCAGGCTACGTACCGTCGCCGAGTTGGGTGTGTTCCGCCATGCCCTCCCCCAATACTTCGGCGGTTTTGGCGACGACTTTACCGCACTAGTCAAAAGCCATCGCCGACTCGGAGAAACTTGCCGCGACCCTGGCCTGATGCTGGCGGTCAATGCGCATTTGTGGGGATCGATTTTTCCTATTCTGTTGTACGGCAGCCAGGCGCAGAAAGCACAATTTCTGCCGCCCTTGATCAGCGGACAATGGCTGGGCGGGCATGCGATCACCGAGCCTTCTTGCGGCTCCGACGTACAGGCGATGACAACCCACGCGGCGTTACTCGGCGACAGTTATGTGTTGAACGGCGAAAAGCGTTATATCACCAACGCCCCCGTGGCCGATTGCTTGGTGGTGTACGCCAAATTGACCGGCAAGATTTGCGCGTTTCTGGTTTCCCGTAACGATGACGGCTGCCGTGTTAGTGATGAAGCCGCGCTGGCTGCTTGCCGGGGCAGCGCCACCGGTAGTGTGATTTTGCAGGATTGCCGGCTCGATGCTGATCGCCTGCTGGGAAAGATCGGTGCCGGCACGCAGATGATCCAGAAGGCGCTGGAATACGAGCGGGCCTTTGTCTTTGCCGGCATTGCCGGCATCATGGACTGGCAGCTAACGGAGGTGGTGCGTTACAGCCGTGAGCGGCGCTCGGGCGGTGTGCATCTGGGTAAGCATCAGGCCATCAGCCATCGGATTGCCGAGATGAAGCTAAGGCTGGATACTATCGCGTTATGGTTAAACGAATGCGCGCGGCTTTGCGACGCCGGTCAACGCCTTACCCTGGCGTCGGCGCAAACCAAGTTATACGCCGCAGAGGCTTTCTTGCAATCCAGTCTGGATGCGGTGCAGATCATGGGCGCGGCCGGCTTGGAATCGGGTAGTGCGCTGGCGGAATTGGTGCAGGATGCCATGGCCGGCCGCTTGTTTTCCGGCAGTTCGGAAGTGCAGAAAAACCTGATCGCCGCCTTGCTCGGCACTGGAGACGCGTACAAGGCCAACCCCCTATCCCACTCATGATGAATTTTTCCGCTTACCGAGATTGGCAACCAACGCCGTTGATAAAGGCTTCCTTGTGGTTAACCGCCGCTGCGCTGTTGGCGGTAGCCGTGCAGCCTAGTATCTGGCCCTGGGCCCTGACTGCGATTATTGTCGACCACTTGGTGTTAACCTTTGCCGGCCTTTGGCCGCGTTGCGATTGGACGGGATCGAACTGGACCTCGTTACCGCCCGCTTCTGTGGCGCACGGCGAAATCGCCATTACCATCGACGACGGCCCCGACCCGGACATCACCCCGGCCGTGCTCGATATTCTGGAGCAGCGCGGTGCCAAGGCGACATTTTTCTGTATCGCCGCCAAAGCCCAACGCTACCCTGACCTATGCCGGGACATCGTCAAACGCGGGCACGCGGTGGAAAATCACAGCATGCACCACCAATACCATTTGCCGTTTCTGTTGTTAAATGGCTGGATGGCGGAACTCAACGCCGCCCAGGAGGCTCTGACGGAAGTCACCGGCAGCCGTCCGAGATTTTTCCGGCCGCCGGTAGGCTTGCGAAATCCTCTGTTGGACCCGGTACTCAAGCGTTTGGGGCTGCAATTGGCGAGTTGGACCCGGCGCGGCTTCGATACTATCGACGGCAATCCGCAAGTGGTTCTGGCAAAACTATTGAAAGACCTGAAGGCTGGCGACATTCTGTTATTGCATGACAGTAACGTCGCGCGGACCAGCAGCGGCCAGCCAGTGATTCTGGAGGTATTGCCGCCCCTGCTGGACGCCATTACCGCCGAGAATTTACAACCGGTCACGTTAAGCGAAAGCTTGGATCGTTGCCAAAATCCCTAACGCACCCATCTGATTTCGGAGATTTAAGCCATGAATAAAACCTATGCCAGTGCAGCGTTGGCCCTGTTTCTGAGCGGTTGCGCGTTTCAAGCACCCAATTATTTACAAATGGTCACGGCGCCGGAGTTAAATCAGCTGATGCAACGTCAGGATATTTTTCTGGTGGACGTGCACACCCCCGAGCAGCGGCATATCAAAGGCACCGATGCGTTTATTCCTTATAACGACATCGAAAAATACCTGGATAAACTACCCAAGGATAAAGCCACCCCGATTTATCTGTATTGCGAAGGTGGCCCGATGGGGAATGCCGCCGCCAAAACGCTACACGAACTGGGTTACGAACATTTGAGCAATTTGGAGGGGGGAACCAAAGCCTGGGCTAAAGCGGGATTTGGGTTTGAATAGTTGCTACAGTGGTTTACAACTATGCTGGAGGTGATGCTTGGGTGGTTATGAGTCTATATCGCAAAATCCTACAACTGATAACCTTGGTCTCGAGGAGAAGTTTTATAAGGCCATCCTTGGCGACAAAAAGCAACAGTATTATTTGTTGCATTTTTCTCAATTCCATAATCAAGGAAAAGTCGAAATATCTTGGCATTGGTCAGCTTTCTTTTTCACCTTTTTCTGGTTTATATACAGAAAGTTGTGGGTTGATGCCATCCTATATTGTTTTTGGTCTTTGTTTGTTTTTGCAGTGGATATGACAATACACCTAAATGGTGTTTTGTACTTTTTAGGTGTATTTGTATTGCCAGCTATGTATGCGAATGCTATTTACTACATTCATTGCAAGGAAAAAATTTTGGCAGTAAAAACTTCATCCCAAACGTTACAGGAACAATTGGACGTACTTTCTAGAAAGGGCGGGACTTCTGCCAATGTCCTGTCCATAGTCGTGATCCTGCTCCTTATTTTGATATTAAAATCCATTCGAGTGCCCATTGCCTAAGCCATCACTGGCCGCTCAAGCAGATGCTATTGGCGGCTAGACTTGTGTGAGGGAACACCCTAAAACCATAATGCTCAGAGATTATTCGACAATGCTATCGACCTTGCCGTTTTTAAATTTCACCACAAAGCGGTTGAACAAATTGGACCAGTAAGTCCAGTTGTCGCTATCCAGCGAAGGCGTCACATGCTGCGGCGGGTAGCCGATGGCGGCTAGTACGGCTTTTTTGCTCATGCCTGTCTTCACCTGCCCCACCAAAATGCTCTCACGCTCAGCGGCAGTAAATTGGTTAAGGTCGACCTTACTGGTACCGGCAATTTTACTGAAGGCGATGGGCATATCGTCCTTGGTAAACTTTTGCACGTTTTCGACTGTAATCAGTTGGCCGCTGGATTCTATCCTCAGCACCGCTTCGTCGGAATTCAGCTTAAGCAACGCGACCGGCGTATTGATCGGAATCAATTGGCCTTTACGATAATTGGTGGTGCGAAACTTGTTTTGTTCTTGGAACAGGCTGAACTGCGTGTAATAAACCTGAGCGGGCTGCACGGCCGCGGCCGCACCTTCGCCGGGTTTCAGGTCCTTCTTGCAACCTACCGCCAAAACAGCCAGGCATAGCCACATCAAAATGCAGTTTTTTCTGAACATAGTCAAAATTCCTCGAGCAAAAGGTTAGGAACATGCTGACGCTGAGCAAAACAGCGACGCGACAGTACAACAGATAGAACAAGCCAGGAAAGTCCTGAACACAAGCGCCATAGCAAGCGTCTGTCTAGGGCGAATCGATTTTAATGCCGAGTTTTTCCAAAAACACCGCTGGCGAAGCGAAGCACATTTCGCGGCTGACCGCATCGACGGCCGCCTGGATGGTATGGCCCTTGGCTAAGACTTCGCCGGATTCGGCATCGGCGACCAAATACTTGATCTTCATCCGATATTCCCACTCGACCAGCTCCGCCGATACCCGAATCCGCTGCTCGAACTGCGCAGGACGCACGTAACGCAACTGCAAATCCACAATCGGCCAGACGTATCCGGTTTCTTTCATGGCCATGTAACCGTAGCCGATTTTGTCCAGCATCGCGCAACGGGCAATCTCGATATATTTGCAATAATGCCCGTGCCAAGCGATGTTTAGCAGATCAATGTCGTGAAACGGCACAGTTAATTCCACTTCGGCGCGCAACATATTTACTTGTCCTCGGCGGCTATTTGACCGCTGTCACCCGCGACTGGCTTGCGCCAATACGGGTAAAAATTAAACCATTGCAGTGGTGCGATGCGGCAATACGTTTCCAACCGTTCGGCATATTGTCTAGCCAGAGATTGCAGCATGTCTTGTCGTTTGGGTTCGGCTCGCGGGATACGAATGCTGTCCGAGAACGGTTCAAGATGAATTTTGAAGCGTCCATCTACCGGGAAGCAGAACAGGGTAAAAACCGGGCAACGTAACAAGGAAGCCAACAGATACGGACCTTGCGGAAATTCGGCGTCCTCTCCCAGAAAGCTGGCCGGCACGGTGCGACTGCCTTGCACAGGTACTCTGTCTCCCACCATTACCAGAAATTCGCCGCGCTCGATCTTTTCCTGCAAGCTGATCGCAATCGCCGGACTTAGCTCCGTTACTTGAATCAACTGTATCGTGGCGCTGCCGCGACTGCCGAGCAGGCGGTTGAACTTCTCGGCATGTTTGGTATGCACTAAGATGTTGAGATGGATGTGGCCGCGCATCGTGGCGATGGCCTGACAGATTTCCAGATTGCCGATATGCCCGGACAGGAGCATAGCCCCGCGCTTTTGTTCGATCAAATCCAGCAGCAGCTGGCGATTGGGAAAATCCACGTGTTCCGGCGTGATATTGCCGGTCCACACCACAATTTTGTCCAGCAAGGTTTCGCCGAAGCTTAAGAAATGCAGGTAACTTTGCCAGAGCCCGCCGCCTAAACCCAACTCCGGGTAAAACCGGGACAGATGCCGCAGATATTCCCTTGATGACTCGCGGGCAAGACGTCCGGCCAGAAAGTAGTAACTCACCACCGGTCGCAAAACCAAACGAAATACCCAGCGGCCAAACAGCCGATATACCCATACCAAAGCCTGTATGCCCCACAACAGGCTGTTTTCCTCTACAGCGGCCCAATGCCGGGTAGCGGCAGTTGCGCGTGTCATTGCAAATGCCTCAGCAGCAGTTTTGGCCAGCGTAACAACATACCGAAAAATAAACGGGCATGGGTTTGACTGAGCAGCAGATTATCCTCCCAAGCCCGAAAATGCGATAAGCCATCCAGCGGATAGCGAACCTGGGTGGGAATGGAGACGATAGACACCCCTTGCCAATAAAGCCGCACCAAAATTTCCGTATCAAAGCCCATGCGATCTTCCGTGGCAATGCTTTGGATTAAATTTGCGGCGGATGCCAGCGGGTAAACCCGGTAGCCGCACATCGAGTCGGGGATGGCAAAAGATAAGGTGTTGATATGTACCCAAATATGGGTCAGGTAGCGAGCGTAGTAGCGCAGTTTAGGAATCGATGCGTCGAACAGGGCTCGGCCGATAACCACTGCTTCCGGCGCTAGTCTGGCGGCGCTTAGAAATTTATCCAGATCGTTTAAATCGTGCTGGCCGTCGGCATCGACTTGCAGCGCGTGCGAATAGGCTTGGGCTTGAGCCGCCAGAATGCCGACCTTGACCGCCGCGCCCTTACCTTGGTTTACCTCTAGCCTGATACTTTGCACCCAGTCATATTGCTCAGCTAGGCCGCGAATCACCTGGGCGCAGGACGCATCGCTACCATCATCCACCAACAGACAAGGCAGTTCATGCGCCGCCAAACGCTCAATAATGCCGGGGAGCGGCTTTTCATGGTTATAAACCGGAATCAGGATGCAGGGCTTAAATAAGGTCGTCATGAAAGTAGATTCTACCCGAGCTATATTCGCAGGCTGCCGAACGGTAACAAAAAGTGAGTTTGCCGGCTTGTTGCAGATAGTGCAATGCCAATTCCAGCTCTTGTCCAGGTAACAACAGCTCTTTGAATTTTACCGATTCCATATGACTGAAGTCGCGAGATAAACCGAAGTATTGCCGGGCATAATGCACCGCCCATTGAATTTGCACTACCCCGGGCACCACCGAAATTTCGTCGAAATGACCGTTGAAATAAGTTAAATCTTTGGGGATGCGCAACGCCAGCACCATACCATCGAGCTGAATGTGTTCGCTTAGCGTTTCCGGAAACAAAACATCTGGTTCGCTTCCCTGATTGTCCATACTCAAAAGCTGGCCTTCACTTTGCGGCGTACCGCCATTTCCGCTGCCATCAACAAACCCATCAGTACGTAGGAGATGCAACCATTGTAAAGACTCCACAACCAGCGGTCGCCATAGCAAATCGTCAGCAAAGAAATTGCCGCATTGCCGAGAAAAAAACAGCTCCAAACCAGCGTTACTCTGCGGGTATACAGCACGCCATGAGCAGGCAGATCCGGAAATTCCAGCCTGGCCAACCGTTCCACCACCGTCGGCGGATGAATCAAACTAAAGGAAAATACCGCAAAAAACAGCATACTGACGAACACCGGATAAGCCAGCAGCCAGCCTGCATCGTTAACCAGTGCGCCAAGCAACAGAAACAGCGCGCACGCCAATATCAGCCGAGACTCGGCTAGCCCGGCCGAATTGCGATGTTTTTGCAGCCAGTAACGCAGCAAGAACAATCCGGCTAGCCCCAAAGCCATGGCGCGGGGCTGAAAATAATCGGCGGAAAACCAAATCAGAAAGGGATAGCTGACAGTCGCTGCCCCGATAATCACATTAAGGATAATTTGCCGAAGTTCTGCTGGGGATTTTGGGCAAACGCTGGTATCGGGATTTGCCTGAATCTTTGTCGGCACCTGATTGTTGTGAAAACCTTTAAACATCCAGGCCTATTCAGCGCTGATCCGATAAACAGTATCCACCACGTCCTGAATGGTGCGGGCATTTTTGAAGTCTTCGGGATTGATGCGTTTACCGGTGATCTCGCGCAGCCTGACCATCAAATCCACCGCATCGATGCTGTCGATGTCCAAATCCTGCCGCAAATTAGCCTCCAAGGTAATGTCATCGGGCGTTAACTCGAACATTTCCGACATCAATTCTCTTAAGGTGGCGAATACGTCTTCTTGGGTCTTCATACGGGTGTTGTTTCCTATTGCGATACTCGACTCGGCCTGACAATCGCTCTAAAGCCTCGATTTAGCGAGTATCGGTTGATATTGTATTGTCCTCTGGCATCACTCCAAGCACCAAAGTATCTGCGCCAACCGCGCGATAAATTACTACGCCAAGCGTGGATTATACCCTGGGTTACGGCAGATCGCTTACGCTGCTGGCAATCGAAATCACGAAACACCATCCAAACGCCAATGCCAGATAGCCCTATCCTGCCGACAATAGCCGCTTTGCTGGCCAGATATGACTGATTGAACTAACTTCGGCAAGCCATTTTGCGGCGATGCCGGGCCATTTTCCGGCTCCCGCGTCAACTGCAATTGCGGCCCCACGTCGCCAGACCTCGCCAGCGTCATCGCCAAAGCCCAGGTCGTTTGACTGCCGGTCAGATAGGGTAAATAAGCGTCGGGGAGAGGCTGCTCATAGCAGACAAGCAAAACCTGGGGAGCATCCAGCAGCATGCCGCCGACTTCCAGAAAAGCCGAAAACAGCCCTTCCGTACCGCCGGCCAACGCGACATAAGGCAGAAAACTGGAGCCATGAAAACTCGCCAAGCCGGCGATGGCATTATGTACACATTGACTAAAGCGGCTAGGCGAGACATGTTCGCCCTCTGCCAACTCTTCCAGCATCTCGAAATAATACTGACTTTCGCCATGGTTTGAAAAAAACACCGAGGGCATGTCGCCATTTTCGCCGCGACAGCGCCAGGCCACAGCGCAGGCGGCTCTGGCTAAAGGCGATAATCTGCGCCTTTGCATCGCCGGTAAAAACCCCACATCGGCTTTGCCTTGGTTATGCGGCAATATTTCACCGTTGGGCCAGACCTTGGTCTGGGGATGATGCGCGGATTGCCAGAAACACCAGTGCTTTACTGTGAAGGCCAAACGGCTTTCGATACCAAATTCGGCCAAGCTTTCGGTCAACTCAGCTATCCCAACGCTGTAAAACCAAGGACGTATTAATACCGCCAAACGCAAAATTATTGCTGACGATGTAGTCGGCGTGGATATGACGCCCGTCGCCGGTCAGATAATCCAGTTCGGCACAACGCGGGTCGAGATTATCCAGATTCAAATTGGGATGAAACCAGCCTTCCCGCATCATCTGAATCGCCACCATGGCTTCCAAGGCCCCGCAAGCACCCAAGGTATGGCCGGTGAAACTTTTCAAACTGCTAATCGGGGTATTGCCGCCAAACACCGCGGCCGTTGCATGACTTTCGGCTATGTCGCCCTGCTCGGTGGCCGTGCCGTGCGCACTGATATAAGCAATTTGCTGCGGCTCAAGCTGAGCATTCTGCATGGCCAGACGCATCACCACCTGCATTGTGTCGGCATTGGGCTGCGTGGCGTGCACACCGTCGGCATTGGTGGCAAACCCGGCAACTTCGGCGTAGATCCGCGCGCCGCGCGCCAAAGCGCGTTCCCGTTCCTCCAATACCAAAGTGCAAGCACCCTCGCCTATCACCAATCCATCGCGGTCGCGGTCGAACGGTCTGGGGGTTAACTCTGGTTCTGAGTTCCGGGTACTGGTGGCATATAGAGCATCGAACAACGCCGCCTCTGTCGGGCAAAGTTCTTCCGCGCCGCCCGCCAGCATCACATCCTGCAAACCGTATTTGATCGCCTCGTAGGCGTAACCTATGCCCTGGCTACCCGAGGTACAGGCACTGACTGAAGGAATGACCCGGCCGCGCACTTGAAAAAACAAAGCGACGTTGGCGCAGGTGGTATGCCCCATCATTTTTAGATAGGTGGTGGCATTCAGATTGCCGATGTCGTGATTGATCAGCATTCTGCCGAAGTCGGCGATGGCCGGCGTCGATCCAACCGACGAGCCGTAGGCTACGCCGGTGCGGCCGCCGCTGATCACCGGATCGCCCAGCAAACCGGCATCGATCATGGCAAGTTCGCTGGCGCGGGTCGCCAATAGCGAGACTCGGCCCATACTACGGGTGTTTTTACGGGTGTAATGCGCCGGCAGCGTGAAGTTTTCCACCGGCCCGGCCAAGCGGGTCAGCAGACCGTTATAAATCTCCCATTCCGGAATGTAGCGAATGCCCGATTGCTTTGCCAGAAGTCTGCTGCGGATTTCTTGCCAATCGTTACCAATCGGTGAAAAGCCGGCCATACCGGTAACGACCACACGCCGCGTCAACACAAACCTCCGTTCACGGAAATTACTTGGCGGGTAATGTAGCCGGCATCTTCCGACATCAAAAACGCCACCAATGCGGCGACTTCTTCTGGCGTACCCAAACGTTTGGCAGGCACCGCGGCCAATGCCTCTTCAAGCGGCAAACCTTCCAGCATATCGGTCTCGATTAAACCCGGAGCCACGCAGTTGACGGTGATTTTGCGTTTCGCCAACTCAACCGCTAGCGCTTTAGTCGCGCCGATAATGCCGGCTTTGGCCGCGCTGTAATTGACTTGGCCGCGGTTACCGACTAAACCGGAAACGGAAGACAGCGTGACGATGCGCCCCGGTTTACGGCGTTGTATCATCGGCATGACTAGCGGATAAAGCACGTTGTAAAAACCATCGAGATTACTGCGCAATACTTGGTCCCAATCTTCGCCGCTCAGGGCCGGAAAAGCATTATCTCGTGAAAGGCCGGCATTGCAGACCACGCCGTAGTAGGCACTATGGGTATGAATATCGTTTTCCAAACTGTCTTTGGCCGCATTCCGGTCGGCTAAATCAAAACTGAGTACGCGCGCTTGGCGGCCCATCTCGACAATCTGCTGTTTGACTTGCTCGGCTTCATCCAGCCGACTGCGGCAATGTAGCACAATGTCGTAGCCCTCGCGAGCAAGGCGCAGGGCGATGGCTTTGCCGATGCCTCGGCTGGATCCTGTGACCAGGATGGTTGGTTGGCTCATATTCCTTTTCCGGCGAGAAATTTTTGCGAATCCTGTGGCAGCAACACATTTAACTTGGAGCTGGCCTTGATATTTTGCCCTGTTATCGTGCAGTCGAACACCGACATATCGTTGGCGGCCTCGATAATTTTTTCCGCACTGACGGTCAGTTTGGCACCACAGGGAAAACTGCCGACCGAGCATTCGAAGTAGCGAGTGCCTAATAAAAACCCCAAACCAATCGCTTCGCCTCGGCACTTGCGGTGATACCCGGAGTAGGCGGCAATGGCTTGTGCCATATATTCCAAGCCCACCCAAGCCGGTACGCTATGATCGCTACACGAAAACAGGCCGTCTTCGCGCACCTCCAATTCGACTACGATATGGCTGTCCCCTACTTCCAGCACCCGGTCTAGCAATACCATACGCCCGGACTGAGGTACTAGCGTTTCGATGGGGTAAGGAAAAACCGCAGGGCTGTCAGGGATGTCCAATGAGCAAGGACACATTGTTTCCGCCGAATGAAAAAGAGTTGCTGAGGCAGTATTGTAGCGGCTTTAGCGCCTGGTTTTCCAGCCCGACCAAATGCAGCCGCACCATGTCGGGATCAGGTTCGCCATCCCACAGATGCGGCGGCAAACGAGTTTCTTGATGTAAATCAGACAGTAGCAACCAGCACAAACCCGCTTCGAGCGCACCGGCCGCTCCCAAACAATGGCCGGTGGATGGTTTGCTGGAACTGCAAAATGTATCGCTACCGAACAACTGCCCGACCGCCCGATTTTCCATCGCATCGTTTTGCCAGGTGGCCGTGCCGTGCAGATTGATGTAATCGATTTGCTTAGGCTTTAGCTGTGCATCAGCCAGCGCAGCCTGCATCGCCAGTAACGCGCAGCTACCGTCAGGGCGCGGCGCGGAAATATGATAGGCATCGGCACTGGCGCCGACACCTAGCAAGGCGATTTCGCCGGGTTCCCGCGTCATTAGAAATAAAGCGGCTCCTTCGCCTATCATCGTCCCGTCGCGATTTTTACTGAACGGATTGCAAGTGGTTTTGCTAAGGGCACCCAACGCAAAAAAGCCTTCCAGCGTGGTGCGGCATAAACTGTCAGCTCCGCCGACCACGACCGCATCGCAGACACCCAAACGTAACAGGCGGCGCGCTGAGGCCAGGGCGTTGGCGCTGGATGAACAGGTCGTGGACACGGTGTAGGCCGGACCGCGAATATCCAGGTAAGCCGCCAAAAACTCCGCCGCACCGCCCAATTCCTGCTGCTTGTAGTGATAGTGGCTTGGCATGCCTCCGGTTTCCCGCAACACTTGCACGGCGGTTTCACCCTCGGCAATCCCGGAGGTACTGGTGCCGACCACTATGCCGACCCGTTCCGCGCCGTAACGGGCTATGGCTGTGTTGACCGAAGCCTCAATCTGGTGGAGCGCCGACAGCAGCAAACGGTTGTTGCGGCAATCATATTGTTTGAGGTTAGACGGAATGGCAGGTAGCTGGGTTATTACGCCGAAGGCGGGAATGATCGAGTCCAGCCAGACCGGCGGCACCGGATGAACAGAGCGACCGGCAAGCCACCCGGCTAAAATATCCGCATTGCTGCCGCCCAGGGCGCAGACCATGCCTAAATCATGTAAATACAAATTACACCGCTCAGGCAGTTTGATAAGTTGCCAAGATGGCCTCGATTTTTTTGGCGGAGCGCTGCGTCATCGGGTTTTCTTCATCCCAGGCATAGCCGGCCAGGATGGAACAGATCATAGCTTTGACGCTGGCCAACTGATTTTCTTCGAAGATAATTTGTTGGAAACGGCCATCGTACCAAGCCTCCACATAGGCCCGAAACACTTCTATGCCCTTGCGCAAAGCCTGTTCGTATTCGACAGACCAGTTCACCGGCCCGCCGCGTAATTGCCGGTTAACCAAGGGCACGGCCAGCGCGGCTGATTTCATCGCAATTGTCACACCGGATGAAAACACCGGATCCAAGAACTCGCCGGCATTCCCAAGTAAGGCAAAACCCTGGCCATAGAGTTGCTTGACGTTGGCCGAGTAGCCGCCGATGGTGTTAGCAGGAGTATCGAATCGGCTGTCGGCCAGCAGCTCGGCCAGTCTAGGCTCCTCAAACGCAATTTCTCTCAACAGTTCCAAGGGCTCGCCGCTACGTTCGTCCAGGAAGCCGGCGGGCGTAACCACACCCAATGAGCATCTGCCATTGCTGAACGGAATCAGCCAATACCATATCTCGTGAAATTTCGGATGAATCGCGATCAGAATCTTATTGCGGTCGTAATCTGCCACGGTAATCCGATCCTCAATGTGCGTAAACAGCGCCCGGCGCGGCGACAAGGAAGAAGGCGTTTCCAGATCCAAGAGTCGCGGCAACACCCGACCGAAACCACTGGCATCGAGTACCATCGCCGCAGTCCAGTCCTTTTGTACACCATCGGCATCGATGCTGGTCAGCCTGACTTGTTGGGGATCACTAAAATCAGCGGCCAGGATGGTTTGTTGATAATGAATAGGCACGCCCGCCGCTTCGGCGCTGTCGGCCAAAACCTTATCGAAATGGGCGCGAGGTACTTGAAAGGTGGTGCCCCAGCCTGGGCTGAATTTCTGGGTGAAATCGAATTCGGTGAGTTTGCCGGCTCTGGAAAATGCCGCGCCGTTTTTGAATTGAAAACCTTCCGCCGTCACGGCCGGCAGCATGTCAGCGGCTTCCATGAAAGCCATGCACTGAGGCAGCAGGCTTTCGCCAATCGAAAAGCGCGGAAACTGTTCCTTTTCCAGAATCACCACTTGGTGACCGAGTTGTTTCAGCATCTTGGCAGCCACGCTGCCGGAGGGGCCGGCCCCGATAATCAATACATCTGCATCCATTTACTTACCAACCCTCTTATCCGGTTAAAATACGTCCAGTACAAAATTCAGAAACAGCGGCAATGCCGCTAAGTTAACGTTCTTCCCCCGTTGGAAAAGTACCCATATGGGCATGAAGGGGCTCGAGGGGGATTTATTTATGAAATCTCCCCTGCCCCTCTTTTTCAAAGAGGGGCATTAACAACGCCAAAGCATAACTTAACGGCATTGCACCGAATAGAATAAAGCCCATTCCATGCAGGAATCCCACAAAATCCCCGCCCCACAGACACCAATGGATTCCAGCCAAACAGCGCCGTTTGCCCTCTATAACGGCCAAGTGGTAAGCCGCGGCAATTTATGGGCGGACGTGAAGGCCCTGGCCGCGCAATTACCGGATCAGCCCTATCAATTTAATTTATGCGAAAACCGCTACCTATTCTGTCTCTGCCTGTTAGCGGCCACGGTACGCGGGCAGATTTGCCTGCTGCCACCCGCCGGGCAAATGGCGGTTATCCTGGAAATTCTACGCGACTATCCCGGCGCGTATATCGCCAGAGAACACGCTCCGCAGCAAACAGGTTTGGATTGGTTCGAAGTCATCGCGCCAAACTCTGCAACCGCAGCATCGTCACCGCATTTAGATTGGCAGCGCACCGCCGTAATCGCCTTCACCTCCGGCAGTACCGGCACACCCAAGCCGTGTCCGCATAGCCTGCATACCTTTAAAACCTCCGCCGAAATGGCGGTCAGCAGCCTGGGATTGGCGGAGCAGCAATTATTAATGCTATCCACCACGCCGCCGCAACATATGTACGGCCTGGAAACCTCGGTATTTTGGCCGTTGTTTTCCCAACTGGTGCTGCACGACGGCCGGCCGTTCTTCGCCGAAGACATCCGGCAGACGATTAACACCGCGCCGTGGCCTACGGTGTTGGCGTCAACGCCGACCCATTTGCGATCCTTAATCAAAACCAACGCCGCCTGGGACAATCTGGCCGGCATTATTTCTGCTACCGACACTTTGTCCGAAAAGCTGGCCGGTGAAACGGCGGCAATTTTAGGGCAATCCCCGCGTGAAATCTATGGCAGCACCGAAACCCTGTCGTTTGCCAGCCGCGAGACTTTACGGGAAAACCTGTGGCGACCTTACGCTGGCAGCCGATTAAGTCAAGATATAAGCGGATCGACCCGCCTGGAATCAGCGCATTTGTCGGAAGCGGTGTCGTTGCAAGACAATATGGAAATCGCAGCCGACGGCCGCTTCGCTGTATTGGGCCGGGATCGGGATATGGTAAAAATCGGCGGCAAACGCGCCTCCTTGACCGAACTGAATCGCCGCTTGCAAGATATAGACGGTGTGGAAGACGGCTTTTGTTTTACCCAGGACAATGGGCGATTGGCCGCTGTCGTGGTCAGCGGACTAAGCAAACAAGCCATTCGGCTGGGCTTACAGCCTTATCTAGACGAGGTGTTTCTGCCGCGAAAAATTCATTTCGTTACCGAGATTCCGCGCAACGGGACAGGTAAACTTGCAAAAATCGAACTGGAAAAGCTGTTGGCGGGTTTAGGTAAACGCAATTGAATTTTGGTAATACACAGCCGCTAAATGCAAACCATGAGGCGGTGCGGAATACGGGATCAAAGCAAAACCCAACCGGGTTGCACGATATCAATCCGCGCCGGATTCCGAGTCGTCAAATCCCGGATTCCGCTTGCGCTCCATCCAGGCTCCTTGCTGGTTATTACTGTTTCCATTCCAATATCAACGGAATATCAACAGAAATTTCTTCGTAATGTTGGCGAATTTCTTCTGCGCTAAGGTTTAACCGTTTGGCGGCTTTTTCTATCCGCACTTGAGTAATCGCTTCTAAAATATCTAGCCAAGGATCCAAATTATCTAAATCCCTAGACAATAATCTTCTCTTAATACTCTCAGCATAATTTTTCTGAGCTAAAGCACTAACCGCAGTTCGGCGTACCTCACTATCCTCATCTTGCAGACACTGTTTTATCAGCGGGAAAGTTTCTGCTTGGTCTCGATAATGTTCAGTTAAAGCGCTAACCGCAGCGCTGCGTACTTCACTATGTTCAGCTTGCAAACACTGTTTTATCAGCGGGAAAGTTTCTGCTTGGTCTCGATAATGTTCAGTTAAAGCGCTAACCGCAGCGCTGCGTACCTCACTATGTTCAGCTTGCAAACACTGTTTTATCAGCGGGAAAGTTTCTGCTTGGTCTCGATAATGTTCAGTTAAAGCGCTAACCGCAGCGCTGCGTACCTCACTATGTTCAGCTTGCAAACACTGTTTTATCAGCGGGAAAGTTTCTGCTTGGTCTCGATAATGTTTAGCTAAAGCACTAACCGCAGTTCGGCGTACCTCACTATCCTCATCTTGCAAACACTGTTTTATCAGCGGGAAAGTTTCTGCTTGGTCTCGATAATGTTTAGCTAAAGCACTAACCGCAGTTCGGCGTACCTCACTATCCTCATCTTGCAAACACTGTTTTATCAGCGGGAAAGTTTCTGCTTGGTCTCGATAGTGTTCAGTTAAAGTGCTAACCGCAGCGCTGCGTACCTCACTATCCTCATCTTGCAAACACTGTTTTATCAGCGGGAACGTTTCTGCTTGGTCTCGATAATGTTCAGTTAAAGCACTAACCGCAGTTAGACATACCTCACTATCCTCATCTTGCAAACACTGTTTTATCAGCGGGAAAGTTTCTGCTTGGTCTCGATAATGTTCAGTTAAAGCGCTAACCGCAGCTCTGCGTACATCGCTATGTTCAGCTTGCAAACACTGTTTTATCAGCGGGAAAGTTTCTGCTTGGTCTCGATAATGTTCAGCCAAAGCGCTAACCGCAGCTTGGCGTACATCGCTATGTTCAGCTTGCAAACACTGTTTTATCAGCGGGAAAGTTTCTGCTTGGTCTCGATAATGTTCAGCTAAAGCGCTAACCGCAGCTTGGCGTACATCGCTATGTTCAGCTTGCAAACACTGTTTTATCAGCGGGAAAGTTTCTGCTTGGTCTCGATAATGTTCAGTTAAAGCGCTAACCGCAGCTCTACGTACATCTCTATCCTCATCTTGCAAACACTGTTTTATCAGCGGGAAAGTTTCTGGCAAGTCTTGGTAATGTTTAGTTAAAGTCCAGATACAAACATTAGCCATATCAGTCGTTATTTGTTCCTTGAGTAAATTTGCAGTGGACTCTTTAAAACAACGTGCTAAAGCATCAAAAGTCATGTGCCTAATTGATATTTCTTCCTCTTGCGTTAGATTTATTAAATATTGCTCAATTTCAATGTGATTTGACCAAAGCGCAAAAACAATACGCCCAAAACAGTATGAACCAGAAAAACCATTTGTTTGTTTGTTAGGTAATTTGAGCCAGTCTACAAATTCATCTCTTCCAACCCAGTTTTTTCCAATCCTCTCAATAGCAGGCAGGGCATTTTCTTCAAATAATTCTTCAACATTTGGTTCGAATGATTTTCTATTTCTATGATTTCTTTCAAACCATCCACATAAACAAGCTAGTACTTGCTTAGCGGTTTCAGGCGTTTCAAGCAAATCAGCAATTTCAGCCAAGCATTGTATCGCCAGTGTTAATTCTGCACTGTTTTCAAAAGCCTGTTCTCTTTTAGGCAAAATAGACTCAATCAATTTCCCGGCAAATTTGGCATCAACCATGCCACAAATTAAGCGCATAATTTCATGCCACACATCATCCTGATAATGGCCTTTAAACAATTTAATTAACTGCTCTAATGACAACTCCTTTTTCTTTTCAAAGGATTGCACAATATCCAACGCACAGAAATATTCCAAAAACGTGCGATGCACAAAACCATACACACCCACGCCATAAAAACACAAAATAAAATTGCGGGCGCGTAACTGTTCAATAATCGCTTGTCCAATCCGTGCCGAATCAGTCACCGGCAATTGCCAACGCTGGGTTAAATACGCTTCAATTTCCTGCTGTAAATCATCGGCATAAATCGCATTACCTTTTAAGCCGCCATCAGACTTTAACATCCGCACCGCCACGCGGCGCAATAACTCCAATTTATCGGCTTCCCGCATAAAATCAGCCGGCGCGTCATTAATTTTATGTCCCGTTACATCCCAGTGATGGCACAATACCCGTACCGCATGGTCATACAGCAACACTCGCTCACGCGGCAATTCTTGATGCTTGGCAATAATCGCAATAATAGTCAACAACAACGGATTACCCGCCAATTGCGCAATGGCTGGCGAATGGCTGATGGCTTGTTGAATACGCTCAATACGGCTGTTGACTTCATCCGGCTTATCCCTAAACACCAACTTAAACCAGCCATCGGCAAAGGTTTGAATTTGGGTTTTATCCAAATCCTGTAACGTATATTCCTTAAAATCAGCCGAACGTAATGCCAGCCCGTCATAACCAACAATCCGCGAGGTGACTAAAATTCGTGCTCTTTTATAATCATGGGCAAAACCGATAATTTCTTCGGTGATTTTTCCGCGTTTGCTTAAGTCAAAAATCTCATCCAAACCATCAAACATCACTAATGCAGGTTGCGTTTTTAATTGTGTTTGTAATTCTTGATGATTGATAGCATAACCTTCTGACTTGCCTAAATAATGCAAATACTCCAAAAAATTCTCCGCATGTTCGGCTTCCACAGCGGCAATGTAAGCGCGTAACTCAATCAGCAACGGCAAATGGCCTTTTAATGGCGCTAACCAATCTAATGACGGGTTATTCGGAGGCGTTAAACAACTCAGCAATAAAAACCGCGCTAAACTCGACTTACCCGAACCAGGGTCGCCCAACAAAACCAGTTTTTCTTGATGAAAAATATTTAATACCGGCTTGGCAGTTTGCTGCGCCCAATTGAATTCTTTCGATTCAAATGAATCTGGCAAATCTTTATCAACTTCACCTTGGCATTGCAAACGCAACCAAAACTCTTTCGGCAATTCACGCGGTGGCAAGTTTTCGCGCACAGTCTGAGGAATAAAAACGTCTTGCAATAAAATCCTGACATCATCAATGTCATCACGCGCTGGCGGTGTTAATGCAGATAAATCGAGAGTTTTATAACGGGTAGTAAGGCGTTCTTTGTAGCGTTCTAAATCAAAATCCGGCCAATATCCGCGAATAGCTTGCAAGTAATTGGTGCTTTCTTGTGCTAATTGGGCAAGGTATAACTGACGCAATTCTGGCGTGATAACACTTTGTTTTTGCACTCGCCGGACATACAAACGACAAACATCCTCCATGTCAAACTCATCTGGCAATTCTTGCAGCTCCAATTCTTTCCAACGTTGAGCTAAAAAAGAAGCATTTATATGATATTTACTGGTGTCTTCAGTTAAAGGTTTTAACAGCTCTTCGGCAACTTTCTCATCTTTAACAAATTGCTCTAAATCGTCGCTGTAATGGGGAAAAAGTTGTTGTAAGGCGGCTTCTTCATAATCCATACTTTGCAGGCTTTTTAAAACCGACATCAACCATTCTTCGCATAGTCCATCAACACAAAGTTGTAGTTGTTTTTGTTGGCCTTTCTCGGTTAGTTTTTTAGCTAATATTGAAGTAAATAAGCTCCCTCCTATTTTTCCTGCAATACTGGCAAAAGGTTTTAATGCGGTTAGTTCTATCACTTTGATTCCTTCATGGTTTTTCACATAAAAAATTTCGACCTTGCAACCAAAAGCAGGCTTTCAATTCTAACAGCAAGATAGCCCGTAGGGCGTTTTCGCGATACAAAACGCCGGATACATCTTCATGGCGGATTGCTATCGCAACACGTAAGTCGGATGCCGATAGGCGATCCTTCGAATGGAAATAACCCACATACGGGCGGAACCGCCATTGTGTTCCGCCCTACGGACTTTGTTTGCAGGTTGCAGCCTGTAGGATGTGGTAATCAGCGTGCACCGCATCATTCGCGATTGGTGCGGTTCGTAAACTTCCCACACCCTACGCCTGCTTTGGGCTGGACTGTTGATATTGGCACTTTTGTTTCGTCTGGCAACTTTTGGCCGCCTGCCGCCGATTGCAAACCAGAGCTTGGGAATCAGATTCCACCAAAATCACACCGATTCCTAGCAAATAATATCACGCGCTTTTCTAAATCTAGCCTACGCTTTCCTTCTGCGGACTTCACCCCTTTCATCCGCAGCATCAGCCACACCAAAAGGAGATAAACATGAGTCAACATCTGATTTCTTTAAGCCTTTCCGATAATGATCTGACCGACATAGACGCCGCTCTAAAGACCTTGGAAGAACGCTTCGCCGGCTTCCTGGTTTTAACCCCGGAAGAGCGCCGCACCATCCTGAAGATGGGTGATAAAACCGAAGCGTTCTGTCGCCAGACGCTGACGGTGGCCACCCAAAATACGCAAGCCATTCCGCCCGGTCTCGATATGCTTGAAGCGCAAGCCGATCTAGCTACTCTCGATAATCTCCGCCCTCGCCTGCATCGCTTGCGCGATTTATTGAGCAGAGGCGAAGATACCGACATGGCGCTGGGCAGCGATATTTATAGTTTTAGCCTGGATGCTTATGCCTCGTTGAAAATCGCCGGCAAAGGCGCGGGCTTGGAAACGTTACGGCAAGCAATGTCTATCCGATTTAACCGTGGCGCCAAGCCAAAAACTCAAACCACTCATCCTGAGAGCTAAACACGATTAGCAAATTGGCTGGCCGGTGAAGCTTTCTGTCTTTCCGCCTAGCCTTCGCACTCCAGCGAAATTGCAATAAGAATGGCTTGCAAGCCTTTGCACTAAAGCCGCAAGCCTATTAGAGCCAAACGCCATGCTCAAAGCCTTGCCCGCAAGGTAAATTGCTTCGCGGGCAAGGCGTTTTACCAAAACCACTAGCTGAAATGGCTTAAGCGCTAAGTCTAAAGGCCAAAGGGCAAGCCACAACTATGAACGCGCGAGGGTGTAAGAATTTTTGTGTAAACGGCCCTGAGGTAGGAAACTACCGATCCTGACAAGGAGGAAACCATGACCGTATCATCAAAAGCCATACCGGATGACCTACTCGACGCCTTGATGTCGCACTATCAAAAACCCGAGGACCTGATCGGTGCCAATGGTCTGCTGAAGCAGTTGACCAAAGCGATAGTCGAACGGGCCCTGGAAGCGGAAATGACCGCGCACTTGGGCCACGGTAAGCATGAGGCGGTGACCAACGCCAGCAGCAATGCCCGAAACGGCAAAAGCCGGAAAACGCTGAAAGGTGACTTCGGCGACTTGCCTATCGAGATTCCCCGCGACCGTCATGGCGAATTCGAACCGCAGATCATTCCTAAGCATCAACGGCGCTGGACCGGTTTCGACGATAAGATCATTTCGTTATATGCCCGAGGACTGACGGTACGGGAAATCCAAGCCCATTTATTCGAGCTTTACGGCACCGAGGTATCCCCCACCTTGATTTCCTCGGTGACCGACGCGGTACTCGAAGAGGTGGGCGTCTGGCAAAGCCGCCCGCTGGATCCGATTTACCCGATTGTGTACCTCGACTGTCTGCATACCAAAGTGCGCGATAGTGGCAGCGTGCGGGTCAAGGCCGTCTATCTGGCCATCGGTGTCAATCTGGACGGCCACAAAGAAGTGCTGGGGCTGTGGATTGCCCAAAGCGAAGGCGCCAAATTTTGGTTGCAAGTGGTCACCGAGCTCAAGAACCGTGGCGTCAACGACATCTTTATCGCCTGTGTCGATGGTCTGAAGGGATTTCCGGAGGCTATCGAAACCGTGTTTCCCAAAGCGGCCGTTCAACTGTGTATTGTCCACTTGGTCCGTCATAGCCTCAACTATGTCAGCTACAAAAGGCGCCAGTCGGTTGCCGACGACCTCAAGCAGATTTATCGAGCCGCAACGGCGAGGGAAGCCGAGCAAAAGCTGACCGAATTCGAGGCCAACTGGCTGGAGACCTATCCCACGATCGCCCCTATCTGGCGACGAAACTGGGGGCACATCATCCCTTTTTTTGACTATCCGCCCGAGATTCGCAAGGTGATCTACACCACCAATACCATCGAATCGGTGAATCGAAGTCTGAGAAAAATCATGAAAAACCGCGCGGTCTTCCCCAGTGATGACGCCTTGTCCAAACTGCTCTATTTGGCGTTGCGCAATATCAGCCAAAATTGGACCATGCCCGTCTACGATTGGAAAGCCGCTTTGAATCGGTTTAGTATTCAGTTCGAAGATCGCTTCCCTAGCCATTAAACCAAACTACCGTTTACACAAAATTTGGGACACTCCCGAACGCGCAAGTTAACATTACTTGCCTGAATGCCTCATTAGTTTTAGAGCCTTGTAAAATGGCTTGCGCGCCATTCTGCCAAGCATACGGCCGTGGCGAATTGCCAAATCTTTAAAGCAAAAAACTTGCTTAGTTCGGATAAGTGGTTAACTGATGGTGATTTACCCAACCAGTAGCCTGCTATTTGGCACCGGGGGGGTGTGGCAATGCCGTTAAGTTAAGGCTCTTCCCCCCTTTGAAAAAGGGGGATCGAGGGGGATTTATTCCGAAAATCTCCCCTGCACCCCTCTTTTTCAAAGAGGGGAATTAACAACGCCTAAACTTAACTTAACGGCATTGGGGGGTATGGGCCTTGTTGGAGTCGATTCCGGGCATGAATAGGCCTTCGTTCATGGCGATGCGGTTGGGGTGACGCAATCAGGCGCATTGTTCCGCTACGCGGCCGGGCCGAATATTCCCCAACAGCGCAGGGTCTTGAGAACAATAATTTTCCCTGCAAGCTAGCTTTCAATCATAGCGTTTCACGCCGGCCGGTAATTTATCAAATAGCACATTTTTGCTTATGCCATAACATTCAGGATAATACACGGCTGCCAGGTGCAAGCCATGAGGCGGCGCGGTGACTGCCGCTTGCGAGCGGTCTTTAATGGCCAACAACTCGCTGGTCCAAGCGCCGGGCCTTCGCCCCATGCCGATTTCCATCAGTACCCCGGCGATATTTCTCACCATATGATGCAGAAAAGCGTTGGCGCATAAGTCAATGATCACTCGCTGCTCGTCTCGGTAGACATCGATAAAATGCATTAAACGATTGGGACTGACCGACTGACAACTTTGCGCGCGGAACGAGGAAAAATCGTGTTCACCTAGCAGTGCTTGCGCCGCCTGATGCATGGCCTGTTCGTCCAACGACTGGTAACACCAGGTAGCCTGGGTTCTTAACAAGGCCGACTTCATGGGTCGATTCAGAATCACATAGCGATAAGCACGGGCGATGGCGCTGTAACGCGCATGAAAATCACCGAGCGCCAATTGCGCCCACGTGATGCGAATATCGTCGGGCAATTGGCTGTTACCGCCCATCAGCCAAGCATGCATGTCGCGCTCGACCTCACAATCGAAATGTACCACCTGTTCTAAAGCATGCACGCCGGCATCGGTGCGGCCCGCGCAAAGAACAGTAATCGGCTGATTGGCAATTTTACTCAAGGCCTGTTCCAGTTGGCCTTGCACAGTGGCTTTACCGTTTTGCCATTGCCAGCCGGCATAGGCACTGCCGTCGTATTCGATGCCTAAAACGATGCGCGGCATAAAATTAGGTAACTATTCATGAATCCATACCCGGCAACCAACCGCGACGTAGTCGAATAAGGTAATGACGTCGGCGTTAAGCATGCGCAGGCACCCATGCGATTCCGGCTTGCCTTGCATCAGCCCATCCGGGGTGCCGTGAATGTAGATGTAGCGCCAAGTGGAATCGACATCGCCGTAGCGGTTTTTACCTGGTTCCAGGCCGCCCAGCCAGAGAATACGGCTGAGTATCCAGTCGCGTTGCGGATGCTGTAAGCCTAATTCGGGTGTGTAGATTTCCCCGGTGGGCCGGCGGCCGGCAAGGACGCTGTTAATCGGCAGGCCAGCGCCGATTTTGGCGCGGATTTTATGCCAGCCGGTCGGCGTGCAGTAGCTGCCTTTTTTTTCGCCGGGGCCGTTTTTAGCCGTTGAGACCGGATACTCGGCCAGCACGGCGCCGTTGTCTAATAAACGTAGGTGTTGCTCGGTAATTGAAACATCCAGATAGCGAGAGATGCCGGTAAATGCGTTCATTGCCAAGAACCAGGGATCATTTTACAAACAGGGCTATCGATTCGACATGCGCGGTTTGCGGAAACATATCCATCACTCCGGCCTTGACCAGCTTGTAACCCAGCTCGTTGACCAAAATTCCGGCATCGCGTGCCAAAGTGGAGGGATTGCAGGATACGTAAACAATGCGCTCCGGCCGCCAGTGTTTTAAGTTGTGTAACACTTCCGACGCACCGGCCCGAGAAGGGTCCAGCAACACCTTGGTAAATTTTTGCTTGGACCAGGGTTGGTCTTTCAGGTCCTTGGTCAAATCGGCTACATGAAACTCGACATTGTCGAGATTATTCAACTTGGCATTTTCGCGGGCGTGCTTGACCAGCGGCAAGTCGCCTTCCACACCGACGACCTGACCCGCCTGGGTCGCCAGCGGCAAGGTGAAATTGCCCAGTCCGCAAAACAAATCCAGCACCCTGTCGTCCTTGGTCAACTCCAGCGCTGCCAAGGCCCGTGTCACCATTTTTTGATTGATCTGATAATTGACCTGGGTAAACATCGCCGGGCGGAAATTGAACTTAACGCCTTGTTCGGCTAGCGCATAACTCGGAATGACTTCCGGCTCGCCGTCCAAAGGCACGATGGTATCCGGACCTTTCGGCTGCAAACAAATGCTGACCTGATTTTGATGGGCAAATTCGCGCAGCCGCTGTTTATCGGCATCGGTAGGCGGCTCCAGTACCCGAAACGCCAGTACGCATTCCTTATCGCCTATAGCGACTTCGATTTGCGGAATTTTATCTTTCACTGTTAGACCAGCGATCATCTCCCCCAAAGCAACCAGCTTTTCGCCGACGATGGGATTCATCACTTTGCAGCTATCGATTTCCGCTAAAAACGGGTTGCGCCGCTCGCGAAAACCCACCAACACTCTATTCTTTTTTGCCACCCATTTCACGCCCATCCGGGCCTTGCTGCGGTATCCCCAATGCGGCCCGGTTAACGCTTCCCAGATTTGCGGAATTTCAACTTTGCCGATGCGGCGGAACTGATCGCGCAGCAAATCTTCTTTGAAGTTGATCTGTTCGGCGTCATCGACATGTTGAAAACTGCAACCGCCGCAACTGCCGAAATGCGGACAAGCTGGATCGACCCGGTGTTCAGACCGGCTTATCAGATTGACCACTTTGCCTTCCGCATAGTCCTTGCGGCTGTCGGTGTAGACAAATTCCAGGGTTTCGCCAGGCAAGGCTTCATCGATGAACACGACTTTGCCGTTGACGTGGCTGACACCACGGCCATCGTGAGACAAAGATTCTATGGTAACGGTGATGGGGTCTAACGGGAGTTTTTTCTTGTGGGCCATTTGCTCGATTGGGTAGCTTGGGTTAACGTGGTGTAACCCAATATAAAGCTGTGTTGTTTAGGTTGGAAAAATGCCGGTGGATAAATAGCGGTCGCCCCTATCGCAGACTATCGCCACGATCAAGGCATTTTCAACTTGTTGAGACAATTGCAAAGCCGCGTAAACTGCGCCGCCGGACGAAACGCCGGCAAAAATGCCCTCTTCCGCCGCCAAGGCTCGCGTGGTGTTTTCCGCGTTCAGCTGATTGACTTCGATGATGCTATCCACCCTTACCGATTCAAATATTTTGGGTAAATATTCCTTAGGCCAACGGCGAATGCCGGGGATTTTTGAGTCACCTTCCGGCTGCACGCCGACGATTTGAATATCTTGATTTTGCTCTTTCAAATATCTGGAAGTGCCCATAATGGTACCAGTAGTGCCCATAGAGCTGACGAAATGCGTAATTTTGCCGTGCGTGTCGCGCCAGATTTCCGGACCGGTACCTTCGTAATGCGCCAACGGATTGTCGGGGTTGGCGAATTGATCCAGAATCCGCCCCTCGCCGCGCGCTTCCATAGCCCGCGCCAGATCGATAGCACCTTCCATGCTGCCTTTGGCCGGCGTTAGGATGATCTCCGCGCCGTAGGCTTTCATTGACGCGATGCGTTCCGAGCTCATATTGTCCGGCATGATCAAAGTCATTTTATAACCCTTGATCGCCGCCGCCATCGCTAATGCAATGCCGGTATTGCCGCTGGTGGCTTCGATCAGGCGGTCGCCGGGCTTGATCTCGCCGCGCGCTTCGGCATGTTGAATCATACTTAAGGCTGGGCGGTCTTTAACCGAACCAGCCGGATTGTTACCTTCCAGCTTCACCAAAATAGTATTGCCGCCGGCGACCGGCAAGCGTTGCAATCGCACCAATGGCGTATTTCCGACAAAAGATTCTATGGTTGGGAAGTTCATGACTTTAACGTCCGGTTAAGGTTACGGCGGCGATTATAGCAAGTTCCAGACCTCAAGCGCCGCTGTAACCCAAGGCTAAAAAATTTCATTTATAATCGACTGACCCCAATCCAACCAGCAGCCGACATGGAATCAATCGATCTAACTAGTCCCGAGCTTTATATCAACCGCGAACACAGCTTATTGGAGTTCAATTTTCGGGTGCTCGCTCAAGCCCTGGACGAAACGCTGCCCCTATTGGAACGGCTGAATTACTTATGCATTTCTTGTTCCAACCTGGACGAGTTTTACGAAGTACGCGTCGCCAGCTTGATACAAATGGCGGAAATGGATCCTAATCTGGTCAGTTCCGACGGCTTAACCATTAACGAGCAATTCGAAAAAATCTCGATCAAAGCCCACGAACTGGTCGCCGAGCAATACCGGGTACTAAACGAGGTGCTGATCCCCTGCCTGGAGACCGAAAATATTCGTTTCCTGCGGCGTGACCGCTGGAGCCCGGCGCAAAAAGTCTGGTTGGAAAAATATTTCAACGAAGAGCTGCTGCCGATTCTGACCCCGGTCGGACTGGATTCCGCCCATCCTTTCCCTCGCATTCTGAACAAGAGTTTAAATTTCATCATCTCGCTGACCGGCAAGGATGCGTTCGGGCGTAACAGCGGCCGGGCGATTTTGCAGGCGCCGCGTGCCCTGCCCCGTATTGTGCAATTACCTGTCAGCGAGACCGATAGTGGGCCTTACGATTTTGTGTTTCTGTCCTCCATTATTCATGCTTTCGTCAACGAGTTGTTCAACGGCATGATGGTTAAGGGCTGCTATCAATTCCGGGTCACGCGCAACAGCGATTTTTTTGTCGACGACGACGCGATCGACGACTTGATGTTGGCCGTGGAAGGCGAATTGGCTATGCGCAATTACGGCGATGAAGTGCGCCTGGAAATCGACGGCAATTGTCCCGAAGAAACCGTGAATTTCTTGTTGGCGCGTTTTGATTTAAAACCTGACCGACTATTCTTAGCCAACGGTCCGGTCAATCTGAGCCGTATCCAAACTATATTGAACATGGTCGAAAGGCCCGATCTGAAATTTACGCCGTTTAAATCCAGCACGCCGTCAGCGCTAGGTCGCAATAAGGACATTTTTGCCAGTATCCGTAAGCAGGATATTTTGTTACACCATCCGTACGAGTCTTTCTCGCCGGTAGTGGATTTCATTCGTCAAGCCGCTGCGGATCCGGATGTATTAGCCATCAAACAAACCTTGTATCGGACCGGCGTGGACTCGCCTATCGTTGCAGCGTTGATCAAGGCTGCCCGCGCCGGTAAGGAAGTCACGGTGGTCATAGAACTGCGGGCGCGCTTCGATGAAAAAGACAATATCGGTCTGGCCGCGAAACTGCAAGAAGCCGCCGCGCACGTGGTATATGGCGTGGTTGGGTATAAAACCCACGCCAAAATGTGCATGGTCTTGCGCAAGGAAGGCAGCACATTACGTAATTATGTGCATCTGGGCACCGGCAACTACCATCCAAAAACCGCCCGGCTTTATACCGACTATGGGTTGTTTACCTGCGAAAAAGAACTAGGCGAAGACGTGCGCCGGGTATTCATGCAATTGACCAGTTTAGGCAAGGTCAGCAAGCTAAATAAGCTGCTGCAATCGCCGTTCACTTTGCATCACGGCATCATGAAGATGATTGACAGGGAAATCGAGAACGCCAAAAAAGGCAAGCCGGCCAAGATTATCATCAAGGTCAATGCCGTGGTTGAGGAGCAGGCCATACAAGCCCTGTACCGCGCATCGCAAGCCGGCGTGGAAATCAAAATGATCGTGCGCGGGGTTTGCTGTATACGCCCCGGCGTGCCAGGTGTTTCAGAGAATATCGAAGTACGCTCCATCGTCGGCCGCTTCCTGGAACATACCCGCATCTATGCGTTTTGCAACGGCGGCGACTGGGCGGTATACGCATCCAGCGCCGATTTAATGAACCGCAATATGTTCCGCCGCGTCGAGGTCTGTTTCCCTATCGCCGATAAACGTATTGCGGAACGAATTCTAAACGACCTGGATGCGTATCTCAGAGATAACGCCCAAGCCTGGCAACTGCAAAGCGACGGCCAATACCGGCATTTGCGCGCCGGCGATCAACCCATTTATCAAGTGCAAAGCGAATTGCTCAAAGCGTTTTGCGGATAGGATACGCCATGAGTCAACAACCCCGCCAAATCCGCCAAGTGGTGCTGGATACTGAAACCACCGGCATCAACCCCAAGGAAGGCCATAAGATTATCGAAATCGGCTGCGTGGAACTGATTAACCGCCGTTTGACCCGTAATCATTTTCACGTCTATCTGAATCCGGACCGGGAAATCGATGCCGGCGCTATCGAAGTGCATGGCATCACCAACGAGTTTTTAAAAGATAAGCCTCGCTTCGCCAATGTGGTCGAAGACTTTCTGCGTTTTACCCAAGGCGCGGAGCTGATTATTCACAACGCACCGTTTGACGTCGGCTTCTTGAATCACGAATTGGCTCTGTTAGCCGGCGAAAAACGCCGCGTTGAAACCAACAGCACTGTGTTCGACACCCTGGCTTACGCCCGGAAAAAACACCCCGGCGCGCGAAACAGTTTGGATGCGTTATGTAAACGCTACGGCATAGACAACAGTCACCGCGAATTGCATGGCGCTTTACTCGACGCCGAAATCCTCGCGGATGTCTATTTATTGATGACCGGTGGCCAGGCCTCCTTGCTGGATGAAGGCGATCACACCGGCAATGGTAGCGAACAAGCTATCGTGCGACTATCGGCCGACAGAGCGCCATTAAAAATAATTGCTTGTAGTAGTGAGGAAGAACTGGCGCACCAACAGCGCCTGGCAAAAATAGCCAAAGTCAGCGGCAATTGTTTGTGGCAACAGTAATGTGGCTAATTTTTTAGACACCCTGCTTTCAAAACCCCCAGAACTCAGTGTCTTCAAATGAAAAAAGCGGTGCACTCGGTGGTGGTTCTATGACCAACTCGTTAAGCGGCATCGGTTTATGCACGCCGTAGCCTTGTGCAAAATCGACACCTATGGTTTTTAAAACCTCTCTAATTTCAGCGTTTTCAACGTATTCAGCGATGGTTGCCAAGCCCAGAGAATGGGCGATTTCGTTCATGGATTTCACTATCGCAATATCGGCTTTACTATTTAAAATATCTTTAACAAAAGCCCCATCTATTTTCAGGTAATCGATATTTAAATTTTTCAGATACGAGTAGGAAGAGTAACCTGACCCGAAATCATCCAATGAAAACTTACAATTAAACTGTTTGATTGCTTTGATGAAACTATTTGTTAAGTAAAAACTTTCCGCTGCAACTGTCTCCGTGACTTCGAAAGTAAGTTTGTTTGTCGGCACGCTAGTCGAGTCTAATATCCCTTTAAGAAACCCTAAAAACTCTTCGCTATTAATGGATTGGCCGGATAGATTGATAGCGAATCCATCGATATGATCAAAATAATTTCTATTATTCTCAATCCACAACAACACATTGGTAATTACCCATTGATCAATTTCCGGCATACGCTTACAGCGTTCCACGGCGGGTATAAAATGATCGGGCGGAATAATATTATCGTTTTCGTCTTTAATACCCAGCAGAATTTCGTAATGTTGATGGCTAGCACTGGTTTCATCGACAGCGGCAATCATTTGGCAACGTAAAAACAATCTATTCTCGGAAAACACCTTGTCAATATTGCCTATCCATTCGTATATTTTATTTTGACGTTTTAAATTCTCGTCATCGTTCGTAAAAAGCAATACATTATTCGGACCGGAACGCTCCGCCGACATACTGGCAGTATCGGCATTTTGCAACAACTCGTTAACATCGAAATTATTCTGTTCGAACGGCACCAAACCAATACTTACACCGATGGTATAGCTTTTATCTTGCCATTGAAATCGCGATTCGCTGATGACTTTTAACAGTTTTTTGCTTAAATCATAAGCGGTTTGCGCAGTGCAATCTTTTAACAGCACCGCAAACGATTTATCGCCGATTCGCGCGAATAAATCGCAATCGCGCAACTGATCGCCAATTAAATGCGTGAGAGTTTTTAAGAATTGTTTACCGCCATTTACACCGCAAACATTGGTAATGACTCGAAAATCCAACACCTCTATATGACACAGTATATGCCCGGTGCTATCGAGTTTAACTAGCTCTACTTTTAGCTGTTTAATAAACTCGTCTTTGGTGAGCAGGTCGGTTTCCGCATCGTGCGTTGCGTTATAAATCAGCTTGCTATGCATGTTTTGCAACATTTGATTGGTCGCGCGATCCATTAAGGGCACGTCCAGACTTTCGATTCTATTAGCCCCGCCGTTTTCTAAAAGTAATGCTAATTCGCTCTTACTCAGTTCTAACTTAGTTAGTCCATCTCGGTTAACAAAAACGCAAATCGGTAAAACATCCCCTATCCAGACCAGTTTCATCGGCTCAAAACCTTCCGAACCTCTATAAATTATCAGCCATTCTCCTACCTGTAGTTGTGCAACCTGTACCGCCCATTCAGATTCAATAACATCCTTCGTGGATTTCGAGGCCGGAATTCTGATGGTGTCCATCGGTTTCCTAACTTTTGGCACCCCGCTGCCTACCAGCAAAGCAAATAACTCCTCAATAACATTATCGCGTTTGAATAAGTTAGGACAAACCGTGCCTAAATTATCTTCGATAAATTTGAGTGTGGTATGAATGCTGACCGATTGCATATTTAGAAACGAATCCTGTTCGTAAAGCCAAAATAGTAAATCGTCAATAACTTTCAGATAGGAGGCTTTTTCTTCGGGATTAGCTTCCTTATTTAACTCGGCAATCACTAACAGGTCTTGCCATCCCGCCCCAAGCAGCGTGGGAATAATCGATGGCACGGAGCGGCCGGCTATGCGCTTATCGACTTCCTGCTGAATAGTCAGCCTGGCCGCCTCCAATTTTTGTTGGCCTTCGTAGGGCTCTATAATACGTTTGACATTGGTTTCATTGGATTTGGTCAACTGTTTAGCGACGCTTTCCAATTCATGTTCGACTTCCGTGAAGACGTTAGGATTGCTAATGGACTCAGCGGAAATCCGCGCGATGGCCTTTTCTACGGTATTTTTTATATTAGTATTTTTGATTACCCGATTACTTTTAATCGCCGGCTCCAGAACGGCTAGCTGGTTAAGTATCTTGCGGGCAGGATGCGATTCGGAATCCAGAAAATCATTACCTTGCATAGGTAATGACAATAAAGGCAAATGAATACTTTCCAAGTAATCTTTAATGTCTTTAGAAAACTCAAGCTCACCAAACAAGGCATCAAAAAACCTGCCATACAGCTCAAGACGCTGAACATCGTTTGCGGCCAACGATTTTGCCTCCGGATTATCAGCTTGTAATTTATCAGTAAGGCTTTTTTGTAGTGTTGTAGTATCTAAATGAAGACCCGATTTAGCGGCAATATCCTTTTGAATTTTAGCAATCGCAGATAATACTTCCGAAGGGTCAAATACCTGTTGGGCGTTGCTGATCAGCTGACTGCTTTGCTCCTGCCTGGTATCGGTGGATACACCCATTGTTTCACTTAACAGGTTAAGTAATTTGCCTGTAACCTGGCTTAAAGGTTGAATGGCTTTGTGAACGGCAATCGGTTCCGCATCCAAATAATCATTGAAATAAACTTGATGCTTTTCGCTATTTTTAGCATCAAAAGCAGGGCCGCTCTGCTTGCTATGAACCGGCATTTTCAATCGTGCCGATTCAAATTTAGATAAAGTCGCAGCTGCTTGCTTGTAAAAATTAGGTAATTCGATAATTAAGGTTTTTTCGAAGCAATTATAAATCGCCTTTTTTATATTACTCCCCAGCTCTAGCTGTAAGAATATTTCCCTAAAGCTGTCACATAAAACCGCCGGACCAATCGGATTATTGACCGTATTGTCAAATACACCAAACACTCTGCATAATTCTCTAACTAAAAGACTAAGCTCATCGTCAAAATAGTTTTTAAGCTTTCTGATAGCGGCCGACATATTCAACCAGTCTTCAAAGTCGTCTTTTTCTACTAATGAAAGCGAATCATGATATAAAGCATCTGAGTTTTTTTCGCTGTCACTAGAAATATAATCAACCTGATATATAACAGAACAACAAAACTCGCTACTAATAATCTCTCTATTCAGCTTTAGCGTAGTAATTAAATCATCAAAAGCCGACGGACTTGAAAAAAACTCAGAATGCGCGTTCGCAGCTTCCATACAATCGCCGAGCGAGTCAAAAAATCTATCGACTAATGAAGGCAAACTTTCTATTAGAAATTGTTTAAATGTGTTTTTATAATTTTCTTGATTTAAATTATCTGGTGAAGTGTCTAAATTGTCATGCGTTGAGGCCAGCGATCCAACACTTGCTATTTTTCTTAAAGCATTAAACGTGGCGGCGGGCATCTGTTCAGTGACAAGGCCTACTCCCGTCGAGCCGATATGCGTTATTTGTGCATCTACTTCAAAAGCTTTTAGTTCAAACTCTAATTGAATAGAAAAGCGGATTTTTATATTTTTATGCAAAACAATCTGCGGATGAGTTTTATCAAAAACCAGATAAAATCCACCGCTACAAAAATCCAGAATACGGCATTCCAGTGTATCGGTTTGGTCGATTATCAATAAAGCGTTTAGATCAATCGCATACCTGATATAGCGACGTCTTTTGCTTTTTTTAATACTAGCAGACATAAATCAGATGAAATAGTAAAAACTACCGTAGTAATAGACACCGACCGTATTCTTTAAAAAAGGCCGTTGTAAACTCCGTAAATAGACTAATTGAAATTATTTAACGAAGCGGAAATGTATTTATTTAAGCACTATCTATCTAACGACAATACTGGTGTGGATACTATACCACGACAGGCCTGAGTGCTGCCCCGCTGGCTGTCAAGTTTAGACCACTTCGGGCGAATATTTAGCTCACACAAAGCCCGGTTTCAATGGCTACTGGCTATCGCTAGGCTTCAAAACCCCACCCCTATTCAGAGTCCACGACACTGCTGGTGTTTTCGGCCACTGTTTTGCGCGATTTTGCTTGCCGATTGTGTCTGAGTTTGGGATAAATGAAAAAACCTGACAACAAATCCCAAACTGGAAATCTATGAATTACTGGCTGATGAAATCAGAACCCGACACCTTCGGCATTGACGACTTGTTTAACCGACCCGAACAAACCGAGCATTGGGACGGTGTCCGCAACTACCAAGCCCGAAACATGATGCGCGACGACATGAAAATCGGCGATAAGGTGTTTTTTTACCATTCCAACTGCGACGAACCAGGCATCGTCGGCATCATGCAAGTTGTGCGCGAATCTTATCCGGACTTTACCGCGTTTGACCCGGACGACAAGCACTTCGATCCGAAAAGTAATCCGGACAAACCTACCTGGTATATGGTCGATGTAAAGTTTGTCAGAAAGCTATCACGTAATATCAGTCTGCGCGAATTGAAACTGAAAACCGAACTGGCCGATCTGGCTTTGCTTCGCCGCGGGAACCGGCTGTCCATCATGCCGGTGAATGCCGAGCAATGGGACTTTATTCTCGGTTTGGAGAACGCCTAGTCTTCCGAAAGATTTAGCGTCACGCTCATCAGCGTGACGCGGTGACCACGATAATATTCTTCGGCCATCGCAGTCCAGCCAAATTTTGCGTAGAAATTCGCCTGATCCGGTGTAAACAGATAGAGTTTGGCAAAACCGGCGGCCTGAGCTTGCAGCATGACATGTTGTACCAGTTTCGCACCTATACCCTGCCGGCGGTATTCGGGCGCCACGTAAACGCTGGCTAACCATGGCGTCAGTTCGGGACGGGTATCCATGTCGCTTTCAATGATGGCTGCGGAGCCAGCCAGTTGTCCTTCATGTTTGTAAATGAAGGTGCTCGGAACTAATTTATCGCATAAATAAGCTTGCATTCTTTCGATGCGGTGTTCCAGGGTTTGGCCGGGATTGAGATTTGCCCATTCGGCTTGGTGCCATTGGGCTAGGGTGGGGATTTGGTGGGGTTCTTGGGAGAGGTTGATGATGGTCATAATTTGATGTCGCTATCGCGACGGACTGTTTTGAAGTCGGGTCTCGGCCCGACAGCCGAGATACTTTTCGCTACGAAAACCATCCTTGGTTTTCGCCCTTCGGGCCAGCCTATCGGCTGTTCAAATTCGCTCCAAGCGAATTTGTGCTTGTCCAAAGAAAAGTATCCAAAAGAAAGGACACCCGGATTTCGCCCTGATCCTGCGCTTCTCGTTTTTTGCAGGGGTTGGCGAAAGGGCTAATCCTGCAAAAAACTGCGATGCTCGGGGTCGAAACACGGGATCAAAACCGACTCCAAAGATAAAAGTCCCTTCTCCCCCAGGGAGAAGGTTAGGATGAGGGAAACTCAAATAAACGTTGTAATAACCATGTATTCCCTCACCCCAGGCCTCTCCCGTGAGGAGAGGGAGCGTATATACCCCTAATACACAGCGACGGTGTTCCCCCGTATGCCGCACCGAGCACCGGAGCTTTTATCGAGAACAGCCCGAAGGGGCGCCGCAAGGATGCGGCGCGTCGGCGGAGGGGCTGGGAAGCCCCTTCTGCCGACCCTCGATAAAAGCTTCGGCGCGCAGGAAGCAAGCGGCATCCGGGCCGCCTTTTCTTTGGATACTTTCTTTTGGCGGAGCAAAAGAAAGTATCTCGCTTTCGGGTGCGAAAACCCGATTAAATCAAGCGGTCGCGATAGCGACACATTAATTTTCAATCCCTAAAACCGCTACCGCGCTAAATTCGAGACAAACTGTTCATAGTATTTTTGGGCCTCTTCTTCCGGCCCCAACGCTATATCAATTAACATTTGCAAACTCCAAACTGGGCCGGGAATTACTTGCCTCAAATCCAAGTCGTCTGGGTATGCATCTGGATCAATTTCCATTTCGAAATTCTCGAACCACCACATTTCTATCTTTCTTAACAGAGAAACCATTTGATCAAATACGATATTTACATCAAAATCAACGCCTTGTGAAGCGAATTGAAGCATCTCATGAATGAGTGTATTTCGACACCTTTTTATATACTCAAATAATTCAAAATCATTTTGATCAATGGCCTTCATGTTCTGAAGCCATTTTAACGAGGCATATATTGGACTTCTATTTAAGCTAAGTACCTCAGATTTGTATGCAGGACTTAGAATAAGGCCATTTTCATCAAAGCCTTCGACAAAAAAACTTTCAATTTTCTCAACAATGCTACTCTTGAGCATTTCAAAAGCCATGTTAAATATTGAAGCATTGATGATATTTGACTTTAGAGTTACTGGATTCAGAACTCTTTCCCAAGAAGCTTTAACCTTTTCATCCATAGTTTGTAAAGAACAAACATAACAATTGAATATGGGGCATGAAAATACCCACTTGCACCTATATAGCTATTGACTGAACTAGAGCTGCCTCAGTCGCCTAGAAACCCTCACCAAATCCTCCTCCGTATCCACCCCCGCCTCGGGCGTCCGATCAACAATCTTCACCAACACCCGCTCCCCATGCCAAAGAATCCGAAGCTGCTCCAAAGACTCAACACCCTCTAACGGCGACGCAGCCCAACTGCAATAACGATTCAAAAACCCAACCGTATAAGCATACATACCAATATGCCTGAGATGCGGCAAACCAGATGAAGCTGGATCGTGCTTATTAGGAAACGTCGCCCGATTCCAAGGAATCGCCGCCCGGCTGAAATATAAGGCATAGCCATCTTTATCCAAGACCACCTTCACCGCATTCGGATTGAAGATTTCCTCCACATCCAAAATTTTCGCAGCCAAGGTAGCAATGCCAGCTTGGTCTTGACCCGCCAGCGCCAGAGCAGCATCGCGAATATAAGCCGGTGGAATCAACGGTTCATCGCCTTGCAGATTGACCACGATTTGCTCGTCGGCCCAGCCCATAATCCGGGCCACTTCGGCAATCCGTTCGGTGCCGGACTGGTGATTGGGATCAGTCATGACCGCCAGCAAACCTAAATCGCCGACCGCGTCGAAGATACGTTGATCGTCGGTCGCCACCACCACTTGCTCGGCATCGGCTTCCAATGCGCGCTCGCAGACATGGACGATCATCGGCTTGCCGGCGATGTCCAGCATGGGTTTACCCGGCAAGCGGGTAGAACCGTAGCGAGCCGGAATGACGACTTTAAAACCGGCGCTCATTTACGTAGAGCGTCCGATTCTTCGAAACTCAGTTCGCGGGCTTCGTCTTCCAGCATCACCGGAATATCGTCGCGGATTGGGAAGGCTAAATTGTCGGCTTTGCAAATCAACTCCTGCTTGTCTTTGTCGTAAATCAGGGAGCTTTTGCACAGCGGGCAGGCCAGAATCTCGAGCAGTTTTTTATCCATGAGCTTTGTCTTTAAGTAGTTTTAAAAGTTGTTGGGAAAATGCCTCGGGCAGTTCGGCATCGATAGGTAAATACCAGTACTGGTCGGTAGCGAAGCGGGCGCATTTCACCGCGTCCTTTTCGGTCATAAGTACCGGGCGCGGCTCTTTAAATTGCAAGTCTTCGGCAGTAAACGGGTGATGATCCGGCAAGGCGTGGGTTTGACAATTCAGACCGGCGGCGGCCAATTGCGCAAAGAAGCGGGCCGGGTTACCTATCGCAGCGACTGCGTGACACGCCACACCCTTGAATTCGCCAAGCGGTTTTCGTTCGCCGGTTTGCAAATTAATTAATTGCTGGCCTTTGCAATGCATCGGCATTTCACCTTCCAACAATTCGTCCGGGCCGTTGACGACCACCAGATCGACCTGTTTGACGCGTTCCTGCGGCTCGCGTAACGGGCCAACCGGCAGACAATAACCATTACCGAAACGACGCTGACCGTCGATCACGACGATCTCGATGTCGCGTTCCAGCGCATAGTGCTGTAAACCGTCATCGGAGATCAGCACATCGCACGCATTGCTAGACAACAATTGCCGGCCCGCCGCGACCCGGTCCGCCCCTACCACAATCGGGCAAGCGCAACGTTTGGCTAACAACACCGCTTCGTCACCCACTTGAGCCGGATCGCTGATCGCGGTCACGGCTTGCGGGCTGGTGCTGGCCGCACCGGCATAACCGCGACTGATCACACCGGTTTTGTAGCCATGTTGTTTCAAAAACTCGACCATCCAGATCACCAACGGCGTTTTGCCGGTACCGCCGACGGTGATATTGCCAACGATAATCACCGGCACCGGCAGTCTGGTCTTTTTCAGTACGCCAATGCGATACAAAAAGCGCCGCAAACGGATGGCATCGACATAGAGCATGGACCACGGCATCAGCCAGGCGGAGATATACATCTCCTTGTACCAGGCGTCCTCAAACCATTTGATCAATTTTTTGTTCACGGTTTTTCCGGTCTGTTGATAGCGAAAGTAATGTGGTGAAAGCCCAATTGATTTGCTACATCCAAGGCGCTGACTACGGCTTGATGCGGGGCCTTGCCGTCGGCGCTGATGATGAACGGCAACAGTCTGGACTCACCGGCGGTTTGTGCTAAAGCCGCTTTCAAACCCTCCAGATTTTGATTCACCAGCTCATGAAATTGATTGTCGTCGCCGGCCAAGGCGTAGGTGCCTTTCACGTCAACGTATAAATTGATGCTCTTACCCTGCTCAGTGGCATCGCTGCCTTGGGCTTCCGGCAAGTTGATCTTCAATTCGGAATGATGGCGAAAAGTGGTGGCCACCATGAAGAAAAACAGTAAAACCAGCAACACGTCTATCATCGGGATTAAACCGATATCTACCTGCGTGCGGCGTTTGCGGCGGAATTGCATTAAATATCCTCGCGCGCGCCTTGCATGATGTCGATCAGGCGCAGCGACTCTTCTTCCATGCGCACTACGTGATCGTCCACCAGTCGTTCGAAATAACGGTGAAAAAACAGGCTGGGAATCGCCACGGTTAAGCCCGAGGCGGTACAAATCAAGGCTTCGGAAATACCGCCGCTCAACACCGCCGGATCGCCCATGCCGCCAATCGCAATGTCGGAAAACACCCGGATAATGCCGTCCACGGTACCCAGCAATCCGAGTAAGGGCGTAATCGAAGCGATGCTGCCTAGCGCGTTTAAATAACGCTCCAGTTCGTGAGTCACCTGCCGACCTACTTCTTCGATACTGGATTTCATGATTTCCCGGCCATGTTTGCGATTCAGCAAGCCGGCTGCCAGAATTCTGCCTAAAGGCGAGCTGAGTTTGATGCGCCGAATGGTCGGTTCGTCTAGCTTCTTGTCCCGATGCAATTGCCAGATGTACGGCACCAAATCGACGGGAATGATGCGTTTGCGCTGCAAAGACCAAAAGCGTTCGCCGATAATCGCCATAGCCACGATGGAACACAAGATGATCGGCGCCATCATCCAGCCGCCGTTTTTGATTACTTCAAACACGTTGTCTATCCCTCTTTCATGAAACTGATCAATTTTAACCCAATCCGGGGCGAGATTGCCGGGCAACGCCGATATAGGTAATCAGCAAGGCCACGCAACAGACCAAGGCGGCGATGATATAAACCAAGCGCCCACCCAGCATATCCCAGAAATAGCCGCTGTACAGACTGCCTATCATCCCGCCCAAGCCAAAACTGATACTGCTGTACAGTGCCTGGCCTTTGCTTTGATGGCGTTCGCCGAAATAGTGATACAGCAATTGCATCGCCACCACATGCGCGACACCGAAGGTAGCCGCATGCAGAATTTGCGCGCAGATGGTCAATGCCAGCGAATCCACCCCTTCGGCGATTAACAGCCAACGCAGTACGCTCAGCAATACCGAGGCAAGCAACAATGTGCGCGGCGAGAGCCATTTCAACAACTGGCGCATCGCCATGAACAGCAATACCTCTGCCGCTACGCCGCTGGCCCACAACAGACCGGTTTCGGTGGCCGAATAGCCGTGTTGTTTCAGGTAAACCGAATAAAACACGTAATAAGGACCGTGCGCGACTTGCAACAGCATGTAAACCAACAAAAATGCCAGCAGCTCCGGTTTCATTAAAATCTGCCGAATCCCGCCCGTTTCGGTATGGGTTAGACGCGGCTTCGCTTCCGGCGTAATCAGCGCCATCAACCAATTCAACAGCATCAAGCTACCGATAATCCACGGCAAATAGGCAATGCTAAACTGATCCAGAAACCGACCGATGCCCAATACCGCGGCAATAAAGCCGATAGACCCCCACAGCCGGATTTGGCTATAACGCTGCGGTTCGGCTTGTAGATGAAACAAGGTCGCGGCTTCGAACTGCGGCAAGGTGGCGTTCCAGAAAAAACTGAAAATCACTGTCACCGCCGCAAACCATAGGTAATCGCTACGGTATAAAAATCCGGCAAAACACAGTACGGACAGCAAAGAGGTGATGCGAATCAGGCGTAAATTACGGCCGGTTTTGTCGGCCAACCAACCCCAGTAGTTCGGTGCGATGATCTTGGTAGCCACCAAAAACGCAGTCAGTTCGCCGATTTCGGTAGCGGCGAAGCCGACTTGCTTTAGGTATAAACTCCAAAACGGCAGGAACGCACCCAGCGTGGCGAAATAGCAAAAGTAAAAGCCGGATAAGCGCCAGTAAGGTACGCTCATTCAGCGCAGAATCGGCAATCCTGAATTTACATGCAGGTTTTGCGCGCGATGCCGTAACAGATGATCCATCAATACGATAGCCACCATCGCTTCGGCAATCGGCGTGGCGCGGATGCCGACGCAAGGATCGTGGCGGCCTTCGGTGACCACTTCAATCACTTCACCTTTGCTGTTGATGCTACGGCCCGGCAAACGTAGGCTGGAGGTGGGCTTCAAGGCAATCCGGGCCACGATGTCCTGGCCACTGGAAATCCCACCTATAATGCCGCCGGCATGGTTGCTTAAAAAGCCTTCCGGGGTGATTTCGTCACGAAATTTCGTGCCTTTGGTATCGATACACTCAAAACCGTCGCCAATCTCCACACCTTTTACCGCGTTGATGCTCATCAAAGCATAAGCCAGTTCGGCATCCAGCCGATCAAAAATCGGTTCGCCGAGTCCGGGCGGGACGTTGCTGGCAATTACTTCGATCTTCGCGCCGATGGATTCGCCTTCCTTACGCAAGGCGTCCATGTATTTTTCCATTTCTTCAACTTTACCGGCATCCGGGCAGAAGAAAGGATTATTGGGAATTTCGTTCCAGTCGAATGCGTCGATTTTGATCGGACCCAGTTGCGACAAGTAGCCGCGCACCAGGACGCCATGTTCTTGGAATAGATATTTCTTGGCAATCGCGCCAGCGGCCACGCGCATCGCGGTTTCTCGCGCCGACGAGCGACCGCCGCCGCGATAATCTCTAAACCCGTATTTATGCTGGTAGGTGTAATCGGCATGACCAGGCCGGAAGCTCTCGGCAATTTTCGAATAATCCTTGGAGCGCTGGTCGGTGTTTTCGATCATCAGCCCAATCGGGCAACCGGTGGTTTTACCTTCGAACACGCCGGATAGAATTTTCACTTCATCGGCTTCCCGGCGTTGCGTGGTGTGTCTGGAAGTTCCGGGTTTACGCCGGTCCAGATCGATTTGCAAATCGGCTTCGGACAACTCCAGTCCGGGAGGGCAACCATCGACAATAGCCAATAAGGCCGGGCCGTGGCTTTCGCCGGAGGTGGTGACGGTAAATAATTTTCCTATGCTGTTTCCGGACATTTTTATAACGCGCTGACAAAGTGTGAGTGATAAAGAGTGACTTGTGCGGCGGTCAGTAAAAACACGCCGTCGCCGCCGCGTTCGAATTCCAGCCATTGGAACGGCACGTCGGGAAACATTTCCTGCAAGGTTTCGGCGCTGCTGCCCACTTCGATGATCAAGATGCCCTGCTCCGCCAGATAACGCTTGGCATCAACCAAAATCCGCAACACCAAATCCAGACCATGTTCGCCGCCGGTAAAACCCATCTCGGGTTCGGCGTGAAATTCCGCGGGCAGGCTCTCCCATTCGGCGATGGCGACATAAGGCGGATTGCTGACGATGATGTCGTAAGGCTTGGCCGGCAAGTCCTTGAATAAATCGGATTGATAGAGTTGGACCTGCTCTTCCAGTTCATGTTTTTCAATGTTGATCTGGGCCACTGCCAAAGCATCGTCCGACAATTCCACCGCATCCACTTGCGCATCCGGAAAAGCGTAGGCGCAGGCAATAGCAATGCAGGCGCTGCCGGTGCATAAATCCAGGATGTTGAACACCTGAGTTTCTTCCACCCAAGGCTCGAAGCGTTCGGCGATGAGTTCGGCGATGGGCGAGCGCGGCACCAAGACCCGTTCATCGACATAAAACGATAGGCCGGCAAATATCGCTTCGTGGGTTAAATAGGCGGACGGTTTACGTTCGACGATGCGGCGTTCGATCAATGCGACCACCGCTTGGCGTTCTGCCAAAGTCAGCACCGAATCCAAATAGCCATGATCCAGATCGTAAGGCTGATGCAAGGTATGCAACACAATCGCCGCGGCTTCATCCAAAGGTGTGACAGTGCCGTGACCTAGAAAAACCCGATGTTCGGCAAAGCGGCTGGCAGCCCAGCGAATATAGTCTCTGATGCTGCTGAGGGTTGTGATAACATCCGGGCCTGTTAAATTCATAGCGTGTCTATACTTAAAAATACGTTTAAAAATGCAGCAGCGGATTTTAAACCAATCCCCCGCCGCTTGCCCGAATAAAGCAAAGTAAATGACCGAGGCCCATTCTCAAGCGCTATCCGCCAAACTGGCAAAAAATCGTCTGTATCAAGATTGCTTTAAATATATGCAATCCGATTCCTTGGCGCTGCCGACCATCCCGGATGTCTCGGTAAAAATCCGCCGGGCGATCAACGAACCCAACGCCAACAGCAACAAAATCGCCAGAGTCGTGCAAATCGACCCCAGCATTACCGCGCGCTTGGTAAAAATCTCCAATAGTCCGCTATACCGAGGCCGGCGCAAGATTGAGAGCTGCCCGGAGGCCTTGACCCGTTTGGGTTTGAAAGCCGCGCAGGACATCATTACCGCCTTCGCGTTAAAGGCAGTGTTTAACGCCAAATCCCCGGTGATACGCCGCAAGATGCAAGAACTTTGGGCGCATAGCAGTTATGTCGCGGCGATCAGTGCGGTATTTGCCCATAAAACCCCCGGTTTCGATCCCGACCGAGCCATGTTGGCCGGCTTGATTCACGACATAGGCGTGGTGCCGATTTTGGCCTATGCTGACCGGCAACCGGAGATTTTGACTAATCCAGGCGACCTGGCTGAGGCGGTACGCGAATTGCGCAGCCCGATTGGCGTGCAAATCATACGTAAATGGGATTTTCCCAGCGACTTTGAAGACGTGATCATTCACGCCGAAAACTGGCACCGCGACAGCGGCGAAACTGCCAGTTACAGCGATATAGTCATGATTTCGCAATTGCACAGCTTCATTGGCAAGATAGACATCAAACAAATGCCCAAACTGGACGAATTGCCGGCGTATAAAAAATTGGCCAAAGGTAATCTGGACGCGGATTTGAGCATCAATATACTCGACCAGGCCAAGGACGAGATCGAGCATATCCGGCAGATGCTGAGCTAAACCGCACAGGGCCAGCGTTGGCAATCTGCGCAAGTTGCGGAATAATTTGGCCCTAATCGGTTTCCACAACTTGCAATTCGTAACCTTGATTATTCTTGGTATTTTCTTACTGTAGGAGTTAGCTAGATGAAACACACATTAACAATCGCCGCCTTGCTACCCATCATGTTCGCACTCCCCGCGCAAGCCGGCAGCCTGACCAATGGCAGTTGGCAACCCAGCGGCTGCGGCGTAGTGCCTGAGTCACCTACTATCGATGGCGGCAATATCGATGCCTACAATAAAAGCATTGCGGCGATCAACGCCTGGCAACAAAAATCGCGTGATTATTTCGAATGCTTGATCAAAGAAGCCAACACCGACAACGGCATCATCGCTGACCATGCGAATCAGGCTCAGGCCAAATATAGGGAAACAGTGGAAAAAATCGGCGCCCAAGCCGAGGCAGCCAAGAAAAAACTGGATAAGGAATAAGCTTGCAACGCTGGCGCGAGGCACGAACTGCAATTTATGCGGCCAAGACGCCATTTTTACCTGAGTTTACAATTCGCGCACCGATTAAGCCTCCCGAGCAACTGGGATTTATCATAAAATCTCCGCATGACATGAAGCAGCCATTCGCGTAATGCGGGGGCTGCGCTCCAAGATCACCACTCTCTAGCAATAAACACTATCCAAGACATGAAAAAAGTCGACATCAAGCTGCTGATACTGGCGATCAGCGTGCTGTTAAACGGTTGCGCCAGTCTCGGCAAAGGTATTACCGAAGCCATTCTGGAAAAGCAGGAAGCGGAAGACACCCGTATTTGCGAAATCAAAGGCGATAAATTCGAAGGAATCAAACCGCAACTGGAAGTGCATGATCGGAAAATGAAGCTGCTGATGGTGCACGGGGTTGGCAACCACTTACCGGGTTACTCTACGCAGTTCATGGAAAAGCTGGCCAAGGAACTTGATCTGACCGTCACCAGCAGAAATGTCAAAAATATCCGCCTCTCCGATGCAAAAAACCTTGAGCGGCCGCTGGGAAATTTGCGTATCCACCGTTATCTGGACGCCAACAAATATCAGGAAATGCTGTTTTACGAGCTGACCTGGTCGGAGATTAGCGCCAAAGAAAAAGAAGTACTGTCCTACGATAACTCCGGAGAGCAATCGTTTCGCCGCGCCGAAGTCAACGATCTGTTAAAAAAATTCTCCAACGATACCGGACCGGACCCCATCATTTATCTGGGAGAGAAGCGCGAAGACATTCTCTCGGCGTTCGCGCAATCGTTCTGTTGGATGATCCACGGCGACTGGGATAGTTTACCGGATGATGTCAAGCAAAACTGCTCCACCAAGAACGTCACGCCGTTTTATAACGATAGTTACGCCTTCGTCTCACACAGTCTGGGTAGTCGCATTACTATTGACGGTTTGCAGCAGATCGCCGCGAAGTTGAGCAACGGTGAAACAGCCAGCTATTACGCAGCATTGACCAATGTTTTAAAGAATAAAGAGATACCCATTTACATGATGTCCAACCAATTGCCCATGTTGCAATTAGGTAGGGCGCTGCCGGAAGTCGCCAATCATGCCGATACCTATTGCCGAGCGGAAGGAGCCAAATACAACGAACGGATCATGGCGAAAACCTCGGTGATTGCGTTTAGCGATCCCAACGATTTGCTGAGCTATGCCATCCCGCACGACTTTGTGAACAAGTATCTGGATTCACGATTATGCGTTAATGTCACCAACATCAATATCAACGTCGCCAGAGTCTATGATGCGTTTGGCTTAGGTAAGCTGGCTAATCCGATGGATGCCCATATCGGCTACGACACCGACGACCGGGTGATTGCCTTGATCGCCAAAGGCATCGCCAACGAGCACACAGCCCCCATCGTCAAGGAGCGTTGTCATTGGGTGGAAACCATAGATTAAGCTTTTTAGGGTATGGCTAAAAACTTAGCCATACTCCTCCTCTCCGGTTACGCACACGGCAATCCTGCCAACTTCACCCTCGCTTCACTTCCCCCACATCGTCCGCTCACCTTGCCGGAGCATGCTAACCATCGTCTTTTAACTCTACGGAATAAACGCGATGCAAAAAAAACTCTGGCAAAAGATCTGCATAATGTTCGGTTTGACTTTGGTACTGCTGATCCCAATCGGCATGATAAAAAATCTGGTTGGCGAACGCGCTGACCGCCAACAACAAACTGTAAGCGATATTGCTGCAAGCTCTGCCGGGCCGCAACAGTTATTCGGCCCCTTACTGACAGTACCTTACACTGAGCGCTGGACCGAGATTATCGAAACCAAACAGGACGGCCAACCCACACGCGAACAAATTGAACGCGTCGATAATCGCCTGCTGTATTTTCTACCCGAGCACTTGAACATAACCGGCGAGCTTGCCACGGAAACCAAGCAACGCGGACTGTTCAAAGTGCGTTCCTACGTGCTGAATGTCAGTATCAAGGGTGATATGAAGTTGCCTGGCGGTTACGGTAACCCCAAGCCGCTGCATAACGGCCAGATCAGTTTCGGCACACCTTATGCCAGCGTCGTATTGGCGGATATGCGCGGCGTATTGGAAGCGCCCGGTGTGGAATGGGGCGGCAAGCAGTATGCATTCGAACAAGGCGCGGAATTACCCATACCCCAAGCCAACGGCATGCACGTAACACTGGATGCGCCACCGGTCGAGTTTGGCGCTATCAATATACCGTTTGCGTTTACGCTAAAAATACGCGGCATCGAATCGCTGGATTTTATTCCGGCCGGCAAGCAAACCCGCGTGGAGCTATCCTCCGCCTGGCAGCATCCCAGCTTTTACGGCCGATTTCTGCCGGATCCACAAACCCAGCAAGTTGGCGAGAGCGGTTTTCATGCGCTATGGTCGGTCGATGCACTGGCATCAAATGTCGCCGAAAACCTATACAAGTGTCAGGCTTTCAGTTGTTACGATAGCTTCGGGATCCGCTTGATGGAGCCTATCAATGTCTATTCCTTGTCTGATAGAGCTAGCAAATATGGCTTCCTGTTCGTCTGCCTGACCTTTGCGGCGATATTTCTGTTCGAAATCCTGAAAAACCTGGCGATTCATCCCGCCCAATACGCATTGGTCGGTTTGGCTTTAGCGATGTTTTTCTTGCTGCTGTTGAGCTTATCGGAACACTTGGATTTTTTACTGGCTTATCTATTCGCCAGCGCCGCTTGCGTGGCATTGATCGGCTTCTACCTCAGCGCGGTGTTGCGCAGCGCAAAACGCGGTATTGCCGCCGGCGCCTTACTCGGGGGCTTGTTCGGTAGTTTGTATGGCTTGTTGGAATCAGAGGATAACGCGTTGATGCTCGGGTCTTTACTGATGTTTGCATTGTTGGCTCTGGCGATGGTCACCACGCGGCGTCTGGATTGGTACGGACTCAGTCAATCCGATGCCGATAACTCGGCAATCATTTAAATCCCATCGGCTCGGGGCGCTGGCTGTAAGCATCGTTCCGAGCAACAACATCGAGGTAATTATGATTGTTGCTCATCTCCCAGCCGGCTATATAGTATCGACACTGCTGTTTCACAGATTCGAGAAATATGGGGCGTCCAGGCTAATTTTTCTGCGTGCCGGCTTATTGGGCAGTATCGCCCCTGATCTGGATATGATTTATTTTTATGGTTTCGACCACCGCGCGCACCCGCACCATAGCTATTTCAGTCACTTTCCCAGCGTTTGGCTGCTGTTATTAACATTGGCCATACTTGGTTTTCAGCATTGTAAGCAGAAGAAACTGGCGTTGTTGGCGCTAATATTTACCGGCAACGGTATGTTGCATATGTTGCTGGATTACATCTCGACCAATATCTACTGGCTGGCCCCATTCGTAAACAGGCCTTTTGCTTTAATTACGGTGCCCAGTGTCTACCAGGATTGGTGGCTAAACTTTCTACTGCACAGATCCTTTGTGCTGGAAATTTTGATTGTGATTTGGGCAACCTGTTTATGGTGTAGACGTCGGTTAGCTAGACACAAATTAGTCGAATAAACGTTAATCCGGAAGATGGATCGTTCCCTCGGCAAACAACACGGCTTGCCCACCGACTCTGATGGTCAAGTTCTCCAGGCCTTTGTTGTCCATTTCCAATTGAATCAAGCTGCGGCGAGTGCTTTGATCGCCGCGTTCGACCGCGAAAGTGTGGGTACCTTTTTGGGTGTGTTCGAACGAGCACAAATAACAACAAAATGCCGGTATCGCGCTACCGACCGGTGGATCGGCATGGATGCCGATATTGGGCCCCAGCAATCGCGCATTGAAATCCGCTTCCGGGCTTGACGATTTTGGGCAAAACAACAAGATTTCCTGCGCCGCAGTTTGTGGGGCAGCCGATTGCGCCCAGGCCGCATAGTTAAAACGGGCCTTGCGTACCGATTCGACATTCCAAACCGGGACCACTAAATAAGGAAACCCACAAGACACCAAGCGTGGTGAGTATTTTTTATGATCCAGCTCCGACAACTGCAAGCCCAAAAAACTGCATATTTCATCGTCACTGGGCGCGAAGCGGTCGACTATCGAATCAACGCTACGGCTAAATTGCACCAAGCCCGGCTGACCATCCTGACTGGACAGATTGACTTGAATAATGCCGATATTTTGTTCGAACTCAAGTTTAGTGAGCGGTTCGGTTAATACCACATCGCCGGAGATAGCCAACACGTAGGCTGCGGCAATAATCGGATGGCCGGCAAAATTGATTTCGCCTAAAGGCGAAAATATTCGCATCCGCCGATGCTTGTTGTCATCGGTCTTGTGAAACAGAAATACCGTTTCCGACAGATTCAATTCCTTGGCGATTTTAGCCATTTTTTCGGCATTCAAGCCGTCTGCCTTCGGCAATACCGCTATTTGCGCACCGTTGAAAATCTGGTCGGTAAAGACATCAGCGATGTAATATTGGTAGTTCACACGTTACTCCATTTCACAGACAGCCAAAGACGGCGATTTTTGTTGCAGCGGCGGCGAGGCCAGCATGACGGCGACTCTGCCGTTTTCCAAGCGTACCGGATAGGCCGGTACGCTAACGCCGGCATCTTCAAAGCACACACCGGTACCTAGATGGAAATGTTGCTTATACATCGGCGATGCGACCATCGGTTCGCCACCGATATCGCCTATCATACCTCGCGATAGGACATTGGCCTCGCTAAACGGATCGAAGTTACCGATTGCATAGACTTCCTGCCGGCGTTGCAGGTAAAAAATCGCGATTTGTTTGCCTTTTACTAAGGCACACACCCCGGAATCGGCTTGCAAATCGTCGATGCCGCACACATCTATCCACGTACTCATTATGCCGCCTCCTCGATCAATTTGAAATGTTTACGTTCTTGCGGGTTGGCGGGCCTAACTTGGCCGCGCTCCTCGACAAACACCACGTTGTCGTCGGCTTGATCGCTGTTGACGAAATGACGGAAGCGTTTCAGCCGTTGCTCGTCGGCCAAGGTAGTTTTCCATTCACACTGATAGGTATCGATAACATGCTGCATCTGACCTTCCAATTGCGCGCCTATACCCAGCCGATCTTCTATGACTACCGATTTCAAATAGTCCAAGCCGCCTTCCATATTGTCCATCCATACCGAGGTGCGCTGCATCCGGTTGGCGGTGCGGACATAAAAAATCAACACCCGGTCGATGTACTTGATTAATGTCTCTTTATCCAGATTGGTGGCAAACAAATCGGCGTGACGCGGTTTCATACCGCCGTTGCCGCACACATATAAATTCCAGCCGTTCTCGGTAGCAATCACGCCGATGTCTTTGCCTTGCGCTTCCGCACATTCGCGGGTGCAGCCGGACACGCCGAACTTGATTTTATGCGGGGCGCGCAAGCCTTTGTAGCGATTTTCCAGTTCTATTGCCAAACCGACGCTGTCATCGACACCGTACCGGCACCAGGTGCTGCCGACACAGGATTTCACCGTGCGCAAGGATTTGCCGTAAGCATGGCCGGATTCGAAACCGGCGTCGATCAACTCTTGCCATATCGCCGGTAATTGCTCGACGCGAGCACCGAACAAATCCACGCGCTGGCCGCCAGTGATTTTGGTGTACAGCTGATATTTTTTGCCGACTTGGCCTATAGCGATCAGCATATCCGGGGTGATTTCCCCGCCGGCGACCCGCGGTACCACCGAATAAGTACCGTCTTTTTGCATATTGGCCAGGAAGATGTCGTTGGTATCCTGCAAACCGATATGTTCTGTTTTCAGGATGTAGTCGTTCCAATGTGAAGCCAGGATAGAACCGACCGCCTGCTTGCACACTTCGCAGCCCAGGCCCTTGCCGTGCTTATCCAGCAATTCGTCGAAAGTTTTGATTTCCTCGACCATCACCAGGTTGTACAAATCCTGGCGAGTATGCGGAAAATGCTCGCAAATATCGGTGCTGACTTCCACGCCCAGCTTGGTTAATTCGCAATCCAATACTGACTTCAATAGTGCAGAACAGCCGCCGCAACCGGTGCCGGCCTTGGTCTCGGCTTTCAGGCCGCCCAGCGTAGTGCAACCGGCTTCAATTGCACCGCAAATTTGACCTTTGCTGACATCGTAGCAAGAGCAAATCTGCGCCGAGGCAGGTAAGGCATCCGGCCCCAGACCAACTGATTCGCCGGAGAGTTGGGGCAGAATCAAAGAATCCGGATGCTCCGGTAGTTCTATGCCGTTCAAACAATATTGCAACAAAGTACTGTAAGCGGAAGCTTCCCCAACCAAAACCGCACCCAACAGGCGTTTCTGGTCTGGGCTGACCACCAGGCGTTTATAGATTTCGCTGGCACCGTTTTGATAGGTATACACCATGGCGCCTTGGGTCTTGGCATGCGCATCGCCGATACTGGCCACATCGACACCCATCAGTTTAAGTTTGGTGCTCATGTCGGCACCGGTAAAACTGCCGGCCTCGCCGGCCAAATCGGCGACCACGGTGCGCGCCATCGCATAACCGGGCGCAACCAAACCGAAGATCTGTCCGTTCCATAATGCACATTCGCCTATCGCGTATATATCCGCATCGGAGGTGCGGCATTGATTGTCGATGACGATGCCGCCGCGCGGCCCGACATCCAAGCCGCAGCCGCGGGCAATGTCGTCGCGTGGCCGGATGCCGGCGGAGAACAACACAATGTCGGTTTCCAAGGTTTCGCCGTCCGCAAAATTCATTTTGTGCAGGCACTCCGCGCCGTTGTCGATCAGCGTGGTGTTTTTGTTTAAATGTACCTTAACGTCCAACGCTTCAATCTTGCGCTTCAACATCGCCCCGCCGCCATCGTCGAGTTGCACGGCCATCAAACGCGGCGCGAATTCGACCACATGGGTATCAAGCCCTAAATCCTTTAACGCTTTGGCAGCTTCCAGGCCCAGCAAACCGCCGCCGATGACCACACCGACTTTGGATTTCGCTGCCGCAGTTTTCATCGCTTCCAAATCTTCGATGGTCCGATACACCAGACATTGCGGTCTTTCATGCCCTGGCACCGGCGGTACGAAAGGATAAGAGCCGGTTGCCAATACCAGTTTGTCATAATCGACTATTACACCTTTGGCAGAGGTGACTTGCTTGCGCTCCCGGTCGATACTGGCCGCCTTGTCGCCTAAATAAATCTCTATGCCGTGCTCAGCGAAGAAACCGTCTTCCACCAAGGACAAATCGGCCGCAGTTTTCCCGGAAAAATATTCGGATAAATGCACCCTGTCGTAAGCGGCTCTGGGCTCTTCGCAGAATGTGACAATCCGATAGCGGTCTTTCGCGCTGCTGGCGACCAATCCAGCCAGAAAATTCTGGCCTACCATACCGTTGCCGATAACAACCAGGGTTTGTTTCATATTCATCAGGGGCCTCTGTTTACTCAGAATTTATGCAAACGCGCTACCTGGCCTAGTGGCGGTAAGGCGATTCAAGGAGCTACTGTCTGGTCGCTACCGCCCTTTTTCGCAGCCAAAAAAAAAGGCATCCTGTTCGAATGAATGACTCATTCAAGCAGGACGCCTTTGTCCAGGTTTAATACGGGGGCAAGTCTAACGACAAGACTTGACAAATCTCTAACAAAATTGATGCCAACATTCAAAAGCCTTTAAAAATGCCGGCTCCCGCTGCTAGGTAACATTTTTTCCCGCAAAATTCGCACCCAAATAAGGCAAAGAAACCGGTCTGTTGCACCACTATGGAGCCATGTAGCCGCGAATTGACGGATTTGCCGCTACTGAATCGTTGGCATATAAACTGCTTATAAAAACCAAGGAACGGCAACCACGGATCATCCATGTCTTTTACGCCTTTTAAATTACTATCCATGCGCGGCAAGTCCAAAGTGCTACACATGAGCTGGATCGCGTTTTTCATCAGCTTTGTTATTTGGTTCAATCATGCGTCTTTATTAGTACTGATCCAGCAAGATCTGGGAATCAGCGAAACCCAAATCGAAATTCTGTTATTGCTGAACGTGGCCCTAACCATTCCGGCTCGGGTCATTACCGGTATGCTGGTGGATAGATTCGGTGCAAAAATCAGCTACAGCGTGTTACTGGCGGTATGCAGCATCCCCTGCTTCATGTTCGCGATGGCAGAAAATTTTACCGAACTGGCCTGGTCGCGATTTTTACTGGGCTTTATCGGCGCCGGCTTCGTAGTGGGCGTACGCATCATCGGCGACTGGTTTCCGGCCAGCCAGGTCGGTACCGCCGAGGGTATTTACGCCGGCTGGGGCAATTTCGGTTCGGCCGTTGCAGCGATTTTCCTGCCGGGCCTGGCGTTTTATTTCGGCGCCGAACACGGCTGGCGTTCGGCGATTGCCTTGACCGGTGTGATCGCGCTGATTTATTCAGTCATCTATTACTTCAGCGTGGAAAACCTGCCGCCGGAAATTGCCGCACTAAAAACCCGCCGGCCAATGGCAATGGAAGTCACCAGCATCCGCGATTTGTTTTTATATATGCTGAGTCTGGTACCCTTGTACGCGACCATCTCCTTGTTGGCGTGGAAACTGTCTACGCCGGCCACACCCGTCCTCACCGAAGGCTGGAATCTGGCTATTCATGCCGTTGTCTGGCTACTGTTCCTAATCCACGTCTTTCAATTGGTCAACAACAACGCCGACCGCCTCAGCCAACCGATTGCCAGCATCCATCATTATCAGTACCGTCAGGTATTCATTCTGGCGATAGCCTATCTGGTTACCTTCGGCTCCAAACTGGCCGTTTTATCGATGCTGCCGATGTTTTTCTTTAAGACATTCAACGAAACCCAAGGCACCAGTATGTTGGATGCCGGGTTCCTGGCTTCCAGTTTCGTGGTGACCAATGTCATCGCCCGGCCGGCCGGGGGCTGGCTTAGCGACAAGATTGGCCGCAAACTGTCCCTATATTTATTCGTGGCCGGCCTGGCCGGCGGATATTGTTTGATGGCGATGATTTCCGCGCAATGGACTATCCTCGCCACAGTGGCGGTTACCTTGCTTTGTTCGATATTCATGCAAGCGGCGGAAGGCGCGATATTCGCGTTCGTCCCCTTGATCAAACGCGCCATCACCGGCGAAGTGGCCGGCATCGTCGGCGCTTACGGCAACGCCGGCGCCATCGTCTATTTGATTTTGCTGACCTTCGTCTCCACCGGACAATTTTTCTTAATCTTGGGCCTGTCCTGTTTCCTGTTATTGGGTTTGATTTACTATCTGGAAGAGCCGAAAAACTACATCACCGAAATCATGCCTGACGGCTCTTTGCTGAAAATCGCCCTGGATTGAACATGGCAGCGCTTAATGTCTTGGTCGTCGATGAATTCGACAGCGAACCCTTGCTGGAAAACAGCTTGCGCCAGCACGGCTGTGAGGTGGTAACCTTGAAACTTAAAGAACTGGACATGATGCAAATTGTCCAGACCCTGAACCCCGACGTGGTGGTCTTGAATTTGTACGCCCCTAACGAGGCTGTCTTGCGGACCATCGTCGATATCAACCAAAACTGCTCACTGCCGGTCGTCATCTTCGCCGAGGATCAGCAAACCGAGACCATCAACAAGGTTATCAAAGCCGGCGTCAGCGCCTATATAGTCGATGGCCTGGATCCGAAACGCATCAAGGCCATCATCGACATCGCCATAGCGCGTTTCAAGGAGCAACAAGCCTTAAAAGACGAATTGAAAAAAACCAAGACTCAACTGGAAGACCGCAAACTAGTAGATCGCGCCAAGGCGATTTTAATCAAATCCCAAGGCTACACGGAAGACCAGGCTTATCACGCCTTGCGCAAACTAGCGATGGACCGCAACATCGCCATCGGTGAAATGGCCAAGAACGTGATTTCGATGGCGGAGTTGTTTAATAAGTAGAGGCTTTGGGTGACAAGGCTTGGAGGGTTCTGACGCTATCGTAAGCTCTGCTGCATTCGAATTTTGATTTGTGATTGAACCTTAAATTTGGCTCCTGCCGGCCATTACCGGCCGGTTGGGGTAACTATCCAATTTCAATAGTTCAGGTATACGGTGACTCAGCCGAATGACAGGTATTCGGCAAGCAAATCAACTTCATGACCGCGTCAGTAAATCGAATTGCCGACCACTGCGTTTTGATCGTGACTGACAGTAGTTGGATGAATACCTGACTGTCAAGAGAGCTGAGCCTGAATTCCCATGATCGTAAACGGGGCGACAATTAGACACGAGTTTTAAAAAGGCGTCCATGCTCCCCCTAGATTTGTCGTAAAATAACTTGGCTAATCCAACTATAGATAATTATCATGCCTTCTAAATAATGCATGGTAACGGATAATGAAACCACCTTCCGATTATACGTTTCCGTTACACTTATCCACAGCCGGCCACTCAAAAAGCTGGCTCCATCACCCAGGTGAAATTTTAACCGGTACGGGTGGTCAATTTTCTCCGGGCACCAACAAAAATTTGCCGCTTAAGAGATCATGGGGCAAATCACTAGTACAAAATGAATAACATAACTGCCGAGGGTAAAATAATACTGAAAGGCCGCTTTGTGTTGGAAGAAATTCTTGGTCACGGCGGGATGGGAACAGTTTATAAAGCATTGGATTTATTGGCGGTTGAAGCACGCGATAAAGAACCATATTTAGCAATAAAACTATTAAACTCGGAACTTCTTGGTGACCCTAGGTTTTTCATTGCTATGCAACGAGAAGCTAAAAAGGCTAAGTCACTGGCGCACCCGAATATTATTGCCATATATGATTTTGATCGTGATGGTAGCAATGTTTATTTGAGCATGCAGTTACTCAAAGGCAGCCCTCTTAGCGCCTTTATCAAACAGCACTCTTCGGGCATTGCACTCGACAAAGCTTTACCTATAGTAAAAGACATGGCGTCCGCTTTGGCTCACGCGCACAAAAACGGTATCGTCCATTCGGATTTTAAGCCGGGGAATGTGTTTGTAGACGATCAAGGCCATGTTACGGTTCTGGACTTTGGCATTGCCTGCCAGTTTGAAAGAACTGCACGAGGCAATGACGAGACGACTGTTTTTGACTCACGGTCACTAAATGCGCTATCACCTCCCTATGCCAGCCTTGAGATGCTAAACAATGTGGAACCGGATCCACGAGACGATATCTATGCGCTTGCTTGCGTGACATATGAACTTTTATCAGGCAAGCACCCGTTTTCAAGATCAAATGCTCAACAGGCGTACGATTTAAAAGCACAACCGAGCCAGATTACTTCTATCTCGAATAAACAGTGGAAAGGATTGTTGCATGGCCTCCAGTTAAAGCGCGAACACCGTACTAAAACTGTTGATAAATTCATAGCCGAAATTTCACCTTCACAAAGTAGCAAAGCAAAGCTGTATTTTGTGGCATCAATAACATTTGCTAGTTGCGTGGTATTGGCTTCCTATTGGTCATTTCAGAAGAGCCAGGAACAGAGCATTGATTCGTCAGCGCAAATAAATGCGAATATAAACGAGCCCAAGAAAACGGAAATGACTTCCATTCCAGCGGAAGCACCAACAAGTTATCGGGACAACCAAAAGGCTGACTCAATTTCGAAAAACCCAATAAATCTGCAGCTATCCGCATCAAGTTACAATATAGGCGATCCAATGATTATATTCGTGGAAACGGAAAAACCCATGTATATCACTTTAATACATACTAACTCAAAAGGGGAAGTTTCTACTATTTATCCGAATAGCTATGAAACCTATCAAATAATATCGGCAGGCGATAGGGTACGAATTCCAAGAGAAAATGCCGACTATGAATTTACTGTGTCGGGTCCATCAGGGATAGATAGAATAGAAGCTCTAGGAAGCTCTGAGCCGCTACCAATTACAGAAAATATTATCGATGGAAGCGGAAAAATTAACGCAAAAATTAATTCTCTCCTAATATCAAGAACAGCAGTAACTGTAAAAGTTTATTAAAGTCGGTTACGGCATAGCGGCAATTCTAACTCGTCGATTAGCAGCGCTGTAGGGATTAGCTGGATCGAGTAAGCCTTGTTCTCCGTGACCAGAAAATTGAATTCTTGAAGCTGCCAGACCATGTTCTGCAACGAAAAAGTCCCGTACGGTAGCTGCGCGTCGCAAGGATAAATCTTTATTATATTCATCGGTCCCTTTGGCATCCGTATATCCTTCTACAAGAAACTTCAGGTTTTCCAGGTCACCGGACACCAAAGCTTCCGCAACAGGGGTGAGTTGTTTGACAGCTTCATCCGTTAATTGTGCGGAATTGAAAGCAAATTGAATTTCTAAGGATATTGCTTTAGAACCAGTGTTGGCCGTTTTATCCTTAGGCCGGATACTGATGCCACGTGTAAGACCTTTTTCCCCACTTTCCATTCCTGGTTTAAGCGCTTCAATGATTTCATCTTTTGTAGGCGCTCGGCTTTTAAGATTTATCTCTTCAGCGGCAGCACTTTCAGTAAACACCAGCGAAAGTAAAAGGGTAAATAAATAAATTATTTTAGAGAACCACATATTTAATCCTTTATAACGTTTACAGCTTTAAGTTAAAAAATTAATAGGCTTTGTTAAAGAGGAGCCCTGTTGTTAGCGTATTCATAGCGAACGTCTTTCCATACACTTTCGTATAATTGGGGCATAGACTCATTCCGCACATCCCTCTTTACATATAAGCCGGGTATGTAGAGTTGTGTAACTTTAATGTTCTGAACCGGCGTCCATTTCTCGGTAATAGTTTTTGCAACATTACCCTCCCCAGCGTATGCGTCTAGCGGTGAAGTCAATATTGCACTGACTATTCTATCGACACGCGTCCAATCATAGGGAAGCGCAAGAAATAGACGGGCTGCATAGGTGAATTGCAACTCCATTCGAATTGAATAGTGCCAAATAGTATTGATGGTATCGAAACTCAGCCACCATCCGCCATCCAAGACTTTTTCAGGTTTAGACGGATTACTGAAAAATCGATAATAGCGATGCCCCTGATTCAAATGCACCCTGGTTGGATTATTAATACCCCCGCTACTGATAATATTGTGTTCATTAAACCATTCCTCGGGACTAATGCCTTTAGCTATTAACTGCCAATGCGGTTGAACAAAGCAGATGTCATTTAGTGCATTACTCATTATCCTACTCCCAAGGTATTAGTTAGTATTTTCTGGTAATCCATTCGAAATTGTAGTGCCAAGAAATAAATTTTTACCATTATTATTTTTACTTTGTCAGAAGTATCTGGCTAATTCGAAAGTCATTGGCGTCTGTTTGCCGACTGGTCCACCAGTCTTTGAATTCGAACTCAGGCATTCCGCCCGGTTATCCGTTATCTTGGAGATGTAGGCTATGCGAAACTCCTTACTTTTTATAAAGATCGAGAAAAACGACCTTAGAGCACATTCCAGAGGGTGGCAAATGAAAAGTCGCCTGTTGATAATTCTTCTTTTGCCATTAAACATTACAAAAGCTAAAAAGCCGGCCAGGATTAGGAAGATTGACGGTGGCTCAGGTGCATCATAAAATTCGACCTTACCTTGCAGGGTAAAATGTGTTGGGCCAATTTCTGTTAGGCGGTCAAGTGTTGGGTCTTTAGGTGTTGGGTTCCTTTTTATGCCGTAATCGGTGTTATTAATAATTACTTTAAGAATATGATCGCCTGTATCCAACCATTCAGTTAAATTTTTGCTTGTGCCAAAATCGTAAAGTGAATCCTTCCAATAGTACGTGACAACATCAGGAGGGATGGACGGAGTGTATGAACTTTGAAAATAACCTTCAGAACCCGCGCTCGTCGCGAATAGCCCTGCTGAAGCTAGGAGAGTATTGTCTAAGAAAACTTGCGCCCTATCGTCTGCGGCAAACAAGGAAATATTGATCTCGTACGGATTCAATTCGGGAATCGGAAACTTAAAAATGGCAGTCCAATAGCCATTGTAGTTAGGGTCGGAGTAGTCAAGACTATCGCCAACATAAGTGCTATCCTTCGGACTATCACCAGACATGTCCATGGTGATCCATTTATCCAAATTATTATCTTGCAAGCCGTCGCTAAAATGCCACTTCGAGAGATTCGCTTCAGTCGTGCTGAAGTCTATCGCCACCGTTGCTGCCGATGCGTTCCCCAAGGCGAAGCTGAGTGCAATGGTAAGAGCTAACCTTATATTATTGTTTCTTGAATTAATTTTCATAATTATATCCCAATATTTTGAAGAGATTAATCGCTTATCTCATTAACAAATTTGTCAGCCAAAGCTCACAAGGCTTAACCTTGCCTTTATCCGCATAATCTTTGTCGCAATCGATCAACAAAAACCATCAATAGATTTGCAAATCGCCACCTTTAGGCAATAAACCTCCTCTTCCAATACGCGTAAGGGTACTACCGGAACTAAGACCGCAATAATCCTGACTGAAGATGCTGGTATCGAATTGCGGACCACCAAGATTGGCAAGTACGCCACTCAGATTTAACTGCGGTGCCGTCACGTTTAGCGTTCCACTGACACCGGTTTCTGACACGGCCTGTATGACATTCAAACCGGAAATAAAAGGCTGCCAGGCAGTCGGCGAGCCCCCCATAATCAGGGTGTCGTTGCTAGGAATTAGTCCACCTAAATTAAGTAGGATGTTGCCCCCCGAGCCGCCTATGGCGTTTGCTTGTATCACACCCGTATCCATAATTAGCAAGTTTGCAGTCACCGAAATATCACCGCCATTGCTGTTGGCCCCGTTGACGCTGGTCAGGAAGCCGGAATTTTGCAGGCTAACCAGTTCGCCGCCACTTATAAAAATAGATCCCCCATTGCCAGTGTTGGCCATGGTGCTTATGTAAGATGGATCTAATGTCAACCAGTGGGAAAAAATAAGAGAAATATTGCCAGCCGCAATATTCCCAGTGGACGCACTAGTGATTGAACTATTCCGCATAAGAATATCTGGAGCGCGGATTGCTATGTTGCCGGGATGAATTGTAGAAGCTCGGTTTTCAGGAACGATAGCATCGTTTTGAACGCTGATATATCCGCCATCGGTAAGATGAAGCCAATCGTTGGCTACAATCGATATATTGCCGGTTTCTCCGCTTGAACCGGAACCCAACGATGCGGATGAGATGTAACCACCGCCATGGACAAGTAGCGTATTTGCTGCAATATTCACTACACCAGCCTGACCTAGCGACTGCGAAAAGCTGGATATTGTCCCGCCATTTCGTATATCCATATTGTCAGCTTGCACATTGACAATCCCAGCATTGCCGGTGACGAGATTATTCGACACTATGTTCTGATCGGGTCCAGTAATAGACATAATCCCTGTAGCCAAGGAGGAGCCTCCTTGATCGATTGTCAAACCTCTGACGTGCGACACATTCACTTCGCCGGCATTGCCTCGACTGTGGGTACTAGTCGATATTTGGCCGCCACTGAGTATATTAAGGGTACCGGCCTGCACATTGATCTCACCGGCATTTCCTGATCCAAGGGCGGATGATTCCGATAAAATACCGCCTCTTTGATGGGACGTGCCTTGGCTGCCTATGTTCAAAGCATAGGACGCATTGATGTTTATAGTACCTGCATCGCCAGTTCCGGCAGTAGAGGTTCTAATAATACCGGCATTAAAAATGTCCAGTGTATTGGCGTTAACCTTTATAAGGCCGGCGTTACCAGTACTTAGCTCGAATGCAGACGAATCAATGCCGGCAACATGCTCTGTATTACTTAGGGAATCTATAGTCAAAGTATTGGTGGTAACATTTATATTACCGGCATTGCCAGTACTTAGCTTAAGCGCGGATGAATAAATGCCGGTACCAAACTTTGTATTACTCAGAGAATCTATGGTCAAATTATTCGAAGTTATTTTGATAAAACCTGCATCGCCACTCGAGAAGGCGACATTGGCTATCGATCCGCCATTAAGTATATTCATTGTTCCCGCATTGACAGTTATATCACCCGAGTTACCTGAAGACATGGAATCTGCACGAATCCCCGTTGCGGAATCACTCGTATAATCCCCGCGGTTGATGGTCAGGGTATTGTTGACATTGACCAGAATATCGCCGGATTTGCCTGCATTTCTAGAAACAGTTTCTATTTGTCCACGATTTAAAATTTCAAGCGTATTTGCCCAGACGGAAATATCACCGGATTTAACTGAAGATCTAGCTTCCGAATGAATTCCTGTAGAAATATTGGAACTGCCTCCGTTTAAAGACAAGACATTACTTACTACCTGAATACCTTTTGCTGATGTCGACGCTATGCTACCAGTATTATCAACCCGCCCAGTTCCACCATTGGCGAATGAGACATTATCGCCATAAATCGATATTCTCCCGCCGCCATCGCCGCTAGTAATGATTGCACTTTGATCGATATTAATAACTCCAGCGTTGCTTGCTAATGGAGGGGGCTCCGGCAAAGGCAAATATCCTGGGTTGTTTGGTACAAGACTAACCGAGCCCTGTTCTTGCATGGCTACCATGCGTATTTCACCTGCCTCGGCTGTTAGGATTGCCTGATCTGTAACTTGAATCTCTCCTGCCACGATGTCAAGCTTAGGGTTATTTTGTGAGGGATTAAGATTGAGATTCAATCGGGCATGATGAATATCAATCAAACCATTATTAGCGGAATTTGTCGCCAGAAAACCCAAGGAGACAGGATCGTCATTGGGAAGAGAAATACCGCCCTGCAAATTTGGATCGGCATAGAATATTCCGCCGTTTTTGAATTCAATTTTATCCGCAGTACTGACATGAAAAGCGCCGGGTACATTCAACTGCGCATTTGGGCCTAAAGCGATGCCGTTGGGATTAATAAAGTAAAACGAAGCATGTCCGATATTGGAGCGAAGCGTGCCATCGATACTACTTTGTGTGCCTCCGGTTACGCGCGAAATAACATTGCTGATCGTATCGCTAGAATTTCCTGAAAAGGTGACTGTATTACCAGAGCCTATATTAAATTTTGAAAAACTGAAAAATAAATTGTGACCGGCTAGATTTCCAGAATTTTGTTCAACAATAGTGTTGTTTTGACCGTTTGTTAAAATATAATTTGCCACTGGCACCCTAGGGTCAATAGCAATATTATTAACATCAACAGCCAAGGAAAACGAAACTGGAAACATCATCCCAAAAATGCAGTAGGCCAAAATGCGCAGCCAAGCGAAAGTTTGTATATAGCTAGACATAATTGAAGCCCCCAATACAAAATCGATAAATCTAACTAGAAATATTATTTTCATAACCAATTACCCACCAATATAAACGGTGACCAATAAAACGGATTTTCCAGTCTGTCCTGTTTAATCAAACTAATTTGCGCTTGCCTTAACGCTTGCGCCTTGCTGGTGCCGGAAACGGCAAGGGCTTTATAAAATTCGGCCATCAACTGCGAAGCTGCTTCATCGGAGACTGGCCATAAACTGCCCAAGGCGCTACGGACTTTGGCTTTTAGAGCAATGCCGCTGATACCCAGCGGTGCGCGGTCATCGCCTTCGGCGGTCTGGCAGGCGCTTAAGGTAAGCAACTCCACCGGCTGCTTAACGAATTTATCCGATTTCAGCAGCCGTTCCAGGTCGTCTATGTTGATGACATTGTCATAAGCCATCAAAAAAGTGGTGTCGGCGGAATTGCCGAACACTGCGTGAGAGGCTATGTGCACCATTGAATAGGGCTCCTGCAGCACTTGCTGATTAAAACCTTCCACGGTGAAGTCCTGATTCATCAACACGGTGTTGGGCATTTCCCTGCGTAAAGTATTAATTTCCTCCGAGACACCGGGCAGGCTGAGGGCTTGTTTCATGTTTCTTTGAAAATCCGCGTCCGTTACCAGTCGGGCAATATCCACTTCGCGCGACTTGTCCGGTTTGCTGTTTAAGCCAACCGGTAAGGCACGGCTAAAGGGCTTTTTGGCAAGATCGACGCCGCGTTCGCTGGCCGCGACTAATGCTTCCATAAAGGCAGGTGGTAAATGTGAGATTACCGGGCCGGGTTCGCTCAGACCGACCAGCAGCGCCTTTTGGCTATGATTTAGCGAGGCGGTCGATTCGATGATGCTGAGGCCGGGCGAGGTGGCAATGGCATAGCGTTCGACCAGATAGCGTTCGCCATCGTACAAGGCAGCCACCGGGATCATCCTCAATGCCCCGTCGGGCAACATCACCAGGGTTTGAATACCCTGCTCGCGCAACCAGGGTTCGGCAGGGGCGATCAGCCAGTCATAAAGCTGTTTGGATAAAATCTTGGCGTCCTTCTGAGCATTGCGTAGCCTGTGCGCCAGTTGTTGTATCTGGTTTTCGATCCCGTCGGCCGGGACGGCTTGGGTAAACTGCTTAATCTCGCTACCGCTGCTAATCAGCAGCTCCAGGCGGTCCGGCAAGATGATCGGGTAGATAATGGCGGTGGTGCTTTCAACGTTATCCAGCAGTACATTTTTATAGCTTTGCACTGCGCAGCGCCCACCCAGAAAATCCTCCAATTCGGACTTTTTGATCAATTCCACGGCATCGCGAGCTCTGCGCAACAGAGGGGACTTTTGATCTTCGCTCAGTTTGGCAGCTTGCGCCAGCAGCACATCGGCCAGGCCGAGATAGACTGGTTCCAACACCTCTCGAAACGAAGAGCGACCGTTATGATATTCGACTGGTATGTCGTGACGAATTTCTTCGATCTCATCGATGGCGTTTTGATAATAAACCGTGGCTTCCGGCAATTGTTGTTTGAAGCGGTATAAACGGCCTTGCCGCCATTCCAGGTTAATCAGCAAATCATGGGCTTCAATGCCTTGCGCTAATTGAATGGCTTGCGTATTCAGGCGCATCGCTTCTTCCTGGCGGTTTTGGTCTTCATACAATTGGGCCAGACCGTCAAGGCTTTCAGCCTGAAGTCTCGGCTGTTGATCGCCTAAATTTTGCCGCGCCTGCTGGAAGCTGTCATAGGCCAGTTTCAGCCCCGGCGAGCCTAGGCGTTGTGCTTGCGCGCCAAGCTGCAATAGATAACGGCTGCGAATGATGGGATCGGCGATACCGTCAAGCGTGGGATTAATGGCTGTCAATTCAGCGAGACGTTGCTCGGTCGGCAGCAGGGACGCAAGGCCCAGCCGAATGCCGATCACCAGTTCCGGATTGCCGCCGGCAATGGTTAGCGCCTGCTGGTATTGTTGACGCGCGGCATCGGTTTGATCGCGACTGTTCTGGATATTGGCTAAAGTGACAAGCCAACGGGCGCGGTCCGAGGCAGAACCGGCATTTGAATCGATGGCTTGGCGGAGAAATTCTTCGGCGGCCACGTAATGCCGCATTTGGTAGTGGGTTTGACCATACAGGCCGTTGATTTTTGCATTTTGTTCGTCGCTGGAAGCCGATTTTTGCGCGCTGCGCAGTGCGTCCAAAGCCAAAAAGTATTGACCTTGTTGATAATGCTTTTCAGCTTGACTGAGTAAGTCTGTCAGGTCGCTGTCCGCAGCCTGCACTAGTCCGGACATGAAAAAAAGTCCGAGAGCGAGTGCTAACCTAAGGTTTTTGTAATTGATGCACATGTCATGAATCACCGGATGTCTTTATAAAAGCATTAAGTCCCATATCAACTGAGAAACCTAGAACATATCCCAGCGGGCACTGAAATGAATCCCGCTATCTTGAAGATCGCTCGTTTGTTGTGGTTTAGACGTATTTAGGGCATAACCGTAATACAGCTGAGCAAACATTGGTTTGAATTGCCATTCAAGGCCTACTCCCAGCGAAAAAAGTGTGGTAGCGGCGGAATTGGTCGGCTGATCCACATACCAGGCTTTGCCATAGTCAACAAAAGGAACCAGGGTTAGCTTGTGCTTGGCGTCTGCATCACCGCCGATCAGGGGATAATGCACTTCAGCGGAAATGTTGTAACCATCGTCACGCACCAGTTGATTTTCCCGATAGCCGCGTACCGTGTTAAAACCGCCAATGGCAATCCGCTCCAGGGGTAGCAAGGGGCTGTCGCTGAATTGAGCGTTGCCTCGCAACACCAGTTGCGCGCCGTTATCCATAAATCGCCAGGCGTATTGAGCCTGCCCCAGCCAGGAAAAAAAATCGCTGCTGGGATATCGTGAAAAATAGCTTTGATAATAGGCGGGCACCGGCCGTGAACGGGTAGCGCCTAGGGCATTCATACCGACGTTAAAGCCGGAATGCAATGCCAGGGCGTGATTATCCCAGCGTTGGCTGAAATCCAGAAAGATGCGCCAGACGGTGGCCTGATTGCGGCCGGTCGGTTCGCCGGGAACGAAGGAAAACGGCATGCCCAACAGAGACGTTTCATTTTCGCGGACGGCCAGTAATACGCCTAAACTCAAGCGTTGACGGGGCGTGTTGATGACGGGGTGGCTAATGCCGCCCTCAAAGCTATGCACCAGGCTGGTAATATTCAATACGTTGATAGGCTGTTCCATCACCATTGAATCGCCCTCGTCGAAGCGAAAAAATGCCAAGGTACCTGCGTCGTTAATCGGCAAGCTTATACCGCCCGAATAGCGGTTAGAACCGGCGCTGGTGATATAGGTAAAATCCAGGCTGTCGCCAAGACCCGTCAGGTTTCGAAGTTGTCCATAAACGCCAAAAGCTTCCGCGCCAATAGACGGTGGACGCTGGTTGTTGCCGAAAACGCTGAGCTTGTAGGGCTGAGCTCGGGTGACATCGAGGTCTAGAATGCTGGTGCCCGGCGAGGTGCCGGGGATAATCCGGCCATTGATCCTGCTGATCAATGGATCGGATAACAATAGTTGATAGTTATCTTGCAGGTTCTGCAGATTAAAGGCTTTATCCTGGTCGTCAACCAGGCGATTCGCCACGTAACCGTCACGTAAGCCGTCCATCCCTTTGATGCGGACTTCTTCTATGCGGCCTTCAATGATCTTGATACGCAGCTCGCCATCCCGGTAGGCGTCTTTGGCGATCACCGCGCCGGAATTGACATAGCCGTGATCCATATAATAATGGGTCAGCTTAAGCCGCAATTGTTCCAGTTCTGCGACGGATACATTCCTGCCTTCGTAAGGCTGCACTAGAACGTTTAGCTCTTCTGCGGGAAAGACTTGATTACCTTCCAAAACGATTTGCTTAATATATAACAAACGATGATCAAGCGAGTTGGCCCCAGAATCGGGAATCTTGGGTAAAACAAATTGATCGACGGGCTTTTCGTTTTGGAATTCCGGCGGCGGTAGCGGTTCGGCTCCGGGTCGGTTCATCGAACCGGTGACGTCAATTGCCCAAGCTGATGATAGGAAACAGATCCAACTTAAGCCAGTCAGAAACAGCTGTAAGCTGACCAAAGCCCATTTTCCTAGCGGACGGCGATGAGTTAGCTGAAAATGAAATGTCATATTTAAACTATCAATTAAACCGTTGATATCGATAATGCTTAAAAAAAGCACTATGGTCTTTTACGGAAAGCTTCAGGGACTCCGCCAGACACTACGACCCCATGGGGTCTATGACTTTATCCTTGGACTATGGAACAGTTATTTTTAAAATTGAAATCTATTTAAATATTTAAAATTCAATGACTTGTATGAGTCTGCTCTTCCGTAAATGTACTGTTGGATTAAAAGATAGGGAACGAATTGAATCCGCCCAGAATTTTTTCTTCGCCTGGAATTTTTCCTATGAAATATGTGTGATCCTTGTCGCACAATTCATTTAATATTTCAACTGAGTAGATTTATCGGTTTTTTAGTCGTCTTAAATAGCGTGGCAAGAAGTGTTATCGAACAAGTGCGCGGACAGCACCCTGAGAGCTGGCCCCGAAAAATTGAACAGCCGGTTAAGTGAAAATCCCTGCTACTTTTGATCGTCCGTAAGGACAAAACAATGGAGCAGAAGATGTCCAAAAAACCGAGAAGAAAACATTCGCCGGCCTTCAAGGCCAAAGTCGCCTTGGCCGCTTTGACGGGTGATAAAACCCTGGCGCAGTTGACCCAGGAATTTGAGATTCATCAAAACCAGATTGTCGACTGGAAGAAACAGCTGACCGAACGGGCTGCCGAGGTGTTTGGGAAACCCGCGGAGCCCGAATCACCGCCAGTCGACCTGCTAGCCCTGCATGCGAAAATCGGCCAACTGACCTTGGAAAACGATTTTTTAGGGAACGCGCTCACCAAGGCGGGATTACTGAGCGCAAAACGATGATAGACCGTGAATCCAAACTGTCGATTGGCCAGCAAGCGCACCTGTTGGGGATCAGTCGAGGTAGCGTTTACTACCTGCCCAAGCCGTTATCAGCGCGCGATCTGGACATCATGAAACGCCTGGATCGATTGCACATGAAACATCCCTTCATGGGCGCCCGGCAATTGCGAGATCAGTTGAATGAACAAGGGATCACCACTGGCCGTAAGCATGTGAAAACCTTGATACCCACAGGGCACAAGTGAAGCGGATGGGCATCGAAGCCGTGTATTGCAAGCCTAATACGAGCAAGAAAACGCCAGGGCACGAAATCTTTCCCTACTTGCTGCGCGGCATGACCATCAACCGAGCCAATCAGGTTTGGGCCCTGGATACGACCTATATTCCGATGGCAAAAGGCTTTGTTTACCTGACTGCGGTTGTGGATTGGGCCAGTCGGAAGGTCTTGGCAGCCAAGGTCGCGATTACACTGGAAGCCTGTCATGCCGTCGATGTGCTGGAACAGGCGTTTCGGCTGTATGGTAAACCGGAGATCGTTAATACCGACCAGGGTAGCCAATTCACCGCCAAGGCGTTTGTCGATGCCGTGAAAAATCAGGGTTGCCAGTTGAGCATGGACGGACGGGGCGCCTGGCGAGATAATGTTTTCGTCGAGCGATTGTGGCGATCGGTCAAATACGAGCGGGTTTACCTACATGCGTACGGTTCCGTCGGCCAAGCCAGAGCCTCGATTCTGGATTATTTCGAGTGGTATAACCACAAGCGACCCCATTCCAGCTTGAACCGAAAAAAGCCTCATCAGGCCTATACCGATTTGCTGCCACCGGTCAAAATGGCAGCCTAACCAACAGCAGGGATTTCACTTTAATTTTGGGAATTGCTGTTTAAAGGTTTGGGGCCACCTCTTCCGACACCCGTTTGAGCGTCCGGATTTAGGCGAGCAAATAGAAATTATCGCTGCGTCACTATGGCCATTAAGAGACAATCAGTTTTTTACAGCAATGACAGGTGTAGAGTTTACAACCACCGTTCAATTACTTCGTCATATGTAATAGGGGGCATAATTTAAGTTGGTTTAGTAATTGTGAATTACTCGATAGTTTTACCTAACAGAACAAGAATCCCGAGTTCGAATAGCTTTTAGCTTTAAACCAGCTGCTGGCCGAGTACCAATGTATCGATAATCGGACAATCTGGTTTATTGTCCCCGCTACAAGTTTGCGCCAACCGGGCCAGAATGTCGCGCATTTCAGTCAATTCGGCAATTCGTCGGTTCAAATCGTCGACATGGGATTGGGCCAGCGCTTTGACATCAGCGCTGGCTCTCGCCGGGTCTTGCCATAGCGAAACCAGATCGCGGATTTGGTCCAGCGAAAACCCCAGACCCCGAGCTCGTTTGATCATTCGCAACACCTGCAAATCGGTGTCGTTGTAGGTCCTGTAGCCCGATACAGTGCGTACGCTTTTTCTGATTAGTCCGATACTTTCGTAGTGGCGAATCATTTTGGCGGATAGGCCGGTCTTTTTCGAAGCTTGGCTGATATTCATCGATCACTCTCCAACATGGGTGGACACAGCGTTGCGGGCGGCGAACTTGCCGCCCGCAAGCAGGTTCGGTTAATGCCTGACGGATTGTAAGGAGCCGGCGGGTTTCCAAGTCCTCAGCAATAAGGCGTTGCCAATTACGCTCAGCGAACTGAATGCCATCGCCGCACCGGCCAGTTGCGGGTTGAGTAAACCTAGCGCCGCTAATGGGATGGCCGCGAGGTTGTAACTAAATGCCCAAAACAAATTTTGCCGGATTTTGCGGTAGGTTCGCCGTGCAATATCGAGCGCGGCACCTACCAGTATCGGGTCGCCGTGCATCAGCGTAATGCCGGCAGACTGCATCGCGACATCGGTGCCGGTCGCCATGGCAATGCCGACGTCGGCGGCCGCCAGTGCCGGCGCATCGTTGATGCCGTCTCCAACCATTGCCACATGGTGGTTCTGCTGTTTCAGCAATTCCACTTGATAGGCCTTATCCGCCGGTAATACTTCGGCGACTATGTCGCTGATGCCTAAAGCGTGGCCGACCGCTTTGACGCTGCCGCGATTATCACCGCTCAACAATACGATTTGGATATTCAATGCCTGTAATTGTTTGATGGCAGGATATGCAGTGGATTTGAGTCGGTCGCCAAAGGCCAACATGCCTAACAACCGTTTTTGCGGCGCGGCCATCGCCAGCCAGGACACCGTACTGCCGGCAAGCTCCAAGGCACGGGCGCGTTCCGCCAGCCCACCCATATCAATGCCCAATTCAGACATCAAGCGGCTATTGCCCAGACGCAAATCGAGATTCCCCACTGTTCCGGATAGCCCACGTCCAGGCAAGGCCGTAACGGCATCTACCGGCAAGGTTTGAATCTGTAACTCATTTGCGGCTTTGAGCACCGCCTTTGCCACCGGATGCTCGCTACCAGTTTGCAGCGAAGCGGCAAGCCGCAACAAGCGTTCGCGGTCGACACTCAACGGTAGGGCTTCGACCAGGTAAGCTTTTCCCTGCGTCAAGGTTCCGGTCTTGTCGAAAATAACGGTGGTAATACGATGGGCAATTTCCAGCACTTCGGGGTTTTTGATCAGAATTCCGTGGCGGGCGGCAATACCGGTGCCAGCCATCAGCGCGGCAGGCGTTGCCAAACCCAGCGCACAGGGACAGGCGATTACCAATACCGACACGGCGTTGATAATCGCGGTTTCCATGGCGGCACCCTGCAACCACCAACCCAGCCAGGTCATCAAGGCAATGGCTAGTACCACCGGCATGAACCATGCACTGACCTTATCCACCAAATGTTGAATCGGCGCCTTGGCCAACTGTGCGTTCTCGATCAAGCGAATCATTTTTGCTAAGGAAGTCTCTGCGCCGACCGCATCGGTATGCACCACCAACAAGCCTTCGCCGTTGATGGCGCCGCCAGTCACTTTATCGCCGGATTGTTTGGCGATCGGCATACTTTCGCCGGTAACCATCGATTCGTCGATATGGCTGCGGCCATCGGCGATGGTGCCATCGACCGGGATACGCTCGCCGGGGCGGACGACGACCAAGTCGCCGACGTTGACGGTTTCAATCGCAATTTCCAACTCTCGCTTGCCGCGATTGACACGAGCGACTTGCGGTTGTAGCGCTTGTAAAGCAGTGATCGCCGAAACCGTTTGCCGCTTAGCCCACGCCTCCAGCCATTTACCGGTCAACACCAAGCTAATCACCACGGCTGACGCCTCGAAATACAGATGCGGTGCCATACCGTCAGTCCGGCTTGTCAGTTGGTAAACGCTCAAGCCATACGCCGCACTTGTACCCAGAGCCACCAGCAAATCCATATTACCGGCACCGGCTTTGAGTGCTTTCCAGCCCGCCCGATAAAAACGCGCCCCCAATACAAACTGGACCAACGTCGCCAAAGTCAGTTGCAACCAGCCCGGCAGTGAAACTTGAGTACCGAAAGGCTCGAGTAGCATGGGTGCCAGTAACGGTAGCGACAATAACGCCGACACCAATACGGCCAATCCATCTCGCGGCTTTGGTTTGCTTACCAGTCGCTCCGGTTTGGCCGATGCGCGATAACCGAGAGCGCTAACTGCGTTTATCAGCACGCTGGCATCGACTGCCGTATCGGTTTGGACTAAGGCGCTTTCCGTGGCTAAATTTACGCTGGCTTGCTGTACGCCGGGAATCTTATTCAGCGCCTTTTCGACACGCCCTGCGCAGGACGCGCAGGTCATGCCCTCTATCGACAAGTAAACCGTGCGGTCTGCCAGGTGGTTGGAATTGAAGGTTTTCATGATCAAGTCTCCTGTTGTAATTGACTGTGTTCAAAGTGTTCGGCTTACCACGATGGGAAGGTCAATAGTTTTTTTGCTTTTTTAGTTACTGGCATTTATTAAAAAAATTGATAGAGGGAAAGATGCAAGGCTCTATCCAACTGGTTTATCGACGATGGCATAAATCACATTGGCTGAAATCTCGGTAACCGATTGACTTGCCAATTGGTGGAGATTGGCCTGCTTCACTTTCTGTAACTGTTCCCCATTCAATTGCTCCAAGGTGCCCCGATATCCGCTACCCATCGCCAATATCCACCAATCTTCAGGCTCAGACAGAGCGTGAGTCGCGTCTTCGGCAAAAATGTCCACTTTGGTTAAACCGGCCGAGGCCAGCATCTCCAACAATCCTTCCGGTGTGGAAATGCGATCCCAAGGGTTGAAGTCTTTATACAGATCAGGGCGTTGATGGCGAATGGCTTGCCAAAGCGAGGTGTTGGCTGGCTCGAATAACTCAGGCCCCCAGGTTGTAATTGCCAGGCGCCCGCCAGGCCGGACTTGGCGCCACAATTCCCTGACCGCGGTGGCCATATCAGGCACGAAAAAGATCCCAAACACGCAAACGACGGCATCAAAATAACCATCGGGATAAGCTAACGCGAGCATGTCACTAACCCGAAACTCCAGGTTCTCAAGACCATCGGCTTTGGCTTTTTCAGCCGCCATCGCCAACAATTTTTCCGCCAGATCGACGGCAACCACTCGGCCGGCTACGCCAACCTTTCGCGCCGCCGGCAGGGCTGAAGCGCCGGTTCCGGAACAAACATCCAATACCCTGTTTCCTTCTCTTAACCCCAATCGCTCGATGGTGTTATTGCCGAATCGGCTCCAAAACGTATTGGCCGGGTGATCGAATAAATCGGCGGCGGTGTTATAGGCATGCGCGGTTTTCTTACTGGCTACCAAATGTGATTCCATTTCAACTCCTGAAAAATTATTCAAATTTTAATCATGGATAGCTGCCTTACATCAGTGGCCATCCGGATGGCATCAATATAAAGGTTTACATTATTGGAAGGTCAAGCAGAATTAGGGGACATGATGATCGTCAGATGACATCGACCAGCGGCGCTGTTACTGCCGAAGGCATCCGAGCTCCATTGCCAGCACTTCCAACATTCATCTCTGTCCCCTTTTACTTCTTGGAAATCGACAAGCGTTATCGGAAGGAGGCCATTCGCGCAAAGTGTTGAATAACTGATGATTCACTAAACCGATGTGCCGGCTAGATGACTATTTAGCATGAACTGTTGTAACGGATAGATTGCTTATCAGGCCGAACAATAAAAATGTCGAGCCGACGAATGCCGATATGGAAAGCGTTTCTCCCCAAAACAGGCAACCGATCGATAGGCCTATAATCGGCGTCAATAAGGAAAATGATGCAACGGTGGTCGCGGGATAATGCCGCAGCAACCGATTCCAGGCCAAAGTGCCTATCAATAATGCGCCTAGCGACTGGTAAAGCACTGCTATTGCCGCCGGGACTGCGGAAGCCGTAGTCAAATTAAAAATCGTCTGATGGTTTTCAAACGCGGCGCTCAGAGCCGCCAATGTTAAAGCTGGCATCAAAGATGCCCAGACGATAAAAGCCGGGGAGTCTGAGCGTTGTCCGGCAGTTGCTACTATTCTGACGACGATATTTCCCGATGCCCAGCCGGCAGCGCCCATTAAACTCAACGCCATGGCAATCAACGGCACCTCGGCGGATTCATCACTCGCGATAATGCTTAAGCCTGTTAGTGCCAATCCCAGAGACAAACCTTTACGTGCATTGAGCGACTCCAATCGTAATACCATGCCGAACAACATCGTGAAAAATACCTGCGATTGCGCCAAGACGGAGCTAAGGCTCGTAGGCATCCCGTGATGAATTGCCAGAAACAGGCCGCTGAACTGAACTGCGCCCCAGCCTAGTCCGTAAACAACTATCGTTCGCCAGCTAGTGTTTGGTCGTGGAACAAACGGTATCAGCAATGCCACCAATCCGAAGCGGAGACTGGCAAAAGCCAGCGGCGGTAAATCCTGCAACCCCCAGCGGATTACCGAAAAACTGCCGCCCCAAACCAGCACACACAATAAGACGAGCGCAATGTGTCGTGGTGCCATCGCCGGTCAGACTCCAACGACCGAACAAATCACCACGCGCCAACCATCCGGATCTGCATAGGTTCGGCTTTTATCTAACCAATAAGGATTTTCCGGCGCTACTTCTTCAGCACCGACCGAGGCAAGATTTTCAAAAAGTGTTTGTCGCTGATCAGCATTGGTGACGTATAACACCAGAAGGTTTTCGGCGGAAGGCATTGAGCATGGAGCTCCGGATGCATGCTGGGTAAATTCCAGGTGATAGTCACGCCCGGGTAAGCCGAGCATGACGCCGTCATAGCCGGAATGGTTTTTAAATGAACCGATCACCGGCAAACCCAGACCGTCGCGGTAAAAACGAACAACGGCAGCCAATTGATTGGTGGGTCTGGCAACCCTAATTTGAGCAAACTTGATACCGTTGGGAAATTCGATGGATAATTTTGAATTAGACATTTTAATCTCCTGACACTGGCCCGATACCACCACGGTTACCGCTAAACCAGTGGCGTACAGTTTCAGTTATTATCAAGATGAATAGAAATGAAGAAATTGTACGTGGCTTATGAATACAGTGCATGACTTGAGGCGTATAGATTTGAACCTGCTGGTGGTTCTGGACGCACTTTTAGAAGAGCGGCACATCTCGCGCGCGGCAACTCGATTAGCAATGACGCAGCCGGCGGTTAGCCATGCACTCAATCGCCTGCGCGATCTCATAGGCGATCCATTATTAGTGCGGGTCGGCAATGAAATGCGCTTAACGGCTAAAGCAGCAGCCTTGCTAAGGCCGTTAGCCGATGCCCTGACTCATGTCCGCAATGTCGTCATGTCAGAACCGTTTTCGCCTGAAAATTGCCAGAGAACCTTTCGCCTGGGCATGTCTGATTATGGCTCTGCAGTTGTCCTGCCAGGGCTGTTGCAGCGTCTTCGCGCCGAGGCTCCGGGTGTTAATCTGGTTGTGACCCAATCATCGCGACTGGAGATGTTGCGACAAGTGACGGAAAGCGAATTGGACGGTGCAATTGGTGTGTTTCCGATGATGCCGGAGGAACTGGAAAGCGATACTCTTTTTCAAGAACGCTTTGTGTTGGTAACGGATCGCCGCAATCTAACGGAGCAAAACGGCCTATCGCTTAGCCATTACCTTGAGGCCCCGCATATCCATGTTTCGGTGCAAGCCATGCACCACAGCCATGTCGATAAGGCTCTGGCCGCGCTCGGAGCGCAACGCCGCATAGCGGTGCTGGTGCCGCATTTTACGGTTGCCGCCGACTTATTGGTCGGAACGGATTTGTTGCTAACCATTGCCGCGCGCGCCATCAATATGGAAAAAATCACCCCCGACTTAGTTGTCTTGGAGCCGCCGTTCGCAATACCCGGCTTCGACTTCGTATCGATCTGGCGTGCGGGAGCCGACCGGAATCTCGAACTGACCTGGCTGCGCTCAAGCATCAGGGCTATCGGGTTGTGAGGCACGCTGTAGAAAGCAAAAGACTTGCATCGTCAGGCCTCAGCGCGGGCCTTGATGGCCAGATTCATCGCTTCAAAGCCCATTTTGGTATCTTTCTCAAGGCTCTTTTTGAATAACGGCACCAGCAGGCCGCTGAAACGCTCGCTCTGCGTAAAGCGGATGCGTCCATCGGCGATAGGCTCAATGACAAACCGATGTTCGCCATAGAAGAGATTGGGAAATAAGAAATGTCCCAGCCAGCGTAGTTCCTTTCCCGGTTCGACAGCAAAAACGCGCGGCCGAAACGTCATGGCTTTTCCGTTGCTGGGCTGAATCCGCACTTTAAGCCTCGCATCCAGTTTTACTTCACCTTCTATGTTGAGAATAAACGGATTCCATTCCGGATAAGCCGGGAACTCGGTAAGAATGGACCAGACGTGTTCCGGCTCGGCAGCTATTTCGATTTCAGTATGTAACCGATAGGTATTCATGGGCTTTCTCTGAAGTTAACGTGGTTTAAGTAAAATCGGTCAATATTTCGTCCGTGCCTCTAACCTTGCAGAACTCGCCGTCAAGGCTGGCCAAATGCACGTTATGGATGGCGTCAGCGGAGATATTGACGCCGTCGAGCCCACGGCGATTAAAAGTGGCGGTCGCGTCGGACACAAGTATGGTGTCATAGCCGAGATTGCCCGCCATGCGGGTTGTGGTGGAGACGCAATGGTCGGTGGTGAAACCCGCGATGATAAGGTTATGTATGCCGTGTTCTTTAAGAAACTGATCCAGACCCGTTCCAATGAAAGCACTATTCACCTGCTTGCCGAAGACCGGTTCGCCGTCCGTGGGTTTGGCTTCCGGTTTGAAATCGCAGCCAGGTTGATCCGGCGCTAACGGCGAATCTGCGGTGGTGGAAAGGTGTTGAATATGGATTATCGGTAACGACAATGTTCGCCAACGCGCCAGCAGCCGGGCAATGTTCCGTTCTGCATCGGGGTTATTTCTGATGCCCCATTTCGGGTGATCAAAACCCTGCTGCACATCAATTAAAATTAAAGCCGTTCGTTTCATAGGATACTCAGTTATTTAGCATTAAAAAAACCGTGATATAGAACCTCGGGTTACGATTTTCTAATCCGAGAGTAAGCACCGATTTAGAAGCGATCACATATGGCACATGTTAATACCCTAAACAATCAGTAAAGCCGAGCTGAGATAATCGCACTCATCACTTAAATTTTGTCCTTCAATTTATTTGGCTGCCGGAACCGATGTTTACCCGCAACTCGGAGGAGGCGACGAAATTTTGGACATTCAAAATGGCTCGGCGCATTGCAGACCGCTGCATGGCGAAGTCCATCACGCATAGCCGTCAGTTCATTAATTTTTCTATCCAAGTCATCCGCCTTGGCCAAAAGCAACGTTCTATCGATGTCAGGCCCTTCAGGGGTAAACATCTCGCCGATCTCATCAAGCGAGAAACCGGCACCGCGCGCCAAAGCAATTAATGCCAGACGCTCCAACACATCGCCACTGAATATACGGCGTAACCCTATTCGCCCTGTAGACCGAATCAATCCTTTCTCTTCATAAAAACGCAACGTGGAGGCCGGTAATCCCGATGCCTTAGTAACCTCAGTAATATCCATACATTTTCCTGTTGAAATTAATGCTTGACCTCAAGTTGACTTGAACTTTTATCCTAGGCTCGAAAATAACGGTTTTTCAAGACTGAAACACCAAATAATATTGAATTTTAATAGGCTAATGATTTAAGGAGTCGAGATGGAAGCAAGTTTCTGGCATCAAAAATGGGAACGCGGTGAAATTGCATTTCATGAAAGCGAGGCAAACCCACATCTGGTCGCGCATTTTAAAGAATTACATCTGAAAAAAGGCAGTCGCGTGTTTCTGCCGTTGTGCGGTAAGACCCGGGATATAGCGTGGTTGCTTAGCAGAGGTTATCGAGTGGCTGGCGCGGAATTGAGCAAACTCGCCGTTAGCGAGTTGTTCAATGAACTTGGCTTAGAGCCAAAAACCTTTAAGGCTGGAAAATTGACCCAATACAGTGCTAAAGACATAGACATATTCGTCGGTGATATTTTCGACGTGTCTACCGAGCTTCTTGGTGCAATTAACGCGATATATGATAGGGCAGCCTTAGTTGCCCTGCCATCCGGCTTACGGGACCGCTATACGTCGCATCTGATGAACATAAGTGGCACGGCAGCGCAGTTGCTGATTACTTATGAATACGACCAATTGCAGATGGATGGGCCTCCGTTTTCAGTGACCGAAAACGAAGTAAAGCAACATTATGAGGCTGCTTACCGGCTGAAGTCTGTTGAAAGCAAGAATATTGAAGGTGGATTGAAGGGCGAAGTTGCAGCAACGGAGACCGTCTGGTTACTCCAAAACGCTAATAAATAGGTTGGTTTATCATGCCGGGTGTTGAATGGATATCGTTGTATCTTGTGCTGGGTGCTTTGGCGGGCTTTATCGCGGGCTTACTGGGACTTGGTGGCGGCGGAATTCTGGTTCCTTTTCTGTCATCCATTTTTCTTTACCAAGGTACTAGCGTAGAAAAAGTAGTTCATGTGGCATTGGGAACGTCATTGGCTTGCATGATTATTTCTTCAGCCGCAAGCGTCCACGCACATGTTTCACGAAACGCGGTTGACTGGCAGATCGTTCGCGGAATGTCTCCGGGAATCATCCTTGGTTCTATTCTGACTACCCAGTTGGCCGCTAACTTTAGCGCAGCCTATATTGCCCTGTTTTTTGCGCTGTTTATGGCGATTGTAGCGGTGCAAATGTTTATGAATTGGCAGCCCAACCCCCGTCAAATGTCGATGAGCTTCCGCGGACTGGCTACGGCTGGAGTGTGTATCGGATCAGTATCAACACTTGCTGCAGTGGGTGGAGGTTTTCTGACTATTGGCTACTTGGTATATAGGAATGTGGCTATAAAAAAAGCCATTGGTTCCTCGGCGGCAATTGGATTACCTATCGCTGTCACGGGCACAATTGGTTACATTATTAGCGGCTGGTATGAGACATTAAGCAACCCCTATGTCATTGGGTTTATAAATGTGCCAGCATTTTTAGCGATCTCTACCGCTAGCGCTATTGTCACCCCCTGCGGCGTTGCCTGCTCCCATAGACTGCCAGTAAATTATTTGAAAAAGGTATTCGCTATTATTTCGCTGATTTTGAGTATAACGATGCTAGTTTCGCTCGTTTAATATGGGGATAGATATTATGCTCAACATTGCCATAACCAGGGGCGAAAATTGGTCCGATAAAGGATTTCTTGGTTATGACGAACGTTATCGGTTGGTGGCTTTAGCGCACATTTGCTATTTTACAGAAACTCCTAATCGTTTGTTGATGGCCGATTGGATGAGATCACCAACGGCTGCTTTGTGGCCCTCAAATTCTCAGAATCAAGATATTTCTGACTGGCCGGTTTGGAGAAACGTGACGGACCTGAATGGGTCGAGATCAGCGTGCCTTCCAGGTCTAGGGCTAAAATGGTCGGTCGTACGATAGGCATGCGCATCCACAGTTGCGGCGAATCAGCGCTAAAAGCCGGTGCGGCCCATTTATCGAGCTCCAGGGTTGACGGTTGCGCTTATTTTCCCAGCAACCAGGCTTTTTTCCGGCTCGTTTTCCAAAATAACCAGAAGATTTTAGCGCCTGACTGAAAGGTTGCTGTTCCGAGCGATATCGTTCGCGCAAAAAGCTGCAACGATTTGATCGTTGAACCGAATTATTGAAGAAATTTTGTCGAGCGGCGGCGTAAAAGGCCGTTTCGGTAAATTGCTTGGTAGTTGCGGCTCGGCGCTAAAACGCCGGCGAAAATAAGGCCGGCGATTCAGTTCCGAGAAACAATGATGCTGAAATTTTCTTGGGATTGCTTGCAAATCGCCGGGTTTCCCGACTATTTCAAGCCGTATACCTTCAACTGACTGCAAACCGGTAATTGATTGTCCGGCGCGGTGCAGTCGGAAGTACCGACCCGATAAATCATCACATACACCCGGCCATTTGCCACGACTGGTGGAATCATCCGCGACATCTTGCCTAAGCCGCCGTTATTGTCGTCGCCGGTGCGAAATAAGCGTTTCAACTTATTACCCGGCTCTATCGTGGTCGCGTCGTAGGCAATCAGCTGACCTTCGGCGAATTCCTTGTTGGCATCGCCGAATTTGGAAAATACCGCCCAGACGATAGCCGAATCAAAATCGATGGCGGGTGCAAAATTAGTGCTTGCGGACGGCTTGCCGGAGACCATCAACAGACCGCCGGGCATGCCGCCGGGCGATTCGACGCCCACCGAGGCCAGATCCTCAGCTTCGGCACGGAAGCTTGGTAAATTACCGTCCACGGTGGAAAAATTATAGGTTTTCAAACGCGAGTTTTCACCCCAGACATAGACGATGCCGCCGCTCTGATCGCGTTGCGCCAAGGCCAGCGAGTGGATATGGTGCATTTTGTTGTTTTCCGGATCGCCGCATGGCACAAACCAGCCGTGATCGCTATGCCCGGATGCCGGGCACGGTAGGCTACGATTCAGATGCTGAGCCCGGTCCCAGTTTTCCTGAACGCCGCCCGCAAAGTAGGTTGCCACCAACGGCGGTTTGGACATCAATTGATTAAAGCGGTCGTTCCGGCCCAAATTAAGTTTGTCCAAGGAATAAATGATGCCGTCTTTGGTACCTTGCAACAGCAGCCTTGAGCCAGGCACCAGCATCGGCCCGGCCGCGCCGAAATCCCAGTCGGCGCCAGCAGCATGGGCTTCTGCCCTGCCGCAAGAAACTTCGGAGTTATTGTCGCCCCAGAGACACTTATCAGCGGGAACGCGCTCATCCAAAAACGCTTTGTAAAAATCCACCTTTTCCAGTTCGGGCCGGGCCCCGCTAACGCTGGGTTTGAAGCGGAGTTTGATCATGCTTTCAGCCAGATCGACATCGCCGTTATTTGAAGTGCCGTTGGAGGTGGCGACATAAATCATGTCGTCTTCAGTGACCGGCGCACCGCCGGCATGCCAGATGCCGGCACCCCAGGAATTGAATGAGGTGGCGCAAAATATCGCGGCTTGTTTGGAAAAACCGGCTTGGCCGAGCAAGGCTCTAGTGTCGTAAGCCACCACGAAACCATGCGGATTTTTCCTGCCGCCCATCAGAGATTCGCCGTTGGCGGCAAATGCCATGACCAAGCCGTTGTTCTCTGTCAATGCCAGTCCGGCGCGCAGCTTGGGATAGACATATTGCCTGGTTTGATTGTTTTGCTTATATGTCGCGCCGGCGTCGTTAAACCAGCAGCCGTTGCCTTCCTGCGACTTACCGAAGATACGCACTGGTTTACTTTTTTGACTGCCGTTTAGCGGATTTAAGGCATACACCCAGTAATCGCGGAACCGGTTGTCGTTGTTTTTCTTTTGCCAGGACGCGACAAACAACGTGTTGCTGGCCGGATCGATAATCGGCGTGGCGGAAATACCCCAGGTTGGCGTGTGCTTCCACATGTCCATGTCTTGCGAGCTGATCTCGGGGCCGAGTTTAACTTTATAGACTGTGTCGTTGGTGCGGGCGTTGATACCGATCACTTCGTTCTTCATCGTGGTGATGATCACTAAATCATCGGCGCCAGCGCCATTTTCGATTACCAAGGGCTGGGTTTCGACTTTGGCGTTGAAATCGTAAGTACGCAGCAGACCGAACTGCTCCGAATTCACGTTAGTCTTATTAAGCGTGAGCTCTTGATTGTTGGCTGCGGTACGAAAATTATTGCCGGCGCGTTGTGTCACGCTAACCGCGAGCGCGGTATTAATCCAAAAAACCGTACAGATAAAACCCAATTGCAGCAATTTCATGGCTCGCTCTCCCCAGTTGAATGTCAACTGAGCCTAGAGCCAGAGCAAGGATGTTGTCAAGCCCTTTATAAATAAGGTATTTAACGGTTTTGGCTTGATGATTTACTGTTCCTCAAGCAATTAACTCACCGCCCGCTTGGTGGATGAATGACTAACGTAGGGTTTTGCTAAGTGACTAACCGGCGCTCTCAGCCAAAACCTGCCCAATAGCTGTTAAGCGCCTAGGCAAGTTTTTGTAGTAATCTAGTTTCAACGCGTAAATCCCGATTACGGCGAGGTGAGAATGTCATGGATATAAAGCTGCCTTTAGATGCCAAACTGGTCATGGCCTTGAGCAAATCGAGCGCTTCGATTACAGAGCTAAAACTGAATCAAGTGCTGGACGCCAAAATCATCACCAATCAATTCATGCTGAATACCTTGACGGTCAGCGTTGCCGATAAAACCATGACTTTGCAGAGCCAACAGGCATTGGCTTTGCAACCCGGCCAGACCTTGCAGTTGCAAGTGGTGAAACTTTTGCCGACACCGGAGTTAAAAATTATCGCTCCGCCACTATCGCAAGCGCCGAATACGTCAAGCTTAGCAGCGCCCGAAGCACAACTATTTAAATTACTGCCCTCCCCGACCACTCCAGCGACTGCAACACCACCTCTACTCAGCAATCCGCTGGCGACATTAAACCCCGGTGACCATGTGCAGGCGCAGATTTTGAATATCGGCAAACATACGCTAACGGTACAACTGATGCCGGTGCCGAGTGATGCCAAGCAAACCCAAAGCACCGCGTTGCCTGGCGGAGAAAATCGAGTGGTGCTGGATAACAAACAATTGCAATGGAGCGATCCGCTGGCCAAATCCGCGCTAACCGTCGGCAGCCGCATCGATTTACAAATCCTGAAGAGTGGCGAGACCCCAATGCTTAGCGCGTCTTTACCTACGCCTTTTATTGACGAACACATCGCGACGGTGTTTAAACAGTTACTGCCCATTCAAGTGCCGTCACAGCAATTGCTGGAGCATCTGGCGCCTTTGATACAGCCTGCCGAAAGCGATAAAACCGTAGGCGAATTACTCAAGCAACTGGCCCGCGAAATATTGCAGCATGTACCGGACAAAACAAAGTTGTTCGAACCGGCCACCCTCAAGCAAACCATCGCCCAGTCCGGTTTGTTTATGGAGCGCAATTTAGTCGACGCGGAGGCAAATCCGCAATCGCAAATGTTGCAAGACGACTTTAAATTAAAACTGAGCAAGCTGATTGCACAGCTAGGCTTGGAACTGGCGGTGCCTAAGGACGAAAGTTCGGCGCAGCAGACTGCAAGCGAATTACTGAAAGAAACCTTGCAAAAAGCCCAAGGCAATCTGGCCAAATTGACGTTAGATCAACTCAATTCGTTGCCCAGGGACGATTCGCCCAAACAGGTCTGGATATTGGAGTTACCGTTCTTTAACAAAGCCGAACCTGAAACGCTGCAACTGATCGTGGAACAAGACAAACAAGCCAACAGCGAAAACGGCCAAAAGAACTGGGTAGTGAGCATTACCATTACCCCTCCCGAACTTGCTACAATACATTGCAAGGTCTCCTGTTACGACGGCACTATTAATACCCGTTTCTGGAGCGAGTCCACCAGCACCGTGGATAAAATTAATGCACGTCTGGACTATTTAAGACAACAGTTCGAACAAAAAGGATTAAAACCCGGATTTATGGATGTTCAACAAGGGAAACCCTCGCAAACCAATCTGCAAACGCTCCCGCCGCAAAGCCTGTTGAGCGAAAAAGTCTGATACCGGGACGGAATACAGCAATTGGATAAACAAATCTGCCGCGAACGGGCCAACAATTTAACCACAACAATTTATTCGCCCAACCAGGGATTACGCTACCGTGGTTGCCGAAACATTTTCTTACTCTAGCCGACGCTATGGAGAATTAACGCATGTCCCACCAAGTTACTCTGACCCAGTTCATCATCGAGCAGCAGCGCGGGTTGCCGGATGCTTCCGGTACGTTCACGCTGCTGCTGAATAACATCGTGACTGCGTGCAAACAGATCTCTCACCGGGTCAATTGCGGCGCCCTGATTGGGGTGTTGGGCAGTGCGGAATCCGAAAACGTGCAGGGCGAAGTACAAAAAAAGTTGGATATTATTACCAATGACATCATGGTCAAAGCTTTGGACTGGAGTGGTTCTCTGGGCGGCATGGCATCGGAGGAAATCAACGATCCGATCAAAATCCCAAAACAATATCCAAAGGGCAAATATCTGGTGTTGTTCGATCCGCTGGATGGCTCGTCGAATATCGATATTAATCTGACTGTGGGTACGATTTTTTCGATTCTGCGCTGCCGGGAAGGCGTCGAACCGGAAACCGAGGATTTTTTGCGCAAAGGCACCGAGCAAGTCTGCGCCGGTTTTGTGTTGTATGGCCCATCCACCATGTTGGTGCTAACCACAGGCAACGGGGTGAATGCTTTTACGCTGGATCAGGATATCGGCGAGTTCATTCTGACCCATTGCAATATGAAAATTCCCGAGGAAAGCAGCGAGTTTGCCATCAACATGTCAAACCAACGTTTCTGGGAGCAGCCGGTGAAGCGTTATATTGACGAATGTGTCGCCGGCGTCGACGGGCCGCGCGGCAAAGATTTCAATATGCGTTGGGTGGCTTCGCTGGTGGCTGAAGTCTATCGCATCCTCACGCGCGGCGGCGTATTCCTGTATCCGCACGACTTACGCGATCCGTCCAAGCCCGGCAAACTACGGCTGATGTACGAGGCCAACCCGATGGCATTCATTATCGAACAAGCTGGCGGACTATGTTCGACCGGCCGTGAACGGATTTTGGACTTGAAACCCAGCAGTATTCATCAACGGGTTCCATTGATTTTGGGTTCCAAATCCGAAGTAGAACGCATAGTTGCTTATCACCAACAGGATTAACCAACAAACCGTCGTAAACTCGCCGTTTCCTGGTGAAGCGGCAAACTATCAAGCCCAAAACTATGCTTTCATCAAAACCCCAAGCCACTGAGCCGCTTAAAAATCAAGTCAGTTGCGTTAATTGCAGTCTGGATAATATTTGTTTACCGCGCGGCCTGTCGCAAGCCGAAATTAATAACATCAGCCAAGTCGTCAAGGCCCGCAAAACTTTGCAGCGCGGCGATTTTATCTACCGCGAAGGCGACAATTTCCGAGGCATTCTGGCGATAAAGTCCGGTAGCGCCAAGCTGGTGGCTAACGATAGCTACGGCAACGAGCATATTCTGAATATTCTGTTGCCCGGCGAATTACTGGGCTTCGACGGACTATCCGCCGAAAAGCACGGCTGCGCGGCTATTGCTTTGGAAACCATGAGTTTTTGCATCCTGCCCGCCGACAATATGGAAGATTTGTTCAAGAACATGCCCAGCCTGACGCGCGAATTGTTTCGGCATACCGGCGAGAAAATGCTGGAGGATAAAAATCAGCTGGTGCTAAGCAAGAGGCCAGCGGAGGAGCGCTTGGCTTACTTTTTGATCAGCTTATCCGAAAGGTTGAAGCGGCGCGGATTTTCGTCGTCGGAATTCAAGCTGTCGCTCACCCGCCAGGAAATCGGCAATCATCTGGGTCTGGCTTTGGAAACGGTGAGCCGGCTGCTGAAAAAATTTCAGGATGATAATTTGATTGTGGTGCAGAACCGCTTTATCGCGATCAAAGATCTTAACGCCTTGCGCAATATGTTAGTGCCGTTGGAGTAATGGACTAATTTTTAATACCGATACCTTTATGCAACAGCAACAAGCTTAGTGCGGTTAAAAACACGATAAAGCCGCCCGTCATCGCGAAAGCCAGTTCAATCTCTACATCACTGACCCCGATCATGCCGTAACGAAAAGCGTTGATCATGTATAAAATCGGATTGGCTTGGGCGATTTTTTGCCAGATTCCCGGCAACATCGCTACCGAATAGAACACGCCGCCCAGATAACTCAACGGCGTCAAGACAAAGTTCGGAATGATGGAAATATCATCAAAGCTATCGGCAAACACCGCGTTGATGAAACCGGCCAGTGCGAACAAGGTCGCCGTCAGCACAAACACTGTAACCGCGATGTCCCAATGCAGGATCGTAGTGTGGGTAAACATCATTGAAATCCCCGCCACCACTATGCCGACCAACACTCCGCGGGCGATGCCGCCGCAGACGTAACCGGCCAAAATCACATAATTCGGCACCGGCGCCACCAAAAGCTCTTCGATATGACGCTGGAATTTGGTGGAATAAAACGAGGACACCACATTGGAGTAAGAATGGCTGATCACCGACATCAGAATAATGCCGGGCACGATGTAGTCCATATAGCTGACGCCATGTACCAAGCCTATGCGGTCACCGATCAACTTGCCGAAGATAAGGAAATACAGCGCCGTGGTAATGGCCGGTGGCAATAGCGTTTGCGGCCAAATCCGGGTGAAACGGCGGATTTCTTTGAATAAAATCGTAAAAAAAGCGACCGAGTAGTTCATTGCACCAAATCCAAAAATAATTGTTCCAGACGATTAGACTTGTTGCGCAGGCTTAGAACCTCGATATGTTGCTCAGATAGGGCCTGAAATAAACGGTTTAGACCGTGGCTTTTCGGCACCGCCACATCCAATACGGTATCGGCGCTCAACACAATTTCACAGCCATCGATTGCCGGTGCTTGAGTTAATGGGCGAGATATATCCAATACAAAATGATCGGTATGCAAGCGACTCAACAAACTGCTCATCGCCGATTTCTCGATGATTTGTCCGTTATTGATGATGGCGATATTCCGGCATAGGCTTTCGGCTTCTTCCAGATAATGGGTAGTCAAAATGATGGTGGTGCCTTGTTTGTTGACGTCCTGCATCATCTCCCACATCGAGCGGCGGATTTCGATGTCCACGCCGGCGGTGGGTTCGTCCAATATTAACAAGCGTGGAGAATGCACCATTGCTCTGGCTATCATCAACCGCCGCTTCATGCCGCCGGACAAGCGCCGGGACACTACGTCGCGCTTATCCCACAGTTCCATTTGCCGCAAGCATTGTTCGGTGCGCTGCAAGGCTTGCTTCCGCGGAATGCCGTAATAGCCGGCCTGGTTCATCACCACGCTCATGCTGGTTTCGAATTGATTGAAGTTCACTTCCTGCGGTACCACGCCAATGCAGGTTTTGGCGGCGACATTGTCTTTATCCAAGTCGTGACCGAAGATGCTGACCGATCCGCTGGTTTTGTTGACCAGCGAACTGATGATGCCGATCAAGGTCGATTTGCCGGCGCCATTGGGACCCAACAACGCGAAAAAGTCGCCGCGCTGGACATCGAGATCCACGCCTTTCAAGGCTACAAAGCCATTGTTGTAGGTCTTTTTTAGGTTTTGGATGGATAAAGCCGTCATGCTCTAATGTTATAATCTCGGGCAAAGGAATTGACGCGATCTTTAAAAATGCGTCAATAAAGCTTTCCGATTCTATCAGAATTCGCCAACCCTCAGCAGCCTGAACAGGAATAGACTCTTGCCACATCAAATACCGACCAGTGTTGCTGCCGTCGATCTGGGTTCCAACAGTTTTCACATGATCATATGCAGCTTGCATAACGGCAAATTGCAAACCATCGACCGCTTGAAAGAAATGGTGCGTCTGGCTGCGGGACTGGATCAACATAAAAATCTCGACCAGATCACGCAAGAGCGCGCCCTAGCCTGCCTGGAACGCTTCGGTCAGCGCATCCGGGATTTCGCACCCAACAGCGTCGCAATAGTTGGCACCAACACGCTACGCATCGCCAGAAACTCGCAACAATTCATCAACAAGGCCGAAAAAGCCCTGGGGCATCCGATTCATATCATTTCGGGTATCGAAGAAGCGCGGTTAATCTACCAAGGCGTAGCCCACAGTCTGGGCAGCAATGCCAACAACCGCTTTGTGATGGACATCGGCGGCAGTAGCACAGAGTATATTATTGGCCGTGATGATATCGCCCACACCAAAGAAAGCCTGAACATGGGCTGCGTCACCGTCAGCCAGAACTTTTTCAAAAACGGCGAACTGACCAAAAAGGCCTTTCGCAAGGCAATGCTGTTTGCCGAGCAACATCTCGAACCCTTTCAAAATGCGTTCAATTCCCAAAACTGGGAGGAAGCCATCGGCGCTTCCGGCAGCCTGAAAGCCATCAGCAACGTGCTGCAAACCATGGGGTGGAGTAATAACGGCATCACCAATGAAGGGTTGGAACAGTTGGTAGCACATCTCTTGAAACTTAATCGAATCGACGAAATCAGCTTTCCGGCCTTGAGTATCGAGCGGCGGCCAGTGTTTATCGGCGCGGTCGCTATTGTTTATGCGACGTTCAAGACCTTGAATATTCAGCAAATGACGGTTTCGGATGGTGCATTGCGCGAAGGATTGGTACAGGATCTGCTGGGCAGAATTTACAACGATGACGTTCGTTCGCAGACCAGTCAAACCATTGCCGCGCGTTACCACACCGACACTTCACACAGTCAACAGCTCAAAGAAACCCTACGTTACATCGTTCAGCAATTAGACAATCACCCTTGCTTTAACGACAATCCCGCCAGTTTACAGTTTTTAGAATGGGCTGCGGAACTCCATGAAATCGGCTTTGAGATCGCCCACAGTCAGTATCACAAGCACAGCGCCTATATTATCGAAAATGGCGATTTGGCGGGTTTTTCCAAACAAGATCAGCTGTTGCTGTCCAAGCTGGTGCGCAGTCACCGCAAAAAGCTTAATTTAAGCCGTTTTGAGGATTTACCATTTCCTTGGCGGCAACATGCGCCGATCATGGCAGTCGTATTTCGGCTGGCCGCTTTGCTGCACCGCAACCGTAATAGCAAACGTCCGGACTTTAGCATCACCATTAATCGCCACGATATAAAAATTGATTTTCCGGAAAATTGGCTGGAACAAGCGCCTCTGACACATGCCGATCTCAAACAAGAAATGTACTACCTCAAGGAGGCCCGTTTTAATCTGATCTTCGATCAATGCTGAAATTCCTGCTGTATATCCTACTTTCACTGGGAATATTGTTCGTAGGCTTACTGTTTTTCGCAATCGACGATACGCCGTTGATAAAAATCCATCAGGGTTTGAACCGCGAAGACATACAGCGAGCGAAGCAGTTATTGCATGTGGCACCGGAGGAAAGAGGCCAAATTAAAACAGTTAGTTTGGACCAGAAGGACTTGAATATTGCGGTAAGTTATCTGCTAAACCATTTTGCGGAAAATACGACGCAAATTCAGATTGTCGATGACAGATTAATGATTCAGATAGCGATATTTGTTCCCAAAAGCCCCTGGGGTAGATATCTGGACTTTAGTTTTAACTTACGAGAACAAGATGATGCCATTGTTATCAAGTCGTTGAAAATTGGAGAAATTTCCATTCCCGATCCAGCTGCTAACCTCCTAATTCCCGCTATCGTGCATAACACGCCGCTAGAGCAGCATTGGCAATTATTGAGTCAATACGTCAAGAAAGTCCGCATTAGTCCGCAAGCTTTGGAAATTAGTTATCTAGGGTCCATAGTTGACGCGGCGAAGCAATTGGCTATCCAAAAACATCGGGATTACCCAAACCTGCATCGCTATCAACAGCAAATTAACGAAATCGTCAGCCAACATGATCCAAGCTGGCGCTTATCTATCACAGATTTGTTGCAACCTTTATTTTTGACGGCGTATCAACAAACACCGACGGAGGACGCCGTTCAGGAAAATCGCGCGATCATCATTGCTGTCGGCAGCTACATCTATAAACAGGACTTACGCCGCTATTTGCCGCTTGGTTTGGTCTACAGCAAGGAATATCCTGTATTTGCTTATAAGCGAGTGGATATACCTCAACATTTTATTGCTTCGGCACTATTGGCAATTCTTGATTCCTCATTACTCGGCGAGCAAATTGGCATCGATAAAGAATTGGGAGATGCGCAAAAAGGCAGCGGCTTCAGTTTCATTGATCTGACAGCCGATCGAGCCGGGACTAGATTCGGTCAAATAGCAGTAGCATCAACCGAGAAAGCGAGGAAATTACAAAGAATAATGTCTAGCACTAAAGATTATTCTTCTATTATCCCGGAATTGCAGGACTTACCTGAACATATGGACGAGGCAACGTTTGTTAGCAAATTTCATTCTGTAGGAAGTTCTGCATACAACGAACTGATCCAACTAATCGACGACAGAATTAAAGGCTTGCCGTTGTATCAATTATGAGGTTCCTCAGAAAAGACACCCAAACCAGATCTGACAAAAAGTCACACTACTCTGGTTTGCCGCCGGTTAAATTTTACTATTAGCTAAAAATCGATTCGAACGAATAGCCGCTACTTTCAAGAATCTCTTTCAGACGCTTCAAGCCGTCCATCTGTATTTGTCTGACTCTTTCGCGAGTTACGCCCAATTCTAAGGCTACCTGTTCCAAAGTTGCGTTTTCGAAGCCGCAAAGACCATATCTACGACAAATGACTTCGCGCTGTTTTTCGGCAAGCTGATAGACCCAGTAGGTGACGTTATGTTGAATAAAGTCGTCTTGCAAAATTTCAGCAGGATTACGGCTTTCTTCTTCGGAAATTGTCTCAAGTAGAGGTTTGTCAAAATCCTTACCGAAAGACACATCAACGGATGTGACGCGTTCGTTGAGTTTCAGCATTTTACTGACGGTTTTAGCGGGTTTATCAAGATGCCGCGCTATCTCGTCGACAGTGGGCTCGTGATCAAGCTGTTGCGCTAAATTCCGCTGCGCTTTCAAATAAATGTTCATTTCCTTAACAATATGAATAGGCAGGCGAATAGTTCGGGTCTGATTCATGATTGCGCGTTCGATGGTCTGTCTGATCCACCACGTTGCATAGGTGGAAAATCTGAAGCCTCGATCCGGGTCGAATTTTTCAACTGCTCGGATCAACCCCAAATTACCTTCTTCGATTAAATCGAGTAAAGGGAGCCCGCGGTTTAAATAGCGCCTGGAAATTTTGACAACGAGACGTAAATTGCTTTCGATCATAATTTTTCGGGCTTTTGGATCGCCCTGCTGAGTACGTCTGCCGTAGATTTTTTCTTCATCGGCAGTTAGCAGCTGGGATTTACTAAGTTCATTCAGATACGCTCGGGTGGCATCGAAAGTACTCTCATTTTGCGATTCATTACTTTCTATCTCGGCTAGCTTAAACGTTTCGTTCGGATCGATTTCGACAACTTCTTCATCGACATCATCAAAAGAAATGAAATCTGGAATATCCATATCTTTAATTACATCTATCGTTTCTTCCATCATGATTAATCTCCCAGGTATTTTGGCTTGCTGAATCGTTTATTTTTATTGGTACGTGTCTCGCCAGATAACTATTAATCCCTTAAAACTATTTAAATGCAGATAAGATTGAAACCCAACAACGGAACCGATATTGCTCACTGTCAAAACCACTTAAGTCAATAGGCCAATCTTAACGACATCACGCCTCTTCTTGTATTTCCGATCTGATCTAATCGAAGGCACTAACCTTAACGGCGAGTGCCAGTATAACTTTAAAAGATTTGTCTTATAAATTGAATTTACTGATATTTTTGTGGTCCACATCTCTTTTTTGATTTTTATTCACAGCAGCCTCTTAGGCCTTTTTGGTAACTAAAATCAGCAAGATCAAACTAAAATTCGAACCACTTCTAAATTATGAAAATAAGAAAGTGATGCGTATCACATATATTCAAAAGAACTGCAAAAACAGACAATTCTGAAAGGAATTTTCTGGATGTGTTTTTTCAACGGCCCAGCAATGTTTTTTTTGCTTGATTAATTTGGGCCGCCAAATAATCCGACCCTCCTCGATCAGGATGAAAGCGCGAAATGAGTTTACGGTGGGCCTGAATAATTTCTTCTTCCGTTGCGCCAGGCATAAGCCCCAAAACTTCAAAAGCCTCCGTTGTTGTCATGCCGGCTTGTCGAGATGAACCAGGACCCGGCTTACCATATTGCGGATTGCCGGCTTTGAATCGCAACCAAATACCATGAAGTTGTGGCGCGTATCTTAATATCAGAGGCATCGAGCGTACTAGAAACGCAAATATTACGCCGAATATCGCCAGCAGACCGCTAAGTTTTCCACTCAGCATCAGTACAAGCAAAATCAGCGCAACCGCAACCCAGACTAGTTGTTTAAGTCGCTTGCTGCGCAATTCGGCTGGTACCTTCATAAATCCCGATAGCATCAAAATTGCCAATACCAATGCCAACAATATCACTATTCGTATCACCCAGACTCCAAACGCTTCAACCTACGAACGTCATAATAACTTAGAATACGGTCAGTTCGACAAATGTAGAGAAGTCCATGTTCAGCCCATCAGTCCTCGGCTTCGCGGCCGCCAGCGGCACCGGTAAAACCAGTTTACTGACAAAACTTATCCCGATGCTGAAAGCACATAATCTGGAAATAGGTGTTATCAAACACAGTCATCACGACTTCGAGATTGATCAACCCGGTAAAGATAGCTTTCGGCTGCGCGAAGCGGGCGCCACACCGGTTATGCTGGTTTCCCGACACCGGCGTGCGGTAATCAGCGAATTGTCCGCAGATAACGATATTTCGCTGACTGAACAACTAGCCTTGTTTCCCAATGCAGGCCTGGATTTGATTTTAGTGGAAGGATTCAGGCACGAGAGCTACCCCAAAATAGAGCTGTGCAGACCAAGCCTAGGCAAACCGCTGCTTTACCCTGAAGACCCGTCTATTATCGCGATAGCAAGCGATGAAACCGTCTTAACACCACCCGGCTTACCTTGCCTTGATCTAAACGATGCAGAGGCCATAGCCAAATTCGTTATCGAAATCTTTTTGAAGCGCCAACGTGACTAACATCTGCTACCCCAACAAACACGATTTATTAAGCGTCGAACAGGCTCTATCGGAAATCCGCAAAGCCATCAAGGCCATCCCCGAACAAGAGCTAATCGCGTTGACCCAGGCCCTTGGTAGAACACTAGCCGATAGCGTGAGCTCACCCATCGACGTCCCTCCGCAACGTACGGCAGCAATGGATGGTTACGCGTTTGCTGCTGGCGATATAGCTGCGGGGCAGCAGGCTAAACTACGAGCAATCGGCACCTCTTGGGCCGGAAAACCATTTTCAGAGCTACAGTCGCCCGGCCAATGCGTCAGAATATTTACAGGGGCTGTGGTCCCTGAGTTTGCGGACAGCGTTATCGCCCAAGAACAAACCGAACTAAATGGAGACACTGTATCACTTCCCCAGGACTGGCAACCGTATAAAAATATTCGCGCGGCTGGTAGCGATGTTAAACAGCATGATGAGTTAGTTACCGCATCGAAAAAGCTCTCCGCTCGCGACCTCAGCCTACTGGCTGCGGCAGGTGTCGAACAAATCAGCGTGAAACGCAAACTTAGAATTGGCTTTTTCTCGACTGGCGACGAATTGGTACCACTGGGAGAACCGCTAGCTATCGGCCAAATCTATGACAGCAACCGCTACCTATTAGCCGGGCTATTATCCGACCCTAATCACACGGTCTCGGACTTGGGCATCGTCGCAGACGATCAACTGAAACTCGAACAAACTTTCAAGAACGCAGCCCAGCAACATGACGTCCTCATTTCCACCGGCGGTGCGTCGGTTGGTGATGCGGATTTTGTCAAACAAACGCTGGAAAAATGCGGACAGGTGAACTTCTGGAAACTGGCGATCAAACCCGGTAAACCCCTGGCTTTTGGCAAGATCGGCAAGTGCTGGTTTTTCGGTTTACCCGGCAATCCGGTTGCCGTCCTGGTCACTTACGAGAAATTCGTAAAACCAGCTTTGGAACAGCTCGCCGGCGCGCCACCCACGCAAGCATTGCGGTTACGTGTTCGTTGCGACAGCAGGCTAAAAAAATCACCCGGGCGGCAGGAATATCAACGTGGCATTCTGTACCAGCAGGACGACGGCGAATTAGCCGTCCGTCTCGCCGGTCAACAAGATTCTCATCAACTGAAAGTGGCCAGTCAGTCCAATTGTTTTATTGTGCTGGATGCAGACAGTACAGGTGTAGATGTTGGGGAAATGGTGACAGTAGAGCCCTTCTCTTCGACGTTACAGACAGCTTACTAGCCTTCTCACCAACCGGTGTATTCTTGGCCAACCGGTTGGAAAACACGAAACACAAACAGGCTGCCAGTCCCTGCAAACGAACGGCAGAATGTCTAATTACGCAGCTGCTTCCGCAAGATTCCCTAGATATCCATGTTTTCTGGCCAGATATTCGTCTACAAATGCTTGCATCGGTTCGGCTTCATAATCACGCAACCCGCTGACCGCCAGCTTTTTAAAGCCGGAACCAACCACGTCTTCACCGCATTTGATTTGGAAATAAAGATAAGCGGTGGCGCGCTTGCCGTTGACTTCCATTTTCGGTTCCAGCATTTCCAGCCGCGGTTCGTGAAAATCCATCCGGTTCAATGTCAAGGTCATGCTCTCATAGATCACCAAAGGCCGGTCTATATTGAACATGACTTGCTCTTTGGCCAACAAAGGCACCAACACATACGGAAAGTTCTGCCCGGAAAAAGCCACATAATCGCGAATCAACGCCTCGATTAAGGCAGGGTCGCGAATCACATCGCCGGAACGTTCGATCTGCAAATAGGTTTTACCTTGATTGTCGGTGACATCGATTTTTTCGGCATCATCATCAGGAAAGTTCAGCAATACACCGTGACCAACCATTCCGGAAAAGATGAAGTGCATATTCTGGCTAAGACCGTATTTGTCCAACACTAGCGAGAATAATAAATCGCCCGGTACGCAAAAACGTTTTGCGTCTTCGTCATGCAAGGGGTTGAAGTCATGGGCAACTTCTTTGGCAAACATGCTGGCCTGCGCGGCGCTGATAGCGACACTGCCCTCCTGAATGTCATAGTATTCTTTTAAAAACATAGCTTTATTAATTATTTAGTAACGTGGGACGGACGGATCGCAAACCTGAGACCAGGCGTCGATGCCGCCCTTCAAATTGAACAATCTTTGCAGACCGGAATGCTGCAAAAAATTGCAAGCTTGCTGGCTACGCATACCATGATGACAAATCACCACCACGTCACGGTCTGCAGGCACTTCGGCGAAGCGCGCGGGGATTTGCTGCAGCGGTATCAATACGCTACCGGCAATCTTGGCGTAGGCAAACTCGTGGGGCTCCCTGACGTCCAGTAAAAATACCGATGGGTCGTCCTGTAAATGTTGTTGTAGCTGTTGTGGCGTGTATTGATTTATTGGCATATGAATCTTTCCAGTCTCTGAAGCGCGGCGGCCATTCTATCGGTTGAAGCGGTATATGCAAATCGAATGTGTTGATTGGCCAAGTATTGACCAAAGTCTTTGCCGGGTGTTACCGCTACGCCTTCTTGTTCGAGTAGCTGTTTGGCAAACTCAAAACTGTCGTCGGTAAACGCACTGCAATCGGCATAAATATAAAACGCCCCTTGGGGTTTACAGGCTATTTTAAATCCCAACCTTAACAAGTTGTCGTAAAGAAAATCCCGCCGCTTTTCAAATTCGTCGCGGCGTCGATACAATTCGGCCATATTTTCAGTGCTGAAACAGGCCAACGCAGCGTATTGAGAGTGGGTAGGCGTAGAAATAAAAATGTTTTGCGCCAGTTTTTCCACGGCGTCGATAAAATCTTCCGGCACGATCAACCAGCCGATACGCCAACCGGTCATGCCAAAGAATTTGGAAAAACTGTTGATGACAAATACATCGTCGCTGAACTCCAAAGCACTGCTGACTGTTTCGCCGTAAACCAGACCATGGTAAATCTCGTCCGAATAAAAGCAGCCCCCTAAGGCATGCGTCTGTTGAATCGCATCGCGCAGCGCATCGTTGCCAATGATGGTACCGGTAGGGTTGGACGGCGAAGCAATTAATACGCCTTTGCTGGCCGGCTGCCAGTGCTGGCGTATCAACTCGGCGTTGAGTTGATACGCCGTTTCGGCACCTACATTCACAAAACGAGTTTTACCGTCGAAAAGCTGCACGAAGTTGTCGTTACAGGGATAACACGGATCAGCCATCAAGATTTGCTCGCCCGGATTTAAACTAATCCCAAACGCCAGCAAAAACGCGCCGGACGCGCCGGGTGTAATGAAAACCCGTTTTGGGTCCAGATCTACGCCGTATTGCGCCTGGTAATAATCGGCAATGCTGCGTCGCAATTCCGGCAATCCGGCCGCAGCGGTGTATTTGACCTCCCTACCTTGCATGAACGCATTTCCAGCGGCCAATATTGCCGGTGGTGTCTCGAAATCCGGCTCGCCAATTTCCATGTGAATGATGTCGCGACCTTGCTGTTCAAGCTGCTTCGCGCGCTGTAATAATTCCATCACATAAAATGAGCTGATGCCGCGCATTCGCTCGGCGACGTGGTGTTTCATGTGCAAATTCCGTTAGTCAAAAGCGACTTCATCATAACAAACTTCTTGCTTGGCCCCGGCTATTCTGTTAAAAAGCCCCGATTTTTTTATAGACCGCCAGGAGTCATTGGATGAACAATACAAACCCTGCCGCATCGGAATTTACTTTTAAGCCTTATGAGGAAAAAGAAGGCGAAGAGTACATGAACGAGGCGCAGTTGAGCCATTTTTCCGCCATCTTAAATAAATGGAAATCCGAACTAATGATGGAAGTGGATCGTACCGTCCACCACATGCAGGACGAAGCGGCCAACTTTCCCGATCCGAACGACCGGGCCACGCAGGAATCAGAGTTCAGCCTGGAACTGCGCACCCGCGACCGCGAACGCAAATTGATCAAGAAGATCGACGAATCCTTGAAGGAAATTGAGTCGGGCAATTACGGCTATTGCGAAACGTGCGGTATCGAGATTGGCATTCGCCGTCTGGAAGCACGTCCCACCGCCAACCTGTGCATCGATTGCAAAACGCTCGATGAAATCAGGGAAAAGCAATTGGGTTAATTCTGCCCAATTCCGCACCGTATATCGGCCGGTTTGCGCCCTCGCCTACCGGCCCGCTTCATCTTGGTTCTTTATACACCGCTCTCGCCAGCTATCTGGATGCCCGTCAGCATAAAGGTCTATGGCTATTGCGCATCGACGATCTCGATACGCCGCGCAATATGCCTGGAGCCAGCGAGGAAATCCTGAATTGCCTGCAAAGCTTTGGTTTGCATTGGGACGGCGAGGTGTATTACCAAAGCCAACAACTCAATCAGTATGAAGAAGCCATTGTCAAACTGCAAAACCGGCATGAGCTATATCCTTGCACCTGTAGCCGCAGTTTATTGGCAAACTCTCCTTTGATTTATCCAGGCTATTGCCGCATCAAGGAACAATCAATTCAATCGCCACATGCGCTGCGCGTAAAAACCGCGGATGTATCCATGCGCTTTGTTGACGAACTGCAGGGTGATGTCAGCCAAAACCTGGCTACTGAGCACGGCGATTTTATCGTCAAACGAAAGGACGGCATCGTCGCTTACCAACTGGCGTGTGTTGTCGACGACCAGCGGCAAAAGGTCAATCGGGTGGTAAGAGGTTACGATTTATTGGATTCGACCCCCAAACAGCAGTATTTACAGTATTTGCTGGGTTACCCATCACTGCAATACATGCATATTCCGTTGATTGTCGATCACAGAGGCAATAAGCTCAGTAAGCAAACCCGCGCCGAAGCCGTCAATTCACATCAAGCCGGACCAACCTTGTTTCAGCTGCTAACCTTACTCAAGCAAAATCCACCGCCCGATTTGCGGCTGGCTGCAATCGACAGTATTCTGGAATGGGCCGTCGAACATTGGCAAGCCGAACGCTTGACAAACACCCAGGCCGTCTCAGCCTTACAACACAATTAATAACGTTCAAAGAAGGAGGTTACGTTATGTCAGACCAAAAAATTTATCCGGTTAATCCGCAGATTGCCGCCAGCGCCCATATCGATAGCGCTGCTTATCAGCGTCTCTACCAACAATCGATAACCGAACCGGAAGCTTTTTGGGCTGAACAGGCCGCCGAATTTTTGGACTGGCACCAGCCTTGGCAACAAGTACTGCAATACGACTACCCCAAGGGCGAAATACAATGGTTTCTGGGCGGCAAACTCAATGTCACCGTCAACTGCCTGGACAGACACCTGGAAAAGCGCGCTGACCAGGTGGCGATTATTTGGGAAGGCGACGACCCGGCGCATGATCGTAAACTGACCTACCGCGAACTGCACGCCCAAGTCTGCCAATTCGCGAATGTCCTGAAAGCCAATGGCGTGCAAAAAGGCGACAGAGTCTGCATCTATCTGCCTATGATCGCGGAAGCGGCGGTGGTAATTTTGGCCTGCGCACGGATCGGTGCGGTGCATTCCATCGTATTCGGCGGTTTTTCCGCAGACGCATTGCGCGATCGGGTCATCGATGCCGATTGCAAAGTGTTGATCTGTGCGGACGAAAGCTATCGTGGCGGCAAAATTGTGCATTCGAAATTGAATGTCGATAAGGCCGCCAATCAATGTCCTAATTTGAATACCGTGATAGTGATCAAACACACCGGTCACGACATCCCCTGGACCGCGGGCCGCGACATTTGCTACCACGAAGCCATGCAAACCGCATCGACCGACTGCGAGCCGGTGATGATGGATGCCGAAGATCCCTTGTTTATCCTCTACACCTCCGGATCCACCGGACAACCCAAAGGCGTGCTGCACACTACAGGCGGTTATTTGCTGTACGCGGCAATGACCCACAAATATGTGTTCGATTACCAGGAAGGCGATGTTTACTGGTGTACCGCCGACATTGGTTGGATCACCGGCCATTCCTACGTACTTTACGGCCCGCTGTGCAATGGTGCCACGAGCTTGATGTTCGAAGGGGTGCCGACTTATCCGCATCCAGACCGCTTCTGGCAAGTAATCGACAAACATCAGGTCAATATTTTTTACACAGCGCCGACTGCAATCCGCGCACTGATGGCGCAAGGCGACGATTTTGTTACCCGCACCAAGCGCAGCTCGTTACGCATTCTGGGCAGCGTCGGCGAACCGATTAATCCGGAAGCCTGGGAATGGTATTACGAGGTGGTCGGCAACAAACGCTGCCCTATTGTGGATACTTGGTGGCAAACCGAAACCGGCGGCATTCTAATTACGCCCTTACCTGGCGCAACGCCGTTAAAACCCGGTTCGGCGACGCTGCCGTTTTTCGGGGTAAAACCGGCGATACTCGACCCGGATGGCAATGTTTTGGAAGGTGAAGCTGAAGGCGTCTTGGTACTAACTTACCCATGGCCTGGCCAGGCCCGCACGGTTTATGGCGACCATGCGCGTTTTATCGATACCTATTTCGCCAAATTCCCCGGCTATTATTTCGCCGGCGACGGTGCCCGCCGCGACAAAGACGGCTATTACTGGATTACCGGGCGCATCGACGATGTATTGAACGTTTGCGGCCACCGTTTGGGTACCGCAGAAATCGAAAGCGCATTGGTATTGCACGACCTGGTTGCCGAGGCTGCGGTAGTCGGTTTTCCGCATCCGATTAAAGGCCAGGGGATTTATGCTTATGTGACTTTAAACGTCGGCATTGAAGGTAACAGCAGCCTGAAAGGCGAATTGAAGGACTTGGTGCGCGAAGAAATCAGCGCCATCGCCCTGCCCGACCTGATTCAATGGGCGCCGGGCCTGCCGAAAACTCGCTCCGGCAAGATCATGCGCCGCATCTTGCGTAAAATCGCCGCCAACGAATTCCACGATCTCGGCGATACCTCAACGCTTGCTGATCCTTCGGTGGTCGAGCAATTGATCGCCAACCGTCTCAAACTGCCTTAAGGTGAAAATTCGACTTGCCTTAGCATACCTTGGCGTAGTGTTGGTCTGGACCACGACACCGCTGGCAATAAAATGGAGCAGTATTGGCGTCAGTTACGTATTCGGCGCCATGGCACGGATGACCACGGGCTTGGCCTGCCTGCTGTTGTTATTGTTACTGTTGCGCCGGCGTTTGCCGCTCAACCGCCCCGCTTTGATGACTTACCTGGCGGTGGCGGTACAGCTTTACGGCAGTATGCTGATTACCTATTGGTCGGCGCAATTCGTACCGTCCGGCTGGATTTCGGTGATTTTCGGTTTAAGCCCTTTTATGACCGCCTTCATGGCCGCCGCCTATCTGAAAGAACGCAGCCTGGGCTGGGGTAAGTTATTCGCTTATAGCTTGGGGGTGGGCGGTTTAGTGGTGATGTTCAGCTCGGCGCTGGAATTGGATGAGTTGGCTCTACAAGGCGTGATCGGCGTACTGGTGGCAACCTTTATACACGCGGCCAGTGCGGTGTGGGTCAAACAAATTGACGCGCGCTTGTCGGCTTTACAATTAGTCACGGGGGGATTGTTAATCTCGGTCCCATTGTATTTCGGCACTTGGTATTGGCTGGATGACGGCATATTGCCTGAAACCATTCCGGAGCAAACCCTGTATTCGATAGCCTACCTTGGCATCGTTGCGACAACGTTGGGTTTTGCTTTGTATTATTTTATATTGAACAATATGCAAGCCACCAACGTGGCGATGATGAATCTGATGACGCCGATCATGTCGTTGCTGCTTGGCTACACGGTAAATCATGAGCCATTGACGCTGAAAACCATGGCGGGCAACGCGCTGATTATGTGCGCGCTGTTGATTTACGAAATCGTCAATCGCCGGCAACAACGGAATGGCGGGTAATCGCCATTCCGCGCCGTCTGAGAACTAAATTTTGCTGACGCGTTGCTGCAAATACGCGGCGAAATCGGCTTTAATTTCCGGATGCAGCAAACCGTACTCAACGTTAGCCAACAAGAAACCGAATTTTGATCCGCAGTCGTAACGGTTGCCTGCAAATTCGTAAGACAACACTTCTTCGTCTTTCATCAATGCGGCAATCGCATCGGTCAACTGAATTTCACCGCCTGCGCCGCTCCCGGTGTTTTCGATTTTTTCAAAAATAGCAGCTGTCTTTAATTATAAACAAATTATCTTATTTGCTGATGCTCAGGACGAAGCAAATCGTTCACTGTTTTTACCGGATTGAATGTTTCCATAGGAACTTCAACAAAAATTGTATTCCAATCGCTCATGGCGCCATTCCAAAGTCCGGGCAACTCTAAAGCTTTCAATTCTTTACCACCCTTCGATTTCGATGAAATAAATCCGGTTTGCTTATCAACGTATTGTAAAAGATTAAATTTTTCGCCTTTATAGTTCTTCACTCCACATACCAAATCCACAGGATTAAAATGTGTTGAATTCATCATTTTTGCTTTTTCTGTCGGATTTGATAAATCAATTTGCGAACTTTCGAGAATTTGAGTAGACACGGTTCCGTCTGCATTTACAGTAAGAAAAGGACCGCCACCAGGCTCTCCGGTGTTTTTAACCATACCACAAACCCTAATCGGACGATCTAGTTTTGATTTAAGATACTGTTTTAATTCACTTTCATTCAATTTATTAATTTCAGGATGAATGTTATTAAGTTCCTTTTCGCAAAACAGAGCAATTTCATGTAAGCTTGAAATAGAGATATTATCTTTCTCCAATAATTGAAGATTTTCAAACGCTTTTTGTTGAAGCTTAATCAATAAACCCGCAATAGCTTTCTTGTATTTAACTGTTTGATTTTTAAGTGAATCAGGAACCACGTTATCAATATTTTTAATAAAAATAACATCTGCATTCAAATCGTTCAGATTTTCAATAAGAGCACCATGTCCTCCGGGGCGAAAAACTAATTTTCCATTTTCGCGAAATGGTTGATTTTGTTCGTCGACAGCTATAGTGTCAGTCGATGTTTTTTGTTCTGAGAAACTGATGTTGAATTTTTTGCCCAGTACATTTTCGTATTCAGAAAGTGTATCATTTACATGATTTTCAAACAGCTGACGGTGTTCAGTTGAAACTGTGAAATGAATATTTACTTCATTCGATGCATTAGAAGCATACAATCCCCCTTCCACCAAATGCTCCTGTAGCGAAGTACGTTTTTCATTGTTATATGTGTGAAATAAAAGCAAGCCTTTGGGCAACGCACCATAATTCAAGCCATCACTATTTAATAAATTGGATACAATAGCTTTTGTTTCTCCATTTTTAATCAAATCATCAATACTTTTATTATTATTTTTCAAACAACATTCGTTCAAAGCATTGTAAAAAGCGAAGTTTTTAATTTCAGTAATAAATTTAATTTCAGCAGGTTTTGTTGGTTCGGCATAATCGGCATCCAAAAACTCATATAAATCTTTAAACATACGACTGGCCGCACCCGATGCCGGAACAAATTTGAGTATTGAAGCATTGCTTTTCAAATAAGCATCCCATGTTTCCAACAAATCATTAATTTGTGCATCCGAAGCAATGGTAATACCCTGCCCTGGTGATGCCGCATTAATAATTTTCAAAAACGGGAAACCAGTTTCAAAACTTTTAAGCTGATGAACAATTTGTGATTCTGAAATACATTTTTCGCTAATTTGCTGTAAATCGTTGTTTGATAGCATCATGTTATAATTTTTGATGTTGTAAATTTTGTTATATGTATCTATACAATTAAACGCCAAAAGTACGGCTACATTTGGCCACCTCGAAAAAACCATCCGATGGGAAAAAAGCGGCAACCCAATGCTACTGATACCCGCCATGATCATAGAAAGCTTCTTGCCGCCGAAAAGGGCATTGATCTGCCCACAGTGGGGATTGTGGTGTGATATCCGAGCTACTCCGTAGTCTTTACCAAAATCATCCCCACTTTAGAAAAACACTGATATCCGATTGATTCCCGTATGAGTAGCGTTCGGCATAATTCATCATTAGATTCATATGGCAACAATGCATCGGCTTTGGAGCTACACAAAAATTCTATATCATAAATGACTGCTTATGGTCGATTGTGTTGAAAAAACCTACTTTTCTCGAATTCCAACTAATTTTGCAGTTTAAGCAAATTGTAAGTTATTGCTTTTCTTCTTAATTACTTTTCTGCTTTAACCCAATTTTCCAACAATAGCCATTTTCAACACAATCAGCCAGTTCCTGCCAATCTAATGCTGACTTTTCTCAAGAATGCATATGCAACGACACCAGGACACTAAGTAACACAATATGCTTTTGTTACAAAAAATCATAGGCTATTGTTTTTATTGGCATTTGTGAATCTCTAAAAATTGCGCCCTGCGAGTAAAATCAGACTGGACTCAAGTCCTTTGGAGAACAAAGATGAGGACAGCACAAGACGACCTTTTCGGTTCCCTGTTCGAGCACCGAGATCGTCGGATCGATCGGCTGGGCAATCCGTTGTTGGAATTTGAAGCCCATGTGGATTGGGACGCGTTCCGGCCGCTGCTGGATCAAGTCCACTACAAGTTCCGCAAATCGTCCGCCGGGCGTAACAGGTTGGTGAAAAACTCTTTTTTACAACAAATCGAGCCTATATTTAGCACCACCAGGTTGGCTTTGATACGAAATAAAGATCTCTTCCAGCTGAATTAGTGAGGGTGTAAGAATTTTTGTGTAAACGGCCCTGAGGTAGGAAACTACCGATCCTGACAAGGAGGAAACCATGACCGTATCATCAAAAGCCATACCGGATGACCTACTCGACGCCTTGATGTCGCACTATCAAAAACCCGAGGACCTGATCGGTGCCAATGGTCTGCTGAAGCAGTTGACCAAAGCGATAGTCGAACGGGCCCTGGAAGCGGAAATGACCGCGCACTTGGGCCACGGTAAGCATGAGGCGGTGACCAACGCCAGCAGCAATGCCCGAAACGGCAAAAGCCGGAAAACGCTGAAAGGTGACTTCGGCGACTTGCCTATCGAGATTCCCCGCGACCGTCATGGCGAATTCGAACCGCAGATCATTCCTAAGCATCAACGGCGCTGGACCGGTTTCGACGATAAGATCATTTCGTTATATGCCCGAGGACTGACGGTACGGGAAATCCAAGCCCATTTATTCGAGCTTTACGGCACCGAGGTATCCCCCACCTTGATTTCCTCGGTGACCGACGCGGTACTCGAAGAGGTGGGCGTCTGGCAAAGCCGCCCGCTGGATCCGATTTACCCGATTGTGTACCTCGACTGTCTGCATACCAAAGTGCGCGATAGTGGCAGCGTGCGGGTCAAGGCCGTCTATCTGGCCATCGGTGTCAATCTGGACGGCCACAAAGAAGTGCTGGGGCTGTGGATTGCCCAAAGCGAAGGCGCCAAATTTTGGTTGCAAGTGGTCACCGAGCTCAAGAACCGTGGCGTCAACGACATCTTTATCGCCTGTGTCGATGGTCTGAAGGGATTTCCGGAGGCTATCGAAACCGTGTTTCCCAAAGCGGCCGTTCAACTGTGTATTGTCCACTTGGTCCGTCATAGCCTCAACTATGTCAGCTACAAAAGGCGCCAGTCGGTTGCCGACGACCTCAAGCAGATTTATCGAGCCGCAACGGCGAGGGAAGCCGAGCAAAAGCTGACCGAATTCGAGGCCAACTGGCTGGAGACCTATCCCACGATCGCCCCTATCTGGCGACGAAACTGGGGGCACATCATCCCTTTTTTTGACTATCCGCCCGAGATTCGCAAGGTGATCTACACCACCAATACCATCGAATCGGTGAATCGAAGTCTGAGAAAAATCATGAAAAACCGCGCGGTCTTCCCCAGTGATGACGCCTTGTCCAAACTGCTCTATTTGGCGTTGCGCAATATCAGCCAAAATTGGACCATGCCCGTCTACGATTGGAAAGCCGCTTTGAATCGGTTTAGTATTCAGTTCGAAGATCGCTTCCCTAGCCATTAAACCAAACTACCGTTTACACAAAATTTGGGACACTCCCGAATTAGTGTCCAGAATATGGTTTTTCACCAACCTGGTAAGCCTTGGGATGGGGTGTTGATGTTCAAAGCGTTGGTCATCGCCAGCCTCTACAATCTGTAGCGACGAGCACCTGGAATTTCAAATCGAAGACCGGCGCAGTTTCCAGCGTTTTATCGGTTTGTCGGATGCCAAGCATGCCCCGAATCGCAACAGTTTCTGGCAGTTTCTTGAGTCACTCAAAGATCTGAAACTCACCGAGGCCTTATTCAACGAATTCAACCGCCAATTGGATCGCGCCGGTCTGATCGCCCGCAAAGGTCAACTGATCGTCGGCAGCTTCGTCACAGCATCCGCTCCAAAACCCGTTGCCGGGTCGAACACGTGTTTGCCTGGATGGTGCAATGGAGCGGAAAGTCAGTCCGTTGCATCGGCCTGGCTCGCTCCGAAGTGCGTATCGGTTTCATGAACTTGGTTTACAACATGAGGCGTTTTTGCGCTATTCGCAGGGTAGCTGCGTCTTGATGCCGCCCCTAGGGGCCGAAAAGGCTCCTATGGGAAGATGATTGTTTGGAAAAGTTGGCTTTTGAGGCCGTTTTAAACCTCGCAAACAATTATTATTGGATTATTATTAGAGGTACCCTAAGGTTAAAATTGACTGTTAGCTAATCAAGTCTGCACACACAAGCTGACGTCAGTCTTAAATTATCGCGGCACGCTAGTTATTTTAGGCGATAATTAAAGTTTATTTTCAACTCTCCTCGCAAGATTTCTCAATGACAAAACTGTTACTCACGTTTTTGGTAGCTCTGATATGGGGAAGCCCCGCTTTTTGCCAGGATTTGCTGGAAACCTATCAGCTGGCGAAAGCAAATGACCCGGAGTTTAAAAGTTCGGACATCAATAAATTAGCCACCGCCGAAATCAAGTCGCAAAGCATCGCACAGATGTTGCCGAATCTTTCCTTTAGTGCCAACAGCAGCCGCAATCGTCTGGAAAGTACCAGCTTTTTGGGAACCACATTGCAGCATTATTGGGACAGCAAATTGGGCATCAATTTGAAACAACCGGTGTTTCATTGGGACCATTGGGTACAGCTCGATCAGGCTGATAACAAAATTGCTCAGGCGGAAGCACAATTCCAAGCCAAACAACAAAGCTTGATGCGCAGAACCGCCGAGGCTTATTTCAACATATTGGCCGCGCAAGACAATCTGGAATTTGCCAACTCGGAAAAAAAATCCATCGAAAAGCAATTAGAGCAGGCCAAACAGCGTTTCGACGTCGGTATCATTGCTATTACTGACGTTTATGAAGCCCAAGCCGGCTATGACAGGGCCCTGGCAAGCGAGATCGAAGCGGGAAACCTTTTGGATAACAGCAAGGAAGCGCTGCGGGAAATCATAGGCGAAAACGCCGCCGAACTGAACAGTTTGCAACCGCAAATCCCACTCAGCCCGCCGGCACCGGAAGATCTGTCGTCCTGGGCGAATACCGCCGAGAACAACAATTTCTCTATTGTCGCTCAGATCAATCAAGCCGAATATGTCCGCAAAAACGTCGAGTTGCAACAATCCAAGCATCTGCCAACCCTTGACATCGTTGCTCAATACAGCGAAATGGACACAGGCAACCAATACGGTTTACGCGGCGACAATGAAAGCTTCGGATTGCAACTCAACCTGCCTTTATACGAAGGCGGCGGCACCTCTTCCCGCAGCCGCCAGGCAGCTTACGAGTATGAAGCCGCCAAGGAAGATTTGACTAAAGTAAAACGCAGCATCAATCGTGGCGTTAAAGACGCGTTTCGGGGCGTAGTTTCCAGCATCAGCAGAGTCAAAGCGCTGGAAGCCACCAGCAAATCCGCTGCAATGGCAGTGGAAGCCGCCGAAGCCGGTTTTGAAGTGGGCACCCGCACCATGGTGGATGTGCTCGCTGAACAACGCAACCTTTTTAGAGCCAAAAGCGATCACGCCAGAAGCCGTTACGACTATCTGATTAACGGCATCAAACTCAAAGAAGCGGCCGGCAGCCTGAATGAACAGGACTTGGAGCAGATCAATCAATATTTGCAGGGAACGCTGAGTAAGAACTAGCTCACCCGTGGAGTGCTCGACGCCGCTCGTTAACATCGCCGGTTTTGCCGCTCCCCAATGCCGGGCGTTATTAGCTCAGCCATGTTCTTATCATTTAGGTTTCGACTATAACCGGTAAATGTGCAGCCGAAAGCAGGCTTAGGATATAGTGAGTTTCCAAACCTTTGCTATTTGCGGGAAACATAGCTTTTACTTCGTTTACCGCATCCTCAACGGCTAAAGCCGCATGCCGCCTATATCGGGCGGCAAACAGCCCGGCCAGACTTAATCGATTCTTTCTACCCTCGCAGCCATTCGGTTATCGCTTTAGCCTTGGGCGGAGGGTGTAAGAATTTTTGTGTAAACGGCCCTGAGGTAGGAAACTACCGATCCTGACAAGGAGGAAACCATGACCGTATCATCAAAAGCCATACCGGATGACCTACTCGACGCCTTGATGTCGCACTATCAAAAACCCGAGGACCTGATCGGTGCCAATGGTCTGCTGAAGCAGTTGACCAAAGCGATAGTCGAACGGGCCCTGGAAGCGGAAATGACCGCGCACTTGGGCCACGGTAAGCATGAGGCGGTGACCAACGCCAGCAGCAATGCCCGAAACGGCAAAAGCCGGAAAACGCTGAAAGGTGACTTCGGCGACTTGCCTATCGAGATTCCCCGCGACCGTCATGGCGAATTCGAACCGCAGATCATTCCTAAGCATCAACGGCGCTGGACCGGTTTCGACGATAAGATCATTTCGTTATATGCCCGAGGACTGACGGTACGGGAAATCCAAGCCCATTTATTCGAGCTTTACGGCACCGAGGTATCCCCCACCTTGATTTCCTCGGTGACCGACGCGGTACTCGAAGAGGTGGGCGTCTGGCAAAGCCGCCCGCTGGATCCGATTTACCCGATTGTGTACCTCGACTGTCTGCATACCAAAGTGCGCGATAGTGGCAGCGTGCGGGTCAAGGCCGTCTATCTGGCCATCGGTGTCAATCTGGACGGCCACAAAGAAGTGCTGGGGCTGTGGATTGCCCAAAGCGAAGGCGCCAAATTTTGGTTGCAAGTGGTCACCGAGCTCAAGAACCGTGGCGTCAACGACATCTTTATCGCCTGTGTCGATGGTCTGAAGGGATTTCCGGAGGCTATCGAAACCGTGTTTCCCAAAGCGGCCGTTCAACTGTGTATTGTCCACTTGGTCCGTCATAGCCTCAACTATGTCAGCTACAAAAGGCGCCAGTCGGTTGCCGACGACCTCAAGCAGATTTATCGAGCCGCAACGGCGAGGGAAGCCGAGCAAAAGCTGACCGAATTCGAGGCCAACTGGCTGGAGACCTATCCCACGATCGCCCCCATCTGGCGACGAAACTGGGGGCACATCATCCCTTTTTTTGACTATCCGCCCGAGATTCGCAAGGTGATCTACACCACCAATACCATCGAATCGGTGAATCGAAGTCTGAGAAAAATCATGAAAAACCGCGCGGTCTTCCCCAGTGATGACGCCTTGTCCAAACTGCTCTATTTGGCGTTGCGCAATATCAGCCAAAATTGGACCATGCCCGTCTACGATTGGAAAGCCGCTTTGAATCGGTTTAGTATTCAGTTCGAAGATCGCTTCCCTAGCCATTAAACCAAACTACCGTTTACACAAAATTTGGGACACTCCCCAAAATTTTGGGACACTCCCGACACTCTCCCGGCTATTAGGCTTACGCACAAGGTATTTTGCTATCCTCGCAACGCTTTTAGGTGGTCCTTAAGCCCAAAAAACCTTGCAGGCAAAGCAAATTGCTTTGCGAGCCCGGCAAAAGGCCTTGCACGCAAGGCGTTTTGGTTTGCGTCCAAGAGAATTAGGCTTTCGCGACTAGCAAAATGCAATCATCGCTCGGCTCCAGTGATTGCGAACGGGAAACAACCAACCGCCCACGCGAAAATGAGGCCCAGCAATGTCCCTTGATTTGGGAATTGGATGTAATCGATCATGGTATTGGTGGTGGAATTAGACGGCAATCGGCCAAGAGCAGACAGATGGTTTTTCTGACGAAGGTCTGCTGATAAATATAGAACCGCCAGCCGTAATCCCAAAAAGGTGCGACCACCTATAGGTTGTGCCGAGCTATGCGAGGCGCAACAATCGCGAACGGTGCGCCTGACGGCAGCACCCTATAATCTGCGCACCTTATGGCCTTAAAATTGACGAGTTGAACGTCCGCACTATCTTGGTAGCTGTCGTTCTTGTGAATGCCGCTCTTATTTTGAGCCCGGCCTGACCAATCATTGCCGATCAGAGTCAAACCGTGAATCAATTGGCGGCAGGAACTCATCAGCGAGAAATCGACGGACACGTTGGCGTATTGAGGCCTTAGTGATTGGCTCGTCGTACCGCACATCAATCACGGCAATTCCGTTCTCCTTACACAATGCCCTCTTTAATATGTCGCGCTTCAATACACGTTCGTGAGCATCTTCGCCCCCAAATACGGAGAGCGGCCGGTAGTGTTGCTCGCCTTGGTGCTCAATAGCTAACTTAAGGTCTGGCAAATAAATGTCGATCCTCATTCGCCCTAACCACGCTGGTGATGCCTCTCGCAAAACTAGCTGGTCAGGAAAAAGTTCTCGGATGACACCATAAAGTTCTGCTTCGCGTACCCAACGGCTCAATCCTAAAACGAGCTTCAATTCTGCCCTAGCGGTTTTTTCGTCCACACCAAGGTCAAACCGCATTTGATCTACGAATGCCTCGAATCCTGTTTCGATACTCGGGCCGTAACGACTCGCCGGCTCCTCTGGGGATAACTTCCGAGCAAGGCAAAGATGACATATATCTTCAGCATATGTGGCGTCTTTTAGCAACGCTACAACCTCTTGGGGCCAAGATCCTTCCACATATTGTGGGACCAAAGAAGTTGCTTGGGATAATATGGTCATATGGAAAGGCTTGGCACAAACGCAAAAGAGCTGCGACCCGGTGATCATGTGAACGAACGATACCGTGCGGAAACCAACGATTTCTCTTGTTGGCGTAAAATTAGCCACCAGTGGTTGCTTTAGATCTCCTTCGCTAATAAGCCGGTTTGTCACCTCTTGGAAAACCTGGCCGGTGACTAATAGGTGGTTTATTCGAAACTCGTGATTGGTCTGGCGTTTGAGATGGCGGGTTTTAATTTGTGTGCTGCGATATACCCCAAATCCGTAATCAATAGGGAGCATGGTAATACTATCTGAAGATATTTTTAGATTATCAATTTTGTCTCCCTGTCGAGTCGCAAAATTAATATTGGTATACCAGGTATCGTACCCGGTTGATGATAAAGCATGCAGAGTAGCGTATCTTTCCTTGAAATACATTGGGTAAAAAAGCACCACCGGTGACTTGACTAACCGACCGCTAAGCTCATCACGAAATTGTTTGAAGAGATGCGTTTCAAGTGCGCGTTCTACGGCCATAACAGGTGTCACACCCGCAGTACGCAGGTCAAGTAACATTTGTCTAACAAGCTCAGAGCTATGCAGTTTGATAGTAATGCTAGAGACATTGCTATCAGATGTCATTGGTATCCCATTCAGGCCGTAGGGCCGATTGTTCTCGCGCTGCACGGAAAAAACTTGCTAGAGCCCTAGATTCATTTGTGTATTCCGGCGAAAAGCACGAACCGCCGTGCGAGAGGGCCAACGCAAAGCATAAGAGGTCGAGAAGAGACACTAATCGAAAAAAATTAACGTTATCGCCGTATCCTTCAAATATGCCGTGCAGGATGCCGTGCCGATTCAACTGATCTAACCCTTCGTAACAATTCGTAGAGCTAGTAAAGCGGTTGACATAGAATTCCCGGAACGATTCAAGCATAACGATCCGCTCTTCATATCGGGAAGGAGAGCGTTCCTCTTTCGCGAGCAGTTCGTCGAGTTCGGCACGCAGCCAAGGCGTGTTGCCTTTTTTTGAAAGACCATCACGTTCAACGGAAATTTTTTTGAATACGCCTTCAAGTACGGGGATCAGAGTGCAAACCGCAGCGTGGGGAAGGCCGGTAAGCCCGGCTTCGATCGCTTCAGCAATCGGCTTCCTGAAATCTCGAACAAAGATGGTTACGCTGTAAAGCCCAACCAACTTAGCAGCCAAATTATCGTCTGAGTATATTTGAGGAAGGAATGATTTAAGAATTGCTTGCTTTTCTACTGGATCGGCGTTTTCTATTCGGCATCCAAGATTACTTATAACCCCGACCGAAACGTAGGCAGGAACAACCCAATCAACAGATTTCAGCGCATTCGCTGCCCTTCTCAAGCCTGAGTTTATATCGGGCACCTTTTGATTCTCATAAAGTCTGCTGATGAAATGATTTTATGACATTTTATATAATTCAGGGCAGAGAAACATTTTAGGCTAATCGGCAATGACCGGTTTGACCAAGACTGGCAAGCCCACTCGGGCTTGCCGAGAGTCAGCTTGAATTCACATAACTGACAAACATTCCCTTGTATGACGAATGGCTCTTTTGGGCCGGCTTCAACAATTTCCCATTTCCAAGAACTATCTTTCGCCATTGGCGTATGTCTCTCTGAACCCATGGCCCAAAGTGTTACCTATCAAATCCAACAAAATGGGTTGTTGCTTTACCGCTATTTACGGCAGGTCAAAATAGCTTTAGCAAACACCCCGCCGTCACTGGTTTCCAGCAAGGTAAAACTGTCCTTCGCGCGGGTGATGCCGGTGTAAATTAATTCGCGCGTGAGTACCGGGCTGATGTTTTCCGGCAAGACTAAAGCCACGTGATTAAACTCCGAGCCTTGTGATTTATGCACGGTAATGGCGAAAGCAGTTTCCACATCCGGCAGGCGCATTGGCGAGATCCAGCGTATTTTCAGATTGGCCGACAACTCGCCACCGGCATCGGCACTGGGAAATGCCACTCTAAGTTTGCCGCTACTATCTCGCAGGGCAATGCCAATATCGCCGTTCATTAGTCCCAGATTGTAATCGTTGCGGGTGATCATCACCGGCCGGCCTTCATACCACAACGCCTGCTTGGCGTTGGCAAACAACCATTCTTCAATGCGCTGATTAAGGCCTTCTACGCCCCACGGCCCTTTCCGCAATGCCGACAACACCTGAAACGCATCGAAGGCGGTCAATACTTGCATGGCCCATGCGTCGTATCGTTCCGCGCTATCCGGCCGACCATTCTGGATTTGCGCCAGATAATAGCCATAACCGCGGCGGGGGCGTGACGACTCAGCAGAGTCCCCGCTATTAATCACCAACTTTCTTAACAAGCTATTGGCGGCGTCCGGGTTTGGGTGTTGCCGTAAGGCGATGTATTCCGCATGCGGTTCGGGTCGCAAATCCGGGTAGCGGTCCGTGTCGGTTAAGATCGCCTGAGCCTGCAAGGCATCGCCCTGATTCACGGCTTTTGCCAACTGGCCGATGCCGCTGTGTGCATCAAAACGATGACTGTGCCGCAACATAACAGTTTGTTGATTGATGGCAGAGCCGGGCACTGCGGCGGGTTTGGGCTGTTCGCCGGCATAGCGGCTTATCCACGCCAGCGTTTCCGGCTCATAGGCCGCGTGTTCGGCACCGCGACATAAATCCCCCATCACCGAACCGGCTTCGACGGATGCCAATTGGTCCTTGTCGCCCAATAAAATTAATTGGGTGTTTACCGGTAAGGCTTCCAATAGCGACGCCATCATTTCCAGATCGATCATCGACGCCTCATCGACGATCACGACGTCGGCTACGATAGGATTATGGCGATTATGCAGAAAGCGCCGCGAATCATGCCGGCTGCCCAGCAAACGGTGCAAGGTGCTGGCTTTTCTAGGGATACATTGTTTGATACTGTCGTCGATAGTCAAGCTGTCGAGCGCTTTGGCAATCGAGTCGCTGACTCTGGCCGCCGCTTTACCCGTGGGTGCCGCCAGTAAAATATTTAGCGGCTTGGAGTGCTCGCTATTTTGTTGCGCCAGTTCAATCAATAGCGCCAACAGTTTGGTCAGGGTAGTGGTCTTGCCGGTACCCGGCCCGCCGGTGATGATGGCAAATCGCGCCCGCAACGCCAGGACACAAGCGATTTTTTGCCAATCCGGGCTTTCCGGGCTGGTGGGAAACAGCGTTTGCAAGCGTTCCGCCAACGACGCCGGCAAGTTATCTCGCGCCGGTTGCAAACGTTGCATAATGCAGGCTTGCGTGATCTGTTCATAGCGCCAATAACGCCGCAAATACAATCGATTGCCCGCCAAAACCAGCGGCGTATCGCCTTCTCCTGATGACACAAGCCTGGATTGCGATAACGCCGCTTGCCAGGCATCAAGGCTATACACTTTTAAGCGCGCCAATTCGGCCGCCGCCGCGTCCTGCTCCACAGCCCAAGCATCATCGGCCGGAATAGCCAGCGTCATCCCCGGCTGCTCGCAAAGCTTTTCCAAATCCAAATAAACTTCGCCTCTATCCAGCTGATGACTGACCAAGGCCCCTGCCCACAGCACCGCGTCGGTCGCATTTGGTTCAAGATCCAACATAAAGCCCACGAAGGCGCGATTCAAATGACTCAACCAGCCTTTTGCTACCCAGTGCTGCATGCTGTCGATTACCGCCGCTTGCCGAATCATGACGATGCTCCAAACAAGGCATCCAAGCGCTCGATCAATGCCCTGGGTGGCTTATCGAACACACGTCCCGCCGTTGGCCCTGGCGCGCCTCTTAAAAACAAATACAGGCCCCCGCCGACGTGCGTTTCGTAATCGTAAGCAGCAGCCAATCTGACTTTCAGCAAACGATGCAAGGCCAATAAATACAAGCTGGCTTGCAAATCGTAACGCTTAGCCAACATGGCCGCCGTCAAGGCTTCCTGCGTATACGCCGCCTCGTCGGCACCTAAACTGTTGAATTTATAATCGACCACGTAATACTGCTGATCGTGCACGAATACCAAGTCGATAAAACCTTTTAAAAGACCGTTTACTTGGCCGGGTAACAAACTTGGACGGGCTTGTCCGCCGAAGGTGTGGCGACTGACCAAGCGGTCCAGTTCCTCAGTGTCCACGGTATCCGCGCCCAGTAAAAACTCCAGCTCGGCTTGATAGGCATTGGTTTCGAGCGCAGCCAAACTAAGCTTAGCGTCCTGCAGCAAGGGCATGTTCAACCAGTGCGCCAAGGCCGAAGCGATGACGGCATGTTTGTTCTCCCATTCGCCGCCGATAAATCGCTTTTGAATCAATTCTTGTCTTAAGGCTGGGTTTTCCGAGACCTTGGAAAACCCCCATTGCGCGCACTCCTCCAGCAGATCATGAATCAACACGCCGGGACCGGCGCCTCTGGGCAAAGCGTGGACACCGGACAAAGGTTTACTAGGCGCCGCAGCGATTTCGGCTTCGTCGTTTTGCTTATCGTCATGGGCCGTTTCAAACTCCGGCAACGGCTGAGACGAATCTTCCCTAGGCGTCAGGCGATCCGCGATGTGCAAGGCACTATAACTGGCTATCCACCAATTACTGGATACTTTGCTGAGCGGCACCCGTGCCTCGTCCCTGCTCTCGTCGGCCAAAACCGGGCTGTAGCGCGCGTCGTCAATTTTCGGTAGAGGCGTTATCGAAATCGCTGCACAGCTGCCTTTCAGTTCACGCAGTTGCTCGGCCAAGGCGCTGTTGGGCATTTTGGCCTGCCAATTCAGTAAGCTGCCCATCGCCGATTTTTCCAACTGGCAATCCTTGGTACTGCCGGATTTGACCGGCGCAATGCCCAGCCAACAAGCATGGCGGGCTCGGGTCATTGCCACATACAGCAAACGTAAATCTTCCTGTAATCTTTCTTCCTCACTGATGGCTTTGATGCGCTCTTGTTTATGCAAGTCGATTTGCAAATCCTGGTTCTCATCGTGATAACGGTAATAGGTGTTGAAGCGACCGCCGACTTCCCGGAAACTGCAAAAAAACGGCAAAAAAACCAGCGGGTATTCCAAGCCTTTGGATTTATGAATCGTGACAACTTTAATCAGATTGGCATCGCTTTCCAGCCTGATGATACCGTCGTCGCCGGCTTGGCTGCCGCCCGCCTCGATAGCTTCGGCAAGATACCTGATTAGTGCTTGCTCGCCTTCCAACTGGGTGCTGGCGCGTTGTAACAATTCGGCCAGATGTAGCAAATTGGTAATCGACCGTTCGCCTTCGCTGTCGTCAGCCAGACGCGCGTGTAAGCCGTAATCGTTAATCAATTGCCGCAAAGCCGGCAGAATGCCGTCCTGTTGCCAGCGTTGTTGATACGTCAGAAAGTGTTCCAGATGCAGTTCCCAGCCGGGTTCGTCCAAGGCCAGTGCGTGCAGAGCTTGATAGGACCAAGCGAAGGTCGCCGAGCTTAAGGCCGCACGCACTTTGCGCTCATTACGCGGCTCAGCCAGGGCATTTAACCAAAGCAACATATCGACCGCTTCGCCGCTGGCGAAGATGGAATCGCGCTCGGACAGATAGACACAGCGCAAGCGTCGGCGCGCCAAGGCATTGCGTATCGTCGCTGCTTCGGTACCGCTGCGAACGAGGATGGCGATGTCCCCAGGCTGCAAAGCCTGCATGCCGGATGGCGCGCTAAAGCCGGTTTGCCCCGCATCAGCTGAGTTCAGTAATTTGACAATCTGGCTGGCCGTCACCTCCGCCAGTGTTTCCCGATAAGCCGGCATGCCGACCGCGTCCTCACTATCCCAATGCCACAGGGTCAGCGCCGGAGCGGCTTGATTTTCGATAACCCAGGTTTCATTGCGGCCTTGGGCCTTGACCGGCAAAAAAGGTAACGGATTATCTTGTGCTGTTTTAAATCTGAATGCGCCCCGCTCTTGCTGATCGGCTTGGAAAAAAAGCTGATTGACTGCATCGACTAGAGCCTGGGTCGAACGGTAATTGGTACCTAGGGTGTAATGCCGGCCTTGGGTATCGCGGTGCGCCTTAAGATAGGTATAAATATCCGCGCCGCGGAATGAGTAGATAGCCTGTTTCGGATCGCCTATCATCAAACACGCATAATCAGCGCCGGCCGGCGTGGCGTAAAGCGTCGAAAAAATCCGGTATTGCACCGGATCGGTATCCTGAAACTCGTCTATCAACGCGATGGGATACTGCTGGCGAATCACCTCAGCCAGCCTGTCGCCATTGCGGCCTTGCAACGCATTATCCAACCGAATCAGGATGTCATCGAAGGTCATCCTGGCGATGCGCTGTTTTTCAAAATCGTAACGCTGCCTTATCCAATGCACGGCGTGTTTGATCAGCTCGACTTTTAAACTGGGCAGCGCCGCCAGTTGCGGCGGTAATCTGCCTATCGCGGCAAAACCGGGATGGTCCGGCGGGGTTTGTCCGGGATTGGCTAATTGTGCCATGCCGGCCGGCGATAGATTCTCAAAACCCTTGCCAATGTCCAGCGTGTCCTGCAAAGGGTCCAAACTCCATGCCTCGATTTTGTCCAGCCAGTTGCGGCGGTTAGCGGAGTTGTAATTTTTTGCCGGCAGCACTTTGGTTTCTATCGCAGCCTCCACTAGTTCGCGTACTTCAGGCAGCCAAGTTAGCCAAGGCACCTTCAACTCCTTTAACGCCGACTGCCTGATGGATGACACCGCAGCCATCAATTCTTTGATGGGCTGACCGTCGGCCACGCTAAACGCTATCGGCTCGGCGTTGCCCAGCAGCGAACGCACCGCCAGTAATAATTCGTCCGGGTGCTTAAACAGCGCATACAGGCTTGGAAAATCGGCATCGTTGGACATGTCGTAATAAAAACTACGCCAATAGTCCCGCACCACCTCGTTCAACAATTCAGTATCGTCGGTGTTGACCTCCTGCCGGAACAAACTGCCGCTGTCGAACGCATGCTGTTGCAACATGCGGTTACACCAACTGTGAATGGTATAAACGGCCGCCTCGTCCATCCAGTTGGCCGCCAATTCCAACCGGCGGGCGCAGGCCGGCCAGTCTTGTTCTATGTAACTGGCGCGGATGTCTTGCAAGAACGTATCCGTAGTTGCCAATTGCTGACGAAAAAACCGCGCCGCCTGACTCAAGCGCTCGCGAATTCGCTCGCGTAATTCCTTGGTGGCAGCCTCGGTGAAAGTCACTACCAAAATATCAGGTGGCAAAAGATACCGGCTGGGTTCAACACTATCGGGATGGTGTCCCAGGATTAACCGCACATATAAGGCGGCTATGGTGTAGGTCTTGCCGGTACCGGCGCTGGCTTCGATCAGTCGGGTAGCCGATAACGGAAATTCGATGGGGTTGAGCGGGATTGCGCTGGTCATATCGTCGCCTCCCCTGCCTCAGGTAATTCCCGGATACTCGTAAACACCGGTCGGTATAAGCTATCCGCCCAATATTCAAAATCCTTATTAGCGTCAAACGCAGTCAAGCTGGCAAAGTTGGGAAAGAAGCGGGCCAGATAAGCGTCGCAATGCACTTCGCCGGCATTCCAGTCGTCGCCCTCATATCTGGCTTGGGCTTTTTCCGACGCGATTTCCGGAGGGGCGGCAAGCCAGCAAAATGCCGTTCGGCAAGCCACCGGCAGCGGCGCTAGCATGCCGTCGTGATAAGCGGCAACCAGGTCTTGCAGTTGTTGGTAAGCGTCGTCTGATTCAACAACGGGCATTTCAATCACCGTGTCGGCACCGACAACCAAGGTCTTTACCGGCAAACCATCGGCGCAAGCCGCCAAATGCTGTAGCCACTGCAACAATACATTCGGATATTTGATGGATTTATCCTTATTCAGCAGAGTTTGCGCGGTCAAATGCAACAGACTCACTTGCCCTTGCTGACCTTGGCAACGCAATTGACTGAGATCGCCGGCTAATTGCAGCGTCACGCCGCCGGACAATGCAAAAGGGGCAAGCTGCAATACATGCGGCTCTAAAGCTTCGGGCCACTCCGACACCAACACCCGATAACGTTCCCAAGCCGCTTTGACCGGCTCGGCCAGCACTGCGAAACTTGTTTGGGCAAAACCACCCAAAGGCAGTTGTCCTTTCTGCATCATCACGGCCTGCTGCCGAGACAGGAATTCTTCTGTCTCATCCGGCTGCTCGGCGGTTAAGCCTTGCAGCAGTTCATCGCTGAATAAATAGGCCTGCAGACTATCGATTCCAAACGGTTCGCAGTCTTCACTGGTGACCGTTTGGCCATCGAAGCCAAACTTAAGGGTTTGATTGCAAAAGCTTTTGACCGGGGCTCGCAAAAATCGCGCAAGCGATTCCAAGGTCAATAAATAGGTTTTATCGTCCGGGCCAGAGGCGATCTGACCGCTAAGCGGCTGAGCCACTGCAGGTGCAAACCATTCCCGTGCATAGGTAAAAAGATTCGGATCACGCTTTTTGCGGACATACGCTTCGCTAAACGGCTGCAAGGGATGGGCTACGGTAATGCTTGGCAACAAGGTGGGCTGGTCGGCAAACGCCCAGCCCTGGGCCAGCACATCGCGCAATTGACTGATCAGCACCGAAGGCGGCCGCTCGCTGTTATCGCGAATGCTGCGCCCTACCCAGCTTATATATAGCTGTTCGCGCGCCGACAGCAACGCTTCCAGGAACAGGTATTGATCGTCTTGCCGGCGCGAGCGGTCGCCGGGCCGATATTGACCGCGTTGGCTCATTAAATCGAAACTATGCGCTTGTTGATTGCGCGGATAGTCGCCGTCGTTCATACCCAACAAGCAAATCAACCGAAACGGGATGGCGCGCATCGGCATCAAGGTACAGAAATTAACCCGGCCGCTGAGAAAGCGCTGATGCAAGGACGGTTCGTCAACGCCAGCCAGCCAAGCCTCGCGTACCACAGGGATGGGCAGTAAATCTGTTTCGCTTAAACCAGCTTGTTCGCAGTGTCCGGACCAACTCGTTAGTGAACTTGTTAGGGATTCCAGGGTTTTTCGCTCGCGCTCGTCGCTTACTTGAAAAAAATCGTTCAGCAGCTCGGACAATAGTTGCTGCCATTTGGCCGGCGGGTATTCCAGCCGCAATCGCTCAGCGTATTTTTCCAGCGTTTCCAACAGAAACGCCAGACCACCTAGCCATTGCGCATCCAGGCCGCCGATTTCTTCGTAAGGCTGAATCTCATCAAAAGCCACCCCGGCACCGACCGCGTACCCCAACAACATCCGCCTCAGCCCGAACTGCCAGGTATTGGCCTGCAAGTTTGCGGGCATATTGACTCGTTCCGCGCGCTGCCGAGCATTCAAGCCCCAGCGGATGCCGGATTCTTCAATCCACTGATGCAGCTTGGGGATGGCGGTTTCATGAATATCAAAGCGCGTCCGCAAGGCCGGTACTTCCAGCAAGCCCAGAAATTCGCTGACCGCAAACCGCGACTCGGGTAAATTCAACAAGGCTTCCACGGCAAGCAGCAGCGGGTTTTGCCCGCGCTGCTGCTGATCGGCCAGACTGTAGGGAATATAACGCGGATCGTCGCTTTGAATTTGCCCGAATACCGCATGGATATGCGGCGCGTAAGTATTGATATCCGGCACCATGACAATAATATTGCGCGGATATAACGGGTCGCCGATTTGCTGGGCGTTATCGAAACGCGCCAATAGTTGATCGTGCAGAATTTCGACTTCACGTTGCGGACTATGCGCGATATGAAATTGGATAGACGTATCGGCGCTGGCCAGACATACCGGTTGCTCGGGCAAGGGGTCCAAGTCCAAGATGGACTGCTGCAGATGTTGCAGCAAGCTACGCTGACCCGCTTCTCCGTATTCTTTGAACATATCGATTTTACTGTCCGGCCAATGCCAGTTGGCATAGGCTTGGGTTTCATCGAAATGATCCAGCAAACGAATATAATCCCGGCCCTGTTTGCCCCAGGCGGCCAACAAAGGCGGCGCCTGTAAATGCAACTCCGCATCGCTTAATGCCGCGCTCATACCCGATTTATACGACTGACGGCGGCGTTCGGCTTTCAGCAGCTCTTTATCTTCGATGATGTCGGCCCAATAATGCTGACAAGGGTTATGCACGAACAACACGATCTGACAAAACCGGCCCAATTTGGCCAGCACTTCCAGCGATTGCTGCGGTAGGGACGATAGGCCGAATAACACGACGCGGCGCGGCATGCTGGCCGGGCGAACTGTTAACGTATCAATCTTGGCCATGAACTGCGCATGTACTGCTGCCCTACTGGCAAACGGCGAGGCCTCCTCGCCCAAATCTTCGAGCACCGCGCGCCACAAGGCGGCTTGCCAAAGCTGCGCGCTGGGTAGCGGTTTGCTTTCGCCATGCCCGTTGCGCAACACATCCTGTCCTGCCGCCCAGTCCGACACCCAATCGGAACGATAAACCTGATATTGGTCGAACAGATCCGCTAGTTGTTCGGCGAGTTGGTGACGTTTGCGGCATTGGCTGTCCTCGGTCAAAAAACTGGCCAACGTTTCAAAACCGGGTTGTTGTAACAAACCTGGCAATAATCGATATAAGCGCCAGATCAGCGGGTCCTTGGCTAATGGTTGCTCGGTGGGAATCTGCTCGCCCAATACCGCCCGATAAATGCTCCAGATAAACAAAGACGGCAACTGCATTTTCAGCGCGGCGGCAATGCCCAGCGAAGAGTTTTGCGCCAAACTTTGCTTTAACCAATGCCCCATGCCGTTGCTCTGCACCAGAAAAATCTCGTTTTCCAAGGGCAGCAAGGGATGCTGTCTGAGCCAGTACTCAACCACATCGCGGAGTTCTTCCAGTTGATTGGAGTGAATCACGGCAATGCCGTTGTCGAGGGAGTGGGCGTGACCTGCTGCGGGCATGATAGGCTGAAATAGTTTAGGGGAGCGGTGCGCCTATTATCGCCGCTTTTGACTGGAGCATCGAGACCTTGCAAATTAGTCGCAGTACAGTCTTAGCTATTCGTCTACCTTTGTATTCCCTGTGGCGGAAATAGCAGCCCGATTGTGAAAGCTAGAACAATTCAATCTCGGGGGTACGCTGGTCGGGTTTAGGATTTTCGCCTTGTGGCTGTTTTTCCGTTTCCGACAACAGTAATTTTAAAGCGGCAATGCGCTGTTTGAAGCGCGCTAAACCGTCGCGCTCTTCCTGGTCGTGATGCAATCTCAAGAGTGCGTGCAAGTAATTACCGACATTTTTGGCATCCACGGCTATTTTAGCCATCATTTGCGTGACGATGTCTTCAAACTGCATAGCCATCACTCCTTCCTGAGCCAGCCTTTGTATTTCGTTGCTTGCCACAGTGATGTTAGTTGAGTGCCCATTCGCCTTGGATGTCATGTGCATAAGCTCCTGACCCAAGCTGCCGAGGTTTTCGCGTGACCGTTCCGCCAGGCTTAGGTCAGTCTGCGCCGCTTGCGATACCTGCTGATCCACTTCTTGCAACGACTGGATTATGTCATCGAGAGTGGCGCGGATTTCATCGCTGAATTGCCGGGTCTGGGCAGCAAGTTTTCGAACTTCATCGGCGACAATACCAAAACCGCGTCCGGCGTGGCTGGCCCGCGCCGCCTCAATAGCTGCATTCAATGCCAGTGTGTCGGTTTGCCTGGTCAGCTTGGTGACCCCATCAAGTGAATCTTCGATGCGTAAAAACTTGCTCTGCATCTGATTAAAACTGACAGCTATGCCCACGCTGGAGTCATTGACTTCCTGGATTTTTTTAACGAATTCATCAATCAGCGCATGCGTTTCGTCGAAAAACTTATGTAAACCGGCCTGCTGCCGTTGTTGCTCGTCATCGGCGCCGGTCATTTGCAATATTTCATCAACTAGGGCGGTCAACACCTTGCGTTGGTCGGTCGATTGCTGTTCCAGACCCGTCAAGCTATTGGATAGTTTATGCGCAGAGCTTTGGATGGTATTACGAGCCAAAGCCAGGTCTTGTTCCAGAATATTGAAACGAGATTCTGCGTAGTCCATGGCGCGATCAGACAAAAATTGGTACTCCGCCATCACCGATTCAAGTTCGACCACCCGAGCCTGTTGCCGGTCTTGCCAATGTTTACGGCCGCGATAGGAAAAAACTAACGAGCCCACCAATAACACTACTGATAGAAAATTAAAGTCAACCGGCGTTTGCTGCGCTTGCCGACTCCAAATCCAGCAAACGCTATTGATGACAATAGCCAGACACAGCAAAACAGTATCGACGCGTTTCATGTTGGCATGACAAGGTGTTGGATCGGCACGGCTGAGGTATCGGCGACGACCCGATTGCGACCTTGATGTTTGGCAAGGTATAGCGCCTTGTCGACGCGATCAATGAATTGGCTTTCGTGCTCGGTAATTGAAAACTGTCCAACACCTATGCTGATAGTGACGTTTATCCGTTCGACGAAGGAATAGTCTTCTATCGTGGTGCGCAAGCGGTTTGCAAACTCGACGGCATCCTCAAGAAGTGTATGCGGCAGCAAAATCGCAAATTCTTCGCCACCCCAACGAATCGCATCATCACTGCACCTGACCAAGCTCATTAGTTTCAAGCTGATGGCTTTCAAGATTTCGTCGCCAATCAAGTGGCCGTGTGCGTCATTAATTTGCTTGAAAAGATCGATGTCCAGTAACAACAGCGAAAACGCCGGGGCGTCATAACGCCGCATGCGGCCAATTTCATCGGCCAGTCTTTTATCCAGCATCCGTCTATTGCCAAGTCCGGTGAGAGGGTCGGTCAACGAGGATTTTTCAAAACCCTTGGCTTTGGCGTCCAGAATAGCCACAAGCTCTTTGAGCTCACCGGCATGATGTTTGATTAGATCGATCCAGGTACCATAGGCAAAACCCACCAGTTCGCTCTGCGTGACGACGCCTACCAATTGGTTTTCCTGATTCACCACGATGGACCGTTTGATGTGACAGGTTTTTAACTGAGCGAGCGCGTCTTCAATGGTTGAACTGACCTGGGTGGTAATGACCGGACTACTCATGTACTCCCGGAGTGGCCTATCGGTGGTATCCGCGGCAGAGATAAGTTTAAAAATATCCTTGGTGGTGATAATGCCTATCGGTATTTTGGATTCGACCACAATAATGGAGTCCTCCATTTTCTGCAGATGGTTAAGCACATCGTCCAAAATCCAGTCCGCAGTAAAAGTGATGGGCTCTATTCTGGTCACCAAATCGCCGATGGTTTTTTTTTGCACCAATACGGTAGGATCCACCGCAGATAGAATGTCGGTATCGGTCAATATGCCGACCAGACTCTCAGTGGAATCGACGACACCTAAATACCGGTCGCCATTGCTTTCAAGGATTTCAAATGCGGTCAGCACCCGTTCATTTTCGAAAACGCAGGTAATCTTGCGTAATGTCAATTCAGCCAAGGTGGCATCACTGCTGCCGCCAGCGTGCAGATGCTTCAGCAAATCTTCAACGGAAAATACAAAATAGTCTTCGCCAATTTCAAGCACTACGCTGCTGACGTTGTGGTGGTCTATTAGCTGCGACACCGAACGAATAGTCATATCTAAAGTCGCTCGCAAAAGTTGTTTTTGCGCAATCGACCCGACCGTTGGAAAAATTGTAAATTCAGTCACGAGCGTCTCAAATATGGCTATGCCTTGCGGCTATTGCTTGCCGAAAAGTAGTTTTGTTGGGTAGCAAGGGGGGTTAAGCCAGAGATTTTTGGCGTTTTTCACGCTTGTTAGTTTGTTGAGTGTTCAATATTTTTAGCGGGGGAATAGTGGGCAAATCAGTTGGTCCTTGGCGAGTATTTGACTTGAAGGTATCGTGCAACCTCAGAAGATCCGTAACCGTTTTGGCGTTGGTTTTACGCATTAAATTAGCGCGATGCACTTTGACGGTTTTTATCGAAATATCCAGTTTTTCGGATATTTCCTTATTGGTGTGGCCCAGCACCACCAACTCGCAGGTTTCAATTTCGCGTTTCGTCAGATTACGGAATTGATTGTTGATAGTGGCAGCGAATTCATATTCGAAAAAAGCCAGTTCAAGGCATTTGCGTATCTGTTCCAGACTAAAGGGCTTTTCAATAAAATCAAACAAACCGGTTTTTATCGAACGCAAGGTAGTCGACAGATCACTTGATCGGGTGATACAAATCCGCGGATATTCCAGTAATAAACCAAACTCGGAACCGGACGGCGATATTTCGACCACTTCCGGGTCAAACACCATCACAAACGCAATATTTTTGCTGGTTAAATTCGCCTTGTTGTCAACGATCCAGCGAGACAACTCGTCCCGGCTGGCAACATAATCCACATTTGTTTGCAGACTTTCCCTGACCCGATTGATACCTTTAAAGGACGAGACTTCGCGGTCAGCAACCAAGATTAATCTATCGAGTTCCAAAACCTGTAGTGCCATAGTCTGTAAAAGTTGATACCAAAGTTCGTGCTCCAAACTCTGTCAAGTGTACGTAAGTCTTAAGTTTTGTCTATTGGGCTAAGGTCTTAGATGCGTTATTCGCTTCCCCGCTTTTCAGGCTACTTTTATGCCTTTATTAACCCGGCCCTATTTATCACTGGTATTCCGTTTGAGCTGAGCTTGATCTATCGAAGCCCAGCTGGGGCGTATCAACTCAAACGGTCATTTTTTTGCGCAACAGACTGGCCTTTGGTCTGCAAAGTGAATGCCAATTGGTTTCCTAGCTCCCGCCCACGCAAAACGATGGTCTACACTCTGTGCGGTCAAACTAGAGAACTACAGCGATGAGTGACGAAAAACACGTATCCACCACCCAACTGGCCAAATTGCGCGGCATATCCCAGGAGCAAATGTTCGGGCAACTGACTGCGCTGGGCCTAATCGAGAAACAAGCGGATAAATGGCAGTTAACCGACGCCGGCAGTGCCGCCGGCGGGGTCTATTTGACCGGCAAATATGGCCAATATGTTGCCTGGCCGGAAGAATTTCAGTTGCCGAGCGCGCCAAGCAAAGCGGATGCGCCGAAACTATTGACTGCCACTGTGCTCGGGCAACAGTTTGAACTGCCGGCCAACAAAATGAACTACATCTTGTCCGAATTGGGCTGGATCAAAAAAGGCTTGAAAGGCTGGCTGGTGACCGAACAGGGATTGGCAATGGGTGCCGAACAAGGCGAAGACAGCCGTTCCGGCATTCCCTACGTGCGCTGGCCGGAAAAAATCACCCGGAACCGGGCGTTGAAAGACAACGTCGATAATATGAAGGGCGTCGATAAACCTAAAACAGACACCGACAAAATGGATAGCTTCCGTCACAAATTCGAAGCCACCCACCGCACCACCGACGGCCATTTCGTTCGTTCCAAGGCGGAAATGCTGATCGACAATTGGTTATACATGGCGGAAATCGTCCACGCCTACGAACGCAAACTGCCTATCGAAGAAGAAATGTACTGCGACTTTTATATCCCCACCGGCAAAGTTTATATTGAATTCTGGGGCTACGAAAACGACGCCAAATACCAAGCCAGAAAACAGGAAAAACTCGCCATTTATCAGAAGTACAATTTCAATTTGATTGAACTGACCGACAAGGACGTGTTGAATCTGGACGATATTTTGCCGAGATTGTTGTTGAAGTTTGGGGTGCAGGCGTATTGATTTTGAATATTTCGTGAAGCTGATGAGTTTTCTCAGCCGGCGAACAGTTGCAATGTAAAGATTTTCTGTTGTTTCAAAGTATTTGCTGGGTTTCGCGTTGCTTTACCCAGCCTACTGGCTAGAGCGAGCGGATGAGTCTGAGTAGACTTGTTTGGTTTCGTAATGTTAGCTAATGACAGCTTTAGCTACAAATTTCGAATTCCAGGTAAATCTTTAACTATTGAATTTGCGAACTGGTGTTATCGACTCTAACCCTTATCGCAGCCCATGAATCCTAGCAGTTTGATCACAATTTCAAAGTGGCTGTAGGGCGGATAAGCGTAGCGTCATCCGCCAAATCGGTTAAACTCTTTTCATGCCGAACTATAGACGCAATCGCATTCCTGGTGGCACCTATTTTTTCACCGTCAACCTGCTCGAACGGAAATCGACGCTGCTGATCGAGCATATTGCGGAGTTACGTGAAGCGGTGCGAGTGGTCCGGGAAAAGCAGCCATTTCACTTGTGCCCTTGGGTATATCGATGCTTAGGTGGTTTTGCCCGATCACATGCATGCAATCTGGACATTACCGGCTGGTGATGATCAATATTCCAACCGATGGCGGGCGATAAAAAAAGCCTTTTCGAAAGCGATACCTAAAACCGAATATCGCTCTGCAATCAGAATAAAACGCCACGAGCGAGGGTTATACCCAAAGGGCACAAGTGGCAACGTCGTTTTTGGGAGCACACTATTATCAATGATGCCGACTATGCGGTACATATGGATTACATCCATTACAATCCTGTGAAGCATAGCTGGGCAATCGCGGTTAAGGATTTACCCGAGGGCATAAAGGCCATATTCAAGTTTTCATCACTTAGTTAGAATGGGCGTTTATCCGTTAAATTGGGCGGGGTTGGGCTTGGCATTGTCGGAAGTTGGTGAGGCGGATAATTGACGGTTTTATCGGCGGATGACGCTTCGCTTATCCGCCCTACGGCCCTCACTACAATTGCGCCGATTACGGCTGGCGTTAAATCCAAAGAGAATCGAATGGATTTCATTGAAGAATTTGAAACATCAATAAAACTGTGGGGTGATGGAGATATTATTGAGTCTTTATCATCTTCTGAAGCAGATGATGTCTTTGAATTTGCTGAAACAATGGCTCTGATAACCAGATATCATTTTAATAAAAACCAACAGCCTAACGAAAACTTTTCATTTATTGCTAATTCTTCATTAAGTGGTGGCCGCCATCCTTGCTCATACCCAGAATGCAGATTAAGAAAACTCGATCAGCTCGTATCATTTGCATCGCTTTACGCAGATGAGGTTTATATTCAAAACCCTTTTGAACAAGTGATGCTTAAAAGTTCAGAAAATATAAACGAAGTATCCAGACAAGAGCTTACCCATGGCATCCTTAATTTCTTTCGCTTAAAGCCATTAATAGAAAAGGGAATCATTAAATATGCACAAAACACGGTATCCTTATGCCAGCACCATAAGGATACATTAGCAAACCCTATTTCAAAAAATATTGAGCAAAAAGAAGATAAGCTGTATGAGCTTCTTCATGAGTATTTAATTAATAAGTGTGCAATATATTTTGACATAGGAAAAGGCGCTGGTCCTTTTTTTAAAATAGAAGGCCCTAAAAGCCTAATTGATCATGGAGTTATGTATTTCCACCTATATGAGCCATTGCCAGATTTTGTCGAAAGCCTTAAGGCAAAGAAGTTGCCATATAAACTATCGCAAAAAGAGATTGCAGATTACAACATATTATCTTTAATTATTAGTCCAATCTTAAGAGACCTATCTAATCAAGAGTGGCATTCTGCTTTTCACGGAACATCCTACCTTTGTGACAACGAAGCCCAAATGAAAATAGCTTCGCAGCTAAATAACCCAGTTTATAAAGCTAACTCTTCTTCATTTGAAAAAGCAATGAAACACTACCTTCCAACTATTCATAGCAAAGACTATAACGCAATAGTTAAACTTCGAGAGCGCGAAAGTGAAGCATTTGCCGTTTACAGAGATAAAATCAATTCTATGATAAAGAAACAAAAAAACTGGAGTGAGGTAGAAGTCTCTGAGATGTTTCGAGATCAGGTGCTGCCTGAAATAAATATAATAGAAAAAAAAGTTAAAGATTGGAAATCTAAATCTAGAGAATCACTTAAAGAGAAAGTGATATTTGGTTCAGGTGCAATCTCTGTAGGTCTTTACGCTGGATTATTACCTCCAAACATTGGTCAAATCATAGCTGCAATCGGTGGAGGTACTGCTGTTGTTGGAGCCATGATGGATTACAACAAAACTCTGAAGGAGAAAGAAGAGGCTCGCTCAAATGATTTTTACTTTTTATGGCAAGCAAAACAATAATTTAACTGTAGAAGGGCATGCACTTGAGGTTGACGTGGCTATGAGTCCCAACCTTGCGCGAGAAGGCGTAGTTTGCCAAAGAGTGCAGGGTTATAGCTAGGCGTTTGCAGCGGCTTTTCGATGCTTACCTGCTATTCTCGCTCAATGATAACGATTGACAGCTCTTTGGCCGGAAATACTACCTGATTGTTCGGATTTTTTAGCAACTCAGAAAAAACGTTGCCGGCTGATAGTAGAGGAAGAATCATCAGGCAGCAAACAAAGTCCGCTTAATTCGTTAAGGCCTCAAGGCCATAAGGTGCGCTGACTATAGGGTGCTGCCGTTAGGCGCACCGTTCGCGATCGTTGCGCCTCGCATAGCTCGGCACAACCTATAAGGTGGTCGCACCAATTTGAGATTACCGCTAACGGCTATAGGTCATTCAACAGACCTTCGTCATAAAAACCATTCGTCCGCAACTTGCCGAAAATGCCACATGGTGGTGTTAGTTTTTCTTTTCTAACGGCTTAGAAAAACGTTGCTGGCTGATGAAAAAAGAAAAACCATCAGCCAGCAAACAAAGTGAGCTTAATTCGTTGAGGCTTTAATGCTTAGCAGGCTTTCCCGCCGCAAGCTCAAATATAATAATTTCCGCCTCGCCTTTGCCGACGTTTTCCACGGTCATTTCCGCGCCGGTTTCCCAGAACACTTCGCCTTGGCTATAGACTTTGGTTTGGCCGTCATCGACAACTTTCAGCTTCCCCATTACCACATATCTGGGGCCGGGCCCTTCGTGAGTATGCGTTGGGGTTTTATAGCCTTTGGGGAAGCGCACCCGCAGTACATGGCTCTCGACTTCTTTACTGGGTAAAGTCACCGGCTTGGTCATTAACAATTCCCGGGAGAATTTGCTGGCGGACTCGTCGGCTTGCACTAGCGGCGACAGGCACGTCAATAATCCCAACACAGAAAGTAAGTAGCAAACGCGGTTTGATTGTTTCATAAGGGTGGCCTCAAAGCTAAGGGATGGGTGATAGGTAACGAGTATACAAAAACGCTAGTTACCGCGCCCGCTGAATTGGCGTGGCGGGCGCTAAGAAGCTAGTCTTCGGCTTGTACTTGCTTGGGCATTTCGCGGTTGATCAAGAAATACACCAAAGGAATCACCACCAACGAAAATAAGGTGGACGCAATAATCCCGAAGATGAAGCTCCAGGCCAGACCCGAAAAGATGGGATCGAGGACGATCATCACCGAGCCTAATACCGCCGAAGCCGCTGTCAAAAAGATCGGATTTAAACGAGTGGCGCCGGCTTCGATGATGGCGTCGGCCAAACTGATATCCGGATTACCGCGATAAATGTTCTCGATAAAATCGATCAAGATGATGGAGTTGCGCACCACGATGCCGGCCAAAGCAATCATGCCGATCATGGCCGTGGCGGTGAAATACACGGGATCCGCATATTGCCCGACATCGGACGCAAATAGGTTGATAAACCAAAAGCCCGGCATGATGCCGATCACCGTCAGGGGAATGGCAATCATCATGATCAGCGGCACACCCAAAGAGCCGGTCTGTCCCACCAACAGGATATAGATCATCACCATCGCCGCCGCGAATGCCAAGCCCAGGTCGCGGAATACATCGACAGTGATTTTCCATTCGCCCTCCCCGGCCATTTCCGCGCTGTAACCGGGCGGCAGTGGCTGTTGCTCCAAAGCGTCCTGCAAGTCCCACACCGCTTCCACCGGGCTGCGTCCGGCCATTTCAGCTAGCACATACGACACCTGGCGTAAGTTTTTGTGATAGATGGTTTGATCGGCTATTTCGTGGCTGAACCGCCCGATCTCGCTTAAGCGGATCAAATCGCCTTTCGCCGATTTCACCGACAGGTTTAATAAATCGGGTTCCGAGGAACGCGCCGCTCTGGGATATTGCAACGTGATCAGCAAGGGTTGCCGTTCGCTGGCGATATGCAAAGTACCGGCTACACCACCTTCTACCGCCAGTTTCAAACTGCTGGCCACCTGCTGATTAGTAATACCCAATAGCGCAGCTTTGTCCTGGTTCAACACAAATTGCCATTGGTCTTGCGGCGCTTGCACGTAATCGTCCACATCCACCACGCCCTCGGTCGTTTGCAAATGTTCACGGACCAGTTTGGACACGCTCACCAAATCCTGATAACCGGCTTCCGGCGGCCCGTAGATTTCCGCAACCACACTGGAAAGCACCGGCGGCCCCGGCGGCATTTCCACAATCTTTAGGTTGGCGCCGTATTTTTGGCCGATCCGTTCGATGTCGGGACGCATCCGCAAGGCAATCGCGTGGGATTGTTGCGCGCGGCGAGCTTTATCCACCAGAATGATGCGCAGGTCGCCGACATAGGCACCCTGGCGTAAATAGTAATGCCGCACCAAGCCATTAAAATCCATGGGCGATGCCAAACCGACATAGGTTTGATAACTACTAACTTCGTTTACCGTGGCCAGATATTGACCCAGGGCCGTGGCGACTTCATTGGTGGCTTCCAAGGACGAACCGCGCGGCATATCAATCACCAATTGCAGCTCGTTTTTATTATCAAACGGCAGCAATTTCAATGGCACCACTCGCGTCACCGCCATCAGCGTGGACAGTACAAATGCCACAAACACCGCCAGCAAAAACCACAAGGCTTTGGATTTGTGGCTCAGTAGCGGCCCCATGATGGCTTGATACAATTTGAAACCTCGGGATTCCTGTAGCCGAAATTCCGGTCCGTGATCTTTACCGTAATCGCCTTTCAATAATTTGTAGCTGGCCCAGGGCGTCACCGTGAAGGCGATCAGCAAGGACATTAACATGGCTATCGGCACGTTAAAGGCCATGGGTGCCATATACGGTCCCATCATCCCGGTTATAAAAAACATCGGTACGAAGGACATGATCACCGCGAAGGTTGCCAGGATGGTCGGTGGACGAATTTCGTCGACCGCTGTCAGCAAGGCTTGTAACGGTGGCTCTTTGCGCATTTTGTAGTGGCGATGAATGTTCTCAACATCGACAATCGGGTCATCGACCAGCAAACCCAAGGATAAAATCAGCGCAAACAGCGTTACGCGGTTGATGGTGTAACCAAAGATCAAATCGCACAGCAAAGTAATCGCAAACGTCATCGGCACCGCCAACGAGACGATCAGCGATTCCTTGAAACCCAGCGCCAGCGCCAATAGAACAATAATGGTCAGAATCGCGATGCTCAGATGCATCACTAACTCATTGACTTTGTGATCGGCGGTTTCGCCGTAGTTGCGGGTGACTGTCACCAGCACTCCATCCGGAATCAGCGTGCCGTGCAATTGTTCGGTCAGTTCCAACACCTGTTCGGCCACGCCGACGGCGTTGCTGCCGCGGCGTTTGGCGATGGCGATGGTAGCCATTTGCCGCTCTTCACCGACCATCGGTAGAGAACCGCCTTTGTGCCCTACCGTCTGCATTTGCTCCACACCGGGACCGAAGCCAATGCGGGTGTAATAGTCGGTGTCTTGCGGGCCATCGACTATCTGCGCCACATCGCGCAAATACACCAGACGGCCGGCGACGTTTTTCAAGACCGTCGCCCCGATCTGCTCCGGCGTTTCATAGTGCGGCCCGGCTTCCAGCAGGATTTCGCTGTTATTTTGATTCAAACGCCCAGCCGGCAGATTGACATTACTCTGCACCAAAGCTTGTTGTATTTGCGGCAGGCTGAGGCCGCTGCCTTGCAACTTGGCGGGATCGGGATATACCGAAATCTGGCGCGGCGCCGCGCCGATGACCCAACTTTTGCCGACGTCGTCGATGGCGCGCAACCGCTCGATCAGTTCCTCGGCGATGCGGCGCACCGCCATGATGTCTTCGTTCCCCTTAGGCATAGACAGGCTCAATAGCAAGATCGGCACGTCATCAATTTCCACCGGTTTGACTACCCAATCGCTGACACCGGGCGGGATGACGTCCAGATTGGCTTGCAGCTTATCGCGGGTTTTGATCAAACTGTCTTCGATACTCTCGCCCACCCGATAGCGCACCGTCACCAGCGACTCGCCGGGCCGGGAGGCCGAATAGACGTATTCCACCCCCTGGATCTGCTTTAGTAATACTTCCAGCGGCGTGGTCACGCGCTTTTCCACTTCTTCGCTGCTGGCTCCCGGATAATGCACGAACACATCCATCACCGGCACGATGATTTGCGGATCTTCCTCGCGTGGCGTCAAAGTCAGCGCCGCCGCTCCCGCCAAAAGGGAAATCAATAAAAACAGCAGCGATAAATGCGAGGTGGTGAATAAGCGGACGATGGCAACCGTTAGGCTGTCTTTTTTCGCTTCCGTGGTTTTGTTCAACTCGCTCATTGCCCCAACCCAGCGTTACTCAAGATAGTTTCGCCAGCGCGCAGTCCGGAGAGTATTTCGACCTGATCGCCATACTGCTTACCGGTGCGAATATGTCGGGTAAGCAGTCTTTGTCCGTCCAACACTTTGACGGCTTGCAACTGCCCGTAATGCAAAATAGCTGCTGACGGGATCATCACGGCCTGCTGCGCGCTGGCACAAGCCAGTTCCAGCCAGCCGAATTGGCCGTGTTGCAAACCAGGCATGTTGGGTAATTTAACTTTTACTGCCAGGGTGCGGGTTTGCGGATCGATTTCCGGCGCTATTTCATCGACCGTCGCCGCCAGCGTTTGCTGCGGCGTGTCGAAGCGCACTTTTACTTCCATGCCTAACTTAATGGCTGCGGCGCAGTGACTGGCAATCGATGCTTCCAGACGCAAGTCATCGGGTTTGTGCAAGGTGACAATGGCTTGATTGGGCAAGCCCATGTCGCCCGGCTCTTGCAAACGCTCGCCCACTACTCCGTCGAACGGTGCATAGAGTACGTTTTCACCGAGCATCACTTTGCTTTGTTGCGCGGAACTGGCCGCTTGATTGGCCGTGGCTCTGGCACTTTGCGCTTGCGCCAGCACTGCTTCATAATTTTGGCGGGTGGCCGCTTGCTTGTTAAAAAGGTCGATAATACGTTTTTCTTCGGCATTGGCCTGGGCCGCCTGGGCTTGGGCCGCCGCCTGCCCCGCGCTGGCAGCATTGTAAGCCGCCCGCAGATCGCGATCATCGAGACGGGCGATTACTTGGCCTTGTTTAACTTTGTCACCCGGATTGACGGCTATTTCCAGAATGCGCGCATTTAATTTTGGGGCAATTTTGGCGGCCAAGCGGGATTTGACAACGCCCTGCCAAGACAAATTGTTCTCCGCAGTCTGTGTGCCTACTTTTAAGGTTTGTGCACCGGCGGGTAAGCTGCTCTCAGGCAGATCCGTGTTACCGGGTTCGGTCTTTTCCCCGCCGCCCAAGATACCCAGGGCAAATAAAATCACCAGCAACAACGCCGTGATCGCTGCCGCAGGAATAAGCCATCTCGGCAAATTTGATTCAGAAAAATGTTCGGTCATCATGACTCCTTTATTGCCAGTAACCGGTGGCTTGTTTCAGTTCCGCTTCGGCCCGCAAGGCATCGAAACGTGCGGTGATTTGTCGGGTATACGCCTTGTCGCGCGCTACTTCGGCTTCGATGTAGCGAGTCACGGTTACCACCCCGGCTTGGCGCTGCTCATTGACTAAACGCAGCGCTTCTTCCGCAGCCTTAACCGCCACAGCGCTAACTTCGGCGCGACTCAGAGCGTCCTGTAGTTTGACTTGCGCCGATTTCAGCTGATGTTCAATGCGTAACCGGGTCTGCCTGGCAGCCTCTTGCGCGGCGGTTAATTCGTGCTCCGCTTTCTTGATTTTTTCTTGTGTCGCAAAGCCGGAAAACACATCCACTTCCACCATCACGCCGGCGGTGACGTTATCGCGATTGCTGCTGAAGGCCAGATCTTTGCTGTCAGAACCATAGCTGACAAAGGCGTCGGCGCGGGGTAAGTGGGCGGCTTGCGCGACATCAAGCTGACGTTCGGCCATCGCCACGCGCTTCTGGGCAGCTTGTAGTTCAGGATGACTGCTGAGCGCCTGATTCAGTAATTCGTCGAACACCGCCGGACTAGCGGGTAACGCGGCTTGTTGAGTTGAATTAATAACAAAGGGTTCGTTAGCGGGCAAACCCAACAAGGTTTTCAACATACTCTGCGCCAACTCAATAGCATTAGCGGCTTGGATTTCCGCATCCTTGGCTTCCGCTAACTGCACTTCCAAGGACAGTACGTCGGACTTCAATACGGTGCCGGCATCGAAGCGAATCCGCGACTGATCCAGCTCGCTTTGCACTGCTGTGATGGAGCGCCGACTAATCTCATGCGCTTCCATTGCCGCCAACTCCCCGTAATAGGCCGCGGTGACGTTATTCACCAACTGATTGCGGGTCGCGGCCTTTTCCAATTCCGAGGTTTCGATACCCAGTTCCGCCGCCTGTTTGCGGTAGTAATCCTGACCACCGCGAAACAACGAGTACGTCGCTGTCACTTGTGGCCGATAGTTATCCACGCCGCCGGGATGATTGAAGTCGTTGCCCGTAAAGCTGAGCCGGCGCTGGGCAATGATCATCGCAAAGGCCTGGGCCGGATTGTCGCTGTGTTGATAAGACAAGCTGGCTTTAATCTGCGGGTAAAAACTGGCCAAAGACTCACCCAATTGCGCATTGGCCTGCTCGATGCGAGCTTGCATGATGCCGAGCTCCGGATTATTTGCCAGGGCGGTGTCAATGGCCTGCTCTAGGCTGTACTGACTGGGTTCAGCGTCGGCGAAGGCCGTATCTATAACCAGCATCAGCACGAAGACCTGCCGCCAAAAAGTTCGATATGTCATTGAGTAATCTGCATTCAGTTAGGGCAAATTGGGGTGGTATGGAAGTTTGGACACGTCGTTCCATTGGTAGACCAACGAAACAACACTGTTTGTCATTCCATACCAGCGCTGCATAAACCAGTGTCAGCCTTTCAGACGCATAATGCCAAACATTTTTAAGGTCAATTTTTCGTAGTAAGGCTCGCTGATACCCTTGCGAACTTTGCGCATAAAGTATTTTTCATAACCAATTTTAGCTAAATGCACCCATTTACCGCTTGAAGCCCACTGCACGTTACGCGGCGGAATTTGCGGCATGGCCAGGAATGCCACGCCCGAATCGCCAAAGTCCGCCAAACAAAGTGCATTCCAGGTACCTTTTTCTTTAGGTTGCTTGCCATCCAGTTCCGCACGAATATTGTGCGCGGTAGCGGTGACCATCGACTCGATCATGTAACCGGTCTTGGGCGTGCCGGTCGGCACCGGGGTTTGCTCCAGCGGCGGAATAGCAATGCAAACACCAATGGAATATATATTTTTGAAGGTGGGGTTGCGTTGATTCTCGTCAACAATCACAAAACCGCGTGGATTAACGAGCTTGTCAATACCGGTCAAGGCATCGACACCTTTAAAGGCCGGCAGAATCATACTGTGCTTGAACGGCAACTCGTGTTTCTTTTTCTCCTGACCGTTTTCATCGACTTCGGTGACATACATCATGCCGGCTTCGATCTTGTCGATTTTGGCATTGCAGATCCAGTTAATGTGTTTACTGCGCATCTCGGCTTCTAACATGCCCTTGGTGTCGCCCACGCCGCCCAAGCCCAAATGGCCGACATAAGGCTCGGAGGTGACATATGTCATTTTCACTTTATCGCGGATTTTACGTTGACGCAGGTCGGTTTCGGCGATGAACATGTATTCGTAAGCCGGGCCGAAGCAAGACGCTCCTTGGGCGGCACCGACAATAATCGGACCCGGATCTTCGACAAACTTGTCCCAAAATTCACCGGATTCGCCGGCATGATCGACATGGCACACCGATTGGGTGTGGCCGTTGGGCCCCAAGCCCGGCACTTCGTCAAAGGCCAGTTTCGGACCGGTGGCGATCACTAAAAAATCGTAATCGACTTGCGAGCCATCGGCCAATTCCACTTGATTGTTTTCCGGGTGAAAACAGGTGACTTTTTGTTGGATAAAGCCGATCTTCTTTTTCTTGAACATGGGTGCCAATTCCACCTTGATGTCTTCCGGCTTGCGCCAGTTGACCGCTACCCAGGGATTGGAGGGCACAAAGTGAAAAGTCGGCGTATCGGCGATCACCACTACCTCGTCTTCCTTCCGAGCGTTTTCCTTCATTTCCAATGCCATCGGGATACCGCCGATGCCCGCACCTACGATTACGATTTTTGCCATGAGACTACTCCTAATTGAAAGATAATTATTTTTTTGCCGCTGTTATTGGCAGCTTTCTTTGATGCCCAATTTTTTAAGAATCATTTCCAGCGGGCAGAATCGGGTAAAACCGCTTTGAAACAAATTGGCCCCGACGAATGCGGTAAACCAAAGCCAATTGCCGGATTGAAACAACGGACTGCCTTCAACGCCCAGACTCAGCGACAGCAGCACAAATAAGCCGGCGACGATTCGGACAATACGGTCTGTAGTCATCACAATCTCTCCTTACTGCGTTGCGCCAGAGTCTCGCAAGATTGATCGATGCCGTGATGATCGATGTCACACACCGATTCCAGCCACATAGCGTTGATGATGGCAAAGGACGCCGCGAAACCGACGCCGAGTATCCAAGCGAAATACCACATGATGTGTCTCCTTAATAAAGTGTGTGGCTGTCTTTAAGAACAGCGGCTTCGGTGACGCTACCCCACATCACCCGGTACACAAAACGGGTGTAGAGCAGGACGATAGGCAGAAAGATGATGGTGATCCAAAACCCCAGCAACAAAGTGTTATGACTGGAAGTACCGTCCCACAAAGTCAGACTGGAACCGGGCGCGGTAGACGAGATCAGCAGGAAGGGAAACAAACCAAACCCGACCGTCAGCGCCACACCGGTGATGCCCAGGCTACTGAGTACAAATGCCCCCATCCTGGATTCACCCTTGCCTAACAACCAAGCCAGCGCTATACCCGCAAATGCGGTCAGCGGTGCCAGCCACATCCAGGGATAAGTCATGAAATGCTGCAACCAGTTTGCGCCATGAGCAATCACGGTTTTATGCAGCGGGTTGGATGGCGCGTCGGTAGCCGCCATTTGGGTAATTTCCGGACGATCAATACCAACAAAGACCCAAAGTGTTACCGCTGTTAACGCGACTAATAACATAGGCCCCAAGGCTTTGACCGTGTTCACGGCGCGGTCGTGAATCACGCTCTCACTACGCCACTTCAGAAACAATGCGCCATGAAAGGTCGTGAGCAACAGCCCGGTCACGCCGCATAACAAGGCAAACGGACTCAGCAACCCCCAAAACGAACCGTCGTAAAACGAGCGCAGATCTTGGTCGAAATGAAATGGCAGGCCTAGAATCAAATTGCCTACTAATACGCCGAGCAGAACCGGCGGCAAGGTGCTGCCGATGAACAGGCTCCAATCCCAACTGTTGCGCCAGCGCGGATCTTCGATCTTGCTACGGTAATCGAACGCGGCCGGACGAAAGAACAAGGAAAACAACACCAATAGCATCGCCACGTATAACCCGGAGAACAACGTGGCATACACTGCCGGCCAAATCGCAAATATCGCACCGCCCAACAGCACCAGCCAAACCTGATTACCTTCCCATGTGGCGCCGACGGTGTTGATAATCACCCTGCGCTCCACGTCGGATTTACCGATAAAAGGCAGCAAGGTGCCAACTCCGAAATCAAAGCCTTCGGTCAATGCGAACGCAATGCCGACGACACCGATAAAAACCCACCAAATCAGGCGGATGGTTTCATAATCAAACATAATGAACTCCTGTTGACGAATGGATTAGGCAGGTTGGGGTTCGAAGCAATAACGCCCGGTATGCAAACTGCTGGGCCCGAGGCGGACATACTTCAACATCAGATACATCTCGATGATCAGCAATATCGTATAGAACAAAGCAAAGCCGCCGATACTGAACCAGAGCTGCCCGGCGCTGAGGCTGGATACGCTCATGTGGGTGGGCAATACACCGGAGATGGTCCAGGGTTGGCGACCGACTTCGGCGACGAACCAACCGGTCTCGGCGGCGATCCAGGGTAAGGGGATGCACCAGACCGCCATGCGCAACAGCCAACGTTTCTGGTCGGCAACCCGGGTGGCGCAGTAGTAAAACGTCATCGCAAAGATGAACAGCATGATAAAACCGCAGGCCACCATGATGCGGAAGGTCCAGAATAGCGGCGCTACTTTGGGAATGGTGTCGTTGGCGGCTTTTTGGATGGTCGCTGCGTCGGCATCGATTACCTTGTCAGTGTATTTTTTCAGCAATAAGCCGTAGCCCAGGTCGGCTTTGTGGTCGGCAAAGTGCTGTTTGACGCTGGGACTGTTGTCGCCGGCGCGCAGCTTTTGCAGATTGTCGTAAGCCACCATGCCGCTTTCGACACGCAGTACACTATCTTCGCGCAAATCTTTAAGACCTTTGACCTCCTCGTTGATGGAGCGGGTAGCGATCAGGCCCAGCACGTAAGGGACTTTAAGCGCCATATCGGTTTTCTGATTGTCTTGATCGGGCAAACCAAACACGGTAAAACCTGCGGGGGCCGGGTGGGTATCCCATTCTGCTTCAATAGCTGCCAACTTCATTTTTTGGGTTTCGCCGGAGGTGTAGCCGCTTTCATCGCCCAAGACGATGACCGATAAGATAGAGGCCAAACCAAAGGCTGAGGCAATTGAGAAAGATCGTCTGGCAAAACCGATATCGCGTTTGTTCAGCAAGTACCAGGAACTAATCCCCAGCACAAACATGGAACCCGTGACATAGCCCGCCGCGACCGTATGCACGAACTTGACCTGAGCGACCGGGTTGAAGAACACGTCAGCAAAGCTGGTCATCTCCATACGCAGGGTTTCGTAGTTAAACTCAGCACCCACCGGATGCTGCATCCAACCGTTGGCAATCAGAATCCATAATGCCGATAAGCTGGTTCCAACCGCTAGCAACCAAGTCACAGTGAGATGCTGGACTTTGCTGAGTCTATCCCAACCGAAAAAGAACAAACCTACAAAGGTCGATTCCAGGAAGAACGCCATCCAGCCTTCCGCAGCCAACAAAGGCCCAAAAATGTCGCCGACGTAATGCGAGTAGTAAGCCCAGTTGGTGCCGAACTGAAACTCTAGCGTCAAACCGGTGGTGACGCCCATGGCAAAGTTGATGCCAAACAACTTGCCCCAAAACTTGACCATATCCTTGTACACCTCTTTACCGGTCATTACGTAGACCGACTCCATGATGCCGAGGATAAAGGTCATGCCCAGGGTCAAGGGCACAAAGAGGAAATGATACAGCGCGGTTAGCCCGAACTGCATGCGTGACAGCATGACTATATCGTCACCGAACATGGCGAGACTCCTGGGTGGGTTGTGAAGAAAAATCAGTATTTATGTGGACTGGCGCGGCAGGCAAGGCAAAGTGCGCGGCGATGTCAGGTTTAATTGCGGGGCGCTCTTGCCAGCGGAAGATCAGAAACCACAGGCCGGTGAGCAGGATGACTTTTATCAGCAGTGCTACGGCTATTTCCCAGCGCAGCAAGCTGGATTTCGGTAAAGCCGAATGGGCGGTATCTTTCATAGCCGCCTCCTGATTTATTGGCCGGCCCCTTAAATTCACAGGAGTCGTCATTCCAGCGCTCGAGGTATCAGTTTCTGAGAATTGACCGAAAAACATACGCGGCTCACAAATATAATTAATCAATAATATTTTTATATCAATTTGCGTGCCAAGCGTAATTTCTCCCATTAATCAAGGTAGATAAGAGCCGATCACTATCGACAGGCGCAAAAAGATGTTTCACAATGAAACATTGAAACACTATTTAGGAAATTGAAACGAAAATGAAACGTGGCGCGCCGATTCTGCAACAGCCTCCCGCTTATTTAACCCGACTCCCTAAATGCCGCCGCCCCCAGGTGCGCCGGAGTCTGCCGGGTTTAAAGGGATTCAGGCCGTCGCGGGAACGACGAATCCAGGAAATTTAGCGGTTATCAAGCCGGCCCTATTTGTCACTGCTATTCCGTTCGGGCTGAGCCCATCGAAGCCCAAGCGGGTGCTCCCTTCGATACGGCAAAGAGTACTTACGGGCCGGCTTGATAATCTGTGACTGGCAATTCGGTAATTCTTCTATCACCGAACCAAAAGTTTATAGGTTTGCTCTACCATTTTAGTTAAGCCGCGCTCTTTAAAATGCAGCTCGGTCGCCAAGGCATCGTCGCTGGTCAGCAATTCCACTTCACACCAGTGGCTATATAAACGCTCAACTTCGTCGGCTTGCACGCTAAACGGCGGTCCCGGCATTTCGTGCTGGGGATAATCGAACGCTATCAGCAACATTTGCACGTTGGTCGGCAACAGCGAGGACAGTTTCATGACGTAATCGATGCGCATATCCGGCGGCAAGGCCACCAGCGCCGCCCTATCGTAAACCGCGTCAAACTCGCCGACGTCGGCAGTTTGCAATGCAAAAAAATCTCCGCAGAAAATCTGCAAACCGTCCACCTCGCTGACCCAAAAATCGCCTTGGCGCCGCACGGTCGGTTGCAAATTGTTATCGGCGAAAAACGACTCGACAGCCAGCGGACTTAATTCCACACCCACCACCTGATAACCCATGGCTAATAGCCAAAGTAAGTCCTTACTCTTCCCGCACAGCGGTACAAACACCCGCGCTTTTTCTGGGATAGACAAGCGCGGCCAATGCGTTTGAAGAATGGGGTTGAACTCATGCTTATGAAAACCGATTTGGTTCTGCTGCCAACGCTGATGCCAGAAATCATGATCCATAGCCTGCCCTCTCATTTGATTTTGCACGAATAGCCATTCTATTTGACTTGCCGGTTTGCTGCTCGGCATTATTAGTAGCGAAAAAGCGTATTTTTCGGCAATGGCGAAGCTGATAGCAATCAGCCCTTCATGTCCGCTGGCGCTGCTTGTCGATACTGAGTTTCGTATAGCGTTTCACCGGTTAAAAAGCCACCTTGACCCGCCAATACCTTGGTCGCCAGCCATTCGGATTTATTCGTGGACGTTATTAACTCGCCCTTAATAACTATAAGCCGACGCAAGAACCCATGGACGTAGATCTAACAAATCGTGATACATTTCGATGCGTCGCGCGGTCAGGCGAACCGGAGCCGTTGCGAACGTTTCTTCTGCATTGGCAGGATAAGAAAAACCGGTTCAGCACACGCTGCCGAGCAAGTCATGCCGGCTTAACTCAGCAGTAGACAATTTTTAACCCATCACAAGGAATTTTTATGGAACGTCGCGATTTTATTCGATTGAGTGCCGCCGGTGCGGCGATTAGCGCCATTGCGCCAAGCCTGGCCCAAGCCGCGGAAGCCGGTAAACAACCTACACCGCCGGGCGATGTGTTTTACACCAAGGATGCGCAAGGCCGCTGGGCCGGCAAAGCCGCGACGCACCTGCCGGTAATTGAAGTCGTTAAAGCCGACGGCAAAGCCACCGTCAAAATCACGACGCCGCACGAAATGAAAGGCTATGAACATTACATTATCAAACATGTACTGCTGGATAAAGACTACAAATTCCTGAACGAGCGGATGTTTGATCCCAGCAAAGATCCGGCAGCCATTTCCGAATTCAGTCTGGCGGGATACTCAGGCACGGTCTACGCATTAAGCCAGTGCAACAAGCACGATCTTTGGTTGAGCAGCGCCGAAGTCTAAAAAGTTCACCAGCGATGACAGGGAAGTTATCGCGAATTTCCGGCTGATAGCACTATTTGCCTATCCTATTCACTAAGCGGTTGTCATCTGCAAATTGGGACGATTAAATATCCGCTAATTTAATCGCCTTCAAAAAACCATGCGCCCCGATCAGGCCATCAACCTCAACCCTATCGCCGATTTCCTGCACGCGCCGGTAGCCATCGATGTAGCCGGCGCCAGCCCGAGCAATCGCCCCTTGCTGACTCGCGGATTAGGCTGCCGGGTTTTGGATGAAGGCCGGCAATTATGCGTTTTCGTGTCGCAGCCTAGGTCCAAGGCTTTACTTGATACGTTGCAAATTGGCTCGCGGATCGCGGCGGTATTTTGTTTACCGTCCACCGAACAAGCGATCCAAATTAAAGGTTTAATTACCGACATCAGACCTTTGACCGCCGCGGAACAAGAAACGCTATCCGCCTGCCAACACGGCTTTGCCGCCGCAATAGCCGGGCTGGGTTATAGCGCCGAATTCAGCGCCAATTATCGATATGCCGCGGACTGCGTGTCCTTAATCATCACGCCCCACGACATTTACGAACAAACGCCTGGCCCGTTAGCCGGCAGCCGCCTGATTCGACCCGTTTCATGAGCCCGACGCTAGAAGCATTACGCCCTTGTTTTGATGGCGCGATACCGGCGGCGCTGGCCACTTGCGCGACTGACGGCACCCCCAACGTGGCATATTTGTCTCAAGTGCAATATGTCGATGCCACGCATCTGGCGCTGACTTTTCAATTTTTTAATAAAACCCGCGCCAACATCCTGGCAAATCCCCATGCCAGCTTGTGCGTGACCGATCCATTCACGGCTACCAGTTACCGGCTGGCAATCCGGTATTTACGCACCGAAACAGCCGGCCCCTTGTTCGAAGTCATGCGCGCGAAGCTATCGGGTATCGCCGCACACACCGGGATGACCGACGTGTTTCGCTTACTGGGCGCGGATGTTTATCAGGTATTGGACATAGAAACGCTGGTCGGGCCGACGCCGCTACCGGCACTGCCCAGGCCCAAACTGGTGCCGTTATTACGCCGAGCGACCGCGCAACTCAATCGCTGTGTCGATCTGGACAGCCTACTCGGCGCGACGCTAAACACGCTGACCGAGGATTTCGGGATCGCTCACGTGATGCTATTGCTGCACGACGAATCCCGCGCCTGTCTGTATACCGTCGCCAGCAGCGGTTACGACGTCGCCGGGATAGGTTCGGAAATTGCGCTGGGCCACGGCGTGATCGGCATTGCCGCTCGCGAGCGCACTGCGATCCGGATCGCCCACATGACTCAGGAATACGGCTACGGCAAGGCGGTGCGCGAACAAATGGAGCGTATCGGCCTAACCGGCCAGCTGGAAACGGCCATCCCGATGCCGGGCATCGCTGAAAGCCGCAGCCAAATGGCGATTCCAGTGCTTTGGGCTCAACGGCTGTTGGGGGTAATTTATGTCGAAAGCCCTGAAGACCTGGCTTTTGGCTATGACGAGGAAGATGCGCTGACAGTACTGGCCGACCATTTGGCCGCGTCGATGCAAGTACTCGCGGGCGCAGAGTCATGCCTTGATGCGGATGTAGCTATCGACTCGCCGCCACCTCCGGTGCCGCAAGACTCGCTATTGCAAGTTCGCCATTTTCCGCGCGATCACAGCGTGTTTGTGGACGATTTATATCTGATCAAAGGCGTGGCCGGCGCGATTCTGTGGCACTTGCTGCGGTGTCATCAAGAAACCGGCCGCAGCCAATTCAGCAACCGGGAGTTGCGTTTACAAGCTGAGTTGGGCTTGCCTGAGATCGCGGATAATCTGGAGACCCGCTTAGTGTTGTTAAAACGCCGATTGGATGAACGCCAATGCGGTATTCGCCTGAAAAAGACCGGGCGCGGGCAGTTCGGTCTCCAAGTGGATAATCGCTTGTCCTTAGATGACGCCAGTTAATTGCTTTGCGCCCAGCCGCCGTAAAATAGCTACCCCGGCATTAGCAAATTAGTGATTTTTTAAGATTTCATGCCGGTTTTCTTAACAGTGTTCGGCCGGTTTTCTAGCTAAACTGGCGCCGTTTTCAATTCCACAGATAATAATTTTATGGCAATCAACTTTATCCGCATCGCCGTGGTTTACGCGATCATTGGTATAGGCATCGGCATTTACATGGCTGCCAGCCATTCTTTTCTACAACGCGACACTCACGCGCACGCCAATCTGCTGGGCTGGGTGTCCTTGGCACTATCGGGACTGATCTACCAAGTCTTCCCGGCCCTAGGCAACCATGTTCTAGCCAAAGCGCATTTCTGGCTGCATAACCTCGGCTTGCCTGTCACCATCGTCGGGATAGCATTGTTGTACGATGGCAACCCGGCCGTAGGCGAACCGCTGGCCGGCATCGGTTCCAGCGTGGTTGCTTTGGGATTTCTGGCCTTGCTGATCAATGTATTTAGAACACCGTTATCGGATCAGGTTTAAGTACGAGTAATCCTCGCTGTTATCGATGTCCAGTTCCGCCTCCGGCAACGGGATTTTTACCAAGTGGCTATCGAGCTTAGCCAATAGCGACTTGGCCCCGCGATCGCCAGTCAAGCTTGCGAGCTGTTGAAAAAATTCGGCCGGAAACACGGCCGGCACGCCAAACGACTCCGCGTACTGACTCGCCACAATGCACTCCGGCGCCTGCTGCCAAGCCCGCAGCAGGTTTTGCAGATGCGAGGCGTTAATCAGGGGTTGATCGCACAGCATCAATAACACCGCGCTGGCCGTGGCCGGCAAGGCTTCGATACCTGCTCGAATCGAACCGGCCATGCCGTCCGCCCAGTCAGGATTCAGTGCTACGCTAATGCCGCTTAGGTCGATAGCGGTGGTTATCGCCTCGGCATTAGCTCCCAACACCACCACGCTCCGCTCCGCTAACGCGGCCCGCGCACTGTCAATTGCATGGGCCAGTAATGGACGGTCTTGCCAAATCAGTAATTGCTTTGGGCTACCCATCCGGCTGGACGCACCTGCCGCCAGGATGACGGCATACACATTTTCAATGGCTGCAAGCATGCTTGATGGTGACGACTTCATTGCCTAGTTGCAAGCCGCTACGACCATTGAGCTGGGCGTGAATACCAGCCACGATAGACAGCGCGATCTCTTCCGGGGTTTGCGCGCCGATGTCCAAACCCACCGGGCCGAATACCCGCTCGTTGATTAGCGCGGCATCGTCGCCCAGGCTTTGCAGTAACCGTTGCTTGCGATGCGCCGGCCCCAGCAAACCGATAAACGGTACCCGGCAATGGACGATGGCGTGCAGGTAGCGTTGGTCGTATTCGATGTTGTGGGTCATCATCATGATGGCATTGAAGCGATGCAAATCCAGTTGCGCCGCGACCTGTTCCGGTACCAGATGCAATAACTGATCAGCCAATGGAAAACGCTCGGGTTTGATGTGTGCGGGCCGGTGATCGACCAAGGTCACTCGCCACCCTACGGATTTGGCGCAGTTCAGCAGCGGTATCGCGTCGGCACCGGCGCCGAATATCAGCAACTGCCAAGGCGGCTGCACTGGGTCGTAAAAGGCTTTGATCTCCTGGCCGTCAAGCAGATGGGTTTCGATACGCGGTTTTTGTTGCAAGGCCGTTTGCACTGCCGCTGTGGCAAAGGGAAACGGCGCGCTGGGCAAGATCGGTTGCTCGCCGACGATGGCGGCCGGCAGGAACTGGCTGCGGCCGGCCGGAAAATCCGAGTGCCCGGAATCGAACACTGTCACCAATACCCCATGAGCTTGGACTTCGGCGGCTTCGACCAACTGACTCAAAGGACTAAAATCCTGCTCGGCTGTTAATAATTGCAGCAACACCCTAACCGCACCGTTACAACCCAGCCCCAAACCCCAGATTGCGTCTTCCCCGGAACGCATGTCGTAAAACAGCGTTTTGGCTTCGCCGGTTGCAAACACCGAAGCGGCCTGCTCCACCAGATCCCTTTCAAAGCATCCGCCGCCCAGCAAACCGACCAACTCGCCGGTCTGGGTAATCAGCATCCGCGCGCCGGCCTTTTGATATGTCGAGCCAAAGGTTTCGACAATGGTCGCCAGCACGCTGTCTTCCTGGTCGCGTTGCAGTCGCCGATAGGCTTCTTGCAGATGATTGATGTGATTGGCCATGGTTTACTCGCTTGCGGGTATACCTGCGATTGTACTAGCCATATCAACTCCAGCTCAAATCGGTGCGCAGTAAGGGCAATTGCCTTACCCGCACACCCGTGGCGGCGAAGATCGCATTGCACACTGCCGGCGCCAATGGCGGCAGCGCCGGTTCGCCGAGGCCGGTGACCGGATAATCGGTCTTCAGAAAATGCACCTCCACCTGGGTCGGCGCATCGGCAATGCGGATCATCGGATAATCCCCAAAGTTGCTTTGCACGATGCGCCCTTTTTCGATGTTCAACTCCTGAAACATCAAGGCCCCCAGACCATCGACCACCGAACCCTGCACCTGATTTTCCGCGCCGCTGAGATTGACGATTTGCGCGCCGATGTCGGTGACGACGACCACTCTATCGACCTTGAGCTTGCCGTCTTTGGAGACCGTAACTTCCGCGACCTGGGCGATGTAACCCAGATGGCTGAAATGAAAAGCGATGCCCTGCCCTTGGCCGCGCGGGAAGTTTTTCTTGCCCCACTCGGCATTTTCCGCGACGTGCTGCAATACATGCTTCATTCGATTAACATCGTATGGGATACCTTGCTGGCCAGTGCCGGGAATGAAGCCTTTGTCGCCCAAGATTTCTAAGCGAAACTCGAGCGGATCTCGGCCGGCGGCGTGCGCCAGTTCGTCGATAAAACTATGAAACACCCAAGCGAAAACATTACTACGCGGCGCTCGCCATGGCCCCATGGGGATATTGCACTCCAGGGGGGTTTGCTCCAATAGGCAGTTTTCCACCCACCGACCCGGAAATTCGTCGCCGGACAGATTGGCACCGCTGCCCAGTTCCAGGGTTTCCTTGCCATCCTTCACTACTTTATGGGCAAAGGTCACAAAGTGGTTATGCCAGGCGATCAGTTTGCCATTGTCGTCCAGGCCACCCTTTAAAAAGTGAAAGCCGCCGGCGCGGAATTGATCGTGTTGCAGATCGTCTTCGCGGGTCCAGGTCAGTTTGACCGGCACACCGATTTGCTTGGCAATCGCCGCCGATTCGATGAGGTAATCCGGGATCAAGCGCCGGCCAAAGCCGCCGCCGCTGCGGGTGATATGCAGTGTGATTTTCTCCTTGGGAATCCCCAAGGTTTCCGTGACGATTTTCTGCCCCGCTTCCGGGTTTTGAGTGGGCGCCCAAATCTCGATGCCGCCGTCCTTGAACCAGGCCGTGCAATTTTGCGGCTCGATACTAGCGTGAGAAATGAAAGGATAGACGTAGGCCGCTTCAACGGTTTTGTCCGCATCCTCCAAAGCTTGCTTCGTGTTGCCGTCGTTACGCAACACTTCGCTGCCGGCCTGTTCTGATAACTCCTTGGCTTTGGCACTAAAGCCAGCCCAACTTTGCGTGGCCGCTGGGCCTTCGTCCCAAACTACTTCCAATTGCTTGCGGGCCGTGAACGCCGCCCAGGTGGAGTCGGCGACGATCGCCACACCCGGCAACAAGCCTTTTAAGCTGGTTCCGCCTTCCACGACAAAGACATGTTTTACGCCGGGGAGTGTTTTGATTTTGTCCAGATTGGCGCTGACGACTTTACCGCCAAACGCCGGACATTTTTGATAGGTCGCATACAACATACCGGGCAATTGCACGTCGATCCCAAACAAAGGCTTACCGGTGACAACGGCCGGATTATCCACGCCACCAATTCGTGTACCCAGTAATTTATAGTCTTTAGGGTCTTTCAACTTCACCGATTCCGGCGCAGGCACCGGAATCGACACCGCCTTTTCCACCAATTGACCATAACTAAGCTGTTTACCGCTGGCCGGATGATGCACTGCACTATCCTTGGCAACCAGTTCAGCGGCAGGCACCCGCAAGAGTTCCGCGGCTGCCAGGATCAGCATGGTTCTGGCCGTCGCACCCAGCTTATGAAACTCCTGGTAATTGGTCGGCGTGGAGCGCGAACCGCCGGCGCTTTGGCTACCGTAAATCGGATCCAAGTCGCCCTGCACAATTTGCACATCCAGCCAATTCACTTCCAGTTCCTCGGCGATCACCATCGGCAGCGAGGTTTTGATGCCCTGGCCTATCTCCGGCTGCTTGCTGATCAAGGTCACCTTGCCGGTCGGCGCGATGTGGATAAAGGCATTGGGTTTAAACACGCTGCTTTCCGCAATGGTGGACGGCTTGGCAACCCGCTTGGCGGCACTATCGGCCACATTCAGATAAAAACCCAACACCAAGCCGCCGCCGGCCAACGTGGACTTGCGCAAAAAATCGCGGCGGCTGGCATTTTCCAATTCGTATTCGTTCATATCGACTCCTTGACAGCGAGTTCAGCAGCACGGTGTATGCCGGCACGTATCCTTAAATAAGTCCCGCAACGACATAGATTGCCGGCCAGTTCGACATCGATCTCGGCGTCGGTCGGACGGGGATTTTTTTTCAAAAGTGCAGCCGCCGTCATGATCTGCCCGGCCTGGCAATAACCGCATTGCGGCACATCCAGTTCCTGCCAGACTTTCTGTAAAGGATGTTCACCGTTGGGATGCAAGCCTTCGATAGTGGTGACCTGACTGGAGCCGACTTTGGCAATCGGCGTCAGACAAGCCCGGGTCGGCTGACCGTCGATATGCACGGTACAGGCACCACACTGCCCAACTCCGCAGCCGAATTTGGTACCGACCAGATTGAGATGATCGCGCAGCACCCACAACAAGGGCGTGTCGGGATTAACATCCACGGTCTTTTGCGTACCGTTGACGTTGACTGTGTATTTGCTCATAAGAATCGATTATTTGATGGTTGTAATTATGTGGAGCACGCTCGTAGCAGTCCACTGTAAAGCAATAATCACACCGGATATGCTCGGCAGATACCTTTCAGATCTGTGCCCTATAAACGATTGAATATCAAGATGTTTATCCGGCAAATTGACTCTCCAGAAGAAAACAACCCGCTTATTGCAAGCTTACTTCGGCGTCATCAGCCGCTAAGCAGTTGCTGTATCAACACCAATTCAGCAACTTTTGCTGACCCGCCAACACATCAATCACCGTTAAATCTATAAATTTCTTTGCAAACAACTAGTTGAAAACTGGCATATAAATTGACTAAGTAATTTGGCGATATAGCAGATATTAAGGATTATCTCGTATTGTTAAAACCGCTATATTCTGTCCGGCGTCAATTATCTTTTCCGGTTTAACGTCAATTACCCTGGCCGGTTTTTGTTAAAAATAATGGGTTATTTTTTTACACGCTGTTTTTTCCGATAGCTTTCTCCTTCGATTTCAATAATGGTGGCGTGGTGGATAATGCGGTCAATCGCTGCAACCGTCATCATGGTGTCTGGAAAGATGTGATCCCATTGACTGAAGGGCTGGTTTGACGTGATGATCAAGCTGCCACTTTCATACCGATGGGCAATGAATTCAAAGAGCACTTGGGTTTCTGCATCGGTCTTTTTGACATAGCCAATATCATCCACAATCAGCACTTGATATTTATCCAGGCGTGTCATCGCGGTCATTAAGTCCAGGTCCCGCTTGGCTTGCTGCAAGCTTTGCACCAGTGCCACCGCTGAGAACCATTTCACACGGACGTTTTGTTCGATGAGTTGATGGGCAATAGCGGCGGCAATGTGCGATTTACCGACACCCGACGGGCCGATCAATAAGACGTTACCGGCACGATGAGCCCAGTCCGTATGATCTTTCAAGGCGGCAATCTGTTGCTGCACGGCGGTGCTGAGTTCTGCCTGATTCAAGTTAGCGAAGCTTTTCCCCGCCGGTAAACCCGCTTCTCGAGTCCATTTTTGCACGCGTTTTTGATAACGATCAGCCGCTTCCTGTTCACACAACCCCGACAAATAGCGGACATGGCCATAGCCTTTGGCAAGCGCCTGTTCTTGATGACTTTGATAATGGCGGATAAAGGTAGGCAGTCTGAGCTGCTTGAGCAATAACTCGATGGTTTCAGGCATAACCGACCTCCGGTTGATGCCAACTACCCTGTAACAGATGATCATAGCTGCCTAAGTCATGTTGCCGCGCGGGTATCGAAGGCACAGGGTGCTGACCTAAATAACGTTCCTGTAAGGCCTTAAGGCTGGGCAGTGGCTGATGTTGTTCGATAGTCGTCAGCAACTCATGGCCCAAACGTTCTTCGCAATCATGATCCATAGCGATTCTCAGTACGCCCACCATCCATTTACAGGCCTCTCGGGCATCTAATTGTCGGTCACTATGCAGCCATAACTGGCGATAAATGTCGGTGGGTAACAAATCATCACGGAATTGTAAAAACCGGAAGGCCTGTGGTTTGGCAGACAAACTATGGATAAGATGCCGGTAATCAATGCGTCGCGCACGTTCTTGACCGGCTTTCGGATAAATACGCGGGAGTGTTGCGGTTAAGGCTTGGCCGACAAACATGACCAAGCGATCATGGTATACATGCACCCGGACGTGCTCGCCAATCAGCCGTGAAGGCACGGTATACAACACGCGTTTAATTTCTACGGTACTGCTTCTCGTCACCTTCAGGCTGAGCTCGCTATAATCCATAAATCGCCCACCCGGCAAGGGCTGTAAGGCTAATTGCTCTTCTCTAAACCGGGCTTGGCACCGTCTATTTAACCGTTCAGACACGTGATCAAGAAAGGCTTGATAGGCTTTGATGTCAGCAAAATCGCTACTCCCTCTGAGCTTTAAGGCTTGATCCAGGCGATGCTTGAAGGACCCATGAGCACATTCAATAGCGCCATTCTCATGGCTGACGCCGCAGTTATTGCGGGTGGCCCGTAATCGATAATGCGTACAGAGCGCCTCATAAGACTGGGTGAGTGTCTGCTCATCTCGATGGTTATTAAACGCCGCACTTAAACTGTCAGTACGATGCTCAAGTGGACTGCCGCCGGCCAGCATTAATGCTGACTGCAGGCCATCGGCCAAGGCCGAATAACTTTCACCGCCCAACACAATCTGCACATACCGCCAGCCACTGTAGGCAAAGCGGAACTGGTACAACAGATGCGTAAAGACTTTGCCCTGGAGGGTGATGGTCGTGTTCGGATGACTGAAGTCCGATAAGCCTTGCTGACCGGCAGGCACTGACTGGCGAAAGATCACCACTTTCTCAGGGCCTTGGGTGGCTTTCCAGTGTTTGACGCGGCGCTGCAGAGTACGCAAGACACTGAAGGGAAATTGCCCAGCATGCTCATCTTCCAGATATTCCCAAAGCGTCAAGCCGGTGAGCTGCGATTCTTTTTCTAACAGAGGCACCAATTCCTTTTGCCAAATAGATTCCAAAGGATCTTCACGCGTTCGCCAATGGCGTTCACCCGGAATTGATACGCGCTCCCCTTTTTCTATCCTGCGGCCAGACCGTTCAGAAATAGCTGCCTGCGCCGCCGCGGTTTGCTGGCTTTGGCCTCGTTGACGTTTGCTCATATATAAACTCTCTTGATGTCGAGTGATACGTTTTCCAGGCAAGAGTGAGCTCCCTATCAAAGTGAAACTCACCGTTGTCCTTGGTATCAGTCAACCGGTCAAGATAGTTGTCGTCAAACCGGACAGGGTAATTGTCGCCGAACAATATTCCCAAGTTAATTCAGGCCTACAAATCCTAAATTAACTTAGGAATATAGCGGTTTTAAATAGTGACTTTAACTAAACATTTCCCAGGGGGATATTATGAAAACTACTGTAGCGCTATTTGCCAGTGCCTTATTAATTGCCAGCAGCGGCGTATTTGCCGAAGAACATGCCGCCGAATCGTTAAAACATGCTGAGCATGCCGTAACCCATGGCAAAGCGGGCCATGCGGATCAATTGGTAGAGCACGCCGAAAAATCCTTAGCTCACGTCGATAAAGCGGAGAGCGCCGCTACTGGCGAAGCAAAAGCACACATTAGCGCCGGTAAAAAATCACTGGAAGAAACCATTGCACATGGCAAACAAAACCACGCTGAAGTAGCGACCAAACATGCCGAAGAAGCCGTAGGCCACTTCAAGGCAGGTAATATTTAAAATACTGTAACGTAATACAAAACAGACAGAACGCACTTGATTGCCTGGCCCGGATAACTCCCGGACCAGGCAATTATAGATAATGAACATGTCAATAATATTAATTACATTTTTCTATAAAAAAGGGACTATTTAAAATGGCAAAAATAACCAATTTGCGGGTTGGCGAATCATTAGTCGGTGAAGGCAATGAAATAGCCCATATCGATTTAATCATTGGTCCACGCGGCTCCGCAGCGGAAACTGCTTTTGCAAATGCGTTGACCAATAATAAAGACGGCTTTTCCACTTTATTGGCAGTGGTAGCGCCTAACTTGCTGGTGAAACCCGCCACGATCTTGTTCAACAAAGTCACGATCAAAGGCTCGAAACAAGCTGTGCAAATCTTTGGACCGGCGCAACGCGCAGTCGCCATTGCAGTAGCGGAATCGGTTGAAGAAGGCATCATTCCCGCCGACGAAGCCGACGATTTGTTTATTTCCGTGGGCGTGTTCATTCATTGGCTGGCCGAAGACGACGCCAAAATCGAAGAATACAACTACAAAGCCACCAAGGAAGCGATTGCTCGCGCTGTCGCTGGCTTTCCAAGCGCTCAAGAAGTAATTGCCGCGAAGAAGGAGGCCAAACATCCTTTCGCAACTAATAACGTTTAACTTTTTAGTGTGCCAGATCAGAGCCGTTTTGATGTTTGCAATAGCAACACACAGCCGTTTGAAACCCGCCTTTGCGGGTTTCTTCGATTTGGCGCAAGCATTTATCTAAGCGGCAAAACACTGATAACAAGGATCAGACTGTGCGTAGCCAAGCCGTCTCCCAACCAAAATTCAATACCAACTACCGTCTGGCTGGTCGGTGGGTGAGATCCAATGGCCTACACCCAGCAAAATCGTACTGGGTCCGGTCGTCAATTACGGCTATCACGATACAGTCAGCTGTTTCTTCCAGTCGACAATCTGGTTTTGATGAATCTCAAACTCCTGGGTCAACTGCGCCAGGGTTTTATCACCCGTCAAAGCGGCCAAGGCGACTTTGGCCTTGAAGGCCGGCGAATGTTTTCTTCTCGGTTTTTTGGACATCTTCTGCTCCATTGTTTTGTCCTTACGGACGTTCAAAAGTAGCAGGGATTTTCACTTAACCGGCTGTTCAATTTTTCGGGGCCAGCTCTAACAAATTAAAAAGACCGGACAGCACGCACGCTAAGCTTACTGTATTTATTGTAGCGATCCTGGTCGCCATTGCCGAAGCCCTGGATCCAGGCGCTGTTGATGTCTTGCTCCGTAGCGCTCCAATAGTCGTCTTTAGCAAAACCGCCCACCACGTTTTCTGTGTTCATATAAGACTTTTAACTCAGTCTTTGTCGGCAAATGCCAGCCGGAGCCATAAGCGCCTGCAACTGTAACAGCGTCACTCCAACTTAGTGAATTGATCTCATCGGCTGCTTTCGCTTCCAGGCCATGCTCACCCATATCATCGACATAATAGACTTTGCCACCTTGGGGGCCACTGTCGCCGAGCCCATTTATTGCAGCAGTCTTAGCTCTTCTCGCTATATGGAATGGCCGGACTAACAGTGCTTTCCGCTTGAACAGCATGCCCCAATAATAAACCCACAGCCAATAAAACCACTTTTGCTATTTCTTTGAGATCAATCATGGCAATGCTCCTTATTTCTGTTTGGCTGTTAGTGGTTCACTGTCGCTGATGCGGCGCTTTACGCAAGTTATTAAGTTCACAGCCTAGATTAGCGAGGGTATTTATTAGTTCCTGGTATTGGCTATCATAGTGAAAGGCCAGATGACTTGCCTGCCCCAGACTACAAAGTGGGCAATTGGAGATGGATGTTGAACATGGTTTGCCTGAGTTTAGAGTCAACGAAATGTATCGAAGTGTCTAGCGATACTGTCACAGCAAATTAAATCTTAACTATCAGCTGTGGTGCTAGTAAACTCGGTGAAGAATGGCAGTTTTCAGAAATCGGAATTCAATGCCAGCTTTCCGGCGATGAATCTGAAGAGTGGACCGTCAACACCCAACCCTAAGGCGACGATCAGCGGTAAATCTAAATTCTCTTCAAAGCCGACATTCAAATTCATAACGACAAAGCTATTGCGCGCCTTCCGACCAGTCAACGACTAACCAAAGGTCATCAAGCGCATTCGAATCAGATCGGATCTCGAATGTACCAAAGGGTTGAAACGGCGACTGGTCAAAGGCTGCTCCGTTAACAAGTTGGCTATTTCCAATAGCCTTGTTGTTGTGTATGAGCTCAACATCACCCGATGCGTCGCCGGTGAAGAAAATGTGGATTCGTTTCGCCGGTTGAGTCATCTTTTCTAAACGATAAGGAAAATGCTCTTTCCCAAGGTTAAACTTCAAATGCGCTTTACCATCTTCAGAGACTACACGTTGTTTGAATTTTGCCCATTCACTACCGAATTCATGCCGCATCGAAAAAACTCTCGCTGAACTATTCTTAAGCCAATTTTCAGCTGCTTGTTCGGCGCTCGCTCTGCTTCCTTCCGGCCTAGCGGTGTAACGAACTGTGATAATGACATCCGCTATAGTGTCGTAGTCGAACGGTCGTGGTTTCCCGAGAAGTTCGAGTGACCAGGAACTGATAGCCCCTGCATTTTCAAATGGTAGATATCGCTCATCTCGCAGATTAGTTTCGAACAGCCCGCTATCGCTCTGGGCTCCGCTGGTAATGATCGTCTTTACAGCAGCTGCGTATGGTATGAAGTTAGTTGTGTCATCCTGAGGGTTATTACCATATCCGCCCGACCCTTTGCGCACATAACTCTGAGTGAGTACCAATGCACAATTCACGCTGGCATAGGACCCTACGACGCAGGGTATAGAGACCGCCACCGACTTGATGCGACGAAAGCTGTGGCCCGGGCAGTCCAGATCAAAAAGGGCTTCTGCTATTTCGAATTCACTGCGGCCTGACTGCCGCAGCTCGATGAGTTTTAGAGGGAACCAATCTCTGAGGCTTATGTGTTTCGTGATCTCATATTCACGTGTGTTGGCCTCGGCATAGGCCATCTCGAGTCGCTTCAGATCGAAATAGAGTTTTTCACCAGCAAACAGACCTTCTCTTCCGGCAAGATAGCTATTTTGAACGAACCTCAAATCCGAGTTTCCGACCTCATACTGAAGCGCATTTTCAGCTTTCTTGGCCACATCAAAAGCAAACTGAAAGCACTTCGCATGCAGGCTTTGCGCCTCGCGCTTCATCCAAAGGTAAAACTCTTCAGTGGTTGTTTTACGCCGGTCGCCCGACATTAGATTTTGTTCATTCGTCAGAAATTCCAAAACATCCTTAGATTGTTGAATTTGAGTGAGATGGTGTTCATGTTCGCGCTTGGCAATGTATTCTCGTAGTTCGGCAGATCGGTACTGCTTATAAATTTGTGTTAGTTCGCAAGCTGCGAGTTTTCGTTGAAACGCCCAATCTTGTTCACGACGCGAGTAGGAGCCCATTTTTCCGGCCAAATTTGCTTCATGGCTCAGACGCCCAGCAACGCCATTCGCAACGTCGGTTAATCCTCGCATGAATGCTCCTAGCTGCGTTCCTCCAAAATTGATTCCAACTCCAAGACCTAAAGGTTTTGCTGCCGCTTCTGCGTCGGGGATCATACTCAAAAATGCTCCGGTCGCCTGAATAGCCATAGCTACTTCTCGAACGATTTCGGTCGCTTCGAGGAGATCGATCTCATGCGCCTCCTCATCAGAAACTTTATGTCCGCCATCGCGAAAGCTTGAGCCAATCTGAACATTGGGATCATCTGCCGCAACGTCTGGTTCAACCAATGTTGAGGCACGCTGCTCAAACAGTTTACGATCAAATAACGGATAATCGGGTAGTTTAATTTGATTATTATCAGTGCCAAGCAGCCTGTCGTAATGCCGGAAGCGTTGGAAAGCCGTCTGAAGGTTGGCTTCGATTCCTTCTCGGTTTTTTATTGCTTCTTGCCATTGAGCGTATTTGACCGCTTCAACTAACCCGAGCATCCCTACCTCATGCCGGGCACGAAGCACACTCAGAGTTTCGCCATCTTTTTTCTCCAGGGCCGATAATATTTGGCCACCGAGCGATTTGACCTCCTGGGCCATTTCAAGCGCTTTCTGGAGAAGAAATTGGAAACGAACTGGAGATAAGGCGCCCGCAGAGCCGTCAATGATTGCCCCGATGTCCACGCCGGCTGCAATCGCCCGAGCAAGCATGGCGGGATCAATGGGCGGAGCAAATAATGGCAGTTGACGAAACACGCCTTGCAAATTGAGGCTGTTTCGGATTTTGAACAGCCGGTCACCCACCGTGTCCCAGTAACCGATATATTTCTCGTTTCTAGGAATACAGAAATACAGGCTGCGTCCCACGCTTTCCAGAACAGCATGTTCCGGCTTAGTTTCAGTAGCTTCTGCTGGGGGGAACAAATCGAAAGCAATTTCCGCTTCCAACGCAACCGCCGCGTTGCCAAATTCATCGAGTTGATTCCTGAGGCTTGCATAGGTTTGTTTTTTTACGGAACCGCGCCGGGGTATGGCTTGCGGACGCGGCCCCAAAATATTCGCGGCGAGAACGTAGATCTGCATCGCTTCATTAATGCTTTCGCGCGTATCCTGACGAAAGAGGGAATCTCCCCAGGCAATCAGATTATCGAGATACGCCATTACCGTGGCATACATATAGGCTGTGGGTCTTGTTCGAGCCACAAGGTGAGGTCGAAAGGGTTTATCGCGCCAGGCACCGATTGCTCTAACTGTTGCATCGCGTGCCACGGCATTGTCACCGGTGGCCAAATTAAACATCACTTCTTCTATATGTTCGACTTCATCAATTCTGAAAGGCTTGAATTTCCAAAAACGCTTTGGTCCAAGCGCCGGATTAGAATTATCGAGTGGATCGAATATATGATGAAACCACCGTTGCGCTTCTGCGTACCTGCCGTTCTTGCCAAGATTAAGTGCAATTGTGAAAGGCAAGTGATAAAAAACCTCCCAGTTGTATACCGCATAGGCACCAGCTTGGTAGTCGAAATCGAGGTCGTCGACGGGTAAACCTTCATCTTCCAGGGCCGAGTCCGCCTTGCGTAGTGCCAAGACAGCAACGGGTGAATTTTGAAGGAGGGCCGGATCAATTTCAGGGATGGGACTACTGGCACCGTAATCCCTCATGAAATAGGTACGCCTCAAGTCAACATCGGTGTCGAGCTTTTCGAGTCCATCAATGTCGTTCAAAATCAGCTCAGCCATGAGTTTCTGGGCGTAAGGGTGTGTGTGGCCGGTAAATTTGTACAGTACACGCCGAGCATGGTGTACAGTGTGTTGATATTCGTGTTCGCTTTTTATTTTTGTCCAGTAACCCAAAGATGCTTTGTAGGAATCGATATACCCGTGGAAATAGCGACTTTTCATCTGAGTACCCCTTTTAAATTGAATTCCCTGATGGTGCGAACAAGAGCAGGCTGAAGTCCTTCACTCACGTTGGCTACCATCGACGGGGATATTGTCTTTGCTAACTGAAGGGAATTTGCATCAAACGCTTCTGAGTGAGCTAATGGACTAATCGTTCCTTTTGGTGTCCGAATGACCGTACGCGCATCGAATAAAAATTTACTTACATTAAGAGGTATCTTAATAATACTGGCGGTGCTCGGCGCAATATCAACCGCATTGGGAATGATGATATGCAATGGAATATAAATTTTCGGTTCGACGTATTCGCTAGTGGTAACGATCCAATCAGTCCATTCATGGACAGTAGTTTCAACAACATAGGGCTCTACGAAAAATGTGTGGTCTCTCGTTGAGGATTCATAGAAGAAGGGCGCGGCTAATGCTGCAAGCGAGTTGGGTGGAAATGGATTCTGTAGCCAATACACTCCGTGATGCCAGCTGCCGTCATTCCAATATAACTCCTGGGGATTACCATTTTCATCGAAATACACCACATGTTGCGTTTGCATTGCTTCAAATGAATAGCCCGCCAGATTGGAGCCTGCCTTTGGGGCTGAAGTAACGGTATTAGTTAGAATATGCTCATGCCAGCCGTTCAGCCACCAAAGCTCAACTACTTGATCGTTTTCACCTCGATAAACAACATGATGTTCTGAAAATCCCTCTGTAGCGTAACCGACAGGATCACCCTTTGCCTTCGTCGAGTTCGCACCAATGGGATTGTAATTCCACAAATCTGAATTTCCCCACAACTCGTGAATTCGGTCGTCGATCCCACGATAGACCACATGATGTGTCCCGTGACTTTGAAATGTATAGGCTGCTGGATTAGAACGGGGCGCTGGTTTGACGACGCCGACTATTGATTCGGTAATGTTTTTATGTGACCAATTTTGTCCATAAAAATCACTTTGAAGCTCGTGAATGTCACCGTCATCACCAAGATAAATTATATGGCGACTCAAAATGGTTGTGATACCGGACTCGGTTTTCGTTACAACAAACCCAGTCGGATCACTGTTTATCTTGGGAATCCCTGGTAACAGCTCTTTCGTATCCCAGTTACCCAAGGGTGACCTAAGCGTGACAAGCAATCTTTCGTCCTTGGTTCTAAACACTATTCCACGCTGAGGGAGAAATACTCCTCCGTAAGGTTTACCCTCTGGATGCCCGTCTGGATTTGACGCTTGATAAACAGTTTCCGCTTGCCAGCCTGTTCCCATCTGTTCATTGTCGTCCATGATTGAATCAAGTTGAGACCAAACTAGCTCGTATACCTTCGTGGCTCCAGCATATGCAATGCAAATCATGCCACGATCATCGATGGCGTAGCCGTAGGGGTCGCTTACTGCGGGCTCGATGTCGACAGTTGGATCAGCCCTTTCAGCATCTGCACTTGGTGTCTGATAAAACCATCCATTTCTTGTCCAGAAGAGATCGTAGATGCTGCCATCACTGGAGCGATATACCACATGCTGGGCGTTCTGCGGTCCAAAAATAAAGCCGCTCGGCCTTCCTACTCCAGACGGCGGAATTTGAGATGGAACGGGGAGAGTATCGTTGCTAGGCACAAGTAGTTTAAAGTCGCCGCCTCGTTCCAGAATGGTGTAGCTGCCACTTTTGACGTCATTACTCCCGGTTTGCGAGTTCTGCTCCACCGCGGAAACGAACTGGGCTTGTAAGGAATTAGAACCTTTCCATTTCGAGCCAGTTTTTTTAATATTGGCAAATGGCGGCGAGGGAGGAGCGTCTGCCGATAGAATTGAGGCTGGAGGGGCCAGCTTGCTGTAGAACCGGAAACGATGCCCCTTGCCTTCGTTGTGTTTAATATGAATTTCGAGGTCGTCATCCTCTATACCTTTAGCGTTTTGTATTAACACTGCACGTACGAAAAAAGCTTCCTTATCGCTATCAGTCGTGGCTTTTAATCCGTCGAAATCCGTCTCTACGAACCCAGAAATCGACGATCGGTTCACCCACTTACCACTAATTTTTTCAACCCAGTGAAGTTGAACTTTAACCTTAGTTGTCGAGCGCAACTTGCTGGCTTCAACCGAATCTGCGCTCGGTTTGAATGTTGTCGGGGTATTTGGATTCTCTTTAGTCTCCTCAAAAAACGCAGTCCAAAATAAATACATCCTCCCCCGCCACAAAGTAAGCACCAGATGCGCGCCTTCAATTCCGACATCAATGGGCTCCCATGGCGTCCACATACCGTGGCTGACCTGACGATAAAAATACTTGTGCGGCCCATGTGGCGTACGTCCTAGTACGTGTATGATTGAACTGTCGGCACTGGGGCCTGGCTCAAAATACATGGTCAGCATTTCAAGCCGCGCAATCTGTTCGAGACCTTTCAGATAGTCGAACAAAGCGGTTCGAACGAGGTCATCATTGACGTCTCCCTCCAAAAGTTTGCCTTCCAGCTCCCTAAAGATGTGGCTTTTATCATCCCGAAATTCCGGATCGAGCCAATTCTCTGGCCAAATAAACATTTTACGGTTGACTTCCCAAACGCGGTATCGACGCACCCATTCCCATCGCTTGGCATCGATTATTTGTGGATCAACGCCTTCAGGCTCGAGATTCATTAAGCAGCGTTGAACGAAAAGCTGCACTGACGAAATTGCCGCCTGAATTCGAGATGCCACTACAACTGGCTCCATGCCTGGATCAAGCAACAGATATTCAAATAGCTTTTCGGGCGTGTCGCCATACTTCGGTTTTTCACCCTCCATCACGTGTGTGAGATGTGAGACCAAAGCGTCGCGCTGCTTCTTTCTTAAAGAGTCGTAGATCGGTTTAACCAATCGCCGCCAAGCTGAAGGGCTATACCGTCCTTTAAGGGACGAGCGAACCTTGCGCGCTACCACATCGTCGATAGGTGCACTCGCGAACTGAACGACATCGGCGGGTTTTAGACCGATGCGGGTAAAGCACTTGAGCGACTCGATCGTCCTGCGTAAAGCGGCTGGATCAGCTAGAGCCGGAACCTCAAAAGTTTCCGACCTAATTGTTTTTGCGCCGATCGCATAGAGTGCGGGTTCTAACCAAGCCACTTTAAGACCTGTTAGCGCGGCCACCGCTTCGTGTAATACCTTCTCTCTGTCAGCAATGGGGTGATCGGTGTCCAACGGCGGCCTAGCGGCCGAAAGAACCGCCAAGATTCGTTCGCTTCGGCCAAATTCTTTCCGCACGGCGGCAAGTTCGAGCCAAACAGATAATCTACTTCTGATTTCTCGGGCTTTAGCATCGGATGTAACCTCTTCAATCGGCAAATCATTCAAATTCAGCGCCTGCGAAACACCTCTGAGGTAAGAAAGTTCAGTGTCTGTGATTTCTAGTGACTTCAGGAGATCAAGTGTCGCTCGAAGACGCCGCAGGGAAGCCGTGATTCGACCAGGCTCACTAAAACCATTTTCTATAAGTGGTTTTCCGGTTTCATCCAATAACGTATTGCTGAGTAGGTTGCTGATGAGCCCATCCGGTGCCGTGAGCTGAGCCGCCAATGTCTGGACGAGTAACAGGTTTTGTTTATCGACCAGGATCTTTTGTTGCTGCGGGTCAGGAGAACCTTCATGCGACAAGGCTAGAATTGCAATACGAGCAGGGTCGTTATCAGGACTGGGTTCATCGGCAATGCCACGGTAACGGCAAACTCGCTCAATGAACGCAATTTCAACACCCGTTTCCCGTATAAGATCCAACTCCTTTACAAATGCCAGAGTTTCGTTCCAGGGAATGTCTTTGGTAACTTCGGTCAATGGAGCCGTGTCAATGGCAGACAATGGCTTTCGTTCCGAGAGGCTCAACAATGCTAAGAGTTCAGTAATTGAAACCTCAAGTCCACGCGCCAAAATTGCATGACGCATCAGTATTGAAAGGTTTGCGATCGACAGATTTCTATTGTTTACGCCTGCCGCATTCAAAATCGGCTCAATCTCGTCTTCTGAAAGTTGAAGGGCTTGGCGAATTCCATCCACATGATCAGCAATTGGAACGGTTTCAGTCAGCACATGTCCCAAGCGTTTCTTGAATACCTCGTGATCCAAAACAGCCCGCCCCATGAACAAGCGCTCATATAGGCACGAGATCCCAGTCGTTGGTATATCGCTCCAAAAAACCAGGATCTCTTCCCGCGTCACCCGATCTTCAAAGCTTTCCCTAATTTCCTCGACATGCGCGAGATAGCAGAGCGCCGTTTTTATCGCATCCGGCCAAGTTTTGACGGTTAACGAAGACACCGAGGGCATTACCGCCATCAAAGCACGATCTAGTTCGTGGATATCCCAACCCAGCTTTTTATATAAGCGCACGAAAGCATTCAGTTTAAGAAACCTGAGTGATAACTCCCCTTCAACATAGCTGGGTTCCTGATCGAAGGCCAAACTTGTTAAAGAAAAGTCGCAACCGACGCTCGGTGATTGCAAGAGTAAGGTTGAGCGCCGAATATCGCCTGTTCGCATAAATCGAAGTTCATCGACCTGAATGCCTTGAGCAGATAACGATGCTTCCAGCTCGCTTCGGCTGGCGGGGCTCAACGGTGTGCCTTCGCCGAAATATCGATCGAGCAAATGAGCATCAACACCCAGCCTATTTAACGAGATCAGGACCTCGATTTCGGGATTGATGAAACGTGTTCGGATCAACTCGACTAGCTCCTCGTAGCTCACACCCAAGCGTCTGGCCAGCGTCTTCGCGTTGCGAAGCCCTTTTTCGGAGGGCCGAGTAACACCGTCGACTGTCTCCGTTGCAACAAGTGCATCAGCCGCGGACGTGTAGCCAAACAGCAAATACCATTCATCGCTTTTGGTTAGCGCTGAAATATCCGCCGGCGAAAACCCGAGCCGCTCGAACCAGACATCCATCCAGCCGTCAGCGCGTGCCGCCGCAGAGGCGGAGAGCGAAGATGGACGAACTAAAAGTTCGCGTAACCGCCACAACGGGATGCCAAGCTGATTCAAAAACGTACGGACCATTTCAATCGGTAAATCAAATGGAAGCGTAATCGGATATACCAGATCGCGAAGACCGGGCTTGCCCTTATCCCCAACGTATGCACTCCAAAGAATATTTTGCGGTTCTGCTAACAAGTCCTGACTTGAAGCTTCCCCGACATCGTAAGCCTCTATTTCAGGCGCCGACTGATCGGCCATCATCAACTGCTCGAGTATTTCATTAATAAGGTCGATGTGCGGGAGCGCAACGTTGGTGTTTTCACAAGTCAGTGCGATATTTTTGATATCCGGACGACGCGCGTTCAAAGCGTCGAACGGCTTGCTTTTGGTGTAATCGACGCCAATACGTACTTTATAAGCACCTTTAATGGTTGCCCAAGCCTCTTCATCCGGGTCGATGAAAGCGAGCAAATCGACAAGATAGGCAGCAGGGCTCAACACGGATTGACACTGATTGCATTCGCAGTAGTCGACGGAGCCAAATAACGTCTCGAGTGTTGGGAAAAGCCCTGCAAGCTTCTTCCGTGTAGCAACTATTTGATCGTCCCGCTTACTAGTGTCATCCGGGCTTGATCCGGGTGCATAAGAAACGGTATTGAGGCGTTTCAGCCCGTCAAACACGTTGAATATCGTTGCGGCCTGCTGTTTTGCCTTCCAATAGATACTTTTTCTGATGTCCAAATCGCCCGCTTTAGGTTGGGTACGGAAAAAAATTCGGATCCGTTCATGGAAGGCATCAAAATCGTGTCTCGCAATTTCTGTTGCCGACGAAAAACCGGCCGCCATGAGGGCATTCATGGACTCATCGTCTGGGCTAACGCTATACAAGGAAGATAATTTGCGAACCGTGGCAAGCGCACTTTCCTGCATTTCCGGAGCAATCTCTTTCCATACTGCCGAACTATTGCTCGCGATAAAATTGCTTAATGGCGTCTTGCCCAAACGAAATCCCAGGTTGGTCGCGTTTTTCAAAAACCGACCAACATTGTCTGCGTCAGGAACTGCATCCATTTTTGCGGTCGCGATACGATCCACAGTCACTGCGTGCGTATCCATTTGTCGTACCCGCCGAGACAGTTCGGAGGCATAGGCATCGACCCTCTGTTCTAATGACTGTCCGATGATTACGGATGGCACAAGCCCACTGAGCTTATTCTCATCCCCCGAAGATAGTTCGTTCAATAGATCCTTCCATTTGCTTTCTTCGTAGTAGCCAAGCTCAATCAATTCTAGAATGCTTGCCGAGATCTTTGTATTGAGGTTCGCAGATAGCTCCGCATTATTGAACGTCAAATAGGCGAGTTTTCCCTGAATTTGTAGCCGTTCTAAACCGGCATCCGATACACCGACAGCTTTGGCTCGTTCCCAGATATTTTTAGTTGCCTCTTCTTTAATGACACTTGTGAATAAAGCCTTGTCAGCATCGGATAATTGCGCGGAGCTGACAAAATCCTTTGGTGCCGATACCGCACCAGATATTCGATTGTTGAATTTGAAGTTCCCCGCAAACTCTCGAAATGCAGCAATGTTGCTGTCGATGCTTGCGGCGTCCACCATTCCGGCTGCGGATGCTCGTCTCAATACATTTGCTACGGTCTCCGTCCGCAATTGGGCCAATTTGCGTGGATCCATCGGAAGACCTGAACGAGCCATCGCATACAAACCTTCGGCTGGAACATTAATATGATCGGATAGGCTAAAAGCCGTTGACGCGAGGGCTAGCGCCCCAGGGTCCCAGCCAGTCTTGCCGGCAAGGAAACTGAAATCCGTTCGGCCGTCTCGCTCAATCGCATTTTTGAAGCCGATCATCTTCTCACCCGCATGCGGGGCAACTGCTTCCGTTAACCGCTTGAATTCAGCGGCTAGTGGCTGAACGGCGCTCGGCGCAATCAAGTCGATTCTTTCATCCGCCGCCAAATCAAACTTGGTTGCGGAAAGTTGTACCTCGCGATTATTGCTATCGATCGCATGAATTTCCAGGTTCGAAGCGCCAGATAAGACAGTGCTGTATTCCCCCGATTCTGTCGTTTCGATATTTCCAGCGACCAATGTCAACTCCCCGCCCAGCCCTCGTTGATAGAAATTGAGTTTCACCTTGCTGGCTGGAAGACCATGCTCGAGGACAATACTGCCGCTCACGACTTGGGTAGGCGAAGATGAAACACCACCGCCCGGCGACGGATTCGTTGGTGGTGAATTGGGAATCATGACATCAGGAATCCGCACAGAACCTAAGGCTGCTGCAGAATTTGCCGCTGAGATACCAGTGACTAATGTCGAACCAATGCCGACATTGCCAGCAGCGATTCCGGAAGGCATAGTATTAGTGGTAACAGCAGACTCGGCTATTGCCACTGTGCTTGGTTGCTTGGCAATAGCGGCCGCCGTCGCCGCATCTACCTGCCCAGTTGTTGGCAATTGATTGCGCGTTTGAATTTCTAAAACTGCATTGCGAGTGGCTGGGCCGAAAAAACCGCGTCCTGCTTCAGATTGGGGAATCGTCAATCCCTGAGACAGAAGGGTTTGATGTAAAGCGGAAACATCGTTCCCCATCATGCCAACTTTTATGATTTTTTCAGCCATGCCGCTCTCCAGCTATTGTTATGAGTTACCTTTACCAGCAGCCTGTGTAGTATCTATCTTGAGCCGCACGATGGCTTGGTTTTCCCGTATCCTCGGCACGAATGCCTCAACAATCCTAGCCTTATAGATAGTCTCCGTTGTCGTTACTGCCGGTAATAAGGCGAAGTTCGGATGTTGATCCCCACTGCCAGCCGTTACGCAATCAATGGTGGGACCATCCAGTGAGGCGATGAGCGCTTCGTCTCTTGGTAAGGTGGTAGTCCGATGAATATGACCACCGATTAGAGTGGGTTCGATCCGATCCTTGGGTAGAACCAGCGAGCCTTGGGTGGGCCGATATAACTCCTCCCAAAGCCCTTCACCCAGAACAAGATGGTAAGTGGTGTAATAACCCCGCGTCTCAAGCTGCAAGACCGCTTGGTATACGGCAGCCACTAAACCCTCGTTAAGCGCGGGGCCTTTCACTAAGATTGGGTTCTCATTACCGTTGTTTAAATCCTTTTCCGCTTGTATAGCGGCTTGGCGGAGACTTACCGGCACTGGGTTCGTAACAGCTTTACCGGGATCAACACCTGGTGGTTTTAATTTACTAGGGTCGTCATTCTGTTCTAAACCGACGAAAAACAGGAAATCGTGCCAACGAGCCAGTGCACTGGCGGCACGCGTAATGGTAGTAACGATGCGATTTTGCATGGCCGTTTCGCCCGTTAGCATTTCGCCGCTTAGGTTACCGAACTCATTCATCTGGGCCAGGGTGAAGTTACAAATTGCAAAGGGCTCGAATAAGTTTAGGGTTTCATTGTCGATGACAATTCGCTCACCGTAGTCGAATCGATTACTGGGAATCGTTCGGGTCATCTGATCGATCATTGTGTGCGGCGCAAAATGACCCGCTATGGAATTCATCGCGAATCGTTCTCGAACGATTTTCATCGCCAGATTCATATGTTCTTGGTCCCAATTAATCGTCATGTCCATGTTCATCTCCTATTTAGTGTCTAGATCAAAGTTTCTACAGTCTTTACATCTGCGGTCATCCCCATCTGCTCGATTCGTTCAATAGTGTTTTCCTCATTAGTATGTGAAAGAAGTCTTTCGGCATAGATTTACAAATTCACCTCTCAGTATTAGTAAGATTACCGGATACCTATCCTTACTTTGCCAGTAGCCCAGAACATTCCTGCAATCGCTCAATACCGCCGAATTTCTGCAGTTGCTCTCCTCCAATCCGGTCGATATTGGCGGTATCGAATTTCTGACCGGGTTGGGCGGTGTTGGGGAACAGCAGGTAGACCACGTCGCGGTTGCCGATGCCTTTGCGGGCGCGGCGGACGCCGAAGCGGTCCATGAAGGGATCATTCCCGAGCGCCTGGTGCAGGGCGACGGAGCCTTCGCCGAGTTTGTTTTTGGGGCCGGTGTCGCCGATGACGAAAAAGGCCGATTTACCATTGGAGCGCCGGTAGGCCACGCCGAAGTCGCCCAGCTTCGGCCCGGGGTTACCGGAACGTTGCCAGTTACCGGGGATAACCGCGAAGTTGACGGTGTTGGAATCCAGTTGCGCCTGCGGGGTGCGCAGATTTTCGCCGGGCTGGTGCAATGCGGTGGTCGAGACGAAGTAACCGGCCTTGGGGTCGGTTGGGCCTTGAATGATGGGAATGCCTTTGGCATCGGTGGCCATCGCGAAAAAGCAGATTTTGGTCGGTCCCTTGAAGTGTTCGGCTTTGGCTTGATTGAAGTCGGTCAGGCACTTGGGCTTCCAGGTGCAGTTGGCGCCGACGCTGACGCCGTTGCAGATATGGGTAATGCCGATGTCGTCCGGGTGGTAGGAATCCGGTGCGCCGTCGGTATTAACCTGCATTTGCGAGGCGAAGGCGATGGCTTTGGTATCGGGGTCGCTGAATACCTTAAGCTCGCCGATTTCTTCGTGGGTAAAGGTGAATTTGGGGCTAAGCGAGCAATCAGCCAGTGCCGCGCCGGTTGCAAAGCAGCCAGCCCATAAGGTAAAGATTCCCGTCAGCACGCTCCTATAAGATAAGTTCTTCATCGTCTTTACCCCTGGTCATTGTTGCTCATTATTCCGTCTGGTCCGATAGTGGCCTTGCCGTACCGCTCGCCAAAATCCTCACCGTTACCACTAGCCGCTGTGCCTGCCCAATTCGGCTGATAAACACCATTTTTGACGTACCGGTGAAAAGTCGAATGCGGCCAATCGATGACTCGTGATAGAAACCCGTGCTTTACCGGGTTCCAATGCACGTAATCCATGTGCCGTGGATAATCCGTTTCATCGCGAATCAGATGTTCCCAATATCGACGTTGCCAAATCCCCCGTTCGCCTTTGGCTAATCGACTGGTATTGATGCGTTCGTTTTTTGGGATTTGCCGGGAAAACCCCGCTTTGATCAACATCCATCGGGTCGGATAATCGCAATCGTCTTGTGGAAAGGTAAAAATGGCATGCAGATGATCCGGCAGAATGACCATCGCATCGATGTGAAACGGATGTGTCGTTTTCACCTTGTTGATTACCATGCGTAATTGGTCCATATAATCCACCAGTAAGGTTCGCTTTCGTCCCGCCAGATTCACCGTAACGAAATACGTTCCACCTTTAATATCCGCGCGCCGATATCGCATGTATGACCATCCATACAAAACCACCTCAACGTAGGTTGGGGTGACGAAGGAACCCCAACGCAATATTCAATACCGAGAGAGTGTTGGGGTTCATTACATTCACCCCAACCTACGCGGGCTCGAAACAACCAGCGCCGAACCACAACACCCGTATTCACGCCGGGAGGAAACAACCCAGCTCTTTCTCTATTTTTTTGTTGGTAATTTCACTCCTTGTGATACTAATTGAGATCCTTTTACTTCAACATGTGGCATTTTCTTTTTTTCTAACTCCTTATTCAAATGATACGGAGTTGACACATCTTTAACCGATGTTGTGCCAACTAAATCAATGCTGCCTTTACCTTCAGGAACATCTTTTACTCCTGCGGATTTAAGAATCTCAACTACAACAGAAGAACATTGATGTTTCGGGGTATAAGTTCCTGGGTCTGCCTTCAATTTGTCAATCTCAACCTTGATTTTTTCGGCGGTCGCTTTATCGATTTTCCATTCGTAAACTAAATATATATCGTCTTCTTTAATTGGATGCTCTACATTTCCTTTCGCTCCCCCTGACAAAGCATCCGCAGCCCCTGGACGATTTATTGGTCCGTAACTAACAGTGCTTAAAACTTGCCCGGCATCGTTCTTGACGTACAGTACGACATGACCTGGATTTTTATCAGAACTCGTTTGAACTTCGCCTGTAAACGGATCTACATCGCTGACGTTTATAGCAACGAAAACAGATATTTTTTTTTTGAGTTCTGCTTGTTCGATCTCTTCCTTTGTTGGGGTTTCCAAAATTGTTCTTAGATGTACAGGCGGTAACCCTCCCCACATCTCAACTACGTCAGGATGCTCAAGACCATATTTAAAAGCATCTTCAAATGAAGTATCTCTCCAATAAATGTCCCAATCATTCTTTGGAGTAGTTCGATTTTGCTTTAGGTCTTTTTTTGTACCCGCATCTTGATTCTTTTTTTTCTGATCAGCATGTGTTTTTTCTTTACCATTTCTATCTAAATAACTAATCGAGTTATTTCCGCAATATAAAAAGAGATTTGCGCCATCTTTGTTTCCGCCCGGGTCGCAATTCGCCCACCTCCCCAACCAAACCGCATAATACCTTGCCCCATGATAACTAAACCCAGTCTCCTCATCCCGTTCCTTTCCGGTATACCGATACCGCTTCAAACTCAACTCTGCAGGAGTTCGACCCGCCTGATAAGAAGTAGAGCCATAAGGCAAATATTCCTCATACGAAATCAAACCTCCATTGCGATCCATTTCCAGGGATGCTGAACCAAGATGGTTATTAAGCTGATAACGAAGAACTAAAACTGAATTTCCTATAACCTCTCCATTGCCCACTGTCTGTGTCTCTACCAGCGCAATGCGCTGCTTGTCATCCATCACATGCTGCGTCTCGCGCTCCAGAATTACATTCGCTCCATTACCGCCATATTCCCGATAGATTTCAAATCCACCCAGGTATAAACGCTCATTCTTGCGCGAGCCATTGGCTAGAGCAGTAATTTTGCGTACCCGCTGCCCGCCTGCGTCATACACATAAAAAGTCGTTTCCGCATTGACGCCGTTGACCACCTGTTTTGCACTGGCGCTCAACTGATCCTTGAAATCCCATTGCATCTTCGACAGATGCGACATCGAGCTCATATTGCCGTGGGCATCGTAGCTATAAGGTTCCTTAATAGGCTGACCGCCGCTGGTTTGCACCGTAGTCAGGCTTAACTGATTGCTGGCTTTGCGCGGTTTGATATGAACGCCGTCTTCGATAAAACTAGCTTGGTCGTATTCGTAAACGCGAGTCCAGCCGCCATTCACTGCCTGGTGAATCATCCGCTCGAAATTGCCGACCGCATCGTATTCGTAAAGCTCGGTATAGTTGCGTAGGGCTTGCAGGTCGTTGGTTTGCGCCGCGCCCACGAAGGGATAGTCGCGGTAATTGCCGTTGACCGGGGTGAACTGAAATGCCGATTGGCCGATGTGTTCTCGTCCGCTGGCTTCGAGCAAACGATACAGCGCGTCGTAGCGGTAACGGCATTCCGCTTCCACTTTTTGGTTGGCGTGGAAAACGGTTTTCAGCGCCCGATCGTTGATCTGGGTGATGTTGCCGGCGGGGTCGTAGGTGTAATGCAAGTCCTGCACCACCGCCGGGTCTTCGAAAATCTGCGAAGCCATGCCGCTTTGGCCAGGCGTGCGCGTGGTGTGCAAGCGGGTCAAGCGGAAGGTTTGTTCGTCGTAGTCGTAAGTAGTTTGCGCTCCATTGCCGTAATCGATGCGCGTGCGCTGGCCCTTGGCGTTGTAGTCGATATTGCTGACAAATACGGTGGCTTGCGCTGCGCCGCGCAGGTTGACGCGAATTTCATTCAACAGATTGGCTTCGTTGTAAACCGGACGGAGAGTGCTCGGCGGTATCTGGCTGGTGTGCGGCGACAGCATTTCGACGGGTCGGTTCAACGCATCGAAGCGGGTGCTGCTAACGAAAATTTCGGATTCCAGGGCCGGATTGAACGACCAGTTTGGTGTGTTCTGGTAGTCGCTGGCGAATTGACGGCTGCTGCGCAGCAAATTGCCTTTGAAGTCGTAGCTTTCATTGGTCACGACCCCGGCGGTGTCGAAGTGTTTATGGACTTTGCCGCGCTGGTTGGCTTGCGTGCGTTGCGTTTCACTCAGGCCACTACCGGCATCGTCGCCGTAGACCGTTTTTTCGAATAGCAGCGGTTGGCTGAAATAGGTCCGGGGGGGCTGCTCTTCGGGATGATCGCCCCCTTGCACAAAGGATTTGACGGGGCGGCGCAGAGCATCGTATTTAGTGCGGAAGTTGTAGCGGCGGCTGTTCCAGGCGCGGATAGGCTTGCCGGTGACATCGTTCAGCATCCAGCGCTCGCCCGCCTCCAAGCTCGCCTGGTGGATGCGGTTGCCAAGCAGGTCGTAGTCATATTGCATGACGATACGGCCGAGCTTGTCGTCCGCCTGCACGATGGCATCGCGCACCTTGCGCTGGTTGCCTTCGATATCCAGGACGACGCGGGTAGCGTATTTTTCATCCTTGATCGCGCCGTTGCGCTGGTAACGGTTATGGACCACGGTCAGGAAGGGTCTGCCCAAGGTATCGAAATGGGCCACGGTGGGTGTGTTTGCGTGTTGGGATGCTTGTTCCGCCGCACGGCGCTCCTCGGCACCCCTCTCATCGCCGATACGCTGCTGATGCCAGGTTTTCCAGGTATTCGGCTGGGTGGCGAAGTAAGGCTGCACATAGCCCTGGATATCCGCATCGGTGCGGGGATCGCCGGTTTCGCTGCCGTTGGCGGCTAAGGTATCGTTGACATCAAAAGTGGTCTGCTGCCAGGGATCGAAAACGACCTTTTCGTAGGTGTGGTTGGGATGCAGGGTGGCGACCACGCGTTCCAGCGGGTCGTAGAACAGAATCGGGCTGACGCCGACCTTGACGCCGAATTCGAAATGATGGCGCTGTTCCGGAAGCTGGCTGAAGAAGGGTTCGTACTGACGAACAGGTTTGCCCTTATTGTTAAAGACTGTCCAGCCGCTGCCCACCCAACGCGGACTGACGACCGGGCCGCTATCGATCAACGGGCCTGGTTCGGCCTGGATTTTCTTCTGAATCTCGCGACCAAAGCCGTCGGAATAGCTGAAGCTGATTTGAATCTTGAGCCCCCTTTGCGGCAGCGGGTCACTGGCGTGGGTCTCGCGGGCTAGGGTGGCGGCATAGACCGGCAGCCATTGCGAAGGATCGTCGGGATGGGCCTCGCGGGTTTTCTGGAAGCGATGGAGATCGTAAAGGATGCGCGTCGTCGCTCCTTTTAACAGGTTAGAAGCTGGATCGTGAGGATCGGTGGCGTCGTGAAAGTTGTTGATCTGTTCATCTGTCAGATCTGCTTCGAAGCCGGTTAAGTTGTCGCCAACGGTTTCATTGGTCTTACCCATCACGGCAGTACCCACCACCATACCGAGCGTATCGAAGGCAGCTTGAGAACGGTTGCCGTTGGGATCGACGATTAAATCCGGCTGCAAAACGCGATAGTCGTGGTGGGCAGCTACGGTATTGCCGACGGCGTCGTGGGTTTCGACGACCAGAAGATCGTGTTTGTCATAGCTTGCTATAGCCCCTTGGCCGAAAGGATCGGCGAATTTCCTTGGGGAATAGAAATGCCGTTGTGCTTCGGCCCGTTCCTGCGCGGCTGTGTTGGCGGGTTTGGCGACGTCTGCATTGGGATGAAAAAAGACTCGCCCTGCCGGTATCCACCAATTGCTGTCGCTGTCGCTGCGGGTGGCGTTGGCATCGTTTGCTGCTGGGAACACACTCTGAGAACGCAGCATTTGGCTGCTGACATATCCGCCACCATCGCCGCCCTGACTGATCAGCACTTCGTTAGCGTTGGGCAGCAAATTTTCCTGGCCGCGTTGATAGACCTGTTGCAACAAGCCTGGCGTAAACGCTAGCTTGTAGCTTTCGCCGGGTAAGGCTTTGGCCGAGATGGAACCCAGCGGCAGAAGCGCGGATAGGTCATCCTTGCGATAGAGCGTTCTGACGTGTTCGATGAGCCGGCGCTGCCGGCCTGCGCCGGGAAGCAATTCGTAGCTCGTTTCCTCATCGAAGCGGTGCTTGAGTCCCTCTGGCGTCTCGGTGACGAAGTCAGTGAGGGTGAAGCGGCCGTTGTTTTCGTCCTTGGGTTTGTAACCCGTCAGCTCGTAAGTGCGCACCTCACAAGGAAGCGACGTGCGATAGCTGTCGGGTTCATCGATGTTTTGGGTGACTCTGTTTTCCGTATAGGTCACCAGCGTCGTGGTCTGACGCTCCTTATCGAAGGTTTCCGTCAAATCCGATGATTTGCGGCCATATCCGATCGCCACCGACTTGAGGACGTTGCCAAATTTGTCGACTTCGAGTGTGAGGGAGTGGCTGATTCTGGGATCTTTGGGGTTGCGTTCGTAGTGATAGCTGAGTGCTTCCCGCGGATGGGTGAAAAAAACGCCATGGCGGTTGCTTCGCCGATGCTGTAGGCATTCGATGGTGAAATTCTGTTCGGTGATGGTGTAGGGATGAATCTGCTTTTCTGTGCCGTCCAGGGCGTAGACTTCCTGCCGCAACATGGCGCCTTTGAGCGAACGGCAGGCCTCGCGTTCTTCTTCCAGCGTCAGGTCTTCCGGCAGGATCGTGTCATCCAGTAATAGGGCCTTGGCTTCGCCGTCGGATAGTCCGGGTGTCCGGTAATATTCACCTTTATCGACGCTATCGAGGAGGCCGGCGAAGAAATTCGAAACGCGATCGCGCCCCAAATAAATGCCGGTGTGAAACCAGGTTTTTGTTAAAACCGGTGGAACGTGGGAGTCTTCGGCCAGATTTGTGGTTTGATTCAGCGTACCGGCTTGGGAGAGAGCGGCAAATTCTTCCGTATCCCACTGCTCGACCATGCCAAAGCCACGGAACTCACGTTCCGCCCCATCGAAATAGCCGTGGTGATAGGCATAGCGCGTGACAAAGCGGTTACGGCTGATGTGGTCGTAGGTCTCGACCTTTTCGACCACGTGTACCGGAAATGGCAGCTTGCTAATCCAGGGCCGGCCTTCCATTTTGTCCAGGAGGTAGAACTTGGTAGATGGTGCGTAGTGGACGCGGGTTTCGGCGCCCAGGTTGTTTTCGGATTTGATGAGCAGATGTGGCTTTTGGCCGCCCATCAAATCGATGTAGCGCATGGGCTGGCGGGCATTTGCGGGCAGCGGCGATGACCAGACCAGGCAGGCAGTACCGTTGCCAAGCAAATCCATTGCCTGAACGGAAGACAGGTTTTCGATGGCCGGGAGTTGCGGCAATTCGACAGCATTGCTCCAGCGGTTGCCGGACTGGTTGAAGTACACGTGGACGCCGTCTTTGTGCAGGTAGAGGATGTCCGTGGGGCCAGTGCCATCAATATCAGCTAGTCGAATCCGCCGTGGGTCGAATTGGTCGCAATGATCGAAACAGGGCGACGCGTCCATAGTCACTTTGGGGCCGAATAACCCGTAGCCGAGGTTGGGCCAGTAACACACTTCGCCATTGCGAATACGCACCAAATCAGCAAGCCCATCGCCGGATAAATCAGCCACAAAGATGGAATGGGTGTCGTCAGCAAAAACTAGATGAGGGCTTTTTTCTTCGTCAAATGAGTTCGTTACCTGTTGTGCTGGCCCAAAACCGTCTTCCGCGAGCGATGGATACCATGTGAACGCATGATCTTCAGTGACCAGAATGTCGGCATGACCGTCACCATCAAGATCAATGAAGCGGAGATTGGGGTCACGAGTATTGATATTGGGCCATGAGCTGAATGGACGAAAGCTTTCCCAGTCGGCACCCTCAGTTCGCTCATAAAAGCCTTTGACCGGTCCCTCCATTTCAACAACATCTACCTGACCGTCGCCAGCTAAATCCATTAATTGGGCGCCGCTTGCCAATGACAACGATGGCTTGGAGGCTACTAGCTCTATCGGAGCGAAGCAGGCTTTGATCTGTGGCTGACCATTCTCGCCAGTTTCCTGATGAATAGGGCTAAGGTTTCGTTTGTAGTACCAAGCTCCTGCCTGTTCGGTCAGTATGCCGGAAAGGCCTTCACCATCCAAATCAACCCATTGGTATTGGGACCCATCAAGCCCGAAGGGTAAATTCTCAAGACATGGGTTGTCTATCGCTTGAACTGGGTGTTCGGCAATTGATGCTTCGTCTGGAACCGAGCTGTAGGTAAAGGTGAGTGAAGGAAGCGACTTTCTGAGGTAGCGATTCGGTATGTCGGATGTGCCTTGACGACGGTATGCCGATTGAGTGACTTCCGTCATAACTGAGGCGACTGGATTTTGTTTGTAAGTGAATGTGGTGGAGCGTATTAGGCAATCGGCGATCCCTAATTCATCAGGGAAATGATGAAACATCAATACCCGTCGGCATATCCGGTAGGTTCGAACTTCAAAACCTGACCGGTAGGACGAAAATGGGTCTAATCTGGCTGGCCATGCTTCAGAACTATTTATCGAAGCAACAACGAACTCGTGAGCTTCATTGTCTGTGGAGAAGGCTTGATAGTGGCCTTCCTCGTAGTCGAAGATGGCTTCGAACATCCAATCGGCATTTTCCCTAATTTCATCCTTAGGAAATAGCGGGCATTGTCCGTTTTCATCCAGAAATGTTTTGCGATTGCCGTAAAGAATCTTTTTAAGATATCTATTAACAGTGCGGCTCTGATCGTCCACTTCACCACGGTTTAGTTCATGGGCTTGCGAAGCATCAATTCCCCGACCATCTTCTTTCTGGTACCTGTATAAAATTCCGTTGCCTTTATCATCGTAGGACTCGCAAATTAACCATGTGAAAATTCGCGCTTGCTGATTTGATTTAACTTGTGGATCGAAAATACGAGACTCGTCGGTCCTACCGTAAAAAGTGACAATATTGTCTTTGCTGATGGATCGCCAAAACGTATCTGTTGGATCGGATTTATTAGTCCAACGTTCTATTCGTGCAAAAAGCCCTTCAATTCGGGGGCGGTATCTAAAGATGGAATAAGTGGGATCAGACTCTATATTTACGAAATGCGTGCCATCGGCTTGAAGCTCAGGAACCAGATCTTCCGCTCCCGAGAGTATAAAGACGTCAGACTCGGTATCGTCACAATAACGCGGAAGGCCTTTATCTGTTTTGCGGGTAATAGAGGGAAGTGCGAGACTCCATCCAAGCCCGAAAGGACCGTTGCCTGCACCGGAATCGTAGGATAGAGAAAGTTGAGGACCAAAGCCTGAACGACCAGGAGATGTAGCAATCGGAACACTCATTGAACCGCCGCCGGTGACCGGATTGGCGGTAAACTTCTCACCCATGCCGCGAATTGCGCCACCACCTTTGGGCAAGGAAATCGTAGGCGCAGCAGAAGAACTCTTCTCTGAAGGCTTATTGTTATTATTGCCTTGTTGCTCTTCCATCTATCCCTCAATGACGATAAATGTTGCTTAAACTCTTTTTATCAAATTTCTATGATAACGTCCAGATTAATTCTACTCAGTCTTGATGTTACGTTTTCATTCTTACTGAATGGCTGCTTTTGCAGATTTGAATGACTGGTCTTGGCTAAGTGGAATGTCGGCTAATGGCCGGTTGGGTGAGGTCGCCAACGGCGGCTTTGTAGACCTCCCGTCGCAGAATCTGGATTTGGCTGACTGGCCGCTTTGGAGAAACGCGACCGGCTCTTTTGGGTCGTTTTTTTACTTTCAACCTCCATAATCTGTTAGACCTTCATAGATCCTATCCGGGCGTATTTAGCACTACGCGAACGCGCAGCCAAGACTATTAAACGAACATCAATATTTACTGCGAAAACGCCCTGATAAAGCGCTCCCGTAACTTATCCATACCCAACACGGGCGCATTGTCGGCTGGCAGCATGCCGTCTGTCCAATGCCAAGCATCTACCGCAGCCATCAACTTGGAGTCGCGGCTGATCAAATGCACCAGCACGTCGTGACTATCCGATTCACCAGTAACGAACGGCGCCGGTTGGTGGTCGCCCAACACCAGAATCACCAGATTATCGTCGCCGTAGGTAATGGCGTAAGAGACGATATTCGCCAGCGCATATTCGATGGATTTGCGATATTGCTCGCGGATGCGCTCGGTGTTTTGCCAGACTTCTTCCGGGGTATCGCCAACTCGGGCTTGATTGAAAACACTGCCGTCGCCAACCTGGTCCCAATCCACTAATTCCGGCAACGGTGTCCAAGGCGCGTGCGACGAGATCAAGGCCAATTCGGCCATCAATGGTTGCCGGGCACCGGGTTTGCGCTCCAAGGCTTGCAGGGACGATAGTGTGTATTGGTCGGGCATGGTGATCCAGTTGAAGGTTTGGCCTTTGTAGCTCAGGTCTTGAGCCGCATAGATGCGATCGTAACCAAAATACTCACCTTGCGGCCAATCCATCGTATGCGCTGGCTGTACCGCCACGGTGCGCCAGCCGGCCCGTTGGAACAGGCGATTCAACGATGGGCGCTGGCTCATTACCAAGCGGTCGTAGCGGGTCTGACTATTGATCCATAAACCGGACATCAGGGTGCCATGCGCCAGCCAGCTGATACCGCCGTAAGTCGGCGAACTTAGATAAGCACTGCGAGCGGTTAAGCCGCTTGCGGCCAAAGCGGCGCTGCTTTGCTGTAACAGCGGACGAATATGGGCAGCATAATCGGCTTTGTCGAGCACCGTTCGGCCATACGATTCGACAAACACCACCAGCACATCCTTGCCCTTCAGCTTCTCGAACAATGCGCTGTCCGGCACGGCGGCATAAGGATCGCTATCAACGACATTGTTGAAACTTTCCAAATCGGCCATGCCGGTCCGGATGCTGGCAACGTGCTGGGCCAGTAGATCGTAAAACGGCTTGCCGGCATAAGGCCAGCCAGAAAAAACGCAAGTACTCCAAACTAATAGACTAGCGCATAAGACAAACCCACTGATTCTCGCCGAACCCTGCAGCAGCCTCTGCACCCGACGCAGGAGCGTATTCGTCAGCAAAAAGATCCCAATCAATAGCGCAACTATCAAACCAGCAACAACGATTGCGCCGCTTTTACCGATGGCCCCTTGCAGCAAATGCATGCCGTCTGCTGGAAAGCGGGAATCTAGCACCGGGTTGAATGGCCGATCGAAAACCTGATATGCCGCGATGTCGGCCAATTTCATGATGATCCCGGTGCCGAGCAGGCCGACGGCAAGCCAGCGAATCAATACGGCTCCCCTGCCCCGGACCAATAAGGCCAGGCCGAGCACTATCGCTTCCAACGGTAAGTAAGCAAAAGCCGCGGGGGTAATCGCGCTGAGGCGATTGGGCATAAGTAAAGCCACCATTACATAAAGTAAGGCGCAGCTATTGATACCGGTTGCAAAGTGAGCTGTCCGCTGATGATTAAAAACCTTGTGATCACCTAGCATTTAGACTCCCACTGCGACGCGTTTAGGTCTGGGCGGCAAAACAGGTGTCGAGAAAGAGAACTTGAGTTTATGGAGACGGGCATGTTTAGTGAAAAGTCAGGATTATTGTTTGAGATTGAAAATGCTTGAAAGCAAAAACAACGCCAAACTGGCATGGCTTCTGCTGGAGATTCTATGGTTTTCGTCAAGCTGCATTGTTGAGGCAAGCAATTTTCTGAGGGTCAAATCGGGCATCGGCTTGTTGCCAAAGCGAGAATGCGATGCGTAATAATTTTCTGGCGATAATCACCAGCGCCTGAGTTGCCGAGAACTCTCTGGCTCTTAACTCTTGGTAATAGGGTTTCCACACAGCCGTTTTGACGGCTGCCTGGGCGCAGTTGTATAACAGCCGTCTCAGTTCACCCGGTCCCCGTTTGGATACGCGTCGGCGGCCCCGCTTTTGGCCTGAGTCACAGGCTCGGGGATCCAGCCCGACAAAGGCTACTACGGCATCGCTGCGGCTTAACGGGACCCGATCAAACAAGACAGCCAGCTGTGTTGAGGTTTGCCGGCCAATACCCGGTATGCTCTCAAGACGTCGGGCCTCGGCTTTCAGTGCAGGCTGCAAAGTTAATAAGTCATCCAGTTGCTGATCGATATGCTTGAGCAATCCGTCCAAGGCGGCCACGGTATCAATGAGTGGCGCTTCAAGTTCCTTCACGCTTCGCAAGGCTTTTTGCAGAGCTTGACGATGCTTGACGACCGTCGCACGGCGCCGTTGCAGTAAAGTCACTTGGTGCTGCATCGCCGAAGCAGGTTGATAGGGACGTAAATGACCCCGTTCAGCGGTGATAAATCGCCGGATCATTTGGGCGCCCACTCGATCCGTCTTGCCCCGTCTGCCCAAACCCAGGGCATAATGGCGCATATCCCGTGGGTTCAGCACATAGACGACCATGCCCATCAATACCGCTTGCTCTGCCATGAGTTGATGATAATCGCTGGTGGCTTCCAGGCCAATATAACTCCCGGTCGGTAACGTCTTCAGCCAGGCATTGATGGCCTCTGCCGTATTGGCAAGCGTCAACAAACCCTGCTCTGAATCTATCACCAGTTCATCTTTTGCTACATCGATACCGATCAACATTTCGCTTGTCATACGTCCTCCACCTGTTGAAAAATAAGAGAGTCGGGGTGGTGCGTCTGCCGAGTAAGCTTGTGCACAAATCGGCGGCCTAACCGCTAGATTCTTCATCGACTCTGGAAGACGCGATGGGATGATTTCTCAGTGAGGTCTGTCTTAGCAGATGCTTGTCGATGTCCCTCCATCCCGACAACCAAAGTCTCCCCGATTCTCTTAACCTTTACCATACAAGCTTGTCGAATGATCTGATTCAGTAATTGAAAAACATGCAAGCAACCGAAAACACCGCCTTAAATTTACTGCAACACGAAGTGCGCACCATCGCCATATTGGGCGTCGGTGTGCTGCTGATCGGCTTTGGTTTTTTCGGTCTTGAGGAGAACTGGATGCTCGCTGGCCAATGGATGATTTTGGCGAGTCTGATTTGGGCTTATGTCTGCCGTTGCGTGTGGCAGCGCTTAGCATTGAATCGTGCCAAAGCAGAGGCACCGCTCTACGTTACTTTAGGCTGGGGAAATCGTATAACCATCTTGCGCGGCGGTTGCATAGCGCTGACCGGCGGCTTTTTGTTTATGCCGCAAACGCTCACCGCGACTATGTGGCTACCGGCCTTGTGCTATACCCTCGCTGCTATCCTGGACCGTTTGGACGGGTTCGCCGCGCGCCGTAGCGGACAGGTAAGCTTGCTTGGCAATGAATTGGACATTAGCTTCGACGCGCTGGGACTGGTGATTGCGCCGCTATTGGCGATCGGTTTGGGCAAATTGCAGTTCTCTTATCTGCTGTTAAGCGCGGCTTATTATGTGTACCGCTGGGGCTTGCAACGCCGTTGTTTAGGGGGTTTGCCGCTACACCCCTTGCCGGAAAATCCGCTGCGTCGCACCTTGGCGGGCTTTCAAATGGCTTTCGTCGCGGTGGCGCTTTGGCCGCTACTTGATCCTGAGTTGTCCGTTATCGCCGGTATTGCCTTCATGCTACCGGTGCTGTTCGGGTTTGCGACGGACTGGTGGGTGGTTTGCGGTGGGTTAACGCCGCTGGCTTATGGGCGCTTGGCAGAATGGAGCGAACAGTATTTTCAGCCGGGCTTGCGTGTCTTGTTAGCCTTGCTGCTGTTTTTGCTGATAGCGGATGCCAACGATCCGGCAGGCAATGTCACGGCATATGGTTTGTTGCTGGTCGCAAGCCTTGTTGTGCTTGGCTTGGCCGGACGCTTAGGAGCGCTGAGCGTGCTGATATGGTTTGGCTGGCATTATCCGCCCGCTAGCCATCCAGTTGGCTCTTACCTGGTGATTTTTACTGCCAGCTGGATTTTGTTGCTGGGCACTGGCCACTATAGCCTATGGTCATGGGGTGACGCATGGATTCAACGCTATGACGGGGCCTGATGACCTGGCATAGAGCGCTGCCAATTTTGTTGTGGGTGCCAGCGTTACTGATGGTTGGCGCGGTGCTTAGCCAATTGCCGCTCGCCACTATCACCCTGACCATTGGCACACTTTCTTTCAACCAATGGCTGGCCTGGATAGGGCTGAATCTCGCCATTATTTTGCTCGCTGCCCAGCGTTGGTGGGTGTTGAGTAACGTGCTGAAATTACCGGTCGGTGTTGGTCAGTTACTGATGATTCGCCAAGCCGGCCAAGCCGTCAGTTTCATCACGCCCGGCCCGCAATTCGGCGGCGAGCCACTGCAGATTTTCTGGCTGCACAAGCGCTGCCATCTGCCGCTGCACGGCGCGTTGCTGACATTGGGTCTGGATAGGTTTTACGAGCTTTGGATCAACTTCAGTATCCTGGTCCTGGCGGTGCTTTTGTTGCTGGCTTCGCCGGTCGGCGCTGTCACCAACTGGCGGGAAATCCTGCTGGTACTTGCCGGTATCTTGCTGGCTTTATCGTTGTTCGGCTGGTTTATTTTAAAGCGGCCGGAACGGGTATTAGCCTGGCTAAACCGCCTGGCCCGGCGCTGGCAGCATCATCCGCGCTTGCAACACATAGAAACGCATTGGCACCACTTGGGTAGCGACTTAAAGGCAACCGTCGCTTCAGGTAAGGCCGCACTATGCAAAGCCTTTCTACTCTCTCTGTGCGGGTGGGCTGGTTTGCTATTGGAGTTATGGCTACTGCTCGGCGTATTCGATCTTGCCTTGGATATGTCTACGTTCCTGGTCATTTTGGTGGCCATGCGCCTGTCTTTTTTATTACCGTTGCCGGGCGGGATTGGGTCCTTGGAGGCGGCGCTGTTTTGGGCGTTTCAATACTTGAGTTTGCCGGCTGATGCGGCGATTGGCTTGATTGCCTTAATGCGCTTACGCGATGCCATTATTCTCATAGGCGGCCTGGGTTGCTTGCGCTTGTTACAGGCAAGTAGGTAGCGCAAGTGCTTATCTAAAGGCAGGGTATCAGCAAGCTCTGTCTGTATCGCAACAGCTCGCACGCATTCATGCTGCTCAACGACGGCATTTCCTGGTGAATAAATACGGCACGATTAGTGCAGTTTTAGGGACGGGAACCTTGCTCAAGGTATCCGTTTTGATAACCCATAACTAGAGAGAAAATGCATGAAAAAAACTAGCTTTGTTGCCGGCCTGCTCATTCTGAGCGCTAACGCAGCCCTCGCTCAACAGGCCCCCAGCGACGCCCCTAAGCCACCGTTAGGCTTTTTTGTCACCAGTGTCGGTTCTGGCAAGGGTGCTGATCTTGGCGGCTTGGCGGGCGCCGATGCGCATTGCCAAAAACTGGCGACTGATGCCGGAGCCGGCAACCGTACCTGGCGCGCTTATTTGAGCACCCAGGCCACCGCCGACCAACCCGCCGTCAACGCCCGCGACCGGATCGGTAACGGGCCTTGGGCTAACGCCAACGGCGCGATTGTCGCCAATGATGTCGCCCATCTACACGGCGACACCGTGGAACTGGGCCAGTTGGGTAACAACGTACACCGCACCACAAACCTCACCGAAAAAGGCGCGCAAATCAACGGCGTGGGCGCCACACCAAACCAACACGACCTGATCACAGGTACAAAACCAGACGGTCGCGCCTACACCGATGCCGCCGACCACACCTGTAAAAACTACACCAGCAGTGGTGAAGGCAGCGTTCGTGTCGGTCACTCCGACCGCACCAACCGCGGCGCCACCGGCGGCAATGTCTCCTGGAACTCCACCCACGACAGCAAAGGCTGCAGCCAGGAAAACCTGGTCAGCACCGGCGGCGCGGGCTATTTTTATTGCTTTGCGGCGGATTAGGTTGGTTTGAGAGGGTGGGCACGATTAGCGTGTGCACCGTGTAGCTTATTGGATGGGCTGACGAAAGGAAGCCCATCGTTCGCGAGTGATACGCTTCACTCCGTTCGGCTCAGCGGCTCTGCTCAAAATACAACTGAGCTAGCCTACGGTAATAATAATCAAACTTTTAAGATGTCCTGAGCGGCTAGTATTACGGAATGCAGATATTTTAATAGAGCTATTACTGTCAGCATAATCGTTTACAGCATTTGCACTAAGGCTTGATGTGATTAGAGATATTGATTTTTGATTTCTGGCATGTTGATTCAATTCAAATACTACCGGCCGTCCAAATTCAGGAATAAAAACCCGTCCTTTGTAGGTGTTGCTGTTATAACTAGAAACTCTGCCGAAGAATTGTTCGGGAACTTCTGTGATTCTAGTTTCGAATAGAAAATCATAACTTTCTAAAGTGAGCTTTGTATTAATTTGGAGTTTTGGTCGGTCAGGCAAAGTGCAGTAAATGTTTGCAGATTCTGCAGTTTTGTTCTTATAAATTGGTCTGTGCATTTCCCCAATTGCTGTAGAACACTTTTCAAGAAGGGAGTCTGCTTGACTTTGTGTTACTGGCTTTACTTTTATATTATATTTTTTTGCCTCTTCATATAACTGACCAAGAGATTTGTTGTAATCGACATGAACTCCAAGCGATTCTGAAACGACATAATCGTATAGTGAGTAAACAATATGCCCAAGAGGAGAGTTGTTTTCCAGCGTTGCTACATTATAAATGCCCATACCAATAAAAGAGATAACTGCAGTGGATTTCCAACTTCCTTGCTCAGCAGGAAAGGCATATATTTTTGCCCCCTTCAATGAAGGAGCCTGTGTAATAATTTCGCTATTAAGAACCAAGTGGGTAGTAAGAGCGATCGACCTTTGAAAGCCCGTCAAAGCCTGGGCTACATCGTAATAATCAATTAAGTTTCGATCAGAGTCGTTACCTTCGAAAGACAATGTAAATTGAATATTTTTTTGAGGATCATGATGCATTTTGCTTTCCAAGCTCTGATAATAATGATTAATGTTCTAACTGAACAAAATGATCCAGAATATAGAGTAGTGCGTATCGTAAGTCAAAATAGTGTGTCGCCCGCATGGAATAAAACGGAAATGGCTTGAGGATAGTGATGGGTTTCGCTGACGCTCTACCCATCCTACGAAAACAAACCCAGTTTAACAAAAAAGCCTATTCGAACTAGACACACTATAAAACCACGAAACTTTGTTTTGCAAACATCCAAGCAACTGGACCGTAGGATGGGTAGAGCAACGCGAAACCCATCAAATAAACCCATAACCACCATTATCCCAAGTTTAAATCATTTTCCAATCCCGCCACTCCGCCCCAATTAGCGGGAATAATCCCTCGCTTAACATATCGATGAAACGATGAATAAGGCCAATCCGCAGCGGTTGTGACATGACCATGTTTTACTGGATTGAAATGAATGTAATCCACATGTCTGGCAAAGTCATTCTCGTCTTTTATTCGGTGTTCCCAAAATCGTCTTTGCCATATTCCTCTTTCATTTTTACGAATACGGCTATGGGAAATTTTCTCACCAATTTCAATATGCCTGGAAAATTCTGATTTTATTTGTCGCCAACGTAAACTGAAATCATCGTCACCCTCAGGTAGGGTCCAAATGGCATGCAGATGTTCCGGCAATACTACAATTGCTTCCACTGTAAATGGATGCTTTTGCTTAACAGTACGGAAGGATTCTCGCAAAATCTCAATATGCTCCGTCAGTAGTGTTTGGCTTCTATCGGCCAGATTTACCGTAAAAAAGTAAGTGCCACCTTGGACTCGATGGCGACGGTATTCGGTCATTTATCTTTTTTCGGGGTAAGTTTGAAGTTAGCGATGGGTTTCGCTTTGCTCTACCCATCCTACAAAGCCCATTGAGTTTAGACCAAGCCTAACCCAGTGAGTCATGTCTTGAAATGACAAAACTTTGTTTTCCAAGCACCCAAGCAACAGTACCAGGACCGTAGGATGGGTAGAGCAAAGCGAAACCCATCAAATGACTTAAAACCATGACACTTTGTTTTCCAAACACCCAATCAACAGTATCAGTATCCCCAGCAACAATTATTTGCCAATCTGGAGTATTAAAGTCAGTCTTGGCAGGGCTAAAAAACATGGCATAAATAATGGTAGGAGTTTTCTTATATCAAGAGTTTACAAAGAAAATACTATGTTTCGTACCGAACGATTTTTGTCCGTGGTTAATCCTGGTACCGGGCTGCCCGCCTGGTACTTTTTGACTCGGGAAGGCCGGAGAGGGCCGTTTTCCTCTAAAACCAATGCCCAGGTGGCGCTGCATCATTACATCGATGGCTGCGCCCGACAGGGACTTGCCAGCCGGCGCACGCGGCTGTTGGCGAACGGCTGAGCGTTTATCGACTTTGCCCGGCCCTGACTTGATCGGATAAAAAAGCGCGGATGTCGGCGCAACTTGTCTCCCATTTTGGCTGGGCGGCGTATGCATGCAGTGCATTGGCGCCTAATTGCGCCAGTAGATGACGATTCTGATGCAGGGTGTGCAGTAAATTGGCTAAGGCGCCATGACTTTCAGGTTCGATCAAATAGCCGTTTTCCCCCTCACGAATAATCTCCCACGCAGCGCCAGACCTTGTGCCGATCGCCGGCAAGCCAAATTGCTGGGCTTCCACATAGACAATGCCGTAACTTTCGTAAGCGGACGGCATGACTAATAGATGATGTTGCCGATATAAATCGGCTAACGCTTCACCTTGCACGGGACCGAGCAAGGACGCGCTTTGGTTTAATCCAGCATCTCGAATCAGGGTTTTAATTTGCGCGACATAGCAGGGTTCCATATTCAGCCGTCCGGCCACGCTGAGTTGGTAGTCCTTTACAGGCAATTGGCTAAGGGCTTTCAGCAAGACATGCAAGCCCTTGCGGCGGATGACATTACCCACCAGCAATATTCTCAGCGGTCCGGGCTCCAGCGCGCGCTTCAAAACGGCTGCCGGGTCTATGTTGCTATCGGCAAAATTGTCACCGGCGGGCACTGCGATGCAGTGTGGCGGTAACGCACCGGCCAACAGCTGACGGATTTGAGTTAGGGTGGTCTGGCTGTTGGCGATGATGCCGTCCACCGTTTGCAAATAACGGCGTTCAACAATCCGGTAAAGCCAGGCGCTGTGCCAAGGAGCTTGGTCTATGCTAGCCAGCAGGTGCACCAGGGCAATTAGCGGAATGCCGAGCTGCTTGCTGATGCGCCTATTCAAATAAAACACGGCTGGATGAACCATGGCATCCTGAATCAGAATATCCGGCTTGGCAGCGGCGATGTTTTCCAATAAATCGCCGACAATATTCTCGGCCAACAACCACCAATAATTGTGCGGCGGCAGACTGATGATGCTGACCTGATCACCTCGGCTTCGCAGGTAAGACACCAGCTTGCGGTTATACAGATAGCCGCCGCTGACGCTATTCATGTCGCCAATGACCAGCAAGACTACATGCACGGTGCTTACCGGATTAGAAAGCCAAGCGGTAAGCTGCCCAGCACGTCGCGTTTTCCCAGAGTTTTACCCGCAACCTGCCTGTTCCCGGTGGATTAACGGCGGCGACGATTTTTTCGCAGATGATGCGGCTAAAGTGCTCGATGCTGGGGTTTAAGCCGGCAAACTCCGGCTTATCGTTGAGCATTTGATCACGAAAATCCGCCACGATGTCATTCAAAGCCGCTTCGATGGCGACGATGTCCACCAGATAACCGTGCTGATCCAGTTGCTCGCCGTCGATGCGTACTTCCGCGATGTAATGGTGGGAGTGGGGCTGATTTTCAGTGCCCCAGTCGCCGCCGATTAAGTAATGGTTGGCGATGAAATCTCGACTGACGGCTACGCTGTACATATTATTTTTTTCCTTGGGTTCTTTGGTGACTACTCCCCTGTTTGAAAAAATAGGGGAAGTAAATAGCGTTGGAGTTTTAATAAGTAAATATGGCTTGCAAGACTTGCTGCGGTTCCTGATCCAGCCGCTTGTAAATGTCTGCTGCTTGGTCAATTGGCATGCGATGACTGATCAGCGCTTGCGGCTTCACCCGTCGAATCATCTGCCAAGCCTGCTGGAAGCGGCGGGCTTTATCCCAACGTCCAGACAATTCCGGCGCAATGCTACTGACCTGACTGCTGATGAATTTGATTCGATTGCGATGGGCCACACCACCTAATTGCACTGGCGCGGACTTGTTGCCATACCAGCTGCCGACCACAATACGACCGGAGTAGCTGCACAAGTCGATAGCCAGATTCAAAGCTTCCGGCGCTCCGCTGACTTCGTAGATCAGATCCGCACCGGAGTTCGGGGTTGCCGATAGTTCCACGGGCAATTTTAAGGCGTCTTTCAAATCGGCTATTTGGTCATCAGACTTCGGATCAAAACTTCGATGTACACCCAACCATTCAGCGTAATTACGACGTTTACTGATGTCATCCACAGCCAGCAACTTCGCCAACGGAAAACGGGCCAATACACTGGATAACAACAAGCCAACGATGCCCTGCCCCAACACTGCGACTTTTTCCCCTAGAGCCGGACTACCGTCCAGCACCAGATTAACAGCCGTTTCCATGTTGGCTAAAAATACCGCCGCTTCCGCTTCGATATCCTCCGGCACAGCAATCAGGTGATCGGGTGCAGCGATAAAATGGCTAGCGTGTGGCTGAAACGAAAACACGCGCTTATCTAACCAAGTAGCATCGACGCCAGCGCCGATTTGTTCGACGTGGCCGACACAAGCATAACCATATTGCAAGGGATAAGCGGTTTGTTGCTGTAAGGTCGGCAGCGAGGCGTCCAACGTGATATCCGTGGGCAATTGACCCCGGTAAACCAGCATTTCCGTACCGGCGCTGATTGCGGAGCAATCACTCTTCACCAGAATTTGCCCCGGTTCCAGCGGCGGCGAGTTGTTCTCGCGGATTTCAACTTCTCCGGGCCTGGTAAACCAAAGCTGATGGGCTTTCACGCTAAAGCTGGCTCCCGATAATGCAGATTGCCCCACATGATCAAATCCTGTCCCAGCATCTGCGAATGCAGCGGACGAATCTGCGGCAACTGGCTTTTACAGCCCAAATCCAGATTGCCGACGCCCTTGTATCCGCCGACCAAAGTCGGCGCAATGGTCAATACCAATGCATCGGCCAGCTGGGCTTTTAAAAATGCGGTGATGACCTGACTGCCTCCCTCCACCATCAGCGTCCGGATGCCTTTTTCCCAAAGTCGTTGCAGGGCTGCCGACAGATCAACACGCCCATCGTCATCACCCTCTAAGGTGATGATTTCGGCGTTGCCGTCAAATTCGACATCGGGTTTTAAACAGGTTAACAGCCAACACTCTTTGTCGGTGCGTTGGCACAGGCGAGCGGTCGGCGGTGTGCGTAAGCAGCTATCCAAGACGATGGGTTGCGGGTTTTTGCCCCGGCATTCTCTCACCGTCAGTTGCGGATCGTCGGTCAGCACCGTGCCGATACCGACCAGGATGCCGTCGTGCAGACTGCGGAGTTGGTGGGTTAAACGCCGCGATTCAGAGCCGCTCAAGCCAAGAGTTTCGCCGGCGCGAGTAGTGATGCTGCCATCCCAGCTTTGCGCATAACTCAGCGTAACAAATGGCCGTTCTGCTGATTCGAAAAACGCGGTTTGGGCGGTCAGCCAGCGCTCAATCTGCTGGTTCACAATCATGCGCGGTTCTCACGCTTACCCTAGCAGCGGCGGGTTTGACTTTTAATAAGTGGTCCATGCGTCGAACTTTCGTGAGCAGATAGCCTTCGTTGTCCGAATTGATTGTGGCTTCCAACGGAAAACGGGCGTTGACGCGGATACCTTCGCTTTCGAGAGCATGAATCTTTGCGGGATTGTTGGTCATCAGGCGTATCGAATGGACACCCAGTTCTTCGAGAATGCGGGCCGCCAATGAATAGTCTCTCTCGTCGGCGCCGTGGCCCAACAACAGATTGGCGTCCACCGTGTCGTAGCCCTGGTCTTGTAGGTTGTAGGCGCGCAGTTTTTGCAATAAACCGATGCCACGGCCTTCCTGTCGTAGGTACACTAAAACGCCAGTGCCTTGGCTGGCGATCAATTGCAGCGAGCGGTCCAGCTGTTCACCGCAGTCGCAACGTCTGGAGCCCAGCACATCGCCGGTAAAACACTCTGAATGAATGCGCACCATTACATTTTCTGCATCGGTGACATTGCCCATCACAAAGGCCAGATGCTCTTTGTTATCCAGGGTATTGCTGTAATAGCAGAGTTGAAAGTCGCCATACGCCGTGGGGATACGGGTGCTGGCGAGTCGGGAAACGGTAGGTTTGGACATGGTGTTTTATGAATGCTTAATTCCTTTCGTAACTCAATTTATGTGCCAGCTCTCAAGCCTTTGTTTAGCCAAGTATTTAGATTTTTTGCCGAAGACCTACTGCTGCCTCACGCGCAGCAATTGTTGACTGCCTGTTGTTTAAACAACTTACAGTAAGCAAAAGCCAGGCAATATTTTGGTTGAAAGCCTTTAGCAAGTTAATCAAGGGTGGAAGTTACTCAAGCGCTTAACCGCTTCATGCAAGGTAGCGTCATCCTTAGCGAAGCAAAACCGAATCAACCCCTCGCCGGCGGCGCTTTGATAAAACGAACTGCCCGGAATGCTGGCTACACCGGTCTGTTCCAAAATAGCTAATGCTGCGGCCTTGGCTGTGGGACAACCTAAATGGGCGATGTCGGCTAATACGTAGTAAGCACCTTGCGGCACCAGCGGCGTCAACCCTGCATCCTGCAGGCCAGCGCAAATTATGTCGCGCTTGCGTTGATACTGTGCTCGCAACTGCTGGAAATAGTCCGGCGGCGCCTGCAAGCCCGCCGCTGCGCCATATTGCAAAGGCGACGGCGCGCACACGTAGAGCAGGTCGTTAACCAGATTAATAGCCTGCGCCAATCCCGGTTCGGCGACCGCATAGCCCAGGCGCCAACCGGTAATACTAAATGTTTTGGAAAAGCCCATGATACTGACGGTACGCTTGGCCAGATTGCCGACGCTGGCCGGGGAAATATGCGGCACGCCGTCATAGGTGATGTATTCGTATATTTCATCGGAAATCACCAACAGATTATGCTGTTCAGCCACTCGCTCGATGATTGCCAACTCGGCGGCACTGAATAGCTTCCCGCTGGGATTGCTGGGCGTGCAGACCACGATTGCCCGGGTGTTGGGTTTTAAGGCGGCACGCAACTCTGCTTCGTCGAGGGCGAAAGTTGGTGGCGTCAAGGTTAAAAATTGCGGTTCCAGGCCGTTGAGCAAAATCGTATTCAGATGGTAGCCGTAGTAAGGCTCCATCAGCAAAATGCCATCGCCCGGATTCAATAGCGCCGTTAAGGTGGCTGCGAATGCACCCGTCGTACCTCCGCTAATCACAATCTGGCTATCCGCATCGACTTCCAGACCATTGTCTCGCTTCAGTTTGGCGGCAATCGCCTGCCGTAATGGCGGCACGCCTTCGGAAGGCGTATAGGTATTTAGGCCGTCTTGAATAGCCTTGATAGCACCGTCGCGTACCAGCGCCGGAGCCGGCAAATCGCCCAGCCCCTGCCCCAGGTTAATTCCGCCAACGCGTTCGCATTCGCGGGTCATTAAACGGATATCGGATGGCTATAAGTTGGCGATTCGTTTAGCAGCGGGAAAAGTCATCGGCAAATTTTGTAAAAGTCAGTAAAAAAGAAGCGCCTTATCGGCGCTTGAAGGGAGGAGCGCCCTGAATAAGTTAAAAGCGCCGCGACCAGCCGAATTGCAAGGAGAACTGGCTCATCGACAAATCGATTGATTGTCCCGGACTCAATGGATTGGGGCCGGTGATGGTTTTCTGCGGCGAATACATGAAAGCAAAACTGAGTTCGTCTTGTTTGCTAAGCGCGTGACTTAAGCCGCCGGTCAAGTGCCATTCCTGCACCCCAGGCGCCAGAATATTGAACAGCACCTCGGAGCCTTCTATGGGTTGCTGCCCGTAACTTAGGCCGCCGCGCCAAATCCAATCCTGGCTTTGCTGCCATTGCACCCCGGCTTTATAAATCGTCATGTCGTTCCAGCCAAAACCTCGGCCATCGGCGTGCCCCAGCAAATTGCCCTGGAAGGTATTGCCGACCGATTTAATCTCGCTGTAGCGGATATGCTCGACATCAAAGTTGGTGGTCAGCGCCTTGGTAACGTCCCAGGACAAACCGACATTAAAGCTGTCCGGAATATCGAAACCACCGCCCTGGGCAAATAAGCCCGAATAGCGTTCAAACTTGGACATGTAGATGCGGCTTTTGTAAGACGCACCCAGCCGCAGCCCTGGCAGCAACTCAGCCAAACCGCCTATCCGAAAACCGGCGCCGAAAGAATAATCGCGCCCCTGATCCGATAAATGATCCGGTTCACTGGAAAAACCGAACTGACCGAATGTACTCAAACCTCTTGCCTTGAAAGTCTGCGCCGCGAATATCGGCGAAATTCCCAACGCATATCGGCCTTTGGCAAACGAATGCGCGTAGGTGCCTACGATAAAGGCCTGGGCCATATCGATACCGGTGCGGCCTGCGCCGAAGGTACCGTTAGCGCCGGTAAACAAGCCATTGCCGTTGACCAGTGGCTTGTAATCGGTGTTCATGCCGCCATTGCCGTACATGGCCAAACCGAGGGTTTGCTCAGCGTCTAATTTGTAACTCCAACCCAAGGTCGGCACCGGGAAATACTCGCTGTCGCTTTCGACCGACCCGGTCGCTAACATGCCGCCGCCATTAACGCGATACTCGCGATGCGGACTGAATAATTCAAGCTCCAAATCCAGACGATCGCCGACATACGCCAGACCGGCTGGATTGATCGCTGAAACAATCGCATCCTGCGCAAAAGCTGTACTCGCCCCCGCCAAGGCTTTGCTCCTGGCGCCGTAGCTGTGCGCAAAATAGCCGTTGGTGGCATTCGCGGCAGGCGCGTATGCCGCCAACGCGGTAACGGAACCCAACAAAGCTAGTGAAATTTTTGAGAACGGCATACAAGGTTTCCCTCAGTGAAAAGCTTAGGAAAATTCTATACAGCGCTAGACTCTCTTTAAAAACGATATATTTCGATGTGTATTTCAGAAATTAGCATAACGACGACAAGCCCCACCCAAACCGCCGAGCCCGTAATTTCGCATGTTTAGCTAACACCCCACATCGCAAATACTTAGGTCTTGGCCTGCCTCTACACAAACATCTGAACAACAAACATTGCTAGCTCAGCAGCAATCGCCCGTCGATTCCAGCCCCCCCCACAAGCAGATCCTTATGAATTTTAAGGATTGAAAATAAGCGGCACGACATTTGCTCAATTGACCAATAACCACGATCAAGTAGCTCATCGATGATCGTCATTTACTTGCTTATGAGCCTACTGATCGAAAAACGGCATGGATCAAGAATCTTTGGGCAAAACGTGTGTTGATCAAATAAATCATAGCTTGACCGACACCGAATCCCACTTTGGCAGAATCTATTTCAAATCGACAGGAGTTAACATGCACAAATTGCTATACCGAACGGCTGGTTTAACAGCGTTTATCATCGCCGGTTGCAGTTCGCTACATCAAAATAGCCTCAATTTAGCCAGCGACGCCACCGGTGCCACCCAGGTCAAAAGCATTCAATTTAGCGGAACAGGCCGCTGGTATCAGTTCGGACAAGCGCCGAGTCCCGATTTACCCTGGCCGCCCTTTGCGCTGAAAAACTACACGGCCGACATCAATTACGAAACCGCCAGCGCCCGCGTGCAAATTAGTCGCTTGCAAGAGATAGAGCCGGGACGCAATCGGCCACAACCAACCGAGCAGAAGTCTGATCAGTACGTCAGCGGTCCGTATGCCTGGAATGTTGCCCCGCCTGCCGCAGGCGCCAGCAGCGCAACTCCCACCATCACCTCGCAACCGACAACAACAGAAGAGCGCGCCGCGGAAATATGGGCCACGCCACAAGGATTTTTAAGAGCTGCGCAGACCCATCAGGCCACAATCGAAGAAAAAGGCAACGACACCGAAGTGTCCTTTACCTTGGACGGCAAATATCGCTACCAGGGCACTCTGAACGCCAACCATCAATTGACCAATGTTAAAACCTGGATTGACAACCCGGTATTGGGCGATACCTTGGTAGAAACTCAATACAGCGACTACAAGGTATTTGACGGTGGCGTATTTCCCAGCCATATCGTGCGTCTGCAAGGCGGCTATCCGGTATTGGATTTGAACGTCACAACGGTAAACGCCAACCCGACAGTAGACATCGCGGTACCCGCAGAGGCCGCCAAGAAACCAAACATCATCGTTGCGGCCAATAAAATGGCCGATGGCGTTTATTATTTGACTGGTGGTACGCACCATAGCGTGGCCATCGAACAAGTTAACCATATTGTCTTGGTAGAGGCGCCGCAGAACGAAGAGCGCTCACTTGCTCTGATCGAAAAACTGAAGGAAACCATCCCCAATAAGCCGATCAAGTATGTGATTAACACCCATGCACATTTTGATCACAGCGGCGGGTTGCGCACCTTTGTCGATACAGGGGCCACGATCGTCACCCATGAGCCCAATCAAGCCTATTACGAAAAAATTTGGTCTGCTCCCCACAGCATTCGCCCAGATAATCTGGAGAAGTCCAAAAAATCCCCAAGCTTCATTAACTTTGCCGGTAAGCAAGTAATTTCTGATGGCAAACGTAACATCGAGATTCATTCCTTGACTGGCAACAGCCATAACGACGCCTTTGTCGCGGTGTATTTGCCCAAAGAAAAGATATTGATAGAAGCGGATGCTTATACTCCGCAAGCCACCAACGCCCCAGCGCCCACCTCGGTGAATCCTTATTCACTAAACCTGTATGAAACCATTCAAAAGCTTAAATTGGATGTTGGCCAAATAGCTGCATTGCATGGCCCGCGCGTGGTAACCCTTGCGGATTTACGAGCGGCGGTTGGCCTAACTAGAGTGGCAAAATAAATCCAGCCATTCCAGGTATCTTGCATTCCGGCGGCTAATGACTGACCGCTCGCAATTCTCCGACGCTGAATCGCTGAAACAGCGTCGGAAATTCGCTTATTCCCGGCAGAGATGAATTTAAAGCCACGGGTGTTATTGCTTGTCGACACCTTAACTCACAGGCCGAGTGAGTCCCCGAACAGGCCCAGGACTTACGCTGGCCGGCATCCATACCATCCGTTCGCAAACCTTACCTAAACGCATCCAAGTATGAACCAACAAATTTCCGACATACCGTCGTCGAGCAAGCGCCGGCCCTGGCTGTGGACCGGCGCGATATTAGCCGTGAGCCTGGCCGGGACCGGCGTTTATTTTCATCACAGAGAAGCCGCCCCGGACGCTAAAGCGGAGCGCGGCGGCAAGGGCCGGCGCTTTTTCGAGCAGCAAGACTCGCCGGCCGTCGTCGCCATCCAATCCGCTAGCAGCGGGGATTTTCCGGTCTATCTGAATGCACTGGGCACCGTCACCGCACTACGTACCGTGACCGTCAAGCCGCGAGTGGACGGCGAACTGGTGAAAGTGGCGTTCAGCGAAGGGCAAATGGTCAAGGCTGGCGATCTGCTGGCAGAAATCGACCCGCGGCCGTTTCAGGTGCAGTTACAACAAGCCCAAGGCCAGTTGCTGCGCGACCAGGCACTGTTAAAAAACGCCGAACTGGATCATGCCCGTTATGAAACCTTGCTGGCTCAAGATTCCATCGCCGCCCAGCAAACCGTCACCCAGGCGTCGCAGGTCAAGCAATATCAAGGCAACGTGGAAATGGATCAGGCCTTGGTCGATAGCGCCAAGTTGCAAATCGGTTACGCCAAGCTGACCGCGCCGATCTCGGGTCGCGCCGGTCTAAGGCAGATCGACCAAGGCAATATCGTTCGCGCCAACGACGCCAACGGTTTGGTGGTAATCACCCAATTACAGCCGATCAGCGTGGTGTTCACCTTGCCGGAAGATAAATTGCCGGAGGTAGTAAAGCGCTATCGCGACGGTCAGGCTATTAAAATAGAGGCCTACGACCGAGGCGGCAAGCTGAAGCTGGCGGAAGGCAAGCTTACCGCGCTGGACAATCAGATCGACCCGACCACCGGCACCATCAAACTAAAGGCGCAATTCGACAATCAGGAGCAAACCCTGTTTGCTAATCAATTTGTTAACGTGCGCATGCATCTGGATACCTTGCACGGCGTCACGCAGATACCCAGCAGCGCCTTGCAACACGATACCCAGGGCGCGTTTGTGTACGTGGTCGATGCCGAAAATATTGCCCATTTGCGCCGCGTCGAACCCGGCCCCAGCGAAGGCGAAAAGGTGGCTATCCAAAACAACCTGGCCCCCGGCGAACAACTCATCCTCACCGGCATAGACCGGGTCAAGGACGGCGGCGTGGTGGATGTGGCCGAGAAAGACGGACAAGCGGTCGCCGCCAAACCGGAATTGCATCCCAAGCCGGAAGACGAACCCGGCAAACGTAGGCGGCGCGGATAAGTCATGAGTCTTAGCGATCCGGGCAAGGCCGGCTTCAATCCTTCGCGCCTATTCATCCTACGGCCCGTAGCCACCTCCCTGTTGATGGTGGCTTTGTTGTTGGTCGGCATACTGGCCTATCGGCTGTTACCGGTCTCGGCGCTGCCGCAGGTCGATTATCCAACCATCCAGGTCACCACCCTGTATCCCGGCGCCAGCCCGGAAGTGATGACCTCCATCGTCACCGCGCCGCTGGAACGGCAGTTCGGACAAATGCCGGGCTTGACTCAAATGAGATCCACCAGTTCCGGTGGCGCGTCGGTGATCACCTTGCAGTTTAACTTGCACTTGGATCTGGACGTTGCCGAGCAAACCGTGCAGGCCGCGATCAACGCCGCCGCCAACTTCCTACCCGACGATTTGCCGCAAGCGCCGCTTTACAGCAAGGTCAATCCGGCCGACACACCGATCATGACGCTGGCGGTCAGCGCCAAATCGCTGCCCTTATTTAAGGTAGAGGATCTGGTCGATACCCGTCTGGCGCAAAAAATCGCCCAATTACCCGGCGTCGGCATGGTCAGCATCAGCGGCGGTCAGCGCCCAGCGGTACGGATTCAGGCAAATCACAAAGCGCTGGCCGCATACGGCATCAGCCTGGAAGACGTGCGCAGCGCGATTGCCGCCGCCAACGTCAATCAACCCAAAGGCTCAATCAACGGCCCAACTCGCGCCGCGACGATAGACAGCAACGATCAATTGCGTTCGCCAGCCGAATACCGCGAGCTGGTGGTGGCTTACAAAAACGCCGCGCCGGTCAAACTGGCGGACGTCGCCGAAGTTGTGGACAGCGCCGAGAACGTGCGCCTAGCCGCCTGGGCCAACGACAATGCAGCCGTCATCATCAACATCCAGCGCCAACCCGGCGCCAATGTGATCGAGGTGGTGGATAGGATTCAGGAATTGCTGCCCAAACTGCAAGCCTCGCTGCCGCCCGGCATAGAAGTCACGCCCTTAACCGACCGTACCGTAACCATTCGCGCCTCGGTGCACGATGTGCAATTCGAGCTATTGCTGGCCGTGGCGCTGGTAGTGATGGTGATCTTCCTGTTTCTGCGCAATATCCCAGCCACCATCATCCCCGGGGTTGCGGTGCCGCTGTCTTTAGTGGGCACCTTTGCGGCGATGTATCTGGCCGATTTCAGCATCAACAATTTAACCCTGATGGCGTTGACCATCGCCACCGGCTTCGTGGTGGACGATGCCATCGTCGTCATCGAAAACATCTCCCGCTATATCGAGCGCGGCGAAACACCCTTGCAAGCAGCATTGAAAGGTTCGGCGCAGATCGGCTTTACCATTATCTCGCTGACTTTTTCGCTGGTGGCGGTATTGATTCCGCTGCTGTTCATGTCCGATGTTGTAGGCCGGCTGTTTAGGGAATTTGCGATTACGCTGGCGGTAGCGATCTTGATTTCAGCGGTGGTGTCGTTGACCCTGACGCCGATGATGTGCGCCAAACTGCTGCGCCCCGGCACCGGCAACCATAGCGAAGACGAAATCGGCGACGACTGGTTCGGCCGGTTGATCAAGACCTACGGCCGCAGCCTAAGTTGGGTAATGCAACGGCAAGCGGCGACCTTGCTGGTGTTTTTCGTCACCGTGGCATTAACCGCGGCGATGTACGTCTGGATACCGAAAGGCTTTTTCCCCAGCCAGGACACCGGCATCATTCAGGGCTTTTCCGAAGCGCCGCAAACTGTGTCGTTTCCGGCGATGGCCGAGCAACAGCAAAAACTGGCCAAGCTGATATTGGAAGATCCAGCCGTGGACAGCCTGTCCTCATTCATCGGCGTCGATGGCGTCAACGCCACGCCCAATAGCGGCCGGTTTTTGATCAATTTAAAACCGCACGACCAGCGACCGCCGGCTAACGAGATTATCGCCCGCTTGAAAACCCGTTTGGCGGAATCGCCCGGCACCGTGTTATACCTGCAACCGGTGCAGGATTTAACGATGGAAAACCGGGTCAGCCGCACCCAATACCAATTTACCCTGGAAGGCGCCGACATCGACGATTTGAACCGCTGGACCGGCAAGCTGGTAAACGCCTTGGAAGGTCGGCCGGAATTCGCCGATGTAGTCAGCGACGTGCAAGACCAGGGCCGCCAGGTGTTTGTGAAGATCGACCGCGCCACCGCCAGCCGCCTGGGCGTCAGCACGGCGGCAATCGATAACGCCTTATACAGCGCTTACGGCCAACGTCTGGTATCAACCATCTTCACGCAGGCCAATCAGTACAGGGTGGTATTGGAAGTCGATCCGGCCGAGCAGACCGGCCCGCAAGCCTTGAACGAATTGCACATACCTTCCACCAACGGCACGCAAGTGCCGTTGTCGGCCATCGCCGAACTCTCGGAACGGCCGACCACGCTGGCGATCAGCCATCTGGATCAATTCCCGGTGACGACCGTCTCGTTCAATCTGGCTCCCGGCTATGCGCTGGGCGATGCGGTCGCAGCTGTCGATGCCGCCAAAAACGAGATCGAATTGCCGTTAGCCATCCGCAGCGAATACCAGGGCGCCGCGCAAGCCTTCAAGGCCTCGCTGGGCAACACGCTGTGGCTGATCCTGGCGGCGATTGTTACCGTGTATATCGTGCTGGGCGTGCTCTATGAAAGCTATATCCACCCGATCACGATCCTGTCCACTCTGCCCTCGGCCGGTGTCGGCGCGTTATTGGCTTTGCAAGTCTCCGGCGGCGACCTGGGCATCATCGGCATCATCGGCATTATTTTGTTGATCGGCATCGTCAAAAAGAACGCGATCATGATGATAGACTTTGCGCTGGAAGCGGAACGCAAGCAACATCTGCCGCCCGAGCAGGCCATTTTTCAGGCTTGCTTGTTACGCTTTCGGCCGATTTTGATGACCACCTTGGCCGCGCTATTGGGTGCCTTGCCGTTGATGTTGGGTAGCGGCGTCGGCTCCGAGTTGCGCCATCCGCTGGGTATCACGATGGTCGGCGGCTTACTGCTTAGCCAATTGTTGACGCTGTACACCACGCCGGTGATTTATCTGACCATGGACAGGTTGGCGCGGCGGGTTAACGCCGGTCTGGGGCTGAATCAAGTGGAACAAGCGGCAAAGGACCCAAGCCAACCATGAACCTGTCCGAATTATTCATCCGCCGCCCGGTCGCCACTACCTTATTGACCATAGCCATTGCCTTATGCGGCGTGCTGGCGTTTTTGAATCTGCCTATCTCCTCGCTGCCGCAAGTGGACTTTCCAACCGTATCGGTGCAGGCGCAGATACCCGGTGCCAGCGCCGAGACGATGGCCGCGACGGTCGCCACGCCGCTGGAACGTGCGCTAGGCCGAATCGCCGGGGTTACGGAAATGACCTCCAGCAGTTCCCAAGGCTCTACGCAGATTACATTGCAATTTGATTTAAACCGCGACATCGACGGCGCCTGCCGCGACGTGCAGGCCGCAATCAACGCCGCCGCCAGTATGCTGCCCAGCACTATGCCCAACCGGCCCAGTTATCGGCGCGACAATCCGTCGGATTCTCCAATACTTATTCTGGCACTGACCTCGGACAGTTTCACGCGTGGCCAGATGTACGACTCCGCCTCGACGATTTTGCTACAAAAAATTTCGCAAATCCCCGGTATAGGTCAAGTGCAGATCGGCGGCGCGGCATTGCCCGCGGTGCGCGTGGAACTGAACCCCAACGCCCTGAGCAAATACGGCATTGGCTTGGAAGATGTGCGCAACACCATCGCCCAAACCAATGTCACCCGGCCCAAAGGCGTATTGGAAAGCGCCAACACCCGCTGGCAGATTCAAGCGAACGACCAGGCCCGCAAGGCCGAGGAATATTTGCCGCTGATCGTCGCGTATCGCAACGGCGCGCCGGTGACGATTGCCGACTTGGGCGAAGCGATCGATTCGGTGGAGGATTTGCGCAATACCGGCTCAAAGAACGGCAAACCTTCGGTGCTGTTGATCATCCGCAAGCAACCGTTGGCCAACGTCATTCAGACCGTCGATCAGGTATTGGCCGTGCTGCCACAGTTGCGGGCGGCCTTGCCCAGCAATATCGAACTTTCGGTAGTCGTGGACAGATCCTTATCCATCCGTGCCTCGATTACAGAAGTCGAACATGGCCTGTTCGTCGCGGTGGTGTTGGTGATTCTGGTGGTGCTGGTGTTCCTGCGTAACCCGCGCTCGGCGGCGGTACCCATCGTCGCGGTGCCGGCCTCCCTGCTGGGTTCATGTGCGGTGATGTACTTCTGCGGATTTAGTATCAACAACCTGACGTTGATGGCCTTGACCATCTCCACCGGCTTTGTGGTGGACGACGCGATTGTGGTGGTGGAAAACACTAACCGGCACATCGAAGAGGGCGTGGCACCGTTTCGCGCCGCGCTATTGGCTGCCAAGGAAGTGGGATTTACCGTACTGGCAATGAGCGTGTCGCTGGTAGCGGTGTTCCTGCCGATTTTGTTAATGGGCGGCGTGCCGGGCCGTCTATTTCGGGAATTCGCTGTAACCTTGTCGGCGGCGGTACTGGTCTCACTGGTGATCTCGTTGACCACCACCCCGATGCTGTGCGCCCGCTGGCTGGGTAAGGAAGCCAAGGAACACGGCGCCGTCTATCACGGCATAGGCGCAGCTTTCGATTGGATACAAAACATCTACCGGATCAGCCTGGGCTGGGCCTTGCGCCATGGCCGCATCATGCTGAGCTTGTTGCTGGCGACCATTGCTTTAAACATTTACTTATACGGCGCTATTGATAAGGGCTTCTTCCCAACCCAAGACGGCGGCCGTTTACTGGGCGAGATTCAAACCGATCAAAACACCTCGTTCCAAACCCTGCAAAAACAGTTCGCGCAAATCTCCGAGATTTTGCAAAAAGACCCAGCGGTCGCCAATGTCGCCGGCTTTGCCGGCAGTTCGCAAAGCAGTAACAGCGCGCGGATTTTCATTACTTTAATTCCGCACGAACAACGCGACGGCGTCGAGGTGGTAATGGAGCGCTTGCGCAAGGCCGCAGGCCGGGTTCCCGGCGCCAGTTTGCATATGTTTCCGGCCCAGGAACTGCGCATAGGCGGACGCATGTCGTTCGGCATGCTGGATTACACCCTGCAGGCCGACGACCTTGATTTATTGCGAGCGTGGACACCCAAGGTACAAGCCGCGCTGGCTCGGTTGCCGGAATTGAGCGACGTCAGCACCAGTCAACAGGACAAGGGCGAACAAATCGGCCTGACCGTCAACCGCGATCTGGCCGCGCGTTACGGCGTCAGTCAGGCCTTGATCGACAACAGCCTGAACAGCGCCTTCGGGCAGCGTCAGGTGTCGGTGATTTACAATCCGTTGAACCAATACCGGGTGGTGATGGAACTGGCGCCGCAATACTGGCAATCACCGGATAGCCTGAAACAACTCTATATCAGCGCACCGGGCAGGGCCGGCTCCGACGGCACGCCGGCACAGCCCAAGCAAGTACCTCTGTCGGCGCTGGCCGGCTTTGCACCCAGCAACGCACCGTTGTCGGTTCATCACCAAGGCCAGTTTGCGGTGACCGAATTATCGTTTAATTTAAAGCCCGGCATATCGATGTCCACTGCCGATGCCGCTATCAACCAGGCCTTACGCGACATAGGCTTGCCGGCCGCCATCACCGGCAGCTTTCAAGGTTCGGGTAAGGCGTTTCAGGAAGCCTTGCGCAGTCAACCCTGGCTGGTCTTGGCCGCGCTGATCAGTATTTACATCGTGCTGGGCGTACTTTACGAAAGCTTGATACATCCATTGACGATTCTGTCCACCCTGCCCTCGGCCGGCGTCGGCGCCTTGCTGGCCTTGATGGCTTGCGAAAAGGAGTTCAGCATCATTGCGCTGATCGGGGTGATTTTGCTGATCGGCATCGTCAAGAAAAATGCGATCATGATGATAGACTTTGCACTGCTGGCTGAGCGCGAGCGCGGTTTGGATTCGCGGGAAGCGATCTTTCAAGCCTGCATGCTGCGCTTCAGACCCATACTGATGACCACGCTGGCCGCTCTGTTCGGCGCATTACCGCTGGCCTTAGGTAGCGGTTACGGCGCCGAATTGCGCCAGCCTTTGGGGATTTCCATCGTGGGCGGCCTGATTTTCAGCCAGCTGTTAACTTTGTACACGACGCCGGTCGTTTATTTGTATCTCGACCGGTTCCGGCTGTGGATGCACGGCCGCTTTTCCAACCGCGCCGCCAGCCCAGCGCCACATTCCATCTAACTAAACCGATTGTCATGCGTTTACGAATAAACCCACCGTTGCTTGCTTCCTTACTGACCTTGCCGTTGGCTGCCTGTACGGTAGGCCCGGATTATGTGCGCCCGCAAGCCAATATATCCGAGGAATTTAAGGAAGTGAAAGGCTGGAAACAGGCACAGCCGCGCGATACCGGCTTGCCCGGCAAATGGTGGGAGATTTTTAACGACCCCAAACTGAACGAACTGGAAGAACAGGTCGCCGCCGCCAACCAGTCCATCATCCAGGCCGAAGCCCAATACCGGCAAGCCCAGCATCTAGTGCAGTCTGTGCAATCGTCCTTACTCCCGGTGGCGACGCTGACCGGCACCTTCAACCGCTTCCGCGCTGCCACCGGCCAGAATGTCGCGGTGGGCGGGGTGCGCAACCTGTTCGCTCAGGCGGTCGGCGTGGCCTGGGAGCCGGATTTATGGGGCAGCGTACGCCGCCAAGTGGAAGCCAATACCAGCAATGCGCAGGCCAGCGCCGCGACCTTGCATGCCTTGATTCTGTCCAGCCAATCGGCGTTGGCGGACAGTTACTTTCAAATGAAAACCCTGGACGCCCAGAAAGCCTTTTTAGACGAAACGGTGACGGCGTTTGCGAAAACCCTGGAGATTACCAAAAACCGCTATGCGGTCGGTGTGGTGGCCAAAGCCGATGTGGTGCAAGCGGAAACTCAATTGGAAACCGTGCGTGCCCAATCTATCGATCTGGGCGTGCAGCGTGCCAAGCTAGAACATGCCATCGCGGTACTGATAGGCAAATCGCCGGCGGAACTGGCGTTGGCACCCGCGCCTCTGGACGCACAGCCGCCGGGCATTCCGGTCAGCCTACCGTCTGAACTGCTGGAGCGCCGCCCGGACATCGCCGCCGCCGAACGCAAAATTGCCGCTGCGAATGCGCAGATCGGCGTCGCCAAAGCCGCTTATTTTCCGACGCTGAATCTGGCCTCGACCAACGGTTTTCAGTCGCCGACCGCCGACACCTTGTTTACGATGGCACGGCGTTATTGGTCCTTGGGGCCGGCCGGACTGGCGTTGACCTTGTTCGATGGCGGGGCCAAAAATGCCCAGTATAAACAGGCGATAGACGCCTACGACGCTACTGTCGCCGGATATCGACAAACGGTACTTACCGGCTTTCAGGAAGTGGAAGACAACCTGGCCGCATTGCGGATACTGGAGGAAGAAACTCAGGTGCAGGACAAAGCCGTGGCGGCGGCCAAACAGGCCTTGGCGCTAACCAATAACCAGTACCAGGCTGGTACCGTGAGTTATATAAACGTGATGACTGCACAAACCGCCGCTCTAGCCAATCAACAAACTGCTACGCAATTGTTGGGGCAACGTTTGTCGGCTTCTGTGATGCTGGTAAAAGCTCTCGGTGGCGGCTGGAACGAAACCCTGGTGCCCACCGAAGACGAAGCCGACGGCGACCGAAAATGGACGGATTATTTGATTTTGCCGCTGGTGGAATAATCGCAGGGAAGATCAGACGCAAGACCACCATTGCACACTACTTGCAGTTGCAACAATGGCGGGGTAAACCTACAAAGGCTGTTTTGCTTGGTAAATCTCTGCCTGCCGACTCAAGAAGTTAATTCTAAAGGGGGATAAAAACCTGCTTATCCCCCCGCACCACCTTAATCCAAACACCCCCATCCGTTGACACCCTTCGTGGTTGGTCTACATTTATCGGCAGTTCGGTTTAGCCGTTAAGCTTTCAACAACCGGCCAAGGCGGGCATCAGTTGAATTCACGCCACTATTAAATAATTGACCATAAGGAATCTTAATGAACAAAGAAGCGGCGAAGGCACATATTCTGAAAAATTTAATGCCGGGAGATTCTCTAGTCGGATTTTTCATCGCCCAGCAACCTTTCAAACTTTGGTTGTTTTTTATCATCGGCCCTCTGGCTGTATTGAGCATGAAGCAATATTTCATTGCCGTTACTCAAAAAGGCATCCATTTTCACCGTTTAAACTTATTGGGGAAATTTGCAAGCGACGACTTTTTTGCCTTCAATGAAATTGCCACCGTGAAAATCGGCAAGGGCATGCTGCAAAGGCCGATGAAATTTACATTTAATAACGGCCGAAATATCTACATTAAAGCGCAGCTAAAAGGCGTGGAAAAAGTAGCCAAGCTTGACGAAGCCACGCAAAAACATATTCAACAACACATTGCCGTCGTTAAATGATCTTGTTTTTTATTGTGACGGCAGCCTATACCGCGCTGCTGCTGTTTTACAGACCATCGCCGAGCAGCCTGAAAGACGCCCCGCTGACTTTCTTGGAAAACTTTAAGCAAATTAAAGCGGCGTTGTTTTCCGGTTTGTTGCTTTTTAGTATTTTTCTAGTTACCAGCGACTTTGGCTTTAATGAGATCGATCAGCGGCTTTATCGTTTATTTGCATTGAACAATATTTCGGCAGCGGCGATTTTATGGCCGCTGCAAGCCATCACGCATTTATTTATCCACATTAACTTTCCGCATGTGCTGACCAATGTAGCCGGCCTGGGCATCGCTGCGGCGTACGAACGGCAAGTCGGCTCGGGCCGATTTTTAATGGTGTTGCTGGTAGCCGGCTTGTCCTCTATCCCCTCAATCCTGTTCTATGCCGAGCCTATTGCGATCTGCGGTATTTCCGGCGGCGTATTCGGTTTAGCTGCCGCTTACTTCACCGACCAGGAGGGTCTGAGCATCAAAGAGTGGCTGTATGCGGTACTTATCTGTGGCGTGTTTTTGGTGGTTTTGTCCTTCGGAAACAGCATGGAATATAAAGCAAACGGTCAACTGCAATTTAAAATCGATCATTACGGTCATGCCCTGGGTGCGCTGGGGGCTATCGTTTACTGCCGTTTTAGACCTAGAAAAACGGCCGACAAGCCTTTGCCAAACTATTGACCGGCCCTATTTATCTCGGGCATTCCGTTCGGACTGAGCTCGCCTAAGCCCAGGGCGAACGGTATTTAAGGGCCGGGTTAATAACAGGATGGCTTTGAATTTATTCCGGTATTCGTCCGTAAACAACCGTCGCGGCATGATTTGATTAGCTGTTGATTGAAAAACGGCAACAGCCCCTAAAAGGTAACAACCACATCGGCACCAAAGATAAATTGGCTGTCCTTATTGCGTTCGTCGTAAGCATCGACGCCTTGCGACCAGTCGTAGCGGGCTTCAGGTCTAAACATCAACCATTTCGCCGGTTTCCAGTTTAGGCCGACTGTCGCCGCATAGTAATTGGCAGGCCCAGTCGCCAGTACCGCACAACTCGGGCACATTTGGCCCACCCGGACGCCGTCGTCATCCCTAAACCATTCGCCGCGCAGGCCCACGCCCACCGTATCCGACAGGTCGTATTTCAATTGGGAATGGATGCCGTACCATTCGGCGTCGGCGAAGTTGTTCAGCGGGTGTTGTTGTTCGATACCGTGGTCGTGCTGCAACACGTAATGCCAGCGTTCGGCAAAGTTATGCTGGAATACCAGACTGTAAAAGGTGCGGTTATCGCGCTTGTTGATGCCGGTCTGGCGCTGAAATTCGCGTAGATTGTTGTTGCTGTTGACGTCGCCGGTAATCAGCGTCGCGGTAAACGAGGTTGCTGCATCGTCGCTGGTCCAGGTTGCGCCGCCCAGAAAATTCCAGTTTTCCATGTTTTTGTCGAAACCGTCCCAGGCGCCGTTGCCGTCCAGTACACCGTTTAGTTTGGTGTGGCCACCGGTCACCGCGCCCAGTGTCACGCTGAGATTTTTATGGACCGGATAAGTCGTGGTCATGCCGAAATGGGTAAACGGCTCGCCGTACTGGAAGGTATAGGGGTGAGTGTAGAAAAAATTGTCCGGCGACAAGCCGGTCTCGTAACCCATGATCGTATAAAACCGGCCAATACGCGTGGTCAGGCCCTTGCCTATCGGCGTAAAAATATCCAAATAGGCATTTGGGATCGCCAGTTTGTAAAAGCGCTCGTCGGAACCAATTAATCGGTTATCCCAATGGCCGCCGCCGTAGGGATTGATAGTATTAAAACGGGCGTCGCTGCCGTACATCAGCGTCAGTTTGCCGCCGACGTCCCAATGGTCGCCGCCGGTATCGACGTCGCGGATCAATTCGCCGCCGAACTGGTGCAAATTGAATTCGTTGGCCCGGTCGGCAAACACCACGGTGCCGTTGTAACCGTCGCCGGGGTCGTTGGCGTTGTAAACAATACCGGCATCGGCCCAACTATGGACGCGCAAGCCGGCTGCTTTCATCCAGGGCAAATCGTTGATCATGGATAAGCCATTTAACAAACCGGCGCGTTCCTCGGCCGGCAATGGCGACATCGCCAACAATAACGGTGCGGCGTACAGCCATTCGCGGATTCGTAAAGATGAGTGTGGCATGGTGTTCTCCTGTCGAAAAATGAATCGTCGAAGTTTTTCGGACGCAAGCGCGCCCGCCAGCCGGAAAATCCGGCTTAAATAGCTAAGGTTGCGGAAAGTCAGATCGCGGCCGGCAGCCGTTTAGTCGGGACGGGCAAGATAGGCGCGCCAGCCGCCGTAATCGGTAATGTCCAGTGCCTCACCCACGGCGGCCGTTTCGCAGACGAAGCCCTGCACGCTAGTGCCGTCCTGCAATTGCACGCTGCCTATACCCAACGGCGGCGGTATTTCGGCGACGAATTCGCCGTAACGGCTGACCGGTAAGGCCCAGACCTCGACGGCAATTGCCGCGCCGGGTTCGGCGCGGACCATACCGGGCCGCTTGCCGTCCGGCAACGCATATAGCCGGTAGGTCGAGGCGGTGTGCGTGCGTTGCAGTAAGACGCCGCCGCGGCCGGTCAAAAGATGGTTTAGCGGCAGGCCGGACAGATGCGCGCCGCACACCGCGACCCGGATGAAGCCGAAGGTGTCTTCAGTGCTCGCGTCGGGTAATTCGGAGCTTAAGGTTGCGGAGACGCCCAGCGCATGCGGCGCCAATTGCTCGCGCCGTTTCGCCAAAGCCAGCAAGGCCCGGTCGGCAAAGGCCGGCGCGCACAAGGTGATGCCGAACGGCAGGCCATTGGCGCGAAAACCAGCCGGCAGCGCAATGGCGCTTAGGTCGAGCAGGTTCATGAAATTGGTGTAATAACCTAATCGACTGTTCAATTCGAGCGGATTGTCTTCGACTGCCGCGATCCGGTAGATGGTGCCGGTGGTCGGCGTGACCAGTACATCAATTTGCCGCCAGATCGCATCGCTTCGCACCTTCAATTCCTGCAACCGGTAAAATGCTTGCCAGGCATCGGCCGCCGACAAGTCCGCGCCGTTGGCCAAAATGGCGCGGGTAACCGGGAATAGCGCTTCCGGGGAGTTTTGCAACAGCTCGCCGGCAACCAAATAGCGCTCGGCCAGCCAAGGCCCGGCGTAAAGCAGGCTGGCGGCGTCCAGCAAGGGCTGGATGTCCACTTCGACGGCGCTGCCGCCTTGCCGGACTAGTTCCGCAACCGCCTCGGCGAATAATTCGCTGGCGGCAGCATCGCCGAAAAATTGCAGTTGCTCCGGCTTAGGTACACCGAAACGGAAGCAGCCGGCGAAGCCTGGCGGCACAGGCAAGGGTTGGTCGGGACGGTTGTAAGCATCCGCATCGTCGTAAACGTTGGCGACCCGTATTACCCGTTCCGCGTCGGCGGCCGTCAACGTGAAGATCGATACGCAATCCAGGCTGCGGCAAGCCGGCACCACGCCGGAAGTGCTTAACAAGCCCCGCGTCGGCTTGACGCCGACCAGATTATTGAACGCCGCCGGTACCCGGCCGGAACCGGCGGTGTCGGTGCCCAGTGCAAAGCTGGCCAACCCCGTCGCTACCGCGACCGCCGAACCCGAGCTGGAACCGCCGGCGATGTAAGCCGAATCGAAACTGTTTTGGCACACACCATACGGCGAGCGGGTTCCGACCAAACCGGTCGCGAACTGGTCCAGATTGGTCTTGCCGACCGGAATCGCCCCGGCGGCGATCAATTGCCGCACCACAAAAGCCGATTGCTGCGGCTGGTAGGCGTAAGCCGGACAGCCTGCGGTAGTGGGTAGACTGGCCAGATCGATGTTGTCCTTGATCGCAAACGGAATGCCGTACAAGGGCAAGTCGTCCGGCGATTTGTCCGCCAACGCCGCAGCATAAGCCCGCATCTGCGGCAGCGATAAACGGCTGATCCAGACGCCGCGCGCCGGCGCGGATTCCAGGCGTTGCCAGAGCATGTCCACCAACGACGCCGGCGTCAATTCTCCATCCCGGTAAGCTTGGCTGAGGCTAGCGATGCTCAGTACCTCGGGCAATTCGGTCCAAGCCGTCATGCGTCCTCCCCGGCCTGCAGCACCAGCAAATCTTGGCCGGCGCTGATCTGGGCGCCTTCGTTGCAAAATACTTTCCAGACCGTGCCGTCTTCCGGCGCCGGCACCGGAAACTCCATTTTCATCGATTCGACCACCACCAAGGCGTCGCCTTTCCTGACGCTATCGCCGGCCTGAACCAATACCTGCCAGACATTGCCGGCGATATGGCTGGCCACGGCCCGGGCGCCGGGCGGCAAGTCTAATTCGGTATCGATGGCCGCCGCCGCGACGGTCTGGTCGTCGGCATAAACCTGGCCGGCTTGCTCCCAGCGTTCGCGTTCTGCGTCGAAGGCCGCTTGTTGGCGGCTTTTGCATTCGGCAATCTCGTCGGCGTGTTCGCGCAGAAAGTCGTTGTATTGGCGCAGGCTGAAGGTTTCCTCGCGAATATCCAGCTTGAGCTTGCCGCTGAGCACATCTTGTCGGTAACGCAGCAATTCCTCGGCGGATACCGGATAAAACCGAATTTGGTCGAAAAAGCGCAGCAGCCAAGGCTTGCCGTCGCGAAAATCGGCGGTTTGCCGGTAGCGATTCCACATCGGCACGGTGCGGCCGACGAACTGATAGCCGCCCGGGCCTTCCATGCCGTAGACGCACAGGTAAGCGCCGCCGATGCCGACTGCATTCTCCGGGGTCCAGGTTCGAGCCGGGTTGTATTTGGTCGTCACCAGTCGGTGGCGCGGATCGATCGGGGTTGCCACCGGTGCGCCGAGATAGACGTCGCCCAAGCCCATCACCAGATAACTGGCGTTGAACAGGATCTCCTTGACCTGTTCGATGCTGTCCAGGCCGTTGATGCGGCGGATGAATTCGATATTGCTCGGACACCACGGCGCATCCTTGCGCACCGACTGCATGTATTTTTCGATGGCCAATTGGGTGGACGGGTCGTCCCAGGACAGCGGCAGATGGACGATGCGGGTCGGCACTTCCATGTCTTCGATGCCGGGCAATTCGGCTTCGGCCTGCGCCAGAATCCGCATCAGTTCGTCCAGCTCCAAGCTTCGATCATAATGCACTTGCAAGGAACGTATGCCCGGCGTCAGGTCAACAATGCCGGGAATGCCGCGCTGTTGCAGGCAAGTCATCAAGGCGTGCACCCGAAAGCGCAGATTCAGGTCCAAAATCAATGGCCCGTATTCGACCAGTAGGTTGCGGTCGCCGGCCTGGCGGTAGGTGACGGCTACCTGATCTTCTCTGGCCGGCGTTGCGGTGACGATACAGCTTTCCTGGGCATCCGTTTCCGCTGGCAATTCGGGCAAAGCCGCATCGGCAGGATTGGCTATGACCCGTTCGACCTCGGCATCCAGATGTGCAGCCTGTTCGCGGTTCAAGCGGATAAAGCGCACGGTATTACCTGGCTTCAGTTGGCCCAGTTTCCACAATTCCGCAGCGACCACCGTAGCCGGACAGACAAAGCCGCCCAGACTGGGACCGTCCGGACCGAGTATCACCGGCATATCGCCGGTAAAATCCACGGCGCCTATCGCATAGGCGTTGTCGTGGATGTTGGACGGGTGCAGGCCGGCCTCGCCACCGTCGCTACGCGCCCAACGCGGTTTCGGGCCGATCAGGCGAATGCCGGTACGGTTGGAGTTGTAATGCACTTCCCAATCGGTCGCGAAGAATTCGGCGATGTCCGCATCGGTAAAAAAATCCGGCGCGCCGTGCGGCCCGTAAAGCACACCGATGTGCCAATGCTCGGCGTAGACAGGTAGCGCGGCCGAATTCGGCACGACTTCCTCGGTCATGGCGATTTCCACCGCAATCGGCAACACGTCGCCGACCCGCAGCACCCGGCCGCCGTGGCCGCCGAACTGGCCCAAGGTAAACGTGGCGCGGCTGCCCAGATATTCCGGCACGTCGAAGCCGCATTGGATCGCCAGATAAGTTCGGCAACCCTGGCCGGCAATAGTACCCAGTTTCAATACGTCGCCGGCGGACACTTGAATGGCTTGCCAGAATGCCACCGATTCGCCGTTCAACTCGGCTTGCATCGCCGCTCCGGTCAAAACGATGCGGGTGGCGAAATTGAAGCGCAGGCAGGGACCGTTGATCGCCATTTCCAGACCGGCCGCGTGTTCCGGGTTGCCCAAAATCCGGTTCCCTAAACGAAAGGCCAGCATATCCATCGGCCCGGACGGCGGTACGCCTACGTCCCAATAACCCAGGCGGCCCGGATAGTCCTGGATCATGCTTTGGGTGCCGGCTTCCAGCACATCCAAGGTGCGCGGACGATAAGTCAGTCCGGCTAGATAAGCGGTGATCTGCCGGCGGCTGCGAAACACGTCGTCGGCGACGATCTGCCGTAAATAGGCCAGATTGGTTTCTATACCGGCCAAACGGGTGTTGGCCAGTGCGGCGTGCATCTCCGCCAACGCCTGTTCGCGGTCGGCGGCGTGGACGATGACCTTGGCCAGCAACGGATCGTAATGCGGCGTGACTTCCAAGCCGTTTTCCAGCCAATGGTCGATCCTGACTGCGGCCGGAAACCGGCAATCGGTCAACAGGCCGGCCGAGGGTTGGAAGTTTTTGTTCGGGTCTTCGGCGTAGACCCGAACCTGCATCGACCAGCCCCGCGGCGCGTGCCGGTATCGATCCAGAAACCCGCTATCGCCGGCCGCCAGCCGCACCATCCACTCGACCAGATCGGTGCCGGTGACTTGTTCAGTGACACCGTGTTCGACTTGCAGCCGGGTGTTGACCTCCAGAAAATAAAACTCGCCGCTGTCCTGGTCGTAGACGAATTCGACCGTGCCGGCCGAACGGTAAGCCACCGCCTCGCCCAGTGCCAAGGCATGGTTGTAAAGCGCAGCGCGCGTCGCCTCGCTGATGCCTGGCGCCGGGGTTTCCTCGATCACTTTCTGGTTGCGGCGCTGTACCGAACAATCGCGCTCGCCTAAATGGATCACCCGGCCCGCGCCGTCGCCGAATATCTGCACCTCGATATGGCGGGCGCGTTCGATGAATTTTTCCAGATACAGGCCGCTGTCCTTGAAATTGGCCGCGCTCAAGCGCTGCACCACGGCAAACGCCTCGCTCAGTTCGGTATCGTTGCGGCACAAGCGCATGCCGATACCGCCGCCGCCGGCAGTGCTTTTCAGCATCAACGGATAGCCGATGTCGGCCGCCGCTTGCAAGGCCTGGGCGATATCCGCCAGCAAGCCTGTGCCCGGTAGTAACGGTACTCCGCAGGTTTTGGCAATCTCGCGGGCAGTATGTTTCAAGCCGAAACGCCGCAATTGCTCCGGGGTCGGGCCGATAAAGACGATACCGGCCGCCGCGCATTGTTCGGCAAATTCGGCATTTTCGCTCAGAAAGCCGTAGCCGGGATGGATGGCCTGGGCGCCGGTGGCCTTCGCCGCTGCCAAAATCCGCTCGCTGCGCAAATAGCTGTCGGCCGCCGCCGCGCCGCCGACGCAAACCGCTTCGTCGGCATCCTGCACGTGGCGGGCGTGGGCGTCGGCTTCGGAATACACCGCGACGCTGGCGACCCCCAATTGCTTTAAGGTCCGAATGATGCGGCAGGCGATTTCGCCGCGATTGGCGATCAATACCTTGTTAAACATGAATCCTCTTCTGGCGGGCCGTCCCGCCTTGCTTTGCCAACGCCGGGTCGTCCCGGCGCGGATTACGGGTCAATCCCAGATCAGCAGGCGCACCGGCGTCGGGTTGTAGGCGTTGCACGGATTATTCAGTTGCGGGCAGTTGGAAATCAGCGCGATGACGTCCATCTCGGCCCGCATTTCCACGTATTTACCCGGCGCGGAAATGCCGTCGGCAAAGGTCAATTGACCGTCTGCCGTGACCGGCACGTTCATGAAAAAATTGATATTGCTGGCGATGTCGCGCTTGGCCAGCCCGCAGTCGGCGTGGCCGATGGCCAACAAAAAGCTGTCGCGGCAACTGTGCATGTGCTTCTTATCCAGGGCATAGCGCACGCTGTTGCTCTCGGCGGCACAAGCGCCGCCCAAGGTATCGTGGCGACCACAGGTGTCGGCCACGATGGTCAGCAGCACGTTACCCTCGCCGGACATCAGCTTGGTGCCGGCACTCAGGTACAAATTACCTTGGTGGCGTATCGTGTCGGTGGCGCTGTAGCGTTCTTCATGGTCGGCGGCGCTGTAAAACAAGGTGTCGACGGCTTGGTTGCCTTCCAGATCCAAGATGCGGAAGGTCTGGCCTTGTTTGATGGTATATAGCCAGGGTTCGCCGGCCGGCAAGGTGTAATCGTAAAGTGCGGTGCTCGGGTCGAGCGTGCTTTCGACGATGGGCATAGGTTGGTTCTCGTAAAATCGGTGATTACAGGAAATAGCGTTCGGTATTGGTAAAGCCGCGGCTGTTTTCCGGGCGGAAATTGCGACATTTATCGTCCTGGTCCGGCAAATCGCCACGGTAAGCCTCGAGCTTTACCGATTTGGGCTGGTAATGCGGATTCGGGTCCAGTGGATGCGGGCAGGTGCTGAGCAGCACCAGCGTGTTCAGTTCAAAGCGCAGCTCTACTTGGTTGCCGGGGGCGGAATGTCCAACTTGATATTGCAGATTGCCATCGTCGTCGGCCGCGATCTTGCTGAAGAAGTTGACGTTGGCGACCAGGTCGCGCTTGCCCAAGCCCCACTTTTCCAATTCGATCAATAAGCTGTCGCGGCCGTTGCGATACATGGCATTGCGATGGCTTTGGTAACTGGCCGTGCCGTATTTGGCCAGCACGTGTGCGGCGTCGGATACACCGCACACCGTGTCGTGCCAGCCCAGCGTATCGGCGGTAATCGAGCACAACACCCGGCCCATGTCCGAATAGCAGACAAAGCCTTCGCTCAGATGAAAGGTATGTTGGGCCTTCAGCGTGTCGGCCATGTTGTAGCGCTCAGTGCGTTCGTCGTCATTGATAAACAAGGCCGCCAGATTGGCGCCGCCTTCGCAATCGGTCAGGCGCAAGCGGTTGCCGCGCCGCATCCGGAACGAGGTATGGGCGCCGGCCGGCAGATTTTCGCTCCACAGCAGGTCTTCGTTATTTATAGAGGCTAAGCTCATCGTGGTCTCCTGAATCGGTTATAGCGCCGGGCTCTGCCCCAGACGCTCGAGTAGTTCGTAATTGGTTTGCATGCCGGAAGTCTCGCGAATACCGGCCAATATCTGTTTTTTCAAGGCAATGAAGTCCGGATTCTGTTTCATGTCCTGGTCGCGGTGGTCCGGCAACGGTACCGTGTGCACTGCGGCGATGCGTCCCGGCCGGGGGGCCATCAACACCACCCGGTGTGCCAGATATATCGCTTCTTCCACGTCGTGGGTGACGAACAGCACCGTGGTTTTTTCCAGGATGGATACATGCAAAATCAGATCGTGCATCACTTCGCGGGTCTGGGCGTCCAATGCGCCGAACGGCTCGTCCATCAACAAGATGCGCGGCCGAGCCATCAAGGCCCTGGCGATGGCCACCCGCTGCTGCATGCCGCCGGACAGTTGATTCGGATAGGCGTCGGCGACGTGGCTCAGACCCATCAAGCGGATCAAGGCGTCGGCCCGGCCTTCGGCTGATTCAACATCGCCCAGCGTCGATACGTCCCGATGCACTTTTAATTGCCGACAGAACTTGATGTTGTCGGTCACGCTCAACCACGGATACAGGCTGTAATGCTGGAATACCATGGCCCGGTCAATGCCGGGGCCGGCGATAGGCAAACCGTCGACGTTGACGCTACCGCCGCTGGCTGGCTCCAGGCCGCCAACGATGCGCAGCAAGGTCGATTTGCCGCAGCCGGACGCACCGACCAGCGTGACGAACTCGCCGGGCGCAATGTCGAGATCGGCATCCTGCAAGGCGACGATGTCCGCGCCGTTGGCGGCAAAGCGTTTTTGCAAGTCGCGGATTTGAATGATGGGAGTCGTCATCGGCGCTATCTCCGGTACAGCCAAGGGAAGCTGCGGCGATGCGCCCAGCGGAAGCATTGGTCGGTAGCCAGGCCGAATAACCCAATCAGAATGATGCCGGCGAAGATTTTGTCGGTCTGTAAAAAGCGTTGCGCTTTGAGCACGGCAAAGCCCAAGCCGGAATTGGCCGCGACCAGTTCGGCTACCACTAGATAGGTCCAGGCCCAGCCCATTGTTACCCGCAAGGTATCCAGAATCGCCGGTTTGGCCGACGGCATGATCACCCGCATCACGATTTCGTCGCGGTCGGCGCCCATGGTCTGCGCCGCTTCGATTTGCTCCATCGGCACCCGCCGCACGTCCTCGGCGATCATCAACAGCATTTGAAAAAAGGTGCCGATGAAAATAATCGCGATCTTGGCGCCCTCATCTATGCCGACCCACAGCATCACCAACGGGATGAAGGCTGCCGCCGGCATATAGCGGATGAAGTCGGTCAACGGTTCAAACAGGGCCTTGACCGGCGCATAAGTGCCGACCAGTACGCCCAAGGGCAAGGCCAGCACTGCCGACAATAGAAACCCGGCCACGACCCGGTAAACGCTGATGGCGATGTCGCCGAGCAAATCGCCGTCGCGCAGCCATTCCCAGGCACTGTCCAACACAAAAGGCGGCGTCGGCAGGAACACCGGGTCTATCGCGCCGCCGGCGGAAGCCCACCACCAACCGAGCAGCACCGACAGTAAACCGCTCATTGCAATCAGCCAATGCGCGCGCCGTTCCAAACTGCCGCGTATCGCCCACAATGGTCGGCGCGGATTTAAATTGCCAGTCATAGTTGCCACCCTGCGTTAGTGAGCGGCGAGCGCTTCGGCCACCAATGAGGCATCGACGCCGACCGCCAAATCCGGCACGCTGTCGATCAAACGGTTATCTTTCAAGAAGGCGGCGATGGTTGGGCCGACGGCTGCCAACGAGTTCGTTTCGCCGGCAGGTCCCAAGGCTTTCAAGTTGTCTTCCAATGTGAAGAAGCGGGTGCCGGGCAGAAACACTTTGTAGGCGTCAGGTTTCATGCCGACCACTTTGGCCATAACGGTAACGGCTTGGTCGGGCTGCTCGCGGATAAAGCGTTGCGTATCCTGCCAAGCCTTGATCATGCCGACCAGTTCGGCACGGTGGGTTTCGATGGCTTTAACCCTTGCTACCAATAAGTCCGGGATCAAGCCGGGCATGTCTTTGGAAGTGAACAAGGCAGAACCTTTGCCGCTGCTTTGGATATTGTTGACCCAAGGATTCCAGACCACGGTCGCGTCGACCCGACCGCTCAGAAACGCCGCCGCCGCATCGCCGGCCGACAGGTTTACGGTTTTAATATCGTTGAATGTTAGGCCGTTCTTGCTCAGCGCCGTGGCAAGCACGAAGTGGGATATCGAATATTGCTCGAGGGCGATGGTTTTGCCTTTCAGGTCGGCGAAGCTTTTGATGCCCGGATTGACCATCAAGGCGTCGTTGCCGTCGGAATTGTCGTTGACCAAAATGGCTTTGATCGGCACGTTCTTGCTGAGCGGCGCCATCGTGTCGGACCAGGTCTGGCAGTTGGCATCGAGTTGGCCGGCCGATAGGGCCGAGATCGAGTCGGTGTAATTGGCAAACCAAACCAGTTTGACTTTGGCACCGTATTTTTTGAAATAGCCGTTCTTCTCGGCGACATACCAGGCCACCCAGCCAGGCCAATCGCTGACGCCGACCTTTACCTCGGCGAAAGCCGGTTTAGATAAGCAAAACAACGCCGCAGCGAGAACAAGCGCAATTAATCGGGACAGGCAGTGGGAGAAAGTAGATGTCATGAGTAGCTCCGGTCGGGTTGAAAAAGCTACACGTAGAGGCGGACCGGTTTGTTAAACCGTCTGACCTCCCGGGCTTTTATCCCGCCGTGTAGCTCCCCGAAAGAAGCCGGCAACTCTCGGTCGCTGACGTTCGAAATCGAACCGGAACCCTAGTCACCATTTTGATAAGGCGCTTTTATGATCGCACCTCACGTGTTGCAAAACTATTCAGCAAGCAATATGCCATATTTAACTCTGCATACAAATCAATAATATACATAATCACACCGATTGCAAAATCCAACCTTTTGCGTTTTAGTGGTGCAATCACAGACAAAATTAGATCTAAATTGGTGCACAAGATTCTGATCAAAGTAGCTTATTTGGATCTTGGCTGGTTTGCGAAATGCCCTCTTTTAAACAAAAACCTTGACCTTTAAAGCTGCCATATTTCCCTTTGCCCGATGACACAAAATGACCGATTGCAAGCCGTTACAATTACCTGTTTTTTTCAGAGGCATAGTAACGCGCGATGCCTTCCCGAACGTCATTCCGTAATTCATCGTCGTCCCAAGGCTTGTTGTGGAATTTGTATATTTCGCCTTTGTTAACAGCCTCGGTAATAGTGTTTAGGTCGGCATAGCCGGAAATAATCATTCGTACCGTTCGCGGGTGCATGATTTTAACGCGCGACAAAAACTCCGTACCGGTCATATCGGGCATGCGTTGATCGCAAATAATCACCATGACAGGATGATTGGCCAATAACTCTAGTGCTTCTCCACCACTGCCGGCCGTCAAAATTTCATAATCATCCCGCCACAAGCAGCGCTTCAGCGCCGACATGATATAGGGTTCGTCATCCACGATAAGCACCTGCGGTTTTTGCTCATCCGAGGGGAATCGCAGTAGTGTTCCAGCCTGCAATAACTGCCGAATCTCAGCGCTGGGCAAGGGTCGGCTGAAATAATAGCCCTGTAGCTGATCACAGCGCAGCCTTCTCAGGTAAGTGGTTTGCCCCTGGGTTTCCACCCCTTCCGCGATGACGGCCAGGCCCATGCTGTGCGCCATCGCGATGGTGGCTTGCACAATCACCGCATCGTTGGCATCGGTGATGACATGGTCGATAAAGCTTTTATCTATCTTGAGCTTGTCCACCGAGAATTGTTTGAGGTAGGAAAGCGAAGAATAGCCGGTGCCGAAATCGTCAATCGACAGATGGATACTGAGATCCTTCAGCTGTTTCAGCAGCGTAAGGGTCTCGGCTACATTTGTCATCAACAAGCTTTCGGTAAGTTCCAATTCAATATAATGGGCCGGCAAATCGGTGTCAGCGAATAACTGCTTTAGCAAATCGACCAAGCCACCCGCCTGCATTTGTATGGCGGAGACATTGACAGCAACGGTAAACCCCTCAGGGATTAGGCCGGCATCGCGCCATTCCTTGGTTTGCGATACGGCCCGCTTGATAATCCAATCTCCCAAGGGCACGATCAAGCCGGACTCTTCCGCCAAGGGGATAAATTTATTCGGCGGCAAAAATCCTTCACGCGGGTGATTCCAGCGCACCAAGGCTTCCAGGCCAATGACTTTTCCGCTGGTAAGATCGACCTGAGGCTGGTAGTGAAGCTCAAATTGTTCGCGCTCGACCGCGTGGCGCATATCGTTGGTCAGCGCGATTCTGCACAGTAACAGCTCATTCATGTCCTGTTTGAAGAAACGAAAGCCAGACGCTTTATCGGCTTTGGCGTGATTTAAAGCTATCCCGGCGCGCTGCACCAATTCGCTGGCCGATTTAGCGTCAGAGGGATAAAAACTGATACCGATCTTGGCTTCCAGATGGATTTCATGCTGGGCTAAAACCACTGCTTCCGTGACCGCCGCTCTCACCGTTTCAGCGAGTTGTTCGGCTGCCGAGGGGCCGTTGATGTCCGAACAGGCAATATTGAAATTATCCTTGGCCATGCGGGTGACAAGGCCTTCGCTACCTGCGGCCTTAACCAAACGATTGGCAATGATTTTCAAGGTTTGGTCGCCAATTTCGTAACCGTAGGTATCATCGATCATGTGGAAATTTTCAATATCCAAACGCAATACCGCAATATCGTGATGCTGATGCTCGGCTTGCGCGATGGCTGACGACAACAGGTCTTCGAAGAAAAATTGATTCGGCAAACCGGTGACCGGGTCGTACCGCGATAATTGTACGATGCGGTCCTGCATCTGCCGGGTTTCCGTCAAATCGTTGATGATGGCCACAAATAACGGAGGTTGATCGTCGATTAATTCCAGATGAACTTCAACCGGATACTCGCTACCGTCTTTACGTCGATGGATGGTTGAAAAATCGCAGCGACTCTTGCTGCCCGCACGCAGCGGCGCGCACAACAGTTCAAACGCTTCCAAGGTTAACTCGGGTGTTATGTCCAACGGCGTCATCCCTTCGAGCTCTTGGCTTGAATAACCAAGATTGTCCCGCCCGCCCTGGTTAACATCAATAAACCGCAGGGTCCGGCTATCGAAAATATGAATTTCATTGGTGGAGCGGGCCAACACCTGGCTGAAACGGGCGGCCTTTTTCTCGACACGCTGGCGTTGGACGATGCGCCAGAGGGCATTGGCTATCAGTTGAACCGTTTCGACATCCAGCCCGGTATACTCGCTCGATTTGTTCCCTACACCGGTTAACATCAGCACTTTGCCATTCTCGATTACCGGCACGGTAATCAGGCGACGCAGTTCGGGTTGCGTTTCAGAAAAACCTTGTTCAGGGAGATGAACCGGGTAATCATTGAAAACGGCCGGTTCGCGGCTTCTGACAGACTCGGCCAAGATACCGGCCTGAGCCAGAGGAATGCACTTCTCTGGGACTCTGTGGCCCTTTGATTCCGGAGTGCCATGGGATTGAGCCACCAGCTCCATACTGTCTTCGTCAACATTGATGAAGTACACAAAAGCCAGCTGGCTAGAGGTCAGATCCTCCGCCAGAACCATACCCCGCTGCATGAATTCCATTTCATTCAAGTCTTCCGATGCCTTTGGCAGTTCCAACAAAGCTTGCGCACGCCGGGCCTGTAAAATCAGCTTTTGTTCGTTCTCTATACGCTGAGTGACATCAACACCAACACCATCCCAAACCACGCTGCCATCGGCTTTCTGTTTTGGGCTGGACTGAAAAGCAATCCAGCGCTGGCGGCCGCCGGGCGGATTGAACAACACGCTGCCTTTGTAGACTTTTAATTCCCTTAAGCATTCGGCTTCCGCTTCCCGGTATTGCTGAAGCGACTCGGGCGCCATTTGCGCAAAGAACGGATTGATGTCGTCGATCAGTTGCGCGGGTTTCAGCCCGTGCAATTTCTCCACCCCGGCGCTAATGTATTGCAGAGCAGCCCGCCCGTCCTGCCAGATTTGGTAACGATACACATAACCATCGGGCAGATTATCGCCCATCACCCGCAATTGATGCTCCCGCTCCCGCAAAGCCTGCTCGGCTTCGACGCGTGCGGTGATGTTATTCAACAAGCCATCGAAGGAATCCACTTCGCCCTGTTCGTTACGGCTTAGTCGGGTAAATTCATCGATCCAGAGCCAATGGCCGTCACCGTGCAATAGGCGGTATTCCTGATGATATTCGTCCGGGCCATGGGCAATATGTTCAGCGACTTCGGCTTCGATCCGAAACCGGTCTTCGGGCGGGAGCAAATCCAGATACTTCACTTTGCCCAAGCGCAAATCCTCCGGACGATAACCCCAATCCGAGATATTGGCACTGACGTAACTCACCGGCCAATCCTCGGTGTTGCGCCAGGTAATCGCGACCACCGGAGACCGGCAGACGATAGAGTCCAAGTGTTGCAACTCGGCGGTGTGCAGCTCAATCAACTGCTCGAAATGATGATTCAGGCGGCTAAGTTCCAAATGCGTGCGTATCCGCGCCCGCACTTCGTCGATATCAAAAGGCTTGGTAATGTAATCGGCGGCACCAATCGAGAAGCCGCGCACTTTGTCCACCGTTTTATCAACCACGCTGACGAATAACACCGGTATCCGGTTACCTACGGCTGTTGCCTTGATGCGCCGACACACTTCATACCCGTCCATTTCCGGCATCAGGATGTCAAGCAGCACCACATCGGGCGGATGGGGGCCCAGCACTATTTCGACGGCTTTGCGGCCGTTGTTGGCTACCAGGATGCGGTATTCCTCCTTTAGGGCCTCGGCCAACTCGTGGATATTCTCCGGCATATCGTCAACCAACAGCAGTGCCGGTCGCTCTGCCCTGATCAACATCTGTTCGTTTAAGGACATGAGCGGCTTGCGGCGATATTGGCGCAATTCCAGTTGCGTCAGTATCCGTTGTTTCAGCAGGTCGGGATTAATCGGTTTGGTGATGTAATCGGCAGCGCCCAATTTAAGACCGGCGGCCTCGTCGGCGGTTTCCGACAAGGCCGTGACGAAGATCACCGGAATATCGGCCGTCATCGGATCGGTCTTCAGCCGCCGCAACACTTCGTAACCGTCCATGCCCGGCATTTTGATGTCCAGCAATACTAGATCCGGGCCTGGGGCGCGTGTCGCCAGTTCCAGCGCTTTTTCGCCATTGGTCGCGGCAAGAATGGCGTAGTCTTCGCGTAGAATGCTCAATAAAGCATGCAGGTTTTCATTGACGTCATCGACGATCAAAATACTCGGTTTGCTGTTATTCGTCTGGGACATGTTAGTTTCGCTGATCTAGTGATGGTCCAGCCAACAGGCGTTGTTGCACCGCAACCAACAGGGCTATGGCTTGATCTATGTTAAACGCATCGACCTCGGCGGCAATCTTGGCGAAATCGGCTTCGAATTCACTAGCGGCCGTACCCTGGCGTAAATCGCCGATCAACGCTTCGGCTGCGCCTAAATCAGTTTCCAAAACAGCCATTAGCCGGGTAATTTTAGCGTTCACGGCATCGGCGGACAGCCGTTTTGTCGGCAATGCGGCCGGCGCCGGCGGTGCGGCAAGACTATCGATGTCGGTCATCACCTGTTGCAGTAAATTGCGCAGCTGCTCCATGTTTTCTGCGGCCGGCCTTTGCTGCTGTTTAAGCTCGGCATCAATGCCGGCGACGCACTCGTAAAACGCGTTGGCACCGATATTGCCGGCCACGCCTTTCAAGGAATGACAATAATTTTCAGCGGCCGTGAGATTGTCGGTCTGCAATATACGCTGTAATTCGTCAACTGCGTTGGCATAATGTTCGCGAAAACGCCTGAGTTGTTTACGGTAAGCGGTTTCCTTTCCGCCGATGCGGCGAATACCCTCGCTGACTTGCAAACTTTGCAAGCCTAATAACTCTGGCGAACAAACCACCCGTGCCGGCGCGTCATCGACCAGATAAGTCTCGGCCAGAGCAACGGTGGAAACGGCAGGCAGCCATTTTGCCAAACAGGAAAACAAGCTTTGCGGTTCAACCGGTTTGGTAATGTGGTCGTTCATGCCGGCCGCCCGGCTTTCCTCGGCATCGCGAGCCATTGCCAACGCGGTCATGGCGATAATCGGCAAGCTGGCGAAGCGCTCTCCCCCCGCTTGCCCGGCCAAAGCGCGAATCCGCCGCGTTGCCTCCAGACCGTCCATCACCGGCATCTGGATGTCCATCAATATGCAATCGTACTGGTACCGCTGCACCATCGCCAATGCTTCTTCCCCATTCACCGCCTCATCCGCCTCGATATTCATACTGCGCAGCAATTCGACAGCAAATTCGCGATTGATGGCGTTATCTTCCACCAATAAGACGTGGCGGCCAAGCAAATTCGGCGGCGCCTGAGCGGCGGCATACTGCGATTCCTGCCTTTCGAGGACGTCGCCCCGCCCCAATGCCGACAGCATACTATCCAACAGCGACGACGGCGAAACCGGCTTGATCAGAAAACCGTCTACTCCGGCTTGGTGAGCCAGCAATATCACGTCTTCGCGGCCGTATGCCGTGATCATGATCACCTTAGGTTGCAGCACAATTGCCGCATCGGCATGAATTCGCCTAGTGGCTTCGTCGCCATTCATGCCGGGCATCCGCCAGTCCATCAACACCAGATCGAAAGGATGGTCGGCGGCGGTTTCCAGCAAACGAATCGCGCTGGCGCCATCGCCGGCCAAACTGACATCCAATTGAAAGAAACGTAACATTTCCGCGAGAATTTCTCGGGAAATTTCGTTGTCGTCCACTACCAAGACGCGGATGCCTTTCAGTAAAGACCCGGTCTGATCCAACAACTCCCGGCGGCGCGCCTCGGCCTGTTGGGCAATTTGCAGTTGCACCGTGCAACAAATAGTCGTGCCTTGTCCGGGTTGTGAATCTTCCAGCCAGATCCTGCCGCCCATCAGTTCCACCAGGTGTTTGCTGATTGCCAATCCCAATCCGGTGCCGCCGAACTTCCGAGTAGTGGACTGATCGGCCTGGGTAAACTTCTGAAATATCCGCCCTTGCAGCTCCCGATCCATACCGATGCCGGTATCGCGAACCGAAATCTGTAAGATGATCGCGTCAGCCTTTTTGCTGAGCATCCGTAACGCCAATTCCACTTCCCCGCGTTCGGTGAATTTGATGGCATTGCCGCACAGATTGAACAGCACCTGTTTTAAGCGCAGTGGATCGCCTCGCAGGGTGGTGGGGATATTCACATCGTAGCGAATTAAAAACTCCACGCCTTTTTGCTCAGCCTGTAATCCGATAGCGTCTGTGAGTTGTTCCAGCACTCTATCCAGAGCAAATTCGGTGGACTCAACCTCCAGCTTACCGGCTTCGATTTTGGAAAAATCCAGAATGTCGTTGATGATACCCAACAGCGAATGCGCGGCGCTCTGCGCCTTCGTCAAATGGTTATGCAAGGTTGAGGGTAAATCCTGCTTCAGCGCCAAATACAACATGCCCAAAATCGCATTCATCGGTGTGCGGATTTCGTGGCTCATATTGGCCAGGAATTGACTCTTCGCCAGCGTAGCGGCTTCCGCAGCCTGCCGGGCTTGTTCCAGCTCTACGGTGCGCGCCGCCACTAGCTCTTCCAGATGGTGGCGATAAGAATCCAGTTCGAGCTCTACCCGTTTTTTCTCGGTAATATCCTCCTTGATGGCCAGATAGTGAGTGACGGCACCGTCCGCTTGCCGTACCGGCGTAATCTGTGCCCATTCTATGTATTCGCTGCCGTCCTTGCGGCGGTTAATCAATTCGCCGGACCAGCTTTTACCCTGGGTCAGGGTATTCCACATTTCGTCGTAAGTGGCTTGACCGGTGTGTCCGGATTGCAGGATGCGCGGATTTTGGCGGATGGCTTCCTCGCGACTGTAGCCGGTGACCGTAGTAAAATGCTGATTAACGTACTCGATTTCCGCTTGCAGATCGGTGATGACGATGCTGTTGGGGCTTTGCTCCACCGCAAGCCACAGTTTGCGTAGTTCCGCTTCCGCCTGCTTCAGTTCGGTAATATCGGTAATCACTGCCACTCGACAGTTACGCTCGGAAAAATGGATGTCGTGCGAACGCACGATGATGTCGATCACCCGGCCGTCTTTGAGGATATGCTGCCACTCGCCGATATAGGCAAATCCGCGCAGTCCGGCAGCCAAGTTAGTAATGGCTTGTTTCTGTTGTTCCGGGAACAGATCGGTGAGTTTTAGCGCGGTGATTTCCGCTTGGCTGTAGCCATATAACTGGTTAAAGGCGTCGTTCACGGCAACCATGGCCAGCGTGCCGCGCTCGTAGATCAACATCGGTGCCGGATTGTGGTCGAAGAGATGGCGGAACTGTTGTTCAATCTGCTTGCGTTCGGTAATGTCGGACCAGATCAGGGACAAATAATTGCGGCCTCTGATTTCAATCACTTTTATGCTGACATGGACATTCAGCAAAGTGCCGTTCTTGTGGCGGCGTAAGGTATCGAATTGCGCACCGCCGGCTTGCATGAAATCGTCTGCTATCTGGCGCACCTGGGCTGCGTCGAATTCCCCCTGTATATCAGGCAGGCGCAAGCAGGCGAATTCCTCGCGGCTATAACCCAAGTGTTGGCAGGCGGCATCGTTGAATTCGATGAATTCGAAAGTTTCAGCATCGATCAGGGTAATCGCGTCGGTGGCCTGCGAGACGATAGCACTGAAAATCCGCTCGCGATTTCTGGCTTTTTCCTCGATGATCCGGCGTTTTATAAAACTACTCACCCGTTCCGCCACGGCATCGAGCAAGAGTCGTTCTTCGCCCAAAAACTGATCGTCCAGTCCGGGCTGCGATTGCGGATGAGCGACCGAAATGCTGCCGGAGGCTACACCGTCGATTTGAATGGGCGCGGTCAGCAAGCCGGTAGGATGTTTGAAATTACCGCTGAAATAGCTTTGGCCTTCCCATTCCATGCGGAAGGCAGTTGCTTCCGGACAAAGCCAGCCGGCAGGCAATAGGTCAACAACAAGCTGTAGCACCTCCGGCAACGGCTTTTCTAAATCCTCGGTGGCGCGAAAAACCGCGTGCAGACATTTTTGTTCCTGGATGCGCTCGTTTAAGGCGATCTGCGTTGCATGCAGTTGGGTAATGTCTCGGGCCATACCCAGCACGCCGATCAATTTGCCGTCGCTGGAATTAACCGGGGTTTTAATGGTTTCGTAGAGTACTTTATGCTTGCCGTCGTCATGGGTTACCCAGTCCTGATTGCGAATAGGTTCGCCGGCAGCGATGGCTCTAAAATCCTGTTCGCGGTAGGTATCGGCTTGTTCACGGCTAACAAAATCGTAATCGGTCTTGCCGACGATAACATGTTCGGGTTTGCCGAAAAGGGGTTCGAAACTCGGGTTACACAGCAGGTAAACGCCGTTGGGATCTTTCAGCCATATTTTATCGGGCATGGCCTTTAACAGGGTGCGTAGCAAATCTTCTTTGTCGGCCAAGGTTTCCAAGGCCCTTTGCCGCTCGGAAAAATAGCAGGCTAATGCCATGCCCACTACCGATAGCACCACCATGAAAAACCAGTAGTTGATTTCGTGATTATCTCCCAAGCTGGGATCGGCCAAGCCGGAGCGTCGCCAAACCAAGCCGAACATGGCCTGTGTCGCGGTAACGACCAAGATCAGCGTGGTAGCGCGGCTGCCAAGACGAACCGCCGCCCAACTGACGAATAGAAATATCCAGTAACTTTTCGCGTAAGCACCGAGGCTGTCGTGAAACCAATCGAGAAAAACCAACTGACCCACCAAAAAGTTCAGGGCAATGATCAGTAATGCTTCGCTGAATTGTTTAACACCTTGCACCTTACAGGAACTGTTAGCCCAGACCAGAATCAGCGGCGTAACCAATATCACGCCCAGCGTATCGCCCATCCACCAATGTAGCAGCGAGGAAAGAACTGCCTCCTCGCCGATAAATCCGGCGGCAAACAAGGTCAACGTGCCTATCGCCGCCGTCAGCGAACATGCCACAACCCCGCCGAGACTAATCAGCACCAGGTAATCGCGCAGAGTTTTCAAAGATTGGTCGAAGCCACGGATGCGCTGGAGCAACCAAGCGCCTGACCAGGCTCCGAAAGTGCTACCGATCGATATGCTTGTCGCGCTCAATAACGCTTTGCCTTGCCAGACATTAAGCGCCAACGCTCCGATGAATATTGCCCAGACATAGTGGCGGCCGCCCAGCAAAATAGCCGCCAATGCCAGCCCGCTGGCAATAAAAAACACACTGGCACTGCCATTAGGCGCGAAATACAACAAAGCCAATCTGGCCGTTAAGATATAAAGCCCGGCAGCAGCTATCCATCTCAGCCATGCAGGCGCGATTGCTTCACGCATAAACCCTCCTCTAGCTGAGAGTATAGCGACTGCCCGGGGGATTTCTAATTTAAATAATCCGGCTGATTATTAGCCGGGTTGTTATCTATCTTCGCTCCCGCGAGGACGGGAATCTTTATTTGTAAGTAGGCTTACCATCACCAAACGCGTTCAATGACACTTCGAAATAGAAGAAATTGCTCGGTTCGCTGGTGTAAGCGCCCTGCCCGCCTTGCGCTACCGGTAAAGCTCTGGATTCGGTGAAGTCGCCCGGCGTAAACCGCGCGTAGCTCATGCTCCAATCCACATAGGCATTGAGTTTATGTCGCAGGCGGATATCAAACTCGTGACCCAAGAAGGCCCCGCTGCGGCCGGTGGTGTCGCGCAAACCGGCCCGATTCCAGCCGCCGGTCTCGCTTTCCTGCCAGTAAGCGTTGTAGCCAGTATCGATACGCACGTCTTTGTAGGGGGTAAACTCCAGCCTGGCCTTCGGTGCGTGAATATTGTCCCAGGAAAAATAATCGTTCCGCGACCAGGGTTGATTAAAGCCGTAGAACGCATCGAAGCGTTGGTTGATGTTGTCGCCGGCGTTTTTATCGCCGGTACCGTAGCCGTAATAGACACTGGCTCGGGGCTTCCAGTCGTGGTCGAAGCTATAACCTAACTCCAAAGAATAGGCCAGCGCATCGTGTTGGCGTAAGGACTCCCCCCTAGTAGCAGACAATGAGCCGTAACGACCAAATTGCTTGTTAATATCCGCGTCAAAGTCAAAGCCGCCCCCAAAAAAGCCATAAGCCCTTAGACCCGGCGCATAAATGTCCATAGTGGGTTTGCGATTTGCCTGAACCCGGTTGGAGGGATCGCCATCGGTTTTGCGCCCCAAGAAATAAGGTTGGATAGTAATAAACTCGGACCATTGCTTCAGGCTCAATACCGCGCCATATATCCAGGTGTCTTCGTCAGGCTGATCGAGTTCGTATTTAAGCCGCTCGACCGGTTGCAGCGCGAAGGTGTCCAGGTCCCAGTTGTTTTGCTTTTTACCGAACCGTACCCGGTAACCATCAAAGTTATTGGTGGTGTTACGGAACTCGTTGTTACCAATCAAGCGTCGATCCAATAACTCCAAATGCATACGACCGGCACGAATGCTGATCGGCCGGTTATGCCCCAAGGCATTGTCGAAATACAACTCGCCATAGCCCTGGATCATTTCAAACTCGTTCACATCGGCATCGGTTTTGGGGTACAAGCCGTTATAACTGCGCGCATCTTCCATCTCGACCGCAAAGCGTAAAGGATCGAGTATCTCCTTAATGCCGACGTAGGCGCGGGTTCTAAGTAACCACAAATTATCGGCATCGGGCCGCCACTCTGAGGTGCCGGAGCGTTGCGGCCTAAAGTCGTTCTCCCGGTATTCGTAGCGGGTGCGAAAATCCAAGCCCACATCCAACCATTTCACATCACGAAACTGCTCGAACTGGGTTTTACTTAAATTACGCACATACAAGGGCGGATCGGTTGGCGCAGGTTCGACGCGATAGCCTTTGGTCGGCACGTAATAATCTTCGGCGTAAACTAAGCCCGGCCAAGCTAGCAACAGGCATAGTGAACCTGCTGCCGGTATTGTGTAAATTAATGGTAGTTTCATGTGGTTAACTGTGGGGTTAGAGTAGTTAATTATCGGTATACAAAAAGATTCTGCCCATCTCGCCATCCTTTAGCTAGGTAGAAACAAACAGGTATTTAGCGGCGTTAGTCCAAGTCTGGCCCAGGAACCCGCTTATGCCGAATCTTTTTGCTGACCCAGTCTAAAGCGCTCGCGCTTGTCGATTTGGACGATACGGCCGTCGTGAATAACGACTTCCACCGAGCCAAAACGAATATCCTGCACAATCGTGGCAATTTGTAATGCAATCTCCTTGTTGTCGCCTTGCTTTAACGCATGACTGTTGAGTTCAATCGCCATATAGCCTCCTGAGGTATGGTGGGTTATCTTGGGTTTATGAATCCGTGTCGCGGGACCGGTAGTGCCCCTGACCGTGAGATAAATGGTAAGAAAACCCAAAAGCGATTGAAAACGATATAAACAGAAATGTATATCTGTTAATGGGATACACAAAGTCGCCGATGCGCAGCATCTCATCCTCGCTCTAAACGCTGAAATTCAACTATCTGTTATCTGAATATCAGATTATCAATTCAATTTATATCATTTCCGTTGGCATTTAAGTTTCTCTATCCTGTCAGCACCTACTGACTGTTTCCAGAGAAACACAATGACTCAAAGCAACATCATGCCCGGCTTTCGACCGGCACTGTCCTACACCTTGTTCTATCTGGCATTGGTGGTACTAATCCCCTTGAGCACTCTGGTATTCAAGAGTTTGCAACTGGGTTGGGGCGAGTATGTGGACATCATTACCAATAATCGGGTGGTATCGTCGTTCCGGGTCAGTTTCGGTACCTCTCTGATAGCCGCCTTGGTGGCCGGCCTGTTTGGTTTTGTGATTGCCTGGGTGTTGGTGCGTTATCCCTTTCCCGGCAAACGCTTCTTGGACGCTTTAATCGATCTACCCTTTGCCTTACCGACGGCGGTGGCCGGCGTCATATTAGCGACCATTTTTCAGCCCAGCGGCCTGCTGGGTAAATGGTTGATGGCCTCCTTTGGCGTGCAGGTGGCATATAAGCCGCTGGGCATTGTGGTGGCATTGATTTTTATCGGTATTCCATTTGTGGTGCGGACCGTCGAACCGGTGTTGCAAGAATTCGACACCACGATGGAAGAAGCCGCCTCCAGCCTAGGCGCCACACGCCTGCAAGTGTTTACTCAGGTGATCTTTCCCAATATTTTTCCGGCGCTGTTGACCGGCGTTTCGCTGGCGTTTGCCCGCGGGGTTGGCGAGTACGGCTCGGTGATTTTTATCGCCGGCAATCTGCCCTATGTCTCGGAAATCGTTCCGCTACTCATCATCACCAAACTGGAGCAGTACCAGTATGCCGGCGCCACGGCGATAGCTCTGACGATGTTGCTGGTATCGTTCCTGTTGTTGCTGATCGTTAATTTACTGCAACTCTGGGCGCGCCGCCGCTCCGGGCAAATTTAGGAGGAATCATGCACGCCAACGTTCATGTCATCGGCGACGCTGCCGGCCAAGCCAACTTCAAAGCACTACATGATCCGTTTTGGGTGCGCTGGGGCCTGGTTGGCGTAGCGGTGGGTTTTATTGTGTTGTTTCTATGTGTGCCGCTGGGCTTGGTTTTATATCAGGCCTTCTCTAAAGGCTGGCAAGCCTATTGGACGGCACTGGCGCAGCCGGATGCCATCGCCGCCATGCAACTGACATTGCTGGTTGCATTGATAACGGTTCCGCTGAATACCGTATTTGGCGTCGCGGCAGCGTGGGCGATTACTCGTTTCGAGTTTTGGGGCAAAAGCTTGCTAACCACCTTGATCGATTTGCCGTTCTCGGTATCGCCGGTGATCTCGGGTCTGATTTTCGTGCTGATGTTTGGCGCCCAAGGTTGGTTCGGGCAATGGTTTTCCGCGCATGACATCAAGGTCATTTTCGCGGTGCCCGGCATCGTGCTGGCCACTATCTTTATCACCTTCCCCTTTGTGGCGCGCGAACTGATTCCGCTGATGCAGGAAATGGGTAACGAGGAGGAAGAAGCCGCGCTGTCGCTGGGTGCCAGCGGTTGGCAGACATTCTTTAAAGTGACTTTACCCAATATCAAATGGGCCTTGCTATACGGCGTGTTGCTGTGCAATGCCAGGGCGATGGGCGAATTCGGCGCGGTGTCTGTAGTATCCGGGCATATTCGCGGCGTGACCAACACCCTGCCGCTGCATGTCGAGGTCAGTTACAACGATTACGACGTCATAGGCGCGTTTTCCAGCGCGTCGATTCTGGCCGGCCTGGCCATCGTCACGCTGGTTTTGAAAAGCTTTTTGGAATGGAAGCAGGCCAGGGTTTAAAGACGAAAGACGAAAAAACGCAGGCGTTCCATCGTCCGCTTAACATCCGTTATGAGATAAAAGACATGAGTATTTTGTTAAACAATATCAGCAAAAACTTCGGCAAATTTGCCGCCTTGTACGACGTCAGTTTGGAAATTCCGGAAGGCGAACTGGTAGCCTTGTTGGGTCCGTCCGGCTGCGGCAAGACCACCTTGTTACGCATCATCGCCGGCCTGGAAACTCCGGATTTCGGCCGGGTTCTACTCAGCGGCGAAGACAAGACCGAGCAACATGTCAGCCGGCGCGGCATCGGCTTTGTGTTTCAACATTACGCCTTGTTCCGGCATATGACGGTGTTCGACAACATCGCCTTTGGTTTGCGGGTCAAACCGCGCAAGGAACGGCCAACCGAGGCCTTTATCAGCAAAAAAGTGCACGCCTTATTAGAGTTGGTGCAATTGGATTGGCTGGCGGATCGTTTTCCGGATCAACTATCGGGCGGGCAGCGGCAGCGGATTGCCTTAGCTAGAGCCTTGGCGGTGGAACCTAGCGTCTTGTTGCTCGATGAACCGTTCGGCGCACTGGACGCCAGCGTGCGCAAGGATCTGCGGCAATGGCTGCGCAATCTGCATCAGGAATTGCACGTCACCAGTATTTTTGTGACCCACGATCAGGAAGAAGCCATGGAAGTGGCCAGCCAAGTCGTCGTATTGAATCAAGGCCGTATCGAGCAGCAAGGCGCACCGGCCGATATTTACGATCATCCGGCCAATGCCTTTGTTTCCAAATTCATCGGCCAAACCAACGTTTTCGATCTATCGGAAACCGAAAGCAATTGGCTGCAACGTGCGGGGATTCTGGCGGAAAAACCGCAAGGCATCTTCGCGCACGTGCGCCCGCATCATATCGACATCGTCAAGGCCGAAGAACCTTTCGGCTCGCCGGTGACGTTGAAAGACTGGCAACATCTGGGCGCGACGATACGCATCGAGCTGTTCAATCCGCAACATAACGGTTCCGGCGCAACACTGTTTGCGGAAATGCCTAACGAACGCTTCAAACAATTGAATTTAAACAAGGGCGACCGCGTGGCTGTGCATATCAAGCAAGCGCATTGGTTTAATTGACAGCATCCCTTCATAGCTCGGGCTATGCCGAGCATAGCCCCGAACAGGCATTTGACACGGTTCACGATTGTTGCCCCATCGCTCAAATCACCCCATGGAAAGACCGATATGAATCTAAATCAGCTTGAATTATTGCGTGTCCTGAAGGACACCCAGTTCAACCAATCCAAAGCCGCGGAAATCATGCATGTCGTGCAGTCGGCTGCCAGCCGGCAATTGCAGTTACTGGAGGAGGAATTAGGCTCGCCGCTCTACGAACGGCACGGCAAAAAGTTGCTGGGCCTGACGCCGCTGGGTGAGCAGGTGATGGAACAGGTGGACAGGATCAATCAGGCCAAAAAGAACATCCTGTCCATAGCCGACGACTTTCGCGAGAATCGCAACGGCGCTTTACATATCGCCACCACCCATACTCAAGCCAAGTACTTGCTGCCGGAACCGGTGCAAAAATTCCGGGAAAAATATCCGGGCATTACCATTTATATGGTGCAATCTTCGCCCCAGGAGCTGATTGAGCAACTCCATCAGCATCGGGCCGATATTGCCATCTGCACCGAAAAGCTGGATGAGGACGAGAAACTGGTCGTCAAATCCTGCTACGAATGGCAGCACATTGCCGTAGTGCCGCGCCATCACCCCTTGGCGCAGGGCGATGTGACGCTGGGCCGGCTGGCCGCATTTCCGATTTTAACTTACTCGCAAGGCTATACCGGCCGTTCGACCATCGAAAAAGCCTTTAAGAACGCCGGTAAAGAGCTGGACATCACCCTGTCCGCCGCCGATTCCGACATCATCAAAACCTATGTCAGACTGGGTTTGGGCGTGGGGATTATCGCCGGCACGTCGTATGAATCGCGCAACGACAATGATTTGGTCGCCAGGGATTTGTCACACCTGATCCCGCGCTCGGTAACGAAAATTGCCTACTTGAAGCAATTATATCTGCCGACTTATTTGCAATATTTCATTAACGAGCTGCTTTCCAAAGCCACCAAGGAGCATCAATATTAAAATCCAGCAGGAATTTCGGTTTTTATTTCCATATTTATCATAAGAGCAGCCCTAAAAATTTTGACTTTGCGCTGCTTCACGCAAAAACAAAGACTTACAAACAACCCAACCACCGCAGCAAGCCCGTTGCAACGAGGTAAATCATATTTTTAGATTTATATATCTCAAATAGGCATTACACAAACCTAGGCTGCCCGCACCTGTATTGACAGCCTTCGTTTAAACCAAGTACTTTAAAAAAAATCGCTGACCGGACCGCCGGAAGCCAGTACGCCTGAACTCATAAGCAGGCTGCTGGCTTTTTTTTGGCCCGCAGAAAACCGACAGGGAGTAATACCGCCATGACGCATTGGTATCCAGATAACTCGCAATCGATAGGCAACACCCCATTAGTCCGGCTAAACCGCATTACCGACGGCGCTCCGGTGACTTTGCTGGCCAAGATTGAAGGCCGCAATCCAGCCTATTCCGTGAAATGCCGCATCGGTGCGGCGATGATTAACGACGCTCAGCAGCGCGGTCTGCTCGCCGACGGCAAAGAATTGATAGAACCGACCAGCGGCAATACCGGCATCGCCCTGGCCTTCGTGGCCGCCGCCCGCGGTATTCCGTTGACGTTGACGATGCCGGAAACGATGAGTCTGGAACGGCGCAAATTATTGGTGGCTTACGGTGCCAAACTAGTCCTCACCGAGGGCGCCAAGGGTATGAAAGGCGCGATCGCCAAAGCCGAAGAAATTGCCGCATCCGATCCGGACCGTTACGTATTGCTGCAACAGTTTAAAAATCCCGCCAATCCAACCATCCACGAACTGACCACCGGCCCGGAAATCTGGACCGACAGCGACGGCGCTATCGACATTTTGGTGTCCGGCGTCGGCACCGGCGGCACCATTACCGGGGTTTCGCGCTATATCAAATTCAAACAGCGCAAACCGATCATTTCCGTAGCAGTAGAACCCGAAGCCAGTCCGATCTTGACCCAATTCCGCGCCGGCGAACCCCTGCAGCCGGCGCCGCACAAGATTCAGGGCATCGGTGCGGGATTTGTGCCGGAGGTATTGGATTTGTCCCTGGTTGACGAAATTGCCCTGGTCAGTAACGACGATGCCATAACCTATGCCCGCCGTCTGGCGCGCGAGGAAGGCATCCTGGCTGGCATCTCCTGCGGTGCGGCCGTGGCTGCGGCGGTGCGGGTGGCAAAGCGTACGGAACACGAAGGCAAAACGATTGTGGTCATCTTGCCGGACTCCGGCGAGCGCTACTTGAGCTCGGCCTTGTTCGAAGGCCTATTCAACCCGCAAGGTGTGGCGCTATGACCTTAACTGAAAACGGCCAACGCTGGGAAATCGATGCACTGGTCGCCGAACTACGCGAACTGCGTCTGCAATCCTTGGAAAGCCGCCACCGCCGCGAACATCCACCCAAATTGCCTTCGCGCAAAGTGCTGAGCCAAATCGTCGACAATTTGGGCGCGGTGCTGTTCCCAAACCGGCTGGGGATGCCCGACCTGACTGACGAAGGTATCGATTATTTTGTCGGCCACACATTGGATAGTCTGCTACGACAATTGCAACGGCAAATCGGCCTGGAATTGCAATTTGTCGCCGAACAGCAAGGCCTGTCCCTGGACACGCATAGTCAAGCGACAGACATCACTCGGCAGTTTGCAGCCCAGCTACCTGGCGTGCGGCAATTGATCGACAGCGACATTCAAGCTGCTTACGAAGGCGACCCGGCCGCACGCTGCGCCGACGAAGTCTTGGTCTGCTATCCCGGCATCACCGCCGTAATCCACCATCGGCTGGCTCATGTGCTCTACGAATTGGGGCTGCCGCTGGTGGCGCGCGTGATTAGTGAAGTAGCGCATTCCGCCACCGGCATCGACATCCATCCGGGTGCGCAAATTGGCGAAAGCTTTTTTATCGATCACGGCACCGGCGTGGTGATAGGCGAAACCGCCGTCATCGGCCGCCGGGTGCGCCTGTATCAAGCTGTCACGCTCGGCGCCAAACGCTTTGACAAAGACGACAACGGCATTCTGGTCAAGGGCCACGCCCGCCACCCCATCGTCGAGGACGATGTGGTGATTTATGCCGGCGCCACGATTTTGGGGCGCATCACCATCGGCCACGGCTCGACGATAGGCGGTAACGTCTGGCTCACCCACAGCGTACCGCCCGACAGCCTGGTCAGCCAAGGCCAGAACCGCACCGAAGTATTTGCCGGCGGTGGCGGGATTTAAACGCCGACGGCAAATCCGTATTTTTAACACCAACATTAAAAACATCTGCAACGAAAACACCCAGTTAACAACCCACCAGCCACTAAGAAAGGAAAATCATCATGTCAGACATTCATCAAGCCCATACCGCGTTAGGCGACGTCGCTGCGCGCACCTTATCCAACGCCACCAAAACCGTGCCCATGATGGGTACCATCACCCCGCGCTGGCTGGTGCATTTGATGCACTGGGTACCAGTCGAAGCGGGTATTTACCGGGTCAACAAAGTAAAAAGCGAAACCAGCATTGCCGTCGATTGCTCCAGCCTCGACGAAAAAGTGTTACCGCAAACCTACGTGGATTACGAAGAATGGGGCCGCGAATATCGCCTGAACGCCGTCAACACCGTGCTGGACGTTCACACTCGCGTCGCTGATTTGTACAGCAGTCCGTACAACCAAATCCACGAACAGCTGCGCCTGACCATCGAAACCGTCAAAGAGCGCCAAGAAAGCGAATTGATTAACAATGCCGAATACGGTTTGTTGAACAACGTTGCGCCCGCGCAAAAAGTGCAAACCCGCAAAGGTTCGCCAACCCCGGACGATCTGGACGAGTTGATTGCCAGAGTCTGGAAAGAACCCGCTTTCTTTCTAGCCCACCCACGCGCCATCGCCGCGTTCGGCCGTGAAGCGACTCGCCGCGGCACACCGCCACCTACCATCTCCATGTTCGGTTCGCAATTTTTAACCTGGCGCGGCCTGCCCTTAATTCCGACCGACAAGCTAAAAATCACCAACGGCAAAACCAACATCCTGTTGTTGCGCACCGGCGAAAGCCGTCAAGGCGTGGTCGGTTTGTATCAACCCAACTTGACCGACGAATTGAGCATGGGCCTGTCCGTGCGCTTCATGGGCATCAACCACAAGGCCATCGCTTCCTATCTGGTATCGCTGTATTGCTCGTTGGCGGTGTTAACTGAAGATGCCATCGGCGTATTGGAGAATGTCGAAATAGGCAACTACTATGACTACCAATAACATAGACTTAGCCGGTCTGGCGCAACAAGCGCTGAGCGGCGGCACGGTGCCCGAGGGCTTGCCGGATACCGCCGAACTGACGCGCTTGGCCAACCAGTTTTTCCAAGAAGTACCTAACGCAGGCGAAGCAATCGATACCGTGCCAGTGTCGGCGGCAACATCAGTTCCGTTCACCAATGTACCGGCAGGTTTCGATTCCCGGCCCGGCATCGACGACAGCGCGATTTCGGCCCTGGTGCAGCGCAGTTTTGCGTTGCCCGGCACCACGGATTTGCAAACCGCCTTGTCCACGCCCATGGGCCATGCGCCGCAACCGCCGACGACTGGCGGTTCAGCGTTTTATTTTTTAAACGACGTATCGGCATTGGCTCGCGCGGCGCAAATACTGGGTTTAGGTTCCGCGCATCCGCCCTTTGATGTGCATGCGGTGCGCAAAGACTTTCCGATTCTGCAAGAACGCGTGAACGGTTATCCGCTAGCCTGGCTGGATAACGCCGCCACCACGCAAAAACCGCAGGTGGTGATTGATCGGATTTCCGAGTTTTATCAACACGAAAATTCCAACATCCACCGCGCCGCGCATGAATTGGCGGCACGAGCGACCGATGCTTATGAGGGAGCACGACAAATCGTCGCGCGTTTTGTTAATGCCTCGTCGGCCGATGAAGTGGTGTTCGTGCGCGGTGCTACCGAAGCCATCAATCTGGTTGCGAAAAGTTGGGGCAAGCAGAATATTGGCGCAGGCGACGAAATCGTCATCAGCTGGCTGGAACATCACGCCAATATCGTGCCCTGGCAGCAGCTTTGTGCAGAAACCGGTGCGGTGTTAAGAGTCATTCCGGTCGACGACAACGGCCAGGTGATTTTGGCCGAATATCAAAAACTGCTAAATGCCAAAACCAAGCTGGTGTCGTTTACGCAGGTCTCGAATGCGTTGGGCACCGTCACGCCGGCGCAGGAAATGATCGAATTGGCACACCGGGCCGGCGCTAAGGTATTGTTGGATGGCGCCCAATCGGTGTCGCATCTGAAGGTTGATGTACAGACCTTGGATTGCGATTGGCTGGCATTTTCCGGCCACAAAATCTTCGGTCCAACCGGTATCGGTGTGCTTTACGGCAAGGCGGAAGTTTTGGAGGCTACCCAACCGTGGCAAGGCGGCGGGAATATGATCGAAGACGTCACCTTCGAGAAAACCGTCTATCAGCCGGCACCCGCCAAATTCGAAGCCGGCACCGGGAATATTGCCGATGCGGTAGGCTTGGGTGCGGCGCTGGAATATCTGAACAAGATTGGCATCGAGAACGTAGCCCGCTACGAGCATGAATTGCTGGTTTATGCGATGCATGCCTTGCAAGCTATTCCCGGACTACGCTTGATCGGCACCGCGCCGGAAAAGACCAGTGTGGTTTCGTTCGTAATGGACGGTCATAGCACGCAAGATATTGGCAAAGCCCTGAATGAGGTGGGTATTGCCGTTCGCTCAGGCCACCATTGCGCACAGCCCATCTTGCGGCGTTTTGGTTTGGAAAGTACCGTAAGACCTTCGTTGGCGTTTTATAACACTTACGAGGAAATCGATAGGTTATCGGCAACCCTAAAACGGCTGCAGTGCACTTCTCGGAGGTTTTAGACTAGCATTTTGAGGTCAAGACTACAGTCTTGACCTCAAATACTCGCGCTGGACATGCCAACATATTTCTTAGAAGCATTTACAACGTGAGGAAATGGGCATAAGCCGCTATAAAACCATCTTGATTCTACACCTTATATCTTAGCTTATCGGTAACGCCAATTGTCCTGGCGTTACCGAGCATTTACTATCTTAACTACGAGTTTCCGTAGCCAGTTCCAGCACCGACTGCGGTCCGGCCGCCTTGCGTTTTTTCGGCTTAAAGGTTTTAACCAGCCTTTTCCAGCCGACCACCAGCGAACTGGCACCCAGTACCAAACCGAAACCCACCCAGGTCAACATCCAGGCATCCCAAATCGGCCGGTGATAGAGCCAACCGAAATCCCAATGATGCAAGCCGGAATACAACCAACGAAACACCCGGCGACTGCGATCCAGCTTGGCTAGCAAGCTACCGTCTTGCGGATCCAGATAAAACCGGGTACCGGCTTCGTCGGCCAACTGCACCGCCACCACCGGCAAGGGTTTTTCCACCAAGCTTTGATTATGTCGCGGATAATAATAACTGTCGTAGTCGTCCAATAGTTCCTGGCTGGCGATTGGCGTATCTTCCGCCACACGCTGAATCGCTTCGGTTACCGAGACCTTATTGAATTGCTGAACCGCCCCATCCACCGCTTGCGGCAATCGCTGACCATCGCGGCTGTAGGCCAATAACACTGCTTCGCCGCCCAAGCGGCGCCAGCCCAGTTCGACAATGTCCTTACCCTGAGCCGTGTTAAGCGGGCCGGGTTGCCAGTTGCGCATCGCGTCAGGCAATACCCTGCCCAAATAACGGTTCAATTCTTGCCGCGTCGGATTGGCTTCGGAAAATAATTTGCCGGGATTGGTATCGATAAATCCGCTCAACGCCCAGGACAGCGCCACGGTACCGCCGATCAAACCGCTCCAAAAATGCCATTTAAACCAAAATTCGCGGTAGGGCTGCGTGCGACCTTGCGAGTAAGTGGGCTTGCCATTAAAACCCGGCCGCCAGCGCAGCCAACCGATAATCAAACCGGTAATGCAAGCGATGGTCGCGCCCAAGCCGGACCACAGTTGCACATCATGGCGATATTGACCTAGACCGATGGCTTCCAGAGGTTTGAACAAATGCAGCCAGTTGCCGGCATAGTAAAACGCTCTATCGACGCGGGTCGAGGCATGTAGCACTTCGCCGGTGCGCGCAGAAATCAACAACTCGTCGCCAGCGTCGCTAGCCACCCGATGAAAAGGCCGCAAGGCATCCTGATTGCGCAGAATAATCGGCGCTTCTACCGTTTCCAGTACGTGCAAATTTTGGTTAATACCATCGCGTTTGAACCAGTCATCGGCGATGCGTAACGCCTGCTCCACCGAGGTTTCGCGTAAGCTGCCATCTAACGCGGACAGTGCAAAGCGGGCGCCTTTGCTATCTTCCACCAGCCAAAACGGCTCGTCGTTACGTCTTACCAAGCGGGCATCGGCTATACCGACCACTTGTTCGACGCCATGGCCCACCTCGGCTTTTGCCTGCCCGCCGTGTTCCCCCATGTTTGCCGGCTTGGATTTATGTTGCGCGGCAAACAGCTTACGTTGCTCGGTACTGCGCTCCCAGGCTTCGCCCAGGCTCAACCAGCCCGCTTCCGGGGCCAGGCTTTCCGCATGCGCCAGTTGTTGACTGCGGCTTTGCGTGGTCGGCGTCGAATAGATGATCGCGATGCCGGTAAAAAACCAGAAAAACATGAACAAAGCCAACACCACCCCCAGCCAGCGGTGGGTTTCATATAACAACCAATTCAAAGACTTCTTCATTGCCGCCCTCTTAAACACCTTTTGTTGATGACACTATCCGTTGAAAATAAGCTTGCACTTCGCCCCCTATACCTTTCCTTAAACAGCTATTGACCAGCGCTTACGCTCTCCTGATTCTTTTCGCGATTTACAACCACAAGCGCTACCGATAAAAACGTTTCATATCAACTCCGTAAAAGGGATGGGAATAAGCTTCCGGCGACACACTCATATGCTTACAACCCCGATAGGTATTCGACCAGGCCATTCAATTCGTCGTCGTTCAACGACTTGGCCACCTTATTCATCACGGCTTCCGAGCTATTATTCCGTTCGCCCAGCTTCCAGTTGGTCAATTGACTACGCAGATAAACCCGGCGCTGCCCGCCGATTACCGGATAAATGACGTTGTCCTTTACCATGCCCTTACCGTTTTCGCCGTGGCAACTGGCACACGCGGGCAAATCCCGCGCCGCATCGCCGTTCACAAACAAATTCTTGGCAAGAGGATTGTCGGCAATCCGCTCGCCGCGCATGACTTTTTGGCTGGCAAAATAAGCGGCGATGTCGGCCATATCTTCTTGGGAAAGATCCGCAGCCATCACATTCATAATCTCGTGACTGCGAGCGCCGGATTTAAAATCGCTGAGCTGTTTAACCAAATAGCCGGCGTATTGACCGGCGTGGCTGGGAATTCTGACATCGCCACTGTTGCCGTCCTCACCATGACATTCCTGGCAACGTTCGTCAGCCGACTTTTGTTTACCGGCGACCGGGTTGCCGTTGCCGATGCGTTGCACGGCAAGCTCAGCGCTCTGCTCGGCGAATACGGTTTTCGCCGAGGCCAACAACGCAAAGGTACTGACGGCCAGCCACGGACTGCGACGGCGCCAATGTGCTCTTGCTCTGCGGGGTTTGGTTTCGGGCGTCACAGCAAATACCCAGCGGCAAAACCCCATGCCTAGTTTGCCTTCGATCGATCAGCGGCGAGCTTTTCCACGATTTCCAGCGCTTTGGCGACATTTTCTTCGGGCTTCAATCCGCCCAAGGTCGCGGCGATTTTGCCGTTCGGCGTGACCACGAAGGTGGTGCGTTCGGCAAAGCCGTGATTGATTTCCACGCCTCGGCTATCGGTTTTACCCGGCGCGGCGGCTTTGACAGCAATATCGTAATTACCGGAGATTTTGCCGTCGGCATCGGATGCCACCGGAAATTTGCTGGCGCAGTAATTAGGGTCGGCGGAAAAGTCGTTCAGGCGTTCGATACTGTCCAGCGATACACCAACAATGCTGGCACCGGCGGCGGCAAATTTTTCGTAATTGACCGCAAAGCTATGCGCCTGCAAATTGCAGCCGCCGGTATAAGCGGACGGATAGAAATAAACGACTACCGGGCCTTTTTTCAAAGCCTCTTCCAGCGTGTAATTAAAAGCCTTGCCGGCCAGCGAAGCTTGCGCTTGAAAATCCGGCGCGGGATGGCCCTCCGGGAGTGCGGCCATCACCGGCAAAGCAAATACGGCAGGCAGCAGGCTTTTCAAAAATAAGTTTTTCATAATTCTTCAATTAGAGGGGTTTGTATTTGTCGTGGCAGGCGCCGCGGCATTGTTTGGAAAAGTCGTTGGCGGCAACGGCAGCGGTATCGAAATCGCCGGCAGCCAGCGCATTCTGAATATTGACTGCCTTATCCTGATATTCCTTGGCGTTATGCGTGGCATCGTCGGCATTGCCGCGCTTGGCAAAAAAGCCTTCAACCAGTTTGAATTCGTCCTGTAATTGCTTGGCTTGCGTTACCGCGGTGTTGGCGTCCTTGGCGGCAATATTGTTTTGCACTTCCTGAATTTTGGTTTCCACATCATTCATTAACTCTTCGAAATCGAATTCGCTTTCGGCAATCACCGCGCTGCTGCTGAGAACTAACCAAATTCCGAAAAGGTAAATCGTCTTTCGCATATCACTAACCCTGTCACGGCATTGCATACCGCACTAAATTGTTTTCTCAGAACATCTCTAAAATTCCCTCTTCGTCAAACAAGACTCAAACGAAACACTGTCACCCAAGGCCCCCACAAAGGCCTAGCTTCGCGTTTTACCGGGAGATAATCCGGTTCGCCATCCATTGGCCACCCGACTTCCTTGCCGGGATAAACGCTTGCTCTCTGACAGCGTCGTCCTAACGCCCTGTTTAATAAAGAAGGAATTTCAGAGATGTCCACATTGATTCAAATTCGCGTTACACCAGGCTAATAGCCGGCTCGGCGAATCGCTTACCCGAAAGCGCCGCGCCTTCGGGTAAGACTCTAAAGCTCGGCCTTAGGCAATCAATTCCTTGATCACTTTGCCGTACACCACGGTTGGGCGTTCCGAACGGCCTTGATACTTGTAAATCAGTTTCAAGTGATCCAGACCCAACTGGTTCAGCACCGTCGCATGCAAGTCATAGGTATCCACTTCGGTGCCTTTGATGGCTTGTACGCCCAGCTCGTCGGTGCCGCCATGGGTATAGCCGGCTTTGACGCCGCCGCCCGCCATCCATTGGGTGTAGCCCCAAGGGTTGTGGTCGCGGCCGTCGCCGGATTCGCTCCATGGCGTGCGGCCGAACTCGGAGGTCCACACCACCAGCGTTTCATCCAACAAACCTTTGGCTTTCAAATCTTTCAACAAGCCGGCAATCGGTTTGTCGATAATTTTTGAATGCTTGCTGTGGTTGTCTTCGATGTTTTGATGGGCGTCCCAATCGCGGCTGTCACCTTTGATGTCAGTCGGGCCGGATACGACTTGCACGAAGCGCACACCGCGCTCGGTCAAACGTCTGGCACGCAATAACAACTCGCCGTATGGGCGGGTGATTTCGTCGTTCAAACCATACAGCGCTTTAGTGGCTTCTGATTCCTTGCTAAAGTCGACCGCTTCCGGTGCGGTTTCCTGCATGCGGTAAGCCAGCTCGTAAGATTCGGTGCGAGCTTGCAGCTCGCTATCGGTGGGATAGTTGGACGCATGTTGTTGATTAATCTGTTTCAACAAGTCCAGCGCATGGCGTTTTTCCGCGTTAGCCAGATATTCAGGGTTGTTCAAATGCAGGATCGGTGAATTACCTGGGCGGAACGGCGTACCTTGATACACCGCAGGCAAAAAGCCGGACTCCCAGTTGGTCACACCGCCGCGTGGCTCACGTTTGTCGTTATACAACACCACGTAGGCAGGCAGATTCGGGTTCGCGGAACCCAAGGCATATTGCACCCAGGCGCCCAGCGTTGGCCGGCCGGGGTTCAAACCGCCGGTGTTCAACTTCATGATGGAAATATCGTGGGTAGCACCCACGGTCACACTGGATTTAATGAAGGCCAGGTCGTCGGCATGTTCCGCCAGATTGGGCAGCCAGTCGGAAAACCAGGCGCCGCTTTGACCGTGTTGTTTCCAGTCGCGTTTGGTGGCGATTAATTTGGTGATACCGCCTTGGGTACTGGTTTTGATACCTTGTAAAAACGACGCGGGAATACCGGTACCTGCCTGTTTGACCAACTGGGGTTTATAGTCGTACAAATCCAGGGTGCTAGGGGCTCCAGACATGTGCAGCCAGATGACGGTTTTGGCTTTAGGCGCGAAATGCGGCGCTTTCGGCGCTAAGGGGTTGGCACCGGCCAAGGCTTTCAAAGCCGGATCATCCGCAAACGCGCTGGCAATGACGCCACCGCCCGGCAGGAAACCGCTGACGGCCAAGCCGCCCAAGCCATAGCCGGTTTTTACTAAAAAATCGCGACGTGATTTGTTGTTCATTATCTAAACCTCTTGAATATTATTTTGTGTCGGCAACTGTTTCGGGTTCGGTAAGGCGCCCGCCGATTTGGCAGACGCCCACTTAAACCGAGTCGTATGTATCGTTAAAACCGGTAGATGAATTCGTTGGAGTTAGCTACCACGTGGACCAAATCCACGAATGCAGCAGCTCTAACAGGGTCACCCAGCGGCTTGTCCTTGACGCCTGCCGGCACGTTTACTTCAAACTTGCCATCCGCTGCCTTGGCGCGAATGATGGCTTCCTGTTCATTCAAGAAGGCCTGCAGCGACTCTTTTTCTTCATCCTTCGGTTGCCGTGCAAACAAGATTTGATAGAGTCTGCTGATCCGATCTTCCTCGTCTTCACCTGCTTCGTTGATCACCCGGCCAGCCAAAGATTTTGACCAATCGAAAATCAATTCGCTGTTGTACAAGGTCAGGGCTTGCAGCGGCGTGGTGGTTACCTCGCGTTTGCTGTGCGCTTCCTGCGGCGACGCCATGTTGAAGGAGTCCAGAATCGGATAAGGGATACTGCGCCGGGTAAAGATGTACAAACTGCGGCGGTTCTGATCGTGCACATCCTTAGAGGTTTTCCAGGCAGGATCGCCTTGGAAGTTACCGCTGGCGGTGTTAATCGCTTTTGGCAACGGTGGGTAAACGCTAGGACCGCCCACTTTCTCTTCCAATTTGCCCGCCGCGGCTAACAAGGAATCCCTGACTTGCTCCGCTTCCAGACGTTGGCGTGGAAACACTGCCAGCAATTGATTTTCGGCGTCGGCTTGGGCCACATCTTCGCGGTAAGCGGACGATTGGCGATAGACGCTTGAAAGCAAAATTTCGCGGTGCAGTTTTTTCACGCTCCAGCCGTCGTTGACGAATTTGGAGGCCAGGTAATCCAGCAACTCGGGGTGCGTCGGTTTTTGGCCGGCTTTACCGAAATCGCTGACGGTGGTAACGATACCTTTACCGAAATACTGGTCCCAAATCCGGTTGGTAAATACCCGAGCGGTCAATGGATTGGTTGGGCTGGTAATCCATTTAGCCAATGCTGAACGGCGACCGGATGAAAACGGTAAAGGTTTGATATCCGGTTTTTCGTCGGTAATCGCTTCCGGGAACGCCGGCTGCACTTCTTCCAATGGCTTTTCGTGATCGCCCACCGCAAATACGTAGCTAGGCGGCGCATCCGGATGACCCAGTTCGGTCATCGCTGAAATAGTGTTGGAGGATGTGGTCGGTTTCAGATCGTTGAATTTTTTCAGCTCCTTATCCAGTTTTTCCAACTCGGCCCATTGCTCGGCGATTTTTGGATCGCGCGTTTTTGCATCGGTACTTTCACCTTTTTCCCGGAAATACGATTCCAAGCTACCTTCATCGGTCACATTAGCCAAACGGTGGTTTACCCAACGGTCGCGAGCGGTCCATTGCTCTTTGGGTTTGAAAATCGCTTCCCGCGAGTCGGTCAAATAACGTTCCTTGTGATATTTAAGCGCTTCTTCCCTATGCGTATCGATAATGGCCTTTTTCTTGGCACGAATATCTTTAGTCGCCTCTTCCCATTTGGCGTACTGCTGTTCGTAGGCTTTTTCCACCTCGCCTTTCTTCGCGGGGATATTGTCTACCGGCGCGACATTGGCAAAGAACGACTGTAAGGAGAAATAATCTTTCTGGCTGATCTTGTCGAATTTGTGGTTATGGCAACGCGCGCATTCCACGGTTTGACCCAGCACCACCTTGCCCACGGTATCGGTTATATCCGTGGTAATTTGGTATTTGCGCTGCACCAAGTCGCGGGAGTTGCTGTTATCCGGGAATTGCGCCATGAAGCCGGTGGCAACCAAGGCTTGTTCGTCGCCCGGCCACAATTCGTCGCCGGCTAATTGTTCCTGAATAAATTTGCTGTACGGCTTGTCCTGATTAAATGAGTTAATCACGTAATCGCGGTAACGCCACATGTTCAAGCGGTCGTTATCGTTTTGAAAGCCGGTACTGTCGGCGTAACGTGCCAAATCCAGCCATTTACGCCCTTGACGCTCGCCGTATTTCGGCGAAGCCAACAAACGGTCAGCCAATTTTTCGTAAGCATCGGCCGATTTGTCATTAACAAACGCATCGACTTCTTCCGGGGTTGGGATGACACCCCAAACGTCCAGCGTGGCCCGGCGAATGAACGACGCGCGGTCGGTATCTTGCGAAGGTTTGATGCCTTTGGCTTCCAGAGGCGCCAACACGAAAGCATCGATAGGGGTTCTCACCCAATCCTTCTGCTGCACGTCAGGAACGGCCGGCGCTTTTACCGGCTGATACGACCAGAGTTTGGATTTGGATTGTCCGGCTGGCGCAGCCGCTTCGGTGGCCGGCTTTTCATCGGCTGCCTGGGCTGCGTCTGAGAGCGCAATTGCCAGCCCCCAGACCACAGCGCAATAGAGTTTGATTTTCATGGAATTCCTCCAAAATGTCAGCTTGATGGAACGAAGCCGGGATCACCCAGCCTCATTCGGAAATTAACCTTTGTGCTTATGGCCTTTGCTGTGCTCTTGCTCTGTGGCATGTTCTTCAGGCTTAGGCGCGGGAGGAACGATTTTGGTAATTTTGCCGCCCTCCTCTTCATAGTTTTGCGAACCTATCGCACCCACCACTTTGAATCCCTTCTCAGCCAACAAGTCGGCGGATTTACCGGCACGGCCAGCGTGATTGGAGACGGTGACGATGGAGCGCTCCTTAGGAATAAACGGTAAAACCTTATCCAGCTCATCAATTTGTACGTTCAAATAGACGGGAAAGGTACCGATCTTGCTGATTTCATCGGGACGACGCACATCGATAAACAACACTTGCTCGGGCTTGGCGAGCAAGGCATCGATTTCAGCGCGCTTCAATTTTGGGGTTTTATAGGTATAAGGCCGCGCAGCCGGCGCCTCGGTTTTTTTGCCTGCATCCGCGTCGGCGGCAAACGCTACCGGAGCGGCCAAGATCAGAGCTAATAAAGCAGCAGTGGTCGTGTTTTTCATCAATATTTCTTCCTGTTATTAATTTTGCTAACTGCACGGTTTAGCGCGCGTAAATAAGGTTCCTCATTAGGTAAAAAGCAACTAGCATGCCACTCAAAAAACACCTGCCACCAAAAACGATAATTAGCTTGTTAATCATTGATTTAAAACGGTATATTTATTCAACACCCCATTCAATAACACTTGATAAATCCATAAATATCCAAGTAAAGCCCAAGCAACTGGTGGAAATTCAGCAGGGGCGCAACATGCGCTGTTGCTGGGCTAGCACCACACCAACCGTTGATTAACCCGGCCCGATTTATCCCTGATGCCCCGTTCGGGCTGAGTTCGTCGAAGCCTGAGGTGCTTGGCCATTCGACAGTTCCCTCAAAGGCATAAAGGCGAGCGGTACTGAGGGCGGTGTTGATAAAGTGGTTTTGGTATGAAGAAAGGAGGCATACAGATAGGCCGAGCAGGCACTTTGTAACTTCCCGATCTGCGAAACTTGGATCTCGGCAAAAAACACCGGACAAAAAAAACGGGCAAAGGATAAATCCTTGCCCGTTAGAGGTTATCACCACGAGAGCTTGATGAATGATTGCGGTAGCCTTTAAATTCGCCAGCGCGACGATGGTTTAAGAGTCCGGTTAATTCAGATGAACCAACAGCACCATGTTATTTCGGCCGACTGCTAATACCGGCAGTCAGCAACGGAATTTTATAGGCCGCGCCGCGACCGACTACATATAACGTTTTCTTATCGATACCGGCGAATGCCAGGTTTTGCGGCTTTTTGGGTAGCGGAATCACGCCCAGAATCTCACCTTTAGCGCTGATGATTTCTACGCCGGCGTTGGAGGCAACATACAATCTGCCTTCATCGTCCAATGCAATGCCATCGGCGCCGCTGGACCAAGTGCCGTCTTCACCTTTTTTCCAACCGTCCAACTTGGCAAAATTACGGCGATTCTGAATCGAACCGTCCGCAGCAACGTCGTAAGCCAAAATGTGTTCGCCTTGAGTATTAGCAACGTACAAGACCTTTTCGTCCTTACTCAATTGAATCCCGTTGGGACGCTCAATATCGGTAGCCAACTGCTTAAGATCGCCGCCCGGTGAAATATAAAACACGCCGGGATGCGATGGCGGCGGATTAGGATTTTCCTTACTCGGCCGGGTACCGCTGTCGGTAAAATAAATGCCGCCATTGCTGGCGCGCACTAAATCGTTGGGACGCTGAAATGCCGTGCCTTGATAGTTTTCGGCCAAGCTGTTTTTCTTGTTAGCCGGATAAATCACGCCGACTTTGGTCTTTAAAGTTTGTACCGCGACGATTTCGCCATCGGGCGTCAAAGCCAGACCGTTAGCGCCGTTGGAGTTTTCCAGAAACGTCGACACTTTATCGTCCAAACCGATGCGGACGATTTTGTTGGCTTGGGTTTCGGTAAACAATAAACTGCCGTCGGTATAACCAATTGGACCTTCCGTACCGTTAAAGCCATCCTTAATAAGCTCGGCCACGACACCGCCGGCGGAGACACCGGGAATAGCCGGCGTAACCGGGTCGTCCGCGCAAGCGGCCGCCGCGTAAATCAACGCCCCAAAACCAAGTAAATATAAGTGTTTAGATAACATAAGTATTTCCTTTGCAAATGTTTCGATCAATCAGGTTGCCGAGCGGCGCTCTAACCGCCCGGCGACTATTCAAATTAGAACTTGGCTCTAAAGTGCACCCCGTAGTAACGCGCATCGCCGAATGACGCGCTAGCCGCGCCGGTACCGGAAAAGTTACTGGCATTGGTAAAGTAGATGGTGTCGAAAATGTTTCTGCCGACCAAATCCAGGTTGTACTTACCATTTTTGGTACCCACACCAATCCCACCATCGGTGACGTGATAGGCATCCTGCTTACCGTAACGCGATAAGCTGGCGTTGTAGTTAGCCGCCGATTTAAAGCTATCGATCAGATAGGCATGCCACTGTAGACCGTAGTCGTTACCGTAACCAAAGGTGAGCGGTGCCCGGTAATCTATCCCGTAGTTGGCGGTAAAGGCCGGCGCGTTGGGGATGGTTTTGCCGGTCTGATCGCAATATCCCGTGTTATTAGCCTCCGGCGGGCATGGCGCGTTGGCAAAGTCGGTATAAATAGCTTTGTTATACGAACCGTTCAGAAACACATTCAAACCTTGAGTAATGTCCCAATTGGTTTCCAGCTCGATACCGCGCAATTGGATACCGCCAATATTGCCGAGCTGCGACAAAAATTGGCCTGAGCGCAATGGATCGGGCGCAACCAACTGCGATTGAAAACTTTGAATATCGGTTTGGTATAAGTTGACGTTGAACACCAGCTTGCGATCCAGCCAAGTACTCTTAAAGCCAAATTCGTAGTCCATCACGTCTTCCGGTTTGACGTTTTCCGTGGCCCCGGTATTAAAGTTGAATTGTGCGGCCCCGGATTTTTGACCGCCGGCCACCGAACCGTAGACCATCAGATCTTTATTGACTTTGTAGCTGGGGTTGATCAACCAGTTTTGCGAATTCTGATCAAAACCTTGCCGCGGAGCGTCCCATTCCGGCCCCAGACGATTACTGCGGATGGCTTTGGCAGCGGCAATTTGCGCCGCGTTGGCCCCCAATGACGCTCCCAAGGCATCCAAATTGACCCCGCCTAAATTCCGGCTGTAACCAGTGTTCTCCCGACGCTCAAAGGTGTTGCGCAAGCCCAAGGTCAAGGTCGCATCATCGGTGACATGCCAGTTGATCTGACCATAGCCGGCATAGCTGTCAGTGGCCGGCACCACGTTTTGCGTCAACATGGTGTCGCGCATGGACGCCGCCAATAATTGCCGGGATGCCGGAGTGGCATTCAATAGGGCATATTGGCTGTTGCTTGCGTGGAAGGCGCCAGCATCAACGCCGAAAAGGCGTTGATTAAACGTATCGGCGATAGCCCGCATCGCAAATACCCCAAATTGGTAATCGACTGGTCCGGGGTCTTTAGACGCCAGCCTAAGCTCCTGCGACCATTGCTCGTTTTTAACAGTCCAACCGGAGATGCGCTCGACGTCAGCGGTGCTTGATTCGCCATCATGATTCGGTTCAAACAACGCATCCCGGTAAGCGGAGATAGAGGTAAAGCGATGTCCTGCCACATCCCAGTTAATTTCGGCGGACACACCCGACCCGTCGCCGCGCGATTGGCGTCTTTCATTATTCGCCATCGCCCTAGGATCGCCGATGACGGTCACGGCTTGCCCATTGCTGCGCAGTGTATTAAACCAATCCCTGGCCAAGCGGGTGCTGAAGGTCGTAGTCCGCAGGGTACCATCATCAAATCGCGTTGGATCGGCGATGAGTGGTTGCACGCTCATGGTTTGGGTCGAGGCGGTTTTATCGACAATCAGCCGCGCGCTCAAATCTTCGCTCGGCGTAAACAAAAATTGCAAACGGCCGCCCAGGGCGTTGGTTTCGCCTAAATCACCCTCGCTACGATGCACATCAAAGTTCTTTACAAAACCGTCGCGCTTATCGATAAAACCCGAAGCCCGGTAGGCTAATAAGCCGGGCAAGATGGTGCCTGTGGCGCCGAACTTGCCTTGCAGCGCATCGCGGCTTCCGGCAAAACCATCCACGTAATAGCTGTTTTTAAACGACGGTGCCTTGGTGGTAATGTTCAGCAAACCCAGGTTGCTGTTTTTACCTTGCAGCGTACCTTGCGGACCGCGTAACACTTCCACTTGATCCAGGTCGGCAAAGTTGGCCCAGGCCGCCCCGGTCCAGGCCCGCCAGACGTTATCCACCATCACCCCAACACTGGGTTCCATGGATTCGTTACCGCTGTTTTTACCCAAACCCCGCAAAGCAATACTGGTTTGCCGAGCGTTAGCCGACGTGACACCCAGGTTGGGCGCGCGCCGCGAGAAATCTTGTACCGACACCACGTTATCCCGCTCCAGTGTTTCCCGGTTGATTACCGCCACCGGAATCGGGACTTCCTGTAATTTTTCTTCCTTACGCCGAGACGTGACGACCACTTCCGACAGATCTTGCGGCTCGTCGGCTTTTTCTTCCGGCTCCGGCTCGGCAGCGGCGACGACATTGTCCGGCTCCTGGCTGGTTAGCGTAGCCGCATCGGCATTGCTAGCAGCTGGCGCAGCGGCCACGCCTTTCTTAAGCAGATCCTGCTCACGCCGTTTTGAGGCTTCCAGCTCCCGGCTCAAGCGCTCGACTTGTGCTTGTAAATCGCTAACCTGGGTATCGGCAACTTGTTTGTTTCCGGTTTTTTTCGCGCTCTTTTTTACCGATGCCGTTTGGGCGGTCGCATCGTTAGCAAGTAACATTGAACCACCTGCTATTGCCATTGCCACGCACACCGACAAACCGCGCCGATTGCTGATGTGCAGCGGCACTTTCACCGTTTCAATGTTGTCTGCCGACAGACTCCCAATTGAATATTCCTTCACGATCTCACCTATTCGAATGTTACAAAAACCAATTCGAGCCAACGCCACGACGACGCCCGCAATCCGAACTTTCTGTAACGCTCAACGCAACGACCGTGCCACAGGATGATAAACATCCGCCTAGCCATCCATTAATTAGATTTAAACAATTGAATTTAATAACTAACTTTAAAACCCAATTTATCCATCCCTCTAACACCATGAGAAAGCCGCCAGCTGAAAAACTGTTGAAAGGTCATCAGTCCGTGCTGACCATCTGTCTGCCTGTCAACAGTTCTATTCCAAGTTTACGAGTTGGTCTGAATGGCATCTTTTGCTCCGGCTCCCATCCTAAATTTTCCCGCTTAGCTGAATACCGAACCAACGCGGATAAGGGTCCGGCGCATAGGAATTCCAGCCTACTTCGTGATTTCTATCGTTGAAGATGTTTTTACCGATCAGGCTTAAATCCCAGTGTTTGTCGCGGGTACCTATGCCGATCGCCGCGTCCGTTCTGGCTCTGTCCCCCACCCAACCATAGGCGGATAAGGTATCGCTGTTATTGAACTCGGTTTGGTAGTTGGTGTTAAAGCTGGTGTGTGCAATGTATTTGCTGTCGAAAATCGGCTTGGCATATTCGGCACCAACGTTGAAATTCCATTTGGAAGCGCCCGGCAGATACTGGCCGGTCATATCGACGTAATCCCCGGTGAGATAACCCAGTTCATCGGGTTTAGGCGCATTTTTGTAATCCAGGTATTCGGCCACGTTATAGGCCCCGTTGAAACGGATCGACAAATCGGGAATGGTGTGGATTACACTGTCCAATTCCACGCCATGCACCCGCACCCTGCCGACATTGCCCTGAGTCGTCGCATAGGCTGTCAAGCCGGAGCCGCCGGGCGCCAGATTGACTTCGGTTTGGAATTGATCGACCACCTGTACCGCTTGCTGGTAGTTTTTAATATCCATGACAAACGCATCGACATTCACGACCACCGACTTATCCAGCCAAAAAGATTTAAAACCCAACTCCAAAGCATGGGTCTCCTCCGGCTTGACCGTAAAAGGCAGCCCGTTAACCGGCGCAATCGAACCGGATTTCTCGCCGTATTGCCAGGACAAATAAGTCGTCAGGTCTTCATTGATTTTATAACTGGGCGTCAGTTGCGCGGTATACAACACGTCCCGGTAATTATCCTCGACGGTTTGATTCAAGCGACCGATTTGCGAGGCACGCAAGGTTTTGGCGTTGGCCACCATGGTTTTTTGCGCGGCAGTCAACGCCGAATAGCTGGAACCCCCAAAGTACCGAGCCGCCAAGGAATCGGCCAGAGCGGTTTGCTCGGCACTATTCGCTACAGCGTCACCCGCAACTACGCCGGTTTGCGCCGCGTTGAGCTTTCCGTAGTTGGTGGTCGATCCGTAGAAGGTGTTGGTCACCGTTTTATTTGATCCATCGGGGTTTTTGTCGGGCACGCCATCGCCGTTCTGATCCACCGTAAAGGATTGCGCCGTGTCGGAATTAAAGCCACCAGTCGACACATCGCGGACAGTTACAGGATTAAAGGCCCCGCCAACACCGTTTCGGCCAATAATCTTAAAGTTACGCGATTTACGGTCTTCATGGGTGGCGCGTACCCCCGCTGTAAGGGTGAATTTATCGGTAAAGTGCAAATCCGATTCGCCGTATAAGGCGCCGGATTGGGTGCGGATCTCGGTGGATTCGAAGGTCCGTGCATCCTGCAACAAGTCTTTCAGGATTGCTTCGCCGGCGCCTCTATTGGCGCCGGCATTTCTATATAAAGCATTGTATTGGCCATTGGTGGCAAACCAGGCTCCGGCGTCGGCGCCCCAACCGGCTTTCGAGTCAACATTGTCTTTGGTCCACAAACCGATCACGCCGGCCTTGTAATCCAGAAAGCCGCCCGGTTTGTTGACGATTTTAAATTCCTGCGTCCATTGATTGTATTTAACCCCGCCGCCGCCATCGACGTTGATATCAAACGGCGTACCTTCGTCGTTGTGCGCATCGAAGCGATACTCGCGCACCCCGGTCCTGGAACTCAACACATGATCACCGACTTCCCAGTCGATTAAGGCCGCCGCGCCCTGGTTGTTGACGGTCTGGCCTTTATTTTGATCGAACCAGACCGTACCGCGTTGTTCGCCACCAATGTAGTCGTTATAGGTAAAGCCCCGATTAGCAAAGTATTGTCCGGCTGCCGCCCTTGAGCCTACGGCGCTGATCGCCCCCGGACTGGTGGTGTCGGTCATCGCAAATTGATTGCTGTGACTAAAATAGCCGTTAAGTTTGGAGTAGGCGGACGTACCGTTTCTATCCGTGAGACTGCCGTCGGCAAATCTGAAAGGCTGGTCGTGATAGAACGTCAAACCGTTTTGCACCTGCGGCTGTTTCGGTTCGAAGTCGGCGATGAATCTGGCCGTCAGATTGGACGTTGGGGTAAATAGCAACTGGGCGCGACCACTCAAGCGATCACGGTTGTACAGGGTGTAATTCCTGTCGTATTCGTTTTCATAAAAACCACGCGCTTTATCGACGATAAACGAACCGCGCCAGGCCAGAAAATTATCGATTACCGTCCCACCCAAGGCACCTTGCAATATCAGCGACTCCCGTTGCCCATAGGCAGCGGACAATTCTGCCGTGGGTGCGAAGGTCGGTAGTTTAGAGGTGACATTAACCTTACCCGAGCTTGCCGCTAGACCACCTTCGGTACCGCGCGGCCCGCGCGTTACTTCCACCGCTTCCACGTCGTAAAAACTGAAGTTAGCCAGCTGCGTTAAGGCGTACGGTACGCCGTCCACTGTCACACCGACGCTGGGGTCCTGGGTTTCGGTGAAACTTCGTTTACCCAAACCGCGCACCGATAGCGAGGCACCACGCGTGTTGTTCTGGTTGAATTGTACGTTGGAAGCGCGGCGGGTGATGTCGCCCAAGTCTCTGGACAATTCCCGGTTAAGCTCGGTGCCGGATACCACCGATACCGATTGCGCCACCTCGTGTAATTTCGCCAATTTGGGTTTGGCCTTCACAACCACTTCACCCAAATCCTCTTTTTGGTCTTCGTCGTTCTTGGCTAAAGCCTCAGCCGGCGCTTCATTCTGCGCGGCAGTGGTTTCTGTAGAGGTTACCGCGGCTCCGGCTGGCGCAGCACCTATTGCACCTTGCTTGATAAATTCCAATTCACGTTGTTTGGCGGCGGCAAGCTGCTGACGCAAAGCCTGATTTTCCGCTTCCAAATCGCTAACCGCTTTGCTATTTATGCTTTTGCTTTTGCTGTTTTTTTTCGGTGCGGCTTCCACGTCAAATGCCGATACCAGGGACACCCCGGCGATAGCCATTGCCACGCAAGTCGATAACCTGCGGCGCGCACTGATTGCTTGAGGAACTCCATCCTGTCGAGTAGCGCTTACTGAAAAAGCACTTGCTAATTTATCGCTCACTATTCCACCTAAACGAATGTTAAAAAAATCGATATGAACCAACATCAAAACTCTGCCGGCAACAAAATAAAACCGGCTCTAATATCAATTTTGCAATAGGCATGCCAGCAGTAAGTAAATAGCGCTAACAGGCGAATTACATTCGCAAAATAATTCACAACTACATGTTTTTATTTATTTTTTAAATTTTCTACAAGTTATTAATCAGCGAGAACAAACAAAAAATCACTCGGCGTTTTTACGTAAAACTGCTGAAACTCAAACAGCAGCTGCTGACAGTATGAATAGCCTTTGTTGTTAGCCTGAATCAGCCTTGCTGAGCACCTGATCGGCATCTGTTGAATTAGAAATACAATTTGCTGGCAGCCTGCCCGCCATTCAACAAGCTCAGCCAGAAGCCGATAGATTCCGGATCAATTTGCAGCACGGCTTGCTTGAAAACATTTCCCGGCAGCAACGCTGCATTGATGGCAAGGCCTTGATTCACGAGGCCTTTATCGGGTTTGAGTTTATTAGGTGGAGGTTTTCGGCAGGCAAATGGATTAAATTAAAATTGTTGGCTTGATCATTGCTTACACCCATCCTCGAGCACCAGCACAGCCATCCGCCCGTTCATAAAGGAATAAGCAATGACCCAAATAAAACCATCCGTAACCGCACGCGGCCGCAAACCAAACCGACCATCACGTAAATCCCAAGCCTGGCAGCAAGCGGCGTTAATTGTGCTGGGTACCGCGCTTAGCGTCTCGGCCTTATCAGGACCGAGCGTGTTCCCTACCGGCACCACACGCTACGACCCGGGCAAAGCGTATAACTCGTTTGTATTGTTCAGCGGCGGCGACAACATCGCGCATCTGATCGATTTAAACGGCAATTCCGTTCACGAATGGCCGGATGCCGCCAGCCACAGCACCCTTATCAATCCCGCCGTGAACGGCGGTAAACTGGGACATATATTTGTCACGCAGGAAACCACCGAAGGCAAAGGTACTGATTTGGTGCCCGGCCAAGTCAGCAAGAAAATCACCAAAACCATCGCCGAGCTGGATTGGGACGGCAAAACCGTCTGGCGTTTCGGCGACAAAGCCCCTGGCGGCGCTGCGCAACAACATCATGACTGGGCCAGATTGCCGAACGGCAATACCGTGGTGTTAGCAAACCTGGTGCATCCGGTGAAAGGCTTTAAGCAGCCGCAAGTGTTGGACGACGTGATTTATGAAGTCAATCCGGCAGGCGAAGTGGTCTGGAAATGGATCGCCTCGGAACATTTGCAGGAGTTCGGCTTTACGCCGGCCGAACTTAAATTGGTCCGCAGCGCCGAGATAGCCGACTACCTGCATGTGAACAATCTGAAAGTCGTTGGCCCGAACCGCTGGTATGCGGCCGGCGACCAGCGCTTTCATCCCGATAATCTGTTGATCGATGCGCGCAACGCTAATTTCATAATCATCATCGACCGCAAGACCGGCAAAGTGGTCTGGAACCTGGGACCGCACTACCCAGCCGCGTCCATTGAAGAACAATTAGCCCGCAAGGTACCGCGTCCGGTCGATCAAATCAGTGCTCAGCACGATGCGCACATCATCCCGGAAGGCTTGCCCGGCGCCGGTAATTTACTGGTGTTCGACAATCAAGGCATCGCCGGCTATCCGCCGGCCCCGGTGCCGCGGACCGGCGGTTCGCGGGTGTTGGAAATCGATCCGATCAAGAAAGAAATTGTCTGGCAGTACACAGGTGAGAGTTCGGGCGGACCGAGTTGGTCGTTTCGCAGCACGCATATCAGCGCCGCCCGCCGCCTGCCTAACGGCAATACCTTTATAGACGAAGGCCAGAGCGGCCGCTTGTTTCAAGTAACAAGCGACGGCGACATAGTCTGGGAATACATCAACCCGTATTTTCGTACTGGTAAGGACGCTGTGACCGGCCGAGCCACGGCCAATAACTCGGTATATCGCGGCCAACCGGTACCTTACGATTGGGTACCCGCGGGCACACCGCATAGCGAAAATCCGGTCGCCCCTCCCGATTTAACCAAATTTCGACTGCCAGTGGCGGGTAATAAGCCCTGAAGCAGATTGGGCAAAAAACACAGCACGCTGCATTCAATTTAACAGCCGTGGGTTTCGGGGTATCCGGTCGTGATGTTTGGCAGACGGGTTACTGCCATTAAGCTAAAAGGAACTGGCACTCCACAACCGGATACCCCCAAGCCCATGGCACTAACACCCTAAATTTGGAGATTAAAATGTTACAGGCACGTATTCGACGGCAGTTATCACTACCAGCCTTGGCAATCGCGTTATCTTTAGCTTATAACTTTGCGGCAGCCGTGGAACTTGACCCCAAAGCCATTTCCATCAAGCTGCCAGACCAAATTAATTGGGTCGCAAATCCCAGCGGGTCGGAAAGCGCGGTACTGGTCGGCGATCCGAACAAACCCGGCCTGTATGTGGTGCTGAATAAATGGAAGGCTCATCACAACAGCAAGCCGCATTCGCACCCAAAAGACCGCTTCATCACTGTGATTTCAGGCACTTGGTGGGTTGGCACCGGCAGCGATTACGACCCCGAGCATTTGCAACCGGTACCGGCGGGCAGCTTCGTCACCCATTACGGTAACGAAATCCATTACGACGGCGCGAAGGACGAAGACACGGTTTTACAGATTGTCGGCATCGGTCCGGCTACATCGACCCCGGCACCTGCAAAGTAAGGTATTGCGATGCCGGCACCCCGCTACAGCTGAGATGCCGGAAGGAACTTGGCGAAGATTACTCTTCGCCTTCTTGATAAGCGACGGCCAGTTTCCGCTGGCCATTAGCCAACATGCCGTACAACCCCAGCTTGTGCCGCAAGACATTGCGGCTAATATCCAGCAAACGCGCGGTTTGCACTTGGTTTTCTTCGCAAAACTCGAATGCCGTGCGAATCACGGTTTCTTCGATGATGTCGAACAACTTGGGCGGCGCTTGTTCGCACAAACGCAGTAGCGAACTTTCCAGCGAAGAGGTGGAAACCACCGGCCCGCTCTGCGAGACTCGTACCCCCGATAACTTAAAGTCCTCCGGACGCAAGCGATTGCCTGGGCAGACCAACAAGGCCCTATGCACGGCATTTTCCAACTCGCGAATATTGCCGGGCCAGTCGTAATTTAACAAGGCCAGCTCGGTGGAAGGCGATAATTTGATTTCACCGTAGCCCAAGCGGTCGCCGTAGACTTTAAGAAAGTGCCTGGCCAAGGGCAAAATATCGCCCGGCCGTTCCCGCAACGGCGCCAAGTGAATCGCCGCCACGTTAAAACGGTAATACAGGTCGGCGCGAAAATGCGACGCCGCCACCGCTTCTTCCAAATTAACATTGGTAGCGGCGATGACTCTGACATCCACCGGCGAAGGCGTCCGCGAACCCACCTTTACCACTTCCCTTTCCTGCAATACCCGCAATAATTTCGCTTGCAAGCCGAGCGGTAAATCGCCGACTTCGTCCAGAAACAAACTGCCTTTATTGGCGGTTTCGAACCAACCTTCTTTTGTATTCAAGGCGCCGGTGAAAGCGCCTTTTTCGTGGCCGAACAATTCGCTTTCGATGAGGTTTTCACTGAGTGCCGCGCAATTTAGAGCACCGAACGGTCCTTTGGCGCGCTTACTAAGTGCATGTACATGCCTGGCCACCAATTCCTTGCCGGTGCCCGTCTCGCCGATGATCAGTACCGTCGCATCGCTGGGCGCGATCCGCTCGATGTGCTCCAACAGTTTTCGTGAAACCGGATCCTCGAACACCATCGCCGTGGCCCGCACCGTGTGCGACAGCTGTCGTAATTGCAACTCGTCAAATGCCAATAATGTCATACGGTTTCCCCTGTACTGCGAGCAACGATGCCGTTACTCAAAAATATATCCATGAAAGATCTTTTCCTAAGATGTCAAAAATAGTGATTCGTCGCGGCATCACAAGTTAACTGCCGAAACGCAAACACCAAACAAAAATCAGCCTTACCGTGTCCAAAGTCAGTCCACAAACCGGCGCTTTCGCTGAGCACAGGCCAAAAAAAAGCCAGCAGTCCTTTGGGGACAAACTGGCTTCCGGCGGTCCGGTCAGCAGAAGTGGATGTTATGGAGACAAAATGCTCGGATAATAACAGCGAGATACCAGGCTCCAAGCATGGTTCATGCCACTTCGTATTTACAGCGCATAATAAAGGATTACAGGTTTTTGCGAAACACCAATGTTGCCACAGCAACATAATCTGTTGTTTAAGTGTTGATATATCAACACATTTCCATGAGTCTGAATTTTACTTGCGAAGCATTGGCCTTTTTCGCGCTAATCCAATTGAGTCGGGCTTTTTCGACAAGCCCAGTCAGCCGAAATCGTTCGCCAAACATGCCCGCTATGTTTCGACCTGTTCGTATACCAGCAGCATTTGCTGACACCATGCTGGTAAATCAGCATTTTTTTGGATATTTGCCGTTAACCCGCGTGCTTCCATGTTCGGTAACTCAAACGGGTGTTGTCGATCTGCCTGGAACACAGGGGTAATTTGGCGTATTCCAGCAATCACCCAGCATATTGGCCCTTATCTTGCTGAAGACCGGATTGAAAAGGCTAAGTCAATATTCACAAGCGACTTACCTAAAATTCGCAACTTTCAACTTTGGAGAAAAACATGGGCTTGAGCATTCCCCACTTATTAGTAGTTTTAGCGATTGTGGTCTTGGTGTTCGGCACCAAGCGCCTGAAAAATGTCGGCGCCGATCTGGGCGATGCGATCAAGGGATTTCGTAATGCGGTAAAGGAAAGCGAAGAAGCCGAAGAGGCCAAAGCGATCACCCAACTCTATCAGGAAGAATTATCCGGCGAGTTGATAGGCAAAGCTGACCGCACCAAGGCTTGATACGCCGGGTTGCTGTTCTCAGGCTAAAGGCGCTTAGACCCGCGTCCTGCTGCCAAAGCAGCAGCTTTTGATCGCCGCCTGTTTGCATACCAACAGCTTGGAACATTTGCCGGCAAAAATTATGCTGCTGATTCTCACCTAAGCTCAAGCGCATGCAGGACACTATGCTTGTAAAAACCGATGGAGATTGCTTGGTATAGCACTTGCTTAAGACAAACACTAAATTGCCTTTGCCGGATAAACGCTAGCTTTAAAACCGGCCGGACCTCGCTAACCAATCGGATCTCCCGAGAAATCCATGTGGATCGTTAATATTGCTTTACGCCGCCCCTATACCTTTATCGTGGCGGCGCTGTTGATTCTATTGTCTACCCCCTACGTGCTGCGGAAAATGCCCACCGATATTTTCCCAACCATCGATATTCCGGTGGTAGCGATGCTGTGGCAATACAACGGCATGACCGCCAAGGAAATAGCGGACCGCTTAACGACCACGGTCGAACGCTCCATGGCCTTGATCGACGGCATAGAACACAGCGAATCTTTGTCCTACAGCGGTGCGGCCGTGGTTAAAGTATTTTTCCATCCAGGCACCGACATCCGTACTGCCATCGCTCAGGTGATGTCCAGCAGCAACTCGGTTTATCGCTCACTGCCGACCAACGTGGCGCCACCGCAAGTCATTCAATATTCGGCCGCCGACCTGCCGCTGGTGCAATTGGGCATTTCCAGCAGCACCGTCCCGGAAACCGATGTCAACGATCTGGTGAATAACATCGCCAGAACCGCATTGCAATCCAAACCCGGCGTGGCAATGACTAATCCGTTCGGCGCCAAAAGCCGGCAAATTACGTTGGATGTCGATGCGCCGGCCCTGTTGGCGCGCGGTCTGTCTCCCGCCGATTTAAACGATACGTTGGCAGCGCAAAATCTGATTCTACCCACCGGCACCGTAAAAATCGGCAGTAACGAATACGATGTCAGCCTAAATGGTGCGGTGGCCGCGATTCCCCGTCTGGCCGACCTGCCGGTGCGCACCGTGAACGGCGTGACGACGCTGGTCCGCGATGTAGCTACGGTTAGAGACGGCGCGGCACCGGTTACGACCATCGCCCGCCAAAATGGCGAGCGTGGCATATTGACTTCGATCTTCAAGGTCGGTCGCACCTCGACTCTGGAAGTGGTGGAACACGTCCGGCAAACCATTCCGAAAATGCTGGGGATGATGCCGGAAGGCATCAATATGCGTTTGATGTTCGACCAATCGTTGTTCGTGAAGGCCGCCATCGGCAACGTGCTGCACGAAGCACTGATCGCCGCCGGCCTCACTGCGGCGATGATCTTGCTGTTTCTGGGTAACTGGCGTACCACCTGCATCATTGCGGTGTCGATACCGCTGTCGATTATGTGTTCCTTGATTGCTTTATATTTAGTCGGTGAAACCATCAATCTGATGACGATGGGCGGTTTGGCTTTAGCGGTGGGGATATTGGTGGACGACGCCACCGTGGAAATCGAAAACATCGAGCGGCAAATGCTGCTGGGCAAAAACCCGCATCAAGCCATCCTGGACGGCGCTGCGGAAATCGCGATGCCGGCGCTCGTGTCCACCTTATGCATCTGCATCGTGTTTGTGCCGATGTTTTTCCTGTCCGGCGTGGCCCGTAGCCTGTTCGTACCCATGGCCGAAGCTGTAGTATTTGCCATGCTGGCGTCTTACGTTTTATCGCGCACCCTGGTGCCGACGCTGGTGATGTATGTAATGTCCGGCCATCATGGGCATACCGATGCGCCACCAACCAACGCACTGGCGCGCGGCTTTCAACGCCTGCATCACGCCTTCGAGCGCGGCTTCGAACAGTTTCGCGGCCACTATCTGATCCTGGCCAGTCATTTACTCAAACACCGCTTGCGCTACAGTTCGGCGATTTTAGGTTTTTGCCTGGCATCCCTGGGTCTGGTGCCACTGCTCGGAGAAGATTTGTTTCCGGCGGTGGACGCCGGGCAGATTCGTCTGCACGTTCGCGCGCCGTCCGGCACCCGGATCGAGGAAATGCCGCAACAGATCGACGCGGTGGAAAAAGTCATTCGCGGCATCATTCCCGCCGAGGAGATTGCCGATTTATTGGACATCATCGGCGGCCCGTACAGCACCCGTAACACTTTGTTCGGCAACTCCGGCACCGTGGAAACCGCCGACACCGAGATCATGATTTCGCTGCGACCAGGCAACCATGCCCCCAGCGCCGACTACATCAAACGCCTGCGCGCCGAACTGCCCGGACGCTTTCCCAACCTGGAATTCTTCTTCCAACCCGCCGATCAGGTCAGCCAGACTTTGAATTTTGGCGTGCCCGCCCCTATCGACATCCAGTTCATCGGCGGCAAGCCGGAAGACGTGATGCCGCACGTTATCGCCTTGCAAAATCGTTTGCGGCAAGTTCCCGGCATCGTCGATGCGCATATTTATCAACGCATGAATCGGCCGGCATTGGATTTGGAAATGAACCGCCAGCAATTGCAGCAACTGGGTTTGTCAGCTCGGGATCTGGCGCAAAATCTGTTACTGACCTTGAGCGGCAGCATGCAGACCGCGCCGTCATTCTGGCTGAATCCGGCCAACGGCAATTCGGTGAATATCGGCGTGATGGGTAATCCGCTGGACTTGGATAATCTGGATGCCTTGCTGCGCACGCCGGTCGGCGGCGGTAACGGCCAGCCGCAATTGCTGGGCAATCTGGTCAAACTGAAACGCACCGTGTTACCGGTCGCGGTAACGCATTACAACGCCAATAATGTGTTCGATATTTACGCCAGCGTCGAAGGCCGCGATTTGGGTTCGGTGAGCCGGGAAATCGAAACGCTGGTTGCCGACAGCCGCGGCCATTTGCCGCGCGGCGTCGAATTGAGCGTGCGCGGCCAAATCGAAACCCTGAAAAGCTCGTTCACTGGCTTGGGCGCCGGCTTGGCCGTGGCTATCGTCATGCTGTATCTGCTGCTGGTAGTCAATTTTCAATCCTGGCTGGACCCGCTGATTATCGTCAGCGCCCTGCCCGCCGCCTTAGCCGGCATCGCCTGGACGCTATTTTTAACCGGCACCACGCTAAGCATCCCGGCCTTGACCGGCAGCATCATGGCGATGGGCGTCGTCACCGCCAACAGTATTTTATTGGTGTCGTTTGCCCGTACTCGCTTGGCTGATGGCGTACCACCGGTGACGGCCGCTTTGGAAGCTGCGGCCACACGGCTCAGACCGGTACTAATGACCGCCTTTGCGATGATCGTCGGCATGTTACCGATGGCTATTGGCTGGGGCGAAGGTGCCGAACAAAATGCGCCGCTCGGCCGCGCGGTAATCGGCGGCCTGGCCTTTGCCACCGTGTCCACTTTACTGTTCGTGCCGCTGGTTTTTGCCGGCACTCATCGCTGGCTGGCGCACCGACTTTCGCATCGTACAAGCTTTGTAACTCCCTAAAATCTTATGAATAGCATCCCTTCATCGCCCTTTGCGCGACCGGCTTCCGAGCATTCGCACCGTACCCTGCTGGTAGTAAAACGGCTCGGTTTGGGGCTATTGTTATTGCTCCTGCTGGCGGGCGCCTGGCGCCTGGCGCAGAACCTGCGACAAGCAGAAACCTTGCAGGCACAAACCGCGGCCAGCCAACAGCGCAGCGTCATCGCCGCGCATTCAAGGCCCGGCGAGGCAACCCGCAAACTGGTATTGCCTGCCAGTTTGCGCGGCAACACCGAAACCCAACTCTACGCGCGCAGCAACGGCTACTTAAGCGCCTGGCACAAGACCATAGGCGATCAGGTCAAAAAAGGCGACCTGTTGGCGGTTATCGACGTACCCGAGCTTGAACAGGAACTGGCGCAATCGCGCGCCGCGCTGGCCCAGGTCAAAGCCCGCTTGGAACTGACCCGCACTACCCTGCAACGCTGGACGCAATTAAACGGCACCGACAGCGGCACGCAACAGGAGTTCGACGAAAAACGTAGCGCTTTCCTGCAAGCCGAAGCCGATTTCTCAGCCGCGCAAGCCAACGTTAAACGCCTGGAAAATATCGAAGGCTATCGGCGCATCGTCGCGCCGTTTTCCGGGGTGATTACCCGTCGGGCGGTCGATGTCGGCAGCTTGATCGTGGCGGGCAGTCAGGAGTTATTTGCCTTGACCCAAACCGACCCGTTGCGGTTGACGGTTTGGGTGCCGCAAGTCTACGCGGACGACATCAAGGCCGGCCAGGAAGTCTCGGTCAGAGTACTGGATTCGCAAGGCAAACCGGTTAGCGCCCATGTGGATCATGTCGCCGGGGCATTAGACCCGGTCAACCGCTCTCGACAGGTGGATATTACCCTGCCCAACAAGGACGGTAAGTTACTGCCCGGCTCCTACGTGGAAATCTCCATCAACGTCGCCGGCAAATCCAGCCCCTTGGTGGTGCCGGCTAATGTGTTGGTGATCGATCAAGCTGGTCCGCATGTGGTAGTGGTCGATGCGGAACATCGCGTGGCGTTTCGCCCGGTAAAATTGGGCCGCGACTTCGGCCGCGAACTGGAAATATTGGAAGGCATTTCGCCTAGCGATACCTTGGTCGCAAGCCCTTCTGATCTATTGGTGGAAGGCGAAACGGTAAGTGTCGTGGAAGCCCAAGCAAAACCGACGGAGAAACCCAAGGACAAAACCGCCGGCAAATCGTGAAACATTTCAGTAATCCGTAGCAGGGCGAACCATCCGCTTACGATACCCAAACGGCATGTGGCGCTGGTCTCATGCCGGCTTGCCGGTCAGCCGGGTGATTTGTTTTGTCTACACCCTATCCGTAAAAAGTTTCTTGGGGAAATAGGCATCATCGCTACGAACCGGAGTTTAGAGCTGAGGTTGGCAATTGCATCGGTACAAATGCCACGCCTTTGTCCTCAATCTTTGGCCCCAGCGGCTGAAAGCCCAACCGAACATAAAACGGCACAGAGGGCAGCGAGGCATTCACCGTGAAGGTCTCCGACGGGCTTGCGGCCAACGATAAGGTGATGGCGCGCAACGCCAATGCCGTGCCGATACCTTGGTATTGGCAGGCAGGCGCAACAAACAGATGAAACAGATGCCGGGCATCGCGGACGGCAACGACGCCGGCAAGCTTACCGTTTAGCCAACCCACGAGATAAAGAAAATTGGCATCGTTGATATAGCTGCCAATCGCTCGAGGGCTGATGCTCGAATAAAACAACTCGGCCCCTTCGCCAGCCGGGGAAATTGTACAACAGCTGGCAACGCTGCAAATCAGTTGGCTGACGCATTCGGCATCGGTCGCTACGGCGGGACGGATGATCAACGGCGAGTTTGTCGTCATGGCTCGGTAGCGGCAATATCCGGCAAATTCTGATAAACCAGCTCGATAGTCTGGTTTTCGGTTAAGGCTTTGACAACGGCCGGCAAGGGTTCCGCCAAGATGCCGGGCAAATCCTGCTCCAAGGGATTCATAATCGGAAAGGCCAATTTCTCCAGCGGCGGGCAAAAGTCAGCCTCCACGCCGGGCTTGTTGCCGCGCGCATCAACCCGGTACCAACCGTGTTGGGGCAGGTAAACTGCGTTCAAACCGTGCAGGCAGAAAGGCGGCTGGTCGCCGTCTAACGTCAGCCGCTGGTAACACAGTCCGGCCGGAATGGCGTTGGCCCGCAGCAGCGCGGCCAACAAATGGCTTTTGGCATAGCAGTAGCCGGTACCGTGGATTAACACTTCGGAGGCTTTACAGGTCACCGGGTTCAGCCGGTAGTCCCAGCTATGCTTGATTTGGTCGCGGACGAATTCGAAACAGCGCTTGGTGATTGCTACCTCATCGGCGCAGCCGTCCGCCAGTTTTGCGGCTTGGGCGACGATGGCCGGATGTTGGCTATCGATATAAAGACTGCTGCTGAGGTAAGGCTTCATGTCCGGCAAGCGCTTTACCGCGCGTTGGATTTTGGTTATCACGCCGGTCAGTAATGAAACGATTTCCGGCGCGGCCAACAGTTCCGCTTCGCTGATATTGGTACTCGGCAACGCCAAGGTGATCGATGCGGCTTCGATCAGCGTGGCTGACATGGTGACCAAGGTTTCCCGGAGCGCGGCATCGGCGTGGTGGGCGCGCGGCGCGGCGTTCAATACCGCCACCGGCTTGTCGGCAAAGCCCTCAAATGCCACCAACCAATCCAGCGCATTTTTGACGGTGCCGGTAACACCGTGAGCATATTCCGGGCTGGCGATCAGCAAGGCATCCGCCGCGGCCACTTCGTTGCGCAAGTGCTGTGCGACGCCGGGAAGCGCGCTTTCCAAATCCGGATTGTATAAGGGCAAGTCGCCAAGCCCAGAAAACAAACGAACTTCGATGGAGGCCGGCGCTAAATACTTCACAGTGCGCAGCACAGCGGAATTAATGGACGCCGCCCGTAAGCTGCCGGATAAAGCCAGTATTTTCATGGCAATGTTAGATGTTGAATGTCAGGGAAAAGTGGTGGCTGCTCAGTCGAAAGCCCTTGTTAAGATACAAACGATGGGCGGAAAAACGCCGATAATCGGAATCCAAATGCACATCCTGACAACCTTGCGCTTGCGCATGTTCGATCAGCCAATCGAGCAAGGCGCCGGCGAAGCCTTGCGACGTTTCGCCGCTTAGCCTGGCTAAATCATCAATATACAAAACTTTGCCCCAGGTCAAAAACTCGGCGAAACGAAAACCCGCCACGCTTTTAACCGTGCCTTGCTGTCTAACAGCCAGAATTTGGTAGGACTGCGTTTGCTGGCGGCGAACCTGGGCCAGAAATTGATCCGCCTCAATATGCGGGCGCAACTCTTGGAACACCGGAAAACAGGCTTGAATTTCGGCGTCGGTATCGGCAATAAATATATCGAGAGTCATGGGGTATTGCTTAACAAACAAAAGGATGGCCGTTGGCTTAAAAGAGCATTTCGATTTTTGCTTTCAGCGCCGAGACTCAAGAGGGCTCACTCGTGTTGAGATGCCTCATTTGTTCACGCCTCGCCCCGCTGCCGGCTTGGCCTGTGAACCGTGCGCGCTATTCATAAATACGATAGCCCCGATAATGATCGCCGACGCACTCAGGATGCGCGGCGTGAGCGGTTCTTGCGCAAACCAGTTGCCTAACAACACCGCTACCAGCGGATTGACGTAAGCGTATGTCGCTACCAGCGGGATCGGCGCATTCTGCAGTAGCCAAGCGTAAGACGCGAAACCGATCATAGAGCCGAACACTATCAGATACGCCAAGGCCAGCCAGGAGTTAAGCGATACCTGGGACAGGTTGAAAACACTCCATTGTTCGCTGAGCGCACTGACAAGCAACAAGGCAAAGCCGCCGGCCAGCATTTCCGCACCGGTTGTCATCAGCGCCGTCTTCGGCAAATCCGCGGTCTTGCTGTAGATTGAACCCACGGCCCAAAGCAAACTGGCGAGCAGTAGCGCCGCTACACCGGGCATGTTTAATGGCATACCGTCCGAAAACACCGACGGACCGACCAGCAGGTAAATTCCCAGGAAGCCTATGATAAGACCGACCAGTACGCGTAGCGTCGGCCGGACGCCGTTAGGTCTGAGTGCGTCGGCAATCACCAGAAACATAGGCACGGCACCGATGATCAGCGCGGCGACGCCGGACGGGACGGTTTGTTCCGCCCAACAGACCAAGCCGTTGCCGCCGAGCAATAGCAAAATACCGACAACGGCAGCCGAACGCCACTGCCGAAAAGTCGGCGCGGCATCGCCGGCCAAACGCCGCCAGGCCAGCAAAATGGCGCCGGAAACCACAAAACGCAATCCGGCCGACAAAAATGGCGGCAAGGTCTCGACCACAAAGCGAATCATCAAATAAGTCGATCCCCACACCAGATAAACGGCCAACAACGCGGCCCAAATCTTAGCCTTCATTCTGTAAACGCCTGACTAATTACAGTTTCTACGTGCTCCTCTGCCCGCCAAGGGCGTAACGACCAGGACGTATATTTTTTGTTGCCACTAATTGAGGTTGGTGCCATGAAACAGCCTATCGGTTAGAAAATCGGTTAAAGCGTATCGAAGCTTTGCTAAGACATGGGTTGCCGACCAGGGCAAAGGTTTGTAACCCGCCACGCGTCCGTCAATGGCAAAGCTTATGCGGTGATAAAACGTCCATGCGTGTGAAAGTGTTGAAGAATGCCAATTGTTTGAGAGTCTGTTAGACCTGAAGGTTTTGCTTATTTCTTCCGCAATAAATATCCGGAATAGGCGACAAAATCTTGGCCATTGATCGTCTCCAGCCGAACGGTTTCCTGCATGCCTCGTCCCAGCCCAAGAATGACGGCTGCATTTTCCGATACCGGTGCAATGGGAAAAGTCAGATTATTCATGTCGAAAGTGGGGATGGAATACTCCAGCATCAAAAAACCGTCCCGTTCGCGTAGCGCGCATTTTTCCGGAACCATCGCCGCACCTTCGGCAAGATTCACAATCTCGTATTCGCCCAGACGACTACGCATGGAGTCGGGAATCGCTACCGGTTGAATTTTTTCTCCCAACACAAAGGTTTGGCCGTGCCAATGGGCCAGCGCCAGGTCATGGCCGTCGACATGGCGCACCGACACGCCCACTTCGGCCAGTTGCTTGGGTTGTAGCGGTATCAAACCCAACAGCTTGTAGCGAATGCCGAATTTACCATCGGCTCTACCGACCAAATCCATGCTGTTACCGTTCAACTCCGTGGACAGGGTATCGCCATCCGCCGTTAACTTGATGTAGCCCAGCGCGGTTGCATAGTGCCCGGCTGCCAGTTGCTGTTCTTGCGGGGTTAAGCCGCGGGTTTCGACCACGGGTGTTTCGGTTTCTTCCGGCAGCGGCATACCGGTTTTTATCGCAACCGCCAGTTTTAGGGCTTTATCGGTGACTTTGTCGATCAAGTCGCCGGTGGGCGGGGAGTTAGCCAGCACGACCACGCCCAGCTTGTGTTCCGGCGCCACCGTCAGCAGGCTACGGTGAAACAGTGTTGCGCCGCCGTGTGCGGCCACTTCGCCGATACCGGGCTTGCTGGTTAAGAACCAACCCAAACCGGTTTTGGTACCGACATCCAGCGCCACATCCTGGTTTTGCTGGCGCAGCATTTCATGTAGGGTTTCCGGCTTGAGTATTTGCCGGCCATTGGTTTTGCCGTCCGCCAAGACCATGGCGATAAAGCGGCTTAGGTCCAAGACATTCGCGTTCAAGCCGCCGGCCGGCATATCGCGCAGTGCCACTTCCGTCTTTTCCTGATCATTCTTATAGGCTTTCGAGGCCAGTTCCCCCTCGATGCCAAGCGAAAATGCCGCATTCGTCATCCCAAGCGGTTTTAACAGCTGCCAGTCGGCATAACGGCTGAAATCCTGGCCGGTAAGCTGTTCCAACATCGTCCCTAACAAGGTGATGCCCAGATTCGAATAGGCCCAGATACGATTGGGCGGATAAGCGACGTATTCGTCTTTCAGCATGCCGACAAGCTGACTAAACGGTGCAGGTGTTTTAGTCCACATGCCATTGCCTCTATCGCCCGGCAAACCGGAGTGATGGGTCATGATATTGCGCGCCGTAATAGGTCCGGCGTCCGGGAAGCGGCTTTTGATGGCGAAATTTGGCAGATAGGTTTGCAACGGTCGATCAATATCCAGCTTGCCTTGCTCGGCCAGTTGCATCACCAGCGTATCGGTAAAAAGCTTGGAGATGGAGCCGACTCGATAAACCGTTTCCGGTGTCGCGGCAATCTGCCTGGCTTGATCGGCATAGCCGAACCCTTGCGACCAGACGACCTGTTGATCGTCCACCACGGCAATACTCAAGCCTTCCACGTCCTGTTCGGACATTTCCTGTTCAATCAACCAGGTCAGATGGGCTTTGAGGTAAGTGTAATCGCCGTGTTGTAAAGTATCCGGCTTTAGCGGGGGCGAACCGGCGCAACCGCTTAGCAAAAGCAATATCGCGCTTAAATAGGTCAAATAGGTTTTCATCTGGTCCTTGAAGGGGTGATCATCGATTAGTCGGCCAGCAAGATTTTAAGCCCGTGTGGCTGGGGCTGCGAGGCTTTTACCAAAGCTAATGGGGTACGAGGATAGTATTTGGCGAGCCCATTACAGTCAAACGTTTTAACAGTGCGGCCTTGAGCCTACGCGATGGCAGACTTTAACATCGGAAGTAGTTGCGCGTTGAGTGATGATTGCAGTGTTCATTTTTTGTGTAACGGTTTGAGTCAGTGTTTTGCCATATTAGCAAACTCGGCCAGCAATGGGTTCGGAACGATCATAGCCCTACCCCGACCGGAAACGCCGTCTTATCCACCACGCGCCGCAACACGAAGCTGGAATGCACCCCGGTCACGCCCGGAATACTGGTGATACGTTTCAGCAGCAATTCCTGGTAAGCGTCCAAGTCCTTGACCATAACCTTGAGCTGGTAATCGGCGGTCTGGCCGGTGATCAACAGACATTCCATCACTTCCGGAATCCCGGCAACCGCCGCTTCAAAGGCGCTGAAACGTTCCGGCGTGTGTTGGTCCATCGAGATGTGGATCAAGGCCATCAGCGTCATACCCAAGGCTTTGGCATCCAACAAGGCCCGATAGCCGACGATCAGGCCGCCCTCCTCCAACGCCCTCACCCGCCGCAAGCAAGGCGACGGCGATAAGCCGATGCGATCAGCCAACTCCTGATTGCTGATGCGGCCATCGGCTTGCAGGATGTTCAAAATTTGCCTGTCGTAGCGATCCAGTTCCATAAAATACCCGATATTTACATATTAAAACAATTAAATAAACAATATTTTATTTATAAAGCAATATTCTATCAATGATTTGTGTTTTATATGGCATAAACGCAATCGCCTAGCGGACGGTTTGGCTTATCTTATCGGCATCCCATTGACCGAGAGTAAGCAGCCATGTTGACCGACCCTTCCCGCAAATATCGCCCATTCCCGCCGGTGGCGCTTGCCGACCGCCGATGGCCCAATCGCACAATCAGCCAAGCGCCGATCTGGATGAGCACCGACTTGCGCGACGGCAATCAGGCCTTGTTCGAACCGATGAACGCCGAACGCAAATTGCGCCTGTTCCGCACCTTGTGCGGCATCGGTTTCAAGGAAATCGAAGTGGCGTTTCCGTCGGCCTCGCAGACTGATTTCGATTTCGTGCGCCGTTTGATAGACGAGGCGTTGATCCCCGAAGACGTCACCATCGAAGTGCTCAGCCACGCCCGCGAACCGTTGCTCCGCCGCACCGTCGAAGCCCTGCGCGGTGCGCGCTCGGCCATCGTCCATATCGTCAACGCGACCTCCCCACCGTTTCGCGAACTGGTATTGGGCATGAGCCGGGCCGAGGTATTGGCGATGGCCGTCAATGCGGTGCGGCTGGTCAAACAATTGACCGCCGACCAGCCGCACACCCTGTGGCGCTTGCAATACAGCCTGGAAACCTTCAGCGCCACCGAGCCGGATTTCGCCGTCGAGGTTTGCGATGCGGTCAGCGCCGCCTGGGGCGCGACACCGGATAACAAGATCATTCTGAATTTGCCGGCGTCGGTGGAAACGGCGACGCCGAACGTCTACGCCGACCAGATCGAATGGATGCACCGCCATATCTCCCGCCGCGACAGCGTTATCCTCAGCGTGCATCCGCACAACGACCGCGGCACCGCGGTAGCTGCCGCCGAACTGGCATTAATGGCCGGCGCCGAGCGCATCGAAGGTTGCTTGTTCGGCAACGGCGAACGCACCGGCAACGTGGATTTGGTGACGCTGGCATTGAATCTGTATACCCAGGGCGTGGCGCCGGGCTTGGATTTTTCGGACATCGATGCGGTGGTGCGCGATTTCCAGGCTTGTACCGGCCTAAGCGTGCCGCCCCGCCAACCCTATGCCGGCGAGTTGGTGTTCACCGCGTTTTCCGGCTCGCACCAGGACGCCATCAAGAAAGGCTTTGCCGCCAGGCAGCCCGGTAGCGTCTGGAACGTGCCGTATCTGCCGTTCGATCCGGCCGACGTCGGTCGCGGTTACGACGCGGTGATCCGCATCAACAGCCAGTCCGGCAAGGGCGGTATCGCGCACTTACTAGAAAGTCATTATGGTGTGGTGCTGCCGCGCCGTCTGCAGGTCGAGTTTTCGCAAGTAGTGCAAGTCCATACCGACTGTCACGGCGGTGAAATCGGCGCGGAACAGTTGTGGCAGCTATTTGCCCAGACTTATCTCGATGTGGCAAAGCCGTTGCGTTACCTCGGCCATCAATTGTTCGAGCATGCGCAAGGACAAGGCATACATCTGCAAATTGAATGGGACGGCGAACCGCGATATTTAGCGGGCGTGGGTAACGGACCGATAGCCGCGGCCGTCCAGGCTTTAGGCTCGCTCGGCGGCGCAGTGTCGGTATGCAGCTACGAGGATCGTTCGGTCGGCAGCGGCGGCGATGCCCAGGCCTGCGCCTTTGTCGAACTCACGGCTGCAAACGGCCCAACCGCCTATGGTGTCGGCCTGGACGGCAACATCGTCACCGCATCTATCAAGGCGCTGATCGGTGGCTGCAATCGCTTGGCCAACGATACCGGCTGGCAAGGCGGCGAGTTTGATAACGGCGGTTTTAGTGCGGATAGCACGCCAGCCGTAACCCCTACAGAGTGAAACAGGAGACAACATTGAATACTTACCGTTGGAGTGCCCAGGATTATGCACAAAACTCGCAAGCCCAACAGCAATGGGCCAAAGAACTGATGACAAAGCCCATATGGCTATGGTCTTGCTCGAGATTGCGGCGGAGAAATCGGCAAAACGTTAGCCCGCGCAGCCTGAAATAGCGAAGCGTTTTCGGAGGAATGGGAGGCCTTTTTCCGTGCGAGTATTCTTCGATATTCGCACGGCTTTCATGCTCAAATGTTTATCTGATTGTGTCAGTTCGGCCAAAATTCGCCAGAAGAAACGAAAATGCCAATTGCAAAAATCCAGCCAATAGCAGGCATAGGGTGTGGTGAGTTTACGAACCGCACCAATCGCGAACGATGCGGAGCACGTTGTTTACCGCATCCTCCGGGCTACCTTCAAACTGCTCCATACTTTATTTCTTTTCGTTTATTTTCCAAAATTCGGTTTATTTAAAATTAGCACGGTTAAAAATTAACCCTGATTTCCCCGTAAAAACTCCTACCCGCCAAGGGCAGGTCGTTGGGGATAGCGGCCGTGGGATTGCCGGTCAAGCTGGGTTCGCGGGCGTCCACATCGAACAAATTCCGCACCGAGAACGCCACTTCGAAATGATCGTGGATATTCTTACGGCGCAGGGTCAGGTCGACCAAAGTGTAATCGTCTATGGCAGGGCGGTTGTCACCGGCGGCCCGTTCGCGACCGATGATCCATTTGGCCTGAGGGGTGAATTGCCAGTCAGGGACAAATTCCCAGATGGTACGCAGATAGACTTGGTGATGCGGCGCATAGCCGGCGTCTTGTTGGGCTGCGTTGTCCGTGGATTTCTGATAGGAATAGCTTCCCGCCAGTTTGAGGTTGTCTAGGGCTTTCCATTCGGCCTCCAGTTCGCCGCCGTAGCCGGTCTGGGTGCCGGTGTTCTGCGCGGTGGATGAAGGCGCGCTGGTGTCGGGTACGTAGCGGATGATGTCCTTCCACCAATAATTGAAGACGTTCAAGCCCAGCCGCAGCTTATCGTGGGGCCGGTAATCGAAGGCCAGCTCTATGGTATCCATAGTTTCCGGCTTAAGACCTGAATTGCCCAGCTGCGCCGGATTGTTCGTGGCATACAATTCCGCGAAATTCGGCGCGCGGAAGGCGCTGCCATACATGAATTTGGTGGTGAGGTCGTATCGGGTTTCCCACACCAGGGCCGCCCGCGGGTTTACCGTTTCGCCGAAGTCAGAATACCTGTCGTAACGCACTCCGCCGGTCAAGGCCCAATCCTTGGCGAATTTCCATTGGTCCTGAACGAAAAAGAAAAAATCCTTGCGGTCTTTTGTCGGCAAGAAGGTCGAGGAGGTACCTGAGACGTCTATCAGCGGTACACCGGGCATGAAAGGAATCGGAGTTCCCGTAGCCGGATCCACGCCGAAGTTTTGGCTGACCTTAACCTTGTAAATGCTGTCGTAGTTGATGCCGGCGCCGAATCGCAAGATGTGATTTTCAAATCCATTATAAATCGCCGACAGGTTGCCGCGGGCATGGCGTTCCCAGTTCTCCGGGTTGCCGATGTAGCCATTGGGAAAGGCTACCAAACCCACGGGATTGGCAAAATCGATCTGGCCGTTGGCGCCGATGGGCAGGCGAGCGCCGGGGGGAAACAGGGTCAGATTACGCTCGACAATCTGGCTGGTGTTCAGGTAGCTGAGTTGCCCCGTGACCTCCCAGTTATCGGCAAACTCGGCATTCTGATAGGTCAGGTCCGCATTCCAGCGGTCGCTGCCGTAACGATTGGTGGAATCCAGAGCCTGGGCGACACCGGCGCCGTTGCCAAAATTGCTGCGGTGCTGCAAGCCGCCGCGGAACCGCCAATGGTCGCGGGACAAATCCAGACGTGCGTCCAAATTGTCGCGCGACAGATTGACCGGACCGGGCGCCAGCGAGGCATGGGTGCCCAAAGCCTGGTCCAATTGGCTCTGCAAATCGGATTCGATAATGGATTTCTGCCCGGCAGAGGTGTGGTATTCCACGCTTGCGGCCACGTCGAAGCCGGCCCATTCGCCGCCGTGCAAGGCCCAGCCCTCGTAGGTGTCGAAACTGCCGACGCGGCCACCGACCTCCGTGCCTTCGATGTCCTGCTTGGTCTTGGTGATGATGTTAATCACGCCGGCGAAGGCATCGGCGCCATACACGGCCGACCCCGGCCCGCGCACCACCTCAATGCGGGCGATGGACTGTATCGGCATACCGCCCCAAATTTGCCCCCTATCGCCGGCAAACGAGTTGCTGATGGGTATGCCGTTAACCAGCACCAGAACCTGCGGGTTGAATGCCGAATGGATTCCGCGAAAAGTGTAAATGGGGTTGTAACCGCTATTGCTGCGCGCTACGTGCAAGCCTGGCACGGTTTCCAGCACCTCGTCGATGTCCGTCGCGCCCATGGCCTTGATGTCCGCCGCAGTGACGACCGACGCCACCGCTGGCGCCTTTCTCACCGGCTGCCGAGTGCCGGTGGCGATGCTGACCATTTCCTCGCTGCCGTATATCTGTGCCAAGTCTTCTTCCTCGATAGACGATGCGGCCAGCGAGGCTGTCGCCCAGATCAATACTGGCGCGGCAGTCACAAGAGATACTGTCAAACTTTTCATCATGCCCCCTGCCGTGCAAAAGCGATTGCCGCTACTGAAAAAATAATGCGTCATCTACCTTGTCCACGCTCCCAATCATCCAGTGCGATCGAGTACTTCGCTTTACCAAATAAAATAGCTCGCTTCAAACCGCCCCTACTTTATTTCTTTTCCTGTATTTTCCAAAATTCGGTTTACTTAATCATAGTACGGTTAAAAGTTAACCCTGATTTCCCCGTAAAAACGCCTGCCGACTCAAGAGCAGGTCGGCGGCGGTAATCAGTCATCGTTTTGGTTTATGTCGATAATTTTCTCAATTGATGCGATTCGTGCCTCACCGCACCCGAATCGTTTGTCTGCTTTTATCTGCTTTTGCAGGAATACTTTCCGTTTGAAAACTTGAAGCTGCGGCTGCTAGGGTCGGCTTTAATCAGGGACCAGCCGATACTATTTCGTAATCAGGCCATTCTGAGCGATTAGCGTTTTACGTTCTCACGCAGACCAACATTGACGCCGCCGCATTCATACACTCCATACTCCCAAAACCGCTTTCCCGGCTTGGTCGGGCCGTGCCAGCCGTTGGCGCGCAGTTGTTCGGCAATCAGGTAATTCATCAGGCCGTGGCCGACCAGCAGGACGTTGTCGTGTGCTTCCGCCAATTCGATCAGCCGGTTTGCGGCCTGTCGCGCCCGGCATTTGGCGAACGCATAAGCTTCGCCGTTTTGCGAGAAACCGGCCAACCAGAGCAATCGACAAACCGTCACCCACGCCGTAATGGGTAGCGCTATCGCGCCGCTGCCGAAATGCGGCAGCGCCGATTCGCGAAACAAGCTATCCGCCACAGGCAATTGGGCAAACCCCAACGCATGAGCCGATTCGACAGAGCGCGGCAAGTCACTGCACGCTACGTAGTTGGTATGGCGCAGCTCCGCCAAGGTTTCCGGCGGCGGCCGGTCGACGATGCCGGATGCGTCGTAAGCCTTGGCGATGGCGGGCAAATCCCTGCCGCGAGCCATGCCCGACAGTTCGACGGCCGGTTTGCCGTGTCTGATCAAGATGATTTGCATGTCAGCTTAATGTACCGATGTAACGGGCTTCGGCAGCGAAAAGTTTCAAAGTGCTCATGCGGCCCATTCCTACAAGTATTCACCTTGATGCTCGCGCACCATACGAACGGCCGGTTCTCGGATTTCCGATGAAGTTTGGTTTGACCTTTTCCGTCTCATTGCTCCTTTCTCTCAAAATTGGAGCCTCCAGGAAATCCGGGGCGATTCAGTTACACACGGGGCAACTCGATAAAGCGTTATTGTCATATAAACCCAGCAATATTTTGTTATGATCAGAATCGCATATGCAGACTGCTATCTGCCTAGAATATTAACCCGGCCCTTACATTCCCGGCATTCTTCGTTCCCGCGGGGCGAGCGCCTTTAGATCGCGAAGCAAACCATTTTAAGCGCTGGGCTATCTCCTTCGTGAGAGCGGCGATATTGACGGGTTGAATTAGTAATCGAGCTAAAGGCTTAGGCCTCTTGGGGAAAATGATTTTCAAGCGCTTATAAATTGGAGAAATACGTTATGTCTAAATTAAGATTTGTTGTTTCCACATTGGCGCTGGCTTGGCTACCCAATGCGCAGGCGGCCTACAGCGGTAGTCTGTCTTTCGTTCAACCTACCGGCACTGTCGTTGCGACCGATAACATTCCAGTTTGGTTGAAACTAAGTTTGTACGCCGTATCAGATCCCTTGGTTTATTCCAGCACGGGTGGCGGTACCCCGCCGTTTGGCATCAATCCAGCCAACTACCCAACCAACTTTTCTTATTACGATTCAAACACTAGCCAAAGCATCTACATAAACAATGGCGTACTCATCGCCGTGAATAGCATTTCTTTCAGTACCTCTATTGGTTGTAACGGTACATTTCTGGCCGATACCTGTTCTTCCGGACCTTACGAATTCAACTTCGACACCACTAGCCCGGACAGTATCCTCACCCAACAGAATATCGCCTTAAACCCTGGCGATAGCTTTGAGTATTTGCTCGGCAACTTTACCCCAACCAATGGCGCAGCCCCAGCCGGCAACTACGAGTTTTATGCATCGGGATTGACTATGTATTTTTACGGCACGGTTAGGGGCCCGAAATTGGATGAAAACGGTGCGCCGGTTCTGGATGGGAACGGCGATCCAATTTTGGTGGATTTTGTTAACGCTGAAGGGAGTCTGGAAATCGCCACTACAGCCTGTGCAGTCCAAACAGGCCCAACTTGCTCGGACATATTTGCGCGAACAGTCGTCGCAGCCCCCGTACCCGTTCCTGCCGCTTTTTGGTTATTTGGTTCAACCCTGCTCGGTTTTGTCGGCTACAGTCGTCGCGGTGTCGCCGCGCGGCTTGTCTAATCCTTGTTAATGCCTGATCTCTCTATCCCAAATATTATTAGCCGTCAGCCCTCGAATGTGTTGGCGGTTTCTTCAATGGTTGTCGCCAAGTAGGTCAGGTTGCGCGCTAGCGTTACCTGACATTTCCGCCGGTCGAAATGATGCCTTCTGATAATAAAGCATCCGTTTAAAACAAACGAGCATTTGTACCTCTGGAGTCTATTCTCTGCTACCATTCGGAGCGGTCAAGGCGGGATTGCTTGGCCGTAAATGGATTTCGGTTTTGCAGGGCAGCCTCAATGCATGATCGAGCAAACCACTATCGATGAGGCGCAATATCAGAGGGACCATAATGGACAAACTTACAGCACTTTCTTTAAGCATCGGCGTATTGGCTGGAGTCGCCACATTTTTGGCGGTGGGGCCGGCTAGCGGCGTGTTCTTTATCTGGGCCGCCACCATTGCCTGGGCAGCCTATTTTTTCTTGGGTGCGACCAAGGAAGCCTTGAAAAATACTATCGTCTGCGGGATTTTCGGCGTATTCATGGCCTGGGTAACAGCGATTATCTTGACCGGTATTTCGCCGGATACCGCCTTAGGTTTCCCGGCAATGGCGGCCATTACGGTAACTTTTGCGGTCGTGGTGATGTGTCTGGCCGCCAATTTTCCACAATTGGCGACCATTCCCGCCAGCGTTTTGGGCTATTCGTCTACATTCGCCTATTTATTGCAAACACCGGACAAGTTGACGCAAGAAGTCTTGTTCGGCGCGTCGCTGAGCAATCCTTTGCTGGTGATTTCGATCTCGATTGTGGTGGGCACATATTTTGGCCAGCTGTCCGCGCAATTAGCCGCCAAGTGGACCAAAGAGTAACCATGTTTTAGGCTGAACCGTCGGGGTTACGGGCAAACACCCACTCCGATTGTTCGGCGAAAATAGGCGGAAAGTAAAAACTCCGCCTAACCATCAAAAAATTTCGGTCATTTCATTATCGTTCCGCCCAGAACTCTCTGGCTCCAAACGAGGATTCTGAGAGCCGATTTCCCTCCCATGAGTTTGGCTGCTCGCAGACCCGGAATTAGCCGCAAATTGCCAATTCATTCTGTTTTAGGTGAAAATGGCAAGTTACGCATAGTTCAGTCTCTGCCGGAATAAGCAATCAGATTGCTGATAAGCCGCGCGACGGGCTTATGCACAAAGGCCATTGACTAAATGTCGCACGGGGTGTCGCTGTACCCTGTCTACGGCATTCACTTAGTCAGATACAGCTACAGGACGCATCGAGAATAACAAAAATCATGTCTACCCATTCAAGACACATCCAGTTAATGGATACCACGCTGCGCGACGGCGAACAAACCCAGGGCGTAGCGTTTACGCCGATGGAAAAAGTCAGCATAGCCAAAGCTTTGTTGCAGTTTTTGCGCGTTGACCGTATCGAAGTCGCTTCGGCGCGGGTTTCGGAAGGCGAGAAGGAAGCCGTCAGCCTGATCAATCAGTGGGCGCGGCAGGAAGGTTTTGCCGAACGCGTCGAAGTGCTAGGTTTTGTGGACCATACCCGCAGCGTCGATTGGATCAAATCGACCGGCGGCAGCGTGATCAATCTACTGGCGAAGGGCAGCGAAAAACATTGCCGCGAACAGCTCGGCAAAACTCTGGAGCAACACAGCGCCGATGTCCTGCAAACCATCGCCTATGCCCACGAGCAAGGCTTGAAGATCAATGTGTATCTGGAAGACTGGTCAAATGGTTACAAAGATAGCCGGGATTATGTTTACGGCTTGATGGAACGCTTGCAACAAGCCCCGATCAGTCATTTCATGCTCCCCGATACCTTGGGCGTGATGGCGCCGGACGAAGTTTTCGCCAGCTTTAGCGATATGTGCCAGCGCTACCCTGCCCTGCAATTTGATTTCCATCCGCACAACGATTACGGTCTGGCGACCGCCAATGTGATGGCGGCGGTGCGGGCCGGCGTCAGCGCGGTGCATTGCACCGTCAATTGCCTGGGCGAGCGCGCCGGCAACGCCTCTATCGCCGAAGTAGCGGTGGTGCTGCGCGATAAAATGGCGATGCAATTGTCCGTGGACGAAAGCCATTTGGTGCGCATCAGCGAGATGGTGGAGAACTTCTCCGGCAAGCGCGTTGCAGCCAACGCCCCTATCGTCGGCGCCGATGTCTTCACGCAAACCGCCGGCATCCACGCCGACGGCGACCAAAAAGGCGGTTTGTATAAAACCAAACTGGGGCCGGAGCGTTTCTCGCGGATTCGTAGTTACGCCTTGGGCAAGATGAGCGGCAAGGCATCGTTGAAGAAAAATCTCGAACAACTCGAATTGGATTTATCCGAAGAAGACCAAAAGAAAGTATTGGCACGCATCGTCAGCATCGGCGACTCCAAACAGACCATCACTACCGACGACCTGCCCTTCATCATCGCCGACGTGCTGGAAAGCAAGAGTTACCAGCACATCAAATTACTGGCTTGCTCCATCAACAGCGGCCTGGATTTACCGTCCACCGTCAGCATCCGCGTCGATGTGAAAGGCGAGAAACATCAGACCACCGGCGCCGGCAGCGGCGGTTTCGACGCCTTTATTGATGCCATCGGCAAAGTGCTGCCACATTACGATTACACCTTGCCGACCCTGGCCGATTATGAAATTCGCATTCCCAAAGGCGGCCACACCAGCGCCCTGACCGAATGCGTGATTACCTGGGATTGCGGCACCGAGCTGCGCAAAACCCGCGGCGTTCATGTCAACCAGGTGTTTGCCGGGATTTTGGCGACGATCAAATTGATCAACATTCAATTACACGAGATGACAGGCAATCCACAGACAACGGTGTAGATACCTTACCGTTCTGCGAAATCGCACCTTGCGGAGCCCAGGAATTCATGCGCCGCTGAACTTGGGACAGATAAAACCGGGCAACGGCTGGAAAACAGTCTTAAAATCCGCCGCTGGGTTCCGGAAAAACGCTTATCGTGGAAAAACAAAATCAAAACGGCAAGATGCACGGCTCGAATGAACAACCCCGGTTCATATCCGAGCCGCCAGGCTTCCGGCAACCATCGCCAACCGCCGAGCAAGTCGCACGAGTCCATCTACTTTATTCCAATCTGCCTTTTTCCATCGGCATTAGCGGATTGCTTGCTTGCATCCTGATGTTCGTTTTAACGCCGGCAAGCAATTCCCATCGTTTGCTCGCCTGGTTCGGCATATTGAGCTTGGTTTTAATGGCAAGAGGCATACTGTTTGCTTTTTGGCGAAAACACGCTTATTCCAGCGGCGAAATCGACGATCTGGACGACTGGCTCCGATGGTTCCGCATCGGGACGATTGCCGGCGGGGTCGTTTGGGGCATCGGCGGCATCGTGCTTGCGCCGTTGGGCGATATAGGTCATAAGGTCTACGTATCCTTTGCGTTGGGCGGCTTGTGCGCCGGCGCCGCCTCGACCCTGGCGATCGACCGCCTCTCCGTAGTTGGCTTTTTATTGACGGTTCTGCTGCCGCAAATTGTTTTTCTGGCCTTACAGGACGATACGCTCTCCTATGGCATGAGCGCGATGGAAACCCTGTTTTTGCTGTTCCTATTGGCTAGTTCCAGACAAACGCGTCTGCACCTGGAGGAAAATGTACGATTGCGATTAAGGGCTACCGAAAACGAATTCCGATTGCGCCATATGCTGGAGAGCAGCCCAATCGCGACCTGCATCGAGGATGCCGTCGACGGCCGGGTGATTTTTGCCAACTTAAGCTACGCCTCGCTGATCGATACCACGCCGGACCGGGCCATCGGTGCCTTTACCACCGATTTTTACGCCCGTCCGGAAGAATATGCCGAGGTGATGGACAGGCTGAGTAAGGGCGAACACGTCACCAACCAACTGGTCGAGTTGCGTAGCCCAGGCGAACCTCACTGGATTAAGTGGACATTGACATCCTATTTTCCGGTGGAATATCAGAATAAATCGGCGCTTCTGGTTTGGTTCTACGATATTACCGACCGTAAGATTTCGGAAGACCGGGTTCAACATTTAGCCTATCACGACACGCTGACCGGTTTACCGAACCGCTCGCTGTTCCGGGATCGCCTGCAACAAGCCATCGCCACCGCCCAACGCGAACAAAGCGCGCTAGCCCTGATGTTTGTCGATCTGGATAAATTCAAACCGGTGAACGACGGCTATGGACACGGCATCGGCGACCTGCTGTTAAAGGCCGTTGCCGAACGCATTGGCCGCTGTCTGCGCAAATCGGATTCCCCGGCCAGAATCGGCGGCGACGAATTTGTCGTGCTGTTGCCGGCCATCAAAACCGAGCAGAATGCCTTGGAAATCGCGGAAAAGGTCCGGTACGGGTTAAGTCAGCCATTCGAGATCGAAGGCTTGACGCTCGGCATTTCCGCTAGCATCGGCCTGGCCGTTTATCCGGATCATGCCGATGAAATACAGCAATTGATCAATCGCGCGGACACGGCGATGTATTACGCAAAAAGCGAAGGCAGGAATTGCGTGCGTATCTACCGGCCCGACATGCGGGAGCAAAATTGCTGACGCCAACGGCAATGACACCAAACGCAAGATACTATTCATCGTTCCCACGCGGAGCGTGGGAACGATGAATGATTGCTCTAATTTGGCGCATCGTATCGTGGTAATTAGAATTATGTATCAACAACATCTCAAGCCCAGTTTATCCAAAATAATCCGGGTTCAGGCAGTGAATGTCATTCTTATGTATTGATGGAGTGAAGCCATGAAAATCCTATTCCTGATCGGCTTTAGCATGTCCGTGTTTTTTCCGGATTCCCAGGCGCTGGCGGAACCTATGAAGTGCGTAGTGGAAGGAAAAACTCTTTACACCGACGATCAGGCCCGTTGCGTCAAGGGAGCCATCAAGCCCATCAATGGTAGTGTGCTAATGTCATCTTCTCCAAAGAAGGGTGCAGATGCACCAAATGGTAGCGCTAAACCAGGGCTTGACCTGCCGTCCGGGCTTGATGGAATTCTCCAGCATTTCGGCATCACCGAAAAGGAAGTAAAGGATGGTTGGCAAACAGTTATGGATGCACATAAACGAGGTTCTTGGAAGGCTCCTGAAATGCCTGATGATGACAAATAGTGCTGGCGATGGGTTGGTTTCCGTCGATCAATAGTCGACTGCATTAGTATGAGGCAAGTACAGATTGGCGCGGCTTATCAAACATTGCAGAGCACGAATTGACTTAAACGCGTTCCGCGCGGATCGTTACCTCACCGCACGCTACTAGCTTGTGGGGTAGCCATCGGGACGTTCCTTGTGGGATGAGTTCAATTCGTCAGTGATACGTGCAGTTTGCGCTTATATACATTCCAGCTGTCTACCCTACATAAACCGCGCCAGTGCTTCATAGGGTTTGCCAACATAAGTGTCGCGGTAAGGTTCCAGTCCGGTTACACCGGCTTCTTGCAATTGTTGCAATAAGTCTTCGCTTAAGTACAAGACACCGTGATTCCGTCTATGGCGCCACAACGGCAAGGCGGCAAGTTTATCCAGCAACTCCGGAGTCTGTTGTACGATCGGCAGGTATTTTTCCTCATAATAATCAAGCGCAAACATTTTGAGCTGCTGTTAGACAGGGATGCTGCCGCCCAAATTGTCGATTTCGACAAACCGGCGTACGTTCATTTGATAATAAGGAACAGTGTTGATCGGCTTCTTTTTTCGGACCCAAACAGGCACTTCATGAAATTGGTGGCGGAAATCGTCGAACGACTCGACGATTTCCTTGACCTTTTGACTCACAAGCGCGTATTGGCCGGCAACCCACATGTCGGGCAACGGTTTTTCACCGGTGTAACGGAAAATTTCGTAGTCTTCTATATAGGCTTCCGGAAACTCGGGCGCACGATACATTTTGCAATGCGGCCAAGGCGGGCTTAGCGGAATTTCTTCGAACAATTTTTCGAATTCTAAATAGGAGCCAGCGACACCGGAAGGCCGATAGTGACCACGCCAACCTAATTTGGCTTTCTCGCTAACGTTGTTAACGGTATGTAATCGATAAAAATGACTCATGTTGTTTCCTTAGGGGTATTTGGTTGGATAACCGTAATATTCTAACCAACCGGCTGCATACCCGTGTCTTTCATGCTTGATCCGTTTCATAGTTCCCACGCTCCAGCGTGGGAATACAGCCGCGCCGCTCCAGCGGCGTACTGCCCAGGACGCTAGAGCGTCCGCCGCTGTGTCCCCACGCCGGAGCGTGGGGACAATTAGGACCGGCTCACGAAACCCGTCCCGCTTAAGACCAGCTCGTTCGCTGCGGTAAAAATGCCGACTGCTCATTATCCGGTCGCCACCGTTTTACTTTTTTAGTTGACCGTTGAACAAAATTTCTCCCACGGCCAGGCTTTTTTCTCGGTCATTGAACAAAATAACTCCAACATTTTCGTCAGGAGCTTGAACGATGAAGCTCCGCGAGAGAATGATCGAGAAAAATGCTCGGACGTTTTGGTTTTGAGCCGCAGCGTTTTAGAAGATTTCTCGGTCGTTCGAGCTCGACGCTCGAACAATGCAGAAATTTTCGTGATTCTTTGAGTTCCGAGCTCGGCCGTTCCGGAAAATTACTAAAACGTTGCAGTTCTGAGCTCGAGCGTTGGAGAAAATTACTCGAATTACCACCATATCTAACAGCTCAATGGGCCATTTAACCCGGCAGCAACGGTTTGCTGGGAGTGTCCCAAATTTTGTGTAAACGGTAGTTTGGTTTAATGGCTAGGGAAGCGATCTTCGAACTGAATACTAAACCGATTCAAAGCGGCTTTCCAATCGTAGACGGGCATGGTCCAATTTTGGCTGATATTGCGCAACGCCAAATAGAGCAGTTTGGACAAGGCGTCATCACTGGGGAAGACCGCGCGGTTTTTCATGATTTTTCTCAGACTTCGATTCACCGATTCGATGGTATTGGTGGTGTAGATCACCTTGCGAATCTCGGGCGGATAGTCAAAAAAAGGGATGATGTGCCCCCAGTTTCGTCGCCAGATAGGGGCGATCGTGGGATAGGTCTCCAGCCAGTTGGCCTCGAATTCGGTCAGCTTTTGCTCGGCTTCCCTCGCCGTTGCGGCTCGATAAATCTGCTTGAGGTCGTCGGCAACCGACTGGCGCCTTTTGTAGCTGACATAGTTGAGGCTATGACGGACCAAGTGGACAATACACAGTTGAACGGCCGCTTTGGGAAACACGGTTTCGATAGCCTCCGGAAATCCCTTCAGACCATCGACACAGGCGATAAAGATGTCGTTGACGCCACGGTTCTTGAGCTCGGTGACCACTTGCAACCAAAATTTGGCGCCTTCGCTTTGGGCAATCCACAGCCCCAGCACTTCTTTGTGGCCGTCCAGATTGACACCGATGGCCAGATAGACGGCCTTGACCCGCACGCTGCCACTATCGCGCACTTTGGTATGCAGACAGTCGAGGTACACAATCGGGTAAATCGGATCCAGCGGGCGGCTTTGCCAGACGCCCACCTCTTCGAGTACCGCGTCGGTCACCGAGGAAATCAAGGTGGGGGATACCTCGGTGCCGTAAAGCTCGAATAAATGGGCTTGGATTTCCCGTACCGTCAGTCCTCGGGCATATAACGAAATGATCTTATCGTCGAAACCGGTCCAGCGCCGTTGATGCTTAGGAATGATCTGCGGTTCGAATTCGCCATGACGGTCGCGGGGAATCTCGATAGGCAAGTCGCCGAAGTCACCTTTCAGCGTTTTCCGGCTTTTGCCGTTTCGGGCATTGCTGCTGGCGTTGGTCACCGCCTCATGCTTACCGTGGCCCAAGTGCGCGGTCATTTCCGCTTCCAGGGCCCGTTCGACTATCGCTTTGGTCAACTGCTTCAGCAGACCATTGGCACCGATCAGGTCCTCGGGTTTTTGATAGTGCGACATCAAGGCGTCGAGTAGGTCATCCGGTATGGCTTTTGATGATACGGTCATGGTTTCCTCCTTGTCAGGATCGGTAGTTTCCTACCTCAGGGCCGTTTACACAAAAATTCTTACACCCTCGTTTTGCTTCCCGGTAATTCAGTTAAAACGTTTACAAAACCCGTTCCGCTCAGGTTTAGCCTACGTTAATCCGGAAAGCGGTTTTTCGAGGGAAGCATGGCAAGCAATCTGATAAAATCCGTGGTTAATTTATCGATCAAACATTCCCGATTTATCGCTTTAACCACTGAGCACTCACCATCCTATGAAAAATTACAAAATCGCAATATTGGCCGGCGACGGCATCGGCCCTGAAATTACCGCGGAAGCCGTTAAGGTTCTGAAAGTGATTGAAGAACGTAACGACGTAAGCTTCGAATTGTTGCCGGCTGCCTTCGGCGCCTGCGCGTATTTCGAATCCGGTTCGGCGTTTCCGCATCAAACCAAAGCCATTTGCGACGAGGCCGACGCGATCTTGAAAGGTCCAATTGGCTTGAGCCACGAAGACTCCAAGCGCATTCCCATCGACGAGCAGCCCGAACGCGGCGCGTTGCTGCCTCTGCGCCGTCGTTACAACACTTATGCCAACTTTCGCCCGGTATCGCTGCCAAAATCCCTGGCGCACTTTTCGCCGTTAAAAGCGGAAATCATCGGGGAAGGCATTGATTTGGTGATCGTCCGCGAATTGGTCGGCGGCTTGTATTTCGGCGAGAAAGAAATGGGCGTCAACGATGCCGGTTTACGTTATGTGCGCGAAACGCTGGAATACGACGAGTCGCAAATTCGCCAAATCATGCAGCAAGCCTTCAAACTGGCTAGCAAACGCCGCAAATTGCTACACAACATCCATAAAAGCAATGTGCTGAAATCCAGCGTGTTGTGGAATGAGGTGATGGAAGAAGTCGCGAAAGATTATCCGGACGTACAAGTCGTGAATATGCTGGTCGACGCTGCTGCTACCGCGCTGTGCCTGAAACCCACCCAGTTCGATGTGATGGTGATGGAAAACATGTTCGGCGACATTTTGAGCGACCAAGGTGGCGGTATCTTGGGCTCCCTCGGCTTGATGCCTTCGGCCTGCATCGGTCCGGATAAAGCCTATTACGAGCCATCCCACGGTTCGGCGCCGGACATAGCCGGCAAAAACATCGCCAACCCCTATTCGATGATTGGTTCGGTAGCGATGATGCTGGAAAACAGCTTCGATATGGAAGCGGAAGCGAAAAACGTCTGGGCGGCGATGCAGGGCGTGTTTGCCGACGGTTATTCCACCGCCGATCTGTCCAAGCCCGGCAGCGGCGTGACGATGATCAGCACCGTCGAATTCGGCGATAAAGTGGTCGAGAAGCTGCGCGCTATGCCTAAGGTCTAAACGGGCTTTTGGCTTTTAGACCTGAACACGATAACGGGCATAGTGCGGTCCGTCCGGTATTATGCTCGTTAACGTCTTTGTGGCCGTGACAGCCTTATGTGCGTTTTTTAAAAGCACGGGAAACGATTCCGGCTCTTCATGACTGTCGATTAGGGCGACGTGGATAATGCACTTGTGGGAGGGAAACGCCAACCGATACACCGGCTTGGAAATCGTCGCTACTTCGCTTAGCGGCTGACGCTTAGGCTTGCAGCGTTCATTGTCTCGCAGCCGCCGGTTACATACTGGCATGGTGATGCAAGAAAAAATCGATGATGGCATCGCTACGCTGTTCCGGCCATTGCGCATGCGGTTTGTCGCCTTCGCAATACACGGTTTTTACGCCATTGGCGCAACCGGAATAGGCCACGCAACCGTTGCCTATCGTATCGGGAATCGGCTCGCATTTGTTACAGGCCGCCCACCAGCCGGCCGTTTGCTGCCCGTAACCCGGAAACAGCCGGTCCTTGCTGCTGTGCATTATCATCACCGGCAAGGGTTCCGGGCATTTGCGGTCGCGTAAGTCCTCATACGTTACGCCGGCGGCACTGGGGGCAATTGCTGTAGGAACGTGCCGGGTGCCGGTCATAAAGGCTAAAGCCATTGCCGAGGTGCCGCCATCGGAATGGCCGGTTACATAGACCTGTTTTTCATCGATACACCATTTTTTGGCCATCGCATGGGGGATCGTACCCAGTTCCACGGTCGTGCTCGGCGAAAGCTCGGGATGATCGGCATAAGCAACGATAAAGCCGGAGCGGGTAGCGGGTAAAGTGAATCCTGTTATCTTCTCCGTCTTGGCGCGATTCGCACCCGCCGCTGAAAATACCAGTAATAAAGGATGGGCAATCGATGCATCATAATTCTTAGGGGTGCGGACGTTGTAATTTATGCCGTTTTCGGTTTCTTCCCCGTACGTTTCTCCGGCATCGCCACTCAATAGGTCCGGCTGGCAAGCGCCATGCAGCATATCCGGTCGGTAAACGGTTTGCCCTAGTTCCACCGGAACGCCGCTATGATCCAGCCAGAGCATGCCGACCAGCGCTATTACCGGCAATCCGAATAAGACTTTTTGCCAACGATTGCTTTCAAGAAGATAGGACTTTAACTGCGCAATGTTCATTTTGATGGCTCCCTTGATGGGTTCGACGCTTGGTTTAGGCTTCCGGATTTTGCTTGGGCGTAAGCTTTAACGCAGCCCGGAATAAACCGTAAGCCAGCAAAGACAGGCTGGCTATCGTTATCAGCAGCGGCGTATAGTTTTTACCCGGTACCGACTCCAGCCCGACTGAGAACGGAATATGGGTATCCAGGCGCTTATCCTTATCAACGATAGCAATATGCGCCAGGTAATTGCCGGCGCCATAACGGCTAAAGTCCACCGAGACGTTCGCCGTGCCGGTTTTGACTTTTTGTGGTTCCCGATAAAACACCCGCGTACCATCCGGTTCTTTGGTGATCTCGAATTCGACGCTGACATGGCGCAGGCTTTTGCCCTCGTAATCGAACACTAGCTTGGTGGGGCCGACGCCTGGAATGATGTTGCAGTATTCCCGGTTGCCGGACAATGTCGGGGTATACGCCGTAAAATGCACGCGTTCAAAGCCCACTCGCGCATTGCAGTTATCGACCTCTTCGGCCGCGCCGCGATGAGCGTGGGCATTGCCCAACAGCAGGCAGGCCAGCGCCAAGGTCAAGGCAAACCTTGTTCCCTGGCTTTTATAACTGTTATGTGCGGTGTTCATCGGGTTCCTCCTGCAAAGCGTTTAACTTAAGCTGGTCAACGCAATTAGAAATCGAAGGTTTCCACTTCGGAAATCAGAAACGTCGGCGTGCCGCCGCTGGAAATCTCGACCGCATGTGCCGCCGTTTCCTGGCCGCCGGGCGAACTTAGGCAGGCTTGCAAGTCGCTCAGGGTGGGGAAGTACACTTCCGCGATACGATGAAACTGCGCGGCGCTTTGGTCGGCATTGGCTTTAATCAGGGAGGCGACGAAGCGGGTTTTGCCGGCCAGTTTTTCCACGGCCATCGGCACGTGTTCGTCGGCATAGCGGCGTTCGAAGGTTTCCAGATCGGTCGGTACTGGATACATCACAATTAATTTTGCTGCTTTCATAGGTTTCTCGAATGTTTTTGTAAAGGGGAGATGCTATGAGACTCCTATTTTGTTAATTAGTAAAATACCGGTTTTCTATGGAATAATAGGCTTTGCCTATTTAAGTGATGAGCTAAACATGGAAATGCAACAAATACGCTACTTCCTGGCAGTTTGCGATAAGGGCTCGTTTACCCGCGCCGCGCAATCGACTTACGTCGCGCAGCCGTCGTTGACGCAAGCAATCAAAAAGTTGGAAGACGAACTGGGCGGGGAGTTATTCAGCCGCGAACGTAGCGGCTGTCGTTTGACATCGCTGGGGCGTTTGGTGGAGCCGAGCCTGAGGCAGATCTTTCGCGAGGCGCAAACCATCAAAGCCGAGGCTGTCCGCTTCAGCCGTTTGAACACCGTGCCGCTACGCATAGGCGTGATGGCTACTATTGCCGCGCAGCATATGAGCCCGTTCTTCGCCGACTTCCAGCAAGAACGGCCGCATGTGGAATTGGAACTGGTGGTGGATAACGAGTGTAATCTGTTGCAACAATTGGACGAGGGGCAGCTGGATTTGATGGTCAGTGCGCCGACCTCGCCGCTACCGGCGCATTTACAGTCCTTAAAGCTTTACGAAGAGCGTTATGTCGTGGTTTTTAACGACAAGCATCGCTTCAATCAATTATCGGTCATCGATTTGGCGACCATCCAATCCGAGCCTTATCTGGACCGGCTAAACTGCGAATTACGCGAAACCTTGCGCGGCGTTTGCCTAGGCCGGCAGATCAATCTTTATGCGGCTTATAGAAGCAACAGCGAGGAATGGATATTGAGCATGGTGCGGGCCGGGATAGGCGTGGCGTTGATGCCGGAATTCAGCGTACCGAAGCGGGGCGATAAGCTCAAAACCCGATATTTATCCGATCCGGAAATTCGGCGCACGATTTGTGCGGTTTACCAGGACTCGGCGGCTACAAATCCGGAAGTAAACCAGTTGCTGGAAAAGTTTAAAGTTGGTTTTTGACGAGGGCGATTAGCTTATCCGCGTCTTCGCTAAACAATTGTGTCAATTTGCGCACAAACCGCCGCCGCTTAGCCGGGCGAACCCGGATTAATCATCGTTCCCAGGCTCTGCGTAGGAACGCAGCCTCTGACGCTCCGGCGTCCTGCTGAACAAGGCAAACATGGGCAGAAGCCGCTACGTCATCACCGAAGCCAACAAAGCGCATGTCATCACCTGCACGGTAGTGGAATGGCTGGCCGTTTTCACGCGCCCGAAACCGGGCCAGTCGTCCTGGACAGTTGGCAATATCAACGCCAACGCATCGGTTTGAAACTTTACGGCTACGTGATCCTGGAAAATCATCTGCACTTCATCGCCCTGGCCCCGGAGCTGGACAAATACGTGACCAGCTTCAAAGCCTATACCGCCCGCAGGATCATCAATCATTTGCAGCAACAAAACTGCTCCAACGGCTGTGCTTTGCCAAAGCGGCGCATAAACAAGATCGCGAATATCCGTTCTGGCAAGAAGGCGTGCATGCCGAATTGATTTTGAACGAAGCGATGATGCGGGAAAGCTGGATTTACATCCTCGCCAACCCGGTTAAACGCGGTTACGTGAATTTGCCGCAGCATTGGCGCTATTCTAGCGCCGCTAACTATGAGGGCTTGATGGGGTTGATGGTGATCGACGTTTAGTGACGGACGCTGGAGCGTCCGTGGCGGCGCTCATTTTAACTAATTCCAAAGCAAGGAATCATGTCAGTTAAATCGTGCCCGCGGCCAAATCGGTAAACGTAAGCTTTAATCCCTTACCCACTCTTCAACCAAACGGCTTGGTATATGCGGAGATTCGCTGGATTGCGGGTGGTTTTTGCCGGCGATGACGCAATAGATCACGCGCAGGGTGTCTGCCAGTAATAGCCAGGTGATCAGCATGAATAAGCTGGTTAAGCCGGCATTCAAATAGTCATTGAAGATCAAATGGGGCGCGCTTTTCACTTGCTCGGCTGGGAGAGCGCCGTTGGCGAGTCGGGCGGATAAATCCGCGGCATGCGATAAAAATCCCACCCGCAAATCGGCGGCAAACAATTTTTCCCAAGCGGCGGTGCTGGTGACGATAATCAACCAGGCCAAGGGCGTTGCCGTTACCCAAACGTATTTCAGTTTGTCCGACTTCACCAAGATTGTGGTGGCCACGCATAAGGCAATTGCCGCCAGCATTTGGTTGGCAATACCGAATAAAGGCCACAGGCTGTTGATACCGCCCAAGGGGTCGATGGTGCCCATGTACAGAAAATAGCCCCAAGCGCCCACTACCAATCCACTGGTCAACAAGATGCTGGGGTAGCTGTTGGTTTTCGCCAGACCCACATTACCCAGAATGTCTTGCAGCATGAAGCGGGCGACGCGAGTGCCTGCGTCCAGAGTGGTCAAAATGAATAAGGCCTCGAACATGATCGCAAAGTGGTACCAGGCCGCGAGCAGGTGCTCGCCGAACACCTGCGCGAACAAACTTGCCATACCTACCGCCAGCGACGGCGCGCCGCCGGTACGGGCGAACAGCGTGGATTCGCCCATGGTTTTGGCCAGGGTCTGCATCTGCTCGACGCTCACCGGAAAGCCCCAGCTGCTGATCTTGGCGACTGCATCCGCCGCTTCTTTACCGACAATGCCAGCCGGGCTGTTGATCGCAAAATATACGCCAGGCTCCAACACCGATGCGGCAATCATGGCCATGATGGCGACGAAGGATTCCATCATCATCGCCCCGTAGCCGATGAAGCGGGCGTCTTGCTCGTTAGCCAGCAATTTGGGCGTAGTCCCGGAGGAAATCAGCGCATGAAAGCCGGAAATGGCTCCGCAGGCGATGGTGATAAACACAAACGGAAACAGTTTGCCGCCGAAAATCGGCCCCGTGCCGTCGATGAATTGGGTGAGCGCCGGCATTTTCAATTCCGGGCGTAACACGACGATAGCAACTGCCAACGCGGCGATGGTACCCAGTTTCATAAAGGTGGACAAATAGTCGCGCGGCGCAAGTAAAAGCCAGACCGGCAATACCGCCGCCGCGAAGCCGTACAAAATGACCATAACCGCCAATTGCGGGGCGTCGTAATCAAACCAGCTGCGTATTGTCGGACTATCATCGATCCAGCCGCCGCCGAGGACCGCAAATATCAACAACGAGACCCCGATTAAAGTGGCCTCCAACACCCGGCCCGGTCTTAAATGGTGTAAGTAACAGCCCATCAGTACGGCTATCGGAATAGTAGCCGCTACTGTGGAAGTGGCCCAAGGGCTGTGTTTCATGGCATTCACGACCACCAACCCCAGTACCGCGATCAGGATCACCATAATCATCATCACGCCTATCATGGCTGCGGTGCCGCCAATAGCGCCCAACTCGTCTTTCGCCATTTGCCCTAGTGAACGGCCATCCCGGCGGATCGAGAAAAATAGCGTGACAAAATCCTGTACACAGCCGCCAAGCACTGCTCCCACCAGTATCCACAGCGTGCCCGGCAGATAGCCGAATTGGGCGGCCAAGGTCGGCCCGATTAAGGGGCCGGGACCCGCGATTGCTGCAAAATGGTGCCCGAACACCACCCATTTATGGGTAGGCATAAAGTCGCGGCCGTCGTCGAAACGCTCTGCGGGGGTGGCGCGGCTTGGGTCCAATACCAAAACTTTGGTCGCAACAAATGCGCTATAGAAACGATAACCCAGCGCGTAGATACAAATCGCCGCGACGATCAGCCACATGCTATTAATGGATTCGCCGCGTTGCAAAGCAATGCCGCCGACGGCGAAGGCGCCGGTCAGGGCGACGCAAGCCCAGAAAAAAATGGACGGTACTTGTTTGTTGGGGCCAGACATGGCGAGTTCCTTTGGATTGTAATCGGTGTACTGCGTGATAGAGTTCGCAAAATGGTAGCATGTCAGCGTCAATTGCTGTTGGCGGATTAGCTCGGAAACCTACTGTTTTGAACAGTTTTACCGTCAATTCGCCACCGCCATTGGCTGGTTTTGTTCAAGTGGATTGAATAGGCCTTAGCCGCTGACTTGCCGGCGTATAATTAAGACTTGCTATCCATTACAGATAAAGGAGGACGAGAAGATGAACAGAACGATTTTCAGCGGTTTATGTTTGGTTGCTTTGGCTTTAATGCCGTTTGGCTGGGCTTTCGCGGAAGCCCAACCGACTGCTAAACCCGAACATGGCGAATACCGCGACTGGCGTTTGTTGGGTGTATCTTTGCGCCACGACAAAAACAGCATACGCGCCATCGTCGGTAACCATGTGGCTATCACCGCCGCACGCGCAGGTAAAGTTAAACCATGGCCGGACGGCAGCATCATAGCCAAAATTAAGTGGGGCGAAAGAAAGCATCCGAATTGGGAACAAGCGACTGTGCCAGGCGAATTCACCGCTGCGGAAGCGATGGTGAAAGACAGCAAGAAATACGCTGATACCGGCGGTTGGGGTTTCGGCATTTGGGAAGGCAAAACCTTAAAAATGCTGGATCAAGAAAAATCCGCGCCGTGTTTCGCTTGCCATTTGCCCATGAAAGACAGCGACTACGTTTATACCCTGCCTAATCTCCAATAAACGCGGTTTTTTGAGACAAGAGGCGGTTCATTCGCCTCTAGTTGGGCTACCCATCAAACTGCCGACATGGGCGGCAACACTGTTAGCCAACGCGCTTAAATTGTATCCGCCTTCCAATGCTGAAATGATTCGCCCCTGGCAGCAGGCATCGGCGATGCAAAGCAATTCGTCGGTAATCCAGCGATAGTCGTCTTCCACTAGGCCAAGTGATGCTAAAGGGTCGTCTCTGTGGGCGTCGAAACCGGCGGAAACCAAAATCAGTTCGGGGTTGAATGTTTTCAGTGCCGGCAAAATGGACTGGCGATATTTATCCCGAAAAACCTCGCCGCCGCTGCCTGTGGGTAGGGGAACATTGATAATGTTCCCGACACCGCATTCCGAGGGATGGCCGGTGCCGGGGTAATGCGGCCATTGATGGCTGGACGCATACAGTACTTGCGGCTGTTCGCAAAAAGCCGCTTGGGTGCCGTTGCCATGGTGCACGTCAAAATCCACGATGGCTATCCTGGTCAGGCCGTAGCGGCTGCGGGCATATTCGGCGGCAATGGCGATATTGTTGAACAGGCAAAACCCCATCGCATAATCCGGCATGGCATGGTGGCCGGGAGGGCGGGTAGCGCAAAAGGCCCTGGCGTTTTGGCCGGTGCAAATTCTATCGACGGCGTCGCACACTGCGGCCACCGCGCGCAGAGCCGCTGGTTTGGAGCCGGGCGATACCACGGTATCCGCGTCAAAATTGGCGTAGCCTTGTTCAGGGATGGTTGATAGCACTTTCGCTATCATGGCTTTGCTGTGTATCAAGCCAATCTTATCTTGGATATCGGTGGGAATATCGGGTGCGATTCTTTGCAATGGTGCAAATTGGGGTGCCGACAACGCTTGTTCGATCACATGGAGCCGGTCGATGCTCTCTGGATGGGCTACGCCGGTGTCGTGGCCCAAAAAATCCGGGTGACTATAGTAAAGTGTGCGCATAAGCTTACTCCTGCGGATGTTGCTTAAAGTCGTATCTTTATCGGATTGGCTTCGGCAGTGTATATCCCTTATGCAAATATATCTATAAATATTAATTGGTTAGCAAATTTTTATTGAGCTGAGTTTTTGTGCTGGGGTATAGCGGCACGGGGTCTTTCGTGGACAATCAACGGCTGCGGGTGATGGTGTCGGCCGTGGAAGAGCTTTGCAGGAATCGCTTGGCCTCAAGCGATTCCGCATGATTTCGACTTAAAAGATTGGCTTTGAATGAGCTTTCAAAGTTCTCTAGTCTGACTAAAATGAATGTCGGGCCAACGCTCTTCAGTCAATTGCAAGTTCACCCGGCTGCTGGCCAGATAAACCAAATAGCCGCCGCCATCTTCGGCAAGATTTTCAAAGGCCTTGTTCTTAAACTCTTCCAGTTTGGCCGGATTTTTCGCGCTGACCCAACGCACGGTATTGATCGGCGAAACATCGTAAGCACATTCCACGTTGTATTCGTTTTTTAGACGATGGGCGGTGACATCAAACTGCAAAATACCCACCGCACCAAGGATTAAATCGTTGTTTTTCAGCGGGCGGAACAGCTGGGTAGCGCCTTCTTCGGTCAATTGAATCAAACCTTTTTGCAGCGCTTTGGCACGGAGCGGATCTTTTAACACCACGCGGCGAAACAATTCCGGCGCGAAGTATGGGATGCCGCCGAATTTCAATACTTCGCCTTGGGTAAAGGTGTCGCCAACTTGAATGGTGCCGTGGTTATGCAAGCCTATGATGTCGCCGGCATATGCTTCCTCGACGTTTTTACGGCTGTCCGCCTGAAAGGTAATGGCGTTGGCGACCTGGATGTTTTTGCCAATCCGCACATGATTGACCTTCATACCTTTATCGAATTTGCCGGAACAGATTCTTAAAAAAGCCACGCGGTCGCGGTGCGCCGGATCCATATTGGCTTGGATTTTAAACACAAAGCCGGTGAATTTTTCTTCATCGGGCAGCACTTCGCGTTGCTCGGCTTGGCGTGATCTAGGACCGGGCGCGTATTCCGCAAAGGCGTCCAGCAATTCGATGATGCCGAAGTTATTGATCGCCGAACCGAAAAACACCGGCGTTTGTTGACCCGCCAAATATTTAGCATGATCGAATTCGTGGCTGGCACCTTTTACCAGTTCAATCTCGTCACGCAATTCTTCCGCCTGATAGCCTAGCAGTTCGTCGAGCTTAGGATTGTTCAAGCCTTTGATGATTTCGGCCTTGGCGATACGACCGCCGTGGTGTGGACTGAACAGCAAGATCTCATCTTTATACAGCTGGTAAACCCCTTTGAAGCGCTTGCCCATACCTATCGGCCAAGTCATTGGCGTACATTGAATTTTTAGCACGCTTTCGACTTCGTCAAGCAGTTCGATCGGTTCACGGCCTTCACGGTCCAGCTTGTTGATGAAGGTCAGGATTGGCGTATCCCGTAGCCGGCATACTTCCATCAATTTGATGGTTCTATCCTCTACCCCTTTCGCCACGTCGATCACCATCAACGCCGAGTCTACGGCTGTTAATGTCCGGTAAGTATCTTCGGAAAAGTCTTCATGGCCCGGGGTGTCCAGCAAATTGATGATGCAATCATTATGCTCAAACTGCATGACAGAAGTGGTGACGGAAATCCCCCGCTCTTTTTCCATTTCCATCCAGTCGGAGGTGGCGTGGCGCGCCGCTTTGCGACCTTTGACCGAGCCGGCTAACTGAATGGCGCCGCCGAACAGCAGCAATTTTTCAGTGATGGTGGTTTTACCGGCGTCGGGGTGGGAGATGATGGCAAAAGTGCGGCGCCGCTTGTATTCAGGGAATTCCATTGATTGTTTTATTTGAATTTGCATAGTTGTGTACATAGCTATGTACACAAAATTAAAAGTACATTTCCGGCAATGCGATATGTGTTGCCGGAAAATTTTGGAATTATATCGTAGATTCTTCCCAGGCGATGACGTCGTCCAAATCCCGGAATGGCCTCACATTAAAAGTAACCCAAAGGGGTCATTAAAAGCGGGTCGTTGCCTTACATTGTGTGTAACCGAAATCAAGCGGGTTACCACCATGGAAAAATACCTAGGACACGCCTATTTGCAAACCATCCGGAATCGCTATCGACAAAGCAGACTCCCCGCCAGCAGCATACCAAACCCAATCCGTTTGCTCTTAAGGCCGCCACTGAGCAACAATTGCAACTCATTTTTTCACACGTCCGGGTCACCTCTAATGTGAGGCAAGGACTTTGGTCTTGCGGATACTCTTTTCTACAAGGCAATACGTTATGTCACGAAGCAAAATAAGATCAATACCCCGCCAACCAATGTGGCTGAGTTAAAGATTATCGCTTGGTTTTTACGATGCGGGCCTTGCTCTGTCGCAGGATGAAGGCTTAAACAGTCCATGGCTTAGCGGTGCTCAACACGCACGGCTTTACTTTAGGGGATTGCGGCCATCTAAAGAAAATTCGGCAATTCGCTACTAATCTCCTCCACCACCTTTTTTAACCATCATACCCTTACTCGGGTTATAGCCCATGATTGCCGCCCCCATAAACAGTAAAAATGCCGCGCCGGTAAAGATCAGCGCTTGCTGATTAAATTGCTCGTACAACGCAAAACGAATCAATTCCACTGCTTGCGAGAATGGGTTGTATTGCGCCAGCGTATATAGCACTTCGCTGGATTCTTTGATTTTCCATAACGGATAGAGAGCGGTAGACATGAAAAACAGCGGGAAAATGACGAAATTCATCACCCCGGCGAAATTCTCCAATTGTTTGATGAACGACGACAGCAACAAACCCAAGGCGCCCAGCATCATGCCCGCCAGCACTAGGGCCGGCAAAATCCAGATATAGCCCATCAGCGGCGCTTGAATATCGTACAGCCAAGCTATGCCCAGGAAAGCGTAGGACTGCAACACGCCCACCGCCGTACCGGCGATCAGTTTGCTGCACAATAAAAACCAGCGCGGCAACGGGCAGACCATCAACATGCGCATGCTGCCCATTTCCCGGTCGTAAACCATAGACAGCGAGCTTTGCATGCCGTTAAACAGCAGGATCATGCCCAGCAGACCAGGAGTAATGTAAACCTCGTAGAGGATATAAGTCTCGTAGGGCGGCGCAATGGCTATACCCAACGCGGCTCGGAAGCCGGCGGCGAATACGAACAGCCAAACCAGCGGCCGCACCAAAGCGGAGACAAAGCGTTCGCGCTGATGTAAGAAGCGCAGCAATTCGCGGCCAACGATGCCGATCGTTGCTCGCCAGTAATGTAACAGCCTCATGCTTGCGATCCTTGAGTCAGTTTTTGGAATACCTGGCCGGGATCGGCCCAACCGGTGCTCTGCAATATCTCCGAGAGTTTGCCGCTGGCTTTGACCTGGCCCTTATGCAGCACGATCAAACTGTCCTCGGCGGCGATTTCGTCGATCAAATGCGTCGCCCAAAGCACCGCTAGCTTCTGCTGACTAACCAAGTCATGCACATGGCTAACGATAGCCTGACGGCTGGGCATGTCCAAGCCCACGGTTGGCTCGTCCAGCAACAGCAAACTGGGCTTGTGCAGCAAAGCTCGGGCGATTTCCACCCGGCGCTTGTGGCCGCCGTTCAATTGCCTGACTTTTTCACCGCGCCGTTCGAACATGTTCAAACGCTCCAGCTCTTCCTGTATGCGCTTATCGGCGGCTTTGCGGCCTATACCGTGCAAGGCCGCGTGATAGCGCAGATTTTGCGTCACCGACAAGTCAGGGTCCAGCGTTGTCTGTTGAAACACTACACCTAAGCGCGCCAAAGCTTGCAGGCTTTGTTTTTTAAGATCAAAACCGCAAAGCTCGATGCGCCCGTCCCTGGCGTCGTAAAGCCGGGTGATCAAGGAAAACAGCGTACTTTTGCCAGCACCATTAGGCCCTAGCAAAATCGTGCATTCGCCGGATTGCACATTAAAACTCACGGCATCCAGTGCTTTTTTCGCACCGTAGGCAAAGCTCAGGTTTTCAACCGCTAACGCAATCTCGGTCATGGTTTAACCGCCACGCCCCAAGGATAACGGCCAACCGCGACTGATTTAGTCACCTTATGGTTTTCCAAATCAATAATCGATACATCGTTGCTGACGCCGTTGGTGGTGTACAGACGTTTTTGATCCGGCGAAAACGCCAGATTCCAAACCCGTTGCCCAACCAATAAAAACTTCTCCACTTTATAGGTTTGAGCGTTGATCACCGCAACGCGATTGGCCGGCCCCATCGCCACATAGCCGTAACGCCGCTCCTTATCGATCGCGATCCCCACCGGTTGAATCTGGTCGCTGCTGACGCCTTGGACGTCCAGCTTGATGTTCTGCACGATCTGTTTGGACGCCGCATCAATGATGGTCAGCGTGCCGGCCATTTCCGAGGTGGCCCACAATTGCTGGCTGTCGTCGGTAAACGTCACAGCGCGCGGCCGCGGATCGACCAGCGTGTTATCCGCAATTTGCCGAGTATTGGTATCGATCCAGTGCAGCATGTTGGTAGTTTCAGAAGCGCTAATCGTCCATTTGTTGTCAGGGCTGACGGTAATGCCTTCCGGCTCGACGCCTACCTTGACCTTAGCGACGGCTTTTTTCGCCGTAATGTCGATCACCGTCACTTCCGCATCATCTTCATTGGACACGTACATGAATTTGCCGTCCGGGCTTAACGCGAAAGTTTCAGGGTCTTCGCCGGACGGCAGTTTGCCTATTTCCTTCAGCGTTTCCGAGTCGATTATGCGAATGGTGTTGTCGTCGCTGGTGGCAACGAACAAGGTCTTGCCGTCCTTACTTATCGCTATGCCGCGTGGCCGCTGGCCGACCGGAACGGTTTTGACCAGCTTGCCTTCGACGGGATCGAGCACGGCAATCGCATTATCTTTTTCCAGTGTGACGAATACGGTTTCGGCTTGCGCGGCCGAAGCCAATAAGAAGGCGGCCATTCCGGCCATTTTTATCGGGTGCATAAATTTTTCCTTGGTATGCCTGATGTCATTTTACTGATCTATTGGGTAACGAGGATTTGCGCTTTACTAACAAATCGATGTAATCCGCGGAGATGAATGGTTATAAAACCCATAACACGCTATTTCACAACAAATATCCTCCCTTAGAGCTGGGAAGTTTAACCTGAAGCTCGGCGGGATTACATCCTTTCGCCAAATGGGAAATTATCCTAATTGAACCCGACTATTGAATATCATCGCTCCCACTTATATGGCAATGACAGCTAAAACGAATTGGCCCAGCTAATACGCCTAAGTCGGAACCCGGCTTGAGCAATCACTTCACACCCGTGCTTTTGCCAAAAAAATCGCTGAGACCTGTACGCTAGAACAATACCGAACTGACTACCATCAAGGCGAAGATATGCGCAACGCTCGGCATTTGTTATTTGCATCGCAAAATCATACAAAGAAAGTTGCCAAAAAAATTAATTTGTATCGGCAAGACTTCGCAAATAGCCGTGAATATTCACTTTGGACTAACAAGGTCATAGAAATGAAATTTTATCTGATAACGGAAGACCAACTGGAAAACCTCGGCAAAAAGCACGATTCGCTGCTAAAAACCGGAACCCTGTGCGATCTTATGCTGGACATCGCGGCGCACGCCGACGATTTTCAAACCTTCGATGCGGCGTTGGAAATGGCCAACAGCGAATTGGATAGGTTGGAACTGTTTTTCGATACCTGCGATTTAGTTTGAATCTATAAACGCTGTTTTTTTTTTGGAATCAAGGTTAGGCAGACGTTTCGCATTCGCTTAAAACCCGGATTCGCGTACCAGCACCGTCGCGACTTGCCGGACAAGACGATGCAACAGACTAGTGGCCGGCGTATCCAGTCTGACACTACCACGCCTTTCTCCCGGAAAATGTGCGAGGTTCTGACTCTCAGCCTCCGGCCTTAAGATGATGCGGTAAACGGCGCTTTCCGGCACAGCTTGTTGCTGCGCATCGGACCGGGCAGCAATATCGCCGCCGTGCATCGAAGCCAACATCGGCGGAACCCGAGCGGCCCCGCCTTGATCGATACGCTCTACCCGGCAAATTATCGGCGACGTTCCCGGTTGATCGGGATAAAACACCGCACCGTCGGCCTGCCCTGCCGCTTGTAAATCCTCTTCGGCCACGTAGGCTTCGATCAGTTGACTACGCGGATCGACCACAATCAATAAGGCCTCGCCTTCCTTCAACCACTGTCCCTCTTGCGCTTGCTGATTTAAATCCAAAGCCAATCCGTCAAACGGTGCTTGTATCGTTAACTGGGTTTGCTGATGCCGAAAACCGGCTTGCTTCGCGCCGGCCGATTCCAGTTCCTTCAGTAACACCTGCCGGCGCTGATTCAAGTTTTGCTCCAATCCCTGATATGCCAGTTGCCATTCGACCAACTGCCCTTCCAGCGAGGAATTGCGGGCTTGAAAATCCAGTTCGCGCGAACTTAGTTGCGCCAACAACTCGCCGCTTTTCACCGCTTGTCCGGTTTTGACCTGCCAGGCGTCCAGGCGCGCCGCGGTTGGCAAATAGATTTCGGCGTAACGCTCCGCCTTACTCAGTGCTGGCGCATTGACATGGCCTTGCCACGGCACAACCAAAACCGCGATGCCCAGAACTAATAGCAACAGAAAGGTTCGACTCCGCGGACTAGTCCAAACATCGGGTCCCAGGTTTTTCCAGGCCGCCAATTCAGACCAAATCGGCCGCAGAATAAACCACCCTACTTCCACCGCCATCATCAACAGCCCTAGTAGCTTAAAGAAAAAGTGGTAGACCAGTAGCGCGATGCCCAGAAACAGAAAGAAACGATACAACCAGGTAAACCAGGCGTAGCCGATAAAAAACCAGTGCCAGCGTTTCGATAACGATTCCGGCGGCAGTTGATCCAGTCCAAATAGCAAACGCCGCAAATGCCAGCGGTTGTAGGCAAATGCGCGTGGTTGCAGATTTTCGATTCCCAACCAGTCGGCCAACAAATAATAACCATCGAAGCGCATGAACGGACTCAGATTGATGGCCAGCGTCATGATCCAGGTCGAGGTTGCCAATAAAAACACGCCGCTGCGTAAGGGGCCGTCGCTCAGAAAGCTCCAGGCCAAGGCCGCAAACACAGCCAAGCCCAACTCGGCGGCAATTCCAGCCCCGGCAATCGCCACCCGCTGCCGACGCGAACTGAGCTTCCAGGTTTCGCTGGCGTCGGTATACAGCATTGGATACATCACCATGAACGCGACACCCATGGTCGGTACTCGGCAACCATAGCGATGCGCGGTCAAGGCATGACCGAATTCATGTAGCGTCTTGGCCAGCATTAAAGCCAAAAAATATTGCGCCAACCCGGACCAATTGAAAAAGTGCGGAAATGTCGCCAAGAAGCGTTCCCATTGCCGGGACAGTAAAAACCCGGCCAGCAGCGCGCAACCCATCAACAACACGGCGAATTGCCCGCTGTAAATCCAGGCCAAGCGCGGATACAGCCAAGCCAGTAAGGCATCCGGTTTTAGCAAGGGAATTTTAAAAAACAGATAATTATGCAGCAACCATTGCGCCCAGCTTTGCTTGCGCATCGCCACCTGTTGCCGCAGCCATTGGAGCCCGGCATCGCCGCTCAGGCGCAGCAGGTTGTTGTGCAATAAAAATTGAGCGAATGCGCCGACCTGACTCGCATCGAGACGCAAAGTGGTTTCGCGGTTCACGGCTTTGGCAATCGCTTCCGTTTGCCCCAAGGCCCAGCGCGCTAAAATTTCGAACTCTTGCCAGCCGATCCGAAAAAACCGGTTATTGGCCGGATCATGCAAGGTCCAGGTCGGCGTACCATCGAAACCTTGCGGTCCGGGCAGACAATGCAACTCTTCGCGCAGCGGCGCTAGGGCCGACGCGGTCTCTACAGCCCCAGCCATTGCCGCACACCGGACAGCGGTCGCCGAAACAGGTAATAAAACAGCGTCACCCGTTGTCCATACAGTTTGGCTGTACCTTTCAAACCGATGCGCGGCAATGGCTCCGCAGCCGCCAATCTGGCCTTGACCCGATACGCCAACACCTGATCGGTGCCAACCTCGGCCTGGTAGCTGAGCGAATACACCTGAGCATCCAGAGGGTGTTGCGGATCGATATTCAAAAACATCACGGCCTCGGCACCATCTGCCAATTCAATAAAATCGGCAACCGGCACCCGCATTTCCAGCTCCACTCGCGCCGGATCGGCCAGATTCAATATCCGTTCGCCCAAGGCCACCGGCCGGCCGATCCAGTCGTGTACATCGCTGAATATTGCCACGCCGGCATGCGGCGCCCTGATTTGCGAGCGTGCCAACTGTTCCGCCAGATACTCTACTTCGGCTGCATGCTGCTCCATCCGGCCTTTCAGCACCGTCATTTCCGCCTTGCTGTCGGCATCGAACATAGCCTGCTGGGCGGTCTTGCGGTATTCGGCTGCGGATACTGCCAACACTTTCCGCGAAACTTCCAGGCGATTGGCAATATCGGTGTTCTCCAGCGTCAACAGCAATTGCTCGGCGGCGACGGCTTGATTGGGTTGAATCTGAAAGGTGTCGACCACGCCTTCCAGAGGCGCGCGAATCACCGTCGGTTGGGAAGCAATCACTTCGGCTGGGGCCAGCACTGACAGGCGCACCGGAATCAATAGCAACAAAATTACTGCAACCGCCCAGCTTTTAAGAGCAGTGAGCGTGTAAATACCGCGCCACCAGGGCTTACGCGGCTGCAAAGCCTGCCAGGCATGGGCATAGGCATCGCTCAGTTCGGCCAGCAACACCGCTTCACCCTCCTGCCACGCTTGCTCGCGCGCCAACAGCCATCCGCCCAGTGTCCGCCCCTGAACTTTTAGCGGCAGCCATAAACCGCAGGCCGGCAACCATTGCTGCCACTCTATCCGCAAGCTCTCCGGTAAATCTTCGGCATTTAATAATTGATAAGTGGAATTATTGTCGGCTTCAAACTGCCGGCGACAAACGTCGTTCAACCAAACAATATAAGGGGCTTGCGCGTCGAGTTGGGCGATGCCGGATACCGCCGCCACCGGTTGCATCGGTCTATCCAACCATAGCGCGGCTTGGCGGTATTCCACCAAACTGCGACTCTCGTTGACGATGACAAAACCTAAGGCTGCTAAATCTTCGGCGGCACGCGCCTTGCGTTGCAGCTGTAATAGCAGCGCCAGCCCCCGCAACTGGCGTTGCTGAGGGTCTTCTTGTTGCACAGCCAAATCAATGCGCCTTATCCGGGAACAGCGCCCGGCCGCTCATGCCCGCCAGCAACTCGCTATGCTTGCCGGTAACCCGGCCAGTGATCGAAACTGTTTGACTCACCGGATCGATGCGAGCACCTAAGGTCACAACCTCCGCCGAATAGTCCCGGTCCAACTCGTCGATGTGCACCTTAAATACCTGTTTTGGTTTTAACCAGCGCAGCCACAACGACGGCACGATTAATTTGATTTCCAGCTGGCTATCGTCCAATACATCCATGATCGGATCACCCACTTTCAAATGCTGATGCTCATGGGCCTTTAGCGCCGCGACCCGGCCATCGAACGGTGCGTGAATCCGACATTTTTCCAGGCCGGCCTTGGTCAGCGCGATGTCGGCTTTGGCTTCACCCAACTTGGCTTTGGCCACATCCACTTCCAGCGAACTGACCGATTCCAATTGCGACAGCCGGGAATTGACATCATAGGTCTTGCCCGCGCCGTCCGCGGTAGCTTGGGCTTTTTGCAACTGTGCCTGCTGGATCGAACAATCGAAACCCACCAGCACCTGACCTTTTTTAAAGCGCTCGCCTTCCCGCACCGTCAAATCTTTAATCACCGCCGCCACTTCCGCTGACAGCGTGGTTTCGTTACGAGGCATTAGTTGGGCGCGGATTTCGGTTTCGACAGACGAAGATTGCGCGGGAGCCGGTTCGGCCGAGGCATTGGACAAAGACAAGGCGGGCAATAAGGCTAGCGTCCATACATACAATGATTTTCTCAGCATCACGATTTGCCTGCCCCCAGCGCCGCACCGGTATTTTCCGGCTGCGGATCGTCAGTCGCTTGCACCGGGTAATGCCCCTGGTTCCATTCCTGATCGATGGCTTCAATGGCATTGGCCAGGGTATCGACTGAGTCATCTGCCATCGTCGCCGGCAACGGATCAAAACCCAAGGACACATACAGTTTGCCCAAGGCATCTTGAGACTCGGCATAGGCCTGGCGGCGTTGCAATTCCGACAATACCGAATCGACCGACACCCGAATCCGCTCCACAGAACTCATCGCTTCGGTCAACTCGCTATTCAGTACATGGTGATGAATTTTTTGGTTAACGTCGTCCAGTTCGGAGCTACGTTGGTATTGTTTGTCCGCCAAGGCCAACTGTTGCTGTGCCAGATGAACCTGAGTCAGAATCGCCATGTGCGCGGCCAAGCGCCGCGAATGGGCCAAGGACTCCTGGGTTTCGGCGGTGGCGATCGCTTGCGGAGCGGAGAGCAATTCGAACAGGTTTTTGGAAATCTGCGTACCGATCTCACCCCAACTTTGGTTTAAAAGATAAGAGTTGGAATCGTAATTGCCGCCCAGCTGCACTTCCACACCGGGCAATAAACGCAGCATGGCTTTTTTGACTTCGGCTGAGCCGATGCGGGTCTGATACATTTCCTGACGCAATTCCGGCCTTAGCTGTAGCGCCAAATCACCCATTTTGTCGACACCCAATTCCGGTTTAACCACTTGCGGCCACGGGTTGACACTATCGTCCGCCAGCTTAAAGTCCTGATTAGGCGGCAAATTGATCAAACCCGCTAACTCGGATTTGGCCATTTGTTGCTGCTCCAGCAGCCCTTCCAAGCGGCGCACAATTTCCAGCAGGCTTTTTCGATAACGTAGCGCGTCCAGCGGTGAACGTAGTTTTTCCGCCTCGGCCTGTTCGGCCAGCGCCAGCGCATGTTGCGCCTCAGCGAGCACCGGCTGAATTCTGGCCGTCATCCGCTGCGCGCTCAAGGCCCGCCAATAGGCACTGCGCACATCTTTCATTAGATTGTGGCTGACTTTGCGTCGGCTTTCGGCCGTCACCAAGGCCTTGTTGCCTTCCTGCTGCGCGCGGAAATAGCTGACGCCAAAATCCAGAATGTTCCAGCGCAGGCTTAAATCGCCCATGAACCGGCTACGGTCCTGAGAAGTGGAAGTTTCCAACGATTCCCTACCGGTGGAGATAGAACGACTGTTGGAGGCATTGTAATTATCCCGACTTCTATAACCAGCCGAGGCCACCACATCCGGCAGCAAATCGAAGCGTGCCAAAGTGGCCTGGCCTTCCGCCACCGCGCGTTCCATCATTTTCACCCTATGGTCCAGGTTGTACTTCAGCGCGCGGGACATGGCTTGATACAAAGTCAGCGGCGCGGTCAACGGCTCCTGCTGCTGGAACAGCTTGGCTTGATCGCTACCGATCTGACTTTGCCGTTCCTGTTGGGTCAGCGGCGAAGGCGCTAACGAACAACCGCTCAGCAACACGATACTAATTGCCATCGCCAGCTTACTGGGGGCAAACCGCTCTAGCGGCCGCGAAAGATATTTAGCCATAACAAGTTCCTGTTTAAATGAATTTCATGCGGCATCCCGCGGTTCGGCGAACAAACGCGCCAGATTTTCCAGCAAGGCATCGGCATCCTGGTGCGTACGCTGCGTACCGAAAGCTTGCAACTGCGCGCTAAGCGGCATTTTCCCCAGTTGAGCGCGCGGTTCGCCGCCGGCCGGCCGGCTCTGATTGGATCTGCCCTGACCACCTCGACCTTCCTGCCCACCCGGCCTGCCTTCGCCGTTTTGACGCTGCACCGGTTGCTGAGGTTTCAACACTACGGTAATCACGGTCTGATTACCCTTACCGTCAGTCGCGGTAATTTTAACCACCGTTCTCTCACCGCCGCCTTCCTTCAGGCTCAGACTGCCGGTCCCGGAATCGAAGCTTACCCAGGCCGGCAGACTACCGCCGTTCGCTTGTGCCGCCTGAAAACTGACGCCGGTACTGGTGTCCAAACCCAACAAGGCTTCTGCGGGCATGGTGAAACTATTGTTGCTACCGGTATCGAGCTGCGCCTCCATTTGCAGCGAGGTGGTTTGCGTGCCGGTGGACGACGTACCCGAGTCGCCGAAGCTGCTCGAGAAAATCGAAGGACCGAAACCAAAGCCACCGCCAGTACCGCTACCCAAGCTATCGCCCAAACCTCCGCCTAGTCCGCCAGCCGCGCCGCCCATGCTAAAGGCGCCGGAGCCGCCCGATCCGCCACCTGGGCCGGTCGGCGCGCCGCCAGTCCCCCCTCCCACGCCAAGGCCAGAACCGCTATTGATTGGCTGTATCAAGTTGGTCGGGATCTGACTGCCGGTAGTAAAGGACCCGCCGCTGAAGCCGCCGGATGAGCTGGAATTGAACTCCACGGTTTGCGTGGCATTGGTGGCGCTGCCACTCGCCACTGCAACGGTCGTCGTCGAACTGACGGTCTCGACCTTACCCAGACCATCGGTATAGCTGGCGGTAACGATAATGGTTTTATCAACATCCGCTTGGGTCAGAACCAAGCTGGAACCGTTCCCCAGGATGTTGCCGTTACCATCTGTCCAGGTGTAGACGATGCTACCCAGACCATCAGCGTCTGCGAGCGTAGTGCTGACGGAGAGCGTTTCGCCCACGACAGCAGTGCCGCTGATGGTCACATCCCCCGTCGGCGCATCGTTAGCATCGGTCAGAGCCACCGTCAGGACTGTGTCGGAGCTGTTACCGGCCGCATCGGTAGCGCGCACCGTAACGGCATGGCTGGCTGCGACTTCGTAGTCCAGCTGACTACCGTCGGCTACGCTGACCTCGCCGCTGGCGGCGTCGATAACGAAGCGGCCGTTGGCGTTGTCCACCAAACTATAAACGATGCTTAAAGTATCGGTAGCGCTAACTGAGCCCACGACCGTACCATTGGCCGAATTTTCAGCCACGCCGAGGGTCCCGACAGGGGGTGTCGGCGCACTGGTATCCAGATTGAAGGCCAGAGCGGCGGAGTTGCCGGAGACATTGCCTGCAGTATCGGTCTGGCGGGCGATTACCGATTTGGCGCCATCACCTGACAGATTAAAGCTACTGCCGCTGCCGGCGGTCCAGGAGGTACCGCCGTTGCTGCTGAACTCCCAACTGGCACCGGTTTCCAAACCAGTGAGGTTTACCGTGGCATTATTGGTAATGCCATCGCTATTGCTGCTGCCGTTATCCTCGGCCAGAGTTAGAGTGGGTGCGGTGGCCGAGGTGTCCAGGGTAAAGGTATAAGCGCTGGAAGAACCGGAAGTGTTACCTGTCGTATCCGTTTGCCGCAAGACTACCGATTTAGCACCGTCGCCGCTCAGCGTGAAGCTGCTGCTGCTGCCGCTGCCGGTGGTCCAGCTGCTGCCTCCATTGGTGCTGTACTCCCAACTAGCGCCGCCCTCCAAGCCGGAAACGGTGATCGCGCCAATGTTGGTAATCCTGTCGCTGTTGCTGCTACCGCTATCGGAGGTCAGAGCCAAACCAGGCGCTGCGGGAGCCGTAGTGTCGACCACGATGTCCTTATTGGCGCCCAGCGAATTGGCGGCGCCCGGCGAAGCCAGGGTTAAAACAGCAGCCAAGCTGGTCGAGCTGTCCAGAATAGTCCCGCCGTTCAGCGCTAGAGACGAGGTCGCACCGTAGTCCAGATCGGCGGACGTGTCGCCAGCCTGCACAGTGTAGCTAAAACTTAGCGTGGTGCCGCCGGATCCACCGGCGTAGGTCGCAGCCTGCCCGGTATTCAAGGTCAGTGTCGGCACTCCCGTCACCGTCACCGACCGGTCGAAGGTAACGGTGATCGTCACTGTGTCGCCTGCATTGTAAGTGCCGTCGGCAGTCGTTGCCGATACGCCGGTCACCGATGGGTTAACCACCGCCGTCAGCACCACATCGTTGCCGGTCCCGCTGGCATAGCGCACCGTGTAGATGTCGCCGTTGCTGGTCAGATCCGTACCTTCAGCCACGCTGCCGAAAATGCCGGTCGCGCCAGTTACGGCGTCGGTGCTGTCGTTGTCGATGATCCGGTAGGTGGCACCGTTGGTCGCGGTGTAGCTGTTGACTCGGCTGACGGTCAGCGAGCCGCCGTTCAAGGCAACGGTGCCGTTGACCATCACCTGGTCGAAGTCGGTGCCGCCAACCGCGCCATTGCCCGCCACGTCGATCATCGTGCTGCCGCTGACCCGCAGGTTACCATTGACCGTCAGCGTGCCGATCCCATTGTTGACCCCGGCCACGCCCGGCGCCAGCGTCGCGCCGTCATTCATCGTCAGATTATTGCCTGAGCTGGCCGCGAAGATGCTGCCCGTGCCGCCCAGCGTCGCCCCCGACGCCACCGAAAGGCTGCTGGTGGCGCCCAGCGAGCCGGTAACGTAGAGCGTGCCCTCCGACACCGTGGTGGTGCCGCTGTAGGTCGTCGCGCCGCTCACGGTCAGCGCGCCGGTTCCCGTCTTGGTCAGATTGAAGGCGCCGTCGATGGTGTTGCTGAGGGTGGCGGCGTATCCAGACCCGACATTGATGGTGGCGCTGCCGCTCAAGGCGATATAGTTGCCGAAACTCCCCGACGCCACGAAGGTCAAGGTCGTGCCGGCGGCCAGATCGACGCCGGACGCCGCCAGGGCGCCGGTGGAGCCGGCGATGACCGTACCGGCGGAAATGGTGGTGCCGCCGTTGTAGGTGTTGGTTCCCGACAGGGTCAGCGTACCGGTGCCCTGTTTGGTGAGCGACCCGCCGCCGGAACCGCTGATGGCGCCGCTGAACTCCGTTGATGTGTTGTTGCCGCCGGCCCTCAGGGTGCCGACCAGCGCGATGGCGCCGGCCCCGGCGATGGATCCCACCGTTTCCGTGCCCGACACGTTCAGCGTGCCGCCGTTCAACACCGTAACCGCCGAGGCGTCGGCGATGGCGCTGTTGCCGCTAAGCGCCAGCGTACCCGCCGAGACGGTGGTGGAGCCGGTGTAGGTGTTGGCCCCCGACAGGGTCAGAGTGCCGGTGCCGAACTTGTCGATCCCGCTGGTATTGGTGGAGGAGATCACTCCGGAAAACGTGGTATTGGTGTTGTCGCCGCCCGCCGTCAACCTGTAACTCAGTACAACGTTGCCGGCGCCGGCCAACGAACCTATGGTTTCGTTCCCGCCGTTCAAAGTCAGGGTAGCGCCGCTGTCCACGGTCACCGCGCTGCTATCGCCGATGCTGCTACCGCCTTCCAACGTCAATCCGCCGGCGGACACGGTGACCGCGCCGGTGTGGGTATTGGTCGCGGTCAGCGTCAACGTCCCAGCGCCGGCCTTGTTCAGCGCCTCCGCGCCGCTGAGAATCCCCGACAGGGTGACGGCGTTGGCGTTGGTGATGGTCGCCGACGTGCCGGGATCACTGTCGTCCAGAAGGGTGATGTTGTTGGACACCGTCGTGCCGGTGCCGGTGATGGCCAGGGTGCTGCCGCCCTCCACCGTCACGGCGCCGGTTCCCAGATTCATGGCGCCGGTGGAACTGCCGGTGATGCTCACCCCGTTGGCGCCGCGAATGGTGGTGCCGCCGGAATGGCTGTTGTTTCCCGACAGCGTCAGCGCAGGGCCGCCGGTCTTGGTCAGCGCCCCCGTTCCGCTGATGATGCCCGACAGCGTCGCAGCGCCATTGGTGACGTTGATAGTGCCGTTGCCGCTTCCCAGCAAGATGGCATTGTCGATTGTGCCCGCGTTGGCGAGGTTGAGCGTGCCGCCGTTCAGCGTGACGGCTCCGCCAAGCAGCCGGCTGTCCGAAGCCACCGACACTGTGCCCGCCGTCACCGTCAAGGTGGAGGCGGCGCTGGAGTTCCCGGTGTTGCTCAAAGTCAGCGTGCCGGCCCCGGCCTTGGTCAGCGCTGCCGATCCGCTGAGCTGCCCCGACAAAGTGGCGGCGCTGGCGTTGCTAATGGTGGCGTCGGCCGACAGCGCGATGGCGTTGCTGAAGGTGTTGCCGGCGCTGGTGATCGTCAGGCTACCGCCGTTCAACGTCAGCGTGCCGCCGACCATCGTCGTGGCTGTCCCTACCGACAGCGTGCCGCCGGTCACCGTCAGTGCCGTGGTGGTCGCGGCGGAGTTCGACGTGCTGGACAGGGTCAAGGTGCCGGCCCCGCTCTTGGTTAAAGTCGTCCCCGCTCCACTGATGGCGCCCGACAATGTAACGGCGGTGCTATTGTCTAGTGTGGCGTTACCCGACAATGTCAGGGCGTTGTCGATGGTAGTCGCGCCGGTGACGATTAGCGTCGTGCCGCCGGCCAAGGTCACCGCGCCGGAGCCGAGGTTGGCGTCGGTCGCCAGACTCAACGTGCCTGCGGAAACCGAGGTATTGTTGTAAGAGTTACTTCCCGACAGCACCAGGGCACCGGCACCGGCCTTAGTGATATTGAAACCGCCGCCGATATTGCCGCCGATGGTCAATTGGTCGGACGTAACGCCCAGAATTGTAGCGCCGGTCAGCGTCACGTTGCCGGACAGGATGTTGGTGCCGCTGACGTTGTAAATCGCCCCCGCGCTGGATATGCCAGTCCCCGCCGCCGACACTGCTTCGGCCACCGTGACGCCGCCCTGTAAGCCCAACGCGGCGCCGCTAGCCACCGTCGTCGAACCGGCAGTGGTTCCCAGCGCATTGTTATGCGCCGCCACCAGCGTGCCGTCGTTGACAGCCGTCGCGCCGCTGTATGTGTTGTCGCCCGACAGGGTCAACGTTCCCGCGCCCGCTTTCGTCAAAGCGCCGGTGCCGCTGACGATCCCCGACAAAGCAACCGCATTGGCATTGCTAATCGTGCCGTCGCCGGTCAGCGCGACGGCATTGCTAACGGTGACCCCGCTGCCGGTGACGGTCAGGCTGCCGCCGTTCAGCGTCACAGCCCCAGCCCCCAAGTTAGTCGAGTCGGCGACGGTCAGGGTTCCGCCGATGACGGTGGATGAGGCAAGAACGTTCGTCCCCGACAGCGTCAGCTCACCGGCCCCGGCCTTGGTCAGGGCGTTGTTGCCGGTAATGTTCCCCGACAGAGTGACGGCGTTGGCATTGGTGATGGTGGCGCCCGCCGACATCGCGAGGTTGTCGTCTAGGGTGCCGGCGGAAGTGATGGTCAGATTACCGCCGCTCAAGCTGACGGTGGCACTGTCCGAGCCCAGGTTGGCATCGCCGTCGATGCTCAGGGTGCCGGCCGCCACCGTAGTATTGCCGGAATAGCTGTTGCTGCCGCTCAGGACTTGCGTGCCCGCCCCGCTCTTCACCAAATTGCCGGCGCCAGTGATATTTCCCGATAGGGTCAGCGTGTCGCCCGATCCGTTGGTGACGGTCAGCGTCTTGCCGCTGGCGATAGAGATGTCACCGCCGACGGTGATGCTGTTGACCACATCGGCGTCCAGCGCGATGTTCTCGCCGATTGTAATGCTGGATCCCAGCGTTACGGTCCCCAAGCCAGAGGCGAAACTGATCGTGGCGCCGCCCGCCCGGTTGGCGATACCGACGGCCTCGCGCAGGCTGAGGCCGGTACCGTCCGCCTTTTCCGCAGCGTAGGTGCCGCCACCGTCCGCGTCGTCAGTGGTGGTATCCACGATCAACGTGTTACTGACGGTGATGGTAAAGCTCTGGTCGTAGTTGTTGTCGCCGTCGTTCACCCGGATCACTACCGTGTAGTTCCCTGGCGTGGTCGTGGAGGGGCTGGCCGCCCTTAACGTGGCGCCGCTGATATTGAACAGGTCGTAAGTCGCCCCCGAGGTGTTGGCGTCGACCGATACGACCGAGTAAGTCGGACCGCCGCCATCGACATCGGTGCGGCTCAGGGAACCGATCGCTATATTGCTGCCGCTGTCGTAGGTGGATGCGGTGGTGGCGCTCAATGCGATAGCGGTCGGAACATCGTTGACGGCGGATACTGTGAGTGTCTGACTCGCGGCGCTACTGTTAGCGGATCCATCGTTAACCGCCACGCTGACTGTTCGATTAGCGGTATTCGGATTGTCCGAACCATCGGTGTAGGTCACCGCCCGCAAGGCGGCTTGCCACTGGGCCAAGGTTGCCGTTGCGCCGGCAGAGGTCAGAGTCAGAACGCCGGTTCCCGAGTTATAGGCTGCCGAGATATTTCCCATCGTCGAGCCGTCGTTGGTAAACCCGAGCGAGTCTTCGGCGGACTGAAATCCGCCGGTCAGCGAAACAGTGGCGCTAACCAAGGTCGCGCTATCGGCATCGGCCACAGTCAGTCCCGGCACGACGGCAACGGCCACCTGCTCGGTGGCTGCGGTCGTGCCGCCGGCACCGCCCAAGGTCGGTGTGGCGAAAGCATTGCTTGCAGTAATACCGTTGCCCGTGGCATCGGATATGTCGGTATTGCCGATAACGGTATTCCAGTCATCGGCGACAGCCAAGTTGTAAGTGCTGGCATCGGTAGCGCTCGTGCCGTTTTTGTTGATGATCAAGTTGATCGCCGCTTTATCGGTAGCGCTAAGCGTAATGGTAAAAGCGGTGGCGGAGCTAAGCTCGACGTTTGAAGTATCCGTTAAGGTATAAGTCGCGCCACCCAGACCGGTAAACGTCAGTTTATTGGCCGTAATGTCGTTTGCCGCACCGCTGGCTGCCACTAAATGAGTACCAGTCACCGCCAGAACTCCGGTACTGGCATCGTAGGTGGCTGAGGTGACGGTTGGCATTTGGACGTTGCTAACTGTCACTGCGGTAGTAGGGGTCGCGGTGTCGCCCGAGGTGTGATTAGCATCCCAGTCGTCGGCCGCCGCCAAATTGTAGGTGGTACCGCTCACCGCCGTGACACCGGATTTGTTCAGCAAGCCGTTGATTGCCAGTTGGTCGGCCGCGTTCAGCACAACGGTAAACTGGGTAGCGCTATCGCGCTCGACGTCGCTACTGGTGAGCGTATACGTGTTGCCGCCCTCGCCTTTCAGGGTCAATTTCGAGACGGCGATGTCGTTGAGAACGCCGGCCTTGGCTTCGAAGTCGGTACCTGTCACCACCAGGGTGCCGGTGCTGGCGTCGTAGGTGCTGCCGGTGATAGTCGGTACGCCGCTGACGGTAATACCATTGGTCAACGATTGGATGTTGGTGCTGCCTATCACGCTGTCCCAATCGTCGGCGGCGGACAGGTTGTAGGTGGTGCCGCCCGACGAGGCGGTGCCGTTTTTGTTCAATAAGGCCTCGACACCGGCAATATCGGCTCCCGCCAAGGTCACTGAAAACGAGGTAGCATCGGTAATCTCGACGTTCGCGGTGGCGGCGGTCAAGGTATAGGTGGCGCCGCCCTGGCCGGTGAAGGTCAGTTTGTTGACGGTGATGTCGTTAGTAGCGCCGACGGTTCTAACGAGGTTGGTGCCGGTCACGGACAGGACATGGGTACTCTCGTCGTAGGTGACGCCGGTAATGGTCGGCGTTTGTACGTTGCTGACGGTCACGGTGTTGCCGGTCGTGTCGGCAGGCGCCGACGCGGTAGCGTCCCAATTCAGAGCACCCGCCAAGTTATAGGCGCTAGCGCCGACGGCGGATGTGCCGTTTTTGTTCAACAAGCCTTCGACGTTAATCTGGTCGGTGGCGTTCAAGGTCAACGCAAAACTGGTGGCGCTACTGGCGGTCACGTTGGCGCTGGTCAAAACATAAGTGTTGCCACCTTCTCCGGTCAACGTCAGTTTCGACACATCGATCGTATCGCCGGTAGTCATGTTGGCGCCGGTGACAGTCAGCACGTTGCTGCTGGCGTCGTAAGTCGCAGAGGTGATTGAAGGTCCGCTAACCGGAGAACCGACCTGGATATTGTTAACCCCCAACCAGGAGAGGCTATCGTCGTTTAGATGTAGCCTGATCTCATCGACATTCAAGAAGGTACTACCCATTTCGTCGCCTTGGTTGAGATGCACGAAAGCGCTCGCGGTATTTCCGCTAAAGGTGATGCTGCCGACCGAAACGCCGCCGTCAAAGGCTTCGGCTTTAACGGTGGCGCCGGAGTAATCGCCCCAATTGTGTACATCCAAGGCTTGTAGCGAGAAATTGCTACCGTCAGCGGATTTGATGACGAAGCCGTAAAACGCCGTACTATTGCCATCCTCGTAAGTCAACATATTCAAGAAGTTGTAATTGACAAACTGCAGATCATTCAATTGGTTGACGCTGCCATTCACGGCGTAGGTATCGAGATTCAAATCCGAAATCACAATCGAGCCACCCTCGCCGTCCCGTGCAATGTCGTCGGACGTGATATCGCTACTATTAGTCGAGAACGTCAATGTCGGATTGCTACTGAGCGCCACCGGCGGCGTCCAGGCGGCCGTGCTACCCGGTCCGTCTAGCCATTCGGTTCCGGCGTTACCGCCCGAACCGGCGGTACCGGCGTTGCCGCCCGAGGAAGTTCCGCCGGTACCGCCGTCTCCGTAATTCGAAGTGTGGGTAATGGTAGCGTTTTCGTATTTGAACGCGCCATTGTTGTATATTCCGCCGACGCCGGCTCCGCCGTCGCCGCCATCGACACCGTAGCCACCCGCGCCGCCGCCGCCGGCACCGAGATTATTGGTGATCGAGGTCGACGCCATGTACACGGTTGCTCCGGAACCAATCGCTAAAGCGCCGGCAGCAATCCCACCCCGACCAACCACCGCGCTGCCACTACCGCCGGAACCGTATCCGCCGCCGCCACCGCCGATAAAACTCAGTCCGCCCGAGCCGGCGGTTCCCCCGGTTCCGCCTGCATTGGCAATACCACTGGTTCCGCCCGCGCCGCCGGCGCCACTGACGCCGCTACTACCTCCCCGACCTTTTGCGCTGGGGACCGAGGTGAAGCCACCGTCGCCACCCGTGCCCGCCGAACCTGAAGCCCCTGCCGTAGAGGCATTGAATGCGCCTCCCGACCCGCCTACTGTTGTGCCCCAACCCGCGCCGCCGCCACCGCCGTAACCGTAAGTTCCGTTGTCGCTACCACCGTTGCCGCCACCGCCGGCCGCGACGTTGCCGGTAATCGTCGAATGCAGGAAAGTCACTTTGGTTCCGGCGCCGGTCACCGAGATTCCGGCACCTAGTGCGTCGCCGCCGTTGACACTGTTATACGCACCGCCGTTGCCCGATACCAAACCGTGGGTGATCGTCAACCCGTCCAACGACACGGTACCGCTGGTGATCGAAAAGACCCGGCTGTTGTAGTTGGCATCGACGGTGACGTCCGCGCTGCCGTTGTCGTCCAGGTCGCCGTCTATGGTCAGATTCTTAGCAATCGCCAGTTGGCCGGAGGACAAGGTAATCGTCATCCCGGCGTTAAAAGTGATGGTGTCGCCGGACAAGGCCGTCGAAATCGCATTGCGCAATGAGCCGGCGCCGCTGTCGTTATTGTTGATCACGGTGACTGTCGCCAGTGTGTAACCGTAGTTCGCCAACGCAGACTCGGCGAAGGGCGTCGACGCGGCTATATCACCGGTACGGACTTCCAGGTCCCAATCGCCGCCGGCACCCGTGCGGTCGTCGGACACCGCCACGTCGGCCCCGGTCAGATCGGCCAGGGTCTGGGCAAACGTGGCGCCTTCGGTGCCCCGTCCCAGGTTGCAGGAATAGATTTGCAGGTCGCCGTCCGCCGCCAACGCCTGGCCTATCGTATCGAGTTGCGCGGCGTAGTCGGCTATCGAATCATTGTTCAGCCAGGCATTGCCCAACCAAATGTTGGCCTCGCCGCCCTCGGCGACTATCGAAATCGCCGAAATATCGCGGCGATCCGCCAGATAATCGGCCATCTGTTGCACGCCGTCGCGGCCGGCCGCCAACATCACGACTTCGGCGCGCGGATCGGCGCCGGCCAACAAGGTATCGGCGTCCCTGACCCGGCTGTCGACGAAGATGACGGTGGTAGACTGATCGGCCGTCGCTTCCGGAAAATTGCAGGCTGCCGCGGCATCCAGCAAATGTTGAGCGTCCAATGCCGACGGCGGCTGGTCGGCGGTCGGCGCCGCGTCCGCTTGAGCGGCGTCGGCACTGATCGCCGCCGCGCCGTCGAACAGAATACGCGGTTCCAAGGCCCAGGCATGTAGCGGGGGAGGCTTCGGACGATGGCGTGCCTCGGCAGAGCTGACCGTGCGAATACGCTCGAATAATTTCATGGTCTTACTCCCCAAAATCGACGATACATCAAACGGATTTCACCAGCGACCCGGCGATGGCCGGTTGCGCGGAAACAACGTGGGCACGGCTGCCGCGGCCGTCGCGCCAGAACGCCATATTGGCGTATTGCTCGAATAGATCCGGCGGCAGAATAGTCGCCCGGTTCTCCAAGCCCACTTGCGGCCGGATGCTGTGCAGACCGGACAAGCCTAAATTATTGTCGAAGGCCGGCGCGTCGTAATGCAGATTCGCGAAATCGTGCGGATACGCGGGCTCGCCAAGAAAATCGTAAATCAACGGCACCACTTTCTCGGGCGCCCGTGCCAGCAAGTCGTAATCGACGACCAGCAGCGAAGCGGCCTGTTCGCCGTAAAACGCTTCCTTCAGCGCCGACCAGGCAAAACCGACCAGGCGATTGCGCTGAGCCAAGGTTTCCACCCGGCTATACACAGTATTGCGCTCGGCATCGTCGGCGAACAAGCGGCTGTTTTCGTAGGGACTGGCCCGGTACAAGCGTTCCAGACTATCCATGACCCAGGCCACGTTTCGGACGCAGGCGATAACCTTGGCGTCCGGGAACAGATCCAGCAAGGCAGGCAGGCGGCCGCACCAGGCGCGATTGGTGTCGAACACCACATCCTTGTCGGTTTCGGCGGCGTAGTAACTATCGAACAGCCCGCGCAACAACCGGCGACGCTGCTCGGTGGTCACGACCGGCCCCCACTCGCTGCCGGCGCTGACCTGATCGAGCAATCCCGAAAAGAATGAGCCGACCGGGCTGGTCATGCCCGCATGAAAGCGCGGATTCTGTTTCAAAATGGCGGCCAGCAGCGTCGAGCCAGAGCGCGGCAGGCCGGAAATAAAGTGATAACGGTGGCTCAACGCGAACCGACCGGTTCGACGCGAATCGTCGTTTTAACAACCCCAAGCGTATCGTTATTTTTCATTAGCACAAAGTCGGTAGAAGTTTTTGCAAGCGGGCGATAGTTTCGATTCGAAAAGTAGTCGCAGACAGTGACCTTGTCAAACAGACTAAGCCTAAGGAACGAAACTATAGCCGCGATTCGATCAACCGCCTAGCTTTTCCGTTAGAAACAACTAAGCTTACTCCCGCAATAAATAGCTCTAAGCGCTGTCATTTCACTGGAAAGCATACTTAGCGGCGTCACACCACTTTCTATCCATCGACCCTGGGAGGTCCATCATGGCTGATCCATTTTTGGGAGAAATCCGCATATTCGGTTTTGCGTACGCGCCACAAGATTGGGCGTTCTGCAATGGCCAGCAAATGGCGATTCAACAGCAAGCGGCGTTGTACGCGCTGCTAGGGACGCGATTCGGCGGCGACGGTCGAAATTACTTCAATTTGCCCAATCTGCAAGGCCGGGCGCCGATTCACTTCGGCGCCAATCCGATTCCCAACGCAGCACCGTACCAGCTTGCCCAAGTCGGAGGTACCACCGGCAACGCGGTACAGACTCAAACCGCGTTCAGTTTGACGACCGCCAATCTACCGTCTCACAACCACTCCGCCGAGTTATCGCTGACCGGCGTCAACGCCGCGACGGCCATCAAGGTTTCCACCGGCGCCGGCGGCGGCGTCACCCCCGACGCAAATGCCACGCTGACTAACGCACCTAATGGCCAATCCTCGGCCGCGGTGTTTCTGCCCGCCGCCACGCCACAAACCAATCCGATCACCCTCGGCGGAGTGACGACCACACTGAGCGGCAACGGCACGGTCGCGGTCGGCAATACCGGCGCCGGCGCGCCAGTCAGCGCGCCGCTAAATTTCAACGTGCCGGCAACGATGCCGCCCTATTTAGCGCTGAATTTCTGCATCGCCCTCAACGGTCTATTCCCACCTCAACAGTAACGACGATGAAAACCACACTGGACGCGCCAATGATAGGCGAATTGCATAGCCGGTATTTTTCGCCTTTTTTAGGTCAACCCTGTCTATTGGAAAACGGGACGATCATGATCGCCACGGTCTTGGAACGGGTGGACGAAAAACCGGCGGCCCGCCAGCCGACAGCCGAGTCGCGTCGCACGCCGTTCGCGCTATTGCTGAAAGGCGACGCAGATTGCCCACATCTGGACGGTGTGTTCACTCTACGAATTGCGGGCGCGCTCGAGGTATCCGGCATTTATCTAACTCGCGTTTTAAATACCGGCCCACAGCCGGCTAGCCTGTTTCAGGCGGTTTTCAACTAATACGGCTGCCGCCAGCAGCGGCCCGGCCCGCCTAAACCCACGAGGAGGCGATAATGGCGATAGCACCACTGCCCGCCGGCTTAAACTTGCGGCCGCAACGCGATAACGACGCGGCGTTTTTAGCGGCGCTGTACCGCACGTTGCGGGACGATTTGCGCATGCTCGAGGCTGAGCATGCTTTCGTCGAGGAATTGATTGAAATGCAGTTTCGCGCCCAGCGTGAAGGTTACGGCCAGCAATTTCCGAACGCGATGTATTTCATTATCGAACTTCAACGCGAAGCCGTCGGCCGAGTCGCCGTCGATTTCGGACACAACGAAGTCAGAGTGATCGACTTGGCCTTGCTGCCGGCGGCGCGGAATCGAGGTCACGGCGGACACGTGATCCGAGCCCTACAGCTAGCCGCCGCTCAAACCCGAGCTCCGCTGACCTTGGTCGCGGCGTTGAACAATCCACGCGCGCTAAGGTTTTACGCGACACTGGACTTTACCGTAGCCCAGACAACCGACAGCCACGCCTTGCTGATTTGGTATCCGGAACAGACATAAACCGTCAGCACTCAATGCCGATTCTGCGTCCGCCAATTCTCGACTATGCCTTCCACATCCAGGTCATCCGGGCCCTCGCGCCAGCTCGTGTAGTAATCGACATCGTTACTTTTCGGTTCCGGGTTGGGCCGGTAGATTTGTACTCGGGTCGGTAGCGGCGCGGCCTCTCCAAGCACTAACGCTTCACCTCTACCGAGCGAACTGAGAATATCGGCCAAATCACCTTCCGCCTCCGGCACCAAACCGCGAATGTATTGCTGGTCGTCCGGGTTGGTGGTGCGCAGGCAAATAAACGAGCTGCATTGCGCCAGCATGGTTTCCGACAGTTCGGTGGGCCGCTGGCTGACCACGCCGATGGACACCCCGTATTTACGGCCTTCCTTAGCGATCCGCTCCATCATTTTTTTGGTGCCATCGAACTGCCCGCCTTTTTCACGCGGGATATAGGCATGCGCTTCCTCGCAGATTAGCGTGATCGGAAACTCGCGGCGTCGTGGATTCCAATAATTGAATTCATACGCCAGTCGGCCGACTTGCGCGGACACCGCTGGCCGCACATCGGTCGGTACGGAGCTGAGATCGACCACGGTGATGTTGGCTTTTTTTTGCCCCAGACCCACGAATTGCCTGAGCAAATCCGCCATGCTGGCCGAGTTGTTACGTTTTTTGGGTTTTAACAAAAAGTCGTAACGCACGTCATTGAAACGGCTCTGCATCGTCACCAGAAACTCATCGAACTGGCCAAACAAGGCACCCTTGGTTTTACCGAAATCCTTGCGTTCTTCGTTGGCTGCTTTAAATTGCATATACATTTCCGCCAGCGAGAAATAAATCGGCGTGTCTATCGAAACCACGCCCAGGCCAATGGCTTTGGCCTCTTTGCGTTTCAGTTGTTGCAGTACTTCGCGCATGAAAGACATCTGCATCGACGCGCCTCTATCGTCTCTATCGATGAACAAGTCCACCAGCTCGGCGTAAGACATCATCCAATACGGCATCTCCAGCTCCATGGCATCCACGTAATTGACTTGCTCTTCGGGAAACGCCGATTCGATGCTGCCATCCGGGCGCTTCCAGCAATATTCACCGTGCAGATCCAGCATAATCATATGGGTTTTCGGCATCGCCCGCATCGTATGCTGGATCAAACTGGTCACAGTCCAGGATTTCCCTGATCCGGACTGGCCTATGATCGCAAAATGCCGGCCGAACAAGGCGCGCGGGTCCAGGCTCAGGTGATAATCCTTATGACTGGCTAACTGCCCGATAAAAAATTCGTAATCGCGGAATTTGGAAAAAATGGCGTTAATCTCGCTGAGGCCGACCGCATATACCGCCGCGCCCGGCGTCGGATAGTGACGCACGCCGCGAATGAAGACATTTCTTTCATTCAACTCGCCGACCGGGATCAAGGCAATAAAGCGGTCCGTAGCCCGATTGCCGGCGGCGTCGAAGCGATCGCGTTCCCACATTTTGAACACCAGCGCCAGCACGCCGATATGCGACTGGCGGATCACCACATAGGAACCGATATGGCCGGCCAGGATTTCTTCATCGCCGAGCTTGATGATGGGCGCCGCAGTCGAATGTTCTTCGGTAATACGGGCATCCATACCGTCACCTCTGACTTCGGTTAAATGGCCGATGAGGATATTTTGCGTTTGCTGCGTCATGATGTTCTCTCTAGTAAAGCCGCTGGGCTAAGCTTAGACGATTTTTAAGGTCCGTCCCGGCCACAACAGTCTAATCATCCGCCAGGGACAGAGCAGCGGTTTTGCGCCAAAATGGCAAACAAATCGCTACAAACGCGACAACATGGCGCCACGCCCATAATAGTAAGTCGTTGAACATTTGGCACTTTTGACTGACAAAGCCTTACGGTCTGATTATTGCTGTCATCAAACCGGCATCATTTAATATTGCACAAGAGGTGAATATGAAAATCGGCATACCCAAGGAAATCAAACCTAACGAAAACCGGGTATCGGTGGTACCGTCCGGCGTTGCCGCGTTGGTGAGTGCCGGCCATAGCGTCACCATGGAAAGCGGCGCCGGCGTTGGCGCCGGCTTTGTAGACTCGCTATACCAGGCCGCCGGCGCGCAGCTGGTGGACGGGCCCGAGCCAGTCTGGGCCTCAGCGGAGATGATCGTCAAGGTCAAGGAACCGATAGAACCCGAATGGTCACGGATTCGTCCCGGCCAAACCTTATTTACCTATTTTCATTTTGCCGCTAATCGTCCGCTGACCGAGGCACATCTGGCGTCCGGCGCTATCTGCATCGCTTACGAGACCGTGCAATTGCCGTCCGGCGAATTACCTTTGCTGACCCCAATGTCGGAAGTAGCGGGCCGGCTGGCGGTGCAAGAAGGCGCGCACTATCTGGAAAAACTCTATGGCGGACGCGGCATGTTATTAGGTGGCGTGCCGGGGGTATTGCCGGCCAAAGTCTTGATTTTGGGCGGCGGGGTAGTCGGCACGCAGGCGGCAAAAATGGCGGCCGGTTTGGGCGCGCAAGTCACGGTCATGGATTTGTCACTGGAACGTCTGCGCCAACTTAGCGATATTTTGCCAGCCAATGTGCAGCTATTGTTCTCCAGCCGGCACGCCATTCTCGAACAAATCCGCACAGCGGACCTGGTCATCGGCGGCGTACTGGTCACAGGGGCAGCCGCACCCAAGCTGATCCGCGCCGAAGATTTAAAATTGATGCAAGCCGGCGCGGTGATCGTCGATGTAGCGGTAGACCAAGGTGGCTGCGTGGAAACCACTCACCCTACCACCCACGCCGATCCTACCTATGTTATCGACAATGTCGTGCATTATGCGGTCGCCAATATGCCCGGCGCGGTGCCACGCACCTCGACGCTGGCCTTAACCAACGCCACCCTGCCCTATGCCCTGCAACTCGCCAACAAGGGCTGGCAACAAGCGCTACGCGAGAATTCGGCGTTACTGAAAGGCTTGAATATAGTTGCCGGCAATGTTACTTGCCAAGGAATCGCCGACGCGTTTGGTTTTAATTATCTGCCGCCGGATCAGTTCCTGAGCTGAACCAATCACCCAGTCCGGCCGGAATACCTAGTAAACACCCCCGGTAAAGCCAGGGCTTCCGCGTTTCTGCTGGACTCCACTTTGTCAGATTCTAAAAGGTGATCATGATTCCGGCAGGGATTGCCGAGATCGAGGCAGTATGAATGGGGCCGACGTTTGACTGAATGCCCGCGGCTAGGCGGGCATGACAGTATTTGCTTAAATCCCACAAACTAAAATTAACCTGTGTTGGGAAGACTTACCGCTCTTTATCGGGTGATCAAATCGAAACCAACTCGGAGCCTTAAACTCAGATCACTTTAGAGAACTGCTGCTGTTTCTGCGCCAGGTATTTGTCAAACACCATGCAGATATTGCGGATCAGCAAGCGGCCTGCCGAAGACACTTTGATGCTATTGGCGTTTAGTTCCAGCAAGCCGTCATCTTTCATCAGCCGCAGGTTTTCCAGCTCGGGCGCAAAATACTCGGCAAAATCGATTTTAAACTCGGTTTCGATTTTGCCGAAGCTGAGCTCGAAATGGCAAATCAACTGGGTAATTACGGCCCGACGTAGTTTGTCGTCTTCATCTAAATCCACCCCGCGAAACACCGGTAGTTTACCCTGCGAGATCGCCGCGTCGTATTCGTCCAGTTCCTTGTAGTTCTGCATGTAGGCATCGCCGACCCGGCCGATGGAGGTCACGCCCAAGCCCACTAAATCGCAGTCGGAATGGGTGGAATAGCCTTGGAAGTTGCGATATAGCTTGCCTTCGCGCTGCGCCACGGCCAGTTCGTCATCGGGTTTGGCGAAATGATCCATGCCGATGTAAACGTAACCGGCATCGGTCAGTTTCTGGCCGACCATTTGCAGGATTTCCAGCTTCACCGCCGCTGTCGGCAAATCGTTGTCGTTGATCTGCCGCTGGGTTTTGAAGCGACTGGGCATGTGCGCGTAGTTAAAGATCGAAAAGCGATCCGGCGCATAAGCCAGCACCTGCTCCAGCGTGTTGGCAAAGGTTTGTTCGGTTTGCAGCGGCAAGCCGTAGATTAAATCGATATTGGTGGAACGAAAGCCTTCCTTACGTGCCGCTTCCAACACCGCGAAGGTTTGCTCCTGGCTTTGCAGGCGGTTCACGGCTTTTTGCACATCCGGATCGAAATCCTGTAGACCTAAACTAATGCGGTTAAAACCCAGCTCGCGCAATTGGGCGATGGTTAAATCATTGGTTTCGCGCGGATCGACTTCGATGGAATATTCGCCGCTGTCATCGTCGCGTAAGTTAAAGTGCTGACGGGTGGTATCCATCAACTGTTTCATTTGCTCGTAGCTTAAAAACGTCGGCGTGCCGCCGCCCCAGTGCAATTGATTGACCGGGCGGCTGTTATCGAACAGTTTGCCCTGCATGGCAATTTCCTGGCACAGGTTTTCCAAATACGGCACAGCGTGCGCGCGATTTTTGGTGACGATCTTGTTGCAGGCGCAGTAAAAACACACCGTATCGCAGAACGGAATATGAAAATACAACGACAGCGGCCCGCCGGCGGCATTGGATTTTTGAATATGCTGTAAATATTCGACTTCGCCGAAGCCTTCGTGCAATTCCAATGCAGTGGGATACGAGGTATAGCGCGGACCGGACTTGTCGTAGCGTTTGATTAAGTCCAAGTCGAATTTGATTGATTGATCCATTACTGCACTTCTTGATTGATGGTAATGCTGACGCTGGGATTACCTTCTACCGCATCCAGTTGCGCCGTACCCAGCAAATCGCCGGGCTGTGACATCGCATTACCGGTTTTGGAAATCCGGGCGACGATGCGCAGTTGCTTGAAATCGGCCAGATGGGTTTGCGGTTGCATCGCCACGCTGTCGTTCAGCACCACACTGGCCGGCAGATCGGATACCTGTTTACGGATGATCGCCAATGGCATTTTTGGACCGCTAATGGCTTGCGCGTAGATAAAGACAGTGTGTTGAGGCTCCACTTTGGTTTTTAAAGCATCGTCCATCACTACTTTCACCTGAATATCAACTGACCCGGCCGATGATGCGGCGCCCTGCGGCTTTTGCTGTTCGGCCTCTGCCATTTGGATCATTTTCTGCAATTGTTGCTGGCTTTCGTTATCAGCAGGCAGCAAACCGGAGAGTTTTTTCCAATAACTTATCGCTTGCGCGAAGTCCCCGGCTTCGGCTTTGGCCATCCCGGCCAGCCATAAGGCGGTGTGATCTTCCGGCACAAATTTCAACGCCTGAAAAACCAATTCGGCGGGTTCGCCACCCATTTGGCCGTTACGTGCCATCGCCAAGGCATCGGCGTAATGCAACATCACCGCAGGATCGTTGGGTTTGCGTTTGTTCAATTCGGCGAACACATCGGCAGCGTTTTGGTATTGCTGCATGTAGACATACGAGCGCCCGAGCATCATCCAGCCTTCCAGATCATCAGGCTGTTGTTTGAGTCGCTCAATTAACTTGGCCACCATATTTGCCACATTGTCGGCCGCTTTTTGATTGCTAGCCACCAACTCAGCCTTGGCCAATGCCTGCGGCTCGCCTAACATCCCGTAAAAAAACAGGCTGATCAGCGGCACGCCCAAGGCGATGATTGGCACTACCCATCGCCCGGTTTTAGAGTTTGCAGCGACGGCTACCGGTCCTTCAAGGTCGTCCAGCAGGGTTAACTGTAGTTCGCGATATTGCCCATCATATTGATCTTGCGACAATACCCCGTTTTGCAATTGCAATTTAAGTTCAGCGAGTTGTTGGCGGGCTATGCTGGTATTTCGTTGCTCGCCGTCGGCGGTGCGTAGCGGCGTCAGCTTAAACAGCGGCGGCAACAACACCAGTAAGGCCAGCGCCACTAAAACGGCTATGATTAGCCAAAACTCAAGATTCACGCGTCGTCACCTTTGTCCAGAATGCTATCGAGCTTGGCCTGCTGTTCTTTACTTAACGCTGCCTCAGTGCCAGCAGGCTTGCTGCGCAATACCCACACTGTCGCCAAACCAATCACTAAAAACAGCACGGGACCAAGCCAAAGCAACATGGTTTTGAGTGATAAAGCCGGTTTGTACATAACAAAATCGCCGTAGCGGTCGGTCATGAAATCGACGATGTCTTGGCGGGATTTACCTTGTTGCAGCATTTCATACACTTGGCGGCGCAAGTCCTTGGCCAGATCGGCATTGGAATCGGCAATGGTTTGATTTTGACAAACCAGGCAGCGCAGTTCGGAAATCAGGGTTTGATAGGCCTGTTCTTGTTCGGGTTGTTTGAAATCGCGGTATTCAATGTCAGCGCGGGCTTGATACACCAGCAGCGATAACATCAGGGCATAGAAAAATTTCATACGTTCTCCGCCTCCAATTGTTCAATCCAGGGCAGAAAGATTTTTTCCAGATCGCCCGGTTGCACCGGCCCGGTATGCTTGTACCGGACAACACCGCGTTTATCGATGACAAAGGTTTCCGGTACGCCGTAAACACCGTAGTCGATGCCGGTACGACCGTCAGCGTCCATCACGCTGACGTTATAAGGGTTGCCGTGTTTACTCAGCCAGCCATTCGCGGCCTGTATTTCGTCCTTGTAATTCAAACCCACCAGCAGCACCTTATTTTGTTTGGCCAGCTCGATCAATAAGGGATGTTCTTCGCGGCACGATACGCACCAGGACGCCCAGACATTCAACAGCCAGACTTTGCCTTTAAGATCAGCTTGGCTAAGGCGTTGCTCAGGCGTCGCCAGAATCGGCAAATTGAAGGCGGGCGCCGGTTTGTCGATCAGCGGCGAAGGGATTTCGCGCGGGTTAAGGTTTAAGCCGATCGCCAAAAAAACCGCCAAGGCGATGAACAAGAATAGCGGTAACAGATACTTCATTAACTTTGCGTAAGAGGTTTGTTAAGCAAACGATAGCGGCGGTCGCAGGCGGCAATCAGACCACCCAAGGCCATGAATACCCCGCCCATCCAGATCCAGCGGATGAAGGCTTTGTAGTAAACCCGCAAGCTCCAGGCGCCTTGTTTATCCAAAGGCTCACCCAAGGCTACGAATAAATCGCGGAATACGCCGGCATCGATGGCCGCTTCGGTCATTGGCATGGTTTGCACCCGATACACCCGCTTTTGCGGTGATAATTCGGCGACGGTTTCGCCGTTATGGCTGACAGTCAGATAGGCTTGCTCGGCCCGATAGTTAGGACCTTCAGTGCTTTTTACGCCATGAAATTGAAACACATAACCGAATAGATCCAGGGTTTCTTCCGGTGCCAAGCGCACATCGCGTTCGATGCTATAGACCGAGGTGTAGGTAATCCCGATCACAAATACGGCGATACCCAAATGCGCCACGGTCATACCGTAAAAACCGGCAGGAATTTGTTGCAAGCGTTGCCAGGACCAGCTTTGCAGGCGTTGTTTGAAAGCCAGGCCGGTAATCGCCAGCGTCCATAACGCCAAGCCAGTACCCAAGGCGGCTCCCCAGGAATAAAACGGCATCAGTAATGGCGTCAATAAGGCCAGGGCCACGCAAGCGGCTATCAGCCAACGTACCCGTAAGCCCAGTGCTTTCAGGTCGTCGCTTTTCCAGCGCATCAACACGCCAAGACCAACCACCAAGGCCAATGGCGCCATCAGCGGAATAAATACGGCGTTGAAATACGGCGGGCCAACCGACAATTTGCCCAAGCCCAAGGCATCGACCACCAGCGGATACAAGGTCCCCAGCAAGATGCTGGCGGCGGTGACGACCAGCAGTACATTGTTGACCAGCAATACCGATTCCTTGGAGACTAATTCAAAGCGGGCGTGGCTTTTTACTTGCGGTGCACGAATCGCGTACAACAGCAGTGAACCACCGACCACCAAGGCCAGGAAGATCAAGATAAACAAGCCACGTGCTGGATCGCTGGCAAAGGCGTGTACCGAGGTCAACACCCCGGAACGGACCAGGAAGGTGCCGAGCAAGCTCAAAGAAAAAGCGAAAATCGCCAACAACACGGTCCAAGTTTTAAACACCCCGCGTTTTTCGGTAGCTGCCAGCGAGTGAATTAAAGCCGTTCCAACCAGCCAGGGCATGAAGGACGCGTTTTCTACAGGGTCCCAAAACCACCAACCGCCCCAACCGAGTTCGTAATAAGCCCACCAACTGCCCAGGGTGATACCCACCGTTAAAAACATCCAGGCGATATTGGTCCAGGGCCGGGACCAGCGGGCCCAGGCTGCGTCTAATCGCCCTTCCAGTAAGGCGGCTATCGAAAACGCGAAGGCCACAGAAAAGCCGACATAGCCCATGTATAGCATCGGCGGATGAATTGCCAAGCCGGGGTCTTGAAGCAATGGATTTAAATCGCGCCCCTCAGCGGGGAAAGGAAATAAGCGTTCGAAGGGATTTGAAGTCAGCAATAAAAACAGGATAAAGCCGATACTGACCAATCCCATCACCCCCAGCACCCGCGCCCGGGTGGCGTCGGGTATGTGTTGGCTAAAGGCAGCGACCAGCGCAGTCCAAATCGATAAAGTCAAAGCCCAAAGTAATAAAGAACCTTCATGCGCGCCCCATACCCCGGAAATAAGATAAATCAGCGGCAGTGCGGTATTGGAGTTTTGTGCAACATAAGCCACGGAAAAATCATGACTGATGAAACTGGCCGTCAAGCACGCGTAGGCGATACCAATGAACAGCAATTGCCCGAATGCCGCCGGTCTGGCGATATGCACCCAGCCGGTAACCGACTTTGCTGCTCCGAAAATTGGTAACACGCCTTGTACACTCGCCATGCATAAGGCCAGAATTAATGCGAAGTGGCCGATTTCAGGGATCATGGCTGCGCCGCCGGTTTTTTCAGGCTGCCGGCGACTTCCGGCGGCATGTAATTTTCATCGTGTTTGGCCAGCACTTCCTCGGCAACAAACACGCCGCGGCCGTCCAAAGCACCCTTGGCGACGATGCCCTGCCCTTCCCTGAACAAATCCGGCAAGATGCCTGAATATTCCACCGTCACTTCCTTTTCGAAATCGCTGAGTTTAAAGCGCACCAATAAATCCGCATTGGGCCGTTCCACGCTGCCTTTCACCACCATACCCCCTAAGCGAAACACCGCATTACTCGGTGCTTTGCCGGCAGCCACGTCACTGGTGGAGAAAAAATACATCAGATTTTCGTTGAAGGCTTTTAACGCAAAGGTGGCCGCCAACCCTAAGCCTGCCAACATCAGAATAATCAGAAACAAGCGCTGCTTTCGTATGGGTTTCATCGCGCCTGTGACCGTTTTTGTTTGATTGTGAGCTCACGCAGCAATTGCTTGCGTTGCAGAACCGGCAACAGGATATTGACGATCAATACCAGTGCTGTCACGCCGTAGGCAGGCCAAACGTAGACGGCGTAACCGCCCATGTATAAAAAGCTTTCCCAGCTCATGCTTGTTTCTCCAGCAGCGCCTTCACCCATTGCGAGCTAGTTTCGCGCTTCAGTAATTCCAATTTGGCGGCCTGTAATACCGCAATCAGATAATAAAACTTAAAAGCCACCGCCATCAGCAACAGAGGTACCAGCATACTGACGTGTATGGAAGGTTTATCCATTTTGCTGACCGTCGGGCCTTGATGCAGCGTATTCCACCATTGCACCGAGTAATGAATAATCGGGATGTTCACCACACCCACCAGTGCCAGAATCGACACCGCTCGCGCCGCCGCCCGCTTTTCTTCAATGGCGCCGTACAAACTGATCACACCCAGATACAGAAACAACAGGATCAATTCCGAAGTTAAGCGCGCATCCCACACCCACCAAGTACCCCACATCGGTTTGCCCCACAAGGAACCGGTCACCAAGGCCACAAAGGTAAAGCCGGCGCCAATCGGCGCACTACTGATCAGCATCACCTCGGCCAGTTTCATGCGCCAGATCAGAGCAATCCCGCCCATTACCGCCATCAGCACATAAATAAACAAGGACATCCAGGCCGCCGGCACATGGATATAAATAATCCTGTAACTATCTCCCTGCTGATAATCGGTAGGGGCAAGATATAGGCCACCATAAAGACCAGCACCGAGCAGCACTATAAAAATAACCGTCAGCCAAGGGATGAAACGATCCGCCAAAGCATAAAAATACGGTGGCGACGAAGTACGATGAAAAAACCGGCTAACCGGCGCAGGGATCCAAGACATCAATTAACACTCATTTTTAACGCAGCGGCGGTTGGCAACGGCACCAACACCAGTGCCGACAGCAACATAGCCAATAAAATATTCAGTTGGGCATCGACAGGCAATCCACTCGCAGCCCTATCGACAGCACCGCTGGCGAAGATCAACACCGGCACATACAGCGGTAACACCAACAAGGAAAGCAACATGCCGCCCCGGCGCAAACCCACTGTCAACGCCACGCCGATGGCGCCGATTAGGCTCAGGAGCGGCGTAGCTAAGATCAGCGTCAGCCATAAAGTTCCCATGGCTTGCTCGGGTAAGCCCAAAAACACCGCCAGCAACGGCGCCACCAACAACAAAGGCAGGCCGGTGACCAGCCAATGGGCGATAATTTTGCCCAGTACCAATATAGATAAGGCATGCGGGCTAAGCAGCATTTGCTCCAGAGAGCCATCGTCAAAATCGCTGCGGAACAATCCGTCTAAGGATAACAAAGCCGCCAATAAGGCGGAAACCCAAATCACACCCGGCGCCATAGTGCGCAGCAAATTGGGCTGGGCACCCACCGCCAGCGGAAACAAGGTCACCACCAACACGAAAAAAAATAGCGGATTAGCCATTTCGGCCCGACGCCGAAACGCCAATAATAAATCCCGGCGAATGATCGCCCAAAATGCCGCAATTATTGGCATGCTTGCAGATGAATGCGTTTCAGATTGAGATCGGCCATACTCAGATCGTGATGAGAGGTCAACACCGCCATGCCGCCTTGGGCAATATGCTCGGCCATCAGCGACTCTATCAATTTAATACCTTGCCTATCCAGCGAGGTGAACGGTTCGTCAAGTATCCACAGCAAATTATGTGTGATCAACAAGCGCGCCAGCGATAAACGACGCTTTTGGCCAGCCGACAAGGTATGCACGGGGTTATCGTCGAATCCCGCGAGTTGTACTTTGTCCAAGGCCTGATCAATACTGTATTTGCCGACGCTACCTAACGCCAACGCAAACTTAAGGTTTTCCAACACGGTCAATTCCTTTTTAGTGCCGTCGGCATGACCGACATAAGCCATGTCGTTGTAATAACTGCTGTCGGAGATTTTGCTGCCACACCAATATATATCGCCTACATCGGCTTCTCTAAATCCGCACAGAATCCGCAACAGCGAGGTCTTACCACTGCCGTTAGCACCTTCCAGTAACAACACTTCGCCAGGATGCAATTCAAAACTCAAATCGGAAAACAACAAGCGCTCATCGCGAAAACACGATAACTCACTGGCTTGCAGCGAAGCGTGTTGCGAGTTTTCCATTCATCCGTCCTTAGGCCGACACGTTACGAGGGGCGCTATCTTATCATTAAGCCCGGCATAGTTCGCAATTTGCCTACAGAGAAAATCTCCCCATTTATGCGATAATCGGGCCCGTTTTGATTTATCGCAGATACCGGAGATTTTGCATGACCGCATTGATAGGCATCATCATGGGTTCCACCTCGGATTGGGAAACCATGCAACATGCAGCGCAAACCCTAGAACACCTTGATATTCCGCATGAAGTCGAAGTGGTTTCGGCCCATCGCACCCCCGACAAGTTGTTTCGGTATGCGGAGAGCGCGGAAGGCAAAGGTTTGGAAGTGATCATCGCTGGTGCCGGCGGTGCCGCGCATTTGCCGGGCATGACAGCCGCCAAGACCGCATTGCCAGTTTTGGGCGTACCGGTACAGTCCAAAGCCTTGAACGGTATGGATTCTTTACTATCGATCGTGCAAATGCCGGCAGGCATTCCGGTTGGCACGCTGGCCATCGGCAAGGCCGGTGCCATCAACGCGGCGTTGTTAGCTGCTGCGATTATCAGCAACAAACATCCACAATACCGCCCCGCTTTGGATGCCTACCGTCAACAACAAACCGACAGTGTCATCGCTACGCCTGATCCTAGACAGGTGGCCGGATGAAGATAGGAGTTTTGGGTGGCGGCCAGCTCGCCAGAATGATCGCCTTGGCCGGTTATCCACTGGGCTTACAGTTTATCGTCCTCGATCCCGATCCGCTGGCTGGCGCTGGTGGTTTGAGTGAACATTTATTGGGCGCTTACGACGATCCAGACTTATTGGCTCAACTCGCCGAGAAAGCCGATGTTGTAACCTACGAATTCGAAAACGTGCCGGCCCATGTTGCAGAATTTCTGTCTAGCCATACCCAAGTTTACCCGCCTGCGGGTGCGCTGGCCGTCGCCCAAGACCGATTACTTGAGAAGAATTTCTTCAAAGACTTAGGCATACGTACCGCCCCCTTTGCGCCTGTCGATAGCTTGGCAGACTTACAGCAAGCCATGCCAGAAATCGGTTACCCGGCTATTTTAAAAAGCCGGCGCATGGGCTATGACGGGAAAGGCCAAGTCGTTCTAAAATCCACAGAAGAACTGGAGTTAGCCTGGGAAAGCATGCAAGGCGCCGCGTCTATTGTCGAAGGCTTTGTACCGTTTCAACGTGAAGTGTCGATCATCGCCGCCCGCAGTCCTTCCGGCGAAATTGCCTACTACCCTTTATCCGAAAATCAACATCGCGGCGGTATTTTAAGAGTGGCAGAATGCCGCAGCGATGATCCCGAGCAAGCCATCGCGGAGCGTTACGTCAAGTTATTGCTAGAAAAACTGGATTATGTAGGAGTCGTTGCCTTGGAGTTGTTCGACTTGAACGGCGAACTGCTAGCCAATGAGTTTGCGCCGAGGGTCCATAATTCCGGGCATTGGACGATAGAAGGTTCGGAAACCAGCCAATTCGAAAATCACTTGCGGGCGATTCTGAATTTACCGTTAGGCTCGACAAAGCCGCGCGGTTACGCCGGCATGGTGAACTTCATCGGCGGTCTGGCCGACGACGCGCAACTGCTAAACATTCCAAACGCGCATTTGCATCTGTATGACAAAGCTCCGCGCAAGGGCCGAAAAGTGGCGCATGCCACGATCAGAACTGATTCTGAAACCGCCTACCGGGAAGCGTTGCAGCGTTTGGCTGATCTGGCGTTGGCTGTCGACGAATCATGATCTCTTAGCTTGAATCCGGGCGGTTTTGGCATGCAAGCCAAAACCGTTCCGCAGAACATAGAGGCCGCAACCATGAAAAAAATTTTGTTCTTGTTGTTCATATTGGCCGGCATCTCCGTTGCGGCGTTTGTAACTTTTAATCCTGCCCCTGCCGCCTATAGCTCGCAAGGCGATATTCCGTATTCCGACTTCATCCAGGATATACGCGGCAAAATGGTGGCCGAAGTAGTGATCGACGGCCGAGCCATCGATGGCCTGAGGCACAACGGCACACGGTTTACCGCATATAGCCCGGGCGATGTGACGGTGATAGAGGATCTATTGCAGAATGGCGTGAAGATCGTCGTGCAAAGACCGTTAACCCAATCCACATTCATGCAGGTGTTTTACTCCTGGGCACCCACCTTTTTGCTGATTGGCGTGTTGATTTATTTCATGCGCAAACAATTGCTTGGTGCTGGCGCTCAAAGTAATTTCGGTAAAAGCCGAGCCAAGTTGATGACGGAGAATCAGGTAAAGGTCCGTTTCAAAGACGTTGCCGGCGTCGAAGAAGCCAAGCAGGACGTCGCGGAACTGGTCGATTTTCTGAAAGCGCCGGGCAAATACGAAGCCTTGGGCGGTAAAATCCCCAGAGGCGTGCTGATGGTCGGCCCTCCCGGCACCGGTAAAACATTGCTGGCGCGGGCGATTGCCGGGGAAGCCGGTGTACCTTTTTTCTCTATCTCGGGTTCTGACTTCGTGGAAATGTTTGTCGGGGTTGGCGCATCCAGAGTGCGCGATTTATTCGTGCAAGCCAAAAAACACGCGCCATGCATCATTTTTATCGACGAAATCGATGCGGTCGGCCGGCAACGCAGCCCCGGCAATATGGGCGGCACGGAAGAGCGCGAGCAAACCCTGAATCAATTATTGGTGGAAATGGACGGCTTTAGCGGCAACGAAGGCATCATCGTCATCGCCGCCACCAACCGCATTGATGTATTGGATAAAGCCTTGCTGCGCCCCGGACGGTTCGACCGGCAAGTGCAAGTCAGCCTGCCGGACATTAAAGGCCGCGAGCAAATTCTCAGGGTACATTCCAGCCGGGTACCCTTAGCCGATGACGTCAATTTGAATGATCTGGCGCGCGGCACGCCGGGATTTTCCGGTGCCGAACTGGCCAATCTGATCAACGAAGGCGCCTTATTCGCCGCCCGCAATAATCAGCGGGAAATCACGATGAACGACCTGGATAAAGCCCGCGACAAAACCATAATGGGCGCGGAAAAGCGGACGATGATCATGAGCCGCGAAGACCTGTTGATGACCGCCTACCACGAAGCCGGACATGCCATTGTCGGACGTTTGGTACCGGAGCACGATCCGGTTTACAAAGTCAGCATCATGCCGCGCGGCGGTGCGCTGGGCATCACGATGTTTTTGCCGGAGCGCGATGAATACAGTGCCAGCAAGGACAAATTGGAAGGCCAAATCTCCAGCTTGTTCGGCGGCCGGGCTGCGGAAGCGCTGGTTTACGGTAAGAATAAAGTCACCACCGGGGCGAGCAACGACATTCAGCGCGCCACTCAATTAGCCCGCAACATGGTTACCAAATGGGGGTTATCCGATAACCTGGGGCCGTTGGACTACGGCGATAACGAAGGCAGCTACTTGGGACCGCAAGCCAAACCCATGTCGGAACACATGGCGCGCTTGATTGATCGGGAGATCAGGTTAATTGTCGACAATAATTATCTTAGAGCCGAAACCCTGCTGAAGGAAAATATCGATATTCTGCACAATATGGCGCAAGCCTTACTAGACTGGGAAACATTGGACAAACATCAGATAGATGAATTGATGCAAGGGCGAACTATCGCTCCGCCAGCGCCTGATGTAAAACAATCACTGGACGCTGGGAACTTACCAGCGCAGTAGTACGCTTTTTTCACCGAGCAGAACTGGTTTCTGTCAGATATACAGCGGGGCCATTCTGCGCCAGTAGTGCCCCTGATGCGCGCGACCTTCCCATTCATACAAGGCGTGGGGAATACCCTTGGCTGCTAATATGTGACTTAACTCATGATTGTTCTGCAAAAACGGATCTTCCTTACCGATCACCAAAGTAATTTCCATTTGCTGCAAATACTTTAATTGCGCTTCGCAGTTCAGGTTTGGTAGAAAGTGCGTTGGCGTGTGGAAATAGACATGATCGTCGTAGTAGCCGTCGAACAAGTTTTTGAAACACTCTACTTCCAGCGTCAAATCGAAACGACCGGAGAAGGCTACTAATTTTTTAAACAAATGTGGATGGCGGAAAGCAATATTAGCCGCGTGATAACCACCCAAACTACAGCCGTGAGCAATGACGCAGGGGTGCGGATTCTTTAAGGCCATGAACGGCATGATTTCGTTCAATATATAGTCTTCGAAAAACATGTGCCGCTGAATACGGTCTTTCGGCCGCCGCCAAAAACAGTAAAAAGTTTCATGATCAATACTGTCAACACAGTACAGTTGTATGTGTCCCGCTTCAATTTTATTGCGTAACCGTTCGACGATGCCGAGGTTCTCGTATTCGTAAAAACGGCCGTCGCGAGTCGGAAAAATCAGTACTTTGGCCCCGGCGTGACCGAAAACCAGGAACTCCATGTCGCGACCCAGGCGCGGGCTGTACCAGTGGTGATATTCGCGATTCATAATCTAAAGCGACGATTCCCCGAAAAAACTTTGCAGCTCCGTAATCAGCTGCCGCTCCTGATCATGTTGGCGCGGATAATCAAAATGCCCCGCATCCAATATAAACAAATGTTTGTCCGCGGCCCACGCATTGTAGATTGCAAATTGTCCGGGTGGCGCTACGACCGGGTCGAATAATGCGACTGCGGCATGCAAGGGCTGCAATGCATAACGCGCCGAAACAGCGGCATCATAATAGGCTAATGTGTCAAACACATTATGGTGAGATTGACTATAGGCTTTCAAAGCCGCAGCACTGCCGCTGGTAGGCAAACTTAAACGCAAGGGTTGATTGCCAAAGGTGGGCACATTCAAGTGCACTCTCTTGATTCTGGCGTCCCATGGCGCGGCCAATGCTCCGATTCCGCCACCAAAGCTAATGCCCATATAGCCGATCTTATCCGCGATTGCCGGATAACGCTCGGCCAGAACGGTTACAGCCAGCCAGAGATCTTCTACACATCCGCCGATCACGTAATGATTAGGATCATCGATGTCTTGCACGACATGTTGATTCGGCTGTTCCGGCAAGCGCTCGCAGCGGCTGCGAGATATGCCGCGAAAGCAAGGAAAAAGTAAGGCTGCCCCCGGTATGTTGAGATGAAAATCGGGTTGCTCTCTGCCGCCATAACCATGGCCGACCACTATGCTCCGAGTAATGGGTTGCGCATCCGGCTCAAGCAGCCAGCCGGCAATATGAAAACCATCGGTAGACCGATAGCTTATGTCATAGACCCGGTAGCCCCCGCGTTGGCATTGGTAATTAAGAGAAAATTGCGGAGAGACCGTTAAGGCTTTTTGATATTTATCCCGCCAAAATCGACTGAAATCGGCAGGCTCTTGCGGCGCCGGAACGCTTAACAACTCGTCGAGACCGTAGCCATAGCCAGGATCATAGCTGTAATAATGATCGAATAAGCTCACTGGCAAATCTGTCTGGTGAAATTTTGCTTAGGTCCGTATGCAAGCCTAATTCGCAATGGAACAACGACAATAAAGTGGCGACGAATGCCGCCACTCGAAAATCATCTAAAGTTAAACACCATTCACATATTGTGTGGGTTGTGTTGGATTTTGAATTCAGCATTCGCCGTCAATCGACGATTTTGAATTTTTCTCTGGAAGCATCAACCATATCCCGCAATTCCTTTCCGGGTTTAAAATGCGGCACATGCTTTTCTGTTAAGGACACTGAATCGCCGGTTTTGGGATTACGTCCTAATCGTGCTGAACGATGGTGTAATGAAAAACTGCCAAAACCTCTAATTTCTATCCTATCGCCACTTGCTAGAGTATCGCTCAAGTGGTCAACAACGCATCTGACTGCCAATTCAACATCTTTAAGCGCGAGATGAGGCTGCTTTCGTGCCAGCATCTCTATCAATTCTGATTTTGTCACATCCAGCCCTGAATAATCAAAAAAGGGTGACATGACCCAGTCATGTCACCCTTGGAGATGGTTTTACTACTTGTCCATTTGTTTAAAGATATCGCCTAATGTGGCTGTGCCAGCATTTTGAGACGAGTAATCTTTAATGGCATTAGACTCTTCTTCGACATCTTTCGCTTTGATAGACAAAGAAATAGATTTAGTCTTTTTGTCAACACCGACAAATTTGGCTTCGATTTCTTCGCCCTCTTTCAACAGGGTACGCGCATCTTCGACGCGGTCACGTTGAATTTCAGAAGCGCGCAAGTAGCCTTCGACGTTATCTGCCAAAGTTACAATCGCACCTTTAGCATCGATTTCTTTGATGACGCCTTTAACTAAGCTGCCTTTTTCATGCACAGCGATGTAGTTTTGGAAAGGATCTTGTTCCAGTTGTTTGATACCCAGCGAAATACGCTCGCGCTCGGAATCCACAGCCAAAATCACAGTCTCGACTTCATCGCCTTTTTTGTAATTGCGAATGGCTTCTTCGTCGTTCTCGTTCCAGGAAATGTCGGACATATGAACCAAACCGTCAATACCGCCGTCCAGGCCGATGAAGATACCGAAATCAGTAATCGATTTGATTTTGCCGGAGATTTTGTCGCCTTTGTTATGTGTAGCGGCAAATTCGTCCCATGGATTCGAACGGCATTGTTTCATGCCCAGCGAAATACGACGACGTTCTTCGTCGATTTCCAGAACCATAACTTCAACTTCATCACCCAATTGCACAACTTTGGATGGGTTGACGTTTTTGTTGGTCCAGTCCATTTCGGATACGTGCACCAAGCCTTCAACACCTTCTTCGATTTCCACGAAGCAACCGTAGTCTGTCAGGTTGTTAACTTTACCGAACACGCGAGTGCCGGCTGGGTAACGACGAGCAATGTTTTGCCATGGATCTTCATCCATTTGTTTCATGCCCAACGATACGCGAGTTTTGTCTTTATCGAATTTCAGGACCTTAACTTTAACTTCCTGACCGATTTCTACGCACTCGGATGGGTGACGTACGCGGCGCCATGCCATGTCGGTAATGTGCAGCAGACCGTCAACGCCGCCCAGGTCGATAAACGCACCGTAATCAGTGAGGTTTTTAACGATACCGGTAACAATCGCGCCGTCTTGCAGCGTTTTAACCAATTCTTCGCGCTCTGCGCTGTATTCGCTTTCGACCACCGCACGACGTGACAACACGACGTTGTTGCGTTTTTGATCGATTTTGATGACTTTAAATTCCAGGTCGCGATTTTCCAGGAAAGCGGTATCGCGGATAGGACGCACGTCAACCAGAGAGCCTGGCAAGAAGGCGCGTAATGCACCGACTGCAACGGTGAAACCGCCACGCACTTTGCCGTTGATACGGCCGACGATGGTTTCTTGGGTTTCAAAGGCTTTTTCCAGTTCCGCCCAAGCTTTGCTTTTCTTGGCTTTATCACGGGAAAGAAGAGTGGCGCCCAGGCCATCTTCGAATAAATCGAGAGCAACCTCAATTTCGTCGCCTACGTTGACCTCTAGGTCGCCATCGGCATTCAGAAATTGCCATTTAGGAATGACCCCTTCTGATTTGGCTTGTGTGCTGACGATAACAAATTCGTTTTCGATATCAACAACGGTACCAATTAGCATTGCGCCAGGACGCATTTCGGTCTTGGCATAACTCTCTTCAAACAACTCTGCAAAGCTTTCGCCCATCTCTTCTTTCCCAAACTTGCTAAGACTCAAGCAAGCTTTCTCTTCTCTGAATTAAAATAAAGTCACCGATAAGAATTCGATAACCACCAATAGCCTCAATTGACTAAATTTACTACCTGCTCAATCACTTGCTGAATAGTCAAACTGGATGAATCGATATAATGCGCGCCTTCCGGCACGGTGAGCGGAGCAGTAGCTCGCTGCTGATCGCGACAATCGCGTTCTTCTATTTCCCGAGTGATTTGGGGAAGGTTAGCATCAATCCCCTTTTCAATCAACTGTTTATATCGTCTAAGCGCCCTTTCCTCGGCGCTCGCGGTTAAATAAACCTTGATTTTGGCATCCTTAAAGACAACGCTGCCCATATCTCGGCCGTCTGCAACCAAGCCCGGAAGCCTTTGAAAATCCTTTTGTTTTTGCAATAACACCGCCCTCACCTCAGGGTACGCGGCAATGATGGACGCAGTATTACCGGTGGTTTCGGAGCCAAGTTGGCTAGTAATATCGGCGCCATCAAGCTTAACGATCAACTGTTCGCCACAATCGAATTCTAACGACATAGCTTCAGCGACTCGGCAAATAGCGGTTACGTCCGATAACTCGACACTGGATTTTAAGACTGCTACAGCCAACGAGCGGTAAATCGAGCCACTATCCAGATAATTCCACCCCAAAAGTTTTGCAACGGCACGGCTAACCGTACCTTTGCCGGCACCGCTGGGGCCGTCTATAGTCAATACCGGTACTTGCATGCTAAAAGCTCGTCAGAGCCAAACCTAGTTTGGTCGCCAAGTCGCGGAACTCCGGAAACGAAGTATTCACATTCGCACAATCCTTGATTGTGATCGGTCCGGAAGCACGCAAGCCGGCAATCGAAAACGACATCGCAATTCGGTGGTCACCATGAGATTCGACTTCGCCAGTGCCTATGTGGCCGCCGCCATTGATTACCATACCGTCTTTGGTTGGTTGCGCATCGACACCGAGAATCTGTAAACCATCCGCCATGACTTGAATGCGGTCTGATTCCTTAACCCGCAACTCCTCCGCACCAGTCAATACAGTTTGGCCTTCGGCGCAAGCAGCGGCCACAAACAATACCGGAAACTCATCGATCGCCAGCGGCACCAAATGCTCTGGAATATTGATACCTTTCAATTGGCTGGAACGCACCCTGAGATCGGCAACCGGTTCGCCACCCACTTCTCTTTCGTTCAACACTTCAATGTTGGCGCCCATCAACCTCAAAATATCAATGATGCCGGTACGGGTTGGATTAATACCGACGTGACGCAAGGTCACATCGGAATCAGGCGCTATACTGGCGCCGACCAGAAAAAACGCCGCCGAGGAAATATCGCTGGGCACATCAATACGCGCCGCAGTTAACTTGCCTTGGTTAGTGATGCGCGCGGTACTGCCTTCGCGCGTGACCGGGTAGCCGAAACCGTTCAACATGCGCTCGGTATGATCGCGGGTTGGTGCAGGTTCGGTGACGCTGGTTTCGCCTTCGGCATACATGCCGGCAAGCAACAAACAGGATTTGACCTGGGCGCTGGCAATCGGCATATCGTAATGAATGCCTTGTAATTTGCCGGCTTTACCTTTGATATGCAGCGGCGCGGTGCCGTTTTCCTGGGTAATAATCTCGGCCCCCATCAATGCCAACGGCGCGGTCACCCGTTTCATCGGCCGCGATTCCAACGACTTGTCGCCAGTCAACACCGTATCGAAAGGCTGACCAGCCAACAAACCACTCAGCAATCGCATGGAGGTACCCGAATTACCCAAATACAAAGGCGCTTGCGGCGCTTTTAAGCCGTGCTTGCCAACGCCATGAATTGTCACTTCCCCATTAACCGGCCCTTCGATTTTTACGCCCATGGCCCGGAACGCTTCCAAGGTAGAAATTGCATCTTCCGCGTTTAAAAAACCGGTGACATGCGTGACGCCTTCCGCCAACGAGCCCAGCATGATGGAACGGTGCGACATGGATTTATCGCCAGGCACACGGATTTCGCCGCGCAAACTACCGCCCGGCTGCACTTGAAAAGTAATGGTTTGTGACATGTTAATCTTCTTAGTCTTCTTGTTGATCGAGAAAACGCTGCCGGGCATTTCTGGCATACGTAAAGGTTTCGAACAATTGCGCGGATTGGTCGTCAACCAGCAATTGTTCAATTTTGCTTAATTCCGCTTGAAACTGCCGTATCAAGGGCACGATTTCCTGCTTGTTTGCCAGACAGATGTCTTGCCACATGGTCGGATCGCTGGAGGCGATGCGGCTGAAATCCCTGAAACCGCCGGCGGCATATTTAAATATCTCGCGCTGTTCGTCCTTACGCCCCAGCAAACCGACCAAGGCGAAAGCCAGAATATGCGGCAAATGGCTGGTGGCGGCCAGCACAGTGTCGTGATGTTCCACCGACATCACCGAAACGCTGGAGCCGATCTTTTCCCAAAACGCATGGATTTTCGCCAGCGCCAGCTTATCGGTGCTTTCTAGCGGCGTCAGGATCAGGCGGCGATTGACAAACAAATCGACGGTCGAGGCATCAACACCGCTGCGTTCCGCGCCGGCAATCGGATGCGCCGGCACAAAATTCGTCGGTACGCTGCCGAATACCATTTCGAGCGCAGATACCACGCTGCCCTTAGTGCTGCCGGCATCGCTATAAATAGCATTCGAGTTCCAGTGCGGTTTAATTTGTTCGAAAATAGCCTTCATGCTACCGACCGGCGTGGCAACGATTACGCAATCGGTATTTTCCAGCGCTGAAGCTATGTCGGTGTAAAACTCATCAATGACGCCGAGTTGTTTGGCCAATTGCATATTCGGCAGATTTTTCTCGCGGCCATAGGCGACAACCTCACTGCATAAACCCTGTGCGCGCGCGGCTCTGGCTATCGAACCGCCGATCAAACCTATGCCAATGATGCACAGGCGGTTAAACACCGCTCAACACCTCGCGCAATGATTTTATGAATATTGCGTTTTCGCGTTCGGTGCCGATGCTGACCCGCAGGTGGTGGGGCATTTCATAATTGGCTACCGGTCGCACGATGACACCCTTGCGCAGCAAGGCCTCGTAAATCGGCATAGCCGCCTGTTTTACATCCACGGAAACGAAATTGCCGGATGAAGGAATCCAGGGCAAATCCAAATCCTTGAACGCGTCAGTCAACTGCGCCATGCCCGCATTGTTGAGAGCCACGGTCTCATTCAGGTAGTGTATGTCCCCGAGCGCGGCTTCGGCAGCAGCCAAGGCCAGCATGCTGCAATTGAAAGGCTGGCGCACTCTGTTCAACAGATCGGCGATGTCAGGGGAGGAAATCCCGTAACCGATACGCAAACCAGCCAACCCATATGCCTTGGAGAACGTGCGGGCTATGATCAGATTTGGATAGCGATTCGGCCAATCCAACGATTCGGTTCGCACGGCAGGATCAACAAACTCGTAGTAGGCCTCATCCAAAACGCACAGCACATGAGCAGGCAAATTGGCGATGAAGCTTTCCAGTTCATCTTTATCCAGCAAGGTGCCGGTCGGATTATTGGGATTGGCGATAAACACCAGACGTGTTTGCGAACCAACTTGTTGGCTCATCGCTGTTAAATCGTGGCCGTAATTTTTGGCGGGCACGACTTTAGCCTTAGCCCCCACGGCCTGCGTCAGTATCGGATACAGCGCAAACGCATGCTGGGAAAACACTACTTCCAATTCCGGCGTAACGAAGGTGCGCATCACCAATTCCAGGATCTCGCTGGAACCGTTACCCAAGGTAATTTGTTCGGGAGCCACGCTTAATTTAGCAGATAGTGCGGCTTTCAACGCAAAACCGCTGCCATCGGGATAACGGGTTAGTTCGGGCAATGTCGCTTGGATAGCGGCGGCAACTTTCGCACCGGTGCCCAGGGGATTTTCATTGGACGCCAACTTAATGACTTCTGCTATACCCAGCTCGCGTTGCAATTCTTCAACCGGTTTGCCAGGCACGTAAGGCACCAGCTGTTGAACGCCGGCAGTAGCAAGTTCTAAAAATTTGTTCATCGACCTAAGATTTAAATGACGGCTTTTGGATAAGAGCCGAGGATTTTCAACATTTTGACGTTGTTTTGCAGGGTTTCCAGGGCTTTGGCAACATCAGGATCATCTCGATGACCATCAATATCAATAAAAAACACGTATTCCCACAAGCCCTGCCGCGATGGCCGGGACTCTATGTGCGCCATGCTGATGCCGTATTCGGCAAACGGCCCCAGAATTTTATGTAGCGCGCCAGCCTGATTGCCGGTAGATACCAAAATGGAGGTTTTATCGAGCCCGGTGGATGCCGGCTGCTGCTTACCGATGACGATAAAGCGCGTGGTATTGTTGGATTCATCCTCGATATGCTGTTCGATGATGTTCAACTCATACAATTCGGCCGCCATCAAGCCGGCTATCGCGGCTTTATTGTGGTCCAAAGACGCTAGTCTGGCGGCTTCGGCATTACTGCTGACCGCCGTGCAAGGCACACCAGGCAAATAGCTATTTAACCATTGCCGACATTGCGCCAGAGATTGCTGATGCGAATAAACTTCGTTAATCGCCGCCAACGTATCCATTTTGCCGAGCAGATTTTGATGCACCCGAATTTCGACTTCACCGCAAATTTGCAGTGAGGTGGTCATGAAGCGATCCAGCGTATGCGCAATCACGCCTTCGGTGGAATTTTCCACCGGCACCACGCCGAATTGGCAATGACCGGTTTCCACAGCCAGAAAAATCTCCGGAATCGTAGCGGCCGGGATGCCTTTGACGGCGTGGCCAAAGTGTTTGAAAGTTGCTTGCTGAGTAAACGTACCGACCGGCCCTAAAAACGCCACTTCCAAGGGCTTTTCCAAGGCCAAACAAGCCGACATCAATTCCCGGAATAGATGCACAGACGCATCATCACTCAACGGGCCTGGATTCAGCTCTTTGATTTTACGCAACACTTGAGCTTCGCGATCAGCACGATAAAAACTACCGGTTTCACCTTCTGCCATTTTGGTTCTGGCTACTTCAATAGCACACTCCGCTCGTCGATTGATCAACTGCAATATTTGCTGATCAATCGCGTCGATACGTTCGCGCAGCTCCGATAAAGGAATAATCGCCGTCATTTTTGGATTGTTTAGTGAGTACGTTCGAACTCGGCCATGAAATCGATCAAGGCATCGACCCCCGCTTCCGGCATGGCGTTGTAAATACTCGCACGCATGCCCCCGACCGAGCGGTGACCAGCAAGCGTACTAAGGCCGTTTTTCTCGGCCAACGCCAAAAATTCTTTGTCCAGCGCCGCATCCGCCAACACGAAAGGCACGTTCATTCTGGAGCGGTAGTCTTTCACCACCGGATTGCTATAAAGGCTGGATTCATCGATAGCCTGGTATAGCTTGCCGGCTTTACGAATATTTTGCTGCTCGATGGCTGCGATACCGCCTTGCTGTTTCAGCCATTGCAGCACCAATCCCAACAGATACCAGTTATAGGTGGCAGGCGTATTCAACATGGAGTCGGCTTTTGCCTGTTGCTGGTAGTCGAACACTGCCGGCACGGTTTTCGGTGCCAAGCCAACCAAATCGTCCCGAACGATAACCACGGTCACACCGGACGGCCCCATGTTTTTCTGCGTACCGGCATAAATAATACCGTAGCGGCTAACATCGACCGGACGCGACAAGATATTCGAGGACATATCGCACACCAACGGTAAATCGCCGGCATCAGGCACTTCGGAAAATTCTACGCCGTGGATGGTTTCGTTAGAGGTGTAGTGCAGATAAGCAGCGTCTTTATCGATATTCCAGGTATCGAACGCTGGAATAGTGGTGAATTTTTCCGCTTCCGAGGTAGCCGCAAGCTGTACTTCGCAATATTTACCTGCTTCCTTGATTGCACTAGTCGACCATGCGCCGGTATTCGCATAACCGGCCTTGGTTTTACCGTTGAGAATATTCTGCGGAATCATCGCGAATTGCGCGCTGGCGCCACCTTGCAGGAACAGTACCTTGTAATTAGCAGGAATGCCGAGCAGTTCGATCAGATCGTTTTTCATCGCTTCGGCTATGGCCATGAAATGCTTACCACGATGACTCATTTCCATCACCGACATGCCGCTATCTTGCCAATCCAACATCTCTTGTTGAGCTTGCAACAACACCGATTCCGGCAACATCGACGGGCCGGCGCTAAAGTTGTAAATCCTTGCCATGCTTATTCCTCTTCTCCGCCTTGTTCGGCGCTATCTGCTGGAACATCGGTTTCGTCAATATCGCCTTCGGCGTCATCGTCTTCATCGCCCAGACCATCAATGCGATCCACGCCGACGACTCTTTCGCCCTTATCCAGACGAATCACCGTGACGCCTTGGGTGTTTCTGCCGACCACGGAAATTTCCTTCACCCGCGTGCGTACTAAAATGCCGCCATCGGTAATCAGCATAATTTCGTCGGTATCGTTGACCAATACCGCACCGACCACTGCGCCGTTACGCTCAGAGGTTTGAATCGCTATCAAACCCTGACCGCCACGTCTATGCTGGGTAAATTCTTCGAGCTTGGTCCGTTTGCCGTAACCGTTTTCGGTGATATTCAACACCGTGCCTTCGCTGGCGATAATCAGCGAAATGACTTTTTGACCTTCTTGCAAGCGAATGCCACGCACCCCGGTAGCGGTTCTGCCCATCGAGCGCACATCGGTTTCGTTGAAACAGACCGCTTTGCCGTCGCTGCTGAACAACAATACGTTTTGCTGACCGTCGGTAATCGCTACGCCCACCAACGTATCATTCTCGTTTAAATCTATCGCGATTTTACCGTTGCTGCGTTGACGTTCGAATTCAGGCAACGGGGTTTTTTTCACGGTACCTGAAGACGTTGCCATAAAAATGTATTTGTCGGCACTGTATTCACGGACCGGCAACATTGCATTGATTTTCTCGCCTTCTTCCAACGGCAACAAATTCACGAAAGGCTTACCGCGCGATGCCCGACTGGCGACCGGCAAATTAAACACCCGTAACCAATAGACTTTACCCGCTGACGAGAAACATAAAATCGTATCGTGGGTATTGGCGATGATCAGTTTTTCAACGAAATCATTTTCCTTCGTCGCCGTCGCCGACTTACCGCGACCACCGCGACGCTGGGCTTTGTAATCGCTGAGCGGCTGGGTTTTCACGTAACCTTCGTGCGACATCGTCACCACCATATCTTCTTCGGTGATGAGATCTTCAGCGGATAGATTGGAGTAATCCTGGACGATTTCGGTGCGGCGGGCATCGCCGTATTGGGTTTTGATTTCTTCCAGCTCTTCGCGGATCACTTCCATCAAGCGCACATCGTTGCCGAGAATATGCAGATATTCGTCGATCAGCTCTAGCAATTGCTTGTATTCGTTGACGATTTTTTCTTGTTCCAAACCGGTCAAACGATGCAAACGCAAATCCAGGATTGCTTGGGCCTGGGCTTCCGACAAACGATACGCACCATCCGCCAAACCAAACTCAACGGATAAATCATCGGGCCTCGAACGGTCGGCGTCGGCTCTATCCAGCAATGCAGCCACCAAGCCGGCTTTCCAGGTCTGCGCCAGCAAACCCACTTTAGCTTCTTGCGGATTCGGCGAAGATTTGATCAACTCGATCATTTCGTCGATGTTAGCTAAGGCTACCGCCAAACCTTCGAGGATATGCGCCCGCTCCCGCGCCTTCCGCAAGTTGTAAATCGTTCTACGGGTGACTATCTCGCGACGGTGATCGACGAATGCGGCGAGAATCTCTTTCAAACCCATCAGGTGCGGGCGACCGTCGTATAGCGCCACCATGTTGATACCAAACACGGTCTGCATCTGGGTTTGTTTGTACAGATTATTCAGCACCACGTCCGGCACCTCGCCGCGGCGCAATTCGATGACCATGCGCATGCCATCCTTGTCTGACTCGTCGCGCAGGCCGGAGATACCGTCCAGCTTGCCCTCTTTGACCAATTCGGCGATTTTTTCCAACAAGCGGGCTTTGTTGACCTGGTAAGGTAGCTCAGTGGTGATAATGGCTTGGCGGCCGCTATCGCCTATGTCTTCAAAATGGCTGCGGCCGCGCAGGTAAATACGGCCACGGCCCGTGGCATACGCTTCAAAAATACCTGAGGCGCCATTGATAATACCGGCGGTTGGAAAATCCGGTCCCGGGACGATTTGCATCAATTCCGGAATAGTCAGATCGGGATTTTCGATCAAGGCCAAACAAGCGCTGATAATCTCGCTGAGATTATGCGGCGGAATATTGGTCGCCATGCCAACCGCGATACCCGACGAGCCATTGACCAACAAGGTTGGCACTCGGGTTGGCATCACGGTGGGTTCGGATTCCGATTCGTCGTAGTTGGCGACGAAATCCACGGTTTCCTTGTCCAGGTCAGCAAGTAATTCATGGGCGATTTTCGCCATCCGCACTTCGGTATACCGCATCGCCGCCGGCGAATCGCCGTCCACCGAACCGAAGTTACCTTGACCGTCAATTAACATGTACCGCAAAGAAAACGGCTGAGCCATGCGGACCATGGTGTCGTAAACGGCTGTATCGCCATGCGGGTGGTATTTACCGATCACGTCACCGACGATACGCGCGGATTTTTTATAGGGTTTGTTCCAATCGTTCCCTAGTTCGTTCATCGCATAAAGCACGCGACGGTGCACCGGCTTGAGGCCGTCTCTGACATCGGGAAGTGCCCTGCCGACGATCACGCTCATGGCATAATCGAGGTAGGATTGTTTCATCTCGTCTTCGAGATTGACGGGGATAATTTCTTTAGCGAAGTCTGACATGGGTCCGTGGTTCCAGTGCAGTCGAAAGCTTATCGATCGACGGGTTAGCCTGAAGCATCAATTCCATTTACGCATGGCTAACAGGTTTATAAAGCCGTCGATTATAGCAAACGCCACCCTCTGCCGTCAGGCAAAAATCTCGGTCAAAAAGTTTTGCATCGCTTGCCAAGACCGGCGATCAGCAAGCGGCTGATAAACTGTACCAAAATCGGGATTATTGGCCACAGGGTTGGTAAACGCGTGCATCGTGTGGCCGTAACTATGCAACTGCCAGTCCGCACCTGCCTTAGTTAATTCGTCTTGCAAGGCAAGTACTTGCTCAGCGGAGGCCATGGGGTCATCATAGCCATGCAACACCAGTACCTTGGCCTTGATTTGGGGGTTCGGGATATTTTCAGGCGCACCGAGCAAGCCATGAAACGACACAACCCCGCGAATATCCACACCGATCCGCGCCAAATCCAGCGCACACAAACCGCCGAAACAAAAACCTATCGCCGCAATCCTAGCGTTGTCGGCCCATGGCATTAGTTTGACAGTGGATAGCGCCGCCCGTAAGCGCTGTTGCAATTTCCCCCGATCTTGTATGAAGGGCTGCATCAATGCGGCGTTTTGTTCCGGCGTCTTTCCAAGGATGCCTTTGCCGTACATATCCGTAGCGAACGCCAAATAACCCAGTTCCGCCAATTTGAGAGCCTTATCGGCCACAAACTGGTCTCGTCCGCCCCAAGCATGATGGATCAGCACCACCGGTCTCTGCCCAATAATTGCATCGTCATAAGCAAAAAAACCTTCCAGCACCGTGTCGCGATCCAGGTAACTGACGGTGTTCGACATTATTGCCATAAGCTTTTTCCTATCCTGTTAATCACAGCTCGCCAGTTTGTTGCAATGCTTGCAAAAATCCCGCCGATGCCTCTTCCACCATATCCAGTACCCGCTCGAAACCATAACTACCACCGTAGTAAGGGTCTGGCACTTCGCGTTGATTCAAGTGCGGCGCATAATCGAGAAAATGCCGAATCTTATGGCTCAAATCAATCGGACAGGCTTCTTTTAATATGGCGTGATTCTCGTCGTCCATGACCAGTATGTGATCGAACGCTTCAAAATCTGCGGATACAACTTTGCGCGCCCGCAGATGTTTCAATTCAACCCCTCTGTCTCGAGCGGCTTTTTGCGCGCGCAGATCGGGCGCGTCGCCAATGTGGTAGGCGTGGGTACCCGCGGAATCTATTTGAAAGCGTTCCCCCAGGTTTCTTGTAGTCACCAAATGAGAGAAAACGCCTTCCGCGGTGGGCGATCTACAGATGTTACCCATACACACAAACAAAACCTTGATTTTCCGCATAGTTGTTAAGTTTTTAGAATAGATGACGCTAAATTGTAAGCTATACTCGGTTGGCATGTCTTCAGGACGGTACTGGAAAGACAGTTAATACAAGAAATTTAAAGCGTATTTTAGGGGAGTTTCGAATGTTGATGATGAACTGGCATTCTGTAGGGGTAAAGGTGGTTTCTATAACCATGTCGGTGCTAACACTTTTAGGCATAGCGATTTTGGTTGTTTACTCAAGCTTTGAGAAACAAAAGCTGATTGACCGGGAAATCAAAGCCTCGCGGCAACTACTCACTTTGTCCGAATCAATCCGCGACAATGTCGTAAAAAAATGGGAAGCAGGCATCTACACGCCTGAGCAACTCATGCAATTGGTCGAACAAAAAGGTAGCTCAAAAGCCAGAGAACTGGTGGTCGCCACCGTGCCGACAGCCAATGCTTGGGACGTCATCGAAGCGGAAGCCAAAGAGCATGGCTTTCGTTTCAAAGCGCCGTCTCTTAACCCCAGAAATCCCCGAAACGCCGCCGATGACATCGAACGTCAAGCGCTGGAGTTTTTCAGAAGCAACCCTTCCGCCCAAGACTATAGCTTCGTAGACGAAGAAAAACAGGAAGTCCGCTACTTACGCCCCGTCAAATTAGTCAAGCAATGCGAAATATGTCATGGCGACCCCAAGACCTCGCAAACTCTCTGGAATAACGAGAAGGGCCAAGATTTACTGGGATATCCGATGGAAAATCGCCACGCCGGCGACTTACATGGCGCATTCGAAATCGTCACCCCATTCAGCGTAGCCCTTGCCGAGCTGAAGACTAATACCTTTTACGCTATCGGCTTCTTGTGCATAACACTGATCATCATTGGCTTTACCGGCTACTTCACGATGAGCAAAATCATCATCGGTCCGCTGACGGCATTGGCTTTGAAGCTGCAAGACATAGGCAGTGGCGAGGGCGACCTGCGGGCTCGTCTGGATGCGAGCGGCAAATCGGAGTTTGCCTGGATCGCATCGAGTTTTAATACCTTCGTGCGCAAAATAGCCAAAACCATCGACCAGATCAGTTCCACCAGCGAAAAACTGGCCAGCTCTTCTCACAAGCTTGCCAATATCACCCAATCGACTCAAGCCGGTGTCGAGCGGCAATTGCACGAAACCACATTGGTGGCCAATGCGATGAAGCAAATGACGTCGACGGTGCAAGAAGTCGCCAAAAATGCCGTTAGAGCATCGGAAGCAGCGGAAATCGCCGACCGCGAAGCGTCTTCGGGCAAAAACATCGTGAAAGATGCCGTGCATGGTATTAACAGCTTGGCATCTGAAGTGGAAAATGCCGCCAATGTGATACACGAGCTGGAAAACGACAGTAACAGCATCGGTGAGGTATTGGGAGTCATTCAAGGCATTGCCGAACAAACCAATTTGCTGGCATTGAACGCCGCCATAGAAGCAGCCAGAGCTGGCGAGCAAGGTCGAGGCTTTGCGGTAGTAGCGGATGAAGTCAGAACCCTGGCCAGCCGTACCCAAAACTCCACTTTGGAAATCCAAAAGACTATAGAACGCTTGCAGGACCGTGCGAAACAGGCCGTGGCAGTAATGGAAAACGGTAGAAGCCGCGCAAACTCCAGCGTAGAGCAAGCCGCATCCGCCGGTGGTTCGATAACCACTATTAGTGAACGTATCGATACCATTAACGATATGAATAACCAGATAGCCAGCGCTGCCGAGGAACAAACCGCAGTTGCCGAGGAAATCAATCGTAACATCAGCAATATCAGCCGGGTATCCGAAGAGACTTCGATCGGCGCGAAAAACACTGCGGATGCCTGCCACGAGTTACTTGACCTGGCGAATCAGTTGCGCTCCATGGTTGGGAACTTTAAGACCTAGCTAAACCGCTATCCGTTTGGCCCGGCGTAACCTGCATTCAGGCGGCGCCGGGCCCTGAACCGGTTTAAATTTATAAGGTTTGTTCGCCGAGGCTGGCTATAATTCACTAAGAATAATTACAGTTTCGTAGCTTAAGGATGAAGACATGCCCACAAAAATGAACCAACTGTTCGACCAGATCCACAAAATTCCGCAAGTACCCGAAGTCGTAAGATCCCTCATCAATCAGCTAAACAATCCCAACGCGGATATGCTCGACATAGCCAAAAACGTGGAAAAAGAGCAGGTGATTGTTTTAAAAATCCTGCGTTTGGTCAACTCCGCGCATTTTGGTTTATCCCGTAAAATTGGCTCTATAGATGAAGCCATCACCTTACTGGGCATGAACCAGCTGAAAACATTGGTGATCGCATCCGGGATTGTCGGTGTGGTACCGCAATTGGATAATTTCGATGTCAAACAAAGCTGGCGGAATAGTTTTCGCACAGCAGGTTATGCAAAATGGTTCGCGGCCCAAGCGGGTCTGGCGGCCGACATCGCCTATACAGCCGGGCTAATCAGCAATCTGGGCAACCTACTGATTCACATTGGCAGCCCCCGCGAAGCCAACGAAATTGATCAGCATGTGAAAAACGGCAACGTTAGACTGGAAATTGAGAAGAGGCGCTTGGGCTACACCAGCCCGGCGGTCTGCGCGGAACTTTGCCGTCGCTGGAAATTTGCCGACGAATTAGTCGAAACCATCGAGCAATCGGCGGAACCTTTGGCCGCGGAGACGCCTAACAAGTTAGCTTGCACAGTTTTCCTCGCCCATGCAATCAGCGATTACCAAGATCAGGGTTTGGATGAAAATCAGATTTTAGCCTCGTTACCCAATCAATTAACCGCACTTTTAGGCCTATCGGAGCAACTCCTTAAGGAAAAACTGCCGGATGTTCTAGCGGCTAAATCTGAACTCGACGGCCTTCTGGATTAAAAAACATAATTTTCAATAATCGTTCAGACGAATTTATTTGCCTGAACGATTGCCATACCAGTCTCGCTATTTAACCCCCCGCCTCATAGAGTCCACCGCACCCTAAAACCGAGTATCAGCGCGCCGTCATCCCCAAATTGACCGCAATGTGAGCAAGCTCGGTGGTAGTGTCCACCTGGAGCTTTTTCTTGATTTGCGTGGCGTAGTTCGCCACGGTTTTATGACCCAAACACAGTTGATCGGCGATCTTATGCACCGTCAACCCTTGGGCAAGCAAACTAAATACATCGAACTCGCGCGCAGAGAAACCGGCGATTATCGCGTGATAACCGGTGTGCTGGCGTTCTTCACCGCCGCCCTTGACCAAACCGCGCTCGACATACTGCTGACCGGACATAATTGCCGCTATCGCTTCGGCAAGAATACCGGGAGCGCTATTTTTGGTGATATAACCCTGCGCGCCCGCTGCCAAGGCCCGGCTGACATACACTTGTTCGTGATGCACGCTAAAAACTAAAATTCTCGCCTCGCGGTCGCGCTGAATGATCCGCCGAATAGTTTCCAAGCCACCAATCCCCGGCATGGACAAATCCATCACCAACATATCGGGCTGCAATTCTTGATAAAGTTGAATAGCCTGCTCACCACGCTCGGCTTCGCCTATTACTTCGACACTATCCCCCGCCGCCAACAGCATTTTAAAGCCAGCCCGCACCACCAAGTGGTCGTCCACCAACACGATTTTTATCTTGTTATTCATACGAGCGGGATTCGTGCATTAACCAACATACCTGAGCCAGGACGAGACAGCACCTGCAACTCGCCATCCAGCGACTTGATGCGTTCTTTAATACCCAGTAAACCAAAGCCTTGACTGGTAGTCTGCAAATCACAACCTCGCCCGTCATCCTGCACTTTAAGCTGTAAACAGGCCTGCGGTAGATCGAGCTTTTCCAAGTCGATAGTCACGCTATGCGCTTGTGCATGGCGCACGACATTGGTCAAACACTCCTGAATCACCCGAAATACCTGAATGGTTAGATTTTTATCCAAACCGTCCACGGCGTCGCTACAGCGAATCGTCAGCCGCAGGTCGGCATTACGTTCCGACCAATGATTAACCATCTCTTCCAAGGTGGCCTTCAATCCCAACTCGGTCAAAACCAAAGGATGCAATTGCTGCATCATCGAACGCACCACGGTCATTAAATGATCGCAAATTTCCGAGATTGTTGTGGTTATTTTAGCGGCGTCGGCTTTGCGATGTGCCGCGGTTACCGCCATCACTTTAATAGCCGTCAGGGATTGGCCGAACTCGTCATGCAATTCCTGAGACAGGCGTTGGCGTTCTTCTTCCTGAATCGCCAACGAATGCTGCGTCAAGGCCCGGTTTTCCTGGCGGGTTTTCTCAAGCTCCACCGTCATATGATTGATTGCGTTGGCAATATCATCGAATTCCTGTGTGGAAAATGGCGGCAATTGTTGGCGATATTGACCGGTTTCGATCAGGCGCAAGGCATCGACGATGACCGCAATCGATTTCAAAGACTTATTAAAGACCAGATTGACCGCTAGAAAAGTCAACATCGTTAACAAGGAAATCGACGCAAAAAACGCCACGCTTTCCTGCCAGACTTCGGTGATTTCATCGAGCGGCTGAGCCTGAATGATCAGAGTCAACAACTTGCCGTCCTGCATATTCAACTGGTGCTCTACCTTGGGATAATCGCCCTTTACCAAGCGGATAAACCAGCTAGGAGGCATTTCTTCGGGATTGGTCGGTTGATTTTCGCCAGCGAAATGGATCAGTTGTCCATCCGGCTTTTGCAATTGGATACTCAAATGCCGCGTTTGCCGCAACGCGCTGAAGCGGGATAAATCGTCGCTTTGTTGAAATACTGGGGTATCGGCAATGCCCAAGGTAATCAGTTGCAAGGCCAGATGAATCGAGGCATCGACCTCCTTCTCGACCGCCTGGCGCGCTTGCCAGACCGCAATCGCCCCGCCCAATACCAAAATACAAACCGAAGACAGCAGGATGCGACAGATAATCTGGTAGCGAAGGCTCATAATGCGGAGTGCGTTGAAAACCCTCTATTATCCAGCCTAGCTTCCCACACAGCTATAGGAAAAATTCTTATTTATTTCCTGGCCGTAAGAACTGCAAAGTGCAGCCCTTTAAACATAGAGGGCTCAGGATATGTCGTACACCAACTCGACGCTAAAGGATTCATATTTAAGCAAACGAAAGCCTCGGCCTTGACTCAGCCTACCCAAACCCGGGCATTTCTGAACATCCGCAACCACGCCCCCTCTTCCAGCCACTCAGCCGGATGCCAGGAGTTTTGTATCGCTCTGAAGCAACGCTCCGGATGCGGCATCATGATGGTAAAACGACCATCGGCGGTGGTTAAACCGGTAATGCCTAGCGGCGAGCCGTTCGGGTTGGCCGGAAAGGCTTCGGTTTCATTGCCGTAGTTATCGACATAACTGATCGCAACTTCGGCTCCGGCAGGGTTATGAGAATCGAACTCGGCGCGGCCTTCGCCGTGAGCCACCACAACCGGCAGTATCGAACCCGCCATGCCTTTGAAGAAAATCGACGGCGACGCTTGCACCTTGACCATCGCGACCCGCGCCTCGAATTGTTCGGACAGATTGCGTTTGAACTGCGGCCAGCGTTCAGCGCCAGGAATAATCTCCTTCAGGCCGGACATCATCTGACAACCGTTGCAAACACCCAAACCAAACGTATCGGGACGCGCAAAAAACGCGGCAAATTCATCACGCGCTTTCGGGTTGAATAAAATCGATTTGGCCCAGCCGCCACCCGCACCGAGCACGTCACCATACGAAAAACCGCCACAAGCCACCAGACCGGTAAAATCCGCCAGCGACACACGACCGCCGATGATGTCGGTCATATGTACGTCAATTGCCGCGAAACCGGCTCTATCGAAGGCTGCCGCCATTTCCACATGGCCGTTGACACCTTGCTCTCGCAAAATCGCGACTTTGGGTCTGACCGCACCCGCGAATTTCGCAGCGACATTGTCGTTGATGTCGTAAGTCAACTGAGCCGACAAGCCTGGATCGTTGTCGTCGGCGATACGCTCGAATTGTTGCTGAGCACAATCTGGATTGTCGCGCAAGGCCTGCATCCTGAAGCTGACTTCCGACCAGGTTTGTTGCAATTCCGCGCGCTCAGCACTGTAGATTTCGTCGCCGTTCCGAACGATACGCAACCTTTGATCAGAGCTTAATTTACCGACAATATGGGTGAATTCGTCGAGTCCGGCCTGATCCAGTATTCTTGCGACATGATCCAATTCCGCCGTTTTCACTTGCAGCACGGCGCCCAACTCTTCGTTGAACAAGGCCGCCAATACATCACTACCCAAATCGGAAATATCCAGATCGACACCCTTACGACTGGCGAACAACATTTCGGCTACCGTTGCCAGCAAGCCGCCATCGGACCGATCATGATAAGCCAGGATCAGCCCCTGTTCGTTCAAGGCTTGAATGGTGTCGAAGAAACGCTTGAACAAACCGGCGTCGTCCAGATCCGGTGCCTGGTTGCCGAGCTGATTGTAAACTTGGGCCAGCACCGAACCACCGAGGCGATTCTTGCCCCGACCGAGATCGATCAACAGCAACACGCTATCGGCATTTTTCAACTCGGGAGTCAGTGTAAGACGAACGTCATGCACCGGCGCGAAGGCGGTGATAATCAATGATAGCGGCGCGGTCATGGTCTTGTCATGCCAGACGCTTTTCATAGACAGCGAATCCTTGCCGACCGGAATCGCAATGCCCAATTCCGGGCACAATTCCATGCCTACTGCCTTAACGGTATCGAACAGCGCCGCGTCTTCGCCGGGGCTGCCGCAAGCAGCCATCCAGTTAGCGGACAATTTGACATCATTAAGCTTGCCGATGCGAGCCGCGGCCAAGTTGGTCAAAGCCTCACCTATCGCCATACGGCCGGAAGCCGGGCCGTCAATTAAGGCCAATGGAGTGCGTTCGCCCATCGCCATCGCTTCGCCAGTGTGGGCATAAAAGCCGGAAGCCGTGACCGCGACGTCAGCTACAGGCACTTGCCAAGGACCGACCATCTGGTCGCGAGCGACGAGCCCGGTCACTGAGCGGTCGCCGATGTGAATCAAGAAGCTCTTGTCCGCGACGGCCGGAAACGCCAAGATCCGTCTCACCGCTTCGGCCAATTCGACTTTGTCCAGTTGCAAGTCAGGCAAATTCTTGGTCAAACGCTGCACGTTTCTATGCATTTTGGGCGGCTTGCCGAACAATACCGACATCGGCAGATCAACCGGTTTACCCCCAAGCCATTCGTCGCTCAGCGTCAGATGCTCGGCATCAGTCGCTTCGCCGATTACCGCATACAGACAATGTTCGCGTTTGCAAAAAGATTCGAACAGTTCCAGCGACTCAGGCTTGATAGCCACCACATAGCGTTCCTGGGCTTCGTTGCACCAGATTTGCATCGGCGACATACCCTTGTCGGCGTTCTGCACCTTGCGCAATTCAAAACGGCCGCCGCGATCGCAATCGTGAATGATTTCCGGCACCGCGTTGGACAAGCCGCCGGCGCCGATGTCGTGGATAGAGACGATAGGCGTATCTTCGCCCAAGGAATTACAGTGATTGATGACTTCCTGACAACGGCGTTCCATTTCCGGGTTTTCGCGTTGCACCGAGGCAAAATCCAGTTCCGCCGCACTTTCTCCGGAGGTTTGCGAGGACGCCGCGCCGCCGCCCAAACCAATCAACATCGCCGGACCGCCCAGGATGATGATTAAGGAACCTGCCGGAATCGCCTGCTTATCGACCAGCATCGGCCGGATGTTGCCCATGCCGCCGGCAATCATGATGGGTTTATGGTAGCCGCGATATTGGTTCGCTTCGCCAGTTTCAGCCGGTTGTTCGAAACTGCGGAAATAACCGGCGATATTGGGCCGACCGAATTCGTTATTGAACGCGGCGCCGCCGATTGGCCCTTCCAGCATGATGTCCAACGCCGAGACGATACGCTCCGGCTTGCCGTAATCCGCTTCCCAGGGTTGAGAAAAGCCGGGGATTTTCAGATGCGAGACGCTGAAACCGGTCAAGCCGGCCTTGGTCGCCGAACCTCGGCCGGTGGCGCCTTCGTCGCGAATCTCGCCGCCGGAACCGGTTGCTGCGCCGGGATGCGGGGAAATCGCAGTCGGATGGTTGTGGGTTTCCACCTTCATCAACATGTGCGCCTGTTCTTCTACATAACCGTAGGCGTAGTTATTAGCTGCATCGCGGATGAACACCTTGGCTGTAGGGCCTTCCAACACCGACGAGTTGTCGCTGTAGGCGGACAGCACACCTTGCGGGTTTAGAGTGTGAGTATTGCGGATCATCGCGAACAAAGACTTGGCTTGCTCTTCGCCGTCTATCGTCCAACTGGCGTTGAAAATTTTATGCCGGCAATGCTCAGAGTTGGCCTGAGCGAACATCATCAGTTCCACATCGGTCGGGTTACGGCCTAAATTGATGAAGCTCTCGGTCAAATAATCGATCTCATCGGTAGACAAGGCCATGCCTAATTCAGCGTTGGCCTTAACCAACGCATCCCTGCCCTGCTCGATGATAGCCACGGTTTGTAAGGGCTGGGGATCGTACTCGGCAAACAAATCAAGTTCAGCCTGATCGTAAACCACTTGTTGGATCATTCTATCGTGCAGTAAAGCCGCCAGTTGGTGTTTAACGGCATCGCTCAAAGTATCGGTAGTGGTAAAGCGATATTCGATACCGCGCTCAATGCGTTTTACCGCCGACAGGCCGCAACGCTCGGCTATTTCCGAAGCCTTACTGGACCAAGGCGAAATAGTGCCCAAACGCGGCACCACCCACAAGGAGAAAAACGGGGATTCAGGCGATTCGCCGTTCCCTTCCACCGCCGCATTTTCGCTGTTTTCATCGCTTTGGCCGTAATCGAGCAAGCGTTCCAGCATCGCCGATTGCTCTGCGGATAGCTGCCCATCGATTTGTATGAAATGCTGAAACCGGGCAGTAACGGCAGTAATGCTGCCGGCGACTGTCTGTAGTTCGGTCAGCAGCTTTTCAATGCGAAAACGGGAAAGAGCGGAGGTTCCGGATAGGGTCAACATGGGCTGTGTTTGAGTCGATTTTTATAGCTGAAAGAGATAAATACGGGACATTCCGAACGTACAACGCGGTAAGCCCCAAACCGCAAGCAATGCGGCGATTTTATGGGGCGGCTGCACTATCGGCCGCGCCATCCGACTTGTCGGGGGTGCTGCTGGGTATATCCTGGTTGATGCCTTCGGTGATTAATCTGAGCAAGGAGGTGGCAGCGGCATTTGACAGGGTCTTACCGTCACTATCTTGCACGGTCACTTCGGTCAGCAGTTCATCGAGTTGATGCAGACTTACCCGGTATTCTTGTTCCTGGCTAGGATCGTCGCCGAATAAAAAAGTGACTTCGTCCAGAATGGAACCGTCTTCCGGCTTAATAGCGTCAGGGTCGTATTTTACGAAGAAATAGCCTTTATCCATGTTCCGTTCGACCACTTCCAATTTTTGCCGGCTCAAGGCTTTACCGACTATCCACCACGCTTGAGTGGACGATTGATCGATTTGTAAACTGCTGACACCACTGCTGCCGGCTGCTTGCACGCTACGCCCGGAGCCAGCTGCTGCCGATACAGTCTCTTTTGTTTCGGTCTTCTCCGGCTTGCTGGGTACGGGTTCGACGGCATCCGCGACTGCCGCAGATTGGACGGGCTCCTGCTGCACCGGTGCTGGCGTTGGTTCCGGCGCATTGCTTACCGGACGCGTCGCCAGGGTCTTGGTTTTCAGATCGTCCGGGACGACTAATTCGGGGATTTCAGTTGTAAATTGATAATCTCTTTCCTTATCCGGAAACCAGCTCTTGATGGTGCTGCACGAGGCATTTAACAGCAACGCAGAGACCAGCACCACACGACCGTATAGGCGAGTTTTCATGATTATAAAACGCCGGCTTGATGCATCGCCGCACTTACGGTAGCGAAACAGTCCTCGGTCAGCCAAGTCAAAGGCAAACGGATGCCTTGGCCCATCAAACCCATTTCAGCTACTGCCCATTTCACGGGGATGGGATTGGATTGAATGAATAGACTGCTATGTAAACCGGTCAATTTGGCATCTATCGCCTCGGCAGTCGCGCGATCACCTGCCATCGCCGCTGCCAACATTTCATGGACCAGTTTCGGTGCCACGTTGCCGGTTACGGTGATGCTACCGTTGCCACCCAACAAACAAAATTCACAGCTGGTGGCGTCGTCGCCGGTATACAGCGCAAAATCGTCGCCGGTAAAATCCCGGATCTGTTTAACCCTTTCCAACTTGCCGGTCGCTTCTTTCACGCCAACGATGTTATCGATTTTCGCGAGTCTACCCACGGTTTCCGGCAACAAGTCGCAGGCAGTACGGCCCGGCACGTTGTACAGGATTTGCGGAATATCGACTGCTTCGGCGATGGCTTTGTAATGCAGGTACAAGCCTTCCTGAGTCGGTTTGTTGTAGTAAGGGGTAACCAATAAACAGGCATCTGCCCCAACTTCCTTAGCTTTTTGGGTCAGACGAATCGCCTCGCGAGTGCAATTAGCGCCGGTCCCGGCAATTACCGGTATCCTTCCCGCCACGCAATCGACGATAAACTTGATGACCGCACAATGTTCGTCTTCGTCAAGAGTGGCAGATTCGCCAGTGGTGCCAACCGCGACCAGTGCATCCGTCCCTTGCTCTATATGGAATTCGACCAGCTTTTTCAGACTGACTTCATCCACTGCACCGTCTTCCATCATCGGGGTTACCAGCGCAACGATACTACCTTGAATCATGCAAATCTCTCGTGTTTAGGTAAATAAAACTTTGCCATTATATCAAGCTAACCCTGAAAACTCAGCTTGTTATATTTGCCGGGCGACCAGAAGTCTATCTAGCGCGTTGGCGAAATTTTGGACATCTTTGGCCGTCATAGCCGCGGCACCACCGGCTGCCAAACCGTTATCACGCAAGCCCTCCATGAAATCGCGCATGGCCAGTTTCTCGCCGATATTCTCCGCCGTGTAAGCTTCGCCGCGCGGGTTAATGACAAAACCCTGTTTGGCTATGATTTTTGCGGCGAGCGGAATATCGCCGGTAATCGCCACATCACCAGCCCGCAGATGCTCGACGATATAATCATCAGCCACATCGAAACCGCCGCTGACGCGAATGGATTTGATATAGCGGGACGGCGGCGCGGCTATGCTTTGATTGGCGATCAGCAGCAATTCCAGCTGTCTTTTTTGGGCGACGCGAAACAATACCGTTTTTATCAAATTGGGACAGGCGTCCGCATCCACCCAAATCTTGATTGCCACCGTCATTGCGTGATCTTCGTATCCGGTTTTATGCGAATATACCAACCGTAATACAAGGCATAGGCCACCAAAAACACCAGATATCCGGACCACAAAATATCCGACGCAAAATGCCCGCCCGAGGTCATCCGGGTAAAGCCCAAGGTCCAAGCCAGCACTATTGTCAGCAGAAAATAAATGACTTTGTGGTTTTGCGACAGAAAATACAATACAAAAAATGTATAGCCTACCGAGCAATGGCCGCAGACGAATGATTTGTCCGGGGTGTGACCGAATTTTGCTGGTGGTACATACTGATGCTCGCCACCGAACTGGCTGACATGCACCGGCCGGGGTCTTCCCCAATGATCCTTAACAATAAGATTAACTACCAGGCCCGGACCTAAAGCAATGACCAGCAGAATATATAAGGCCTTCCTGCGAAAACGTTGCGTGTAAGCATGAAAATGACTCAGGACATAAACCGCCAACGCTATCAGACCGGCCCACAAGGTGAACGGAAAAGCATAGTCATACAATAGCTTCCAGGGCCACCAATGCTGGGTCGGCCAGACATCACCGGGATTTTCCGGATGATAAAACATAGCCGCCAAGCGCAAATCCAGATCTGTCAGCCCAAACAATAGTGTCGTCAGTGCCGCCAATAGCAACACGAGCATTAGTTCTGTGCGCGCGCGTCTAATTTTCAGATGGGGCATAGCTTTCCTTATCCGATGTTAGCCGGACGGTTTCCGGCCAAAACTTCAGGTTTTCACCTAAATACAGGTAATACGGGGAATTTGGCTTGGCAGGATTGGGAATTTGCGCCAAGAACCGAAAATTTTGAAACGCCGCTTTCAATTCTGCGGGTACGTTTTCCTCCGGGGTTTCACCCATCACAAAGCCGTTTTTGCCAACAAACGCATGCGGACCGGGCCAGACTTCGTATTGCGATGTCACCAAGCCACTGGGTTCGTAGCGATAAACCTTCGGGTGATCGGGTAAATAAAACGCCAACTCGCTCGCCAGATAACGATGGCCCAAGGCTACCACAAAGGTATTATCCAGGTTGGGTAAACTGATCAAGCGCTCGAAATGCACATTAATCGCCAATTCCTGCCAGCTGTTGAAGCGCTTGGTGGGATCGAACGCGGTGTTTTGCAGTTTTAAGACTTGTAACACGATAGGCAGCGTATAAGTCAACAGCACCATCGCCAAACCCAGCCCGATGCCGTATTTCAAGGTCCTTTTCCAGGCACCCGCCAGCCCATTGCCGGCCAACAAAATCAGGCCGGTAAAATAAAACGGCATCGGCCAATTGCCTTGGGCTTTTTGCAGCACACTGAGTAGCAAAACGCCCAGTAACAAGGCTGGACCCATTAGTAACAAAAACCTTTGTTCGGCCGACAAACGTTTGAAGTTAAACGCCGCTTGCGTGCTGCTCATCACCACCAACACAAACAGCACCGGCGAGACCAACAACAGCTGATACAACAGAAAATCTCTGGCCCATTGTAAATGCTTAAGCACGCTTACCGGTTCATGGTTACCGAAATGGCCTTTGCTATGCCCGAACATCACCCAATCGTGCTGTTGGTTCCACCATAAAATCGGCACTGCCGCGATGACGATAGGGCTTAAATAAACCAGAAACTCTTTTTTCAACAAACCACGGCGTTGCTCATCCACGGCTAAAAAGATCAGCAACATTAACGGCAAGATCAATGCAGATTGCTTGCTGAGCAAGGCGGCGGCACTGGCCAATCCCGCCCAACACCAGGCGCGCGCTTGCTGGTCGAACAACGCCCGCCTTAAGAAATACACGGTCATCATCCAGAAACAATACAGTGGTGCATCGATAGTCATCAGGAAGTTGGCCAGCACATTGATCGGCGTTGCCAACACCAGCAACAGCGCCAAAGCTCCGCCGCGCGCACCGTAAAACGCTTTTGCCGTGGCGTGAAAAAACCACAGAAAAACCGTACCCAACAGCAGCGCCGGCAAGCGTACGGTAAACGTGTAATCACCCAATAGCCAGGTAAACGCACCGATCAGCCAGGCAATCATCGGCGGTTTACTGTAATAGCACCAGTCCGGTTGCCGCGACCAGTCCCAGTAATAGCTCTCATCGCCGATCAAATCAAAGCCGTTGATCAGCAAGAATCCGCCGCGCAACAGCATAATCGCCAGCAGCAAAGCCAGCGTATGTTCGTCTATCCAGCGTAACAATCTCTCAGACATAGGCTGTTATTCCCATTTCTCCAGATAATGCAACAACAGTTGCAGGCTGCGTTGCCCGCGAAATTCGTTAATGTCCAGCTTATACGCCGCGTTTATTTTCCGGCAACCCAGCCATTTCTCCGGATGATCGGCAAAAAACGCAATCGCATCCAACAACTGGCCACTAAACGGCAAGCGCAACACAAATTTTAAATGCTGCTGACCGACGATCCGGCATTGGATCACATCGAATACGCCATTGAATACCGGCTCGGGAAAGGTTTGCCCCCATACTGCGGCTTGCTGGAGCGCTTCCGCAAAAGCCAAGGTCATGTGCTGCTCGTCCAGTTCGCCGTCGGAATAGACCTTCTGTTCCAGATCCACCAACTCCAATTTCGCCGCCACTGTTTCGGCGAATGCCAGCGCAAAATGCGGATAGTCATGCAATTTAATCGTCAAACCCGCCGCCATCGCGTGGCCGCCGAACTTGCTTAAAATCTGCGGATGCTTGGCGGCAATCTCACTGAGCACATCGCGAATATGCACACCATTGATGGAACGGGCAGACCCCTTAATGTCGCCATTGTCGGCTGGAGCAAACGCGATCACCGGCCGGTGTAAGCGGTCTTTGATCCGCGATGCCAGGATACCAATCACGCCTTGATGCCAATTGCCGTCGTACAGACAAACCCCTGCCGGCACATGTTTTTCGTCGAGGGCTTTCATTTCGGACAGTAAAGCCATGGCCTCGACTTTCATCTGGCCTTCGACTTCTTTTCTATCTTGGTTCAAGGCATGCAATTGTTCGGCTATATCATGCGCCAGCCCCGCATCGTCGGTCAGCAAACACTGGATACCCAAAGACATATCGTCCATCCGCCCGGCCGCGTTCAAGCGCGGCGCAATGGAAAACCCCAGATCGCTGGCATGTATCCCTGACAACTGCTTGCCGGCGACTTCGGCCAAGGCCTTGATACCCGGCTGACATTGCCCGGAGCGAATTCGCAACAAACCTCGATGCACCAAGATCCGGTTGACCTGATCCAATGCCACCACGTCCGCCACGGTGCCCAAGGCCACATAATCCAGCAGACGCGCCAGATTCGGCTCGGGAATGCCGGATTTTTCAAACCAATGCAGTTCGCGTAAACGAATCCGCAAGGCCATCAGGATATAAAACATCACGCCCACACCGGCGATATTCCGACTGGGAAATTTATCGTCGGGCAAATTGGGATTAACCATCGCATCGGCAGCCGGCAATTCCAGACCCGGTAAATGATGATCGGTGATCAACACTTTGATGCCAGCAGCCTTGGCAGTTTTGACGCCATCAATACTGGAAACACCATTATCCACTGTGACGATAACGTCGGGAGCTTGCCGTTTCACCAGCTCAACGATTTCCGGAGTCAGACCGTATCCGTATTCAAAACGATTGGGCACCACAAAATCCACCGCACCGGCCCCCAACAAGCTCAAACCCTTCAAGGCCAAGGCACAACTGGTGGCGCCATCGGCATCGAAATCGGCGACCACAGTAATCTTTTGCCGTTGTTTGATAGCCAGAACCAAATGCTCGACCATCTCCTTCATGCCGGTCAGTAACCACGGCGAAGGTAAACTAGCCAGACTACGATCAAGTTCTTCCGCGCCCTGTACGCCCCGGCTGGAAAAAATGCGTTGCAGCACCGGATCCATCTCGCCAAAGTGCGGATTTTTAGTCTGCACCGGTCTGGGCACTATGACTTTCTTAACGCTTTGCAGATACATATCAGACAATAAAAAAGCCGGCATTTGCCGGCTTTACGATGCTCATCGTCAGACTCACATCGAATCCAAAATGGCTTTCTTCACCGCTTCCAGCGAGGCATCTATCGTTATTGGCTGATCATCCTTGCATTGCGCAATGGCTGTATCGGGATCTTTGATGCCGTTGCCAGTCAAAGTACAGACGATCTTGCTACCTTCGGGGATGTTGCCGTTAGCGATATCCTGCAAGGCACCGGCCAATGAAGTGGCCGAGGCCGGCTCACAGAAAATACCCTCATAGGCCGACAACATTTTTTGCGCGGCCAGAATTTGCGGGTCCGTAAACGATGCGAACCAACCGCCGGATTGTTTCTGCGCGGTCCAAGCACCATCCCAAGATTGTGGATTGCCGATACGGATTGCCGTGGCAATCGTTTCCGGATTTTCCACCGGATGGCCGGCTAAAAACGGCGCGGCGCCTGCCGCTTGATAGCCGCACATTACCGGGCGCTTTTTGGTCACGGCTTTATGCGTGGCGCTATCAGTTGAATATTCCTTATAGCCTTTCCAATAGGCGGTGATATTGCCGGCGTTACCGACGGGCAAGCAATGGAAATCCGGCGCATCGCCCAAGGCATCGACAATCTCGAACGCGGCGGTTTTTTGGCCGTCGATACGAAATGGATTGATGGAATTAACGATGGTTACCGGCGCGTGATCGGCGATTTCCTTAACAATAGACATGCCGGCATCGAAATTGCCTTTGATCTGAATGATCTTGGCTCCGTACATCATGGTTTGCGCCAACTTACCCAAAGCAATTTTGCCCTCGGGAATCAATACGAAGGCACGAATGCCGGCCCGCACCGCATACGCAGCAGCTGCGGCCGAGGTGTTTCCGGTCGAGGCGCAGATAATGGCCTGGCTGCCCTCTTCCACCGCTTTGGTCACTGCCATGGTCATACCGCGATCTTTGAACGAACCGGTCGGGTTCAAACCTTCGAACTTCACGTAAATATCAACATCCTTGCCAATTAAGCGCGGAATGTTTTGCAGTTGAATCAGCGGGGTGTTGCCCTCGCAAAGACTGATGATCCGAGTATCGGCGGAGACCGGCAAGCGGTCGCGGTAGCGTTCGATAATACCTGTGTAGCGAGTTGGGGTGGCCATTATTTATCCTAAAGTTTCCAAGCGAATCCGCGCCACTTTACCGCTGACTGTTGCCAACGCTTCGATGGCCGCAATCGCGGCGTTCATTTCTTTTTCTAAGGTTAGTTGCGTCAACATGATGATCGGCACGGAAGTCTCGCCCTGCGGCGGCTCCTTTTGAATCAGGGCTTCGATGCTGATATTGTGCGCAGCTAGAATTCGGGTGACATCCGCCAACACGCCGGGTTTGTCTTCGGCGGTCAGACGCAGATAGTAAGCGGTTTTAATTTGCTCGGCAGGCAACACCGGAATGTCGGCAATCGCATCGGCTTGGAAGGCAAGATGCGGCACCCGGTTTTCCGGGTCGCTGGTCATAGCTCTGACCACATCGACCAGATCGGCCACTACCGCTGAAGCAGTCGGCTCGGCGCCGGCGCCGGCGCCGTAATATAAGGTTGGACCCACGGCGTCGCCGCAGACCAGCACCGCGTTCATCACACCGTCGACATTGGCTATCAGACGACGCTTGGGAATTAGGGTCGGATGCACGCGCAGTTCGATGCCATCCTCGGTTTTACGAGCGATACCCAGGTTCTTGATTCGATAACCCAGCGCTTCGGCGTATTCGACATCCAGACGGGTAATTTTGGTGATGCCTTCGGTGAAGACTTTTTCGAATTGCAGCGGGATGCCAAAGGCAATCGACGCCAGTATGGTCAGCTTGTGACCTGCATCGATACCTTCCACGTCAAAGGTGGGATCGGCTTCAGCGTAACCCAAAGCCTGCGCTTCGGCCAAGACATCGGCAAAATCGCGGCCCTTGTCGCGCATTTCGGTGAGGATGAAATTACCGGTACCGTTAATAATGCCGGCCAGCCATTTGATGCGGTTACCGGCCAGACCTTCGCGGATGGCTTTGATGATCGGTATGCCGCCGGCCACTGCCGCTTCGAACAAGACCATCACGCCTTTTTTGCTGGCTTCGGCGAAAATTTCATTACCGTGCAGCGCGATCAGGGCTTTATTGGCGGTAACCACGTGTTTGCCGTTAGCAATCGCGGTTAACACCAATTGTTTCGCCAGATCGTAGCCGCCGATCAACTCGACCACCACATCGATATCAGGATCGTTGACGATCTCGAACGGATCGGCCGTCAAGGTAATGCCATCGGTTGCACAAATCCGCGTCCGGTTTAGATCTCTCGCAGAAGCACGGGTGACCACGATTTCCCGGCCGGCTCGGCGCGCGATTTCTCCGGCATTCCTTTTCAACACGTTGACGGTACCGCCACCGACGGTGCCCAATCCCAAAACCCCAACTGTTACCGGCTTCAAACCTGACTCCTAACGTGATACCCAAAAATGGCGGCGATTATACTACGTTGTCTTTTTTCAGCATATTGCGGATGCTGCGCAAGGCTTGACGGGTCCGGTGCTCGTTTTCGATCAAGCTGAAGCGGATGTGATCGTCGCCGTGTTGTCCGAAGCCGATACCCGGCGACACCGCCACTTTGGCGTCGATGATCAGTTTCTTGGCAAATTCGATGGAACCCATTTCCCGATAGGCTTCCGGAATCTTCGCCCAGACAAACATGGTCGCCCTCGGTTTGTCGACATGCCAACCCATCGCATTCAAGCCGTCGCACAACACATCGCGGCGCGCTTCGTACATATCGCAGATTTCCTTCACACAATCCTGCGGACCTTCAAGAGCAGTAATCGCCGCGACTTGAATAGGCGTAAATGTACCGTAATCCATGTAGGATTTGATCCGCGTTAATGCAGCGACCAAGGTTGGGTTACCGCACATAAATCCCACCCGCCAACCGGGCATGTTGTAACTTTTGGATAAGGAGAAAAACTCGACGGCGATGTCTTTCGCGCCTTCCACCTGCAAAATCGAGGGGGCCACATAACCGTCGAACACGATGTCCGCATAAGCAATGTCGTGGACGATCCAGATATTATGTTCCTTACAAATCGCCACCACTTTCTCGAAGAAATCCAGCTCCACGCATTGGCAAGTCGGATTGCCCGGAAAGTTTAAAATCAACATTTTCGGCTTAGGCCAGCATTCGGCAATGCCTTTTTGTAACTCTTCAAAGAAATCCACGCCAGGCGTCAAAGGTACATGGCGAATATCCGCACCGGCGATCACCACGCCATACGGATGAATCGGGTAAGCCGGATTGGGCACCAACACCACATCGCCAGGGCCCAGCGTGGCTAAAGCCAGATGCGACAAGCCTTCCTTCGAACCTATGGTGACGATGGCTTCGGTATTAAAGTCTAAGTCAACATCAAAACGGCGTTTGTACCACCCGCAAATGGCTTTGCGCAAACGCGGAATACCTTTAGAAACAGAGTAACGATGCGTGTCATCACGCTGTGCCACTTCCACCATTTTGTCGAGAATATGCTTGGGCGTGGGTTGGTCCGGATTCCCCATCCCAAAGTCGATGACATCTTCGCCCTCCGCTCGGGCTTTGGCTTTCAGCTCGTTGACGATATTAAAAACATACGGCGGCAGGCGGCTAATGCGATGAAATTCTTCCATTAATGACTCTTGAGATTCTGAATTTTAAAGACGGCTTCTAAAAGAAAGCCGGCTAAGGTACTGTTGTTGCAGGGCAATGTCAATTTCGGTGCAGCGGAGCGCGTCCGAAAATGCTGATCGAGCGGAATTTAGGGTTGCACAGCAGTAGTTGACGGGATTTGAGCAGTATCCGCACTCTGCTGATGCAGATAAGAACCGCCGACTAGAAAAGTCAGCACCAATAGATACAAAACTGCGGCAATATTTTTAACTTTCTTGCTGTCGTCGTGACGCTGGTTGTTCATGAATTAAAGTCTCGTGAATATATAGGCTGTTACCGCAATTGTAACGCTTGCGCAATCAACTTAGAATGAAAAGCTCGAACTAAGCGCTCGGCCAAACAATGACCGCCGTCCGCAACCGCGATTTACCAAAACAGGACATGCGATCAAAATCCTCGCGGGCAATCGGAATAAACTGGCAATCCAGCTCACTCTGCCGGCCATCGTCCGGGTCGGAATCATGCATATACAAACAATCCTTATCAAAGCCACTCATCACTACCCAATGCGGGGCTTTTTTGCGATCCATCGAAAAGGTACTGATCAAGATTAAAGGTATAGCCCCGGCTTCGAAGGCGGCTATCAAATCGTTTTGCGTAATGTTGGCGTAATGTATCGCCACGCCCTGCTCCGCCGCTTCGCGCTTGAAGCAGGTATCGACCAACTCGACAATTTGCTTTTTATCCTCGCTACGCACGCTATCGATAAACAAGGAGCCGGTTTGATTGATCCAGACTTCCACTGAGAACCTTCGACGCTTGGCCGCCAGCGCCAAACCTATCGGATGGCAACCGCCGTGCCCGGAGGTCATAAAAATCGTCGTCGCTTCGCGCCATAACTCGATTTCCTGTTCGCGCGACGGCAAATAACTTTTATTTAAGGCGTGCATCGCCATCATTAAGGCCGCCGGGCCGCAGGTAAACGGCGTGGTTTGCCGCAGCCAATGCACCGAGCGATGCTGAGGCGTATCGCGGTAACGGCGAATGCGTTTTTGGTAACGCAACGCATCTTTATGATCCTGATAATAATCCCGATACAAGCCAAACTTTTGAAAACCCAGTGCCTCGTATAAACGGATGGCCGGGGTGTTATCCACGCTAACTTCCAGGCGCAGATATAGGCGACCGTCGTCGCGGGCCGCTTGCTCACCGGCCAACATTAAAGTCTTGGCTATGCCGTTGCCGCGTAGTTGTGGCGCCACCGCCAGCGAATAAATCCGCGCCAAGCGGGTGCCGGGATGATAAATGATCAAAATATAGCCGGCCACCAGCCCCGCCCATTCGGCTAACAACAGCGCGCGATGATCGGAACTCAACCAATGCCGAAAACTGCGTCGGCTTAATTTATCGGTAGCGAAGCTGGCATTTTCCAAGGCCACCAAGCCCTCCAGATCGGTACTTTGCGCCGGGCGCACCGCCAACTGGTTCGCTAAGGCCGGTAAAGCGGTCACGACGATACTCCGCGCAGCGCCTGACCCAGCACTTGCCGAGCGCGAAATAACACCATTTCCTGCCAGGCATTATCGTTGGGACAGAAATGCTGGCGCATCACCATGCTATGAGCGAAACGTTGATCGTGATTATCCTCCAAAGCCCAAAGCTGGTGATCGCGCAGCAGGATTTCAAACAAGTGGTCGGTGCTGTAAGTGCCGAACTCCAGCGTCACGTAACAACTTTGCGGATTCATGTTCGCGTGCCACAGATAATCCAACAAGCCCAGTTTCGGCACCGAGCTGGAAGTACCCGCTAAAGGCAAGGTCACCGAATCGCCGTACCAGCTTTGCGCAACCGCCGCGCCGGCGCTGTCGGGTTGATGGTCACAAATAATTTCCCCGTAGCCATAAGGCCCCAGACCGGTATGCAAATCCACTACAGCCAAGCAGCGTTGGCCCAGATTGTGACGTTGAATCAAATCCTCGCAGACTAGGCGCCCATGGGCCGGCGCTATGCCACCAAAAAACGGCCCGGACGGGTCGCGGTATTGTCCGCCGCTGATGGCTTTTTCCAACGCGACTCTGCCGTATTCCTGGGTAAAATCGGCAAATGCCTGCTGTCTTTGCCCCGCATCCGCCACGAATAGCCAATCCCGCAGTTTGTCGTAATCAGGGTTATCCGGCAAAGACTGCGAAAAATCCACCGCATTGCGATTTAAATCCACACCGTCGGCATCACACCGCCGCGACCAGGCATAACCCCAAGGCGTCAGGGCGTGAATCAGCAATATCGCCGTGTCGCTCGGAATGTCCAGCTGGCGCTTGCTTACCCCTTGCAGCAAATCAAGCTGTATCGCGCTGCCCGCAAAGCCTTCCACGCCGTGCGTCGCGGCGATGACCACGACTAGGTTGTCGGCATTTTCATCGCCTATCCAGGCAATATCGGTCAGCAAAGATTCGCCGTCCGGCCCGAGTCCGGCGCATTGATAAATCTCATGCCGCACCGGCTGTTCCATCTCTGTGATTAGCGACAAACAAGCCTGGCGGGCACTAGCATAACTAGCCTGGAATACGCTGGTATCGATTTCGGTGCCGAATGGGGACAAACTCATCTGCATACTCAAATGTTCGGAGACAGTAATTGTACAGTGTGGCAAACCCCCAAGCCGCAAGCAATAGGCAGTGTTAACAGGGATTGCAGAATTCGACTTGTCTTAAAACTCGACTGGTTTCAAAATCCCCGCCTAACATAAACCTACCGGGCACTTTTTACCATGGCAAGCACGCTGCTGGTCGTTGACGACCTTTCGGATTGGAATCCTTATTATCCTAGCGACCAAGTCGTCAGCTTTGAAGATTATCTGGCCAGCGAACAAACTGACCCCGATCAACGGGTACGGGTGATAAACCTGTGCAGCAGCTACACCTATCTATCCGACGGCTATTATTGTTCGCTGCTGGCCGAGGCCCGCAATCACCATGTGATTCCCTCGGTCAAAGTCATCAACGACTTGGGCAAAAATGCCTTGTATCGGCTGCAACTGGAAGACTTGAACCAGCCGCTGGCGCGCGCCTTCAAACATCAAAACAAAAACGGCGAATTTACCCTGCACAGCTATTTCGGCACGACACCGGAACCCGCTTTTCAGGAATTGGCGCGGCTACTGTTCGAGCGTTTCGCCTGCCCGATACTGGAAATTGCTTTGCGCTTTGACCAGCAATGGCAAATCACCGATCTTAAAGCCGTTTCGCCCAGGCAACTGGACGATGCGATGCAGACCTTATTTGCCGATGCGCTGGATCGCTTTAGTAAAAAGGTCTGGCGGAAAAGCCGAGCCAGAAAGACCGCGCGTTACGATTTGGCGATTCTGATCAATCCCTCCGAGCAACTGCCGCCCAGCAATCGCGGAGCGCTGAAAAAATTTATCGATGCCGGCCGGCAACTGGGTATCGATGTGGAGTTAATTACGCTGAATCATTACGGCCGCCTGCCGGAGTTTGACGGTTTGTTTATCCGCGAGACCACCGCCATCGACCATCATACCTACCGTTTCGCAAAAAAAGCCGAAGCAGAAGGCTTGGTGGTAATCGACGACCCGACGTCTATCTTGCGCTGCGCCAACAAAGTCTATCTGGCCGACCTGTTTCGCACCCATAAAGTACCCTCGCCAAAAACCTGGATCTTGCACAAAGGCAATACCCAACACCTGGACAATCTGGAAGCCATCGCCGGTTATCCGGTGGTGATTAAAATTCCGGACGGCTCGTTTTCGCGCGGCATCGTCAAAGTGCATAACCGCCAGGAACTGGAAAGCAAAGTCGCCGAGTTATTCGAACAGTCGGCGCTGTTGCTGGCCCAGGAATTTTTGTACACCGATTTTGATTGGCGCATCGGCATTTTCAACCAAAAAGCCTTGTATGCCTGTCGCTACTTCATGGTGAAAAACCATTGGCAGATTTACCGGCATGGCGCCAAGCGTACCGACAGCGGCAATTTCGATACCTTGCCTACTTTTGAAGTACCCAAAGGCGTACTCGACGCCGCGTTAAGAGCCACGCAACCGATAGGTAACGGCCTATACGGCGTCGATGTCAAAGAGATCAACGGCAAAGGCTATGTGATTGAAGTCAATGACAACCCCAGCATCGATAGTGGCGTAGAAGACAAGTATCTGGGCGATGAATTGTACAAAGCCATCATGGGCGAATTCCTACGGCGGATGGACAACCGCAGCAAGGGCGTTGCGCAATGACATCAACACCACTCGACGTGCTTTGTATCGGCCATGCCAGTTACGATTTGGTGTTTTCCGTGCCGCATCACCCCGGCGCCGATGAAAAAATCGTCGCCGACGACTTGCTGGGCTGCGGCGGTGGACCAGCTGCCAACGCCGCCGTCACGGTCGCCAAACTAGGCGGCAAGGCCGGTTTTTGCGGTTATTTGGGTACTGATGTGTACGGCGACAGTCATTTACGGGAGTTGCAAGACCATGGCGTCGATACCCAACTTGTTGTACGCGGCGCATCGCCAACGCCGTTATCCACGGTGCTGGTCAAACCGAACGGGCAGCGCGCCTTAATCAATTACAAAGGGCAAACCAGCGCCTTGCCTGCCACCGCTATAGACTTTGACGCCTTAGCAGCAAAAGTGCTGTTGTTCGATGGGCACGAACCGCATATTTCCCTGCGCTTACTGAATCAGTTAACTCACCCAGTACCGACGGTGTTAGACGCCGGCTCGCTGCACGACGGCACGTTGGCTCTGATGGATAAAGTCGAATATCTGGTCTGTTCGGAAAAGTTTGCCGTGCAATATGCCGGCGATGAAAATCTTGCCTTATCCAAGTTGGCGCAAGTTGCCCCGGTGGTAGTTATTACCCTGGGCGAGCGCGGCTTGATCTGGCAACGCGGCCAGGAGCACGGCAGCCTAGGCGCGCCGCCTATCGTCGCGATAGACACCACCGGCGCCGGCGACGCCTTCCACGGTGCCTTTGCCTCCGGCCTTACCAACGGCTTGAGCTGGATGGAAGTATTGCGTTACGCCAGTGTGGCCGGGGCGTTTTGCTGCTCAAGGATAGGGGCGAGACCGGGTTTACCTAGCTTGAGTGAACATCAAAAGTTGCTGGCTAGCTGGTCAATGAACGGTGAATCAAAATAGAAAAGACACGAGGCTTTCCCTCTAGTCCTCTTGCCTACCCAACGATCAAGTGATGCAAATTAATGAGTAAGCGAGTGGAATTGATGCTTAGCGCCTGAATGGGAGGCCTGTTTTCAACCGCGCTCTAGCAAATTGCACTCTGATTGAGTTGTATCCAAATTCAAAACTGCTGTTCATTCAGGTGAATTGTTGGCCATCAATACCCATAGGATTGTGCAAGTGTAGAATGAGGTAAATTGGAAAGGGCGAATTGACTTAGTCGACCCAAAGAAGGCGAACCCGGTTTTCTAGTGAACGACTGGTCTAGCCTTTACAGCAGCCAATTAATCCCAGTAGTGGTTCAAACTGGCTGGAGGGCGGATAAGCGTAGCGTCATCCGCCAAATCGGTAAAACTTTTCTAATGCCAAACTATCGACGCAATCGCATTCCCGGCGGCACCTATTTTTTCACCGTTAACTTGCTTGAACGGAAATCGTCGCTACTGATCGAGCATATTGGAGAGTTACGAGAAGCGGTGCGAGTGGTCCGGGAAAAGCAGCCATTTCATATCGATGCTTGGGTGGTTTTGCCTGACCATATGCATGCGATTTGGACATTACCGGCCGGCGACGATCAATATTCCAACCGATGGCGAGCGATAAAAAAAGCCTTCTCGAAAGCGATACCTAAAACCGAATATCGCTCTGCAATCAGAATAAAACGCCACGAGCGAGGGTTATGGCAACGTCGATATTGGGAACACACCATTATCAATGATGCCGACTATGCGGCACATATGGATTACATCCATTACAACCCGGTCAAGCATGGTTGGGCAGTCACAGTTAAGGATTGGCCATATTCAAGTTTTCATCGGTTGGTCAAGATGGACATTTATCCGCTAAATTGGGCGGGGTTGGACTTGCCATTGTTGGAAGTGGGTAATTCGGATAATTGACGCATTATCGGCGGATGACGCTTCGCTTATCCGCCCTACGGCCCTGGGGTCGGTTTTCTCACTTGGGACAAAAGGAATCATTTTGTCCAAATTATCTTTCAACCATTAAAAACACACCCAGACTGTCCGAGTATCACCGCGATTTTTATCATGGACAGAAGCCATTTAATTCCTTGTTTATAAGCCAATCGAATTTGTCCAAGTTTTTATTGAAATGGGGCACTTAACGTAAAGTTTTTCAGTGTACCCCAGGGAATGTGTTGGACAAAGCAGAGACCCCGAGTACTCATTGCCTTAGACACGATATATCGTCACACACACGAAATATAGTAACAATTATCACTGATTCAGACCCAATCACGCGCTGCGCCTCGTCATAGATTGTCGGATAACTCATTGTAAAAACAAGATTTTACTTATCTCTCCAGAGGTCTGCACTCGCTTGGCATCCCATTTGAAATGGTATTGATAACTGCTGATTTGATCGCAGGATTTATTTTATAAATAAATTTGAGTAAACCACAATGAAACTAACAGGAACAGGTATCTCGTCTCATAACTTTTATTACTGGCAATGGTTCTCCGGCCAGGGTGCCTATCAGGAACTTACTGAAGCGGTGAAAGCTTGCAGAGATCCAGACTACTCGGAAAGGTGTCTAGACGCCGAATTTTCACGAATGCGTAAGATCTGGAACGACATGTTGCCAACTATCGGGTTTGATATCGCAAAAAAGATGGAGCATAAAGTCTCAAAGGCCATCTTCTTGATCCATACCACCGATAAGTTGGGTGACGGTATGGTTTGGAGTAGTATCTATCTGGTTCACCCAAAAATGACAGACTTCTCTGAGTGTCGCCTCATCGTAAACAGTGACGGGTCCGCGGGAAAATTTAAAACATGTCAGAGTCTTGACCGTACATTCATGACGGGAATGGACGTGAAATTCTGGGATCCTGATTTCGCTCACAAACAGCTGATCAAGAAGCCATTGCCGGCAACTCCCCCAGTGCTATCCAAGGTCGGCGGAACGAAATCAACCCGATTAGGCGCAATAATCCTCGATGACAAACAATTGGTATGACAACTCCTTCATTTTTCAGCCATAACCCGTAAGGCGGAAACCGACAGGCGTTCCGCCTTTTTGGAATCTGTTGACACCGGGTTTCGCAGCTTTTTGGCGGAACGCCTGTCGGCTTCCGCCCTACGATAATCCCAGGTTGCCGACTATCGCCGTAGGATGGTAATCAGCGTACACTGCAACATTCGCGATTGGTGCGGTTCTTAAACTCACCACGCCCTGCGTCTGCTATCGGTTGGGCGGTTGCCATTGGCAAGTTGTTTCGTCCGGCGATTTTTGGCTGGCTCCTGCCTATCAACGGTAGGGCCGTAGGGCGGATAAGCGGAGCGTCATCCGCCGCCTTAGGATCCCCTCGATGCATGACGCTATCGCTTATGCATCCTACGACTGCGGACGATTATATAGTGGCAAACGAACAGTTAGAGGTCATTGAAATTGCTTCAGCATGAGGCAGTTCTTGACCGATAGCCGCGCAAGCCCGCCAACAATACATAGATCCATTGCATTCAAGTCCAGGGCAATTGGGAGTGTCCCAAATTTTGTGTAAACGGTAGTTTGGTTTAATGGCTAGGGAAGCGATCTTCGAACTGAATACTAAACCGATTCAAAGCGGCTTTCCAATCGTAGACGGGCATGGTCCAATTTTGGCTGATATTGCGCAACGCCAAATAGAGCAGTTTGGACAAGGCGTCATCACTGGGGAAGACCGCGCGGTTTTTCATGATTTTTCTCAGACTTCGATTCACCGATTCGATGGTATTGGTGGTGTAGATCACCTTGCGAATCTCGGGCGGATAGTCAAAAAAAGGGATGATGTGCCCCCAGTTTCGTCGCCAGATGGGGGCGATCGTGGGATAGGTCTCCAGCCAGTTGGCCTCGAATTCGGTCAGCTTTTGCTCGGCTTCCCTCGCCGTTGCGGCTCGATAAATCTGCTTGAGGTCGTCGGCAACCGACTGGCGCCTTTTGTAGCTGACATAGTTGAGGCTATGACGGACCAAGTGGACAATACACAGTTGAACGGCCGCTTTGGGAAACACGGTTTCGATAGCCTCCGGAAATCCCTTCAGACCATCGACACAGGCGATAAAGATGTCGTTGACGCCACGGTTCTTGAGCTCGGTGACCACTTGCAACCAAAATTTGGCGCCTTCGCTTTGGGCAATCCACAGCCCCAGCACTTCTTTGTGGCCGTCCAGATTGACACCGATGGCCAGATAGACGGCCTTGACCCGCACGCTGCCACTATCGCGCACTTTGGTATGCAGACAGTCGAGGTACACAATCGGGTAAATCGGATCCAGCGGGCGGCTTTGCCAGACGCCCACCTCTTCGAGTACCGCGTCGGTCACCGAGGAAATCAAGGTGGGGGATACCTCGGTGCCGTAAAGCTCGAATAAATGGGCTTGGATTTCCCGTACCGTCAGTCCTCGGGCATATAACGAAATGATCTTATCGTCGAAACCGGTCCAGCGCCGTTGATGCTTAGGAATGATCTGCGGTTCGAATTCGCCATGACGGTCGCGGGGAATCTCGATAGGCAAGTCGCCGAAGTCACCTTTCAGCGTTTTCCGGCTTTTGCCGTTTCGGGCATTGCTGCTGGCGTTGGTCACCGCCTCATGCTTACCGTGGCCCAAGTGCGCGGTCATTTCCGCTTCCAGGGCCCGTTCGACTATCGCTTTGGTCAACTGCTTCAGCAGACCATTGGCACCGATCAGGTCCTCGGGTTTTTGATAGTGCGACATCAAGGCGTCGAGTAGGTCATCCGGTATGGCTTTTGATGATACGGTCATGGTTTCCTCCTTGTCAGGATCGGTAGTTTCCTACCTCAGGGCCGTTTACACAAAAATTCTTACACCCTCGCAAAAGACCGCGTGCACGAGCTTAAATGCTTTGAGCGGAGCATCATCCGCCATGTTGGCTAAGCCGCTCGGGGCGTGACATTATTGTTTATGCATGCGGTGATTGCGGACAATTTTAAGGCGGCACATGAACAATTTGGTGTCTTTGAAATGGCTTGATGAAAGCAAGTTGCCTTGATGGAGGCGAGGTTTCGAAGGCCAACGCCTTTCAATTTCCGATGTGGGTTTAGTTGCCGGCAGCCGACGCCCTCGATTCCGCTGACGCTGCATCAAGGCTACAAAAGCCGGCTAGCGCTCGAAATACGCCAACAAAAAATCGATAAACGTCGTCAATTTGGCCGGATAAAACCGCCGTTGCAGGTAGGTGGCGTAGATAGCGATCGCCGGTCGGCGGTATTGACTGAGGATCTCCACCAATTCGCCGCTTTGTAAATACGGCGCCACCGACAATCTCGGCGCTTGCACTATGCCCATACCCAGGGCCGCTGCCTGACATAGCGCGCGACCGTTATTAGACGCTAACACCCAATCGGATTTGATTTTTTTAAGTTCGCCGTCGACATTAAACAGCCAAAATTCGCCGTGCGGGGTATCGACATAGTGCAGGCATTGGTGATTACTCAGTTCGTCTATGGTTTGCGGACAGCCTTTTTCTGCTAAGTAGGCTGGCGAGGCATAGGTACACAATTCGGTCTCGGCAATCTTGCGCGCCACCACGCCCGGATCTAAGGTATCGGTCACTAGCAAGGAAATGTCGATGCTCCCTACCCGCAAATTCGGCGGTTTGTTGTCCAGCGACATTAAAATCTTCACTTCCGGATATTGCTTTAGATAACGTTCGATGGCCGGCACCATGTACATGCCGCCGAAATCGATAGGCGCGCTGATTTTAATGGTGCCTTTCACCCGCTCGCCCAATTGCGCGGTGGAGGCTTCCAAGTCGGCCAAGTCTTCCAGCAATTGCTTGCTGCGGTTGTAGTAGGCTTCGCCGGCACTGGTCAGGCTTAGGCTACGGGTGGTGCGATGTAATAGCACCACGCCCAGTGAAGCTTCCAGTTGGGCGATGTACTTGCTGATCATCATTGTCGAAAGCTTCGACTCTTTGGCAACAGCGGAAAACGTCCCGAGCTCGACAATCCGGCAAAAAACGCGCATGTTGTTAAACTTATCCATCGCAGCATCCAATATAAACTTAAAGTTTATATTTTATAAACCAATTAGCCTCTTTAAACCAGAATGTCGCTTGGCTACAATGCCGCCCGGAGATAGTCGTTACCCCGTCTGGTTTGCAGTTTAGGCCAGACGTTTTTTCATCCACCGAGGTTTTTATGAGCAAAATTCACAACGAAGTACTATTAGCCAACCGCGATTATGTATCCAGTTTCAACAAAGGCGATTTGGCTATGCCGCCGGCTCGTCAGTTTGCCATACTGACCTGTATGGATGCCCGGCTGGACCCGGCGAAATATGCCGGTTTATCCGAAGGCGACGCCCACGTGATCCGCAACGCCGGCGGCCGCGCCAGCGACGACGCGATCCGCTCTCTGGTTATTTCCTACAAATTACTCGGCACCAAGGAATGGTTTGTGATTCATCACACCGACTGCGGTATGGAAACCTTTACCAACGACATCATGAGCGACTTGTTGGCCAGCAGTTTGAAAACCGCCAGCGTCGATGCCACCGGCTGGCATGACAGCGGCGAAGGCCCCGGCTCAACAGACGGCAAATACATCAACTGGCTGACCATTAAAAACCAAGCCGAAAGCGTGTTGGAAGACGTCAAACGTATCAAAGCCCATTCGCTGGTGCCCAGCGATATTCCGGTTTATGGTTATGTTTACGATGTAAAAACCGGCCGTTTGATCGAAGTACCGGAAGCGACTGCTGCCGGCCAAGCCAGCTAACATTTGCTGCCAGCCTTTGGGGCCCGTGTTCTATTGCCAAATAGACAGGAGCATTCCCCTAGAAAGTGACGTTATAGACCTCAAAGTTAACCTACACTGACCAATGCGCTCCCGCAACTGCGGGAGCGCCCTAATCGCCAAAGATTGCGCCAGTCTGTCAAGCTGAATATCTGGCATAGATATGACGCAAACCACCTCTTCGCCCAACAGCGCAAAAATCTGCGCCGAATCTAATCTTTACGCACGATTTTGCCCAGCAACTTGGGATTGACACCGAAGCTCAACGCATTGTTTACCCGGCCCTATTGATAACCGGCATTCCCTTCGGGCTGAGCGCGTCGAAGCCAAGGCTGGTGTGCCCTTTTGGACACGTTCAGGGTAAACGGCATTTAAAGGCCGGGAATTATGTGCACTTAGCCTTGAGCCGCTTAAGCCCGCCACAAGGCCGTTGTCATGCCGAAAAAAAGGGGCCTTTCGGCCCCTTTTCTTTAGCTGCCTGCTAAAGCTCAGTTAAAGCTGGAACCCGGTGTTCCTGGCAATTGCGGCATGGTTTGCTCTGGGAATTCGCCGGTCAGCGCATTCAAAAACGCGACGACGTCAGCCACGTCGGCATCCGACAACTCTTGATTTAATTGCAATTTACCCATTAACCAAACAGCTTTATCCAAGGTTTTTACCGAACCGTTGTGCATGTAAGGTGCAGTCAAAGCCACGTTACGCAGAGTCGGAACTTTAAACATGTGCTCATCGCTTTCTTTTTTGGTGACTTCCGCCAAGCCTTTGTCTTTTTGGAAGTGGTATTGCGCTTCGAAGTAGCCGCTAGGGTTAACAGGGAATTTTTGGAATACCCCTGGGCCGTTAAAGGCCGGACCACTGTGGCAACCGGTGCAGCCCAATTCCACGGCTTTTTTCAGACCGCGTTCTTGCTGTTCGGTCAAGGCGCTTTTATCGCCTTTGACATATTTGTCGTAAGCGCTATTCGGTGTGATCAAAGTTCTTTCGTAGGCGGCAATCGCTTTGGTGGCGTTGTCTTTGGTAATGGCTTCGGCATCGCTACCGAAGGCCACTTCGAAAGCATGGCGATAGCCTTTAATGGTTTTCAAGCGAGCGACCACGTCATCCCAGCTTTTCATGCCCATTTCGATAGGGTTGGTGACTGGACCTGCCGCTTGCGCTTCCAGGCTGTCGGCGCGGCCGTCCCAGAATTGCACTTTGTTGAATGCAGCATTCCAGACCGTTGGTGCACTGCGGCCGCCGGTTTGGCCATTCACGCCCATGGAATTTGGCCGATTATCTTCGCCACCCAGCATGGTGTTGTGACAAGACGCGCAAGAAACGGTGCCCGTGGAAGACAGACGCGGATCGTGATAAAGCATTTTGCCCAGTTCAACCTTTTCGGGGGTTGTTGGGTTGTTGGCAGGCGCTGGCGCCGTGGTGGGCAGCGCATCTGCCGCCATAACAGACATCGAACTAGCCAGCGCTATCGCAGAAACCAGCATACGAAATTTAAACATGAGATCCTCCTAAGTAATTATAGTTAGCCTTGGGCTACCGAATTGTAAGATATTGACGCTGGGCAGGTAAATTAAATTGCATCGTCACCGAATGTAAACTGAAAAGCCGCGGACTAGACTGGCGTTAAAACTTTTGCAGCAACTCACTCAGTTGCGTCAGCGCCTCGTCGATGGCAAATCGGTCGATTTTTTTGGCGATCTCCTCCAACAAGGGCAAATACTGATGACCGGCCATACTACGCTGTAATTGCTCCAACATCGTTTCGGCCGCGCCTAGATCGCTTTCCAATAACTGCGACAATTTCTGCAAATCCGCCGCTATCTCGGCGTCGGCAACCGGTGCTGTAGGCTGATCCAGGCCGGACGTTTGACTGTCCGCCGCTGTTTGCAAGGCTTGAATTTCGCCGATTACTTTACGCAAAAATCCTTCCATGTGCTGCAAGTGTTCGGCGGGCGGAATTTGATTCTGCTTAAGTACAATATCGACGCCGGCGGCGGCTTCGAATAAATCCGTCGCCCCCAGATTGCCGCTGACACCTTTCAAGGCATGGCAACGCTCTTCAGCCTGCCTCAGTTCGCCGGCATTGATCAAGCCGCGAATCTCGGCAACCGCATCCGGGTAGTGTTCTTTAAAACGGTATAGCTGTTTGCGATAGGCATCCGGATTGCCGCCAATCCGGCGTATGCCTTGCACAATATCCAGGCTGGTCAAGGTTTGTAAATCTTCTGGATAATCGGCAATTTGATAAATCCGCGCCGCTTCCTGGCTCTGTCCGCCGTCGGCCGTGAGCGGAATCCAGGTCGCCAAGGCTTTGAACAACCGGTCGGGATCGATCGGTTTGGTGACATGATCGTTCATACCCGCCTCCAGGCTTTTCTCGACATCGCGGGCCATGGCATGGGCGGTCATCGCGATAATGGGCATAGTCGCATAGCGTTGATCGCCCTCGGATTGCGCCAAGGCCCGAATCTTGACGGTGGCTTGCAAGCCGTCCAGCACCGGCATCTGGATGTCCATCAACACCGCGTCGTAATGATGTTGCCTAACCATGGCGACCGCTTCCTCGCCGTTCATCGCTTCGTCAACCTGGATCTCGTGACTGCGCAGCAATTCGCAGGCAAATTCGCGGTTGATTTCGTTATCTTCCACCAGTAACAGCCGAATGCCTTGCAGTTGTTTGATACCGGCAATGTCCGCCCCGCCTAATTGCTTAAATTTATCCACCACCCCTAGCACCCGGCCGCGGCCCAGTGCGGATAGAATCGCATCCAGTAACGAGGACGGCGATACCGGCTTGATCAAAAAGCCATCAATACCGGCCCGGCCCGCCAAACGCATCACATCTTCGCTACCGTAGGCCGTCACCATGATGATCTTGGGCTGCTGCACCAGGCTGGTGTCGGCACGAATCTGCCTGATCGCCTCGTCACCGTTCATACCCGGCATTTTCCAGTCCATCAACACCACATCGAAAGGCTGATCGGCCGGCATATCCCGCAAAGCAATCAGCGCGGCGGCGGCACTGGCGGAACAGCTCACCCGCAACTGAAACGGCCGCAACATATCGCTGATGATTTCCCGGGAAGCCTCGTTGTCATCCACTACCAATACCCGCACCTCGGCTAGCAATACGCCTATGCTTCGCTCCAGCGCGTCTTGATGCAGCAAGGTGTCCGTAGCAACGCCCAAGCGCACGGTAAAACAAAAAGTTGTGCCCTGCCCCAGTTGCGACTGCTCGATCCAGATCCGTCCGTGCATCATTTCCACGAGGGTTTTACAGATGGCCAAGCCTAAACCTGTGCCGCCAAAGCGCCGGCTGGTGCCCTGATCGGCTTGGGTAAACTCTTGAAACAGTTTTTTCTGATCGTCTTCCGACATACCGATACCGGTATCTCTGACCGAAATCCGCAAATCGATAGTGCTGTCGGTTTTGGCCAGGCAATAGAAAGCCAGTTCCAATTCGCCGGCTTCGGTGAATTTAAGCGCGTTGCCGCAAAGATTGGTCAACACCTGACCGAAACGCAAGGGATCGCCCAACAATACCGGCGGAATTTGCGGGTCGTGACGGATCAGAAACTCAATACCTTTCAAGCCGGCTTGGTAACCGATCATATCGGCCAATTGCTCCACCACGCTATCGAAGCGAAATTCGGTTTCTTCCAGCGCTAATTTACCGGCCTCGATTTTCGAAAAATCAAGAATATCGTTAAGAATCCCCAACAAGGTACGCGCGGAACTGTGCGCTTTTGCCAAATAATTGCGTTGCGACGCGGTCAATTCGGTCTGCAAGGCCAAATGCAACATGCCCAGCACGCCGTTCATCGGCGTGCGAATCTCGTGCGACATATTCGCCAGGAACTGGCTTTTAGTCTGGGTGGCCGACTGAGCGGCATCCCTGGCTTCTTTCAACGCCAGCTCGGCCTGTTTGCGCAAGGTCACGTCCTCGTAAGTACTGACGAAACCGCCATCGGCTATCGGCCCGCCGCTGATCTCGATGACCCGATTATCCAACCTTTGCCGAGTAAAATTGTGCGGCTGAAAACGTCTTATTTCTTCCAGTAACTGCTTGAGTTCGGCATCGGGATTGCGGAAGCGCAACTGCGGATCGGTCAAATCGAACTGCATGAAATCGGCATGGTCCCTGCCCACTGCCAGCATACTTTCCGGATAACCGCGTACCTCGCTGAGCTTTTTATTCCAAACCAATAACTTTAAATTGCTGTCAAAGGCTATCAGGCCCTGCGACATGCTATCCAGCACTGTTGCCAGCATCACGCTGTTATGCGCCAATTTGGCGTTGATATCCGCCAACTCCGTCGTGCGGGCAGCCACGCGTTCTTCCAGACCTTCGTTAATGCTGGCCAATAGTTTTTCATTCTCGGCAAGCTGCCAGTTCAAGGCCAACAGTTCGCTATCGCGGGCTTCGATGGTGGCTATCATCGTATTAAAGGCTTGAATCAACGCCCCTAATTCATCGTTACTCTCTTGTGTGGCGCGCAAGGTGTAGTTTTTTTCACTGTTGATAGTCTCGACGGTTTTCTTCAACCTGACCAGCGGACCGGACACCACTTGCTGCAAACTGGAAGCCAATAGCAAGGCGAACAGACCGGATAACATCACAATACCCATCGCCGCAGCCAAAAAATCCCGCCACAAGGAATCCAGCTCCGCCAAACTGGAGGCTATCCAAACCCTTCCCAAGGTGCGACCGTCCAACGCTATCGTTTCGCTAACGGTGCAATATGCATCGTCGAATCGCGGCCGCTCGATAGCCGAAGACTCCGGATGTTGAGGCGGACAGGCCAAGCCGGGTTCGTAAAGTGCAAATAGCTGATTGGCGCTATCATAAATACAGGCCGAAACCACGCTCTGCTTGACGCTTAAAGCTGCCAACGTCGCGTTGGCGACACCGCTGTCATTGAAGGACAAGGCCACGGTACTGCGACTGGCGATGATACGGGCCAGAGAACTCAAATCCCGCCCCATATCCTGTTTGACCCGCATGTGTTCCTGGGCGATAAAACCGGCCCCCGCCAACAGCAGGGACAAGATGCTGGTTGCCAACATGATCAGCACCAACTTGGTTTTAATGGTCAGATCGCGTTTAAATTCAGCCTGGTTTGTCATGGGTTTCTGGAGTGAATTAACGGACGATACGGGCGATTTCCATCAACAAGGCGTTGACTTTTAATTGCGCGCGGCGCACGGCGTCGGGATTGATTTCCAGCTTGATTTGGCCGTTTTCGCTATAGAACCCGATACAGCCGCCCCGGCCGGCAAACCCCTCGGCATCGCTGACAGTCAGTATCTGATTGCCGCGCACCTGCTGCATCAAGGCTTGCAACTCCGGTGCATCATGGTCGATATACAAAATCTGGCAAACCTGCGGGTCGTCTATGCCCGACCAGATTTGCAATAAATGCCCCTTGGTATCGCGGCTGGCCAAGTCGCTCAGCAAGTTAACGATAGGTTCGGCGCCTACGATGCAGACATGCAGCGTATCGTTCATCAGCGCCGGCCATTCCACGAACTTGGTGAAATTGAACACATAATTGGCCTTGGTTTTGGCGTTGAGCGCGTCGTCGTCGGCAGCGGCGGCCCCGAGACTGCTGAGCATCACCCACAAAAATAAACCCGCGCTCACTAACTTCCCCGCCATCAAAACTCCAGGCGGGCGGTCAATTTCACCGTCAAACTCGGTCCGGCCAGCACAGTAGACGGCGTACCTAAATTCGACGAGGCAAAGTCGCTGTTAAATGCCGCATAATTTTTAAAATCGAATAAATTCAGCACATCCAAACGCAGCTTCATCCGGGTGTCGTGCGGCGTATCGAAACTTTTTATCAGCGCAATGTCGACTTGTTTGTACCCCCACCACTGCCCCGGAAAAATAAAATCGCTACCGGGCGGCGTAAAGGTATCGAAGCGGCAAGCACCACTGGTACAGTTGACGCCGGAGCGGGTATCGGGCGTCGCCAGCGTCAGTTTGGTGGAAAAAATCAAATCCCACGGCAAATCGACGCTGGCGGTAGTCACCAGCTTATGTTTACGGACCCCGGCGGTATCCAGCCAGCCGTTGGTGTGGGTATTGGGGTGTTCGAACAAATAGCTGCTGTTATCGAAGAAAGACTGCGGTTTGTTTTCCTCGGAATCGGTAAAGGTGTAGGCAACAGTCATTCCCCAGCCGCTGTCTTTGCTGTACGGTTTTTCCGCTTTGACAAATACCGAATTGGTTTTGGTCTGTACGCCGTTATCGAACAAGATCAATTGCCCAAAACCCGGTACAGCCTGAAAGGTACCGCCGAACCCGGACCCGGCTGCGTAAAAGCTGCCGTCGGCATTGCGACCGCCCAGCAAACCGACCAAACCGTTGTAACTGTGTACGTGCGACACGCTGACCTCGGTATGCCAGTCGCCGAAACGATTGCGCATGCCAATATTGAACTGGTCGGCATAGGGCGTGCGCAGATTGTTATGCATCAAATTGATTTCCCGGCTGCTGCCCGTACCTGCACCGGTCAGCGCGGACAATTGCGCCGGCGTATAGTTTAAATACTCGGGATTCCAGGCAATGCAATCAACGCCCCCAACACAATCGTAATTGGGGTCGCCCTGAAAATTGACGCTAAAACCGGGATAACTGCCCTTGGTTCGTTCCAGTTGCAGCACGTCGTAAATATGGCGGTCGTAGGCCTTGGCGTAGCCGCCGAACAACACATGCCGTTGGTCTTCGAATAAGTCGTATGCCAACCCTAATCTGGGTGCAATATTATTGCTGTCAGCGGTTCGATTGCCGCCGTTGCTCAGGTAATTTTCGATGTCGTAACCGGTATTGGCGTTATGAATGTTGCGCCAGTTGCGGAGCGCGCTGCTGACATCGCCGGGTGTGACATGATTCAGATAACCGGGGTTGTATTCGTAGTCCCAGCGTACGCCCAGGTTCACGCTCAGATGTCGATTAGGGTTCCAATCGTCTTGCAGATACGCGCCAAATTGCGTCACGTCAGAGTGGGCGGAACCGTCGCCGCCTCCGCCCAATGGCGTTGCCCAGCGCACTTGATACGGGTTGCCGGCAGGATTGTTTAAATTTAAGCCGAACTGCGGGTGGTAAGGGTCGCGCTCCACCGCGCCAAGTTCTATCTGTTTGACTTTAGCGCCCAGCTTTACGACATGAGTGCCATGCCAATCCAAACCGCTGAAGGTTAGATCGTCTTGAAAACCCGGCCCGCTCTGCCCCTTGTCCTGATAATTGGTTGCGCCGCCGCTATTCAGCACACTCCGGCTACTCAGATTACCCCCACTCAAGCTGCCGTCCAGGCGACGCAGCAGCAAACCCGCGCTTTGCGTGGCCGGCAATTGCTGCCAATTAGCATCTTCATAAGTAAACCGGGCTTCGTTGACCCAATGTTCGGCGCTATATTGATATTTAAAGTCCAGGCGTTTTTCACTGTTACCCTTTGTTAACCCATAAGACTCGGCGTTTTGACCGCCAATGCCCAGGGTTTCGGTTTCGTCGCGCAACTTAAAAGACACTTCGATCAGGTTGCTGTCGTTAAGCGCCCAATCCAACTTGCCGAAAAACAAATCCGCCCTGAACGGCCGGTTCACGCTGCCCAGTTGCGCCTGATACGGTTCGGTTAAGCGGGAGCCGTCGCCAGCGCTGACATTGGCGTAATCGTCGTTGAGTTTACGTTCGTATGCCATGAAAAAATGCGCGACATCCTTGGCGATGGGACCGCTCAAGGTCACACCGAATTGCGCTTGCTCGGTATCGCGCTTGCCGCCCGCCAGTTGTTCGCTGGGGGTAACGCTGCGCAGATCCTGATTGGTATGATCGTAAAATGTTTCGCCGTGAAAGGTATTGCCGCCGGATTTGGTCTGCACCGAAATTGCCGCGCCGCCGACTTGATCGTACTCGGCTTTATAGTTCTGGCTGATAACCTTGTATTCGGCAACGGCCGATTCCGGAAACACATTGCCGCGACTGGAATCCTGCCCGGCTACGCCGCCCCTGACCACATAGTTTTTCTGGCTAACGCCATCGATAAACAAATTGACGCTATCCGGACGTTGCCCGCCGCTTTGCAAGCGGGTACTGCCATTCTCATCGTTTACCACATTCACGCCGGGCGCCAGATCGGCATAATTTAGAAAATTGCGGTTTACCTGGGGCAAGCGCTGCATTTGCTCGGGCGTTAGATAGGTAGCCAACTCCGCGGAATTGCCCTCACTCGTGTGTTCGGCAACGCTATTATCATCGCCTAACGCAACGTCTACCAAGGCCACCTGCCCCACTTGCAGCGTCAGCTCTTGAATGTTTTGCTGGCCGTCCAACCCTAACACCTTGAGCTGATAACGGCCGGGTTTCAATGCCATCAGCACATAAGAACCGTCGGCTCGGGAAAAGGTCCGCGTGGAAAAACCCCGCTCCAGGCTGGTGACGATGATTTGCGCGCCTGCCTGAGTGTCAGCCCCCCGCAGCGTGACTTGACCACGAATTGTCGCCGCACTGATGTCGGCCTGCACCGGATTACTCCAGCAGATTATCGTCAGCAGTACGCTGGCGGCGCTTGATAGCCGGCAGACCATAAAACTGACGAGCCTCCGCCAAGCTATCGTCTTGCGCAGAGGATTTTCATTAAAAACCGGCCGCACCCTAAAACTCCATACAGGCTTTAGCATCAGACTTGCCTGGATCAGACATATTCATGTCGCCACTCGGATGCCGGTTAGATTCAATCATGGCGGGGCGTCCCCAGCGGTTGCGGTATCGGCTTACCTAGATAAAAACCTTGCGAAAAATCGATGCCCAACTCAACTACCTTGGCTTGGATCTCCGCACTCCCCACAAACTCGGCAACGGTGCGCATGCCCAAGCGTCGCGCAGCATCGACGATGACACGAGCAATCACTTCAGAATCGGGATTGTCGATAATATTCATAATGATGGAGCCGTCGATCTTTAAATAATCGATCTTTAACCGCAATAAATGCACGAAGTTGGAATAGCCACTGCCGAAATCATCTATGGCAAATTGACAACCATAGCCTTTCATACGATTAACAAACTCGCGCACGTCCTCGTAACTTTCGATACCTTCAGATTCGGTGATCTCCAACACAATGCGCGAACCGACGCCAGGCTGAGAGAGTTTCTCGGCAATAAAGCTCACAGTATTGGCATCGATAATATCCTCTACCGTTAGGTTGATACTCATCTCCTCCTCCGAGTCGGGCAAGGCTTGCACGACTTGTTCGATCATGGTGCGAGTCAAGGCGGTATATTGCCGGGTACGTTTTGCGACCCCGAGAAAGCTGGGCGGAATCACGTTGCCGTCTTCGTCTATCATCCGCATCAGCGCTTCGTATTTGACGACTTTGCCGCTGCGATTGTCGACGATGGGTTGATAAAAAGGCACGATACGGCCGTCAGCCAAAGCACTGCGAATCTTCTGGCTCCAATGGATGTTGTCCTTGTAGTGCGATTTGATCTGCATCTGATCGGTATATATCAAATAATCCCGACGTTCGATTCTGGCGCGCTCCAAGGCCAGGGCCGCATGCGTATAAGGATTGTCGGCACCTGAACAGATGCCGGCCGTCACGCGGATATTAATCTTGTCTTCACCGCAGTCGATCGCTTCCGATTCCAAATGCTTGATAATTCTGTCTATCAATTGCTCGAAACCACCCGGATCGCCACCGTTTTTTGAGAGCAACGCAAACAAATCGCCGCCGATGCGATAAGCCTGCGCATCGGCGCCGCTCATTTTTTGCAAACGCTCGCCAATTTCCAACAAGACTTTATCGCCGTTGCGCAAACCGTAAAAATCATTGATGGCTTTGAATTGATCGATATTGATCATACCCAGCATCGATTGCTCGGCATTTGCCAAATCCTGCATCAATTTCACTCGATTGGGCAAACCGGTTAACGCGTCCGTGGTCTGTTCCCGAATCAACTCTTCCTGTTTGATTAAATGAGTGACATTCACGCTGGTGGAGATAAACTCGCGAATCGCGCCGTCGGCGTCGAGGATGGGCACGATGGTGTTATTGATGTAAATCACCTCGCCGCTTTTAGTTAAGTTGCTGTAGGTGCCGCGCCAGATTGCTCCGCCTAGAATCGTGTTCCATAATTCTCTATGCAGACCGGGAGCCGCGTCGGGATCTTTGAGAATCCGACTGGTTTTGCCAATCACTTCCTCGCGGGTGTAACCGTAGGTTTGCACAAAGGCATCGTTTACAAAGGTGATCACGCCATGCGGATCGGTCCGGAATACGATATTGGACACATCCGTGGCATGCCGGTATTCGTTCAGACGTTTGACCCGACCTTCCAGAGCGCGGCGTAAGCGGCTCAGTTCCAGATGCGTTTTGACCCTGGCCCTTACTTCATCGATGTCGAACGGCTTGGTAATAAAATCGGCGGCGCCCATCGAAAAACCGCGAATTTTTTCGATGGACGCTTCGACTATCGTCACAAAGAGGATGGGTATCCCCGCGGTTCTAGGATCGCTCTTAAGCCGCCTACAAACCTCATAGCCATCCATACCCGGCATTCTGACGTCCAGCAATACCAAATCAGGCGGCGTCAGGCCTTGCGCCAACTCCACCGCGCGCATGCCTTCTGTTGCCACCATAATGCCGTAATCATCCTTAAGTGCTTCGAGTAAACCGTGGATATTTTCGGGAAGATCATCTACCACCAAAATAGTCGGCCTGGGATTGAGCGATAGGGATTTGTCTTTGTTCATCGTCCAGGGAAATAGTTAGACTAGCGTTGCCAATTGACCCCAACGATTATAGTCTGCCATAGCGTTTCCGATAGGTGGCCAGCTCCAAATGCAGTCTAACCCGAGCTATAAGCAACTCGGGCACCACTGGCTTGAGTAAATAGTCGTCGGCGCCCAATGCCATACCCTTAATATCATCACCGGCTTCGGCCGCGGCAGTGACAAAAATGACCGGGATTTCAGCCGTTGCCGAATCACCACGCAGAGTTTGCAACACCTGGTATCCGTCCATTTCCGGCATTTTTATATCCAGCAAAATCAAATTCGGCGCTGGCGCGCGCCGGGCTATCTCCAGGGCTTTTTCACCGGAAGTAGCCGCCATCACCGCATAATCTAGCCGCAAAATATTCAGCAAGGTATGCAGGTTTTCGTGAACATCATCGACGATCAGAATTTTTGGTTTTTCGTTTGAAATACAAATATCATTCATGTGGCTCCCCCGCTCACCCCGATAGGCTATAGACAAAAAATAAGTTCACCCTCCAATAAAATCCAAAGGAAACCCGTGCGCAAACTTAGTTCATGATCCACTGAAGAGCAAAATTCAACCATTTATTCATCGCCGACAGAACATCATCAACCGAGCCCAAGTAGCCGCGGCTCAGACGCTAAAAATTGGATTGCCTTTTAGGGAAGTAACAACTGCGGAGAACTCAGGGGCCAAGTTAATAACCGAGAAAATACTCGCCTGAATTGCAAAATGACCGCGTATCTATTATCCTAGTCGGAATTGGGCAGTCGCTATCACGGCGACAAAAGCAGATTAAGCTCTGAAGCGATCAATTTCTGAAGCACTACATCCGCGGATTGGCCCAAAAAATCTATTAGGAGAGATGGCCGAGCGGTCGAAGGCGCACGCCTGGAAAGTGTGTATACGGCAACGTATCGAGGGTTCGAATCCCTCTTTCTCCGCCAATTAAGCATCCACCAAGATGCAAAGAAGACTAAAAACCCGCAAGTTATCTGGCTTAGCGGGTTTTTTATTGTCCAGGGATGTGTAACAAGATGTATTGACATACCGTCACTGATGGCGGTAACTTTGACGGTAACTCACTTAGCACCCAGGGGTGTTACCGTCATGCCGCTTTCAGATACCGCCATAAAGAACGCAAAACCTAGAGCTGACAAGCCCTACAAACTGCCGGATGAAAAAGGCTTATATCTTCTAGTTACCGTCAATGGCGGTAAGTGGTGGCGCTTTGATTACCGGTTTGCCGGTAAGAGAAAAACCCTATCTATGGGGACTTACCCAGATACCAGCTTAAAGCAGGCCAGAGACAAACGGGACTCCGCAAAAAAGCAAATCGCCGCCAGTGTAGACCCCGGCATAACCCGCAAGATTGAAAAAGCCGGCAGTACGGAAAACACCCTGGCCGCCGTTGCTAAAGAATTTATGGAAGCCAACCGGAAGAAATGGAGCGCCAGCCACTTTGCTCACTTAGAGCAATGTTTTGAGCGTGATGTTTTTCCCTGGCTTGGCAATAGACCGCTTAAAGACCTATCCGCTGTTGAAGTATTAGCGACCTTACGCCGCATTGTGGATCGCGGCGCGCTGGAAACCGCAGCCAGAACGAAGCAGTTTATAGGTCAAGCTATCCGTTACGGCATCGCCACAGGCCGAGCTGAACGCGATATAACCGCCGATTTACGCGGCGCGCTACCGTCGCCTAATCGCGGCCACTTTCCCGCCATTACAGAGCCGAAATCATTGGCAGAATTACTACGCGACATTGATGCTTATGGCGGGAATTTTGTCGTTAGAACCGCGCTACAGCTCCAACCTCTAATCTTTGCCAGACCTGCCAACCTTGCCGCCGCTGAATGGTCGGAATTCGACCTGGACGCCGCAGAATGGCGGATTGCTGCCGATAAAATGAAAATGAAAGACGCGCACATCGTACCACTCAGCACACAAGCCATTGCCTTATTGCGCGATATTTTTCCGCTGACTGGTTCAAGCCGCTACGTATTCGCCAGCAACCAAGGCAAAAAAGGCAACGAACCCCATATCAGCCGCGAATCCATAGGCGCTGCAATCCGGCGCATGGGTTATCAAGGCCAACACACCGCCCACGGCTTCCGCACCACTGCCAGCACCCTGTTACATGAACAAGGCTACCATTCCGACATGATCGAGCGCCAGCTTGCCCATGCCGAGCGCAACCGGGTTAAAGCGGCCTACAATCGAGCGCAGCACTTACCTGAGCGCCGGAAGATGATGCAAAGCTGGGCGGATTACCTGGACGGCTTGAAGGCTGGCGCGCAAGTGTTACCGTTTAAGCAGGTCAGTTAAACCGTTATAATCCAATTTAACCGGATAGCCCGACGGGGCAACAAGCGGGATTCGTCCCCCGTTTCCGGTTGATCCTTTCGGACGGCTTACACTTTGACGGGGTGATGAATGTCCCAGGGCCTTTATAAGCTTGAGAAGTCAATAGATTCGAATGAACGATTAGTTACGGAGGAAAATTGGCTAGATGCTTGTCGAACTCACCATGGTATAGCCCTTGAGTCATTCCTACCCTTAGAAATCGCAAGAGCTACAGCGTCTCACGAAACCATCGATGTAATCAGTAACTTTGTTTCATTGGTAAACAGAGGCATAACACCTCCAGCACACATATTGACTTCAATTGCCGAAGGTTTTGGACAATATCTTTTGGTTGGAAATAACGCAATCGATAGAGGGAAAGAAGCTATATCTTTAGATAGGGCTTTTAAATTAAGCTCAAAGCAATCTGTTGGGCATCCGTTAAAACATCGAAGAGAGAAGCTTAAAAAAGGCCGATTGGTCTATAAAATGTGGGAAGCCAGAAAAAGAGCCGAGCTACAAACAGGTAAACGTATATCAAAAAATGAAGCATATGCTCAGGCTATCGCTAAAGACAAAACTGAATCATATGATGAGGCGGTGATGCTAAAAGAGTACGCCAATGTAAAAGCTGACAAAGTTTTTGGCGAAGTACTCGAAGCGTTTGAGCAGGCAAAAAGCTTAGCTCGTGCATTGTCAGATAAGAGTTCAAGAGAGTTAAAGAAAATCATCACTAAACTCTAGTTCCGTAGGATTGATTTTTGGGAAACAAAATGGCGGTTTTGTTTCCCTAACTTTTGCTCATATATGTGAATAATAGGGCGTCATGTACAACAAGCACTAATGAGGTGCAAAGCATGACGATAACATCTAACCAACAAACCGCCATTGTTCTTGGCTATCTGCGAATCTGGCAAATCGTCGGCGACCGCAAGCGGGGCATTGAACCGCTGTTGCCGGTTGGCCGCTCAACTTTCCTGGCCGGCGTTAAATCCGGCAAATATCCGAAACCCGTCAAACTAGGCGAGAGAACCACCGCCTGGAAGAAAGCCGATATTCTGGCCTTGCTGGACAGCGTGGACGGTGCACATGAGTAATCCCATTGCCCTTATCGAGAAGAAAAACGAAGCGCTTGTCGATAGTCGCCTGATGGCGGAACAGCTTGGCATTACCCACGAAGCTGTTTTAAAAACTATCGACACTTACATTGATGTCTTTCATGAGTTGCAACCACTCCGATTTGAAATCGCTGTGGCTAAACGTAAACATGGCGGCGGTACGCCAATTCGTCATGTATTACTGAGTGAAGATCAGAGTTTTTTATTGCTCACCTTCTCACGGAATACAAAACGCGTCGTGGCATTGAAATTGAGTTTAATTCAAGCCTTTGGCCGATTTAGACGTGAACAGCAAAACGCCACGGATTACTTACCCTTCTATCATGAGTTGCATGACGCTATCAAAGCACTAGCAGCATACGCAAGACAAAATGGCAGCTCTAGTGAAGAACGTGTCTTTCACATGACTTACAACAAGCTTATTAATAAGTATTGCGGCATTGAAGCCGGTGATCGTCAATGTATTAGTGTTAGTTCCCGCGTGAATGTTAACAATGCCACCGCCGCCATTATTGCCACGATTAACCGGGGTATCGAGTTGGATACTGAATATCATGAAATCTACAAACAGGCGAAAGTGCATGTCATATCTGTTACTCAGATAAAACGGCATTATGACGCACAACCCAATTTAGCGATTTCACCTGCGTACGCCAGCAATTAGAGTATTTAGATGGCAAAACCCAGAAGAAAACAATTCATCATGCAGGATTTCGACATGATCCGTTCTGCCGCTTATCAGGATTTAAGCGGCAATGCGGTTAAATTGCTGATCCTGATGCAAACCCACTACCGCATGTACGAACCCATAGCCTACAGCATTTCCGAGGCCCAAAAGCGTATAGGCTGTTGCCGAGGCAAGGCGCACGAAGCCTTTAGAGAACTGGAGAGCCACGGCTTTATCAAGCTGATGTTGGAAGGCCATTTCAGCAAGCAATTAGCGCGAAAATGGCGGCTGACTTTCCGAGAGTTTAACGACCACAAGCCTAGCGATGAATGGCGGAACTGGCAGCCACAAAATTGATTTGCTTGTTCATTATATGAACGCTTCATGCCGTATGCTGAACAAGTCATGTCGTATAGTGAACAGGTGTTCATAATATGAACGCAAAACACCAACAATCAATGACTTAGCTTGTCTCAAAATAGCCTTGGGTGTTCACTATGCGGGATGTACCTATTATTTACCATATGCCTAGGGATGAATCCGGTTAAAACACCGGTAAGCATTTTGGATTGGCATAGTAGAAGCAATCGCCAAACAATCAAAGTTGAAACTAGTCTCGGTTATTTGACCAATGCGATTTTTTTACATGGTCAATAAATTGCCCATCTTTAATAGCTAAGGCTACAGCACAGCTACCAAATACATTTGTGAACCAAATACCTTCTGTAGTGTAGAAAAAATAATTAAAAAAGTTTGTTCCTAAAAGGAAATCTAAGCAATAAAAAAAGACAATTGATAGTCCAATTCCTATACCAACGTGAATAAACAAAACATCGAAAATTGTTTTAGTCATATTTTTTTCTTGGTTTCAGATTTTGTAGTTGTGATAACCAACATCATACAATTAAGGTGATATTGCTTTTGAAGAAAATATGTCAATTCCCTTCCAAGATGAACGACAACAACCGGAATGACATAAAAAGTGAGGCTACGGCGAGATATGAGCACACCAGAACAACGAAAGCGGCTTAGAGAATACTACCAACGCACCAATGCCTTGTTTGCTGAATGGCGCGAACGCGGTTATCGATACCCACCGCCACGCAGTGAACCCATGCCCTGGGATTTACGCAGTCTTCAATGCGGCGCAATGACCCGAGCCGGAACGCCTTGCAAACAGATAGCGATTTATAGCAATGGTCGTTGTAAGTGGCACGGCGGGTGCAGCGCTGGCCCAAGGACTGAGGCAGGCAAGCAGCGTTCAGCGATGAACGGATTCTGCCCCAAGAAAAAGCGAAGTCTTACCGGTGGATAAAACACTAGTTTCAACGACACGCAGGAGTCACCACGATGGGCGCATCAAGCTTTAAAACATCTGCCGAATATCAACGGGAGCGGCGAGAACGCAACCAACAGCGAGGGGTGCGGCGTTTGGATGTTGAAATCGAACCAAAGCTAATGGCGAGACTACAGCGAGAACTAGCCGGCTATGGCGCTGCTACACACCCAGGCGCAGCGCTGGTGGAATGGCTAGGAGATGTATTACCGGAATAAAGTGCAGTTAAGTGCCATCAATGCAGCCGGGGCAATCTGAATTAGGCAGCTACCTAAACACTTTTTTATTCAAGGGGATAGCCAAAATAAAGAAAGCCGGTGGCTAAGTACCATTGCCGTTTTCTATTTTGATAGGGTTAGAAATACCGGAATAAAATAGCGGCAAATAGAAAGGGATCGTTTATTTCAACCTAAACAGTCAGCTACCTATCCACCTGATAAATCAAGTAAATAGGCGGTGTGATAGTGTAACAATCTGGTTGGGTAACTCCGGTTTTCTTATTAGAATCGCACTGACTTAATTTATGGGCAAAAATAGGGCAGCGTAGAGCAGGTGACGGTAACTTTGACGGTAACAGTTAGGAAATAAACTTTCAATTCCTTGTATTTAATGGCCTACAGGCATTTGTTCGAATGACTCTTTCTTTAATTTTAAAGCCCCAAATAGCGGTGTGTGTCAAAAAACACTGTCACAAAAGGGGCTTTTTTTATGGGCAAAATTCCTTACCTGTTCAGACGGAAAAACGTCTTTTATTTCCGTTTAGTCATCCCAACCGAGCATCAAAGTTCGCTTCTTTTATATCAATCGATTAGATGGGTTTCGCTATCCATGTGCGAATGAAGAACACGGACAATTTCAATCTGATTGGGTTCTTTTTGACGATAAACACAAGGTGTTTGCCGACAGGAAGCTTGCGATAGCCGGGGAGAATCTCGCTACAGTCTCGCCCAATGAGCGGATTTGTCACCAAATCGTGAAAGCTTTGATCGAGCAAAGTTAAATAACGGTTTCGCTGTTCAATGCCCCATGTTTACTGAGTATAACGACCAATGTTCTTTAAATCAGCTTTGGCGGCGTTGGTAAGTAGAAATCCCGGCATCAGTGGTGACTTTCACTGTCGAGTTCTTCGAGTAAACCTTTCAATGAATAATCAGCCGCTCCGCTTTCTTCACCTTGCTTAAGCGCAAGACGTAAGGCTGATAGCTTTGCTTCTCTCTCTTCCAGCAGGCGTAAGCCTGCCCGGATTGCTTCACTAGCAGAACCATAGCGACCGCTGCTAATTTGTTGAGCAATGAACTGCTCGAAGTGCGTGCCAAGTGTAACGCTTGTGTTTTTTTGCATGGCAAACCTTTGTTGATCTGATCGGATATTTATACCACTTAATATTATTTATTGGTATATATCGGCGGTGCGAGAACCACAAAAAATGCAGCATCAAAAAATGATGCAAAAGCTTTTTTGCACTGTTACAAACACAAAAACTAACTTTCGGGGTTATGTCAGAATTCGAGCTCGCTGAGCACCAAGAAGCGATTCACTTGCTTTGCAACTTGCTGCAAATGTTGCACTGGCTTTCAACGAACTGAAATCAGGAGCAATCTACGATGTTAGCGCTTTAGAACTGATGTCACCGACTGTTTCAAATGTCTTTTAGCAGCTGATTACGCTCGGATGCTTCTATCATGCTTTTGAAGCTTTCGACAGCGTCGATCAGCAGCGGCTGCTGATTGGCCTCCGGCAACTGGTTTTGCCCGCATTGCTCCAGCGCGTTGATCACAAAGCTGATGGTCAGGATATGAATATCTACGGCTGGCAGATAGACCTCGTCGCTGTCTTCAGGTTCTTTCAGCACGGCAATTAGGCGGCTCAGCAATAATTTCGCCAGCACATCCTGAACAATCGCAATGGGTATAGCCAGCTTACCGGCAATCTCGGCAGCACTTAAAGGCGCATGCAATTGACTAAAATTTTTGACTATCAGATGCATAACTTGCAGGGCCACCAGCTTTTTCATGGCAAAACTCAAATGCGCAAAGCGGTTGTTATTGCGATAGGTTTGATAGTTTTGGGTAAAGAACGTCATCTCGCAACCGAATAACACAATCATCCAACAGCTTTGCAGCCAAACCACAAACAAGGGTAACGCCGCAAAACTGCCGTAAATGGCGTTATAACTCGACACGCCAATCTGTAAACTCAAATACGCCCACTGCAACAAATGATAGCTAACGCCAGTCACCACGCCGGCGAGAATGCCGGCGTGAAAGCTTATTTTATGGTTAGGCATAAAGATAAACGTGAAGGAAAACAAGGCGATCATTAGCAAGACCGGCGACAAACTCAGCGCCTTAACCACCAACCAACTGGCAAAAGCCGGCAACTGAATGGCGGTTATAAACCAGGTGATCTGCGTGCTAACAAACACAGTGATACTGCTGGCGGCGATCAGCAATACCGGCGCCAATAGCATCAACGATAAATAATCGCTAAATTTGCGGCCCAACGACCGACCCTTGCCAATTTTCCAGATGTGGTTAAACGACTCTTCGATATTGCCTATCAAGCTGATGATGGTCCAAAACAGCACGACAATCCCTATCCCTGCCACCACTTCGCCCTTAGCACTTTCCAGAAGATTTTTGGCAAAGCCGATTAGTTGCACCACCAAAGCATCTCGCTCCGGCATACGCTGCAACAGTTCTTGCTCCAGCATAGTTTCAAAGCCAAAGCCCTTGGCAATCCCGAACAACATGGCGATAACCGGCACTATCGACAAGATGCTGTACAAAGTTAACGCGGAGGCACGTAGTTGGCAAAGATCGAGACCGAAACTTTGCAAGGACAAAATCACGATTTTTAAATACTTGATCAGTTTTTCTTGGAGATAAGGCAGATCTTGCTCGTGCAGCAGCCAGATATCGTCTTGAATAAATTTGAATATTTTGTCGTGCATGGCTGGACTTGGCTGGTGGCGGTAACTTCGAACATAGAATCCGTTCTCCGCCGACAGTATAAATTGAAAAAACCAAGTTTGTGGCAATACGCCGCGCTGCCGATAAACCAGCGACTCGGTTCGCGATAGACGGCGGAGCTATCCGAACTTATTGCACGTCAAACTGTAGGTTTGCCAATCTGGCATACAGTCCGCTTTGTTTTCGTAAATCGTCTGGCGAACCGGTTTCGACGATGCGCCCCTGATCCAACACCACGATGCGGCTGACTTTATTCACGGTTGCTAAGCGGTGCGCGATAATCAAGGTGGTGCGTCCTCGCATCGCCGCATTCAAACCCTGTTGCACCAATACTTCTGACTCCGCATCCAGGGCGCTGGTAGCCTCGTCCAGTAACAACAGGGGGGCGTTTTTCAGAATAGCCCGGGCGATGGCGATACGCTGGCGTTGGCCACCGGACAGGCGCGTACCGCGCTCGCCGAGGAAGGTTTGGTAACCATCAGGCAAGCGGTCGATGAATTCCGCCACCTGCGCCAATTGCCCCGCCGCAATGACTTCCGCATCGCTGGCATCGGGTCGGCCGTAGCGGATATTCTCCAATGCGGAAGTTGAGAATATCACCGCGTCTTGCGGCACTATGGCAATTTTGCTACGTAGTTCCTGCAAGGACAGGTGGCGAATATCCTGACCGTTTAATCGGATAGTACCTTGCGTAACATCGTAAAATCGCAACAACAATTGGAACAGCGTGGTCTTACCGGCCCCGGACGGACCGATAAACGCAACGCCCTCTCCCGCCGCTATAGTTAGATCGATACTATCCAGTGCGGCGTTTTGCAAGCGCGACGGGTAACTGAAGCTGACTTGCTGAAATTCAATCGCCGCTTTGTCGCCATTTGCCAAAGGCTGGGGTGTGGCAGTATCGACTATCGCCGGTTCGGCATGCAGCAGTTCCAGCAAGCGCCCGGTTGCGCCAGTCGCTCGCATCACATCGCCCCAAACTTCGGCTATAGTACTGACCCCACTGGACACCAGCGTGGCGTAAAGTACAAAAGAAGCCAGTTGCCCACCGGTCATAGTGCCGGCGTTGACCTGGTTGGCGCCGATCCACAACACGAAAATAATGGAACCCATTACGGCCGTGATGACAATAACCGTCAATGCGGAACGAAACCTGCTACGGCGAACGGCGGTGAGGAAACTGATTTCGGCGCGCTCTTTGAAGCGGTTCGCTTCGCGACGTTCCTGAGTATAAGCTTGGACGGTAGGTACAGCATTGAGGATCTCGCCGGCCAACGCCGAGGCATCGGCAATCTTATCCTGCGATTCCCGCGACAGCTTTTTTACTTTCCGGCCCATAGCCAAAATCGGTAAGGTCAGCAAGATCATCAACCCCAATATCAGCGAAAACAGATGCAAGCTGGTCACCGCCAGCATGATCATGCCGCCGACAAACTGGAATAAACTGCGCAGACCCATGGATATCGAACTGCCTACCACGGTCTGGATCAGCGTGGTATCGCCGGTCAGTCGTGATAGTACTTCCCCGGTTTGCAAGGTCTCGAAGAACTGCGGCGACTGCGCCAAGACCCGCTGATACACGGCACTGCGCAAATCCGCTGTCACCCGTTCGCCAACCCAACTCACTGTGTAATAACGCGCCGCAATCGTCACCGCCCACAGACAGGCTAAGCCAAATAGAGCAAGAAAGTGGCCATCCATGCTCAGCGAACCCAGCAAACCGCCTTGCTCAGTCTGTCGCTGCCCAAAACCAAAATCGATCAGGTCGCGGAATGCCAAAGGCACTAACAAAATTGTTGCCGAGCCGAGGCACAAAAGGCAAAAAGCCAGAAACATACGGCCTCGATAGGGACGAATAAACGGCCAAAGCGCCTTCAAGGTCGATATTTTGCGGGTGGGATCGATGTGTTTAGACTTGGGAGCTGGCATGCCAGTACCTCTTGGATGGAGGGGGTTTTGACGAAATATAAGACGCCAAAAATAAAAAACCCGCTAAGCCTTGCGGCTTAGCGGGTTTTTAAAATTTCTTTGACTACCATAAAAGGTAGATGGTACCGAGGGTCGGAATCGAACCGACACTCCTTTCGGAACCGGATTTTGAATCCGGCGCGTCTACCAGTTTCACCACCCCGGCAAAGAAAGCAGCATTATACTCAGTTTTTCAGAAATGCCAAACATTTTTTACGCCGCCAAGCTCACCGCTGCTTTCAGCTTTTTCATGGCATTTTGTTCCAATTGCCTGATGCGCTCGGCCGAGACTTGATAACGATCCGCCAATTCGTGCAAAGTGGCTTTGTCTTCCACCAGCCAGCGGCTAGCCAGAATGTCGCGACTTCTGTCGTCCAAACTATCCATCGCATCCATCAGCAATTCTTCTTTGCGGTCTTCCCAGTCACTATTTTCCAGCAATAAAGCCGGATCGGCACCATGCTGTTCCAGATAGGCGATAGGTGCTTGCGCGTGGTCTTCGCTGTCGTCGCCACTCGGCTCAAGCCCAATATCGCGCCCGTCCAATCGCCGCTCCATTTCGTAAACAGTTTTGACGTCTACATCCAGATTTTCCGCAATCGCTTCCGCGTCGTCTTGCGAGAGATAGCTCAAGTCCTTTTTGAATTTACGTAGATTAAAAAACAGTTTGCGCTGTGCTTTGGTCGTCGCAACTTTAACGATGCGCCAGTTTTTGATCACATATTCGTGGATTTCCGCTTTAATCCAATGCACGGCGAACGACACCAGGCGCACGCCCATATCGGGGTCGAAACGTTTTACCGCTTTCATCAAGCCGATGTTGCCTTCCTGCACAATGTCCGCCAATGGCAAGCCATAACCAGCATATCCTCTGGCCACATGCGCCACAAAACGCAGATTAGACATCACCAGCTCGCGCGCGGCGTTCAGATCGCCTTCATCCCGGTAACGCAACGCCAGGTCTTGCTCCTGCTCAACGCTGAGTTTGGGCATTTGAGATATCAGGCTTAAATAAGAATCAAACGTCCCAACCGATAAATTGATCGGTAAAGCCAAGCTATTGTTCATATCACCCTCGTTTCCGGTGGAATAAATTAACGATGACCAAATTCTAGCACTCGATCAACAAGAGTGCTAATAATTTAGTAAAAATCTTTTAATACAATTGTTTACGATGAATTCTGCGTCAATTTTGATGCAAAATCGGCTGATGATGCCGCCTTTACGAATTCCGGCCAAACTCGTTAAAATGGCGACTGACCCGATATTCGCCGCCCACCTCATAAATAACCACAGCCATTTACTCGAACATGTCAGCTTCCGATAGCCCAGTTTCATCCAACTTTATCAGACACATCATTGCCGCCGATCTGGCCGCCAACAAAAACAACGGCAAAGTCGCCACCCGCTTTCCTCCCGAGCCCAATGGTTACCTGCACATCGGCCACGCCAAATCGATTTGCCTGAATTTCACGCTGGCAGCCGAAAACAACGGCACTTGCAATTTGCGCTTCGACGACACTAACCCGGAAAAAGAAAGCGTCGAATACATGGAAGCCATCGAACGCGATGTGCAATGGTTAGGGTTTAAGTGGGCCGGCAAGTATCACGCCTCGGATTACTTCGAACAGCTTTACGAATATGCGGTGCAGTTGATTAAACAAGGCGACGCTTATGTCGACAGCTCCACGCCGGAGCAAATGCGCGCCGACCGCGGCACCTTGACCGAACCCGGCAAGGAAAGCCCGGACCGCAGCCGTTCCATCGACGAAAACCTGGATTTGTTTACCCGCATGCGTGCAGGCGAATTCGCCGACGGCCAGTATGTGTTGCGCGCCAAGATCGATATGGCCTCGCCTAACATTAATATGCGCGACCCGACCATCTACCGTATCCGCCGCGTCCATCATCAACGTACCGGCGATGCCTGGTGTTTGTATCCGATGTACGACTACACCCATTGCATTTCCGACGCGCTGGAAGGCATCACTCACTCGATCTGCACCTTGGAGTTTGAAGATCATCGCCCGTTGTACGACTGGGTGCTCGACAAATTGCAAACCCCTTGCCATCCGCAACAAATTGAATTCGCGCGCCTGCAATTGGAATACACCATCGTCAGCAAGCGCAAACTGTTGCAATTGGTCACGGAAAAACACGTCAACGGTTGGGACGATCCGCGCATGCCGACCATTTCCGGCCTGCGTAGGGCCGGTTTTACCCCGGAAGCAATTCGGGATTTCTGCGAACGGATCGGCGTCACCAAAAACGATTCCTGGATCGAAATGGGTGTGTTGGAAAACTGCATCCGCGAAGACTTGAACGAACGCGCGCCCAGAGCGATGGCAGTATTAAGACCGTTAAAAGTGGTGATCACCAACTGGGAAGACGGTAAAACCGAAACTTATCAAATAGCCAACCACCCGCAAAAACCGGAAATGGGCAGCCGAGAAGTCAGCTTCTCCAAAACCATCCTGATCGAGCAAGACGATTTCATGGAAATTCCGCCAAAAGACTTCAAACGTTTGGTGCCGGGCGGCGAGGTGCGCTTGCGCGGCTCCTATGTCATTAAATGCGACGAAGTCATTAAAGACTCTGCGGGCAGTGTCATAGAACTGCATTGCAGCTACGACCCGGCCACCTTGGGCAAAAACCCTGAAGGACGCAAAGTGAAAGGCGTGATTCATTGGGTATCCGAGCAACACGCCATCCCCGCCGAACTGCGGTTATACGACCGCTTGTTCAGCCACCCCAACCCGGACACCTTGGATAACTTCCTAGACGGCATCAATCCCAATTCGCTAGAAGTATTGAGCGATTGCCGGGTGGAAGCCAGCTTAGTCAGTGCCACGCCAGATACTCGCTATCAGTTTGAGCGCACCGGCTATTTTTGCCTGGACTACGCCGACAGCACGCCGGAGAAACTGGTGTTTAACCGCACCGTGACCTTGCGCGATAGTTGGGCAAAGTAGCCGCTAAATCGACCATGGCCGCGCTGCAACCATTAGTTAGCCATCTTGAAACCCAAACCGGCCAATCTTTACATAACCACCGCCTGAGCAGCGTCGGTGGTGGCGACATTAATAGCGCCTACCGGCTGCAAGCCGCCAACATCGACTGGTTTATCAAATTAAACCGCGCGGAATTGGCGGCTATGTTTGTTGCCGAAGCGGCGGGTTTACGCGAGTTGGCAGGCATAGGCGCGGTGCGCGTACCAAAAGTGATTTGCTTTGGTGAGTTTCAACAACACGCTTATCTGGTATTGGAATTTATCGAATTGGGCTCATTACAGAACCGCAGCGCCAGCCTATTCGGCCAACAACTCGCCTTACTGCACAAAAGCCCGCAAGCCTATTTCGGCTGGCCCATCGATAACACCATCGGCTCCACGCCACAACACAACACCAGACACGAAGATTGGGTAAGTTTTTGGCAGCAGCAACGCCTGGGCAAGCAATTGCAGTTTGCCGCCGCCAATGGTTATCGCGGCTCACTGCAAACTCAAGGGGAAAAACTGCTGGAAAGAATTGGCGATTTTTTCAGCGACTACCGCCCGCACCCATCCTTACTACACGGCGATTTATGGGGCGGCAACGCTGCCGCAGATAAGCAAGGGCAACCGACAATCTTCGACCCGGCCTGTTATTACGGCGACCGCGAAGCGGATCTGGCCATGACGGAATTATTCGGCGGTTTCAGCCGCGATTTTTATGCGGCGTATCAAGCCGAATGTCCGCTGGACAGTGGCTACAAAACCCGCAAAACCCTTTACAACCTTTACCACATTCTCAACCATCTAAACCTGTTTGGCAGCGGCTACTTAAACCAGGCCAACAGCATGATCGGCCAGCTATTGGCAGAATTGAATTAATCATGTCTAGCGCCGAATCACCTAAATGAAGCGATAGTTTTGACAAAGTAAGTTGCAACTCCCCTCCGCTATTTTCCCGGCTCATAAAAAGAATTTTTCCCGCGTCACTCCAGGAATTTACTCCCGGATAATAGCCGTCAACTTTAAGGCCGAAACATCAAGGCAGTTCTACAGCCCCGTTTCGAAATTTATGACGCCAATTCATTGCAGCGCTTCCATGAGCAACACCATAAAAATATTATTAGTCGACGACCATGCGGTGGTACGCGCAGGTTTTCGCATGCTATTGTCGATTAGCGGCAATGTCGAAGTCGTCGCCGAGGCCGAACGCGGCGAACAGGCCATTCAGCGTTACCACGAATCTCAGCCGGATCTGGTGGTGATGGATTTATCCATGCCGGGGATCGGTGGTCTGGAAGCGATTCGGCGGATAGTCGCGCGTGATGCCAATGCGCGGATTTTGGTGTACAGCATTTATCACGAACAGGTTTACGTGCGGCGCGCGTTGGAGGCCGGTGCGCAAGGGTACATCACCAAAAACATGGCTCCAAATTTGTTGATGACAGCGATAGAAAGCATAATGCATGGCAAAAGCTATGCGGAACCCGGACTGCTCACATCCGCGGAGGCACCCTGCGGCAATGTAGAGCATCAAGCGATAGTCGACGGCTTCTCCCCGCGCGAATTCGATATATTCAGGTTACTAGCCCAAGGCCTGACCGTCGCCAAGATTTCCGATCACCTATGTTTGGGCAATAAAACCATCGCCAACTACGCGACGCAAATCAAGAAAAAACTGCACGTGCAGACCACCACCGAATTGGCGCATATCGCCGTCAACCTAAACATACTCAATAACTAAACCGCATCTAAAGCAGATCAGCGCAACACCCTGATCGAACCTAGCGTACCGGTTTCAACTGTCACGCTGAGGCGGGTAATTTTACTGACGCGGATTGCGTTCTTGGGTTGCGAGGGGTCGAAATTGAATTCATCACCCTCGCGAACCATGAAAGTACCCACGCCGCTGACTTCCAACAGGGCAATAAACGCCTTGCCGGACGGATTCAACAGGCCGCGTAGTTTGAGGTTAGGCACCTTCATGGTTTCTTGATTCGGCAAAAACCCATAAGCGCCAGCCGTTGCGCCGCCCTGCGCACCAGCCGTTTCGTACATCAGCTCGCTGGGCGTGAAAGGATCGCGCAACTGCTTCGGCGCCGAGGGAGTCGACGGCAGCGGCGTGGCCGGTGTTTCCAGGGCATGTGCGGCCAATGCCGTCATTGACAAAACAAGGCCGACAGTCGGCTTGATTAAATTCGACAAACTCATTTACTGCCCCGATACCAAAGAGAATAAGGCTTGAAAAAATGCATAATAGACAAAGCCGACCATCGAGCCTATGACCAAAATCATCACCGGCTCGATCAAGGCCGACAGGCGCTTGATCGCAATTTCCAACAGCTTTTCGTAATAAATTCCCAGTTCCTGTAACACCTCATCCAGCGCCCCGGTACCTTCGCCCACGGCGACCATCTGCACCACCAGCGGTGGGATGCGCGGATGATCGATACTGCGCGCAATGTCTCGGCCCTCTAAAATTTGGTTGGACGCGGCCAGCAACTGATCGACATAAACCCGGTTGCCTAGCAGATTAGCGGTGATTTTCAATGCTTCGAACACGGTGACACCGCTGCGCAGCAGAATCGACAAAGCCCAGTTCATCTGCGCCATCGAACCGGTCACCAGCAGCGAGCCGATCACCGGCAACCGCAGCAACAGCCGGTCTAGCCACAAGCGGCCGTTACGGGTTTGATAAATCACTATCACCAGCAGCAGCAAAGCCGCCGCGCCACCGGCCAGCCACAGGCCATGCTGACGCACGGAGTCGGACACATCCACCAGCAACTGGGTGGATGGTGGCAAGGCCTTCCCTTTGCCCATCAAGAATTTACTAAATTTGGGGATGATTTTTACCACCATGAAAATGCCGACGCCGATTGCCGCCAGCAGCACAATCGCCGGATAGATCATCGCGTTGATGGTCTGCGCCCGCAGCGCGGCTTTTTTATCCAGGTGTATCGCTAACCTTTCCATGATTTGGTCCAAATCGCCTGTAGTTTCTCCGGCAACCACCAAATTGATCGCCATTTCCGGAAACACCGCCTTGTGCTTACTCATTGCCGAGGACAGCGATTGGCCGACCCGAATGTCTTTCAGCATCAGTCGTAAAGTCAAATTCAAGCGCAGATTGGTCAATTGCGCTTGGGCCAGTTCCAGTGCCTGCGCAACCGGTAGGCCCGCACGCAGCATAAAACTCATTTGCCTGAAAAAGAAAATCAACGCCGTGTTCGTTACCGAACGTTGCGAGGCCAACCAGTCTGAAAAATTGGCCTGGCCGAAAAAACCGCTGCTGCCGCGCCCCTGCCGCAACGCCAACACTCGCAAGCCGCGTTGGCGCAATTGCGATGCAGCATTACCCATATCTTCGGCTTGCAGCCTGCCGCCAATCTCGTTGCCGCGCTCGTCCAGGGCGGTGTAAACAAATTCCCCCATCTCAGTTTACTCCGCGCATGCCGCGGGTTTTGTGGACCGCCACATCGCGTAACTCGTCCAGCGTGGTCATACCCTGCAGCACTTTCCGGCAACCGTCCTCCCACATAAAACTCAAACGCTCGCCGGCACTGGCTTCCAAGGTTTCCTCGTCGCTGCCACGCGCCACCAAACGCGCCAGGGTTTCATCCAGCCACAGCGTTTCGAACAAACCCAGCCGGCCGCGAAAGCCGCTGCCCTGACAGATCACACAACCAACCGGTTCGTAAATTTGCACAGCATCGTCATCTCTACCCAGTTCCGCCTGCTCCGCCGGCGTAGCCAAGCGCGGTTTGCGGCAATGCCCGCATAAACGGCGCACCAAGCGCTGCGCAATGACCGCCGCCACCGTGGAACCGATCAGGAAGGGTTCGCAACCGATGTCGATCAAACGGGTGACGGCGCTCACTGCGTTGTTGGTATGTAGCGTCGAAAACACCAAATGTCCAGTCATCGCCGCTTTTACCGCCACATCGGCAGTCTCCGGGTCGCGGATCTCGCCCACCATCAGCACATCCGGATCGTGCCGCAAAAATGAACGCAAGGCGTCGGCAAAGCTGACTTTCGGCCCGGTCTGCAATTGGGAAACGCCGTTCATCACATACTCGATCGGGTTTTCCACGGTCATGATATTGATGTCGGGGCGATTAATTTCCTGCAGCGCGGCGAATAAGGTGGTCGATTTGCCGCTCCCGGTTGGGCCGGTCAACAGCACCATGCCGTAGGGACGGTGAATCACCTTACGAAAGTGCTGCAAGTCTTCATCCATCATGCCCAGATCGGCCAGCGTCAAGCCAAAAGCCTCTTGGCCGAGCAGCCGTAGGGTAATCCGTTCGCCCAGCCGGGTCGGTGCAGTCGCCACCCGAATGTTAAAACCCTTGTCGATGGGCCGGGGCAATTGATAGGAAAAACCGCCGTCCTGCGGCATACGCTGTTCGGCGATATCCAAGCCAGCCAGCACTTTGACCCGCGACACCAAAGCAGCAGCCGCACCGGCGTTGGCAACCAAGGGAAAATCGCGCAATTTGCCATCCACCCGCAAGCGGACCCGCAGACCCAGCGCATCCGGCAGCAAGTGAATATCCGAGGCCCGGTAAAAATAGGCTTCGCGGATAATGCCATCCAGCATGGCCACCAAATCGGTATCGGTCTCCGCCGTCACCGCGCCGCTTTGTTCCGGCGCCGACTTTCCGGCCAATGCCTGCTTAACCTTTAATTGCAATAAAGCCAGATCGGCCATTGCCAGCGGCAATACCTGACCCAACAAGCGCTGCACTGAATCGATGCCGGCCCGATCGCCCGGATCGCCGCAGATCAGTAAGACCTGCTCGTCATCACTAACCGGCAACAGCAACTTACGCTGCACCAGACTGGGCGGAATTTTTTTTAACAAGGTGTTTTCCACCTGTAAAGTATCCAGATCGACATACGGCATGCCGTATTGCTCGGCCACCGCCCGGTGCAATGCCGATAAGGGAAAGCGATAATGGGCCTGAACCATGGTCAGCAGACTTAAGCGTTGCCGACGGGCTTCCAGGCGCAGGCGTTCCAGTTGCGCGGCCTCAACCAAGCCGCAGCGTACACCGGCTTCCAATAGATGTTCGTCATTGATAGCCATACGCTTACAGCGCCAAGATCACTTCGGCCAGCAGGGATTGCGGATAACCCGGCATCGCCAACACCGGCATGCGCTCGACACTGATACGCAGCACCGCCACTTGAAACGGCAGCCGGTCCAAATCGTGAATGAAGCGGTTCAAGGCCAGGTAGGAGCCCTCCACCTCCAGGCGCCGCAGCGGCCTTTCCAACAACGAACCCGGCGACATGCGCGCAACCCAACCGGCACTCAACGGCGGAATCACGGCAGTCGCGGACACGGCAGGAGCCGCCGGCGTCACGGTCGCCGGTTTGTTTTTCCGGTTTTTCTTACCGACTGCCGGGGCCGCAGGAACCGCTGCGGCATTGCTGTTTACCGCAGCCTTGAAAACCTCATTGGCGCGCACATGAATCTGCGCATCGCGCGCCACTTTGGAAATATTCACGACCAGGAACTGCGAGTCGTCCGGAGCCAGGTGTTTTTCCACACTATCCGACTGATCCTTGATGGCTGCCAGCACACGCTCTTGTTCGGCTAATTGGCTCTTCAAACGCTCGACATCCTCATCCGGTTCCTCCGGAATCTCCGCAGTATGCACGCGTTTATCGGTGGCTTCCGCCGTTTGCTGCAACTGGCCGATTTCCCTGTTGGCAGGCACCCAGCGTAGCCAGGCGTATCCACCGATGACGATCACGCCGATAGCCAGGGCCGACAACCATTGTTCGCGATTACTCAAAGGGGGTAGTTTCATGTGGGTTTGGATTGGATAAACGAATAATTTTGCCGTCCGGCTCGGCCAATTTGACCAGCCGCAAGGAAATACTGAAACCGTTACTGCTCAGCGGGCCTTTGCCGAACGTCACTTTGGGCTCACGAACATGCAGATCCCAGCGGGCGGCGGCATCACCCACCCGCTTGATAAAGGTCTGCGCAGCACTGTCGCTGAGCGCCCAGGCCTCCAGCACCAGGTTTTCCGCTTCGATGCGCTTATCATTTATAGGGTTGGGCGGCAGGGTCGAATTCGCTCCCGGACTCGCCGCCGGCTTTAATGCCGACTTGTCCGGCTCATCCAAGCGCTCGATGACCACCTCATTGTCAACCAGCGTTTGCAGCATACCCAACACGCCTTTCACCAAGTCCATGCGCTCCGGAATATCTTCGTCGTAAAAGCGGGCCAGGTTTTCCAGACGCGACTGCTCGGTACGCAAGCTCTTGATCTTGTCCTTGATCTGGCCGATTTCTGCGGTTCGGGCGGTGATGCGTTTAATCGCCTCGTCGATACTCTGCCAGCTGGCGTCTACCTGTTGCTTGTAACTGTCGACGCTGCTTCTGCGCGCCCACAAGGACAATTCGGCCACACCGACCAACACCAATAACACCAGTACCAGCGCCGCTGCTCGCACCTCCAAGCGATCGCGCAGCGCCGGCAACGGGCCGCCCAATCGCACACCGACGCAACGCTCGTCTTCGGCCAAGCCCAGTGCGTGATAAGCCGCCCCGGCCATGCCCGGCGAAACCTTATCCCCCACCACAGCATGGGTTAGCGGGTGCAACTCCAGTTCCAGCATGTGTTCCAGATTTTCCGCCAGCTGCGGTGCCGGCGGCCAGCTTGCCAACCAAACCGGCTCGCGCGGCGGCGCATGCAGGGCATGGTAGCTTTCCAGACAAATATCCAGAGGCGCTTTGTGCAGATTCAAATAATGCCGCAGCGCGGTAAAACCGCTACCGGCTATCCGCGTGCTAAAACCCAGACCGGGTTGGGTTTCCAGCAGCACCGCCTGGCTTTCCGTGCCGGGGAGCAAGGCCGCGCTGCAACCGGTTAAAGGATACATGGTCCGCAACTTCAGCCCCTGCCGCGCGAAAGCGTCCGACCAGCGCTGCAACAAACTTTGATGCACGCAACTAATCAGCCAATTGAAAGTGCCGGGTATATCTTCCACCGCGCTCTGCGCTGCCCAGCCCACTTCGATCGCCTCGTCAGCAGCTTTCAGCCATTCCTGCCCGGTCAAGCAAGCATTGAGCTGACTGCGCTTGATGTAGCCCAACTCCACCGCCAAATCGCCGAAACGCCGCAAAGAAAACTGCTCAGCCAACGCCAAGCCGCCGCCGGCCCTGGATTTGCCTTGCTGCAAATCCATCACTGCCCGGGCCTGTTCCTCGGTCATATAACCTTGGCCTACCAATAAATGACCTACCGACCAGCGGGTAACGTGCTGCAGCAACAGCGGCTCGGCTTCCCAGCGCGCCAGTTCCAACATCTGCAATAAAGGCCGGGGTTTGCGAGGATTGACCGGTAACTCCACCAGTGTGGAAAACACCGCCGGCGACAACAGAATCGCGGAACCGCCGCCCTGCCAACCCTGGTTTTTCAGCGCCGTCAGCACATCGCCCAGGCCTTCGGCCATATCCACCTGTTCGGTTTTAGCCTGATACAGCAGTTCCATGTCCTGATCGGAGCGGCGCAGCACGGCGGCGCGCAAGGAAAAGCCATCGGTCTCGCAGACCAATAACTGCGACGGGGTAGCGAAGGGGAGAAAACGATTAAATTTCATGGATACTTGGGTTAAAGGGATTTTTAAGCGGTTTCCGGAATGTGATTTTTCGGCTCCGCCGCTTCTCGTTCACACGGTCATCCGTCACTAACATTAAGTTAAGAGCGGTTGATTCCCTCTCCCCCTGGGAGAGGGTTAGGGTGAGGGGAATAAATAAGGGAAAAAGCGGTATTTTGACTCCCTCATCCCAACCTTCTCCCGGAGGGAGAAGGAGCTTTTTCCTTGGCTTAATGGCAGCGAAGAGCCACAGTGGGAAAGCATCGTGAGAACGATTCGGACAAAGTGGACTCATGGAATGATCCAATTCAGCGCCAAATTCAATGTCTGGCGAGGTAAGACGCTGAAACTGCGAATGTTGGTGATATCTGGCTTCGGGTTAGGATTGGGTGCGCCTTTATCGCAATCGCCGTCGAAAATCACAAAATCGTCTGGGTCTGCAGGCGGAGCTTCGTAACAAACAATCGAATATGCGCGGATGCCGATGGCAATAGTTGGAGTAGTATCGAGAATGAAATTGACTGATTTCCTACTGTTAGCTAAAACTGGCTCTGTAGGTGTTAAAGCAAGTAGTTCAGCAGTACCGTCGTCACCTTTAATGGCACTTGTCAGATCAGACAAGTAGACCAGGAGTTGAAGATTTAGGTTGCTAGCACCCACCGCAGGTATAGGATTGCCGCTTTGATTCTCAAACGTCACACTCACTGCCGCCGGCAATTGCACCTGCCAATCGGCGCTGACAATCAATTGCGGCGCGGTCACGTCATCGGTCGCAACCGTCAAATCCATGCCCTCACTGCTTAAACTGGTGGTCGTTCCCGTTACGCTGTAATCCCATCCTGAATTCAGCGCATCAGTGGCGGCATTCGCGCCTTCGTTACCGTAGCCATCTCTGAAACGCAGCCCGCCTCCGGATTCCGGAAGAACTTGTAAATACGGCCCACGCCAGCCGATGCCGACACCGGTATTCTGATCCAGATTCCACTCGCTAACAATAACGGTGTCGTCGCACGGCGATTCAAATGTTCGCGGATCGGTGGCAGGAAGCACCTCATCACCCACTCTTAACAACTCCGCCAAACATAATGGCAAGCGCCCCATATCTGCCACAAAACCGCTAAGCTCCGGCGCGCCGTTCACTGTGCGGGTCGGGTCGCCGACGATGGCTTTGCGGATCAATTCCATGCGGCGCTTGGTTTCGTCGTATTTGGCTTGATCTTCCACCCCTTCGGTCAGCATCAGCCCGGTGGAGGCCACCAGCGCCATCAAAAAAATCACCAGTAACATTTCCAGCAGGGTAAAGCCGCGCTCGGATCTTCGACGTGTCGAACCCGCAGAATGTAGGGTGGATAAACGGAGCGTGATAGCCGGCGCTTTGGCGTTTTTGGCGATTTCGATCAATACGTTCATCGCAACAAACACAGTAAGGTATCGTCGCCACTGCCGGCGATCTGGCAGGAACTGGGGGTTGGGTTGTTGTCGGTTTTATCCGGGCCGATGCTGAGCAGACGGGATTTCACCGGATCATCCAAATCCAGCAGCAGATAAGTGGCTTGATAAGCATCGGTAATCACCCACAAATTATCGACACCCGCATAACTCATCAGACCGCTTTTGCGTTGCAAATACGGGCCGTTCCAACCGCGACGGGTGTCCGGATTCCAGCCGTTGCCCAGAGGATCGGCAAACAGCATCCAGAAATTGGCCGGCGATTCGCACCAAGCAAGTTTTTCAGTGTCGGTAGTGCCCGCTTCGGCAGGTAGATTGACTAAATCCGGGTTGATTTTGCCGGGGTTTGCCGGGTCCTCGCAGACGTAAACACCCTGCCCTGGAAAATCGTTGCTGCCGCTATCGCGCCGAAACCGCAACAAAGCGCTGCGGATTTCCGCCATTTCAAAGCGCGTGGCATCCTGGCGGCCTTGATCCTGCACGCCTTCATAAGCCATCAACGCCGTGCCGGCCAGCACCGCCATCAGCGCAATGACTACCAATAATTCCAGCAGCGTAAAGCCGGCTTGCGGCCGTATTTTCATGGACTTGGAACGCGCGGCAACGACGCTTGCCGCGACAGACCGCAACATCCTGGAAAGAACAAACAATAAACACCTCATTTACTTGCTTGTGAAAATTAAAAACCTAGCCATACCTCGTTCCCATTGACGCCTTATTGGGTATGCTCCCGCGTCACCCCGGCAGGGAACCAAATCAAACGCCTCACTCAAAGTTGTTTGGCAGGCGCGCCGCTGCTAGTAACCACTTTTGCGCCCAGCGCAGAAGCCAGCATCGGCAACATGAAGTTGACCTTGCCGCTGTCCGAGCCTTTAAGGTGGAAAATGTCGACAATAAACTTCGACGCATCATTTGGATATGCTGCCAACGCGCGGCTCAGCGTGCTTTTGGATGCTTGCTGATCGCCGCTCAAGGCTTGCATCAGCGCCAGGCGATACACCAAATTGTTGGCGGGCACAAAACGCACGGCAACATCCGCCAACACGGTCAGTTGCGGCCGCATCGCCAGATCATCGGGTTGACCGGTAAATGTAAAAATCATCGGCACATAAGGCTCTAGCAACGGCGCTTGCGTCACCGCGTTCTGACAGACATCCACCAGATGATCGGAGCGTTGCTGAGAGGGTTGCGCCACCGTCGCTAATAAGGCCAGTTCCATTCGCAGATAGTGCATTTCATGCACAACCGCCACGGAGAGTGCAGCAGCAATGCAGGCGCCGGAAATGACAGTGCCGGTTTTGTTCCAGGCTATTGGCCGGCTCAACTCATCACCCAAGCCCAATACCATCGCGGCAACACCTAAAAACGGCGCATACCAGAGTGGATATTCCAACATACTGTGAATGCCCAAAATTGCCGCCAACAGCATTAGCCAAGTTTTAAACGCTTGATTCGGTGACCCCTCGCCAGCGGCGGAAACCGGACGAATCCAACGGCTGATAGCCAACAACAGCAGCAATACCGGTAACAGACCCAGTTCGGTCAACAAGTGCAAAATCAGGTTGTGTGCGTGTTCGATATAAGTGGGGAGTGCCGGAATATATTGACCGGCTTGAAAGTACGCAGTGTCGAACTGCCCAAAACCGTGGCCCAGCAAGGGCTGTTGCATAAACAATTGCCAGGCTACTTGCCAGATATGCCAGCGCGGCGATACCCCGCTGGTTTGTTGCAGCATCCGTTCCGCAGAGCTCAGTTGCGCATCGGGCAAAACACCTAGCGACCACAAGCCCTGCAAAGCCAGATAAGCTAACAGGCCGACGCCGATTGGTTTCAACCAGGTTGAACGGTAGCGCCAAGCAATGACAGATATGGCTAGCCCATACAATAAAACGCTGCGAGAAGGCGTCAGGCTCAAGCCTAGCATCAGGCTAAAACCGAATAGCGCAAAGGCCACCTTGGGCAATCGGCCAAGCGCATGCCAGTACAATAAAGACACACTGCCCAAGGCCAACAAATCGCCGTAATTATTGGCTTGGCCCACGCCACCCCAGTCGCCGATTTCCCCGGATAAACGCCCGAACAACTCCCGCCAGGCCACCAGCGCGGCAGCCGTTACCAACCCGCCGGCCAGCCAGCCGCCGACCCGTTCGGCGCCAAACTGTTGCCGCAAAAATGCCATCAATACCATCATCAGCGCGGCCCAGGCCAAATAAGCCATCCCCATATAGGCATGGGGGGCGACGACTTGCGGCAATAGCTTGGCTTGCAAGCCAAGGTAGGCGGCCAGGGTTAACGGTAACCACAGCGTGCGTGGAAGCTGCAATTGCGCGCTACGCCACAAGCCGGGCAATGCCACCGCACTAGCCAGCAATCCGCCGGCGACCGCCAGCCATTCCAGATGAAAGGTAATGACCGGTTGCAAATGCCAGGGCGCCAGCCAAGGCAAAAGCGGCAACAAGCCCAATAGCAATAGGCTGAGCGGTGGAAATTTGGAGAAGTGGAGCGATTTCATCGTATGTAGTCAATCTTTGGTTGTTATGCGCGTGGCGCTTATGTAAGTACCTCGTTCCCACGCTCCCGCGTGGGAACGCATTCAGGCTTCTACCTGCACAGGATGCCAGCTATCCCAAGCGCGACCGTTCGGGATTCCGAGACCCCCATACCTACTAGCTCTAAACTCTGTCGCAAAGCCCAGAGCTAATAGGGATTCCCACGGCAAACCGTGGGAATCAGGGTTTACCTAGCTAAAATTAGTTAGGGTTTTGATCAGCGATGTTCTCGTCGATCATACGGCCTTCGGTATCAACCACGGCAAGTAAACGCGGTTTGGTGAACAATTCACCTGCTACGATGTTATTGTCAACAGTACCGGCGTTTGCGCCATCTTGGCCGACATGGAACAAGGCAATGTAACGGGCGTAAGTAGTCGCCGGGTTAATGTTTTGGCTGACGAAAGTCGGCGCTGTGGAAATTGCGACTGACGAGTTGCTGGTGCTATGCGCCGCATCGTGACCAAAGCCCAAAGCGATCACCAGATTACATTGGTCACTTTCCAGCGAGTCGTTGATGACGTTTTGACGATTACCGTCGGCAGCCACCATTGCGTTACCGTCCAATTTAGCGCCCAGTGCAACTGTGTTGACTTGGCAAGCCGCAGTACCAAAGGTTGGCAGGATGGCGACGTTGGCGACGGCAGCCCAGTCGTTTTCTTGGGCGTCACCGTTGTTATTGGTGGCACCTTCATTGTGCTGCAAGTTAGGTTCTACGCCAGCGGTAGTTGTCGCAATGGTGCGTTCCTGTATTTCAGTAATACCGACTGCGGCCATCGCGGTATTCAATGCGGTACCAAACGCAGATGCTGAGGCTGGTACCGCCCAATTCGCAAAGCGAGCACTTGTCTGTGTGGACAAGAACGCAGGGCTGGCACCTGCGGTTGTAACCAAGTTATCCCATTGATCAGGGAAGCGTTGAGTCACCGCGCGGTAGTTACGAATCGCACCGTCAGCGGTAGAAGTGCTATTCGACGCGGCAGTCGCTTGGGCGCTGTCGCCAATACCGTCATACGCCACCAATGCCGCAGTCGCTAAGGTAGCGATCAGGGTGATAACGACCAACAGTTCCAGCAAGGTGAAACCCGCTTGTCTGTGTTGTAGTTTTTTCAGTTGTTTAGCTTTCATACTGTTTTTCTCAAATGTAAATGCCGCAACTGCCTCACGCAGCCTGTTGGTCATCTTATTTTTTTGGTTTTTTGATGTGACCCCATCACACTCGTTTAGTTATGCGCGTCCGTGCGCGGATTAGTCCTGAATTCTTTGTCTTCCTCGTCCTCACTGGGCAGAAAAAGATGGGGGATTATTTAGAAAATCTCCCCTGGCGCCCCTCTTTGCCAAAGAGGGGAATTAATAAGGCTAAAGCGGCCTTATTCCCACTCTCCCGCACTTCCACACGGGCCGTGCCAACCTCAAGCATCAGGCATGGCTCGATAAACCGCTGTCCACCACAAAGCGGTATTGTTTACCGCAATGCAAAATCACTTCTTTTTGCCGACGTTTGAGGATTTTTACCTCGACCCGAATTTCGCCAAAGCCGTCGTGCTCTAATACTTCATCGAGCAATTCCATCAGCTTGTTTTTGACGGGTTCGGCTTGCGTGTCGTGAAGGTTGTTCGTCATTTATTTGTCTCCTTGTTCAATTCAAGCGAGGTGTTCATTGCGCCGGCAAGGCCAGTTTGTAGCCGCTGTGGCGGGCCTGATTCAGCCAGTAGTCGGCTTTTTCCTGTTGTTCCAGATTGGGGCTGGTGGCGTGAACCCGGTACAGCATGTATTGCGCATGCGCATGGCCCTGGCGGGCGGCGGATTCGAACCAGCGGGCCGCCAGCGTCATGTCTTGCGGGCCGCCCAATCCCAGGTAATACAGTTCGCCCAACAGGGCCTGACTGTTGGCATCGCCCGAACCGGCGGCGCGATGGCACCAATCGAAGGCTTGGGCAAAATTGATCTTGCGCAATTTGTCGCCGTAGCGGTAGGCGTAGCAGTTTTCGGTAGCTATGTCGGCTGGCGTATCCAGGCCCATGTGATTGGGCTGGCAAGCGGAACAGAGTATTGCGGCCAGCGCCAGACTGGCCGCTCTGCTTACCGAGCCCTTGCGGGGGAATGCGCGGATTGCGTTAAAAATATTGCGGCTCATTGGTCCGACTCCCTCAGGCGCGGCGGCGCGCAAAACTCGCCGCACACCGGTTCGTCGGGATTTTCCGGTTTGGGCACCGGCTTGGCCTGCATGGCGGTATCCGGTGCGTATCGGTGGTATTTGTCGGTGGGATCATATTCTTCGTGGTGATCGTTGCCCTGGTTTAATACGTAGGGGGTAATCAACAACACCATTTCCGATTTGCTGTCGGCATCGACGGTCTGTCTGAACACGTTGCCAAGCACCGGGATGTCGGCTAGATAAGGTACTTTGCGACGGTTACGAGAAAAGCTGTCGCGAATCAAACCGCCCACCGCGACCGTGTAGCCATGTCGGGCAAAAATTTCGCCTTCCATGCGAGCGGTGGTAATGGTGTCCACCGGCAAATCCACCACTTCACCACTGGTGTTATTGGTTACAGGGATGGAAGCCGCGCCTTCGTTAAGGGTAGAGTTTTCTTGTCTAAGCTGAATGTGAATAGTGCCATCGGCGTTGATGTGCGGGGTGACTTCCAGGGTAGTGCCAATTTCTTCCAGCTCGGTCTCCGGAGTGGTGATGGTGCGGGTGGTGTTAAGGTTATCGATGTTATCGATGGAATAGCCGCGCACCATGATGCGTTCCTCGCCGACGAACAGGTTGGCCGGGCGATGGTTGGAGGCCACCAGCATGGGGTTGGAAACCACGTTGACGCGATTGTTCTTTTCCAGAAATTCGATATTGGCCTTGATTTTGTCGCTGAGAAATTCGTAAACAAAGCTGCCGCCGCCGGTCATAGCGGCCGCGCCGCCCATGATCAAGGGGTTGAGGCTGTCACCTTGAATCTTGGTATTTTTGATCTCGAAGTTGAACAGGGAACTAAAATCTTCGCCAACCTTGACATCGATGATCTTCATTTCCAGCATCACCTGGTTTTGCGGCTTGTCGAGTTGTTCGACCAGACTGGAAATGGATTTGAGAATTGCATTGTCGCTGGTCTTGACGATCAACTGGTTATGTTCGGCGTTGATAGTGACGAATATAATTTTATTGATGCCGGACACCTCGGACAGTTCGCCAGGATCGACGCGTTTGCCATCGGCACCAAGTTCTGCGAGTTGTTCGACGCTTAAATCCTTGGGTACTTCTTCGCGGAAGCCTTGTTGCAAGTTGCCATAGCGACCACCGGCAGCGCCTTGGCTTCCCACGCCGCCGGAAAAGCGGTTGTTACGTCCGCCATACATATTGCCGGCGCTGCTACCACCGAAACCGCCTTGAAAACCGCCGCCATATCCGCCACCAAAGCCACCGCCCATACCGCCACCGAAGCCGGTATTACCCATGCCCCGGTTATTGCCGAAACCGCCGCCACGGCTGTTACCGCCACGTCCGTTCATGCCGCCCATGCCGCTCAACATCATGGCGTTGCCGTAGGATACCCGCACCCGATTGCCGTAAAGACTTTCAATAGCCATGGCCACCGCAATGACATTGGGGTTGCGCAACTGAAACACCCGCACATTGTCGTCTTGGCCCATCACCAGGTCTTTACCGTACTCTTCCTTGGTCATCAGTCTGAAGGTGCCGGCATCGCCGTCATCACGCCGATACCAAAGATCGCTGATGCGGCAAATGGTGCGGATCGCGTCTTCCAGGGAGACCTTTTTTAGAAAAATCGTCACATTCTTTTTGCCTGCTTCCGGGGTAGCGACGATATTGACATTGGCATCCTCTGACAGAACCCGGATGATGTCGGAGACCTGGGAGTTTTTGAACTCCAGTTCCTGAATTTCGAAAGACTTAGCGGCAGCAAGCACGGTAAAGCCTGCCGACAGCAGCATGAGCATGCATAACACCTTGATGTGCCCTGGTTTGACGATTTTCAATTACACCCTCAGTAACTTGATAATTCATGTTTTGCACTTATCGAAAATCTTGCTGCGCCCGGACGCTTTAGTCCCAAGATGCTGGCCGTTTTCGTATCAGCAGGCTGTTTAAAATTTGAATATAAAGATGCTTCCGCCAAGTTGTAAAAACCGTCGATCAAGCGGTCCTTAGCCGAGCCCAAATCGCATGGATAAGTCGAAGCGTGCCCTCCATGGCTTTGGGCTACCCGCTCTTGTGCCCTGTGGGTATCCTGGCGGAAACGACGGTTTTTCGGGTCTGACAGAAGCATCTTTATATTCAAATCGCCATAGCACAAAATGGCGCGCATTGTATGTTGGAGATTTCCCAGTTGTCGTTAGGAGTAAATCCCGAATTGTTTGCCAATAATTCCGGGCGTTAAGGATTTTGACGGAATAATTTACCGAAGCGCTTAGGACATTAAGCACCTGGTTTGTTGGTTTAAGGATTTAGTGGGAAATAACGTCCGGCGATTCTGATTGCACCGAATTGCGAAGTTACTCTCCCCTCTTTGAACAAGAGGGGCTGGGGGAGATTTTTTAAAAAGATCCTAAGATTGGGAGGCTAAACCGGAGCGGAAAAGCTTAGCAACCGATGTCGGCAGATTCGCTGCCGCCAACGAACAGGCGGTAGGCTGGATTACCGGTCTCATCCCGATAGGCAAGTCCTAAAACCGACAAGCATTGTTCAAAACGCTGGCGTTGCTCGCCGTCGATCTGTAAACCTATCAAGACCTTGCCAAAGGCTGCGCCATGATTGCGGTAATGAAACAGACTGATATTCCACTGACTGCCCAGCGATAGCAAAAACTTCAGCAATGCGCCGGGACGCTCAGGAAACTGGATGCTGTAGACGCTTTCTTTTAATTCGAACGGCGCATGACCGCCGACCATATAGCGGATGTGATCCTTGGCCAGTTCGTTGCCGGTCATATCGGTAACCGGAAAACCGTCTTCAACCAGTTGCTGGATCAGATGCTGCCGGTCGTTTTCCGCGCCGCTGCTGCTAATACCGACAAACACTTGAGCCATGCGCGCATCGAAATAGCGGTAATTGAATTCGGTGATGCTGCGCTTGCCGATGACTTTGCAAAATCTTAAAAAGCTGCCCGGCACTTCCGGTATTTCTACCGCCAGCAGAATTTCTCTATGCTCGCCTACCAAGGTGCGCTCGGCAACATAACGCAAGCGGTCGAAGTTAATATTGGCGCCGCTGTCGATGGCAATCAGGGTGTGTTGTTGTAGATGCTGTTGTTCGGCATATTTTTTCAAACCCGCCACCGCCAACGCGCCAGCCGGCTCGGCGACCGAGCGGGTGTCGTCAAAGATGTCCTTGATGGCCGCGCAAATCTCGTCGGTACTCACTGTGATTACCTCATCGACATACTGCCGGGCGATGCGAAAAGGTTCCTCGCCAATCTGCTTCACCGCCACGCCGTCGGCAAACAAACCGACTTGTTCCAATATTACGCGCTGACCGGCCTTTAAGGCTTGATTCAAACAATCGGCGTCGTCCGGTTCGACAGCGATGACTTTAATATCCGGGCGCACGAATTTGACATAAGCGGCGATACCCGCGACCAAGCCACCACCACCGACCGGGACGAATATCGCGTGAATATCGCCGTTGTGCTGGCGCAGGATTTCCATGCCAACGGTGCCCTGCCCGGCTATCACTTCCGGGTCGTCGTAAGGATGGATGAAGGTCATGCCTTTTTCCGCAACCAGTTCCATGGCATGCCCGTAAGCGTCGTCATAGGAATCGCCGTGCAGCACGATTTTCGCACCGCGCGCCTTGACCGACTTGATCTTGATTTCCGGGGTAGTTTTCGGCATCACAATCAGGGCTTTGATCCCCAATTTCTTGGCTGCCAAGGCCACACCTTGGGCGTGATTGCCGGCCGACGCGGCGATAACGCCGTGCGCAGTTTGCTCGGGCGATAAAGAGGCTATTTTGTTGTAGGCACCGCGTAATTTGAAAGAAAACACCGGCTGCAAATCTTCACGCTTTAAATAGACCTTATTGTTGATTTTCTCCGACAGCGTAGCGGCAAAATCCAACGGGGTTTCCTCGGCAACGTCATAGACTTTTGCCCGTAATATTTTTTCTATATATGTCTGCATTTTTGTCCTCGGCAACTGCTGGCGCCTTTGCCGTCCATGCGTTGGTCCTCTGTGGCTGTGTCGGCGTAAAAACTGCTGAGAGATCAGCGTCAATCGGTTATTATCCCATACAATGACGGGTTAAACGCCGTGTCAGATTTATAAGAGCAATCCATCAGGACCATCACCATGACTCAAGACGAATTAAAAAAACAAGTCGCTCAGGCTGCCCTGCAATATTTGAAAAACGTGCCCATCATCGGCATGGGAACCGGCTCCACCGTCACCCATTTAATCAATCTGTTGGCCGACTGCGATTTCAAAAGAGACATCGAAGGCGCGGTATCCAGCTCGGCTAAAACCACCGAACACTTACAATCCATCGGCATTCGCGTCATCGACCTCAATCAATCCGGCGATTTGGATATTTACGTAGACGGCGCCGACGAAGTCACCCCGCATAAAAAAATGCTTAAAGGCGGCGGCGGCGCGCTGACCCGCGAGAAAATCATCGCCGGCGCCAGCAAAAAATTTGTCTGCATCGTCGACGAAAGCAAATGCGTGGACGTGATGGGCAAGTTCCCGTTACCGGTTGAAGTATTGCCCTTGTCGCGCAGCTTTGTGGCGCGCCAATTGGCAAAACTGGGCGGCCAACCCGAATTGCGCATGAACAAAGACACCGGCGTCAGCTATATCACGGACAACGCCTGCGAGATTCTGGATGTGCATAATTTGAGCATCCTGGATCCTGTCGAGTTAGAAAAAACCATCAACAATATCCCCGGCGTAATCACCAACGGTCTGTTCGCGATCCGTGCCGCGGATGTGGTGTTGGTGGGTAAAGGTAGCGAAGTGATTACTTACTAAACCGCTTATTGCGACAGGTTGTCCAGTGCGACGACCTTAATCGCCGAAAAGCCGGCAGCGCCCTGCCCGCCTAGCCTTGCCGGCTTTTCTCCATTAAATTTCTGGCTGCCCAAGCCGTTGAACTCTACAATATCCGCCCATCGCAGCCGCCGGCTGCTCTGCTTTTGCAACATTTCTCAGAGTATTTAGGAACTACCATGTCTGACATTGAAATTGCCCAACAGGCAAGCATGCGCCCGATTATCGATTTGGCCGGCGAAAAATTCGGCATTCCCGCCGAACATCTGGACCCTTACGGTCATTACAAAGCCAAAATCTCGCTGGAATATGTCAACAGCCTGACCGATAAAACCGACGGCAAACTGATTTTAGTCACCGCGATTAGCCCTACCCCGGCCGGCGAGGGCAAAACCACCACCACGGTAGGTTTAGGTGACGCGCTGAACCGCATCGGCAAGAAAACCATTATCTGCCTGCGCGAACCGTCGCTTGGCCCCTGCTTCGGTGTAAAAGGCGGCGCGGCCGGCGGCGGCTACGCGCAAGTGGTGCCGATGGAAGACATCAATCTGCATTTCACCGGCGACTTTCACGCCATCGGCGTGGCGCACAATTTATTGTCGGCATTGATCGACAACCATATCAATCACGGCAACAAACTGGACATCGACCCGCGCCGCATTCAATGGAAGCGCGTGATCGACATGAACGACCGGGCGTTGCGCAAAATCACCATCGGCCAGGGCGGACCCGCTAATGGCTATTTGCGCGAAGACGGCTTCGACATTGTGGTCGCCTCGGAAGTAATGGCGATTCTGTGCTTGGCCACCAGCCGTGCCGACTTAAAAGAACGTTTGGGTCGCATCGTCATAGGCTACAAATCCGATAAAGTCACGCCGGTTTACGCCAGCGATCTGAAAGCTCATGGCGCGATGGCGGCCATATTAAAAGATGCGATCAAACCTAACCTGGTGCAAACGCTGGAAAACAATCTGGCGATTATTCATGGTGGCCCGTTTGCCAACATCGCTCACGGCTGTAATACCGTCACCGCTACCAAAACGGCGTTGAAGCTGGCCGACTATGCGGTGACCGAAGCCGGTTTTGGCGCCGATTTGGGCGCGGAAAAATTTCTGGACATCAAATGCCGCATGTCCGGCTTAAAGCCCTCGGCTGTAGTATTGGTCGCGACGGTGCGGGCATTGAAATTCCACGGTGGCGTCGCCAAAGACGACTTGAACCAGGAAAACCTGGCAGCATTGGAAACAGGCTTTGCCAATCTGGAACGGCATTTAAGTAACATCACCCAGCATTACGGCCTGCCCTGCGTGGTTAGTATCAATCATTTCACTTTCGACACCGACGCCGAAATCGCCTTGTTGCAGCAAAAATGCGAAGCCTTGGGCGTGAAATGCGTGGTTGCCAAGCACTGGGCGCACGGTGGGGCTGGTGCGGAACAACTGGCTCAAGAGATACTGAACATCGTCGATCACCGCGAGCCTGGCTTTAATTTCGTTTACGACAGCGAACTGCCGCTGTGGAATAAAATCGAAGCCATCGCCACCAAACTTTACGGCGCGGCAAAAATCAGCGCCAGCCCGAAAATCGTTGCCGAGCTGAAGGCGCTGCAAGCCAACTACGGCCATTTCCCGGTCTGCATGGCCAAAACCCAAATGTCGTTTTCCACCAACCCCAACGCCAAGGGCGCGCCGTCCGACCATACCGTGGAAATCAATGAAGTACGCCTGGCCAACGGCGCAGGCTTCATTGTGGCCATTGCCGGCGACATGATGACCATGCCGGGCTTACCGAAAGTACCGGCGGCAGAGCGTATCGATATTAGCGACGACGGCGTCATCAGCGGTTTGTTCTAAATCTAAATATAGAAAGGCGAACGGAGTCGATTCGGCGAGTTTTTTTTGAACGCAATCGGCCCGTTTCCCTCGACCTTGCACGTAGCAGGTATAAGCACCCTGGACTATGCTTGAGCATATAAATAGTCGCCGGGAGTGGACATGCTTGACCTGAAAACCGTTAAATTCAGCCACAAAATAGCGGCCCTATCGCTGATACCGTTGGCGGGCTTACTGCTAATGTCCTCCTTCGTGGTCTACACCCATATTGTGGAGATGCAGTCAGCGGGAAAGATTATCTCTTTGGCCGACTTTTCCGTGTACGCCAGCGATCTGGTACATGAATTACAAAAAGAACGCGGTTTGTCGGTGGGGCATTTGGGTAGCGGCGGCCAGAAATTCAAAGCAGAACTCGAGCAACAACGCTTAGCCACCGACGAAAAGCTGAAACAACTGAATGCGTTTCTCAAAACATTCGACACCAAAGCCGCCGCAACCAATCTGAAGGCGGGTTTGGCGGCGGCAGACAGGCAAATCGACCAACTCGACGAGATTCGCCAGTCAGTCACTGCTTTACGCGCCAGCGGCGAAGCCACCATCAATTACTATTCCAATCTAAATGCCGCTTACCTGGCCATCATCGCCCAATTACCGCAGTTGAGCACCAATGTGCACATCAATCACAAACTGGATGCCTACGCCAATTTCCTGAAAGGCAAGGAACAAGCAGGCGTGGAGCGGGCAGTATTGGCCAACACTTTTGCCAAGGATGCTTTTGGGCCTGGCATGTATGAAAAACTGGTGACGCTGATCGCTTTTCAGAATACTTATCTGGATATTTTTGCCTCGGTAGCCCCCCAACCGTACCTGGATTTTTTACAACAAACGCTGCGCGGACAGTTCATTGACGAAACTGCGGCCATGCGCAGCAAGGCGCTCAGCCATGCCGACAAGGGCGGTTTTGGGGTGGACCCGGCCCACTGGTTTGCGATGCAAACCGGCAAGATCAATCTATTGAAAGAAGTGGAAAACTATATCGCCAAGGACACCATAGACTCGTCTAAGGCGATTGAAAGCAGCGCCATTCGCCGTTTGTTGTTCAACGGCGTGTTTATTGTTGTGGTAGCAGGTTTGTCTTTTTCGCTATTTTGGATACTGCGCAAGGACATAGCCGCTCAGTTGGGCGGGGAACCGTGGCAGGTCAATAATCTGGCGGTCAATATCGCTGCCGGCAAACTGGAGCGACGGGGCATGCCACAAGCGGCGCAACATGTCGGCATTTTTGCCGCAATGCTGACCATGCAAAAACGTCTGGCCGATGTAATCGGCACCATCGGCAGCTGTTCGGCGCAAATCGCTCAAGCCTCTACTGAAGTCAATAATGCCGCGCAGACACTCAGTCAAAGCAGCTGCGAACAAGCAGCCAGCATTGAACAAACCAGCGCCGCACTGGAACAATTGACCGGGTCGGTAGAACACAACCACGAGAATGCCCAGACTACGGAAAAAATTGCACTTACCGCCGCCGAATCAGCGCAAAGCGGTGAACACGCGATCAGAGACACCGTGGAGGCGATGAACAAAATCGCCGAAAAAATCGGTCTAATCGAAGCGATTGCCTACCAAACCAACTTGCTGTCATTAAACGCTTCGATTGTCGCCGCCAAAGCGGGCGAACACGGTGCCGGCTTCTCGGTGGTGGCGACTGAGGTGCGAAAGTTGGCAACCCGCAGCCAGGATACCGCCAACGAAATCGGCGAACTAGCCAATGCAGGCCTGGACATCGCCCTAAACGCCGGCCGTATCTTCAGCCAAATGCTGCCCAGCATTCAAAAAACCGCTACGCTTGTACAGGAAATAGCTACCGCATCCGACGAACAGGCTGCCGGCGTCCGGCAAATCAGTCAAGCGGTAGGACAGTTGGACACGGCGATTCAGCATAACGCGGCAGCTTCAGAGCAATTGGCCGCCACCGCTGAAGAGTTAAACGATCAAAGCCAAACGCTAATGCGAGAAGTCGGCTTTTTTAAGATGCAATAACACGAAAAGATACTACGGGAACCACATGAACCAATTCGTTTGGGAAAATCATTATCTGCTCGGAAACGAAAAGGTTGATCAACAACACAAAGAATTATTCCGTCTGGCAAACCGACTGCTAGCTTCGAAGGATATTCACGCGCTAACCGAGAACATCATGTTGCTGTACCACCATGTCAGGGAACATTTTCAAGCTGAAGAAGTCTTCATGAAGCAAAACGGTTATCCGGAATATCAACATCATGTGCAAACGCATAATCTGATGCTGGAAAAATTGGTGGAGTTTAGTAATGACATCAACCAGCAACAACAACTGGAGGCACTTGATGTGCCAGGCTTCATGCACGACTGGATTGCTCATATAGTGGCGGAAGACGCAGCGATTAATGCCTACTTCGCCAGCCAACAGGAGCAGAAATCCGGCAACTCACTATATTGAACCAAAGAGTTCATTTAAATAACGAAGGGAGCCAATTATGAGCGAGTTTATCTGGCTAGATGACTACAAGATCGGCCACGCAACCGTGGACGCCCAACACCAGCACCTGTTCGAACTGGCCAACAAAATTGTTGAAGCCGGTAGCAGCGAGGCATTGACGCATTTGTTCATGCTGTTTTATCAGCATGTTCGTGAGCATTTCGAAGCGGAAGAACAGCTAATGAAACAATGCCGATACCCGGGTTATGTTCAACATATATCCGCTCATAATCAGATGCTGGAAAAGCTGAACGAAATTTCCGAAACAATTTTCGATAGACATTGGCAACCTGCTGCTATCAAAGCATTCGTCACCCGGTGGGTGTTGGTACACATACGAGAAGAGGATAGGCTAATGGGAGAATATATGCATACTCTCCCCGAGTATCGTTCGGACACGTGCCTTACAACCGAATGATGATACTAATACCTTTTGTTCGGTTAATCGACTTACTTTACTTAGTCAGCCACAGTGGCCAGCCGCTCCTGGGAGTGAGCCAAATCTCCAAGTAGCGACAATTCGTCAAGCGATAGAACGCGATTCATCGCCAACAGAATAACAAACACGTCGTCGACACGTGCCATAGCCTGAATAAAGTCGGTACGAATATCAGTACCAAAATCAGGAGCCGGCTGAATGTTGGCGGGCGGGATCTCTAAAATCTCCCTGACTTCGTCCACCAACATGCCTATCAATTGCGAACAGTCATTCGTTTCAACCGCCACCAAGACGATGCAACTGCGCTTACTGACTTCAGTGCAACGCCGGCTTAAACGTGCCGATAAATCGATAACCGGTACCACACTGCCGCGCAAATTGATCACTCCGTGAATATAGTCCGGCGTCAACGGTACCCGCGTCACGTTGGCAATCTCAATAATTTCCTTCACATCCAGAATACTGACTGCAAAACTTTCTGTCCCCACTAAAAAAGTCAGGTATTGGCCTACCTGCTCCTGAACCGCCACTGCCTGGCCGGTTTCTCTCCGAATCAGATTACTCATGGTCTGTTCTCCAGAGATTAAAAGCGCTCAAAGTCTTTGTCGTTAAAATTAATCGACCCATCCGCTAAAGCCGGAGCTGCAGGCTTAGCAGCATAGCTGGGACTTACCGGACCTCTATTTGGGCGAGGTGCAGGCGGAGTCGATCTGTAATTTTGCGCTCTGTTGTCCTCCTCCAATTTAAAGAAGGCCACGGCGTGCTGCAGTTGGGTCGCTTGGCCATTTAATTCTTCTGAGGTCGCTGCTAATTCTTCTGAACTGGCGGCGTTTTGCTGGGTAGCCTTATCCAATTGGCGCATGGCTTCGTTGATCTGGTTGATGCCACTGGATTGTTCGATCGACGCGGCATTAATTTCTTGGACCAAATCGGCGGTTTTAGCGATATTAGGCACCACTGCGCTGATCAAACCACCGGCTTTCTCAGCTATCGCCACGCTATTAGTGGCCAATTCATTGATCTCTTCGGCGGTGACCCGACTACTTTCCGCCAACTTACGCACTTCTGCCGCTACCACCGCAAAACCTTTTCCGTGCTCACCGGCGGACGCGGCCTCGATGGCGGCGTTTAAAGATAGCAGGTTTGTTTTGTAAGCAATGTCTTCGATTAAACCAATTTTTTTGGCGATGTGTTTCATGGCCGTTACCGTTTCGTTTACGGCATTACCGCCATCCCGGGCTTCGCTGGCAGATTTGGTCGCCATTTGTTCGGTGATGTGGGCATTTTCGGTATTTTGTTGTACCGACGAATTAAGTTGTTCAATGGACGAGGTGGTCTCTTCAACGCTTGCCGCTTGCTCGGTCGCCATTTGACTCATCGATTGCGCTGTGGCACTAACTTGCTGCGATGCACTTAACAAGGCCTCTGAATTGGAACGCACTTCCTGCACCACTCTGACCAAATGTCCGCGCATGTCTTTCAAGGCGTTGGCAACCACGCCGATTTCGTCTTCACGATTGATATTAATGGCGGTACTAAATTCTCCTTGCGCAAGGGCGTCCACCACCCGTTGCAGTTCATTCAAGGGCAGAATAATGCCGCGAGTAATTACCCAGCCCAGAATCCCCGTGAATATCAAGATCGATGCACTGATCACATTCACTATAAAGGTTGCGCTTTCCTTTTCAGCCGCCGCTTCGTCAGCAGACTTTTTGCCCTCTTCAATGACATATTCTTGGAAACTATCGATTTTGCTGTTGAACTCCTCAGCGATTGGCGCACCCGCTGTCAGCACCGCTCGACTATCGGCATCATTATTTTTTCGAGAGACCTCGATAATTTTATCGATAGACAACCCATACTCCTTATAGGTTTTTGTCATTTCCTCGAACAACTTGCGGTCTTTGCCCTCGTCGACCGTTTTATCCACCAGTGCAAACGCCTTCTCAATACCGTCCTGCGCTTCTTTAATGGTCGCTTCGACTTTTGCCTTTTCAGCCATATCCTCGGTCAATACATGCCGATAGACCCTAACCCGTAAACGTCCGAGGCGCTGGCCGGCATCACCGAGGGCCGAGAGCGCCGGTACGGTCTTCAAATTAGCAAAATTTGTTTTTTCGTAGACACTGGTCATACTGCGTTGGCCTATCCAGGCGACAGCCGCCAAACCAATAATGGCCACCACGACCAGTAAAATCATTTTTCTTACCACGGTCATTTTCATTTTTTTATTCCTTATAAATTAAAGCCGGAACAGAGTGCCTTCAAGTAACGGGGAATTCTCCCGATAAAAGTGCAGCCTTTCACTGGCAAAAATAGAATCTACGGTCTTAACGGAGACAGTTCACTGTTCATACATCGGCACTTTTCGGTGCTTAAAACTGGTTGCCGAGTCAATCAGACCCTGCACATCTAAAATTAAAGCTACATTACCGTCGCCCAACACAGTAGCGCCGGTAATACCTTTAAGTTTTTCGAAAACCCTGCCCAAAGGCTTGATGACAGTTTGATGCTCGCCATGCAATTCATCGACAACAAACCCGGCTTTGCTTTGCCCGAATTTGACCACCACCACGCTCTCGCGCTTCCTAGTGGTATCTTGGGAACCGTTCCGAAAGTAATCCGCTAAACGCAAATACGGTAAAACCTGGCCGCGTAAATTAATGTAATGCTGTAATTCATCAATCTCGCATTCGTTGGCATTCATCTCGATGCATTCGTCCACCATACTTAGAGGGATGATGTAGCGGTCCTGACCGGTACCGACCATAAAACCATCGATAATTGCCAGGGTCAGCGGTAAGCGTATGGAAATGGTGGTGCCCTCGCCTTCTACGCTGTCTATCTCGACGGAGCCGCGTAAGGCTTCGATATTTTTTTTCACCACATCCATGCCGACACCGCGCCCGGATAAATTGGTGGCTTGATCCTTGGTGCTAAGTCCGGCGGCGAATATCAGATTGTGAATGTCTTGTTGGGACAAATCGTGATCGGGTTTAATCAAACCGTTGGCTAGTGCTTTGGCGAGTATTCTGTCGCTATTTAAGCCAGCGCCGTCATCGGCGATTTGAATCACGATATGCCCGGATTCGTGGTAGGCATTGAGTTGCACGGTACCTTGTGCCGGCTTACCAACGGCGAGCCGCTGCTCGGGACTTTCAATGCCGTGATCGAGGGCGTTGCGGATCAAATGCGTTAATGGATCGTTGATTTTTTCGACGACCGTTTTATCCAACTCGGTTTCGCCGCCACTGATAAAAAGTTCGATGTCTTTATTCAATTCTTTACTAACGTCGCGCACCACCCGTTTAAACCGGGAAAAGGTTTCGCCGATTTGCACCATGCGCAATTCCAATGCGGTATCGCGAATACTGCCGACTAAGGCATTCATGCTGGCGGCCACATCGCCGGCATCGCTGAGGCCATGCCGCTCAACGATCAAATTCATCGCCGCACTGGAAATCACCAGCTCACCGACCAAATTGATCAAATGGCCTAGTTTGGTGGCATCGACCCTAATGTAATTGGCTTCGCTTGCCAGTTTTTGTTTGGTCTGCTCCTGTTTTTTCAGCGCTTGATCGACCAATGGCTGCTGTACGACGTGTTGCTCGACCAGTATTTCGCCCAACGGTTTGCTCGGGGCTACCTGTTCCGCATCAACACTCGCCTGCTGGCGTTGCAAGGCATGATTGACATCGTTTTGAGTCAGGGCGCCGACCTGCACCAGCATATCGCCCAAGCGCTTAACATGATTGTCATCCTGAGCATTCAACAGATTTAGATATTCCTCTAGTTTGGAATTAGGCGGCAAAATTTTGATATCGCAATCGTCCGCGGCAAAATCAAACACCGCCTCTATCGTCTGTTTATTCGCATCGCTCTGAAAAGCAATTTTGAAATGCAAATAGCAGCTTTCCGGATCCATGTCGTCACCGACCGGCATCTCCGAGGCTACGGTAAGAATTTGTTTAATCTCTCCCAAGGTGCGCAGATAGCGAATAAACGACAAGGGATCCATGCCGTTTCTGAAAGCATCTTTCTGAAACTCTAAAGAAATGAGCCAGTTGTCGTCCACCGATATTTCGCCGCCGCCTTCAATTTCCAGCTGGACAATATCGTCGCTCTGCTGCATGTCGGTCGTTTGCCGTCCGGTCAACTGCCGAATCAAACGTTCTCCGTCCGCCGCCAAACTCGCCGGTAATGCAGCGTCTTTCTGCGTCAAACAATGTTCGATCAATTTAGCCGTGTGATCCTTACTGTCCAGTAAGACAGAAATCAATTCCGCGTCGATATTGCGTTCACCGTTACGCACTTTATCCAGAACGGACTCGGCTTCGTGGGTAAAGCCCACAATGACATTGAAGCCAAACAATCCGGAAGAGCCTTTGATGGTGTGCATGGCCCTGAACAAACTATTGATGGTTTCGCTATCGTCCGGTTTGCTCTCCAGAGACAACAAAGCGTCTTCCATATCCGTCAACAACTCTTCAGCCTCTTGGGCGAAAACCGTTAAGGCAGCATCAAATTCGCTCATGATGATTTCCAATCTGCGGAGATTACGATAGGGTCCCCGAAATGCTTACTCAGGTTAAGCAGTTCCAACACTTCAACGACCGCCTCGCTATGTTGACTGAGGCTAAAGCTGATATCGCGGCTGACGGCTTCCTGCTTCAGAAACATCAGCAGTTGCAAACCGGCACTATCTATTTCAGTGACATCGGCAAGATCGATTTGCATGTCCTTAGCCGAACTCAGATACTGGGATAGTGCTTGTTTGTGTTCCAGCACCGAATAAATAGTTAATTCACCCTGTATAGCTAGATGGGTGACGCCGTTTTTTTGTTGTTTTAGTTGGATAGCCAAGGTTTTCTCCCCTTGTGCGGCGGAGTTGTTTTTAAGGCAACACCAATTTGGACACCGCGTCGAGTAAAGTGGGGGCCTGAAACGGTTTGGTCAGCCAGGCTTTCGCCCCTGCCGCCTTGCCAGCCTGCTTTTTATCGTCGGCGGCTTCAGTAGTCAGCATCATCATCGGAGTGAATTTGTAAGCCGCTAATTTTTTGGCTTCCGTAACAAAGGTTATGCCGTCCATATTCGGCATATTCACATCGGTGATGATCAGATTGATTTTTTGCCCGGTTAATTTACTCAGCGCATCCCGGCCATCGCAGGCCTCGATCACATCGTAACCCGCGCCTTTAAGGGCAATACCGACAACCTGCCGGATGGATGCCGAATCATCAACAATCATGATGGTTTTAGCCATTACTCAATCCTTCATTAAATTTAGAAAAATGTAATCTCGTCGTTGGCGGAAGTACTTTGGTGACTCACTGCCGTCCCGGAAGAGTGATTCAATAATTCTTCCGGCATCGTGTAACTGAGCTCCATTCGAGCCAAAGTTGCCCCGACATCCAGACTATTCGCTTGGCGTTCGCCGCTATTACGCGTAGCGTCCACCGCGCTTTGCAGGCTGTTTAGATTGTGTTCGACATGCGACAGCATTTGGCTGACCCGATCCTGAAACTGGAACGCCGTCAACACCGAGAAAATTTCATCACGAATTTGCGCGCTGTTGCCACGTAATTGGTCCGCATCGTTTCTGAACATATCCAAGGCCACCCTTAAATCATCCAGTGCGGTGCGGATGGCGTGTTCGGCATCGCGGATCGATTTGTCGTCCGAAGACCCGGATGCCTCGGACATTTTCAAGGTGGAGGCCATGGCTTTGTTGATATCGGCAATAGCGTGGCTGATCTTTTCCCCGGTAGACGACGAAAAACCGGCCAGTTTACGGACTTCATCGGCGACAACCGCAAAGCCGCGGCCATTTTCGCCTGCCCGTGCCGCTTCGATAGCGGCATTAAGCGCTAATAAATTGATTTGTTCGGCGACCTTGCGCACTTCCTGCGCCATGGTGTCCAGTTGACCGGTATGCGCGGACAGTTTACGAACCTCGTCGACTACCGCGTGCTCAACGTCTTGAATTTGACTTAAAACTTTTAGAACCGCAGTCAAGGCATCCCTGGTTTCGCTGAATAACACGTCGACACTGCGGCCTTGACGGCTCTGCGCCCCACCGGAAATCAGTCTCTCCAATTGATTGACCATGGCGGCAAAGCGGCTGGTCAGCACGGTGATTTCCTGTTCGGTATGCGTTCTGGATGTTTGTACTTGTCTGAGCAGAATGGGCACTACTTGCAGAAACAAACGCTCCAACTCGATCGCGTATGCTTCAAGATCTTGCAGCTTTAAGTCTTCGTCGCCACGCCAAGCCTTATTAGCTTCATTCAGCACGGCTTGCTGCTTGTTGTACAAAGTAGACCCGACCAGAACGCCGGCAAAGCCAAGCGCAGCGGTGGCTCCCATGCTGATCAAACTGAAACCGGTTTGCACGCACGCTAACAATCCGCCTATCACTCCCAGCCCGACCGTCAACAGATAAAAACCAAGTGGACCGGGGCTTTTGGCTATAGGATAAGGTTTTCGAAGCATGGGAATTCCGTTTGGGTTTTGGGTATGTTAAGGATAGTAGAGAGTTTTAGACTTGCATTCAACCCAGTACCATCTTAGGTTTTTCGTTAATGTTAAGTTCTCAGCAATTCATGTAATTAATTACTGACATAATTGCTTCGTAAATCCTTACTAACGGAGAAGATTTTATTAGCATAGCCCCTATCACGACCGAAGAATTCGAACGCTTCAGACGTCTGATTTACGACCATGCCGGCATCGCTTTGACACCGGAAAAGAAAGTCATGGTAGCCAGCCGGCTAGCCAAGAGGCTCGACTATTACCAGCTGCATAGTTACGGCGAATACTATCAGCTGGCTATCAGCCCCGATTATCCTGATGAATTTCAAACGCTGGTCAACATTCTGACCACCAATGAAACCTATTTTTTTCGAGAACCCAAACATTTCGAATACTTTCAGCAGCAGATTCTTAAACCTTGGCGCGGCGAGCAATTTCGGGTTTGGAGTGCGGCCAGCTCGACAGGAGAAGAAGCCTATACTTTAGCGATGGTACTGGCGGAGAACCTAGGCATACGCAATTGGGAGATTTTCGGCTCCGATTTGAGTACCCGAGTGCTGGAAATTGCCCGTCAAGGCGTATACCCGCTGGACAGACTGGATCATATGGACAAACGTCTGCTAGAAAAATATTGTCTGAAGGGCGTGCGTAGCCAAGAAGGTTTTTTTCGCGTGGATAACAAACTGCGCAGCCGAGTCAAATTTGATCAGGTCAATCTGATGAGTTCACTGCCGCCAGCATTGGGTAGGTTCGAAGTGATTTTTCTGCGTAACGTTCTAATATATTTCGACCAAGACACCAAAAAACAGGTAGTCGAACGGCTGATTACCGCCCTAAAGCCTGGCGGGCATTTCATCATCAGTCATTCGGAAAGTCTGCATCGGGTCACCGAACAGTTACAAATGATCAAACCCTCGATATACAGGAAACCATGAAAGTCCTGCCCTTCAGAGATACCCAACGTATCGTCATCGACCCGGGGGAATTCTATGCCTCCCGCAAACCGGAAGTCATTTCGACGCTGTTGGGCTCTTGCGTGGCAGCCTGCCTGTACGATCCAATCAACCGGGTATTCGGTATGAATCATTTTTTGCTGGCTTATCGTTCTCACTCCAACAACATGCCTATCATCGAATCAGAAGAGGGCCGTTACGGCATTTATGCAATGGAATTACTGATCAACGACATGATGAAGCTCGGCGCCAACCGGCTCAATCTGCAAGCCAAATGTTTCGGCGGTGGCAATGTTTTAAAGCTACGTGAAGACAAAAAACGCAAACAAACCGTGGGCGATGTGAATGTTTTATTCATAAAAGAGTTTTTAAAAAAAGAAAACATTCCTATGCTTAGTGCCTGTCTAGGCGGCAATATCGGCAGAAACGTGCATTTCGTCGGTAGCGACTATTCGGTGTTTATCAAAAAAATCGACCACAACCAAGAAGTGTTACTGGAACAAGAAGAACGTCGCTACTGGAAGAAAAATATCGACGAACATGAAAAATCCAGAAGCAGTGCCGAATTTTGGTAAACAATCCAAGACAATTAACGGGCAAACCAAAGGACACTATGACAGACACAAAAGTATTTATTGTCGACGACTCTGCAGTGGTACGGCAGGTTTTGACCGGCTTGCTCGACAGCCTGCCGGGCATCAAAGTAATTGGAGCCGCGCCGGATCCGATCTTTGCCTTGACCCGCATGGAAAAAGACTGGCCGGATGTCATTATCCTGGACATCGAAATGCCGCGCATGGACGGTATCACGTTCCTGAAGAAGCTGATGCATGAACATCCGACACCGGTGGTGATATGCTCGACGCTCACTGCAAAAGGCGCGGAAGTCACGATGCAGGCCATGAGTGCCGGCGCCGTTGACATCATCACCAAACCCACCGTTAACCTGAAAGGCTTTCTGCAAGACTCGAAAACGCTGCTGGCCGATGCGATTAAAGGTGCGTCGCATGCCAGACTAAAAAAATCGGCGGCCCCAACCGGCAAGCCCCTGGATGGCAGCCCGAAATTAACTGCCGACGCAGTGATTTCCCCAACAAGCTTGATCTCGATGACGGAAACCACCGACCGCGTCGTCGCCATCGGCACTTCAACCGGCGGCACCCAGGCTTTGGAATACGTGTTGACGCGGCTACCCCGCACCACGCCGGGTATCGTCATCGTCCAGCACATGCCCGAGGCGTTTACCGCCGCATTCGCCAAACGGCTGGACAGCCTATGCCAGATCACTGTCAAGGAAGCCGAGCAAAACGACCGGGTGATTCCCGGACTGGCCTTGATCGCGCCAGGAGGCAAACACATGTTGTTGCGCCGTAGCGGTGCGCAATACCGGGTAGAAATCAAGGATGGCCCGCTAGTGAGCCGCCACCGTCCCTCGGTGGACGTGCTATTCCGTTCCGCTGCGCAAGCGGCAGGCAAAAATGTGCTGGGCGTAATTATGACCGGCATGGGTGACGATGGCGCACACGGCATGAAGGAATTGCACGATACAGGGGCGCTGTGCATAGCCCAAGATGAGGCTAGTTGCGTGGTCTACGGCATGCCCAAGGAAGCAGTGAAGCTGGGTGGCACGGATGGTGAGCTTCCGTTATCAGCTATCCCCAACTTGATTATACAGTCGCCGAACCGGGCAAAATTCTTGAAAGGTTAAAGAGCAGGTTTAATTACAACTGGCGGCAACGATAACCGTAAAAGGCGATGTACAAGTAGCAGGTTAAAGGGATAAAAAAAGCGTGCTGAATGCCAATATGATCGGCAAATGCGCCTTGCAGCAGGGGTAAAATAGCCCCCCCAACAATGGCGGCGCAGAGAATGCCGGAGCCTTGGCCGGTGTGCCCGCCCAAGCCGGTTAAAGCCAGCGAAAAGATGGTGGGAAACATGATGGAGTTGCACAAACCCACCGCTAGTATCGTAATCATCGCCAGTGTGCCGCTGCCCAACATCGTCGCCAATACCAAAGCTGCCGCGGCCAAGGCGTTAAACGCCAGCACCTTGCCGGGATGGATTTTCTGCATCACCGCCGAACCGATAAACCGGCCGACCATCGCCCCACCCCAGTAAAACGACACGTATTTGCCGGCATCCTGCTCAGCCAAACCGGCGATATCCGGCTCGCCGAGAAAGTTAACCAGAAAACTGCCAATCGACACTTCACCGCCAACATAAACAAAAATCGCCACGGCGCCCAATACCAAATGCGAATACTGCCAGGCACTGCCGCCCTCTTCGTGCGCGCCACCAGCCTCGGCTTGCTGATTAATCTTCGGCAACTTCAGCATCGCAAACACTGCCGCCATTAAGAACAAGACTGCCGCCAGAAATAAATACGGATTCTGCACCGCCGCCGCTTCCGCCGCTTGATAAGCCGACAATTGCTCAGCGTCCAGCAGTTTTATCTCCTCGGCACTTTTAACCGCATTCGACAAGATAAACAACGCCCCAAAATACGGCGCCAGCGTGGTGCCCAAGGAATTGAAGGCCTGGGTCAAGGTCAAGCGGCTGGACGCGGTATGGGGATCGCCCAGCACGGTCACGTAAGGATTAGCGGAAACCTGTAACAAAGTAATCCCGGAAGCCAGCACAAAAAATGCCCCCAAAAACAAAGGGTACGAATGCAGACCCGCCGCCGGATAAAACAGTAAACAACCGCAACCGGCAATCGCCAAACCGACGATGATACCGCCCTTGTAATCGATTTTTTCCACCAGAAAACCGCTGGGCACCGACATCAAAAAATAAGCGGTGAAGAAACAAAACTGGATCAACATCGCCTGGGTATAGCTCAGCGTAAACACCGCCTTTAACTGCGGAATCAGGATGTCGTTAAGACAAGTGATAAAGCCCCAAATAAAAAACAGCGAGGTCAGAATGCTTAACGAACCCGCGTAAGATGGTTTACCCTGGTTTTGTTGATCCGGCATGAGTTAATCCCGCAAATTGATTTAGGGTTTGGAAACCTGGAAACGTGCGACTTCGTTTCCGACCATCACCTCAAACTCGCCCGGCTCGACGATGCGCCGCATATCCACACCGATAAACGACATATCCTGAGGCGTTAAGCTAAATTGCAAGGTCTGCTCCGCGCCGGGTTTTAACTCGACCTTTTTAAACGCCTTCAGTTGTTTCACCGGCCGCGACACCGACGCCGCGACATCGTGCAAATACACCATAACGGTTTCCTTGCCGGTCAGCGCGCCGGTATTTTTCACCTTAACCGTCAGATCGATATTCTCGCCCATCGCAATGCTATCTTTGCTCAGACGCAGACCGCTGGTCTGGAACGTGGTGTAACTCAAACCGTGGCCGAACGGATACAGCGGTCGATACTGATTGCTCTCGAATGCCTCTATAGGCTTGTGATCGTACATCACGATATCGTTGGTATCGCGCGGATAGGAAATCGGCAATTTGCCGCTGGGATTGGTATCGCCGAACAAAATATCGGCCATCGCCGCCCCGCCTTCCATGCCCGGCAAAAAGCCCAACACCACCGCCTGCGCCTTGTTAGCTATTTCGGTGATGATGCGCGGCCGGCCACCGAACGTGACTAATATCACCGGTTTGCCAATTTCAAATATGGCTCTGGCCAGTTGCAACTGCACCGGATCGAGATGCAAGGATTCGATATTGCCCTCGGTTTCGGTATAGGTTTTTTCGCCCAGCGCCAAAATCACCACATCGTGCTGCCGCGCCTGAGTCACCGCCTGCTCGATATTAATTTCGTCGCTGAAATTTTTGCCGCCCACGTACGTCACTTTACCGCTGGTTTTTTTCTGCAGGGCTTGTAACAAGGTGGGCTTATCTTTGGGATACAAATGTTCGGCAGCGCCCTGCCAGGTGATGGTCCAGCCGCCGTTCATGACGCTCAACAAGTTCGCAGTCGGTCCGGTCACCAGAATACTGGCTTGCTTGCTCAAGGGCAGAATATGCTGATCGTTTTTCGCCAGGATGATCGCTTCCCGCGCCGCTTGGCGATTCGCAGCTACCGCGTCATCAGTGACAAAATTGCCTTTTACAGCCAGCGCCGGCTCGCGTCTGTCAAACAAACCGCTTTGATATTTAACTCGCAATATGCGCGACACCGCTTCGTCGATGCGAGTCATCGGCACTTCGCCGGTTTTGGCTAAATCCAGCAACAAGTCGTAAAACGAATAATCAAACGGCACCATGCTCATATCCACACCGGCCATCACCGCCATCTTCACGGCTTCGCGCGGCGAGGCAGCCAGTTTGTCGCGGGTATACAAACGGCTGATGTCGGCCCAATCAGATACGGTAAAACCTTTAAAACCCATTTCGCCGCGCAAAATAGTATTCAGGTAATGATGATTGATGTGACCGGGAATACCGTCCACTTCCGCAGAATTGATCATCACTGTCGGTGATCCGGCTTTCACGCCCGCTTCAAAACCCGGCAGAAAATATTCGCGCAAGGCGCGTTCGCCTATCCAGGCCGGGGTGCGGTCTTTGCCATTTAAGGGATAGCTATAGCCGACATAATGCTTCAAGCAAGTCGGCGCTTTGTCGGCGTCCGCAAAATTGTCGCCTTGATGACCTTGGATATACGCACTGCCCATCGTCACGGCCAGATGTACGTCCTCGCCATAGGTTTCCCACAAGCGCGGCCACAGCGGTTGCCGGCCGATGTCCATCACCGGCATGAAATTCCAATCTAAACCCGACGCCTTAACCTCGCGCGCGGTCACTTCGCCTTCTTTGAGAGCCAAATCGGGATTAAACGTGGCCGCCATGCTGATGGCTTGCGGAAACAACACCGCGTTTTCGGTATAGGTAGCGCCATGAATTGCGTCGATACCATACAGCACCGGAATTTTCAGCCGGCTTTTTGCCGCCACTTCGCGTATCGCCTGGGTCATCCGCCGCCATTTTTCGATGGGCTGGGTTTGGTTATTCGGCGTGGTGGGCGTATTCAGGATCGAACCGATATGCCGGTTCAAGATGGCATCTTCCAGTTTGGCCTGATCGATGGGATTATCGGCAATCTCGCCGTTGACCACCGAAACCACGCTGAAGTCGATCTGGGTCATCTGCCCGACTTTTTCTTCCAGGCTCATTTGCGCCAATAAGGCCTGGACCTGCGCTTCAACATTATCGTTTGTTTCTTCTGCACTCACGCCGGACTCCAAGGCCACGAATAGGGAAAGAATTAAAAAAGCTAATTTTGTTTTCAAGAGATTTGCTTGGTTTGAATGATGCCTGCTCAACCGATTTTTATACCCGACTTACGCATGGCAAAAGTCTGGTCAAAGATAGCAAGGCGCTCGCAATTATGGGTAAAAAAAACTGTGGTTATGAATTTCGCAACGCTATGGACACACGTTAACGAAGCAGCCGGGATTGTATCCAGACCTAGCGGCGATGTCCCCTGTTTTATGAGCAATCGCGCCGCAGACAATATACCGAAATTAGGTCTGGTTCGGTGTTTTACAGGACAAGTGATAAACCTTGTACAGCCCGGCTTCACCCGCCGCAAACGCTTGCGAATCCGCCTCGTCTATGCGTTGCACATGACTGAGTTCGATCACAAAGTCCTTGCCGTATAACGCGATGATTTCGTCGGAAACATCGTCAGTCTCATCGCTAACACATTCCAGCTCAAGGTCCTCCGCAGTCAACAGCAAGATAGTCGCGGTCTCCGGCACGATGCGTCGCAGCTGCGACACATATTGCCCGCGAATATCTTCGGGCAATGCGGTTAAGGCCGCCCGGTCGTAAACGGTATCGATTTTCCCTAATTCGGCGGCGCTCAACGCAAAATAATCACCGCACAAAATACTTAATCTGCCGCTACGCCACAGCGTAAATTTACCCAAACGCCGCCGCACCGGCCGCAGGCGGTTTTCTTTAAAAAAGGCCTTTACCGCTACTTCGCTCAATTCGACACCGATGACCTGATGCCCTTGCTCGACCAGCCAAAGCATATCCAGACTCTTGCCGCACAAAGGTACGAATACCCGGCTGCCTGGGGCCGCGTTCAGGCTCGGCCAGAATTGCGCCAGCAAACTATTGACAGCAATCTGATGAAAATCGGTACGCCGGTCGCGCCAAAACTGCAACCACAAGGCGTTATCGCGCCCGGTCATGCCGCTTCCCCAACGACCACTTGGCTGAAGGTCAGAAATCGGCCTTTGTAATGCTCGCCGTTTTCAGTCAGACGTTCGGCAATCCGGCTGGTGCAGCCATAGCCCAAAGCCGTCATTTCCCGACAAAATCCCACACGATTGCCGCGATCAGGATCGACAATAATGATTTGTGCATTCGGCGCGGCGTGCCGGTCGATGAATTTAGCCAACTGCTCGGGCTGCTGGCGTTCGTAAAGCACATCGCTGCCGATAATCAGATCAAACTGACCCAAGCCCGGATTGCCGATTTCCCAATTGCCAGTTTTATATTGCAACGGCCCCAGTTTATTTAGCAGCAGATTTTCGTTAAGAAACGTCTCGCTCAAAGGATGCCAGTCGCTGACCGTAATATCGCCAGCCCGCCGGTGAATCACCAGACTGGCCAACCCCAAACCCGCGCCGATTTCCAGGACGCGCTTCCCCACCAAATCGACACTATGCATAGCCAAAGCCAGCACCCGCGCGGACGGCCAAACCTTGCCGAACAGCGACCAACTGGCGGACGAAATCCCGGCCAGCTCAGCCTCGCCGAACGGATCGGCATATTGCTGCAAATCGGCTAAAGAACGAATCACGTAATCGAAACCGGCAACGGTGACGGTCTCGAATTTGACACGATAATCTGACATTGAGGGTTACAGCGACAAGGTTGTGCATCAGGAAAAGGTTCTGATCGAAGGGCACAACGCTTCCTGAAAAGAGGCATGCAGGCCGAAAAGGCACTCGCGGAGTTACCCGGAAACGGGAGACTGTTTATGCAGGGTAACACATTGTTAGCGCTAACACGGCAGTAGCTAACTCAGTGATTACGAATTGGAGGGGATGGATTCAAAGCTTTGATAGCGTGACGCTGACCGATAGCAGCTATACCGCTCTCCTCTCAAACCAAAATCGCTCGGCATATTATGCGGGAAACAATTTATCCCGCGCATTTTCCAGAATCGCTGTCACGGCCGGATGCTTAAGTTTACGGCGCATGGTGATGGCATAGAAGCGCTCATGTACCGAGTCGATGCGGCCGATGGCCTGCACACCGTACTGGCTTTGGATTTCCGCTTCGACATTACTCGGGGCGACAAACAATCCCACTCCGCCGCTACCGAAGGTTTTAATTAACGCGCTGTCTTCAATTTCGGCCTGGATAGCCGGGCTAATGCTTTCGGCGTCGAACCATTGATCCAGCGAACGCCGCAACGACGTATTGGCGGTCGGCAGCAAGAACGGCGCGCCGCTCAAGCAGCGCGGGAAATTTTGACTATAGGTCGCGGCCAAAGCCGGCGCGCCAAAAACGGTCACCCCGCATTCGCCGAGCAGGTGGTTAAACGCTTTGGCGCCACTGGTCGGTGTCAGTGGCGCATCGGACAAAACTATATCCATCCCTTGCATGGCCATCTCGCTCAAAAGCCGCTCGGTTTTGTCCTCGTAACAAAGAACCTGCACCGGTTCCGGTAAGCGAAAAGCCGGCGCCAGTAAGCGGTAAACCACCATCTTCGGTAGTGCGTCCGCCACCCCCACCACCAGACGCAGAGCCCTTCCGGTTGGTCGGCCCTTCAAGGTATTGCTGAGTTCTCTACCCAGCGAAAAAATTTCTTCCGCATAATTAAATACCACTCGGCCAGTGTCGGTGAGTACTAGTTTACGGCCTTGTTTATAAAATAATTTTTCGCCGATTTGCTGTTCCAGCACAGCTAATTGGCCGCTGATGGTCGGTTGCGCCAAATGCAGTTTCTCGCAAGCGCGAGTAATGCTTTCTTCCCGTGCGACATTCCAGAAATAAAACAAATGTTGGTAGTTGATACGTTCCACAGCACTCAATGTATAGATATTTACGATGAATTTATTCTAAACATTCTATTTAACAATATCAAAATGCTGCGCTAGGCTATGACGCAACCGTAACCTAACCTGAGAACTGAACATGCAAAAGCTAAAAGCCCTGCACGGCGAAGACACTGCTCCAAGCACCGGATCCGCGGCAGCGGAGTACGACAAGTCAGCGTTCGAACTGGATAACCTCAGCGCCAGCCAAATCCTCAGTGATCGCCTGGCCGATGCCCACTGCGACGACAAAGAATTACGCAGTTCGATACGCCTGCTCGGTTCGATATTGACTAAAGTGCTCACCGCACAAGCCAAGCCGGAAGTCGCTACCGCCGTCGCGCAGTTGCAACGCAAGTTTGCCAGCTTGCTCCGAGAAGGCAGCGCCAACCGCCGCCGCCAGTTCATGGAGATTCTGGAAGACTTGGATGCGGAAGAAATAGGCGAAGTGGTGCGGGTGTTTAACGGCTATTTCAGCCTGATCAACATCGCCGAAGAATCGCACAATCTGAATTTGCGCAGACAAAACCAGACCGGTCGCTACTGGCCCGGCTCGTTTCACGACACACTGATCAAATTGCGCGATAGCGGCGTCAGTGCCGATAAATTACAGGTTTTACTGGACGAGATGCTGTATTTGCCGGTGATGACCGCTCATCCCACCGAAGCCAAACGCCGCACGGTCAAAAGCGCTTTGCGCAATGTCTTTCTCAGCCAGGAGGCCTTGGACGATCCACGCTTACGCAGCCAACAGCGCAGCGAGGCCCTGGACAAGCTGCAAGCACAGATTCAATTGCTGTTAAAAACCGACGAAGTGCGCGCCCGTAAACTGGGCGTGGCCGACGAAATCGACGCCGGTTTGTTTTATTTTTCGCTATCGCTATTTCAGGCCACCACCTTGGTTTACCGGAACTTGCAACGTGCGCTTAGCGATGTGTTTGGTGCCGACGTTGCCGGCCAAATCCGCATCCCCAGCTTCCTACGGTTTGGTTCCTGGATAGGCGGCGACCGCGACGGCAATCCGAATGTCAAACCGGAAACCACCGAGCTGGCCTTACGCATGCAGGCGCAAACCATCATGCAGGAATATCTTGCCCGCCTGGATCAACTGCGCGGCCAGTTGTCGCATTCTTACGGCCTTTGTGACTTGGCGCCGGAATTTATCGACAGCCTGCACGCCGACCGCGCCATGTTGGGCGCGGCGGTCGCGGACTTGGAAAAACCGTATTTGCAGGAACCTTACCGGCACAAACTGATATTGATGAAATATCGGATGCAATCCACCTTGCAACGCGTGCAACAACAGTTACAGGGCCAACCGGAACAAGCCAATCGCCATGCCTATGCCAGCGTCGCCGAGTTTTTACAAGATCTGCGCTTGATCGATGCATCCTTGCGCAGCCACGGCGACGCCAATATCGCCGATCTTGAATTAGCCGATCTGATTCGCTTGGCAGACGTGTTTGACTTTCACTTGATGCAACTCGATGTCCGACAAGAATCGACTCGCCACAGTGAAGCGGTCGCGGAAATCCTGGCGGCAGCATTGAATATTGACTATCTGGCGCTGGACGAAGCACAACGCATCGCATTGTTAGCCGAGGCTATCGCCGCACCGGGTGGCTTGATGTTCGACGCCGCTGCGCTGACACCGGCCAACCGCGAAACGCTGGAGTTGTTTACGGTGATGGCGAAAATGCGCCGGGAAATAGGCCCGAATTGCTTTGGTAAATATGTGATTTCCATGACTCATTCGGCCAGCCATGTCTTGGAAGTCTTGCTGCTGGCTGCACAAGCCGGCTTGGTCGGCAAAATTGGCGGGCATTGGCATTGCCATATCGGCGTCAGCCCCTTGTTCGAAACCATAGACGATTTAAACCGCATTTCCGACGTGTTGACACAATTGTTCGATACCGCCTGCTACCGTGAGCTGTTGCGAGTCAGCGATGACCGCCAGGAAATCATGCTCGGCTATTCGGACTCCTGCAAGGACGGCGGTATCCTGGCATCGGCTTGGGGCTTGTCGCGCGCGCAGCGGCAAATTATTGCGATCAGCGAGCGTTACGGTTTGAAATGCCGCTTATTTCATGGCCGCGGTGGCACCGTCGGGCGCGGTGGCGGCCCAACTCACGAAGCGATTCTGGCCCAGCCGCCCGATACCGTGCGCGGCCAGATCAAATTTACCGAGCAAGGCGAAGTGCTGTTTTATCGGTATAACAATATGGAGACGGCGGTCTACGAATTGACCATGGGCGTTACCGGCTTGCTGAAGGCCAGCGTCAGCCTGGTGCAAACCGTGCCGGCGGACCACCCAGAGGATTTGGCAGTGATGGACGAGTTGGCGCGGATCGGCGAGCAAAGCTACCGCGACCTGACCGAACGCACACCCGGCTTTTTGGATTATTTCTACGAAGCCACCCCAGTCGGCGAAATCGGCGGCTTGAACATCGGTTCGCGGCCTTCGCACCGCAAAAAACTGGATCGCTCGAAAAACTCGGTGCGGGCGATAGCCTGGGTATTCGCCTGGGCGCAATCGCGGCAGACGTTTCCGGCTTGGTACGGCATCGGTTTCAGCTTGGCCAGCTGGTGCGCCGGCAAACCCGAGCGCTTGGAAACGCTGCGCCGGATGTATCGGGACTGGCCGTTTTTCCGCAACCTGCTCAGCAACGCGCAAATGGCATTAAGTAAATCCGACATGAACATCGCCCGCGAATACGCGCAATTGTGCAACGATCCGGAAACCGGCAAACGTGTTTACAACCTAATAGCCGGCGAACATCAGCGCTGCGTGGAGTGGATATTGGAGATAGCCAACGCCGACCGCTTGCTCGCAGAAAACCCGGCCTTGGCGGCATCATTGCAACGCCGCGATGCCTATCTGGGCCCGCTAAACTATCTCCAGGTATTTTTGATCCGGCGACTGCGGGAAATGAATACCGAGAATGCCCCCGACAGTCCGTGGATGAAACCCTTGTTGCGCAGTATCAATGCGATTGCCGCAGGTATGCGCAATACCGGCTGATGTGATTAGCCCGGCCCTGAAATACCGTTCGTCCTAAGCTGGTCGAAGGACTCGCCAAATCAGGCTTAGCCCAAACGGTGAACAGGGCCGGGTTAATAACAAAGGGAAACCGGTCCGGAGTGGAGCGAATTTAGGTTATTTGTACAATATTTGTCATCAGGACATCGTATAACGAATGCGCCCTTCTCCCCTGAATAGTGAGAAGGGGCTTTTTCGGCAGACTCTAAAAGGGAGGAGAACCATGCAAAAAGCCTACGCATTGGCACACTGGCTGAGAGTAATCATCATTAATACCGGGCGCTGGCTGTTTGAAAACAAGCCTGCCATGGCAATCTTGACCCTGATATTCTTATATAACTTTGGCGACACCTTGCTACCCTTTCTATGGCACATTCTGCATCTGGCGATCGAAGTAGTCGAAATGCTGGCCGAGCATTTTTTGGAACATGTGTTTGGGGTAACGCCGCGTCAAGCCGAGTTCATTGTGTTTTGGACCGGTCTGACTTTGCTCGGTACCGTGGTTTGGCACTTGTCGTATAAAGCTTATCTCGTGGCCGTGCAAGCATGCGAAGCCGCTTGGCAGAACTGGTGTGAAAAAGCCGGCCCGGCCAAATTACTCGCGACTCTTAAGCTGACACTTTTGTTGAGCATACTTGGCAAGACCATGCTGTTATTCGTTTAAACCGATAGGATTTCGTTACGTATGAGCACCGCCTCAGGATTTAAGGAACACCCGCACCGAAAACAATCGACGCTGACCCTACTGGAGTTTTTATTCGGCTTGCTGGAGATGCACAGCCAAGCCCAAGGACTTACGGAGCGTTTGATAGAATCAGCCGGCGACGATACTCAGGCAGCGCTGGTCGCTATCGGCGACCATTTGGGCTTGAACATGGAGAGTGTGCTGCTCACACCAACCGCCGCCGCAAATGCCTCCGCCCCGCAAACCCCACTACTAACCAGCCTGTCCGACGGTTACGGCTGGATAGTCCTGTACGGATTTCGCGGCGGCAAAGTCAGAGTGGCTTTGGCCCAAGGTGAGGTCATCGAAGAGCGCCTAGTCAAACCCGCTGACATCGGTAAATTACTGGGCCGATCCGATGCCGGCATTAGCGAATGGCTGTTAGCGCAAGCTCAGGCGCCGTTTGAGAATGCCGTCAGCCAAGACCATCACGCGCACCTGCCGCCATTCCGCCGCTTGCTGGAATTGTTACGCGCCGACCGCCACGATCTCTGGCTATTGTTGGGCTTGGCTTTGGGCTCCGGCTTACTGGCCCTGGCTTCGCCGGTGGCGGTGCAAGCGCTGGTCAATACCGTGGCGATGGGCGGCATGGGTCAGCCTTTAATCGTGTTGGCGACCATCCTGTTTTTCTTTCTAAGCTTCGCCGGCGCGGTCTATGTGCTGGAATCCTATCTGGTGGAAATCGTGCAGCGGCGGATTTTCGTGCGCCTGGCCGCCGACTTGGCCTATCGCTTGCCCAGGGTGCGTAGCGATACCTATGACAGTCAACACGGCGCGGAACTGGTCAATCGTTTTTTCGATGTATTAACCTTGCAAAAAGCCGGTTCGTCGCTGCTATTGGACGGTTTGAGCACCGTGGTGCAAACCTGCGTCGGCCTGATCATGCTGGCCTTCTATCACCCCTTCCTCTTGGCTTTCGATGTGGTTTTGCTGTTGGCTATCACAGCGATAGTATTTTTGTTGGGCCGCGGCGCGGTCACGACGGCGATTCAGGAATCCATCAGCAAATATGCCTTGGTAGCCTGGCTGGAAAACGTGGCCGGCAACATCCAGACCTTTAAATTCGGTAACGGTGCAGCAATGGCCGCCAACCGTACCGACAAACTGGCACTGGATTATTTAACAGCCAAACGCCGGCATTACCGGGTGCTGTTGGAACAAGTGATCGCCTCTGTGGCCTTATATGCCATCGCCAGTACGGCCTTATTGGCTATCGGCGGCTATCTGGTAATAGACGGCCACTTAACCTTGGGTCAATTAGTCGCAGCGGAACTGATCGTCTCGTCGGCCTTACTGGCATTGATCAAATTCGGCAAGCATCTGGAAGGCTTTTACGACCTGATGGCCGGCACGGACAAGATCGGCCATTTATTGGATTTGCCTTTAGAAACTTCCGCTGAGCTGGATGTAGAATTCAATGGTCCGGCGTCTTTAACGATCAGCAATTTGAAATTTGGCTTCAATTCTCAGCGGCCATTATTCGCCGATTTTTCCATGCACGTACAGCCGGGCGAAAAAGTCGCGATTTTAGGCGGCCCCGGCAGCGGCAAAACCGCTCTGGCCTCGCTATTGAGCGGGATGCGGCAAGCACAAGCCGGGCAGATACAAATCAATCGCCAGGCTCTGGACGATCTGCGCCTGAGCAGCTTGCGTCAGAACATCGCGGTGGTCAGCCGACTGGAGATTTTTCACGACAGCATGCTGGAAAATGTCCGGCTCGGCGATACGAACTTGAGCGTCACCGATGTCGAGCGGGCCCTAGCCAAGGTTGGCCTGACCGACATCAATTTAGATACCGTGATGAGTCCCGGCGGCTCACCGCTTGCTCATAGCCAGGCCATACAAGTCATGTTGGCTAGAGCCATCATCGCCAGCCCCGCCTTGTTGATCGTGGATGGCATACTCGATGGGTTGGACACCGGATTGCAGCAGCAGTTGGCACCGGCGCTATTTGCCGCCGATGCACCCTGGACGCTATTGCTACTGACCGGAGCAACCGAAACAGCCGCGCTTTGCCAACGCGTTATTCATTTGCCCGGAGCCGCCCATGACTGATTTACAGATTAGGCTGTCCGCGCTATCGGCGGCACACACCCCGCGCCTAGTCAGCAGTTTAGCGCGCGCTTGCGTCTGGCTATTTCTGTTGACTCCTCCAGCCCTGCTACTGACACCGTGGCAACAAAACATCAACGGCAACGGCCGGGTCTCGGCCTTTGCGCCGCTCGAACGCCAACAGAATTTAGATGCACCGGTGTCCGGGCGTATCGTCAGTTGGCATGCTAAAGAAGGCACCAAAGTTAAGGCCGGCGATTTGCTGATGGAAATCACCGATGTCGATCCGGAATTGCTGGAACGCCTGCAACAACAGCGCGCGGCTGCCGCCGCGAAATTGGCGGCCAAGGAAGCCGAGCTAAAGGCATACCGTCTGCAAATCGACAACTTGATTGCCACCCGCGATTTACAAGTGGCTACCGCGCAATACCGGCTGGATGTGGCTAGGCAACGCGCCCGCTCGGCCAGTGAAGCCATTGCCTCGGCGCGTGCCACCCTGGAAACGGCCAGCGTGCAAACCCAGCGCCTGCAACGCTTGATCGGCGACGGCTTGGTGTCGCAGCGCGATTACGAAGTCGCGCAACGCGACGGCATCGTAGCGCAACGCAGCTTAAACAGTGCGCAAGCCAGTCTGGAAGGCGCTTTGGCCGAACAACGCGCCGCCGAAGCGGAAATAGGTCGGATTCGCGCCGATGCTCAGGCCCGGATTGATTCGGCGACTGCCTCGGCCAACAAAACCCAAAGCGAACTGGAAGACAGCCGCAGCAGCTTATTGAAAAGCGAAGTGGATGTCTCCCGCCAGCAGTCGCAACAAATCAGGGCCCCGCGCGACGGCAGCATCCTCAGACTGCTGGCCAATCCACAGAGCGACATCGTCAGACAAGGCGATCCGCTGCTGGTGTTGGTGCCGGACATGGATGTGAAAGCCGTGGAACTGTGGGTGGATGGTAATGACGCAGTATTAATCACCCCAGGCCGGCATGCGCGTCTGCAATTCGAGGGCTGGCCAGCCTTACAGTTCGCCGGCTGGCCGGAAGTGGCGGTGGGCACCTTCGGCGGGCTGGTAGCCTTTGTGGATTCTACCGACGACGGCAAGGGTAAATTCCGGGTGCTGATCGTGCCCGATCCCAAAGACCGGCCCTGGCCGGCTGAACGCTTCGCCCGCCAAGGCGTGAGAGTGAAAGGCTGGGTCTTGTTGAACCGGGTAACGATGGCCTACGAACTGTGGCGTCAACTGAATGCCTTTCCACCGCAAATGACTACGGAAGCGCCGGCGACCGATCTGGTCAGGCAAAAATTGAAATAAGCGCTTATGAATCGTTTTGCATCCCGTCACCACCAAACAGGGGCTAAGGCCAAGCAGTTGCAAGCCTGCGGGCGGCGCATCGGCACAATATTGCTGATACCTTTACTGGTCAGTTGCGGACAGTATCTCGATACCAGCCCCGACCGTAAACTCGTGAAGCGGGTGGAAGAACGTCTGAATCCCGATGAGGGTTTGCCGCTGCCGGCCATTTCGCAGTTGCCGCCGCAAACCGTGGAGCAGGCCTTGCCCAAGTTTAAGGAAGGCCGGCCAAAATCGGCGACCATCCTGCCCCCGCCCAGCGCGGCTAAACCCGAGTTACCCAAAGTAGCGCCGGAAACTAGCAAGCAGCTATCCATCTCGGACGTGCGCAGCATGGCTTTAGAAAACAATTTGGACCTGAAGATCGCCCAGGCCGACCCGAAAATCGCTGCCACCGCGGTTAGCGAAGAAGAAGCCAAATTCGACGATTTGATCTTTGCCAAGGCCAAATACGGTAAGAAAAACACACCCGCGCAAAATCTGGATGTGGTCAGTTTCACCCCGGTCGACCCCACTTCGCCGCTGAAGAATGAAATCGACAAACTCACCGCCGTGCCGCAGGAGACCGAAGTATTGGACATGGAAGCGGGCATCGTGATTCCTTTACGCACCGGCGCAAAAGTGACCGTCAGTTCGCCGTTCGATGGTAAACGCCAGTTTCGCGGCGTCGCGTCCGACCAATATCAAAATGCGCTGCGCTTCTCCATCAGCCAGCCCTTGCTGCGTGACGCCGGTATTTCCAATAATGTGGCCGGGATTCGCATCGCCCGCTACGAACAACAAGCGGTAGACGTCAAAACCCGCTTGCAGGCGATTCGGGTCTTGGCGATGGTCGAACGCGCATATTGGAGCCTGTATGTGGCTTGGGGCGAGTTGGACGTGCGCCGCCAACAGTACGAAAACGCCTCGAACAACCTGAACATGGTGAGAAAACGGGTGGCGGAAGGTTTAACTGCCAGCGTGGAAATCAACCGTGCGGAAATCGGCGTGGCCGAACGCCTGGAGTCGCTGATTATCGCCGAAACCAGCTTAAAGACCCGCCAACGCCAGCTGAAATTGTTATTGAATGCGCCGGGTCTGGATTTGGATTCGCAAACTCTGTTGATCCCCGATACCTCGCCGACCCTGCTGGAATTTAATCTGGACCGCGAGCAGCTGGCACAACGCGCCTTGGACGGCCGTTTGGAATTGCTGGAACTGGAATTAAAGCTGGCCGCCGATTTGACCAAAATCGATTATCTCAGCAATCAAACCTTGCCGATGTTCATGCTGGATTACAACTACGCCGCGCTGGGCCGTGATACTTCGTCCTACGGCGGCGCTTTCGATCAGACTTTGAGCGGCAATTATTCGGATTGGTCGGTAGGCTTACGTGTGGAAATTCCGCTCAGCAACGAACTGCGCCGGGCCCGTCTGGACCGGGCCGTGCAGGAACGCATGCAGCGTCTGACCACTCAGCAACTGCGCGAATTGAGCGTGCGCCGGGAAATCTACGACGCGTTGGATCAAATGAGCCAAAACTGGCAACGCATTTTAGCCACCCGCCAAAACGTGGTACTGGCCGGACTGAATTACGATGCCGAACTCAAACAGTTTAAGGAAGGCTTGCGCACCATGACCGAGGTACTGGAAACCCTAACTAGGCTTGGCGAGGCTCAGCTGCGGGAAGTGCGGGCCATCGGCGACTATCAAGTGTCGATGATAGATTTGGCGTTTGCTACCGGGACTTTACTCGGACATAGCAGGGTGGATTTGGGCCTGAACACTACCTCTCAATGAAAGAGACAGTCCATGCAGTGGAAATGTAAGCGATAAATGCAGCGCGTTTATCGCTTACTAATTTGCGGCTAAAGAACGCTTACTAGTGGTGGCAGCCTGAGCCATGGATATGGCCGTGGGCCACTTCATCGGCTGTCGCCGGTCTGACATCGATAACTTCCACGTCAAAGGTCAAGTCTTCGCCTGCTAAAGGATGGTTGCCGTCGATGGTAACATCGTCGCCGTCGATTTCGACGATGGTGATGATGCCGGGGCCGTGGCTAACGTCGGCATGAAACTGCATGCCAATATCGATATCCATACCGTCGAACATTTTTTTGGATACCACCTGGATCATCTCTTCAGAGACTTCACCGTAAGCCTGATCGGCCGCTATAGTGACGTTGAATTTATCGCCGGCTTGCTTGCCGTGTAAAGCAGCTTCCAAACCCGCAATAATGTTGCCCGCGCCATGCAAATACAACAACGGCTCTTCGCCTCTGGAACTATCCAGCTGCTCACCGTCTTGGTTGGTTAAGGTATAATGGATGGAAACAGCCGTTTTGTCTGTGATTTGCATAAGCGTCTTCGCTGGATGAAAAAAAGCCGACATCATATAACCTTTTCCCCGAAAAAACATGTCACGCTGGCGACCGCCCCGCCCTAAATCTTCGCCGTACATCACCGCCGAAGGCTATCGCACCCTGGAAACCGAGCTGAAACAGCTCTGGGAACGACGTAAAGACGTGACTATCGCCTTATCAGCCGCCGCCGCAGAAGGTGATCGCTCGGAGAACGCCGAGTATATCTACCGGAAAAAGGAACTGCGGGAAATTGACCGGCGCATTCATTATCTGCAAAAACGCTTGCCGTCGCTGACCGTGGTGTCCGAAAAGCCGGCCAATCGTAATCAGGTATTTTTCGGCGCTTGGGTGACGTTGGAAACCATGGATGGCGAAGAAATCACTTATCGCATCGTCGGTGCTGACGAAATTGACACCACCGGCGGCTTGATCAGCCTAGACTCGCCTTTGGCGACAGCCTTATTGAAGAAGATGCTGGACGACGAAATAGCCGTCCGACACGCCGAGCAAGAAACGCGGTATTACATCACCGGCATTCGTTACTGAACGACTATGAGTAAACAAGCCTCGTTTGCCCGTTTAAAGTGGTTTGTCTTCATTCTGTTATTGACTATTGTCGAAATTGGTCCGGTTCCGCTGATGGGTTTGACCCTGCTTTATATCGTGGCCTTTCGCCCACGCTGGTTCAAGGACTTGGTCGACCGCATATATTCATGAGTAAACCGCAATACCTGTTTGTCTACGGCACACTGCGCAGAAACCGTCAAAATCAAATCCAACACCCGTTTCTAGCAGATTGCGATTACATCGGCGATGCATTTATCCACGGCGAACTATACGAAGTTGATGCTTATCCGGGCGCTATTGCTGGCGGAATAAAGCTGGTCAAAGGCGAACTATATCTGATGCAAAACTCCGAGCACACGCTGTCGGCTCTGGATATTTACGAAGAATGCGCCGCGAATTTTCCGCAGCCGCACGAATATATCCGCCGTGAACTACAGGTAAGTTTGCCGGATGGACAAACCGTTTTGGCTTGGACCTATCTTTACAATCGTCCCGTGAACGAACTAATGCGCATCCACAGCGGCGACTACCTAAACTATTTGCAGGAACACACATGATCAGCATTATCCAGCGCGTGACCCAAGCCAAAGTCACGGTAAACGGTATCGACATCGGCGTGATCGGCACCGGCGTCATGGCCTTGGTGGCTGTCGAAAAAGCCGATACGCCCAAGCAAGCCGACAGATTGCTGGAGCGGATTTTGAATTACCGGATATTTGCGGATGCAGATGACAAAATGAATCTGAGTTTGCGCGATATTCAGGGCGGCCTGCTGCTGGTACCGCAATTTACCCTGGCAGCCAATACTGATACCGGCAACCGGCCCAGCTTTGCTTCCGCGGCCCCGCCGGAATTGGGCCTGGAATTATTCGCGTATTTGCAACAGCGTGCACAGGAGATCTACCCGGCTAGCCAGTTCGGCAAATTCGGCGCAGATATGAAAGTAGCATTGATCAACGACGGCCCGGTAACTTTTACATTACGTTGCCAGGGAATATAGCTCAGCAACCAATTTTTGGCATCGATTTTCCTACCTTCTCATTGACCCATCGCCAGCAAACACCCCATACCGAGCTTTCAGGAACCAAAAATAAACTGTGTTAAATAACACAATTTTATTTGCCTAACGTGCACCTTACCCCTACAATTGCGCCTCCTTTATCACCAACCGAGAAATACATATGAAAATTCAACATTTGCTAATCGCCTTAACCTTGCCGGCTTTGCTGACCCTGACGGGCTGCGAATCCGCAAAACCGGTCGAAGCAACTGCTGAGCCTGCGGTAGTGGCGCCAGTAACCGCGGCACCGGCTGAAACCGCCGCCCCCGCGCCAGCGGCACCCGCCATGTCCCCGGAACATTGCGCTAAACATAAAGCCGATGCCGCAGCGCACAATTGCGTGGAGCATTGCGCCAAACACAAAGGTAAAAAAGGCAAAGCCTGCCTGAAACATTGCGCCGATAAAGCCGCGGCCGAACACGATTGCGCAAAACATTGCGCCGATCACCCAGGCGCTAAAGACAAAGTCTGCGCCCAACATTGCGCGCAAGATGCCAATGCCAGCGCCCACCAATGCGGCACCGAGCATTGCGCCCATCACGAAGCCGCCGCTGCCGCCAATTGCAGCAGCCAGCATTGCGCCCATCATCAAGGCGGCGCAGCCCATGATTGCAGTGCGGATCATTGCAAACAGCACGGCGGCGATATGGCCGATTGCTGCGGCTCCGCGCATAAATGCGATAAGTAATCTGTAATCTCAGATCCGATTCGGGTTTAACTGCGGCGACGACACCATCCGCAGTTAGGCCCGATCAAACCAGTCCAGACCTGTCAAATAGTCCAATACCGCCTTCCTTCACGCGGCTGGATCCAGCCTCTTAACTCCCACCACTTTATTCAACAGCCAACAGGCGCATCTTTTAGATTGCCGAATCGCTTAAATCTGCGCTAAATTCTCAACCTGTGCCACGTCAGTCGGCCGGACATTTTTATTCAGCAATAGAGGAGCTTATGGCCGAATCCAATCAAAACCCCGCTATCGCCGCCGCGATCATTGGTGTAATCGGCTCGATCAGTGTCGCTATCATCACTAACTGGGATAAATTGACTGGACAGCAAAAGACGGCCGAATCGCCCCCGACGCAGCAAATAGTAACGGCAACTTATCCACCGATTGACAAGACAAAACCGGCAGTAGTCGAGCCTTCGCCGGTCATCGACATCAGCGGCGACTGGTATAACCCCGCCGCGCCGACCGCGGGCGGCACTCACATCGACCAACAGAGCGACAGTTTTCAATTCCAGGGCTGGGGAATGCTAGCGCAAGGCGTAGGCTACACGTCAAAGGGCAGCGGCAATCTGATCGCCCAAACCCTGACTTACGATTACATCGCACAGTACCAAAACGGCTGGGTATCGAAGGGCAATTGTACCGGCACGGTAACGCCAAACGGCGCTAAGATTACCGCGACGTGCACTGATACCATCATGGGTACCTATGTGTCCGCCGGCGTGCGGCAATAAAGCTGGATAAGGCGCAGACAACGATCCGTAGGGAGGCTGTCTGCCCTTGAACTAAAACATCTAGCGAATGGCTAACAACGCTCTTAGCACATCGACCCGGCTAATCATGCCGACAAACTGATCGTTTTGAAAAACCGGAAAACTCCTGGTCGGCGATTCCTGAAATTTACTGGCCACATCCACGAGACTGGCATCGGCATCAACAAATTGCGGGTCTTTGCTCATGAACTCTCCCACCTTTCCGGCCATACTTTGGTTGTAAGCGGATTCGACAAACACCTTCATGCCGTCTTTTTCGGAAAATATCCCCACCAACTTACCTTGCTGGTCCACAACCGGAACGCTAGTCACTTTGTGGTCCAGTAAGATTTTAACCGCCTGAGAAATTTCGGTATCGGGGGTAACGGTAACGATTTTGGTCGACATATAATCGACTACAGCTATTTTGGCTAGCATGGTGTACCTCCTGTTATTATTTTTTATTCTAAGCTTGGACAGCCACGCAAGCGACCGGTTCAGCGATCAGCTAACTTCTGCCCTATGCGATTATTATAAAAATTCCCCGCACTAGCTAGCTTTATTATTCCCGGCAACATGGCAGCAACGGCTACCGAAATGCGTTGTGATCTCGGTGTTGAAAACCATGTCCGGGTTAACGGGTTAATTCCGTATTTACCTCACCCACTAATTCGCTGTAACCGCCCTTTCCAAAAAGCCGCCGCTCTCTACCGGGAACGACAACATGCATACGTCGGATTAATAAGCTACAAAATGACTATACAACTCGCGTATCAGTCTAAACTTGTCAAACCGCACATTGACGTTTCTGCTAAATATGGATACCGCTTATGCTTGATTCCCTTAGTAATCACTCCGGACCCCAGGATTTTTCATTACGCAAACTGTTGACGGTATTGACTGCCACAGTGGCTGTACTGCTGGTAGTCGGCAATATATTTGTCTGGATTAGTCACGGCAAACTACAAACAGCGGAAACCGAAAAGCAGCGCTTGGTAAACGCTACTCTGGCGTTTAAAAATGTTCGCTATCACGTGGTGCAAATCCAGCAATTTCTGACCGATGCGTCAGCGGTCGGTGAAGACGATTACAGCGAAGCCTTAGCGGAAAAAAACGCCGCTCATGCGGAACTGACGAGTTTACTGGCGATGATGCCGGACAAGAAACCGGCGATTAAAGACGCCGATAACGCCGTGAGCGAGCTTTATGCCACCGGTGAACGCATGGCAAACGCCTATTTTCAGCAAGGCCGTGAAGCCGGCAACTTGATCATGAAAGCCCCGGAGAATGGCTTCGACGCGGCCTCGGAAATTCTGGCCAACAAACTCAATCAGCTTGCCGGCACCTTGGAACAACAAGCCAACGCCGCATCGCAGCAACAAAATCAGATGCAAAACCAAATGTTTACGGTCAGCGCCACGGTTGCCGGCCTGGCTTTATTATTGATCGTGTCCGCCAATGTCTGGCTGACACGAAAATTATTTACCGTGTTGGGCGGCGAACCCAGCTACGCATCAAAAATTGCCGGCAGTATCGCCAAGGGTCAGTTGGACATCAACGTCGCCACTAAGAAAAACGATACCAGCAGTCTATTGGCTATTATGAAGCTGATGGGCCAGGAACTGACCAGCCATATGCGCGAGATCAACGCGGTTAGTAAGCAAATCGGTCAGTCTTCCTACCAAATATCCAATATCTCCGGCGGCATTTCCAATGCCAACCGCTCGGAACAGGCTCGATCTTCCGAGGTAAAAACCGCTACCGAACAACTACGTACTACGACCGAAGAAGTCGAACGCTTTTCCGTAGAAATCCGCCACCGTACCCAGGAAACGCAAAACACCGCGCAAAAAGGCATCGTCGCCGTTAACGAAAATCTTGATGAAATGCGCCGGGTTGTGAAAGAAGTGGAAAGCGCGGAAGCTAAAACCCTGGCACTGCGCCAGGCCAATCGGCAAATTCAGGATATTACCACCACGATCCGTAACATCACCGAGCAAACCAATTTATTGGCCTTGAACGCCGCCATCGAAGCCGCCAGAGCCGGCGAATACGGCAGAGGCTTTGCCGTAGTGGCCGATGAAGTGCGGAAACTGGCACAAAACGCCTCCAGCGCTACCGCCGAAATCGCCAGCATTATTGGCGAATTAACCAAAATCATCGAAGAAAACACGCACGCGATGGGCTCCATCATCCAGACCACCAAACAAGGTATGGAAAAAGCCGAAACCACCAGCGTAGTGATTAACGAAATTGTCGGCCAGATAGCGGAAAACGCCGGCACTGCGCAACAAATTTCCACGGTCACTCGACACCAACTGGATAATGTCAACCAGTTACAAGCCAGAGTACAAGCCTTGTTCGAAGCACTGGGCCAGAACGAATCGAAAGTGCATATCACTCGAACCATCAGTGATGATCTTTACGTGGTGACCGAAAAAATGCGCAACATGTTAGAGCACTTCAGCTTCGATGCGCAGTGGACGGCAACACCAGCCGCCAACGAGCACCGCAAATTTCCACGCAGCAGCCACTATTTGCTGGCACATGTGGAAATCGCCGACTTGGTTCTCGACGGGGTCACCGCCGATTTCAGCATGTCCGGCGCCTGTTTGCGTCTGCCCGTGGCACTGCCCTGCCCGCTAAACAGCTCCATTACTATTCAGCTGCGCATTCCGTACGACAATATTCAGCAATACGAATCCCAACTGCCACTGGAGCTTACCTGCACCCTAGTCTGGCACAAACCCGTGGATGGCGAACACCACTACGGCGTCAAATTCAACGAATTCATGTCACCGGAGTCCGCACAGAGTTTAAAAGCCTGTTTTGCCTTTTTCAATCACTCCGCAACCTATTAGCCGCGGTTTGAAAATACTCGGCTCAAAAACTCAATCGAACGCGTTGCAGCAAGGGCATTTCCAATCGACGTCCGCTGGCCGCGTCGGGTGCACATGATTCAGCAGTTTTTTCGAGCCGCCGAAATCATGATAATTTTGGCAGACTTTTTCGAACGCGGCCTTGGGCGAGGCGGCATAGCTAAACTTAAATTTGGGATACCTGCCCACGTGTTGTTTCAAGCGGGCGTTTAGGTCGGTTTCCGAACGGCCGACGTATTTGACGACAAACTTATTGGTTTTTTGATTGATAATGCCCAAGGCATAATTGCCCTCGGCGCTTTCGGTGATTAGTTCGTTGATTTTGGCATTGCTCAAATCGTAAGCACCTTGCATATCAAGTGAAGCCATGTGTCCTCCAGTAGCGTCTAGCTATTCTTATAATCAAGTCGTAGGTCTGGCAAATATGCCTGATGACTGGATAATACTCTCATCTGGGTCAAGTATTACTTTAAATATTGCAGGTTCAGTCCGACGCATTTGTAAGGCGCTGCTCGACCGGACAGAATATACCGCTCAGGATTAACGAATTTTACAGGTGTCCACACCAGGAGCCGGGATGCATCGCTTGATATTTTCGGGGTGTTTGGTAAGTGTTGTTTGTTTGCTGCTGGCTTTCCCGGCGCACGGCACCGAATGGCAAGTGGGCCCGCAGCGCGCGCTTAAACTGCCTAGCGCGGCCGCGAGACTGGCCAAAGACGGCGATGTAGTCAGTATCGATGCCGGGCTTTATCGGGGCGATATCGCCAGCTGGCCGCAGCAGCGGCTGACCATACGCGGACTGGCAGGCGGCGCCCATCTGGATGCTCTCGGTAATACAGCGGAAGGCAAAGCGATCTGGGTGCTAAAAGGCAACGACGTCGTCGTTGAGAATATCGAACTTTCGGGTGCAACCGCGCCGGCTCTGAACGGCGCCGGCATCCGCTTCGAAGGTACTAATCTGACTCTAAGGAACTGCCATTTCCATCACAACCAGATGGGCATCTTGACCGGCGTTAACCCTGACAGCGACATCGTGATCGAAAACTCGGAGTTTAACGACAATACCGTCGATTATCCGCGCTACGGCAAACTGGGCCATAACATCTACATCGGCAATATCCGCCGTTTTACCCTGCAAAATTCTTATGTCCACGATGCCAGCACCGGCCATAACGTCAAATCGCGGGCCAGGGAAAACTATATTCTTTACAATCGCATCACCGACGAACGTGACGGCTCCAGTTATCTGGTGGACTTACCCGATGGCGGCGCCGGCTATCTGATTGGGAATCTGTTTCATCAGGGTGCAAACACCGAAAATGCCGCAATGCTGGCGTTTGCCGCCGAACACAACCAAACCCAGCCGAATCAACAGCTTTATCTGGTCAACAACACCTTCGTCAACGACCACCCCGGCGGCTCGTTTCTGAATAATCACAGTATCGCCACAGCGATGTTAATCAACAATCTGTTGATAGGCGAAGCCACCGAACTGGTTGGTCCCAACCTAGAAAACCACGACCTCAAGGCTACGGCCACCGTGTTAAGCGATCCGGCAAGTTACGATTACTGCCTGAAGTCAGATGCCCCGGCAATCGATCAAGGCATCTCTCCCGGATTCGCCGCCAACGGGATGCTGCTTAATCCGCAATTTGTCTATCGCCATCCGCGCGGCAGCGAAAAACGCCGCCAACAAGGACCGCTTGATGTGGGTGCCTACGAATTTATCGCCAAACAGCCGGATTAAACCTCAGCCGAACAAAGCCAAGGCCTTTTTCAACGTAGACCACACCCCCCAACTAAGCGGGATCAGCACATAAAGCCAAAATACCGCCAACAGCCAGGGGCTGGAAGATTTACTGGTTTCTGAGTTATTCATGGATTGCCCCTGCCTTGCTTAATGATCGGCTTCGTCGGCCGGATAAATACCGTCCAGCTCGTCGAAATCACCGTGTTTCATATGGTGTTTCTCATGTACCGGGCGGATCGACAGATTGGCGATAAAACCCACCACCAATAGTCCGGCCATGATGTACATGGTCACGTTATAAGCATCGGCCTTCGCCACGCCCTGGCTTATTTGATATTCGCGGATGTAATTGACCAACACCGGTCCCAGCACCCCGGCGGTAGACCAGGCCGTCAACAAGCGGCCGTGTATGCCGCCAACGAAGCGGGTACCGAAAATATCCGCCAGATAAGCCGGAATTGTGGAAAAACCGCCGCCATACATGCTCATGATCAAAGCGTACAACAACACGAATAAGGCCATATTCCCCGCCATGCCCATACTCGGTATCGTAGCGTATAGACCTGCGCCCACTGCGAAGAAAATAAAGTAAGTATTTTTACGGCCGAGAAAATCCGAAGCCGACGACCAGAAAAACCGCCCACCCATATTAAACAAGCTCAGCAAACCGACGAAACCGGCCGCCGAAGCCGGCGTTACCGAGCCTTTAAACATCTCTTGTATCATCACCGAGGCTTGACCCAACACACCGATGCCGGCTGTCACGTTCAGACACAACACCAGCCACAACAAATAAAACTGCGGGGTTTTCAGGGCTTGGTCGATATGCACATGCTTGTCGGTGATCATTTTGTTTTGCACCAACGGCGGTGTCCAGCCTTCCGGTTGCCAGTTGGGCGGCGGGATGCGGATGGTCAATGCGCCTATCAGCATCGAACAAAAATACAGGCCGCCCATCACCAGAAAAGTTTGCACTACCCCCACAGATTCCACTGATTTGAAATGATCCATCAGCAATACTGACAAAGGCGCGCCTATCATCGCGCCGCCGCCGAAACCCATGATGGCCATGCCGGTTGCCATACCGCGCCGATCCGGAAACCATTTGATCAAAGTCGATACCGGCGACACATAGCCCAGACCCAAACCGATGCCGCCAATGACCCCGTAACCGAGATAAATCAGCCAGATTTCGTGCAGGTGCACGCCCAGCGCAGAGATCAAAAAACCGCCGCCAAAACAACAGGCCGCGACGAACATGGTCAAGCGTGGCCCGACTTTTTCCAGCCATTTGCCGCCGAATGCCGCCGACAAACCTAAAAAAACAATCGCCAGACTGAAGATCCAGCCCAGCGTAGTCAGCTTCCAATCCTCCGGCGCGGAACTAGCGACACCTATCACTCGCGTCAACGGATCGTTAAACACGCTGAATGCGTAGGCTTGGCCGATGCACAAATGCACCGACAAAGCCGCCGGAGGTACCAACCAACGGCTATAGCCGGGCTGCGCGACGCTATGTTGTTTGGAAAAAAATCCCGACATACTTGAACCCATTGTTTAGCTAAATTTTCGATATTGGCGTTTTCCCGCAGCGCCGACCTATGCGACATTTTAGCATTGCCGGCCGGCAGGCTTTAAGTCCAATATCCACTGAGGCGGATACCTATCCCTGCTGACCCAATCAGCGCCAAGCCGGCAAAATAAGCCATATACCGCGCACCGACCCATTTAATTAACACAGATTAATTAAAAAATTAACACTTGATCTACCGTATTCCCCGCCACTCTGGGCCTTCAGATCTCGGCACACTACTTGCTGTCTCCGAAAAGCCTTATAACTTCTAAATACCTGACTAAAAAACAATGAAAAAAACCAAGTTACAGGATTTTCCAGTTGCCCAAACCGGCCAACTAGCAGGCGTCGCTGCCTTGCTTTTTTCGCTGCACGGCATCGCTAACGCCGCCGAGCCATCGCCGACCGAGGATCTAAAAAACAGCGAGACAACCAGCAAAACCAAAATCGCCAGAACCGCCAACCAAAGCCAAACCAGCGACACCGCCACTACGCTGGATACGGTCACCGTCGCTGGAACGGCCCCATTTAATCCGCCCAACCAAAAACCGCAACTGGATACCGAAGCCGCCACCGGCAGCCGCTTGGGCCTGACACCTCGCGAGACGCCGGCTTCAATCACCATCATCGATCGGGCGACATTCGAAAAACGCGGCGCGCAGACTACGCAGGAAGCCTTGGAAAAAGCCCCCGGCATACTCGTATCGTCGCAACCCGGCTCGGCCGGTTCTGTATCGATGCGCGGCTTTACCGGCGCGCAAATCACCCAGTTATTCAACGGTATCACCGTGCAATATGATGTCGTGGCCGCCCGTCCCATCGACAGCTGGATCACTGACCGTGTGGAGGTGTTGGGCGGACCGTCTACATTCTTATACGGTCAAGGCGCGGTAGGCGGTTCGGTCAACTATGTCAGTAAAATCGCCCATCGCGGCCCGGATGAACACCACGGCTTGGTCTCGCTGGGCGAATATTTAAACCGCAGAGCTTCCTATGGTTTTAACGGCCAGCTAGGCAACACGGATAACTGGCTGCAAGCCGACATCAGCTATTTGGGGTCCGAGGGCTATATTGACAACACGGAAGCCGATTCCGGGGTGATGTCGTTTTCCTTGTTAAGCGACATTACGTCCAAACTGTCGCACACCATCGCCTTTGAGCACCAGATGGAAGATCGTGACTCTTACTGGGGTACACCGGTACTGAATCCGGTGGTCAACGGCCGAATCGTACCCTGGGGCACTGAGGGATTGGGCCCTAACGAAGGGCAAATAGACCCCGGCACCCGCTTTAAAAACTATAACGCCACGGGTTCGGTATTCGATCAGCAAGTGTTTTGGTTACGCGACATAGTTGATTATCAACTGTCCGATAACACCCAATTGAAAAACACCTTTTATTACTACAAAGCAGATCGCCAGTACTTAAACGTAGAAGGTTACGACTGGAACAGCACGAATACCCTGATTACCCGTAATAAATCGTTTGCGGTAAATCACGATCAGGCTCTGGTCGGCAACCGATTCGAAATCGTGCATAGCAGCAATTGGTTCAGCCTGCCTTCGAAAGTCTCGGCCGGGGTCGACATTGCCTACAACAAGCAAACTCGCGCACCCAGCATGGAAAGCTCGGCAGGCACCGTCAGCATCGTCAATCCATATAATTTCAGCACCGGCACCTACTATGACAACCCTTTAGCCACCGGGCCAATCACCAACGCCCGCAACGAGTTGTATACCGTCGCCGGCTATGCCGAAAACCGCCTGACCCTAGTGCCCGATCTGAATTTGATCACCGGCGTGCGGGTGGACGACATACGCTTGGATTCAAAGAATCTGCGCACGTCCTTTGTTGCACCAACTGCCACCAACCCCGCAGCTTTCGGCCGCCGCTGGACCGCTGTGACCTGGCGCGCAGCACTGATGTACGACATCACCTCCACCTTTAACGTCTACGCGCAATACAGTACTGCGGCCGATCCGCCATCCGGCATATTGACCACCGGCACCTTCGCCGCGCTGCAAGACTTCGACCTCACAACGGGCCGGCAAGCGGAGGTGGGTACTAAATTCGACTTTTGGGACGGCAAAGGCTCGGCGACGCTGGCGGGCTACTACATCGAACGCAAAAACCTATCAATAACCGATCCGACGGACCGAAATCGGCAGTTACCAATAGGTGCACAGTCCTCTGGCGGTGTGGAGGCCAATGTCGGCGTACAACTCAACGATCAATGGAGCGTACAAGGCAACATGGCCTATGTCGATGCCCAGTACGACAAGTTCCTGGAAACCGTCGGTACCAGCACGGTGTCAAGAAAAGGCAATCGGCCGGCCAATGTCGCCAAATGGGTGGCCAACGCGTGGCTAACCTGGGATTTCGATGCCGATTGGCAATGGAATTTTGGATCGCGCTACGTCGGCGACCGCTTCGTCGATACCGCCAACCTGATCAAAACCCCGGCCTATGCGGTATTCGATACCCAACTGTCGTGGAAATTTAACCCAAAAGCCACCGTCACCGCGCGGGTTAAAAACCTGTCCGACGAGCAATACGTCGAATGGGGTAGCGGCGGTAATGCCCCGTTATTCTTTGTCGCTGCACCGCGTACCTTCATGATGGAATTGAAAGTAGACTTTTAATGCTCACCAGGTTCAAGCGCTATCTATACCTGAGCCATCGCTGGCTCGGTATCGTGCTATGCCTATTTATGGCGATGTGGTTCGTGTCCGGGGTAGTGATGATGTATATCGGCTACCCCAAACTAACGCCGCAAGAAAGGCTGAGCGGCTTGCAGGGCTTGGCCGCGGAGCGCTGCCGCATCAGCCTGGCGCAAGCACTGGCCGCTAGTGATCAAGCTAAAAGCCCCGATAGCGTGCGCTTGACCAGCGTGGCCGGCGTGCCGCGCTATGTGTTTGCTTACGGCAAAAAGCAAATTGCCGTCGATGCCGAAACCGGGAACCGTATCGATCACGTTACGCCGGCTCAGGCGTTGGCATCAGCCGGGAGTTTTCTAGCAACAGCCAGCGGCCATTATCTGGACAGCATCAATGAAGACGCCTGGACGCATTCCAAAGCACTGGACGAACATCGCCCGCTGCACCGCGTGCAAATGGACGACGAGCCAGCCACACTGCTTTATATTTCCAACACTACCGGCGAAGTGGTGCGCGACGCCAATCGCAGCGAACGCATCTGGAACTGGCTGGGCGCCTGGATCCATTGGCTGTACCCGTTTCGCGGCGGCGCTTTGGATCACTACGCGGCAGACATTGTCATTTACACCGCGCTGGCCGGTTCAATATTAAGTTTGCTTGGCCTAATCGTCGGCCTACTGCGCTGGCGATTCAAAGGCCGGTACAAGCACGGCACGAAAACCCCATACCGCAACGGCTGGATGCGCTGGCATCATTTGTTAGGATTGGGGTTTGGCGTGATCGCCTTCACCTGGATATTAAGCGGCCTATTTTCGATGAATCCGTGGAAGATATTCGACTCCACCTCGGCCAAACCCAATCTCCAGGCCTACATGGGCGGAAAAATTGCCCAGCACTACTTCCCATTATCCGTGCCGGAGGCTTTGGCGCACTTCCAAGACACAGGATTTCAAGTACGAGAAATCGAATGGCGCTTACTGAACGGCCAGGGCTATTACATCGCCTTTGACGGCCTGGGCCGCAGCCGTATCCAGACGGCACAGGCTAATGGCCCGGTTTTCGAAAAATTCGGCTGGCCGGAACTGCAAAATGCGGCGGAACGGCTAATGGATCAGAGCAAAATCACCCAGCAAAGCGTGTTAAACGAATACGACTTTTACTACTACAGCCGCGCCGCGCATACCATGACCGGGCACATCGACAAACGCTTGCCGATCCTGCGTCTGGAATTCACTGACCCCGACAGTACCTGGCTGCATCTCGATCCGTACACCGGCAACTTCAGCAAACTCGATGCCGGTAGACGTGCCAGCCGCTGGCTATTTGCCTTCTTGCACAGCTGGGACTGGCTGCCGTTACTGAATCATCGGCCAATCTGGGATATTTTATTGATAGTGTTTAGTGTCGGCGGCCTGTTGATTAGCGTAAGCGGCATCGTGATCGGCTGGCAGCGCGTGAAGCGAAAGCTGTCTACTCCTTAAGCCAACCCATGACTACCGACGCTTCCGAACAAGCGGGAGCCCAACCGTTTGGGATGAGTACTCTCGCAGCATGATCGGCTTAATCATTAACGGTTAGAAAACTTCAGCCAAAACGCTTATTCTGTAGCACAAGCTCAACCTCGCCGAGTATTGCCCCTTCTAGCGAAACGCCAAATGCTGCGGATACTAAAACCATGAACGACTCAAGAACCCGCCTGGACAGAATCAATACCCGGATTAGAAACAACCCGGTGCTGTCATTGTTGATTGCAATCAGCACGCTGGTGATTGGCCTTTCGACGTTTACCAATGCCACCCGCAACCTGCTGGATTTGTTAAGCGGTACGGAGCAGCGGCCAGCTATAAACGGGGTATGGCAAGCCCAGGTCAGCTATGACTGGCCCAACGCCAATTATCAAGAGAATTTTAAATTCGCCGGCAGCGATACGCAGCTATATGGCAGCGCTACATTTACCGGCAGCCAAAACGGCATTTTGGAAGGCGAAATCACGGGTGATACCTTGCGCTTTATCACCAAAACCCCGGAATCGCTGGGATCAGGCCCCATACAAGAGGCCATACATCGTTATCAAGGCAAAATGGCCGGCGATGAAATTAAATTCGTGATGCAAACCGAGGGGGGTTATTCGGCGCATGTGCCTATTGAATTCACGGCAAAACGAAGCGCTAACCCAGCTCCGACCAAGTCCGAGCCGACGCAAAACTGAGCTTGGCATTATTTGGTTGAATGACTGCAATTTTATCATTACCCGTCGCTGTAACTCGAAGGCATTATAAACGCGTCGAGGAGTTTTGAATATTTCCAAGAAGTCGCCCCTCATCTTTGAATAGTGTCTAGCAAGTATAGCGACATCACATAGTTGCTTGTTATACCACCACCTGTACTTTCTTAATTCAATCAATCTCGGATTTGGCGGCGCAAAAGATGCATAGCAAACGCATGAAAATAAAAAACTTTATAAAATGTAATATTTCTCTTCTATTTTTATTGTTTACTTGTGTCGCAGAAGCAAACAAGCCAGGCCATGTCGGCCCTGAAATAAATGAAATACAATTTTCAGTAGAAAATGAAAATGTTATTTACGCGATTTCCGGAAATTCAGATGTATTCAAAAGCATCGACAAAGGCTTGTCGTGGGTTTATCAGAATCGAAGGAATAATCTATCTTTTGACCTAAAAACCAGAAATACGGATAGGCCTAATAATATAGGCGAGCTTTGTGTTGATGGGGTAGAGGCACCTTCATCGCCTAACATTATTTATGCAATTTGTTATAAAGGCTCCAATTCAGGCGGGCATAGTAATTTCAAGAAAAGCGTCGACTATGGCGAAACTTGGGAAATATTGGGCGATGGTTTACCAAAGAGTTGGTTTGCCACCAATTTGGCCGTCGACCCGCGCGACCCTAGCGTATTGTTCGCAGGATGGCTCGGAGGTGGACTTTTCCGGTCTCTGGACGGAGGCAAAACTTGGAAGCCGTCCGATAAGGGTTTGATAGACACTCATGAATCGTTTCGCCGTTATTTGATGCAACCTTATTTACACAAGGCGATGCTCGATAACGATTTAAAACAGGCTGCTAAAGCATTAATAAAAGGTGCTGATATTGAAGAAGTATCTGAAGGCATGACGCCTTTACTGTTAGCAATAGATTTAAACCTAGTAAAGTTAGCTCAATTTTTGCTAGATCATGGAGCTAATGCTCATGCCAAAGATTCTTACGGTAACACTTCACTCTATCTTGCTATTCGCAAAAGAAACCCGGAATTGGTGAAACTTGTTCTCAATGCGGGAGTTGACGTTAATGAATCAGTTTCAGAGCGTTCTACTACCGCGATGATGTTTAGCATTGATGCGCCGATAAATATGGATATAATCAAATTATTGGTAAATAGAGGGGCCAATTTAGATGATCCCTATTTGATGGCTAGAGCCATAGATTACAATTTGAAGTACCAAGATCCAGATTCTAAGCCACTGGAGTTAGTTAAATTTCTTTTTCAGAAAGGCGTACCGTTGGATTATGAAAACAACGGCAATAATTTGGTACTTTATGCTGGATGGTTATGTAAACCCGATATTGTACGGTTTTTTCTGCAAAAAGGCGTGCCCCCAAATTTAACAGATGAAGCCAATTTGCGCCGTCCCTCTGACGGAAATTTGGCTTGCTATCAAGAAGCAAAAATATTAATCGACCAATTATCAAAATAGAACAACTTTTTCCGTATTTCATGAGTTTTTACCATTCGGTTTATAAAATGGTTTCGGTTTTCCTGAGCCTCAGTTTAACCTGTTGGTTAACAAACGATGTAAGAGCAGACGTCGACACTGAACTCGTTATCAGTCAAGGCGACGCAATCTTGGGCGCCAATCAAGCAAGAAACAGCGACCTCTTGAGCGGAGCTGGTATCACCGTCGCTGTCATAAGCGACAGCTTCAATTGTCTGGGCGGCGCGGAAATTGGGCAAGCCAACGGTGAATTGCCACCAACTGTGACGGTAGTGAAAGAAGCTGATTGCAAAGACGAAAAGACGCTCGACGAAGGCCGGGCCATGCTGGAAGTAATACACGATCTGGCACCTGGTGCCAATTTGTTGTTTCACGCTCTGGGCGATAGCCCTGGCGACTTGACGCAAGCCTTGAATCGAGTGGCCGACCACGGCGCGCAGATTATCGTCGATGACGCAGTGTATTTTAGCGAGCCGATGTTTCAGGATGGTCCGGCATCACAAATGATAGACCGGCTGGTAGCCGAGCGCGGCGTAGCTGTTTTCTCGTCGGCCGGCAATGCCGGCCTTAACAGCTATCAGTCCGTTTTTGCCGATAGCGGTCGCTACCCTTTGGGTGAAAAGCATGGCGTTGCTCACGACTTCAATCCTGATCCTAACAAAACCGACACCTGCCAAACGATTACGGTCGGTGCCGATGCGTTTACTATATTGAGTTTGCAGTGGGACGAGCCGGCCAAGTCCATTAGCGGCGGCAAGGGTTCAACCAGCGATTTGGACGTTGTGGTTTACGACGACCCGGCCTGCAAGCATGTCAGTCAAGCTTGGGTCATCGGTGGTTCGACGGATAATTTGGGCGGAGACCCGGTCGAGGTAGTCGGATTCGACAACAAAGGCAACCGCTCTCGAAAAACCGTCGGCTTGAAAATTTTGAAAGTGGCTGGTCTCGCGCCTAATTTGCTGAAATACATTCTGAGCGGCAGCTCTCTACCAAGTGAACATCCTAGTATTGACGAGTACCGCAACGCCCCCAAAACCATTGCTTCGGCGTTCGGTCACGCCAACTCGGCAAGCGTGTTCAGCGTCGGCGCCATAGAAGCCGACCAGGACAAAAAGCCGTCGGCGCCGAGCTACTATTCCTCGCCCGGTGGTTTGCCGGTTTTGTTTGACAACCAAGGCCAGCGTTTAGCCGAGCCCATCGTCCGAAAACACGTCGATGCCGTGGCGCCCACCAACGTCAACACCAGCTTCTTTTCCAAGACTCGTCCAGACTTTGAAAAAGACGGCAAACCCAACTTCACCGGCACTTCTGCTGCTGCGCCCCATGCCGCTGCGGTGGCTGCTTTGGTGCTGCAGGCTGCGTCGAAAAAAAGTCTGAATTTACCCCCTTTCCAACTTTACGATGTATTACGGCGTAGCAGTTTGGATTTGGGCGAGTTGGGCTATGACACGTCAACAGGACACGGGTTGCTCGCCTGTGACAAAGCTATAAAGCTTTTGTCCGGCAAATAATAAATCCTGCTGATTGGCGAGATAAATTTTTTAGGCAACTGGAGATCACCATGCGTAAATTGCTGAGTTCTACTGCATTATTGCTGATACAAGCATGTGCAACAGAAAAGCCTTTAGACAATTCACTCGATAACACACTCATTCCATTTAATATGGAGCAGCCCATCGGTTGCAGTTTCGGAACACTGGAGTTAAGTGACAATGTTATTGTCTCGGCCGCAGGCGGCGGAGAGGGTAAAGAACTTGATTTTGTCATGGAACAAAAAAGTGGAAATGCCGCCAGGAAAATTGATGTTGTCGTCAATTCAATCGATAAACCAGTTGTATTGATGTTGGGCACTTATAACGCCACGATTTGGAATATAGGCTGGACGGCGGGAACCCAAATCCTAGCGGTTTCCGTTTTCGGTTATCACAAACAACGAGTTTCGGGATTGCCTGCCGGAACGCCGGTATTGGCTAGCAGCTATGATGAACAAGGCCCTTGCGAATTAACGGACTTGACAAACAATAAAACGGGGTCTAATGCAGACAAACAAGCGCAGCAACTTTTTAATAAACCGATAGGGAGTTTCAGTCGGGTCAAGAGAGGCAAAGTGTCGATTGGCGACCCTATGGCTTATGGTGTGAGCTTGGTGACTTCGAACGCAACCCCACTTGAATCGTTTCGAATACCAAATACGCCGTTAGCGGGGAATGCAGGTTTGGAACAGGCCTTGAAGGAAAATATATTAAGAAAAGCGACACTCGACGATGTCGCGGAATGGACCAGATTGCTTAAACAAGAATATGCGCAAATGAATAAAAAGCCACCTGATATTCCTCCATATTTGGATAACGCGTTTATGGTCTTGAAAGAGTTTGTCTGTCCCGCCGGCCTGTATGGCGGGAATTCGGCAAATTTCTATGTCGCCAAAGGGATTCCATACCCCAAGGGCAATTGCGGCCATTCGAGTATTTACGATTTCAATTCCATGATGCTTGAATGTAGTGCGAGTAGTCCTTGTGGGGGAGATATCCTTAACGGAAGAATCGGCACGGGAGCAACTCGGCGCATGACGACTATTAACTCGGGTCCTGGCAAACCCAGCGATTGAATAGTCCAAGTCTAATGGAGAACTGTCTGGCATAAAATCTCGTCCCCAGTCACCCAATAGGACACGATAAACAAAGTACACCGCATGCTTGCAATCGGTTCGGTTCGCAAACTCTCTAACTGCCCGTTGTCCTACTTACGCTACGTATGCGTAAGCAGACACTAAAGAGTTGGAGTTGAACGGCAATTTTTGGCCATTGTGACGCAGCGACAATTTCAATATGCCCGCCGAATACCGGACTGTCACGTGGGTAGCAGATTGCCTTGACGAACTAAATTGGAAGTTACCCAGAAGGTCGGGTAATGGCCGGAAGGCAGCCTATCAATCGATTCTCCAGTAAAATAGACTAGCGCCCAGCCATATCAGCTTTGCGTGCAATCATCTTTTCGGCCAGCGCATGACTGCCGCCACTATCACTGATGACCTGCCGAATGCTTTCGTCGGGAATCCTTAACACCACCATAATGGCCGTTTTGATGTCTTCCGGACTCATGTCTGCGAAGAGTTTGACGGCGTGCGGGTTGCCGGCATCGCGGCGCAGCACATCGAGTTCGTCGACGCGGGTACCGAATGCATTGCCTTTCGGATCGCCCTGAGCGCGAAATGCCAGCGCTCCGCCCACATCCAGTGTCAGCACTTTGCCGTTGACAACACCTTGGTTATCGCCATTAAAGCCGGCGGCGTCCCAGTTGGCGGTCCAGGCATGCACACCGAACCAGTGCTGAGCCTGTTTGCGTTCGCTTTCGTTGAGATGAGCGATGCATTTCTTGTCGAGTTCCACCCACTCTGTCGCCACCTGGTCCGCCGCTATTGTTCTCACATAGGTCAAAGTGGGCGCTCCAGCCAGTTGATAGAGCTTGGCTGCGATCAGTTCATTGCGCGCATGCGCCGCAGATTCCAGGGTTTTCACGTAGTAGCGTCGACCTTTACCGTCCTGAAAAACGCCTGCGGGATTGGTACCCAATTGCCCGCCAATCCGTTGCATGGCGGTGGTATCAATCGGTGGAATGTCTGCGCGCATCGCTATGTTCCGGCTTGAGGGATGGGTTTAGTACGACGCACCAGCGCCAATTGCGCAGGCGTTTCGATGGCACCCTTACGCACGTGCCGAACGTTCTGGATCGCCTCTTCGGTATCCATGCCCAATTCCACTAACAGCCGCGCCGCGATCATACCCGCCCGACCCAAACCGCCTTTGCAATGCACGAGCACGTCATCGCCGTTCCGCAACATCTCACGGATCTCAAGGCCTTGCGTGACCCACTGCTGTTCAAAAGCTTGAGTAGGCACGGAAAAGTCGGCAATCGGCAGATGTAACCAGGCTATGCCGCGTCTGCGAATTTCATGTCCGAGTTGCGGCACCTTGAGAGCTTTAAGCTCTGCGGGTTCGACGAGCGTCAACACCAGTTGTGCCCCCCAAGCAGCGATGGCATCCAAATCGATACCGAGGTCGCGCTCCCAGACACCAGTGTAAGCAAAGTGGTCGTGCTTGCCGGGGCAGAAAGTAATGCCGATCCGTCCATGCGCAGGACTCGCACGTACTTCTGCGATCTGAAGCGGATGTGTGTGGCTGGTCCGCACAGCTGTCATATTGCCATCCTGCCGAAATATTGAAGGGAGGAATTTTTTAATTTTTAGAATTAAGTTGTCCGCATGCCGCTAATACATCATCACCTTTAGTGCCTCTTATTAAAGTCGGGATTCTAAATTCATCTAATACTGCTTTAAAGTTTTCGACCTCATGCAAATCAGGACTCTGGTAACGTGAGCCAGGGAATGCGTTAAAAGGAATTAAGTTTATATAAGCACGTTTACCTGCCAGTAACGCCCCCAATTTTTTAGCATCATCCGCAGAGTCATTGAAACCTTTTATCAGAATATATTCATAGGTAATAAATTGCTTTTTTTGCAAAGGTATCGCGTCAATATAGCTTAATACCTCAGCCAACGGATATTTTCTATTAATGGGAATAAGCTCATTCCTCTTTTCAGTGAACGGTGAATGCAGCGACAATGCCAAGTTCACCCCGGGAACTTCCTGGATCCATCTTTTAAGCCCAGGAATATAACCCGCCGTTGAAATTGTAATTTTTTGCACACCTATTGATGTGCCGTGTTGCGCTAAAAAAATTTCACAGGCTTTTTTAACAGCATCAAAATTATGTAAAGGCTCACCCTGCCCCATAAAAACAATATTCAAAATCCGCTCTTCTCCAGGCCTATTGCTCGCCAACCAACGCCAAGCCTGGAGAAACTGGCCCACGATTTCGCTGGTAGTCAAATTCCGTTTAAGTCCTTGTTCTCCGGTAAAACAAAAAGAGCAATTCATTGCGCAGCCAACCTGCGATGACAGGCAAATAGAATATTTATTGTTAAACGGAATAAGGACAGTTTCGACTTTATGATTGTCTTTGAGCTTAAACAGAAACTTTACTGTTCGATCTTTTGCCGACTCATGCACCAAATCGATTTCCGGCAGAGAAAAGTCGAATTGTTGTTCGAAAAAATCTAATGATGATTTAGAAATATTATCACGACATTGGATGCTTTCTTTTTTCTTATAATGCCAATTAAATAGAATTCCCGCTACCGATTGGTTTAAATTATTCTGATTTATAACCGTTTCTAAATCAGAATAACTTAAGTCGTAAAATGATTGTTTCAAAAACTTTCTCCTGGCAATTCCAATATTCGGCCAATCCCCATTGGCTTGGAAAATTGGACTTCATTTTTTCAAAAATATACAGGTCCGCAACGACTTAATACCAAAGCCGCACACCCACGACACCGCGCAAACTGTGCTGGTGCTCCCGGAGCGATGCTTCCTCGACATAATCCATGCCCACATAGGGCGCAAATTCGCGTTCGATCTCATAACGCAAGCGAAAGCCGGCTTCAAATTCGGTGACGCCAGCTTTCACTCCGCGATTTTGTATGTCCTCGGCAGCCACATTTACTTCCACGCGCGGCTGCAGAATAAGCCGTTGAGTCAACAGCATTTCGTAACCCAGCGTCAAGCGTCCCAACACATTGCCTTTCTCGTTGATGAACATCGCGCTGTCCACTTCGATGAAATACGGCGCCAGCCCTTGAAAGCCGATGACCGCATCGAAAGTACGTTCTGGTTCTATCGCCCGCCGGGCGCCGATTTGAAAATCCCAAAACGTGTCGATATTGCGACTGTACAGGATCTGTAAATCGGCGCGGCCGAAGATATTTTGATCGGCGGAATAATCGCCTTCCGATTTCAACCAAAGCTTGTTTTCGTCAGTGCCGGTCCAGTTCTGCACATCCCATTTGAACAGATGTAGCCCTTGATTGCCTTCGTATTCGAGCCTATCGGCCTTGAAATGATTAAAGACCATTGAGCTGTCGTGCGCAGTTGCGGCAGAACAATACAACACCAGCAGCAAACAGAACCAAACATTTATATGTCTATTAAACGAGACCTTGGAAGCCATCGTTCCCGTGCAGAAGGAAGCCCAGTTGTCACACTGGATTCCCGCTTTCACGGGAATGACGGTCATGGAGTACTTGCGGGTCATCTTGGAGAACCAGGCATTACTGATGCTCATGTTTCGCCTTTTCTACGATTAATTTACGAAACATGCCGGTATCCATGTGATAGAGCAAATGGCAATGAAAGGCCCACTCCCCTTCCGCATCGGCTGGTACATCGACGCTGACAGTCTGACCGGGTTTGACGTTGATCACATGTTTTTTCGGGTTGTACATACCGTTACCGTTGTCCAAATACTGCCAGAGGCCGTGGATATGGATAGGGTGATTCATCATGGTTTCGTTGACATAGGTAAAGCGAATCCGCTCGCCGAACTTGACCCGAATCGGTTCGGCATCGGCGTATTTGGTGTCGTCGAATGACCAAATGTAGCGTTGCATATTACCGGTTAACCGCAACGTGATTTCCCGATCCGGCGGCCCCATCAGCACGTGATTGGGTTGCGTGGCGATTAACTGGCTATAACTCAATGGCTTTGCTGTGTCGCTGGTATCCGCAACAGGCATCACATGCCCGGCATGCGGGTTTGGCGGTGTCTCGACAGTTACATGCTGATGGCCGGCGTGTTCCGTCATGGTGGGGACGGGTGTCGCCGAGTGTTCCGTATGCGCGTGACCAGGTTCCTTGTCGGCAGTCGGCTGAACCGATGCTTGATGAACTGCGTGGCCGGCATGCTCGCCGCCCATATCCGCTAAGGTCAACAAGGTCATGGGGCGTATTGTCGGCAACGTGGCTTGCAAGTCTGCGCGAGGTGTCAGCGTCGCGCTGGCATAACCGCTACGATCCATCGCCTCGGCAAAAATACTGTAAGCCTGTTCGGTTTGCGGCTCCACCAACACATCGTAGGTTTCCGCGACCGCTATCCGAAACTCCTCCACATCAACCGGCTCGACGGGTTGCCCGTCGGCGGCAATCACCGTCATTTTCAGACCCGGCAGGCGTACGTCAAAATGCGTCATCGCCGAAGCGTTGATAAAGCGCAAACGCAGTTTTTCGCCTGGTTTGAATAGATATAGCGGTTTCGCTTCGGCGGTTTGGCCGTTGATCAAAAACCGGTAATTGGCACCGGTAACATCAGCCAGATCGGTAGGCTCCATACGCATCTCGCCCCAGGCCAGCCGATCACTAACGGTCTCCCAAAAACCCAAGCGTTGAATATCGGCGAAGAAATCGCCTACTGTGCGCTGCTGAAAATTGTAATAGTCACTTTGTTTTTTTAAGCGCGCCATGGTCCGCTCCGGGTCAGCACGCGGCCAATCGGACAGCATGACCACATAATCGCGATCTACCGTTTGCTGTTCCTGTTGCGGGGCAATGATCAGCGCGCCAAACAGGCCCTGTTGCTCCTGCATCCCTGAATGGCCGTGATACCAATAGGTACCGCTTTGCTTGACTTTAAATTGATAGGTAAAGGTCTGGCCGGGTGCTATACCGTCGAAACTGATGCCCGGCACGCCGTCCATTTGATAAGGCAGAATAATGCCGTGCCAGTGTATCGAAGTAGATTCTTTGAGTAGATTAGTGACTTGCAAGGTCACGTCCTCGCCTTCCCGCCAATGCAAGGTAGGCGCCGGCAAAGCCTGGTCCACTAGCACGGCCTGCTGGGTTTCGCCAATCAGATTGATCGATTTTTCCGAGATCGACAAACGATAAACATCGGCCTGGGTCCCACTGGACACCAAGCTAGCCAGCAATAGCCAAGCCGCAGAATACCTAGCGTCGGAGAAATCCCAATAGTGCATAACACCTCATAAAGACCGATTAGCAGGTGTTTACTCTAACATTTTTAAAACTTTACTGAACGCCAACGCGGCTTTTGCTGGTGAGTAATTAGCGCGGCCGCAGTATCGGTGCTCCTGCTTGCCGTAAGCTCGGTCAGGCTCTGGATTACGGCGTTAATCGTCCAACACAAAGTCGCGCGAATCGCGCATGCCTTCCAGAAAATTAAACAAGCGTTGCGGACTGATCAGACAGCCGGCCGCTGCTTTTCGGGGCATGATTTCCACCAGTACGCCCTGCGCAGTCAGCTTGTTCAAGATTTGATACATAAAAAAATCCAGCGTTTCCGCCACGCCTATCATGTTTTCCCATTCGCCGACCGCCGCCTCGTCGGCGTAGCGCCGGTAAGGCCAGACCGGCAAGGTTTCATGGCCGTCCACCACCCGCAAAATCCATTGCCGGCTTTCTTTCAAGCCCCAGACTTCGTCCATTTCGACGATGCGGTACATAAAATATTCCAACAGATCTTCATCGCTCATGGACTGAGCCGCATCATATTCTTCTTGGTAAGGTTCGTAGCGCATAGTACCGATCCGGTAATGGAAAACCACATTGCAGCAATAATCGCACCACGGTAATCGGCCGTCAGCGAGCCCGCCAAACTCGGCGAATTGTCGGTTTTACGGGCAAATAGAGCGTATTGCTGCGCGTTGACTAACCGATTGATTGTCGCATAACCGACAAAACCTAAATCGATTGCCGCACAGCGCGTATTTAGCAAAAAAGCCCAATCGGATAAGTTGTATAGTTGGGGGCCTTTAGCATAAACAAGCAAACCCATGAAATTACTGATACGCAACCTTCCCCGCACCACAACCGAAACCGAATTACGGGCCATGTTCGCGGAACACGGCAGCGTGCAATCCTGTTCGCTGGTGATGGACAAAGACACCAATAGCTCCAAAGGCTTCGGCTTTGTAGAGATGCCCAAAGCCGGCGAAGCCAAGGCCGCCATCAAAACCCTGAATGGCCTGGAAATGGACGGCAATCGCATTCGTGTGAAAAAGGCCGAAACCAACCCTGGCGAAGCCGCCGATGACTAAACCCGGCAAGCAAGATCCGCTGCATGGCATCACGCTGGAAACACTGCTGACCCGTTTGGTGGAAAAATACGGCTGGCCGGAATTGGCTAGCCGTATCGACATCAACTGCTTTGCCAAAGACCCCAGCATTACCTCCAGTCTGAAGTTTTTGCGCAAGACGCCCTGGGCAAGACAAAAGGTTGAGGCGCTTTATTTGCAGAGTGCGTGGGCAGAAATCCAGGATTAGCTTGCTATTGCCGATGCGGCCTTATTCGCCTCTCTTGGTGAAAAGGAAGATATTGATTTTTAAACAAATCTAAGGATATAGTCCTGCCATATACAAACACCAGGTGGCAACCATGTCTACGAGCACGATTTTCACTAATAACCGCAGTCAAGCAGTTCGCCTCCCCGCCGATATGCGTTTTCCCGATTCCGTTAAGAAAGTTGAAGTTCGGGTCATCGGTCTAGAACGCATCATAGCGCCAGCAGAATCGACATGGGATAGCTTTTTTTTGAATGGCCCGACTGTGAGCGACGATTTCATGACCGAGCGCGCCAGTCAACAGCAAACTGAGCGTGACTGTTTTTAGGCAAAACCCATGCTGAAATACCTGCTCGATACCAACATTGTCATCTACGTCATCAAGCGGCGGCCGCTAGAAGTATTGACTACATTCAATAACGAACATGGACGCATGGCGATTTCCACTATCACGCTAGCGGAATTGGTACATGGTGCCGAGAAAAGCCAATTCCCCGCTAAAAACCTCGCTGTAGTTGAAGATTTTTGCAGTCGTTTACAGATATTGTCTTACGGAGATACCGCCGCCTACCACTATGGCAGCATCCGCGCCGCGCTGGAACAAATCGGCCAAACCATCGGCATTAATGACCTGCATCTTGCGGCCCACGCCCGCAGTCAAGGGCTAATCCTGGTGAGTAACAATTTGCGCGAATTCGAGCGTATACCGGGCTTGTTATTGGAAAATTGGCTGGCGTGATTTTATTCAGCTGAATATCGACGCCCCCATTTGGAAATATTCGTCCACCCTCAGCCCAGCATATTCAAGCCAATCTAGCCAGCCTCTTCCAGTATCGCTTTGATAGCCGACAAACCCTGCTCAAACTGACCGCCCACTATTTTGTCGCAATTCAGAATCAAGCTCATGAGTTTGCCGATGAAGTTATTTTTACCGGACATACTCCAGACCACAACGGTATTTTCCCCTGCCGATTTGAAGGTAAACTCGGCAGTATTGCTGGCTTTAAACGGTTTAAGAAAATCCAGTTTAAAACGAATCAAGTCGTGCGGGCGACTCTCTACGATGGTCATACTGCCCTCGCCTACTTTGTTGTTGCCGGCCCAACTCATACTGGCACCAACACCGGCTTGCGGCCCTGAAAAGCTGTTTTTGGCATTTGGATCCAGTTTGGCCCAGGGCGACCAAGCCTGCCAGTTCTGCAAATCGTTGATTTGTTTAAAAACCGTTGCCGGCGACGCGACCATACTGATGGATCGGGAAACCTGGAACGTATCCGGCTGTCTGCTGGCCAACGCCAAAACAATCAGAACAACAATTGCAATGAGGATCAGGATAATGTCCAACATGGCGAAACTCTCCGGTTGTTAAAAAATGCTAATGCCGGCTATCGGTGCGGCCATCATCGCGAATAGCGCTCTGCAAGTCGATCATACTCTGCTGACTCACCCGGATTACGCCCCGATACGGCCGGTCCAAATCCAGAATAATGAACACCATGACTACAATCAGCCAGACCATGATGTAAGTGACAAACGATGTGCGATGCCCGGCCAGACCGTTGGTATAGCCCACCAGAGCGCCACTCATTACAAAAGTGATGTACAACAAGCCCAGCACCAACTCGGGTACATGCCGATTTACTTCGGCATCGCGTTTCCCAAAATTGTCGATCAAATCGTTCAAGGCGGGGATAAACAATCCGGTGGTCACCGGATTGGGTGCCTGTTCATTCGCTTGCCGGGCGTAATCCCAAAGTTTCGCTTGCATACGTCCGGCCTCCGCAATCAGCGCCTCCCTCTGCCCACGCTGGGTTAGATCGACATAGCCGGTTCTGACCCGCAAATCCAGATAATTGCGTATTACGCCGCTGACTTCTGCACTGACTGACTTCGGCAATAATTGCGCACGCAAATAAGCGGTACCAATGGCATTGGCTTCGTCGACCACCGCCTCACTCCGACTATCGTAGCGTTGTAAGGACAACGAGAAGGTAAAACCCAGCAACAATGCCAGAATGCCGAGTAATGACCCGGAAATGGAATTGACATGGGCTTTGAAATTATCGTCCACCTTAGGCTTAATCCGTAAACCCAAGCGATAACCCAGCTCGATGGTCACTGCCATGGATCCCAGCAACACACAGGCAATCAATAAACTATCGATGTCGTACGTAATTTCATTCATGACTTGAATTGGCGAAAGTACCTAAGGGTATTTGAACAAACTGACCATTGGTTGATTATGGAGGACATGTAAAAATTTGTCATTCCCGCGTATTTCAGACGCTAGCTTGTTGATTTTACGGGTCTTGCGCATTGAACAGTGCGGAGATTAGGAATATTTGCAAATACCCCCTGGGCTACTCTGTTTGAACATGCTACCAGCCCAAAAACTGGGCAACGGCAAACCAGGCCAGTTCTCTACGCCTAATAGGTGTATAACTTCGCTTACGGGTTATTTCAAGTCGTTGGTGTTCACTGGCATACAGGCATCATTTTGATTATTCGCCGGACAAAACCATCAATAATTCGGAGTAAACACCATGAGCAAAGCGCAAAAAAGCAATAAGGAAACTAAAAAACAACCGGCCTTGAGCCCGAAAGAAAAAAAAGCCGCGAAAAAAGCCAAAAAAGAATCCGTGTCTTAATCCCCGCCTTTAACCTAAGCGACCAGCGTAAATCCACACTGGTCTGCCGCTCCCTCGAAAAAGAGCCCGTCATTCCAGCGCGATAGTCCCCTCAATACAATGGCTGATGCCTGCCGCAGGCGCTTCCAGAGTCATTTTCACGCTGATGCTTTCCGAACCGTTTAATTTTCCGGTTTCCAGCGCTTTCGCCACTGCGTGTTCAATCTCGCGCTGCGAACTGATACCGACTGTTTTAAGAAATTTTCTGATTTCCATGTTGAATGTATCTTCGTTCATGCCGTTCACCTACTAGCGGGTTGATTAAAGGGTTGGGGGCAAATGGGTTGCCGCGTGTCGGTCTGTAGTAGCTTTTGAGAAAAGCTCTTGAGCGAACTAAAAAAGTTATTGGAATATCCCTAACCCTTTCAACGTTTCTGCCTGACCGAAGTTCGGCAAGCGGCTGGCACCGGATCATCTCCAGCAAGTTGTCTGGATTTAGCCTGTAATTCAGTTGGACAACTGCTGTTGCTGAGCCTTGGCGTTGAAATGATCGATATCGGTGATCAATTCGCAGTTGCTCAAATCGTTTTGCAATTGCGCATAGTAAAAATAAGCCCCACTGCCGCCCAGCCATACCTTGGTAGCCTCGCTGTTGACCGAATCTATTATCAGCTGTAATTCATCAAGGGTTACTTGCTCCGGCGGAGTCTTTACCAATCCCATGACGATCACGTCCGGCTTCAAGTGCTGGCAGGCCTCGATAATATCCTTGGCCGGCAAGTCCGCACCCAAATAATAGCAGTTGTAGCCCTGATTGGCAGCGATCAAGCAGCTCACCAAAATCCCGAATTCATGCGGATCGCCGCTAGGCGTCGCAAACAGCATGCCCGGATTATTTTTAGAGTGATGATGCAAATTGTTCACCATGCTCAACACAATCCGTTTGATGCAACTGGAAAACATGTGCTCCTGGGCGATGTTCAATTTTCCGTCATGCCAAAGTTCGCCCACGGTTTGCAAGGCCGGCAACAAAATGTCTCTGGCGTAGTCCAATGGCTCGGCAGCGATCAGAGCTTTCTTCAACAACTGCTCGCAACGTTCGATGCGATAGTGTTTCAACGACTCGATGATCTGCGCCAACAGCGGCGATTGCTCTTCTGACGGTTGAACACTGACTTGTTTCTGAAAATCTTGTAGCTGCTGGTTGTCCAGGGTAGCCAGCTTGCCGATGGGATGGCCCTTTCGGGTCAGATTGACCAACAGCGTCAATTTTTCCAAATCCTGTTGAGAATAGAAACGCCGCCCGGTGCTGTTCCGCGCCGGCATGATGCAGGCGTAGCGACGTTCCCAGGCTCTTAGTGTTTCCGCTGTTAATCCGGTTAAGGAGGTAATCGCTTTAATTGAGTACATTGTTCAACTTTTGTATAGAAAATACTTTGACAAACATTCTACATTCTAGTAAGTTATTTGCCAACAACTTAAATAACCAAGTGAATTGATTATGTCCAACTTAGCCACATTGCCAATCGATAGCGAGATGGATTCGGTAACAGAATCCCAACCCAACTCACTTGCCGTTCAAGTTGAACAGGCCAGGCAGACTCTGTTAGCGTTATTGCTGGAAAACAAGCAGACCAACGCTTTGATAATCAACAGATTTTTGCACGACCTCAATTCAGGCGTGGACTGCTCGGATCTGATCGTCGCCAAGAACTCTGAAGACTATAAAAGACTGCTGCAATTATTGGTCAACAGCCAGGCGGCAAATAAAAACAATCCAGTCCTTTATGTCGAGAATAACGGACAGGACAAAGTTGTACAAGCCGAGAATGTTGTACAACTTATGGGTTCGGAATTCGCGCAACAATCCTTGGTGGCTCGTTCGGTCAATCGGTTGTTGTACAGCCTGCACTTGTTACCGGTATTTTTGATGGACAGTGCTGCCCAAGCAGACGGTGTGTTGAGCGCAGACAGCGAAGACAGCGCAGACTTCAAAAAACGCCTGGGCAAAGCCAAACGGGAATTGAGAAGCTTGCGCCAACAAATGATCTCCGCCAACACCGGCCTGGTGGCCTTCGTTGCTCACAAGTACAAAACCAGCAATTTGAGCTTTGAAGATTTGATGCAGGAAGGTTTGGTGGGCTTGATTAAAGCGGTGGATAGATTCGACCCTGATCGCGGCATCTGTTTTTCGACTTATGCCATCTATTGGATCAGACAGGCCATATCCCGCCTGATAGTCAAACAAGAAAAAATTGTCCGTTTGCCGGTAGCGCTGGCTGAAAAAGCTGCCACTGTCTTCGAGGCCATGCGCAGTTGCTACCTTAAATATGAGCGCTGGCCGAGCATCGCCGAATTAAAACTTGCTTGCGATTTATCCGAGCAAGAAATTAAAACCATCAGCAGTTACTATCAGGCCACCCACTCTCTGGACGCCTCGATAGGTGATGATGACGATAACCTGGAATTGATGGCAAAAATGCAGCAGCATCAATTCAGTCTGCCACTCGATGAACTAATTGATCAGGATCTGGCTCAATATGTCGACAAAGCAGTTGCTTCGCTACCGGAAAAACAGGCGGCGATTTTAACCATGCGTTTCGGTCTGCGCGATCATACGGAAATGACCTTGCAGGCAGTAGCGGATCAGCTGCATGTTACTCGGGAGAGAGTCAGGCAAATTCAAAATGAAGCATTAAAAAAACTGAAACAACAATTTGGCTTTGACCTTATGCTATTTCTCGAACCCAAGGATGGCTAACAATAACAATCATTGACCCAGGTCAGGCTAACACTACAAGAGGAGTGATTATGTCATCAGAAAAACAAAACACCAGTAAGCAAACGCCGCAGTCCGACTGGAAGTTGGAATTGGATAAGCAGTGGAAGCAAGTCTCTACTAAAGCAGGCGACTTCTTTAACGATCACAAGAGTATGTTTACGTTAACCAATATCGCCGCTGCCGTGGGCGGCACCTTGACCGTCGTCTGGCTGGCCAGCGGGGTTTATATAGTGGACCAGGGTAATCGCGGGGTGGTAAGTCGCTTCGGCGCATATTCCGAGACCACTTTGCCGGGTCCGCATTGGCACATTCCGGCGCCTATCGAAAGCGTCGCCAACGTTAACGTAGAACAACAACGCTTTATCGAAGTTGGCTATACCGATTCCAGCCGGGTTAACAAATCAGCTGTTATTCCGCAAGAATCATTGATGCTGACCAGTGACGAAAACATTATTACCGTGCGCCTGGCCGTGCAGTATCAGATTAATAACGCCCGCGACTATTTGTTTAACGTGAAAAACAACGAAAACACGTTGAAGCAATTGACTGAAAGCGTGGAGCGCGCGGTGATCGGTCGCAACAATATGGACTTCGTCTTAACCGAAGGGCGCAGTCAAATCGTCGCAGAGATTAAAGAACAAATTCAGGAAGCGATGGACGGCTACAAAGCCGGTATCAGCATCGCTAGCGTCAACCTACAAGACGCGCAGCCGCCCGAGGAAGTGCAAGGTGCGTTCGAGGATGCGATTCGGGCCAGAGAAGACAAGCAACGCTTGATCAACGAAGCCGAAGCCTACAGCAACGAAGTGATCCCCAAAGCGCGCGGCGCGGCATCGCGGATTATTCAAGAAGCGGAAGCCTACGAAGCCGAGAAAGTAGCCAAAGCCAAAGGTGAAACCGAACGGTTCGATCAGTTGCTGGTGGAATACGAAAAAAGCCCTGCCATCACCCGTAAACGTTTGTACTTGGAAGCCAAGGAAAAACTGTACAGCAGTACCAACAAAATCATGCTGAACGATGACCAATCCAGCCCGATGATGTACATGCCTTTGCCGCAAACCATGACCCAACATGCACAGCCAGCCGCCAGCCATACGGAACCGGAACTAAGCTCAGAACCGCATAACGGCGACAAAAACGGCGTTCGCAAATCAACCGGCAACGAATTACGTCCTAGCAGGAGCAAACAATGAGCAGCAAAACCACCCAAGTTTTAATTCCGGCCGGTTTGACTCTGTGCGTACTGGCCTATATGTCGGTTTTTTACGTCAAAGAAAACGAAAAAGCCATTCTGTTTCGTCTCGGTGAGATGGTCACATCCGACTACACGCCCGGGCTACATTTTAAGACCCCTATCATCAATAACGTCAGCACATTTGATGCGCGTGTGCTGACCTTGGATGCCAAATCCGAGCGTTTTCTTACCTCCGAGAAGAAGAACGTTATTGTTGACTCATTCGTCAAATGGCGAATCGGTGATGTGGGTCTCTTTTACACCACGGTCGGCGGCGACGAGTTTCAAGCAAATCTCCGCCTTGATCAAATTATGAAAGACGCGATGCGTAGCGAATTCGGCGTACGGACCATCAAGCAATTGATCTCCGAAGACCGTAATGAACTAAGGCAAACCTTGCTGGCAAAGTTGTCGCCGACTGCCGAAAAGTTTGGTATCGAGTTAATCGACATTCGCGTTAAACGCATTGATTTGCCGCCGGAAGTCAGCAGCTCGGTTTATCAACGGATGCGCGCCGAACGTGAGCGGGTAGCCAGAGAGTTCCGTTCGCAAGGCGCGGAAAGTGCCGAGCAAATCAGCGCGGAAGCCGACAAGCAAAAACATGTGATAGTGGCCAATGCCCAGCGCGATGCAGAAAGCATTCGTGGTCGCGGCGATGCGCAATCAGCAGAGATTTACGCGAAAAGCTACGGTAAAAACCCCGAGTTTTATGCGTTCTACCGCAGCTTGCAGGCATACCAAACGTCGTTTGAAAAAACTCAGGATACTTTGGTGTTAAAACCGAATTCCGACTTTTTCAAATACTTCTCCAGCGAAAAGTAAGTTAGGAGACAGCTATCATGAAAAAAATGTTCATTTTTATCACCATCCTGCTCGCAGCAGGGTTGGTGGTGTCGGCGGTGATGAATCGCAACATGCCGGAATACGACCCGCATTTTGAAATTTCGTATTCGGACTTTATCGAAGATGTACGTAATAAAGTGGTCACGGAAGTGGTGATCGACGGCAATAACGTCGAAGGGCATCGGCAAAACGGCACGCGTTTCGCGACCTACAATCCCAACGACTCGCGCATGATCGACGAGCTCCTGGAATATGGCGTGAAAATCAAAGTTGAGAAGCCACAACAACCATCTACCCTGATGAATATTCTCATCTCCTGGGCTCCGACCTTGTTGCTGATCATGGTGCTGGTGTATTTCATGCGCAAGCAGGCCGCAATGGGCGGACGCGACGGCCAGATGGGTTTTGGCAAAAGCCGAGCTAAATTGATGGCTGAAGACCAAATCAAAGTGCGTTTTACCGACGTAGCCGGCGTAGAGGAAGCCAAGGAAGATGTCGTGGAAATGGTCGATTTTCTGCGAGAACCAGGCAAATACGAAGCTCTTGGCGGCAAAATTCCGCGCGGCGTACTGATGGTGGGCCCTCCCGGTACCGGTAAAACCTTGTTAGCCAGAGCCATTGCCGGCGAAGCAGGCGTACCCTTCTTCTCAATCTCCGGATCGGATTTCGTGGAAATGTTCGTCGGTGTCGGCGCCTCCAGGGTTCGCGATATGTTCGAACAAGCCAAAAAACGCGCACCCTGCATCATATTTATCGACGAGATCGACGCAGTCGGCCGGCAACGTGGCGGCAGCGGGATCGGTGGCGGCAACGACGAACGCGAACAAACCCTGAACCAGCTGCTGGTGGAGATGGACGGTTTCAGCGGCAACGAAGGTATTATCGTTATCGCCGCTACCAACCGGGCTGACGTATTAGACAAAGCCTTGTTAAGACCTGGCCGTTTCGACCGGCAAGTGCAAGTCGGCTTGCCGGACATCAAAGGCCGCGAACAAATTTTGAAAGTGCATGGCGCGAAAGTACCACTGGCGGAAGACGTCAATATCAACGACTTGGCCCGTGGCACACCCGGTTTTTCCGGTGCAGAGTTAGCCAATTTGATCAACGAAGGCGCTTTGTTCGCTGCCCGCAACAAAAAGCGCGTCGTGACCATGAACGACTTGGATAAAGCTCGCGACAAAATGATTATGGGCGTGGAAAAACGCACCATGGTGATGACCAAAGAAGATTTGTTGATGACCGCTTATCACGAAGCCGGACACGCCATCGTCGGCCGCAATGTGCCGGAGCATGATCCTGTGTATAAAGTCAGCATCATGCCGCGCGGCGGGGCTTTGGGTATCACCATGTTCTTGCCGGAGCGCGATCAATACAGCGCCTCCAAAGACAAGCTGGAAAGCCAGATTGCCAGTTTGTTCGGTGGCCGGGTAGCGGAAGCTTTGATCTACGGCAAAAACAAGGTCACCACTGGCGCGTCCAACGACATCATGCGGGCTACGCAATTGGCTAGAAACATGGTCACAAAATGGGGTTTGTCGGATCGTTTAGGTCCCATGGATTACGGCGACAGCGAAGGCGGCTATATGGGTCCGCAATCCAAGCCAATGTCCGAAAAGATGGCACAAACTATCGATGAAGAAGTACGGGCAGTAATCGATGCGAATTACAACCGCGCCGAAACCATCCTGAAAGAAAACATCGAAGTGCTGCACAACATGGCGCAAGCCTTAATGGATTGGGAAACCATCGATAAATTTCAGATCGATGAATTACTGCAAGGCAAAAAACTTGCACCACCGGAACCCGAAGTAGAAGAGCCAAAATCCTTTGAAGAGATTGAAGACTCGATAAACGACGAAACCGGCGGTCACCTGGATCAAGGACAAGTACTGGCGTCCTAAAAGTCCTCCTCTATGTACCCTCCAAACGCTGTACTCTTGGAGGGTATCTTTTTTTCAGAGGTAGCAATATGCATACTCAATCGATAACCACAAAAACCATGAATCTACTGCAATTGTTGTTGCAGATTAATTTTAATGTAGCGGTGATTCTATTATTGATCAGCGGTGCAGCGACGATATTCGGTAATACGCTTTTTTTTGAAGATAGTAGCGATCTGTACGGTCCATTGGCAAACAATATGCGGTTAATGATGTTTTATTTGTGCTTAATCCAAATCGCAGCTTACAGTTTTTATAAATTAAGTAACAGCCCGGAAGCATTGGCCGCGTTAGGCGTTTTTCTGCTGTTACTGATCGGCTCGCTCGAATTTTACTGCTCGATTAATCAAATTGAAATCGACGAAAACTACCGGCAATTATTTATTTACTCGGGCTTATCGCACCTGCTTTATGGCGGCTGCGCGGCCATGCGGCACCAGGAAAATTAGGGATTTTAATTTTTCTGACACAATATAGACTAGAATTAGATGCTGAAGTATTTCTCTTTATTATGATAGGCTTTGCTTAGCACAGACCATAAATCAAATTTATATTTTATTTTTAAAGTTCGGTCTAATCGACTGTTTAGCTGTAAAGCCATCTCTAAATCAACACCATCGAGGTATACTGCGTAAATACACAAAAAGCCTAACCGCCTGAAAGTGATTTAATTCCATAGATCAAAATACAGTTTTATAGGCTTCACGTGTCCAGAAAAATTATAACAACGCCGAGCAGAAAGCTCCGCGAGGGGGAACGATCAAATGCACATCAAATTTCCGTTTGACTCACACAAGCCCGTTGCCGGGGAGGCATGCATCGACATCGACAAACCAGTTGACGATGTTTTTCATTATGTCGGTGAAAAATTTTTTGAGAATTATCCAAAATGGGCTGTTGAAGTAGTCGATTTTGAACCTCTCGACGGCAAAGAAGTATTCGTCGGCGCCAAGGCCAAACAAATCCGTAACGATAACAACGGCGAAATCGAATCTGTTTTTGAAATCACCGATTATCAACCCAAAAACAAGCTTATCTTTCAAGGATTGACCCAACCTTACAAGCACAGTTATTTTCTTGAAGTCGTTCAAGAAGACCGGCAACCCACCCGTTTGACGTTTCGATTTGAATTTTTGGAGCTTGAGGTGTTCATGCGACCTTTTGAGAAGTTAATTCGTTGCGCCATTGAAGACGGTGCGGAAAGCACCGTCGAAAACATTAAGAATTTAATATTAGTAGAATGCAACTAGCATATACAAACTCATAATTATTATAAAACCCGGAGTTTAACCATGGCTTTTATTGTTGAAAAAGATAGCGGGCTTATTCCGCAAGTACTTTCCGCTATTTTGGACGAATGCGTAAACGGCGTCACGCTGGCGGACCCGGACCTTGAAGACGCGCCTATAATATACGCCAATAAAGCATTCGAACGTTTAACCGGATATGCGCATGACGAAATAATCGGTCATAACTGCCGTTTTTTGCAAGGTGAAGATAGAGAGCAAGAGGCGCGCTTCAAAATTGCTGCTGCCATGAAGAATCACGAATCGGTTGAAGTGACATTAAGAAACTACAAAAAAGACGGTACTTTATTTCACAATCGTTTAAAGATAACCCCGTTATTGGATAAAAAGAATCGGGTAATATATTATCTAGGCGTGCAATATGATATTACCGAGCAAGTAAGTGCTAACAATGAAATAAAGGAATTAACCAGTCTATTGGATGCGATTCAAGGAAGTTAAATTACCGTGCGATAAATATATTTTGTAGAGGGTCTCCATGAATACAACTGCAAACGCCAACGGCGACGATGGCCTGTTTTTTAACGAAGCCTTATTTGGCCTGGCGATATTGGCTTTCGTGCTGTTGCTAATCATAGAAAAAACCAAACCTTATCGCCAGTTTTCCACCAAAACTTATAAAGAGTCCTTTGTCACCAATACCACGGCGTTCTTGGTCAATAACTTAATATTAACTGCGCTCAGAGCGTCGTCATTATTTCTGGTTGCTCAGCAATTCGCCAGTTACGGCTTGTTAAGCGGCCTGAGTAACGGCCCGGTTAAATGGCTACTGGCTTTCGCTTTTTTCGACTTGGCTATTTTTATCTGGCATTACGCCAGCCATAAGTATGAGTATTTGTGGCGATTCCACAAAGTTCACCACAGCGATAAATGCTTTAACGTTTCCACCGGTTTTCGCTTCCATGTTTTCGATTTATTCCTAGAAATAATTTATAAATGCGTATTTGTTGTGGTGATTGGCGTGGATGCGTATTTAGTACTTTCCATCGAAATCATCGAGTTGTTTTTCATATTTTTCCATCACGCCAATATCCGGGTCCCCAACGAAGCAGCTATCTCCCAAGTTATTATCACCCCTTCCCTGCACCGCACTCACCATTCCACCTTGCGCTCCGAACATGACAGCAACTACGGCATAGTGTTGGCTATTTGGGATCGGATGTTTGGTACCCGAAAAGAGCTGGTACCGGCCAATATAGGATTGGATTTGATTGAAGCGGAGAATTTTATTCAACTGTTTTCTCTGGCATTTATTACCGAACGTAAAATCCGGCAATTAATGGGCTGGATTCCGAAAGGGAAAAAGTAATTAATGGAACTTCTTTGATAAGTTACCGGTAATCAAGCCATGATTATAAAAACAATAAAAACTATTCCCGGCAGTGAAATTACCGATCCCTTGGTTTTTCAGCAACGCCGCACTCTGATCAAAGCGATGGCGGCGATGATGCTGACCGGCACCAGCATCCGCACCGGCTTGGCCGACACCTCAAAACCGATAGGGAGCTCCGTGCCCAAAAGCCCATTCTCGGCGCATGAGTTAGCAGTTACGCCGGCGGACGCCACAAAAAATTACAATAACTATTATGAATTTGCCTTCAACAAAGAAGACCCCAGCAGCCTGGCCCAAATCCTGCGCGTAGATCCCTGGTCTGTCGAGATCGGCGGCGAAGTGGAAAAACCCGGCACATATCAGTTGGAAGATATTCTGAGCAGACATACGCTACAGGAATATATCTATCGTTTCCGGTGCGTCGAAGCCTGGTCCATGGTAGTGCCCTGGGTAGGCTTTTCGCTGGGCGATTTACTGAAAACCGCAAAACCTCTATCAAGCGCCAAGTTCGTAAAACTCACTTCGGTTCATCAGCCTGACAGCATGCCCAAGCAACGCAATAACGCGATGCTGGAATGGCCTTATGTCGAGGGTCTGCGTATAGACGAAGCCATGCACCCATTGACCATACTGGCAACCGGTATGTATGGCGACATTTTGCCCAAGCAAAACGGCGCGCCGCTGCGTTTGGTAGTGCCCTGGAAATACGGCTTTAAAAGCATCAAGGCCGTCGTCAAAATAGAACTACTGAAAAGGCCGCCGATTAGCAGTTGGAACAAGTTTGCGCCCAACGAATACGGCTTTTACGCCAACGTCAATCCGGACGTGCCGCATCCGCGCTGGAGCCAAAATAGCGAGCGGCTATTGGGCAGCGGCTTTTTTACCCCCCGCCGACAAACCGAACTATTTAACGGGTATGGCGAACAGGTCGCTCACCTGTATCGTGATATGGATTTGAGGCATTTTTTCTAATGATTATGCAAATTAATAATTTGCGGTCTTTAACCATCGCGGTGTGTTTTATCCCGCTGCTTTGGGTCGTTTTCGATATTGCCTTCGATAATCTGGGCTCAAATGAAATGCAAGCCCTACATATTCGTTTAGGTGACTGGGCCTTGCGGTTTTTATGGATAACCTTGGCTATTACTCCCGTACAAACCGTCACGAAATGGCGCGGCATGACCGAGTATCGGCAATTATTCGGTTTATATGCTTTTTTTTACGCCAGCTTGCATGTCCTGGTTTATTTAGCGGTTGATCAAGTTTTTGCCTGGCGAATCATCGGTATCGATATTCTCGAAAGCTCTTATATCTGGTTTGGCCTGATTGCCTATATTATCGTTTTTTCATTGGGCATTACCTCCTCTAAAGCGTCCAAAAAACTCTTGGGCAAGAGCTGGAAAAAACTGCATCGATTTATTTACCTAGCAGCCGGCGCGGCAATGATTCATTATTTCTGGCAGCTTAAAGGTAATCTCGCCGAGCCATTATTCTATTTACTTCTTATATTTATGCTGTTGGGTTTTCGCGCTGTAATTTGGTTTAAAAATAAGCAGTTAAGTCAAATGATGATTCCGAAAGGCCGCGCATCCCCCGATACAGAATCCGATTAACCCACCAAGCCCTGAATAGACGGTAGGGTTTAGTCTTATTAGTTTCTGGAGCAGAATGTCATGAACACGAACTCGATTTTAATTAGCGGCGGCACCGGCTTTCTGGGCAGTGCGCTTACTAAACAACTAATCCAAAAAAACTATGCGGTGACGATCCTAAGCCGTAGCGCCGAAAAAGTGTTCGCCACATTCGGCAACAGCGTTCAAGCTGTTAGCTCGATCACCGACTTACCGGATGCCGGCAGCTTTAAAGCGGTGGTCAACCTGGCCGGTGCGGGCATTTTCGATCAACGCTGGACCGAGCCACGCAAACAGCTATTGCGCGATAGCCGCATTAAATTAACCAAACAATTGGTGGCCTGGATAGCATCAGCCACCCAACCCGCACCAGCAGTGGTAAGCGGCTCGGCTATCGGCGTTTACGGCGATCAAGGCGACAAATTCCTCACTGAAAACAGCGCGAGCATTGCCGATTTCTCCCAACAGTTGTGCGCCGATTGGGAATCCGCAGCCTTAGAAGCGGAAAAATTCGGCAGCCGGGTCTGCCTGATACGCACCGGCTTGGTGCTGGGTGATAATGGTGGCATACTGAAACGCATGTTGTTGCCGTTTCGTTTGGGGTTAGGCGGCCGCCTGGGGAATGGCAAGCAATGGATGTCCTGGATTCATCTGCACGACTGGCTGGCTATTGTCGAAGCGATGATAGAACAACCGGCAATGCGCGGCCCATACAACGCCACAGCCCCCGAACCGGTCAACAACCAACAATTCAGTGCCAGCCTGGCCAGCGTGCTTAAGCGGCCGCTGCTAATGCCGATACCGGAAGCGCCCCTTAAATTATTGCTGGGCGAAATGGCCGCGCTAGTCTTGGGTAGCCAGCGAGTGCTGCCGGAGCGGTTACTGGCGCAAGGCTTTGCATTTAAATATTCACAGCTGGATACCGCATTGCGCGATATTTTGCATAAACCCTAGATTTAAAAACGGGCATCTTTATGTTGATTGACAGTCTTTCCCTGCTATTTGCCTTTACCTCGTTCGTCACCTGGTACGAAGCGCTGTTGGTGGCGCTGGCATTGGGCATGCTGGTTTTTTATCTGACGCCGTCCCCCGCCCAGGAATGGGAAGAACGCACGCCGGCCACGCTATATTTTTACCTGCAATGGAGCTGGCTAGGTTACCTGCGGTTAAAAGACGCGTTCTATCCGTTTTTTATCCTGTATAACGCCGTACTGTTTTTCATCGACTATCGCATTAACGAAGGCAACTTCACCGTCGCCAGCTGGGTGACTATCCATATCATCATGGCGATGCCGCTGATTTATTGGACCGGCGCCGTTTGGCGCTGTTCAGACAAGGGCGCCAGCCGAATTTGGGCCGCAGTCGCGCGCATGATGACGGTAGCGGCGTATTTCGATTTGCTACTGCGTTGGGTGATTTATCAGTATTACCCCAATATCCTGTTTAATTGCCAACAAATGATTATTCATTGGGGCGACTGCTGAGCCGATGGCAAAAAAACGCTACAAAACCTCGCTGTTTATTTTCCGCCGCGATTTACGGCTGGAAGATAACACGGCTCTAAACGCCGCCCTAAACGATTCCGGGCAAGTCATCGCCTGCTTTATCTTCGATCCTCGGCAAATCGAAACTCATCCTTACCAAAGCACGCCCGGCTTGCAATTCATGCTGGAGTCGCTGAGCGATTTGCAGCAACAACTGCAACAGCAAGGCGCCCTGCTGTATATTTTCAACGATCAGCCGGCGCACCTCCTCGAGCCGTTGAAGCAGGATTTAGGCATAGAAGCGGTATTTGTCAATCGCGACTACAGTCCGTTCAGCCGGCAACGTGACAACGAACTGCGCGAACAATGCAAAACACTGCATCTGGCTTTTCACAGCCAAGCCGATTTGCTGCTGACAGAACCGGAGCAAAGTTTAAGAAGCAACGGCAAGCCTTATCAAGTATTCACCGCGTTTCATCGGCAAGCCAGACTCCAGCCGGTATCGCCTCCGCAGCGCTTGGCACCGGGTAAACTATCGGCAAAAGCCTATGCCGGCCACAAACCGGAGCTGCTACAGCAACTGCAACAGCCGCACCAAAACGCGCTACCCGGTGGCCGACACGCGGCACTGGATCGATTAGCCATCATCGGCAACTGCAAAAACTACCTCGCCGTCCGCGATTTTCCGGCCATGGCCGCTACCAGCCAACTGTCGGCTTATTTAAAGTTCGGCTGCTGCTCGGTGCGCGAGGCTTTTTCCAGCATCCAAGCCGAACTCGATCCCGACCATCCCTTACTCCGGCAGCTCTATTGGCGGGATTTTTTCACCCATATCGGCTTTCATTTTCCGCATGTATTCGGTCACGCCTTTGATAGACGTTACGACGGCTTGCTTTGGCGCAACGGCCAAGAAGACTTTTGGGCCTGGGCCAACGGCCAAACCGGCTTTCCGATTGTGGACGCGGCCATGCGCGAATTGAACCAAACCGGCTGGATGCATAACCGCTTGCGGATGATCGTTGCCTCGTTTTTGGTCAAGGATTTACACGTCTCCTGGCGCTGGGGCGAACGTTATTTTGCCCAACGTCTGTTAGATTACGACCCTTGCGTCAATAACGGCAACTGGCAATGGGCCGCCTCGACCGGCTGTGACGCGCAACCGTATTTCCGGATCTTCAATCCCTGGCTACAGCAGAAAAAATTTGATCCGCAATGCCTGTATATCAAGACTTGGATTCCGGAGTTACAACGCTTCCCGGCAGAAGTCATTCACAAATGGGATAAGCATCCGCAAGCCGGCGACTACCCTCGGCCAAGGGTTGACCACGCCGTACAAAGCCAGCTGATCAAAGCCCAATTCAAAGCCCTGGGCAATACCACGGCTACCGCGGAGTAAACCATGCGTTATCTATCGATCATGTTATTAAGCCTGCTATGCGCCTGCACCGGCATTCCGGACGGCGTAAAAGTCATAGACGGCTTCGAGCTGGAACGCTATCTGGGCACCTGGTACGAAATCGCCCGCCTGGATCACAGCTTCGAGCGCGGCCTGACCGACATTAGCGCCGAATATAGCCTGCGCGATGACGGCGGCGTGAAGGTGTTAAACAGCGGTTACGACGCCGAGCAAGGCCAACGAAAAATCGCCGAAGGCAAAGCTTACTTTATCGACAAACCGGACATAGGCCGCCTGAAAGTATCTTTCTTTGGGCCGTTTTACGGCGCCTATAACATCATTGAGCTAGATAAAACCGGCTACCGGTATGTGATGATCGCCGGCCCGGATCGCGATTATTTATGGATACTGGCCCGCAGCCCGGAATTGCCACCGAGCATCCTCCAAGAGCTGATTCAGCAGGCAAAAGCCCTTGGCTTTGCCACCGAGAAACTGATTTTTGACCAACACCCCAAGCAGTAAGCAGGATTAAGCATGCAGAAAATTTCGGTTGGCATCAGTGCCTGCCTATTAGGCCAGGAAGTGCGTTACGACGGCGCGCATAAGTATCACAGCTATATAGAGCGCACGCTGGGACAATATTTCGAATTTAGAGCCTTCTGCCCGGAAGTCGAAGCCGGCTTGGGGATCCCGCGTCCCTGCGTGCAATTGCGGGAAACCGCCGACGGCATCCGTTGCGTCGGCGTCAAGGATCATAGTCTGGACGTAACGGAACGCTTGGAACAAGCTTCGGCACGGCAACACGACTGGCTGGGCGGCTTGTGCGGCTACATCCTTAAAAAGGACTCGCCCAGTTGCGGCATGACCCGAGTGAAAGTCTATAAAAACGACATTCCCGCGCGGCAAGGCACCGGCATATTCGCAGACTATTTGCAGCGCACCTTCCCTAGCCTGCCGGTGGAAGAAGAAGGCCGGCTTGGCGACCCCGGACTGCGGGAAAACTTTATCCAACGGGTGTTTGTGATGCGCCGCTGGCAGGATTTATGCGAACAAGGTTTGTCGGCGCATAGTTTGATCACCTTTCACAGCCGGCATAAATTAATCGCGATGAGTCACGAGCAAAATCAGGCCCGCGAGCTGGGGCGGATTATTGCCGGCGTCACCAACGCGGACATTGAAAATACCGCCGCCGCCTACATCGCTGCGCTGATGACCTGCCTAAAAATCGTCGCCACCCGTGGCAATCATGTGAATGTGTTGCAACACATTCAGGGTTACCTGAAACACAAGCTGGACAGCGATGACAAACAGGAACTGGTGGAAACCATCGAAAACTATCGAATTGGTTTATTGCCACTGATCGTACCGCTCACCTTGCTCCGCCATCATTTCCGCAGAGAGCCCGATGAGTTTATTGACAACTCTTTCTACATGCTGCCGCATCCGGCGGAATTGTCATTGTTGAACAGTATTTAACTTCTATTGCATCTGCTCCCGCTCGCGCTGATACGCGTCGTAACTCTGCCGCCGTTCGCAATCGTTAGCCATGGCTTTTTGGCACTGCAATTGCCCCGCGTTCTGCACGGCATGATAGCCAAGGCGCTGCGGCCAATCCGCACCGCAAGCGCTGCACAAGCCCAACACCAAGGGCACACATGTTATTGCTCTGATTCTTCGCATATTTCCGCCGTTTACATCCTCTACCTGAAAGAGTCCTAGTGTAGTCCTTGCCGCCAAAACGGTGGTATCTGTCTATTGACTCGGCCCGCAAACAGCGAGTCAAAGACCCCCGACACTCGCTATCCCAAAAATAAGGATTTGTTCGAGCAGTTCAACATTCCCACTCTAACGCGGTAAAAGAGTCACCGCGCTACAAACAATTACTGCCGGACTGTGTGGAAAATCGCTACAATGCGCCCGAGTTCTGCAAGTTTAGGCTGATACAGTGAACATGGAAACCGTCGAAAAATCCGAAAAATACGCCGCTTTTCTCAGCTTGTTAAAAAGCAAGGGTAAACTCTCCGACAGCGATTTGGGTAAAGTCCGCCGCATGCAAAAATCGGCATTGGACGACTCCGTGCCGCAACTACTGATCAAACTGGGTTTGTGTTCGGACAGCGACATCGCCGTCAGCTTCGCCGAAGCCAGCGGCATTGCTCGCGTCCCCCCCGAACGCTACCCGCCGCAAACGCCGCTGCCGGATAGCGTTTCCCAGCGTTTCTTAAAGCAATACCATGCGGTGGGTCTGGCGGCGGACGACGAACACATCCAAATCGCGGTGATGGACCCAGAAGACGACTACGTCACCCAAGCTCTGCAACTCGCCACCGGCAAACCCATTAAATTGCAAATCGGCCAACTTTCGGAAATCGACGCCGCGCTGGAATTGCAATACGGTGAAGGCAAGTCGCAAATGGACAAGCTGCTGGATAACCTTAACGTCGAGGACGAAGGTAGCGAAGATCTTGAACACCTGAAGGACCTGGCCAGCGAAGCGCCGATCATCAAGATGGTGAATTTCATCCTGCAAAAAGCTGTGGAAAGTCGGGCCTCCGACGTACACATTGAACCGTTCGAACAAAGCCTGAAAGTACGCCTACGCATCGACGGCGTATTGCAAGACATCGACTCGCCGCCGGTTGCCTCCACCGCCGCGGTGCTGTCGCGGATCAAGATCATGGCTAAACTGAACATAGCCGAACGGCGCTTGCCGCAGGATGGCCGCATCAAGTTGCAAATGATAGGCAAGGAGCTGGATTTACGGGTCTCGACGATACCGACCCTGCACGGTGAAAGCGTGGTCATCCGCTTGCTGGACAAGGAGAACGCGGTACTGGACTTCGCAACCCTGGGCTTCGTTGGCAGACAAGCCGAGCGTTTCATGGAAGTATTGGCGCAACCGCATGGCATTTTGCTGATTACCGGTCCGACCGGTAGCGGTAAATCCACCTCGTTGTATGCGGCTTTAAAAACTCTGAATACCTCGGAACGCAAGATTATCACCGTCGAAGACCCGGTGGAATATCAGCTGGAAGGCATCAACCAGATTCAAGCCAAACCGCAGATCGGTCTGACTTTCGCCTCGGCGCTGCGTTCCATCGTCCGCCAGGACCCGGACGTGATCATGATCGGCGAGATGCGTGACCTGGAAACCGCCAAAATTGCCGTGCAATCCGCGCTGACTGGTCACTTAGTGCTGTCCACGCTGCACACGAACGATGCCGCCGCCGGTGTCACCCGCTTACAGGACATGGGCCTGGAGGAATACCTACTTAGCTCGACGATCAACGGCATTCTGGCCCAGCGCTTGGTGCGGCGCCTGTGCCCGCATTGCAAACAAGCCCATCCTGCTTCGGAAACGCTGATCGAAGAAATGAAACTTAGACAGTGGCAACCGACCGGCGAAATCCTCTTACACAAACCGATCGGCTGTCCCATCTGTAACGGCATCGGCTATAAGGGCCGACTGGCGATCATCGAATTTTTGACGATGACCGACACGATACGCAAACAAATCATGAAGCACGAAGAAGCGTTTGTGATCCAGCAAACCGCCATTCAGGAAGGCATGCAAACTATGTACGAGGATGGTGTGGTTAAGGCCTTGCAGGGCATCACCACCTTGGAAGAGGTGTTAAGGGTGACGACCGAGACTTGAGCCACTTAGTCAGCTTCTCGACAACAGACTTTCGTTGATCTGAATCTAGAAAGGCTTTGAATGACGAAGCTAACATGCCGCATAACAGCTAGCTGCAAGTGGAATATGACCAAAACCCACTTTTTAATCAACATCATGGATTCAAGATGTGTCAATCACTAGCCGAGTCTGCAAATAATCCACCGATAGCCGGACGGCGTTCACGCCGCGTCGGCGCGTATGCCTCTTGCCCTTTCTCCGCGCTGCTGATCGGATTTTTTTCAACCGCCGACGCTGCCGTTTGTAACTGGCAAGGTGGGGATGACATCTGGTCTACGCCCGCTAACTGGTCATGTGCCGCAAGCCCCGGAGCCGCCGATGACGCGGTTATCAATGTCAGCCAAAATGTGGCTCTTGATATTTCGCCCAGCGTGGCAAATTTCAGTTTAGCGCATGCAGGCGCGACTTTGAGCGGCGCCGGCACATTAACCTCAACCAACGACTTTGATATGCAAGCCGGCACGGTCAACGCTGTGTTAGGCGGCAGTGTCGGATTGAACAAAACCACTGCCGGCACCGTGACGCTAAGCGGCACCAACACGTACACCGGCAACACGCAAGTCAGCGCCGGCACGTTGGCTTTGGGCGCCGGCGATGTGCTCGCCAATACCTCCAGCCTGATCGTCAACGGCGGCAGCTTCGATCTGGGCAGCCATAACGACGCGGTGGCCGGGGTGCAATTACTATCGGGTTCGATTACCGGCACAGGCACGTTAACGTCGAACAGCACGTTTGATATGCAAGCCGGCACGGTCAGCGCTGTGTTAGGCGGCAGTGTCGGATTGAACAAAACCACTGCCGGCACCGTGACGCTAAGCGGCACCAACACGTACACCGGCAACACGCAAGTCAGCGCCGGCACGTTGGCTTTGGGCGCCGGCGATGTGCTCGCCAATACCTCCAGCCTGATCGTCAACGGCGGCAGCTTCGATCTGGGCAGCCATAACGACGCGGTGGCCGGGGTGCAATTACTATCGGGTTCGATTACCGGCACAGGCACGTTAACGTCGAACAGCACGTTTGATATGCAAGCCGGCACGGTCAGCGCTGTGTTAGGCGGCAGCGTGGGCTTGAACAAAACCACTGCCGGCACCGTGACGCTAAGCGGCACCAACACGTACACCGGCAACACGCAAGTCAGCGCCGGCACGTTGGCTTTGGGCAACAGTAACGTGATTGCCGACGCCTCCAGTCTGGTGGTCAACGGGGGTACCTTCGACTTGGGCGCAAACAGCGACACCGTGGCCGGCGTGCAATTGTTGTCGGGGTCGATCACCGGCACTGGCACGTTAACGTCGAACAGCACGTTTGATATGCAAGCCGGCACGGTCAGCGCTGTGTTAGGCGGCAGCGTCGGATTGAACAAAACCACTGCCGGCACCGTGACGCTAAGCGGCACCAACACGTACACCGGCAACACGCAAGTCAGCGCCGGCACGTTGGCTTTGGGCAACAGTAACGTGATTGCCGACGCCTCCAGTCTGGTGGTCAACGGGGGTACCTTCGACTTGGGCGCAAACAGCGACACCGTGGCCGGCGTGCAATTGTTGTCGGGGTCGATCACCGGCACTGGCACGTTAACGTCGAACAGCACGTTTGATATGCAAGCCGGCACGGTCAGCGCTGTGTTAGGCGGCAGCGTCGGATTGAACAAAACCACTGCCGGCACCGTGACGCTAAGCGGCACCAACACGTACACCGGCAACACGCAAGTCAGCGCCGGCACGTTGGCTTTGGGCGCCGGCGATGTGCTCGCCAATACCTCCAGCCTGATCGTCAACGGCGGCAGCTTCGATCTGGGCAGCCATAACGACGCGGTGGCCGGGGTGCAATTACTATCCGGTTCGATTACCGGCACAGGCACGTTAACGTCGAACAGCACGTTTGATATGCAAGCCGGCACGGTCAGCGCTGTGTTAGGCGGCAGCGTGGGCTTGAACAAAACCACTGCCGGCACCGTGACGCTAAGCGGCACCAACACGTACACCGGCAACACGCAAGTCAGCGCCGGCACGTTGGCTTTGGGCAACAGCAACGTGATTGCCGACGCCTCCAGTCTGGTGGTCAACGGGGGTACCTTCGACTTGGGCGCAAACAGCGACACCGTCGCCGGCGTGCAATTGTTGTCGGGGTCGATCACCGGCACGGGCACGTTAACGTCGAACAGCACGTTTGATATGCAAGCCGGCACGGTCAACGCTGTGTTAGGCGGCAGTGTGGGCTTGAACAAAACCACTGCCGGCACCGTGACGCTCAGCGGCACCAACACGTACACCGGCAACACGCAAGTCGGCGCCGGCACGTTGGCTTTGGGCGCCAGCGATGTGCTCGCCAATACCTCCAGCTTGATCGTCAACGGCGGTAGTTTCGATTTGGGTGCCAACAGCGACACCGTCGCCGGCGTGCAATTGTTGTCGGGGTCGATCACCGGCACTGGCACGTTAACCTCGAACAGCACGTTTGATATGCAAGCCGGCACGGTCAGCGCTGTGTTAGGCGGCAGTGTCGGATTGAACAAAACCACCGCCGGCACCGTAACGCTGAGCGGCGCCAATACCTACACCGGCAGCACTCAGGTCAGCGCCGGCACCCTGACCCTCGGCGCCAGCAATGTGATCGCCAACGCCTCCAGCTTGATCGTCAACGGCGGTAGTTTCGATTTGGGTAACAATAACGATACTGTGGCAGGTGTGCAATTACTGTCCGGCTCGATTATGGGCGCCGGCACTTTAACGTCGAACAGCGCTTTTGATCTTCAAGCCGGCACGGTCAACGCCAATCTGGCCGGCAACGTCGGCTTGAATAAAACCACGTCGGGTACGGTGATCTTAAACGGTACTAACAGTTACACCGGCAACACATTTGTAGATGCCGGCGTATTGAATTTTACCGGCAGCGATACCCACTCCGGCAATTTCACCGGTAACGGTACCTTGCAATTCGGCGCGGGCAACCACCAATTCAATGCGGGCACCAATCTCGGCACGGCTAATATCACCTTTAGCGGCGGAACCAATCTAGTCAACGCCGGCGTTGCACTTACCGCCACCGATGCGGTGTTCAGCGGCGGGACAACTACTATCGCCGGCGATTATTCGGTAAGCAATTCCACCACGGTATCCGGAGGCACCGTCAATTTTTCGTCCGCGGCAACCAAGCTACTTAACCTGGGCGGCACCTTTACTATAAACAACGGCACCGTCAATTTGCAGCACACCAGCACGGAGGTCAGCCGTTACGTGCAGACTGGCGGCATATTGTCGGGCCCGGGCGAATTAAGAGTGCAATCGGCCGTGCTTTCCGGTGGTGGGATGCTTGGCCCCGGCAGTTTGATTATCAGCGGCTCGGGAGGCTCTGCCAGCGATTTATTGCTGAACGGCAATTTCATCCTCAACAATCAATCGACCGTCATCAATTCTGGCAATGTGCGGGTGACCAGCAACGCAACTTTTACCGGCTCAGGCACTTACCGGCAAACCGCCGGCACTACCCGGGTGGACGGCGTTTGGAGCCAGGCTTTGACCGAGATTCAAGCGGGAAGCTTCGGCGGCAACGGCAGCATCAGCGGTCCCCTCATCAACGATGGCACGGTCGGCATCGCCGGTTCGCATCTGACTTTGAACGGCCCGGTATCCGGCAGCGGTTCTTACGCCGGCATTGTGGACATAAACAATAGCTTCTCGCCGGGACCAGGTGCCAATGGTCAGGGTATAGCGGCCATCGATGCCACATCGGCCGATTTGATATTTCGCGAGTCCAGCAGCTTGAATTTGGAATTGGGCGGGGTAAACGGGCAATTGGTGACCGATTCGATTACCGCGCGCAGCATCGATATTCAGGGCGCAAAGCTTAATTTACAACGCTTGCTCAGCCAGCCTAATTTCTCGCCGCAACAGGCGTTTTCGCAGTCTGTGCTGTTGCAAACCACCAGCGGCAGTATCACCGGAAATTTTAACCAGAGCATTACTTGCCCGGAAGGCTCCAGCGATATGTTTATATTTTCCAAACAGGAAAAGCAGTTTTTGCTGACCATGGTGCCCAGATTGCCCAATCTGGTTCCCGCCGACGTGCAATCCCTGGCAAGAGCCTTACAACAAATAGACTGCAGCGCCTCGACCCCGACTAATCTGCAGAATCTATTGAACGGCTTGAAACCCTTTTTAGCAAACGGTACCGCCGATGCCAGCAAAGTAGATCAATTCATCAGCGCGTTGCGGCAAATCAGCCCTGGCCAAATCGCGGCGGAACAAACCGTGTCCAACCAAATAGCCAAACTGCAATCCGGCAACGTCACTCAGCGGCTGGTCTCTCTAAGAGCCGGAAGCGTCGGCGCCGGATCTCCTTCCAGTTTCAATGCGTCCGCCAAGCTCAACACACCAGTAAGCAGTTCAATGGCTATCGGCAGCGCTCCAGGCAATATCAGCGGGCCCAGCTCAACAAACAGTGTCAGCGCGCCGAATGCATCAAGCAACATAAACACGCCCAGTACGCCCAGTTCTAACGGCATCAGCATTCAGGCTTCAACGCCGGAAAAAGATGGTCAATCCTCATCCAATGCACCCTCCTCGGTCAGTATTTCCTTGAACACGGGTAACGACGCCGACGGCACCGATCTTATCTCCGGCTTCAGCAATTTGGGCTTATTCATTAACGGCCAGTTCGAATGGGCGGATAGAACCGCGACGGTAGTTCAACGCGGTTATGCGTCCACGATGTCCGCCGTCACTGCCGGCGCCGACTATCGCTTGAGCAAACGGCTACTCATGGGTTTGTCTGCCGGCTACGGCAGCAGCACCGCACTGATTTCCCAACAAGGCGGCAGCCAAAGCATAGATGGATACACCGTATCAGCCTTCGGCTCGCTAAACCTGACCGATAACTGGTATGTTGATCTGGTCAACAACCTGACTTATAACCAATACGATTCCAAACGCGTCACGCTGTATAACGATGCCAACGGCACAGCGGTCAATGAAACGGCATCCAGCCAAACCGATGGCTGGCAAAATCGCACCAGCCTCAGCAGCGGTTACGACATAGCCGTAAAAGAATGGACGTTTGGCCTTAGAGGCCGCACGGAATACGGTTACAATTTTGTCAACGGCCGCAAGGAACAAGGTGCCGGTTTAGGCATGAATATGATCGTCGGCGACTTGGACAACGAGTCGTTGAGCAGCAGTATCGGCGCCATGGTCACGCATGCGCTGAGCACGCCGATGGGGGTTCTGGTTTCGCAAGTGAATGTCGAATGGGAGCATCAGTGGTTCAATAAAAACTCCCTCATTACCACCCGCTTCGTCGATTCGCCTAACAATGCCTTTACCACCAACAGTTTTAGTGTCGATAAGGATTACATTAATCTGCGCGCCGGTTTATCGGCCCAACTGCCGTTTGGCGGCTCGGCGTTCATTCAATACGACACCACCTTCGGCCAGGAATACGTATCCCGCCACGCCTTTAATGTCGGGATACGCATGGAGTTTTGAGATACGCCCGCAACTACTTTATAGTGGCGACCATGTTTTGCCGGCGGAATTAAGCCAAGCCGAATCTGCGTGATTATTAACTCGGCCCTTAAAAGCCGTTCACCTCTATGCCCTTGAGGGTACTAAGCTTGTCGAAGGGCACACCCGCCTGGGCTTCGACCAGCTCAGCCCGAACGGAATACCAGTGATAAATAGGGCCGGGTTGATAACATGAAATGTGATAGACGTATACACGCTACGCGACAGTAACCGAGTGTCTATGTCTTGGCATTACAAAAACATTGCCAACTACCGAACCGCAAACCCAGCCAAAAAGCAAACTAAGCAAATACATGCCTTTATTCTCCTACAAAGCCGTCAACAGTCAGGGTGTCGCCGAAGACGGTGTGCGTAATGCCGCAGACGAGCAGGCCTTGCTGCTGGAATTGCAAAACCAGGGCTTAATTCCCATCCGCATTGAGTTGGCGAAGGATAAGACCTTTCTGGGGTTCAAATTAAAGTCTGCCGGGGTCAAGCTTTCCCAGAAAGAAATCGGCATGCTAACTGGAGAGCTGGCGACTTTGCTGGAATCGGGTTTGCCGCTGGACCGCTCGTTGACGATTCTGATGCAGTTGACCGAAGAAAACCCGAAATTGAATAAACTGGTCGGCGAGGTTCTGGAAAAGGTCAAGGCCGGCAAGGCGCTGGCCGACGCGCTGGAGAGCCAGAGCGGGGTGTTTTCCAAGTTTTATCTGAACATGATCCGCGCCGGCGAAATGGGCGGCAATCTTGGCGGTGTGTTAATGCGTTTATCCGAGTATATGGAGCGCTCGCAAGAACTGAAAGATACGGTCAGCACCGCGCTGATTTATCCGGCGATTTTGTTGGTGATGTCCCTGGCATCCTTGTTCGTGATGCTGACCTTCGTGGTACCGCAATTTAAGGAAATGTTCGACAGCGCTGGCCAGGCCTTGCCGGTGCCAACTCAGATCGTCATCGGCCTGGCCGAGTTTCTGCAAAGTTATTGGTGGGTGCTGCTGATTGTTATTCTTGGCAGCGTGCAAACTATAAAATCGCAGTTGGCCGATCCGGCCGGCAAAAAAGCCTGGGACGGCCGGCTTTTGAAATTTCCGCTGTTCGGCGAGATCATCCTGACCATGGAAATAGCAAATTTCAGCCGCACCTTCGGCACTTTATTAGGCAATGGCGTGTCGATTTTAAAATCACTGGGCATAGTCCGGGAAACCGTCGGTAACATGGTGTTGGCGGATCTATTAGAAAATGCCGAAGCACAGCTCAAACAAGGCCGGACGATGTCGGACGCGTTGGCCCAGCAAAACCTGTTTCCCAAACTGGCGGTGCAAATGATTAAAATGGGCGAGGAAACGGGCAAGTTGGAGGAAATGCTGATGCGGGTAGCCACCATTTACGACAAGCAGCTAAAGACCACCATCCAGCGGATGCTGGCGCTGCTGGAACCGGCTTTGATTATTTCGTTAGGCTTGATGATAGGCGGCATCATCGTTTCCATTTTATTGGCTATTTTGAGCGTTAACGATTTGGCTGTTTAGGCCTACGGACGAATAAGCTCGCCCGTACCATCCATTTAATAGAAGGAGTTTTGCAAATGAAATACACGTTACGCCGCCACGGCGGTTTTACCTTGCTGGAACTGTTGGTGGTGTTGGGCATTATCGCCATGCTGGCCGGGATTGTCGGACCGCAGGTGATGAAACATATGGGCGCCTCCAAAACCAAAGCCGCCAGAGTACAAATCGAGGATCTGGCGGCGTCGCTGGACATGTACAAACTCGACGAAGGCCGTTATCCCACAGCGCAGCAAGGTTTGGCGGCGTTAGTGGAAAGACCCGCCGACGCCAAGCGTTGGAACGGCCCTTACTTGCGCAAGGACAAAATCCCGCAAGACCCTTGGAATCAGGATTATCACTACGTCTTCCCCGGCCAGCACGGTAAGTTCGATTTGTTCAGCTATGGTGCCGATGAAAAAGAAGGCGGCGAAGGCGAAGATCAGGACATCAACAGCTGGGAATAAATGACCGCCCTGCCCGCCCGCCAACACATGCAAGGCTTTACGCTGATCGAATTGATCATCGTACTGCTGATTAGCGTGCTGGCTTTCGCGGTGGTCGGCAGCAATATCGGCTCCGGCAACCGCAGTACCAAGTTGCAAGCCGTCGCCAGGGATATGGCCTCGGCCCTGCGTTACGCCCACGGCCAAGCCCTGATGACGCAAAAGCCGGTCAGCGTCGCAATCGATTTGCAAGACAATAGCTACAGCATCAGCAACCGCGATAAAACTTACCCGTTTGCCGAAGACATCGACGTGTCTCTGGTAGTTGCGGAGGAAGAGTTTAGCGACGGCGAACAAGGCCATATTCGGTTCTTTGGCGACGGCTCGTCCACCGGCGGCAGAATCACGCTGGAATGGGGTAATCAATTGCGCCGCATCGACGTGAACTGGATTACCGGCGAAGTCAGTATTTCCGATGCGGCGGCATAAAGGCTTTTCCCTGCTGGAAATTCTGGTCGCCTTTTCCATTATGGCGATTGCGCTGACCGTGCTGCTGCGCATCTTCGGCACCGGCGTAAACAATGCGGTTATTTCCGAGGAATACACTATCGCGGTGCAAATCGCCGAATCGCTGATGGCCCGCACTGGCGTGGAAACCGAGCTGACAGCCGGCGAAAGTCAGGGTACGGAAGGCGACAAATACGACTGGCAAATTACTGTCAGTCCAGCGACGCCAGCGCAATCCCGTGCCAGTCTGAGAGATATGGATACCGATCAGCAAAAGCCGGCGCCGGAGCTGATGTCGGTGCGGGTAGTGGTTGCCTGGGGCGAGGCAGAACAACCACGTTCCGTGGAATTGCATACCTTAAAGCTACAACAACCAGGTCCGGGCTAGTGCTGAACCGCTCATCCGTAAAAGGATTTACGCTGATCGAAATGCTGATAGCCATTAGCCTGCTGGGCATCATGGTGGTCTTGCTGTTCGCCAGTTTGCGGATAGCGGCGGAAAGCTGGAACAGCGGCGAAGCCAAAATCAGCGAAGTGAATAAAAAAGCCGTGGTTTACCAATTCTTCAAACGACATTTGAGTAATACCAAACCCTTCCCAGTCATCCAGGAAAACCAACAACAAAACGATCAACAACTGGGATCGCAAGAACTGCCAAAACTGGCTTTCGAAGGCTTGCCGCAAAGCATCAGCTTTGTCTCTGCGTTGCCGGCCGCCTCGGCACGCAAGGGCTTGCAAGTGTTTCATGTCGGCCTGGACCCACAGCAGCCGTCGACCCTTAAGGTAGCTTTAACCCCTTACCGGCAAACCGAATCGATACCTACCGATGCCGAACCGGTCGTATTGTTGGAAAATTTACGGCATTTCAAAATCAGCTACTTTGGCGCATCGGCTGACAGCATTGACGGTAATGGCGCTTGGCTAGACGAATGGCAAGGACAAGCCACCGGCCAGTTACCCAAACTGGTAAAAATCAGCATCTCGCTAAATGACGACAGTTTTTGGCCGGACATGATATTTGCGTTAAAAATCAACGGCCAGCCGAATGCGGAAGCGTTGCTCGGCGAACAAAACCAACAGCCCGGCATTGCGAATGAATAGCATGCTTCGTGCACAGGCAGCCCATCGGCAAAGCGGCCTGGCGCTAGTGATCGTCATTTGGATTTTGACGCTGCTGAGCCTGATGGCCGGCAGTTTTGCATTGAGTATGCGCAGGGAAAGCAGCGTCGCGGGCGCATTGAAAAACAATGCCCAAGCACAAGCACGTGCAGAAACCGGTTTAAGTATTGCCCAATTCATGCTGCAACAGGCCGATCCCGACCAGCGTTGGCACGCGGATGGCAGCATCTATCGGATACCGGGCAACGATAGCGAAATTCGTATCAGAATTCTCGCCGAATCCGGCAAAGTCGATATCAACGCCGCCGAGGAACCCTTATTAAAGGCCTTGATTAGTTCGGTAAGCGACGACGAAAAACTCCAGCAGAATTTATTGGACGCCCTGCTGGATTGGCGGGATGCCGACGATGAACCGCGTCCGCACGGCGCCGAAATAAAACAGTATCGGCAGGCCGGACTGGCTTATCAGCCCAGCAATCAACCTTTTCAATCCCCGGAGGAGTTGCAATTGGTGCTGGGCTTTAACGCTGATATTTTCGAGAAACTTCAACCGTGGATCACTATCTACTCCGGACAAGCGGAATTAAACTTGCGGCTGGCACCTCCGGAGTTACTGCAAATGGTTGGTGATAGCCTCAAGGAACAGAATATCCATGATGTATACTTGGACAAGCGTTTGGCTGAATCGGCTGCGGCGGACGATAACACGGCCGAGCAAACCGATCCGGCATTGGCGGATGAAGAGCAAACGTATACTATTATGGTGCAAACCCTGCTGGAAGATCAGGCGACGGCCGCTATCGAAGCAGTGGTAAGAATCCAGAACCAAGACCCCAGCCAAGCGCCCTACCAAATCCTGGATTGGAAACAAGGTCAGCAAATATTGGCCTTATTCGACTCGGCCAAGGAATCCCAGCTAATTACCGTTCAAGATGAATTTACAAACCAGCATTGATTTCGATCTGAAACGTTTCTTCCAGTGGTGGGGGCGAGAGTTGGCGTTTTTGGTACCGAATCGTCTCAGATCCTTGCTGACAGACCGCAGTGGCGCACTTGTATTCAGCACCGCCGACGCTGATTTTCAAATCAATTTTTACCTCGAGGCCCAACAGCAAACCCCAATGGCGTGGCTGCTGGACATCAACATTGCGGACAGTTATCAAACCTTGAAGGCCCAACATCCGGACTTTGAAAAAGCCGAATCGATCTTACGCCTGGACCATACACAGGCACTAAAAAAGGTCGTCTATTTACCCGCTGCCGCGCAAGAAAATCTGCAACAAGTCGTCGGCTTTGAATTAGACCGCTATACACCGTTCAAGGCCGAGCAAGTCTATTTTGCCGCCATCCCGCTCGGCAAAACCGAGCATGGTCAAATTGAAGTATTACTGGTATTTACGCCTAAAACCGTACTGGACGAGCAACTGGGCAAACTACAAGCTTTGGGGATACAGCCGGTGCGGGTGGATTTTTGCCACGCCAGCACCGTCAGCCCTGCCGATGCGCCTGACTACAATTTACTCCCGGAACGCTACCGGCCGCGCGGCAACGCCTTGGCTCAAGCCACTCACTGGCTGCTGAACAGCTTACTGTTATTATTGTTTCTGGCTGTATTGATCTGGCCGGTGTGGCAGGAAGGCCAAGCCGTCGATGTATTGAAAAATCATATTAAAACGCTGGAAAAAGAAACTCGCGTGATAGAAGAACAACAGCATGAAATCGATGCCCTACGCCAGCAAACCCAACGTTTGATAGACATTAAAACCCAGTCTCCCGCTCTGGTTGCGGTATTGAATGAACTCAGCACCTTATTAAAAGATGACAGCTGGTTGACGCATTTTCAATTTGCAGACAAACGCCTGCAAATCCAGGGTCAATCGCCGGCCGCGTCTTCCTTGATCGGTTTGTTGGAAAGTTCCGCATATTTCAGCAATGTCAGTTTCGTATCGCCGTTGACCCAGGACAAAGCCACCGGGCGAGAGCGCTTTCAAATCAGTATGGATGTTAGCCCGCCACCCGTCGCGCCTGCTCAGGATGCCGAGGCGACAACCACCAGCGATCCCGACCCTGCTGAATCTGAGGCAAACGGAGAGTCCAAGCAATGAATGACGCGCGTTATCAACGCTGGCTGGCGCTATCACTATTGGGATTGGTGTTATTTAGCGTAATATTTCTGGTTTTGCTGCCTTTATTCAGCAGTTGGCTGGATTATCGCGAGCAAAAAAACGACCTGCTGTTTCGTTTGCAACGTCAGCAAGCTATTGTTGCCCGCCGCGACAGCGTTGCCCAAAACCTGGAATCATTGAATCAGCAATACCAGCAGCAAGGCTATCTGAGCGACAGCGACACCGAAGCGCTGGCCTCGGCCGAGTTGCAAAACATCGTCAAAACCGCGGTAACGGAAGCCGGCGGCCAACTGACCAGCACGCAAGGTTTGCCGGGCAAGGCCGAAGAGGATTTTGTCCGCGTCGCCGTGAAAGTGCGGATGAGCGGCAGCATCGAAGCATTGCGCGCGGTGTTGCATAGTCTGGATACCAATATGCCCTTGTTACTGGTCGATCAATTGGACATTTCCCCGGTACGCGGCGCGCGTAACCGCACTACCAACAAAATGGACCCCAGTTCTCAGTTGAATGTCAGTTTTGAAGTCATCAGCTTTATGCGAGCCAAGACCTCATGAACCAAAAGCTGATCAGATTGCAATTACTGGGTTGCGGCGCGCTGAGCCTGCTGTTGGCAGCGGAATGGACTTATAGTCGATTTACGTTAAAGCAATTGCAAACACTGCTGGAGCCGCGCCCGCAAACCGAATCCCCGGCCGAGCAACTGCCCAATATCGCCGATAATAGCGGCTCTGCGGAAACTTACAGCGATATAGTCGATAGACCTTTGTTTGTCGAAGGCCGAAAGCCTGTCGCCGAAACCAATCCGACCGATAATTTGCAAACTCAAGATTCAGGGCAAATCGACGACTGGGAGTTAATCGGCGTTTACGATAAAAATAACAAGCCGACCGCCTTGTTTAGAAAGCGCAACGAAGCCAAAAAGTTTTTAAAAATAACCGAAGAACAAAGCATATCCGGTTGGCTGCTGAAGCAAATACAAGCCGACCATGTGCTGCTTCAGCAAGGTGGCCAGGAAAAATCGGTCGTATTGAGAAAACCGCGTGCGCAAGTCAAGCCTCCCGTACCGGGTAAGCCAGCCTTACCGCCCAGACCGCCGCACCCCAACGCCGTTGCCAAACCTATAGAACCAGTACCCAATGAAAATCCCGAGAACATCAATGACAACTAAAAAAATCAACATTTCTCCAATGTTGGCGTTGGCGCTTTCCATGACCGGCTGTGAATTTATCGGCCCGCAATTGCATGAAAAACTGGCTATTGCCGATAGCAAACCGGCTCAAGAAGACACCTTGTTGATTCCGGAACTGGCTAACGACGCCAATAAAAACGCCGAAAATAGAATCACCAAAGTCGAAATGTACCCTAGCGGCGAAGCGAGCATCGTCCCCCAAGCCAGCCACCACGGCGGCGGCAAAACCAGCGGTAAGGGCGAATACAGTTTGAATTTCGATGACGCCGATCTGGGCGAAGTGGCTAAAGTAATACTCAGCGACATTCTGGGCCGGAATTACACCATCAGTCCGCAAGTGGTCGGTAAAGTTACCTTGCAAACCTCCAAACCGTTAAGCAAGGACGAGCTGATCCCAACCCTGGATATGCTGCTGAGCTTGAATAATGCCGCCCTGACCGAACAAGGCGGCATGTATTTAATTAAACCGTCCAACGAAGCCTTGTACAGCAGCTCAATCAGCTCTCTGTCCGGCGCCAAGATGCCCAATGGTTATCAGGTACGGGTAATTCCGGTAAAAAATGTCGCAGCCTCGGAACTGGCGGACATATTGAAACCGTTATTGCCGGAAAAATCCTTGCTGCATGTCGATCCGAACCGAAATCTGATTTTGGTCGCAGGCTCCGGCGCGGAAATTTCTAGGGCACTGGATGTGGTCAATACCTTTGATGTCGATATTTTAAAAGGCCGCTCCTTTGCTTTGTTTACCCCGGCTAACGTCAGCGCCGGCAAAATCATTGAAGAGCTGGAACAAATCTTCAACACTAAAAAGTCCAAAGACGACGAAGCCAGCTTTTTCCGGTTTATAGAGATAGAAAGGCTTAACGCGGTATTAGCCGTCACCCATCAAGCCGGTTATCTGAAGGACATTGAAAACTGGGTATTTCGGCTGGATCGGATCAACACGGCGGCAGCCGGCGGCGTGAATGTCTACCGGGCGCAACATGTCAGCGCTACGGATTTGGCCGAGACCTTAAGCAATATTTTCGGTAGCGGCGGTTCCGGTAAATCCAGCAAGGCTTCCATCGCTTCCGGCCGTAAATCATTATCGGCCACCAATAAAAAGTCCGACAGCTCATCGAGTAGTAGTACGGGCGGCGCTAATCGGCAGCAGGATTCGATGAGCGATAGAACGCTTGGCGACCGAACCAAAGACAAAAACAGCAGCGGTAGCGGCGCACTCGGCGGCAGCTTAAGCAGCAGTTCGGGCGGCAGCAATAACAACGACATGCCCAATGTAAAAATCATCGCCGATGAAGGCAATAACGCCCTGATTATTGTCGCGACAGCTCAAGAATACGCGGTGATCGACCGCGTGCTAAAACAATTGGATGTACTGCCACTACAAGTAATGATCGATGCGACGATTGTGGAAGTGACGTTAAACGATGACTTGAAATACGGTCTGCAATGGTATTTCAGCCACAATAATGGCGGCACCAACCAGATAAACGGCGGCTCCGTACAAGGTTTAAACTTGGTTGATTTGACAAAAGATGCGGCAAAAGCGCTTTCAACTGGCGGTTTTTCCTATGCGTTTTCCAGCGGTTCCAAGGATATTCAAGCCGTGTTGAACGCCAGTGCCAAAAACAATAACGTAAATGTCATCTCTTCACCGTCCTTGATGGTATTGAACAACCAGGAAGCCACGATCAAAGTCGGTGATTCAGTGCCAATTCGCTCCTCGGTTTCCACCCCCGTTACATCTAGCGGCGTTAACAATAACCCTATCCAAACTAGTTCCATTCAAATGGTGGATACCGGTGTGAATTTATCGGTTAGACCCAGGGTTAATGCCGGTGGACTGGTTCTGATGGACATATTGCAAAGCGTGAATCAGGCTATTAAAACCACGACCAGCGAAACCATCGACTCGCCCACCATTCAAAAACGAGAAATCGAAAGCAGTGTTGCGGTGCAAAGCGGCGAAACCATCGTCCTGGGCGGTTTGATTAAGGAAAACAACGATTATTTGCGTGACGGCGTGCCGCTGCTGCACGAGATACCATTAATCGGGCCGCTTTTCGGCGGTACGACGCGTAACAAGGACAAAACCGAATTAGTAGTACTGCTCACCCCACGCGTGATGAAAAGCCGCCAAGATGCTCGGGATATTACCGACGAATTCAAACGAAAACTATCAGGCATCTATTATCAAAAGCCTATTGAAATCAATGTTGACGTGGAAACGGTGCAATAGGCTCAAACCTGTAGCCCTTATCCGCCCAAAAACCGGACGGTAAACATGAATCCAATCTCGCCGGACCGGCTGATTTCGTTTTGGTCGATTGCCCAATTGGAAGCCAGCGTGGTGATACTGATGAATATCGTCGGCGCCCTGTTTTTGGGCATGGTGGTGGGCTACGAACGCTCCTATCACGGCCGGGCCGCCGGCATGCGCACCTATGGACTGGTGTGCATGGCTTCCGCGGCGGTAACGGTTATCGTTGGTTACCCGCAGTTCTGGTTTGGCGGCTTATTGCCGCTCACCACTACCGCAGACCCCACTCGGGTTATTCAGGGCATCGTGACGGGTATCGGTTTCTTGGGTGCCGGCGTGATCATGAAGGAAGGTCTGAACATCAGCGGCCTGACGACCGCTGCATCAATTTGGGCGTCTTCGGCCATCGGTATTTTATGCGGCGCCGGGTTTTATTTTGCGGCAATTTTGTTGGCTTTAATTGCGTCGGCGACGATGATATGGGGCGGGCGAATCGAGGCAGCCTTGCCTTCCAGGCATGCAGTGTCTGTCATTTTGCGTTTTCAAACCGGTTATCGCCCCAATCAGACCGAGATCAATGATTTGGCAAATGTCTTGGGGTATAGATTGGCCGAAGGCTCGATTACCGTTATCAGTAACAATAAACAAGAAGAGTGGCATTTGGTTTTTATTGCAACCGGTAATCATAAAATATCGATTCCTGCGATTGCTGAAAGCCTGGAACGCTGCGATTTTCTCAGCGGTTATCAAGTCGCCTTTGCCCGAAACTGAGCTTCAGGAAACAGGGAATCGATAAGATACCCTGCCTCCTCGCCGAATTTCTTAGTTGAATTGCCGGGTTATTCCAATACGTTTTTCACACACTGTCTGGCGAAAGTATTAATCGATAGCGTATCGCTTAAGTATTGGTTGAATAAACCGTTGATATCGACTGGGTTGAGATACACATAAACGCCGCAGCCCGTTAGCGCGATAAATTGCTGACTCAGCGTTTCAACGAACAAAGTGCGTGTGTTGCTGAGTTGTGTGATTTCGTTGCTTGAGGTTTTCATGACATCCACCTAATTTGCTGGTTAAACCCAACAACCAAGCAGCATAATCCAAGCCAAATCATCTCCGATTACTCTTCAATAATCTGAACGCAAACGGGAAACCGTCCAAGTACCCCAAAAGGCCTGCTGTCTGTAATTCAAAAGCAATCTAGACTGACTCTTTCCCTGGGTTAATACTTTCTTTTTCCATGAGCTATATATGGAAAACTGCGTACTGACATGGCAATTTTGTCGCAAAAACTGCCAGAGTTGTCACAGAAATGGCATTTTCAGCTCGTTTGGCAGCCATTATTCGGCTGGCAGACAGGCTTCCACCAATCTCACCCAATAGGTTGCTCCCAGCGGCAAAATATCATCGTTAAAATCGTAACTGGTGTTATGCAGGGTACAAGGACCGGCGCTATGGCCAATACTACGATGATCGCCCGAGCCGTTGCCGATGAAGCAGTAGCTGCCGGGTAACTTTTGCAGCATAAACGCAAAATCTTCTGCGCCCATCGTGGCTTTTTGCTCCAAAACATGCCGGTCGCCAACAATAGAGGTCATTACGCTACGGGACGTTTCGACTGCCTCACGATGATTAACAGTCGGCGGATAACTACGTTTAAATTCAAAATCACATTCCATCCCATGTGCCAAACAAATATGCCGGGCAATTTCCCGCATGCGAGTTTCAATCAAATCCAGTAGTTGATTGGAAAATGTCCGTACCGTACCGGCCAGTACGCAGGTATCGGCGATGATGTTGGTCGCCTCGCCGGCGTGCACCATAGTTACTGAAATCAAACCGCTATCCAAGGGATTGGCGCTGCGGGTCAGGATGGTTTGAAACGCCATAATCATTTGCGCCGCCACCGGCACCGGGTCCAATCCCAAGTGCGGCAATGCCGCATGACAGCCCTTGCCGCGGATGACGATGCGAAAGGTATTCAAGGATGCCATCACCGGTCCGGGACTGACGGCAAATTGTCCGGCCGGCAATTCAGGCCAATTATGCATGCCGTAAACCGCCTGCATCGGAAACAATTCGAACAGGCCGTCCTTGATCATCTCATCGGCGCCGCCACCGCCCTCTTCCGCAGGTTGGAATATCAGATAGACAGTCCCGTCAAAATCACGCTGGGTTGCCAAATATTGCGCCGCAGCCAACAGCATAGCGGTATGGCCGTCATGCCCGCAGCCGTGCATTTTGCCTGGGTGCCGCGAGGCATGCGCAAAGCTGTTTTGTTCATGCATCGGCAAGGCGTCCATATCGGCACGCAAGCCGATAGCCTTGTCGGAACTCCCTGCTTTGATGATCCCGACTACACCGGTTTTACCCAAGCCGCGATGAATAGGAATCCCCCATTCAATCAACTTTGCCGCGACCAGCTCGGCGGTACGCACTTCCTCGAAGCACAACTCCGGGTGGGCGTGTATATCGCGGCGCAATTCGCGGATACCGGCAATATTGGCTGCAATTTCCGGTATCAGAACAGCTGGCAACGATTCAGCATGGAGTGTATTCATTGGGAAGTAAAAACCGGTCTAAGCCGCATCGGTTTTGCGCAGCTTTTCCACGAGCGTAGTTCTGCGCATGTTCAGCAGTTTGGCGGCATGGGCGACAACGCCATTACATTCCTCCAACGCTTGACGGATCAATTCGTTCTCAAGATCGGTCAGGTACTCCTTAAGATCGATACCTTGCTCCGGTAAATGTACTGCCGTGACAGCGCCAGGGGTCGGCATCGCCAGCGCTTCCCGCTCGGCCGGCCGCACGATGTGAATGTCTTGCTCGGGCATTGATATCTGCACGCCTTCCGGCACTTCATAAGCCTGAAATTTTTCCGGTAAATCGCCGACATCGACACTAGCATCCGGGCTAATGATAGCCAAACGCTCGATCAAATTTGACAGCTCTCGGACGTTACCGGGCCAACTATGCTGCATCAAGGTGGCAATTGCGCGGGGCAATAAACTGACGGTTCCCCTATTGGCGGCTTCCATGCGGGCAACCAAATCGTTGATTAAATAAGGTATATCTTCCGCTCTTTCCCGCAAGGCAGGCACTTCGATCGGAAACACATTCAGACGGTAAAATAAATCCTCGCGAAAGCGCTTTTCGGCGATTTCTTGTTCCAGGTGGCGATGCGTCGCGGCAATAATCCGCACATCGCAATGGATGGTTTTATTACTACCGACGCGCTCGAAGGTGCGTTCCTGCAATACTCTTAACAACTTAACCTGCATCGGCATCGGCATATCACCGATTTCATCCAAAAACAGCGTACCGCCTTCCGCCATTTCGAAACGACCTTGCCGCGAAGTCAACGCGCCGGTAAATGCGCCCTTCTCGTGACCGAACAATTCGCTTTCCAGGAGTTCACCGGGAATAGCGCCGCAATTGACCGGCACGAATGGCCTGTCTCGCCGCGCAGAGGCACGATGTAGCGCTTGCGCCACGACTTCCTTACCTGTGCCGGATTCGCCGAGAATAAGCACCGTGGCGTCGGATTTGGCGACTTGATCGATTTGAGCGCGGGTTTTTTGAATGGCCTTACTTTTACCTGCCAAGCCTTTATCCGGTAGAGACTTCTTAGTGGATTGAACGGGCTGCGGCAAGCTATCCAACAATTGAATCAACTGCGGGTAAACAGTCGGCCACTCCAAGATTTTGCTGACCATTTGTTGAATGGCACTAACCACTTGCGGCCCACCCGCGTCCACCAGCAAAACCACCGGCATATCGCCGACACTTTCGGTGACCGTTTTGATCAAGTTGGCTTGCTTGTCTCCGCCGCAGCCGACAAATACCGCATCGAAATCACCGTGCTCTCTGAGCACCGCTTCGAAATCGCTACTGGCAACCGTCTCCACCCGATATTCCAAAAACTGGAGTATCCCTTCCACTTGCTGACTGCGGTGGGTGTTGTCATCAATGAGCAAAATTTCTGGCAAAGCCATGCGTATATTCTCTGCAAACTACGTTGTTTTAAGGCGGAAGGGTGTTGCTGATTTTAAGTTAAGCATCGAATCCGATTATTGTCAAAATGACCCCATTTCAAGCTATTGCATAGTTTAGTTCATGTTGTTTACATCGATTGACTAATCAGCCCTGCAATTTTGCAGCTTGACAAATTTTCCACAACATAGAAACTAGCTTAATGTTTAACAGCCAAGAGCCCTGTTGCCTTGAACGACATATCCTTGAGTGTACTGCTCGGTATACTGGCAGCCCTACTTATCATTTCAGCTTTTTTTTCCGGATCTGAAACCGCCTTGATGACTCTGAATCGTTATCGGTTGCAGCATTTGGTGAAGAAAAATCATAAGGGCGCTATTAAAGCCCATCAACTCCTGAAAAGGCCGGAACGTTTGCTAGGCCTTATTCTGCTGGGCAACAACTTTGTCAATATCCTGGCATCGTCATTAACAACCTTAATAGCCATCCGTGTTAGCGGAGACAACGCTATAGCCCCGGCTATCGGCCTGCTGACTTTCGGCATGCTGGTATTTTCAGAAGTAACCCCAAAAACCTTGGGAGCACTCAAACCTGAGTTACTGGCGTTACTGTCCTCCTGGATTTACATTCCATTATTAAAGATTTTTTATCCATTAGTATGGATGATTAACTCTATATCCAGCCTGTTATTGTGGCCGTTCGGTATTAAAAGCACGAGTAATGCGTCTATCGAATCGCTTAATAAAGACGAGTTAAAAAGCATCGTGTCGGACGCCAATCATTTGCCGACGCGCTATCAAAATATGCTGCTGAGTATTTTAGATCTGGAATCCGCCAGCGTTACCGACATCATGACCCATCGCAATGAAATTGTCGGTATCGATCTGGAAGAATCGGTAGAAGAGATTATCAAGCAGCTACAAAATAGCCCGCATACTCGCCTACCGGTATACAAAAAAAATATAGACCGAGTGATAGGTTTTCTACATTTACGTACGATTTTGGCGCAAATTAGTGACCCTGATTTTGATAAACACAATATCACTAATAGCCTGTCCAAGCCTTTCTTCATTCCGGCGAGCACTTCGATTCATAAACAGATGCAAATCTTTAAGGCCGAGAAATTACGTATTGGCCTGGTGGTAGATGAATACGGAGACGTGCAGGGATTAGTGACGCTCGACGACTTATTGCAAGAGATCGTCGGTGAATTGGTTTCGGAAGAACCCGATATAAAAATGCAAAAAGACGGCAGCTATCTGGTGGATGCCGGCGTAACCATCCGCGAACTGAATCGGATCACCCACTGGGATTTGCCGACCGAAGGCCCAAAAACCTTGAATGGCTTGGTAATCGAATATATGGAAACTATTCCGGAACCGGGTACCAGTGTGAAGTTGCATGGACATATCATTGAAATAATTAAGCGTGATGAAAACGCTATCAAGTTGATTAAATTCAATCCCAAACGCTGACCAAAATTTATTTTAGGCAAAAAAAAGGCAGTTATTTTTAATAACCGCCTTAGAAGCAATAGGAAGAAATATAACGCAACTTTTAACTATCAAACCGAACGAAAAAGCTAGGTTAATGATAGTGGCGAAAATTTCAAATTCAAATGTGGCATATTGTCGCAGGCTGCATTTGAGCTTTAAATGGGCCAGAAGTATGCCAATCGCTCATCTCAACCAACCCTTCCTTTTAAAGAAAATAAACGGCAACAATACCGAGACAGTCATCAATCCGAGTGCAAAAGGATAGCCAAGTATCCACTGCAATTCCGGCATATTCTCAAAGTTCATACCGTAAATACTGGCAATCAAGGTGGGCGGCAACATTGCCACCGAAGCCACCGAGAAAATTTTAATCACTTTATTTTGATTAATATTGATAAAACCGACCGTTGCATCCATCAGGAAGTTGATCTTGTCGAACAAAAACGCTGTATGGCTATTAAGTGATTCTATATCGCGCAAAATTTGCTGCGCATCTTCCAACTGCGTGGTATTCAGCAGTTTGCGGCGAATCAAAAACGACACGGCGCGCTGAGTATCCAGCATATTCCGGCGGATTCGACCATTTAAATCCTCCTCTTCGGCAATATCGGTCAAAATATCCGCGGCTTCTTCGTCGCTAATATCCTGGCTTAATACTTTTTTGCTGACAATTTCCAACTGTTCGTAAATATTCTCCAGCGCATCCGCGGAATACTCGGCTTCGGCACCGTATAAATCCAGCAACATATCCTTGCAATCCGAGACAAAGCCCGGCTGCGTGCGTGCGCGTAAACGCTGTAAACGAAATACGGGCAATTCTTCACTACGTACCGAAAACAGCATATCTCCGCGCAATATGAAGGCGACCGGTACACTGCGCGACTTGCCTTCACGATCCAGTAAAAAATCCGAATGTATATGAATTTCGTGCTGATCCTCGACGTAGAACCGGGCGCTGGCTTCCAAATCGGTCAAATCCAGGGGGTCCGGCAACTCCAGGCCATAATGTTGCCCGATAAGCAGCCGCTGCGCCTTGCTTGGCGCCAACAAATCGATCCAGATCGGCTTGATGGCATACAAATCGTGGCGGCAGGTGATAGCGACCTTAGCGAGGCGACCTTCGACCAACTCGAATGCGCTCATTTGTCCCACGCCACAATGCGGTTCTCGGTCGCCGACCAATTCCTCGCGCAAGGTATCGGACAATTCCCAAAGCACATCGTCCTGTCTGGCTTCCTCGACCTGCTGCCAGACCAAGTTCGCATCCTCTAGGTCCAGAGCGTGCAGAATTTGACCTATTTCGATAGCAGTCAGCCGGGCCAACAGACTACGCAGTTCCACCATGTGCTGCTTTTGTACCAAAGCAGTGATCAGCTTACGGCGCGGCATAGGCTGATTGTTCAGCATGCCTTCGACAAGCTTATGTTTTTTCAACAAATCGTTGATTGTTTGTAGCGACAAGAGCAACTCCGGAATAAAGCAAGCACCAAATTTTTTATTCGGCGGGTATAAAACGGCTAACTTTAAACCAAAACGCTGACAAAAAATCCTTCGCCGCTCTTCGTTGAACGGCGAACTTCAGTAAATTTAGACAAAAACACTTAATTTTGGTGACACATCGAACGATAGAATCATGCAAATCATCTGTTCACAATGGCCGAGTAATGCCGTTTGGCAGATGCTTTACACGAGATGCAGTCGTCAAAAAGCGCATCTTGGCGCCGCGATAAGCAGACAATTCCGAGTTAAATACGGCCGTATTGATCTTCGTAACGGACGATATCGTCTTCGCCGAGATAGCTGCCGGATTGGACTTCCACCATTTCCAACGGAATCACTCCCGGGTTCTCCAGGCTGTGAATAACGCCCAAAGGGATATAAATCGATTCGTTCTCGGTGACTAAAATTTTCTCACCGTTTTTATCCACCCAGGCAGTACCTTTGACGACCACCCAATGCTCTGCGCGGTGATGATGCTTTTGTACCGATAGTTTCGCACCAGGCTTCACGACTATACGCTTGGTTTGATGGCGCTCACCGGCATCGACTAAATCGTAATGCCCCCATGGTCTGTAAACCTTCCGATGCACGCTGGCTTCACTGCGTTTCAATTTTTTCAGTTGATCGACTACTTCCTTGACGTCTTGCACTCTATCCTTCGCGGCAATCATGACCGCATCGTCAGTTTCGACCACCACCAAATTATCCACACCGATCACCGCTACCAATTTGTTGGCCGAGTGAATATAGGAATTGCACGTATCTACCGTCAACACATCGCCTTTGATGGCATTGCCGGCCGCGTCTTTATCGGTTACATCCCAAAGTGCGGACCAGGAACCGACATCGTTCCATTCCGCATCCAACGGGATCACCACCGCCTTATCGGTTTTTTCCATCACGGCGTAGTCGATGGAATCGGATGGGCACGTCGAAAAAATCTGCTTATCCAAACGCACAAAATCCAAATCGGGTTTTGCCGCCCGCAAGGCTTCCCTGCAAACCTCCAGCATTTCCGGATTGTATTTTTCTAACTCACGCAAAAAACAACCGGCTTTAAAAGCAAACATACCGCTGTTCCAGAAATATTCGCCAGTTTCCAGATAGCGCTGCGCGGTTTGCAAATCGGGCTTTTCAACAAATGCGGCAACTTTATAAGCTTCACCATAGCGGGTATCGCCGCGCTTGATGTAGCCATAGCCGGTTTCCGGCTCGGTCGCGACGATTCCAAACGTCACCAAAAGATCCTGTTTCGCCAACAGTTCGGCTTGAACCACCGCGCGATGAAAAGCGGCGCGATTACCGACCACATGGTCAGCCGGCAAAATCAACAATACATCGTCTTCGGAGCGTGCACTCAATGCAGCCATCGCTACGGCCGGTGCGGTATTTTTCCCGACAGGCTCCAAAATAATAGCAGCAGGTTTGATTCCGATTTCCCGCATTTGCTCTGCGAGCATAAACCGATGATCTTCATTACAAACCGCAATTGGCGCTTGTAAGCCGGCAACGCCATCAAGCCTTAAAATGGTTTCCTGAAGCATGGTGTTGCCGGACACCAAGGGTAAAAATTGCTTAGGATACTGACCACGAGACAAAGGCCATAGCCGAGTTCCTGAACCACCTGATAATACTACCGGGATCATAATGTCGTTTTCCTTACGGGCTGAATGAAAATGGGTTGGGCTAGTCTAACATTTAGATGACTGTTGGGGTCAAGCCTTGGATTAGGCCATTTAAGCCGAAAATTTGCCCCTTCGTTTTCATTGAATTGTCACAATAAACTCGGCGCAGCCTTTTAACGACAACAGGCTACCGCGAGCTGTTTCAATTTTTGCCGGGCCAAATCGTAATCGCCATCCGGGGTTTCGGTATACAACACGACAAGCAACTCAGCGGATGCGTCACCTGACAATCGTTTCAGCAATTGCCACCATTTAGCCAGATAGGCATTGGCAGTACTTTTGTCGCCAACCCGGTACCAACGCTCAACCAACAAACTCCGATGCGTACTGTTTAGCACCGCTTCTTCAATATCGCCGTTTTTATCGGCTGCCCACTGCATCGCAATGACGTCGTCATGCAGCATCCGCCATACCGGATGTTTTTGCGGGACCAGATAATTTTGCGAATTGACCAGTTCACCGCCTTGGGTTTCATCGCCAAAATTGGCAAAATACATACCGACTATCGTTTGACCATCGCTCAAATAAACCTTGGCATCCGCCACCACGCCCTTAAAACTAGGCTCCCATCCCCAATCTGGCGCTGCAACCGGCTGCCAATCAGGCAAAGTCGGCCGGCTAAAGCACTCGGGTACATCAATGTGAGCGGCCTGTAGTGCGGATAAGCCTTGTGACATAAAGGGCCAAATGAAAACGCATAAAGCGGTTATCGTTAAGGCCGGCCAATAATGTTTGTAAACCGTTGCAGAATCAGCAAGATTGGAGTCAAACGCCAAATCTGGGGTTGATGCGGCGGCCGCCCCTGCATCCTTATCGTGCCAAAAAGAGCCAAAATAAAACAATCCAAACATGACAATCCCAAAAAACACCCAGCCGTAAACGATGTGATCCACTCCCGCAGCCAGTTTCATGTCACTGAAATGGCCAATCATCACAATCAAATAGGCGCGCAGACCGTTAGCTAAAATCGGGACCAAGAAGGAGAGCGTAATGAAGATGGTCCGCTTCTTGTAACTGCTGTAATTTAGATACGCATATACCGAACCAAGTGTTAGCGATGAAATCAAATAACGTAAACCACTGCATCCCTCTACCACCGACCAATTACCCGAGGTTAGCGTAAAAAACAAGCCTTCCCTGTAGACACTCATTCCCGTTAGCCTTATCAGCGTAACAACAAAGGTGGCAGTGTATTCCATTAAAGGCGGAATAAACGCTTCCCCGAATGGCACCATCAAAAATAAAAATACTATCGGAAATAACATTTGCGAGATGACATGACTACCAAGCGTGGCCCAAAAACCACCGACCAAAACACCAACCACTGCCCATTGCTGAATCACCGCAACATGCACCAAATCGGCAATTAACCAGCCAAATCCGCTGACGACGATAAACAACAAACCTAATCTACTGAAAGCCGGCCGTAAATCTCGATAGTGCTCCCGGCGCGACCAAATCAACCAAAGACTAACCGGAGCCACTAAAAAACCGTGCGTGAATGTGTCGGATCGAGACCAAATAGCGACAATTGCTGCCCAAGTCTCAAAAAAAGCCGCTACTGAAACCAGTGTAACCAACACGATGCCCAGCAGCGGTTTACGCCAGTGATCAGGCAGTCCTAAAGCTTTTAACATTCTATTTCCTCTGCTATTTAGAGTTTTGTTATGGTTACTCAACTACGAACGCCCGCGTCGTCTGTATGCTACAGAGCCTAGACTCATTCCAAAGTTTAGCGAATTGCTATTTATCGCTGCTATCATAAGCCAGCTGATATATCGACCACATTTAAAGTTTGTACTGTAGTTTTCAGCTAGTTCGCGAATCTCTGCTACGATGAAAGTTCGGTGCGGTAGTAGACCGAATATTCAGGCTTTTTAATTATTAAACAAAATCTATGGCAGTTCTGTTTTTTTTAGGTTTCTGGCTGGCCTGCCTTACGGCCTTATGGCTGTGGAAAAAAACCCTATTTATCGCTACCTGGCGTGAGCCCTATTTTGCCGATACGCCGGTTTTAATCGAAAGCGACGACTGGGGTCCAGGTGGCGACTTCCACGCAGCACGTTTAACACAGCTTCTCTCCATGCTGGCTCAACACAAAGACTCTGTGAACCGCTCTGCGATACTTACCGCCGATATGGTCTTGGCGGTTCCGGATTTAGCAAAGATCGAATCCACGGGCCAGTACCACAGACGCATGCTGGACAAAGACTTCCCGGCCATTTTTGAAGCCCTACAACAAGGCATACAGCAAGACACTTTAGTGCCGCAACTACATGGAATGGAACATCTAAACGGCAAGGCTTTCGCCGAATTATGCCGGCAGCAAGACCCCCGCCTCGCAACCGCCCGTGCAAGCAAGGATTGGTGGGACTGGGAAAAACTGGATTCGCCGCTACAAGGCCATTATGTAGATGGAAGCAATTTACCGACCAAAGCCATTAACGCTAAGGATGCCAATTCACTGGTCGCCAATGCCATGCAATGTTTTACCAGCATGTTCGGCTATCCCAGCCTCAGCACGGTCGCCCCGTGCTATTTATGGAACGATGAGATTGAACAAAGTTGGCAACAGCAAAATATCATCGCCATTCAAACTGCCGGCTACCGCTGTACCGGGCGCGATGAAACCGGACATTATTTTCAGGATCCTCCGCTGATTCGGGTCGGCAATACCAATCGTTTGGCACAACTGTACCTGGTTCGTAACGTAATGTACGAACCAGTTGACGGCAAAAACACACCGGCTAGCGCATTTGCCGAAGCTGAAATTGCTTATCGCCAAGCCCTGCCTGTGAGTATTTCCACGCATCGCTACAATTACACGCGATCAGAGGACGAATGCCAACAGGCTATAGGTGGATTAGACCATCTTTTAGGGCAAATCAGGGCGAATTTGCCTAACGTTCGCTTCTTGGCGTCCCCAGAACTTGGCGAATTCTTGCAAAATAAAACCGACAATATCGTTAATCGTTTCAATCAGCGTCAATGGCCAACAATTAGGTTAGCGGCTACTTACCGTAAAACCGGTGCATTTCTATACCGTCTATACTATAGACATAGAAAATTAGCGCTGATCGGTTATTGCACCGGATTAATTGTACCGGCGTGGTTGATTTGCAAAACCAGTTCATAATAATTCTAAAGTATCGAAAATTTTTGATTAGCCCAAAATGAAAATCAGCGCCGTCATTCCAGCGTATAACAGCGCGAAATTCATTCGTGCCGCCATCAACAGCATTCAGGCGCAAACCAGCAAAGTTGACGAAATCATCGTGGTGGATGATGGCTCAACGGACAACACCGAACAAGTCGTTGAGGAGTTTGCCAATGCCGTCATTTATCACAAACAAGCCAATCAAGGCCCGTCCGCCGCGCGCAATAAAGGCATAGAATTGGCTAGCGGTGACTGGATTGCATTCCTGGATGCCGATGATCAATGGACAGTGGACAAAACCACCAAGCAAATCCAAGCACTGCAACGTAATCCGGAACTCCACCTGATTGCCGGCGATATGACGGAAATCGACAACGACGACCAACTGCTAACCCAATCGGTGTTAGCCAAACATCAAATGCTGGAAAATTTCCAACATCTGGCCGGAAAGCCAGTTCCCAACGCCCTTGCCGCTCTAATGAAGAAAAACTTTATACCGACGGGTACCGTTTTGGTGAAGCGCCAAACCTTGCTTGAAGCAGGCATGTTCAATACCGAGATTCGCTATGGCGAGGACTTGGAATTGTGGGCAAAAATTGCCACGTTTCACCCAGTAACCTGCCTTCCCGACATTTTGATGTTGCGCCGTCAGCACGGCGACAATGCCACCCAAGCCAGCGAACGTATGTTAGTTGACTTGACCAAGGTCACGGAGTCTATTCGGAACTTTGCCTCACCCCAGCTAATTGCCCAAGGCGTTTCGCCAAATAGTTTAGTGGCGGAAGCGCAATGGACGCTTGGCTACTGGTATTTTAGCGGCGGCAATAATGCCAAAGCCAGAGAGGCATTTAAAAGAGGCCTTTCCCAAAATTTGACACTTAACAATCTACTCTATCTGATCGTCAGCATCTTGCCAGCCAGCTTAATTAATGCGTTACGTGTCACTAAACAAAAATTCGCAAAATCCTGAGTATATGAGAATATTCCCTAACGCTTTCTACGCTGATGTTGCCAAATTCTGATTCCATGCCGACCAATAACCTCCCAAAAAGAATTATCTATGTCGAGAACGGAATTGGTTATGGTGGCGCCATTATCTGTTTGAGGCATTTAGTCAGAAATCTTGATCGGGGCCGCTTTCTACCTCTTGTAATTACAGGACGCAACGGTCCGCAATATCAGGAGATTGCCGATGAAGCCTTATGGAAACACATCCCGGACCGTCATATAGACATCGTGGCGTGGCGTACAAAAGCCGAATCGGCACAATGGTTAAACAAAGTCCCACTACTTAGGTTTTGCGTTAATCAGCTAATAGCCAGAAGCGACGACTTATTTAATTTTTTACCGTTTTTTCTCCACTTGCTTTGGACTGCATGGCGGTTCAAAGCCGACCTAATACATGCCAACAACGAGCCACTTTGTAACAGAGCAGCACTATTGGTATCCAAGATTTTGCGCATCCCCAGTATTTGCCACGTCCGTGGTAACCCTGACGGACCGCATTCGGCGCGTTGGGCTTATTCCCTACCCGATCATTTTGTGTCCGTCTCCCATTGGGTTGCCGACAGCATGCGTGAAAAATTAGCCGTGCCTGACGAGAAAATTAGCGTGGTCTATGATGGCATCGCTTTGGATAAGCTGAACAACCAAGCAAGCGGCTCGTTATTTAGGCAACGATTCGATTTACCGGAAAATGTGTTTATCGTAGGTTTAGTAGGTTTACTTATTCCTTGGAAAGGGCAGCAACTATTTATTGATGCGGCTAAAATACTGCAAGACAAAATACCCCGTTTAAAAATGCTGATTGTAGGTGGAACGCCAGACGATTGCATCCCTTACGAACAAGAGCTTAGAGAACGTGTGAGACGGGAATCATTGTCGGATACCGTCAACTTTATCGGCCACGTCAGTGACATGATAGAAGCCTATAAAGCTCTGGATATTGTGGTCTCAGCATCCACTAGCCCCGAACCGTTGGGCACGGTCGTCATCGAAGCGATGGCGTTAGGCCGGCCTTTAATCGTACCAAACCATGGCGGTGGCGCTGAAATGGTTGAAGACAATCAAACCGGACTGCTGTTTAACAGCGGTGACGCGGAGAGTTTGGCAGCCTCTATCCTTAAGTTTTACCGATCCAGCGAGTTGATGAATCTGTTAGCCAGTAATGCCCGGACCAAAGCATTAGCAACTTTCGACGTCCGGCAGCACACAGAAGCGATACAAACCATCTATCAAAAGTATTTATAAAACAGCATTCAAGCAAATTCATGCGCGAGAAAAAAATCAGATTACTTACATTGCTATTTATTGCCTGTATCCGGAATGCGGCAGCCGACTACCCGAAAACCGACGCCGATTATGCATTCCTGCCACCGTACTGCAAGGCGCGCGCATCCGATCAAAAATCGCCTGACTACCAAAGCTGGAACCGAAAGCTCGGAGACGACTTTATTCATATCCACCACTATTGCGCAGGCTTACACACCATGAATTTAGCGTTCAGAACCCATGACGAAGCTGAAAAACAGTCTAAATACCGCATGGCAGTAGGAGATCTTCTATACGTACCGGATCACGCCTCGCCTACTTTTAAGTTAATGCCAAAAATATTTTACGATGTCGGTCAAGCCTACCAATTCATGGGAGAAATCGATGAAGCAATTGCGGCCAACTTAAAGAGTATTTCGCTTGATAAAAACAACTCTTTTCCTTACGCCGCCTTGAGTAGTTTGTATCAAAGAAAAAATATGAAAGCAGAAGCTAAAAGCATTTTAGAAAAAGGTTTGGAACACAACCCCAACTCAAAAATCTTGCTTAAACGCATGAAGAATTTCAAATAATCCCCATCTCTAATTAAAAGCTTAACCGCTACCGATTGGATTATTCAGTTAAAATAAATACCCATGTTACGAATCGCGAAAAATTTATACACCTACAGAGAGCTGATAGCCGCACTCACCTGGAAAAACATCGTTATCCGCTATAAACAAGCATACCTCGGAATTTTATGGGCTGTATTAAAGCCTATTATGCTAATGCTGGTCTTTACGTTGGTTAAAGGTTTTGTGGGCATAGAAACCGGTGGGTTACCTTATCCGCTTATTACGTTTGCGGCACTAATACCTTGGGTATTTTTTCAGGAATCGGTTTCTGAAGGAGTCAATAGCGTCACTTCTAATGCCAATTTGATCAAGAAAATATATTTCCCGCGCGAAGTTTTTCCGTTAACCGCGATGGTTACCAAACTGGTGGAATTAGTTATCAGTTTTGCGATTTTGGCTGTCATGATGATTTATTATCATGTGATGCCCACTTTGCATGCGGCCTGGATACCTGTTTTCGTGCTGTACACCATGATAGTCGCCTTAACAATCAGCTTCTTTGGCGCAGCGATGAATGTATACTACCGCGATATAGCTCAAGCAATACCAATAGCATTATCTTTATTGATGTATGGTTCCCCAGTCATATATCCGTTGAGCTTGGTGCAAAAGAAATTAGTTATAGAACAAGCAGCGGGCGCGTGGTCCAATGATCTGTATTTTTTATACACACTTAATCCTTTAGTGGGCATTATAGATGGATTTCAAAGTGTTTTAATTAGGGCAACCGAGCCCGATTTAAATGTAATTTATCCCGGATTAATTTTGATTTTGGTAATACTGCCGTTCAGCTATTGGTTCTTTAAGCGCGCGGAAAGTTGGTTCGCCGATGTCATATAATATTCGGCAAAAACTTCAAAATTACATTATTAATTAACATATATGGCCATCATAGAAGTCAACCACCTTACCAAAGAATATCAACTCGGTCATCTCATCAGTTTGAAGGAAACAGCTTTAAACGCCTTAAGAAGAATCACCTTCCAACCGGTTAAAGAACGTGAGCTTTTTAAAGCACTTGACGACATCAATTTTCATATCGACGAAGGAGAAGTCGTTGGCATTATCGGCCATAACGGCGCAGGTAAAAGCACCCTACTCAAACACTTGGCCAATATCAGTAACCCAACCAAAGGCGAAGTCATTGTGCGCGGCAGCGTGGCTCCTCTGATCGAAGTGGGTGCAGGCGTGAATCCGGAACTGACGGGACGGGAAAATATTTATCTTAACGGCGCGATCCTAGGCATTCCAAAAAAAATCATCCAAAAGAAATTGGATGAAATCATTGATTTCTCGGAATTGGAACAGTTTATAGATACACCGGTAAAGCGTTATAGCTCCGGGATGACGGTAAAGCTGGGGTTTTCGATAGCCACTACGATGGATGCAGATATATTAATCGTAGATGAGGTGCTAGCGGTTGGTGACTTAGCCTTTCAACGGAAGTGTTTTGATCGAATGGAAGACTTAATAAAACGTCAGAAAAAAACAGTTTTATTAGTCTCACACAACATCCGTCAAATCCAACGACTGTGTAATAGAGTATTGATGCTGGACCACGGCAGAATTGATAAAGAAGGAAACCCTCAAGAAGTTTGCGACTACTTTTATCAAAAAAATGATGAAAAAATAAAAGAAAACATTGATACAAATAAAAAACAAATAGAGAGCAGCGGGGAGGTTTTATTATCTGAAATTTGTTTCGTGGATGCCAACAATTCAATAACTGATTCATTAATATATAATGAGGCACATACCGTACTGTTCACAATTAACGTATTACATGATCTTTATGATGTCACTTTTGGCTTTGGTTTCCATACAACAGACTTTATTTATTTAACCACCCACAACAGCGAAGAACAGTTAAATATTCCTTACCTAAAAATGGGTCAGCACATTATCCGATGTAAAATTAAAAATGTGCCTCTACTTCCAGGAGTGTACTCGATCCGCTTCGGTATAACGTCAGGAGAAGGTGTTAGAACCGTGTTTTATGGCGAGAACCTTAAGCATTTTCAAATAGAAGGCATAGTACCCATAACCATTAAAGATGGATTTATTGCACTTGATGCAGCATGGGAACTTTAAAAATCCACTATCACATAAGACCTTTATAATGAAAAAAAAGCTTTCTTGTCGCATATGCAACTCAACTGAAAATCATGAGGTTTTTATCGGACGAGAAATGATGTTCGGGACTCGAGAAGAATTTGAATATTTCCAATGCGCAGATTGCAAATGCTTGCAAATAACTACCATTCCCGACAATTTAGGTCTATTCTACCCTGAAGAATATTATTCTTTTTTTACTTCACCCAAAAATCAGAAATCCAGATTAATTAGACTCCTCATAAAACAAAGATTTAGAAATGCAATATTTGACAAGGGTTATAAAGTCAATAAAATATTATCGAAATTTGTGAGCATGCCAGACTTACGCATAGACGAAGTATTACCAATTTCTGTAATATTACGTACTTCAGGCATTTCAAACTTTAACGCTAGATTCTTAGATGTAGGCTGTGGCAGTTGGTCTATATGGCTCGAAATGCTATACACTGCGGGCTTTAAAAATCTTTACGGTGTAGATCCTTTTATAAAAAAATGTATAAACCTCAATGGAATAACCATATTAAATACCGAACTTAAAGATATTCAAGGTTATTTTGATTTGATTACGATGCATCATTCGCTTGAACACATACCCAATCAGCGAGAGACGTTAGAACATGCCGCGAATTTACTTACTCCGAATGGCGTAATTCTAATTAGAATACCTACAGTATCATCTTTTGCTTGGCAACACTATAAGACCAACTGGGTCGAGATGGATCCTCCTCGTCATTTATACCTTCATTCAAAAAAAAGTGTTGAATTGTTAGGCGCACAAGCAGGATTACAGCTATATGAAACCATATCCGATAGTCTTGACTTTGAACTTTATGGTAGCGAGCAATACTGTCGAGATATACCTCTGACAGATAAAAAATCATATTGGTCAAACCGTAATAGTACGATTTTCACTTCAAAGGAGCTATTAGATTTCAAGGATATGGCTAGAAACATAAACGCCAATAACACAGCAGGTAGAATGTGTTTTTTCTTTAAGAAGCGCTAAAAAGCATGCCAAAAATAAGTGTTTGTATCCCTACATTCAATGGGGAACGTTATTTAAAAGAAACTTTATCTAGCGTACTAGCCCAAACTTATAAGGACTTTGAAGTGATCGTTGTCGATGATCACTCTAATGATAGTACTTGCAACATTGTAAACAAATTTGTAGCTATCGACTCCCGCGTATTTTTGTATGTTAACGAAAAAAACCAGGGACTGGTAGGAAACTGGAATAGATGTGTCGATATTGCCAAAGGAGAATGGATAAAATTTGTATTCCAAGATGATTTACTTCATCCAGATTGTATCGGAAAAATGATGGCGCATGCCAACAAGTCAAATCAATTCATAGTTTGTCAAAGAGACGTAATATATAATGATTACGATAAAAATAGCTCTAACCTTGCACAGACTATAAATGAACTGCCTTATCTTAAATCCATATTCCCAAACGGCGGATATATAAATCCAGAGACAATCAGGAAGACATCATTGGAATATCCGGATAAAAACTACTTTGGTGAACCAACGGCAACGCTACTCCATCGAGATTTATTTTCAAAATATGGAAAATTTAATCCATTGCTTGCACAATTATGTGATTACGAGTACTGGATACGTGTTGCTAGTAACGAGGGTTTGTTTATTGTTCCCCAGATATTGGCTAGTTTCCGCGTACATAATGACAGCACAACGTCAAAGAACAATGATAACAAATTATTTATCATGGAGTACCTAGATAGATTAGCCGTACGTTACGAAATTTTATTTAATCAACACTTTTCTGGACTTAGGCACCAAGCCAAAAAGTCCAAACCTCAAATTAATTTAAGGAAAGAATTTTACAATCTTATGATCGAAGCGGAATGGTTTGCCAAAGAATTCTCTAACTCTAAAATGGACTTATCATACCCCCTATTAAAAGAGCTTGAGTTTTTCATTTATCAACATCCAAACTTATATAAAACTTTGTTTTTCTGGCGTCGGAAGACATATAAATGGTTGGAAAAGAACGTGTTGTGGCGACTTAGATAAGCTCTTTAAAATATAAATATTTTTTCAAAAATACCTCAAGACATTATAATCTCGTATGAAAACTCAAAGTCCATTAGCGAGTGTTATTTTACCCGTATACAACGGAAAAAAATTCATACGTGACGCAGTTCACTCCATATTAACGCAGAGTCATATTAATTTAGAATTACTAATCGTAGATGACGGTTCTACCGATGAAAGTACTAGTATAATTAAAGAGCTTTCAGAAAAAGACAACAGAATTCGTTTTTTTCAGCAAAAAAACAGCGGAGTCGCTGGAGCGCGCAACCTAGCCTTGCGGGAGGCAAAAGGCGAATACATCGGATTTATTGACCAAGATGATATATGGCTAACCGATAAGCTTGAATCCCAAATCACTTATTTTAAGCAAAACCCTGAAGCTGTTTTCCTCCACGGCAATATTGAATATATTGACGACCAGCTTACCCCGCTTGATAAAAGTCTCTATCCCTGGGAAACCAATGCATCTGGTCATTGTTTTGAACGCTTGTTCGTTTGGAATGCTATTGCTATTCAGACTGTTTGTTTTAAACGAAAATGCATGGAAACGGTTGGTTTTTTACGAGAGGAAGTGCCAGGTGTTGACGATTACGACTACTGGCTTAGGTTTTCGCGCTTTTTTCCTATAGATTATCTTGATAAAACTTTCGCTCTTTATCGTTTTCATGGTGAAAATGAAAGCCATAAGTGGCACTTGCAAGATATAAAACGGGCAAAGGTTTTGGAAGGTATTTTGCAGGATTTTCCAGACATTTATCTAGAAATTGGAAAAACTAGAGTCAACAATCAACTTTCGGCGCTTTATCGAGAAATAGCTATTGAATTTATCAGAAAAAACAACAACAAGGAAGCCCGCACCTATTCGTTTAAAGCTTTTGTTAAAGCCCCCTTCAAATTTGAGAATATTTTTACTCTTTTAATGAGCCTCATACCAAATCAGGTTTTATCGTCTTTACGTTGGTATATTTCCAAAATCAATCCGCCACCAAAATGATTATCAAGCATCAAGTGCAAAAGGTTTTGTTTATTCAGCATGGTGCTACCGTGATGGGGGGCGTCGAGCGCTTGTTATTGCAGATAACGGACTCCTATCGAACAAAAGGCATACAATCAATCGTTGTATTGCCGGAGCAAGGAGAATTAGTTACCCGGTTAAATGCCATAGGCATAGAAACTAGAATTGTGCCGGCCGTTCTATTTCCGGGTGAATACGAACTTGGCATTAATCAATACCTTTCAGGGATCATTGAAAGATCGCAACAAATTTTGCAGATTATCAAGGACGAAGATATTGACATAGTTCACACCCATACAGTCTATCCGTTTGACGGCGCGCTTGCAGCCCATAAAGCCAATATTCCTCATATATGGCACGTACATAGTAATTTTGATATAGACACAACCCCAACGCTATTAAAAGCTTTCCCTCTATCGAACGAGAATGTAATATCTCTTTATGCCAATCTATGCGATACATTGGTCGGAGTGAGCAGTCGTACCTTAAAATTTTTTGAAAAAAGCAAGGACCTCCCTGCTAGAGTCATTTTGAACGCTCTTAATGTCCATGACTTTGATTGTAAAGCTGCAGAAAACCCAGACTCCGATTTGCGCGATATATTAAATATTTCGGAAAATTCCCGCTTGGTTGGTTTTGTTGGCAGAATATGCGAGCAAAAAGATCCTTTAACATTTTTATACGCAGCCAGAATAATTTCTGAAAAATTCCCGCACGTCCATTTTGTAATGATCGGACCTCCTGACGATCATGCATTAACAACCAAATTAAAGGAGACGATTTCAAGTGCCCCCTGTGCCAATCATTTTCATATACTTGGTGAACGGGAAGATATTCCTGCGTTACTGCCACAATTGGACGTAATACTCATCACGTCTATTTTTGAAGGATTGGCGGGTATTTGTCTTGAAGCATTGGCTGCACGTTGCCCCACAGTTTCCACACGATGTGGTGGCTCGGAAGATGTCATTACTGATGGCTTCAATGGGTTTCTAGTAGATATTGGTGATTATCGAGGAATTGCACAGAAAGCAATTGCTATTTTAGAAAATGAAGAGCTATCTAACAATCTAAAAGCTGCTGGTAGAAAGCGAGTTGAAGAAGACTTTTCTTGGGATAGATTTATCGACCAATTTATCGAACTGTACTCTGAATTACAAGAAAGACATCATGACATAGTTAAAACCAACCCAGCTTTGGAATTATGTTTCCATCTTATTGCCAGAAATGCCTCATTAGCACTAAAACTTGATAACCATAATAATAGGATTTCAGAACTTGAAGGATTCTTTAATAGATTGCAAGTTACGACCATCTACCGAGCTATAAAATATATTTATAAAATTCTTGGTGGAAATACTCGATCATAATGGCAAAGGTAGTTGGTGATAACGCTAATATGGCACAATCTTTAGCTCCCTCACCTGTTATCAGCGCGATTATGGCTGTTTACAATACCGAACGGTATTTAACCGAGGCTATTCAAAGCATTCTGTCGCAATCTTTTACGGATTTTGAATTGGTAATTGTCGATGATGGCAGCACCGACGGCAGCCCGGAGATTTTGAGAAATCTCGCCCAACAAGATTCTCGCATCAAACTCATCACTCAAGTCAATGCCGGCATAGGCGCTGCAACACAAAGAGGAATTGTCGAAAGCCAGGGCGAATATATCGCCATTATGGACTCGGACGATATTTCCCTCCCTGATCGACTAAAGCTACAGAAACAGTTCCTCGATCAGCATCCGGACATCGACGCGGTCGGTAGCCAATGGCGAATGTTGCACGCCGACGGTCGAGATATCGGCATCGATACGCACCCGACTGACTCGGAGAGAATTTCGGTGTTGATGTACGCTTTTTTTTCGCTGCATCATCCAACCACGATGATTAGACGACACGCATTGGAAAAAGTGGGCGGATACTCCGTAGACCGCAGTTGCCTGGTGCCTGACTACGACTTATTTATGCGCATGCAATTGGCGGGATGCCGGTTCGCCAATCTGCCGGAAATTTTGTTCATCTGGCGCTTAAATCCGGCCAGCACCACGCACCACAAAGCATGCGCCCAAGCCGCCTCGGTTGCCGATGTTCGAGATACAGGGTTTAAACAACTGCTATTGAACGATCCTCAGCGGGCTGAGACCATAGCAAAATCGATTGTTCAGTCTTTTCCAACCGGCACATGGCAAGACGAGAGAATCAGACAACTACTGCCCGAGCGCGAACCGTCTTTGTTGTATCGCACCTGGCTAAATCTCCCCGACGACACCCAAGAAGATCGTTTAAACAAGGCGTTGGTCTTGTGGTTGAAAAAGCCGGATCAATGTTGTGAATCCTTGCGCGAACAATTGATCGCCAACAATAAGCCTTGGCTGGCGACATTGGTGGACGCATATCGGGGTTACAAGAGGGTAGATCCTGCCCTGTATTGCGATAAACTTGCCATCCGCCCCGACGATCAGATTGCAGTAAGTCTATTTGTCACTTATAGCAGCGCAAACGAAGATTTTAATCAGCGTCTGCACCAAGCGCTCACATTGAAAGCTAAAGCCAAGTTTCCGATTGAAATTATTGTTGTTTCAATCACCCCCGATTGCAGCCTAAAACCTTTTGCTCAGTTACTTTCGATGCATGAATGCATTTTCGATGACGGCGGACTTGCTTGGCATACGGCAATACACACGGCTAGTGGTGCGTATTTCGCGTATCTGGAAGATAACTTTAGATTCAATTTGGATGTACTACTGGAAACTCTGGATAGCCAAATCCAGCATAAAACCCGTATTTCATTTATGGCGGATACCCGGTATTTTACCGACGCATTGGATGAAAATGACCAGCCGGCCCTGGACAATCGATTTCGCCCGGTGTGGACGCGTAGCACTCTGCTGGGAAAAGATCGCGTACGCCTAAGTAATTTCATTCATCACCGCGGCTTGCTAAATAATTTCAATGGCAATTTAAATGAAATTGGATTAGCGGCCGGCAGACTACTGGGTAGATATTTAGCCATTAAAAACGAATTTAATATTATCGATGGAGCTGTTAATTATTTCATCCCCGCAATAGCTTTAAATAGCAACCCATTACCTTTATTTCAACAAACTATTGGCGATTGGTACCTGGATTATGGCATGACAAACTTTCCTGACCTTGTATTCCATGACAATTTGTCAAAGTCTAAAATTGAGCATTATGCTCAAACCCTTTCAACAGCTTGGCTCAACAAAAATTTACATGTATACCCAGGCAATGCATCAACGCTGGAAAGCTTCTACCTCAACCGCGTCAATTTAGCGATCAGAATACCATTATTTAGATACTTACTCGCACACAACAAGAAAACTTATTTACTCACCTTTTGGCGGAACAAGGCTTATCTAAATGCAGCGCTGGCTTTATTTTATTGTGTGTATCAGGCCATAGTCATTCGTTTTTTTTCTCCGCACAAAAAATGAAAACTCTACATATTTTCCATAATAGTGATTTAAAAAACGGGGTTGATAAAACCACCTGTACATTGATGGTTGCATTGAAAAAACTGGGCGTCGAACCTATCGCGGTGGTGCCCAAAGTTGGTAATGTCACTGAATATTTGCAGTCTCAAGCGATTCGTTACTGGCTGGTCCCATATTCCTGCTGCGTAAGCCGAACAGAGCGTGCGCAATTTAAGTTTTACGGAGATTCTTTCTCCCAGTTGGAAAGTTTAATTACGTTGATACGCCAGGAAAATCCCGACATTATTCATATTAACACTGGTCATTTACTACATGCCGGTATTGCCGCCGCGCGTCAAAGAATTCCTGCCATTTGGCATATTCATGCTCCATTTGCGGAAGACTTGTCCCGTTATGAATCCAGCGTTGGCGTCGGCGGCTATATTCACCTATTAAAACAATTGAGCAGCCGCATCATCGGCGTATCCGCGGACGTTGGTAAATCGCTATCGGAACATTTGCCGCCAGACAGAATAAATACCCTCTACAACGGCATCGACATTGAAGAATTGCGTAGTTCTGCCAAGGCATCTTCAACCGATATTCGCGCGGAATTGGGACTTTCCGCAGATGCAAAATTGGTAATCGGCGTGGGTCGCATCTCCGCGCAAAAGGATTTTGCGGCCTTTGCCAGAGTAGCCGCCAAGATCGTTCCGCTTAAATCCGAGTGCTATTTCGTTATCGCCGGCCCAAAACAGGAGACGGAGGCTGTCCGCTTGTTGGAAGACGAATTAGAACGTGGCCAATTAAACAACAAGTTATTTATACTCGGACCGCGAGATGACATTGCCGCCCTGCTGGCACAAAGCTCTATATTTCTCTCCACGGCAATTTTTGAAGGCCAGGGCATTGCCGCGCTGGAGGCAATGGCTTTGGGTACGCCACCCGTAGCGATGGCGTGTTCCGGACTGCGCGAATGCATCGTTAACGGACACGACGGCATTTTGGTAGAACCGGGGGATGAAAGTTCCGCCGCCACAGCCATTTTGCACCTGCTGGACGACCCGAAATTCTCTCGAAAACTCACCGCCAACGCCTGCATCTCTGTGGCTGACAAATTTTCCAGCCACGAATACGCCAAGCAATTTCTGAGCATCGCCAACGCTGCGTTGGCATACGGCCCAGCGGCGATTTCTGATCAAGAACTTGATCTGCTATCGGGATTATTGGGACAAATCAATAATGCCCATCTGCGTTTGCTAGGCTTTGAACAGCAAACCTTAAATCAACGCATAAAAGGCATTCTCTGGGAATGGCGCCAACAGCTAAAGGCAATATTCCAATAAAAGCTCGAATTGCCACAATTTCATTTAAAATGAATTTCGCACAATCAACTGCCTGATTCAGGCGAATCCAGCATGCGACAAACTACTGATATATCTCAAGCTAAACCACTCATTTCCGTGATTATGCCTTGCTATAACTCGGCACATATCATTGAAAAAACCATCGCCAATCTGTATCAACAAACTTTCGACAATTTTGAATTGGTAGTGGTTGACGACGGCTCCTTGGATAACTCGCTAGAGGTTTTGCAGAAAATAACAGAGCTATATAAAAATATAAAAATTATTTCCCAACAGAATAAAGGCCCCGGTCCTGCCCGCAATAGAGGATTAGGAGCCGCATCAGGAGAATTCATCGCCTTTCTGGACTCCGACGACAGTTGGCACCCTGAGTTTCTGGCAAAGCTTCATCATAAACTTAAAGAGAATCCGAATTGCGTGCTGGCATACTGCGGCTGGCAAAATATTGGGCTCAATGCCGAACAATGCCAACCTTATATTCCGCCTGATTATGAAGAAAATGATAAGTTTGCCGTTTTGTTGCACAGTTGCCCTTGGCCAATTCACGCCGCGTTGACGCGCAAATTTGCCATCGATCAAGTTGGAGGTTTTAACGAACACTGGCTAACCGCGGAAGATTTCGATATGTGGATTAGGATTGCAATGTTCGCCAATATTGTCCGCGTTCCTGAAGTACTGGCTTATTATCATCATCAACAAGGCGAACAAATTTCCAGCAACAGACTTAGGGCAATACTAAATCATTGGGGCGTACAAAAAGGCTTACTGCACGACTTTCCAGAAATATCGCAAACCCTGGGTAAAGCTAAAACCGATCTTTTGACAAAAGGCCAGTTATTGCAAAGAGCTTATGAGTTTTATTGGAAAAACGATTTACCTAGCGCGCATCATTTATTTAGAAAAGCCTTGGGGATGGGGTATTTTGGTACGAACGACTTAAAATATATTCTACCCAGCTTACTGCCTCTAACGCTTTACCGGGCTCTAATAAAAAAAATACGGAGTTAAGATCCCATTAGCCAGCGTTGATAACTTTCAAGCCGACAAAGATTAATCTTGAGCCCAACATCCTTATTTCGCTTCCCATTCCAGGCTATGGGTACCCAATGCGAGATCCAATTGATTTCCGCTGAGCATAAACAGGCCAAGCGTATTGCCGATATCGTAATAGCCGACGTGCAACGCTTAGAGGGCTTGTATTCCCGCTATAAACCCGACAGTCTGCTATCAAGGATTAATAAGGCGGCAGCCAAAGGCGGTCACATTACAGTCGATGCCGAAACTGCTGGATTACTGAATTATGCCGCAACCTGTTATCAACAAAGCGACGGCCTGTTCGACATCACTTCCGGAATTTTACGGCAGGCTTGGCGTTTCGAGTCCGGCCAGTTGCCGGATGAACAACTGATTAAAACACTATTGAAAAAAGTCGGATGGCACAAGCTACGCTGGCAGGCACCGCTATTGGAGTTTCCGCTGGCCGGCATGGAGCTGGATTTTGGCGGTATCGTCAAAGAATATGCCGTAGACAGGGCTGCGGTAATTGCGCAGAATGCCGGCGCTCGCCACGGCCTTATCAACCTGGGCGGCGACATCAAACTGATAGGCCCAAGACCGGATGGCGCGGCCTGGCAAGTGGGCATCCATCACCCCCGCCAAAGGCAGGCATTAGCAAGTACTTTGGCACTACATAACGGCGCAGTCGCCAGCAGTGGGGACTATGAGCGTTGCATTATCGTCAACGGCCAGCGCTACGGACACATTCTTAATCCCAAAACAGGCTGGCCGGTTCGGCATTTGGCATCTGTCAGCGTCGTCGGCGAATTCTGCGTAGTGGCCGGCAGCGCGTCAACCATCGCCATGCTCAAGGAAGAACAAGGCCCAAGCTGGCTGGAACAGTTGGAATTGCCGTACTTGTGGATAGACGTACACGGCAATTCCGGAGGCTCGTTAGCCAATCGCATCTAGACAGCAACACGCCGAATTTTTTCCCGTTACCGATGTGGCGCAAACTGAATGCGCCAAAAAATACGGCATATCCCCTGCCATTGCGGCATAAGCCGCAAAACCGGTACTTAGGCATTACTCATACCCTCGACAGGCCCCGCCGAATGTGGATTGATTATTGGCACATCTATTGCTTTATCTAAAAAATAAAGCACTATTTTGTTGCCTGCCCCATCCAAGCAATTTGCGGGGTATCAACTACAGCCCCCAACCCATTCAAGATTTTAAGAACGCGCTAAAAATGCCCTTTCTTTGGATGAGGGATAGAGTGCTTTTACCAGTCGTTAACAAGCTGCCACGGATGGCGGCGCCTTATGAATCGGCAAACCGGGAGACCTGGCGACGCAATTACAAGAAAAAATCAGAAATAAAAATAGCGCGGTAGTTGTTAGCTATACCGCGAGATGGAGAACCCGATAAGCCCAGCCGCGCTGAATCGCTGCTGAGCTCCAGCACTTGGATAATTAGAGTAAATGTTTGATGGCTTGTCGTTCTTCTTTTAACTCTACTTCGTTTTGACGTAATCTTGCCAAGCTGAACTCGTTAAGATCCAAACCCTTTACGATGCCGATTTGTCCATCCACCACCGTTACCGGGAAGGAATAAACCAATCCTTCCTCAACGCCATAGCTACCGTCGGATGCCACCGCCATACTCACCCAGTCTCCCGGATCGGTACCGAAGGCCCAGACCCGCATATGCTCAATCGCCGCATGCGCCGCAGACGCCGCGCTGGACTGGCCGCGTACCTTGATAATTTCAGTACCTCGGTACTGAACAGTGGGGATAAATTCATCAACAAACCAGGATTGCTCAACCAAAGACAACACATCCATGCCCTTGACTTTGGCATGATGTAAATCAGGATATTGAGTGCAGGAATGGTTACCCCAAACCGCCACATTTTTTACGTCCCTGCTCAGCACCCCGCATTTCTCGGCCACCTGGCTTATCGCGCGTTTATGATCGAGCATGGTCATCGCCGTAAAACACTCCGGCGCTAAATCCGGTGCATTGTTGATGGCAATCAGCGCATTGGTATTAGCCGGATTGCCGGTCACTAACACCTTGACATTCCGGCTGGCTACCTCATTCAGCGCCCGGCCTTGGGTGATAAAAATCTGCGCGTTATCCAATAACAAATCGCTACGCAACATCCCTGGTCCGCGCGGTTTTGCACCCACCAAAAATGCATAATCGACGTTATCGAACGCCACTTTCGGATCGTCGGTAATGATGATTTTGTTGATCAACGGAAACGCACAGTCATTCAATTCCATCACCACGCCTTGTAACTGCTTCATAGCCGGTGGAATTTCCAACAGACGCAGCACGATAGGCTGATCAAGTCCCAGCAGTTCCCCGGACGCCAAATGAAATAACAAGGAATAACTAATCTGACCAGCTGCACCTGTTACAGCAATATCAACGGGCGTTTTCATCTGCGTTCCTCTTTAATGATTGGATTCTTCCACACCCGACCCAACGGCAGGCTTTTCCAATATGACATAAAGTTTTTGAGCAAACAATCACTAATTCCAGCTTGCCAAAACCGGTTTGGATTCTGCGGCGAGGTAAATATTATTCTGTATAATGCCGTCGGCTAACCTTCTCCCACCAGGCCACCATTTTTATATCAGGTAGCTTAATGAAAAAATTGTTATTCCAGTTCGACACCGATACCCATCCCTCGGCTTTCGATACCGTAGTCGCTTACGACGGCGGCGCGGACCATGTCATTGGTTACGGCAACATTACCCCCGATAACGTCGGTGGCCTGGTTGACGGCACGATCTTTACTCGCGCACCCAAGGACAAAAAAAATACTGCGATTTTTATCGGCGGCAGCAATATCGAGGCTGGCCAGCGCTTACTGATAGCGGTGCAGAAGCATTTTTTTCCCGGCTTCCAAGTCTCAGTGATGCTGGACAGTAACGGCAGCAATACCACAGCCGCCGCCGCCGTTGCCAAACTGGGCAGCAGCGCTAGCCTGGCCGGCAAAAAAGCCGTGGTTCTGGCCGGCACCGGCCCGGTCGGGCAACGCGCGGCCGCGATGATGGCACTGGAAGGCGCGCAAGTCAGTATCACGTCCCGACACATATTTAACGCGGAAAAAGCCTGCTTCGCGATGAAGGAGCGTTTCGGCGTAGATCTAACACCGGTAGAAGCAGCCGATTACGACAGTCGCGCCGCCGCTATCCAAGACGCCAACATCGTGTTAGCTACCGGTGCTGCCGGCGTCCAATTATTAAAGCCGGAACATTGGCAAAACAATCCGCATCTGCAATTGATGGCAGACGCCAACGCCACGCCGCCGGTCGGAATCGGCGGTACGGATGTACTGGATCGCGGCGAACAGCGGCACGGCAAAATCGTCTGGGGCGCCATCGGCTTCGGCGCGTTAAAACTGGCCTTGCACCGCGCCTGTATCACCAAACTATTTGAAAGCAACAAGCAGGTGTTCGACGCGGAAATTATCTTCGCACTCGCTAAAGCCATGGCTTAAGGTCCTGCCGGATCGATATGCCCACCAGAGAGCCAAGTTTACGCGAACACGCAACCGCCATTTTTCAAGCGGGTGTGGCGGCGGCCAACCCCTATATTGCCGTCAAACACTTTCTGAACGCCGATAGCGAACTATTACATATCGGCTCGCCACAAACCGGCTACCGCAGCGGCGACTGGCGATGCATTCATCTAATATCATTCGGCAAAGCCGCTTGCGCAATGGCGGATGCGGCGCAAGCGATTATTCCCGAGTCTTGGCTTGCCGCTAAAGGCATTGTCGTGACTAATTACGACAACATTGATGTCGTAGAAAATTGCCAGGTATTCGGTGCCGGCCATCCGCTGCCGGACGCTGCCGGTTTGCACGCCGCAAAGACCATCGCTAATCGTTTAAGCAGTGCGCAATCCGGGGAACTGGTGTTAGTGCTGATTTCCGGCGGCGGCTCGGCATTGCTGCCCTACCCGGTCGCCGGCATCAATCTGGCGGATAAAATCGCCACCACCCGTTTATTGCTGGCCTGTGGCGCAACCATCAACCAAATCAATTGCGTCCGTAAACATTTATCCCAGCTCAAAGGCGGCGGCCTTGCCCGACTTGCCGCACCCGCCGATTTGCATGCACTGATTCTATCCGACGTATTGGATAACGATTTAAGCGCCATTGCCAGTGGCCCCAGCGTGCCAGATGATACGACTTTCGGAGATGCCGTCGCGGTACTCAAATCCTTCGGCATTTGGCAGCAAATACCGCTTAGCGTCCAAAAGCATTTAGACGAAGGCGTGCAAGGCTTACAAATCGAAACCCCGAAAAGCGGTGACCCGCTCTTCCAACATAGCAGCCACACCTTGGTGGGCAGCAATTCCACCAGCGTAGATGCCGCAGCGAATGCCGCAGCCGACTTAGGTTACCAAACCCAAATTTACAGCAAGCAGCTATGCGGCGAAGCGCGTTTGGTTGCCGAGCAACTGGTGCAGCACGCACTTTCCATTTCGGCGGACATAGCTCAACCTACCGCCCTTGTCGCCGGCGGCGAAACCACCGTTACCTTGAAAGGAACCGGCAAAGGTGGTCGCAATCAGGAAATGGCTCTCGCCTTTGCGCTAGCCGCGGAAAAATATGGTCTGAATAACGCGTGGACGTTTTTAAGCGGCGGCACTGACGGGCGCGACGGCCCCACCGATGCCGCCGGCGGCATCGTGGATAACGACAGTTTGCAGCGCATACGTGACGCGGCTCTCGACCCAGACGCCATGCTGAACGATAATAACGCCTATCCGGCACTCAAAGCCGCTAACGATTTACTGCTGAGCGGCGCGACCGGCACCAATGTCGCCGATTTGCAAATTCTGCTGCTGCATCCCAACGCATAACCCGAACTTACTTTAGGAGACCCCATGTTTAGCGAATCGATGACCATCAAAGGCTTTGATGACGAACTATTTCAAGCGATGGAACAAGAACGCCAACGCCAGGAAGACCATATCGAACTGATCGCCTCGGAAAACTATGCCAGCCCCCGGGTTCTGGAAGCGCAGGGCACCGTACTGACCAATAAATACGCGGAAGGTTATCCGGAAAAACGCTATTACGGCGGTTGCGAATATGTTGACATCGTCGAGCAATTAGCGATCGATCGCGCCAAAGAACTGTTCGGTGCCGATTTTGCCAATGTGCAGCCGCATTCCGGTTCACAAGCCAATATGGCGGTGTTCATGTCGCTAATCCAACCCGGCGACACCATCCTGGGCTTGAGCCTCGCCGACGGAGGCCATTTAACCCACGGTGCGAAACCCAACTTTTCCGGCAAAATCTACAACGCCATCCAGTACGGCTTGAACAAAGACACCGGCGAAATCGATTACGAGCAAGTCGAAGCACTGGCTTTGGAGCACAAACCCAAACTCATCATCGCAGGGTTCTCGGCGTATTCGCGCATTTGGGACTGGCAACGCTTCCGCGACATCGCCGATAAGGTAGGCGCTTATCTGGTGGTGGACATGGCCCATGTCGCCGGCTTGGTTGCCGCTGGTTTGTACCCCAACCCCCTGCCAATTGCCGACGTGGTCACCAGCACCACCCACAAATCCCTGCGCGGCCCTCGCGGCGGCTTGATTTTGTGCAAAAGCAATCCAGACCTGGAAAAAAAGATCAACTCCAACATTTTTCCCGGCATTCAAGGTGGACCGCTGATGCACGTCATCGCCGCCAAGGCCGTAGCGTTTAAAGAAGCCCTGACTCCGGAATTTAAAACCTACCAACAACAAGTGGTGAAAAACGCCCGAGCCATGGCCGAAGTGTTTGTCAAACGCGGCTTTGACGTGGTCTCCGGCGGCACCGACAACCATTTGATGCTGGTGTCATTAATCCCCAAAGGCATCACCGGCAAGGCCGCCGACGCCGCCTTGGGCCGAGCGCACATCACCGTCAACAAAAACGCCGTTCCCAACGACCCGCAATCGCCTTTCGTCACCAGTGGCATCCGCGTTGGCACCCCTGCCCCCACCTCGCGCGGCTTCAAGGAAGACGAAGTTCGCCAAGTGGCGGAATGGATGTGCGATGTGATGGATAATCTGGAGGATGAGAGTGTGATTGATGCGGTTAGGGAGAAAGTGCATTTGTTGTGTGCTAGGTTTCCGGTTTATTCGGCTGGGTAAGATTATGTGTCGCTATCGCGACAGGTGTTTTTAAGTCGGGTCTCGGCCCGACAGCAGAGATACTTTCGCTACGAAAACCATCCTTGGTTTTCGCCCTGCGGGCCAGCCTGCCGGCTGTTCAAATTCGTTCCGTACGAATTTGTGCTTGTCCAAAGAAAAGTATCCAAAAGAAAAGACACCCGAATGCCGCTTGTTTCCTGCGCTCCGAAGCTTTTGAACGGGGTCGCCGAAAGGGGCTCCCTGCCCCTTCGGCAACGCGATGCATCCCTGCATCGCCCCTAGCGGGCTGCTCACTCGGTACATCCATGTACCTCGCCCTTCGGGTGCTGCGCATGCAAATCGGCTATCCTGCCGATTTGTCCGTCCAAAAGCTCCGGTGCTCGGCGCCGCATAGGGGAATCAACACCGTCCCGACTGTGAAAGATTTTGGGGGATTGTTCAGAATTTTGATGTAGCTCCGAATAGTGAAGCGTATTCGGAGGAACGAGAGATTTAGTTTGAACATACGCCCGATTACGCTGTGCTAATCGGTATCTACAAGCTCTCAAGCTGCAACGTTGTTTATGGAGGAATTATGAAAAAGGCCTTGGTTTTTACATTAACTGCACTTGTTACAGCTTGTTCCGCAACCGATATGCGCCCTCGCCTGGAACAATCGATTGTAGATGTTCCGAAAACTCAGTTTTCCACCGCAAAAACTGTGGAAGAGATTAGGAGTTTGCGCCCACAGGCAACTGTCCCATTAAAAATCGCCGTAGTACCAGCAAACCGCCGTAGATCGGAAATTTCAAAAGAGGAGCAAGAGGCTATAAAGTCGTGGGGCGAAAAATTTAAGACTTTAGGCTTTGTTAAAAGCTTTGAAATCGTCCCTCATTCCTTAATATCAAATTGCGGCTATCAAAGCGAAGGCGGATGCTTCTCCAACGAATCTCGCCTAGCCGGCGCAAGAATGGGAGCCGATGCCGTCTTGTTTATTAACGATAATACGGATACTGATTCATACGTAAACCCATTAAGCGTATTGAATATATCCATCGTCGGAATGTGGCTGGCTCCGGGACATCACCGAGACTCGTATTCCATATACGAGGCGTCCCTTTTGGACATCAACAATGGCTATTTATACGGATTTGCGCAAGATAGTGGCGAGTACAAAGCAATTCGCCCATATATGTACGCGAACCGGAACACCGGGCAGAACGAAGCTCGGTTAGAGGCGTTAAACAAAGTTTTTCAAAAACTTTATGCGGCAGCCGAAGAGCAGATGAACAAAGATACAAATTTGAACAGATAGTTCTCAGTGACCCGTCAGGTAAGAAGCGAAGCCTATGGCTCAATCAGCAACGCCGTAAGTTGAAATTGGTAGGGCGTCAAATAGGCGTAGCCGTATTGCGCCGTATGTTGGCCTTTAATCATTCGGCGCATTACGCTATCGCTTATACGCCCTACCAAGCTTCGTAAATAATAAGCCGCGGATTTGGCGGGGGGGGGGGGGGGAGCTCCCGTATGCCGCGCCGAGCACCGGAGCTTTTATCGAGATCAGCCCGAAGGGGCACCGCATGGATGCGGTGCGTCGGCAGAGGGGCTGGGAAGCCCCTTCTGCCGACCCTCGATAAAAGCTCCGGAGCGCAGGATCAAAGCGGCATCCGGGTGGCGTTTCTTTTGGTGACTTTTCTTTGGCCAAACAAAGAAAAGTTACTCGGCTGTCGGGCCGAGACCCGACATTCAAAAAACCTTCGCGTTAGCGACACATAACCCCGACGACCTGCATTATCAAGAATGATGCACCCGCTCCGGCACAATCACCCCATCCTCCATATACAACACCCGATCCATCCTTGCCGCCAAATCCGGATCATGCGTCACCACCAAAAAGCTCACCTGCAATTCCTGGTTTAACTCCAGCATCAGCTGATAAATCTGCTCGGCAGTTTTGCTGTCCAAATTACCGGTCGGCTCGTCGGCCAAAACACACTTGGGCTGATTGATCAAAGCCCGAGCCACGGCTGCACGCTGCCGTTCACCGCCGGACAATTCGCCGGGCTTATGCAGCATGCGGTGTCCCAGGCCGACGCGTTTGAGCAATTCGGCGGCTTGTTGCTGGGCTTGCTTGATCGATTGATTGCCGATCAACAGCGGCATGGCGACGTTTTCCAGAATGGTAAATTCGCCCAGCAGATGATGAAATTGGTAGATAAAACCCAGTGAGCGATTGCGTAGTTGGCTGAGTTTGCCGGCGCTAATCTTATGCAAATCGGCGCCATCCAGCATCACCGAGCCGGAGCTGGGTTTTTCCAGACCGCCTAACAGATGCAGCAAGGTGCTTTTCCCGGAACCGGACGCGCCCATAATGGCGACGCGTTGACCGGCTTGAATCGCCAGATCGACGCCCCGCAACACTTCGACGTTAAGGTCACCCTGCGCGTAACGCTTGGTTAACTGCTGGCATTGCAAGACGATGGCATTATTCATAACGCAACACCTCGGCCGGATTGATACGCGCCGCCTGCCAAGCTGGATACAGTGTCGCCAGCAAGGACAGTAAAAACGCCACACAGGCTATCCAGTACACATCGGTCCAAATCAGTTTTGACGGCACTTCGCTGATGTAATACACATCGGCTGCCATAAACTGCACGCCAAAGGCTTTTTCGATGGCCGGCACGATGGTTTCCACATTCAAAGCCAGCAACACGCCGCCAACCGTACCAAGTAAGGTGCCTATGCTGCCGATGATGCAGCCCAGAACAATAAAAATGCCCATGACCGAACCGTTGGATAAACCCTGAGTTTTCAGAATGGCGATGTCACCGCGCTTGTCGGTGACCACCATTACCAGCGTGGAAACGATGTTAAACGCCGCCACCGCGACGATCAGCAACAAGATGATGAACATCGCCCGCTTTTCGGTTTGCACGGCGCGGAAAAAATTACTGTGAGCCTTGGTCCAGTCGCTAACCCGAAACTCATCACCCAGCGTGTCAGCCAAGCCTTGCGTGATGCGCGGGGCGTTGAATAAATCATCAAGCTTCAAACGCAAACCGGATACGGCTTGCTCCAAGCGGAACAATTTGCCGGCATCATCGAGATGCATCAGCGCCATGTTGCGGTCGTATTCGTACATGCCAACTTTGAACACGCCCACCACGGTGAAGCGTTTCATGCGCGGCATGATACCAGCAGGCGTGGAGTTAATTTGCGGGGTGATGATGGTGACTTTATCGCCCATCATGACGCCCAAGTAACTGGCCAACTCGGCACCCAAGACAATGCCGAATTCGCCCGGGACCAAATCGTTCAAACTACCGAACATCATTTTGTTGGCGACTTCCGATACTTTGGCTTCGTATTCGGGCAGCACGCCTTGCAGCAACGTGCCGCTGACTTGGCGGTCGGCATTGACCATGACTTGACCGTGAATAAACGGTGCCGCGCCCTCTACATGCGGCATGCTGCGCGTACGCTGCTCCAAGGCTTGCCAATCGTCGAGCTGACCGTAGCGGCCCGTAATGGTGCTGTGGGCGGTCATACCGAGAATGCGTTCGCGCAATTCCGCTTCGAAACCGTTCATCACCGACAGCACGGTAATCAAGGCGGTTACACCCAGGGCGATACCAAGCACGGAGGTTAAGGTGATGAACGAGATAAATTGAGTGCGTTTTTTGGCGCGGGTATAGCGTAACCCGATATACAGGATGAGAGGTTTAAACATGCTCAGGCTTTTGGGGGTTTACAAGCGGCGCAGTAGCCGTAAAGATATAGACTGTGATCGGTAAGCGTGTAACCCAGTCTCAGGGCAATTTCCGATTGGCGCTTTTCTATGACGTCATCGGTAAATTCGTCGACTTTTCCACACTTCATGCAGACTACATGATCGTGGTGACCGCCGCTATTCAGTTCGAATATCGAGTTGCCGCCCTCAAAATGGTGACGATTTACCAAGCCAGCAGCTTCAAACTGAGTCAGCACACGATAGACGGTCGCCAAGCCGATTTCTTCGCCTTCAGCTAGCAAGATTTTGTACACCTTTTCGGCCGACAAATGTCTGTCATCCTGCTGTTTTTCCAGAATCTCCAGAATTTTGATTCTGGGCAAGGTCACCTTTAAGCCCGCATTACGCAAATCCTGAGTTTCCACAAGCCCGCCTCCTTTAAACCGATAATCCGCAACATTGTATCGTTTTTTGCGCCGAGCCGCTGACAGAATTATGGGATAATGGCCCATCGTTTGTCGTCAGACTCCATTCACTCCTCATGAAAAAATCGACTTTTTTGCTAGCGGCCGTCACCAGTTTATCGATTAGCGCTTGCAGTACCATCCTCACCAACTTACCCGGCGTGTACACGCTGGATATTGAGCAAGGCAATATCATCGATCAAAGCATGATCAATCAGCTCCGGCCGAATATGACTAAACGCCAGGTGCTCTACATTATGGGTTCGCCAATGCTATCCGATGCCTTCCACGAAAAACGCTGGGACTATTTATATTCCGAACAACCGGGCGGCGAAGACCGGGTACAAAAACGGGTGTCCTTATTTTTCAATGGCGACAATTTGATGGGTGTGCAAGGCGATTTCAGGCCCAGTTCGATGCCGGTCGTCAAAGAATCCACGGAAACCAGTGTCGATGTACCAAAACGCGATCTGGAACGCTCGATGTGGGAAAAAATCAGCGGCTTGTTCGGCAGCGACGAACCCGATACCTTTGCTCGTAGAAACAATCAAAACGCTACCGAGCCCAAAGAAGCCGCCAGTTCCGCAGAGAAAGGCAAAGAATTGGTGGAAGAAGACCCCGACAAAAAATAGGTGATCCGTTGGAAACGCTTTACAGCAATAGTGCGCCGGCTATCGCGATAAAATTGTCGGCTGCCTGAATCAAGGCCGGTGCGGTTAAACTATGAATCCCGTAAACATCGCTGGCAGTGCCAAAATCGTTGCGCACCTTTTGCAACAGCAACTCGAAATCGCCGTCGCCGGACAATAGAATAATGCGATCCGCCCGCGCAGCATAATCCATTACATCCAACGTGATCCCCACATCCCAATCACCCTTGCTGGTGCCGTCGCGGCGCTGGATATAGGGCTTTAGTTTGACGGTAAAACCGATGTTTTTCAGGATTTGCTGAAAACCCTGCTGCTTGCTGTCGCCGCGATCAGTGGCATAAGCAATGGCAGCGACAACCTGTTTACCCGCGGTTGCCTGCTGCCAAAACGCGCTGTAATTGAAATGTTTCTGGTAGCGTTGCCGGGTGGTGTAGTAAATATTCTGGACGTCGACAAAAATCGCTACTTTTTCCATCCAGCGCTTACTTCAAAAAAGAACAACAGTAATCGCTGGAAATACTCACCTTCATCGTGAATGCCGCGTTGCCAGGTACATTGAAAGACTCGCCGCCTTTCACGGTTTGCCAGGCATCGTTACCAGGCAGCAACACTTGCAACTCCCCGGCCAGAATTTCCATCAACTCGGGCTCAGCCGTGTTGAAGGTATATTCGCCGGGCTGCATGAATCCCAAGGTTTTTGAAGAACCGTCGGCAAAACGTATCGTGCGGCTGTTTACTTTGCCGTCGAAATAGACATTGGCCTGTTTGACGATGGTGACGTTATTGAATTCTGACATGATGCACATCTGTTACTAGTAAAAAAGGAGCGCAATCATAGCAGATCGGCTTGTTTGCGAATAACAAAAAGCCGGGGCGCGCTGGGCTTGTCGTGACTGCTAAGCACAACTTCCGAACTGAAACACGCCCCATCCAACTGCCGGCACCATGCCGCCAACTGCTTGGCTTCCAGATCGCCGCCGGCGTGACCGGGATAGGCTAATACCGTGATCACGGCACGCGGCGCCAACAAATCGCACGCGGCATCCAAGGCGGCCAGCGTGGACTCTAATTGAGTAATCACGGTTTTGTCGGCACCGGGCAAATAACCCAGATTGAACATCACCGCCCTGACCCGGCCATGCCATTGCTCGGGAACATGGGACAGCATATCGGCATGGCTGGCGAGACGCAGTGTCACCCGGCGCTGCAAATCATGCTGAAGTAAACGCTGAAAACTGTTGATCAGCGCTTGCGGCTGAATATCGAAGCCAAACACATGCCCGCCGATTCCAACGCTCCGCGCCAAAAACGCCGTATCGTGACCGTTGCCCAGCGTCGCATCCAGCGCAATGTCGTCCGGCTCAAGGTATGAGCCGACGATATCGTGAGCAATTTCAAGCAGGGAAATGCGATTTATCATAGCGGCGTATATTACAGGCTGGCGGCAAGCCGGCGTTCTGTTGCAGGTAATCGGCAAACCGTGCGGCATACCAGGGGATAGCCAAACTGCCCTTGGCGCCAAAACCATTGAAAATATGCAGTTGCGAATGTCGAGGATGAGTGCCGATAAATGGTTGTTTATCCTGCGTGGCCGGCCGGATTCCGGCCCGATGCTGATAAACATCAAGGGATCGCTGTTGAGGACAAACCGCACGCAAGCTCGCCAATAATGCGGTTTTCGCTGCTTGGGTCGGCAAATTATCTAGCTGATTGGTATCGAAAGTGGCGCCGGTCTTAAAGCGCCCGGCCCCCAATGGAATCAGCCAATGCCCGTAATTCAAAATCTGTTGCTGAATATCTTGCCTGCTCTCACAACCGAGTATTTCGCCTTTTGCCAATTGGAAAGGCAAATACTTGAACCATGGATTGCTAACCGACTGATAGCCTTCGCAGAACACGATGTGCCGCGGATAGATACCCTGCCACCGCAAAGTCGGTTCAAGGTGAATATCGCTGTAATGCAGGCTATTGCGCCGATAACAGTTTTTGTTCGAAAAAAAATCGCGCAGCTGACTCAACAATGCTTCAGTCCGTAAATAGCCGGTTTGCCGCTGTTGCAACACCCCGTTCGGCGCGTCGATTCGTTCGGGAGCGTGTGCCAATCCCGTCAAATAGTCGCGATAATCCGGCTGACGTAACCGGCGCTCGGCGATTTCAAGCTCTTTAGCGCTGCGCAGAATTTTCAGCATCGGCATTTGCAGATAAAAGGATTGGCCAAACTGCGTACCGAGTTGCCGATAAGCATGCAGCGCGGCCGGTAGCAATGTTTCGACATCCACCTGCTTGACCAAGCGCTGGCCGGTAACCGGGTTGATTAAACCGGCTGCGACTTGCGAGGCGCTTTCGGCTCCGTCATCCACCACCACTATGCGCGATTGCCGTTGCAATAATTCCCAGGCCAGTAAACTACCTGCCAAACCCTGACCGACCAGCAACACATCGATTTGCACAGCCATTATTTGGCTTGCAAGGCCTCGCCTTTAAACACAATGCCGCCCCAACCATCGCGCATGAAGTGCCTGATATTTTGATGATCGTTGCCGGCCGGATTCCCCAACACGTCTTGGCGATAATAATCGCCGAATAGCGCCAGAGTTTGTTCGACAGTCAGTTGTTGCAATTTGGCGAATGCAAAAATCTTGCAAGAGCCCTCGTTACAGCCCGGGTCGTTGACCAAAGGTTGTTGCAAACCGTTACTGAATTCAGTAGGTTGGTATTGATAATGCTCGGCGATAACCGCTATGGTTTCCTGAAATTGGACCGCTTGCCCAGACTTAACACGTTGTAGAAATTCGTTCACCATCATCGCCTTACTCCGAAAGCTTTATTAATATTTGGTTAAATTACAGTCTAATTCGAACAAAACACAGCCATTCCCGGTTATAATCGCATGAAATGTCTAGGTGTTTCTCACCGACGACTGCGTTTGGGATCGTCTTATTATTGTTATATTCCGTTATTAAAATCCGGCCCTACTTTGGCGTTTGGTTCGGAACGTACGGATTGCAACCTCAATAACATCATAAAGGAATACATTTTGAAACAGATAATTACTCTTTTCTCGTTTTGTCTGCTTTGCTCCACCACTGCCTTAGCGGAACCGGAAACCCAGATCCCACCCGCGCCGCCCATAGATCCTCTAAACGCTACCACCAGCCCGGCACCGACGGTGACTATCGAACAGACCAACTATGCGGCTTATCAGCTGTCTCCAGGCGACGCATTGGAAATCACGGTCTGGAAAGAAGAAGGCTTGCAACAATTGCAAATCCTGATTTCCCCGGACGGCACGATTATTTTCCCCTTGATCGGTACCGTCGGCGCCGCCGGCAAAACCATTACCGAACTGAAAGATAATTTGACCAGCAGGCTGGCCGACTACATATCCGACCCATCGATTTCGGTTAAATTACTCAACAACCAGGGCAACTCCATCTTCGTGATAGGTAAAGTCAATAAACCGGGACAAGTATTTTCCGGCAGACGCCTGGACGTTCTGCAAGCACTAAGTCTGGCAGGCGGCCTGACCGTGTTTGCCAAGGAAGGTTCGATCAGCATTATTCGCCGCACCGGCGATCAAGTTAAAGTGTTTCCTTTCGACTATAGCGATGTGATTGATGGCGAAGATCTGGAACAAAACATCCTGCTGGAACCGGGAGACACGGTCACCGTACCCTAAACGGAACTAGATAGAAGCACTATCTATGAAGATAAAAACGGATTTTTTGCTACCCGCGTTGGTTCTGTTCAGCACAGACGGCTATGCGCTGGATTTGTTGTTCAAACCTGAATTTAATTTTAGGGAGCGGTATGACAATAATGTACGCATGCAGATCAATCCAACACATAGCAATCTGATCAGCACCATATCCCCTGGCGTAATGTTCGGGTATCTTGCCGACGACAACGAATTGAATACTCGCTTCAGATGGAATGAGTTGATTTACAGCAGCGATTCGGCACTGGATTTTTCCGAAAAACTCGTCAACCTCAGCCACAAATATCAAGGCGAACGCTTCAAAACCGATCTGGCTGCTAGCTACGCGGAAGAATCCTCGATCAATAACCAACTCGACCCTACAGTAATCGACCCAACACAGATCAACGAAGCACGTGGCGTACAACTTCTCGTGCCACGAAACACCAAATCAGTCTCTCCGACTGTCACTTACAATCTGAGCGAAAAAAACTCCTTACAATTGGGTTATAGCTACCAGGATGTGGCATATGACAGAGCGCAAAACCTGATAAATAACCTTAATTACTCGGATTATAGTTTCCAACAATACTCGGCAACGGCCAGCCATGCCTATACCGAACGCTTGTCATTTAACCTGACAGGTGCGTATTCGGTGTATGAATCGGCAAACGAGAGCCCAGGAACCGGTCTTTTCAATCCTTTTCCTTTTCCTGTACCATTGCGATTTTATCAAACCGCGCCAATAACAACAGGCTTCAGCCAAAAATCGACTACGTTCACTTACCAAGCGGGTGTGCAATATCTATTTGACGAGCAGACCCAATTAGCATTTTCAGCAGGGATTCGCGACACAACAACTGACAGCTCGCAATTCACCAGTTCGTCAAACCCTGCGCCGGAGCTTAATAGTCGGTCTTCCTTATCCAAAAACACCTTGGGCAATGTGTTTTCGGCAAGCTTGGCTCGTAAAAGCGACTGGGGTGACTTTAGCTTAAGTGCCGGACAACAGCTCAACCCGGCCAGCACCGGACAGCAGCAAACCTCAACCACATTTTCAGCTCGAGGTCGTTACAATCTCACCGAACGCTTGTCTACCGGTATCAACGCCAATTACTTGTTATCTGAATCGATATCCACTTTTAGTAACGATACCACCAGAACGAATAACCGCACTTTCATTACCCTATCACCGAATGTTCAATGGCGCTGGACGCCGGAAATCAATTTGGATCTGTCTTATAGCTATCGCCAGCAAGTAATCGAGTCGAACAATCAGACCATAACCGGCGATAGCGTACAACTGCAATTCTCTTATCAACCTCAAATCAATCGTCAGGTGAAATAGCGTGGAAAATCAAGCCATCGACATCAAGGACTACCTAAAAATCATCAAACGACGCAGAAAGTTTTTGATTATTCCGTTTCTAATCATCGCGCTAATCAGCATCGTTTTGGCAGTGCTGTTACCGGCTGTGTACCGCTCTACTTCCACCATTTTGATCGAAGCGCAAGAAATCCCTGCCGAACTGGTGCATTCCACCGTCACCACCTTCGCGGACCAACGGATTCAGATGATCAGCCAAAGGATCATGACCCGACCGAATTTGACCGAAATCATCAAGAAATACGATCTCTACGCCGAGGAACGGCAAAAAAAACCGGAAGAAGTGATTCTGGAAAAAATGCGTAAAAGTATAAAAGTGGAAACCATCAGTGCCGACGTTGCCAATAATAAAAGCGGCCCGGCCCAACAAGCCACCATCGCCTTCACACTGACATTCGACGACAAATCGCCACCGCTTGCGCAAAAAGTAGCCAACGAATTAACTTCCTTATTCCTTAAGGAAAACATCAAATCGCGCACCGAATCCGCCGAAAATGCGGCATTGTTTTTGAGCGAGGAATCCAAACGCCTTAAAGCCAAAATTCAGGAAATTCAACAAAACCTGGCTACGTTCAAGGAAAAAAACCTGAATCAACTGCCGCAAATCAGCGCCATGAACCAGCAAGAACTGACCTCCTTGAGTAACCAGTTATTGCAATTGGATAGCCAAGAGCGAACACTGCAAGATAGGCGTTATTACCTTGAAGGCGAACTGGCGCAAATCGATCCCAACACCATGGCCACCAACGCCGTGGGCAATCGGGTGTTCGACATGAAAGACCGTTTGAAGGAACTGCAATCGCAATATCCATCCGTATTATCTAACCACTCCGCCAGCCATCCTGATGTGATTAAAATCAAACGGGAAATCGACTCATTACAGAAAGAAATCGGCTCCAATACCGATCTAAACGCGATGAATGGCGAACTAACCGACAGAAAAGCCGAATTGGCCTTGTTGTTGAAACAGTATTCGGACAAACATCCGGACGTCGTGAAACTGCAAAAACAAATCAGCGCCTTGCAACAAAGCCTGAGCACAGCGAAACAAAGCGACTACAGTAACGCCAACATTCAACCGGATAATCCCGCCTATATCACCTTGAAATCTCAGCTGGCTTCGGTGAATACGGAGATAGAGTCTTTGAATTTCACTCGTGGCCGTGTGCAGAGCAAAATGGAAGAGTTGCGCTCAAGCCTACGCCAATCGCCATTGGTTGAAAAAGAATACATGGATTTGATTCAGGATCTGGACAATACCAATCTGCGCTACCGGGAAGTAAGCGCCCGTGAAATGGAGGCGCAAATCTCGCAACAATTGGAGATGGAAAGAAAAGGCGAGCGCTTCACCTTAATCGACCCTCCGCAAGAGCCGTTGCAACCGGTTAGCCCTAATCGAATTGCAATTATGGTATTGGGTATGGTGTTGGCTTTGGCCAGCGGTTTTGGCGCAGTCGCGTTGACCGAAATGCTGGATTCGACCATCAATAGCCCAAAAGCAGTCGCCGCGATTCTGGGCGTGGAACCTTTGGCTTCGATACCTTATTTTGAAAGCCAAAAAGAACATCAAGCTTATAAAAACGAAAGACGGCTGTTGTTGATAGGCATGGCAATAGCCGGCATTCTGGCTGTCGTTGCTTTTCATTTTATCGTCATGCCGCTAGATGTATTTTGGTACAAATTACTACGTGTCGTGGGCAATTAATCAGTTAAGGGAAAATTTATGAACCCCATTGAAAACCTCGTGGAAAAAAACAATCCAGCGGCCGCTTCATTAGCCAATCAACCGGGCGACAAAGTCAGTATCGCTTATACCCAAACCCGGGTACACAGTCCGGATCAAAACTTACTGAAGCAAAACCGGATTATTTCCGCGGCGCAGCCCGGCAAATGGCTGGAATCCTACCGAATGTTGCGCACCCGCTGCCTGCAACAAATGGACGCAATGGAATGGAAGACGATGGCTATCACCAGCCCCAGCGACGGTACCGGCAACAGCTTAACGGCTGCGAATTTAGCCATCAGCATGGCGATGGAACTTGACCGCACTGCCTTGCTGGTCGATGCCAACTTCCAGAATCCCAGCATCAACCAATTATTCGGCATTCAGCCGGGCGCAGGTCTTAGCGACTATTTGCTGCATGACACTGAATTAAGCTCCATGCTGATTAATCCGGGCATAGAACGTCTGGTAGTCCTGCCGGCCGGCAAACCCTTGTTTAACTCGACGGAAATGTTGCGCTCGCCGAAGATGGTACGACTGGTTAACGAGCTGAAAAGCCGTTACCCCTCGCGTATCATTATTTTCGATATGCCGCCGATTTTATCGCACGACGATACGCTGGGTTTCTCGCCATATGTGGATTGCGTGTTATTGGTGATCGACGAAGGTCATACCAAGACCGAGCAGTTGAAGCACGCAGCCTCTTTGTTAAAAGACACCAACGTACTGGGGACAGTATTCAATAAAGCCACCGATAATAAAATCGGCTATACCGGGGTTTAGACCGGTTTGACGTGGCTACTTGCGGTAGCCACGTCACTGCATTTCCTATCAGAGTTTACTCAAAACATCCTTCGCTTCATTCAAGCCGTCGAATTCCACTTTTTTATCGACCGCTTTTTGCAAATACTCGCGGGCTTTGACTGGATCGTTTTGCTTGAAGTAGACCATACCCAAATGATAATTGCTGATCGGTGATTGCGGATCGCGTTCGATCACTTTCAACATGATCTCTTTGGCCTTGTCGTAATTGCCTTGTCTATAGGCAACCCAAGCCGCCGTATCCATCATGTTAGGGTTATTGGTCTGCAACAAAGGTTCGGCCAATTTGGCGGCACGTTCCAAACTATCCGGACTGGACGAAAAATCCGACAAGTAACTGGCCAGATTATTAACCGCAACCACCGAATCCGGATGCAGTTTGTAAGACTCTTCGTATAGCGCCAGAACCTGCTCATGTTGACCATCGCGATGATACAAACGTGCCAAATCATCGACCAACTCTAATGCGCCCTTAGTCTTCTCAATACCTTTTTTATAAATATCGATGGCTTCGGCTTTATTTTTTTGCGCCAGTTCGATCAAGGCCAAATTCCGATAAGGGCTATACCAATCCGGTTTAATGCTTAAAGCCTTTGTGTAAGCTGTTTTTGCGTCCGCGAATTTTTGCTCGTTCAGATAAGCGCCGCCCATCAGGTTATAGGCAATAAAATGATCCGGCTGCTGTTTGATGACTTGCTGCAATTTGCCGATAGCTTTATCCGACTGCTTCAATACCAAATAGCTTTTTACCATCTCGGTCAAAGGCTCAATCGCATCCGGCTTACGCGCCAGGGCCTGTTGAAACGCTTCTGTGCTGGCTTCCAACTTACCTTCCGCCTGATAGCCCAAGCCGGACATGTAAAAGCCGGTGGCATCCTTATCCGATAGCTGTTGCACCTGCTTAGCAATGTCCTGTGCCTTATCCCAATGCTTTTGCGACAACTCCATTTTAAACATCGCCTCCAAGCCTTTCAGACTTTTCGGATTGGCTTTCATCAGTGCTTCAAGCTGCTGTTTTGCTTGATCCTGGTGCCCGGCTTTCATATGCAAGCCAACCAAATCCAGCCGGGCGGTCTCATCGCCCGGTGCGACGGCAACCACTTTTTCCATGTTTTCTCTGGCCAGTTCTTCCTCGTTATTGCGCAGATGGGCCGCGGCCAGCATTTTCAATACGCCGATATTATTGGGTTGATCAACCAATACCGAGCGAAAATCGGAAATTGCATCGGGAATTTTGTTTTCACCCAAGGCAAACTGACCGCGTAGCGTCAAAGCCTCAGCATCGCGCGGATTGCTATCCAACACTTCTTTGATCAAGGCTTTAGCCTCGTCGCCACGCTTGGTCATGGCATACAAGGCAGCCAATTTATTCCGCGCGGTGATGCCGCTCGGTCCCAACTTATCCTGTTCGACGACTTCTTTCATAGTCGCTTCGGCCTTATCGATTTCCTTTTTGGAAAGCTGGATATTGGCCAGTTTGAATTTCAACTCATACGCTTGCGGCTTTTGCTCTATCATCGGCAGCAGCTCGGCGATGGCCACTTCCGGACTGCGTTTTTCCAACAGGAAATCGACTAAATACGTCTTGGCGGTATCGTTGTCCGGCAATTTGCTGACCGCGTCGCGCAGAGTCGCTTCGGCTTTATCGACTTGTTTGGTACCGACTTGGAACAAAGCTAACGTACGGTAATGCTGTAATTGCTGCGGCTCCAGTTTGACAATTTCCACCAACATTGCCTCTGAATCGGCAATCTGATTGTTTTTAGCGTACAAGCCGGCCAGCATGCTGCGCAATGCAACATTATCGGGCTTCTTTTCAATAGTTTGCTTCAATAAAGCAATCGCTTCATCGACTTTATCCAAACGCGCCTTAATAGACGCCATCATCAACGTCGCCGGCACATCGTCCGGACTGTTTTTCAAGGCGCGCTCCACCGTCATAATCGCGCCGTCGCTGTTATTTTTGGCTGCTTGTACGCCGGCGAACAACACCAACGCCTCGACATTATCCGGTTCCTTCGCCAACGCTTCGCCAACCATTTTTTCTGCATCGTCTACCGCACGATTCAACAATAACAACTGGCCGACCCGCACCCGCGCCATCACGTGATTTTCGTTGCCGGCAACGACGGTACTATATTCCTTAAAAGCATTTTCGATTTTGCCTTGCTTGCTCAGGGCTTCCGCGATTTGAAAGTGAGTTTCCCAGTCCTTAGGATCGATTTGCAGCACGTTTTTATAGGCAAGCAACGCTTTTTCATAATCGCCCGCTTGATATAGCTGTTTGCCTTCTTCCATGTATTTCGCTTTCCGTTCATCGGCGCCGTTACAGGCCACCAAGCCGGTCGATAACACAACAATGCCTAGATTTTTTAAAAAATTTTGTTTCGTTGCCATTAGTCTCTCGATAATTCGTGCGTTTGATTATGTAGCCGCCATGATGGAGCGCCGCTTTTTGGGATTTTAACTTATTTACGCGACCAAGCCTTAAGGCTTTCGGTAAATCGGCGAGGGTCGAGGTGCGGCATGTTGCCGCACCTGAGTACAGAAACTATTGGACGCCAGCCGGCGCTGTGCCGCTATCCGCAGCGGATTGTTTTTGATATTTACCGGCGTTCAACTTGTCCTCATATTCCTGAACAATGGTTTCCATTTCGACACTATTGAATTGCAGCAAGGCTTCATTCTGCAACACACTAGCCAGTGCGCCTTTGTTTTCGTAGCGTTCCAGCAATTCCTTGGCGGCCTCGTAAAGTTTGAAATTATGAGTATCGCACACACCCAATTGCTGTTCGGTTGCTTGCTGTTTGGCATTTATTGCCGCTAATTGCGCCTGCAAATCGGCTTTGGCCTGACTCACTTCCTTATGCTTTTCAATCACGTCGGAGAGTCTGGCATTGGTTTTCTCTAAACGCTCTCGCACCTCGCCGTTGGAGTTTCGCTGCGCGGACAACTCGCTGCTGATTTGTTCCTTGGCTGCAACCGCCGCCGAATGCGCTTTTTTCAACTGCTCAAGCTCCTGCAATTCCTCGGCTAACTTGGCCGATTCGGCCTTTGCCGCATCCCGCTCGGCCGTCAGGCTTTTGACCATGGCTTGCAGCTTTAACACGGCGCCGTCGTTCTTGGCGGCCTCACGCGGCGCGGCCTGACCGGCAGACCAGCCGCTACTGACAAGCAGAAATAAAACGGCAACTATCGGAAATGTGTTCATTGGCAACCTACCTAGAATTGCGTATTGACATCGATCTGCAACACATCGATACCGAGAGGGGGTCCAGTGATGATATCGGCACTCAACCAGCGACCGGTCAGCCAGACGTTTTTCATCAAGCCATAGTTACCGCCAATGAACCAGCCTTTGCTGTTGGTACCGCCGAGGTGGAAGTCGGAATCGGTGAAAGCGTCCAATACCGCATCGCGCTCCACGTACTTGTAGGCGGCAAACACATTCCAATGCCCGGCCACTTCGGCTCGCGGCCAACCGAAATCCGCTCTAAACTGCCAAGCGTTGGTTTTGCCCTCGACCACGGTACCGTTCAGCATCCGGCTCACCGCGGCTTTATTAAAGCCGACGTTTTTGGCGTAATCACCGCTTAAACGCAAGCGATAGGGAGCGAACATGGCCATTTCGTAGGAAATATTGGCATTGACGATGTTGTAATCGGACGCCAAGCCGACCATACCCGGATTGGAAGCCAACGCCCCGGTGCCTTCTCGGCAGATCGACGCTAAGGTATTGCCGCCCTGCATGAATTCAGGCCGTGAAGCGGTGTTGCCACGCGTATTGAGATCGCAAGTACCTAAAACGCTAGTATTTTGCTTGGCTTCGACGTTGACATAATCGAAATAAGCCAGCGCCGCCTTTAAATTGTCTTGATTGATAAAGCCCCAATCGACCCCGACCTGACCGCCGAACAACCATTTATCGCTGCTCAGTGCCGACTCTTGCAGCGGAAACGCACCCGCCGTGGCAAACACGGAATGGGTTTGATCGTCGTTGGCCATCAAGCTGTCCGAACCGCCCAAACGGTGGCGCACAGTGCCGGCAAAACCCTCGAAAGATAAATCCGTATCCCACACCAATTCGCTACCGCCGGTAAATTCGCCGCCGCCGGTATACCAGGGATTCTTGATACGACCGCCCGACAAGGTCAGCCATTTGAATTTGTTATCGTCGAACGCATCGTATTGCAGATAAGCCCTATCCACGGTGAAATCGTATTTTTGCCCAGTAAATCCCAGAGACTGGTTGGTGGATACCGGATCGCGTTGATTACCCGTGGCCAAACGCACACCGGCCTTCAATCCATCAGTGACAATGGCATCAATACCCAAGCGCAAGCGTTCGCGAAAATGTTGTCTGTCAGTAGTGGTATTCAAGAATTGATCCACACCCGCCGCGCTCAGACCGCCTCTTTCGTTAACCGCCTGCCAATCGATATAAGAATTGGCGATATTTTCGTCGGCCATGTATTCATGCTGCGAGCGCAAACGAATATCACCGGATAATTTGAAGCGCTTGATCCAGTCAGGCAGCGCATTCGGCATACCCCATTGCTCGTTCTTGGCCTTTTGCATCACATCGCCGACCACTTCTTCGCGCAGCTCACTGCGCACCTGCTGACGAATCTCGTCTTTGACGAAGTCAGGCACATAAGCCACGCGCACTTCATCGGCCGGCACCGCTTCCTTGGCACCGGAGGCCTTGGCTTCAGCCACCTGCTGGCCCGCTTCGACTTCGGCTTGCTTGATCATCTCGTTAGCAGCCTTGTCGGTAATCACGCCTTGTTTGACCAGTTGTTTGATCAAATTAGTGGTGGTATTGCGCAGTTTCAGCAACTCTTCCTTTTCTCCGGCCTGCACGGTGCCGATCAGCCCTGATAGTGCCAGGGCCATCAGCTGTTTTTTGTTCGCCATTGTTTTACCTGTGGATACTTAAATACGTGATGAAATTTTTAACTTAATCGGCTGCTGCATGCCCGGCGGCGGTGCCTCCGCGACTCGGTCGAATTTGTTTAACAAGCGGCTGAGCAATTCGTCTATGTCCGCATCGTTGCTGCCCTTGGCCAATTCCACCCGTTCTACAGAGCCGTCGGCTTTCAGCCAGACCTTGACGATGGCGGTATAACCTTTACGGCGCAATTCTTCGTGGCTGCTGAGAATGTTCAGAATGCCGTTCTTGACCAAACCGCCGTACCAGGCAAACGGGTTGCCGGCTCCACCGCCGAACAACCCGGTGCCGCCCTTACGGGCTGCCAGACCAAAACCGTCCGATCCGGCCGTGCCCTCGGCATCCAGCCCCAGATCGCGCGGCGGTGCCTGTTCCGGCTCGGGTTCTGGCTCAGGCTCGGGTTCCGGATCGGGTTCCTTGATTTTTTCCTTGATTTCCGGCTCGGGCGGCTTTTCTACTTTCGGCGGTGGCGGCGGTGGGGGTGGAGGTTTAAATAAGGTAACCGCCTGAATTTTTTTCTCGTTTTTCGTCGGCTTTTTGTCGACGAACTCCATAATGATCTTAACGACGTAAAAAATCGCGATAGCGGCGATTACGGCAGCGATAAGCATCGGTATATAAACCCGCCAATGTTTCTTGTTTGACATGTCGCAAGGCTTTATTTGGTCAGATTTTGGGTAACCAGACCAACCTGGGTAATTTCCAGTTTGCCGAGCAAAGCCAGAATATCGACGACGCTTTGGTACTGGACCGTGGCATCGCCCTTAACCACCACCGGCAATTCCGGATTGGCGGCCTTGTATTGCATCAACGTCGATTCCAGTTGCTCCATCGTCACCGGAAAGGTATCCAGAAACAAAGTACCGTCCGCCGTCACCGTGATGGCTTTGGTTTGCGGCTTGGCCAAACTGGGCGTATTACTGGCCTTGGGCAGATTGACCTGCACGCCTTGCACGGCCGCCGTGGTCATCAGAATGAACACCACCAGCAACACATAAGCCAAATCCAGCATCGGCGTGACGTTGATTTCGTCGTACGCTGCGTTTTCTTCTTGAACTTTCATTGAGTATTCTCGTGATCCACAGATCGGGTTTCGGAAGTTGGGTTCGCTCGATAGAGCGCAATCCGGCACATCGAAGCCAACATGTCGGCTTAAGACTAACGCCTAAGCCGACCTACATTTCTTTTCAACTCAGCTATGCTGCTCGGCGAGTTTGGCGACGAATTCATCGACGAACACATGCATGTCGGCGGTCACCGCCTTGATGATGCTGCCCAGATAGTTGTAGGCAAACAAAGCCGGAATCGCCACGCCCAAACCGGCTACGGTCGCCGCCAAGGCCGCTGCGATACCCGGTGCGATAGCGTTGACATTCACTTCGCCGCTGGCCGCAATCGCCGCGAAGGTAATCATTACCCCGACCACGGTCCCCAGCAATCCCAGGAACGGTCCGCCGGAAATCGCGATGGTCAGCAGTACCATTTGCGAATTCAGTTTTTGCAGTTCCCGCACCAACACGCCATCCATGGAGGCCTTTACCGCATTCAATGCCTGGGCGGACAAGCCTTGTTCGGCCGCTTCGGCACCCACGCTTTTAGCCAGACGTTTATTCATTTCCTGCACACCGACATGGTAGATGCGATAAATGGAAGAGCCCGCAAAAGCCGCATGATTGCCGGTCAAGGACAGCAACAACGGCGATTCGTCATAATCTTCCTGGCCGTCTTCGTCCTGGTGATCCAGATTGCTTATATTTTTGGCGCCTAATTGGCTGAAGGCTTCTTCGAATTTTTTGTTTTCACTACGCGTGCGATTCAAGACAATCGCCTTGCTGACAATCACCAAGGTACTGACGACAAACATCACCCCCAGAATACCGATGATGACCCAGCCGTCCACGGTGACGTTATCCAGCGTCGACATCAAATAGGATTCGCCGCCCTCTTCGCTGTCGGGCGTGCTGTCTTCACCATAGTTCAACAACGCCGACGACTGGCCTTGCATCAGCGCCGCGAATTGTAGGTAATTCTGATCCCTCGCCACTTTGGCAATACCGAACTCGTCAATGGCGCCGACTAAGCCGCGTGAACCGTCCACCGCCGCGCCGATACTCATATCGCCCAACAGCGACGGCACACTCGCCGGCAAGATACCGACCGGCTTACCGTCCACGTATAGCGTGAAACCGTCCTTGTTACCGGCGACCGACAAATACTGCCAAGTGGCCAAATTCAGATCGGCGGAGCTGACCAACTGCTTACGATTAACTTCCAAAACCGGGGTTTGACCTCTAACAGATAAAATCAGCCCATCGCGCGCAAATATCACCCCGTCGGTTTGGGCCTGATCGATTTTCACCCATGCCGAAACTGTCCAGCCAAATTCGACAGCCATCTGAATGGCGGGCGTTGCCGCAATGCGTATCGATTGACTGCCGTTAAAACCGCCAGCTTCGCCAATGGCCCCACCTTCCACGACCGTTTGCGTAGCGGTAGCCGGTTGATTGGCGTACGCCGTAGCGTCTTTCACCGGACCGGCCTCGAAGTGATAGGCCACCGCTTGCGCCACATCGAAAATACCCGGCGCATCCTGGCCATCCACGGCTTTGGGATTACCGTAATACATCCAGAACATCGGCTCGTCGGTCGTCGCAATATCCTTGGGCAGTTTCACCCAAATCAAAGCCATCTCATTGAGCGGGTCGATTTTCTCGATATAAAACTTCAACGGGGTTTTATCGTCGCCGGCCATGAAGCGCAAATCTTTGCCGTTTTCGCCCAAATCGGCGAAGAAGCTAAAATTGCCGGTATGCAAACGCACCAGCACCAAGCCTTCCGCTACCGGCGTCACGCCGCCCTGCTGCAATTGCTGGGCGTCTATGGTTATTTTCTTTCTATATCCCCAGTCGTCGTTCCACCAAGCTTGGGCCAGTCCGGGCATCGCCAACAGGGCCGCTACTAATAACACAATCCGTTTCATGATCACTCTCAAATCAAAACATAAACTGGATTATCCCAACGTTTTTTTACATGATTATGACGAGCGGTAAAGTATCGAAAAAACTGGAAAAAATATTATTAAGCCGGACCTTAAATACTGTTCGCCTAAATGTCCTTGCGGGTACTGAGATTCTATGGTTTTCGTCAAGCTGCATTGTTGAGGCAACCAATTTTCTGAGCGTCAAATCGGGCATCGGCTTGTTGCCAAAGCGAGAATGCGATGCGTAATAATTTTCTGGCGATAATCACTAGCGCCTGAGTTGCCGAGAACTCTCTGGCTCTTAACTCTTGGTAATAGGGTTTCCACACAGCCGTTTTGACGGCTGCCTGGGCGCAGTTGTATAACAGCCGTCTCAGTTCACCCGGTCCCCGTTTGGATACGCGTCGGCGGCCCCGCTTTTGGCCTGAGTCACAGGCTCGGGGATCCAGCCCGACAAAGGCTACTACGGCATCGCTGCGGCTTAACGGGACCCGATCAAACAAGACAGCCAGCTGTGTTGAGGTTTGCCGGCCAATACCCGGTATGCTCTCAAGACGTCTGGCCTCGGCTTTCAGTGCAGGCTGCAAAGTTAATAAGTCATCCAGTTGCTGATCGATATGCTTGAGCAATCCGTCCAAGGCGGCCACGGTATCAATGAGTGGCGCTTCAAGTTCCTTCACGCTTCGCAAGGCTTTTTGCAGAGCTTGACGATGCTTGACGACCGTCGCACGGCGCCGTTGCAGTAAAGCCACTTGGTGCTGCATCGCCGAAGCAGGTTGATAGGGACGTAAATGATCCCGTTCAGCGGTGATAAATCGCCGGATCATTTGGGCGTCCACTCGATCCGTCTTGCCCCGTCTGCCCAAACCCAGGGCATAATGGCGCATATCCCGTGGGTTCAGCACATAGACGACCATGCCTATCAATACCGCTTGCTCTGCCATGAGTTGATGATAATCGCTGGTGGCTTCCAGGCCAATATAACTCCCGGTCGGTAACGTCTTCAGCCAGGCATCGATGGCCTCTGCCGTATTGGCAAGCGTCAACAAACCCTGCTCTGAATCTATCACCAGTTCATCTTTTGCTACATCGATACCGATCAACATTTCGCTTGTCATACGTCCTCCCCCTGTTGAAAAATAAGAGAGTCGGGGTGGTGCGTCTGCCGAGTAAGCTTGTGCACAAATCGGCGGTCTAACCGCTAGATTCTTCATCGACTCTGGAAGACGCGATGGGATGATTTCTCAGTGAGGTCTGTCTTAGCAGATGCTTGTCGATGTCCCTCCATCCCGACAACCAAAGTCTCCCCGATTCTCTTAACCTCTACCATACAAGCTTGTCGAAGGGCACACCACTCTGGGCTTTGACGAGCTCAGCTCGAACGAAATACCGGTGATATAGGGCCGGGGTGGCCGCGAAAGGCGGCAAACCCATTGCCCGCTGCGAACACAGCGGGCAATTCGGCCATTTTCAGCCTGAATAGCAAGACAGCAGGCTATTCACCAAAACCCAAAATATCCACGCTCAAGATACCCAAGGTGTTGGTCGCTGCCTTAGCCAGTTTTTCGGCAGCTTCCTTGCCGACGCTGCCGGTACTATCCAGCGACTTGCCGACCGCAGCCGCCACGTTGCTGACGCCGGTCAAACCGGCCGCGACACTGCCGGTCGCAGCCACTGGCACACCCACGGCAGAACCACCGATATCGATATTATCGGCGCCGACGATGGCGGTTGCGGCCAGCGTGATGTTATTGCCTCTGATACCCGCCTCACCGGCGTCGATGATGCCGCGCGGTGCAAACAACAACACGTCCCCTGCTCCCACCGTTCTGATACCGCCACCTTGCAACACCGGCGATACTTCCAGTACCGGCATACCCGCCGCATCGTAACTGACTTTAAGCGGCGGAGCCGCCAATGCGGTTTGCGCGCTACGACCGGCATCGACATCGCCTTCAGTGGAACCGCCGGTTATATTGCCGTTACCCAAGGTCACCACGCGCTGGATGTTCACGTCGATGTCGTTGCGGGCCAGCAGATTGGCCTCCCCCTGCTTTTTCACGATCACGCCCAACTCATCATCTTCCTTTGCCAAGCCAATATCGGCGGTCGCCAAACCCACGGTGATGCCGCCATTGGGAGTAAACAGATTGGCATCGCCGCCGTCCTTGGTTTGTATCGAACTCAAGAACAGCGAAATATTGCCCAGCTTGGGCCTAACCAGTTCGCGGGCGTCGTCTTTCTCGCGGTCGCTAGCACTGGCAAAGGTTTTACCCTGCCGTGCCAACTCCGCTTCGATTTTCTGCTGTAACACGGCATTCAGATTGTTCAAGATATTGCTGGCACTGGTATCGGCGTTGATTACAATGCCGTTCGCAGCGTCAATGCGGTAATCGCTATTGCCAGCCAATAAGGTGGTACCGGGGAACAGCGACTCGATGGTAGCCAGCAGTTTTAGTTCGGCCAGATCCTGAGCCTGTTTGGTAGTGGCTTTGGCCAGCGTGCTTGCATTGGCTTTTACCTCCTGCAAAAACACGCTTTGCACGACGCTTAACAGCTTGCTGTCCAGGCGGGCCTTATCCACCGTGGAAAGCCCGCTAAATGCCAGTTTGGCGGAATCGACGCTTAACGAAGAGTCGCCGGTGATGCTGCGCATTTCCTGCACGAACAAATTCAGGTAGCGCTGATTTTCCAGGACGTATTTACCCGAGTTGAGCATAAACCCTTCGGCAAAGCCATTGCTGTTCAGCGCACCGCCAGCCAAACCGGCAATCACGGTAATGTTGGCACCGTCATCCGCCAGCGCGGCATTGGACTGATCGCCTGAGGAAGTGATACCAATAGACGATCCCAAATTTACATCCCGGCCCGCCAGCGCGGTTAATTGTCCGGGACCGGCCACGTCTATACCTTGATCGGCTTCGATGATATTGCCGGTATCGGGGTGAATATTAATCGTGTAACGAATATCCCGGCCGGCATTAAAGATACTGACAGCGTCGGCGTTGTTATGTTGAATATTGAACGTGGCGCGGACAATATCCTGACCAGCGCTGACCTCGGCCGGCTTGGCCAATACAAACACCATATCGTCGTCGATACGGCCGATACTGCCGCTGCCGGTGCTAATCAACACCGGATTCGGGTCATTGGCGTGCAGCGGCGTGCTGGCATGTATCGCGGTGGGCGATTGCGGTTGCTGAATATCCAGAACCTTCAGCACATTGTCCAAGTCGGTTAAGGAAGACCCGACGAAGGGCAATGCGGCGCTAGGTAATGCCGCTGGTTCCGCATCGCTCAAAATAATCCGCGGATTACCCTTACCGGTTAAATTCTCAGCCGCAAATAACTCCAAGTCACCCTGCGCCGATGGGTACAAGGTGAAGCTCTTGTCCACGGCAATATTGCCGTTCAGTGCGTAGGCTTTTAGGCCGGCGGGATAAACCAAAAAGCCTTCGGAAATATTGGTATTGGTGGCCTTCTTCAAACTGGCGATGTCGTTTTCCAGGCCAAGGTCGCCGGAAAGCGTGGTCAATGTCACCTTGCTGTCGGTACTGTAGCGGAAAAACCGATTCGACGAGCCATTGATCAAATCGACCGAATCCGGCAAGGTCACGAACATCGGATCGACAATCGCTTCCAGGGCCATGGACTTGCCGGCGACTACATTAAACTGCGCATCGCCCAAAGCCAGTATCGGATTCAGCCCTTTGTTGGTTCCGGCTTTCAGCGATCCGTGCGCATAAATATCCGCCGCCCCGCCATCCACATAAAACACGCCGCCGGCGATATCCCCACCCGCCTGCAATTGCAGATTACCACCGCCGTTCACTTCGACCACATTGGTCTTAAACGTGATAACAGTGGCATCCGCCACCGGCGTATCCCTTTCACCTACCTGTTTACCGGTGGTAGGGATCATCACCGACAAGTCTTCGACATTTCCGCCCGCGCTGATGCGGACATTACCGCCGCCGAAGGCGGTTACGCTTTGCTGATGCTGACGAGAAAAGCCACTTGAATCGCTAATACCCAAGGCCACGCCCCAGGCTGTCGGACGTTCCGAATCAAATTCCGTACTGTGTTGATTGCTGTTGGACCAATCGCCGGTACGTACCAACGCATCGCTGAGCAACTGCGCACTAGGTTTGGCATCGATATCGCGCCCAACCTGAATGCTGATATCGCCGCCATCCACGGGATATTCGGCATAGAACAGCGCGGCTAAATCCGGCCCGCCACTACCCCAGCGTTTGGCGTCGTCGGCATCCGCGCGGCCCGCCGTGTAGATTGAAGAGCTTGCATTACCGTAGACCAAGTCGCGAGCCGCGCGAATATCAATATCGCCGGTGCCGGTCCGCACGCTGACATCATTGGCTAAACTGACGTCGCCGCTGCCGGCGCTGGTCAACAGACTGGCAGAGGCCAGCACTGTCATCGCATTGGCGGAACCCAAATCGGCGCCGCCGATCAGCTGGTAACTCCATGAAGCACCGGTTTGCAAATAATCGCTGACGTTGATCGCTCCAAAACTTGCGGAATTCAAAACGCCGGTGGAAAAGCCGTCGCTCAAATTGGCATTGATTAACAAATTGCCTTTCGCTCTAAGCGTTAACACCCCAACCAGATCGTTATTCGCGCCATAACGCCAGGCTTCTCCGCTATCGAGTTTTCCCAAATCCCACGTCTCGGCGATGGTCAAATTGCCGCTGCTGCGAACTTCTACGCCGGGGATAATGGTAAAGTCGGCGCCGAAGCGGCTGTTAGCGACATTAGCCGCCGCCAAATCGCTCATATAGGCCAGATTATCGTTATGCATCGCCTGCTGTTCGGCGGAGGCGATACGGCTATTGTTATAAATACGCGCGCCTTCAACGGTGACGTCGGTATCGCCAACGATAGTACCGGCGGCGATGGCTTTGACGTTAATGTCCGCCAGACCGTCGCCGTCGGTATCGTCGCGGTCGGCACGTAAATACACCTCGCCCGCCGCACCGGCTCCAGCCGCTGCAACGTTGATGCGCGCACCGGACTGGATATCAATGCCCGCGCCATCTAATGCGGACCCATCGATAGACGACAAACTGACCTTGCCGCCGTTGCCATTCGCCGCTTGCGCGTTCGCCAGAATCAGCGCCGAGCTATTCAGCGTCAGCAGATCTTCGGCTGCCAGCGTCACCGAACCGCCATTCGCCCCGGACGCATCCAAGGTGCCATCGACGCTGATATTGCCGGTATCGGCGAATAGATTGATGGCATTTGCATTCACGGTTTGCCCGGCGTCAACCACGATATCGCCGCTACGCGTTCTCAGTTCGACAGCACCGCTAAACCCAGCGGCGGCAAATACATTATTCAAAGCACTAAAACCGCCGGCGCTCAAACTGCCGGTGTCAACGGCGACCCGGCCACCGTTTGCCTTACCGACGCCATGAGCATCGATAAAACCGTTGAATTGCACCTGGCCGGCGCCGGCTTGCGCGGACAGTAAACCGGCAAGCATCTCGGCGTTACTGGCGTTCAACAGCAGCTTGCTGCCCGCTTCAGCGCTGATATTGCCATGCTGAGAACTCAGACCGATTTTGCCGCCGGACAGATTCACCGGCTTGCTCAGACCGGCATAAGCCACCGCGCCGGACACATCGATCAATGCATTACCACCCAAAGTCACATTACCCTGCAAGGCATTCAAGGCCACATTACCGGTTTTATACAACAAGGCCGTGTTCAAACCAATGCTATCGGCTTCCAACAATAATTGCGCGGCTATGCCTTGGGTACCGGCAGTTAGCGTCTGGCTACCGCCCGTGAGAGACAAGCCATGGCCGCTGGCATTGATGATGGTTTTAGCGCCATTCTCGGCACTGACAAACGGCGTATTCACGCTCAAGTCAGTCAATGCGGTTAAGGTGCTGTCACCCTTGCCCAACATACGCTCGCCGGCATTAACATTGACTGCGGCAAAACCCGACAGCTGGAATTTACCTTGGTCCAACAACAGCTGTTGCACATTGATATTCAATACCCCGCTGCCGTCGCCCGGCAAAACGCTGCCCGTAGACTTGCTGTTGGCAATACTCAGGGTTTTCGCATTCAAAGACAGGGGTTTCCCGACATTGACTTTACCGGCCAGACCCAAGGCATCAATGCGTAAATCGCCGAATTGAAAAGGCTGACCAAGGGCATCGGTTTGCAATAACTCGCCGTACAAGTTGACCATACCCCGGCTGCTCAACACCAACTCGTTAACAGTCAAGTGTGCGAGCTGAGTATTATCCAGCGACAGGCCAGTCGATACGCCGGCGGTTTCGCCGAGGTTGATAGTTTCCGCGCCAAGATACAAGGAACCGCCGGCCAGATTCAATTCGCCGGCCATTTTGGTCCGCCGTGTCGAGTCCAACGCCACCGAACCCGCGCCGGCCGAAATTACCGCGCCGGCACTTATGTTTAGATCGCCTTTCAAGCCCTTGGCGCCGGTTCGGTTGATCGTTGCCTGTTTGCCCGCCGATGCGCGCAGCAACGCGCCGTCGCCGTTCACCTCAAGCACCGTATCGCCATCGGTATCCGCAACCGCGCCGCTGGCTTCGATTTTGGCACCCTGTTCAAGCGTGACGGTTTCGCTGGCGGCCAGCAAGGCCTCCGGTGCTTTCAAGGTCGTGTTTTGGGCTACCGTCACCGACTTGGCGATGACATCCAGCTTGGTGTGGCCGGTCGCGGCGTCAAAGCTTCTCACCGCCCCCAGCAACAAGCTATCCACTCTAAACTTATCCAGGTCGCTAACCAACAATTCAACATCGTCGGTTGCGGCGGTTGTGCCCAAGGCCAATTTATCCGCCACGATGTCTACCAAGCCGCCACGTCCGCCCTCGACCACATCGGCCACCACGGTGGGTAGCTCCAGACGGGTTTTGGCGTTTAGCACCAATTGCCCGGCATCTTGCGGCAGACGCGGAATCGCCAGTTCTTTATTTACCGCTCTATCCGCGAAAAATTGGTTGGCCGAGCTGATGTTGTATTCGCTACGAGTTTTAGCAATGCTGCCGGCTTCGACCACATACTCGGACCAATACTGATCGCGGATGTCTGTTCCGGCAACGCTCCGGTAGCCGGTAACGACAGCAGCGCCATCGACCCGGGTTCTACTGGTGCCGGGAATTGCATTGGCGCTGCCGGCGACCGGCGACACCAAAAATGCATCCGGCAATAAGGCGTAACGAGCCGGAAGTAAGGCATAGTAGCCGGCGGCAAGGCCGCTACCGGCACCGATGTAAATGCTATCGCCAGTCTTCAAACCTGACTCGGGAAACGATTTGGGGTCGAACGGCGAATAACCGGATATACCCGGCACTACCGCAAAGCGTTGATCAGTATCAAGAACATCTACCGAACCGCCATCACCGGGAATAAATTCGAAGCCCAATAAATCGCCGCCGCCGGATAAATCCATCAAAGCACCGTCTTCCCGAAGGATTTGCGCGGCTTTAACGGTTATTTTCTTCTCTGGGCTTTCAAACACCCGCTTTTTATCCGTTTCAGCCGGTTTCAGATCGGGGTTGACCACGTTAAGATTGTTGCCGGTGCCGGCCAAGGGCAGCAGCCATTCCAGGCCGCCCTGGGTGACGCCCAGCGGGATGATTTGCCCCTTGGCCGAAACCGACGTCATGCTGTCGGCGCCGAAGGTCACCGATTTTGTCGCCTCCAAAACGATCTCGCCCAAGGGCGCGGTCAGCACGCCGTTTTGGACGATATTCGGACCCTGCACGGTCAAACTGCCCAAGGCGGACAGCACCGGCGCGGCCTTACCGCTTTTGTTGAAAGTCACCGTGCCGTTCTGATCGCCGGTGACCGCCAAGGTAAACTCGGTCAAGGAGGTGGGATAAACCTGCGCCGCAGTTAAATTAAGCTTGGAAAAGGTTTTAAATTCGCCGACAAAATCCAGTTCCTTACTGTCGATCCGTATGCCTTTCAGGCGAATATCGCCATCGGCGGCAAGATCAACCGTATTAAAACCGGTCGTTACCGAGCCACCGACCAAATCGATCAAATCGGCATTAACCGCCAATCGGCCATCGCCGTTGCTGGTTTTTACTATCGGTGCGCGATAGCTATCCGACCCCAAGGTCGCGGTGGTGGCGCTGATTTGCACATTACCGGTATCAGCGGCGGATTTCCGCTCCCAACCGAAATTGACTGCATCCAAAGCAATAGCGTTATTCAGTTGCAGATCGACATCGCCCGTAAAACGAATCTCACCCTTCTCTCCGGATACGGCCAGATCCACAGAGCTAAAACCGCCCTCACTAATCTGCTCGGCGGCCAGATAGCCAATGCCGGTCAGCCGATCACCGGGCGAATCTTTCTTGGGTAATGAATCGCCCGGTTTAGAAAAAGCCGCAGAAAAAGGTACATTCCGTTCCTGGGAGATTTTCAAAATGCGCGGCGCGCGCGGAAAGATGGAGTTTTCTACATCCGGATCGGCACGATTGTCTACATTAAGAAACACCGACAGCTTACCGCCGGAGGTGCCGGGCGCAGCGCCGCCGGCGGCTTGCATATCGCCGTCCAGGAACGCGCCTTCGGCGGCGGTAATATTGATGCTGCCGGCATGCGAACCTACTAGCGTGGCAGCAAAACTCGCACCTATCGCGGCGGGACTATTAACCGGTAAATCCAGGATGTCTTGGCTACCGGACACATCGATCAAAGAGCCGGCCTGGGAGGCAAAAAAGCCGCGTTGCGCATTGACGACCACCTTGCCGCCGTCAAAAACCTTACCGATACGCCGGCCCAAGCCGTCCACGGTAATTTGACTGCCGCCGGACACATCGATGCGGGCAGTGCTACCCAGCCAGATGCCTTGATTCTGCTGGTACTGCGGATCGACCTCACTTTGATCGGGAATAATATCCAGAGCCACGGTACCGCCATGCGCGACGATCCGGCCATCCAGCACCAGGGACGAATCGGACTCCAGCGTAACGCTGCTTAAATCGTCGGCGTTAATCGTTGCGGTAGCAGCCACCAGCAAATTGCTGTTGGCATTAATCCCGGCGGCATGATCGGATCGCAAGGTCAATTTGCTGGGTGCGCGCAGTTCCGGCAACAACGTCGTCAAATCCGAGAATGCTTCGATACCGTCGGCGTTGGCCTGTTCCAGATAGGTGTTATTTAGTACTCTGTTCTGTTGGCTCAGCTCAATATTGGCGCCGTCTTCCACCGTCAATCCGTTCAGATTTGCGCCGATATCGAACTCGGCAAAGCCGCCTTCACCGAAAAACGCAGTGGCAATTTGCAAAGGCTGCACGCCGCCATCGCCTCTGCTCGGGGTTTCTTCCCGACGAATGGCGACCGCGTTGGCTTTTACGGTAAAGCCGCCGCCTTGTTGCATGGCATAGGCGTGCATAACGCCCTCCATCAGCACGTTGGCGCCGGCGTTGTCTATGGCAGGTTCGGCGACCAACACAATGCCGCCCTCTTGCAAGGTATCGCCCTTACCTGTGGTTCTTTGCGCCTTACCGGCTTCCAGCGTACGGTCTTCGTGCAACCAGGCGCCGGCGCTGATGTCGATCAAACTGCCGGCCCGCAAATTCACGCCGCCGCCGTTACCCTTGGCCTTGGCAATAAAAGTACCGCCGTCTATGGCCACCGTCTTGCCGTCAAGATTTTCCGGCTGGGCGAAATCGTTAATCCATTCCCCGCGCAAATCGATCGTCGCCCCGGAAGCCAGGTTAATCTCGCCTTGCAATCCCGCCCCGTTGGTTTCGGCGGTTTCCAGCTTTACCGTGGCCCCGGCACCGACGATATTGCCGCGCACGTCAACCGCGCCGCCTTGTAACGTCAGATTGCCGCCGGCGACCAAGCGCAGGGTCGCATTGTCGGCGACGCTGATGTTACCGTTGGTTTTAAACACCGCAGTATGCACGCCGCCGTCGATGAGCTTGTTGGCATCCACGGCCAAAGCCATGGCCAAACCGTCATTTCCGACCGGGAACACGTCGTCGATATCCAAATCAATGCTGTTTTGCAAGCCAGCGGAGAAAATCAATGCCTGCGCATTACTCTGGGTAAACGCGATATCTACCGTCAGACGGCTGCCCTTGGCTTGCTCGGCCAGCGTCCGCTGCCGCCTGCCGTTGGTGGTTTTACCCAGCAGTTCGCCGTCTAAAATCGCGTTGTTAGCTCTGACCATTAAGCTGCCCGCGTCCTGACCTTCGACATAACCCGGCTCGAAACGCGCCAGCGTGAATGGACCGTCGATTTTCCAGACTTTGGTGATGCCCCATTTTTGATATTTTTTCACCACCTCGCCGTAAATCGCCTCGTAAGGCACCAAAGGATCGGCTTCGCTAATATCGACCAAGCGGCCATTGGCTAGCAGCTTACTGGTGGTAATAAAGCCATCCAGATAGGTAATCTCGCCACCGGAAAAGTCCAGAACCGCGCCTTTTTCCAGGATGACATCGCCTTCGGAGTTAAGCGCGATCTCGCCGCCCTTAACCATCCGTTCGGCGACCGTCCGACCAATCCCCGCCACGGTGGGCGCAATATCGGTCAGCGGCGTGCCTTCGCGGATGTCCACCAGGACGGTCTTACCTTTTAATATGCCGGTCTTTTGCAACGGCGCGTCTTTCAATTCAAAGTTGCGCAGCTCCACTTCCAAGACATTGCTTTCCATGGTGCGGATGACTTTATCTGTACCGGACACATCGATTTTCGCGCCGGCATCGATCAGGATCCGGCTATCGTTTTTTAGGCTGTTGTCGGCAACCGGATTTAACGGCGATTTAGTCGCGGTAATTGATACCTTCCCCGAAGGCGCGTTAATTTCCGACCCAGCCTGTAAATGCACCTTATCAGCCATAATCTCGACCCGAGATTGCGGCTGCACCTGACCGGGTACAGCGGTTTTCTCTACCAACACCTTGACGGTTTCGCCGGACTCCAGGGTTTGGGTTTCCTCGATGTATTCCACCTCGGGCAGAATCTCGGTGGTACTGCCCGCGCCCAAAGTCACTTGTGCGGAACGGCCCAAACCGTCGCCTTTATCCGCGGTGCGGGTGGTGGCTTTCGCGGTGATAACAGTCTCGCCGCCTTCGGTTTTGGTAGTAAAACCTTCCCGCGCCAACAGGCGGATCGTGCCGTTGACGTTGGTGGAGGTGGTTGCGGATACCTTGCCGCTTTGCTTGACGGCAAAGCCCATCAAGGTGACGTTACCGCGATTGGCGGCGATGTTACCCAAGTTTTCCACTTTACCGCCGGTCTCGACTTCCACTAGCAAGCCGCGCACATCGTTATTGGTCCTATCATCCGCTGTTGGCGCTTCCTGCAAATACACTTTGTCGGTCGCCGCCGCCATGATTACCTGACCGCCGGGCGATTCCACATCGCCTTTGTTCATGATGCTCGGGGCAATCACCAGGATGCGGCCGGCCTCGCTGGACTTGATCCGCGCCCCGCTTTCCACTTTGATCTCGATGGGGACTTTTTGACCGTCGGCATCCAGCTTGAAACTACCGTCACCGTTTTTTTGATAAAAATCACCGGACCCTTGAAAAGCAGCGCGACCATCCTTGGAGACAGTGCCTATGGTTTCCTTATCAAAGGTTTTTTCGAAACTGACATCCATCGTCGACGCCACCAGCCCACGGGCATTGACCACGGAATCCCTACCGAACACGAAACCGTTTTTATTAACCAGATATATCTGGCCGTTGGCGGTTACCGAGCCCAAAATCTGGCTGGGATTTTTGCTGGGATCGACGATTTTGTTTAGGGCAATGGCGCTGGCGCTGGGCTGTTTGAACTCGACGGAACTGTCGGCGCTGACATTAAACTTATCCCAATTCAGAATAACCCGGTCGGTTTCCTGATTAATGGTCATATTATTACCGACTACGGAACGGTTGGCGCCGCCCATGCTGGCCCAGACCGCGCTGGGCACCGGTAATTCGGCGCAGACCGGCGAGACAAAAGCGATCAGCATACTGCCGGCGACTGCCGACTTTACGCAAGCCGCAATGGGATTTAATCTGAAAAATACCGCGTCGTCATGCTGGTGCTGTTGTCTATTAGTCATAATATCGCCTGTGCCAATCGAAGAAACAACCGCATAAAAAATCGGTTGGCAACCCGGCTGTCTTGACTGACAAGACCCGCGGCTTTCCGCCCCCGCTTCGCAACGGGTTTAGCAATATTTAAATAAAACGGTAAGTTGCCTCGTTTTCACCCCCCCTCACCCTGCCCTCTCCCGTTGGAGAGGGATTGTTGTGCTTCGCGGTGAATAAATACAAATAACTTTTAACTGCCTAAATAACCATTTAATTCGGAGTAAATACTAATTTAAAACAGCCGCATAATAACTGTACAAAAGTAGTATCAAGGCAATATAAAATATTACATATTTATTACAGAAAATAGATTTGTAACAAATATGTAATATTCATAATAAATAATTAGTAAGGCAAAAATAATAATATTACTTAGTGGTCGCCCCTGAAAAATGAGGGGCGTTGAAAATCACAAACCGGATTTGCAGCGCAGTCTGCGGCTCGCGCATACGCGGAAATGACGCGTTTTTAGAGCTCCTCTTAAGTAACAAAAGACCGGAGCGAATAACCCAAAGACACCAGTTAATTCGCTCCCGTCTTCCGCAACCATTCAGCCGCCGCACCCTAAAATTGTGTTGCAATCCTAAAGTCCACCCTGTTCTCGCCGCGCCTGACAGTGCCTTGGTCCAGCAACGGAATGCCGAAATCAAACTCGCCTTGCACATGCTTGAACATATCGAAACGTAAACCCACCCCGGTGCTGGCCAGTGCCATTTCGTTGGCGTTGCCCGGTAAGGCGTCGACAATCCAGCCTTTGCCGGCATCGACAAACACCAGTGCCCGCATTTTGTCGAACTCGTCCCATGCGTCCGGCACCAGCCTTGGGCTATACCATTCCAGCGAGGCGGTCACGCCGTCATCGGATAGTGCATTAGTTTCCAAATAGCCGCGCACGGTTTGAAAACCGCCCATCGAAAATTGCTCGTTACTGATCAGCGGCGAATCGGTAATCTGTCCGGACATCCGCGCCGCCACTTCCATACCCCACGGCAAGTTATGCCGGTAGTCCATACCACCACTCAGATAGATAAAATTGGATCTGGCTAAAAAGCGCTTGTCGGCAAACTGCTGCTCATCGCTGCCCAAGCCGCGTATCGCAAAGTTGACCCCGACATTGAAAGACAACAAAGACTCGGCATCGCGCAAATTACCGCTGTACTGCGCCATGAACGGCAAATAACTGATAGGGGTTTTTAAGGTATCCGAACCTAATAAATTCAAATCTTCCTTAAAGTCTTTGTAATCGACGCCCAGCGTCGCGGTGTGCGTGTAATTGTTTAGCGTCTTCAGCGGCGACACAAAACGCGCGCCGTAAATATCACCGGTACCGATCACGGATAACGCGCCGGCACTGGCAATTTGCGACGTGGAAGACGAACTGACCGCGTATAGAGCAAGACGCTTGTCGTCGTCGATGATAGGCAGCACATAACTACCAACCAACACTTCCACTTCGTCCGGATTTTCCGGGGAGGTTTGATACATGAACGACGCGCTATGAAATTTTTGCCAAAGATTGTCATAACGCAATGACACCAAAGTCCGTAACCGACTGGTGTTCTGCGTATTGCGGGAATTGACTTCCACTTTGCCGTGCAAGGGCAATTCGTCTTTAACTTTGAGATCCACTTCCAGCGTACCCGGCGTTTCACCGGCCCGCAGCACCGGTACTACGCTCCTGTCCTCGCTCTCGCCGGCCAATGCGGTCAGCTGCTCCTGCATTTTCGGTAAATTGGGCACATTACCTTCCGCCAGCTCGGGTACTTTGGCTTTGATGGCACCCAGCGAGAAGTAACGGGAATCGGTGACTCGCAAACGCGATACCTTGCCTTCCGTCACCTGTAAATACACCACGCCGCCCACCACGTTTTGCTCGGGAATATCCACAGAGACAGTTTGATAACCTTTGCTGCGATACAGCTCTTCCAGTGCGCTACGCGCTTCTTCCACGGTATCGATGGTTTTTTTCGGGCCTAAAAACCGGTAGACGCAGCGTTCTACCAATTTCCGGTCCAATAAAGTGCTGCCTTTCAGGCGCAGCTCCAGTAAATCGAATTGATTGCCGGCTTCTTCCGCGCAAACCAGCGCACTAGCCGTCAATAACACAGCCGCCAAACCGAAACGGACCGAGCCTAAAAACAAATGTTGTTTCATTTCACCCATCGCAAAAAAAGACAGCCTCCGCAAGCGAAGGCTGTTTGTATTCAATGCGCATCCTTGCGCGAACCTCTAGCTATTACACTAAAGGTTTGTTACACGCTGATTACATCGGTTTGCTGGTGTTGGTAGAGTTTTTGATAACCGGCACTTGGCAGTTGCTCAAAGAACCCGCTACCGCGTGCGAGTAAGGCATAACAGGTGAATTGACATTGAACGTGTCGGTAAAGTTGTTGCCGTTACCGATAGCCAAATAACCTGATTGACCGAATGGGTGAACGAAACTAATGTTCAACTCGGTAGCCAAAATGGTTGGTGCGGCCGCGTCGGCAGCGATTTTAGCGATAACAGTGGATTTATCGGCGCTGATAGCTTTACGCCATTGGAAGGTTTGCTCAACCCAATCCATGTATTTGCCTCTGAAAGCTTGTTCCAGAGTTGGTGCTACACCGTCCACTTTGATAAAACGGTAATGCTTGGCATGCGTGGCGTTGTTTTCCAAACTTTGGTGACCGATGGCCCAGCCTCTGTTACCGGCAGTGTTAACCGCAGTGTTGAACACGTCAGGGTTGGTAGTGGTGATTTGTTTAGAAGCAGTTTCACCATCGGCAAAGTCTTCCAAGCACAATTCCATATCACCCGAACCGCTAACTTCATGTTTCACGGGGCCCGCCAATGGAGAACCAGGCCAATCAGGTGACAAACCGGCAGAACTGCAAGGGTTGTTCAGGAATTTGACGTATTGTTGCGCGCCGGTACCGGAACCGTCGATACGTTTGCAAAAATGCACTTTGGTATCGTTAGGGGTAACGTTTCTGACAGTGCCGTCGGAATCGGTGTAAGTCAAACCGGCAGTCAAGCTGGTTAAGGCAGTGCCGTTTACTTTAAACTCGGACCATCTTTTGATTTGACCGGAGATCAATTCAGCCACTTGTTGTTTGCTCAAGCTCGGCATACAGGCTTCGGTGTAATCGCCAGGTGCGCAGCTGCCGCCAAAACCGGCCAGCAGGTTTTGCGCTCTTTGCAAAGCCACATACAAGTTATCGGAAACCGGCACACCAAATACCAAGGCCGCTGCTGGCACCACGTTAAGTGCGGCATCTGCTTTAACTGGATCAACTTCGCTAGCGTTTGAAGGTTTGTTAGGACCGACGAACAATTTTGGCTCGACATCGGAAATACCGGCATCGGACAGCACGTTGGTCAGGTTAGCGCCGCTGGCGTTGCAAAACCAAGTGTTGGTCGCGCCTTGTTGGGTGCAGTTACCGTTGTCAATACGCATAGCAGCAATCGCCACGCCGTCGATCAGCGGGTTAACACCTTGCGCAGAACCGCCGGCAGAACGTTTGTGGAACAATACTTTAGCCGTGGTTGCGGCAGCACCGTTGACGGTCAGGCCGGGTACGTTAGTAGAGTTCAGTGTGCAGAAATAAGCACTATGGTTTTTACCTTCGGAACCCGCTGTACCGTTGTCTTTAAATACATCCAAAGTACCGGCGTCGCACAAATTAACAAACAATGCCGCCAGGGCTTTGTCTTGCGCGCTAGCGCCGGACATAAAGATTTCGATATCCGGCGTGACGCTTGGCGCATGTGCGGATGCACCTTGCGAGAAACCTGCCAGAGAAGCCACTGCGATAGCAGCAGACAATAATTGCTTTTTCATTGTATATCTCTCAATTGATTGAATTTAAAGTTTGAGCCGACCCGTTCATGAAGGGGGAACCAGCAAAGCAGAATCCGGCCGGCTCAAGACGTTTGCGGGATTAAACCGCCAATGATTTACGACGAGTGGCGCGCAGTACGCCCATCAAGCCGGCGCCGAACATCCAAACTGCGGCAGGCAGTGGCACAGCAGCGGGTGCAGCGGTATAGGTCAAAGAACCCACGTTACCGCTAAATGAAAAATTCCATGTACCTGGGAAAGTTTCCAATTCTCCAGTATCGAAATCGTCGGCATTGACTTTTTCATGAACGAACGCCAAAGCATTGCCTAACTGACCTTGGGCGGCAAATGGCAAAGCAGTTTGGAAATCGTTACCGTAAACAGCTGTATAACCTTGTTGGCCAACAGTTCTAAAGGTGCTCAGATTGTTAGAATTGGCATCTTGAGTTTGAACAGAACCAACCATAACGTTCCATTTACTCATAGTATTACCAATGTCGCCTGCATTGCTATCGATGACGGCAGGAGAAGGAACTACTGACGTTGTGTAGAAACCAAATTTAGGCAGGTCAGTCAGGTCAGCCAGGATCCCATGACCACCAGAAACTCCCCAAGCAACGTCGTTGCCGGCAGTGTAAGCAGCAGCGAATGATTGAAAGTTGTTGTCGCTCAGTGAGAAAGACAATGATTGGCTAGGGTTAGCCAGAAATTGCTCAACAGTGATACCCAAATCCAGTGTAAATGAAGTTTTCGCTGTGTAGTCAACCAGGTTGAACAAAAACTCGCTACCGTCTGCTGTTGCATCACCGATAGCTTGGATACGCGCTTCCGCGGCGCCTGAAGCGGCCGCCGCCAATACTGCAACTGCCAACAATTTTTTAGACAATTTCATTTTTAAAACCTCATGTTTAAATTTCGATTAATGACATAAGGTGACAGCCCAGCCGTCTTGACCTGCAAGACCTGTGACTTTCCGTCCCCGCTTCACAACGAGTTTGGCTTTTACACGCTTTAGATCGTACTCGACGCTATCTAACATCCTGACAGCGCCGCTTTTGTTGCCCCCGCTACCATTTCCCCCTTAGCCTCCTCCCTATCCTCTTCCTTAGCCGCTCCTTGTCCGTGCCGTCCGTGTTCCCTAGTTGCTCCTGAATCCTTGCTGAACTGCCGATCCTCGACCCTTCAACTTGACGCGGATTATTCCAGAGCAATAGCGGCTTTTCGGTTACAGCATTGTTAAATTCACGTGACATGTAATACATCTGTATTACAAAGCCGACCGCTAACACGAAAATTCAGCGGATGATCGGGCGCGGGCGGTAGCTATGAAATTTAAGATTCTTTTTGCGGGCATTGCCTCACTGCCATTGAGCGAAGGAAGAAGCCCCTTCTCCCTCCAGGAGAAGGTTGGGATGAGGGGAGATAGAACCATCCGCTCTTAACTTAATAGCAGTGGGACGTGGTCCAGGTATGAATTGTCGTGAGCTGTGGACGGCAAGGCGTATCCTGACTATTGAGCTACTTCAGCTAAACCCAAGAAGTCCGTGATGCCCGCCGGGATACCCACAGGGCACAAGAGCGGGCATCCAGTGCCATGGAAGGCAAGTTTTAAGCTATCAATGAATTCTGGACTCGGCATTCAGGGGAAACTGGACGCCTTGGGACCGCGCAGCAAATCAGCTGCGGCAACTGGGCTCCCGCCTGCGAGGGAGCGACGATACCTGAGCAGACTAAACAACACCCAGTAAGACCTTGGCATTGACGATGCCATCAGCATCGGCCGGTTTTTCGACATCGATTTGCAGCACTTGCAAGCGGTGTTTGGTTTCCAGAATCGCCAGCCAGGACATCAGTCGGTCGAAGGCCAGATGTTCCAGCCAGACGCTGACTTTATCCTCGCCTTCCGGCGACAGGTGTTTGATCGCCGGTTTTATCTCCAGCTGCTGGCTGCTGAAATCGACTACCGCCATCGGCGATTGATTAGCGCCTTCCAATGCCGGTGCATCAACCGTAGCCTGTTGCCGCAAAGCCGCCACTTCGTTACCGACTTGTTCTAAGTAGGTATAGATTTGCTGTTGCGCCTGGATTTTTAGGGTCAGCAAGCGGCTTTGTTCAGCAATTGGTTGGTAAAACAGCAGGTAAGCGCCATACATCAGCACGACCAGCACACCACCCAGCGCCAGTACTCGCTCTCTGGGCGTTAATTCGGCAAAACGCTGCGCTAAATCATTTTTCGCGAATCTCAAGTTGCGCCTCCACGCCGTTTGCGCCGCTGTCGGCGGATTGAATTTTCACCTGCATGCTGATTTGCAACTGCTGTTTGAATTGCTCCAGTTGGCCGATGTCGTCGGCAAGCAGATGTAACTGCAAACCGCCGTTCAGGAAATTGAGCTTTTTCAAGTGTACGGCCGGCGCGTCTTTCAACACCAATCCGGAACGGTAGATCAAGCGCATGAAGCCGCTACCGGCAAAAGCCTGTTGTTTTCTGAGCTGCGCCAGCTGTTGCTCGGCCTGAGCTTTGACATTGACGATGCGTTTCACATCGGGAAAAGTTTGTTTGAACAGCTCTTGGCTTTTCGCTTCCAACTCGCTTAGTTCGGCTTGTTGTTGCCAATAGGTATGTAGTAAAGCGTAGCTCTGCACCGCCAAGGCCGCAGCCAAAATGATGGCCGCCGGCAGCCACTGTTGCCAGCGGCCTTTTGGACGATGACTGACGGCATACGCACCGCTCAACAAATTCAGCTCGGCTGGCAATGACTCGACTGAGCTCGCCATGAATTGCAAAGGCTTGGCTATGACTGTTTCCAAACCGTTATTTGCCAAACCATCCGGCAGCTGGGTGTCTTCGCTGTGTTTGCATATCAGTAAAGTCTGGAAATCGGCACCTTCGGCACAGGCTTTTTCCAGCAGTTGCGGCAGAAATTGCGCATCCACGCCGCCGCCCAAATAGGCAGCGCTGCGCAAAATTGCGTTGCTTTCTTCGAGCAACAAAGTCGTTTGTCCAGGCCGATACGGCAGGCATAAGGTTTCCGGATACGCAGCTGCCAGCTCTAAACCGGCTTCGCGAAACGGAGTAAGCCGCGCCGCTAATGTGTCGTGCGTAATCGCCGCCACGGCGAGTTTATCCCGGTCCTGCTTTAACCAAACCAGATGATAATTTTCCACGTCCTCGGCCAGTAGGTCTTCCAACGCAAACGGCAAGGCTTTTTTCAGTTGCGCGGTGGTTTTAACCGCCAGCTCGATCTCCAGCAACAATACTGAAGCGGCCGGCAATAACAGCAGTACAGACTTACCCTGCGCAGCCGCTGCCAACTCGGCCATCGTGCCTGATGTCGGCCGACTATCAGGCACGGCAAGATTCAACCATTCCAGTTTATCGGCAGATTCGGCACCTAATCTGACCAGCAGTTTTTCAGCCATGCGCCAAGCCCTGGCGCTGGCGCTTCACCACTTGCGCGCCACCATTATCGCGCTGCAATTGCGACTCAAACTGCAAATGGGTTTTGCCCATATCGATTTGCCCTTGTAATAAAAAGTTTTGCGAACTGACACCCAAGCCATATTTACCGATGCCGGCGTCGGCAACCGTTTCATCCTTTAAAAATTCGGCGACTTTTGCAAAAGGCTTGCCTCGGGCTCTGAACATGGATTCCGCCTGATCGGCGCTGATGTCGTCCGCCAAGCAACGCAACACCGTAGCGCTGGCGGTATTGACATTCAGCGGCGCGTAACCCTCCACCGCGTAGACATAAGGCAGCAATTTCAGATAGGTCTCGCGCGTCATGCCCTGCACCAACAGCAACTCGCTGACATCGGCAAATTGCCGGTTAGCGGCGCGGTAAGCCGGCTTTTGGCGGGTGTAGGTTTCGTCTTCCGCGCCGTGCGGATAGCTGACATCCATATCCGCATCAACCCAATCGGCAATCGCCTGCACCAGCTCGGTTTTCAGTTTTAGAATGGCCAGCAAGCGTTCCAGGCGCTTGATATCGTCCTTGGAAATTTTGCCCTCCACCAATACGTTGTTCAGATTAATCCGGCCCTGCAAATCCTCAATCTGTGCTTGCATCGTGCCGCCGACGACGTTTGTCCTTGCCAACGGTATGGACCAATCTCCAGCCAAACCATCTACTTTACCGGCCGTGGCGTCGGCAGCCAGCCGGCCGATGGCCCAACTTTCCAAGCCGTACACGTATTCCCAGGCTTGCGCGCTACGCAGCTGATTTTCGGTGCGGCGAATATCCAACTGCCGCGCGCTGGACATCGACACCACGGCAACGGTAGCGATAGCCAGTATCAACATGACGGTGATCAACGCGATCCCGGATTGCGCCTGATGTAGCGACCTCATTCCCGCACCAGAAACAGCCGCTGAATGTCACCCAAGCCGGCCACGTTAAAATTCGCTTCCACCGCTCTGGGCAATCCGGTACCACCGGCCGGCCAATGCGTAGTCCAGTCGCTGCCGTAAAACCGCAAATCAAGCGCCGCGACGTTCAGCAATTTTTTCCGGCGAAATTGCGTCTGCTGGGTACGATCCAACACGGTCCAGACCTGCCGATACAAGCTGCCGTTTTCCAGACGATAACTGATACGTTGCAATTGACTGTGCATCGCCAACGCCGACCATTCCGGCACACTGCGCGTCAAGGTCAGCAAGTCCTCGCCATTACCGCCGGAAAACACCGGCTGTTCGCTGCCGAATTCGTCCCGCACCTGGCGCGGCAAGGCTTGAGCCAGATCTTCGTTCAACAAATACAGGGTTTGCTGCAACGCGGCGATGCTGTCCGAGCGTTTTTCCGTGCCCGCTCTGGCATCCAACACCGCGCTCAAGCCGGCGTAAGCCATGGCCGCCATGATCGCGAACACGGCCATCGCGATCAGGATTTCCAGCAAGGTGAAGCCGCGACTGGCGCTATTATTCATGGCCGGTCGGAACATAACTAAGCAATCCGGCATAAGGCGACTTGTCGCCTTCCAGAAACACTTCTATCCGATAATCCCAGACCGTGCCGCCGACACTCGGCGTCACGCCACGCTTGGCCTGCCAATACCAACGCCGGCCTGCCATCGTGTCCCAGCCATCCTGGTTTTCCGGTTTTTCGGTAGCCAGGCGCAATTGCACCGCATGGTTCGCGGCTATCGTCGCGGCTATCGTTTTGTTTTCCAGATACCAAAGATTCTTGGTGTTATCAGCGGTAATTTTGATCAAGCCGGCCATCAGAATGGCTAACAGAGCCAAAGCAATCAGCACTTCCAACAGCGTGAAGCCGCCGTTACCGGAATATTTCATGGCTTGATGGCGACACTGGCAACCGCTAAGCCCTCGTCCGCCGTATTGCTCAGCCAAAACCGGAGATCGCTTTTTGCTAAATCCAACGCAATTTGGAACGCATCGGCGGCCCCGTCCGGGGTAAATACAATCTGCGGCTCGGGATGCACCTTGCTGCCAAAGTGCTTAGTCAGGTACACCGGCTTTTCGTCCAGGGTCAACGCCAAGGTCATACCGGCTGGCAAATCCCGCTGTCTGAAGACCGCATCAGTATTCTCCGGCCGCCACTTGCCTTGGGTCGGCGATAGAAACCTATACCCTTGACCGACCAACTCCAGACCTATACTTTCGCCGCGTATCATCGCTTCCTGCTCAGCCAGCTCCAGCAATTTTGCCAGCCGCTCAACTTCCAATTGTTGCTGCTTGCTGTGATCGGCATTGCCCATCGCCAGCATCGCCATGCTGCTCATCACGCCGATCAGGACCATCGCAATCAATAGCTCGATCAGCGTAAAGCCACGAATGTTTAAGCCCTTAAGCTGAGTTATTTTTGCGCCCAATTGGTGATGTCCGCGCCGGCTTCGCTGCCGCCTTCCACGCCGTCGGCCCCGAAGGAATACAAATCAAATTCGCCGTGCGCGCCGGGCTGCATGTAAAAATACGGTTTGCCCCAGGCATCGACCGGCAGTTGATCGAGATAGCCGCCCTGCTTCCAACGCGCGCCTTGCGGCAGATTGGCCGGCTTGTGTACCAAGGCTTCCAGGCCTTGATCGGTAGTCGGATAGCTGAAGTTATCCAGGCGATACAGATCCAGCGCGGCGCTGATGGCTCTGATGTCTTGCAAAGTGCGGGTGGCACGGGCTTCGTCCGGCCTGCCCATGATTTTCGGCACGACGATGGACGCCAAAATGCCCAAAATCACGACCACAATCATCACTTCGATCAGGGTAAAGCCTTGCTGTTTTTTATTGCTCATAGCGGTTTAAAATCGTATTGGTTTAAGCACGCCCCGGCATACGGGACAACTGGGAGAAGATTAGAAAGCCAACGTGACAGGCGTATGACAAAACGCTATCTAATCAATTGGTTCATTTCAAATATCGGTAACAGAATCGCCAGCACTATGGTCAGCACCACCAGGCCCATGAACAAAATCAGAGCCGGCTCGAATAAACCCATGGTCAATTCGGTGAGCGCCTGAATATCGCGCTCCTGATCGTCGGCGGCGCTTTCCAGCATACGCGGCAATTGCCCACTGGCTTCGCCGCTGGCGACCAAATGTATCGTCACCGGCGGGAAGAAACCGCTGGCTTCTAGCGCCTTGTTCAAACTCTGCCCTTCGCGGACGCGGATCGCAGTGTGTGCGACTGCTTGCTGCATGGCATTGTTGGACAACACCTGACTGGAGATTTTTAAGGCTTCCAGCAGCTCGACGCCGCTATTGGTCAAAATCGCCAACGTGCGGGTAAAGCGGGCAGTGTTTAAGCCCTTGGAAAAGCGGGCGGTAATCGGCATGGTCAATAGCCAACGGTGAAACAGCATGCGCGGCCGCTCCCTGCGCAAAATCAGCTTCGCCGCCACAGACAAGCCCACCGCTATGATCAGCAACAGCAAGCCGTTGCTCTGCAAAAAATCGCTGCAACTAATTAAGGCCTGGGTAATAGCCGGCAGCTCGTGGCCCATCTTGTCGAACACGCCAGTAATTTCCGGCACCACGTAAGCCAACAGGCCTATGACCACCAATACGGACACCGACGACAACAACACCGGATAAATCATGGCCATTTGTAACTTGCGATGCAGTTGGCCTTTGTCGCTTAGATAATCGGCCAGTTTTTCCAGCACCTGATCCAGCTTGCCCGAGGATTCGCCGGCTTCGATAGTGGCGCGGTACAGGGGCGGAAAAGTACTGGGAAAGGCCTGACATGCCACGGCCAGACTTTGCCCTTCCAGAACTCGGCTTCTGATCGCCAGCAATATCCTTCTGGCCCTCGCCGACTCCAGTTGCCTGGCGATAATGCCCAAGGCTTCATCAATCGCCAAGCCGGACTTCAACAGAGCCGCCAACTGCCGAGTGATGTGCGCCAGTGCGCGCATGCCGATGTTTTGCGCCAATAAGGGCGACTGACCGCTGCGTTCTTTTTTATGAACTTCCTGAATGTCCAGCAGGGTTAAATCATTGGCCTTCAATTGTTGGCGCGCGGTTTTGATCGTGTCGCTCTCAAGTGTGCCTTTAACCGACTTGCCCTTGCCGTTCAGCGCTTGATATTCGAAGACCGCCATACCAGATTAATCCTTTAAGGTGATACGGATGGCTTCGTCGATGCTGGTATCGCCGTTCAGCACTTTTTCCAGCGCACTTTGCTGGATGCTGCGCGAGGAAAGTCGGGCATGCCGTTCCAGTTCCAGGTCGCCGGCGCCATCGTGTATCAACTGCTGCATCGTGCTATCCAGCATGATCATTTCAAAGATACCGGCCCGGCCTTTGTAGCCGTGGTTATGGCACAGCGGGCAGCCTTGGGGTTGATAAACGGTAACTGGCTCGCAGGTTTCGCTGCGATACCCCAGCTTGGCTAAATCCTGTTCCGGCATCTGTTCCGGTTTTTTACAATGCGGGCACAGTTTGCGCACCAACCGCTGGGCTATCACACCGACCAAGCTGGACGCCAATAAGAACGGCTCTATGCCCATATCGCGCAGCCGGGTTATAGCGCCCACGGCAGTATTGGTATGCAGTGTCGACAGCACCAAGTGACCGGTCAAGCTGGCCTGCACCGCTATCTCGGCAGTTTCCCGGTCGCGAATCTCGCCGACCATCACAATATCTGGGTCCTGACGCAAAATTGCGCGCAAGCCCTTGGCAAAAGTCATATCCACCTTGGCATTGACCTGGGTTTGGCCGACGCCGTCCAGATAATATTCGATGGGGTCTTCGACGGTGAGAATATTGCGACTGCGTTGATTGAGTTGGTTGACCACCGCGTACAAACTGGTAGTTTTCCCGGAGCCGGTAGGCCCGGTTACCAGAATGATGCCGTGGGGCCTGGCGATCATCTGCTGAATGCTGTTCAGCTCGTAATCTGACATGCCGACTTGCTTCAGACTTAATTGGTTGGCCTGCTTATCCAGCAAACGTAATACCACTCGTTCGCCGTGGCCGGAGGGCAAGGTCGATACCCGCACGTCCACAGTGCGGCCGCCGATATTCAAGGAGATACGACCATCCTGCGGCAAGCGCTTTTCGGCGATGTCCAGCTTGGCCATGACTTTAAGCCGGGAAATCACCATGGGCGCGAATTCGCGCTGCGGCTCGATAATTTCCCGCAAGGTGCCGTCCACCCGAAACCGCACTACCATGCGTTTTTCGTAGGATTCGATGTGAATGTCCGAGGCGTTTTCCTTGATGGCTTCGGTGAGCAGCGCGTTGATCAAACGAATGATCGGCGCTTCGTCCTCACTTTCCAGTAAGTCTTCCGGCTTTGGCAGATGTTGGGCCATCTCGGACAAATCCAGGTTGTCCTGCATATCGTCGACCATCTGTTGCGCGTGGCCGGTTTTGTGTTCGTAAACCGCTTGCAGCAAGCGCTCAAATTCTTCCGCGCCGACTGTTTCATAACTGGCCGGTCTAGCCACAAAGCGCCGGGTTTCCAACAACGCCGTTAGCGAGGCTTTAGGTTGATAGACAATACGCGCCTGCTGCGCGGAACATTCCGCAACGATCACGCCGTGACGTTTGGCAAACCCGTAAGACGGGAGCCTGTTATCGGTCGGCGCCGGCGCTATTGGGTCAGCGGTTGCCATTGCCGCCAGCCTCGCCGCGATTGTCTTCTACAGCCGAATTGTCGTCCGATAAGTTGTCCAGCAATGGCTGTTTCTGTTCCGGCATCAACAGCACGCCATCCTGGTTAAACTCTCGCTGCTTGTCGCGAATGTAATTGTATTTGTCGTGGGTTAAGCCGCTGGACTTACCCGCATCCCTGATGATTTGCGGGCGCAAAAACACCATCAGATTCTTTTTGGTGATAGTCGTCGAATTGGTTTGGAACAAGTAGCCCAGATAAGGAATATCCCCCAACAGCGGCACCTTATCCACCGTTTCGGTGATGTCGTCTTGGATCAAGCCGCCCAATACCAACACCTTGCCGTCATCGACCAATACGCTGGTTTCGATTTTGCGTTTATTGGTCTGCAAATCAGCACCGGTAGTACCTTGGACAACGCTCGAAACCTCTTGCGCGACTTTTAATTTGACCGCATTGCCTTCGCTGATCTGCGGCAAAACTTTGAGTTTAATACCGATGTCTTCGCGTTGGATGGTTTGAAATGGGGTACTCAGGCTGCCGCCGACGGAAGGTGTGTATTGTCCGGTGGTTAACGGGATGTTGCGACCGACGATCATGTTGGCTTCTTCGTTGTCCATCGTCACCAGCGACGGCGTGGATAACACGTTGACGTCGGTATCGTTGGCAAACGCGGTCAACAAGGCTTTTAACTCGCTGCCTGCCAAATAACCGATACTCAAGCCCTTACCGACGGAGGAAATAAATTGCGATAGATCCAGCGAGTTGCCCTCCCCTTTTCTGCTGGCCGCAAATACGCTGCCGTCTTCCTTGGTTTGCCATTCGACGCCAATATTCTGCGATTTGTCGTAGCTGACTTCGGCAATAATCGCTTCGATATGCACCTGCGCGCGGCGCACATCCAATTGTCTGACCACCGATTTCAAGGTCGCCATCAAATCGTGCGGCGCCGTGATTATCAGCGCGTTAGCCGCTTCGTCCGCGCGAATATCAAAATCCTTGCTGGTGGTGGCTTTGGTTTTGGGCTGGTCGGCTTTTTCGTCCTTCAAAGACCCCACCCCGGTCAGCGTTTCCACCAATTCCTTGGCTACCGCATAACGCATATAAATCACTTCGGTGTTGCCGGATTTTTCCATCGGCGTATCCAGATTGGCGATCAAGGCGCGCATCTGCAAGCGCATCTCCGGCTCTCCGCCGAGAATAATGGAATTGGAGCGTTCGTCGGCCACCATCGGCGGTGCGACCGGCGTGGTTTTGCCGGCACTGTTACTGGTTATTAGCGTGTTCAGCGGCAGAATCAAATCCGCGGCATTGGCGTGCCGCAAATTGATGATTTCAATGTTTTGCAAATCGCTTTTATCGATTTGCTTGATCATCGCCGCCAAACGTTTAACGTTGGCGGCGGTATCGGACAGGATCACGGTGTTACTCTCCGGCACCGCGCCGATAAACGCGTATTGCGGCATCAACGGCAAAAGGGTCTGTACCAGTTGCGTGGCATCGACATGATGCACCTGCAACACCCTGGTCAGTTGCTCGTCGCCGTTCTGCGGATTGCCGCGCAACTCGCTTTCCTCCCCGTCCTGCTTGGCGGTGACATTCGGAATAATCTTGACGACGTTGCCGTTCGGAATCGCCGAGTAACCGTGCACCTTTAATATGGACAGGAATACATCGTAAACCTGGGCAGATTTCATCGGTGTGGAAGTCACTACCGAGATATTGCCAGTGATGCGCGGATCGATAATAAAGTTTTTACCGGTGACATCGGCAACCGTTTCGATCAGCGCGCGAATATCGACATCTTTCAGATTCAGCGAGAATTCGTCTTTTTCCGCCAGCAGCATCGGGCAGAAAATAGCCAGCAGAAAGCCGATCAACAAGCGTGTTTTCATTTGCAGTTTACAAGGGAGGGGATTATTCGGTGGCGCTTGGTGCGCGGACGCTATCTTTTTTTAATAACAAGGATTCCTGGCGTTCGCCACGTTTTAGCAAGACCCGGTCTTGTTCGACAGCCTGCAACACCGCGCCGCCGGGCAGCTGGTCGCCCAGCCTATATTTCTTTTGCTGCCCGTCGTCGGCTTGAATGATGCCGCTGGCATTTTCCGGATTCTTGGATAAAAACATGATACCCAGCAGTTTCAGCTGCAATTGCGTCTCCGCAACGGCGTCGTTACTCGAGACACTCTCCGGGCTTTGCCCAAACAAATGCCAGGTGGCGATTTCTGAAAAATCCATGGGCGGATTTTGCGCGGCCGTCTCGGTAGGCACCGATGCAGCAGCCTCTGTCGAAGTCCGATCTATGTCCGCCAACGCGGTGGACAGATTTACATACAACACCCCAAGCAAATAAACCGTAGCCAGGGCTGTGGCAAGCCATTGCAGATAGGCGCCACCCACCACTTCTCGTTCCGCTGCTTTCCAATCGAAAGCGAATTTTGAAAAACCGGCAAATTTCATCATGGTTGGATTATGCTGGGAAAACATGACTGTTTTATGACAATCCCAGCTTGGCGCGATAGTGCCCAATCCGCGCCGGCAGCCGACTTGCCGGTAGCCCCCAAGCGCTGTTAGAGTTGACCGGAAGCCATAAACTCACCGACATCAACTAAGCACATGAATGGACTATCAACCCTGGAACAGGCCTTTGCCGGCGCAGCGAGCCGCATCGAGGGAATCGATAAACTAGCCGGCGATTTAAATCGCTGGTATCTGCAACAGCCGGCGGAACGCAACTTCCTACATCCTTGCTTAATCGGCGGCAAACCGGCCCTGGTGTGCCAAGCCGGCCTGAGCCGGGATGCCGAAGCTGCTTTTGCCGAATTGGCAGCCATCGCCCGGCGCTACGGCGTTTACTTAAAAGAAGACAGCCGGCAGCGCGACGATAGTTCTATCCTGCATAACCGCCGCCGTGAAGTCAGTCTGGTGCTGAGTTTTTGCATAGGCATGATGGGCTCTTCGCGCATCGTAACCGCCAACGATTTGCAGCCGGTCAACGCCGTGCATGCAGTCGCCAGCCAACTGGCCGAGCCGGTCAATACGATGCAGGCCAAGCTGTCGGTCGATCAGGACGGCGCAGCGACGATACGCTTACGCCTGCGGAAACCGCCCAGCGCCGCAGAAGTGATGGCCGCTTACAGCCAAAAACAGGCCACGCTGAACAGCGATCCGCTGGCGAAAACGGAAATGGCCAATTTCCTCAGCGCTATCTATCAGGCCGAGTCCAGCGATCCGGCCAATATCAGCGCAGACTTGGCAGTCATGGCCGACTATTTTTCGCATTACCCGCAAGCCGTGAATTTGCTCAGCGAACTGCGCGGCCAAAAACTCATCCTCAAATACCGGCAAAATACTTGGCAAACTCAGGCCTTTGGCAATCAATTTGGGGTGGATAGCGTGACGATTTACTTCGACACCCGTTTGGGCGCGCAATTGCTGAACGATCCGGGCTGCGACAGCACACCCGCATGCAGCATCTCGCCCGCCGACGCCTTACTGCATGAATTGCTGCATGCCAAATTGATGTTGCTGGATAGCCAGCATTTTATTGACGGCGGCGGCATGGCCCAAACCTTGTACCCATTCGAGCACGAACGCGAAGTGATCAATCACGAAAATCGTTTATACCAAGATATGAACCAATTGGATGGCCGTGCCCGTCCTTTAAGGCATAGACATAGCGGCGAGTTGTTGCAAGTCTCCTGCCCGGCCTGCAACCCAACAAAGCAAGTTGCGTCAAGCGACCCAAGTCTGTAAAACTAGCGAAATTTCGTGATAGACATAACAAAAACTACTCAACTCAGGAGACACACAATGACGCCCATATCCAGCCGTAATGTTGCCGAAAAATGGCGGTTTGCCAGACTCGGCGGTTTCGATCAGGTTGAATTGAAACGCGGTAGCGATTTAATCGGACTGCCGGAACTGGATCAGAAATTATGGGCGGCACTGAGTTGCCCGACGCACGGATTGTTCTTCGACAACCAAACATTGGCGCTGCTGGATACCGATAACGATGGCCGCATCCGAGCCAATGAGGTAATCGAGGCGGTGCGTTGGGTGAGTAAGGTACTGAAAAACCCGGCCGATTTGATCCAACAGAAGACCACCCTGCCGCTGGCGGCGATAAACGATCAAGATGAAGAAGGTCAACAGCTACTGGCCTCCGCCGTCGAGATCTTAAAAAATCTGGGCAAGGCGGATGCGACCGAAATCACCACCGACGATCTGGCCGACATGACCAAGGTCTTCGCCAACACTCAATTTAACGGTGACGGTATTATCCCGGTTAAAGCCGCCGGCGACGAAGCCGGCCAGCAAGCCATCACCGACATCATCGCCTGCTTGGGCGAGGTTGAGGATCGCTGCGGCGAGCCGGGTATTAATCTGGAGAAAATCGAGCAATTTTTTAAAGATGCCGGCGCATACTTCGATTGGTGGCAACAGAGCGACGCAGAAGCCGTGCGGATTCGCAATCAAATCGCCGACACTGAAGCGGCAGCGGCCTTGCTGGCCCAAATAAAACCGAAAATCGACGACTTTTTTACCCGCTGCCAATTGGCGGAATTCGACACCGGCGCGACCGAGTTGTTGAACCCAGCCGACAGCCGCTACGAAGAACTGGCCGGCATAGACTTGTCGGCAAGCAACGAAGAACTGGCTAAATTGCCGCTGGCCGCTATCGCCGCCGGCGCTAACTTGCCGTTAAATGCCGGCTTGAATCCGGCTTGGCGGTCTGCGATAGAACAGTTAAAAACCCTGGTGCTGACACCGCTGCTGGGCGCTTTGGACAGCTTGTCCGACGCACAATGGCAAAGCGTGATCGGTCAGTTTGCTGATTACCAGGCCTGGTTGCAGAAAAAGCCCGCCAATGCCGTCGAAAGCTTGGGGCTGGAGCGCATCAAAACCCTGTTGCAAAGCGATGCGCAAGCCAAATTGACCGGCTTGATCGAACAGGATCTGGCCTTGGAACCGCAAGCCACCGCCATCGACTCGGTCGTGCGCTTGCTGCATTACTACCGCGATCTTTACACCTTATTAAATAACTTCGTGTCGTTTCGCGATTTTTACAGTGCCGAACCGCACGCTATTTTCCAGGCCGGTACCTTGTATCTGGACGGCAGAAGTTGTCAATTGTGCGTAAAAGTGGATGACGTGGACAGCCACAGCAAACTGGCCGAACTGAGCAAAATATTTCTGGCCTACTGCGTATGCCGTCGGCAAGGCAGTAACGAAACGCTGACCATCGCCGCAGCGGTTACCGGCGGCGACAGCGACAATTTGCGCGTCGGCCGCAACGGCGTGTTTTACGACCGCAATGGCCTGGATTGGGACGCGACCATCGTCAAAATTATCGAAAATCCGATCAGTATCAAAGAAGCCTTCTGGTCGCCGTACAAACGCGTCGCGCGGATGATTAACGAACAACTGGAAAAAAGTGCAGCGGCCCGCGACAAAGCGGCTAACGCCAATGCTTTTAAAGGCATTTCCGAAGCCGGCGCCAATGCCGGACAAGGCAAGGAACCGCCGGCCCCGTTCGATGTCGGTAAATTCGCCGGGATTTTCGCTGCCATCGGTTTGGCAATCGGCGCCATCGGTACCGCGCTGGCCGCCGTGATGAGTAGCTTCATGGGCTTGGTTTGGTGGCAAATGCCGCTGGCCATCGTGGGTGTGATGCTGGCGATTTCCGGCCCGTCCATGTTCATCGCTTACTTGAAACTGCGCCAACGCAATCTGGCGCCGGTCCTGGATGCCTGCGGCTGGGCGGTGAATGCCAAGGCCTTTATCAACATCCCGTTCGGTCGCTTGTTGACCGGCGTCGCCAAATTACCGAAAGACGCGGAAATGCAAATGGTCGATCCGTTCGGCGAAAAGCAAAGCCATTGGCAAAGCTACGTGTTCTTGCTGATCCTGCTGGCCGGCGCCGCCTACGCCTGGCAAAAAGGCTATATCGGACCTAAGCCAGAACCGGAAAAAGCAGCCCAGGTTGAGGAAAAAGCGGCGGTGGCTAAAGTTGATGCTCCGGCAGCGGCCCCGGCTAAACCTGCGGAACCGGCTAAGTAAGTCTTTCCTTATAGAAAGTTCGGAGCCGGAGCAATTACTTTATCAAGTAGTTGCTCCGGTCCGGCATCATTTTAGAAGTGTAGGGTGGATAAGCTCAGCGTCATCCACCTATTTAAGTTTCAATGGCGGATGACGCTACGTTTATCCGCCCTACGGGCTAAGTAAGTCTTTTATTGCAATAGGACTGGGACCGGGGTAATTACGTTATCAAGTGGTTGCTCCGGTCCCGCTTAATGCTAGAACTGTAGGGTAGATGACGCTTCGCTTATCACCAGGTTATCCAATGCACGAATGAGGATTCCATCTCTCCGGCCATTTTTAGTCATCAATACTCGCCAAACTGATTAGTTCTACAATAATACGAGCACTTACGAAATGGACCATTGAACTTTCCGCTGTCCCGCGCAGGAGCATTCCCACCAGCATGGGAAACTGTAAATCTTGCGCACCGTTACTTGATGGTCGCATATAAAAGACTGGGCTGCCGCTGAGCCCGTCAAAGCTAGAAAGACCGATTGACGTTTCGATCCTCGCAACATGGCAATGCTCAGAGACGCTATAGCCCTGATAAATGGCCCGAATTACACTTCTAGTGTTCTCGATCGTTCGTGCCTCAAAGTTAACGAAATTACGTTCAGTTGCATATCCAATGATCCACAGCTCGTCGTTCGCAGACAGGGACTCAGCCGACATTAGACCCGTATCCACATTCTGCGCCGTCAATGGCGTATCACCAGATTTATCAAATGCTACAAGGTCAATACGAAGAGCATAGATATCCTTGTACTCCTCATCGTCTCCACCTTCCTTCCTAATTACGTACTTCTCATTAAATGGAAGCGATTTTCGCGAGTTATCCGCCGGAAATATTCTGAGCGCTTCCGCTGAGCCTCCCAAATTCGTCATTACGTGCTGTGCTGTAATCCAGAAGTAATTCTTCGAATCTGCGAGTAAAAACGATGACCCCTTGCCCCAATATGTATATTCTGAATCGCTGTACTCGAAGAGGACCGGACGTGCAATTTCCTCAAACTCATGCATATAGATGGCTAACAACTGATTAAATAATTTCTGCATGTCATCTTGAATCGATTCGGCATATCAAGTCAGGTAGGATGGGCACGGTTTTGTGCACACGCGGAATTAAAGCAATCGCGCGAAATGGTGGGCAGAAAAGCGTTACCCACCCGACTTTTGAATATGGCTTTCAACGCAAACAATTTGGTGCAATTCGAAATTCATCGCCCTCACCCAGCTCCTTTCCCATCTACACCTCACGGCGCAATCATGCCATTGTGCAAATAGCTTTCTTCGTAATTAAATACGATATTTGCATCCGGCAAGACCAGCGTTTCGTCCTTGCCCTTGTAATCCAAACGAAACAATAAATCTTTGATGATATTGATCCGCGCGGATTGTTTATCGTCGGATCTAACGACCGTCCAGGGCGCGGATAAATGGTGGGTTCTGGCGAACATAATGTTGCGGGCTTCGCTGTATTGCTGCCAGTGTTTTTGGGCTTCCTTGTCGATGGGGCTGATTTTCCACTGTTTCAGGGGATCTTTCTGGCGTTGCTTTAAGCGTTCTTTTTGCTCGGCTTTGCTGATGTCCAGATAGTATTTCAGCAGCTTGATGCCGGAGCGCACCAGCAGCTGTTCGTAGTGAGCGACGGTTTCGATGAACTCGTGGTATTCATCATCGTTGCAAAAGCCCATCACCCGCTCCACGCCGGCCCGGTTGTACCAACTGCGATTGAACAACACCATTTCCTGGGCGGCCGGCAAATGGTGGGTGTAACGTTGAAAATACCAGGTGCTGAGGTCGCGGTCGGACGGTTTACCCAGTGCCACCACCCGGATTTCCCTGGGGCTGAGATGTTGAATGATGCGCTTGATGGTACCGTCTTTGCCGCCGGCATCACGGCCTTCCAGGATAATCAGGATTTTGTCGCCATGCTTGATGATGTGATTCTGCAATTTGACCAGTTCCACTTGCAGTAGCTGTAAAGTGTCTTTATAAACCTGCTTATCGGCTTTGGGTGGGTGCTTTTTGCTCATAGTTACCTGCCTATCTAAAATGGTTTCCACCGTTCCGGCTTATTTAACCGCGTTGTCGCTCACTGCCCATTCTCACCCGCAAAATCAGATTTTTCTTTTGCTTCCTGAGTTCAAGAATGTCTTCGACGTTTTTTTCGTTGAGAATCTGATTCTTTAAATACAAGACGTCGTTACAAATAATCTCTGCGGCTTCCATGCCTGCTTGCAACTGGGTCCAGGAAATTTCGATTATCGGCCGTTCGTCGACAGTTTCCGATTCGGCGAGCAGCGCCAGAAAGGTATCGACCACCAGTGGGTCGTAGTCCTTGGCTTTTTTACTTAGCAAACGCACTTTCACTTGCTCGGTCGTAATCGCGGTGCCAGTGATCGAGCCGTCCAGATAATTGATATAGTCGCGCACCACCGTCAATATCCTGGCACCCAAGGGTATCTCCGAGCCAGCCCAACCCAAAGGTTGGCCGGAACCGTCGAAATGTTCGTATTGGGCGGCGATTAGTTCCGCGGCGTTATGCAAGGTTTCCAGGCCTTTCAATAGCGCCTGCCCTTCCAACGCGTGGTTTAAATAGCGTTTGCGTTGCAGGCTGTTCATGCTTAACAAAGACTGGGTCAGCAAACTGTCCGGTAAGCTCATTTTGCCGATTTGCAGCAACAGGCCGGCATACACTAAATCCTTCAGTGCGGCGGCATCCATGCCCAGCCGCCGCCCTACTTCCCTGGCGTTTTCCGCCACATATTTGGCATGGCCGCTTTTGATACCTGGCCGCATTTCGATGGTTTTTGCGAACACCTTAACCGAATCGGCATACTGTTTTTTCAAGGCATCGTGGGCTTGATCGATCAGCTGCAAGGACTTTCTCAGCTGTTCGGTGCGTTTTTCGACCTTGTCTTCCAAACCGGCGTTCAGCTCTTTCAACTCCTGATTTTGCCGGTTGATAATATCGAACAGTTGCCGACGCTCGTCGCGCAAGCGCTTTTGTTCCAGCGCGTTGTTCACCAAAATTTTTAGCTCGTTGTCTTCCCAAGGCTTGCTGCAATAACTGTAGATTTTGCCTTTGTTGACGGCGGCGATGGTCGATTCAATGTCGGCATAGCCGGTCAATAAAATCCGCACGATATTTGGCCAGCGTTCGGCCGCTCTGGTCAGAAACTCGGCACCATCCATCTGCGGCATGCGCATGTCGGAGATAATCAAATCGATAGGATGTTGCGCCAAAATTTCCAGGCCGTCGGCGCCGCCCTCCGCCATATAGACTTGATATTCCGCACCGCGAAACAAGCGTCGCAAAGCCTTCAATACATTAGGCTCGTCATCGACGAATAATAAGTTGGCAACGGTTTGCGGGTCTTGGGAAAGCTCGGTCATGGCACGGCTGCGATATTCGTTAACTGGCAGGGGTACAGGTCGGCAAATAAATTCGGAACCGAGTCCCTCGGCCGATTTCCGAATCTATCTCGATACGACCATGATGGTCCTGGATGATTTTATAAGATAGCGACAAGCCCAAGCCGGTGCCTTTACCGACCGGCTTGGTGGTAAAAAATGGATCGAACATCCGCGCTCGGGTTGCTTCGTTCATACCCTGGCCGTTATCCTCCACTTCGACCCACAGCCAATCGGCATCCTGATAACCGGTACGCACCGTAATTTTGCCGAAGTCCTCAATGGCTTGCGCGGCGTTCACCAACAGATTCATAAATACCTGATTCAGCTGCGCACCGACGCATTCGAAAGGTTTGATACCGCCGTATTCCTTCACCACTTCGGCCTTGTATTTCAGTTCGTTGTTGACGATATTCAAGGTGGCATCGATACCGGCTTCCAAATCGAACATTTCCCGGCCCTGCTTATCGATCCGGGAAAAATCGCGTAGATCCTGGACGATTTTCTTCGCGCGAGTCGCGCCTTCCAGAGACTCTTCCACCAGATCGGCGGCGTCACCTTTCAGAAAATCCAGATCGACCGCATTTTTAAACTGTTTAAAAGCCTGCGCGTCCGGGTGGTTATCCGCCAACTGCCCGGCCAGACGCTCAGCCAACTCGGCGGCCTTGGTGAGTTCTTGTATGTATTGTTTAAGGCTATTTAGATTGGAATAAATATAACCGAGTGGATTATTGATCTCGTGCGCCACCCCGGCGGCCAATTGGCCGATTGAGGCCATTTTTTCCGATTGCACCAGATGGGCCTGGGTTTCCTGGAGTTGCTGATTGAGCAAGGTTTGTTGGTTTTTTTCCATCTGCAGAGTCTGGTTCGCCTCTGTCAGCGCTTGGGTGCGCTCGCGAACCCGTTCTTCCAGTTGTTGGTTCAGTTTCAGCAAAGCGGTTTCCGCCTGCTTTTGCGTGCTGATGTCCATCCCACAGCCCATCAAGCCGGCAAATTTACCGTTCTTGCGCACCCTGGGCACGGCGGTTTCCAAAATCCAGGTTTCCTTGGCATCCGCGGTACACAGCCGGTACTGAATCTTGAACTTGGTCAATTCCAGCGCGGCTTGCTGATAAGTCTGCACCACCTTGTCCCTATCATCCGGGTGTATCGTGTTCAGCCATTGCCGGCGGTCGACAAAACCGCGTTCGATGTTAAAGGTTTTAAACCAGAAACGATTGCAAAAAATCGGCAGATTTTTGGAGTTGGTGATCCAGATCAGGGCCGGGAGATGGTCGGCAAGTTCCTTGAAACGCTCTTCGCTTTCCCGCAAGGCCGAGTACAAATTACTGTGCAAAATATCGACATGTTCATCCTTATCGATAAGAATTTGCGCGGCATCCACACCCTGGTTCAGGCTGATCGCCATCAGTTTGTCGGTTTTTAAAATATGGTGGCACAGCCAGTCCACCAAAAAATCCAGCAAATCCTTGGAAATAACGGAAATATCCGTTTGAGCCTCGATCTGCACCTGCTGCACTTTGTCGATAAAATCTTGATGTTGCTGGCGGTGCTCGGCAAGCAATCGCGGATTAAAATTTACATCCGCCATCAGTTGCTCTTCATGCTGAAAATGATAAACCGAGTAATCGAGCAGTTGTTTGACGGTATCGATGACAGTTTGCAGATCGGCGCCTAATGCGTTTAGTTCGTCCAGCCGATTAATCAGCCCGACCAGATGCCGATGCTGATTATCCACACTGTCTATGCCGACCAGCAGTTGGTCGTTCCACGTTAAAATACTCATCCGCGATCCATTCTTAGCAGGGTCAAGTCTGATTACCGACCTCTGGCATTATGGCACAATGCATTTACTCTGCCGGTTTTTTCAAGACTCAGGTTTATTGGTATGGATATTCAAGATTTCGACGGTTTACGCGCCTTGCTGGACTCAACGTTTCCGAAAACCTGCCGCAGTTGCGGTTACGTATATATCTCGGCCGAGCAGTTTTTTATCGAAACCCAAGACATGCCCCATGGTCGTTCATCGTTACGGTCGGCCATCGAGGACGACGGCTTAATTCTAGTGGAAGTATTCAGAAACTGCCGCTGCGGCTCCACGCTGATGGACGAGTTCGGCTGTCGGCGAGATCAAAGCGAAAACGGCGTAAAACAACGCCTGGCTTTTGAGAATATGTTGCGTGCCATGCAAGCGCGAAACATCTCCACAGACGCTGCCCGCATGGAGATCATCAAGTTTTTACAAGGTCAACCCAATACGCTGGTGGCAATGCTAAATATCGAACTGCTCCCCTAGCGATGCATTACCGGCCGGAAACTCTTAGCCTTGCATGGCTTCCAACTCATCCCAACGCTGATAAGCCTGGCTCAGATCGGCCTCGGCAGTCTGCAATTGCGCCAGCTTGGCGGCCACCGCATCCGGGCTCTGTTTATAAAAATTGGCCTCGTTCATTTCCGCCGTCAGCTGAGTTTGCAGGGTTTCCAACTGTTCGATCAGCGCCGGCAGTTGTTCCAGTTCCCTCTGCTCCTTAAAGCTGAGCTTCTTGGCCGGGCCGGCTTTGGGTTTTTCTTTTTTTACGGCATGTTCGGCGGTTTTTACCGCTTCAGCTTTCTTGTTCTGCTCCATCAGGGCAAACCAGTCGGCGTAACCGCCGATATATTCTTCGACCCTGCCCTCGCCTTCGAACACCAACACGCTGGTCACAACGTTATCCAAGAACTCCCGGTCATGACTGACCAGCAATAAGGTGCCTTGGTACTCGACCAGTTTTTCTTCCAATATCTCCAGGGTTTCCAAATCCAGATCGTTGGTCGGTTCGTCCATCACGATAAGATTAGCAGTCTTGGTAAACAAGCGCGCCAGCAACAAGCGATTTTTCTCGCCGCCGGACAGACTTTTGACCGGTGAACGCGCCCTGGCCGGCGCGAACAAAAAGTCGGCCAGGTAAGACATCACATGTCGTTTGCCATCCGGCGTATCGACAAACTCGCCGCCATCCAGCACGCTGTCGGCCACCGAAATATCCGGGTCGAGCTGTTCGCGCAATTGATCGAAATACGCGATTTGTAGATTGGTGCCCAGCTCTATAGTGCCGGTGGTGGGTTGCAATTGGCCGAGCAGTAGCTTCAATAAGGTGGATTTGCCGGCGCCGTTGTTGCCGATCAAACCGATCTTGTCGCCGCGCTCGATGCGTAGCGAAAAATCTTTGATGATGGGTTTGTCCTGATATTGAAAATTCACATCGATGGCTTCGACGACTTTTTTGCCGGACGCTTCGCCTTTGTTCAAACTGAGCTTGGCGGTGCCTTGGGTGTTGCGCCGCTCGGAACGTTCGGCGCGCAAACGTTTCAAGGCTCTAACCCGGCCTTCGTTACGCGTGCGCCGGGCCTTGACGCCCTGCCGGATCCAGACTTCTTCCTTGGCCAGCTTCTTGTCGAACTCGGCGTTTTGATTGGCTTCGTCTTCCAGAGCCGCTGCCTTGCGCGCCAGATAATCTTGATAATTACCGGCCCAGGACGTCAATTGACCGCGATCCAAATCGATAATGCGCGTCGCCAGTTTTTGCAAAAACGCCCGGTCATGGGTGACGAACATCACCGCGCCCTGGAAGGCCAGGATTTGCTCTTCCAGCCAGGCTATGCTTTCGAAATCCAAATGGTTGGTTGGCTCGTCCAGCAATAACACTTCCGGATCGATTACCAAGGCCCGCGCCAAGGCCACTCGCCGTTTCCAACCGCCGGACAGGCTGCCAACCAGCACATCCGCCGGCAACTGCAATTTGCTTAATACTGCTTCGACGCGGGTTTGAAACTCCCAACCGTTGTCGGCTTCCAGTTTGTGCTGCACATCACCCAAGGCTTGCAGCGATTGCTCGCTGCCGTCCATGTGGTGCAGCAGTTCGTGATAGCGGGCAATCAAATGGCCCAGCTCGCCCAGTCCGCCGGCCACCGCTTCATAGATGGTTTCGTTTTCGTCCAAATTGGGCGACTGCTCCAGCCAAGCCAAACGCAGCTCCGGCTGTTTCCAGATTTCGCCGTGGTCGGCATGAATATCGCCGGCGATAATTTTCATTAACGTGGATTTGCCCTCGCCGTTGCGGCCCAGCAAGCCGACCCGCTCGCCGGCGTCGAGTTGAAAGGCGGCGTTATCGAGCAGCGCGTGGGTGCCAAAGGCGATGGAAACATTGGTTAAGCGGATTAAAGGCATTTGTTTTGTAGGTAACGTCTGAGTAAGTCCAGCGCCAGTAAGGCGGCCTGGTTTTGTTTGGATTTAAGGGCGCCATAGGCATTGAGCTGGGTCGAGACCACGCCGCTGGGTGTTGCTAATGCATTGTAAAGGACAATGGCTTTATCTTTATCCCGATAGTCTGCGGCGCTGCCGCTAAAAAGCTGAACTAAGGCAAAATCGGTTTGCTCGCGGGCTTTGAGTTGTTCGGCCCAAATTTTGGCGATGGGCAGTACATCACCGCCTCCCGCTTCACCTGCACCGGTATTGCGTCCCCAATCCAGATTAATTTCAACGCGCCTCAACCAGTCGCATCCCAAGCATTTGGCGGCTAACTGGCCCTGGCTGGCGGTTTCCAGCAAGGCCAGGGAATAGGATTTCCGGCTCATGGCTTTGCTCACGACGTCCAGCAGATCGCCTTGCGCTTCGTTTAGGCCGTCGATGGCAAACACGTAATCGCCGATCCGCTCCGCAACGGCGGCCACACAGTCACGCTTTTCTTGCTCGGGAAAACTGCTGGCAAACAACAGTTTGGTCTGCACCTCATCGACTGCGGCACGGAACCCAAGTTGCACGCCGTCCGGCAAATCAAAATCCGCCAAGCACTGCTGAATCGCCGATTCGCCTATACCTATGCTGCGTAGGCTAACCAAACACTCCGGCTGCAAATCAAAACGCTCCAGTAATTGCTGCCTTACAAGAGTGGTGAACATATGCTTCATTTCCGAGGGCACACCCGGCAAAAACACAAACCAGCAGCGTTTAAATTGCAGGGCAAAGCCCGGCGCGGTGCCGTAAGCGTTATCGATGCGCATCGCAGACTGCGGCAACAGGGCTTGCTTGCGATTGGCTTCCGGCATCACTCGATTGCGACGCGCGTAATACTGTTGAATGTCTGCAAAGGCCCGGGCGTCGAATTGCAATGACTGGCCGCTGGCAATACTGACCGCCTCGGCGGTGAGATCGTCGCTGGTCGGCCCTAGGCCGCCGGTGCAAATACAGCAATCGGCCCGTTCACCGATCTCCCTAAACAGGGCAACCAAATCTTGCAGGTTGTCGCCGACCGCAGTATGGCGTTTTAGGGTAAAACCCATTTCAACCAATTGCCGGGAGAGCCAAGCGGCATTACTGTCCACGGTTTGCCCGCAAACGATTTCCTCGCCTTGCGAGAATATTTCGGCTATCTGTTTCATAACACCCGATACCAGAGCGGTAAGCTCACTAAACTCAAGGCCGTCGTCACCGTCACGGCCATCGCATATAAACCGCTGTCCAGCTTATAGCGGTCGCATAACACGATGCCCATCACCATACTCGGCATGGCTAGATCCATCACGGCCGCCGCCCTGGGCTGGCCGGTCAAATTGAGCAAATTTGCCAGCCACAACGCAATCAGCGGCATCAGCCATAACTTAATCAATGCGGTGGGAGCGATGAACGGTAAGTTGCGCACACGTATATCCCGCCAACTAAGCGCCAAGCCTAAAGAAAAAATCATCAACGGTGCCACCGCTCCGGAACATTTTTGCAGTAAGCCACCTACCCAGAACGGTATCGGCACCTGATTAAGGTTTAACACGACCGCGACAAAAGCGGCCCAGAACGGCGGCGCATTAAAAAACGCCAAGAGCGATTTGGGTTTTGGTTCCCCGGTTGCTCCGTAATGGCGGGCCAGCATTATGCCTAAGGTATATACCAACGGCGCTTCGGCAAACAAATCGATCTGGATGACCAAAGACCGGGTCCAGTCGCCGAAAATCTGCTCCAATACCGGCAAGCCCAGGTACGTGACGTTTGGAAAAGCTGCCGCCAAAATCACCGCCCCGGTTTGCGGGTTTTTAAATCTAAACAACTTAGCAAGCAGCCAACTTGCCAAAATCGACAACAAGATACTGATAGAACCCAATGCTGAATATTGTAACGATTGCCAGCCAATATCCGCCCGCCACAGCACATCCAGCACCATAACCGGCATAAAAAAGTAATAAACCACACTGGTTAACACCAGCCGGGTTTGGTCTGCCGACAAACGGTTAGGCGTCAAGACCCGCCAACCGGCACCGCACAGCATCAGCACGGTCATTTGCATCAAGGTTGTATTCATGCCGCGCATTTTATCAGGCTGGCGGCGGTGACACGCGGCTAAAGCATTAGCCCTAGTAATTGGCTAAATATGCTAATCGCCACCCGGCGCTTGGGCTACTGCCTTGTCGAGTAGTAGTTCGAATTGATCGGCCGGAACCGGTCTGGAAATTAAATAGCCTTGTCCGTAATCGCAGCCCATTCGATTTAATAGATCGTATTGTTCCTGGGTCTCTATACCTTCGGCGACGACTTTGATGCCTAACTTGTGCGCCATCACCACAATGGCTTCGCACAAGGCCATGTCACTGGAGCCGGCCACCAGACTTCTGACAAACGCCTGGTCTATCTTGATGTAATCGATGTCGAATTTTTTCAAATAGGCCAAGGACGAATAACCGGTGCCGAAATCGTCCAAAGCCACTTGCATGCCGGCATCGCGAAACGCCAACAATTGTTCGCGAGTGCTATTGCTGGCATCCAGTATTAAGCCTTCGGTGATTTCGACTATCACGCTCTGGCCTGGTAATTCCAGCTCCCGCAGCAAGACTATCCATTGATTGGCTTCCATGGCTTGCTTGCGGAACTGTACCGGCGATTTATTCACGCTGATCTGGAAATCCGGATGGTAGGTTTGCCGCCATTGTTTGGCCTGACGCACAGCGGTGTCGAAAACCCAATCGCCAATATCAACGATAACCCCGGTATCTTCGGCAACCGGAATAAATTCGGCCGGGCTAACCATTCCCAGCGTCGGATGCTGCCAACGTAACAAAGCTTCCGCTTTGGCGATGCTGCCGCTAGCGAATTCGATGATCGGTTGGTAATGCAGTAAAAACTGCTGCCGGGCCAGCGCGCCGTGCAAATCGTTGGCCAGCCGCATGCGCAGTTGGGCGTTCTGCTGCATCAAGGCAGTGAAATATTGGTAACGGTCGCGACCCTGATTTTTGGCGGCGTACATCGCCTGATCGGCATTTTTTAATAAAGAATCGGTATCCAGCGCATCGTCCGGATATAGGGCAATGCCTATACTCCCGGAAATGTAGGCCGTCTCATTTCCCAACCGAAACGGTTCCGCCAAGCCCTGCAAGATATTCCGGGCGATCCGGTTGACGCCTTCCACTTGGTCCAACTCGCCGAGAATCACGGTGAATTCATCGCCGCCCAGCCTGGCGATGCTGTCGCAATCGCGCACGCAGCCGCTGATGCGCCGCGCCGCTTCCTTCAACAACACGTCCCCCATGAAGTGGCCCATGCTGTCATTGACATCCTTGAAGCGGTCCAAGTCCAGAAACATCAAGGCCACATGCCTACCATGCCGAAAAGCCTTTTTGATTTCCTGATTGAGCCTATCTAAAAACATATTGCGATTCGGCAAACCGGTCAGCGGATCGAAATTGGCTTGCCGCCAAATCAATTCTTCGGATTTTTTCCGGTCGGTAATATCCGCGATCAAGGCCACCCGCCTGTGCACACCACCGCTCTCATTCAGAATGGAGTTGATAGTTACCCACTGGATGCAATCCTCGCCGTTCTTGCGACGGCCGCTGATTTCGCCGGCCCACTGACCGTTGGTATTGATTACCCGCAAGACGGTTTTGTAGAAAGCCTGATCATGAGGCTCTGTAGCGCCGCCGACAAAGGCGCGGCCTATCACTTCGTCCGCCGAATATCCGGTTACCGTGGTAAATGCCGGATTAACCGTGATGATAGTGCCCGTGGCATCGGTGACCATCATTGCTTCACTACTGTTCAAATACACCAAGGCCGCCAGTTGCATTTCCTCTTCGGCGCTTTTCCGCGCGGTAATGTCCTCGTACACACCCAACACACCAATAGTCTGTTGTTGCAAATTACGTAAGGGCACTCTTGAGGTTCGCAAATGCATGGTTTTACCTGCCGGCCCCATTAGCATTTCTTCGTAATTCAATTTTGCCGTATTACTCTCTATTACCTGCTTATCGTCTGCTCGATATAAGTGCGCTAAATCTCGCCAAACTAATTGCTCATCGGATTTACCGATCAATTCGGCGGGGCTATCTAGCCCGGCATCCCTACTGAAGGCTAAGTTGGCCCCCAGATAACGGTAATTCAGGTCTTTCCAGAATACGCGGCTGGGGATGGTGTTGATGACGGTTTGCAGCATGTTTACCGAATCGGCTAGTTTGTGCATCGCTTCCAACCGTTCGGAAATATCGCGCAAAATCAGTAATTGATTACCTGCCAAGCTATCGCCCAATAAGACGATGTCAACCAACACCATCCGGCACCTGCCATCCTTGCAACACACTTTCAATTCCGCGGTTTGGCTGGACTCGGCCGCGGAATGGGGAACACGCTGATAACTGTGCCAATTAGCGATGACCTGCTGCCGATATTCGGCATCGGGATGGGCATGCCACCACCATTCCGCCAAGGTCGGAATATCGCTTAGCGTATACCCAAACGTTTTCACGAAAGCCGAGTTCAAATAATTGATATTGCCTTGGCTATCATGCAGTACATAAGCAATTGGCGACTCTTCGATAATTGCATGAAATTTGGCTTCGCTACCGGACAGCGCCTGATGGGCTTGATAAAGCCTCTGGTAAGGCAGTTGGATGCTGTTGAGAAATACCGAACGGTAGATCAGGCCATAGGCGACTACTTTATAGATGTGGCCGAGCAAAATATATAAATCGGTCACGCTGGCATAAAAGGTCACGAACAGCTCGCTCATGGCCATGATAGCGGCAGCCGCCGCCAAACCAGCCGGATCGTAAGAATGTTGACGGCGGGTTTGGAGTAAATAGCCGATGGCACTGAGAGCATAGACGCCGGCCAATAGATATTCGCAGGCTTTTTTAACAGACGTTAAGCCCTGAACTGCATCAAAGGTGCGCGGTAACCAGTCCTGATGGAAAAACACCAGCCAGCAACCCAGAACAATATAGAGCAGCACACCGCTCAACATCAATGAGCGCGATACCGGTGATATTTGCCTGCTTGGCACCAGCAAACCCATCACTAAGCCTAGCGCCGCAAACGCGCGGGCCATCAACCAAAAAGCGATAGCTTTTTCCGGATCGCTTTCGGTGATAAAGGCCGGCATGCCACTGAAAGACAGGGTATGCATTAAATCCAGGACCGCCACGCCTAAGAAACAGCAGGCCAGCATCATGAATCCGGCGGAGTTTTCCTTTTGATAAACGCTCCAACCCACGGCGAAAACCAATGCGGAAATCACGATGGAAAAACCTTCCATCAAGGTATGTACGCCTAAGGATTGGCTGACAAACGGCCGCAAGGATTCCGATAGCGGAAAATACAAGCTAAGCAACTGCGCAAGTAAAAGTAGTAGCACCGTCCAAAGCAGAGGCCTGGCCTGGTTTTGTTCGCTATATTGCTCCACAGTGTTCCCTTGCTGTTTGCCGGTCTGCCAATATTATGTAGACTTAAGTCTGTTAGCGGCTAGTGTTATTGTTATGTTCTATCGATAGTGCGATGGGTACTGTCAATTCATCAGCAGGCTCATTCAATACGCTAAAGCGCGCCAATGTTGTCTAAGTCTGTCGATTTGCGCGACATCCAGTTGCGCGGTGCGGGAATGCTCCCGACACAAGGCGCCGCGAAACCCCAAATAATCCGGACTTAACTGCACTAAACTCGCTACATCGTCGGCTCGCAAGGAACCGGCCAAACCACTCAGCAAGCCCAGACTGGCGACTCTATCGACAAAACTCTGCAATTCGTCCAGGGTCATCAGCCGCGTCAACGAGCCGAGCTGTTTATCGGCGGTATCCAGCATCACCCCGCGAAAACCGGCCTTGGCTAAGGCATCGATCATCGCAAAATCCGGGCGGGTATCGGCAAACAATACCGCGACCAAGGCCACTCCCTGCTCGGCAAGCGTTTGTAATCCCGCAATGCAGGCCTGCCAGTCACCACCCGGAAAAAAACCGATCTTCACATAATTTACCCCGGTAGCCGCCATGGCTTGCACGGCCGGCAGGATCAATTCGGGCTGCATCGGTAAATCGCCGATAGTGGCGCTAACACAGCTACCCGGTTGCAAGTGGCGAACAATTTCGGCAACCTCGGCAACGTCCAACGCCCCCAACGCGCCGCGAGCCGGTTGTTTTAAATCGATAATGTCGACGGCGGCGGCCTCGACCAACAAAGCTTCGGCCAAACTATTCACGCTAGCCAACATCGCGGTCATACTTGCGCTCCCCGGCGATGTTGCTCAATAGCCGTCATTAACCAATCCCAAGCCTGACGCTCACGCTCGCCGGCGGTTTTATCCAGACCGATGCGCAAATAATCCAGCTCGGCTTGAATTTTCTCCCAAGGCAATCTATCCAGCCGGCTGATTAATATCGCCGCTTCCAGCACCGAATATTGCGCCCGGTTAAAGCCTTGGAACGGCTTATGGTTGACCGTGTGCACAGCGCGGCAAAACAATTTCGGCCGGGTGTCGTCGTCTTCGCTTCCGACAAGCTGTAGTTCGGTATGCGCCAAGCTGTCGGCTAAATAATACCCTGCGACTTGTTGGGCGGGCAATAAGGGCCAGTTCCTACGCCCGGTCAGACAACCGGCAAAAATCCGTACATCGTCGCAATAATTGATGACAGCGGTTTTGTTAGCCAGCAGATTATCCAGCGTGGTCGAGGGCCGAAACGGCAAGATAATGTATTGATCTTGTTCAACATGCACCCCCATCGGCGCGATGTGCGTATCGCCTTGCAGATTGACGGTGGTGACGAGGGTTTCTTGAATCATGGTGGTTTAGGTCTATCCTGAAGCGTGAAATGTTGCCGGTTTACCGGCAAACCAACGCGCAATTTTAATCTCGCCGGCTACCCTTGGGGATTTTTTTTCCAGCCGGCGCATGCAGGATGCAATTTCGATCAACATTAACCAGGCCAGACGATTATGCATGCTATAGATATTGCCGACTTATCGATTTTGCTGATTGAACCTTCAGCCACGCAATTAAAAGTCATCATGCAGCACTTACGTGACGAAGGAATTGCCAAAATCGAAGGTGTTGCCAATGCGGCAACTGCACTAGAAAGCTTGCATAATCATCGCCCGGATTTGATTATCAGCAGCCTGTATCTGCCGGATATGATGGCTACCGAACTGGTCGAGCATCTGCGCGGCGACGAGGCTTTGAGCCATGTCCCCTTCATGCTGATTTCCAGCGAATCGAGTTTCGCGGTGCTGGATACCATCCGCCAGGCCGGCGTGGTGGCGATTCTACCCAAGCCCTTCGCTCACGACGATTTGAAAAACGCCTTACGGGCCACTATCGAGTTCATCGATCCGCAAGAAATCAGCCTGGAACATTACGACATCGAAAACGTGCGGGTCTTGGTGGTTGACGACAGTCCGCTGGCCCGCAAGCATATCAGCCGGGTGTTGAACAATATGGGCATCGTCAAAATCACCCAGGCTCAGGACGGCAAGGAAGGCGTTGATGTATTCGCTCGTGACCAAAACGCCTTCGACCTGATCGTCACCGATTACAATATGCCGGTGATGGACGGCCAGCAGTTGATAAAAACCATCCGCCAGGATTTGGGTAATTCCATCGTACCGATCTTGATGGTCACCAGCGAAGAAAACGAAACCCGCCTCAGCAATGTCCACAAAGCCGGGGTCTCGGCGATTTGCGACAAACCTTTCGACCCGCAGACCGTTAAGGAAATGTTGTTTCGGGTGTTGGAACCGGATTGAAGCTTGCTTAAGCTTTATCCCGATTAACCGCCCCATCCGCCAACAGCTAGAGACCGGCGGCCTATCCCTTTTCACCTGCCATAACTCGCCCTTGGTCTGCACTCTTGGGCTCTGCCGGTCTGTACCAAGTAAGCGCTTGTTAGGCCAATGCTTGAGCATATCTTCAGCTAATTAACATCCCTTCATAATCCAACATATCTCTGCCACCGCTGCCAAGCAAGCGGGAGTCTCTTTCCGTTCTGACCGCTTGCGTCAATCCGACCAACAGCACTATACTGCTCATAAAAGCAGTAACTATATAAACAGTATGAAACCACTTACCGACCGCCAACAAGAAATCCTGAACTTCATCGAGCGCAGTTTGCTACAGGACGGCTTTCCGCCGACTATCGCCGAAATCGCCGCTGCCTTTGATGTGCGCTCCACCAACAGCATTCGCGGCCACTTGCAGGCTTTGGCACGTAAGGGTGCCATCGAACTGGTACCGGCCGCCTCGCGCGGTATCCGCCTACTGAAACCGACGCCGGCTCCCGAGCAAGGCTTGCCGCTGGTCGGCCGGGTGGCGGCGGGTCAGCCGATACTGGCCGAAGAACATATCGAGCGCTATTGCCGCCTGGGACCGGAGTTGTTCGACAACCGCGCCGATTATCTGTTGCGGGTACAAGGCATGAGCATGCGCGATGCCGGCATTCTGGATGGCGATCTGTTAGCCGTGCAACGCACGCCGGAAGCGCGTAACGGCCAGATCGTCGTGGCGCGGATTCACGACGAAGCCACGGTAAAGCGATTGCGTCTGGACAGTAAAACGCATATGGCTTATCTGGAACCGGCCAATCCGGATTTCACGGTAATCGTAGTGAATTTGCAACGCGAGCCTTTGGTGATCGAAGGCGTGGTGGTCGGCGTGATTCGCAGCGGGCTATGAATGCAAACGCCTTGGACCAACTCTTGCGCTCGCAAACCGGCGTCTGGCGCGGCTTGCGTTCGGAACACCAAGCTTGGCCGGTCATTCCTTCCGGCTTTGCCGAGCTTGATGCCTTGCTACCAGGTGGCGGCTGGCCCTTAGGCGGCGTGTTGGAAATTCTATCGCCCTGCTTAGGCATCGGCGAATTAAGCCTGCTGCTGCCGGCCATGGCCGGCATGACGCAAAGCAAACGCTGGATAGCCTGGATCGCCCCGCCGCAGCAAGCTTACGCACCGGCATTGGCGCAGGCCGGCATCGATCTAGCCTATGTTCTGGTAGTAGACTGCCGGCAAGAGTCGGATATTCCCTGGAGTCTGGAAAAACTACTGCGTAGCGGCCGCTGCGGCATGACTTTGGCTTGGCCGCGCCGGCTCAGCGATCATCAAATCCGCCGCTTACAATTGGCCGCCGAAGCCGGTTCCGCGTTGGCAGTACTGTTTCCAAAGCAACGTAGCGGCAGCGGCTATACGGCATTACGTCTGGAAGTCAAGCCGGCGGAGACCGGCCTGGCCTTGCACATTTTGAAGGCGCGCGGCAGTTTGCAACGCGCGTCATTAATCTTGCCGCTATAAGAAAACGATGGCTGCAACCGCCAAAGCACTATCGCCAACCCCGGCGCACCGGGTCGATGCCATTGCCAAACCCAACGCAGCCAATAGCCAACTTTGGTTATGCGCGTATTTTCCCGACTTGGCTTTGGCCGCACTGCATCTGGATTTAGATCAGGCCGTCACCTGTTCGGCGCAGAGCAAAGGCCAAACTCCTTTATATGCGGTCTCGGAAGCAGCCCGGCAAGCCGGCGTCGAACCAGGCATGGCCCCCGCTGCCGCTTTAGCCCTGTGTCCCGGCTTGAGCATTCGGAACCGCGATCCGTTCGCCGAACGCCAGGCATTACAACAACTCGCCGAAATTGCGCTGGATTTCAGTCCCTGGGTCAGCCTGGATCAGCCGGACTGCCTGCTACTGGAAATTCGTTCCTGTCTGACCCTATTCGGTGGTGTAGAGCGCTTACAAGATAAGCTAAGAACGGCATTGCAAACCGCTAGGCATCGTCCGCTCATCGCCATTAGCCCATCCCCAGCTGCCAGCACCTTACTGGCAAGACTAAGCTTGGAAATTATAGTCACCGACCGCCAGGCCTTGCGCTCGGCACTGGGTCCGTTGCCCATCTCAGCTTTGGCGCTGGACGATAAAATCTTACGCCGGCTATTCCGCACCGGCATTCGCCAACTCACCGACCTGTGGCGCTTGCCGCGCGACGGTCTGACCAAGCGCTATGGCGCCGTGTTATTGCAACAACTGGATAGACTCGCCGGCCAACAAACTCAAGTTTTACAAGCTTTCCATCGTCCACCCCACTTCCAGGCCAGCAGAGAGATGCCGATCGAGTTGGAACGTATCGAGCATTTCTTTCCGGCTGTCGAACAGCTGGCCGGCGAATTTGCCGCATTTCTAAAAAACCGCGACGCCACAACACTAGGCATCACCCTGGAACTGCACCATTACGACCGTCCCGCCACTCGCTTAGCATTGGATTTTCGCGCGGGCAGTCGCGACCCTAAACACTGGTGCGGCTTGCTGTACGAAAAACTGGAACGCTCGCCGTTACCCGCGCCGGTGCTGGCCGTTACTTTGCAGAGCGAAGCCATAGCGCCGTTTCAGCCGGAACGCTTTAGCCTGTTCGACGACCACGAAACCCCAGGCAGCGAAGCCGAATGGCAAGCGGTTTTGGATCAGTTGCAGGCCAGACTGGGCCATCACGCCTTGACATTTCCAGGTATGCAAGCCGACCATCGCCCGGAACGCGCCATGACCGACATGCCAAACCGGCTGACCGCAAATCCCGATTTAGCGCCTCGACCTTTGTGGCTGCTGACTAATCCCGAACCGGTGCGGCTAAGCGGCCTTAGCCTGCTATCCTCGCCGGAACGCATCGAGTCCGGCTGGTGGGACGACCTGCCGATCCGCCGCGACTATCACATCGCCCAAGATAAACGCGGTCGTAAGCTGTGGGTATATCGCGATTTAACCGCCAGACAACAGTGGTTTATCCATGGCCTGTTCGGATGAGGCCCGCGCGCCAAACCTCGGTTTTGCGGAATTGCACTGCCTGTCCAACTTCAGCTTTCTGCGCGGCGCCTCGCATCCTGAAGAACTGGTCGAGGAAGCAGCCAGCCTGGGTTACCAGGCACTGGCGCTGACCGACGAATGCTCACTGGCGGGCGTGGTAAGAGCGCATCTGGCAGCTAAGAAACACAATATCAAACTGATCATCGGCAGCGAGTTTGTCTTGGAAGGCGGTCTGAAACTGGTCTTGCTGGCAACGGATAGAAGCAGCTACGGCAACCTGTCCGCCTTGATTACCCTCGCCCGCCGCCAAGCCGAAAAGGGCAGCTATCGGCTGACTAGACCCGATTTAACCAAGCATTTTCCGCAAGGCTGTCTGGCCATCTGGTTAGCCAACGACCAATTCATGGCAGACGATGGCCGCTGGTTGAAAAAGCTGTTTGCCGACGATCTGTGGCTGGGGATCGGCCTGTTTCTATCCGGCCTCGACGCAAGCTATTGCCAACAGGCTCAAGCTACGGCTAGGCAATTAGATATTCCAATTGTCGCTTGCAACGATGTGCATATGCACCGCCGCTCGCGCCGGGCTTTGCAAGATACACTGACCGCAATTCGCCTCAGCCAACCCTTATCACAACTGGGCTATGCCTTGTTCACCAACGGCGAACGTCACCTACGCCCCCTGCCCCAGCTGGCCGAGCTTTATCCAGCGGCATGGCTGCAACAATCGTTAATCATTGCCGAACGCTGCCAATTCTCGCTGAACGAATTGCGTTACGAGTATCCGCAAGAACTGGTGCCGGATGGGCATACGCCCACGTCCTGGCTGCGGCATTTGACTGAAGCCGGCGTTCGCCAACGCTGGTCGCATGGCGAGCCGGCAAAAGTCCGCCAACAAATCGAACACGAGCTGGCTCTGATCGCCGACTTGGCTTACGAGCCGTATTTTCTGACTGTACACGACATTGTCAGATACGCGCGGGAACAAGGCATCCTCTGCCAAGGACGCGGCTCGGCGGCTAATTCGGCGGTGTGTTTTTGCCTAGGGATCACCGAAGTCGATCCCGGCCGGATGAATCTATTGTTCGAGCGCTTCTTATCCCGCGAGCGCAACGAACCGCCGGACATCGATGTCGATTTCGAACACGAACGCCGCGAGCAAGTGATTCAATACATCTACCAAAAATACGGCCGGCATCGGGCCGCGTTGGCCGCCACGGTGATTACTTACCGCACTCGCAGCGCGGTACGAGATGTCGGTAAAGCCTTGGGCTTGAATCTGGCGCAAGTCGAACGCCTGGCCGACAGCGTGGATCGATGGGATGGCTATCAGCTAATGCCGGAATCGCTGAAAGAATGCGGTTTCGACCCGGACAGCCCCATAGTGCAACGCCTGGCCGTACTAGTCGAGCAAATCAAAGGCTTTCCACGCCATCTGTCGCAACACGTCGGCGGCTTCGTGATCGCTCGCGACGAGCTCTCACGCCTGGTGCCGGTAGAAAATGCCGCGATGACCGACCGCACCGTGATTCAATGGGAAAAAGACGACCTGGAAGCGATGGGCCTGTTGAAGGTGGACGTGCTGGCGTTGGGCATGCTCAGCGCGATTCGTAAGGCCTTGGAATATCTTGGTCAATATTGCCGGCCGCCCCAGCACCAATATCCCTTTGTTGAAGAGAATTGCAAAAACTCCCTCTCCCGCCGGGAGAGGGCTGGGGTGAGGGGATATTCAAATCATAACCACCGCCCTCATCCTAACCTTCTCCCGGAGGGAGAAGGGACTGTTTCGACTTTTATCACCCCTACCGAAGAAACAGGCTCACCTAACATCGCTTGGACCCTGGCCGATATTCCCGCCGAAGACCCGGCGGTATACACCATGCTGCAACAAGCCGACAGCATCGGCGTGTTCCAAGTCGAGTCGCGGGCGCAGATGACCATGCTGCCGCGCCTGAAGCCGCAAAACTATTACGATCTGGTCATCGAAATCGCCATCGTCCGCCCCGGCCCGATTCAAGGCGAGATGGTGCATCCTTATCTGGCGAGGCGCAAGGGCCTGGAACCGGTCGATTATCCCAGCCCGGAAGTTAAAGCCGTTCTGGAGCGCACCCTGGGCATCCCGATTTTTCAGGAACAAGTCATGCAATTATCTATGGTCGCCGCCGGTTTTACTGCCGACGAAGCCGACCAACTACGCCGAGCCATGGCCGCGTGGAAACGCAAGGGCGGCCTGGAGCCGTTCGAGCGCAAATTACTGGACGGTATGCGATCGCGCGGTTACAGCCAGGAGTTCGCCCAGCGGATTTTCCAGCAGATCAAAGGCTTTGGCGATTACGGTTTCCCGGAATCGCATTCGGCCAGCTTTGCCTTGCTGGCGTATGTCTCGGCCTGGTTGAAATACCATCATCCAGCGGCGTTTTGTTGCGCTTTGTTGAATAGCCAACCGATGGGCTTTTACGGACCGTCGCAATTGGTGCAAGACGCCCGCCGCCATGGCGTAGAAGTGCGCCCGGTGGATGTGCAAGCCAGTCAAAGCCAATGTTCATTGGAGTTTCCCGCCAACGCCGCGCCGGCCATACGCTTGGGATTTAATCAAGTCAAGGGTTTATCGGCAATCGCGGCGGCAAAGATTATCCAGGCCCAAGGCCGACAAACATTTGCCAATGTTACCGATCTCGCCGCGCGTGCCGGTCTGGATCGGCAAGATTTGGAATGCTTGGCAGCGGCCGATGCTTTGAAAAGTCTGGCCGGCAACCGGCATCGTGCCTTTTGGGCGGCCAGCGGAGTGGAAGCAGCCACACCCGTATTTGGGGTAGCGGAAATCACCGAAGCGACGCCGCTATTAAAAGCCCCCAAACCGGGCCAAGAGGTATTGGCGGACTATGCCAGCACCCGACTCAGCCTCCGCGAGCATCCGTTAGGCCTGCTGCGCGAACGCTTGCGCCGCCGAGGTGTGACCACCGCCGCCTCCTTATGGCAACGGCGCAATGGCAGCATCGCCCAAGTCGCCGGCTTGGTGATATGCCGGCAGCGACCGATGACCGCAGCCGGCGTGACCTTTGTCACCCTGGAAGACGAAACCGGCCAAGTCAATCTGGTGGTCTGGCCCGCCACCGCTCTGGCACAACGCAAACCCTTGCTCAAAGCTCGTCTGCTGTCGGTAACCGGCACCATCCAGCAAGAAGACGGCGTGTTGCATCTGGTCGCCGGCAAGTTGGAGGACTGGAGCAGTTGGATTGGAGAATTGGCGAGTAAATCGCGGGATTTTCATTAAAGCGCCAAATATTAAGAGAATAGTTTTTATCCCTTAACCCAACTCGACTACTCGCAGTCCAAGTCCGCAATATCCGCAGCCAAGGCACACCCCCAACTGGCGGGATAAAACCCAGTATCTACGAAACGTTGAAACGAACTGTGCGGCCATTCCCCGGGAGACAAGGCCAAACCATGTTTGACGGGGTTGTAATGGATGTAATCCAAATGCTTATTAAAGTCGGATTCGTCACGGATGCAATGCTCGAAAAAACGTGGTTGCCAAATGGTTTTTGCACCGTCTTTTTTCACACTCGCCGAAACTCTTTCGAGAAAAAGCAGTTTTAATCATTTGCCACCGGGTTGAATAATCGAAATCGCCCTCCGGCAATAGCCAGAGGCAATGCAAATGATCAGGCAAAATGACGGCAGCGGTTATGTCGAAAGGTCGTTTGCATTTAACCTCTTGAAACGCCTGACGAAGCAACGCAACCCGCTGAATACCGGCGAAAATCGGTTGGCGACGATATGCCACAACCGTAAAGAAATACAAGCCGCCAGGAACATACAACCGCCTATAATTGCTCATAACCCGCTTTAAGATTATTTTTCAGCCTAGTCCAGGGCAGACATTTCCGACAAAAATCACCGTCCTAGTGTAGGCCAGAATAAGCCGATAGGCGTTTCTGGCAATTACACGCTTGCCGGAAACGCTAACGCTTATTCCGGCCTACATGGCTAATTTGAACAGCCGCCAGGCTGGCCCGAAGGGCGAAAACCGGGGATGGTTTTCGTAGCGAAAGCTCTCGCCCGCAGGCGCAAGAACCGGCATTCAATTAAGCTTCGCAATAGGGGAGCGTTGTTTTTGACTTTGGAAAACTACCAACTATAGTGAGTTGCGAGCAACCTTTGCAGCAACTTTGCTGGTAATTGTTTTGCAAGCGCCAACCAAGAGCTCTCATCCGCAATTAAGCGCCGTATAAGGATAATATCAAGCCATATAGAGCTGAGAAATGTTGAAGAATTTGTTTAAGAAAAAAGTTTCGGCTATTGAGTCCACAACTGACTATCCAGCGGTCAATCTCACGCCAACCGACTTAGAAGAACTCAAAAAGATATTAAGAGCGGCACTTCCGAATATCCAAGCAGAAAATAACCCACTTGCTTGGTCTTGGGATCCGGATTTATGGGTGTCCGGCAAATTGCATTACCTAATCCCACACGAGGTCGCAACTACAAAGGATATTGCCGAATTTCTACTATATATCCGTACCGCGTCGCTGACTTTTCCAGGAGGACCATTCATTTGGGATCTCAATTCGCTGGACAATTTAGTGTTTCTACCAACGAGCAACGCGGAACGAAAGCAAAAGCCCGGCATCTTTGCCGCAATTCATTCGGCCAGCGACGAACCATACCAAGCCTACTGCCAATTCGTGGCAAAAATTCTAAGAAACATCAAGAACAACCATGACGAAACCTTAGCCAATAGCGAGAACAGCGTGCAAAGGCGAGCATTGGCCGCTATGAGATCGGCGGCTCAAATTTTGGATTTTCAACGTAGTTTGCGTGCTGGACTTGTCAGCACAAGTCCCGAAAACGTCAAATACTTCCTAAGTGATACCGACGAACTCTTGTTCGGCAGGCCTGATAGACCGGCAACCGTAAAGGTCAAATTCCAACAAGAATCGGTATCTGTGGTGCTCCCGAACTACGTGCGTATTTCAAAAACGCCCGCAGACCAGATCGACGCAACCTTTGGCGAGGATTACATCTGTAGGCTTGAAATTTCGAGAGTCCACTCAGATGGTCCGGAATATCCCGAAGAATTTGGAGTATATCTGGTCAAACAATCTGCTGCAAAGCAAGGGATGACGGTCAACTACTCTGCCGACGGCAAGGCGATAATTCCAGTCCCGCCTTTAATAAAACAAGAACGCGACCAATTTTTTCAGGTTTTTCATTTCACGATCGGCACTAAGCGAAGCGTATTCACCATGACCCTGACGTGCCCCCCACTACAAAATCTTCCGGAACAAGAAAAGACTCGAATCAACGAAATCATTAACGGAGTGATCGCAACGCTGACCGAAGAGAATCCGACCTCAAAACTCCACTGAACTATTAAGATCATCACTCCGCGGCGGACACGGCTTGCCAACTGCGGTATCGATTAGTTCAACGCGACTACAACCCCACAAATTCCATCAAAGCGGCCAACTCCTTGGCCTCCAGCTCGTAAAACGAATGCGCCCTAACCCGCTCCGGCAAACCGACATCACCGTAACGGACCCGAATCAAGCGGCTGACTTTAACGCCTTGAGATTCCCATAAACGCCGTACCAGACGATTCCGCCCCTGCTTCACCGTGGCATAAAACCATTTATTAGCCCCTTCGCCGGCGTAAAAGCTGACGTCTTCGAAATGCGCGGGGCCATCTTCCAGTTCCACGCCTTGTTTCAAGCGCGCCAGCATGGCATCGTCCACTTCGCCTAAAATCCGCACCGCGTACTCACGTTCGACTTCGCGCGACGGGTGCATCAAGCGGTTGGCGAGTTCGCCGTTATTGGTGACTAAAATCAAGCCGGAGGTGTTGATGTCCAGACGGCCAACCGCAATCCAGCGACCCACTTGCAGGCGCGGCAGTTGGGTAAAAATCACCGGGCGGCCTTCCGGGTCGCGGCGGGTAACCAGTTCGCCGACCGGCTTGTGATACACCAGTACCCGGGTCGGCTGCTCGGCGTATTTTTCCCATTTCACCACCCGACCATTGATTTGAAGATGGTCGTCGGGTTTTAAGTGGTAACCCGGCTGTACCGGATTACCGTTGACGGTGAGTTTGCCTTCTTCTATCCAGCGCTCGATTTCGCGCCGCGAACCGACGCCGGCCCTCGCCAGTAGTTTCTGGATGCGCTCACCGCCGGCAGGTGCGGCTTTAGTGGAGGGTAAGGTTTTCGGCGCCGAGGCCGGCTTCGATTTGGGCGTCGAACTCGGTTTCCGAGCCTGCGGTTTCTGGGTCCGTTTGTCCTGTGGGGCTGACGGGTTGTTCGATCTCGGCGGTTTGCGGTCTTTCACTGTGGTCCTGCTCAGGTTGCGGTTGAGGCGAGTTGCCGAAATCGAAATTGACGATTTCTTCCAACGTCGGTAATTCGCTCAATGAGGTTAAATTGAAATAATCCAGAAATTGTTTGGTGGTGCCGAACAAGGCCGGCCGGCCCGGTACTTCCTTATGGGCGATGACGCGAATCCACTCGCGCTCCAACAGGGTTTGAATGATGGAACTGCTGACGCTAACGCCGCGAATGTCCTCGATTTCGCCGCGCGTCACCGGCTGGCGGTAGGCGATGATGGCCAGGGTTTCCAGCAGCGCGCGTGAATAGCGAGCCGGCTTTTCCTCGAACAAGCGCGTCACGTAAGGCGACAGACCTTCGCGCACCTGAAACCGGTAGCCGCTGGCCAATTGCCGCAGTCCGATGGGCCGATCGGCGTAGTCGCGGGCGATTTCATCCAGGGCCATTTGCACCGACAAAGTATCGGGTTGCTCCAGTTCCGGAAAGGTTTCCTGGATCTGCTTAATCGTCATCGGCCGATTGGCGGCAAACAAAATGGCTTCCACAATGCGCTTGGTGTTCATGTCGCACTCTTTAATTATGTCGGGCTGTAATCGGTGGCGTTCGACCAGGATGGGTTCGACAGTGCTGGCGCGAATAACCTCAGACCAGCGCTGCGGCAAGCGGATTGCACGCCTAGCCTGGCTAACGGCCGTGGCCTCCGGCGCAACTGGCTGCCAGCTAGTCTGCCAAACAGGCAGCAAGCGTACCGCTTGCCGACGAAACTTGGCCACAGGGACAGGTTCGCTAGGTTCGCTGGCCGGTAAAACCGGAATGCGTGCCTTACCGGACCAGGCCAAAGGAAAACGCACGGCGCGCCGTTTGACCGGGACAAATATCGTGACCGGCTCAGGCTTGATGCGAGGTTTGCGGGGCGTTCTGGGTTTGGCTGCGGGAATAACATCATCGACGACGGTTTCAGCTAACTGTGAATCAGTCCCCGGTGCCGCTATCGACGCGGATTCTGACCTGGATGCCGGCGTAAGGTTCGGGCTGGAAGATGTCGATGATGCGTTCCTTGGAGAGTTCAAGGATGGCAAGAAACGCGACAACCACTCCGTTTTTTCCTTCACTTCGGGTAAAACACGCTGCGAAAGGGAGCTGATTTGCTCCGTTAAGTTTTTCCAAAATGGCTGCCATTCGTTCACGGACTGATAGGGGTTCTTTGGTTATTTGATGGTGACTAAGCCTCTCGGCACGCTTCAATATATCCTGGAAGGCCAGCAGGAGTTCCTTGAGCTGCACATCCGGCAGAATTTGCTTAATATCCACGGTCGAGGTATCGACAGCGAATTCAAAGGTATCACGCTCGTTTCTGGGCAACAGATCGATCTCTTCGGCGACTTTTTTGATCGCTTCGTATTCCTGTAATTTACGGATCAAAAACGCTCTGGGGTCTTCCTCTTCTTCCTCGCTTTCCGGCTGTCTGGGCAGCAGCATCCGCGATTTGATCTCCGCCAGCAGCGCGGCCATCACCAGATATTCGGCGGCCAGCTCCAGACGCATATTTTCCATCATGTCGATGTAGGCAATATATTGCTTGGTAATCTGGGCGATGGGGATGTCGAGAATATCCAGATTCTGCCGGCGAATCAAATACAACAGCAAATCCAGCGGTCCTTCGAACGCGTCCAGAAAGACTTCCAGCGCATCCGGCGGAATGTAGAGATCGTCCGGTAAATCCTGATAGGGCTGGCCTTGAACCAGCGCCAGCGGCGGCAGCGCGGCTTCAACCGCTAATGCTACTTCGTTCAAAACTACATGCCCGCCAAACTAAAAAATAATTGTTGGGCGTAGTACATTGGATAAGCCAGCAAATATTGCAACACGTCGGTAGCAAGTAATATCAACAAAAAAATAAAACCAAACCGTTCCAATCGATTGTACTGCCAAGCCCAATAATCCGGCAGCAATCCGGATAAAATCCGACTGCCATCCAACGGCGGAATAGGCAAAAGATTGATCAAAGCCAAAACCAAATTGATGCTGATCCCCGCAACACCGCTGTAGATCAACGGGAAGGAGATATATTCGATTTCCAGCATCACGCCGATTCTAGCCAGCAAAGCCCAGGCCGCCGCCATCAACAAATTGGATAAAGGACCGGCTACCGCCACGATCGCCATAGCTTGGCGCGGCTTTTTAAACGCGCGAGGATCGACCGGTACCGGCTTGGCCCAACCGAACACAAAACCGGTAAAGGTCAGCAACAATAAACCGGGAATAACCAGCGTGCCTAGCACGTCGATATGTTTGAGAGGATTCAGCGTTAAACGGCCTTGGTCGGCGGCGGTGTTATCGCCCAACTTCTTCGCCACCCAACCGTGCGCCACTTCATGACCGGTAATCGCAAAAATCACCGGTAAAATCCAAACTACGATCCTTTGTATCAGGGTTAATTCGTCCATCATTTGTTTTTCACTCCAACATCGGCGCAATACCGATACCTTGCCGAACAATTTCAATCGACTTGTCGCCGCACGCGATGACGGTAGTGGGTTGATATTCGATCACCCCGACATCTATTACCAGGGCCAAGTCTTTTTCCAGCCTTTTTCTGATCTCGTAAGGATCGGCCAAGGGCTCGCTATCGCCGGGCATCATCAAGGTGGATGTCAACAACGGTTCGCCAAGCTGCTCGACCAAGGCTTGAGCCACCGGATGATCAGTGATCCTGACGCCTATGGTTTTCTTTTTCGGATGCTGCAAACGGCGCGGCACTTCGCGCGTGGCATCCAGTAAAAACGTAAATGGGCCGGGCGTCAGCTTTTTGATCAAGCGATGAGCTTCATTGCCCATTTTGGTAAAGTTGGAAACCTGCGACAGGTCGGTACACAACAGCGTGAAGTTATGATTATCATCCAGCCGGCGCAGGCTGCGAATTTGATCCATCGCCGCCTTATCGCCAATCTGGCAGCCCAGTGCGTAGGAAGCATCGGTGGGATAAACGATGACCCCGCCGTTCCGCAAAATATTAACGGCTTGTTGAATCAAGCGCGGCTGCGGGTTTTTCGGATGAATTTCGAAATATTGCGCCATGGGCTAAAAATATCGGCTTAGGTAAAACGCCATTGTACCTTAGAAGGCACTTAAAAACGTCGCGACGCAGTTTTAGCGGCTGGTCAAAGAGGCTAGCTCACTTATCTTTCCGATTGTTTTTTTGCCACTTTATCGCGCAGATAAACCGGCATGGCTTGCTCGACAGCCACGGTCAAACCATTGGCAAAACCGTAAGCGCCTAATTGCGCGACACAGCCGGCACGCGGCCAGACTTCGACCTCAACTCCCAGCACACGCTCGGCTAAACGTTGGCCCAACTGCTCCGCATAAACGTCCCAGCCGGAACCGACGCCAAAGCCAGCGCGGTCGGGAAATATCACGTCGCCGGCGGGCGTCACGGCTTCTGCGCCGTTTAACTCCGCCAAACCTAATTCGTTACGTTGATACACACCCCAAAAAATTTCGTCCATCCGTGCATCCATCGCCGTAAAACTCAGCTCAGCATCGGCGCGACGATTAAAAAAATCTTGGGCGATTGCCGCCAACGTCGAAACCGGCACCACCGGCAAATCGGCACCATACGCAATGCCCTGCACCACGCCGCCGGCAATTCTGACACCGGTAAACGAACCGGGCCCGCGACTCAAACCGATAGCGTCCAGTTGTTGCGGTTTGAGCTGGGCATCGGCCATCAATTCGTCGATCATCGGTAAAATCAATTTGGTATGTTCGCGAGGCGCGACGGCAAATTTTTCGCTAATCTCGCCATCGATAAACAAAGCCGCCGAACAGGCGTCGGTGGAGGTTTCTACTGCCAATAATTTCAAATCTGTACCTCTGTCAACAAGATGCCGGAAACGCTAACGCTTATTCCGGCCTACGCAATGTTCAATGTGATTCATCCAACGCAAAAAACCGCCGCACATCCTCGATCTCGCGGCTGCGCTTCATCGCCGGCACGCTATCTAAAAACATTTGGCCGTAGGAGCGCTTCAATAATCTGGGGTCGCAGACCATCAGCACACCGCGGTCGTTGACGTCGCGAATCAAGCGGCCCACACCCTGGCGCAACATGATGATGGCGCTGGGGAGTTGATGTTCGAAAAACGGGTTGCGACCCTGCTTTTCCATCGCATTCATGCGTGCTTTCAGCACCGGATCGCCGGGTGAAGCGAACGGCAGTTTATCGATGATGACACAGGACAAGGCATCGCCGCGCACGTCCACGCCCTCCCAGAAACTGGCGGTTGCCAACAATACTGCGTTGCCCAGTTCCTTGAACTGATCCAGCAATACGCCTTTGGACTTGGTACCTTGTACCAGGATGGGATGGTCGAGCTTGCCTTCCAGCAATTGCGCGGCGCGTTGCAAGGCGCGGTGACTGGTAAACAGGAAAAACGCCCGGCCCCGGCTGGCTTCCAGCACCGGCAAGGCAAACTCGACAATTTTGTCGGTAAAGTCCGGATCGCTGGGCTGCGGCAGACCTTTGGGATGGTAAAACAGGGCCTGATTCGGGTAATCGAACGGACTCTCCCAGCTCTGGCTGAGCGCTCCGCTCAAACCCAGATTCTTGGAAAAATGCACGAAATTATTCGCCACACTCAGGGTGGCCGAGGTAAAAATCCACGTAGCTTTATGCCGGGCCATGAAGCCGCGAAATTCCTTGGCAATATCCAGCGGAGTACGGCTGAGGGTAAATGACTTACTGTAGGTTTCGTACCATTTGATCCACTGTCCATCCTTGTCGTTAATCAGCGTTTCCAGTTGCGCGTCTAGCGCTTCGGCGCGATCAAAGCAGGATTCGAGACCTTTGCTGCGCACCGAGGCGCGCTCCAGTTGATCGGTCAGTCGTGCCAGTTGCTTTTGCAAGGATTCCAACGCGCCGGCAATTTTTGGATTGGTTTCGATGTCCTGCCAATCGCCGCGCCGCAATTCCAGACCAAACGCCAAGCGCAAATCCTTCACTTCGTGTTGCAAGTCTTCGCAGGCGGTACGTAAGTCCGGCATATCCTTGGCGTCAGTAAAATATTCGGCCAAGCTGTCGTCGGCCAGATCGACCAACTGCTTGCCGCTGATCGTCACCCCCAAAAAATTGGAGGCGGTATCAGCCAGTTGATGGGCTTCGTCGATGATGACCACTTCGGCATCGGGCAATAATTCGCCGAAACCGGTTTCGCGAATCGACCAGTCGGCGCACAGCAGATGATGATTGACCACGACGATTTCGGCTTCCTGTGCCTGCTTGCGGGCTTTGGTCAGAAAGCAGTCGGCATAATCCGGGCAATTTTGGCCCAAGCAATTGTCGGTGGTCGAAGTCGCGTGAAACCAGACGGGATCGCCGTCGTGCACATCGGCCACTTCCGAAACGTCACCAGCCTTGGTGCGTTTCGACCAAGCCTTGATTTGCGCCAGCGCCGCCGCGTCTTCCTGACTGTAACCGAACGCGGAATTCAGTGCCTGTTCCAATCGATATGTGCACAAATAATTGGCGCGGCCTTTCAACAAACTGGCCTTGAACGGCCGCTTGCTCAAGGCTTTGCGTATCACCGGCAAATCCTTGTTGAACAATTGATCTTGTAGATTTTTGGTACCGGTGGAAACGATGACTTTCTTGCCGGATAGAATCGCGGGAATGAGATAAGCAAAGGTCTTTCCGGTACCGGTCCCAGCCTCGGCAATCAGATTTTGCTGCGACTCGATGGCATAAACAATCTGCTCTGCCATCTCTATTTGCGCGGCGCGCGGCGAGTAGCCGTTGATAATCTCGGCTAAGGCGCCGCCTTCGCCGAAAATATCCGCCAATTTTGCGGCGGCGCTCGACAGCGCCGGCTTGGAACTCTCAGCCACTAGCGACCGAAAAAGCTGTCCGCTTTGGCTTTAGCTTCTCTGGCGCCTTGAGAATTTTGCTGCATTTGCCGCGCTTCGGCGATCAGCAACCAGCTTTTGCGTTTCAGATCGAGGTCGCCACCTGCCAGCAAAGCCGCCTTGCCGGCCAGCTCTTCAGCGAGTTGCGGTTTATTTTGTTTGATTCTGAGCTGCGCCAGTTTATAGGTCAGGGTCGGATTGCGCGAATCGATACGTAAGGCGCGCTCCATCACCACCACCGCCGCATCGAGATCGCCGCTGTTGCGGCTGCGGTCGGACTCGCTAATTAAAGCCACCACCGCCGGCGGCGTGCCGCTGGGGATGCGCGCGTCTTCTATGACAAACCTCGGTGCCGGCGCAGTTGCCGTAGCCGCCGCCGCGGGAGCGGGTGCTGTCAGAGCAGGACTGGCTGGCGCAGGCGGCGGAATATCGGCCGGCGGCATCAACGGCTCGGCGCGAAAGGTCGGCAGATTCGGTTCATCTTTAAAGTTATTGCTAACGCTTTCGATGGGATAGGTCGCGGTATCGGGGGGAGACGCCGGTTTTTTTGCAGTGGCCGCAGGTACTTTGTTTGCCGCCGATTTTTTAGACGGGGCTTTTTTGGCCGGTACACTTCCCGCCACAGGCGGTTCTGAGCCTGGATTACTACACGCCGTTAATATCAGTAACAGAGGGCACAAAATTAACAGAGATTTTTTTTTCATTTACGATTTAAGTAGCCAAGTAAAATTAAAACAGTTCGATTTCATCATCGTCGCTTTGCTGGTTTGCTTGTTGAAACAAGGCTAGCGCTTCATCGACGCTTTTACCCTGATGGATAGCATCAAACATCACTTTTTCAGATTCCATAGTGTACTGGTTACGAATGCTTTCCTGAAACTTATACCATTCGGCAGGATTATATAACCTGTGCGGCGTATCGATGATGATCGACAAGCCTTTTAGATTGTTGGTCACGTGTTGCAAGCATTGCTGCAGGCGATCATAAAACTGGAACGCCACAATCGCCGAATAGATTTTATGCTGGGTCGCCTCGCAATGCGCCAGAGCCTGGTCGCGGCTCTCGCTCTGCTGAAAACCGCTCAGTATCTGATGGATATTTTTCATCTCTTCAACCATACCGGTAAACGAGTCGGCCAAGGCTGAAACCGACTCGTCGCCGGCTTTCATACTGCCTTCAACCTGAGCAACCGAGACGGTCAACAGTTTGATGGTTTCCCTAATCTGGCTCCAATCCAAGTCTGGCTGGCTTGAGGGTGAGAATGTCATAAATAGCTATCCTAAAAATACCGATACAAATTAAGTTGTCGCGACATATGCGCTCTATTGTAACCGACTATACCAAGGCAATGACGACGGCTTAAGTATAGAGAACCTGGAGAGTAGTCGATTATTGGCACAAGGATTTTTAAAAAAGCCGGAATTGACGGTGAGATCGCACTAGTCCTTTGACTCTAAGGCATCAGCACTTATCGGACACAGACCAAGCGATAGCTCGGTTGACGATAACTCCACAGATAGAGTAGAAATACATTCAGCGCAGCACCGGGTTTCTGCTGAAACCGTCTTTCCACGCTTTTTACAAGGATAATATGAATATTCAATCCGCCGGCAAAAAATTGTTCGTGTTGGACACCAACGTACTGATGCACGACCCAACGTCCATCTTTCGCTTTCAAGAACACAATGTTTTCATTCCGATGGTGGTGCTGGAGGAACTGGATCACGCCAAAAAAGGCTTATCCGATGTATCGCGCAACGTCCGCCAAGTCAGCCGATTTTTGGACGAATTAATCCGCGATGCCGATCAGCAAACCATCAATGCCGGCTTGCCGCTTTCGCGCATCGAACATTCACTCAACGGCGAACGCGAATTCGACGGCCGTCTGTATTTTCAAACCCGGCAATTGTCGCATCTGCTACCCGCCGACCTACCCGGGCAAATTGCCGATAATTCCATCCTGAGTATCGTATTGGCCTTGGGTAAGGAATACCCGGATGTGAAGGTAATCCTGGTCTCCAAAGACATCAACATGCGCATCAAAGCAGCCGCGCTACAGATCAGTGCCGAGGATTACCATAATGATCAAACCATTGAAGACATAGACCTGCTCTACACCGGCACAATGGCGCTGGACAGCGACTTTTGGGAGGAACACGGCGGCAAGATGGAATCGTGGCAGGAAAACGACCATACGTACTACCGCGTGAATGGTCCGCTGGTTGCAGAATGGTATCCCAACCAATATCTGTATATGGAAGGCGAAGATAATTTCGAAGCCATTGTGAAAAGCCGTGAAGGCGACACGGCGGTGTTGCAATTGGCCCGCGATTACCGCACTAAGCACAATAGTATCTGGGGCATTTCCGCCAAAAACCGTGAGCAAAATTTTGCGTTGAATGCTCTGCTGGATCCGAACGTGGATTTCGTGACGCTGATCGGTTCGGCCGGCACCGGTAAAACCTTGCTGGCACTGGCAGCCGGCTTGTCTTTGACACTGGAAAGCAAAGCCTATCTGGAAATTATCATGACGCGGGAGACCATGCCGGTTGGCGAAGACATTGGTTTTTTACCCGGCACGGAGGAGGAAAAAATGGCACCGTGGATGGGGGCGTTGATGGACAACCTGGAATTGCTGGGCAGCCGCTCCGGCACGACCGAATGGGAACAAGGCGCGTCGCAAAACGTGATGATGAACCGGGTAAAAATTCGTTCGCTGAACTTTATGCGCGGCCGGACTTTTCTGAATCGCTATTTGATTATCGACGAAGCGCAAAATCTGACGCCTAAACAGATGAAGACTTTGATTACCCGGGCAGGACCGGGTACAAAAATTATCTGCATCGGCAATCTGGCACAAATCGATACGCCGTATCTAACCGCTACCAGCTCCGGTTTGACCTATGTGGTTGATCGTTTCAAATCTTGGCCGAATAGCGCCCATATTACGTTGCGGCGCGGCGAGCGTTCGCGGCTGGCGGATTTTGCATCGGACAATTTGTAAAGCTATCAGACTAATGCTTGACTGATTTCAGCCTTTGGCCACGCCATTAACACCGCTTTAACCAGCGTGGCCAAGGGTATCGCAAAAAACACCCCCCAAAATCCCCACAAGCCGCCAAAAAACAGAATGGCGACGATAATCGCGATAGGGTGCAAATTTACGGCCTCAGAAAACAGCAACGGCACCAATATCACGCCGTCCAGAGCCTGAATCACCGAATAAGCGATAAATACGTACATAAAGTGATCGTTGCCACCCACACCCCACTGAACGTAGGCCACAGCCAACACCGGAAAAGTCACCAATGTCGCGCCGACATAAGGAATCATCACGGACAATCCCATCAGTACCGCAAGCAACATCGCGTAATTCAAGCCCAACAACCAGAAGACTATGTAACTGATCGCCCACAGGATAAACACTTCAAGAAATTTGCCTCTAACGTAATTGGCGATTTGCCTATCCACCTCATGCCAGACCCGCAAGCTGAGACTGGTATCCTTCGGCAGAAACTGCACAAACCAACCTAATAAAACCTGTTTATCCTTCAGAAAGAAAAACACCATCAACGGCACCAAAAACAAATAAATAATCACCGCCACCAATCCTACAAACGATTGAGCAGAGCCGGAGATTAAATCCTGACCATACTTGAGCAAGTCTTGCTGAATGGAAAACATGATTTCCCGAATTCGAACTTCCGAAATGAGTTCGGGATGACGCTCAGGGAAACGCATAATTTCGGCTTGGGTGCTGGAGACAATTTCCGGAATGTGTTGCACCAGTTGCACTGTTTGCTCGGACACTATCGGCACTAGTACGAACAACACAAAGCCCAGCGCAGCCATAAACGCAAAGAACACCAGATGCACGGAAACTAAACGCCCCAATTGGCGCTGTTCGGCTTTAACCACCAGCCCTTCCAATAGATACGCCAACACAATCGCCACGAAGACCGGCATCAGCAAATCCAACAAGCCGTATATCAATAAAAAGCCGCCCAGCAAAACTATGGCTAGGGAGACAACTTGGGAATTGGGTAGAAATCGCTGGAAAAAATTTCTAATGAAATCGGAACTGGAAAAGTCAGTCTGTTGGTTCATGGAGTGTTGGCGGCTACGCAACCCGTTGCCGGTTTGATCGCGCCATTAGATTATATAAAAAAGCGGGATTGCTCAGGACAGTGTAAATAATTTATCAAAATTAGCGATTTCCAAAATTTTTTTTACTTCGGTACGCGAATTTTTAATCCGTATGGCCGACTTATCGCCAGCCATCTTATCTCGTAGAACTAACAGCATCCCAAGGGCAGAACTATCTAAGTATTCAGTGCCGTTCAAATCCACCTCTATCAGTTTTACGCCATTTTCAACCAGCTTGGTTGCTTCGCGAAACTCATTGTGCACACCGAAATCGAACCGGCCGCTTATTTTTATCGACAGCACTCCCCCATCAACGCGTGCCTCAATACCCATATTCTCTAGCCTCACAAATTATCATGTCATTACCATACATTCACGTTAAAACAGGTCCACATCGCCTTCGTCCATGGAAGATTGCGAAACAATATGCGATTTTCTGACTTGCCACTGCTGCTTCATGATTTTCAAACGGTCAGAACCTTGCTGTAATTGATCGCGCCAATTTGCATCGCTACCCGTTTTAAATACACCCAACCCTATGCTTACCTCGTCGGATAGCGAGCCGAAATGCTGTAAATTGAACTGTAAATATTCGATCAATTGCCGAGCCATATCCTCAAATTGCAGCCCTCGCACGGCATTACCGACACTGAACTCAATTTTATTTGTCAATTGGGAAATTTCGCCGACATTGCTGGAGATATTGGCATTAATGACGGCGATATCATCCATCATCTTGTCGATACTGGCCTTGGAACTAATCGCCACGTTCATGTCTTTGGAGGCCATTATTTCAATCATGGTTTGCGCTTCGTGGATATTATCCTTGGAAGCCTTTACCACGCGCTTAATTTCTTCACTGAACTTATCGGAATTTTTCGATAGATTCCGCACTTCTCCCGCAACCACCGCGAAACCTCGACCGGCTTCTCCTGCCCTGGCTGCTTCGATGGCGGCATTCAGCGCCAACAAATTGGTTTGATCGGCAATTTTTTGCACATCGCCCAACAGTTTCTCGACATGAGCCATATGGCCGCCAACGTCATTGATAACCGCAACCATCTCCATGCTCTGCTTACTGATTTGCAGAATATGGTCGATAAAAAACTGCAAGACATTATCGGTTTCCTGGGCAAAACTCGTGAAATTGAGACTACTACGCCCTTTGTCGGTACTTCCTTCCAGATCACTTACCAACGAATATACTATCGATGACTGCCCGGACGTCAAACTAGCCAAGCTATTGAAGCTGTTGGACATCGTGCTCACCGCATCGGCGAGCATGGATTTGAGCTGTTCCAATTCCGCGCGGAAATAGGATGCTTCTTGGTCAATACAATCTTTTAGATGTAATAAATAGTCATCAATCGCACGCACCAATTCGGCTTCGCTTAGCTCCTTGCTATTTGTCGAGGCTGACTCTTGCGCACGTTGAGCACGAAATGCATTGACCATCCACAATATCGTTGCAATTGGGGCCGCTAGCCAATAAACCAGCGCATTGGACGAAAACAAAGGCAATAACAAAACTACCAGCGTGAATAAAACCAGGAGCGCGTTATCTTTTAGGAACTGCAACATATCTTCAATCCACCAGGGCCAGGATTTTTTCCGCTATTTTCCCCAAGGATAACACATGATGCGCGGCCCCCAGTTTGTAGGCTTCGCCAGGCATACCCCAAACTATACTGGATGCTTCATCCTGCACTATATTGATGGCTCCGGCCTCACGCATTTCAAGCATGGCTCTGGCACCATCCGCCCCCATGCCCGTCAACATAACCCCGACCGCATTGCTACCAACATTTTCGGCAACTGATCGAAACAGAACATCCACGGAAGGCTTATGTCTGTTGACAGGCGGACCATCATCAAGGCGACACGCGTAACGAGCGCCATCTCTCACAACCATGAGATGTTGATCACCTGGCGCTATATAGATATTTCCGGGCAATATCAGCTGCCCATCGCTAGCCACGCAGGCAGTCATGTCGGAAGCCTCGTTTACATGTTTGGCAAACGAAGCGCTGAAGGCGAGGGGCAAATGTTGGGTAATGACAATCGCCGGCGCCGTTCTCGGCAGACTTTTTACCAGTTCCTTGACCGCTTCGGTGCCGCCCGTTGAAGAACCCAACGCCACGATTTTATGAGTCGTTTTGAAATGCTTTTTCATCGTACCAATTGCATTCTCATTCACTGAACTAAGGGTAGGGACATCAACCCGATTGGTTTCCAAAGCTTTGACTTTTGCCTGAGCGGCCATCCTGATTTTACCGATAATCTCATCGGCATAGGCTCGTAAGCCATGGGAGACATCGACTTTTGGTTTCGCCACAAAATCAACCGCGCCGAGCGCCAACGCATCAAGGGTCACTTCGGCGCCTTTTTCGGTCAACGTTGAAATCATGACCACCGGCATAGGCCTTAAGCGCATCAAATTACGTAAAAATGTCAGCCCATCCATTCGCGGCATTTCTACGTCCAATGTTAATACGTCGGGATTCAAGGCCTTTATTTTTTCCCTAGCAATAATCGGATCGCTAGCCGTGCCGACTACTTCAATATCGCCTGCCTCATTAAAAATTTGCGTCAGCATTTGGCGAATTAATGCCGAGTCATCAACAATCAATAGCTTAATTTTTGTCATCCTGGTTTCCTAAAATAGCTCTACGCTACCTTCAACCGGTGCGTCCTTGATACTCGAACTATATTGCTTCTCGCGCAGGAAGATAGTTTGGTTGTGTAAATCTTTAATTTTTTTCATTCTGACCCGTCCGGTGTGCGGAAAAAAATTCACCTTACGCGGATAAATATCGCCCAAATCATGAGAAACCAGATTCAACGCTTCAGTATCCACATAATCCAAAACGAATTGAATGTTTCTGGCTCCCACATCACCCAGGGTAGCGATGATTTTGCCGCCGCCGAACAACTTAACTTCCAAGTTTTTACGCTTACCGCCATTTTTCAAAATAGCATTGATCAAATGTTCCATCGCGTAATTGCCATAGCGCGAGGCATTGCCAACGACGGCTTCGTCTCTGTCGTTCAAACGACTTTTACTGGTCTCCGGCAACATGAAATGATTCATCCCCCCGACGCCGGTCACCACATCCCTTATACAAGCTGCCACGCAAGAACCCAGCACGGTAGTAATCATTTCATCCTGTTTGGTGACGTAGTAGTCACCGGGCATCAATTTTGCCGCCACTATTTGATTTTCTTGATCCCAATACCGATTAACATTTTCGAAGCCGGCGATAAGCGATCTTTCCACATGGGGCACATGACTCACTTACTCGACTTCCTGTAGATAGTATTACCTACTAAACTGAATCCGGTATCGAGCTGATGCAAGGATTCTGAATGGCCAATGAACAAATATGAGCCCTCCTCCAATAAGCCGCAGTAACGATTCGCTAACATCGCCTTGGTTTCCCGATCAAAATAAATCAAAACGTTTCGGCAAAAAATAAAATCAAAATACCCTTTCAAGGGCCACTCCTGCATCAAATTCAATTGTTTAAACTCTATCAATTCTTTCAATTCCGGTTTAACTCGCACCTTGTTCGCTTGTCCACCCACACCTTTTTGAAACCAGCGTTTGAGGCGTTGCTCGGCTATTCCTGTCACGCGATCAGCCATGTAAATGCCGGCTGCGGCGGTGGCCAAGACATTCGTATCAAGATCGGTAGCCAGAATATTTACAGTCCAATCAGCCGGGACGCTTTCCTTCAAGGTCATCGCCAAAGAATAAGGCTCCTCACCTGTCGAGCAACCTGCGGACCAAACTTTAATCTGTTTAGTCCCGGCATGTTTTTTAAGCAAACCCGGTACAACCGTCTTGCTTAAATATTCAAAGTGGTGATTTTCGCGAAAAAAAGAAGTGAGGTTAGTGGTGACAGCATTAATAAATTCAGTAAACTCAGTATCCGGGTTGTGTTTCAAATAGTGACAATACTGTTTGAAGCTGGTGAAGCCCAGCATGCGGACCCGTTTCGACAATCTCGAATAAAACATGTCAAATTTATCGTCCGGCACCAAGATTCCGGAATATTGGTTGGATATTTTCCTTAGAACATCAAAATCTGCTTGGGTATATTCAAACTCGCGCGCTTTTTCTTTCATTTTGTATATTCGGGTAGTGCCCCATCAAAAGAAGCCGGATGCCGCCTGATCAACTTCCAGCATTTCGGCAATCCCCAACAACTCCGATGCTTCAATAAATTTATCGGAAGGAAAATCGATAGAAATGGATTTCTGCAAGCCAATTGCGGTTTGCTTTAAAATCAATAACAGTTGCAAAGTCGCAGTATCTATCATCGTCACACCGGAAGCATCGATATCGATAGCCTCAAAATTGCTGAGCATCTGCGTCAGGCGTTGGTGGAGAACCGCCACATTTTGAATATTCAGTACCGGTTCCAATACCAAAACTGCTCTCTCACCTTCGGACGTAGATAGCTCAGAAACATCGGCCGGCGCTTGACTCAGATCCATCTCAAGGTTTGACGACACCTCTGTCGGGCTCGCAAGTTCTGTCCAACTATCCGCTGCTGATTCGGCAACTTCGGCTTTTTGTGAGTCTTGCTTGAAATCTGATCGATGCATCCAAGCCAAAGGATCGTAACCGATCAAACTATCTTCATCTTGTTCCGCCATTACATCATTCTCCCTTCCAAAAAATCTTTAGCAAGTGCCGTAAAATCTCGTGCGGAACGGCAGCCGGGGCGATATTCAAAAATGGTTTTACCGAAACTGGGGCACTCGGCAAGTAAGGCAGTTTCCCGAATGGTGGTCGCCAAAATTTGCCCTGGGAAGTATTTTTGTATGACACTCAACACCTCCTTTGAAATACGTCTGGTCGGAATATACCTGGACATGACCAGAGAAAATTTATAGGGCCTTTTCAAAGCGCTTTCGAATTTCTTGATGGTTCCCACCAAATGCGACAAGCCTTGTAATGCTAGATAATCACTGGTCATCGGCACCAATATTTCATCGGCGGCAAACAAGGCATTGGCTACCAATACCCCGGAAGAAGGGGGACAATCGATAAAGATAAAATCTTCATCGCGATTGCCATCAAGCAAAGCGCTGCGGAGGAGATCGCCGCGTCTGGCCCCACCATCCGTCAATTGCTCAATTTCCTGCAATCTAGGGCCGGCAACCACCAAATTCAGATTCTTTCTAACCGGAATTAATTGCTCCGCGAGACTTACTCCTTCCAACAAAACCTTATCAATCCCACTCTTTTGCGGATCTACCGAACCTAGCGAAACGGCCAAATGACTCTGTGGGTCAAAGTCTATCACCGTAATTTTCTTACCCAGTTTAGCCAGCGCGTGAGTCAAATTGACCGAAGTTGTGGTTTTTCCTACCCCGCCTTTCTGATTAAGGACCGCTACAATCCTCGCGCTCATTTACCCTCTGACATAGCAGCAAGCCCGGCAATATCGACAAACTCCTCCGGATTTAAAAGCTTATCGACATCCAATAACATCACCATATTTTTCTTGCCGACGAACATGCCGCGCATATATTGAGTATTGATTCTCGAACCCAAATTCGGCGCTTCTTTTATATCGGACAGCTTAATATCCAACACATCCGATACCGCATCGGCGACGATACCCATCACCGAAGCACCCGAAGCAGTATTGACACTCATCACAATAACGACCGTCACCGGCGTATATTCAACTTTTTGCATCTGAAAACGTTCGCGCAGATCGACAATCGGCACAATGGAACCGCGTAAATTCAACGCACCTTTAACAAAATCAGGCGTATTGGGAATTTTTCTAATCGGCTCCCAGCCTCTGATTTCTTGGACTTTCAAAATTTCGATGCCATATGCTTCGCCTTCTAACTCGAAAGTTAGAAATTGCTCAACGTGCTGATTGGATTCTAAATCGGCTGTCATGGCGGCTATTCCCTATCTAATGGTTTGGTCAATCAAGCAACTCCGCTAAAAATCCTGCCATTCGTCGTCGGCTTGCGAGGTTTGCTTAAAACTACTCGGCTGACGAACCGGTTGCGATGGTGCCGCTCTATTGGCCTCTGCACGAACGACGCTGGAACTATCGGCATGATGAACAACTTTTTGCTGCCCGGATTTTTTTTCTGTTTTGAAAAACGCCAACATTTCGACCATATTCGTCGACAAGTCGCTCATTGAAACACTGGCGGCGGATGCTTCTTCGGCTAAGGCCGCGTTTTGTTGGGTAATTTCGTCCATTTGCGCTACTGCCTGATTCACCTGGCCTATTCCCGCAGATTGCTCGACACTTGCGTCGGCAATCTGCGCGACAATATCCCCTACCTTTTGCACACCAGCCACAATTTCGTTCAAAGCTTTACCTGTTTCGTTCACAAACTCGGTGCCAGCTCTGACTTTTTGCACACTGGTTTGAATAAGCTCTTTACTCTCCCGGGCCGCAGTGGCACTGCGTTGTGCCAGATTTCTCACCTCTGTGGCCACGACTGAAAAGCCCCTACCTTGCTCGCCTGCTCTAGCTGCTTCCACTGACGCATTCAAGGCCAACAAATTGGTTTGGAAGGCAATTTCATCAATCACGCTAATGATATCGGCAATCTTATTACTGCTCTCGTTGATTTCCTGCATGGCGGAAACGGCCGCCTTGACGACATTCCCACCTTTTTCAGCCAACTCTCTGGCGTTATTAGCTACTGCATTGGCTTGCTGGGCATTATCGGCATTATTTTTCACAGTGCTGGTCAGTTCCTCCATGCTGGCGGCAGTTTCCTGCAAATTCGCGGCCTGTTGTTCGGCGCGTTGCGACAAATTGTTGTTACCGCTGGCAATTTCTTGGGATGAGTTATTAATAAAATGGGCGGACTCGCTAACTTGACCGAAAATCTCGTTCAGTTTATCGATAGTGGTATTAATATCGTTCTTACAGTTTAAATATACGCCTTGGTAATCACTGGTGATTCGATTGGTCAAATCCCCGGAGGCCATACTTTGCATGGTACTGCCAACATCTCTAAAGACGTTTTCGATCACATCGGTTAGTTCGTTGATGCCTTCGCTAAGCGTTTCGAAAAAGCCTTGTTTATCGGCCATCTCGATCCGGCTGGACAATTCACCGGCCTTGACCGCCTCCACTATGCTGGCAATTTCCTGCTCGATTTTTACTTCATGCGTTCTATCCAACCATTCGACCACGATGCCGATACGCTCGTTTTCGTCGTTATTAACCGGATTGGCAACAATATTCATGTGTCGACCACCAATCACTAACGCCGAACTAAACGTGCTGGATAGATTTGCCAAAAGGCCGCGTTGGTGGCTGGGTTTTTTATGGAATTGATCGATATTCGCGCCCATCAGCTTGCTGGCATTGAAGTCAGGCAATTGTTTACGAATGTCCGCTTCGGCATTTTGAAACATTTCCGCCACGGTCTTATTCATATAAATGATGTCTAAATCATTGTTAGCCACCATGACACAGGACTGCACATTGTCGAGCGCTTGTTTAATCCGCATCGCTTCTGATGCTACTTGTTTGGAATATGCCAAATCAGAATTCAATTTAACCTGCATGCCGTATAAAGCCCGATAGAAATCGCCGATCTCATCACCACGGTCCAAATCTATCGTATTCCGGAATTGCTCATCCGCCATGCGATAGGAAATACTAATCGACTTCTCTAAAGCCTTGACCACATTACGAATCACCGAGTATCCCAATATTGAGGCAAATCCCGCCAAGCCCAAAAACAGGAACATCTCCGGGTACTTTTGTTCCATGTAATGGTCGTAAATGGAATTGATTGTCGGCAACAAAAAGATCAGGTAGATAATCCCGACTTTTTTCCACAGGCCCAATTCCAATAATTTCTTGATTACCGCACTAATTCCCTTGGGCCTTATTGTGGCTTTATTGGCATTCAGTTTTTCATATAAGGATTCTGCCTGCTGAATTTGCTCCCGGGATGGCGCGTAACGAACCGACAGGTATTCCTGTACTTTGCCATTCTTGAACACCGGTGTAACGTTTGCCTCTACCCAGTAATAATCTCCGGTCTTGGTCCTATTTTTAACGGGTGCGGTCCAAGGGCGTCCAGCCTTCAAACAAGTCCATAAATCTTCAAATGCTGCCGGCGGCATGTCAGGATGGCGAACCATATTATGATTAGCCCCCACAAGCTCATCCTTGCTAAAGCCGCTGATTTCGATAAAAGCGTCGTTTGCATAGGTAATAATGCCTTTCAAATTGGTGCGCGTGACCAAAATGGTGCCTGGCTTCATTAAGACTTCGCGATCGGTCACAGGGTGATTGAGTTTCATTGCATATCCTCCGTTACAACCCAGCCATAAACAGCTCTTTTTTCAACTTTCATCTTCACCATCCAGGCCATCAAGTTTTAATAATTTATCTACATCCAACAGCATCACCATTCGGCCGTTTACTGAAACCAGGCCATTGATAAATTCAGTACTGACTTTTGCACCAAAATTCGGCGCGCTTTGGATACTTTTTTTATTCACATCGACAACATCTGAAACAGAATCCACCACAACCCCGATGATCCTGGTTTTATCGGCCATACGCGCTTGCAAAACCACAACTACCGTCAGAGGCGAATAGTCACTGTGTCCCAGTTGAAAGCGCTCACGTAAGTCGATGATAGGCACAATCGCGCCGCGAAGATTGACTACGCCTTTTTCATAAGCAGGCACATTAGGAATTCGCGATACCGGTTCCCAACTGCGAATTTCCTGAACTCTTAGAATATCTACACCATATTCTTCCTGGCCCAAGGTAAAGCTTAAAAACTGCAAACTAGTGTCCAACCGCTTTGCATCTTGCTGGTCTGTAATGCTGTGTTCGATTATTTCCGACATGACACGCTTTAGATTAGGTTTATTGATTGGACAAACGCACGAGACCGGGGATATCAAGAATCAGGGCCACGGAACCATCACCCAGAATAGTTGCACCAGATACACCTTCAATCCGTCGATAATTCGCTTCCAGCGACTTGATCACCACTTGCTGTTGCCCAAGTAAATCATCTACGAACAATCCGCAACGCAAACCTTGCCCTTCGACAACTACAATTAAACCTTCGGTTAGCTTGGTGGTTTTCGCGGTGGGTACGTTAAAAATTTGATGCATTCTGATAATCGGCAGATATTGGCCGCGTAACAGGAAAGTTTCCCCTTTGCCCGCCACTCGATTGAGCCTGTCTTCCTTGACATGGAGTGACTCGATAATAGAGCCCAACGGTAAGATGTAGGTTTCGTCGCCTACCGCAATCGACTGACCATCCAGGATAGCCAGCGTAAGCGGGAGGTGAATGGAAATGGTAGATCCTTTGCCCAACTCGGAAAGGATTTCTATGTTGCCGCCCAAGGCCTGGATATTACGTCGTACCACATCCATGCCTACGCCGCGACCGGAAATATCGGTAAGCTTTTCGGCCGTAGAAAACCCAGGCATAAAAATAAGCTCGTATGTTTGCTTATCGCTTAAGATTGCATCGGGATCGATCAAACCCTTTTCAATTGCCTTGGCCCGTAATTTATCTTTGTCGAGGCCTTTACCATCGTCAGTCACTTCAATCACGATATTGCCGCCGCGATGATAGGCCTCAAGGGTCACCGTACCCGTTTCGGGCTTTCCGGCCGCCAGCCTGACATCCGGCATTTCAATGCCATGATCCAGGCTGTTTCTGACTAAATGAACCAGAGGATCGCTGAGCAATTCGACAACTGTCTTATCCACTTCGGTGTTTTCACCCACCAATTTAAGTTCGATTTTTTTGCCGAGTTTGCTGCTGATGTCATGCGCCAATCGCGGGAAACGGCTAAACACGAAACTGATAGGCAGCATGCGAATGTTCATCACGCTTTCTTGCAGCTCGCGGGTATGTCGCTCTAACTGGGAAAGACCGTTTTTCAATTGATCCAATTTATTAAGTTCAAAATGTTCACCTAACAAACTGAGCATGGATTGCGTAATGACCAACTCCCCGACCATGTTGATCAAGGTATCGATTTTACTAGTATCCACACGAATGGAACTTGAACCTTTCGGTGCGGCTTTTGCGTCCTCTTTTTTACCGTTTTTACGGTCTACCGCATTAGCCTCGGATTCTTCGGTACTTGTAAACTCAGCGCTTATTTCTCTAGCAACGCTATTTGTAACGGGTTTTATCGCTATGTCTGCTGACACCTCGGCTTGTGTAGAACTTGTGGACGTTTTGTAGATCGGTTGTTTAGCCAAATCGCAATCGTCCTCAACCCAATCGAAAATCTCGTCGATTTCCGTTTCCGGGATATCGCCCGACACCTCCAACTTCCACGACAAATGACACTCTTCAGGATCCAAATCGTAAAGATTCGGCACGCCTTGCAAGTCTGCGGTTGTGGTCAACTTCCCCAGCGACGCTAATTCCCTAAACATCCGCACCGGCTCGTTGCCGGTCTTCAATAGATGTAAGTGCGGACTGAATGCGATAACCCAACCCGCTATTTGCTTAACATCATCAGCAGACAGAACCTCAGAGGCTTTTGCTGTCTGTTTTCCAACCGAGGGAATGTTCGGAACAGCGTTATTCAGTTCGCTATCCAAGGCTAATTTATGCTCAGCCACATCGGATTGGTCTACTTCACTGCCGTTTTGTATCGATTGCAGCATATCTCTCAGGCAATCGACTGACCCCAACAACACATCAACCGCGGGTTGGGTGATTTTTCTACGGCCGTCGCGCATTTCATCGAGCAAGGTCTCCATGACATGGGTAAAGTCGGAAACCGCGGTAAAACCGAAAGTCCCGCTACCGCCTTTTATAGAATGCGCGGCGCGGAAAATGGTGTTGATGTCTTCGACGTTAACATCCCCCAAATCAAGATTGAGCAATCCAGATTCCATCGCGTCAAGCCCTTCGAAACTTTCTTCGAAAAAAACCTGATGAAATTGCGCCATATCGATTGACATAGAATTACCCGGTGCTGATGTCTCTGAAGAGGCGGATATTTAGCCCATCACTTTTTTGATCGTTTTCAAGAGCTGGTCTGGATTGAATGGCTTCACTATCCAGCCGGTTGCACCGGCATCTTTGCCCTGCTGCTTTTTATCCGTTCCCGCCTCAGTGGTTAACATCAACATTGGCGTAAACTTGTAGTTGGGCAAAGCGCGTAAGTCTCTAATCAACTCAATTCCGTCCTTGTTTGGCATATTTACATCGGTAACCACGCAATCGAAAGCTTGCGCTTTGGCTTTGTTCAAGGCATCCGCTCCGTCAACAGCTTCCACCACGTTATAACCCGCGCCTTTTAAGGTAAACGCCACCATCTGCCTCATTGATGCGGAATCGTCTACAGCAAGAATTGTTGCCACAATTTTCTCCTCCAAATTTATCGAACATAATTTAAAACTGTCAAACCAGTGCAAACTGCGATTGCCAGTTCACCTGATTAGAATTTTACATTGCTGTGATTGTAGCTAAGCTCCGTTAAGATTGTAGTTAGAGAAAGCTGATCTTGCCGAAAAACACTCATTTTAAAAATCTAAGACACTTCATTGCCGAGATCGCCATTTTGGCGAAAATCCGTAAACACTCACATTGCGATTGTGGTTTAACTCGCATAACTTTGTTAAATCCTGTGCTATCTTCAAATTCGATTTTGACGAGCCACCGCTTCCCCGTTCGCGCAGTAGAAATGCACTTATCGTGGGTCGGAGCGGCAAATAACAGCAACAGAGTTTGAGTTCATTTCCGCCCAACCACGTGAGTCACAATCCAATAAATTATGCAAAAATTATTCACCGAAACATCTAAAGGATTCACGCTGGTCGAGCTGATGGTGACCATCGCTATCGCCGGCGTTCTGGTGGGTATTGCAATTCCAAGCTTTACATCGATTATCAGCAACAACCGTTTAACCACATCAGCGAACGAATTGGTCACAGCATTGAATTTGGCTCGAAGCGAAGCGGTAAAACGTGGCAGATCGGTGACTGTGCGCAAAGTTGACGACAAATCATCGACTAACGTCGGTCAAACTGCGTGGGCCTCAGCTAATTGGGAGCAAGGTTGGGATGTTTTCACGGACGCAAATGGCAATGGAGAGTTCGACACTGGAAACGATGTGCTTCTCAAGACTTATGCAGCGTTAACACCGTCCTATACCTTACGCGGAAATAATTTCAGCAACTTCATTCGATTTACTCCATCCGGGCAAAGCAATAACAATGGCAGCTTTGTGATTTGTAACAACAGCGACGGTAACAACACGCCGGAAGCAAACACTTCCCGATTAATTATTGTCAACTCCATAGGTCGAGTGCGCATGGGCCTAGATGCCAACAATGACGGCATACCCAACACTGACACAGTAGCGAGCACCGCCTCGAATATTACATCTTGCTTACCCCCATTTTAGTCACCCATGAAAACAGCCAACGGTTTCACGTTAATAGAAGTCTTGATCGCAGTGGTGATACTTGCCTTGGGTTTGCTCGGCCTGGCTGGCTTGCAATCCACAAGCCTACGAAACAATCAAAGTGCATATTTTCGCTCACAGGCCACTTTGCTTGCTTACGATATAGCTGACCGAGTACGAGCAAATGCAGTGGGTAACTACAACAATCAAGCAGAAACCAATAACGATTGCTTGACGAACACTTGCACACCAGCACAAATGGCTGGTTACGATTTAAAACAATGGAACGACCAGTTAAGAAATCAATTACCTAGCGGCGAAGGTGTAGTGTGTAAGGACAAAACCCCGGGGGACGGAAATTCAAAATCCGCTCATAACTGCGACGGGATCGGCGATGCGTATGCGGTAAAAATTTGGTGGGATGACGACCACGATGGGGCTGCGACGCAACGGTTTGTAATGAGTTTTCAGCCATGAAAAAAAATCAGATCCATTTCCTGCAAACAGGCATGACTCTCATAGAAATTATGATTGCGCTGCTTCTTGGCGCATTCCTATTAGGCGGAGTAATTAAGATTTTCGTTAACGCAAAGCAGACTTACGGGATGCAGGAAGGTTTGTCCCGGTTACAAGAAAACAGCCGTTATGCGTTGGAAATACTCAGCAAAGACTTACGTTTAAGCGGTTTTCAAGGCTGTATTTCCATCACCGATTTAACACCCACCAATACGGCTGCCGCGCCGATTATTGCACCAACGCCCACCTCTGTTATCGTCGGCTACAACGGCAGTGAGGCATCTCCGGCCACGGCTACTTGGTCCCCAGCCTTACCGACGGCCTTGTCAGGTTTAACCACTCCGATTACCCCTGGCACCGATGTAATAACGGTGGTTTACGGTGAAAGTTGCGGCGGTTATTTGTCAGCAGATATGGCAAGCGCAACCTCGGATATACAAATTTCCAGTTCCAATACCTGCGGCATAGCTGATGGTGATCCGGTTTTAATATCCAGCTGTAGCAACGCCGACCTTTTCCGGGCCACCACAGGCACTACCTCGACACTTATTAAGCACAATGCGGTGTCTTTGCCGGCAACTTGCGCTTCCCCACCGTGCTACAAAACCAGCTCGGAAGTCTTTGCGTACCGCGCATACAGCTATTTCATCCGCCCAGGCGCAAGCGGCGAACCGGCTCTTTGGCGATACGACAACACCAAAGCCGCAAGTGCCGCCAATCCTGTTGAAATATTGGATGGCATAGAAAACCTGCAAATTCTCTATGGCGAAGATACCGATGCCGACGGTGTAGCCAACCAATATAAAACCGCAGCTAACGTCACCGATATCACCGATGTCGCCAGCGTGCGTATCTCACTCTTGGCGCGCACCAGCGAGAATCTAGCCTCGCAAACCCTCACTTACGATTACAACGGGAACACAGGCATCAACCCCGGCGACCGGCGAATTCGCCGCGTGTTCAACGCGACGCTTGCAGTGCGTAATCGGTTGCAATAGGTGGCACCATGAATAATTCGAAAATAAAACAAACTGGTGCGGTGCTAATCGTCAGCTTAATCATGCTGATGCTTCTGACGATCATTGGCGTGACGGGCACCAATGTCACCAGTCTGGAAGAAAAAATGGCCGGCAATATGCGTGACCGTAATCTTGCCTTTCAAGCGGCGGAGTCCGCCTTGCAAGCCGGGGAAACTTGGCTAAATACACATACCTATACCTGCAGCAAAGCCGCCGGCAGATTCAATCCACGCGATAAAGATTGCAACACAGCTACTGCGGAAACCTTGGAAGTTTGGGACAGCATAAGTTGGGACGACAATGATTCGGTACTTTACACAGGCGTTTTGTCAAACCTCAGCGCTAATCCCCGTTACATAATTGAAGATTTGGGCTGCTTACCCGCACCTGCGGCATGTCCCGGCACACATAACTATCGAATTACCGCCAGAGCAACCGGCGGCACAGCAGACACTATCGTCATGCTCCAGTCTATTTACCAAATTTAGTTAGTCATACTGACTATTTATATGCAAACAGAAACACGCAGAGGGCAAAATCATGAAAACTAAGCAACGCCAAGTAAAAGCCTATTTTTTGCTGATTCTGTCTCAGACATTGCTAGCAAGCTTCAACGCTTCGGCAGGTATTTCTCAACAACCCTTATTTCTAACCTCGAGCGTTCCACCTATTGTCATGCTGACCATGGGTCGCGACCACAAGCTCTATTACGAAGCCTATAACGATGCTTCTGACCTTAACGGCGATGGGTTAATTGACGTTGGCTATAAACCAAGCATCGACTACTTCGGGTATTTTGACTCGCATCGTTGTTACGATTACGCGGACAGCGACGGAGGATACTTTACACCGAAAGCAAAAACACCATCAGCTACTGATAAAACCTGTTCATCGGTGGACGGCGACTGGAGCGGTGATTTTCTTAACTACATTACAACCGCGCGTATTGACGCTCTCCGCAAGGTACTATATGGCGGTTACCGAGGCGACGACACCACCTCGAAGACCGTACTCAAACGCTCATTTATCCCTCAAGATGCCCATTCATGGGGTAAGGAATACAATCCTAGCAATAACCCGGGATACCTTATCTCAGACTACACACCGTTGGCCGAGCCCGCTACGGGGAAAAGCCACCTATTTGCAAATGTGTCCTTAAGTTACACCGGCCAACCCTTGATGCGCGTCTTAAATAATACTTCCTACCGCGTTTGGGAATGGCTTTCCATCGAACGGCCCGTGGCCGGTAGCGATTGCGATAACGGCAGCCGTACAGCCTGTGCAACCACGGGTAGCTCTAACTGGTCGGTAGTTCCCGATATAGTATTCAGCAATTTGGTGAGAAAAACTTATAGAACCGGAGATACTGCTCCCGCCCATCCATCGAGCGCTGCGGAGTATGCAACATTTGTTACTAATTACGGCACCACCGGTAACTTACGCCTCACTGACAATATGACTAGACTGGAGGCCAATGGTAATCCTGAACGTACCGAACGTTATTTAACCGTTGTAAAAGGAAAAATCACTGTTCCTGCCAGTCTCAATTACAAGTTTTCGGTAGATGGCGACGATGCAGTAGAAGTATTGATTAACGGTACGGTAGTGGCAGGATATTACGGAGGCCATGGCGTCTGCAATTGCAATACTAATAATGGCACTATTCATCTCACCGCTGGTGTCGCTTACGATATTGAATACCACCACGAGGAGGCTTACGGCGACGACAGCTTCGTATTGCGCTGGGACACCTCGAATACCGCCTCTAGCATCACCGACTACAGTGTCAATGTTAACGTCTGCGAAACCGGCAAATTGGAAGCCAACTGCAAAGCCTACAAAAGTGGATCAACCACAACCTATAAACCCACAGGGTTGCTACACACCTATGGCGAAAATGACTCGATGGCATTTGGCTTGCTGACCGGTTCTTATAAAAAGAACATCTCAGGCGGCGTACTCAGGAAAAACATAGAATCTTTCACCAACGAAGTAGACCCTACTACAGGCATATTTACGACAACCAACGGTATCGTCAAGACAATCAACAACCTCCGTATCAACACCTTCAACTACTCGGATCACGCTTACGCTTCTGGGTGGATTACCACGCGCGCAATAACGGAAGGTGAAGCAGCCGAATGGGGTAACCCTATAGCGGAAATGATGTACGAGGGTTTGCGCTATTTTGCTGGTAAAGCAGCCCCCACCTCAGCCTACTCCATCACAGCCACGGATACCCCTGATGCAACACTGGGATTGCCTTTGCCGACTTGGCTTGATCCATATTCAAATACAGGCGGTAAATATCTGAGCTGTGCGAAACCGATGCAACTGGTTATAAGCGATATAAACGCATCCTACGATACCAATCAGTTGCCCGGCAGCTATTTTGACTCGTCGTTCTCAGGTGATTTGTCTGGTCTGAATGTATCGACCTTAGCCGATACAATATGGGGTAACGAATCCGAATCGAGCAATATTTTTATCGGTCAATCGGGGATTGTCAGCGACGGTGCCCCCACGGCAAAATCGGCAAGCAGCTTTAAAAATATCCGTGGCTTAGCGCCGGAAGAACCTACCAAATTAGGTGGCTTTTACGCTGGCAGCATTGCTCTGCACGGCAGAGAAACCGACTTAAATGCCGCTACCGGCGACCAGAAGACCGATACTTTGGCCGTCGCATTGGCTTCACCGCTCCCCAGAATCGAAATACCGGTAAACGGTAAGATAGTAACCTTGGTACCGTTCGCAAAATCCGTAGCGGGCTCCAGCATCACCGCGACCTCAACCAGCTTTCAACCCACCAATCAGATCGTAGACTTTTATGTGGAAAAGATTGTCAACACGGTAGAACCTGTATCCGGTGTGACAACAGGGAATAAAGATACCTCCATTAACGGCGGACGTCCGTACGGAAAATTTCGCATAAATTACGAGGACGTCGAGCAAGCCGCCGATCATGATATGGATGCCATTGTGGAATACACATTTACGGTCAATGCATCAAATCAGGTAGTGGTTGAACTTAATTCAACCTATGCTGCTGGCGGTATAGTCCAGCATATGGGTTACGTTATTTCCGGTACCACCAAGGACGGGGTCTACTTGGAAGTCCGTGACAAAGACACTGGTTCAGGAAGCGATACCGACTATTTCCTTGATACGCCTCCCGGCCAATTTCCTGGTGGCACTTGGTCGGACAACACAGCCTTGCCGCTAACTGCAACCCGGACTTTTACCGTCGGCACTACAACTTCAGCCAGTTTCGTGAAACACGACCCGCTATGGTATGCAGCGAAATGGGGCGTAAGCGACAAAAACAAAGATGGTATTCTGGACCAAAATGAATGGGACGAAGATAAAAATGGTATTCCGGACGGTTATTTTCTGGTAACCAATGCAGGTAAACTTTCCGAACAATTGGGAAAAGCTTTCGCCAAAATACTCAGCAACGTGAGTTCGTCCTCGGCAGTAGCCGCCAATACCGCAAAATTAAATTCAGGGACATTGGTTTATCAAGCCAAATTCGACCCACGTGACTGGAGTGGTCATTTGTTGGCCATACCACTCAATCAAACTACAGGCAAACTTGAAACAAATAATCTTAATTGGGATGCTGCTACAAAATTACCAACAGCCGGTAGTCGTAAAATTTATACCCTCAATCCAACTGTAACCAGTGGTGCACGCGGTATGGAATTTCTTTGGGCGAACTTGACCACTACGCCGACCGGTAGTTCGCAACAGGATTATCTCAACCAAGTCTTCGGCACAGCTGACGGCAAAGGAGAATTACGACTGAATTGGCTGCGAGGGGATAACTCAAAAGAACTGCGTTTAGGCAGCGAAAACTTTAGAAACAGAATCAAGCAATTTGATGGCACCTTCCTGGAAAACAGCACTGATCTGGCAAATGGCTCGATTGATACCAATAAGCTCGGCGACATCGTAAACTCCGACCCCATCTATGTTGGAACCGATGACTTCGGATACAGCTCCTTACCCGGTGCAGAAGGTAGCGACTACACTTCATTTCGAGCCAGCACGAGTTACCAAAATCGCAGACCCATGATTTACGTAGGTGCCAATGACGGCATGCTGCATGGGTTCGACGCCAAAAAGAACGCCGGATCGATTACTTCCGGCGGTACAGAAGTTTTTGCCTATATTCCGAATGCTCTATTTCCGGAATTAAGTAAGCTGACATCACTCACATACACCCATCAGTATTTTGTTGACGGTAAGTCAAGCTTTGGAGACGTATATTACGACTCAAGCTGGCACACCCTTCTCGCAGGTGTCACAGGAGCCGGAGGCAGAGCCGCATTCGCTCTCGACATCACTAATCCGGATACGTTTGGCGCCAGCAGCGTTTTATGGGAGTTCACTAGCACGGATGACAATGACCTAGGCTATACAATAGGTCAACCCGCTATCGCTAGAATGAAAGACGGCACTTGGGCGGTTATCGTTGCGAATGGTTATAACAGCGATGCGGGTAAAGCAGTGCTATATATACTCAACGCCAAAACCGGCGTATTAATCAAAAAACTTGATACCGGTGTCGGTGACGCCGCGAAAAAAAATGGTCTTTCATCACCAAAAGCTGTAGATACTGACGGTGACAAAATTGCCGACACCATATACGCTGGAGATCTCTACGGAAACTTCTGGGAATTCGACGTGAGCGCTTCTTCCGCAACCAGCTGGGCTATTGCCAACAGTAATTCGCCGCTCTTTGTAGCATGCACAACCTCAGGCACTTCGTGCCCGTCGGCAAACCGTCAACCAATTACAGGAAAACCAAATATCGGCGCAGTTGGTGCAGAGCAAACCGGTGGAATTATGGTTTATTTCGGCACTGGCAAATACTTTGAAACCACAGACAATGTCTTGCCAGCCAGTCCGCAAATTCAGTCTTTTTACGGTCTGTGGGATGATAACTCTGGCACTATTACGGACAGAGCAAAGCTACAAGAACAAACCATTACCTACGAAAGCGTACCGGTTAACTCTACTGGCACTGCGGGCACAGGAGTGGTACGGGTAACTTCCAGAAATACCGTGTGTTATTCGGCGGCTACAAGTCCTTCAACAGACGACGACACTCTCACCACCACCTGTAGTGCAACCAATCTCAAAAAAGGTTGGGTAATGAATCTCGTAAAACCAACCAATATCTTGCAAGGTGAAAGAGTGGTTAGTCCACCGGTGATGTATGAAGATTTGGTTATTTTTTCAACGATGATTCCCAGCGCTGATCCATGCTCTGGTGGCGGCGTAAGCCGCGAGATGTCCATTGAGGCAACTACAGGAAAACGCCCGGCAACACCCGCTTTCGATCTATTCGGTAATGATGGTAAGGTTGACGTGAATGATTATATGTTAATCAATGGTAAATTAGTTGCCGCTTCAGGTTGGGACATGGGCATTGGCTTAGTTACAAACCTAAGTTTTGTTGAAAATCACGCCATCGGATCCGGCAGTGACGGAACGGGTGAAAAGTCATTTAAAACGCCCAATCCCCCCGGAGGCGGAGGAGGTGGCGGCAAAAGAACTTCTTGGCGCCAATTGAGATAAATAGCTAAGTTGTTGAGAGCTTATTTTGGAATTAGTCTGATACTAAGAATTTAATGCCTGTGACTTTTGGTTAATCGGGGTTTAGTCGTACGAATTTGCCTGTATTCACTGAATTAAACCGATATGAGATAACAGGCTTACATATTTCAATAAACGATAAAACCCAAACCGGTCAAAATTAAAATGAACAAAACACAACAAGGCGTAACTCTTATAGAGTTAATGGTTACAGTGGCGATCATCGGCATACTTGCCGGCGTCGCAATACCTGGCTATCAAGAGAGTGTACGCAAATCGCGAAGAGCGGATGTCAAAGGCGTATTGCTCGGATTAACCAATGCCATGGAGCGACGTTTTACGGAAGCCAATACCTTTTGTGACGCCGCTGCGGGAGGCACTGCGGTAACCGGCTGTGGAACAACAACGGGCGATATTGGCGCACCGTCAATCTTCACAATCCCAACCGAAACCGCCAGTTTTTACACGGTAACAATTAGTGCTGCTAGCTCCAGTAGCTATACCTTGAGCGCGGTTCCAGCCGGAGCCCAAGCCGGTGACAAATGCGGTACCTTATTAATAGACAATACCGGCAGCAAAACGGTAGCGAGCGCAACATTAGATGCCTCCACATGTTGGAGCAGATAAAACCCTGGCTGAGCAAGCGCTCAGATAACTAGCATCGCATCGCCATAGCTGAAAAATCGATACCGCTGATCAATAGCATGCCGATACGCGTTCATCACTGCGTCATAACCCGCGAATGCCGAAACCAACATTAGCAATGTCGACTCCGGCAAATGAAAGTTGGTCAGCAGAGCATCCACTGCTTTAAACGAGTATCCTGGCGTAATAAATAAATCGGTATCGCCGAATCCAGCTTGCAATCCGCCGTTGCGTGACGCTGACTCTAAAGCTCTTACCGCCGTGGTACCTATAGCGACAACCCTGCCACCTCTGGCCCTTGCTTGATTTACCGCGTCCACGCAAGCTTGCGAGACGGCGTAAGATTCTTTATGCATCACATGCTCGGATAAGTCTTCGACGCGTACCGGGCGAAACGTGCCGCTGCCGACATGCAAAGTGACGAAACTGCGCGCTACGCCTTTTTGATCTAAGCGATCCAACATTGCTTGATCGAAATGTAAGCCGGCAGTGGGTGCCGCCACGGCACCCAATTGCTCGGCAAATACGGTTTGATAACGATCCAAGTCGCTCGCTTCATCAGAACGGCTGATATAGGGCGGCAGCGGCATATGCCCTACTTCGTCCAATAGCGCCAACAAGCCTGCTTCCGCTTCAAACCACAGCCTGAATAAATCGTTATGTCTACCCATAACCCTGCATACCGCGCCATTCTCCAAGGTCAACAAGGCATCGGTCTTTGGCGACTTACTTGCTTTAACATGAGCAAGCGCTGTATGAGCATCCTCGATACGCTCGATCAATATTTCGACTTTACCGCCGCTTGACTTATTTGCGAACAAGCGAGCCGGCATTACTTTGGTATTGTTAAAAACCAATAAATCGTTGCTGCTTATCATGTCGACAAAATCGGCAAACTGGCAGTCTATAATTGCCGCACTTTGTCTATCCAGACGTAGCAATCGACTGGCGCTCCGTTCCGGCAGCGGATACTGGGCAATAAGTTGCTCCGGCAACTGGTAATTAAAGTCGCTCTTTTTCATTCCGAATAGTATTTAAATGACTTTTGAACAATCTTGGGACTTTATCAGCCACAAGACAGGTGAGGAGAATTTATTTGGGGTTTTTTAATACGTTAGATCAGTTTGTATGATGGAAAGCATCGATTTTGAAGCCAGATTGTAGCCTCAATCATCTATAAGCAGTCCAGATAGCATTTTAGCAAAGCTTAAACCGGCAAAGCCCTTATTACCAAGACCAGGTTTTTCATACTGTCGTCGTTCGGCAATTGTTCACCCATCAAGTATCGCATCAGATCCGTGTCTTCAAGTTCCAGCATTCGCAAAAATGTCTGCTGTTCCAAAAGCTCGGCGGCGAGATAACGATTTTCTAAATACCTGAGCAGCATCAAATCCAGCTCAAGGGTACCGCGCCGGCAGCGCCAGCGCAGTTTATTGATGTTTTCGCTCACAGATGATCGCGTTCCACCAACAGCTTCTTTATTTCGGCGATAGCCTTAGCCGGATTAAGCCCCTTAGGACAGGTATCGGTGCAGTTCATGATGGTGTGACAACGATACAATTTAAACGACTCATCGAGCTCGTCTAGACGTTCCTTATCATTTTCATCACGACTGTCGGCCAACCAACGATAGGCTTGCAATAGAATCGCCGGTCCGAGATATTTATCGCTGTTCCACCAATAGCTTGGGCAACTGGTTGAACAGCATGCGCAGAGTACGCATTCGTACAGGCCGTCCAACTTAGCCCGCTCATCTCTACTTTGCAGACGTTCTGTGTTCTCGGGTGCTGCGGACTCGGTGGTTAACCAGGGCTTTATAGACGTATATTGCTCAAAGAAATGCGTCATATCTGCGACCAAATCCTTGACCACCGACATATGCGGCAACGGGAATATTTTCACGGTGCCTTTATAGTCGCTAATCGCTTTGGTACAGGCCAGCGTGTTTTTGCCGTTGATGTTCATCGCGCACGAGCCGCAGACGCCTTCGCGACAGGAGCGGCGAAACGTCAGACTGCTGTCGATTTCATTTTTAATTTTGAGAATCGCATCCAGCACCATGGGCCCGCATTGGTCCATATCGATCTCATAGGTATCGATGCGGGGATTCTCTCCGGAGTCAGGATCCCAGCGATAAACCTCGAAATTGCGGATGTTGGTCGCGCCTTCGGCTTTATAGGTTTTACCCTTTTTTATGACCGAGTTTTTGGGGAGTGTAAATTCAACCATTAGTAAACCCTCTCTTTAGGCGCAACGACTTCTACTTCGTCGGTGAGCGTATACAGGTGGACGGGGCGGTAGTCTATTTTGACTTTATTGTCTTCCCGCCAGGTCAGAGTGTGCTTCATCCAGTTTTTGTCATCGCGTTTCGGATAGTCCTCGCGTGCGTGACCACCGCGACTTTCCTGACGATTACCGGCGGCAGTAATAGTAACTTGCGCTTGACCGAGCAGGTTATCCAGTTCCAGTGTTTCCACCAAATCGGTATTCCAGATCAGTGACTTATCACCCACTTTGACATCGTCAAACGATGCGGCAATCTCACCTATCGCCTTGATCCCTTCGTTTAGCGTGGATTCAGTTCTAAATACCGCCGCTTTAGACTGCATAGTGGTTTGCATATCCATACGGATTTCCGCGGTTGTGCGGCTACCATTGGCATTTCTGATTTTGTCGAAACGCGATAGCGCTTGATCCGTGGCGTCTTTTGCCAAGGGCTTATGCGGCATGCCCGGCTTGATCAGCTCTGTGCAACGAATCGCCGCCGCGCGGCCGAATACCACCAAATCCAACAAAGAGTTAGAACCCAAACGATTGGCGCCATGCACCGAAACGCAGGCGGTTTCGCCGATCGCCATCAAGCCCGGTACTACATAATCAGGGTTACCGTCTTTCAACGTAACGACTTCGGCCTTGTAGTTGGTCGGAATGCCGCCCATGTTGTAGTGCACGGTCGGCAACACCGGAATCGGTTGCTTGGTCGCATCGACACCGGCAAAAATTCTGGCGGTTTCGGTGATACCTGGCAGACGCTCATGGATGATGGCCGGGTCGAGATGCTCCAAATGCAAATGCACATGATCTTTCTTGGGACCGATGCCGCGTCCTTCGTTAATCTCCACCGTAATCGCCCGGCTGACTACGTCGCGTGAAGCCAAGTCTTTAGCATGCGGGGCGTAACGAGCCATGAAGTGTTCGCCTTCGGAGTTGGTCAAATAACCACCCTCCCCGCGCGCACCTTCCGTCATCAAACAGCCGGAACCGTAAATACCGGTTGGGTGGAATTGCACGAATTCCATATCTTGCAAAGGCAAACCGGCTCTCAAGATCATGCCATTGCCGTCGCCGGTAACCGTATGCGCCGAGGTGCAAGATAGAAAGGTACGACCATAGCCGCCCGTTGCCATTACTGTTTGATGCCCGCGAAACAGATGAATCGAACCGTCATCCAGGCACCAGGCCAGAACACCGCGACACTCGCCCTCTTCCATAATCAAATCCAGCGCGATGTATTCGACGAAGAATTCGGCGTTGTGCTTTAAAGCCTGTTGATACAAAGTGTGCAGAATCGCATGCCCGGTCACGTCTGCCGCCGCGCAAGTTCTTTGTGCCTGACCTTTGCCATAATGAGTGGACATACCTCCAAAAGCCCGCTGGTAGATTTTACCTTCCGCGGTTCTGGAAAACGGTACACCGTAGTGTTCCAATTCAATGATGGCTGGAATCGCTTCCCGGCACATGTATTCGATGGCATCTTGATCGCCGAGCCAATCCGAACCTTTCACCGTGTCGTACATGTGAAAACGCCAATCGTCTTCGCCCATATTACCCAGCGCGGCGCTAATCCCGCCTTGTGCAGCCACAGTATGACTACGAGTAGGAAACACTTTACTGATACAAGCGGTTTTTAGACCTTTTTCTACCATGCCAAAGGTCGCTCGCAAGCCGGCTCCGCCGGCGCCAACCACCACTACGTCATGTTGGTGTTCGATGATGTTATATGCTGAGGCCATGAGTTACCTTGCCAAAAAAATGATGATAATCGCGAGTAATGCCGCGACACCCAAAACTAAAAAAATCAGGTTAGTGGCGCGTATCGCCAAGTGTCTGACGGGGATAGTAGACACATAGTCTTCAATCACCACCTGCACGCCTAAAGCGGCGTGGTAAACCACTGCCACGGTCCAGGCGATAATCGCCAAGGTGTTTATCGGCGAAGACAACCAATCAACGGTGTCGGCATACGGCGCGTTCAACGCTTTGTTTAGTAACACAATCAACCAGATTGACAACGGCACCAAGGCTACTGCGGTGACGCGTTGGTACCAAAAATGACCTGAGCCGCTATGTACCGAGAAAAAATCAGCGGCTTTTTCCAATGTTGCTTTGTAATCCATAACCAGCCCTCTTTTAAGAAACCACAAAGGTAATCAGTGTCAACGAAGCGGAAGCAATCAGCTCGTAAACTGCGTATTTATCCAAAGTCATCCGCTCGAATGTTTTGCAAAAATCCCAAATCAGATGGCGAATACCGTGCACCAAATGAAAAAATAGCGCGTAAATAAAGCCCCAATACACCAGCTTAAACAGCCAATACGACATAAATGCCTGCATGGCACCGTAAGCGCCTTCGCCGGCGGCAATAACAAACAGCACATAGACAAATAGCACCAAGCCCATGGAAAGAAACACCCCGGTCATGCGATGGGTGATTGAAACCAGGCCGGTTAAGGGCAATCGATAGACTTGCAGATGGGGCGAAAGTGGTCTGTTTGCTGACATGATTTACCCTAGGTTAAGTTGAAAAATAATGTGTAATCAAAAATCGACGCAACGGCCTTTGCGCTCCCAATCGCCGAAGCGAGTGGGTTCAGGCCCTTTCGGGCCATTAATTTCTGTCGGAAGGGCAGGATTTTGCTCCGTGGACGGCGTCTTCTCGGATTCTGTCTGAGCGCTTTCAGGCGGTTCTTGCTTGGTATTTTTAGCGGACTTCATGTCTGTTTTCTGCATAATTTAGCGATTATTGATAGCCACATAATCACGACGCGGCGGCCCGACGTATAACTGTCTCGGCCTGCTGATCGGCGTCGCCGGCTCTTCCATCATCTCCAGCCAATGTGAAATCCAGCCGGCGGTGCGGGCTATCGCAAACATTACGGTGAACATTTCGACGGGGATGTGCAGGGCTTTGTAGATAATGCCGGAATAGAAATCGACATTGGGGTAGAGTTTTTTCTCAATGAAATACTCGTCTTTCAACGCATATTCTTCCAAGGCCAAGGCCAGTTCAAACAAGGGGTCGCTGGTGTTGGTTCTACTCAACACCTCGTAGCAGGTTTTGCGAATGATGGTAGCGCGAGGATCGAAGTTTTTATAAACCCGATGCCCAAAGCCCATTAAGCGGAACGGGTCATCATGGTCCTTGGCCTTGGCAATGTATTTGGGTACGTTTTCCACACTACCGATTTGCGCCAGCATGTTCAAAACCGCTTCGTTAGCGCCGCCGTGCGCCGGTCCCCATAACGCCGCTATGCCGGCTGCCACGCAGGCATAAGGATTGGCACCGGTACTGCCTGCCATGCGCACTGTAGAGGTGCTGGCGTTTTGCTCGTGGTCGGCATGCAGAATAAACAACAGATTCAGTGCTTGGACCAGATTGGGATCGATGTAATGTTCCTGATCGATATAATTTTGCGAGGAACGCGAGAACATCATATTCAGGAAGTTCTCGCAATAACTCAGATCCATGCGGGGATAAACAAAAGGTCTACCTATGGAATGCCGATAAGACGCTGCGGCAATCGTCGGCATCTTGCCTATCAACCGGGTCGCACAGATCATACGGCTAGCGGGATCTTTAATGTTCAAATCGCTGTGATAAAACGCCGACAAGGACCCCACCACACCCACCAGCATCGCCATAGGATGGGCATCGTAATGGAAACCATCAAAGAATTTGCGCAAGGCTTCGTGGATGATAGCCCTATCGCTGATTTCCTCGTTAAAGTCGCGCAACTGCATGGCATCGGGCAACTCGCCGTTCATCAGCAAATAGGCAACTTCAGTAAATTCGCAGTTCTCCGCCAGTTGTTCGATGGGATAACCGCGATACAACAAGATCCCGTTGTCGCCATCAATGTATGTAATTTTGCTTTTGCAAGCAGCCGTGGCAATAAAGCCCGGATCGTAAGTAAAACACCCAAGATCTTTGTTTAAAGAGCGAATATCGACAGTATCTGCACCCAAAGACCCCTTCAACAACGGATATTCAACTTCTTTTCCGGTGGCGTTATGCCTGACCAGTAAAGTATCGTTTGACATGGTTTCCTCAGTTTTCTGTTAGCAGAAGCTTAGCAGTTGAATTCGATTATCACACAGCGAATGTGATTAGGCCAACCGCTTATGCCATGATCCATCTTTAGCTCAAGCCCATAGCGATTAGCTCCTATTACCCGGAAAGGTTCAAGCCATTGTTCGGCTGATTGATAAAAACACCGCTTGGTTCAGAAAAAGCGTTATGCATTAGCCAAACACTGCAACATTTCTGTCAGATTTTGTAAGCAAAGGACAGAGTGTCTGTTTCATTGTTACAAAGATAACCAAATACGTTATTCACTGTTTCGCTCCTTTCCACTGGGCAGTCTACCGCAAAGCGTTGAAGTTACCGACTTAGCGAGAACTCAGAACCGAAGATAACTGATGGTTTAAATTTTGCTTTGCTGCTTGTAGACAATTCGATGGAGATTTAACAATGAACAAGATTGGAATTTTCTACGGCACCGAGAAAGGTATGACAGCGATGATGGCGCAGGTCATGTACCGAGTTTTGGGCGACGAAATTGCCAGCGAGCCGGTGAATGTTAATCAAGCAACAGTAACGGAACTGCTTGGTTACAAAGCCTTGATTTTGGGCATGCCCAGTTACGGCGTCGGCGAAATACCCGGCAGAACCACCGGCAGCGAAGAAGGCAACTGGGAAGAGTTTTTGTTCCGCCTGGATGAGGCAGATTTGTCCGGAAAACGGGTTGCCCTGTTTGGTTTGGGTAACCAACAAAAATACTACGCGCGCTTTGCCAGCTCATTAATTCATTTGTATCACCATGTTCGGTCTTATGGTGCCGAGGTGACCGGCGCTTGGAGCACGGATGGCTATCACTTTACCCACTCCAGTTCGGTAGTCGATGGCAAATTTGTCGGCTTGGTGCTGGATCACCACAACCAACCCGAACTGACCAAAACCCGGATTCTGGATTGGCTTGAGCAGGTAAAGCCGGCTTTATTGGAGAAGTTGAATTGACTGTTCATTGGCATTGAAGCACAGCCGCGTAAAATAGTTCCAGCGCTTAAGTGTCGCTACCAACAATACAGGATCTGCCATCGCAACGAGGCGCGTCTGTCGCCATCGGTGCGCTTCACGCTGTTCAGCACACCCTACGACCCCAATATGTGTCGGTTTACGCTTCGCTGATCAGACGGGCGGCGCTTATTTTAAAGTCTTCTTCAGTTCATTTATATCGTGTAATGACAGGGCGAATCTTGAAGCATTCTCTGGGAAGAGATCCAGCATAAAGAATTCTCTATGATAGGTATAGAAAGATTGGGCTTCTGTTTGCTTTAACCATCGCCTCAATGCACCTTTTCCAGGACGATTCTGAGATCCAGTCTTACGAAGTTCCCGCGATATTCTTCCCGCTCGCTGGTCGAGCGCTAGTTCTGAGCAGAATTCTTTCAAGTAGCCAGCATAAGCCACCGTGAAAAAGTGAAGTGCAGATGCGAAATAATATCCTCCGGAGCTCAATGGTTTCGCAGACAACGCCTCCAGCGAAATATCTCCGTCTAGGGAAGCTAATAGTTCTCCATAGAATGCGTTGAAGGTTGATAGAAGTTCATTGGGATAAATTTCCCCGGTTGGGCCAATAAAGCCCCAGAACGGAGCTTTCTCAGTCGGAACAATCAGGTGTCCTAAGTTTCCACCGTAACATGCAGCCATAACGACGAGTAGATTGCACCGCGTTGCGACATTGATGCGCGTCAGGAATGACTTCAACTCCGCCCAGGTTAATGAGAGACCATCCGCCAAAATTAACCCACTCTGGTCGTCCGCACCGTGGCACTCAATGTGTAGAATCGGATATTCACCACCCTCTGCGGCCATCTGTATCCGGGCCAGACATCCAAGGAAATCAGATCGCGACATGGCCTGCATCAGTTCAGTCTTCACTGGCCGATTGTGATAGCAGATCACGTTGTCGATATCTTCCCACAACAGCTTGCCAGTATGCCGTTCATTCTGGGGTAATGATTCTAAAACATATATTTTTGAAAAGTGACAGATCTGCGGCATTCTAGGTTTCTATTTAATAATCAAGGCCGTGAGGCGCCATTCTTAGGGCATCAATAGGCGAAGCCGTATTGTGCCGCATGTTGGCTTTTAAACTTTCGGAGCATTACACTAAAGCTAATGCACCCCACAAAGCCTCGCAAATATTAGTCGGTTCAAATATCGCAGCGGGGTTCTCTCCCGTTATGCCGCGCCGAGCACCGGAGGATTTGGACGGATCAGCCCGTGAGGGGCGATGCAGGGATGCATCGCGTTTTCCGCAGGGGCTGGGATGCCCCTTCGGAAAACCCCGTTCAAAGCCTTCGGCGCGCAGGATAAAAGCGGCATCCGGGTCGCCTTTTCTTTGGATACTTTCTTTTGGCGACGCAAAAGAAAGTATCTCGGTTGTCGGTCCGAGAACCGACTGCAAAACAATCCGTCGCGACAGCGACTCTACTCAGAGTCCCTTCTCCCTCTGACAGACGGCAATGTTGAAAATTTTTGATCCCCCCTCATCCCAACCTTCTCCCTGAGGGCGAAGGAGGTTTTTAATACTCAAAAGCGGCTAAAGTTTTAAACGACTAATCCTCAAACATACTGCCCCGCACACCACCCCGAAGCCCAAGCCCACTGGAAGTTATACCCCCCCAGCCACCCCGTGACATCCAACACTTCCCCAACGAAATACAGCCCCGGCACTTGCAAACTCTGCATGGTTTTCGAGGAAATCGCATCGCAATCGACGCCGCCGACGGTCACTTCGGCGGTGCGGTAGCCTTCGGTGGCATTGGGTTTGATCGTCCAGTTGTGCACGCTTTCCGCAATCGCGTTCAGATCTTTGTCGGCGTAATTGGCGACGGTTATATCCAGCTGCCGCTCGTCCAACAATGCTTGCAACAAGCGTTTCGGCAAGTATTCAGCCAACAAATTTTGGATTTTTAATTTGCTGCCTTGTCGCCGTTTTTCTTTCAATACATCGGACAAGTCCATGTCAGGCAATAAGTCCACTTGCAAGGCCTCGCCGGGATGCCAATACGAGGAAATTTGCAGGATGGCCGGGCCGCTCAGACCACGATGGGTGAATAAAATATTTTCTTTAAACGACTGCGTTTGATTGCTTACCCGACACGGCACCGCGATACCGGTCAGCGGGGTAAAGCGTTGTGAATCGTCCGGTTGCAGGGTTAACGGCACCAAGCCGGCTCGCGTCGGCCAGACTTTGATGCCGAATTGTTCAGCGACTTTATAACCAAACGGCGTGGCGCCCATTTTCGGTATGGATAGGCCGCCGCTGGCAATTACTAAGGCCGATGCTGAAATCACACCGCTGCTGGTGTGCAGTAAAAAATCGCCGTCGCTGCGTTTCTCTAATCGGTCCACCCGACAATTTAACTCCAGCGTCACGCCGGCTTGGCCGCATTCTTTCAACAGCGCATCCAGAATGTCCTTGGCACTGTTATCGCAAAACAATTGCCCGTGTAGGCGTTCGTGAAACGGGATTTGGTGGCGCTGGACAAAGCTCAAAAAGTCCCATTGTGTAAAGCGGCTAAGCGCCGACTTGCAGAAATGCGGGTTATTGGAAATGTAATTTTCCGGCGCTATGCTGTAGTTGGTGAAATTACACCGCCCGCCGCCGGACATCAGAATTTTCTTGCCCGGCTTGTTGGCGTGTTCCACTATTTTCACGCGCAGGCCGCGTTTCCCTGCTTCGATGGCGCACATTAAACCGGACGCGCCGGCTCCGACGATGATGACATCAAATTTATCCATGGCGCATAACTTGTAATGACTCGAAAAAATAGGTAAAAAGTGGGGTATTCTAACCGCAATACCCGGCATCCCGAGACGCCAACAAGGTACGCAAGGCGTTTCCAGCAGCCATCACCCAACTTCAACACTTCGACAAGGCCATAATGACTCCAAAATACAGTTATTCATTCAACACGGGCGACGGCAAAAACAAGGCATTACTGGGCGGCAAAGGCGCAAACCTTTGCGAAATGACACAAATGGGCTTTAACGTGCCACCTGGCTTTGTCATCACCACGCAAACCTGCCTGACCTACCTGGAAAACAAGCAATTACCCAGCGATTTAATGGACGAAGTTCGTCAGCAAATCGCCGAGATCGAACGCCTGAGCGGTAAATCGTTTGGCGGCGCCAGCGACCCGCTACTGGTTTCGGTACGTTCCGGCTCGGCCATCTCGATGCCGGGCATGATGGACACCATTCTAAACTTGGGCTTGAACAAGCAAACCCTGGCCGGCTTGATCGAAATGACCGACGACCCGCGCTTTGCTTACGATGCGTATCGGCGTTTCATTCAATTATTCGGTAAGGTTGCGCTGGGCATCGAAGACGAGAAGTTCGATGTGCATTTCAACAACGTCAAACGCGCCGCCGGCATCAAAGCGGACGTGGCATTGACCGCCGACCAACTTCAGGAAATTAGCGAACTGTTCCTGACCGTTGTCCATGAAGAAACCGGCAGGCCGTTTCCGGAAGACGTTTACCAACAGCTGGAAATCGCCATTCGTGCGGTATTCAACTCCTGGCTGGGTAGACGCGCGGTGGATTACCGCCGTGAGTTTCACATCACACCGGACGTTGCCAATGGCACAGCGGTTAATATCGTCACGATGGTGTTTGGGAATATGGGCGACGACTGCGCCACCGGCGTTGGCTTTACCCGCAACCCCGGCACCGGCATCAACGAGATGTACGGCGAATATTTGGTGAATGCGCAAGGCGAAGACGTGGTAGCCGGCATCCGCACGCCTAAGCCGGTGCAGGAAATGGCCAAGGAAATGCCGGAGCAATACCGGCAACTGGTCGAGTTGCGGAATAAGCTGGAAGCGCATTATCACGAGGTACAGGACTACGAATACACCATCGAACGCGGCGTTTTGTATTGCCTGCAAACCCGTAACGGCAAAATGAACGCGACTGCGATGGTAAAAACCTCTATCGACATGGTTTCGGAAGGCCTGATTACTAAGGAACAAGCGTTGCTGCGGATCAACCCCGACATGTTGGAACAATTGCTGCATCCGCAACTGGCTCCCAATCACGAAGTCAAAGCCATTGCCCAGGGCTTACCGGCATCACCCGGCGCTGCTTGCGGCCATTGCGTATTCGACGCCGATACTGCCGTGCGTTTGGGCAAAACCGGCCAAGATTTGATCCTGCTCCGTGAGGAAACCAAACCGGAAGACATTCATGGCTTTTTTGCCGCACAGGGTATCCTGACTAGCCGCGGCGGTAAAACCTCGCATGCAGCCGTGGTGGCCCGTGGCATGGGTAAAGCCTGCGTGGCTGGCGCCGAAGATATTAAAGTCGATGTGCGAGCCCGCTTGGCCATCGTCGGCGACATTCATATTAAAGAAGGCGATTTAATCACCATCGACGGCAGCAACGGCAATATCTATTTGGGCCGCATTCCCACGATTCCGCCCTCCTTCTCCGAGGAACTGAAAACCTTGCTGGGCTGGGCCGACAGCATTGCCCGTTTGCGGGTGCATGCCAATGTCGATACGCCGGAAACCGCTAGATTGGCCGTCAGTTACGGTGCCAAAGGCGTGGGCTTGTGCCGTACCGAACGCATGTTCAACGCCGCCGACCGTTTGCCGCTGGTGGTGGATATGATTCTGGCGCACAACACCGAAGAACGCGAAGCCGCGTTGGCCAAGCTGTTCCCGATTCAGCGCGACGACTTCCAACAGCTATTCGAAGCCATGTCGCCGCATCCGGTTACCGTGCGCCTGCTCGATCCGCCTATGCACGAATTTTTACCCAACGAGCACCAGTTAATCGATGAGTTGGATGCGCTGAAACATTATCTGACCATCGTTAAAGGCCAACGCGTCACGCTGGATACTCTGGCCCATCCGGCGGAAATGCCGGCGCCGTTCAATATGCTGAACGAAGACGTGATTTTGGAAGCGATCAGCAAAAAACAAATGATGCTGGACAAAGTGCTGGAGCTGTACGAAGTGAATCCGATGCTGGGTCATCGCGGCGTCAGGCTGGGCATGAGCTATCCGGAAATCTACAAAATGCAGATCCGCTCGATTCTGGAAGCGGCGGCACTGTGCGTCAAACAGCGAATACCAGTCGAACCGGAAATCATGGTGCCGCAAGTGATCACCGCGCAAGAATTGAAAACCGTGAAAACCTATGTCGACGAGATTCAAGCCGAAGTGGAAGCGCAATACAAACTCAAGCTCAACTTCAAATTCGGCACGATGATAGAAACGGTGCGGGCTTGTACCCGTGCCGACCGACTGGCAGTGACAGCAGCCTTCTTCTCATTCGGTACCAACGATTTAACCCAGGCCACCTTCTCGTTCTCGCGCGAAGATGCCGAAAACAAATTCCTGCCGCTGTACGAAGAATCCGGATTGCTGGAAGACAATCCGTTCGAAACCTTGGACGTCGAGGGTTTGGGCAAACTGATGAAAATGGCCGTGGAACTGGGTCGTCAGCAACGGCCGGATTTGAAAATCGGCATTTGCGGCGAGCACGGCGGGCATCCGCGTTCGATTAAATTCGTTCACGACCTAGGCTTGAATTACGTATCGTGTTCGGCACCGCGGATTCCGGTCGCTCGCTTGGCGGCAGCTCATGCCAAACTATTGGAAAAGCACTCGTAAATACACAGCATGGCAAGGGCCGGTTAACCCCGGCCCATCAGTTCAAATCCGGCCTTTTCCAACCCGGTTTCTACCGGTGGCCTTGGCATCGTAAAGTGCCTGATCCGCCGCATGTAGCAAACTTTCGAAAGACAGGTCGTCACCCGGTACGATACTGGCAACGCCAAGACTGATAGTCACAAATTCGGAAACTTTAGAAGCCGGATGCGGTAAACGCATATTCTCGACAGCTTTACGCAGAATCTCCGCCAGCACCATGATTTGCTCGGCATCACAGGCCGCGACTACACAAAACTCTTCGCCGCCGTAACGGGCAATCAAATCGCCCGGCCTTCTAAAGAAACGCTTCAAAGTTCTAGCCACTTGCCGCAAGCAATGATCGCCTTCGATATGTCCAAGATTGTCGTTATATAGCTTAAAGAAATCGATGTCTATCATGATCATCGAGATGGGATATTTATGCCGCAAGGCCCGCTTCCATTCCCTTTTTACAAAGGCATCGTAGTAACGACGATTGGGTAGCAACGTCAAAGAATCCAGATAAGCCAGTTGCATGCGGCTTTTGGCCTTATCCAGGCGCTGGCTCAGTCTGGCTTGCGCCAAATATGACAGCAGCAACACGATCAAACCAACGAACGACACAATCGCATGAGTGATCGTCAGATGCTCCAGGCGCTCGTTCACAAAGGCATCGATACTGGCGCTGGGAATACTGACACTAATGCCGCCGCGAATATCCCCCTCTCTGTAGCCTTGCCGCTGATGGCAAACGAGGCAACTCTGATCGACATGAAGCGGCGCCATATAACGATAAAAAGATTGCCCGTTGATAGTACCGATACTACTCACGCTTTTTTGACCTTGTTGAAAGGCCAACAACGCTTCGGACTCCCATTGGTCCGGCCGATTTTCCGGGCGAATCGGATTAAAACCGGTGATGTGAAAGGCAATGCCCGAGTCGTCGCTCATTTCAGCGAGTTGCCGAGTCATATAGGCGGGATTGATCAAAGTAAGGCGCTTGCCATCCGTGGTTTCGACATCCCGGTACGGAACATCCAAATAAGGATTCGGTTGGGTAGTCTCCGTAATAGGAACATAAACGCCACCGTGCGACGCATTCCATTTTCTGATCAACACGATGTGATCGAAAAACATCTCCGCCTGCCGCGTGGCAATTTTTTGCGCGTACTGTTTAGTATCCGTTACTTGCTGGTATAGGTTCAGGCTAATCAACAAAATCCATAGCACTGCATAAACCAGGAATGTAATCCTTCTCATTAATTGCCTCAAAAATACTTATAGCCGCTTCGCAAAAGTCCGCCGAGAAACTGCCAAACAACCATACTATGGCGCTCAAGCGCGCGCCTTAAAATTACACAAACTCTATTTGGTAATCCGATTTGAAATGGGTTGTTTATGCTGGCACTATAACTTACCGCGCCCACAAAATGAATGAACCTAATCACCCTTTGTAAAATGACCGACAAAGCAATCTTCCCGGCACCCGAGCATGACCATAACGTATGCATCCACAAGGCGATAAGTGTAGCCGAACAACTTTGCTTAACACGCGGCGTGCAACTGACCCCCATCCGCCATAAGATTTTGGAGCTGATCTGGAACAGTCATAAGGCTGTTAAAGCATACGACTTGCTGGATCAAATCAGGCCGGTAAACGACGCCGCAAAACCCTCGACCGTTTACCGGGCCTTGGACTTTCTTTTGGAGCAAGGCCTGATTCATCGGGTGGAAAGTTTAAACGCATTCGTCGGCTGCCACTGCTCCGGCACCCAACACGATCAACTGTTGTTAATCTGCACCGCCTGCCATACGGTGCAGGAACGCGCCGCACCTTCGGTACTCAGCGCGCTGTCCAAAGAGCTTGGCGACGCCGGCTTCGTACCGCAGCGTAAAACCATCGAAATTCATGGCTTATGCAAAACCTGCAACCCCACCACCAATACTGTGGATGAACAGGCCACTCAATAACCCGATAAATATTGACCTAGATCAACGCTTGTCCGGCAGAAAACTTTATATTAAGCCCATGTCACGCGTTTTCCTACCGTCGACATGATCCTCTTGAAAGATAGATGCTTCGGCGGGCGAGTTCTCTCTCCCGCCTTTTTTTTGCGATATTATCCTCTATAATCGCCGCCCTACCCGACACATCTATCTCCGGCATGCTTACCGACAGTCAAAAAGCCATTCTTTTGCAAACCACATTAGATCCTAACGATATTGGTGAGCAACGTTTTTGCGAATTGTGCGAACAAGCGGATCTGCTGAATACCGTCACGGACAACGAATTAGTCGCATTCCTGGAAATTGCCAACGCTTTGTATCGCGGCGGCGAACCGATTATCACCGATACCGATTACGATTTTGTGTACTTGGCGGAACTGAAAAAACGTCAGCCTGAGCATCCGCTGCTGCACACTGTCGAGCCGGAGCCGGCATTCGCCGGCAAAACCGTCGATCTGCCGACCATCATGCTCTCCACCGACAAAGCCTACAGCCGCGACGAGGTGGAACGCTGGGCCGGCCGCATCGAAAAAGCCGCTGGCGATCTGGACAAAAACTTTGCCGAATTGCTCTTTAAGGTCACTCCCAAACTCGATGGCTACGCCGCCTACGACGACGGCCAGATGCTGTATACCCGTGGTGACGGCCGCAAAGGCACCGACATTACCCGCGTATTCGAGCGCGGCTTGCAAGTCGCTAACCAAGGCCAACGCGGCCTGGGCGCCGGCGAAATCGTCGTCAGCCTCAGTTATTTCGACGCCAATCTGGCCGAGTTTTTTGACAACGCCCGTAACTTCCAGGCCAGCGTCATCAAGGAAAAGGAACTTGACGAGCACGCCGAACGCGCCATCGCCGATCATGCGGCGGTGTTTTATCCGTTTGCGATCCTGCCCTGCTGGAACGGCGTCTGGCAGGATCTGATCGACAACTTCGAAACCATCGTCAAAGACATCTGGCATAAGCTGGATTACGACGTCGACGGCGTCATCCTGGAAATCGTCGATGAACAACTGAAACAAGCGATGGGCGCCACCCGCCACCATCACCGCTGGCAACTGGCTTACAAAGAAAATCTGGAAACCGCCGAAGTCACCGTCATTGGCGTCACCCCGCAAACCTCGCGCTCCGGCCGCATCACCCCGGTCGCCGAGCTGGAACCGGTGCGCCTTAGCGGTGCGTTATTATCCAGAGCCACCGCCCATCATTACAAAATGGTATTGGATAAAGGCATAGGCGCCGGCGCGCTGATCCGTTTGGCCCGCTCCGGTGAGGTCATCCCCAAAATCGAGGAAGTGCTACGTCCAGCCGAGCCGGCAATACCCAGCGCCTGCCCTAGCTGCGGCCATGCATTGATTTGGGATAACGACTACCTGATCTGTCCGAACAACCTGGAATGCCCGGCGCAAATCAGCAACAGCATGGAGCATTTCTTCCGGGTACTTAAAAACAACGACGGCTTCGGCGCTGCCACCATCAAAAAACTTTACGAACATGGCATCCGCCGCGTCGACCAGATTTATGCTTTAACCGCCGAGCAATTCGAAAGTATGGGCTTCGGCCCCAAGCAATCGCAAAACCTGGTCGATCAATTGGTGCGCAGCCGCAACGAAGCCGTCGAGGACTGGCGTTTCTTGTCCGCATTCGGCGTGTTTCGGATGGGCTTGGGCAACTGCGAACGGCTGTTGGCGCATTACACCTTGGCGGAGATTTTCAATCTAAGCGAAGCTGACATCGTCGCTATCGAAGGTTTCGCGGAAAAAACCGCGGCGGTAATCACGGAAGGCTTTGCCAAGATCAAACCCTTGTTCGATAGCCTGATGTCGCTGGGCTTCAATCTCACCCCGACGCAAAACCAAGCCACCGACAACGGCCATCCGCTAGCCGGCAAAACCTTGGTATTCACCGGCACCTTACACAGCGGCAGCCGCGACGACTTGAGCAAGCAAGCCAAAGCCAAAGGTGCCAAAGTCGGTAGCTCGGTATCGGCGAAGACCGACTATTTGGTAGCCGGCGATAATGTGGGCGCCAACAAAACCAACGCCGCTCGCGAGAAAGGCGTCAGTGTGATTACCGAGCAGGAATTTCTAAAATTACTGGAAGGAGCAGACGCATGAGCCGCAACCGCCCAGTGGTACTTTGCTTTTCCGGCCACGATCCTAGCGGGGGCGCCGGCGTGCAAGCCGATATCGAAGCCATCGTCAGCCACCAATGCCATGCGGCTAGTGTGATTACTGCATTAACCGAACAAGACAGCCGCAACGTCAACAAGCTGATTCCACAACAGCCTGCGGAAGTTATCAATCAAGCCCAAACGTTGTTGGCTGACTTTAAAGTCTCCGCGTTCAAAATCGGCCTAATCGGCGATGCCGGCGTTGCCGAAGCCATAGCGCAAATTTTGCGTCAACATCCAGCTATTCCGGTAGTACTAGACCCGGTACTGGCAGCGGGCGGCGGCACCGTATTGGCCGGCCAGCAATTGCTTGATGTCATCGTCGAGCAACTGCTGCCGTTGACCACCTTATTAACCCCCAACAGCGAAGAAGCCCGCCGCTTGTCCGAGCAAAACGATCTTGGCGACTGCGGCCGTTTCTTGCAAAGCAAGGGCGCCGAATACGTGCTGATTACCGGCACCCACGAAAGCTCGGAGCTGGTGCATAACCGCTTGTACATGCCAGAAAATCTTCAAGAAACCTTCAACTGGGAGCGCTTACCACACAGCTATCACGGCTCGGGTTGCACACTGGCTAGCGCCAGCGCCGCGCTCCTCGCCCAAGGTCTGGATGTGTTTACTGCCGTTAGCGAAGCCCAGGAATTCACTTGGCAATCGTTGGCCGCAGCCTATCGTCCCGGTCAAGGTCAATACAATCCGGATCGGCTATTTTGGGTGGAAGCATGAAATTTCCGCGCCAGGGTTTGTACGCCATTACCCAACCCGAAAACAAAACTATTGCCCAAGTGGTGAAAGACGTAGAGGCTGCCTTGCGCGGCGGCGCAACAGTGATTCAATACCGCGATAAAAATCCGCTGGACGCGCGACAACTAGCGAGTCGTTTGTTGGAAGTTTGCCATGCCTACGATGCTCCGCTGTTAATCAACGATAGTATCGAACTGGCATTGGCGGTCGGTGCCGACGGCGTTCATCTGGGCCGCGACGACGGCGATATTTCCGAAGCACGACGCTTGCTTGGACCAAACGCTATCATAGGCGTATCGTGTTATAACGACGTGGAAAAAGCGCAGAGTATGGCCCAGGCCGGCGCGGATTACGTGGCATTTGGCCGCTTCTTCCCGTCCGGATCGAAACCTCTGGCTGCACCCGCCGAGATTGTCAGCCTGCAACGCGCCAAACAATCGATAGGTGTGCCCATAGTCGCTATCGGCGGCATTCTGCCGGAAAACGGTGGACAGCTATTAGCCGCTGGGGCAGACTTATTAGCTGTAATAGGCGGTATATTCGACCGTGAACCGGAAAGCGCTGCGCGCGCCTACCAAGCCTTATTCAACCATCAACCGGAGTAAACCGCATGCCAGAACATGTCTATCAAAAAGTCGAACTAACCGGCTCATCCAGCCTAGGCATCCAGCAAGCCATCGAGAACGCCGTCGCCAAAGCCGGCGAGACTATCCAGAATATGCGTTGGTTTGAAGTGGTAGAAACCCGCGGTCATATCGACAATGGCAAAGTAGCGCATTGGCAGGTGACCATTAAAGTGGGTTACACGCTGCCGCATTAAGCCACTAGATGCCGCTAAACCGAATGTAGCGCCTTAGCGGCGAGCCGGCGGCCCAGACGAAGGCCTCGGTGTAGTAATGCATCAAGGCCAAATATCCCAGAAAACCCAAGGTTACGGCTTTATAGATTTGCGTGGAAAACAAGGTTTGCAGCAATAGATTGACCAAATCATCGCCATAAGCTTGCAACAGATAGGTCAAAACAAACGATAACAACGGCAATACCAGCCAAATCGGTAATCGAATCGCCGATGCCGCCCGGAACAAACTATTCTGCGGCTGTTCGCCGTGACGGTTCACATCGTGTGTCACGTAAAAACTATACGCGGTAATATCGTGCACCAAGCGCGGCATCAAGATCGCCAGAAAATAATACTGCTGGCTGTAAACATACCAACTGCTGGCGACCAGTAGAGTATTGGCCCACAGAAAATACAATCCAAATCGACTAGGAACATAGCGTTGACACCATAAGGTGCTCAGCAATAAACCCAAAGTCAGCAAGCTAGCAACCTGTAAAACTAACGCCGCTTGCTCCGGCTCCAGACTATTTTTTAGAAATATCCCCATATAGATAAAAATCCCGGCACTAACGCTGAGCCACAATTGCAGATAAAACGCCCAACTCGGCAACCGACACACCGCCTTGGCGATGCCCTGCTGTTGCTTCAAAACGTGATACACGGTCCAGCACGCGGTAATGATGTATAGCGCACGGTAGGAAATAAACAAACTGCCGATGCCAAAAAAAACCATGATAAACAAAGTCATGGCGATTAATTTGCGTTTAAAGGCTTGCAGATAGTCAGGGTGACCTACCAACAATAGATTGCTGGCGATGATATGCGGGGTACCGAACAAAATTTGAAACAACAAAAAGTGGGTCGGGCTACTGGGCAGCATATTGCGTAGCGCGAAATTAAAGCCGAATTTGTCTAGCCAAAGCACCACTAAACACAGCGGCACAATGGCATACAAACTCAGTAAAAAGCGGAAAGACACCGCCAGTTTATTGCTACTTTTTTGCTCGGGGAATGAAATGATCTGCGCAACCACGGTGCCACCTTTTTATTATTTTTAGGCAGCGGCTATTATCACCATTTTGAGTAATGACTCAATATCTATCTGATTTTTAACCGGGAATACTACTTGCGCTTGCCTTGCAAACCGCCGGTGTGGATTGCTACTATCCGCTGCCCGGCGGGGAAATAGTCCCGCCGGATTAAATCGTAGAGCGCAAACAGCAATTTTCCGGTGTAGATTGGCTCCAATTCGATGCCGTGCCGCTGCTGAAAATCCTGCATAAACGCCAGCAAGGTCGGCGTTGTTTTGGCGAAACCGCCGAAATGGTAATCCACTAGAATTCGCCGGTCTGCGTGACTGGACATTCCCTGCATTTCCAGTAATTGCTCAACATCGTTAATTAGAAAGTCGCCACCCTTCATCGCGGCTACGCCGATAGCGTGTTGAGCTAACGGCGAGGCCAGCAAGCCTGCTAGAGTGGTGCCGGTACCGCATGCTACGGCCAGTATGTCGAAATCGATTTCGATTTCATCGACCAGCTCGGCAACGCCTTGCAAAGCCAAGTATGTGGCTCCACCTTCCGGCAACCAATATTGGCCGGGCTGGAGTTCCGGTAAACTGTCGTGGCCTTGATAGCCACGCAACTGACGATAGTGGCTACGTGACACAAAACGCAGCTCCATGCCCCAGTCAAGCAGATCATGCAGCGTAGCGTTGAGTTGCGCGGGCCGCTCGCCACGAATATAGCCTATGGTTTTCAATCCCAAAGCTTTACCGCTAAAAGCCAGGGCATGTAGGTGATTCGAATAGGCTCCGCCCATGCTGACGATGCAATCGGCGCCAGCATATAAGGCATGATTGAGGATATATTTGAGTTTGCGCCATTTATTGCCGGAGATAATCGGATGCAGCAAGTCGTCGCGCTTGATCCACAATTCTAACTGCCGGTCGGTTAATTCCGGGTTGTTAATCCTGGTCAGCGGCGAAGCGGCCAATTTCGCCTGCAACACCTGTAGACGCGGATGTAAATCGGTCACTGCGCCTGCTTGATAGCCCACGCCACATCCGCAGCCTGACGATTGGCTTTGACATCATGAACCCGGAACATCTGCACCCCCGCCATCACGCCCAACGCAGTGGTTACCGCGGTCGCAGTGACTAATTCGGCAGGTTCGCTGACATTGCAGATACTGCCCATGAAACGCTTGCGGCTGGTGCCCAGCAACACCGGGTAACCCAAATCGACAAAACTGGGCAAATGCGCCAAAAGATCGATATTGTCTTGCTTACCTTTGCCAAAACCAATACCGGGATCTATCGCGATATTTTCCGCCAACACGCCGGCCGCTAACGCTTCGGCAATACGTTGTTGCAAAGCGGCGATCACATCGACTAACACATCGTCGTAATGCGGCTGGTCCTGCATGGTTTTCGGCGTACCCTGCATATGCATCAGTATGATGGGAACTTGAGCGGATGCCGCAAAAGCCAACATATTGGGATCGCCCTGACCGGCCGAGACGTCGTTGATGATATTCGCCCCCGCCACCACCGCTGCTGAAGCAACCTGGCTTAACGTGGTATCTATACTGATTTGCACTTGAGGATAGCTTGCACGGATCGCAGTAATCACCGGCACCACCCGGCGAATTTGCTCGTCCGCGGCAACAGGATCGGAACCGGGCCGAGTCGACTCACCGCCGACATCGATAATATCGGCACCTTCGGCTATCATTTTTTCAGCTTGAGCTATAGCTGCCGCCACACCGGTAAATTTACCGCCATCGGAAAAACTATCGGGGGTGACGTTGAGTATCCCCATCAGTTGGGGACTATTGACAGCATTGAACATGTTTGAAAACTCCTCGATAGCAGCAAACGCGTAGTTTACCGTTGTCGAGTCGTTTTTAGAATTTACCGGCTACCGTTTTACGCTATGCCGATAACGGGCGGCCATCCCGCCGAGGGCAGGATGGCACTCAATTGTTAAACTCTTAGTAGCGCTTTAGCCAATTTTTCTGAAAGCTGCTCTTCAACAAATTGTGGTTCGTTAGGTGGATACAGCTCATCCTCCTCAATTTCAAACCCGCTTTCCTTAGCCAATAACAGCATTTCCTTAATCTTGACGCAGGCTTTCAGTTTTTCTTTCAGCCCCTCATCGCCTTTGGCTTTTTCAGAAAATTCTTTGATGACCTTAATTGACATTGATAACTCCGTGATAACTCTGAAGGTTGGATAAAACTCAAAGTTATCTAAGCAAAATAACGGCCAGTTTTTTTAAAAGCCGTTATTTCGTTTGCAGTTCAAGACATTACCAAAAAAGTGTCGCCAAAAACGACAGCTATTCACCTACAATTCATGCGGCATTTGTAGCAAATACAACAATTGTCGGAGCGTATAGACGTAGCCAACGACAGTAAATCTTTAGCCTTGTATAGCAACCGTGCGATACGCAGAATGGTAATACAACAATGGATCCCCTTCCCGGCAAACCACACTATCGACTTCACCAATAATCACCCAGTGGCTACCGGCCTGAACTTGCTGCACTACCCGGCACTCCAGTACCGCCAGGGCTTCGCTCAAAATCGGCGCACCGTTGTCACCCGCTTGCCAGGCGATACTGGCAAAGCGCTGTTCTTGGTTGGTACTGCCGGCAAATTGATTGGAAACGTCTTCTTGTGCACTATTCAGAATGTTCACTGCAAAGCGGCGGCTTTCCAGCAAGGCAGCGCCGGTATCAGTCGCTTGATTCAGACAGACCAGAATTTGCGGTGGATCCAGCGACACGCTGCTAAACGCGGTCGCGGTCATGCCTCTAGGCTGATTGTCACGCCCCTGAGTCGTAACCACCGTCACACCGCTCGCCCATAATTTAAGGGCATTTTTAAATTCTTTGGCTTCAACGCTCATAATTTTCTCTTAGATCCAATAGCGATAATACGGAATAGACGTCTGAATGCGCGATCAGTTTTTGGGACGCATATGCGGAAACAACAGTACGTCGCGAATACTCGGCGAATTGGTGAACAACATCACCAAACGGTCGATACCGATGCCCTCGCCCGCTGTTGGCGGCATACCGTGCTCCAGCGCCGTGATGTAATCGGCGTCGAAATGCATGGCTTCATTGTCGCCAGCTTCTTTTTCTTCCACTTGTTTCTGGAAGCGTTCGGCCTGGTCTTCAGCATCGTTCAACTCGGTAAAGCCGTTGGCAATTTCGCGGCCACCAACAAAAAACTCGAAACGGTCGGTGACGTGCGGATCGTTGTCATTGCGACGCGCCAGCGGCGAGACTTCTACGGGGTAAGCGGTGATAAAGGTCGGATTCATCAAGCGATGCTCGACGGTTTTCTCGAAAATCTCGATCTGTACCTTGCCCAGACCATAGCTATCCTTGACCGGAATTTTCAGATTCTCGGCAACTTTTATGGCGGCTTCACGCGTTGTCAAATCCGCCAGCGTTAATTCCGGATTGAAATGCAGGATAGATTCCAAGACTGTCATCCGCACAAATGGCTTACCGAAATCGTATTGATCGCCTTGATATTCGATAACCGAGCTACCCACCACATCTTCGGCTATGCCTTTTAGCATGGCTTCGGTCAAATCCATCAAGTCGCCATATTCGGCATAGGCTTGGTAGAACTCCATCATCGTAAATTCGGGATTATGCCGGGTCGACAAACCTTCGTTGCGGAAGTTACGGTTTATCTCGAACACCCGTTCGAAGCCGCCGACCACTAGTCGTTTTAGATACAGCTCCGGCGCGATACGCAGATACAATTCCATGTCCAGCGCGTTGTGGAAGGTGGTAAACGGCCTAGCGGTGGCCCCGCCGGGGATGACCTGCATCATCGGCGTTTCCACTTCCAGGAAGTCGCGGGCGATCAAAAATTCGCGAATGTAATTGACGATCTTCGAACGCATCAGGAAAGTTTTGCGCGTCTCGTCGCTCATGATCAAATCCAGATAGCGCTGGCGATATTTAATCTCCTGATCGGCGATGCCGTGGAATTTTTCCGGCAAAGGGCGCAACGCTTTGGTCAACAAACGAATATCGTCAAGCCTGACGCTCAACTCGCCGACCTTGGTTTTAAACAAAGTGCCTTCGGCACCCAGGATATCGCCAATATCCCACTTTTTAAATTGATCGTTGTAAACGCCTTCCGGCAGATTGTCGCGCGCGACGTAAACCTGGATTTGCCCGGACATATCCTGCAAATGACAGAAACTGGCTTTACCCATGATGCGACGTGTCATCATCCGTCCGGCAATCTTCACCCGAATCGGCTCAGCCAACAGTTCTTCTTCGGTTTTGTCGCCGTATTCGGCTAACAATTCACCGGCCACCACGTTGCGGCGAAAATCGGTCGGAAACGCGATGCCTTCTTCGCGCAAGGCGTTAAGTTTTTCGCGGCGTTGTTTGATCTGTTCTTGTTCGTCGTGTTCGAGTTCTGACATTTTGGTAATCGATAAAATCAAATATGGATCGGGTTTATGGAATTCAAGTTGATGATGGGCCTTGCCGAAAATCAATTAACGATACCAACTATCTCGCTAATGGCAACAAACGTACCCTCTCGCGCAGTTCATCGGCAACGATCAGCGCCCCGTCGCTTAGCTCTCTTTCAAAGCGACGCAATAGGCCAATTGCTCGCAATCCGAGAACATTAGGTGAAACATCATGCGTACGTATTTGAAAAACGCTGGGGGATTCAGCATTGGTCAAGGCCAGTAAAGTGCCAAAATCGAGATCGTGTGTAAAAACGATAGCATTCTGAGAACGCGCCCAGTCAAATAATTCCGTGTCTAAAGCATCAACTGCCCCCACTTCAATCCAGTGCATGGCGTCGAAACCAGCCTCCACCAGCAGTGGCACCCAAGCTGGCGAAAGATTCATATCTAATAAAACCTTCATGCCGCCACAAGCGGCAACTCAACTTCTTCTGATCGCCAAGCAGCATAACGTAAAGCTTCGGTTATATCTTCCGCTTCTAAATACGGGTATAGATCGAGGACGTCTTTAAAGGTATAACCGCTGGCTATCAGACCGACAATAGTACCGGCAGTAACTCGAAGCCCCCGCAAGCAAGGTTTTCCACCCATGACAGCCGGGTTGAAGGTGATACGATCAAAATTTTTCATGTCGACCTCGCAGTCTCTTTCTCATACGCGGGTAATTTACAAGCCGCTCTTCAAACTAGCCTCGATAAACTGATCCAGCGCCCCGTCCAAAACGGCCTGAGTATTGCCGGTTTCGACGTTAGTACGCAGATCTTTGATGCGGGATTGATCTAACACGTAGGAACGAATCTGGCTGCCCCAACCGATGTCGGATTTAGAGTCTTCAATCGCTTGCAAACCTTCGCTGCGTTTCAGCATTTCCATTTCATACAGCTTGGCTTTGAGCTGTTTCATCGCCGTGTCTTTGTTTTTATGCTGTGATCGATCGCTTTGACATTGGGTAACGATGCCGCTGGGACCATGCGTAATCCGCACCGCCGACTCTGTTCTATTGACGTGCTGACCTCCGGCGCCGCTGGCCCGGTATACGTCAATACGCAAGTCCGCGGGATTAATGTCAATTTCGACATCGTCGTCGATTTCCGGCGACACGAAGACCGAGGCAAATGAGGTATGCCGGCGGTTGCCGGAATCAAACGGCGATTTTCTGACCAAACGATGCACGCCGGTTTCGGTTCGCAACCAACCAAAGGCATACGGGCCTTCAAATTTGATCGTAGCGCTTTTGATGCCTGCCACATCGCCCGGCGATTCTTCGATTAATTCGGTTTTAAAACCTTTCGCCTCGCCCCAACGCAAATACATGCGTTCGATCATCGATGCCCAATCCTGTGCTTCAGTACCGCCTGAGCCGGATTGAACGTCCAGGAAGGCATTGTTGGCGTCCATCTCGCCGGAGAACATCCGTTGAAACTCCAAAGCCGCTACTTTCTTTTCGTACTCTTCAAGATCGGCGGCCACGGTATCGACGGTCTCCTCGTCTTCTTCTTCCACCGCCATTAAAAGCAATTCCTCGGCGTCGGATAGACCTTGTTCCAATTCCAGGATGGTGTTGACGATACCTTCCAGCATGGCCCGCTCCTTACCCATGGCTTGCGCTTGCTCCGGTTTATTCCAGATAGCCGGATCTTCCAACTCGCGCAGCACTTCCACCAGACGCTCGCTTTTGTTCTCAAAATCAAGATAGACTTTCAGGCCGGCGCTCCGTTCACGGAGGTCGGCTATCTTGTATTTAATCGGATTAATTTCTTGCATGAACCTCAAAACCCAAGCCAATACCCACACGGGGCACGAGACGCCGACCTATGCCCGGCGCATTCAAAAAACTGTGGATTATAAACGATTACGCCACTGGGTTGGGCTGACGGTTTTTTAACGACCAAACGATGCAGCCAATGCCCGCCAACACAAACGGCACGCTAAGCAATTGGCCGGTAGTAAACATCACACCCGTATCGTACATGGCTTGCTCGGTTTTGAAGTATTCCAGGAAAAAGCGCACAGTGAACAGCATGCTGATGAAACAACCGAACACGAACCCTGGCTTATCAGCCTGCTTTTTGTAAATCGCCAGCGAAATCAGATAAATCATCAGGTAACAAGCCGCTTCATAAAGCTGCACTGGATGCCTAGGCAACGGATCGATCCGCGAAAACACCACGCCCCACGGCAAATCCGTAGGAATACCTAGAATCTCCGAATTAAAGAAATTACCGATGCGGATTAGCGCGCCGGCCAAGGCGGTGGGAATACTGACTCTATCCAACAACCAAAAATAACTGTCGCCGTATTTGCGCCGATACAAATACAAGGCCAGGATGATACCCAGTGTGGCGCCGTGACTTGCTAATCCACCTTCCCAGACTGCCAGAATCTTTAAGGGGTGCGATAAATAGTAGGCGGGATCGTAAAGCAGGGTATGCCCTAGACGCGCACCGACGATGGTCGCGATCACCATATACCAAAGCAGCGTATCAAGCTCTTCGATATTTTTGCCTTCGCGCTGATAAATCCATTGCATGGTCAAAAAACTGCCGACAAAGCCGGATGCGAACATCAAGCCGTACCAGCGAATTTTCAGAAAGCCGAAATCGACAAGAATGGGGTCAATATTCCAGATGAAGTGTTCCATGATTATGCGGGGAAGTGAGTACGGTTTAAGCAAATGACCGGCGATTCTAACGCCGACTGGGATTTTTCGCCGTTTATCTTTCGCTGGTCACGCAGGTTAATTTGGGTCGGCTACTTGAATTCTGCCGTCGACGATCCGTACCGGAAAGGTGGCAACATCTTCATAAGCCGGCGCGCATTTGACAGCGCCGGTTTTAACGCAAAACCGCGCCCCGTGACGCGGACAGACAATTTCATCGCCATCCAGCTCGCCGCTGGCGATTTCAGCACCGTCATGGGTGCACACGTCTTCTATCGCATAAAGTTGATCATCGATTTTAAAAATTGCCACATCGGTACCGTCGACATCAACCAGCACATGTTCGCCATTTGCCAGTGCCGATTCTGCCACCACATCAATCCAATCGCTCATGCTTGCCTCGTTTGGGTTTAAGTTTAGTCTGCCAATTCATTTCAGATAAACGTCGTATCGGAGCAATTTACCCTGATAGCTTTCGCTGGGCTTGCCGCCTAAGGGTTCCGCGTAATCAGGGCTTTTGACTACCACGCGTTTGCCGGCCGCCTGCCAGCCGGCGGCAAACAAATCTGCTCTGTCCAGGTCGTCACCCAAAATATCGCGCAGGATTGCCATCGACTTTCGAGTGGCTGCGGTTTGTTTGCGCTTGGGGGGAAACATCGGGTCGAGATAAATACATTCCGGCGCTTCCGACAAACCGGCCAGCAATTCGATGGCGTTACCTACTAGTAATCGGGGCGGTTGTAACTGCCGGTTTAACACCCACTCCTTTTGCGCCAGACGGCTAAAACCATCTTGTATCAATTCCGCCATCACCGGCGAGCGTTCTATACACTGCACCTCATACCCCATTCGGAACAGCGCCAAGCTATCTTGCGCCCAGCCTGTCGTGGCATCGATAATGGTTTTGGTTTTCTTGCCGATCGCCTGCGCCAACAAGTCTTTTTTGGGGGCCGGATAGGAGTGTTGCTCGCCGGGGCGTGGATCGATTTCGACTATCAAGCCGCCTTTTTTCAAGGTTTGCTTGTCCAGCAGTTTCAGGTAGCCGTCGCGATAACAAAGAAAACACCCTTGCAGGAATTCGGCAGGTAGCTCTGACAAAGCCAGCAAGGGCCAAGCCAAGCGCTCGGCTAACGCCTGACTAGCGGACAACACCGAATCATCGGCATAGACCACGGCCCCCTGTGCGGACAAACCGAGCACCCGCGAAAACTTATTCGGTGGAAATCGACTGGGCTTCGTTTTTCAAAGCAGCATCTAAAGTATGCCAAGCCAGCGTGGCACATTTCACCCTGGCAGGATATTCGCGCACCCCAGCCAACACAGCCAGTTTGCCGATGGCTTCCAGATTAATATCTTCGGTTTTACCCGTCGTCATTTCATGAAATTGCTTGAACAAAGCATCGGCCTCGATTTCGGTTTTACCTTTGACGATTTCGGTCATCAAAGACACCGAAGCAGTGGAAATCGCACAGCCGGAGCCTTGGAAACTGGCGTCGCTAATCACATGATCGTCAATTTTCAAAAATAAAGTCAGCCTATCGCCGCATAAGGGATTGAAACCTTCCACTTGGCGATTGGCATTGTCCATCACCCGAAAATTGCGCGGGTTGCGGTTGTGGTCAAATATGACCTCTTGGTATAGATCGCGTAAATCTTCAAACATTAGCCAAACACCTCTATTAAGGATTTGATGCCTTGCATCAACACATCGATTTCTTGGCGGGTATTGTACATGGCAAACGAAGCCCGCGCCGTGGCGGGTACGCCGTAAAAGTCCATCACCGGCATGGCGCAGTGGTGACCGGCGCGAATTGCGATGCCCAAACTGTCCAGCATCGTGCCGATGTCGTGGGGATGAATGCGATCTAGGGTAAACGACAAGATGCCGCCCTTGTGCGCAGCCTGACCTATGATGTTCAGGCCTTTAATCTGCTCGGCTTGCTGAGTAGCGTAATCCAACAACTCTGCTTCGTAAGCGGCGATCTTATCCATACCAATGACAGTGATGTAATCAATCGCCGCGCCCAAGCCAATGATTTCGGCAATGGCCGGGGTGCCCGCTTCGAATTTATGCGGCAGGCCGGCGTACTCGGTTTTTTCAAAAGTCACCTGCCGAATCATGTCACCTCCACCCTGATAAGGCGGCATAGCTTCCAGCAAAGCTTGCTTTCCATACAGCACACCGGTGCCGGACGGTCCATAAAGTTTGTGCCCGGAAAACACATAAAAGTCGCAATCCAAGGCTTGTACATCCACCGCCATATGCGGAATCGCTTGCGCGCCGTCCAGCAACACCGGAATGCCTTTAGCGTGGGCGGCAGCTATAATTTTTTCCACCGGATTGATCGTACCCAAGGCGTTGGACATCTGAGTGATAGCGACCAATTTGGTTTTGGCGTTCAACAATTGCTCAAACTCGTCGAACAGCAACTCGCCTTGCTGATTCATAGGCGCTACCTTCAATACCGCCCCCATCTGCTGGCAAAGCATTTGCCAAGGCACGATATTGGCGTGATGCTCCATCGCGCTAATCACGATTTCATCGCCGGCTTGCAGTTGCGATTTGCCGTAACTCTGCGCGACCAGGTTTATCGCCTCGGTCGCACCGCGCACGAAGATAATCTCTTTGGTGCTGGCAGCATTGATAAACGCTCTAACCTTTTCCCGCGCGCCTTCAAACTTGTCCGTAGCCCGCACGCTTAAAGTGTGCACACCACGATGGATGTTGGCGTATTCGTGGCTATAGGTGTACACGATACTGTCGATCACCGCTTGCGGCTTCTGGCAACTGGCGGCGTTATCCAAATAAACCAAAGGCTTGTTACGGATGGTTTCGCCGAGGATAGGGAAATCGGCGCGGATTTGTTCTACTGGAAATATGCTCATCGCTAACTGTTTGGTTTAATTGATTTCGTCTTTAGTAAACACTAGAATCGAGATAGTCGATTCGATAAATGGATAAAACTATGGTCGCTGTCTTTCCGCAAAAACACCTTACCGACATCGCCGAGTGGCACCGCATGGGGGAAGCCGGGATTTTCCCGCCGGAAACCCGTATGGAACTCATCGAAGGAGAAATCTTACACATGGCGCCGATAGGATTTAATCATGCAGGACATGTCACCCGGTTAACTCGTTACTTCTTCCGTTTGTTGGATGACACCGTTTCGATTCGGTCTCAAAACCCCATCCAACTTGGCGATCTATCCGAACCCGAACCTGATTTAGTCTTGGTAAAGCCTGATACCGACGACTACACGACTCGCCATCCCGCAGCCTCGGACGTGCTGCTGTTGGTCGAAGTCTCCGACAGCACCCTGCGCTTCGACCGCACCCAAAAACTGCGCCTCTACGCCGGTCACAACATCCCGGAATACTGGATCGTTAACCTGATCGACAACTGCCTAGAGGTTTATCGACAACCGCAGGAGGGCGACTATCTGGATAAATCCGTAGTGACAAAAGCCGATAGCATCAATCTCGTGGCTTTACCGGAGCTTCAAGTCTCTATCGCTTCGATCTTATAAGCTGATCGCCGGAAACCGCTCCAACAACTCTTTCAACAGCAAGGCTTTTAATTCGGCGTTCTCAACCTTATCCACCATCTCATTGGCAAACGCAAAGGTCAGAATGTTTCTGGCCGCCTCTTCATCCAGCCCGCGCGATTGCAGATAAAACACCGATTTTTCTTCCAACTGCCCTACCGTCACGCCGTGCGAACACTTTACGTCGTCGGCATAAATCTCCAACTGCGGCTTGGTGTCTACTTCCGCGTCCGCCGATAACAGTAGGTTGCGATTATTCATTTCCGAATCGGTCTGCTGGGCATCCTCCGCCACCACCACCCGACCTTGAAACACCCCACGCGCCTTGTTATCCAATACGCCTTTGTAAAACTCGCGACTAATACCGTGCGGCTTTAGATGGTCGATGCGGGTGTGATTATCGATATGTTGGCGTTTATTGGCCACGAACAAACCGTTCAAAGAACATTCCGCCGCCGTATCCAGATCGCTGTGAATGTCGCTGCGCGCCAGACCGCTGCCCAAAGCAAAATTATGATGATTAAAGCGGCTATCTCGAGCCTGCTTAACGTAAGTGCCTCCAAAATGCTGGGCTTTTTCGCTTTCAAGCTGGACTTTGTAAAGCGTCAAACCGGCATTATTGCCCAACAGACATTCATTAACCGAGGCGGTGAAATAGCTATCGACGCTGCCGACATAGGTTTCGATAATTTCCGCTTCGGCTTGCTCATTCAGGACAAACAAATTCCGGGTTGCTGCCAGCGCATCGGCTTGGGTAACCACGTGCAGAATCTGCAGAGGCTTTTCCAATTGCTGCTTAGGCCCCACTTCGATCACCACACCGTCGGCGAACCAGGCATTATTGAACGCCACCAGATTATGTTCAGCACTGGTCACAGCTTGTCCCAAACGACTTTCCAGCCACGCTGGCTTATCTTGCAAAGCCTGTTTCACACTGGAAACAGACACTTTGTCTGACAAGTCTTGCAGGCGCGACAAGGACGGCGAAAACAGTCCATTGACCAAAACCACACTGGCGGCATCGTCCAAGCGGTATTGATTCAACCAGTCCTCATCGACAATTTGGCTGGAGTTGGGTGCAAACAGGGTTTTATTTAGCGCCGACAAATTGGTGTAACGCCACTCTTCCTCGCGATTGCCCGGAAAGCCGCTGACGCCAAAAGCCTGCAAGGCCTGTTTTCTAAAGCCTTGCAGCCAAGGCAAATCCAGCCCCGGCAAACTCGCCGCCAAGCCGGAGTATTCTGTTAAATACGCTGCGCTGCTCATGCCGCTTGCCCTTCCAGCCAGCTATAACCGCGTTCTTCCAACTCCAGCGCCAGTTCCGGCCCACCGGATTTAACAATCTTGCCGTCGGCCAACACATGCACCACGTCGGGCTTGATGTAGTCCAGCAGACGTTGGTAATGGGTGATCATCAAGAATGAACGCTCGGGGTTACGCAAGGAGTTCACGCCTTCGGAGACGATACGCAGCGCGTCGATATCCAAACCGGAATCGGTTTCGTCGAGGATGCAAAGCTTGGGCTCCAATATGGCCGCCTGCAAAATCTCGTTACGTTTCTTCTCCCCGCCGGAAAAGCCTTCGTTAACCGCTCGGTATAAGAATTTTTCGTCCATCTGCAGCAGCTTGACCTTACTTTTCACAATGGTCAGAAAATCCATCGCATCCACTTCCGGCAAACCCTGATGTTTGCGCATGGCATTCAGCGCCGCTTTCAACAAATAGATATTGCTGACACCGGGAATTTCCACCGGGTATTGAAAGGCCAGAAACACCCCTTCACGGGCGCGGATTTCCGGAGCCAATTCCAAGAGGTCTTTACCGTTATAGGTCACACTACCTTCAGTGACCGTGTAACCGGCTTTACCAGACAACACATGCGACAAGGTGCTCTTGCCGGCGCCGTTAGGGCCCATGATGGCGTGAACTTCACCTGGGTTTATGTCCAGGGTTAGGCCTTTTAGTATGGGTTTGTCGTTGATGGTTACGTGGAGATTTTTTATGCTGAGCATACGTATGGTCACCTAAGTTTTTTTAAATAATTCCGAACCTAATCTTTCCCACGCTCCGGCGTGGGAACGCAGCTTTTGACGCTCCAGCGTCATCATTAGCCTAGCTAGGTTGAATAACCCAGCATTTAAATCTTTGTTATGTGTCGCTATCGCGACGGATTGTTTTGACGTCGGGTCTCGGCCCGACAGCCGAGATACTTTTCTTTGCTTGTCCAAAGAAAAGTATCCAAAAGAAAAGACACCCGGACGCCGCTTGTTTCCTGCGCTCCGAAGCTTCTGAACGGGGTTGCCGAAAGGGGCTTCCTGCCCCTTCGACAACGTGCGGCATCCCTGCCGCACCCCTACGGGCTATTCCGTTCAAAAGCTCCGGTGCTCGGCGCGGCATACGGGGCCAAAACCATCCGCCGCCGAAAGCTATCCATGCTAAAAAATCAAAATGCGTAGGATGTGCTGAACGTAGTGAAGCGCATCTGTCGCGAACGATGCGCCTCCTATCGTCGGCAGCATCCCACATCCAATACAAACAAGATAATCTAACCACTATCAATCCCGCGTCGGGGTTACTCCCGTTATTCCGCCCCGAGCATCGCAGCTTTTGGCGAGATTGGCCCGCAGGGGAGCGGCAGGGATGCCGCTCGTTTTCGGAGGGGCTGGGAAGCCCCTTCCGAAAACCCTCGCCAAAAGCGAGACGCGCAGGATAAAGGCGGAATTCCGGGTGGCCTTTTCTTTGGATACTTTCTTTTGGCCAAGCAAAAGAAAGTATCTCGGCTGTCGGGCCGATACCCGACTTTTAAATAAACCGGTCGCGATAGCGACACCTTACCCCAGTTGATTCCATTCATGGTTCGACAAGCTCACCACGAACGGAATCAACTCGCCACCACCAACAGCTCACAAAATCCAATTTACCCAACCGCCCCCTCAAGACTAATCCCCAACAATGCCTGCGCCTCAACCGCAAATTCCATCGGCAACTCCTTAAACACTTCCTTACAAAATCCATTCACAATCATCGACACCGCATCTTCAGCAGACAAACCACGTTGTTGGCAAAAGAACAATTGATCTTCACTGATCTTGGAGGTGGTGGCTTCGTGCTCAATCTGCGCGGTCGGCTGTTTCACTTCCACATAAGGGAACGTGTGTGCGCCGCATTTATCACCAACCAACAGCGAATCACATTGGGTATGGTTACGAGCGTTTTCAGCAGACTTAGCGACTTTCACCAAACCACGATAAGTGTTTTGCGCCCGACCGGCGGAAATACCCTTGGACACGATGGTGCTGCGGGTGTTTTTGCCGATGTGGATCATCTTGGTGCCGGTGTCGGCTTGTTGCAAGTTGTTGGTCAACGCCACTGAATAAAACTCGCCGACCGAATCATCGCCTAGCAATACGCAACTTGGGTATTTCCAGGTGATCGCCGAGCCGGTTTCGACTTGGGTCCAGGACACTTTGGAATTGTGACCGCGGCACTCGGCGCGCTTAGTCACGAAGTTATAGATGCCGCCCTTGCCGTCCTTGTCGCCCGGATACCAGTTTTGGACGGTGGAATATTTGATCTGGGCATTATCCAGCGCCACCAGTTCTACCACCGCCGCATGCAGTTGGTTTTCGTCGCGCATTGGCGCGGTGCACCCTTCTAAGTAGGAGACATGCGAACCTTCGTCGGCGATGATCAGGGTTCTTTCAAATTGGCCAGTGTTGGCGGCGTTGATCCGAAAATAGGTCGACAACTCCATCGGGCAGCGCACACCTTTGGGGATGTATACAAAAGAACCGTCGGTAAACACAGCGGCATTCAATGCCGCGAAAAAGTTATCGCCCGTCGGCACTACGCTACCGAGGTATTGCTTCACTAAGTCCGGATGTTCATGCAAGGCTTCGGAAATCGGGCAGAAAATCACCCCGGCATCTTTCAATTTGCCTTTAAAAGTGGTGGCTACCGACACACTGTCGAACACTGCGTCGACTGCGATACCAGCCAAGCGCTCTTGTTCGTCGAGCGGGATGCCGAGCTTTTTATAAGTATCCAGCAATTCCGGATCGACTTCATCAAGGCTTTTCGGGCCGGCTTTCTTTGACTTTGGCGCCGAGTAGTAACTAATGGACTGATAATCGATAGGATCGATTTTCAGTTGCGCCCAGTCTGGCGAGGGCATGGTCTGCCAATGCCGGAAGGCTTTCAGCCGGTATTCCAGCATGAATTCCGGCTCGTTTTTGACTTTGGACAGCCGACGAATCACGTCTTCGTCCAGGCCTGGCGGAAACGTATCGACTTCCAGTTCGGTCACAAAGCCTTGTTTGTATTCCTGACTGATGAGATGTTCAATTTCTTGGGCGCTAGTAGACATAATCGTTTTCAATAATTAGCGAAACAACTGGTTAACCGGAATGGAGACTTCTTCCGGCGGCTTAAACGGCAAAATCAAATCAGCCAAGGTTACCGATTCCAGGGCATTGGCGATCTTTTGGTTGATCAAATGCCAATTGCCCTGAATCCGGCAACCACTGGCTTGATCGCAACTCTTGTGCGATACGGTACATTCAGTCAGGGCAATCGGCCCTTCCAGAGCAAAAATCACGGTGGCCACGCTGATCCGGCTAGGCTCTTTAGCCAAGGCGTAGCCGCCTTTTGCGCCGCGCATAGACACCAACACACCTGCCTTGAGCAATATCTTTAAGATCTTACTTACCGTTGGCTGCGAGATGCCGGTGGCCTCAGCAATTTCTAAAGCCCCATGCACACAACTCCTGTCCCTTGCCATGTAGCTCAAGATCACCGTGGCATAGTCTGTTAGCTTGCTCAACCTTAACATCGCGCTCCCTTTACATTTAGGACTATTTTAGTCTTATTTAAATCCTTAGTAAACAGCTTGGTTATTAAAGATCTTATTTTCCCATGAACACCGTTATCTTGTGAGTTCTCGTACACGGCGTTATCTGGTTCAGCATCGGGGAAAAACAGCTTGCAACAACTTTTCCCTGAAAATCTTGGTTTTTTGCAATACACTTCTTAAGAGAACGAAACGCACTCCATTTGATAAAAGCCATGACCCAAACTCGCAGCCCTATTGTTTTGATGTACCACGGTACGCCCGACGCTCAACCCGAGTCGCATTACTCGATAAGCGCGGACTTGTTTGCGAAGCATTTGCGGTATCTAAAGCAAGAAGGTTGGACAACGGTTTTGTTCAAAGACTTGCAAAGTACCAAATCGCTACCTGAAAAAAGTGTGGTCATTACTTTTGATGATGGCTACGAAGACAACTATCCGGGGGCTTTTTTGCCTCTGATGGTACTTGGGATGAAGGCCACATGGTTTATCGCTACCGATTGCATCGGCGGTCATGCCCATTGGCTAGGCAAACCATCAACTCAGACACGGATGCTAACGACGGAACGACTGCTTGAAATGCATGCAGCCGGAATGGAAGTTGCTTCGCACACCTGCTCGCATCCAGACCTATCGATACTCAGCGCAGACCAACAACAGTTCGAACTTTCAAAAGCCAAAGCTGTCCTCGAAGATTTATTGTCGACCCAAGTCAGCAGCCTGGCCTATCCCTTTGGCAGATTCAACTCGGATTCGATCACTTTGGCCGAACGGACAGGCTATAGCATGGCTTGTACCACCCGTCCCGGCTGGTTCGATAGCGAACCAAACCCTTACCTAGTTAGACGTATTGCCATATTCTCCGGCGACAGTGTCAGCACACTAGCCCGCAAATTAAACTTTGCGGATAACGATGTATCGTGGAAAAAAATGACGCGCTACTATGCGAACCGTGTTTGGGATAAACTGGTTCATACGATTTGATTGCCAATCACTGCAGATTTTAGCGAAGCTATGAATCAACAGTGATTAAGGGCGCAGAAATTCGTCACCACCAGAATTCAAAATTTTTACGCCGAGCTCAAAAACCCAGAACCTTGAACATGACTTTGCCCGGCAACTCTTTACCACTCTCTGCATTTAGATATCGACAATGAGCCTGGAAAAAGCCTCTAAAAAGCTCACATTCGCTTTTTGCACCTACAACCGTGCGGAAAGGTTAGAGAATCTGGTGTTTGCGATGCGAGCGCAATCTTGTCCGATTCCATTTGAAATTCTTGCTGTCGATAATAATAGTAGCGACACGACAAGCGATGTATTGAAACAACTTCAGCAACTACCAGGCCCGACACTCCGCTGGGTGCATGAACCCAACCAAGGCATAGTCGCAGCGCGCAACAGAGCCATACAAGAGGCAATCAATTCAGACATTCTGGTGTTTATTGACGACGATGAACTACCTTTATGCGGACTCTTGGAGACAGTTGTACACGCATACCTTAGCGAAGGCGCCGAATGCGTTGGCGGACGAATCGATATAGACTTTACAGACCATAAGCGTCCAGAATGGCTTGAGGACGAATTATTGGGATTTCTAGGCGCGCTGGATCACGGTAAACAAGCTTTCTGGATAGAAGACAGCACTACACCGGTTTGGGCCGGCAACATTGCATATGATATGGCGATATTCCGAAACGATCCGGCATTGCGCTTTGATCGCAGATATGACCGCAAAGGTAAAACCATAGGAGGAGGCGAAGACGTGATGATGTTTAATGTGCTACTCCAGCAAAAGCGCCGAATACGTTACCGCCCGGACATGGCGATACTTCACGCCGTCGAACCATGGCGACTCCGGCGACGCTACTTTTTAGATGTTCACTTTCTGGCCGGCTATCGAGGAGCAATTAATGACTTTCCGGTCTATCATCGCACCTACTTGGGTATACCGCCATTCTTGATCTCGCAAATTGTCCGCCAAACTTGGCAATGGCTTGCATTGGCATTCACTGCAAAACATAGCCTGCGCCAAGCAATGAATGTCAGCTATTCTCTCGGGCAAATATGTGGCTGTTTTTCACGCTGGAAAAACAAAATATTAATAAATAATTAAATTAAGCCGACCATTAAAAGCTTAGTTAAGTGCATTAAAACCTACTAAATTAAACTCCGTGCGCGACATAGTTGTTCTTATTTTTCTGATATGCTGCATAGTTGCCGCAATAAAAAAACCATGGTGGGGGGTACTATCGTTAGCAATATTCAGCTACTTGAATCCACACGCCTATGCCTGGGGAGCAGTACGTTCGCTACCGGTATACTATGTGTTATTTTTGGTAGTTGTTGTCAGCACGTTCAACACTAAAGATAAACAGCCCATCCCTAAAGATTGGCGAATTTCAGTTTTTATAACACTTTGGTTCTATTTCATATTTACCACAACCCAATCTCCTTTACAGGATATTGCCTGGGAAAAATTTTTGTTCGTCTCTAAAGTATTTGTGCCCTTCTATTTCACATGGGTACTCATCAATACCAGGGAAAAACTCTATTATCTTATTTCCACCATAGGGGCCTCTATCGGCATTGTTGCAGTTAAAGGTGGTATATTTGCTATCTTAACCGGCTTTGGTCACCGCGTATATGGACCTCCCAATACGCAATTCGAGGACAATAATTTATTTGCCGTTGCAATGTTGATTGCGGTGCCACTACTATTAGTATGGGAAAAAGAAGTACAGAAGAGCTGGCTTAAAAAAGGAATATTGCTATCCATTCCGATCATCTATGCCGCTTCGTTATCTTCATGGTCTCGAGGCGCATTACTGACCATGATCGCTCTAACGTTTACGCTGATTTCAAACAGCAAACGTAAATACTTGATGATCCCTCTAGTAATTGGCGGTACATTTTTTGTCATCCCCTACTTGCCTGAAGAATGGTTCGGACGTATGCACACTATGGAAACTTACGAGGAAGACCTTTCCGCCATGTCACGAATAGAGGCATGGACAGATGGCTGGAATCACGCGCTGAGCCACCCGTTTACCGGAGCGGGATTCGATGGCTGGATACATGTCACGATGCGGGATTGGCACAGTTCTTACATAGAAATGCTTGCTGAACATGGCTTTATAGCATTCGGGTTATGGATTTCGCTGATACTGGGTAGTGTTTTTGGATTGACCCGTTTATCAAGTCAAGCTAAACGAGTAGAAGGCATGGAATGGGTGCGCCACTATAGCCTAATGATCAGAACGTCGATCATTTGTTATATGGTTGGCACCGCTTTCCTCGGCTTATCCTATTGGGATTTGATTTATCATTTAGTTTTTATATCGATGTTAATTAAAAAATTCGCATTACAAGAATTTTCGGAAAAAGCACACATAAATGAACAGCAGTACAAAAAAAATCGAAATATAATAATTTAGCCACCATTCATACTCATCCAATCGAATAAAATAGAGATGGAAAAAATACTGGTGTCCCTCTACTGCTCATCCGCTGCCGCACTGCTTTTTACTATTACATTAATCATTCTTACCTTACACAACTATTCTCGTACCGGACCCGGTATCCAAAAAGAAATAGAAAAAAAGTTTGGGTATTATGTAGTTTTCGCCCTAACCAGATTAGCCGTTTGGTTATTTATCATATTTTTTCTGACATCCTTACCCGGTTCTATTGCAGCTTATTCAATATCAAAGCTCACTGCATTGATGGAATTTAATTTCATCACAGGTTTAACCTACTGCTTAATATCAACCGCACTAATTACTACCTACTTTTTTTTACACCAACTCCTGTATACACCGGGCACCATTCAATTATCTTTCCAGTATAGATTTTCCAGATTGTTTGTTATTTGGAAAATATTATCTCCCGAAATAATAAGCGGCATAAAGTTTTCATTACTTTTATCGCTGTCTATAACATCGGCAATCGCTCTATTTTTCGCTATCGAAGAAAATAATACGCCACTAGTGATCTATATAGTAGCCTTGGCCGTTTTATATGCTTACATCTATTACGCAACGATAGTTAACGAACCAGTTATCGCTAAAGCCACGTCCCAAACAAAACCCAACGTGATTATGATAGGTTCCGATACATTGCGCCATGACAGACTAGGCGACAGTAACTATCACAGAAATCTTACCCCCAACATTGATAAATTAAGCGCGAACGGCTTACGACTTTATAAATGCATAACCCCTGTTGCCAGAACGGCACCAAGTATTACATCCCTATTTACCGGATTATGGCCGCATAACCATAAAATTCGCGACAACTATCCATCCCTGGCAGACTGTATATTACCGCAGCCGTCTTTGATCGACATATTAAACGAGCACGGTTACTTGACTGCATGCATCTCCGATTGGTGCGGAGCCGATTTCGCAAAATTAAGTTTTAACTTCAAGGAAATCTCCGTCGCCGAAGATCAATGGAATATCAAACTGCTACTAAGGCAAGGCCCGTCTTTAATCAGAAACGTATTGTCGCTATTCACCAATAACGCATTAGGAAAACGCTTCTTACCCGAGTTCTATTACTTGGCCGGCGTACCTTTGATCCGAAGCTTGAGCCGCGAATGCCGCCAATTAATTGCCCGTTCGGCGAAAAACTCGCAGCCCTTTTTTATTAATTTGTTCACTTCGGCGACTCACGTCCCGTTCAATTCGGAGTATCCCTATTACAACTTATTTACCCCAAAAGACTATAAAGGTGAATCACGGTTTATTATGACCAGACTCGCCTCGGCGGAAGAAATTATCAAAAAACAGGAAAAAACATCGGAGTTTTTCGACATCCCGCAAATTATTAATTTATATGACAGCTGCGTCAAACAATTCGATGACGAAGTGGGGAAAATAATTGATTATATTGAAAAGTCCAATTTATCCGATAATACCATCGTAATCATATATAGTGATCATGGTGCGGATTTTTTTGAAACCGGATGCTGGGGCCAGGGCAATACCTTGATAGGAGACGACCCCAGCGGCAGAATTCCATTGGTGATGAAAGGCCCTGGAGTGCCTAGTGGCGTAAACTTTAAGCCGACTACCCGCTCTATTGACGTGATGCCAACTTTGCTAGATTTGTTGAATATACCCATTCCAACAAAGCTCGACGGTGTTAATTTGATTCCTTATGTGAAAGCACAAACATCACCTGAGCTTTTTGCTTTTCAAGAAACAGGGATTTGGCTAGGAAAAATACCCGGTTTACATCCCGAACAAATTTTATATCCCAATATTGTTGAATTACTGGATATTCCTGACAAAAAATCCGGCACGCTGGTAGTCAACGAAAAACATTATCCCACGGTTATCCGCGCGAAAAGCCGTTCCATACAGAATGAAAAGTGGAAACTAATTTATATAGCGACTTACACAAAGCCTGTGTATCAGCTATACGACTTAGAAAACGACCCATATCGGGATGTAATAGAGTCTCATCCCGATATATTTGCGGAGCTTAAAAAACTATTGGATAGCCACATCAAAAGTGACCCTTTGTTTGAATCTGGTAATTAAAATAAAAAACTGTTGCACAGCTTAAAACTGTGCAATTGGTGTATTAAAAATTATTCACTGATAGTACTGAAGATACCAAGCAACAAACCGTTCAATACCCTGCTCAATAGTCGTGTTTGGCTTATAACCAACATCCGCCACCAAGGCCTCCACATTGGCGAACGTATCGGGAACATCACCAGGCTGCAACGGCAATAGATTTTTCTCGGCAGTCTTACCGAGAAAGCGTTCCAAGGTTTCGATATAAGACAGCAGTTCCACTGGATTCTGGTTACCAATGTTATAGACCCGCCAAGGCGCTCTACTAGTGCCTGGATCGGGATTTTCTCCACTCCAGTCCGGATTAGGCGAAGCGTTATGATCCATGGTCCGAATCACGCCCTCAACAATATCGTCTATATAAGTAAAATCGCGGCGGTGCTTACCGTAGTTGAATACATTGATTTTCTCGCCATTCAAAATAGCCTTTGTGAACAAAAACAATGCCATGTCGGGGCGGCCCCACGGTCCATACACGGTAAAAAAGCGTAAACCCGTGGTAGGCAATTGATACAAGTTGCTGTAGGTATGCGCCATCAGCTCATTGGCTTTTTTTGACGCCGCATACAAGCTCAACGGATGATCGACATTGTCATGCACGGAAAACGGCATGGATTCGTTCGCACCGTACACGGAACTGCTGGAGGCGTATACCAAGTGCTCCACCTGATTATGCCTGCAACCTTCCAATATATTGATGAAACCGACAATGTTACTATCGATATAGGCATGCGGATTCTCAATGGAATAGCGCACACCGGCCTGAGCCGCCAGATTAACCACTTTTTGCGGCTGGTGCTTTTTAAATAAAGCCTCAATGCCGTCTCTATCGGCAATATCTAATCTGACATCGGTATAAGCGGCAAAATCTTTGATTCGATCTAAGCGACTCAATTTCAGGTTAACATCGTAATAGTCATTAAGATTATCGACACCAATGACCTCGTCACCGCGCTCCAATAATCTCAGCGCCAAATGATTGCCTATAAAACCGGCGGTGCCGGTCACCATAATCTTCATTCTTAAAGCCTTGCGTCTGTTTGATCAGTAGGAAACAAGTATTTGAGGTCATACACAATGGCCTGCGGCGTACCTAAAGCTCTGACGTCTGAAATCGCCATTTTTCTGAACTCATCATGGGCCACAGCGAGAATAATCGCGTCGTATTTTCCCGCTGACGGTTTCACTACCGGCGTTATACCGTATTCGTGTTTCGCTTCCTCGGCATTAACCCAGGGATCGTAAACCTCGACATTGACGCCATAAGTCTTCAATTCAGCAATGATGTCGACCACCCGCGTGTTGCGAATGTCCGGACAGTTTTCTTTGAAGGTCAAGCCCATGATCAACACATTAGCTTCCTGGACATGCACACGCTTCTTCAGCATCAACTTTACTAATTGCGACACAACGTATACCCCCATGCCATCGTTGATTCGACGGCCAGAGAGTATCACTTCCGGGTTGTAGCCGATGGCTTGGGCTTTATGGGTTAAATAGTAGGGATCCACGCCGATACAGTGCCCACCGACTAAACCTGGGCGAAACGGCAGGAAATTCCATTTAGTACCCGCAGCCAACAAAACTTCCTCGGTATCTATTCCGAGTTTATTGAAGATTAAAGCCAGTTCGTTGATTAGGGCAATGTTGACGTCGCGCTGAGTGTTTTCAATGACCTTAGCAGCCTCGGCGACTTTGATGCTGCTGGCTTTGTGTGTGCCAGCAGTGATGATACTTTTATACAAAGCATCTACTTTTTCGGCTATTTCAGGTGTAGAGCCCGAGGTGACCTTCAGAATATTGGTGACACGGTGTTGCTTGTCGCCGGGATTAATACGCTCGGGGCTATAACCGACATAAAAATCCCGGTTAAAAGTCAAGCCCGACACTTTCTCCAGAATCGGTATGCAAACCTCTTCGGTTGCACCAGGATAAACAGTGGATTCGTAAATGACGATGTCGCCGGACTTTATAACCTTTCCCAACAAATCGCTGGCTTTTTGCAGCGGCGTCAAATCAGGTTGTTTATGGTCGTTGATTGGCGTGGGGACTGTGACTATATAAACCGAACAATCGGCTATATCTGGTAAATCAGCACTGTAAGTCAGCAACTTGGCGTCGGCGAGTTCTTCTTCACTAACTTCCAGAGTATGGTCGCGACCTGCGCGTAATTCCTGGATTCGATGCTGATTGATATCGAAACCTACAGTTTGATATTTTCGCCCAAACTCGACGGCTAGCGGCAACCCCACGTAACCAAGCCCAATCATACCGATTTTAATGTTATCTAACATCTAGTAAATCCTCCTCCGTCCCGCTCTGAGTTTTAATGACTTGAATTACTTTTTAACTATACAGCCCCATGCCGTCAGCCAGGCTTGTGCCTGATAACTTTCCGCCGCTTTCGGCAAGTTGCCGCTCAACACCATCGCCAAAGTATGATTGATAATGCCGAAGAAATAAGTGTAGGCCAATAACGGATCCAGCGCCTTCATCTCGCCGTCTTTGACACCATTCTGAAAAATCCGTTTTATTTTAGTAAATGCGGGCGTTTCCAGCAGGGGCTTAGGTTCCGCCAAAAACTCTTCGCTCTTTACAAATAACAAAAACTCGACGATTTCCGGAGCGTCATCAGTTAATTTGAAGAGTAAATCGACTATCTCCCGCAATTGTTCTGCAGCTTTACGATTCCTGCGGCGAATATCATCAATCGATATGCTCAGACTATCCAGAATATTTTCGTACAAGGCTTGCGCGATGGCTTGCTTAGTTTTGAAATACTGACTAATGCCGGTACTGGTTGTTATACCTGCTGCATCTTTGATATCGGTTAATGAGGTATTGAAATATCCTTTCTTGGCAAACAGCTTTAAAGCGGCCTGCAACACTTCATCCTGACTGATGGTTTTACTCGGTTTATTTTCTAGTTCTAATTCTTGTTCCATGCTCTTATATACAGCTTTACCTGCTGTTTACTCTCTGTTGTGGCAGTATCGATACTGCTTTTATTATTCGTTGATGGTGGAGAACGCCGCGACCAGATAATTAACCATAGACCATAAGGTTAAAATCGCCGACAAGTATAACAACCAGTAACCCATGGTATTGATAGGCAGGCCTAATAAATCATCCCGATAAAGCAACAAACTGACTGCCGTCATTTGCGCCGTGGTTTTCCATTTTCCCAATTGCGAAACCCTGACCTTGGCTCGCTGGCCGATTTCGGCCATCCATTCTCTCAGCGATGCAATCGCAATTTCCCTACCGATAATGATAGCCGCCGGCACTGCAAGATAAGGATTACCTTGAGCCTGCACCACCAATACCAGCACAAAGGCCACCATCAATTTGTCAGCCACCGGATCCAAGAAGGCACCGAACGCAGTCTGCATATTCATTTTTCTGGCAAGATAACCATCAAGCCAATCGGTGAAACCGGCAACTAAAAAAATTGCAGTGCAGGCCAGATTGGAATACTGCCACGGCAAGTAAAACACAACGGCCAATAACGGAATCAGGGCGATCCGTAACAGGGTTAAATAGGTCGGAATGGTGAATCTAATGGCCATCTTGATGGTGAAATGTATCGTAAATTCGCTGCGCTAATTGTCGGCTAATGCCATCTATACTGGCTAAAGCATCCACACCAGCGCTGGACACACCCTGTAACCCGCCAAACTGTTTCAGCAAAACCTGTCTTCTTTTCGGCCCCAGTCCGGCAATATCTTCCAGTACCGATTGTTTGTTAACCTTACCGCGTCGCTGCCTGTGTCCCGTTATCGCAAAACGATGCGCTTCATCGCGAATCTGTTGAATCAATAACAAGGCGGAAGCACCCGGTGTCACGTCCAAAGGTTGCCGATTACCGACCAGAATAATTTTCTCCATTCCGGCTTTGCGATCAGGGCCCTTGGCAACGCCGACTATCATAACATCGTTTATCTCCAATTCAGCCAAAGCCTTTTCCGCCTCGGCGACTTGGCCTTTGCCGCCGTCTATTAAAAGGATGTCCGGGGCTGGATGCTCGCCATTCTTCAATCGACTGAAGCGTCTAAAAACCGCCTGATGAATCGCCGCATAGTCATCGCCGGCAGTAATGCCATCGATATTAAAGCGCCGATAGTCGGATTTCACCGGCCCTTCTCTATCGAACACCACACAAGACGCCACAGTCTGTTCGCCTTGGGTATGACTAATATCAAAACACTCCAGGCGACTTGGTGTGATGTCGCAGCCCAGTTCTTGCTGCAAACTGATAAAGCGGCCTTGCAAACCTTGCCGATCAGCCAGCCTGGCGTTTAGCGCGCTGTCGGCGTTGGTCATCGCCATTTGCAACCACTTCATCCGTTCGCCGCGCACGTTATTGGCAATCGCTACCGCATGTTTAGCCTGTTCGGCCAACACCTCGGCCACCAAAGCCGATTCCGGCAAGGCATGACTGACGATCAATTCATGGGGTACTGTTTTATCCAAGTAATACTGGGCGATGAAAGCCTGCAAAATTTCCTCAGGCTGGTTTTCATCGCCGACTTTCGGAAAAAACTGTCGGTTACCCAAATGCTGACCGTTGCGGATAAAAAACACCTGCACACATGCCACGCCGTTTTTGGCCGCACACGCGACAATGTCCACATCGCCTTTTTCACCCTCCACACAATGTTTTTCCAACACCGCGCGCAAACGGGCGATTTGATCGCGATAAGCGGCAGCCTGCTCGAACTCCAACTGGGCGGCGGCAGTTTCCATTTTGCCCACCAAGCGATCAATCAGTAAGCCGCCCTGCCCCTCCAGAAACAGAATCGTATTTTCCACATCGTTAGCATATTGCTCTTTGCTAACCAGTCCCACGCAAGGCGCCGTGCAGCGCTCAATCTGGTGTTGCAGACAAGGCCGAGAGCGGGCGCTGTAATAAGAATCCTCGCATTGCCGCACCGGGAAAATTTTTTGCAATAACTTCAGGGTTTCCTTCACCGCGCTGGCACTGGGATACGGCCCGAAATATTTGCCACGGCGCTTCTTAGCCCCACGATGAAAAGTCAGTTGCGGGAAATCGTGAAAGCTGGAAATGAACACATAGGGATAGGATTTATCGTCCCGCAAACTGATGTTGTAGCGTGGCTTGTGGCGTTTGATCTGCTGACTTTCCAGCAGCAAGGCTTCGCCCTCCGTATGGGTAACGGTTACTTCTATCCCGGCAACCTTGGCCACCATGGCCTGCTGTTTGGGCGAAGCATTTTGACTTCTGAAATAACTGGAAACCCGATTTTTTAGGTTCTTGGCTTTGCCTATATAAATGATCTCGCCTTTCTCATCCAACATCTTATAAATGCCGGGACGCTGGGTTAGCGTCTTCAAAAAGGCTTTGGCGTCGAATTCGCCCGGATGAGTTTCAGTCACGGGCAGCCAGCAAATTTTGAATGGTTACAAACACCGCCGCTAGCATCTCCATGCTCAGGCGCTTGGTCTGCACGTTATAGCGACTGCAATGGTAAGAACTGACCAGCGTGTTACCGTCCGGCAATTCAAAGCTGACATGATGAGCGAATTTAGCCGCACTACTCTTTAAACCATAAGCACGCAATACTGCCTGATGGGCGATATTGCCCAAGGCCAATATCACCGAATGTTTCGGCAGGGTCTTAATTTCCGCGGCCAGAAAAGGATTGCATTGTTTAATCTCCTCGCCGGTGGGTTTGTTTTGCGGCGGCAAACATTTCACTGCATTGGTAATCCGGCAATTGCTAAGTTGCAAACCATCGGCCAAATTTGTCGATTCCAATTGATTGCTGTAACCGAAATCGTACAAAGCCTGATACAGCAACAAGCCGGCATAGTCGCCGGTAAACGGTCTGCCTGTGGCGTTCGCGCCGTGCATGCCAGGCGCCAAGCCAACAACCAGCAAGCGCGCTTCCGGATCGCCGAACGGCGCCACTGGTAAGGCATGATAAGCGGGATACTTAGACTTCACATCGCCGAGAAATTCGCTTAAACGCGGGCATGCCTGACAGTCTTGATTAAAATAGGATGAATAAGTCATAAAACGATAAACACTCAAATTGGCGGAATTTTACCTGAGCCCAAGGTTTCTTGCGTCGCTCGCTTTGGTTATTAACTTGGCCTCTAAAACATCATTACTGCCGTCTTCGCCGGAATGACCATCTCCAGACAGAATAAGCGCCGGCTTAACAGCAAGCACTCTTGTCCGGACTTTCCAAATCCTAATAACCCAAGCCCGGAAACAGCTGGATTGGAATACCGCAAATACCAGCACCGGATAAACCTAAATGTTTGCTAATTGATAAAATTGTGGTATTTTCACAACATGCTTGGCAGAATCTACAATTTCCTTTGATTTTTAAAGCCTAATTTTTTCTAACCATGGCTTTATCACTCCCTCTCAAGAGCAACGAATTATCTATTTTTATAAATGACAAAGGAGTTTTTATGTTGAAGAAAAGTTTACTGGCAATCGCCACGATAACGGCGCTCGGTTCCGTGTCGACGGCACAAGCCGGCGAGTTCCTTGACGATAGATGGTACGCAGCCCCCTTCGGCACCTTCGTACAACCGGGCGGTGATCGTAATGCGCACAGCGGTTGGGGCGGCGGTCTGGGCTTGGGTAAGATCATCAACGAACATCTGAACATCGAAGTCAGAGGCTTATACCAAAACCTGGAAGGCGCCAAAAACAACGGCAACTGGGATTTGACCGGTGGCACGGTAGATGCGCAGTATTATTTGTTTAGAGATAAATTCTCGCCTTATGCAGTAATCGGCGTGGGCGGCATAAACTCTACGCACAATGGCGACAGCGGCGCGGGCTTCATCGGCGAAGCGGGCGCGGGTTTTACTTATGAACTACACGATAACTTCCTGATTCGCAGCGACGTGCGCTACCGTTACAACAACAACTTCAACGCCAAACTGCAACCTGGCACCGAAGAGTTTCATGACATGACGGTCAATCTGGGTTTCGTGATTCCATTCGGCGAAAAACCCAAAGCCGTGGTTGCCAAAGCTGAACCGACTCCTCCTCCAGCACCGATGCCGGCTAAACTCGATTGCTCAAAAATGGATGACGACAAAGACGGTGTGAATAACTGTGTTGATAAATGTCCGACTACATTACCGGGCGTTGAAGTCAGTATTTACGGCTGCTGGATTGTTGACGTGAAGTTCGATAATGACAAAGACGTGATCAAACCACAGTATTTCCCAAAACTGGATAAGGTCGTTGACCGCATCAAACAGTACCCTGACATGGCGTTTGAAGTGCAAGGCCATACCAGCAATACCGGTTCTTACAAACACAATCTGGACTTGTCGGAGCGCCGGGCATTGGCGGTTAAGAAATACCTGACCAAAGGCAGCCACTCTCCCAATATTACCTCACACGGTTATAGCTGGGATAGACCGATAGACACCAACGAAACTGAAGAAGGCCGCGCCAATAACCGTCGCGTGCAATTGGAAGTTGACGGCAAAGCGCAACAACCTTTGAAAAAATAAGAAGACCTGATCAATCTGATTGATTCAGAATCACAAAACCCGCCGAAAGGCGGGTTTTTTATGGCCTGCGCGCCACGAAGGTTAAATTTCACAGACAAAATCAATCACAGACCCAGTACTCTAAATTCCGCGCAAGCACTTGAACGCTGCCAGACCCGCTCAAACTCTTCGCGCAATGGCCGATGACGTGCCGGCAAATTAGGACTCCAATGCCCTTCGTAGCGATTACCCAGCAAGCGAAATAAATAGCCGTCGCTATCGTTGATGACAAAAGCAGAGGCATATTGTAAATCTTCGGCTTCATCGGGCACACGAATCAGAAAATATGACGGCAAGCGCTGCGCCAATTCCACGACAGGATGAACCTGATTACGCAGGCTGGTCGGATCCTGAACTATGATCTGCACACTAGCGTTACGATTGCTGAGGGCAAATTGCTTTAACGCCTCGACAAGGTCTTTTTGCCCGTATACGACATAATCCAAGTCTCGGCTGTAGATATAAATCTGCCGACGCGCCGCCATCACCAATTGTCGGGTAGCGGCCAAGGTCGATTCGACTGTCTCCAGCCGCGCAGCCTCGACAGAAACCTCTCTGGTCTGCGGTATTGAACGCACCGTTTGCTCACGCGGCTGCAACATAAGCCGGATAGCCTGATGCGGGATACCAGCTTCGGTAAACACTTCGCCTTCAGCGGCAAAACCGAATTTTTGGTAGAACCCCAACGCGGTGAGTTGCGCACTTGCGGTGATGCTGGTCAGCCCCAGGTTGCGGGCTTTGTCGATTGTCGCACGTAACAAAGACTCCCCAACGCCTTGACCCCGCCATTCGCGGAGAACCGCCATCCGCCCGACGTTACCCTCCGGCGAGAGCCGACAGGTAGCGATTGGCCGGTAATCCGCATCCCGCACCAGAAAATGATGACAGTCTGGATCGAGCTCGTCGAACTCCACCTCTAACGGTATTTGCTGTTCGATGACGAACACCAAATTTCGCACATACCGTATATCTTCAAAATCAACGGCGTAGCTGGCTGGCTCGAGATAACAATTGGCAATTTGCATAGCGCGACGAATGAGTAGTAAGTGAGGGGACTAGTTTAGATACACTCTGCCAAAAATTCGACTCCGCAAGCCGGTTGCCGGGGTAACGCCCATCAGCTTACAAGTCCCTTTTGATCTTCGACTGCAAATGCTCGGCTAGACGTTTCATCGCTTCGGACGAGTCGTCGGCCGCCAGATGGACATTGATGATACTGGGCATGCCATCGTTATTCAGGGCATTGACCAGAGCCTCTTCAAATTCAGCTTCCGTTCGCGCTTCGTAGCCGGCTAGCGGCCCAAAGAGCTCTCCCAAACGATCGAAGCGCCACGGATTAATATCGTTGAATGGGCCTTCGAGAATGCAGCGCTCGGTACTGTACCCATCGTTGTTAAACACTACCACGATGGGATTCAAACCCAGGCGCGCATGAGTGGACAACTCGGTACCGGTCATTTGAAAAGCGCCATCGCCAACCAAAATCAATGCCCGCCGATCCGGCCGCGCGATTTGCGCCCCTAGCGCCGCTGGCACGGCAAAACCCATCGTGGTGTAAAAAGCGGAGGCTAGAAATTCGCTCTGCTCGTGCACGCGCAAATCAATAGCCGCAAACAGGCAATCGCCGACATCGCATACCACGATCATATCGTTGCTCAGTGCGCGATTAAGACGCTCGACCAATCGAGCCGTAGTAATTGGCCGGTTTAGTTCCGGAAAGGCAATGCTTGCCGGCGGCTTTGGACTGGATACTGACCCTCTAGGGGATGTGCTGACTGAACTAGCCAATGCACCGAGAAAATCCTCCAAGGCGATACCTGGATAACGGTGGGCACTGATCACCACCTCGTTCAAGGCCGCGCGAATGGTCGAGTGGGAATTGAGTTTCGCCGTGTAGATGCCGGTATCAATTTCATTCAAGGTCACGCCCAACATCAACAGCAAATCGGACTTTTCGACTCTGTCGCGCACAGCCTCCGAGCTCATCGCGCCTTCATAAATCCCTAGATACGCCGGATGCCTCTCGGACATCACCGATTTACCCGTTAGCGTGGCAACCACGGGCAAGCCGGTACGTTCAACGAAATCGGCCAAAGCATTTTGCAGCCCGCGGCGGTGCAATTCAACGCCCGCGACGATCATCGGCGACTTAGCTTTGGATAAAAGTGCCATGGTTTCCGCAATCGCTTCGGATAAAGCCGCATCGTCACTGGCAAATTTTTCTACCGTCTCGGTAGGCATTGGGTAGCCCTCCGCCATCACCAAATCGCGGGGAAGCTCGATGTAAACCGGTTTACAAAAGCGACGCGCCGCTTCGATGGCGTGGTCTATTTGCCGAAAGGCGATCACCGGATCGTTGAGTACCACCGACGCACAACTAATGCGCTCGAAAATTTCTCGCTGGAACGTAAACGGCCCAAAACGATGATGAATTAGCGGATCGTCTTTTTGCTCGCTAACGCCGGGTGCGCCGCTGATAAGCACCACCGGCGAGGATTCCGCGTAAGCGCCGGCTATAGCGTTGACGGTATTTAAAGCACCGACACCGTATGTCACCGCCAACGCGCCCATGCCCGCGCAACGCGCATAACCGTCAGCAGCGAAGGCGGCGGAATCTTCCCTGGTGGTACCTATATGCCGAACCTGACTTTTTATCATCAGATCGTAAAATCCCAGCACATAGTCGCCAGGCACACCAAAGATGTCTTTTACACCGGCCTGATATAGGCGTTTGAGGAGGTATTGTCCAATCGTGTCGAATTTGGCAGTGCTCATGCGCTTTGTAACCTCCGAATAGAATCAAACCGTGAGCACCGACGCGTATATGATCAATGCCGCTCAACCGCTTTTAACAAGACGATTAGGGGTCAATACTGCTAAGCCCCATCTAAAAAGTCAACAGACATTCATAGCTCAACAAAAATTTCAGCCACAAAAAAAGGGCCTTGCGGCCCTTTCTGTTGCGGAGTCGAACGAAGTTACTCGCTATCGACTTCTTTCATGCTCAAGCGCACGCGACCTTGACGGTCAATTTCCAGCACTTTTACTTTGACGACATCGCCTTCCGACAACTTGTCGCTGACTTTTTCAACGCGCTCGTCGGAGATTTGCGAAATATGCACCAAACCGTCTTTGCCCGGCAAAATGGTCACGAATGCACCGAAGTCCATCAGACGCACGACTTTGCCTTCGTAGGTTTTACCCACTTCGACTTCGGCGGTGATTTCTTCGATCATCCGTCTGGCTTCTTCGCCAGCCGCTCTGTCAACAGAGGCTACGTTAACCACGCCGTCGTCGGTCAAATCGATGCTGGCACCTGTTTGTTCGGTGATAGCGCGGATAGTAACGCCGCCTTTACCGATCACTTCGCGGATTTTAGCCGGATCGATTTTGAAGGTAATGATACGCGGCGCGAAGTCGGACATTTCGGAACGGGTGCTGGACAAGGCTTTGTTCATCTCGCCCAAAATGTGCAGACGGCCTTGTTTGGCTTGTTCCAATGCAACTTTCATGATTTCGGCGGTAATACCGTCGATCTTGATGTCCATTTGTAGCGCGGTGACGCCGTTTTCGGAACCGGCCACTTTAAAGTCCATGTCGCCCAAGTGATCTTCGTCGCCCAGAATGTCGGACAATACCGCAAATTGATCGCCTTCCTTAATCAATCCCATCGCAATACCGGCAACCGGTGCTTTGATAGGCACTCCGGCATCCATCAAGGCCAAGCTGCTTCCGCAGACCGATGCCATGGAACTGGAGCCGTTGGATTCGGTGATTTCCGAAACCACGCGGATCACGTAAGGAAACTCCGCCATGTTAGGCAACACTGCCGCTACACCGCGTTTCGCCAAGCGGCCATGGCCGATTTCGCGACGCTTCGGCGAACCGACAAAACCGGTTTCGCCAACGCTATAGGGAGGGAAATTGTAATGCAACATGAACGGATCTTTGTATTCGCCGGACAATGCATCGATGATTTGCGCGTCGCGCTCGGTACCCAATGTCGCCACAACCAAGGCTTGGGTTTCGCCGCGGGTAAACAATGCAGAACCATGGGTTCTAGGCAGCACACCGGTTCTGACGGTAATCGGTCTGACGGTGGTCAAATCGCGGCCGTCGATACGTTTGCGATCATTCAGAATCGCACCTCGCACGATATCGTATTCCAGGTGCTCGATGACGTTACGGATGTCTTTTTCGTTATACAGGCCATCGGCAGTCAGTTTTTCAACTACCGCGCTTCTGATTGCGCTAAGTGTGTCTTGCCTAACCAGTTTTTCCGCCACTTGGTAAGCGGCTTTGATGCTTTGTTCAGCTTCGGCGGCCACTGCGGCTTTTAATGCAGTGTTGGTTTCCGCTGGTGTCCAGGTCACAGCCGGCGTGCCAACCGCAGCGGCGAATTCGTTAATCGCATTGATCGCCACTTGCATGTGCTCGTGACCGAACAATACCGCACCCAACATCACTTCTTCGGACAATAAATCGGCTTCGGATTCAACCATCAAAACCGCATGCTGGGTACCGGCAACTACCAATTGCAGCTGTGATTCTTTCAGTGCTGGTTTGTCAGGATTCAATAAATAGGCACCGTCTTTGTATCCAACGCAAGCCGCACCCAAGGGGCCGTTGAAAGGTAAACCGGATACGGCCAAAGCGGCGGAAGCTCCCAACAGCGCAGGAATTTCGGTATCCACTTCAGGATTCAGCGACACAACAGTGGCAATAATTTGCACTTCGTTAGTGAAACCCTCTGGAAACAGTGGACGAATCGGTCTGTCGATCAGGCGGGAAATCAGGGTTTCTGTTTCGCTAGGACGGCCTTCACGTTTGAAAAACCCGCCGGGGATTTTACCGGCCGCAAATGCTTTTTCCTGGTAGTTAACGGTCAGCGGAAAAAAATCGCCGCCGCTAGCTTCTTTTTTACCCACCACTGTCACCAGCAGCGAGGTGCCTTCGACATCGATCATCACCGCGCCATTGGCTTGGCGGGCAATTTCACCGGTGGATAAGGTGACGAGACGATCGCCGTACTGAAATTCTTTCCTGATAGGATTCACTATAAGGTTCCTTTGTTTAAAGGTTATGCTGAAATGTGCCTTAAAGCAGAAACGGCGCCCGATGCGCCGTTTCCAGTTTTGGTGCTACTTACGGATGCCCAAACGCTCGATCAACGAGCGATAACGCGCAACTTCTGTGTTTTTCAGGTAATCCAACAATTTGCGGCGTTGGTTTACCATGCGCAGCAAGCCGCGGCGCGAGTGGTTGTCTTTTTTATGCGTAGCAAAATGCGGAGTCAGTTGATTAATGTTGGCGGTCAACAAGGCAACTTGGACTTCGGTTGAACCGGTATCGGTGTCTGACAAACGATATTCTTCAACGATGGCTTTCTTTTGTTCTGCGGTTAATGACATTCTTAATCCCTATCGATTAATTTTGATTAAATAAAGGCCACCGTGTGATGGCCGTGTAGCCGCTGTTTCCACAATAGGGTGTAGAAACTTTGCGGTTTTTTCCTGGATAATCAAGTTGCTTGATCTTCCAAATGAAACAGTTTTTTCGGCGCTAGTTTACCATCCAATAGGATTTCCCCCAACCCCAAAAAGGCCTGCGGCGAGTATATTCTGACCTGACCGGCCATACCGCCGCTAAAGGCTATGCGTTGACCCAGCTTGATTTTTTCGGCCTGTTCAGCGGATAAAGATACATTCGGGATGGCTTCCAGGGGTACATCCAGCGCGATCAAGGTATTCTGCAATTGTGCAAAATCCATGGCCTGCAACTGCTGCAAGGTATGAGCCTGATCAAGATCGAACATGCCCGCCTTGGTTCTGCGTAACGCGGTTACCGTACCGCAGTTCCCCAGCCAGTGACCAATATCCTCGGCCAGCGAACGGATATAAGTACCCTTCGAGCAAAATACATCCAGCGTCAATTGTCCTACTTCGGCATCAAAATTTAACAACTGCAATTCATAAATAGTGATCGCCCTGGGCTGCCGTTCTACGGTTTTACCTTCCCTGGCCAATTCGTACAATTTCTTGCCTTGATGCTTGAGCGCCGAATACATCGGCGGCACCTGCTCAATCGGGCCAGTGAAGTGTTGCAAACAAGCTTGTATGCGCGCGCCATCCAGTGCCGGCACCGGCATTTCGGCGACGATTTTGCCTTCGCTATCGCCGGTATCGGTCATCACGCCCAACTGCACGGTTACCTGATAACGTTTATCGTCATCCAGCATCAAGGCCGACACCTTAGTCGCCTCGCCAAAACATAAGGGCAACAAGCCGGTCGCTAGAGGATCCAGCGCGCCAGTATGCCCGGCCTTGTTGGCATTAAATAATCGCCTGACTTCCTGCAAGGCCTGATTGGACGACGCACCCAAACGTTTGTCGAGCAGCACGATGCCATGCACATCACGCCCGGACTTACGTTTTGCCATTAATCGTCCTGCTGTGGTTTATCGGTCCCTGCTTGCGGTGCAGCACCAGCGTCCTTAACTTCTTCGTGATGCAAATCGCCAAGTAACTCGGCAACGCGCATACCGGTATCGAAGGAATGGTCGTAGTAAAAGTGCAGCTCGGAGATATGTCGCAAACGCATGCGCCTGGCTAACTCATGACGGATGAACGGCGAGATTTCGTTCAACACCTTCACGTTCGCACGCTTAGCGGCATCATCCTGAGCATCCAACACCGTCACAAAGATCTTGGCAACTGCCAGATCCTTGGACAACTCGACATCGTTTATCGTCACGAAGCCCAAGCGGCTGTCGTCGACGTCGCGCTGTAATATCGACGCCAACTCTTTCTGCATTTCCGACGCCACCCGCTGACTGCGGCCGAACTCTCTCGCCATAACCTAGATTTCCCGTCTGACTTCGATACGTTCAAACACTTCGATCTGATCGCCGTTTTGCACGTCGTTGTAGTTTTTCACGCCGATACCGCATTCCATGCCCATTTTCACTTCATTGACATCGTCTTTGAAGCGGCGCAAGGATTCCAATTGACCTTCGTAAATCACCACATTGTTGCGCAACACGCGGATCGGCAGATTGCGTTTGACGAAACCGTCGATAACCATACAACCCGCAACCGCACCGAATTTCGGCGAGCGGAATACATCGCGCACTTCAGCCAGACCGACGATTTTTTCCTGAATTTCCGGCGCCAACATCCCGCTGATCGCCCGTTTCACTTCGTCTATGGCTTCGTAAATGATGCTGTAATAATGCAGATCAATGTCTTTTTCTTCGATCAATTTCCGGGCTACCGCATCGGCACGTACGTTGAAGCCGATCAGAATCGCACTGGACGCTAGAGCTAAGTTGGCGTCACCCTCGTTGATACCGCCGACACCGCCGAAAATGCATTTAACTTGCACTTCTTCGGTGGACAAACCAACCAAAGATTCTCGTAAGGCTTCCAAGCTGCCTTGAACATCGGTTTTGATAACGACGTTAAGCGTGGAGGTTTCACCGGCGGACATCCTGGAGAACACATCGTCCAATTTCGACGCATGCTGAGCGGCGTGACGGTTGGAGCGTTTACGATCTTCCCGATGAGCAGCCAGTTCGCGAGCGACACGTTCGTTTTGCACCACCAGAAATTCGTCGCCGGCGTCCGGAGTACCGGACAAGCCAAGAATTTCTACCGGCATACTAGGTCCGGCGGACTTAATAGCGTGGGCATTTTCGTCAAACATTGCCCGTATCCGACCGTATTCATGACCGCAAAGAACGAATTCGCCTTTGCTCAGAGTACCTTTCTGAATCAGTATGGTCGCAACCGCTCCACGGCCTCTATCCAAACGCGATTCAATACAGATGCCGGAGGCAATGCCGTCGACGGGTGCTTTTAGTTCAAGCACTTCAGCCTGGACAATTAGCGCTTCGATCAATTCGTCGATACCGGTACCGACTTTGGCCGATACCTTCAGGAATTGCACGTCACCGCCCCACTCTTCCGGCACCACATTCAAGGTAGCCAGCTCTTGCATCACCCGATCCGGATTGGCTTCCGGTTTGTCGATTTTGTTCAAGGCCACGATGATCGGTACATTCGCGGCGCGCGCGTGGTCGATGGCTTCCTTGGTTTGCGGCATCACGCCATCGTCGGCGGCAACCACCACGATCACGATGTCGGTCACTTCCGCACCCCGCGCCCGCATCGCGGTGAACGCGGCATGGCCCGGAGTATCTAAGAAAGTTACCGCGCCGTGGTCGGTTTTTACCTGATAAGCACCGATGTGCTGGGTAATCCCGCCCGCTTCGCCGGCAGCGACCCGGGTTTTGCGGATGTAATCCAGCAAAGAAGTTTTACCGTGGTCAACGTGACCCATGATGGTGACGATGGGCGCGCGCAGTTGAACTTTACGTTCGTCGCTGTCACCTTGCACCTCGGCCAGCATTTCCTGCTCAAAGTCATCTTCGCTCTGCATGATGGCTTTGTGGCCCATTTCCTCAACCAAAATCACCGCCGTTTCTTGATCGATGGTTTGATTGATAGTGGACATGATGCCTAGCTTCATCAAATGCTTGATGACTTCGGCAGCCTTGATGTTCATTTTTGCAGCCAAATCCGAAACCACGATGGTTTCCGGAATGGTTACGTCATAGACAGTCGGCGCAACCGGCTTTTCGAACTTGTGTCGGGCCTGATTGACATCGATCTCGAATTCTGGCTTTTCCCGACGCGAAGGCGCCTTGCCTTTTTTGCCTTTGCCACCGCGACGCGCGGCATCGCCGCCACCGATATCCCCATCGGTAGCCGGGCCGCGAGTGGGCTTGAATTCGGCTTTTTTCTTATGCAGCGTGGTTTGTTGCTGCTTGGCTTCGGCTTTTTGTTTGACTTTTTCCGCGGTTCTTTGCACCGCAGCTTCCAACCTTTCTTTCTTTTCTTTTTCCAGACGCTGCTCTTCAGTCATCTCCGGCGCGGCACTCGGGGCGGGCGCTTCGACCTTAGCAAGCACTTCAGGCTGAGCTTCAGCAACAACCGGCAACTCCTCAGTCACCTGCTGCTCTGCCGCAATCGGTTCTGCGGTTGCCGTCACAACCGGCACGGACACCTCAACCGGCTGAGCAATTTCCGCACTGACTACTTGCTCTTCCTGTACAGATTGAGCAGCCTTCTGCTCATGCAAGTGCTTACGCTTTTCTTCTTCGATAGCTTGTTGCCGTCTCTGTTCGTCCAAAGCTTGTTTGGCTAATTCGGCCTGTCTTAGCTCGTCGTTAACAGAGGACGCATCGCTGCGCTTGATATAAGTCTTTTGCTTGCGCACCTCGACACTGACGGTTTTCACAGCTGTACCCGGCGGTGAGGATTGTCTTAATTCGGTTTTGGTGCTGCGTTTCAAGGTAATGCGTTTGGGGGCGGCGGCTTCTTGATCGGCGTCCGACTTGCCGTGGCGCTTGCGCAAGTGCGCGAGTAATTTGACTTTCTCTTCATCGTTTATCACATCGTCGGGCGCGCTGGCTGTCAAGCCGGCTTCCTTCAATTGTTCTAAAAAACGTTCCAAAGGGATGCCAACAACCTCTGCCAATTCCTGTACTGTTTTATCGCTCATAGTATCCTCCTGCCTCAGCCCTTATCCTCTGCGAACCAAGATTCGCGGGCTTTCATGATTAGTTTACCAGCACGCTCCTCGGTCATGCCGGTAAATTCGATAATGTCGTCTATCGCCTGCTCCGCCAAGTCATCCAAGGTAACAATGCCCTTGGCAGCCATTTGGTGCGCCAACTCTTCGTCCATCCCATCCATGCTCAACAATTCCTCGCTAGGCACGGCGGTTTCAATTTTTTCTTCGGATGCGATAGCACTGATCAACAAAGCGTCCTTGGCGCGAGTGCGTAAAGCTTCCACCAACTCTTCGTCGAAGCCTTCGATCTCCAGCATTTCGTCGACGGGGATATACGCAATTTCCTCGATATTATTCAGACCCACGTCAACCAGAATACCGGCGATTTCCTCGTCCACATCCAGCAACTCCATGAATTGCTGCTTGGACTTGGCAGCTGCTTCGTCGTGGTTTTTATCTACTTGCGCGGCATCTTGAATATTCAACTCCCAACCGGTCAGCTCGGTAGCCAGACGCACGTTTTGACCGCCACGTCCGATAGCTTGCGACAAACTGTCGGTAGCGACCGCCACATCCATGCTGTGCTTATCTTCATCAACCACAATCGATTGAATTTCAGCCGGCGACATGGCATTAATCACGAATTGCGCGTCGTTGCTGTTCCATAAAATAATATCAACCCGTTCGCCAGCCAACTCATTGGAGATAGCTTGCACTCTGGAGCCGCGCATACCGACACAAGCACCGATGGGATCCAGACGCGGGTCGTTGGCTCTGACGGCGATTTTCGCGCGGGAACCGGGATCGCGAGCCGCCGCCAAAATCTCGATCAAGCCTTCGCCGACTTCCGGCACTTCCAAACGAAACAGCGCGATCAATAATTCAGGCGCGGTGCGGCTGACAAACAGCTGTGGACCGCGCGGCTCTGAGCGCACAGCTTTCAAATAACCACGCACCCTGTCACCCATTCTCACTGGCTCTTTCGGGATCATATCTTCCCGGGCAATATAGGCTTCGACATGGCCACCCAAATCCAAGTAAACACTGCCTTTTTCCAAGCGCTTCACGACGCCGGTGACCAGCTCGCCAACCCGATCTTGATAGGCTTCGACAATTTTCTTGCGCTCGGCTTCGCGAACTTTCTGAATGATGACTTGTTTGGCGGTTTGCGCAGCAATCCGGCAAAAATCGACCGATTCGATCTCTTCTTCCACATAGTCGCCGACTTGGATATTAGGATTATCGAATTGCGCCACTTCCAGCAGCACCTGCCACCCTGGATGCTCGACGTCGCCGTTGATTTCCGGGTTGGCATCGACCACCAGCCAACGACGATAGGTCGAATAATCGCCGGTATGACGATCAATGGCTACTCGGGCTTTAATCGGGTTTTCATAACGCTTGACAGTCGCCGCTTCCAACGCGGACTCAATGGCCTGAAAGATAATTTCCTTGTCTATTTCCTTTTCGTTAGCAAAAACGTCTGCTACTAATAAAATCTCTTTATTTGCCACTGCGACCTCCTTTAGTGAGTAAGTAATCCGGCACCAAGCGTGCCTTGCTCATTGCCTGAAACGGGATGCTTAATAATTGTTCGCCATCCTGCAACAGAACAGTCTCGCCTTCGACGGCCTTAATCTGCCCGGTAATTTTGCGGCGTTTATCGATGGGTTTAAATAAACTCACCAGTACAGTGCTCCCCAAAAAGCGTTGAAATTGGCTGAGCTTGAAAAATGGCCGATCCGCACCAGGCGAAGAAACTTCCAATTGATATTCGCCTGGAATCGGATCTTCGACATCCAGCGCTCCGCTGAGCTGATGACTGACCTTGGTGCAATCTTCCAGCAAAATACCGTTTTCGCTGTCGATATAAATGCGCAACATGCCGTGTGTAGGATGCGGGTTGTACTCTATTCCCACACACTCATAGCCAAGACCTTCCACAATTGGCTCGATCAAATCCACCAAATGTTCAGGAGCCTGTTTCATTAACGCCTCACCTTTTCAAACCCAAAAAAAAAGAGCCTCAGGCTCTTCCATAAACAACCAAAACCCATGGGCTTCGCGTTTTTCGAAAGCCCACAAAAGAAAAAACCCCTTGAAGGGGCTTTCTTAGCAAAACCACGCCTGAAACAGCATTGAGGAGAACACCCTCGTTTATCGAGACACTTATCTCAAAAAACTACGCTTATCAGGAAACAATTTCCCACCTCAAAAACTGCGGCGAAAAATTAAAAACCGAATTATAACCATATCTTTCAAGGAAGTAAATCGGCATTACACTCCACCGGACAAGATTGGCTAAACATGCCCGTTTCCCTGGAAGCCGTGCTCTCGACAAAATCTCGTAGCGCCGCACTTAGAAAAATGACATTGGAGACAAAGGCTTCAAATTATCGTCAACCTCGCTCGCCAGCCAAACCTCAAACGACAATGACATTGAGTTGATGGGGGCAATCCGTCAGTTACTTCTTAACGACAACAAGGAGAATCAGTATGTTAGGTGACTTTAGCCGGTCGGCCGGTATTACGAGGAGAATGCTTGTTTTCAGGTGGTGGTGCCCAGGGACAGAATCGAACTGTCGACACGAGGATTTTCAGTCCTCTGCTCTACCGACTGAGCTACCTGGGCAGCGACTTAACCTAAAACCAGAATGGTGCCCAGGGACAGAATCGAACTGTCGACACGAGGATTTTCAGTCCTCTGCTCTACCGACTGAGCTACCTGGGCGTCAAGAGCCGCGCATTAAACTAGGTTATAAACAATTAGTCAAGGAAAATACCGTTATTGCCGGCTAGCTGGACAGCAGGCGGCGATTTATGCAATTCTTGCGCACCGCAAATTCCTGGTATTTTTATCATGAAATATCGGGCTTTGAAGACACAACACCCATTGAAACAACCCAAGCACACGAGACCGCTTATGCAAGCTTTCACCGACATCCGCGCCCTGATAATAGACATGGATGGCGTCCTTTGGCACGGCGACCGAGCTCAAGCAGGACTCGTTGAGTTTTTTCAGATACTACGCGATTTAAAGCTGCCATTTATCCTGGCCACCAATAACGCCAGCCTGACAGCTGAACAATACGTCGACAAACTGGCGAAAATGGGCGTAACGGTAGCGTTGAAGGAAATCCTGACCTCGGGCATGGCCACCGCGCTGTATTTATCCGAACGCTATGACCCACAAACGACTCGCGTATTTGTGATTGGCGGCATCGGTGCCCGGCAACCGCTGCAGGATTTGGGCTTTAAACTTACCGGACTTTACGAGACGGAGCCGGATCAGCGCGCGCACCTGGTTGTTTGCGGCATGGACCGAGAACTGAGCTGGGACAAACTGGCCACCGCCACCCTGAATCTGCGAGCCGGCGCGCACTTCATCGGCACCAACGGTGACCTATCGCTACCTACCGAACGCGGCGAAACACATGGCAACGGTGCCATTCTGGCAGGCTTGACCGCTTCCACCGGCATTAAGCCGATGATTATCGGTAAACCGGAGCCTATTATTTATCGACAGGCATTGAGCCTGTTGAATGTCGACCCGGCCTATACTGTCGCTATAGGCGACCGGCTGGACACCGACATTCTCGGCGCAGTGCGCACCGGTATCCGCAGCCTGATGGTCCTAAGTGGCGTATCCAGCGAACAAGACATCGCTGCAGCCGATTTCGGTCCAACCTGGATTGTGCCGGACATCCGCGACATCACCGAGCTGTTGGGTAACAGCAAACTTTAAGCTCTTCTCAGACCAATACAGCAGAGACGAATCATGAAAAAATTTATCGACAGCCCGGACACCTTATTGCAAACCAGCCTACAGGGCTTTGCCAAAGCCCATGCCGACATCGTGCAATTCAATCCTGAGCCGCGATTTGTATATCGCAACGTGCGTAAAACCGGCAAGGTCGCGCTGATTTCCGGCGGCGGTTCAGGCCATGAACCGCTGCACAGCGGCTTCGTAGGCGTCGGCATGCTGGATGCCGCCTGTCCCGGACAGGTATTTACTTCACCAACGCCGGACCAAATGCTGGCTGCGGCACAAGCCGTGGACGGTGGCGCGGGCGTGCTGTTTATCGTTAAAAATTACGCCGGCGATGTAATGAATTTTGAAATGGCCGCCGAGATGCTTGATTTACCCAACGCCAGCGTCCTGATTGACGACGACATTTCCCTACCAAAAACCCACAGCATTGGCCGTAGAGGCGTGGCCGGCACCGCCATCGTCGAGAAAATCGTCGGCGCCGCCGCCGAATCCGGCGCTGACTTAGCCGCCTGCAAGGCACTGGGCGAACGCGTCAATCAAGCAACCGCCTCCATGGGTATCGCCTTAACCAGCTGTACGGTGCCGGCCTTAGGCCACCCAACTTTTGCTATTGCGGACGACGAAATCGAAATGGGTGTCGGCATCCACGGCGAACGCGGTCGCGAAACGGTGAAACTGGCGAGCGCCAGCGAAATTGTCGAACAATTAGCCGGACATATTTTCGACGAATTGAAACCAGCTTCAGGCCAAGCCGTGTTGCTGCATGTGAACGGCTTCGGCGCCACACCGCTGATCGAACTACATTTGATTTACGAATTGGCCTGGCAATATTTCAGCAAACGCGGATTAATCATCCAGCGCTCTTTAGTCGGTAACTTCACCACCTCGCTGGATATGGCCGGCTGTTCGCTAACGCTGACGATGCTGGACGAAGAAATGCTGGGTTTGTGGGATGCTCCGGTGAATACCGCTGCGTTGCGCTGGGGTTGTTGAAACGGGTAACGACCTAAGCGGCTTGCGCCTGGGCGTTTTTCAACACCTCGGCTATCGCCTCGATCATCAGCTGCGCAGTCTTGGCACCGGCGTCGATATGGCCTTTGCTGCGCTCGCCCAGAAAGGACGAGCGGCCCTTGGTAGCCAGCATGTCCCGAGTCGCTTCCACGCCATCTGCCGCCACCAGGCTTAGGCTATCCAGAATCTCGGCCAGCGGCTTACCCGCAGCCGCCTGCTCCCGCAACTTCTTGGCGACCGGCACTAGCACATCCAGCATGGTCTTCTCACCAACATCAGACTTGCCGCGTTGCTTCACAGCCTCGACTGCCTGCAAAAATGCATCAGAAAACCCAGCCAGATCGATAAGCTTGTCCTTAGCATTCTTTGCCAACGCGATGAATAAAGTCGCGTACAAAGATCCGGACGCGCCACCGACAGCAGCCATCACCGTCATACCAATTTTCTGCCACGCAGCAACCCAGTCGAGTGTCGCTATCTCACCGGCATGCTCGCGTAAGGCCTGCAAACCACGCTGTAAATTAAACACATGGTCGCCGTCGCCTATCGCTTGATCCAGTTCGGTTACTTCCTGGGCATGCGCATCGATAGTATCAATCAGTGCTTGAATCAATTCCGGAAACAATGATGGGGTCAATGACATGCAGCCTCCGCACAACAAAACAATTTGACAGAGGAGCATAGCTAAAACGCACTACTACTGTCCAGCTGTCAGCATTTGTCGCTGCATACGGGACTAAAAAAAATGGCAATACGCCAGAATTCGTTAGCCCAATACCGGCTGGGCATAATTGAAATGAATTACGATTTAACTATTTTCCAGAACCAGGGAATCCAGCAATGGCAACTCTGCATCCGGGTCATACACGCTGAAGCGGTATTTCTCCTTCAAGTATTCCAAAAGCCAGGCGTTGGTGTCGGCTCTGCGCTGCCCGGCAGCCTCGTTCATTTGTTGTAAGCGCTGACGCACCGCGTGTTGCGGCAGTAACAACAACTCAATATCGGCCATCGACACGAATTTTTCCGGATCAGGGTTCTTGCCGTTAAAAATCTTGAATAGCTGATGTTTTTTTAAGCCCAAATGCGTGTTGAGCTCATCTTTAAACTCTATAAACAACGGTAACAAATCGCTGCCGACGCACGTGTCTTCATGCAGTTTGTGTAAACGATTTAGCAAATGGTAGACCGCAAACCGGTACAATTCGGACTCGCGCACAAACAGCCGAGCCGCCATGGCACGCACGGCAATTCGGTCGGAATTGTTCAACCGAATGGAAACAATGTGCTTTTTATCGTCTAAAAGATGTTCGTTGTCGTTCAACGCAAGTCCTTTGTGAGTAATCGCCGGCAAACTCACACCGGTCGAAACAGCTTAATTTGCGAGAATTTAAAGCATCAATGTTACAGATTTATAACAAACACCCCGACACGCGAAAATTTCCTGTAAGCCGCTCGGATAGGGTTTACTAGTCGAGCAAATCAGCGGATTTTCAGGAAAAACTATTTATTGCTTATACGAGATGAAAAAAATATAATCGCGCGCTTTTTTCGAGCGAATAGCGTTTTTCAAAACACTTTCAGAGTCTTAGCACAATGACCAGTCACATCATGCCTACTTATGCCCGCCAGTCGGTCACTTTTGCACGCGGCGAAGGCGCGTGGTTGTGGGATACCGATGGGCGTCGCTATCTCGACTCGGTCGCCGGCATTGCCGTGTGCAACCTCGGCCACGCGCATCCGGCCGTGCATGAAGCGCTCTGCCGGCAAAGCAAAACCTTGCTGCATACCTCCAATCTGTACGGCGTGGCACTTCAGGCGCAACTCGCGGATAAATTGATCGAGCTGAGCGGCATGGATAATGTGTTTTTCAGCAACTCAGGTGCGGAAGCCAACGAAGCGGCGATAAAAATCGCCCGTAAATACGGTCACCAACAAGGCATCGACAATCCCGTGGTGTTGACCATGGAAAAGAGCTTCCACGGCCGCACCATGGGCACCCTTAGCGCTACCGGCAACACCAAGATCAAGCAAGGCTTTACGCCGTTGCTGGCTGGATTTACTCATGTGCCGTACAACGACATTGCAGCTATCGAAGCCGCCATCGGCACCGATAAAAACATTGTCGCGATTCTGGTGGAACCGGTGCAAGGCGAAGGTGGCGTGAATATTCCGGCTGCGGATTATTTGAATCAAATTCGCGCGCTGTGCGACCGGCACAATTTGCTGATGATCCTGGATGAAATCCAAACCGGTGCCGGCCGTACCGGGCGCTTTCTGGCTTACCAACATAACGGCATCCTGCCGGATGTATGTACCATGGCCAAAGCCTTGGGTAACGGCGTGCCGATAGGCGCTTGCTTGGCGCGGGGCAAAGCGGCGGACGTGTTACAAGCCGGCAATCACGGCTCGACCTTTGGCGGCAACCCGCTAGCCTGTAGCGCGGCGTTGGCGGTGCTGGAAACATTGACGACCGGCACACTGATCGCCGATGCGCAAACCAAGGGCGCGCAAATTTGCCAACTTTTCAAAGACGCGCTGGCAGACAACCCGCATATCGTCGATATTCGCTATAAAGGCTTGATGATAGGCATCGAATTAGACCGGCCTTGCGGCGAATTGGTCGGTAAAGCCTTGGCACAGGGCTTGTTGATAAACGTTACCGCGGACAGCACCATCCGCTTATTGCCGCCACTGATTATCGACGACGCGCAAATAATAACGCTGACCGAAACCTTGGCGGCGCTCATTCAGGAATTTAGCAGACAATAACCATGCAACCCAGACACTTCATCAGTCTGCTGGATTTGTCCAGCGCCGAATTACACAACCTGATTCAACGGGCGATTCAACTCAAAACGCATCGCGACCCGAACTATCAGCCTTTCAAAGGCAAAGTACTGGCGATGATTTTCGAAAAATCCTCGACCCGCACCCGGATCTCCTTCGAAGCCGGCATGGCCCAGTTCGGCGGCACCGCACTGTTTCTGTCGCCGCGCGACACGCAACTCGGCCGCGGCGAACCGTTGGAAGACAGCGCCAAGGTTATCTCCAGTATGGTGGACTGCATTATGCTGCGCACCAACAACCACGACACGGTGACCACGTTTGCCAAATACTCGCGGGTACCGGTTATCAATGGCCTGACCGATCTGCTGCACCCGTGCCAACTGTTGGCCGATATGCAAACCTATTTCGAGTTGCGCGGCGACATCGCCGGCAAAACCGTGACCTGGATAGGCGACGGTAATAATATGTGTCATTCCTATATCAATGCGGCTCGCCAATTCGATTTTAAATTGAACATAGCCTGCCCGGTCGATTACCGGCCACAGCAAAGCATCGTCGATGCCGCCGGACATAGAGTGGCGTTTTTCAACACGCCGGAGCAAGCCGCACAGCAAGCCGATTTGGTGGTGACAGATGTCTGGGCCAGCATGGGCCAGGAAGAGGAACAGAAAAAACGCGAATTCGTATTTAAGGATTTTCAGGTCAACAGCAAAACCATGGCTGCCGCCAAAGCAGATGCGCTATTCATGCATTGTTTACCTGCACATCGCGGCGAAGAAGTGACCGCCGAGGTGATCGACGGCCCGCAAAGCGTGATATTTCCGGAAGCAGAGAATCGCCTGCACGCTCAGAAAGCGTTACTGGAATTTCTCATCTGCCGATAATTTCGCTAGAATCGCCGCTTTCTTTACGCCGAACGAAGAGTGATACTGTGAAAAAATCTTTTGCCTACATTTTTGCCTGTCTGCTGATTAGCCCGCTTGCCATGGCAAGAACCGCCTACGTCACCGACAAAGTCGAGGTGCCATTACGCAGCGGCGAAAGTGAGCGCACCAAGATCGTGAAAATGTTGGAAAACGGTATCCCTGTCAGCGTGTTGCAAGAAAGTACCGAAAACGGTTACACCTATATTCAAACCGGAAACGGCGCGGAGGGCTTCATTCTCAGCCGCTACCTGACCGGCGAACCCAGCGCCCGCACCCAACTGGAAGCAGCCACCAAAAAATTGGAAGCGCTGCAAGAAGAAAACAAACTGTTGAAGACCGCTCAAACCACCGGGCAAGAAGCCGGAAAAGAGCGTGACCGTCTTAGCGCCGAACTCAGCGAACTACAACAAACCGCCGCGAACGCCATCCAGCTCAAGCAACAACGCGACCAATTACAGGAACAGGTTGTCGCCGTGAATCGCGAACTACAGCAACTGAAACGCGAAAATCAGGCGTTAACCGACAGCAGCAACCAGGACTGGTTTTTATACGGCGGCGGCTTGGCTTTATTCGGCGTATTGCTGGGCTTTATTCTGCCAAAACTCAGCTGGCGCCGCCGTTCCAGCGGCTGGGATAGTTTTTAGTTTTAAACGAATCAGCCGCAGGGCTGCCCTGCTTCAAATGACGCCCGTTCCCGCGGCAGTTTAAGCGCCGCTTTTGCTTTCATCCGGAATCACCATGCCTGTATATCGTTCTCATACCACCACTCAAGGCCGCAACATGGCGGGCGCGCGCGCGTTGTGGCGCGCCACCGGCATGAAAGACGGCGACTTCGATAAACCGATTATCGCCATCGCCAACTCCTTCACCCAGTTCGTGCCGGGCCATGTGCATTTAAAAGACCTGGGCCAATTGGTGGCGCGTGAGATTGAATTGGCCGGCGGCGTCGCCAAAGAATTCAACACCATCGCCGTTGACGACGGGATTGCCATGGGTCACGACGGCATGTTGTATAGCCTGCCCAGCCGTGATTTGATTGCCGACAGCGTCGAGTACATGGTCAATGCGCATTGCGCTGATGCCATTGTCTGTATTTCCAATTGTGACAAAATCACCCCGGGCATGTTGATGGCGGCGATGCGCATCAATATTCCGGTGATCTTTGTCTCCGGCGGCCCGATGGAAGCCGGTAAAGTACGTTTGGCTGAAAGTCCCGACATCAAAAAACTTGATTTGGTCGATGCGATGGTAATGGCGGCCGACAGCAAAGTTTCCGATGTCGATTTAGCAGCTGTGGAGCGCTCCGCCTGCCCCACCTGCGGTTCCTGCTCGGGCATGTTCACCGCCAATTCCATGAACTGCCTGACAGAAGCTTTGGGCTTATCCTTGCCCGGTAACGGCACGGTGCTCGCCACCCACGCCGACCGCGAACAGTTATTCAAACAAGCCGGACGGCGAATTGTTGAACTGGCCAAACAATACTACGAACAAAACGACGAATCGGTACTGCCGCGTTCGGTCGGCTTTAAAGCGTTTGAAAATGCTATCGCGCTGGATATTGCCATGGGCGGCTCGACCAATACCATTTTGCATTTGCTGGCTATCGCCCAAGAAGCCGGTATCGATTTCACGCTGGCAGATATTGATCGCATGTCCAAAGTGGTACCGCAATTGTGCAAAGTGGCACCCAACACCAATAAATACCATATCGAAGACGTGCATCGCGCCGGCGGCATCATGGCGATTCTGGCCGAACTTAACCGGGCGGGCCGCTTGCACACCGATGTACCGACCGTACACACCAAAACTTTGGGCGAAGCCTTGGCGCAATGGGACATTACCGCCAACCCCAGCGATGCGGTAAAAACTTTTTATATGGCCGGCCCCGCCGGTATTCCGACTCAGGTGGCGTTTAGTCAGAATACCCGTTGGCCAAGCCTGGACACTGATCGTGCCGAAGGCTGTATTCGCTCCATCGACCATGCCTTCAGCCAGGAAGGCGGATTAGCGGTATTACATGGCAATATCGCTCTGGACGGCTGCGTGATCAAAACAGCCGGTGTCGATGACAGCCTGCTGGTATTTGAAGGCAACGCCCATGTGGTCGAATCGCAAGACGAAGCCGTGGAAAATATCCTCAATAACAAAGTCAAATCCGGCGATGTGGTGGTGGTGCGTTACGAAGGCCCCAAAGGCGGTCCGGGCATGCAGGAAATGTTGTATCCGACCAGCTACATCAAGTCCAAGGGCTTGGGGAAAGCCTGCGCACTGCTGACCGACGGTCGTTTTTCCGGCGGCACATCCGGTTTATCCATCGGCCACTGCTCGCCGGAGGCGGCGGCAGGTGGAGCTATTGGCCTAGTGCGCAACGGCGACCGTATCCGCATCGATATTCCCAACCGTACCATCAATGTACTGGTCAGCGACGAGGAACTGGCCCAGCGCCGGACCGAACAGGAAAAACTCGGCTGGAAACCGGCCAAGCCACGTCCTCGCAAGGTGTCAGTCGCGCTGAAAGCCTATGCCATGTTTGCTACATCCGCCGACAAGGGCGCGGTGCGGGATTTATCAAAGTTTGAGAATTAACTTCGGCTGTTACCTCATCCTACCGAACTTGAGGTAATCAGAAGTGGGTAATAACGCTATTAGAATGCTGACCACTTGGCCGTTCCTCATTTGCCTTGTATCCCTGATTGCCAATGATTGGTGGCTTAAGGCTACTTATCCAGGAGTATTTACCGGAAAACTTTCTGATTTCGCCGGAGTAGCCGTTGTGTCTTTAATGACATTCAGTGCATTGCCGCATCGAAAATGGCTCTTGTGTTTGTTGATTTCGGTTACTTTTCTGTGGTGGAAAAGTCCGCTGTCGGATTCAATGATTCACTTGGCGAATAGTCTGAGTATTTTGCGAATTGGACGAGTGGTTGACTACAGTGATCTGTGGGCTCTGTTGGTCGTGCCTGTTTGCCTGCACGTTTCCGAAAAACAGTCCAGGTTTCGTATTGCGTCGAAATATTTTAGAAAGATGCTGACAGTTCCTGTCGCGGTGGTTACGCTATTTGGCGTTATGGGGACATCAGCTCTTCCGATACGCGAAGAGTACACTGTACGGCCTGTATCCAGTTCTACGAATATTTCGCGCTAGCAATTGGTCAGCGTAATAGCAGAGGTTGCCGCAAAACACGAGCTTACTTGCTACATATGTAAGGGTACGCCAAGGGCAGATTCCGCAAGATATTTCGGGGAGTCACTTTCTATGACTTATACCCTCACGCCTGAAAATGCTGTCTTGTTCGTAATTGAGTATTCTCCAGGCGGGCCGTTGCCAACATTGTTTAGAGAGAGCAGCTACGAGAAAGCCGCGGCTTTACGAACCTCGCTAAAATCATCGCTGGCCGAACACTTCGATGGCCTGGAATTCGTAGAGCTATTGAGAAAATAATTGATTGTTCCCACACGCAAGTTTCGCGGCCATTAGGTTAATCCGTGTAATTTAGATTCGTCGCCAAGTAATCCACCAAACCTTGAGAATTTTTCGGCGTTTTGCTTTCTCGGAACCGCCCTACACATAAAATTATCGTGAAACGCTTCCTCCTCCAACTGTTCTACATCTGGAAACAAAAGCTAAAAATCTACTTCATAGCCGGCTGGGTAGGTGCGGGGATGGGGATATTTTTGTTAGCCCCCAGTTACGATTACATTAGCTCGCGCGAGCGCAACGCCGACCCGCTGTCATCGATCGAATTCGTGTTTGGCCAATTCACCGAAGTAATGACCGGCCAAATTAATCAAAATAATTTGATCCTGTTTTATGCCGAAATTGGCGCGATACTGGGCTTGCTGTCGCTGGGTTTTTATCAGATTTTACACAAGCGACTGGTGGACCTGGACGCACTGAAGACCGAGCTGGAAAAGGATTTGCCGACCATCATCCGTCAAGGTGAAGGACCGTTGCTGGAGTTTAAATCCTCGCTGCGCTGGGATATTCAGGAGCAACGCGTCAATAAGACCCTGGAAGGCGTGGTTATGAAAACCCTGGCCGGTTTCTTTAACAGTCCGGTTGGCGGCACCTTGCTAATCGGCGTGGCCGACAACGGCGAAATCCTCGGTCTGGAATCCGACTTCCAAACTCTGAAAAAACCCGATCATGACGGCTTCGAGCAAACTCTGATGACTGCGGTCTCGGCCAATCTGGGGGCCGATTTGTGCCCGCTGATCCACGTGCTTTTTCATAAATTGGCCGACCGTGATGTGTGCAGGGTTATTGTTTCCCCCTCGCACCGGCCCGTGTTTCTGACGCAGAGCAACACCCCCAAATTCTTCGTGCGAACCGGCGGCGGCACTCGGGATCTCAACATTCAAGAAGCGCTGGATTATGTGACCAGTCGTTGGAAAAAAACCAAATAATCTGCCCTGATTGGGTTTTAACGCCAGCAAAGTTAAACTAAGCAACCGGCAACATAGCAAACGATTTGTAAACATTCCATGGAACATCAATCAACTTTCGTTAATTGGTTCAGAAATTCATCGCCCTACATCCACGCGCACCGCAACCGCACCTTTGTGATTTTTTTCGGCGGCAACGCGGTGACGGAGCCGGATTTCGACAATCTGATTCACGACTTCGCGTTGCTGAGAAGCCTGGGTGTCAGGTTGGTGCTGGTGCACGGCATTCGCCCACAGATCGACGAACAAGTCACCGGACATGGCAACACGCCGCAGTTTCACCACCATTTACGCATCACCGACGCGACCACACTGCAATATGTGAAGCAAGCAGCCGGACTGGTGCGGGTGGAAATTGAAGCGCTGTTATCGATGGGTGTTTCCGGATCGCCGATGGCTGGTGCGAAGATACGCGTGGCATCCGGCAATTTTGTTACCGCCAAACCTTTGGGGATATTGGACGGCATCGACTATTGTCATACCGGCAAGGTGCGGCGCATCGACGCCCAAGCCATCCATCAGCAACTTGATCAGCAGAATGTGGTGTTGATTTCGCCCGTCGGCTATTCGCCCAGCGGCGAGGTATTCAACCTGTCGGCCGAGGAAGTGGCAACCGAAGTAGCCATCGCCTTGCAAGCCGAAAAGTTGATTTTGTTGACCGAACAAAACTGCTTATCGCCTGCCGATAACCAGCCGATCCAACAGCTCACAACGGCTCAGGTATCAACACTCTTGCAAGATACACCGACGCTGCCGGACGAAGTCGCCCGCTCGCTGCGGGCTGCGATGCAAAGCTGCGAAAAAGGCGTACAGCGCGCGCACCTGATCAATCGGCATGTGGATGGCGCCCTACTCCTGGAACTGTTTACCCGCGACGGTATCGGCACGCTGATTAGCTCCACCGCATTCGAAACCATACGGCCGGCAACATTGGACGACATCGGCGGCATCATGGAATTGATCAAGCCGCTTGAAGCACAAGGCATCTTGGTCAAGCGCTCTCGCGAAAAACTGGAAATGGAAATCGGCGACTACATCGTCATCGAGCGCGACGGCTTGATCATCGGCTGCACGGCGTTTCACGTAATGAACGACGGCAACAGTGCGGAAATTGCCTGCCTGGCGGTGCATACCGACTATCAAAAAGGCGCGCGCGGTAACAGCTTATTGGAGTATCTCGGCAATAAAGCCAAAACCGAGCATATCCACCGCTTGTTCGTGCGTTCCACACAAACCGTGCATTGGTTTGTCGAACGCGGTTTTAAACCCTGCGACATCGACGATTTGCCCGAGCCTATGAAAAGCGCTTACAGCTATCAGCGCAATTCCAAGGTATTGTATAAAGACGTTTAACATCACCCTCCACCCACTCTCAACTCGCGGAATCTAGGATGCTCCATAAACAGGATTTTCTGACAGTCGTAAAAAACACGCCCTTAGTTGCTATCGATTTAATTGTACGTTCCAGCAAGGACGCAATATTGATGGGCATGCGCGTGAATGAACCGGCGGCAGGCTATTGGTTCGTACCCGGCGGCAGAATTTATAAATCCGAAACCCTGGAAAATGCGTTTCAAAGAATCACCGAAACCGAATTAGGCACTGCCTACGGCATCGAAAGCGCCGAGTTACTGGGTGCTTTTACTCATCTCTACGAAACGAATTTTGCCAAACAACCGGGCATTAGTACCCATTACGTGGTTTTAGGCTATCAATTGCGACTGGATATCGATATTAATCAGTTACCGGCACAACAACACGCTAACTACCGCTGGTTTGGCAAACATGAAGACTTGAGGGAAGTTCATCCTAACAGCCAAGCCTACTACCCCTATCTGCGCTGAACAATGCCAATCTTAAAAGTCTTGCAGCTGACAGACCTGCATATATTGCCGCATGCCGGCGATAAAATGCTCGGCATAGACACCGAACAGTATTTCCAAGAGGCCCTAGCCCACGCGCATGCCACTCACGGCCCATTCGATCTGATTTTATTAACCGGTGATTTGGGCCAAGACCCTAGCGCTGATAGCTACCGGCGAATTTGCAAGCATCTGCAAACTTATCAAACACCTTGCCTGTGTTTGCCGGGCAATCATGACGACTGGGAACTGATGGAAACCGAGCTGAACGTAGGCTTCGTCAGTTGCCGCAAACACCTGCTGCTAAAAAATTGGCAGATTATTGCTTTAAACAGCCAAAAACCCGGCAGTCCCGCTGGGTTTGTATCTCAGGAAGAACTGGTATTTTTACAGCAAACGCTAAGCACAAATGACATGCCTGCCCTGCTGGCGGTACACCATCATTGCGTTGCCAGTGGGAGCAGTTGGATGGATACGATGCAAATTGAGAACGGTGAGGCATTGCTGGCAATAGCGGAACGCTTTGTGCAGGTTAAAGCCATCACCTGCGGTCATTTACATCAGGAAATGCAAACTAATCATGAACAAATAGCAATATTCGCCACACCGGCCAGCTGTTTTCAGTTCAAACCTTTTGCCACCGAGTTTGAACTGGACTCGCTAGCACCTGGCTACAGGGTCTTTGAATTGGGCGATGACGGCGACTTGCGATCCAGGTGCTATCGCCTGCCCATCAGCATGAACGACTTACAAACCAACTTGCACAGTTACTAACCAAACGCCAATCTTCCGGACAAATAACTCTCGGCGTTGACGCCAACATCGTTGGCAATCAGCAAAGCCCCTAATTCGTCCATCGCTTTGCGGTACACCCGGCGTTTGAAGTAAACCACGTCTTTCAGCGGATACCAGTACTCCACCCACTTCCAGTTATCGAACTCCTGCTTGTGCCCGCAATCGAACCTGACATTCGATTCATCTGTCATCAAGCGCAAAATAAACCAAATCTGCTTCTGACCGATGCACAAGGGCGTAGAATTTTTGCGGATATACCGATCCGGCAATTTATAGCGCAACCAATAACGGGTGCGCCCCAGCAACTGCACATGCTCTGCACACAAGCCGGTTTCCTCCCACAACTCCCGATACATCGCGGTTTCCGGATCCTCGTCGCCATCAATTCCGCCTTGCGGAAACTGCCACGAGTTAGCGCCTTTGCGCTTTGCCCAAAACACACGACCCTCGTCATTGCAAAGGATAATGCCGACATTAGGCCGGTATCCTTTCGAGTCTATCATGTAAAAACCTGTATTATTTGCCGCCCTGTTGCTAATGCCTGGATGTTAAAATTAACAACGGCACGGCCATTAAAATGAATGGCGCAATTGTTCCACAAATAACCGGCGGACGCCACAGGCCGCTACTTTTTTCTTTATGACGACGGATTTGCCGTGAGCTTAGCGATTTTTGATCTGGATAACACGCTGATCGCCGATGACAGCGATTTTTTATGGGGCCAATTCTTGGTCGACCGCGGCATTGTCGACAAAGAGCAGTATGAACAGGCCAATAAAAAATTCTACGAGGATTACAAACAGGGCACGTTGGATATTGTCGAGTTTTTGCATTTCTCACTAGCGCCGCTGGCGCAGCACGACGCCGAGCAACTGTACCGCTGGCGCGCGGAATTCGTCGAAACGCTGATCGAGCCGATCACACTCGACGCCGCACGGACTTTGGTAGAAAAGCATCGCGCGGCCGGCGATACCTTACTGGTGATCACCGCCACCAATCGCTTCGTCACCGAACCTATTGTGAAACTTTACGGTATCGACAACCTACTGGCTACCACACCGGAATTTGTCGATGGTCGCTACACCGGGAAATTCAACGGTACGCCTTGCTTTCAGCAAGGAAAAGTCGTGCAGCTAAACGACTGGTTGGCCAATTCCACGGAAACGCTGGCAGGCAGTTGGTTCTACAGCGATTCGCATAACGATTTGCCGCTATTGAACTTGGTCGATCAACCGGTTGCCGTCGATCCCGACGAAAAACTACGGAAAGTTGCTCGGCAAGCAAACTGGCCGATTATTAGCTTGAGGAAATAGAAGCTGCGGACAAGGTTCAAAAGAAGCGCCATTTTGAACCTTTATAATATTGAATCGCTTCTATTTTTTCTGTATAAAGAACACTTGTTTGTCGGCTTCCTTGAATATCTTCAGCGGGATATGTCCGGCCTGATCGATATAGACACCAAAGTCCAAATGGGCCGCCGGATCGGTAGCAATCACTTTGACTACCCTGCCGCTTTCCACTTCCATAATCGCCTTTTTCAAACGCAGCAACGGTAACGGACATTGCAACCCGCTGGCATCGACTTCCAAATCAAATTCGATCATAGTGGTGTTCACTCAACTGTTCTTTAGACAACGCTTATAATAACACCAACCCCAGACCACGAAAATCAAGCACCATGGATTACTTCCCGCTTTTCTTAAAACTAAAAGACCAGCCATGCCTGGTTGTAGGCGCCGGCGAAATCGCCTCGCGTAAAATCGAGCTATTGGCAAAAACCGGGGCGCGAATTACCGTGGTAGCTCTGGAAATTGGCGCCAGCGTCGCAGAGATGGGCCAAGATAATCGCGTACTTATCCAAGAAAAAGCCTTTGCAGCGGATGATGTGAAAGGCATGCGCGTGGTTATATCCGCCACCAACCAGCGCACGATCAACGAAGCGGTCGCTCAAGCGGCTACAGCGCAGAATATTCCAGTGAACGTGGTCGATAATCCTGATTTGTGCAGTTTCATCTTTCCGGCGATTGTTGATCGCTCGCCATTAATCGTAGCCGTGTCTTCTGGCGGCGTCTCCCCGGTGCTGGCACGTTTGCTACGCTCCAAGGTGGAAAGCACCATTCCCGGCGCGTTCGGGCTGCTGGCGCAGTTTGCCGAGGATTTTCGGGCATTGGTTAAGGAACGACTAAAAGAACCTAACCGCCGCCGAGTATTCTGGGAAGACGCATTGCAGGGCCATATCGCCGAATTGGTGTTTTCCGGCCGCCGCGAGCAAGCTGCCACAGAATTGCAAGCCAAACTCGATGCAGCGGAGCAGACGCAAAATCGCGGCGAGGTGTATTTGATCGGCGCCGGCCCCGGCGATCCGGATTTACTGACTTTCCGAGCCCTGCGTTTAATGCAGCAAGCGGATGTGATTGTCTATGACAGGCTTGTATCCGCGGAAATATTGGAGATGGTGCGACGCGACGCGGAAAAAATCTACGTGGGCAAACAACGCAGCAATCACAGCCTGCCGCAAGAATCGATCAACGAGCTGCTGGCCAATCTGGCTCTTTCAGGCAAACGCGTCGCCCGCTTGAAAGGCGGAGATCCGTTTATTTTCGGCCGGGGTGGCGAGGAAATCGAGACCCTGATGCAACAAGGCATTCAATTTCAAGTCGTACCCGGCATTACCGCCGCAGCCGGTTGCGCCAGCTATGCAGGCATACCGCTGACGCATCGAGACCATGCGCAGTCCTGCACCTTCGTGACCGGGCATTTAAAAGACGGCAATATCAACCTGAACTGGAGCCAGCTAGCCTCGCCCAATCAGACCATCGTGATTTACATGGGCTTGGTCGGTCTGGAGACTATCTGTCAATCGTTGATCGAACACGGCTGCCCCGCCGATCAACCGATTGCGCTGATCCAGCAAGGCACTACCCGCCATCAGCGGGTCATTACCGGCACCTTGGGCGACATGCCTAAACGCGTCGAAAACGCAGACATCAAACCGCCGACCTTGATCATAGTCGGCACCGTCGTGCGCCTGCGCAAACAGTTGGAATGGTTTCAACCAAGCCAAAACTAAGCGCGCGTGAATTTTTCCCTATTTCAGACGATGTTAAGTTTTACTTGGAAAAATCAGCCCGCAAACCCGGTAAAGGCGCGAACGACAGAGAAAATCGATTGAATTTTTCGCTAAAGTTCCCTATCCTTTACCCGCTTAATTTCCCAATGAACTGCCTATGCAAATAACAATATGCAGTTCTTTTTTTAAACACAACGAGAGAATCATATGAAAAAATCATTCGGTTTATTAGTAGGCGCAGCTTTGATCGCTATCAGCGGACAAGTTGCAGCTAACGAAGCGGAAGAAATCGGCGCAAAAATTTATGAGCGTGCTTTCGGTCGTGGCTGCGGCGCTTGCCATGACATCGCTTCCAACCCACAATTATCGGCCTTGATCAGCGCCGGCAAACTGCCTAAAGACCAGTTCGCTAAAGTTCTGAAAGAAGGCAAAAACGGCATGCCTAAAGCTGTTGCAGCTATCATGGAAGTCGGTCCTGTGAAAAAAGCAGGTTACACCGAAGACCAAGCTATCGATGCAGTTTACGAATATCTGAAAAAATAATCGTAGCCTTTCGGGGCAAAGAAAAAGCCGCTACCCTTTCGGATAGCGGCTTTTTTATGTCATAAAGAATATGCCAATTAATCTTGTTTACTGAGATACGCCTGTTGACTACGTTGATGGGTCAACCGGTAACGGTTGCGCAGCCAAACTCCGGCAATCGCCGCAATCATCAATCCACAAGACACAAAGGTCAGATAGACCAAATCCTTAATGTCATTCAGTTCTTTGATCAGAACTTGATTGACAGCCGCGCCTTCGACCTTGGCCGGCGAATCAACAGAATAAGTCGTCAGTATCTTCACATCGCCTTTCAAATCCTGAATGGTCTCCAGGGAATCGGCGACGCTACCCTTTTTGATATTCTCTTCCAGGGCTCTTAATTTGCTGTCGATGGAACCGCTTAACAAGCCGAACAACTGGCCTTTCAAGGCGCTAATCTCGGCGGATAGCACCGGATTTTGGGTAGCGTAGGCTGTCGAGATAGCCTGGTGCTTTTGGATCTCGGTCAACAGATTTTGTTTAGGTAGTAATACAAAACCCAACAAAAAAACCGCCGCCATCAACGCCAGAACCAGCATTAACAAAAAGCGATTAGCCTTCATCAGCGCCTGATGCTGATGGGCGCGCAGATAGACTATCTCATGCTTATCGGTATTGACATCATCCAGATTAATCTCAGGCATATCGCTCATTATTCTTTTAGTGTTGCTAATCGGGAAGCTCTATATATATCACCTAGAGCACGCGGCGCCTAAACGGCACCCCATGCCCAACGGAAATACATCGGCGCATTATACAAGCTAAATCAAAAATGTCCTGTTTTATACAAACCGCAATCAACGGCCTTTCTTAGCGGCAATCCGCATTCTCAAGGCATTCAGTTTGATAAAGCCTTCGGCATCTTTTTGGTTATAAGCGCCGCCATCTTCTTCAAAAGTAGCAATATTTTCATCGAACAGGCTATTGGTTTCCGAGGCCCGACCGACCACGACCACATTGCCTTTATACAATTTCACCCGCACCTTGCCGTTAACATTGACCTGCGAAGCATCGATCATGGTTTGCAACAGCGCCCGCTCCGGACTCCACCAGTAACCGTTGTAAATCAAGGACGCATAACGCGGCATCAATTCGTCTTTTAAATGCGCTACTTCGCGGTCCAGGGTCAGCGATTCGATGGCCCGATGCGCTTTCAACATCACGGTACCGGCTGGTGTTTCGTAGCAGCCTCTGGACTTCATACCGACATAGCGATTTTCGACGATGTCCAGACGACCGACACCGTTAGCGCCGGCGATTTTGTTCAATTTTTCCATCACTTGATGCGGTGTGTGCGGCACATCGTCGATGGCGACGATATCACCATTCTGATAGGTAAGCTCGACGTAGGTGGCTTGATCCGGGGCATTTTCCGGTGACACAGTCCAGCGCCACATATCTTCTTCCGGCTCCGTCCACGGATTTTCCAAGATACGGCCTTCGTAAGAAATGTGCAGCGAGTTGGCATCCATGGAATACGGCGAGGTTTTGCCTTTTTTCATTTCCACTGAAATGCCGTGTTGCTCGGCGTAGTCCAGCAGTTTTTGCCGTGAATTCAAATCCCATTCGCGCCACGGCGCGATCACTTTGATGTCCGGACGCAAAGCGTAGGCACCCAGTTCGAAACGCACCTGGTCGTTGCCTTTGCCGGTCGCACCATGGGAAATCGCATCGGCGCCGGTTTCGTTGGCAATTTCGATCAGGCGCTTAGCGATCAAAGGCCTGGCAATCGAGGTACCGAGCAGATACTCGCCTTCGTAAATCGTATTGGCACGAAACATCGGAAATACGAAATCGCGAGCAAATTCTTCGCGCAAATCGTCGATATAAATTTCCTTGATGCCGGCCGCTGTGGCTTTGGCGCGAGCCGGATCCAACTCTTCGCCCTGACCGATGTCGGCGGTAAATGTCACCACTTCACAGTCGTACACATCTTGTAGCCACTTCAAAATAACCGAGGTATCCAAACCACCGGAATAGGCCAACACCACTTTTTTAATATCCGACATAATGCGCTTCACACCTTTTACAAATTAAAAAACTGGCGAATTATAACGGAAAACCTCAATGAATTGCCCGCTATCCACCCTAGCCCAAGCGTAAAACTTACAGGTAGTCCGCCAACAATCCTGCCACCCGTTTTGTAGCGCCCTGGTTATTTTCTACAAACAATCTGCCGTTATCGATCAACCTGTTTCTAAACACTATGTCCCGATAGACGCCTAACACGGCATCGATTATGGCTTGGCGATCTCGGCACTGTATCGCCCCTTCCAAGGCTAAAATCCGCTCGGCAATTTCCTGAAAATTAAACATCTCCGGGCCAAATAACACCGGTACGCCAATGGCCGCCGGTTCCAGTACGTTGTGACCGCCTACCGGCACCAGACTACCGCCGACAAAAGCCAGATCGGCAGCGGCATACAACATTTTTAACTCGCCCATGCTGTCGGCGATATAAACATCGGTTTGCTCGTGACACTGCCTTTGCTCGCTACGCATCACCACCGCCAAACCCTGCTGCTCGCAGAGCTTTTTAACCGTTTGAAAGCGCTCCGGATGACGCGGCACAATCAATAACAGCAACTCGGGTATCGTTACTTTAAGAACCGGGTAAAGCGCTAGAAATGTCTCTTCTTCGCCCTGATGAGTGCTGGCAACAATCCAAACCCAGCGTTTTGCGAATAACTGCTGCTTGAGCGCTCGCCCCCCCTCGATCACGGCGGCGTCTATCGTCACATCGAACTTAATATTACCCAACACTTGAACTTGCTGAGGAGCGGCACCGATTTCGATAAATCGTAAGCGGTCCTCCTCTGTTTGCACAGCAACAGTGGTGACGCAAGTCAACGCCGGCTTTACCAATCCGGGAATTTTCCGATAAGACCGCGCGGAACGCGCCGACAATCTGGCATTGACGATAAACAGCGGGATGTTCTGCGCCGCGCAGGCAGCAAACAAATTGGGCCAGATTTCCTTTTCCATCATGACCGCAAGTCGGGGTCGAAAACATTTCAAAAAACGCTCAACCACAAACGGCAGATCATACGGTAGATAGACATGCTCAACTTGACCGGCCAATGCCGTCCGCACCCTGGCAGAACCGGTTGGCGTGGTGGTGGTAACGAGTACCGGCAACTGCGGATGGCAGTGACGCAAATGTGCGATTAACGGGAAAGCAGCTTCCACCTCCCCCACTGAAACAGCATGTATCCAGATTACCCCCTGCCTGGACGGCATTTTGTAAAAGCCCAAGCGCTCTAACCAGCGTTGCCGGTATTGCGGCGCCTTGCAGCCCCGCCAATACAATCGCAATAAAACAGCAGGCAACAACAATCCATAAAGCAGCGTGTATAGGTTACGCATTACATCCGTTCTCGCAAATTATTGGGTTAAACCAATGCAATCTTAAACTATTAACCGGCCAATTTCGCCCGTAAGCTACCTTTAACAGCCACATCGAAATCGTTTAAGCGTGCAGATAAAACGACGACCCGGCATCCAATCCTTCATTTGCGGAAGCATCCGCCAAGCATGACAGCCTCTAGTGCTCCGCGGATATTTAAAAGCATAGTCAGGATCGAAACTACGTCGCGCAGCCACATTGCTAACACAGTTGTTTAGTCGCTGCATATAAGCTATTCCCGTCTATACTGATCGTCGGACCAGCCCCATCAAGGTAAATTTATTTCGCTACTCAGAGACTCACGCATCAGTCAACCTAACTGGAGCGATAGGGTTATATACCCGAAAGACGGCTTTTGGATTCAACTGACAGCAAAGTATTTTTTACGCTCATGTTCAATTCTGGTTTTGGCATTGGATCGAGATCGCAGCGCAGCGGTTTCCAAATAGCCTTCGCTCTTCCCCTTATACCCGGAGACCAAACAACAAGTCAGATCCAATTTGCTTTTGAAAGTGCGTTACATCTAGCAAGAGGAGTAATTCGGCATCTTGCAACCATGTTTTAATTTCGAACAAAACCAACCGAGGAGATCGATTGATGAAGTTAACTCATTTGTTTTCAAGCCGTAAACAAGCAACGGAAAAACAGACCACCCTCGAAATAGAAAGGGTCGCCCAGGCCATCGTCGCCGGGCAATGGGATGAACGCGTCAATACTGCGGGATTTGCCGAGAACAGCATGCAATTCGGTCATGCGATTAATCAGATCCTGGATGCAGTTACCCAACCGTTCAATGCAGTTGCCGATTGCATCGAACAAATCGCCAGCGGCGCCGTTCCGGCTAAAATCAGCGATCATTACCGTGGCGATTTCAACACACTCAAAAACCACCTCAATCAGCTTATAGAGGCTATCGCCCAGCAATCAACCGCCGCCCAGGCCATTGCCGATGGGAATTTCTCTATTCATATCAATATTCGTTCCGAACACGATGCTCTGGCGAAAAGCTTGGTCAAAGTCGTTGATGTGCAGCAGAACTTGAAAACCGAACTCCAGCGTCTGACCGGGGCGTCAAAAGACGGCCAACTAACCGAAAGGGGTAACCCGGCACAATTCAAAGGCGCTTACGCCGAAGTCATTCACGGGGTCAACCAAATGTTGGACGCCATTCTGCTGCCGATTGGCGAGGGTAATCGCATTCTGGCGCAGATTTCTAGCGGAAAAATCGATGAATTGATCAACGACACTTACCGGGGCGATCACGAGAAAATGAAGCAGGCCGTTAACAATGTCGCCACCACCTTGCAAGGCCTGCAACATGAATTGCAACGTCTCACCATCGCTTCCAGACAGGGACAGCTTACCGAGCGGGGTAAAGTCGAACAGTTTAAAGGCGCCTATGCGGAAGTCATCGGCGGCGTCAATGAAATGCTGGATGCCATTCTGCTACCGATTGGCGAGGGTAATCGAATTCTGGCGCAAATTTCCGGCGGCAAAATCGATGAATTGATCGAACAAACCTACCAAGGCGATCACGAGAAAATGAAACTGGCTGTCAACAACGTCGCCATCTCGATACAAGGTCTGCAAAAAGAGCTGCAAAGACTCCAAGACGCCTCCAGCGAAGGACAATTATCCAAACGCGGCAACACCGAGCAATTTAAAGGCGCCTACTCCGAAGTCATCGGCGGTGTCAATCAAATGCTGGACGCCATTCTCCTACCTATCGGAGAAGGCAATCGCATCCTGGCGCAGATTTCCGGCGGCAAAATCGACGAATTGATCGAGCAAACTTACCGGGGCGATCACGAAAAAATGAAGTTAGCGGTCAACAATATGGCAATCACCTTGCAAGGCCTGCAGAGAGAGTTGCGCCGTTTAACCACAGCATCCGGGAATGGTGAACTCTCAGAAAGAGGCAAAGCCGAGCAGTTTAAAGGCGCTTACGCCGAGATTATTAGCGGTGTCAACGATATGCTGGATGCAATCCTGATTCCCATCGGCGAAGGCAACCGCATTTTACGTATGATCAGGGGCGGCGATTTACGCCAACGCGTGGAAATCGCCTGTAAAGGCGACCATGACCAGATGAAACAAGCCGTTAACGGCGTACACAGCTGGCTATCGGATTTAATCGCTTACGTTACCAAGCTCGCCAACGGTGACATGACCGCGGAAATGGGCAAGGCATCAAACGACGACCAAATCCATGAATGGCTGATGCTGCTAAAAAGAAATGTTCAGGCTTTGGTATCCGATGCCGACAAACTCTCGATTGCCGCCGTGGAAGGCCGCTTACAAACCCGCGCCGACGCCGGCAAACATCAGGGCGACTTCCGTAAGATCGTGGAAGGCTTCAACAATACCATGGACGGCGTCATTCTGCCGCTCAACGAAGCGGTAGAAGTCCTAACATTGGTTGAACAAGGCGATCTGACCCGGAAAGTCAAAGGTGACTACAAAGGCCAGCTTAATGACTTTAAAGATACGGTCAACAATACCATTACCAAACTTTCACAAACCATCGCCGAAGTCGTCAGCGCCGCCGATCAGTTGGGAAATGCCTCCGGACAAATCAGCGCCACCTCGCAATCCTTATCGCAAGCATCCAGCGAACAGGCGGCCGGCGTCGAGGAAACCACGGCCAGTATCGAACAAATGGCGGCAAGCATTAACCAGAACGCGGAAAACGCCAAAGTCACCGACGGTATAGCCGGCAAGGCCAACCAGGAAGCCATCGAAGGCGGTATCGCCGTTAAACAGACGGTGACCGCCATGAAAGACATCGCGAGCCGAATTGGCATCATCGATGACATTGCCTATCAAACCAATATGCTGGCCCTCAACGCCGCCATTGAAGCGGCTCGGGCCGGCGATCATGGCAAAGGCTTCGCGGTTGTGGCGGCGGAAGTCCGGAAACTGGCGGAGCGGAGCCAGATAGCGGCACAAGAAATCGGTCAACTGGCGGGGAACAGCGTGAAGACCGCCGAAAGCGCCGGCCAATTGCTGGACGCCATCGTGCCCAGCATCGCTAAGACCTCGGATCTGGTGCAAGAAATTGCGGCGGCCTCTCAGGAACAATCCGCAGGCGTAAAGCAGGTTAATATCGCCATGAGTCAGATGAATCAAATTACGCAGCAAAATGCTTCTGCGAGCGAGGAATTGGCGGCAACCGCAGAAGAAATGACCAGCCAAGCCTTGCAATTACAGAATCTGATGAGCTTTTTCAAAATCAAAGATTTACAACCAACGCTTTCCCGCAATACCACAAGAACGCCGCCTAAATCGCTAAAGGCAATAGTGCCGGCTCCGCATATTAATCACGCAGACAATGCTGATGGGTACGACATTAACCATTTCGAACGATTCTAGTGATTAGTTAGTGACTGAGACCGGGTAGATCATCCTTTAACATTTTTTCTCCATAAATTAAGTCTTAAGCATATAAGACTGTTTCCTGAGAGCTTTGTCGAAGGACAAGCGGGATTTTTCAATCACGGCGGCGAGTATGTTGCAGGCCCTCCATGCTTCGACCTTGCTCAGCACGAACAGTCTACCCCCAACGGCTATTTTTAGGTTGATCGGCACAGCGGCAAAACGGTATCGGTGATGCAATTGGCTAAGATACCGCGGACCGGACCAAACATGCGTGTACGCTTTGACGTGAGGTAGCAACAACGTGGCGTGGGTATCAGCCCAATAATTAGCAACGGGTAGACAAGACCAACCAGCTTTGGCTCATGGATTGAGCCGGTGACGTTAGAAAGCCACCGGGGTAGGTGCGCCATCCCTGGCGATCATCCCTAAAACAAATCCTAACGCTACAAGTTTTTAGACTTGCCGCGGCATTTCCGGCCTTAAGCTGCTACCGCCGCTTTACGACGACCGCCAAAACCGATCATACCTGCCATCGCACTGCCGAATAACCAAACAGCACCAGGGACAGGTACTGCGGCGATGGATAATTCATAGCCGGAGACATTGGCATTCCATCTCCCAACGCCATTACCACCCAGAGCAATGGTATAAACTTGGCCTGCCTCTGCGAAAAACTCAAGGTAGTTAACTGCGTCTACGCTAGCGTCATGAGTAAGGTACTCCATACCGGAACCAACCCCTGCGGCGTAGAATGGGTTGCTGGTAGTTTCCGGCTTGCCGGCGTTATTCCAGCTACCATGGTGGCTGTAGGATACTGAGTTGGTAGTATCCATACCTTTAAACACTGTAACCCCAAAATTACCGTTAATGGTACCCAGAGAGGTCAGGTTCAGCCTCAATAAAGTAGAGACGTCGGATTTAATCAAACCCATGTCAATTTGGTGTTTCCAACCGGTTGGACCTGTTGCGGTAGGCACGCCATTAGCATCGAGACCATTATCTTTCCAAGCACCGGCGCCAGTATCGATTTCCGCTGCCACGCCATAGTCAGCCAGTGCGTCGGCGGCCGACACTTCCAAGGTTCCTGGCCCGTGAATCGCAGCAGCCCAGTTCAAATGTGCGCGACCGGTATATCCAAACGGCAACGCACCATTTGCTGTGCCAAGCCAAGGGACTTGAGTACCTTGATAGCCACCGCTCTCAGGGCCGGTTGCAACTGTATCGGCATCGGGACCGTCGTAAGTGTAGTTCCAACCATCGGTTGCACTGGCCGCAGCTGTCGTGAAGGTGTTGTACATGACATGCGCCGAAGCGGTAGATGCTCCTGCTGAAAGCGCGACACCGGCAACCGCCATGGAAACAGCTTTAGCCAATTTTGTTTTGATCATACGTTTTTACCTTAAATCTTAAGTTAGGGGGAGAAAGCACCTTGAGCCCAGGACTTAACAATCTTGTAAGCCATAACTGACAGGCGCCTGCGTCCACAACGCAATCCTTATGCCACCTATAAAACGTATAAATTACAAACAATTAGAGTTTACTTATTCTCAGCGCTTAATCAAAATCCGTGATTTAGCTCACAAAAAACAGGTGAAATAACATAATTTAGATTTTTCACTTACTCGAACAACTTTTTCCAGCCTGTGTTCTTGAGCAAGACCGATTTAGGTGTAACGCTGCATTGCAAAAATCAGCGGCAATCCATCCGAGTATTTTTGTCTCGCCCTAACCCACACTGGTCGGCAATCAAGCGGTAAGCAACAAAAGCCCAAATTCGCTATCGTCTCAACCTAAGTTCCAAATCCAGCAGACGCTGGGTAGTCTGCAACACCGTATCTGGATTCAAACTCATCGAATCAATGCCGATTTCGACCAGATATTCGGCCATTTCCGGATAATCGGACGGCGCTTGACCGCACAAGCCGGAATGCCGGCCATTGCGGCGCGCGCCTTCCACGGCCCATTTGATCATGGTCTTCACGCCGGCATCCCGCTCGTCGAAATCGTTAGCGACGATTTCCGAATCCCGATCCACACCCAAAGTCAATTGCGTCAAATCGTTGGAGCCGATCGAAAAACCGTCGAACAACTTGGCGAATTCGTCGATCAGGATGACGTTATTCGGTATCTCGCACATCACATAAATTTCCAGGCCATCATCGCCACGCTTCAAACCCAGCTCCGCCATGTAAGCCAAAACCCTTTCGGCTTCATCAATTCGGCGACAAAACGGGATCATCAATACCACGTTCTTGAGGCCCATCTGCTCGCGGACCCGCTTCATCGCCGCGCATTCCAAGGCAAACCCCTCGGCATATGCAGGGTGTACATAGCGCGAGGCACCGCGAAAACCGATCATCGGGTTAGCCTCGTCGCGCTCGAACCAACGTCCACCCAACAAGGTCGCATATTCGTTGGTTTTAAAGTCCGACATCCGCACGACCACAGGCTTGGGATAAAACGCCGCCGCGATGGTGCCGACGCCTTCCGCCAGCCGCTGGATGAAAAACTCTTCCGGCTTGGCATAGCCCTCGGTCAATTGCTTAAGTTGCTCCAGCTCGCCGGCCTCTTCGACTTTTTCGGGGTGAATCAAAGCCATCGGGTGAGCCTTGATGTATTCGGTAATAATAAATTCCATCCGCGCCAAACCGACGCCATCATTGGGCAGAAAGCTGAGTTTAAACGCCAATTCAGGATTGCCCAGATTGAGCATGATCTTGGTTTTTGGCCGCTGGAGTTGCGACAAATCAGTATGCTTGACCTCGAAATCCAGCCGGCCAGCATAGACTTTGCCGACATCGCCTTCCGCACACGATACCGTGACCACGCTGCCACTGGTTATCGCTGCCGTCGCGTTCTCGCAGCCTATCACGGCCGGCACGCCCAATTCGCGGGCAATGATCGCCGCATGACAGGTTCTGCCACCGCGATTAGTAACAATAGCGGCGGCGGTTTTCATCACCGGCTCCCAATCCGGCGTGGTCATATCGGCCACCAACACTTCGCCCGGCTTGAAACTACCGAGTTTGGCCACGTTATCTATCACCCGCGCCTGACCCACCGCGATCTTGCTGCCCACGGCATGGCCTTTGACGATGGCTTCGCCAGATTGTTTGAGTTGATATTGCTCCAAGACATTGCCGACCTTTTGCGAAGCCACGGTTTCCGGGCGGGCTTGCACGATATACAGCTTACCGTCCAATCCATCCTTGGCCCATTCCATATCCATAGGCCGGCCATAATGCCGTTCGATTTTCAAGGCGTAATCGGCCAATTGCAGCACTTCCGCATCGTCGATACAAAATTGCCGGCGCTCGTGATTTGAGGTGGCGACATTGCGAATCGGTTCCCGGGTGCGGCCGTCGCTATAGATCATCTTGATTTTTTTAGCGCCCAGCGTGCGCCGCAATACCGCCCGATAGCCTCGGGCGAAAGTGGGCTTATGCACGTAAAATTCGTCGGGATCGACAGCGCCCTGCACCACGTTTTCACCCAGACCATAGGCACCGGTGATAAACACGGCATCATTGAAACCCGACTCTGTATCCAGCGAAAACATCACGCCGCTGGCCGCCAAATCGGAACGCACCATTTTCATCACGCCTATCGACAAACCGATTTTGAAATGGTCGAAGCCCTGATCGAGTCGGTAATGAATCGCCCGGTCGGTAAACAAACTGGCGAAACAGCGTTTACAAGCATCCAGCAAGGATTGGCCGCCGCGAATATTTAAATAGGTATCCTGTTGACCGGCAAAACTGGCAGTGGGTAGATCTTCGGCGGTCGCAGAACTACGCACCGCGACGGTTAAATCGTCTTGATATTGCTGTTGTAATTGCGCGAAAGCATCCAGAATTTGCTGTTGCAAATCGGCAGGCAACGGCGATGCGTAAACCAAATCACGGGCTTGTTGCGCGCGGCGCGCCAACTCTGCGACGTCGTCGGCATCGACATCATCGAGTAAAGCGTGCAAATGCGGCCAAGCGTCGGCCTGATCCAGCATATAACGGTAAGCTTCGGCGGTAATCGCAAAACCATTGGGGACAATCACGCCCTCCGAAGCCAACTCGCGATACATCTCGCCGAGTGAGGCGTTTTTACCGCCGACCAGCGGAATATCGTGGATGGTGAGTTCTGCAAACCAGCGGATATATTGATTGTGCTTGGACATGTTGCGCTCCTTGGCTGTTGTTATGCTTGTCCTTATAAGCATACGCCGTTGGCGGTAATCGGCAAGGGTCTGGAGCTGTCGCCTAGGGCTGGTGTAATTCCGGTAAGCGAGGTTTTAGCGAAATTTTAAAGCGGGTGGATTGTGAAGGTCGGGGATAACTCCCCGCCCCGCCAAGAATCGGTGAATTATTTACGCAACAGATAACCGATTATCCCGCCTGCGCCGCGGACAAGATCGACATCGCCCACTTTTTCTCTTCCGCGCTGGTGGTAGTTGCCACCAAGGTGGCGTAGCACAACCAGACGATTAAAACCACAAAGCCGAGCGCAACAACGAATAGCGCTAAATCCTTGAATAAGCGGACATTCCGTTCGGCGTCGGTTTCCTGCCGCTCAACCGAAACGCTGAATGTATGATTGGGCGGTGGATTATTGAGATCGATATGGCTCATAAGCCGATAATTTCGGTTTCCAGCTTTTGGGTTTCGGGTTCGACCAAACCGATTTTTAGCCCGCGCCGACGTCCATCCTTAGCCGCCAGATACAGGGTGATCGCTTTGCGCAAAATTTCGCTTTTATTGGTTTCGCCTTCCTCCGCGGCCTTGTGCAGTTCGCGATTCAGGTCATCGGACAACACAACATTGAAACGTACAGACATAAACACCTCCTCTTGGTTAAATGATGTGTTTTTTATACGGATATTTACACATCAGGCAAGCAGAATGCATGGGCTCCGGACTGTCGAGTTTAATCAATTCAAAACCTGATCGGCTGTCGCACACTTAGCCAAGCCAAGCCGCTTCCGGACCGTATGAGCCAAGCGTCAAACTCACTGACCTAAGCCCCGCCCGTAAGGTTTCGGGCGGGGCTTGAAACGGGTTTTAAACCATCAGGCGGAAGCCGAACCATTGAGCTTAGGGACTAAAACCCAACCGTACTTGGTACGGTAATTTCGCGCCGCAGCGCAGCCGGGTTTTGAATTCCCACGCAGCGTGTGGGAATGAGAACAGTCCCCCTGGTTCCCAAGCTCCCGATTGGAAACCAATCACTTGGAAGCTCTTGCTTCCTGTAGAGTTAGAAAGCTGGAGCTTCCAAGGCCGAGGTTCCCAACCTAGAGGTTGGGAACCAGAAAGACTAATACTCCACTCTTACTGATCCCATAAATGTCCTCGGTGTGCCGACTTCGATAGCATTACGGCTGAAAGCCGCGCTGGGAAAATACTCTTTGTCGAGCAGGTTGTTGACATTCAACTGCGTAGTCAATTTGCTGCCGCCAACTTTCCAAGAATAACTGGTCAATAGATTTACCGTCGCATAGCCGGGCAGCACGACGTCAGTGTTACTTGTTTCGGTAGTTTGGGAGCCGCGAACCAGTACCCCACCACCGAACTTCAAGCCTCGCAATGTACCGGCTTGTAGCTCGTAAGTGGTAAACAAACTGCCGCCATGTTTGGGAACTCCTGGCAAGCGTTGACCATTTTCGCCCGGATAACCTTTAATAACTTTCGCATCGGGTGTATAAGCATAAGCACCGATTATGTTCCATCCGGGTAGGATTTCTCCTTTTACATCGAATTCCAGGCCAGCTGTTTTAGCCTCTCCTATCGCTCTTGCGTCGATAAAAGTCGGTGGCTGATAAATTGCCATATTTTGCTTGGTCAGATCGAACCAAGCCAACGTAGCCATCAATTTTTTGTCGAAGAGTTCTGTCTTGGCTCCAAACTCCCACTGCTGTGCAGTTTCAGGACTTAATAACGAACCGCCAATTGATCTACCAGATTGGACACCAACAAAGTTTTCAGTGTAACTGCCGTACACACTAAATTCAGGAATAGGTTGCCAGATCAAACCGCCGCGAGGTGTCAAGCTATCCTGCATGGGATTTTCAGTAACCGCCCCACTAACAAGATCGATATATTCATTTTCCGCACCGTCATAGCGAAAACCCGCCAGTATAGAAAAGTTAAATGGCAATTTGATTTGATCTTGCAGATAAAGGCCGAACCATTGCTCCAATGCTGAGCTATTAACAACGGGTGCATTAGCTATTTGATTTTGGATGGCATTAGCTCCAAGATAAGTAGGATTATAAATATCGACGGCATTGAAATAATATTGCTCAGTACCTTGCCTAAAGGTACGAAAATAGTCGCCCCCTAATAGTAACGTATGCTGTAATCCCCATGTATCGAAATGCCCCGTCAAATTGATCGCATTAAAATAGCTGGCATCATCTTCCGGCGGGCGATGTCCGACCACGCCAAATATATTTAACATTCTGTTGTCAGTATTTAACCCTGTCGGATTAGCTGCGTAAGTCTCTATACCATTGTAGACCGCGGTGAAACGATGGCTCAGCGTCCAATTGTCATTAAAGGCATGAGACCAATTCATGCCGACCAGAACCCTTTCGAACATACTTCGCGGGTCTGCTTCACCTAAAAATCGACTGCGTGGTACATCGGCTGGTCGATTGCCAATTGCAGGTATGCCTCGGTCAAATACCACATGACCGTAATCGTATTCCAATTCAAAATTCACCTGGGTTTTAGGGCTAATGTTCCAAGTAACCGTCGGTGCGATAAAAATACGGTCACTGCTTACCATGTCACGAAACGAGTTGGCATCCTTATAAGCCAGGTTAATACGGTACAGTAACGATTTGTCGTCGGTAATCGGCCCGGTGGCATCCACAGTGGTGCGATAGAAGTCGTAAGAACCGAATTGTTGTTGTAAGGAATAATACGGCGTTGCCAACGGTTGTTTGGTGACGTAATTAACCACACCGCCGGGCGCAGTCAGTCCATAGAGTAGAGAAGCTGGGCCTTTCAAAGCTTCTACACGTTCAACATTGGCCAAATCCCGGCCACCCCAAGCCCCTCCCAACGGAAATGGCGCACCATTGCGATAATCGCCTGCGGGGTAATTATCAAAACCTCGTCGTCTTGACCAGTCCAGCCAATCACCCGAATTTGCAGTGCCTTGATAGATACCGCTGACATAATTCAGCGCGTCGCCCGGACGGACAGCTTGCGTGTCTTCCAAAACCTGTTTCGGCACGACCTGAATCGAATACGGCGTTTCCATGATCGGTGTATCGGTTTTGGTGGCAGTAGCCGCGTTAGGTAGGCTGTAATCCGGGTTGTAAGGATCGGTCGAATCATAAACCGCCTTCCCCATCACCGTCACCGCCGGCATCGTCGTAGCCGTGCGCGGCTCGGCGTTCGCTGCTGGTTCCAGCGTAAATGTATCGTCCGCCGTTTTCCGCACAGTCAAGCCCGAATTCTGCAACATCCGCTGCATGGCCTGCTCCGGGGTGTATTGGCCGGACACCGGGCTGGAGCGGAGTTTGCCGACGAGTTCCGCCGGATAGAGCAGGCGCAGGTTGGTCTGGTCGGCGAGTTCGGTCAGGGCGCTGTCCAGGGCTTGCGCCGGGATGTTGAAGGCTTGCGCAGCGTCGCCGGCCATCGCGGCCAGGCTGACCGTGCCGAGCAGTAATAATGCGACAATAGGCTTGGGTTTAAACATACGGGCCTGGCCGGGATGGACGCTGCCGGTATCGCGTGAGTTTTTCATCTGTAATCCTTAACGTGGCGGCGGCACCATTGCCGCGTACCGGTTAAGATGGACGGCCGGAAAAATCTTGTAATGGCGGCGGGATTTTTTTTGCGCTAGCCGTGCAACACGGTCAACCACGGCGTGATTTGACTGATTTTTACCGAAAGGATTTGTTGCAGCATCGCCAGTGTGGCGGCGCGGTCCGCCAGCGGGAAGACGCCACTGACCCTTAGCGCCGCCAGTTTGGCGTCGCTGATGACGATCTTTCCGGGGAAATAGCGGTCCAGTTCCGCAACCACATCGGCCAGGGCTTGATTTTTAAAGACCAGTTTACCGCGTTGCCAGGCGGCGTTTTGCTGCGGATCGGCCGCCACTGCGGCTTGCAAGCCGTCGGCGGCACTGTAAACCGCTTGTTGCCCTTCGTGAATGCGGGCGTCGGGCGGGTAATCCGGGGCGTGCAGACCTTTGACACACACCGCGTGTTCCTGCACCGTGATGCGGGCGGAGTGGTCTTGCTGCAGCACTTCAAAGACCGTCCCTAAGGCTTTGACCACTACAGTATCGGTGGCTACCTCAAACGGCCGTTTACGGTCGGCGGCGACCTTGAACAAGGCCTGACCGTGTTTCAATGTCAGTTTGCGGCCGGTATCCGAATAGGCAACCGTCAATGCGGTATCGGTATTCAACAGCACCTGGCTGCCGTCGGCCAAAGTCACGGTTTTTTGTTCGCCGACAGCGGTGTAATAGTCGCTGAACCAGCGGTCGCCAAGATCGGAAAACGGCAAAACCAGAGCCAAGGCAACAGCGGCCGCTGCCAAGCCGCGCCAGACGGGCCGGCTAAATCGGCGGCCCCTGGCTTGCGTCGGTATCGGCAGATCCGTTACCGACCAGACCTCGCCCATGTCCAGCCACAGTTGTTCGGCTTCGACAAAGGCGCGACGGTGTGAGGGGCTGCGATTTTGCCATTCGGCGGCCGCACGCCGCTCTTGCTCGCCTACGTTTCCGGCGCGCAGCCGTATCACCCAATCAATCGCCTGATCGGACAAAGTGGTGATTTCGGAAACGGGTGCGTTACTCATCGACATAAGGTTTGGACGGTTGAAACTATTATGACGGATGACGCAGCCGTTCTTGCTGATATTTTCCGGGCGGTCGGCAATTTGCCTCAATGTTGCTTGAGCCTGTCCCGACAATGCCGCATGGCCCGCGCCAGATGCTTGGCGACCATGCTTTCCGAGATGCGCAGGCGGGCCGCGACTTCGGTATGGCTGAGGCCTTCGACTCAGTTCCAGTAAAAAGCCAGACGGCAGTCTTCGGGTAATTCCGCCAAGGCCTGACGAATGGCTTGCAAGCGCTGGGTCTGCTGATAACGCTGCTCGGGGCCGGGCGACTGTTCGGGAACGGCGTTGTAGGTGTCGTCGTCGACATCCTGCTTGAGCCGATTGACGCTAAGCCGCTGGTAATCGATCACCAAATTACCGACAACCCGAAACACGAAAGCCCGCGGATTCTCGATAGTTTCCTGCGTTTGCTGGCGGCTCAGCCGTAAATAAGCATCTTGCAGTATGTCCGCGGACAGGTCTTCCGAAACCAGTTTACGCACGATAAAACGACTGAGCTCATCGCGATGTTTATCGATGAATGCCGCAATTTGCTCTGCGCTTGGTTCGGATTGTTCGCCGCTGTCGGAAGGTTTTGCGGAAAATACTTGGTCGGACATGAGTCATCGCTGCGTTATTGTCCAGATGTTACGAGCACGATACGCACCCAATCGCACAAGCAAATAGAAATCAGGCAATTAAGTTTTTTCGCCGGCGCATACCGGGAATGACAGGCGGAAAAAATAAGTGATATGCCGCAGCCGTTTGCGGCGAATCCCCTATTGGCTGCAAGGCGCGTAAACACGGCGACGCTGGGGCTTGATCTAATATAAGGCTGTCAACCTCAGCAGCGGCGAGCAACCGGCCAGCGCTTTACAGCGGAAACTAACCGAGTCAGGCTTTCCTTCCGGTAGTGAGCTAAAAAACGCCTACAGCGAGGGCTGGGCAGCTGCGACGACCTGATTGCGGCCGGCGTCCTTGGCTAGATAAAGCGCTTTATCCGCCGCCCCGATCAAGGCCACCGAAGATAGGCCGTTTGCGGGATATGTAGCTACACCAAATGATGCAGTAACACCGATACAGATGTCGGCAACGGCAATAGGCTGCGCAACCAGGGCCAAACGTATCAATTCGGCGCGTTCACTAGCCGTTTGTAGCGAGGTATCCGGCAACACCAGAAAGAACTCTTCGCCGCCATAGCGGCAATCCAAATCGCTGGCGCGGGCATGACGCCTCATGATGTCGGCAAAAGCTTTCAGAACTGCATCACCGGCCTGGTGTCCATAACAATCATTGATCATTTTAAAATGATCCAGATCGCTCATCACCACGCTCACTTCATAGCCTTGCCGCTCAGCCAAACGCAATTCACGTTCCAAGTTTTCGTTAAGGAACAGGCGGTTATACAGCCCGGTCAACGGATCATGAATCGCCTGGTATTGGAGTTGCTCGTGCAGAACTTTGACTTGCCGCTCGGAACGTAATCGCTCGCTAATATCCGCCAATACGGCTATCAATGCAGGTTTACCACCGATATCAATTGCCGGACTAGCGGATACCTCTACCGTGATCATTTGGCCATTCCTACGCACGGCGTTGGCTATAAAATTGATTTTCGCAATATCTTTGTTTAGCGCTTTTTGCATCGCTTCGCGCAAGGCAGGCTGATCGGTATCGCTGATGAGTTCCATCATGCCCATATTCAAGAGGTGATCGACCTCGTAATCGAAGATTTCGGCAAACTTAGGATTCACATAATGAAAGCGGTCTTCGATAATCATGGTTATGCCGACCAAGGATTGATCCAGAACCCGGTGAAACTTTTCCTCGGCCTCTTGCAGCGCTCGATTGATCTTCTCGTTCTCCCGCAACGCCGCTTCCAACTCCTTTGTCCGAGCCCGTACCAAATTCTCCAGCATAATCGTGGTTTGAAATTGATCAAAATCCGAATAGTGTTGAGTGGAACTATGCTCTACTCGATTCATCAAGGCTTCTACAACCTTATTCAGGCGAACGATTTCCGCCCTTAATTCGCTCTCTGTATCGAGTGTATCTGTGTCAATCATCCTCGCCGCACCTATCAACTGCACCGATAGCAACCGCGGCGAAGGTCTGATTGACGTGCACGCCGCGAAACTGCTCGCCATACGTATTGAAACCTATCACCTTGTTATCACTCAGTATTTGTTCCGCTTGCGCCGTTAACCCGCGCTGTACCAGCTCAAGCTTTCTAAGTATGCAATCGCAAGCTAGCGTGACCTGAGGTTGACCGATCTGTGCCCGAACTTCGGCAAACGCCTGCTGTAGACTTTCGATAGGATCCACCCCTCGCGCGACTCTCAACACCAAGCCTTCCTCGATAGCGCAGTAAAATGTCAGACTTTGATCTTCGTTGGCACTACGAATAGCCCGCACATAATAGTTACCATCGATAGCGACCACGACCGGCGCCGCGGCGAAGTGCTCAGGGCTCAATTCTTCGACCATAACCCCGATGAGTCTGGCGTATTCCGGGGCCGCCGGTAGCCCGTTAATTTCATGTACGATGCGCCGTCTGGCATCGGCGTGTGTGACCACCAATCTTTCCGCCGTCGGTACAAAATGTTGCGCTTTGAATATTTTGAACGGTAACGACGTATGCACCAGCAATAACAAGGCACTGTCCGCATGAAAGTCACCATCGCAATAAACGTATGTTTTATGGAACAGCAAGTCGTCGGCCGCCGAGCCGCCAATCATGGCGATATTGCCTAATGCGTCTTGTATCGCATGGGTAACCTGCTCTTCGCGCACCGATAAGCCGTCGATCAACAAAAAACCAAAACAATTTTCGGCGTTAAGATGCGTAACTCTATCTTGCAAGCCATACAATAGTTCGTTGGCAAGCGCATGCCCTTCGGCGATTTGAAACTGTTGCAAGTTAGGAATTAGCCCACTGGTCGCAATAAAATCCGGCGCGGAAAAGCCGACACCTACCAGACTTTGTTGACTCAGTCCTGCATCGCCTATTTCGCCGGCGGTCGTGCAGCCAACCACATGCATACCTTGAAATCGACGTCTTATTTCGGAAGCCAGCACAGTTCGGTCATAACTATTCGAACAAAAGAAAATGACCAAGGTGGTATCGGAGTGGAGCAAGCCTAAAGCAAGTTCCTCGACCGCCCGCTGAGGGTCAGATAAACAGGAATGGGCAATGCGAATTGCCGTGCGGCGACTCATCTGCTATCTCGGCAGTTGCAGTTGTGGATGAACAGATATTTTACAACCGGGCTAGCGACTGTGCTGTAGAAAAAATCGAAAACTATGCGGATATACTTACAACTCTCATCTTAAGTGATGACAGAAATTGACGTTACTAGCCGTTCAACCATTCCATATAGAGTTGCACGCCTTGCTCGACGGTTTTGAAGTCATGGCTGCAACCAACTGCGCGCAATTTGTCCAGATTGGCTTCGGTGAAGCTTTGGTAGCAGCCTTTCAGGTGCGCCGGGAAGGGAATATATTTGATATGGCCGCGCTGGTGGAATTTAATCACCGCATTTGCCACGTCATTAAAGGTTTGGCTACGCCCGGTACCGCAGTTATAGATGCCGGATGCTTTGGGGTTATCAAGAAACCAAAGGTTAATATCCACCACATCGCCGACATAAACAAAATCGCGGCGCTGTTCGCCGTTGCCATAACCGTCACAACCTTCGAATAAGCGTAATTCGTCGGAATCTTTTATCTGATTGTTCAAATGAAAGGCCACACTGGCCATGCTGCCTTTGTGGGCTTCGCGCGGACCGTAGACATTGAAATAGCGTAAACCAACCACTTGCGCGGTCAAATTTTGCTGTCTGCGCAAATATTGGTCGAACTGAAACTTGGAATAACCGTAGACATTCAGCGGACCTTCGTAAGCCAATTCTTCCTTGAAGGTTAAATCGGCACCGTAAGTAGCGGCGCTGGAGGCGTAAATGAACGGGATTTTGTGGCTTTGGCAATAATGAAACAGCGTTTTGCTGTATTCATAATTATTGTCCATCATATAACGGCCGTCCCACTCGGTCGTACTGGAACAGGCGCCCTGATGGAAGATGGCTTCTATCGTTTCTGCTTGGAAAGCACCTTGTTGCAGTCGTTCCAAAAAGGTGCTTCTGTCCAGATAATCCGCTATCTGACAGTCGACCAAGTTTCGGTACTTGATACCGTTGCTTAAATGGTCGACTACTAAAATATCATCATAACCGCGGGCATTCAGGCCCAATACCAGATTGCTGCCGATAAAACCGGCGCCACCGGTTACGATGATCACGGCTTTACTCGGCTACCACTTTTACCGGCAGCGTGATAACGACGTCGGTGTGCAGATTGATAGCAATGTCGTATTCGCCGATGTTACGGATGACGCCGTTAGGCATACGTATTTCGTGTTTCTCGACTTTAATGCCGGCAGCAGTGATGGCATCGGCAATGTTTTGCGTACCAACCGAACCGAACAAACGGCCTTCGTCGCCAGTTTTATGGGCAATGGACACGTTCAATTTGCTAAGCGCTTCGCCACGAGCGGTGGCAGCAGCCAATTTTTCAGCCGCTTGTTTTTCCAGCTCGGCGCGACGCTCTTCAAACTCTCTGATTTTCTTAGGCGTAGCAGGGACTGCCTTGCCTTGCGGAATCAGATAGTTTCTGCCGTAACCCGCTTTGATGGTTACTTTGTCGCCCAGGTTACCCAGGTTCGCCGTTTTTTCCAGAAGAATGACTTCCATCGTTTTCTACCTCTTAGATCGACTTGATTGTCGAAAAATCCGGAGCTTACGCCCCATTTGGTTTTAGTTTATTTCGTAAGTCCAGCCAGGTGTCGGTAAGCCCGCAAAGTACAATCACCACCATGACATGCGGGATCAACATCAAGGTCACGTATAAAAACGGCACCATGAAACGACTACCCTTCATGACAGAGAACGCCGCATGCAAGACTGCGGTGCCTATCATCGTGTAGGTCACCAACAGCACCAACAATACATTCCAGCACAACTCCGCAGTCTTGCCGGAAGTGATCATCGCTACGCCAGCCACCAGCAAGGTGATTAATGTCAGATGCACATGCCCTTTCAACGCCAAAAACTCGGCTCTGAAACCGCCCGGGTTGTATAGCGCCGCTTGCCACCATCTGGCCAAAAACAAACCGAACAGCAAGCCGTAAACGCTGCCGGCCGCGGCAACCCCGGTCATGAAATGCGCCAACAGTTCCGCAGATTGTTTAATTTGCTCCATTGGCACATCCGTTTTACCTTCAAGCATGGGCTGTAGCATGAAGCTCAACACTTCGCGCCAAAGCTGTACCGGCTGTTCCTGAATCGTATATATACCCAGCACCACCGCGACACCCAACAATACGGCAATTTCAATTGCCAGAGTCAGATAACGGCCCTCGCGCAGTACTATCGAAATCAGCCAAACCGGCAGCCAAAAGGCCAGACCGTAAAGCAATGCGTACTGGTAATTACCGATCAATAAGGTGCTTAATACGGCGGCAGCCAGACATGAGCAAATCAGCACATACAAGCCTTCACTAGCCCCACGCCTCAATGTTACCAATGAGACAGCGGCTGAACTTACGATACTGACAGGAGGAAACAGCAGCGATAGCAAGGCTAGGCTGGATGCGACCGTCATGGCCTGCATCCGTCCTTTCATAATGAAAGTCGCCAGAAATTGCACGCGCTACCCCTCCCGCTAAATCACTTGTGTGCGTCGCAGAACGGCAACAATGCCAGGAACCGCGCTTGTTTAATCGCAGAAGTCAACTGTCTTTGATATTTAGCACTGGTACCGGTAATACGGCTAGGAATGATTTTGCCGGTTTCGGTAACGTACTCGCTCAATAAGTCCAAATCTTTATAATCGATTTTGATCGCGTCTTCGCCGCTAAAACGGCAACCTTTTTTGCGTCTAATGTTATTACGTGCCATCACAATTCTCTTGGTTCAATGTTGATTATTCGGAATCCGCTACGACTTCAGTCTCGACGACTTCTACTTCAGCTTCTTCGGTTTCTTCTTCGACTTCTTCCTTAACCCGGCTACCGGCTTTTTGACCGTCGTTGCCGCTGACGGCAATCGCGGAAGGCTCGGTTACGGCCGCTTTTTGCGCCAGGGTTTGGCTGCGCAAGATGGCGTCGTTGAAACGAAAACCGCTTTCCAGTTCTTCAAGAGTGGCTTGATCGCATTCGATATTCATCAACACGTAATGTGCTTTATGAATTTTTTTGATAGGGTAGGCCAAATGTCTACGGCCCCAATCTTCCAAACGGTGAATTTTGCCTGCGGCTTCTTCAACAGTGGATTTATAACGTTCTATCATAGCCGGCACCTGAGCACTTTGGTCAGGGTGGACTAAGAAGACAATTTCATAATGTCGCATGATTTCTCCTTACGGGTTTAAAAGCCTCCCATCCGTCAGGACAGTGAAGCAAGGGACGGGGATAAATTCCCCAAAAAGCTGGGCATTATAGAAATAGGCGCTGTTTTTGCAAAGCAATTTTTCAACAACGCCTAAAGTTGACTAGGCAAATAGGCTCAATAAACCGTTACTGGCAATGGCTCGGCCTGCTTCAATTTCTTCGAGAATAGCGTTGGAAGTATCGGTTGCTGCACTGTCGGTGTGGCCTTGGCCTTGACTATTGCCGCCGCGATTTTGCTCTCCGGCCGTTTGAAAGGACTCGCGTCCCGGTCTTTGTTCGGATTGTTGCTGGGAAACGTTAACATCCGCCAAATTCAAGTTTTGCCCGCCCAACATTTCCCGCAACTTGGGGATAGCCGCCTCTATGGCGTCCCTGACCGCCGCATGCTGGGCGGTGAAGACCACACTGGCTTGATCCTGATTCACATCAATCTTGATGGAAATGGGACCTAAATGCTCGGGATTCAAGCGAATTTCGGCGGAAGGCACCGCTTGTTTATGCATCCACAGCAACTTTTCGCCCAAGTCGGTGTTCCATTCCGGATGAGTTAAATGTTTTTCTATCGCCGGCGCCGGCGTTTGCCCGGCATTATTTACCGATTTATTCATTTGAGCGATGTCGGCCGTCATTCTGGACAAGCCCACGTCAGCCTCGCTACCGCCCATTTGATGCTTCGGCACGTCGCCCTGCTCAGTTTGAAAAGCATTGGCCGCGTTGTCTTGCGCAAATTGCTGGGACGCGCCCTCTTCGGCGGCAAGGGTTTTGGCAAAACCGCTCTCCGCTGCCATGGCCTTCCGCCCTTCATCCGTGCCGTTCAATGCCGTCAACGCTTCTTTTTTAGCATCCATACCCAACAGTTCCGGACTGTTTTTGACGGCAGACATCGCCTCACTGGTTGCTACTGCGGATTTTAATACCTCATTAACGCCACTCACGCTATCCGCAACCGGCAAGGGCTGAGCCTGCATCCCCGCCAACATCGCTGCATTCTCTGCCTGCTCATTTGCGGTCTCCGTATTTTCCGCAGCTATCTCGGCAAAGTTATCTTGATTTGCCGAGGTAACCGGTAAAACCGGGGCTTGTTGTTCGGTAACCGTAGCAGCCTCCAAGCCTTGCAGATATTGCAACACATCCGCCAAGGCTTGCATGGTATCGTCCAGATTAATATCCTGACCGAGCTTGGTTGCCGTCGGCAAACTCTTGCCGAACAGAGCGGTAAAATCCTGCATGCTTTGACTATTCAAGGTGTCCGCGCCCAAACCACCCAGCTGCTGTAAATTCGCCAAACCGGCGTCACCGGCCGCCCCCTTGCTCAATAAACTATTCTGCAATTGTGCCAGTTGCTCAAGCAGCGTCGCCGAAAACACGCCGGCACCGCCACCTTCGCCCAATAGACCTGTAGTCGCAACACTGGCGCTATCGGCAGAGGCTAATAGAGACAGCGGATTTAAACCTTGGATATTCATGGCATTTCTCCTGACATTTTTATTTAATCAAGCACTTCCCGTGCCATCCTTACGTCCTGATCGCGCAGCCCGGTCGTCTTGCTCGGCCTGTTCACGTTTTTGTTCGACTTTCATTTCTTCGACCAACGCCAAATCACTGACTTTTTGCAGACTTTTGGTACGCTGATGCGCATCTTCCCAGCGCTTGCGGGCCCGCTGCACCTCGCGCTCATGGTTGCTAACCGTCTGCTGCTGGCTTTCGATAGCCTGATCAAGCTTGTCGGCGAAGGCCCTGAACTCCATCAACTGAGTGATATTGATCCCAGCCTGCTGTCTGACGGCGAATTTACCTAAATAGTCCAGACGGTAACTTTGTAAATTTTCGAGCTGAGCTTGTAGCTCTTGCAGCTTTTGCTGACTGATACCCAAAGCCTCCAAAGCGTCACGTTCCTGACGCGCATGCAGGTCGATAATAACTTTCAGTCGCTGCGACTTTTTCATCAGCTAGCCAACAATTGCGCCAACTCGCTCAGACTCCGGCTCAAGTCCACCGATTCATCCATGCTTTGTTGCAGAAAATCCATGATCGCCGGATTTTTTTCTATCGCTTTATCAATGCGCGGATCAGCTCCCGGCCGATAGGCGCCTACACTGATCAAATCCTTGTTCTGTTGATAGGTGGAATACAAACGCCGCAAATCCCGCGCCATTTGCAGATGTTCCGGCTCTATGATGTCCGGCATCACCCGACTGATCGACGCTTCAATGTCGATTGCCGGATAATGACCGGATTCGGCCAGGGAACGCGACAGCACCACATGGCCGTCCAGCACACCTCGCGCCGCATCGGCAATCGGATCGTTGGTATCGTCGCCTTCCGCCAATACCGTATAAAACGCGGTAATCGAACCGCCGCCTTCGTCGCCATTGCCGGCGCGCTCCACCAATTGCGGCAATTTCGCAAACACCGAAGGCGGATAGCCCTTGGTTGCCGGCGGCTCGTCTATCGCCAAAGCAATTTCCCGGTACGCCTGAGCATATCGAGTCAAAGAGTCCATCAGCAACAACACGTCCAGGCCCTGGTCACGAAAATACTCGGCGATACTGGTCGCCAACAAGGCGCCATGCACCCTCATCAACGGCGAATCGTCAGCCGGCGACGCAACGACTACGGCTCGGCGCAACCCTTCTTCACCGAGGATTTTCAGTACAAACTCATTAACCTCCCTGCCCCGCTCACCCACCAAGCCCACCACGACGACGTCGGCATTGGTAAACTTGGTCATCATCCCCAGCAACACGCTTTTGCCGACACCGGTACCGGCAAACAAACCCATACGCTGCCCGCGGCCGACGCTGAGAATGGCATTGATAGCCCGCACCCCAACATCCAAGGCCTCGCGAATGGGTTTGCGGCTGAGCGGATTGATGGTGGTGCCGGATAAGGAAACTTTGGCATCGGTATCCAGCGGACCCTTACTATCCAGGGGTTTGCCCGCGCCGTCGAGCACTCTACCCAACAGACCAAAACCGACGTTGGCTAGACTGTTCTTGCCCATAGGAATGACACGACAACCGGGTTCCAGACCATGCGTATCGCCGGTCGGCATCAAAAACAAGCGGGATCCGCCAAAACCGACGACCTCAGCCGTAATGATCTTGCCGGATTTGGTAATCACTTGACACAACGAACCGATGGCCGCCCGGCAGCCTTCTGCTTCCAACGTCAAACCCACCATGCGCGATAATTTCCCTTCAACGACCAACTCCAAAGGATCGGCTGCCAGTCTTTCCCGGTACGGTTGCAAGCGCGCCAACCACAAATCGGAACGGTCGGCATTGGGGATCATCGGCCAAAATCCTCGCGGCGCTCGCCGCCCAATACCGTGGCAATCACAGCGGCCACACGGCTTTCGACGCTGGCATCGATTCTGGACATTTCGGTTTCGACGGTGCAACCGCCGCGACTCAACAAAGGGTTTTCCTGCAAGCGCCAGGGCGGCATGTTTTCATCGAGCTTTAACGCGGTGCGAACCAAGGCCGCATCTTCGGGATGTAAGTTCACGGTGACTTTCTGCGACGCCAGCGGCAAGGCATTGATCGCCTCTCTCACCACACCGACGATCTCGCCGGGTTCCAACTTCAATTCCCGGCGAATCAATTGACTGGCGATGGCGATGGTTAATTTAACCAACTCCTGCTCGACCGATTCGTCGAGTTGCTTGAAGGGCTCGCTGAGCGCTTCCAGCAAAGTTGTGAGTTCGGCTGCCTGTTTTTGCAGCAAATGTAAACTTTCTTCATAGCCTTGTTTGCGCCCGGCCTCAAAGCCTTCTTTTTGTCCGTCCGCGTAGCCTTGCTGCTTACCTTGTTCGAAGGCTTCGGCGTAGGCCTGTTTCTGAATTTCTTCAATCTGCTCGGCGGTCAGAACCTCTGTGACTTCTTCCAATTCGACCGATTCGGAGCGCGGCGTGCTGAAATCCTGCAGATTAGTCCACCGATCCAGAGCCTGAAGTTCGGCCTCGGAAAATTTATTGCTCTTAGACGAACTCATCGCCACCGCCACCGCCGCCCAAAGCTATTTCACCCGCATCGGACAAGCGTTTGGCTATCGCCAGAATATCTTTTTGCGCGGCCTCCACTTCACTCAAGCGCGCAGGCGGCGCGGCTTCCAAATCGTCGCGCAACATTTCCGCCGCGCGTCTGGACATATTGGCAAACACTTTATCGCGTAAACCGGTTTCCACACCACGCAGGGCCAGCAACAACTGATCGGTGGACACTTCGCGCAACAGTGTTTGAATACCGCGATCATCGACGTTGATCAAATCGCCGAACACAAACATTTTATCCTGGATACGTTGACCCAAATCGGCGTTGGCTTCGTTGATGTCTTGCATCATCGGATCGCTGATACCGCTTTCGATAAAGTTGAGGATATTGGCCGCCGCGTCGATACCGCCGATTTGCGAGGACTTCACGCCGTCGCTGCCGGTCAACTGTTTCTCCATGATATCGTCCAACTCACGCAAAGCGGCGGGTTGCACGCCTTCCAGAGTAGCGATGCGCATCAAAATATCCGAACGCATATTTTGCGGCAATAAGGTCAGTACGTCGGCGGCCTGATCGGCATCCAGCAAAGACAAAATAATAGAGATGATTTGCGGATGTTCCAGGCGAATCAAATCGGCGATGGAACGCGTATCCATCCACTTCAACTGTTCGATACCCTTGCTGTTCGCACCCAACAAAATCCGGTCGATGATGCTGCCGGCTTTATCCGCGCCCAGGGCATTGGTCAGCATATTACGGATGTATTCGTCGGAATCCAGACCCAGGCCGGTTTCGTTTTTGATTTCGATGATGAATTCTTCCAGCACCTCATCAACCATACCCGAGCTAATCGGCCCGAGTTGTGCCATGTTCGAACCGATCAATTGCACTTCTTTCGGTCCCATATGCTTCAACACCGAGGCCGCTCTATCCTGTCCCACCGCCAATAGCAGCAGCGAAGCTCTTTGTGCATGCGTTAATTTCTCTTGCTCAGCCATCGTCTTTTAACCAGGTTTTGATCACTTGCGCGACCAATTTAGGATCTTCGTCGATCAGTTTTTGGACATATTCCAAACGTTTTTCGTAGCTTTGTGGGGCTTCGAGTAACAATAAATCTTCCACGCCAGTGGTGATGGTGCGTACTTCGCCGGTTTCCTCATCTACCGAGACCGCGACAGCCACCGGCTTGCCGGTCTCATCGAAACGCACCACACCACCGGTTGCTTCCGCGATTGCCTTGGCTTGTTCAAGCGCTTCTAACTGTTCTTCCTTGGCAATCAGGGTGCGCAGACCTGGCCGCAATACCCCCATGATCAGCAGCAAGACTACAGCAACCGCCGCCAACTGTTTCAGTGCACTGGCAAACCAGGGTTGTTCCCAGATAGGTTCGGAAGGTACTTCTTCCATTGCATCGGGCAATCTGAACGCGACATTGGTTACCGTCACCTGATCGCCGCGGCTATTATCATAACCGACGGCCTGTTTGACCAAGTCGCGAAGTTGATTCAGATCTTCTTGCGAGTAAGCAACTAGCGTAGCTTTTCCGTCGGCTTGCACCACTTTTTTATCGTCAACCACGACCGCCACCGACAAGCGTCGTAAGGCACCTGTGGCGAGTTTAGTATGGGTGATGGTTTTATCCAGTTCGTAATTACGGGTGGCGGTTTTGTTGGACGAGGCGGAACCCGATTCCGCAGCAGCTTGTTTTTCCTGGCCGCTGGCGACTTCCGGCGCGGTACCCGTTGGTGGAGGTTGATTCGATAAGGCTCCGGGCACACCTTGCACTTTGGATAAGGAGTTATTTTCTTCCTGGGTTTGCTCGCTACGCAAGGCAGGCAAATCCGGGTTAAACATTTCTTGGGTTTTTTCGGTAACGGTAAAGTCAACGTCGGCGGAAATTTGCGCCCGCATGCCGTCACCGCCTACCAGTGGCGTCAGGATATTTTCGATCCGTCCACGCAGGTGTTCTTCTATATTTTTCTTATATTCGAATTGCTTGCTGGACAAGGACATATCTTCGCCGCCTTCCTTGCTGTTCAACAAACGACCTTTTTGATCCACGACCGTCACTTGACTGGCTTCCATTAACGGTACGCTGGAGGCAACCAAATGGATGATGGATTCGATTTGTTCTTTTTCGAGAGTGCGGCCTTGATACAGCTCCACCACTACCGAGGCGCTGGGCTTTTTACGTTCGCGGACAAATACCGATTGGACCGGAATAGCCAGCAGCACTTTCGCGGATTTGACGTTTTGAATGGTTTGAATAGTCAGCGCAATTTCGCCTTCCAATGCGCGTTGAAACCGCATTTGCTCGACATTTTTGCTGGCGCCGAAGCCGTTGTCTTTATCCAGCAATTCGTAACCCAGACTCGCGCTGCGCGGCAGGCCTTGTGCGGCCAATTTCAATTTCAGTTCCCGGACATTATCGGCCGGCACCATGATCGCGCCGGAGCCGGTTTCGACCTTGTAATCGACATTTAACTTGGTCAACGCATCGAGAATTTCCGCGGAATCTTTTTCGGCCACGCCGGAAAACAGTAAATCGTAAGACGGGGCCTGCGACCACAACACCACGGCCACGCCCATCGCAACGCTGAACGCCAAGCCCAACATTAGAACAAGCTGACGAAGCATCGGCATTTTGCTCAGGCTTTTCAAAGCAGGGTGCATTTTGTCGGCGTTTGCCATACTTGATTGGCTATGGGCCTCCATCGGTAGATTTCTGTCTAGTTCGCTCATGGCTTATATTCCGCTAGCCTACATTGACATGCCCATCACGTCCTTATAGGCATCCACCAGTTTATTACGCACCTGGAGCATGGCCTGAAAAGAAACGCTGGCTTTTTGCGAGGCAATCATCACTTCCGCCAAACTGACGTCACTCTGACCCATCTCAAACGATTTAGCCATACCGCTGGCGGTTTGCTGGGTATTGTTTACGGCGTCGATGGATTGTTTCAACATGGCGGCAAAATCGCCGGACGTGTCGCTAGGCTGTGGCTTGGCGCCGGCCTCTATGGACATTGCCCGCATCTGCGCGAGCACTTGGTTAACATTCATATCTGACATGATAATGACTCTTTTAGGTTGCCTTGCTTAGCACAAGCATTTTTCAAGCCAAGATTTAACCTGGTACCATCACTCCCGCTTCCTTCATCCGCGCAATTTTGTAGCGCAGGGTACGCGGACTGATACCCAGCTTGGCGGCTGTGGTTTTCCGGCTGCCGCTGACATCGCGTAACATTTGCAAAATAATTTTTTCCTCGGCCGAACGCACGCCGTCGCCCAAGCTGCCGAGCTCGAATTGGCTATTGTCGCTATCGGTTTGCCGCGATTCTACGGCAAGACTTTGCACAGCAGCGGGCAAACTCGGCAAAACCAACATATCTTCCTCAAAAATCAGGTCGTCGGCGCCGATTTGACTCCGGCTTTGCAGGATCAACGCCCGCTGCACCACGTTTTCCAACTCTCTGACATTACCTGGCCAATTGTATGCAGATAACTTAGTCATTGCCGCATCATCAAAGCTGCAAGCGGCTTTCCCTGCCGGACTATGCTTGCTCAACAACTCCAGCGCCAGCGGCAAAATATCGCCAGGCCGCTCCCGCAGCGGCGGAATTCTGAGCGGAAATACGCTCAAGCGAAAATACAGATCTTCGCGAAACCGGCCATCCTGCACATATTCTTTTAGTTTGCGATTGGTAGTCGCCAAAATTCTGACGTTCAGCGTGATTTTGCGATGGCTACCCAGACGCTCGACCTCTTTTTCCTGCAACACCCTTAGCAATTTTGCTTGCAGCGAAATATCCATCTCGGAAATCTCGTCCAGTAATAAGGTGCCGCCTTGCGCCAGCTCGAATTTACCAGGCGCCGATTGCACAGCACCGGTAAATGCGCCTTTCTCGTAACCGAACAACATCGCTTCCAGCATGTTTTCCGGAATCGCCGCGCAATTGATGGCCTCGAACGGGCCGGCATGATAATGCGAGTTCCGATGAACATAACGGGCCAGCACTTCCTTACCGGTACCGCTCTCGCCTTCCAGCAGCATGGTCACATCGGTTTTGGCTACTTTGCTGGCTAATGCATAAAGCTTTTTCATACTCTCGTCAGCCACTACGCGCTCGTTAATTATTGGGGCTTGCAGCGTAATCAATGATGCTACCTTATCGACCAACATGCCCGCTTCGAACGGTTTGATCAGATAGTCGGCCGCACCGGACTGCATGGCTTCCACCGCTTTGGGGATGGTGCCGTAAGCCGTCATCAGCAACACCGGCAACTGCTCGAATTTTTGCTGAATATTCTGCAACAGCTGAAAACCGTCCATCACCGGCATTTGCACATCGCTGACCACCAGCCTGACCTGATACTTGGCCAACTGGCTCAGTGCCTCAATACCGTTTTTAGCGGAGATTACCCGATAGCCTTCAATTTCCAGGGTATCGCATAGCGCCTCGCATAAAGCCATGTCGTCTTCGACGATAAGCACATCATACTGTTTCATAATTTTGCTCCATTGTGGCAATACCGGCGGACAAGCCGAGGGTGTATTGGCTGGTACAGGGCAGATTCAAGGTAAAACTTGTACCTTGCCCCGGCGTCGAACGACATTTGACGCTACCGCCGTGCGCGCGCGCCACGCTATCGACCACCGCCAAACCCAAGCCGGTGCCATTGGACTTGGTGGTGTAGAACGGTTCGAATAATTTAGTTTGCTGCGCTTCGACGATACCTGGCCCATCATCCGTCACGGTGATGTCTATGCAGCCTGAATCGCTCCGACGGACCGTTAATGCAATTTTGTGCGCGCCGGCCTCGGCCGCGTTATTGATTAAGTTCAATACTGCCCCGCGCAATGCATCTTCATTGCCAAGCAACTGATCGGTGCTGATGCGGTTTTCGATGCTGAATTCGCCCACAAAACTATCGGCTGCTTCGGCGAGATGTATTAGCAGCCGTTGTAATGAAAAACTTTGCATCGCCATCCGACCCTGCTTGGCAAAGATCAGCATGTCGTTAACTTGGCGCTCCAGGTAATGCAGACGTTCTAAAATTTTCTCGGAGAACTGTTGGCGCTTTTCGTCGGGAATCGAGGGTTTGCTCATTTGTGACGCATACAAAATCGCGGTCGCCAGCGGTGTACGGACCTGATGCGCCAGACCGGCCACCATTTCCCCCATAGCGCTCAGTTGTTTGTGCTGCGCCAGCGTATCTTGCAAGGAACGCAGTTCGCTGACATCCGACAACAGAATGATTTGTTCGGCATCGTTACCCAACGAGCTGTGGGTAATATTCACTTTACGGCCGTCTCTGAGTTGGCGTTCATGCGGCGATTCGAACACTGGTTGCAGACTGCGCGCCGCTACATTCGACCACAATTGGCCTAGCAAGGGTTCGCCCAAAAAGTCCACGGAATGAACATTGCAATCGACGATCATGCCGTGCGCATTCAGCACCACCACCGCCGCCGGCAAAGCTGCCAGAATCTGTTGCAAGCGACTGGCGAGCTTCTCCTTCTCGATCAGCGTGTTCAACCGTTCGCTGCGCGCGGCCTGCAACTCGCGATTGAGCTTGGCTACTTGCTCTTCCAAGCCCTGATAGGAATGCGCCAGATTCTCCGAAAGTTCGTTAAAGATCCGGAATGCATCGGTCAAGCGCTCGGTTTTTTGTTGTTGATGCAGCTCTAAAGTACCCATATTTAGTCGCCTAATTGATTGTCTAGACGCTAGAAGCAAAATTTAGACCATTTAAATTTTTATTTAAAAACAGATGCTTAAATAAGAGTTGTCAAGTTTTTGACGAAAAGAGGCAGGCTGTTAGCTCCGGACTGGTGACGAATTGGCTTTGCGACTATGCTATGTGCACACTTGAGCAACCCCATCTTCGCTATGCGCAAAAATCCGATGAAACCCAATTTCCCATTAAATAAACTACTGCTGATTCTGGCGCTTAACCCCGTGCAGATAAGCGTTGCCGATGACATTCAGGCCGGCAAGTTTTACGAAGCCGCGTTACAGTCCTACAGAAATCAAAATAACGCCGAAGCCATCATCCAGTTAAAGAATGCGCTACAGCAAAATGAAAGGTATGTTTCGGCTCACATGCTGCTTGGTGAAATTTACTTGCAACAGAAATCGTTGACGGAAGCAGAAGTCCAACTTGGCTTAGCCAAACAATTAGGCGCGGATCCATCTTTAATAGCTGAAAACTTGGCCAAGCTCTATACCTACCAAATCCGCTACAACGACCTGCTGAAGGAAATCGATCCCGCGCAGTTCAACACTGGTTTGCGCCCGATTTTGCATGTTTACCGGGGTAACGCATATCTGCAACTCAATTTAATCAGCGAAGCGCTGAATGAATTCGACATTGCCTTGCAAATTGCTCCCAACCAGGTTAATGCCGCAATTGGGCGCGCGAATGCACTGTTAAAACGTGGTGACATTAAAGGCGCCGATCAAGCCGCCGAGAAAGCTATACAAATGCAAGCCAACGATGCCGGCGTTTGGTATGCAAAAGGCTCGATCAAGCATGCCAACATGGAACTGGACGAAGCTCTAAAATTTTACGACAAGGCGATAGAGCTTAACCCCGATCATGTAGACACACGACTTGCCAGAGCGGGCCTTTTAATGGACTTAAAACAAGACGAGCGGGCACAGCAAGATTTGGAATATGTACGCAGGGCTTATCCTTTTGAACCGAAAGCAGCCTATCTACATGCGGTTTTACTCGAGCGCAATAACCAGAAAGAAGCGGCGACCAAAGAATTGGAAGTGGCAGCCGACATCATCACCGGTATCAAACCGGAATATTTATCGGCACATGGTCCGACTTTAATGCTCTCCGGCTTGGTTAACTACAGCCTGCAAAGATTCGACTTGGCAGCAGAGTATTTGCGTCTGTATGTTAAGCAATACCCGGAACAATCAGGTACCTATAAATTGCTAGCCACCATACTTTTAGAGAAAAACGAACCCGAACAAGCTATTGATTTGCTCCGCCCTATGCAAATCCGCAATCCCCAGGATCAGCGTTTGGCATTTTTATTGGGAAGCGCTTTCATGAAGGCCGGCAAACACGATATGGCCAATAATATGTTTGGAAAAGCCGCTGCGTTAGGCAGTGACAGCGCTAGCCTGCAAACCGAAATAGGACTTAACAGATTAGCAATGGGCCAGGAACAGGCGGCAGTTCAAGACCTTGAAGTGGCATTCAAAAAAAACCCGGATGCTATCCAAGCAGGTATTCCTCTCGTGGCACTTTACATGAGCCGTGGTGAACCGGAAAAAGCGTTAAAAACCGCGCAAGCGCTACATGAGAAAGCGTCGAAAAACTTTACACTATTAAATTTACTGGGGACGGCCCAAGTTAGCACTGGGCAGTATAAACAGGCGCGGCAAAGTTTCGAGAAGGCGATTGAACTCAACCCCAATTTTCTCGACGCGCAAATTAACCTAAGTAAACTGGACGTTGGCGAGAACAAATTTGATCAAGCCAGACAGCGCCTACAAACCTTGCAGCAAAGTCACCCGGGTGACATAGATATTCTTATTGAGTTGGCCAAAGTCGAACAAAGCGCCGGGCGCTATCAGGCAGCCAATGATTGGCTAGCAAAAGCGAAGATGATAGACCAAAAATCATTACCGACACTTTTGGCTTTGGTTGAGCTGAATCTGAAGATGGGCAAAGCTGCAGAGGCTAATGCCGCAGCACAAGCGGCGGAAATGATCGATAAGAACAACCCCCAGGTTATCGACGCCCTGGCTCGAAGCTACTTAGCTAACAACAATAAGGACAAAGCCTTAGGTGTATTTATCCGCATGGCCGACCAAGCACGGTTTAATGTCAAACAACTTTACAAAGCAGCTCGTTACCAAATAGATGCAGGCGATTATTTTGAAGCAATAAAGACCTTGAAAAAAGCAGTATTGGTTGACGAAAATCATATACCTTCGCAAATTGCCTTGGTGGAAATGGAACTGATCCATGGGAAACCAGTATTTGCATTGAACCGCGCAGAAAGCCTGCTAAAACAATATCCAAAACGCGCCTTTCCCCACCGACTGTTGGGAAACATTGCCGATCATGACAAAAACCTTAGTTTGGCCAATAGCCATTACCAAGCGGCTTTCGACCTGGAGCCGGATACAACATCATTGATGCTGCTCTATGAAAACTTGAAAAAAATCGATCAGTCGGACAAAGCCTTTAATTTACTGGATCAGTGGGTCAAAAAGCATCCTCAAGACCAACTACCGATGGCTGCCTTTGCGAACGAATTACTGAAAAGCGGAAAGTTTAAAGAGGCAGAAAAATACTACGTCGAGCTATTGAAACAGTTCCCCAACGAACCACAGTTTCTGAACAACCTTGCTTATGTGTATCTCAATACCGGCAACAACAAAGCCTTATCCATTGCCGAAAAGGCCCATAAATTGGCCCCTGACCAGCCGGCAACGAACGACACCTTGGGCTGGATTCTCGTTAACACAGGACAAATAGAACAGGGGCTTCATTACTTACGAAACGCACACTCACTACTCTCGCAAGATCCTGAGATACGCTACCATATCGCTGTTGCCCTCAATCAGTTGCAACGCCAGGAAGAGGCTAAGCAAGAATTGCAAGAAGCGCTAAAAGGCGACGCTATTTTCAATGGCCGTGAACAAGCCAAAGTACTGCTTGAAAAGCTCAGCAGGTAGTCGATTTTTTAAAATATGTCGTAATTTTTTACACCGCGCACAACTGCCGATCTTATTTATTCACAAATGAGCAATTAAACCATTGTATTCAAATAATAATTTTACTATGGCCCATTAAGTGCTTACAAATAAACAGACCGTAATTCTTTGTTTATGACCAATAGTACAATGGTTATTTCCAGACCGGCGAAGACAATAGCGGAAGGTAAAATTCGAAAAAAATGTGAGGACATTATGACCCCAAAATTCTTGGCTATAGCAACTCTATTGCTGGCCCCATGGTCGGTTAACGCCACGGTATGGACTATAAACAGTACTAGTTCAGTGACACCGGCGGGCATTCAGAGTATGGGAGCATACTCAGTCGGGACTACAAGTACTTCAACTTTTTCTACAGCCACACTGGCTTGGTACGGTAGTGCTAACGGCCTGGGTGTATTAAGCGGCTCAGAGACGACGAGCAGCTTTCCGGACCATGCGGTTGATAACAACGGCAGAATCGAAGCCGTACTATTTCGGTTTGATGGCAGCACCATTTTAGACAAGCTAACTGTCGGCTGGCCGGATACCACGGCCTACGATTCGGATATTTCGGTTCTTAGGTATACCGGTGCAGTACCAGCTAGCGGTCCACTTACTGGCGCAGCAGATATTTCCGGAAAAAGTATTTCCGGTCTCCTTAGCAACAGCTGGGAATTCGTAGGTAGTTACAATACAGTCGGAGACGTGGCTGAAGACATCAACCCGAGCAACCTGTCTTCAAGTCTTTGGTTGATTAGCGCGTACAGCAGCAGCTGGGGTTCAGGTAAAGGTGATCCTTCCAGCCAGTTGAATAACAGCAACGACTACTTCAAGCTTACCCAGCTTGTCGGCACAGCAGGAACTCCAGGCGGTGGCGGTGGCGTCGGCAGCGTTCCAGAGCCAACCAGCTTGTTGTTATTGGCTAGCGGCATTTTGGGCTGGAGAATAAACCGCAAAAATCAGGCTTTGGCTGCATAAAACGACTTAGGATCCAGAATAAAAAACCGCCTACCGAATAAAACCGGAAGGCGGTTTTTTTATGTCACACGTTTTAATGCAACTTAAGGATATAAAGCAACGGTCTCTAACGACTCATGCTCAGGCAACCCGAACATCAGATTCATATTTTGCACTGCCTGCCCCGACGCGCCCTTCACCAAGTTATCAATCACGGACAAAATCACCACCGTATCGCCGCCTTGCGGCTGATGTATCGCAATTTGACAGCGATTACTGCCGCGTACGTTGCGTGTGTCGGCATGACTGCCAGTCGGTAACACGTCCACAAATCTTTCTTCCCGATACCTCTCTTCAAACAGACTTTGCAAATCCAGCTTTCGTTTTAAACGCGCATAGAGCGTGGCGTGAATCCCCCGAATCATAGGCGTCAGATGCGGCACAAAAGTTAGCTCAACAGCCTGCTTGGCGATATTTTGCAAACCCTGAGTAATTTCCGGCAAATGTCTATGCCCGGCAACCGCGTAGGCCTTAAAACTCTCTCCCGCCTCGCTCATCAAAGAAGAAATCTCCGCCTTGCGCCCGGCGCCGCTGACACCGGATTTTACATCGGCGATTAAGTGCTGCTTATCTATCGCTCCGGACTCTAATAACGGCAAAAAGCCGAGTTGCACGGCAGTCGGATAGCATCCAGGACAAGCGATTAAACGCGCTTGCTTGATTTGCTCGCGATTAACTTCCGGCAAACCGTAGACGGCTTCGCCGATCAAATCCGGACTGGCGTGTTGCATGCCATACCATTTTTCCCATTCCTGCCGGTCTTTAATCCGGAAATCGGCAGATAAATCGATAACCTTGATACCGAGTGCCAGCGCCGCCTCAGCCATCAACATTGCGGTGCCGTTTGGCGTGGCGAAAAACACTACATCGCAGTCTTTTAAATTATCCAACTCCGGCAACGTAAATTTCACATCACAGTAGCCTCTTAAGCTTGGATATAGCTGATCCACTCGCAAGCCGGCATCAGCTCGAGAAGTCACTACGCTAACCTCGACCTGAGGATGCAATACCAAAATTCTTAATAATTCGACGCCGGTATACCCGGTACCGCCGACAATGCCTGCACGTATCATGAATGCTCTCGTTGAAAAAATACTGTTAGTCAAATGCGGCGCATATAATACGACACTCTCTCCGCAAAGCTTAACACCATGCGCGCCATCGAGATTTATCGCTCCGCCGAGTTCAACAATTTAATTGTCGTTGATCAGCAGCAACCCACTCCCGCCGCCCATCAAGTGCTGATAAAAGTTGTGGCCGCCGGAGTAAATCGACCCGACCTCATGCAACGTAAAGGATTGTATCCGCCGCCACCTGCCGCATCCACCGTTCTCGGATTGGAAGTCGCTGGCACTATCGTCGCACTCGGCAACGAAGTAAGCGAATATAATATTGGTGACCCGGTTTGCGCCTTACTAACCGGCGGAGGTTATGCTGAATATTGCTTGGCAAGCGCCTGTTGCTGCCTACCATTACCGAAAGGCTTGAGTTTTATTCAAGCCGCCGCGTTGCCGGAAACTTTTTTTACGGTCTGGAGCAATATTTTCGACCGTGCAAAACTGCAAGTCGGTGAAAGCTTATTGGTACATGGAGGCACCAGCGGCATCGGCACGACCGCGATTCAACTCGGCAGAGCCTTCGGCGGCCGAGTCATCGTCACGGCGGGTAACGAAGAAAAATGCCGGCATTGCCAAAAATTGGGCGCAGACCTTGCGATCAATTATCGGCAACAAGACTTTGTCGAAGCCGTTATGCATCACACCGGCGGCAAAGGCGTTAATGTCGTTTTAGACATAATCGGCGGCGACTACTTGCCCCGTAACTTGAAATGCCTGGCTATGGACGGCCGACTACAACAGATTGCCATCCAGAACGGCGGCAAGAGCGAAATCAATCTAGCATCCGTGCTGATGAAACGCCTTACCATTGCCGGCACGACCTTGCGCCCCCGCAACGACGAGTTCAAGGCTAAAATAGCCCAACAACTTTTTGCAAAGGTTTGGCCGCTACTGGAATCCGGCCAACTCAAACCCATCATCGATTCGGTTTTTCCGCTAGATCAGGCCTCCCAGGCCCACGAGCGCATGGAAAGCAGCCAACATATCGGTAAAATTATTTTGGAGGTATAAGCATGTCCTACACCACGCTGGTTTCCACAGACATTTTAGCTGCTAACCTGAACAATCCGGATTGGCGAATATTCGACTGCCGATTCTCGCTAGCTGAGGTGACAGCTGGGCATAAAGCCTATCGACAAGGCCATATTCCCGGCGCCCGCTATGCTGATTTAAACCAGGATTTGTCTTCGCCTGTGCGATCCTACACCGGCCGCCACCCGTTACCGGACTTTGCATTATTAGGCAAAAAGCTGGGCGAGTGGGGCGTTAACAATCGTAGTCAAATCGTGGTTTATGACGATGCCGGCGGCGCGTTTGCCGGCCGGATGTGGTGGCTGCTACGCACGATGGGTCATACTCAGGTCGCTGTGTTGGATGGCGGATTTGCGCGCTGGCAAAAGCAAGACTTGCCGGTCACTACCGCGCTTCCGAAAATTACAGCCAGCCAATTCCGCGTCTATCTGGACAACAAAGAATGGCTGGACGCCGAACAAGTAGCAAACGGTTTGGCGACACGAAAAATCACCTTGATAGATGCCAGAACACCTGAACGCTTTTATGGCTGGCAAGAGCCCATAGACCCAGTAGGCGGCCATGTACCCAAAGCGCTAAATAGGCCGCTGCAAACTAATCTGGACAAATCGGGATTATTTTTACCCGCCGACCAGTTGCGCCAACAACTTAGCGCGCTAGTTACTCCTTATCCTGCCGAGCACGTAGTACATATGTGCGGATCCGGTGTGACCGCCTGTCACAACCTGTTAGCGATGGAAATTGCAGGATTAAGCGGCTCGAAACTTTACGCCGGCTCATGGAGCGAATGGATTACCAACCGAAATAGACCGGTCGCAACCGATTGAGTGGCGCCATCAAAGACAACAAACGTGTTTAAAGGATTTCTCTAAACCAGTTATTAATTGAGCGGAAAGACAAGACGCTGAATAAATTCAGCGTCTTAAACGAAGGTTTAATACTTAAGCGTTAGGCCTGGAATGGATTTTCCAAGACTATAGTTTCGTTCCGGTCCGGGCCCGTGGACAAAATCGTTACTTTTACACCGACCAGTTGTTCCAGCCTCGCAATATAGGCTTTGGCATTTTCCGGCAATTGCGCAAAATCGGTGACGCCGGCCGTAGTACCGGTCCAACCCGGCATTTCCTCAATCACCGCTTCACACGCAGCGTATTGATCAGCACCCAACGGCGCGGTTTCCGTAATTTGACCGTTAATCTTGTAAGCGGTGCAGATACCTATTTTGTCCAGGCCATCCAGCACATCCAGCTTGGTCAGACAAATACCGCTCAAGCTATTTAATTGGGCTGATTTGCGCATTGATACCGCATCGAACCAGCCACAACGGCGCTTACGCCCTGTCGTGGCACCAAACTCGTGGCCTTTCACACCAAGATGTTCACCATAGTTATCCAGCAATTCGGTCGGGAACGGGCCATTACCCACTCGGGTGGAATAGGCTTTGGTAATACCCAACACGTAATCCAGCGCCAAAGGTCCCACGCCGGTACCGGTGGCAGCGCCGCCTGCCGTCGTATTGGACGAAGTGACATAGGGATAAGTACCGTGGTCAATGTCCAGCAGTGCGCCCTGCGCACCTTCGAACAGCACGTTCTCACCTTGGTTTTGATAGCTGTAGATAGCCTCCCCAACATCGGTCAGCATCGGCTTGATGATCTCGCCCAAGCGCAAGGTATTCGCCAGCACCGCGTCATAATCCACAGGCTCGGCATGATAATAATTAGTCAACATGAAGTTGTGATATTCAACCAGCTCTTTTAAGCGCGCGGCAAATTCCTCGCTATTGCGCAAATCGCCCGCTCGCAGGCCACGTCTGGCTACCTTATCTTCGTAAGCAGGCCCAATGCCGCGCCCGGTAGTACCGATAGCTTTGCTACCCCTGGCTTTTTCGCGGGCCTGATCGATAGCGACGTGTATCGGCAGAATCAAGGCACAGGCTTCGCTAATTTGCAACCTATGCCGAACCGGCACTCCAGATTTTTCCAGAATCTCGATTTCCTTCAACAAAGCTTCCGGACAGAGCACCACGCCGTTGCCGATCATGCACTGCACGCCTTCGCGCAAAACCCCGGAAGGAATCAGATGCAACACCGTTTTTTCGCCATTAATCACCAAGGTGTGACCGGCATTGTGACCGCCTTGAAAGCGCACCACCGCAGCAGCTTGTTCGGTTAAAAGATCGACCAGCTTACCTTTACCTTCATCGCCCCATTGCGTGCCAATAACAACAACATTCTTTCCCATATTATCTAACCTTAAACTAGTGGTTTAACGACAGCTTATTGATCTAACGACCCACTGTTGATTGTGTTTTTCTAAAATAGCGTTGCAGCCCTGCTGTTCGGCGCCGCCTTGTTGTTCCGGCAGATGTTGAATCACCGCCACGCCTTGCGCGCGTAAATCTCTGACCGCTTCCCGCAAATCGGCGTCTTCCGCAAAGGGCGCAAACACCACCTGAGCCGCTTCATCATCAACTTTAAACATACTGGCCAATACTTTTAAGTCCGCACTGAAACCCGTAGCGGCTCGCGCTCGGCCGAACACTTCGCCGATGTTATCGTAACGGCCGCCACGGGCGATTTCTTTGCCCAGAGCAGGCACAAAAGCCGCGAACACCATGCCGGTGTGATAGTGATAACCACGTAACTCGGCCAAATCGAAACTCACCGTCAACGCCGGAAAATCGCGGCGCAATTTATCGGATATACCTTGTAAATCGGCCAAAGCGCCGACAATCTCATCGGCACCGGCAAAACCGGTTAATAATGCTTTGGCTTTGTCCAGTATATCCCTACCGCCATTCAGCTTCGGCAAGGCATTGAATATGTCTTTGTAACGTGCGTCAATCTCAAACTCGGCAAGCAATTCCGCCAATTCGGTTCTGGCCTTACGCTGCAGAACATCGAACAATTCGGCTTCCTGCTGCGGATTGAGACCGGCATGCTCAGCCAAGGCCCGGTAAATAGCGACATGCCCTAAATCCAGGTGCACATTCTGCAGACCGCTAATTGCCAACATTTCCAGCATCAGTTGGATGACTTCGTAATCGCTTTCCAGGCCTGCATGACCGTATAGTTCAGCGCCGATCTGCATCGGGCTACGGCTCTTTTCCAACGGATCACCCAAGGTGTGCAACACGGTACCGGCATAGCACAGCCGGGTCGGGCCATCGTGCTGAAAGTGATGTGCATCGATTCTGGCAACTTGCGGCGTCATATCCGCCCGCACGCCCAACATTTCTCCACTCAACTGATCGGTCAGCTTAAAAGTCTGCAAATCCAGATCGTGCCCGGAACCGATGAGCAAGGATTGCAGAAAGTCTACGAACGGTGGAATAACCAACTGGTAGCCCCAGCAGGCAAAAGTATCCAAAAGTTTTCTACGCAAGGTCTCGAGGTGCGCTGCCTGTTCCGGCAATACTTCGCTAATCCCTTCCGGCAACAGCCAGGTGTCTTTTTTTTGCATTTTTGTCTATCTCAAACACAGCAAACGCCCCGCGAGGCGGGGCGTTTGACTATACATAATCCAAAAGGAGTTTATTTCTGATTCTTGAAATATTTGAAGAAGTCGGAATTGGGTTCCAGCACCATGATGTTGCCGGATTTACCCAAACTTTCCTTATAAGCTATCAGGCTGCGATAGAAAGCAAAGAAATCGCTGTCCTCGCTGTAGGCCTTAGCGAAAATATCGGCTGCTTTAGCGTCGCCTTCGCCGCGCATCACTTCGGAATCGCGGTAAGCATTCGCCAAAATGATCTCCCGCTGTTTATCGGCATCCGCGCGAATCCGCTCGGCGGCTTCAGAACCTTGCGAACGAAACTCGCGAGCAACCCGGGCCCGTTCGGCTTCCATTCTTTGATAAACCGAGGTGCTGACTTCAGCAGGCAAATCGATGCGTTTTACTTGCACGTCGACGATAGTGATACCCAGTTTCGCGGCATGCGGCGACACATTGGTAATCAACGCATCACGAATCGCGCTACGATCTGTGGAAACCAATTGTTTGATCTCGCGTTTACTGAACTCGCTACGCGCGGAATCTTTGATGATTTGATCGAGACGGATATTGGCCTGATTCACATCGCCGGCAACGGTGGTATAAAAGGTTTTAACATCGCCAATCCGCCATTTCACGAAAGAATCGACAATAACGTTTTTCTTTTCCGCTGTCAAAAAGCGCTCAGGCGTCGAATCCATGGTCAGGATTCGGGCGTCGAATTTTTTAACGTTGTTAATGAAAGGCAATTTAAAATGCATGCCCGGTTGGAAATCGGCTCCCACGATCTCGCCCAACTGAAATTTAATTACCCGCTCGGTTTCGGCCACGGTAAATACCGACATCGAGAGCAAGACTACTACTGCGCCAACGGCGACTAAAATCTTATTTCCCATCTTAGCGTCCTCTCACATCGCGTTCACGGCTTGACGCGCGCACATCGGTTTTAATTTCTTTCACAGGCTGCGAAGGCAAAGAAACCGGTTCATGGCTGATTACTGGTGCCGGCGCGGCGTCCTCGACGGCCTTATTCGCCAACTTCTCCAGCGGCAGATACATAATGTTATTGCCGCCTTTCACATCAACCAGTACGTTGTTGGAGCGACCCAAAACCAACTCCATCGCTTCAATATACATCCGCTGCTTGGTTACCGCCGGCGCTTTTTTGTATTCGGTTAGCAATTGCGAGAAGCGGCTGACATCACCGTTCGCGCGGGCAATGACTTTTTCTTTGTAACCTTCGGATTCTTGCACGATACGCGAAGCCGCACCGCGGGCTTTAGGCACCACGTCATTCGAATACGCTTCCGCTTCGTTAATCAAGCGCTGTTTGTCTTCCCGCGCCTTGATGGCATCTTCGAAAGAACCTTGCACTTGTTCGGGCGGCTGAGCGTCTTGCAAGTTGACGCTAGTGATCAATATGCCGGTTTTGTAAGCATCCATTACCGACTGAATTTCCGATTTGATCGCCAGCACGATGTCGCTACGGCCTTCGGTCAGCACAAAATCCATGTCGCTACGACCGATCACGCCACGCTGCACACTTTCGGTGACTTGTTTCAGAGTTGAGGCGGGATCCAGCACGTTAAACGCATAATCCTTGGCATCCTTGACTTGGTATTGGACAGCCAGACGGACGTCGACGATATTTTCGTCTTTGGTCAGCATCATCGCTTCTTTCGGCACTGAGCCCATACCCTGCCCGCCGCCGGAACGGTAACCCACTTCGATAAAGCGTTGTTGCTCGACATTGATGACGGCTACCTGCTCTACAGGTGACGGGATATGCCAGTTCAGACCCGGCTGAGTGGTATTGACATAGGCACCGAAACGGGTGACCACGCCACGCGTACCTTCGTCCACGGTATAAAACCCGCTCAAACCCCAGAGAATAACGGCGCCTGCAGCCAGTAAACCCACGCCTTTCATTGACGGCCCGCTGCCGAGACCGCCTTTGGAACCGCCGCCGAAAATACCGCCGAGTTTGTCCTGTAGCGAACGAATTACCTCGTCCAAATCGGGTGGATCATTCTTATCATTACGACCACTCCAGGGGTCTTTTTTACCACCGCCGGGTTCATTCCAAGACATACCAAACACTCCAAAAATTGGATTTGAAAACTCTAAAGCTGCATCTCGTATGGACAGCCTGTTCGATGACTCGAAGCGTTGGCTTGTCTATCCGAAAAAACCGCCATTCTATCGTAAGTTAGCCATTTCCGAGCAAATAACTAGGTGATTGTTCCGGCAATCGGCCGATCAAACCTGCTCATGGACATCAATACCCTTCAACAAGCCCAAATGCTTTTTGTCGATTTCTATCGTCAATTCGCAATCGCCGCTATCGTTATTGACTTCGTCGATTATTTTCACGAAAGTGAATAACTTTGCTTTTAATCCCGCTTGGCCGGCTGGCAAATAGCATTTTCGAATCACCTTGCTGCTAGCAAATAACTCGGACAAAGCTTGCTGCAACAAATCACAGCCTACCCCGTTTTGCGCGGAAATCCAGACGCTGACGGGTTTCCCGTCAGCATCGTAATCAATATGCGGCGCCACATCCTCGAGCAAATCAATTTTGTTGAACACCATCAACTGGGGGATTTTAGCGGCGTCGATGTCGCTCAAGACTTGGTTTACCTGATAGATCGTGTCTTCACGATCTTCGGCAGCCGCATCGATCACATGCAACAACAAATCCGCTTCGCTGGCTTCCTGCAAAGTGGAACGAAATGCTGCCACCAATTCATGCGGCAAATGCCGGATAAAGCCGACGGTATCCGCCAAAATGATTTCGCCGCCATTACTGAGCGACAATTGCCGCAAGGTAGGATCCAGCGTAGCAAACAATTGATCAGCCGCATAAATACCGGCACCGGTTAAGGTGTTGAACAGCGTCGACTTACCGGCGTTGGTGTAGCCAACTAAAGATACGGTAGGAATTTCGGCTTTTTTGCGCTTGCTACGACCTTGATGACGCTGCTTTTCAACCTTCCCCAAGCGCTGTTGAATTTGCTTTATACGCACCGCCAACAACCGCCTGTCAGTTTCCAACTGGGTTTCGCCGGGACCACGCAAACCAATACCGCCCTTTTGCCGCTCCAAATGCGTCCAGCCGCGAATCAAGCGGGTAGACAGATGTTTGAGCTGCGCTAGTTCGACCTGCAATTTACCTTCAAAGGTTTGCGCCCGCTGCGCAAAAATATCCAGGATCAGACCGTTACGATCCACCACCCTGACTTCCAGCGCTTTTTCCAAATTGCGCTCTTGGCTGGGTGTTAGCGGATGATTGACGATAACGATATTGGCTTCGTGCTCGATAATCGCCGACCTGATTTCTTCTACCTTGCCAGTACCAACGAAATATTTCGGATCTGGCCGATAACGGCTTCCGGTAACTACATGGGTGGGCTGAGCGCCTGCGGATTTGGTTAGTTCTTTCAGCTCGTCGAGGTCTTCCTGACCAGCTTGCAAATTGAGGTGAACGAGAATAGCTCGTTCACCCGCATCGGGACGTTCAAACAAAAAATAACCTCTTAGCTTTCATCGCTAACGTCGGGATCACGGTGCATCGTGACATTTTTGCCGGGAACGATAGTGGATATGGCATGCTTGTAAACCATTTGATTCACAGTGTTTTTCAGCATCACCACGTATTGGTCGAAAGAATCGACGCGGCCTTGCAGTTTGATACCGTTAACCAAAAAAATCGACACTGGGGTGTGTTCTTTTCTGAGGGCATTCAAAAAGTTGTCCTGCAAGTTTTGTGCTTTCGACATCCTATTTCTCCTTATTATTGTTCGGTGCGCTATTAATACATTACCCGCTACACCCACCAATTTCAACACGCGGGCTGCGGATCAATAAAAAACTGTTAATGACTTTGGGACTGGTTTGCGCTATTTCAAGTTCAATCAGATCTTTATTAGCAAAGCCGTTGCGAAAATAACAACGGCCGCTTAAGTTCAGCTTAGCCGATTTTTTTATATTTGAGACGATGCGGGTTATCCGCATCCGTACCCAAGCGGCGATGCCTATCGGCTTCGTAGTCGGCATAGTTACCTTCAAACCAGACCACTTCGCTATCGCCTTCGAATGCCAGCATGTGCGTGGCGATACGATCCAGGAACCAGCGATCATGCGAGATCACCACTGCGCAACCGGGGAAAGCCAATAAAGCCTCTTCCAGTGCCCGCAAGGTTTCCACATCCAAATCGTTGGTCGGTTCGTCAAGTAATAACACGTTGCCGCCGCTTTTCAACAGCTTGGCCAAATGCACACGATTGCGTTCGCCGCCCGATAATTCGCCGATGCGTTTTTGTTGATCGCCACCCTTAAAGTTAAAGCGGCCGATATACGCCCGGGACGGCGTCTCATATTTGCCGACTGTAATCATGTCCAGACCGTCGGAGATTTCTTCCCAAACCGTTTTGTTGTTGTCCATGTCGTCGCGCAACTGATCGACATAGGCCATCTGCACGGTTTGACCAAATTTGATGTCGCCGGCATCCGGTTTTTCAAAACCAGCCATCATCCTGAACAAGGTGGTTTTACCGGCACCGTTAGGACCGATGATGCCTACAATCCCGCCCGGCGGCAATTTGAAGCTCAAATTATTGATCAAAAGTCTGTCGCCAAATCCCTTACTGATGTTCTCAACGTCGATCACCACATCGCCCAGACGTGGACCGGGTGGAATATAAATTTCCTGGGTCTCGTTACGTTTTTGCGTTTCGACTGACGACAATTCTTCAAAGCGCGCCAAACGCGCCTTGCTCTTCGCGTGCCGGCCTTTTTGGTTTGAACGCACCCACTCCAACTCGGCTTTCATGGCTTTTTGCCGAGAAGATTCCTGTTTCTCCTCCAGTTCCAAGCGTTTTTCCTTTTGTTCCAGCCAAGACGAATAGTTGCCTTCCCACGGAATGCCCATGCCGCGGTCCAGCTCCAAAATCCAACCGGCAACGTTATCCAGGAAGTATCGATCGTGGGTTACCGCTACCACCGTGCCTGGATAGTCATGCAGAAAGCGCTCCAACCACGCCACCGATTCGGCATCCAAGTGGTTGGTCGGCTCGTCCAGCAGCAGCATGTCAGGCTTGGACAGCAACAAACGGCACAACGCCACCCGGCGTTTTTCACCACCGGATAATTTGGTAACGTCGGCATCCCAATCCGGCAATCGCAAGGCGTCAGCCGCAACTTCCAGCGTGCGATCCAGGTTATGCCCGTCGCAAGCGTTGATAATATCTTCCAGCTTGGCCTGCTCGGCGGCTAGCGCATCGAAATCGGCGTCGGCATCGGCGTAAGCGGCGTAGACCGCATCCAATCTGGCCAATACATCCTTTATTTCCGCGACAGCTTCTTCGATATTGCCGCGCACGGTTTTATTCGGATCCAGTTGCGGTTCTTGCGGCAGATAGCCGATCTTGGTGCCTTTCAGCGGAATCGCTTCGCCTTCGATTTCCTTGTCGATGCCGGCCATGATGCGCAGCAGCGTGGATTTACCGGAGCCGTTCAAACCGAGCACACCAATTTTGGCGCCAGGAAAAAACGATAAAGAAATGTCTTTAAGGATGTACTTTTTGGGCGGTACGATCTTGCCGACCCGGTTCATCGAAAAAATATATTGCGCCATTGTTTTTCTGCTGAAGAAATAAAATAGCATTATACCGTGCGATAACGGTTTTTTAAGGGTGTTAATTTTTATCGAGTAACAGATGGTAATTCAGTGAAAATTGAAACAGCTAACCAGGCGCTGAGCTTGGCCGATGCCTACATTGACATCCATTGCCACCAAACCGGCGCCCTTCAGACCGTTGAAATACTCAGCATCACCACCCAGGATTTCGACGTCACTGCAACACACAACGTTTTTTACAGCTTGGGTTTACATCCCTGGCACCTCGGCGAAGAAGACGCCGAAACAGCTTTAGGGAAAATCCGTGCGGCAAGCCAGGATCCACACCTACTGGCAATCGGCGAATGCGGACTGGATAATGCGATTGCTGCGCCTTTGACGCTACAAACCGCAGCATTCGTCAGCCAGATCGAACTCTCGAACCAACTCGGCAAACCGCTAATCATCCATTGTGTGCGCGCCTTCAACGAGCTGATTCAGATTAAAAAATCCACACCAAACACCGAGACACCCTGGATCATCCACGGCTTTAGCGGCAAACCTGCCTTGGCTGAACAATTACTAAGACACGGGGTTTATCTTTCCTTTGGCGCGGCGTTGCTGAATCCTCGCAGCCATGCCGGCAAAGCGCTCAGCTGCACGCCCGCTGATCACTTGTTCCTAGAAACCGACGCCGCAAACGTATCCATTGACGCAATATACGCCGCTGCGGCTAAAATGCTTGGCTTAGACATCGCGACCTTGCGCCAACAAATCCTGAGCAATTTCAAACGAGTATTTCTGAATGACTGATACAAGCTGGCTCTCCCGCACCGAACTGCTGATAGGCAAGCCCAAACTGGATAAGCTCCAGCAATCTCATGTGCTGGTAGTAGGCATGGGCGGCGTGGGCTCGTTTGCCGCTGAATTTATCTGCCGGGCCGGGGTTGGCGAGATGACTATCGTCGATGGCGATGTAGTCGATCCCAGCAATCGCAATCGGCAGTTGCCGGCGCTATCGACCACCCACGGCCAGTCAAAGGCTGACATCATGGGTGAACGCTTACTGGCGATCAATCCGGACTTAAAACTGACCATCAAGCACGAATTCATCACACCCGATACTGCCGACGAGCTATTGAGCCAGCATTACGACTATGTGGTCGATGCCATCGACAGCTTGACGCCAAAAATCACGCTGATCCGCGCCGCCAAGGCCCGCAACATGAAAATCGTCAGCTCGATGGGCGCCGGCGGCAAGATGGATCCGACGCATCTCAAGGTCGTGGACATCTCCAAAACGTATAACTGCCCGTTTGCGCAATTCATTCGCACACGTTTGCGCAAACACGGCATCAGCCGCGGTGTGAAGGTGGTGTTTTCCCCGGAAGTGGTCAACAAGGATTCGTTAATGTTTACCGACGGCAGCAATTATAAAAAGTCAGCATACGGCACCATTTCTTATTTGCCGGCGGCTTTCGGCGGCGTCTGCGCCTCGGTGGTGATACGCAATTTGATTCACGATCCCGCGCATTCAACCCACAACAAACATCATGGATAAATCACCCACCCGTCCAGCGGATTCGCTGCTGGTCAATCCAGGCAAAAGCTCACGTTTGCAGGAGATGCGCCAGCGCGCGGCCACGGCAAATCAGCCAATCCCCGTGCCCACCCAACCCGCTTTCCAAGCCAAGGACGAAGGTTTAAGTCCCGAACTTGCTCTAGCTCGTCAATTGATCGATCAACGTTTAAGCGAAATTCTGGCAACACTACCGGTCGGCAAACAGCGGCGCTTGTTCAAGATTCGCTTTGGCATGGAACCCGAGAAAATCAAAGAGTTAGCCATAAAACAGATATTCGCCGCGCTGGAAATCAATCACCCGCAACTAAACAATCTGTCGGCTAGCATGAAGCGAATCGCCGATCTGAATTATAATGGCCGGCAACCCAACTAATCCGGCCGTTTACCTTGCCTTACGCTCAGTCGTCCCGTTCCTCGATTCCCGCTACGATGTACAACCTAGAACCCAATCAAGATTACCGCGACCAAAGCCTGCGCGATAACGCCGAATTATCCAGCACCGAACTGCAAGCGGACGCCGCGAAACACTACGACGATTGCTACAACGATTATCTGGTGGCCTGGTGCAACCGTGACAATTTGGCCTTACATTACGGCTATTGGGACGAGACCAAGCCCTATGATCAGCATCAAGCCTTGCTGAACAAAAATCAGATTCTTTATGAAAAGGCCGGCATTCAAGCCGGCGATAAAGTTCTGGACGCTGGCTGCGGTATCGGCGGCAGCACGATCTGGATGGCCAAACAGCATGGCAACCGGGTAACCGGCATCACCATCAGCGCCAAACAAGCCGATTATGCCCGCCAACACGCTAAACGCCACGGCGTTGCGGAACGGGTCGATTTCGAAATCGCCGACTTTTGCGCCACCCCCTTCCCCGACGCGTCATTTGATGTAGTCTGGGCTTTGGAAAGCTCATGTCATGCGCTGTACAAAGGCGACTTTTTGCGCGAGGCTTGGCGGGTATTGCGTCCCGGCGGCCGGATTGTGGTCTGCGACGGCTTTGTATTGCAGCGGCAATTTAACGAACAGCAATGGCAGGCGGTAGTCACCTGTTTGAACGGTTGGGCCGTGCCGAATCTGTGTGCGCGGGATGAATTCAGCGGCTTGTTGGCACAACAAGGTTTTCAAGACATCATTTGCCACGACATCACCGCGCAAACCCATGCCTCGGTGGAGCATATGTACAAAGTAGCCAAACGCTTGAAACCGGTACAGACTATCAGCCAATGGCTGGGACTGCGTTCCAAGGCACAAACCGCCAACTATTTGGTCGGCTTGGCCCAACATCAGTTGTTTACCGAAAAACTCACCGAATATTGCATTTTTACTGCGCAAAAGGCTTAAACACGATGCCGACGGTCTTACCACGTTTGAAGTTTCTGACTCTGTTTACACTGGTTAGCTGCGGCGTAATCGGTTGCGCCAGCGTACCAGCCAATAGCCAGCATGACAGCTTTGCCGACTACGCCGAATCGGTATTCCGTCACCAGAGCACGGTATTAAGTCGACTCATGATGCTCAGTGAAGCCGAGCAATTGCCGGATAACGAGGCCTTCGAAAATACCGAACAAGCCATGCACGATGCCTGTCATCTGTTGAACGAATACGCGGAACGGGAAAGCGATGGCGAACACATGGGCTTGCGCTTTAAGGCCAAAGTGCAAGCCAGCATCGAAGGCTGCGATGCCAGCATTCAGAAGATGGAAGCGCTAATGACCGGCCTGGACCAAGAGCCAGCGCCCCCGCACGCCCACCCTTAAACGTCAAACCGGCAGCGAAACGCTAGTCGTCGCTGTTCGTCCATTGCCGGCGATAATCGGCATAACTATCACGCTTTTGCAGCACCCAGCGGGCCGGATTGACGCCATAAACATCCGGCAGCTTATAACCGTTGAACCGGTTGGCCTTAATCAGCGAATACGCCCCCACATCGGCAAACACTAAAAGCTCGCCAACCTCGGGAATCCGACCAAACCGATATTCGCCGAACACATCGCCGGCCAGGCAGGTCGAGCCCGCCAAAATTGCCGACTGTTCACCGGCACCATCTTCTTCCAGCAACCGCGGTTTCATCTGATATTCGAACACCTCCGGGTGATGATTCACCGAGGTATCCAAAATCAACACATCCCTGCCGTCACTGACAAACCGATCCAACACAGTGGTCAACAAATAACCGGCATTACCGACCACCCCCTTACCCGGCTCCACATACACATCCACACCAAACTCAGCCTTCAGCCTCTTAATCAATTCGACGATTTGCGCCTGGTTCGCGATGTCGTGATACAAATAACCGCCGCCCAGATTCAACCATTTAAGCTGGCTGCGTTTCAGAATCGGCAGCAGTTTTTCCAGGGTTTGTTGCAACGGTGCGAAATCCAGACAAGCGAACACCGTGTGAAAATGCAGCCCTTCGATACCCGCCGGCAAACCGGTTTGTAGTAACTCAATATCGACACCCAATTTGGAATGAAGCCGGCACGGATCGTAGCGTTGATCGTTGGCAAACGACAGCTTGGGATTGACTCGCAAGCCTTTCGAATAGCCGTCAGCCAACCCGTGCAAACGTTGATACTGCGACAGCGAATTGAAGCTGATGTGACTGCAAAGCTTGCTCAGCTCAGGAAATTCGTCAGGACGCATGCCGGGCGTGGTCAAATGGATACTAGCCCCCGCATCTGCCAACACCTCGTTCGCCAATCGCGCCTCGAACAGGGAGCTGACCGAAAAGCCGTCGACTTGATCTTTTATCAGCGCCAGCAATGCCGCCAGAGGCAACGCCTTCATCGAATACAAAATTTTGCAGCCGCTTGCTTGCCTTATCGTTTTCAGAGGTTTTAGATTGGCAAGAATTCGCGCTTCGTCCAACACCAAGGCAGGGCTGGTGGGAATCTGTCGTTTTAACTCGTCCCACTTCATCGCCGAGCATGCCTGTTGCCCGCATAAATCGCGCGCTCGGTAACCACATAGTCCATAAACACATCATGAGCAGCCGTCGCGACGTGCGGCATTAATTGCGCTTCGTAGCACACCGCCGCCAGCACCGCATCGGCACGCACCTTTTCAAGCAGCCTGTCGTAATAGCCGGCACCGTTGCCCAAGCGCCCGCCTTGCCGGTCGAAGGCCACGCCGGGCACAATGACCACATCTAGCTCATCCGCGCCAACTTGCTTTGCGGGCTCCAGCCAACGTGCCCGCGGCGGCTCGAGAATATTCCACATGCCCGGTTGCAATTCGTCGATAGCTTCCAACTGCCACAAACCCAGTTGCTTATGGCCCTCGTTATCGACCGTACAATAAGGGATGACAATGAGCTTGCCGCTTTTTAATTCCGTAGCAACGGCTGGCAGGGTCCTTACTTCGGAACGACAATGCAGATACCACATGACCGTTCGCGCGGCGCGATACCATGGCTGCTCGACGACACGCCGGCAAATTTCGGCGCTGATCGCATCCTTATCGGCCTGAGCATTACGCGCCGCGTAGGCGATTTGGCGCTGTTCGGCTTTATTCATAGGCGCTGCAATAGGCCAAGGCTTGTTCGACTAGGTCTTTAGAGCCAGTGATCAAATGATGGGCATCCTGCTCCTTGCGCAACCAGGTAAATTGGCGCTTCGCCAGTTGCCGGGTGGCGATAATGGCTTTGTCCCGCATTGTAGTCAGGTCGTATTCGCCGCTCAGATAGGACCAAGCCTGCCGGTAACCGACGCAGCGAATCGACGGCATGCTTTCATCCAGATCGCCGCGCTGCCATAACGCCTGGACCTCATCGAGAAAGCCCAGCGTCAGCATCTGATCGAAGCGTTCGGCGATTTTGGCGTGTAAGGTACTGCGCTGCTCCGGCGCGACGATGAGTTTGATAAACCGAAAGGGATGCTCAGCCTGCTGATCAGCATCGAAAAAACTGGATAACGGCCGGCCGCTGATTTCATAAACTTCCAAGGCCCGCTGAATGCGTTGCGGATCGTTGACATGAATCCGCGCCGCCGCTTGCGGATCAACTTGCGCCAAGCGGGCATGCAACACCTCCTTACCCAAGTCTTGCAATTCCTGATCTAATCGCTGGCGTATCTCCGGATCGGCTTCAGGCAATTGCGCCAAGCCCTGCGTCAAGGCACTGAAGTACAACATGGTGCCGCCGACTAACAAGGGCAATTTGCCGCGCTCCGTAATATCTGCCATCAACTCCAAAGCGCGGTTGCGGAATTGGCCGGTGGAAAACGCTTCGCGGGGATCGAGAATATCGATCAAATGATGCGGCACTCCAGCTCGCTCCGCCAGCGTGGGCTTGGCGGTGCCGATGTCCATGCCTTTGTAGACCAAGGCCGAATCGACGCTAATAATCTCGGCGTTCAAGGCTTGCGCCATCGCCACGCCCAGCGCGGTCTTGCCGGATGCAGTCGGCCCCATCAATAAGATGGCCGTGGGTTTGTTTATGCCAGTCATTTATTGGCCGCGCATGAAAAACCGGTCCAAATCCTGATGACTCAGCGCCACCCAGGTCGGCCGGCCATGGTTGCATTGACCGATACGCTCGGTCTGTTCCATATCGCGCAACAAGGCGTTCATTTCCTCGATGCTGAGTTTGCGTTTGGCGCGCACCGAGCTATGGCAAGCCATGGTCGCCAAAATCGCATTAAGACTTTCCTGGGCTTTATGACTGACGCCGTGGGTGGCCAGATCGGCCAAAATATCGCGCACCAACTGATCGAAATCGGCTTTTGCCAGCAAGGCCGGCGTGGCTCTCAGCACCACGGTTTCCGGGCCGGAGCGATTTATTTCAAAACCCAAACCCGTAAAAAATTCATGCTCTTGCTCCGCCAAGTCGGCCTCGGCAGCGGTCACCTGTAATTTGATCGGCAGCAATAAGGGCTGGGAGACAATGGCCCGATGGTGATAATGCTGTTTCAACCGTTCATAGGTCACTCGTTCATGGGCGGCGTGGGCATCGACCAAAATAATGCCGTTGGCGGTTTCCGCCAGGATGTAAATATTGTGAATATGCGCCAGCGCAAAACCCAAGGGAGGGATCGCTGATTCGATGGTTGGCTGGGTTGGGTTGACGCGGTCCGATTGCGGATACAGTTTTCCGTAAGCTTTAATTTGTTCAGCGACATCGGACAAATTCGCTCGTTCGGACGGGTAGCGATACGCACCGAACGCCTCGGGTGCGGATCGTTGTTGAACACTATCCAAACCGGGTTCAGGCAAAGTCAGCGGCAAGGAAGTTTGCTGATTTAACGGCATCCGCACCGGCGTTACATTGGTTTGCGTTTCTGAAAAATCAGCGACTGATTCAATCTGTTGCGCCGCGCCAGCGCCGCCCGGTCGCTGATCCGCCAAGCTACGATGCAACGCCTGAAACAGAAAATCGTGCACCATGCGCCCTTCCCTAAAACGCACTTCCAGTTTGGTCGGGTGGGCATTGACGTCAACCAAGGCCGGATCGAGTTCCAGATACAGGACAAACACCGAATGCCGGCCGTGGTAGAGCACATCCTGATAAGCCTGTTTCACCGCATGGGCGACTAGCCTATCCTTGATCAATCGGCCATTGACGTAAAAAAACTGCATATCCTGCTGGCTGCGGGAAAAGGTCGGCAAGCCGACCCAGCCGTGCAGATGTAAACCGGAGGCGGCAAAGTCGATCTTCACACTGTTTTCGACAAACGCTGAGCCGCAAATTGCAGCGATGCGTTTTTCCTGGGCTTCCTGCGTCACCGCCGGTTTCAGATTGATCACTTCGCGTTGATTGTGATTTAAGACAAAACCCACATCGAAACGCGCCAACGCCAGTTTCTGGATCAAACTCTCGATATGGACAAACTCGGTTTTCTCAGCCTTTAAAAACTTGCGGCGGGCCGGGGTGTTGTAAAACAAATCGCGCACATCCACAGTCGTGCCGGGCGGATGCGGGTCGGGTTGCGGGTCGAAGTTTTGCTCGGTGCCGTCGGCACTGACTTGCCAGGCACATTCGGCGTCAGAGGTGCGGGAAATCAAGGTCAAACGCGCCACCGAGCTGATGCTGGGCAAGGCCTCACCGCGAAAGCCCATGCTAATCACATGTTCCAAATCATCCAACGAGGCAATCTTGCTGGTCGCATGCCGGGACAAAGCCAACGCCAAGTCATCTTTGACGATACCGCAACCGTTGTCGCGAATCCTGATTTGCCGCGCCCCGCCCTGCTCGACATCGATTTGAATCTGAGTGGCGCCAGCATCGAAACAATTTTCCACCAGTTCTTTGACTACGGACGCCGGCCGCTCGACCACCTCGCCGGCGGCGATTTGATTGACTAATTGGGTAGGTAAAGCATGAATCCGCATCGACCGCGCTCAAACAAAAGCGCGTATTTTAGCGGATGAAAATGAAACGGGGCGAAATGATTCGCCCCGCTTTAAGATAGTTGGATTAGCTGTCTCGCGGAATCTGCAATACTTGGCCGATACGTACGTTGCCGTCGTTCATCGCATTGGCCATACGCAACGCCCGCATGCTGATGCCGTATTGCTGGGCTATGCCGGACAGCGTTTCGCCGCGGTTGATCACATGATGAGTCCCGGCATTGCTCGCCACCATGGTCGGGGCAGCATCCTGCTCTCTAGCCGCCAATACCGGTTTTTGCTCTGTTTTCGCTTTCGCCACCGGTTCTTTGTCATCCACATCCAACGCAGCCAGTTGCACGGCTTTGGATTTGCCGGAACGATTCAGCTGCGCCATCATCGTATCGGCCGGCGCATATTGTTTAAAGTGGCCCACTATCCCGCTAAACACAGCAGAAGCCATTTTGTTTTGATAGGCCTTGGTGTTCAAACGACGCTCTTCTTCCGGATTGGAAATGAAGGCGGTTTCCACCAAAATCGACGGGATCTCCGCAGACTTCAACACCACAAAGCCGGCTTTTTGCACCGCGCTTCTGTGCAGATGGCCGACGCTTTTCACGCTTTTCAGCACCTTGTTACCGACATTCTGACTCGCTTCTTTTGCGGCCTTGTTAGATAAGTCCATCAATACCGAGGTCAAGGTGTCATCCCTGTCCTCGCCGGCACCGCCGCCATCGACTGCGTTTTCGCTGGCTGCCAACCATCCCGCGCCAGCGCTGGAAGCGCCATTGCTGGCCAAGGTATAGACAGATGCGCCATGGGCCTGACTGTCGCTAAATGCATCGGCGTGGATGGACACGAACAAATCGGCTTTGGCGGCCCGGGCAATGCGGCGACGCTCGTTTAATTTCACAAAATAATCGCCGTCGCGAATCATCACCGCTTTCATGCCCGGCTGGCTGTTAACCATCCCTTGTAAACTCTTGGCAATCGCAAACACCACATCTTTTTCCTGAGTGCCGTTTGCGCCCTGAGCACCGACATCCTTACCGCCGTGGCCGGCATCGATGGCGACGATGATGTTACGACCTTTGGCTTTGGGGACGGATTTAACCGCGACAGGTTTGGCAATGGTCTCGGATTTCTTGCTGGGTTTATCGACTTTTTCGGCAACGGCAACCACTGGGGTAGCTGCCGGCTTTTCAGTTTTAAGCGCCGCAACCGGAGTAAACGCTCTTTCCGCTGGCTTGGCTGCCAACTGAGGTTGCACCGGCTGGTCTTTTGCCGCTAAATCGATCTGCAAATTCTTGCCGACCATCGCCACCTTGGCGTCCGCATCGGCTTTCAATTCAACGACGATACGCAAATCTTTGTTGTTCCGCATCGCGCTGCGGGCAAAGCCGAACAAAGGATGATCCGCGGCAGGTTGATTCAAACCCTGCGCCATTTTGGCATCGACAAAATCCACGACCAACCGGTTAGGACTTTTCAACACAAACGCATGATGCTTGACCGTGCTCGGCAAATTGACCAGCAGTTGATTGGCCGATGAATAAGTGACCGCACCCAGTTCAGTCTGAGCCGCGAATGCGGAAAACGTGGGCAATAACAAACCCCATATCCAGAAAATTTTAGACATCTGCTGCATACCCCACATTTCCACTAGTGACAACTTCGTTGAAATTATAGCAGTAGGTTATTGTTTTTCCAGTTTAGTTTTATATCGCTTAGCCGATTTTTTGCTAACACATTGATTTCAGCGGTACGTTGTTGCTGAAAATAATTCAACCTTACTTCCAGATCGGCCGTAGGCAAAAATCCCGCGCCCATCTGCGGCCATTCGATGCAGCACAACGCGTTTTGATTCAGATAATCGTCCATGCCCATCCATTCCAGCTCTTCCGGATCCCTCAACCGATACAAATCAAAATGAAACAAGCGCCGGCCGTTGACTTCGTATTCTTCAACCAAGGTGTAAGTCGGGCTTTTCACCGCGCCTTGATGACCGGCTGCGCGCAATAAGCCGCGCACCAGCGTGGTTTTGCCGGCACCCAATTCGCCGTACAAAAACAGCAGACATTTTTCCGGCAGGGCGTGCCAGAGCGCGGCCGCCAGCGCTTCGGTATCTTCAGGGGTTTCCAGAGTAATGTTCATTAATTCAATAATTTCCTGATTCGTGCCGGCAAATCGCCGGCCAGCAAGCCACGCTCACCAAATTCCAAAGCCAAACTGTCAGCCGCTTCGCCATGCACATAGACACCCAGCCGCGTCGCTTCATCCAAGCTCAAACCCTGCGCCAGCAAGCCGCCGATCAAACCTGACAACACATCGCCCATACCGCCGCTAGCCATGCCGGGGTTGCCGGTAGTGCCGACATAGACCGTGTCGTCGCAGGTAATCAAGGTCCCGGCGCCCTTTAACAAACAAGTGCCGCCGTATTGACTGTGCAAATCCGCCAACGCCGCAAAGCGGTCAGCGGAGATTTGCCCGGCGCTACAACCCAGCAAGCGCGCGGCTTCGCCGGGGTGTGGCGTTAATATCCAATTCGCGCGCCGCTTGGGTTGCAAGGACAACAGATTCAAGGCGTCGGCATCGATCACGCACTGCTTGTCAATGGCCAGCGCCGCGCCGAACATCTCCCTGGCCCAATCGTCCTGGCCCAGACCGGGCCCGATCACGATGACGCTGGCCTTCTCCAGCAAGGCATGTAGCGCTTCGCCGCATTCCACGCCGTGGCACATTAACTCCGACCTACCGATGTTGATCAACCCGCTATGCGATGCGCGGGTGGCGATGCTAACCAGACCGGCGCCGGAACGCAAGGCCGCCTCGCCCGCCAAACGTATCGCCCCGGTATAACCCAGATTGCCGCCAATCAACAACACATGCCCGAAACGACCTTTGTGAGCAACCCGTGCGCGGCGCGGCAAATCTAACTTTTCCAGCAACAGCGCAAACGGCGGCATCGCCGCCAACACAGCTGCGTCGATATCCAAGGAGCTGCAAATAATCTTGCCGCAATATTCGGCTGCTTCGCCGGTAAACAAGCCGCACTTCAAACCGATGAAGGTCACCGTCACATCAGCCTTGACTGCGCACCCAAGTACCGAGCCGGTGTAGGCGTGCAAGCCGGACGGCACATCCACCGCAATCACCGGACAGCCGGAGGCATTGATCGCCGCAATGGCTAACGCGTAATCTTGCCCGACCTCACGGCTCAAACCGATCCCGAACAAAGCATCGACTATTACACCTTGCAGCTTGGATTGCCCGGCTTCGAAGTCGCTGACACGTCCACCAGCCTGTAAAAAATCTTGATAGGCACTCAGAGCGTCACCCGGCAAACCGTCTGGATCGGCCAAGGCATAAACGCTTACCTGAAAATTGGCCTGCAAGGCAAGGGTCGCAACATCGTAACCGTCGCCGCCGTTATTGCCGGCGCCGCAAAACACTGTGACTGCTTGTTGTTCCGGCCAGCTCTGTCTTAACTGCTCGAATAGTGCGTAAGCAGCCCGGCGCATCAATTCCCGGCCCGGAATCCCCAATTCGTCGATCGCATAGCGCTCGACTTCGCGGATTTGGGCGGTGCAGTAGAGCTTGCTTGCGGGTGTTTGCATGGGGTGACCTTGGGAAAGTCGATAGGGTTTTTGTTACCAATCTTATCGGGATTACTTAAAGGGGTTGCGCCAACACCTATCGGCCAATTTCGGCTAACGAAATTTTGACCTTGGCAGACCACCATAGAATACATACCGGCTTTTCAGTTTAGCCAAAGTAATTGACTTCAATGTCTGAGAGCGTTTTGCACAACCTGGCAAGCAAATATCATGATGCGAAAAGGTTAAGAACGGAAAGCATTCATAATCCGGTCAGGTGCATATCCTGGTTTCACTCAAACTGGATGGATTGCCTGCCGGCAAATCTACCTAAAGTCCAATGTACTACCGTTTGGATAAAATCGACTCGGCGTTCACGGTTGATTTTCGCGGTACACGGTTAATATCTCGATGACGTCGCCGTTTAGACGGTAAACAAAGCTGTATTGCTGATAGACCACACGGCGAATGTTGTCACCAAACTCCGGCATCGGTGTACCCGACTCGGGAAACTGCACCAGCAAGGTATTCAGCCAATCTTCAAAGCGTTGCAGATAATCCAGCACAAAGCGCTGCGATAGGTTTTGCCGATAAAGATAGTCGGCTATTTCCGCCAAGCGCTGTCCGGCGCGCGGCGAAAAGACAATGCGGTACTCACTCATATTTCCGGCGAATGTCCTGCATCACCTCTTGCAGCGGCAGGCCTTCGCCAGCAGCCAATTGAGTAATCGACACGCCGATGTCCTGCTTGATTTTGCGATGCTGTACAAACTCGGCGAAGGCACTGGCAATAGACTGCTGATTATTGCCAAACAACTGCTGCAAACTGGCTTCCAGCTCAGGGTTATCGATTTCGATGTTTAACATAATGAAATCCAAAGATTTAGTTGCGGCATAATTCTCCAGGCCCATGACGTCCCAGCCGGTAAAGATTTTGTAAAGCATAACGCCAAACCATTGCATAGCCAATTCGGCAGAGAGACGGGGCGGGTTGTTCAACCCGCTCCAAACGTTTTACCAAACTTTCACACATTATTGAAACGTTCAGGACGGGTTTACAAATCCCGTCCTGCTCAGAGTGATGGCATTATTGAATTCGGGCGTAAGATCGATTTCAGATTAGACCAACTTACCAAGACCGGTTGCGGGGTACAAGCGTAACAACCCCCTTCATAAGCGTCGAACTGAATCTTGATGCCTTGGTCGGTAAATAGCCACCTTTCTGGGCGGATTACGATATTTTTGATCTCGGAATCCACCTTTTGTAATTGATTTTCTAGCGGCATCCAACCCTGGGCAGTAAGGGCTTCCCCAAACAGAATCTGCAATTTGTTCTGCCATTGGCCGTCCGCTATAAATATATCTTCAGCTTTCAGCGTTCGTTGTTCGGGGGAAACAATGAGATTTTGGCTTTCCGAGCTGAACAAACCATGCGGGGTGCCATGGCAATATTGACTCCAAGTCTGTAGCTTGCTGATAATTTGTTTGTTGGCGTAGCCGATTTCATAATCAGCATCGTAATCTCCATCGCTTTCGCAGTCACCCCCTTTAGGCAAAACGGTAACTTGTTGCTTATTCCAAGCTAATGCTTCTGCGGACTCGACATTGTCTATCTGTGGATAGGCAGCGTGTTTAGTGAAAAAACCTTCAGTGTTTCCAGTAGTATCAGTTGAATCAGTTACCTGTTGCGCCTCGTAAAGATCAATTCGATTGAAGCGGTAAGGACCAAAAGCCTGGCCTACTTTGGCAAGCTCATTTAATCGTTTCTTATATTGTAACGTCATGCAGGTTTCTGGCTCCCGTCGGCTGTTCGCCGATTTAGTCGGAGCATTCAGAGGACAAATTAGCGCAAGGTAACGTAGCCACCCGAGTTCCGCGCGTTGTAATAATTGAGCACCTTGTGGACTGAGGAGCAACTTTTTTTCCTGATAAACGCTACCTAGCTGACTATCTAGCGCAGACAGTTCTGGCCTACTGCATATGAAATGTTCGCGCGGCGTGTTAGCCCGCCAACAATCAAAACTTGCCGCGTGAACGGGTTCATGGATTATCCATATGAGGTTACTTATGAGTATTAACTCGGCAACTTTATGCACATTTAGGTTCATGATTTTAGCAGTCAGGATACGGGCTGTAGGCCGGGTAGGATAACGAGAAAAGAGCAGCTGTTTAATAAACGAGTTTAGTAGCATATCCACGCCTTCCAGGAGAGAAAATGTCTTTCGACAAAGAAAAATACGTCATCAGCCCGCTAGTAAAATATTCAATCTCGTTATCTTACCGCTGGCTCACCGGTTAGCCGCACAAACTGGACAAACTGCCGCCAATTGAACTAGAGGAAAGTAGCACCCACCGCAATTTCCCCCACGCACTACCGAGTCGATTATGCAACAATTACCCCACTAAATCGATATGGAGCAAAACCATGCGTCAGTTTCTGTTGATCATCGTGGCACTGATTGCGCTGAGCGGATGCGCATCGGAATCCTGCGATAAGGATGTCATCAACATCCTCAATCCCAATCAAACCAGTGCGAAATTGCTGATGGATTATGCCAAAACCGCCGTGTGTAAAACTGGCCCGGCAGGCGAAGCTAATCCGACAACATTAGACGAAGAGCGCAAGTTGGTGTTGATTTATGATCTGTATGCCAAAGCCAGAAGCTATGCGATTTTAAATAAAGTATTTTTCTGGCTCTCGCTGATTTCCGCGGTGGCGGTATTTCTGTGGCCGTCGCTAGGGGTGTTGATGAAAGACCGCCTGGGCGAGCGCGAATGGTATAAATCGGCGATTGTGCAAACCACCGTTACCGGCATCGCGGCGTTGATGTTCGCGTTTTACAGCCAATATAAAGACAAGCAAACCTACACGGAAAACCTGATGCGCTACGCAGTGTTTTCCGATAAGCCGGTGGCTGAATTGAGCCAGAAAGTGATCGAAGAAATCGGCAAAATCGATATTGGCTTTAGTTTTAGCGGGGTGTTTGACCAGAAGGAAGAAAAATAAGCGGAAGGCGCTAACCGCCGCTTTGTCGAAGTTGAAAAGATTCCGGTAGCCTTTTAATCGGGATCCACCACCATTTGAGCCCGCCATAGCCTCGTAGTTTAAGTTGGAACAGATGTCGGCGACTGGTTAAATGCCATCGTAAGACGGGCTATTGGACCCGTAACTTATCCTTGCGTTATGCGTAGCTTTTAAACGATATTGCACTCAAAACCTGCGCTAAACCATGAACCCGGAAAATCTCAGTACCCCGCTATCGCCAAAACCCGCGAGTCCCTCCGCCCGGCTTTATCTGTGGGTATTGTTGGCTATTGTTGCCGGCGGCGTGTTCGGTTATCTGGACGCCGAACATGCCGTGACGCTAAAACCCATCGGCGACGGCTTTATCAGCCTGATCAAGATGCTGATTGGCCCAGTGGTATTTTGCACCATCGTGCTGGGCATCGCCGGCGCCGATGATATGAAAAAAGCCGGGCGAGTTGGGGTAAAAGCCTTGCTGTATTTCGAGATTGTCTCGACTTTCGCGCTGGCGCTGGGCGTGCTGGTGGCCAATCTGCTCAAGCCTGGCCAAGGCTTTAACGTCGATCCGGCCACGCTGGATGCGCAGGCGGTGTCCGGCTACGTGAAACAAGCCAACCAGCAAAGTACCGCCGATTTTCTGCTGCATATCATCCCCAAAACCTTCACCGATGCCTTCACCGGTTCCGGCGATTTGCTGCAAGTATTGCTGGTAGCGGTACTTTTCGGCTTTGCCTTGCAACAAATGGGCAGCGCCGGCAGATCGGTGTATGTGTTTATAGAGGAATGCTCACATATCTTTTTTGCAATGATGAATGTGATCATGAAACTGGCGCCGTTCGGTGCCGGCACGGCGATGGCGTTTACCATCGGCAAATACGGTGTCGCCGCCTTAAAACCGCTGGCTGCGCTGATGGGTAGTTTTTATCTGACCTGCGCTTTGTTCATCGTCTTGATACTGGGCAGTATCGCCGCGCTGACCGGCTTCAATATTTTTCGACTGCTGCGTTATATCAAGGAAGAAATGCTCTTGGTACTGGGCACCTCATCATCCGAATCGGCGCTGGTGCCGCTGATGACTAAGCTGGAAAAACTGGGCTGCTCCCGCTCGGTGGTGGGTTTGGTGATACCGTCCGGCTACTCGTTCAATCTGGACGGCACCAATATTTATCTGACCATGGCCGCGTTGTTTGTCGCTCAGGCCCTGAATGTCGATTTAAGCCTGAGCCAGCAATTGACACTGTTATTGGTAGCGATGTTGACTAGCAAAGGTGCTTCTGGCGTCACCGGCGCTGGCTTTATCACGCTGGCGGCAACCCTAGCGGTGGTGCCGGCAGTGCCGGTCGCGGCTCTTTCGTTAATCCTGGGGATAGACCGCTTTATGTCCGAAGCGCGGGCCTTAACCAACATCGTCGGTAATGCGGTGGCGACGATAGTGGTGTCGCATTCGGAAGGCGAGCTGGATAGGGAAAAAATGCAGGCACAGTTGCGGCCAGATCTGTCAACTCAAGGTTTCTAAACCCAGCAAGCGTAAGCCTTGACGCTGCCGATAGCCAATCACCGGCATGATGTTTTGTGCCAAAAGATTGTTTGCTTGCGCTTCGTTCAACACTACTTCCGTAGCCGCCTGTAATACCTGCTCGCCGTCCAAATCGTAGCTAAACGCCGGCACATCGGCAAAAAAGAATTGCTCTGCTGTCGCTTCATCCTGAGCAGCTCTCAACAAAACCCTAGTCGCCAAAAAGGCCGGATTCCCCCATAGCAATTCATCGGTCTGCGGAACAGTGTCGCATTCTTCAAACGCAAAGGTTTCCAGCGGTTCGCGTTTGCTGCCGTAAGGCAAACGCATCAGCACACGCGGATAAACCAGAATTACGCTGTCTGCCGCGATTTCCTGACGATATGCCAACCAATCCGACGCGTTCTGCAAAGCCCCGACCACCAAACCGTTTCCAGCGGAGGCCAGAAAACCCGCTCCACATTTTGCAGCTAATTCGGCACAAAAACCCAGCAAAGCCTTGTCCTCCGCATTGTCGGAAAACACATAATCAGCCACGAACAATACGTCCTGCTCGCCGTCGCCGGTTTGAATATGTTGTTGCAAACGCTGGACCACGCTCTCGCCGCCTTTTTCCAACTCTGCCAGCAACTGGGCTTGGCTAATATCCAGCAAATAAAGCTGTTGTGCGTCGGCGGCTTCTTCGTGCACCAAGCCATCTGTTGCTCGCCACAAGGCTTCCAGTGCTTGAAAGTCCTGCCGGTGCAATAAGGCTTTCACAAGCTGCGCCGTCGCGGTGTCGATCAAATCGATTAAAGCCCGATGCTGCGGGTTGGCGTCCTTGGCGACATGCGGTTCCACAATTTGTTTCAACAAACTATCCAAAGAGTCGGACGCAGCGACTGCGCCTTCCGGCTTTTTACCCAACAAACGCTCCAGCATATCGTCCTGGCTTTCCGTGGCAGGAGCAGGTGCGACCGGATCGACCACAGCTACCGCCGGAAAAAACGCCTGAATTTTTGCCGCCGCCTGTGCCGCGGTATTGGGATTGCCCAGTTCGGATTTTAAAATCCGCAAATCGGCCAACAGTTTTATTTTTCCTAACCAGGCATCGGGGTTAAAATCCTCCAACGTCGCAAATTGCAAGCTGATACCGGGGCTGACTTCCAGCGCTGGCAGGATTTGCGCCATCACTTGCTCGAAGTTATCGACATCGATTTTGCGGATTTTACTTTGCTCCCAGGGCGCGGAGGCACCGGAAAAATTTCCGAACACATAAACCCGATAGCTACTGTCGCCGCCGCCGGTCTTGGCGGTTTTTCCCGCGTTAAAACCCATCGTAAAATCAATTCTGCCTGACATGTTTTCTCCTCGCGCGTTCAACGCTTTACCATCAACAGTAGCAGAGCAAGCCCCGTCCAACAAGCCAACCGGTTTTTCCGGATAGCGGTATGCTTATAGCTGTCAGTCCAACAGGTGAGAGCAATGAGCCACGCCAACCGTTTAGCCGAACTGCGCCAGCATATCAATCAAGTCTTTACGCAAGCAGAACCGCAAGCCATCTCCGGCCTAATCGCTACGCTGGGAGATTACGATAGTCAGGCCATCAGCGCGTGTTCGCAGGCATTGATAGAAGCGGTGCGCGCCAAGCACAAACAGCCCGGCATTTTCAAAGCCTTTTTGTATGAATACAGCCTTAATAGCGATGAAGGCATCGTGTTGATGAGCATCGCCGAAGCCTTGCTGCGGATACCCGACAGCGATACACAAAACCTGTTCTTGCGCGACAAACTGGCCGATGCCGACTGGTATAGTCACTGGCTGCACAGTGATTCAGTAGCGGTCAATCTGGCTAGCAGCGCGTTGTGGGTGAGCGGCAAAATGGAAGCGCTGGTTCAACAACGGGTTTTCGCTGGCGTGTTAAGCCGGCTGGGCGAGCCGCTGATCCGCACAGCCATCAAGCAAGCCATGCAGCAAATGGCCGAGCATTTCGTGATCGCAGAAGATATAACAAGCGCTATAGCACAAGGTGGTCGCAACCCTGCCTACCGCTATTCCTTCGATATGCTCGGCGAAGCGGCCTTGACCGAAGAGGATGCTGAGCGCTATTTCGCGGCCTATCGCCAGGCAATTGAAACGCTGGCCGAATCTGCTAACGCGGATTTATTTGCCAACCCCGGCATTTCCATCAAGCTCTCGGCACTTTATCCACGGTATGAACCCTTGCAGCATCGCTGCGCAGTGCCGGCAATCAGCAGCAAGCTGTTGGCCTTGGCCAAGCTGGCCCGCGCCGCGAATATTTCCGTGACTGTCGATGCGGAAGAAGCCGAAAGGCTGGACATGTCTTTGGATATTTTCGCGGCGGTATTTAACGATATGGCACTGGCCGGCTGGCCGGGTTTTGGTTTGGCGGTGCAGGCTTACCAAAAACGCGCCGTGGCAGTGATCGATTGGCTGGCGGTATTGGCCGAAACACAGCAGCGTATCATCCCCATTCGCTTGGTGAAAGGCGCCTACTGGGATAGCGAAATCAAGCGCGCCCAGGAAAACGGCTGGGACGATTACCCGGTATTTACCCGCAAGGCCGCCACCGACTTGTCTTATCTGGCTTGCGCCAGACTGATCCTGTCAAAGCCGCAGGCGTTTTATCCGCAATTTGCCACGCATAACGCCTACAGCGTAGCGGCGATTTGCGAGTTTGGCAAAGGCCATCCGGGATTTGAATTCCAGCGCCTGCACGGTATGGGTAGCGGTTTGTATGACGAGTTGTTAAATCAGCGCCCTATCAAATGCCGAGTGTACGCACCGGTCGGCAATTACCGGGATTTGTTGCCTTATCTGGTCAGACGCTTACTGGAGAACGGCGCGAATACCTCGTTCATCAATCAAATCGAAAATCCGGCACTTAGCTCGGCTATGCTGTCCGGCGATCCGTCGGCTCAGTTAAATCAAGTCGATTCTGAACCGTTGGCTGTACCCAGCGAGTTATTTGGCGCGCAACGCCGGAATTCGCAGGGGCTGAATTTGAGTAATCCTGAGGTATTGCAGCAGTTGCAACAGGACTTGGCCGCAATGTCCGACCACAAATTGCAAGCTGCGCCAATGGTCGCCGGTCGGCAAACTCCTGGCGAACCGCATCCTGTTTATAGTCCGCATGACCGACATAGACTGGTTGGCGAAGTGGTATTCAGTTCCCAAAGTGATATAGAACAAGCCTTGCAACAAGCAGCCAGCGCGTTCAATGACTGGCGTTTATGCCCAGTCGCAACCCGCGCCGGGTATCTGCGTAAAGCAGCGGACTTATTGGAACAGCAGCGCCTGGAAATGGTGGCGCTGTGCATCCGCGAAGGCGGTCGAACCCTGCTCGACGCGCTGGCAGAGGTGCGGGAAGCGGTCGATCTCTGCCGCTATTATGCGGCCTGCGCAGTCGAGCAATTCGCTCAGCCCCAGCAACTGCCAGGCCCCACCGGCGAAGATAATCAGTTGCTTCAGATCGAACGCGGCGTGTTTGTCTGTATTAGCCCATGGAATTTTCCGATTGCAATTTTCATCGGCCAAATCGCCGCTGCGCTGGCGGCCGGCAATACCGTGATCGCCAAACCGGCTTTGCAGACTTCGTTAACAGGCATGGCTTGCCTACGCCTGTTGCATAGCGCCGGGGTCCCGGAACAGGTATTGCAGTTTTTACCCGGCGACGGCGCTGAGATTGGCCGGCACTTGTTGAGTGACGAACGCGTCTCCGGCGTCGCGTTTACCGGCTCCGTCGCCACCGCGCAGCACATCAACCGGCAACTGGCGAATCGTAGCTGCGCCATCGCCAGCTTGATTGCCGAAACCGGTGGGCAAAACGTGATGATCGCCGATAGCTCCGCGCATCAGGAACAACTGGTCGCGGACGCCTTGCTATCGGCGTTTAACAGCGCCGGCCAACGCTGCTCGGCGTTGCGGGTATTGTTTCTGCCGGAGGCTATCGCCGACAGCGTCATCGCCCGCTTAATCGGTGCGATGCGCTTGCTCCGGCTTGGCTCGCCAATGGATATAGCCACCGACGTCGGCCCTATCATTGATAGACACGCCTTAGCCAAACTACTGAACCACATCGAAAAGCTTAAACACGAAGCCAAGCTGTTGTATCAATTGCCCATACCTCCCAATCTGGCAGACGGCTGCTTTTTTTCACCCACGTTGGCGGAAATACCGGCACTATCCTTCCTTGACCACGAAGTGTTCGGCCCCATCCTGCATATTGTCCGTTACCAAGCCAACGAGCTGGCAAAAGTGGTCGAAGCCATCAATGCCAGCGGCTACGGCTTGACGCTGGGTATTCACAGCCGCATCAACGCCAATATGCGTTACATCCAGCAACACGCGCGGGTCGGCAACATTTACATCAATCGCAACATGATAGGCGCAGTAGTCGGCGTGCAGCCGTTCGGCGGCATGGGCTTATCCGGCACCGGCCCGAAAGCCGGCGGCCCCCACTACTTGCAACGCTTCGCCAACGAACAAACCGTCACCACCAACCTCACCGCCATCGGCGGCAATCCTTGGTTGTTGCGGAAATAAACGTGGATTTTATGGCCTCGGTTCGCGAAATTTGGATTCCGCACCCTGCTAGATAGTGTAATTTTACAAAAATCGTTGTTAGTTTCTGCCTTTGAAGCCGAAAACTTCTAGTGTTAGTCTAGTAGCACAACCGGGTATGTCCCACTATCTCTCCATATCAATCAAAGCTTGGCGCTTATGTCCAAAGAAAACAAATCCTCGCTGATTTCGCCAAACGTATTAAGTTTGCTCTTGATCATTCTGGGTGGCAGCCTGTTCGTCGGTCAAAGCCCCTTCAACGATTCCAGACCTAACAAAGCACCGATACCGCAGCAGCAAGCAGGGTTTAAATCGGACGTGGACGCGCGTTTGTGGCAAGACCCATTCGAAGCCATTGCCAACCAAAATTTAAACCGCGAGAATTATCAGCAATATAAAAACACTGAAGAAGTGATAAAAACCGTTCAAAAGCAGTTGGGTGAATTACGCGACACGCGGCAAATTGTGATGGCCACTCTGATGCCGAATGGTCACTATCAGGAAGACGTAGAAACCCGCCGGCGTATCCGCTATGCGGTGCTGTCCGGACTGACAGCCGACCAAAACAACGAGTATGCGCCTAGTGACGCTGAGCATATTGGCTACGTCAATTACCGGCTTAACGATACCAGTACCTTAATCGCCTTCGAATCTCTGGTGTGGAAACCCAATCCAGTGTACTCACTTCGGGATGACGATAAACATCCGCCGATCTTAGTGTTATACCTGGACAACAAGCTGTTCGGCTATCAGCCGCTGCGCGACTTGTTCCAGAATCTCCGCAAGATTTATCTGAAAAACAGTCAATTCAATCTGGAATTCAATGTGCTGGGGCCGGCGACGTCTGACGAATTGCAAACCATGGCTCGGGCGGTCAAGCAGGCCGCTAAATCCGATGGAAAGCCCTTATTTCGAATATATTCGCCTCGAGCGACCGTCGATGAAGGTAAATTGCTGTTTGGCGCCAGGACTCCAGACACGAATGAACCCAGCAATTTGACCCAGCATTTCGGAGACGGCCTGCCTTTTATTCGTACAACCGCAACCGACAGCCAGTTAGCCACGGCCTTGAGTAAGGAATTGGCACTACGCGGCGTCCGAATCGGCAACCGCGCCAACTTGGCTAATTCCACTAAGCACGTGGTATTGATTTCCGAAACCGAATCATTGTATGCCTACCATATAGGCACCACATTTGCGGATGCCTTGGTTAAAACGGCTATGAACGGAGAAAATCCGGTTACGGATTGCAATGGCCAACCAACCCCAAAATCAGACTGCCTGCGCCGATACATACACCAATACACTTATTTTCGCGGATTGGACGGCAAAACGCTGCGGGGCCAAAGCTCATCGAGTACCGCTACCAAATCCGGCGACAATGAATCCGGAAGTTCCTCCGATACATCGAAAGCCATGGAACATGCTGACGGCGATAGTCAATTCGACTACATGCGCCGGCTGACCAATCAGATCCAAGACATAGAAGAGAAGCTTGAAGACAGCAACCACAGCATTGGCGCCATCGGCATCCTAGGTAGCGATGTCTACGACAAGCTTTTGGTTTTACAAGCTCTACACGCGAAGTTTCCGGACATTTGGTATTTCACGAACGTCATGGATGCCCGGTTTTTACACCCCGATCAAAACGAGTGGGCGCGGAACCTGATTGTGGTATCCAGTTTCGGCTTACAACTGCCACAGGAATTGCAACACGGCATTCCGCCATTCCGCGACAGTTACCAAACCGCCTATTTTTTAGCCGCGCAAATGGCATTATGGGACTCCAATCCCACTTCCTCTGAGCCGACTTCGGTAACGGAAATATGCAATACCATAGACAGTCAAATCGTATTAGACCAAACAGTGTTCAGTCACCCAGCGATACACGAAATCGGTCGTACCAAGGCGTTCCCGCTCAGCCATGCGAATTCCGAACCTCAAACCAGACGTAAGGATTGCAAAGTGCTTGGCCCTATGGCCAGATTTATCCAGGCAGCCGGCAACACTAGGGATAAGGCCCAAAGAATGGACATCGAGCAGCAACCATTATTAGCGGATCAACCCTTTTTAAAGTTTTTCCGCATCGCGCTGAAAATTCTAATCTGCGCCTTGTTGTTTGCCTGCCTGTGGCTTTATTTTCATCGCAAAATAAATATCGCGGATGCTGCCAAACTGCCGATAGAAGTCAGCGTACTAAGTTTGCAACGAACTTGGCTGCTGTTTTGTCTGCTAGTGGGTTGCGGACTAACGGCATTCGTGCTGAACACTGAACAGACCGAACCTATAGCGCTAATAGAGGGTGTCAGCATGTGGACAACTGAGGCGATCCGATTCGCGGCACTGGTGACTACGGTGTTTTGGGTAATCGAAACCGTCAAGTTTCCGCGGTTATTTTGGGAACGGCTGAATTTCAGCGGTAAGTTTGGTGTGTCTGCTGATAATCGTTGCCATGCGCATGATCAATCATTACAAAGACGACTTGAACGAAACTTGAGTATGGGTAGAGTTGGCATCTTGACGCTAGCAGCCTGGCTACTCACCTTTGCCATAATTCTGTCACTGGGTGTACCGTTTACACCTTATCGTGGCGAGTTTGTCTATCACCTTGACTTTATATTGTTACGATTGGTGCTAGTCCCGACCTATTTGTTTTTGATGATTAGCGTCACCGAAGCAGCGCAAGCGATCATCCAGTTTATCCGCTCCATCCCACGTGCCGAGCCCTGGCCGGTATCGATGACGGAAGAATATCGCGCCACGCTGAATATTGATAATGCTTACCTGCAGGATTGGGTGACGATCCGTCTAGTGGGCGATATGACGCAACAAGCCAGCCGCCTGATCTCTTACCCGCTATTCGCTGCGGCCCTTATGGTGTTGGCACGAATGAGTTATTTTGATAACTGGCATACACCGCCCGGATTGTTGATCGTGATCGGCGTTTGCATCGCCTATTTGTTCTATTGTGATTTTCGCCTAAAAGCAGTGGCGGATAAAACCGAACACGAATCTCTGAAAAATCTGCGCCGCCTGTCCATAGCCAATCAAGGTAACGCCGACAACCCTCCACTAGCCGGCAAACTGGCAAGTCTGTCTGACTTGGCTGAACGCTATGCCGAGGACACTTATAAGCCTTTTGTACAACGCCCCATTTTTCAGGGCGTGTTGTTAATCATTATGGCCGCCGCCATCGGCTACACCGACTACTTATCGATCGTGCTGAAGGTGCTTGGCTAACAGGGCAATTCCATTTTAGACCGTTAGCATCTCCGGCAAGAGGACCTACGCGATTGAATTTCGTATAAAAAAATGCGATGGTGGTACCGTAAATCCAGCGTTAGTAAGATATTGGCTTAAGCTCGCTTAAGTCTTTTTATAGACACCTGACAACCCAGAGAACCGCCTATGCTCGCTACCAAACGCTACGAATATTTACCCATCGATCAGATTGAATTTCATCACACGCTCACCAACCATAGAGAACTGGATCGGGCCAAGGTCGCGCATCTGGAAAAAGACATCGTGGTCAATGGCTTGTTCGAGCCACTGGTGGTTTGGGAGCGTAACAACCGCGAATATTATCTGGTAGGCGGCTTTCATCGCATGGAGGCCATTCAAGGCATCCGCCGCGCCAATCCCGGCTATTTCGATAGAGTGGACGTCAGAATCGTCACCGGCGACCCGGATGAAATCAAGGCGCTGAATCTAAAACTGAATTCCGACCGCGTCGACACCCGCATCACCGATTATTTCCAGACCGTCATTTACTTGAACAATGCCAACTGGTCCAGGGAGCGCATCGCCGAATTCTTCGACAAAAGTGTCAGCTGGATCGACGATATCATTCGCTACGCACCGCTGACCACAGAAACAATGCGCGAAAAACTGGCCGGCGGCGAGCTGTCCTGGGCCAGGGCACGCGACATCTTGCGTAAAGCCTTAAACGCACCGCCCGGCAACGAAAAAGACATTATCGAAAGCGAACTGTCCCGACCCGCGCAGCCCGTTGCCAAACCCCTACCCTTCCATACAACGATCAAACGTTTATCCAGCTCGGTTAAAGCCGATCCCAAACGCACGTTTAAAGTCAGCACCCAGGATATTTACGCCTTGGTGCTGACCTTGCGCGGCAAAAACGTCGATCAGGAGGCCATCGAACGGGTGCGTAAAGCCTTTCCTATTTTGTGGGACGATGAATAGTTCGATAACAGGAAACTAGCCATTCCTGAATTGTCATAAAACCATTCGCCCGCGTCAGCTAAGATAAGTTTGACTGGAACAATCCTCCGCTTAGCGAATCATAAGCGGGGGAAACTTTGGGAAATTCAATGCTGAAATAATGTGTTAGCAATGAAAAATCTTATTTTGAAAATAGTGAACGCTCGCAAACCGTATCGGAAACGCATGCCGCCGTTGGCTGGCGTATTGCTGCTCTCGCTGAGCGGCTGTATGCCGATGAGCTATCCACCCGGCGCTAAGACCAATACCGCGCAGCTGGGCGAGAATACTTTTCTAACCGAAGACGGCGCCAGTCTACCGCTACGCCGCTGGCTGCCCGACACCGAACCCAACGCAGTGATCATTGCGCTGCACGGCTTTAACGATTACAGCCACTTCTTCGATGCGCCGGGCAATTATTTCAGCAAACTCGGCATAGCCTGTTTCGCTTACGACCAACGCGGTTTCGGCGCAGCACCGCAGCGTGGGCTGTGGGCGGGCAGCGAGGCTTACGCACAGGATTTAAAACAATTAACCCGCCTGCTGAAACAGCGCTACCCGAACAAACCGCTTTACCTACTGGGCGAAAGCATGGGCGGCGCGATTGTGATTACCGCCGTGCAGCAGGACGATATGCCGGATGTGGCCGGCATCATCCTCGCCGCGCCGGCGCTATGGGCCAGGTCGACCATGCCTTGGTATCAAACCAGTTTGTTATGGACGCTGGCGCATAGTCTGCCCTGGCTAACCTTGACCGGTAGCGGGCTGGAGATCATGCCGTCGGATAATATCGACATGCTGCGGGCGATGGGCCGCGATCCGATGGTGATCAAGGCCACCCGCGTGGAAACGGTATACGGCTTAACCAACCTGATGGACGCCGCGTTCGACAGCGCCGGCTCGCTGCGGGCGCATACGCTGATGCTGTACGGCGAGAAAGACGAAGTCATCCCCAAGGAGCCGACTTACGCTTTCTTGCAGCAAATGTTGACCACCGATACAGCAGAAAAAACCGTGGCTATTTACCAGAACGGTTACCACATGCTGCTCCGCGACCTACAAGCCCCTACCGCCTGGCAGGACATAGTGGCCTGGATTAAATCCGGCCCGAACCAGCTGCCTTCCGGTGCGGACAGCCGCGCCCGGCAATTGTTGAGTAAGGGCTAAAGCCTTTTTTACCGGCAGACGCGCGCGGAGTGTGTCGGCCAAAAGTCAGTAAGCGCTTTTGGGGCGATGGCATCGAAACTGTTAAACTGCGACGCAGTTTATTAACCTAGCCCTTAGATCCCCCACTATCCATGCTCCGCATCATCTCCGTCAATCTAAACGGCATTCGTTCGGCAACCAGAAAAGGTTTTTACGACTGGTTAGACACCCAAAATCCAGACTTCGTCTGCCTACAAGAACTCAAAGCCCAGGCCGGCGATATGACAGCCGAGATGCTGACTCCGAAAGGTCTACACGGTTATTTTCATTATGCTGAAAAGAAAGGCTACAGCGGCGTAGGCATCTACAGCAAACAGCCGGCAGATGCAGTAATAGCAGGCTTAGGGCATGCCGACATCGATAGCGAGGGCCGCTATCTGGAAGTGCAAGTCGGTAATCTATCGGTCATTTCCCTGTATCTACCGTCCGGCTCCAGCAGCGAGGAGCGGCAAACGGTCAAATACAGCGTGATGGAGCGCTTCAACCCGCATCTTGCCGAACTGAAAGCCAGCGGCCGGGAAGTAGTAATTTGCGGTGACTGGAATATCGCCCACAAAGAAGCCGATTTGAAAAACTGGCGCGGCAATCAGAAAAACTCCGGTTTTTTACCGGCGGAAAGGGCCTGGATGACCCAAGTTTACGATGAGTTGGGCTGGGTGGACGTCTATCGCCGTCTGCATCCAGACGCTACCGACGCCTGCTACACCTGGTGGAGCAATCGCGGCCAGGCTTGGGCCAAGAATGTCGGTTGGCGCATCGATTATCAAGTCGCCACGCCGGGCATTGCCAGCCGAGCGCAGTCAACCAGCATTTTTAAAGAGCAACGCTTCAGCGACCATGCGCCGTTGATCGTCGATTACGCTGACTAGTCGCCAATCGACAAGTGCACCGAATTAGCGACACAGCTGTTCGATTGACGCACCAGCCTGGTTACTCGTGCTGACAGGCGCACCAATTCAGATCAAAGTTTGTCATCGACAGGGAAATACCCTATAAAAAATCTTATCACCCAAGCGCCCCAACCGGTTTATTAACCAGCTCCCTCAACCCATGGTGCGGTCATTTCCGCAGACACAGGGGCCAGCATACTTGATGCAAACGGCTAGACTTGACCGCTATCACCCTGGAACTTCGCTTGACTCAAATCAAACTCACTAGCACCAATATAGTGCAGACATATAGCGCATAGCCGAGTATCGGAGTTTGCTGATAGGCTTCTCAAACATTTTTGCCGCCGTGATCGATATTGATCCTATACCAGCGCATAAGGCTTAAAGCCGGGATAGTGATAAAAACCCCAGCCCTAGCCCACCTTTGCACTAACATGAACCATCAATTCGGGCGAACGCACTAATATTGTGCATTCGAGCTGTTTTTTACCCGGTAAATGGGCCGATAAGGCAACTTTAGGCTTGGCGTACAAATTGCTTATTCACTATAACCCTTAAAACTTAAATTAGCCCGTGCACAAAAAGATACTGGATCATTTAAACGAAGCAATCCTGCTGTTTGACAAGGACTTGCGCCTGACCTATATCAATCCCGCCGGCGAGATGCTGCTTGCCGACAGCGCCAAACATTTGCTTGGCCAAACGGCGCACAAACTATTCAAAACCGCGCATAACACCCTATTTAACGATTTGCTGCCGCGTTTGTATTTGCTGGAGCCGCTGGTCGATAGAGAATTAATCCTAGAGCGGCTAAGTCAATCGATTACGGTTAACCTAAGCGCCACTCCGTTGCTCGAGGATGGAAAATTAAGCGAAATCCTGATCGAACTGCAACAGGTAGACCGGCATTTACGCATTACCAAGGAAGAACAATTGCTGGCCCAGCAAAACACCAGCCGCATGTTGGTGCGCGGCTTAGCGCATGAAATCAAGAATCCGCTGGGCGGTTTGCGCGGCGCGGCGCAATTGCTGGACCTGGAACTGCAAGATCCTGAATTAAAGGAATATACGCAAATCATTATCGCCGAGTCCGACCGCTTGCAGGATCTAATGGACAAAATGCTCGGCCCCAACAAACCCGCGCATAAAAGCCAGCTGAATATTCACGAAGTACTGGAACGCGTCCGACATCTGGTCACGGTAGAAGCCGCACACGGCATTATGCTGCATACCAATTACGACCCGAGCATCCCGGAAATTTTCGCCGACAAAAACCAGCTGATCCAGGCCATTCTGAATATCGTCCGTAATGCCGTGCAGGCAGTACAGAACCACGGTGTGATTACCATGAAAACCCGGGTGCAACGGCATATGACCATAGGTCGCAAACGCTACAAACTGACCGTAAAAATCGACATTATCGATAACGGCCCGGGTATCAAACCCGAGCTGATGGGACAGATTTTTTATCCAATGATTACTGGCCGTGCCGAGGGCACCGGACTTGGCCTATCTATTGCTCAATCTTTGATCAACCAACACAACGGCTTGATCGAATGCGAAAGCGAGCCGGGCAACACCGTATTTTCCATCTACCTACCTTTGGAGACGAATCATGCAAATACCTGACAAGGTCTGGATTGTCGATGATGACAAATCCATCCGCTGGGTACTTGAAAAAGCCTTGCAAAAAGCCGGCGTGCATACGCAAAGCTTCGCTAGCGCCAACGAATTGTTGAAATCACTACCTGGCGGGCTGCCGCAAGTATTGATCACCGATATTCGCATGCCGGGCATGGACGGCTTCGAGTTGTTGCGGAACATTCAAAACAGTTATCCGGATTTACCGGTGATCGTGATGACCGCTCATTCCGACCTGGAAAGCGCGGTGTCGGCGTTTCACGGCGGGGCGTTCGAATACCTGCCTAAACCCTTCGATGTCACCGAAGTCGTCGAAACCGTACAACGCGCCTGCGCTCACAGCAAACAACGGCAAAGCGACATTGTGCAAGCCCCGCCGACCGTGGAGGAAACTCCGGAAATCATCGGCGAAGCGCCGGCCATGCAAGAAGTGTTTCGGGCGATAGGCCGTCTGGCGCGCTCGCACATCACCGTACTGATTAACGGCGAATCCGGCACAGGTAAGGAACTGGTCGCCAAGGCCCTGCATCGCCACAGTCCGCGCGCCGAGCAACCGTTCATAGCCCTGAATATGGCGGCCATTCCTAAAGACTTGATGGAATCCGAACTATTCGGCCATGAAAAAGGTGCGTTTACCGGTGCCCAAGCCCGGCGTATCGGTCGATTCGAACAAGCCAACAACGGCACATTGTTTCTGGATGAAATCGGCGACATGCCCGCCGAATTGCAAACCCGCTTGCTGCGGGTACTGGCGGACAATGAGTTTTATCCCGTAGGTGCTCACACCTCGGTAAGAGTGAACGTGCGCATCATCGCCGCCACCCACCAGGACCTGGAAGCGCTGGTGGCCCAGGGCCGGTTTCGGGAAGACTTGTTTCACCGACTGAACGTGATTCGGATTCATATTCCGCCATTGCGCGAACGCAGGCAGGATATAGGCTTGTTGATGCGGCATTATCTGTATCAAAGCGCGAAGGAACTGAATACCGAGATCAAACTGTTAAAGCCGGAAACCGAGGCATTTTTAAGCGGTTTGAAGTGGCCTGGTAATGTGCGGCAACTGGAAAATATCTGCCGCTGGCTGACGGTGATGGCCTCCGGCCGGGAAATTCATCTGGAAGATTTACCGCCGGAACTGACCCACAATAGCGGCGATTCCGCATCCGGCGAAACAACACCGGGAGATTGGGAAAGCCAGTTTAAAAACTGGGTCAAGCAACAATTAACGACCGGCAAAGTGGACATCGCCAAACAGGCTATTCCCACCTTAGAAACTCTGTTGATTGAAGCGGCTTTGAATCATACGCATGGTCGCAAACACGAAGCAGCACTGTTGCTGGGCTATGGTCGTAATACCTTGACCCGCAAAATCAAGGAGCTAGATATTAAAGAATAAGCGCCCCCGCTGCCGGGAAACCGCCATTTCCTGCACAGCGGGGCGTCCTCGATAGCCGTTTGCTGAGGCATTTTGGCCGGCAAAAACCGGCAGGTTTTTTTATCCGTTTAAATGCCTTCGGTGTATACTCCCGCCGTCTGATTAACCTCAATAACAAGCAGAGAAGGTTTATATCTAATGGCGGATAAAACGGTAAGTAAACACCTGACCAATCTTGAAAGACAGTTCGCGGCGAACGATCCGGTTTTGCAAAAAACCGCCAAGATATTTCAGGATCTCGATGAAATCGAGTTTGAACTGGGTTTGATCGATAACGACGAGACTACCGCGCGCAAAACCAGTTGGTGGCCAATTGTCAGCACCTTGGGCGGTTACTCACCAGCCAAATCAGACTTTGTCAATCGCTACCTGGGCGTACAACTGCACACCGCCCGCCATAAATTCACCGTACTGCAATATACACCGCAAACCAATACCGCTACCCTACCCGGTACCGCATTGGACGCCGACCACCGCTTGCCGTTTTATCAAATCAGCCGTCAAATCGATTTGGCCGCCAACGGCGAAGGCAGCAAACTTAACGGTTATCTGGAACTGGTCACCGTCAATAGCGGCAAATTGAAAAATAAGCTGTTGATCGACACTCCGGTATTAAATCCGGCGGCGGAAAATCCGGTGTCCGGCCTACTGCGGAAATACGTAATAGGCATCTCCGATCTGGTACTGGTATTTAACGACTTATTCGAAGCCGACGCCGATTTGATCAAGGACACCCTGGCAGAGATCGTTGCCCACCAGGATGCCAACAAATTTATATTCGTCATCGATCATTCCGAAATCACTATCGATGCGCTGAAAAGCCAGGAAATCGCCGCATCCTGGCAACGCCGCCTGGCCGAACTGGGCATCCACACCGGCCAATTCATTGTGTTATCGCAATCCGGCGATACCTCGCTGTTCGATCAGCGCTTCAACAACATTAATAATGATCGCTCATACCGCATACTCGGCACACTAGAAAACAGTATCCGCGCAATTGACGACACCATTTTCCCGGAAGTGGAAGAAGCCTTGACCACCTGGAAAGATAGATGCAACGCCTCCACCTTAATCGTGCTGGGTTTTGTGGTGATGTTGATGTTATTTGCAGAAATCGCCGTGGGCATCCTCGAATTACTGATCGATCCGCTGATAGGCCCAGCCATTCTCGCGGTGTTGATCGGCGTGTTGACGCCGCTACATATAGTCGTCAGCCGGGTGCATGCCAAATTCCTGATCAAGCAATTGCACAAGCGGCAAAAACAGTTAAATCTCAGCGAAGATTTGGCGGGGTTGTTTGAAAAAAGCCTGAGCTTCTGGCGAATTTTGATGCCGATCACCGACCCGGTCGGTAAAACCAAGAAAAACCGTAAAAAGCTAAACGGTCTTATCGAGCAAAGCAAAGATTTGGTGCAAGCTCTGAACGACCAGTTCAGCCATAGTCAGCAACCGGAATATCGCAGCCAATACGACGCGTATCCTTATGCCGACTCTGAGGAAAACTGATTAAGTAGCGTGCATCGTAATGGAAATCTTCAGACATTATTTCCCGCTGTGCTGGTTCAATGTCTCGGTCTTGGACCTGCCCAGATCGACGCGCTTTTTTAAAAACAATGCGATTTTTTATTTTATCGCCGTGTTTTTTATTCAATTCAACATGTCTGACGACATCGACGCAATCTTCGAGGTAGCCTTGGAAGTATTGCTAACCCTGGGCTTTATCGCGCTGGTGTTAGTACTGAATAAAACCTTTTATACCTTCATACAAGTCGCGTCGGCCATTTTGTTTTGTGAAAATGTCGTCGCGATCTTTCTGATCCCTATCGTGTTTTGGGTAACCGTGGCGGAAGATACGCCCAGCTATGCAACCTTGGCTTTGTTTTTCCTATGGGACATGGCAATCGTCGCGCGGATCTTTAAGGACGTATTGCAAGTGAATACACCAGCCAGCCTGGTGGTATCTTTGTTTTATTTTTTAACCACTTACGGCGGCGCTTACGGCATCTACAGCCTAGTGGGCGGCTGAGGCTTCCGGTTTAACGCCGTAATAATTGGACAGCACGTCGTAGGCACCTTGCACACCCACAACCGCTGCCGCTTTTAAAGGTAAACAAGCCCCGCTCCATTGCTTGATCTTGCCGTCAAAATAAAACGCCCATTCCCCCTGCCAGCAATCGCCTTTCTTAGCAATGCGACCGGCCATCACCGACGTCACTTCGTAGCGGGCAGATACCGCTAGTAAATTGCGTGAATCAGCGCTTAGCACTTCGCTCAGCGAGATTTTTTGCTGTTCTTCCAAATCCAACATCGGAAATATCATCGGCACGCCTTTAATTTTCGACGCAAACGCCAATGCGCTTTCCAATTCCGGCATGCTGTCAGCGTTGTAAAACCGCCGCCCCTCTTCGTCATCGACGACCAGCCACACCAGGGTTTCCGGCCTGATCTCGCTCCAAATGCCTACTTGGCTTTTGCGCATGACTTCCATCAATTGGTCTTCATCAAACTGCACTCTGAGTAAACGCGCGTCGGTGTCGGGCAGTTCGTCGGCGGAAATCAAGGAAAATTGCGATTGCTTGACGTAGTTCTGCGCACTGGACAAAGCCTGCTGCACCACCGGAATTTTGGAAATATCCTCCGACACCAAGACCCGACTTAGAACGGCATACATGGCCTGCTTGATCGCTTGCGTTCTATCCTCGGCGGACTGACTATTGGCTATCAGCTCAATCTCATACAAGCCTTTTACCTCGACAGCCTCTGCTAATGGGCAATTGCACAACAATCCCCACAAACACAGCCTTAAAAACCCGGATTTACCCTTCATAAAAACCTTGACCACAAGCCTACCCTGACAGTGCATTAATGGGAACTATAGTACAATATCGCCCGTTTCAACCTTAACTTTAACGAGAGACTGACATTGAGCGAACAACAACAAGACCGCCTGAATTATAAAAGCGCGGGCGTCGATATTGAAGCCGGCAACGCTTTAGTCGAACGCATCAAACCCATCGCGGCCAAAACCCGTAATGCGGGCGTCATGGCCGGTTTAGGCGGCTTCGGTTCGCTGTTCGAATTACCGCTGGATCGTTACAAACACCCAGTACTCGTATCCGGCACCGATGGCGTCGGCACCAAATTAAAGCTGGCGCTGGATTTAAACATCCACAACAGCGTCGGTATCGACCTAGTAGCCATGTGCGTTAACGACATTATCGTCCAGGGCGCCGAGCCGCTGTTTTTCCTGGATTATTTCGCCACCGGCAAGCTGGAAGTCGACACCGCCGCCAGTGTCATCGAAGGCATTGGTAAAGGCTGCGAACAGTCCGGCGCGGCATTAGTTGGTGGTGAAACTGCGGAAATGCCCGGCATGTACGCGGATGGCGATTACGACTTGGCCGGCTTTTGCGTCGGTATCGTCGAAAAAGGCCACATCATCGACGGTAGCAAAGTGCAAGCCGGCGACAAACTGATCGCTCTGGCCTCGTCCGGCCCGCATTCCAACGGCTATTCCTTGATTCGCAAAATCGTCGCTCGTAGTGGTCTGGCCTGGACCGATAGCGTCAACGGCAAACCACTCGGCGAGACCCTGCTAACTCCGACTCGCATCTACGTCAAACCACTGTTGGAACTGCTAAAAACCGTGCCGGTGCATGCAATGGCCCATATCACCGGCGGCGGCATTACCGAAAACCTGCCGCGCGTGTTACCCAACGGTCTGAACGCCAATGTGCAACTATCGGCCTGGCAATTGCCGGAGATTTTCGTCTGGCTGCAACAACAAGGTAACGTGGAACTGGCCGACATGCTGGTCACTTTCAACTGCGGCATCGGCATGATTGTCTGCGTCGCGGCGGAAGATGAAGCCGCCACGCTGGAAATATTGACACAGCAAGGCGAAACCGCATTCAGCATCGGCGAAATCGTCGCCGGTGACGGTAAACCTCACGTAATCTACTCCTAACTCTCAAACTATCTCCGCCGTGCCTGAATTCACAGGCACGGCGTTAAAAAGTCTTCAGTTTCACCTGCGATCAATTCAACACCAATAAAGTCATTTCCTGATCAGTCAGTTGCCAACTGATTTGAAGCAAGCCACCTCAAATCGCCATTTCCAAAGAAATTGCCAAGATCTTGAACTACGGTGATTTAGTTCTGTGACAGACTCAATACCCACAAGGGTATAAAACGAAAGGTATGTTGTTGATTCCGTTCTTGGTAAGTTTGCCTAACCTCAATCGGAATCAACCGGTTCAAAGCTTGCTTGAATCCGCTGATAACTTAAGCTTTACGACGAACGCCCAAAAAACCTAACAATGCGGAACCGAACAACCAGACGGCGCCAGGGACTGGCACAGGAGCAGCGGTGACCGTGAAGTTAGTGGTATTTGGAACTTGCGCTGCGAAAACACCGTCACCCAGGTTAGTCCAATTCGCGTTAGTATTCACCAAAGCTTTGTATTCTGCGAAAGTGGCTTTTCCGCTGCGTACGCCGTTATACCCGGCATAGTCGGTGCTGCTGTTCAATTGGACTGCGCTAGTACCTACCGCCAAACCAGTATTTGTCAAAGTACCGTTACTGCCAAACCCTCCATTAGAAACCGCAGCCAAGAATGTCGTTGGTGCATTCGCAGTTGAGCCTAATAGGGCATAAATCGTTTCGTTAGTGGCGTTCATACCATTGTCGCCGGACGCACCGAACAAAGAACCCGCCGATACTGAGCGCGATAGTTGATCATATTTGCTGAAACGCACGACAGTTCCGGCAGCAATGGTCGAAGCGCCACTGTTCCAGGACATAATACCTTCGCCGGTATTGAAAGCACCGCCCGCACCAATCGCGCTGCCGTTCCACTCATTGTCGTTGAAGTGAATCACGGTGTTGGCACCAAGATCAACGAAAGTCACGAATGAAAAACCATCTTCATCAGCGTTAAAGGAAGTAAATGCGATGTCGCCAGTTGATAAAGCAGCGTGCGCATTAACGCCAGCGGCCATCAGCACTGCCGCAGCTAAAACTTTGCGTAACATGAGATTCTCCAGTTTTTGAGTGCTCGCTTGCCTAACAAAGGCAAGTCGGCTAGTCATTCAGAAATACAAAAAAGGCCCGGCAAATGCCGAGCCCTCATTAAAATTGGAGGCGTTCCTGCCTCCCTAAGCAATTAAGCTTTGCGGCGACGCATGCCAACGAAGCCAGCCAATGCTGAACCGAACAACCAAACCGCGCCAGGTACTGGCACAGCCGCTGGCGTTGCGGTGATCCTCATCGTGCGATCAACACCGCTGTTAGGATGTTGAATGTTGACGTAAGCGACGTTTGCGTTGAATTTATCGAAGTACAAGCCAGTGAACTCGGAACCTACAGTGCCGTTAGAAGCCCAACGAGCCAGACCTTCGCCTGCGTCCAACAAATCACCGTCTTTATTGATGTCTTTGGCAAACCAAATATCGTCGTCGATAGCACCATCGCGGTCTTCGATGATGTACATATTGCCTTCGGCATCGATTGCCAAGTTATCGGCATTTCTCAAGCCGCCACCCACCGCCAAACCGGTTGCCAAATCAATGGTGTTGGAATCGGCAAACAGGCTAACGGTGTTTGTAGCTACATTGAAGTTATAAATGCGGCTACGGCCATCTGTAGTATTGGCGTTGGTGTCAGAATCTGTAGTAGCAAAATAAATCAACTGATTGCCGCCCAAATTTTGAACTTCCAAATCTTCCGGACGGTTGTAGCCGGTAGCACTCACTGCTGTAGCTGAAGCGCGGCCATCGATATTTCCGTCTTTAGCCAGAACAGAAACACCAGTTAACGCGCTACCGCTAGTGTTTGTGATAGCTTCCCAAGTAAAACCACCCGTAATAGCTGGACCGTTGTTACCTTCGAACTGGCTACCAGCACCCACTTTCATGGCGAAAGTTTGGCCTGCGGCGAAAAAGTCGTCGCCAGTGGTTGCTAACGGATTTGCTGACACGTATTTAAAAATCGAACCGCCATTCAACTCGTCGATAAAATACATGCTGTTGCTGCTGTCGAAAGCCAGACCTTCGTGAGAAACGTGCGGTACCACAGAACGTTGAATGAAGTTACCGCCATTGGCTGCTGCAGTCGTAGCGTTGGTCACTTCGAACAAACGACCTTTGCTGCTGTTTGCGCCCCAAGATTCTTCGGCAGTTAAATAACTACCCCAAGGTGTCCAGCGTGACGCATCACCTGATACAAAGCCTTGAGTACCTGGTGCAACGATAGTAGTAGTGCGAGTATTGTAGTTGCTGTCTTGCAAATCGATACGTTGTACGCCACCGGTGCCAGTTTCAAACGGCATGAACAAATAACGACCCGCGTTAGCGCCGGTTTCGTTAGCAGTGATCATGTCCCAGTTGCCTGAATTTGAGCCAGGTACCAAGGTGTTTTGCGTGGCACGATCAGCGATGGTGACTTGAGTAAAGCCTGGGTTTGACAAAGTAATTGGGGTTGCTTCGTTAGCGGTCGGACCAGCCGAGCTTGTCAGCGGAGTAAAATTATCAAACCAAGTGTCTGCCGCGTGAGCGGTCAAAGGCGAAACAACAGAGGCTACTGCCGCTGCGATCAGAGTTAATTTAAAAGCTTTCATAAAATAAACATTCCTAAAGCAAAGTCGGTTAATTGTTTTTGGTCTTCCGCAAAAATCTGCCTCACAGAATTTGCAGAAAGAATGTTAACCAGCGCTCAAGAAATTAAAGTTGCAGTTCTGTTAAGTTTTCGTGACATGTAATACGCCTCTAGAACCCAGCTTGCCGCGACTAAAATCAACTTATCTACTCTCGCTTGCAGCCCCCCTGCCTTCAACCTAGCAAATATCCAATCCCCAACGATACCCGTCGACAAAAGCCATGCACATCAGGGACTCAGCATGGCAATTAGGCAACAAGACGCTCGATAGCGGATATTTGCAATCCTGTCTCTACCAAAAGTTTGGCGTAACAAAACCAGTACTGATTCTTAAGCTTTAGAGCAATAAGGTCGCGGTCGAAAACTGGGCGCGAATGTCACAGAAGACAGAGCTGGCCCCGAAAAATTGAACAGCCGGTTAAGTGAAAATCCCTGCTACTTTTGATCGTCCGTAAGGACAAAACAATGGAGCAGAAGATGTCCAAAAAACCGAGAAGAAAACATTCGCCGGCCTTCAAGGCCAAAGTCGCCTTGGCCGCTTTGACGGGTGATAAAACCCTGGCGCAGTTGACCCAGGAGTTTGAGATTCATCAAAACCAGATTGTCGACTGGAAGAAACAGCTGACCGAACGGGCTGCCGAGGTGTTTGGGAAACCCGCGGAGCCCGAATCACCGCCAGTCGACCTGTTAGCCCTGCATGCGAAAATCGGCCAACTGACCTTGGAAAACGATTTTTTAGGGAACGCGCTCACCAAGGCGGGATTGCTGAGCGCAAAACGATGATAGACCGTGAATCCAAACTGTCGATTGGCCAGCAAGCGCACCTGTTGGGGATCAGTCGAGGTAGCGTTTACTACCTGCCCAAGCCGTTATCAGCGCGCGATCTGGACATCATGAAACGCCTGGATCGATTGCACATGAAACATCCCTTCATGGGCGCCCGGCAATTGCGAGATCAGTTGAATGAACAAGGGATCACCACTGGCCGTAAGCATGTGAAAACCTTGATACCCACAGGGCACAAGTGAAGCGGATGGGCATCGAAGCCGTGTATTGCAAGCCTAATACGAGCAAGAAAACGCCAGGGCACGAAATCTTTCCCTACTTGCTGCGCGGCATGACCATCAACCGAGCCAATCAGGTTTGGGCCCTGGATACGACCTATATTCCGATGGCAAAAGGCTTTGTTTACCTGACTGCGGTTGTGGATTGGGCCAGTCGGAAGGTCTTGGCAGCCAAGGTCGCGATTACACTGGAAGCCTGTCATGCCGTCGATGTGCTGGAACAGGCGTTTCGGCTGTATGGTAAACCGGAGATCGTTAATACCGACCAGGGTAGCCAATTCACCGCCAAGGCGTTTGTCGATGCCGTGAAAAATCAGGGTTGCCAGTTGAGCATGGACGGACGGGGCGCCTGGCGAGATAATGTTTTCGTCGAGCGATTGTGGCGATCGGTCAAATACGAGCGGGTTTACCTACATGCGTACGATTCCGTCGGCCAAGCCAGAGCCTCGATTCTGGATTATTTCGAGTGGTATAACCACAAGCGACCCCATTCCAGCTTGAACCGAAAAAAGCCTCATCAGGCCTATACCGATTTGCTGCCACCGGTCAAAATGGCAGCCTAACCAACAGCAGGGATTTCACTTTAATTTTGGGAATTGCTGTTTAAAGGTTTGGGGCCACCTCTATAAAAAAGGGAATCAATGATGTTATATGTCATTGATTCCCTTAATTAAATATGGAGCTGGCGATGGGACTCGAACCCGCGACCGGCTGATTACAAAGCCTGACAATAAAGGCGATAACCTTGTATATCAATAACTTGCCGGCTTCGCTTATACCAAACCTACCCCATTCATACTTAAGTTGCAGGACTCGAACAACATGCGCTGGTACAATTTTGGTACAGTGCACAACCACTGGATTAGCGCTGTCATTGATTCGACAGAAGGCAGATGCCGACCCATAGTTGACATTCGAACCCTTATGCTCAATGTCAGGAGGGCTTGAATTAGCAGTCATTCAACGTAAAGGTAAGGGGCGCGCCGCTCCAAGAAGCCGAGCGAAGCCGCAGAACCTGATTAAAAAGCCAACCTTCAAAACCGCATCAGAGCGGCGCGTCCCTTTGACCGTTTTGTTAGGCCGAGGATAACGCCCAAGGAAGGCCAACCTGCCGCTAAAAAAACATTTTGAATCACGGTTTAGGAGCCGATTTAATGGCCCAAACAAAAACAGCCATGTAGGATACGCACCGGGTACCTTTCGAAGGCTTGACTCATCGGAAAGCGTTGAAAATGGTACGCGGTGCGTACCCTACGCGGCTTACACGTCCGCAGAACCGAAGTGGCGGGCCAGGTTTGCTGCAGCGGATGGTTCGGCCTACTCGCCGACCCTGCCCGCGGCGATCCCCTCACTGGAGATTGCCGCGGGCATCGTACCACTGAATGTGATCGAGTTGTGCCAATACCGGCGTTTTGTCGGGACCTGCCTTGAAAACGGAGGCCGTCCCCGAAGTCGCCGATGATGCAGTCGCGAAGGCACCTGGCCATCCGCCGACCAAGATGCTGTAGTAACCCTTCATACCAAGGCCCTTGGCGAGGATCGATGCAAGGCACTCGCCTGCCTTGTTGCTTATCAACTCGAGGTTCTTCGCGGCGACTCGGGTTGAGGCGGCCTTGGATGGGACGCTGGACTGCTCGGAACCTGACAGATCTGCGTTACCTTCCGCGGACGTGATGCTCGACATCCCGCCCCCATAGCACGTGATTAGCAAGATACTCTGATGCGTCTTTGGTAGGCCATCAGTCGCGAGCAGATCAGCCAAACTGCTTGCCGGCAGGCGGACGCGGCCGGTAGCGCCGACCATGGAGATGTTGGCACTCCCCACGCCGCCGTGTCCAGAGATGATCAGGAGGTCATCGTCATTGACGGGCGCGAGACATTTCTCGGTGGAACGTTCTGCCAGTTCGAATTCGAGGCCGACTTTCTTGAATCCCTTGACATCGTTCTTCAGGACACTATCTTCTTCCCAGTTCGTAAATGGGAAGTACAGGTAAATTCTTGGCACTTATATCCTCCTCTGTTGCTCAGGACATTAGGGACCTCCGCCGATTGAGGACGATCCTGGAATCGGACGTACTTCAGCGACATGTGGCTGAACTAGTTATTAAGCTGTCAACAGTATATCTACCACTAAACTTGGGTCGCAACAATAAATTTGTGAACTACAAGGATTTTTCCCCTCCGTATATCATCCAAACTGAAGCAATAGGTGAAATTGGAGGGTGTCATGTTGACTGTTCCCGCATCCCTGAGTCAGACGTTCAACACCCAAACGGCGCTCAGTGTGACGATTAAAGAAGCTAAAAGCCCGCTGAATTTTTGACCCAATTCAAATCGTTGGCGGTCATGAGCCAGTTTGCAGTCGTTGACAAAGGACTGTCCTGTGTCAGGAATTGGCCGTAGTTGCTCTGCCAGGCGAGATAAATCGTTTAGCCTGTAGGTGTCTACTATCGGGTTTCGCCTAACCGACGCTAACGATTTGTAACCGCTTATTTCTTGCGCTTTTCAATCAGGCTGTTACGTTGCTCTAACCATAAAACGCTTGCAGCCTGTTCGGTAATGCTGCCGTCCTGTACCAATTGGCATAAGCCTAAATAATGCGCGTAAAGGTTGATGATGCCTTCATCATCGGGGTAGTGTTTAAATAGGTCTCGCTGCTTTTGGTCACTCGCTGAATTGCAGAATTCGCCTGGGACCGGAAGAAAATCAAATCTGTCACCATCGCCTATGGCTGCAAGGCCCGTTGTTACAAACAGTAATAGCGTTGTAAATAAAACTTCTCTAACGACCATAAATAACTCCGGTGTTATGCGATTGCCGCAAAGTCCATCAGCTAGTAACGTTTAGCGCATTGTCGAAGTAAGTCGCGAGGCATCCACTTTCTGGCGCAGATCGAGTCCTGGCTTGAAATGCAGTGCTGCTCGTTGCGGGACGCTGACCCTCTCACCGGTTTTGGGATTACGCCCGGTGCGTGGGTCACGTCGAACCATTGAAAATCCACCGAAGCCACGAATTTCAATCCTTTCGCCATTGGCTAAAGTGGTCGTCAATACATCCAGAATATTGTTAATCGCTAGCTCGACATCTGTTTGCAGCAGATGGGGTTGTTTATCGGAAATGGCGGCAATCAGTTCGGATTTGGTCATGGTAGTTCGTTAGTGAACTAGGGCAGTAACGGCGTAAGTCATTCAGTATAGACAGCTAATTATTGTAATACTGCTGTGCTTCTTGCAAAAGCCCATCCGTATTGTTTCCATAAAATAAACAAATAAAACAATAAATACCTTATTGTTTATTAATTGAATAGGTATATAGTTAAGTCGTACTTACAAAGCGACCAAACACAGACAAGGTGAACCAGATGAATACTTCAAAAAGCTTACACAAAGATGTAATGACCGGATTGTTTTTTGCAACCGGTGTACTGAGCTTTATGTCAGGTCAGTTTATCCTCTCCACGCTGTTGTTTGGTGCCGCATCGTTAGCTAGTAATCTGAACTTGGCGATGCCTGCTCGTATTTAATTTTTGTAACCTCCCTCGTTGTACTTCGCGGCTCCTCCTAGCCGCAACACTCAATAGCCTCTACAGCTAATTACTGTAGGGGCTTTTTTTGTGTCTGCTAGAATCAGTGGCAACCCATTTTAAATAACGATTAGACCCACAGTCGCCAATGGACCAGCGCAGAATAAATCACGTAACGGCCACGTTGACTAAAAGGGCAGAAGCCGCGTGAATTGCTGTTGCCGACCCAGGCCAAACAGGCATTAAAGCGCTGGTTGCATGGACGCGGAGGAATGCCGGGGCCGTTGTTTTGCCAATTGGCGAAAACCCAGCGCTGTTCTGATCAAGATCATGTCCAGCGAAACCGAAGCCGTCAGGGTTGTTTACCGACCGAACCGATCAACGCCCATCAAGTGTATGCACTGCTCAGGCGGCGTTGCCGGCAGGCGAAGCTCAAGCCCTGTTCACCGCACGATTTACGTCGCACGTTTATCAGCAAGTTGTTGGAACAAGGTGTGGACTTTAACACTACTCGGCAATTGGCCGGCCATGAGCACTTGCAAACCACGGCCTTGTATGACCGCCGCACAGTGAAAACGCAACGACAACGCGTGGGTTTGCAACAGGTCAGAATTCACGACCTGAAGCACACCTTCGGGCGACGTTTAAGGGCGGCGAATGTATCGTTTGAAGACCGGCAGGATTTGTTGGGTCATAAATCCAGCCGTATCACCGATCACTATTCGTCGGCAGAACTAGCCAACTTGATCGCTGCGGCGGAAAAAGTCTGCATAACCAAGTCACGCAAAATTCACGCAACGGAAAATTAGGGGCAATAAAAAAGGGAATCAATGATGTTATATGTCATTGATTCCCTTAATTAAATATGGAGCTGGCGATGGGACTCGAACCCGCGACCGGCTGATTACAAATCAGCTGCTCTACCAACTGAGCTACACCAGCAAATGATTTGCGCATTATACCTGTAATTTCGAACTTTTCCAGCATTAAGTTTAGTTGGCTCGTCGAATTGCAGTCACACCCCTTGAATACTGCTCAGCATACTGCCAATGTAATTGAGCGTTTCATGCAGAAAAACAATTAGCTCATCCAGTTTATCTTGCACAAACACCAGGAAATGACTGTGGTTGAAGTTTTGATCTTGGTAAAAACTCAAACCGTTGTTAATGGTATTGGCCCCCATCAACAACATGATGAATGCCGCAGCTTTCAACATTAAACCGCGTAGTTTCACACTCATTTTGCCGAAGGCGACGCTGATAAACAGCATCATCGGTAAAGTCCCTGCGCCAAATGCCAACATCAACGCCCCACCCTCAAGCAACGTAGCAGCAGTGGTGGCTTTCACAGCCATAGCAAACGTCAACATACATGGCATCAAACCATTCAACAGGCCAGCGATAACTGAACCTAGCAATGGTCCTTTTTGATTAGCCGCAGCATAACCTTTGCGTAACACTTGCATGGGAATCAAGCGTATCGAGCCTTGCCAGGGTATCCAGCCCAGTACGCCCAGCGCCAACACAATCACGACCGCGCCCATCAACATTTGTAGGATACTCTGGATCTTGCCGAACAAGCCGCTGGATACCAGCACCACGCCCAAAGAAGCAGCTAATACGCCGATCAAGGTATACACGGAAATTCGCGCGGCTTGATAAGCTATATAAGGTAGATAACTGCGGCTTTTCCCGGCCCGCATGAAATAACCGGATACTAGCGCCCCACACATCCCCAAGCAGTGCCCGCTGCCCAAGAATCCGGCAACGAACGCCAGGGAGTAATCGAATCCCGTGGCCGCAGCCATTTCGGTCATGCCGTGCATGGCATGATCCATACCTTCCATATTGTGTTCCATTTATTTGTTCAATCGAAGTGAGTTGACGATGACCGACACAGAACTCAAAGCCATCGCCGCGGAGGCGATCATCGGATTGAGCTTGCCCAGCGCCGCCACCGGAATCGCTATAGTGTTGTAACCGAACGCCCAGAATAGATTTTGCTTGATGACGCGGATGGTAAACGCGCTAAGTTCGATAGTATCGGTGACCTTACCGATATCGCCTTGCACCAGGGTCAGATCGGCGGATTCGATGGCAATATCGGTACCGCTACCTACTGCAAAACCAACATTGGCAGCGGCCAGCGCCGGCGCATCATTGATGCCGTCGCCGATCATGCCGACATTGTGTCCTTCGTCCTGCAACTGGCGAATAATTTGCAACTTTTGCTCGGGCTTGGCGTTGGCAACCACATCGGCTATGCCTACTCTATCCGCTATGTAAAACGCAGTTCTTTCGGTGTCACCGGTCACCATCATGGTTTTGATACCCAGTTCATGCAGACGTGCAATAGCTGCCGCAGCTTCCGGACGCGGATTATCGGCGATTGCAAAAACCGCAGCCTCCTTGCCGTTGATCGCCATGTACACCGGGGTTTGCCCTTGATCGGCAAAATTGTCGGCCTGCTCCACTAAGCGGCTTACATCAACTTGCTGATTCTCCAGCCACCCCCGATTTCCCAGCAGCAATTTGTAACCGTCCACCTCGGCACGAATGCCGTGGCCGGTTTCGCTGTAAAAATAAGCGCAATCCTGCAACTCGACACCCGCGTCGCGGGCGAATGCCACCACAGCTTTGCCGAGAAAATGTTCGGAATTGTTCTCGGCGGATGCCGCCAACATCACTAGTTTATTCTCGGCCAGACGGGATAATTTGTAGACCTTACTCACCCTGGGCTTACCCTCGGTGATGGTGCCGGTCTTATCGAAGACGATAGCATTCAGTTTACTGGCAATCTCCAGGCTTTCGCCGTTGCGGATATACACGCCCTGCTTGGCTGCTTGGCCGGTACCGACCATGATTGCCGCTGGTGTTGCTAGACCCAACGCGCATGGGCAAGCGATCAACAAAACGGTGATGGCATTGCCGAAAGCAAACGCGAACGGCGCGCCGGCCAACAGCCATCCCACCAGCGTCGCGCCGGAAATAGCCATCACCGCCGGCACGAATACCGCGGAAATTTTATCGACCTGCTTCTGAATCGGCAGTTTCGCAGCCTGGGCTTGATCGACCATATGTACGATGCCTGCCAGCACGGTATCCATACCTATCGCTGTGGCCTTGATATGCAACACGCCGTTACCGTTGACACAACCGCCAATGACCGCATGGCCAAAACTCTTCACCACCGGCATGCTTTCGCCGGTAATCATCGCCTCATCGACCGTGGAAAGACCAGCGATCACCACACCGTCGGTGGGAATTTTTTCGCCCGGCCTGACCAGCATCACATCTTCGATCTTGATGTCGTCAACATCGACAATACGTTCGCTACCGTCATCCAGCAACAATGTCGCGGTTTGCGGTTGCAGATCGACCAATTTACGGATCGCTTCGCCGGCCTTGCCCCTGGCCCGCTCTTCCAGATAGCGACCCAGCAGTACAAAAGTGATAATCGCCGCCGCCGCTTCGAAATACACATGGCCGCGCCGCCGGAACAGAGATGGAATGCTGTAGCCGTAAGCAGAGCCCACGCCCAGCGCAATCAAGCTGTCCATATTAGCCGCGCGCTGTTTGGCCAGCCTATAGGCCTTGCTGAAAAACTGGCTGCCGGTGCCGAATACCACCTGCGTGGTCAGCGCAAACTGCAACCAATGCATCCAGGAGCGGCCGCCCATCGTCATGGCAATCGTCACCACCGGAGTGGTTAACAGCCCTGCCCATACAAATCGACGCCGGGCTACGTCAATTCGTTGCAACTCCTTTTCGATAAGCTTTTTCCGCTGCGAGAGCGTATCAATGGGCATCGCGCTATAACCCAGTTTTTCGATTTTATCGATCACCTCTGCCTTGCTGATCTGGCCCTGCACCGTAACGGTTTCGGTGGCAAAATTGACGCCGGCTTTTTTAACCCGTTCGTCGCGGTTTAACACCATTTCGATCAATAGGGCGCAGGACGCGCAACTCATGCCTTGCACGGCTAAATCAACTTCTTGCAGGGGCCCGTCGAATGCTTTTTTCTTGTCTTTTTTTAACTCAGTCTGCTTTAACGCGATATTACCCAACACTGCGTCCAACATGATCAGCAAGTTTTTTGCCGGTAAACGATTGGAATCGAATTCAATCACCACTGAACCGATTTCAAATACAGAGCGCACACTTTTAATTTCCGGGCGCTTTTTCAGCAGTATTTCCAGGATATAACTGCGCTCAGGGTCGTTAAGTAACACCGGCGTAATGATCCGGATACGACTTTTTAGCTGATGTCGAACGGAAAAATGCACGTAATTTAGAGTATCGGTTTCCATGGGCGACTGAGGATTTGATGGGCTAGCGAGCCAATCCTATGGAAATCATAGGATTGGCGTTGACAATCTCTACTTGGGCCGGCGCGAACGCACTAATAAGAAAAACATATAAAACACCGCCATCCACTCGTAACGATGCACGATGGGTTTGACCAACCACTCTTGCGTGATGCGGGTCCAGTGAGTTTTTATCAAATACAAGACCAGCACATCGTTCAAAAAATCTATCGTGGCTTTTTCGGGATCTTTAAACAGAGCTTTCGGGCCTTTGGTACTGACCTTACCGATAATTTTGGCCGCCTGTACCGTTTCCTTGCCGGCTTGATATTTATCATTGAACCACCCGCCAATCCGGGTACCTTTCAATCGCTTTTTGATGCCGAGAACAGACTTTTTAGCCTTCTCAGCCAGCGGTTTACTTTCGAAAAACTCTTGCTGCTCCAGTTCGGCAAGAATTTGAAACAGCTGTGCCGCTACACTGGTAAAGCCACAGATAGCCTCATCGTATCTGATTGATAATTTGCCCTGCCTGCGATACAGGCTCACGGATTGGACGCCGTTGATCGCACCAAGCTTGGTGCTTATCAATGTTGCCACCGTCGGTTGACAAGCTTGCGTGGGCACCTGAAAACGCACATGACCGTCATGGCGGTAACGTAGTACAAATTCTTTTTGGATAGCCATAGTCAACAGGGGAAAGTAAAACGGGCGGCCCTGCTTTAGCAGCGACCACCCGTTTCAAGTTACAGCCAAATGTCCAAGAATCGAACGGGGTTAATTGCCTTCTTTCGCTTCGGCAACGATGTCTTCGAGATTTTCTTTTTGATGCAACACAAAATCCTTGCCGGCATCAATCGTTTTTGTGGCGCTGGAAATAATTTCCTTTCTGTATTTGTAAACAAAATAGCCCGCCACCATGCCTGCACCGAACACCAATAGAGGGTGCTTCGCTAATTTAGTCATCAATTTTCCTCCAGTGTTTACAGTTGCAGTGGCTAGTGTACCAGCCACCACCTGCTTAGTCATGGATGAATCGTTCGAGCTCTTCTTTGAATTGTGAACATGGGCCATATGCGTCCTCGTTGCTGGTTAAGACCGGGGCTGGTTTGAATCGTCGGCGTCTTCAGGTAAAACCTGTGCTTCGTGCAACATTTGGTAGATCCCCTTGCAGCCCTCGCAGCAAAAGCGCTTGTCGCCTTGCAGGGTTTTTAATCTAAACCCTTCCACTTCAACGGCTAACCCGCAAAGATCGCAGCTTTTCTTATTATCATCCATTGTTACACGAACTCACTTATTACCTGTGCACATTGCAGGATTATAGCGCCTAAATAAACCTGGTAAACACCAGGCGCAAAAACAAAACAAGCACCGCCAAGACCTGTAAAAATAGGAAATTATCGATAGCCCTAACGCTTACCAAGCCAGTAACAGGTAGATACATCTGTGCGGTCATCGTTTGCCGTGTGCGGCTCGGCTAGATGCCTTCATCAACGCAATTCTCAGGGCACCAGTCAAACTTGCGCTCAAACCAAGACGCATCGCCAAGGCAGGTACCAATATCATTGACGCCACCGCCAAACCTGCCCCCAGCACCAAGCCGGCAGTATTGATTTGCTGTGCCACGACTTCTTGATTTACAACAATTAATTCTTGAGCCATTAACATACCTCACGCAGAAAAAATTAAAAATCCACCGGAGGTAAAGAGCATAAAAGATGCCAAAATATAATCATTTGATTATATTGACTAAAAGTAAAAACGTTTTAAAAAACCAGCAAAAACAAGGGAAATGCCTCGTTATTTTTAAGTTATTTAACATAGTTTTTGTAAAGAGCATTCAAAAAAAATCCCCAGCCTTGTATCTGAATGCGATACAAAAACCGGGGACTATTGATTGTCTAGCGCTCGCAACGAGCAAAAATCAGCGTGTCAGAACTACTCCTGATCAAGGCCAAACGCTTTGTGCAGTGCGCGCACCGCCAGCTCCAGGTACTTCTCGTCAACCACCACGGAAATCTTGATTTCGGATGTCGAGATCATCTGGATATTGATACCTTCGTCGGCCAATACTTTGAACATGGTGCTGGCGATGCCCGCGTGCGAACGCATACCGACGCCGACAATCGACACTTTGACGATACTGTTATCGCCAATGATGGTCGTGTTACCGCCCAAGTCGGCGCGCAAACCTTCCAACACTTTCTGCGCGCGGGCAAAGTCGTTGCGATTCACCGTAAAGGTGAAATCGGTCGTGCCATGTGCGGAAATGTTCTGCACGATCATGTCCACCTCGATATTCTCGGCGGCGATCGGTCCCAGGATTTTCGACGCCACGCCCGGCAGATCAGGCACGCCGGTCAAGGTCAGCTTGGCCTCGTCCCGGTTAAACGCGATGCCTGAAATTAACGCTCTTTCCATTTCTGATTCCTCGTAGGTAATAAGGGTGCCGTTGCCTTCCATAAACGAAGACAACACGCGCAATTTGACATTGTATTTGCCGGCGAACTCGACCGAACGGATTTGTAAGACTTTCGAGCCCAAGCTGGCCATTTCCAGCATTTCCTCAAAAGTGATGTGATCCAGGCGGCGGGCTTTCGGCACCACGCGCGGATCGGTGGTATACACACCGTCCACGTCGGTGTAGATATGGCATTCGTCAGCCTTCAAGGCCGCCGCCAACGCCACGCCCGTGGTATCCGAGCCGCCGCGTCCCAAGGTCGTAATATTGCCGTGCTCGTCCACGCCCTGGAATCCGGCCACCACCACCACCCGACCGGCATCGAGATCAGCACGCATATTAGCTTCGTCGATCTCCCGTATCCGCGCCTTGGTATGCGCGCTATCGGTGAGAATCCGCACTTGCGCGCCGGTATAAGAGCGCGCCTCGCAACCCAACTGATGCAAAGCCATCGACAGTAAAGCGATGGTGACTTGCTCGCCGGTGGACAACAACACGTCCAACTCCCGGTCGGTCGGCTGCGGCTGCAACTCTTTTGCCAAGGCCACGAGGCGATTGGTCTCCCCGCTCATCGCGGACACCACTACCACAATTTGATCGCCCGCATCGCGGGCTTTTTTCACTTTCTCGGCGACCGCCTTGATACGTTCCACCGTACCAACGGAAGTGCCGCCAAATTTATAGACGTACAATGCCATGTTTTTATTGACCTTCTAGGCTTTCTAACGCCCCTAAATTCCCTCTCCCTCAGGGAGAGGGTTAGGGTGAGGGGAATAATGTGTCGCTATCGCGACTGATTTTTTAATGCCGGCATACACCGACAAACGATATAAATGATTTAGCCTATCCCGGCAGAAGGCGCAACAATAACGCCGTAATCAGCATAATTTGCAGCATACCGACACCGACAACCCAGCGTACCATTTCGGCTTTATTTTCCGACATTTTGGCTTGAAGCTGTAATTCAGATTGCTTAATGTCCCGACGTAGATCGGTTTCGAGCTCAAGCAGATCGTGTTTGGTAATCACTTGATTTTCAATGTTCGTTAATTTTAGTGTCGCTATCGCGACAGGTTATTTTAATGTCGGTTCTCGCACCGACAGGCGAGATACTTTTCTTTGCTTGTCCAAAGAAAAGTATCCAAAAGAAAAGACACCCGGACGCCGCTTATTCCCTGCGCTCCTCGCTTTTGGCGGGGGTTGCCGAAAGGGGCTTCCTGCCCCTTCGGCAACGCGATGCATCCCTGCATCGCCCCTTCGGGCTAATCCCGCCAAAAGCTCCGGTGCTCGGCGCGGCATACGGGATGTAAACCATCCCAAAATTCAAGATCTAAAATGAATGCAATTTACGTTCGTTTATTTGATCATCTCAATTAAGTTGAGTGGCCTTGCTAGCACTTCCATGCCTTGCGGCGTTCTTCCAGTCTCAAAAACGGTCTTCCAGAAACTATTGTTTTGTTTTCCACCAAATACTGTGGCGGAAAGATCAGTATTCACCCAAAGCGGAAGGGAAGCCAGGTTCTGTAGAAACTTGCGCATATTTTCCCAAACCTGCTCTGGAAACGGATATTGAAAAAGTCGTCCTTGCGGATCGGGACGACCTTGCATAATGAAATACTGTCTAGCAATCTGACCAGAATATTGCAGCCAGTTATATACGATCTCCTCCTTGCTCATGCGAAAAGCCCGCAAATGATCATGAGCAAATGATTCACCATTTTGCAATCGGTTTTCGATTTTATCTGTACCAATCTCTGGATCAAATTTATCAACGTAAATTTCCTCAGCCGCCAGATTCATCAATCTGAGAATTTGCTCTCGCTCCAGTTGTCGTGGATTGGAACCTTCTTCAAGATGAAAATTTATAGGTGTCTCCAATACTTCCTGATAAACGAAGAACGAGTAAAAGGTCTTCTCGATGGTACTGTATGACAGTGGACGCTCTTTTCCTCGACCGCCAAAATCGATGTAGTCTCGTAGCTTATTATCTGGATCAGAAATTACACCATCACGCAACGCATCAAGGATATAGCGTTTAATTTCCCTAGACTGTCCTTTGAAGTGATTCACCAGGTCCCGTTCCGAAAATCCAAGATCATCTTCACTACGCCCCGTTTCCTTTTGAAAACGGGCTATGCGGTCGTGATATAGCGAACTACCAAGATGTCTTTGTACTGATTTATCAAATGCTACTTGCTTGAGAGTTGTTCCCGCGTTGGTGTTCGTCGTAATCAGCGTGTCTGGATCAGGGTCGATGAATACTCGAACGGGTAAGTATCGTGCACCCAGCATGATTTGAGCAGCGGCCTTATGTTGACCATCAAAGATGTGGATTGCACATTTGTTGTCATCTGACCGAATCCAACCCAATGGCACATGTAATTGTGGACGCTTCTGATAAAACTCTTCTATAAGTTTTGAGATGTTAGGACCAATTGACCGTGGATTGATATGGTTGTCATGCGCAAGATATTCAATTGGGATTCTGGCGAAGAAATACCGAAAACCACTCATCTCATCTTCATACACCGGCACGTTGAAGAGGGTATTATTTCCTAATTCACTCAGACTGTAGGTAAAGACCCCATCAGCTAGGTTGAAACCCAGCTCATGACATCCACCCCCAACCTGTTTGAGAATGTCGCCAAGGTTTGGGCTACGATTTTCTGGTTCCAAAATTTCTTTTAATCGCGCGAAACGTTGAAGCACTCTCGCAACTTTGAGGTTAGAAGCTTGTTTACTTCTATTGCAACTTGCGTGAGCTAAAGCAAAATTATCTTCATCGTCTTTACCGCCAAGTTTCAAAGGAACAACATGGTCAATATCTACCGCTCCTTTGTGTACTTGCAAATCGATTGCCTGCTCACATATAAAGCAATTCCCTCCTTGGATGCGATGCAGTTTAATTTCTAATACCTGCCTGTCGTCTGTACTCAATCGATTTAAAAATAAAGATGCCACTAGATTTTCCCTTCCAAATTATTTTTGTTGACACTGACAGTTCGACAAATATTCAAAATTAGTCTCATAGGTTGGATTAGATATTAGCCATAACCAAACTACTGCTGCTCCGAAATATTTGGTTACTCTATCGCTAACCCAACCTACATTGGGGAGGGTTTTATCCCGTATGCCGCGCCGAGCACCGGAGCTTTTGGCGGGATCAGCCCGTAGGGGCGATGCATGGATGCATCGCGTTGCCGAAGGGGCAGGAAGCCCCTTCGGCAACCCCCGTTAAAGGCGAGGAGCGCAGGAAACAAGCGGCGTCCGGGTGTCTTTTCTTTTGGATACTTTTCTTTGGACAAGCAAAGAAAAGTATCTCGGCTGTCGGGCCGAGACCCGACATCAAAAAACCGTCGCCATAGCGACACAACTAAACCAACAGCCTATTTACCACTCAATTTCTTGATAATAGTTTTCGCCAGATAATCGTTAATTTCGTTATGTCTCGGCACAGCCTGAGATTGCCGCGTTTCTTCGTTGGTATACCAATCGTGATTGCCACCATGCCTGGATAAACGACAACCCATTTCTTCAAGAATTTTTAGCAAATCCCGTCTTTTCATCAGGCGACCTGCAAAGTCTCCACTTTACGAAGAAAAGGAATCTCCTGCGTTTCAAAGTCCTTAAACAAATCCAACAAGTTTTCCTGCAATTCTTGCTTGGATTCGCCTTGCGTTAAATAATCAGGATATTCATTCAGAAAACCCAAATAAAAATCGCCGTCTTTCCAGCAAGTATATTCAACCGTTTTCATTGTCATCTCCCAACAAAAGCTTTACGGTAGACGATAACCCCCACCGTAACGATTAACTCAGCCGCTCCCTCACCCACTCCGGCACAGCCGCCAGCGCCGCCGGCAATCCGGCAGGATCATTCCCGCCAGCCTGCGCCATATCCGGCCGACCACCGCCTTTGCCGCCGACTTGGGTGGCGACAAAATTCACCAATTCCCCGGCTTTGACTTTATCCATCGCATCTTTCGACACACTGGCGATCAGACTGACTTTATCGCCGCTGACCGCCGCTAATACTAAAGCCGCACTGCCTAATTTGTTTTTTAACTGGTCAGCCAGATCGCGTAAAGCCTTGGGATCGACGTCGTCGAGCTTCACAGCTAGTACTTTCACGCCGTTGACATCCACCGCTTGGCTGGTCATTTCATCGCCCGCCGAGCTGGCTAATTTAGCCTTCAATTTTTCCAGCTCTTTTTCCAGGCCACGGGTTTTTTCCATCAGTTGATGGACTTTATCGGCAGCCTTATCCGGCGCGGCTTTCAGTAAGCCGGCAATGCTGAGTAGAGCTTTTTCACGTTGATCGATCCATTCCAATGCGCCTTGACCGGTGACGGCTTCCAGACGGCGGACGCCGGCAGCGACGCCGGTTTCGCCGACGATTTTGAACAAGCCGATGTCGCCGGCTCTATCAACGTGCGTTCCGCCGCATAACTCGGTGGAGAAATCGCCGATTTTAAGCACCCTTACTTCGTCGCCGTATTTCTCGCCGAACAAGGCCATCGCGCCGGCTTTCACGGCATCGTCTTTCGCCATGATTTCGGCAGCGACCGGGTTATTCAAACGAATTTGTTCATTTACCAAACGTTCGACGGTAGCAATTTCCGTCGGCGTCATCGGTTCGAAATGGGAGAAGTCGAAACGCAAGCGCTCGGAATTAACTTGCGACCCCTTTTGCGCCACATGCTCACCCAAGGTCGCCCGCAACGCGGCATGCAATAAATGCGTGGCGGAATGGTTGCGTTCGGTAGCTTTACGAATCTCGGCATCGACGCTGACTTCACAAGCTTGGCCTTCGCTGAGGGTGCCGCGCAACACTTTACCTTTATGCAGGAATAGTTTGCCGCCCTGTTTTTGGGTATCTAGAACTTCGAAAACCGCGTCACCACATTCGATGCGGCCGGTGTCGCCGACTTGGCCGCCGGACTCGGCATAGAACGGAGTTTGATCCAAAATCACCACGCCTTCGTCACCGGCTTCCAAAGCATCGACCGGCTGGCCTTGCTTGAACAAGCCCAGAATTTGCACCGAGCCGTCCAGATGGAAATAGCCGGTAAATTCGGTACTGCTGTCGTGTTTGATGTCTTGATCGTAATCGGCTGCGAAGCTACCGCCAGCCCTCGCCCGATCGCGCTGTGCGGCCATTTCAACTTCGAAACCGGCATGATCCACACTGAGTTGGTGTTCGCGGGCAAAATCGGCGGTCAAATCCACCGGGAAGCCGTAAGTGTCATACAACAAGAACACCACGTCGCCGGGGATGACATGACCGTCCAACTTAGCGACACAGGCTTCCAGAATTTTCATGCCCTGCTCCAGGGTTTCCGCGAAGCGCTCTTCTTCTTTTTTTAGCACACGTTCAACTTGTTCCTGCGCCTTAGCCAACTCGGGATAAGCCGTGCCCATTTCAGCGACCAGCGGCGCAACTAGCTTGTAGAAGAAGGTGTCTTGAATACCCAAGCGGTACCCGTGGCGAATCGCCCGGCGCACGATGCGGCGCAATACATAGCCGCGGCCTTCGTTAGAAGGCAATACGCCATCGGCCACCAAAAACGCACAGGAACGAATATGGTCGGCAATTACCCGCAACGAACTATTCGCCAAATCGTTGGTGCTAGCTAGCTGGGCGGCAACTTTTAACAGGTTTTGGAACAGGTCGATTTCATAGTTGCTATGCACACCTTGCATCACCGCCGAAATCCGCTCCAGGCCCATGCCGGTATCGACCGATGGCGCTGGCAAGGGCGTCAAGTGACCGTCCTTGTCTCGATCGTATTGCATGAACACCAAGTTCCAGATTTCGATGTAACGGTCGCCGTCTTCGTCGGGGCTACCGGGAGGCCCACCAGCTACATGTTCGCCGTGATCGTAGAAAATCTCGGTGCAAGGACCGCACGGACCCACATCGCCCATCGACCAGAAATTATCTTTAGCGCCAATCCGTGAGAAGCGCTTGGGGTCGTGTTTGACATCTTCCAGCCAAATCGCTTCAGCTTCGGAATCTTCATCAAACACCGTGACCCACAGTTTTTCCTTAGGAATACCCAGCTCTTTGGTTAAGAAGTCCCAGGCAAAATGAATCGCATCGCGTTTGAAATAATCGCCAAAGCTGAAATTGCCGAGCATCTCGAAGAAGGTGTGATGGCGCGCGGTGTAGCCGACATTTTCCAAATCGTTATGCTTGCCGCCGGCCCGCATGCAACGCTGACTGGTAGCCGCGCGGGTAAAACCCAGTTTCTCCCGCCCAAGAAATACATCTTTAAACTGCACCATCCCGGCATTGGTGAACAACAGCGTGGGATCGTTGCCAGGCACCAAAGTGCTAGACGGTTGCACGGCATGGCCGTGTTGGCGAAAGAATTCCAAAAAGGCGGCCCGCAATTCGGCGCTGGTCATTTTTTTCATTGTGCTTAGTCGTATGTTGCAATTTAAATTCACTACCTTTCCAAGGTCGGCGCCTATGGAAAGTATTTATAAATATCTTTTCTGTGTAAGCAACGGGTAAAAATTAGCTCGCCGCTCACAAACTCCAGTCCGATTCTGAAATCGCCAATCCGTATCCGATAAAAGCTCTCATAGCCTTGAAGTTTTTTGACATGATTTAGCTCGACCAACGACTCGGCTTTTTGACAATCAATAATGAGCTCCTTAACCTTTGCCAGCAATTTATCGTCTTTGATATTCCGTAAGTCTTTAGCAAATTTGGCTTCGAACCGGACTTTCATTTTGCGCCATTATCGAGAATAGAAAAAATCTCATCTTCGGATACAAATTGATCTTTTCTACCCTCGGCAATAGCATTAGCTAATCCAACTTCCTCCAAGGCCTCCAAAACCACGTCGTACAATATATCCCGCTTGGTTTTGAGTAAGTCGATCATCACCTCGGTGAGTAACTCTTTGGTTTTTTCGTCGCTTATTGATAATTCCATAAACTTATTCTCCTACCTATTTGATGACTTTTTTCCTCCGAATACGCTTCGCTATTCGGAGCTGGCTTCAATTTTTTTGTTTTAACAAATGTTTGTAGGATGTACCGGCGTAAGGAGACGCATCAGTCTTCGGTTGTTTTTTATTCATTATGCAAGAGTGGCTGAATTAATGTAGCGTGATTAAACCTACATGCCAAATTTGTTAGTTAATTTTTTTATAACAAAATCATTATCATCAATTGATTTAAAGAAATTCAGCTCTTCAAAAAACCACTTAATTTGTTTTTGCGCAAAGTTAACTTCATTTTCAGAAGCGTTTCTTAAGTAAAAATCTTCCGAAAGACCTAATGCCAACAAACGATTGATGAATATCAGTTCTATATATTTTTCAAAATCGTATCTCTCAGACAACTGAATCTTTAAGCCATTGATAATGGACTCATAGTTACCGACATTTCTGTCTACCGCGATGCCACCATCTTTAGAGGTTTTTATAAAGTACCTAAAATTTGGGTAATACCTCAATCCATTGGCGTCATCTTCAACATGATCTGTAAATCCGGATACTGCGATAAAAATATTTCCTTCGGAATCCAAACGTAAATTATCTTTCAGAATAGCTCCTTCAGGTTGATCAACCATTCTGGCACCACCTAAGCCTAATTCCCCTGAGACTTCGTTTTTAATTAAAGACACAAAAGCGCTACAGCAGTGATTGCCACCAGATTGCAACACTAAAATAACTCTTCCGTCGCCAAGATCGGCAACATTTTTATCGTAAAACACATACGATTCATCCATTAAATACGCAATTTTGCTATTAACGCTACTTAACACAACAAATCTTGCGTCCAAAATTTTCCTGTCCGCTCTGATACTTTTTATAACGTATGTTTTTTCCGTATTTTCAATTTTTAATATGTCGTTTCCAGCGTAAATCGCATTTTTAACATTAAATACCGTTTCAATCGGAACAATATTAATATCGCCCCAAGCATTCACTGAAAAAATAATGGCAAGCGTTACTAAGAAAAAATTGCGCATTTTATTTATATTGATGACGGCAGATTGATTGGGTAACTATATTTCATCATTCGGCTGTTCGCCTAACTGGCGTCAGCCCTACGCAACTTAATCTTCAATTCCGCAAACAAGCGTTTAATCATCTCGCCGCTGAAACCGCGTTGCTGTAAAAAGCGACTACGCTTCAACCATTCATTTTGGCTCCGCAATTTTTCGTCGTCGTATTTACGCGAATACACCTCCAGCAGCACGGTTTGCCATCCGCCCAGCTCCTCGGCATGCGCATCCAGATCGACATCGTTGATACCGCGCTGTTGTAGCTCATAACGAATTCGCACTGGCCCGTATCCGCTACGGATACGCTGCCGAACATAACATTCGGTGTAGCGTTCGTCGTTTTGCCAATTCAGCTCGGCCATCCCATCGATGACCGGCTCAGCTTCATCGCGGTTAAATCCACGCAAAGCCAATTTGTCCAGTAATTCCCGGCGGCTATGTTCGCGCCGGGACAACAACCTTAGGCAGACTGCTTCAATTTGTTGCCGACGCTCAATCGCCGTCGACAAACTCGGCATCGTCGTCTTCACTGACTGCTGCCGGTGCGGCCGCTAACTTGGCAAAGGCTTTTTCGCGGATAGCTTTTTCCAATTCGGCGGCTTTGTCCGGATTATCCCGTAAGAACTGCTTGGCATTGTCCTTGCCTTGGCCGATTTTCTCGTTATTGTAGGCATACCAGGAACCGGACTTTTGCACGAAGCCAAACTCCACACCTAAATCCACCAACTCGCCGAAGAAAGACACGCCTTCGCCGTACAGAATTTCGAAGTCGGCTTGTTTAAACGGCGGTGCGACTTTGTTTTTAACCACTTTGACGCGCGTTTCGTTGCCGATTACCTCGTCGCCTTTCTTGATCGAACCGATGCGGCGAATATCCAGACGCACCGAGGCATAAAACTTCAAGGCATTGCCGCCGGTGGTGGTTTCCGGGTTGCCGAACATCACCCCAATTTTCATCCGCAATTGGTTGATAAAAATCACCAGCGTATTGGAACGTTTGATGTTGGCGGTGAGTTTACGCAAGGCTTGCGACATTAATCGCGCCTGCAAGCCCATATGCGAGTCACCCATGTCGCCTTCTATCTCGGCTTTTGGGGTTAAGGCTGCCACCGAGTCGATGACGACAATGTCTACCGCGCCGGAGCGCACCAGCATGTCGGTGATTTCCAGGGCTTGCTCGCCGGTATCGGGCTGCGACACCAGCAGGTCTTCGATATTGACGCCGATCTTTTGCGCATAAACCGGGTCCAGCGCGTGCTCGGCATCGACAAACGCCGCCGTGCCGCCCAGTTTTTGCATTTGCGCGATGGTTTGCAGCGTTAATGTGGTTTTACCGGACGATTCCGGTCCGTAAATTTCGATGACCCGACCGCGAGGTAAACCACCGACACCCAGGGCAATATCCAAGGACAGCGAACCGGTGGACACCACTTCGATATCGCGACTGGCGGCGACGTCGCCCATCCGCATCACGGAGCCTTTGCCGAATTGCTTTTCGATCTGCATCAACGCGGCGCCCAGCGCCTTTTTCTTGTTTTCGTCCATTTTAGTACCTGCTGTTGTCTGGCCGGTGAAAGCCGCGCATTATCCCATAGACCCTGGCTGTGAAACAGTTTTAATCGCTCTACAAACCGTAGAAAAAGCCGGCAGCGAGTTGCGGGTTGAAAGGAAAATACAAGTGCAGATATGAGGCTTGTAAGGAGCCGCAGCGGAAAAAGCCTTCGCCATGCCCAAAGCTGCGTTGCGCGGTGGAGGTAGCGAACGGTTCCAGAGCGGTTTCCAGTTTGGAAAAATGAAAGCTGTGGCCGCGAATCTCGCCCTGCTCCAATTGCAGACTATGCATACCGAGGTTGGCTAACCTAGTTTGCATGGCGGCGCTACCGGATAACAAACCTACCATCGCCGCTCGCTGGCCTTCCTTGTCCGCCAGACTATCCAGCAAATACAAAAAACCGCCGCATTCGGCATAGATGGCTTTACCAGCGCGATGATGCGCAGCTAAAGCCTGCTTCATCGCCACGTTGCCTGCCAACGCTTGCAGATGCAGTTCAGGGTAGCCGCCCGGCAAATAAACGCTATCGACCGCCGGCAAGACACTATCGGCCAGCGGCGAGAAGAATGCCAACTCGGCACCCATCGCTCGCAAACAATCCAGATTGGCTTGGTAGATAAACGAAAACGCCGCATCGCGCGCCACCGCGATGCGTTTACCTGCCAGCAAGCGCGGCGGCGGATTGGCGGAAACGTTGGCAAACGCGACTGGGGCCGGCAAAACACAGGACGTAAAGCTGTTTAATAATTCCGCGGCGCGCGCCAGCCGGGCATCCAGATCGCCAATTTCATCGGCTTGCAGCAAACCCAAATGACGGGACGGCAAACCCACCGCGTCGTCTCGACTGATTGCCGCCAACAAAGGCATGCCCGCCGGCAAGGCTTCCTGAAGCATCCTGGCATGACCGGCACTGCCGACCTTGTTGGCTATCGCGCCGGCAAACGGCAAACCAGGCCGGTAATTGGCTAAGCCGTAAGCCACGGCAGCAAAGGTTTGCGCCATGCCTTGCGCGTCGATCACCGCCGCGACAGGCATCGCCAAGGCCTGGGCCAGATCGGCGCTACTGCTATCGCCGTCGAACAAACCCATCACCCCTTCGATCAATATCAAATCCGCTTCGCCTGCGGCTCGGTACAACAACTCGCGGCAATGCGCCTCGCCCATCATCCATAAATCCAGCTGGTAAACAGGCTGTCCGCAAGCGAAAGCCAAAATTTGCGGATCGATGAAATCCGGGCCGGTTTTGAACACCCTTACCCGGCGGCCTTGCTGCCTATGGTGATAAGCCAGCGCGGCGGTGACGGTAGTTTTGCCTTGCCCGGAAGCCGGAGCGCTGATCAACATAGCCGGACAATTACACGGGTCGGTAGTCGTGGATAAAACGGGAGAAACAGTCAAAATATCAGTCCTTTTGGTAAAACCACATTTGATAAACACTCATTAATATTTGCACGCCCATCGATAAGCCCATCAACGCACCACTGAGGACTACCACATAGGCAAATTCAGAAATATGCTTGGTCACAAACCAGGACACCACGTCCAATAGCATCGCAAAAAACGGAATCACCAGCGCCACCCGTTTGACGTAAATATTCATGTCGCAGAGCAGAAAAATTTTGCCTATAAAAAACAGGATGAAAGCAATGCCGAACAAATGAATGTGCGACACCCTTACCAGCGCCGGCGTCGACGCCCCGCCCTTATGCGCGACTTCGGCAACACCTTCATAATGGGTCAGATTAGGCAGACTCGGGTTGGCCGCCGGATTGTGACAATGAATACAATCACGGCTCAAAATCGGCGCAATCTGTTGCTCGTAAGGCTGTTGCTCAGCGCCATCCTGAATCCATTTCAAAATAACTTCTTTATCGCTTTTGTATTTCAGATTGGGCTCCATGATGCCGTTGATCGCCGCGCCCAGTCGCGATTGAGTGGTGGAACCGTGGTACATAATGACGATATCGTCGATTGACAACCCGCGCTTGCCGTCGCGGCCTTGATGGGTGTAATACAAATTCACCAAAGCCATCAGATAGCCTAAGCCGATGGTCAACAGGAATACGGTGTTTAATATTTTCTCACTGGTGGAAATATCTCGAAAACGGCGATATTGTTTGGGCATAGGCGACTAAGAAAAAGACAAAGTGGGCACGATCCATGGTGCTAGACTGGCGCTGAGGAAGCCTCTAACAAGCCAGAGCGGCTCCCCAGCTACTCAATGGCATCAAATGGCTTTTAGAATAATCGATATGCAAATATTGATCTATGCCAAGTTCGCGGAAAAATCCTACCGGCGATTTTTATTTTTATCGCATAATCGACCACGGTTAAGCGCCAAGAATGCTCCAAGCTATCAGGGAGCACGTTCTGGTTTTGAATGAATTTTCCAACGTCCACCCTTTGCTAACACCGCAAAAATAACGATGAAACTATCCCCAGCGATTTAAGTCATTGGGAAATCCAACACAGCAGGAGCACACATGCGCACATTATTACTTTCCTTACTTGCCGCTACCGCCTTTTACAGCAGCTTATCAACAGCTCAAGCCCAAGATTCCGCTAGCGTGGCAGTCCCGGATAAAGTCAGGGCCAATATTTTGAAACGACACCCGCAAGCACAGGACCTGAAAGCGACTCAGGAAACCCACTTTGGTCAACAGCTGCTGGAAGTCAGCTTTAAAGATACTGAAGACGAACTGAAGCATGAGTTATTTAGAGCGGACGGCGCGTTGTTTGCGAACGAAATCCTGTTGGCAAACGGCCTGGAAATATCGCCTGATGTGACCAAAGTGCTGGCCGATAACTTCCCCGGCTATAAGCTGCATAAGGCGGAATTGGTGATTAACCCGAACGGCGTGGGCGAAGAATACGAATTGTTTATCGAAGTGGGCGGCAGCAAATGGAAAGTTGCGGTCAACGACAAAGGCAAAATCACGGACAAAGATGCCTACTAAACACTCACTCTCCACGCATGTTATTCCGGAATCCTAGGACTTCCGACCCATTAACCGGGCTCTTAAATTCCCTGGTTCCGTCATTCCCGCGTAAGCGGGAATCCAGCGTGAAAAATGGTCTCCCGCCTACGCGCTACGCGGGAGCGACGATATTGAGGGCCGGGTTAGTAAATTCCGGCCATTCTCATCAGTGTTTTTCTTATCTCTAAGCCGACTGCCTTTGCCGACGCCCGGTACTACTAACGGCAGCACCATCGACACGCGGAGGAAGCGGACAGAGTAAAGCACATCGCTAGCCGTTTACTCTGATTCCTGGATTCAAAATCCAATTCACAGCAAATCCGCTATTTTCCGCCCCACCTTGCTGGTCTTACAATATCGGTATGACTCAAAATAATTCTTCCATCGCCAAACTGTTTCCCGGCTTTTCAGACGCTGATAGCTTACAGATAGGCCAAGCACTGAAGCTGGTCGAGCAACTTTCGGTGGACTACCACGACACCGTCCGCCCCAAAGGCGTCGATGTCGCAGCGATTTTAATGAGTGTGCATATCGACCTGGAAACTATTCTGGCGGCGCTGCTCAGCGATTCACGCGTTGCCGGCAAACTTAGCGACTCGGCAATACGAGAGCAATTCGGGCCGGTGGTCGCCGACTTGGTTAAGGATGTGAGCTGGCTGAATCATGTCAGCATTTACAGTACCGACATGGCAAACCAGCCCAATCAAGCCGAGATCTTGCGGCGCATGCTGCTGGCGATGACCCACGACGTGCGAGCGGTGCTGATTAAATTGGCTTTCCGCATTCAACGGCTGCGCGGACTACAACACGAGCAAGAAAATATCCGCCGCTTTATTGCCAGGGAAACTCTGGATATTTATGCGCCTCTCGCCAATCGCCTGGGCATTAATCAATTTAAATGGGAATTGGAAGATCTAGCGTTTCGCTATGCCGATCCGGAGCATTACCGCTTCGTTACCGAATCATTGGCGGTCAATCGCGAACAACGCCAAGCCTTTATCGAACGCTTTGTAACGACCCTTAACGACCGTTTAAAACAGGAAGGCATACAGGCCAAGGTCTACGGCAGACCCAAGCACATCTATAGCATCTGGAACAAGATGCACCGCAAGCAGCTGGCGATAAATGAGCTTTACGACTTATTGGCAGTGCGGGTGGTGGTGGACAGTTTGTCTGCCTGCTACATGGTGCTGGGCTTGGCGCACAGCCAATGGCAACATATTCCACGCGAATTCGACGATTACATCGCCAACCCCAAGGAAAACGGTTATCAATCGCTGCATACCGTGGTTTTGGATGAAGACGGCAACCGTATCGAAATTCAAATCCGTACCAAAGCCATGCACGACTTCGCCGAATTGGGGGTAGCAGCACACTGGCGCTATAAGGAAGGCAGCAAGTTCAACGCTGCCACCGAGAAGAACATCGCGTCGCTCCGACAACTGCTGGAAGACAAGGATAACGCCGACAGCTTACTGGAAAACTTTCATACCGAGCTATTTTCTGATCGGGTATTCGTACTCACCCCGGCCGGTAAGCTGATCGACTTGGTCAAGGGCGCTACTCCACTGGATTTTGCCTATGCAATTCATACCGAAGTCGGCCATAGCTGCCGCGGTGCCAAGGTTAACGGTCAGATCAAGCCACTGACCTACAAGCTTTGTTCCGGGGAGCAGGTGGAAATTATCACTGTCAAAAACGGCCAGCCCAATCACAACTGGCTGAATCCCAACCTCGGTTACTTAAAGACCCCCCGCGCGATCAGTAAGGTAAAAAGCTGGTTCAAGCAACAACAGCAGGCCGAAAATGTCGCCGCCGGCAAATTGCTGCTGGATAAGGAGAGTAAGCGGCTGGGATTAAAAACCGTCGATATCAACGAGCTTTTAAGGCATTTTAAATTCTCGGACATAGAACATTTTTACGAAGCGCTAGGACACGGCGACATCAACAACAGGCAATTGGCCGGCGCGCTGAAAATTCCGGAATTGGAACCTACGCCGATTAAGTTGGTGCCAAGCAAATCCCCGACCCAATCGGCGATCACTATCGACGATATCGATAACGTGGTCACCACGCTGGCGCATTGTTGCTCGCCGGTAAAAGGCGACGAGATAATCGGTTTTATCTCGCATAAGCGCGGCATCACTATTCATCGCCGCGATTGCGAGAATATCCGGCATTTATCACCAGAACAGCAACTGCAATTGTTGAAAGCCGATTGGAGTGGTCAACAAACCGTACATCACAGCGTGCCGATTTTGATTCACGCCTTTAATGCGCAAAATTTGCTGAACGACGTTTCTCAGGTACTAGCCGCCGGGAAAGTACATATCAGCAATGCGTCATTGAAGACCCACGACGACTTGTCCGCCATTCTGACTATGACCATTCAAATTGAAAATACCGAGCAGCTCAGTTTGGTGCTGACACGTATCAGTCATTTGCCGAATATTATTGAAGTGAGGAGGAAAGTCTGAATCATCGTAACTTCGACTATCCGGAAGACTTTTTTAGCGGCTCGGCAGACGATTCATGCTAACATAGCCGTTTTAAATTTAGAGCTTTAACTATGGCAAAAGAAGATCAGATTGAAATGGATGGCAAGGTCATCGACACCCTGCCCAATACTATGTTTCGCGTCGAGCTAGAAAACGGTCACATCGTTACCGCCCATATCTCCGGCAAAATGCGCAAGCACTATATCCGCATCCTAACTGGCGATAAAGTCCGCGTAGAAATGACTCCCTACGACCTAACTAAAGGCCGTATCACTTTCCGCAATCGCTAACCCGTCTCCGGGAAAGCGATTGCTTCCCTCGTTCTACACGACTTGATTTAATTCCGAAACGATAAGTTGTTTGCTCTCGATGGCAAAAGCCAAGGCATCGTTCTCGACATGTACTCGTACGTGACCGCCATTCGCTAAACGACCAAACAACAAATCTTCCGCCAACGGTTTTTTGATCTTTTCCTGAATCAAACGCGCCATTGGCCTTGCGCCCATTTTCGGATCGCAACCGTGCTCGGCCAGCCAAGACCGCGCGGCAGGTTCCAAAGTCAATGTAACGTTCTTATCGGCCAATATGGCTTCCAGCTCGAAAATAAACTTATCGACCACACTACCGACCACCGCCATATCCAGCGGTTTGAATTGCACGATGGCATCCAGACGATTTCTAAATTCCGGCGAAAAACCGCGCTCGATCACTTTCATACTATCGGAAGCATGATTTTGCTGAGTGAAGCCAATAGAGGCCCGGCTGCTTTCCTCCGCGCCGGCGTTGGTAGTCATAATTAGAATGATGTTTCTGAAATCGGCTTTACGACCGTTATTGTCGGTCAAGGTGCCGTGATCCATCACCTGTAGCAATAGATTGAACACATCCGGATGGGCTTTTTCCAATTCATCCAACAACAATACTGCATGGGGATGCTTGGTCACCGCTTCGGTCAGTAATCCGCCCTGATCGAACCCAACGTAACCGGGAGGCGCACCGATTAAACGCGATACGGTATGCCGCTCCATATATTCTGACATATCGAAACGAATCAATTCTATGCCCAATACTTTGGCTAGCTGGCGCGTCACTTCGGTTTTACCGACACCGGTAGGGCCGGCAAACAGGAATGAACCGATGGTTTTAGTGGTATCGCGTAAACCCGCCCGTGACAATTTGATAGCTGAAGCCAACTCCGAAATAGCCTCGTCTTGACCGAACACCAGCATTTTCAGATTTTTTTCCAGGTTGGATAGCTTATCGATATCGTTGGACGACACCGATTGCGCGGGCACTCTGGCAATTTTGGCGACAATTTCTTCAATCTCGGCAGTATCAATTAGATCTTTACGCTCGATACCGGCAAACAACCGCTGTCTGGCTCCAGCCTCGTCGATCACATCAATGGCTTTGTCCGGCAAATGCCTGTCGGTGATATAGCGTGCTGATAATTCCACCGCTAGTCGCAACGCTTCTTGGGTATATTTCAGGCCATGGTGCTCTTCAAAGCGTGACTTCAAGCCCTTCAGGATTAATACGGTATCTTCTATCGATGGCTCTATCACATCGATTTTCTGGAATCGCCGCGCTAGAGCATGGTCTTTTTCGAAAATACCACGATATTCTTGATAAGTAGTGGACCCAATGCAACGCAATTGTCCGGATGCCAACACCGGTTTGATCAAGTTGGACGCATCCATCACCCCACCGGAAGCGGAACCCGCGCCAATAATGGTATGAATTTCGTCGATAAATAAAATTGAGTCGGGTTCTTTTTTAAGCTGGCTAATTAAAGCCTTTAGTCGTTTTTCAAAATCGCCGCGATATTTGGTACCGGCAACCAGTGCGCCCATGTCCAAGGAATAAATGACACTATTCAACAATATATCCGGCACTTGTTCTTCGACAATTCGTTTCGCCAAACCTTCGGCTATAGCGGTTTTACCGACCCCAGCCTCCCCTACTAATAGCGGATTATTTTTGCGGCGGCGGCATAGCACCTGAATGGTCCTTTCCACTTCCAGCTCGCGGCCAATTAGAGGATCGATGTTGCCTTTCAGGGCTTCTTCGTTCAAGTTGGTTGCGTATTTTTCCAATGGGCTGGACAAAGCTTCATTACTGCCACGGTCGGCTTCCGGCTCTTCACTACTCTCTTTTCTGAACTGCTCGATTTTGGAAACCCCATGCGCCAGGTAATTGACCACGTCCAAGCGGGTGATGTCTTGTTTGTTCAACAGATAAACCGCGTGTGAATCCTGTTCACTAAACAAGGCCACAAACAGATTGGCGCCGGTCACTTCTTTTTTGTCGGAAGCCTGTACATGAAACACCGCACGCTGTAAAACGCGCTGAAAACCTAAAGTGGGCTGGGTTTCTCGCTGTATGCCTTCTGGAATCAGGGAAATGGTTTCGTCTATAAACCGGGTTAATTCGGCCCGCAACGCATTAACATTGCAGCCGCAAGCAATCAAAATCGGTATCGTCGTGACGTTATCCAGCAAGGCCAGCAACAAATGCTCGACCGTGATGAATTCGTGTCTTTTGGCATGAGCTCCAGTAAAAGCAGCGTTCAATGTCACTTCAAGTTCTTTACTTAGCATGGTTACCCCTCACGCCTCTTCCATCGTGCACATCAGCGGGTGATGATGCTCGCGGGAATATTCATTAACAATATGTACTTTCGTTTCAGCAACGTCTTTAGTATAGGTACCGCAAACACCGACGCCCTGTGTATGCACTTGTAACATCACCTGAGTGGCTTTCTCTTGGCTCATGTTAAAAAAATCAGTCAATATTTCGACGACAAAATCCATCGGCGTAAAGTCGTCGTTAAGCAACATAACCTTATACAGTGGCGGTCTTTTCAGCTGCGGCTTGGCTTCTTGCAGCGCGGTGTTACCGTCGCCATCTTTCAAGGGTTCAAAATCTGACATAAGCTTTGGTGCTGTGAATCATTGTGGTCTTAAAAATAGCGTCTTCAACATTAAATTTCAATCTTTGGGCATATAAAAAACATTTCGAGTAAAATGCGCGCCTTTTACCGTTTTCTATCTACATCATGGTTTGGAAACCTCACGTCACCGTCGCCGCCGTGATTGAAAAAGACGGTCGCTTTCTGCTGGTTGAAGAGACAACGGCACGAGGCCTTGCGTTCAATCAACCCGCAGGTCATTTGGAAGAAGGTGAAGATTTAATCAGTGCCGTCAAACGCGAAGTTTGCGAGGAAACAGCTTGGCAATTTGAACCGGAGGCATTAATCGCCACACAACTATGGCGCAGAAATCCACATATGCCCAGTTTTGTTCGCTTCTGTTTTTCCGGCACGGTCAACAACCACAACACAGAACAACCTCTCGATGACGGCATTATCGACACTCACTGGTTAAGCCGCAATGAAATTTACGCAAAACGCCAACAATTGCGCAGCCCTTTGGTTTTAACCACTGTGGACGAATACCTGAAAGGTCACCGTTACCCGCTTACCATCTTACAGTCTTTTATCGATTTAGAATGAGTAAACACATCATCGTCGGCATGTCCGGCGGCGTCGACTCGTCCGTCACTGCATTAATCCTGCAAGAACAAGGCCATAAGGTCACCGGTTTGTTCATGAAAAATTGGGAAGAAGACGACGGCACCGAATATTGCACGGCAATGGAAGACCTGACCGACGCACAGCAGGTTTGCGACAAACTGGGCATAGAGCTGAAGACTGTCAACTTTGCCGCCGAATACTGGGACGACGTGTTCGAAGTATTCTTGTCGGAGTTTAAAGCCGGTCGGACCCCCAATCCCGACATCCTTTGTAACAAACACGTCAAATTTAAAGCCTTTTTGGACTATGCCACCGAAGATCTGGGCGCCGAATACATCGCCACCGGCCACTATGCCCGCGTCGATCAGCACAACGGCGAATTTAGATTATTAAAAGGCTTAGACCCCAACAAGGAGCAAAGCTATTTTTTATATGCGATGGGCCAGAAAGCTTTATCTCGAACCCTGTTCCCGATCGGCCACCTGCACAAACCGGAAATTCGCGCGCTGGCCGATAAGGCCGGTTTTGCCAACAGTCGCAAGAAAGACAGCACTGGCATCTGCTTTATAGGCGAACGCAAGTTCAAGGAATTTCTGCAACGCTACCTGCCCCACCAACCCGGCGAAATGCGCACCCCCGAAGGCCAATATATCGGCAAACACCACGGTCTGATGTACTACACCCTCGGCCAACGCCAAGGCTTGGGTATAGGCGGCGTCAAAGATGCCCCGGACGAACCCTGGTTCGTGCTGGAAAAAGACCTGGACAACAACGTGCTGATCGTCGGCCAAGGCCACGACCATCCCTTGATGCTGCACAACATGCTGGAAGCCGGACAATTGGACTGGTGTAGCAACCAACCCTTGACCGAACCGCTACGTTGCGCTGCCAAGACACGTTACCGCCAGCCCGATCAGGATTGCGTCGTCGAACCCATAACCGGCGGCATCCGCGTCAAAGTCCGCTTCGACGAACCGCAACGTGCAATAACGCCAGGCCAGTCCGTCGTATTTTATGCCGGCGAAATTTGCTTGGGTGGTGGCATCATCGAATCCAAATACAACCGATAACTCCATGCCGGATGGGCTGAATAAAATTAAGTCCATCCCATACTTAAGACAGGAAACCATCATGACACTCACTGCCATCTCCCCCATCGACGGCCGCTATGCCGGCAAAGTTGACGCTTTGCGCCCCATTTTCAGCGAATACGGTTTGATCCGCTATCGCGTAAAAGTAGAAGTACGCTGGCTGCAAGCGTTGGCCGCGGAAGCCAAGATCGTCGAAGTACCGGCTTTGTCGGCCGATGCAATTGCGGTATTGAACGGCATCGTCAGCAATTTCTCCGAAGCCGACGCCCAAGCCGTAAAAGACATCGAGAAGACCACCAACCATGACGTCAAGGCGGTCGAGTATTTTCTGAAAGAAAAGATCAAAGGTAACGCCGAACTGCATGCCGTCAACGAGTTCATCCACTTCGCCTGCACCTCGGAAGACATTAACAATCTGTCTTACGCCTTAATGTTGAAGGAAGGCCGCAGCCTGATTCTGGCCGAAATAGACGCCACCATAGACGCCATCAAAAAACTGGCTTTGGCTAGCGCCGATCAGCCTATGCTGTCTCGCACTCACGGCCAATCGGCAACACCGACCACGGTCGGCAAGGAATTCGCTAACGTCGTCGCCCGCATACAACGCCAGCGCGAGCAATTGGCCAAGGTAGAGCTACTGGGCAAGATCAACGGTGCGGTCGGCAATTACAATGCGCACAGCGTCGCCTATCCGGATGTTGATTGGGCGCAATTCTCGCAAAACTTCGTTGAGTCGCTAGGTTTGGCCTTCAACCCTTACACGATACAGATTGAACCTCATGATTACATGGCCGAGTTTTTCCACGCCCTGTCGCGCTTCAACACTATCCTGTTGGATTTCGACCGCGACGTCTGGGGCTATATCTCGCTGGGTTATTTCAAACAAAAAACCGTGGCCGGCGAAGTAGGTTCCTCGACGATGCCACACAAGGTCAACCCGATCGACTTCGAAAATTCCGAAGGCAATCTGGGATTAGCCAATGCGATTTTCGGCTTCCTGGCCGACAAACTGCCGGTATCGCGCTGGCAGCGGGATTTGACCGATTCCACCGTGTTGCGCAACATCGGCGTCGGCATCGCCCACACCAGCATCGCCATCCAGTCGACCTTGAAAGGCATTTCCAAACTGGAAATCAACCCTGCTTTGATCGACCAGGATCTGGATCAGAACTGGGAAGTACTGGCGGAACCAATCCAGACCGTAATGCGCCGTTACGGGATCGAAAAGCCTTACGAAAAATTAAAAGAATTGACCCGCGGCAATCGTGTCACCGGCGAGGGCATGCGCGCTTTCGTCGAGAAACTGGAGATTCCAACCCAAGCCAAAGCCGAACTGCTTGCACTCACACCGCACAGCTACACCGGTTACGCGGCAGATTTAGCCAAGAAAATCGGCTAACCCTCAGGACAGGTAGTTGCTGAACTTCATCTGGATATTCTTCTTCCTGAGCGCATTCGCCACCGCCGCCTTCAAGCTGCTGGTGCTGGGCGACACCAAGGTGTTTTCCGACTTGATGAATGCGATGTTCAGCCTGGCTAAGACCGCGTTCGAGATTTCGCTGGGACTGAGCGGCGTGCTGGCCTTGTGGCTGGGCATCATGAAAATCGGCGAGCATAGCGGCTTCATCGATTTGTTGACCAAGGCTCTCAATCCATTATTCAGCCGGCTGATGCCGGAGATCCCGAAGGATCATCCGGCGCTCGGTGCGATGGTGATGAACATCGCCGCCAACATGCTGGGGCTAGACAACGCGGCGACGCCGATGGGCATCAAGGCGATGCAGGAAATGCAGACATTGAATCCGCATCCCGAGCGGGCCACCGATGCGCAAATCTTGTTTCTGGTGATCAACACTGCGTCGGTGACGCTGTTTCCGGTGACGATCTTCGCTTATCGAGCACAGCTCGGCGCGGCGAACCCAACCGACGTGTTCATCCCGATATTGATTGCAACCTATATGTCGACGTTTACCGGCTTGTTGGCGGTCGCTGCCGTGCAGAAGATCAATCTGCTGGACAAGGTGGTATTGGCTTATCTGGGCGGCATCACCGCGCTGGTCGTCGGCATTCTGGCTTATTTCGCCCGATTGGATCAGGCGGAAATGTTGCAGCAATCGGCCTTGGTCAGTCACGTGATTCTGTTCAGTCTGGTGATTTCCTTCATCGCTGCCGCCGCTTACAAACAGCTGAATGCTTATGAGTTATTCGTCGAAGGCGCCAAACAGGGTTTTCAGACCGCGATCACCATCATTCCCTATCTGGTGGCGATGCTGGTGGCTTTCGGCGTATTCCGGGCCAGCGGCTCGTTGGAATTGATTACCGATGGCGTAAGGCTGTTGGTCAACTATGCCGGCATCGACAACCGCTTCATCGACGGCCTGCCGACCGCTTTGATGAAGCCGTTCAGCGGCAGCGGGGCGCGGGCGATGATGATAGACACCATGCAGACTAACGGCGCCGACTCATTCGCCGGCCGGCTGGCATCAGTGGTGCAAGGCAGCACCGAGACGACGTTTTATGTATTGGCGGTTTATTTCGGCGCTGTGAACATCAAGCAGATACGTCATGCCGCAGCCTGCGGCATCATTGCCGACTTCGGCGGCATCCTTACCGCTATTTTTGTGACTTATTGGTTTTTCGGCTAAGGCCGACAGGGCGAAAACCCTAAAGGGTACAAGTAAATTCGCCCCTACGTTTTTTGGATACAGACATGCAAATACATTTAAAAACCCTTGGCTGCCGCCTGAATGAAGCTGAATTGGAAACTTGGGCACAGGCGTTTCAGGCCAAAGGCCACGGTATTACTCGCAATCTGAATGACGCACAATTGGTCATTATCAATTCCTGCGCGGTCACGCAAGATGCGGTGAAAAAATCCAAGCAAATGATACGCCGCATCCACCGTGACAATCCGCAAGCCAAACTAGTGGTCAGCGGCTGTTACGCGACCCTGAACGAAACAGAAGCCGCGCAATTAATGGGCGTGGACTTGATCGTCGGCAACCAGGATAAAAACCAGCTGGTGGAAAAAACCCTGGCCGAGCTGAATCTGGACAGCATGCCGGCCATGTCGACCGAACCCGGCGAAGTGTCTTTGTTCAGCCGTGGCCGTCAGCGCGCCTTCGTCAAGGTCCAGGACGGCTGCCGCTACCGCTGCACCTTCTGCATCGTCACCGTTGCTCGCGGCGAAGAAAGCAGCCGGTCCATTCAAGCGGTCATTGACGAGATTAACGAGTTGCACGCTCAAGGTATACAGGAAATCATCATCACCGGTGTGCATTTAGGCGGTTACGGCAGTGACATCAACAGCAATCTGGTCGAATTGATCACCGAAATTCTAAATAAGACTGAGATTCCTCGCTTGCGCATGGGTTCTTTGGAACCTTGGGAGCTGCCAAACGGTTTTTTCGAACTGTTCAAAAATCCAAGACTGATGCCTCACCTACATCTGCCATTACAAAGCGGCAGCGACAGCGTCTTAAGACGCATGGCCAGACGCTGTAAAACGGAGGAATTCGGCCAGATCGTTAAACTGGCCCGCGCGACGATCACGCATTTCAATATCACTACCGACATCATAGTCGGCTTTCCCGGCGAAACCGAATTGGAATGGCAGGAAAGTTTTGATTACATCAAAAGCCTGGGGTTTGGTCATATTCACATTTTTAGCTATTCGCCTCGCGAAGGTACCAAAGCCGCGGGCTTGCCGGATCAAATCGATCAGAACACTAAGAAACAGCGCAGCAAGCAATTGCATGAATTAGCCGCCACAATGAAGCGCAGGTTCATTGCCGAAAACCTCGGCGAGCAGGCCAATATTTTATGGGAAGGGCAAAAAGAGGCGCAGAGTAATGGCACTATCCGCCATTTCGGTTACACGCCGAATTATCTAAGGGTAGCGTGCGACGTAGTACCTGGCTTCATTCTGGAAAATAGGATGGTGGCGGGAGAATTAATCGAAGCTAAACAGGATTTCGTGCTGGTACGTTTGACTTGACGCCATAAAAAAGCCGCAAAGCTGTTTGCTTGGCGGCTTTTTCCCATAAGAGCGGACAGTTTAAATCAATACGGATTCGGATCAAGCGGCCCTCGCCCGCCGCCCTGCATTTCATCGAATTTCAAGACATCTTCGTCCGGAACCTTACCATCATGAATTAGATAATTACGTCTGGAAAGATAGGCGTTTTTGAAAAACTCGTAACGATCCAGTGCTGCTTCGGTGGCGACTTTTTCCATGCCCAATAAATCTGAACGTGCATCGATGACTTTCAATGCGCCAGGTCCAATTGAAACAGCCGCGCCAATCCAATTTGGATTTATATAGATACCGGCATAAGTAAACGGATTCATCGCGGCATCGCCAACCAATCCGAACACACCACGCGGCGAACTAGGTCCGAAAAACGGTAGCACCAAGTAAGGACCGGTAGGTATTCCCCAATAGCCTAAGGTTTGATCAAAGTCTTCATTATGCTTCGGCAAATCGATCATCGTCCCAACATCTATAAGACCGGCAACACCGATTGTGCTGTTCACCAAGAAACGCGCACCGTCCTGACCCGATTGCAGTAGTTTTCCCTGTAAAACATCGTTGGTACAAACACCTATGTCATCGACATTGCTGAAAAAATTAGTAACGGCTTGGTCCGCAAAATCAGGCATAACCCAATCGTAGCCTTTCGCAACCGGTTTCATGACATAATCGTCCACACCGTCATTAAACGATTGCACTCCTCTATTCCAGCCCTCCCATGGATCTTTAGGATCAACACCGCGGGTTGTGGCACAGCCGCTTAATACAGTCAGTAACCCTAAGATAACCCAACTTTTTTTCCCGTCTAGCATAACTTCACCTCTCCAATTGAATATTGTTTATACCTATCCAAAACTCACGTAACATAACGCACAACCGACTTTTCTAGCCAACCACAACTCAATGGAAATAAACCTAAATCCGTTAGGCAACCGTTTCAGAGGTTACCTTCCTGTTATTGTCGATATAGAGACCGCTGGCTTTAATTCGAAAAAAAACCCACTATTGGAAATCGCCGCCGTGATAGTCGAACCAGACACCGATGGTTGGTTACATATCACCGAAAAACATCATTGCAATATTATTCCTTTCAAAAATTCCGAGTTGGATGATGCTGCACTCAAATTTACCGGCATCGACCCATATCATCCTTTCCGCATGGCTATAGAAGAGAAGGATGCACTTACCAAGCTGTTTACCCCTATCAAAGCCGCGGTAAAACGTAATGAATGCAAGCGGGCCATTTTGGTTGGTCACAACCCAGCTTTCGATATCAACTTTTTGAACGCCGCTATCGAACGAACCAACTACAAACGAAGCCCGTTTCATCCATTTAGTAGCTTCGACACTGCCACACTAGGTGGACTAATGTACGGCCAAACAGTTTTAGCAAAAATTGCTCAAGCCGCCGGGATTATCTGGGATAACGAGAAAGCACATTCAGCACTCTACGATGCCGAACAAACCGCAGAATTGTTTTGCCTGATTATCAACCGGTGGAAAAAATTAAGCGAGTACGAAGCGACATAAATCTACTCAATTAGCGACTTAGAACACATTACAGTCAAACATATTGTTAAGTATCGGCAGAAAGCTCATTGCGACCCAGAGGAATAGGATCGCTAGTGTAGGTATCTGGGATGTTCTTTTAGACTAAGGTTTCGAGCCAATACTAGCCAGCATATTATTCAGTTCACCTTTATTAAACAGGTCAATAACGATGTCGCAACCACCGACTAATTCGCCGTTGATGTAGAGTTGGGGATAGGTGGGCCAGTGCGAGTATTCTTTGAGGGCTTCACGCACTTCAGGATCTTCGAAGATGTTGATGTGGGCGTAGTCAGCGTTGCAGGCTTCCAAGGCTTGCACCACCCGGCTGGAAAACCCGCATTGGGGGAAATCAGGGGTGCCTTTCATGTACAAGACTACGGGATGACTGGCTAATTGAGCTTGGATTCGGTCTATTGCACTCATGATTTTTCTCGCTAGACATTGATGAGATGGGATTCTAACAACCACTACTGCAAAATTGAAGCGTGATTATCTGAATGGGATTTTGATACAAAAAAAAGCCCTGCTATTACTAGCAGGGCTTTTGGGATAGGCGCTTGGCGATGACCTACTTTCACATGGCAACCTGCCACACTATCATCGGCGCTAAGCGGTTTCACTTCCGAGTTCGGGATGGGATCGGGTGGTTCACGCTTGCTATGTTCACCAAGCAAACTGGTTAGGCTGTTGTTGCAGCCGTCATGCGCAGGTTTTAAGCGTTTCGCTTTGACCTGCTTTCATGGAAATCTGTATTGAGTTTGTCGTTCTCTTGCGTGTTCAGCTACTGTTGTCTTTTGACTTTACCCAAACGCATTGGGTGTTATATGGTCAAGCCTCACGGGCAATTAGTACACGTTAGCTTCACACATTACTGCGCTTCCACACCGTGCCTATCAACGTCGTAGTCTCCGACGGCCCTTCAGGGGACTTAAAGTCCCAGTGAGATCTCATCTTGGGAGGGGCTTCCCGCTTAGATGCTTTCAGCGGTTATCCTGTCCGAACGTGGCTACCCGGCAATGCCATTGGCATGACAACCGGAACACCAGAGGTTCGTCCACTCCGGTCCTCTCGTACTAGGAGCAGCTTCCCTCAAATCTCAAACGCCCACGGCAGATAGGGACCGAACTGTCTCACGACGTTCTGAACCCAGCTCGCGTACCACTTTAAATGGCGAACAGCCATACCCTTGGGACCTGCTTCAGCCCCAGGATGTGATGAGCCGACATCGAGGTGCCAAACACCGCCGTCGATATGAACTCTTGGGCGGTATCAGCCTGTTATCCCCGGCGTACCTTTTATCCGTTGAGCGATGGCCCTTCCATACAGAACCACCGGATCACTAAGACCTACTTTCGTACCTGCTCGACTTGTCCGTCTCGCAGTCAAGCACCCTTATGCCTTTGCACTCATTGCCTGATTTCCGACCAGGCTGAGGGTACCTTCGTGCTCCTCCGTTACTCTTTAGGAGGAGACCGCCCCAGTCAAACTACCCACCAGACACTGTCCCTAACCCGGATAACGGGTCGAGGTTAGAACTCCAAACATACCAGGGTGGTATTTCAAGGTTGGCTCCACGAGAACTGGCGTTCCCGCTTCAAAGCCTCCCACCTATCCTACACAAGTAGGTTCAAAGTCCAGTGTCAAGCTATAGTAAAGGTGCACGGGGTCTTTCCGTCTAGCCGCGGGTACACTGCATCTTCACAGCGATTTCAATTTCACTGAGTCCCAGGTGGAGACAGTGTGGCCATCGTTACGCCATTCGTGCAGGTCGGAACTTACCCGACAAGGAATTTCGCTACCTTAGGACCGTTATAGTTACGGCCGCCGTTTACTGGGGCTTCGATCAAGAGCTTCTCCGAAGATAACCCCATCAATTAACCTTCCAGCACCGGGCAGGCGTCACACCCTATACGTCCACTTTCGTGTTTGCAGAGTGCTATGTTTTTGCTAAACAGTCGCAGCCACCGATTTTTTGCAACCCCCTTCCGCTCCAGTCGCGAGGACCTTCACGTAATGAGGGCATACCTTCTCCCGAAGTTACGGTATCATTTTGCCTAGTTCCTTCACCTGGGTTCTCTCAAGCGCCTTAGAATTTTCATCCCACCCACCTGTGTCGGTTTAGGGTACGGCCACTAGTAACCTGAAGCTTAGAGGTTTTTCCTGGAAGCAGGGCATCTATCACTTCGCTGTTCTTTCGAACCGCTCGTCATCACGTCTCGGCATAAAGCACCCCGGATTTGCCTAAGATGCATGCCTACCTGCTTAAACTGCCACTTCCAACCGACAGCTGATATAGCCTTCTCCGTCACCCCATCGCAGTTACTACTGGTACAGGAATATTAACCTGTTTTCCATCGACTACGCTTTTCAGCCTCGCCTTAGGTGCCGACTAACCCTGCGTCGATTAACGTTGCGCAGGAAACCTTGGGTTTTCGGCGAGGGGGTTTTTCACCCCCTTTATCGTTACTTATGTCAGCATTCGCACTTCCGATACCTCCAGCCCACTTCTCAATGAACCTTCGCAGGCGTACGGAACGCTCCTCTACCACTCACGCTTAACGCGTAAATCCGTAGCTTCGGTACTATGCTTAGCCCCGGTAAATCTTCCGCGCAGACCGACTCGACCAGTGAGCTATTACGCTTTCTTTAAAGGATGGCTGCTTCTAAGCCAACCTCCTGGCTGTCTGTGCCTTTCCACATCGTTTCCCACTGAGCATAGATTTGGGGACCTTAGCTGACGGTCTGGGCTGTTTCCCTTTTCACGACGGACCTTATCACCCGCCGTGTGTCTCCCGTGCTTGCACTTGCTGGTATTCGGAGTTTGCATCGGGTTGGTAAGTCGGGATGACCCCCTAGCCGAAACAGTGCTCTACCCCCAGCAGTGATACACGAGGCGCTACCTAAATAGCTTTCGAGGAGAACCAGCTATCTCCGAGCTTGATTAGCCTTTCACTCCGATCCACAGCTCATCCCCGTCTTTTTCAACAGACGTGGGTTCGGCCCTCCAGTTAGTATTACCCAACCTTCAGCCTGGCCATGGATAGATCGCCCGGTTTCGGGTCTACACCTTGCGACTAAACGCCCTATTAAGACTCGCTTTCGCTACGCCTCCCCTATTCGGTTAAGCTTGCCACAAAATGTAAGTCGCTGACCCATTATACAAAAGGTACGCAGTCACCCCACGAAGGGGCTCCCACTGCTTGTACGCATACGGTTTCAGGTTCTATTTCACTCCGCTCTCCGCGGTTCTTTTCGCCTTTCCCTCACGGTACTAGTTCACTATCGGTCAGTAAGGAGTATTTAGCCTTGGAGGATGGTCCCCCCATATTCAGTCAAAGTTTCACGTGCTCCGACCTACTCGATTTCACTAAAAAAAGGTTTTCGTGTACGGGGCTATCACCCTGTATCGCCGGACTTTCCAGACCGTTCCACTAACCTTATCCTAGCTTAAGGGCTAGTCCCCGTTCGCTCGCCACTACTTAGGGAATCTCGGTTGATTTCTTTTCCTCCGGGTACTTAGATGTTTCAGTTCTCCGGGTTCGCTTCAGTGAGCTATGTATTCACTCAAAGATGACGTGCTGATGCACGCCGGGTTTCCCCATTCGGACATCTCTGGATCACAGCCGGTTTGCAGGCTCCCCAAAGCTTTTCGCATGCTACAACGTCCTTCATCGCCTCTTACTGCCTAGGCATTCACCGTATGCGCTTATTCACTTGACCATATAACCCGAATACGTCTGTACTTTGGTTATACTGTCAGCTGACATTTTCGCTGATTTTTTCTGCTTGAGAACGACATGCTGTTTGCTTTCCGCCTTTCTCCTTCGAGAATGACTTTATTCAAACCGCAACTCGTTTTAGTTTTGATCATTGCTGATCATTACTATAGTTACAGATTTCCATATTGTTAAAGAGCTATCGGTACGAATACCAATGCTATAAAGTCTTTATCTCTTGATTACGATAAAACCTCATAGCGCTGATGTTCTAACATCGACTATCTACTGGTGACGTACTGGTTTACCCTCAGCGTTCAGCGTGATGGTGGAGCCAGGGAGGATCGAACTCCCGACCTCCTGCGTGCAAGGCAGGCGCTCTCCCAGCTGAGCTATGGCCCCTAAAACAGACTAAAGACCAAGACTCAAGCCGAAACCCAACTATGCACAACCCTACCTATTTCTAACCAGGAGTGTTGTCTGATCGTTTTCCGCCTTATTGCTTTCGCCTTTTATGCGTTGGTGGGTCTGGGAGGAGTTGAACCTCCGACCTCACCCTTATCAGGGGTGCGCTCTAACCAACTGAGCTACAGACCCAGGTGCGTCTTTCAATCGAAATAATTTGTTGTGAGTACGTGTAACGGTGTGCCGTCTTTGTAAGGAGGTGATCCAGCCCCAGGTTCCCCTAGGGCTACCTTGTTACGACTTCACCCCAGTCATGAATCACAAAGTGGTAAGCGCCCTCCCGAAGGTTAAACTACCTACTTCTTTTGCAACCCACTCCCATGGTGTGACGGGCGGTGTGTACAAGGCCCGGGAACGTATTCACCGCGGCATTCTGATCCGCGATTACTAGCGATTCCGACTTCACGCAGTCGAGTTGCAGACTGCGATCCGGACTGGGACCGGCTTTTTGGGATTCGCTTACTCTCGCGAGTTCGCAGCCCTCTGTACCGGCCATTGTAGCACGTGTGTAGCCCTACCCATAAGGGCCATGATGACTTGACGTCGTCCCCACCTTCCTCCGGTTTATCACCGGCAGTCTCCCTAGAGTTCCCGGCATGACCCGCTGGCAACTAAGGATAAGGGTTGCGCTCGTTACGGGACTTAACCCAACATTTCACAACACGAGCTGACGACAGCCATGCAGCACCTGTCTCAGAGTTCCCGAAGGCACTCCGCTATCTCTAACAGATTCTCTGGATGTCAAGGGTAGGTAAGGTTCTTCGCGTTGCATCGAATTAAACCACATGCTCCACCGCTTGTGCGGGCCCCCGTCAATTCATTTGAGTTTTAGCCTTGCGGCCGTACTCCCCAGGCGGTCAACTTAATACGTTAGCTCCACTACTAAGTTCTTTAAGAACCCAACAGTTAGTTGACATCGTTTACGGCGTGGACTACCAGGGTATCTAATCCTGTTTGCTACCCACGCTTTCGTACCTCAGCGTCAGTTTTAGTCCAGGGAGCCGCCTTCGCCACTGGTGTTCCTTCAGATCTCTACGCATTTCACCGCTACACCTGAAATTCCACTCCCCTCTACTAAACTCTAGTTGCCCAGTATCAAATGCAGTTCCCAGGTTAAGCCCAGGGCTTTCACATCTGACTTAAACAACCGCCTACGCACGCTTTACGCCCAGTAATTCCGATTAACGCTTGCACCCTCCGTATTACCGCGGCTGCTGGCACGGAGTTAGCCGGTGCTTCTTGTATAGGTAATGTCAGTCTACCGGGTATTAACCGGCAGGTATTCCTTCCTATTGAAAGTGCTTTACAACCCTCAGGCCTTCTTCACACACGCGGTATTGCTGGATCAGGCTTTCGCCCATTGTCCAATATTCCCCACTGCTGCCTCCCGTAGGAGTCTGGGCCGTGTCTCAGTCCCAGTGTGGCTGATCATCCTCTCAGACCAGCTATGGATCGTCGCCTTGGTAGGCCTTTACCCTACCAACTAGCTAATCCAACATAGGCTCATCTATTAGCGCCAGGTCCGAAGATCCCCAGCTTTCCCCCGTAGGGCGTATGCGGTATTAGCGTGAGTTTCCCCACGTTGTCCCCCACTAATAGGCAGATTCCTATGCATTACTCACCCGTCCGCCACTCGTCAGCGCCCGAAGGCCTGCTACCGTTCGACTTGCATGTGTTAAGCATACCGCCAGCGTTCAATCTGAGCCATGATCAAACTCTTCAGTTTAATTTTAACTTGTCTCTAAATAAGATTAGTGACCAATCTTGGCTCGACTACAGAACATCTTTTCTTGCGAATTGACGTGGTTTCTGTGTCGACTATTTTTAAACAGCACATAGTCGCTACACATACCCACACAAATTATTTCGATTTCGTTTGTTAAAGAGCCAGAGCATTTCGCCCTGTTGAGCCGACATATTCTACAGCGTTTTCAGTTCCTGTCAAATTTATTTTTAGATCATTTCAAAAAACCGAAACACTCAAAACAAACCCGCCACTCACAACCTTAAACCCGCCGAACCCAGCCGACTCCTTCACCGCCAAACCCAAAAAGCTAAAGCAGTGAAGAGCCGCGCATTTTAATCACCCATACACCCCGCGTCAAGATATTATTTCTATCCGCGCAAATTTTCTTTTGCCTACCTGATAAACATGCGTGGCCGGCGCAGGGATTTGGGCAAGACTATTCTGCCTTAAACTGGCCTTGATGCTCTATAAACCATTGATAGGTAAGCTCCAAACCTTTTTTCAGTGGTATCTTTGGTTGCCAACCCAAAGATTTAAGCTTTGAGACATCCATCAGTTTTCGCGGAGTACCATCCGGCTTGGTACTGTCCCAGCTAATTTGACCTTGATAACTAACAACAGCTTTGACCGTTTCAGCCAATTCGCGAACAGTTACATCATCGCCCGTTCCAACATTCAAATGCGACAGCATGGGTTCAGTGCAAGATTGATATTGCTCTTTGCCCAAGGCCATCACGTGCAGACAAGCAGCCGCCATATCCTCGACGTGCAAAAATTCGCGCATAGCCTTGCCGGTTCCCCACACGGTGACAGTCGGAGAATTACTAATCTTGGCATCATGAAACTTTCTGATTAATGCCGGGATAACATGGCTATTTTGCAAGTGAAAATTATCGTTTTCACCATACAAATTGGTCGGCATCACCGACCGATAATCTACGCCGTACTGCCGGTTATATGACTCACACAACTTAATCCCGGCAATCTTGGAAATTGCATAGGGCTCATTGGTCGACTCTAAAACGCCTGTCAACAGCGCACTTTCTCGCATCGGCTGCTCAGCGAATTTCGGATAGATACAAGAGCTACCCAAAAACAGCAGTTGCTTGCATCCAACCCGCCAAGTCTGATGAACCACATTGGCTTCCATCATCAGATTTTGATAGATAAATTCGGCAGGATATTCATTGTTTGCATGAATACCGCCGACCTTGGCCGCCGCGAGAATCACCTGATCCGGACGTTCTTGTTCCATGAAGACCCGCACAGCCGTTTGATCGGTCAAATCCAATTCAGCATGCGTACGCACCACAATATTTTGATAACCGGCCTCAATCAATTGCCGATAAATAGCCGAACCTACCATACCTCGATGGCCCGCTAGATAAATTTTATCTTGCTTATCGAGCATACCGTTACTCCCTACTGACCGCCACGTTATAGCCCTGATTTTTCAGCAAAGCATGCTTCTGCGCTTGCTCAAGATCATAAGCCACCATTTCGGATACCATTTCCTGTAAGGTAATTTGCGGTACCCAACCTAATTTGTTCTTAGCATTACTAGGGTCACCCAACAGCGTTTCCACTTCGGCCGGTCTAAAATAGCGCGGATCGATAGCGACGATGTTTTGACCAACCGCCATTCCAGGCGCTTTGTCACCGACAATAGCATCGATATAACCCTTTTCGTCTACTCCCACGCCTTCCCAACGAATAGACACACCCAATTCTTTAGCCGACATTTCGATAAATTGTCTTACCGAATACTGCACGCCAGTGGCTATCACAAAATCCTCGGGCTGGTCTTGCTGCAACATCATCCATTGCATCCGTACATAATCCTTGGCATGCCCCCAATCCCTGAGCGAATCCATATTGCCCATATACAGACATTTGTCCAAGCCAATAGCGATGTTGCTGAGACCGCGAGTAATCTTACGTGTCACGAAAGTTTCGCCTCGGCGCGGCGATTCGTGGTTGAACAAAATACCGTTACACGCATACATACCGTAGGCTTCACGGTAATTAACGGTGATCCAATAGGCGTAGAGTTTGGCTACCGCATAAGGCGAACGGGGATAAAACGGCGTAGTCTCTTTTTGCGGTATTTCCTGGACCAAACCGTACAATTCGGAAGTTGATGCCTGGTAAAAACGCGTAGTTTTCTCCATACCGAGAAAACGAATGGCTTCCAAAAGCCGTAATGTACCCATAGCATCAACGTCTGCGGTATATTCGGGAGATTCGAACGATACAGCGACGTGGCTCATGGCACCCAAGTTGTAGACTTCATCCGGACGAATTTCGCTAAGGATACGGGTGAGATTCGAACTATCCGTCAAATCGCCATAATGAAGAAAAAATTGCGGATCTTTGATATGCGGGTCTTGATAGATATGATCGACGCGCTCGGTATTAAATAATGAAGAGCGCCGTTTGATGCCATGCACTTCATAGTCTTTTTCCAACAAAAACTCGGCAAGATAGGATCCGTCTTGCCCGGTTATGCCAGTGATCAATGCTTTTTTTCTACTCATTTACAGCTCCTTTTCTTTTGAGTCAATTCGACGTAAAACGGCCTTAAAGTCGTCGGTCAATTAAACCGACGTCTTGATTGGTTAGCCCGGCAAAGCCGAATAAACGGGCTCAATGACCTTACCCGGCAAATAGGAGGGCAACTCAGGCAACAAATCTTTTAAAAATAGATGCAGCCGTTTGTCGGCGACGACAATATCTTCCGCCTTGTCCACAGGGGTTACCAAGCGAATCAACGCCCCGTCGGTGCGATTCATAGTGATGGCATCATAAAATAAATACCATTTGACCATATATTCGTTGGTTATCATCCGGCCGCGCTGTTGAAACCAAAAATACACTAATTGCCTGCTTTCGCCTTTTTGGATGATGGCCCGATTAAGCTGCAATGCCTGGCCATCCAGTTGCAAATCAGCGAACTCTCGCTGTTCGAAACTGCTAATCTGCCAACCATCTCCAGGAATACAACTGCGTGGCGAATGCACCACGGCGCCCTTACGTTGAGACTGGTAATACGCGCTGTAAAAATTAACGCTGTTCCGGGTTTCAGGCTGAACGAAATTGACAATGACATAATCCGTCAATTTCAACTCGTTTAGATAAAATTGGGTTAAATAGTCATTCCGTCCTTGCCAACTTCCCAACGTTGTCGGAAATGTTAAAAACGCTTTTCGCGCTGGAATGATGTCTTCTCGCCCCTTAAAGACCTCTGAAGCGCCTGCGCCTATACAAAGCAATAGCAGCACAGCGAAAACCGATTTGTTCAATATCGCGGCAATATTTCGACTTGCCGTGTGGCTCCATTCTTCCGGAATCTGCACTAGTTCGCCCATTGCCAGTTTCCTACCGCTAATTCGGCTAAACACCCACATCTCGATAAATAGCAGCAGCATGCAGAGTAAAAACACCGCCCAGCCTTCGAAATCATGTAGAAACCCTTCAGCCATCTCCGTACCCCAGTTATCGACCAGGACCCCGATGACACCTATCCGGAAACTGTTCATGAAAATAGTCAACGGCATCGAGGACAGAAAAATCAGCAATTTCTGCCAGAAAGGGCCTTTAAACAAATATGCGCACAGAAAAGCCAAACTGGCCAACGGAAACAAATAACGCAATCCGCTACAGGCATCGACCACTTGCAACTTATAGCTGCCCAAATCGATAACATTCCCTTCCAGGTAAACCATGATGTCGCAAGCCCGTATGAATTCCACGCCCAGCCAGGACGAAATCAATTGCAGCTTTGAAGACAAGTTATTCAGTATGAAGGATGGAAACGGCACCATGAAAATTAGAAACAACAGGGGGATAGCGCCAACCCGCAACCCGCGTAGACCAAAAGCACTGGCAAACATCCCCGTCAAAACCACCAGAAACGCATACTGCTCCATGGTTTTTATGGTTGCCAACCCGCCCAGAATAAAAAGAATCAATCCTAAGCCTATAATGCCAAGCCCGGGCAGCGATGCATTAAATCCTTCGACCAAAACCAGTTCGCCGCGCCGCGCCCACAGCAGATAAATGGTGATGACAGGGATGAAAAAGCCGTGGCTGTATTCTTCGACGTTAGTCCATGTCGTCGCCATTTCGATAAGGCTATCTCTGAACACCACGCACAGCAGCAATAAAGCCGCACCCCATAATGACCAGACAATGGCCGGTTTCGTATTCTCTGTATTCATTCCGTGTCGAAAATAAGAATTGATGTTTAAATTTCTCCCATACCGGCACTATTTGTTACGCGGTATGGAAATTTGGTCCTACTTACTAACCCGAGCAATCGCAATAGCGCTGACCGGTAAATCTAACCATTATCCCCGAGCTTTATTAAAGCCAAGTGACACATCATTACGGGCAAATAACATACCTTTAGGCATCGGGGTCGACAGTGAAAATCGGGTTTCTTTTGTCTTCTTCATTCAATTTAGCTTTTTCTTCAGGGTAAATATGCCAAAAAGATTGATCGATAGCACCGTCTGTGTAGCTGTTTTTACGGTCATGGGTAAATGGACACCACCAGTTTTCCACCACCTTCACCAAGTAAGCATGCCATTCGAATAAGCCCACGCTCACCGGACAATACCAAGTGCAATTCAAAATCCAGAATAATTTCGATTGCGCCATGCTGAATTTGAATGATCCGTCCATCGTAATCTGATTTTTTAAATCATACCGGTGACTCGCCCTGGCCGGTAAAAAATCTCCCCATTTTTTGACATTTTCCGCACCGACCAATTTCAGACTGAAATAAGTCAAATAAGCACTGGTAATCACAAACGGCAAGGTCAAAATCGGCAAATAGATAAACAGCAAACCGATAGCTCTGGATATTACCGGCATCTGTTTATGATGGCAGCCGATATTGACGCGGTCTGCACAAGATTCGCAGGCTTTCATGTTTCTTTCTCCTCTGGAGTCGTTATTATTATTTGCTCGCTATTGAGCAGTTGAAAAATGCTGCGACAACCTTCGCAACAGAATTTTTTTTCGCCCAGCAAAGTATTGAGCTCAAAACCGGGAATCAACACCCGCTGACCGCACAAACCGCATTGGGGCTTGGAATCCACCATGATTGACTATAGCCGGCTGGATACTGCACAAAAAAAGGTTTTCAAATAATCGGTCTCCGGCAAGGCGGGATGAATCGGATGATCCGGGCCTTGACTACCGGCACCGAAAAACACCAGGTGTCGATCAATGTGGCGCGCCGAAGAGCGCAGAATTTCATGCAGATTATCTCTACTCAAATGATGCGAACATGACGCCGAGACCAAAATACCATTATTCGACAAAACTTGTAGCGCCAAATGATTCAAGCGTCGATAGGCTTCATACCCGGCTTTGAAATCCTTTTTGCGTTTAATCAGCGCTGGCGGATCCAGTATGATCGCGTCGTAATGCTGCTGCTGTTCACGTGCTTGCTTCAAAAACTCGAAGACGTCACTGCGCACGAATTGCATTTTATCCCGCACCTGATTCAACTCGGCACTAGCCGCGGCTAAAGCCAACGCGCTCTCTGAACTATCCACACAACACACTTCCGCAGCGCCTGCCACTGCGGCGGGAATACCCCAGGCGCCAGCATAACTGAATAAATCCAACACCTTTAAACCATGACAAGCTTGCGCAAGCTGCGCCCTGCTGTTGCGATGATCGTAAAACCAGCCGGTTTTCTGGCCCTCTGCGACATTGACTATAAAACGTAGGCCGTTTTCTTCGATTATTAACTGCTCAGGCAATTCACCGTGAGCCAGTTCCGGTTCCAAGGACAGACTTTCCAACTGGCGCTGACTATTATCGTTTTTCAGCAGAATAGCGGTTGGCGCCAGCAGCTCAAGTAGAACCTTGACCAGCAAATCCTTATACCGCTCCATTCCCGCAGTAGTAATTTGCACGGAAAGCACAGCGCCGAAGCGGTCAACCACCAAGCCCGGTAGGCCATCGCTTTCGCCAAACACCAAGCGATAATAGGGTCTATCGAACAAGCGCTCGCGTAAACCCAAAGCTTGAATCAAGCGCGCTTTAAAAAAACTTTCACTGATTTTGATATTGGTTTTACGCGTCAACAAGCGCGCGCAAATGAGTGCATGAGGATTGACATAAGCTATGCCCAAAGCCTTACCGCCGGAATCGTGGACAAGGACTAGGTCGCCGGCCGTAAAATGCTCCAATGGGCTGCGCTGGCTATCAACCTCGTTACTGAACACCCACAAATGCCCTTGCCGCAGGCGTTTGTCTTCGTTTTTTTTCAGAAACAGTTCCGGGTAGCTCATATTGCCCTAAAGTAAGGTAAAGGTGTAACCGCCAATTGACGCGGCAGGCGCCACAATAGCCAAACGGATTTCGACCGTCTGCTCTGGGGCTAGTCCCGTTGGTCTTAACAGGTACTCTGTAGTGCGAAACACCCGCTCTGCAATAACCTGTCCATTAAAATTCAACACACTCAACTTCAAATCCGGCGCCACTTGCGCAAATGGTGCCTGATTGCTAAGCACGGCGCTAAACAAATAGCTGCTATCGCTCTGAACCCGCAAATCGCTATGCGAAACGCTGAATTCCTCAATATTTTTATACGTCGCTAACCGGCAAGCAAAGGCTGCACAGACTTTATCCAAACCCGCCCTGAACTGCGGCTGCATAGTTAAACGATAGCCCTCGAAATACAGGATTTGCGCCAGCAATAACAGCAACGCCAAGTTGGTTGCGACAAACCAAACCGCCGGAGTCTGCGGCCGCTTTTCTGAAATTTGATCATCCGGATATGGCGACTCATCCGCTAGCACCACATCCTCATCTTCACTAAGGAATCGCAACGCATCGAAAGAATTGCCGCATACCTTACAATCCAACAACCCACGCGATTGCCGCAAATGCTCGACGGTAACTTCGTGCTGCTTAGCGCAATGCGGACATCGGCTATACATCTATTCAGTCAGTTTTATAGGCGTCCAATCGACACCAGTCTTCCTGACTGACCGGCGGCGCAACAACGAAGCCCTGCTCGCGATAAGCTGCTGCTACAGATTCGGCTTGTTCGTTCAAAATTCCCGACAAAACCAACTGCCCGCCCGGCCTGACCAATGCGCCAATAGTTGCGGCCAGCTCAATCAGCGGTTTAGCGAGAATATTGGCGAGTACCAGATCAGCTGCAAACGCGGAAAACTGTTCGGGCAGATAATAATCGATTCGTTGCTGTACCTGGTTTTTTTCGGCGTTGTATTGACTGGCGGTCAACGCTTGCGGATCGATATCCACCGCATGCGCCTGCTTGGCGCCCAATAACAGCGCGGCCACGGCAAGAATCCCCGAGCCACAACCGTAGTCGATTAATACTTTGTCTTTAATATCGTTACCGGCCAACCACTCCAAACATAATGCAGTAGTCGGATGCGTTCCAGTACCGAACGCCAAGCCCGGATCCAAAGTCATGCAAACCGTGCCGGGCTCGTGCTGTTCCTGACCACTGGGACAAATCCACAAACGATTGGCAAACTTCATTGCCTGGAAATGCTCCATCCACGCCCGTTCCCAAGCCTGATCCTGCAAGACCTCGGCTACCCATTCCTGCAAAGGCTGACCTATGAATTGATTGAACAGCAAGTTGCGTACGATATCCGGATCGGTATCGAGCTCGAACAAGGCGGTGACCCGGGTACGGGTCCAGATTTTGGTTTGATCGATGGCCGGCTCGTAAACCGGCTCATCATCGGCGTCGCTGTAAGTCACCGAAACCGCGCCCAATTCGCTGAAAAACTCCGATATATCAGGAGCGGTGGTTTCGTCGGTGATAACGGAAAGCTGATGCCAGGCCATAGTTATATAAAGCTTTTAGCTGGGAAAGGAGACGCCATTTTCGCAATACCCTCCCCCAAGCCGATTAATGGATACCCAATTTCTTTTCCAGATAGTGGATATTTTGCCCACCCTGGGCGAACGCCGCGTCAGCCATAATACTTTGTTGCAAGGGGATATTGGTTTTGATGCCGTCTATCACCATTTCGCTCAGCGCGGTCTTCATCCGGGCAATCGCACTCGCCCTATCGTCGCCGTGCGCAATCAGCTTGCCAATCATGGAATCGTAATACGGCGGGACTTTATAGCCGTTATAGATATGCGTTTCGCAACGGATGCCAGGCCCGCCTGGCATATGGAATTGATCGATCACGCCAGGGCTGGGCATAAAGGTTTTCGGATCCTCGGCATTCAGCCGGCATTCGATTGCATGACCGGTAAACTTCACCTGCTCTTGCGTGATCGACAAAGGCTCGCCGGCGGCGATACGCAGCTGTTCCTTCACAATATCGAAGCCGGTAATCATCTCGGTGACCGGGTGCTCGACCTGGACCCGCGTATTCATTTCTATGAAATAAAACTGGCCCTTTTCATACAGAAACTCGAAAGTACCCGCACCTAAATAACCGATTTCCTGACAAGCCAATGCGCAACGCTCGCCCATCTGTTTGCGTTGCTCTTCGGTAATGCCTGGAGCGGGAGCTTCCTCCACCACTTTTTGATGGCGACGCTGCATAGAGCAATCGCGTTCACCTAAATGTATCGCGTTGCCGTGCGAATCGGCTAACACCTGAAATTCGATATGGCGCGGATCTTCCAGAAACTTTTCCATGTAGACGGTGCTATTGCCGAACGCTGTACCGGCTTCGGCCTTGGTCATCGCAATGGCATTCAGCAGCGCGCTTTCGGTATGCACGGTGCGCATGCCGCGACCGCCGCCGCCGCCAGCCGCTTTGATAATGACCGGGTAACCAATTTCCCGCGCCATTTTCAGATTGGTTTCCTCGTCTTCACCCAAAGGATCGCCATTACCCGGCACACAAGGAATCCCCGCCGCCTGCATGGCTTTTTTCGCGGCGATTTTGTCACCCATCATCCGAATAGTTTCAGGTCTGGGACCGATGAATACAAAGCCGCTTTGGCTGACTTTTTCGGAAAAATCGGCGTTTTCGGATAAAAAGCCGTAGCCGGGGTGGATGGCTTCGGCATCCGTCACTTCGGCGGCGCTGATAATCGCCGGGATATTCAAATAGCTGCCGGCGGATGCCGCGGGACCGATACAGACGGCTTCATCGGCCAGTCTTACGTGTTTTAAGTCGCGGTCCGCTTCGGAATACACAGCCACGGTTTTAATGCCCAATTCGCGACATGCCCGCAAAATGCGCAAAGCAATCTCGCCGCGATTGGCGATAACAATTTTCTCAAACATTAGTCCAGCCCCTTTGTCCGTTATTCGATGATGAACAAAGGTTGGCCGTATTCGACCGGATGGCCGTTTTCAACCAGAATTTGTTTGATTTTGCCGCTTTTATCGGCTTCGATCTGATTCAAAATTTTCATCGCTTCGATAATGCATAAAGTTTGACCGTTGCTAACCGACTGTCCAATCTCGACAAATGCCGCTGAACCGGGCGATGCAGATCGGTAAAAAGTCCCGACCATGGGTGACTTCACGACATGACCACTGACTTTTTCTTCAACTGGAGCGGCAGTGACAATTGGTGCCGCCGCCACGGGCGCAGCAACAGGCGCTGCGTATTGCACAGGCGCCGCCGCTGAATAACGGCTGATTTTCACTGATTCTTCGCCTTCGCGAATCTCTATTTCAGCAATATCGGATTCCTCGATAAGATCAATCAGTTTTTTTATTTTTCTAATATCCATTGTTCTGAGTTCTCTCTAGTAATATCTGATGAGCGGCTTGCAAAGCCAATTCGTAACCGTTCGCCCCCAATCCACAGATAACGCCAACGGCGATATCCGAAAAATACGAATGCTTCCTGAAAGGCTCACGGGCATGCACGTTCGATAAATGTACTTCTATGAATGCAATCTTGGTTGCCAGCAAAGCATCGCGAATCGCCACGCTGGTATGGGTAAATGCGGCGGGATTGATAATGATAAAATCAACACCCTGCCGATACGCTTGATGTATGTGTTCAATAATTTCGTGCTCTGCATTGCTTTGCAAAAAGCTTAATTGATGCCCAAGCGTTTGGGCCAATTGCTCCATTGCCTGCTGAATGCTCTGCAATGTTCTATTCCCGTATAGCCCTGGTTCTCGAACACCTAACAAATTTAAATTGGGTCCATTGAGAACAGTGAGGTTTGCCATTGCCGATGCTGAACAAAAATACTAAATAAATAGGAATTCTGCCTAATTTGTAGGTTTTTGTCCAGATAAACCGCTTTTCACTTCATTAGCCCGCGTTTTAGCGACTTTTCAGTTATTTTGCCGTCAACAATGGGTCAATCACCTCCAACACTTTCTCTCGCGTCAATTCGCCTAACTGATGATGCACGATTTGCCCTTGTTGATTAATGATCACCGTGAACGGCACGGTATTGATTACATTACCCAGTTGTTGAGCCAACATCGTTGCACCTTCGCCGCCAATCAAAACTGGATAATTGATCTTGATGCGCTTCAGGTAATCTTCTACCGGCTGCTTCTCTTCAATGGCTATGCCGACAAACTGCACACCTTGGTCTTTATACTCGTCCTGAAGCTTGATGAACTCGGGAATTTCCTTCAAGCATGGCGGACACCAGGTTGCCCAGAAATTGATAATCAATATTTTGCCTTGCCATTGCGTGACCGACTGCGGCGTATCCGTCAGGTCAGGCAAGCTGAAATTCAATTGTAGCGCCGGTTGACTGGTCTCGGTAGCAGAAAAATATTGTCTGGCAAACAGACCGGCCGCTAACGCGATAAAGGCAATGGCGACGACGATCAGTATGATTTTTTTATTCATAGTTGTTGCAAAGTGTTTAGAAAAGTAGCGGCATCCTGATAGCCAATCACCCGCTGCGCGGCCCGTTCCCGGCCATCGGCACCGAAAAATATAATGCCCGGCGGCCCAACCAGTTCGAAACGTTTTAACAAGGCTTTATCCGCCTCATTGTTAGCGGTCACGTCAGCCTGTAACACCACGAAGTTAGCCAATTGCTGCTTTACCTGCGGATCGGTGAAGGTATAAGCCTCCATCTCCTTACAGGAAATACACCAGTCGGCATAGAAATCCAGCATCACCGGTTTGCCACTGGCCGATGCTTGCTGGATGCGTTGCTCCAGTTCCGTGACCGACCCCACCCGTTGAAAACCGAGCCCCTCAACCGGCTGCGCTTGAGCATTCAACCCCATACCTTGCAGCGGTTGCAGCGGATTGCTGTTTCCAGCGCTCAAGCCGATCAACTGCAATATGCCGAATACCAACATGATCATACCAAGCCCTTTCCAAAGCTTCCGCCAGCCGGTGGCCGATGCCGGCAGCGGGTCAATCGCACCAAGAAAGATAGCGGGAATAACCAATAATACAGACCACAAAAACATCGTCACCGCTGCCGGCAAAATCCGCGACAGCATCCACACCGCCACGGCCAACATCGCCACGCCGAATACGGATTTGGTGGCATTAAGCCAATCACCCGCCTTGGGCAGCAGCTTTCCCGCCGATGCGCCCAACAGTAATAACGGTGCGCCCATGCCAAGGCCCATCACGAACAATGCCGAGCCGCCCAACACCACATCGCCGGTTTGACCGATATAAATCAATGCCGCTGCCAGCGGTGCGGCCACGCAAGGCCCGACGATCAGCGAGGATAGCGCCCCCATGATGCCGGCGCCTAAATAAGAGCCATCTCGATGTTTATCGCTAGAGTGGTGCAAAGCGGATTGCAAGGATTTCGGCAGCTCCAAATGATAAAAGCCAAACATCGACAGCGATAACACCACGAACAAGCCCGAAAACACTGCGATGACCCACGGCTCTTGAAAGGTCGCTTGCAGATTGCTGCCGAACAAAGCCGCCAGGATGCCGAACAGCGTATACATTAAGGCCGAAGCGAACACATAACTCAAAGACAGCAAAAAGGCCTTGCGCGTACCGATTTGGTCGCCATGACCGACGATGATCCCGGATAAAATGGGGATCATCGGAAATACACAGGGCGTAAAGGCCAACAACAAACCGAATCCAAAAAAACTGAATAAAGTCAACGCTAAACTATCATGCCGCAAAGCATTGACAATTTTGTCCTGCTCCGACAACTCGACTACCGCAGTCGGCTTGGCTGGCGGCAGGGCGTCCGCAGACGGCAAGTCCAGACTCACTTCGGCTTGCATCGGCGGATAGCAAACGCCACGGTCGGCACAACCTTGAAACTTTGCCAGCAATTTAATGGTTTCGGCAGCCGTGCTATCTCGTAACAGCGGGATATCAACGCTGATCTGGTTACGGTAGATTTGCACCTGACCAAACTCTGCGTCGTGGTATGCGGCACCCTCTGGAAGCTGTAACGGTGTCAGACGCGTCTGGGCAGAACCCTCCACTTTGACTGACAACTTATCTTTATAGAGATAATAACCCTCGGCAATTTGCCAGGTCGCTTGCACGGTATGCGGATCTTTCAGACTGGCAAAAAACTGGAACGCTTGCTCCGGCGGCAATAACTCTTCGGAAAACAAACCGGGCGTCAAACCCTTTAGACCTTTGACAAATTGGTTAAGCGCCCCACTGTTTGCAACGGGCTGAGTTGCAGGCAAGGCCACATCCAGCACCACTTTTTGCGGCGGATAACAAACGCCGACATCCGCGCAACCTTGATACTTAACCAACAACTGCAACTGGGTTTCACGGTTTGGATTAATCAACGGTAATTCGACATCGAGCGCGTTCCGATACACCACTACTTCGCCCAGACTCGGGTCATGCTCGGTAGCCCCATCCGGCATCGTTGCCTGACCGAGCTGAATCGCTGCGGTTTGCGACTGGAACTTGGTTTTATCGCGATACAGGTGATAGCCCTCGACTATCTGCCAGTGCAATTCGACTTTATCGGCAGTTTCGGCAGTAGCGGTTAGCTTGAAAGCCTGCTCCGGCGGCAAAAAATCTTGACTATCCAGCGCCGCCGCAGTTCGCAAAAAAACAGCCAACAAACATAATAAAATCAGTCGATGCCAAGGCATGAGTCTATCCATTTCAAATAGTCCAGCGAGCCGCTTTCTATAGCGACCGCAATAATTTCCGGGAGTTGGTAGGGGTGCAGGCTTTTCAGCGTCGCTTCAATCGCCGCATAGCGGTCTTGATGACTTTTGATGAGCAGTAAATGTTCCTGAGCGGTTTCGATTTCGCCTTGCCATTCATAAACAGAACGAACACCGGGCAATATGTTCACGCAAGCCGCCAGTTTCTGACTTATCAGCTCTCGTGAGAGCTTATCGGCAACCTCGGCATCCGGACAGGTACAAAGAATCAATTGATACATCGCGATATTATCCTGGAATTTGCACCAAGATGCTCTTAGTATTAGCGGCTTTTTACCGCAACCGGACTCACCATGAAAACCATGCAAATTCTGTTTATCGCTTTTTTGATCGTGCCGTTTGTGGAAATATACGTGCTACTGCAAGTCGGCGGCTTGATCGGCGCTTTCCCCACTATTTTGCTGGTGGTGTTTACCGCTGTATTGGGCGCTTGGCTGCTGCGTCGCCAAGGTTTCGCCACCTGGCAGCGCTTCCAGTCCGGGTTGGCGCAAGGCGAAATTCCGGCTTATGAAATGATCGAAGGCCCCATTTTGCTGGTAGGCGGAGCGCTGTTATTGACACCGGGATTTTTCACCGACATGCTCGGCTTCGCTTGCCTAATCCCGACCTTACGCAGAAAGATTGCTCAGTACATCATCGAGCACCATTTGCTGCAAACCCAGGTGGGCCCGGTATTTCAACAAGCACGCAATTCGCAGACTATTATCGAAGGCGAATACAACAAACAAGATTAACAAAGTCTCTTGAATCCGAATCCGCGCCGGAATCGCGGATTCGGAGCCAGCAACTAAGGCTGATTAGCCCTCGGAAGCCGTATTGCTACCCAAGGTACTTTTATCCAAACTCGAATATGCCGGGCACCAGCCTGAATAACTGGTCGCAACCAAGGCCAAACCAACCAACAACATCAATATGCTGGCGGTAAACAGCGAAACGCTCAGCAGTACCACCCCTGAAACCATGCGGACTTTCTTATCTTTCTCGCCGATGTTGTGCTCAAATTTGATCAAACGTTTATAATCGAAGCTCATTTCCAATCCTCTCTGTGTTGTAGTTATTAGTCCCGACGCACGGCTTTCCCTTAAAGGCAAGCAAATATACACAGCTCTTCAAAATCTGCAAGTTATAAAAAATGGACGTCTCTTCTATCATCACCTCTCTAAACGACGATCAACGTCTGGCCGTTTCTGCCCCGATGCAAGCCATGCTGGTACTGGCCGGCGCCGGTAGCGGCAAAACCCGGGTGCTGGTCCATCGCATCGCTTGGCACATCCAGGTCAACCAGATTTCGCCTTATAACATCCTGGCGGTAACGTTTACCAACAAAGCCGCCAACGAAATGCGTAACCGTATCGAAGAGTTACTGGAGACTCCAGCCCGCGCCATGTGGATAGGCACTTTCCACGGCCTGGCTCACCGTTTACTGCGGCAACACGCCAAGCAAGCCAATCTGCCAGAAACCTTCCAGGTAATGGACAGCGACGACCAATTGCGCATCATCAAACGGCTGATGAAAAACCTGAATCTGGACGACAGCAAATGGCCGCCCAAGCAAGCGCAATGGTTTATCAATGCGCAAAAAGACGAAGGCATCCGCGCCAAGCACATGCAGGACAGCAGCGATTTTTATAACCGGCAGATGAAGCAAGTTTATCTGGCGTACGAAGAAGTATGCCAACGCTCCGGCCTGGTGGATTTTGCCGAATTACTGCTCAGAGCTCACGAATTGCTGCGCGATAACGAAGATTTATTGGCGTTTTATCGGCAGCGCTTCGTACAAGTCCATGTCGACGAATTCCAGGACACCAACACCATTCAATACGCCTGGCTGCGCTTACTCACCGAAGGCAACAACAATCTATTCGTGGTCGGCGACGACGATCAATCGATCTACGGCTGGCGCGGTGCCAAAATCGAAAACATCTTCAATTTCCAAAAGCATTATCCCGAACACGGCATCGTCCGCCTGGAGCAGAACTATCGCTCCAGCGGCCATATCCTGAAAGCCGCCAATACCTTGATCGCCAACAACGACAACCGGATGGGAAAGGAATTATGGACCGATGCCGGTGAAGGCCAGGCCATTTCTCTATATTCGGCGTTTAACGAGCAAGACGAAGCCTATTTCGTGGTCGAGAAAATTCGGCAATGGGTTAAGGATGGCGGCTTGCGTAGCGACACAGCGATTCTGTATCGCTCCAACGCCCAATCGCGGCAATTCGAAGAACGCTTGATGACCACCGCCACGCCCTACCGGGTTTACGGCGGCCTACGCTTTTTCGAGCGCATGGAAATCAAAAACGCCCTCGCCTATCTGCGTTTGTCGACTAATCCACACGACGATCCTTCCTTTGAACGGGTAGTGAATACGCCAACCCGAGGCATCGGCGCCAAGACCCTAGACGACATGCGGATTCTGGCCCGCGAACAACAGCTGTCGCTATGGCAAGCAGCCTTGGTGATGTTGGAGAAAAATCAGTTGCCGGCCCGCGCAGCGAATGCTTTGCGCGGCTTTTTAAACCTGATTCTTGCGCTCGGCGAAACGACGAAAGAGCTGAGTCTGCATGAAACCGTCAAACAAGTAGTCGAGACCAGCGGCCTGATCGAACTTTATAAGAAAGAAAAACAAGACAAAGGCGAAGCCCGGGTAGAAAACCTGGAGGAACTGGTCAACGCCGCGAGATTGTTCGATTACGACAGCGAAAACGCCGAGAACATGGGCGAGCTGGACATGTTTTTAGCACACGCCGCATTGGAAGCCGGTGAAATGCAAGGCGAGGTCGATGAAGATTGCGTGCAATTAATGACGCTACATTCGGCCAAGGGTTTGGAGTTCAAGCTGGTATTTCTAGTGGGCTTGGAAGAAGGCCTATTCCCTTCTCAGCAAGCGCTGGACGACGCCGGCCGCTTACAGGAAGAGCGCCGGCTGTGCTACGTAGGTATAACTCGAGCGATGCAACAGCTGTATCTAACCCACGCCGAATCCCGGCGCCTGTACGGCAAAGACAGTTATCCGCGCGCCTCTCGATTTTTGCGCGAACTGCCGCAGGAGTCGATTCAAGAAATCAGGCTCCGCGCCAATGTCAGCAGACCGGCCAGCAATAGTGCACCACAAACCACAAGCCTGGGCGGCAAGGGTACTTACAAACTGGGTCAGCCTGTCAGGCACGAAAAATTTGGCGAGGGCGTGGTCCTGCAAATGGAAGGAGAAGGCGAACAAGAGCGGGTACAGATCAATTTCCGCAATGCGGGCATCAAATGGCTGATGCTGGCTTACGCCAAGCTGGATGCGGCGTAGTTTAGAGCATGTTGAAATCGTGGCGTTCGGATAAACCGAACGCCACGAAACAAGGCAAGCCGACTAAAAATTAGTCGGTGACAGTGATGACTTTAAGAGAGTTGGTGCCGCCGCTGGCGCCGGTCAAGTCGCCTTTGGTACGAATCAGCGCATCGCCCGGTTTCACAACACCACGCGCTTTCAAGGCTTTGATCAGACTTTGAGTCACACTGGCCGACTCCATCTTTTCCTTGGCAAACGGAATGGGGAATACACCTTTGTAAAGAGTCACACGACCCAGAGTGCGCTCCTGGCTGCTGAAGGCAAAGATAGGAATATCCGAGCTAATCCGTGACATCCATAGCGGCGTGGAGCCCGATTCGGTCAAAGACGCAATACCGGCGATTTTGGTATGGTTCGCCATATACATTGCAGACATCGCAATGGCTTCGTCCATCCGTTCGAACTTGTCGGTCATCCGGTGCATGGATTTGGTCACGCTAGGTTGCTTTTCCGTTTCCAGACAGATACGCACCATGGCTTGCACGGTTTTCACCGGATGCTTGCCGGAGGCAGTTTCCGCGGACAACATGATCGCATCGGTACCGTCGACAATAGCGTTGGCCACATCGAATACTTCCGCACGGGTTGGGATCGGATTCTCGATCATCGATTCCATCATCTGTGTCGCGGTAATCACGGCCCGGTTCAGTTCACGCGAACGACTGATCAGCAGTTTTTGAGCGGCTGGCAGATTGGCGTCGCCGATTTCAACCCCCAAGTCGCCACGCGCGACCATGATCGCGTCAGAGGCCAAGATGATTTCGTCGATGACTTCCATCGCTTCCGCGCGCTCTACCTTGGCAACCAAGCCGGCGTAAGAACCGGCTGCTTGCAATAGCTCACGGGCTTCGTTCATATCAGCTGCCGTGCGCGGGAAGGAAATCGCCACGTAATCGGCTTGAATCACCGCAATGGTTTTGATGTCTTCCTTGTCCTTATCGGTCAAGGCCGCTGCGGACAAGCCGCCGCCCAACAAGTTGATACCTTTGTTGTTGGACAAATCACCGCCCACTACCACTTTCGTGTTGACGCGGGTATTGTCGATCACATCGACCACATCCAGGACTACCCGGCCATCGTCCAGCAACAAACGAGTACCGGGTTTAACTTCGCGAGCCAAAGGTTCGTAGCTGATACCCACTTGGGTATTATCGCCGTCAAGTTTGCCCAGATTAATATCCAAGGCAAAATCCTGACCTTCTTCCAGCCAGACTTTGTTGTCTTTGAAGCGTTCGATACGGATTTTGGGACCTTGCAAATCAGCCAGAATACCGACCCTACGGCCGGTTTTCTTGCTTAATTCGCGAACGCGGTTGGCGCGATCAATATGATCCTGCGCCGAACCGTGCGAGAAATTAAGCCTTACAACATCGATTCCAGCCTCGAACAACTCTTCAAGTACACCGGGCTTGTCCGTAGCAGGTCCCAGCGTAGCCAGGATTTTCGTTCTTCGTAGCAGCATGTAAACCCTTATTTAGCGTTGAACAAAGCAACCGTGGTATCGAGCATACGGTTTGAGAAACCCCATTCGTTGTCGTACCAGGACAGGACTTTCACGAAATTGCCGCCGGTGACTTTGGTCAGACCCGCTTCGTAGATTGAAGAATGTGGGTTGTGGTTGAAGTCCATAGACACCAATGGCTCGTCGTTGATCGCCAAAATGCCTTTCAATGGACCTGCAGCCGCTTCGCGCAAAATGCCGTCGATTTCTTCTTTGGTAGTGTTACGTGAAGCTTGGAAGCACAAATCCACCACAGAAACGTTGATGGTCGGTACGCGCATCGCAAAACCGTCGAGTTTGCCTTTCATTTCCGGCAATACCAAACCAACCGCCGCTGCCGCACCGGTTTTGGTGGGGATCATGGATTGCGTAGCGGAACGCGCGCGGTGCAAGTCGCTGTGGTATACATCGGTCAACACTTGGTCGTTAGTATACGAGTGGATAGTCGTCATCAAACCGTGATCAACACCGATGGTGTCCATCAAAGGCTTGACTAATGGCGCCAAGCAGTTGGTGGTGCAAGAGGCATTGGAGATAACGGTGTCGGATGCTTTCAGGGTTTGGTGGTTAACACCGTAAACAATGGTTGCATCGACATCATTGCCGCCAGGAGCGGAGATAATGACTTTTTTTGCTCCGGCAGTAATGTGCGCAGACGCTTTAGCTTTGCTGGTAAAGAAACCGGTGCATTCATGAACGACGTCAACACCCAATTCAGCCCAAGGCAGTTTTGCGGGATCTCTTTCGGCAAATACGCGGATTTTATCGCCGTTGATCACGATGTAATCGCCGTCGACAGAAACATCGAACGGAAATTTACCATGTACGGTATCGTATTTGGTCAAGTGTGCGTTGGTTTTGGAATCGCCCAAATCGTTAATAGCGACAACTTGGATCTCGTTGGTGCGACCTGATTCGTACAAAGCGCGCATGACATTGCGACCGATACGACCATAACCGTTAATTGCAACTTTAATTGCCATAGAGTTTTCTCCGGGATGAGTGTGAAAGACTTGCGTCGAGATGTGCCAAAAGCACCAAAAATAGACTGGATTGTAGCAACAACCAGCCCTCTACGTCTACCGCTGCGGCGCGCTGCGGCTGGCAGAAATCCACACTATTCACCCCGCATCATCTTTAAGCTCGTGTGGGCGCTGTGCTGTTGAAGTCCGCTCAACATCCGGCTTCGGCAAGCCTGAGCGGAATACCAGTAATCAATAGCGCCGGCTCAATAAAAGGTACAATCCTGTCAACTTTCCACTTACCGCAGCACAACCCATGCAGATTCAATGGTATCCCGGCCACATGCACAAGGCCAGCAAGGAGATCAAGCACGCCTTGCCCGACATCGATTTGCTGATTGAAATACTCGACGCCCGCATTCCTTACAGCAGCCAAAACCCCATGCTGGCCAGTCTGCGCGGCGACAAACCCACCATCCGCGTCCTCAGCAAAACCGATTTGGCCGATCCTGAACTGACTAAAAAATGGCAAGCCTATTTGGAACGGGAACAGGCCGTCAAAACCCTGGCCGTCACTACCCAACAACCGGACAAGATCAAACAGATTATTGACTTGTGCGCCAAGATGCTGCCGGAGAAAACCGCCGCCAACAAGGTCATCCGCACCATGATCATGGGCATCCCTAACGTCGGCAAATCCACCATTATTAATGTGCTGGCCGGGCGTACCATCGCCAAGACCGGCAACGAACCCGCCGTCACCAAGCAGCAGCAACGCATCAATATGGGTAATAACATCGTACTATCCGACACTCCCGGCGTACTCTGGCCCAATGTGGAAAACCGCCACAGCGGCTACCGTCTGGCGGTAACCGGCGCCATCAAGGATACTGCTTTCCAACACGACGACATCGCGCTTTATGCACTGGAATATCTGCGTACAGCCTACCCAGAACAGTTAAGTCAGCGCTATCGTTTGGCACCCTTGCCCGAAGAACCACTTGCACTACTAGAAGCCATCGGCGCGAAACGCGGCTGTTTGCGTAGCGGCGGCATCGTCGAACTGGACAAAGCCGCCAAGCTATTAATGAACGAACTGCGCGCCGGCACCTTGGGTCAAATCACCCTGGAAACCCCCGAGATGATAGAAGCGGAAATGCTGGAACTGGCGGCCATCCGCGAGCAAAAAGCCGCCAAACAAACAGCTAGGCGGCGCGGCTTAGAGCCGCATTTAACCCCGCCCACATAGCATCACTCAAAAAATCGGCCACAAGATGTTTAATGCCGAGAACGGGAGCTATCCACCTCGAATCCGCAAGCCGCATATTTTTCGATACCGGTGCTTTAGAAGATAATTTGGTCCGCAGAGGTTATATTGAAGAGCAACGGACGATGATCGGGCGCATCCATATCATAAACTCTCGGATCGAGCGGAATCGGCTCAATCCGCACCAAATTGCTAGCCAAAACCCAGTCTAAGGTATTAACCAATCCGCTATTGGCTTTATGCGTACCTTGCCCCTGCCAGACATCGTGTGGATGAGATCCCTGAATGTCCAAATTCGCGTGGTTACCGATTTCCCAATTCAAATCCCCGGTGATCGCCCAGGTTGCATCCTGCATACTTGCGGCTGTTTTCAATTGATACTTTGTCAATCCGGTTTGACCGGACTTGAAGTGACCAAAATGAAGGTAACCGTTATAGTGAGCGAATGCATGTGCGTGGACCGAAAACAACCCTCGGTTCAGGCCTAGAAAATCCCCCTGAAAGCCAAAGTCCAGGCCAGGTTTACGACGAATCGCCACAACATAGCTATTGCTATGCCCACCGTGCAAGCACTGCACACAATAACTGGGCCAATCGGTCTGGTTGTATACTTTATCGAGGAAATTGACATAAGCATCTTCCCGAGCCCCATGCACCTCGCATATAAAAAGCACATCCACTATGGCAGGTTTGAGCATATTGTCGATAAAACCTGAAACCAAAGCCTGCTTTTCTATTGCCGAGCCCTGCCCGTTCTTTTCGATGTTCCAGCTAGCGACAATCATTGTTCCACCATTAGATAAAAGACGTTAAAGGAATTCCTAAAAGCACCTAGCAAACCGCTATGGCTAAATGCTGGCCCCGTGCCATCGAAAATGACATTACAGATGTCACGAAAGAATCACGCTTTCATGACCTTATAAATATGATGCGCGCCGGCATGATTAACGGTGCTTTCTTCCACGGTAACCGAGAAACCGAAATCCGGGCCGATATTTTTCGGATCGTGCTCCTCGCCGACAAATTCCGAATAGGGAATATAAATCCGCGTGTGCTCGGTAATGTAGTCTTTAACTTGGTGGAAAAACCGTTTCAATATATCGCGCCCACCGTCTTCGTTCAGCCCGAAGGTGCCGTCGGACGGGTAATAATTGAAATTAAAAACAATTAGGTCAAACAGCGTGTGCGGCACATCGGCAAATAAATCGCTGTGCAGAAAATCGATAGGCGCCAATTCAGGATTCAAACGCGTGTTTTCCAAGGTGCAATGCACCGCATCCCGATTAAAGTCCACCCCCATCACGCTTTCGCAGCCCATTTTTTTTAACAAAAACGCGAAATAGCCGCTGCCGCAGCCCATATCCAAAGCCATTTCAGCGGGCGGCTGTTGCAGAATGAAATTCCCGAAAAAAGAGCTGGTTAGTCCAAAATCGGACGGAAACACATTTTTGGCAATCTTCAAGTTAATGCCATCCAACTCCGTCATATAAGGTTGTTTATCCAAATAGTGGGCCAATTCCTGCTTGCGAGCATCGATGCTCATCTCCGGCTGTTTCATAATTCACTATGTTGAGTTGAGTTGCGCCACGCTTATGGACGCGTTCATTTTAGGAGCCTGCCGTAAACGGCTGGCCGGTTCACACTTAAATCCTACAACAAACAGCCGCTGGCAGCCAAACCCTATGCCGTTATCGCCAGCCGCGCAGAGTCCGCAGCGTTGGCTAACTGCCCGCCTTTGATGTCGGCCAAGCAGCTCGACAGCCACGTAAGCGCGGGCAATTTGCCCGACTTTTTCGGGCAAATATCAGCTTACCCAAGCCGCCGTCTCGCCTAAACTGCAACAGTTCGCGATATTCAGAGCCCAAACATCAGCCTGCGTATCAGTCGCACACCCAGCCACTATCAAACAGAAAACATCGCCATGAACACATATCTTTTCGACGACCGCCGTATCGATTGGCAAACCCTGGAGGGATTTGAGCATTTACGCTATTTCATTCTGAACATCGACGCCGACGCCAACATTGCCGACGTCTTGTTCAAATTTGCCGCCGGCCAACAAATAGTGCTGCACCGACACAAAGCGCCAAACCACATTTTTGTCATCCAAGGCGAACATAGAATCTACCACGCCGACGGCACATTGAAGGAAATCAGGCCGGTCGGCAGCTACACCCTCAGCCCGGCCAGCGACGTGCCGCACCGGGAAGGCGGCGGCGACATTGACGTCATCCTGTTGTTCAGCATCCGCGGCACCGGGGTGCTTTACGACATACTGGACGACGATGCCAACGTTATCGGTAGCCTGGCGATGTCCGACTTCGTGGCATTACACCAAGCACAGTCCCGGCAAACGGGATAAAAATCGCGCGATGTCGGAATTTTGAACCGGTGCAATGCTCCCAGTCGGTTAGCGTTTGCTGAGGCATTGGGCTGTACCGGCAATATCCAGTTGCTCAAGGCTTTAATGCCGTCATCTCGTCTCGGCCATATCTATTCATGACTTAGGGGTTTAACTATGTATTAACCCGGCCCTATTTATCACGAGTATTCCGTTCAGGCTGAGCTCGTCGAAGCCCGGGCGGGTGTGCCCTTAGATAGGCTTGTATGGTAAAGTTAAAGAGAATCGAGGGGACGTTCGGTGTCGGGATGGAGAGACGTCGACGGGTATCTGCTAAGCCAGGCCTCGCTGAGAATTCATCCCATCGCGTCTTCCAAAGTCGATAAAAAATCTAGCGGTTATACCGCCGATTTGCGCACAAGCTTACTCGGCAGACGCCTATGCTAACGGTGACCATGACAACTTCAAGGTTTGCCGGCCAACCTGGTCAGCGCATTATTGGTAATTTTCACCAGCAAATTTGGGATGCCGGTTTCCCCCCACGTTTCGGTGGGTTCTTTATTCGGTATCGGCTTGGCCGCGGCAAGGCCAATACTGGAGCGATCGCATCGATTGCCTTATCCTTGCTGCTGACCTTACCCTGCATGGCTATCTGTTCCGCTGCCATTTCATACGCCTAGCACTTATCTTCAATAATAAAAATACGAGGCTTTTCATGACTACCAGTATCGAGATCAGCGAATCGGTCCGCCATTACTACGGCCAGGTCTTGCAATCCAGCAAGGATCTAAAAACTAGCGCCTGTTGCAGCATCGACGCCATGCCGAACTATTTAAAAGCCTTGGTGGTCAACCTGCATCCCGAAATCTTGGAACGGTTTTACGGCTGCGGATCACCATTACCCCCCGCGTTGACTGGTAAAACGGTGCTGGATTTGGGCTGCGGCACCGGCCGCGACTGCTATCTGCTGTCGAAACTGGTCGGCGCGACAGGACGGGTAATTGGCGTGGATATGACACCCGAGCAATTGGAAGTTGCCGTGCGTCATCGCAACTGGCACGCCGAACGCTTTGGGTTTGCCAATGTTGAGTTTTTGCACGGTCACATCGAAAACCTGCACACCGTGGGTATCGCCGATAACAGCATCGACGTAGTAGTCTCCAACTGCGTGATCAATCTATCGCCGGAAAAGCCCAGTGTGCTGGCGGAAATATTCCGGGTATTGAAACCCGGCGGCGAACTGTATTTTTCCGATGTATTTGCCGACCGCCGCATCCCATTCGGACTGCGCCAAGACCCGGTTTTATTGGGCGAATGCCTGGGTGGCGCTTTGTATTGGGAAGACTTCCGGCGCATTTTGCAAGACTTAGGCTGCCCCGATGTCCGCAAGGTCAAACAAAATCCCATCAGCATCGACGACCCGGAAGTATTCGCAAAAATCGGCATGATCAAGTTCGATTCAGTGACAGTGCGCGCCTTTAAAATGCCATTGGAAGATCGTTGCGAGGACTTCGGCCAAGTCGCGACTTATTTGGGCACTATTGAGCAACACCCGCACAGCTTCGATTTGGACGATCATCATCATTTCGAAACCGGCCGGCCGTTAAGAGTCTGCGGTAACACCGCCGACATGCTCGCGGGTAGCCGCTATGGCGAACACTTCCGAGTATTGGGCGACAAGACCCGGCATTTCGGCTTATTCAATTGCTCGCCCGGCCCCGGCAGCGAAGCCGTCAAGACTGACAGCGCCTGTTGCTGAGATGGGCTCATCCGATCAAACAGTGAGAGTGTAGTGCCTGGCGGCGACTCGGAACGCTGTGGCTTCCAGCCAGGTGTGCGGGAGCGGATATCGGCCGGATCATACAGATAGGCCAGGATTTTGCCGCCGGCGTTGCCACAGATATAGCCGATGGCGGAGCCGGTTTTGTTGGCGCCGGTTTTGCGGCCCAACAGGTTATAGCTGAAGCTTTTGTTGTCGGCTGCACTTCAGGAACCGGGTTAACAGTAAACTTTACCGACCTGGTTTCAGTGGGTTTGGAAAAGCCGTTCTGTTTGAGCGAACGGGTAGCGATTGGTGTTCATGTGATGATGTGCTCGAGTTGCCGCAATAAAGCGAGCATCGCTATACCGACAGTTGCAAAACCGGTTGGATAAAGAATAGAGAAGAATCAAAATAATTGCCAAGTACCGGCTAAAAGCAGCCAGACCCCAAACCTGTCAATGGCAACTGTCCGACCAACACTGATCCGCAATAGTTAATCCGCCCCGACCGCTTTTTTTAACAGCGGTTTGAAAGCAAAAATCGCCAAGCCGGTAGCGCCGCCCATCACTGCCAATAACAGAAAGAAATCCTGTCTTGGCATTTGCTCGTAAAAACTGCCGATGTAGCCCGACAAATAATTGCCGAAAAACGTCGACAGAAACCACGTGCCCATCAACATCCCTACCAAACGCGGCGGCGAGACTTTGCTGACCAGCGACAAACCGACCGGCGATAAATAAAGTTCGCCAAGCGTGTAAATCAAGGTACACAGCGCCAACCACAGAAAGCTGATTTTTTCGGCGGATTGCACATCGCTAATCGCGAAAATCAGCACCAAGAACGATGCGCCCAGCAATATCGAGCCGAATGCCATTTTGCCGACACTGGAACTTTGCCGGCCCTGGCTGGCACGGTACCTGGATATTCGGTCGATTAGCGGCACCAACAGGAATATGAAGGCCGGATTCAGGGATTGAAACCATGTGGAGGGCATTTCCCAGCCCAGGATATGCCAATCGGTGTTGTGTTCGGCGAACAGTTGCAGTGTGTTGCCTTGCTGCTCGTAAACTGCCCAGAACAGAATATTCAGCACTGCTAAAGCCATTAATCCGCCTAGTGCCTGCCATTCTTTAGTAGTCAGCGGTTCAGGCTTGATCACGTAAGCCGCAGGTTTAACAAATTGATCCGCACCCAGATATTTTTGCCCAAACAGATAGACCAGCAAACCCATTAGCATCCCGAAGCCGGCGGCGCCGAAGCCGTAATGCCAGCCGTAGCGCTGGCCCAAGGTGCCGCAGATCAACGGCGAGAAAAACGCCCCCAGATTGATGCCCATATAAAAAATCGTAAACGCGCCGTCACGGCGCGGATCGTCGGGGGGATATAAATTGCCCACTTGAGTCGAAATATTGGGCTTGAAACAGCCGTTACCCAGAATCAAAAACAGCAACGCCAACAGGAAAAACGCTTCGGCAGCCATCAAAAAATGACCGATAGCCATCAACACGCTGCCTACTATCACACATTTGCGCGGCCCCCACACTCGGTCGGCCAAAATCCCGCCGAACAGCGGGGTGAAGTACACCAAGCCGGTATATAAACCGTAAATCTGCGAGGCCAAGGCTTGCGTGGACAACGGCCCGAACAATCCCTGCAAACCCGTCTGTAGCGGCGCAAATCCGAATACCAACGTATTGGTTTGCGCGGCTTGAATTAAATGTTGGGTCATGTACAACACCAGCAAGGCGCGCATCCCGTAATAGGAAAATCGCTCCCACATTTCGGTGAAAAACAGCACGAACAAGCCGATGGGATGACCAAACAGTTTTTTTTTATTCACGTGGGAAAAGTGTTGTTAGTTTCTTTGGAAAGCGTGTTGAACATCATCTCACAAGCGCCAATCTGGGGCATTTTTGCGGTAACCCCTCAGTAAATGCACCGCCTTGAAACACGGCAACTATAAGCGACAAAAAAAGTGCCCATTCAGCATGTTTTCGGCTACCGCATCGCCGATTAGGCTGTTATAAAGGGAACACGCGCCATAGTTTGCGCTATTCGAACTCCTGGTTAGCCCCTGGATTTCGATTAAATATTTTCAAGGAAACTTAATGACAACGCTAAGCGATTATTTCGACTACCGGCTAGATGCCGACGGTAACAAATATGTAGAAGTTTCGATTCGGGGCGTGACTTTACTCAGGCTACCGGCAACCAATAAAGGCACAGCGTTTAGTGTGCAGGAACGCATCGAACTGGGCTTGGATGGCTTGCTGCCGCCGCAAGTGACGGATATGGAACACCAGCTCGAACGGCTATACGCCAATTATCAAAAACAAGCAGATGATATTTCCAAGTATCAATTTCTCCGGGCGCTGCAAGACCGCACCGAAGTACTGTTTTACGCGCTGTTGGAACGGCATCTGGACGAAATGGTGCCGATAGTCTACACCCCAACGATAGGCTTGGCGGTGCAGCAGTTCAGCTCCAACTTTACCACCACACGCGGATTGACTTTTTCGGCAGCCAATATCGACCGGGCCGAAACCATTTTGCAAAACTACCCCTTGCACGATATTCGCATGATTGTGGTGACCGATTCCTCGTCGATTCTGGGTATCGGCGACCAAGGCATGGGCGGCTTGGCGATTTGCATCGGCAAATTGGGGCTGTATACCGTCGGCGGCGGCATGTGTCCGTTTCAAACCTTGCCGGTCAATCTGGACGTGGGTACCAACCGCGCCGAATTGCTGGACGATCCTTTTTATTTAGGTGCACACACCCAGCGCTTGCACGACCAGCCTTATTTCGAATTGGTCGATAAATTTGTTAACTCGGTACAGAAAGTCTGGCCAAAAGCCATTATCCAATGGGAAGATTTTGCCAAAAACGTGGCCTTCGATTTATTGGCGAAATACAAAGATGTTATGCCCTGTTTTAACGACGACATCCAAGGCACTGGAGCGATGGCCTTGGCTGGCCTGCTGTCGGCTTGCCGTAAGAAAGGCGAAACCCTGGCAGAGCAAACCGTGGTAGTGGTAGGCGCCGGTGCCGGCGGATTTGGCGTGGCCAGTACCATTAAAAAAGGCATGCTGCGCGAAGGTTTAACCATGGAGCAAATTCTGCAGCGGATTTTCGTGGTCGATGCCCATGGTCTGGTGGTCAAGGAAGCCACCACCGAGGCTTACAAATTGCCGCTGTCGCATACTCAGGAAAGTTATCACGACTGGGATATTCCCGATGATAGGGTACCCAACCTGCTGGAAGTGGTCACTCATGCCAAGCCCACCGTATTGCTCGGACTAACTGGCGTGCCGGGATTGTTCACCGAAACCGTGATTAAAACCATGGCGGCAAACCACGCTCACCCCATTATTTTCCCTTTATCCAACCCCACCGCCAATTGCGAAGCCACGCCGGAAGACATTTTGGAGTGGACGCAAGGCTCGGCAATGGTTGCAACCGGCAGCCCATTCGCCGACGTACAATATCAAGGCCGGCGTTATCCGATTGGGCAGGGCAATAATGCCTTTATATTTCCCGGCTTGGGCCTTGCCGCGGTGTTGGGCGAGTGCAGCCGGATTAGCGACGCGATGGTCTTGGAGTCTGCCTATACCTTGGCCGACTACATCGCGGAGAATTGTTTGACTGCCGGCCTGATCTTCCCGCCGGTGGGCGATCTAAAACAAGTCAGTTTATTTGTGGCTAATCGGGTATTGGCTAAAGCCCTGGAAGACGGCTCCGCGACGCGGCAGGATTTAGTGGGCATTGATCTGGAAGCCTACGTTAAAGCCAATCTCTGGAAAGCCGAGTATCTGCCTTGCAAATATGCCGGGGCAGCGGTAACAAATTGATGGAATTTCCCCACTAAGAAGGCTCAGCGGTAAGACTTAGCACTTGCAATTAGATTTGAATCTGCTGAATCTCGCTTACCTGATTGGCGGGATTGGCATTCTGGTGGAATGGCGGGCTTATTGTCTGCCGGATGGCCTGGCGTTTCGGCGCTGGTCCGCGGCCGGGGCCGTGCTGTGGGCCGTGCAATACTTGTTGCTGGATGCCTGGACCGCCGGCTTGACCATGGCCAGTACCGCCCTGCGCACCATGCTGTCCAACCGTCTGGAGAAAGGTTTGTACAAGCGCTGGGCGGCGGCAGGGTTCGTGGCCTTGTTTAGCGGGCTTACGGCATTCTCTTGGCAAGGCCCGATCTCTTTACTGCCGGCCTTTGCGGTAATCAACACCACACTGGCTTTGTTTTATCTGGATAATCGCCGCATGCGCGTTGCACTGTTGGCTTCCAGTGTGGCATGGATAAGCAACGATTATATCTGGCAAGCCTGGCCGGCGTTTGTAGCCGAAACCGTGGCGATGGGCCTTAATCTGCGGACGATACGCAAGCTGTTTGCCCAATAACAACGCGCCCCTTCAATATAAAACACTTGAGCCGTCCCCTACCCCGTGACGGCGTTTCTGAAATGGCTTTATACCGTTTCTGTCTCCGCAACGGGTTCTTCCAGGACTTTCCAGTTATTTTCAAGCAAGGCGCAATAAGGGCGCAACGCGGCCATCAGCGTTTGATAAATAGTGAATGCATCGGTTGGGTCTTTTTGCTTAAGCTCGGCGACTTCGGTCAGAAATCGATACAGCATTTTTACCAAATTCTCGATGGACATCGCCAGCCAGGCATCGTTTGTTATCCATTTATCGATAAACTCATCCAGCCGTGCGAAGGTCAGTTTTAGCAGCGGATAAGCGGTTTGGGTCTCCTTAAATTCCCGGAGCAGCATGTAATCTAGGTAAGCCCGCTCCGATGCCACCCGTGGCCGGTTGGTAATACTGAGGTAAGTGGCTTTGTGGTGGGCATAGGCGGCATCGAATTTTTCGCAAAATTCGGTTTCGGTGGTCATCGCCAGCCAAGTCTGCAAACTCGCGGTGCTTACGCCGTAACACTCCTTGATTGAGTTTGCCATTTTGTCGAATTGCTCGATGAATGCCGGCTTGGCCAGTTCGCCTTTAATCAGATTTTCAATTGCCACCAGTTCGCTTGCAGTAACGCATACCGTGGCCAATTCTCGAACAATTTTTAGCTCGACACCCATATTGTCTTTACCTATTTTCGCTATGTAAAAATTAAAGCCGCGCTTTCAGCCCAAGTTTACAGCGTCAGATCGACGATTTCGGCAACGCAGGCATTGTCTTTAACCGTGTGCAGCGCATTGTCGAATACCATGTTCGAGTTGAATAAAACGCTTTTGACAATGATGGCGCCGGCCGCATCTTTAATCACAAAAAAAGTATCGCCTTCAGGAACCTTGCTGGCGGCAATCTGGTTGCTCATTAAGGAGCCGGTTCGCACTTCTTTAATGCCCTGGAGAGCTTCTTCTTTGTTGTCGTAATCGCCGCTGATCAGAATCAGTTCGCCCTTACTGTTCACAAAAGAAAAGGAATACTGATTGTCGTCGTTGGCTTTAAGTTGAAAAGTGGCTGGCATATTCTGTCCCGGAAGTTAACAGTTGAATGGAAGATCGTGGCCGATCAATTTTCAGTCTCCCGATTACTCCCAAGCTATCGGAAAAGCGCGATTGCAGAGGAACTAAAGCGTGACCGGCAGAGGCTATAAATCCAAAAGCAAGCGTTATGCCAACAAAAATTCCTTAAAAATCAGCCAGAAACAGCTCAGTAGATGTTCAATTGTCGGTTTTGCTACACGACATTGGGCGATCTGATAGCCAGTGAACCGTTCTCATCAAGTAGCGGCCAATTCGCTTTGCAGCCTATGCCTGAATGCCGACAAATCCTGCTCGGCAATATTGCGCATCAAGTTGGGTTCCGCTCATAATTTTTCCTGATTTTAGCTAGTGCCCAAAAGATCGTCATTCCGGCAGGGATTGCCGGAATCCAGGCTTCAGGGATGATTCGAAGCCCACCATACATGGCACTGGATACCGGCTTCCATGCGGGTATGACGCATAGCTGAAGATCTTGCTAGTCATGCAATTTTTACATAGCCGAATAGCGCAGCCAGTCGGAGTAAGTGTCCACATCCCATTGGCTATCCAGTTCGTAAAGGTTCAAACCGATGTCCTTTGCCCGGTTGCGGGTGGCTGCAATGACCTGGTCATGGCCCCAGCTCATGTCGCTGAACAGTCTCGGTTGTGTTGCGTTTAAGCCGATCATCACATACCCGCCATCGTCGGCCGGCGCGATAACCGCATCATGACCTTCGCGTAACACCGTCAATGCGCGAAGCAAATCGTCACTAGAAAGACTGGGACAGTCGCAACCCATCAGCAAGGCATGGCGGTATCTGCCTAACGCATCAGCAAAGGCACGGTGCATGCGTTCACCCAAGTCGGCGCCGTGTTGCACCTTCAATGTCAGCGGAAAACGCCGCGCACAATCCTGAAAAAAATCATGGCTGGCGTCCGGCGCGCAGTGCAGTTCAACCGCACACAAAGGCTGCTGGAAGGCGCGATCCAGGGTCATATAAGTCAGTTGTCGGTGTGCTGCGGCAGCCTGTTCGGCATTTAAGGCTGGTTGCAGCCGGGTTTTGACTTGGCCGGGAGTCGGCGCTTTGCAAAAAATCAACAGTACGCTATCGGGATACAGCGTGGGCATGGCTTAAACCTTGCGCCGCCAAGCGTGATAACGGCCCAGCCATTTCAACAGCCCCTGGGGGGCGTGATTGCGCTTCCAGACGCCCGCCGCGTATTTATTGGCTTCCGCCATGGTTGGATAAATATGTATGGTGCCTAAAATCTTATTCAGACCGATGCCGTGTTTCATCGCCAGCACGAATTCCGCCAGCAAATCGCCGGCATGTTCGCCGACGATGGTGACGCCGAGAATCCTGTCCTTACCCGGCACGGTCAACACTTTGACGAAGCCATGGGCTTCGCCGTCGGCAATCGCCCGATCCAGATCGGCCATGGCGTAGGTCGATACTTCGTAAGCGATATTCTGTGTGTGCGCTTCCTGTTCGTTCAAACCAACGCGCGCCACTTCCGGGTCGGTAAAGGTCGACCAGGGAATCACCGAATAATCGGTGCGAAACTTTTTGACTTGCCCAAACAAGGCGTTGACCGCCGCATACCAGGCTTGATGCGCGGCGGTGTGGGTAAATTGATAAGACCCCGCCACGTCGCCGACGGCGAAGATATTCGGATAATTAGTTTCCTGAAAGGCGTTGGTTTCCAGGGTTTTGCGTGGCGACAAGGCAAGGCCCAGTTCGTCGACGCCATAGCCTGTCACATTGGCGGTGCGGCCAATGGCGATCAACACTTTGTCGAACGGGATTCTGGTGATTTGCCCGTCAGTTTCCGCCAGCAAAATGTGTTCGCCGTTTTCGACGATGAATTCCCTGGCGGTGTGATTGACGTTGACCACCACGCCTTCCGCCTGGAAGCGGGCCCGGACGATGTCCGATACATCCGCATCTTCCCGCAGCATCAGGCGCGGAGCCATTTCCACCAGCGTGACCTGACTACCCAGGCGATTAAAGGTTTGCGCCAGTTCGCAGCCAAGCGGCCCGCCACCCAGCACCAGCAGGCGCTTGGGCAATTCGCGCAAGCTCCAGACGTTATCCGAAGTCAGATAATCGACTTTGTCCAAGCCCGGAATCGACGGCACAAACGGTCGGGCGCCGACGGCGATGACGATAGCGCGGCTGGATATGGTTTTGACGCCGTCGGCTGACGTGACTTCCACCGTCCAGGGCGAGACGATTTTGGCGTTGCCTGCAATCACTTCCACGCCCAGCGCGGTATAACGCTCCACGGAATCGTGCGGCGCTATCGTTTCTATCACCCGCTGCACCCGCTCCATCGCTTCGGCGAAATCAAACTCGGCTTCGGCTTTGGCGATGCCGAATTCCTTGGCGCGCTTGATTTGCGACAACAGCTTTGCCGAGCGAATCAGCGCCTTCGACGGCACGCAGCCGGTGTTCAGGCAGTCGCCGCCCATTTTGTGTTTTTCGATCAACGTCACTTTAGCTTTGACGGCGGCGGCAATATAGGCCGACACCAAACCGCCGGCACCGGCGCCGATCACGATCAGATTGTTGTCGAAACGGTCGGGTTTAGTCCAGCCGGCGTAGACTTTGCGTTGTTGAAAGACTTCGAGCATTTTCTTCGCCCCCAATGGAAACAGACCGAGCAAGGCAAACGAACCCAACAAAGCAGGAGAGAGAATACCGGATAGGGAATCGATTTTCGCCAACTGGGTGCCGGCATTGACATAAACCAGTGTGCCGGCCAACATCCCGACCTGGCTGACCCAGTAAAAGGTGCGGGTCTTGATCGGCGTCAACCCCATAACCAAATTGATCATGAAAAACGGAAACAAGGGCAGCAGGCGCAAGGTAAATAAATAGAATGCGTCATCACGGCTCAGGCCGTCGTCGATGGCCTGCAAGCGGTTGCCGAAGCGGGATTTGACCCAGTCGCGCAACATAAAACGCGCGGCCAGAAACGCCAGGGTAGCGCCGATGCTGGAGGCAAACGAGACGATCAAGGTTCCCCATAACACACCGAAGACCGCGCCGCCGGCCAGTGTCAATATCGTCGCCCCCGGTAATGACAGCGCAGTGACCGCGATATACAACGCAGCATACAGTGCCATAGCCAGTACCGGGTGAGACTGACGGTAATAAGCGATACCGGTCTGCCGCGCTTTTAAATGTTCCAGCGTCAGATAATGCTGCAAATCCAGCGCAAAAAACGTCGCCACCAATACGGCAATACCCAGCAATAATAATGTTCTGGGGGTTTTCATACTGAACTACCGATTCCGGGCAGGCTAGGTTTAGTTGGGTATTTGCATGTCGAATGGCTAAACATCTGTGTTCCTTAAATACAATTGCGCTTGCCTGTTAGTCGCATTTGCCGGTAATGCCTGACAAAAGCCTCAGAACCGCTACTTACCCTGATTTAATAAACATCGCCATCCGGTAGATCAAGCAACCGGCAATGGTTGCCGGGAGCCGGAATTTGTATTCGGTTGGCGCAATACCTACACGATACGACGTCTACTTATATTTTGTCGCTCATTATGCGCCTGCCGCCTAAACACCGCGATGTTCTTAAAATCGGCGAACTGGCCGCTCCCGACCGTAACGAGGGCGGCACACGTCTTTATGCCCGGAAAGATTTGAAACGCATGGCTATCGCTTAGCAGCTTGGCCGTGTCCATCGAACTGTAATCGGCTCAAAAGCTCACCCAAACGCGGCGGTAATGTGCTTCCGGCAAAGTAGCATCAGCGGTTATGCAGCCGCTCCAGACTGATTTTCGTACCGGAATACGGGGATTGTTGGAGGATTTGGAGGAACTGGATCGAGACCTGGAACGTGCGGATATGCTGATTTGGCAATGCGGACATTGTCAAAACCGCCCAAATCGCCAAAAAGCTGTCGGTTGTCTTTGAAGTTTAAAAGGATAACCTATGCTCAAATTTTCAGCATTTAGGTGATGGTCAAACAACAGTGACTTTAATTTCCTGAATAGCCGCCAAATTTTTATCGCCCGTCAGAAACTGATCGGCGCCGGACGTTATAGCGCAAGCCAGTTGAATGGCATCGGGTGTGCGTAAGGAACCGGGATGATTGGCGCGCAACTCGGTGGCTACGTCGATAACGTTGGCATCAAGTTCGACCACTTCCAAGCCCGGCAACCAAAAAAAACGGTCATAAGAATCCAACAATGCAGAGTTTTTTGATTTCAACGGCAATACTCGACATTCCAGAAAAGACAAACGCGATACGACCAGTTGTCCGTTCGATTTCAGTGCTTCATGAACCAGCACACGGGTTTTCCGGCCTTGTTCTTGCTGAGATTCGATCAAATAAATGATGCTGCAAGCATCCAGAAACAGCTTCATGGCCTATCCCATTCGTCACGTAAGGCCTGAAATTCAGCGTCAATTTCCGAGTCGCTGCGTTGGGCGACCGGCAGGCTTTGCAGGAAACTCAACACAGCCTCGTTTGCGCCGGGTTCGATTGTTGAATCGGATTTTGATTCCAGAAACTCGACAAAATGCAGGACTTCCAACGCTCTGTCTTGGGGTAGGGTTTTGACGTGTTGGTAAATGGTGTCGGCGATGTTCATTTGATTGGTCTCCTAATGGTAGCCACGATAAGGCGTTTGCAGGATTCGAATTTTTTATCATTCCCGAAGGTTGGCGTAGAAATGTAGTTACATTTTCTCAAAAAGACTATTCATTTTTGGCTTGCAGGTAAGAATGCAAGTTTTCAGCCAGCGACTGTAAATCTCCAATTTGACACTCCCAAATAACTAAAGCGTTCCAACCTAGTTTCTTAAGGTCGATAATATTCCTACTATCTCTGCTCTGATTATCTGCAAGTTTCTTTTTCCAAAACTCCGGTTTTCCGGGTAGATTGGAATAATGCAATCGGTTGCGGTAACCCATTGATCTCGCCCGTTTTTCACAGACACATTGCTAAGCGACATTTTTAAGTTCAAAAGCTTCAGGGGATAGATAGCCCAATTTGGAATGAAGCCGTTTTCGATTGTAATACACTTCGATATAGTCGAAGACCTGTTGCTTGGCCTCTGCACGAGTCATAAAGCGTTCGCCATGAACCGCCTCGACTTTTAAGCTGTGGTTCCAGCTTTCCATCGCGGCATTGTCGTAACAATCGCCTTTCTTGCTCATGCTGCAAACCAGCTGGTGTTTCTTGAGCAGTTTTTGGTAAGCCGCCGAACAATACTGACTTCCGCGATCCGAGTGAACGATAACGCCCTTGGGCAAATGGCGTCGCCAGAGCGCCATGATCAACGCATCACAAACGAGCGTTGCGGTCATTCGTTCGGCAATGGCCCAACCGATCACGCGCCGTGAATACAATTCCAGGACGACAGCCAAATACAGCCAGCCTTCCTCAGTCCAGATATAGGTAATGTCGGATACCCATTTTTGATCGGGAGCCGTCGCCTCAAAGTTCTGCGCCAATAGGTTTGGCGCCACCGGTAAGCTGTGATTACTGTTGGTGGTGGCTTTGTATTTTTTAGCGGCTTTGGCTCGCCAGCCATGCCTTCTCATAATCTTGGCGACAGCATGTCGACTGGCTCGGTGCCCTTCGTCGTTCAATCGCTTGGCGATTCGGGGCGAACCGACACGATTTTTTTCGTCCTCAAAAATACGTTTCACTTCGACCGCCAATGCCTCGCGAATTTGGTGGCGTTTCGACGGTGGGCGCTTTTTCCATTGATAATAACCGCTCCTGGAAACCGATAAAAGTCGGCACATCAAACCCACCGAAAATTCCTGTTCGTGTTGCTGAATCATGGCGTACCTCACCGGGACTGTTTCGCAAAGTACCCACAGGGCATAAATACGCCGCCGCCTTTTTTAAAAAAGCGACTTCTTCTTCCAGACGCGCATTGTCACGTTTGAGTCGCGCAAGTTCAGCTTGTTGCTGCTTTTGATCTTCGAAGGATTGGCCTGTATGTCGGCTTTTAGATTGCCAGCCATACAGCATCGATTGGGCAATGCCTAAATCCTTGGCTGCTTGCGGAACACCATCTCGTTGCGCCCAATCGATGGCTTGCTCTTTAAACTGAAGGGTATAGCGATTGCGTTTGGTGGCTTCGGTTTCAGGTTTGTTCGTTTTCATAAGACTCCTCAGGATCAGAGAATAATCTCTTAACTGGATGTCTGTGAAATCCGGGCAAGATCATCTTGTTGCTTCGCTGGTATTTGGACGTCAACAATTCAAAACTTTGGCGGCCAGTTCCGTCCGATGTGTCAAGCAATTGCCGAAAAGGAATGATTCATCGGGCCAAAGCCCCGCGGCAACTGCTGCCTTGGCCGGCCGTGCAACCGTAACAATGGGCGGCGGTGGCGATGGGGGCGCCTTGCAGTGGGTGCAGGTGCAACTCGCTGATATGAGTTTTGGGTTTGGTTACGGCGCCCAAGGGCAAATCCAGCATCTGATTGAAATCGCAATCGTAGACATAGCCTTGCCAGTCGATGCTGAGGGTATTCAGGCACATCAAATTTTCAAGGTTCTCGGCGCGAAAACTGTTTTTCAATAAACTCAGATAAGATTCGAAGCGGCCATGACTGACCAAGGCGCTACCGAAACGCTGAATCGGCATATTGGCGATGGCAAACAGGCGGTTGAAGACGATACCGTAGTGTTGCTGCAAGTGCTGTTTGTAGGCCAGTTCCAGATTATGTTGATCGGGCGGCAACACTGCGTCTTGCGGGTTGAACACCAAATTCAATTCCAGTCCGCTGTCCGGCTGGCCATAACCCAGCCGATTCAGCCGCTGCAAGGCCGCCAGGCTGTCTTTGAACACGCCTTTACCGCGTTGTTTGTCGACATTTTCTTCCAGATAACACGGCAGGGAGGCGACGATGTTGACCTGCTGCGCGGCCAGAAACGTCGCGAGATCGGCGTATTCCGGGTCTTCCAGAATGGTCAGATTGCAACGATCAATCACCTCGATGCCTCGATCACGCGCGGCTCTTACCAAGTATCGAAAATCGGCATGCATTTCCGGCGCGCCGCCGGTTAAATCCAGCGTGTGAATGTTGGCGGTTTCGGCCAGCGCCAGCACTTGATCGATAGTCTCTCGACTCATCATCTCGGTACGTTTGGGGCCGGCGTTGACGTGGCAATGCACGCAGCTCAAGTTGCATCGATAGCCCAGATTGATTTGCAAAATCTCCAATGGCTTGCGAAAAATAGCCGGGAAATCGCTGTTGACCAGCAAAGATTTCGTATCGTGCATGCTTAATCCTTGGAAAACCAGATGTCGCCATAAGCGGCGGAGACTTGGCCGCCGCTGTTGTCGGTATCGGTCATGATGGCGACGGCATCGATGGCGGACAGGTCTTCACCGAAGAATTGCTTGAAATCGGCCCGGACATTGCGTTTTTCGTGTTCCCAGACATTCAAAGGTGCTTCCTGATCGCGTAAAGCCATCATCATCGCATGATCGCCGGCAAAAGCATTCGGCCAGACGCTGTCCTTTTTGCTGTTGCCGGTCCAGACATAATTGATGGCCTTGGTTTGCCAAAACGCCAGACCGCCTCTGATCACCACGTACACCCGCGCCGCATAATCATCACCAACCTTACTTTGTTCGTTCAAGCCGGATAAACGATTACCGATGCGCCACGACCAGTTCAGGAATGGCGTTTGCGTTAGGTCGATCCGTTGCGCCTTGAACAGGCCGGAACCGGCGGCGTGGCTATCGGCCACCAGCGCGGTCACGCCGTCGAGTGTTTGCAATCGGTATTGGGTTTCGCCTTTAAAGCTTTTATGTTCCCAGCCCTCCAGACGATTCTGGCTGAACTCGCCGATAGGTAGTTTATTATCGGCAATCACTGGATGATGCGGCAGCAAAATTGCCAGGCACAGCAATAGTTTATGCGTCACCAATGTCAATCTGGCGCTGATATGAGCCGGGTACAGGAGAATTGTCATAGTCGGTCGTCCAAGTTTTACTTGATGCGGATGTCACCACGCCTTTCCAGTCAATAATAAAACGAGCGCGGCAAGCCAACTTAGTTTTTCTACACACTCTGTCGTGACTGACGTGGATTCGTTACAAGTGACTTAAGTAATGTAGCGCTTGGAGCGCGACACACTATTATTCACCCGGCCCTAATTCTGGGCCGGGTGAATAAGCAAAAACTAGCGCCGATGCGGTTGATCTTCATGGTTGAAAAGGTTAGCTTATCAACCTCTTCGGGTGCCCTTCCTTATTAGACCACGACAATGTCCCCCACTATTTCCCAAGGCGCTGCTAATTGAACACTCCCCCCCCAGCAGAAGATCTTAAAGCACTTGTCCAACGTATCAAGCACTGGGGCGAGGAATTGGGATTTCAGCAGATTGGTATCAGCGATACGGATTTGAATACCGCCGAAGAGCATCTGCACAACTGGCTGGATAAGGGCTTTAACGGCGAGATGCAATACATGGCCGCACACGGTTTGAAACGCAGTCGGCCGGCTTTGTTGCAGGAAGGTACGCGCAGTATTATCTCGGCACGAATGGATTATTTGCCGGAAGCATCGGCAACCAGCAAGCAATTATTAGACGACCCGACCGCCGCCTTCGTATCCCGGTATGCCTTGGGGCGCGATTACCACAAACTGCTGCGGAATAGATTGCAAAAACTGGCGGACAAAATCGCCGAGGAGATTGGTCCGTTCGGCTATCGGGCGTTTGTCGACAGCGCACCGGTTTTGGAAAAAGCCATCGCCGAGAAAGCCGGCTTGGGCTGGATAGGCAAGCACAGCAATCTAATCAATCGCCGCGCCGGCTCCTGGTTTTTTCTCGGGGAAATTTATACCGACTTGGCCTTACCTAGCGATCAGCCAGTCGGCAACCACTGCGGACAATGCAGGGCTTGTTTGGATATTTGCCCGACGCAGGCCATCGTCGGCCCCTATCAGGTCGATGCCCGCCGTTGTGTATCCTATTTAACTATCGAATTGCACGGCAGCATTCCGGTGGAATTGCGGCCTTTGCTCGGCAATCGGATTTACGGTTGCGATGATTGCCAGTTGGTGTGCCCGTGGAATCGCTTCGCCAAACTCAGCGCAGAAAGCGATTTCAAACCCCGGCATCGTTTGGATCAGGCGACTTTGCTTGAATTATTTAGCTGGACTGAAGCCGAATTTCTGCAAAAAACCGAAGGCTCGGCCATTCGCCGCATCGGCCATCAGCGTTGGCTGCGCAATATCGCCGTGGCACTGGGTAATGGCAAAGCAACCGACGCGGCTAAGACGGCATTGAGCGGCAGATTGAGTAACGATTCGGAGATGGTCCGCGAGCATACACAATGGGCTTTGCAGAAATTGGCCAGTCTGAGCATTTAGCGGGAACTTCTGATAATTCATAATCGTCTTTCCAGCACAAGCAGGAGCCCAGTGCAATTAACAAACGGGATGCCCACAACCCCAGAAATGGCGAGTACGAGAGATTAACACACTAGACTGATAGCCGCCCCTTACCGCAAAAACTCAGGCTAAACATGCTTTGATTACTTGAAGTCAAATGAAGTCAAGGTGTATTCTTAGACCCAGCTAACAGAATCCGCTCGAGGCCAAACATGCTGGTCACCGCCTCTTCCAATCAAACCTCGCTATATCGGCTGACCGGCCGCAGCCTAGCCGCGACCGGCGCACAAGCGTCTGCCGAACCCCTCGCCCAAGCCGCGAAAAGCGGAAGCGCCCAATCCGGCCAATACAGTCCGGAACAGCTAAGCCAAATTGCCGAGCTTAAAGCCCGCGACCAGGAAGTTCGAGCTCACGAACAAGCTCATTTAAGTGCCGCCGGCGGTATCGCCGTCAGCGGGGCTCGTTTTACTTTTGTGACGGGGCCGGATGGTCAACGTTACGCTACCGGCGGTGAAGTGAGTATTGATGTCTCGGAGGTTTCCGGTAACCCGGAAGCCACCCTGCGTAAAGCGGAAACTATCCGCCGCGCGGCATTAGCGCCGGCCAGTCCATCAGGCCCGGATCAAAGCATCGCCGCCAAGGCTGCGGCTATGGCCAATAAAGCCCGCGGGGAATTGTTAAATTCGCAAAAACAACCCAGCCGTAACGGCGAACTCCTCGACCTGACCGCCTGATCAACGCGGCGCAAACTCCAGACCGAAGCCTACGTCCGGCTCCACCCTCACCACGATAGCCGTTTGTATCGGCGCATCGTCAAATTCGGTGGTTTGCACTTCCACTAGCGCGCCTATCGGCGGGATCAATTCGTTGGCACAGAGTAAAAACAAGCCTGTTTCGGAAAAATCCCGCATATCCAAAACCACACCCTGCGCTGAAGCCGGCACCGTCATTTTAATTTTGGCACGATGCTTTAGGCGCGGGTGCCGGCGCTTGTTATCAATCACGAATTCTCCTATCTCGTTTCGGTTCTATCGCAAGTGTAGTGATAAAGGCAACCGCTGATAATTAGCGACCCGCGCCAACCTGCCATCTACTCGCCTAAACCGCGCATAATTAAATACAATCCCAAACTTACCATCGCCAAGCCGCTAAGCAATTTCAGCCAACGACCTTCTTTTTGCTGCAAGCGGCGCTGACTCAGTGTCACGACCCCCACACCCAGCACAACGACGTCATCCAGCATATAGGCCAGATTGTACAACAATAAATAACCGTAATAGTCCAAGCCGTTCAATTCCCGCAAGGTGAGTATGCGCGTGTAAAGGGCTGGAAATCCGGAGGTACACAGCAACTCAACGATCTGTACCAACAGAGCCAACACCACGGCACCCAACATCGCGCCCGCCAAATTGTCGGCTTGCAGGATCCGCCGGATCCGGTTGTAAATGCCGGGTTTGGCGGCGGCGGGAATCGACAGGGAAACACCCACGCCAAACGCCCAAAAATCTTTCAGATTGATCGCACCGGCCAACACGGCAATGCCGGCAATAGCCAATTCCGAGGCCCGCGATAAGCCTATCAGTAAAAACAGATTCAACCAGGCGGCCATAAACACGAAATAAGCCAACCCTTCGACCACAATGAACGTGCCGGCCACCGCCAACATCCTGGGCCGGTTTTGCATAGGCGCCAGCATCGAAATCATCAGAATCAACACCCATATCGAACAGGGATTGAAGCCGTCCAGCAAGCCCATGGCTAGCGTGAAGGCCGGCAAGCCGACCTCGTCAAGACCGATCCGCCGGCCGAACAAATTCACGGCAAAAACGTCCGGTTCGGGCGGCGCCGGCTGGCTAACCGGCACGTCGCACGACTCGCTGACCTGTACTTCGCAGCTACCGGCCTCCGCATCGGACGCTTCATTCGGCGGCGCACCGGCAAGCAAGGCATTCCTAATCAAACCGCTACTACCAGCTTCTGCGGAATAACCGACGATATATTCGCCACGCACCAGAAATGTCGGCAATCTGATTGGCCCGGCTTGCCGGGATTCGGCAATCTGTTGCAATCGTTCCAAAGCGGCCGGCTCGGCAGAGATATTGCGAATAACGATTCTTAAATCGGGTTGCTCGATTTGCAGGTCCGCCAAAAATTGTTCGGCTTGTTGGCAATGCGGACAACCGTTACGCACAAAGGCTTCAATATCAACCCGGTTTTCGACCGCGCCGACAGTCGGCATGGTTGCCAACGCAAGCACCAGCACCAAACCGAAACGCATCAGTATCGACGGTAGCTGAGCCAAGCACTCCGGAAACAGTTTTAGTATCAGCACTCGCCTATCCTCCTCAATAACTCCAGCAATCTGTGCGGAAGTACGCATTTTATTAGATAATAACAAGTTAAATGAACTGCGCCGAACCAGCCGGTGCCATTTTCGCCCCATTCACACAGCCGCCGCTAACTGCTGCTGGCGAGATCAGATACCGACTTAATGCCTAGACGACCCAGAAGCAGCAAATCGACCGTTAGACGCAGAAAATCGCAACCCCAAGCATCATGGCTGAAACGCTCGCTGGTTTCGCTGGTGCTAATTGGGGCTTTCGTATTGGCGGTGTATGTCAGCTACCTAGATTACACGGTGCGTCAGCAATTCGAGGGCAAGCGTTGGTCCATTCCAGCCCGCGTATATGCCAGCCCGGTCGAGTTGTACGCCGGTTATGAAATCTCCAGCAAAAACCTGGAAGACTTATTGCTTGAATTGCATTACCGTCAGGACAATCAACTGGCTGGCGAAGGCTCGTATTACATCAAGGGCGGCCAGATCAATATCCGTACCCGCGCCTTCAATTTTGGCAACACGCCTCAGGACAGCCGCAAAATCAGCGTTAGTTTCACTAGTGGCGGCATCGGCAGTATTACCGACTCCGGCACCGGCGAGAGCTTAGCTATCGTGCGCATGGACCCGGTGCAAATCGGCAGTTTTTACCCGACCCGCAAGGAAGACCGGATTCTGATCAAACTGGACGAAGCGCCGCAAACCCTGGTGCAAGGCCTGCTGTCTACCGAGGACAAAGATTTTTACAACCATTTCGGCATCTCGCCCAAGGGCATCGTCCGCGCCATGTGGTCGAACGTGAAAGCCGGCGGCATGGTGCAAGGCGGCAGTACCATCACCCAGCAGTTGGTGAAAAACTTTTTCCTGAATCCCAAACGTACGCTGCGTCGCAAGCTTAAGGAAGCGTTGATGTCGTTTATTCTGGAATATCGCTACAGTAAGGACGAAATTCTGGAAGCTTATTTGAACGAAATTTTCCTGGGCCAGGACGGCGCCAGTGCAGTGCATGGCTTTGGCTTGGCTAGCGAATTTTATTTCGGTCAATCTTTAAAAACCCTGAATCTGCATCAAGTCGCCACTTTGGTGGCTTTGGTACGCGGACCGTCCGAGTACGATCCACGCCGCAATCCTGAGCACACCTTAGAGCGCCGAAACATCGTGCTGGATGCGATGCACACTGAAGGTTTTATCGACGAGCAGCAACTGAGCGAAGCCAAAAAACAACCCATTGGCGTCGCGACAGTGATTCATCGCTCCGCCAATCGCTATCCGGGTTTTATCGATCTGGTGAAACGCCAACTGAAACAGGAATATAAAGAAGACGATCTGACCTCGGAAGGTCTGCGCATCGTCACCACCTTGGATACCCGCATCCAAGACACATTGGAAAAATCCATTGCCAGCAAACTGAAGCATTTAGAGAGAAGCCCGAAAAGTAACGATCTGGAAACCGCCGCCATTGTAACCCGTCGCGATAGCGGCGAAATTGTCGCACTGGCCGGTGGCCGCGACGCCGAGGACACCGGATTCAATCGCGCTTTGGACGCTGTACGGCCGATAGGTTCGCTGATCAAACCGGTGGTCTATTTGACCGCACTGGAATACCCGGACCGCTACACCATCGCCACGCCGATCAGCGATACCCGCCTGGAAATTCCAGCCGAAAGAGGCAAAACCTGGTCGCCGGACAATTACGACAATCAGGAACACGGCATCGTGCCGCTGCATAGCGCCCTCACCCACTCCTACAATATGGCGACGGTGCGGATTGGCATGGACATTGGCTTGGCCAAAGTCGCCAACACCTTAAAAAGCATGGGGGTCAGCCGGCCGGTGGATTTGTTTCCGTCCTTCCTGTTGGGCGCGCAACCTTTGACGCCGCTGGAAGTCACGCAGCTTTACCAAACCCTGGCCGGCGACGGTTTTGCCACGCCGCTGCGCTCGATCCGCGCGGTAAACGCCGCCGACGGCAAAGCCCTGCAAAGTTATCCTTTTACCGTGCGTCAAGCGGTCGACCCTGCCGCCACCTTTATTACCAACACGATTTTGCAAGAAGTGATGTACGCCGGCACCGGCCATTCCGCGTATAACTATATGCCGCAAAACATGGCCTTGGTCGGTAAAACCGGCACCACCAATCAATTGCGCGACAGCTGGTTTGCCGGTTTTAGCGGCGATTTTCTATCCGTGGTGTGGGTTGGCCGCGACGACAATAAACCGACCGGCTTGACCGGTGGAACCGGCGCCTTGCAAATCTGGTCCGAGCTGATGCGGCAAGTGTCGAAGAAGCCGGTCAGCCTGGTACCGCCTGATAATGTACAGATGACCTGGATAGATACTGCCAGCGGCTTGCTCAGCAATGAAGGCTGCCCCGGCGCTAAATTGATGCCGTTCGTGGATGGCTCCGGACCCAGCCAATTTGCCGACTGCGGAGCAAGTCCGGAATCCGGCGAAAGCTGGCTTAATAACCTGAACCCTTTTTAACTATGTTGCTTAAACACATTTTTGCTCTGATTTTCCTGATCGCCACCGCCCAGTCAGCCTGGGCCGACGATGCGCCGATTACTCGGCTGAAAAATTTTTTAGCCAGTAGCGCTGCCTTATCGGCTGATTTTAAACAAATCAGCTTCGATAAAAGCGGCCGTCCGGCGCAAAACAGCCTCGGCAAATTTTATCTAAGCCGACCCGGTAAATTTCGTTGGAACTACCAAAAGCCCTTTGTGCAAGAGATTGTGTCGAATGCCGGCAAAGTCTGGTTTTACGATGCCGATTTGGAACAGGTGACGGTCAAACAGTTGGACGATTCGCTAGGCTCCACTCCCGCCCTGTTGTTGACCGGCGAAGTGGATATAGAGGAAAAGTTTATCCTACAGGAACAAGGCAAAGAAGACGACGGGATGAACTGGGTGAAACTATCGCCCAAGAATGAAGAAAGCGGGTTCAAGTACATTTTGATCGGCCTGAACGGCAACCAATTGGGCGGTATGGAACTGAGCGACAATTTCGGACAATTAACCCGGATTTATTTTTCCAACATCCAGCTCAATCCCAAGCTGGACGATGCCTTGTTTAATTTCAAAGCGCCGAAAGGCGTGGATGTGTTCGAAAACTAACCAGTATCAGGCTGGTTTACTAATCCCCAGCTTTTCCATCCGCGACCGCAAAGTCGTGGATGGCACGCCCAAAATCTTCGCCGCCCCCTGATTTCCGGCAATTCGCCAGGACGTCGCTTCCAGCGCTTTCAAAATATGCGCGCGCTCGGCTTCGTCCAGCGTGACGATAGGTGCAGCGGTCGGTGCGCCGGCACCCATCACATTCACGCAATCGACGGCGGCCAGTTGACTGCCCTTGGTTAAAATCACCGCGCGCTCGATGATGTGTTGCAGTTCGCGAATATTGCCGGGCCAGAAATAGCTTTGCAGATCGGCCATCATCCGTTCCGGAATCGATTGGATTTTCTTGCCGAATTTTGCCGCGTACTTATCGATGAAATGTTTCACCAAAAACGGCACGTCTTCCTTGCGCTCGCGCAGCGGCGGCAAATTGATGGGGAAGACATTCAGACGATAATACAAGTCGGCCCGAAATTTACCTTGCTGAGAAAATTGCGCCAAATCCCGGTGAGTGGCGGCGATGACCCGCACATCACAAGTCAGGGTTTGCGTGCCACCGACCCGCTCGAACTCGCCTTCTTGCAAAACCCGTAACAACTTGGCCTGCATCTCCAACGGCAATTCGCCGATTTCATCCAGAAACAAAGTACCGCCGTTAGCGAGTTCGAAACGTCCCAATTTGCGGGCAATCGCCCCGGTAAACGAGCCTTTCTCGTGACCGAACAACTCGCTTTCCGCCAGATTTTCCGGGATTGTCGCGCAATTCAATTTCACCAGAGTCTTGTCTTTGCGGGCACTGAGATTGTGAATCGCCCGGGCGATCAATTCCTTGCCGGTACCGGTCTCTCCGGTAATCAAGACTGTTGCGTCGGTATTAGCTACCTGCCTGACCAGATCCATGGCTTGATGCAATGCCGGGGAGTTGCCAATCAATTCCTCGCCGTCCCGGCTGGCCAAGACCTCTTCTTGTAGATATAGATTGATGCCGCGCAAGGTATTGCATTCGGCTTCCGCCTGTTGCCGGGCTTTGCGTTCGTTGATGTCGCGCAAAATCAGGATATACAGTTTCTGGCCGATGGCTTCCACGCGGGAAATGGTAGCTTCGATAGGAAAAGTGCTCTCATCGGCGCGCACCGCGCTCATGCCTTCCGAGACCCAAATCGCCTGCTCCGCCGGTACGCCGTTGCGAAAATTAGTCAGGGTTTTGTAAAGCTCGGGCGACAAAAATCGATCCACCGCCCGGCCGATGTTGTCGGCGGCTTTGCAACGAAACATCTGTTCTGCTGCGTTGTTGAATAAGGTGATCCGCCCGGCTTCATCCAGCGTCAGAATCGCATCCATCGCATTCTCGAAAATCCGCGACAGGCGCTGCTCTTTTTCTTGCAACTCTAACTTTAACTTTTGCAGCGTCAGGTGGGTTTGCACACGCGCAAGCACTTCTTCGTACTGAAACGGCTTGGTGATGTAATCGACCGCCCCGACTTGAAAACCTTTTAATTTATCGGCGGTATCCGCCAAGGCGGTCATGAATAACACCGGAATATCGCGCGTCGTCGGAATGGTTTTCAGGGTCTGGCAAACGGTAAAGCCGTCCATGCCCGGCATCAGCACATCCAGCAAAATCAGGTCGGGCAATTGGGCCACGGCTTGGACCAGGGCAATTTCTCCCGTTTCCGCGCGCAACACGTCAAACCCGGCTTCATCGACCAAGCCTGCCAACTCTTCCAAGTTGACCGGATTGTCGTCCAACATCAAGATTAACGGTTTATCGCGCTGGCGCTTATGAGTCATGCCTATCTCCTTAACTTAAGCTATCCAAAACATCGGCGGCAGCATTATTCCTGAAACTCGTGCAAATAGTCCTGAATTGCCGGCTCCAGCCGGATGCCGGCTTGTTGCAGTAACTCGTAACTGGCGGCCGCATCAGCAAAGGCAGCCTCGTGGCCCATCGTCTCCAGTTGCTGGGCGATCTTGCCGAACGGGAAGGCGCCGATGCTGTTGGCCGAGCTTTTTAGCGTATGCGCGGATAGCCTCAATAAATCAGCATCCTGGCGTTGTATCGCATCGGCCATGTCATTCAGAAGCGGCGCCGACTGTTCCTGGAATAAAGTCATCATTTTGCACAACATCTGCTGTCTGCCGCGCACCCGATTTAAGGCTTGTTGCCAATCCAGTGCCGGCTCGGCCAAGAGCGCCGACGCCACGCTGTTGTTATCCGTTTGTTCTGTTCCAGCCATATTCCAGCACTCCACCATTGCCAACAAATCCTGCTCCTGCACCGGTTTGGCGATGTAATCGTCCATGCCAACGGCTAAACAGCGTTCCTTATCACCTTTCAGGGCGTGTGCGGTCATCGCGATAATCCGCATATGTTTACCCGTCTCGCGCTCGCCGGCCCGAATCGCTTCGGTAGCCTGAAAACCATCCATTACCGGCATTTGGACGTCCATTAAGATCAGATCGAACAAAGTATCGGTAGCCAATATATCCAGCACTTCCCGGCCGTTGTTGGCCACCTTGACGGTATGGCCGCGCTCTTCCAGCAACACCACCGCCATGTATTGGTTAACCGGATTATCTTCCGCCAACAAAATTCTTAATTTACGAGGCGGCTCGGCCAATACTGTGAGCGAGGCTTCAGAGGCTTTGGCGGATTTACCCAACGCCGATTGAATGGCATTCCACAATTCCGAATGTTTGACCGGTTTACGCACGTACAGATTAATGCCCAAATCGTGGCAACGTTCGCAATCGTCCGGACGGTCGGCAGACGACAACATCATGATGGTCACCGGCTCGAAGCGTTGATCCTCTCTGATGGCTTGCGCCACCATAAAACCGTCCATGATCGGCATCATCGCATCGAGCAAAATCAAGGCATAGGCTTCCCCGGTTTCCGCCATATTCCGCAATGCGGCGATGGCGGCCTCACCACTATCGACGGTAGTCGGCCGCATGCCCCAATGATTCAAGATTTCCGAGAACACTCGTAAATTGATGGCATTGTCGTCCACGATCAACACCGGCAGGTTTTTGACGTCTATCAGCGGTTGGAAAGGCGCATCCAACTCACTTTTAGTGTGCCGGTCAAACACGGCGGTAAAGAAAAAAGTGCTGCCTTTATGTTCCTCGCTTTCCAACGATAAATGCCCACCCATCAACTCGACCAGGCGCGAAGAAATCGACAATCCCAAGCCGGTACCGCCGAATTTACGGGTGGAAGACGCGTCTATTTGCGCAAAAGCTTCGAAAATTAACTGCTGTTTATCGGGGGAAATGCCAATGCCCGTATCGCTGACTGCAATCTGCAGACAAACTTTATTTTCGTCGACCGATTCAGGCTTGACCTGCACCACGATTTCGCCGTGCTGGGTAAATTTGATGGCATTGCCGACCAAATTGATGATTACCTGATTCAAGCGGCCAACATCGCCAAGCAAATCGTCCGGGGTTTCCGGATCGATACGCAGCATCAGTTCCAGGTCTTTTTCATGGGCGTGGCCGGCCAGCAGTTTTAATGTGTCGCCGAGGCTTTCACGGACTTTAAACGGTGCATGATCGAGTTCGAGCTTACGCGCCTCGATCTTGGAGAAATCCAAAATATCGTTGACTATGCGCAGCAAAGCATCCGCCGAGCTGTTCGCCATCCCCAGAAACTCGCGCTGCTGCGGGGTGAGTTCGGTGCGCAAGGCCAAGCCTATCATGCCAATGATACCGTTCATCGGCGTGCGGATTTCGTGGCTCATATTCGCCAGAAACTCGCTCTTCGCACCGGCTGCCTGCAACGCCGCGTCGCGGGCGGAAAGCAAGGCTTGGCGCATTTTTTCCAAATGCTCGGCCAACGCCGCCACTTCGGTAATCTTGGTGCCGGAATTAAATTGCCCGGTGTGATTGCCGGCAGCGATTTGTTCGGCTTCGTCGCGCAAGCGTTCCAGCGGCATGACCAGTTTGCGCCCGAACAGTCCAACCACCAACAGCGTCAAGCCCATGTAAACCGCCACAAAATAGGCGCTACGCTGATAGATGGTGGCGATGTCGCGTTGAATCTGCCGTTCGTCGTAGCCCAGCCTTAACATCGCCAGCGAGCCGTCTTCCGGATTTAGAATCGGTACAGCCAGAAAATAAATATCGTCGTCGTGCTCGCCGAAGAAAAAATCTTCCTGAAATTGCTGCTGAGCGTTCAGTTCGATGTCGGCGCGAATATTGCCGCGCTCGGTGGCGATTTCCGCAAACGCCAAACGGCCATTTAACAGAAATTCGCCTAACAAGCCTTGCAATTCGCCGGCCTTGCTATGCTCCAGCCTCGGCGTAACCAGATTACTGAACAGCAAGGCATCGGAGCGGACGTAATTGACAAACTGCGCTTCCAAACTGGGTTTAATCACCCGATAAATGCCGAACAACAACACCGGCACCAGCAGTAAATGAATGCCGACAACAGCCAGAATCATTCGGCCGTTAAAACTATGAAAAAATCGACTCATTCCAGGGCTCCCTGCCATAACACATTCACCGCTTTAAGGCCTTGATTGGACCGAACTTGATCTTCCCACAAATAGGTCACCGTGCCCGGATTCTGTTGCAGCGTATCGACCAAGCTCTTCAGATCGTTAAAACTCTCCGGACGTTTACCGCCGAGGCGGAAAACCACCGATATGGTTTGGCTTTCATAGGCATTCGCCGACATGAAGGCCACTTTTTGCAGAAATACTTCGAAAATTAACGGATCGCTGATGTTCAGTAAGGGCACGGGATGTTCACCGCCCTTTTCCAGCGGTACGCCAAGAAACAATTTTCTGGCCTCTTGCACGGTTAAAGCCGGTATCGACGAGTTGGCGCTGGTGGCCAATACCAGAGAATGGCGAGTGATAGCCCATAGGCTCTGCGCTCCAAGCAGCAATAGCAAACCAACGATGCAAAGCCCGCGAAGCAAGTTCATGGAAACACCGCGCTCCATTGAAACATCACTTGCCCGAAATGATCGTCGCGCAAATGATCGCGCGAGGCTTCAAGCTTTAAGGCATTCGTGTGGTTGAGTTTGTAGCGTATGCCACCGAGAAACCTGTCCTCGACATATTTGGGAAACATCGCCAGGTAGGGATCGTCCTTGCCGCCAAAAGTGCCTTCGACGCGCCCGACCAAAGTCCAGGCCGGATTGAGGTCCCATTCGACTTGCCCGTAAGTACTGAGAAAATCGTCGTGGGTTTTGCCGCCCAACGGACTTTCCAAGGTATTGTTCACATAGACAATTTCGCTTAGTAGCCGCACTGCTTGGATTTGTTTATTGGCGTAGGCACTGGCGACGAATTGACTGACGTTTCTAACGGCGGGCTCATCGGAGCGAATTTGGTTATACGCTCCGGAAATACCAAATTCGTCGACACCGAAGCTGATGGGTTGATAGCCCAGCCGAAACGACACACCGGGTCGACGGGAACCTCCCGGCTCCACCAGATTGAACGCTTCCAAACCTTTATTAATTTGCGGGCCCGCACCCGCTCCAACCGTGTAATACAGGCCGCCCTCACCCAAATCATGAACGCCTTCCCATAAAAATCCGGTCAAATGATTGGGTATCACGCCGCCGGCCGTTTCGAACGCCATAATACCGGGTCTACTGATAGTGGTTTGCAGAAACGCGCCGTGGTGGAACTGCATGTTCCAGTAACCGATCGGGTTGTGAAAGCGGCCAAGCCAGAGAGTGGCTTCGTCCCCGACGTGCATGCCTAATTGGAATCTTTCCAGATTATGGGTTTTGGTGCTGACCAGCCATTCGCCGAGAAACCGAAAGCGCTGATAGTCGGTGGTGTAAAACACGTTAATTTCGGGGATAACGTCGCTATTACTGAGCTTTTTTTGAGGCTCTTGATCGAAACGCACGATACCGGTCAAGGCCGGAAACAATAATAAGTCACCCGGTAGCCCGGTGGCGCCATGGCTGGACATATGTCCCATATGGCCCGCGGCAACAGCTGTGACAGGCACTAGGTTGGCGAGTGCGCAGACACAAGAAACGATAGCGCCGTTTAGCGTTTTGAGTATGGACGGATAGTATCGTTGCCGCATGCTGACTCTCAAGCATTTCATCGGTAGGACACCTACACTACCTAGTTAAATGGGAATATCCTCCCGATACGTTTAAAGCGAAATGTATCACATATTTTTGAATGGTTGACGATATTTCGTCAAAACTTAACCTCCGGTAAAACGCCTGAGCAGCATGACTAAAGACCGGTTGGATTTTCTATTAACCCGGCCTGTAAATTCCTTGGAATCGTCATTCCCGCGACGCCGTTAGACCACGCAGAGAATCCCATATAGGCGCGGGGCTCTCGCCAGCGCCGAAGCGGCGATATTTAGGGGCGGAGTCAATAAAACCAGTTCGATGGCGATTTAGCCATCCACCATTTACACCCTCGCCGCCTAAAAATCCTCGCTTCGGCGCTGGCGAGATCCCCATACACCCAAAGCTTTATACCGACTTTTAATTGAGCAACAACCTGCAAAAGCCTCTACCGCCCCTGGATCATTGACTCTTCCGCATACCTTGTACGACATTTCGTAAGCGATACGATATTTAGTGCTGAAATCAACAATTTCTTGTGCATTTTTTCACTATTTTTCAGAATGATCAGCCCATAAAATAATGCATAAACAATTACTTAGAATAATTACGGCGCACCCGATTTTCTAGTGGCATTGGTTTTGCGATGTGTAGCGTAGCTCTGCAATTACAAAGAGCCGGATACCGAACAAACTCATAGCGCATTATTTTCACACATTCCGATTACGAGGCGATCACCATGAAAACACTCCAGCAGATTACTCGTTGCAAACGGTGCGGCGACTTATTGTCAGCCCATGAAAAATCACATACCGCCCACGAAGGCCTCTGTGCATTTTGCGACCACATGCGTAGCGAAGCATTAGAAATGCACCAAGAAATACATGCAAAAAATCGCGTGGCAAAAATTCACTTCAGATTGGTTTAAGCATTGCCTTGCTATAAGGCTGGCCGCACCACAATAAAAGACTGCCGATAACTATCGTTAGGCTTGGGACCACATTCAACCGGGTCGCGAAATAGCGTCGTTATTCAACGTCTTTGCCGGTCGCAGCGAACCGATTGGCGCGAATCCCACAAAATGCGCAGCTGTTTGCGCATCAAAAAGGTCAGCTCGCTAAGTTTTTATAACCCCAACATAAGGAGACACACTATGAATTCAGAAGAAATACTGAAAACCTGCGTACGCGAACTGAAGCGTTGCGGCATAAGCTTCGTGCTAATCATTATCGGCGTATTTCTGGCCACCCAAAACGCCCCCGCCGCCACCATCCCGAAGCACAAGCAATGCATGGGCAGTATGGATACAATTAACGCGCTTGCCTCACGCCCGCTTAAACCCGGCACTCGCCCTTTGGTCCAGCCGGTCAGTAATTCGCTCCATCATTTTCATACCAAACAAGCTTACAGCCAATGCGCCGGTAGCCTGACAGAAAACAAAGCGAGCAAACAATACAAATGAGCGTTTATCGGCTATCTGTATAGTATTGAAATGTCCGCGCGGACAACCCAAATAGTCATCCCGAACCCAAGCAACTCGACAAGGCTGTGTCAAAACGCCACCGAGGATTTTTTTGCTCTGAATAGCAGCGGGCCAATATGCATCCGACCAGCCTGACCAGAATCAAATGTGCGATTGTCTTTATCGTGTTTATGCTGTTTAGCATCGGCCCCATCCCGATTACCAGCAGCATCGGTTTATACGTAGTGATTTTCAGGCCGCGTTGGTTTAAAGAGCTAGTGGACAAAATCTATAACGATAAAGCCAGCTGATATTCTCCTATCCTTTCGCTTCATTCTTACTCCATCACAGCCGTCTTTTATACAGCGATTGTTAATCAGCCCGGCGCAGTATAATAGGGCCGCAGAATGACATTGAACTTCCCAACCACTTTAACCATCGATGACCGCTGACCGCGACCATATCCGGCCCAAAGCTGACAAAAACCTAGACTGCCGATTCTCTGTAGCCCCCATGCTGGATTGGACTGACCGACATTGTCGGTATTTCCATCGAACCTTATCCCGACATGCCTTGCTGTACAGCGAAATGGTCACCACCGGCGCCATATTATTTGGCAACCGCGATCGGCATTTACAGTTCAGCTCAGCAGAACACCCGCTGGCTTTACAACTAGGCGGCAGCAATCCAGCGGATTTAGCAGAGTGCGCAAAAATTGCCGCCGACTATGGCTACGACGAGATCAATTTAAATGTCGGCTGCCCTAGCGACCGGGTGCAAAATGGCCGCTTCGGCGCCTGTTTGATGGCCGAACCCGATTTGGTGGCCCAATGCGTGGCAGCGATGCGGCAAGCCGTGTCTATACCGGTAACGGTGAAATCGCGCATCGGTATCGATGATCGCGATTCTTACGCAGAACTAACACACTTTATAAATACTGTAGCGGCGGCGGGTTGCCAGACGTTTATCGTGCATGCCCGCAAAGCCTGGCTATCCGGCCTGTCACCCAAGCAAAATCGTGACGTACCGCCACTGCGTTATGACGTGGTGTTGCAATTGAAGCAAGATTTTCCGGCGCTTAATATAGTTATCAACGGCGGCATCGAATCCTTGGATAGCTCGCTGGAACTATTGACGCAAGTTGACGGGGTAATGCTGGGCCGGGAGGTTTATCACAATCCGTATTTACTAGCGGAAGTAGACCAACGCTTGTTTAACGACGAGCATCCAATCCCATCGCGGCAAGAAACGGTATTAGCCCTGCTACCTTATATAGAGCAGCAATTACAACAAGGCGTGAGAGTGCATTGCATTAGCCGGCATATGCTAGGACTATTTCATGGTGTCGATGGCGCGCGGGCCTGGCGCCGCCATCTCAGCGAAAACGCTACTCGTTTTGGAGCCGGCAGTCAGGTGATTTTGGACGCCTTAGAATTTACAGTTTGATGCTGTATACTCACGACATTTTTTTACTCGGGGGCGGCAATGGAAGAATATTTCTCCAAAATCATTCAGGCAATAGGCGAAGACGTGAATCGGGAAGGTTTGCGGGACACGCCGAAACGGGCCGCGAAAGCCTTTAAATTTCTGAATAACGGTTACGATAAAACCCTGGAAGAGGTACTGAACGGCGCGATATTTCAAGCGGACACCGAGGATATGGTGATCGTAAAAGACATCGAGCTTTACTCGCTATGCGAGCATCATCTATTGCCTTTCATCGGCAAATGCCACATCGGATACCTACCAAAAGGCAAAGTCTTAGGCCTGTCCAAACTGGCACGGATCGTTGATATGTACGGTCGCCGCCTGCAAATCCAGGAACAATTGACTCGGCAAATCGCCAAGGCGGTAGAAACAGCCATCGACGCCCGCGGCGTAGCGGTGGTCATCGAAGCGAAGCATTTGTGCATGATGATGCGCGGCGTGGAAAAACAAAACTCGGTGATGACTACCTCGGTGATGCTGGGTATTTTTCGAGAAGAAATCAGTACCCGTTCCGAATTCCTCAACCTCATTAACCGCTGAAAAACATGACCGACACAAGCGCGAAAAAAGTTGGGGTCTTACTGGTCAATCTAGGATCGCCCGCCTCCCCTAAAACCGGCGATGTGCGCCGCTTCCTGCGCGAATTTCTCGGCGACCCACGCGTGGTCAATCTGCCCAGACCCTTATGGTGGCTGATTTTGAATCTGTTCGTGCTGCCATTTCGCCCCAAAAAATCGGCGCATGCCTATCAATCAATCTGGACCGAACAAGGCTCGCCGTTGATCGTATTCACCGAAATGCTGACCGCCAAGTTGCAAGGTTTTGCGGGCGTAGACGGCTCCAATCTAGTCATCGATTGCGCGATGCGCTACGGCAAACCAGCCTTGCGGGAAAAGCTGCAAAACTTTCAGAAACAAGGTGTCCACGAGATCGTCATTCTGCCCTTGTATCCGCAGTATTCCTCCACCACCACCGCCTCGATTTTCGACGTGGTGGCCGAGGAATTTGTCAGTTGGCGGCACATGCCTGGCCTGCATTTCATCAGCGATTTTCATGAACACCCCAGTTACATCGAAGCCTTGGCGCAATCGGTGCGCCAGCATTGGCAAGCCAATGGCCAAGCTGAATTGCTGTTGCTGTCATTTCACGGCTTGCCGGCTAAGCTGACCGAATGGGGCGACCCCTATTTCTATCAATGCCAAACCACCGGTCGCCTGCTCGCCGAGCAATTGGGACTGAATGACCAACAATGGAAATTGGTATTTCAATCGCGTTTCGGCAAAGCGGAATGGCTGAAACCTTATTGCGTGGAAGTGTTGCAGGAATTGCCGCAACTAGGCATCAAAAACGTGGACGTGATTTGTCCGGGATTCTCGGTAGACTGTCTGGAAACACTGGAAGAAATAGCCATCGCCAACCAGGAGATTTTTCTGGAAGCCGGCGGCGAGACATATCGTTATATTCCGTGTTTAAACGACAGCTATGCACATGTCGAGGTGATGCTTGATTTAATCAAAACCGTGCACTAAATAAAGCGCGGCACATAAAAACCGGGGGTAATATGCAACAAAACATCTTACAAAGCTGGAACGACGAATGGCCGGCAGTGCGGTCGAGCCAACCCTTGCCCACCGGTGAAGGCGTCATTGATCAAGGCGCGTTTAACACCATTGAAGTGGACGAACTGTTCGATTACGTCAACTACGCCAGCACTACAGCCGGTAAAACCGTGCTGTATCGCTCGCTAAGCCAACCCTTGAACGATCTGGATGCGATAGCCGCCAAACAAGCAGCGGTGCGGGAAATTCAAGACAATCCGGATGTGCGCGCCAACGTCGAAAATATTATCGCCAACGCTGCCTCAGCGGAAAACCGGCTTTATTTATTGTTATTCGGCGAATTTCTCGGTGGTTTCGGCACGGCGCGCGAAGACCATCAAATCGAAGGTTACGGCTACAAACAATATGTGCGCGGCGTACGCGTGGTCTTGAGTCTGGTCGGTGCTATCTACAACTCCGGCAAGCCGCAAAGTCCTTATCTGCAAAGCGTCTTCGAGAAGATCGGCAATTTTTCGCACAGCAACGAATACTCGCTGATGGTCGGCCCGGTCTACAACAGTGAGAAAGGCCTGCAAAGCAAGGAGGAACGCAAAAACTCGTTCTCGCCGGCGACTATCTTCCGGCCCACCTTGTTCAAACCGATGTTGATCGGCTTGCTGATCGCCGCGATCTGGGGCTTGATGCAAATTTTCCCGACCGATATGTTTCAGGTCACCCGTGACGGCTTGTCGGTCGCTTCGGTGTTTTTTCTGCCCTTGGCCTTGGCTTATATTCCGGTAATCGGCGGTTATGATCGAGACAACTGCATCATTCCGTTACGCAACATCTATCGTAATTCACAGGCGCTCGGCGATATGCTGGATGGCCTGGGCCAACTCGACGAATTGCTAGCCTTTATTAAGTATGCCGAAGATTACGGTAGCGAGATGGTGCTGCCGGAACTGAACGCCAACGAACATCACAATATCAAATTAGTCGCGGCGAAAAACCCGGTACTGGGCCAAAAAAACCCAGATTATGTCGGCAACGATTTCAGCATGGACGACGAGCGCCTGGTTTGCGTGACGGGTCCCAATAGCGGCGGTAAAACCGCATTTTGCAAAACCGTCACCCAAATTCAATTGCTGACGCAAATCGGCTGTTTCGTGCCGGCCCAAGCTGCCAGCTTGAGCGTCGCCGACCGGATTTTCTATCAATGCCCAGAGATTAGTCACCTCGACGACGGCGAAGGCCGTTTCGGCACAGAATTGAAACGCACTCGCGATATTTTCCTGGCCAGCACCGCAAAAAGCTTGGTGGTGCTTGACGAAATGGCGGAAGGCACTACCTTTGAAGAGAAGATGCAGTCGTCTATCGACGTGCTGGACGGTTTTTACCGCAAAGGCAACAGCACCATTTTAATTACCCATAACCATCAACTGGTGGACGAGTTTGTGAAAAGAAAAATCGCAGTCCCCAAACAAGTGGAATTTGCCGACGACTTGCCGACTTTTAAATTGATCGCCGGCATTTCCCGGGTCAGTCACGCCGACCGTGTGGCGAAAAAAATTGGTTTTTCCAAGCAAGACATCGATAACTATTTAGCGAAATCATGAAAATAGGCACCCCTGACAGCGTCAGCGCCACCAAAGCTTTATTACTGGGCAGCGGCGAATTGGGCAAAGAAATCGCCATCTCGCTGCAACGCTACGGCGTGGAAGTGATTGCAGTTGATCGCTATGCCGGTGCGCCGGCCATGCAAGTCGCGCATCGCAGCCATGTGATAGACATGACCGATGCAAATGCAGTGAAAACGCTGATTGCCAGCGAACAGCCGCATTACATCATCCCCGAAATCGAAGCAATTGCCACCGATGCACTGGCGGAAATTGAAGTCCAAGGCCAAACTACCGTCGTACCCAACGCCAGAGCGATTCAATTGACGATGAATCGCGAGGGCATACGCGAGCTAGCTGCGGCTGAACTCGGACTACCCACCTCGAAATACGCGTTTGCCGAAACCTTTGAACAACTGAAATCCGCAGTCGATAGTGGCATTGGCTACCCCTGCTTTATCAAACCCACCATGTCGTCGTCCGGTAAGGGTCAGTCCATGGTGAAAAGCGCCGATCAATTGCAAGCCGCCTGGGATTACGCCAAGGCTGGCGGTCGCGCCGACACCGGTAAAGTGATCGTCGAAGCCAAGATCGATTTTGATTTTGAAATTACTTTGCTCACGGTGCGCGCGCTGGACGGAGACGGCCAGGTACATACCTATTTCTGCGAACCGATAGGCCACCGCCAAGAAAACGGCGATTATCGGGAAAGCTGGCAACCGCAGGCGATGAGCGCAAAGGCTATTACCTTATCCCAGCAAATCGCCGACAAAGTGACTACTGCCTTGGGCGGCTTGGGTTTATTCGGCGTGGAATTGTTCATCGACGGCGATCAAGTCTGGTTTAGCGAAGTCAGTCCCCGACCGCACGACACCGGCATGGTGACGATGGCCAGCCAACGGCAAAGTGAATTTGATTTACATGCCCGCGCCATTCTTGGCTTGCCGGTCAGCACCACTTTGGATAAAACCGCCGCCAGCGCGGTGATTCTGGGCGGCATAGACGCCAAAGCCGTGACCTATCAGGGCTTGGAAAAAGCATTGGCTATAGCCGATACCGACATTCGCCTGTTCGGCAAACCGGAAGCTTTCGTGTCAAGGCGCATGGGCGTAGCACTCGCCACGGCCGACAACGTCAGCGAGGCTCGAGCCAAAGCAGTCCGGGCGGCCAGCCTGATTAGCGTGACTGAATGAGTTCAATCGGTAAAAGGTGACGCGATGAGACCCCTGCTGATTGTCACACTATCGATAACGCTAATCACCGATGCGGGGGCGGACATTTTCAAATACACCGATCCTAGCGGTCGAGTGTATTACACCGATGAGCCGAAAAAAGGCTTCGATTACCGCTTGATCATCCGCACCCGGCCGCGCACATACAGCCGCGACCTAAAGTTCATGTCGGGTAATAAACTCAAATTTAACGATTTGGTTGCCAAGGCTGCGGCCAAACATCAAATGGACCCCAAACTGCTGCACGCGGTGATCCAAGCCGAATCGGCTTATAACCCCAATGCCGTATCGTCGGCCGGCGCGGTGGGTTTGATGCAGTTAATGCCGGATACCGCGCGCCGCTACGGTGTCACCGACCGGCGCGATGCCGAGCAAAATGTCGACGGTGGTACCCGTTACTTGAAAGATTTACTGGCGATGTTCAACTCCAATCTGACCTTGGCGGTAGCCGGTTATAATGCCGGCGAAGGCGCGGTGATGAAATACAATAATAGCGTACCGCCCTATCCCGAAACCCGCAATTACGTGCAGCACGTCATGGCGCTGTATCGGAAGAGTTAATTGAAAGCTGCTGCCATCAAGCAATTGATTGCCGGCTCGACCGAGCTATTTTCCCTACCCGACATTTATTTCCAACTTAGCGAGATGATCCGCGATTCGCGTTATTCACTGGCTGACATCGGCAAGGTTATCGCCAAGGATCCGGCTCTGAGCGCACGGTTGTTGCGGGTAGTGAATAGTCCTTTCTACGGTTTTCAAGCCAAAATCGACACCATTTCCCGCGCCGTTACCGTAATAGGCATCGACGACCTGAGTAATCTGGTATTGGCTACCACGGTTGTTGATCGCTTCGGAAAAATTCCCGACGAACTGATCGACATGACCTCGTTCTGGATGCGCAGCATACATTGCGCGGTCATTGCCCGTCTGCTGGCAAAAGCCAGCGCCGTGCTGCATACCGAAAGACTGTTCCTGGCCGGTCTACTGCATGACATTGGCTCACTGCTACTCAGTCAAAAAATGCCCGAGCAATATCTTAGAGCATTACTTGCCGCCAACCATAACCGCGCCTTGTTGGCCGGCTTCGAACAAGAACTGATCGGCTTTACTCATGCAGAGGTCGGCGGGGAATTGCTGAAAACCTGGGGCTTACCGGAATCCCTGTACGAAACCACAAGCTGCTATCTGGAACCCGCCGATGCCCAAGTGCACAAATTGGACGCTCATTTGCTGCATATGGCGGCGCGCTTGGTCGATAGCGGCCAACAAGCCGATGGCCTGGAATTAGCCGTTGCGGAATTCTCCAATCAATCGTTAACGCTGGTGCGTTTAACCCGAGAGCAAATCATCTCGATGATGGAACAAGTCGAGGAGGAATTTTTGCAGATGTTTGAATTACTTGGCCCGACTAAGAAGTTTCATTAGCGGTATTGGCTATAAATCTTTAAACAAAGGCATAAGCAAGCCCGGCGTGTCGCCGCCCACTAAAGAACAGAGACATCAAATTCTTCCAATAACACCACCAGTTTTATCAACGGCAAACCGACCAGCGCATTGGGGTCCTCGCCGACAATTTTACTGAATAGCGCGATACCCAAGCCCTCGGATTTGAAGCTGCCGGCACAATCGAAGGGCCGATCCATATCGATGTACTTTTCAATCTGCGGCGATGTCAGCGTTTTGAAATGCACGCTACAAACATCCATATCGCTTAAGCTTCGGCCCGTTGCGCTATTCAAAACACAGACACCAGTATAAAATTGCACCGTCCGGCCGGATTGCTTGGCAAGTTGTTGAATTGCCGCGTCGCGCCCGCCGGGTTTTCCCAATATCTCTTGGCCTAGCACGGCAACCTGATCGGAACCGATGATTAAATGATTAGGGTATGTTTTGCCGACTTCTTCAGCCTTAGCCTGCGATAATCTGTGTACCAAAGCGTCCGGCGATTCGCCCGATTGCGGGCTCTCGTCAATGTCGCTGCTGCAACTAAGGAAATCCAGACCCAGTTTTTCCAACAATTGGCGGCGGTATTTCGAACTCGAGGCAAGGACTATGGCGGTCATCGGTAGTTAGTGGTTTGAGTAGGTGTGCGTTTGACGCAACAGTTAGTTATCTGTATGATTGTACAGTTATGTCAGACAAGTTTCCCGACCATATCGATCCCTTATTGTTCGCCGAAAGACGAGGCGCGCTATCCGGGGATATAAAAATCGCTGCGCTCGAGCGCTTGTCTGATAGCGTGATCGATCATGGCGGCAGCGTTAGCGCCAAGATCGAATTTGGTAAGGAAGGCAAACGCATCGTGGTTGCCGGCCATATCGAGGGTGTTGTGGAATTGGCGTGTCAGTCTTGTTTGCAAGCACTGACTTGGCCGCTGGATATCGATTTTAAATTGGCTGTTGTCTCTTCGCTACAGGAAGCAAAGCAACTGGACGATTGCGAACCGCTATTACTGGACGGCGACACTCTATCGTTAAACGCCGTGATCGAAGACGAAATCCTGCTGGCATTGCCCGACTACCCTCGGCATGAACACGATTGTCTCGCGCACAACCGTTCGGAAGATGCCGATTACAGCGCAATAGATAGTCAGACTAAGGCTAACAACCCTTTTTCTGTTTTAGCAAAACTTAAAAAAACTGGAGATTGAAATGGCAGTACAAAAGAGCAAAGTATCGCGTTCCAGACGCGGTCAACGTCGTTCACACGACGCATTAGTCGGCAAAACCCTGGCTCAGGATCCATTGACCGGCGAAACTCATCTGCGTCACCACATGACGCCGGACGGTTTCTTCAAAGGCCGTCAAATCATTGCCGGCAACGACGAAGATTAATCGTTTTAAACTGCCATAGGCCGACTCGCTGCCCATTCGCAAGGCGAGTCGAGCAGCCCTCAGTCCAAGACCGGCCGCAAGTATCGCGTTTTCCAGCGCAATCGTCAGCACGACGGGCAGTAATATTTGATTTATTGATAGTCTCTGGGTAAGCCAACGCGTCGCTGGACAGCTGTTGGCTCCTTTCAACTACTGGAGTTAGTCCTAAGCGTGAGCTCAACTCTCTCAATTGACGCCATGGGTGGGGATTTCGGTCCTCAAGTTACCGTTCCCGCCTCACTGGCCTGTTTAAGAAAAAATCCGGACTTAAATCTGATCATGGTTGGCGATGAATCGGTTCTTGGTAACCTGCTATCCCAAGCGCTGGTCGAGTTTAAAGGTCGGATCAGTATTCAACACGCCTCGCAAGTGGTCGAAATGGATGAAGCGCCGCAAAAAGCCTTGAAGAATAAAAAAGATTCTTCCATGCGCGTGGCGATTAATCTGGTTCAGGAAGGCAAGGCCGATGCCTGCGTCAGCGCCGGTAACACTGGAGCACTGATGGCAACAGCCCGTTTTGTGCTGAAAATGATACCCGGCATCGAACGCCCGGCGATTATTTCCACACTGCCGTCTACTTTTGGCCACACCCACATGCTGGATTTAGGCGCCAATGTCGATTCCAGCGCCGAACATCTGTACCAGTTTGCCGTCATGGGCGAAGAAGTGGTCAAGGCCGTGGAAAACATCGATCGCCCGCGCATCGGCTTGCTAAACATCGGCGAAGAAGACATGAAAGGCAACGAACAAGTCAAAGCCGCCGCGAAATTACTGGAAAATTCCGGGCTGAATTATATCGGCTACGTCGAAGGCAACTCGATCAACGCCGGCAGCGTCAAAGTCGATTTGATCGTCGCCGACGGTTTCGTGGGTAACGTGGCCCTGAAATCGATAGAAGGCGCGGCAAAAATGATAGGCGGCAAACTGAAGGACAGTTTTTCGCAAAACTGGCTGACCAAATTAGCAGGCCTGATTGCTTATCCGGTTTTAAAGCGCTTTAAAGACAGCATAGACCCGCGTCTCTATAATGGCGCAAGTTTCATCGGCCTGCGCGGCCTGGTAATCAAAAGCCACGGCGGCGCCGACGCACTGGCTTTCGAAACCGCCATCCATTTGGCGGAAGTGGAAGTTGCGCAGGGCGTTATTCGTAAAATCAGCGAAAAACTAGAACTCGCGCTGACCCAAAAGGTTGATGAATGACACGCTGGACTCATGTTATCGGTACGGGCGGCTATCTGCCCGAAACCATACGCACCAATGACGATATTTCCGCCACGGTGGACACGTCCGACAGCTGGATCTATGAAAGAACCGGCATCAAAAGCCGCCGCATAGCCGGCCCCGACGAAACCGCTTCCAGCATGGCGGAAATCGCCGCCAGACAAGCTATTGAGGCGGCCGGCATTGCTGCGACAGACATCGATATGATCATCGTTGCCACCGGCACGCCGGATCGCGTCTATCCCAGTACGGCCTGCCTGTTGCAGGAACGCCTGGGCATCAAGCAATGTGTCGGCTTCGATATTCAAGCCGCTTGCTCCGGTTCTGTCTACGGGCTAAGCATCGCCGATCAATACCTGAAAACCGGTTTTGCCAAAAACGTACTGGTGGTGGGCACGGAAATTTGCTCGCGCATTGTCGATTGGACCGACCGCGGCACCTGCATTCTGTTCGGCGACGGCGCTGGCGCAATTTTGCTGACCTCAGGCGACAAACCGGGCATCTTGTCCACGCATATTCATTCCGACGGCGGCTACGAAGATTTATTGTATTGTCCCAATCCGCAGGTAGCGGCAGTCGCCAAACAAAACGAAATGGCTTACATCAGCATGCGCGGCAACGAAGTATTTAAGGTCGCGGTCAACACGCTGGGCCGGATTGTCGATGAAACCCTGGAAGCCAACGGCTTGCAGCAAAGCGATATCGATTGGCTGGTGCCGCATCAAGCCAACACGCGCATTATCGCCGCCACTGCCAAAAAACTGGGCATGTCCATGGATCAAGTGATTCTGACCCTGGAAAACCAAGGCAACACCTCCTCCGCCTCCGTGTTATTGGCGTTTAACGAAGGTGTGCGCGACGGCCGCATTCAACGCGGACAAACCGTATTAATGGAAGCTTTTGGAGCCGGCTTTACCTGGGGTTCCGCATTAATTAGGTACTAAACATGACGACGATAGAACAAAGTTACAATCTGGCATTCGTATTTCCCGGACAAGGCTCGCAAGCTGTCGGCATGCTGGGCACGCTGGCCGCCGCCAACCCATTGGTCAAGCAAACTTTCGAACAAGCTTCCGACGTGCTGGGTTTCGATCTGTGGAATATGGTCGCGAACGGCCCGGACACCGACTTGAACCAAACACATAACACCCAGCCGGCTATGCTGGCGGCCGGCGTTGCGGTATGGCGGGCCTGGTGCGAAAAATCCGACATCAAACCCGCCTGGATGGCCGGCCACAGCTTGGGTGAATACACCGCCCTGGTCTGCTCGGGCGCGTTGGGCTATGAAGACGCCATTCGTCTGGTGGCCGAGCGCGGTCGACTGATGCAGGAAGCGGTACCGACAGGAAAAGGCGCGATGGCGGCTATTCTGGGCCTGGAAGATCATCAAGTCGTCAATACCTGCGCCGAAGTCGCCAATGGCGACATCGTCGCCGCCGCCAATTTCAACGCGCCTGGCCAAGTCGTCATCGCCGGCGAAACCGCTGCGGTGGAACGCGCGATGGAAGCCTTGAAGGCACTCGGCGCCAAACGCGCATTAAAGTTGCCGGTTAGTGTGCCGTCCCACTGCGCTCTGATGGAAGCCGCGTCCGACAAGCTAAACGAAATACTGCAAGGCCTTAACGTCGAGATGCCGAATAGCACGCTGATCCACAACGCCGACGTCAAATCGCACGGTTCGCCGGAAGTGATTCGCTACGCGTTGAAAGAACAATTATTCAAACCGGTACGTTGGGTGGAAAGCGTCAAATTCATGCACGAACAAGGCGTTACCGCCTTTGTCGAATGCGGACCCGGCAAAGTATTAGTCGGCTTAAACAAACGCATAGCGCCGGATGCCGCGCATTACACACTATACGACCCCGAAACCATCAACAACGTTGTGGAGCAACTCCGTGGATAAAAAACTCGCCATTGTTACCGGCGCCAGCCGCGGCATAGGCCGGGCCATTGCCGAAAAGTTAGTAGCCGACGGTTTTTTTGTCGTCGGTACCGCCACCTCAGACAGCGGCGCGGAGGCTATTTCCGCTTATCTGGGCGAGAACGGCAAAGGCTACAAACTCAATGTCGCCGACGCCGCCGACATCGAAAGCTTTATAAAAACCACCGGCGACGCCTACGGCACCCCAGCAGTATTGGTCAACAACGCCGGCATCACCCGCGACAACTTGTTGATGCGGATGAAAGACGAGGAATGGGACGACATTATCAACACCAACCTGACCTCGATCTTCCGGATGAGCAAAGCCGTGTTGCGCGCTATGATGAAAGTCCGTTACGGCCGCATCATCAACATTTCATCTGTCGTGGGCTCCACCGGCAATGCCGGTCAAGCCAACTACGCGGCGGCCAAGGCTGGAATGATCGGCTTTGCTAAATCCATGGCTAAAGAAGTCGGTTCGCGCGGCATCACCGTAAATACCGTATCACCCGGATTTATCGATACCGATATGACTAAGGAACTGTCGGAAGACATTAAGAATGCGCTGCTGGGTTCGATTGCGCTGGGCCGTTTGGGTCAGCCGGAAGAAATTGCCCATGCGGTGTCTTTCCTGGCCTCCGAGCAAGCCTCCTACATCACCGGCGAAACTTTGCATGTGAATGGCGGCATGTACATGCCTTAAAGGCGGCAACGTTTCTCCAGACCCAAAAAAGGCCGGCAATCCATAAGATTGCCGGCCTTTTTGTTAGCTTTGAACTAACCGCGCTGCAACACCATCGCCACCGCCGCCGCCCGCGTGGAAACACCCAATTTTTCGAATATATGTTCCAGATGTTTATTCACCGTTCTGGGACTGGTGGTGAGGATGATACCGATCTCCTTATTGGTTTTGCCGCGGGCAATCCACATCAAAATCTCGGCCTCGCGAAACGTCAGCTTCAGTTTGTCGCGCAGGGTTTCCGGCGTCCATTGCGCGTCTTCCCGTTGCAATAGCAGCAGATATTCATCCGGATTCTGACAGGCGCTGACTCTAAGCGTAAAACCCGGCGCCAAACGATGTGCCTCGGATTCGGCTTCCGCATCATTTCGCCCGCTTTGCCGCAACCAGCGTTGAAACCAGCCCCGCAGCGACTCCGGGAGCATGTCATTCGCAGCCCGAGCCAATCCCTGCAATTCGCAAAAATCATCCAGCCATTCTTTAGCTGCCGGCGTCAACCATACGATACGGCCGAGTGCGTCTGCGGCTATAGCGGCAAAATCGTGATGGTCCAGCAAGCTCTCGGCCCGCCGTAAATTACGGGTTTGCGTCAAATGTACTTCAATGCGCGCCAGCACTTCCGCCGGCCGAATTGGCTTAACGATGTAGTCCAACGCCCCTTCGCCAAAGCCGCGCAGCAAATCGTCCAGCTCGCTCAAACCGGTCATGAACAACACCGGAATCGGCGCGGTCGTCGGATCGGCTTTCAGCCGGCTGCAGGTCTCGAAGCCGTCTATGCCCGGCATCATCACATCCAACAAAATGATGTCGGGTTTGACGTATTGAATCTGTTCGATGGCCGAACAACCGTCAGTAGCCACCAATACCCGATAATTGGCTTCGGACAGCGTATCGGACAACAGGGCCAAATTGCCGGGTGTGTCGTCGACTATCAACACCGTGCCATTGCTGGCGGATACGTCCATCATCGGGACACCTCCTGTTTGTGCATATTCAAAAGCTTCCTGATTTCGCCCACCCGAAACTGGTTGGCTAAAACCATCAGCTTCGCAAAGAAGGCGCTGTAGCGCGGCTCGGTTTGACCGAGTTGTGCCAGTACTTTCTTCAGGCCCAACAAGTCGCCGATTCGTACATATTCCACGCAGGCTTGCAACAATTCCGGCGGCGGCACCAGCATCGGTTCGGGTAGTTTTTCGGAAACCGCCGGCGCGGCGTCGTCTTGATAGATCCAGGCCAGTGACAAATATAGCTTCAGCTTGCTCATCAGCTGCGGCACCTGAATAGGCTTGGACAGAAAATCGTTGCAGCCGGCATTTAACACCGCCAGCCGATCACCGGGATAGGCATTGGCGCTCAGCACCACAATCGGCATCTGTAAACCGCGCTCGCGCAGACGCATCGCGGTTTCTATACCGTCTATACCGCTCATGGAAATATCCAGCAAGATCAAATCGGGTTGCTGTTCCACCACTTTCTCCAAGCAAGCCTCGCCGGAATCGGCCTCTTCCAGATAAAACCCCAATGGCTCGAGCAAGGACAACAATAACTCCCGATGTTCTCGCTGGTCGTCCACCACCATGATCCGCCGGCGCGCGCCTTGATAGCCAATGACAGGCCCGTGCGATTCGGTTTCATTTTCTACACCCAAACTCGGCAACAACAGCCTTACGCTGAACGTAGAACCCTCGCCCACTCGGCTTTGCACCGCCAACTCGCCGCCCATCACCTCAGTTAGAATTTTGCTGATGGTCAGCCCCAAACCGCTACCTGACACCGCATTGCCGGTCGGTGTATCCAGCCGCGTGAAGGGCTGAAAAATATTTTGCAATTGCTGCTCGTCAATGCCGCTACCGGTGTCGGACACCTGAAAGCTGGCTACGCCGCTGCTGTACCCGATCCGAAATACAATGCCGCCCTGACCGGTGAATTTGATGGCATTGCCGAGCAAATTCATCAAGATCTGCCCTACTCGCTTTTCATCGCCGCGGATGCGTTGCGGCAGCACTGTGGTCAATTGGCAATTAAAACTCAAGCCCTTATCTTCGGCTTGCGCTTTGAAGACATGCACCAGATGTTCGATAAAACCGGGGAAATCGATAGGCTGGTATTTGAAATCGAATTTGCGCGCCTCGATGCGGGCAATATCCAGAATATCCTCGATCAGCGCACTCAAGTGCTCACCACTGCGCTTTAAGGTATCGACGGCTTGCCGACGGTTTTCCGGGATATTCGGGTCCTGATTTAAAATGTGAGCGTAGCCGACGATGCTGTTCAACGGCGAGCGGATCTCGTGGCTCATATTGCTCAGGAAGCGGCTCTTGGCCTGATTGGCGGCGTCGGCCATCCGCCGGGCCTGCTGCAACTTCAGATCGGTTTGCTTGTGTTGTTCGATTTCCTGCAGCAGCAATTGGGTTTGCTTGGCGGTTTCCTCATGCGCCACCCGCCGGCTCTCCGCGTTCAAAATCAGCCACCAGGTACAAAGGCCGATAAACACCAGCAAGGATGCATAAATTTTCAGGAAGTTGTTGATCAACAAGCCAAAGGCCGGTTGATTCTGTCGGACGCTCAGTAAATCCTGGTAATAAATGATGCTGATAAATATCCCGGTCAGGATCGTCAGAAAACCAAACAGCAAGCCAAAGCGCAACAAGCGCAAACGCGCAGTGATGCCGATAAAATCCGGCATCAAAGTCCTGGCGAGACTCTCCAAATAGTCATCAAAGCGAAAACCCGGCTTGCAGGCATCCAGACAACGCGCGTCCAGCGTGCAACACAGCGAACAAATACTGCCGGCGTAAGCCGGGCAGTAGGCCATGTCGTCGTGCTCGAATTCGTTCTCGCAAATCGAGCATTTATCATGCGATTTGCGATTATGCTTTTTCCGGTCGCGAGCCAGATAATGTTTGCCGGCACAACACATTGCGATCACCGGCACCAGCACGAAAGAAAATCCGAGCGCAATAAACGCCGAAAAAGCCTTGGGCCATTCGCCGAACAGCCCCACGTAAGCCAGAATCGACACCACCGATGCCACAAACGTCGCGACCATCCCTACCGGATTGAGGTCGGACAAATACGCGCGCTTGAATTCGATTTCCTTCGGGCTGAGTCCCAAAGGCTTATTGATCATCAACTCAGCCGCCACCGCGCTGATCCAGGCAATCGACATATTCGAAAACAAACCCAATACCTTTTCCAGCGCGCCGAACACGCCAAATTCCATCAACAACAAGGCGATCAGCACGTTAAACAGCAACCACACCACCCGCCCCGGATGGCTATGCGTCAACCTTGAGAAAAAATTCGACCAGGCCAGCGAACCGGCATAAGCGTTGGTGACGTTGATCTTGATCTGGCTGAGAACCACGAATAAGGTCGTGGTTGCCAAGGCCCATTGCGGATTCTCGAACAGCTCGTTATACGCCACCAGATACATTTGCGTCGGCTCGTGGGCATGCTGCGGACTGATGCCGTGCCGAATCGCCAGATGCGCCAACAAGGCGCCGGCGATTTGCCGGACCACCCCAAACACGATCCAGCCCGGACCGGCCGCCAGCATCGCCGCCCACCACTTGAATTTATTGGCCTTGGTTTTATCCGGCATGAAGCGCAGAAAATCCACCTGCTCACCGATTTGCGCCACCATCGAAAATGCCACGGTGGTGGCGGTTCCGAACAATAGCCAATCAAATCCTTCGCCGCTGCCGGCGATCCAGAAGTAAGTCTTTAAGGTCATCAGCGCTTCGGGCTCGGCGTGCGCCACGGCTATGTAAGGTGCAATCAGCAGCGCGAGCCAAATCGGCTGGGTCCACAGTTGCATCCGGCTGATGGTAGTAATACCAAAAGTCACCAAGGGCACCACAATCACCGCACTGACCACATGCGCAACGGCCAGCGGAATCTGGAAATACAATTCAATCGCCAGCGACATGATAGAAGCCTCCAGCGCGAACAGCGTGAAGGTAAATGAGGCGTAAATCAGCGAAGTAACGGTGGAGCCTATATAGCCAAAACCGGCCGCACGAGTAAGTAGGTCGATGTCGATATGGTAGCGGGCCGCGTAATAACTGATCGGCAAGCTGGTGATGAAAATCACGATGCCGACGATCAGAATCGCCCAGCAGGCATTGGTAAAGCCGTAATTGATCGACAAAAAGCCGCCGATAGCTTCCAGCACCAGAAATGAAGTCGAGCCGAACGCGGTGTTAGCCACCTGGAACTCGCTCCATTTCCGGAAGCTGCGCGGCGCGTACCGTAGCGCGTAGTCTTCCAGGGTTTCGTTGGCGACCAGGGCGTTGTAGTCGCGGCGGATTTTAGTGATGTTTTGGTGGATGGCTTTCATTTATGTTGTGTCGCTAACGCGACGGGTGTTTTTGAAGTCGGGTCTCGGCCCGACGGCCGAGATACTTTCTTTTGCTTGGCCAAAAGAAAGTATCCAAAGAAAAAGCCACCCGAATGCCGCTTGTTTCCTGCGCTCCTCGCTTTTGAACGGGGTTGCCGAAAGGGGCTTCCTGCCCCTTCGGCAACGCGATGCATCCATGCATCGCCCCTATGGGCTGATCCGTTCAAAAGCTCCGGTGCTCGGCGCGGCATACGGGACAAAAACCATCCCGATGCGTAGGGTGGGCACGGCTTTTTGTGCCCACGCGGACAAACCGCTCATTCCCCCGCAACCAAATCATCAACACCATCACCGCCCCAATCCATCGAATAAACGCCTTCCTTAACATATCGATGAAACGTTGAATAAGGCCATTCTCTGACTTGGTGGCAATAACCATGCTTCACCGGATTGTAATGAATGTAATCCATATGCCGGGTAAAATCGGTTTCATCGCGAATTTGATGTTCCCAATACCGGCGTTGCCATAATGTCGATTCCCTATGTTTTTGTTTCGATGCATTGATCCATTCGGCCCGCCAGTATGCATCGCCACAAACCACGCTCACCTGCCGTTTGATCACGCTCCATCGGGTTGCAAAATCTCCATCGTCAACCGGTAACGTCCAAATACAATGCAAATGATCCGGCAGCAAAACCCAGGCGTCGATGTTAAACGGTCGTTTCGCGCGAGCGCTTGCAATCGCCTTGCGCAAAGCCTCCCGTATCGGTTCATCGCATAAAATCGCCTGCCGCCGATACGTCACCACCGTGAAAAAATACGTTGCACCGGGATTTTGCGAACGGCGGTAACGGGACATTTTGATCGTTAATTTTCGACGATTAAATTGGGGGTTGTGGTTTTCCCGCGTGGGCACAAAAAGCGTGTGCCCACCCTACGATGCTAGTTCCTTCAGCAAATTAAGGAAATAATCGCCAAACCCGTTTAAAAAAGTACCGAAGCAAGCCAGATAAAACTCCAAAACTTTAATGCGGCGCTTACCTGGTTCGATAATTGAACTGACATAATCCACGCACCATTGTTTGTTATTCAAATTTTCAAGAATAATATTTATGATTCTGAGAGCATATATGTGATGTTCGTCGTCTGAAAGTGCCACACCGTTTTCTTTTTCGAATTCATCCAAAGCAGGCAGGCTATAAGCGCTATGATTTCTTTTTAAGTATTCTAATGACTCATTTGCAACTTCGTCATGAAACCTTGATGCAGCCAGCATAATGGCAACGATGGTTATTAGAGCTCCCGCTCTATTCAACCACATAATATCGAAATTATTACCAAGATAAATACCAGAAACAAACGCTAAAGCGGAGGAACTCAAAGCAATAATTTCAGGGAGGTATTTTCCGATGAAGGAATAGAATTTAGTCATGAATTTTTCGGGTATTTAGATTAAGACCGTAGACAGGGAGCTTCGCGAAATCCAGCAATATAGGCCGAAGCTGGGTTAACACTATTGTTCCAACCCAGCCTACCAAAAAACCTTAGCTACACACAATAACCGTTGGAGTGGACTATTCCCGTTATTCCGCCCCGAACATCGCAGCTTTTGGCGAGATCAGCCCGCAGGGGAGCGGCAGGGATGCCGCTCGTTTTCGGAGGGGCTGGGAAGCCCCTTCCGAAAACCCTCGCCAAAAGCGACAAATTTGCCTGGAGCAAATTTGAACAGCCGATAGGCTGGCCTGGAGGGCGAAAACCATGGATGGTTTTCGTAAAAGCACAGGATTATGGCGGAATTCCGGGTGGCCTTTTCTTTGGATACTTTCTTTTGGCCAAACAAAAGAAAGTATCTCGGCTGTCGGGCCGACAAATCGGCAGGATAGCCGATTTGCATGCGAAGCACCCGGAGGGCGGAACACATGGATGTGTTTCGTGAACCCGACATTAAAACCAGCCGTCGCGATAGCGACACCTTCGTACCCCCTCATCCTAGCCTTCTCCCTGAGGGAGAAGGAACAACAGACCTTCCCAATATTGCGGTCATCAAGTTCTAAAACACAAAGAAAAAGCAACCATCCCTGGCCCTAGATGCCCGCATCCCCGCGAGCACGACAACCAATCACTTCCTCTCATACCCAAACTGAAATATCACCGGCGTCCCCTGATTATGAATAATAATCTCCTTCTTCGGCTCGTCGCCGACAGCCGCCGGCTGCGCCACGCCATTCGCATCAACCGCACCCGACACTTCCCTCACTTCCACCCGCACATCCGGCATCCACTTGGGTTTAAACAGCTCGGTTTTCACGCGACCGGCCTGTTTCGGTAGCGGCGCATGTTCCAACACATCCAGACAGGCGGTACCAATCTGATCGACCAATTTATCGACAATCCGCGCCGGCAATACATCTTTATCCAAGGCATGGGCGCTAAACGTCGATTCGCGCTCTAATAAAACGGCCTGATTGCCGGCATCGCGCAAAGTACAAGTAATCGGCAACACATCGGCTTTTTGAAAGTCGGTCGCACGCGGATCGGAATTGCCGCTAGAAAAGGAAAAACCCACCGGCGTTTCGCGGTGGGAGACTTTGCCCAGCTTGGCCTGCAAACGGTGGCTGTAAGGGCCTTTGGCTGCTAGCGGGAATTCCCACTCCGTCAGATTCGCGCGCACTCGTTCGGCTATCGGCGCGGTGTCAATCGGCGTGGCAAATTGCCGTAAATTGTCTTCCGCCAACACAAATTCTATCGCCTGCAACGGTTTAACGGCGTCTGCCACCGGCTCGGCCGAGACCGGGCGCATCAGCAGCAATGCCAATCCACACCAGCCTGCAATACCATAAAAATTGGATGTTTTGTTCGTCATCGTAAATCTCCCAAGTTAAGCCGCACTCTACGTAAACCCCAATTTCCCAGCCATACGTCAAATGACTGATGAGTCATTTACCCGATTGTGGTGCTGTCTGCAAAATTCAACAATCTCCCCGACGTTTTCAATCGCCATCGCCGCCGGCAATGGTTTGTTTAATCCAGATAAAGGGGAATGCAAATGACTGGTTTTAACCCACAAAAATTAAGCAGCCGGACCATCGGCTTGCTGAGCGGGGTGGCCTTGGGCGCCATCGGCCTGGGACAGGCGCCCGAGGCGCAGGCTGGCGCAACGTTTAAAATCGACGACACCAAATGGGTCAGCGTCGGTGCCGGTTTGCGCACCAGCTTCCGCGCCCAGGAAGGCTCGGTTGGCGCGAACGCCGACAAATGGAGCAACGACTTTAATCTGGACAATATTCGTTTATACATCAACGGCCAGATTCATAAATATCTGAAAGTAGAATTCAACACCGACTGCCAAACCTGTGGCAACGGCGGCGAAGTGCGGGTGCTGGACGCGATCGGCAAATTCGAAGTCACACCCTACGCCAACTTGTGGGTAGGCCGGATGCTGGTCCCTGCGGAGCGCCGAGAGATGAACGGTCCGTTCTACAGCGCGGTGTACAACATCTTCTCCGCCGGCACGCCGTTCGAGCCTTCCGACTACAACCTGACCATCAAATCCGACGGCACCTCGGCCGGCTCATTCGGCCGTGACGACGGTGCCACCTTCTGGGGCGCGGTGTTCGACGGCCGTTTCCAATATGCGGCCGGTTTCTTCCGTGGCCTGCGCGGCGGAGCCAACGTCGACGACAATATCATGTACGCGCAACGCTTTGCTTACAACTTCTGGGACGTCGAGAAAAATCCAGGCTATTACACTTCCGGCACTTACTACGGCAAAGGCGGCGACATTCTGACCGTCGGCGTAGCCAACCAATATCAAGAAGATGGCGCTGGTGCGCTGGGTTCTCCCGGCAGCTTCCGCGGCACCACCGCCGACGTGTTGATGGAAAAAGTGTTGCCGGGCGGCGGCGTTGTCACCTTCAACGGCGAGTACAAAAACTACGGCATTACCGGTCCGTATAGCCAAGCCATCCGCGATGCAGAGGGCGCTGTCGGCGCGCCGGCCCAGTTCTCTATGTTCGAAGGCAACGCCTACGATATCAGCGGCATGTATCTGTTCCCGCAAAAAATCGGCATCGGCCAATTCCAACCGTTTTTGCGCTACGTGAATGTGTCGCCGGATAACAGCCCCAACCGCGAAGTTTACGAAGGCGGCGTCAACTACATCATCGACGGCCACAACGCCAAGATTTTTGCCAGCTACCAATACGGCGATTTGTTGACCAAAGGCTTGAACTACAAATCCACCGCCAGCGGCGAGAATGCCAGCCAAGTCATGGTCGGCTTCCAGTGGCAAATTTAATTTTCTAATAACAGAGGACTATCACGATGAATTTACTGAGCAATCCCTTACGTAAACTGGCACTGGGCGCCGCGCTATCGTCGCTGCTGCTGGGCGCATCGACCGCCCGCGCCGAAGACACCATCAAAGTTGGCGTTTTGCACTCCCTGTCCGGCACGATGGCGATCAGCGAAACCACGCTAAAAGACACCATGTTGATGCTGATCGACGAGCAAAACAAAAAAGGCGGCTTGCTGGGCAAGAAGCTGGAAGCGGTGGTCGTCGATCCGGCCTCCAACTGGCCGTTGTTCGCGGAAAAAGCCCGCGAGTTGATCACTAAGGACAAAGTCGCATCCATCTTCGGCTGCTGGACTTCCGTTTCCCGGAAATCGGTATTGCCGGTGATCGAAGAGTTGAACAGTATCCTGTTCTACCCGGTGCAATATGAGGGCGAAGAATCGTCTAAAAACGTGTTCTATACTGGCGCCGCGCCTAACCAGCAAGCGATTCCGGCGGTCGATTACCTGATGAACGACCTGAAAGTGCAACGCTGGGTATTGGCCGGTACCGATTACGTCTACCCACGCACCACCAACAAAATCCTGGAAGCGTACTTAAAATCCAAAGGCGTTAAACCGGCGGACATCATGATCAACTACACCCCATTCGGTCATTCCGACTGGCAAAGCATCGTCGCCGACATCAAAAAATTCGGCTCTACCGGCAAGAAAACCGCTGTAGTTTCCACCATCAACGGCGACGCCAACATTCCTTTCTATAAAGAGCTAGGCAACCAAGGCATCTCTGCGGAAAAAATCCCGGTCATCGCTTTCTCGGTGGGTGAGGAAGAATTATCCGGCATGGACACCAAACCGCTGGTCGGCCACTTGGCGGCATGGAACTACTTCATGAGCGTGGATACCACCAAAAACGCGGCCTTTATTCAGCAATGGAAGGACTACATCAAGAATCCGAAACGCGTGACCAACGACCCGATGGAAGCGCATTACATAGGCTTTAACATGTGGGTGAAAGCGGTCGAGAAAGCCGGCACCACGGATTCCGACGCGGTACAAAAAGCTTTGATCGGCGTCGAGTACCCCAACCTGACCGGCGGTATGTCGAAAATGCTGCCTAACCATCACATCAGCAAACCGGTGTTGATTGGCGAGATTCAAGACGACGGTCAATTCGTCACCGTCTGGCAAACCAACAAACTGGTCGATGGCGACGCCTGGTCGGACTTCCTGCCCGACAGCAAACCGATCATCGCCGACTGGACCGCGCCGATCAGCTGCGGCAACTACAACACCAAAACCAAAAAGTGTTCAGGACAGAACTATTAACAGCGGATGTTACCCGCGAGGTTCACGGCAGGATGCCGCGGGCCTCGCCCCCCAAAAGAGGACAGACGATGCACACACCCCGTTTTAGAACCCGTTTAAAAACGCCGCCCGGCTCACACCCGGCTTATCGTTCCCCCAAGGACAGCTTCTTGAGCATGATGACTAAAACTTCTACTCAGGCCGGATTAACAGTCGGCGGCGTTTTTAAACAGCTTCTCAAATTTACCGGCTACTTGCTGGCGATGCTGCTGCTCAATATGCACACAGCCCTCGCCCAACAAGCGGGTAGCGCGTTGGAGCAACTCAGAACAGGTAATATGACAGAGCGCGAACTCGCCATCGAAACCCTAGGCAGTGACAGCAATAACCTGAAATTATTGCAAGCCCTGCAGGACGGCAAACTGTTCGACTTCAAAGCGGAAGGCAAGCTGGTCCTTGCGCAGGAAAGCGCCGCCGGTTACCAACTCAGCGATCCGCTCAGCGGCGCGGCATTGGCGGAAGTAGAGCGCGGCGCGGTAGGTAAAATCAATTTAAACAACAAGCTACGCGGCGTGCTGCGCAAAACCATCGCGTTGCTGCAATTGAACGACGCAGATCCGGTGTTGCGCCTGATCGCCGTACAAGCATTGGCCAATGAGATAGACGACAAAGCCGTGATTTTATTACGCGATCATCTGGCCAACGAAACCGATGCCGACATCAAAACCGCGATTAACAAAATGCTGTTATTGCAAGACATCAACAGCCCGGAAAAAGACCAACGCATCGCCGCTATCGCCGCCTTAAAAGACCTGGATAGCCAGGACGTGGTCAACAAACTGCAAGCGGTTATCGAGAAAGATGCCGACGGCAATTTCCTGGAAGCCGACAGCGACGTGCGCAATCTGGCCGAAGCGGCTTTGATCAAAATCCGCGAACGCATGCAAGCCTACGCCGTCGCCGAAACCGTGTTCTTTGGTTTGAGTTTGGGCGCGGTACTGGTGTTGTCCGCGATTGGTCTGGCCATCACCTTCGGGGTAATGGGCGTGATCAATATGGCCCACGGCGAACTGATGATGCTGGGCGCTTACACCACTTACGTGATGCAACAAATCATGCCGAATTATTTGGGCACGGCCTTGATCTTGTCGATCCCAATGGCGTTTATCGTCGCCGCCTTGGTCGGTATTGCCATCGAGCGCGGCATCATCCGCTTTTTGTACGGCCGACCGCTGGAAACCCTGCTGGCGACTTTTGGCGTGAGTTTATTTCTGCAACAAGCCGTGCGTTCGATCTTTTCACCCTTAAATCGCAGCGTATCGACGCCCGAGTGGATGAGCGGCTCCTGGCAGATCAACGACTTTCTGTCGCTGACCTGGAATCGCTTTTACATCCTGATCTTCTGCCTGCTGGTGTTTACCGCCCTGCTGCAAATCTTGAAACGCACAAAATTGGGATTGGAAGTCCGCGCCGTGGCGCAAAATCGCGGTATGGCCAGGGCAATGGGTATTCCTACTGCTAGAGTCGATGCGATGACGTTTGGCTTGGGTTCCGGTATAGCTGGCGTGGCTGGCGTGGCCTTGAGTCAGATCACCAACGTTGGACCTAATTTGGGACAGGCTTACATCGTGGATTCGTTCATGGTGGTGGTGTTTGGCGGAGTCGGGAATTTATTCGGTACTTTGGTAGCGGGTTTTTCATTGGGCATTGCCAATAAGGTGTTGGAGCCTTATGCGGGGGCGGTGTTGGCGAAGATTTTAGTGTTGGTGTTTATTATTTTGTTTATTCAGAAGAAGCCGAGGGGATTGTTTCCACAGAAAGGGAGGGCGGCGGAATCTTAATTTTTGTGTCGCTGCCGCGACGGTGTTTGAATGCCGGTTCGCGGACCGGCGACCGCGATACTTTCTTTTGCTTGGCCAAAAGAAAGTATCCAAAGAAAAGGCCACCCCGCTGCCGCTTATTCCCTGCGCTCCTCGGTTTTGAACGGGGTTGCCTGAAGGGGCTTCCCAGCCCCTGCATGCAACGCGCCGCATCCATGCGACGCCCCTAACGGGCTATTCCGTTCAAACCCTCCGGTGCTCGGCGCGGCAGAGGGGATTAACCCGTAGCGAGATTTAAAGTGGATCGATAGCTTAACTAACTGCGAATCCCTGTATGCGTCGAATTGGAACAAGCGAAAGTTTATAAGATTTACAAAACATGGAAACAACTCCTAAACTCTGTTGAAACATATTTCAAGTTACGGGGTTTCCAATGAGATTAATCGTATTGCAATTTACTCTAGTGTTATTTTCGTCAAACGCATTTTCAAATGAATGCGACGAACTTCCAACAGGTAGCGGAATAAGGTCCGACTGTGATGCTAAATCATCTTTAGAAACCGCAGAAAAAGAGCTAGATGTTGCATATAAAAAGTTATTAGAAATTCTTTCTAAGTCCGATTCATATAAAAAACAAGCTGATGATTTAGTCGTATCTCAAATGACTTGGATGAAATATCGAGAACAGTTTTGCTCTGTAAAGGCAGATATTAATGGAGGTTCATCATCATGGGTTGCATCATCCTACACATATTGCAAGTCAGGTATGGCTGAACAACAAATTAGAGAATTGAATAATATTTTAAGTAATTTCGAATAAGAGTCGTAGGGTGGACACTATATAAGCGCCCAAGCCGAGCCCACAGCCAAAGGTGGGCAAAGTTGCCCACCCTACGTAAATTCGGGCGGCTGATGGTTTTAACCCCGTATGCCGCGCCGAGCACCGAAGTTTTTGAATGGATCAGCCCGCAGGGGCGATGCAGGGATGCATCGCGTTGACGGAGGGGCAGGAAGCCCCTTCCGTCAACCCCATTCAAAAACTTCGGCGCGCAGGATCAAAGCGGCATCCGGGCCGCCTTTTCTTTGGGTACTTTCTTTTGACGGAGCAAAAGAAAGTATCTCGGCTGTCGGGCCGAGACCCGACTTACAAAAAACCGTCGCGATAGCGACACAAAATTTGGTTTAACGGAATAGATATGAACATATTCAACCAAGACAAAACCTACGCTTCAGTGCTACTCGCCCTAGCAAGCGTCACCCTATTAATCCCCCTCTGCAACCTAATCTTCCCCGAAGATTCCGCATTGCATTTCTCGGCTTACTCAGTCTCCCTAATCGGCAAATACCTGACCTTTGCCCTCCTCGGCCTATCACTCGACATGGTCTGGGGCTACGCCGGGATTCTGGTTCTCGGCCAAGGCGCATTCTTCGCGCTGGGCGGCTACGCAATGGGCATGTATTTGATGCGGCAGATCGGTACCCGCGGTGTTTACGGCAACGCAGAATTACCTGACTTCATGGTGTTCCTGAACTGGACCGAACTGCCCTGGTACTGGTACGGCTTCGAGAACTTCGGTTTCGCGATGCTGATGGTATTCCTCGCCCCCGGTTTGCTGGCCTTCGTGTTCGGCTGGCTGGCGTTTCGTTCGCGGGTGACCGGCGTGTATTTGTCCATCATTACCCAAGCATTGACTTACGCGCTGCTGCTGGCCTTCTTCCGCAACGAAATGGGCTTTGGCGGCAACAATGGCCTCACCGATTTCAAAGACATCCTGGGCTTCAATATCCAATCCGAGGCCGTCCGTTCGGTATTGTTACTAATGACCGGCCTGAGCTTGATCGGCGCTTTACTGCTGTGCCGCTGGATTGTGAATAGCAAGCTGGGCCGGGTGGTCACGGCGGTTCGCGATCAAGAATCGCGGGTGCGCTTTCTTGGTTATCGGGTGGAATTGTTCAAGCTCTGGGTGTTCGTGTTCGCGGCAATGTTGGCCGGACTGGCCGGCGCGCTGTATGTGCCGCAGGTCGGCATCATCAACCCCAGCGAATTCTCACCGCTCAATTCCCTGGAAATCGTCATCTGGGTGGCGGTCGGCGGGCGCGGCACCTTGTACGGCGCAATCATCGGCGCGGTGCTGGTCAACTACGCCAAAACAGTGTTGACCGGCCTGATGCCTGATGCCTGGCTGTTTTGCCTGGGCGGCGCCTTCATCCTGGTCACCTTGTTAATGCCCGACGGCATCGTCGGCCTGCTGCGCCGTCGCAGCAAACCCAAACCTACTCTTAACGCTACCGGAGGACAACCGGCATGATGATCTCGGCTGCAACTACCACTGAAGGCGGCGCCAGCCTACCGCTGGACGGCGAGGTCGACGCCCGCCACGGCCCGATTCTGTACATGGAAGACGTCAGCGTAAGCTTCGACGGCTTCCGGGCGCTGAACCATCTCTCGCTATACATCGACGACGGCGAACTGCGCTGCCTGATCGGCCCCAACGGCGCTGGCAAGACCACGCTGATGGACGTGATTACTGGCAAAACCAAGCCCGACAGCGGCTCGGTGTTTTTCGGCCAGACCATCGATTTGCTGGAACTGGACGAACCGGCCATAGCCCAGGCCGGCATCTGCCGCAAGTTTCAAAAGCCCAGCGTGTTCGACGCGTTGACCGTATTCGAAAACCTGGAACTGGCCTTAAAAACTGACAAGCGGACCTGGCCGACCTTGTTTCATAAACTCAACGGCGAGCAACGCGACCGCATCCAGGATGTATTGCAAACCATCGCCCTGCCCGCCCAACAACGGCAACTGGCCGGCGCGCTGTCGCACGGTCAAAAGCAGTGGCTGGAAATCGGCATGTTGCTGATGCAAGACCCGAAAGTGATGCTGGTCGACGAACCCATCGCCGGCATGACCCATCAGGAAGTCGAACGTACCGCGGAACTGTTGTTGTCCTTGCAAGGCAAGCATTCCATCGTCGTCGTCGAGCACGACATGGAATTCGTGCGCAGCATCGCCCGCAAAGTCACGGTGCTGCACGAAGGCTCGGTGCTCACCGAGGGCACCATGGACGAAGTGCAAAACGATACTCGCGTGATTCAAGTTTACCTGGGGGGATGATGTTAAATATCAGCGCATTGCAACAATACTACGGCGCCAGCCACACCCTGTGGGACCTGGATTTGAGCGTACCGGCCGGCGCCTGCGTCTGCCTGATGGGCCGCAACGGCGTCGGCAAAACCACCTTACTGAAAGCCATCATGGGCCTATTGCCGGTAGCCGAGGGCAGCATTCAGTTCGACGGCGTGGAACTGGCCAAAGCCAAAGCCGAATCCCGCGCCGAACTTGGTATCGGTTACGTGCCGCAAGGCCGGGAAATCTTTCCGCTATTGACCGTGGAAGAAAACCTGAAAACCGGCCTGCGCGCCGCCAACAAACACGGTATCAAAAAAGTCCCGGACAGCATTTTCGAGATTTTTCCGGTATTGAAACAAATGCTCAAACGCCGGGGCGGCGACCTGTCCGGCGGCCAGCAGCAGCAATTGGCGATTGGTCGGGCCTTGGTCTTAAATCCCAGATTGTTGATTCTGGACGAACCGACCGAAGGCATCCAGCCCAACATCGTCAGCGAAATCGGCGACGTGATTATTCGTCTGAACAAATCGCGTGGCGTGGCGACACCGATTCCCAAACCGGAAACCGGCGAAATCCATCAAGCCATCGACCGCATCCATAAAGAACTGGGGGTAACGGTGTTGTTGGTGGAACAAAAACTGCCGTTCGCCCGTAAGGTGGCTAATCAGTTTTGCATCATGGACCGTGGCCGACATGTGGCGGTCGGTGCAATGGACGAGTTGGCCGATGACATGGTCAAGCGTTACCTCACAGTCTGAATATTCCCCCCTTTGCAAAAGAGGGGCTAGTAACCTAAAGGTCATAAAGGAAGATTTGCAAAACGGGCATAGCCCATCGTGTTAATTCAACGCAGGATCAGGGAGAAAGGAAGATGAAATCCGAACAACTTTTGCTGGCGGCGGGTGCTTTGTTATTGGTGTGGTCAGTGCGCAGCGAGGCACATACCAGTTACGAAGCTGTGATGGAAGGTGGTGGCAACCTATTGCAATTGACCCGCGCCGCACTGCATCCTTTGTTTGAAATCCCGGACCTACCGACCCTGCTGATCAGCATCTTAATTTTGGGATTCGTGTTCGGCCCGGTTATATTGCACATCATGCGACAGCGTGCCGTAAACAAACCACAGCATTCGCCTTTGTCGGAAAACTCGGCCATCGCGCCCAAGACCAAAAACTTGTAACCCAATCGCACCATGCCAGCCAACTGCGTCGCTTCAGCCAATCCCGCGGCCTCAACTGATACCACGGTGTGGGAAGCCGAATTAACACTGGGCTTTAGTCAACGCGGCGCCAAAACCGCCTTGGTCAACCGCAGCCACCGCGGCCCGTTGACCGTGCAACGCCCCTTCTATCCGGAAGGCGGCGTCTGCCACGTGTATTTGCTGCACCCACCCGGCGGCGTCGTGGCAGGCGATCATTTGACTATCTCAGCGACGGTCGAAAACGATGCCCAAGCACTCATCACCACCCCTGCCGCCGGCAAGTTTTATCGCAGCGGTGGCGGCGAAGCGCAGCAAACCGTCAACCTCAAGGTTGCTGAAAACGCCAGTTTGGAATGGCTGCCGCAGGAAACCATCGTTTACGAAGGTGCGCGCTTAAATTCCAGCATGAATATCGATTTGGCCGATCAGGCCCACTTCATCGGCTGGGAAATATTGGCCTTGGGCCGCCCGGCCGCCGGCGAAGGCTTTGAGAACGGATCAGCGAGCTTAAACTGGCACATCAGCCGCGCCGGGCGCTTACTTTACATGGAACGCTTGCGCCTGGATGCCGAAGCCTTTCAAGCCCGCTGGGGTTTGTTTGTGCATTCGGCGTGCGGAACGCTGTTTGTTTATCCGGCTACGGCTTTGCAGTTGGCGGCGGTGCAGGAATTGATAGGGGATGAGGTTAATCGCGGGGCGACTTTGATTGAGGGTTTGTTGATTTGTCGGGGCTTGGATCTTAGGGCGGATTTGTTGAAGGTTTTTTTTGAGAGGGTTTGGGGATTGGTGAGGGGGGATGTTGTTGGGAAAGAGGTTTGTGCGCCAAGGATTTGGGCGACGTAAGCATGTTTGTTTTGTCTGGTGTGGTCTTATCGATTTGGAGTGGTCTTAATGAACACGTCATTCCGGCATGGATTGCCGGAATCCAGAAGCCAAGGATGGCGGAGGGCTTCAAATTTGGTGTCGCTACCGCGACGGCTGTTTTAAAGTCGGGTCTCGGCCCGACAGCCGAGATACTTTCTTTTGCGTGGCCAAAAAAGAAAAGGCCACCCCATGCCGCTTTTATCCTGCGCGCCGAAGGGTTTGAACGGGGTTTTCGGAAGGGCTATCCATAGCCCTCCGAAAACGAGCGGCATCCCTGCCGCTCCCCTGCGGGCTGATCCGTCCAAACCCTCCGGTGCTCGGCGCGGCATAGGGGATTGACCCCGTCGCACGAAGAATGGTTGTTGGATAAATTTGTATTTTGGGTATCAAGTTCTATTGTAGGATGCTGCCGACGATAGGAGGCGCATCTGTCGCGAATTTGCCGATTTTTTTCCAGCAGGATGCCCGAAAAAATCTTTCGGCAAAAATAGCGACTCTCCGGCGATGCTCTTCCATTATTCGGCATATATACTCGGCTTAACGGATAGACTCTAAATTTTGAAAAAATTTATGAATGAAACTTTGTTATTCCACATAGGCTATTCGGGACGTTTTGGCTATTTAATTTTAGGTTTAATTGCATTATTCAGCTCTATATTTTTAATAATTCCATACAATAAATATCAAAACATTTCATATTGGACTTTATTTATATTTTTCACATTTTCTGTCTTAAATTTCAGCCTATTTTTTTACTCTATTACTCAAGCCTGTAGAATATCTCCACGTTTTATTGCAACCGGAAAATCACTTAAATTTAATGGTTTACTAACAAGAGTTGAAATTGAGTGGCAAGACATTATCGAATACAAGAGTACCAACTCACTCAGATTTGGCTTATCTTCTATAAAAATCTTGTACTACGACAAAGGTAATAAAAATCGGCGTTGCTTGTATCTCGATACAAACGGAATATTCCCTGATAATAGTCAACTATATAGCACTATAGCCTATTTTATCACTCGGTCACGTCGCCTTGGCCAGCCTCGCCCAGTTAGCGAACCATAATTGGGCGAATGGGATGCTCAATTTATTTAAATTTTATAAATCATAGGAAAATTAAATAATTTTTATTAGGCATTTGTAAATCAATTGAAAAGAAAAACATCCGTCCGATTACGCGGCGCTAATCAGGTCTACCGATCCAGATTTTACAAGTTAAGATTTCGAGACGTTTTTCTCCCCTGATGCCGCTCCGAGCACCGAAGGGTTTGAACGGAACAGCCCGCAGGGGCGATGCAGGGATGCATCGCGTTTTCGGAGGGCTAGGGATAGCCCTTCCGAAAACCCCGTTCAAACCCTTCGGCGCGCAGGATACAAGCGGCATGGGGTGGCTTTTTCTTTGGATACTTTCTTTTGGCCAAACAAAAGAAAGTATCTCGGCTGTCGGGCCGAGACCCGACATTAAAAACAACCGTCGCGGCAGCGACACCAAATCAAGACATACGCCATGCAATTAACCCCAAGAGAAAAAGACAAACTCCTCCTCTTCACTGCCGCCCTCCTCGCCGAGCGCCGCAAAGCCAGAGGTTTGAAACTTAACTACCCGGAAGCCGTGGCGTATATCTCCGCCGCGATCATGGAAGGCGCGCGCGACGGCCAGACCGTGGCCGAGTTGATGGCTTATGGTCGAACGTTATTAAGCATCGACGATGTGATGGACGGCATCGCCGAGATGTTGACCGAGGTGCAGGTGGAGGCGACCTTCCCGGACGGCACCAAATTAGTCACCGTACACGACCCCATCGTATAGGAGCAAAGCATGATTCCTGGAGAAATCTTCCCTGCCGCCGGCGATATCGAACTGAATGCCGGTCGCGCCACCGTTAAAGTCCTGGTTGCCAACAGCGGCGACCGGCCAATACAAGTTGGCTCGCACTATCATTTTTACGAAACCAACCCGGCTCTGCATTTCGAGCGCAGCGTGGCTTTGGGTTTTAGGTTGGATATTCCGGCCGGCACGGCGGTGCGTTTCGAACCGGGCCAGCAGCGCGAGGTACAGTTGGTGGCTTTTGCCGGCGAACGCAAAGTCTATGGTTTTAGAGGTGAGGTAATGGGCGCATTGGAGAAAACCGCATGAGCAAGATTTCGAGAGCGGCTTATGCCGACATGTTCGGCCCCACCACCGGCGACCGCTTGCGACTGGCCGACACCGATTTGATTTTGGAAGTGGAAGCCGATTACACCGTTTACGGCGACGAGGTGAAATTCGGCGGCGGTAAGGTAATCCGCGACGGCATGGGCCAAAGCCAATTAGGCAACGATCAGGCCGTGGATTTGGTGATTACCAACGCGCTGATCATCGATTACTGGGGCATCGTCAAAGCCGATGTCGGCATCAAGCAAGGGCGGATTTTCAAGATCGGCAAGGCCGGTAATCCCGACATTCAACCCGGCGTGGACATCATCGTCGGTCCCGGCACCGAAGTCATCGCCGGCGAAGGCCAGATTCTCACCGCCGGCGGCATCGACGCCCATATCCATTTCATCTGCCCGCAACAAATCGAAGAAGCGCTGTGCTCCGGCGTCACCACCATGATCGGCGGCGGCACCGGCCCGGCCACCGGCACCAACGCCACCACCTGCACACCGGGGCCGTGGCATCTGCAACAAATGCTGACCGCGCTGGACGGCTTGCCGATGAATTTCGGTTTGCTGGGCAAGGGCAACGCCAGTCTACCGGGCGCTCTGGAAGAACAAATCCAGGCCGGAGCGATGGGATTGAAACTGCACGAAGACTGGGGCACCACACCGGCGGCCATCGATTGCTGCCTGGGCGTGGCCGACGATTACGACGTGCAGGTGGCTATCCACACCGACACATTGAACGAGTCGGGGTTTGTGGAAGACACTTTCGCCGCCTTCAAGGGCCGTACCATTCACACCTACCACACCGAAGGCGCCGGCGGCGGCCATGCCCCGGACATCATCAAGGCCTGCGGTCTGAACAATGTGCTGCCGTCGTCGACTAACCCGACCCGGCCTTACACGGTCAATACAGTCGACGAGCATTTGGATATGTTGATGGTTTGCCATCACCTCGACCCCAGCATCCCGGAAGACGTGGCGTTTGCCGAATCGCGCATCCGCCGCGAAACCATTGCCGCCGAGGACATCTTGCACGACTTGGGCGCGTTTTCGATGATTTCCTCGGATTCGCAAGCCATGGGCCGAGTCGGCGAAGTGATCATCCGTACCTGGCAGACCGCGCATAAGATGAAGACGCAGCGCGGCAGTTTAGGCAGCGATAGCGCCCAAAGCGACAATTTCCGCATCAAGCGTTACATTGCCAAATACACCATCAACCCGGCGATCAGCCACGGTATCAGCCACGAAGTGGGTTCCATCGAAGCCGGCAAACTGGCTGACATGGTGTTATGGCAACCGGCCTTTTTCGGCGTCAAACCCAGCCTGATCATCAAAGGCGGCCTAATTGCTGCCGCGCCGATGGGCGATGCCAACGCATCCATCCCCACCCCGCAACCTGTGCATTACCGGCCGATGTTCGGCAGCTTTGGCCGCACCGCCGCCAGCACCTCGATGATCTTTTTGCCGCAAGCGGCGGTGACTTCCGGCTTGGCGGAGCAATTGGGGCTACAAAAACGGGTAGGTACTGTGAAGAACACCCGAACCATTGGCAAGGCGGATTTGAAGTTGAACAACTACCAGCCGGTGATGGAAGTTTGTCCGCAAACTTATCAGGTGCGTGCGGATGGCGAGTTGCTGGTTTGCGAACCGGCAGTGGTGTTGCCGATGGCGCAGAGGTATTTTTTGTTTTGAGAAGGGTCAGGGTTTTCGGTAGAGCCATCCGTGGCCCTGCCGAAAACAAACTGTATGAAGCGGAAGCGATGGCGGCATTTGCCATCAGTTGAAACTAGGAACCTGGGGTATGGTTTTTGTGCGGTAGAACCGGTTCATCCGTGGTGGTAACGCCGGCTTCGATTTGCTGAGCCATAGCGTTGATGATTTCCGGCGGAGCACCGGATTGCTTTAGGCTTTCGCGCAACTCAGCACTCAATTCCGCGCTGGTTCGTTCGGGTACCGGTTCTTCAGGCTGAACGGCTGCGGCGGACTCTTGTTCTTTCAGAGTCTGCTCCATCTGTGCAACCTGCTCTTCCGGTAAGTGATTGGCTCGCATCGACGCAATCATATCGGCATTGGCTTCGCTACGCGCCGCCTCATCCTCGGGCGACAAGCTATTGGCGAGCGCCAGCCGCTGCCGCTCGTGCGGGGGTAATCGAGTGTCCGGAGACATTGCGGCGTTTGCCGGCGGAATATCGAGCTTTCTGTTCGCGCCCACCGCGATGACAGGCGCGGAAACTGAAGCGGTATTCTCCGGCAACGCCGCCCGCTGACTCTCGCCGCGACCGGGGAATTGCTGACCGGCAAAATATCCGCTCGCAAAAACGCTAGCCACACCGAGTATTGAGACAAGTTTATTCATGATCGTGACCTAGGTTGAGTTTGTTCGGAGCGGAATCTCGGCCGAATGAATCAGACCAAAGATTCCGCATGATCGGATTCCGCGATTAATATTCGTACAGATAAGTTAAAGTGCCTAGGTAGCGGTAAGATCCGGTGGTTGGGCAGGCAGCAGTACCTGAGTCGCCATACAAATACAGACTTTGATGGTTTTGCAGCGCCATTTTGGCCTGAATCAAAGCCTCTTTGTTATAGGTTACGAAATAGTTGGTATAGGCTGGCAGTACGTTGTGTTCCGGCACGGTGTAGATATAACCGTATGTCGTACCGTTTACATTATATTCGTAGACGCCGGATACATAGGTCCAACCTCCGCTGCAACTCGCCGCATTGGCAGCACTGGCACCGAACATGGAAGCGGCAACGACAGATAGCATTAAGAATAGATTTTTGATTGTTTTCATGACCTTCACCTTTTGTAAATTAAACACGAGAGTTGATGAATTAACGCTGTACTTGCTTCTCGGGTAAAAATTGGCTTACTTTGAAATTCAAGGGCAGCATGTCCGGCGGCATTTGCGCTGCTGTTTTGCTGGCGGCGTAATTAGCGGGGACGGTGTTAATTTAGGGAAATCGAGGGGTGTTCTCTGTTAACTTGTTGACTGGAGAAGTGTGAGGTTTTTCACGCTTTTATGTGGACGTAGCTTTGCTAGGTTTTGGGTTTTTGTGTCGCTGGCGCGACGGGTGTTTTATATGTCGGGTCTCGGCCCGACAGCCGAGTGACTTTTCTTTGTTTGGCCAAAGAAAAGTCACCAAAAGAAAAGCCACCCGACATTCCGCCAGTTTCCTGCGCTTCTTACTTTTGGCGAGGGTTTTCGGAAGGGGCTTCCCAGCCCCTCCGAAAACGAGCGGCATCCCTGCCGCTCCCCTACGGCCTAATCTCGCCAAAAGCAGCGATGCTCGGGGCGGAATAACGGGAATAGTCCACTCCAACGGTTATTTTGTGTAGCAAAGGTTATTTGGTAGGCTGGGTTGGAACGATAGTGGAAACCCAGCTTTGAGCTTTATCGCTGGGTTTCGCGTTGCTCTACCCAGCCTACGGACTACCGATAAACATATTTTCTAATTCCTAGGGCAAACAAAAATCTTTCTTATGAAAAATATAACTGAATGGGAAGGCGATGTTCTGCAAAGAAGGAAGTATGCTTTATTTCTCACAAGGTACCTTATAAATAAAAATAGCTCTAGCGTAATAAATATTACTGCCCCATGGGGATCAGGAAAAACATTTTTCATGGAAAGATGGTTTCAAGACATCAAAATAAACCATCCGGCTGTTTATTTTAACGCTTGGCAAAACGATTACAGCAACGACCCGTTAATTTCTCTTATCTCAAGCATTATCAGTCAAATCCTTTCTTTAAATGAAGAAGGTCAGCAAACGGAAGCAACAACAAACCTCCTAAAAAAGTCCAGCGCGATTATAAAAAAACTATCGCCCATGATAGTCAAAGGAATCCTCAGAAAATATATTGGAGAGGATGGATTGGAAGAATTTTCCAAAACTACTAAGGATACTGAAGATACAATCGCAGATATATCTGGAAAACTAACTGAAGAGCTATTAGAAAACTTCAAACAAACTGAAAATTTAATTGCGGAATTCAAAAAATCGATTTCCGCATTAATTGAGAACCCATCAAATAAAAAATTGCAAAAACCTTTATTTATATTTATTGATGAGTTGGATAGATGCAGACCAAACTTTGCAATTGAGTTATTGGAAAAAATAAAACATATTTTCAACATTGAAGATGTAATATTTATTATAGCAACAGACACCCGGCAACTCAGTTACTCTATCAAAGCCATCTATGGTCAAGATTTCAATGGCGAAACTTATTTACGGAGCCCGCGTAGGTCCGATTAGCGAAGCGTAATCGGACGAATGTCAAACCAAACGATATTTAAAAATCGCAATAAGCCATGCCCAATTACCGACGCGCATTTATTCCCGGTGGCACATGGTTTTTTACGGTGAATTTGCTGGCGCGTAAAAACAACGATTTATTGGTTCGCGAAATCGATTTGTTACGGGCAACTGTTCGGGCGGTACGAAATCGCTACCCATTCCAAATCAACGCGTGGGTAGTGTTGCCGGAACATATGCATACCGTGTGGACGTTGCCACCTGGTGATGCGGATTTCAGCAAGCGTTGGCGATTGATCAAAAGCGGGTTTTCGCGGGCATTGCCGAAAACGGAGTATCGGTCGAATGTGCGAAAGATGGCGGGTGAGCGTGGAATCTGGCAGCGGCACTTTTGGGAGCATTGCATTCGTGACGAGCAAGATTTTGAAAGCCATGTCGATTATGTGCATGTTAATCCGGTTAAGCATGGGTTAGTTACCCGAGTCAAGGATTGGCCGTATTCCAGTTTTCATCGCTATGTTGAAAAGGGCGTTTATCCGGCGCATTGGGGTGGGGATTTGGATATAACCGTGGATGGAGATGATTAACATGCGTCCGATTACGCTTCGCTAATCGGACCTACCGGCCTCTACGTTTTTACGATCTACTTATGAATTTGGGATGGTTTTTGTCCCGTTATTCCGCCCCGAGCATCGCAGCTTTTGGCGAGATCGGCCCGCAGGGGAGCGGCAGGGATGCCGCTCGTTTTCGGAGGGCCAGGGATGGCCCTTCCGAAAACCCTCGCCAAAAGCGAGAAGCGCAGGAAATTGGCGGAATTCCGGGTGGCCTTTTCTTTGGATACTTTCTTTTGGCCAAGCAAAAGAAAGTATCTCGGCTGTCGGGCCGAGACCCGACATATAAACCACCCGTCGCGACAGCGACACAAACCCAATGAAAGCTAGAGCTTTCGAGACATCGTTCCCAAGCCGGAGCTTGGGAACCAGCGTGACAAGCAAAATCTAACCAAACAAATATGCTAAAACTCACCGAAACCACCAACACCGAAGAACAAGCCGACGACACCCTAACCCTCCCCTTCGAGGCCCGCCAAAAATCCCGGCAACCGGCGACCACCAAAGGCGGTATCCAAGTCGGCGTGTTCCTGCCCAGGGGCCAAACCCTAAAGCACGGCGCAATCCTCACCAACGGCCAAGGCTTTAAAGTACGCATCGACGCAGCGCCTGAGCAATTATCGGTGGTCAAATGCAGCGACCAATTATTGTTCGCCAAGGCCTGTTACCACCTGGGCAACCGCCATATCGCCCTGCAAATTCTGCCGGACGAATTGCGTTACCTGGCCGATCATGTGCTTGATCAGATGCTGGTGGGTTTGGGGTTGACGGTCGAACATCACACCCTGCCCTTCGAACCAGAAAGCGGCGCGTATCATAGCCATGGTCACTGATTTGTCGCTGTTAAGGCTGTTGCAACTGGTCAGCCCCGGCTTGCCGATTGGCATGTACAGCTATTCGCAAGGGCTGGAGCGGGCGGTAGACGATGGCTGGCTTACCAGCGCCGAGCAAGTGGCCGACTGGCTGCACGGCTTGCTGCAAAACGGTTTGGGCTTGGTCGATGCGCCGATTTTAGCGCGGCTTTATGATGCCTGGCATGAGAACGATATGGCCGCCATAGATCATTGGAGCCAAACCCTGACCGCCTGCCGGGAAACCGCCGAGTTGCGTGCGGAGGACAAACAAACCGGCCAGGCTCTGGCCCGTTTGCTGGTGAATCTGGAATTGCCCGAGGCCAATGCCTGGCTAAAACGCCCCGACGCGACCCTCGCGACTTTGTTTGCGTTAGCGGCGGCACGCTGGCACATTGGCAAAGCCGACGCCGTCACCGGTTATTTGTGGGGCTGGCTAGAGAATCAGGTGTTGTGTGCGGTCAAGCTAGTGCCGTTGGGCCAGGTGGCCGGGCAACAACTGTTAAAAAATCTAGCCGATGAATTACCGTCTTTCGTGGAACGTGCTTTAAACCTAAACGACGCCGAGATCGGCGGCAGTTGTTTTGGCTTGGCCTTAGCCAGCAGCCGCCATGAGATGCAGTATTCGCGGCTGTTCAGATCGTGAAATAACCATAACGTAGCCTCGATGCAATCGAGGTTTGAGCAACCTTCAATACCTTGGATGAAAACATGACTGATAAACAAATATTACGAGTAGGCATCGGCGGGCCGGTCGGCTCCGGCAAAACCGCACTAGTGGACGCCTTGTGTAAGAAGATGCGCGACGATTACGAAATCGGCGTAGTTACCAACGATATTTATACCCGCGAGGATCAGCAGTTTTTGATCCGTAGCCAGGCGCTGCCGGAAGAGAGGATTCTTGGCGTGGAAACCGGCGGCTGTCCGCATACCGCCATCCGCGAAGACGCGTCGATGAATCTGGCAGCGGTAGACGAACTCTGCGAGCGCTGGCCAGAGCTGGATTTTGTAATGGTGGAAAGCGGCGGCGACAATCTCAGCGCCACCTTTAGCCCTGAACTGGCTGACCTGACGATTTACGTAATCGACGTCTCCGCCGGCGACAAGATTCCGCGCAAGGGCGGCCCCGGCATCACCCGCTCGGATTTATTGGTGATCAATAAAATCGATCTGGCGCCTTACGTCGGCGCCTCGCTGGAAGTGATGGACCGCGATGCGAAAAAGATGCGCGGCGAGCGGCCGTTCGTGTTTACCAATATCAAAACCGGCAATGGCTTGGAAGCGGTCGCTGACTTTATTGTCAAGCAAGGCATGCTGCAAACGCATTAATGGCGATAGTCAGCCAAGGTTGACTTTTAGCCAGTACTGGTATGCTCATGGATAATGGATCAAGAGGAACAATGATGAAAACCGCGTTTTTAATCGCCAGCTTATGGGCTTGCTCCGTGTCGGTAGCCGGAGCCGAGACTTGCCCGGAATTGTTGAATTACAAAATGACCAAGCTTCGCTCCAGTGAGCAAATCGATTTTTGCCAGGCCTTTCAAGGCAAGGTGATTCTAGCCGTCAATACTGCGAGTAACTGTGGCTACACCCCCCAATTCAAGGGTCTGGAAGCCTTATATCAAAAGTATAAGGATCAAGGTTTGGTTGTAGTCGGCTTCCCATCCAACGATTTTAATCAGGAGTTTAGTGAAGCGGAAAAAACCGCCAATGTCTGTTACATCAATTACGGCGTGACCTTCCCCATGCTGGAAAAAAGCCAGGTGAAGGGGGCGGCGGCTAACGGCTTTTTCCAAAAATTAAGCAAAGCTACCGGCCAGGCACCAGCCTGGAATTTTCACAAATACTTGATTGATCGCAGCGGAAATAGCGTGGCGGCCTTTCCCAGCGATGTGACGCCGGAACAGCTGGATTCCAAGATCAGCGCCTTGCTATCCGCTAAATAGTGTTGTAAACCTCACCTCTCGCCGGCGGTATGCCGGCATTTTTTATTCGGACGAGACGACAATGCGCAGAATAGGGCTTTACTGGTTTGGTAATGATTTGCGGGTGCATGACAATCCCAACCTGCAACAAGCCAGCGCGGTCGTCGACCAGTTACTTTGCGTCTATTGTCTGGACCCGGCCTGGCTGGCACCCAACCAGTACGGTATGGCCAACCTGTCGGCCCAGCGTTGGCGGTTTTTAAAAGAAGCCTTGCAGGACCTGGATAGAAATCTCCAGCAAGTCGGTCAGCAATTACTGGTTTGTTACGAAGCATCCGCAACGTCTATCAGCACGCTAGTCAAAAAACACGGCGTTTCGGTAATTTATCGCAGCCGCCACTGCGGATTTCAGGAACGGCAACAATGGCAGGGCCTGCAAAAGCTTTTGCCGGGCCTGCGTTTTGTCGAATCGGACACACAAACCCTGTTCAACCTGAAAGACCTGCCCTTTGCCCAATTGCCGCAGTCCTTTACCCCATTCAAGGACAGGGTCGAGCAGTTGCTCATCGACCATCCCTTATTGCCGCCCGATGCTCTGCCGCCCAGTCCCGAGCCCAAATCCGATTGGCTACTGAATTTTCCGGTGTATTTACCGGCCAGTTCTGCGCTGGATACGGAGATGGCGTTTCATGGCGGCGAGACGGCGGGCAAAAAACATCTTAAAGCGTATTTCCACAGCAGCTACCCCAGCCGTTACAAAGACCAGCGCAACGAACTGGACGGTTGGGAAAATTCCACTAAGTTTTCGCCCTGGCTGGCCCACGGCAATCTGTCGGTACGAAAGATCTATTCCAGTTTACGCCGCTATGAACAAGAGAACGGCGCCAATGAATCAACCTATTGGCTGTATTTTGAACTGCTCTGGCGGGAGTATTTTCAATGGTACGCCCACCAGTACGGCAAGCAGCTATTTGCGTTTCGCGGCATCAAACAACGCCGGCCATTGACCTGCTTCTATCCGGAACGCTTTCAAAAATGGTGTCACGGTTACACGCCTTATCCGCTGGTCAACGCCTGCATGAAACAACTTAACGCCACCGGCTATATGTCCAATCGCGGTCGGCAAATCGTCGCCAGCTGCCTGGTCAACGAATTGGCCGTGGATTGGCGCTTTGGTGCGGCTTATTTCGAGCAACATTTGCTGGATTACGATGTGGCCAGTAATTGGGGTAATTGGCAATATCAAGCCGGGGTGGGCACCGACCCGCGCGGCCAGCGGCATTTTGATCTGGAAAAACAAACCAGGTTATACGATCCAGACGGGAAGTTCATTCATAAGTGGCAGGCTGAAATCCGCAATCTACCCTTGGATTCGGTGGATGCCGCCGATTGGCCGGTGGACCCGGCCGCCGCGAAACTGGCATCTATATTGTCGGCTTAGGCTAACGATCCAACTCCTCTGTTTGCTGAGACGCTAACGGCTTATTCCAAAACTTTTAGCGCAGGATTCGCACCCCAAATAAAATTCCAGCCCATCGTCTTGCGTTACGGAAATATTACCACCGGCGCGTATCGTCCATTTGCTGGGACGTCCGTGAAAATTCGCAGTTCCTTTCACAAAACAGGGTAAATAGCGATAGCCGTCCAGATACTCCGCCGATGTTATCGGTCTGGCTTTGCGCAAAACGCTTTTTGCTTTCGGCGTGGAAAGTTTAAAGTCCTCGCAGAACGCCCCAGGCTGGTCGGTACCTGCCATTACCACCCGCACCTGCGTAAACCCATCAATCGCAAAGGCATTTAACGAGAACATGGCCGCGAAAACCCAAAAAGCGGTGCGTACTGTGTGTGTCGGAACCGAACACATCACATTTACCACTTTGCGGAGCTTGCTTCGCTAGGTTGTTTATAACCGACCTCGGAGTGTTTATAGATGTCGTTGGCGGTCAGCCCCAACAATTCCTCCAAGGTATTTATCAACCATTTGAGCGATGCATTTTGCTCGTCGCTTACCAAATCATAACCTTTATCGGCGGAAAAACCGGATACGATTTCTATGCCTATGGAATCTTCATTGGTTGGATAGCGATCCGGATACGTTTTAGCTTTTTCGTGCTGATAGAGTTTATTTACCCGCGCCACGTAAGACTTCTTTTGCTCGAAAAGAATAGCTTTTACATTTTTCAGCTCGTCAGTACTGCAATTTCCAAACTGATAACAACGGCTGCGAATTTCGCCGACATGCCAACATTTTTGATTTACCCGCGCGGTTTGATAAATGCTGCCATCAACGTCGATTAGAAAATGCGCGCCATTTTTTCCATTTTCGTAGCTGCTGAAGGACGAGGCCGATGTTTTGCTGCCGGTTTGGTGAACGACAATTGCATGAACGTTTACCAAATTACCTTTCTCGATCTTCGTGGAAATCTTGTCGGTTACCTGAGTTGCTAAGACTTTACCGTCCTTCAATGTCGGTTTTACACTATCCGCCACCGTTATCTCCAAAAATTATTACTTTACTCTACCCCATCCCTGATCATTCGAATGGGCGGTTGACCATCCAATAGTAACACCTTTCCGGCCAAGCCGATTATTTGCCAAAACCGGCATATTCGAGCAATTTTGCATCTCCGGCAAAACCAGCCGCTAGCGTTTTATACCCCTATCAGACCGCAGCTTACCTAGCGTTGATGCAACAAGCGAAACAACCAAAACCCGGCAAACATCGCCGCAACAAACGCATAATTACCCAACACCCCGGCGCTTAATCCCAGCAGAGCCGGTCCTGGACAGAAACCGGACAGCCCCCAACCGACGCCGAATATCGCCGCACCGGCAATCAGTTTGCCATCCACACCGGCCGGTACGCTAGCGGAAGGTTCTTGCTCGCGATCAGCGGCGTCATTATTGCGATGCATCAAATAGCGCGCCAGCCCCAGCGTCAACAAAGCACTAGCCATCACCAACGCCAAACTAGGATCCCATGCCCCCGCCACATCCAGAAACGCCAACACTTTGGCCGGATTGCTCATGCCGGCCACAATCAAACCCAAACCAAACAGCAGGCCATAAGCGAATAAATAAACTGTATTTTTCATCGAGAAAGTCCGGTTTAGAGCAAGTGACGAACAATAAATACTGTGATACCGGCAGTCAGCATGAAGGTCAGCGTCGCCACGATAGATCGCACCGACAGGCGGGCGATACCGCAAACACCATGTCCGCTGGTGCAACCGCCGCCAAGCCGCGTACCGTACCCCACCAATAGGCCGGCAATTGCCAGCAGACCGGGCGAGGCATCCAAGTCCAGCGCAATGTCTGCGCCGCTCAAGCGATACAGGGGCGCGCTGGCCAGCAGGCCGGCCAGAAACCAGCCACGCCAGACACTGCTCTCGCTCCAAGGCGGTAATATGCCTGCCGCGATGCCGGAGATGCCGGCGGTATGTTTATGGGTAAACAACAATAAAGCGGCGGCTAGCCCGATCATTGCTCCCCCGGCCAGCGCGGATAAAATCGTCAAATAATTCATGCGTGAGTCTTGCCAAAAATCCGGTATTGAATCAGAAACCGCAATACCAAACCAGGGTTACCGCACTTTAACGCCGATAAAAATCGCTCTGCTTACACTCATTTTAAAATTGCTCGCGCACGCTAACAGCGACTATCCCTGACATTCTCTTTACTCGCCGAACAGCGACGAGCTCAAATAACGTTCACCGGAATCCGGCAACATCGCGACGATAATCTTGCCGGCATGTTCCGGACGCTTGGCCAGACGCACTGCAACAGCAAGCGCCGCGCCGCTGGAAATACCGGCCATAATGCCCTCTTCCTTAGCAAGGCGTCGTGTATAGGCGATGGCTTCAGCGTCTTCCACCGGCTCGATCAAGTCAATCAACGACAAATCCAAATTCTGCGGCACAAAGCCGGCACCTATGCCTTGGATGCCATGCGGCACGGCTTGCAAAGGCAACCCGGCGCGGGTCTGGCTTAATACCGGACTACCGGCCGGCTCGACAGCGACACTGAGTACCGGCCTACCGCAATGTTTTTTCAGATAACGCGACACACCGGTAATCGTACCGCCGGTGCCGACGCCTGCTACAAATATATCGATCTTACCACCGCAGTCCCGCCAAATTTCCGGGCCGGTAGTTTGTTCGTGTATCGCCGGATTAGCCGGGTTTTTAAATTGTTCCAGCAATAGATAATGCTCAGGGTCGGCCGCGGCGATGGCCTCAGCCTTTTCCACTGCCGCGCGCATACCCAGCGCGCCATCGGTCAGCAGCAGGTTCGCGCCATACGCCAATAATAATGTGCGGCGCTCCTGGCTCATGTTGTCCGGCATCGTTAACGTGATGGGTATGCCACGCGCGGCAGCCACCGCAGCCAACGCAATACCGGAATTACCGCTGGTGGCTTCCAGTAAAGTTGTACCTGCCGTTAATAAGCCTTGACGCTCAGCGGCCCAGACCATAGACGCACCGACCCGACATTTCACCGAATAGGACGGATTGCGGCCTTCAATTTTCACCAGCAGCGTCGCGTTCAATCCTTGGCTGATATGGTTGATCCGCACCAAAGGCGTTCGACCTATCGACTGGGAATTATCTGAGTACCAAGAGGGCATGGCGGGTTTCCTGTGGGATACGGGGGTTACTCTGTGTAAGAAAAATGACCCGACCTATTGTGCCGGATTCTAAAACCATTCGCTGACGGCCTTTCTTAGAAAAGCTATCCAAGCAGCAGGCCTATTTTTATTCACCTCTCAAGTAGTTTATTTGCATAAAACCTGCGGCACACCGCTTGTAATCAGTATTCTTCCAGTGATCAAACGGTGTAATAGAATCGTTATTTGAATTGAATAACAAAAACAGGTATAAGCCTCTGCAAAGGGGGAGTAATTTTTTATTTTTTGAGGTTGTATAAATATGAATATTTTCACAAATCGTTTAAAGCAAACCATGCTTCTGGCTGCGGGATTAAGCTTGGTGGCTCCTGTTTCAATGGCGAGTACATGGGCCGGAACGGCGAATTATACAGCCGCTACTGGCGCTACTGGCGACGAAGCGATAGTAGGCCCATTTGATACTTACGATTTTGGTTCAGGCATTACCTTGGTGCAATTTACCAGCGCAACTACCTTTACTGCTTATTTCCAAACCATGGTGGATGGTCATTTCCTGAATAATGCCGGCATCAATGTTCCGGAATTGAATATCTCCGGCGCGGGCTCGGGTTTTGAATTGACTGTGGCTGCAACCCTGAACGGCACCTACAGTAATTTCTCAGGTTTCCAATCCTTCAACTTCTCGGGCGGAGCAGTTAACCTGTATTTTGACACGACACCCGATTACAGTTTTACGGGCGATAGCGGCTTCAACAACGGAGCTGCAATTTTATCCGGCACCGTAACCGGCGGTTCCGGGGTCATATCGCCAGCAGGCGTAGGCGCCGAGCAACTGGATTTAAATTTTTCCGGTATTTTTGGTAGCTACGACTCCAACGTCTACACCCCAGGCATAACCGGCGGCCACTCAATTTTTTCGATCAATTTGAACAACTCATCTTTACTGTCGGGAATTAATAGCGTTTTGGGCCAAAACAAAAGCACCGGCGTACTTGCTGCCGTGGATGGCTCGATCCAATTGACAGCAGTTCCTGTACCGACAGCCGTATGGCTGTTTGGCACTGGTCTGATCGGCTTGATTAGTGCCGGCAAACGCAAAAACAGCGTTGCTTAAACAACTCTATATCTAAAGCACGTCCAATTCATCGCCCAAGCTATCCTATCGCTTGGGCGATGAATTATTCCGGACCGGCGTCTAAAGCCGTAATCCCTTGGAAAACAACAAACAAATCCCAAACAAGCCTTCCCATTCGTCGCCGGCCATTTGGCCTTTGATCTGGCTATCAGCATTGGCGCTGGCCTGCAAAATACCCTGCAATTCCTTGACCTTCAATCTCTGCAAGGCCTCATGCACCAACTGCTTGCGCTTGTCCCATATCTGATATTTTTTGTAGAGGACTTCTGGATTCCCACCCCGCTTTAATTCGGTCTTGATATTAATCAGCGTACGCGCTTCACGGCTTATGGCCCACAGCACCACCGGTGCCGCGACGCCTTCAGCTCTGAGCCCGGCAAGAATTTTAACGGATCGATTCACCTTGCCCGACAACAAAGCATCCATCAATTTAAACACGTCGAAGCGAGCGCTGTCAGCCACATCGTCCTCAACCATGGGTTTGTTGATACGATTAGCCCCATGCAAGATATACAGTTTTTCAAGCTCCTGGGCCGCGGCCAGCAAGTTGCCCTCGACTCGCACTGCCAGACTTTTTAGCGCATCCGCTTCCAAATGCATGCCCTTCCGCTCCGCCCGGCGCTGCAACCACTGCAACAACTCCGGCCCTTGTAACGGCCAGACCTGCACGACGCACGCAACTTTATCCAAGGCCTGAAACCATTGCGACTTCTGCGCCGCACTATCCAGCTTACCGGCCGTGATTAGCAATATTGTATCGTTGGGCGGATGCTGACAATACGCGCTTAGGGCTTTACTGCCTTCCAAACCCGGCTTGCCGGAAGGCAAGCGCAAATCGATGAGCTTTTTGTCGGAAAAAATAGAAAGGGATTCGGCTTCGAGAGTCAATTGCGGCCACTCATTGCCGGTATCGACAGCAATGACCTCGCGAGTGGAAAAACCAGCCTCGCGCGCCGCGCGCCGAATGTCGTCCGCTGCTTCGCCAAGTTGTAAAGGCTCATCACCACTAACCAGATAAACCGGTACCAGCTCTTTGTGTAAGGCGGCAGTTAACTGGTCAAGCTTTAGGCGCATACTTATTTTTTCTGCGTATCGACGGCTATCCTGGCTCTGGCTAATATCATCCGCGCCACTTGCTTATAGATTTCGTTACGAATCAATTGCTCTTCGTTGCCCTTCGCCAGCACCGCAGTTTGGTCGTTGAAAAACTCCCTGGAAATTTCTATAACCTGCTCATCCATCAACGCATTTTCCTTGCTGTCGAAAAATTGAAAGCGCAGATAATATTCCAGCTCGGATTCGCTGGATTTACCGGTTGAGCCGATGGTCAGTACCCGGTTACGCATGTCTTCCCGTAGCACCTTGACCACCACGCCGGCATCGTTGGGGGAGCCGACGATTTTGCCTTTCGAGGCTTTCATGATGGCTTGCAGTTCACCCTGTAAGGGCACGGAAGCGCCAAACACATACATGTTTTTCAGCACTTCCGGCATCTCTATCGAACCGCGCAGATGGTATCCGCAGCCAAGCAGCAGCGCCAAAGTTCCAAACAAGACCATCCGGCTCAAGTGATTAATCATCTGCTTCTCGAAAATCCAGCGTTTAAACAACGATATTCACCAGTTTTTGCGGCACTACAATCAGCTTTTTCACCGGCTTACCCTCGAGATAACGCTGCACGTTCTCGTCAGCCAAAGCCAACGCTTCGACTTGCTCTTTGGAAGCCGTCGCCGCTACCGATAATTTCCCGCGCAACTTGCCATTGACCTGCACCACCATCTCGATGGCATCCTGTTGTAACGCCGATTCATCAAGCACCGGCCAAGCGGCAACCACGATGTCATCGTTGTGTCCCAACTCGTTCCAAAGCTCTTGCGCCGCATGCGGAATAATGGGGGCCAGCATCAAGACGATGGCCTCCAGCACTTCCTGACGGGTTGCCCTGCCATTTGCGCTATCGTCTTCGAATTTATTCAACGCGTTGACCAACTCCATGTTGGCGGCAATCGCGGTGTTGAAAGTATGGCGGCGCGCCATGTCGTCGCTGACTTTTTGCAAAGCCTGATGCAACTGCCGACGCAACACTTTCTGATCGTCGCTCAAAGCGGCCTTGTCCAGGGCCTGATTCGGCAAACCGGCTTCAATGTGCAGATAAACTTGCCGCCACAAACGCTTCAGAAAACGAAAGGCGCCTTCCACGCCGGCATCGTTCCATTCCAGCGATTGGTCCGGCGGCGAAGTAAACATGGTGTACAAGCGCACGGTATCGGCGCCATATTTGTCGATCAAGACCTGTGGATCGACGCCGTTGTTTTTCGACTTCGACATTTTTTCCACTGCACCAACTGTCACCGGCGAACCGTCTTCCAATAACTTGGCGCCGATAATCTTGCCTTTAGCGTCGCGTTCGACATCAATCTGGGTCAGATTGAAATAGCGCTTATGGCCGTGATCGTCAATTTGATAGAAGGTTTCGGCGATCACCATGCCTTGCGTCAGCAAGTTCTTGAACGGCTCATCGCAAACCACCAGGCCTTCGTCGCGCAGCAACTTGGTGAAAAAACGCGCGTACAGCAAATGCAAAATCGCATGTTCGATGCCGCCAATATAATGATCAACCGGCAACCAATAATTGGCGCGTTGATCCAGCATCGCGGTGTCACAATCCTGGCTGGCGTAACGGGCGAAATACCAAGACGATTCCATGAAGGTATCGAAGGTATCGGTTTCGCGCCGCGCCGGTTTGCCGCATTTCGGACAAGTGGTATGCGGGAAGGTCGGATGGGCGGCCAGCGGCGATTGCGAGCCGTCCAGCACCACGTCGCGCGGCAATGTAACAGGCAACTGCGCGTCCGACACCGGCACGGTACCGCAGTCATCGCAATAAATCACCGGAATCGGCGCGCCCCAGTAACGTTGCCGAGAAACACCCCAATCCCGCAATCTGAAATTGGTTTTACGCTCGCCTTTGCCGAGACCAGCTAGTTTGGCGGCGATGGCGTCGAAGGCTTGTTTGAAAGTCAAACCGTCAAATTCACCGGAATTTTTAAGCACGCCTTTATCGGTAAAGGCCTTTTCCGCAACGCTATCGTCGGCGCCATCGGTCGAAGCAATGACTTCCTTGATGGCAATGCCATATCGCTTGGCAAACTCGTAATCGCGCTGATCGTGCGCAGGTACCGACATTACCGCACCAGTGCCGTAACTCATCAACACGAAATTGGCAATCCACACCGGCACGGATTCGCCAGTCAAAGGATGAATAGCCTGGTAACCGGAAGCGATGCCGCGCTTTTCCATGGTTTCCATCGCCGCTTCGGAGGTTTCCATCAGCTTACAAGATTCGATGAAGGCGGCGATGTCGGCATTGTTTTCAGCGGCTTTCAAGGCCAACGGGTGTTCGGCAGCAACGGCGACATAAGTCACGCCCATCACGGTATCGGGGCGAGTGGTATAGATGCGAATCGGCGCATCAAAGCCGTCGACAGCAAAATCCATTTCCACGCCTTCGGAACGGCCGATCCAGTTGGCCTGCATGGTTCTGACCTGCTCGGGCCACCCCGGCAGTTTATCCAGCGAGGTCAGCAATTCGTCGGCATAAGCCGTAATTTTCAAAAACCACTGGGAAATTTCCTTTTTCTCGACTTGGGTATCGCAGCGCCAGCAGCAGCCGTCGATGACTTGTTCGTTGGCCAGTACGGTTTGGTCGTGCGGACACCAGTTGACCGGGGCGGTTTTCTTATAAACCAGACCTTTTTCCAGCAAGCGCAGGAAGAACCATTGCTCCCAACGGTAATAGCTGGGATCGCAAGTCGCCAGTTCGCGGCTCCAGTCGTAACCAAAACCCAGCCGTTTCAGCTGGTCACGCATATAATCGATATTCGAATAGGTCCAGTCGGCCGGATGCACCTTGTTTTGCATGGCGGCGTTTTCTGCAGGCAAACCAAAGGCGTCCCAACCCATCGGTTGCAACACATGTTTGCCCTGCATCCGTTGGAAACGGCTGATCACGTCGCCGATGGTGTAGTTACGGACGTGGCCCATGTGCAGCTTGCCGCTGGGATAAGGAAACATCGATAGGCAATAGTATTTTTCCTTGCCGGTATCTTCAGAGGCAGTAAACACCCCGGATTTTTCCCAGTCGGCCTGTACTTTTTGCTCTATTGCCGAAGGCTTGTAATGCTCTTCCATCCTATTCGTCTTTTGCTGTAAAAAGGCGCTAGAATACCTTAGAGACGCTTAAAGCTAAAGCGTGAAAATTAAAACAACACCGGGAGCAGCCATGGGCGAAAACAAACTGATCAAAGCGTACGACGATCTGATGGGCCATCTTTACGAGGCCTTGGACGATACGCTGCACACCGTCGCCGACGCCTTGGAAATAGCCAAGGAAAAAACCAGCGCACTGGGCGGGCATACGCAAGAAGAAATCAACAAAATCGCCGACTATGTAATGCGCGACGTCGAGCATGTTGCTACCGCGCCATCGCAACAAAACGACAGTAATTCGCTGTCCGAGTGGTTGAAGTTTGACATTGATTTGATCGAAAACTTTGCCTTGGACGCATTCATGGACATAGCCGACAAAACCAAGGTCAAACTGGCCGCATTGGAGATGGAAGCCAAGCTCTATCATCCTTATAAAAGTGGTGAAGTAGCCGGTCCCGGCACTTTCGTCTGCGATGCCTGCGGCAAACAAATCGCCTTCAAATCCACCAGTATTATGCCGGCCTGCCCCGAGTGCAAAGGCGACAGTTTCTCACGCGTTTGATATTGCAGGCTTTAACCTTATAATGCGGGCTTTTATTTTTTAACAATCGAGGGCGATTATGCGCAGGGTGATTTTCAATCAGAAAGGCGGCGTGGGTAAATCTACCATTACCTGTAACCTGGCAGCCATCAGCGCCGTCGAGGGTAAAAAAACCCTGGTGATCGATCTCGATGTGCAAGGCAACTCCACCCAATACTTGTTGGGCAACAAGGTCGCCGATTCCGACAAGACCATCGCCCACTTTTTTAAAGACAGTCTAGGCCTCGGCCTGTTCGGTGGCGGTAAGGAAGGCTTGGACGGTTTGATTCATGAAACCCCTTTCCCCAATCTTTACGTGCTGCCTTCCCATTCCGACTTGGAAGGTCTGCAAAGCAGATTGGAATCGCGGCATAAAATTTACAAATTAAAAGAGGCGCTAGAAAAGCTGGAAGGCTTCGATCAAATCTATATCGACACCCCACCTATCCTGAATTTTTACAGCCTGTCCGCGTTAATCGCCGCCGAAAAATGTCTGATTCCCTTCGACTGCGACACCTTCGCCCGCGAAGCACTGTACACACTGATGCGCGCCATCGCTGAAGTCAAAGCCGATCATAACGACAGACTGGAAGTAGAAGGCGTCATCGTTAATCAATATCAGAAACAAGCCAACTTACCCCGCCAGTTGGTTGATGAATTGATAGCTGAAGGCTTGCCGGTACTGGAAACCAAAATATCCACCTCGGTGAAAGTCCGCGAGTCGCATAGCGATGCTCAGCCTTTGATTCACTACGCGCCAACCCATAAGTTGACCGAAGAATACCGGGCCTTGCATTTGGAAATTCACAAATAGCCATTTAGCAAACACCAACATTAAAAAAGCCAGCAATGCTGGCTTTTTTGTTTTAAAGGACACTACAAACCGGTGCGTGAACGTAGGGTTTACCCGATTAACTCCATCATCGATTTCTCAACCCTCATGTTCAACCGACAAAAGGCCTTGTGCAACACCTCCCAGCCTTCGAAAGAAACGATCACCCAATTTTCGGTGCTGCGATCCCATTCCGTGTCCAATAACACACCCAACCGCACCAGCCGTTTAAAGGTGTCATCGGAAGGTGCATCGATATGCACCAAGGCGGCCTCGAGTTGATTTGGCGGGATCAAACGGGCTGCCGGTTGATCATTACCCGCATGCCGGTTTGCATACATGATATACCCTGGATTAAGCTGCAATTTATGCAAATCTTGACAGTAAGCATCAAAATTTTGCAGCGGGAACTGCAACATCTGACTCATTTCCATACTCCCTAGCTGCGCTAAATAATGATTTCGGTCAAGCTACACTCGTTGATAGACGCTTGTTGGGGCTTCAACGTATGCGCCAGCCGCAGTTCGCGAAGCATCGCGCGTTTCTTGGCTTGATGCTGCTGCATACGCCTGAGAATATCGTCCAAAACGCGCACCGCGCTAAGTACATGCGGCCCCTTGTTGATCATCACACACTCCGCCCGGTCGCCCATGGCGGCATCGGTAATTTCCGCCCGCGAGGGCATCCCCTCCTTGGCGAGCGTTTCCAGAACCTGCGTCGCCCAGATCACCGGCACATGGGCAGCTTCGCAGATCCATAATATTTCTTCCTGCACTTCGGCCAGACGTTCAAAACCACACTCGACAGCCAAATCGCCACGGGCAATCATCACCCCGCAACAAGGCGCTCGCATAGCGGCCAGCAACATGGCCGGCAAGTTTTCGAACGCCCGCCTGGTTTCAATTTTTAGCACGATCGCCGGCCGTCTATCCCCCAGACGCGCCATATGTTCATGCAGTAACTCGACATCATGCGCGCTATTGGCGAAAGACAATTCTATGACATCGGCATTTTCGACCACGAAACCCAGATCTTCGATATCCTTGGCCGTCAACGCACTGATCCCTAGTCTGCTCTCGGGCAGATTGATTCCCTTATCGCCTCTCAGTTTTTCACCGCGCGCACGCACATGGGTGATTCTGACCAGAACTTGGGCAAACTCAACTCTATCGATCACGCCACCAATTTTGCCATCATCGAACCAGATCGGCTCTCCCGCTCGAACATCGTCAAAAATCTCCGGAATGGAGCAACCGATCATGGCCGGCGTCAGCACCTGGCCGCTACTGTCATAAGTTGCCGGCCGACCGGGCGCCAGGTCACGCGTTAAGATCAACAAATCGTCCTGTTTTAGCAAAATGGCATTTTCAGCTTGCGGTAACAGATTGATAGTCACTTGGCGATCATCGGCATGAGCCACCTTACGCTCGTGATTCAAAACCGTGCCGGGAACGATATAAGCGCTTTGCGTCGCCTCCGCCCAATAACCCTGCTCAGTAATGTCAACCACTGTCAGGTTTCGTTTCGCGCCGCGGGCATCGGTGAATTTCAGTTGCTCACCCAGGTATAAACGGCGTAGCCATTCGCCTGGCAATAGCAAACAGGCATTAGCGGGTGAAGGCGGAGCAGTGGGCTGCGACATGTCTGTTAACCAGACGCGCGCCGGCGCGATGAGTCGACCGTGGTCGTCGTGCGTCGGACGAATTCGCAGCACCGCTAATCGGGGATCGAGCGGGCCGGTCCGCAACTTGGGACCGGCCAGATCCATCACGACACGACAAGTTTTGCCCAGCGCACGCTCGGCTTGTCGCAGATGAGCTATCATTTGCATCCATGCCACCGTGTCATCATGGGCGCAATTGATGCGCATACAATCCATGCCTTGCTCAAGCAGATTATGAATTAGCGAATAGTCTTCCGCCGCTTCGCTGGGCATGGTCACCATGATCCTCACACCACGGCCATTTGCGGCCTCCCCCAACAAGCAATGAGTATGGTCGACCAGCAATCGCTCGCCGGCAGAAAAATCCACCACTACCGTCTCTTGATTAGGCGGCACCCAATCCTGTCCGGTTAAGCGATGCAAAACCTCCAAAACCGCATCGATGGTTGCCAACACGTGCGATTCCGCTCGCCCCAACGACGACAGCCCCAGGGCAGCCAGTTTTAGTTGCAAGGGCCTGAGGTCGCGGCGGCGTAGCGCTAGATAATGCAGCATATTACGGGCGCTATCCCGGTTATTGCCCTCCACTTGATCGATGCGCTGCTGACACCCTGCGGTTTCTGCAATCATTTCCGCGCGAATGTCCATCAATTCTCTCAGGACCTCATCGACCACGGCGTCTTGCAAATAAGTGTTTTTGGTAACGGGATTCGTTGTCAAAGATCGCCTCTAAAGCCAAGCGGTCGGCTTGTCCGCTTAATCAGCTGGGATTGTTAATGCAACTTTCCTTAATCGCTAGACCGCCATGCCGCACATCAATACCGTCCAACATGAAAATCGCGTGCTCGGCGATGTTCCGGCAATGCTCGCCGCAACGCTCCATGGCTTTCATCATTTGCATCACATCCAGAGCTCGGCGGATCATGCGGGCATCGTGCAATACTAAGGTTAGTTGATGCTTGATACCCTCCTGCAATTCTGACTCGCAATCCCTGTCGCATTGCAACAGGGCGTAAGCCTGCTTGGAATCCCGACTTTCGAAAACCACCATCAGTTTATCCAAAATCAGCTTGATTAAACCACCCATTTTTACTATGTCCGTCAGCAGCTTTTGATTGGGGTCGCTAGTGTTCGGGTCGAACAACACCGTAATCAGCTCGGCGAACTCGACAATTTCGACACCGATTTTCTCCAGCTCCACCGCGATTTTCGATGTTGACAACACATAGCGCAGATCATTTGCCACCGGACAATGCCGGGCAATGATGTTCAATACTTCGCCATCAATCTTGCTTTCGAAATGTTTGACCTTTTTATGCCGCGAAACGACTTTTTGCGCCAGTTCGCCGTCGCCGTAATCCAGGGCCTGCATCGCCTGCTCCAGCTGATAAACCAAAAGGTCCGTCATATCCAGCATCAAACTGTGCATATGCCCCAAATCGGTGTCATACGCATGTAAGGTATGCACATTATTGGGTGTGTCTGTTTGCTTCGTCATCGTCAGTTCTCTTGCTTGTTTAGCCAGGGTCTCGGTAATAAGCAAACCTTAGAACAAGTACATTACAGGAATGTGACATAACCCTGTCAGACACGCGAAACGTGGCTCGTTAGCTATTGTTTTTAAGAAACATATTTCTAACAGCCATAGTCTAAAGCCTGCAAAAAGCCCCCAAAAAAATCCGTCGCCCACATTCACCGGCAAAAAAGCGACAAGCCGACTCTGTCATGCTGTTGTCATAAACGCAGACAAGAATAGCCTACGTCCGATACCAATATTTGGCGTTTGCTTATGAATACCTCTTTTTATCGCACCATCTGGATTTCCGACCTGCACATTGGCTCGACCCAATGCCAAGCCGATGCCCTGCTGGATTTTTTAAAACATAACGACAGCGAAAAACTGTACCTGGTCGGCGACATCATCGATTTTTGGGCCTTGTCCAAAAAAATGTACTGGCCGCGCGATCACAACACCATCATTCAAAAAATCCTGCGTAAAGCCAGACACGGCACGCAAATTATCTACGTACCCGGTAACCACGACGAAAACGTCCGCGATTACGACGATTACGTGTTCGGCGACATCGTCGTGAAAAACTCGGATATTCACACCACCGCAAAGGGCAAACGCTTCCTGATCGTGCATGGCGACGAATACGACACTATCGCCAAACATCACCAGTGGCTGGCAAAGATCGGCAGCTTGGGCTACGACTGGCTGATCGAAATCAACCGTTTCCTGCGGCTGTTTAGACGCCTGTTCGGTAGGCAATCGCACTTCTCATTAGCGGCGTTTGTGAAGTTCAAAGTCAAGAATGTGGTGCAATTTATTTCCGACTACGAGGAAAGTATTGTTCGCACCCTAAAAAACGAAGGCCTGGACGGCGTAATCTGCGGGCATATTCATCATGCCGAAATCAAGGAAATCGAAGGCTTCTTGTACGTCAATACCGGCGACTTCGTGGAAAGTTGCACGGCCATCGTCGAACATCAGGACGGCAGACTGGAATTGATCCGCTGGCTGGCGCAAGAAACGCCGCAATTAACGCAGCAGCATGACGGAGAATTGCCGCACCTTGGCTAAACCGTCATCCGGCTAATTGCTAAACCCTTAGCACGACTGGCCTGATTGGCGTTTGTATTACATGTCACAAAAACTTCGCTAAACCGTCACGGTATCTTAACCCTCCCGCCTCTGTTATCCCGGAAAATGTGACCGGACTTGCAGAATTTTGGGAAATTACCCAATGACGCGCTCGTCGCCTTCCCCCCTTAGGCCGACGAGTGCGTTTCTCTGCGAGTCAGCTCAGGCCCAAGGCCTGTTTACTGATTTTTAAGCACAGAGACCATCCGACCATGATCGCAAAGCATATCCGCAGCTACCCGCTGCTGGCGGCAGTGAGTACCCTCAGCTTCTTCGGCAACGCCCAGGCTGCCACGCCGGTGTTTATCAACGAGATCCACTATGACGATAGCGGTGCCGCCGACAGTGGCGAAGCTATAGAAATTGCCGGCCCAGCCGGCACTGACCTAAGCGGATGGTCGATTGTCCTGTATAACGGCAATGGCGGCGCGGTTTACAATACCAAAAGCCTCAGCGGCACCATTACCGACCAAACCGGCAACGGGTTTGGAACACTGAGTTTCAGTTACCCAAGCAACGGCATCCAAAATGGATCACCAGACGGTATAGCCTTAGTCAACGGCAGCACGGTAGTTCAGTATTTAAGCTACGAACCCTCACCGTTTGCAGCTGTTGGCGGCCCTGCCAACGGCATGACGAGTAAGGACATTGGCGTCACCGAAACCAATTCAACACCCGTCGGCCATTCGCTGCAACTGAAAGGCAGTGGCAGCAGCTACGAAGATTTCACCTGGGCCACGGCTTCGGCTAACTCATTCGGTGCTGTCAACACTGGCCAAAATTTCGGTGGCGTCACACCTCCACCTCCTCCACCCGTCTCCCAATGCGGCCAAGCCGCAACGCTAATTAGCGCAATCCAAGGCACAAGCGGCGTTAGTCCCTTGAGCGGCAGCGTGCAACATGTGGAAGCCGTTGTTAGCGCCGATTTCCAAGGCAGCACGAATTTAAACGGTTTTTTCGTACAACAAGTTAGCGGTGCGGATGCTAACGACGCGACCTCGGAAGGCTTGTTCGTCTCGTCCAGCCTGCCGGTTAATGTCGGCGACAAAGTACACATCGTCGGCACCGTGACCGAAACATTCTCTATGACCCGCATGGAAGCCGTCAGCTCGGTCGATGTCTGTTCTTCCGGCAATACCTTGCCAGCCGCAGTTGAAGTAAATCTGCCTTTCGACAGCGCCGGCAATGATCCCGAGCGCTGGGAAGGCATGCTGATCAGTCTTCCGCAAACCCTGACCGTCACCGAAAACTTCAACCTGGGCCGTTTCGGCGAATTCTTGCTGTCATCCGGCGGCCGCTTATTCACACCCACGCAAGTAGCCACTCCCGGCCAGGCCGCTATCGATGTTGCCGCGCAAAACTTGGCCAACCAACTGTTGGTAGACGACGGCATCAACGTACAAAATCCGGATCCGGTGATTTACCCACAACCGACCGGTTTGAGCGCCGCTACTCCGTTGCGCAGCGGCGACTCAGTAGTTGGAGCTACCGGTGTATTGGCTTACGACTTTGGCGTGTACCGCCTGCAACCGACTCAACCATTGACCTTTGTCGCCGACAACAGCCGCAGCCCGGCTCCGACCTTATCAAGCTTGGGTTCTCTGAAAGTCGCTAGTTTTAACGTGTTGAACTACTTTAACGGTAACGGCCTGGGCGCAGGCTTCCCAACTTCTCGCGGCGCGGATACGCTCGCGGAGTTTAATCGCCAGCGCGCCAAAATTATTCCGGCCATTCATGCGCTCAACGCCGACGTCATCGGTTTGATGGAAATCGAAAACGACGGCTACGGCAGCAACAGCGCGATTGCCGATTTGGTGAACGGTTTGAATCAACTGGCCGGCGCCGGTACTTACGCCTTCATCAATCCCAGCTTGAGCAAAGTCGGCACCGACGAAATCGCCGTGGGTATTATTTATAAGCCCGCGAAAGTGTCGGCGTCCGGCTCGGTGGCTATTTTGGATTCCTCGGTCAATCCCTTGTTTATCGACACCAAAAATCGTCCGGCCCTTGCCCAAACCTTCTTGGACAAAGCCTCCAACAAACTGCTGACAGTGGCCGTGAACCACCTTAAATCCAAAGGTTCGGCTTGCGACGATGTCAATGACCCCGACACCGGTGACGGCCAAGGCAATTGCAACCAAACCCGCACCGATGCCGCACAAGCCCTGGCGAGCTGGTTGGCCAGCGATCCTACCCATAACGGTGTCAGCAACGCCTTGATCATCGGCGACCTGAATAGCTATGCGCAGGAAGACCCGATCAGCGCCTTGAAAAACGCCGGTTATCAAAATCTGCTGGAAACCTTTGTCGGTAATCAAGCCGCATACAGCTATGTGTTCGACGGCGCGGCCGGTTATCTGGATCACGCTCTGGCAAACGCCTCGCTAGCGTCGCAAGTCAAAAGCGTCAGCGAATGGCATATCAATGCCGACGAACCGAGATCCCTGGATTACAACACGGAGTTCAAATCGGCGAATCAAGTAAGCAGTTTCTACGCGGCCGATGCTTATCGGTCATCCGACCACGATCCTTTGTTAATCAAACTGTTCGTGCCCGGCGACCTGGATAACGACGGCGATGTCGATAGCAACGACGCCAATCTGATCAAAGCTCAGGTCGGCAAATGCAGCGGGGTTGGCTTTAACCGGGAAGCGGATTACGACAAGTCAGGTTGCGTCAGCATGGCGGACTACCGGATTTGGTACGGCTATTTCAATAGCTACGCGGCTATCAGCAAGCCATAAGCGCCGCATAAATTACCGATTAATTTTTATTTGTTGAAGAAGGTTTTATGAAAAATATGACATGGCGTTACGGCCTATTACTTGCTGTTGTATTTTGGTCTGGTAACAACCAGGCGAGTACGCTTAGCACATCCGGCGATATTCAAGTTTTCTCTGGCGGCAATTTAGAGATCCGAACAGGTCAATCCCCGGTAGATCTGAGAGCTAAACAACCACCAAGTATTGCGGGAGGCGACATTCAAATTTTGCCTCGAGGCAGTATAGAAATCCAAGCGGGTCAAACTCCAATAAATTCGGGATCAATTTCATCGTCAGCCATTATGTTGGCTAGCGGACCCGCATTTTTGGCATTGCCACATACCTCAGGCCTCACCCACATTGGTGATTATTTTGATGTTGAATTGCTCGCATTCGCACCGTTGGCTAACGCCAGCTCAGATGAACTGGTGTTGGGCTTTGGTGTTAATACCCAACTCGGCGGCGCGGGTGCCGCGCAGTTTTTGGGAAGCACTATCAACTCATTATTCACCGATATTTCAACGCAAGATGACGTGAACTTGGCTGCTGCTGGTATGGCGTTTCCTGGTTTGAGCTTGAATGAAGTGGGCTCGTTAATCTCCTTAGCGGTTTTGCATTTTCAAGCCGTCACAGCGGGAACTTTGAATATCGCCATTACCAGTGATTTGAATGATCTCAATCAAGGTTTGATCTTTTTAAATCAAAGTCCGTTGGCGATTAATGCCGGCATCGGCGTCGACATCACCGCAGTGCCGTTGCCGCCGTCTTTATTGATGTTTGTTAGTGGGGTGGTGGTGAGTTTGGGGGGGATTCGACGGAGACGTGGTTAAAACTGGGTGAATCCAGGCTTGTCGAATACCATCTGGTTAAGGTTTTGTGTCGCTAACGCGACGGTTATTTTAATGTCGGTTCGCGGACCGACAACCGCGATACTTTCTTTTGCTTGGCCAAAAGAAAGTATCCAAAGAAAAGGCCACCCGACATTCCGCCAATTTCCTGTGCTTCTCGCTTTTGCCGAGGGTTTTCGGAAGGTCCATCCCTGGCCCTCCGAAAACGCGCGGCATCCCTGCCGCGCCCCTAACGGGCTATTCTCGCCAAAAGCTCCGATGCTCGGGGCGGAATAAAGGGAAAAATCCACTCCCGAAATCTAACGAAAAATCAAAAAACGTAGATACCGTCTTAAACCCGCTCATGCAAGGGAAAAATTAGGATCAAAAGGTTTACCGGATTTCAAGATAGCGAAAGCCAGATGAATGAGCTTACGCATGGCGGCGCAGACAATGAGCTTGCCGTTTTTGCCATTAGCTTTTAGTCGTTGGCATTGGACGCGAATGGCTGGATTATGTTGCCAGGCGACCAAAGCGGGTAGATAAAGCGCTTTGCGCAACCGAGCGTCACCGGTCTTGGCAATACGCGTTTTGCCCTGCCATTGTCCTGACTGTCGGATGGCGGGTGCGAGGCCGGCTTGGGCCACGACTTGTTTGGCGTTGGCGTAGCCATGGTGAGGACTTAAGGCCACGAGCAAATAGGCGGTCGTGGCGGGGCCGATACCCGGAATGGAGGTCAGCAGATCGCTTTGCTGCTTGAGATCGGGATCCTTGTCGACATGGTCTTGGATGGCTTGACGGGTAGCCTTCAGTTCGGCCGCCAATGTTGCCAGTACCGTGTTGATGGAAGGGACAATAGCGGTATCAGCTGTCTCCAGTCGGTTTTGCTCCATGCGCTGCATCTCCAGCAAGTGCTCCAAGCGACGCGTGAGGGCTTGCAACTGGCGCAGATTCGCGGGTAGCGGCTTCCAGGCAACCAAGTCGGCTTGCAGGGCATAGCGGGCAATCAGCTTGGCGTCGGCCTTATCGGTTTTGGCGCGGCTCAGCTCGCTTTTTCCGAAGGCATGAATTTGAGCGGGGTTCACCACGCTGACGAAGTAGCCACCGTCGGCGAGAAACTCTGCCAGGGGCAGGCCGTAAGCGCCAGTGGCTTCCAGGCAAAGGCGCCGGTCGGTGTCGCCAAAACCGTCTAGCCAAGCGGCGAACGCGGCAAAGCCCTCGAGGTTGTTGGCGAACTTGGCATGTTTATATTTGCCTTCGGCGAGCCGGGCTACGTCGAATTTGAGCTTGGCAATATCGATGCCGATGATAGTAGAAGTCATGAGCGCTATCTCTGGGTAAAAATGACAAACTTAGACTGCTTGATCAGAATGGACACTCGCAAAGTTCAGCCTTATGAATACAGGGTCAAGGCGAACCAAGCCCTTAGAATACCGTTCGAACTTTAAAGTGAGTGCGGGCGATGGAGAGAACTATCTACAAGGCAGGCTTTCAAGCCTCAGGGTGGGCACGTCTTCCCCATCGCCCCCCGATGATCAGTCGGGGATTCTGCCGCTTTTTTCGGTCAGAATCGAGATATAAGGGTGGGCAACGCTTTTCTGCCCACCGATCAAATGTACATATTCAATGCCGCGTGGGCACCAAAACCGTGCCCACCCTACCCTACTTTACCTACAACGTTAGGCGCATATCATGATGAATTGGCTACGAAGTGCATGGCAAGGCCAAGCAAAAGCTCTACCTACATTCCTCCTGCTTGCAGCATTACCATGGATATTAGCAATGGTAATTGGCAGCAAATTGGGGTTTGCGAATCTGTTTGCATTTGGATACAAGCTGCACCCCGCTGTTTCAATTCCCTTGGGCGTCCTTGAATTTGCTTTTATGTTTTTCGTACTGATTTGTTATTGGCGATCTGCATTTAATTGTTCGCGGCGCTGGTATGGTTATGTGGGGCGTGCTGTGGTGGGAATTCGCATATTTGATCTACTAAGCCGACTGTTACTCCTCGTTGTTCTTCTATGCGCTCTTTTCCCGATAAAATGATCGCTACTTCATTACTTTCTATTTTGCCGAAGCCACAACTTGAGGCCGTGGCTAGGCCTAACATGGCACTCAACCGGAGCGCGGTTATAATATGGCTTTGTTTATTCAGCTTTCCGGGCCACGCACGGTTAGTTCTACATTAGGCGTCACAGGAAATGCGCGAATCCCTACTCCGTATGGAGTTCTACGAGACGTACTACTACGCGAACATCGTTCACAACGTGCTCGGAGATACCTTCGACTTTCTCCGCAACCTCCACAGTTGGCACGAAGACCGTGAGGTCTCGCTATTCTTGCGGCCATTTCCTAAGCGGAGTGTCCTGCACAGCTTCTCCGAGTACGTTATCGAGGACCTGATGTACGAAACTCTAGATGATGTTTCTCTCGACTCCTTGGCTAACAACCCAAAGGCTGAACTATGGGTCGACCGAGCACTGAAGCACCACGGTATTGAGGCTCCGGGTTTCCGCCAGTGGCTTGCACAGCGCAACGTATCGCTCGCCGACGCTTCGGAAGACGATGTCCATGACTACCACACCGACCTTCGACTAACCGGCGAACTCGATGATCTCATGACGCAACTCGCGAACGAAGTGTTCTATGTTCTCTTCAGCAATCGAACACTCCTAGCAAGACTCAATGGCTACATCGCTGGTGTAGTTGGTGAGATTGGACGCGATCAACTTCAAGGCGATGACGCTCTGCTCCTTCAGAAGGATGGAGTACCCACTCGCGCCTACATCCCAGAATGGGCACGACGGGCGGTCTACTTTCGTGACAGAGGCATGTGCGCATCCTGCAACACCGACCTCAGTGGTTTGGTTTCTGTCAGCAGCGTAGAGCACTACGACCACATCATCCCGTTGGCAGAAGGCGGGATTAACGACGTCACCAACCTGCAGCTGCTCTGCCAAGCGTGCAACCTGAGCAAAGGCAAGCGGCGGCTTGCAACTTCCAACAAGTACCAGGCTTGGTACAGCAGTGAAGTCTAACACCTCGACCGAGCTGACCTACACCGGAGGGCTTACCACTTGGCCCCCGAACCGGTTCAGATCATCATGCGCTTCGCGGGCCAAGCGCCAACCCGGCGGGATCCGCTCAAGGCCGTAAGACGCAATTCGTAGGGCGCCAATAGGCGTAGCCGTATTGCGCCGCATGTTGGCCTTAAAGCATTCGGCGCATTACGCTATCGCTAATGCGCCCTACAAAACTGCACAAATATTAGCTGGATTTCAAACTTCGCGGCGGGGGGTTCTCCCGTATGCCGCGCCGAGCACCGGAGGGTTTGAACGGATCAGCCCGTTAGGGGCGCCGCAGGGATGCGGCGCGTTGCATGCAGGGGCTGGGAGGCCCCTTCAGGCAACCCCGTTCAAACCCGAGGAGCGCAGGATCAAAGCAGCATCCGGGCCGCCTTTTCTTTGGATACTTTCTTTTGGCGGAGCAAAAGAAAGTATCTCGGTCGTCGGTCCGAGAACCGATTTCAAAACACCTGTCGCGATAGCGACACTGACCCTATTCACCCAACCCTTAAATATCTTCATTCCCCAAATTTTATTGCTCACATTCAGGCCTAACAGTCTGAAACCACCGCCGCTAGAAAGCCGGCAACACATTTGTATTACATTTCACGAAATCTTCATTTAGCAATCACAAGTTCATCACAAAATTTCCTTAGGCTGTACTTGCTTTACCCATAGCGATGGAAATTTCTCAACCCCAAATGAACGAGCAGCCAGTGACTTATAACAAAAACGCACGCGCTGTCTTTATCGGAGCATTCTAAATGATCAAAAAATCTGTTCTTGCCGTGGCCTTGCTGTCGGCAATCTGCACGCAAGCCGAGGCGATTACCCTTAATGCCGACGGCGCTTGGCATGCGTTCGACGTAGACAATTCGGTGTCTAATTCCGGCGGTCTGGAATGGATAGACCTGGATAACAATGCTTTAAGCTTTGAATTCACCTTAACCGGCTCGGCGATTTTGCGCGTAGTGGACGCCGGCTTCGCTGGGGATAGATTCAAGATTTTTAACACGGCCAGCGTAATCGGTGAAACATCGGCCGCCGTTAACAATTATCCAACTTCTGTTTACAGCGATTTTGACTTGGCTTACGCCAGCTCAGACTACAGCCGCGGCGAATTTCTGCTGGGTGCCGGCAGTTACCAAATCAGCGGCCTGCTGATCCAATCCGCTCTGGACGATACCTCCGCCGAGATTAACGCCACCGTCGGTGCTGTCAGCCTAACCGCAGTACCTCTGCCCGCCGCTGCCGGTTTATATGCAGCCGGCGCCGGCCTGCTGGGCTTGGTCTCTCGTCGCCGCAAATCCACTAAATAAGGGTTAAACCAATGAAATTAAACAAACTAGCCATAGGCATCGCATTGGGCTTGGGCACACTGGGCGCGGCCAATGCCGTGACCACCATCCCCACCACCACAATCAAAATCGTCGCGTTCAACGATTTCCACGGCCAATTGGAATCGCCGGGCACGTTCCGGCAAACACCCACCAGCGCGGCATCCACCAATATCCCGGTCGGCGGCGTGGATTGGATGGCCGGCTATATCAACGAATTGAAAAACCAAAATCCCAGCACCGTAGTGGTCTCGGCCGGCGACATTATCGGCGCCACGCCGCTGGTTTCCGCGTTGTTTCACGACGAACCGACCATTGAAACGATGAACCGACTGGGCCTGGAATTCAACGCGGTCGGCAATCACGAGTTCGACGAAGGCAAGACTGAATTAAAACGCATGCAAAACGGCGGCTGTCATCCGACCGATCCTAACTCCTGCCAAGGCGCTTCAGTTGGCACGCCGGTGCCGTTTGAAGGCGCGGATTTCAAATTTCTGGCTGCCAATGTGGTCGAAACTGCCTCCGGCAAAACCTTGTTCCCGCAATACGCGATTAAAGTCATCGGCGGCGTGCGGGTCGGCTTTATCGGCATGACCTTGAAAGAAACCCCGACCATCGTCACCCCAACCGGCGTGGCCGGCCTGGAGTTCAAAGACGAAGCGGCGACTGTGAATGCCTTGATCCCAAAATTGCGCGCGCGCGGCGTCGAAGCGGTGGTGGTGATGATTCACCAAGGCGGCACGATACCGGTCACCCAAAGTGCCTCTACCATCAACAACTGTAATGACGGCTTGAACGGCTCCCCAATCAAAACCATCGTCAATCAATTGGACGACGAAGTGGATTTGGTGATCTCCGGCCACACACACCAAGCCTATAACTGCCAAATCGCCAACAAAGCCGGCCGCTTGATTTCAGTCACCAGCGCGAATTCGCAAGGCCGGGTGTTGACCGACATTGATGTCGCTATCAGCACCGCCAACGGCGAAGTCAGCAGCGTCAGCGCCGAAAACATTGTCGTTGATCGCAGCAACACGGCCATCACACCGAATGCGGCGATTAAAACCATCGTCGATAATTACAAAGCGCTGTCCACCCCCATCGCTAATCGGGTAATTGGCAGCATCAGCGCGGCGATTACCAGAACCGCTAGCGCTGCCGGCGAATCGGCTTTGGGCGATGTGATTGCCGATGCGCAATTGTTAGCGACCCAAAATGCCGGATTTGGCGAAGCAGTAGTGTCATTCATGAACCCCGGCGGCATCCGCGCCGATTTGACCTTTCCGTCCAGCTCTGCTGCGGAAGGCGACGGCAAAGTGACATACGCCGAAGCCTTTACCGTACAACCCTTCGGCAACACCTTAGTGACACTGACCTTGACCGGCACGCAAATCCACACTTTGCTGGAGCAACAATTCACCGGTTGTACCGTCGGCTATCCGGCCGGTGCACCAGTTGCGGGCCAAGCGTTCAACCGTATCATGCAAGTGTCTAATGGCTTTAGTTACGAGTGGAAAGAAAAAGGCACGGCTTGCGATAACGTCGATCCAGCCAGTATCAAGATCAATGGTGTCGTAGTCGACCCAGCCGCCAGCTATCGAGTTACTGTGAATAATTTCATGGCGGACGGTGGAGACCAATACTATGTGTTGACGCAAGGCACTAACCGCTTGGGCGGCGCACTGGATCTGGATGCGTTGGAAAACTACTTTACCGTTAACGGTACGGTAGCCCCCGGCCCGCAAAATCGGATTTTGCCGGCTCCGTAAGATTTATGGATTAGTTGTAAGCTCTGTAGTGTTACTCGGGCCCGCTGGTACGCGATACAGCGGGCTTTTTTTTGCCTGTTCAGTCAAGCAGCAAACGGCATCGACACTCGATTATTCACTCGGCCCCCAACTATCGTCACGCCTGCGAAGTCGGGAGCCTAGCAGCTATATTGGATTCCCGCGTGCGCGGGAATGACGGTTATGCCGTTGGTTGGTGGACGCCGAACAGGCGGATTCCCGCCTCCGCGAGAATGACGAATCCAGGGATTTTAAGGACCGGATTAATGCTGATGTTCATGCCCCATTTGGGCTTGCACTTTAATCACGAACGGATCGGATTCCTTGTCGCCCAAATCGGCAAAATCGATTACATCGTAGCCATTGACTGGTGTAGGTTGCCAGGGCGCGGCGTTCAACGGATAAGTGTTCAGCAATTTGGTACGCTCGGAAAAGTCGCCATGTTCACGTTCGATCAACGCCGGTAAGGCCACGTCCAGGCGCATCACCACATGCCATTGGGTATCCGCGACTGTGCCTTGGTATTCGCGAGTCGGGATGCCGTCGGTCCATTCGATTTCTTCGGCAGTCAGTTTGTCCAACAGCTGGCTATCCAGCAACAGCGCCAGTTTTTGCCAGGACGGGGTGATGTCCAGCATGCGTAAATCGCCGGCTTGAAACTCGATTGCCCGTTGGTCTTGGTGATAGAGCTTACGGTGAATCAGCTCTTGGCCGTCGCGCTGCCACAACTCGCCCAAGCCCAGTTGCGGCCGTTCGATGGTGATCTGCTGGCTATCGCGCCAGAAGCGCCAGCTGACTTCTGGTGGCAATGCCTGGTGTTCTTCGTGTTCGTGCTCATGTTCGTCACCCGAGCGGGTGGTGACAAACTCGGCGGCTACCGCCGGCAAGTTTGCCGCAGATAGCTCGACAATCTGCGTGTTGGCGGCCTGCTTGGGCGGCAGATGGCTGCAAGCAGCCAAAACAATCAATAAGCCCAAAGCAAACAATTTGCTTAGAAATCTGAAAATAGTGTTGAGCATGGTTCCTGCACTTTAACGGTATTCAAAAAAATGTAACTATTCAGTGAATTGCAAAACTCTGTAAATCGCCGAGAAATTGCTCCCTCTCCTGATAGAGAGGGTTGGGGAGAGGAGAATTAAACTAGCAAAATACTTTGTTTTCATCCCCTCACCCTACCCTCTCCCGCTGGAGAGGGATTCTTGTACTTCGTAGTGAATAATTACAAAAAAATCAGGGACGGCTAGCGTCCCTGATTCGGCTTTGGGAAAGGTTCCCGGACTATTTGCGCATGCCTAGCGCATCAGCCATTACATGATAAATCACGTTTTGTTCCAGCGTACCACGGACCAGATAAGCGCCAGGGCCATCGGCATAGATCGCAACGTCTTCACCGGCGTGGGTTTCCGCACTCATCGGTACGGTGGCTTCCTGCATGTAGTTCGGGTTGGCGGTATCAACCGCTGTCAAATCAGGACGCAATTTGCTGCCAGCATAAGCAGCGGCCACGGTGCCTTCGTTGGCTGGATTAAATTCCTTGCGTTGCAAGCCGCCGGTCCAACCCGGACCGTTAGCATACGACAAGGTGGTGTAAGGCAAACCCAAAGAATCCTTCAGGGTAACGCCGTCAACCGCGGTTTGACCCAGGATAGGATTGCCGCGCGACGGGTAGCCGGCGATGGTGAACACATGGCTATGATCGGCAGTAACCAATATCAAAGTATCTTCGTCGCGGGTCAGTTGTTTGGCTTTTTTCACTGCATCCGACAGCGCCACGGTATCGGTTAGCGCCCGGTAGGCATTGCCGGCGTGGTGAGCATGGTCGATCCGGCCGGCTTCCACCATCAAGTAATAACCTTTGCGGTTTTTTTCCAGAATTTTGATGGCTTTTTCGGTCATCTCGGTCAAGGACGGTTCGCCGGCGGCGTCTTGCGCGCGGTCGGCTTCATAGCGCATGTGCGAACGTTCGAATAAACCCAACAAATGATCGGTAGACGCTGGATTTACCGCATCGAACTGGGCTTTGTTCCAGACGTAGTCGGAATTATTGTATTGCGCGGTCCATTCTAAGGTTAGATCGCGGCCATCGGCGCGGCGGCCTTTTTGGGTTGGGTATTCGGGGTCGGCAACAGTATTGGGCATAAAGTAGCTACGACCGCCACCCAAAGCCACTTCCAGGCCATCGCCGTAAGGGAATTCCAGCAACTGGCGGGCGATGTCTTTTACGGTAGCGCCGGCTGGCAAGTTGCTGTCGGCTTCCCAATCGCGGTTGGAAATATGTGCGTAATTCACGGCTGGCGTGGCGTGGGTAAAGCGGGCGGTTGTGACTACGCCGGTGGACATGCCGCGTTCTTCGGCACGTTCCAGGATGGTTTTCACACTTTTCGCAGCAGTGACTTCCGCGCTAGGCTCGGTGCGGTTGATAGTTTGATCAACGGAAATAGCGCCGTCATTGGTTTTGATACCGGCGACCATGGCTGTAGCGGTAGGCGCGGAATCCGAGGTTTGTTGGTTCGCGCTGGCCGTAACGGAATGGGCCATATTGTTAAACTTCTCAAACGCCAGACGATTGAATTCGCCATCACGTCCGGCCATTTGGCCTTCCAAAATTCTAGCAGCGGTGACAGTGGATATACCCATGCCGTCACCGACGAACAAGATGACATTTTTGGCTTTGCGCAGTTGCTCTACGTCTCGTTTATTGACCAATACCGCAGCTTCGCCGGCTTTGAACCACTCTACGCCGGATGTCGGTACTTGGCTGGATTGCGCAGGTCTATGATAGCCATGATGATCGCGGTCGGCATGATCGTGGGCTACTGCGGCTACCGATAAGGTAAAACCGAAGGCGCCGACAGCGACTGCGGCCAATTTTTGTGGATGTGTTTTTTTCATGTGTTGCCCCTAGAGCGATGTTCGGAGCGGCAACATTAGCGCTTGAATATGACAATCGTGTTACCGGCAAAATCAGATTTCTCGCCGCAAAAACGCGAAAAGCCAGGTGAGCCGATAAATATCGACCCACCTGGCTTAAAGTGCGGATATTAGTGTTTGCGACCGCGTTTCATGCCTATCAAACCCAGCAGCGCGGAACCGAACAACCACACCGCGCCCGGTACCGGCACGGCAGATACTTTATAGAGCGAAGTAGTTTCGCTGACTTCGTTAGCAACCGCCAGATAACTGCCCTGGGTGTTGTTGAAGAAACTCAAACCTTCCGGACCGACATCGCCGCCGGTGAATAGCATGTCCAAAAATTTAGGACTACTTAGGTCGGTCAAATCCCACACCATGATGGCGTTGGAGCGCTCCAAACCCAGGAACAACAAATCGCGGCCATCAACTTTACCCACCACCGCGCTTTCCGGCTCGGGGCCTTTGTTGTCGCTGCGGCCATCGTCCCACAGCGCTTCGAAAGCCGCATTGCCTGGATTCGCCGCGATCAGCGCTTTTATCGTTTGCTCTAACTTATCGCCGGAATCGAACACCATGGCGCCGTTAGCATCCAGAATCGAGAACGAACGTGCACCGAATACTTGCAATTGATCCAGGTCGCCGTCGTTGTCGGTATCACCGCTTTTTGAGACGGTCAGACGATTCAGTTTGTCGTTATTGGTTTGCCAATCGTTACCGTGCGCTGCTTTCATGGCGGTGTCCAGTGCCGAATCAATAGTGGCTGCACCGACTCGAACTTCTTCCGCACCGCCCGGCCAATCTTCGCGAGAGTCACCTTCGTTGGCTGTCACGTAGTATTGATTTCCGTCTTTGCTAAAGCTGGCGATGCCGTCGGGCATATACATACCCATCACATTCCAGTTCCGGATATTGCCTTTTAACGCCGTAGTGCCGGCGCCGTCGCGGTCCGAGGCATCCAGACCATTTCCAGCCAAGCTATGATCCTTCAAACCCATTGCTTTAATATCGGTGACAGTGGCGCTGGCGATATCGATGACGGCAACCGAGTTGGCCTCTTGCAGGGTGGCAAAGGCTTTTGTACCGTCTTGGCTAACGGCAATGTATTCCGGTTCCAAATCTTGCGCGACAGTGGCATTCGGGCCGGTCAGACGTACGCCACTGGCTTTCAAAGCCGCCGCCGCACCGTTGTAAGCAGAAAATCCTGCCGTTTGCACTGCAAAGGTATTGGTGTTGATAATACTGACCGAGCCTTCAGGATCGCCGCTAGGCCCCACCAAATAACTGCTGGGTTCGCCTTCGTTAGCCACCAGCAAGCGACTGCCATCGGGCGTGTAAGTGACTGCATCGGGATTGGCGCCCACTGTCACGCTTTGTTGCAGGGTGTAGTCAGCCGCATTATAGAAGCGCACCAAACCCGCATCGGTTTTCGTCGGCGCAGTCAAGGCAATGGCGGCTTGGCCGTTTTTCACCGCCACGCTATTAATCCCGCCGAGTGCACTGGTGGAGATGCTTTGCAGCAGATTGCCGTTCATGTCCAGTACGTCGATGCCACCTTGGCCAACATTGGCCTGATTGGCATCGGTTCCGGCTACCCACAAGCGATTGTTGACCGCATCGTAGGAAACTATTTCCGAACCCATGGCACTTGAACCATTCGCAGCGGAGTGATTAAAAGTCCATTGATGCGCCCATTGGAAATCGGCGGCCGCGCTGACATTGGTAGAAGCCAGCACAGCTGCGATGGCGGCGGCGATTGAAGTGTGTTTCATGAAAATGCTCCTGAGGCACTGTTGTTTAGTGTTTATTTACCATGCCCTTAATTCGTCATTCCCGCGAAGGCGGGAATCCAGCACGGCCGCTGGGCTCCCGCCTTCGCGGGAGCGACGATATTGAAGAGCCTGATGACTATTTAAGGATTTGTGAGCTGTATCGCACCGACATCGTCGGAACGGTAGTCTTGCGAATGGTAAATAGCCTTTGTGACAGTAGCGTTACACCACAACCGAACGGCAAGGAGCAAAAAAATTGACTCGATTCCATATTTCAATTATTGTTGAAATATGAAAAACAAAACTGCTGTGATCGCCCTGGCCGCACTGGCCCAAGAATCCCGTTTAGCTATTTACCGCGCCTTGGTCCAGGCTGGCCCGGACGGTTTGGCCGCCGGAAAAATCAGCGAAGCCACCGGCATTGCGCCGTCTTCCCTGTCGTTTCATTTGAAGGAATTGGCTTACGCCAACTTGGTGAGCTCGCGCAACGAAAGCCGTTTCGTGATCTATACCGCCAACTTTTCGGCAATGAACGAACTGCTGGCTTTCCTGACCGAAAACTGTTGCAACGGTAATGCCTGCTTGTCGCTCTCAGGCTGTTCCGGAAACAGCACGGATACCACTGATTCTCTATCCTCAACCCCGACCGACCATCCATTATGAACGTATTATTTCTGTGTACCGGCAATTCCTGCCGCTCCGTCCTCGGCGAGGCCACTTTCAATCACTTGGCACCGGCCGGCTGGCATGGTCTGAGCGCCGGCAGCAAGCCCACCGGCAAGATCCACCCCCGCTCCTTGGCCTTACTGGCTAGAGAAGGCATCTCCACCGAAGGTTATTACAGCAAGTCCTGGAACGATCTGCCGGTAACCCCGGACATCGTCCTCAGCGTGTGCGGCAATGCCGCAAACGAAACCTGCCCGGCCTACCTGGGTCCAGTCATGCGCAGCCATTGGGGCGTCGAAGATCCGGTTCATGTCGAAGGTACCGATGAGGAAATCGACGCGGCCTTCATGGTCGCTTATCGCATTCTGCGCCATCGCATCGAACAGTTTTTTGCCTTACCGTTGGACGAATTTAAGCACGATCCCGAGCGTCTGAAAGCCGAGTTGGATCGCATCGGCACCTTGTTGCCTTAGTTGTTAAGGAGTTTCCTTATGACCAGTATTCATGTGTTTGACCCGGCCCTGTGTTGCAGCACTGGCGTTTGCGGTGTGGAAGTCGATCAACAGCTGGTGGACTTTGCCGCCGATGTCGATTGGGCTAAGCAAAACGGCGCCGACATTGAGCGTTTTAATTTGGCGCAAACCCCGTTGGCGTTTGCCGAAAACCCGGTGGTAAAAGCGTTTTTGGAACGCTCCGGAGCAGATGCCTTGCCGTTGATTTTGGTCGATGGCGAAGTCGCCCTAGCCGGCCGCTACCCCAATCGTGCCGAATTGGCACGTTGGGCGGCAATTAGCGTAACGGAACAGCAAGCACCGTCGGGCTGTTGTAGCGGCAGCAGCTGTTGTTAAGTTTTACGGGTGATACCGTGCACAGCGACCGCAAATTTCTCGATCAAGCGCCGCGCTTTCTGTTTTTTACCGGCAAAGGCGGCGTGGGCAAGACCTCCATCGCTTGCGCCTCGGCGATGCAATTGGCGGATGCCGGCAGACAAGTTTTGCTGGTTAGTACCGACCCGGCCTCGAATGTGGGGCAGGTATTTGGCATCGTCATTGGCAATCAGATCACCGCGATTCCTGCTGTACCCTGTCTGGCGGCCTTGGAAATCGACCCGCAAGCGGCTGCGCAAGCCTATCGCGACCGCATCGTCGGTCCGGTGCGCGGCGTATTGCCAGACAGCGTCGTCAAAGGTATAGAAGAACAGCTGTCCGGAGCCTGTACCACGGAAATTGCGGCGTTCGACGAATTTACCGCACTATTGACCGACTCGGCCTTGACCGCCGACTACGATCACATCGTGTTCGACACCGCACCGACCGGCCACACCATCCGCCTGTTGCAACTGCCCGGTGCCTGGAGCGGCTTTTTAGAGCAAGGCAAAGGCGACGCGTCCTGCCTGGGCCCCTTGGCCGGTTTGGAAAAACAGCGCACGCAATATAAAGCCGCCGTCGACGCCTTGGCCGATCCGCAACGCAGTCGTTTGATCCTGGTCGCCCGCCCCCAACAATCGACCTTGCACGAAGTGGCGCGCACCCATGAAGAGTTAAACGCTATCGGCTTATCGCAACAATATTTGGCCATCAATGGCATCTTGCCGGAAAGCGCCACCGCACAAGACCCGCTAGCCAACGCCATCTACCAACGCGAGCAACATGCTTTGGCCGACATACCGGCAGCGTTAAAAAACTTACCAATGGACCGCATTGAACTAAAGCCCTTCAATCTGGTTGGACTGACGGCACTCAGACAATTGCTTAGCAATTCAGCACCGCTAGCAATGCCTGACAATAATGTTATGCGGGCCATACCCGCGCCTAATCTATCCGCATTGGTGGACGAGATTGCCGCCGATGGACATGGCTTGGTGATGCTGATGGGTAAAGGTGGCGTCGGCAAAACTACCCTGGCCGCGGCCTTGGCGGTGGAACTGGCGCGACGCGGTTTGCCGGTGCATCTCACCACCTCCGATCCCGCCGCCAATTTAACGGACACACTTAACGGCGCTTTGCCGGACCTGACAGTCAGCAAAATCGATCCGCATGCGGAAACCGAACGCTATCGAGAGCACGTGCTGGCAACGAAAGGCGCCAAACTGGACACACAAGGCCGCGCCTTACTGGAAGAAGACTTGCGCTCGCCGTGTACCGAAGAAATTGCGGTGTTTCAGGCATTTTCCAGAATCATCCGCGAAGCCGGGAAGAAATTCGTGGTGATGGATACCGCGCCGACCGGCCATACCTTGTTGCTCTTGGACGCCACCGGCGCTTACCATCGTGAAGTGTCGCGGCAAATGGGCGATTCCAAAACGCATTTCACCACGCCGATGATGCAATTGCAGGACCCGCGTCAAACCAAGGTACTGATAGTGACGCTGGCGGAAACCACGCCGGTGCTGGAAGCTGCTCATTTGCAAGACGATTTACGCCGGGCCGGCATCGAGCCATGGGCCTGGGTGATTAACAATAGCGTTGCCGCAAGCACAGTGCATTCGTCGCTGTTACGCCAACGCGCCGCCAATGAATTACCGGAAATCGCTGCCGTCGCCAATCGGCATGCCAGCCGCTACGCGCTGGTGCCATTGTTGCAGGACGAACCGACCGGCGTCGAACGCTTGTTGGCATTAGCCGGTGGCCATAGTAAATAAACACTAGTAAACAACGCTAACAAAACAGTACACCTTTACCCACTTTCACTCGGAGTAAACGCGATGAAGCGCCTGCATATCCATCTCGCCGTCGATGATCTGGCGAAAAACATCGACTTTTATAACGCATTGTTTCAAAGCACACCGACAGTCCGCGAAGCCGATTACGCCAAGTGGCTGCTGGACGATCCGCGCGTCAATTTTGCGATTTCCAGTCGCGGTCGCCAGCCCGGCCTGGATCATTTGGGGATACAAGTCGAGTCCGGTGCGGAACTGGAAGCAGTCCAGCAAAACCTGGCTGCCGCCGAGTTACCGGTCGCGGCGCAAAAACAAGCCAACTGCTGCTATGCCCAGTCCGACAAATACTGGACCGTCGATCCGCAAGGCATCGCCTGGGAGGCTTTCCATTCCTTGCAGACCATTCCCTTATTCGGCGACGATCAAGTCGTGCAACTCGCACCCGCCAGCAGTTGCTGTAAGCCATCATCAATCGATAGCGCGGAACAGTAAACAGCTGTCTTGGAGATTTCAATGAACACCCCACAATGCCCCAATGCCCGCTTATCCTTTCTGGACCGTTTTCTGACCCTGTGGATTTTCATCGCCATGACGCTTGGCGTCGGCATCGGCTTTCTGTTTCCGACCGAAGTAACTGATTTCAACGCGGCGGTTTCGGTCGGCACCACCAACATCCCGATTGCCATCGGCTTGATCGTGATGATGTATCCGCCGCTGGCCAAAGTCCGCTATGAAGAACTCGGCGACGTATTTCGCAACTGGCGTATATTGGCCGTGTCCTTGGTACAAAACTGGCTGCTCGGCCCAGTCTTGATGTTCGTGCTGGCTATCGTGTTTCTGCGCGATTATCCCGACTACATGGTCGGCCTGATCTTGATAGGCCTGGCGCGTTGCATCGCGATGGTCATCGTCTGGAACGAACTGGCAAACGGCGATAACGACTATGCGGCGGGGCTAGTAGCGTTTAACAGCGTATTTCAAGTGCTGTTTTACAGCGTGTACGCCTGGCTGTTCATCACCGTGTTGCCACCTTTGTTTGGTATGCAAGGCAGCCTGGTCGAAATCACCATCGGTGAGATAGCCAAGAGTGTATTCATCTATCTGGGTATTCCGTTTATTGGGGGCTTCACCACGCGTTTTCTGTTGATCAAAGCCAAGGGCAAAGATTGGTATCAGCAAACTTTCGTCCCCAAAATCAGCCCGCTGACTTTGATCGCACTGCTGTTTACCATCGTGGTGATGTTCTCCTTAAAAGGCGATTTGATCGTGCAATTGCCGCTGGACGTGGTGCGCATTGCGATACCGCTTTTGATTTACTTTGTGGTGATGTTTTTGCTCAGTTTTTTAATGGGTAAAGCCATCGGTGCCGGTTACGGCAAAACCACTACGCTGGCTTTTACCGCCGCCAGCAATAATTTTGAGTTGGCTATTGCAGTAGCGGTGGCGGTGTTTGGCATTGACAGCGGTGCGGCGTTTGCCGCTGTGATTGGGCCATTGATCGAAGTACCGGTGATGATCGCCTTGGTCAATGTGGCCCTCTATTTCCGCAAGCACGGATTGATTCAAAATTGACATGCGTTTACCCAACGACTCTTTTACCTAACCTTACAAAGGAACACTCTCTCATGGCTGCCGATAAATCGAAAAACGACAGAAAGAAAATTGCGGTGGAAGAACCGACTTACGACCAACTGAAAAACTTTTCCCGCTTTAACGGGTTAAAGACCCGCACGGTGGTGGCGTCTATGGTGGATATCATGCTGCAAGATGAGGTTCTGAGCCGCCGCGTCGTCGAGCAGTGTCTTACCGCCGATGCCGAGGAAGCTAATTAGCGTAGGCATATCAAAGTCACCAACAATTTTAAGCTGCGTTGATTGAAATCAAAGCTATCAACATAAGCACACGCAATAATTCAACCCGGCATGTTCAATCGCACATGCCAACGCCGGTTTTCGACTCATCAGCGATTAAGTCAGGTGATTACAATGGACAATGACATTTTAATCGATCAAGCCCGGCAGCTTTATGCCGCATTACACGCCAGACAAACCAGCCTGCTCCCTCCCAACCACAGTGCATTGGAACGCCTGGAACGCTTGGTCTCCAATGCTTATGGGCGTTACCAGCGCCGCTTAAACCGTTGCGTGCTCTGTTATCAAACCCGCAAGCACGAATGCGTCCGGGAGTCTGGTAAAAAACGTATTCCCTGCCAACGCCGCAAGCCCTTCGTCCCGATTGCCGCGTTTTGATGGACAATATTTTGCTGTCCACACCCGGCTAATTTGTTTAGTATTGCGCCATGGATGACGGCGAATTTGCGCATCTTCCGCAGCGAGAACGATAGGCATTGCGCTGCTGAGTTGTGTGTATTGACGCATAGAGAGACAAGGCAGGCACTTTCGCTTGGCAAGCGGAATGTATCGACTCCCACAACTAATCTTGTGGGGCGCTCTTCCAGGTAGACTGCCAGTGAACGATTTGAAAAATCTAGCGCCGATTTAAGAATGGTGCGTGGGGTGGCTCATGATTTTTCAATTGCAATGGGACACGACGATTCAACATAACTGCCCAGTAACTCGACGATGAATACTTTTATTGAGTCCGTACTGGCACAGGCGGACTATAAACCCGAAAGGCTCTTGCAGATGCTAAGGGCCGTGCAGGCGCAGTACCTGCATATTCCCAAGGCGGCCATCGAACAATTGGCCGCAGCCCTGCATATCCCCCGCACCCAGATTATTGCCGTCGCGGAATTCTACAGTTTCCTGCACTTAACGCCGCAGGGCCGTTACGACATTCATATCAGCGATTCGATTACCGATAGAATGCTGGGTAAGGAAAAATTGTTGAATTACCTGGCGGAAAAACTGAAGGTCAAAGTCGGCCAAGTCAGGGCGGACGGTCTGGTCAGTCTGAATAACACTTCTTGCACCGGCATGTGCGACCAAGGCCCGGCCGGCTTGGTTAACGGCTATGCGTTGACGCGTCTGGATTTTGCCAGAATTGATGTCATCGCCGAACTGATCGAACAACAAGCCCCTTTGACCGATTGGCCCGTAGAGTTTTTTGCGGTTGACGAGCCGATCCGCAAACCCGGCTTGCTGCTGAACCAGCCGTTCAATAATGGCGCGGCAATAGCGGCCACTTTTGCCCGTGGCTTGGCGGAAACCCTGGCGGAAGTGGACTGTTCCAATCTGCGCGGCCGCGGCGGAGCTGGCTTTAAAACGGCATTGAAATGGCGCACCTGTGCCCAACAGAACGCCAAACCCCATTACGTGATTTGTAACGCCGACGAGGGCGAACCCGGTACCTTTAAAGACCGGATGCTGCTCGATCTTTACGCAGACCAAGTGTTTGAAGGCATGACCCTATGTGCGGCCATCATCGGCTCCGATCAGGGTTTGCTGTATCTGCGCGCTGAGTATTTATTTCTCTACGAACAATTGCAGCGTGTCTTAAAGCGCCGCCGCGATAGCGGTTTGCTGGGTCGCAACATCCTTGGCAGGCCTGGTTTTGATTTCGACATCGAAATTCGCATGGGCGCCGGGGCTTACATCTGCGGCGAAGCGTCCGCGCAAATCGAGTCATTGGAAGGTAAACCCGGCATACCCAGGGTTAAACCGCCCAACTCGGTGATCTGCGGCTATCAACGCAAACCAACTGTAGTGGATAACGTCGAGACTTTTTTCGCCGCCACGCATATCGCTATTCAAGGCGGGCTATGGTTTGCCGAGGGCGGCACCCCGCAATCGACCGGCACTAAGCTGCTCAGCATCAGCGGCGACTGTGCACGGCCCGGCATTTACGAATACCCTTTCGGCACGACAATCGAGAATATTTTGCGGGACTGCGGCGCGGACGACGTTATGGGCGTGCAAGTGGGCGGACCGTCCGGCACCTTTATTTCCAACCGGGAGCTGCAACGGCGTGTGGCCTTCGAGGACCTGTCCACCGCCGGTTCGTTCATCGTGTTCAACAGTAGCCGCAGTATTTTCGACATCGTCCAGAACTTTACCGATTTCTTTGCCCATGAAAGCTGCGGCTTTTGCACGCCGTGCCGGGTCGGCACCACGCTTTTGAAAAATCAGCTGCAGAAAATTGTCGAAGGCAATGGCGCCGCGGTCGATCTGGAAGAACTCAGCGAGTTATGCCTGATCGTCAAAAACAACAGTCATTGCGGTCTAGGCGACTCCGCCGCCAATCCGATTTTAAGCACCCTGGCCAGCCACCCGGAGCTGTATCTGAATCAATTAAAACAGAGCAGTTTCACACCGGGTTTTGATTTGGACGCGACCCTGGCCGTGGCCCGCCGTATGGCGCAGCGCGACGACGACGACGCGCATTTATCGCAAGTGGAGAATTGAGATGAGCGGCACTCTATGCATCGACGGCATCGCCGTCCCGTTCAGCGACGGCCAAACTATTATCGAAGCAGCCCGCACAGCCGGCGTTTACATTCCTTATCTGTGCCACCGGCCGGGTTACGCCCCTTACGGCAGTTGCAAACTGTGTACGGTGAAAGTCAATGGCCGCACCAATACCGCCTGCACCCTGCCGGCCGCCGACGGCCAAACCGTCATCAGCAACAGCCCTGACCTGCAACACGATCGCCAGCGCATTACCCAGATGCTGTTTGTGGAAGGCAACCATTTCTGTCCATCCTGCGAAAAATCCGGCAATTGCCAGTTGCAGGCCGTGGCCTACCATCAGAACATGCTGGATAACCACTACCCGCATTTTTATGCGCAGCGGGAACTGGACGCCTCACACCCGGATATCTTGATCGACCACGACCGCTGCATTTTCTGCAATCTATGCGTGCGCGCCAGCAAGGAAAAAGACGGCAAAGAGGTATTCGGCATCGCCGGGCGCGGCATCCACAAACGCCTAATCGTCAACTCCCCCAGCGGCAAGCTGAAAGACAGCGATATTAGCGTCAACGACGAGGCCGCCCATGTCTGCCCGACCGGCGCGATCCTGGTCAAACGCAGCGCGTACCTGGCGCCGATCGGCGAACGCATTTACGACCGGCATCCCATCAGCGAAGTGGCCTGCGAAAAGGCGGTTCACAAAACCGGCGCGGCAACTGGCTACCCAAGTTGCGATCAGGCTAAGCTAACTGATCCGACCCGGCAGAATGAAGGGCCCGATTCCCACTACGCGGCAACCATGCCTCCCACGCCGGAGATCAAACATGGCCGCTAAGATTAAAATCGCCACCACCTCGCTGGCCGGTTGTTTCGGTTGCCATATGTCGTTCCTGGATATTGACGAGCGCTTGTTGAGCTTGGCAGACGTCGTCGAATTCGACCGCTCGCCGCTGACCGACATCGAGCACTGCGGTCCGTGTGACATCGGTCTGATCGAAGGCGGGGTTTGCAACTCCGAAAACGTGCACGTGCTGCGCGAGTTTCGCGCTAACTGCAAAATTCTGGTCGCAGTCGGCGCTTGTGCCATCAACGGCGGCCTGCCGGCGCTACGCAACTTTTTCAAACTTGAGGACTGCCTGCTGGAAGCCTACCAAGACGGCATCGGCGTGGACAATCCGCAGATACCCAACGATCCGGAATTGCCTTTATTGCTGGATAAGGTGCGGCCGGTCCACGAGATCGTCAAGATCGATTATTTTATGCCCGGCTGTCCGCCGTCCGCCGATGTGTTTTGGACCTACCTCAGCGCATTGATCGAAGGCCGCGACCCGACTCTACCTTATGCATTAGTCCATTACGACTAATAGGGAACCGCTGTGTACGAATACCTTGAAACCGCCGACCCGGCCTTAGTGGCAGCCGGCAAGTTAAAACGGGTCGCTGTCGACCCGGTTTCCCGCGTCGAAGGCCACGGCAAAGTGACCCTACTGTTGGATGAAGACAATAAAGTCCAGCAAGCCCGGCTGCACATTGTCGAATTTCGCGGCTTCGAAAAATTCATCCAGGGTCGCCCTTACTGGGAACTGCCGGTGATGGTGCAACGCTTGTGCGGCATCTGCCCGGTCAGCCACCATCTGGCGGCTGCCAAGGCCATCGATCAGTTGGTCGGCGTCGATCCTGCTAATCTGCCGCCAGCAGCGGATAAATTACGCCGCTTGCTGCATTTCGGTCAGGTCTTGCAATCCCATGCCTTGCATTTCTTCCACCTCTCCAGCCCGGATTTGTTGTTCGGTTTTGAAAGTGAGATCGGCAAGCGCAACGTAATGGCAGTGCTGGCCGATTATCCGGATATTGGCCTGCAAGGGGTGAAACTACGTAAATACGGCCAGGAAGTGATACGCATGGTCTCCGGCAAGCGTATCCACGGCACCGGCGCCATTCCCGGCGGCATGAACAAAGCCTTAAGCAAAGAAGAGCGCGACTATTTAAAACAAGACATCGCGCAAATCGTGATTTGGGCGCAAGCGGCTTTGCAACTGGTCACAAAAGTCCACACATCCCACCTTCCCTACTACGACGACTTCGCCACCATCCGCAGCAAATATCTGAGCCTAACCAAGCCTAACGGCGCGCTGGAGCTTTATCACGGTGGGATTCGGGTGAAAGACGAACAAGGTGGAACGCTGGTCGACCAATACGATTACTGCGATTACCCGGAACTAATCCGCGAAGAAGTCCGCTCCTGGACTTATATGAAGTTTCCTTACCTGACTTCGCTGGGTAAAGCCGACGGCTGGTACCGGGTGGGACCGTTGGCACGGGTCAACAACTGCGACTTTATTGACACACCGCTGGCGGAAGCCGCCCGCGTCGCGTTCAAGCAGCATGGCGGAGAAACCATGGTGCACAGCACCCTGGCCTTCCACTGGACCCGCATGATCGAATTGCTGCATTGCGCGGAGAGCATACAAACCTTGCTGGACGATCCGGACCTGATGAGCAGCGATCTGGTCGCCAAGGGCGAAAAACGCTACGAAGGCATAGGCGTGATCGAAGCACCGCGCGGTACGCTGTTTCATCATTATCAAATCGACGAAAACGACATCGTCACCAAAGCCAATCTGATCGTCTCCACCACCAGCAACAACACGGCGATGAACGAATCTGTGCGGCAAGTCGCAGCGGAATATCTGTCGGGCCGAGAGTTGACCGAGCCCCTGCTGAATAACCTGGAAGTGGCGATCCGCGCCTACGATCCGTGTTTGTCTTGCGCTACGCACGCGGTCGGCAAGATGCCATTGCAGTTGGAATTGGTCGATGCCGACGGCAAGTTGGTGGATAAACTGATTCGGCATAGCAGCGGCGAATTTATTCACGGTAGCGAATGAGCAAACCCATCCTGGTGTTCGGCTACGGCAACCCCAGCCGTGGCGACGATGCCGTTGGCCCCTTGCTATTAGACTATTTAGCCGACCATCTCGACTTGAGCGCTATCGAGCTGCTTAACGACTTTCAGTTACAAATCGAACACGCGCTGGATTTGCAAGATCGCGAGTTAGTGGTGTTTATCGATGCCTCGGTAAACTGTCCTGATAGCTTCACCTATACCCCGCTCAGCCCCGCGCAAGACCACAGCTATAGCAGCCATGCGCTCAGTCCTAACGCGCTGTTATCGGTTTATCAAGCCGTCAGCATACAGCCCCTGCCCCCTTGCTTCTTATTAAGCATCCATGCCGAAGCTTTTGAACTGGGCGCCGGATTAAGCGAACGCTGTGCTGCCAATTTAGCAAAAGCTTGTCGATTTTTGGAAGAGATTCTGAAACCAACGCATTTCCGTGGCAATTAAACCGAAAAGTAAAATAGCCCCAAGATGTAAAAACTAAAATTTCTTTTTAACCAAAGGTACACAGTGTTTTAACGCCTGGATGAAGTGCCAGGCAGATGAGTTCCCTCAGTTGGATGGCTCTCAGACTTTAACCCATCATCGATTAAAGGAATATCCGTTACTTGCGAGTTACCCCGCATCGCCGCTAATAAATCTGCGGGCAGTTTTTCGGCATCGGACGCACGGTAGGCTCGGCTGGCACAATTGGCGTTGAACTGGTTGCTTTCAAGGCTCAACGCGTTCACCTTACCGTTATAATCTTCCGATTGTGAATTGTATTGGGAAATCACGTCTCGATTTTGTTCTAGGCGACGGTTGAAATCGGCGACTTTTTGCCGGCTACCCACATCGACTTTCGAACGTTCCACTTCCAGCTCTTCGACTTGCCGTGCAATGTCAGCTTTTTTGGCGGTCAATTTTTTAATAAGTACTTTCAATTGCGCCGACTCCTGGTTCATCGCGACCAAGCGCTTGCCGCACGCTGTCAATTCCTCCAAGGTCATCGGCTTTAATCCAAACGCGGAACCCGCTGCTTGCCGGCCTCCAACACCGGACATCATCACCAGATCGGCATCCGGTTTTTCCGTTACGGCGGCCGACGGTTTGGGCGTGTTTTGACAACCGACCAACATCAAGCCAGCCAAAGCCAAACAATGCGTTATGGGGGATTTAGGTATCACTTGATTTCTCCGATTCACGATTTTTATGGATACACCGAAAATAAAGCCGCTTGGGTAGATTCAATTTAACCGAATAGCGCATGCGTCGAATAAGGGACACGCTTTTTGTACCCAAGAGAATAAAATCCACTGCCTAAACCGCTAGGTAAATTGAGTTTCAAAACCGCATGGATTGGCAATTTACCCTTAGCCACTTTAAATCTGCCTGGGAACGCGGCCAAGCCATCCAATTAAGCACTGAGTACCATCTTCATGATCTTTTCCGCCTGATTTTCTGGAAAACCCAACGCGATAATATATTGCCGAAACACAGCTTTTTTACTTCTGCCTAATTTACCTTCCGCCGAAATCACGGACGCAATCCCGGTTAGTACAATATTCCTTTGCTGATCGTTGATATTACCGGCAACCGCCTTGATATAAGCGAGCAATAGCTTTCTTGATAATTTTCCTGAAGGAATCGCATCTGAATTAGCCGCAGAGAGCAAATTATCAGCAACCCCCAGCCTTCGCATAACAGCAAGTATCGCCGGAAGTTTACTGGCATCAAAACTCCTATCCATCCGCGCAACATCAACTAACACCTCGCGCAATAGCAGCACAAAACTACCAGCCAACACTTTATCAACTTTAGCGACGACACGACGTTGCTGCTTATCGGACACAAAAGTCACCAAGGCGCCAATTAGAACCAAACCAGCCAAGATAGCCAGAGCCCAAAGCCACTCGCCGCCGACAGTTTCATCCACTGGCACCTCCAGTGGCGGCATGGGGTTTGGAAGCACGCCAAACTTCTGCAATGTTTGAATGGTAGTGTCGTCTAAAGCCCAATATTGGCTAGAATTTTTTTTATAGATTGCATAGCCGATTACTTCTGTGCTGGTCCGAACAACCAGACAGTGATCCTGTAAATGAATACCAAATTGATGCTCACTTGAAGTCCATTCGACCGGCATACCCGTTTGTTTGACTTGCTGATCCGAGACTTTTAATTCACCCAAATCGTAAAAATGATCAGTCGTACCAAAACAAACGCTAACACTTCCTCTTCTGGCTTCAGCCGGAGCACTGGTGACTAACAACAAAAGAAAGCACAACTTCATCAGAAGCGGCGCATATGAGTCATTTCGGGTTAATTGATCCATAGTAAATCGTGAGTCCAAGATGAAAGGCTGATAGCCCGCAAAATACTTAGAAAAAGTTAAGGCGATAACGCTACTATTTTTCTACGGCGACCGAAAACCAAACTAACACCGGAAATAAAAAACATTGCAGTGCTTGGCAACGGTACGGGTTGAATGTAACTTCGAGACAAATCGAAACCGGCTTTTGAAACAAAACCGACCTGATTGCCTTGTTCATCCGTTGCATCCATACCAACCCAATACAGCGAGTGGCCGGCATCCAACGTGATCCAGGCAATATTGTCTTCCAGAGTGGAGTCGATTACGCACGCCGGATCGTACATGACACAACCGGGATTTTTGCTGGCGTCGGCTTTGGCAGACACTTCCAAACCGACGCGAATCCGAAATTCTTCGTCGTACCCCATCGTGAAGGCAAACGTTATTGGGTCAGCGTTTATGTAAGCGCCTTTTGCGTTCGGACTTAAAACACCATCGCCGTTTTCAACTATCGAAACAGCTTGGGTACCGGTAAACGGTACATTGATAGCGGGCGCCACTGATTCATAAGTATCGGCGATCTCGAATTCAAAATCCGCAGCGCCCGTATAGCCCACATCCGGATCTTTTCGTTCCAAAGCCACCCTTAAGGACAAAAACGAGTTGATTGAACAACAACTGCCATTGGAGCCGGCGATACCGGACAAACCATAGTCCAGAGCCGATTCCACAACCACCTTGCCTCTAACAGTTACTCTATCGCCAATGCCCCCACCCCCTCTGATCAACACTCCGCCTCCGACAATTTCCACCATCGCGCTGGCATCGGCTGCTTGAAGTCCGGTATTGATCGCCGTTGCACTCGCCATGGCTTTTGCCGAACCGGGTCCGGCTATCGCCAAGGCATCGGCCCAAGCCGTCGCCCCGCTAATCGCATGCGCTTCGGTACATTCTTCCCCAGCGAAACAACTGATGTTCCCCGAAGAATCGGTACCGGCAGTTGCTGTTGCCGATGATGCAGCAAAGGCGTTGTTTAGCCCAAACAACAAAACGGCCACAAGCAAATGTTTGTCGTATTTTATAAAGCTCATTGTTTTGTTCTCCATGAAAAGTCGGCTCTTAAATTAATTTATACATTGGTGTGGCTTTTTTTTAGCCTTGGCGAATTACCTATCGGCGAGTCCATTGCCTTACTGCCTTGTTAGACCGTAATGTCATTTCTCTGGCGCCCAAGCCCAAGCTCCAGCTCAGGCGCTAGCGGCTCGGAAGCTCTTGCTTCTCAAACAAACGACTGAATGCTTGAGCTTTTAAGGCCGGGTTCCCAAACAGGAATTTGTGAACGAGGCGAACATTCGCCCAAGCCGACTACTCTGGAAGTCATGCTGACCACGCAATGCCAGACGGAACTGTCGGATAGTCTGGAAGCGTTCGTCAGGCATTGCCAACGCCTTTTCCACCACGCTTCCCAATTTGTTAGGTACATTCTTGGGCCAGCCTGAGTAAGGCAATGCGGCCGGCTTATTGCCCGTCAATAACAAGCACAGTACAAATGCCAATAAAAATTGGTCATTTCGCTGATCACTGGTTTGACTGCCATCGAAGCAATAGCTTTGTTCCGGGGTCAGAAAACTTGCATGCGCGCCAAAGCCGAATTCCATTATTTTGATTTTGCCGGTATTGCCGAGCCATAAATTCTCGATGTATGCACTGCCATGTACGATGCCTTTTCCATGAGCGTATTCAAGCGCCTGACAGGCTTGCTCTATTAGCGCTATCGCGCTTTTAACCCCCAAAGTCTTGCCTTCTGACCGAAGGTTTCGAAAAAATTGCCCCAAGGGTTTTCCTTCGAGAAACTCCATGGTGTAAAAAGCGAGGGGGCCGTCCTCGCCAACGTCGAATACTTTGACAATGCAGGGGTGCGCTAAAGTCTGGTTAAGTTTCGCTTTATCCAAGAAATTCTGCCGAATCGGCCCATCGCCGGTGAAATGAGATTTTAAGATTTTGATTGCAATTCGTTGGTTGCGTTGCTTATCAAAAGCCTTGTAAACATTTCCTATCGAACCTGCACCTAAAAACTCCAAAATTTCGTAACGCTCATGGCTCAATTTGCTGCCAGGGTTTAGGACGATGCCTGCGTAAGTTTCAGACATTGATATTAGGCTCTGTGTAGATGTAAAACATTGGACCCAGGAATGCCTAGCGTGCGAGCAACAGTTTCAGTAAAAATATTTTTGTACACGGAAATGTCGTCCTAAAAATCATTGAGCATTAGTTTGACGGCATTTCAATACCGACTCTTTAAAAGCACTCATAAAGTCAGGTAAAGTATTTATTGGCGCGCCTTTCCGCACTGCCTTGGCAATTTTTTCCCAAGTTTCTCCGGGTATGGATTTATCGAGGTCAAGAGAAATGCACTCACATTGTTCTGCGCTGGGATCATCTCTGCCTTTGGAGCTTCCCTGCTTGCATCCATCGGCCAACGATTTTTTAATCATCGCAATATCCCATTCCGAAACATGGTTGGAATCAGTCAGGTTATCTACCTCCGTATTGCAGGAGGATCCTTCAATAGCCCAACCCTTTTCAGCTAAATCCGGTACAACACAGCCACCCAAGTTTTCTCCAAAAGCTATTATCGCCGAGCGGGTCAGTTGGGACGGTTTCGTTAATTTGGAATTACAGTTATCAGTCGATGTTTTGACCTCAATCTGACAAGTACTTCCCGAAAACTTGAAACAGTTTTTAGCAAGTGGAGTTTCGCAGAATTGTTCCGGAAAGTTGCTAACGATCATGCTCAACGCTTCTTTTGGATATTGCTTTTCCTGAGCAAAACTCGGGGTTTCGAAAAAATAGAAAACACCAATCAATAGAAAAAATCTTATTTTAATATTCATAAAACGATTATATGGTTTTAAAATCCTGGCGGATTGCCTATCGGCGAATCCGCCTTACATCCTTACATCCTTAAACCGTCTTACCGATTTACTTGACTTCAAATTCTTTTCTAGCTACCGAACCTCCAGGATTGGTAAGGATTAAAGTCGCTTTTGCTGTGTTAGTAACGCTCGGAGTCGTCAGACTTATCTTTAGACTCTTGCTATCTGTAAACGTAACTTCTGATTTGAAATCCTTTGCAACATTGCCCACAGGCATTTCAAAACTCGCCTTAATACCTTCCAAGAAGTTCTCCCCTGCGACGGCTAAAGTCGTTGTCGAATTTTGTGACACGGAGTTCGGCGTTATGTCTGTTATGTCGATAACATTTAGTTTTAATGTTGATTCTTGCGCACCATCTGAGTTGATGATAGTAAAATCGCCTCCTGAAACCCAGTCTTTATCGCCTTTTTTGATTGTTATAGTCAGCGCCTTCAATAGTTTCGAACCTTGATCTTGTGGTTTCAGGTCGCTGAACTGATCAGGCTTTATCGTCAAAGTCTTATTGCCTAATTTGAAGGTGGCATTTTCTGGAATCGGAAGATTTTTACCCTCCAACACCACTTTAAAATCGCTTCCGCTAGACGAAGAAGTTATTTTCTCTAGTATCGGTCCGGGTTTGCGGATGAATCTACCGCCTAAATAGCCGAAAGAGCTGATTCCCATCAGTTCCAAAAAACCATCGGGGATTTTAGGCAGATCGGTAATAATTCCGGGGTCGGTAGCCAACAACTGGGTTATAAATCCTATAACAGCCACCACGGTCCAGACAACGAACTGCACTCGTTCCGGCGCTATCACTCCGCCCGTCATAAAAAAATCGCCTAGACTTGGTTTTTCAGGGCCGGCGCCCTTGGCTTGCGACTCCTGCAGATGTAAACCGCCAATCCCAGTGAGGGTGCTAATTAAAATTACCCCAGGCAAGTTCTGCGGAACTTCGACGAGGGTCGTCCATAAGCCCTGTACCAGCCACTTCGATCCGGCAAGATACGCATAGCCAAAGACTCCAACCCCAGTCCATATATAAAACTGCATGCGCGATAGGCTATAGGTGTTGGTCTCAGGTTCTATAAATAAACGACCAAAAAAAGAGGATTTATTATCCTCGCCGGCAATCTGGGTGCCTTTTTTTGCTTTGGTAACAAAATAAACAAACAGTAAAATGGCAAAAAAAACTATGGCTGCCGTAACTGCAACTTGTTTTGGAAAATCTTTACTGCGGGACGCGAACGTAATTTTTTGAGTGGAGCGTGACGATTCTTTGTCGGCGATCTTTAGTTGAATTTGATTGCCCACATTATTGTCTTGTTTAGGGAGGTTAGAAATTTTGAGCGAGTCGCCATCGATTTCTCCCTTTATTTGTTCTTCAATGCATACTTTGCCATCTTTCGTTTTATTATTCCAACAGGCCACTTGTATTTCGCCGAGCGATTTTCCTGATGAGTCATAACGGTGTATTTTGTTATCGAAGCCATATGAGCTGAAATTTTCGCCTGATATAGTTATTGAGTACGTACCTGTGTTTTCCTCTGGATAAACCACGGTCGGATACACTCCGGTTATGGTCGGCGTGCGATCTCCTGTTACTGGTGGGTAAACCGTTAAATCCTTCGGGACAGAATACTCGCCACCAGCTCCATTGAAAGTAAGTGAAAGCGAATATTTCCCAGCTATAATCGTATTATCGCTTGGTATATTGACAGCAATAATCTGTTCCGTTGAGTTTGAAGAAGTATCAACCCTGTCAACATTAAGCTCTTTGTCCCCGCTGCTGAGTTTTAAGCTTACTTTGATTTTACTTTTATCAGTTGGAAAGCCTTTCCCTATTATCTTTATAGCCCCCCCTCGCGGCGCCCTATCTGGTTTCAGATCAGAAATTGTAATTTCTTCATAGCGCTCAATCAGTAAATTCTTTGGGGTTTTCGTTGTAACATTGTTCGTTGTATCTTTAAGCTCTAGACTATATGTGCCAGCTACAATTTCATTGTCACTAGGTATATTGACAGTGATAATATCCTTCGTTGGATTGATGTCAAAAGTAAGTTTTTTGTCTGGACCTGAAGATTTTTTTAAATGTATTTCGAGTTTGTCTTTTTCAGGAAAACCTTGTCCTGTTATGTTTACTGTCTGCCCAGGCGATGCCTTTTCCGGGTTCATGTCAGAAATGATCATCTCAGCCGACACGTTCCAGCTTACAAACAGTAACGTAATTAGCGAAATTACTGACAAATATTCAGCAAGCGTTTTATATTGACTAGTCATGTTCCTATCCTTATCAGTTTTTCGGTATTGGGTGTTATTAAAATAACTTAAGGCTTAACCACTCTAAGGAACCTTAGAGAACCGCTGATTAATGCGGTTTTTCAAGACAAATCGATGAACAAGCCATTAACTTAAATCCCTATTAAATAACTTTTGCATAAATTTTTCTTGAAAAACCTCATTAATCAGAGATTGATAAAAATATTTTAAACCTCGTATCAAACTCCAGGTTATCTTTGAGACCTGATAAAAAACGGGGTTCATTATGGTTACCGCATTTTTTTAGTTACGTGTATTTTCCTAATCATAAGTCAGATACTCGCTAAAATTCAAAGCCACATCTGTACCAGTACAAATGTACTAGTTCACCAATGTATAAAAGCAGAATAACAAGTTCTATCAAAATCGCGGTATTGCGCCAATAACCGAAAATCTGAAGTTAAGAACTGATCCTGTTACTCTTACTTGCTGCATAAAATCACATACTCTAGCGATGCTCGGATGCAATAAGCTTGCGAGTGGTTAGGCGTCGACCCAAAAACCGCTTTTAAGCGGCGCCTGAGTTACGGAAATAGTTTTAGAAAAACTTGAGGAAGAATTTGCACATTTTTTGTTTGTCTTAGGCTTATTAGCAGGACCCCTGAATGCCTCGTCCTGAAGAGTGCAAATTTCGTAAAACTGGCTCCTCAAAATCTAAACTTTTGAAAGTAGCCTGAACTTGGGAAGGTGTGGAGCCGAATCCATCCTCCACACCTTAAAACGATCGACTACGGTAAAAAACTTACGCCATTTTCCGGCGTTTTCTCCGCAAGCCATTGGCGCCCAAGCCCAACAACACAGTGCCGAACAACGGAAAAGCCGCTGGCAGCGGCACGGCCTTTACTTCGAAGCCCAGGAACTGGGTGAATTGAGTAGCGGAAAAGTTATTGTCCGAGGCCAGGATCAAGGTTGGATTGCCGTTGAAGGTTTCACCCCAGGTAATGGCTTCGATGTTGTCCAAAGCCAAGGCCGAGCCGTCTCTGTTGGTGAGGGTGCTCAAATCCAGTAACAACTCCTTGGTCATGCTGGTGTAGGCCGGCGCGTTGTCCAGATCGTCAACTCCTATCAGATTGCTGGCGTTGCTTAAACTGGTCAGGTACAGACGGATGTTGTTGCCGGTGCCGGGAATTCCCGCCGAAAACGAGCGTTCGACGGCAATAAAACTATCGCTCAAGCCCGGTATGTTCAGTAACTCGACTAAACCGTTGGTGGCAAAATTGGTGATTGGGTTTGGTACATCTACCACTGCGTCGGTCGTGTAAACGTATTCGCCAACCGCGTTGCCGGTAACGCTGTCAAACGCCAATACTCTGCTCTCGGAGCCGTTCAGAACGGAGGCCGGCAAGGCATCGTCTTGAGCCAACGAGTTTTCGGTCGCGGTGTACAACGTTTTACCATCGTTGGAAAAAGTCAGACTTTCAAACGCCAGATTGTTGCGGATACCGGTATCGCCTGCGTTCAGCGCGCTGACACTGCCACTGGGATTGTAGTAAGTTGGCACGGCGAAATCCCGCACATAACTGCCGTTCAGATTCATTTCCCGGACGGTGGGGTTTTGAAAACCTGCTGTCGCCCGCTGACCCTCGTTGGTCCAGAACAAGCTACCGTTATGCAAACGCATGGATTCAGGATCGACGGTGTTTGTCGCAAATGTGCTACCGCTCGGCGTCAAAATATTTGTGACACCATTAAATGTCACGCCGGCCGCGCCCGGCGCCGAATTCTTGTTGAACTGAGCAAGGTTCAGGCTCAAATCATAGTATCTAGCGGGATTTAATGCCGAGCGATCATCGCTGATCGCCAAATATCTGCCGTTGGCACTGTCGTAATCGATCCCCGACAAACCGCCCACTGTGGTGCCGTTGAACACGGTGCCGCTGGCGACGATGTTTTGACCAATATAGTCCAAGGAAAAAGGTGCGGCTTGAGCAGTGTTGCCGAGCAGCGCTGCCAGAACGGCGGATAGGGTATAGCGAAGTTTCATATTGTTTCTCCGGATTAAATTAAGTTGGCTATTGATCTAAAAATTTCTCAATCGGCTGGCTGAGGAGGACTCCGATTCCGTTTAGTTAAGGCGCTTGCCCTTTTTAATGGGACCAGGGGATTTATTTATAAAATCTCCCCTGGCCCCTCTTTTTCAAAGAGGGGAAAGAACTGCGCAAACGTTTAACGAATAGACATACCCAGCCAACCGTCTAACTAGGCTTTTTTGCGCTTGCCGAACACCAAGCCCAGCAACGCACTACCAAACAACCAGGCCGCGCCTGGAACCGGTACCGGCTGCACGGAGGTCGGTGTAATTCTGAATTGGCTGACGACTTGCGGCGTGCGGCTAACGATGCCGCTCAAATCGTTGGCAATATCGCCCACGTTATAGGCTGGAATGCCGTAGGTGGTGACCAGCAACTGCTGAGTGACCTGATCGATTTCAAACTCGGTCCAGCCGAAGGTGTGCGTCGCGACGTAATCTCCTTGCAGCAATTCGGCTTGAATTTTGCCGTCGGCACTAGCCAGATTGGCGTCCAAGCCCAGCGGGTCGTAACCCAGCGGCGTCAAGGCACCATTGGTCACCGACTTGATGAAACTGTCTTTGGCGGCGATGCTGGGCAACGCGTCGTAGAAGGCTTTTTGTTGCGGAGTCAGTAAACCTACCACCGCCGCCAGTTGCGCAACCGTTGGACCAAATGGCGCATCGTAGGCTACAGAGCCGGTGGTGATTTCGAAGGCGTTGGTGGCTTTTTGCTCGCTAAAAGGCGTGACTTGGTAGGTCAGGTTATTCACCAAGGTGCCGTGGATGTCGGCGGACAGGAACACGACGTTATCGATTTTGTTGTCGTCGATAAATTTCAATATCTCGGTACGTTCGGCGGCATACCCTTCAAAGCGGTCGCCGGCGCCAACCACCCCCAAGTTTTGCATCGGTTCCGGTACGGCGATGAATTTCCAGGTGACGTCATTTTGCTCGGCTGACAACAGGTCGGCTTTCAAATCGGCGACTTGCTGCTTGCCCAGCATAGTCCGGCTCGGGTCAAACGCATTTGCCAAGAAGCCGCCAACCGAAGCTTGACTTAACGGGTTCGCATCAGCCAATTCTTTGTCGCGGAACGAGCGCGCATCCAACACCATCAAGGCCGCATCATTGCCGAAAGTTTGGTTGCGGTACAACTTTACTTCGCCGGCAGTGCGAGCGTCGCCGGTGGCACCGTAAGTCTCGTTGCGAAGCGGATTGTATTCCTGAAAAGCCTGGATACCGTTATTGTACAAGGTACTGTCATTGATCCGAGTACCGGCCGGATCGGCGTTGAAACGCGCGTCGGTCGCTACGTCGGCGCCGCCGGCGAAGTCGTTAGTCACTTCGTGGTCGTCTATCGTCGCGAACACGGCGGTGGATTGACGCAGATCGGCCAAACCGTTCATGCCACCCTTGGCGCTGTATACTTCGGCATGCTTGTTACGATAGTCGGCCAGGGATTGGGCTTGTTGTTGACCGCCGTTGGCGTTGGAGGCAACGTCGCCATAAATGGTATCGCCCATTGCTACGAAGAAATCCAGATTGCGCTGGCTGGCGTTTTTCACGGCCGGATAAGGCAGCAATTCGCCGCGCCAATCGCCGGATACACCAAAACGCAGACCGGTAGTGTTTCCCAATGCCGCAGCGGTTTTAAACTGGCCGCTGGCGACCGCTCCAACACTATCAGTAGCGCGGTAGTAATAGGTGGTATCGGCGGACAATCCCGAGACATCCCATTTGACCGGCGCCAACGGGTCACTCACCGTTCTAAAACTGGAACCGATGACCTGGGTGAAAGCACTATCGGTCGCGTACTGAAAATTTAAATCGCCGATGGTATCGGACCGACCCCACAGTACCGCAGAGCCTTGGCTGACATCGCCGGCGGCCACGCCGTTGGGCAATGCCGCCTGAGCTTTACCGGCCAAAGCGACCAGCGTCGCGACGGCGGTTAATCGAACTACTTTAAATTTCATGAGGGTCTCCAAGGATTTAAGACAAAAAACGTGACAGAGTTGGCAACTCCGGAGTCTAAAACCGCTTGGTGACAATTTGATGAATGGCGCAACCCCTCAAAAATACGAAGTGCGCTTCGATAAGGACCCAAAATAGTCTGAGGACGCAATTGTGCTTATCTTTCAGTTGAATAGATTTCTATAAAAATGGTATATACGGTTTATACTGTTAACCTCCCTCACCCGATAGGAAACCGTGATGAACACCAAGAAATCGAAGTCGAAAAATGAAGCCGGTCAATCTACGCCCACCGAAGCCAATATTGAAGGATCAACTATAAATCCCGAACCCGAACTGATCGCCGAAACCATCGGTAGCGAAGAAAAGCCTTTGCCTAAAAAAAGCAAACCTCAAAAAACCAAAGTCATTCGGGATAGCTTTTCTTTCCCGGAACACGATTATCGGAAAATTTCGGAACTGAAAAAAACCTGCCTAGCGGCTGGAATTCATGTGAAGAAAAGTGAAATTCTCCGGGCTGGCTTGTATTTGTTGACGCAGGCCAATCCCGACGAACTCAAAAAAGCCATAGAGAACGTCGAGAAAGTACCTACTGGGCGGCCAAGTTCTGCGACCGAATAAGCAACCGGATTTTAGGAACTTACCGCCAACCTTGTCGATAGCAGCTCAGAAGGTGCCGATGCCTATTTACCAAGCACTTTTTGACCCAAGCTAACATTTAGGGAGCGATGTTTTTCTTAACAATGCGCTCTTCAAAAGAAAACACATTGGGATCGTGTCTATCGATATTAGCTTTCACCCAATGCGAATTAGGGTTGCCGAAGGTTTCGACACGGGTAAAGTTTTGCAGTCTTGGCGCGCTGGATTCCCATGGCATGATGAACGGGAATTCACTGTCTTTAACTTCAGACGGCAATTTCGACGGCAACGGTTTGTCGATGCGGAAATAGTGGCTGTCGCCATTGACCAGCACCACCGGCTTACCGAAAGCCTTGGTTTCGGCTGCTAAGGCCACGATGAAATCTTCATAGCCGGTCAGATTGGCGGCGGGAATAAAGTCCCACATATTAGCCTGGACAAACAACATCACGCCGGCGGCATGCTGTTCGGCGGCCAAGGCGAAAGAGTCTTGCAACCATTGCAGATTGGCAGCATTACGTTGCGCATACTCTTGCTCGGCGGTCGCTTTAAAGTCGGCACGCGTGCTCAGGCCGTTGTTGCTGCCAGGCACGTGTAGACCCACAAACAAAACGCCGCCATAGTTCCAGCGGATATTTTCCGGAAATTCGGCGCTTTGGCGTTCCAGCGGCAATTGTTTTTGCCCCATGCTGCGCTGATCGTTAGGCGAAAACAGGCTGCGCAGATAGCTTAAGCGCTCGAACGGGTTGTAACCGCCGGCAGCAGCTCTATGGCAATCCGTCCATTCGTTATCGCCGAACACGTAGAAAAACGGATGCTTGGAATCATTAAATTGTTTCAAGCGCAATTGGTACAGACCGTCCTTACAAGGCACGCTGCCGCCTTTAAAATCGCCGTCATGCACCGTAAAGGCGATCTTGGCGTGATCCAGATCGGCCATCAAATTCACAAACTCGGGTTCTTGCGCCGGGGAATACGGCAGGTCGCCGATCAAGGCGATGGAAAATTTATCGGCATGCGGCGCTTCCCGGCGCTCATGGCGATTATCCGCATCCGCCATAACACAATTCGTAGTACCGAAAATCAGCACACAGCAGCCGAGTGCTTTAATAGTCTTCATCACTTACTCCAGAAACTTGTTTGTTATTGACCATCGCCACCTTAGCCAGGTGACTGCGACGGTTTATCGGGTAGCATCGGCGCAACATGACTCGCGCTACCCCAGCCAAGTTTATAAAGAGCGTGTGTAAGTATCGTGACAGCAGGTAAGGCCAAAAACTTGGGTTAACCCAGTTTGGCAAATTCGGTTTGTAACGTGGCCAGAAAGCTCTCACGGGCGACTTGGGCAATGCCGATTTGATGCTGAAGCCGTTGAATTTCGGCATCCACGATTTGCAAATTGGTGATTTGCGCTTTAGCGATCTCGCTAAGGCTGTCGATAGGGTGAGTTTTATCGCCTATCGTTAAAGTGGGGACGGTTGGGGTTTCGGTGGTCATATCAAGTTTGTGTTAATTACGCTTAAAAGAGCCTCTTTCTTTGGCAGCAATACCATTAAGTCGGCACAACCAGCGATTTATCTCATGGGATCTCTAAACTTTTAAAGGTCCCCATATCAATAAAGCTTTAACTTAAAGTTTTGTCTTCCAAAAGAAGCGGTGATGCTTAATCAAGGAGCCAATTTTACCCGGCAATTGTTACAGTTTTTTAACAACAGCAACCAGCCTCACTACGTAACTTCAGATCAGAAAATGCGTTATTTTCCTTGCCGAATTAGATCCTGATCTGCAAGTTTGTAGGGACCAAAATACAGTACCTAACTCGAATAAATCAGACCAAGCGTTCGCTTAAAAAACAGACGCATCAGGCCGTCGTTACCAATATTTTTTCAAAGGCCTTCGTTGAAATAATCAAGACACATTCTTCTCCTAGTATGTACGCGCGGCATGGTGACGAATTAGCCGTAATCAAGCTGGGTTTGATACTAGGAGATTTAGATGCGTTTTCCTTCACTGTTGTTATTCGACTTGGGCGGAGTATTGATAGAAAGCTCCGTGTTCGAGCATTTGAATCGACTGCTGCCCAAGCCTCTCGAAAACTCGGCACTCAAGACGCGCTGGTTACATTCGCCAGCGGTCCAGCAATTTGAGCGCGGCGAAAGCACACCCGAGGAGTTTGCGGAGAGATTCATCGCCGAATGGGGGCTACGGGTTACGCCGCGGATATTTCTGAAAAAGTTTGCATCCTGGCCCCGGCAGTTTTTTCCAGGCGCGCGCGAAACCATTAGCGATTTACGTACAAACTACAGGGTGGGCTGCCTCAGCAACTCGAATCCGCTGCATTGGCAACACTTTGGTGAGCTTAAGGACGATTTTGATATCACCTTGTTTTCGCATTTGCTCGGCGCTATTAAGCCCGATCCCGAGATCTTTGCATTGGCCTTAAGCCAGTGTGAGGTTGAGCCTTCTGAAGTCTATTTTTTCGATGATTGTTCCGCCAATGTCCAAAGCGCGCAAAACCTTGGCATCACGGCATTTCATGTAGACGGTTTCGAGTCGCTTCAAGACGTGTTAAATGTTCAGGGTTTAATGCCTTAGAGTCTGTTGGATACGCCTTGAATTGACACCTTCCATACCGGCATAAGCAAACCATCTCGCGGTATAAGACATGTTAATTGACATCTTTAAAAATGTCTTCCTCTGCATAGAAACGATTTTCAGTGATCACATCGGCAGAAATCTTCTTGGCAATTAAATCGTGTACATCCGCAGTAATCCGCTCGATAATTTCCAAGGTTTCACCTTGCTGTAAAGACTTCAGCAAGGCATTACCCCAGATTGATACATGCCGGGTATTTATAACGCGGGTATCGTTATTTTTTGCCCATTCGCGAGAAATGGATAATCCCAAATCATCCATTTTTTCTTTCACTTCTCCCGCCAAAACCGGGTCTTTAATTCTCAGCAATAAATCTTGTTTAATATTATTCCAGCCACTGGGGTAAAGCTCCCACCCCTGATAAAAGCGTTTCACCCAGGTTAAGTATTGATCCAGTGTTTGACTATTAGTATTTACTACGTCCCGCTGGTATTCATTAAAAAAATAAGCATACCTGGGCAAATCATCCGGCCAAATCGGGTCTTTTGCCGTTAAGGTTCCGCAAGCCGGCAAGACCATAATCATTAAAATAGCCAAAAACCGTATTTTCATATGAATTACTCAGTGCCTGCGTCAAAAACTTGGTAAACACCAGCTCTATTAGACGCCATCTCGATAGAACAACCGCGCTTTGAGATGGCTTTGCCAGCGTGATTTTATTTAACATGAAAAATATTTCATCTATATTAAATAAATCACACCCCACGGCTAACCGAAGAATTTTATGCAACCCAACACTTAAAATAAATCGAATTTGGCAAAATAACCAAAATGGTCGGAAACGACAGGATAAAATTCATCATTAAAAATAATATCCATGGATTTGATTCGTAGCGGATGCCCGTTTCTTTTAAAGATATAGTCGATTCGCTTGGGAGGGCTATGTTTCCAGCCGTCTATCCGGCCGTGATAGCTAGGCTGGTAAAATCGCTGAGGGTGTAATTCATAAAATTGATCGACATATTCGCCGGTACCCACAATGTGGTTATAGGCATGCTCTCCCGCCGGCACATTGAAATCACCCACCATTAAATCGGCTCTAACACCGAAATAGCGGCGAGAATCGACTAGTTGTTTGAGTCGGGAATATTCTTGGAAAAACCCGTGATGCGCCCAACTCAAATGGGCGTTGGCGACATGCAACAAGCCGAACCAAGGCACATCAATGCAAGAAACGGTGACATTGCGCGACATGTAATTGTCTTTACGCCAATCGTCAGAGACATAGGCCGAATAGTTATGTCGCATCGGGTATCGACTCATGATGGCGGTGCCCTCCCGCCAGCGATGAAAACCGATATGACTCCAGTCTTGATGAATATTGTACCAATGCCCCCACCCACGTAATTTCTGACAAATCCGGAAAGCCATATTGGAAGGCGATTCGCCATAGGGCTGAGTGATGGGGTCGTGCAAATATTCGCCCACCTCCTGAAAACATACGACATCCATTCCCAAGTGAGCTATCGCTTCAGCGATGATATGCACTTCTCGCTCATGCTGATGCATGGTGTCGAAACAGCAATGTCGGGGATGCTGCTGATAGGTGTGCAGGTTGAGAGTTAGCAGCGAGAGTTGCATGGCCGATCTATCATTCTTGATTTGTTGATCCGCCGAGATTGAACCTAAAGCCGTATCCTAGATAAGAGAAACCTGACTACTGACCGGCCAGATTTTGGTAAGGATAAAAGTTCGGTGACTCGCCGGAGCGCGGCTAATCTGCTCTAGCCCTATAACCTTCGTGATACGAACTCTGAGGCAGTCGATCAATTCGTCGATGGTAGCCGCTTCGATTTCAAACTGGTCGAATAGACCGCTGGTGGCGATCCAAGCAGCTTTATCGCTATTCCATTCCGCTCTTATCTCTATAGCTTGCATATGTTCCGCTTAAAATGACTTTACCGGCCAAATTGCCGGCTAATAAATACAACACATATCAACACTGTCGTCGGCTGCGACTAAACATCTACGACTTTTCTCGCTATTGATTCAACAAAAATATCCACCGATTATTTGGGTAGATTATGACGCGATGATGACGGGTAAATTTTCTCAAGTATTTAGCGGACGTTTAGGGGCAGAATCAGGTATATTTGCGCAACGCTTACCGATACTTCGGGCTAAATTTTCTGACTCTGCTATTCTTTTTCCATAGTCTCTTTTTCCGAGGCAAGTGCTATTACCCGACTGCTGAGATATTCATCACTTAAGACAATATCAACCATGGAATCAATAACCAAGCGCAGCTTTACTGCGTTTAACCTGGAAAACGCATTCAATGTTTTACACGTTTCTTTATTCAAAGAAACTTTTTTTCTATCATCTTTTGTTTTTTCCGCCGACATACCAAGCTCCTGATCAAAGAAGAATATTACGTGAAAGTATCAGTAAAAAAATTAGTAGAACAAGCCTGGTGTTTGCAAGAAAGCATCCGGCGATTAATTGAGCAAAATTGCAATCGTTGCAACCAAAATGGATTCTGCACCCCTCCAATACTAAAAGACCGGCTTAATCGGCTATTTGAAAAAGCCCACACTCGCTACAAACGTCGGCTGCAAAAACTATGGTCTTAACGCAAAACCATCAACCTGATTTTTTCCGAGCGCGCGCGATACTTAAACATTACTCCCGGCTGAACACCGGTTGGAACTAATAAATTGCCGGTGCCACACACTAAAATCATTCCCCGGCAAAGGCTTGGCAAAATGATAGCCTTGCACCTCATGACAGTGATGACTGGTAACACATTCCAGTTCATCGCTATTTTCCACGCCCTCCGCGACAGTTTCCAGACCCAGGCTTTCCCCCAAGGCAATAATGGCGCGCACAATTGCTTCGTTGGCCGGTGTATTTTTGATATGTCGAATAAAGGACTGATCTATTTTGATTCGATCCAAAGGAAATTTGCGTAAATAGCTTAGGCTTGAATACCCCGTACCGAAATCGTCAATCGCCAACTTGACACCCAAGGCCCGCAAATCCATTAAAGTTTGCACTGCGTGCTCTGCCTGCGTCATCACCACGCTTTCGGTTAACTCTAATTCCAGATACTGCGGGTCTATGCAGCCCTCTTCAACCAAGCGCTTTACCAGTGTGCAAAAATCCCGCTGCTTGAATTGCACACCGGAAATATTCACAGCCATGCGCAGCGCCGGCAAACCCTCTTCCATCCAACTGGAATGCTGACGGCAAGCTTCCCTGAGCACCCATTCGCCAATGGAAATAATCAAGCCGGTTTCTTCGGCAATCGGAATAAAAGTGCTCGGCGGGACCGCGCCTAATTGCGGATGATGCCAGCGTAGCAAGGCTTCCACACCCACCACCGCCAGCGAGGGCAGTTTGATCTGCGGTTGATAAGACAAGGACAATTCGCCATTGTTTAGCGCCATGCGCAGTTGAGTCTCCAAACTCATGCGTTCGACTTTGCCATGATCCATTTTGGCGTTGTAAATCAGGAATGCGTTACGCCCGCGCTCTTTCACTTCGTACATCGCCGCATCGGCTTTACGAATCAAGCCATCAATGGTTTGATCGTGGTCCGGGAAAAAAGCCATGCCTAAACTGGCGGTGATTTGTATTTCGCGCTCGAAAATGGGCATCGGCTCCCGAAGCTTGTCGACAATCCCGGTCAACACGACAATGGCATCAGCTTCGCTTTCGAGATTCTGTAAAATAAGCACAAATTCGTCACCCCCCAATCTGGCGACGGTATCGCTGCGGCGGATGCTTGCCGATAATCGCGCGGCAACTTCCAGCAATAGCCTATCGCCAAAGCTGTGCCCCATCGTATCGTTGATATATTTAAATCGATCGAGATCAAAAAAAACCAGGCCCAACATTTTGTGGTTACGCTGCGCATTGCGGCAGCCTTGCTCCAAACGATCATTAAATAACAAGCGATTCGGCAAACCGGTCAGTTGGTCATAATGTGCCAGTACGTAGAGATCACGCTGGCGGCGATGCGTAATATCTTCCAGTAGCGCGTGACCGGTTGCCATGCCGACATAGACGTCGTTCTCCAGTATGATGAAGCCGTTGACCATATGCCGCATGCCGGCGTCGATAATGATCTGCGCGACATCGTCGATGCCCGCGTTAATATCCACGATAATTGGCTTGGCATCCATAATCTCGACGACACGTTTGTTGTGCAACAAATCGCGGGAAAATGGTCTGAGGAAAATTTCACTGATCAGCCCGCGATCCACGATGCCAACCGGGGTCCGCTGATGATCGACAACCGCAACGGCCAGTAATTCTTTATCCTGAACAAAACGGTCCAGCACATCGATACAGCGTTCTTGGGTAACAACGGGCGCAACATAATGCAATAAGCGCCGAACCGATGGTGTTTCGGCATCGGACAGCTCTTTCATCGCCTGTAACTGGGGGCCGGCAACTTTAGCGTTTGCTTCTAGCATCTTGTCTGGCAAAAACATCGTAATGAACTGAATTAATGCAATGTAGGCGAATATGGCAAAACGCGTCGGAAAGTCCTTGCATAGCTTATCTAAAGATATATTTCTAAAGTTACAGTAAGATGACCTGGTTTAGCGCCCCTGAAAAAGATCACTCTGTAGTTTAAACAATACGCCGGCGAATCAGCTGGTAAGGCTTGAGAGGGAAATATTCGGAAACGCGCCCAGCGAATAAGGTACCTACGATGACACCTGAAAATAATCTCTTAGCCATGCCCCATATCCTGAAACACGTCGATGTCGAGCTTGACCGGCTACATCACTCAAGCGTGGATATGCTCAGCTTGATTTTGGTGCAATGGGAGTTGGTCATGGAAGCCATGGATGAGGCAAATTTGGAATCAGCGCTTGAGGTCATCGCCCTCAACAAAGAAATTCGCGCACGCGAGAATCAAATCCATCAAGCCATTATGCACTTACTTGCCCAGGAAAACCCGGTGGCTCGGGACTTGAGAGTGGTCTTGTCTATCTCTAAAATTTCCGGAACCCTGCTCTATTTAACGAATGAAACGCGAAAAATCGGCAAATTGATTCTGGCTTTGTATGAACCCCGTAGCGGCGTACCCAATGCGCAACTGGTCAGAGATATTGTAAAAATAAGCGATGACATCCGCATAGCACTGGAGCATCTGGTGTATGTGCTGAACAACCTGGACGCCAACAACGCTCACAGGCTACTGAAAAGCAATATCGACGGCGAGAATGCCACATGGGAAGCTGTCCGGCACCAACTAGGTTTTATCAATCAGGATCCACGTCAAGTCGGACCGGGATTAACCGTCCTACAAATACTGAACGCTCTTGAATCATGCCGGGACCATTGTAAAAACCTGGCCGAGTACTGCATTTTCATGATTGATGGCCAAGATGTCCGCCATACAAACCGTTTAAAAAGCAGGTCATGGGGCGGGATTTCCGACAAGGCCTATATGGGTTCGCCCTTATCGAACTGATGCATCATGACTGATGCTTTACCCACTCATTCCTTCAACAAAATTGCGTCACCAATCTCGGTAAGCAATTGTTCCGGCATATCATCTTTAAGAGCCACGCCTGACAAGCCGCGTTGCAAGGCCTGTTCGCTCAAATAGGCCAGCTTGGCTGCGGCCGCGTTATAAGATAGACCCGTCGGCGGGCGAATGTTGGAGATGCAGTTGCGTTCGGCATCGGTATTGCCTGGCTTGGGTGCATAGGTTAAATACATCCCCAAACTATCGGCGGCACTGAGTCCTGGCCGCTCGCCAACGATAATCACCGCCAGCCGTGCGTTCAGCAACGCCCCAATTTCATCCGCCAAGGCCACCCGGCCATTAGGCACCAGACAGATCGGCCCTAGCCGCAATCCGCGTTCGACATATGCTGTCACCACGGCTTGAAGCAAGGCCAAGCCATGCTCGTCCACAGCAGTCGAGGATAAGCCGTTGCTGACAATCAAAGCCACGTCGATAGACTGGGTTGCCCGCGCTTCAAGTATTTCATGGCCGGATTTGGTCAAACAACGACCAAGATCGGGACGTTGCAGATACTGCTCGCGACTTACAACCGGCGTCGCCAACATCAGTGGTTCCAGCGCCAGATTTTCCACTTCCCCGGCAAAAGCCGTCACATCCCAGACTTGTTGTACCGCATCGCGAGCGCTGGCATGCGCGAGTTGAAAATCCAGTAGTGCCTTGGTCGGCAAACTGCACCCTGCCCTACCTTGCGCAATTCTGGCTTGAGTAAATTGCCGCAAGGTAATCCACGGATCGTTCATCGTTAAGCCCTCGGCAAGCCATGAAAGTTGCTCAGCAATGGCGCAGCGTTGCGAGCAACGGCCAAGCGGTTTTGACCGTCGAAAATACCCATTCGCTGCAACCAGGCCTCGAATTCCGGCGCCGGCCGCAAGCCCAATACTTGCCGGAGATACAAGGCATCGTGAAACGAAGTACTTTGGTACGCCAGCATCACGTCGTCGGCACCGGGTATGCCCATAACGAAGTTGCAGCCGGCCACACCCAACAGCGTCAGCAGGGTGTCCATATCGTTCTGATCGGCCTCGGCATGGTTGGTGTAACAAATATCGCAGCCCATCGGAAGACCCAGCAGCTTGCCGCAAAAGTGGTCTTCCAGACCGGCGCGGATGATTTGCTTACCATCGTATAAATACTCCGGGCCGATGAAGCCGACCACGGTATTGACCAGCAACGGATCAAACTCCCTGGCTACCGCATAAGCCCGTGCCTCAGAGGTTTGCGCATCGATGCCGTGATGCGCGTTGGCGGATAAGGCACTGCCCTGCCCGGTTTCGAAATACATCAACTGGCGGCCGGCATTCCCGCGCCCCAAGGCTTCAGCCATGGCTTTCGCTTCGCGCAGCATTGCCAGGTCGATACCGAAACTGCGATTAGCCGCTTCGGTGCCGGCGATGGATTGAAACACCAAATCCACCGGCGCACCGCGCTGCATCAGTTCCATGCTGGTGGTGACGTGGGCCAGTACGCAAGACTGGGTGGGAATCTGGTATTGCGCAATGATCTCGTCCAACAAACTCAACAAGGTGTGGACATTGTGTAGATTGTCGGTGGCGGGATTGATGCCGATCACCGCATCGCCGCTGCCGTACAGCAAACCATCCAGAATACTGGCGGCGATACCGCGCGGATCGTCGGTCGGATGGTTAGGTTGCAAACGGGTGGACAAGCGGCCCGGCAAGCCAATGGTACTGCGAAAGCGGGTAACGATCCGGCAACGGCGCGCTACGGCAATCAAATCCTGGTTGCGCATGATTTTGCTGACCGCGGCCACCATTTCCGGCGTCAGCCCGGCAGAGATTGCCGCCAAATCGTTATCCTCGGTTAACAGCCAATCGCGAAATTCGCCCACGCTTAAATTCGCAATCGGCGCAAACCGCTGCGGATCATGGCGCTCCAGAATCAAGCGGGAAACTTCGTCTCGCTCCGGGGCTAGCAATGGCTCTTCGATAAATCGCCGCAAGGGTACCTCTGCCAAAACCTGCTGCGCGACCGCGCGCTCGACTTCGGAATCCGCCGCCAAACCGGCCAATTCATCCGCTGCCCGGCGCGGCGTAGCCTTAGCCAACAAGACACGCAAATCGCGAAAATGGAAGCTTTTGCCTTGTGCGGTTGCGGAATAATTCATCAGTCAGGCAGATTACGATGGGAGAAAATCCGAGAATACGACAAGTTTGTGACTATTATGTGACGCGGCAGGCAGCAGACGATCAGTTAGGTTCGAGTCACTTGCCTGCAATATTTAGCTCGTACCGTAGCTAGAATTGGCTGCCGATTCCAATGGCTAAGCGGCTTACAACCCATAAACACGCAGAGGCGACGCAGATGACTACCCTATCCCTCAAGCAACTCAACCGTTCCATCTGTTTCATTGCTTTGGCCCTGTCGCTGATCCTGCCCTCCGCCGCCTTACCCGCCGAACCGCTTACCGCCGATGTATTGATCGTCGGCGCCGGCCTATCGGGTTTAAGCGCCGCGTATCATTTAAAAAAAGCCGGTAAATCAACCGTGATTCTGGAAATGAGTCCGCATATCGGCGGCCGCATCCGCACCGCTGCTTATCCGGACGGCACACATGCCGAAGTGGGTCTGGAAGAATTTTGGGAAAATAACCCGGCTATCGAGATTTTCCGGGATTTGCATGTGCCAATGGAAACGGCTTACAGCAGTTTTTCCAGTTTTTATTACCAGGGCAAGCTGTATCCGTTTACGCAAAGTACCAATCCGGAGTTTCTGGCATCGGTGCTGGATACCGACGAATTGCAAGCCTATCAACGCTGGGACGCAAAAATGGCCGAGCTTTATCGGCAATTGGATTTGCGGCCCTTGTCCGAGGATATGCTGGCGCTGCAAGAAATTTCCTTCGCCGACTGGATCGAAAGCACCAGCGGCCTGTCGCCCAAAGCCCAAGAGTTGGTGCGCATTGAAACCGAACCGGAATACGCTACCTCCTGGCGAAAAATCAGCGCGCTGGACGGCATTGCCGAATGGCATTATTTTTCCGGCAATGGTCTGGCACCCCGCCATGTAGTCGGCGGCAATCAACGAGCCGCGCAAGCGCTGGCCAATTTTATCGGCCGGGACCGCATCCTGCTGAACCAGCAGGTCACCCACATCACAGCCACCGACAATAATGTGGAAGTGCTTACGTCCGACCAAGGTAGCTTGCGGCAAAAGATATTCCGCGCCAAGTACTTGATCACTGCGATTCCATTATTCCGGCTCAACGACATTCAGTTCGCTCCGCCGTTGAGCGCCGAGCGAAAACAGGCGATACAAACTCAATCGGCCGGCGCCTACTTTACCGCGCACGTCACGGTGGATAAGGCCGCCAGCAGCTTCTGGACCCGCGACGGCGACGGCATATTGCCGATTATGACCGACAGTCCTTTAGGGGTGATTTATGAGGGCGGATCAAAATCCGGCGGAGATGCGCTGTTGAATTTATTGGTCAGCGGTGCGGACGCGGAGCGGTTTAACTCGCGGATGAGCGATCCGGACCAGATTCGGGAAGCTTTGCTGGCGGCGTTTGACAAACAGTGGCCGGGTTTCCGGCAATCGGTCAAACGGATGAGCTTTTACCGTTACCATCCGCGCGCGATAGCGTCATGGCCCGTCGGCCGGTCGCGCTTCGATAGCCTTTCCGAGTCGTTGAGAAAACCGCAAGGCCGCGTCTATTTTGCCGGAGATTTTACCGAAGATACCCACTCCAACGGCGCGAGCCAATCGGCAATTCGCGCGGTTAAGGACATTTTGCAAAAACACGATTAAGCCGCGCCCGGCAGTGTGGCGCCAGATAACATCAGCTAAGCATGCGGTTGGCAAATTGCTGACGGCTTCTACACATGCCGCCACGCTGTTATACAATATGTAATAAAACCGTCACAATTAAGGAACACCATGTTCTCTCTACAAACCATCTTTGGCAAAGGCGATAAATTTTATGGCTTGCTTGAAGCTAGTGCGGAATCGGCACACGCTTCGGCCAAGGCCTTGATAGAACTGCTAAGCACGCCCACCACCCAGCAGTCATTAGAAAAATTTAAACAGGCGCGGCGCCGGGAAAAGAATTTATTCGGCCAAATCAGCGAGGAGTTAGTCAATACCTTCGTGACTGTATTGGACCGCGAAGATATTGAAGCCCTAAACGGCGCGCTGTATAAGATTCCTAAAATCGTCGAAAAATTTGCCGAGCGTTATACCCTGGCATCGGAGCGCATCGGCGATGTCGATTTCAACAGCCGCGCTGCCATGCTGGAACAAGCCTGCCAAGTTTTGGAACAAATGGTTGCCCAGTTGCGTAAAGGTATGGATTTGGACGAAGTCAAAAGACTTAACGATCAACTGCAAACTATTGAAGCGGAAGCCGACGATCAAATCCTTGAGTTGTATCGCGACGTCTATGCCAACGAAACCGATCCGATCCGTTATCTGGTGAAAACCAATTTGTTCGAAATCCTGGAAAAAGCCATTGACCGCTGTCGCGACGCCGGCAATGTGGTTTACCACATCGTATTAAAAAATTCTTAGTGGCTCCGTCATGCTGACATTGCTTTTGCTGGTCATTCTGGCGGCACTGATATTCGAGTTCGTCAACGGTTTCCACGACACTGCCAACTCTATTGCTACGGTGGTTGCCACCAAAGTACTAACGCCGACTCAGGCGGTAATCCTGGCTGCGGTAACCAATTTGGTCGGCGCCTTGTCCGGTACCGCCGTGGCCAAAACCATTTCCTCGGGGCTGGTCGATACCGGCATGGTGACGATTACCTCAGAAGTACTGATCTGCGCGCTGACCGGGGCGATTATCTGGAACCTGATTACCTGGGCCTTGGGTCTGCCCTCTTCTTCCAGCCACGCCTTGATCGGCGGCTTATGCGGCGCAGCTCTGGCGGCGGGACACAATAATCCCGATGTGTTGATATGGTCGAAAACCGCATTAGTGTGGACCGAAAACAAAGGCCTGCTCTGGAAAGTGGTGATTCCGATGATTAGTTCCCCGATTGCCGGCTTTACCTTGGGCATTTTGATCATGGGTTTGTTGATGGCGATCATCAGCGGCATGAATGCCGCCGGAGGCCTGTTGGGGCAAATTTCGCGGCCGAAATGGATCAACGCCTTGTTCGGTAAAGCGCAATTGGTATCGGCCGGTTATATGGGATTTGCCCACGGCAGCAACGATGCACAAAAAACCATGGGCATCATCGCGCTAGCCATTTTTACGGCAAACAACGCCGGCACGCTGGATCAGTTACCGGGTTGGGCCGAATTTTTGCGTCCGGATGGTGGAGAAAAGGACATAGACACCTGGATCGTTTTCAGCTGTGCCTTGATCATGGCGCTCGGCACCTCGGTGGGTGGCTGGCGAATTATCAAGACCCTTGGCCACAAAATGGTCAAGCTACACCCGATAAACGGCTTCGCGGCAGAAACCAGCTCGGCAACCATTCTGTTGGCCGCCGCCCATTTCGGCATGCCGGTTTCCACCACGCATAGCATCTCCACTGCGATCATGGGTGTGGGTTTTGCCAAAAATCCCTATACCCTGAAACTTTCCGTGATCGAACGGATTGTTTGGGCCTGGATTTTGACGATTCCCGCCGCCGGCGGTATTGCCTGGGGCATGGTGAGTTTATTGCCGCTGTTGCAGTAGATCAGGACCCGGATCGCTAATTTGATTGACCGCTGAATGATTAGGTTATTAACCAGGCCCTATTTGTCCCCGGTGTTCCGTTCGGGCTGAGCGCCTCGAAGCCTGAGGTGGTGGCCCTTCGATAAACTCAGTACCCTCACGGGCATTAAGGCGAACGGTATTTAAGGACCGTGTTAATAATTGACTATGCAAATTCCCAGGGTAATCTGTGCGACGCGGGGAACTAATGTTGTAAAAACCATATTCTTGTAGCCCATCCCAAAAATCATTAGTCACCTCATTGAAGTAACAAGGCTTTTTCCTAAATTAAAGGTGGCTGAAATGATGAGAGAAATACTGGAAATCGTGATGTTGTTGGGTTTGATGGGGGGCCTGTTTTTCGTGAAACACGAGTTCGAGAAAGACAAGCAAGAAAGACTGAGCGACGGCAAAACAGAACCGAGGGAATGAGTTAATTTAGGGCCTGTTCTATTAACAGCAACTAAGTTTGATTCCGTCAACATACTCGCAAAGCAATACGTATGACTGTCATAAGTTTATATTTTGTCAGCAGTAGAACTTAGTTGATAGTAATTTAGCGGCCGGCTAGCAAATACCTGCGCGGCGAATAGGCGAGTGCTTCAGTGTGTTTGCCTGGAGGTTGAACGAGCCCGGCTTTAGCGGCAGAGACGATCCCCGGAAACTTAAACGCAGAGTTACGTCAAAAGTCATCAATGACCGTCTTGCGTAACAGACACCGTGTTTTGATCATGAGTTATCTGTGCTTGATTCGGGGAAGCTTCATCCGGATACTTGCAACGAATCCCCCCGAATCCCAAGAAGCGGCTCAGCGATAAGACTGAGATTCATGGCGAAACTCGTTGAGTTGTCGTTCGTGGTAGTAAAGATCATCCCGCGCGCGATCTCGGTTACGCCTCAAGTGACTTATATCGTTACGAATTCTGGCCCGGTCTTTGTCGTTTAACTTGTTATCCCCCAAGCTGATTTCTTTGCTGGAAAGTTCATTATCTATCCTATCCAGTTCGGCGCGTTCTTTATGCACAGCGTAAGCCGCTGCGTGGTACCGGCCAAATACACCGTCAATAGATGGCGGGCAAACATGGCGATAATCGTGCCCTTGCAAACCCTCTTCAAAAGCGTTATCGATCCGACAGTATTCTCTTATACCCTGTTCGCGGCCAGCAAAATACTGCGAATCATTCACCGCGACGCCGTATTCGGAACATGCTTTCTGGTGATCATTTAGCCTATCACTGGTCGCACCAGAACGGCCGTCTTGAACCCCCAAACCAAACCAATCACCCCGCTGGCAGTCCTGTTGGCTAAGCGTTGCACAGCCGGAAAAAAATACAGCAAATAGACACCCCATTAAGCGTTTCACCATAATTTTGCCTTCCCAATAAAGATTCACCACACAGCAAGAAAAGCCGCAATTGCTTGAAGCTCCACACACCCTAAAACTATTTCAATTAGAACCGGAATCGCTGGAAATTATAGTCAACGTTGGAAATTAAACGAGTCAATGCCGATAATCATCAACCAAGCTGACTCTGGTCATACCGGACCGATTAGCTGACATGTTGGCCGACGACAAAATCGATTTATGCAAAAATGCCTGGGATAACTTTAATCAGCCCATGGAAATTAGATTTTCGGAAAAATTGAAATGACTGCTCGGGAAAGTTGGGAGGGGCAAGCCAGTCAAAACGATCAACTGAAACCCATAAAGACGATACTAAAAAATATTCCTGATTTAAGGAAACTGCAACACGCCATGGCCTCTGTCGTGATGCGGGAGCGGCTTTTCAGTGCACTATAAGAGCTTATTGCCAACAACGGTTGAATGTCCTACCGTAAATGGATAAGTGTAATCGACGGCGCTTGATAGTTACGACGCCGGATTCATCGCGATGGTAGCCGAATCGAGGATGCGTAAGGTCCTCAAAAAAGACATGGTAACGTCTAAAAGTTAGTACAAGTTAGAGCTCTGCCGGTAATCCCCCCATTTTGAGTTGACCACTACAGAGGCCTTATCGAAATTGTTCTATTTGGCCCTGATGACTATCAGTCAAAAATGGACGATGCCATTGCATGACTGGAAAGCGGCTTTGATTCAGTTTGACGACAGGATGCCCTACCGATAATTAAATCCCGTTTACAAAAAAAATTCAGGACACCCTCCTTTTGCCTGAATTTATCTTGCTATAAAACTATCCGCCAGTATCTCAAGTCTATTCCTTTACGGACTCGATTTTCTCAGCCGTTGCCCTTTAAATTCTTCCCTGAAATTTGCTGACTTCCTTTGATTTGGGCTTTGCAACTTTTATCGAGTACTTAAGTTATGCAACAAAGCCCAATTTAGGCAATTGGCAATCCTTATTCAATCCAGATCAACTCGACCCGGCGATTTTCTGATTTACCAGCTTCCGTCTCGTTATCGGCGATGGGTTGGGTTTCGCCATAGCCTTTTGCGGACAATTTGTTGGAGACGCCTTTCAATTTCAGATATTCAACGACTGAATGTGCCCGGCGTTGCGAGAGCTTCATATTATAGGAATCGCTGCCTTCGCTGCTGGCGTGGCCTTGCACCTGAATTTCATTTTTCTGCGGGAATGCGATCAAGTCTTTGGCGACGCCATCCAAAAGTTCTTTGGCGTTTAAACTCAATTCAGCGGAATCGTATTTAAAATGCTGACCTTTCAGTATCAAACGAACCGCACAACCTTTCGGATCAACCATGGCGCCTTTGATGGTACCAGGGCATTTATCCAAGCAATCGTTAACGCCGTCGGCATCCGCATCCAGTACGCTGCAATCGGGTTTAGATGCTGCCACGATCGGCGGCGGAGCCATGCGAGCGTCGGATTTTGCCGCGTATTTAGGTTTGTCGCCAAACGGAATCACCACACCCAGATTGACCGTCATATCGTGAAATTCATCAGTACCCGGCTGCACATGAGCATTGAAATTATTGTTGTAGCGGTAACGTACATCGCTACGTATCAATAAATTATCGTTCACCTCGTAAGTGGCACCGACGCCGGCTTCGCCGATGAAACCGATGCCGCAGTTGGCGGATGCACAGGTGTTCATACCGCCCAAGCCTAGTACTGCATATGGCGAGAATTTGTCGCGGAATAAATAATACTGCACATCGGCACTACCACCGGCCAAATCCCAAGGGCCGTTATCGCCGCCAAAACCTTGATAAAAGCCTTTTAACTCAACGTTAAAATGTTGATCGATGATTTTGCCCACGCCAACACCGCCGCCCCAACCGTCGCTCGCCCGTCTGTCGCCGCCGCTATTGATAAACGTCGCGAACGGCGCGACATACCAGCGATTATCTTGCGATTGATCAGCGGCTTGGGTTTGCGGCACCATAGCCAGACCAGCTAAGGCGGCTATCGGCAATACATGTCTGTTAAGCATAATTATTCCTTTATGGTAAAGATCGAAATGGGTAACTAACACCAGGTTGCCGCAAGGAGAACTAGCGCGAAACGGATGGCATTGTTGTAAATAAGCTCATAAGTAGCTTATTCGCAACAGCAACCCTCCGTCGGTGCGGTAGCACACATAAGCGGCAAACAGATAAATTTCCCGGCATGCGTTATTCGGCTGCCAATCCCATCTTCTGCAACGGCCGGCGTTAGCGGTGTATGTACGCTAACGCACCGACTAAGGCTGGCTTTGTACTTATAGTTCATTCAAGGTTTCACCACCTCAGCCCCGCCTTTACTTGCCGCACATGCGCGAGTATCCGTTAGTCGCCTAAACCGCCACGCCGGACTCGTCCGATTTACGCTTGCAAGTATTCGCCAGATTACGGCTAAGCATTAGCCGCACAGCCTCATCTTATTTTTAGTCCGGGAGAATTACCTATGAAAAACCTCAGCCGATTGTTTGTCGCATTTATTGTGGCCCTCACTTTACTCGCTGCCTCCGGTTGCGCATCGACGCATAAACACGAAGGCACCGGCGAATATGTCGACGACAGCGTCATCACTACTAAGGTGAAAGCAATGTTATTCGACGAACCCAACCTGAGATCCGGCCAGATCAACGTGGAAACTTTTAAAGGTGTCGTGCAATTGAGCGGCTTCGTCGGCAGCCAGGCCGACATCAATAAAGCCGTGGAAATTGCTCGCGGTGTCAAAGGCGTAGAGTCGGTCAAAAACGATATGCGTCTTAAATAACCTAGGAAAACATTATGGAAACCATTGATAAAGCCTCCAACTTCGCCCACGAAGCGGTCGATAAAATCGCCAGTGCCTCTCACCAAGCCGCTGAATCGCTTGACCAAAAAAGCGAACAGCTAAAAACCGCCGAGCAGCGCATCGTGAAAAACTGCCAGGTCTATATCCGCGACAATCCGGTAACGGCATTGGGGATTGCGGTAGCCAGCGGCTTTCTGCTGAGCCGCCTGTTGAGTAGCCGCTAACTCCCCGTTGTCCATGGACCCGAATGCATCCGCAAGGACCGAGGAAAGCGCCGGGCAGTCCGCCACGCATGCCGAGCCGTCCAGCGACATCGGCATATTGGCGGACATTCAACTGCTGTGGGAAGACTTACAGGGTTTAAGCCATGATCGCTTCCGGCTTGCCGCGTTGGAAACGCGGCGGGCCGGCCAAAGCCTGACTACGATGCTCGCGGCCGCTGTGATGCTTGCTTTGCTGCTGAGTGCCGCCTGGTTAGGCTTAATGGCAGCCGGAGTACAGTGGCTTATTGAGCATGATCTACAGGCCAGTAGCGCCATATTACTGGCAGTAGCAGGCAATTTACTGCTGGCATTAATCCTGTTTGGCGTGATCCGCCGCCGTAGCCGCTATCTACAATTCCCGGCCACACAGCACAGCCTTAAACCCGTGTCTAAAGACTATGCCGTTAAGGACCTCGTCTGATGATGCCGGCCTGGAAGCAACGAATAAAGCCTGTCGGCTCTTTGAATGCGCAAATCAAAATTGCGGAACGGCAAGTGTTGAAGCGTCGCCAGTCGCTCGGACATCGCACCACGTCCCTGCTGGAAAATATCTACAAACAAATGACCGCGCCCGCCACCCTGGTGTTGGCAAGCGGCATAGGATTTATAGCCGGCGAACTCAGTAAATGCCCGACGCCGCCCCGCACGGCCCCATTGCCGGAGCCTACTGAAAATCGCAATGTCGCGGCAAGCACACATTTACGCACTATTCTGAGCCTGCTGCTTTCGGCACATTCGTTATACAACGCCTTGCCGATAACCTGGCTGAGGAAACGCTTTCAGCAATCGCGAAGCAAACCTGCTGTTGCACGGCGACATAATCGCGAGACTAGGACTACCAATAAAGCGGAAGACCCGGGCTAACGTTTAGCGGCTTTTGGCAAGCCCGCCACGCTTGCCTAATGTTTCCTACTTGCCGCAAACAATAACGCGCTACCCACCGCTATGGTCGCTATGCCTGCCCAAACCGGCACATTGACAGTCTGAGTATCGTTCACCGACAGTTCGAACGGACCTAACGTGGCCTGCTGCGTTTCCTTGGTATAGCTGAAACCACCGTAGATCAGGCCCAATACCCCGGCAATAATCAATAGCGTGGCCATGATTTTAACTGCACTCATGTTGTTCCCTCGTAAATGATTTTGGATAAGCCCGGCTTGACCAGCCGCATCAAAACTCTACGGCTAGCCATTCCAAAATTAGCTCTGGCACAGAGCCAGACCAAACAATCGATAAAAGCAAACACTTGCTTCGCAATACTTATAAAGCCCTTCGACCTTGAATTATGCGAAGCACAATCGCTATAAGCGCGATTACTAGCAATAGATGAATGAATCCGCCAAGCGTGTACGCAGAGACCAAACCCAACGCCCAAAGAATGATAAATAGTACGGCTACAGTTTCAAGCATGATCGTTCTCCCCTAACTGCCAAAATAAACTCAGGATGGCGCGCAAATGCAGCGGCTTATAGCTCGTCTTTAATATCTTGCTTCAGATCGCCGAAGCCGGACTGGGCCTTACCCAAATTTTTCTGGACATTGCCTTTTAACTCCAACTCTTTGTCGTCCAATATCACGCCGGCAGCTTCTTTGACTTTGCCTTTAACTTCTTCAACGCGGCCTTTTACTTGATCTTTATTCATGATGATCTCCAACTGGATTAGCCATGAGCAAAACGCCATGACCAAGCGCGGAAGATTCTCCCGCTGCTTAGTAAGAACAATATCAACAAACCCAAGCAAAGTCGGTGCGGCAACGAACATAGATTAGGAGCTAGATATACCGCTTTTTACGGCCTCAAGACAAAGCAGAAAATTTGTCCGACACCCTCCAGGCCCAAACCGAACGCATAGCCGCTTAACTCAAGAAACCCTCGAATTAACAGCCCATGCCGCCTGCGGTCAATGACAGCCCGACACTGGATGCAATTCATTTTTCTAATGTTGGCTAACGTACCGACGCCGGCGGCGTTATTGCTTAAACTCCTACCATACGTTTAGCAAATCAAATCCTAAGCAGATTATTCAAATACTTACCGTTAACCACGGCCATTGGACTTAACACTTTCAATGTGCGGCGCATCGCGCCCGTTCTTCCGACAAATCGCAACCCTAAGAACGGAAACAACCCTCTTAACGTTCCAGCCGCCGCAATCGTGTTGACCGCTCGGGTTACACGATCCTTATCAGACACTAGCACCACGATTTTTAGCTGCCGCGAGACTATCCGGCAGGTAGCTCTCCCCTTGCCTATCCGCTGGATAAGTGAGGAATACAGACTGTGCGGATGTCGACCTCTCCCAGACAAACGGTCGAATGAACTCTGTGAAAGCCGGCGTTTCCTGGTAAAGCCGGCTGAGGGTAAGAGCCATTGGATGGCGCTTTGTTAACTTAAACCTATTGAGAAATACCTATGAAAACGATCCCTTATTTAAAGACCTCGCTCGCCATTTGCCTATTGGCGGCTTCCAGCGCTAGTTCTGCTAGCGTTTGGGCGCCAAACGACGGCGACGTTAATTTTCTGTCGTTTAGCCAGTCCTCGTTCCCGTTTCCTTCGCTCTCCGATACCTTCGGGATTTTCGAAGATACGGCCGTTATCGGTGCGGCAGCACCTGTCGTCGCGTTTACCGGCGTCGGCGCAGTGTCATTTACGGCTAACGGCGCTAACTACACTATTGGCACCGGCACTTCATCCGGGACTTTGCTGGGTTCCAGTAATTTCCAAATTGGGATGCTGTCCGACGGAGTTTGGAGTGCTGCATTCGGCAACGTTGATTTAGGCTCGGACGCTAACTTACTGGCATTTGCGGATGCCTCGGAGTTTAACAATCTGCACTTTTTGTACGCGTTCGATATTAGCCCGTCACAAGCGACCGGCGACGGACCGGCAGCAGTGCCGTTACCGGCTTCAATATGGATGATGACCAGCGCCTTGCTGGGCGTCTTATATGCTGGACGTCGTAAATCCACGGTTTACGCCTAAACCCTAGATAAGTAGCCGGCGCCGTGCGACATGCATGCGACCGGCTATTTTTTTGCCTATTCTTAGCGTCTATACAAGCACAAAAAAACGGCAGGGAAATTCACCTGCCGTTTTTCTTGAAATCGCAGAACTGATTGGCCCTATTGAGCGGCGTTCAAATGTAGAACAGCTTCTTCTGCCGATTTTTTCGCTAATTCGCTGTGACCTTGTTTAGCATGCGCGATAGCCGCATCCAGACTCGTGACACCGGCTTTTAAATGCTCGTCGAGCACTTTGATATGACTCTTCGCTGCATCCGCATGGTTCACGATGGTTTTTGCGTCACCGGACTTAGCGGCTGTTTGTGCATGCTCCAGCGCCAGCGCGATATGACTTTCCGCTGCATAAACATGGATAGCACTAACGCTCAACAGCATGCCGGCGCATATTACGGTGATAAACTTCATGGTTGTGTCCTTGGCGTAGTATTTAGATTGCGCGTTCAATAACGGTCGTTTTTATCGCCTTTCTTCGCTTTGCGCCGGAGAGCGACAAAACCGACCCGATCTTTGCCGGCACTCATCTTCAGGTCGTCTTCGACTTCCATCGTCTTGTCATCGCGAGTATTTCCGGTAATTTCTCCAGCTTGGCTTTTCCCGGTTTCGACCGAGTCTTTCTTAGGGACTTTATTCATGTTGATCTCCAAAATGGTGGACCACAACTGAATTAGCCATGACCTAAGCGCGGACTATGTTTTACAACGCTCAATCCTTACCATAGCTGCAAAGCCAAGCGCAGTCGGTACGGCAACGAACAGAGTTGCCGGCAAAAGCGCTAGCTGCCAAGCACCACCGACACCTGATGTGATTTTCCGTCATCCAACAACCTGATACCCTCGCGAGGCATTTGTGCCCCACCATCTAGTGTCATGCTGGCAATGCCTCGGCTCACACCATTCGGGTTATCAATACTGATCTGGTACACACTGGTGCCATGCCGATAGGTCACGCTGTAACTCTGCCAGGCACGGGGTATGCACGGTTCGAACAGCAAACGGTCGCCGCATACTTGTAAGCCCAAAATGGATTCCAAGCCGGCCCGATAAAACCAACCGGACGCGCCGGTGTACCAAGTCCAGCCGCCTCGGCGGGCGTGCGGGGCTTCGGAATAAATGTCCGCCGCCAGCACATAGGGTTCTACCTTATAGGCATAGACCCCGGTACGGCTGGTAGTGCGCTTGATTGGATTGAGCATGCGCAGCAATTCGCCAGCTTGATCGCCTTCACCGAGCATGGCATAGGCAATCACCGACCAGATGGCCGCATGCGTGTATTGCCCGCCGTTCTCGCGGATGCCGGGCGGATAGCTTTTGATATAGCCGGGATCGCGCTCGGTCTTGTCGAACGGCGGCGTGAACAACAACAGCAAATCGTCGCCGTAGCGCACTAGATATTCGCGTACCGATTCCATCGCCCGCCGCGCCCGTTCCGGGTCGGCGGCGCCGGAGATGATGCCCCAACTCTGTGCAATAGAGTCGATGCGACATTCGGAGTTAGTCGCCGAACCCAACGGCGAGCCGTCGTCGAAATAGGCGCGCCGGTACCAGGCGCCGTCCCAGCCTTCCGTTTCGACGGCGCTCCGCAGTTGTCCGGCATGCTCAAGCCAACGTACAGCGCGTTCGTTGTCGCCACGTGTTTCGGCTATCACGGCAAACTCTGACAGAGTTTTGATCAGAAACCAGGCCAGCCAAATGCTCTCGCCCTGCCCGCGATTGCCGACCCGATTCATGCCGTCGTTCCAGTCGCCGCTACCGATCAAGGGCAAACCGTGCGCGCCGGTGGCCAGACTTAAATCCAACGTGCGCGCGCAATGTTCAAACAGACTGGCTGCTCGCAAGGTTTCGGTAGGATGAAAATAGGCATCATCCTGTTCCGCCACCAACTCCGGCCCTTCCAGAAACGGTAATGATTCCTCCAGTATCAGGGTATCGCCGCTGACCTTGAGATAATGCGCCACCACAAACGGCAGCCAAACCCGATCGTCGGAAAAACGGGTGCGCACGCCGCGACCGGTAGGCGGATGCCACCAATGTTGCACGTCGCCCTGCTCGAACTGACGGGCTGCGGCGCGCAAAATATGTTCCCGCGTTAAATCGGGCCTGGTCACCGCCAAAGCCATGCTGTCCTGCAATTGATCGCGAAAACCAAACGCACCGCCCACCTGATAGAAGGCAGCCCTGGCCCACATCCGGCAGCTCAGGGTTTGATACAACAGCCAACTGTTCAACAGCACGTCCAACTCGTGATCCGGGGTTTTGACTTGTACCTTACCCAGTATGGTCTGCCACGACTGCGTGACTTCGGCAAATGCCCTGGCAAGGTCAACCGCACGATGCCGACGAATCAATTCCACAGCATGTGCTTTGTCCTTGCCCTGCCCCAGAAAAAATACGATCTCAATCTTTTCATCCGCCGCCAGCTCTATGCTGGTTTGCAAAGCCGCGCAGGGGTCCATGCCGGCACCGACCCGGTTTTTCAGCGGTTTGCGGTTCAACAAGCCGGCCGGCGCGTCCAGACTGCCGTTGCGGCCGAGAAACTCGCTGCGATTGGCCGTCCAGGCAGTCTGCCGTCCGGCCAAGTCGGCAAAGGCAATCCGCTCCCCAAACTCTTGATCCCAAGGGTTATAAGCCAGCATGGCGCCGGTTTCCGCATCCAGTTCCGTGACGATATGCGGCGCGGTGACGCTACGCGAGGCGCCGAGCACCCATTCCAGATAGGCGGTCACGCTCAAGCGGCGGCGGCGCCCCGAGACATTGGTCAAGGTCAATGCAGAAATTTTGACCGGATCGTCCGGGCTGACGAACTGCAACAATTCGCTATGAATGCCATGCGAATGATGCTCGAAGCGACTATAGCCCTGGCCGTGCCGAATCAAATAGCCGGCATTGTCGACGCGGATCGGCAGCGCGGTCGGTGTCCACAATTCGTTGCTGTCCTCGTCGCGTATATAAAATACTTCGCCCGGCGCATCGCCGACCGGATCGTTCGACCAAGGCGTTAACTGGTTTTCCCGGCTATTGCCGCACCAGGTACAGCCGCTACCCAACTCGGAGACCGTGAAACCGAACTCGGGATTGGCGATGACGTTAATCCAAGGCGCGGGTGTGCTCTGGCCTTTATCCAGCACGATGACATATTCGCGGCCATCTTTAGCAAAACCGCCCAGACCGTTGAAAAACTCCAGCGGCGGCACGGCCAAGGCCGGTGCTTCGACAGCCGGCAGCAATAATGGCTGCTTGCTAATGAAGGGCATGGCTGGTCGTGGATGCCGTAACAATTGTTCGGCCAAGGTGCCGCGATTTCCGACCAACATAGCTCTTGCCGATGTTTGCAATAAGCGCCGATCTTCCAGAGATAACAACCTGGCCTGCAACACAAAAATAGCACCCTGCTGCTCGTGCTCCGCGGAGGCCGAACGCGCCTGGTTTTCCCGCACCAGCGTTTCCAGCAAATTCTGTAAATCCTCGACGTAAGACACTTCCTTTTCATTCAGAATCAGCAGATCCACGGCAAGGCCTTTAATCCGCCAATATTCGTGCGCGCGCAGCAATTGCTCGACAATACCGCGATCTTCCGGCTCACCGACCCGCAGCAATAAGATGGGTCTGTCGCCGGAAATACCGTAGCGCCACAAACTGGTGACATTCAGCGCATTCAATTGGAGGAACTTACCGGCTGGCCGTAACGACGGATCGGCATAGAGCAAACGATTGGCCAGCATTTGAAACAACTGCGCCTCGTCGGGTTTGGTATGTAAATGATGCAGTTGTACGTGAGCATGGGTCCAGGCCAAGGCCGACGCCCGTTCCCAGGCCATTAGATTGTGATATTTGTCAGACAAATCTGCCGCCGCCTGTCTTGACGCAGCCACCAGCGTGGTGAAGGTCAAGTGCTCAGTCGCCCCCGCTGCGATTTTAATGCGGGTGCGCAAACTGAATATCGGATCCAGCACCGAGCCGACCGTATTACTCAAAGGCCGACCGTCCATCACCGCCAACGGCGCGCGCAGGGTTTGGCCGCGGCCGATAAAACGGGCGCGGTCGGTTTCGTATTGCAAACCGTCACCGGTTTGCCGGTCGGCCAGCACATGCGCGGCCCACAGTTGCGGGTCTTCCGCAGAACGTTGCCGGCGGTGCGCGAGCAAGGCGCGGGTCTGCGGCAGGTATTCAGTCTGTACGAATAGGTTGGAAAACGCCGGATGGGCTATATCGGCCTGCATGGTCGTTAGCACGATTTCGGCATAAGACGTCACTTCGATTTCCCGCTCGTGCATGCTGTTATTGGTTAAACTCAGCCGCCTGATTTCCGCATCGTCTTCCGGCGATACCACGATTTCGAGAGTAGTGACTATCGCGCCGTCCGTGCGCGTGATGCGGGCCCGATCTTCGACAAACACCACTTCATAATGCTCTGGGGTAGCAGTGGTCGGCTGATAACCGGCAGACCAGACTTGGCCGCTATCGACATCGCGCAGATACAAATAACTGCCCCAGGCATCTCGGGTGCTGTCTTCGCGCCAACGGGTCACTGCCAAGTTCCGCCATTGGCTGTAACCCGAGCCGGCAGCGGTGATCATCAGCGAGTAACGGCCGTTGGACAACAGCAGCGTGGACGGCACAGACGACATTGGCGACGGCACCCGGCGGACCGGCGGTTGCACGGTTTCTTTTACATCGGACAGTTCTTGTAGCAACGGCAGCACGCTAGTGTCGGCGCCATGCGGGATACGTTCTTGTAATAATAAATCCGCCGCCTGAATCAGCGCGGTGCGATGGAAGCGATGCCGCATCGCCCCGTCGTGTACCACATTCGCAAATGCCACCAACGACATACCCTGGTGATGCGCCATATAGCAACGCACCATGGCTACACGCTGACCTTCCGCCAGGCGGACCGGCGTGAAATCCAGCGCTTCGTAAAAACCGTAACGCCCAAGCGCACCATCCCGTTCCAGACGGGCGAAATTTTCCACGGCGGCATGCGGCAAATACATCGCCGCCAACGCCGTGGCATAAGGCGCTATCACCAATTCTTCGCCCAAGCCGCGCTTCATGCCCAGACCGGGCACGCCAAATGCGGAATATTGATAGGTAAAATAGAGATCGCGGCCATTGAACGCCGATTCGGACACGCCCCAGGGCACACCGCGCTCCTTGCCATAAGCGATCTGCCGCTTTACCACCAAGCGGCAAGTCTGATCGAGCAGACTGTAGCGCGGGGTAAAGGTCACCAGCGACGGCATCAGATATTCGAACATCGATCCCGACCACGACAGCAATACCGTGCCATGGGCCACCCGCGTCACCCGCCGCCCCAGGTGGAACCAGTGCGTACTCGGCACGTCGCGTTTGGCGATGGCGATAATGCTGGACAGCCTGGCTTCGGAAGCCAGCAAATCGTAATAACTCGGATCGATAGCGCCTTCTGCCACTCGATAACCGATGGCAAACATGTGTCGATTGGTATCGTACAAAAACCGAAAATCCATGTCCCGAAACAAGCCTTCCAGCTGCTCAACCATAAACTCAACACGTTTGTGCAATGCCTTGGCTTGATCGCCGGCCCGACGTAACAACACAATCAAGGCTTTTTTATCGGCTGTCGCTGCTTCCGGTTGTGAATATTCTTCGTGATTTGCCCAAATCGTGTAACTGCCGGGCAGATTGCATAGCGGCGTTTCCAAACCAAATTGTTGACTGAGTTCGGCACTTTGCGAACATAGTGACGGGTATTGCTCGGGAAAATGAATCCACGGGATCAACGTAGCCACATCGCGGGCATGCGAACGAATGTCGTCGCATAAAAAGGCTGCCCAGGCCAACACTTCGTTGTCCAGGCTATCGCCGCGTTCGACGGCATGCGCATTGGCCAGATCAAGTAAAGCATTAGCGCAAACGGTCAATTGCTGCCACAGCACACTCCAGCCGGCCGTGTCGACGGGCCGACTTGCCAGCAGTTCGCCAAGGATGGTGATTTTTTGTCGTAGTTCTCGCAACGTAACCGTCACGATGCGGCGGTCATCGTTGATGTCGGCCAACGCGTCGAGTAATAAGCGATGCGTATCGGCCAGTCCAAGCAAGGCGTTGGTTAAATCCAGCGGCTTGCTGGCTATTTCCCGGCAGGCTTGCGCCAACGTCAGTAAATGGCCGGCCAAATTGCCGCTATCGACGGTGGACACGTAGCGCGGTTCCAGCATCTGCAAGTTGCGGGTGTCGTACCAATTGTAAAAATGCCCGTGCAGTTTAGGTAAGTCGGTCAGGGTGGCCAGCGTCGCTTCCAGACGCTCGACGGTATCGGTCAAGCCCAACCAACCGAAATCCCGCGCGGATACCACCGACAACAAATACAGGCCGAAATTGGTCGGTGAACTGCGGTGGGCAATCACCGCTTGCGGATCTTCCTGAAAATTATCCGGGGGCAGATAGTGTTCTTCGGCGGTGACAAAGGTGGTAAAAAACCGCCAGATGCGTCTGCCATACAAACGCAATTGTGCGCTATCGGCCGGCAACAATGCTTCGGCAATATCGATTTTGGGCGGCAGGCTCAAGGCCCGCGCCACCACCGGCGCCAGCCACCACAGCAGTAAAAACGGCGCGGCCGCGACTATCGCGTCCGGGTTGCACAGCACCACCAACGCGCCGGCACCAAACACCACCGAGGACGAATGGCTGAGCGGGCGGATCAAATTCTTCAACGCATACCCTGCCCCTGACTTGGCCTGCAACGCAGTCACCCACTTCAGCAGTTTGCGGCGGGTGATGAACAAGCGCACCAGTGTGGTAACGATAGCGTCGGTCATCAACCAGGCTTGTTGTGCCAGCATGGTCAACGCCACCAGACTATTGCACAAGGCCCAAGCTACGTCTTCTAAGGCGCCGCGCAGATGGGTCGCGAAGGAAACCCCGCGCCGTGGCGCTGTGAAACCGGCAGTAAATGCCAAAACCGCTGGAAAAGCCAGCGCGGTCAGCACAAAACCGACCAGGATCGCTAACGGCGCCTGCGGTATGGCCCAACTGACAACCAGCGCAGAAAACGCCGCCGGCGCCGACAAGGAGCGGCGCAGATTATCCAGCATTTTCCAGCGGCCTATCAGTGGCATGCCTTTACCGCGCGCGCCGAAAATCCACGGTATCAATTGCCAATCGCCACGCGCCCAACGATGGCCGCGCGAGTCTGCGACTTCGGTGTGCGATGGAAATTCTTCGAAAAACTCTATGTCGCTGACCAGGCCGCAACGTACATAAACGCTCTCGAATAAGTCGTGACTGAGCTGAGTGTTATCCGGCACCCGCCCGGCCAGCGCAGCCTCGAAACTGTCGACATGATACAAGCCCTTGCCACTATAGGTGCCCAGCCCAAACAGATCCTGATACAACTCCGATACCGAACTGGAATAGGCATCGGTGCCGGAGGCCCCGGCGAAAATTTGATGAAACATCGAGCGTTCCTGGCGTTGCGGCAAGGTAGGCGTGACTCTGGGCTGCAAGATACCGTAACCGTCCACGATGGCCTGGCTGTCGGCATCGAACACCGGCTTATTCAGCGGATGTGCCGCCACCCCAACCAATTGCGCGACCACACCCATCGGCAGCTTGGTATCGGCATCCAGAGTGATGACGTAGCACACGCCGGGCGGCGCGGCGGCAGGTTGACCAGCGATCGGCAGAAACGAGGTATCGGTGGCGCCGCGTAGCAGACGATTAAATTCCTGTAACTTGCCGCGTTTACGCTCCCAGCCCATCCATTTGCCTTCACTGGCGTTCCACAAACGTTTACGGTGAAACACAAAAAAGCGCTGCTGAGCGTACTTGGCGTTCAAGGCATTGACCGCCCCAATCGCCACGCTCAACAGCTTATCGTCGTTGGCTTGAGTTTCCTGCTCGGCATCGGTCCAATCGGACAACAGCGCAAAGCGCACCGCACCGTCCGGGTTGGCCAGATAGCGGATTTCCATTTGTTCGACTTGTTGTCTAACCCCTGCTTCGCTGACAAACATAGTCGGCACGACCACGAAGGTGCTCAAGGCTTCCGGCACACCCTCTTTTAGTTCCAGACGCGGTAAATGATTGGGCGGCAGGCCGGCCACAATGAAATGATTCAGCAGGCCAACGGCGATATCCGATGCCGGAAATACCAAGACCAAAACCAGTAAGGCTAATTGAAAGCCGTTCAATCCGGCGGCGCTGGATAGGCTCAACGGCAAGGCCAATAAACACAGCGTCATTAATCCCAGGCTGCCGACATAGGCCAGCCCGGCATGACTGACATAGGTACGCAACAGCCTTTGTTTAAAGGGCGAACGGTAATGCACTTTTGCTTCGAACGCATAACGGCCGGCACCGATCAGATAGTATCCCGGCTCCATTTGCCGTTCGTCGCCACTGTCTTGATCTATGGCGATTTGCACTTCAGCGATGGCCAATTGTGCAATTTCAACTTCCGATACTGGCGAGCGCTTGGCAAGTTCTTCTATGGCATGCCGGTAACGGTCGCGCGTCAGAAAGTCCATGGCCGCATAGCCGTCATGCGCGCGTAAACAGGCATCCACCAGGCTGACGTCCTCGACAAACTGCGGCCAATCGAACGCGGAGATGGCGCGCATGCTGGTAATGATATTGCGTACCGTCATGTTGTCGGCGATTTGCGCGGCGTGTTCCCGGTGCACGATGTCGTCTAGGCTCAGGCCTTGCTCGCCGAGCCAATCGCTGAGGAATTTCAAGGACAAGGCAATCGCCGGATGCGGATCGTGCGAGCGCTGCAAAATCTGCACGGCATAGGCTTGGCGCAACTGTTCGGCCGGCAACACGCCAGCCGGAATCACCGGATCCGGACTATCGCTGCGGGCGACAACTTGTTCGACGTGATCGACAAACTGGTCCGCCAAGCGCCGGCCGTTTTGCGAACGCATGATGCTGACCGCCAAGCGCCGGAGATTTTCGACCAGCAACACCCGCAACGTAATCGGGATGGCCCATAGTTCGCCCAAGGTTAGCGGCTCGACGCTTTGATAGGCCTTGACGAACAGATTCAGCAAGTCCGGCGCGAAGCGGCTGTCGGTATGCGCCACCAAGGCCCAGGCGATGCCGTAAACGCGCGGATAGCCGGCCAACACGCCTTCGGCCAGTTTGGGTAATTCTCGCGAATAGCTTTCCGGCAGATCGACATGAATATCGCTGACCTGCTCTTCGATGACATGAAAATTATCCAACAGCCATTCCGCAGCGGGCGTGATGGCATGCTGCTCGCGTACTGCCTTGGCCACGGATTTATACGCTTCCAGCAAGACCAAGGCATTCTCGCGTACCCGAGGAATTAACTTATGGCCCTTCTTCAGCGTGGTGATTTTTTGGGCTTTTGCCAGACTGACCGCATGCTGCTCCAAGCGCTCGGTATTGAATAATTCAAAACGAATCGGTGCTTCCTCGCCGCCCGGATGCTCGCTTCTAACATGCCGCCGTTGTTCTCGCCGCTTGGCCATGGATTAGTGCTCCGATCTGATGAATGTGGTGACAATCGCCTGTCGGCGAGGTTGATTGGGCCTCGCTGGGAGGCGGTTGGCAAAAAGACTGGTTGGGCCGAAGGGAATCGAGCCCAACGTTTCTTTGGAGAGGTGTAACTAGATTCTGCCGAGTACCAGTAGAATCAATATGATGATCAACACCAAGCCTAAGCCGCCGCTGGGTCCATAGCCCCAAGAACGGCTGTGCGGCCAAACCGGGATTACGCCCAGCAACATCAGGATCAGTATAATGAGTATCAGTGTGCTAAGTGACATGGTAGTGCTCCTTAAGGAGTGAGGACGTTAACGTGAAACTGTGCAGAACAGCCCGAACTAAGCATGCACCTAGCGGTGTATCAACCCCAACACCCCCACGACAATCAAATAGACCGCCACGAAATAATTCAGGAACCGGGGCACGACTAAAATCAAAATGCCGATCACCAGCGCCAGTAAGGGTTCGATTGCCAGATTCATGATAAACCTCCGCGAATAGTGGAGATCAGAGCTTAACCCGATGATCTGGCAGGGTCTGTACGCTATCGCACACACCTCGCCTTTAAGCCAATGCCGTTAAATTAAGCACTCATAGGTGAAAATTTATTCGCACCACAAAGGGGTGTTCGGGATTGGCGGCCTAGGCCATATGGGTATCAATTTGGCGGACGCGAGGGGCAGGCATGTGGTCGCCTTCACCAAATCCAAGTCCAAGCGCGAGGCGGGCAAGGTACTGGGCACAGATGCGGCTGTGATCGGGCGATCTCTGGCAGGTTGTTGAAATTCTCGATGGCGATACGCAAAGCGGTGCAAGAAGCTGACTATGCCGAATGCTAGTATTTGCATTTCAATGAGTTGTAGTTGACGGAGGTAGCATTCGGTATACTGATTAAGGTTCTGTATAGAATTTCAACAGCCTGTTAACCTTTCAGTTCCAAAAGAGTCTAAATGCCCGCCAAACCTGAGCCGCAACACAATCATCTTCTCGCGGCCTTGTCGCCGGACGTACAAAGCCGTTTGTTTCCTTACCTGGAACTGGTACCGTTGCCATTGCGCGCGCTGCTGTATGAATCCAGGCGGCCCATGCGCCACGTTTACTTTCCCACAGACTCTATAGTGTCGCTGCAATATATGATGGAAAACGGGGCATCGACCGCGATCTCCGTGGTGGGCAACGAGGGCTTGCTGGGCATCACCTTGTTTTTGGGCGGCGAGAGCACACCGAGCCGGTCGATGGTACAGAGTGCCGGTTTTGCTTATCGGCTCCCCAGGCTACAGGTGAAACAGGAATTCAACCGCCACGGCCAATTGTTGATGCTGATGCTGCGCTACACGCAAGCCTTGATCACGCAAATCTCGCAAACCGCGGTGTGCAACCGGCAACATTCTATTGACCAGCAGCTCTGCCGCTGGCTCCTGCTTTCCATGGATCGCCTGTCTCACAACCACTTAACCATGACACAGGATTTCATCAGCAACATGCTCGGTGTGCGCCGCGAAAGCGTCACCCAGGCCGCGCTAAATTTGCAGCAGCGGGGGGTGATTTCCTATTCGCGCGGGTTAATCAAGGTGCTCGACCGGCCGAAACTTGAAACGCTGAGTTGCGAGTGCTATAGCGTGGTCAAGAAGGAAACGGATCTGCTGCTCGATTACCTGCCGCAGCGCCACGTGATCACGAATCCCGATACTATCCCCACTGCGACGCTTCCTACGCTTTAGGCCATGAGCCTTCAATAAAAAGAGCGCCTGAACAAAGATGGACAGGTATTGCAACAAAGCAGTCAGCTAACAATTGCTCACGACAGCAACCCAGCGTCCGCAATTAGCCCATTTGGTGGGTCTGATCCGGCGAGAAAAAGTTGACCTGATTCCGTCCCTTGTTTTTCGAGGCATACATTGCAGAATCCGCATGATTCACCAACTCGGTGGCATAAGTCGTATCCTGCGGAGAGAGCGACACGCCGATACTGGCCGAGATTTGAATGGTATGGTTGCCAAGATCGAAGGGTTCGGCCAGCCGTTGCCGAATTTTTTCGGCGACGATTTCAACGTGCTCCGGATTTTGTAAGTTCTTCAAGATAACAATAAATTCATCGCCCCCGATACGCGCAGCGGTATCGCTTTCCCGAACACAGGCGTGAATGCGTTCTGCTGTTTGCTTTAACAAACTGTCGCCAGCCTCATGGCCGAATTGATCGTTGATTTCCTTGAAATAATCCAAATCAATAAACAGCAGTGCAATCGGCGAACCAAAACGGTGGGAGTGTTTGACGGATTCTTCCAGCCGATGGGTGAAAAAGCTGCGATTGGGCAATCCGGTCAAATCATCATAGTTGGCCTTAGTCCAGTTATTATGTTCCGAGGCTCTACGTTCGGTGACGTCGTGTCCTATACAGACGACTGACTCAACCTCACCGTATTTGTTGAACACCGGTGTAAATACATAGTCATGCCAGACCGGTTTTCCGGAGCTGGCTGTATAGGGCGCTTCCCGGCTAACGGACCCTTTGGAACGGATCACCTGTTCAACTTGTCCCTGTAGCTCTGCCGCAATCGGCACGTGCAGGTCGTAGCAATTTTTTCCTATCATTTCCTCCATCGTCAGACCGAATAAATCCTTCAGTTGTTTATTCGCATACACAAACCTGCCGTCAAGATCGAAGCTAAAGATTAGATCGGAACCACACGCCAGTATGGTCTCGAACATGCGGGAGTCGTACTCTTTTTCGGTCGAGTAACCGACCACTGACTCGGTGATCGCTTGATCGATGGCTTCGTTGAAGCGGATCAGATCGCCCAAGTCGGTTTCTGCATTAATCTGCTTGAAATCCTGCTTTATCCAGAGTCTGGTCACACTGGCACGCAGGGCACGAAATTCGGAGACCGTGGAATTGAGGCTGAAACCTGCCGCTAAACGTTCCGATCCATGCGTGGTTGCCGCGGTTACGGAACCATCGGAGATTTGTTGACCCTTTGCCTTTTGGCTTTGATCCTTCGCGGACTGGGGACGAGCCAGATCAGCGGCAATCGTGAGCAGCATCTGTCTGAGGTGATCGCCCAATTCGCGCTTATTCATGCCGTCCGCGTCCGGCAGGTAGTTTGCGGCGAATTCTTCCCACTCATGCAGGATACCTTCAAGATTTTCAAGGATAAATTTATCAAGGCGCATAGTGGTCTCGTTTTCTATAAGTGTTGCCGGGCCAGGAGGTCGGATCGTCAGGCTCTAAACCCCAAGCGTTTAGTTCGGCGCCCGGACCGTCGGGCATTTTTCTCGACCATCCGGGTTCTGAGCACTAACGATGCCGAAAATAGCGGCGACGGCCAGCTTCGGCGCGCGAACCATCGAGCAGATAACTCAGACAGCCAAGCTCAAAGCTTGAGCGATGAAACAAATAACTTGGACCGCCGAGCTTAGAGCAAAGCGATGCCGCAAATAAATCGAACGCCGGAGTTTAGGCAACAACGTTATTCGATTTGACGGGCTCGGTTATTCCGGTAGATCCGTGGTGTTATCCCCGCACTTCGGCAACATCCGCCGCAGGGTATTGTCGCGCAGCATATAGTGATGATACAGCGCGGCGGCACTGTGCAAACCGATCAGAAAATAACCCAAGGTGCCAACGGTTTCGTGAAACTCTTCTATCGATTCCGCGATGCTTTTGCTCTCGCCGATCAGTGCCGGCAGTTGAAAACCGAAGAACGGAACCGGTTTGGCTTCGGCGCTGAGTAGCAACCATCCCGACAAGGGCATGACTATCATCAGCGCGTACAGAGTCAGATGCATGCTGCGACCCAGCAGATTTTGCCAGCGCGGCGGTTCGGGTTGGATAGCCGGATACCGCCCTTGAAACATAAACAGCAAGCGCGGTCCAATCAACACCAATAGGCTTAGACCCAGCATAAAATGCCAGGCTTTCATGGCCTCGCGCGGATCGCTGCCCTTGGGAAACAGTTCGCGTAGTTCGATGCTGGCGTAAATCGCGACAAACAACAATACGATTATCCAGTGCAGCGCCATTGAGAGCGTGCCGTAACGTTCGGTGTTATTTAGCCATTTCATGGATTTCCTCCGTGTATTTGGGACATTTCAATGTCGCAGCTGGTAGATTCGATTGCTTCGCAGTGCTGCGAAACTGAATTAATCTTAGCAGGAACGGGTAAAGTCCACGATGATCGTGTGGTTCAAATATTACGCTAGAGCTGGCTTAGTAGCTGTGCGCTTGTGCTCCCTGTGGCCGTCATTCCCGCGAAAGCGACCGCGAAGCGAATCCAGCGTGCAAATGGACTCCCGCCCGCGCGGGAGCGACGATATTAAAGGCCGGGTTAATACTTGGCCGCACACTCTGCGATTGAATGTATTGCGGGCTCTAGTAGGAATCACGCTTAGCTGACGATTCTAGTTATTGGGCCAAGTAAACGACAGCGGTGCTCTGTGTTTGCCGTCTACCGTTACGGTTTTGCGAATCTCTTGCCCTTCATGTTCGGCGCTAATTCGATACCGTCCGGGTTTGAGTTTAGCAAACAATATCGGGCCATCGGCGACCGTTTCCAGTACGGTCCGATTATTTGCGCCGCTAATCCTGACGGCCACATCGCTGAGATACTCGCCGGAGCCTTGCATGGAAAATTGCAGGCTCAGATTGTAATCCGAGCGCACCGCTTGCAGCGCATCCCGTTCATCGCCGCCTATTCCGCCGCTAACAAAATCCACGTCGCCTTGGGTTTGGGTGCGCAGTGGCGATGAGTCCGCACTAACGGAAAAGCTGTAGACAAGCCAAGACAAAATCAGTGTGCATTGGAATAGTTTCATGGTCCTTGCTCCGTGGTTGGAGGACGTAAAGGGCATATCGCGTGAGTTCGCATATCGTCGCTCCCGCGAAAGCGGGAGCCCAGTGACATCAAACTTTACCCGGTAATGACGAATTGTCTAAATAGCACTAACGCGCGGCAATATTACCCTTTTCGTCCGACATGATAATTTCCACTCGGCGATTCAACTGCCGGCTGGATGCGGTATCGTTACCGGCAACCGGGTATTCCTCGCCGTAACCACGCGTTCTGACTCGGTCACTGTTCACACCGGCGTCCACCAAAGCGGTGCGCACTGCATAAGCGCGACGGTCGGAGAGTTCCAGATTATGTTCGTCGCTACCCCGACTGTCGGTATAGCCTTCGACCAATACCTTATAGTCGGGATATTCCTTTAGGAAGTCGCCTATTTTGTCGACATTGCGCATTCCGCCGGATTGCAGCTGGGCTTTATTGGTTCGAAACAACACGTCGCCCAAGGTAATCACCAAACCGCGTGCGGTTTTCTTCGCATTCAGTTCGTTAATCAAGATTTCCTGTTGCGCAATCAATGCCTCGTCGCGCTCGCTATTGATACCGGCGATGACCAATTCCGTTGCTTGCCGGTCTACGGTCAGTTGACTGGCCGCCGCTTGGCGTTTGGCGGCATCCGCTTCCGCGGTTCGGGCATCGAGACGCACCTCGTTGCGCTTCGCTTCGGCACTGTTGACCGCCTTTTCCGCGGTTTTACGCTTGGCGGTTACCTGCGCGATGGCCACTTGTTGGTTAGCGATATAGGCCAGATGGGTGACGCTTTCATCATCGTCGTCCTTTGCGTAAGCGTCGTCGGCCTTTTTCAGGGTATCCGACGCCTGCTTCATTTCCAGCTCTGCCAGCGTGCTGACGTCGGAATTGATACGGGCGTTGTTATAACTGTTGTGAGCATCGATTAAGGATGCATTGGGCACCGAGCTACAGCCGGCAGCAACCGCAGCGGCAAGCAGGGTTAGGGATAAATATCGATAGGTATGCATAATGGTCTCCATTGTGAATTATTGGGTTACGCGATTGAGTTCTTCGCGTAACACGCGATTGCCTTCCTGCAGCTCGCTAGCAGCCTTTTGCGCCTTGGCAGCACGAGCGGTAGAGGCCGCAAGTTGCGCATCAACCTGGGCTTGTTCGGCTTGCTGTCTGGCCATTAGATAATCTTCGCGCGCCATCGCCCGTTCGGCGGCGTCCATTTTTTCCATGGCCGCTCGCAAAGCTACCGGTGCAAATTCGTTGCCGCCGGCGCTATTGGCGCTGTTCACTGCCGCCTTGGACACCGCCATTTGTTCGGTCGGTGCCGGAATGCTCGCGCAACCGACGGCAAACAGCGCCGCGATCAGGCTTACGCCATAGATCGTCGTTAACGATCCGGGGTATGTAATTGTTTTCATGATTTTTTCCTGTGAGTTAAACATCGAATAGCATCGCTAACCGGCTTTCCAGGCTAGGCCGTTGCGGCTGGCTAGCGATTCGCCCTGTGAAATTTTTGCGCCCCGGGCCGGATCGGGTGGTAGGATTAGCGGAGTCGCGGGCTGGGAAAGCGTTGTAAGGAATTAGACGCCTTTGTGCGATGAAACACAGTTCGTTAGCGTACATAAGCCAAACCGACCGGTTCATCGACAGGTTCGACCCGACAGTTTTGCCAAGCAACAGATAGCGGTCATGCACTGCCGTCATTCATACCAATCGACTAAGCTCGGCGCAAACCGCAGCCATCCTTTTTTGGTGACTACCTACACAATTGGTCGGCCCCTCGACCTGGAGAACCAAGGCATGGACCAAAAATGGGATGGAATCGAGCGGCGTAAGTCGCTGAGAAAGGCAGCCGAAGCCATGGTGGCAAACTTATCGCCCGAGCAGCTTCGGGCTAAACCGGCCGAAATGCTGCTGCACGAATTGTTGGTGCACAAGATCGAACTGGAAATGCAATTCGACGAGTTGCAAAGAATAGATGTTGCTTTGACCTCAGCGCGAGACCGCTACCGAGATCTGTACGACTTCGCCCCGATTGGCTATATCGTTATCGATTCCGCAGAACAAATCGATGAAATTAACCTGACGGGCGCCGCATTACTGGGTATCCCGCATGGATCATCACTCAAGCTGCGGTTCTCGAAATTTGTGGCTGTAGAAGATCATCAGCGTTGGTCTCTGCAGTTCCGAAACATGATGGATTTGGTTACGACCGAGAGACTGGCTCTGGATTTAGAGATGATGCGCCACGATGGAACGCGGTTTACCGCCCATCTTGATTGCCAACACCGAGAACTTGGCGATGCATCGGTGTTGCTGGTCTCTATAACGGAGATAGGCAAATCCTGAATCGACTTCGGTCCGCCAAACCGCACACCATCCTACTGATGGGTATCAGGCAAATACAAGCTTTGAATTAGCCTTCTTTCTTCGCTGGTTAACACGACTCGGGAATATTTTTGGGCAGCGCGCTGCTGTTCGGACGCCTGTGTGTGTCGTCTATCCGCCATACGCCTGTCCTCCGCGCGCCGCATATGGTCGCGACGGTCGGCTTTCGGCCAAGCTACATAAGCGTTTTTGATATTTTCCAGCCACTCCGGTGAACCAAACGGATAGTCAGTCTGCCGTCTGTCGCGTAAACGGCGTGTTTGCACCGACCGGCGCGCTTGTGCTCGCAATTCATGGGCGCTCATATCACGCTTCCTCCTCCGGTGTCTAAAAACAGGCTGTTTCATTAGCTTCAAATTATGCGCTTGCCTGATACACGAATATGTACGGAAAGACACATAGGCGGAATTTGCTTGGCCGTGTCAGCAAATCGATTTGTGCACTATCGATCCTGCACGTTGGGCGCAAAACTAGGTACGTTAGCGCACAGACTTGCCGGTCGATTCGGCGCATGTTTTGCCTATAAAACAACAGGAGAATGGGCATGGCAACGCATCGTAGAATTTCGGGATTTATAGGCGCATTACTGATTGGATTATGGGCTAGCTCCGGTTGTCGCTCGGATCGCTCCAACGAGCAAGCTCCACAGCAGTCGCCGGATCAAGCAGGCGTACCCAAGGAAACTAAGCATAAGGAAGTCGGCGAAGCATCGTGGTATGGACCCGGCTTCCACGGCCAGGAGACGGCCAGCGGCGAGACTTTCGATCAGAAAAAACTCACCGCCGCGCACCCGAGTTTGCCCATGGGAACCAAAGCCACCGTGACCAATCTGGATAACGGTAAAAAAGTCGAAGTGACCATCAACGATAGAGGCCCGGCGGCCAAGGAAGATAGAGCTATAGACCTTTCCAGCAGTGCGGCGAACAAGCTGGATATGAAAAAAGACGGCACTGCACAGGTCAAGATCGAGACTAAATCCACCAAGAAATCCCGCACGAAAATCGACAAAGCCAAACTCGCGGCAAAGCCTTAATAAGCTATTCAGCGTGCAGTATCAACACCAAGCTCCGGCTGGGGCGAGGGGAATAATAAAAGATTACTTTTACTGATTTAAATCTCCTATCCATCAGGAGAGGGAACAGACTTTTGGCAACTTACGAGGATTTCGAGTCGCCGAGAGTAATCGAAACCTTTGAAACTTTATTTTATTGCTTCTGCAGGAAGTACCAGAGCGGCACCAGCATACCCACGCCCGCCACCACACCCGCTACCCAAATCAGTATTCTTCCGAATACCGATATTAGAAAGTCCATACCTGCCTGATCGGTTGGAAAATAGACCAAGGGAATCCGGGTTTTCAGTTGTTTTGGCGCAAAGCTTCGCACATCGAGCACGAATACCGACCCAGTCAGCAGCGCGTAGATCACAAAAAATGCCACAACTTGCGGGTCGGCAATGCCAACACCCAGTAAACCGCTGGTGTTAAGGATGGCAAGCAAGGTCAGCGGTGCCGATAGCGACAAGCCGGCGACGAATGCGCTGGTTCGGGTTGCATGAGGAAAGGCCATAATGGTTTTATCCGCTTGCCCGCGCGTTGCGATAACGAGCCAGAGCCCACAACGGAAAGAATTTGTCGTAACCGTGATATTTCAGATAAAAAAACTTCGGAAAACCCGGCGCGTTAAAACAGTCGTCGTGCCAGAAGCCGTCGGCCTGTTGATTTCTCAGCAGATAGTTCACGCCGTCGCTGACTTCCAGGCAGTCTGTTTCCTCAGCGGCCAGCAAAGCCATGACGGCCAAGGCGGTATGAAATGCGGTACTGCATTCGAATTCACCGCGAATCCTGGGGTCGTGATAGCCGATATTGCCCTCGCCCCAGCCGCCATCGGCGCGTTGCTTGGATTTCAACCAAGTCACGGCCCGACGCACGCTGGCGTCGCTCGCAGGAATGCCGGCTACGGCAAATCCCAGCAACACCGACCAGGTGCCGTAAATATAATTGGTGCCCCAGCGCCCAAACCAAGAACCATCGACCTCCTGCTCGGCACGTAAGTAAGCGACGCAGCGGTCGATAACAGGGCGATACTGCGGCATGTCCAGTTTACCTAACAGCATGATGCAACGGGCACTAACATCGGCAGTTGGCGGGTCCAACAGCGCGCCGTGGTCGGCAAATGGAATTTGATTTAAATAATAGTGATCGTTGTCGGCATCGAAAGCCCCATAGCCGCCATTGCGCGATTGCATGCCGCTAATCCAGTGTGCGGCGCGCCGGATATTCTCGGTAAATTCCGGCATCTCGGCTTGCTGCATCGCATACGCCACCACGGCGGTATCGTCTACATCCGGGTAATAGCTATTGCCGAATTGAAAAGCCCAACCGCCGCCGGCCAAGTTCGGGCGTTGTACACGCCAGTCGCCCGGCTCGTCGCTCAATTGTTTGCTCGCCAACCAGTGTAAGGCCGATTGCGTGGCTTGCCGGCTGTCCGGGTCGTGCTGCTGACTATCGACTTCCTGCAAAGCCAACACGGCCAAACCGGTATCCCAGATCGGCGACACGCAAGGCTGGCAATAAGCCGTATCGTCTTTCACCACCAACAATTTATCGATAGCTGCTCTGGCGATTTGCCGTTGGGCGTTGTCCGGCGGAATCCCCAGATAATCCATCGCCTCGTAAGCATTGACCATCGCGGTAAATATCGCCCCCAGGCCATCGTAGCCGTTTAGCCGCGCCATGAACCAGTCCGTGGCCTTGGCCGTGGCCTTACGGCGGATAAAGCCGGGTAGCAACGGCTCCAGCAGTCGGCCAATTCGATCCAACACTAAAATAGCTTTGCCTAGCGGCGTTTTGACATGGGAAAAATAATGGTTTTCCAAGTTTGCCGGCGTTAGAAACAACTCGGCAATATCAATCTTGTGCGGGTTGCGGGCTTTGACCTGATAGGTACAGAGAATGGACAACGGCACCATCACGGTCCGCGACCAATACGACACTTTGTCGATATGAAACGGAAACCACTTCGGTAACAGCATGATTTCCACCGGAATAAACGGTACACCGCGCCAGGGGATTTGTTGAAACATTGCCAGCATGATGCGGGTAAACACATTGGCCTTCGCCGCGCCGCCGTGCATCAATATCCACTCGCGCGCTTTGACCATATGCACCGCGTCCATGCCGTCGCCCGCCATTTTTAATGCGTAATAGGCTTTGATAGTACAACTAAGGTCGCCAGGGCCGTCTTTGTACAGCGGATAACTGCCGTCCGCGCCGGCCTGGCTGCGCAGGAAGTTGGCGATTTTAGCTTGCAAGGCCGTGTCGATCTCGGCCATGTAATGCATCATCAGAATGTATTCTGCGGGGATGGTGCAATCGGCTTCCAGTTCGAACACCCAATAACCGGCCGGGTTTTGTAAGCTCAGCAAGCCGGCCTTGGCTAATGCAATACCGGCATCCGGATTTACCGGTTCAGCACCGCCAGGCATATTCGCGTGGCTGACATCCGCACCGGATAGTGACGAGTTTTCTATTAGCATGATTTAGTTCTCTGATTTCACTGAGCAGGTAGGCATTTCACGCGGCATCCAATCTGGCAAAAAGCCGCTCAAAAAAAACCGCCGCAACTGAAGAACGTTGCTGCGGCGAGTCGCACACATGGTCATGGAGGCCCTGTAAAGTGAAGAGCGATGCAGGCTTAGGTTAAATATCGCGTTAGCCTGATTCGTAGATAGACAGGGTAATAGCCTGGTTAATTCCGGTCTGTACGTTACCGCACATAAGCCTGTTTGCGCTCTGCGCACAAAAAGCCCAATTGCTCTGTTCCTTAGCGCACAGAGAGGAATTTCATTTCTAAATACAATTAAGGTTTACACTAGTCCCGATTGCAGGAGCCAATCTATTTTGTCCGATAACTACCTAGGCAGCAGATGACCGATCTCGATAGCCCGCAATACAACCATTTGCTAAAAGTGTTACCGGAAGCGGAATACGAACGACTGTTACCGCACCTGGAACACGTGGAGATGCCGTTGGGAGAAGTAATTTACGAATCCGGCGGCGAGCTGCGTTACGTCTACTTCCCCACTACCTGTATCGTCTCCTTGCTGTATGTGATGGAGAACGGCGCATCGGCGGAAATCGCCGTGGTCGGCAACGACGGCATCATCGGCGTGGCATTGTTCATGGGCGGCGGCAGCATGCCGAACCGCGCCGTGGTGCAAAGTGCCGGCCATGCGTTTCGCTTGCGCGGGCAACTGTTGATGCAGGAATTCAACCGCTACGAAGGCATGCTGCATTTGCTGCTGCGTTATACCCAGGCGCTGATCACGCAAATGGCGCAAACCGCGGTGTGCAATCGGCACCATTCGGTGGATCAACAACTCTGTCGTTGGTTGTTGTTAAGTATGGACAGGCTGCCGTCGAACGAATTGACCATGACCCAGGAATTGATCGCCAACATGCTGGGCGTACGGCGCGAAGGCGTTACCGAGGCCGCCGGGAAACTGCAACATGCGGGATTGATCCATTACAGCAGAGGGAAAATAACGGTGCTGGATAGGCCGGGTTTGGAAGCGCGGGTTTGCGAATGCTACCAGGTGGTGAGAGCCGAGTCGGATAGGCTCCTCCCCCCCCCCCCCCCCCCACCGATGATGAATTAATGGCCTTGTGACAAGGCGAGCTTGCAGGTGCGAAGAATTCGCACTAACCGCCTTTATAGATCGAATGAATTCGGCCCTACCACGGACACCTCAAAGTTGGCTCTGCAACAACGCAGAAAACTCCGCAGCCGCCAGCGCCGGGCTTTTCAAATAGCCCTGATAAAAATCGCAGCCATGTTCTTGCAGAAAATCCAGTTGTTCTTGGGTTTCCACGCCTTCCGCCAACACTTGCAAACGCAAGGTATGGCCCATGCCGATAATTGCCGAGGCGATTTCTTTATCGTCTTCCAACTGCGGAATGTCGTCGATAAAAGTTTTATCGATTTTCAGAATGTCTAACGGAAAATGCTTGAGATAAGCCAACGAAGAATAACCGGTGCCGAAATCGTCGATGGCCAGCCGCACACCCAAGGCCTGTAGCTTACAGAGGACCAACACCACCTCCGTTTCCCTCTCCATCAACGCGCTTTCGGTTAATTCCAACTCTAACAGCTCGGGCGGAAAGCCGGTTTGGCTGAGTATCGCAGCAATACTGGCGGCTATGTCGCCATGCCGTAGCTGATGCGGCGACAGATTGACCGCCAGCTTGATCGGCGCTAACCCGGCATCCAGCCAACGCCTACCTTGCCTACACACTTCCTTTAACACCCATTCGCCGATCTCGGCTATCAGGCCAATTTCCTCGGCCACCGGGATGAACTGGCTGGGCGGTATCACGCCCTCCTCCGCATGATGCCAGCGCAACAAGGCTTCCGCGCCGATAATGCGGCCCGTGCTGATGTCTACTTGCGGTTGATAATAAACCAGTAATTCTTGACGACGCAGCGCCCGCCGCAATAACGACTCCAAGTTAATACGGCGTAAGGCCGCTTGGGTCAGGTCTTCCGAGAAATATTTAAAATTACCGCGCCCTTCCGCTTTGGCGCGATATAAAGCCGCGTCCGCGTGTTGCAAAAGCTCTTCGGAGCTGTTGCCATGTTCCGGCAGTAAACTGATGCCTATGCTGACACCAACCCGCACTTCGGAACCGTTGGACAAACGCCACGGTTCGTTAAGCGATTCGATAATCTCCGCCGCTACCAGCGCCGCATCCTGCGGATGCGCCAAATCTTCCAGCAATATGGCAAATTCGTCGCCGCCCAGACGGGTCACGGTGTCGATGCCGCGCAGCCGGCTGCTTAATTTTGCCGCCACTTGTTGCAGCAGCTCGTCGCCGGCCAAATGGCCGAAGCTGTCGTTAACGTCTTTAAATCGATCCAGATCGAGCATCAACAAGGCTGCCGCTTTCCGTTCGCGGCGCGACAAGCCTATGCAATGTTCCAGGCGCGCAAACAATAACAAACGATTAGGCAAACTGGTTAGAGGATCGTGGTGAGCCAAAAACTCCAGGCGGGCGACTGCATCCTTGAGCTGGGAAATATCGGAAAACACCCCAACGTAATGCGTCACCCGATTATTTTCGTCGCGTACCGCGCTGACGCTGAGCATTTGCGGATAAATCTCGCCATCCTTGCGCCGATTCCAAATTTCGCCTTGCCAATAACCGCTGTCGTTAATCTGCCCCCACATATCCACGTAAAAGGCTTGGTCCTGCCGGCCGGACTTCAGGGTTTTCGGCGTTTTTCCTAACACTTCGTCCGCCGAATAGCCGGTTAATTCGCTAAAAGCCCGATTAACCACCAAAATCCGCATATCGGCATCGGTAACCATCACGCCTTCACGGGCGGTTTCGAACATGGCCGCCGCCTGGCGTAAAAATTGGTCTTTGGTTTTTTCCCGACTAACGTCGCTGATTACAATCCGCAGAATCTGCTCGCCATCGGCGGCAATCGCCAGATTCATTTCCAGTCTGACGCAGAAATCGTCGCCGTCCGGCTTCACAAAATTAAGCTCACAGGTCTGCGCTTGCTTGCTTTCGATTAGCGCTTTGCGGTGCAGATAATAAATGTCCTGGTCGGCAAAGGCGATGTAGCGGCTTAGGACTTGGGAATGCAAAGCATGGCGCGGCACGCCCAGTAATTGAGTGGCGGTAAGATTGGCTTCCAGGATGATGTCTTGCGCACTGACGGTCAAATAGCCTACCGGCGCCAAATCGTATAAATCGAAATAACGCGCCTGTGATACCGCCAACTCGTCTTGCGTGTGGCGTAAATTTTCGATGACTGTTTCCAGTTCAATCTGATGCACCAGCAACTCATGCAGCAAGCGCTGTTCGTCGATTGGCGATTTTTTGCTTTTCAGCGGACGAGCGGCGAGCTTTTGCTCGGCATAGCGGCGTAAGTCGGCGGGATTCATAACGAGATGGGCATTACATATATTGCTTTAAGTTGCGGGTCTTCGTGTTTGTGACCAACAGTTGAATAGTAGCACCAATCCGAATCTTCCCCCGCTTAGTTTCTTCCCTTTCATCGGCATGACAAAGCCTCCCCAAGCCAAAACGGTGAACCAATATCGTTGAGCACCAGCCACAAAAAAAGCCGGTGATGACCGGCTTTGTAGATGTACTAAAACATAAAACTGCTTTTAACGGATAGCGTAGTTGTTACTGTCCGTTAACCTTTGCCAATTTCATTTCTTCTATGCCTTGTTCAACCTCGGCAATACCTTCTTGCAAGTTGCCGGCTTTAGCAGCTTTTATCGCCGCTTTTAATTTGGCGTTAGCCCGTTGCAGACGAATGGAGCTACCCTTTTCATTTTGAACTTTCATCGCTTCCCAAGCGACCGTAGCGCTCTCTATAAAGGCTTTGGTATCGCCGGTTTTGCCTACTTCCAAGGCGTTGTTGGATAGAGCGAGCAGATTGGTAAAGCTTTCGTTCAACGGACTACCGGCGGCATGCGCGGCCAATGATCCGAAAGATAACAGCAGTGCCATTAAAAAGTGTCTAATTTTCATAAATTTACCCGGTGTATATATTCTATAAAGGTGCAAAATAACCACTATCGCTCGCTTAAATAAAAGCTGCTCAAGAGCTGGCATCCTGCTCTAAAACCGCGACGACCGAACTATTACTGAATGTCTACATCCCGGCTGCTGGGTGATTCCACCTAAGCTGGCACTAGATTACGGCAGCGCCTTGCTGAAGTCTGTACGCTGGGGCACATACGCTCGAACAAATCAAAACTAATCTTATGAACCGGAACCTGCTTAGTTAGTTGTAAGTAAGTGCGCTAACATACAGACAAGCAATTCCCTAACCGCTAACCTGCCCCCAAACAGCTGGCGTAAAGCCGCTGACCAGCACCGGCATAGCGATTTACATCTGTTCGCATCTGTTATCTTCTGTCGGGCTACCTCAACACACCGCCGGAGAACGCTAGTGTCGTCCATACCCGCTGTTCCCGCGGCCAATCGCCTCTTGAATGCCCTACCGGATAGTGACCGCCAGCACTTGCTTGCTCACTGCGAACCGGTCGATCTAAGCTTTGCGGAAGTGCTCTATCTAGCTGGCACCAAGATTCCGCATGTGTATTTTCCAATCGATAGTTTTATTTCCCTGGTAACGCCGGTCGATGGCGATACCGGTCTGGAAGTCGGTTTAATCGGGGACGAAGGTATTTTGGGCATCACCCTGACATTGGGTGTCGATATCGCGCCATTTCAAGCGCTGGTGCAAGGCGCAGGTTCGGCATTGCGTATAAGCGTACCTTTGTTTTTACAGGAACTGGAACGTAGCAGGCCCTTACAGCTGGAGTTAAAACGCTATTTATATGTATCCATGAGTCAACTGGCGCAAACCGCGGCCTGCAACCGCTTTCATCTGGTGGAAGCGCGCCTGGCGCGTTGGTTGCTGATGACGCATGACCGCGCGCACGCCGACACCTTCCATGTCACGCATATTTTCCTGGCCTATATCTTGGGTGTACGGCGAGTCGGCATCACCAAAGCCGCGCTGTCCTTGCAGGAACAAAAGCTGATTAGTTATCGGCGCGGGGATATTACGGTTCTGGATCGTGGCGGCCTGGAAGGCGCTGCTTGCGAATGTTATCGAACCGAGCGGGACACTTACGAGCGTATTTTAGGGACTTGATGAAGCGGGGCTTAGCCAACGCCGATTTAGACGACGTTGGCTAAGCGAGTCTGTGATGGTTTAACTCAGATCTTGCAAAGACTTCTCGGCAGTCAAATTGGTCCAGCCGATGACGATTCTGTAGACTAGTAACAGTAAGGTCGGAAGCAACACAATCAAGCTAAGTTGTATGTCCAGCATCAACACCAGACCGGACAAGGCAAAGCCTGCCAACGTCACCCAGACGGTTTTGATCTGCCAATTAAAATGCGATTCCAGCCAAGTGCCTTTGACATTGTTGCGGTAGAAAAAATTAATCGCTACGCCGACTAATAGCGGTAAGCCGGCAAAGGCAAAGGTTAATACTTGGCATAGATAGACTGTTGCAGTCAGTTTTTTCAACGCTGCGAAATCTTCGGTGGGTTTTTCGTTTGTAATTGTCGTGTTCATGACTACTTACCTCTTAGTGAAAAATATATCCGCGCTCTAGGGAATCGATTACCCCCGCAGAGCGTTGTAAGGCGGCGGCAAACTCTATGCCAGACTCTAGGCTTAAAAAAATCCATCGTCTGTACGCTATCGAACATATCTGCCACCCATTGGTTCAACAAAAAACGGGTCAAGTTAAGTACGCTAACGCACAGACTTGACTTACCTCAACCATTACGCTGCTTGGGTAAGATTCATACAGGACCGTGCCATGGAACGTACTAAATCTGAGTTATTCAGGCAGCGGCTAGCTCATCGGTTTCAAGAGCCCAATGCCGCATAAGCCGGCATGGATAATCATCTTGATCGCTGCTGGCGGTTGTACCGTTGGCCCGGATTACCGTGAACCAACAGCGGATGTTCCGGTTAGTTGGCAGGCTGAAAGCAGCAATCTAGCCATAACAACATCAGACCCCAAGCCCTTGCAAAACTGGTGGCTGCGCTTTAACGATGTGCCCTTGAATGCGTTGATGGCCAAAGCCTTGGCCGGCAATCTGGATCTAAAAATCGCCCTGACCCGTATCGATCAGGCCCGAGCCGAACGACGCGGCACGCAAGCAGAGTTATTCCCCACCGTAAATATTAAGGCCGGTGCGCAACGCCAGGACAACCCATTACCGGCCTTGGCTCCAGGACTTCGTTACAACATGTTCGAACTGGGTTTCGACGCGCTATGGGAAATCGACTTATTCGGCCGCCAACAACGGCGTCTGGAAGCGGCTTTGGCCGAGCTTGATGGTGCTAACGCCGCTTATCGGCAAGCGCTAGTCACGCTCAGCGCGGAACTGGCCCGCGGTTATGTCGAATACCGCAGCACCCAGAATCAACTGCGCATTACCACCTCGAATCTGCAAACCCAGCAAGCCACGCTGTCATTGACCGAAAAATTGTTTAACGAAGGTGTGGTTGCCCGCCATGAAGTGGTGCGCGCTCGCGCGCTGACCGAAACTACCATGGCGCAAATCCCGGCCTTGCAAGCCAAACTGACCGGACTGCTGCGGCAATTGGAACTGCTGATTGGCGCGCATCCCGGCACGCTGGCGCTTGAGTTAAGCCAGTTGGGTTCTGTGCCGCAGGCAGCGGGCATAGACCTGTTGACCTCACCGGCAGCGACGCTACGCAACCGGCCGGATTTGCAAATCGCCGAGCGCAAGCTGGCCGCCGCCACTGCACTGAAAGGCGCGGCTGTTGCCGAATTGTTTCCGAAGATTTCTTTGTCAGCCTTTCTTGGCCTGCGCAGCACGGACTTAGAATCCTTATTCAAATCGGCGGCTTTCTCCTATGGCACCGCCGCCAATCTACTGCAACCTTTACTCAATTTTGGCAGGGTCCGCGCCGGCATCGATCTGGCCGACGCGCGGCAACAGGAAGCTTTTCTGACCTACGAAAAAACCGTGTTGGAAGCGCTGCGCGAAACCGAAACCGTGTTGAGTAGATATTTAAATGAAGAGCAGCGCCGACAGTTACTAGCCAGCTCCACGCTGGACTTGCGCGAATCGCTGAGGCTGTCGCAACTACGCTATCAGGAAGGCGTCATCTCGTTCTTGGATGTGCTGGACTCGCAACGCAGCCTTTATGCTGCCGAAATCGAACTGGCCCGCTCCGAAGCAGACACTTCCACCCATCTGATTGCGGTGTATAAAGCCCTGGGCGGCGGCCCGGATATTAGCACCGTGCAATCGCAGCTTTCCGAGGATCAATAATGGCTAGCGTAAAGGAACCGGCCAAACCGGAAACCGCAACTGCACCGCCGACGAAACCGGCTCGCTCAATACGCAAGTTCATCTTGCCGGGCCTGGCATTGCTAGCCGTAGCGATGCTGGTTTGGTGGTGGATGCGCCCTGCCCCACTCCCGGAAGCCATTGTCACCGGCAATGGCCGGATTGAAGCCACCGAGATCGATATTGCCACCAAAACACCTGGTCGGATTGTCGAGATTCTGCCGTACGAAGGTGACTTTGTGCAGTTTGGCATGGTGCTGGCACGGATGGACACCCAAGTATTACAAGCCCAGCAAACGGAAGCCCAAGCCCAAGTCCGTCACGCCGAAAGCGCCAGGATCACCGCCAAGGCAGTCATCGTGCAACGCCAAAGCGAACGCAATGCCGCGCTGGCGGTGGTGGCGCAACGGCAGGCCGAATTCGATGCCGCCAACAAACGCTTAAAACGTTCGCAACGCCTGGTCGGCGAAGGTGCGACGCCGCAACAGGAAGTTGATGACGATCAGGCTAGAGTGCTGGGTATGCAGGCGGCGATCAATGCCGCGCAAGCTCAGGTCGCGGCGGCAGGTGCGGGTATCGAAGCGGCAAAATCCCAAGCAGTGGCCTCGCAAACCCTCATCGAAGCCGCCCAGGCGACCGTCAGTCGATTGCAAGCCGACATAGAAGACAGCGTGTTAAAAGCGCCGCGCGACGGTCGCATCCAATACCGGGTCGCCGAGCCCGGCGAAGTGTTGGCGGCCGGTGGCCGGGTGTTGAACATGGTCGATCTCGCCGACGTATATATGACTTTTTTCCTGCCTACGGAAGCGGCCGGCAAGGTCGCCTTAGGGAGTGAGATCCGGCTGGTGCTGGATGCAGTGCCGGACTTGGTGATTCCGGCCACAGCGAGTTTTGTCGCTAGTGTCGCCCAATTCACCCCAAAAACGGTGGAAACCGAAACCGAACGCCTGAAGTTAATGTTTCGGGTGCGCGCCAGACTCGATCCGGAATTGCTGAAACAACATCTCAATCAGGTCAAAACCGGTGTGCCCGGCATGGCCTATGTGAAGATAGACCCAAAAGCCGAGTGGCCGGCCAATCTGGCTATCAAACTGCCGCAATGAATACCCCAACCGCTGCCACGCCGGTGGTGAGCATACAAAATCTGAGCTTGCGCTACGGCGAACAGTTGGCTTTGGATAATCTGAATCTGGATTTGCCGGCCAATCAAATGCTGGGCTTGATCGGCCCGGATGGCGTCGGCAAGTCCAGCCTGATGTCCTTATTGACCGGGGCGCGGAGAATCCAACAAGGCAAAATCGAGGTGTTGGGCGGTGACATGGCCGACGCCAGCCATCGCCGCGCCGTGTGTCCGCGCATTGCTTATATGCCGCAAGGGCTGGGCAAAAATCTTTATCTGACCTTGTCGGTGTTCGAAAACGTCGATTTCTTTGGCCGGCTGTTCGGTCAGCAGCAAGCCGAGCGCGAGCAACGTATCGCCGAATTACTGAAGAGCACCAACCTGGAAACCTTCCGCGACCGCCCTGCCGGGCAATTGTCCGGCGGCATGAAACAGAAGCTGGGTTTATGCTGCGCGCTGATCCACGACCCTGACCTGCTGGTGCTGGACGAACCGACTACCGGCGTCGATCCGCTATCACGCGCCCAGTTTTGGGAACTGATTGCCCGCCTGCGTCAGCGCCGCGCCGGGATGAGCGTGCTGGTTTCTACGGCTTACATGGACGAAGCCGAACGCTTTGATTGGCTGGTGGCGATGGATGCCGGCAAGATCCTGGCGACCGGCACCGCCGCCGAACTGCGCGCGCAAGCAAAAGCCGATAGTCTGGAAGAAGCCTTTATCTTATTGCTGCCGGAAGCCAAACGCCGCGGTCACCATGCCATCGTGATTCCGCCAAGGCAAAGCAATGACGATGATATCGCTATCGAAGCGCATGATTTAAGCATGCGTTTTGGTGAATTTATCGCCGTGGACAATGTCAGCCTGCGCATCGCCCGCGGCGAGATTTTTGGGTTTCTGGGTTCCAACGGTTGCGGCAAATCCACTACCATGAAAATGCTCACCGGCCTGTTGCAACCTACTTCGGGAACGGCCTTGTTGTTTGGGCAAGTGGTCGACGCCGGCAATCTGGCCACCCGCAAACGGGTCGGTTACATGTCGCAAGCCTTCTCGCTGTATTCCGAGCTGACGGTCCGGCAAAACCTGGAATTGCACGCCAAGCTGTTTCATCTGCCGGCTGCGGAAACTCTAGGCCGAGTTGCCGAAATGGCCCAGCGCTTCCAACTAGATTCGGTTTTGGATACCTTGCCCGACGCGCTGCCGCTTGGCATTAGGCAACGCCTGTCGCTGGCGGTAGCCATGATCCACCGACCAGATCTGTTAATTCTCGATGAGCCGACTTCCGGTGTCGATCCTATCGAGCGCGACCGGTTCTGGGAGCTGATGATAGAACTGTCCCGCCACGACCAGGTCACCATTTTTATATCCACCCACTTCATGAACGAAGCCGAGCGTTGCGACCGCATCTCGCTGATGCATGCTGGCAAGGTGCTGGCCAGCGATACGCCGGCGGCCTTGGTGAAAGATAGCGGTCACGCAACGCTTGAGGAAGCCTTTATCGGCTATTTGCAAAAAGCTAGCGGCAGTGAGGACGACGCCGAGGCATCTAGCGAAGCAGCGGTGGTGGTGTCGCCGCAAACTCAAGCTGCACAAGCCGCTGCCGGCTTTAGTTTGACCCGTCTTTACAGTTACACGCTGCGCGAAGCCTTGGAGCTACGCCGCGACCCAATCCGCGCCTCAATTGCCTTGGTCGGTACTTTGTTTCTGATGTTTACTTTCGGTTATGGCATCACGATGGATGTGGAGGACTTGCGCTTTGCGGTACTGGACCGCGACCAAACCACGCTGAGTAACAATTACGCGCTGGATTTGGGTGGCTCACGTTATTTTCTGCCCAGGCCGCCACTGGCCGATTACGCCGAACTGGATCAACGCATGCGTAGCGGCGAACTGAGTTTGGCATTGGAAATACCGCCCCACTTCGCCCGCGATTTGGAAACTGGCGATCAGGTCAAGATCGGCGCCTGGATAGACGGCGCCATGCCGACCCGTGCCGAAAACGTCATCGGCTATGTGCAAGCCATGCACCAGGGCTGGCTGCTAGAAATGGCCCGCAGTCGCAGCACCACCCAGCAACCCGCTGGCTTGATGAAAATAGAAACCCGCTTTCGTTACAACGCCGACGTCAAAAGCCTGCCGGCCATGGTGCCGGCGGTAATCCCCATTTTGTTGATGCTGATCCCGGCGATGCTGAGCGCTCTTAGTGTGGTCCGAGAAAAAGAACTAGGTTCGATATTAAATTTATACGTCACTCCAGTGACCAAATTCGAGTTTCTGGTCGGCAAGCAGTTGCCCTATATTGCTGTGGGCATGTTGAATTTTTTACTGCTGTCTATCCTCGCCATCTTCGTATTCGGCGTGCCGTTCAAAGGCAATTTCCTGACTTTGACAGTCGCCGCCCTGCTATACGTCACCGCCTCAACCGGCATAGGTTTATTGATTTCCACCTTCACCAACAGCCAAATCGCCGCCATCTTCGCCACCTTTCTGACCACCTTTATTCCCTCCACCCGCTTCTCCGGAATGATAGATCCGGTGTCCTCGCTGGAAGGCGGCGCCCGACTAATGGGCGAAACTTTCCCCGGCGCCTACTTCCTGACCATATGCCGCGGCACATTTTCCAAAGCACTCGGTTTCGCCGAACTGGGCCCATCACTGTGGCCACTGGCGCTGGCAATACCGGTGATTGTTGGATTGAGTGTGGTGCTGTTGAAGAAGCAGGAAAGTTGAATGTTATTAAGCGAAGCGGTTTTTATCCCGTCATTCCGCCCCGAGCATCGCAGCTTTTGGCGAACAAGGCCCGCAGGGGAGCGGCAAGGATGCCGCTCGTTTTCGGAGGGGCTGGGAAGCCCCTTCCGAAAACCCTCGCCAAAAGCGAGAAGCGCAGGATTAAGGCGGAATCCGGGTGGCCTTTCTTTTGGTGACTTTTCTTTGGCCAAACAAAGAAAAGTCACTCGGCTGTCGGTCCGAGCACCGACATATAAACAGCCGTCGCGACAGCGACACCTATACCAAGCCGCCTTGGAATATTGAGTAACAAATGGAAACCCTACTCAACATCTACTACCTAGGCATCAAAGAACTCCGCAGCCTCAGCCGCGACACCATGATGCTGGTAATGATCCTATTCTCCTTCACCGGGCAAGTTTATCTGATCGCCACCGGCGTCCCGCAGTCGCTGCACAAAGCGCCGATCGCCATCGTCGACGAGGACCGTTCGCCACTCTCGACCCGCATCATCAACGCCTTTTACGAACCTTATTTTTTGACACCAGTGATTATCGATCAATACGAAACAGATCACGGCATGGACGTTGGTTTATATAGTTTTGTACTAGATATACCCTCGCATTTCCAGCGCGATATGTTGGCCGGTCGGCAGCCGGCGCTGCAACTGAATATCGATGCCACCCGCATCTCCCAAGCCTTCATAGGCAATACCTACATCCAGACGATTTTGAACGGCGAAGTCAATGCCTTTGCTCAAGGTCACCGTGCAGTCATGACCCTACCGGTGGAGTTGGAGATCAGAACCCGCTTCAATCCCAATTTAAGCTCAGTGTGGTTCGGCTCGCTGATGGAAGTGGTGAATAGCATCACCACCTTGTCCATCATTTTGACCGGCGCGGCACTGATCCGCGAGCGCGAGCACGGCACGATAGAGCATCTATTGGTGATGCCGCTGACGCCATTTGAAATCATGTCAGCCAAAGTGTGGTCGATGGGCTTGGTCGTGGTGGTGGTAGCGACTGCGTCTATCATTTTTGTGGTGCATGGCTTACTGGAGGTACCGATTCAAGGCTCGCTGAGCTTATTTATTTTGGGCATGTTGCTGCATCTATTTGCCACCACTTCCTTAGGCATCTATTTGGGAACCTTGGCGCGTTCAATGCCTCAATTAGGATTATTGATGCTGATCATCTTGCTACCTTTGCAAATGCTGTCCGGTGGCATGACACCCCGCGAAAGTATGCCGGTGCTGGTGCAAAATATCATGCTCGCAGCCCCGACCACCCATTTCGTGTCATTGGCGCAGGCTATTTTGTATCGAGGGGCCGGGTTAAGTATTGTTTGGGCTGATTTTTTGGCTTTGATTGAGATTGGTGGAGTGTTCTTTGCGCTGGCTTTGAATCGGTTTCGTAACACTATTAGTTCGATGGTTTGAGGGATTTGGTGTCGCTAGCGCGACGGCTGGTTTTGATGTCGGGTTCACGAGAAACTTCCCTGTTTTTCGCCCTGCGGGTGCTTCGCATGCAAATCGGCTCTCCTGCCGATTTGTCGGCCCTAATGGAGGGTGGTTTTTTCCGGTTATGCCGCCCCGAGCATCGCAGCTTTTGGCGAGAATTGCCCGTAGGGGAGCGGCAGGGATGCCGCTCGTTTTCGGAGGGCCAGGGATGGCCCTTCCGAAAACCCTCGCCAAAAGTGAGAAGCGCAGGATTCAGGCGGAATATCGGGTCGCCTTTTCTTTGGATACTTTCTTTTGTGGAAAATTGCTCCTGCATTTTCCACATTCACCACCTCCATGTGGATTGGCGACGCAAAAGAAAGTATCGCGGTTGTCGGTCCGCGAACCGACATACGAATAATCTGTCGCGTTAGCGACTCAACTATAGAAGGGAGTTAGCACATGACGACTACGACACCTAGCATTACACCTTTAGACAAGGAAGAGATAAACAACATCAACGCTTACTGGCGAGCTTGCAACTATCTGGCCGCCGGGATGATTTACCTCCGCGATAACCCTTTACTAAAAGAACCTCTTAAACCGGATCACATCAAAAACCGACTACTGGGCCACTGGGGTTCCAGTCCCGGCTTGAGTTTTATGTATATCCATCTGAACCGGCTGATAAAAAAATATGATCTGAATGCGATTTTCCTGGCCGGCCCCGGCCACGGCGCACCCGGCGTATTGGCACCGGTGTATCTGGAAGGGACTTATGCCGAGATTTATCCGAACAAGGGTGAAGACGAAGAAGGTTTATTGCAGTTTTTTAAAGAATTTTCCTTTCCAGGCGGCATTGGCAGCCATTGCACCCCGGAGACACCGGGTTCGATACACGAAGGTGGCGAGCTAGGCTACAGTATTTCCCATGCTTACGGCGCCGCTTACGACAATCCGGATTTGTTGGTAGCAGTGGCGGTTGGCGACGGCGAAGCCGAGACTGGGCCGCTGGCGACGTCCTGGCACTCCAATAAATTCCTGAATCCGATCCGCGATGGCGCAGTGTTGCCCATCCTGCATCTGAACGGTTACAAGATTAACAACCCGACTTTGCTGGCGCGAATTTCCCATGAAGAGCTGGAGCAGTTGTTTCGCGGCTACGGCTACACCCCCTATTTCGTGGAAGGTAGCGATCCCGAGACCATGCATCAACTAATGGCCGGGGTGATGGAAACGTGTGTGTTGGCGATTCGGAAAATCCAACAAGAAGCCCGCGCGAGCGGCATCCCGACTCGCCCGCTGTGGCCGATGATTATCTTGCGCAGCCCGAAAGGCTGGACCGGACCGAAAGAAGTGGATGGGCATAAAGTCGAGGCCTTCTGGCGTTCTCATCAGGTGCCGCTGGCTGGGGTAAAAGACAATCCGGCGCATATGCAACTCTTGTCCGACTGGCTGCACAGTTACAAGCCGGAAGAATTGTTCGATAGCAAGGGCAAGTTGATTCCGGAACTTAAAGCCCTAGCACCAACCGGTAACCGCAGGATGAGTGCCAATCCGCACGCCAACGGCGGCTTGCTACGCAAAGCCCTGCGGATGCCGGATTTTCGCGATTACGCCTTGGCCTTGGACGGACCCGGCAAAGTGTCGGCGGAAAATACCCGGCCGCTGGGCAAGTTTTTGCGCGACATCATGAGTGCCAATATGCACAACTTTCGGGTGTTCGGCCCCGACGAAAACAGCTCCAACAAACTGGATGATGTTTACAAAGCCAGTAAGAAAACCTGGCTGGCCGATTACTTGCCGGAAGATGCCGACGGCGGCGAACTGGCGACGGATGGCCGGGTAATGGAAATGCTCTCGGAACATACCCTGGAAGGCTGGCTGGAAGGCTATTTATTGACCGGTCGACACGGTTTCTTTTCGTCGTACGAAGCGTTTGTGCATGTCATCGATTCCATGTTCAATCAACATGCCAAATGGCTGGACATGTCCAAAGCCGTGTCCTGGCGGGCCCCGGTATCCTCGTTGAATTTACTGATTACCTCTACGGTTTGGCGCCAAGATCACAACGGTTTCACCCATCAAGACCCCGGTTTCCTGGATTTAGTAGTCAATAAAAGTCCGTCGGTGACGCGCATCTATCTGCCACCCGACGTCAATTGCCTGCTGTCCGTGGCCGATCACTGCCTGAACAGCACCGACTACATCAACGTCATCGTCTGTGACAAACAAAAGCATCTGCAGTACCTGGATATGGATGCGGCGATCAAACATTGCACCAAAGGCATCGGCATCTGGGAATGGGCCAGCAACGATGACGGTGCCGAACCGGATCTGGTGATGGCCAGCGCCGGCGACATTCCCACCAAAGAAGCCTTGGCGGCGGTGGTGTTGCTACGCGAGCACTTTCCGCAACTGAAGATTCGTTTCATCAATGTGGTTGATCTCTACAAACTGGTACCTGCCAGCGAGCATCCGCACGGTCTGTCGGATCGGGATTTCGATAGCCTGTTTACCGTTAATAAACCGGTGATATTTAATTTCCACGGTTATCCGTGGCTGATTCATCGTCTGGCCTATCGGCGTCACAATCACGCCAATATGCATGTGCGCGGCTATAAGGAAAAAGGCAGTATCAACACCCCGCTGGAACTGGCGATCCAAAACGAAACCGACCGTTTTAGCCTGGCCATTGATGCGATAGACCGGATTCCGGCTCTGCAAGTGTCGGGTGCGCACGTCAAAGAAAAGCTGCGCGACCGGCAAATCGACTGCCGCAATTATGCTTACCAAAACGGCATAGACCGCCCGGAAGAGGATCAATGGCATTGGCCGTATTGAGGCGACTATGAGCTTGAAAATCTATTTGCTGCGCCACGGCGAAACCGTATACAGCCAACGCGGCGCGTTTTGCGGATCGCTGGACCCGGATTTGACGGCTGAAGGCAAGGCAATGGCGCAAGCCTTTGCCGATGCCTACCGCTCGCTTACCTGGAGCGCTGTCTTCGTCAGCCCAATGCAACGCGCCATTGCCACCGCGCAGCCCTTGTGCGATGCATTGAGTCTGACCATGCAATTCCGGCCGGGCCTGGAGGAAATCAGCTATGGCGCCTGGGAGGACCAGGAACAAGACTATGTCAATCAGCACCATGCGCAGGACTACCTGCGCTGGCAAACCGATCCGGCCTGGAATCCTCCCACCGGAGGCGAAACAGCCATGCAAATCGCCGCCCGCGCCCTGCCGGTGATCACGGAAATCCAAACCCAACACAAAACCGGCAATGTGCTGCTGGTATCGCACAAAGCCACGATCCGGATTTTGCTGTGCAGCTTGCTGGGCATCGACTTGGGCCGTTATCGGGATCGTATCAATGCACTGGCTGCTTCGGTTAGTGTTATCAAATTCACTGAATATGGGCCGATGCTGGAAGTATTGGGCGACCGTAATCATTTGCCCGAGCAGTTGCGGCAACGGGCCGGGACTTGAGTGGCCATTAAGCCCGAATAAGCAATCCCATTAACCACCACCTTAACTATCGAGCAGCCCATGAAAAAACCTAGCGAAAAAGCTAAAGCCGATACCGCAAGTTGGTGGCTACAGTCGCCCTCTCAACTGCGCACCGCACGCGCAAACGATGTGGGCGGTTTATCCAGTGCCGAAGCCAACGCCAAACTGGCTGAGTTTGGCCCCAATCTATTCCGCGATCATCAGCAACAGGCCTTGCTACTGCAATTTCTGGCGCGCTTCAAAAATCCGCTGGTGATTTTGTTATTGGTCGCCAGCGCGATTTCCGCGTTCACCGGCGAGCTGACCAATTTCGTAATCATTAGCATCATGGTGCTGTTCAGCGTGACCTTGGATTTTGTCCAGGAACACCGGGCCGGCAAGGCTGCGGAAAGTTTGCGGCATTCGGTTTCGGTCAAGGCCCGAGTGATGCGCGACGGTAAACCTGTGGACGTACCGGTGACCGACGTGGTGCCGGGCGATGTCGCCCTGCTCTCTGCCGGCGATATGGTGCCGGCGGACGGTTTGCTGATGGAGGCCTGCGACCTGTTCGTCAAACAGGCTTTGTTGACCGGTGAAGCCTACCCTATCGAAAAGCATCCTGGCGCATTGCCGGCCGATGCCACTGATTTGCAAGATGCCAGTAATGCGGTCTTTATGGGCACTACCGTGATCAGCGGTAGCGCCAAAATGCGCGTGATTAAAACCGGCACCGGCACCGCGATCGGCGCCATCGCCGATAGTCTGACCAGCAAACCGCCGGCGACCGCCTTTGAAGTGGGCACTCATCGCTTTGGTTTGCTGATCATGCGTCTGACGGTTTTGCTGGTGTTGTTCGTGTTGCTGGTCAACGCCTATTTGGGCAAACCCTGGCTAGAGTCATTTTTATTTGCCGTGGCGCTGGCCGTCGGTTTAACACCCGAGCTATTGCCGATGGTGGTGTCGGTCACGCTGTCGCGCGGGGCAATGCATATGGCCGAAAAGCGGGTGATCGTCAAACGCCTCGCGGCCATCCAAAATCTAGGTTCGATGGACGTGTTATGTACCGATAAAACCGGCACCTTAACCGAGGCCAAGATCAAACTGGAACAGCACGTCGATCCGCAAGGCCAAGCCAGTGAACGGGTGCTGGAGCTGGCTTTTCTGAATAGCTTCTTTGAAACTGGCCTGAAAAGCCCACTGGATGAAGCGATTCTGGCGCACGAAAACATCGACGTCAGTGCCTGGCAAAAGATCGACGAAGTGCCGTTTGATTTTGAAAGGCGGCGGGTATCGGTGCTGCTGGACAAAGGCAACGGCCGCTTGCTGGTCGTGAAAGGTGCGTCCGAAGAAATCATCACCCTCTGCACCCGCTACGAACAGCAAGGCAGCGACGCGCAACTACCGCTCGATCCGGCCAGTCGCGCCAGAATCCACGAACAACATAATGCGTTGGAACGGGAAGGCTTTCGCGTGTTGGGCATCGCCTGGCGAGAAGTGCCGCTGGATCATCCGCACGCGGTGGTCGGCGATGAAAGCGAGCTGATCTTTGCCGGGTTTGCCGGCTTTCTCGATCCCCCCAAACAAAGCGCCGGCGCGGCATTGGCCGCGCTGAAAGATAGCGGTGTGACTGTCAAGATCGTTACCGGCGACAGCGATTTGGTGACCCAGCACGTCTGTACCCAATTGAACATACCGATCACCGGCGTGTTGACCGGTAAAGACATCGAGTCTATGGATGACCATGCCCTGCGCATCCGCGTCGAAAAAGCCAATCTGTTCTGCCGGGTTAATCCGGCGCAGAAAAACCGGGTGATCTTAGCTTTGAAAGCGCGCGGCCATGTGGTCGGTTATCTGGGTGACGGCATCAACGACGCCCCATCGCTGCATTCGGCGGATGTCGGCTTATCGGTGGATTCGGCGGTGGACGTGGCCAAGGAAGCGGCCGACATGATCCTATTGGATCAGGATTTACACGTGTTGCACGACGGCGTGCTGGAAGGCCGACGCACCTTCGGCAATATTCTGAAATACATCATGATGGGCACCAGTTCCAACTTCGGCAATATGTTCAGCATGGCTGGTGCCGCGCTGTTTCTACCCTTCTTGCCGATGCTGCCGACGCAGATTCTGCTGAACAACATCCTGTATGACATATCTGAAGTGCCTATTCCTTTGGATCAGGTCGATGCGGAAGAACTGCGTACTCCACGGGTATTGGACATGAACTTCATCCGCAATTTCATGCTGGTGATCGGCCCGATTAGTTCGGCATTCGATTTTTTGACGTTTTACATTCTGTTGACGGTCTTGAAAGCCGACGAAGCGCTGTTCCAAACAGGCTGGTTTGTGGAGTCGCTCTGCACCCAAGTGCTGGTCATTTTCATTATCCGTACTCGCGGCAACCCGTTCAAAAGCCGCGCGCATCCGGTGCTGGTCGCCACCTCGCTGTCGATAGCCTTGATTGGCGCCATCCTGCCTTTTACCCCGTTAGGCCACTATTTCGGCTTCGTGCCGCCGCCGGCTCAGTTTTATCTCATTCTGGCAGCGATGGCAGTTTCGTATCTGTTCGTGGTGGAACTGGCCAAAAGAGGGTTTTACCGCTGGCATAACAAACACCGCAAACCACAACGCGTAGGTCATCGCTCGATATGAACCAAACCGACTAGCGTCGGCGACACGGATATAGGCATCGCACTTCAAATTACGCTTTCCCCCTCACCCTCTCCGGCGAGGGGGCAGATGTGCTGAAATTTGAAGTGCGAAAGGTATAAATTAGGTAGCGCTAAACAACTTATCTTTTGAATCCTAAACTACGCAATCACTTACGACAGCGCCGGCGATTCGGACAATTTCTTTAGCAATATTTTCCGGCGACAACACAAAATCGATACAGCCGCTGGCGATGGCACTCTCCGGCATATCCGGCTGAATCGCCGTATCAAGCTTCTGCGCAATAGTGATACCGCCTACTTCTTTGATGCCGCATAGCGCGGCGGCGCCATCGCCGTCGAAACCGGATACAATCACCGCAATCAGTTTGCCGTCCCAATGTAGTGTCAAAGACCGCAGAAAAACCGTAATCACATCAGACCAGCCGCGCGGCTTTGAGATTGGCAATAAACGGAACTCGCCGGCAACGATATGTAAATCCCGATTTGCCGGAATGATGAACACTCGATTAGCGCTTATTTGCAATCTTTCCGTAATCAGTTCGACCGGCATCGAGGTGTAACTCGGCAGCACTTCGTGGAGTTGGGTCGGCATTAAGGTGATGTGATTGACGATGACTATCGCCACCCCCATGTCGGACGGGAGATTTTGCAATAACCGAATATAGGCATCCAGCCCGCCAGCCGAGCCGCCGACACAAACGATGGGGAAGTTTTTTAAGGTATTACTCATAGTTGATGTCCGCATTTATGTTACTCGCGCTTAGCTTTGTTACTACCGGCAATATGTACGCAGTCGAACAGACCGAAGTGGTGCGAAGCGGTATATTCGAAGCTCAAGCCTGATTGACATAAGGCTCTCTGCAATAGGAAACGCTGATGGACACCCTAGACAAAGCCTCAAATTACGCACATGAAACTTACGATAAGCTCGCCGATGTTGCCGCCAATACTGCGGAGACACTTGCGGAGACGCGGGACGAGTTGATGGATGCAGAAAAGAAACTGATGAAAAACAGCCGCCGCTATGTCCGGGATAACCCGATGACAGCGATGGGCATTGCGGCATCAGTGGGTTTTCTGCTGGGCAGCTTGTTGCGCGGTCGTTAATTGACTACGCAGCACTATCGTTGCATCGTCGCTTTGCGCAAATAGATACCAAGAAGGCCGCGTATTGAGCAAACGCGGTTTCTTTTCGGTCAAAAATGGGTCAATAAAGCAATCAAAATAATGATTGGAATGGGTACACCCAGCAATAACAGTAAAAGCGAGCGCATGGTTAGTCTCCTGATTTTGAGTTAAACGATATTATGATTAGCTTGCCAAGCATCAGCTAAAGGCCTCTATCTACATAGGTCTCGCTATCACGTTGCCTGCCGCCGAACGTCGCAGCCAAACTTGCCACAAACGCACCCGACAACAGCGCCACCACCATCCACAATGAAGTGTAAGCCGCCACTTTTCGTGCGTCGTCAGCAGTCTGTTTAAGGCTTTGCTCGGTTTTGGCCAGCTCGGCCTGTGCCTTGGCAAAGACATTGAACACACGCTTTTCGGCATCCGCTCCGGACAATCCGGTTTGTTTGGCGACGACTTGGCCCAGATATTTTTGATCCTCCGCCGGCAAACCATTCAAGCGCAGACCGTTAACAAAAATTCGCGACGCCTCCCGCCATACCAAACCATAGTCTTTTTCCAGCATGTCGGTTGGTGATTGCACCGACCGGAATAAACTATCGACCCAATAACTTAAGTCGCTATCGCCATTATGCTTACGCTCGTCTACTCCTTTTGACGGCGGATTAGGATGACCGACAGGCGCATGAACCCCGGCTAGTTCGGCGCCGGTCGATATCGCTGTAGCATTGGCCGAAGCGCCGATTGCCAGCAGATTGCCGGCCACGGTACCCAATAGCACCGCCGTTACCAACGAAGCAATCGCCCAAGCCAATAGGCCGTGAGCGGTATCCCGGAAGTACACTTCGTCGCTGTGCACGCTGGCCCACCTTACACGCAAGCGGCCGGCCAGATAGCCGCCCACACCCGATGCAGCGATCTGCGCGAAACTAAGCCAGAGGATGGACGATATACCCAGTGCTGACGCGCTGATTCCCTGATGGGACCAAGGCGAAAGCGCCGGAAAACCCAAGCCCACACCTAAAATAAGCAGGATTAAGGACAGCGCAGCCGCAGCGGTTGCACCGGCAAAAATCGATCCCCAGGACACCCCGGCAGCTGTGGTATCCGGTGTTGTATCCAAAACAGTTTGCTCTAATGTTGTCATGATCACTCCTAATTAAAACCCTATCAGACAGCTATTCCCAGTAAAGCGAACAGTCGTAGTGACCATAGACACCGCGGTTTCCCCCCAGCTATAGCCTCTGGGGTTGGCGATTTGAGTGCCAACGATATTAGAGGCTTTCATGGGTGAATTTGAAAATTTAGGCTGGTGGCTCATGTCAGTTCTCCGGTTGTGAATGGAAGTGCACAGTAATTCAGGCTTCGCTGTATCCAGCGTTTGGAATACCTCGCTTTAAAGCTAGGCAATAAATTACCGAGCTCAGATTAGCCTTTAGAACATGCAAACTCAGTACGCTAGCGCACGTATATCCGCGCAAAGTTACTGGAATAGGGTCGGTACGCCAGCGTACACAGTCTAAAACCAGTCTGTTCGACAGCGCACCGACAATGTTTTCCCTGTTCGATAAAGTTGAGGTGAGTTTGCAGCACCTGCGAAGGTGCCGATTCAAACTAGCGAAGCACTATTCTTATAAAACGCCGGAGAACAAGATGAAAAAATTAATTCCTATAGTAGCCGTGTCTGTTCTGAGTGCGGCATTGGCAGGTCCGCTTTATGCCGATGACGTAAAAGACAAACAAAAAGACCTTCATGAAAAGCAACAGGAGCTCGGCAAGAAACAAGAAGAGGTCAAGGAAAAACAAGCCGAACTTAATCAAGCCAACCAGGAAGTCGCGGTAGAGCGCGCACAGGAAGCCAATAAGTCGATGCAGCAGGTCAGCCGAGCCAGCAAGATCACCGGTGCCAAAGTGAAAAACACCACGGGTGACGGTCTCGGCGACATCAAGGACTTGGTTATCGATCCGGCGACGGGACAAGTGGTCTATGCAGTCGTTTCCTTCGGCGGTGTCATGGGTATGGGCGACAAGCTGTTTGCCATCCCCTGGAGAGCGCTGCATTGGACCAGCCCCAAAGACTATTACGTGCTTGATCTGGATAAAGACACTTTAAAAAAGGCACCGGGTTTTGACAAAAAGCATTGGCCGGCAAACTCTGAAAAATGGGAAGAACAACGTGAGGCACTCGGCCAGTTTTACCGCGTAACGCCTTAAACATGTATCACCTGCCTCGCGCCAGACAGGCCTTATCATTCACGACCTTGGTGATTGTGCTGTCGGCGTGCGGTGAATCGGCACAATTGCCGATTTCGGCGGGCACAGGTCTAAATCCGCAACTGCCACCACCACATCCGACCTGGATTCCCACAGTCAACATTGCGCAGGCGGTGGGCTGGCCGGCCAATACTAAACCCATACCGGCATCCGGCCTGACAGTTAACGCCTTTGCCGGTAATCTCGATCATCCGCGTTGGCTTTATGTGCTACCGAATGGCGATGTGCTGGTAGCCGAGACCAATGCCCCGCAACGGCCAGACGATGGCTGGGGCATCAAAAGCTGGTTGATCAAGCAGGTTTTGCGCAAGGCAGGTGCCGGAACGCCCAGCGCCAATCGCATCAACTTGTTGCGCGATGTCGATGGTGACGGCGTAGCCGAGACGCGATCAGTATTTCTGGAAGGGCTCAACTCGCCATTCGGCATGGCGCTGATCGGCAACGATTTTTATGTAGCCAACACCGATGCGCTGATGAAGTTTCACTATAAGGACGGCGAAACTCATATTGCCGAACCGGGCATCAAAGTACTGGATCTACCGGCCGGCCCTATCAATCATCACTGGACGAAAAATCTGCTGGCCAGTCGCGATGGCACAAGGCTGTATGTGACAGTGGGTTCCAACAGCAATGTCGGCGAGAATGGTATGGAACAGGAATTTGAGCGTGCCGCCATTTGGGAAGTCGATCCGCGGAAAAACAGTTACAGCATTTACGCGTCCGGTCTGCGCAATCCCAACGGACTGGCCTGGGAGCCGGACGGCGGCGCCCTTTGGACGGTGGTTAACGAGCGCGATGAAATCGGCAGCGATTTGGTACCGGATTATCTAACTTCAGTCCCCGCAGGCAGTTTCTTCGGCTGGCCCTACAGTTATTACGGTCAACATTTGGATCAACGTGTACAGCCGCAACGTCCGGAGCTGGTAGCTACAGCTAAAGCGCCGGACTATGCCCTTGGGCCGCATACGGCATCGCTCGGTCTGGCGTATTCTCACAGCGCCAGTTGGCCGGCGCCATTCAATAATGGCGTTTTTATCGGTCAACATGGCTCATGGAACCGCGAGCCGCGCAGCGGTTATCGGGTGATATTCGTGCCCTTCCAGGCCGGCAAACCCAGTGGGGAACCCATCGATATCTTGACCGGTTTTGTTAGCGAAAACGATGAAGCCTACGGTAGGCCGGTGGGCGTCGTTATCGATAAACGGGGAGCCTTGTTGGTGGCTGATGACGTTGGCAATATCATCTGGCGCGTCTCAGCTTTGGCCCCTGAATAGTAAAACAACCCTTACGCTGACCAATTTACGAAATCCCTAGTCAAGCCGTTTTGGCTATCAAATTCACCGCAAACAGGAGACAACAATGTCTAGTGCCGCTTATCAGGAACCTATAGAAGAACTATCCATCGAAACACGCGACATGCACCGAGCCCTGGTATCGCTAATGGAGGAACTGGACGCCATTGATAATTACAACCAACGTGCCGATGTTTGTGCAGATAAAGCACTCAAGGCTATTTTTGAACACAATCGGGACGAAGAAAAGGAGCACGCAGCGATGTTGCTGGAGTGGATTCAACGCCAGGACTCCCGCTTCTCCAACAAGCTTCAGGTCTACTTGTTTTCCAAAAATCCAATCGCGCATTCGGGTGAAGCGGATCAAACCCCAACGGGAGGTGCGGTATGAGCGCCATCGTCAGCCCCAGAGCGGCACAGAGATTTTCTCTCCGGCTCGGATCCTAAGCAACAAGTGACGTGCCAACGCGGGTCCGGAACTAAGGCAAGTTGGTGACGAGGTTAACTGATTAGTGATTGCCATAGACTGCCCAGCGCAAAGCAGCGCCGCTGGGCAGTCTGGTCGCGCAGTGTGAATATCGAAGAACTTCAATTGATCGGACCACGTCGCTATAGCCAAAGCTGCTTGCGGCATTTTTCCACTGAGCAACAAACGCTTAGGCTTTGGCCTGAATTTATGCGCTTAAGGAGGCTCCGATTAAATCCTTGGGCTGCTCTCAGGACCGGCTTGTCGAAGCACTTGGGCCTTTGAGGGCATGAGAGGAATCAACCTGTTCAGCGTTTTATTAAAGGATTGGTGAAACAGTCGACCATTCCTTCATGGCCTTATCACCTGGACGGTCCACCTTAACCTGGCCATGCTCGGTTGAGGTTACCCAGGATAGTGGAAAGAAATGATGCTGACCGGCTTCATCTTTTTTCAGTTTGATTGAGTTAGTACCTTCCATATGATCGACGGTGGCAAATTGGCCGCCCTCTGAGCAGACAACGGGCATATCGGGTTTGATCTGGTCGGGATGAATCATTGTGGTTCTCCATTTAGTTTAATTAAAGCCGGGCATGTTGGAATTTTCGGCTCGATATTTTGACCTGCATATCGCCGAGCACCCAATAAACAAATTCAAGGTTTTGTCTGATCCCGTTGACAGTTATCGACTATAGAGAAATTAGCGGTTCTGATCCGTTCGGCATACCACATTGGTAGCTGAATTATTCAGAACTGGCGAAAACCAGCAGGCATGATCGCGGCCTAGCGTTTTTCTTGAAACAAACCGGGCCAATCTTTAGCGGTGGCTTGAGTGGATCAATGCCAAGCATATTTATGGCTTTTCTTGATGTTTTTGTGAAATCGAAACCCTGTTTGTATCTTGCCGACGGTGAGCCATGGATATCTATCTGTCTTAATACCCTCTTCGTCCAGCTGAGCTATAGGTATAAAACGTCTCACATGTTCGAGGTGTCCGAAAAAACCGCAGCGATTTAGTATTTAGCGCTGCACGCCTTAAGAATATTCAAGTTCATGCCATTACCGCGTCTAATAACTGATCCAAGGTACGCATATTAGATTGCAGGTTAGGCAACAACTTTGTTTCGATCAATGAACGAAGAGCTAGAGGTAGTTGGTAATCGAGCAGAGCTTGCCCATACGCTTTCGAGCAGGAGAATTCAACGTCTCGTAAGGCTTCTATTGCTGAGTATTTGCCCAACATATTTACGCCTATCTGAAAGATTTTCTCCCAAGTGCCCCAATTGCTTGACTTATCTGAAGGCGCTCCTCCCAACTGACGAATTTGCGCTTTTAGTAGTGCAGCGGCTTCATTATGATCTTGACAAATTTGCAACAGAGAATCGACTTCACAACGTCTGGTATCTTTCCAAAACGATTCCAAAGCCTGTCGGTAAGTTTCCGTGGCGGATATTTCATTTTTTAGCAAACTATCTATTTTTTCAATGTTATACATAAAAACTCCCAGGTAACTCAATTATGTTGCCTGCACAGAAATACTACTATCAATAATATTGAATAGCACTTTCAGATTAAATAATTAACGTCGTACATAGCTGATGATTGGACTGACTCTTCAAAGAACTATTTCCTTTAATTTTATTTCGATTCTGTCTTATCGGCTTAGCATGCGTTATTTGATATTTTCTTTTTTAAATACCCAATCTTATTGGCAGGAAAAATTCCATGTCCACTGACAATAAATCTGTGCGCTCATGGCTATAGTAGGATCGTTTATCCACTCAGTCAGTGCGCTATCAAACATACAGCGTCGGATTTTCTGCGCGCTCATAACACCTGCAGATCGGTGAAAGGTAGCTTATGCATTGATCATCACGCAGATCGTCTGAATAGCCCTGTTTCAGTATTATTTTGGCAAGACGAAGATGAGAACGGCTAGTATTTTAAGTCGAGTTATACCAAAGGATTCCAAGACAAATACAGTCGTTCTCTATACAAATATTGGGGGTTTAGCGGATAAAATTGACCTAAAAAGGAAATTTAGGCAATCAAATTAATTTTCAAAAAACCCTAGTCATGGCAGATAAAACAATTCCTCTTCAATGTGCGACAGCACACCGACTTTAAGACGATTTTAATAGAAAATTTACCTAGCTTGCTTCTTCGTGTCATTAAACAGCCTGTTTGAATGTAAGCCAAAACCAATAAGTAGACTTATATACACAAATATTTTAGGAGATGAGTCATGGGTAAATATTTTATAGGCTGGGTACTGGGCGTGCCGACGATTGTTTTGATCATTATTTATTTAGTATTCAATCATTAGCCATTCTCTCCACCGGCAACACTATTAAAGTCGGTGTGCCAAATTGAATCAGTAGAAGTTTTAGATCACCAGAGTTTAAAAATTAACTGATTATTTCCATTTGTATAAGGAATTAACTATGCAAGCAACAGACAATACCAATACTGTCGATGCCACCGTTGACCGGCTTAGATCGGGCGTTCACTCAACCGTTGACAAAGTAGCCAACGCAACCACTCAGGCGGCTGAAGCGTTGGGTCAAAAAGGCGAACAATTGAAAAATGTAGAGCAGCAGTTTTTTGAAGATTTCCGCAGCTACATTGATAAAAATCCTGCAACTTCATTGGGTATCGCTGTCGGGGCAGGCTTTCTATTAAGTCGGCTGATGAGTGGTCGTTAAATCAGCAGAAAAAACCAATGCCGCGCAATTATTTCGAAAAAACAACCACTATTTAGGAGATTATTATGTCTACAAAATTATTGTCAGTTATATTCACTTTGACGAGCAGTTTAATAATAATGACGGGTACTGTTCGCGCCGAACAGAATAGCGCCGTTTATCTAGCGGCCGACTCAACCTTGGAAAATACCGAGATCAATGCTCGCGATAAGGATAACTCGACGTTAACCCCGGAAGATCAAAAGGAAACCGAAGGCGATATTAAAATTACAGCGGCCATCCGCCAAGCTGTCGTTAAAAATGAGTCCTTATCAGTCAATGCGCAGAATGTAAAAATCATCACCCGTAATGGCGCAGTGACTTTACGCGGGCCGGTTAAAAATGAAGCCGAGAAAATTAAACTGCAAGATATCGCCAAGCAAACGCCTGGTGTTCTTCAGGTAAATAATAACCTTGAATTTAAAGCGCCATAAAGCGTAGGAGAATCACATGACTAAAGCAGTTTTTTGTATCGCTCAAAATACCGATCAGGCAGAGAGTATTGTTAATGACCTGGTTACCGCCGGCTTTTCAAATAATGATATATCGGTGCTGTTTTCCGACAAATCCAACTCCCAGGATTTTGCACATGAAAAGCATACCAAAGCGCCGGAAGGGGCCGCCATCGGCGGGTCAGTGGGTTTAGGTACTGGCGCTGTAGTTGGCTTGTTAGCCGGGATTGGCGCTCTGGCTATTCCAGGCGTCGGTCCGTTCATCGCCGCCGGACCTATTATGGGCGCGTTGAGCGGAGCGGCTGTAGGTGCCGCCACCGGCGGCTTGGCTGGCGTTTTAATCGGGCTGGGCATCCCCGAATATGAAGCCAAACGCTACGAAGGAAAAATCACCGGCGGCAACGCTTTGATTTCTGTCCACACCACAAACAGCGAAGCGGTCGATCTGGCAAAAAAAGTCTTTGAGGAGGCTCACGCCGAGGATATTTCCTCGACGGGCGAATCGTCAGTTTAAGTTTGAGGCTGCGCTTGCATGTCATCAAAAAAATAATCAACCAAGAGTTTTAATATGCATAACATAGACACACTCAACAAATTTCTAAAAGACGAATTATCGGCAACGGAAACCTATCAACAGGTGCAAGACAAACTGTCTGAAGATGCCGGACTGGGCGAATCGAAGGACCTTACGCCTATTTTTGAGGATCATAAAGAGGCCGTTTCCAGTTTACAGACGCTCATCAGTCAACTGGGAGGAACTCCCAGCGCCGATTCAGGAGCGTGGGGCACTTGGGCACAAATAGTCCAAGGCGGCGCTAATCTACTGGGTAAAGAAGCGGCACTACAGTCGTTACAGAGCGGCGAGAAAAGTGGCGCAGACGCGTATGCGGAAGCGTTGCAGAAGACTGAACTGCCTGCAGAGATTCGCTCGTTGATTGAAACCAAGCTATTACCGGCACAACAAGCGCATATTCGCACGTTGGATAGGCTGTTGGCCGCCGAAACTGAATAGTTTTTCGTCCCTTAGCACGTAGTTTTTAAATGAAGTCAGCGCGAGCTCAAATTGATTCGCGCTGGCTTAATTGTTTCTGTTCCGGCCTATAAATAAACCTGATTAACAAGAATTTTCAGCGCGGCTGATCCGGACAAGTAATTATCTCTACTGCAAGCAATGAGGACTAGCGGCGGCATTAACGCTAAGATTTGATGCCTCCCCAGGTTTAACATAGTCTCCCTACGAATTACTTGCCTGATTATATTTTCCTAGTATGTCCCAAAAGGTTATAAATAATGCGGCAATAATGGGGCCTAATATAAATCCGGTTAATGAAAACCAGCTTATCCCTCCTAGAGTTGATACCAGCACTAGATAATCTGACATTTTACTATCTTTACCTATCAGCCGCGGCCGCAAAAAATTATCTATCATAGCAATTACAAAAATACCGACGGATAGCAAAATGACTGCTTTTAATGTGTGTCCCTGTAAAAATAAAATGACCGCAGCAGGAGCCCAAATTAGCGCACTGCCTATAGGCAATAACGATAAAACTATCATTAACATACCCCATAGAAAAGCCGCTGGAATGCCTACAAACCAAAATAATAACCCCCCTATGCTACCCTGAATAACGGCGACTAGTAACCCGCCTTTGACAGTCGCTCGCGCTACGCTGGTGAAACGCTCAAATAGTTCTATTTCAATTTGGTCACCTATCGGAATTAACGATATGAATTTTCTTATCAGTTGCTGTCCGTCCCGCAATAGAAAGAACAGAATGTAGAAAGACAAGGCAACTTGCACGATTAGATTTAAGATATTCTGAGTCAATGCTGGGAGTTGTTGCGCTATATATTGTACTGCTTGAGTAAAGGCATTCCCTGCCGAGGCGCTTATCTGCTCAACGCTTATTTCCTGTATATAAGACAGTTTATTAAATTTTGGCAAAAGAAGCGCGAGAGTATCTTGAAAATATATTTGAGGATTAATTTCCCCGCTTTGGATTTTTTGATAATAGGCTGTGCTTTCTTCCGTTATCATCAAGGTTATCATCAATAGTGGAATAACGAACACCAGAATAATCGTTAACATGGTCAAAAACAACGGCAGTATTTCCGAGTTTTTAAAATAACGGTTAATCCACTGATAAACAGGATAAAAAACTACCGCCAGAATAATAGCCCAAAAACAGGCTAATAGAAAATCTTTAATCAATAGGAAAAAAGATACCGTCACTAACAAAACGAAGGTTAGAAAGAGAATATAAGGAGTATTTTTTTGCATGAAAACCAACTTGAAGCAAATGAATAGTTTCGGCGTCTTATCTTTGCATTAATAAGTTCCCGAAACTGTTGAAATAGGGGTGAAGTCTGGCGTTACGAAGATTACTGTTCAACAGCATAGCGTATTAGAGATTGGTGGTTCTGATCCGTTCGGCATCCAACATTGGTAGCGGAAATATACAGAATTACCGTAGACAACAAACCATGCTTGCGACTTAAGGTTTCTCTGGCAGCAACGCCTCTTGAAACAATCCGGATCTTTTTAGTTATCAAGTGGGTGGACAAACGGTTATTATCTCACGCGAACATGTAATAGGAATTGATATGTCTGTTGAGGATGCACTACGTTTTATCGCTACAGCAGGTATTGCTGGCAGTACTAACAATGCATGAAACTATAAGTTAACTAGAGTTGAAATTGACCGATTGAAAGAACACCCAAGGTCAAATCCGACGGTCGCGTAATGAGTAAGCAGTCAAGCATTCTGCTTTACTTAAGGGTGTCATTAGTTAGTCTGCGTGACTCACAATAGCGATCAATTATCATCCTATGGACGGGTAGCGTTGTTTGTTTAAACGCACCAGAATTTAGTCCTTTGCCCTCCGTATCATTTTTTGACAATCAATATTTTCAACCTCGCCTATATCAATCGGCGGTAGCAGCATGAGAGTAGACAAAGGATCAATTGAAAACTTTGGTTTTAGTATAGTGCCGGAAACATTTAAGGTGGAACGAAGGGTAAGCGGACTAAAATCACGAGGATAAGGAGTCATCGCTACTTCAAAGGTTTCGTTTTTAAATGACAAATAACCATTACCATGAACAACACTATCCTTGGTATTGAGCAATAAAGTTTTTGACTTGCCAATCCCATTATTAATATCCACATCAACAATGGCACAGAGAATAGGAATTTGAATATCTCCCGAGATATAGTAGCCAAGAGCGTGGAAAATGTCTAAGCCTATCAACTCTACTATCAAAGCGCTAATTTTGCCATCGTATTGCACTAAATAAGCTTCTCCGTTGGCGCTTGAAAGTATCTCTTTAAGCGAATTGCCCGACCCTTTTATTTTCAACTTACCGTTAATTTTCCCGAACGTGTTCTGAATATCTTTAACTTCCCCAATTAGCTTACTTAAAGGCATATCAATCACATTAATTTGGATATCAACGTCTGGCGGATTTTGCGATCCATAGGCTGACATCCAAAGGTTTATCCGTCCATCGTCAATTCCGAAGGTGACGGGTTCGAAAGTCAACACTCCATTGTTGAGCGATATTTGACCGTCAAAGTTGCTTAGGGGGATTTCCTTGTTAAGGATATTTGTGGCGCGAAGCCTAGCCTTGCCATTGGCTGCACGAATTTGTTTAAAGTTGAAATGACGCTCGGGGATCAAAGCATTGTCTTCGGTAACACTCTGATCTGTCAGGTTGGGTTCGCCGCCAATAAATCCGCTTAAATCGGCAAGATCAAGCGTTTTGGCGAACAAATCCATATCGAAATACAAAAGCTCAAGTGTTGGATTGATGAGAACTGTTCCTTGCAAATCGCTATGCCCAATTTCACCATTAAAATTGTCAAAGCGCCAAGTGCGATCCTGACGGCTTAAATCCCCCGTTATTTTATAGGCAGGGCTGGGTGGTAAAGGAATGCCGATTAAAGGAAATAATTCGGCAATATCATCTCCTGCAAAAGAAAGCTTAAGCTTTGGATCGGGCGCTTGTAGAGGATGAGTCACTGTGCCGCGAATAGCTATTTCCGTTTGGCCGAACACCATATTCAACTTGACAGGATAGGGATTATTTTCTGAGCGTAATTCTGCATAGGAACCGGCAGCAGCCTGGATATTTAGCGTTTTGTGTTGGTAGCTACCCTTACTTTCAATGGTAATCGGCAGTTGCCAGCCGCCAGAGCCTTTCAAGGAATCTATATCTCCTTCAAAATTCATATCACGGATTTCATCATAATAATGAAATATTCCGGAAACAATATGCAGATTCTCGAAAATAACCGGCAACTCAAGAGCATATGCATCAGCTTTCGGGTCAGAAAAACTCCAATTTTCATCACCTTTCTTATTTTTTAAAAGAAATAATTCTGGCTTGCTAATGCTTAAATCGTTAATGAATATTTCGCCATGGAACAGTCTTGAAATAGAAAATTGCAATGATAATTTATCTATTTGTGCAAGGTTTTCAGGACTAGGCCAAACCGTATTTTTGATTGAAATATTATTAAGAGTGAGTTCAGGTTGCCTGCCATATTCAAAAATAGTTTCGCCTTTTATGTCAAGTTTTAGCTTTTGGGTATTAACGCTATTCTCAATAAACCAGATCCTAGCATTATCGGAATAGGCAAAAATTAATAGCATACTGCCAAAAGCACATAACCCTATTAGTAACATGACTAAAAATATTCGGGTAAGGCTTATCAGTTTGCAGTTCATTGGTTATTTAAGAACGCTGGCGGTAGAGTTTGGCGACGGGATTGGCACCAATAAAAAACTCAACAATGCCTCCTTTAACAACCAAAACGAATTAAAAGCTTTACGCCCGGAAGTCAAAGGTGAGGCACATGCTTTGGATAGCGAAATTATCAAGCCAGTGTTCTGATACTGGCTTCGCGCTCCCACTGCCGGGTCTTGGCTGCCGCGATGAAATCATCCACGCAATCGATGTTAAACACGCCGCCATCGGGTTTAATATTCGCCGTGGTCAGTAAGACTGCGCCGCCCTCGTCAACAATTAGCGCTTTCAAGTGACCAAACGCATCGCGCACGAAATCGATGGCGGCGGCTTCCTTCCCCAATGACATGGCGGCATGTTCGGTCAGGAGGATGGCGACCGCGTCGAACATTACTGACGGCGTACCCGCCAATTGGCCATCGACTTTCATCAGCCAGCCGTCAGCGAGTGTGGTTTCACCTATTACCGTGGCGATAATTTTGCTTGTTGCGCCGGTACTGGTCACAGCTTGTTGCACAGCCGCAATACTTGCCGCATCCGAACCCTCCGCGATCAATATCCCAACACTCCGGCCCTGAAGTGTATTCTTCATGTTCCCGATCAGCTGTAACGCCGGCGATGGCTCCAGTTCCTGGGGCGCCATCGCCGCAGTTGGCGCTGGCGGCAATTCAATCAGACCTAGGCCAGAGGCTACCCGCTGCGCAAGGTCTTGTTCGATATGACGTAGATGACCGACCATCGCGACACGGATATGCGGATGTTCTACCTTAGATAGTTCAAACACTAACGCCGAAGCAATATGCGCCTGTTCGTAGGCAGACTGACTGCGATAAAACTGCCTCGCCTGGCTGTAATGGTCAGCAAAGCTCTCGGGTCGAATCCGCCCCTTGGCACCACTTTCTTCAATTGCCGCACTGCGAAAGCCGGTTTCCGCTTGTTCGCGTGGCGAATCCATTGCCAGCGTATTGGGTTCGTAGGCCACCCGACCTTGCGGTTGCGTCATTTGCATATGCCCATCGCGCTGCTGATTGGCAAACGGGCACTGCGGCGCATTGATGGGTATTTGATGGAAATTCGCTGAGCCCAACCGGGACAGTTGCGTGTCCTGATAGGAGAAGAGCCGCCCCTGCAACAACGGATCGTTCGAGAAATCGATGCCGGGCACGACATGGGAGGGACAGAACGCTACTTGTTCGGTTTCCGCGAAAAAATTGTCCGGCCAGCGATTCAATACCATGCGACCGATAACTTGCAGCGGCACCAATTCTTCCGGGATCAATTTGGTTGGGTCGAGATGATCGAATGGGAAGGCATCGGCTTCTTCTTGCGAGAACAATTGCACCGCCAAATCCCATTCCGGAAAATCGCCGGTGCTGATGGCCTCGAACATGTCGCGCCGATGAAAGTCGGAATCGGCACCGGCTATTTTTACCGCCTCATCCCAGAGGGTAGATTGCAAACCGAGTTTCGGCCGCCAGTGAAATTTCACGAAGGTCGATTCGCCCGCGGCATTGATTAAGCGAAAGGAATGAATACCGAAGCCCTCTATCATCCGCAACGAACGCGGCAAGGTGCGGTCGGACATCACCCACATCACCATATGCATGGCTTCCGGTGTGAGTGAAATGAAGTCCCAGAAGGTGTCATGCGCCGACGCCGCTTGCGGAAAGCCGCGGTCGGGTTCCATTTTTACGGCATGAATCAGATCGGGAAATTTAATAGCATCCTGGATGAAGAACACCGGGATGTTATTGCCGACCAGATCCCAATTGCCTTCCTTGGTATAAAACTTGACGGCAAAGCCGCGGACATCGCGCGGCGTATCGGCGGACCCGGAGCCGCCGGCGACAGTGGATATGCGCGTAAACAGCGGCGTTTGCTCACCTACTTCGGTCAGCACTTTGGCCGTGGTGTATTGCTCCAGGGATTCGGTGAGCTCGAAAAAGCCATGTGCGCCGGTTCCACGGGCGTGGACGATGCGTTCCGGGATGCGCTCGTGGTCGAAATGGGTGATTTTTTCGCGCAGAATAAAATCTTCCAGCAGCGTCGGACCGTTCGGATGGGCTTTCAGGGAATTTTGATTATCGGCAATCGGTAAACCCTGATTGGTCGTCAAAGTGGGCTGGTCGTCGATGGCTGACTGGTGCCACTCGCCGCCGTTGCCGACTGAAATTGTCGATACTTCCTCCCCAAATTGGGCTGGTTCGTTCGCTACGGTTAGAACAGGTGTTTTTGCTTTATTCATGATGCATCCCCAATGGATTTAGCGTGTCGGCTTATGATCGAAAGATCATCCGACACCTGGAGCCTGGGGTCTGTACGCTGTCACACTGTAAAGCCTTATTTATTCGGCTTTTTATAGAAAAATCGTCAATAGTCAGTGTTGAAATCTGACGTTTTTCAAACTCAAAAAATTAGTCACCACCACTCATCATCGTAGAGGCGTTTGGGCTAACGACGAGTTCAATTCGAACATGCTTTTAACCGCAATGTTTGGCAGCGCACCGACATTGTGCGGCTGCTCGAGTAAATTTCAGAAACACCGTCGGTTCTCGCCAGACAAAGACTGCCGATCGGATGACTGCCACCGGCCACCTATTCGATGCCGATGCGCCAACAATAAAGTACTTTTCAAGGAGGGGATATGCCTAAACCATTGTCGTTAGTTGCCTTCGCTCTAAGCAGCTGTTTGCTGTTTGTCGCCAACCAAGCTAAAGCCGATCAGTCTTCCGCAAGCCAATTAGCTGAAAACACTGAGTTGGAAAATACCCAAAAAAACCTCCGCGATAAAGACAACACCACCTTAACGGCCGAGGATCAAAACGAGTCCAAAGCCGACTTAAAAATCACCGCGCACATTCGTAAAGCTTTGCTCAAAGACAAATCCTTATCCATGGATGCGCATAACGCCAAAATCATTACCCGAAATGGCGTTGTGACTTTACGCGGCGCCGTTGCAACGACGGACGAAAGCATAAAACTGCAAAAAATCTGCCGGGAAACTGCCGGTGTCGTGCAGGTGGACAATCAACTTGAAACTAAAGCGCCTTAACAGCGTGGGAGTATGTAATGACTAAATCCGTTTTTTGTATCGCTCAAACTATCGAGCAAACTGAAAGCATTGTGAACCAGCTGAAGGCTGCCAGTTTTTCCAGCAACGATATTTCCGTGTTGCTGCCCGATAAAAATACCACGAAGGATTTTGCCCATGAAAAACACACCAAAGCCCCGGAAGGCGCGGCACTTGGCGGAACGGTGGGCATGGGTACCGGCGCGGTATTGGGCTGGTTGGCCGGTATCGGCACCCTGGCTATCCCCGGTTTGGGGCCGTTTATCGCTGCCGGTCCGATTATGGCCGCATTGAGTGGTGCGGCATTGGGTGCAGCAGCTGGGGGATTGTCAGGTGCGCTGATTGGCGTGGGCATTCCGGAATACGAAGCCGTGCGCTACGAAGGCAAAATCAAGGGTGGCGGGATTTTGATCTCGGTGCATGCCGGCAGCAGTGAAGCCATTGATCAGATAAAAGAAATATTTGGACACGCGCACGCCGAAGATATTTCTTACACCGACGAAGCGGCCGTACCTGCGTGATGTTGAAACCCGGCCTAAAAAATCCCGTTTCATGGAACGAGGAGGGATTTTTGCAGATTTACTGATACCGCATTTCTTCCGTGTATAGCGCCTCCAAAATGCCCCCCGCCAAGTCGGACCGGGCATTCTTTTTTGCGCATTTTTTTACGGACGATGGCTGATAAGCCAACCGGAAAGCTCATTTAAGTTCGGTGGAAGGTTCAGGGCAAACGTCTTGCTGCTGTTCTAAATCATTCAAGGCCTCGACCAAGCCCAAAACCCTATCCACCGAGGCATGCCATTGCGCAATCACCGGCATGTTATTCACGGGCCAGGACAAAGCCGCAGCCATTTGTTGAAAGGCCTGTACCGACTGCATCAACGCCCCCAGCGTAATACTCCCCAGAATAAAGCGCGGCGCAGTGATTAGAATGGGCAGCGCCATCGATAGCACTGCGTAGCCGGAGCTGAACAAGATGATGTGCTCCCAGGCCCGCGTTTGCAGATCATAAATACCGTTAATGTCTTGAAACAGACTAAGAAAGCGCTTTTTTTCGTGCGCTTCGCGGTTATGCACGGAAATAGCTTGGGCGTTTTCCCGGGCCTTGACCAAACCGAAGCGAAAATTAGCTTCAACCGTTTGCATCGCATTGGTGGTTAAAGTCAGCGGCCGGCCGGCCCACCAACCCAACATCGAGGCTAGCGCCGCGTACAACAGGGCCAACCAAACCAAGTGTCCGTAAATAGGCAATCGCATACCGCCAAAATCCAGCATGACGGTACCGGACAGCGTCCAGAGAATTTGGGTAAAGCTCGCCAGCAATAATAAGCTGTAAAACAGCGTGTAACACAGATTAACGGCTTCGTCGGTAGCGATGCGAATATCCTCCGCGATGCGGCCATCGGGATTGTCGTGGCCCACCGTCAGTATCTGAGCGATTTGGTAATGATGGCCTTTATTCATCCAGCGACCGATAACATGCGCCGTTAGCCATGCTCGCCAACTGATTTGCAAATCCCGCTTGATTTTTAAATGTAAAACCGTCACCAGCATACTGGCTACAAAAATTAATCCCAGATCGCGGACTTGGGTCATCAGCCCTGGCATATTGCGCTGTTCCAAGGCGTCGAATAGCGCGGCGCTCCATTGCGTAATCATCACCGCAATGACGATTTGCAGCACAGTCAAAATCAGTAAATTTAAGGTCCGTCTACAGATACGCACCTGGTGCTCAGACCGCCAAAAAGGCCCCGCCAGTTTCAGAAACTTAAAGAAAAATCCAGTTTGACCCGGCACGATAGCGCTCCACGGTAAATTAACTTATATCGGCGATTTTGAAAGTTTCAGCGCATCTAAGATGCGTGCTGATAAAGCCTGCAACCGCCAGCTACAGCGTGCGCTGCATTGCGCTGCAAGTCTGTACGCTACAGCACCCACATCCCATAAAAACTTGCTGTCAGCGCGGTCTGGATATTGGCTGCCGACTCAATGTGCGTTGACGCACCGACTACGGCCAAGGTCGCGAGTATGGTGGGTTCCGAGCGCTAAAAAACGCTCGTTCGCTTCAATAAAATTAAAACACCACCAGGAATCATCATGAACAAAGATCAAGTAAAAGGCCGCGTCGAAGAGACCAAAGGCAAAATCAAAGAAGTCGCCGGCAAACTAATGAACGACGACGATATGGAGTTGGAAGGTAAGGTGCAAAAACACGTCGGTAAAGTTCAGGCGGGCTTTGGCGATGTAAAAGACGATATTAAAAAGGCTGTTGACGACGAATAACAATGTTCGCCAGTTCATCCACCGCATCTAACTTCCCAAAGGCCACATCATGAAATTTACCCAAACCGAACGCTATATTTTATCTGCCGGCGTACTGACAGCGCTTTGCTCATTCGGCGCCCTCGCCGCAGACCATGAAGCCCCGATGAATAAAGATCAGGTCGAAGGCCGGGTCGAAGAAACCAAAGGCAAGGTCAAGGAAGTGACCGGCAAGATCATCGACGACAAAGGCATGGAAGTGGAAGGTAATGTCCAAAAAAATCTCGGCAAAGCCCAAAAAGGCTATGGCGATATTAAGCAGGATATTAAGGAAGGCAAGTAAGAAAAAGCAGCTAGCTCGTCGACCTATCGCCTCCCCCCTTTGGTGTTAACGTTTGCCGGCTAGCTGTGGATATAACGGCAGAGACGCAATATTTTGCGTTTCTGCCACCGCCACGGAACAGTCCATCTGTTAGTGGCAAAAGCTAGCGCTTTCTGCGTCTGCATTTGATTCAGGGGCGAACTGACTCCCCCACTTAACGGAGAATTCCATGCATCAAACATCCCAATCAGAACATGCCAGGCAAGCTTGTATTGCCGCGTGCAGCCTTTGCCACCAGCTTTGTCTGCAAACCGCGATGAACCATTGCCTGGAAACCGGTGGTAAGCACGTCAAAGCCAAACATTTACGCCTAATGTTGAACTGTGCCGAGATCTGTCAGACTTCAGCCAATTTTCAACTGACCGGCTCGCATTTTCTACATAGCCTGCACGAGCTTTGTGCGGAGATTTGCGAAGCCTGTGCAGCCGAATGCGATGAGATCGGCGATATGAAAGATTGCGTTGTGGCCTGCCAACAATGCGCCGACAGTTGCCGGCAAATGCTCAGCACACAACATTAAGCACGGAGCCGCCGGCGTCATGCGTCCTAGATCCCTATTATTGGCGGCGACTACTGCGATGCTCTTGTCTGCCTGTGCGACAGCTTTGCAGAGCACCCAGCAAGTTCCCGCCGTCTGGCCGGACAGCCACGCCGCCAACAGATCTTTACTCGGCAAAATCAATTGCCGCGCCAACCTGCATCCAGTTATCTGCTGAGCTAACAAAAATATTTAAGCTTGACTCACGCAAGCGAAGGAGAACCTATCATGAGCACGATAATCACCAAAGACAGCACAAAAATTTACTACAAAGACTGGGGATTGGGACCGGCCGTGGTGTTCTGCCACGGCTGGCCGCTAAACGCCGATGCCTGGGAGAATCAAATGGTTTATCTGGCGGCAAACGGCTATCGCTGTATTGCCCACGATAGACGCGGTCATGGCCGTTCCGATCAGCCTTGGATCGGTAATGATATGGAAACCTATGCCGACGACTTAGCGGAACTCATAGAAAAGCTCGACCTAAACGGCATAACCTTAGTCGGCCACTCGACAGGTGGCGGCGAGGTGGCGCGTTATATCGGGCGGCATGGCTGCCAACGCGTCAAAGGTGCGGTGTTGGTGGGTTCGGTAACACCGTTGATGCTGAAAACCGATAATAATCCTATTGGCCTACCCATTACGGTATTTGACGACATTCGCAGCGGCGTCGCAGCTGATCGCTCGCAATTTTTCATGAATTTGACAGCCCCGTTCTACGGCGCCAACCGGCCGGACGCAACGGTCAGCCAAGGCGTGCGCGACGCATTCTGGCGGCAAGGTATGCAAGGTGGATTACTAAACCAGCTCGAATGCATCAAGGCCTTTTCAGAAACCGACTTTTCCAATGATCTGAAAAAATTTGAGATACCGACCCTGATTATCCACGGCGATGACGATCAAATTGTGCCGATTGCCGCCTCCGCCCTTACTGCGGCTACACTCATTAATAACGCAACGCTGAAGATCTATCCCGGCGGACCGCATGGCCTAGCCGACACACATAAAGACCAGCTAAATAGCGACCTGCTTGCGTTTTTAAAAACCTGAACGGTCGGTAATTGCTGCCGGGAAAAATATCTCGATAATTAGCTTTGGCGTTTTACTAATTCGCCATGCTTGTTTACCGCGAATGTGTGACAGCGTACCGACTCAAACCTGATTTAACTGTATATTCAAATTCCAATACAAAATATTGACTAGTAAATATTCGATATTTTAGTGATCGATAAATAAATCATTAATAGCTATCAGACTTCTTAGAAAAGTCCGTCGTTATTAATGAAATCGCCGTAAATATTCATCCCGATAGCAGTAGCAAAATCCGCTGTTATTCAGATCGAAGAGACTATTATGTATAAACCTGTTTTTTGCATCTGCCAAGACATCGGTCAGACAGCCGCTATTGTTAATAATCTTAAAATGGCGGGGTTTTCTAACACTGAAATATCCCTGTTATTTCCGGATAACGCCACCCTCCCCTCCCGCCAACAAAACGCCGACGAAAAAGTGGATGCTGCCGAAAACGACAGCTACGGCCTGGAATGGACCAGCAAAATCGATAGCCTGGATATTCCGGGCGTCGGCCGCTTCATTGCCGCCGGGCCGATTATGGTTGAATTATGTCGCACACCTGAAAAAGACCAGGTTGCCGATTTAATTGCCGCCTTAATTGGCGTCGGCATTCCGGCGCATGAAGCCAAGCACTACCAAGAAAAAATCAAAGCCGGACGTACGCTGATTGCTGTTAATACGGCAACGGCTGAGACCCGGGATACCGCAAACACGATTTTCCAGCAGGCTGAAGCCGAAGATATTTCCTCATCGGAAGAAGTAACGCTCACCGTTTGACGCGCCTTTGCCACACTACAAAAACCACCACACAGGACTTTTACTATGCACAGCATTGAAATGATAGACAGTTTACTGATTGACGAACTTGCCGCCACTGAGACCTACAGTCAGGTATTAAAAAAACTTAAGGAAGAGGTTTCACTCGGCGAATCAGAACTACTGCTGCCGATTTACGAGGCGCATAAAGCAGCCGTTTCCAGTTTGCAAACTCAAATTCGCGAGCTGGGCGGTACGCCGGCCAAGGATTCCGGGGTATGGGGTTCTTGGGCCAGCTTGATTCAAGGCGGCGCTAATGCCTTCGGCAAGCAGGCCGCGCTAAAAGTATTGCAGGAAGGCGAAAAGAGCGGTCTGGGCGACTATGAAAAAGCGCTGTTGGACCAGAAACTCGGTTCCAATATCCGTACCTTAATCCTACTCAAGCTGCTCCCCGCGCAACATGCGCATATTGATACCTTGGATCAAATGATGAGTTCGCTGGCCGCTTAGCGACATCTCTAGCATTCCATTACGTTTAATCCAGCAAACAAGGGCAGCGTTTATCTCGCTGCCCTTGTCATAATTTCAAGGAGTTCCACACCATGCTTACCACTATTCCCGACGTAATCTTTAAAACCCGGGTTCGCGATGAAAGTATCCCCGGCGAAAATCCATTTCGTTGGCAGGATGTCAGCAGCGACGAGATTTTCAAAGGTAAATCCATCGTGATTTTTGCCTTACCCGGCGCCTACACGCCCACTTGTTCGAACAAGCATCTACCGGGCTATGATGCCAAATACCAAGAGCTTAAGGCTCATGGCATCGATGAGGTCTATTGCCTGAGTGTCAACGATGCCTTTGTGATGTATCAATGGAGTCAGCATCTCAAAATAGCCGACGTCAAAATGCTGCCGGACGGCAATGGCGAATTTACCGAAGCCATGGGCATGCTGGTGAAAAAACACAATGTGGGGTTCGGCAGCCGGTCCTGGCGCTATTCGATGTTGGTCGAAGACAAAAAAATTATGCAACTTTTTAGCGAACCCGGCCAAATCGATAACTGCCCGGACGATCCGTTTACCCTCAGTGATGTGGATACCATGTTGGCTTATCTGCAGAAACAAAAATGAGCCTATCCCTATGACTGTGTATGACTATGATCTATTCGTGGTGGGTGCCGGCTCCGGCGGCGTGCGCGCCGCCAATGCCGCAGCCAATCAGGGCGCGCGGGTAGCAATAGCGGAAGTTCGCCATTTTGGCGGCACCTGCGTGAACCTGGGCTGCGTTCCGAAAAAACTGTTGGTCTACGCCGCGCAATTTAAAGACGACTTTGCCGCTGCGGTCGGGTTCGGTTGGACGCTGGACAACGCCTCCTTCGATTGGCCCAGCCTAATCGCCAACAAAAATCGGGAAATCGAACGCCTGCAAGCGGTCTATCAACAGCACTTGCAACAAAACCGCGTGACCATCTTTACCGGCAAAGCGCAATTGCTCGATGCCCACACGGTCGCGGTCGCCGGCAGCCAATGCACGGCAAAACGCATTCTGCTGGCCACCGGCGGCTGGCCGTTTGTGCCTGATATAGCCGGTAAGCAGTTCATTGTTACTTCCAACGAACTATTTTCCCTGGATAAATTACCGGAGCGCATCGTGATTGTCGGTGGCGGCTACATCGCGGTGGAATTTGCCAGCATTCTTAACGGCCTGGGTGTCGATACGACTATTTGTCAACGCGGCGAAAAACTGCTGGAAGGCTTTGACGAGGATATTCGCGACTTTCTGGCCGTCGCGATGCGCAAGCAAGGCATTAAGATTCTGTTGAATTGCGATGTCCAAGCCATTGCGCCGGAAGGTAATGCCTTTAGCGTCAGCTTGCTGGACGGCAATACCATGACGACCGACTTGGTGATGTACGCCACCGGCAGAACGCCCAACTCGCAAGGTTTTGGACTAGAGCAGCTTGGCGTGGCCCTGGACGACAAAGGCGCGATCATCGTCGATAGCCACTATCAAACCAATCTGCCGTCCATTTATGCGCTAGGCGATGTCACCGACCGAGTGAACCTGACGCCGGTAGCGATAGCCGAAGGCGAGGCATTGGTAAGTAATTTATTTACCAAGCAGCCGCGACCGGTAAATTACGACAACATCCCCACCGCCGTATTTTGCCAACCCAATATCGCCAGCGTCGGTTTAACCGAAGTGCAGGCGCGGCAAAAATATCCGGATATCGATATTTATAAAACCGAATTCAAACCCATCAAAAACACGCTATCGGGAAAGGATGAAAACACCTTGATGAAAATGATCGTGGAGCGCGAGACGGACCGAGTGATCGGTCTGCATATGATAGGCGCTGATGCACCGGAAATTATTCAGGGCATGGCTGTGGCGATGCGTGCCGGCGCGACCAAAGCCATCTTTGATTCGACTCTCGGCATCCATCCGACAGCTGCCGAAGAGTTTGTTACCATGACTCACAAAGCCCCCTAAGTAATACAGTTAGTAAAGACCAGATGCGATACAGCGCGGTCCGTTATTCGACAGTCTATAATGTAAAGCCTTTAGATTAACTAGTTGAATGAACTGGAGGGTAAGTGAAGCAAACCGAACAGACCCTGCTGGAACAATTACAAATTACCGAATTTGATATTGCCAATCGCAAAACCTTGCTGTCTCTGACCGATGCAGACTTTAAACTTTTAAGCAGCTTTAGTGATGTCATTACACCGCGCATCGATTCTCTGGTTGCCCGCTTCTACGAAATGCAAACCAGCGTTCCGGAAATCGCGCTGTTGATCGGCGATGCCGACACCCTGCACCGTCTGGAAAATGCCCAACGTCGCTATGTGCTCGATCTATTCAGCGGCGTTTACGATCTCGACTATGTCAATAATCGCCTGCGCATCGGTTTAGTCCATAAGCGGATCGGAGTAGAACCTAAGCTGTATCTTTCGGCAATCAACACACTAAAAAGCTTATTAATCGAAATAATTTTTGAGGCATTAACCGACGACACCGAGCGCCAGACTATGGCGGCGGCCCTGGATAAATTGTTTTTGTTTGACATCACGCTGGTGTTTGAAACGTATATCCGCAGCCTGGTTTCCGAAATCGAAATTTCTAAGCAAAAATCCGAACGTTACGCCTGCGCGCTGGAGGAGAAAGTTCGGGAGCGTACGCAACAACTAGAGCAGATGACGCGCATCGATTCGCTGACGGGCTTGCTGAGTGTGCGCTACTTAACGGAGACGCTGACGCAAACGCTGCGTGCGGCTCAGCGTCGTTCCGAACCAGTATCGATTGCCTACATAGACATTAACGACTTCAAAGCGATTAACGACACTCTAGGTCACGGCCGCGGCGATGAAATCCTGCGTATCGTTGCCGCGGCTATAAAAAAAGTATCGCGAATGGAAGATCGCTGCTTTCGTTACGGGGGAGATGAGTTTTGTTTGATTCTGCCAAACTGCCAAGAAACCCATGCCCAAGACATTTATATCACGCGACTCAACACCGTTATTAAACAAGAGTTGGAGGATGTGAGTTTGAGTGTGGGTATTGTTCAGACCGGTCCGCACGAGTTTGCGGAACCCAATTTATTGGTTAATCAGGCTGATTCTAGAATGTACGAAGCCAAGAAAAAATTCAAAGCCGCAGAAGGCACTCAACTTACCTAAGCGGGTTTTGTAAGCAGGCAGTACGCGAGTTTAAAACAGCTCTTTACCTGGTAGGGGTCGAAAAACCTTAGCTCGTCGCTCCCGCGAATGCGGGAACCCAGGACAACAATCAAAATCATGGACCCTCACCCGCCAGTATGCGGGTTTTTCGAAGGAACGCCGGGAACTTATCTGCCCCGAACCACCGAGACACTAAGGTGCGCGTAACCCGTGGTCTATCGACTTATTTAACCTCGCCTTCCCGTTTGGTTTCCATTTTCAAGTTCTGGAACTCATGCTGTTCCAACTGGCCGTCATTACCGGCATCCACTTTGTCGAAGGTTTGCAATAAGTAAGGAAAATTCAGTAATTCGCTTTTAGTGACGACGTGATCGCCATTCACATCGGCTTGGGCAAACGTGGGCATATTACCCTTCCCGTCCGGCGATTTTTTAGCCGGATTGACTTGCGAATTTTCCGCGTTCGTCGGCTGCATGATCGCGCCCAGGCCGATAGCCAGCACGCCGGCTATCCGGATAACTTTAGAAAATTGACTGATATTGTCAGACGTATTGCTTGTCGTTTTATTGGTTTTCATGATGATTCACTCTGGTTAATGGATAGTGATCTGTAGGGTGGATAAGCCGTGCGCATCCACCAAGATTGCCGGATGCGCTTCGCTTATCCAGCCTACGATTGATTTAGGCTGTTTTGACTGAATAATTACGATTCCATTTGATTCATAGATAGAATTGTTTCGGAATACAAATTAGGCTGCGCAAAGCAAAGCGCCGGCTTGCCGACCTAGGTAATTTATTCTTCGATACAGCTTGAGTCTACGCTCTACTCAGTGACTAAGTCGGTTCGCTGGCACACATACTCATGCTTGCGGTTTTTTGCGATAGCAATAGGCCTCTGAGAAACCCGGCTATCCCGTTAACACCGCTAAAACGCAATAAGCCCTCACAGCGACTAGTGTTAGCGCTGTGTGTGCTAACGAACAGAACAATTTCCATTTTATTTATAAAGTTTTATCGAGCGCCGACATTGGCCGCTCTGAGCTTTGATGACTATTACAAATTATCAGGGAGCCGTTATGAATAAAGAACATCAGGAATACCTAACTCAAACAGCTGGATCTGACATCAATGCCACCGACTATGTGGTAGGGTTGGGTGATATGGAACTGGAAAGATGCTCACGCAAGAGGCCGGGCAAACTGGAAAGCAAACTCGGTAATTTCCGAGAAAAAATTAAAAAAGGCCACAAGCCGCAATACTTTTAATGGATTTAGACAAACTGGGTAAGCTCGCCCACTCGGCCAGTGTTACCCGTTTTCTGATCTATTAAACCTGAGATACCGTCTCAGGAAAAATTAGAAAATCTTTAACAGTAGGATTTTGACCTCGAAGATCAAGGCCATTAAGTCAACAACACAGATGGAGACTGCTTATGACCAAACTAAATAGCCCTAGCCAGAACTTACTATTGGGTGCATTGCCGGCGGAGACTTACGAACGCCTGCTGCCTGATCTGGAACTTATTCAAATGTCTTGCGGCGAAGTCATATACGAGCCGGGCAGCGAATTGCGTTACGCCTATTTCCCAACGACGAGCGTGGTGTCCAACGTTTACATTGTTGAAGACGGCACTTCAAGCGAACTTGCCATCGTCGGCAACGAAGGCTTTATCGGCCTCGGCCTGTTTACGGGCGGGCGCACCATGCCGCATCAAGCCTTGGTCAGCAGGACCGGCTACGGATATAGGCTGCGACGACAATTGTTTATAAAAGAATTCGAATCCGGGAACGGGAGCAGCACGGACAGATCGTTATTCCAGATGCTGCTGCGTTACATACAGGCATTGATGACTCAAATAGCCCAAACCGCGGCTTGCAATCGCCACCATTCCATTTACCAACAACTGTGCCGCTGGTTGCTTCTGAATCTTGACCGATATTCCTCGAACGAGATGCTGGTAACCCATGATCACATCGCCAATATGCTTGGCGTGCGCCGGGAAAGCATCACCGATGCCGCCGGCAAACTACAACAAAAAGGCCTGATCAGTTACAGCAGAGGCCATCTCAACGTGTTGAATCGCGCTGGTTTGGAAGCACAAGTTTGCGAATGCTACCAAGTGATAAAAACCGAATTTGACAGGCTGATACCTATTTCTGCGGAGGCCCCCGACAATCTTAGCGAATCGGTACTCAGCGTTTCGGACAAATCGTCCAAAAGTACTTTGGATACTCTCAATCTGAATAAGTCCATTAGCTAGATATTTTCACGCATTCCGATCAACGATGTGCGGCAGCGTACCGACTTTCATGGAGCCTTGTTATTAAATATTAAGCGGCGCAATCAACTGATCGACTCTTTGTCAATCCCCCGAAACCACTTATCTGGGAGTTTCATTATGTCTCACATACCATTAATCAATAGCTTGCTACAAAATGAATTATCCGCCGTAGCCGCGTATCAACAGGCACTGAATAAGTTTCGGAAACAGACTGCGCTGGGAGAAATGGACGTTTTAATGTCTTCTTTTGAGGAACATAAGGCCGCCGTCTCCAATTTGCAGGGCAAAATTCAACAATTGGGCGGTGTAGCCGTTCAAGATTCCGGAGCATGGGGGGCTTGGGCAAAAATATTCATGGCCGGCGCGATATTGTTAGGTAAACAAGCTGCGCTAAAGGCCTTGCGCGAGGGCGAGTTAACCGGCTTCGAGGAATATGAAAAAGTATTGCAGGATCATGAACTGCCATCGGACATTCGCGCTTTGATCGAAACAAAACTGCTGCCTGCTCAGCAAAGACATATGCGCACCTTGGACAGCCTGTTGGTTGCAGTAATGGCCTAGATAAACCGTTTCAGATGCATGAATGCCTAGTCTTCGATTATGTATCCATGCACCTGAAAAATCCGCAGACAAACATCAACTACTTGCGCGTCCAAACTAATCCCGCGTTGGCTGATAATTTCCGTTAGCGCCGCTTCAATGCCCAATGCTGGGCGATAAGGCCGATGCGACGCCATCGCTTCGACTATATCCGCGACCGCCAGTATCTTGGATTCCAGTAGCAAATCGTCGCCATGCAGTCCTTGCGGATAGCCGGAACCATCGATCCGTTCGTGGTGTTGACGGATAATTTCGGCAATCGGCCAAGGAAAGCTCACATCTTTCAGGATGTTGAAGCCGATAGCCGGATGCTCTTTAATCAAGCCAAATTCCATGGTGGTCAAGCGCCGGGGCTTAGCCAGGATTTCCGCCGGCACGCCGATTTTACCCAAATCGTGTATCGTCGCCGCCAGATGTAAACCGTGAATTCTATCGGCGCCAAGGCCAAATTCGGTGGCGATTTTTGTACAAATATTGGCGACGCGCCGTTGATGACCGCCGGTGTAGGAATCGCGCTCTTCGCCGGTATCGGCAATCACCTGTATGGTTTTCTCCAGGCTTTCCCGTAGCTGCTCTTGATAATCAAATTTGGCAATCGCAGTGCGTAGTGCGGCGATACCGAAGCCGACATCGCCCGAGATTTCCTGCAATAACTGCCGTTCGGCAGGCGACCATTCATCAACCTTGTCGCCATACAGATTCAAACAGGCAACCGCCTGGCTGGATAGTCTGAACGGTAGACAAATCGTCGAGTGATAACCGCGCTGCAAAGCCTGTTCGCGCCAGGGCGTATAGCTGGGATCGGTAGCGATGTTTTCGACGAACTGCACTTTTTCCGAGCGAATCGCCCGACCGGTTGGGCCGTTACCGTGGGCCGTGCTGTCCGACCAGCTAATATTAGCGAGGGTCAAATAGCCGTCATCGTGGCCGTGACAAACTATGGCATCCACGCGTTTGTCCGGTCCGCCATCGGCAAACCCCACCCAGGCCATCCGATAGCCGCCGGTTTCCACGGCAATCCGGCAATATTCGTTTAGCAGGTCGGTTTCGGTGGTGGCTCTGATTAAGGCTACGTTGCTTTCGCTAAGCATTTTCAGGGCTCGCGACGTCGCCCGTAACTCAATCTCGGCCAGATGGCGTTTGGTATTGTCGCGAATATTGCACTGGATCACGTCAATCCCATCGCATTCGTAAATATTGCTGACAAACTCGACCGGAATGCTGCGGCCATCTTTCGTCTGCAATGGCAGGTTGTCGTAGCGAATATGGCCCTTGGTCTGCAATTCGCTAAACTCGGCCCGGTTCAGTGCGCTATCCCTGAACACGCCAATGTCCCACAGCTTTTTGCCCAGAAATTCTTCATGCGAATAGCCCAGCAATTGCATCAGGAACGGATTCACCTCTTCGATGGTGCCGGTTTCCGCGTTCAGCAGCAAGATGCCGTCCTGCGCGGTTTCGAACAGCCGGCGAAAGCGCGCTTCCGAAAATCGTAAGGCTTTATCGGCTGCCAGCAGTGTCGCGGCATAGTCTTCAGCTGTTTGCATCGGTGACGCCAAGGTTGTTTAAAGGATTGATCCGATCTTGGATTCCGGGGTAATAATGTCAGCGAATATTTGTGAGCATTTCTCGAAAAACCGTCATCCCCGTACAGGCGGGGATGACGGAAAAAGGGCTTTAGCGCTGCCGACCCCTTCTATCCTTTCTGTCCCTTCTATTCCGTCTAACACCGCGCATCGCGATGCGCCTGCCCGGACTGACAAACTAAAAATGGTAATGCGCGCCCAAACCGACGTATTCCACTTTGTCTTTATAAAACTGGCCGCTGGGCGAATAGCCGTTGAAGTATTCGACCATCAGCTGTAGCTTGCGTCCCAGGACTTTGGAATTGTCGAACTCCACACCGGCTCTGGCCGAAATATCGGTGCTCCAGTTGTTTTGATCGTAATTCTTGATGTCGGCGGCAATGATCGGGCGCATCGATGCAAAATCCAGACGCCATGGGCTTCTGAACTCGATACCGTATTGCGCCGACCATTTTCTTAATGCGGAAGGTTCTCTATGAAACAAACCGCCACCGCCGCCGTAGATGCGCACGCCGTAGGGCAATTCGTAAGACAGCTTTAGGTCCACCCCTTCGTAACTGAGATTAACCCGCTCGAATGTGGTGTTGACCTTGCGCAGCAAAAACTCGTCCCCCAAGTGCGAACTCTGATGATACAAGCGGCCGAATGCGGAAAACTGCCCGGTGCGCACACTGGAGTAGATCGAAGCTATGAAATCGGTATTCACCAGGTCGGCTGACGAGGCATCCAGGTTGAAGTCGCTGAACACGCCGGCCTGCAAACCGGCTTCCCATTGCGCCGTGGAATTGCCGATATTGGCCCGATAAAACGGAATGGTTTCGCCAAAGCTGACCGACGCGATATTTCGACCGTCAAAGTTATTACTTTGGTAATTACGATAAGCCGCGGAAAAATGCGCCCAGCGCGGATCGGCCAATAAGGCTTTGAACAAATGCCCGGTCGGCAGCAGTCCGGTCGGTAACACCAAGGTCTCGGCTGTAGTCAGCGTTGTTGGATTTGCATCAAGCGCGGCGGCCTCTTTGGCATTTACCTCAGTGGTTTCGGCTATTTTCACGGCATTAACGCCGGGAATCTCCGCCAAGACTTTACTGGCCTGGGCGCGCTCCGCGCCTGACATCCCGGCAGCGGGCAAGGTAATGACACCATCTTTTACCGTCAACGCCGGCATATCGAGCTTTAAATTATGTTTCATCGCGGCAGCGGCATAGCCGGCGATATAAGCATCATCGGCCGGCGTAGCCTGCGCCATGGGTGCGGACAGCAATAAAAGGCCCGCTAAGCTGCTTAGTGAATAATGCCTCATTGTTTACTCGGCACGCTGGTTTTAACCAACAATTCGTTTTGTACCGACTTCACATGTTCCTGGCTGCTGACCAAGCCAAGCGCTTTACCGACCAGTTGTTCGGAGTCCACCGTGCCGCGCAAGGTGACCACGCCGTTTACTGTCGTCACGTCAATTGGTACCAGTTTCAAAAAGTCGTCGTTTAGCAAGGCTGTCTTAACTTTGGCGGTAATCATGGAATCGTCAAAATATTCGCCGGTTGCTTTAGTACTATCCACCACCGCTTCCTTGGCCGCGTCAATGCGTTTTTCGGAGTTATTGATGGCTTGATCGATTTGTTTACCGGCTTTTTCCAGAGCATCGTTGGAGGATTCGGCAGCTTTATCGATCGATGCGCCGGCTTGTTCTGCTTTCTGTACTACCGATTCTTTCGCGGCGTCGATTTTTTGCCCGGCCTTTTCGGAGCTTTGTTCGATTTTTTGTCCAGCATTTTCAACGGCTTTATCGACTTTTTGTCCGGCTTTTTCCGCCTGACCTTCCGGCTGACAAGCAGCCAGCCCTAATGCGGCTGACAAACAGGCCATGGCAAATAGTTTGCTGGTGAAGAGTTTATAGAGGTATTCGGAGTGAGGGTTCATGGCTTATTCCTTGGGGATGGGTGTTTACGGAAAACGTGCCGACTCAGCATGCGATAAGGAACATTCGTAAGTAGTTAGCTGATCCGGCGGTTTGAAAGCGAATTTCGATTCTAGGGGCAAAGCCGGGAACAGTCTGTACGCTGGCGAACATTGGCTGGATGTGGGCGCTGAAGTGGCCTTAATTGCGGATATTTATAGGTCGTGCCCGCCCGGATTGGCTGCCGGGCGAGGTCTTAACGCTTTTGCGGGATTGACGGCAAAAAGCAGCTGCGCGCCGGGTTAACGACTAGCCTACACAATAAGCCGCCAACTAATCACGTGCAGCAGATTCAGTCTTTTCAACCGGAAATAACTTCTCAAACTCCTCGGCGGTCACCGCTTTCGAGAATAAATAGCCTTGCCCGTAATCGCAACCGGCCTTAATCAGTAAATCGCGTTGCTCTGCCGTTTCCACTCCTTCCGCAATCACTTTCATACCCAGTACGTGCGCCATCGCGATAATGGCTTCACAGAGCGCCATATCGGTGGAGTCGGCTAGCAAATTTGAGACAAACGCTTGGTCGATCTTCAAAAAATCAATGTGATATTTTTTTAAATAAGACAAGGAGGAATAGCCGGTGCCGAAATCGTCCAAAGACGTCTGCACGCCGGCATCTTTAAACGCCGTCAATTTATCGGCGACGATACTGGAATTATCCAACAATAGTCCTTCGGTAATTTCCACGGCAATACAGCCGCCCGGCAAACCCAATCGGTTTAAGTGTTCAAACCAATCGGCCATTTTGTCGCTGTTATTGTGAAACTGTGCCGGAGATTTATTGATACTGATCTGAAACATGGAGTGGTAATTAACGCGCCACTTGGCCACTTGATTGGCTACCTGATGGAACACCCAGGAGCCTATTTCGTTGATTAAACCGCTGTCTTCCGCTATCGGAATAAACTCGGAGGGACTCACCAAACCCCGAGTGGGATGCCGCCAACGTAACAGCGCCTCGGCTTTTTTAATTTCGCCCGTCGCCAAATCCACAATCGGTTGGTAGGCTACCCAGATTTGACTATCGGTCAAGGCATGTCTAAGGTCGTTGGTCAGCCGTAATCTAATTTCGGCAGCCTCCTGCATGGCTGGCGTGAAATAGCAAAAACGGCTGCGGCCCAAGTCTTTGGCGGCATACATGGCCTGATCGGCCTTCTTCAGCAACTCTTCCATCGTCTCCGCATCATCCGGGTACAAGGCAATGCCGATACTGACCGATACAAAGCAACGTTCGTCATTTAGCTGAAACGGCGCTGTCATGGTCCGTAGCACGGCCTGCGCCACCCGGTCGATGCTGTTCATCTCATGCAGTTCGCTCATGATCAGCGTAAATTCGTCGCCACCCGGCCGGGCCAGCGTGTCGGTCTCGCGAATACAACTCATCAGGCGTTGCGTGGTTTCCTTGAGTAATCTATCCCCGACATCGTGGCCCAAGGTATCGTTGATGTCTTTGAAATGATCCAGATCCATGAACATCAAGGCCAGCTTTTGATGCTCGCGGTGCGATTTGTTAATCGCCCGCCGCAAACGGTCCAGAAACATGCGTCGATTCGCCAAACCGGTCAGCGGATCGATGTTAGCTTGTTGATGAATCAGCTCTTCGGCGCGGCGCTGTTCGGTGATGTCCGACGCCATCGCCACGCGGCGAATTTCCTGGCCATTGTCGGCATACACGGTGCTAATGGACAAACGCGCCAGATATTCCTCGCCATTTTTACGCTGGTTCCAAATCTCGCCTAGCCATTGGCCGGTAGTATTCAGTTGCTTCCACATTTCGGTAAAAAAAGCCTCATCGTGCCGGCTGGATTTCAGCAGAGAGGTGGTTTGGCCGATGGCCTCGGCGGGGGAGTACCCGGTAAGCTTGGTAAATGCCGGATTGACGGCAATAATTTTATGATTGGTATCGGCCACCATAATGGCTTCTTCGATGGCCAGATAGACGGTGGCCGCCAGTTGTAATTCTTGCTCGTTATTTTTGCGCTCGCTGATATCGACGATAGCCGCCAGACAAGTTTGTCGGTCGCTGTCGGCAATGGCTTCTATAGTTACCCAAGTCGTATGCCCGCCAGGCTCCAAAACGATTTCGCAATGCTGCGCACCGGGATTGGCAAACACCTTTTCCAGAAACCCATTGAAAACGGCTCGATATTCGCTAGCCACGATATTGGCAAAGTGTCGCCCGGTTATTTTATAGCGCTCGACACCCAGCAGCCGCTCGCCGTTGAAATTGGTCTGCTGGACGCGGCCCTCCTTACTCAGCGTAAAATAAGCCAGCGGGGCGAAATCGAACAGTTCGGCATAACGTAGCAAGGCTTGTTCCGTGCGGGTACGGGCTTCTTGTAAAGCCTCGTTTTGCATCTGTAGCTCGATCTGATGTACTTGCAGCTCATGCACCAGCTTTAGCTGCGGTTCATTGACATTTACCGGCGCGGTCTCCACCAATTGCCGCTCCGCTCGCTGGCGTAATTCTCCGTTACTGTTACTGCCGTCATGGCGTTTTTTCATCGCTGTTCCTTAATTCGGCTTCCAGCTTTTTGGTTTCGGAGATGTCGATGAAAGTAATCACCACACCGTCGATTAAATTATCTTGAGTGCGGTAAGGCATGATGCGCACTTTAAACCACCTATCGTCGCGAGCTCTGACTTGTTTTTCCACAAACACCAGGCTGCGCAGCACCTCTTGGGCATCTTGTTGCAGTTCCGGATAGTCCAGATCGGTGACAATATCCGATAGCGGCCGACCGACATCGGCGGCGATCACCTTAAATAAATGGCTGATGTGGCTGGTAAAACGGCGGATATTCAGGGTGTTATCCAAGAACACCGTCGCAATTTCCATGCTATTCAGCAGATTGTTCATATCGTTGCTGGCCCGAGACAGGTCGTCGACTTTGACCTGTAACTCGGCATTCACGGTTTGCAGTTCCTCGTTTAACGACTGCATTTCTTCCTTGGAAGTGGTCAACTCCTCGTTGGTGGATTGCAATTCCTCATTGGTCGATTGCAGCTCTTCGTTGGCAGACTTCAGTTCTTCTTGCGAAGTCTGCATTTCTTCGCGCAAGCTTTGTAAATCTTCCCGGGCTTGTTGCAGTTCATTTTGCAACGCTTTCTGCGTGGCGCTGGGCGATTTACGGATGGCGCTGCCGGCCGCCGGCGCCGCGACATCGGTAAACACCACAATCAACATGCCGTTCAAGGCCTCGGGTTTAGTGATGGCCTGCACCGTCAGATTCACTATTTGGCTGCCGCCGTTAGTACCGACACTGAGCCCGGCAACATGTACCGCTTCCGACTGGCTACGGGCTTTTTTTAAGGCGTTAATCAGTTCGTGTCTTAAGCCTTCGCGGGCCATCGCGTGGATGTTCCAATTGGCCTTGCCCGCTGCCGGTTCCAGGTATTTCCCGGTACGGCCGCTGATATAAAGAATATCGCCGCCGGCATTAACCAATACCGCCGCCGGCGAAAAATGTTGCAGCAACAACTGATCCGCCAAGGTTTGCAGATTGGCGATGGATGGGGTTTTGTCGGTGTCGTTGGTCATGGGTGCTATAGGAAAAAACTTGGTGGGAAAATCCACATCCAAAGGAAAAGGCGTGCCGATCCGCCGATAAAGTCGAGATTTGTTGTCGATGACACTGAATAAATGCCCGGTGTTGCCCGTGGTTTCGGCGTTGCCGAGCAACAGAACCCCCTGATTGGCCAGCGTGTAATGGAACAGCAAAATCAGTTTTTTCTGCAATTCCTGGCTTAAGTAAATCAATAAATTACGACAGCACAGCAGATCCAGCTTGGTAAACGGCGGGTCCATGATCACGTTGTGCGGCGCAAAGATCACCATCTCGCGGATTTCCTTGTTGATTCGATAACCGCCACCTTCGACGCTAAAGAATTTGCTCAGCCGTTCCGCGGACATATCTTCGGCTATGTTGGCCGGATAAAGTCCCTGGCGGGCTTTGTCTATCGCATCCTGATCCAGATCGGTGGCGAATATTTGCAGTTTAAACGGCTGCGGCGCTTGGCGTGCCGCCAATGCTTCCTTAAATATAATGGCCAGGGAATAGGCTTCCTCGCCGGTTGAGCAGGCCGCCACCCATGCCCGCAAGGCTTTACCGGCCGGATACTGCGCGAGCAGGGTGGGAATGGCATCGGTCTTCAAAGACTCCCATACCGCCGGATCGCGAAAAAAACTGGTCACGCCGATCAGCAACTCTTTGAAAAGCAAATCCAGTTCTTGCGGGTTTTCGCGTAAATAGCGCACATATTTAGCTATCGAGTCGATTTGGTGCAGCCCCATGCGCCGCTCGATACGGCGATATATCGTGTTTTTTTTATACAGCAAAAAATCGTTGCCGGTGCGCTCGCGCAACAGGATCACGATTTGCTCCAGCGCACTTTGGTTTTTTAAATCCAGGACAATGTCCGGCACGGCATGCAGACCCCGCGGGCTATGCTGCATATAGGCCAGTATTTTTCTCCACAGCTCCGGCGGCGTGGCGACGATGTCCGCCACGCCGGCCTTAATCGCGCTGCGCGGCATCGAATCGAATTGCGCGGACTCGGGGGTTTGCACTACCGCCAAGCCGGCGTTTTCCTTGATGGCGCGCAAGCCCAAGGTGCCATCCGAACCCATGCCGGACAAAACCACGCCGATAGCCCGTTCGTGTTGATCGTCGGCCAAGGCCCGGAAAAACGAATCTATCGGCAATCGTAAGCCTCTTGGTGCCAGCGGTTCCAGCAAATGCAGCTTGCCGTGCAGAATAGACAAATCCTTGTTGGAGGGAATCACATACACCCAGTTCGGCGCAATCTTCATGCGCTCGCCGGCTTGCGTCACTGTCAACGGCGTTACGCGCTGCAGCAATTCCGGCAACATGCCCTGATGATTGGGGTCGAGATGTTGAATCACCACAAACGCCACGCCGCAAGCACGCGGAACATGGGTAAAGAACTGTTCCAAGGCCTCCAAGCCGCCCGCGGACGTGCCTATGGCAATAATCGGTGGCGTACTATCCGAATCAATATTTGACTTGCCGGTATTCTGAATTTTAGGTGCTTGCTTGGCGGCACTAACAACCGTCAACGCATTGGAGCCTAAACTGGCCGGGTTGGTTTTAACCATTTTTCAGCTCACTTTGAGTTAGATTAACGGCAGAGAATTACATTTTGCCATTCCTTAACGTGCATAATTCTTAAGGTTTGCAGAGAGTACATTCACAAGCGTTTAATCCAAAATAAATTGATTACTTATACGTGCTGGCCGCTAAGTGATCTTCTAAAGGTTTGAAAATAACGCTTCCATAAGCCTAAGTCGGTGCGCTGTCGCACATCGGTTCTTAGTCCGAAGCATTAACGATACACATGGAAAATTTCTCATGACTTGATCTATCCGTGATTTGAGAGCATTTGATGTCGGATCCTGTGCTTATGTCGATTTCGATTCCGCGCAACTATGCAGTGTCATAAGGCATTGTTTGACATGAGATGATCAGCAGAAGTTGGACGTGGTCAATTGATAGGCAACCGAATTACAACTGCCCCGTAGCCCCCCCTGCCACCAAGCTTTATGTCGACTCGGTGATTACATGATCTTATCCGGGGCGGATTGATGAGTTTTTTATTGCGGTTGGCCCGCCAACGATCTGCCGGTAACATGAGATTTTTCACAGATTATCGACAGGCAATTCAGTACTCTGTTTTCCAAAGAATACGTGTGGAGGAAGGGTTATGAACGCTATTACTCTTGATAGAAATGCCTTAAACGGCCTTTTTGAAAACCAAAAAAAGCTGGACGATTTGTTTGATTCTATCTTTGACGATGACAATTTTTTTATCAGTAGTGCTCCCGCGCCAGCTCAATCAGCGATTCGTTACCCCGAATCGAAAGTAGAGCATCCGCTAGAGTATGAGCGTAGCAAGGTTATCGAGTCGCTTTACACAATCAAACATCATCCGTTGTTCTTCGTGTTGCCAATTGCACTGGAATTAACTGTATTTTATTGGGTAATGACACATCTGCTGTAACTGATGCGTTTGGGCCGTATAGATCCAGAGTGTTTAAGTCAGTAAGTGAGGCACGCAATTGGTGTAAGGGGCCAAAATTCAAAAACCATTGATTGAAGCCGGCGGCTATCAGTTTAGGTTCTTACTGATATTAATGGCCGAGTTAATTCGGACGATCAAATCTCGGGGCGAAAACGGTTTCGTAATATAATCATTGACGCCGACTTCAAACGCGCGAATCCGATCATTTCTTTCCGCCCGTGCCGTCAGAAGAATAACGGGTAGCGCAGTGAATTTCGGATCGTTTTTTAAGCGCCGCGTCATTTCGATACCACTGATTCCCGGCAACATCCAATCCAGAACCAGCAAATCTACAGACATCTGTGCTAATGATTGCTGCGCCTCTTCGGCCGTTGCAACAGTGGTTACATTCATTCCGGCATTTTCCAGCACCATCAGTAGCATGTCCCTGATGGATTCCTCGTCGTCAACGACAAGAATATTTAAAGTTGGCATGATCTTTCATCGTGAAGTTATTGTAGGTAGCCCAGAGTTTCTGGCTAGAACAATACAAACAAGTTATTGGATAAGGAGGGGCGAATTGATAGGTGTTTACAAAACTATGTTTCTGCCACTAATAGTCGCAGAGGGGCGTATGTCTGAACCAACGCCGCTGCGACAATGTCGAGCATACGTCTAATATGTGACGTTAATGTGACAATTCTGGCGGGCATTGGCAAACAGCTGAAACCCCCAACCATTAACGATTTGTGAATACGAATAGAACCCGACAATCATTATTACGGACCCTAGATCACAGATTACCGGACAATAAAGATGTAATGTCAGCGTTTAAAATCATCAGGAAACGACCATGCCCCTAAAAAAACATATGACCCTGACACAACAGATTAATCACACCTTCTTGGCGCCGAAGGGTTACGACGGCTACCTCAATATGCAATCCCATGATGGTCAAGGCATTTACGATTCATACATTCGCCATAGCAAACACATTGCATCCGGCATCACCCAGCAAAACTTCCAAGTCAGTTTTGTCAGCAAATTCGACAGAGCCATTTGAGTGGCTCCATCGCCGGCTACCGCATTTTATAAAAGCTATTTCTTGATAGATGACATAACCGTCTAATAACTAGAATCTTTCTTAAGACAATTTTAAGAAACGCCCTATAAAGTTAAGCTCTCTCAATTCCCCTACACGGCAGTAATGGACACCACTCCCGCATACCTAGATCACCAATTCAAATCATCTAAGCACAATAAACGGCTGTACGTTGCGATAGATGGATCGATAAAGTCTTGCGTGACGGGGCCCTTGTTAGAGTTGCCCATCGACTTTAAAGAATGGCCTCAGTCGGACACCCGCAACATCGTCTTGTTTGCCAGCAGAGCCGCCTAATATCGAAGTTTTTTGCGATCACAGGGGGGGCCAGAATGTTCGTCCGTAAATGGACAATCGCAATCAGTCGACGCCGGCTTCAACGCGATGACATAGTCAATGTTCGGCGGGTATTCTCAGAATGTCCTGGTAAGAAATCCGGTGTGTTGGCGAATACTGTCAGCATATGCCATTAAATCATTAAATGCCTGAACACAATCTCGGTGATAGGGATGTCTGCTGTTATTTAGCGGATGGGTTCGGTCTTCCGTCAAATCGTTTATCACCCGCTCAATCTCCAAAAGCTCTGTCGGCTTCTTGTAGAAAAATTCGTTCATTTTTGCTGACTCATATTTTCATTTGTTTAAAGCGTTAGCTTACAAATGCCCTATGACATCAATGTGACAAAAAGCTTTCACTGATTTGTTTGTTGGATGCCCGACCATAAATAACAGCAGAAAAGCCTTCGCGATTTACACCCTAAGCGTGCCAGCGCACCGACTTTGACACAAAAAATCTCTAAGCTGAATCCGTATCAGTCATCACTCGGAAAAATTGCCATGAGTAAGTCCCCAAAAAGCAATAAAGAAGACAAGAAAAAACCAGCGCACACTCAGAAAGAAAAGAAGGCTATTAAGAAATCTAAACAAGATTCACATAACAGCAGCGGCGGGTTATTGACGGGAAAATAATAACGGTTCCGAATTGTCATTTATGCCGAACCGGTGACTTCTGAAATTATCGTCAGTGGCGACCGCATTAGCCAACCCATTGAAACCTTACGAAACCCAATACCGACCTGGAGACTCCCATAGTCCACCCGTTCGGACAAAAAAAAAGCCCCACATTTTCATGTGAGGCCTTAATTTATTTGGCTCCCCCGGACGGGCTCGAACCGCCGACCTAGTGATTAACAGTAACAGAGTGCCCTCCAACTCGAACCAGTAAGTCGAAGAACCGCAAACAATTTTTCGGTTGACCGAAATTCGTGGTTCTCCAGCCGATCCTATCCCGAAACTTTCTGGTCGGTATATGCCGAGCTTGCCGCTAAGTGGAACAATCCTAAGGAATTTTTGGTCACCGAACCGACCGAACGCCGAAGTTCGGAAAAGTCGGGTGCGGGGTCCGCCTAATTTTGCTGCCTTGTTGTCGGACTTGGTTCAAGCCACAATGGGGGAAACGTCGCGAATTTGGGCCCAGAGGAGCCAGACACCCATCAACAAAGTACTACTAGTTAGCCCTGACAACAGCCCGCTTTAAAGTCGCTTGCCCTAAACAATTGTGGCTCCCAGGCCCCAAAAAGAACCCAATTACCCGAATGACCCAATTACCCAGCGTGCTCGCGACGCTTCACACCCAATAGACCCAACAGCCCAGTCCCCATCAGCCAGATAGCACCTGGTGCCGGTACCGGTGCGGCGGCCACTTGTCCGGGGCTGACGGCCCATGCGTAGAGCTGAATGGTCTTATCGCTGTAGGCCTGGAGGCCAATGATGGTATTGAAGAGCCACGCGCTGGTAGGATTGGGCGCGTACTCCGTGCCATACCAGTACACATAGGCTTGCTCGTTAGTGAAGTTAGCCGTATTGGGGATAGTGTTGCCCGCTGTACCGCCGCCTAATTCGCTGTAGAACAATTGGCCGAGTTCGTTACCGGCGGTGCCGTTGTATCCAACAATAGCGTTACTGGTGGGCAAGCGCCATTGGATGCTGCCTGCGTAGTTGATGCTGTTCAGGTAGTTGACGAAGGCTTTGGCGCCCCACCAGCTTAAGCGGCCAGAAGCGGTATCAAAATCGTCAATCGCGCCGCCGTCTCCGATTGCTTGTATGCCATTTGCCGGGTCGGTATAGCTCGGGGTGACCGCCGTAATCAGATTGACCAGATTGTTGTTGGCGTCGTACAGGGTTTTGAACAGGTTGGCGTCTTGCGTCCAGGTGACGTTGCTGACGCTGCTGTAGACCAGGCCTGCGCCGCCGGCGCCGGTGTAGCTGGTTAAGGATGCCTCGGCAGTGAGGGTGGTTAAGCTCAGTAGCAGGCCGGCGGCCAGCATAGATGGTTTCAGTTTCATTCTCTTATTCCAAAGTTATTTAAAAAAATTTGCATACTGTCTGTCAACTTGAGCTTGACGCTAGGCTTTTGGCCGCATTTATACTGTGGCGATTTGGGACTTGAGGGTTTGAGGGTTTGAGGGTTTGAGGGTTTGAGGGTTTGAGGGTTTGAGGGTTTGAGGGTTTGAGGGTTAATGACCTTCAAATGTCGCTTTGTCAGTGCAAGCGAACTTAGCACAATTTGTGAATTGTTTCTAACTTTATTTTGTGAAGTTTTAATGACAATTATCGCCTAGCTTTATCCGAAAATTGATCAAACGGCGTGGCTACTGTGTTTACGATAATTGCATCCAAACTATCAGGCCGCTTTGAGCCGGTTTTTTGTCATTGGCATAGAGGCAGTGGGTGTCACTTAATTGGCCGGGTACCGCCTATCGACCTCATCAAACAAGCTAAAAGCCCCTCAGTAAATACTGCGCCGATTGCCTCTAACAAATACCATCCATTTGACCCTTTAATAAGACCTTCAAAATGAGCCCGCGCAAAGCATTCATTTAACCGGCACTTGTTAACGACAACTTCCGCACATCTCTCCCCATTTTGAACCGCCCCAGGTGATCATCTCGCACAGACCAATCCCAACGCCTTTCCTCGGCGTCGCAGATGGCGCGCGAGGTGGCCCCATGACCGTCGCCATGGGCACCCTCGGGACGTGGCAAGAGGGGTCAGTATGGGCCCAGGTTGGGGAAGTTTGGGCGTCCGTGCCCGGTTGTCGCTGCTACGCTGCCCGTTTACACCGCCACCTTCGACGCCACCATGATGGCCACCGAGGCACTGTTGACTTCAACATCATTCAGGTGCTTGAAGATTTCGGCAATCAAATCCAATAATCCCCGAAAGATCACGGGCAAATCCGCTTCGAACTCACGCATCATGGCACCTTCGGATTTTCGAGCAGATTCCGGCATGGCTTGCGTTTGCAAACACAAACAGCGTTGCGCCAGATCAGATTGATTGATGAAGCTGTGGATGCTGTTAAGAACCAGTGCGACGTGAAGTGCGTCAACATGCAGATCGGAGTCCGTATACAAGGCGCGACTGCCACTAGCGCCGCCAGTTGCCGCCATACACAATAAATCCGCCATACTCGGATGAATACTGCGCATATTATCGAAACAGCGCACATGGGCATCTTTGGTGATTGCGACCAGATCTTTTTCCTGCCTTGGAAACGCCTGCAACCCGAGTCGACTGGGATCAATCAGGGCGATGATGATTCGGGTGATCAGACTTTTTCCGGTACCTTGCTCGCCCATCAAAACAAGATGCAGATATTTTGACGAGCTGATTTTAGGGTGCGCCAAGGTATAGCTGAGCCAGGCTATAAAAAGAGTAAACTGGATCGGGTGAAAATTGACATACCGTTTTAACCGGTTCAAATCACCGTTATCTGCGGGCATCACCATCGCTTCCATCGATCCGGTTCGTTCAAACAATACTTCAGAACCGTGCGTGATTACTTCAACCTTTCCGGCAGTAATTCGAATCCTGGTATGGTCGAGATCACCAAGGTCAATTTCGATACCGCCATCAATCGGTGCCACGCGGTAAAAGACATTGCGTCTATCCCCTGTTTCTTCCGCGTGATGAATAAGCGATTCCACAAGGTCAGCCAGTTCCTGCTTGCGCAGGTTGATGCCTTCGGCACTGGCCATTTCACGTAAGATATTGCGAAACTTATTACTGCCAATTCGGTGAACATAGGTGTTCCCGCCATCCGCTCTCACGACATAAATTCTGCCGTGCTGGCTAACGATGAACTCGAAGGATAACGACGTCTTCATCCATATTTCGGCCCTCAGGGGCATGAATCGCCCCCCCATTATTGGCGACACGATTCATTACCAGACCGAATTCGATAGCAACGGAAAAATCCGCGCCGTGCACGCCAGCATCGAAGGCGTAGCGAAACAAATGACGCTGGAGCCTATGTCGAAAAAAAGCACAGGTGCTCCTCACTTTAGGAAAACGAGCAAACCGGCTTACGTTCCACGCCCCCGAACAAGTTATTCGAGAACAGGATTAATCGGCCTGCCGTTCCTATTGCTGATCATCGCCGGCGTCTATGGCTACGACAAATTCAGCCACCGGAATACGGTCACCATCGACCAATCGTCGATGCATTCGATTTCGTTACCCACCGCTCCCAAACAGACCTTCCAATGCCAAGGCAAAGTCTACTGCTCGGAAATGCGTTCGCGGGAAGAAGCCGAGTTCTATCTGGACAACTGTCCCGGCACTAAGATGGATGGTGATTATGATGGAATACCCTGCGAGAAGCAGTTTTGAGCCTTTGGGACAAAATACCAATCTTTGTTTACCTTGATTTACGACGATTTATATTATTTAGAGGATAATATAAATTCGATTCAACCCGTTTCGTTAGTTTTTTTAAGGCTAACCTTAGGTTTAGTTTTTGGTCAAATTAAGAGAAGGATTTCGTGCCAATCATTCAGCTTAACGAGTTTAGTACTCGTGTAGATTTAATCGACAACCAACTCGCTCGTGCCGGCTGGTCCAAGCAGCGGAAAATGCTACTCGAAGAAGTGTTGTTGCAAATTGCCGCACCAGACGAAACCTACGGAAAATACCAATTTGCTGATTACGTCTTGCTTGGCTCGGACGGTAAACCGTTGGCCGTGGTCGAAGCAAAGCGCACTTCGCGCGACGAATTGGCTGGCAAACGACAAGCGGCGGATTATGCCGAAGCGATCAAAGCCAAGACCGGCATTGATCCGTTTATCTTCCTAACCAACGGCAAGGACATTCAGTTTTGGGATCGTGACCGCTACCCACCCAGGAAAATTGACGGTTTTTACACTCGTGACGACCTCGAACGCCTGAAACACCAAAAGCAATACGCGCTGCCAGTGAACGAAGTCACTATTAACGCGGATATTGCCGGTCGTGATTATCAAAACGAAGCGATTCGCCGAGTTACCGAAGGTGTCGATGCCGCCAAGCGTAAATTTTTGTTGGTGATGGCAAGCCACCGCTCCACGCCATACGCTTCTATATCCGCAAAGCTCTGACCATCCACACCCGGTGCACCCTTGTTGGCGCGGCAGCAGGCATAGGCATGCGCCAAGATGTCTTCTCGGTATAGCTTGTCGTACAGCGCATACAAGCGATAGTCAGTTTCAGCCTTCGCTTTTGCGTGTAACGCCATCTGTAGTTTCTGAACGCTTAACGGAGTTGATAGGTTGCCCAATCTCCTGTCCTTTTCCACTTATTGCGTTGATTTTGAACTAAGGCCCCTTCCCTCCACCAGCATTACCCGGCTTCCTCGGTACTACAAGCCTCTCCGCCACCCTGCAGCGCCCGGCCTGTCCCTCACGGGCATCCGGTTGGTCATCGCTGGCCACGCCACAGGGCTTCCCGTGTTGCGTGCGCTTACCTTGTGTACATGCTGTCACCACTGCCCCGGCGCAGCGACTGGAAATACTCTTCGCTCGATTTCCCAGCCGTATCAGCCTTCCCCGAAAGGGTTGTCGGGTCGGCCTGCGCATCGACCTTTTCGAGGCTTGCTCGGTGTTCACTCACATTACGGCCTGCACACTCGCTGAATCGCCTAAAGCGATCTCTTTACATCGGAGGCTCCAGCCACTTCGTTACCTCCATGACTGCTCCGATTGCTTCCGGCCGGAGCGATTTAGCCGGGTGGGTCTCTCACCCACTGGTAAAGCGCCGCCTTTGCACGGCGCACACCCAAACCCGTCTATCGAGTTTCTCCAACCGGTCATTCAGTGAAATACAGATTCTTCTACCTGTTGGACTATAAAGCAGACGTTGGTGGCCTCAACCTATCAGCCAGAAAGAGACAATCAACGCCTTCCTTTGAACGACTGCTCAACCCCTGACCCACAATTGAAACTGATCAAAGCTGTAGCTATACCGATTAGAAACAATTGTTTTTTAGAAAGTCTTTTATAAACACATCTATATTGGCTTACTGTTCTAAATTAGCAATAGATTGATTTGAAATATTTTAGTTGGCTTTTTTGCTTCGCCGCGTTATACAAAGGAGTCCGCTCAAAGCCGATGCAAACAGCCAGATAGCAGCAGGGACAGGGACAGGTGGGCCACTAGAAATAATAGAGTCTGCAGATGTAATGAAGCTAACAATATTATTATGAGTGGCATAATATCCTATCAATTGTCCGTTATTGTTGATGCCCTGAATAAATGTACCATCTCCTGGGCCTGCCTGTTCATCGAAAGGATTGGGATAGCTTAAGGTCTTAAAAACTCCGTTGGTGTACTCAAAGCCATATTCACGTCCATCACTGCCGGTAAAAAAACCTACTATTTGCCCATTGTTGTTGATGCCAGTAAGTTGAGTACCGTACGAGTAAGAAAACACGGTGGAAGGGTGATCTATGGTCGTATAAACTCCATTATTATATTCAAAACCATGTGAAGCGCCATTGACATCACTATAAGTTCCCACTATTTGGCCACTGTCATTTATCCCGGTAGCTTCTGTGATTAGACCGTTATGTGAATCGACTGAAGCATTGGGATCATTTATTGTAGTATAAACGCCATTGCTATATATAAATCCATAGCGCTGAAGCTCGGAGTTTAGATAGTTTCCCACAACATCCCCAAGGTTGTTTATTCCATTGGCGATAGTAAAACCGCCATTATAGTTATCACTAGGGCCGCTAAGTGTTGTATAAACCCCATTGCTATATACAAATCCATAAGCGTTGTTAAACTCATTAGTGTAGAAAGTGCCGACTATTTGACCGTTATTATTGATACCGCTCGCGCTGGTTTGACCATTGGGATTATTTATAGTCGTGTAGATTCCATTGCTATACTCAAAGCTAGCAACAAAGCTTCCACCATACCAGCCTACCACCTGAGCATTATCGTTAATACCAGCAGGCATATAATTATATTGTCCCGTTGGATCGGTGATGATGGTGCCAATAGCACTGCCTGCAAAAGCTGATGATATTGTGAAGTAAACGAACATAACTGCAAATGAATATTGGTATCTCATCGGCACAGCGGCGACACTGATAGAATCAGTTGATTTTTTAAAAAGACTCTTCATAAACGGATCTCAAAAATTAACGATGATAAAAGAGAGTTATCGGGAATATATAGGCATCCGTAACGGGTTATGTAGATTGCTGCAGGACAAATTCAATTTTCTTTACCGATGACAGGTCGTTTCAAGATAATCAATTTCCCTGATTTAACGCATCAAACCATCTATATTTAATATGGCATCCTGCATCTGACGATTTTCTTCGCAATATGTAACATAAAGTTATAGTTAATCAATGACATTTTCAAACGAATATGCCGCCATTCGAAAATCTGATCTCAATGACTCCTCTGGGTCGCAAAGCGACCGTTTTCTCTTCAAATTCATTGCCAAAGCGGTCAATAAGCGTCTGGTTCTCGAAAGCGAGCACTCGTCACTGAGTGCATTCGACCTGAAGGCGAGATTTATTGATTTACGCTTTATGTCAGCATAGATTGATTGCTACAGATTAATTTATTTCTGATTGCTGTGAATTTTGCCTTAGACATAAGCGTGATAAAGCCAGAAGCAAAAAGAAATAAGGATGCTGGAAGTGGCACAGGGGCGAAGGTGATGCTTAAAGAATAACCACCAGGATTTGCTAAATTACTCGCAGCAGGCGTGATCCATGAAGCGGTATATGTGCTATTTCCATTGTCTATTATTGGAATCCAATTGCTGCTGCCAACTTCCCAACCAATAGCTGGGGTACCATTAGAGTACCACCCTGTGAATACTAAGGCGCTGAAATCAACGCGCATGTTTGTAATATCAACCTGAGGTGCATTCATATAACTGAACCAATTATTGAATGAATAGCTACCGCCGCCAGACGAATTTACCAAAATTTTTTGGTACTCCGATGAATTAAATTGACCATCCGAAAAATAGGACCCACCGAAACTGTATTCGGACACGGCGGCGGCCCCACCACCATCATCATCACCGCCAATATTAATTTCTAATGCACTTATAGCACGCCAAGTAGATGCCTGCGTAGAAAATGATGTCACGACTAATAGTAAGGCGGTAATTTTTGATAGGTTGCTCAAGGTATACATTTTTTGTTCTCCTTTGCAAATAAATTGAATAGTTTTTTATCGTTGTGACTTGTCTTCTAACTAAAAGCTAAGGCAATCTCGGGAGCGAAACGGCAACAACTGAGCTGCGTTACCCACTCCCCTTACTACTTATTTTCTCTTAGTTTTAGCAGCTAGAGTGGCTATCGACGCACATTCAAATAACCTGCCTATTAGTCCACTAGAGTTGAATATACACCCGTCAGATTGAAGCAGATTTTATATAAATTAGCCTCCATGCATTGACATGTAATCAGGACGACAATTTAATGTAGGTGAACCGCCCCGGAAATCTCGGAGGCCTTAGGTTGTGAGTCATGCCGCTTTAGCAGACTCGGATAACTGTTGATAATAGATGGCCTCGGCTTCGGCAGGTGGGATATTACCAATAGGCCCCAGCAAACGTCGATGATTAAACCAATCGACCCAGGTTAGCGTGGCGAGCTCGACGGCTTCGCGGTTTTTCCAGGATTGCTTGTGAATCAGCTCGGCTTTATACAAACCATTGATAGTTTCGGCCAAGGCATTGTCATAAGAGTCGCCCACGCTGCCGACTGAAGCCTCAACGCCTGCCTCGGCCAATCGCTCGCTATAGCGGATCGAGACGTACTGTACGCCCCGATCACTATGGTGAATCAAGCCACCATCCCGCGCGGGTTGCCGGCCATTTAAAGCTTGTTCCAGTGCATCCAATACAAAACCCGTTTGCGCGGAAGACGACACTTTCCAGCCAACGATATAACGGGCAAACACGTCGATCACGAAGGCGACGTAGATAAAGCCTTGCCAGGTTTTGACATAGGTGAAGTCCGCCACCCACAAGGTATTCGGCCGCTCGGCTCTGAACTGCCGATTAACGCGATCCAAGGGGCAAGCCGCGTCGGCATCGCTGATCGTGGTCTTGATGGTTTTGCCACGCCTGACGCCTTTTAGCCCCAGACTGTGCATCAGGCGTTCCACGGTACAACGGGCCACGGCTAAGCCTTCACGCTGTAACTGAATCCAGACTTTACGAGCGCCATAGTTTTGGAAGCTTTCCTCCCAGACACGGCGAATCTGTTGACTCAACGCCTTGTCCTGCTTGGCTCGGGTAGAACGTAACTCGGGATTGGCTTTGCGCGCCGCATGCAGGTAATACGTCGACGGGGCAATCGGCAATACCTTGCAGATTGGCTCGACCCCATAGACGACGCGATGATCGTCAATGAACGCTTTCATCGTTTGGACGGGCGGTCGAGCTCCGCCTGTGCAAAATACGCCGACGCCTTACGCAGAATCTCGTTGGCCTGGCGTAACTCACGGACTTCGCGCTCCAACGCCTTGATCCGCTCCGATTCGCTGCTAGTCAGGTCCTTCGGCTTTACGGGGGCTGATTGCGACAACCTCAGCCAACGACGTAAGGTCTCAGCCGTACAGCCAAACTTGGCCGAAATCGATTGAATTGCTGCCCATTCCGACGGGTATTCATCTTGATGCTCCCGCACCATGCGAATCGCTCGTTCTCGAATTTCCGATGAATAATGCTTGGTAGTTTTCTCTTTCATTGCTCCATTCTCTCAAAGGTTGGAGCCTCCGAGAAAACCGGGGCGGTTCAAGGTACTAAATCAGACTTGGTCTGTCGCTAACGTACACGAGCTGTCGCTTGGGTTGCTTCTGAGCTTTGTTTAGATGACCAACCATTAACTAACGAATCCAGATGGGCTAGTAATGGCGGGGTGAGGCGTTGATAATGTCAATTTGGTCGCCAAATAGCGGACCGCCTATTGGTCCAAAAGTCACCTAACCTATTAAAATTGGATAGTAGCCTCGACGGTCGGCTTATCGCCGAATTATTACGTCGGGTATCTAGCAAATTATCTAATTGCCAGTGGTAAAGGTGAAGCTGAAACTTTAAAAGGAAAAGATCCAACAGATCCGTTAACTAGGTGGTTTGAGCTCTATAGTGTCCAATAGCTATAGAATAGCAGAATAGCGCATAAACTAATCGCCCAATTTATATCGATGAGCGCAATAAATTTATTATCTACACTAACTTCTTATTACTAATTTTCGGCAAAAATAAAGTCATATAAACTTTAACTGTTTTGTTCGAAATATAATATAGACTATTGTGTAATATTACTTTTTATTTTCTCTCAAAGGATTCCCTAAGGTTATCGGGGGCAATTTGGTGACGGCAATGTCTCCGTCGACTTTAATAGGTTTGTCGATGTCGACTTTAATAGGTTTATCGATTACAAGTGTAATAGGTTTATCGGTAACCAAATTCACATAGAGTGAACAACCTGTTAAGGTCACGACCAACAAAATAAGCGTCGATTTTTCTGTAAAATATAGCTGAAGAAATGTATTCATATGAATTATCTTTCTTACTAGAAAAATTAAGATACCGTAGCTGACAAATATCCTATCTTAGGAACCGAATCCCTGAAAAAAATACAACTGCTAAACTCTTGACCGAAACGGGTGAAGAAACACCGCTGTTCACCCGCATTTCTACCGTAGCAGGCGGTTCGGATTCTACCGATACTCCGAGAGATGCCAGTTTTTAATTCTCTTTTTATACGATTAAAACTTACTAATCTCTAAAGAAAAAAAACCATAAAAGCACACAAATCCCACCTGGAACACCGAGCATCCATAATAGCAACGGTGGCAGTACCCTTCCTTCTACCTGGTGACTAAACGTCATAGCCTTATCTTTTAATTGATTTATTTTTTTCATGGCTTTCTCCAAAAATTGATGTTCTAGAATACTGATGACAATTTTTTATTTGGCTATGCGCCGATGACCATAAACAGCACCACGAATGTGATACCAATCATTTGCCTTATAATGATATGCACCATAAAGCTGCCGGTCTGTGCGGTATCGAACCTAATCCAATAAGAGTTTCTCTCCGCTCAAATCGAAGAATTTCTGATAATGCGACTCCGTAGAAAGCAATGAAGTGAAAACCGACTTCAGTTTATGCAATGACATGCGCATGATCGAGATAGCCCCCAATTTTCCAATGGCAGGTTACTGGCAGATAAAGACCCATAAATCCCCGGTTTCGCTTGCCAGCATAAACGCATCGGAAAGGTTGCAACTGAAAGTGCGTACCGGAAAAGTGCAAGCCAAACAGCTTCTCGGTATGGTTCAGGCGTTGTGTTAAGGGGATTTGCTTACGGATGATGTGGGCTGAGTTCATGGCGTGACTCCTTTGTTTTGTGACTGAAAGTCGATCCCCTTCCCCAATTTCTGAACGTTACGGACGCACGGATTTCTCCGCAATGAAGCAAGTGATCAGTGTGTCTGGACTGGGAAAGGGATTGGCGGGTTTAGAGCAAACCGTGCTCAGCGAATGAATATACGGTTTCACCGACGATGAAGTGATCGAGTACGCGAACATCAATCAAGGCCAGGGCGGCTTTGAGTTTATCGGTAATGACTTTGTCCGCCTGACTGGGTTCGCTGATGCCGGATGGGTGGTTGTGCGCCATGATCAAGGCAGCCGCATTGTATTGCAGCGTGGCTTTCACCACTTCCCGTGGATAGATGCTGGCACCATCAATTGTGCCTCTGAATAATTCATCACAGGCGATGACGCGATGTTGGTTGTCCAAAAATAGGCAGAGGAATACTTCGTGCTCGAACGCTGCCAATTTCAATTTCATACAGTCCTTCCCCTTGTCCGGACTGGTCAAGGGTTCGCCTTTGCTGAACTGGCGGTTGCAGATCTGCATGGCTGCGAAGATGGCTACGACAAATTCAGCCACCGGAATACGGTCACCATCGACCAATCGTCGATGCATTCGATTTCGTTACCGACCGCTCCCAAACAGATCTTCCAATGCCAAGGCAAGGTCTACTGCTCGGAAATGCGTTCGCGGGAAGAAGCCGAGTTCTATCTGGACAACTGTCCCGGCACCAAGATGGATGGTGATTATGATGGAATACCCTGCGAGAAGCAGTTTTGAGCCTTTGGGACAAAATACCAATCTTTGTTTACCTTGATTTACGACGATTTATATTATTTAGAGGATAATATAAATTCGATTCAACCCGTTTCGTTAGTTTTTTTAAGGGAGTGTCCCAAATTTTGTGTAAACGGTAGTTTGGTTTAATGGCTAGGGAAGCGATCTTCGAACTGAATACTAAACCGATTCAAAGCGGCTTTCCAATCGTAGACGGGCATGGTCCAATTTTGGCTGATATTGCGCAACGCCAAATAGAGCAGTTTGGACAAGGCGTCATCACTGGGGAAGACCGCGCGGTTTTTCATGATTTTTCTCAGACTTCGATTCACCGATTCGATGGTATTGGTGGTGTAGATCACCTTGCGAATCTCGGGCGGATAGTCAAAAAAAGGGATGATGTGCCCCCAGTTTCGTCGCCAGATAGGGGCGATCGTGGGATAGGTCTCCAGCCAGTTGGCCTCGAATTCGGTCAGCTTTTGCTCGGCTTCCCTCGCCGTTGCGGCTCGATAAATCTGCTTGAGGTCGTCGGCAACCGACTGGCGCCTTTTGTAGCTGACATAGTTGAGGCTATGACGGACCAAGTGGACAATACACAGTTGAACGGCCGCTTTGGGAAACACGGTTTCGATAGCCTCCGGAAATCCCTTCAGACCATCGACACAGGCGATAAAGATGTCGTTGACGCCACGGTTCTTGAGCTCGGTGACCACTTGCAACCAAAATTTGGCGCCTTCGCTTTGGGCAATCCACAGCCCCAGCACTTCTTTGTGGCCGTCCAGATTGACACCGATGGCCAGATAGACGGCCTTGACCCGCACGCTGCCACTATCGCGCACTTTGGTATGCAGACAGTCGAGGTACACAATCGGGTAAATCGGATCCAGCGGGCGGCTTTGCCAGACGCCCACCTCTTCGAGTACCGCGTCGGTCACCGAGGAAATCAAGGTGGGGGATACCTCGGTGCCGTAAAGCTCGAATAAATGGGCTTGGATTTCCCGTACCGTCAGTCCTCGGGCATATAACGAAATGATCTTATCGTCGAAACCGGTCCAGCGCCGTTGATGCTTAGGAATGATCTGCGGTTCGAATTCGCCATGACGGTCGCGGGGAATCTCGATAGGCAAGTCGCCGAAGTCACCTTTCAGCGTTTTCCGGCTTTTGCCGTTTCGGGCATTGCTGCTGGCGTTGGTCACCGCCTCATGCTTACCGTGGCCCAAGTGCGCGGTCATTTCCGCTTCCAGGGCCCGTTCGACTATCGCTTTGGTCAACTGCTTCAGCAGACCATTGGCACCGATCAGGTCCTCGGGTTTTTGATAGTGCGACATCAAGGCGTCGAGTAGGTCATCCGGTATGGCTTTTGATGATACGGTCATGGTTTCCTCCTTGTCAGGATCGGTAGTTTCCTACCTCAGGGCCGTTTACACAAAAATTCTTACACCCTCTTTTTTAAGGCTAACTGTCCGGCGTCAATTATCTTTTCCGGTTTAACGTCAATTACCCTGGCCGGTTTTTGTTAAAAATAATGGGTTATTTTTTTACACGCTGTTTTTTCCGATAGCTTTCTCCTTCGATTTCAATAATGGTGGCGTGGTGGATAATGCGGTCAATCGCTGCAACCGTCATCATGGTGTCTGGAAAGATGTGATCCCATTGACTGAAGGGCTGGTTTGACGTGATGATCAAGCTGCCACTTTCATACCGATGGGCAATGAATTCAAAGAGCACTTGGGTTTCTGCATCGGTCTTTTTGACATAGCCAATATCATCCACAATCAGCACTTGATATTTATCCAGGCGTGTCATCGCGGTCATTAAGTCCAGGTCCCGCTTGGCTTGCTGCAAGCTTTGCACCAGTGCCACCGCTGAGAACCATTTCACACGGACGTTTTGTTCGATGAGTTGATGGGCAATAGCGGCGGCAATGTGCGATTTACCGACACCCGACGGGCCGATCAATAAGACGTTACCGGCACGATGAGCCCAGTCCGTATGATCTTTCAAGGCGGCAATCTGTTGCTGCACGGCGGTGCTGAGTTCTGCCTGATTCAAGTTAGCGAAGCTTTTCCCCGCCGGTAAACCCGCTTCTCGAGTCCATTTTTGCACGCGTTTTTGATAACGATCAGCCGCTTCCTGTTCACACAACCCCGACAAATAGCGGACATGGCCATAGCCTTTGGCAAGCGCCTGTTCTTGATGACTTTGATAATGGCGGATAAAGGTAGGCAGTCTGAGCTGCTTGAGCAATAACTCGATGGTTTCAGGCATAACCGACCTCCGGTTGATGCCAACTACCCTGTAACAGATGATCATAGCTGCCTAAGTCATGTTGCCGCGCGGGTATCGAAGGCACAGGGTGCTGACCTAAATAACGTTCCTGTAAGGCCTTAAGGCTGGGCAGTGGCTGATGTTGTTCGATAGTCGTCAGCAACTCATGGCCCAAACGTTCTTCGCAATCATGATCCATAGCGATTCTCAGTACGCCCACCATCCATTTACAGGCCTCTCGGGCATCTAATTGTCGGTCACTATGCAGCCATAACTGGCGATAAATGTCGGTGGGTAACAAATCATCACGGAATTGTAAAAACCGGAAGGCCTGTGGTTTGGCAGACAAACTATGGATAAGATGCCGGTAATCAATGCGTCGCGCACGTTCTTGACCGGCTTTCGGATAAATACGCGGGAGTGTTGCGGTTAAGGCTTGGCCGACAAACATGACCAAGCGATCATGGTATACATGCACCCGGACGTGCTCGCCAATCAGCCGTGAAGGCACGGTATACAACACGCGTTTAATTTCTACGGTACTGCTTCTCGTCACCTTCAGGCTGAGCTCGCTATAATCCATAAATCGCCCACCCGGCAAGGGCTGTAAGGCTAATTGCTCTTCTCTAAACCGGGCTTGGCACCGTCTATTTAACCGTTCAGACACGTGATCAAGAAAGGCTTGATAGGCTTTGATGTCAGCAAAATCGCTACTCCCTCTGAGCTTTAAGGCTTGATCCAGGCGATGCTTGAAGGACCCATGAGCACATTCAATAGCGCCATTCTCATGGCTGACGCCGCAGTTATTGCGGGTGGCCCGTAATCGATAATGCGTACAGAGCGCCTCATAAGACTGGGTGAGTGTCTGCTCATCTCGATGGTTATTAAACGCCGCACTTAAACTGTCAGTACGATGCTCAAGTGGACTGCCGCCGGCCAGCATTAATGCTGACTGCAGGCCATCGGCCAAGGCCGAATAACTTTCACCGCCCAACACAATCTGCACATACCGCCAGCCACTGTAGGCAAAGCGGAACTGGTACAACAGATGCGTAAAGACTTTGCCCTGGAGGGTGATGGTCGTGTTCGGATGACTGAAGTCCGATAAGCCTTGCTGACCGGCAGGCACTGACTGGCGAAAGATCACCACTTTCTCAGGGCCTTGGGTGGCTTTCCAGTGTTTGACGCGGCGCTGCAGAGTACGCAAGACACTGAAGGGAAATTGCCCAGCATGCTCATCTTCCAGATATTCCCAAAGCGTCAAGCCGGTGAGCTGCGATTCTTTTTCTAACAGAGGCACCAATTCCTTTTGCCAAATAGATTCCAAAGGATCTTCACGCGTTCGCCAATGGCGTTCACCCGGAATTGATACGCGCTCCCCTTTTTCTATCCTGCGGCCAGACCGTTCAGAAATAGCTGCCTGCGCCGCCGCGGTTTGCTGGCTTTGGCCTCGTTGACGTTTGCTCATATATAAACTCTCTTGATGTCGAGTGATACGTTTTCCAGGCAAGAGTGAGCTCCCTATCAAAGTGAAACTCACCGTTGTCCTTGGTATCAGTCAACCGGTCAAGATAGTTGTCGTCAAACCGGACAGGGTAATTGTCGCCGAACAGCTAACCTTAGGTTTAGTTTTTGGTCAAATTAAGAGAAGGATTTCGTGCCAATCATTCAGCTTAACGAGTTTAGTACTCGTGTAGATTTAATCGACAACCAACTCGCTCGTGCCGGCTGGTCCAAGCAGCGGAAAATGCTACTCGAAGAAGTGTTGTTGCAAATTGCCGCACCAGACGAAACCCGTATCAGCTTGCACGGTTTCGGCCCGATCTCCTGGCTCGATGAGGAGAAAAAAGCCCTGCTCGTCCGGGTCGTAGTGACCGTCCTCAGCCATCAGGGTCATGCGTTCCGAGACAAAGCAGCGTATTGCGGGCCAGGAAATCGCAGCGACGGCCTGGGGATTGGATAACACAATCATAACTAACTCCTATTATGGGTCGACTAAAGTTCACAGACTGAGGATGATTCTCACCGCGACGATAATGCCGATTCACATGCTAATGCTAGTAGCAGTGGTGGTTTTGCTTACGCTTCTTCGGTAGCCAACGGTGGCACAGGGGCATTACCAGCCAGCGTTAGCGCCCATGCTGTGTCCGTTGGAGGAGTGGGAGTAGACGCCAATGCCTTAGCAACTAAGACAGGTGTTAAAGTCTCCACAGTTGCTCGTGTAAACTCATACTATAGCGAAGGTGCAGCGGTTGCCAATATCACACAATTAGCCGACGGCACGATTGACTATCACAGCGGGATAAACCTTAAAATTACAACCACATCGATGTCCGATGCCCAGCATGTCGTGTTAGATCTTTTGGATCCATTTCAAGGCACTACCAATCTTCTGCGCGCTGCCGGAGATACTCTGACGTTTTCTTACAGTATTTTTGGCACGGTTGGTAAAAGCCAGGATACATACTTATTCAGCGCCTCTAATATTGAGGACGCTAAAAACTTCTTTGCGGCTAAAACCTTAGACTTTGGTTTTTTCAGTCAATTTGCTAGTTCGAACAATGATGTATTGAACTTGAATTTTGATCTCAATTTGAAAACACAATTACCAGTTACCGGTCTCAATCTCGGGCTTCTCGTACCGGTCCCAGTTCCCGCTGCAGGCTGGCTGTTTGCAGGAGGGCTGGGATTTTTATCTTTTACTCGCAGACAGCGCGAAACGACTATTAGAGCTTAATATATGAAACGGTGAAGCTTGGCATCTGACAAGCTTCACCGTAACTAAAAAATTCTACATCATTCCAATAGTTTTAGAGCCTCCTTCTGGTCTCGTAAAGACGCAGATATTGCCTGCAATAAAGGGCTATAACCTCCTGTATAGGCGTTTTGGGATGCTAACGTTTTACCTTCAATAGTTCTAGGGCCTGTGGACTTATTCCAGGGCTGCCATTGCTGTATCGCTTCTGACTGCTTCTTGCGTCGTTCTGCTGTCCAACCGTTCACCATCTGTAACCTCCAATAGTTCGTTTGGCTGATTTTTAATTTCTTCCGCGTGCGGGATTGATACGCCATTATTCACCTGCTGCGGACCGTTAGAGATATTGGCCTGTTAGGCGAAGACAATTGGCGGATTTTTGATATTGCTTAGGGTTTCCAATGTTGCACGGCATTGGCTTTGTGCCTTCAACGCCAGCTTCAAAAATGCTTCATAATTTTTCAGATATTCTTGACCGTGTGCCTTTCTGGCAAGATTGTTGAACAACTCGTTGAGGGTATGTGCTTGGGGGACACTGAAGATCAGCACGAACCAGATGCAGTTGTACAAAAACGAATCGGCTTTACGTTTAGCCATTGAAACTCCTTTGTAGAGGGCAGAAAAAAAGCCCGACCCTGGGGTGAAGGTCAGGCGGATGCATGGAAAAGCGGGGTTACTTTTTGAGGGTTAACGACGGCTTGTGATACTGGATGTTGCCGACGGCGTCGGTTTGATAAACCTTGTTGCCTTTGATTTGGTGTTGCGGTTTGTGATGCTGCTGGTTGCCGTAGGGACCGGTTTCGATGATACGGCCATCGCCCCTGATCACCTGTGCCGGTTTATGGTACTGGCGAATGCCGAATGCATCGGTTTGATAAAGTGGAGTGTCTTTAGCGATCGCCGCCCCAGGCATCGCTAGAATGATTATCGGTAAATATTTCATCGGTTAATGTCCTCCGTTAGGCTGTGTGTTAGTAAAGCTATCGCAGCGCCCTTGAAATGCTCACCTAAAAGACCGCCTGGAAAATCGGCTAAATAAAGAGGTCTGTGCCGGACGTCTGGCGCTGAGGGTTGCGAGACAGGTGCTGGTTAGTGATTGGCGAAAAGCTTACACAAGCTATTTTGGTCAGCCCTGATATCGAGAGGTATCCCCACACTTATAAGGCAGTTGCGACAGTCGGTGTCCGCCTGGAGTCGACCCTGAACCGCCAGTGAAACATTGATTGTAACCTTCGCTCAGGATCGTACTTTGCTGCACTTTATTCCGGTAAGTCTCGACTTTGAAAAATTTTGATTTTTATTCAAAACGGCGACTTGTCCAACACATCATCCAGCCATTCAACCAAAGCCGCGCCGGGATGAGTGTCGCCATAAGGCCGTATTTCCTGCAATAGCCGTCTAAACAGCTTCCGGCCTATTTCAATATCCAGCCGACGATTCTGCTTGCAGGGTGTATTGGCTTGAGTCGTCACTCAGCATTGCATGGCTTCCAAGGCATCTGGGCTTTTAGCCGCCGCCCCGACACCCTACCCTATAAATCCAAAATGCCAACTTTCAATTGCGCCGACAAAAGCCGATCCAGCCTGCCAAGATAGAGCCGAATAACCAAAATGCTGCCGGTACTGGCACAGCACTACCAAGAATATAATTAAATCTCATGCCAGCATTGCTAGTTTGTGTGTGTAGATTTAGGCTTAGCGCGATATCCAGGTTAGGGTCGCTGGCCGAAATTAACTCCGACCACACCCCCAGGTTCAGGATTTTGTCGTGAAAGAAATTAGCGGCGCTGCCTGGTACATTAATGTTCAGCAAATCAGTAAAACTATAGTTTTTCGATAAACTGCCATGAACACCAGTGACGACAATGTTTAAGTTAAGCATATCGTTAGCACCCAGATTATTGACGCCGAACTCAGGAGATAGCAATCCCAGTGACAAAGCATGTTCGTCCTTATATCCCGTCGTATTGATACTTAAATCTATCTTGCTGGAATAGTCATGGAAGTTGCCATCGAGTGCGGTATTTAGCACTCCCTGGTTACTCAGCAACCAAACCTGGGCATTGGCAACCTTGAGGAAATCGTGATTAACGTTTGCAGAATTGGCAAGGGTGGCGGTCAATTCGGTTAACAATGGCAGAGCAGTGGCGTTGGCGACTGCTTCTTTGCCATTAGCTATCGCCGTGACCGGAACTGACCGCCCCAACATAGCGCTGGTTTCGCTGGTACCTGCAACGGCGTTAGGTACGCTAGCTTCGGCGGAAACAGAAGCATAGCCGCTTTGGCCGGCGACGGCTTTTGCATACGAACCATTCCCTCCCACCGATATTGAGTCTGCGGTTACCAGATCGGCTAGCGCTTTCCCGCTACCGGCGCTTGCGATAGCCGTGCTTGAGGCAAAACCGCCTGAACTGCTTGCCTTGCTATGCGCGTCGGCATTGCTGGCCTGACCTTCATATCTATTAGTGTATGTTACGAATCCACTACCCCCTCCAGTCGCATTAGTGTTAGCAGACACCACATGATTGCCAATATTGCTGGCAATTGCCGTAGATGAGGCGCTACCGCCTTTACTCCTTTCGCCTTGGCTGGGAGAATCAGCTCTGCCGCTGTTGCCACCGATTGCATTGTCGCTGGCCATGACATCGCTATCCCCGTTGGCATTAGCGGTAGTTGTACTAGTGCCATTACCGCCAGTTGCACCCGAACTATAATAATCACTGTTCGCATTGCCACCGTTGCCACCTTGAGCATAGCCGCTGGCAATAATGGCGTGGCCGTCGCCAATACTCGCTGTACTATTGCTGGTCACGGCATTACCGCCGGACCCGGACTGGCCTTGAGATGAGGTGGTACCTCCGTTGCCGCCGATGGCGCTTGTGCGGGTGTTCAGCAAACTGCTTTCGGTGTTAATTACCAAGAGACTCGAGGAAGCTTTGCCACCGCTTCCACCGCCAAAGTAATCGGCTCCTCCACCCGCGCCACCAATTGCATACTGGCCTAGTGTCAATATTCCACTGGTGTTGCCGGAAACGGCATTCTGCATGACAGAATCTGCGCCACTGCCACCATATCCATTACCAAATCCAGCGTTACCTCCATATTGATAAGCGTTAACCAGGACATCACCTCCTCCGCTGGAGATACCCCTAGCCGTTGCGCTACTTGCCGTACCGCTGGCACCAGACGTATAAAACTCTCCATTACTGCCACCATTGCCGCCGTGAGCGATACTTTGTGCTGTCGTTAGGCCTGCTCCGTCAGTGGTTGCGTTGGCTATTGAATCAGCGTGTCCGCCAGACGTTCCGGTACTACCTGCGCCGCCAAATGAGACTGCGTTGGCAGAACTTCCACCGTTTCCGATATTTTGCGACGACGCCGTGGCCAAAGCATCGCCGCCAATTCCCGCACCGCCAGGGATCGCACCGTAGCCGCCAACGCCGCCCCCCCCCGCAGTGGCAGACGCGGAGGCTGTAGCAGTCGAGTTGTGGCTAAACTTGGTAATTGCAGATGCATTGGCATTTCCGCCTTTGGCGCCATTACCGCCATTGCCACTACTCGCCCCGGCAGGCGACCCTTCCCCGCCATTGCCACCGGCACCACCCACTCCGCCAATTGCAGTCGCGCTATTATCCACCGTCAATCCGCTGGCAAGTGCGGACGCAGTGGATCCTGCCGTGCCGTTTCCACCATCTTCGCCCGGATTGCCGGGTATGCCAGGTGTGCCGTTAATCCCGTCAGTTCCCTTAACTGTGATGGTGTCAGCCCATACCTGCTGAGAACTTATACCTGCAAAGCTTGCAATCAACACCATTGTTACGGCTTTGCTCAATGTATTCATCTTCATAGTTTCCCCCTGTGAGGATCTGTTTACAGCAGAGTCGATGATTGTCAATGACTCCATGGGTAAAGAATTTAGCGTATTGATCTGTCCCAATGTTCACGACCGCATCCGCTAATCGGGTAACCTTAAAATAGAGTAGGCGCTACAAAAAACGCCTCCATCCTCAACAAAATTTAGTTTTATTTTGAGCGATCTGGGCTAGCTCCACCTGAGATCCATGTTCGTGAATTACTTGTATCAAATTAACGCTAACGCTTCAACTGAGTAGAACAGTCGGTATTCAGATCTCCTGGTTGATTGATGAGGGTTTGTTGCGGTCGGCCTAAGGTTTTCAGCGGGTACCCGTTAACGATCTGTCGGTAACATGAGATTTTTCACAGATTATGGGCAGACAATTCAGTACTCTCTTTTCTAAAGAACACGGGTGGGGGGAAGGTTATGAACGCAATTACTCTTGATAGAAATGCCTTAAACGGCCTTTTTGAAAATCAAAAAAAGCTGGACGATTTGTTTGATTCGATTTTTGACGATGATAATTTTTTTATCAGCAGTGCACCGGCGTCAGTTCCATCAGCGATTCGATATCCTGAGCATTCGCCCTCGTATGACCGTAGCAAGGTTATCGAGTCGCTTTACACAATCAAACATCATCCCATGTTCTTCGTGCTGCCAATTACACTGGAATTAAGTGTCTTTTATTGGGTGGTGACGCATCTATTGTAACTGATGCGTTCGGGTGTGAATAATGACCATAGGGGTTTACAAAACTATGCTTCTGCCGTTAATAGCTACCACGAGAAACTACTGCCGCTGCGATTATGTCCAGCATACGTTTAATATTTGACGGTAATATGACATTTCCTGGCTCACATTACCAAACAGCTGATCCCGCAACCATTAGCGATTTGTGAATACGAATCGAACCCGACGATCACCATTACGGACACTAGATCACAGATTACCGGACAATAAAGATGTAATGTCATGCGTTTTAAATCACCAGGAAACGGCCATGTCCCTAAAAAAACAGATGACCCTGACGCAGCAGATTAATCACGCCTTCTTGGCGCCGAAGGGATACGACGGCTACCGTAATATGCAATCCCAAGATGGCCAAGGCATTTACGATTCATACATTCGCCATAGCAAACATATTGCATCCGGCATCACTCAGCAAAACTTCCAAGTCAGTTTTGTCAGCAAATTCGATAGAGCCGTTTGAGTGGCTACCGCATTTTATGAAAGCTATTTCTTGATAGATGACATAACCATCTAATAACTGGAATATTTCTTAAGGCAACTTTAAGAAGCGCTCTATAAAGTAAAAGCTCGCTCAATTCCCCTACTCGGCAGTAATGGACATTAAACCCTCATACTTAGATCACCAATTCAAATCATCTAAGCACAATAAGCGGCTGTACGTTGCGATAGATGGATCGTTAAAGTCTTGCATGACGGGGCCCTTGTTAGAGTTACCCATCGACTTTAAAGAATGGCCTCAGTCGGACACCCGTAACATCGTCTTGTTTGCCAGCAGAGCAGCCTAATCCAGGTGCGTAAGGCGGCAAATTTCTATTCAACCTGACACAGTCAATGTTCAACCGGTGCGCTTAGAACGTTCTGGTAAGAAACCCGGCGTGCTGCCGAATACTGTCAGCATATGCTATCAAATCGTTAAATGCCTGAACACAATCTCGATGGTAGGGATGTCGGTTGTTATTTAGCGGATGGGTTAGATCTTCCATCAAATCGTTTATCACCCGTTCAATCTCCAAAAGCTCTGTCGGCTTCTTATAGAAAAATTCGCTCATTTTCCTGACTCATATTTTCACTTGTTTGAAGCTTTAGCTTACAAATGCCCTATGACATCAATGTGACAAAATGCCCTCAGCGATTTGTTTGTTGGGGGTCCGACTACAAATAACAGCGGAAAAACCTGCGCGATATATGTGCCTAAGTGCTCCAGCGCACCGACTTCGACAAAAAAACCTCTAGTCTGGATCGGTATGAGTCATCACTTGGAGAGAATGCCATGAGTAAGTCCCCAAAAAGCAATAAAGAAGACAAGAAGAAACCAGCCCACACTCAGAAAGAAAAGAAGGCTATCAAGAAATCTAAAGAAGATTCAAATAACACTGACGGGAAGGTGATAATTTTGCCCCAATACCGACCCGGAGGCCCCCATTCAGGCAAAAAAAAGCCCCACATTTGCATGTGAGGCCTTAATTTATTTGGCTCCCCCGGACGGGCTCGAACCGCCGACCTAGTGATTAACAGTCACCCGCTCTACCGACTGAGCTACAGGGGATTAATATTTTGCTGTTCTCGATATGGCGCGCCCGGAGAGATTCGAACTCCCGACCGCTCGGTTCGTAGCCGAGTACTCTATCCAGCTGAGCTACGGGCGCTTATCTGAGCCGCTTATTATCTTTCTTTTAGAAACCTATGTCAAGGCTTTATTTAGTGGCGGAGAGAGAGGGATTCGAACCCTCGATGCGCTTTTGGCACATACTCCCTTAGCAGGGGAGCGCCTTCGGCCTCTCGGCCATCTCTCCTATAACTTACTCAGCCCTCCGTACTCCCTGCTTCGGACTGCTCTTTCTTAATTCTCTCGTAGATTTCTTCCCTATGAACAGATATATCTTTTGGTGCATTTACGCCAATTCTAACTTGATTTCCTTTTACCCCGAGAACTGTAACAGTCACATCGTCACCAATCATCAAGGTCTCTCCTACTCTACGAGTCAAGATAAGCATACTATCTCCCTACACTATTAATGCGCTTTGTTACTGCAACATACTCGAACCGACGATTATATCCGTTTTTGAGAAAAAATAAAGATATATTTACTAGCCTTAAAGAAAACCACACGTACAGCTACCACATCTGAATAGACAAATTCGTGCGTTTTTCTTAACTATCCCTTAGACAACCACTCATGGCGCATTGTATCCAGACTCTGCATCAGCTCATCTAATGCTTTAACCGATTCTTTGTGCAAAGGATGAGCATGATTGTGAACCGGGTGCTTGGTGTCGTTCATTAGTTCATCAATGAAACGCTCTGCCTCCATAATATCTTGTGGAAGCGAATCTGATTTTTCGGCCATCTGAATAACAAACAGGTTTATGGTAATTTGCGCATAAAAAAGCCCACTATTAAGTGGGCTTCGTCCGGTGTTATTTTTATGTTTTTTGGACGCCTGATATCTGCGATAACAGGTTAATAGCTTGCGCTTTTATTATTGTTGTACCGTTACACGGTCGCATTCCCTCCCCCAATAGATACGAAGCTTTTCGGCTCGTATTGACCTAAGTCAAGGTGGGCGCATTCTAGTGTACTTAAATCGCTTTGTCCAGAAAAAGTGCGACGATTTGTCGCAACCTTAAAACACTGACATGTCAAGGCTTTCGGCAATCGGTCAAGCAGATGAGTTTTTACCGTTATCATTCTCGCGCCGTCATCTCCTGGCCGGTCGGCCGCTCGCGTTTTGATGAGTTATTGTTCCGGCAAGAAAGCAACGTAGACTGCATCTGGCTTCCAAACACTAAATCCGCGCGAGATACCAATAATTCATAAAGCCGGGTTATGATTTGTCGTCGAATCCCGGTATTAAGCAAAGCACATATTCGATTACACAAAGCAAGCGGGTTCAAATACCGGACTGAACGTCCAGATACTCGTCGCTTCAGCTTAAATTCCCCGGATTCGTCATTCCAGAAAATGGCAGCCGCTAGACCGAGCAGCGAATTCGTTATAGCCGCTTACTTTCTAAATCAACCTTTCAGCTAGGTGCCGGAAAAGGTTGATAGCCAAACCTAACTGTAAAACGGTGATCGTTGGATTACCGATCTCCAGACTATCGGAATAGCTCGAAAACAGTACTCAGTGCCTGTCGATGCTCTTATCCCGGCCAGTATGATGGAGTTTGTGATTTTAGGGGATGCGGCTAATCTGGATTTTTTCATTAAACCTGCTGTCATGCAGCTTATCAATACAACGGAACAACCATGAACGATTTACCTAACTGCCCAAAATGCGGCTCTGAATACACCTATCACGACGGCACCATGAATATTTGTCCGGACTGCGCCCACGAATGGTCGAACGATGCCGCCGGTGACAGCGACGATGAGGCGAAAGTAGTCAAGGACGCCAACGGCAACCAGCTGCAAGACGGCGATACCGTCACCGTGATTAAAGACCTGAAAGTGAAAGGCTCTTCACTCGTTGTCAAAGTCGGCACCCGAGTTAAAAACATCCGCCTAGTGGACGGCGACCACGATATCGACTGCAAAATCGACGGCATCGGCGCGATGAAATTGAAATCGGAATTTGTAAAAAAAGTCTGATCCCACCCACTAATCGCAAGGTGCATGTGGTTCTAATAACCCGGCTCTTAAATACCGTTGAGTTTATCGAAGGGCACACCAGCCTGGGCTTCGACGAGCTTGTATGGTAAAGGTTAAGAGAATCGGGGAGACTTTGGTTGTCGGGATGGAGGGACATCGACAAGCATCTGCTAAGACAGACCTCACTGAGAAATCATCCCATCGCGTCTTCCAGAGTCGATGAAGAATCTAGCGGTTAGACCGCCGATTTGTGCACAAGCTTACTCGGCAGACGCACCACCCCGACTCTCTTATTTTTCAACAGGTGGAGGACGTATGACAAGCGAAATGTTGATCGGTATCGATGTAGCAAAAGATGAACTGGTGATAGATTCAGAGCAGGGTTTGTTGACGCTTGCCAATACGGCAGAGGCCATCAATGCCTGGCTGAAGACGTTACCGACCGGGAGTTATATTGGCCTGGAAGCCACCAGCGATTATCATCAACTCATGGCAGAGCAAGCGGTATTGATGGGCATGGTCGTCTATGTGCTGAACCCACGGGATATGCGCCATTATGCCCTGGGTTTGGGCAGACGGGGCAAGACGGATCGAGTGGACGCCCAAATGATCCGGCGATTTATCACCGCTGACGCTCAGAAAATTGCTTGCCTCAACAATGCAGCTTGACGAAAACCATAGAATCTCAGCCCGAACGGAATACCAGTGGTAAAAAGGGCCGGGTTACTAGATGATTGAACCCTAGCCGCCCGCGACTCACAGACACCCGGCGAAGCGGCCTGAACCCGCTTCGGCAATTTGATATTCGGAGCCAAACCCATAAACATTAGGAGGCTCCGAAACCGCTTCGCCGGCTCATTCTGCATGCCCGCCAAACAGCGGGATTGAATACTTCGGCATAATCGGTGCTATCATGTAGCTCGTGCAACGCTGCACCTTCTGCTCCCTTCAACAACGACGTTGGAAATAGGCTGACTCACGCTCAGCTACGCGATTTACTCGTCTGTTGTGCCTGCCTTCGCTCGTTTCAGGACACCCGCGCTTCATGAGTAAATAAGCCCATTTCAAGGGGAGCAATAGCTTGTGCATGCAAGCTGATTGATACGAATTTCCGACGCCAGACCCGGCCAGCGAAATTCATTTTGTTCCCTACTTTTCAAAGGTAAGTTATGTCCTCGAGCAAACTCAATCTTTTTAGCTTTACCGGCAAAATGCAGATTTTGCACATGAGCTGGCTGGCGTTTTTCATTAGCTTTGTGGTGTGGTTCAACCATGCGCCGCTAATGTTGGCGATTGCCGAGAGCCTTAAACTCAGTCAAGCGGAAATTAAAACCATCTTGATACTGAACGTGGCGTTGACGATCCCGTCACGGATTGCGATTGGTATTTTGGTGGATAAATTTGGCCCCAAACGCACCTACTCAAGCTTGTTGGCGATCAGCAGTATTCCCTGCTTCATGTTTGCCGCTGCCGACGACTTTCAGCAATTAGCCCTGGCGAGATTTTTGATGGGTTTCGTCGGCGCCGGCTTTGTCATCGGAATCCGGATGGTCGGCGAATGGTTCCCGGCCAGACAACTCGGTGTTGCCGAAGGCATCTACGGCGGCTGGGGCAATTTCGGCTCAGCCGCTGCCGCCATCGCCTTACCGTCATTAGCCTTGGCATTCGGCGGCGAAAACGGTTGGCGTTATGCGATTGCCTGCACCGGCATCATGGCTTTGCTCTATTCGGTGATTTATTTTTTCAGCGTCAGCGATACGCCCAAAGGTTCGACGTATTTCAAACCCAAGAAAGCCGGCGCTATGGAAGTCACCAGCATCTGGGATCTGTTCTTCTACATCCTGATGACCATTCCCTTGTATGCAGCGTTAAGTTTGCTGACTTGGAAACTGTCGCCAACCGGCATGCAGCTGTTATCCGAAGACACCACTATCGGCCTTTACATCGGGATTTGGTTATTGTTTCTCTACAACCTGTACAAAATCGTGCATGTTAATCAGGAACATCTCACCCAACCCATTGAACCGATACACCAATACAAGTTTAAGCAGGTCGCCATTCTGGACCTGGCATACCTGGTGACCTTCGGCTCCGAACTCGCCGTGGTCTCCATGCTGCCGCTGTTTTTCCACGAAACCTTCAAACAGGCCGGCATCACCCCGGTGCAAGCGGGCCTATTGGCATCCAGCTTCGCGTTCATGAATCTGGTCGCGCGGCCTGGCGGTGGCTGGCTGAGCGATAAGTACGGTCGCAAATTGTCGTTGAGCGTTTGTGTAATCGGTTGCGCACTGGGCTATGCCGCCATGTCGCAAATCAATTCGGAATGGCCGATTGCCCTGGCGTTTACCGTGACCTTTTTGTGTTCATTTTTCGTCCAGGCGGGATGCGGCGCGGTCTACGCAATGGTGCCTTTGATCAAACGCCGCATGACCGGGCAAATCGCCGGCATGGTCGGCGCTTACGGCAATGTGGGCGGAGTCACCTTTCTGACGGTATTGTCTTTCGTCACACCGGAAGCCTTTTTTCTCACCATCGCCGGCACCGCCGTCGTGGTCGCATTGGCAGTGCAATTTATCGAAGAACCCGCCGGCCACATGGCAGAAATCATGGAAGACGGCAGCGTGGCCATGATCGAAATAGTCTAACCAGCAAAGCATCCCTTCGTCATCTGCCGAAGATTGTTACAGCAATTTTTAACATTTAGTTATTTGGAGAAATACCCATGATCGAAGCATTATTGGCCGTCTTAACCCTGACTTTAATCGTTTGCTGGCGTTGCGCCTGCCAAACATCCAGCGGAGAACACTACGCTGCTCAACAGCCCGCCCAGTCCCAAAGCAGCCCTTTTTTGCCGGAAGATGCCGTTCTGAGACGGCATGTCATTTCCCTGGTCCACCACGAAATCGAAGCCACCCTGCCCCCGCGCCCCAGCGACTCGGTGTTACTGCGCCATCATCAGGCTTTGCTGATGACTAAACTGGAGCAGCGCCTGGCGGAATTACGCCATTACCGCGCCTGCTAAGCCACGCACAACTTCAGTTATCCGCAGCCTATGGCCAAAACCTTATCGATCAAGGTCGGTTCGCACAGCGACAAAGGTGTGAAACCCGAAAATGAAGATTGTTGGGGCGCTGTCGTCCCTGCGGAACCGCAACTGACCCTAAAAGGCATCGTAGCGGGTATTGCGGACGGCATGAGCGGCAGTGAAGCCGGCAAGGAAGCCAGCCAATGCTGTATCACCGCTTTTCTGGAGGATTACTACAGCACGCCGGATTCCTGGTCAGTAGCCAAAGCCGGACAAAAAATCCTGTCAGCTACCAACTCCTGGCTGCACAGTCAGGGACAAATACGCTATGCCTCGGTAAAAGGCATGGTCAGCACGCTCAGTGTGTTGGTGCTTAAATCCAACACCGCCCATATTCTGCACGTCGGCGATTCTCGAATTTATTTATGGCGGCAACATGGGCTGGAGCAACTGACGCGCGACCACAGGCTTTGGGTGTCCAACGACAAAAGCTATCTGAATCGCGCGATGGGTATCGAACCGCATTTGGAAGTGGATTACAAATCGCTGACCGTCGAAAAAAACGACTTATTCTTGATGACTTCGGACGGGCTCCACGATTTTATTAGCGAGCACCACCTAAAAACGCTGCTCTCGCAGGATTCCGATCTGCAAACCCTTGCCGAAATTTTGGTCAAAACCGCCTTGGCTAACGGGAGCGACGACAATGTGACCAGCCAACTGGTTCGGATCGACGACTTGCCGCAACTGCGCGAAGACGAAATATTGCGACATCATGGGCACTTGCCTTTCCCACCGCCACTGGCACCCGGCATGCTGCTGGATGGCTACCGGATCGAAGCGGAATTGCATGCCAGCAAGCGCACCCAAATTTACCAAGCCTTCGATACGCTGCATAACCGGTGGGTCATTTTGAAGACACCGTCGGTGCTGTATAACGACGACACTCATTATATCGAGCATTTTTTGCACGAAGAATGGGCTGGCAAACGAATCAACCATCCCAACGTCTTAACAGTACTCGAATCCGACCGCGCCAAAAGCTGTCTTTACTACGTAACCGAATTTATCGAAGGGCAAACCTTAAGACAATGGATCACTCAAAACCCCAAGCCGGAGATCAAGCGGGTTCGCACCCTAATCGAACAAATCGCCAAAGGGCTGCGCGCTTTTCATCGTATGGAAATGCTGCATCAGGATTTGAAACCGGAAAACATCATGATCACCGAGCAAGGCAGCGTTAAGATCATAGACTTCGGTTCGGTCAAGATCGCCGGCATCGCCGAGATCACCCCTCTCGACCGGAATCAAGCCGAGAATATTCTGGGCACGCTGAACTACACCGCGCCGGAGTATCACTTAGGGCAAACCGGCACGGTGAAGTCGGACTTGTTCTCCTTAGGCGTCATCTGTTACGAAATGCTCAACGGCAATTTGCCATTCGCCAACATGCCGGAAAAACCCAACCGCAACAATCTCGAGCGCCTGGTTTACATTCCCAGCATCCGCCGCAATGAGATGGTGCCGATCTGGATAGACGGCGCCTTGCAAAAGGCCACGATGATTTCGCCACGGTTTCGCTATGACGAATTGTCCGAATTCCTGCACGACCTATCCACTCCCAACCCGCAATTTCTGAAAGCGGAAGATAAAATCCCACTTATAGAGCGCAATCCGCTGTTGTTCTGGAAAAGTACGACAGCGCTGTTCTTTCTGATCAGCGTCGTTTTACTGTTCTTACTGAGCAGGCAATAAGCTCATAAACACCGCCATCGCTGAATCTGTAACCGGGGGTTCAAACCGGCCAACCGATTGCATAACCCATTTTAGCGATGTTCATAGAGCCACTTTCGATATTTGGCCTCTACCGCTTGACCACCTACTCTTACTTTGGCAAACCGTCTTGTACGGCTTATTAGTGCCGGTTTGTTTTAAAAAACCGCCTCTCGCAGCTCGACGGGCCGCCCCATGCAAAGCCGTAAATAGACTCTGGCGATGGCAATGCCATTAATCACAAAGGACACGGTAATCGGCGCGGCAAACCAGGGGTGTTGGCTACTGGCATGTGACAGCAGCAAATCCTCGCCCAAGAATGCCGGAGTAATCGGAAAGCCAACCAAGCCCAGGAAGCTCAAAAACAGCATCAGCGACCAACCGGGGCGGGTTTCTGCGAAGGCCCGAAACACGAAAGGTTCATCGGCAAAATTGTAATTCCTCAGCAATACGCTCAGCGCCCAGATGCCCAAGACCCAGGAGGGAATGATGCCGCTAAAGAACAACGCGACATCGGGCCAGGCTGAAGGCACCATCAACCACACCGCCACGCCGGCCAAAATGCTGCTCAAGGCCACGCTATGCCAAACCTGGAATGGGCTGTGTTTGTTGCTAAACGCGCTCAACGATACCACGGCCATCGCCAGCGAAATCGGCATAGACAGGTAAATTCTGGCGACGCTGCTGACGCCGGATGCGGCGATAGCGATGATCGCCAACAGGGCAAGGCCCGCCAAAATCTTGATCCAAAGGCTCACCGCGTTCAGTTGCCGACCCAGATTTTTGAGCGGCTCCCATAAAATCTTCTTCACCAACAGTTCCAAATGCCCTTCCTGCAGGGCAAATACATACAAGGTGTTTTGCAAAACGTCAGGCAACGAATCGCGAATCGACGCCGGCAAGAAAGTCAGTTGGTCATTGTTTTTAATATAAAAATCGCTATCGACATTCCCTTCAACCCGCAGTAAATGAGCGACGATGGATGGCGACACCAGCAATTGATAGCAGCGCAAAAACGCGTTGCCCATAAAGTGCAGCAACACCAAGTCTTCCAGGCCTAATGCCAGCTCGACGAACATAATCCCTACTTGTGCGATGGAGGCGTAAGCCACTTGACCTTTGATATTGGATTGGGTCTTTTCCGCCAGCGTTGCGACAAACACCGTCAACACGCCGATACTCAGGACAATCAAACGCGGTAGATAGTGATAACTCCAGATCGGCATAGTCCGCAATAACAGAAACACCCCTAAATGAATCGACAAGGCTCCATAGAAAATCGCACTTGACGGTGTTGGCCCTTCCATCGCACGCGGCAACCAAAAACTGAACGGAAACTGTGCCGATTTGCCGGAGGCCGCCAAAATAATCAGCCAGGATAAAATCGACAAGGACGCATACCCTGCCGGCGGAATATTGTTGGGATCGAACATGGTCAACAACTGGCTAAAATGCTGACTTTCGTGAAACAGCAAATGGCTCATCCAGGTACCGACCAACAAACCGACATCGCAAAAACGGTAAATCGTGTAGGCACGCAAGGCGTTACGTACCGGTTGCGGCCGATGCCGATAAAAGGCGATCAGCAGGAATGAGGATATGCCGACGATTTCCCAGCCGGCAAACAGCATATCGATACTGCCGGACAGTACGATCAGATTCAAGCCGAAAGCAAACCCAAAAATGGCCTGAAAGAAGCGTTTGTAGCCCGCTTCCCGGTGCAAATAAACCCGGCAATATTTCACAATAGCCGAAAACACCGCCCACACCACAAATAAATACGCCGCACCGACCCTATCCAGAAAAAACAGCAAGGGGAACTGGTAATCGTCGTGTTGATACAACACCAGCCATTGATATTCAAAGTTAGCGAAGCCATGGGCGGCCCATGCAGCCAGTAAACCTAGCACCGCTACGCCCTTGATCCGAGTCATCCACAGGCTGATCGCGGCAATTCTATGTTCGTTGTCCGGGCTGAAAAAAATCAGCAAAAATCCAATTAATGGCAATAACACACACGCCAATAATAAAGTACTCATGCCTGTCTCCTTTCCAATTGGTGGACCGGAATCGTCCGGTTTTGTCCGACAATAATTTTTTCCGAGCGACTGGCAATCGGCAACGGTCTGCCAGCCGCTGGTTCGGCCACCTTCCAGCCATCGCGACTGTACAAATACATGGCGCGGCTCACGGGATCGCAAGCCACCAGCCGTATCCACTCGTTATCCAGCCATTCCCGCCAGCCACCCAACATAGCAATGGCCTGATCGGCAACCGCGGTCGTTTGTTCGACCACCATTAACAAGCGCGCTGGCTCATGCACCTCTATCATTTGCGACGGCAAGCCGGTGCGTAAATCGCCTTCCACGCCGTTGGCAACGCCCAACAAACCGATCACGTTATGCGGCAGCTTGGTGCCGGCACCATAGACCGAATTGTCGATGCGCGAAAACAGATACTCCAGGTTGATACCGCCGCACACCGGAATCACCGCCGACAGCACCTTGACCAATATCGAGCCGTCGCTGTCGCTGTTGGGGTCGTAGGATTGCAAAAACGCCCGCCGGTCCAAGAATAAATGCCGAGTCAAGTCGCGCCGCCCCACCACACAATACAGATTATTCGAATGATTTAATTCCGGACGCGGCTCGAAAATAGACGAGGCCCGCGCCACGACATGACTATGCGCTTCGGCGTTGCTATGAGATTTTGGCCCCAACTCAAACCAGCGGCAGCGTTCGCGCGCGTTGCGCTGCAAGGCATGCTGCATGCTGTGTTGGAAATTGTGAAACTCGTGACGCGCGGCTTTATCCAGTTGCTGCTGATCGAAGTAAGTGATCTCATCGCGACTGGTATTGTGCAAAGCGGGAATAAAATGCGTACCGGCAGGAATGTCTATCCCCCGCTCACGCAACATGTCGCGAACTTGCGGGTGATTGGCCATCCAGGCGAAGGCTCGCGCATTCGGCGCACCGGGCTTACCGGAGCACGCACCGCAATCGTAAGCTGCGAAATGCGGGTTATTGACGCTGCTGGAGCCATGCGCGACCACGACAATCAAGGGTGCAAACTGTTTGGTCAAGCCGATATTGCGCAGCAATCCACTTACTCTGTCGGCCATTTCCGTTAACGAAAAACCCAGCAAGTAGCCGTCTTCGTTGGGCTCGTCGCTCTCCCTTAGTAAATGCAAATGGCTATGGGCTTCCACTTCACTTAAGCTTTGGATACCCGGCAACTGGCCGCCGGGGCGCAATACGCTCCATCCCAAGCGCAACGCATATGCCAAACCCAGCGTTTGCGTGTACAACCACCCGCGCACCATGGAATGCGCGCCAAAATGCAGGGTTGACAGCGATTCGCCCTTATCGGATTTGTCGGGCTGCGGCGTATCGGTCGATTCCAGAATCAAATGTCTGGGTTTAATCACCACCGGACATTGCGCCACCGGATACACATCGTCCAAACCTTGATACAGAAAGTCGATACCAAAAAAACCGGGCGCGCCGAAGGTTTCAATCCCTGGATCCATTTCTTCCAGATAACGCCGCAGCGAACATTCTCTGTCGTCTATGCAAAATAGCGCCTGGACTTTGGGCGCTTGCTCAGGCGTTCGAACCACCGGTGCCTGCTCGCGCAAGGCCAATAGCAATTCGGAATGCAGCGACCACTCCATTGCCTCATGCCACACCCGCATTTTCAGCGGTACCTGCGGCTTGATGGCATCACGCTCCAATAAGGGAATTTCGTGTAAATTCGGCAGTTGCTCGATGCGCTGAAAGTCGTGTCCGTATTTCTTATCAATAAACGCCAACTCGCAAGCCAGTTCAACCGCTAGTAATTCTTTCAGCGAGATTGCCCGAGGCGCCAGCAACACATTGGGCTGGGTTTCGATTATCCGCACCATCCCGGACCAACCGGGATGTGCCAGCAACACTTCCAATAGATATTGCCCGTACAAGGTTTCAGCGCCGACGATTTTGCCCAGGCAATTCAAAATCACCCGATCCGGACCGGCATCCAGCATCTGCCGCACTACAGGCTGATGAAACGGATACAAAGGCAACAGGCTGTTTTGCACCAGTCGCAACACGCAATCCCAAAAATGCTCGTCCGGCTTCGGCATGGCCCAACGGCTTATGCCTTGATCGAGAAAATTACTTAACAATCTGAACATCACCGGATGCACCATACCGTTCAAGTCGATTTCCAGGCGATTTAACCAGGCGCTGCGGATACCATGGTTAGCCAAGGACTGCGGCGGATAATGGCTATGATCATCCGGCTCAAACAAAGATGACCGCAACGACTGCTCTTGATAAACGCTGCAATTGGTCTGAGCAATCGCCCATTCCAGTGCTTGATCGCTGATCCGGCCTTCGTCATAGCGTTTCAGGTAATCGGCCAAGGGCAAATAGCTTTTCGCGCCATACACCTGAGCCGCCACCGCCACCCCTTCGTGAAACGGATAGTCCTGCACGGCATGCAAGGTGTTGTGGTGAATAAAATCCTTGATCGGCCCCTGGCTGGGCAGCCAATGAGCGATGTGCTCGATAGCCGCATTTAGATCGAAAGCAGCGTTGTGAACATTTTGATGGGCAGAAGCAGACATCTGTAACTTAAACCTCGCTAGTCAAACAGAAGTTGAGGCACACAGCCTCTTATGCTTCACTTTGCATAGTGCGTGCCAAATCCCTAAACCCTGGCATACCAACGTTTCCAGCTTATTAATTAAACCCCAAGCCAAGCACCATCGGTGCAAATAAACCACCCAACTGGTTGAAGCGGACGAATCAACCAGGCCAGCGAACCAAATCTACAACAATTTTAAGGCTAGCCACTGTCACAACCCTTGATATATCAGCCCTGACACAGTTCGTGCAAAACTGGCATGTTTCTCGCTGTGCTTTGGTTTTCCTTGGCTTCTTGAGAAAAACCATGACCACATCAACTCCAGTCATCCTGCCAAAGACCGGACTACCCGGTTTGATTGAAAACTGGCGTAGCGATTTGCTATCCGGTTTTTTAGTGTTTTTGATTGCCTTGCCGCTATGTCTGGGTATCGCCATGGCGTCGGGCTTTCCGCCCATGTCCGGTATCATTTCCGCGATAATCGGCGGCGTTTTGGTATCGCGACTAAGTGGTTCCTACGTGACCATCAACGGTCCCGCCGCCGGCTTGATCGTGGTGATTGTGGATGCCGTCCAATCCCTAGGACAAGGTGATGCGATGGCCGGTTATCGCTACACGCTGGCCGCCATCGTTATTGCCAGCGTCTTGCAGGTGCTGCTCGGTGTGTTCAAAGCTGGCAAGCTCAGCGCGTTTTTTCCCTCATCGGTCGTGCACGGCATGTTGGCCGCCATCGGCATCATCATCATGGCCAAGCAGATTCACACCTTGCTCGGCGTTAAGCCGGAAGCTAAATCTTTGTTGGGCACCATCGCCGAGATCCCGCATTCGCTGATGGAAATGAATCCGGAGGTATCGTTAATCGGCCTACTCGGCTTGCTGCTATTGATACTTTGGTCGGTGATCAAACATCCGACCTTGAAAATGATCCCCGCCCCGCTGCTGGTGGTATTGTTGGGCTTGGCCTTGGGTCAGTATTTTGATTTGGATCATATCCATCAATACCTGTTTCTGCCGGATGCAACGATTCTGCCGCATCACGAATTCAGCGTCGGCCCGTCGTTTCTGGTAGCAGTGCCGGAACATTTTCTAGCCGGGTTTTATTGGCCGGACTTCGGCAAGATTGCCACCGGCGAATTCTGGCTAGCGGTATTAACCATTTGGCTGGTCGGTAGTCTGGAAAGTTTGTTGAGCGCCTCGGCCGTGGATAAACTCGACCCGTATAAACGCAGCTCCAACCTGAATCGCGATTTGACGGCTGTGGGGATCGGCAACATGGTCGCTGGCATGATCGGCGGCTTGCCCATGATTGCCGAAATCGTCCGCAGCTCCGCAAACATCAATAACGGCGCCAAAACAGGCTGGGCCAACTTCTTTCACGGTCTATTTTTGCTCGTCTTCGTGGCACTGTTTCCCAAACTGATTCACGAAATCCCGCTATCGGCCCTGGCCGCGCTGTTAGTCTTCACCGGTTTTCGCCTAGCCTCACCCAGAGAATTTGCGAAAACCCTAGCGGTGGGTGTCGACAATTTTGCAGTGTTCGTCATTACAATCCTCGGCGTCTTGGCTACCGATTTATTGGTTGGTGTAACGATAGGCATCGCGGTGGAACTGGCGATTCACGTCAGCCGCGGTTTAAAACTGCGTAACGCATTTTCAATGGCTTTTAACGTGTTCCAAGCCGATGCAGACACCTATCACATTGAGGTATCCGGCGCAGCGGTGTTCTCCAACTTCATCACCTTAAAAAGCTTGCTGGCCGATTTTCCGCAACGCAAAATCGTGTTTTTCGATCTGACCGAAGCCAATCTGATCGACCACACCGTGATGGAATTCATTCACCATTTTGCCGAAGACTACAAGCAAGCAGGCGGCCGTTGCGAAATTGTCGGCTTGGACGATCATGAAAGTTATTCCGACCACCATCTCTCTGCACGCCGCAAAATTGCGCTCTGACCGGGTAACACTGTCACTCCGACCGGTCGAACCGCCGGAGTGACGCTTTGCCATCCATAAGCTCTTTGTTTTAACCACACCGACAGAAGACCTCACCTCCCGATAACGCAGGGAGATAAGCCGACTATTGTTTAAATTTTGGGGAAACTTTATGCACAAGCTATCCGGAAAAAAATTTTGTTTGTCGTTTATAGGCTGCCTATCGCTAACAGTAATATCTGCCGACGCTATGGCCAACGATCTGACAGAGGACTCCGGCGCCTGGTTACAAACCGTGGCCGAAGGCAGCATGGGCTTTATCGATCCTAATCTGAAAAACGGGCGCATCTGGCTAGAAGGCCAATCGCGCTTCGATGGCGATTGGGGCCATTGGTATCAGGGCATGGTTCGCACTGCACTGGGTTATTCCTTGAGCGACCGCGCCACCCTCTGGGCCGGTTATACCTGGCTGCCGACTCAAAACATCGGCAAATCTTATGTGTCCCAACAAGACATTTGGCCGGCATTCCGCTATGTGTTGCCCACCGAAATAGGCACTTTTACCTTCCGCACGATGTGGGAAACCAACTTTCTGAATGGCGACCAGTTGCGCGAACGCCCCCGGCAAATGATCAGATTCCTGCACCCGTTCGAATTCGAACCGCACTTGAGCATGATCGCCTGGGATGAAGCTTTTTACCGGGTCAATTCCACCACCTTTGGCGGTAAATCCGGCTTCGATCAAAACCGGGCGTTTGCCGGTTTCGGTTGGAGCTTCAACAAAAATGTTAGAACAGAATTGGGTTACATGAATCAATATGTCGATAACGCCAATCACAGTGCGGCGACGATGCGGCATTTGGGCATGGCGTCAGTGTTTGTTAATTTCTAACTTGGCGGCTATAAACGGTGTATTGCGACTTTTCTTGCTTAATCAACTAGATTGTTTCGTACTATCAGCAGATGCCGACGTGCAATTTGCGATCGACATTAACAAATATCACTGAACAGGCAAATGACATGACCCGAATCATCATTATTTTTATAATATTTTTCAACGTCACGTCTTGCTCCAGCGACTCAAGGTTTGAACCTAGCGTCACACGGCAATCATCCGACACCCGACCGGCAGTAACGAAAAGCAGCAAAACCCTCGAGCCGCCGGAAACCGGCGAACCCGCCATGCATGCGATTCAAAATAATCGCTTGCAACAAGTGATGCAGCAAATCAACGAACTGGTTTACGCCCAACTAAGCAGCGAAATCAATTTAGGTGAGCAACGTGAGTTGAAAACTGCCGAAATCGCCAGAATTGCCAACGAGCTGGCCGCCAGCGAAAAATCCATTGTAGAAACGCTACCCTCACTAAATCTAAAACCCGACGAACAAACCACCTTTCTTGCTTTGGCGGACAAACTGCGCATGAGTGCCGCACACATGCAAGACTTGGCCGGTCAAAACCAATTGCGAGAAATTCCGGCCACATTGGACACCATCACCAACACCTGCATCTCCTGTCATGTGTTGTTTAGAAAGAGCCGGAGTTTGTTAGAAAAATGCAAAGACCCTCGATACACTTGCTAAGAAGCTTTCGACGCTTGGCCGGCCTTTAATTCACTTAACAATCGATGGTTTTTAATCGCTCCATGAACCACAACTTCACGCTGCTCGCCTGTTTAGCCGTTTTCAGTCTGATATTAAACCCCATTAGAGCTTTCGCAGCCGACGGCCATGCCGACCCGCATTGGACTTACGAGGCACAAGAACGCTGGGGCGAATTAAAGGACCAACTCTACAGACCGCCTTTTCCGTACGCGGATGCGGCATCGGCCAAAAACAATCGCCGGTAAACATCGAAGCGGGCAACGCCGTAAAAGTCGAAAAGATTGACGAGCTACAACCCAATTACATGGAAATCCCGCTGAGTCTGACCAACAACGGTCATACCATCAGAGCCAACACCAGCAAAGGCAAGTTAAACTTCGGCAATAACGAATACGATTTGCTGCAATTTCATTTTCATGCACCCAGCGAGCACTTGCTGAATGGTATGACCTACCCTCTGGAGATTCATTTTGTCAACGGTACCGCCGACGGCCGGATGGCGGTACTGGGTGTATTAGTCAAAGCCGGCGCACACAACCCGGCATTCCAGGAAATTCTTGAACAATCACCCAAGCATATCGGTGATACCATCAATCCGCCGATCATGATCCGCCCCGCGCTATTACTGCCGGAACATACCCAACATTTCTATACCTATGCCGGCTCACTAACGACGCCGCCATGCAGCGAAGGCGTGCAGTGGTTCGTCCTGCAAGACATCTTGGAAGTATCGGAACAGCAGATAAGAGATTTCAGCAGCAAGTTCTATCACGACAATGCTCGCGCCGAACAAAAACTAAACGGTCGGGTATTGGACGTTCATTAAAACTAGCATGACCCAACTCCAACAGATCGTAGTGCGCGACCTAGTCATATTCATTGCTGCAAAAACCACGCACACGGCTTTAATACCGTATAAATACCCCTTGAGAACTAACAACAACGACCTATCCCTACACATTTTGCCGAATTCGGCCACGATGGTAGGTGTTTGTATTATGGTCATCAGCATCGTGAAAGGTCAGCCTTCAGATATGGTTGGCTATGTTATCGACAAGGCGCTGGCGATAGACAGTTTGCTATTCACCATCAGCGCACTACTATCGTTTTTATCGATTCGGCTGGAGCGGTCAACAATAGGGCTGGAACGCTGGGCGGAAGTGCTTTTTATAATTGGGCTGGTGTCGATGACAGTCATTGCCGTCATTTTTTCCTTTGAAATTGTTTGATCTATTTTGACTATCAATCCGCGAACATTGGCCCCTTTTGAAAGAGAGATTTAACGTGATTTTAATGTGGAATTAACATTGAGTTCATGACCGACCGATAAATTAGACCTCTCTAATTAATCTATAGGCGTATGGAATATGAAAACGATAAAAAGCTTGTCAATAAATCTATTGGCAATTATCTCGGTGTTGTCTTCAATACCATCGGTTGAAGCGGCAACAAACGTCCAAATCGGCCCAAGCGGAAAAACCTTTGCATCATCCATGGTTCAGTGCGCCGTAAACCCAGCAACCGGTTTGCAGGCCGCAACCGCGCAAACCGGCTTATTCAACCCAAAACCGAAAGATAAGGCCACGATCACTCTCAATGGAGGAGCTATAGCTAAGGTTAGTGCCGCGCAATCCTCCGCCAACGTCTGGCTTTATGACGGCAATAACACTGTAGTGGTCGCGCTGTCCGCCAGAACAGCCGACACTTACACTTTTACCGTACAACCGGGCTTCTGCAATTTACCGGATACGTCAGGTAACACGTTCAGCGCCGACAGCACCCTAGAATACGCCGCCAGCGGTAAATCCTATACTCTTACGACCCCTGGCTGCGCCTTGAATCCCGCCACCGGCAATACTCAGTTTTTTGTCAACCTGTTCGATAACGGTAGCTATTTGCTGAATGTATCAATCAACGGCACGCCTTTAACCCAATTGAACGGAACCACCCGAAGATCAGTGCCTATCTTTCTGGGTGCGGGTTTAAACGTAATTTCGGCCGCCAATGGCACACTGTCCACCGACTACTACGTTAGAGACGGCGGAAACGGCATTTGCACCTTACCGTAAATCGGAATTCGAATTTACGGCAAGAGTTAATTATCTCTCGATTCGCTGCCAAGGATTGGCGGCATTTTTTAAAGCTAAAAATTCCGACTACCCGGCGAGCGCTTAATCCGCTTAGCCTACCCCAAATGCCCGCTGCCGAGTGCGCCTGGCGACACTGCAACGGTTCCGCCATAAAATCCAGCAAACGTTCAACACGACTTGCTCCCGCCACCCGGAATGCTTGCCTCAACGGCTGGGTTTTTCCGGCCAATCCCCGAAAACCACTGGTTTAAATAAACCGTATTTGTTGTAAATAACCACTGGCTTGACCATCCCTAACTAGAAACAAGGTTGAAATCAGCCAAATTTCCGACATTTACTTGGTATGCAGACACCTTGGCAAACTAATTGCTAACATTGGTTACCAACCACGTTCAATGGTTCGACCACGGTGACTAACCATGAAATACCAGCGTTTAATCCAAAAAGCGGCATTAGGCTTGCTGGGCTGTTTGACGGCGATGCAGAGTAACGCTCAGAGCATACCTTTATCGATAGACGAAGCCCTGGTTCTGTTTTACCAACGCAATCTCGATCTGATCGCCGCCCAATACAATATCGACCAATCCCGCGCCGATGCGGTGATTGCCGCAGCGATACCCAATCCGACCTTGGGGGTACAAATTTCGGAAATCAGCAACCGGCCCAACATGGGCTCGAACGCCAGCGGCTGCAATCACGATCCCAGCGTTTCGTGCGGTCCGGCCGAATATTTCTCCTTCAGTCAGTTAATCGAGGTGGCGGGAAAGCGCGGCCTGCGCATCGAAAGCAGCGGTTTTGCCACCCAGGCGGCGGAAAGCGATTTTCGGGATGCGTTGCGCATCTTTTCCAATATGGTCAGAGACGCCTATTACGACTTGCTGTTAGCGCAAAAGAATCGCTGGTTGGCACAGGAAATTGTCGATCATTACCAAACCATCACCAAGGCCAATCAACTCAGAATGAACAGCGGCGATATCGCCGAATCCGATTTTCTGCGGGTAAAAATGGAAGCCATGCGCGCCCAATCCGATCTGGATACTGCCCAAGCGGCGGTGGAACAGGCCCAGGCCGGTTTGGCGGTCATATTGCGCTGGCCGAAAGACGGCCTGGCGTTCGAAGCCAAAGAACAATGGCCTGAGATCAAAGACCTTGGGCAGAACGGCTCGATTGATGACTTAATGCAGACTGCCCTACGCCAGCGCCCGGATTTTCTGGCCGACAAACAACGGGCCGCTCAAGCGGAAAAAGAACTGGAATTGGCCCGACGCCTGAAATACCCGGATGTAACGGTCAATGCCGGCTATGCGCGTGATCCCAGCAACAACGCATTGAATTCATTTTTCGTCGGCGTCAGTGTACCGGTCCCCTTGTTTGATCAGTACCAAGGCCAATCCGACAAAGCGGCGGTTTCTTTAACCCAGAACCAACTGGCTGTGGAGCAAACCGAGTTGAGGATTCGCAACGATGTCGCCACAACCTTAGTGACCTGGCAAAGCGCGGACAAAATCGTGCGCCGTTTTCAAAGCGGCTTACTGGACGATGCACGGGCGGTGCGCGATAGCGCTGAACTCGCCTACAGCAAGGGCGCCACCAGCGTCTTGGACTTTATCGAGGCACAACGCAGCTACAAAAGCGTGATGCGCGATTACAGCCAGGCCCTCATCAGCCGAGCCAATGCTTATTACGATCTGGCCAAGGCGCTGGGCGAGGACCTGGGAAATAACAGCGTCGCCAACGACCAGGCCAGCGAACGCGCACAGACGCACATTCAATAGCAGATTGGAACAAATTATGGACATCAAAAACCCCATGAAATCGTTGCTCAAACTCACATCGGTTTCTTGCTTGCTACTGGCTATGGGCATACTGACAGCATGTTCCGATGGCGCCGACCATGCGCCTAAACCGCCAAAGCCGGCCATTCCGGTCGGTGAAGTCGTCCTGGCACCGGACTCACCGAAAAAAGCCTACGTCAAAACCGCCAAACTCAGCCTGGCTCAACATCCTTTACTGGAACCCCTGGCCGGTAAAATCGTATACGACGAGAGTTTGACCTCGCGCATTAGTTCGCCAGTGGCCGGGCGAGTGATTAGCAAGCCCATCGCACTGGGCACAGCGGTTCAAGCCGGATCAACCTTGTTGGAACTGGACAGCCCCGATGTTGCCGACGCCGAAGCCGACTTTGCCAAGGCCCAAGCCGCTGCCACCTTGGCCGAGCACAGCTTGACGCGCCAGCAAGAGTTATTCGCCGGCAAAGCGATTTCCCGCAAAGAATTGGAACAAGCGCAAAGCGACTTAAGCAGCGCCCGCAGCGACCTGCAACGCGCGTCAGACCGCCTAAAAAATCTGCACTTGTCGGCCCGGCAAGCCGATGGCCGCTTTGCACTGCGCGCGCCGCTCGCCGGGGTGGTGGTGGAACGCAATGTCAATCCGGGCTTGGAAGTCAGGCCGGATTTTGACAAGCCCTTGTACGTAGTCACCGATCTGCAACATCTTACGGTGTTAATGGAGGTATTTGAAATCAATATCGGCAAAATCAAATTGGGCCAGAAGGTAGCCGTAACCGTACCCGCCTACCCCGGCGAAATATTTCCAGCGACAGTGGAATACATCGGCCAAGTACTCGATGAAACCACGCGCACAGTGCAAGTGCGCTGCAAACTCGATAATCCGGAGGGTCGGCTGATGCCGGGTATGTACGCCACCATCACGGTAGAAAGCGCAGCCGATGATTTGGCTTTCGTGATTCCACTAACCGCCGTGTTTACCGAAGGCGACGCCGATTATGTGTTTATTGCGTTAGACGACAATCGTTACCGACAACGCCGCGTCGATATAGGTTTGCGTTTGAAAGACCAGGCGGTGGTCACCCAAGGACTGGACGCCAACGAAATGCTGGTGACCGCAGGGGCGTTGATGTTGCGCGCCGAAGAAGAAGTCGAAACCGAAAGCACCCACCAGCCCTAGCGCCTTACCCAGGACACTGACATGATCGAGCGTCTTATCGCGTTTTGTTTACAACAACGGCTGATGGTCATCGGTGCCACACTGTCCATCGCCGTATCCGGCATCATCGCCTTTGAAAATCTACCGGTGCAGGCCTTCCCCGATGTACAAAACGTTTTTGTACAGGTAGTCACCCAATTTCCCGGCCAGGCACCGGAAGAAGTGGAAAAGCAAATCTCCCTGCCCATCGAGCGGGAAATGAACGGCCTGCCGCATCTATTGAATATGCGTTCGGTATCCATTTTCGGCTTATCGGTGGTAACGCTGACCTTCGATGACACAGCCGAGGATTATTTCTCCCGGCAACAAGTGCTGGAACGTCTGCAATATGCCGACCTTCCCGACGATACCAAACCACAATTGGGGCCGTTATCGACGGGCGTCGGCGAGATTTTGCGTTACGTGATCGATGCGAAAAATCTACCGTTAGTGGAGCAGCGCGCCTTGCAGGATTGGATCATCGAACCCCGGCTGCGCTCGGTACAGGGGGTTGCCGATGTCGTCGGTTTCGGCGGTGGGGTGAAAGAATACAAAGTCGCCGCTAAACCCGACCGCTTAAAAAATTATCGCGTCGATCTCAACCAAGTGTTCGCAGCCATCGCCGCCAATAACACCAATACCGGCGGCGGCTACATAGAACACGGCGATGAAGCCTTGGTGGTGCGGGGTACCGGCTTGTTGAAGTCTGCGGAGGAAATCGGCGAAATTGTCGTCGCTACCAACGACGGCGTACCGGTGCGCATCAAAGATGTGGCGGATATCAGCGTCGGGCCGCAACCACGCAATGGCATGGTCGGCATGAATCAGCGCGATGATGTGGTTGAAGGCATCGTGCTCTTAATTAAGGGTCGTGATGCGGTGAATGTGCTGAATGGCGTGAAACAGAAAGTCCAGGAACTCAACGACTTCGGCTTGCCGCCCGGCGTGAAAATCACGCCGTTTTACGATAGAACCGAGCTGGTCGGACATACCATCCATACCGTCGAACATAACATGATCGAAGGCGCGGTCTTGATCCTGATCATCTTGCTGGTGTTTTTACGGCGCTTTGTCGCGGCGCTGCTGGTGACCTTGATTATTCCCTTATCTTTGCTGTTCGCGTTCATCCTGGTGGATCTCGGCGGCATCTCCGCCAACCTGATTTCGCTAGGCGCCATCGACTTCGGCATCATCGTCGACGGCGCGGTGGTGCTGGTGGAAGCCGTGATGGTGCAAGTGACGCTGGATTTGCAACGTAATGCCGACATCCGGCATTTGCGGCAATCGCTACTCACCACGGCCACCGAAATGGGCCGCCCCATCCTATTTTCCAAAGCCATTATCATCATCGCCTTTTTGCCGATTTTTACCTTCCAGCGCGTCGAAGCCAAAATCTTTTCGCCGATGGCTTATACCCTGAGCTTTGCCTTGGTAGCGTCCATGCTGTTCAGCCTGACCTTTGTCCCGTCGATGCTCACCTATTTGCTGGGTCCGAAACTCGCCGAGCAACACAATCCGCTGGTGCACGCCATGGAACAACGCTACCGACGCGTCCTGGAATGGGTGTTGCGGCATGCTCGTGGGGTATTCATCACCGCAAGCACCGCCTTGGTGTTGAGCTTTATGTCGGTGAAACTGATCGGTACCGAGTTTATGCCCAAACTCGACGAAGGCAATATTTGGCTAACCATCACCCTGCCAACGCCGGTGTCGCTGACCACCGCCAAACAATTGGAAAGGCAGGTACGCGAAACCCTGGAAACATTTTCGGAAGCCAAAACCATCATCACCCAACTCGGCCGGCCGGAAGACGGCACCGACCCCAAAGGTTTTAATAACTTGGAGGTGTTGATCGATCTGAAACCTAAGGATACCTGGCGCTATAAGCGAAAAGACGATTTGGTACAGGCCATGGATAAAGCGCTGGCGATTTTTCCGGGCATCCTCACCAACTTTTCCCAGGCAATTCAGGACAATGTCGAAGAAGCCATTTCCGGCGTAAAAGGTGAAATCGCCATCAAAATCTTCGGCAGCGATTTGCAAACCTTGCAAGACCGAGCCGATCAAGTCACCCATATCCTGGCCGGCATTCAAGGCGCCACCGACGTCGCCGCCGAACAGCAAGCTGGCTTGGCGCAAGTCATCGTCGATATCGACCGGGCCAAGGTGTCGCGCTACGGCATCAATGTCGCCGACGTGGAGCGGGTGATGGAAATCGGCATGGGCGGCAAAGCGGCATCGCAATTTCTGGAAGGCGAACGCCGCTTCGACATCACTTTGCGTTATGAAGACAGTGCCCGCAATTCGGTGGCCAATCTGGAAAGCTTGACGGTGCAAACCCCAAGCGGCCAGCGCATCCCCATTTCGGAGCTGGCCACCATCAAAATCAATCAAGGCGCTTCCCGTATCAGTCGCGAAGACAATATGCGGCGGATTGCCATCAAATGTAATCTGATCGACCGCGACCAGGGCAGCTTCGTCGCCGAAGCTCAACAAAAAGTGGCAGCGCAAGTTGATTTACCGCCCGGCTATAACATCGTCTGGAGCGGCCAATTCGAGAATCAGCAGCGGGCGATGAAACGCTTGTCTGTGATCGTACCGATCAGTCTCGGACTCATTTTCGTGTTGCTGTTCTGGGCGTTCATGTCGATCAAAAATGCCTTGCTGATCGTGATGAACGTGCCGTTCGCCATGATCGGAGGCTTGCTGATTTTATTAGCAACCGGTATCAACCTGAGCGTGTCGGCGGCGGTTGGCTTCATTGCCCTATTTGGGATTGCCGTCCAAAATGGGGTGATTCTGGTATCACAATTGAACAAGCTGCGCCGAGACGGCCAAAAATTGCATGACGCGATTGTCAATGGCTCGGTGAGCCGCTTGCGGCCGGTGGTGATGACTGCCTTAATGGCGATGCTGGGTTTACTGCCCGCCGCGTTATCGACCAGCGTCGGCTCGGAAACCGCCAAGCCGTTTGCCATCGTCATTATCGGTGGATTGATCACTGCCACCCTTTTGACCTTGACCCTGCTACCCGCGCTATATCGTTACTTTGCCGAACCTGACGAGCTTTAGGGGACTACTATGAAAGAAATTCGCGCTTATGTGCAGCCGCACAAGCTCAGCCAGATCACGATGGCCTTGATGGAGATACCGGGCTTTCCTGGGATGTCGATCGTGGATTGCGAAGGCTTCGGCCGCGAGCGGACGGAGCACAGTCAAGACTACAAGCCGTTTCTCGTGAAAAAGCGTCTGGAGATTTTCGCGCCGGACGACTTAGTGGAGATTATTTTCGAGACCATCATGCGTAGCGCCCACAGCGGGCATCATGGCGACGGCAAGGTGTACATCCTGGACGCGCTGGAAGGCGGCCGCGTCAGCAGCGGCGAGCGGGACAAGGATTTAGGCTGAACCCTATGTGCCATCTATCTCTCCCGACATGTTCCTACGGCGCGCTGTTGGCGCTAACACTTAGTTTTGCCAACGCTGAAGCCACGGAACACCCATCTGATGGGGAAGACGCTAACTTTTCGTTTATGCAATTGCTGGCCGACCACGCTCTGCACGATACGGTCGACGAGCGCTGGAATGCTTATGGCCAAGCCACTTATATTTCCAGCTGGAAACCGGCCTTCCCGGCTCAATACACCAACCTAAATGGTACGCCGCATTCGTTGTTGCCGAATGCCGAGCGCAGTTTCACCGGCACAGTCACGGCGTATTTCGGCTTGAAAGCCTGGCAAGGCGGTGAAATTTATCTAGCGCCGGAGATGATTTCCGAACTGCCCTTGTCGGACTTAAAAGGTCTCGGCGGCAGCATCCAAAACTTTGAATTGCAAAAATCCGGTTCGGTCAGCGCGACTTGGTATAAATCGCGTTTCTATTTAAAACAGACTTTCAATCTGGGTGGCGACAGCCATTCGGTGAGCTCCGGGCCCATGCAGTTGGCCGGCAGTTTTAATAGCCAGCGCTTGGTCATTGCCGGCGGCAACCTCAGTGTCCTGGATATTTTCGATAAAAACAGCTATGCCGCCGATTTGCGCCAGCAGTTTCTAAACATGGCCTTTCTAACCAATGCCGCATACGATTTTGCCGCCGATGCCCGAGGTTACAGTGTAGGCTTGGCGGCAGAATATTATTTTGACGACTGGACCTTTCGCCTGGGCCGCTTCGCCACACCGCAAAATCCAAACGACTTACCGCTGGATTTTCGGCTGTTCAAATACTACGGCGATCAAGCGGAGCTTGAGCATCGCCATGAACTTTTTAAGCAACCGGGTGCGATCAGGCTATTGGCCTATCGTAACCGCGAACGCATGGGGCGCTGGGACCATGCCATCGCCGCCTACCAAGCCAATCCGGCGCAAAACGCCGCGAATTGCACCAGCTTTAACTACGACTCGGCTAATAGCAGCGCCCCCGATCTGTGCTGGGTGCGAAGAGCCAACGTCAAAATGGGCATAGGCATCAACATGGAGCAACAGTTGGTTGATGGTGTCGGCGTGTTTTTACGCGGCATGGTCAGCGACGGCAAAACCGAAGTGTATTCCTATACCTCGGCGGATCGCTCGCTATCGTTTGGCACGTTAATCGGCGGCGAGAGTTGGGGCCGACATTACGACGCACTGGGGATCGCCTATGCCACGAGCTGGATTTCCGCGGGCCATGCCGAGTATTTACGCCTGGGCGGGGTGGACGGTTTTATCGGCGACGGCAATCTGCGTTACCGGCCCGAACAAGTAGTGGATATTTATTACAAACTGCGCTTGCTGCAGTCCGCCTGGATGACGCTTGATTACCAGCACATCGCCAACCCCGCTTACAACGCGGATCGCGGACCTGTCGATGTGTATGGTGTCAGGGCGCATTTTGAGTTTTAGTCTAGCCCGCTCAACACAGTCCGCCCCGGAGAATTAGTCATGCCTAAAACAAACACAACAGAGATTCATTGGTTGCCCGATGTCGAAGAACATGATTACCCGGCAGCCGGCTCTTATCTCAGCATTCTTTACAGCGACGACAAGGTAGCCGAGATGATAGCCCGATTAAGAGGCGCTGCCGTGGTGCAATTCAAGGCCAAGGACCTCTTCAGGGCTTCACAGCTGTCATTATTGGGCGTCAGCAATTCGCACGTAGAGAAGGATATAAAGAAGATCCGGAAACAGAAAAGTCTTTCCCCTTTACTACTGGTCCGAGATTCACAAAATGGCAAAGTGATCATTGCCGATGGCTACCACCGTTTGTGCGCCATTTACGAGTTTAATGAGGATGCATTAATCAGTTGCAAGATTATATAAGCCTGATTAGCTCAAAGACGCGACAAACCAAGAGATCCGGCTACCTCAAATGTGAGGCAACAATTTTAATGAAGCGCATATTGCAGATGAGCGGAGTATTTTTACTGGTCTTTTTTTTCTCCGTTTGGATTTGGTTAAGCCCGATGTCGGGAAATTTTCTAAATTACCTAATCTGGAAAGCGACTACCAGCACCCAAACGGTCAGTGGCGACATTGAAAATCAGGGCGCCCAAATTCGTTATGTCGCTTACGGTCAGGGCGAGCCCATCCTGTTACTGCATGGCGGCTTGAGCAATAAACTCAGCTGGTTTTCGCAGATACCCTGGCTCGTAGAATCGGGCCGACGTGTAATACTGATCGATACGCGTGGCCACGGCGAGTCGACACCCGGCCATTCTGCGCTGACATATCAGGTTTTTGCGGAAGACACCTTGTTGGTGTTGGACCGACTCGGTATTCAACGTACCAATATTGTTGGCTGGAGCGATGGCGGCATTATTGCGCTGATATTGGGTCTGGAGTCCCCGCAACGCGTGGGAAAAATCATCGCAATAAGCGCCAATTTCCACCCCTCTGGTGTAATCCAGGCAGCCGACAACTCTCAAGTTGATGCAATAAGCCCACCGCAACATAAGTTACTCGATTGGCTACGAGGCTGGTGGTCTGGCGCGGGAGAAAACCACCCGGCTCTGGAAGCGGAGATTAAAGCCCTGTGGCGAGTGGCACCGCAACTCAAGCATACAGATTTGCAGGAAATTACCGCGCCGACCTTAGTCATCGCCGGCGAAAACGACATTATCGATCTCCCACACTCTGGCGAATTGGCGCAAATGTTGGCAAGAGCAAAAATAGAAATTGTCTTGGGCGCGGGCCATGCGGCACCGGTTACTCACGCACGCCAGGTTAACCAGTTAATTGCATCATTCTTGGACTTAAACCAATGATGCACTATGCCTTAAGCGCTTTTTAATGGGTCAGACTATGAAAATCAAAAGAGTACTCTTGGTGTTTCTGACTTTAGGTCTCATGTCGGCAGGTGTCTGGCTAAGTGTTCAAAAAAGTCCGCTGCTTGTAGAAAAACAGCTCACTACCGAAGGTTTCGGGGATATCAATGTCGCCGAACCCCTTTGGAACTCTCACGGTATGGGAATAGTGTTTGTCGATAGCCAAAAGTATCCCCCAAGAGCCTTGGCACAGCGACTGGCGGCAACCGGCGTAACTGCGGCCGTCATTGATACCGCCACGATCTTTAAACGATTTCATATTGAAAATAAGGAATGCCTGGATAGCCACTTTATCGCCACTTCCATTAATGGTTTGATAAAACAGCTGCCTCGCCCAGCGATTAACCGACTAATAGTTGCGGGGGTTGCCGAAGCGGCATTGTTACCGTTTCTGAATGCTCAAGACCCTATTGGGAACGAAACCATCAATCTTTCTATCGGTTTTTCGGTGATGTTACCGGCTGATTTAGACTTATGCCCACCATTAAGCAGCTCGCAGAAGAATCAGCAAGGCTTGCTGATTTCCGCGCCAGCCCCCAAAGGCAACTGGCGATCGGTGTGGACCGATCAACCATCTGACGAAACCGCAGTGTTTATCCAGACATTAGGCGATGTTGATACCCGAATTGCCGCTTACGACACACCGTTGGACAACTTATTGATCGAGGCAGTCAAATCAGCGATTGGTCAAAGCAGTCAGGCGTCCCCACCAATGCCGGTGGTGGAAGTGCCTGCCGCCAAAGCCAGCGATACGGTGACGCTGTTCTATTCCGGTGACGGCGGCTGGCGCGACCTGGATAGAACCGTCGCCGACGAGATGGCGGCGCAAAATTATCCGGTAGTCGGTGTCGATGTCTTACGCTATTTCTGGGAGCATAAAACGCCGGAACAGGCCGCCGCCGATCTGGCCACCACCATGGCGTACTATGGAAAAAACTGGGGCGTAAAGTCTTTTGTGCTGGCTGGATATTCGTTTGGCGCCGACGTTTTGCCGCCAATATACAATCGCCTGTCCGCGCCCGATCAAAACAGCGTATCGCTGCTGGTATTGTTGGCATTGGCTGACCACGCCGATTTTGAAATCCACGTGACCGGCTGGCTCGGGCAAAGCGACGGGGAACACACTTTGGCACCGGAACTGATAAAGCTGCCGAAACAGAAAATTTTGTGTATTTATGGCAAAGACGAAAAATCCGAGACCGCCTGTACGGCCTTGGCCAATAGCGATGCCCGCATTCTGGAACTGCCTGGTGGCCACCATTTCGACCAAGATTACCCCAAGCTGACCCGGCAAATTCTGGACGTTTACCAACAGCATGGTATCCACTGATTTCATCCCAACTTATAACAGCCCATGACTCGCAAAAGCCTAAGTCACTTCTTACAGTGGATCAGCCATTGGCTGCCGGTGGCCTTATTTGCCTGCGCGCTTTACATCGCTCATCGGCAGTTAGCCATGCACGATCTAAGCGACATTCTAACCACACTGAAAACCACACCGATGCTTATCATCGGTGCCGCTTTGCTACTGACCGTGATTAACTATCTGGTATTGGCCGGTTATGACTGGCTGGCATTACGTTTCACCGGGCATAGCCTAATTCCGCTAGGAAAGGTGATCCCGGCGGCTTTATTAAGTTACGCGATTAGCAATAACACCGGCCATGCCTGGGCCTCTGGCGGCTCGATCCGCTATCGGTTTTACTCCGGGTGGGGCGTGCACGGCTGGGACATTTTAAAGATTTCCTTGTTTCAGACAGTGACCTATCTGCTGGGCGCGCTGACCTTGGGCCTGGTGGGCAGCTTGATATTGCCTCACTATTTATCCAGCACTATTCAAGAACCATCGGCCATTCATTGGGTCAGTCTGATTTGCGCGATTAGTTTGCTAGCCTATTGGGGTGGGGTTTTTCTATGGCGTAAGCCCTTATTGATTAAAGGTTTCGAATTACATCTGCCCTCACCCCGAATGGCATTTTGGCAAACCCTGGTCGCCAGTATCGACGTGGTGTTGTCGTCGCTCGTGTTGTGGGTGCTGTTGCTAAACCAGGTGGACATTGATTTCGGCGCCTTCCTGGTGGTGTTCGTGGTGGCCCAGGTGATGGGCGTCATTAGCCAGGTTCCGGGCGGTATAGGTGTGTTTGAAAGCGCATTTCTGTGGCTGATGGCGGACGTTGAAGCAACGGATCAGCATCTGATTTTGATCAGCGCCTTATTGTTGTATCGGGTCATTTACTACTTCGTCCCCCTGCTACTGGCGGGTGTAGGTTTGCTGGGCTACGAACTATACAGCCGAAGTAGCCTTCTAGCTGAAAGCAGTGATTTGATCAGCAAGATTCTTAGTGCGATCTTGCCACCTCTTTACTCACTCCTGCTATTGGTAGCCGGCGGCCTCCTGATCGTTTCCGGCTCCATCCCCGCCAACTCAGAAGTCATGGATTGGTTACGCGATGCAATTTCATTGCCTATTGTGGAGTTTTCGCATCTGGCCGGTAGTTTAATCGGTTTACTGCTGCTGTTTTTGGCGCGAGGCATTTGGTTGCGGATTGATGCCGCGTGGTTCGACAGCCTGATGCTGTTGGGAATGGGCATTATCGCCTCCTTGCTGAAAGGATTCGATTGGCCGGAAGCACTGGTCTTGGCAATGATCATGCTGTTGTTATTGCCAACACGCAATCACTTCCAACGTAGCTCGTCGCTGTTGCGCATGTCGTTTTCGGCCTCCTGGATAGCCACCGTGATAATGGTCCTGGCAGGCTCAACTTGGCTAGGATTTTTCGCTCATCGTGATGTCGAATACGCCAATGAATTATGGTGGCAGTTTTCCTACGAAGACGACGCACCTCGATTTCTGCGGGCCTTGTTATTGATCTCCGTGGTGAGCGTGTCTTATGGGCTGTCGCGTTTACTCAACGTGGCTCCGCCGGAGGATTTGGAAAAACCGACGGCCGAGGAAATCGATGAAGTAAGGAATCTACTGACTCACTGCGATGATACCCACGGCTTTTTGGCGTTACTGGCGGACAAGTATCTGCTGTGGAACCCGCCACGCAACGCGTTCATTATGTATCAAACCACCGGCCAGTTCTGGATCGCAATGGGTGACCCCATCGGCGAACCGTCCGCCATTGAAGATCTGCTGTGGGAATTCCACGAACAGGCCAATCTACACGGTGCGAAAGCCGTGTTCTATCAAGTGGGTCCAAGCTTATTGCCTTACTATTTGGATTTAGGCATGTCCTTGTTCAAATTAGGCGAGGAAGCCCGGGTGGACCTGACTACTTTCAGCTTGCAAGGCAAACAACGCGATTCTCAGCGTAGCGCCCGCAATAAATTTGGCAAAATGGACTATCGGTTCGAAATTCTCACGGGTGATGAAGTCACAGCCGCCCTGCCAATTCTGAAACATATTTCCGCTGCCTGGTTGACGCACAAAAACACCCGCGAGAAAGGTTTTTCGCTAGGCTTTTTCGCTGAATCCTACATTCGACTTACCAATGTCGCGGTGATCAAAGACCCATCCGGTAAGATCCAAGCGTTTGCCAATCTCTGGCAAACCCACAATCGACAAGAGCTATCCATCGACCTGATGCGTTACGATCTGGAAAGCCCGAAAGGCATCATGGATTTTCTGTTCGCCGAACTGATGATGTGGGGCAAGGCAGAAAATTACCAATGGTTCTCGCTGGGGATGGCACCACTAGCCGGGCTGGAACGCCGTCCTTTGGCACCGTTGTGGCATAAGATCGGCACCACCATTTTCGACTTGGGCGATCACTTTTACAATTTTGAAGGGCTTTACGAATACAAGGCTAAATTTGCCCCAACCTGGCAACCGCGCTACTTGGCGGTGCCGACCGGTATTTCGCTACCGTTTATTTTAATGATCATCACCCGCCTGATCTCCGGCGGTTGGCAAGGTATTTTTAGCAAGTAGTCATATAACAAATGTCCTTGCCCGTAGTCACAACCTGCCTGACACCCCAGAAACCAGAAACATCAAGGAGTCTCAATGCATTCATCTTGTCACAGACGCTACCTATGTATTTGCCTGCTATTGCTGGCAACGCCCATGTCTGCAGTTGCGCAACAGACTATGGAAATCGGTAAAGGTGAGCGCCTGTTGGTACTGGCTCCACACCCCGACGACGAAACACTGAGTTCTGCCGGCCTGATCCAGCAGGTATTACAACAGGGCGGCAGCGTGCGTTCGACGGTAGTGACGTCCGGCGATGCTTATGTCGGCGCGGTGATGCAGGACAGCGGCAGACTATCTGGACTTTGGCGAAAAACGTCTGGAAGAATCGCGGCGCGCCGCCGAGGTTTTAGGCAAGGGCTTTGTGCATCTGGATTTACTGGGGTTCTCGGACGGCAGCATTTATTCAGCATTGGTGTCGCATTGGCGGCGTAATAATCCGATGCGCTCCGAATTCACCGGCTTTGACCACGTGCCTTACCGGGAGGCCAAAGATCGCGGCTTTGCCCAAGACGGTCAGGATTTGCTGAACGAACTAGTCGCCATTCTGCAGGACACCAAACCCACGATCATCGCTTTTCCCGATGTGATGGAAAACGACTCCGACCACGCCGGACTGGGCATGTTTACCTTGCTTGCAGTGCATAAATGGCTGCTACAAAATCCCGTTCACCGCGCGCAACCGAAATTACTCGCCTATTTGATTCACTGGCAGCACGGCTGGCCGACCGGTTCCAACTGGGGCATGCCGCAGGACTGGAGCGACCAGCCGCTATTATTGCCGGCTGATTTGCCGCTGCGCGGCCATAGCCGGGCTTGCGTCAATCTGTCGTCCGTGCAAATCAACTTGAAGCGGGCTGCGCTGGCCGAGTACAAAACCCAACAACGCATCATGGGCGATTTTCTGTCGGCCTTTGTGCGCAGCAGCGAGTGTTTCACCCTGCTCAAGCCCGAGGACGGCAACCGTATCGAACAGGTTCTGGCGCATTGGCGGCAGGTACGCAAGACGTTTGATAATCATCCCTTGAGTCGGCGTAAAATTTGACCGGATATACACCCCACAACGCGGTACTTGGCTTCGCCGTCAACAACGAGAGATCTCGAACATGCTAAAACTTTTGCTACGTCCGGTCATTTTCGTCACGATTGTGATGAGCATCCTGGTGATAGGCGAGTTACTGGCCATTGGCCGCCTGACCTGGCGCAATCATGAGCGGATACAAACCATAGAAACCGATATTGGCAAAGGCCGCTATTTGGAGGAAACGATTTTTGAATTGTTGGAACTGCAATCGCAACTGGCTTTGCACCGCAGTAACCCGGACGTAGCCGCCGAGCAGATCAACGACATTCAAGACCGGCTGCTGGATTTATTACAAACGCACAATAAAAGCTCTGAATTCGCATCCGCAGTCGATCTAAACACCTTACAAACCAAATTTGCCGCCGCCAGCAACGGCGACGCGAAAGCATTAATCGATTCGGTGAATATGATTCGGCAAGTGCTGGACCGGCAGACTAACGAAGAAGAGAAAATGCTTATCGGCGTCGAGGACGACAGTCAACTGGAACTGCAATTGGCCGTTATTCTGCCTTTGCTGCTGTTTTGGATCGGCCATTATTTTTTTCGAAATAACGTGTTGGAACCACTGGATGCGCTGCGCGATTTATTGTCCGGCCTGGCGGAAGGTGTTAAGCAGCCTATCAGACGCGAGACGGCAGATCCGATTTTGCGCGACTTATTCGACCGCTACAATCACTTGGTCGACCATTTAATCGAACTGGAACAGGAACATTTACATTACACCAATCGCCTGGAGCAACAAGTACGACAAACCAGTCACGCATTATTGGAGCAAAGCCAGCGCCTGGCCAAAGCCGAGCGCTTGGCGGCCTTGACCGAAATGGCTGCTAGCACCGCCCACGAGTTGCGCAATCCGCTGGCGATTATTCAAGCGGCCTTAGAGAACTTGTTGTGCGAAGCCAGCGACCCGGACCTGCGCCAACGCATCGGTCTATTGCATAGCGAAGTGCAACGCTTGACCAACCACCTTAATGACCTGCTCAGTTCGGCGCGCCATCGCAACAAAATTGCCCAGCCTACCGATGTGAATGCGGTGGTCAACGACTTGATCACGCTATTCAAATACCAGGCAACCGATAAAATCCAATTTACTGTGCAGGGAAAAGCCGACAGTTCCTTGATGTTGCCGGAAATCGAATTCCGGCAAGCGCTATTAAATCTGTTGCAAAACGCCGTGCAGGCAATCGGCACCCGCAGTGGCAGCGTGCAGGTGCATATTACTCAAGACGCTCAACGCCTGTCGGTGACAGTGATCGACAGCGGCGACGGCTTTGGCGAGGCGTTTTTACGGCAAGGCATCCGCCCCTTCGTCAGCCTGAAGGAAAATGGCAGTGGCTTGGGACTGGTCATGGTGCAACGTTTCGCCAAAGATCTGAGCGGCCAACTTAAACTCGACAACGACGCCGCCGGCCACGGCCGAGTAAGCCTGAGTATTCCTTTGACTTGAACTGACTTCCCTGAGCAAAAATCAGCGATGGACCGGCGAACTCCGGTAAGTCGCATACAATGCCGTAACTCGCAAACCAGCCACGACCATGATGACCAATACCCTATTAATAATCGAAGATGAAGCCCTGTTAGCCTCCGAATTGGCACGCTACTTTAGCAAGGGTGGCTGGGAAGTCAGCATTGCCCATTCCCTACAACAAGCCGAACAGTTTCTGAGCGGACAAGCGCTGGACCCTCTGGTGGTGTTATCGGACATGAACCTGCCGGACGGCAACGCGCTGGATTTGTTGGAAAAACTCAAACCGGAAATCGGCAGCAGCGAATGGGTATTTCTCACCGGCTACGGCAGTGTCGCCGATTCGGTGCGGGCCGTGCGGCTGGGCGCATACGACTTTATCGAGAAACCCTGCTCACTGGACCGCCTGAATCTCTTGGTGGAAGGCGCCGCCCGCAGCGCCCGCGCCCAACGCCGCTTAGAACAACAAACCGCCACCCAAAACCATCAATACAGCATCGACAGTTTGATCGGCTCCAGCCCGGCCATGACGCAACTTAGAGCGATGCTTAAACAAATCGCCAACGTGCCCTTCTCCAGCCTGATCGTCAGCGGCGAAACCGGCACCGGCAAAGGCATGATCGCCCGCATTCTGCACTATTCCGGCAGCCGTGCCGCCGCGCCGCTGGTGGAAATCAACTGCGCCGCGCTGCCGCGCGAACTGCTGGAAGCCGAGTTATTCGGTTACGAAGCCGGTGCATTTACCGGCGCGAAAAAGCGCCATCGCGGCCTGTTCGAGCAAGCGCACACCGGCACGCTGTTTCTGGATGAAATCGGCGAAATGGATCTGGATTTACAGAGCAAGCTGTTAAAAGCCGTGGAAGATTTGCGTATCCGCCGGGTCGGCAGCGAAGCGGAGATCAGCGTCGATGTGCAAATTATCGCCGCCACCAATCTGGACCTGGTGGAAAAAGTCGCCGAAGGCTTATTCCGTCGGGATTTGTATCATCGTTTGAACGTGATCAACATCCGCATGCCGGCCCTGCGCGAACACAAACAGGACCTGGATCAATTGGTGCCGCAATTCATAGCCGAATGCAATCGCAAATCGGCCAAGTCGGTCAGCCATATTTCGGAGCAAGCCTGGCAGGCGCTGAAAAGCTACGATTGGCCCGGCAATATCCGTGAATTGCACAATGTACTGGAACGTTGCGTGTTGTTGTCCAACGATCATAATTTACCGGTGGAATGGTTGCAGTTACAAGCCCCGCAAGCCGCCGCTGCGCATCACAATGCCAAAGTCAATCAGGAAGGCGTGTTCATTCCGCTGGACGGCAGCATCAGCCTGCACGAAATGGAAAAATTCATCATCCAGGAAGCCCTGAATCGCAACGATGCCAACGTCACCGGCGCGGCGCGAATGCTCGGCACGACTCGAGAAACTCTACGCTACCGAGTGCAGAAGTATCATTTGAAATGTAAATTTTAAGCGGAGCGGGCTGGTTAAGCGGGGATAGCTTTATCGCGGACAAAAAAATGCGCCCTGACCGCCCGAAGAACTTCGACCAACCAGAGCGCCACGTCCACACATGAGAACAGGTAGGAGTAACAACACAAGCTAAGTGTTGCAAGGTTGATGCCAAATAACCTATTCCTTGATTTTTCTGGATTTATGCGGCTCAGAGCCGATACCACGCCGGGAGATTTGCACCAGATGCAACCAAAATCCGGCTGTTTTGCACCAGGATGACTCAAATAGACGATGAATTTGCGCAACCGGCAGACCATACCGAATACTGCGCTCACGAATCGCAACATTCGAAAAAATTTGTCGGACACTTTTGTTCAGAACGCGGCGACTGCACAAAATTACGCCGTCACCCGAGCTTTTAGCGAGAACACCCGAGTTATTTTGGAGAATCGTCGAGAAAAAGCTCGACGCATTCGGAAGACCGCAAGGATAGCCACCGATGGGTATGCGCGGAACGAATCCGAACAACCAAACGGCCCATGCCGGACATCTGGCGCTCGAACATTCAACCCGGGTGGGCACAAAAACCACGCCCGCCCTACTCGGCTTTATTGAAGCGTCCTTTTAAGGTACTTTTGAGCTGGAATTTCAATATAACGATAGGTTATAAATGAGAGCACGAATATTACGAACATCAAAGAAAAATACTTTAGTATTGAAACATTCATAGGGCTATAGTTACTTGACAGCGCTCCAAAAACATAAACGCCATAAAACAAGTATGCCTTATAAATAATCCAATGATTGAGGTAAATCGAATAAGACAGCGTACCAAGAAGCACAAATATTCGTGTATTTAACAGTTTTGCAAGGAAGCCACAATCACTCGCTGTTGAATACAATAACAAGCCAAAGGAAGCAATAACCAAAGAGTGACTTAAGCTAAAATGCATCGCAAACAATACGCCACTCCCACCTATTAGCTGCAAGCTCGTAGCTACCCTATAGTCAGTAACCGGCATTTCCTTATATACTATAAAAATGAAAATACCCAACATAAAACCTGCAAAGCAACGAATAACAACAAAACCGTCTTTCTCACCATAATATATTAAATACAACGCGACAGATAAGCTAACAACTATCATGCCAACAAAAAATATATTGAACCGCAGCCATTTTATTATAAAAGGAAATAGCAAATAACAAGCCATCTCCGTACTAATACTCCAGGCAGGACTATTCAAGGGTGCCAATGTCAAATCAGATAAGCTCCAGCCCTGAATTAAAAGCAAACTCGCAACTAAGCTTTCAAAACTTACACCCGGCATACCAACCACTTCAGGCCGATTAGAGTAAAAGGACCACTCTAAAAAAAGGTATAAAATAAGTGTAAAAAAATGAAGAGGATAAACTCTAGAGAAGCGTGCAACGTAAAAAGATTTAATCAAATTACTCTTGTAATCAAGCAAAAACAATGAAGCGTAGACATAAGAAAGAATATAACCACTTAAAATAAAAAAAAAGTCTACCCATAAATACCCCATACTAAAAAAACTGGTTACTGAATCAAGAGCAACGCCTTTATCGTAAGATATTTCCCTAATATGAAAAAACACAACCAATACTGCAGCAACCCCTCTCAGAGAGTGGTGAGAAACAATAGTTTTTCTATATCGATTATCCATTATTAAATAAGCACCTTGCAAAAGGTTAACATGTCTTTTTAGCCAAGCCCATGTCCAATTTCATCTATAGCGTTTTCAAGCTCATTGGGAGTAAATATTTTACAAAACAGCCATTCGTATTTGATTTTATATCATAGCAATTCAATCCGGTTTAGCTCTGGCCTGTAGGGCGGCAGAAAATAAAATCGCATGCCGTTTTCCTCCAATAAATTCCAATAAGGTTTCAGTTTCTTGGCGTTGTGAATCGGTGCGTTATCCAAAACACCACCAAGGGTTTGCTGAAACCTTCGATCAAGGCCATCAGAAAACCAAATAACCAAAGGGTATTCATGTTATGCCACAGTTTAACCAGTATGACTCGGCCGGATGAAAGTAAATTGCCTATGACGACATCCATCCACTGCGCGCGCGTGGCGATCACCGTATGAACATCACCGCTTTTCGTCCAAACAGAACGATTCGGCGGTTGTGGCGCAAATCCGGCCGCATCCCCTTAGGCCAACTCGATGTCTCCGGCTCCCGTGTGGTTTATCAACGCTGAAATATCGCGTCGGGCTTACTTCGAACCGCTCGGGATCTCACTCCTTGCGCCTTTTGGGTATTTTTTTAACTGTAGCGCGTGCGTTTCCAAGCGTAGCCCATCCGTTTCAACTCGTTCCGCAAGGCTGGCGCTGATCGTCACGCCGCATGCCGTTGTCAGGTGACGGCCCAATGCACGACAGGTCAACGTCTCCGCTTCAAGCCATTCCTTGGGTAGTTGGCGATACTCATGGGTCAATTTGCTCAGCAGGCGACAGCGCGGCTGGTCCGCTAAACTGCTGACTCCGGTTCTCCACCACTTCCGCCGCCGTTCACCGATGGCTTGTGGCTTCACCTCTTGTTGCTCCGTAACATTCCGTATGCTGCGCCGAGCACCGGAGCTTTTGAACGGACAAATCGGTAGGATAACCGATTTGCATGCGTAGCACCCGAAGGGAGAAGAGCATAGAGGCACCGAGTGAGCAGCCCGAAGGGCGCCGCAGGGATGCATCGCGTTGCCGAAGGGGCAGGAAGCCCCTTTCGGCAACCCCGTTCAAAAGCGAGGAGCGCAGGGAATAAGCGGCATCCGGGTGGACTGCTGACTCGCGCCATCCGGGCGCTCGCACTTCGTGCGCCTATGGCGTCCAAATCCGCTCCCGGCGGATTTGTCTTTGGATACTTTTCTTTGGACAAGCACAAATTCGTCTGGAACGAATTTTAACAGCCGATAGGCTGGCCCGAAGGGCGAAAACCACGGATGGTTTTCGTAGCGAAAGTATCTCGGCTGTCGGGCCGAGACCCGACATTAAAATAGGTCGTGGCAATTCAACACTATGCGTACGATCACGCGATCGATGCGCTTCACTTTGTTCAGCACATCCTATGGGCTAAATCACGCTTTAGGTCTCCTGGCCGAGTAGTAGAACAACCACCACAAATGTGCAACAAAAATAGGCCCAAAAATCACAGCAAAAACATACCAAAGATACGGTTTTAAAAATTCAATATATGTAACGGCTGGAATTATCGGCAACGAAGAAAAGAACAAAATTTCAATACGAAGGAAGACCCTGACAGCTTCTGCCAATCTACTTCGGTCAAGCCAATCCCCTCCAACTTCTTTAAGAAACAAGTCGTGATTTCGGTATCGCAGAAGCCTATCGATCTTCCAAATGGCCAACATGAGCATAATGATGCTAATTATCCAATTAGGCATAAAAACTCCATACAATCATCGTTGGCAGAAAGCCGTGCCCACCCCAGGCCTATAGTGAAACCGGGATGGTTTTCTCCCCGTATGCCGCGCCGAGCACCGGAGCTTTTGAACGGATCAGCCCGTTAGGGGCGATGCAGGGATACATCGCGTTGCCGAAGGGGCAGGAAGCCCCTTTCGGCAACCCCGTTCAAAAGCGAGGAGCGCAGGGAATAAGCGGCATCCGGGTGTCTTTTCTTTTGGATACTTTTCTTTGGACAAGCACAAATTCGCTTGGAGCGAATTTGAACAGCCGATAGGCTGGCCCGAAGGGCGAAAACCAAGGATGGTTTTCGTAGCGAAAAGTATCTCGGCTGTCGGGCCGAGACCCGACATTAAAATAGGTCGTGGCAATTCTACGCGATGCGAAGGATCACGCGACCGATGCGCTTCACTTTGTTCAGCACATCCTATGGCCCTACCGTGCAATCGGGATGGTTTTCTTCCCGTATGCCGCGCCGAGCACCGGAGCTTTTGAACGGAATTGCCCGTTAGGGGCGCCGCAGGGATGCGGCGCGTTGCCGAAGGGGCAGGAAGCCCCTTTCGGCGACCCCGTGCAAAAGCGAGGAGCGCAGGGAATAAGCGGCATCCGGGTGTCTTTTCTTTTGGATACTTTTCTTTGGACAAGCAAAGAAAAGTATCTCGGCTGTCGGGCCGAGACCCGACATTAAAATAGGTCGTGGCAATTCAACACGATGTAAACGATCACGCGACCGATGCGCTTCACTTTGTTCAGCACATCCTATGTGCCTTTTAGGCATGGAACGCATTTCCTTTGCCAAGATTACATTGTGCACATTTGGTTTCAAGGTTGTCGTCGGTTGTTTCCCCGCCTTTTGACCATGGAAGAATATGGTCAACGTGTAATTCGACTCCCGGCTTAACTAATGGACTTGAGCCGCAAGCTTTGCACCGAAAACCGTCCCTCACGAGAATACGGAATCTTTGGCGGTCCGATATTTCTCGGCGAGTTCGGCGCTTTGCCGAAGGCGTTTGCAAAATTGAATCCATCGTGCACCGATGCTCCTCTGCAACCTGTTCAGGTTGATCTGCGGGTTCAGAATTAACCCATGCTACAGTTTCGTGAAGTGCCTTTGACCATGAACCGAATCGATTTTCATAAGTTCCAACTGAAAACAGGGAATTTGGTGCTCTGACCTCGCTGTATCTAGGTTGGCGTCCTAGCGTTATCCACAAGGACTTAATGTTCTCGAAAAGTTCATTGTCAGAAATTCCGATTTTAAACCTACTGGGTTTCAGCTCCGCTAGTTCCAGTGCCTTAGGCCAAGAGCCAAATCTTCTCTGAATAGTGCTTGGGTGGGCTTTACCAATTTTCTCGTATTCGGCCATGGTAATTGTCTCCTTACCGAGAGCCATGGCACTTCGACACATGTCTTCCAACAGTTCTTTATCGGGTGCGCCTCTAAGACTTTCTTCCAGCTCAAACTTCATATCGCCCCGGATTGCCTAACAAGCAATAAAATAATTTCCGTACGCCAACGCAAACAATCCCCTACACCACCAACCTCGGCACCGCCGATAACAACTTCTGAGTATACGGATGCTCCGGCGCCCCACAAACCTTCGCAGTCAAACCTTCTTCAACAACCTTCCCCTTATACATCACCACCGTGCGATCACTGAGATACTCCACCACCCCAATATTGTGCGTAATAAATAACAAGGTCAGATTACGCCGCCGACGAATATCCAGCAGCAATTGCAGAATTTCCGCCTGCACAGACACATCCAGCGCGCTGGTGATTTCATCGCAGACCACAAACTCCGGATTCAAGGCCAAAGCTCGCGCCAAACCGATGCGTTGCCGTTGGCCGCCGGAAAACTCGTGCGGGTAGCGCCACAGTGATTCGCGGCTAAGTTGCATATCTTCCAAAAGTTGCCCGGCCAGTTCGATACGCTGCTCTTGATTGACACCGATGCCATGCACCTTCATGGGTTCGGTCAGGGTGGTTTCCACCAGTAGACGCGGATTGAGCGAGGATTGCGGGTCTTGAAAGGCAATCTGCATTTTGCGCCGCAGCGGTCGCAGTTCGCGCGCAGACAAGCCGGTGAGTTCCTGGCCGTCGATGCGGATACTGCCGGCAGTGGGCAATTCCAGTTGCAACACCGCCCTGCCCAAAGTGGTTTTGCCGCAGCCGGACTCGCCGACCAAGGCGACGATTTCACCGCGCGGAATATCCAGCGATACTTCATCCACGGCTTTGACGTAATCGACGGTTTGCCGGAACAAACCTTTTTTGATGGGGAACCAGACTTTCAGGTCACGGATTTGCAGCAAGGGCTGCTCATCTGCACTTGGCGGCGCACCGGGCGTATTAGCCAGAGAAACAGGCCGCTTAGACTTCCCACGTAAACCGGCGCGCGTCAGCACCGACAGCAGTTTTTTATCGCTGTCGCTCAGGCTTTCGTCATCGGCTGGGTCTAGGTCTTCGGCTTGCGCAGGCTCGACCACCGGCTTGGCCAGATTTTCCGGCACCGCCGCAAGCAATTGTTGGGTGTAGGGATGCTGAGGATTACGCAATACTGCTTGGCACGCGCCGACTTCCACCAGTTTGCCTTGCTGCATCACGCCTACCCAATGCGCCATTTGCGCAACGACGCCGAAATCGTGGGTGATGAATAGCATGCTCATGCCGGTGTCGTCCTGGAGTTTGCGCATCAGCCTCAAAATCTCGGCTTGCACGGTCACGTCCAGCGCGGTGGTCGGCTCGTCGGCAATCAATAATTGCGGCTGGCAGGCCAGGGCCATCGCGATCATGACCCGTTGGCGTTGACCGCCGGAGAGTTGGTGCGGGAAGTCGGCAAAGCGGCTGGAGGCATTCGGGATTTGCACCTGTTCCAAGGCCTTGATGGTACGTTCCGTCGCTTCCGCATCGTCCATATCGGCATGATGTAATTGCAGGGCTTCAGTGATTTGTTCGCCTATGCTCATCACCGGATTTAAGGAGGTCATCGGTTCCTGGAAAATCATGGCGATTTTTAAACCGCGCACGGCACGGATGCCCGGATCGTCCAGGGTTAGCAAGTCCTGACCGTTCAGCAAAATCTCGCCGCTGGGATGCGAAGCCACACCGTCCGGCAATAAGCGAATCACCGACAAGGCACTGACCGACTTGCCGCTGCCGGATTCGCCGACCAAGCAAAAGGTTTCGCCCTTGGGGATGCTGAAACTGATGTCGTCCACCGCCCGCACTTCGCCGCCGCCGGACCTTAAATAAGTACGCAGATTGCGCACCTCCAATAAGGCTTGGCTCATGATTTGACCCCGGCCTTATCCGACAAGCGCGGGTCAATCGCGTCTCTAAATGCTTCGCCGATCAGGTTGTAGGCAAACACCGTCATGAAGATAGAGCCACCGGGAAACACCGCCATCCACCAGTTAAAGGTCGAGGATTTAACGGCCTGATCCAGCATCGCCCCCCAGGAAGGGGCATCGACCACGCCCAAGCCCAAAAAGCTTAAGGTCGCTTCCGACAGAATCGCCCCGGCCACGCCAAAGCTGACTGCTACCAGTAAAGGCGCCACACCGTTGGGCAACATATGCCGGAACAAGATCGAGCTTAAGGGCAAACCACTGGCGACCGCCGCTTGCACGTAATCTTGTTTGCGCAGTTTCAAAAATTCCTGGCGCACGTACCGTGCATACCCAGACCAGCCGGTCACCCCGATGATCACCATCATCATGTACAAACTGCGGCCAAAGAAGGCCACGAAAGTCAGCAGTAAAAACAAGGTGGGTATGTCTTCGAAAATCTCCACCAGCCGCATGCCCAGCATATCGACGATACCGGAGAAATAGCCCATCAGGCCGCCGACTACGATACCGATAGCCAAGGCAATGCCGGAGGCGATCAGGCCGATGCTCAAGGAAATGCGGCAGGCGTGAATCATCCTACTTAACACGTCGGCACCGTTTTCTTCGGTGCCCATTAAATGCGTGTGGCCTTCAGTGGCGAACGGCGCTTCCAGGCCCTTGCTGCCCAAGTCGCGCAGATAATCGACCGGCGCATAGGGGATGGGTGGCATGATTTTCCAGTCCACTTGCGTGTAAGCTGTGCTGCGAAAGTCGTCGTAGATCACCAAGGCCGGCGGTTTGACGAACATATTAAGCGCTAAGGCAGCCAAGGCACTGCCCAGTAAAAATAACAAAATCTGCTTGCCGCCAGGCAGGCTAAGCCGATAAACCGCCAAAGCGATAAAAAAGCTGGCCAAAATCCAGGCATCTTCGACGCTGAGGTACTCCAACACCGGCGCGGAAATCACGCCATCTTTACTCATCAGCAGCGGCATGGAGTTGGCCAGAAACGGTGCAAATACCGCGCAAAGCACTAACAGCGCCACCCAGCCCAAGCCAAATTTGACGCCGACGCCAGCCAGGGTTTTGCGCCAAATACGCGCAGAAAACGATTCGCGGCTGATCACGGGCTTAGTCATAACTCACCCGCGGATCGGCCAGGGTGTAACAAAAATCGGCGATCAAATAGCCAATCAGGGTCAAAAAGCCGCTGATCCAGGTAATCGATAGCACCAACTCGCGGTCGCGGCCTTTCACCGCTTCCACCGCCAATTGACCCATGCCGTTGATGCTGAAAATATTTTCGACGATCAAGGAACCGGCCAGCAAACTGGGCAGTAGACCAGCGGAGACGGTAATCAAGGGCAGCAGGCTGTTGCGGAATACGTGTTTCCAGAGCACATCGTTCTCAGCCAGACCTTTGGCGCGCGCGGTGCGGGCGTAATCGGCATGTAGATTTTCCAGAATCGAGGTGCGGGTCAATTTGGTCAGCGCGGCAAAACCGCCGTAGGAGAGACAAATCACCGGCAAAATCAAATGCCAGATTCGGTCTAATAAAAAACCTCGGACAAATCCACCCTCCTCCCAATGCGGCAGAAACGGCATATCCTGCGCTTCCAGACTGCTGATGCCAGCGGTGGGGAACCATTGAAAATGCTGGATGTTGGCAAAAAACCCTAGCAGCAACACGCCGGCCAGCATGGTCGGAATCGACCACAATGCCAGCATCGACATACCCGCGCCGACATCGAAGGCGCTGCCGCGCTGGGTAGCCGCCTTCATGCCCACCATGATGGCGATGATGTACGTAAGTGGCAGCGTGACTAGATTTAGCAGTAAGGTGATCGGAATTCGTTCGGCCAGAATGTCCGACACCGGCCGACCGTATTGAAAGCTGGTGCCCAGATCCATGCCCTTTCTGAAGGAAAACTCGCCGCGCTGGCCTTGGGCGTCGGTAACAAAACCGATTGGCGAGACATTATTTAGCCAACGCAGATATTGCACCGGTGCCGGCTGATCCAGGCCGTAGCGTTTATTGTAATAATCCAGCAGCGCCTGCTTTTCCTGCGGCTTCATGTCCATGCCGCCGATCAAAGTCTGCGCGCTGATGCCGCCCGGCGACATGGCCATCACGCTGAACACCAGTACGGTAATCCCCAACAAGGTGGGAACCATCAACAGCAAGCGCCGCAGGAGATAGGTCAGCATCGGCGAATCCTTGGCCTATTGGGTGTATTTTTGCTGCGCCAGCGGCACGTAATTTTCCAGCGGCAAGGAGCCGAAGTTTAATCCCAGTTTGGTCATTTGCAGATTGTGGACACGCTTGTCGACAAACAACAGACTCTTGCGGCGCATCAAAAAGGTATAGGGCTGATCCTCGTAAAGGATATGTTCAGCTTGCTGCCAGAGTGGCATGCGTTTGCTTTCATCGACAGTGCGGCGAGCATCGTCGATTAATTTATCCAAAGCAGGATTTTTGTAACTGACGTAGTTATCACCTTTGCTGACGGCTTGCGAGCTATGGAAGATTTGGTACAAATCGGTTTCGATACCGCTGGTCCAACCCAGAGTAATCGCGTCGAAATCTTTTTTATCCAGATTTTCCAACATCACCGGCCATTCCTGCGGGGTTGGAATTAGCTTGACGCCGGCGCGGGCGTAGAGATCTTTCAATAAAAGCACCATGCGTTTGGTGTCTTCGTTGGCTTGAAAGTAGGTCAGTTTAAATTCAAAGGGTGCACCGGCCTTATCTTCCAATACGCCGTCACCATTTTTATCCTGATAGCCGGCATCTTTTAGCAAGGCTTTGGCTTTATCCAAATCGGCTTGATACGGCTGTAAGGCCGCGTCATGCTGTTTGCTGGTTTTACTGAACGGACTGACCGCCGGCTCGGCGTAATCCAACATCACATCTTTAATCACCCGGCTGACGTCGGTGAGATAGGTCATGGCCTGGCGCACGCGCTTGTCGGCAAAACGGGTTGGCTTGCCGCCGCGTTCCTGGTTCCAGCCGATGTAGCTATAGCCGACGACCGGTGGCATGTACTCGAAGTTTTGGCTCTTGGCCTGGATTTGCGGGTCTTTTTTCAGCTCTTGGTATTCGACCGGACGCGCCGAATAAGAATCGATGTCGCCATTGCGAAAGGTGGTTAAGCGCGCGCTATCGTTTTGAATGATTTTCCAGAGAATGCGATGGTAAGACGGTTGCACGTCGCCCCAGTAACGCTCGTTACGCACCAGTTCGATATTGCCTTTGTCCGGCGTCCAGTTTTTCGGATCGTTTAATCGATAAGGACCGCTACCCAATAACAAACCTTTGGATTCGTTGAATTTTTGCGGCTCTTTTAAATACGGTTCGTAAAAATGCTTGGGCATGATGCCGATGCCACCGGCCAAGGACAGCGCTTCGAAGTACGGCTCTTTGAAGGTAAATACCACTTCGTACTTGCCGTTGGCTGTGACGCTTTTGATCTTTTCCAGATAGGCGCGTTCGCGCGGCGCCTGGATGGCGTCGGTCATGATGAAATTGAAACTGAATACCACGTCGTCGGCAGTCAGCGGTTGACCGTCCGAGAAACTGACGTCCTCGCGCATCCGGAAGCTAATCACCAAGCCGTCTTCGCTGATGGTCCAGTCCTTAGCCACCAAACCTTCCCATTCCAAGGTGTCTGGATTACGGGTAATCAGACTCTCCAGCACATAACTTTGCACATTGGAGGCATACGCATCACTGGACACCAGCGGCGTGATGGTCTTGAGATTGGTGCCGAAGGCTTCCACGCTCCAGTCACCCTGGGCGTAATCCGGCATACGACTCGCAGCATGCGCGCGTTGAAAGGCCTGGGCGACATCACCGCTCGCGGTGGCGTTCACGGAAGGGTTGGCGGCGGCAATCGCTCCGGAAGCAATCGCCCCGCGCAGTTCGCGCACATCCTTGGCTTGCTCGGACAGCGCGGCTTGCATTTCGCTCAATTTCAGCCATTGCCGGTCGATTTGATACATCGCCAACACGATCAGCACAATGGTCAAACTGAGTAGCGCGTAGAGAATCCAGTCTCGGGTAGTTGATTGTGTTTGCATGTTTCCAGTGTTTCGCAGAAATTAAACAGAAACTTGAGCGACGCTTTTGCTTACGGTCAGAACTATCCGAAGTAGTTCTGACCGTAAGCAAAAGCGTCAGGTGTCCATACTTTTTAACCCGGTGACTCGCTGCCGCACTAGCCACCGGGATACAACTTTATAGCAAATTGGCGATAGGTGCCTCGGGATTGACGTCGGCGTCGTAATCGACGCCGTCTACCTCGAAACCGAACAACTTCAGGAACTCGTGTTTGTAACCGGCAAAATCGCTCAATTCGTTGATATTGTCATTGTTGATTTGTTCCCACAAAGCGTTGACTTTGTCTTGCACTTGCGGCTGCAATTCTTTCAAATCGGCGCGTAGGCGACCGGTATCGTCCAAGCTGGGATGGGCACCGTAAAGACTGTCGCGGAACAAGCCGTTGACCTGTTCAATACAACCTTCGTGGGTTCCCTCTGCCTTCATGGTTTTGAATAGCAAGGCCAGATATAAGGGCATGACCGGAATCGCCGCACTGGCTTGGGTAACCACGGCTTTTAGTACCGACACCCTAGCGTCGCCACCCAAAGTAGCTAATTTGCTGCGGATATCGATGACACGTTTGTCCAAATCTTTTTTGGCTGCGCCGATGGTGCCGTCCCAATAAATATCCCAAGTAATTTTTTCGCCCAGATAGGTATATGCGGTGGTTTTAGCACCTTCCGCCAAGACGCCGGCGTCCGCCAAGGCATCGATCCACATTTGCCAGTCTTCACCGCCCATCACCGCGACGGTGTTATCGATTTCTTCTTGGGTAGCAGCTGGCAAGGTGAAGGATTTGATGACTTCTTTATCGGTATCGATACCGTTTTGTACCAAATCCTTGCCGATTGGCTTTAGCGTGGAGTTGTGGGTGATACCGGTTTTAGGATTAGTCCGGCGCGGCGCAGCCAAGCTGTAAATCACCAGATCGACTTTGCCCAAATCTTGTTTGATGGCGGCTATGGTTTTCTGTTTGATCTCGTCGGAAAAGGCGTCGCCGTTGATACTTTTGGCATACAGGCCTTCTGCTTCGGCAAATTTATGAAACGCTGCTGAGTTGTACCAACCGGGGGTGCCAGGTTTATCGGCAGTACCTTCGCGCTCAAAAAACACGCCCAGGGTTTTCGCGCCTGAACCAAACGCCGAGACAATACGCGAGGCCAGGCCGTAACCGGTGGATGCGCCCAGAATAAGCACATTTTTGGGACCGTTGGGAATAGCGCCGAAACTTTTGACGTAGTCGATTTGCTGTTTGACATTGGCTTCGCAGCCGACCGGGTGGGTGGTGACGCACATAAATCCGCGTACGCGAGGTTTGATAATCATGTTGTTCCTTACATCGAGCTAATAAAAATTAAGACGGGAGCTGCTTCAGCAAGCTTTTTTAGTTATAGGTTTTAAAGTTTATCCCATGAGTTGACCGAACAGGAAAATAATATCGATACGTTCTGGATCGAAAAACCACCGTATTCGGCTTTCTGCCGGCTATGTTAATAAACGTCAGCCTAAAAGCCAATCCGGGTTGGGTGTTGCTAGCTATAGCCGCAAAGGGCAACGGAAATAGCGGGACTTTCAAGGTCTCGACCTAAAATCAGCAGTGAAATCAACTGCAGCAAGCACCTAACCTCTTAAACAAGCAAAAAAAAGGGAGCTTGAAGCTCCCTTTTTGCAGGCCCGCTATACGGTTTACTGTTTTTGCGTATTGATAACGATCTCGGCTTTAGTCTGCAACGCATTCAATACCGCTTCCATCTGCGCCTTACCGAAGGCCGTAGAGATGTTTTTGGCAATCAAGGCTTGTTTGCTCTTGTCGCTGTCCGACATTACGCCTTCGTTAACGCTGTTGACGCTAACCACCAATTTACCGCCCTTAGCTTCATCGATTACGGCAACGCTAGGCTGACCTGCCTTAGGTTTGGCAGTTCTAAAAATCTCCTGCGTGACGGCCGCCGGCAAATCACTAGCAGTACGCGTCAAGCCATTGATTTTTTTGGTTTGCAAATGCAGCGCTTCGGCAATTTGCACAAGCGTTTTACCGCCAGCCAATTCCTGCTTAATTTTATCGGCAGTGGCGATGGCCTGTTGTTTTGCTCTATCTTGCTGAATCGCAGCAATGACCTGCGCTTTAACATCCTTGAGTTCCCTGCTGGCGGCAGGTTGATGCGATAACATGCGCAACACCACGACTTTGTCACCGCCAATTTCCAGCGGTTCGCTGTTGCTGCCTTTTAACACATCTTCGGAAAACGCAGCCGCCCGAACTTTCTCGTCGGTAGCGATACCTTCACCCGCCGCGCGAGTGAAGGCTTCGGTCTTGCTGGTCGCACCACCCAACAATTGCGCAACCGCCGCCAAACTATCAGGATTTTCGTAACTAACTTCGGCAACTTTCTCGGCCAAGGTGTTAAATTTGGCTTCGGCCTGCGCTTTTTGATAAGCCTTGCTGACTTCCGCTTTTACCGCTTCGTAAGGCTTTACGTCGCCGGGTATCAATTCGGTGACTTTAATCAAATGATAACCAAAAGCCGATTTAACGGGCTCGGATACTTCGCCTAGTTTTAAACTGCTCGCAGCATCTTCAAAAGCTTTCTCCATCACGCCGACATTGAATAAACCTAGGTCGCCGCCATTTTTCGCGGTTAGTTTATCGTCGGACACTTCAGCGGCCAGGGTGGCAAAATCCTTGCTTTTCAGATCTTGTTTTGCCTTCAGGGCTTTTTGTAAAGCAAGCTCATCAGCAGTTTTATCCTTGCTGAACGCGAACAGAATATGGCTGATTTTTCTACGCTCTTTCGTGGTGAATTGGACTTTTTGTTCTTCGTAATAAGCTTTTAACTGCTCTTCGCTAGGTTTAATCTCCGCGGCCAGTTTATCCAACGATAATTCCACGTATTCGATAGCCACCTGCTCGGGAGTCTGATAAGCATCCTGATGCTGCTGGTAATAAGCGGTAATTTCTTCCTCGCCAGGCTGTTGACTGACCGGGGTTAAAGGTACGGTCACATATTCGACATCGCGGGTTTGGTTCTGGATTTTAAAGAAGTTATTGATTTCCGCCGGCGTCACGAAGCTGCTATCCACCACGGCGCGTTGAAACTGCTCCATAACCAAGGCTTTTTTGATGCGATTGACGAACTCGGCGGAAGACATACCCTGTGAACCGAGCATGGTTTGGTATTGAGTCTTATCGAATTTACCGTCTTTTTGGAAATACTCCAGGGTTTGAATGAAATCTCTTGCCGTCTCATCGCTAACCAACAGGTTTTGATCCTGAACGTATTGCAACAACACCTCGTCGCGAACCAGCTTTTGCAAAGCCTGTTTTTTTATCGTCTCTTCGTCGAACTTCATCCCTGCCAGATTTTGAGCGTATTGCTGATAGGCCTGACTGACATCGCGCTGAAAAAACTCCTTATCTCCGACAGACACCACTGGCGCTTCTTTACCGCCGCCAAGATAGTTTTGGATGCCCCACAATCCGAAAAGCACACAAATCAAAATCAATATGATCGATGCAAACAGACCATGCACCTTTTCTCTAATCTCTAAAAGCATAAACGCTGTCCTTAAACAGTATTAAACCCGAATGCTTCAGGCCATAAAATTAACAGGCAAAAAAAAACCTCGGACCATACGGCCCGAGGTTTCTGTTTTGGCGGAGCGGACGGGGCTCGAACCCGCGACCCCCGGCGTGACAGGCCGGTATTCTAACCAACTGAACTACCGCTCCAAAGTCTGGTGGGTGCTGAGGGGTTCGAACCCCCGACCCTCGCCTTGTAAGGGCGATGCTCTCCCAGCTGAGCTAAGCACCCGACTAAAGAGCGGCTAGTTTACAGCATCTTTTAAAGATTTGCCAGCTTTAAATGAAGGAATTTTCGCGGCTTTAATAGTAATCTCTTCACCGGTTTGCGGATTGCGGCCTTTACGCTCTGCTCTTTCTTTAACATCGAATGTGCCGAAGCCAACCAAGGCAACGGAATCGCCTTGTTTTAAAGCATCTTCTACTGCTTTGATAAAACCATCTAAAGCACGACCTGCATCAGCTTTAGTTAACTGGGACGCACTGGCGATTGCATCGATAAGTTCCGATTTATTCATTTATTTCCCCTTAGGATGTCGTTGTATTAATTATGCTCAGCAAACAAATGTTTGAATTTGCCCGCTAACCGGTTTTCCACCAACCCGATTTACAGCCTCTCCTGGTGCGAGAGGCCGACATTTATATCAATCGCCTGCAAGCGATGTCAAGCACTGAAGTCCGCGGAAGCCACGAAACTGATGGTTTCCGCCGACCCGACTCGACTTTTAATGGGCAACAACACCCGGCTTTTTTACCTCTGCCTTACTGGCGGCAGTTTCAGTTATTTCAGCCACTGGAATCGCTGCAATTGGGGTGGGCATATGCTGTAGAGCTAACTCCAACACTTCATCTATCCAACGGACGCACTTAATCGCCAAATTACGTTTGATATTTTCGGGGATCTCGGCGAGGTCCTTTTCGTTTTCCGCCGGAATCACCACAGTCGCAATACCTCCGCGATGCGCCGCCAGCAGCTTTTCTTTCAGTCCGCCAATCGGCAACACTTCACCGCGCAGGGTGATCTCACCGGTCATCGCCACATCAGCACGCACTGGAATTTTGGTCAACGCGGAAATAATGGCGGTACACATGCCAATACCGGCGCTAGGCCCATCTTTTGGTGTCGCGCCTTCCGGTACATGAATGTGAATGTCATTTTTCTGAAACACATCGCTGTCGATACCCAAGATATTGGCACGACTCCTGACTACCGTAACGGCAGCCTCGATAGACTCTTTCATCACGTCACCCAGCTTACCTGTCGCTAGCTGCTTGCCCTTACCCGGCATTACCGCGGTTTCTATCGTCAGCAACTCACCACCGACCTCAGTCCATGCCAAACCTGTCACTTGACCAATTTGATCATTGTCCTCGGCGATACCATAACTGAACCGCCTGACACCCAGATATTTATCCAGCGTTTTTTCCGTAACAGCGATGCGGCTTTTCCGGGATTTCAACAACAGATCTTTCACGACTTTCCGGCAAATTTTCGAAATTTCCCGCTCCAGTCCCCGCACCCCCGCTTCCCGCGTGTAGTACCTGACAATGTCCTTAACCGCCGCTTCGGAGATAGAAATTTCCGTTTCTGCCAGACCATTGTTTTTGATCTGCTTCGGAATCAAAAAGCGCATGGCTATATTGATTTTTTCATCTTCCGTATAACCGGCCAACCGGATAATTTCCATTCTGTCCATCAAGGCAGGCGGGATATTCATCGTATTCGCTGTCGCTACGAACATTACATCGGACAAATCGAAATCGACTTCCAAATAATGATCGGAGAAGGTATGGTTTTGCTCGGGATCAAGCACTTCCAAAAGCGCGGAAGCGGGATCGCCGCGAAAATCCGCAGCCATTTTGTCGATCTCGTCCAGCAAGAACATGGGGTTACGGGTTTTGATTTTCGACAGATTTTGCAGGATTTTGCCGGGCATAGAGCCGATATAGGTACGCCTATGCCCGCGAATTTCCGCTTCATCTCTAACCCCGCCTAAAGCCATCCGTACGTACTTGCGGTTGGTAGCCCGTGCAATCGACTGGCCAAGAGAGGTTTTACCAACCCCCGGAGGACCGACCAAACACAGAATAGGCCCTTTCAACGCTTTAACGCGTTGTTGCACCGCGAGATACTCGAGTATCCGCTCTTTTACTTTATCCAGGCCGTAATGTTCGGCTTCCAACACCTCTTCGGCAACTTTTAAATCGTGCCTAACCTTGGTTTTCTTTTTCCAAGGTACGTTGACCATCCAATCGATGTAATTGCGCACCACTGTCGCTTCCGCCGACATCGGTGACATCATTTTCAACTTATTCAGCTCGGCCGTAGCTTTGGTTTTGGCTTCGGAGGACATACCGGCAGCGGCAATTTTTCGCTCCAGTTCTTCAATCTCGTTGCTGGCTTCGTCCATCTCGCCCAGCTCTTTTTGAATAGCCTTCATTTGCTCATTCAAATAGTATTCGCGCTGATTTTTTTCCATCTGCTTTTTAACGCGGCCGCGAATTTTCTTTTCCATCTCCAGAATATCGACTTCGCCTTCCATCAACGTCATCAAGTTTTCCAGGCGCTTGGCGACATCGACCATTTCCAGCATCAGCTGTTTTTCTTCAACCTTCAGGGCCATATGTGCGGCCATGGTGTCGGCTAAGCGACTTGGATCATCAATGCCCGCCAGGGAGTTCAATACTTCAGGCGGAATTTTATTATTCAATTTTACATACTGATCGAACGAGTTAATCGCGGTTCGCTGCAAAACTTCCGCTTCCTGTTCGGAGATATTTAATTCGTCGCTCAACTCGACCACGCTGGCCGCGCAATAATTATCAACTTCTTGGTATTTTGTTACGGAGCAACGCTGACTGCCTTCAACCAACACTTTCACAGTACCGTCCGGCAGTTTCAATAATTGCAGGATGTTGGCCAAGGTCCCGACCCTGTATAAGTCATCAAAACCCGGCTCATCGACATCGGCCTGCTTCTGGGCAATCAACAACACTTGTTTGTCTTGTTTTATGGCGGCATCAAGGGCATCGATCGACATGCCTCTACCGACAAACAATGGAATCACCATATGCGGATAGACCACCACGTCCCGTAACGGCAAGACAGGAATTAATTCATCTTTGGTTTTTAACTCGGTCATTTCATTTGCTCCCTTGAGCAGCTCAAAACATTGGATGTCATCCTATATGAGGATGAACTCCCAGAAAACAAGTATCTTTAATTTCAGGCAAAAAAAAGGGGGCTTTATTGAAAAAGCCCCCTTCAATTTGATTATTTCTCTGCGAAACCGCGAGGACAGCTCAAAGTCCCATACTTAAGAAGCGTCTGAAGCCACCAGCTTTTGCTCAGCTTCGTAAACCAAAATGGGCTCCGAATTACCTAAAATGACGTTCTCATCAATCACGACTTTCGATATTTTATCGTTGGACGGCAATTCGTACATGGTATCCAACAACACGTTCTCGACTATCGTGCGTAAGCCTCTAGCACCGGTTTTTCGTTCCATCGATTTGCGGGCAATAGCAGCCAGCGAGTCGTCCCTGAACTCCAACTCTGCGCCTTCCATTTCAAACAAATGCTTGTACTGCTTGATCAAAGCATTTTTAGGCTGTGTCAAAATTTGAATCAACGCCGCTTCATCCAACTCGTCCAGCGTGGCGATAACCGGCAGACGACCGACAAACTCCGGAATCAATCCGTATTTAATCAAATCCTCGGAACGCACATCGGCAAAGATCTCGCCTACATTGCGTTTATCGTCCTTGGTTTTAACTTCCGCGGAAAAACCGATGCCGCCCTTCTCGGTGCGATGTTTAATGACCTTATCCAAACCAGCAAAGGCCCCACCGACGATAAACAAGATATTCGCAGTATTAACCTGCAAAAAATCCTGCTGGGGATGCTTACGACCGCCTTGCGGCGGGACAGAAGCAACAGTCCCTTCGATAAGCTTCAACAAGGCCTGTTGCACGCCTTCTCCAGACACATCGCGAGTGATGGACGGATTATCGGATTTGCGGGAGATTTTATCGATTTCGTCGATATAAACGATCCCGGTCTCCGCCTTTTCCACATCGTAATCACATTTTTGCAGAATCTTCAAAATGATGTTTTCAACATCTTCACCGACATAACCGGCCTCGGTCAGTGTGGTGGCGTCTGCTATGGTGAAAGGCACATCCAGCAATCTAGCCAATGTTTCCGCTAACAAGGTTTTACCGGAACCGGTAGGCCCGATCAGCAAGATATTGCTTTTCGCCAACTCGACTTCGTTCTTTTTGCTGTTGCTGCGCAAGCGCTTGTAATGATTGTAAACAGCGACGGCCAGAATTTTTTTGGCATTTTCCTGACCGATGACATAACCATCCAACTCTTGCTTGATTTCCTTCGGCTTAGGCAGCGCACCGCCGGCCACGGACATTTCATCTTCCAGCAACTCATCTCTGATAATGTCGTTGCACAATTCCACACATTCGTCGCAAACATAAACGGATGGACCTGCAATCAGTTTCCTGACTTCATTTTGACTTTTACCGCAAAAAGAACAGTAAAGAAGCTTTTCATCGTCTTTACCTTTCTTGTCTCTACTCATAGACAGACTCCACCGTGATACATTGCCTCGTCATGGCGATGAAATATATCAAAAACCAACATTCAAATCACGTCGCACTCTTGACGAAGCGACGCGACACTTATCACGCAATACGACTAGTCAATACTTTGTCGATCAAACCGTAATCAACCGCTTGCTGAGAACTCAGAAAGTTATCTCGATCCGTATCTTGCTGAATTTTTTCCAACGGTTGCCCGGTATGATGAGCCAGGATTTTATTCAATCGATCACGAATAGCCAAAATCTCCCGAGCGTGAATATCAAAATCCGAAGCTTGGCCTTGAAAACCACCCAAAGGTTGATGAATCATCACCCTGGAATGAGGCAAACAATAGCGCTTGCCCTGGGCACCGCCCGCCAATAATAGAGCCCCCATACTGGCAGCCTGACCGATGCACATGGTGCTGACATCCGGTTTGATAAATTGCATGGTGTCATAAATCGACATACCTGCTGTCACCGAGCCGCCGGGAGAGTTGATATACAAATGTATATCTTTATCCGGATTTTCAGATTCCAAGAATAGCAATTGCGCTACCACCAGATTCGCCGAGTAATCTTCCACTTGGCCAACTAGAAAAATTACCCGCTCTTTCAGCAAACGGGAATAAATATCGAACGATCTTTCCCCACGGGCTGTTTGTTCAACCACTATAGGCACTAGACCGCCCGCCGCTTGCGGCGCCATCATTTCGCTCATCACATTTTGGTTAAACACGTTTAGCCCTCATTCGTTACTGTTTTTCCATGACATCATCAAAACCAACTGTTACGTCGGTGATTTTAGCCTGACTGACAATCCATGCAACAGCTTGATCTTCTAAAACCATCTGCTGCACATCATTCAGCCTAGCCTTGTCGGCATAATACCAGTTCACAACGTCTTCGGGGCGCTCATAACTCTTCGCCATGTCATCAATTACCGCACGAACCTTATCGGCATCGACCTTGATGTCATTCTTTTGAATGATTTCACCCAAAATCAAGCCCAAGGCCACGCGGCGCTTGGCCTGACCTTCAAATGCATCCCTAGGCAAGTTCAGGTCTTCCAATTTCAAACGCATGTTTTTCGCGCGTTCTGCATACGGTTTCATCAACGCTTGAATTTCTTGATCGATCAACGCGTTAGGCATCGCTATCACGATGTTTTCGTATAAGGCATCCATCACTGCATTTTTTAACTTGTTTTTCAGGCCTTGGTTCAGCTCTCTCTCCATGTTAGCCCGAACATCGCTACGGAAACTTGCCGCATCGCCGTCTTCAACACCATAAGCCTTGATAAATTCCGCATCGACGACAGGCAAAACCGGCTCTTCGACTTTAACCAACTCGATCTCAAATTCGGCAACTTTACCGGCTAATTTTTCGCTGTTGTATTGCTCTGGGAACGTCACTGAAAAGGTTTTGCTCGCACCGGCGACCAAGCCTTTCAATTCGTCTTCGAAACCGGGAATCATTTGTTTGCCGCCGATTTCCACCTGGTAATTTTCGACCTTACCGTCGGTAAAATTCTCGCCATCGGCCACGCCGGAGAAATGAATGGTAACCCGATCAGCATCCTGCGAAGCGCGCTCGACAGTGTTCCAGGTTTTCTTTTGCTGACGCAGTTTTTCGATCATGTTATCGACATCGGCCTCTTCCACAGTTGCAAAAGGACGGTCCACTTTCAATTCGCTAACGCTATCCAGTACGATCTCCGGATAGACTTCAAACTCGGCGATGTATTCAAAACCCTCGGCTTTCTCGGTAGGCTGGATATGCGGATGACCGGCAGGGTTCAAATCCTGTTGTTGCAGCGCTTCAAAATAAGTCGATTGAATCAAGTCGCCGGTTACTTCGTTTCTAACTCTATCGGCGTACAGCTTTTTCACCATGCTCGCCGGCACTTTACCCGGACGGAATCCGTCCACTTTGACTTCGCGAGCGAGTTTTTTAAAGCGAGTTTCCATTTTCTCCTGAACCACGGCATCAGGAATGCTAACAGTCATTTTTCGGCTTAACTCTGATGTCTTCTCGACAGAAACTTGCATTGCATTACCTCAAAAAATTAAAAATACGGTTTTATATTTTGGGAGACCGGCCGGCGATGTTTAGATCTGGGGAACTTAAGGTCGTATCGTTACGAATAACGCAGGATATGGTGCGAGCGGGGAGACTCGAACTCCCACGGGGTTACCACTGGAACCTAAATCCAGCGCGTCTACCAATTTCGCCACGCTCGCTAAATAATTGAACGCGGCATTATAATCAGCCGCACTCTCAAAGACAACCTTATATTACTGACACTCCGTATGCACTCTTATCTTTCCCGCACAATTTTCGGCATAGCTTTTCTTGCGGCACTCAACAGCGCTGGGGCTTTAGCAGACGCGTTTACAGAGTTCAACAACCCAATCACATTTGTAGCTCAACAACGTATCGTCTACGCGGCCATCGCCGCTAACGAAAGCGAACGCGAACACGGACTGATGTTTCGCCAGACACTTGCCGAAGACCAGGGCATGCTTTTTGTCTATCCAGATCAGACTCAGCGCGCAGTGTGGATGAAAAATACCTTACTGGCTTTGGATGTGGTGTTTTTAACCGGAGACGGCCGGATTGCAGGTCTGTTAAAAAAGTTACAGCCCTGCCCCAAAGATCCGTGCCGGATTTACGATTCCAGAGTAGCGGCCAGATACATACTGGAACTGCCAGCGGGCTTTATCGAGAAACACGCAATCCAGGTCGGGCAAACAGTGGCACTTCCCTAGACTCAAGCCGGTCCGTTTGCGTCATCTGGATCACCCTCGTAAGGCGTGGCGTATTTGCACTCTTTCTGCGGACAGACTTTTTCGGTGCCGCGGCGCTTGGTGGTTTTTAAGGTCAGAATCGGCCAGTTGCAGTCCGGGCAACTTTCCTTGACCGGCGCGTCCCACAAGGCATAATCGCATTTCGGATATTCCGAGCAGGAATAAAAAATTTTCCCACTACGCGCCTTGCGTTTTAGGATCGCTCCGCTCTTGCACTGCGGACATTCAACCCCGGTATCGGAAGGCTTTTCCAAAGGTTCGATGTGCTTACATTTCGGATATCCACTACAGCCGACAAATTTTCCATACTTGCCAGTCTTTATAACCAGCGTCGACTCGCACTTGGGACACACTCTCCCTTCCACCACCTCCGGCTCGGCCGATGCGGCACCGGCGTTGTCATCACCCAAATTTCGAGTGTAGGAACAGGTCGGATAATTGGTACAGCCGATAAAGCGGCCATTCCGACCCAGGCGAATCGATAGCGGACTGCCGCATTCCGGGCACTGCTCGTCTATGCTTTCCTGCGTGACATCCTTGCGTTGTACACTTTCTTCTTTCTCGCTGATCAACTGCGTGAACGGCCGCCAAAAGTCGTCCATCAACGGAATCCAGTCCTTCTCTCCGCGCGACACCGCATCCAACTCGTCTTCGAGGTTGGCGGTAAAATTGTAATCGACGTATTTGGTAAAATGCTCGGTTAAGAATTTGTTGACGATACGCCCGACATCAGTCGGATAAAACCGCTTGTTATCGATGGTCACATATTCGCGGTTTTGCAAGGTCGAGATAATCGTCGCGTAGGTGGAGGGACGGCCAATGCCATGCTCTTCCAGGGCTTTGACCAGACTCGCCTCGCTGTAGCGAGGTGGCGGCTCGGTAAAATGCTGGGTGGCTGCAATCTCATTCAACACCACCGGCCGCCCTTCTTCCATCGGCGGCAACAGACTGTCTTGATCGTCCGCTGCTTCCTTGCTGTCGTCCACGCCTTCCAGATAAACCTTCATGAAGCCCGGATTGGTCACCGTGGAACCTGTAGCGCGAAATACGTTTTTATCGCTGCCGCAATTCAGATCGACCGCTACTTGATTCAAGGTGGCGTGGATCATTTGGCAAGCAACGGTACGCTTCCAGATCAAATCGTAGAGTTTGAATTGCTCTGCGCTGAGCCGGCTTTTTACCTGCTCGGGCAAGCGCTGTACGGACGTTGGACGTATCGCTTCGTGGGCTTCCTGAGCGTTTTTAGATTTGGTTTTGAAACGGCGCGGCTCTTTTGGCACATCGTCCGCACCATATTTTTCGGCTATCAAGGCCCGTATATCGGCCAGCGCTTCTTCAGCCAGATTGACCGAATCGGTACGCATATACGAAATCAAACCAACGGTTTCGCCGCCCAGATCAATGCCTTCGTATAACTGTTGCGCCACCATCATCGTCCGTTTGGTGGTAAAACCCAGTTTGCGAGCTGCCTCCTGTTGTAAAGTCGAAGTGATGAACGGCGGCGCCGGATTTTTGCTGCGTTGCTTTTTCTCCAGCTTGGCAACGATCAACTGACCGTCGGCGGCATCCAGCAAGCTTTGTTTGACTTGATTGGCCTGCACTTCATCGGTAAAACTGAACTGATTCAGCTTTTCACCATTGAAATGCGTTAATTTGGCTTTAAACGGCAGCCCTTGCGCACTGGCTTCAGCGGTATGCGACCAGTATTCGCGGGTCTTGAACGCCTCGATCTCCATCTCACGTTCGACGATCATCCGCAACGCAGGGCTTTGCACGCGACCAGCGGATAAGCCGCGGCGGATTTTCTTCCATAGCAACGGCGATAGATTAAAACCAACCAAATAGTCTAAAGCCCGCCGCGCCTGTTGAGCGTTGACCAGATTATTAGATAACTCGGTGGGATGGGCGATAGCCTCAGTAACAGCCTTTTTGGTGATCTCATGAAACACCACCCGCAGCACTTCTTTGTTTTTTAGAAGCTTTTTTTCCTTAAGATGCTCGAACACATGCCAGGAAATCGCCTCGCCTTCCCTATCAGGGTCAGTCGCCAGATACAGCGTATCGACATTTTTGATGGCTTTGCCGATCTCTTGCAGATGGCGTTGGTTGCGATCAATCACCTGATATTTCATCGCAAAACCGTTTTCCGGATCGACTGCGCCCTCTTTGGGAATCAAATCGCGGACGTGACCGTATGACGCCAGTACCTGGAAATCCTTACCCAGATACTTCTCTATGGTTTTGCATTTTGCCGGTGACTCTACAATGACTAAACTTTTGCTCATGCTGTCCGTAGAAAAATCAATGTAAAGAAGTAGGTATCAAATCGTAAACTATGTCTTCCATTCTGGAAAAAGCGGCACTATCGCCGGGTTGACTTAATAACACCATCAATACAATCCATTTCAATTTATCCAGAGTAATATTTTCGTCTTTCAAGGCCATCGCCCGATCAATCGCGATCTCGCGATTGATCGGCGTCAAGATGCCGCTGTGCTCAAGATACATCAAGAAATTCCGGCACTCCATGTCGAACACGGAGATTTCCTGACCGCTAAAAATGCGGAACGACGAGGAAACCGCCGGTGTGATGCTCTCAATTTCGGCTAAAGACTCCAGCCAATCGAACGCCTTATTGACATCAGGCTGCTGAAAACCCGCATCCAGCAACTCGCTGGCAATGACGGCAGTATCCGGATAGTTATCGCTGTCGCCATCCAGATAATTTTCAAACAGATAAATGAGCACATCGAAAATATCTTCTTTCATTAGAACCTTTATTTGACTCGGAGGTAGCCACCACCGGCAAGCGCGGCAATGTAGCCTTGTAACTCCAACACCAGCAGCGTCGAGGAAACTTCTTCCGCCGACCAACCGCTATCTCGCACCAGAGTATCGACCGTTGTGGGACTGTACGGAATCAATTTCAATAGATTTTGCTGCTCCAGGTCAAGCGAAGTCTGCGGCAATTCCGACTCAGCGCGCATATACCTTTGATTATAATGACCTAATTCCTCAAAAATATCTTGTGCGGTTTCGACTAATTTAGCTCCCTGGCGAATTAATGCATTGCAACCGCGCGCCAAAGGGTTATGAATCGAGCCGGGAATCGCAAAAACTTCCCGATTTTGCTCAAGCGCCAAACGCGCGGTAATCAACGACCCACTTTGCTGGGCCGCCTCCACCACCAACAAGCCGACGCACAAACCACTAATGATTCGGTTTCGCCGGGGAAAGTGATTGGCTTTGGCATTGGTACCCGGAGGAAACTCTGAAACCAAGGCGCCATGTTCGACAATTTGCGTAGCCAGCTGTTTATGACAAGCAGGATAAACTCGATCCAACCCGGTACCCGCCACAGCTATGGTCTGCCCGTTTACGTTTAACGCACCTTGGTGGCTAGCTGCGTCGATCCCTAATGCCAAACCACTGGTCACGGTAAAACCAGCCTCGGCTAGGGCCTCGGCAAATTGAATTGCGGTGCTGATACCAACCGGCGACGGATTGCGACTACCGACCATTGCCAATTGCGGCTCTTGCAGTAAGGCTGGATTGCCTTTGACAAATAATATCGGCGGGGGATTGGCGATTTCTCGCAGTTGCGCCGGATAGTCGGCATCGTCCAAGGTGAATGCATAATTACCGGCTTGCTCCAACCAGCGAATGTCGTCTTCGACCTTTTGCCAATCCGGTTTTTGCAGAGCGTCTATCAATTTCTCGCTGAAACCCAAGCCAGTTAAAGTGGCTCGCGACGCCGAGAATATCTGCTCGGGCTCGAAATGCGCCAGCAAGCGCTGAATGGCCTGACTGCCGACGCCGGGACTACGCAGCATCGCCAGCCAGTACTTGATTTGCGGATTGAGTGCGGATTCCAAAACAGCTTAAACGGCAATCCAGAGCGAGTTAAAGCCTGCTGATGGCAGATAACCCATTAGGGCGTCTGCACTCTATCCAACGTATGCATCGCGGCAGTGGCCTGCATCACCAACGCATAGCTGACGCGTTCGAACGGCCGAAACACCATCAACACACCAGCTAGCTCGTCCGGCATTTTCACCGCCACCGCTTCCTGAGATTGATACCTATCCACGATGACATGCCCTTTACGATACACATCCAAGGTATGCCCCACCTCCAAACCGTCGGCAGTACCTTTGTCAATGACCACTACATCGTGTTGACCGATCTGCGACACGCCGCCCTTCACTTGAATGATGCTGCCCACCACCTGATGTTTAGGCGGCCTTGGAAAATAATTTAAAGCTAACTCACCCTCTGAAGTAGGCATCAAGCGGTCGCCGCGTTGAATTTCCATATCGGATTTATTAATCAGCAAGGTGGCCGGATCACCCGGTTCCTGTAGCGTGGTATCAGCGATATATTGCGCTTCGTAGCCCAAAATTTCCTTGGTAACTGGACTGACATAGGCCTTGCCTGCTCGATAAATGGTATACCCCAAGCCCGATGGGTTTTCGATGGCCCGGACGTAAACCCCGTCTCCGGCCCCGGCGATCAAATGTTCGCCGACAAACCCGATGACATAAGGTGCGTGCTGCAACTCTTCCGCTGTTACGACTTTCGGCGAATTCAAGAATTGCACGATGGCATCGCTGGGGATCATTCTAATGGCTTGATCAATCTCCGACTCGCGCACTCGCGGCAACAGTTTTTCGTCGTTACCATCCTGCGAGAAACTCAAACGCGGCACGCCGTTTACATAAGAAAAGTACAAAGTGTCGCCCGGGTAAATCCAATGCGGATCCTTGATTTGCGGATTGTTATGCCATAGCTGCGGCCATTCCCAAGGGTGCTGTAAAAACTTCCCGGAGATATCCCACAAGGTATCGCCTTTAACAACCGTGTACTGATCGGGATGATTGGGGTTTATTTTCAGCTCATCGGCCCAAGCCACTGCGGCAAAAACCAGTGGTATTAATATTCCCAGTATCGCGCGAAAAAACATAATTTATCCTGCCAGAGCTTATAAAACCGTTCAAAATCCGCCGGACGAAGCGCCCAAACGCAAAATCGGCAAGCGTCAATATCTGGTGCATGCCGCTTAGCCCAAATTGAAACAAATGCGTAAAAAACCAACCATCGATTTGCCGCACAGTTTAGATTAATTCGGGCATTATGCCAGCACGAGCCGATCCAACCTAAACCCAGCCCTATTTAGTCTTCACGTTCAAACCCTGGGCAATTTCGGATAAAATCCCACTATTACAGTTAGCAAGTGGAGTAATGGGTGAGTATTCTTACAATTCTGGAGTTTCCCGATAAACGGCTGCGGACGGTCGCCGCCGAGGTGGACACAGTCGATGACGGCATCAAGACCTTGGTCGACAACATGATCGAGACCATGTATGCCGCCAAGGGAGTAGGCTTGGCCGCAACTCAGGTAAACGTGCATAAACGCGTTATAGTGATGGACGTCAGCGAGAACAAAGACGAACCGATCTGCCTGATCAACCCACAAATCATCGAGCGCGACGGTGTTGAAGAATCCGAGGAAGGTTGCCTGTCGGTACCCGGCTTTTTCGAAAAAGTCAGCCGCGCCGAACATATTAAAGTCAAGGCGCTAAACCGCGACGGCGAAAGTTTTGAATTGGAGGCCAGCGAATTACTGGCGGTGTGCATTCAACACGAAATGGATCATCTGGAAGGCAAGTTATTCGTCGATTACCTCTCGGCCTTCAAACGCAACCGCATTAAAGCCAAGCTGGATAAAATTCACAAGTCGCAGGGCTAATCAGGACATCTCATGAAAATCGTGTTTGCCGGTACGCCGGATTTTGCGGTTCCAACTTTGCAGGCCCTGCTGGATTCGCGGCATCAAGTCTGTGCGGTTTATACTCAGCCCGACAGGCCAGCCGGACGCGGCCGCAAGCTGACCGCCAGCCCGATCAAGGAACTGGCCATATCCGCCAATATCCCGGTTTATCAGCCGGAAAACTTCAAAAGCCCCGAATCGATTGCGCAATTAGCGTCGCTCACTGCCGATTTAATGGTCGTCGTGGCTTACGGCCTGATTCTACCTAAGGCGGTATTAGACATTCCCAGGCAGGGCTGCATCAATGTACATGGCTCGCTGCTGCCGCGTTGGCGCGGCGCGGCGCCGATTCATCGGGCCGTCATGGCTGGCGACAGTAAAACCGGCATCACCATCATGAAAGTAGTAAAAAAACTCGATGCCGGCGACATGCTTTATAAAGCCGAATGCCCAATCAGTGCCGACGCCACCTCCAGCAGCCTGCACGATCAATTGGCGCACATGGGCGCCGAAGGGCTGGTTAAAGTGGTCGAGCAGATAGCCAATGGGTCGCTGCAAGCCGAACCGCAAGATGAGGCCCTAGTCACTTACGCCCACAAACTGGAAAAACAGGAATCAAACTTGGACTGGCAAAACTCCGCTGTACAACTGGATCGTCAAGTACGTGGCCTGAACGCCTGGCCGGTGGCACAAACCCTCTATCAAGGCCAAGTGTTGCGCGTCTGGCGCAGCCAGGTGCTCGATAAAACCGCTGAGCAAGCCCCCGGCACCGTCAGTTGCGCAGAACACGCGCTGGACGTAGCGACCGGTAACGGCGTACTGCGCCTACTGGAAGTACAACTTCCCGGCGGTAAACGCATCGCCGGCAAAGATTTTATGAATGCCCATCCGGCCGACCGCGTCATCCTAGGCCTATGAATCTGCGCGGCTGCTCGGCACAGATCCTCGCGCACGTCCTCAACGACGGCCAATCGCTGACCGCCGCCCTGGAGCATGGCCTACCCAAAATCAAGGATGTCAAAGACCGGGCTTTCGTCCAAGCCTTGTGCTACGGGGTAATCCGTCATTTTTACGCATTGGATTTTATGCTGGGCCGCCTGCTCAGCAAGCCGCTCAAACAAAAAGACAGCGACATTAAAGCCTTGCTACTGATTGGTCTGTATCAACTGCAATATATGCGGGTCAAATCGCACGCCGCCGTCTCGGAAACGGTAGCCGCCACCAGCCACAAACCGTGGGCCAAGTCCTTGGTGAACGCGATACTCAGACAATATTTACGCGACGCCGAAAGCTTGCAGCAAGCCTGTACCGGGGACAGTCAGGCCCGCTACAACCATCCGAACTGGATAGTGGATTTGCTCAAGCAAGACTGGCCGGAACATTACGAAAAAATCCTGCATGCCAACGACCAAGCGCCGCCGATGGCTTTGCGCGTCAATCTGCTGCAAGGTAGCCGAGCTGCCTATCTGGACGAACTCACCGCGCAAGGCATCGCCGCGCAGCCGGTAGATTGTTGCGAGAGCGCGATACGGCTGGACCAAGCCTTGGCCGTCGAGCAATTGCCGGCGTTTACTCAAGGCCGCGTATCGGTACAAGACACTGCCGCGCAACTAGCCGCAGAGCTGCTTGATGCCCTACCCGGCCAGCAGGTACTGGATCTATGCGCCGCACCGGGCGGCAAGACGGCGGCGATTCTGGAGCGCCAACCCGCTTTGGGCGGTCTGCTGGCGGTCGATGTCGATCTAAACCGCCTGGAACGAGTGACCGACAATTTACAGCGCTTAGATTTACACGCCGAGACCTTAGCCGCCGACGCCAGCCAGCCAGCGATATGGGCTGGCGACCGCCAATTCGACCGGATACTGCTGGACGCGCCCTGCTCCGGCTTCGGCGTGATCCGCCGCCATCCCGACATCAAGTTACTGCGCCGCGCCGACGATATTGCCGCCCTGCAAGCGTTGCAAGCCAAGATTCTTGATAATGCCTGGCAATTGCTAAAACCCGGCGGCATCTTGCTGTACGCCACCTGCTCGATATTGAAACAGGAAAACGAAGCGCAAATCGCCGCATTCCTTGCCCGACACAGCAACGCCAGCGAAATTCGCATCGACGCGCACTGGGGCATTGCGCGGCCACTCGGCCGGCAAATCATCACTGGCGACCGGCAAATGGATGGCTTTTATTATGCCAAGCTTCATAAAGCCGCTTAGGTACGGGATATTGATGCTTTGCCTGCAACTTGCGCCAGGCCTTGTTAAAGCTAGCGATTACGCCGCGCGCATCGAATACGCCGAGTTACAACCTCTCGATCAAGGTTATACCGTGCGAGCTCATATCGATTACCGACTGAGCCCGACCGCCAAGGAAGCATTGCACAAAGGCGTGCGGCTAACCTGGGAGGTAACGATAGAACTGCGCCAGCCCGGCGCGTTGTGGGACACGATAATCCATAAACACAAACTGACGTACAGCCTGCAATTCCATGCCTTGCTGAATCAATATGTGGTGCAAACCCCGTTCGATCGCAGCGAAATGTTTTTAACCTTGAGCGCCGCAATGAATTTCATGGCGGCCGTGCATGACAGCACGCCAATTCCCGCCGAACGCGTGACAGCCGGCACACCTTACCTGCTGGCGGTAAAAACTCAATTCAACCGCGAGCAGCTACCGATACCGCTGCGTCCGGTCGCCTATCTGGATAACCGCTGGTTTCTCTCTAGTGCCTGGTACACATGGCCCATTCAAAAATAAAGTTACCGGCCAGCGCCACCATTATTCTGCTGTTCGGCTTCGTATTGCTATCGCTGCAATTGATGAGCAGCGCCACCCAGGAATCATCGGAACTCGGCGAAATGTATTCCTGGCTGTTGGTCATCAATACGCTGGGATCAGTAATTTTGCTGGGTTTGGTCGCGTTCAACGCCTATTCGTTGGTGCGGGAATTAAAGAAAAAAGAAGCCGGCTCCCGACTTACCACACGCATGGTGTCCTTGTTCGTTTTGCTGGCCTTGGCGCCAGCGGCCATCGTGTTTTATTTCTCCGTGCAATTCCTGCATCAAGGCATAGACAGCTGGTTTAACGTTGAAATCGACCGGGCTATGGACGATGCGTTGGAGTTGAGCCAATCCTCGCTGAATCAACGCATGAACTGGCATATCAAGCAAACCAAGCAAATGGCCGATCAACTCCGCGACAAATCGGAAGCCTTGATTGCCATGGAAGTCGGCTCGCTGTGGGCAGATTCCGGGGCATTGGAGATTGCGGTATTTTCCAATCAAGGTCGGGTATTAGCGTCCAGCAGCGTCAACCCCAGCGATATTTTGCCGCATCTGCCCGACGAGCAAATCTGGCTGCTGCTGAGGCAGAATAAGGAATATTTTGCTTTCGACCCCGGCGATAACGATGAAATGCTGGTCCGCATCATCGTGGCTATCGAAGCGGATCAAAGCCGATTTTTGCAAGCCTTGTTTCCGATTCCGGTTAGGGTAACCGACCTGGCAGACTCGATTGAGTTTGCCTTCATTCGTTACCAGGAAATGAATTTCCTGCGCGACTCGCTGAAAACCAGCTTCTCGCTCATCCTGCTCCTGGTGTTGCTGCTCAGCCTGTTGGCGGCCATTTGGGTAGCCTTTATCAGCATCCGCAACATCGTCGCGCCGGTAAAAGAATTGGTAAAAGGTACGCAAGCGGTCGCCGACGGCGATTATCAACAGCAGCTGCCGGTAATGAATCAGGACGACCTGGGTTTCCTGGTGGAATCCTTCAACCAGATGACCCGCCGTATCGCCCGCTCCCGTGACGAAACCCGTGCAGCCGGCCTGGAGGTGGAAAACCAGCGCGCCTATTTGGAAACCATACTCGCCAATCTGACCGCCGGCGTAATCAGTTTCGACGCGGCCTTTTACATCCGTACCGCCAATCAAGCCGCCTACCGGATTCTGCACATCCCGGTCAGCCATTTTGTTGGGGAGACGTTGCCAACCCTGGCGACCATGCACAGCGAACTGGCCGAGGTATTGAACGCGATCCAAAGCTTGCTGGAAAAAGCCGACGACATTTGGGAGCAACGCATCGTGTTTCTCGGCCCCAACGGCCGCCAGGAGTTGTTGTGCCGAGGTACGCCGCTGTTCTCGCAGCACGGTGCCCGAACCGGCGCGGTCGTGGTATTCGACGACGTCACCGACCTGATTCAGGCGCAAAAAAACGCAGCCTGGGGCGAAGTGGCGCGACGTCTGGCGCATGAGATCAAAAACCCGTTGACGCCGATCCAGCTGTCGGCCGAACGCTTGCAGCACAAGCTCTCCAAGGAGTTACAGGACGGTTCCGCCGAATTTCTGCAACGCGGCACCCGCACCATCGTCCAGCAAGTGGAAGCGATGAAGCGGATGGTGGACGATTTTTCCGAGTATGCCCGCCCATCCAAGAAACAGGTGGAAAAAATCAATCTGGTCGATCTGATTCAGGAAGTCATGGCCTTATACCTGCCGTCCGGCATCATTTTCAGCACGGCATTCGCCAGCAACAGAGTACTGGTCGAAGCCGATCCGGTCAGCCTGCGCCAAGTACTACACAATCTGATAAAAAACGCCCAAGAGGCCACCACGGCCCCCTGCCGCATCGAGATCAAAATCGCCAAAGTCAGCCGCAATAACACCGACTATGTCGAATTGGGCATCTACGATAACGGCAACGGCCTGAACGCGGAACAGCTTGAAACCATTTTCGACCCCTATGTGACCAGCAAAGCCAAAGGTACCGGTTTGGGCTTGGCCATCGTCAAAAAGATCGTCGAAGAACATGGCGGGGTGATTTGGGTGGATACGTCTTATAATGGCGGCGCGGGGTTTTTACTCCAGCTGCCGGTTTTTGAATTTGGGAACTTTAAATGAATAAGCAAGCACCGTATATTTTGGTGGTCGATGACGAGCAGGACATTCGTCAGTTGGTGTCGGAAATTCTCGAAGATGAAGGCTACGATGTCGCCATGGCGGAAAACGCCACGGAAGCCAAAGCCCTGAAAAATCAGCGCCCGCCTAATCTGATCCTGCTGGATATCTGGATGCCGGACAGCGACGGCATCACCCTGCTGCGGGAATGGGTTAGTGAAGACGACGCGCTGTGTCCGGTAATCATGATGTCCGGGCATGCCTCGGTGGAGTCGGCGGTGGAAGCGACTCGACTTGGTGCTTACGACTTTTTGGAAAAACCGCTGTCGCTGGCTAAATTACTGTTGATCGTCGAACGCGCACTGGAGACCAGTTCCTTACAACGCGAAAACGCCGGTTTGAAGCAACAGCTGATGATAGGCGTGGACCCGGTCGGTAAAAGCGCGGTGGTGGAGCGCACCAAAGACAAATTAAAACGCCTGGCGCAACATGACGCCAGAGTGTTATTCGTCGGTGAAGCCGGGGTCGGCAAGGAAATGTTCGCCCGCTATTTGCATAACAATAGTTCGCGGCGCGACGGTTCCTTTGTCGACGTGTCGGTCGGTAGTATTTCGCCGGAAAATTCGGCGGTAGAATTTTTCGGGCGGGAAGACAACGGCAGGGTTTATCGCGGCTTGTTGGAACAAGCCCATCGCGGCACGCTATTTCTGGGCGAAATCGGCGGCATGGATCCGGAAACTCAAACTCGCTTGCTTAGCGCGCTGGAATCCAGCTCGTTCCTGCGGGTTGGCGGCAGTCAGGCGGTGCGCGTCGATGTGCGCGTCGTCGCCTCCACCCGGATGTCTCTGGAAGAAGAAGTCAACAGCGGCCGCTTCCGCCAGGATCTTTATTATTTGCTGAACGTGGTGACACTGGAGATTCCGCCGCTGCGTGAACACAGCGAAGATGTGCCCAGCTTGTTGAATTTTTATGTTGATCATTTCGTTACCCAGGAAAAGCTGCCGTTCCGGCGTTTCTCGATGGCGGCGCAAAATTATTTGCGTAATTACAGCTGGCCGGGTAATGTGCGCGAACTGCGTAATCTCGTACAGCGTCTAATGATACTCGGTGCCGGTGACGACATTGAGCTGGACGAAGTCAAAACCGCCCTGGGCTCGATCGCCGAGCAACCCAAGCTGGGCCTGAATGTACCGGAGTTTTTCAATTTGCCGCTGAAGGAAGCCCGCGACCATTTTGAAAAATCCTACCTGGAATATCATTTCGAAAAAACCGGCGGCAGCGTTGCCAAACTAGCATCAGCTATCGGTATGGAACGTACACATTTGTACCGAAAACTCCATTCCCTGAAAATTAAGCTTTAATTTGACTTGAAGTTAACGCCCCTATTAAGTACAATTCACGGTTTTTATAGCCTCAACAGACTAAAAAGCAAAGATGAAAACATTTAGTGCAAAGCCCGCAGAAGTTAAGCGCGATTGGTACGTGATTGATGCAGAAGGAAAGACATTAGGTCGCCTTGCTACTGAAATTGCACGACGTCTTCGCGGAAAACACAAACCCGAATTCACACCACACGTTGACACCGGCGATTACATCATCGTCATCAACGCCGAAAAAATCGGCGTTACCGGCAACAAAGAAAAAGACAAAATGTACTACCACCACACTGGTTATGTCGGTAACATGAAGTCAGCTTCTTTGGGTAAGTTAAGACAAACTTTCCCGGACAGAATCATCACCACCGCCGTACAAGGCATGCTGCCCAAAAATCCATTGGGTCGCGCCATGTTCAAAAAATTGAAAGTTTACGCAGGTTCTGAGCATAATCATCAATCTCAGCAACCTAAAGTTTTAGAATTCTAAGCAGGTAGATAGTTTATGGCAGCTCAATACTACGGAACAGGTCGTCGCAAAAGCGCAATCGCTCGCGTCTACGCCACCATCGGTTCAGGAAAATTCACTATCAACAAACAACCTGTTGAACAATATTTCGGCCGCAAGACTGACGAAATGATTGCCAGACAACCTTTGGAATTGTTGGGCAAAACCGGTGATTTCGACATCAACATCATCGTTACTGGCGGCGGCCCATCAGGCCAAGCTGGCGCGATCCGTCACGGTCTGACCCGTGCACTGATGGTTTTCGACGAAACCTTGAGACCGTCACTGAGAAAAGCCGGTTACGTTACTCGCGACGCTCGTGAAGTTGAACGTAAGAAAGTCGGTCTGCACAAAGCCAGAAAACGTCCTCAATACTCAAAACGTTAAGCGTCTCTTTATTGGGAACAAGAAAAAGCCGCTGCAAAGCGGCTTTTTTTGTGCCTGTCGAAACCGCCAAACTACTTAACGCTATACGCGGCAAGCGTAGCACTGATCTTTCCAGCCAACGTATCGATGCCATGCTGAGTAACTTTCTGATGATTACCCTTCAACTCGATATCGTAACGCGCTACCGCCGCCCGTTGCTTCACGTCGACAAGATAAACCCACAGATACGAAAATAAAAAGCTCGGTTTGCTGTGCTGACTGACCAGCACCCAATCCGCCCCCTGCCGCCGACCCAAGTCCGCTGCCAAATCGTGAAATCGGAACAGATAACCGAAACTAGCGTTGGCGGCTTTCTGACTATCCGCATCGACAACTCTGATTTGATAATTACCTGACCGACTCAAGACTTCCATCAACAAAGGCGCCATGCTGGAAGTGCGGGTTATTTCCTCCGGCGTGTTCGGCAGCGATGTGATGTCGTTCAATTCGAAACCCAAAACCGCTATCCGCTGCGCGGCATTGGCCGGCGTTGAGAAAATAGCCGCAGCCAACGACATACATTTGATGGATTGGACGCAAGTCATAAAGCCTCCGACGCCGAACGTGACACAGCTGAAGTCAGCAAATCCCGCTCCAATCCAGCCACGCCGTCGCTTATAGCCTCCGCTTCAATATCCACCACCCACTCCAGCATGCTACCGCCATCAACCGCTTCGCCAACCGTCACCGTTCCCAGATAATGACTCACCGGAAACGGCGATTCAATGCGGTTGTATTGAAAGCGCCGGTTGCCATCATCGATTAGCTCGATTCTGTCAGTCATTTCCCCGCCCGCCACCAAAGTCAAAATTCGTGTGGCCCCGACGCCATTTCCTATCACACGACAATCGGAAATCACTGGAAACCATCGTTCCAGACCGCCGATACCGGCTATCGCCGACCATACTGTCTCGGTCGGTATAGACATGGTTTTGCTGATAGTCACTGTTTTAAGCATCTTTGATCTCCCAATTAAGCTGTTTTAAACGATCTCAGCTTAAGCAGTCCTGCGACACCGGTAAGCCGAATTTTGCCCGAATAACTCGGGCAAATTGCCCGCCCTTACCATCAAGCTATTCAGCAGCAACTCAACTATCTAAAATGCCTGCCAAACTGCCGTCACCGGCTTTTCAGCGCGCGACGAACCGATCATGAATCTAAAACTGTATTTGTTAACCCGCATTACGGCGGTAGCCTTACTGTGTTTATTGGCCACGCTGACGTATGTATTGCAGCGCAGCGCCCAACAATCGGCGGCGCAAGCGCAAAGCACCTTAGCCGCGCTAGGCAAACAACTGGAGTTTCAATTATTGAAAGTAAGTGCCGGGGAAAAACCGGCCAATCCCTTCCCGGATTTTGATTTATGGAAACAGACTGGCAGTGAGCCGGGCATTTGCGCCAGTTATCTCGCCAATGACGGCGAAACGATGCGTAACTACTGCAAAGGCATCGACCTATCCACTCATCACTATCCCAAGCATTTTGCTGTGCTATACCGACGACTTTTCGGGCCGGACTTCGACTGGCAGCGACCGATAATCTACAACGGCCAGGTTTACGGGGTATTAACGGTTTCGGTTAGCGCTGAGTTGTCGATAGCCCGCGCTTGGGATAATGCCCGCAATTTACTGGCATTGTCGACAGCAACGATCACGGCGGTTTGCCTGCTGGTTTATTTAGTCGTCAGCCGCGCCCTGCTCCCGGCTCAGGCTATTGTGGAAGGACTAAGCCGACTCAGCTCGGGCGATTTAGCGTTCCGGCTGCCCCACTTCGACTTACTCGAATGGCGGCAAACCGCGACAGCAATCAACCGACTCGCCGAAAACCAGCAACAACTCTTAGCGGAACGGCAAAAACTGGCAGTGATGTTGATGAACTTGCAAGAAGAGGAACGCCGCTATCTGGCGCGGGAACTGCACGACGAATTAGGCCAATGTCTGACTGCAATCCACGCCGTCGCGACCGCCATCGCCCAAACGGCGCAGAAAAATTGTCCCGAGCTAGTCACAGAAGCTGAACAAATCAGCCGCTTTACCCAAGCCATGCAACAAAGCGTGCGGGATTTATTGACTCGCTTACGACCGGCGGAACTGGAGGAATTAGGCCTGGACGCCAGCCTGCGTAGCCTGATAACTAGCTGGAACGGTCTAGGTAAAACGCACTACAGCCTACACATCAGCGGCGATTGCAGAATGCTGACGGAGCCGCTGGCGATCAGTCTGTTTCGCATCACCCAGGAAGCCGTCAGCAATATCGCCAAACACGCCTCTGCCAGCCAAGCCGATATTACCCTAATAGTCGACAGCACCCAGGCATCGATCACCATACAAGACGACGGCAACGCCATCGCTTTGCCGTTTGCTGCACACCATGGCATAGGCTTGCTGGGTATGCGCGAACGCGTAGCCGCCTTAAACGGCCAATTTGCTTTGCACCTAGCCAAGCCGCATGGCTTGATAATCCAAGTCCGCTTGCCGCTCGAGCAGCCGGAGAGCGTACGATGAATAAGCAAACCACTATCAATATTTTGCTGGTAGACGATCACGCCATAGTCCGGGAAGGCTACCGTTCCTTAATCAGCAAACAAGCGGACCTGAAGGTCATTGCTGAAGCTGGGAACGGCGTCGACGCTTATCGCCTCTACAAGGAATGCCAACCCGACGTGGTGGTTACCGATTTAACCATGCCCAGCTTAAGCGGCCTGGAATTGATAGGGCGTATCAAACAGCGCGACAACAAAGCCAGGATATTGGTATTCAGCATGCATCAAAATCCCAGCTTCGCCCGCCAAGCTTGCCGCGCCGGCGCGTTGGGTTATGTCAGCAAAAGCAGTGCACCGGACATTCTCCTGCAGGCAATACGGGAGGTCTACCTTGGCAAGCATATGCTCAGCACTGACATCGCCCAAGCGTTGGCGCTGGAAAAACTCGGCAATGAATCCAGCGCTCTGAATAGTTTAACGGCTAGAGAATTCGAAATTCTGCGCCTGCTGGTCGAAGCCAACACCCAGGACGCCATTGCCAAAACCTTGAATATCAGCCCAAAAACCGTCGGCAATTGTCATTACCTGATCAAAAACAAGCTGGGAGTGAACAGCGACATCGAGTTGACCCGGTTAGCGATAAAACTCAATGTGCTTAGCTTGCTGGATTTGGCGGATCCGGCGCAAGCCACCCTCGCACCAGCAGCAAACCGACTTATCAATTAATTGATCGCATATTGTTCGCGTGCCTCCAGCGCTTCCGCCAACGCCAAATGCCCCGCCGCGTCGAACAATATGCGCTGCTCGGTGAAAAATTCGGCAGCGGCGTCGATGGTATCCATGATCACCGCGACCACAAAGCGCTCAGCGTGAGTGGATGCCACCATTTTCTCAGGGACGGCACATTCTATCCGTAAAGTCTGCGAGGCTTTATCGAACGAATGCAAACGCAAACCTTCGAAATCGGCTTTTTCCTGGCGACTGGGTAATAAAAATATCAAATCCAGAATCGGCGCCCGTTTTTGTATCGGCTCCTCGCGGAACCTTGCCAAATCGACGGCGATTTTGGTAATAGCTTTAGCGATGACACTCTCGTCAAGCGCGCGGTCCGGCATCATGGATGCAATGTGTATAGTCATATCAACCTCTCTGAGTAACCTGCTTTTTGGTGTACTCAGCAAATACCATTCCAATATCCAGCTTTACAGTTAAGAAGCTCAAGTCAGGCCGACAATCAACGGTTAATGACAAATCAAGGGCAATGCGTTACTAAAAATTGAGTTGGCGGCATTAAGAGTTGGAACGGGTATTTGTTGTAAAGCCCACATAATCAGCATACCCAACAACGATAGACGCGACAATGGACTAAACGCAAAAGCCGGACCACTCATTGATGCGAAAAACTCAATCTATTGGCAGCGCTAACAGCCGCAAATCGTAATAACATGCCGGCGTGACTAGCGCCGCGCGACTAGCATCATCAACGTCTAATTCGTGAACCAGCCAAGTGTTTGCCGAACCGTATTCTGGCGGAATGGCTAGCAACTGCCCGCCCTTTTCCAATTGAAATTCGCATTGTTCTATTCCCAAAGCAATTCCCCTACCCACCGCTTTGACGAAAGCCTCTTTTTTGGTCCATAGTCGGTAAAACACCTCCAACCGAGCATCCACCGACAATTGGCACCAATCCTGATATTCTTGATGGGAAAAACAACGCTCCGCCAGCCTATCGAGATGCTGCCGCGACCTACAGGTCTCGATATCGACACCAATATGGCCGAAATCTGCAACCGCTAATAATAAAGTATCGGCACTATGCGAAAGGTTAAAATGTAGCGCGCAGCCAATCAAAGCCGGCTTGCCATAACGCCCTGTTTCGAACACCAGGGAAGATGGCTCTACATCAAGATAGCCAGCCAGAATTTGCCGCAATAAACCGCGCACCGCAAGGTAACGGTCCCGCAATAAGGCTGACTTGAATACCTCTGCTTTGCATCTCTCGTCATCTGTCAACAGCCCGGTCAATTGTTGCAACGCCGTCACCGGTAGGCGCATATCCCCATGCCAAACATCGACAAAATACTGTTTCACCATTTCTCTCTTACTGTATAAACCTATCTATTTACCAACAATCCCAAGCAAAACCCTTGGTTTTCCTTGACGAAAAGGGTCAAAAACAGTAGCTTATCCAACCTTTTTTGTAAAATCTGCATTTCCCCGATCGATTAGTTTTTTGAGGACGTAAAATTGGAACTCAGTGGCGGACATATTCTTGTCCAATGTCTTAAAGATGAAGGTGTCGAATTTGTATTTGGCTATCCGGGTGGCTCTGTCTTGCACATCTATGATGCCATTTTCCATCAAGACGAAGTGAAACATATCTTGGTCAGACACGAGCAAGCGGCTGCCCATGCAGCTGACGCCTATGCGCGCGCGACCGGCAAACCGGGCGTGGTGCTGGTGACCTCGGGACCAGGAGCAACCAATGCCGTCACCGGCATTGCCACAGCCTATATGGATTCGATTCCGATGGTGATCATCTCGGGACAAGTGCCGTCGCCGGTGATAGGCAGCGATGCGTTCCAGGAAGTCGATACGGTGGGTATTACCCGGCCTTGCGTGAAACACAACTTCCTGGTCAAAGACGTCAACGACCTGGCCGAAACCATGAAAAAGGCCTTTTACGTGGCGACCACCGGTCGTCCTGGCCCGGTGTTGGTCGACGTACCCAAGGACATGACCGATCCGAACATCAAGGTGCCCTATAAGTATCCGAAAAAGATCAGCATGCGTTCTTATAACCCCGTGGTGACAGGTCATAAGGGCCAGATCAAGCGGGCGGTAGAAATGTTGCTGACCGCGCAAAGGCCGATGATTTATTCCGGCGGCGGCGTGATTCTCGGTGAAGCGCATAAAGAGCTGACCGAATTGACCCAATTGCTGGGTTATCCGATCACCAACACCCTGATGGGTTTGGGTGGCTATCCAGCTACCGACAAACAATTTGTCGGCATGCTGGGCATGCATGGTACTTACGAAGCCAATATGGCGATGCACGAGAGTGACGTCATTCTGGCGGTCGGCGCGCGGTTTGACGACCGAGTGACCGGTAAGTTGGCTGAGTTTTGCCCGTACGCGAAGATCATCCATATCGACGTCGACCCAGCCTCGATATCCAAAACCGTTAAAGTGGACGTCCCCATCGTCGGCGAAGTCAAGCCGGTACTGGAACAAATGATAGAGCTGATCAAAGACAGCAAAGTCAAACCATCCAAATCGGCATTGGAATCCTGGTGGCAGCTGATTCAAAGCTGGCGCGATGTACATTGCCTGGAATACGACCGCAACAGCAAGGTAATTAAACCGCAATATGTGGTGGAACAGCTGTATCAGGTCACTCATGGCGAAGCCTATGTGACATCAGACGTTGGTCAGCACCAGATGTATGCAGCGCAGTATTATCACTTCGATAAACCTCGGCGCTGGATCAACTCCGGTGGCTTGGGCACGATGGGCTTTGGCTTGCCGGCTGCAATTGGTGTGAAATTGGCGTTTCCGGAAGCCAATGTCGCCTGTATTACCGGCGAAGCCAGCATCCAGATGTGTATTCAGGAACTCTCCACCGCCTTGCAATACCATGCGCCGGTGAAAATCATCAACCTGAACAACCGCTACATGGGTATGGTGCGGCAATGGCAGGAGTTTTCCTACGAGAGCCGTTATTCGCAATCGTATATGGATACCATCCCCGACTTCGTCAAACTGGCAGAGGCCTACGGCCATGTCGGCATGCTGATCGAAAAACCCGAAGACGTGCGCGGCGCCCTGGAACATGCGTTCGCCTTGAAAGACAGAACGGTATTCCTGGATTTCATCACCGACCGTACCGAAAACGTTTACCCTATGATTGAAGCAGGCAAAGGCCATCACGACATGAAATTGCGCGTCGCACCCGGCACCCCGGTAGACAGGGAGTTGTCATAATGAGGCACATCATTTCTATCTTGATCGAGAATGAATCCGGCGCTTTGTCACGGGTAGCGGGCTTGTTTTCTGCGCGCGGCTACAACATCGAGTCCTTGACCGTAGCGCCCACGGAAGACCCAAGTCTGTCGCGGATGACCCTGGTCACCAGCGGCAGCGACGAGATCATCGAACAAATCACCAAGCAGCTGAATAAGTTGATCGACGTGGTGAAATTGATCGATTTGGCGGAATCGGCGCATATCGAAAGGGAATTGATGCTGGTGAAAATCAAAACCAGCCATGACACGCGCGAGGAAGTGAAACGCATGGTCGACATTTTCCGCGGCAAGATTATCGACGTCACTGCCAACAGCTATGTGGTGGAAATGACCGGCCAATCCAGCAAACTGGACGCTTTTATTCACGGCTTTGAAGAAGGCAGCATCATCGAAGTGGTGCGCTCCGGCCCGACCGGCATCTCCCGCGGCGAAAAAGGCTTACACCTGTAACATTTATTATTTACCCAGCAACGAGAAAACCTATGCAAGTTTATTACGATAAAGACGCCGACCTTTCTGTTATCAGAAGCAAAAAAGTAGCCATCATCGGCTATGGCTCACAAGGCCACGCGCACGCCAACAACCTGAAAGACTCAGGCGTTGACGTCGTCGTCGGCTTGCGTGCCAATTCAGCGTCAGTCGCCAAAGCTCAAGCCAGCGGCTTGACTGTAAAAGACGTACCAGAAGCCATCGCCGGCGCCGACGTGGTGATGATTCTGACCCCAGACGAGTTTCAATCCAAACTGTACAAAGAAGAAATCGAGCCAAACATCAAAGAAGGCGCTGCTCTAGCATTCGCGCACGGTTTCGCAATTTTGTATAACCAAGTCGTGCCTCGTAAAGACCTGGACGTGATCATGATCGCCCCCAAAGCGCCAGGCCACACCGTGCGTTCAGAATTCGTCAAAGGCGGCGGTATTCCCGATTTGATCGCGATTCATCAAGATGCGTCCGGTATGGCTAAAGCCATCTGCTTGTCATACGCATCGGCTATCGGTGGCGGCCGGTCCGGCATTATCGAAACCACCTTCCGCGACGAAACCGAAACCGATTTGTTCGGCGAACAAGCGGTATTGTGCGGCGGCGCGGTGGAACTGGTCAAAGCCGGTTTTGAGACACTGACCGAAGCGGGCTACCCACCTGAAATGGCCTATTTCGAGTGCTTACACGAATTGAAACTGATCGTAGACTTGATGTACGAAGGCGGCATCGCCAACATGAACTACTCGATCTCCAACAACGCGGAATATGGCGAATACGTCACCGGCCCGAAAGTGATCAACGAAGAAAGCCGTTGGGCGATGAAACAAGCCCTGGAAGACATTCAACAAGGTAAATACGCCAAGCAATTTATCCTGGAAGGCCAAACCGGCTACCCTGAGATGACTGCCAGACGCCGCCTGAATGCAGAGCATCCTATCGAAGTCGTTGGCGCCAAATTGCGGGGCATGATGCCTTGGATTAAAGCCAATCAAATCGTCGATAAAAGCAAAAACTAAGCTTATCGGCTAGGATTAAAGCCCATCTATACGATGGGCTTTTTTTTTGCCCGTAGGATTTTGCCAAATGCCTGATCATTCTCGCTTCAACCAGCTTTATCTCGGCATCATAATTGCGACCTTGGCACTACCCTGCTCCGCTGAATTCTTGCAGTGGAGCAACAGTGAGATTCAATATCTGCATGGCGGCAACTACCAGGAACCTTTCAACCCCAACGACGTCAGCCAGTCCATTACCACCGTCACCCACGCCCACGGCTGGGCTTACGGCCGCAACTTCTTCTTCATGGATACGCTGTTTACCGAATCCGGCCAAGCCGCGCAAACCAATCTCTACGGCGAAGCCTATAGTACTTTCAGTCTCGGCAAAATCACCGGCTTGGACCTGTCATACGGCATATTCAAGGATTTTGGCGTTACTGGCGGCATTAACCTGGGCGAAAATATGAACAGCCAACGCAGTGGTTTTCGGGCGTGGCTGTACGGCATTACCCTTGATTTCAATCTGCCAGGTTTTGACTATTTCAATGTGGACTTTTTGCGCCAACGCGTTACCGAAACAGCAGACATAGGCACATCCTGGCAAATCACGCCAGTGTGGAAACTGCCTTTCGAGATCGTCGGCACGAAGTGGAGTTTCGAAGGCTTTGCCGATTTCATCGGCCGCAACCACGGTACCTCTCGCCAAGCTTTGGCTCAACCGCAGCTAAGACTCGATATTGGCGACTTATGGGGCAATCGTAGCCATCTGTATCTGGGCATCGAATATCAATACTGGCACAATAAATACGGCATTAAAGGCCTGCACGACAACGTGCCGCAAGCCTTGCTTTTGTGGAAATTTTGATGCCAATTGCCCGGTATTTAGTTAAGCAGCTGTCATATTCAGCATGTACAATGCCGCCAACTTTTCAACCTTTGTAGACACATTATGATCAAGAAGCAACCGCTTACGCGTCATCGTGGCATTTACCTACTGCCCAATCTGTTCACCACAGGCGCCATGTTTGCCGGATTTTATGCGATCACGTCAGCGATTAACGGCCGCTTCGAAACAGCGGCAATTTCCATGTTCATCGCGATGGTGCTCGATGGACTGGACGGCCGAGTTGCCCGCCTGACTAACACCCAAAGCGAATTCGGCGTGCAATATGACAGCTTGTCCGACATGGTGTCGTTTGGCGCCGCTCCGGCTATTGTGATGTATCTTTGGACCCTATCCAGCATGGGCCAAGCGGGCCTGTTCGCCGCGTTTGTGCACATGGCCGGCGGCGCGTTGCGGCTGGCACGCTTTAATACGCAAGTCGAGGTGGCCGATAAACGCTACTTTCAAGGCCTACCAAGCCCAGCGGCGGCAGCTATTTTAGCCGGCGGCTTATGGTTCTGCGTGGAGAATGGTTACGACGTGGAAAATATCAAATACTTGGTATTGCTGACTACCATCAGCACCGGCTTGCTGATGGTAAGCAATTTCCGCTACTCCAGCTTCAAGGAAATCGATTTTAAAAACAAAGTGCCATTCATCGTTGCCATCATCGCGATGCTGGTCATCAGCTTCATCTTGGCGCAACCGCAGCGGATGCTGTTTCTGTTATCGGTCGGCTATGCCGTATCCGGCCCCATCGTCACCTTGGTTTTGCGCAAACGTAAGCTGCAAAGTCGTAAAAGTTAGCGGATGCAAAATACTGGCGGCAAACTGTTGCTCGACGCCTTGGAAAGACACTGGCGCCAATATCGCAAACGGTTGAAAGCCTGCCGCCAAAGCGCCAACGAAGATAACGTCCACGAATTACGTGTCAGTACCCGGCGCTTACTGGCGCTGATCGAATTGCTGCAAACCCTGGCACCGCAGACCACGCTGCTAAGAATTCGCAAATCCCTGAAAAAACAGCTCGACGGCTTCGACCAACTGCGCGACACTCAGGTGATGCTGTTCGAATCAGCCAAGTCCCTGCCTATCCTTCCCGAGCTAGAGCCGTTTTTAGCGCACATGCATCGCTGCGAACAGCGCTTATTGCTGGAAAACCAGTCGTTCATTGCCAGCTTGTACCAACCAAAACTGCGGCGCAAGCTGAAAAAAGCTGGCAAATACTTCAAAACTCAAACCGCCGACATCGATCTTGAACTGGCCGTATCAAGCGCCATTGACGATATTTATGGCATGGTGATAAATCGCTATGAAGCACTGGACCCCGCCATTCCTGCCAGTATTCATCATCTACGCATCGCCGTTAAGAAATTGCGCTACACGCTTTTCGCAACGCAATCCATTGATTCCGCCGTGACTGAAACGGACTTAAGCCTGCTGAAAAGCCAGTTAAATCGCATGGGCGATATTCAAAACTCTGTGGTAATGTTGCAAACACTTGAGCTATTTTTTCAACATCAGATACCCACCGCAATAGAGCAGTATTATCGACGGCAACAACAAGAGATGATCGACTCATTTATGACATGCTGTTCGGAGATTTTGACGTTTCGGCATGCGACCCAAAATGACAGAAACTGGGTTTTTGAATCCGCTTAGAAACTAGCTATACTCATTGTCGATGTACTTATTGGCACCAATGGCAAGCTGATTTGCCAGAAATAAAGAATTTTCTAGTAAGCCATTGAAAGACAATGTGGCTGGACAAATAGTGCGAGCCATTAAATCTACTATCAATTGGATTTATATTTTATCATTGCCTCAGGACAATCAGCGGCTGCCGAGAAAACTAACTCCGTCAAACTTAAACACTCAAAATCAACAAGAAAAAGTTCATAACGTGGCATTACGAAATATTAGAGGCGGTTTCAATGGCATCAGATGATAGAAACTCACCAAAAATTGGTGTTCCGTCGTCACCCTATCTGGTTTACACCTCAGCCGGTCACCGATCCAATATTAAAAAATGGGTCACGGGCAAAAAAAATTTCGACTTATGGGTTACTCAATACGAAGGCGAAAGCGATTATCACCGGAGCGTTGCTGATTTTTACAACGAGCGAAAAGGCGGCAAATATCCAAATCTACATGATATATATAACTGCTGGGGAGAGCTACTCAACCACTATCGGGCAATATTCGTACTTGACGACGATATAGAATTAAGCGCCAACCAAATTAGCCAGTTATTCCGAATTTTAGAACGCTACAAGCTCGTCTTGCTACAACCTGGTTTCTTGAGCGTCGGCAAAATAAGCCATGAAGTCACAAAAGCAAACCATTTCAGGTTTGCGAGGCTTACCAATTTCGTGGAAAACTGCGTGCCATTGTTCTCTAAACCTATTCTGGATCGCTTTATGGCAACTTACGACCCGGGTTTAATAGCCTTCGGAACTGATTGGTGGTATTTACACCTTCTGACTGATGAAGAGCGCGAAACCGGAGTGGCGGTAATTGATTCAGTACCTTGCGTAAATCCGGACGAATGGCTGGAACAAAAACCGCGAAAAATAGATCAAGTGGAGCCGGTCAATAAAGGCATAGAGATTTGGCAGGAATTTAAGCGCGAGCGCGGCATCGAGATGCCGCCGGGTGGTGTCAGAAGCTTGGGACTATTATGGCCTGAAGCCTTAGAAGACTGGCTTACTCTAATCTCAGCTCCGTTAATCCGCTGCAAAACATTTCTGTTCTACCCCTTTTATTTCATGCGCCTGAAGCGCTTTTATTGGGATATTCATAGGCGAAAAATATTTTAAGTCCGCAATTCAGCAATGGCGGAATAATGCGAAATGCTGGCTATCCAAACCAGCGCAAAGGATCTTATTCAATAAGAATATAATTTTCCTTTCTCCAATTGAAAACTTAGCTCGGCTAACCTCCTTCAGAATAGCATTTCGCAACTAGCTGACGGCCCAAGGAATTATTCGTGAACTATTTAAACGAAATTAAATGCTATTTAAAAATCAAAATTTCCCAAATATTGATGCGGTACCCTACCCATCATAAACCACTAAAAATACAACATGCGCCTAAAAACAAACCGAAGGTACTAATTTTAGGAATATATTTAGAATACAGAGAAAACACATTTAATCACCTGATAAATGCGTTTAATCAATCAACAGCATGTGCTGTTGATCAAATCTGGGTATCATTGAACCCTAAAAACTCTCCAAAAGCCAACGAAACCGAATATAAAAACCATGCCAACCTAATGCTGGTTAAGCAGATATTTGAGCTTAAACCAAAATTTACGATATTAAATGAAATTCTAGAAGAGGTTGACATAAGCAAATACGATTATCTTGTCTTTACCGATGACGACATTTTTGTTGACGATAACTTTCTCGATGCTTTTATCGGATGGCAACAGCATTTAAACTTTTGTTTGGCTCAACCCGCCCGCACAAGAACCAGTACAGCTGATAATACATTTGTTGTTTCCAGGCCTTGGCTAAATGCACGCGAAACACATTTTGTTGAAATTGGCCCGCTATTTAGCATGCATAAATCAATTGTAAATGAATTACTACCGTTTGATCTTGAAAGCCCAATGGGATGGGGATATGACCTCGTTTGGCCAATAAAGGTGAGTTCATCGGGAAAAACCATGGGAATTATCGATGCGACTCCTGTACAGCATAGCCTAAGACCGCAGGGCGCTGCGTATTCTACTGCAAAAGAATCCGTGCTAATGAACGAATATCTTTCAACAAAACAGCACCTAAACTTCCGAGAAGCCTGCACTATTGTTAAAAATTACTCAAAAATAAAGCTTCCTCAAAAATCCGTCTAATTTATCGTAGTGCCTATCTGTTTTCATTTCTCGAACAAAGTACCTCTTAACTCCCATTAGTTCCAACAACCTATTTATCTTACTGGCACTATGCGATACTACTTAAACATAATAAGCGACAGAATCACCGACTTAAAGTTACAATAGCCAAAACTGCCAACATTAATTTGATTCATCTTATGCATCATAATATCTCCGATAAACCTTTTGTAATTTAATCGGCCTAATCAACGCTATGAGCTGCTTAGTTACCGTTATCATACCTACCCACAACCGCCCCGACCTTTTGGACGAAGCCATAAGCAGCGTAGTCAATCAGACTTTAGCGGATTGGGAGGCCATTGTCATTGACGACTGCTCAACCCCTCCGGTAAACCCCGCCCAACTCCAGAAAAAATTCGGAACGAAGGTTAAAGTTTTGCGGCACCCAAGCTCTTTGGGGGGAGCCGCAGCGAAAAACACCGGCATCAAAGCCGCTTCTGGCAAATATATTGCGTTTCTGGACGACGATGACCTTTACGCGCCGACTTATTTAGAAAAAGCTGTTTCAACTTTACAAAAACATCCAGAAATTAACACGCTGTTCATGAGCGTCGCCTGGTTCGGCCCAAATTCAAAATGGACGCACGAATCCTACACTGACGCCATGAACAAAATATTGGCAGATCTGGCTGGAACGCAGGTTACGGAAACCCTGCTGGAATTTGACGCAGACCGTCTATTCAAAGCTTTACTAAAACGGGTCCCTATGGCGTTTCAACGACCGGTAGCAGCCAGGGAACAGGTTATGCAAATCGGCCTATATCAAGAAGATTGCCTACTTTGGGATTGCGATTGGGCTTTGCGTGCTGCGCTGAATGGCCAATGCGGATTAGTGACAGAGGGTTTGTACCTGCAACGCAGCGCCGGCCAGGGATACTCGTCTCAGCCCCGCCGCCGGGTGGATCACTCTTTATCCAATCTGGAAATAAAAAAACAACTGATTAAGCGGAATGTCAGACCTGATCTAGCTAAACTGATCAGGCTCAACTACATCCAATCCGCTCAAGATTTGAGTTGGGAGTACATCAATCAAAACCAGGGTTTACTAGCGGTTAGAACCATGCTGACTAGTTTCCGATACGGCATTCACTTTCTTCAGATTAAGTTTTTAGCGCATGCTATATATAGCTGGGGATTAAGTTTATGCTCTAAAGAACAAAAGTAACCTGCTCAGACCTCTGAACGAAACAAAAAGGTAAAATAGCTTACACCACAGCATCGCAAACTTGAGCGTCAGTCGGCAATCAAGTATAGTTTCCAGCCATGAACAATCAGATAATCGTTTATCATAAAAATTTAGCTCCCATGCCAGCCATTGGCACACGGTTGTTCGGCCTGTCTTTAAGATTGCTGCCCTGAGGGGCACACTCTATCCTCATCTAAATAATACAACCCTTTTCTGTTTCTCGGCCTCAGCGCCGAACATTTCATGATCGGAGTTCTCATGAAAGATAAATTAATTATATTCGACACTACTTTGCGCGACGGCGAGCAAAGCCCTGGCGCCTCCATGACCCGCGATGAAAAAGTCCGCATCGCCCGAGCACTGGAGCGGATGAAAGTTGATGTGATCGAAGCGGGGTTCCCGGCAGCCAGCCAAGGCGATTTCGAAGCCGTCCAAGCAGTGGCGGATGCAATCAAAGACAGCACAGTTTGCGGTTTGGCACGGGCCCTGGATAAAGACATCGACAGAGCCGGCGAAGCCTTGAAAGGCGCGAAAAGTTCGCGAATCCATACGTTTATCGCCACATCGCCGATCCATATGCAAAAGAAGTTGAATATGCAGCCTGATCAGGTGATCGAATACGCGGTGCGGGCGGTGAAGCGTGCCCGTCAGTACACCGACAACGTCGAATTCTCCCCAGAAGACGCCGGCCGCTCGGAAGAAGATTTCTTGTGCCGTATCCTAGAAGCAGTGATCGATGCCGGAGCGACTACGCTGAACATTCCGGATACGGTCGGCTACAGCATGCCGCAGCAGTTCGGCGCGACCATTGCCAATTTGATCAAACGCATCCCCAATTCCGACAAAGCAATTTTCTCTGTGCATTGCCACAACGATTTGGGCTTGGCGGTCGCCAATTCCTTGTCAGCGGTAATGAATGGCGCTCGGCAGGTGGAATGCACCATCAACGGTTTAGGCGAACGCGCCGGCAATGCCTCTTTAGAAGAAATCGTGATGGCCGTGCGCACCCGGCAGGATTTCTTTGGTTGCGATACCGGCTTGGATGCGCGTGAGATTGTCACCTGCTCAAAGCTCGTGTCATCCATTACCGGCTTTCCGGTGCAGCCTAACAAGGCCATCGTCGGCGCGAACGCCTTTGCCCACGAATCAGGGATTCATCAAGACGGTGTGTTGAAAAACCGGGAGACTTACGAAATCATGCGCGCCGAGGATGTGGGTTGGACCACCAACCGCATGGTATTGGGCAAACATTCCGGACGTAACGCGTTCAAAACCCGGATGGCGGAGCTGGGGGTAGACTTTGCCGGCGAAGCGGATTTGAACGACGCATTTTTCAGATTCAAACAACTCGCAGACAAAAAACACGATATTTTCGACGAAGACTTGCAGGCCTTGATTTCTGAACAAGGTTTCGAAGCGGAAGACGAGCATATCAAGTTGGTCGCTTTAAAAGTGTGTTCAGAAACCGGCGAAGTACCTAACGCCACCGTCACGATACGCGTCGACGGTAAAGAAGTAACCGGCAGCGGACAAGGCGGCGGTGCGGTGGATGCAAGCCTGAAAGCGATAGAAAGCTTGGTGAAAACCGGAGCGACTTTGGCGCTGTACTCGGTTAACAACATCACCACCGGCACGGATGCTCAAGGTGAAGTAACAGTGAGACTGGAAAATGCCGGCCGTATCGTTAATGGTTCCGGAGCCGACACCGACATCGTGATCGCCTCGGCCAAGGCTTACATTAACGCGGTTAACAAACTGCAAACACCCGACCAACGTCAGCATCCGCAAAAAGGCGATGTCTGATTGTTGAGCCACCATGGATAACGCGACCCGCTTGCAATATTTGGAAGCGATGGGCATTGATGTCTGGCTACCTAGGCATCAACCTGTCGTCATTCCGCGAGCGGCCGTTTATCTTGAAAATCCAGTCAAAAACCTAGAACGGCTTGAACAACCTGAAGGCCGGCAAGATGTGCCCTCCAAGCAAACGGTATCAAGCGTCATCGAAACCGTTAATGCCGAATTTCCGCGACATTCCGTTTCATCGCCATCATCCCACGCCAACGATCAAATATGGAGAGACTTGCAACACGAGGTTTCTTTGTGCCAAGCCTGCTCGCTGTGTAAAACCCGCACCCAAACCGTATTCGGTGTCGGCAATAAGCAAGCAACCTGGATGCTGATCGGCGAAGCGCCAGGGCAGAACGAAGATTTACAAGGCGAGCCATTCGTCGGCAAGGCTGGTCAACTTTTAACCGAAATGCTGCGGGCAATTGGCTTAAAGCGCGAAGAAGTCTACATCGCCAATATGCTGAAATGTCGACCGCCGAACAACCGCGATCCGCAAACAGAGGAAGTTGCCGCTTGTAAAAATTTTTTACAGCAGCAAATTGAATTGATACAGCCAAAAATTATTTTGGCTGTAGGCCGCATTGCCGCACAAAATTTGCTCGACACGCAACAACCTCTGGCAAAATTGCGAGGGGTCCAGCATCAGTTGCACAACATCCCTTTAATTGTCATTCACCACCCGGCTTACTTATTACGTTCATTGCTGGAAAAAGCCAAGGCCTGGAGCGACTTGCAATTTGCACTGTCGGTCTATCAAAAACTAGAAAAATTGAACCATGTGGAAACTGTTACATAAATTGAAAGATGCTGTGATTTACGATGCGGACCGTGAGTTTTACGCCAAGGTGTTTCCCGATTCGGTAGATAGCAAAGACTTAATGCGCATGCGCAAAATGGACCATGCCGATTTGGCTAGCGTCCTGAAGATCGAAGAGTTAAATTACGAATTCCCTTGGTCCGAAGGGATATTTAAAGATTGTTTCCGCACGATGACTTACACCAGTTGGGTTTGCGAAGCGCCGGATGACAACATAGTAGGCTACTGCATCATCAATGTTGCGGCTGGCGAAGCACACATTATGAACATCAGCGTCAACCCTGTCTTTCAAAGGCAGGGAGCCGGCCGCAAAATGTTGGAACACTTAATTGAATACGCCAGGCCTCGCGCCGAGAAAATATTCCTCGAGGTGCGCCCCAGCAATCCTGGCGCCATCAATTTGTACCGACAAACCGGCTTTCGCGAAATCGGCACCCGTAAGAATTATTATCCGGCGAAAAATGGTCGCGAGGACGCAATTATGTTTGCGTTGGATCTGGTTCCTATGCTGTAGCCGGATTATGTCTATTCCCTGTCGGCCTCAATTATCCCGCCAACTATTCCTTAGAGACGGTAACTGACCCGATTAGAGCAGTACATCGGGCGTTTACCAAGTTATAAAACCGGATACTTTTTCACTCTATTTTGCAATTGCTGAGGCCCTTGCTTCAACCAATTTGCTGTTTGGACCCTTAGGTCAATTTCGTAAAGATATATTGGGTTTGCTTGAAAACCAGCATCACGGGTTTTAAGCGAGTTGGATTTGCCGAATTTAGTTATCATCGTAATTCCCTAATGTGCAGTTTATCTATAAAAGCAAAAACTTGTTCAAGTCTCATAAACAATTGAATTCGTTAGCTTACAAACACTGGTCAAACGAGTATCTGGCTGTACCGGAATGTATGTCGCTAGCATTTGGCAATAGTTACAAAGCAAATAACACACCATTTTCTGAACACGGAATGGCCTTCGCCTCTTCGAACGATCTGCGTAGATAAGACTATTTTTTGTCAGCGCAGTATTGCCATAAGTGACAGTCACCTGACATTTTTGGTCAGTAACGGAAAAGATCGCTTATCTTTGTCCAATACGGCGATCCGCCACTGCAAAGGGCTAATCTGGCAACCCATTCAAGCTGATGAACAAATCCTTCGATTGCGCGAACACAGAGACACCACCAAGATATGGCAGTTCAAATGACAAAATCGATAACATTTAATTGACTTTAAGAAAGTGAATCAAGATTCTGTTTTGAAAGATTTTGTCTAATTTTTTGGAAACACCCCGTCTACTACAGCAACCATAACACTGTTGAGTTTTAGAAAAAAGGTGGCAGAATCGGATCAGCCGATAGCTTTTGGGAGGTCTTATGAAAATACTTGCAGTGCTGATACTCGCCGGACTTACTTATGGTCTTGCGTTATTCATACTTGGAATAATCAAAGAATTGGCTGAGTTCGCCGTTGAGGCATGGCGTGACGTTGAGATCGGAAGATAAGCCTATTCAATTCAGTTATATCAGAATAATTAGCTTCCAAAAACTCACTGAATTGTCAATTAGATAATCAGAGCCGGGAACAATACCCGGCTTTTTTGTGATTGTGGTTTTCTCGTGCGCGTATCTAAACTATAAATACTGGTAATCTTAAAGGAGGCATGGTTTTTATTGGCACAGCATTTGGGACGAATGCTGCCTGTCGGACCGTCGATTTAGATAACAGTCGCCCGCATTCCATACAGATGAAACTCCCGGTTGGCGACCCGTAGGCGAATTCCATGGTCAAGGTCGGGTGGTCACAATAATTGCTGTCGGCATGGCTGGCTATTGGTATCGATTTTATATTGTCCATAATTTTTTCCTTATAACCGTCTAAGCTAGATTTGTGTGTCGTTACTTTATTCAGACTTCCTTAAATCTAGATTATGTGCAAATTAAGATTTCATTATTAATGGCCCAAGCAAATCCGGCCAAACGCTACTTTGCCATGAATTTTTAAATTTGCCGACATAGCTCGGTTCGTACGCTTAACAAGTACCACGGTCTTAATGCCTTATCTGTAGCGTAGATTTGCGCTGAGAACCCTATATTCACAATTGGTGAGATTTTACCGCCCGGCCTTAAACTTCAAAGCATGCACCATCACCTGATAGATGTAACTTTGCTCTTGTACTCCATGAAATAAATGCGCTTTGGGGCCAAACGCGAAAATCGCCACATCTTCGGCACCGTGCGTTTCGCTACCCAGCGGGACGACGGCTTCCTGCAGAAAATCGGGATGTGCAGTATCGACAACGCTTAGATCCGGGCGGCCGTTTTGGCCTCGATAGCCCGGGCCATTGGCATATCCCAGCGTAGCGTACGGCAGACCGTTGCTGTCCTTGGCAAAACCGGTTTCGCCAGTTTGTTTTACCAAGCCCATGATAGGATTGCCGCGTTGCGGGTAGCCGGCGATAGTAAAGGTATGGCTATGGTCGGCGGTAACGACGATTAAAGTATCTACAGGATTGGTTTTTTCCAGCGCCTTGCGCACCGCATTAGATAGCTCGATTGTTTCCGTTAAGGCCCTATAGGCATTACCGGCGTGATGGGCATGATCGATACGGCCCGCCTCCACCATCAGCACATAGCCTTTTTTATTTTTCGACAATATATCTATGGCTTTTTCGGTCATCTCAGTCAAAGACGGCTCTCCACCCTTGTCGCCAAGCCGGTCATGTTCGTATTCCATGTGCGAACGTTCGAACAGTCCCAGCAAATGCTCGGTTTGCTTAAAGTCTATGGCGTCGAAGCCGGCTTTGTTATAAACGTAAGCCGATTGCGGATATTGGGCTAGCCAACGCTGGGTCAAATCAACACCGTCTTTGCGGCTACCAAACTTGTCACTATCTTCCGGGTCCGGCGTCGTTTCGGGCAAAAACATGCTACGCCCGCCACCCAAAGCCACTTCCAGGCCGTTACCGTAGTCGAACTCCAGGAGTTGCTTGGCAATATCGCGAACTGTGGCGCCCGCAGGAACTTGCGTATCAGACTCCCAATCACGTTCAGAGGTATGGGCGTAACAAGCAGCCGGAGTGGCATGAGTAACTCTGGCAGTAGAAACCACGCCAGTCGATAGACCTTTTTCCTCGGCCTGTTCCAGTAAGGTTTTCACCTTGTAGGTATTGATGACATCTGCGCTTTTTTCCCGGCGTGCCACCTGCATCCCCACCGACAATTCACCATCGTTGGTTTTCACACCAGTGATGATGGCTGACATGGTCGGCGCGGAATCCGGGGTTTGCTGATTGGCGCTGTAGGTTTTCGATAACGCCACATACGGCGCAGCTTCGAAACTCAATGAGTTCTCCTCGCCGCCACGATTGCCCGGTTTACGCTGCCCCTCCAGAATACGCGCCGCGGTAATGGTCGCGACGCCCATACCGTCGCCGACAAATAGAATCACGTTTTTGGCGAATGCTTTATTGGCTTTAAGTTGCTCAGCCGCCTTGATGCGGTTTTGCCCAGATTCCAACCAGAATGCAGGCGTTTCTAAAGCAGGTTCAGCCTGGGATGTTCCAACCGCCAAGGCCAGTGTGCCAATCAGGATTGCGGATTTACAGCGCGTAGGGATCATAAGTACTTCTGAGGAATGTTTTCTAAATCAATCGCCGCAGTTCTAAACGGCTTCAATGCCTTGTTTGGAAATACCCGCACCGAACTTGCGATGCCAGACATACGTCACCAGCAGCAATACGGCCAACACCCCGAAAAAACCTTTATCACCCAAGATGACGTAAGGCGTAAGACCACGCATCGGCACTATATAATCGGTTAAAGTAGTCGTAGTAAACAAAGGCGCCTGCTTACGTAATGCACCGTCCGGACCTACAAACCCGGTCACACCAGTATTGGTGGCTCGTGCCAAATAGCGGCCGGTTTCCAGCGCCCGCATTTGCGCCATTTGCATGTGTTGATGCGGCTGTGAGGAATTGCCGAACCAGGCGTCGTTAGTCATGTTGACGATATAGCCGGCATCCGCAATCTGTCGGGCAACCAACTCGCCGAAGGCATCTTCATAACAAATAGTAGTGACAAACGCGTGGCCGCCCGCCGTCAACAACGTTTGCCGGTCGCCACCGGCGGCGAAATCGCCCAGAGGTATTTGCAATTTATCCAATACCCAGCCCGATAACGGCTGAAGCGGTAAATATTCGCCAAAAGGCAGTAGGTGATTTTTGTGATACAAGGCTTGCCTTTCGCCCAGGGTCATAACGCTGTTGTAATAATCCTTGCCCTGCCCGCTGCTGGGCAGTCCAACGACCAAATCAACTCCATGCGCTTGCGCGGCAGTTTGCAGCGGATCAATGTAAAACTCTTTCACTTGCGATAGAAAGGCCGGAATCGAGGTTTCCGGCCAGATAATCACATCGGAATCCCAATGCTGTTCTGTGAGCTCTTGATAAAGTCTGAGCGTGTTGAGTTTCTGATTTTTTTGCCATTTCTGATCCTGGCCAATATTGCCTTGCACCAATGTTACCTTGATGGGCGCGCCAGCGGCTTGAGTCCACGACACGGTTCGCAAATAGCCACCGCCCGCCCAAATTAATCCTAAAACCAGCAGCCCCGGCAATGCCGGCAATTTGCCACGCAATATCTCGACTAACGAAAAAGCCGATACAGCCAACAACAACCCGACCCCATAAACCCCGGTCAGTGGGGCATAACCAGCCAAAGGCGTAGACAGTTGGCTGTAGGCAATTTGCAGCCACGGAAAACCATTCAACAACCAATAACCGCGAAAGTACTCTACCGCTACCCAAGCAATAGCGGCGGCTATTATTCGTAACCATGCCCCGGACCACACCGAGGTTTTGGCGATAAACCAGCCGGTCAAGGCCGGGAATAACGCCCAAACCGCTACCAGCAAAGCCGTCAGCGCTATCGAGCTATACGGGTCGCCGCCGCCAAAATCGTGAATACTGATATACGTCCACCAAATGCCTGAACCGAACAAACCCAAACCGAACAAATAACCACTAAGCACCGCCCTCTTCGGCATCTGCCGCTGCCAAACCCAGTAAATGAAAACTAATGCGCCGATTGCGGCGTAGGCATAATCGTATGGAGCAAAGGCCATCGTGAGCAATGCCCCAAAAACCGGTGCGGCGAGTTCCCATTTACAATTCAATATTCGCTTCATTACTCTGCTGTGTTTATTCGATGGAATCGGCATTTTATGCAGCTGCCGGGGTTTCGTAAAATTGGCAGCTGCCTATAGCCGCCAATCTGAACTAAACTGAGGTAATGTTTTCAACACAACTTAACTCGCAAGTACATGACCGATAACGCATCACTGCCTTTTGAGCTGTCAACGGAGTCCCTCGGCACATGGATAAATTCATTAAGCGCGTTGCCGGCGGCGAACGCTGCAAATCAGTTGAATCTGGTCCTTAAACAACTGACTCGCAGCAACGCCCCAGCCGCAAACGTGTTGCCGATACTAGTCAATTTAACGCCACTGACATTGCATTTATCCAATGGATTAACCAATGCGGCGCGTTCCGAAACAGACATAGCCACCAACGCCAAAGCACTGAAAATTGCGAAACTAGCCATCCAGTTACTCAGACATTTGAGCCTGGCCTTTTGTCGTACTGTCGAGACCAAACAACTCGATACATTGCTGACCCAACAAGCGATATTTTATGCCTTGCAACTCGTTGGGTACTGTCTGCGCAGCACGGCGCTGTTTTACGAAATGCCGTCTACAACCTTGTGGAAAAAGAGCGGCCTGCTTTACACCATAGCTGTTGAACTGCAACTGTTAAAAAAACCGATCTCTTCCAAACTTCAGGAGTTTAAGTTACAAAGCACCATTGAAGCAGTCGTTAAACGCAACGTCTTGTTTGCACTCAGCAAACCCAACCAATACTCAACAACTGAAATCAGTCAATTATTTCAGTTGGTCAATCAGCATCAAGATCGCCTGGAGCTCAGCAAAACTGCCAATCCGGATAGCGGTTTTTTTTGGAATCTGGGCAGCGAACCAAGTCCAATACCGCGCACGAACATTACATTGCCGCGCGGCTCCGTGCACATCAGCTGCCTGAGACTCGGCCATGCCTTGCAACTCGGCGAAATCGAGACCGAACTGAATTCAAACATGCAGACCAAACTGGCCTTGCACTTGACTGGATACAGCAATATTTTCGCATCGGTGGCAATCGGCCCGCCGATGCCTGCACACTTACTCGAGGGCTTCGTTGCGGTCAGCGCCCATCTGCAAGGCGAAGAAAAATTATCGAAAATCATGAACCTTAGCTCGCAATTGTCGCGCGGTAGGTCCTTGGCCCGCGATATGTCTCTTGTGCCGTTGGAACATGAAAAAAGTTTCTACAAACCGCTCAATGCCAGCATTGTCAGTTTCCCCGAACACGGCACTAGTCTGAGTCTGCTACGCAACGTCAGCAAACAATTCCTGGTGGCGGAAAGCCCCGCGCCCAATTGTTCAACCGGCGATATTGGCTTGCTGTGTCGCGAGCAACAACCCGCCAAGGTGGTGATAGTTCGCCAGCAAACTTTATATGAGGATGTAACACTAATTTTGCTGGAACCCATTATCGGCAACATTACAATCCACGACATCGAAAATGCCGGCGACAGCAACAGTCAAAAAGCGATAGTCATCGGAATGGACAGCGCTCAACCCGAGGTGTTGTTAGCCAACGGCAAGTACACGGTAGGCAGTAAAATCAATCTGCTGTACGGCAATACCTTGTATTTGAAAGCTTGCGTGGAAAGCACCCCTTGGTTAGTGCGCTTCAAGGTCGGTGTTGATTTGTGACGCCATGCGGAACATGGGCGGCAGCGATTTGATGTGACTCTGCGGAATCGCAATGGCCTTTTTGATCATCGAAGAAAATATCGGCCCCGAACGCTTTTAAAAACGCCCCCTTGGGCATGCCACCTAAAAACAAGGCTTCATCAATTCTAATTCCCCAAGCCCGCAAGGTTCTAACGACCCGCTCGTGAGCAGGTGCGGCGCGTGCGGTGACCAACGCGGTGCGAATCGGCGACAAATCTTGATCGAAATGGGTTTGAATGCGGTGCAAAGCACTTAAAAACTCTTTCAACGGTCCGTCGGACAAGGGCTTATGCGCCTCGCTGCGCTCATTGGCGGCAAAAGCCGCCAAACCGTGTTGTTGATAAATCCGCTCCGATTCATCGGAAAACAGCACCGCATCGCCATCAAAAGCAATCCGCAACTGCGGAGACGGATTGGCTACCGCGCCGGAGACGATGGTCGCAGCAGCATAACCGGCAGCCAGAGCTTTTCTGACATCCTCGCCATTGGCCGACAAAAACAAATGCGCGCCAAAAGCCGGAATATATTCGTAAGGCGAGACGCCACTGGTAAAAGCCGCCCGGCTAATCGCCAGTTCGTAATGATTAATCGAGTTAAAGATACGCAAACCGGTATCCGCGCTATTTTGCGACAGCAGGATAATCTCCACCAACGGCGCCCCGGGAAAAGCTTTGTTAATATCCAGAAACTTCTTCACCAAGGAAAATCCAAAACCCGGCGGCAGAATTTCGTTTTCGTGCTCAATCTGATAACGACAAAACGCTTCCTTGCCCTGGGTTTCGAAAATCGCATGCGATTCATCCAGATTGAATAAGGCCCTGGACGATACTGCAACCACAAGTTTCTGATTATCCATGGCTATTCTTTATTGCGGGTAACCCAGACCGAATCGAGATTAAGGGTTTTCTTGATTTTCGCCGCATAAGCTGCCGCTTCGTACTGGGTTTTAAATCCGTCCACAAACAAACGATACCAGTTTTCGCCCTTGGATTCGGTTTTGATTACTTTGGCCGGCACACCTTTGCCCGCGAACTCTTGGGCTTTGCTCTTGGCATACCAATCCTGTTTAAACGCTATTAAATTGACCGCCCAATTTTCCTCGACCGGTACCGGCTTTTTCTTCTCCGGCTTAGGGGCCGGCGCGGCAACTACCGCTCGACCTTTTTCCAAGGCGCTCACCTTGTTTTGCAACGTTTCTATGGCAGCGCCGATTTGCATGATCTGGCTGCCGATTTCGGCAGAAGGCTTGGCCTGATCGCCGTTCACTTTTGCCGCACCAGTATCAGCATGCCCCTCCTTACTTAGTTCCGCGATCTGCGTGGCCATCACGCCATTGCTCACCGTCAACTCGTCTAACTGTTTGCGCAACATTTCCTTGTCCGCTGCATCGCTGGCAGGCGCAGCATTCACTTGTTCCTGCAATTTTCCGATAATGGTGACCAACTCGCCGACTTGCGACTTGGCGATCATGCCTTGTATTCCTAATCCGGTACCGATCAGCAGCGCCGCCACTGCGATGCCATTGGCCACATAGGCAGCTACCGGCTTTTTAGCCGCCAAGGCATCCAAGGCCCGCTTGGTTTTCTTCTGTTCGGTCTGCACGCTTTCCAGACTATCGAGGCAACCAAGCAGCTCATTTTTACCCGCTGCCTCGGTCAAGTCGTGACGAATCTGCTGTTGATGCTTTTTGAGGTCGACGATATTCCGATTCAACGCGGCAATTTCGCTACTATGATCGATGACTTGTATCAGCGGCACTGGGGCCGCTTGAACTTGCTCGACCGCGTCGGCAATCGGCGCTATTTCCGGCTCATTGCTCTGGACGACGACTAATTCTTCCTCACTATCTTGCTCACTGCCCGCTGCCGCAAATATCTGATCCAAATCCGGTTCCGGCGCACTTGCTTGGGCGCTGTTATCGGGTTCTTCCAAATCGGCAAAATCATCGACGATTGGCGGTGCCGACGGTGCATATTCGTCATCAGCCGAAATATCGAAATCCGCAATTAGAAAATCGGCATTACCGCCAGCCAATTCAGCGTCATCGGAAAACTCGTCTATTTCGGCCATATTCTCCAGCTCGTCCACCACGGTTTCCGGCAAACCCACTGCGGCGACCGGGGTGTCTGCGGGGAAATCGTCGATTTGACCGACCCGCTCTAACTCTGCTACTTCTTCAAATACATCATCAACCGGCAAATCTAAAGGGTTCCCCTGATTTTCGGCATCGACGATATCGGCAAACTCATCGTCGATAACTTGCTGCTCGCGTCCGGGATTAATGCCGATGTCGGCGTTGAAATCGTCGCCAAACTCATCAATATCGTCGGCTAAACTCGATACTGCCTTAGGCTCATTTGCACTCAGCAATTCATCGATATCCGCGAACTCGTCAATCTCCTGCTGCGCCTCAGGCTCGAATGTCTCGTCGCCCACCAGCAAACGGTCAATGGCTTCGTCATCATCTATTGTGCCAACCTGTTGTTCGGAGGGGTCGCCAATATTGAGCATGGCATCCAGATCGTCGGCGAACGCATCCAAGGTTTTTTTGTTTTTACTACCAGTCGATTCAGCCATGTTTTTTCTCGTTTAAGCCGCACATAGTTCAGCAAATGCTGATTCGCAAGCACCGTAAGGTGTCATTTAAGCGCAGTTACCAAGGCATTGACCTCCATGCGTTGCTGCAAATCAATGTCCCGAAAACCGGCCTTAGCCATCTGCGCCAACGCGACGGATTGGCGCATAACGTGATTTTGCGACTCGTCGTTAAACAGATGGACTATCCAATGTTCGAGCAAATCCAATCGGTTGATTTCGGTCAACACCTTAAAGTAGCCCCCCACTTCTCGCTGAATGCTGCGGGTATGCGCGCTAATATCATCCAAGGCATAACGGTCGCCGTTGACGAATTTTCCACCTGGCTTTAACACCCGATATATTTCTGCCAACACTTGCCGCCGGTAATCGCTATGGAAATTATGCAAAGTATATGCCGACGCCAAAATATCGACGCTGTCGCTCGCCAATGCTTGTAATGCCGTCAAGGCGTCCTCGCCGGAAAAACGCAATCTGCCTGCTGCGACCCAGTCCCGCAAACTCTGCTTCGCCTGGTTTTGCATGGTGGGTTCGTTGTCGACACTTAATATACTTAGGTTATCCGCGGCAGACAGGATCGCCAACGTGGTGATGCCAGTACCGCCCCCAAGTTCAACCACTGTCTGCGGCGTGTTCCGCTCGTCACAGTAAGCGCCAACCATTTCACCGACTAAGCGACTCATTTCCGTCGCAAATGGGCATATCAAGTTGAGCATTTGATATTCTTGACCAATCACGCTGGAGAACATCGCATCGAAGGGTTTTTCTTCCGTCATGATTGCGCTTTCAGTTTTTGTTTTGCGTCGTACGCTGCCAGTTGCTCCGGAGTGGCTTCGCGTTGATATTTATCTTTCCATTCGCTGTAAGGCATGCCGTAGACAATCTGCCGTGCTTGCTCGTAATCAATGTCGATTGCACGTTCTGCGGCGGCGGCTGCATACCATTTAGCCAGGCAATTCCGGCAAAAATCAGCGAGCACCATCAGTTCGATATTCTGCACTTCGGTATGCTGTTGTAAATGGGCTAGTAGTTGCCTGAAAGCCGCCGCTTCCAGTTCGACGTTATTGGACTGAATCATGAAATCCTCCTTTAAAACCGGCATTTTAGCAGCAAAGCCGTTAGGCTCATGTACAATTGCACCCAAAGATTCTACAATGAAGTAATTGATACTTGGGCTCTAATCGCGCTTTGTGAACACAATACACAGTTCATCCTTGGCTTTTTATCCGGTCGGCTATAACCAGCCGAGAGCCGTACGGCCGGATAATAATCTTGAACAAAAGCAAAAGCCTAATAGCGACGAGACCGGGATACCTCGGCAGAATCCTGATTTACATAAAACCTCGTCAACCGCTCAAATCAAGGCCGCTTTGGCGGACAACGGGTTGACAGTAAGCAATAACGACCAACCAAGTAATTCGCGTACCTTGAAAGCACTGAACGCCTACACAGAAAACCGCAATCAACCCGCCCAAAACCGGGTTGCCGAGATCATTTCCGGTATCGATCTTTACGTCTAACCTCCCTCCCATCTTTAAACGTCAATCATGAAACCGCTTTTAGAGTTTTTCCCTATCGTTCTATTCTTTGTCGCCTACAAACTGTACGACATTTACATTGCCACTGCCGTCGTAATCGCCGCCACGGTTGTGCAGGTCATCAGCTATTGGCTGCTCTATCGCAAAGTGGAAACCATGCAGTGGATTACTCTGGGATTAATTTTGGTCATGGGTGGTGCGACACTATATTTACAGGACGAGCAATTCATTAAGTGGAAACTAACCATTATTGAGTGGCTGTTCGGCGGTGCATTTTTGGTCAGCCAATTCGTCGGCAAAAAAACTTTTATAGAACGCATGATGGGCGCAAACCTCGAATTGCCGGATCGTATCTGGAAACGCCTTAACCTGAGCTGGTCCATGTTTTTTATCGGGGTCGGCTGTTTAAATTTATACGTGATGGCGAACTACAGCACCGACGACTGGGTCAGCTTTAAAACTTTCGGCGTTCCCGGCCTGATGCTTATTTTTATTGCCGTACAAATAGTGTTCTTGTATAAGTTTATTCCCGCACCAGAGGCTAAAGAGTAATGTTGTATGCCATCATGGCCGAAGATGTCGCGGACAGCCTGAGCAATCGTTTGGCCGCCCGTCCGCAGCATCTGGAACGATTAACTATATTGCAAAACCAAGGCCGCTTGGTATTGGCCGGGCCGCATCCTGCGATAGATAGCGAAAACCCCGGCGATGCCGGATTTAGCGGCAGCCTGATTGTTGCCGAGTTTGCCAGTCAGCAGGACGCCCAAGACTGGGCCAATGCCGACCCTTATATCTCCGCGGGCGTATATGCTCGTGTTACCGTTAAACCTTTCAAACAAGTATTTCCCCAATGACAGCCGACCATATCAGACAGAAGCTGGAAGAAGCTTTTAAGCCAGAATTAATCGAAATCATCGACCATAGCGCCGCACACGCCGGCCACGCCGGTAACAAAGGTGGCGGTCATTTCCATGTCACTCTCATATCCACTCAATTTGAAGGTAAATCCCTGGTGCAAAGACATCAGCTGGTTTATCAGGCCTTGGGCGACATGATGAAGGATGAAATCCATGCCCTGGGCATTAACGCTTTAACCCCCTCTGAAAACAGCTAAAGGAAATTCTTAAGATGAAACTGAAACTTATTCCCCTGATACTAGCCAGTAGCGTACTGTTACCCGGTTGCTTCGAAGAAAAAGCCAAGGAAGCGGCCGCACCAGCGGCACCGACTGTCAGCAAAGAGGACGCGGTTGCTTCGGTTAACGGCACCTATATCAGCAAGAAAACCTTGGAAACCTTGGAAAAAGAAATTGCAGAACGCAGCCAAGGCCAAACATTCCCAAAAGAACAGCTATTGGAAGAACTGATTCAACGCGAATTGTTGATTCAGCAAGCCGTACAAAAACAACTGGATAAATCGCCGGAAGTCATCGAACGGATGGCGACCGTTAGAAACTCCTTATTGTCGCAAGCGGCCCTACAAGACTACCTGAAAGCCAACCCAGTCACCGACGAAGAAATCAAAGCGGAATACGACTCCAAAATGGCTAATATGGGCAGCGAATACAAGGCCCGCCACATTTTGGTTAAAACCGAAGACGAAGCAAAAAAACTGATCGCAGAACTGGAAAAAGGCGGCGATTTTACCGCGCTGGCTAAAAAACATTCCATCGACCCGATGGGCTCCGAAGGTGGAGATTTAGGTTGGTTTACCGCTGATCGCATGGTCCCGCCCTTCTCTGAAGCAGTGGTTGCGCTGGAAAACGGCAAATTCAGCAAACAACCCGTGCAAACTCAGTTTGGCTGGCATGTGATCCTGCGCGAAGAGTCCAGAGCGCTAACACCACCGCCGTTTGATTCAGTTAAAGAACAAATTCGCCCTATGTTACAGCGCCAAAAAGCGCAAGCCATGATCGAAAATTTGCGCAAAAACGCCAAAGTTGAAGTCTTGCTGCCGCCGACACCACCAAAGCAAGAAGAGGCTCAACCGGCTGATCAGGCTGCACCAGCACCTGCTGCTGAGGCCACTCCGGCCGAACCAGCCAGCGCCGCACCAAACGCAGACGTAAAACCCACCGAACCAGCGGCTACAGCTAAATAACGCGCCATACAGAACAGGGCGGTCCAACCGCCCTGTTTTTTTGCAACATACGTCTTATATCCCTATAAGCTCAGCTAACTAAATAACTATGCCGCTTGAGCTTGCATCTTCCGATTCTGCGTATTTTCATCCAGTAAAGCTTTAATACTGGCCGTGCATTTTCCACATACACCACCCGCACCCGTGCACTGCATCAGCTGTCTGCGATTACATACACCTTGACTGATTGCCTGCGTAACCTGTCTATCGGTGACCGCTTTACACACACATACGTACATAACACCCTCACTTAATTCATATGCGCATTAATGATAACAATTATCATTTAAAAGTAAAGCATCCACCATCACATTTTTTCCACGCGAACTTCCCAAACTAATCAGAGTCGGATGTTGCAATTACCTTGCTTTGCTTAGGAAATACGCGGGATTCAGGCACGAACCCGAATTGCAAACCCAGGTTTGTTCATGATTAAATAGGACGATAACCTTTTCGTCATTTATTACAGAGCCAATGATGCAAGACTATCAAACCCAAAAACCCACCGTGTTGGAAATACTGAACACTCATCAAGCAATGCCGGGTAATCTGTTGCCTATTTTGCATGGTATTCAGGACACTCTGGGCTACATCCCGCCGGCCGCCGTAGTAGACATTGCCAAGTCGCTCAATCTTTCCCAAGCGGAAGTCCACGGGGTTATTAGTTTTTATCATTACTTTCGGGAGACTCCGCCCGGAGAGCACACAATACGAATTTGTCGGGCCGAATCATGCCAAGCAATGAACGGTAAAGCGCTGGAAACCCATGTTAAACAACAGCTTGGCATCGACTTTCACGAAACCACAGCTGACGGAATTTTTTCACTAGAACCTGTTTATTGTTTAGGTAACTGCGCTTGTTCGCCATCAATTACCATAGACGACGAGGTGATGGGTCGCGTCACAACTGAAAAATTTGATCGTTTGCTAGCCACTTATAAAGGTGCCAAATAATGACACGCGTATTTATTTCCCGTGATTCCACCGCACTTTCCCTGGGTGCTGAACAAGTTGCCAAGGCATTGGAACAGCAAGCTAGCAGCAAAGGCTTATCAGCTGAAATCGTCCGCAACGGCTCTCGCGGATTGTTCTGGCTGGAGCCCCTCGTCGAAGTCGAAACCAGCCAAGGCAGAGTTGCCTATGGCCCCGTGCAAGTGGAAGATGTGGCACCTTTACTCGATGCCGGGCTGCTGGATGGCAAGCAACATCCGCTTTATTTAGGCAACATTGAAGAAATAGCTTATTTCAAAAATCAAAATCGTCTTACCTTCGCCCGCGTCGGCCTAACAGACCCGGTCAACATCGACGACTACTTGGCTCACGATGGATACCGTGGCCTGAAAAATGCGTTGGCTTTGCAAGCCACCGAAATCGTCAAACAGGTCACTGACTCGGGCCTGCGTGGTCGTGGCGGCGCCGCGTTTCCGACCGGCATCAAATGGAACACAGTGCTAAACGCCCCGGCAGATCAAAAATACATTGTCTGTAACGCTGATGAAGGCGACTCTGGTACATTTTCCGACAGAATGATCATGGAAGGCGACCCCTTCGTTTTGATCGAAGGCATGACCATAGCCGGCCTCGCGGTGGGAGCTACTCAAGGTTATATCTATCTGCGCGTCGAATACCCACACGCTAAGATTGCGCTGAATCAAGCTATCGAAGCGGCGTACAAAAACGGTTATTTGGGCGAAAACATCCAAAACAGCGGAAAAACGTTCCACCTGGAAGTACGCAGCGGCGCCGGAGCCTATATTTGCGGCGAAGAAACTTCCCTGTTGGAAAGCCTGGAAGGTAAACGTGGATTGGTACGTTTTAAGCCACCACTCCCCGCTATCGTCGGCCTGTTCGGTAAACCTACCATCGTCAACAATGTCATTTCGCTGGCCTCGATTCCTGTGATTCTGGACAAAGGCGGCGAATATTATAAAAACTACGGCATGGGCCGTTCACGCGGTACGCTACCTCTGCAACTGGCTGGAAATATCAAGCACCCCGGTCTGTTTGAGGTCGCTTTCGGCATGACCTTGCGCGAGCTGCTTTACGATTACGGCGGCGGCTCAGCGAGCGGCCGACCGATACGCGCGGTACAGGTCGGCGGACCGCTGGGCGCTTATTTGCATGAGAGCCAGTTCGATACACCGCTGGATTACGAAGCCTTCGCGGCCATTTCAGCGGTATTGGGTCATGGCGGCATAGTGGTTCATGACGATACCGTCAACATGGCCGACATGGCGCGTTATGCAATGGAATTTTGTGTGGAAGAATCCTGCGGCAAATGCACACCTTGCCGGATAGGATCAACACGTGGCGTCGAAGTAATAGACCGTATCGTCGAGGGCGTGCAAAAGGATAAAAACACCGTGTTGTTGCGCGATTTATGCGACACCATGACTTACGGATCTTTGTGTGCAATGGGCGGCATGACACCTTTCCCGGTGTTAAGCGCGCTGAATCATTTCCCTGAAGACTTTGGCTTACAATCCGCCAAAGCCTGATCGCGATTACCAGGAGATAAACATGTCTGACAATAACGAAATAGATTACGGAACTCCCGCAAGTTCGTCTGCAAATCAAGTCACTCTGGAAATCGACGGCCACAAGGTCACTGTCAATGCCGGCAGTTCCGTGATGCGCGCCGCCGCCGAAGCGGGGATCAGCATTCCTAAATTGTGCGCCACCGATAGCCTGGATCCGTTCGGTTCTTGTCGGATGTGCCTGGTGCAAATCGAAGGTGCGCGCGGCTATCCGGCTTCCTGTACTACCCCGGTGGCAGAAGGCATGAAGGTATGTACCCAGAACGACAAGCTTGCCAGCATCAGACGCGGCATTGCCGAACTATACATCTCCGATCATCCTTTAGACTGTTTAACCTGCGCCGCCAACGGCGATTGCGAATTGCAGGATACCGTCGGCCAAGTCGGCTTGCGCGAAGTGCGTTACGGTTTCGACGGCGAGAATCATCTGGATTCCGAAAAAGACACCAGCAACCCCTATTTCAGCTTCGACCCGGCAAAATGTATCGTTTGTTCACGATGCGTCCGTGCCTGCGAAGAGGTACAAGGTACCTTCGCATTGACCATCGACGGCCGCGGCTTCGATTCCAAAGTCTCTCCAGGGCAAAATCAGCCATTCATGGAATCCGAATGCGTATCCTGCGGCGCTTGCGTGCAAGCCTGCCCCACCGCGACACTGATGGAAAAATCGGTAATCGACCACGGTGTTCCGGAACATAGCACCATCACCACCTGCGCCTATTGCGGTGTCGGTTGCTCATTCAAAGCCGAAATGAAAGGCGAACAACTGGTACGCATGGTGCCGGATAAAAACGGCCAAGCCAATCACGGCCACTCTTGCGTCAAAGGCCGATTTGCATTCGGTTATGCCACGCACAAAGACCGTATCACCACCCCTATGGTACGGGAAAACATTTCCGATCCTTGGCGCGAAGTCAGTTGGGAAGAAGCGATCAGTTTTGCCGCCACCAAATTGAAGGGGATCCAAGCCAAATACGGCAAAGACTCAATCGGCGGCATTACCTCTTCGCGTTGCACTAACGAAGAAACCTATCTGGTGCAAAAATTAATCCGTGCCGGCTTCGGTAACAACAATGTCGATACCTGTGCCCGCGTTTGCCATTCGCCGACCGGCTACGGCTTGAAAAGCACTTTTGGCGAATCATCCGGCACCCAAACCTTTGACTCGGTGATGCAGTCCGATGTGATTATGGTAATCGGCGCCAATCCGACTGACGGCCACCCGGTTTTCGGTTCGATGATGAAACGCCGCTTACGCCAAGGCGCGAAACTGATCGTGGTCGATCCGCGCAGTATCGATTTGGTTAGCAATAGCCCACATGTGAAAGCCGACTACCATCTGAAACTTCGCCCCGGCACCAATGTTGCGGTTGTCACCGCATTGGCTCACGTCATTGTCACCGAAGGCTTGGCGGATGAAAAATTCGCACTGGAACGCTGCGATATTGAGTCGTTCAATAAATGGAAAACCTTTGTTGCGCTGCCCCAACATTCACCTGAGGCCGTCGCCGAATTAACCGGCGTACCCGCCGAAACCATGCGCGCAGCGGCTCGCTTGTACGCAACGGGCGGTAATGGCGCGATCTATTACGGCTTGGGTGTGACCGAACATAGCCAAGGTTCAACAACAGTTATCGGTATCGCTAATCTGGCAATGGCAACCGGTAACATTGGCCGCGATGGGGTTGGCGTCAACCCGCTACGCGGACAAAACAATGTCCAAGGCTCTTGCGATATGGGTTCGTTCCCGCACGAGTTTGTCGGCTACCGCCATGTTTCCGACTCGCAAACTCGCGTTCAGTTTGAAACTGCTTGGAACGTGGCGCTGTCCTCAGAACCCGGCTTACGTATCCCGAATATGTTTGCCGCCGCTATCGACGGTAGTTTCAAAGGCTTGTACGTACAAGGCGAAGACATCGCTCAATCCGATCCTGATATCACCCACGTACATCACGCGCTACGTGAATTGGAATGCTTGGTCGTACAAGACATTTTCCTGAACGAAACCGCTAAATTTGCTCACGTGTTTTTACCAGGCTCCTCGTTCCTGGAAAAGAACGGCACGTTTACCAATGCTGAACGCCGGATTTCGCCGGTTCGTAAAGTGATGACCCCGCTGGGTGGCAAGGAAGACTGGGAAGTAACCCAGGATTTGTCGAACGCCCTGGGTTATCCGATGAATTACAGCCATCCTTCGGAAATCATGGCCGAAATCGCGGCGCTGACACCGCAATTCGCCGGTGTCAGTTACGAAAAAATCGACGAAATGGGCAGCATACAGTGGCCTTGCAATGACGAAACACCCGATGGCACGCCGATTATGCACGCCGACCACTTCGTGCGCGGTAAAGGCCGGTTCATGCTAACCGAATATGTCGCTACCGAAGAACGTACCAGCAGCAAATATCCGTTGATTCTGACTACCGGCCGGATCTTGTCGCAATACAACGTCGGTGCCCAAACTCGCCGCACGGAAAACGTCGCCTGGCACGAGGAAGATCGTCTGGAATTGCATCCACACGATGCTGAAGTACTGGGTATTAGCGATGGCGACTGGTGCGGCGTGAAAAGCCGTTCCGGGGAAACCGTGTTGCGCGCTTTGATTACTGATCGCATGCAGCCTGGCGTGGTTTACACCACGTTCCATTTCCCACATTCAGGCGCTAACGTCATCACCACCGATAACTCGGACTGGGCAACCAACTGTCCGGAATACAAAGTCACCGCTGTACATGTCGCCAAAGTTGCACAAACTTCGGCATGGCAACAGGAATACCAAGACTTTTCCGACAATCAGTTGTCTCTACTGGAAAACCGCATCGCGGTCAACGAGTAAGTAGCAACCGCCTTATGGATGCAGTCTCAAGCGAACTGGGCTGGACCAGCTATCGAACCGGTACGTTCGATAGCTGGCGCGGCCCAGTTCACACCGCGAAAGAGGATTATGTCGCTGAAGAAGTGCCGGTGGTGTTGGTTTACAACACCATTCCGCACGTGGTGATGCTGACGACCCCTCTCAATCTAGAAGATTTTGCATTGGGCTTCAGTCTGACCGAAGAAATCATCGGCCATACGTCGGAATTGCAGTCGGTACGCGTCGTACAACGCTCCAAAGGAGTGGAAGTTAGAATGACGATTCCTGAAAAGCGTTTTGAGAAACTGCACGGCAAGGGAAAAAACATGACCGGCAGAACCGGTTGCGGTTTGTGCGGAGCCACCACCCTGGAGCAAGCCATTCGGCGTCCCCATCATGTGGGGCAAGGTTTAGCGCTGAATGCAGCGCTATTAAGCAGCGGTTTCGCCGATATGGCGCAAAAGCAATCTCTGAATATGCTGACCGGTGCGGTCCATGCGGCAGCGTGGCTGCACCCGGAACGCGGCATCGTTACTGTAAGGGAAGATGTCGGCCGTCATAATGCACTGGATAAACTGATCGGTTCATTAGCCAAGGCCAACTGCGATTTTGAAAATGGCTGGCTGCTGGTGACCAGCCGCGCCAGTTATGAAATGGTACAAAAAGCGGCCAGTGTTGGCATCACCTTGCTGGCAGCCATCTCGGCACCTACCGCGTTAGCAATTCAATTGGCGGAAGAGTGCGGACTGACCCTGGTTGGCTTCGCCCGCCACGAAAATCATATGATCTACACTCACCCTCATCGTTTACAACATTACCAAGAATCAGCCGCATAAAACATGGATAACCATAACCTCATTAAAATGGCCAACAACATTGGCGCTTTTTTCAAATCCGAACCCGACCGGGAATTGGCCATTAAGGGCGTTGAACAACATATCCGAAACTTTTGGGAACCGCGCATGCGTAAAGCGATTGTCGAATATGTGCAACAAGGTGGTAAAGAGTTAATGGAAATAGTGTCGGAAGCCGTATTGCGTATTGCCAAGTAACTCTGGGCTAATGCATCGGTTACTCGTACTTATTGAATCAGTTTATCGACCATCGCTCTAAACTGGTCATCAGCCTAATTGATAACTTCCCCCCCAATAGGATCCCATTTGGGGGAAGTCTAAATCTCTACATAGCCTTAACTATTAATGATTGAGCGCCTTAGTCAGCGGAACTAAGCGGTTGAACTTCGGATGGCAAAGTCGTACCCAAATATTTATTCAGTTGGCCCTTGCTCGCTAAAATTCGAAATTGCGAAAACAGCTCATCGTATTTAGCATTGATATACGAGCTTTTAGCAATATAAGCCTCGTTGAAGGTATCCAGCAAATCTAATAAGGTCCGTTGACCAATATTGAACTGCTGCTGATAAGCACTGATGGTCTTTTCGCTGGAATCGACGTGTTGTTTAAAAAACTCCAACTGGCTCTTCACGGTTTGATGAGCGACCCAAGACAAACGCATACTTTCAATCACCTGCCTATGCGTATTATCGCGAATATCCTTGGCCTGATTGATTAACTGCGCGGTTTGCTCGCGGCGAGCTATATCCTTGCCGCCGTTAAAAATGTTATAGCGCATACGTAACATTGCCGTCATATCGGAATTGGTGCCGCGGATACCGTCTAAGTTGTAGTTATGACTGGCGCCGGCCTCAATATCAAAACGCGGAAAATAGGGGGCCATAGCCGTAGCATGTTGGGCAAATGCCGAATCGATATCTGAATTAGCAGATTTCAGAATGGGATGATCGGCTAACGCTTCTTCTATCGCTTGATCCAGCGATTGGGGTAGCGCGGTTCCCGGCGATTGAATCGGTTGAATACCTTCCGGCAATATGCCGATGACTCGCAAGAAACTGGTCTCCGCATCTTTCAAATTACCGATTTCGGACAACACGTTCTTTTCCGCCAAGGCTACCCTGCCCATTGACTGGTCGACATCCGCCCGTTTGCCGACGCCGCGTTCGCTACGCAGTTTGATTTGATCGTTGGTACCTTGATGGCGTTGCAGATTTTCCTTAGCCAGATTCAACAACTCCTGACGCCGCAACACCTTAATATAGGCTTCAACACCATCGAGCGCGGTTATTTCCGACTGGCCGAATACGGTGTATGCCCGAGAGTCGGTCCGAGCTTCCTGCCTCTCCACTTCATTCGGAGTAGCCAGACCGTCAAACAACATTTGTCTGGCTAGAATGGCCCCTTCCTCTCTATGATAAAAAACTGATCCGTCACCGCGGCCACGGGTGGTAGGGTTATTCGATTCTTCCCAGCCGATGCCGGCTGTGACATCCACTGTTGGAAAATAACCGGCCTTGGCTTGACCGATTTCCTCTTCAACCGCGCGGCGTTCTGATTTGGCAGCTTGGATTTTGGGATTTTCATCCAACACTTTCTGAATAGATTCTTGCAAACTCAACGCCTGACTGCTTGATACACAGGCCAAATGCATGGCTATTCCTAAACTCAAACTCCTGCTGACTCTCATGACATTCCTCTCTGATATTGGTCGATTTCTTTTAACAATATGGCTAGTCTTAAGCGGTCATCGACATGCAGTTTCCTAAAAATCGATGATAAATGCGCTTTTACAGTCCGCTCGGAAATATTCATAGCAAAAGCAATACGCTTATTACTTTCGCCCTGCCGTATCATGTCCGCCACTTCCACTTCGCGCGCGGATAAACTGGCCAGTTGCTTTAGCTTTAGTTCGGTATCGACGGTACTAGGCGTAAGTTGTGTACGTCTGGCACTGGTCAACACACCAATGACCTTGGGCACCAAGGCCCGACGAATCCAAATATCACCCGCCAAAATACAAGCTACCGCACGCATTAAAAGCTCCGACGCTTCGGATTGTTCGCAATAGCCGGCGGCACCGTTAATCAGCACCTCGATCTGCTTATGTTCCGGCCAATCGGAGCCGATGACCAGAAATCGGACTTTTTTGTTGGCAAAAACCGTTAACAAACTGGCATCGTCATCCAGTTTTTTTGCATCGAAAATCACTGCATCGGCGGTATATTCGCTGCGGATACTGTGCAGCATACTAACGTTATATCCCGCGATCAGCGCATGAGTCCACTGCGCCGTCAGCTGAGGATTATTGGAATAAATCAGTATGTTAGCCACAAATGTAATTGTTGTTATGAGTTATCGTTCTCTTAAAGCCCTATCCCTGGCTTTCAATATCGGCTTCAAGAGGTAATCAAGCACTGTTTTTTTTCCGGTTAAAATATCAACTTCCGCGGTCATCCCGGCAATAATTTCCAAACGTTCGCCGCCCTTTTCCAGGTAGTTTTTAGCGGTACGCAAACGAATCAAATAGTAACTGTCCTCATCTTTCTTCTCGCCGGGTATGCTGTCGGCGCTGATATGTTCCAAAGAGGCCTCCAGGCCACCGTAGATCGAAAAATCATAAGCGCTTAGTTTTACCACAGCTTTCTGCCCAGGGCGAAGAAAAGCAATGTCCGCCGGCCGAATTTTCGCTTCAATCAACAGCTGATCTTCCAAAGGCACGATTTCCAGCAAATCCATGCCGGGTTGAATGACGCCGCCCACCGTCGCCACCTTGATGCGCTTTACCGTGCCTTTTACCGGCGACAACACTCTGGTACGGCTAACTCTATCTTCCAAAGCTACAGCAGATTCGGATGTGCGATCCAGTTCCGCCTTCACTTCGTTCAATTCTTTCAACGCTTCGGTTTTATAGCGAATCTTGATCTCCGCCAATTTGTTGCGCGCTTCGTCCAATGACGAACGTAGCCGTGGCATCGCTAAGTTTGCGGAATTCAAGTCGCCTTTCAAATCATTAGCAGCACGTTGTAAGCGCAGTAATTCCACCTGCGACATAGCCCCATCAGCCACCAGCGGTTCGGACATCTTTACTTCGTCCTGCAATAGTTTGTAGCTACGCGCCAACTGGTCGCTTTTCGACTGAATTTCGATAATTTCCTGCTCTTTCTGCCGCACCTGCTCGGCAAAAATGTCGCTATTCGACCTTATTTCGTTCTGTTTGGAAACCAGCAGTTGCCTGACGTTGTCGGCGATTTGCGGTGCATTCTTCATAACCTCTTCCGGAATCGCCAAAGGCGTACCGTTAATTTCGGCATTCAAACGCGCGGTATTCGCCAACAACTCGTAATACTTTAACTTGGCTTCTTTAAACGAGGAAGCAAAACGGACTTGATCGAGTTGCAGCAAAACCTGATCCTTGTCCACCAATTGACCTTCTTGCACCAATATTTCCGAAACGATACCGCCCTCCAGGTTCTGCACCACCTGCACTTGACTGGAGGGTATGGTCTTACCTTCGCCGCGCGTGACCTCATCCAAGCTGGCAAACCCGGCCCAAACCAAGGATGCCGCAACAAAAGCCGCGGCAAACCACAGGATTAAATGACTTTGCAAGGGTAATTCGTAAAGATTAGCGGCGTTGACGTCGCTTAAAAAACGCTGATCTTCGGCTCGATACCGATGCTCGGCTCGCCACTCAGCTATTTTTTTCAACATAATTAAATAGCCACCTTGATCTGACCTTGGCGCAACGCTTCCAGCACATGCTCCTTGGGGCCGTCCGCGACCATATGCCCACCGTCCATCACGATCAGTCTGTCCACCAAACTAAGCAGCGACATGCGGTGCGTGACCAGTATCAGAGTCTGCTGCCCCAGTTGCGCGGCAAACCGCTGTTTAAAGGCTTCTTCGCTACTGTTGTCCATCGCATTAGTCGGCTCGTCCATAATAAAAATCGACGGCGACAACAACAAGGCTCTGGCCAGTGCAATACTTTGCCGTTGCCCACCCGACAAGGATGCGCCGCGCTCGCCCACTTGCAAATCAAAACCGGCGGGATGTTTACTGACGAACTGATCGACGCCGGCAATCGCCGCCGCCTTTAACACCGCAGCATCATCGGCGTAGCGCGAACCCAAAACGATATTGTCCTTCACGCTACCGAACATTAAGGAAATATCTTGCGGCACATAGCCGATTTGCCGGCGTAAATCGGAAGGATCGATTTGGCGAATATCGGTGCCGTCTATCAATATCGAACCTTCTTGAGCCTGATATAAACCCAGCATCAATTTTTCCAGCGTGCTCTTACCGGAACCGATTCGGCCGATAAAACCCACGCGCTCGCCGGCCTTGATTTTAAACGATATGCCGTCCAAGGCCTTGACCGGCTGCTGCGGATAGCTGAAGCGAACCTGCTTGAACTCAATCTCGCCGTTAAAGCGCGGTCTATGCAAATAGTCCTTGCCGTTCTCGCGTTCCACCGGTAGAGCCATCATTCGGTTAAACGACCCCAGGGCGGTCACCGCCTGATGGTAACGGGTCAATAGTGCCGCGACCTGCCCGACCGGAGCTAAGGCCCGCGAGGTCAGCATGGTGCAAGCCACCAAGCCGCCTGTCGTCAAATCACCATCAGTAATCCGGTAGACGCCGGCCACCACCACCAACACCGATGCCAATTGCTGCAAAAATGCGGTCAAATTGACGGTCAAGCCGGCATAAAACCGCGACTTTAAGCCCAGCCGGGCGATTTCGCCGACATTCTGTTCCCAACGGCGCTGCAATTGTCCTTCCGCGCCGGCCGTTTTGATCGTTTCCAGATTGGACAACGCTTCCACCAGCGTGGCATTTTTTTCACCGCCGAATTTGAACATGGCGTTGATCGTGTTTTTCAATGGCGCCTGCAAGGCGATACCAATCAACATTGCTAACGGTAAAATCGCCAATGGAATCAAAGCCAAATTGCCGCCGACACTATAAATGATCAGTAAAAACAAAAACAAAAACGGCAAATCGATCAGTGTCACCAGCGTTGCCGAGGTCAAAAATTCACGAAAGGATTCGAATTCGCTCAAGTTGTTCGCAAATGCTCCCACCGAGGGCGGCCGGGCTTCCATGCGAATATTCATTAGCTTTTCGAAAATATTCGCCGACAAAATAATATCGGCGCGTTTGCCGGCTGCATCGATAAAATAGCTTCGTAGCAGCTTCATCGCCAATTCGAAACCAAACACGATCAGCACACCTACCGTCAGTACCCACAACGTTTCCAGCGCGTGATTCGGTACCACACGATCATAAACATTCATGAAAAACAAGGGCGCGGCCAAAGCGAACAGATTGATTAATAACGAGGCCGCCAGCACTTCCGCATAGATAGGCCAGGACTTATAAAGTACATCCCAAAACCAATGTTTGACCTTCGGCACAGCCGATTCCGCAGTGCGCCCATCAAAGCGGTGCTGCAACTGCACGAAAAAAGCCGAACCGCTGTAACTAGCTTGCAACTCCGCAGCGCTAACGCTCTTCTCGCCGCTCTCGGTTTCCGGCAACACTACCGTATAGTTTTCACCGCTCTTGGCAAGCAAAACGCAGGCATTACCGTCTTTCAGCAACAACACTGCCGGCAATACCAAATTGGAAATTTTCTCTAAGGGTCTGCGCAACAAGCGGCTGGTCAAACCAGCGCGTTCAGCGGCGCGCACGAACAAACCGGGCGTCAATCTATTCTCGACCAAGGGCAATCCGGCTACCAAGGCCGTTGCAGTTTGCGGAATATGCAACAACTTGCAGACCGATAGCAAAGCCAACAATAGAGGATCGTCAAACGTGGAATCTGCTGGTCCGAATATCTGGCCGCTATCAGGCATGTAGGATGTAAGTAGAAGTTATGATTTTTATAACGCTTTAGGCGCTATTGTACTTAAGTATTATAAATACATGCGATTACAACCCAAAAAGCATTTTTATCAAAGCAAATTCAATCACCGGCACCAGATGCACCGCCAATTATTTCCCGTAACAAGGCGGTGGCATAGCTACCGGCGGGCAAATTGAAGCTCAACTTGAGTTGATTATCCAGCCACTGCCACTCCAGATCTTGCGGCAATGTGCGTAAAGCGCGTCGATCAGCTTCCAGATCAAACGCAAGCAATCCGTCGGCTATGGATGCATTAGCGGCAATCACGGCGTCTTCTATCGCACCAGCCTCAGCTGTGGCAATCTTACCGCCACGGCCCCACATGGTCCCGGTGGGATGAATATCACCCTGTTCGACGCGAGCCGACAGACTGGCGTCGTCGCTATCGCCGGTAAAACAGCTATTACTGCCGTCAAGCTTGAATACATCGCCATTCAATGCTTGATGCCAATTCGCTTGCTCGACGCGCTGCGCCAAGATCAGATTGAACAAATACGAGCGCGCTGCCGATAAATACAAAGAGCGTTGTTCCCGCTTGACCTTGGCACCGGCAAACATGGCCAGCGCGCGATTGATATTTTGGCCTTGATGACCGAAACGTTGCGGTCCGAAGTAATTGGGAAAGCCTTGGGCTTTAATCTGCTGCAGTTGCTTTTCGGTGCTTTCTTGGTCGCCCGTCCAATTTCGGATCAGCAAGTTAAATCGATTGCCCGCCAAAACACCGCGCTTTAGTTTTCGGGCGTGGCGGACCGTTTGCAACACTTGCAAATGCTCGGTTTCGATAGCTGACCAATCCGGATCGTCCTTACCCGGCAACCACACACTAAACCATTGCCGCGTTCGGCCATGTCTATCCTTAAGACCAGCATAGCTGACATCTCGCTGCCTGACCCCGGCATGACGAGCCAACTGTCGCGCGACAAACTCGGTGTTTTCACCGATTTTTTCGATATGCAGGAATATATGCTCGCCGCTGCCTTCCGGCTCGAACGAGAGAACTTCTTCGACGACGAAATCCTCGGGCTCGGTTTTGATATCGCCGGTGCCGGATGGGCCTCCGTAAGCGTAAGGCCATTCGGGCAAACTAAAATTTGTCATTGGGTATGTAAAATATCGTCGGCGTGTTGCCGCGATAGAGGTTAGGTGAAATGCTGAGAGCTTTGTCAGGGAACGCTACTCGCACCATGACCTACATGGATTATCGCTTTCAATCCATAGGTTCAGAAAATTAGCTTCGGTTGAAAAAGGATAAAAAAAACGCCTAAGGCAACAATGAAAATACCTGCTTTAAACGTAAGAAAATTCGAGTGATAAAACTCTTCCTCCTTGGTTGGCGGGCGTGAGTCATTTTGAGCGTCTAAATACCCTCTGACTCCTCTTTTTTGCCTGTCGCTTAACCAAGGAATCATCCCGGAACTAATAAGCATAGCGGTGCCAAAAAGAACAATTCCGAATCCTACGCCATGACGCTCAAAGCCATAGGCGATAAATTCGCTTATTGTGTCATTTAGACTCATTGTCAATTCATTCATTTACCGAGCATCAATACTAAAGACAGTAATCCTAATCGATGCCGTATGGTGCAATTTTCAAGATTACACTAGATGGTCGAGTATCGCGGTATCGCTCGTGATCTAACGCTGGCAACGTTTTTATTTCTCTATCAACACCACCGCCTGCACCGCGATGCCTTCCTTGCGGCCTTCGAAGCCTAATTTTTCAGTCGTGGTAGCTTTGACATTGATGAAATCGACATCCACGGCCAAGTCGGCAGCGATATTGGCACGCATAGCCGGCACGTGCGGCAGCATTTTCGGTGCCTGGGCGATGATAGTGACATCGGCGTTAACCAGCTTGTAACCTTTTTCCTGGACAATTTTGTAGACGTGGCGTAGCAATACCCGGCTGTCGGCACCCTTGAATTCGGGGTCGGTATCCGGAAAATGCTTGCCGATGTCGCCCAACGCTGCCGCGCCGAGAATTGCATCAGCCAAGGCATGCAGCACCACATCGCCGTCGGAATGGGCTTCCAAACCTCTTTCATAGGGGATTTTCACACCGCCCAATATGATGTGATCGCCGTCGTTGAAACGGTGGACGTCGTAACCTTGACCGACTCGGATCATGCTTGTTGCTCCATGTAGAATTGCGCCAGCGCCAGATCTTCGGGCCGGGTGATTTTGATGTTGTCGGGTCGGCCTTCGACGATTTTGGGTTTGTAGCCCAACAATTCCAATGCACTGGCCTCGTCGGTAACGGCCGGATTGCCTTCGGTTTGCTGCAAAGCGTCGCGCAGCATGCCGTATTTGAACATTTGTGGCGTCAACGCCCGCCAGACATGTTTGCGGTCTATCGTTGCGGTAATGGTGTCGCCGTCGACGTGTTTCAGCGTGTCGTGTGAAGACAGCGCCAGAATGCCGCCGACCTCATCGTTTTTGAGCGTGTCGATTTGCAGATGAATATCAGAAGCCGTCAGACAGGGTCGTGCGGCGTCATGCACCAGCACCCAATCGTCCTCGGCGGCTTGGCCCTGCAAAGCTTTCAGCGCCGACAGCACCGAGTCAGCCCGCTCCTTGCCGCCCGGTGCGGTAATCACATCAGGATGTTTGGATACGTCTAATTCCGGCCAATACGGATCTTCAATCGATATAGCGACAGCCACGGCTTGAAACGCACCGGATTGCAATAAGCGATTTAAGGTATGTTCAATGACGGTTTTGCCGGCCAGCGGTAGATATTGTTTAGGGCGGTCGGCTTGCATACGTTTGCCGACGCCGGCTGCCGGGACTACCGCCCAGCATCTAAGAATTTGATTCATGCTCTACTCAAGCACTTGAAAGAAGGTTTCGTTTTCCTTGATCATGCCCAATTCATAGCGGGCACGCTCTTCGATGGTTTCCAAGCCACGGCGCAAATCCAGCACCTCGGCATACAGGGAATCGTTGCGTTCCTTTTTTTCCTGGGCTTCCTTGGTCAGGGTGTCGAGACGTTCCCGATAATCGCTAATCTGCGAGACGCTGGCATCACCTAGCCACAACCGATACTGGAAGTGAACGATTAATAGGATGATGATGGCGATGAGCGTTTTTATAGCGAATTCTCAACAATGTAGGTTGGGTTAGCTCTATCAGAGCGTAACCCAACATTTAATGCCAACGCGTTGGGTTACGCCCTTCGCTACCGCTTAGGGCTAACCCAACCTACGCTTTTTATTTCAGCATTTTAAACGCGCTGCGGCCGGCGTATTTGGCTTTGTCGCCCAACTCGTCTTCGATTTTCATCAGACGGTTGTATTTGGCAACACGATCGGAACGGCTCAATGAACCGGTTTTGATTTGGCCGGTGCCGGTCGCGACCACCAAGTCGGCGATGGTGGTGTCTTCGGTTTCGCCGGAACGGTGAGAAACTACCGCGCTGTAGCCGGCAGCAGCAGCCATATCGATAGCCGCCAGGGTTTCGGTCAAGGTACCGATTTGGTTGACTTTGATCAGGATGGAGTTAGCGATGCCTTTCTCGATACCTTCTTTCAGGATAGCAGGGTTGGTCACGAACAAATCGTCACCGACCAACTGGATTTTGCCGCCCAATTTTTCGGTTTGATATTTCCAGCCGTCCCAATCGTTTTCGTCCAGACCGTCTTCGATGGAGATAATGGGGTACTTATCAACCCACGCTGCCAGGAAATCGACCATTTCTGTGGAGTTGAAACTGCGATTTTCCGCAGACAACACGTATTTACCGTCATCGAAATATTCTGAAGCAGCAGCGTCCATACCCAGATAGATGTCAACGCCCGCTTTGTAACCGGCTTTTTCAATCGCTTCCAGGATCACTTCGATGGCTTCTTCGTTGGAAGACAAGTTAGGCGCAAAGCCGCCTTCGTCGCCCACAGTGGTCGCTAAACCGCGGCTTTTCAATACTTTAGCCAGGTTGTGGAATACTTCCGCACCGTAACGGATCGCTTCGCGAAAGGTTGGCGCGCCGACAGGCAGAATCATGAACTCTTGCAAATCAACGCTGTTATCAGCATGCGAACCGCCGTTGATGATGTTCATCATCGGTACAGGCAAAATAAATTCGCCGGATTTGTTCAGGAATTTGTACAACGGTACACCGGCTTCTTGTGCAGCAGCGCGCGCGGCAGCCATGGAAACGCCCAAGATGGCATTGGCACCAATGCGGCTTTTGCTTGGGGTGCCGTCCAAGGCAATCATTTTTTCGTCCAACGCGGCTTGGTTGTTGGCATCCATACCGACGACCGCTTCGCGAATTTCGGTGTTGACGAAGTTAACGGCGTTCAATACACCTTTACCCAAATACCGAGCTTTGTCACCGTCGCGTAATTCGATCGCTTCGCGTTCGCCGGTGGATGCGCCGGAGGGCACCATCGCACTACCGATGATGCCGGATGCCAAATACACTTCCGCTTCAACGGTCGGGTTACCGCGTGAATCCAGAACTTCTCTTGCCTTTACGTCTACTATTCTTGCCATTATTTTGCCCTATAGAGTGGTTTCAATCAGGCTGGTGGATTTAACAGCCCGGTCTATCGTTACTAACATTTCCAATAATTCTTTCATGCGGTGCAAAGGCCAGGAGTTGGGGCCGTCGCTCAACGCTTCTTCCGGTTTGGGATGCGATTCCATGAAAAGTCCGGCAATGCCCACTGCCACTGCCGCCCTCGCTAAAACAGGCACATGCTCGCGCTGACCGCCGGAAACATTGCCTTGCCCGCCCGGTAACTGCACGGAATGAGTGGCGTCGAATACCACCGGGCAACCGGTGTCGCGCATCACAGCCAACGAACGCATATCCGAAACCAAATTATTATAGCCAAACGACACGCCGCGCTCGCAAACCATGATTTGCTGATTGCCGGTGGCTTTGGCTTTAGCAGCGACATTGGCCATATCCCACGGCGCTAAAAACTGGCCTTTTTTGATATTCACCGGCTTGCCCAAAGCGGCGACGCTTTGGATGAAATTGGTCTGGCGGCACAAAAACGCCGGTGTTTGCAGCACATCGACCACCGCCGCAACTTCTTCTAGCGGTGTATCTTCATGGACGTCGGTCAAAACCGGCACATGCAATTGTTGCTTCACTTTTTCCAGGATCTGCAAACCTTTTTCCAGACCCGGACCGCGAAAACTTCCCAATGAAGAACGGTTGGCTTTGTCGAACGAGGATTTGTAGATAAACGGAATATTCAACTCGTCGGCTATTTCTTTCAATTTACCGGCGGTATCCATGGTCATTTGTTCGCTTTCGATCACACAGGTGCCGGCGATCAGGAAAAACGGCTTATCCAGGCCGACTTCGAAATTACATAATTGCATGTTTAACCTTGTTTCTTGTGTTTGGCGGCCGCTTCCACAAAGCCTGAAAACAACGGATGACCGTTACGCGGTGTCGAGGTAAATTCGGGATGGAACTGGCAAGCCAAAAACCAGGGGTGATCCGGCAGCTCGATAATTTCCACTAAGCGGCCATCCAGTGATTTACCGGAGAAGCGCATGCCGGCGGCTTCCAACTGTTTCAAATACTGATTGTTGAATTCGTAACGGTGACGATGGCGCTCGGTAATCACGTCTTTCTGATACAACTCGAATGCCAACGAATCGGATTTTAAACGGCATTTTTGCGCGCCCAAGCGCATGGTGCCGCCGATGTCGGAATCTTCGTCACGCACGTTTAATTGTCCTGCTTCATCCATCCATTCCGTAATCAAACCGATAATGGGATGCGGGCTATTCGGCAGAAATTCTGTACTGTGCGCGCCTTCCAAACCGACCACATCGCGGGCGAACTCGATCACTGCGGACTGCATGCCCAAGCAAATGCCCAGATAAGGAATTTTGTTCTCGCGGGCGAAACGCACCGTGGAAATTTTGCCTTCCACACCGCGCTCGCCAAAACCACCGGGTACCAGAATCGCATCGACGTCTTTCAGCTTTGCGGTGCCTTCAGCTTCGATGGTTTCAGAGTCGATATAAGTGATCTGTACTTTGTGGCGGGTGTGGATACCGGCGTGAATCAAAGCCTCGTTCAAGGATTTGTAAGCATCGGTGTGGTCAACATATTTGCCGACGATGGCGATATTGACTTCATCGGTCGGGTGAGTGAGGCCATCGACCACTTTCTCCCAAGCCGACAAGTCAGCTGGCGGCACATCCAAACGTAACTGGGCTACGACGATGTCGTCCAAACCTTGCTCGCGCAACAATAGCGGGATGCGATAAATGGTGTCGGCGTCAATCGCGGAAATAACCGCTTTTTCGTTGACATTGGTAAACAAGGCGATTTTTTTGCGTTCGCTGGCCGGGATCGGTTGTTCGGAACGACAAATCAGAATATCCGGCTGGATACCGATGGTGCGCAGTTCTTTTACCGAATGCTGCGTCGGTTTGGTTTTAATCTCGCCGGCCGACTTGATGTAAGGCACCAAAGTCAGGTGGATAAATACCGCCCGGTCTCTGCCCAACTCCACGCCCATCTGCCGGATGGACTCCAGAAACGGCAAAGATTCGATGTCTCCTACGGTACCGCCGACTTCGATCAAGGCCACATCAGTGCCTTCGGCACTGGCATAAACACGGCGTTTGATTTCGTCAGTAATATGCGGAATCACCTGCACCGTCGCGCCCAGATACTCGCCTTTGCGCTCGTTGCGCAAGACTTGCTCGTAAACCTGGCCGGTGGTGAAGTTGTTTTTCTTGGCCATCGTGGTTTTTAAAAACCGCTCGTAATGGCCTAAATCCAGATCGGTTTCCGCACCATCCTCGGTCACGAACACCTCCCCGTGTTGAAACGGACTCATGGTGCCGGGATCGACGTTGATGTAAGGATCGAGTTTGGTGAGAGTGACTTTGAGGCCGCGATCTTCCAAGATGGCTGCCAACGATGAAGCGGCTATCCCTTTTCCCAAAGATGAAACCACTCCGCCGGTGATGAATATGAATTTTGTCATGAACGTTTGGCGCCCTGTTAAGCAATAGCAAGGGGGTCGAAAAGCGGCAAATTCTAACAGTTTTATGGTGCAATTGCCTTTTTAATTGCCAAAGCAAGCTGAGCTGGGATCTTGATAATTGAAAAACATCAACGACATTCGGCAGTAAACACCAACTGATTTTTGCCGCGTTGCTTGGCCAAATACATCGCATCGTCGGCACATTTAATCAACAATTCAGTTTCGGAATGATCGGTGGGATACATGGCAATGCCGATACTGGCCCCAATTTTGACGGTCTTTCCATGAATTAAAAATGCTTGATTGATAGCTTTTAACACATTTTGCGCCACTTGCTTGGCCGCCAACACCGAGTGCAGCGACGTTAGCACGAATACGAACTCATCGCCGCCCAAGCGCGCAACGGTATCGACTTCACGGCAACATTGCTCGAAACGCCGGGCCACGGCTTGCAATAACTCATCGCCGGCATCGTGGCCCATTTCATCGTTCACAATCTTGAAACCGTCCAAATCCAGAAACAATACTGCCAAAAATGTCGAATCGCGCTTAGCGCGCAGTAAGTCTTGCCGTAAACGCTCGACCAACAAACCGCGATTGGGTAAACCGGTGAGCTGATCGTGAAACGCCAGATACATTAACTGCTTTTCCTTGCGCTCCTGTTCGCTGACATCGGTAATCGTACACATACTGATTTGATCGTTAAATTCGAACAGGGTTTGGGTGTTGATTTTCGCAACAAAGGTGGAGTTGTCGCGCCGCAACCCCAGCATTCGGGCATTGTCCGCAATAATCAATTCTTTTAAAGGCTTGCCGATCAAAGCCTGATCGCTATATCCGAACAACTGATTGGCAGTCTTATTGGCGGAACGCACACATTCGTCACGACCATACAACACGATACCGGTCTCGATGGAATCGATGATATTGCGCAAGGCCTGCACATTGCCCTGCGATTGCTTGATTTGCGCCAGCAAGCGCTTGCAGACCAAGGCAAAATTCAGCAATGCCAGTAACAGCAAACTGGCTTGCAAGCTGCGCAGATAAAACACTTCATTGGTGGCGTTCTGCTCCAATGCGGTAGTCAGTTCATTCATCAAACCCAGCAATTGCGAGTTATGCATCAACAAAGCATTCAGTGCCGGCCGCAAAACCTCGGCATCAACCCCGGCACCGCCCTGTTCAACCGGCGATAGGCGTTTGTGAATCAGCGTCCAAAGCTGGGACGCCGAGCCGATAATCATTTGCGTATTGGGGGCATCGGCGGCGGCCAGATAAACCGGCTTGCCATCGCCGCTACTGGTCATACCGCCTTGCAAAAAACCGTTTAAGGTTTTTTCGAACAAGTTGACGGCATTGGAAAACTCAGTAAAAGCGCTGAGCTTTTCCGTATCGGTTTGCGCGACATGCAACATCAGCAAAGATTTGGTCATCCGTTGCGACAACATGCGTTGGCGGCCGGATAAGTTAATCGCCACCGCGCTCTTTTCCAGCTTTGCGGAAATCCAAAAATTGAGCCCCAGCGCCACGGCATCAAACACGATGAATAACACCACCGGAATGAAAATCGCCGGAAGTTTGCCGCGGGTCTTTTCGGTCATGTCAGGATGCCGCTTAAAAACCCTGGTCTACGCCATTTTGTAACTTGGGCCACGAGCTAAATGCAAACACCCAAATCATGATGACATTAAGCACCGGCACCAACAAAACCAGCGTCCAGCGCCCGTCGAATCCGGCTTTTTCCAAAATTCGATAACCCAGCCAAAGGCAAAACAGCATGAATGCCGGCAACAACACGAAAAATAGTTCCATGACTAGCCCTCCTTTTTTGCATTCGGCCATTCTTGGAAAGCCAGTTGCAGAAACACGATCAGCAAGCCAAAGACCGGCAAAAACACCAATGCCGCCCACGCCGGATTTAGACCGGCTTTTTTATAGATCAAGATCGCCGGAATCGCGATCATCATGCCCACGATCATGGCCTGGAGTATCTCGGGAAACATCAACATGACACCTCCTATCGGTTTTCGTTAGCTATCATTACATGCTTTCGGATGCGCGCCAATCCAATTGGTAACAACTGTCCGCCGCGCTGAGCCACGCCCATTCGGCAATCCATAAGCCGGCGACCGCCGCCAGACAACCATCCAGATAAATCAACGGCCTAATGTCTCTTTCCCAAGGCGGAACCCCTGCTTCCTGGTAGAGTTTTTTTAAACAATGATGACCGACCCGACCAGGCAATTTAAGCTTTTCGCCGCCGCGCCGTGGCTCCACCGTCACTATTGCATTCTGCCATAAATCTTTAGATAACCCGACCGATGCTGAATTTCTACGCAACACATAGCCATTGCTCAAAGGTATTTGCTCCTGTACTTGCGCCCAGCGCTTTGCTTCAGTGTCCTTTCGTAGATTGAGCTCGGGGATGCAATACAATTTTTGCCGATATTTGCGGATGGAATGGCCTTGAATATAAATTTGCGGCAACGCATCGGCACGCCCACCCGTTAACTGCTCGACCAGTGTTTGCAATACTGCCTGGCTCGGCGGCTTCAGACCCATGCAGCCCAACCAATGCCGCAAAAGGCAATTTAGTTGCGTTGCCGTGAAAGCGGATAAATTGCCGATATTGAAACTGCCATCTGCAGGATTAAAAACCGCCGGCAAGTTCTGCTTCTCCCAAGCCTCTATCATCTGCGCCGCTTCGCCGCAGAGCTTAGCCGAACGTGCAACCGTTTTGTCCAGCGCCGGCCAGCGCTGTTTCAAGACCGGCAGAATTTCGTTACGCAGATAATTGCGGTCGAAATCGCTGCTTTGATTGCTGGGATCTTCCACCCATTGCAAACCGCGCTGTTGCGCATAGCGCTGGATATCGACCTTAGCCACATCCAATAGTGGCCGCAGCAGTTGTCCGCTCCCAAACGCACTGGAAATCGGCATGCCGGCCAAGCCTGACACGCCGGCGCCTCGAAACAATTGCAACAGTAAGGTTTCCATCTGATCCTCGCGGTGCTGGGCCAGCAGGATAATATCGTCGACAGCCAATAGTTGCCGCAGCGCCCGATAGCGCGCCTCGCGGGCCACAGCTTCCGGGCTTTCGCGGTTACAGGCCCGCGCATCTACCGTTAACAATTCAAAATCCACACCTAAGCTTTCTGCTTGCCGGCGACAATGTTCGCCCCATCCCGCTGACTCAGCTTGCAAGCCGTGATCGACATAAACGGCGATGACCTTGCCGGCGAGCGCCGGCAAGCCCACGCATAAATCCAGCAGCACAGTCGAGTCTAAACCGCCGCTATAGGCGACGAACACTTTCCGGCACGTGGCAGGCAATAGAGCAGCAATAGTCTGCGGATTGAGATCGGGCATGGTTTACTCACAAAAAAGGCCGATTTGACTCGGCCTTTTATTGAACAACTAATTTGACTGACAGTTTTATTTAACCGGCTCTTCGATGTACGAACCAAAACGCATAATGCGCTGATAGCGTCTCTCCAGCAGTAAATCCATGTTTTCCGCCTGTTGCTGAAGATCGTTAAGGTGCCTGGACAATGCGTCCTGCAAATTGGCGGCAATTTTTTCGAAATTGCGATGACCGCCACCCACTGGCTCGCGAATCACTTCATCCAGAAAACCTTGCTCACGTACGCGGTCCGAGGTTATCCCCATCGCTTCCGCCGCCAACTGGGCTTTATCGGCGCTTTTCCATAGAATCGAGGCACAACCTTCCGGAGAGATAACCGCGTATGTACTGTATTCCAGCATTAATAATCTATCACCCACACCAATAGCCAACGCCCCACCAGAACCACCCTCGCCGATCACGGTGCAAATAATAGGCGTGCGGAGTTTGGACATTTCGAACAGATTACGGGCGATAGCCTCACTTTGACCGCGTTCTTCGGCACCGATACCCGGATAAGCGCCCGGAGTATCGATCAAACAGATGATAGGCAGCTTGAAACGCTCGGCCAACTTCATCACGCGTAAAGCTTTGCGATAACCTTCCGGACGCGGCATGCCGAAATTACGATAAATTTTTTCCTTGGTATCCCGGCCCTTCTGATGCCCGATCACCACCACCGGCTGTCCCAGCAAACGCGCCATCCCGCAGACTATCGCCGGATCGTCGGCATAGGAGCGGTCGCCATGCAGCTCGTGGAATTCTGTGAATATCAGATCAATATAATCCAAGGTGTACGGCCGGCCAGGGTGGCGGGATAATTGCGATATTTGCCAGTCCGACAAATCCGCGAAAATACTTTCGGTCAAACTCTCGCATTTCTGTTCGAGTTGCTTCAAGGTTTCGGAAATGTCGAAATTGTTGTCCAGCTCTACCTTACGCAGCTCTTCTATCTTGGCCTGGAGTTCGGCAATCGGCTGTTCGAAATCTAAGAATTTTAAATCCATGTCAATCCGGCATTAGAATCAATAAAATGGCCGGCAATTCTAATGAAAAATGCCGTCATTGCCTATTTGTTTTACCGAGCCCCTGCAAATGAAGAATGCTACCGCCTTTGATAATACCGCCTATGCGCCGCTTGCGGCCAGAATGCGGCCAACTACGCTGGACGATTTCATCGGTCAGCAGCATCTGCTCGGCAAAGGCAAATCGCTGCGCGTGGCTATCGAACAAGGCGTGCCGCACTCGCTGGTATTTTGGGGGCCACCCGGAGTCGGAAAAACCACTTTGGCCAAAATCATCGCCGCCAGCGCGCATTGCCATTTCATCGAATTGTCGGCGGTGATGGCCGGCGTGAAAGAAATCAGGGCGGCGGTAGCCGAGGCGGAAGAAGTCAAACAGAGCCGCAATCTGAATACGGTGGTGTTTATCGACGAGATTCACCGCTTTTCCAAAAGCCAGCAAGATTCGTTGTTGGCGCCCATCGAAAGCGGCGCGATTATTTTATTCGGCGCCACCACAGAGAATCCTTCGTTCGAGTTGAATAACGCCTTACTGTCCCGACTGCGGGTCTACGTGATGCGCAGCATCGAGACCGAAGATCTGGAGGCCTTGTTAAATAATGCATTGACTGACTCAGAACGCGGACTGGGTAGCCGCAATTTGCAGATCGACGCGGATGTGTTGACCATGATCGCTAAGGCCGCCGACGGCGACGCCCGCCGCTGTTTAAACATCCTGCAAATCGCCGCCGATCTGGCGGAAAACATCGACGGCCGGGAAACCGTGAATCGCGAAGTATTGGACGAAGTGCTGCTGGGCCATGCCAATCGCTTCGACAAGGGCGGCGATATTTTCTACGATCAAATCTCTGCCTTACATAAATCGGTACGTGGCACCGACCCGGACGCCGCGCTGTACTGGTTTGCCAGAATGCTGGACGGCGGCTGCGATCCTTTGTATATCGCCCGCCGAGTTATTCGGATGGCATCCGAAGACATAGGCAACGCCGACCCGAGAGGCCTGGAATTGGCGTTGAATGCTACCAACGCTTACGAGCGGCTGGGCAGCCCCGAAGGCGAACTATCGCTGGCGCAAGCCATCGTTTACCTGGCCTGCGCGCCGAAAAGCAATGCGGTTTACGTGGCCTACAAAGCCGCCATGGCGGACGCTCGCAACAGCGGCTCGCTGGAAGTGCCCATCCATTTACGCAATGCGCCAACCAAATTAATGAAGGAACTGGGACACGGCGCGGACTATCGCTACGCCCATGACGAAAAAAATGCTTATGCCGCCGGCGAAAACTATTTCCCGGAATCGTTAAAAGCCCGGCAGTATTATTTTCCGGTGGAACGTGGTTTGGAAATAAAAATAAAAGAGAAACTGAATTTCCTGCGGAAATTATAAGAATTGAAAACTGGATGCAATCTTTTGGCGGCTATAATTTTAACTACAGCAAAACACCATTAAAAACTCGATTATAACTGGAATATATAGATAGCGGAATTAGCTGATTCGCTCTGCGCTTATTGTAGCGGGCAAAAAAAACTCCCATAAATCAAGGAATCTATGGGAGTATGGAAGCAAACGTATGATGGAAGATCGTTTGCAAGTCTCTGACTATAGGAGAAAACTTTCAATTCTTAACTGCTTGCGCACGATTATTTAATAAAATCGTGCTCCATACTGCCGCAACCCCAAACATCATTGTTGACAATATAAACTGTCCTGAAACAAAAGCGACTATACCTAAAAAAGATACAGAACCGATAAACATGTCTTTTTTTAATTCGTTCATTTGCGCCACCTTATATAAAAAAATAATTAAAACTGTTAATAATTTTTTAAATCATCCCAAAACTTCTTCAAAGCCCTGTTCGAAAACGTGGCTTAAGTAAAACTCAAAATCGGATCATCCGCCACTGGCAATAGATAAATTTTGAATAGCACTCGCATTATTTAACTTTAGATATTATTGATATCCGCTGTAACCCTGATTAACTCTGGAGTTTGCTTGTCTATGTTTATTGCGTTTTAAAACCCAATGCCGAATATGTGAATCTATTCACAATCGAATGCTCGCGCGCTGTCTACCTGCTGAGAACCCAGCGACCAAGCCAAGTTGAACTACACCGACTCCAGCTTATAATGCGCTCACCCATCCAAGGAGCTTTTATGAAATACAGTTCGCGTTTTTTGTTGTTTTTGTTGACGTTTGGCTTAGCCGCCTGTTCCAGCGCGTATTACAGCGGCCTGGAGAAAATCGGCATCCCTAAACGTGAAGTGATGGTGCATCGCGTGGAAAAAGCCCGCGATACCCAGGAAGAAACCAAGCAACAATTTAAATCGGCACTCGAACGATTCACCGTGATGACTAATTTTAAGGGCGGCGATTTGGAAGCCACCTACAACAAACTTAACGGTGAATATGAGGCCAGCGTGAAAAAGGCCGAGGAAGTTAACAAACGCATCGCCGACATAGAAGACGTCTCCAGCGCACTGTTCAGCGAATGGGAAACCGAACTTGTCCAATACAGCAACGCTGCACTCAAACGAAATAGCCAGCAAAAGCTGACTGCCACGAAAGCCCACTACCAGCAATTAATAGCCGCCATGCGTAAGGCCGAAACCAAAATCGAGCCAGTGCTCAACGTATTTCGCGATCAAGTGCTCTATCTGAAACACAACCTGAATGCCCAAGCTATCGCATCGCTAAAAGGCCAGTTGGACTCAGTTAAATCCGATGTATCGGCTTTGGTATTAGAAATGGAGAAATCGATTAACGAGGCGGACGCATTTATCAAGACCATGGAAAAACAATAGCGTTTCACAATCCAATAAGCCTAATCAAACTTAGGGAAGGATTTTCGAGGAGATCCTTACCCTCTCCAAGAAGAGGGTAAGGAATAAAAGTATTGCAAGTTATTCCTGATGAGCAAACCGCTTCCGCTCCTCGGCACTTTTACCGAGGGCTTTCGCCATCCAAGGCGGCGCGGCATCGAACACTTTCTGAAACTCGGTGAGTTTCTCCACCGCGTCGATAACATCGGGTTCCTTGATCGGATAAATATCCGCACGTATCACTTTCGCGGCCGCCGGTCCGCCGATGGATTGCACGAACAGCACATGGCAATCCTTGATCATATTAGCCCGGAACAGATTTCTGTCTTCCGCACTATCGGCTTCCACAGTAGAGCGAATGTCGATCAAGCGCATATCGCTTTTGGACAATTGATAGACCAAAAAGCGAATGCAGGAACCAAAATGCCCATTCAATAGCTGACCGCTATTGGAGGCAATCGCCACCCGAATCGATTCCGGAATATCGCCGTCTTTGTAAGGCATAATCTCCGGCAGACCTTCGTCTTCCTCTTCCTCGCCCCACAAATACCTGACCGCCAGCTTGATGTTTTCCAGACCGATGCCGATATCTTCGCCGTCTTCCTCGCCATCCAGACTACCGATGCCGGTCTTCAGGTTGGTGACAGTAATCGACTTCAGTTTCTCGTCGTCCAGCGGCGAGCCGACTTTCTCGTGCAACACACCGATCAACTTCGGCACATCCACTCCCGGCAAAATCCGCGAAGCCAATGCGATACGCAAAGCCAGATCTCGTGATAATTGTTCCATAGCGTCACCCTTAAAGTTTGTGCTGTTCTTTCCAGTCGGCATAGCCGCCGGCCAAGCTGTAGACTTGCTGAAAACCGAAATCGCCGAACATTTCCGCCAAATGTTCGCTGGCATGGCCGTAATAGCAATAAATCAGCAAAGGCTTGGCCTTGTCGGCTTTTTTCAACAGCGAATCGCGCAATTGCTCGTGGACATGCATGGCATTTTCGATATGCCCGGCCCGGTAATCCTTAAGATCGCGGCAATCCAGAATCATCGGTTGCTGCTCCGCAATCAGCTGTTCGGAATCGGCCGTGGAGATAGTTTTGAAATTTTTCATAGCACTAACATCCTCACCAGGCTCAAGACGCCAACCCTAAACCGGCCCACCGGCTAAATCTTTTTTAACTTCGATAGTTTGCGACAGAGCAGCCTCCAGACTAATAGGCTCGGCTTTGATTTTATAGCCCTTAGCCGCCTCGTATGCGGTAATTACCTTGTCTTCGCCGGACTGGCCCTTCAGATCGGATTTTTCGATATAAAGCTCTTCCAACATCAAGTTCCAGATCATGCCTTCCTGATGCGGCAACAAATTGAAAACCACGCCATCTAAAACGATTTGCATCGGCTTAGCGATGTTTTGCACGTAAAACAGGGTGACGGTTTCCGGGGTCAACGCTTCTTTATATTTTTCGACAAATACCGGCAAGTCTTCCAATTGGAAAAACAGGCCGTTGATGAACAAAATCTTGTCGGCATCGGCCAATATCGCTGATTGATTAATCACCATCTCCGGGGTTTTCCGGTCACGGATGTTCGTCGACCCTTCACGCAACTCACCTTCCACTAACACCAAGTCGCCGCGAAACGCGGAAAGCCCGGAAGTGCTGGTTTTGCCGACTAAGGTGGTAATCCATAAAAGCCCTTGGCTGTCGTATTTTTCAAGTAGCATTTGCTTAAATCCCCAATGAAAGGTAATGAATGAAAAGTAGTTAACAGCTTGCAAGCAAAACACTTGCCAGGACGACTAAAACCACATCAAAGCCATGGTTGATAAGGTTTTTACTTGGTTTTTTGATGAGAATAGTTCGTAGAAATATGCCGTTTGGCAGCGGCACAGCCCGACAATGTAGTAAACACGACAATTATCGAATGATGCTTATTTAAGATTTGTAGGATTTATAACGAAATTTTTATCGGGCTAGCTAACAGTCACCGGCAGGCATCAGTGCAGCCAGGATTACGGCATTGCTCTTAAATACCGCTGCCGCATCGACGCCTGGTTTTAGCGCAAGAACCTCGGCACTCGCTTGAGTAATAGTCGCGGCAATAGTTTCGCCGCTGGGTAGCTGGATGATCACTTCAGAATCCACTCCATCAAAATGGATGCGAATCACGCGGCCAGCCAGACGATTCCGCGCCGAAAACAGATGCAATCCACCATCATCAGCCAATACCAAAATGTCCGGCGCATTGACCAGCACCACTGCGTCGCCGCCTACCTTAAGCTCCAAGTTTACAAGCGTTGTCAGCGGCACGCTGGCAACTACTTGCTCTCCACCCTTCAAAGACACAAACACTTCGGCGTTTACCGAACCAGAGTTGATCCTGGCAATCGTTCCGGACAGCTGGTTTCTGGCACTGGTTTTGATCACCTGTCGTTTCAACAAAAGCATTACATCCGGATCGTCGATCAAGCTTTGATTCAGTTGCTGCAAAAGGGCGCGATGCTGATCCTCTAGGCGGGTGAATAACTTCAGTAAGGATAAACCCGCCGCTGTTAGCGTGGTCCCCCCGCCCTTGCTGCCACCCGTCGCAGTGGCTATTAAAACCTTGGGAGCCAAATTATTTGCCCGCTCTATCATTTGCCATGCGCCCTTGTAACTTAATCCGGCCTGCTTGGCGGCTTGATTGATCGAACCGCTTTTCTCTATTGCCCGTAGCAAGCTAATCATGCGATTGTCCAATATGCCGGCTAGGCGTAATTCGCCTTCAAGCCAAGGAGGCTCTGGTATGTTTGGATTTTTCTCTGCTGTAGACATTATTCAATTTATCTATCTAATTTTTTAATGGCCTATTTAAAAAATACACTGCCGACTACCATTATTTCCCCAATTGAAATAAGTTATTTTTGTTTTTCGTTATTTACTTTTGTACATAACGAAAAGTAGACTGCCAACACTCCCTGGCCGGGATGAAACACCATAGCAAAATCAGACAAAAGCCAGGACATTATCATAAACCCAGCGCATTTAACCGGCTTAATAGGTGAAACATGGCCCCCAAAAACCGTTATCGCAAAGCATCTTTTCTCACGGCACTGAGTGCGATCACAGCGAATAATCTTTACATTGACGCTAGCGAGGCCGCGGAAAATAAAACCTACAGCAAGCCCCCCATGGCCGCCTTTTCCAGTCAGATGCCGGATGCCCTGCTGGGCAACGATAAATTCGAAAAGCCGGTCTGGAATCTACATGACACGCTGAATTTGCCAAAGTGGCTATCCGCCTCACTGGAACAGCGCACCCGCTATGAGACTATGGACGGCAGCTTTAAAGCCAACGGCAGAGGCGGCGATCAGCAGATTGCCTTGCAAACCGATTTGTGGCTGCAAGCCAATCTGGGCAAGTTAAGGCTCGGTGCCGAGTTTCTGGATGCCCGCGCGCTGGGCGCCGATAGCGGTTCCGGCGTGAACAACACCCACGCCGACACTGCGGACTTCATTCAAGGTTATGCAGCGTGGGCAGATCAAAATCTGTTTTACAGCGGTATCGGCGCTGAAATTGTGGCCGGCCGGCAAACGCTAAACCTAGGCAGTCGCCGCTTAATTGCCCGCAATGCTATGCGCAACGATATCAACAGCTTTACCGGAATAAAGCTGAGGCTGCTGGACTACGATACCTGGCAATTTACCGGCTTTGTGACCATGCCGGTCAACCGCTATCCGACCGCCGCTGCGGACATTCTGAACGAGGTCCACGAGTTCGACGAGGAAGATACCCACACTTGGTTTTCCGGCGGGTTCTTGGAGCTTTACAACTTGGCCTGGAATATCAATGGCGAAGTTTATCTATACCATCTTGACGAAGGCGACAGCATCCGCAATCCCACCCGCAATCGCCGCTATTTCACACCCGGCGTGCGCTTTTATCTGAAACCCAAGAAGGCCAATTTCGACTTTCAAACCGAAACCATCGGCCAGCTAGGTACCGTCCGTTCCAGTACTGCCGCCAACAATGGCCGCGATTTGGAGCACGCCGCCTGGTACCAGCACGCCGATGTCGGCTATACCTTCGACGCCCCTTGGTCTCCGCGTTTCGCGTTGGAATACGACTATGCCAGCGGGGATGAAAACCCTAACGACAATCAAGACCAGCGCTTCGACACCTTGTACGGTGCCCGACGCTTCGAGTTCGGCGCGACCGGTATGTATGGCGCGTTCGCCCGCAGCAATATCAGTACGCCCGGCTACCGCATCACTGCCGCGCCGCGCAACGATGTGCAGCTTGGACTGAGTCAGCGTTTTTATTGGCTGGCATCGGACAGAGACAGTTGGACCACGGCCGGTTTGCAAGATACCAGCGGCCGCAGCGGTGATTTCGTCGGTCAACAATTGGAATTGACCGCGCGTTGGGATTTCAACAGCAGTTTGAATTTCGAAACCGGCTGGGCGCATTTGTTCAAGGGCGAATTTGCGAAAAGAGCGCCGTCGGCACCGACTATTAAAGACGACGTCGATTATGTTTACGTGCAGAGCCAATTACGGTTTTAGCCACTACCGATCAGCTTATCATTGAGGAGAAATAGCATGTCGTTTATCGCTTTAAATCGAATAATTTTAGCTTTATCGCTTTTGTCGAGCGCGTTTGCGCAGGCCGAGACTACGCTGGTTGCGGTCGCCGCCAACTTTACCAAACCCATGACCGAGATCGCTGAGGCGTTCGAGAAAGCTAGCGGTCATAGTGCCAAGCTGTCGTTCGGTTCGTCCGGCAAATTCGTCGCCCAATTCGAGAACGGCGCACCGTTTGAAGTGTTTTTATCGGCTGACGATAAAAGCCCGTTAAAACTGGAGCAATCAGGTTTGGCCGTGGCCGGTAGCCGGTTTACCTATGCCATCGGCAAATTGGTACTGTGGTCCGGCAACCCCGGCTATGTCGACGAGCAAGGCAAAATCTTGAGCAAGGGCGACTTCAAGCATCTGGCCTTGGCTGATCCGAAATTGGCACCTTACGGGGCAGCGGCAGTGGAGGTCTTGAAAAACCAAGGTTTATTGGAAAAACTGCAAGCCTTATTCGTGCAAGGCGAAAACATTGCTCAAACGCATCAATTCATCAGTACCGGCAACGCTGAGCTAGGCTTTGTTGCCTTATCACAAGTGATCGAGAATGGCAAAATCGGCTCAGGCTCCGGCTGGATCGTGCCGGAAAACCTGCATAGCCCGATCCTGCAAGACGCGGTATTGCTGAAAACCGGCGCCGAAAATCCGGCCGCGCAAGCTTTGCTGGCTTTTCTGAAATCGCCGCCGGCTTTGGTAATCATCGAGAAATATGGCTATGCCTTACCCGCAACAAATTAACGTTTATTCAAACCCTTTATGTTAAGGGCGCTCCCATCCAATCAAGAGGAATCATCATGAAAGCAAGCGCACGTAACCAATTTTCCGGCACCGTCACAGAAGTCATCATCGGCGCAGTCAACGCCGAAGTGCATGTCGGTTTGAAAGGCGGCGAAACCATCGTCGCCTCGATTACCAAGGACTCCGTCGAAACCTTGGGCATCGAAACCGGTAAAAATGTCATCGCGTTAGTCAAAGCGCCACAAGTCATCGTCGTCACCGATTTTGGCGGCTACCGGATTTCCGCGCGCAATCAGCTGGAAGGCACGATCACTGAAGTCAAGCCCGGCGCGGTCAACACTGAAGTGGACATTGCCCTGCCCGGCGGCGACAAAATCGCCGCAACCGTTACTAACGATAGCGTGGAAACCTTGGGGCTACGCAAAGGCCAAACCGCCACAGCGGTATTCAAAGCCGGCGCGGTGATTCTCGGCGTGCAGGGTTAATATCGTGATCGCCCCGGCCAACCAGGCCGGGTCGACTTTAACCACCGGAGGTGGTCATGCTGCTGGAAATGAATGTCAAACTGCGTCGCGGTCATTTCGACCTCAGCACGCAGTTATCGGTCGGCGACATCAGCGTCGGTCTGTTCGGACAATCCGGTGCCGGTAAAAGTACCTTACTGGGCTTGATCGCCGGTACCATTCAGCCGCAAAGCGGGCATATTTCGCTGGACGGCAAAATCTTGTTCGATAGCCGTAAAGGTATCGTGATGCCGCGCGAACAACGGCCGATAGGCGCGGTATTGCAGATCGACTGCATCGACGCCACGGAAACCGTACGTGACAATTTGACCGCCAGCTATTACCGCACCCTCAAACAGCGCCGTCTGTTCAAACCGGACTATTTAATCAATTTACTGGAACTGGGCGCCAACCTGGATCAGCCTATCGAACGGTTATCAGTTGGCGAACGCCAGCGCGTGGCGCTGGCCCGTTCTCTGCTGAAATCGCCGAAGTTGTTATTGCTTGACGAGACTTTCGCCGCCATCGGCCACAGTTACCGTTCGCAACTGCTGCCGATTTTGAAACGCCTACAAGACGAATTCGGCTTGCCGGTGCTGTATGCCAGTCAGTCGCTGGGCGAAATTCTGGAATTGACCGACCAGTTGATTGTGCTGGAACACGGCCAGGTGCTGCGCAGCGGCTCTTTGCGCGAAGTGGCTAAACAACAAGGTATCTTGCGCTATCTGGGTATCCGCCAAATCGACAACATCCTGCCGATCAGTATTCGCAATCACGATGTCCAGGCGGGTTGCAGTATGGCGGATAGTTTCGGTGTGCCGCTGGCATTGCCGCTACGCCCGCAGTTTGCAATCGGCAGCCAGAGCCAGGTATCGATCCGCGCCAACGACATCGCCCTGTCCCGGGCCTACATCGACGGCATCTCCATTCAGAATCAGCTAAAAGGCCGGATCTGCGCAATCATCCCTAGCGGCGAAAGCCTGATCGTGCAAGTCGATTGTGGTGGGACCTTATTGGTGGAAATCACGCCGGGGGCCTGCCAGAGCATGGCGTTGCGGGAAGGCGACGTGGTGTATTGCCTGATTAAAACTCACGCCATCGTCTATCTGGCCGAACTGGACACCCTACCCTACCAACGCATCGTCAGCCACGGTGACGGCTACTACTATTTGAACCATGCCGGCGCCGACACCAACAGTGTTTTGGAATACCGTTACTGAACTCGGTATCCGCTTATAAGGCGATCTAACTGCCGCTGAGAAAAGTGTCTAACTGCTGTAGTACGATTGCTTGCGCGGCTGCAACGGCGTGGTCGGCGGCAAGGTTATAACCCCATAGCGCGAAGAATAATTTCACATCGGCCAACTCCGGGTGTTTTTTTACACCCTCCAAAGCCGGTAGGCGATCCTCGGTAAAATAAATCGGCTGGCCGGGATGCCGGGCTTTCAAACCTTTCAGGATTTCAGGTTTGCTGAGCTTGCGGTCCATCCCAAAAATCCGTTCATCGGCCAACTCAATCTGATTGGCACTAAGGATTTCCTTCACAAAGCGCTCTTGTTTGGTGGTAATCACACACCAAAAATGCCGTTGTCCCAAGTCACGCAGTTTCTCTGCAACACCGGGATACAAGGGATTCTTGGCTATCCAATCGCCGCGATCACTAGCAATCCAATTGTCGCGGGTTTCGCCGAACAGCTTTTTCAAATCGTCGATGCTTAAATGGATTTCGTCCAGCATCCTTTGCACTTTAGCCGCGTAGTTGGCGTAAATAGCGGCAGTACTCTTGCCCAGATACATGAGGCGGATAATCAGAATCGCTTCGTAACCCGTCTCTATAATCGGCCGCACTTCGCGAAACTGCTCAACGATAGCCTGAGGTACTGCGTCAGGCATGTCTTTCCAAATAGTAGTGCCGGCTTTCCAGCCGGTGATAGCGGTTTCAATCGCACTGTCGCAGACAACGCCATCAAAATCCAGCGCATAAATAATCGAATCGTTCATTGAAATAGGGGTATCCGGAGTCACGGGAAATGGGCGGTATTGTAACGGATGAAGCGGCGGATAATCTGGATTGCATCGCAAAACTTTCCAGTAATCGTGCCACTCGCAATCATTATTAACCGGGCCCTTAAAGGCCGTTCGCTCTGAGTTTATCGAAGGACGCACCTGCCTGGGCTTAGACGAGCTCAGCCCGAACGGAATACCCGTGACAAATAGGCCTGGTTAATAAAACTAAAGTCAACACCGCGCGTGATTCTGACGTGTAACTACCAGCGCTTGCCTTTGACTGATCCAATTCCGGACAGCGTCGATTTTGCTGTCTGCCAGCATTTGGGACAAATATCGCACGGGAGGTATGCGCCCCCTGACGGTTGAGCTTATTTAGTCACTTGTATACTGACAACGCCTGAATTACCCGATGTATCCGTTGCAATCGCTTTGATACTGTGGCTGCCAGCTGAGGATTTTTTGGCGTTCCAGTTATAACTCAAACTACTGCTGGTCGTGGATGCAACCAACTTCGTATCGATATAAAGCTGCACCTTGGCGACTGCGACATTATCTTTTGCCGAAACAGAAACCGCGACCAAACCACTGACTTTAGCGCCGTTCACTGGGTTAGAAATATTAACTGTGGGTGCGATCAAATCAGCAGTGGTTGTATTGCCAGTAGTGCCGCCGGTAGCATTTTGATTCTGTACACTAACATTCACGACAGCAGATGAACCAGTATTTCCAGCCGAATCGATTGCGGCAGCAGTTAAGCTAACGTTGCCACTGGCTAGACTACCGGTATCCCAACTAAATTGATAAGGCGCGACACCGTCGGTTCCGACCAGCTTGCCATTGGCAAACAGCGAGACTTGGCTGACGGACACATTATCACTAGCGGACACCGCTACAGAGGCCAATCCACTAACCACACTACCGGCACTTGGCGACGTAATAACCGCTGTCGGTGCCTGAGTATCCACCGAAATGGTATTGATAGCTGTCTTTATTGCATTAGCCGCGTTGATTCGCCCATAGCCGTAGTTCAAGTCAAAATTAACACCGGAGACCTTATGGGCAGAACTTTTCAATATTTTCTCGACATTGTCAGGCGTAAGTTTCGGATTGGCCGCCTGAATCAGTGCGACAACACCAGCGGCAACAGGAGTGGCGAGCGAAGTACCGTACCAAGCAGCATAAGTGCCGCCTTTATTGGTCGTCGCGATGGATACGCCCGGTGCGGCAACATCAATGTATTTACCGAAATTCGAGAAGCTTGCTTTCACATCGTTAGTATCTGTAGCGGAAACAGCAATCAGATTTACGTTATCTGCAAGCCCAGGGTCCAAACCATCATTGCCGGCAGCCACCAATACCAAACCACCTTTACTGCGCATGTATTGGGCAGCTGAAGCTACCGTGGCGCTATCGCTTGCGGCGTAGCTAAGGTTAGCGACGTCGGCACCATTATCTGCGGCCCAGTTCAAGCCTCGTGCTACGTCACTCCAATATGCATAACCACTGGCATCATTGGTAATTCTGATCGGCATGATTTTGGCGTTCCACGCTACGCCTGCCACACCACTGGCATTGTTGGTAACAGCAGCGGCGGCACCCGCTACGGCGGTACCATGTCCATTGACATCAGCAGTGACCGAACCACTATCTACCGCATTCCAGCCAGGCACCATATGTGCCGCTAAATCGGGATGTGAACCATCCACCCCGCTATCAAGAATGGCAATGGTAATTCCATCTGCTTTTGATACATCCCATGCGTTAGGGCTCTGAATTTTTGATAGATGCCAAGCATTGGCAAACTGTGGATCGTTGGGAACCGCACTTAGTGGCACAGCCATATCCAATTCAGCAAACTCGATATGGGGATTTTTTGACAAGGCTCGCACCACAGCAGCCTCAGCATTTTCAGGGACATTAATGATATGAATAGCCGAACTACCGATTTTTTCAGCAATACCACTGCCATTGAAACGTAGAATTTTTTTAAACTCGGCGTCAGGCAGTCCAGCTTTGGGCTGGACTAATATCTGTCCGAATTTCCAAGCTTTGCCGGCCGGCAAATTGGTTGCAGTATTAGAAAATGCTTGCCCATAAACGAATCCAGCAGGCAAACTGAACAAACTTACAACCACAATCTCCTTAACTCTAAGCATGACAATCCCGTCTATCTAACAAAAGGCTTATTGTAAGATGCTCAGGCCGCATACTTTCTTTATTAAAAACACATTAAATCCCCTGGGGATCATTTGCGAATAGCCCAGCCAGGATTAACCCGTTTCTTTGTTTATGCCGACTCACACAAAAAAACAGGGGCGAAATACGCCCCTGTCTTAATTGCCTTTGAAATACCGCCGACAATATTGTTGGCAGTTTTCCAGATACGAACGCTACTTGCTGACTAGAATGCTGACGGTACCGGTTTTATTGGAGGTATCGGTGGCAACCGCTTTGATCGAATGGCTGCCGGCAGCCACTTTCTTGACATTCCAGCTATAGCTCAAGGTTTTGCTGGTTGTAGAAGACACCAGCTTGTTGTCGATATAAAGCTGTACCTTAGCGACAGCAATATCGTCATTAGCAGCTGCGGCGATATTCACTACGCTTCCACTCACTTTCGCACCATTTGTTGGGTTAGAAATGGTCACGGTTGGAGCCGCTTGATCCGTGGTGGTTACCGTGGTTTGATTTTGTACGTTCACAGTCACGGCGCTTGATGAGCCTTGGTTTCCGGAAGAGTCAGTAGCCACCGCAGTTAAATTGATATTGCCGTTTGCCACAGTCGTGGAATCCCAACTGAATGTGTAAGGCGCAGTGCCATCTGTTCCGACCAATTTACCGCCTGCGTAAAATGAAACCTGGCGTACGGCGACATTATCGTTAGCGTTAACGGCGACAGAGGTTAAACCACTTACCACAGAACCAGCAGCTGGAGATGAAATGGCAGCGGTCGGCGCTAGAGTATCTCTAGCCACTGTATTGAGCGCTAATTGCACAGCGGCGTTAGCATTGATACGTCCATAGCCATAGTTTGGATCAAAATTAACACCGGATACTTTATCCGCAGAATCTTTTAGCACCTTTTCGACATCCGCAGGCACCAAGTTGGGATTTGCGGCTTGAATCAACGCGACTACACCGGCTGTCACAGGGCTAGAAAACGAGGTCCCGTTCCAATTGGCATATCCGCCACCTCTCAGAAGCGTGGCAATAGAAGTGCCGGGAGCTGCGACATCAATAAAGGCGCCATAGTTGGACCAACTGGCCTTCACATCATTCCAATCGGTTGCTGAAACAGAAATCATGTAGGGGTTATCGGTATAACCGGGATCTACTCCGTCGTTGGCGCCTGCAACAACCACTATTCCGCCTTTGGAATTCATATACTGGGCCGCCGATGACACCGCCGAGCTACCACTCACCCCATAACTTATATTTGCGACATCGGCACCATTGTCAGCCGCCCAACTCAGGCCACGTGCAACGTCACTCCAGTAAGCGTATCCCGTTGAATCGTTGGTAATTCTGACGGGCATAACTTTCGCGTTCCACGCCACGCCAGCAACCCCTACCGAGTTATCGGTGACAGCAGCTGCTGTACCGGCAACCGCAGTACCATGACCATTGATGTCGGTAGTGTCGGAGCCTCCATCCACCGCATTCCACCCCGGAATCATATGATTTGCCAAATCCGGATGCGAACCATCAACACCACTATCCAGAATGGCAATCGTAATGCCATCAGCTTTGGAAACGTCCCATGCGCCAGGCGTTTGTATCTTTGCTAGATGCCAAGCACCGGCAAAGTTTGGATCATTTGGATTAGTCACGCTCATTGGCTGAGCCATGTCTAACTCGGCGAATTCGATATGGGGATTTTTTGATAGCGCCCGTACCACCGCTTCTTCCGCTTGCTCGGGTACGCTAACGATATGAACCGACAAATTACCGATTTTTTCACTGCTTTTACCTTGATTGCCACGCAGAATTTTCTCAAATTCCGCATCAGCCAAACCGGCATTGGGCTTAACTAAAATTTGCCCTGGTTTCCAGGTCTTAGCGATGTTACCAGCCGAGGCGGGTAACTGTTGCATATCCTGATTTATTTGCAAAATTTCCTGGTCTAGCAAATATTTATCGAGATAAATGATTACAGGCACTGCCAGTAGTGCAACACCTAAAGTGATGTACAAATTTTTTTTGTTCATGACTGTCCCCCTGGTTTTTGTTTTGAATGTCCAAATCTTAAACACCTCATCCTTGGCTTCATGCCATGAGGCTTTCTGAACGCAAGCTAATTTGAATTTTCCGAATCAGCTTTCTGCTTGGAAGGAAGTCTAAAAAAACTGGGCCACCATTACTGTGACTTTACTTTCAGAATCACCATAACAACAATGGGGTAACACCTATTGCTATAGCTACCAGACAATTTCTGGAAAAAAAACGCCGGTTTAACCGGCGTTTTTAAGGCGTGTAAACAAATCGGACAATCAGACTTTGTTTTTACGTGACAAACCCATGCCCAACAAACCCATGCCTAGCAAAGCCACAACGCTTGGCTCTGGCACGCTCCCTTGACCGCCACCACCACCGTTGCGTGTGTAGTTACCTATCAGGAAGCCGCTATCGGAACAACCAGCACAACCTGCCGTACTTAGCGACTGCAAATGAGCACCCAATTGACCGGCAGGTAACGTAGCTTCAGAGCTCTGTAGTGCCGCTGCGGAATAAAAGTCATCCAAAGTCCAATTACGGTTTAAGGTTGCGGTAAACGACAAATTCACGGCATTAGTGACGTTGTTTCCGTTGCCTGGCGGATCAACGGCTTCAAATAGAAACGTGGGATTGAAGTTCCCCCCGCCTACTGTCGACGCTGGATTGCTGATAACCCAACCTGTTGGCGAAAACCCACCAAAACTCAAATTTCCGGGGATGACTGAAGACCCTAGATTGAAATAAAACTCGTCAAGCTTTGCATTTGGATGCAAAGGCGAAGCGATATCCACTGTCCAAGTAGCGACTGTGTCAACGACATTAATGCCAACGTTGATGAACAGGTTATCTGGATTATCAGTTCTGGGATCGCCTGTTAGGCTACCCGCTACGCTAAATGAGGCCGCTTGAACGCCGCCTCCGAAAATTGCGGTTGACGATAAAAGTCCCGCTAAGAATATGTGTTTAATCGTTTTGGTTTCCATAATTCCCCCTAATATAAAATCTGCACAATCTTTGAATGCTTTCTTTGGTTAAGTTTCCGTTAGGCATAGCACGAAACCATATAAATAATCAGCAAATAGCAAGCCAAAAAAAATTTAAATTTATAAAACAGATGTTTAAATAAAAATCATCATCTCGAAACAATTTCAAACGCCACGAGTTGTAAATTTTTATGTCAGCATTTGCTTACATTACGCGCATTACAATTCAAACCTACTTGGGCATAAACTAAGAAAAACTGAGTCGTGACATCTACTTAATCAGTTTTGTCCCAGCGATTCTCATAAGATTGTTTTTTACAAATCCAATGTCAGAGAGCTTTTACAAAGCAAGTTCAGGAAAAAATCCCGACGCATTGTCAATTAAATTTAACACTGCTCCCGACCAAAAATTTCATTTGGGAATCCATCATTCTTGACTGTAAAAAAAACTGACACAACACTTGCACTGTTGAATGTTTTGTAAGTCATGATCGATTGACCCAATCGAAAAATTGAAACTTAGTTTTTTCAAGACAGAAAAGCTACCAGGCGCAATGCGCCTTGCAACTCGACAAATCAACTATTTCAACGATCTATGGTATAAAGCGCTGCGATTTAATCGTAGCGCTTCCATCATGCTTTAGAATACAAGCCGCGGAAGCTATATACCTAGAAAGCCAATCGGTAACGCTGTAGGTGTTAATTTGTTTTGGATTAATAACAATATTGAGGGGGACAAATCATGATAGAACTTCTAATAATCGTAGTGCTGGCAGTAGTCGGTTGGCTGGCCTGGAAAGGCAAACTAAAACTCAAACCAATCGGCAAGACGCCAGAAAACAAACAGGCGACACCACCTCAACAAGCAGCTTCCCGTGCAGCGAATTCCCCTTCGCAACCCCATACGCCTTCGCCAACGGCTCCAATAGCGCAACAACTCGAGACACTGGTAGCGCCCCCAACCCAAGCGCCTGAGTCGATTGCCGAACCAGCCCCACAAGCGCCAATCGTCACCGCAGCTACCGAAGAACCGAGAACTCCGGCGGTAGAAGCGCCGGCAATCAATCTACCCGAAGATTCGATATTAAAACGCCATTATCTGGCTGCATTGCAAGCGGAGAAAGAAGCCCTTAGCAATCCCTATCCCACCGACTCCGTGCTACGCCGTCACTACGAAACTCTGCATAAAATCACATCGCCTCAACACTCAGAAACGGCAGACTTATCGGAACCAACCCAGCAGCCAGTCACTGTTACAGAAACAGATCTTACTGAAAAATCTTCAGTACCGACGCATGACCTTGACCAATTACGCCGCGAGATTGCAGCGGAATTGCCGGCACCGCCCACCGATTCGGTGTTGAAACGCCACTATGACAGTTTGCTGCAAACCAAGCTGCAACAACGACTATCAGGACAATAAGCACTGGGCAATCGCCGAAGGTTTCAACAGCCGCCCATACAGCCAGGCAACTATGGGCCCTGTCCTCCCGCGAGAGAATGACCGAGGCCCCGTATTTCCAAACTATACTGAAGTTCCTTCCGACAACCCCCACGCAAAAAAGGGTATTGTCACGCTATAGATTTTTGACAATCCGATGAACAACGGTAAGCTCGGTGAATATTTGTCTATGGATCTTGATCGGGATGCATGGACCTAAGAGGGGCTTTAGCCATTGCAACTCGATGGACAGCGGGATGCAAGACAAGCGCAAGTAATTCCATAACGGACCAGTATCAGCATGAATGACATATACCAATTCTCGGCCACTAACATTAACGGCGAAACTGTTTCTTTAGAAGATTTCCGCGGCAAAGTGCTACTAATCGTCAACACCGCCAGTCAGTGCGGTTTTACGCCGCAATACCGCGGCTTGGAAGCGTTGTACCAAACTTATAAAAGCCGGGGCTTGGTGATACTAGGATTTCCGTGTAATCAGTTCGGTCAGCAGGAACCCGGCGACAGCCAAGAAATAGCCAGTTTTTGCGAATTAAATTATGGCGTGAGTTTCCCGATGTTCGAAAAAATCGATGTCAACGGTAACAACGCGCATCCGCTCTACGAGTATTTGAAAAACGCGGCACCGGGCATTTTGGGATTTAATGCCATCAAATGGAATTTCAGCAAATTTCTTATCGGGCGAGATGGCAAGGTTTTTAAACGCTATGCGCCGATAGACACACCGGCAGGCATGAGCAAGGACATCGAGCGCTTACTAGGCTTGAGCGACGCGCCCGTCAAGGCGTAGCGAAACTTTTCACCCAGTCGCCTGGCCTGACTGCACCGGCAACTGCCGTTGAATCAAGAGTACCCGCCGCAGTCGTCGCACTAACGTCGGTTATCGTCAAAATACCCTGCGATTCCCCCAAACCGGCTCCCGCCACACCGCCGGCGGACGCGGAATATATCATCAGCCTGTCGCCGATTTTGATTTTATCCTGAGCGCCGGCCGCAATCACAATCCGATTATTACCGGCCTGTATTACCCGGGTGGTAAAAGGATAACAGCCAAATAATTTATGAATGTCTTCGCTGGCTTCCTGAATAATCTCGCTGATGGCGTGACCGGCGGATGTCGAGTTGAAGCGGTCACTACCTACCGTGTAGCCGCTCGGCAGCGAGACGTCGCCAAGTATGGAATCGGTATAACGATGTTGAAACAGCAAGGCACCGCTAAAACCATCGTAAACATATACGTCAATCCCGACACTCCGGCGAGCCACGAAATCCCTGACCATGGATTTTAGATCCGCCAGTGGGCCGCTACCGCGCACATATTCGGTGGACTCCACGCGAAAGTCGCGAATCACGCCGGACAATACAAACTGCGCATTCTGCTGCTTGGCGATATTCAGAATTACCGATTCGGCTGTACCCTCGGCAAAGCGAATCTCCGGCGCCATATCGGGCCGGCTGTATAAAGAGGTGTTGGTCAGATTACGGCCGATAAAATCGCCGGTTTCCATCAACTGATTATTAATTTCCCTGGGGATGCCGCTGTATAAATCCTGGCTTTCGGTGCCGCTGATTTGATCGGCATTCATGACCGGAAAGCCGGTGGCGACGATTTTCTTCCGATACGGCGAACCGCAACGCTGTTTATCGGATAACACGGCCAGCACTTGCACATGGTAGAGATCGGCATCCTGCCACTCGTCGACCACCTTAATATCGCTGACCAGTAGTGCCGAATTATTGTTACGTTTTAATTTTAGGGAGGCGTTACTCACTGCATCGTCGATAGCCGCACGACGAGCTGCTTCGACACCTCCGCCGACAATTGGCGCACTACCTTGCACGCTAACCTGCTGACCGGACGCGGCAACGCCATTCTCATCACCGCGCCGCTTACTATTGCCGCTGCTGCATGCAGCCAGCAAGGCGATCAGCACCACTGTTAGCAAGTTTCTATAAGGCACTATAAAATCCGTTGATCAACAAATACTGAAGTATCGTTCGCAAACCGGTATTGGCAATCCATTCGACATCGTAAAGACCAGCTTCCAGCAAGGTGTCGTCCACGACATTAGCCTTTTTGGAAAAGCCTGCCACATAATATTGATCGCTACAATCCCGAGCACCGCAAGCCAGGTTGGCGGAGGTCTCCGTCGCAGTTTTATAACCTAACCGCGTAAACGCCAGCTTGTTATCCTCCTGTAAACACTGCCCTACCAAAGCAGTATCGCCAGACATACACTGGTAAAAACGCGGGCTAAGATGCAATTCCAGAGTCGTTTTTAAACTGTCTCTAACAGTCCGATAATCGGCGGCGCGCGCTTCGCGTAAGTAACTATCCAGATAAACCCGGTAGACCTCGTCGCGCATCACCTGAGCGCCGACGGTAGTTTGATTGCCCAATCTTTCTTGATACAACAAATCCGCCAAGCCGCGATAGGCGTCCAGTTTGGCGGCTTGTTGCGCCTGTAACCAGCGCTGATTAACCGCCAGTTTACCGCTGTCGTCAAAACGGCTATAACCGGTAGCGCGCAGGGTTTTTCCGGCAGTCGGCACCTCGGCATTTTTACCGCCCACGGACGCGCACCCCGTCGCGACTGACATTATCAACACCAAACAGATTGTTTTGAACGCTTTCATAACCCCACCTCCTACTCGCCTAAGTCATCGACTACTTGGGCTTTTTCTTGAGGGCGGATGACAAATTCTGCCCTTGGTCCGCTGGAAATTTCTTTCGGCAATTCGCGGAGAAAACTAACTATGCGTCTTGTCGCCTGCCACTGACCACAGTTTTTCCAGCTGATACAGTTCGCGGGCTTGACCGGTCATCACATGCACGATTACATCGCCCAAGTCCAACAAGATCCAGTCTGAACTTTGGTCTCCTTCCAACCCCAACGGCTGCTGTCCCTGCTCCTTGACCTTTTCCATCACATAGTCGCACAGCGACTTGGCGTGCCGGGACGAAGTACCGGTGGCGATGACCATATAATCGGTAATACTGGTTTTGCCGCGCACATCGATAGTCTTGATGTTAAGGCCTTTGCGGTCGTCGAGCTCGGTTTCGACCAGCTTTAGTAATGCTTCTGTTTGCATTCAATTTCCTGTGAGATGAATGGGGGGTTGATATAAACGATGCCGCCGAATCAATTCGATGACCCGGTCCGGCAGTAAAAATTGTGGATCGCGTCCGGCAGCCACCAGTTCGCGGATGGCGGTGGCTGAAATCGCCAGCGCAGTGACTTCTTGGAACGTTAAAAGCCCGGCTGTCTGCCGACTAAACTGCGTCCGGTCCTCGGCGATTCGCTCCTGTAAAAACGCCGACAGCTCCAGTCCTGCATAGCCAGGTCGGGTCATGACCACGATGTGCGCATAATCGAATAAGCGCTGCCATTGGTGCCAGCGCTCCAAACCGGCAAAGGCATCGGCACCGATAAACAGCAACAGCGGTGTATTGCCTATTTCGTTACGCAAGGAATGCAGCGTATCCACCATATACGAGGGCCCCTCCCTATCCAACTCGCGTCTATCCACGCTAAGGCCGTGAGTATCGGCGACAGCGGCTTCCAGCATTTGCAAACGCAAGTGCGCCGGCACGTCGGGTTCTTGGCGATGCGCAGGCACGCGGCAGGGAATCAGACGCAGCTGCTCCAACTCGAACAGCTCTTTCACTTCCAGCGCGGTGCGCAAATGGCCGTAGTGGACCGGATTAAACGTGCCGCCGTATACCCCAATCATTATTGGCGGATATGGCCGTCGCCCAACACGATGAATTTCAATGAGGTTAAACCATGTAACCCAACCGGACCGCGAGCGTGCAATTTGTCGGTGCTAATGCCAATCTCCGCCCCCAAACCGTACTCAAAGCCGTCGGCAAACCGAGTGGAGGCGTTGACCATCACCGAACTAGAATCCACTTCCCGCAAAAAGCGCCGCGCTAAGGTGTAATCCTCGGTGACAATGGCCTCAGTATGCGCCGAGCTGTAGGTGTTGATATGCGCAATCGCCTCGTCGATGTCCGCAACAATCTTGATAGACAAAATCGGCGCCAAATATTCGGTATGCCAATCTTCCTCGGTGGCGCGCACGGCAGTTTTGATCAAGGAACAGGTTTTCAAACAACCGCGGAGTTCCACGTTTTTTTCTGTGTATTGTTCAGCCAAAATCGGCAACACCGTGGCGGCAATGCTTTCCGCCACCAGCAAGGTTTCCATCGCATTACAGACGCCGTAACGATGGGTTTTCGCGTTCATGGCAATCGCCACCGCTTTATCCAAGTCGGCTTTGCCATCAATATAGACATGGCAAATGCCGTCCAGATGCTTGATGACCGGGATGGTCGCTTCGCCACTGATACGTTCGATTAGACTTTTGCCGCCGCGCGGCACGATCACATCAACATAATCCTTCATCGTGATCAATTCACCGACTGCGGCCCTATCGGTGGTTTCCACCACTTGCACAGCCTGCTGCGGCAAGCCGGCAGCGGCCAAACCGCTGGCGATGCACACCGCAATCGCCCGATTGGAATGAATCGACTCGGAACCACCACGCAAAACACAGGCATTGCCAGACTTCAAGCACAAAGCTGCCGCATCGACGGTGACGTTGGGCCGGGATTCGTAAATGATGCCGATCACTCCCAAAGGCACCCGCATTTGTCCGACCTGAATACCGCTGGGCTGGTAGTTAAGGTTGGTAATTTCCCCGACTGGATCGGGCAGCGCGGCAACCTGTTTCAGACCTTCTATCATCGCCTGGATGCGGGCCGGCGTCAGTTCCAGACGGTCCAACGACGCCGGATCCATACCATTCTGTTTACCGGCTTCCAAGTCTTTGCGATTTTCGCTGGCAATTTCGGCACTGCCTACGGCAATAGCCTCGGCGATTTTCAACAAAGCATTATTTTTCCGCCCGCTTTCGGCCTTGCTGATCTCGCGGCCAGCCGCTCTGGCCTGTTGCCCCAATTGCTGCATGTACTGTTTAACGTCCACAATTATCGACCCGATGATTTGGAAAAGCCGGCATTATAGCAAGCCGGGCTCAGTTGCAGCGAAAACGGCAATAGCCGCTACGATTCCGGGCAACGTCAGTCACAACCAGCCTCGTTACAGACGCCGATTCATCTTGATTAATCTAGCAATTGCCAAGTACGAATCGACCTCGTAGACTGCATTACAACGGTTGCGACACTCTCCATTCCACAGGGACACTGATATGAGTCAGCTTTTTTCTCCATATTCCATCGGCTCGGTTACGCTGCCCAACCGTATCGTCATTGCGCCGATGTGTCAGTATTCGGCGGTCAACGGCGAAGCCAACGATTGGCATTTAATACATCTAGGCAATTTGGCGATGTCTGGCGCTGGCTTGTTGATTATTGAAGCCACCGCCGTAGAACCGGAAGGCCGCATCTCACCGGCCGATCTCGGCCTCTGGTCGGACGCGACCGAAGCTGCACTGGCCCGCGTTTTAAGCGCGGTGCGAAAATATTCGAACATACCCATTGCGATTCAACTGGCGCACGCCGGTCGCAAGGCTTCCACCGCCGCGCCTTGGGACGGCGGCGGTCTGGTCAATACCGAACAGGGCGGCTGGCAGACGGTTGCCCCATCGGCGTTGGGCTTTATGCCGGACGACTCGAAGCCGACCGCGCTTGATGCGACCGGTTTGCAACGCATCCTGCAGGCATTTGCGTCGGCTGCAAAGCGCGCGCATAAACTGGGCCTCGACGCCATCGAGATTCATGCCGCTCACGGCTATTTGCTGCACGAATTTCTCTCGCCCTTGTCGAATCAGCGCCACGACGAATACGGCGGCTCGCTGGAAAACCGCATGCGTTTTCCACTGGCGGTGTTCGAGGCGATGCGGGACGCAGTGCCAACCCAAATGCCCATCGGCGTGCGGATCTCCGCGACCGACTGGGTGGACGGCGGCTGGGACTTAGCGCAAAGCGTGATCTTTGCTAACGCCTTACAAACGCGCGGCTGCGCATTTATCCATGTCTCCAGCGGCGGCCTGTCGCCACTGCAAAAAATCCCGGTCGGCCCCAATTATCAAGTACCGCTGGCGGCAAGCATCCGCGCTGAAACCGGCCTGCCTACCATCGCCGTTGGTCTGATCACCGAAGCTGAAGAAGCCGAAGCCATCGTCGCCGACGGCCGGGCCGATATGGTGGGTTTGGCACGCGGTATTCTGTACGATCCACGCTGGCCTTGGCATGCCGCCGCCAAGCTGGGCGGGCAAGTGAACGCGCCGCCGCAATACTGGCGGTGCCAACCGCGCGAGCAAAAGGCTTTATTTGGCGATATTCAATTTCGGCAGCGCTGAGCGAAATCACAGACTATTTGGCCGGGATCAATCAACCCGTTATAGTCATCACACCTCAAACTTCGCTTTTTCGATTCCCTCACCCCTGCCCCATCCATAAGTGCGAGGGAGCAGATGTGCCGAAACTTGAAGTGGGGAAACTATAGTAAATTCGACCATACAGCTGGAGCCGGCTGTATTTCAAAACTGGACATTCATGCGTTTTTTAGGCACTTCAAATCCCGCGTTTCTAAAACTCTTAATTTTTCGCGTGCTCATCGTGCTGGCCTATCAAATCGTGGCGATTGTGGTGGGTTGGCATATCTACGAACTGACGCACGATCCACTGGCACTAGGCCTGATCGGTCTGGCCGAAGTGATCCCGTATTTTTGCAGCGCACTGTTCGCCGGTTACGCCGTCGATCATTACTCACGGCGCTGGTTTGCGATTTCGGCGTGTATGCTGTTATGTCTGAATGCCCTGACCTTGACCGCCATCGCGGCGCAATGGATCCCCGACAACCCGTTAGCATTGATGTATGGCTCCATAGCCGTCACCGGCGTGGCGCGCGCCTTTATCGGCCCATCTTACAGCGCACTGTTCGCCCTGGTTTTGCAACGCGAACACTATGCGCGGGCAGCTGGGCTGGGGAGCTCGGTGTTTCAATTTGCTCTGGTAGCCGGCCCGGCACTGGGTGGCGTTCTGGTCGGCTGGGCCGGCAAGACGGTAGCTTATGGTATATCCGGAGGTTTATGCGTGCTGGCGGCGCTGGCTTTGCTGTCGTTGCGCATCAAGGAACCGCCGGCCGCGCAAAGTGCGCCGATTTTTACCAGTATCGCCGAAGGCCTGCGCTTTGTATTCAATAACCAGATCATCCTTGGCGCGCAGTCGCTGGATATGTTTGCCGTGTTGTTTGGCGGCGCGGTCGCCATGCTGCCGGCCTTCATTCACGACATATTTCATTATGGCCCGGAAGGTCTGGGGATTTTACGCGCCGCACCCGCCGTCGGCGCAGTCATGACCGGCTTATTCTTGGCCAGGTATCCGCTTAATAAGCACGCCGGACGTTGGTTATTGGTTGCGGTCGCGGGCTTTGGCCTGTGCATGATCGGCTTTGCGCTTTCAACAAATTTTTGGGTGGCTGGCCTGGCCTTACTGTTATCCGGCGTCTGCGACGGGGTATCGGTGGTGATGCGTACTACCATCATGCAATTGGCCACCCCGGATACCATGCGTGGCAGAGTAGCGGCGATCAACGGCATATTCATAGGCTCGTCTAACGAACTGGGCGCATTCGAATCAGGGGTTGCCGCGCGGCTGCTGGGCTTGGTGCCGTCAGTAGTTTTTGGCGGCGGCATGACCCTGTTGGTAGTGGCGATTACGGCTAAATGGGCGCCTAAACTACGCAGGCTGGAGCTTGATCAGCTCCAGTAAGCTTGGTTCCACAAACTAAAAACAGCTGCTTTATTCGGACTTTTTTCCGCGCATCAATAAAAAACCTGCGCCAATCGTGGCTACTACCAAAACCAACATTAAGATCGGATGCTGATAAAACATGTCAAAAAACGCGCCGGTACTTTGCGACGTACCTCTGTAATACGGTCCCATGATTCCTCCTAAAGTATCAATCAATAGCCAGCCTCTAGCTCAAAGCTTGGTTAAGGGTAGAAAATTTACCTTAGAATTTCGCTTTGTCGAGTTTTGTCTACATTGCCAAAACCGCCACTCTTTCCGCTCAGCATCTAACCAAGCGTTCAAGTTGACTGCGCTCAAGCTTACGAAACGCCTGTGCGATTAACATTATTCTTCTGCTTACTTGGAACAAGCTTATTAGGATTTCTCGATTAAAAAAGCCGTAAGCACTAAGCCTACTTTGCCTCAATTATTATTGGGCGGTAAAAAGTTTACTGTCTTTGCGGTCAATCTAGCCCTTGAATAATCAAGCGTCCTGTTTGTGGCGCTTTCTCATATAGGCACCGTCAACTTCACAAGTACGTATCTTTGCTGTTGGAAATGGTCAAGGGCCGCTTTAGCGTCTGAATCAGCCGACTAACATTCCCTGTTACTGCGGTTAGCAGCGCGCCGAATTGGCTCATTGGTTGTGCTCATGGACAAGTCGCCAGCCCAGCTATCCATTCATCAATGATCCAAGCACGACACCTGCATAGGCTCTTTCATCGTGAAGGCCACCAGCATCGACACGGCCGCGCACGCGCTGACGTAGTAGGCAAACCATTCCGCGTGACCCAGACTTTTCAGCCAAAGAGCCAGATACTCGGCGGTGCCGCCGAATATTGCCACGGTCAGCGCATAGGGAAAGCCCACCCCCAAGGCCCGAATATGCACCGGAAACATTTCGGCTTTAACGATGGCATTCACCGATGAGTAACCGGAGACAATCAGCAATGCGCAGACATACCATCCCAACGCGGATTCCATCGTTTGCGCGTGCCCCAATAGATCAAGCAATGGTGCAGTAAACAGGGTAGCGCCGACACCGAAGGCGATCAACATCGTGCGGCGGCCGACATAGTCAGAGATCAGGCCGAACAACGGTTGAATCAACATGAAGACGATCAAGGCCAGCGTGCAGATTGTGGTGGCATCGTCCTTACTAAAGCCGGTGGTGTTGACCAGGTACTTTTGCATGTAGACGGTGAAGGTGTAGTACGACAAGGTCCCGCCGGCGGTCAAAGCCACCACGGTCATTACCGGTTTGGGATAGTTCAGCAGCTCACGTAGTTTGGGGTGCCGGGCCGGATATGTATGCTGCTCGATGAAGGCCTTGGTTTCGGCCATATTGCCGCGCAGGCCCATCGCCACCACAGCCAGCAAACCGCCGACGATAAAGCCGATACGCCAACCCCAAGCGTGCAGTTGCTCGCTGCTCAATAGGCATTTTTGCAAAAGCATTAATAAACCCAGAGCCAGAATTTGCCCCAGGACAATCGTGACATATTGAAAACTGGAGTAGTAACCGCGTCGCCGTGGTGCCGCCATCTCGCTCAAATAAGTGGCGGAACTGCCGTATTCGCCGCCGATGCTGAAGCCTTGCAACATGCGGGCGAACAGCAACAAGGCCGGCGCCCACATGCCGATCACCGCATAGCCCGGCGTGCAGGCGATGATTAACGACCCCAAACACATCAAGCTGACCGAAAACAGCAAAGCGCTTTTGCGACCCTTCCGGTCCGCCAGACTACCCAGCAACCATCCGCCCAAAGGCCGAAAAATAAAGCCCACCGCAAATATCGCGGCATTGTTCAGCAACTGGGCGGTTTGATCGGTTTCCGGGAAAAAAGCCGGGGCAAAGTACAAGGCAAACGCGGCGTAAATGGCCCAATCAAAATATTCCACCAGGTTGCCAACCGAGCCACTGAAGATATTCAACAAGCGCCTGTGTTCCGAATGCTGGTCTGTGGGTTTGGACATATTGCTTAAACCGAAGAGTTTTTGACCACCTTAACCCATATCAGCGTTTAGACCAAAAGCCCCAGTTAGCCTCTTTGAATTGCCGTTAAATATCCCAACTATTTGGCTCCATTCTGGGCACCTTGTTTGCTTCGTGCCGAAACGTAGAAATCGCGTTATAAATGATTTTGCGCGCCCGATTGACGCCGCCCAGCGGCCGGTGTTCCGGCAAGGCATGCCAGGGGGTGAAGGACAAATGCTCGCCAAACGTGTTCTGCGCCTCAGTGTCGAACACCTGTTGAAAAATCCTGATCGTCGCCACTTTACGAAATGGCGAAAGCGTTTCCGGCCATTCGACGCCGGGATCTTCAATCGGCATCGCTTCGGGATCGGTCTGCAGTTGCACGGCAAAGTCAAACACCGCATCGCCAGACTGTAACTGTCTAACCATTGCCAAACGCAAATAATCGGCCGCCGGCTTGCTCGGAATGCTATCGGGAGCTGCGACATGCGGAATGGCTGAATATTTAACCGCCCGGCTACCCAACAAATAAGGCGTGGCGCTGAAATAGCGAATCTGCAACGGATTGGCGAACTTGTGCATGCTGCGCAACAAGTTGAATACCACCCGCCAATGGCTCAAGAAAAATACGATTTTTGCCAATACGCTGCCGGTCAGCGCCTTGACCAGGGCATCAAACTCTTCAACATCTTTGGTCACAAAGCGACTGGCACTGATCAACAGCAAGTCATGAGTTTGCGCGTGCTTTTCCGCGTCCAGAAGTTTCTCGCCGGGCACGCCCATCAATTTGATGGCCATGCCGCGAATATCATTGTCATGGTCAGGATTGATCGTGCCACTGGCGTTGGAAAAACGGATCCAGGCTTGATAAGTTTTTGGCTCTTTAAAAAGACCAATTTTCAGTTCTTCCGGCAAATCCGCCTCGACAATAAACTCAGCCTTGACCAAACCGTGCATTTTGGGATGTGCGTCTCGGCGCATGATGCCGGTGGGATTGTCCTGGATAATTTTGGCTTTTAGCCGCGCCGTTAGGTCTTCTATCACTTGGGATTCGTTGGGCGGGATAATTTCTTCAGCCAATTGTTTTTCACTCATAACTGCCTCCTAACCATCTTGTTTTATTTTACAGTTGTGGAGCTTACTCTAAGCCCAGTATTTCGAACGCTAGAATATTAAGCAGTTTGGATTCAACTCGCATCTAAATTATTTATCTAAAACAAGTCTGCGAGTTGTAGGTCGATCAAGACATACAATTCCTCTGTGGATTCAAAGGCTTGTAAATTGCCGAACGTTTAAGTCAATTTTTTGATGCCGACAAATTTATTCCCGGCAGCCAGTTCCATTTCAAAATGGCCCTGAATGCCTGTTTTGGTCAGATAACGCTGAATATTGCCCGCCGGAAACACGACGCGCCGCCCATCGTCGGCGACGGTCACCACGGTTTTGGCGATACCTTGATACACGGCCAAATATTGGTCGTAACTTAAATCAAGTTTGAAGCGGATGAATTGATTGGCCATAAAAAAAGCCGCGCCGATAGATCCGGCGCGGCAGGGGAGCAATCTAACGCATGTTTTGCAAGGCGGCGATGCGTTCTTCCAAAGGCGGATGGCTCATAAACAAGCGTTGTACGCCACCACCGTTGATACCAAATGCCGCCAATTCGCCGGGCAATTCAGCAGGCTCATGCGAACGTTGTAAGGCACGCAAGGCGCCGATCATTTTCTGCCGGCCGGCCAAATTCGCACCGCCAGCATCGGCGCGGAATTCTCGGTAACGCGAGAACCACATCACCAGCATCGAAGCCAAAATCGACAAGGCGATTTGCGCGACCATTTGCGTCACGTAATACGCCGGACCGTAACCGCGTTCGGTTTTAAATACGACTCGGTCCACCACGTAGCCGATGATGGTGGCGAAGAAATAAACGAAGGTATTTACCACGCCTTGCATCAGGGCCATCGTCACCATATCGCCGTTGGCGACATGGCTAATCTCGTGACCGACCACCGCTTCCACTTCATCGGCACTCATGCTGCGCAGCAAACCGGTACTGACCGCCACCAAAGCATTGTTACGGTTGGCGCCGGTGGCAAAGGCGTTGGCTTCCGGAGCATCGAAGATACCCACTTCCGGCATACCGATTCCGGCTTGCCGGGCTTGGCGCTCGACCACGCTGATTAACCATTGTTCGGTTTGGTTTTGCGGCTGCTCGATAACGTGCACACCCATCGAACTTTTAGCCGACCATTTGGACATGAACAATGAAATCACCGAACCGGTCATACCGATGACCGCCGACATAGCCAGCAAGCCTTCGATGTTCAAGTTGACGCCTTGAGCATCCAGTGCGCCTTGCAAGCCAAATATACTAAATATGATGCTGATCGCAATCATGATGGCCACGTTGGTGGCCAAAAACAGCAATATTCTCATCATGGCGTAACTTTCCTGTGTTGTTATAAAGTGGGTTTAATCTGGGGAGCCGAAAGATTAAATTCAAGACTATAGAGTGTTAACATCTGCCAAAGTTTACTTGAGGGACATAAAAATGAAAATTATAAAGTCGCTGTTGATGCTGTTTGCCGCCGTACCGGTTTGCTTGGCAGCCACCCCCGAACAAGAAGCCGTGCTAAAACAATTACGTCTGCCGCCGGGTTTTAATATCAGAATATTTGCCGACGACGTTCCCAATGCCCGGCAAATGGCGCTGGGCGACAATGGCGTGGTCTATGTCGGTTCCCGCCAAGGCAGCGTCTATGCGGTACAGGATAAGGATGGCGACGGTGTTGCCGAACAAAAATATCTGATCATTCAACAGCTCAATCTACCCAATGGCGTGGCTTACAAAGACGGCACGTTGTATGTCGCGGAAATTCACCGCATCATTCGTTTCGACGAGGTTGGTCAGCGCTTGGCCAGCCCGCCCAAAGCGGTCACGGTATTCGACCAGTTTCCCTCCGACCGCCACCATGGCTGGAAATATCTGCGCTTCGGACCCGACGGCAAGTTATACACCGCCGTCGGCGCGCCTTGTAACGTCTGCGACCCGGACAAACCGATTTACGGCTCGCTAATTCGCCTGGACCCGGATGGTAGCGATATGGAAATCCTAGCGCGCGGCATCCGTAACACGGTGGGGTTCGATTGGGAAACCCGCAGCGGCCATCTGTTTTTCAATGACAACGGCCGCGACTATCTGGGCGATGACATGCCGCCGGACGAACTGAACGAATGGAACCAAAAAGGCGAGCATTTCGGCTTCCCGTATTGCCATGCCGGAACCATTCCAGACCCGGAATATATAGGCGACAAGCAATGCTACAAATTCAAGGCCCCGGCCTGGAAATATAAAGCTCACATTGCCCCGCTCGGCATGCGTTTTTATACCGGCAAACAATTTCCGGACACTTATTTCCGGCAGTTGTTCGTCGCCCAACATGGCTCTTGGAATCGCACCGTACCGCAAGGTTATCAGGTGAATGTGGTCAAATTCCGTGAAGGCCAAGCCTATAATGAACTACCCTTCATCAGCGGTTGGCTGACAGCGGAAGGCCAAGTACTAGGACGGCCGAACGACATTATTCAAATGCCGGACGGCAGCTTGTTGATCAGCGACGACAGCTTGGGCGTCATCTACCGGGTAACCTACGGCCGATGAACGACAAACAATTTCAAATACTGGATACGCAGGTTGTTTATGAAGGCTTTTTCCGGCTGGAGCAATACACCCTGAAACACACGCTGTTTAACGGCGGTTGGAGCCCCCCTTTAAAGCGGGAATTGTTCCGCCGCGGCAATTGCGTGGCCGTGCTGCTGTATGATCCGAACCGCGACGAAGTGGTGTTGATAGAACAGTTCCGCGTCGGCGCGGTCCTGCAACCGGAACGGGCGTGGCAGCTGGAAATTGTGGCCGGCGCCATTGAAGCAGGTGAAACCGCTGAAGAAGTCGCTTATCGCGAAGCCCGCGAGGAAGCCGGGTGCGAGATAGAAGAACTCATCGAAATAAAACAGTTCTTCACCACGCCCGGCGGCTCATCGGAGTGGATTACCCTGTTCTGCGGCCGGGTCGATAGCAGCAAAGTGGGAGGCATTCACGGCCTGGCCGAGGAAGATGAAGACATCCGCGTCACAGCCGTCAAATTCGATGAGGTATTTCAAATGCTGGAAGACGACAAAATCGAATCCGGCATTCCCATCCTCGCCATCCAGTGGCTGTATATTCATCGACAGAAGTTACGCGACCAGTGGTTGGCCAGGACCTAACTCGTTAGCCCCGTAATCAGGATTTCGGCATCCCCCTTCTGCCCCCAAGGCATGCCGATATGACAATTCCGAGAAGGCACGGGGCATTCAACTGAAGCGGCTTGCCGACACGGTAAGTTTTTATATTTCGCCATTGAACCTTTGTGCTACAAACCGGAACTCACCCACTGTGAAAGCTAGTGCCGTTTCGCTGTCAAATGGGTTGATCAGGGTAAAAAACTAACGCTTTTCAGTTAGGTAAGTCGACAAACAGCGTTGGCTAAGGCATAAACCAAGTTTTGCCAATCCGCTTCGCATTGGTTTCACATTCCTTCTTCTTTCCCGAGGGCAATACTTATGAACCGAATAATATCGCTGCAACTCCCCGGCAACATCGCGCATCAATCTATCTCCCGACAGCGCAACACCCTACCTTTCAAGACCTTGGCAACGGCCATCAGTATTGCCGCAGCTCTAGCCGGCCCAGTCAACGCCGACTCGATTCCGGCCACCGTTCTGGACCCTAATTTACAGGTCGGTGTGGCGGTCAGCGGACTTACTCAGCCGATTGGCGTGGTGTTTTTGGCGGCCAGCGATATGCTGGTGCTGGAAAAAGCCTCCGGACAAATCAAGCGGGTGATCAACGGAACAGTGCAAGCAACACCGGTGTTGGACTTGGCGGTCAATTCAAATTCCGAACGCGGCCTGCTAAGCATGGTTTTGCACCCGCAATTTCCCGAGGTGCCGGAAGTCTTTATCCGCTGGACCGAAAGCAGCACCGGGGCCGATTCCACGGCGGTTTTGGACGTACCGCTTTCGGGAAACCGCATCGACCGCTTTCGCTGGGACCCTACAGGCGGCGGACGCTTGGTATTCGACCAAAACATATTGAAGCTCCGCGCGCTGCAAACCGACAACATCCAGGTCGCCGGACAACCGCCCAGCGCCAACGCCAATCCGCAAGGCAATCATAACGGCGGGGTAATCAAATTCGGCCCGGACGACCATCTGTATGTCTACACGGGAGACCTGGGACGCCGGGGCTGGATGCAGAACCTTGCTAACGGCCCATTCCTGAAAGCACCGTTAGTAGACGATACCTATAGCGGTCCGGAGCCGGACGACGAGCACTTATCCGGCGTGATTTTACGCATCAATACCAATGGCAATGCGCCGGTAGATAATCCGTTTTTCGCGACCGGCGCGGGGATCGGCGGCGAAGTGGGCGCCAATATTCAGAAGATTTATTCCTACGGTCACCGCAACGGATTTGGCATGGCGTTTGATCCTGTTAAAGGTAATTTATGGGAAACCGAAAATGCCGACGACGCCTTCAGCGAATTGAATCGCGTGATTCCCGGCATGAATGGCGGCTGGATCCAGTTTGCCGGTCCCGCCAGCCGGATCGCGCAATTCAAGGCAATAGAAACTACCCAATTCAATAACGCCATGCAGCAGGTGCGTTACCCACCAACCCGCATTGCCTATACCTCGGCGCTCGGCAAAGCGCGGCTGTTCTCGCTGCCAGGCTCGACCTATGTCGACCCCGAACTGAGCTGGAAATACGAGATTGGCCCGGCCGGCGCGGCTTTTGTCGATGGCGATACGCTCGGGGCTGAGTACAACGGCACGCTATGGATGGGTTCTTCCAGAGGCTTCGCGCAAGTGGGTGCGAATGGCGGCAGCTTGTACCGTATCAAGCTCACGGCCGATAGATTGCATGTCGATGTCAGCGCCGACCCGCGCTTGGCGGATAAAGTCGCCGACAATCTGTTTCGTGCGCAAAAATTCGACGGCACAGAAAGCGAAACCTTAAAAATCGGCAGCGGCTTCGGCACCACCACCGATATAGAGCAAGGCCCGGACGGCAATTTGTACGTTGTATCCATAACCGACGGCAGTATTTACCGCATCAGCCGTAAGCCTTAAACCTAACAGGAGTAACATGTGATGAACACATTCAGCAACTTAAAGTCAGTGGCATGCTTGGGGATATTGATCGGCAGCTTTTCCATGCCGAGTCAGGCCAATTTGTTAGTAAACGGCGGTTTCGAGTCGGGTTTTAATAACTGGACCCGCGCCGATCAACTCGGTAGCGAAGGTAGTTTTTTTCAGCAAAGCGGGACCAGCAGCCCGGAAAACGGTTTTTCGGTAGCAGCACCCGTGGAAGGTAGTTTTGCGGCAATGACCGACGCCCAAGTCGGCGGCAGCCATGTCTTGTATCAGGACTTTGTGGTGCCGACCGGCGTGGGCATTACCAGCCTGGCGTTTTCTTTGTATCTGAATAACGCCGCTGACAACTATTACAATCCGGGACATCTGGATTGGGCAACAACCGGCACGCCAGGCTCGACTAATCTCAACCAGCAAGCGCGCGTCGACATTTTGAGCACCACGGTCGATCCGTTTAGTACCACTGTTTTACAGAACCTATTTCAAACCAATACCGACGATCCTCTTGAATCCGGCTACACCGCCTTCTTGATCGACATCACTACCTTGCTACAAGCGCATCAAGGCGAGACCTTACGCCTGCGTTTTGCCGAAACCGATAACGTCGGCCCTTTCAATTTTGGGGTGGACAACGTCAGCATCTCCCAGGTGCCGCTACCGCCGGCCATTTGGTTGGCTTTATCCGGCTTCTCCGGGCTGTTTTGGCTGGGTCGCCGCCGCGAAGCTTCGGTCTGATAATCGCTTGACGGATGTTGGGCTTGCCGGCCTCGACATAGCCCAACATTTCGATGCAAAAATTCGCCCTATTAACCCGGCCCTTAAACTCCGTGAATTAATTATTCCGGCAAAGGCCGGAGCGGCGGTATTTGATAAACAGCTAAATATGTTCATCGCGTTTGTAAAGTACCCGCCCTCTCCAGCCATTTACCGGCTTTTTCATTTAGCCAAGCCTGAGCAAACTCGTCTTTTTTGATCACCATATCCAGAAAAGCACTGGACACACTAGCGATAGCCGCGACCTGTTTATAACCCAGGTTGGGATCTTGGCGTTCCGGCTTACCGAACAAACCCAAATTGGGGCTGCCCCCACCGGAGCCGCGCCGCCCACCACCGCCATGCCCACCGGGACCGCCACCCGAATCCATGCCGCCCATGCCGAATTCTCCACGCCTCGACCCGCTCAAGCCAAACCGTCCACCCAGTTCATTGCCCGCCAGCAAGCGATGCCCGGCGCCGCGTAATAACAACAGATATTTGCCGCCGGCCGGGGCCTGTTCCCAAACCGCCGTGCGCACGGCGGCGGAACTGATCGCGTAAGGATCGTTATCTTCGCTGCCGGTAATCGTCAGCATCGGCAGACGCAAAGCTTGAAACCGGCTACGCACATTGCCTTCCGCCAAATCGACCGAGGGGCTTAACACCATCGCCGCAACCGGCTTGAGTTGGTCCGCGCGCGGCAAACCGCTGCCGAAATTCTCGCCCAAAGCCGCCGTCACGGTTTGCGCACCCAGGTCGTAGCCAGCCAGTATCACCTTGCTGAAGTCGGCGGACGCATACAAGGGTTGCCGTAAGCCGGCGCGAGTTTGCACCTGCGCATAGGCCCAAAATAATTGCGCCAAGCGAGTCTTCAAATTCTCCACGCCAAAGTATTGATGGCCGACGTAACGCAATTCGCTTTCCCGAGCCGTTCGCGATTGCCGACGCGGCTTGTCACCAAACCAACCGCCGCCAGCCGGCTCCGGTCGCAACTCCATGTTTTCATCAGCCAGCTCCGCGTTTTCGTCGTCCGGCATCTCCTCCGGGTCATCGAAACGCCGTTCCGCCTCCAGGGCCTTCAAGGCTTGGCTAACCGGCACCGGCTGCATGCTAAACACCAGATAGCCGGCCTTGGCCCAGGTTTCCCGCCACAAACGCCCGGCTTTCGCATCTTCGCCCAAGCTGGGCAGATAAATAATCAACGGGTAGCTTCCCGGCGTACTCGGCCCGACCAGTTCCACTTCCAGTTCCGTTTGCTGATAAATCCAGACATCGTGCGTAGCATCAACCGCAAAATTCCGTGCGGTTTTGTAGCCGCCATTGCCCAATACCTCGCTCAACTTTTCCTGCTGATCTTCCAGGCTGGGCAGCGGCGGTCTGGAGGAACAGGCGACAAACAGCAGAAGCGAGCAACAAAAAATCAAACGGCGTGACCTATTCATCCGGCTCTCAAACTCCCTAGACTCGTCATTCCCGCGCAGGCCGGAATCCAGCATAGCCGCGGGGCTCCCGCCTGCGCGGGAGCGGCAATATTTCAAGGCCTGGGAAATAAAAAATTTATAAGCTTGGGACATGACTTTGCAACTCCGGCAAAAAATCGGCGACAGGTGATCGAGAGCGGCATTATCGCCGACAGAGGTATCAATCGGCGCTGGTAAATTGTAAAAATGGGTAAACCCGTCTGAGCCGGCTAAAGGTGCGGATCGCGCTGCAAAACGTCCAAGGCTTGATCGAAAGCAAACACCTCGACATGCCGCATCAAAGACGCAACACCCTCGTGGCCGAAAGCTTGCCGTAGTTGCTCCCGGTGGTTTTGTACATAAATTTGGGATTGAATATTGCCCTCCTCCAGTAATATCCGAAGGCCTTCGACCACCGCACGCAGAGCTTCCTCGGAATAGGTGGACGGCGAAATCTCTTGAAGCGCGCGCTCAGCCGGCAACACATCGAGAATCTGCGTAATAAACAAGGCGAGTTGCTCAGTCAATTGTTTGAGCGGACGCTGCAAAGAATCGACCGCAGCGGCGGCTTGCTGTTTTAAGGCCATTTCGATGCCCTCGGCGGTCTGCCGGATGTGGGTTATCCCCAAGGTTGCAGCACTGCTTTTTAAGGAATGCGCGGCTCTTTGCGCGGATTCCCAATCGCCGACAGTCAATAACTGCCGGATATTGTCGGCTTCGGCCGCATGCCGCTGCACGAAATGGCGTAACTGGCGCAAATAAAACGGCAGCTTGTTTTGCAGATTGTGCAAACCGGCCTGTAAATCCAGGCCCGGGATATTCGCCAAGCGCTCGTGCAGGGCCGCGTTGCCGTCGTTTTGCTCATCCGAGGTTTTATGAACTTGGGCCGATTGGGTGGGCGGCAAAGGCGGCATCCAGCGTAATATCACGTCGTACAGCACCTCCGGATTGACCGGTTTGGGGATGTGATCATTCATCCCGGCGCTCAGGCAAGCACGTCTATCTTCGTCGAACGCATTGGCGGTCATGGCCAATATTGGTGTTTTTTCCCGCCCCGGCATGCGCCGAATCACCAAACTGGCGGCGATGCCATCCATCTCCGGCATTTGCACGTCCAGCAGAATCAGGTCGTACAGCTGTTTAGCGGCCATATCGCAAGCGATCCGGCCATTTTCAGCCAAATCGACCACTAAACCGGCCTCTTGCAACAACTCCAAAGCCACTTCCTGATTGATCAGATTGTCTTCGGCCAACAACACCCGCCGGCCTTTCAGGCTAGACAGGTCGGGACGCCGCGTATCAGCAGGCGTTTTTTGCCGCCATCCCGACAGTACGCCGGCAATCGTATCGTGTAAGGCTGACAGCGTCACCGGTTTGGCGAGATGCCCAACAATCCCGGCGCTGCGCAACTCCTCGGCGCTACCGTCGTAACTATAGGCAGTCACCAGGACAATTTTCGGTAAAGACTCGCCAAACAGTTCGCCCATCCGGTGCGCGGTTTGAATGCCGTCCATCCCCGGCATCATCCAGTCCATCAATACCAGATCGAATGGTGAATCGGTTGGCTGGGCATCGACAACATTTTGCACGGCCGCCAAGCCGGAATCGGCCACGCTCACCCGCGCTTCGAACCGAGTCAGCATGTGGGCGATGGCTTCGCGGGCCTCGGCCACATCGTCTACCACCAATACTTTTAAACCTTTACGAATATCCGGCTTAGGTAGTTGCTGCGAGGAACCCACGGCATACTCGAAAGGCAACTCCAACCAAAACGTACTGCCGCGTCCCAACTCACTCGCCACTCCCACCGTGCCGCCCATCATTTCGATCAGGCGTTTGCTGATAGCTAACCCCAAACCTGTGCCGCCAAAGCGGCGCGACGTGGTGGAATCCGCCTGCTCGAAGGCTTGAAATAACCGGCTGCATTGCTCGGCATTCATACCGATGCCGGTGTCGCTGATTTCGAATCGTGCCACAATCCCCACCGGATTTTTGGCTATCAATTTAGCCCGAAACACGATGTGCCCTGCATCGGTAAACTTGACGGCATTACTGGCAAAATTAAGCAAAATTTGCCCCAGCCGCAGCGCATCGCCCCGCAATACCGCCGGCAGCGCCGGGTCGATACGGTTTATCACTTCCAAACCTTTTTCGGCGGCGCGGTCGCAAATCAAGTCGTTCAAATTTTTAAAAACCTGGTCAAGATCGAAATCGCCGATGTCCAAAACCAATTTGCCGGCTTCGATCTTGGAGAAATCCAGAATGTCGTTGATGATGCCCAGTAAATGCTGGGCAGCGACCGAAATCTTGGCCAGCTGCTCACGCTGCTTGGCATCCAGCGTGGTATTTTGCAGTAAATGCGTCAAACCGATAATGGCGTTCATCGGCGTGCGGATTTCATGGCTCATATTCGCCAAAAATGCACTTTTCGATACATTAGCCACTTCCGCCGCTTGCATCGCATCGGCCAACTGTTCGGTGCGTTCAACGACCAATTCTTCCAGATGTTCGCGATAGTTCTCCAACTCTTGAAGCATCTGTTTCTTCTCAGTGATGTCGTCCTTGATCGCCATGTAATGACTAATCCGCCCGTCTTGCTGGCGAACCGGCGCCACGATAGCCGACTCCACAAACTCGCGGCCATCCTTGCGCTTATTGATAAATTCACCCTGCCAGGACCGGCCGTTAGTCAAATTATCCCAAAGCTCGACGAAATACTCGGGCTTGGTCTTGCCCGATTTCAAAAGACTGGCTTTTTGGCCCAACAGCTCCGCGCGCGAATAGCCGGTGGTTTGGATCACCGCTTCGTTGACGTATTCGATGCGCGCGTCCAGATCGGTGATAACGATGCTCTCAGGACTTTGCTCGACCACCAGAGATAATTTGCGTAGCGTCTCTTCCGCACGCTTACGCTCGGTGATGTCCACCAGCGATGCCAATAAATTGTCGCCCATCGTAATGCCGGAGATGATGGCGGTGCGCACTTCGCCGTTTTTACAGGTCACCTGATATTCGTGGGACTCGATTGGGGCCTGCTGCTCCGCCGCGCGCCGCTGCAAATTCTGCCAGCTGTCGAAAACCGATTGCCGATAAACCGGATCGGGATACGCCTTGCGCCACCAATCTTCGACGGTTGGGATATCGGACAAGGTATAACCAAAGGAGCGAGCGATAGACTGGTTCAAAGCCAACATGGTACCGTCGGCGGCGACCAATGCCATCGGCACCGGCGCCACATCGAACAACCTACGAAAATTAGCCTCGCTTTCCTGCAACGCTGCCTTGATACGCTTGCGCTCCGTGATGTCGCGGACAATCTTCGACGCGCCGATGACCTTGCCGTCGCTGTCCTTAATCGCCGAAACCGTCGCGGCGACGTCGATCCGGCTGCCGTCCTTACGCAACCTTTGGGTTTCGTAGTTGCTTATCCGCTCGCCGTTCACAATCCGCTGTAGCAACTCGGCTTCGGTGGCCAGTAGTTCGGCTGGAAACAGCAGCGTAATCGGCTGGCCGACAATCTCAGCGGCACTGTAACCGAAGATACGTTCGGCCGCAGCATTCCAACTGGTGACGATACCCTCCAGATTTTTGCCGATAATCGCATCGTCGGAAGAATTTACTAGTGCCGCCAACTGAGTGCGTTCTGCCACCAAACCCTGCTCAAGTAACACGTTCGCCGCTTTCAAAGCCTGTTCGACCCGTTCACGTTCGGCAACTTCCAGTTGCAAACGTTGGTTGGCCTCGCTTAACTGCGCAGGACTGGGCAATTGCAGCGCTTTGGGAATCAGCGGTATCAGCACCGCCACCGTCACCACCGAGACTATCGCCGTCACCACTTTGGCAAAAGCATCTAGTCCGTAAAGTGGTTCCCAAATCACCACGACATCCATCAGATGAGTCGTACCGCAGGCCAGAATGAACACCACAAACAACCATAACACCCGGACATACGGAAAATCCTGCCTATGCCGCGCGAAATAACCCAAGGCAACCGGCAGCAAAAAGTAGGACAAAAATATCAAGCCATCGCTAATCACGAAGGTCCACAACAAACCCGGCGACCAGCTCAGGCAATAGCCATGCGGCATAAAATTATTGTCGGTCAGAAACTTTAGAATTTCATTCATGGCAGGAATTTCGGTAAAGGTTATTTCCGCGATTTATGATCGGCTACCAGGGCACAGTAGCGTAAAAACGCATATGCGCTGCGGGCGCTCTCGATCAAAATCTGTACATGTAAAAATAGCACCTAGCTAAAACCGCGTTAGATTTAAGCCTTTAACACTATCAATTCAACTCCGGCGATACGTTAAAGAAGCGGGGTGGCACGACAAAATAACGGCGTTTTCGTTAATTTCGGCAATGCCGTCGGGCAGAGGCATTCAAGCCCTACAAGGTCTGGATCTTAGACCCACGCAGAAGACTACCGCCGCCACTTCAAAAAGGTTTGACCTACCTTTTACCGGCACGTGTTTTAGCTTGCTCCGCCGTTTTGCCGGCGGCAATACGCGCCAACAATTCGCTGGCTGGTTCGTCGTTGGGGTCTTGCGGGACCAGTTCGCCGCGAAAGGCTTTGGCCAGCAACGATGGGTTTGTGGTAATTCGCGTTGAACAATTACAATCCCCGATAATTGACGGCTTCAACACAATGGCACACGTGACATCGCAAACCCAACCCCAAAAAACCTCGTTACCGGAACATTCGGTAATTCTACCGATGATGCAGTTGATCTGGCGGCCGTTGGCGACCTTGGCCTGGATCCACAATCAGTACGGGGATCTGGTGCTGGGACGACTTTTCGGCAGAAAAATATTGTTCGTCTGTAACCCTGAACACATCGAACAAATCTTTAACCTGGAAGGCAAAGGCTTGTTGAACCGGGACTTTCTTTACGACGCCAAACAGGTACTGTTCGGCAACGGTTTGGTTAACAGCCAGAACGAAGTGTGGAGCAAGCAGCGCCGTTTGATGCAGCCCTTGTTTACCAAAGAGGCGGTTAAGCATTACGAGGCGATTATGATCGAGGAAGCCGCCGCCGTGGCGGGCAACTTGAAAAACGCGGCCGGTGGCCAAGTCAATTTGACCTTGGCGATGAAAAATCTGATTCAGCGAATTTTTATCCGCACCCTGCTCGGCAAATCGGTAGACAGCATTAGCAATAGCGCGGAGCTGATCAAGGTTATCGAAGTAATCTGCCGGGAGTTACCGGTACAGTTGGGTAGCGAAATTATCTTTGGCAGCCGCTTGAAACGCTTTATTCCGTTGAAATCCAAGCGCTATCATGCCGCGGTCGATTATCTGAAAGCCTTTATCCGCGAAGAAATTGCGGAAAAACAGCACAATCCGGGGCAAGACCTGATATCGCTGTTGATTCAGTCTAGCGACAGAAGTACCGGCTACACAATGCCTGACGAACTACTGCAAGACGAAGCCGTTAATCTGTTCTTTGCCGGCCAGGAAACCACGATCAACACCTTGTTGTGGTTTTTTTATTTAACCGGCAAGCATGCCGATGTGCGCACCAAGATTGCCGCGGAAATCCGCCAGTTACCCGAAGAGCCGCTATGCGCGTCCCACCTGAGCCAACTGCGCTATACCAAGGCCGCGTTAAACGAAACCTTGCGCCTTTATCCACCGACGTCGGCACTGTCGACGCAAACCGTGCAGGACATTGAACTAAGCGGCTATAGCATTCCAAAAAGCACTACGGTGTTGTTGAGCATGCACACCACTCACCATCACCCCCGGCTGTGGCAGACACCGGAACAGTTTAATCCGGATAGATTCCTGGAAACCGCGGCGCCGGAACGGCACAAATTTTCCTTTTTTCCGTTCGGCGGCGGTGTGCATAATTGCATAGGCAAACATTTTGCTGAGCTGGAAATGTTGTTGATCATCGCCAGCTTTATCAGAGAATTTAGCTTTGAAACCAATATTACCGCTAAAGAAGCCTTTAGTATCACGTTAAAGCCTGATCAGCCGGTTGTTGGCAGAATTATTCCTTACAAATAATTTTTTAAAAAAAATATTTTGGGTTTTATATTTGCCATTGCACTCTGGTAATGAGCAACAACTATTAGAATAAAATTAGTTGCATCGGCAAAAAATAAAAACCAACTATTCTGATTTCATTCTGTTGATCTAACCATTGATTTTGAAGAAGCTGCATTACAACCGTCATCACCACACCACCACTGATCTCCACAACCGCCGAGAAACAGAGCAACCAAAACAATTAGTATATTTTTATTAATTTTCATGATTTTTTACCCTGAGTTAGATTAAGATTCGCAATACGGCATAAAGAGTTCCATGCGATAAAATAATGTCAAGACTCGACCATGGCATGTTCTGTAACAACAATCGCCACCGGTTTAAAAACGGCTACTCAGAGAAACCAGTAAGCAAGATTTCCAGACGCGACAACGGCGAATTTTCATAGCTCACTATCTTGATTGGACTTGAAAATTACCCAGGGGGCTTCCGCCTGCCTCAACGCAAAAGCCTATTCCACGGCCACGCAGGCATCTAAAATCTTCCGAAAATACACTAAAATATTTTGGTGCCGTCTCCTGCCATTGGCCGATTTGCAAACTAAATTACCGGGCGCAATTCAGCGTGTGCAGCAGTCGCAAAGACCGAAACAACGCTAAAAGCCGCAACAGACCGGCGGTGCCACACGCTTATAAGCTTTTGAAAAATCAAAATATTCCGAGAGGCGTCACTTAAAATACGGCAAGCAGCACGGTACTTTGGATTAGGAAAAAACTTAAGACATTAGGGATTTTTGACAGCCGCTCGCTACCAAATGGCCGCCAAATTAAGCTAATCGGTATTACCTGAATGTACATGTTGCTAAACTATTTCATCCGGAGATAGCAATTGTCATGCTGGCCGTTCACACTGCTGCTTGCACAAAACGCTTTGCTATCCGGCTTGTTTTAGTAGTCAATCTCTTGAACTTGTCCGGCCAGAAGCCGTCAGAATGCATCGAATTGATCGGTGCCGTATTTTCTGATTGATTTCTTGCCAAAATTACCAACCCTTAATATCAACAGTGGCAAATAAAGCCATATAACCAAAATAAAAATGAAATTTAGAGTTTTTCTGCAAAGACTATCTCATCCTCGCGTTAGAAGACGATTAAAAATTGGCCTGTCCGTTTGGGGCGTGGCTATTGTCATTAGCCTGATTTCTAAACTGGCTTATGATATTGGTTATTTTAAAGCGCAATCGTTAATAAACGATAAAAACACCGCAACACCTAATACCACCCAGATACTATCCATAGAATCAGCTCAGCGCATAGTATCCGGGGCTTTAAAAGAAGATCCTGATTATCCAAAGACAATTGTGACGCAGGTTATTGATAACAACCAAAAGCTGGCGACTATTATTGTCGAAAACAATAAACAAAGAAAAATAGGCTGGATTATCGATATGCGCTTGTTTTTTATCGGCGATCTATTTAACGACAACGGCTATAACTTAACCGAGTCTATTGAGCGTCAGCACAGTATCAGTAGAGTAGATAACAGACTAACAACGCCGGAACCCGTCGCACCTTAAACACACGGCATTATTAACCCGGCCCTTAAATACCGTCCGCCTATATGCCCTTGCGGGTACTGAGTTTATCGAATGGCACACCAGCCGGGGCTTCGACGTGCTCAGCCGGAACGGAATACCAGTGATGAATAGGGCCGGGTTAATAAAAGGGATAGAAATAGGCAATATCCATCTCCAAAAGCCTGTATTTATTGCCAGACAACGAATATTACGAAAAGCAGTAAGCACCGGCGTATTGAGCTTGCGATTGGGGCTCCCGCTTTTGCACCCTAGCCACGCAAATGCCCATCCCCATACGCCACCCACTTGTAGGTGGTGAGCTCATCCGGTCCGACCGGGCCGCGCACATGGAGTTTGTCGGTGCTGATACCCACCACCGAGCCCAAACCGTAGTCACCGCCGCCCGACAAACGGGTCGAAGCGTTAATCATCACCGACGCCGAATCCACCTGTTCTTCAAACTGCCGGGCCAGGCTCAGGCTTTGCGTGACAATGCCGTCGGTGTGGCCGGAACCGTAGTGGTTGATATGGTCTATGGCTTGTTGAATGCCGTCCACGACCTTCACCGACAGAATGGGCGCCAGGTATTCGCTATGCCAATCTTCCTCTGTCGCTGGGGCTACATCGGGTAACAGTTTTTGGGTTTGTTCGCAGCCGCGCAATTCGATATGGTTTTCAGCAAATGCGGTTTGCAGTAGTGGCAATAGCTGTGCGGCGCATGCGCAGTCCACCAGCAAGGTTTCCAGTGCGTTACAGACTTGCACACTTTGGCATTTGGAATTCACGGCCAAGGCAACGGCTTGTTCCGGGTCGGCATCGGCAGCAAGATACAAATGACAAATGCCGTCGTAATGCTTGATGACCGGAATCCGCGTGCCTTCGGCGATGCGCTTGATCAAGCCTTTACCGCCACGCGGGATTAACACGTCGATGTACTCGTCCATTTTCAACAGCTCGCCGACCGCTTCGTGGCCGGGTGTGCGGATGATTTGGATTGCATGTTCCGGCAGACCAGCGGCGACGGCGCCGGCAATCATCGCATCGGTGAGTATCGTATTGGTTTGCAACGCTTCCGAACCGCCGCGCAAGATCACCGCGTTACCGCTTTTGATGCACACTCCGGCGGCATCGGTGGTGACGTTGGGGCGCGACTCGTAAATGATGCCGATCACGCCGAGCGGCACCGATTTTTTATAAACCCGCAGCCCGGCCGGATTGGTGTGGCCGGTCAGTATCCGATTCAGCGGGTCCGGCAACTGCGCCACTTTTTTCAGGCGCGACAACATGTAATTAAAGGTTTTGTCGTCTATCGTCAGCCGCTTGACCATCGCATCAGACTGCCCTTCGTCACGGGCCTTGACGATTTCCCGGGCGTTGACTTCCAACACCTGCTGCCTGACCGACTCCAGCGCCTCGGCCATTTTCGCCAACGCCAGATTGCGCGTCGATTCGGAGGCTGATGCTAGTTGGCGAGATGCAGCGCGACTTTGTTGGGCGATGGTTTGGATGGGGTTGGTAGTCATGTTTTTTCAGATCGATTGCTTTTGAGGCTGCTGATTTTGCCCGATTTCATCTGGTGTAGGAATTATGGGTAACCCGCGCCAGCACCTCGGAGGATAATTTGCACCTTCCCATCTCCTGTAACAGAAGCGCGGAAATTGTTGGTTATTTGCATTTTATACTTACCTGCCTTCATTTGAATGTAGCCAAGAGCAACATTGTTCTCGTTACCAGGATTACTCTCGCAAAGAGGTTCAAAAACGGTGTGGCTAATGGATTGCCCATCGATAGTTGCGATGTCAACTGTCAGTGCCAATTTCTGACTTGTTCTTCTCCACGGTTCAACTTGCTCTTGGGGATAGGCACAAAAATATGAAAAAAAAGATCTATGGGGATTGGACAGATCATATTTTTCAGTGGACCTAAACAGAAGCATTAGGGAATATCTTTCGTCCATGGGTACGTCGATGTTCTGGTCGAGGACAGCCCCCTTCTTGGATATATCAATAAAAGCGTCCTTAAGGGCCTGATTTGTCACGCACATAGACATAAGCCACATCGCTAGGCCAATAATTGGTTTCTTGCAAAGGACAAGGGTTGTTTCGTTCATGGCTTTTAAATCAATGAAATGGTACGGAGGGCATGATGAATTTACTAACCGCACCAATCGCGAACGATGCGGTGCACATTATTTACCGCATCCTACTGACTATAAAAGCTCTCAAATTCCTTGAAAGCAAGTGAAAGAGCGATAACCTCAATGGCCGTAACAAAAAACATTGCAATTGATAACACGGCATTTTCAATGTCAGTAGCGTTTTCACGCCAAAGCATTGTAATAATAAAATTAAAAAATAGCGGAAACAAACAGACTATGGCAAACATGTTAAAACCATTACCGCGGGTAATAACCCAAGACCATTTTAAACTCACTTTTTTGTCGATTGCGATAGCGGGAAACACCAAGCTTAGCCTTGCAGTTATATATCCGCCTAAAACATGAGAAAATAGTTTTATCCAAAACTTTACATCCTCCAGGCCAATCGAGGGCAAGTTCCTGTTAAACATAAACAACGTACTCATAAAAACAATTGCTTCGACAAGACTCACGACTATAAATACCTGAAAAAGCATCCCTAAAAACTTAGCCGATCGCACACCCATTCTGAAGTCAATGTTGTTATATACCTTAAAATCACTTACAAGAACCAGACGATGACATATTATTGCAAGCCAGGACAAACCGATACCAAGTATGCCCATAAATAACAAAGCCAATGGAAATCCAATATTTTTAGCGTAATTAAATATTAATGCAGAATAAACTAATAAAATTAAAGTCGGTAGCGTAATTACATTGAAGAATACTTTCTTAGTTATCCAAGCCGTTTTTAGGGCATTCAGAACAATTGGCCAAGCCTGAATTTTAAATTCCAAGGTCATTTTTAGTCTTCCATAAATCTTAATAAACGGTTTTATAGTTATTGACTATCTTTCAGCTTCCAATGTTATATGACAATTTAGACCGAACAAATGAGTCAAAAAAATACAGTCGCTCAGAAACATAAGGATCGATAACCACATCGCATCTAAAACGCTGAAATAAAAGCATAGACATCGCTTTCCGATTTGACAGAAAAAGCGCTAATCTCTCCGACGCACCAGCCCGTCTAATGCCAGATACCGCACCCGCACACCCTCATCCAAAACCACTTTAAAAGCCAAATGCTTTATCATTGGGCCAGGACACGTACGGAACTCGCATAATTACAATGAATAACACTCCGCAACCCACCGCCAAAGCTTTGATTTCTCCCGTTATTTTATTCGCCGCCACCCTGTTTATCAGCGCCACGCTGATGTTCGTGTTGCAGCCGATGTTCGGCAAGCTGTTGCTGCCGCTGTTGGGCGGCACACCGGCGGTGTGGAATACCTGCATGGTGTTTTACCAAACGCTGCTGTTTCTAGGCTACTTGTATGCGCATTGGTTGAGTTCGCGGCTGGGTAGCCAAAGGCAGATTCAGATTCATACCGCCTTGCTGGTTTTCAGCGTGATTGCCCTGCCGGTAGCGCTGCCGCCTAATTCCGCACCGCCGACCGACGGCGACCCGACTTTGTGGCTGGTGTGGACTTTATTCCTGGCAATCGGCCTGCCCTTTTTCGTGGTCTCCACCACCGCGCCGCTGCTGCAAAAATGGTTTTCGCATAGCGGTCATCATAGTAGCGACGATCCTTACTATTTATATGCCGCCAGCAACGCCGGCAGTTTGCTGGCTTTGTTGAGCTATCCGTTCCTAATCGAGCCTAACCTGGGTTTGGCCAATCAAAAACTGATCTGGAGCGGCGGCTATATTGGCTTGTGCGCGTTGATTGTCGTTTGCGCCGTCAGCTTCTGGCGCAGCCAAGCAGATAAGGAAGACGAGGACGTTTTAACTGACGCCGGCATCGAACCGCCGTCGACGCTGCAACAACTGCGCTGGCTGGCGCTGGCTTTCGTACCGTCCAGCTTGTTGCTGGGCTTGACGCAGTTCATTAGCACCGATATCGCCGCCGTACCCTTGCTGTGGATCGTGCCACTGACCTTGTATTTGCTGACCTTCATCCTGGTGTTCAGCACCTGGGCCGAGCGCATCCGGCCTTGGATGCTGGCTGCACAACCGGCAGTATTGACGGTATTCATCGCTTATTCCTTCATCAACCCGGCCACCTTGCCCTATTGGCTGGATTTGATTTTGCATCTGCTGGCCTTCTTCCTAGCGGTGATGGTCTGCCACGGCGAACTGGCTAAAAGCCGCCCACATCCGCAATATCTGACTCGCTTTTATCTGGTGATGTCGTTTGCCGGCATGCTGGGCGGTTTGTTCAATACCTTCGTCGCGCCGTTTATCTTTAATGCGGTATACGAATATCCCATCATGATCGTCGCCGCCTTGCTGCTGCGTCCCGGCTTTTTCGACGGCAAATGGTTTTTGCAGCCGATTTTTCCGGTGTTGTTATTAATCATCGGCCTGACGATTTATTTCACTACCGAGCAGCTGTTCGATTACTTGGACTTAATCGGCGGCGCGCTGATTCTGTTGGCCGGCGTGAGTTATTCGCTACGGCATAGCCCCATCGGTTTGGGCGCGTTGACCGGGGTGATTTTGTTGTTCACGCTGGGCTTGCACAGTATGGCCTCCAACACCATTTACCAGGAGCGCAGCTTTTTTGGCGTGATGTCGGTGCGCGACACCGTCATCCCCGATGAAAACCAACGGCCGGAAACCGTCCGCGAGTTATATCACGGCACCACCAAACACGGTGCGCAACGCTTGACCGCCGCCAACGTCACCACGCCGTTAACCTATTACAGCCGCCCCGGCCCCATCGGCCAGCTGTTTGCCGAATTTGACAAGGAAAATCAGCATTGGCACATCGGCGCGGTGGGTTTGGGCGCCGGCGCACTGGCCTGCTATAACAAGGAAGGCCAGCTTTGGAAATTCTATGAAATCGACCCGCTGGTAGTGGAAGTGGCGCAAAACCCGGCCTGGTTTACCTATCTAAGCCGCTGCAACAAGCAGGCGGAAATGATCGTCGGCGACGCCCGGCAATCGCTGCTGAAGGAAGCCGATGGCAGCTTCGATTTATTGATTATGGACGCCTTCAGCTCCGACGCAGTACCCACGCATCTGCTGACGCGCGAGGCTTTGCAGCTATACTTTAACAAGCTGAAAGACAACGGTTTACTGGCTTTTCATATCACCAACCGCCATCTGGCCTTGAAAAAAGTCATGGCCGACCATGTCAATCAATTGCATCTGGCGGCCTTGTTGCAGGAATTTAAACCGGAAACCGATGTCCCTCTAGTCATCGCCACCGACTGGGTGGTGATCGCAAAACAGCCCGAGCGCCTGCAACGCTTGCAGCAAAGCCGGCTCGGGCACTGGCAGAAACTGCCGCTGACGTTTGGTTTGCAACCGTGGACCGACGACTTCACTCATATTATTGGCATTTGGAAATAGGATAGGACATGCTCATTACGGACCTTGCCCAGCGTTGCGACGCCACCGCCCAGGGCGGCGACTCGACAACCTTTATTAATTCTGCGGCGGACATCATGTCCGCCCTTCCCCATCAAGTCACCGTCCTCAGCGACGGTAAATACAAAAAATATCTAAAAGACTCCAAGGCTTCGGCCTGTTTTATCGCCGAGCAACTGGTAGACGGCGAAATCCCGGAAAACCTGACCTTGCTAGTCTGTAAAGACCCGGAGATCAGCTTTTTAAATGCGGTTAAGTTGCTACATCCGGAACCGGTGTTTAAACGCCAGGTGTCCGAACATGCGGTTTTGGCCGACACCTCCACACTGGGTTATGACGTACACGTTGGCCCGTTCGCCACGGTTGGTCAACAAAGCAGCATCGGCGACAGCAGCACCATCGAAGCCGGCGCCCGTATCGGCAATCATGTGATGATAGGCAAACACTGCCATATTCACCCCAATGCCGTCATCTATGACCACAGCATCATCGGTAACAATGTGATTATCCACGCCGGTGCTGTCATCGGTGCCGACGGCTTTGGTTATAAATTCCGAGACAACCAGCACGTTAAAGTGCCGCATGTCGGCCATGTGGAAATCGACGATAACGTCGAGATCGGCGCCAATACCTGCATCGACCGCGGCGCACTGGGCGCGACCAAGATTGGTTGGGGCAGCAAGATCGACAACCTGGTGCAATTGGGGCATAACAACATCGTCGGCCGCAACGTCATCATCTGCGGTCAATCCGGTATCTCCGGCTCCTGCGTCATTGAAGACGGCGCCATCCTGGCCGGCAGCACCGGCGTAGCCGACCACGTCAAAATCGGTGCACGGGCGGTAGTAATGGCCCGCAGCGGCATCTCCGGCGACATTGACCCAGGCGCCCAAGTATTCGGTAGCCCGGCCAAAGACCGCAAAGTGGCTTGGAAGGAGTTGGCAGCGCTGGCCAAATTGCCGGAACTGATGCAAAAATTTAAAGCGCTGGAAGCTCGGGTTCTCAAATTGGAAGAGTAAACGTAATTATTCAGCGAGAAGCACAACGCACCCTCTCCTGCTGGACGACTGCATGGATGCAGGAGGCAGTGCATTGCTTGGAGCAGTTGCTTAGAGGACTAGGGTTAGAGGATTAAACAAGACATTTTGCTGATTTAATTCTCCTCTCCCCAACCCTCTCCATCAGGAGAGGGAGCAATTTCGCGGCGATTTGTAGAGTTTTGTGATTCGCTGAATAATCAACACGACAGATTTCTAATTAACTCAATAGGATCGGATCATGAACGACAAACAACGGGTCGCGGAACACGCGGTACAACACGTCAAACCGGGCATGATAGTGGGGCTGGGTACCGGCTCCACCGCCAATTTCTTTATCGAAGCCTTGGCGCGTCGACGAAGCCAGGAAGGCTTGAAATTCAAGGTAGTTTCCAGTTCGGTAGTCAGCGCCAACAAAGCCAAACAACTAGGATTACCCTTACTGGGTATGGAACATATCGACGGCCTGGATTTATATGTCGATGGCGCAGACGAAGTGACTCCCGACCTGACTGTGCTGAAAGGCCGCGGTTACGATCTGGTCCGGGAAAAACTGCTGGCCAAGGCTGCTGATCAGTTTCTGGTATTAATCGATGCCAGCAAGAAGGTCAATCGCATCGGCGAGAAGTTCCCTATTCCCGTCGAAGTCAGCCCATTTGCCTGGCAACTGGTGCAGCGCAGTGTTGCAGCGATTGGCGGCCGTGGCTCGTTGCGGCAAACGGCCAATCAAGACGGGCTGGTGGTTACCTCGCACGGCAGTCTGGTGCTGGACGTGGCCTTCGAATCGACTCTGGACGGCAAAACCCTGAACGATCAGTTGAATGCAATTCCGGGCATTGTCGAACACGGGATATTTTGCGGCCTGACCCGTGCAGTATTTTGCGGACATGATGGGCAAGTGGACGAACAATGGGCTTGAGAGTAAAGCCAGTGTCCTCTCCCCATCAAGGCATTCGCTCAAGAGCCCCTAGAACACCCGTCATCCTCGCGAATGCGGGGATCCAGTCTTTTGATTGTTCTGGATTCCCGCATTCGCGGGAACGACAGGATTAGGTTTTTTACGGAACCGTCCAACATATTGAGCCCCCATCGACTCACCTTTATCCCACCGCTTTTGTGGTAGAAGCCGGCTAAACAGTTGGTACATAATCGTCGCATTCGGCTTTTACGCAAATGAGTCTCGCAGTTTCAACGACCCAGCGTCGTGAAAACCTGGCGCCGCAAAACGCCGCCGACAGCCCAAGCACCGGAGCTTATCCGGTCGAAATCAAGAGGAGAACCGCATGTCACAATTAGAAAAAAACCAAGAAGCGCCTTTTTTTAGATCTGCCAATCAAGACAACAAATTGATCTATCTTTCCGATTACAAAGACGAAAAAATTGTCGTGTTGTACTTCTACCCCAAAGACGACACCCCCGGTTGCACCATCGAAGCCAACGACTTCACCGCGCTGGCCGGCGAATTCGATGCCCAAGATACCGTGATCATCGGCGTCAGCAAAGACGATTGCCAAAGCCACCGCGACTTTATCGCCAAGTACGGCCTGAACGTACAACTGCTAGCTGACACCTCCGGCGACCTCTGCGAGGCTTACGGCGTTTGGCAGGAAGTGGAAAAAGAAGGCGTGAAAAAATGGAAAATCGTCCGTTCGACCTTCATCATCGGCAAAGACGGCAAGCTGATCGAAGCCATGTATGGCGTTAACCATGAGGGGCATGCGCAGGCGGTGTTGGATATTATTAAGGGTTTGAGTGCGCCGGCTGAGGCATAACCCGACGACAAAGATTTACCCAGCTTAAGGGCGTATATGGTGCGGTGAGTAAACAAACCGCACCGCTTACACACGATCTTAAAGCATCTTTGAGAAAAGAACTTCGTTTAATGGATGTCCAGTCAACGCGGAAGATGTGCGTTTTATGTCGGTACGTGTAAAACCGCAACCAGCATACGTAGCTTCGGCTGGAGAATTGCCTTGGATGCACCAAAGTTCGATGCGGGAAAAACCTAAACAGGATGATTCCGCAACCGAATGATCCACTAGCTTTCTCCCAAATCCCTGACGCCAATAAGCAGGCGATACATTAAGCGCCCAAAGTTCAACAGTCAGTTCCTGTGTCAAATAACGCGGTGCGCCGATAATTGAAAATCCAAGCGTATTGCCTTTGTCCTCGGCGACGAACACCATGAATTCCTTTGTTGGCTTACTTAGCCGTTCCGCTAGCGAATCCAGGTTTGCTGAAGGATCTAAAGACTCCAAATATTCCAGCGGCATGAAGGGCTGATAAGCGGCTCGCCAAGCATCCACGCGAATTTGACCAATTGCACTGGCATCGGTGGGAGTTGCTAGACGTATCGACATAGGCGAAATAAGGAATCAGGTTTTTTGTTTGTCCAACTATCTGTACATGCAGATGATATACGGTTTTCGATCTGAACTACTACATAGACAGGCACTGGGAAGAAACTGCATCCGGGCGGCCTGCCGAGTCGCCCATCCGCACGCCTAGGGTTCACCGAAACTCCGATCCGCAAAACTCTCGCCAGCCCAGTTTAAAGACAACCAACCACGCCGGACATATACGCCACTATCTCTATTCCTTAAGTCGATTGAAGTCAAGCCATTGTAGCTTCGATGCAGCGTCAGCGGAATCGAGGGCGTCGGCTTTCCAAGCACCAAATCAACATCGGCAATTGAAAGGAACTGGCCTGTGAAACCTCGATTCCATCGAGGCTTGCTTCGGCTGGAGAATTTCGATTGCCTGGTTCCCAAGCTCCTGCTTGGGAACTCTATCTCGGAAGCTCCGCTTCCCGACTCGACTGGAAGCAATAGCTTCCGAGACCAAGGCTCCCAAGCCAGAGCTTGGGAGCCAGTCAAAAATTGCGCCGATACGCCACCATCTCCATTCCTAACGTCGATTGAAGTCCGGCCATTGTAGCCTCGATGCAGCGTCAGCGGAATCGAGGGCGTCGGCTTACCGACCACCATACACATATCGGCAATTGAAGGATATTGGCTTTCGAAACCTCGATTCCATCGAGGCTACTCGCTTTATGTGCCCGTAACGCACGCTTGATGCGTCCGGCCGACATCGGAACGCTCGCTGGCAATTCACGTTGTTCCAGCATTTGCCCCCAATATTCTTTATACATATCGCGGTGAAGCTGATGGATTTGAGAGCGCGAAATTCGACTAAAGAATCCAGTTTTGCCCAAGAGGTCCCTAAGCCGGGCCCTGCTCGGATGAGAGAGCGCCACCAAAAAGAAGTAACGACATTCGAGGAACGTGATTTGGGCGAACACCAGTTCTCTATATGCGTCGATAAGCAAGTGATCCGGCGCTCCGCGAAGCATATGTTCAAGTAAAACTTCAAAAGTATCTACCAGACGGGCCTGAGGGTGAATTTCAGTTGCCACAATCTTGAAATTTCGGAATTGCAGATAGTCGATGCGTTCCCTATCGTTCTCTGTAAGCGAGCCACTGTCCCACCTGCCTTTAATGTCACGCGGCAGACCGTTCACTCCCTCTTCCACGACAGCAGAGTCCACTCTGTCCAAGGCCATTCTCAGCACGTTGCGCCCCGATGCGTCGCCCACTCGAACGTCCGAAAGCGTCTGGCGATAAATATCTAAAAGCCTGAACAATATTTCTTCATAACGACCCTTTTCGTCATTCTGACGATTTTGCTTGGCATCCTCTTCCTGTGCGCGAATCTGTCGCTGCTGCAGCAACAAAGTGATGACTAAGCCGCCAAAACCTAGGGCCGTGAAGAGCGATGTGATTCTTCCAAAACTATCACCATAGACACCATACTTTTCGACGGTCTGCTCGGTTGGTAGGGGAATGTCATTTGCCACATACAGCCAGATTAGCGCTACCCCCAATAACGCCACTGATGGCCCCCAGATACTTTTGATAAACCTTGAAAGAACCTTACCCGACTGATTTCCGAACCAGCGGATCCGCGCCGCAATAGGAACTGTCTTGCCTTTCATTTCATACGGTCCTTAGGACCCTCAGGTCGAGATGCATAACGTAATGTATACGAAATCAGGTGTCCAATAATCCCACGCATTTGTCGTATAACTCCAGTTGTTTTCGCTTAAGTGATTGATTTTTGATTAAAAAGTAAATACACCCCCACCCAAGTAGCGATGAAAAATACGACACCCATAAGCTTAGCGAAAAACTATATCATCCCTAACACTCAGCTTCTAGGAGTTAACACCTTTTAGTGTGAGCATGCATTTTTGCCCGCGCGGAATTAAACTTACGCCGATGAACCGGTGGGCAGAACAGCATTGCCCACCCTACTTTTGATTTCCAATTTCAATCGACTAAACCACCTCATCCGGCAAAAACCCACCCGCCTGCATGGTCCACAGCCGGTAATAAAAGCCCTGCTTGTCCAACAATTCCTGATGACTGCCATCCTCGACTATCCGGCCTTGATCAAATACCAACACCCGGTCCAGATGGGCGATGGTGGAGAGACGGTGGGCGATGGCGATGACGGTTTTGCGGCCCATGACGCGGTCCAGGTTTTCCTGAATGGTTTTTTCGGTGACCGAGTCCAGGCTGGAGGTAGCTTCGTCCAGGATCAGGATGGGGGCGTCTTTCAACATCACCCGGGCGATGGCGATGCGTTGGCGTTGACCGCCGGACAGTTTGACGCCGCGCTCACCGACCAGAGATTCGTAGCCTTCCGGCATCGCCGCGATAAATTCTTCGGCATGCGCCAGTTTGGCGGCGAAGGCGATTTGCGCGTCGTCGACGTCCAGTTTGCCATAGCCGATGTTTTCCTTCAGGCTGCGATGAAACAGGCTGGGATCTTGCGGAATCAGACTGATTTGCGCATGCAAGGAATCCTGGGTCGCCAGTAAAATATCTTGGCCATCCACCAGAATCTGACCGGCTTGCGGCTCGAAATTGCGCAGAATCAGGTTCACAAAGGTGGATTTGCCGGAACCGGAGAAGCCGACCAAGCCCACCCGCTGCCCAGGCTCTATCACTACATTCAGATGGTCGAAAACCTGCCGCCCCAGTTCGTAACTAAAGCAGACGTCTTTAAATTCGATGCGACCTTGGTTGATTTGCAAGGGTTTGGCGTCCGGCACGTCGATGATTTCGTGGCTTTGGATGATGGTGTCCACGCCGTTGGCGACGTTGCCGACGTATTCGAAAAACTCCAGGAAGCGCCGGCTCAAATTGCGGGCATCGCCGATTACCAAGATTGCCAAGCCGGTGCTCATGGCAAAGGCGCCGACACTGATTTCCCCGGCTTGCCACAGTTGCAAGGCATAGCCGATGGTGCCGATTTTCAGGATGGCAGCGGCGGTAAATTGAAACCAGCGTACCCGCTCCATATACCAAAAAGTGCGGCGGGCGCTTTTTAGTTCGGTGTCCAGAAAGCTATCCAGATACTCGCGTTCGTGCTGCAAGCGGGCGAATAGCTTGGCGTTTAGAATATTAGTGACAGCATCGACGATCTTGCCGTTGACCATGCTGCGGGTTGCGGCAAAATCTTGCGCGTAAGGTTGGCAGCGGGTCGCCAGCCAATACGAGATCAGCACATACATCAACACCCAGGCGGCGACGAACAAACCCAGGCCTTGATGCACCCCCAGCAATAGCGTCACCGACACCGTGAATGTCACCGCTATCGGCCAGAAATCGCAGATGATGGACCAAGTGGTGTGATTGACGCTCATCGCGGTTTCGCTGATGCGATGCGCCAGCGCGCCGGCGAAATGATTGCCAAAGTAGCGCGGCGCGTGATTTTGCAAATAGGCAAACAAAGACCGCGCTGTGCCCTGCCGCAAGCGCGGACCCATGATGATCAGAACCGCGCCGCTGCTGCGGCTGAATATAATTTCGGCCAGATTCAGACCGGCGAGTAGCAGCAAGGGTTGTTTGAAAGTCTCCAGCCAATCGCCAACGGGGATAGGCTGATTGGCGACCGCATCCATCAAGGCTTTAATCGCATACGGCACCAGAATGCTGCCGGCGGCCTGACCGGTTTCCAGTATCAGCATCAACAGCAACAGCCAACGAAACGGTTTTAGGCAAAATAGAATAAAACGCCAGGGATTGGCAGGTAATGGCGGAGCATCCGCCGCGCGGCGGAGACCTTCCTTGGTGGACGATTTGGGCATGATGGCATCAAATAAGAAAGCTGCCGGCCATTATAGCCAATTGCCCGGCGGCCGCGCCGTTGATGAACAGGCCAGACCCAGCCGGCAGTTAAATCAGTACCGAATCCGATACCACCACATACCGATCATTTCGTGCGCCAGCAAAAAACTGTTGGCCCAAGAGCTTGGTGATGGCAACCAATCCAATAAACGGGTTTCGCCCGCGTGGCCGATAAACGCCGTCGGAGCAGGCAACACCTCGAAACCAGCTTTGCGAAATTCCAAAGCAGCGCGCGGCATATGGTAGGCCTGGGTAACCAGGACGATTTTATTGATGCCGAACTGCTTTAATACCTCGCGGCTGAAGCGGGCATTTTCGGCGGTATTGCTGCTGCGAGGTTCCTGCCAGGCCACGGGAGTTTTAAACTCATTATCCAGGGTTTGTGCCATCAACTCCGCTTCGGGAATATCGTCCGGTTCCAGCGTGCCGCCCCCGGAAGCCAGAATCGGCAAACCCAACTCCCCGGCCAACTTGGCGGCATAGCGCACGCGCAGCAAGGTTCTGACATGTAAAGTGACTTGCTCTGGATATTCCGGCGCCGAGTATTCAATGCCACCGCCTATCACCACCAAGGCCTGCGGTTTGAATTGCTGAGCGGCTTGGCTAGAGAGCGGCGGAATCCGCTCCCACAGTAAGGCCCATTGCTTAACGACAATCGGCAAACTCAGTAACCACAACAGTGCCAGACAGACTATCGCCATGTTCTTTCCCCTTTTACGCTTGCCCAACAGCAAGCCGGCCAGCGCCAGCATTGCCAAAGAGGTTGGCGGCAACAACAGTAGCTTGATAACGTAGATCGCGACGATGGACATTGGGTACGATCATCCTTGAGCAAGTATCAGTCGATAGGGCTATAGACCAGCCCTATTGGGAGTGAACTAGAGACGCAAGATTTTGCGTCTCTACAGACTTTCTCCCCTTACATCGCCAATTTGGAGATCCCCACCGCTTCCCGCAAGGTGTTGATAAACGGCCTAGTGATCGCGCGGGCTTTCTCGGCGCCTTCCTGCAATTGTTGCTCGATATGTTCCGGTGCTTCCATTAAGGCTTCATAGCGCTCGCGGGCCGGGGCGATTTCGTCGTTGATTTTCTCAAACAACACCTGCTTCATCTCGCCCCAACCGATGCCTTCCGCGTAACGCTGACGGACGGCATCCAACTCGTGCTGATTCGCAAATGCCTGGTAGATACCAAACAGCGTGCAGCCTTCTGGGTCTTTCGGTTCGCCGGGTTCCAGGGAATTGGTTTTGATTTTGTTGATCAGCTTGCGCAGTTTCTTTTCCGGCTCGAACAAGGGGATGGTGTTGTTGTAGCTTTTACTCATCTTGCGGCCATCCAGGCCCAGCAAGGTAGCCGCATTGTCGTCCAGCACCGCTTCCGGCAAAACAAAATGTTCGCCGTAGATATGATTAAAGCGGCTGGCGATGTCGCGAGCCATTTCGATGTGCTGGATCTGATCCTTGCCCACCGGCACCTTGTTAGCGTTGAACATCAAAATATCCGCCGCCATCAGGATCGGGTAGCTGAACAAACCCATGGTGATGCCTTTATCCGGATCGTTGCCTTCGGTTTCTTCATTTTCGGCGACGGCGGCTTTATAAGCATGGGCGCGGTTCATCAAGCCCTTGGCAGTAACGCAAGTCAGCATCCAGGTCAGCTCCAGGATTTCCGGCACATCCGATTGGCGATAGAACACTGCGTTTGAAGTGTCCAAACCCAAGGCCAGCCAAGTCGCGGCAATTTCCAGACTGGATTGTTTCACTCGCGCCGGCTCGCTGCATTTGATCAGCGCATGGTAATCGGCCAGGAAATAAAACGGTCTGACGTGCTCGTCTTTGCTGGCATTGATTGCCGGCCGAATCGCCCCGGCGTAATTGCCGAGATGCGGCGTGCCGGTGGTGGTGATACCGGTAAGGACAATGGATTTGCTCATGCTGCTGCCTACGCTGTCTGGATTGAAAAGTGGCGGAATTTTACACAAATAGCCTGGGATAGTCAGGCAATAAAACCGCCGGACTTGCCTTTTGCCTGGATGCCAACTGCGTCACAGCCCACCCAAAAAATCCGCTGATTCGGGCGATATGAGCCACTATTTCCTAACCAGAGCGGCGGTTTTTTATAGTAAACTCCCTGCGACTGATTTTTTACCCAACTACTGCCAATCCGAATCGGGGGAAGCCAATGCTGAATCATGATGAAAAACGCGATTACATCCGTATGGATGTGGACTGTGACATTACCTATAAGCTGGCCGATTCCAGCGAGGTCAGCACCGGCAGATGCACGACGCTAAGCGGCGCCGGCGTATCGTTTATTGCCGAACGGCCATTCGAGATCGGTCTGGCCATGGAAGTCAGCATCATGCCAAAAACCCAAATCACCCCACCGATGACGGCCTTCATCGAAGTGGTGCGTAGCGTCAAACAAGGCGACGGCAGCTTTGAAATAGCCGCCTCGATCAAAAGCATCAAAGGCAATTAAGGACAGCCCCCGTTTCTCACAAGGACGTAGCACGCTATGTATATCATCACCAAAGAAGTTTATTTTTGCTACGGCCACCGCCTGATGAACCATCCGGGCAAGTGCCGCAACTTGCACGGCCACAGTGTCAAAGCCAGCATCTCCATCAAACAAGACAGCCTCAACGATCAGGGTATGGTTTGCGATTTTTCCGACGTGAAAGACTGTGTGGATGGGTTTATAAACAAGGTGCTGGATCACAACTTTTTGCTGCATAAAGACGACCCTATCATCCCGGCCCTGGTCGCCAACAACGAGCAGTTTTTGGCTATCGACGAACATCCCACCGCCGAAGTGCTAAGCAAGATGATCTACCAACACGTCAAACAACAAGGCTTTAATGTCGATCAAGTGGTGTTGTGGGAAACCGCCAGCGCCAATGCCTGCTATCGGGAAGAGTGACGATGAGCTTGGTGCAACCGGTCAACACGGCGCTTTGTCTGGAAAAGATCTGCGAATCCAACTATCAAAAGCTGTTCAGGCTGATTCCGAATCTGCGTTCTTTTGATAAAACCGCCGTCGGCCTGACGCAGAACAAACCGGCGTTATATCTGGAAGTGCTGGAACGTAATCCCTACACCTTGACTATCGAACTCAGCCATTGCTTCGATCAACAGCTATCGGAACAAATCGTGCCGGCAGTAAAAATTCGGATTTATCTGGATGCGCAATTGGCGGAAGTGCTGCGCGACATCGACCGGCCGGCGGTTGACAAGGTCTATCAAAACCCCGGCAGCTTGGTGGAAATCCGCAATTACAAATGGCGCTTAAACTATTTCCTGCAAAAATGGCTGGACCATTGCCTAAAGACTGAATACCGTTTCAGCCACGGCAAATTCAGCCAAGTTGCTGCTGTAAAGCCGCTCTGACGCAACGCAATACCCCATAGCTATAAGCGCCGCCCAGTTGCTCGTAAACCGGCTTCAAGGCGTTGCGCTGCTCTTCCGGCAAACTTAACAACACCGCCTCGATTTCACTGACTTCCGCCGGCGACAAACTCAACACATCGCCCAGCGCCACCAGCCCCAACTCCAGACTTTTGGCCATGTGATTGTAAATGGTGTCCTCACTCAGGCTGCGTTGCTTGGCGACTTGCTCGACGCTATAACCCAATCGAAATAAATCCAGACTTTCCGCAACGGTATCGGTCGCCGATACCGGCGGTTCGTCGTCGAACTCAGCTAAGACCGCCAAAAACTCATCGCCGTACAATTCCAACTTGCGCTGGCCGATGCCGGACAACATGCTCAGTTGCTGATGATTGCGCGGCCGGGCATCGACCATCGCCATCAGAGTGGCATCGTGAAAAATCACATAGGGCGGCACGTCCTGCTCATCAGCCAGCTCTTTGCGTTTGGCGCGCAAAGCGTTCCACAAGGCACTGTCCGCCGCCCCACCCGGTTGGCGCTTTTCAGTTTTTTCGCGCCGGGTTTTGGCGATTTGCGCATCCTTGCGCAGCATCAAGGTTTGCTCGCCGCGCAACACCGGCCGGCAAGCATCGGTCAGTTTCAGGCTGCCGTGGCCTTCAAAGTCGATTTCCACCAAAGACTTGGCCACCAATTGCCGAAACACCGAGCGCCATTGTTTCTCGTCCAGCGCTTTGCCGATACCAAACGTCGATTGTTTGTCGTGGCCGAATTGGCGCATGCGGTCGTCGGATTTGCCTAGCAGCACATCGATTAAATACGTCACGCCGAAACGCTGGCCGGTACGATAAATACACGACAGGGCCTGTTGCGCGGCCACGCTGCCGTCCCAGGTTTCCACCGGTTCCAGACAGGTATCGCAATTGCCGCAGCCCTGTTCGAGTATGTCGCCAAAGTAAGCCAGCAGCGCCTGTCGCCGGCAACTGACCATTTCGCACAAGGCCAGCATCGCATCCAGTTTGTGTAACTCTACCCGCTTATGCGCCTCGTCGGCATTGGAGGTGCTGAGCATTTGCCGCAGGGTCAACACGTCTTGTAAGCCGTAAGCCATCCAGGCATTGGCCGGCAGACCATCACGGCCGGCCCGGCCGGTTTCCTGGTAATAAGCTTCCACGCTTTTCGGCAAATCCAGATGCGCCACGAAGCGCACGTTGGGTTTATCGATACCCATGCCAAAAGCGATGGTGGCGACGATGATCAAGCCGTCTTCCATCAAAAACTGGTGCTGATTTTTCTGCCGTTCGCGATGCTCCATACCGGCGTGATACGGCAGGGCTTTCAGGCCTTTGTCATTCAACCATTCCGCGGTTTCTTCGACTTTTTTACGCGACAGGCAATAGACGATACCGGTATCGCCGGGGTGTTCGCTGCGGATAAATGTCAGCAGTTGCTGCCTGGCATTGTCTTTCTGAATAATCCGATAGCGAATATTCGGCCGGTCGAAACCGCTGACAAACACCTGGGCCTGTTCCAGCGCCAGCCGGGTAATGATTTCCTGGCGGGTGCGTTCATCGGCGGTGGCGGTTAAAGCGATGCGCGGCACTTGCGGAAACTGCTCATGCAACACCGACAATAACAAGTAATCGGCACGAAAATCATGCCCCCATTGCGACACACAATGCGCCTCGTCTATCGCGAACAAAGCAATCTTGCAACGGGCAAACAGGGCTTGGGTTCTGGCGTTGGATAGTCGCTCCGGCGCGATGTACAGCAAATCCAACTCGCCGTTTTGCAACTTCTGTTCGATCTCGCGCACCTGCTCCAACGCCAGCGTCGAATTTAAATAGGCAGCCCGCACCCCCACTTGGTGCAAGGCGCTGACCTGATCCTGCATCAAGGCAATCAGCGGCGAAATGACGATGCCGACGCCGTCCATCACCAAGGCCGGTATCTGATAACACAAGGACTTGCCGCCGCCGGTCGGCATCAATACCAACACATCCCGGCCGCCGATCAATTGCTCGATAATCTGTTGCTGCTGGCCGCGAAAACTGTCGTAGCCGAACACGCTATGCAGGGTTTGCAGGGCGGCGTTATTGGTCATAAATCATTACTTGCTAAATATAAACCGGCAAAAAATCGTTGAGGTATTAGACCATAGATCAGACCATCATCCGCAAACGCCCGAACAAGCTAAATCCGCCACAGCCTTCTTCGCCTTGAAATAGTCACGCACATCCCCAATCTCCTTGATTCACTTTACAGCACGCCGATTTCAATAAATCAAAATCCACCCTATATAATGCCGCGCTTACCCAAGCCGCGGAAGGCGCCTAATTTTCTATGCTCATTACTTACTGCCGTTTACCCGACCGTCTTAAATATCTGATCGATAACGATCAACAATACCTGTTAAAACAAGGCCTGAAAGGCATCGAGAAAGAAAGCCTGCGCATCACCGAGCATGGCGAGATCGCGCAAACACCTCATCCCACGGCGCTCGGTTCGGCGTTGATCCACCCCTACATCACCACCGATTATTCGGAAGCGCTGCTGGAATTTATCACCCCGCCGTTTGCCGACATCCGCCAAACCCTGGATTACATGCACCAGCTCCACCAGTTTGTCTATCCGCATCTAGGCGAGGAAATGCTGCTGGCCACCAGCATGCCCTGCGGTATCGACGGCGACTTGAGCATCCCCATCGCCGAGTACGGCAAATCCAATATCGGCAAGATGAAGCACGTTTACCGTAAAGGTTTGTGGCACCGTTACGGTCGCACCATGCAAGCCATTGCCGGCATCCATTTCAATTATTCGGTGCCGGAGGCGCTGTGGCCGGCGCTTTACAAGCAAAGCGGCTGCACGACCGGCCTGGAAGACTTTATCTCAAACGCTTATTTCGGTTTGATCCGTAACTTCCACCGCCAAGGCTGGCTGATTCTGTATCTGTTTGGCGCCTCGCCGGCCATTTGCAAAACCTTTTTCAAAAGCCGCCCGCAATTGATGGAGCAATTCAAGGAATTCGACGAACACACCGTGTTCCACCCCTATGCGACCTCGCTGCGAATGAGCGACATCGGTTACAAGAGCAAGAACCAGGCGGGCTTGAAGATCGATTACAACTCGCTGGACGGCTACGTGGACAGCCTGAGCGCAGCCATCAACACCCCGTATCCGGACTACGAAGCCATCGGCGTGAAAGTGGACAGTGAGTATCAGCAGTTGAACGCCAACATCCTGCAAATCGAAAACGAGTTTTACAGCACCATGCGCCCCAAGCAGATCGCCAAATCCGGCGAGAAGCCGACGCTGGCGCTGAAACGGCGCGGCGTGCTGTATGTGGAAATGCGCTCACTAGACTTGAATCTGCTAAATCCGATCGGCATCGACGAAAGCACCGCCCGCTTTGTCGAGGCGTTTTTGTTGTACTGCCTATTGCAGGACAGCCCCCCGCAAGGCCCAGACGAATTCCAGATAAACAACAGCAACCAATTGCTGGTCGCGAATGAGGGCCGCCGCCCCGGTTTACAGTTAAACCGCAACGGCGACACCGTCACCTTACAGCAATGGGCACATAGCATCCTGTATGCCATGCAACCTATCTGCGCGGTACTGGATAGAGGCAGCTTGGAACGCCCCTACCAATTGGCTTTGCAACATCAGTTGGCAGTAGTGGACAACCCGGCGCTGACGCCATCGGCACGGATTCTGGCCTGCATGCGCGAGAACGGCCAGGAGTTTGGCTGCTTCGCCAGTAACACCTCGGCCTTGCATAAACATTATTTCAACGCCGAACCCCTGGACGATGAAACTCAACGGCAATTCGAGGACATGGCTGCCGCGTCCCTGCAAAAACAAGCCGACATCGAAGCCAACGACAAGTTGGACTTTGACGAGTATTTATCCCGTTACTTTGCCCAGAGCTAAATCCATGACTGAATTCGACTTAAGCACCGCCCAATCCGAGCTGCAAGGCAAAAATCCGCGCACCATTTTAAAAGTCGCACTGGCTAATTTTGAAAACATTGCCATCTCTTTCAGCGGTGCGGAAGACGTGGTGCTGCTGGACATGGCCCTGCAAATCCGCAAAGACATCCAGGTGTTTTCATTGGATACCGGTCGTCTGCATCCAGAAACTTACCGTTTCCTGGAACAAGTGCGCAAGCATTACGGCATCAACATCGACATCTTGAACCCGGATCGCGAACAACTGGATGCCTTTGTGAAAGAAAAAGGCCTGTTCAGCTTTTACGACGATGGCCACCAACAATGCTGCGGCATCCGCAAAGTTGAGCCACTGAAACGCAAACTGGCGACGCTGGACGCCTGGATTACCGGCCAGCGCAAGGACCAAAGCCTGGACACCCGCGGTGATATCCCGGAAGTGCAACTCGATGCCGGCTTCTCCGGCCCCGGCAAACAATTGATCAAATTCAACCCGCTGCTGAACTGGTCGTCCGCGCAAGTATGGGACTACATCGAAGCCTATCAGGTACCGTTCAACGAACTACACAAACACGGCTACATCAGCATCGGCTGCGAGCCTTGCACCCGGCCGGTTTTACCTAATCAGCACGAGCGCGCGGGGCGTTGGTGGTGGGAGGATGCGGCGAAGAAGGAATGCGGGTTGCATGGGGGGAATGTAAAATCTTAGTCTCAACTGCAACGTAGTGAAAGCAAACAACTCCTCGATTACGTTGCGTCGTTCAGGCTAGTTTCTAGTTTGCGAAATTAAAAACTAATCAAGAAATCTTTTCAGATGATGAAACACATTCTGTTGGCTTTACTTATCTGTGTCTCTATTGGGACTGCCGCAGACGAAACGGTGCTCCCCACCAAACAAATTGCAGCAACAATATCTGCATACGCAAACTCTGTTGGATGCTTGATTCATATGGATGAACAAAATATCATCCGATTTCAAATTGACGACAAACCCGATACGGAATATGTCGTAGCGCTATACGATATTGACAGACAATGTAGTGGAGGCACAGCGATGAGTAGGCCTGCATTTGCTGCTCTCAGACGGGACTACAGTCAAAACTTTCATATAGTCCCAGAATACTCGATGCCTTCTACAACCTCGGATGACTTTCCGCGGTTTATCAATAAACTTTATGTTAAGGACAATCAGCTTTGGTACTCCGCTAAGGAATTTGATTTTAAACATGACTCTCTTTGCTGCCCTTCAATGCCAGTCGAAGCCCAAGTCATATTTAAGAATGGCTTTTGGATCGATTCTCGAAAAATTGAAGCCCAATGACTTGTCAAATCTAAAAACAATTTCGTAGGGCGGGAACGGCTTTTTGTTTCCGCGCGGAGCTCGGGTTTTGTGTCGCTATCGCGACGAATATTTTAATGTCGGTTCTCGGACCGACAACCGAGATACTTTTCTTTGCTTGTCCAAAGAAAAGTATCCAAAAGAAAAGACACCCGGACGCCGCTTATCTCCTACGTTCCTCACTTTCGCCGGGGTTTGCCGTAAGGGGCTTCCTGCCCCTTACGGCAACGTGATGCATCCCTGCATCGCCCCTTCGGGCTGTTCCCGGCGAAAGCTCCGGTACTCGGCGCGGCATACGGGAGAAAACCCTGCACGATTTCGGAGTTAAAACATGTCAAAGATCGCCACAGAAGTCTACGAACTGCTTAAAAATGCTGGCGTCAGCGAGTGTAAAGCAATCAAAGCTGTGGAAGCCATCCAACAGCACAGCAAGGAAAACCGTCTGCATTTTGTACAGAAACAGATGCTGAAATATCAAATGTACACGGAACAGGAGTTTAAGACGCTCAAGTGGACAATCGGGGTTAATTTGGTATTCACCGTGGTCATGTTTTTGAAGCTACTTTCTTGAATAGACTAACTTAACTTTAATTTATCGTTCATACGCTCTGCGTCATCCAACTGTAAAACCAGCTGCGTAGATACCGTCTTAAACCCGCTCATGCAAGGGAAAAATTAGGATCAAAAGGTTTACCGGATTTCAAGATAGCGAAAGCCAGATGAATGAGCTTACGCATGGCGGCGCAGACAATGAGCTTGCCGTTTTTGCCATTAGCTTTTAGTCGTTGGCATTGGACGCGAATGGCTGGATTATGTTGCCAGGCGACCAAAGCGGGTAGATAAAGCGCTTTGCGCAACCGAGCGTCACCGGTCTTGGCAATACGCGTTTTGCCCTGCCATTGTCCTGACTGTCGGATGGCGGGTGCGAGGCCGGCTTGGGCCACGACTTGTTTGGCGTTGGCGTAGCCATGGTGAGGACTTAAGGCCACGAGCAAATAGGCGGTCGTGGCGGGGCCGATACCCGGAATGGAGGTCAGCAGATCGCTTTGCTGCTTGAGATCGGGATCCTTGTCGACATGGTCTTGGATGGCTTGACGGGTAGCCTTCAGTTCGGCCGCCAATGTTGCCAGTACCGTGTTGATGGAAGGGACAATAGCGGTATCAGCTGTCTCCAGTCGGTTTTGCTCCATGCGCTGCATCTCCAGCAAGTGCTCCAAGCGACGCGTGAGGGCTTGCAACTGGCGCAGATTCGCGGGTAGCGGCTTCCAGGCAACCAAGTCGGCTTGCAGGGCATAGCGGGCAATCAGCTTGGCGTCGGCCTTATCGGTTTTGGCGCGGCTCAGCTCGCTTTTTCCGAAGGCATGAATTTGAGCGGGGTTCACCACGCTGACGAAGTAGCCACCGTCGGCGAGAAACTCTGCCAGGGGCAGGCCGTAAGCGCCAGTGGCTTCCAGGCAAAGGCGCCGGTCGGTGTCGCCAAAACCGTCTAGCCAAGCGGCGAACGCGGCAAAGCCCTCGAGGTTGTTGGCGAACTTGGCATGTTTATATTTGCCTTCGGCGAGCCGGGCTACGTCGAATTTGAGCTTGGCAATATCGATGCCGATGATAGTAGAAGTCATGAGCGCTATCTCTGGGTAAAAATGACAAACTTAGACTGCTTGATCAGAATGGACACTCGCAAAGTTCAGCCTTATGAATACAGGGTCAAGGCGAACCAAGCCCTTAGAATACCGTTCGAACTTTAAAGTGAGTGCGGGCGATGGAGAGAACTATCTACAAGGCAGGCTTTCAAGCCTCAGGGTGGGCACGTCTTCCCCATCGCCCCCCGATGATCAGTCGGGGATTCTGCCGCTTTTTTCGGTCAGAATCGAGATATAAGGGTGGGCTCGGTTTTTGTGCCCACGCGGACTAACTCTTCTAGTCCATTCAAGGCTTTGACACCGTACTTTTCGTCTTTTAGCATATCCAGTTTTACTTAGCCCCCAAGACCAAGTGCTCCTAAAAACTCTCGTTCCCGGCCAAATCTGGTATGCGCAACAAGCCATTCAATTCGGTCCGTTAAATCTAAGCACCAGAGCCACTTTCGTCAAACTGCGGGACGGCTCGATTTGGGTGCATTCGCCGATCGAGCCGTCACCCCAACTAGTGGCTGAAATTGCCGAAATCGGCCCAGTGCGTTATGTGCTTGCACCGAACAAGAGCCACCACCTGTTTTTTACACCATTCATGAAGGCATTCCCGAATGCCGAGGGCTTTATCGCTCTAGGGCTAGCAGAAAAGCGGCCGGACCTTAGCGCTTACCCGGTGCTGTCACCATTGGAAACGCCGGCATGGGCGGACGAATTAATCGCTGCCTTCGTTGAAGGCCTGCCCATCATCAACGAGACGGTTTGGTTTCACAGCGCAACGGGTACTTTGATTCTTACCGATCTGCTGTTTTGCTTCGGCGCTGAACACATCGGATTAGCGCGCGTGGTGGCGAGGCTGCTCGGCGTCTACGATCAACTGGCAATGTCGCGAACCATGAAACTGCTGGTTAAAGATAAAACCGCATTGGCGCGCTCGGTCGATGCGCTGCTGGCGCTGGATGTTGAGCGGATTGTGCTGGCTCACGACCAAATCATCGAAAACGACGCTAAGCGCAAATTAAGCGCGGCGTTCAACTGGCTGAGAAAATAAGGCGTCTTTTATCGTTCCTACGCTCCTCGAAGCAATCCGAACCGGCGTTCTGTTTCATGCAACCGTAAAACCTGACTAGCCATCATTCCTGTTAGAATCGCCGCACTACCCCATCAAGGAGCATCGCCCATGAGCGACTTTTACAGCCCGCAACACCGACAATTGCAAGAGCAACACGACACCGTCAAGCTGGCGGATCGCTTGGAACAAATCATCGTCGAACAGCAGGTAAGCGAGCAGCATCAGCCGTTTATCGAGAGCCGGGATTTTTTCTTTCTGACCACGATAGATCAGCGCGGCTATCCAACTTGCTCTTACAAGGGCGGTAATCCCGGACTGGTGAAGGTTGTTGGTCCGCAGGAACTGGCGTTTCCCAGTTACGACGGCAACGGCATGTTTTTGTCGATGGGCAATATCAACGGCAATCCGAAAATCGGCATGTTGTTCATCGACTTCGAAACACCGCATCGGATTCGAGTGCATGGCGACGCCCAAATTGAAACCAACGATCCGTTACTGGCGGAATATCCTGGCGCGGAGCTGATCGTAAGGGTGGCGATTAGCGAGATTTTTATCAATTGCCCGCGTTATATCCACAGGATGAGTCGCGTTTCCCGCTCAAAATACGTCCCGCAAGCCCATCAAGACACGCCGTTGCCGCAATGGAAGCGTATCGATGCGGTGCAGGATGTGTTGCCGGCTGGCGATAAGCAAGTTGCCGAGAGTCTGGGCGGGGTTATTACGCCGGAAGAGTATGGGGCGATGGTGTTGAGCGGTGAAGCTTGAGCTCTAAACCTCCCCCTTTGAAAAAGTACCCGCCGGGCATAAAGGGGATCGAGGGGGATTTATTCTAAACAAATCTCCCCTAGCCCCTCTTTTGCAAAGAGGGGAACGACAAACACAATCCGAAACACTCACTTGAAATTGGAGACCAACATGAGCGAAAGAATCATTATGCGCACCGGCGAAGCCCTGGTAGCGGGCGGACCGGCAGGTACGGCAGCGGAACCGGAAATCATCATCGGCGAACTGGACGGGCCGGTCGGCACCGCGATTGCCACTTTAACCGGCGATCAAGTTCAGGGCCACACTCGGGTATTCGCGATTTTAAATACCGATATTCAGGTGCGCCCGGTCACGCTGATGGTCAGCAAGGTGACTGTCAAGAACAGCCGTTACACCAATATTTTAATGGGCACCGTGCAAGCGGCGATTGCCAACGGCGTATTGGATGCCGTGCGCGCGGGTGATATTCCCAAGGAAAAAGCCAACGACTTGGGGATTATTTGCTCGGTCTGGCTGAATCCTTGCGTGATCAAAGACGACAATCTGGATCATCAAATTTTGTTCAACATCCACCGCGAGGCCATGGCCAAAGCCATTCATAAGGCCATGACCAACACACCGGATATTGATTGGCTGCTGGAAAACCAGGAAAAAATCACCCACAAGTATTTTCAGATGGGGTTGGACGGCAAGATTTAATTGTCTGGTCACTTGGGTTGCAAGCCTTTTGCAGCCCAACACCAAGCCATCTTTCTCGCCCCTGCTGTCGTCTTAACCGCCATTCCCGCTTAACACCGCCCCTAGCATCCAGCAACACCTCGCCAAGCAAACTAATAGCGCATCACTATTTGTTTGACAAAATCCGCAAATCCGCTTAAAAAGACCACATAGTTTCGATTCGAAATTATTTATGCATTTACTTTTGTGGGGGATACGATCATGAAAAAAAGCATTTCGATACTGCTGATGGGCCTGCTAAGCACCGTTGCCGTTACCACGTTAGCCGCCGATCAGGCCGTGCCGTTTCCGGAGGGCTATCGTAATTGGCTGCACGCTAAAAGCATGTTGATTCAACCTGGCCACGCCCTGGAGAATCCGTTTCAAGGCCTGCATCATGTCTATGCTAATAAACAAGCTGAGTCCGGCTTGAAGACCGGTAAGTACGCGGACGGCTCGGTGCTGGTATTCGATTTAATGCAGTATCAAGAGAAGGATAAAACCATCCAGGAAGGCGAGCGCAAACTAGTGGGCGTGATGCTGAAAGACGCGAAAAAGTTTGCCGCAACCGGCGGCTGGGGGTTTGAAGGCTTTGCCGGCAATAGCAAAACCGAGCGGCTGGTGAAAGACAGCGGCACTTCGTGCTTTGCCTGCCATGCGTCCGAGCAAAAAACCGATTATGTGTTTTCCCAGTATCGGCCTTAGGCTCTGCGGCTGATCCTCAGGAGAGACGCAAACTACGCGTCTCTCCATTTGCCTTAAGCTTGATCGACCAGGCGGATACCAGCTTCTTCTATCACGATCCGCCGTTGTTTGTACAAGCCGCCTATCGCTTGCTTGAAGACCTTTTTGCTGACGCCAAAGGTGTCGTAAATAATCTCCGGTGCACTTTTGTCGGTTAGCGCCACATAACCGCCGCGCTTAGCCAGTATCGCCAAAATCTTCTCTGACGTGGCATCGACTTTCTGGCCGTATTTTTCCTGGCTCAGGATCAAATCCAGCTTGTTGTCGGGGCGGACTTTTTTAATAAATCCGGTCAAAGTTTGGCCTTTTTGCAAGGGCTGAAAAGTCTCGCTTTTATACAACACGCCCCAGTATTGATTGTCCACCACCGCTTTAAAGCCCAAGTCAGTTTCGTCAGCGATGATAAGTTGCACCGCTTGGCCGTCCTTATAATAAAACGCTTGGTCTTGAATGAAATCATCCAGCATCATCGTCGCGGCGATGCGGTTGTTTTCGTCTAAAAACAGACGCACCAGATAAGAACGCCCTTCGACGACTTTCCCCTTTTGTTCGCTAAACGGCAGCAACAAATCCTTAGGCAATCCCCATCCCAAAAACGCACCGGCATGGCTGAGCGATATACATTTTAACCAAGCCACCTGATCGACTTGGGCAAGCGGCGTTTGCAGGGTAGCGATGGTTTGATTCTTACCGTCAATGTAGACAAAGGCGTTTACGGTATCGCCGACCTTTAGATTATCCGGTGCATCTTGGTCTACCAACCCAATCTCGCCAAGCTCTCCACCATCCAGACCATACTGATTATCACGCTGGCTGACGACGGTTAAAGTGTTGAATTTGCCTAGTTCGATCATGAAGATTCCGGAGTTTGATGGGCATGGGCGTCGGCACTTGCTGGCCGCACGCGGAGAAATGAAGGGCTATTATACAAACGAATCGGTAAAACGGCAGACCGCTTCTCCTTATACGGCCGGGCCTTGTACAACTTGCCAAAGGTCACGATACACACGCAAAACGAAGTCAAAACCCCGTTATTCTGCCGCCCGTCTATAATGGACGGTTTTTTCGATTTGATAAATCCTGCTTTTATCGAATATACGTGCCGATTATGAATCTACTCCTGAAGTACCTGTCCTCTTGCTGGTTTCTGAACAATCCCTCGGATTTAGTCCCGCCTACCTCGTTTATGTGGAAAAACGTGGCGTTCTATCTGATTTCCGGCATCATCGTTGAAGGCTTGATCGCCGACCCGGCTGATGGCTCGTTGGAAGTTTTGGGCCGCACCACCATGGCTTTCGGCTCGGTGGCGATCTTATTGCTGATGGAAAAAAAATGGGGCTGCTTCAACCAGTTGTACACCTCGATATTCGTCTGCGAGAATTTCATCATGACATTGGCGGTCAGCGGGGAAGCACTCGACTACTGGCTGGTACTCAATCACCACCCCTACCGCGAGGAAATCGGCATCGGCATCGCGCTATTTTTGGTGATTTGGTATATCTCCATCGTCAGCTATATCTTTCGCGCTTTCTTCAGCTACCCAACCAGCGTCAGTGTGGTTTATGCCTTTAGTTATTTCGTGCTGACTTACGGCATACCGATGCTGTTGATGGACATCTAAAAACTAAGGATTACCAGCCGGAGCACGCTAACTCCGGCCGGCGTGTCGCTTATATTTGCGCTAAGTTACCCCGATCTTCCAGCCAACTTTTCCGGTCCCCGGCGCGCTTCTTGGCCAGCAATAAATCCATCTGCTCGCGGGTGTCGTCGTTTTCTTCGATGGTCAACTGCACCAAGCGGCGGGTATCGGGATTCATCGTGGTTTCCCGCAATTGCGACGGATTCATCTCGCCCAAACCTTTAAAGCGCTGAATGTTGATCTTGCCGGTGAGTTTTTCCGCTTCGATCCGCGCCAACACGCCCAAGCGTTCCGATTCGTCTAGCGCGTAAAACACTTTCTTGCCCACGTCGATCCGATACAGCGGCGGCATCGCCACGAACACATGCCCGGCTCTCACCAAGGCATTGAAATGCTGGTAAAACAGCGCGCAAATCAAGGTGGCAATGTGATTGCCGTCGGAGTCCGCATCGGCCAGGATGCAGATCTTGCCGTAGCGCAGATTTTGCAAGTCGTTACTGTCCGGCTCTATGCCTAGAGCCACGGCGATGTCGTGCACTTCCTGCGAAGCCATGACTTCCCCGGAATCGACTTCCCAGGTATTCAGAATTTTCCCTCTTAAGGGCATGATGGCCTGAAACTCACGGTCGCGCGCTTGCTTGGCCGAGCCGCCAGCCGAGTCGCCTTCGACCAAAAACAATTCTGTTCTGCTGAGATCCTGACCGGAACAATCCGCCAGCTTACCGGGCAGGGCCGGGCCGCTGGTGATTTTTTTGCGGACGATTTTCTTGCCGGCTCTAAGGCGTTTCTGTGCACTAGCCAAGATGATTTCGGCGATCTTCTCGCCTTCCTGCGGATGCTGATTCAACCATAAGCTGAACGTATCCTTGGCAACGCCGGACACAAAGGTCACGCATTCGCGCGAACTGAGCCGTTCCTTGGTTTGGCCGGAAAACTGCGGGTCTTCCAGTTTTACCGATAATACGAAATGGCAACTTTCCCAAACGTCTTCAGGGGCGATCTTCACACCGCGCGGCAAGAGGTTACGAAAATCCAGAAACTCGCGCATCGCCTCGGTCAAGCCGGCGCGCAAGCCATTGACGTGAGTACCGCCTTGGGCAGTCGGCACCAGATTCACATAACTTTCGGCGATGGTTTCCGGCAGGCTGTCGGGCGTCCAGACGATGCCCCACTCCACCGCTTCGTTGCTGGCAGCCATGTTGGCCATGAATGGCGGTTGCGGAAAGATTTCGGCGTCGCCGACCCGGTCCAGCAGATATTCCTGCAAGCCGTTCTGATAACACCACTCGAATTGCTCGTCGCTGAGTTCCGAATTAAGGGTGATTTTTAGCCCAGGGCACAATACCGCCTTGGCCCGCAGCACATGCTTAAGCTTGCTGACCGACACCCGATTGGAATCGAAATATTTACCGTCCGGCCAGAAATGCACGCTGGTGCCGGTGTTGTTTTTACCGACCGTGCCGCTCTGTTGCAAGTCGCTGACCTTGTCGCCGCCGGCGAACTCCATTTGATACACGCCAGCGCCGCGCTTGATTTCGACCAGTAACTTTTCCGATAAGGCATTGACCACAGACACGCCGACACCGTGCAGACCGCCGGAAAATTGATAGTTTTTATTAGAGAATTTACCGCCGGCATGCAACTGCGTCAGGATCACTTCCACACCAGGGATGCCCTGCTCGGGATGAATATCCACCGGCATGCCCCTGCCGTTATCGTCCACCCGTACCGAACCGTCTTTATAAAGCACGACATTGATGGTATCGGCATGCCCAGCCAGCGCCTCGTCGACGCTGTTGTCCACCACTTCTTGCACCAAGTGGTTAGGACGGGTGGTGTCGGTATACATGCCGGGGCGTTTGCGCACCGGGTCCAGGCCGCTCAGTACTTCTATGGCAGCCGCGTTATATTCTTGGGTCATGATGTCTCGTAATAGGTGATAACAGAGTGTCAGCTGACCATTATATGTCAGCAACGGGCGCCAAGGAGGCTCCGGAAAGCCGGTCCTTATCACCCGGCTCACCACACCTCAACTTCCGCAAGCTCCATCTGAAATTATCTATCCGCTGAAAAAGCCGGACCCACGGCGTTTTCCAGGGCACTGCTGCCGTTTTTGACAACAAACCACCTGTTTGACGGCAGCCCCGGTTTCGATCAGCGCAGCCGTTGAACTTGGTCGGCGGCGAACACGATAGTTTCTTTGCCGGGCGTTGTTTCGTTGAAATCGATCGATGCCGGCCAAACGCCACCGAAGCTCCACTCCGCGATGGGCGTCATAGCCTGGTCGTAGGCGATCAGCGTCGCATCGACCCGCGACCGGCCCGACCTACCGTTGACAAACTGTTGTCGCCAAGTCCAAAAATCCATCGATTTAGTCAAACCTTTGCTACAGGTAAGATTTTTAACCGACAAACGTCCGGGTATCTTACTCGGAATGAACTCCCCACGCGGGCTAACCCTCTGCTCCACTTCGTTCTGCGAACCCATGCCTTTGCAATCGGTGAAATAGGTGGTGACACCGCCGGCGTTGAATTCGTAAAAAACCAATGGAGCGGGATTGTCTATGACATTCTCAACGGCGCCGCCGCTAGCTGACGAGACCACGACTGCACCTAATAAAACGCTGATAAAACGGCTGGTTGTTTTCATGACATATCCTCAAAAAGTTTGCTTCGGTTGAGCCTAAACGGCGGCCGAACGGTTAGATAATTTGGGTTAGAAGAAAGCCACCGATCCGATGTTTAAACAATCTGTCGTAAAAATCGATGAACTTCGATTTGTATCAGCAAATGGAATGCCATTTTCCGCGAACCCGGATAACAACGAGGTAACTCATTGAATAAAAAACACTATTTATAGACCTCTATAGACACACAGCGCCGCCAATACAACCTGTAGCCCACGGCATATCGTTTTTACACGAAATATCGTAAAACATCGAAAGACAGCCGGTCTGGATTGCGGACCGCTCGTGCAGAGCAGCATCAAAGCCGTCGAATATTTGCGTAACAGAGGAGCGGTTCTTGCGGAAACCAGATAGGGACCAAAGAAAACCCAAGCTCATAAAGAGGCATTGCCCGCTTAAACTACTTCATAGCAACTTGAAATTTCGGATGTAACCCGCTTGAGCGAGCTGGTTCGGAGTTTTTGAATGGCTAGGGAGCTGGAGCTTAGGAACCCGAGTAAACCAGGGTAAGCTCACAAATGTATCGTTTACACCCTCCGCAATGGTGATGACTCGCTGACAAGTAAAAAAATTGTTTCGATGGGCTATGCCGTAACAAGTATTAGTAACTGCTTAATGACGGTATCTAAAGGCGAATGTAAATTGAGCGTTTCTTGTGATTTGCCGGATTCTTCCGCCACCGGCGCCGCTGCAAGTGGGGCCGGGGGTGAGAATCCCGGCTTTTTCAAGCAGGCTATACAAGCAGTAACTCAATAGTGGACGGCCTTGTAGCACGTCTATATAAAAGTAGTTAGTGTTATGCATTGTAGAACAATGCATAACAATATAGAAAAAACAACAGTATAGGAAAAAAAATGGCTCGAATTGTTAAGGATTGTCCGCGTGGTTCTTTATATCCTCTTCCTGATGGTGTTCCAGGTGAATTATTCACCGCTGCTGATGGTTCGCTTTGGGATTCCTCTAACTGTTCTGTCGTTCATCATGGCCTTGATACAGTTCGCCAGTTGTATAACTGTCTTCCTGATTTCCTGGTTTTTAGTCGTATCCAAGCTGCTTATGATCGCGGTTATGGTGAGTCTATCGAAATAGATGAAATGGAATGGGTGGTTAGTCATGGCGGCAAGTCTGGTTATAAATGCAAGCTTCATCAAGACGATTTAGGCGTGATCGTGTTCCTTGGCTCAGCCTTCACAGAATCAAAATACAACGGGCCGCACCTAAAAATACAATGTTCTCCTGTATTCTTGCTTTCTCGGTCTGCCGATGAAATATCTAGGCATTTAGACGCTATTGCCCGTCTTTTTGTCGATCAATTGGTTGCTTCTGGTGTTGCTGTCCATTTGTGTGCAGATGTCCAGGGCTACATTCCGCCCTCTGATCTGGATGCACGTATAACAACCCGAGCGCACCGTGTTTATAAGGCTTCCGGGATTTCGGCTATGGAATTTGACGGTAACGACATAGTAATAAACTATGGCAAGTCTCAAAGTTTCACGTTTGGCAAAGCCGGTTCTGTTCAATTTGCCTGTTATGACAAGCTAAAAGCGGTCAAAGACAAGGGAGAATTGCCTCTCTGGATGCCGGTCTGGTCGCAATGCGATGAACTAGACGAGGATTCACCGATTTGGCGATTTGAGGCGCGGTTTCATCATCAAGTTATTCACCAGTTCGCCCGTGGTTCTGGCTTCGTGGCTAATTCACTCGCCGATTTAATCCCGCATTTCACGGGCCTATGGCGCTATGCTTTAAACAATTTTCGCTTAGATGACTCTAAGACTTACATCAACCCTTTTTGGCAATGGCTGCGCGATGATCTTTGCTTTGAACATCATCAAAAGCTCGATATTGATTACCAGCGCAACTATAAAGCCGCGTCTGCTGATGGTTTGCCTAATGATCGCTCCGTTTCGATCTGCTTCGGGCAGCTCTGCTCTATATACCGTAAGCGAAAACTGACTTTTGCTAAAGCTTCTCAGTGCTTAGTCAATTCCGGCTTGTTCGATCTCCTTTGTGATATGTATCGAAGGCGCGGCAAAACTGAAGATGATGTTATGGTTCTACTTGCTGAAAAAATTGAGGCTTTGCATTGATATGGTGTTTTTTCGCTCTCCTGCTTATATCGGTTCTGCTCTTGACGATCAAGCTTACTGGCTCGTTTATCGCCTTCTCCTTGCTCGTCGTCGTTTCTGGTTCAATCCTGTTCTAGTTTTTAGGCTTTCGCGTGTAATTCGTTGTGCTCGTTTACGCTTGCGTCGTCGTGTCCAAAAAATGGCCTTTTTATAGTTCTATAAGGTTCTATAATGGCCGTTAAGCCTGGCTTTATGTCCTTGTTTTTTATTGTTTTTTATCGCTAATGTTCTATAAAGTTCTGCGTTTCGCAAAACATACTATAATGCTCGGTCATTTTTGAGCACCGCAAGCCACTTTATATGTCGAGACGTAAAAGCGCATCCCAATTTGAGGAAGCGATGGAAGAACTGGAGAAATTGGTCGAACAAATGGAACGCGGCGATATTTCTCTGGAAGAGTCCTTAAAATCCTTCGAACGCGGTATCAGATTAACCCGCACCTGCCAGCAAGCACTGCAAGACGCCGAGCAGAAAGTCCAAATTTTATTAGAAAAAAACGGCCAGCAAACTTTGGAGCCATTCACCGATGAGTAACTTAAAAGCCTACCTTACTGCCTGTCAAAACCGCGTCGAACGGGCGCTGGATGCCAGGTTGCCCGGCGAGAACATCCTGCCGCAAACCCTGCACCAAGCCATGCGTTACAGCGTACTGGACGGCGGCAAACGCACCCGCCCGTTGCTGACTTATGCAACCGGTCAGGCTTTGGGCTTGAGTGAAGACCTGCTGGATGCCCAAGCTTGCGCGGTGGAATTTATTCATGTCTATTCATTGATCCATGACGACTTGCCGGCAATGGACAATGACGATTTGCGCCGCGGCAAACCGACTTGTCACAAGGCATTCGACGAAGCCACCGCCATTCTGGCCGGCGATGCATTGCAAGCCCTGGCATTTGACGTGTTGGCCAACGACTCAGCCATTCTGGCCGGTGCGGAAGCCCGAGTAAAAATGATCGCCGCGCTGACCAGAGCCAGCGGTTCGCAGGGCATGGTCGGCGGGCAAGCTATCGATTTGGGTTCGGTTGGGCGCAAGCTGACTTTGCCGGAACTGGAAAATATGCACATCCACAAGACCGGCGCGTTAATTCGCGCCAGCGTTAATCTGGCTTCGCTGTCCAAACCGGACCTTGATGCGGATGTGGCAAAAAAACTGGATCACTACGCCAAATGCATAGGCCTGTCATTCCAAGTTAAAGACGACATTCTGGATGTCGAAAGCGACACCGCCACCTTGGGCAAAACTCAGGGCAAGGACGTCGATAACGACAAACCGACTTATCCAGCATTGTTGGGAATGGCCGGCGCCAAGGAAAAAGCCCAGGAACTACATGAACAAGCTGTCGCCAGCTTGGCCGGTTTTGGCAGCGAAGCGGATTTATTACGTGATCTGTCGCTGTATATCATCGAACGTACGCACTAAGCGTTGCGAGCACGATTTATACTTCTTGCTCCACAATCTTTCCGGCCTTAGCCTTGCGCCTGTTTAGCGGGCGCGGAATATTGTGACGCAAACATATAAAGGAATTTATTAACCCATGACAGTCTCTGACTTTCCGCTTCTCAACACCATCAACAGCCCTGCCGACGTTCGCGCACTGAAACCTGAACAACTCGAGCCGCTGGCCAATGAGTTGCGTCGCTATCTGACGCATACGGTCAGCATCTCTGGCGGCCATTTTTCGGCCGGCCTGGGTACGGTGGAACTGACGGTGGCGCTGCATTATGTGTTCGATACGCCATCGGACCAGTTGGTCTGGGATGTGGGTCATCAGGCTTATCCGCATAAGATTTTGACGGGGCGGAAAGATAGGATGCCGACGATTCGTACCTTGGGTGGAGTGTCGGCGTTTCCGTGTCGCTCGGAGAGCGAGTACGACGCCTTTGGCGTGGGTCATTCTTCGACGTCGATCAGTGCCGCACTGGGGATGGCGATTGCCTCGCAGTTGCGCGGGGAAGACAAGAAGATGGTGGCGATCATCGGCGACGGGTCGATTACTGGCGGGATGGCTTACGAGGCAATGAATCATGCCGGCGATGTGAATGCCAATCTGTTGGTGATTTTGAACGATAACGATATGTCGATTTCGCCGCCGGTCGGGGCGATGAATAATTATCTGACTAAAGTGTTATCGAGTAAGTTTTATTCCTCGGTACGGGAAGAGAGTAAGAAGGCTTTGGCCAGTATGCCGTCGGTCTGGGAATTGGCCCGGAAGACCGAAGAACATGTGAAGGGCATGATTGTGCCGGGGACGCTGTTCGAGGAGTTGGGCTTTAATTATTTCGGGCCGATTGACGGTCACGATGTGGAGATGTTGGTTTCGACTTTAGAGAAGTTGAAGGATTTGTCGGGACCGGTGTTTTTGCACGTGGTCACGAAAAAAGGCAAAGGCTATGCACCGGCGGAGAAAGACCCCTTGGCCTATCACGGGGTGCCGGCCTTCGATCCGACTAAGGATTATTTGCCTAAAGCCGCACCGTCGCCGCATCCGACTTATACGGAAGTGTTTGGTAACTGGTTATGCGATATGGCTAAGCAGGATGAGCGGCTGCTGGGGATTACGCCGGCGATGCGCGAAGGTTCGGGTCTGGTGGCGTTTTCCCAGCAGTTTCCCAAACGCTATTTCGATGTGGCGATTGCCGAGCAGCATGCGGTGACCTTGGCGGCGGGTCAGGCCTGTCAGGGTGCCAAGCCGGTGGTGGCGATTTATTCGACGTTTTTACAGCGGGCGTATGATCAATTGATTCACGATGTGGCTTTGCAAAATCTGGATGTGTTGTTTGCGCTGGATAGAGCGGGCTTGGTGGGACCGGACGGTCCGACTCATGCCGGGGCGTTTGATTACAGTTATATGCGCTGTATCCCGAATATGCTGGTGATGGCGCCGGCCGACGAGAACGAGTGCCGGCAGATGCTGACCACCGGTTTCCATCACCCGGGACCGGCCTCGGTACGCTATCCGCGCGGTAAGGGGCCGGGGGCGACGGTCGACAAGGCTTTGACCGAGCTACCTATCGGCAAGGGCGAAATCAGACATCAAGGCAGCCGCATTGCGATTCTGGCCTGGGGCAGCATGGTGACACCGTCTGTGGAAGCCGGCAAACAACTGGGCGCCACGGTGGTGAACATGCGTTTTGTGAAACCGCTGGATGAAGCCTTGATTTTAGAGATGGCGAAAAGCCATGATGTCATCATCACGGTCGAAGAGAACGTGATTGCCGGTGGCGCGGGCAGCGCGGTGAATGAGTTCTTGCAAGCGCAGCAGATTTTAATGCCGGTGTTGAATATCGGCTTGCCGGATCGCTTCGTCGAGCAAGGCAGTCGCGAAGAGTTGCTGGCACTGGTAGGACTTGATGCCAAGGGCATCTTGGCTAAGATTGAAGCGGTTTGTGCGTAAAGCTGGAGAGCAGAAATGGATAGATTGAGAAACAAGATTCGGGATATTCCGGATTTTCCAAAACCCGGCATCATTTTCAAAGACATAACGCCGTTGGTCAAAGACCCGGCAGCGCTGCGCTTGGCCGTGCACCAACTGCTGCATCCTTTTTTAGGCCGCGACATCACCGCAGTAGCCGGCATGGAAGCGCGCGGCTTTATCTTCGGTTCGCTGGTGGCATGGGAACTGGGCATTCCCTTTATACCGCTCAGAAAGCCTGGCAAACTGCCTTATGACGTGCAAAGTGTATCTTACGATCTGGAATACGGTTCGGCGGAACTGGAAGTGCATATCGATGCGGTAGACAGCAACGATAAGGTATTGTTAATCGACGATTTACTGGCCACCGGCGGCACCGCCAAGGCGAGTTGCGATCTGATCGAAAAGCTGGGCGCTACCGTGGTAGCCTGCGCTTTTGTGGTGGAACTGGACTTCTTGCAAGGGCGGGAAAAACTGGGGAACTACGAAGTGCATTCCTTATTGCATTACTGAGAAATACTACGGAGACGCTTCCCTGCGTCTCTTCAAACAAAATTAATGGCGCTTAAGCGGTCTTTTTTTTTTACTCATTTGGTCCATTTTGTCCGAGGCTTTTTCAAATTCCAAAGCAGCATTATCGAACGATTTGGACATGCTATCGAACGCAGCGCTACCTGCCTTTGCGCTGCCAGGACCTACCTCAATGCTATTTTGCACGTGGCCGGGTAGTTTTTTAGCCGTATCGGCTTTTGGTTTTTGCGTCGCATTAGTTTCTTTAGGCTTTGCTGAAGAAATTTCGCCGACATCGACATCCGCGTCTATGTCCAGATCATAGTCAGTCGAATTACTCTTACCGTCATTGATCAAGTTTTTGCGGTATTGTAAAAATGACTCACGGGTAAACACATAAGGATCCAACGCCGCTTCGTCGATAAAATTCAAAGCGCCTTCGGCATTTGCTCTGTCGTTAATACCCTCGACAATACCCGTCCCCGGCACGTAAGTTCCTGGATTGGCAGCTTTGTCGACCACAATTGCCGCACCGTCACGGATAGTAGTTGGACCTAAAATCGGCAAGACCAAGTACGGGCCTTGATCGACACCCCAGACCGCGAGTGTTTGACCAAAATCTTCGACATTGCTTTGCAATCCCAGGTCGCTGGCCACATCAAACAACCCGAGCAAACCAACTGTGGAGTTGGTCAAGAAGCGCCCAGTGTCGGAAGCACCTTGTTCAAACTTACCTTGCAGCACATCGTTCAAGACAACATTGATACCTTTAAGATTAGTAAAAAAGTTGCTGACGCCAGTTTGCATAAAATTGGGCGTTACAGTCTTATAGCCATTAGCGATGGGCTTCAGCAAATGCTTATCCAAGCCCATGTTAAAACCGTACATGGAGCGATTGAAGCCCTCGTAAGGATCAGCTGCGTCTGACTTAGCTTTAGAGGCTCTGTTAGCATCAACCGGATGCTTATCCGTAGTAGCACACCCGGTTACCGATAATGCGCTTGAAAATAACACCACCCAGAACAGGGATGCCTGGCTGTTGCCTAGATAACGAGGGCTATACATTACTGACGATTCCTAACAAACTTATTGTTTTGCGTAACTTTCAATTTTCTCAGTGATTTTAACGATCAAGGCATCAAAGCCATCACGGCTTAGCACACTAGTGTAATCCGATCTTTTCAATGCCAAATCACTGACGCCATCGGCTATTATATTGATAATTTGCCAGCCATCGTCTTTTTTCTTCATCATATAATCGAACTTCACATCCTTTTCGCCGGGAATATGCAAGTTGGTGTGAATCACCACGCCACCCCTGCCGGTTTCCTCTTCGGATGCAAAAGTAAACGATTCGCCCGAATAGTCTTTAAAGTTATGAGCATACGCTGACACACTGAGCTTGCTGAATACGCTTTCCAGTTTGTTCTGCTGCTCGGTTGTCAATTCTTCCCATTGCTTTCCTACCACGATTCTGGCGATTTTAGGCAGATCATGACTCTTCTTTACCGCCACATCCAGCTTGTCGTAGCGCCCTTGAAAGCCAAGCTCTTTACCCGCCTTCATTACGCTCAGCAACTGGTTTTGAAACTCCTCGACGACCTGACGCGCAGAAATCTCTTCAGCATTAGCTAAGGAAGACAGACAGACAAGCATTAGCAAACTAAGACCGAAATACAATTTTTTAAACATAGCCGTTATGAAAACCTGTTAATGAGGATGACTTCCTGGGTTCGTCTTAAGACTCTACTTTTACTGGAATCTCGGAAATTGCCGATTTTTTGAAAGAAGCAATAAACTCCGGCTGCTTTTCGGCAACCATTTCACCGGAGGTTTTGGGGCCGCGCACCGCAGCCCAAAGTGCTTTCAATGGATGCGCCAAGGTATCCTCAACCGCCGTTGCCTCATAGCCGCAATGTGCCATGCAGTTAGCGCACTTAGGGTTTTTCACCGTGCCGTATTTGTCCCAAGGCGTATCATCCAGCAATTCCTGAAAAGAGTTAGCATTACCTTCGTCAGCTAACAAGTAGCAAGGTTTTTGCCAGCCAAACACGTTGCGCGTTGGATTACCCCATGGCGTACAGTCGTAATTCTGATTGCCGGCCAAATAATCCAAATACAACGACGAATGGTTTAATTTCCACTTACGGGTCTTGCCAATTTTGAAAATACCGCGAAACAGGTTTTTAACGTCAAGACCTTTGATAAACACATCTTGCTTAGGCGCGCGCTCGTAGCTGAATCCAGGCGCTATAGTGATACCTTCTACGCCCAACTCCATCGCATAATCCAGAAATTCCGCCACTTCTTCCGGGGTTTCCCCTTGGAACAAGGTGCAGTTAACGGTGACCCTAAAACCTTTACTCAAGGCCAACTTGATCGCTTCGACAGCGATGTCGAAAACGCCTTCCTGACAAACCGAAGCATCATGTCGATCTTTTAAACCATCAAGATGCACGGAAAACGTCAGATAAGGCGACGGCGTGTAATCGTTAATCCGTTTTCTTAACAACAAGGCGTTGGTGCACAGATAAACAAATTTCTTTCTGGCAACGATGCCGGCCACAATCTGCGGCATTTCTTTATGAATCAAGGGTTCGCCGCCTGGAATGGACACCATGGGCGCGCCGCACTCATCAACCGCAGCCAAACATTCCTCAACAGAGAGTCGCTTGTCCAGAATATCATCGGGATAATCGATTTTACCGCAGCCCGCGCATGCTAAATTGCATCTGAACAGGGGCTCCAGCATCAAAACCAAAGGGTACTTTTTTACACCTTTGATTTTTTGCTTGATCAGATAACTACCTACAGCCAATTGCTGACGTAAAGGAACACTCACAGCATTATTCTCCAAAAACTATCACGACATCCAGCGACCACTGCTGTTACAAAAAAACAACAGCCGCAAACCGATAACCATCCTAGTAGTGACACCTGCTGCGGCCTATTTAGACCATCAATGAGGCTCGAGGCGCACAATTAGATGTGGTCAGAATACCACTTTCCAACAACATACTCCAGATAAAATACGCAAAAAACAACAAGAACATGCGCACATTTCCTGAAAGCCACACAAAGCCGCTTAGCAACCACAAGAAAGCATGGCCACCAAAAAACCATAATTATTTTTCTAAAACAACAACAAAGACCGGAAGCTCGAACTCGCACATTGCTTTTGACAGCAGCATTTCGACAAATTTGCCATAAAGCAACATCACTTTGCAAAACACCAACAAACAGTCTATCATTTGGGCAACTAATAGTTAGCCTTGATACAGATGAACGGATCTCAAACACTAATCAACAATCCGGAGTTGCTCAGACAACTACCCGACGCCGAACTGCAAGCCACCCTGCTTGAAGGCGTGTCGCGCACGTTTGCGCTAACTATTCCGCAACTCCCCGGAGAGCTATATCCGGCCGTGGCCAATGCTTATTTGCTGTGCCGCATCGTAGACACCATAGAAGACGAAATATCCCTTAGCGCCGAACAAAAAAAATACTTTTGCAGCGCTTTTATAGACATAGTCAACACCGGCAATAACGCAGACGTATTCAGTGCCGAGCTAGCCCCACTGCTCTCGGCGCAAACCATTCCGGCCGAACATAGCTTGATCCAGCTGGTGCCTCGCGTGATTGCAATAACCCGCTCACTGGACGCTCCGCAAATCGAAGCCCTAGCGTGTTGCGTGAAAACGATGGCGAACGGCATGCCGGTGTATCAAGCACTGGATTTGCATGCCGGCTTGAAAACCATGAAAGACATGGATGACTACTGCTATTACGTCGCCGGCTGCGTCGGTGAGATGCTGGCCAAGTTGTTCTGCCATTATTCGCCGGAAATTGCCGCGCATCGCGAGGAGCTACTAAGGCTCTCAGTCTCCTTTGGTCAAGGCCTGCAAATGACCAATATCCTGAAAGATATTTGGGACGATGCCAAACGCGGCGTGTGCTGGTTACCGCAAGACATTTTCACCGAAACCGGCTTCAACCTGGCCGAACTGACGCCAGCGACCGACGACGAGCGTTTCCGCCTCGGCCTGAGCCACCTAGTGGCTATCGCTCATGGGCACTTGCAGAATGCATTAACTTACACCCAACTCCTGCCCAGCCATGAAACCGGCATCCGCAATTTTTGCTTGTGGGCCTTAGGCATGGCCGTGCTCACCTTGAAGAAAATCAAGGCAAACCTTAATTTCAACGAATCCAATCAGGTCAAAATCAGTCGCAACAGCGTCAAAGCCACTATTGTCGTCACCAAGTTGACCGTGCGCAGCAATATGCTGCTATCCCTACTGTTTAACCTGACCAGCCGTAATTTGAAATCGCCGGATTGGCACTATTCACCTATATCGCACACTGGACAATAAGGAATCACTATGTTTACTGAAGCCCATATAGATACCAGCAGCCAAGACATCAGCAATGCCAATACCGGCAAAACGACCGGCCTTGGCTTACTGAATGCCGCCATCGAACGCGCCCAAGCCAAATTACTCAGTTTGCAAAGCCCGGAAGGTTATTGGGTATTTGAACTGGAAGCCGACTGCACCATCCCGTCCGAATACATCATGATGATGCACTACCTGGACGACATCGACGAAGAATTGCAGCGCAAAATCGCCGTTTACTTGCGTAGCCGCCAAGCCGAAGACGGTAGCTATCCGCTATTTACCGGCGGCCCCGGCGACATCAGCGGTAGCGTGAAAACTTATTACGCTTTGAAAATGGCGGGCGACTCCATCGACGCGCCACATATGGTTAAATTGCGCGACTGGATACTCAGCCAAGGCGGCGCCGCGCGCGCCAATGTCTTCACTCGTATCGCGCTGGCGATATTCGAACAATTGCCGTGGCGCGGCGTACCCTATATTCCGGTGGAAATTATGCTGCTGCCCAGCTGGTTTCCGTTTCACCTGGACAAAGTATCCTATTGGTCGCGCACCGTGATGGTACCGCTGTTCATCATGTGTACCTTAAAGGCCAAAGCCAAAAATCCGCACAAGGTCAATGTCTTGGAATTGTTTGTTGTTCATCCGGACGAGGAAAAACATTACTTTCCGGAACGGACTCTGCTGAATAAATTCTTCCTGGGCCTGGATAAACTGGGCCGCGTTACTGAGCCGTTGATTCCACAACGCATGCGCGAACACGCCATCCAAAAAGCCGTGGATTGGTTTACCGAACGGCTGAATGGCGAAGATGGTTTGGGCGGCATTTTCCCAGCCATGGTTAACGCCTATCAATCAATGTTACTGTTGGGTTTCCCAAAAGACCACCCCAATGTCTTGATCGCCCGCCAGTCCATCGACAAACTTCTGGTGGTCAAAGACGATTATGCCTATTGCCAACCTTGCCTGTCGCCGGTTTGGGATACGGCGCTTGCAGCGCTAGCATTGCAAGAATCCGATAAGGCAGCAAATACACCCAGCCTTACTAAAGCTTACGATTGGCTAAAAAGCGTGCAATTGTCCGACGAGCCGGGCGACTGGCGAGTACGCCGCCCCAATCTGGCTGGCGGCGGCTGGGCATTTCAATTCGCCAATCCGCATTACCCCGATGTTGACGACACTGCTGTAGTAGGCTTTGCCATGGCCGATTCCAATCTGCCTGAACTAGATGAGTCTATTCACAGAGCGACGCGCTGGATCGTCGGTATGCAATCGCAAAATGGCGGCTACGGTGCCTTCGATGTCGATAACACTTATTACTATTTGAACGAAATTCCGTTCGCCGACCACGGCGCTCTACTTGACCCACCCACTGTCGACGTCAGCGCCCGCTGTGCGATGTTGATGGCCCGAGTTGCGAAAGATCACGACGAATATTTACCTGCTCTGGAACGCACCATCGAATACATCCGTGGCGATCAAGAAGCCGACGGCTCCTGGTTCGGCCGTTGGGGTACCAATTACATTTACGGCACCTGGTCTGCCTTGCTGGGCCTGGAGCAAACCAATGTACCGAAAACCGACCCGATGTACACCAAAGCGGCGGCATGGTTAAAAAGCGTCCAACGCGAAGACGGCGGCTGGGGCGAAGACAACTTGAGTTATCACGACGATAAAAAATTTCGCGGCCGCTACCATTTCAGCACCGCCTTCCAAACTGCCTGGGCCGTGCTGGGTTTGATCGCCGCCGGCGAAGTCCACAGCCAGGAAGTCAAAGCCGGCATCGACTTCCTGCTGCGCAGTCAACAAGCCGATGGCGTATGGAATGACCCTTGCTTTACCGCACCGGGCTTTCCAAAAGTGTTTTATTTGAAGTATCACGGCTATGACAAGTTCTTCCCCTTGTGGGCTTTGGCTAGATACCGTAACGAATTAGCCAAACAGTGACCATAGGAATTCTTGTTGCTTTACCGGAAGAGCTCTCCACCCTGACCCGCCTAAAGTTGGTCCAGGGTGATTGCGTCAGCATCGCCGATAACGTTCTCTTAGCATTTGCCGGTGCCGGACCGGTCAACGCGGAACGAGCCACGCATCTGTTAATCGCCAAAGGCGCCAAAAAACTGATCAGTTGGGGCTGCGCGGCCGCATTGTCGCCGCAATTGAAACCGGGCGATCTGATGTTGGCCGAGCAGCTGTTATCGGAGCAACAACAGGTGTTCGATACCGACCCCCGCTGGCGTAAGCGTCTGCATGAGTTGCTGGATAAGCAGTTTCCGATTTCCAATGGCAAGTTGGCTGAAAGCAGTCATATCGTCAGCAACAGTAGCGATAAGCACAATATATACCGGCAAACCGGTGCGATTGCCTTGGACATGGAAAGCTGCGCCATGGCCAAAATTGCCGAGCAATCAAACTTACCTTGTCTGGCAATTCGTACGATTGCCGATCCTGTAAGCATGAGCCTACCCCAAGCAGTTACTCAGGCCTTGAATGGTCAGGGGCAGGTAGAAACCAGCAAACTCTTGCGTTTTTTGGCAACCCACCCATGGGAAGCACCCAGCCTGATCAAGCTGGGATTACATTTTCATGCCGCGCAAAAAACCTTGAAAATCATTGCCAAACAACTAAACGAAATCATCGTTTTTTAGCAGAAAACCATGAATTATTGAAGGGTTAAGCAGCGGGAACATAGCGTAATCCGGAAATAAACCAAGCACTTACGAGGTATTACATGTCTTTTAGCATTGCCGATCTTTTTACTCAGCACTTCGACGAGAAATTCGACTTGCATGAGCGTCACCTGAACAACCAGATGGTGCGCGTTTTACGGACTATCGGTTACGACAGAAACTATAAAAAAGCAATCGGCCAATATCTTTACGACGAAGACGGTAACGAATACTTGGACTTGCTGAGCGGCTTCGGCGTGTTTGCGATGGGCCGCAACCACCCAACCATTATCAAAGCGCTGCAAGAAACCCTGACCTTGGAATTACCCAGCCTGGTACAGATGGATGTGTCCTTGCTTAGCGGTCTGCTGGCCAAGGAAATTCTAGCTACCTGCCCGGATAATCTGGAAAAAATGTTTTTCTGCAATTCCGGCACCGAAGCAGTAGAAGCGGCCATCAAATTCGCCCGCTACACTACCAAACGTTCGCGTATCGTGCATTGCGACCACGGCTATCACGGTTTGACCATGGGCTCGCTATCACTGACCGGAGAGCACATCTTCCGCGAAGGCTTCGGCCCGCTGCTGCCGGAATGCACGTCGGTGCCGTTCAATGACTTGGCAGCACTGGAGGAAGCCTTGAGCAGCAAAGATGTGGCGGCTTTCATTGTCGAGCCCATCCAAGGCAAAGGCGTCAACATCCCGGACGATAACTACCTGCCGGAAGTGGAGCGCTTGTGCAAAAAATACGGCACTTTATTCGTGGCCGACGAAATCCAGACCGGCATAGGCCGCACCGGCAAGTTTTGGGCTATCGAGCACTGGGGGGTTAAACCCGACATGATTCTGATGGCGAAAGCCTTGTCCGGCGGCTTCATCCCGGTCGGCGGTGTCGCCATGACCACCCATATCATGGACACCGTGTTCAACCGTATGGATAGAGCCGTCGTGCATGGCTCGACCTTCTCGAAAAACAATATGGCAATGGCTGCCGGCCTGTCCGCATTGCATGTAGTTCACGAAGAAAAACTGGTCGAAAACAGTGCCAAGGTCGGCGAAGACATCATCGCTACCATCAACGCCATGGCGCCCAAATACGAATTCCTGAAGGAAGCGCGCGGCAAAGGCTCAATGATCGCCATCGAATTCCATGCCCCGAAAAGTTTGGGATTAAAGGCCGCCTGGGCCATGCTGGAAGCGGCCAATAAAGGCCTGTTCTGCCAAATGATCCTGATCCCGTTGTTCAAGGAACACCGGGTACTGGCGCAAGTGGCCGGTCACGGCATGAACGTGGTCAAGTTTTTACCTCCCCTGACACTGACTCAAAAAGATCGCGATTGGATTGTCAATTCCGTGGAGAAAACCATCGCCGATACGCACAACGTCACCGGTTCGATCTGGACGCTGGGTAAAAACCTGGCCGGCCACGCTCTGAAAAACAAAAAATAAGGTGCCATATATGAATTTTTTCAAACCTGCTTTGTTCGCATTGGCACTGGTCGCCAGTAACACCGCTTTCGGCCACGCAGTCGTCACGCATAATTCTTTAAAACTCAACCCGGTACCGGTCAACTTGGCCAGCCAAGTGGAGCTATCGTTCAATTCCAAAGTGGAATTGGATTTATCGGAAGTCTTCCTGGTCAGTGCCGGCGACAAAATGCAAACCATTACTGCCACGCCAGGTGAAAAACCCGGCCAAGTATTGCTGCATCTCCCTGCCCTGGAGCCGGGAGAATATGCAATCAAATTAAAAATATTTGCAGCTGACGGTCATCTCAGTGAAGACCTGCTGCGTTTTTTCGTTAAACAGGCGAAGTGATCCTCATGGAAGGCATTGCAAATTATTTAGACTCACTGATAGGCGGCGTCGATCTCACGTTTTACTCCATCACTATCGGTGGCTTGCTATGGGGACTGTTCGTGTTGCGCCCCTGGCATGAAGAGGCGCTCTATAACTCGGCTTTACTGAGCAAAACCGTCAACCTGATCCATTTCGGCAGCAAAGCGCTGATCATCACTCAATTGTCGAAAATCGGCCTGAAGATTTGGTTGATGGCGGCGACCTTGGGGAAATCGCCGTTTCCGGCATTTTTCCAAACCGTGCAGTTTCAAGCGGGTTTGGCGCGAGCGACTTGTGCATTTATCCTGGCCCTGTTCATCAGACAAACGCTAAAAAGTAACCCTCGTTCCAAACAATCCTGGGTGCTATCGACAGCGATTATCGTGCCGCTGGTCATCTCTGCAGCTTGGCTGGTGCATGGCGCCAGTCGTTTAGAAGATCGCGGTCTGCTGATGACACTGACCGTCACTCATCAAATGGCCGCCGCCACTTGGGTGGGCGGTATTTTTCAGATCCTGGCTTTATGGGGGCTGAAAAAACGCAATTTGATCGCTGTCGAAGTTTGGCCGTTATTATTAAAACGTTTCTCGATAGTGGGTATCAGCGCCGTCGTTGTTTTACTAGCTACCGGCACACCGCTGGCTTGGTATTACATCCGCACCTTCCAAGGCTTTATTGGTGCGGGTTACGGCAATCTGTTATTGGTAAAAATTATCATGCTGGGTCTGGCGCTGGGCTTTGCCTGGTTGAATCGCCAAGCTGTAAATGCCTATTTCACCAGCCGTAGCCTCTATGCGCTTACCGCGCGCGTACCCTATTACATCGAAGCAGAAACCCTGATTCTGCTGACCATCCTGTTCACCGCCGCTAGTTTGGCATCGCAACCGCCCGCAGTCGATATTCCGCACCTGACCGCGAGCTTCGAAGAAGTCTTGAACATGTTCCATCCGCGCATACCGCGCTGGGAGTCGCCGACGCATGAGGCTTTGATCGCCGGCGAAGCCGGACGGGTAGCGATTGTCGGCCAGATCCCATCGGAAGCTGCCACCGCTTGGTCGGACTACAACCACAATATCTCCGGTATTTTCCTGACGACGATGAGCTTTTTTGCCATGTTGTCGTTCTCCAACCGCTTCCATCGCTGGGCGCGCTTTTGGCCAGTCGGTTTCATGGCATTGGGCGTATTTCTGTTTTTCCGTAGCGACGCGGAAAGCTGGCCGCTCGGTCCTATCGGCTTCTGGGAAAGCACCTTTAACAACGGCGAAATTTTGCAGCATCGCATCGCCACCTTGCTGGTATTTGTGCTGGGCTTGATCGAAGTCAGAGCACGGCTAAACAATAATAGCGGCTTCATGCCCTACATGTTTCCATTGCTCGCTGCGTTTGGCGGCATGATGCTGCTGGCGCATTCGCATGTCGGTTTCGAGGCCAAATCCGCCTTCTTGATTCAAGTGGGCCATACCATGATGGGCGTATTTTCGCTAATCCTGGCTTGCGGCCGCTGGCTGGAACTTAAGCTGGATTCGCCCGGCAAAAACGTTGCCGGATTTATCTCAGTATTCGCCTTATTCCAGATAGGCGTCATCCTGATGTTCTATCGTGAACCCCTGTACTGATTATGAAACAGACTAACGAATTTCCGCTGTTAGAAACCATCCAGTCCCCCGCTGACGTTCGCGCACTCAAACCGGAACAACTCGAACCGCTGGCCGATGAATTGCGTCGCTATCTGACGCATACGGTCAGCATCTCCGGCGGCCATTTCTCGGCCGGCCTGGGTACGGTGGAACTGACGGTGGCGCTGCATTATGTGTTCGATACGCCGTCCGATCAGTTGGTGTGGGATGTGGGCCATCAGGCTTATCCGCATAAGATTTTGACCGGCCGCAAGGACAGAATGCCGACGATTCGGACTTTGGGTGGAGTGTCGGCGTTTCCCTGCCGCTCGGAGAGCGAGTACGACGCCTTTGGCGTGGGTCATTCTTCGACGTCGATCAGTGCCGCACTGGGGATGGCGATTGCCTCGCAGTTGCGCGGGGAAGACAAGAAGATGGTGGCGATCATCGGCGACGGGTCGATTACTGGCGGGATGGCTTACGAGGCAATGAATCATGCCGGCGATGTGAATGCCAATCTGTTGGTGATTTTGAACGATAACGATATGTCGATTTCGCCGCCGGTCGGGGCGATGAATAATTATCTGACTAAAGTGTTATCGAGTAAGTTTTATTCCTCGGTACGGGAAGAGAGTAAGAAGGCTTTGGCCAGTATGCCGTCGGTCTGGGAATTGGCCCGGAAGACCGAAGAACATGTGAAGGGCATGATTGTGCCGGGGACGCTGTTCGAGGAGTTGGGCTTTAATTATTTCGGGCCGATTGACGGTCACGATGTGGAGATGTTGGTTTCGACTTTAGAGAAGTTGAAGGATTTGTCGGGACCGGTGTTTTTGCACGTGGTCACGAAAAAAGGCAAAGGCTATGCACCGGCGGAGAAAGACCCCTTGGCCTATCACGGGGTGCCGGCCTTCGATCCGACTAAGGATTATTTGCCTAAAGCCGCACCGTCGCCGCATCCGACTTATACGGAAGTGTTTGGTAACTGGTTATGCGATATGGCTAAGCAGGATGAGCGGCTGCTGGGGATTACGCCGGCGATGCGCGAAGGTTCGGGTCTGGTGGCGTTTTCCCAGCAGTTTCCCAAACGCTATTTCGATGTGGCGATTGCCGAGCAGCATGCGGTGACCTTGGCGGCGGGTCAGGCCTGTCAGGGTGCCAAGCCGGTGGTGGCGATTTATTCGACGTTTTTACAGCGGGCGTATGATCAATTGATTCACGATGTGGCTTTGCAAAATCTGGATGTGTTGTTTGCGCTGGATAGAGCGGGCTTGGTGGGACCGGACGGTCCGACTCATGCCGGGGCGTTTGATTACAGTTATATGCGCTGTATCCCGAATATGCTGGTGATGGCGCCGGCCGACGAGAACGAGTGCCGGCAGATGCTGACCACCGGTTTCCATCACCCGGGACCGGCCTCGGTACGCTATCCGCGCGGTAAGGGGCCGGGGGCGACGGTCGACAAGGCTTTGACCGAGCTACCTATCGGCAAGGGCGAGATCAGACATCAAGGCAGCCGCATTGCGATTCTGGCCTGGGGCAGCATGGTCACACCGGCAGTGGAAGCCGGCAAACAACTGGGCGCCACGGTGGTGAATATGCGTTTTGTGAAACCGCTCGATGAAGCCTTGATTTTAGAGATGGCGAAAAGCCATGATGTCATCGTCACCGTGGAGGAAAACGTCATAGCTGGTGGCGCGGGTAGTGCGGTGAATGAGTTTTTACAGGCGCAACAGATTTTAATGCCGGTGTTGAATATCGGTTTGCCCGATCACTTCGTCGAGCAAGGCAGCCGCGAGGAATTGCTGGCGCTGTGCGGGCTGGATACGAAGGGTATCCTGGCGAAAATTCAGGCGGTTTGTGCGTAAATATCGGAAAGGCGTATCAGCTTTTAGCACTGACACGCCTTTCAGGTTAAGCAACCCGCGCTGCAATTTTAAAACGCGTGTGGGTAAGGTGTTAGATTTCGTTATTTAGCAACCTGGGGGTTATACCATGCTGAGCATTCTTCTCGTCCCCGCCTTAAACGATAATTATATTTACCTGCTACACGAACCAAACAGCGGCGAAACAGCAGTAGTCGATCCAGCTGTTTCCGCGCCAGTGGTTGATGCGCTTCAGCAGCAGGACTGGCAACTTGATTACATTTTTAACACCCATCACCACGGCGACCATGTTGGCGCCAATTTGCAACTCAAGCAACAAACCGGCTGCAAGATCGTTGGCTCGGCAGCAGACCAAGCGCGTATTCCGGGCATTGATATCATGCTTAGCGACGGGGATGTCGTAAAACTCGGCAATCAGAGCTTTCAGGTCATCGACACACCCGGCCATACCGTAGGGCATATCGTTTATTACAGCGCCGATAGTCAGGCTTTGTTTTGCGGCGACACTTTGTTTTCGCTCGGTTGCGGTCGATTGTTCGAAGGCAGCGCGGAACAGATGTGGTATTCGTTGCAAAAACTGAAAGCCTTGCCTGCCGAAACCCGCATCTACTGCGCTCACGAATATACCGCCGCCAATGGCCGTTTTGCGCTGTCGATTGACGCAGACAATCCACAATTACAGCAGCGCATTACGCAGGTTGTCGAATTGCGCAGACAAAATCTCCCCTCCATCCCATCTACTATTGGCCTTGAGCTGGCGACCAATCCCTTTTTTAGAGAACACGATACTGGCATTCGCCACAAGATCGACATGACAGAACAATCAGACTTAGCGGTTTTTAGGCAATTACGCCTTTTGAAAGACCAGTTTCAATAAGTCTGGCCCAGCTGTCGATAATATTTAATTCTGCTAGACTGTTTTCCACATTTCGGCATGTTTCCCTGCCAACCTTTGGATTTTCATGAATAATACCCCGTCGATCAGCATCGTAATCCCTGCGAAAAACGAGTCGAAAAATCTGCCGTCCTTTTTACCGATGTTGCACCTGCTCTATCCGGATGCGGAGATTCTGCTGATAAACGATGGCTCGACAGACGATACCGCCGCCATCGCGCGCGCGGCCGGTGTCACGGTTATTGATCATCCTTACAGCATGGGCAACGGCGCGGCTATCAAAACCGGCGCCAGACATGCAAAAAACGATATTTTGGTATTTATGGATGCCGATGGCCAACACGATCCCGGCGACATTCCGGCATTGCTTAACAAACTGAACGACGGCTATGACATGGTAGTCGGCGCCCGAAACGCCGGTAGCCACGCCTCGTTATTCCGACGTCTGGCAAATAACTTTTACAACAAACTGGCATCAATGATGACCGGACACAAAATAGAAGATCTTACCTCCGGATTTCGTGCAGCTCGGGCCAACAAATTCCGTAAATTTCTTTACCTATTACCCAACGGTTTTTCTTATCCAACCACCAGCACGATGGCATTTTTTCGTTCCGGCTTCCCGGTGGCGTACATTCCCATCCACGCCGGTAAACGTAGCGGCAAAAGCCATATCCGGCTGATGCATGACGGTTTTCGATTTTTTATTATTATCTTACGGATCGGGGTACTGTTCTCGCCGATGCGGCTATTTTTACCCATCAGCAGCATAGTGTTTAGCTTGGGCGCAGGCTATTACGGCTATACCTATTTTACGGAAAACCGGTTTACCAATATGAGCGCGGTACTGTTTTTGTCGTCTTTATTTATTTTTCTAATCGGCATTGTGTCCGAACAAATATCCTCACTGCATTATAAAAATATCGAATAACTCAGCTCTTTATACAGCTGAAAATCACGAATTTAGCATTGGCTGCGACCTGCCGGCAATTTCCGAACAGCTTCTTCAAGGGCAGATGGTAATTTAAATGGCGATTGCCGATTACCCGTAACTCACCGCCCTGACGCAAGACCTTATGCGCCTGCCGGAACATCTGCCAGGCAATATGATCGCCTATGGTGTGCTGTTGATGGAACGGCGGATTACAGACTATGCAGTCTGCACTGTTCTCCGGGTAATCGCTTAAACAATCGGCGACTAAAAAATCGGCCTGCCGACTATCGGCAAAAGCTGCCGCAAAATTTTCCCTGGCTGAGGCGATAGCCATAAACGATTCATCGATAAACCCAATTCGCGCGCTTGGGTTTTGTTTTGCCAACATCACGCCGACAATCCCATTGCCGCACCCCAAATCGATAAAATCGTAATATTCGGAATTCTGCGGTAGATGCTCTAATAAAAAACGCGTGCCTATATCCAGACTATCGCGGGAAAACACATTGGCATGATTACAAAACGTAAGATCGCTGTTCTCCAATGGATACCGCGTCGGGTAAGGGTTTGCAGGTAATTGCAGATTTGGATCCAACCGGGCAAAAATCAGTCGGGCTTTTTTTACCGCCAAGGAAGGTTGCGTAGGCCCGATCAAACGTTCCAGCAATATCCATGCGGTGGGCGGCAAACTCTTCACCATGCCGGCGGCTATCAGTTGGCAATCGGCTTTTAACAAAGGCTTGAGCGCGTGTAGCTGATATTCCAGCAACGCCAGAGTTTTGGGGATTTTAATCAGCAGGTAATCAATGCCGGCTTCCGGTAGCGACAAGCTATCCAGCAACCGCACTCGCTCGTGGTCAATGTCATTCAATGCCAGATTAATACGCGTCGCCTGCTGCGAAAGCCAGGAATCGGAAACGGCGGTTGGTCGATAAGCGCTTAGTGAAACCGCCAACGCGCCGAAGCTATCGTTGAGGATGACGATATTGGCATGCTCGGCAATGCCTGCGGCAGCCAATTGATTCAACAGATATTCGTCTGCGGCGTCCCACGCCCGCAACAATTCGTTTTTGCGAAACGGTAAGCGCTGGAGTTGAAAATTTCCTAGCGGACTAGCTAATTCCAGATCCATATTGCGAGAAAAATAACTTTGCTATAACCCAGGACATAAAAGGCAGATTGATGTAATGACGGCATTTCAAGGAATTATGTTAACCACCAGGCCAGCGACAATTTGCCACGCGGCAATATGCCACATTTTCAGGACTGTGCCGCTTCAGTAAACTGCAAGCAACTCTTGTATGCGCCCCGTTTGGGGAATGAGAGTTATACCCCACCTCTCTAAACGGCCGCTCCATCACACATGGGGCCGGCCGTTTTTTTTAGCTGGCCTGACGTAGCTTATCCGCCGAAGATCCGGCAAATAGGCGATAAAAGTTTTCGGTTGACTGCTCGGCAATAGCTTCGACAGAGGTCCCGCGCAAATCAGCAATATGTTCCGCCACATAGCGGACATAGGTCGGATAATTCGGTTTACCGCGATACGGCACCGGCGCGAGATACGGCGAGTCGGTTTCAATCAGAAAACGGTCGGCTGGTATTTTACGCGCCACATCCTTGATGGCTTCCGCGTTCTTGAAGGTCACGATGCCTGAAAAAGAGATATAGAAATTCAAATCCAAAGCTTTTTCCGCATACGCCCAATCCTCGGTAAAGCAGTGAATGATGCCCCCAACCTGATCCGCGCCTTCTTCCCGCAGCACATCCAAGGAATCGTGGCCAGCTTCGCGGGTATGTATAATTAAAGGCTTGTTGAGTGTCTTGGCTGCGGCAATATGGGTGCGAAACCGTTCAAACTGCCATTCCAGATCGCCTTCGCTACGAAAATAGTCCAGTCCCGTCTCACCAATGGCGATCACTTTTTCGTTATCGGCCAACTGTAGCAAATCATCTAGCGTGGGCTCACGCCCATCATGAACATTAGGATGCACGCCCACCGACAAGGAGATATCCGAATACGGCATGACTTGCTCCAGCATGGCCGGATAGGCTTCCATATCGATGGCAATACACAGCATATGCCGGACCTTGGCCGCGCGAGCCGCTTGCACAAAGGTATTGAAATCATTAGCGTAGGGCGCTAAATCGATACGGTCGAGATGACAGTGTGAGTCGATAAACATGAGTTTAGGAAAGTAAAGACAGCGGCAAAGCCCGCCCGCCAAACAGTTTACATGGTATGCGTGGAACGATCAGATTCTAATGCGCCAGCCAAATAGGTTTCAATTTTGTTACGCGCCGCACCGCCATCCTGATCACTAAATTGCACGCCAATGCCGGCTGCACGGTAGCCCTCGGCACCCGCCGGGGTCTTCCAGATAATTTTGCCGGCAATCGGCAAGCGCTCGGTTTCGTCCATTAAGTTCAGCAACATGAACACTTCCTCACCCATCTCGTATTCGCGCTTGGTCGGAATAAACAAACCGCCGTTTTTCACGAACGGCATGTACGCCGCATACAGCGCATTTTTATCCTTGATCGATAAGGACAAGATACCTTGTCTGGGTGCTGCTGATTCTGCCATACGCTTATTGTCTATTCAGTTGCGACCAACTAATCAATAGCTGCTCGACCATCAATTGTTTATTAAGTTGCGTGTTCAGTTGCGACTTGGTGGTAAGCACATTATCGTAAAACCGATATAGGCGTTTCAATTCTAGCCGCTCGGCAAGGGCTTGCAAGGCATTTTTCAGATCCGGATTGGCAAGCGCCGGCGATTCCGCCCGGTACGCGTATTTGACTATGTCCGCGACCCAGCTTGCCATCCACAGCAAAACCACTGCCAAATCGATTTTTTCCTGCTTTTGCCAGAGCTCGGCTACCGTCAACAAATTTTCCTTGCCTTGCGCAATCTGCAACCAAGCCTCGAAATACTGCTGCCTGAGCTGAATCATATTCTGTTCGGCGTAATGCTTAGCCAACAGCGGCGAGCCTTGGGCCAGTTTTAATAACAACTCGGTTTGTTCTCCGACACCCTGCTGCTGCAACCATAGCATCGCCAGTTCGCGCGCGGGCGTTGCGCAATCGATTTTCTGGCAACGGCTACGGATTGTCGCCGGCAATCGGCTCGGTTGCTCGCTGATCAACAACAAACAAGTCCGTTCGGTCGGCTCTTCCAGACACTTCAAAAACGCATTCGCCGAAGCTGTGTTCAATGCGTCAGCCGGCTGAATGATCACGACTCTATAGGCATGATCGTACTGAGGTTTCAAAGCCAGCTTCACAATCAGTTGCCTGATTTTATCGATACCGATGGCTTTGCCGGGTTCGTCGGGCGCTATCATCAAAAAATCGGGATTAGTTTGCGCATCGAATAAATTGCAACCGACACAATGACCGCACGCGCTAGCATCGGCTAACGGCGCGTGACACAACAAGGTCCGTGCATAATACTCGGCCAAATGCTGTTTGCCCTGCCCGACCGCACCGGAAAACAGCAAGGCTTGCGGGATGCGTTGCTGTTCGATATAACCGTGCAACTGCCGCCAGTTCTCGTGTTGCCAGGGATAAAGCCCGATTCGGCTAGGCATTAATGCCCCACAATCCCGCCAACTCGCGGCGCAATTGCTGCTGCACTTCGCTTAACGGTAAGCTGGCATCGATGATCTTATAGCGCTGCAAATCCGTGGCGGCGCGTTGTAAATACGTTTGCCGGACCCGGTCGAAAAACGCCAACTGTTCGGTTTCGAAGCGGTCCAACTCGCCTCTGTGCTTGGCGCGCAGCATACCGACTTCTATCGGCGCGTCGAACACAAATGTCAAATCCGGCCTCAGGGTACCTTGTACGGCTTTTTCCAACCAAGCGATGGTTTGCAGATCCATATTCCGGCCACCACCTTGGTAGGCATAGGTGGCATCAGTAAAACGGTCACACACCACCCACTGCCCTTGCTGCAAAGCTGGCAAAATCACCTGTTGAATATGTTGGGCGCGGGCCGCGAATACCAGCAACAACTCGGCCTGCTCGGTCAAACTTTCCGCTTGCCGTTCCAACAAAATCCCACGAATCTTTTCGGCAATGCCGGTGCCGCCCGGCTCACGCGTCAGCACGAAGGGAATACCCCGTTCTTCCAACAGTTGCTTGATAAATTGCAGATTGGTGGACTTGCCGACGCCTTCGCCACCTTCCAGCGTGATAAATCGTCCGCGTGTCATCGTTGATATTGATCGACGTATTTTTCGTGTTCCGCCAAGGTCGAAGAAAAGGCATGGCGGCCATTGCCGCGGGCGACAAAAAACAAGGCATCGCTATTATCGGGATGTAAAGCAGCAACGATGGCTTGCTTACCAGGCATCGCAATCGGTGTAGGCGGCAGTCCTTCGATGACGTAGGTGTTGTAGGGTGTATGTTCGCGCAAATCCTTATGCCGGATATCACCGTGGTAGTCATCGCCCATGCCGTAGATGACAGTCGGGTCGGTTTGCAACAACATGCCTTTCTTCAAGCGCCGAGCAAATACCCCGGCGATTTTTCTCCGCTCTTCGCCGGCGCCGGTCTCCTTTTCGACGATAGATGCCAAAATCAAAGCCTCGTACGGATTTTCCAACGGCACGCCATCGTCGCGCTTCTGCCATTCTTCGTTCAATACCGCTTGCATTCGATCGTGTGCGCGCTTCAGTAAATCGACATCGGAGGTGTTTTTTTCAAAGAAATAGGTATCGGGAAAAAACAAGCCCTCCGGATGATTCTTATCCGAGCCGATTTGCGCCATCAAGTCTTCCAGTTGGTTATCGGTCAGTGTGTGTTGCAGATTGGGGTTGTTCTTGATTGTGTTAAACACTTGCTTGAAGGACCATCCTTCCGGAAACGTAATCGAATACTTCCTGGTTTTACCGTCGGTCAATTGTTGCAGAATGTCAGCGGCGGTAGAACCTTTAGCCAACACATACTCACCCACCTTCAACAAATGGTCGAGATTTTTCCGATAGGCAAATAAACGAAACCATAAGCGATTTACCGTCACCTGCTGCGCACGCAGATTTTTCACCACCGATTCCAGCGTATCGCCTTTTTTAATTTCAATGACAGTTTCGGTCATTACCACCGGCTTTTTGAGAATCAGTTGATAGTGCATGCCGGCCCAAATCGACACCAAGCCCAATACCATTAATAATGTAAATGCGATGATGCTTCTGAACACTGCTATACCTCCGCCATGCGCGCTGTGCTGAGCAGATCTTGCAAACGCCGAGTGATAACACCGACCTTAAAAACTTGCCCTTCCAGCCGATTGATCGGCCAAATACCGATTACCGAGTTACTGACAAATAATTCGTCAGCTTGCAAAACGGCAGCTTGATCAATGGCTTGCTCAAATAACGGTAGTTTGATCCGCTGCGCGAACTCCATAATCAACTCTCGCACAATACCCGCGACGCCGCATTGTCCTAGCGGTGGCGTGTATAAACTGTCAGATTTAACCAGGAATAGGTTGCTCATCGTGCCTTCCACGACGTGATCTTGAGTATCCAGCATCAAACCCTCTTGAATCGCCGCGTCCTGCCATTCCGCTCGGGCTAAAATCTGCTCGAGTCGATTCATGTGCTTGATGCCGGCCAAGCTCGGGTTCAAAGACAAACGCTGGTCGCAAAAACGCGCGGCAATGCCGTCTGTTTGAAAGTGATGGGGGTAATCGGGATAAGGATGCAGTCCGAATAGTCTGGTAGGGATAATGTGATCGGGCTGCCGGTAACCGCGACCGCCGCTGCCGCGCGTCACCATCAACTTCAACACGGCTCGCTCGCTGGACTGGCTCAATTGCCGGGCTTCAGCGTCGAACAAGGCACTATCCGGCATCGGAATTAGCAGCCGGCGACAACCTTCGGCTAAGCGTTTTAGATGACGATCAAAAAACAGCGGCTTGCCCTGCAATACTTCGATGGTCTCGAACAGACCGTCACCGTATTGAAAACCTCGATCAGAAACATCGACACAGTGTCTGTGCTCGCCGTTTAATAAAAACATAGCCAGACACTGCGGAAGCGGAAGCGCTTATTGGTAACGTTTGAAAACCAGCGAACCATTGGTACCGCCGAATCCAAACGAGTTGGAAATGGCGACATCGATGCTCATGTTTCTGGCTGTATTCGGAACGTAATCCAGATCGCACTCGGGATCGGGATTTTCCAAATTGATGGTGGGCGGTGCAATTTGATGCTGAATAGCCAAGGCGGTCAATACCGCTTCGATACCACCTGCCGCGCCCAGCAAATGACCAATCATCGATTTGGTGGAGCTGACAGCCACTTTATAAGCCGAGTCGCCCAGCGCTAATTTCATCGCATGCGTTTCGCCAATATCGCCGGCCGGTGTCGAGGTACCGTGCGCGTTGATATATTGCACGTCTTGCGGATTCACTTTAGCGTCACGCATCGCATTGCGCATGCAGCGTGCCGCACCTTCGCCGCCTTCGGATGGCGAGGTGATGTGGTAAGCATCGCCGCTCATGCCGTAACCGACCAGTTCCGCATAAATTTTCGCCCCACGCGCTTTGGCGTGTTCCAGTTCTTCCAACACCACGACCCCGGCACCGTCACTGAGTACGAAGCCGTCACGGTCTCGATCCCAAGGCCGACTGGCGGTGGTCGGACTATCGTTACGACGCGACAAGGCTTTTGCCGAGGCAAATCCGCCCATCGCGGTCGGCGAGGTCGTGCAGCGTTCCGCGCCACCGGCGACCATCACATCGGCGTCGCCGTATTTGATCAATCTCGCCGCGTCGCCGATATTATGCGTACCGGTCGAACAAGCGGTGACGATGGCAAAGTTAGGGCCTTTCAAACCGTATTTGATCGACAGATTGCCGGAGATCATATTGATGATATTGCCCGGCACAAAAAAAGGCGAAATCCGTCTGGGACCACCCGCCACGTAGGTGGCATAGCATTCTTCAATACCGGTGATACCGCCAATACCGGCGCCGATGGCTACGCCGATGCGCTCGGCATTTTCTTCGGTGACTTCAAAACCGGAATCCTCAATCGCCTGGCAACCGGCAGCAATGCCGTAATGCACGAAGCCGTCCATGCGTTTGGCATCCTTATCGGCTATATAATCGCCGATATTAAAATTTCTGATGACACCGCCGAACGTCGTTGCAAAAGGGGATATGTCAAATGAATCGATCGGACTAATGCCGCTCTTCCCGTTGACAATGCCATCCCAGGTATCGGCAACATTATTGGCTAACGGCGTAATGGCGCCTAAGCCCGTTATAACAACTCGACGTGTGCTCACAGTAAACTACCGGTAAAAAAAGAAGACAACCAGAGAAGGGGGATAAACCGGCTAGTGGATGGAAACCACCCACTAACTTTTGGAAACAACTTACTGCAGATTGGCGTTGATATAATCGATAGCCAATTGGACTGTGGTGATTTTTTCAGCTTCTTCGTCTGGAATTTCGCATTCGAATTCTTCTTCCAGAGCCATGACGAGTTCAACTGTGTCTAAAGAATCAGCACCAAGATCGTCAACAAAAGACGCATCGTTCGCGATTTCTTCTTTTACGCCTAATTGTTCTGCGACAATCTTTTTTACTCGTTCTTCGATATTACTCATATTTTTTTCCTCGAACAATGCAAATGCCTGACTGCGAGCACTTACCTTATCTTTAGTGTTGTATTAATTGAATTTGCAATCTCGTCACTGGCCTTGCCTAACGACAGCGCGGATTATACTTTATGTTCCAAAAAATTCACAACATTCGCCCGCGACTAGGCGATTCGCGGCCTGAGGCTATGTCTTCCCGCTCAAATTTTTAATAATTTCTTCCAACGGCACCAAATTCAGTTTGATACGAAACAAAACCGCCTTGTTCTCCAACACCCCGAAACATTCGTAGGTGCGCAACATGATGCTGGTGTGATTCAGGGTTTTATCCGGAGACTCCGGCAATTGCTTAACCAGAATATGCAGCTTGTCGTTGTTTTTTAGCTTAGCCAAATGCACGCGATCGACCGATATGTCGTGCGAGGTATACACCATCGGATTGCGCTTGAAATCGTGGTTTTCCAGTTGCGCTTTCTCCAGCAAAGCGCCGGAAGTCAAACTGCAAGGAAACACTTCCGGATACTGTGCCACTTGCAACAACTCATCGAAATAGTCGGACTGCTCCGCAAACGAACCCGACAGAAAGTTCTTCACATTGCCGTTATTCATCCACTTACGCTTCAAAAAAAACTCGGTGCCGGGCACAACGGTTTTATCGGGTAGCGCATTTAAATCCGGCAGACCGCTTAAATCGGTATCCGCTAAAAACAAAGGCTGTTTCGTTTCTTTTTTATACCCGAGCAAGATGGTTTTACCTTGCGACTTGATCGCAATCCGATTGGTTAAAGTGAGTTCCGGTATCGTCGCGATGAGCGTCTTTTTGATATCCAGCGTCATTGCCTGCCGCGGCCGCAAGGCATTGACGAAGATGATCTGATAATTACTAAAACGCAGCTGATTGTCGGCGATAATCTGGTCTTCGTGATGCGCTTCCCGGTATAAGCGCATCTGATATTCGATCAGGGTATTCAACTGAAAGCCCAACACAATCGGGCCTTTAAACGGATTATGCGTGACCTGCAACCATTTATGCTTGTCATGAAACAGGTTGAAATCGTCGGACGCGTTGCGGGCGACTTCGATATGAATTTGTTCGAAAGTAAACGACTGGTCTTTCATCGATGGCCAATGACAGTAGATATTGACCGGCTATTCTAGGCCGATTGCGATAAATCAGAAAGTAACGCACCAAACTAGCCCATTCACAGCCGACAACAATACTCGGCCTAGACCGGAAAATCAGGTTACTATCCAAGCATATCCTCACTTACTTGGGCAACGAGAAGCCGCATGCATATCGAAAGACATAAAAATCACCGCATTGGCTGGCTACGGGCGGCCGTGCTGGGCGCCAACGACGGCATAGTGTCCACTGCCAGCCTGATTTTGGGCGTCGCGGCAGCCGGCGTGGATGCCAAACATATCTTGATCGCCGGCATTGCCGGCCTGGTAGCCGGCGCGATGTCCATGGCCGCCGGCGAATACGTCTCGGTGTGCTCGCAAGCAGACACCGAACACGCCGACCTGGAGCGCGAACGCCGGGAACTCGCCGCCTATCCGGAACACGAGCATGAGGAAATGACCGCAATCTATGTAGAACGCGGCCTGGACGAAGCGCTGGCCGCCGAAGTTGCCCGCCAGCTGATGGCACACGACGCGCTTGGCGCGCATAGCCGCGACGAACTTGGCATTACCGACACCTCCACCGCCCGCCCGGTGTTGGCAGCATTTTCATCGGCTGGCAGTTTTTCCGTTGGGGCAATATTGCCTTTATTGCTGGTGTTGTGGACGCCGGCACCCGTATTGATTTGGGCCGTAGCCGGCGGCTCCTTGCTGCTGTTGGTATCGCTAGGCGCCCTATCCGCCCGCGTTGGCGGCGCTTCAATGTTGATTGCTGGATTGCGCGTCAGCTTTTGGGGCGCGTTGGCCATGGGCTTGACCGCTGGAGTTGGGGCTATATTTGGGGTGGCCGCCTGAGACAAACCAAGCCGAAAAGTGTATCCGGGGATTTGCTCAGTTAGTCATTTGCAAAAGTGCCGTCACTTGCTGACGTATTTGCTCTGCTAACTCACCATCCAACCGTTCCAACCACTGCTCAGGAATCCGCTCCAATCCATACTTCGCACCCGCCAACATCCCCGCCAAGGCGCCGGTGGTATCGGCATCGCCGCCTTGATTGACTGTGGCGATCAGGCAAGATTCGAAGCTGTCGGTGTTGAAAAAATGATGCAGCACCGTCTGTACGGTATCGACGATGTAGCCCGAGGCTTTGCCCGGATACGGATTGTAGGCAAATTCGCTGTGCTGATTGATCAAGTGTTCGGCTTCCAACAAACAGGCCTCAAGGCCTTGCCCGTGAATCAATCGATTGGTCATTCGCCCCAATGCCAGGGTCGCGGCATCGGACAACGAGTTGTGATGCGTGATGTGACTCTGCTCCAGGCTCCAAACTTCGAAATCGTCCGGCCGGTCCAAAGTTGCCAGCACCACCGGCAAATTGCGCATGCAGGCACCGTTGCCGGCATCATCTTCTCGCGGCAAGCCCACCAATAAACCTTTGTCGCGATATCGCAGGATGCCGCGACGGCAAGTGTTGCCGACATCCGGCGGATCACTTGCCAGCCAAGCCAAAAAATTGTCGGCTACCGCCCGCAAATTCCAGCCTTGCTGATCGATGATGGCTTCCCCCAAGGCCAAGGACATTTGCGTATCGTCGGTGACTTGCCCAGGCTCCAAGCCGAGCCAGCCGCCACCTATCATTTCGGTATGCACGCCGTAACGTTTCTGGATTTGCTTCGGCGACATGAATTCCACCGTCGCGCCCAATGCATCGCCGCAAGCAAAGCCCAAGTAAGCCCCCAAAGCCCGATTCATTAACTGCTCGTTCATCGCTGCACCTTTACTCGATAATCGCCACCAATCACTAAGTATTCGCCCTCCCCACGCAAAGCGTGATGCGGCAGCAGGTCGCTAAAAAACACCAGTTTCACCATCGGCACCTCCACTTCTAATATATACCCGCCAAATTCGCTGGCGATATTAGGGCGGTCGGTAAACGACACAATACTGTTGAGGCGGACGATTTTATGCTGTTTGTCTTGCTCGGTAACGACCCAATCGTCCAGGGCATTGACGCCGCGATACAGAGTTTTATGGGTTGCAGCCGGCACCTGAAAACGCTCTATCACCCATTGGCAAAACTCGTAGAGCAAATCCAACTGCATATAGATGCAATTGTTGTGATAGCGGCTGTTCATCTTTTCTTCAATGTAGACAATCCAGTCCTTGCTCATAAAACTGCTGATCTGCTGCTTATGGTAGCTGGGAAACAAACCGAAGCGACTCTCCACCCAACCCTTCAACACCGCGCCCTGCGCATTATTGGAATCCAGCCCCCAATCCTGAATCAGGCGCAGATAACTGTTGCGATACCGGCGCCGGCCCTCGGCATCGTCGCGCAAGCGCTGCTCGGTTTCGAAACCGAATACCACGCACATATAATCTTGAAAGATCCGCCCGCACTCGGCCAACGTGGCTTGGCCGGCCAACTGTTCGAACAGTCCGGGTGCCGACTCCCGGGTACCGGCGATATGTAAGGGCTTGGGATAATCATTGAATAGATGACTGGCCATACAAGCGGTCGCCATGCCGATCAAATTGGTACTGTGGCCGTGTTGGGAAATATCGGGCATGGATAAACCGGCAAGAATGACAGGCAAGGTGATAAACCCTAATTTTCACATCGAATAGGGAAATTAGCCATACAGAACAGACTTGCCCGGACTAATTCTTCGGTAATTTTTGACGCCACAAAACCCACTATCTTCCACGCAACCGAGTCGCTAGCCAAAAATAGCAAGCACCAAGCAAGAATCTAGCCGTTTTTTGTGATTGACATCACACAAAGACACAGAATACAGTGCGCTAGCCGATTGATTATTAAACAAAAAACAAGTGATCGATGACAGGCACAACAATAACAACACACAGGAGAGTCATATGAAAAAATATGTTGCCGAGTCCTTTGGGACATTTTGGTTAGTTCTTGGTGGCTGCGGAAGTGCGGTATTGGCGGCGGCGTTTCCGAATGTGGGCATTGGCTTGCTCGGCGTTTCACTGGCGTTCGGTTTAACGGTATTGACCATGGCCTATGCCATCGGCCATATTTCCGGTTGCCATCTCAATCCGGCGGTGTCGGTTGGCTTGTGGATGGGCGGTCGCTTTCCAGCCAATCAATTGTTGCCTTACATCGTCTCGCAGGTGATCGGTGCGATTGCCGCCGGCGGCGTCTTGTATTTAATCGCCAGCGGCAAGGCCGGCTTTGATGTGGCGGCGGGATTTGCCTCCAACGGTTACGGCGAACATTCGCCAGGCGGCTACTCCTTGTTATCCGCACTGATTACCGAAGTGGTGATGACCATGATGTTTTTACTGATCATCCTTGGTGCCACTGACACCCGCGCCCCAGCCGGCCTGGCGCCTGTCGCGATTGGCTTGGGCCTGACATTGATTCACCTGATCAGCATTCCGGTCACCAACACTTCAGTCAATCCAGCGCGCAGCCTGGGTGTGGCGGTTTACGTCGGCGACTGGGCCTTGGCGCAACTCTGGCTATTCTGGCTGGCACCGATTATTGGCGCGGTTTTAGGCGCGTTGGTTTATCGCTTTATCGGCAGCCCAGACGAGTAAATTCCGAGCTTAGTTCAGCGCAGATCAGCAACCCTTCATCATTCCCGCGAAGGTGGGAATCCATTGTGGCACCGGGGCTCCCGCCTGCGCGGGAGCGACAATATTAGGGCCGGATTAATTCAGGCATCGCCGACTGGCCACCTATCTTGAAATCAAAATTTCGCCAGCGATTCCGATATGGATATAAAAACCTACAAAGGCCGATCGAATGTATCCGGCGCCATTGCCCTAAATGACCGTTACTTCATCGTTGCGGACGACGAAGACAACGAACTCAGCGTATTCGACAAACACGCAGAAAAAGCCCTAAAGCCGGCAATTGCCCTGTCAGAAGTTTTCGATGGCGAAATCAAAGACGGCAAGCATCAGGAAATCGATCTGGAAGGCGGCGCGCGCATTGGCGAGGTCTATTTCTGGATAGGCTCGCACAGCACCAATAGCGAAGGCGACGAACGACCGGCTCGGCGGCGCTTATTCGGCATCCATCTAACCGAAGACGAACCGGGTAATTTCAGCGCCCAGCGTTATGGTTCGATTTATACCCAATTGATTAACGATCTAAAGCAGGACAAACGCTTTGCTCGCTATAACTGGGAGCAAGCCGAGCGCATACCACCCAAAGGCAAAGGCGGCTTAAGCATAGAAGGCTTGGCAGCCACACCGGAACATGGATTATTGATCGGCTTTAGAAACCCGCTAGCCGGCGGCAACACCGAAAACGGCTACCTAAAAAACGGCAAAGCCATCCTGGTACACTTACTCAATCCATTGGCACTGCTACAAGGCCAAGCCGCGCAATTCGCCGAGCCAATAGAATTGGATTTAGACGGCTTAGGCATCCGCGACATCGCCTGGCACCAAGACCACCTATACCTAATCGTCGCCGGACCTTTCCATGCTAACGAAAAGCGGCTGGAGAAACATTGGTTGTATTTATGGGATAGTGCTTCAGGAGAGCTGGAGCGGCTGGAGCATATCGATCTGGGAGATTTGAATATCGAAGCAGCGTTCTTTTTTCCGAGCCAGAATGATCGTGTCGAATTGCTAACTGACGATGGCGCAAAGAAGGAATTTCAATGCATTTCGGTGACGCTTTAGCCAAAACCGGCTTTATCAAACAGACCTTAGAAGCTAAGCATAAACAGTATTCTTTCTCCTGAATCGGGACGAAGGATTCAAATCTGCTCTGCAATTCTGTTAGGATTAAAACCTTGTATTACCTGCCTGAAATAGGCACACAGAAATCCTAAATTACTAGTTAGGCAATTTGAAACGATGTTTTCACTTAGAACATTAACTTGGTTTTGTTTGCTTGTTAGCGGTTATGCTAGCTTGTGGTTATTTGTCATCGGCCCAGGCCCGCTCATTACAAGCTTTTTATTTTACACAATGGGCTTGTTTTTCATTCCTGCATTTTTGCTGCAAATATTTGGCGCACCTATGTTTATAGATGATGGCATTTTTCCTACCCCAACTACAGTTGGCTGGGTAATTACAAGTATATTTGCCACCATTGTTTTTTGGCTTATAGCATGGGGCTTTGCACGCCTAACCCAACGATTAACCGGAACTAGAGCTAGCAGGAGGTTACGCGATAAAGCCGGGCCAGCCGGTTAACTCAGAGCGTCGCGATTAATATGAACTCTGTTTCAATTAAATCATGCGATAACTCCACTACATTGAGCTTTCGGCTGTTGGGAAGCACAAGCGATGCAATTGATTTTGTTGCTTCGATTTCTGGCGCGCCGTTCATTGGAGAAGTTCAATCAACAACATATTTTTCGGGCCCACCTAGTCTCCTATTCCGAGAAATGGCTGAATCATGGAAAGGATGGAAAGGTGAGAAGGTATGGTCCGCACTCGACGGCGAACTCTATCTCTCTGCGGCGACCACATCCCTTGGTCACGTCACTTTGAAAATTGAAATGACGGAGCAATCTGCTGATTTTAAACTTTATGCATCTCTTGGTTTAGAGGCGGGGCAATTAGAGGATATATACAACGATATTGCGTCCGTATTCCCACTAAATGACCTTTAGTTCTTAGTGCACCCTACAGACTGGTTGGAGCAATAGCGGAAACCCAAAGCGAGCGATGAATTTGGGGGCGGTTCTGTCCCATATGCCGCGCCGAGTACCGGAGCTTTTGATAGGAATCGCCCGCTAGGGGTGCGGCATGGATGCCGCACGTTGCCGAAGGGACAGGAAGCCCCTTTCGGCAACCCCTATCAAAAGCGAGGAACGCAGGGGAAAAGCGGCTTCCGGGCCGCCTTTTCTTTGGATACTTTCTTTTGGCGGAGCAAAAGAAAGTATCTCGCCCGCCGGTGCGAGAACCGGCCTTAAATCAAGGCTCGCGAAAGCGAAACATCATCCAAACAAACCTACACACCCCGCGTGGGCACAAAGCTCGCGCCCGCGCCAACAAAGCCAACGTAGACCCGAGCACCACAACAACCGCAACCAAAAAATTTGGATTTAAACTAACAACGCCGACTTCGATAATTGCATAGCCAAACACTATCCAAAGACAGCAAACCAGCAGCCCTATCAGCTTTTTTATCCCAGCTTGTTCATTTTTGCTACAGTTCCCCTTAAGATACGACTAAATAACTAAAAAATGAATGCTTGAAATGTTCGAACGGCGTGGTAACTTTAGCCACTTAACCATAATAATAACTAGCTTAAGAGGAAACATCGCATGAGCCTTGACGAAAACAACAACGAGACCGAAGCCCAAAATCAAGCTGAAGAGCCTAAGCAACCGGAAACAGCTCCAGCCTCTGATTCCGCCGCCGCGGCGAAAGATGCGGCCGGCAATATTATCGCTAACCTGCTGGCCCTGAAAGAATCCAACCCTAAAGTATTTTTTGGCGGTGTCGGCGCAGTTGCATTGATCGTGGTAGCCGTGTTTATGGGCGGCGGGTCTGATGCCAAATTGCCGGTTCACCAAGCGAAAGCCATGGTCCCCGGACAAAACTACGTGTTGAAAAGCCCCAATACTTACGATCCTAATGCAACTGTCAGATTAGTCGCTGTCCCCGGCTCCATGGCGGCTTACGATGATACCGAAGAAAATGATCGTGACGGCGCGTGCAAACACATGCCGCTTAATACTCCTGTCAAACTGATCCAAGCTCAGGCAGATACTACCGATAAAAATGTTCTGTGGGCTGAAGTAGAGATCACTGAATCCGGCGAATGCCAAGGCCGAAAAGCCTGGACTTCGGCAATAAACCTGCAATAACTGTTGACACAAAAAAATATCTTTTTATAATAGGCAGGATAGTAAGCCAAGCGGGAATAGCTCAGTTGGTAGAGCACGACCTTGCCAAGGTCGGGGTCGCGAGTTCGAGTCTCGTTTCCCGCTCCAAATTTAAAAAGCCGCGGCAAATCGCGGCTTTTTTTATTGTCCCTATAAAGGCTGCGTAGCAAAATGGTTATGCAGCGGCCTGCAAAGCCGTATATACCGGTTCGATTCCGGTCGCAGCCTCCATTACTATATTTTTGCGGGAATAGCTCAGTTGGTAGAGCACGACCTTGCCAAGGTCGGGGTCGCGAGTTCGAGTCTCGTTTCCCGCTCCAAATTTAAAAAGCCGCGATTTATCGCGGCTTTTTTATTGTCCGAAGGTAAGTACATTCCTCATCATCGACAAATCAGAAAGCAGAGCCGACTGAAAAATCAGCCGGCCGCCATCGACAACACTACATCACACCAAAACCCGCTCAATACCACCTTTGCTGACCCGATCCAGATACCCGGTCATCCAGTTATCACCCAATACATGTTTGGCGATTTCCACGACAATGTAATCGACTTCCATCTGCTCAACTTCGTCTTCGAAACGCTGCAAACCTTGCATGCACGACGGACAGGAGGTCAACATTTTCACCGCGCCGTCGTAGCCATCGGCCCGTAATTTAGCGGTATCTTTCTGTAATTCTTCCGCCTTGCGAAAACGAATCTGCGTGGAAATATCCGGCCGTGCCACTGCCAAGGTGCCCGACTCGCCGCAACAGCGCTCGGATTTGGCGACCGGCGCACCGATCAACTGATTGACCACTTTCATCGGATCTTGCTGTTTGAACGGACTATGACAAGGGTCGTGATAGAGATAACGCGCACCATTCACGCCTTCCAGCCTGACGCCTTTTTCCAGCAGATATTCGTGAATATCGATCAAGCGGCAACCGGGAAAAATTTTCTCGAATTCGTAATCCTGTAACTGGTCCTGGCAAGTACCACAACTAACCACCACGGTTTTGATATCCAAATAATTCAGCGTATTGGCGACACGATGAAACAATACGCGATTATCGGTGGTGATTTTCTGCGCCTTATCGAACTGGCCGCCAGCGCGTTGCGGATAGCCGCAGCACAAATAGCCGGGCGGCAATACGGTTTGCACCCCAATCTCGTACAACATGGCCTGCGTCGCCAAACCGACTTGCGAGAACAAACGCTCTGAACCGCAGCCGGGGAAATAAAACACCGCTTCGGAATCGGTCCGGGTTTTAGCGTGATCGCGAATGATGGGCACGATTTGTCCGTCTTCGATGTCCAGCAACGCCCGCGCCGTTTTTGTCGGCAAATCGCCAGGCATTTTCCGATTCATGAAATGAATCACCTGTTCGCGCACCGGCGGCTTGCCGACCGTGGCCGGCGGCTGGGCGATCTGCGCTTTGCTCCACGGTTTCAACAGCGTATTGCCGATGCGCTGGGCCTTGTAAGTCCATTCGATCATCGCCGTGCGCATCGCCTTGACCGTGTTCGGGCTGGATGCGGTCAAAAACGCGATGGCCATGGTTTTAGCCGGATTGAAACTTTGTTTACCCATCTTGCGCAGCAGATTGCGCATATTCATCGACACATCGCCGAAATCGATGTCCACCGGACAAGGATTGAAGCACTTGTGGCAAACCGTGCAATGGTCGGCAACGTCTTCAAACTCTTTCCAATAGGTAATCGAAATCCCGCGCCGGGTTTGTTCTTCGTACAAAAACGCTTCGATCAATAACGACGTCGCCAGAATTTTATTGCGCGGCGAATACAACAAATTGGCCGGCGGCACATGCGTTGAACAAACCGGCTTGCATTTGCCGCAGCGCAGACAATCCTTCACCGAATCGGAAATCGCGCCGATGTCGCTCTGCTGCATGATCAGCGATTCGAAACCCATCAAACTGAACGAGGTAGTGTAAGCGGAGCGCAAATCCGCACCCGGCATCAACTTGCCGCGATTGAAACGGCCTTCCGGATCGATACGGTTTTTATAAGCATGAAAATCTGCTAATTCATCTTCGGTCAAGAACTCGTACTTGGTGATGCCAATACCGTGCTCGCCGGAAATCGCCCCGCCCAGCGAACGCGCCAAAGCCATAATCCGCGCCACGGCGGCATTGGCTTCTTGCAACATTTCGTAATGATCGGAGTTGACCGGCAAATTCGTATGCACATTGCCGTCGCCGGCGTGCATGTGTAAAGCCACGAACACTCGGCCGCGCAATATCTCTTTATGCAAAGCCTCGACACGCTCGACGATGGGCCGGAAATTATCGCCTTCAAAAATTTCCCGCAGGCGTGGTAGTAATTCCTGCTTCCACGACACCCGCAGCGAGTAATCCTGCAAGCGATGAAACAGAACCGGCTCGGCGGCGCGATTGCTGAGTTCGCCGACCTGAATACTGTGTGACTCGAAGGCTTTTTCGGCTTCTGCCAACGGTAAATCCAGACTGTCGTATATCCATTGCCAACGCGCTTTTACCGTGCCCACCGCATCCAAAGCCAAGGCCCGACGCTCGTCCAGCAATTCGGACTTATTCACGCCTTCTTCATAGGCCCGCAACGGCAGATCGCCGCTCAGCAATTCGGTTAAGGCCTGGCATAGGCGCAATTTATTGTTTAGCGACAATTCGATATTGATACGCTCGATACCATCGCAATAGTCGCCCATGCGCGGCAAGGGGATCACCACATCTTCGTTGATTTTAAAGGCGTTGGTATGTCTGGCAATCGCCGCTGTCCGACCACGATCCAGCCAGAATTTTTTACGGGTTTCCGGATTGACGGCAATAAAGCCCTCGGCTCCGCGCGCATTGCATATTCGCACGACTTCCGACGCCGCCATGGCCACCTGATTTTCGTCGTCGCCAACGATGTCGCCGATCAGCACCATCTTCGGCCTGCCGTGGCGCTTGGCTTTGGTGGCATAGCCCACTGCTTTCACATAGCGCTCGTCCAGATGCTCCAAACCCGCCAACATGACCCGATTGGCGCCTTCTTTCGGCAAATCAGCCAGATAATCGCGAATCTCGACTATCGATGGCACGGCTTCCCGCACCTGCCCGAAAAACTCCAGGCAAAACGTACGGCTAACCGGCGGCATTTCATGCAGAATCCAGCGCGCGGAGGTGATGATGCCGTCGCAACCTTCTTTTTGAATCCCCGGCAGACCACCAAGAAACTTGTCGGTCACATCCTTACCCAGCCCGGTCTTGCGGAAAAAACTGCCGGAAATTTCCAGCGTTTCTTCACCCAGCAATTGTTTACCGCTGGCATCGAAACGTTTCAACAAAAACCCGGCTTTGTCTTGTTCGTGGATCTTGCCCAGATTGTGATTCAGGCGCTCGACTTCCAACCAATTGCCGTCCGGCGTCACCATCCGCCAGGAAGCCAGATTATCCAGAGCAGTCCCCCATAGCACAGCTTTTTTACCACCGGCGTTCATCGCAATATTACCGCCGATACAAGATGCATCGGCAGAAGTTGGATCGCAGGCGAACACCAAACCGGCCTGTTCGGCGGTTTCCATTACTCGTCTGGTGACTACACCGGCACCGGTGTGGATCGTCGCATACGAACACTCCACGCCCGGCAATAGCGTATGTCGATCCACCGGCCCCATCGCCAACAGCTTTTCGGTATTGATCACTGCGGAATAAGCATTGAGAGGCACCGCGCCGCCGGTGTAACCCGTACCACCACCGCGGGGGATGATAGTCAGGCCAAGTTCGATGCAGCCGCGCACCAAATGCCCGACTTCGTCTTCGGAGGTCGGGTACAGCACCACAAACGGATACTCCACCCGCCAGTCGGTGGCGTCGGTAACGTGACTGACGCGGGCGAAGCCGTCGAAGCTAATATTATCTTTACGAGTGTATTGCGACAACAGCGTCAGCACGCTGCGGCGCAATTGCGCAGTGCGTTCGAAATGGGCTTCGAATTCATTCACCGCCTGATGGGCCGCGGCGATCAATTGCCCCACGCGCTCGGCCCGCTCGGCGTGTTGGTTCTCCAACTCAGTTTGTCGGCCTTCCATCTGCCCCAAACGATGCCGCAAGGCTTGCAGCAAGGCGCGCCGCCTTTTGCCATTGTCGAGCAAGTCGTCTTCGAGATAAGGATTGCGTTGCACAGCCCAAATGTCGCCCAATACTTCGTAAAGCATCCGCGCGGAACGCCCGGTGATCCGCTCGTCGCGTAACGAATCAAGCACCCCCCACATGTCTTCGCCCAGCAGGCGAATTACGATCTCGCGATCGGAAAACGAAGTGTAGTTATAAGGAATTTCCCGCAGTCGCGCGGGCGTTGCATCATCGGATACTGGGAATAATTGGGAAGCCACTGGCAATCGGCGCATAGGAAGTCATAATGCGCCGAATTCTAGCATGGCAGCGGGTAGCGCATGATCGAAAAATCCGCTTACAAACCGCGAAATATCTGAGGTTAATCGATTGGTTAATTGAATCTGAGCTTATCTCGCAAACTCTGCAAGCCCTTGTGCACAGGATTAACTTCCAAGCCTTCTTGCACTTTTTTCAAGGCCTCTGAGCGGTCGTTCTTTTCGTAAAACTCCCACGCCTGCTGTTCCAGCGTATCGGCGATTTTATTGATACCGTCCACAGCCGCTTTATTGTAAGGATCGATTTTCAAAACCTCCTGGTAGGCCCAGAACGCGTTGCTACCGGTCGGCGCGGTGAGATAACCGACATCGAAATGAATATCCGCCAACTCCAGTAAATCTTTGATTTTCTGATTTTGCTCCGGGCTTAATTCCACGGCAACCTTCACAACCTCGGTATTGGTATTTTTTTCGTTTAAGGTCCAATAGACGTTCAAGCCAATCAAACAGGCAATAAACAATGCTGTTGACCATAAACCGTAATATACCGAGGTATGCGGACCTATGGCCGTTAAAAACTCATCAATATTGGCGCTGCGATCTTCCTGCCTAAAGGCCAAAGCTTTTTGCAATCCTTTCCATTGCCGCCGCTTCAGCTGAGCGATGGGTTTGGGCTGTAAATTGACTTCCATGGCTTTTTCCGCCGACAGCCGGCCAAACGGATGCTTGCCACTCAACAATTCGTAAGTGATACAGGCCAAGGCATAAATATCGTCGCGCGGATCGGGATCGCTATTTTGCAGTTGTTCCAAACTGGCATAGGCCGGGGTCATCGCGCCCAGCGACCGGGCATTAAATATCGTCGCGTCGTGGCCGTCTTTTTCACTACGGCCAATGGCGCAGGCGATCCCGAAATCCAGCACGCGGATTTCGCCGTCGTCACCGACAAACACGTTGCCCGGTTTAAAGTCGGAGTGAACGATATTTTTTTTATGCGCGTGCGCCAAGGCTTCTGACATCGCGCTGATGATAGGCCAGGCTTTTTTGAAGGGTAAGCCGCTGTCGACATGCTCACGGATCAAGTGACTGAGCGGCTTGCCCTGCAAGTACTCCATCGACATAAACACGTGAGTGCCGTCCCGATCAAAGTCGTAGACTTTAATAATATTGGGGTGAGACAGGGTTTGCGCACGCTTGGTCTCCCGCTGCAAGGCCACCAACGCCATCGGATTGAATTGAAAATCCTGGTTCAACACTTTTAAAGCCACGAACGGCTCTTTATCCGAGGCCTCCACTTTGCGCAAGTCGGTGGCTTTAAACACCATACCCATGCCGCCCACCCCGAGCAATTCTTCGAGCACAAAACGACCTTTCAAGGTGCTGCCGACTGTCAGCTCGGCGCGCGGCTGCGAGGGGTCCAAACCTTGCAATAAGGATTCGGTCGTCAATGTAGGTGTTTGCGTAGCGGGTGAAACCGGCAGTACCGTCGCCGATTTAGCCGGCGCGGAAACTATACTGGTCGCATCGTCTTGATTGGATACCCGCGAGGGCGCCATTTGGGTTTGCTCGCCGGCAATCCGGGTTTCGTCTTGCATAGCAGCTTGCAAACCGCGATAAACATCCGCGCCAATTTTTCCGTTCCGATATTCGTTTTCCAAGAATTGTCGAGCTGCATCTAAAACCTGTTCGGGTTCCGCGCTTAACGCGGCTGCCACGGCCAATAAATCTTCATAGGCTAGTTGAGCCTGCTGAAAGGCTTTCAATGCGAGCTCGAATCTGGACATGGCAAACAACAGTCAGGGAAAGTGTAAGGATTTTAGCCGAAGAGCTTGTTCGTGTCGCTGCAATTGCCCTTTACGGTCTAAAAACCTCCAGCCCCAAAATCGGCCGGGATAAATCCCGCCCAGGCCCGGAAAATTCGTTCCACCACTGCATTTGCTACTTCCCGAGCCTAACGGTCATCAGAAATTTACTGACCACGATTGAGCATGAACAAGCTCGATTGGTCTATGCCGAATCTCCAAACAAAATTTAATTACTATTGAAAACATCGACATGCATCTATAATAAGTTGCAAAAATTATTTCGGATAAATGCTCATGAAATCACTGTTTTTTTTTGAACTATTCTGTTCTAAAACCGCTGTTGCGCGATGGAACAAACGGCAATCCCTAACCGCAAGTTCGCTAGTGACTTTGCTGCTGGCGTCGCCACTCGCGGCAGGCGTGGAATTCGCGAGCGGCACATTCAATCTAACCGGCTCCGGCACTGGGTCGGTCGGCTACCTGCCCTTTTCGCTGACACAGACCACGCTGGTCGATATTGCCACCAGCGGCCCGACAACAGATCCCTATATTTTCCTGTTGAGCGGCACCGGCAACTTTACCAGCCTCTCCGTGCTCACTCAGGACGACGACGGCTGTAACCAAATAGACTGCGGCGCGGCGGGCGTTTCTCCGAATTTTAACTCGTTGATTAACGACTACCCCTTGAGTCCCGGCAGTTATACGGTCGCGCTGGCAAACTACCCGTTTGGGTCAGCCGACGCCATCGCGGGTTCCAATATAAACAGCGACACGGGCAATGTGTTACTGATAGTCGGCGACTCGGGACTGATCATTCCCGGCACCGGCACCGGCTCGGGCAGTGCGAGATTGATTAGCTATGCCGGCAGCGGCGGCGCAGTCATTTCCCAATCGCAAATTATCGAATCCACCTCTAATGCCAGCGCCACGTCCCTGGCAATCAACAGCTTATGCGCTTCACCCACCAGTTCCACGGTCATTAGCGACTGCGCCAGAATCGCCAGCCTAGGCACCGCAGCAAAAGCCGACGTTATCGATCAGATCACCCCGGAAGAGATCAATACGATTGCAGCCACCACGGTTGCCACCTCGCGCGCGAATTTCAGTAGCGTAATGGATCGCATCGCCACCTTGCGCGCCGGTAATGCGGGCGGCATCAATCTGGGCGGCACCAAAATTGGCGGCGCCAGCGGCGATGAGCTACCGGAAATATTCCAACGCCTGGGCATATACGGCAACATTGACGGCAGTTTTGGTAGCCGGAACCGCTCCGCCAACGAACAGGGTTACAGCTTCGACAACCAAGGAGTCACGGTCGGAGCGGATTATGCGTTCACCGATAATTTTTTTGTGGGCCTGGCCTTTAATAACGCGCACAACAAAGCCGATTTCAGCAACCGCGCCGGTCAGCTCTATACAGCAGCCTATACCGGCTCGCTATACAGCACTGTGAATATTCAGGATTTCTATATCGACGCGCTGGCCAGCGTTGGCGGCATCGATTACGAATCCGAGCGGGCCATGAGTTTTTTCAACACCTCAGCAAAAGGCAGCACCTCAGGCATGCAGTATGCCTCCAGCTTGGGCGCGGGTTATAACTACCACATCGACAAGGTGGTGGTCGGGCCATATATCGGTTTCGACTACGCCAAAACCGAAGTGGACGGCTATCGGGAATCCGGCGGCGCCAGTTTCGGCACCAGCTACGGCAAACAAAACATAGAATCCATGCTGACCAAAGCCGGCGCCAGGGCTTCCTATGCCTGGAGCTTGCCTTGGGGCGTCATCGTGCCGCAAGTCAATGCCGAATGGGTACATGAATCCAGTTATAACGCCCAAGTCAGCGTCGTACGCTTCGTGCAAAACAATGCCGGCTTTAACATCCGCTCCGACAATCCGGACCGCGATTTCATGCAACTGGGATTCAACGTGGCTGGCCAATTTGCCGATGGCATGTCGGCTTTCGTGGCCTACAACACCATCATCGACCGGGAAAACGTTTCAAACCACGCGTTTTCCAGCGGTCTGCGGCTGTCGTTTTAAAACAATCCAGCCATTTAATAAACCGGGTCGATTGTCAATCGACCGCGCACCAGGACCACGCTGCAAGCCTCGCCAGCAGCGTGGTTTATTGCAAATCGCATTTTCCTCATGCCTTTCAAGCAGCTACATTTGCTGATTAAACTGAGTCTGCTGCTTTTCCTGGCAGCTTGCAGTACACCGGCGATGCGCCTGCATGAGCAAGCCACGGCGTTCGGCTTTCAGGCCTTAGAATCTGAAGCCGCCGGATTCAAACTGACATCTTTTACCCGTTTACCACCATCCGCCGGTAAACGCCTGCATGTTTATCTCGAAGGTGACGGCCGCCCTTGGGAACGTGGACTGTTTCCGGCCGCCGACCCGACTACCCGCACCTCCACCGCTCTGTCATTAATGGCTTCCGACCCCGAGCCGGCTTTGTACATGGGACGGCCATGCTACAACGGCCACGCCGGCGACTCCGGCTGCTCGCAAAGCTTGTGGACCGGGGCCCGCTACGGCGAACGCGTGGTAGCGGCTATGACCCAAGCATTAACAGAGTTCTGCACACTAAAAGGTTACCGCGAAGTGGTATTGATCGGCCACAGCGGCGGCGGCACGCTGGCGCTACTGATAGCCGAGCGCTTGCCGCAAACGGTCGCCGTAGTGACGCTGGCGGGAAATTACGACATCGATATCTGGGCCGATCATCACGGCTATCAGCGCTTGAGCGACTCGCTAAACCCGGCTACGCGCGCCGTCAAACCCGGCATTGCGGAATGGCACCTGCTGGGGCAGCGCGATAACAACATTCTGCCGGCATTATTCCAACAAGCCTTACAGCAACGTCCCAACAGCAACGTGCAAATCGTCGATGCCGATCACAGCCATGGCTGGCAAGCTATTTGGCCGCAGATGTTAAAACACCTGGAGCACCTGCCCTAGTCATTTGCGGCCTAGCGGATTTCTGCTATGGTTGGCGGATAAAACCATTCATTCGAAGGCGGCACCTCATGGCTACACAAAGAGTATTGAATCGTACACTCGCATTGGCAATCGGCGGCATTTTAATGTCCGCCTGCGCCAGAGATGTCAGCCAGGAAGAAATGGCCAAGGCTACCGAAGGCTATATCGTGGCAGATACCAGTAAACTGTTTGTCGTCGATTGTTTGTTACCGGGCCAAGTACGCAAACTCGGCTCGCAAATGACCTATCTCAGTGCCCGCCGCCCGATTCGGACTACCGCCGCCGATTGCGAAGTACGCGGCGGCGAATATGTCGCATATGATCGCGCCAACTACGCCAGCGCCTTAAATATCTGGCTACCCAAAGCCCAGGAAGGCGACGCCGCCGCGCAGCTCTATGTCGGCGAGATTTTCGAAAAAGGCCTGGGCACGCAAGCCGACTATAAAGCCGCCGCGCAGTGGTACGAAAAAGCCGCCAACCAAGGTAACTCTCAAGCACAGTTGAACTTGGGCCATCTCTATGAAAAAGGGCTGGGCGTTACAGAAGACAAGGAAGCCGCGTTGCGTTGGTATCGCAAATCGGCCGGCCTGGAGGACGCCGGCATCCAGTTCGCCCCAGCCGTGAATGCCCAAGCCATCGCCAATAGCGAAGAATTAGCGACACTGCGCAGCGAAGTAGCCGAATCACGCCGCGAAGCAGAGCAACTGCGAGAGCAACTGCAAAGCACCCGTCAGCAAACCCTGGATCAACAGGACAGTTTGCGTAAGGCTCAAGATGAATTGGAAGCCTTGCGTAACAAACTACAACAACAAAAATCCGTTACGCCTAGCGGCTCCAGCGACATTGAATCGCTGGAAAAGCAATTGCACGAAAAAGAAAGCCAGTTAAAAGACCAGCAAGCCAAATTGGGCAGTCTGACACAGTCGCTCAGCCAGGAAAGACAACGCATGAAACGCGAGCTGGAAGCGGCGCGCCAGCAAAGCCCCAGTGCGAAAGCCGCTGAAAGCAAAACCAACGACATCGAGAACAAGCTCAACGAAAAAATCGAAACCTATCAAAAGCAATCCGCGGAACTGACCGGCTGGCTAACCTCATCGGACAAACTGGACAGAAACCAAATAGATCTGCGCAAGCAGGCCTTACAACAGCAAGCCAAGGAAATTGCCGCGCTGAAAGAAAAACTACAACAACAAAGCTCAAATCTGGTGGCGAGCGGCAACGGCCCCAATATCGAATTACTGGAACCCGCCGTCACCGTCACTCGGGGTATTCCCAGCATTCAATTTGGCTTGGGCGAGAGCAGCAAACGCATCGTCGGCAAAATAGACGCGGCGACCGGCTTGAGCCGTTTATTGTTGAACGACAAAGCGATAAAAGTCGATGCCAACGGCCGTTTTGAAACAGACGTTAGTTTAAAAGGCGACGAAACCTTGGTGCGCATCGTCGCCACCGACAAGCGCAATCAAAGCAGTGACTTGAGCTTGCGCCTGCTGGCGTCCGGCAATGCGGCCGAGGAAGTGTTTCCGAGCAGCAACGGCAGCGAATTGAAACGCTCTGGCAATATTCAATTCGGCAAATTCTATGCAATCATCATCGGCAATAACGAATACGGCGCTTATCCTTCATTAAAAACACCAATCGCCGACGCCAAAAGCCTGGAACTGCTACTACGTGAGCGCTACGGGTTCAAAACCAAATTGCTGATCAACGCCAATCGCCACGCGATCATGTCCGCGTTTAACGAACTGAATCAAAAACTCACCGAACAGGATAATTTACTGGTTTATTACGCCGGCCATGGCGAGATCGACAAGAAAAGTCAGACCGCTTATTGGCTACCGGTCGATTCGGAAACCGGCAATAGCGCCAACTGGATTTCCAGCCAAAGCATCACCGAGTTCTTGAGCATCATGCCGGCTAAGCACATTATGGTAGTGGCCGATTCCTGCTACTCCGGCGCTCTGACCGGTTCGGCGGTGGCCAAACTGCCAGAAGGCATGGACGACGCCAAGCGCGAACGCTGGTTAAAAGCCATGAACAGCCGCAAGGCCCGCACCGTGCTAACTTCCGGCGGCGTGAAACCGGTTATGGACCAAGGCGGAGGCGATCATTCCGTCTTTGCCAACGCATTTTTGAAAGTATTGCGCGGTAACAAACGGATTATCGAGGACTACGACATCTTCCGGGATGTGGCCAATCAAGTAAGAGCGTCGGCGGCGCGCGGCGGTTTTGAACAAATGCCGCAATACGCCCCCTTACAGCATGCCGGCCACGAAGGCAGCCCGTTCTTTTTTGTGCCGGAAGTTTAGGCGGCTTGGCTATTCCGATTGAAGTCCGCCACGTGTTCCGATGACGCGGCGGTTACCGATTTCGATAAGATTATGCCGGTAGTGATTTCGACTTTTGGAAGTCACTAACGGTCATAACCACCCCGTTGCGTTCTATCGCTCGCTCTGATCCAATAACAGCGGTCTGGCCGTTACCAATCATTACTTATCCGTCGATTGATATACAGAAAGGAAGATGATATGCAGATCAATAATTTATCGTGCCGAAGATCGTTTTTCGGTAGATATACGGAAACTATCCAATTCCTTGTTAGGCGTCACGAATGACCCCACTGCGCGCACTCATCCCTGAAAGCAATGCCGTGGCCGGAATGCAAACAGCTGACCTCGCTGGGTGTGTGCTGGAGGTGCTGATGTCCGCGGGGCCAATGGAACGCGGTGTGTGGAATCGCCGCAATTTCTGCATGCAGACCGGCCGCGAGTACGCTCCGCCTGGACAGCCGGACGACGATGCTGTCGGCATCGCCTGCTCCTCTGCCTGGTCGTGGCTCGAGGCGAACGGGTTCATCGCAAGACACCCAGAGCAAGACAACGAGTGGTATTTGCCCACTCGTCAGGGTGAGGCCCTCCGTGACCATCAAGCACTTCGGCAGTTCATGACGAGCGAGCAGTTGCCGGAGGCGTTCTTACATCCGGAGCTGCTGCTCCACGTGCGGCCACTGTTCTTTCAGTCTCGGTTCGAGACGGCGGTGTTCGAGGCCTTCAAAGCGCTGGAGGTATCGATACGAACTGCCGCGAACCTAGGACACGACCTCGTGGGAGTGCCACTCGCCAGCAGAGCCTTTCATCCTGAGGACGGTCCCTTGACCGACATGAACGCTGAACGTGGTGAACGTGTCGCGCTCATGAGCCTGATGACCGGTGCGATTGGAAGCTACAAGAATCCTTCTTCACATCGTCGCGTCGAGATCGAAGCCAAAGAAGCCCGAGACATGATCATCCTCGCCTCACACCTGCTGAAGATCGTTGATGCTAGGCGCCCGCAGTGACGCCTAACCCCTCGGTCGAGGCGAGGCCACCTGGCCCGCCTTACCCTGAACGCTATAACTCATGAGACATGATCATACTAATTGGCTGATTCACTTTGTCCGAGATAGGAATCCTGAACAGCAAGTAGCCTCGATAGAATCGAGGAGTCGAAGTCCAACACCCTTAAAATTTGGCGAGGTTAGTCTGATGACGGATGGTCTACACCCTCGATTCCGCTAACGCTGCATCGAGGCTACGCAAGACCAGCTCCGGTCTTGCAATCATAAACACTATCAGGCGGCTATCCATTCCACTGCGGTCACTGAAGCCAAAGCAAGTAGCCTCGATGGAATCGAGGTTCCGAAGGCCAACACACTTCAATTGTCGATAAGGGCTTGATGATGGGCAGGCCGACGCCCTCGATTCCGCTAGCGCTGCATCGAGGCTACAAAAGTTCCATTACATTGCGGTCAGGGCCATAGGATGTGCTGAACAGAGTGAAGCGCATCGTTCGCGATTGGTGCGGTTCGTAAATTCACCACACCCTACGCCTGCTTTTGGGCCGGTCCCCGCCCATGGCGGATTTCGATTGGAGTGCCTTCCGCTTAGAAACGGGAGCGGTGGCGGATGAATTGGAAGACGCAGGCAGATTAAGCAGCCGGGCAAACAGCTCTCGCCCGGCTGATGTCTAAGCAGCGGAAACTATCATTTCCACTTTTTCAGCAAACCTTTTAGCCCGGCTGGCTTCGCGGGCTCGGCTGCGGCGGCAACTGGCTCGGCAATTGGCTCGGGTTCTACCGCTACCGGTTCAGGCGCAACGGCAGGCTCTGCCGATTTTTTACCGAACAAACCTTTCAGCTTACTGCTAACGCCGGCAGCCGGCTCTTTAACCGCTTCCGAGGCAGTTTCCGCGATTTCCAACACATTTTCCTTAAGCTCAACAGCCGCTTCCATTATAGGCGCGGCGATTTCTTCCAACTCTTCCTGGATGGCCTCGGCAGCGACTTCGGTCTGTGTACCCAGCTTTTGATCCAACTTCGCCATCTGCTGCATGGTGTTATTCAACATTTGCTTGAACTTGCCGAAACCGCCGCTTTTTTCGGCCAATTTATCGACGGATGACTGCTTCGCCGGTGCCGGCTCGGCAACCACTGCTTTGGGCTTCTCGACAACCTGCGCAACTTCACGCTCGACTAGCTTTGGCGGCTCGACAGGTGCCTGAGCCACAACAGGCTCAGCAACTATAGCCGGGGCGGGTTGGATGGCGGGAGCTTCGTTGATAACCACGTTGGGCTCCGGCTGAGATACCGGCTGCGAGTAAGCCGCTGCTGGTGCCACCGAATGTTTGGCCGAGTCGGCGTAACGCGCCAACTCGGCTTGATGTTTGGCAATGGTGTCCGCCAACAATTTTTCGGCGCTGGCTTGATCGCGCTCGCGCAGAATTTTTTGCTCTTCCACCGCCAATTCCAGTTTATTCAGCTGTTCGGTTTGCGATTCCAAACGCAACTGCAATGGCCCAATCAGCGCATCTTTTTCGGCCAGTTTGGAGGTTTCCGCCCACAGAGCCAGTTGCAGCTCGGTTTTGCCTTGTTGTTCGGCTTTAAAGCGTTCGGTAATTTGCGCGGTAAGCGCGAAATATCGCGGCCACAGATCGGTCGATTGCAGATCGTTAGCAGCCGGTAAGACTGGCTCGGTCAATTCGAAACTGGTGGCCAAGGTTTTGACGCTGTCGATCACCTGCCGATTTGCCTGTACCAGTTTTTCTTCCAGACCGGCTGCCCGTTGAGCTTCGTTATCAGCAACGGTTTTGGCGACTTCCATCTGCTCGGTGTTCGCGGTTAATTGCTCTTGCAAGGCTTGCTGCTGCTGTTGCGCTGCCTCTAAATCGGCTTGTAAGGCGAGACGCGCTTTTAAATTGATGGCATTGGTTTTCTTTAAAAAATAAATCCTGATACTGTAAAACATCGCCGTCAGTAACCACACGGCAAGCGCTAAAGCGCCGGCATATTCCTGGTTTTCCAGCGTAAATCGATACCAATCCGACAGTATGCTTTGAATCATGGGCAAATAAGCTTCCATAAATAATCCTGGCTAATATAGTTTTTATAATAATGACGTAGGCTTCCGACCCGGAACAGCAGATAGCTAAGCTGAGACAGACGAAAGCCAGTATATCAGTTTGACTCTGCAACTTTACCGTAAGCTGCTGGAATACGACAGAAAAATGCCGACCCAAAAGCTGCTGCACAGTGTCTGCAACGATGGCCGGCAGCTTAAGCAAATTCAAAATGGATCGTTTATGTCCGGGCTATATCTTATGTAGATTCCCGGTACGGCTTAACCTGAGGCATTAAGTTTCGGTTTGGGGATGGGGAGCTTGGTTCTTTTCAGCTAGCGCCAAATTAAACAGCTTAAGCTTGCTCGATATGTCGTTAGTAGAGCTGGGCAAGTAAAGACTTAACGAAGAGCCGCGACGTAATTACTTTCAAAAGAGGGAGATTACCGGGAATATTTATGAGGGGTTTAAAAAACCCAGCCTCGCGAACGGCAGTTGCCGCATGACGTAAGGGCTGTCTGCAAGCTAACGTTCACGGCATCAGTGCCGGCAGTAGTCGGTGTATTCCACTCTGGCAGCCGCGCAGCCAAAGTTTAATGGGTCGCCAGCGCAAGCTGGGCTTTTTTGGATGCAAGAAAAAATGGTATCTGAGAAAGGAATGATCGCGCGCCAATATCCTAGGCTCTTTGCCGCTTAGCCACCGATTGCTCAAGCAATTCGGAATATTTGCGATAATCCTCTTGGTAGTCTTTTTGCCACAAAGGATTGGCAAGAATATGCTCAACATCCAAGGCGTAAGGAATACGCTGACCGCGATGATCGCAAGCGCCACCTACTTGTTGCATTTCGAAACCCTCTTTCTTAACCGCGTAAGCCAAGGATGGGGTCACCAATATGTACCACTGTTTAATATCGTTCTGCGCCGAATAGACGACCGCAGCTCGGTACAGGCCCCACATAATGCTGCGAGTCTGATTTTTGATGGTATGCAGGTATCTGATATTACCGCTGTCCTTCGCAACTTGTTCCGCATCAGTATCCTGTTGCGGGAAAGCTCTTGGTGCGAAGCGTCGGGCTTCTCTCAATACGCAGAGGCGGGATATTTCTATTGATTGTTGGTATTGCTCAGCACTGATCGGCTGGTCGGGAACGCATTTGGCTTCGAAAGGGAAAACGGCTTGGTTCTGATAAACCAAGCGTAATGCACCCAGCCATTGCCCGGTGTATCTGTGTCGAACCATGAAATGCACGGAATGGCGATCCCATTCGTCGAATTCCATTTGTTCCGGAAAATTTTCTTTATCCTCATAACCCATTTCGTCGCAATAGACTTGGTATCTGAGGTTGTAATGAATGCGTTTGCTTTCAGGCGTGTCAGCTAAAAAAACCTCAAAACAACTATCAAATGAATGCTTTTCAGAAATCAAGATGAAACTCCATAACGTAATTAATCAAATTCCCTAAACATCCGGGCACTACTCTTCAAACTTAAAGAATTGATAACAAATGTATCTGTTATCCCCGCTCTATCGGTACAAGACGCTATCGTCCTGCAAGCAGATCCAACAGTGTGTTTTTACTAAATTTTCGCAGAACTATACTGGCGAGACGCCTAGATACAATTAACAGAAAAAACCGGTTCGGACCGGAAAAACACAATGTTGGTTAGGAATCTACAGAGTCAAGATGAAGAAAAACTGTAATTTAGATTAGGATTAGATGAGGATTGGATTAATTTTAGAACCAGTTTTGCCGTTATTCCGCGGAAATACTGGCTTAATTGGTGTCCGGAAATTATCGCGTTACGATCTGCCGTTACCGCTATTTTCAGAAATAGCGCCTACCCAATACGCTTTATGCAAACTAAAGCATCTGTTCACACTCTGCGGCATTCTAGCGTGCATTACCCCGCCCATTTTATAGCCCAGCCATTTCAGAGCGGTGCGCAAACCTGCCGACGGTAGCAGCCAAGGCGCATTTTTCAGCAGATACGTCAGCTCTGACACGACAAACCGCCGGCCCTCGCCCGCAGCACCGCCAAAGGTTTTCTGCAACCAAGCAGTATGCGCATGAAACACGCCGATATCGAAATAGCGCTTAAATTCGTCGGAAAACCCGTAATCGTGCGAATGAAACACGGCGGCATCCCCGCAATATGCCACTTTCCAGCCGTTTAGCAACATCTTGCCGACCACAAAAGTATCTTCGTTCATGATGGTGTTCAGCGGAAACCCGCCAACGCCCATTAATGCACTACGCCGATAAGCTGCAAAAGAATTGGATATAAACACAGTCTTGATGCCGAATTGCGCCTTATCTTGCAGGCTGCGTAACTGGCTTTGCGGCGGATAATTGAATAAACGAGCGTGTGCGCCGATTGGCCCGGCATTGCGGTGCGGCAATTGCCGGCCGTAAGCAGCGCCGACGCTATCATCCACAAACGCTGCCAGCAACTTTTCGATGGCATCGGGTCCCGCCAGCAAAGCATCCTGAGTCAGGAACACCAGAATATCCGCATCCGCCAGCCAATTCACACCGAATTGCCGGGTACCGCCGTGATTAAACTCGGATTTGGGTATCACCTGCACCTCAAAACCCGCTTCAAGCGCCAAAGCCACTGTATGGTCGTCGGATGAGGAATCTATCAACAGTAAATAATCCGGCTTCACCGTTTGCGCAGCAAAGGCCTGCAACCAGGATGCCCAAAGTTCGCCGGCATTCAGGGTCGGCACAATCAAGCCCACTTTATTCATAAGAAGAACCCTCTATCAAGGATTGCGGCAGACTGGCATGATTCGCCTTAGTCAACACGTTCCAGACTTTATCGCCTAATTTAACCGGGTCCAGCTGCTGTTCGACATATTGCCGGCTACGCAGTGACATTTCTTGCCAGGTCGCTTGATTGAGCACGTGCGTTTGCCGCAGCACGGCACAGACCGAAGTCTCGTTGCGCTCAAACACCAAACCCGCGCCGTAGCTTGCCAAGTGATCCCAAGCTAGGCCTTTCGCGACCAGCACCGGCCGGCCGGCCGCCATCGCTTCGGCGACCACATTGCCAAAGTTCTCGCGCATGCCGCCAGTTTCCTCCAGACCGGATGGCAATACCAGGAAATGACTGTCGGCCAACAACTGCTTGACGTCAGCGACCGGCAGATAACCTTTATAGCTGATGGCACCTTGCGCCTGTGCCAGCAAATCCTGAAACTCTTCAAAATAAGCGCCATCGACACTGCGGCCGGCCACAACCAAGCGGTCATTTGGCCGGCGCGTTTGCAACCAGGCTCGGATAAACGCATTGATGCCTTTTTCTTGCTGCACATGGCCCAGAAAACACAGCTGCGTGCCCTCGCCTTGCGGATAGCCCGCGACTTGGAAATCCCGACTGTCTATGCCGTTCGGCACCAGTAAGACCCTGGCGTTCTTTCCCAATACATCGGTTACACCCATCGCTTCGGTATCGCTGGTGCAATGCACCGCAATAGCTCGGCGCAGGGTCGGAAAAGTCAACCACTTGTAAAACAACCATTTGTGCGGCTTTTGCCGACGAATCAGCGCCACATGTTCCGGCATCAAGCCGCCGTGTACCGCCACCATAAATGGCCGACGCAGCAATACGCAAAACACGGCCGCCAAGGTCGAAGGCCAAGTGGCAATCCCGTGAATATACATGCGCGGCGCTTGCCAGCAGAGTTTAAATATCTCCGAAACCGCACCCAAGCCAAAGCCCCAACGCCGGAAGCCGTAACAACGATACAGCCTGACATCGACTTGCTTGCCCAGCTTTACATCTTCAGCGCGCAAGCGAGCGTCTATCGACTCGTCGGCAGCAACCAACGCCATCTTGTGACCGCGCTCCGCCCAGGCTTTGGTCAACACGCCACAGGTGACCGATACCCCGCCGTAGCCTTTAGCCGGCGGCACGTGGGTCGTGACAATACCTACATCCATTTCATTTCTCCTGAAACAGTCTTTAAATACATTTTTCTGATTTGCCGTACGCCAAAAACCCGCGCCAGATACCGACCAGGTTGTAAAACGAATACGCCAGTTTTTGCGGATTGAAGGTGACCAGCGCCAAGGCCATTTTCAACACCGGTGCAACAAACATCTTGCGCAGGATGTAATACCAAATGAACACATCATGCTGATTGGTAAACTTGCGGATATAAGCGCCGATGCCGGTGGAATACATCAGCATCCTGGCGGTGCCTAGCTTGTAATGATCCTTGTTGGCGTGATAAATCTTGATCTCTGGCGTGTAAAACGCATTACCGCCGGCGCGCAACAAGCGGTACAGCAATTCAAAGCCTTCCGCGCCGGAATATTTTGAACCGATGCCAAAATCGTGATCCAGATGAAACTGCCGCCTATCGACCCGTTGCAGATCAAAAAACTGGGTAAATTCCACCCCCATCATCCGGAAACGATTGAAATAGCCAGCTTTGTGGCTATTCACACCAATACTGAAGCGGGTGGCAGAAAACTCGTAGGAACCCGCCACCAGAATCGCCAGACCTTCGCGCCGCTTAAACTCAGCGACCACTTTTTCCAACACATCCTTGTCGTAGGCACAATCGTCGTCCGGAAAGGCGACGATACGGCCTTGCGCCAGGCCAATGCCGTAATCCCTGGCCCGGGCGTTGCCGGTAAAATCCACCTTGATGTGCTTGATGTCCATCAGCGTTCGGTAGGCCTCCAGAATGGCGTCGAGCTTGCCGTCGCGATTTTGATCGATGACGATCAGCTCGAAGTTTTTATAGGTTTGAAACAACAAGGACTTCATAAAATCCAAGACTTCGCAGTCCCTACCCAAGGTTGCCAACACCAGCGAAACTTTCATACCGCACTCCTCGCCCAATTACCGGCTTTTGCTTGCAAATAAATCGTGGCCTCGTACCAAGTAAACATCAACGCAAACTCCAACCCGGCCGCACCGTCCAAGAAACCGCCACGCAATAAATAGTGGTAACAAAACCGCGCCAGCACCCGCAGCCAGGAGCGCCCGAGCAATACGCTTAAGCGACCACGCGTGGTCATCACCGCGCCGGCAGTCGGATGCAGTGTCACTTCCTGCGCAGCCTTGCCGACGTGTTTATGCATCCATTCGATAATTTCGCCGTGATAAAAATAATGCTCGTAAGGAATATCGGAATAGCCGATCCTACAAGTATCCAGCACCGCTTCGCCATGACCGGTGTGATTGCGCACAAAACGGGTGTTCTCGCGGCGCACCAGCCTGGGGTGATAGATCGGATAGCCGGGCGCATGATTTAGACGCTTTCCACGCAGATACAACACCGACGGCACCATCAATACATCTATGGCGGTTGTCTCGGACAGTTTGGCTTCAAACCAATCGTAAAAGGCTTGTGGGTAGATTTCGTCGGCATCGACGAATAAAATCCAGGGTGTATCTATGCCGCACTGCCGGATGGCGAAATTGCGTTGTTCGGCAAAACCGGGCCAGGGATTGCGGTGAATCGCACAGCCACGTTCTTGGGCAATTGCCAGCGTGTTATCGGTACTACCGGAATCGACAATCGCGATGGGGTAGCGCTGTGGTATACCCGCCAAACAACGCGGCAGATTGGCTGCCTCGTTTTGGGTCAGAATAACAACGGTCAACATGGCTTATTGCTTCACCGCATAGACGTTCAAATAGATGCCCAAACCCAAGGTATCCATTAACGCAGCGAACGGTATCTGAGCATACTTCATCAAGGTGTCTGCCAGTTTGGCCAAGCGGCCGGTCAGACCCAAGCGCTTGGATAGCGCGTTGTACTGAATCCGGGTGACTTGCTCAGTTTTAACCACCCGTAAGCCGTGACGCTCCAGCAAGCTTTTCAGACCTTTTTCGGTAAAGTAATTGACGTGTTCCGGCACCCACAAGCAGGCGTTCTCCTTGGTACCCAGTAGCTTGACCAAAAACGACGCATAATTAGGCACCGCGCATGCCAGCACGCCGCCGCTTTCTAGAAGATCGGCCACTTTGGAAATAGTGCGATCCGGTTCGAGTATGTGCTCCAACACTTGCGACATCACCACGACACCAAACGTCTGCTCCGGCTGATACTGCTCGAACATGATAGGCAAGGGTTCGTCGCCGTTTAAATCCTGGAACACCCGGTTTTCATATTGGCCCGGATTGATGCTGACGGTGCGATAACCCAGCAAACGCAAGGCTCTGGTATAAAAGCCAAAGCCGGAACCAATATCCAGAGCCCGGTGATTGCCGGACTTGTTCAACTGATCGGCATGCAGCGCCATACGCTTGGCGTCTACGATGCAGTTAGGAAACGCCGCTTCCCGGTCCAACACTTCGTCCAGCGTAATCGCCTGCGTCAGCGCCTGCCCCGAGTATTGATAGATGGCTTGCAACCACTGCCGATGCGGCGGTTGATTCAAAAATCCGGTGCCGCAGCACGCGCAGCGGTAAATCTGAAATGCTTTGCTGCTGGCGCTATCGGTGTATAGATAGTCTTTTTGCCGCCAAAAACCGATTTTTTCCCCGCCGCAAGCCACGCATGCGCGCAGCACTTCGCCGTAAATCTCTGTTGTCATTGTTGCGTATGTCATCGTGTTCACCGTTGTCACTTTTAAGCATCCGCCGCTAGCGGCTCTTGTCTCAATGTTTGAATAGTTCCAGGCATGGCGCTGTGATTCGCTTGCCAGGGTTTTGCCAACAGCGCCAACACCAAGGCTTCGATACCGAAATAGACCGGATTGGCCCAAGCCGCGCCAGGCAAGCCGTATTGGCTAACGAGTAAGGGAATCGTCATCGCCGCCGTCACCGCACCGCACAAGCGCCCTTTCAACAAGGTTTTGGTGCGTTTATGTGCCAGCAAGGGTTGCGCCACTGCGGTACCCAAAGCATGCAAGGCACAGCCCAGCGCCATGGCCGGCATTAAATCCACCGCGGCGTGATAGGATTTTGCCAGCACCAGCGAAGCCACCCAATCCTTAGTCAGCAGCAACAGCAACAAACCGACCGCGCCCAAAGCTGCGACACTGGCTATCCACAGCCATAAAATCGAAAAGGCCTTTTGCAATTGCTGTCCAGAAAAGGCTTGAAAATAAGCCGGCTGAAAGGTGCGCAGCAACACCATCGCGCTGCGGTTGAAGGCCTCGTTGACGATCATATACGTTGCGGCATACAGGCCCACGTCGGCGGCAGTCAGCAAATAGCCGATCACATAGCGATCGCCCAAACCGTTGATCCAGAAAATCAATTCCATTGGGATTAAAGGCAAGGCATAAACCCACACTTCGCGGCGGAAACACCGGCTGGCAGTCGCTGGCATCCGCACGGCCTTTCGGCGTTTGACGACAACCCAAACCAGATTGGATAGCAAGCTGGCCAGGATATAACCCAGCAATACCCATTCCGGATTGCCGCCCAACCACCAGACCAGCGCTATTGCCAAGGCAGGCCGTAAAATACTGTCGCTGGTTTGCCAAAGACTGGCCAGGCGCTGTTTGCGCTCGCCTATCGCCAACTGTATGCCCAGTTCGCGCTGTACCGTACTCGCTAACAATACACCGGCCAACAAAAACAGCACGGAGCTGCTATCGGTAAAATAGCCGTAGGCAAAACCGCCCAATATCAACAAACCAATCGACAGCGCGGTGGCTTGCAACGTCAAACATAAGACAGCAACATGTAAACCGTTGCGCTCAGCCGGATTTTGGCATTCCGGCAACATTCGCATGCCGGCACAGATAAACGGATAAGAAAACACCGCCACGCCCAACGCCACAAAACCGTTCAACAACGCTACTTGACCGTAAACCGCAGGACTAACCAGTTCGGTCAGCAAGCGTGTTCCCAGCAACAAGGCTAGCGCCGACGCCGCCTGGCCGAACAAAGCCCAAAAGGCATCGCCGCATAACTTGGAATTTTTTAAGGTACTAAACATATGCAAGGGTTATCGCCAATGCTGCGAATAATTGGTTTGCGCGGATACCGGTGCTTGCAGGGTGTCCGAAGAAGCAACTCCGTGCTTTCTCGCCGCGGCACCTACCATCATGCCCCACAACAACATCAACAAGGCATTCTGCGGAAAATACTCCCACATATTGAAAGTCAGCCCAGCCGCGAAGATAAACATGGTCACCAGACCTTTATTGGGGTGGACAGACATCCGTGTCGTGATCCATAAAAACGTCAGATACGCCAACAAGCCGATCACGCCGTAGCCGTTCAACAAGAACAAATACAGGCTATCGGAATCGAATTGACCCGGAAAATACTCGGCACCAAACAGCAGATTGACGGTGTTGGAACTCAAACCCAAACCCCAACCGAACAATACATCCATCGGATCGTGCACATGATTGGCAAACACTCTTTGCCACAAGTCGATCCGGCCGTCCTGGGTAGGGTCAGCATCGTCGCGGCCGCTCAATAACGGGCTGGACGCCAAAATCAACGCGCCTACCGCCAAAATTGGCGCCGGCATCACTAAAGCCCAGCGATCGCGCGGCCGCAATGCGGCGTAAACCTGAAAAAACACCACCAACAGCGAACTGATAAACGCGGTACGCGAACCGCTCAACAACGCTAAAAATACGCTCAGCGCCAACCAGCGACGCATGCCGGGCACCACGGCAAACACCAGCGCGCAAGTCGCCATCGTCGCCCCGAATAAATTAGGACTGACGAAGGTGCCGAACGGCCGGCCACCGCCCAGCATCGACACGCCGAACAAGGGTGGCGCCCACAGGGCTTGGGCCAGGGCCAGACCGGTTTGCAACACCAGGTAATAGCGCAGATAGCTGGCGAACTTGTACAACACGTAATCGCCTGCACCCAAGCGACTGGTGACGAAGCCGATCAAGGCGACCGGCAGATATTCGAACACCCGAAGGCCGGTCAGCGGCACGACCAGCGGCAAATCCAGGTATAAGGCGTAAGCCACTTCAAACAGAACGTAGCTGCAAATCACGCCCAGAAACGCCAACACCGAGCTGGTAAAAATTCCGTTGCGCAAACGCTGTTCCAGCCAGGCGTAAACGATCAGTACGCCCAACAAGGCCTCGCGCAGAATCCGCAATCCCATTTCCTGCTCACCATAGACTTCCTTGATACCGGCCCAGGCCGATTCGACTTGCGGCAGCGAAGCAACCGTTGACGCGCCGACCAGCGCAATCAACAGCACAGGCAGGTCTTTTTCCAGGCGGAGTATCATCGCAGCTAGTTAAACCCGCTCGTCGGATTCGGCAGGAACCGGTAACAGCTCCCTGTCCAACTGCTTGCCCAGCCAATCCCCCACCGCTTGATATTTATCGCTCCAGCTGGATTCGTCCTTCGGTTCCTGATCCGCGCGTTGGTAGGCGTAACCGTAATACGGATAGTAAGACGAACCTTCTTTCATATCGTTGATGATGAAACCGTTAGGTTTGATGCCCACTTGCTGGAAGCGGCGGGCGCTGACTTCCAGTTCCTGCGCGGTATAGCGGCCTTCTTTCACTACCAGAAAAGTGGCGTCGGCGTGCTTGCCCAGAATCGCCGCGTCGGTCGCGCCCAGAATCGGCGGCGAATCGATGACGATGTGGTTGTAAAAGCTTTTCAGCTGCTCCAAGGTTTCCGACAACTCGCCCAGCACCAGTAATTCGGCCGGGTTTAGCACCATATTGCCGCGCGGGATCAAATCGATTCCCACATCCGGCAAGCTGACGATCACTTCGCCCAGCGTGGCCCGGCCTGCCAGCAAATCGGACAAGCCCGGTTGCTTGCCAATCGAAAACGTATCGTGCAAACGGCCGTTGCGCATATCGGCATCGATCACCAACACCCGTTTTTTGATGCTAGCCAACAAGGCGGCCAAGTTGGCGCTGACAAAGGATTTACCCATGCCCGGTGCCGGACTGCTGACCATGATCACCTTGCTTTCATGCTGCGCCAACGTGGCTTCCAGCGTGGTGCGCAGACCGCGCAGCGACTCGACGGAAATATCCAACGGATCCTGGCTGACTAAAATGCCGTTGTCTTTATCCTTGCCCAGCAAGCGTCCCAGTTTATGCTGCTTTTTGCTGTGCGGAATCGCGGCGAACAGCGGTAAACCAACTTGATATTCCAGTAAGGCCGGATAGTTATCGTGGCGTTGCAAGGAATGTCTGAGGAAAATCAAAGCCGAGCCCAGGCTCAAGCCCAACAGACCGGCAATCGCCAACAACAAGCCCGGTTTGGGCCAATAAGGTTTTTCCGGCGTGACCGCAAAATCGACGATGCGCGAATTACCCAACGAGCCAGCGGCAGCGATGCGTTGTTCCTGGGCGCTATTCAACAAGGAGGTATACAGCTCGGTGTTGACCTGCACGTCGCGCGACAAACTCACCATGTTTTGCTGGGTTTTCGGCAAATCCTTGATGCGCTTTTCCAAAGCCGCTAATTTGTTATTCACGCGTTTGATCTGCGCGTTGGTAGAGATCATGTCCGGATGCTCGGATTCCAAGCGCTGGCTTTGTTCGTCGTATTTTTGTTTGAGTTGAATGCCCAGGGTTTCCATATCCGAAGCCTGTTTCAACAAGATCTCGGCTTCCGCGGAAATGTCCACCGCACCGTGCTGCTGACGATACGCGCTCAAACCTTGCTCGGCTTTTTCCAGACGTTCCTTGACAATAGGTAACTGGCTTTCCAGAAAGCCCAGTTTTTGCGAGGCTTCCGCCGACTCCCAATTCACCGTGGCATTCACGTAAATTGCCGCAATATCGTTCACCGATTTGGCCAGTTGCTCCGGGTCGCGGCCTTTCAATTCCACGCTCAGAATATCGGTGTCCTTGGACACTTCTTTGACCGCAAAGGCTTTTTGCAGCGTTTCAATGGCCGACAGCGCGGTGCGGCGGGTTAATGCGAAATGCGTTCCGGGATGCGCTTCCAGGGTTTCAACTTTAATGGTCACCGGCGTTTTCTCGCCGATTTCGGCACTCAATACTTCGCCAACCTGGCCGGCCAACAATTCGTCGCCGCGTGGATCGAGTAATTGAAAACGACCGGCTTCCAACGCGATCAAGGTAAATTCCTTTTCAAGATAGCGATCCGGCACGCTGAACGCGGCAATTTTCAGCTTTTCGCCACCCCAGGCCCAACGGCTGAAACCCCACCAGGCATCGGCTACGCCGTCATGCGCATCATGCTTGCGAGCCAGCGTTTCCCCGATCAACGGAAAAAAGTAAGGCTCGGTTTCTATGGTTAAATTCAAGTTATCCACGACTTTGCCCAACACCGAACGCGATCGTAAAATCTCCACTTCCCGCTGCGCGCGCGGGCTTTCCGCTTCCGCAGGCGCTTGATTGTTTTCGCTGCGTAGCGTCGCGGACAGCAATGCCTTGTTTTTATCGATCCGCAGCAAGGCATCGGCCTTGTAGGTGCGCGGCGCCAGCACCAGATAAACGGTGGTGACCAGCAACACCGAACACAGCGCGATAAATATGGTTTTCCGGCCTTCGATCAGCAGATCGACGTAGTCGCGAATACTGACGCTAGGCTCTGTCATCCGCGACTGATTCAGCGGCTGCAAGATCGGAGTAGCTTCGTTTTGTGAGTAAATCATTGGTTACATCCCCATCATCGCGGCTTGCGACATGATTGCGGTAAACGAGCCAGGTAAAATCTGGTTCAGCACCCGCGACCATTGCGTGACACCGGCGGTACCGATGAACAGCGTGTCGTGGGCTTGCAGCGGGAACTGGTCGGCCAGAATCATCGCGTCGGGCGATTCGGCATCCAGTTGAAATATTTCTGGATGCATGTCGCCGGCGCGAATGACATAAATATCGCCAGGCCGCGAAGTATTGAAATCAACCCCGGAGGCTTCGGCCAAGGCTTGCGACAGAGTCATCCGGCCTTTGTTGATCTGGATGGCTTGCTGGCGATTGGCCTCGCCCATCACAAATACCTTGCTGTCTTTTTGATCGCCGACATTCAGCACGTCGCCGTCTTTCAACAGCAGGTTCTGGGTGGTCAGGCCTTTTTCGTACATGGACTGCACATCCAGCTTGTAAAGTTTGCCGTCGCGGGCCAGCGCCACATTGGCAAAATCCGAATCTTTAGTAGAACCGCCAGCGCGGGTAATAGCTTCCGCGACGGTTAAAGGCGTTTCGTTCATGGTCTGCACGCCGGGCCGCACCACTTCACCCACCACCGCCACCCGATGCGCCTGGAAGGACAGCACGCGGATATCCAGTTTGACCTTTTTGAAATACTTGGACAGCTCGCGGGTCAAGTCGGCGCGGGCTTCGCTGACGGTTTTACCAGCCACGTGAATGCTGCCGACATAGGGGTAATACAGGTCACCGTTCTCATCCACGACTTTACCGGCCAGTTCCGGCATGATTTTCTCGCCGCCGGGATCGTTCAGTTCCGGATGCTCCCAGACCGTAATCTGCAATCTATCTTGCGGACCGATGCGGTAGCTGGTTTTGTTGGGGTCTACAGGTGGCAGGCTATTAATGGCCTGCTGACGGTTATTCTCCCGCTCGATGATCAAATCGGCGGTAATCGGCACGATGCGGACTTTTTCCTTAACCAATTGCCCGTCTTTTTTCATCGGCATCTCGATTTCGGTCAGACCGTTATCGGTATTCATATCCATGCCCGGCGCCAGGAAACAACCGGGCAAGGTTAAAATCAGCATGATGGGAATCAATCTAAACATGTAAGCGTTTCCTTAGTAGGCGTTTTTATTGATAAATCCGGTCAGCACAGTGCGGAAGGCGATCTCCAGATCGAACCACAGCGACCAATGCTGGATGTAATACAAATCATGTTCGATGCGGCGGTTCAAATCGGTGTCGCCGCGCCAGCCGTTGACTTGCGCCCAACCAGTAATGCCGGCTTTCACCATGTGTTTTTTCATGTAGTTGGGGACTTGATCCTTAAACACTTCGACAAAGTCAGGACGCTCAGGGCGTGGACCTACCAGAGACATATCGCCACGCAACACATTGATCAATTGCGGCAGTTCGTCCAGGCTGGTTTTGCGCAGGAAAGCACCGAATGGTGTAGCGCGATTCTCGCCGGGCTTGGCCCAGACCGCTCCGGTTTTGGCTTCGGCATCGACCGGCATGGAGCGGAATTTCAGCATCGTGAACGAACGATTATTCCAACCCACCCGCTCCTGACGATAAAACACCGGGCCGCGTGAACTCAGCTTCACGCCCACTGCCAGGAACAACATTAAGGGGCTGATCAACAGCAACAGAATCAAGGCCAGCAAGCGATCCTCAATTTCTTTGATATAGCGATTGATGCCATGCAATGGCGATACCGAGAAATCCAAAGTTGGAATGCCGGCCACTGTGTTCAGGCTAAGGAATTTGCTTTGTTTGAAGGCAAAGCAGTCGATCACCAGACGAATGCTGACCGGCAGATGACGCAGTTGATACTGGGCCCGCTCGGTCAAGGATTCGCCTTGATAGGCCACCCACACTTCGTCAATAGATTGACTGGAAATAATGCTGGGCAAATCGTCTAATGTACCCAATCTTGGCAAGACGTAATCGCTGATTGCCTGCCGCTCTTCTGAGCGATCATCGACATAACCGATAACTTGCAGGCCAGCCCAAGATGAATGATTCAACTGCCGAGCAACTGCCACCGCCATTTGATTCAAACCGACCATCACAATGCGGCCCTGCGACCAGCCGCGAGCCCGCAAGAAAAGTAAAACTTGCGACAGCACCCCGCGTGCCACCAGCACAAACACCAAACCCAGCACACCCCAGGAAGCAATCCAGCGATAACTGGAACCGAACCAAAAATGCATCCGCACCAAGGCAACAATGGATACCACTGCCACCAAAGCCGAAATCCAGGCCCTGACGATACGGGCAATTTCGCCGCGCATCGCATCGTTACGCCAAGGCCGATATACCTGGCCTATTTCAAAGAAGATGATGGCGCCGAGTATGCCCAGCGCGATAACGATCCGATAATCCTGATCGATAACATATTCGCGTAACCAGAAATAATGAGTCACCCAAGCGGCAGCAAACAACATGGCGACATCGATGATGCGCAGTAACAGAATCACCGTGTGACCGTACTGTTTAAAAAGCCCGTTGAATATATTTCCCAAACCGAGTGGCATGTGTGTAACCCCTATATCGTCTTTTTCCAATGACAAGGGTCACCGTCCCTGGAAACCCAACCTGATGCGAACGGCTTGATAATCGCCATTCGCTTGGGTAGTAGATTACCGAGACAAGATGAGAGAAAGCCTGAGGGTTTAATTAAGAATGTATTAGGAACGGCTTAACTTTGGATGAAGGGGCTTTCTGAAGATAGTGTTGTCAGATTCCGGAATGGGGTTGCATCCGATTGTTGGCACTTTTCCAGACTCATGGCCCGGAAAGTCACTATTTTTGCCAGGGGATTTTTTCGGACATCCCGCTAAAAAATTGGCACAAACTACACGACAGCTTATGCCTTCGGCGTAGCGATTCGTCCGCGTCACCTCGTTCCGACCCAACAAGGGGTCGAAACATAGGCTCTTGTTGACTTGACGCCGGGAGTCCCGATGCCGTGCATATTTTCGTAGCTAATCGAAGAAAATCTGTCCTTAGCAGCGGTTATCGAGGACTAAAACCTTCTCGCTCGGTTGTTGAGTAGACCGCAGGCACTTCCCCCGCAGCCTCTCGCAGAACGGTACGTGAACCTCTCGATTCATACCGCTCCCATCAGGCAAACGCACCTATCATTCCCGCTCGCCAATGAGCGAACAAGTTTGGATATTGATCAGCAATCTTCGCCAGAAACATCATAGCCTTGATCTTGTGCTGGCGAAGCGGCTTGAACTTACGCCTCGCCCACCTCACCAGAGTCATATTCACGTGGCGACACAGTCCGTACAACGCTGAGCGGGTATAACAACCATAATAGGCTAGCCACCCATTGATGATGGGATTCAACCATTTAGCGATCTCTCCCAAACTCAACTCGGTACGTGTTCGCACCCGTAACGTTCTAATCTTTTGCCGCATTGACTTCAGCGCCGCTTTACTCACTGCGGGCGTAAAGTTTACAAACACGCTGTTTCTCTTACGATTCCTACAAAGTCGCCGTCTAAACGTATATCCGAGAAAATCAAAGGATGTATGCTCATATTGCCCTTTGCGACTACCATCTTTACAGTAAACGATCTTGGTTTTCACCGGATGAAGTTCAAGTCCACAGGACTGAAAGCGTTGTTTCAATACTTCCAGCATACGTTGGGCTTCCGCCTCGCTACAGCAGTGCACCAGACCATCATCGGCATAACGGCACCAGACTGTATTCGGGTAATGAGTTTGCAGCCATTTGTCGAATACATAGTGCAGAAACAGATTACTGAGCACGGGACTGACAACCCCACCTTGTGGCGTGCCTTTTCCCCGACTGATCAACTCTCCATTTGGCATCTGCATCGGCGCCGTCAACCAACGTTCAATATATAACCTCACCCAGGGTGTATCCGTATGTTGATAGACCGCTTTAAGCAATAAATTGTGCGGTATATTGTCGAACAACCCCTTGATGTCAAATTCAAGCACCCAGTCGTAACGCCAACAACGTTCTCGCGTGACGCCCACCGCATCCAATGCTGACTTATTCGGCCTGTATCCGTACGAGTCAGGCAAAAAGTGCGGCTCAACCTGGGGTTCAAACTCCAGCTTGACGACCATTTGAGCAATACGATCACTCACGGTGGGTATGCCCAAAATCCGTTCGCCGCCCGCTTTCTTTGGTATGGCTACCGCTTTCACAGGCGGCGGGAAGTAACTGCCAGACGATAGCCGGTTCCATAGCTTGTAAAGATTGGCTTTCAGATTTCTTTCAAAATCTGCTAACGATTGCTTATCAACGCCAGCGGCACCGGCATTGGCTTTCACCAATTCAAATGCGCGCATGACTTGTCCTTTTGAGATGACAAATGGCTTTGCCCCGCTCACATCATCCTCCTGCCATTAGACAGTTGTGACATCAACAAAGGCTGCCTGATGTTGCCCCTTCGCTCCACGTTCATTACAAACGTTTCCTCGCTACTACGGGCAACTCCGCCCCAGTATCACGCATCGGTACTCTCATGCTCATAAATTGAGTTATTTGCATTTCTCCCTTAGCATCATGATGACTGGTTCCCACAGTTCCCATTGAAAGCCCAGTACAGAGTCACGCCCACTATACGCCGGACACCGCCTGCACAGCCTTCGGATTCGCTTACAGGCTAATCCCAAGAGTCTTGGACGCCCCTGGTTTTGATGTCAAATCTCTGAATAACGACGCGTCAACATAGGTTCGGTTTAACTCGTCTCTCTGTACCCTACCTACTAATTATGAATTAGCTTTTCCTCAACGCTCACTACCTGCACTCTTAATACAAGCAGCTTGAGGTGGTTTAAAGCCAGTTTCCGACAACAGACTTTGATGGGCCTACCATCATCTTCCAATGAGCTTATACACATCTGATCGCTATTTCCTTACAGCCTCAGTTTGTGTGCCTGTGGCACACTCCAGGATTTTCAGCGGTAGCGGGTGATATACCTTTTTACTTATCCTGGAGCGCTTGTGGAACGAGGTAATCGACGATAGGCACTTATTGCCCGCAAGCCATTTCTCAGCCGCTTGCCTTGCCCTTTCGCCGGGCCGATACGGCGAACGCCATCGTCACCAGCCCAACGCCAATCAGCGCCAGCAACGAGGGTTCGGGAATATTGCCGTTTGCGCTTACGCTTATACTTGTGTCGGTAACCGGTGGCAGAAAATTGACTAATCCTGGGTCTTCCGGAATAAGTCCTTCCGTGAAAAAGAAATTCAGATCGTCGGCCAAGAGGCCAAGAATCCCGGTCCCGATACCGACTGCCTTGAGGTCTATCGTGCCGAGCAGGATGCCATTTCCGAAAATGCCGGGTCCGGAGAACAAATCGCCGTTCGACGCACCGCGAATACCGTCGCTATCACTGAATGGGGCCAGATTTAACGGGTCGTCCGCGAACTGAGCTCCCGGGGTAAACCCTATAAAATCAAATACCCCGCCCGGACTCAAAGACAGGTCGAAACCGAATCCGATGATAGCTTCCGTTGCATCAATATCCGCCGAAATTGCCACCTGTAAGGTATCGCCGAGTAATGCCGTCGTACTGGAGGGCGTCAAATTAATGAAGGCCGCACTTGCGGTTTGCAAAAATGCGCATCCGCTTAGAAAAAGAATTCCGCAAAGAATTGATTTTTTTGACATGAAATACCCCATGGTTTGTTTATGCTCGTTCGATCAACAAAATGAAGCGGCCACGACGCCGGCTGCTCCCTACATTGCGTTACAGTTTGGATTTCTTAATCAAATCGCGAAGTATGCGCAGATCATTCACAGTAACCCGTCCGTCGCCATCCAGGTCCGCGTCCGGATTGTATTTCGGATCCCCGACTACGCTGCCCAGACTTTGCTGGAACAACGCCACGTCGGCCTGATCCAGTTTACCGTCGAGGTTGATATCGCCCGGCATTTTGGCTACGTAACCTTCAAACTCGCTGGCCTTATATGCCGAAGTCGCGGCCACATCGGTGGCTACCAGATTGGTGTTGGTCCCGTACATCAACAGGCTCTTCACGAAATAAGGCCCGTCTCTACCATTCTTGCCGATTCGGGTGCCATCGAAGACAAAATCAATTTGGCTGTTGCCGGCATTCAAGGACGCCCTTCTCGTATAGAAACCGATCTCCGTACCGCGCGAATCGACCAGTCGAGCACTCCATTCGTAAGTACCGCTGTTTATCAGTTTCACGGCGACGCCGACATGAAGTTGATTAAACAAGCCGTTTCCATCCGTATCAACACCGTTGTCGTTCGAAGCACCAGTCAGGGTAATCGCCGATACATTTCGAGTCGGATCGAAGTCGGTATATTGGTATCCTTTGGTTTCTTCCGGCAGCGCCAGCCGGTCGATGACTTCCTGACTCGACGGGTCGCGAAGTGAAACCTCTATGCGGTAAGGTCCGTCGATACGCTGCCCGTAAATATCCGGACCTGCAAAGTTAAGCGTCACTTGCCTGACGCCGGGCGTTACCGTGATCAACTGTTCGCTAAACACGGTGTTGGTCCCAGCAGCATTACCGAGCGTACCGGTCAGCAGGAAGGTACCACCACGGGAGAACGACGCGCCAAAGGAGACGGAGAGGGTGTCGTAAAGCCCGTTACCATTGCTGTCGACACCTTGATCGGACTGAGCCCCAACCGGCTCGATCACCGAGGCGAAGTCCTTGGCCGGATAGGCCGCTGTGACGAAGTCGAAGTCGGAAACGGTATGACTGTTGCTGTCGATCAGCGACACAACGCCTTCATAGGGACCGTCCTGCCCGGAGCGCTTGAGCGGCAACCCGGGGATAGTCAAGGATATAGTCTGTTGGCCTGCCACGATGGAGACCTCTGCATTGGCGTTGACCAAAGTTGTACCGTTTTTAATCAATGCGCCTAGCAAACGATAGTTGCCGGCCGCGCGCCCACTCACGTCAACATCGGCGCGAATCCCTTCGAACTTGCCGTCGTTGTTTTGATCAATACCTTGATCGCTGACTGCGGTAATAGCGGTCAGTATCTCGCCGAAGGAACGGTGATCATAAGCCGGGGTTTGCAGGGAAGTATTGATGTTGTTACCTCTCAACACCAGATCATAAGGGCCGTCTTGCCCGGACTGGTAAATCAGTTCCCCGGAAAAGACAATAGTGACCTTGCGGCTACCGGTGGCGCTCGCTTCAAAGGTAACGCGACTAGATAACTGAGATTCGTAAGCCGGCCGGTTTGCCACCACATTGCGGTTTTTTTCCAGCCGTCCAACTATGGTGTAAGTACCCGCGGTCAATACCTCCACGTCAATATCGGCGGCAAGGCCTTCATATACGCCGTCGCCATTGCTATCCAGCGTTCGGAAACTTGCCGTACCCGGAAGTTGCAGCTCAGTGCTCACCATGGCCATGACCACCGGTGCTAACAGCCTCGGAGCGGGAGCAGCCGGCAGCGTATATTCGTAGTCGCCCCAACCGTCATAGTGGCTGCTGAAAAGGTCGTAGACCCTAGCTCCTTCCGACGTAACAAAATACTCTCTCCCCCCGGCATCATTTGCGGTTGCGCCGGTTAGGTTGAATGCGATGAATTGAGTTTTGTTGCCGTAGACTCCATCAAACGTAGCATCGTAGTAATCCGGAAAAAACCATCCGCGCTTGACGAGGCTGTGGCTCGAAAAATAGTAGCGATCAAACGCTCCGCCACCGAGAGGTTTGGCACTACCGCGAAATGCCGGGTCAAGCGAAGGTGAACCGCTAGTTATGAAGTGATTGTCACCCGGCGCCGTTACCGGTGGCACAGCTGACAATCCACTCACACCAAGGGTAGCAGTCATATGGGTCAATACATCGCTAAAAACATAGCAGTCGGAGTAGTTGCACGTAATTGGATCCACAAGCAGCTCTTCCCACATACATTTGGGAATAACAGGGATAGGCACACCAAAGGCGTTGATGCATCCATACCGGCTGGCAATTGCTCCGGGCACAAAATTGCAGTATCCATATCGCCAATTAGCACCGCCAAAGCTATATAAGCCGTCCAGCACACCCTTGATGATGGCATCGTCGCCGGATTGACCCGAAGCCCAATCGGTAGCTTTTTCGTACCAAGTTAATCGGGGCGGGTCGACAATACCTAAAGGCGTCCCCTTGGTGACAAACAATTTGCGGCTTGCGGTAAGGCTCTGTGTGCCGTTAACGGTATAGGTGAAATCCACGGTATAACTACCAACGTTACCCGGCATTTTAACGGTAACATCGCCTTCGAAACCGTTCCAAGTAGTGGTTCCGCCAGGCCCTCCGCCGCTGGTGGTCCAATCGGCTTTGATTTCCGGCGGATCGATGCTGTTTTCGGGACAGGTTTTGAGTTTGGCCCGGAGCTTCGATTCTCCGCTGAACCAGCCAAACAGTCCTGAAGTCGCGGGCCCGGAAAAGGGGTACTCGTTAATCGGCCCTATGCGGGTACTCACATTGCAGGCCGCATCGAAATCCTGCTGGTAAATCGTGTCGATCGTCGCAGAGCCGGCATTCTGCCTTATTTTGTTGCCGTCAATAACCTTGAGCTCCAGCGCCAGTTTAGGCCGCACCGGTATGACCAAGGCAACCCAGTCGATAGCGGCGCACCAACGACCGCTACTCAAAGTGTCAACATTGATTTGAACTTTGTTGATTACCGGAACCACGTTGCCGCCACTGGCGGGACGGGAAGGAAACTTTATTTTACGAATATCTACGCTGAAGCTGTTCAGCTTCCAAATGTTGTTGTCGCCAGTTAAAAAACCCAGGCTTTGCCCGTTGAACAACGCTTCATCTCGTTCCGGCGGTGGCGTTCCATTAACATCAATGTCGTAAGCAGGCATAATAATGTCGACAGTGGCGGGAATAATACCGGCCGAAACCAGCGGCGCCGGATTGACCAGATAACCGTTGGCATCAACATCACCCACAAACTTGTCTATGACCACACTGATTACCAGCGGGTGCCCGGGGTCGTTATTGAAGGTGCAACCGGTATCCAACCCTGCACCGCCATCCGTAAAAAAGACGTCTTGCGTAGGCGGATCGAAAGGTGAAGTTCTTGGCCCCAGGGCGCTACGGAATAATATTCTAGGAGCTTGCGGCACTGTCGCCCTGTCGTCGCCATCTTGCTGGGCCGCGCGCGCCACCGGAACCAACAGCAGCAACGCGCTAAATATGAGTAACGGCAAAACTGATCTGTCTATAGCGTACAACCAGCAAAGATGTCGACGGATTTTCATAATCCCTCCATTTGTGTTGAAAGTTATTGATGCATTCGTGCCTTGATTACGTAAACTTTAAAACTACTGCGAAACCTTAATTTTGGGATAAGCGCTTGTCCGCGCTGCGGTTGAGCCGCAGATAAACAACATTCAGGCGAGCGCCGGGAAGATCAACAGCTTTAGGCATATAACCAAGTGTCCGCTACGCTCTAACATTGCCGCTAGGGTGATAGGTTTGTCAGCCGACAATAGACAGTCTCCGGGCAACCGTACGCTTGATTTCGCCTTACTGGGCTGAATACGCGGCTATTCTCGATGGACTGTGGGGCTAACACTTACGCCCCCAAACGACCATGTCGGCCGAGGTTAACAGCAAAAAACGATTCTCGCTTTGCGACGGACTTGATTAATTTTTTGCAATCTTTATCACAAAATTCTCTGTAAATCTACTGAACTTTTTAATCAACTTTTATCGACTGGCGATATTTGTAAAAATCACTTGAAGGTGATCTTTTGTATACAACGGCGGCAAGTCTGAAAATGCTGAACGTTCTCGTGGTTTAACCGCCGGTCTCACGCGAGTTTGTTATCTTCAGGAAGAAGAGTTTGTGGTGGCTGAAATGACGCGAGCTCGAATATCGAACTCAAAAAAATAGCCCAAATCAATGCGCCCGGCCGAATCACTCCGGGCTTTAAGACAATCGCAGAACTACACCCTATCGGCCAACAAGCGGATCGGATGCACCAGCTTTCGCGCGGTTTCGGCGCGATCGGCATTGAGGTAAAACGCGCAGCTAAAATTACTGCTCACTACCACATCGGCCCCTGAGCCTTCGATGGCTTGGCGCTTGGCGTTGCGCAGTGGCAGGGCATTTTCGGGATGACTAAGCATGTAGCTGCCGCCGGCACCGCAGCAGAGTTGATTGTCCGGCAAGGCTTCGATATTCAAACCGGGGATTTTCCGCAGCAGCTCGTGAACGGCGCGGCCGTTTTTCAACACATTGCGCTGGCTGCAAGGCTCGTGTACCGCGACATTTAAATTGGAGGCAGCGGGCTCTAGGTTATCCGGCCAATGCGCCAGCAAAAATTCGTTGATGTCCTGCAAGCGTTTGCCAAACCACCCGGCGGTTTCGCTATCGTCACCTTGATATTCAGTCAGCATGGCGCCGCAACCGCTGGCGACATAGATCACCGCGTCCACTTCCAGCTCGTAGAACGCTTCGATATTTTTATCTTTCAAGGCTTGCGCGGAGCAGCCGTTGTGCTGATGAATCGCTCCGCAACAGCCTTGGCCTTCCGGCACCACGACTTCATAGCCTATGGTATTGAGTAGTTTGATCGCGGCGCGTTGGGTGGCGCGGTCGAAATGTTCCGCCAGACAACCGGTAAACAAGGCTACTCGCCCGCGCTGACGCTGGCGTCTGCCGACCGGATAAATCCCTGCCAAGCTGCCTAAGGCCGGCTCGTTCAGCAAGCTTTCGGCGGTGGCCAATTTTAATTTGCGCAGCAAGCCACTGGCTCTCAGCGGTTTTCGCAAACCCGAACGCAAATACAAAGACATTAGGGGCAAGAGCATACGCCGCCGACGTTTATGTTCTATTAGGTACATCGCCAGCTTGGCTAACCAGGACTGCGAAGCGGTTTGCTGGAGTTTCGCTCTGGCCTGATCGAACAAGGCGCCGTAACTCATCCGGCTGGGACAGGCGGTTTCGCAAGCTCGGCATTGCAGACAATTATCCAAATGGGCGCGCTCTTCAGCGCTGATCGGTGCCTCCTCCACCAAGACTTTGCTGATCGTACGGATGCGCTGCCGGGGCGTTTCGGCGTCGATTTCGAACAACCGAAAGGTCGGGCAGCTGCTGACACACATACCGCAGCGCATGCATTCGCTGGCTTCGGGGATATACGGACCGTTGGGCGCAGGCGATTCCGAGCCGTTATCGCCCGTGAAGTCACCAATGCCAAAATCCATAATATCGAACATATTAGCCCTCCATCATTTTGGTGTAAGCCCGACGCAACAACTCCATTTCGGCGGGCGGACGCCCTCGAAGTTCCGGTAGTGTGCGCATCTGGCAGCCTAAGGTCTGCATCAAGCGATGCGGCGGGTCCAATAGTTTGAACCTAGCCATGTAGACGGTGACGACGCCTCTCGGGGTATCGACGTATTCCTTATAACCGGCTTCGGCATACAGTAAATCGTTATCGAACCCCAGCAGACGATTGATGGCGCTGATCAGCGTTGCCGGATGCACGGTGATTTTTCCTTCAGTTACCGTCGCGTCCTCATCGAAGGCGACAGACAGCGGCGGCAAGGACTGCGGAAAGCACACGCTGCCGCCTGCCTGCTGAGCGAACAGGGTCAGTGCGCTAATATCGCCTTTGTACATCAATAACAATCGGTGACTATGAAACGCCTCCGGTACTGCGTTATTCATTGCTTATCCAGGCGCACAGCTATCCCACAACGATTTAAAGCTGCTATCCAAGCGCGACAGCCGGCTGTTAATTTGGTCCAACAACGAGTAATGCGGGAAACGCGCCTTATTACCGTCGCGATACCATTGCTCCATCGCTTCAGTGAGTTGGGTTCTTTCGTTGAAACAGTCGGCGATTTGTTGTTTCAGCCAACTGATACTGCTTTGCGGCGCCAATTCCGCGACGCGATAGCGCAAACCGTTATTAAATATTCGCACACCGCCGCCCTGGGCTGCGGTGTGGTACAAGGCTTTCTGATCGACAATTTCCACGCCAGCCAGATAATCGATGCCAAACTCGTGCAACTGCGGCAGCCACGGTACGGTGGGTCCCATCAATACGGTTTTGGCGTGACTGGACAACTCTACCAAACGCGGAAAGGTTTTATTCGGAATGCTGCTGGCAGTCAGGAACACCCAATCGGCTTGCGGCAATAAAAACTCGCACGCGGAATCCGGCAGATCGGCTGCCGACGGCTGCCGCTCCAGAATGGTTAAATTCATCTTGTCCTGATAGCGTTCGATCCCCGGATAGCGGCCGATCACCACCACGTTTTTGGCCTGCAATTGCGGCAAAAAATGCTCGAACACCGCCAGATTAGCGTGCTCATCGTGACTGTCCAGCACCACCGATTCCGGTAAAGGTCGGGCGTTAATACAGCTATTAATCGCTGCCATCGCCACGGTGGCCTTGTATGGCTCCCATTCGGTAATCCAAGCAGCCAAATCCGTCACCGGTTTACCAACCAAAGTACCGGACCACGGCAAGGTGCGCGTGCTTTGACCCGGACTCATCGCCAAGCCGGCGGTAGCCCTGCCCTGGGATTGGCACACAGTCCAGACTAAACCAATCATCAGGTTGTCCACCACGGCATCGCTGCTGCAATAATCCAACAGCAATTCGTACAAACGTTTTGGATTAGCCATTGCCCCCCCTTATTGCGGGATGTCTAGCAATTTTGCTTCGGTTTTAATGTTGTCTTGCTGCCCCCAGGCATTGATCGCTTCGACAAACCACTGCTTTTTGGTCGGGTGCGGCTGCACAACGTCATATTCGGCATAAAAACTGCCGTCGCCATGAAATTTGATCTGGCCGATGCGCTGTTTACCGGCGCTGTACCAGTAGCCCACCAGATCCTGAGTTTGAGTAAACGGGTCGGTCACCAAGCTGAATTCGGCACTGTCAAATTTCGGCAGACTGAGTTCGGTTTGTACCGGAAAACCCAGCTTGACGATATTTTCAGTGATGCGTTGGCAGACTTTCTCCCCAAAAACCCGTCTTGCCGCCACATGTTCTGCGACCTGCTCGGCACTCATGCGGCATCCTCCATCACGGCGTCGGCCAAATCCATAATCACCGACGCCCCGGAACGATCTTCCGGATCGAGCGCGCGCATCAACACCAGAATGGATTGGGCTTCTGCATCCAATTGCCGCCGTAGCTTTATAAAAGCCAAGGCCTTTAGACTGTATAGATAAAACAGCGCGACTTCGCTGGCATACATATCCCACTGCTCCAACTCGCGCCCTAATTGCCGGTAGTCGGCAGGAAATCCCCCCTGTCGAGCAGCTTCATTCAGCGCAGCCATCACTTCACACTCGGCTTCCAGCAACCGGCCTTGGTAAAAATAAAACTTATACAAGGCAAAATAGGTTTGCAGACAAGTACCATCCAAGGCTTGCGCCTGTCTGAAATACTTTTCCACCAAGGGCTTGTCGGCATGACTGGCGGCCACCGCCATCTGCAACAGCTTATTCACCTCTTCCGGCACATCCGGACTGAATAAAACCCGTTCTTCAAAAAAGCCGAGCTGACTCATGGTTTACCAAACCTCGGCTGGCGCGACCAAGGCGGCGACCGGCTCGCCACCCAACAAATGCTGATCGATGATGGTTTTGACGTCATCTTTGGTCACTTTGCCGTACATGACGCCTTCGGGATAGACCAGCACGCTGGGTCCGAGCATACAAGGCCCCATGCAACCGGTGTTGGTTAGGCCGATTTTCTCGAACAGATTCCGCGCTTGAATTTGGTTCATGAACTCGTTCATCACCTCGGCACAGCCACTGGCAGTGCAGGAGCCGCGCGGATGGCCTTGCGGACGAGCTTGAGTGCAGACGAATACGTGTTTATCGGGACGAGGCATAGTGGGATTCCTTATGGTTTAACTTAAAAATAAGGTGTCGCTAACGCGACGAATTCTTTGATGTCGGTTCTCGGACCGACGACCGAGATACTTTCTTTTGCTCCGCCAAAAGAAAGTATCCAAAGAAAAGGCGGCCCGAATGCCGCTTATCCCCTGCGCTCCTCGCTTTTGAACGGGGTTGCCGAAAGGGGCGTCCTGCCCCTTCGGCAACGTGCGGCATCCATGCCGCACCCCTAACGGGCTGCTCACTCGGTACATCCGTGTACCTCGCCCTTCGGGTGCTTCGCATGCAAATCGGCTATCCTGCCGATTTGTCCGTTCAAAAGCTTCGGTGCTCGGCGCGGCATACGGGAGACAAGCGTTCTACTCTCAATGCACGTACATTTACATCCAGCACCAGAAAACTAAAAAGGGCTTTTACAAAACATTGTGAAGCTTCTTCAATTGGCGGCAGCTAGATCCCGAATTTATTCGGACAACCTAGTAATTCCGGGACAAGCCCCATCCCCTATGCCGCGCCGAGCACCGTAGCGTTTATCGAGATTAGCCCGAAGGGGTGCGGCAGGGATGCCGCACGTCGGCGGAGGGGCTGGGAAGCCCCTTCTGCCGACCCTCGATAAACGCTGCGGCGCGCAGGATCTGAGCGGTATCGGGGTGGCCTTTTCTTTGGATACTTTCTTTTGGCCAAGCAAAAGAAAGTATCTCGGCCGTCGGGCCGAGACCCGACTTCTAAAAAGCCGTCGCAACAGCGACACATTACCCCTCACCGCGTGGGCACAGAAAACCGTGCCCACCCTACGCAACTAAATAAGCGGTCGCGCTAGCGACACAAACTAAGCCGCCGCCTTATGCTCATGCGTAAAACAATCCTTAGGACAAACCTTGGAGCACGCCTCACAACCAATACAATCAGCCGCGTTCTTCAAGCTCATTACCATGGTGTTATCGTCATCGTCCTCAAAGTCGCCGTAGTCGTCACCGAAATCTTCGGCTGACAACGCTTCGTCTTTTTCGATCAAATCGAACACATCACGCGGACAGACCTTAAAGCACCGACCGCAGCCAATACAGGTACGCTGATTGATATCGGTAACGTACGATGGTGTCCAGACTGTGCCGCCGTAGGTAACGCCGGTTACAAATTCGCTCATGATCGTCTCCTAGGCCGTTTCTTTGCTGGCAGCCAAAAACTTCTTGTTGGCATCATCCCAGGCTTTGCAGGCGTCATAAGTCGCCTGCGCGATGCCCATCAATTCGCCATAGGCATCCGGCAGCCTGTCTTCGATCAAATCATGCAACACGGATGCCGCCTCGCTAGCAATACGTTTGGCTTTCTTGACGTCTTTTTCCAATACTTTCAGTTCTTCGTCGCTCATAAATCACCTCAAGCTTCGGCTACTTCTCTATACGTTGCGATCAAACCCAGCGCTTTTTCGATCGTTGCATCGGTTTTTGCCGCCAAATCTTCCAGGCTGGGAAAACCAAAGCGGTGCACGTCGCGCAAGACTTTATCCACCACGATCAATTTACCGACCAGCACCAAAGCCCGGCCAAAACCTTCGTGGGTGATGTTGATTACCGGTACGGCCATCAAGCCGCCTTTCTTTTCGATCAAAGAGGCGATGGAGTTGTAATAGGCTTTAACGCGCGCCAAAGTGATTTCATCGGGATCGCCGATGATCGGAATTTCACGCTTACGTTCTTTGGTCATCACTAGCGGATCGATAATCTTTTCTTCCGACCAGCCTTCATAGGTATCGTAGGTATCGAGTGCACGCAATTGTTTAACCATCTCGACGACGATTTCCGAGTTCATGAACGGGTCGCCTGCTTCGACGACTAATGCGGGTTGGGCCATGGTGGTTCTCCTTTGGGTTTTTGTTTGGTTAGGTTTGTGGCCTAACTGAAAAGTATTCATTGAGTGTCGCTAACGCGACGACAGTTTTAATGTCGGTTCTCGCACCGACAGGCGAGATACTTTTCTTTGCTTGTCCAAAGAAAAGTATCCAAAAGAAAAGACACCCGGATGCGGCTTATTCCCTGCGCTCCTCACTTTTGAACGGGGTCGCCGAAAGGGGCTTCCTGCCCCTTCGGCAACGCACCGCATCCCTGCGGCGCCCCTACCGGGCTGCTCACTCGGTAGATCCCTATACCTCGCCCTTCGGGTGCTTCGCATGCAAATCGGCTATCCTGCCGATTTGTCCGTTCAAAAGTTCCGGTGCTCGGCGCGGCATGCGGGGCAAAATCACTCCGACGCGCCAAGGCTTTTAACTATTCACGAGCTACCCCCAACCCAATCTATTCATCCCAGCCTTCCTCTTCCATCGCATTAAAACGCTCAGGACTCGGTCCCTTGTGTTGGTTGATGGCTTTTGCCAACCAACTGGACGGGCCGGCTTTCATTTCGGCCTGTAAATCCGCTATCAGATCCTTGATGGTGCTGCCTTCGTGAACTTTGATCGGCTGAATGCCTTGCGCGACGATTTGTTTCACTGCCGAGGCGCCAATGGCCAGGCAATACACAGCCGCGCAGCCTTCCAGCAACTGAATCTTTACAGACAACTTGTCTTCGTTGCCGTCCTGCGCGAGTTCGCCAAATTGCGCAGCTTCCATGAATTCGGACTGTTCCGGATCCACAGCGTAAACAGCAAACGATTTGGCCGAACCAAAATGCTGGTCCACATGCGCCATGTCGGTAGTGGCAAAAGCAACTTTAATAGCGGTTTCCATAGGCATCCTCTGTTCGTGGGTATGCAAAACGTGAATGCGGCGGGCTAATGACATGACGGCGAGCACGCTTGACGTTCGGATTCGGGTTTTTGCGCATAAGGCGAGTAGTACGGCTCGATCTCTTCGTGAGCAAAATTAATCACCAGATTGGCTAAATCGAACAAGGTTTGTCGAGTACCCCGATAGCCAATCCAGGTTTTTTGATAGCCGCCAATGATGTCGTAGAGCGGAAAGCCGATACGCAAAATCGGGATGCCCAGCCGTTCGGCACTAGCGACGGCGTGCGAGTTGCCGATCAGCAATTGCGCTTTGCGCTCTTTCGCCATCACTTCCAAATCTTCCAGGTCGCCGATCTTGATGCTGTCCACTGGTGCGGTCGCCAGCACCGGGGTATTGCCTGCGCAGATCGCGGTAACCACCTCCGCGCCCATGCCTTGCACCAAATGAATCAAGGCATTGAGCTGATCCGGATCGGCAGCGATAGCCACCCGCAGTTGACCGAGCATGAAATGGGTATCTAGCATCGCATCCTGCAATTGCGCACGTTGCCGTTCAATCTTTTGCGGCACCGGCATTTCGCTGATGTCAGCTAGCGTAGTGATCAAGGCGTCGTTAGCCTGCAGGCCATAAAGATGATCAAAATAGAAACTGGGGACGCCGGTTTTTTCCTGCAAGAGTTCGCCGGATTTACGCAGTGACGCACCGATTATCAAGCTGGCTCTGGCCTCGCCCAAGGTCGCCAGTTCGGAGACCGGCGTACCGCCTATAGTCACCGGCGAAAAGTCATCGTCGGTTAAGCTCCCATCCAGGGAGTCGGATAAGTCAGGCACCAGCACAGGCCGTAAATTGAATTGCTCGATCAAATCGCGCAAGGCTTCCAGATCGCCCGGCGTCAACATGGGGCTGACCAAACAATTGACCTGGCGTTGGCGATTACAGGGTTTGGTACCGGCAGTTTCCGCGTCCGGCACCAAGGCCTTGACGATTTCGTAAATAGTTGCTGCGTAACCGGTTTCCACGCAGCCGGTAAAGTCCGGAGTATTGACTGCCACCACGGCGACATGCGCGTATTCCGGATAACGTTCACGAAACTCGCGAACGTTGCGATGTACGTCGCAGCCTTGAGTTTCTGCCAAACCGGTAGTCAAAACCGCGATCAAGGCTGGGTTGGATTTTTCGGCAATCGCTTTGATGCCCTCAATCACATTTTCGTCCGCACCCAACACCGAACTAGCTTGATCCATCGCGGTGGTTTGCAACGGAATAGGTTCGCGAAAGTGCCTGACAAAAAACACCTTGGCAAACGCGGTGCAACCTTGTGAACCGTGCAGCATCGGGATCGCCCGATCAAAGCCCAAGCAAGCCAAGGAACCACCGGTAGGCTGACTAGCCTTTAGGGGATTGACCGACAGGGCTTTATTGCGTTTGACGATTTCGGCCATGTTATGCCGCCTGAGCCGATAAGGGCTCTGCTTGAATCTCTGCGGCAGCTGACTTTTTCAGGCCGCCAGTGCGCCAAGGCGGTGTGGCCCGCACGGCTTCCCAAACCGGGCTTTCCAAGGTCAAGGCCAATTGTCTGACCAGCTCCAGCATACCTTGATAGCCTTCGTAGCCGAACTCGCGCTCTTGGTTGATGTCCAGGAACGGGATGCGCGCTTTCAACGCTGTGTACATATTTCGGCCACCGGCGATCAAAATGTCGGCTTTGTAATCGGCGACCACTTTTAACAAGGCTTTCGGGCTGCCGTCTTCTATCATTAAGGTGTCTTCGCCCATCAGCTCACGAATCCGCGCCTTGTCTTCTTCGGTGGATTTTTTGGTACCGGTGGCAACTACCACCATGCCCAAATCCTGTAGCGCCGAGATCACCGACCAGCTTTTCACGCCGCCGGTAAACAGCAACACGCGTTTGCCTTTTAGGCGTTCTCTCCAGGGCGCCAAGGCTTCGCGGATGCGGTTTTCTTCCCTGGCGATGATGGCTTCGGTGCGCTCGATTAAATCAGGATCGTTTATTACCCTGGCGAAGTCGCGCAAGGCTTGGCTAGTATCGGTAATGCCGTAAAAACTGCCTTCGAACCACGGCGTGCCGTAGCTTTGTTGCAGCTTGCGGGCCACGTTGACCATGGCTTTGGAGCAGACCATCATATTAACTTCGGCTTTGTGCATGGTTTGCACTTCGCGGAAACGGGCATCGCCGGACAGGGTACACAATACGCGCAGACCCATTTCGTCCAGCAACGGCAGCACATGCCAGAACTCGCCGGCGATGTTGTATTCACCCACCAGATTGACGTCATGCACCTTGATGCCTGGCCGTTCGGTACCAGGCGGTAATGGGTCGGGATCGCGGGTGCCGATCACATGGTTGACCATCGCGTCACCGGCAATCCGGTTACCCAAGTTTTTGGTGCCGTAGAAACCAGCGCAATCAATAGGCACAACCGGCACACCCCATCGCTCGGCAGCTGATTTGCAGGTGGCATTAATATCGTCGCCCACCAAAGCCGGCACGCACGTGTTATAGATAAACACGGCCGGCGGGTTATAGGTCTCGATGGCTTGTTTGATGGCGTGGAACAGGCGTTTTTCGCTACGCCCCATCACCACGTCTTGCTCAGTCAGATCGGTGGTCATACCGATTCGGTATAATTCCGAGCCGGAAGAACGGGTGCCGCGGTTGTCCCAAGAACTTCCGGCACAGGCGATAGGGCCGTGGACGATATGCGCGACGTCGGCGATCGGTAATAGTGCAATCTGTGCACCATCGAAGGCGCAACCACCTGCCGCTGAACCGGGTTTGGGTTTGGCACAGCCGGACTTTTCCTTCTTGTTATGCTCGCAAGCCGGTTCGTCCAGCAGTTCCGCAATATCTTTGGTCGATTTCATAACACAACCTCACGTTTTTATTAAAACTTGAGCAACGGTTGTGCCAACTCATAAATAATTGAATTATCTAAAGTTTGATGCGGATTGATTTGTAGCAAACCCGACAATCCGTCTTCAGCGCCAAACAAAAAATTGTCTGGATTAGTCCGACCGCCAGGCTGGATTTATACTTTGCGGACCAGTCCACCACAGTTGAGCGCCATGACAGCAACGCCTAAAGGCCAACAATGCTATCCAACAGAATTGTTCCGGGCGGAATGGTGGTACACAACTTTACTCAGACGCGAGTGCGCGATGCGCCTGAATTGCCAGTACCGCCAGTCCAGTTTGTAGACAAATGTTGGAAGAATTTTGGCATTACCTGGGCGTACGGGCCGTCAGCCGCGAAGCACGTATATTGGGTTACGCTCGGGAAATGGCCGCGTTGCAAGCCAGGCATCGCCGCTGTCGACAGGCTTGGCACCCACATATCCTGGCGACTAAACGCGCTGTATTGAAAGCCGCCCAAGGGCGGCATAATCAAGGTGGCGCCGCCCTGATTATCGGTGGAGGCAGTGCACACGACCTGCCCATCAAAGCGTTATTGCAACAGTTCGAACAGATAGTCCTGCTGGACATTGCTTTCAGCTATCGGACTCGCCGCCTAGCCAAAATCTGGCCTGGTCGTGTTTTCTGCCATCTGCATGACGTGACCGGCACCGTAGACTGGTTGGCGCAACACCGGCAGATACCGCCGCAAGCATTAGTAAATAAACCACCGCATCCTACGCTACCGATCAAGCCGCACTGGATCGCTTCAGTTAATTGCCTGACCCAACTGCCATTGCTACCGCTGGATTGGCTGGCAACTACCGCCCCAGAACCCGCGCAATTAGAGACTTTTGGCCGGGCCTTGATCTTGGCCCATCTCAATTGGTTGGATAGCTGGCAAGCGCCGGTTTGCCTGATAACTGAAATTGAAGATCAGCACCATGGCCGCAACGGGATAATCGATCGAACCGACTACCGGCCCATTATGGCTGGCTATATTCAACATGCTGATCAGCTGGCGAGTTGGAATTGGACTGTTAATCCGCCGGGTGAAATGGCGGACGGGATGTGGGAATCGCGAACGGTGGCGGCTTATTTAAAATAGACCGGTGGCCCTTCAGAACCACATCTGACCACCCCTCCCCGCTTCGATCACAAAGTAATATTAGGCGCAAAAAGGTGGTAGGCGAAAAAGCCGGATCGTTGGCCTGCGAAAATCCGGCTCTTTATATTTAACGCATCAGAATGCGCAGCCCGATTTGACGCCGAGTTTTTTCAGAATAATCGCCAACGGACAAAAACCGCTGAACGATGCTTGCAACAGATTGGCGCCAACGAACGCGGTAAACCACAGCCAATTCGGCGAATGCCAGTGCGCCAGCGCCAAACTGATTAGGATAAACGAGCCGGCAAACGCCATTACCATGCGATCGATAGACATATAGCCTCCTATTTCAAACGAACCACACCGAGGAATTTCAATATCATGCGTTCGTAAAACGGCTCGCTGATGCCGTTTTTAATCTTGCGCATAAAATATTTTTCAAAACCGATTTTCGCCAGATGCACCCATTTGCCATGGTTGGACCAAGTCGTATTTCTGGGTGGAATTTGCGGCACAGCCAAGAACGCCACGCCGGTGTCGCCCAAATCGGCCAGGCACAACGCGCTTAAACTGGGTATATCAGACGGTTGTTTGCCGGCCAGTTCGTCGCGAATATTATGGGCCGTGGCGGTAACCATCGACTCGATCATGTAACCGGTTTTCGGGGTGCCGGTCGGCACCGGGGTTTTTTCCACCGGCGGCAAGGCGATGCAGACCCCGACCGAATAAATGTTTTTGTAAGTCGGATTGCGCTGATGTTGATCGACAATCACAAAACCACGCGGGTTGGTCAAACCTTCCGCGCCGGAATGGCGCACGGCATCGACGCCAGTAAAAGCCGGCAGCATCATCGAGTGTTTAAACGGCACTTCGTGTTTTTTCTTGTCGTTACCCTCTTCATCGACTTCGGTGACATACATCATGCCGGCTTCGATACGATCCACCTTGGCATTGGTAATCCATTTGATGGTTTTGTCGCGCAACGCGCTTTCCAGCAAACCTTTGGTATCGCCGACCCCACCCAAACCCAGGTGGCCAATATAGGGCTCGGAGGTGACAAAAGTCATCGGCACTTTGTCGCGGATTTTGCGTTTGCGCAGCTCGGTTTCCAGAATCATCAGATATTCGTAAGCCGGGCCGAAGCAGGAAGCGCCTTGCACCGCGCCAACCACAATCGGACCGGGATCGGCCATGAATTTAGTCCAATCCTCGGCAGCCAATGCAGCATGATCGACATGGCAGACCGATGAGGTGTACCCGCCGTGCGGGCCCAAACCGGGCACTTCATCGAAGGCCAGGCGTGGACCGGTAGCGATGATTAAAAAGTCGTATTCAACCGAAGAACCATCAGCTAGATCAATTTTGTTGTTGGCCGGATCGACTTTGGTTGCGGCCATTTGAATAAAGTTGATCCCCTTTTTCGCCATCACCGGCGCCAGCTCAATTTTCAAATCCTCGGGTTTGCGCCATTTCGGCGGCACCCAGGGATTGGAGGGCACAAAGTGGAAAGTCGGCGAGTCGGAAATCACCACGACTTCATGCGCATTTCCCACTGTTTCCTTCATTTCGTAAGCCATCGGCACACCGCCGATCCCCGCACCCAATATTACAATTCTTGCCATGACCTTCTCCTCGCTGCTGTTTAGATGAACACACTCTGCGTATTTATTATTTTTTATATTGTTGTTATAAGCTTCAAAACCATGCAGCTCAAGAATATTAGAACCTCCTGATGTAATCAACCGAAATATTCCCGGCTTTTGATTGCTTTTGATGCCGAGGTAGACTGAGTACAATGCCCACTACACCTAGCCTGCGGAACACCACCATGACCGAGAAACACGATAATGAACAAGCCTGGCGCGAGAAGCTAACTCCCGAGCAATATCATGTCTGCCGGGAAAAAGGCACCGAACCACCATTTACTGGCAAATATACCGACTGCGACGAAGCCGGTATCTACCGCTGCGTTTGCTGCGGTCACGCCTTGTTTACCTCCGAGCAAAAATTTCACTCCGGCTGCGGCTGGCCCAGCTTTTGGGACCCGCTAAATTCGGAAAGTCTGGATCAGCATCCCGATAACAGCCATGGCATGCGCCGGGTTGAAGTGACCTGCCAATCCTGCGGCGCTCACCTCGGACATGTATTCGAAGACGGACCGCAACCAACAGGCCTGCGCTATTGCATCAATTCCGTGGCACTGACGCTGGAAAAACAATCATGACGGCTCAGCAACAAGCGCAAGACTTACTGGATTTCATTGACGCCAGTCCCAGCCCTTGGCATGCGGTCGCCAGCATAGAAGGACGATTGCAGGCGCATCAATTCCAACGCATCCAGGAAAGCGATGCATGGTCATTGGCTAGCGGCGGGCGCTACTATGTGATCAGAGACGATTCATCCATCGCCGCATTCGTCATCGGCAAACAAGCCTTGGCGGAAACCGGCTTCAAAATACTCGGCGCCCATACCGATTCGCCGGGTCTGCGCGTGAAACCGCAGCCGCTGATCGACTCGGACAAGCTGTTGCGTTTGGCTGTTGAAGTATACGGTGGCCCGATTCTCGCCACGTTTGCTGACCGTGACCTGAGTCTGGCCGGCCGCATTGCCTATCTGGATAGCGACGGCAACATCGCCAGCCGGCTGCTGCGCTTCGCCGAACCGCTACTGCGCCTGCCGAATCTGGCGATTCATATGAACCGCGGCGTCAACGAAGACGGCCTGAAACTGAAAAAGCAAAGCGAGTTACCGTTAATTTTTTCGGCCAGTGTCGAGCAACAATTACCCACAGACAAGTTTCGGCAATTGCTGGAACACGCTAGCGGCATTGCTGCCGAGCGAATTTTGAGCTGGGAGTTGAATGCTTACGACACCCAGAAAGGCACTCTTTGGGGTGACGGACAACTGTTTTACGCCGATAGCCAATTGGACAATCTGGCCTCATGCCATGCTGGATTGACGGCATTATTGGATCCTTCGACCCTAGATGCCGACAGCACGTTGGTCTGCGCGTTTTTCGACCATGAGGAAATCGGCAGTGAGAGCTGCAAGGGCGCGGCCGGCAGTTTCCTGCCCGATGTGCTCGAGCGCATCGCCAACGCAGTCGGCAATACCCCGGACGACTACCGGCGCTCGCTAGCCAATAGCTTTATGATCAGCGCCGATATGGCGCATGCGTATCAACCAAACTTTCCCGGTGCCTACGAACCCGGCCACAAAATCATCGTCAATCACGGACCGGTCATCAAGGTAAATGTTAACCATCGTTATGCCTCTGAATGTATTTCAGAGGCTACTTTCATCCGCATTTGCCAACAAGCCGGGGTGCCTTATCAAAAATACGCGCATCACGGCGACTTGCCCTGCGGCAGCACGATAGGCCCGATAGCTTCGGCGAAATTAGGCATACGCAGTGTCGATGTGGGGTCGCCCATGTGGGCCATGCACAGCATTCGCGAAAGCGCCGGCGTACTCGATCATGCCTATATGATTCGGGCCTTGCGGGGATTTTTCAGCAACCGATAATTTTTCAACTATCCTTGCCTGATGATTTTATCCGGTAGGGAATAACCTTGGTTTCCGTCTTTTCCACTGATGACGCATTGTCGTTGCGGCGCGCCTTTGAGCTCGTAAAGTGGGTAATATTATTTTGCTTTGTCAGTCAGCCTTCGCCGGCAGACGAACTGAACCTGGAATATAAGGTCAAGGCCGCCTATCTTTATAACTTCACCAAATTCATTACTTGGCCGGAAAAAGCCAGCCCCACCTTTAATATCTGCATTATCGGCCACGACCCCTTCGGGAGTCTGCTGAGCCCGCTGGAGAGCAAAACCGTTCAGGAAAAACCCATTCGGTTGTTCAAGTTCGATACTCCCAAACAGGCGAAAGATTGCGACATCGTCTATTTCGACAATCCCGAGCAGCGCTCAGACCTTGCTTTACCAGGCGTGTTACTGGTCGGCTCGCTGAAAAAGTCATTAACGGTCAGCAGTGAGCCGTTTTTTGCCGAGTCCGGCGGCATGATCGGCTTTGCGCTCGACGACGGCAAAGTCAAACTGCACCTCAACCTCAAGGCTTTGAAGCAAAGCGGTTTTAACGTCAGCGCCAAACTCATCGAGGTTGCCATACTGGTGGAGGGGGCCGAGCATGAGTAGATTCTTCTCGCGGCTATCCATCAAAGGCAAATTGTTTAGCATCGCCATTACCTCCAGTCTATTTTCCATGCTGTTGGCCTTGGTGATTTTGGTAACGGTGAACGTCACAGAAGTAAAGCGCAAAGCCCAAAGCGACTTAATCGCCGTTGCCAGCCTGATTGCCAACCGAAGTGTCGCCGCAGTGATGTTTGACGACGCCAATTTGGCCAAGGAAAACCTGGTGTCCTTGAATAATCTCCCCGATTTGCGCAGCGCTTGCGTCTACACCAAAAGAGGTCAGTTATTCACCTCGCTGGACAAGCAATCCGCTACCTGCCCGGTCGTATCGCATGGCTTGCGTAATTATTTCGATAAACTCAACCTTTATGTTTATCAGCCCATGCGCCTGGATGACGAAATTGTCGGCGGGATTTTTCTATCCTCCGACCTCAGTGCCGCGTTCTGGCGAGAATTGCAATTTGTCGGCGTCGTCCTGATTGTGTTGTTTGTCGCTTTGTCTATTACGTTTTTTCTGACCGCACCCTTGTTAAACCGGGTGGCCAAGCCCATAGCGCAACTGGCTAAAACCGCGCAAAAAGTCAGCCAGGAACACGACTATTCCTTGCGTGCAGCCAAGCACAGCAATGATGAAATGGGAATTTTGGTCGATGCGTTCAACGGTATGCTGGATACCGTGGAGATTCAAAACAAAGCCTTGATTAGCGTCAAAAATAACTTCCAGGCCTTGTACGACAACAATCCGACCATGGTGTTTAACCTGGATATGCAAGGGCAAATCATCTCGGTAAACCGCTTCGGCGCCCGCCAGCTGGGTTTAAGCGTTGAGGAACTGCAAGGCTGCTCTATTTTCAACTTCGCCCATCCCGAAGATATAAACAACTGCAACCAGTTCTTCCAAATCTGCCGTAATCATCCCGAGCAAGTACATAAGCTGGAAAGCCGCATCATCTGCCGCAATGGTAACATTATCTGGGCCAGGGAAACCGCACGCTTGGTGAAAGACGAAAACAATCGTTCGCACCTGTTACTGGTTTGCGAAGACATTACCGAAACCCGACGCCTCTCGGAAAAAATCGCTTATCAGGCCAGCCACGACGAATTGACCGGCCTGGTCAACCGACGCCAATTCGACATCCATATTCAGAATCTGGTGTTAGAGGCGCAAGCCAACGACAGCCACCACGTTTTATGTTATTTGGATCTGGATCAATTCAAAATCGTCAACGATACCTGCGGCCATCTGGCGGGCGACGAGCTACTAAGGCAGCTCGGCGAAGTATTGCGCCAACAAGTGCGCAGAATGGACATATTGGCTAGACTGGGCGGCGACGAATTCGGCATCCTGATGTCGTATTGTTCCCTCGAACAAGCCATCATCACCGGCGAAAAACTGCGCAATGCGGTATGCGACTTCCAATTTGCCTGGGAAAACCGTAGTTTCAACATCGGGGTGAGTATCGGCATCGCCCCAATCAATCGCGCCTGCGGCAATGCCGTGGATGTATTGAAAGAAGCCGATGCCGCCTGTTACGCCGCTAAGGAAAAAGGCCGCAACAGGGTACATATATTCAGTCCGGACGACGAAGAGCTCACACTCCGCCAAGGTGAAATGCAATGGGTGGAAAAAATCCGCATGGGAATCGAGCGAGACCGCTTCCAGTTATTCGGTCAATTGATCGTGCCTATAGCAGCTAATCGCGGCGGTCTGCATTTTGAAACCTTGATCCGCTACCGAGACGATCAAGATAAGGTGATTCCGCCCGGTGCTTTTCTACCTGCCGCAGAACGCTACAACATGGCTTCGCCTTTAGACCGCTGGGTGATCTCCCGTTTGTTCCAGTACTTAGCGACTACGCCCGGCTTCCTGGATCGTTTGGAAATGTGCTCGGTCAATCTGTCCGGTTTGTCGCTGTCGGACCAAGCCATGCTTGGCTTTATCGATGAGCAATTCCGCAAATGGCAGATACCAACCCACAAAATTTGTTTCGAAATCACCGAAACAGCGGCCATCAGCAATCTTTCCTATGCTCGGCAATTTATCGATTCGCTGCGCCAAAAGGGCTGTTCTTTTTCCCTGGACGACTTCGGCAGCGGCTTGTCGTCATTTGCTTATCTAAAGAACCTACCGGTCGATTATTTAAAAATAGACGGGCTGTTTGTAAAAGACATACTGGATGATCGGGTGGATTTGACTATGGTTAAAGCGATTAACGAGGTGGCCCACGTGATGGGCAAAAAAACCATCGCCGAGTTTGTGGAGAACCAAAGTATTTTCGATCTACTACAAACCTTGGGAGTGAATTACGCGCAAGGCTACGGCATTGCCAAACCGGTACCCCTGCGGGAATTATGAGAAATCCTATGCTGAAAACAGTCAAGAAGCAGCTTTTCAAACACTCTCTAGTCCTTAGCCTCATCGGTCAGCAGGCCCATGCAGAACAAACCGTAAATGAACTGCTGGATTTATCGCCTGCGGAGTTAGCCAATATTTCAGTGAGCATTGCCTCGGGCACCGCCAAATCGGTGTCGCAATCGGCAGCAGTGACCACCGTTATCACCGCCGAGCAAATTGCCACGATGGGTGCTACCGATCTGCACGAGGTGCTGGAAACCGTACCTGGCATGCATGTTACGATCCAACCGGTCACTAACGATTATAGTTACACGATGCGCGGCATGCGCAACGAAACCAATGCCGAAGTATTGCTCATGCTTAACGGCACGCGTTTCTCCGTGCCTTATCAGGGCACGCATATGGCTGGGATGATTATTCCCGTCGAAAATATTCAACGCGTCGAGGTAATCAGAGGGCCGGGGTCGGCGCTTTACGGCGCGGACGCCTTCGCGGGGGTAATTAATATTGTTACCAAAAAGGCTGCGGATATTGATGGCGCAACAGTCGGCGCACGCGGCGGTAATGCCGATACTAAAAGCACTTGGGGCCAATACGGTGGCAAATGGCAAGGCTGGGATGTAGCAGGCAGCCTGCAATATAGCCATAACGGTGTCGATCCGGATCGGGTCATCACGGCCGACGCGCAAACCCAAGTCGACCAAGTATTGGGCACGAATATATCGCTCGCCCCCGGCCCAATGCAAACCCAAAACGAACGTTGGAACGGCCATCTCAGTTTGCAACGCAAACATTGGGATTTGGGATTTTGGGCTTTTAACGAATCAGATTACGGCTTTCGCTCCGGCGCCTATGGTGCCCTGGATAACAAAGGCAAGGGCAATGGCAGCAATTACTTGGCGGATGTGCGTTACTCGACCGAGGACGACCTGGAGAACTGGGAATTGCAAGCCCACGCCAGCTTTCTGCATACTGATGTCTCGGCCAATATTTACGGTTTCCCGGGTGGCTCGATTTTACCGATCGGCGCGGACGGCAACGTCACCGACCAGCTGGCGTCGACTAAAGGCTTAATGCTATTTCCGGAGGGGCTACGTTTCGTAGCCGGTTTTAAAAATACCGTACCCAGCTTTGAGTTCACCGGTATTTACAAAGGTTTCTCCGATCATTTGATCCGCATGATTGCCGGTTTCCGCTATGAGGAAATGAACACGCAAGAAGCACGGAATTATGGCGTAGGCGTTATCAACGGCGCCGGGCTATCTGCATTTCCCGCCATCAACCTTGCCGGCGGCTTACAAGATTTAACCGGAACCCCTCTCACATTTATTGACGACCATCATCGCGACATTTGGTCCGCAGCGATACAAGACGAATGGCAATTTGCCGAAGACTGGCACCTGACCACCGGTTTGCGCTTTGACCACTATTCCGACTTTGGCGGCACATTGAACCCCCGCGCCGCGCTGGTCTGGAATATCAATTCACAATTGACCACTAAATTGCTCTATGGTCAGGCTTACAGAGCCCCAAGCTTTCTCGAACAATATCAGCAAAATAGCCCGCTTTTCCTTGGCAACCCGGCTTTAAGTCCGGAAACCATTTCTACTACCGAACTGGCATTCGATTATCGTCCGACGAAGAATCTGAGAACCGCGTTGAATTTATACCATTATGAGATCCGCGATTTGATTAGCGGCCCGATTTCCGGCGCAGGCACCCTGACCGAGCGTAACTCCTCAGGTCAAGACGGCTACGGCAGCGAGTTTGAATGGGATTGGAAGTTTCACTCGGATTGGAATCTACGCGGTAACTATGCGTGGCAATTTGCCCGCAACGAAGCGACTCATACCCGGGTTAGCAATGTCCCCGAACATCATGTTTACACCGCACTCGCTTGGAATTTCATGCCGAAATGGCAGATTCAAACGCAAATCAACTGGATAGGTCACCGCCTTAGCAGCCCAGGAGATACGCGCGTTTTGAAAGATTATGAAACGGTCGATTTAACTTTAAATGCTAAAAAACTGATGGGCTATCTGGATCTAACTGCATCGGCTCGGAACCTATTCGATAGCCACGGCAAGGAACCGGCTACGTCCAGCTATCTTTACAATTTGCCCATCGCCGGACAAACTTTTTATTTCGAAGCGGGTTTGCACTTTTAGCTAATTGCTTGAACCGAATAATTCCGGTGAATGGCGTCCAGAAGGTAAGCGACGATCTTACGGCTCAACCAAGCCTCGCCCGCGGCGACTGCATGGATCATTCTGTTGATATAGGCCGCCAATGACAGACTGTTTTGATAGCCCTTGGCGCCAGCCAGCACGCAGTGCAGAATTTGCTCTTCATGTAAGTCATCGCCGATGATCACGATATTACTGGTCGGACTGGCCGCTAATAACAAGTTGGTATAGTCGGGCGTTTGGCTACCGCGCAATGCAAAATTCAGCAAAATGATGTTGGGTTGGAGCTGTTCGGCAGCATTAAGGGCCTGAATCTCATCCGAATAAAAAGCAACATCCGCTTCCGCCATCAGCATCAGTGGCTGGATTTGACCGATGTTATCGATTACTTGTATTTTCATGATAAATCTTGCTGTCTGTTAGCGGACTGGCTTGCAACTGTAGCCTGCGGAACTAATTGGTTAAATTCCTACGGCATTGCCCCTGACTATTCAATTCAGTTGGTAACATCGATAAATCCGTGCAATCCACGTTTGGAATCGACTGCCAACCAACGCCGTAAGTATTGCAGCTCTTCGGTAGATTGCAATTCTTCAAGGCTTTTTTTATTTTTCAACAATCTGAACGCGGCGGAAAGTACTTTGTAATTCTCGCCCACTATACCGGCTCGTCTTAATCCCACGATGTTGAGCCGATAATGCTTCGCGGGCCGGCCACCTATCAGCATAAACGGGATCACATCCATGTTAATCCCTGTTGTTCCTTGCACGATGGCGTAAGCGCCGATCCGGCAAAATTGATGTACGACTACCGCGCCGCCCATAAACACGTTATGACCAACCTCTACATGGCCGCCAATCGCCACATTATTGGCAAAAATAGTTTTATCGCCCACCGAGCAATCATGGGCAACATGGCTGTTATTCATGAAATAGCAACCTGACCCGATCCTGGTAGCGCTGCCAGCTACTGTAGCCCTATGCGCGGTAAACCCTTCTCGAAACACGTTATTGTCGCCAACCTCCAGCCACGACTCGGTTTGGGCAGCAAACCCCAAGTCCTGCGGTAATCCGCCTAGTACCGAGTGCGGATGTAACACATTACCGTCGCCCATTTTGACATGTGCATGCACTACGGCATGGGCACCTATTTGACTATTCGCGCCAATCACAGCCCCCGCCTCTATCACCGCAAACGGCCCAACGCTACAGTTTTCTCCAAGCATGGCGCCAGTTTCGACAAAAGCAGTTGGATGAATCGATGCAGTCATAGTTAGCCTCTTGGATGATGTTGAGTGTGTAACGCTTTCAAGCGCTGTTGGGCAATATGCGTATAAATTTGGGTAGTGGATAAATCCGAATGACCGAGCAATAGTTGTACGACTCGAAGGTCAGCACCATGATTCAACAAATGGGTGGCAAACGCATGACGCAGAGTATGCGGCGACAAATGTTTGTCGATACCGGCCAGCGCGGCATAGCGCTTGATAATATGCCAAAAAGCCTGTCTGGTCATAGAAGTGCCCCGGCTGGTAACAAACAAATAGTCGCTTTGTCTATTTCCCAGGATTGCTTGTCTGGCAGTATTCAGATAACGTTCGGTCCAATCCATGGCTTCTTCACCAACCGGCACCAAGCGTTCTTTGTCGCCTTTGCCGACGATACGCACACAACCCTGCCGGAAATTGATTTGACCGAACTTAAGTTCGACTAACTCTGAAACCCGCAACCCGGTAGCGTAAAGCATTTCTAACATAGTTCTATCCCTGAAACCTAACTTATCGGTAATTTCCGGAGCGTTTAACAATAACTCTACGTCGGCTTCCGACAACGAATCCGGCAACGTGCGGCCAAGCTGTGGCGCATCTATCAATTGAGTAGGATCGATATTAATCTTACCTTCGCGCAGCAGATAACCGTAAAAGCGCCGCAAACAGGACACTATTCTGGCCGACGAACGACTGGTTATACCTTGTTGCTGTCGGTTAGCCAAAAAGCTCTTGATCGTCGTTTCGTCAACAGTCGTTATATCCTTATCCTTCAGCCACTTCGCAAACAATTTGAGATCGCTGCCATAAGCCGATAGCGTATTGTCGCTTAATCCAAATTCCAGCCATAACGCGTTTAAGAAAGACTCTATGGTCTGCGCCGAATTCATTCCCCGCCCAATCCCAAACCACGTTCGTACTCAAGTAAACGGTGTTTAAGCGCGACAAACTCGCCATCAGCCTGCCCCATAAAACCGCCGATGCCACGCTTTGCCACCACCCGATGACACGGGATAATCCCCGCATAAGGGTTATTGCGGCAAGCCCCTGCTATTGCCCTAGGTCCTGAGCCCAGCTTCTCCGCTAACCCCGAGTATGTTTCTACTTGCCCGACGGGAATAGCCAATAGCGCGCTCCAAACGGCATTACCGTATGCGCTACCTTGGCTTAGCAAGTTGACATGCAGCTCAGTTTGCATCGGGTTTAACAGATAGCTTTGCACGCGGACAGCCTGCGATGACAAAGTCTTGGTTAACTCACCACCAACATGCCAAGAGGCATCCGTAATGATTTCACCAACCATGGTTAATCTCAATTCCGCATCGAGTAGTGGCACGGCGAGCAGGGACTCTTCGCCATCCGCAACAGTTTGCCAAACGATATGTAAAGGCATCACTTCTCTCTTGCTATCGGCAAAAAAAAAGGCAGCTAAGCAGGCCGCCTTTTCTAATCAACTGATTCGCTATAAACGAACCAGATCGCAACGTATTAAGAAAGTTTCTCTTTGATACGTGCGGCTTTACCAGCCAAGTCGCGCAGATAATAAAGTTTAGCGCGACGAACGTCACCGCGACGTTTTACTTCGATACTGCCAACCGATGGACTGTGGGTTTGGAAAACACGCTCAACACCCACGCCATGCGAAATTTTTCTGACGGTAAATGCTGAATTCAAACCGCGATTACGTTTAGCAATCACGATGCCTTCAAAAGCCTGTAACCTTTCCCGCGTGCCTTCAGTTACTCTAACTTGCACCACGACAGTGTCGCCAGGTCCGAATTCCGGTACATCTTTTTTCAGCTGTTCAGCTTCCAATTCTTCAATAATTTTACTCATAACCACACCCTATTAAACAACTTCAGTTCTAAATTCTTTCAACAAAGCATCCTGCTCTGCGCTTAATGTTACTTTTCCAAGCATATCAGGGCGCCTAGACCAAGTCCGCCCCAACGCCTGTTTCATACGCCACCGTTTGATGTCAGCATGATTTCCGCCGAGTAGTACATCCGGAACGTCGCCAATATCGCTATGCTCGGGCCGCGTATAATGCGGGCAATCCAACAATCCATCAAAATGCGAGTCTTGTTTAGCAGATTCTTCGTCACCAAGTACGCCAGGAATTAACCTGGTAACCGCATCGATTACTACCAAGGCTGCCAGCTCGCCACCGCTGATGACGTAATCCCCCAGCGACCATTCTTCGTCACAGGCATGCTGGATAAAACGTTCGTCTATACCTTCATAGCGACCGGATACGAGGATCAATTGGTCATAGCAACTCGCATCCAACAACAACTCCTGATTAAGCAAACGCCCCTGCGGACTCAAGCAAATCACTTTGCTATTAGCCAAGGCATTATGCTGTTTGGCTGCATCTACCGCGTCGAGCAAAGGTTGGCATTTCATTACCATGCCCGGCCCGCCGCCATAAGGTCTATCATCCACTGTCCGGTGTTTATCGTGCGTGTAATCACGAGGATTCCAAACGGACAAATCAACCAAGCCTCGCTCAATTGCTCTACCAGTTACCCCGTAACCAGCGGCATCCGATACCATATCAGGAAAGAGACTGATAACATCGAAACGCATGCCTTGAGAGTTAAAAGTCAGGATCCCAATCGACGATAATCAGACCATCGTCAAGATCAATTTTTAAAATAGTACTCTGCTGCAAAAACGGAATCAGGCGCTCTACGTCGCCATCAACTACTACCAACACATCATTAGCGCCAGTTTCTAACAAATGATCAACCTTGCCTAATTTGCAACCTTCTTGATTGCGTACTTCCAGTCCAATCAGATCGGCCCAATAATATTCGCCATCGCTGGCTTTGGGTAGTTGTTGCTTGCGTATCAGAATATCAGCCCCCATCAACTCAGCGGCAAGATCTCTATCGTTAATGCCTTGCAATTCTGCGACAACTAAGCTGCCTTGCCGCCTGCCACCAAGCAATTTAACTTCTTGGATTTGGCTATTCTTCTGGAGAATCCACGGCGAATACTGCAATATATTTTCGCGGGGATCAGTGAAAGAATAGACTTTTACCCATCCTTTTACACCAAAAACGCCGGACACTTGACCGACGTTCAACAATTCCCCTGCTGGCAAAGCTAAATTAAGCGGCTGCTTTATCGGCGTCTTTGATCAATCTAGCGACGCGATCAGTAGGTTGCGCGCCATTGGATTTCCAGTATTGGACGCGTTCGCTATCCAATACTAATCTTTGCTCACCACCGCGAGCTAAAGGATTGAAAAAACCTACGCGCTCAATGTAACGACCATCGCGACTGCTTCTGCTGTCGGTAACAACAACATGATAGAAAGGACGATTCTTAGCGCCGCCTCTGGACAAACGAATGCTTACCATTTGGATACCTTAAATAACATTGAATCAAAAAACTTAATCAAACTATTCTACGCGATTTTCACAATAAGTGAAGGACAAATTACGACAATCACATTCTCATGCCGCGCATATTGCTCTTCAAGCCGCGCATCATGTTGGCAATATTACCCTTGCTGAATTTTTTCATCATCTTTTCCATCATTTGATGCTGCTTCAACACACGATTTACAGCCTGCAAGTCCAAGCCGCAACCATCGGCGATACGCTGCTTCCGACCGCCTTTAATCAGATCAGGAAAACGCCGCTCTTGTTTGGTCATTGAGTTGATTACGGCAATCTGATGCGCCAGATCTTTGTCGTTGACTTTATCCTTAATATCTTTGGGCACTCCGCCCATACCCGGCAGCTTATCCATCATCGCGCCAAGCCCGCCCATATTCTGCATTTGTTCAAGCTGCTCCTTCAGATCGTTCAAATCGAAGCTTTTGCCTTTTTGCAGCTTTTTGGCTAATTGCTCGGCCTTTTTCTTGTCGACATTTTGCTCGATATTCTCGATCAGCGACAACATATCGCCCATGCCCAAAATGCGGGAGGCAAGACGATCAGGATAGAAAGGCTCCAAAGCATCGGTTTTTTCGCCGACACCGATAAACTTGATAGGTTTGCCGGTAATATGCCTGATGGACAGCGCCGCACCGCCACGCGCATCGCCGTCGGCCTTGGTCAGAATTACACCAGTCAAAGGCAAGGCATCGTGAAAAGCTTTAGCGGTATTAGCAGCATCTTGGCCTGTCATGCTATCAACCACGAACAAGGTCTCAATCGGCTTGATCGCGGCATGCAACGCCTTGATCTCAGCCATCATCTCGTCATCGACATGTAAACGACCGGCAGTATCGACGATAACCACGTCTAAAAATTGACGCTTTGCCGCATCTATAGCTCTATTAACAATGTCGACCGGATTTTCGCTGGCATCGCTTTCGAAGAACTTCAAGCCAACATCAGCGGCTAATGTCTCTAACTGCTTGATCGCCGCAGGACGATAAACGTCAACGCTAACCACCCCAACTTTTTTCTTTTTCTTTTCTTTCAGATGGCGGCCTAATTTTGCCACCGTAGTGGTTTTACCGGCACCTTGCAAGCCGGCCATCAATACAATTGCCGGCGGATTGGTACGCAAGTTCAGCTCTTCGTTCGCCGAGCCCATCACTTTGACTAATTCAGACTGCACCACCTTGATCAGTGCCTGCCCGGGAGTCAAACTGGTTTGAACTTCCTGACCCAACGCGCGCTGAGTAACTTGATCGATAAAATCGGTCACCACCGGCAAAGCGACATCGGCCTCCAGCAAAGCCATTCGGACTTCGCGCATGGTGTCCTGGATATTGCTCTCGGTCAGACGACCTTGGCCTTTAATTTTTTTTAGCGTGCCACTGAGGCGATCGGATAAATTATCAAACATAGCTGCGTCTTTATTTTTATAGGGTTCCGGCGGATGTCTGCCAACACAAACGGATTACAACAATTGGTCTGCTTAGTTTAACATAACCCTATCGCAACACCTTTTGATTATTCCCCTGCCATCGCCATGTACACCACACCCGTCGGCCTGTTTTCGATATTAAGCTATGCGATTGCCGCGACATTCATCGTTAGAGAAATCTTTGGAGCCAGACAGCACCAGTTATCCATGCAACTAGCTTGGCTTGGCGCAGGGCTGCATAGTGTCTATACCGTGATGAACGTGCAAAATCATGAAGGATTCAACTTCAGCTTTTTCAGCACGGCATCGCTAGCAGGTTTGGTTATTTGCCTTCTACTGTTAATTGCCTCGCTGGACAAACCAGTAGCAAAACTTGGCGTATTGATTTTCCCAGTGGCGGGAGCGATGCTGGCTTTAGATATGAGCTATCCGGCAACACCACACCTGCTGATCAATCATAATTGGCAGATGAGCACCCACATCCTGACATCGATATTAGCGTTCAGCCTGTTAAATATCGCTGCTTTACAAGCCATTTTATTGGCCGTTCAGGATCAACAATTGCGCCATCACCACCCTAAACGCTTTATGTTGGCTTTACCGCCTTTGCAGGCCATGGAATCGCTGTTGTTTCAAATGATTGCGACGGGATTACTGTTTTTGACCGCATCTTTGGTCACCGGCTTCTTTTTCGTCGAGGATTTATTTGCACAGCATTTGGTTCATAAAACCGTACTATCAATCCTGGCCTGGATAATTTTTTCCGCACTTCTGTTCGGCAGGATTCGCTATGGCTGGCGTGGACAAAGCGCAATTCAGTGGACCCTTATAGGCTTTACTTCATTATTACTGGCCTATTTCGGCAGTAAATTGGTTTTGGAATTGATATTGAAAAAAGTTTGACCCTTTAAAAATAGCCCAAGACTACGAGACACCATATCCGCAGCTAAAATCCAGCGGAAACCAACGCAGCCTTCATGGTGACAGCAACTTCAAGATCAGGTTTTTGAGCCAAAATATAATCCAGCATCATGATAGCCGCATCATAAATCCCTTGCTCCGTATACAAGTTAGCCAACTTTATTTGCACCAACGTATCTTGAGGGAATTGACCGATGTAATTATTGTAGGCGTCTATCGCGACCATCACATCGCCATGCAACCTTTGCATTTCCGCATACAAGGGCAAGTAGAAAGGATTCAATTGCGACAAACACTGTAACGCTAAATTGGCGGTATGAGCGTCATCGCTATCGATACCAATATCCGCAATCCTTATCAGAGCCTGCTCGACCAACACACCACCACCGTCAACAATTTGTCGATATGCATCCAGAGCCTGTGCGGGTTTTTGCTGCAACTCAGCCGAGTAACCGGTAATCAGCTGCCGATAAGGCTCAACCGCCTGCTGATCCTGATGCTTGTTCAAACTGATCAGCAAATCACTCAATTCTTCGATTTTTTTATGCTTGAATAACAAGCCCGCCCTTTGCTTCAGACTGGAAAGATTTCCCTGACTTTTGGCCTTGGCAAAATGCCGAGTATTTTTATCATGAACAATCTCTACGAAGTGTTTTTCAAAATCGGCAAATTGAACCTGAACATCTGCCGGTAGCTCGGCAATAGCCTTCCACAATCTTACACGACCAAAACTTCTGTCCTTTCGATATTGCTCGATTACCAAACCAAAATTCGGGGCATCCGCATATTCCTGCTGTCTGGCTTGAACTCTTTCGACAGCGCCATCCAACAAACACATCAATTTTGTAGCACCTTCCCGATAGGCGTCGTAGAAAACGTTGCCAAGTTGCTTCGCCTCTTCCGCACTCCATTCTTCATCCGTAAATGCCTTAGTCAACTTGATAAAACTTCTGATACCAAAGCTCTTTACCAGCTTGCTGAAATGCCTATGTTCGCGTTTAAACTTCTTTTCGATCTGATCGAGTCTTTTCTTATCCTTATAGTTTTCAATGACTCCATCGGCACTATACATCTCGTCATTGACACGGCGGGCATTCTCCGCCAGACGGGCAATTCCTTTGATCTGAAATTGGGCACGTCCTAACTCGTCAAGAATTTGTTTATGATATTTACTCTGTTCAGCGGCGTCACTAATCCGCTCGGCTACAATTTTAGCCACATTAATGGCGCCATCGCCAAACTCGATTTCGGATATGGGCAAATACTCGATATTGTCGACTTTGGCAGAACCGGCGGAAATATTGAAAATCCGACATCCCATTTCCGATAACTGTTTCGCCTGGAAACTTAGCGAGAGAATGGCTTGAGCGAAGTCGCAACTTGTAGGCGCCATAAAACCGGCATTTGTCTCTACTTGCAACGATGTCAAATTAAAGCGTGGCCCGGCCATTTGCTCGTCGCTACCGGTGGCGTGAGTGAAGCCTTCCCTGGTGAAGCATAAGTCTACGCCGGCGAGCACCATTCTTTTGAAGCCAAAATGATACGCCACGCTCAACGCAGTATTGGTCACGGTAGGCCCCGCACTGCCAATATTCGCTACGTTCAGTGGCGACGGCCAAGGCAGTCGCGGACCAAGATAGAACCCAAGACCATGCCATTGGTTAACTAAAGTGGGGACAGTGTGGTAGGAATACACAAAAATCGGCTTGCTGCTGAACTCGAGCATTTCCTTGCTGATATCAAAGCTCAGCTCAGTCGGATCCACCGAAAACACAAAATCCGGCTCGATATTGGCCTGTAATAACTGGCGAGAAATTCTGGAAACAGCAAAAACCACAACTTCGTTGCGATGCAATCTGAGCCATGGCAAAACCTCGTCAAGCGAGGGACCACCCGCCAAAATTAACACCGTCTTATCGACAAAGGCCTTTTCGAGCAATTTTGCCGGCCTTTGGTTATCGGCCAAATTAATAATCTGTCTGGCAATAAACGCCTCGCTACCCAGCTCGACACTGATTTGCCAATGCAGTTGTGATAGTACTTCCGTGATATGCCAACTTAGCTCTGCATACTCCTCTATATAATCGTCTTGCGCGCAAATTGCGTTGTAGGATCGTACTGCGTTGATATACAGATAATCGTTTATTTTGAAACTTTTAATAGCCTCCGGCCATTGTTCCAAACCGATACACAGAATCTTCTCATCCAATCCATCAAGCAATTGGTTGTATTTTAACCCCTGCAACACGCCTTCCGGCTCAATGAAGATGTAGCGCGTACCCTTTGGTAAAGGCTTACTTTGTAGGTATTTTGGCAGTAACCCGGAATCCGTACCGATAATCACATTAAGCGCATCTTCAGCAAACAGATCCTTACCGTACTTCGCGTCAAACAGCGCTTCGGCACTAACTTTATCGAAGCTATTTCTATTTAGGTTGAAAAAGTATTTTTCGCCAAAGTTATTTACGCTTATTGGCCCTAAGTCATATTGGCCCACCCGATCAAGTTCATCAACCATTTGCTACTTCTTGATTAAAGTTTACGGAATCTCACTAGCTAGGTATCAGCTTAGCATTCCTATACTCAAATGCACCGTCAATCCAGGCTAAATACTGCGGTTACTTTTATTTCAATAACTGCAATACGCCTTGGGTTACTTGATTAGCCTGAGCCAACATCGCCGTACCCGCCTGTTGCAGAATCTGACTGCGGCTTAAATTTGCCGTTTCGGCAGCGAAGTCGGCATCCATAATCCGCGAACGAGCTGAGCTTTGATTTTCAATGGAAGACTGTAAATTCGATATAGTGGTGGAAAACCGATTTTGAATTGCACCTAAATTCGAACGAAATGTATCAATTCTTCTGATTGCCGTATCGATAGCGTTGATTGCTGAGCGCACATTTCCAGAGGTAGCAGCTGATCCAATTGAATGCTTGTTACCAAAAAGCGCGCTTAAACTTGTCACAGCTAACAAATCCGATACCGTAACCGATATTTGATTGTCTGCCGCAGTATTAGCTCCAATTTGAAAGTTCGCATTCTTTAGAGAACCGTTTAGAATTTTTTTGCCGTTGAATTCGGTATTTTGAATAATCCTTTTAACCTCTGCACCCAATTGCTTAAATTCGGTATGGAGCTTTTGCCTATCTTCACCGCTAACAGCCGCTCTGTTGGCCGCCTGAACCGCTAAGTCGCGCATTCTCTGCAAAGTTTCAGTGATTGTACCCATCCCAGCTTCCGCAGTTTGCGCCATGGAGATACCGTCGTTGGCATTGCGCATGGCAACAGTCATACCGCGAATTTGCGATGTCATCCGGTCGGCAATCGCCAAACCGGCGGCGTCGTCTTTAGCACTGTTGACTCTAAGACCTGATGATAAGCGCTCCATAGACATTTGCAGGCTATCGTTAGTCCGCGTCAAAAACTTCTGACTATTCAATGACGCGATGTTTGTATTGATGACCATTGATGATGGCATGATCGTTCTCCCGGTTGATACTAAGTGGAATAGGCATTATTGCCGCCACTAAACATCAATCACTTTTTATGCCAACATATAAAAATCCCTTTTAAATTCAATAATTAAAAAAATAAAACGCTATTAATATCATCAAACACGGCTGAAACACACCAGATCAAAGGCCGTTTCGCCAATTAACCAGCCTTAAGACAATTAGAACGACATTTTTTTGACTCGTCCCTCCGAAATCTATTGTCTAGAAAACCCAAATGCCAAGCACACCCAATAAAAATACAAAATATCAAATTAAATCAACAATATGCATACCATTCACACATTTTGAGAATCGTTAATTCAATATACGAAAGGGTTACAAAAACGTCGAGGAAAGCTGTAAGCTGAAATCAGACAAACAATTGATGATCACAAAGGGGAGCGGCATTTCATTGCCGCCAAGACCACAGTCAAGAAATTAAGGGGTATATCGATACGCTGAACAGCGTGTTGTAACAGGATGATCTGGAAAAAACGAGGATAGGTATGAATCAGATGACTTAGTAACTGCTATAAGCCTGCATTGCCTTGCGGCCGCGATCCAAGACAGATTGCTGAGCAGCAGAGAGCGACTTTTGCTCTTCGATATAAGAAATAAAAACAGCATCCTGCTCAAGCATGGACTGAGCTAATTGCTTGATAAGTAGTTTTTTATGCTCGGGTAAGGACGCTATGCCCGCAAAAAACTGTTCTAAACAAACTTGCCTTTTATCCAAAATATCAGCCAGACTCTCCCATTCCGACTTTAGTATGCACTCTTGGATATTGTCGGCAAAACCTTGTAACTGCTGTTGCCACTCCAAGAAATTAGGATCAGGGAAATCAACAGACATTAGGCAATCGCATCCCAGGCCTCTTTAACGTCTTTCATCAACACAGTCACCTCATTTAGGATGTCTTCGCTGTTTTCACTGCTTGCCTGTAACAACCGAAAGTTGATGTAATCATACAGTTGGCGAAGATTGACAGCAATTTCTCCACCCTGCTCTAAGTCCAGCACCTCGTTCAGCCCACCTACTATGCCAATTGCCTTGGATATATAGATACTTTTCGCTTCCATATCGCCATGAGTAATTGCACCTTTAGCAGAATTGATTCGCGCCAAAAATCCTTCCATTAACATTTGTATCAATCGATGGGGAGATTCCTCGCCAAAATTGCTGGAGGTATGAACCTCAGCATATTGTCTAGCACCTTTTCTATGAGCATCAACGTACATGGGAAAACCTCTTTATTACAATTTGCTGATCCAGTTACTTAGAAAAGAACCGGTTGATTTAAATTTACCTACATTGACGTCCATGGCTGTGAATTGCTTTTGCAAAGTCTTTTGCAAATTATCTAATCTAACTTGCACGTCGGCTCTGCGATCTTCCAAGGTAGACAATTGTTTTTTCAGCGATGTTTGCTGACTATCCAATGGTCCACCCGATTGCAACAAATTATCTAATTTTGAGTAAAGCCGAGTCGCCACACCGTCAGACGACGAAAACACATCGCTAACCGACTGCAAGCTGGCACTCAGTGCAGTGTTAAGCTGCGTGCTATCCAATGACATCACACCATCTTTATCTATTTTCACGCCTATCATGGCTAATGAATTGTAATTGCCGGTCGCTGACGAAACTGGATTTGCCGAATCCTGTCTGACTTGGGAAGTCACATAACGCAACGTAGCGTCGCCGATTAACGCGCCATTTCCGGAACTACTACCGCTGGAACCGCCACCGTATTTACCCAAGTCTTTGGCGGTAGTGTGCAGCTTGTTGTATGCGGTTACGAAACTTGTCAGAGTTTTGTTGATGGCTTCATTGTCCAAACTGACATCAACGTTCACCTTGGTACCCACTTGAGCAGATTTCAAGTCTAAAGTCAGCCCCTGTACTACGTCTGTTATCGAATTGGTGCTGCGCGTTGCGGTCTGACCATCGACTTTGATAATAGCGTCGGTAGCAGTCGCCTGAGCACTCAAATTAGACGAAAAAATTTGGGATAATCCCGAGGTATCGGTGTTGTTTCCATCATCATCAGTACCCGTCACGGTAAATGCGTTTGCAAGTCCGGAATTTTTGGCTGTGAGGACCAGCTTGGAAATTGTACCGGTGCCGGTAGAGTTGTCGACGTTAACGATACTCGCGGTAACGGCGGTATTACCGGAAGCGTTGTTGATAGCATCCCTTATACCTGTTAACGAATTACTACCGGAACCAATCGTCACGTTGAACGAGGCACCTGCCGTAGTAGCAATAGTCAAAGATCCTGTGCCTACAGTGGCAGCTGAGCTGGCAAACTCGGCCGAAATGGATTTTTGCGCCTTTGCCAACTGGGTAACCTCCAAGGCATAAGAACCCGCCACGGACCCCGCGCCCGCGGCAACCTTTAAGATTGATTCGTCGGCAGATGCGGCTTTATGCGTTTTGAATAGATTTCCATCTTTCAGTTTATTGACCGCAGTCTGAAAATCCGACAACGCACTTTTCAAGCTGCCGATTCCGCTTAATCTGGTATTTGCCGCGTCTTCTTGCCGCTGAATCGCATTTAGTGCCGGCTGACCTTCAGCGGTCACTAATTGACTAACCAGTGTGCCAATATCGATACCGCTACCAATACCCGTTGACGACACGATGCTCATGACACTCTCCTCACCCGACTAACTTGCTAAGCACGATCCTGAATCATAGAGCCTTGCTGGCCATCCAACTCCTGCATTCTTCTGATAAACGCCAGCATTTCTTCGGACGGAATTTGCCGCACGACATCACCCGTTTCACTATCAACGACTTTCACCACTAATTCCTTGGTTGAATCATCTACTTTGAATTGGAGATTACGGTTAACCGATTGAAGCAACGAATTTCCTTTATCCGCCGCTTTTTTTACCGAATCGAAAGAAGGCTTAACTTCATTCTGTTTGTCCTGATCTTGGTTCGAAACTGAAGAGGATACAGTCGAGTCATTTTGCAACGCGGAAACACCAGGGTTACGCTTGTCAGCATCGACCCTGGCTCCCGCAAATGATTTTTCATCCGTTTGCTTATCAGCTTTAGCAACAGTCACGGGAGATAGCTTTAACACATTTGAAATCTCACTGTTCATGACATTCACCTTATGCTTTTCGTATTAAACGGGAGGTTACGGTCCGCAACCCCCCTATCAAAACTACCTTAGCAAACTCAACACGGATTGACCGGACTGATTAGCCTGCGCCAGCATCGCTGTACCGGCCTGTTGCAATATTTGCGTTTTGCTCAAATTGGATGTTTCTGTAGCAAAATCGGCATCCAGGATACGGGATCTCGCGGCGCTTTGGTTTTCTATCGAAGACTGCAGGTTGGCTACAGTAGTAGTAAACCTGTTTTGAATAGCACCCAATGTTGAACGGAAAGTATCGATCTTTTTGATCGCACTATCAATAGCTGAAATTGCCGATCTAACTTTGGCGGAAGCCGCACCCGAACCGATCGAATATCCCGCAGCGCCAAACAAGGCACTAAGACTGTTAACTTTTTCCAAGTTCGAAACAGTAACAGAAACTTGGTTGTCTGTCGTGGTATTGGCACCTACTTGGAAGTTAGCACCCGCCAATGAGCCGTTCAAGATTTTTTTACCGTTAAATTCGGTGTTCTGAATAATCCTTTTGATCTCAAGACCCAGCTGTTTAAACTCGGTTTGCAGTTTGTCCCGGTCGGAACCACTTACCGCCGCCCTGTTGGCCGCTTGAACCGCAAGGTCACGCATACGTTGCAACGTATCGGTAATAGCACCCATACCGGATTCCGCTGTTTGCGCCATCGAAATACCGTCGTTGGCGTTTCTCACTGCTACGGTCATACCGCGAATTTGCGATGTCATTTTATCGCTGATGGCTAAACCCGCCGCGTCGTCTTTTGCTGAGTTAATCCGCAAACCAGAAGACAAACGCTCCATTGAGGTTGCTAGCGAATCATTGGTTTTATTCAAAAAACGTTGACTGTTCAACGAATTGACGTTTGTGTTGATTACCATTGCCATGATGTTACCCTCCAAATTTCGAGAACGTTCAGCGCTTCGAAGATTTTGTGTTGTGTTGAATTAAAAAGATTTGTTTCAAACTCGAATGATGTATCGGCCCGGGTTTGGAGAACTTTAACCCTCTAATTCAGAAATACTTGGCGAATTCGCCCTGTGCTCTTAGAAAATCGGCTTCGCGACCTATATCCAACCAATAGTCATTGACCGGGAACATAGAGACTATCTCGCCTGCAGCCACTTGTTGGTTTAATAAGGTCGGCATATCCAGCTTTTGCTGCATTGCGATGCTGTTGATCAAACTGTGATCCAGCACATAAATTCCCGCGTTGGCCAAGCAGCTTTGCAAGGGCTTTTCTTCTATCCCTACGACTCTTTGCTGCTCCAATCTCACGACGCCGTAGGGAATTTGGTATTCGTATTGGCGTACGCATAAGGTAGCGATAGCTTGTTGCTCGTTGTGATAGGCCAATAACCTGGAAAAGTCGATCTGAGTCAGAATATCGCCGTTCATCACAATCAAGGGTACGTCCGGCAAATTGTCCGGCATTAAACCAATCGCGCCAGCCGTACCCATAGGCTCGCTCTCGTCGATATAATCGATTTTGATGCCCCACCGCCCCCCGTCACCAAAATAGTCTTTGATCTGCTGCGCGCGATAATGCACGGCGATGTAAAACTGCCGAAAACCCGACTTAACGAAATTCTCAATAATGGTTTCCAAAATCGGCTTGCCGCCGATTTCTAAGAGTGGTTTGGGGCATTCGTCCGTATAGGGCCGCAAACGCGTACCAAACCCACCCGCCATCAAAAAAACCGGGTTTGGGTATGCCGGCTGCTTGTACAACGCTTGCAACGACTCCAGCCGCACCACCCTGCCATGTTCATCGACAACCGGCAATTGGTAGAGATGATGGCCTTCCATAATGGCTATCAATTGGGTCTTGCTGTCATTTAAAGCGGCAACTTTCGGCCGCTTATTCATCACTTCAAAAACCGGATGCTCCAAGGACAATCCGCGAATCAAGGCCCGACGAATATCACCATCCGTGACGACACCCAGCAATTTTTCTTGGTCGTCTACGACTAGAGCAATCTGCAAGGCGGCACGATCAATCACCTCGATAGTCGCTCGCAACGTCGCTTCTGGTCGAATCAAAACCTGCTGCCAATGCTGTTTCATTTATTAATCCAGTTACAAATCCTGTATATGCGAACGCGGTGGATAGACAATCTGCTTACAACCGATATCGCGCGTCACCACGCTGCCCGCGCCCACCACGCTGCCGGAACCGATTCTTAGGCCTTGAATGATGGTGGCGCCGGTGCCAATGTGCACGTTATTGCCCAACTCCACCCCGCCACTCAGCACCGCACCCGGCGCTATATGCACATCACGACCAATGCGGCAATCATGCTCTACAATGGCTCCGCTATTGACTATGCAGTTTTCAGCAATTTTTGTGCCTGCCTGAATAATGGCGCCGGCCATGACCTGTACGCCCTGTGCGAGTTGCACGCCACCGGCTGTAAACGCGCGCGGATCAACTAACGTTTGAAACACATACCCTTGCTTCACAAATTGTTCATATAGGTTTCCGCGCAAGCCAGCGCCGCGTGGCAGAGAGCCTATGCCGTTGACTAACGCGATATCGTTTGCTGCGTAAGCCCGTATTGCCGAATCATCGCCCAGTATTTTGACCCCAAAATGCTCGCTTCCTGGCAGTCGGTGCGGATCGGCCATGCCCAGTATTTCGATTTCCAACCGCCGTAACATGTCGAGCAACACCCGCGCATGCCCACCGCCTCCCAGTAAAATGACCGGTTTACTCATTCGATCAAATCATCCACGTCATAGCTACGATGACTGGTTTGACCAAGTAATCGCCAATATTCCATCGGATTCAGACCGGTTCCGGGCCGCTTGGTCGTCAAATTTTCGGCACTAAAAATTTCACCCGCGGCTATTGATGTATGCGCCACCAAACTTTTGCGGGCGACCGTACGATTTTGTAATTCCAAGGCTTGCGGCATCTTGCCCGGACGACCAAGCGCCTGTTCGACGGCGCGAATATCCCGCACCATGTGTTTTAATTCAGTCGGTTCCAGTGATACTTGGTGATCGGGACCTTTTTGACTACGATCCAAGGTGAAATGCTTTTCGATCAATATTGCACCTCGCGCCACAGCGGCAATCGGCACGACCAGCCCCTCGGTGTGATCTGAATAGCCGACCGGCAGGCAAAAAGCCTGCTGCAACACGTCCATCGCCCGCAAATTCACATCCGTCATCGGCGTCGGATATTCGCTGGTGCAATGCAGCAAGGTGACTTTTTCATGTAAAACCGCTTGCCCCGCTTCCGAGCCGTAGGCTTGCTGAAATGCAGCCAGAGACGGTTGCTCCCAACCTAGAAAGCCAAACGCCAATACACCCAGCGCCGCTTCCACTTCACCGAGAGTGGCCATGCCGGTAGAGACAATAATATCCTTCCCGGTTTGGGCATGGGCCAGCAAAAACGGCCCGTTGGTAATCTCACCCGACGGAATTTTCAATCTGGATAGACCGAGTTCGTCCACCAAAAACGCTAAACTATCGAAATCAAACGCGGTCGAAAGAAACTCAATACCTTGGCGTTGGCAATAGTCACGCAACTGAAAATGAAATTCGTATTTCAGCTCCAGCTTGCGCAACATGTCCAATTGGCTCTCGGCTACACCAGTGCTTTGTTTCTGATACTCGGCTTTGCTCGCAGCCCAAGTCACTAATTTCTCGGCTTTAAAGGTCTGGAACTTCACCGCATCGGCACCGGCAGCTACCGCCGCATCGACCAGTTGCATGGCGGTTTGCAAACTGCCGTTATGATTGACACCTGCCTCAGCAATGATGAAAACACTCATACAACCACCTTCAAATCGTAAAAACGCTTCTTCAGCAGCCCATCCACAGGCGTGTGTTTCAGAAGCTCTTTAATCTGCGCCGAAGCGCCGCCCTGACCGTAGGGGTTTTCGACACACTTCAGGGTATTCGCAAATTCGCCGGAAAATATTTTTAGCAGGGCGGCGCGGATCGCATCGGTTTGCGGCGCGCAGTGGATTACGCTACTGGCACAGATCCGTCCTCGCTGGCGATCACCAATATTGACGGTGGCAACCTTAAATGCCGGCGCTTCTAAAATACCGCTGGAAGAATTGCCAACCACAGCGTCGACCAGCTTCAATGCAGATAGATAACGCTGAGAGCCCATGGAAACAAAGCTGGTCACCCGATCCGCATGACGTTGCCGATAATCTTCTATCATCCCAGCTATGGCCCTGCCATCGGCATCGGCATTGGCGTGGGTAAATATGATATGAACGTCATCGAACTCATCCAAGGCCCGCAATAACTGATCAAACTGCTTGGTAGCGGTTGCCGTTTCCAAGGTAACCGGATGGAAGGTAACCAATAGATTGCGCTTGCCAAACTTAAAACCAAGCACCTGCTCCAACTGTTCTTTGTCGAGCAACGGCAAGCGATAAACATTATCCAGTCCCGGCGCACCCACATTGAATACCCGATCAGGCTGCTCGCCGAGTTGAACCACCCGCTGCCGATAAACCTCGGTTGAGGTGAAATGTAAGTGAGCCATTTTGGTAATGGCGTGACGGATGGCATCGTCCACCGCACCTTCGGTCAGTTCGCCACCGTGGATATGGGCAAGGGGCAAGCGTAAATTCATCGCCGCCTGCGCAGCTGCGAATATTTCAAATCGATCCCCCAAGACAACTACGATATCCGGTTGCAATTCATTTAAGGCGTCGGCAAATCCAATCAAGCCCAAACCCATGGCCTTACTGATACCCACCGGCGTATCCGAAGATAACAGCATTTCGACCTTGCGATTGATAGCAAAACCGTCGGCGGCAATCTGTTGCCAGGTCAAACCAAACTCCGGCGACAGGTGCATGCCGGTTACGATTAATTGCAACGCCAATTCACTATCATCCTGAATGTCTCGTAACAACCAGTACAACAAACCGTACTCAGCCCTGGAGCCCGTGATAACGCAAATTTTGCGCGGCACATTAGCCATCACAAGACCACGCTACTGGGGACATTGACCAGTCGCTCTGCCAAACGCCTTGATTGCACCAAGCTGTGGTGTTGGCAATCTTTATACATCGGCAGGTCCACCATCAAATCCCATAGCGGGCGCGTCATGACGCCTTGAGCGTTGCTGTATTCAAGGAAGGCATCGCGTTGCACCACATCATCCAGTAACAAGGCATTCAGCCAGTAATTAGAACAAGCATCGCTCGGTTCCGAGACGATTTCCACACCAGCGCCCGCAGCCCATTCCAGGTAACTCTGCGCCAACACGCGTTTGCGTTCGACAAAAATCGGCAATTGCTCAAGTTGAGCCAGCCCCAACGCCGCATTGAGGTTTGGCATCCGATAGTTAAAACCGATTTGATCGTGCGTAAATTTCCAGGCGTGCGGCAGCTTTGCGGTGGTTGTGAGATGTTTGGCCCGCCGCGCGAGATCATCATGGTCGGTCAAGATCATCCCACCACCACCCGTGGTGATGATTTTGTTGCCGTTGAAACTGAGCACGCCCAGTTTACCGAACTTCCCACAATGCCGGCCGTCAAGTCGGCTGCCCAAGGCTTCGGCGGCGTCTTCCACCAACGGTATGCCGTAGTCGTCGCATACTCGTAACAATCCAGCCATATCGCACGGATGACCGAAGGTATGCATCGGCAAACAGGCGGCGATGCGCTTACCACTGCTTTTGTTGTAAACGCCATCGTCACGGCGCTCGCAGTATTGCTCTAAAAATTCCGCCAGGGCTAGCGGCGACAAACCCAGCGTCCCAGCCTCAATATCCACAAACACCGGCTCTGCACCGCAGTAATGAATGGCGTTGCACGTGGCAACGAAAGTCACCGCCTGGGTAAGCACTTCCTCGCCAGGCTGAACGCCGGCAAGCAATATGGCAATATGTAGCGCAGCCGTGCCGTTGACGGTCGCTATGGCGTGTTTGGCGCCTGTGTATTCGGCGATTTTGATTTCAAATTGGCTGACGTAAGGGCCAACGCTGGATACGAAAGTACTGTCGATCACATCAAACAGATACTGCTTCTCGTTGCCGGCAAAGCGCGGTTCGTGTAGCGGAATAAAATCATTAGTTTGATAAATCTCGCGGACCAGGCGGATAAAACTGTCAAACATTGTAAATATCCGCTTTGTATCTTTTCAGATTGTCTGCGTTGCCGAACCAAGCCACGGTGCGGCGCAAACCTTCTTCCAAACTCACTTGCGGCGCAAAATCCGTCAGTTGCTTGATTTTGCTGTTGTCGCACCACAAACGGTTCACTTCCGACTTTTCCGGCCGCAGCCTTTGCTTATCGACCAAAAACTCGACATCGCTGGCCATGATGCTTTTGATTATATTTAAAGTATCACCGACCGAGATTTCGAAATTGGAGCCGATATTGACCGTTTCGCCGATAGCTTGCTCCGCTTCGGCTAAGGCGATAAAGCCGCGGCAGGTATCTTCCACATAATTGAAATCGCGAGTCGGCGACACATCGCCTAGTTGGATCTGTTTTTTACCGTTGGCAATCTGCGTGATGATGGTCGGAATCACCGCCCGCGCAGATTGCCTGGGGCCATAGGTATTAAAAGGCCGAGCGATCGTCAGCGGCAGATTGAAGGCGTTGAAAAAACTCATCGCCATCGCATCGGCGGCGATTTTCGAGGCGCTATAAGGCGACTGGGGCTGTAACGGATGCTTCTCGTCTATCGGCACATATTGCGCGGTGCCGTAAACTTCGCTGGTGGAGGTATGAATCACTCGCCCGACGCCATTATCGCGCGCCGCCTGGCATATATTCAGCGTGCCGCGGATATTGGTATCGACATAACTGTCCGGGGCCTGGTAGGAATACGGGATGGCAATTAATGCCGCCAGATGGAACACCGTATCAACATCACGGCAGGCAAGCCGGCAAAACTGCGGGTCGCGTACATCACCACAAATTACCTCAATTTGGTCTTTACGGACCACATCTTCGAGCCAACCCCAGTTGTTGAAGGAGTTATATTGCGCCAGCGCCCGCACCTGAAAGCCGCGCGCTACCAACATTTCCGTCAAATGCGAGCCGATAAAACCGTCGGCGCCAGTGACTAAAACCTTGTTCATACCAGTCCTTGTTTAATAAAAGCCTCGGCAATAGCCCAGTCTTCTTCGGTGTCTATATCCAGACTTTGGATTGCATTCATGATCAGCGGCATTGTTCTTTCGGGATATAACGATTTATGTTCCAACAGATATGCCGTTTTACAGCAATACATCGCGCCATTGGGCGTCAACAGCGGCTGAATCTGCTGGCGAGCGGTCTGAGTCGGCTTGGTTTTGTTCAAGGGCGATAAAAAGCCGTCATCGCAACGAAACAGCGTGGTCAAGTCGCGATGGATTTCCTTACAGCCTATCGCCGCATCGGCCTTTCCTGACACCAGCATAGTCCACGCCTGATGAATTATAGCCGGGGAACGGAAAGGGGACGTCGGTTGTAACCACATTAGCTGGTCCGGTAAATAGCCATGCGCTTGTTGAAACCAATGTAAAGCATGTTCTGCAACCTGAAGGGCCGATGCGGTATCCGTAGCGTAATCATCAGGACGAATAAATGGCGCCTGCAGGCCGATTTGCTCGGCCTCCTCTACATATTTCTGCGAATCGGTCGATAAGATGCTCAGACAACCGGTCAAACCAGCTTGCGCTATAGCTTGCGCGGTCCAGGCAAGCAATGGTTTGCCGCCGAGTAACTTGATATTTTTATCCGGCAAGCCCTTAGAGCCGCTCCGAGCCGGAATGACAACGAGTGTGTTAATTTGCATTCCCGTGGTTTAATTTGTCCTGAAAAATTGGAACTCAACATAAGAATAGACCAATCTGCTTTAGCTTTCGGGTCCGCTAACGGCCCCATCAAAATTGGATTTGATACGCTGCAATTATGACTTCGCGACGCTTACGCGCGGCAATATTCATGCCTCGCGCCAACACATTCTACTTATCTTTACTATTCGGTTTAAAAAGAGGCCTGGAACAACACGACGTGGAGGTATTTGCCTCCGTCAGCCATTATGACGAACCCTGTCTGCTGGAATTTTGCCATCAGTTCAAACCCGATCTGATCTTTGAAATGAACCGTGCCCGCAGTGCCTTACCCAATCTGCCGGCCCACATCAAGCATATCGCCTGGATTGTCGACACCCTGGGCCATACCGTAGATTACTACCATGGCAGCGATATAACCTATTTTTTCGGCGGCAATTGGAAGCGCGCGTTTACGGCTGACGGCGGCTTGGTTGACTGGTTACCGCCTGGCACATGTGAAATTAGCTATAACTTTCAGCCGCAACAACCGCTCTCGGATTTTTCGTTTGTCGGCCATATTCCCAAACCCTGGACCGAGGAAGAGTTGTCGCGAGAAATTTGCCGACATCAGCAAGAACCCATCAACTTCGGCAGGCTGCACGACGAACTGATCGATTATTGGCAAAACATAAGTTTCGAAAACTTTGAAAACGTAACCTATCTTAATTCTGCCTACCAATTGATCGAAGAACGTTACGGCCATGCGGTGGAGATCGCCGACCAAAGGCTGCGTTACGATCTGGGCTGTCGCATGATTAGACTACGAAATCGTCATCAGTTGATGTCGCTAGTCCTGGAAAACTCGGCGTCAGTGAGGATTTACGGCTCGGAAAATTGGATGGACTGGCCGCAATACCGCCCGCACTATCACCATTTTGTCGATCACAGTCATGAGTTAAAGCAGATTTATCAGTCCACCAAATTGAATCTGCACGAAGGTGTTGGGCCGCATTTTCGGGTATTTGATGCCATGTCGGCCGGTGGCCTGATGTTCGTAAAGCGGACACCGGACGATAAAGCGGAGGGCGGCATCCTGGAAATCTTCGAACCTTTCGTGCATTACGTGCCGTTTTCGGAACACGATTTTGCCGAACACGCCGAAAGATACCTGCACGACGCACAGGCTCGACAAACAATCGTCAGCAACGCCGCCCAACAAATCCAGGCCAAACATACCTGGACTCAGCGTGCCGCCAAGATCATCAAGGACTATTACCATGTGGTCTGATCCCGAACTACCGGCACAGTTGGCCATGACCGAGTTTTACGCCGAACATGTACACAGCCATATCCATACCGATCCGCAGCAGACCTTGCAAAAGTATCGACGCAGAATTTGCGCCGAACTGGCCAAATTCGGGATATCAATAGAACAACTCCGCGATAAAACCATACTCGATATTGGTTCCGGCTGGCAGGCCATCGTCTTCCAGGAGTTGGGTTGCCGGCAGGTTTACCACCTGGACATCAATTCCAAACATGTCGATTTTCTAAATCGGTACGTCGCTGAAAACGGCATAAAAAATATTATTAGTGAACAAGCTGATATCAGCCACTCGTTGGGGTCCGCGCACGATATTGATCTGGCCTTCGTCGCCGGGGTTTATCATCACCTAGCCGATCGCGAAGGCTTTCTAGGTAAACTATTGCCGAACATGGCCGCAAACAGCGACATTTTATTCAGGGTTTACCGCGCCGGAACCTGGAGTCGCTGGCTGGTGGCGATGTTAAGGACCGCCAGCGTCGGCAGATTGACACCCGAACAGCTGCTACGCGCTTACCGGCTGTTACATCCCTATGCAATGGACAATCAGTTTGTCGGTGACTTAATTGATGACCTGCTAACCCCACAATGGCTAGCATTTCGGCCACAGCAATTCGTCGCCGATGCTGAACGACTACAGTTACAGTGGCACTGTTCGGCACCGGCATTTGACTTCGACTTCTCGGACCAAGACGAAAACTTTCGCGTGAAATGGCATATAGACCACCCTGCCGCCTTCAACCTAAGCAACGGGGTGATCGCAACCGGCCAAGCCCACACCGAGAACGCTATAGCCTCACCACAAATCGCTGATCTGGCCGGCAAATTGACCGATCTTATGGCAAGCCTTAGCCATTACCCCAAGCGCGACGCGGCCACCGTACTCGTAGCATTATATTTTTTGGTCAGAACACACAGTGGCGTCGATGCCTATCGCGGGCAAATCGCCGATGCCACACCCAATCCCAACCTGGCGGATTGGCGTATCGAGCAATTACACGCCTCGTTAACCTATTTCCGCGACTGGCTTAATCAATGAATATACTGGGCATTACCTCCGGCAGCGAAAGCGGCGTTTGCCTGTTTCAGAATGGTCGAATAGTACTGGCAGTGAGTGAAGAACGTTTAACTCGCAAAAAATTTGACGATAGTTTCCCCGCGCGCTCAATAGCCTGGATCCAGCAAGAAAGTGGCTTGACGTGCAGCGATATTGACTTGATCTGTTACGGCTTCAGTCAAGACTTTATTGATAGCGATGCCGAACAAGCCTATATCGACAGCTTACTGTCAGCGGAAACCATTTCAGACGAAACCACTCGTTCAATAATCAGGCAACGCGTCGAAACCGAGCGGCAAATCGACAAAACCAAACGTCGGGCATTTTTCGCGGCAATCCGCGACCTGTTTCCGGATACGCCGATTTACAATTGCAGCCACCACCAATCCCATCAGGCAGCGGCTTTTGCACCGTCGCCATTTGTCCAGGCGCTCGTGATTACCGCCGACGGCCGCGGCGACTTTAAATCGCTGACCATTAGCCGCGCCGACCGCAGCAACGGTATCGAAGAGCTCTATGTCAGCCCCAGTTGGCGCAGCCTGGGTTATTTTTACGGGCGTATCACCCATTTGTGCGGCTTCAGCGCCAATCGCCATGAGGGCAAAGTCACCGGCTTGGCCGCTTTAGGCGATCCACAAGCCGCGCAAGACTTTATCGGGCAGATCATTCGTTTGGAGGATGAGGTAATTTGTCCGGCGTTCGGCGAACTCTACACGCCGTTTTTCAGCAATTATTCTGCGGCATTGACCGAACAGGCAGCGCGCTTCAAACGCGACGATTTGGCCGCCGCCGCGCAGCAACAGCTGGAAAATATCGTCTGCCGCTTGATCGAAAAACATGTCAAATCCTCCGGCTTGAAGCAAATCTGCTTGGCAGGCGGCGTCTTTGCCAACGTCAAATTAAACCAGAAAATCCGCCAGCTCGACTGTGTCGATGAGGTATTCGTCTATCCAGCCATGAGCGATGGTGGTATCTGTGCAGGCGGCGTTTATCACTATTTGTTATCTAAGGCGGAAGCGCGGACCGTGCTTGATCATGTCTATCTGGGTCCCAAGTGCGAATTGTCGACCGATTCCAATGCCTGGGAGAAACATGGCATTCGCGCAGAGGTAGAAGTCAATGCAATCGAAAAACTGACAAGCATTCTGCAGCAACAGGCAATCGTTGGCCTCGTATCGGGTCGCAGCGAATTCGGGCCCCGGGCTTTGGGGCATAGAAGTATTTTGGCCTCGGCGCGGGATAGAAATATCACTGCCCAAATCAATCTGCGCTTGCAACGCGATGATTTCATGCCGTTCGCACCCAGCATAGCGGAAGATTTAGCCGACCGATGCCTAAAAAATTATCAGAACACCTGTTTATCCGCTGAATTTATGACTTTGAGTTTTCCAGTGACAGATGAATTCAGATTAAATTCGCCCGCAGCAATTCATGTAGACGAAACCGTCAGACCACAGATCGTGACCCGGAAAACCAACCCATTTTTTTATGATTTGTTGATGGCCTGGTACAAAAAAACAGGTGGATTATGTCTATTGAATACGTCTTTCAATAGACACGAAGACCCCATCGTCAACAGTGCCGAAGACATCATCAAAGCGCTCGAACATGGCGCTGTTGATTGGGTATTCAGCCCACCCAATCTGTTTCTGAGTTATGCAGAAGAGGCTGTGAAATGAACAAACCGGCGACATTCTCGGATTTGCAAAATAGCGCAGAGCATCATCATTGCATACACCCCTGGGCCGATCTCTGGATCAATGCCGCAGGGCACGTCACCTGCTGTCCGCAAAACCGTAGGCGCTTCGGAAGTATTCATGAACACAGTATTGCGCAACTCTGGAATTCGGACGCCGCACAAACTGTTCGACGGCTGATAGCTGAGGGGGATTACATCGCCGCCGGCTGCGAAATCGAATGTCCCTATTTGCGTGGCCGTAAAGAGGCACCGGATGAGCCGCCACCAGCGAACGAATTGATTAACTTGGACTTTGAACTGCCCGTCGCGGAGTCTGCCCTGCAACGCAATATCACCACGGTCATTGCCGAATACAGCAACAAGGCGCAAGTACTGTCCGGCCTGCCAATCTATGTCGACACCCAGCCGGTATTACGCTGCAATGCCGACTGCATCATGTGTCCGCAACCACACATGAGTGACATGCGGCATTCGGAGGACATATTGCAAAAACTGGAAACACTGCGACCAACGGCCAAGGTATTCCGCTGGCAAGGTGGCGAGGTATTCAGCAGCAAGAGCTTTTTCAATTATCTGCGTCAATTCGATACGACCGACAATCCCGATCTCGTCAAATATGTCATCACCAACGGCAGCCTGCTGACCGAAGAGCGGATTGCCGCACTGACCGAGCATGACAATCCGGTATTTTTTCTGCTCTCTATAGATGGCGTTCAGCAATCGACATTCGAAAAAATAAGGCTAGGGCTAAGTTACCGGCAAGTGATGGCGACATTGCACTTTTTGGCATCGGCTCAAGCGACGGACCGGAGTAGCCGTAAACTGGTCCGTTGGAACTATGTGGTAATGAACAGCACCTTGGCTGAGATGCGTACAGCCATAGATTTGGCGGATGACTTAAAAGTTGACTTGAATTTTGCTGCGCTGCAAGGCGATTACCCCGAGGAAAACATTTTCCGCTATCCGTTGCATGATATTGATACTTTGCTGGAAAGTTTTGCCGACCTGGCGGCTTACAGCAGCAGCAAAGCCATTCAGGTAGACGGGCTTTCAGGGCTAAGTTACCGGCTAAGACAACACCTTCCAGAGCCGCCCGGCTAATAGCTTTCCGAAAGGCGATTCAATTCTTCCTTCAGACTGAATTTGGGTGAGAACTGCCAGGTCCGAGACTCAAGCCGAATCCGCCCGATATCCTGCACCACCCCGTGCACAGCGTAATCGATACGCGAGTTGGACTTAAAACTGGATACGACCAAGGCCGCCAACTCTTCGGCGGTGTAAGACTCATCCGACCATAATTCGAAACACCGCTGCCTATGTCCTGATGTTTGCAGCAACATAACAATATCCAAAATCGAATCGATGACATCCTGGATGTGAGTGAAATGAAAGCGGGTTTGGTTATTCAACACTCTTACCGCCTGATTTTGCTTGGCGCGCTTTACAAACGTCGGCAACAACTTGTTGACGTGATCGCGCTTTCCACCGTAAACATCCGACAGCCGGCAAATCGCTAACGGCATCTCGTAGCTATTGGCGAACGCCAACAGCAATTGCTCGGCAGATTTTTTGGATATTGCATAGATATGATCGACATTGACCTGAGTGTCGTCCAACGTATCGTAGTAACTGACTTCGCGGGTGCTAAGATAGATAATCAAAGGCTTGCGAGCCGCTCCGGCGAGTAATTCTATTAAGTTAGTAGTCGCCAGAACCGTGGAGTTGACGCATTCCATTGGGTTGGCTCGTGCATCGCTAACCCGTGATACGCCGGCAGCATGCACCACAATGTCTATATCGGTCAGTAACGGCGCCAAGCCACTCCTGTCCAGTAAATCCAAATGATGAAACCGAATACCGAGCGTGGCAAACTCGCCGGCCGTGTCGGCATGCGGCATCATTCTGTCTACGCCCGCAACCCGATAGCCTGCTTTCGCCAACGCGATAGCCAGTTCACTGCCGACGAAGCCGCAGATTCCGGTAATGAAATAATTAACGGCCACCGGCAAACTCCCTGACTGACGCAATCACATAATCGCATTGCGCATCGTCCAGAAATGGATGTATCGGCAATGACAACACTTCGCGGGCCACCCGCTCGGTCATTGGTAGAGAAACCGGTGCCAACTGCAACTGCGGATTTAGATGTAAGGGCTGCGGCCAATGAACGAAGCATTCTATGTGCCGTGATTGCAAATGCCTGATCAATCCAGCCCGGTCCTGGCAAAGTACCGGATAAGCGCTGAACACATCAAAACACCCACTGGACTGACAGGAAAGCGGCAAATGCACACTTTGGCAATCGCTAAGCCCGGCATGGTAGCGAGCAGCTATATGCCGGCGTCTATCGATATCATCCGCAAAATACCGCAAATTCACATTCAACAAGGCGGCTTGCAGATTATCCAGCCGGGAATTGAAACCAAATCCCATCAAATCCTTGTTTTCATTCTGGCCGTGGTTGCGCAGCATCCGGATTTTCTCCGCCAGTAACGGATCGTTAGTGGTCACCAACCCGCCGTCTCCGTAACAATGCAGGTTTTTCATCGGATGCAAACTAAAGGCGCCCAATTTGCCGAAACTACCGGCATACCGACCATCAATGCGCGCTCCCAGCGCTTGGGCAGCGTCTTCAACCACTGCCACCCCATAGTGTTCGGCTATTGCCAATATACCCGGCATGTCGCAGCAACGACCATTCATATGCACAGGAATGATCGCCTTGGTAGCTGGCGTAATTGCTGCCTGCAAAGCGTCGGTCGCGAGATTAAAGTCCTGGCCGATATCGATAAGCACCGGCTTGGCGCCGCAATGCACGATAGCCGCCAGCGTTGCCACAAACGTATGCGCAACGGTTATCACCTCATCGCCGGCACCGATACCCAAGGCTTTCAACGCCAAAAACAATGCGTCGGTACCGCTGTTGACGCCAATCGCAAACTTCACCGCCAGTTTATCGGCGATGGCCGTCTCGAACGCTCTTACGTCATCTCGCAAAATATAGCTGGCGGAATGCCCTACCGACTCGAAAGCGGCTGTCAGCAATTGTCGGCGTTCGGCAAACTCCTGCTGAAGCCCGACGAAGGGAACAGCACTAACGTGATATTCCTGTAAAGTTTTTTTTGAATAATCTATTAACACTCGGTCGCGATTCAATTTAAAAATTAATAACTAGTCCGGACGTACTACAACGCTTGAATATGTTCGAGAATCTGCTCGGCGCGGACACCCCAAGTATGATGACTTTTAATAAGTTCCAGCGTTTGTTTTTGCGCCTGACTGCCTTGATATCGAATACTTTTCAATTGCTGGTAAACATCGTCAAAGTCCAGCCATTTAAACTCGTAATAATGAAATTGCGGCGTGAAAAAATCGGAAAGTCCGCGAGTATAAATTGCTCTTCCGGGATTATAGCTATCGTACTTATCGCCATCGCGATAGTCATACCACATCAACAATCCGCCCGAGGCCATGCAATCGATGGCGCGAAAATGAAAGGAAATCCCATCGTGCAAATTGATATTGGATTTTTGATGAACTCTGTTGAGTTCCAACGGATTCTCTATAAACCGACGATAATATTGCCGATACTTACTCCAGACACGCCAGTTCTGACTACCGTAAATAGCAATTGACTCGGAATACCGCAATGCAAAGTCAATCAATTCGGTACGATTACTCATGCGTTTTATTCGAATTAGCAGATCGTAATAAATATCGTCACTCAACTCGCACGAATACCCCAGCAATTCGCTTGCGATCCGATCAATTATACCGACACAGGACTCGTGAGTTTGCTCACAATAGGTATTGATATCCATATATTCGCTATATCGTTTGAGCAACATCTCAAAAGTGACGCGCGGATTATCCGGATGCAAAACCCGCGATAACTCTTGTGTCGTCCACGGTTGAGGAATATGACCAATAAAGCTGAACTCAGTATTGCTATCGCTCGCAATATTTTCAGGAAAATAGGTTTCAACACAGGTACCGGGCGGCATCCAATCCAGATACCCGCCAGGATTAAAACTTTCCAACCATCCTGGATCTAAGGCATAGGTAATATCGCTACCGGTAATGTCACTTTCACATCGACCCTGCATATCCACCACCCAGGAAATATGCAAAATATTCAGCTCGTGCAATATCGGAATTTCATCCTTGACCCGGTTCATTTCAAAAATAGCACACGGTTTTTTCTCCCTGACCCAGTCCCTTATTTCCGTCTCGTTCAATAATTTGCAAGCCCCGCTGACTAATAAGCCCTGCTTTTGAAACGCTAAACCTATAAAGCCGAACAGCCGCCGATGAAACGCACTCTCGGTGGGCATGAAAATAGAAATATGCTTAATCATTCCTGTAATATCTGACTTATTTAACGAGTATCCAGTCTGCTTCTTGTTATGTTTGTAAAATAGCTTAAGCGGTTAAAGCCGCATCTCGCCAAAAATCTCTCACTTCACCGCCTGAGTTAGCATAGCTAATGGATTCATCTATTTTCTCAAGAGAATAATACTCCAGCGCTGGTTTTCCGAAATGATCGGTTACTTTATCCAAGGACATAATCTGGCAAAAAGTACAGGCCTGACATATCGGATTTCCTGGCTCGGTCACTTGTCGCTTATAGGTGGCGTAAGTATCGGAAACGATCAGTCCTTCCAGGCCGTTTTCGAATATATTGCCCAATTTCTGTTTGCCATAGCAGGTCCAAAGATCGCCAGCATGATTGACGTATAATCTGTCCTGATATCCGGTGCATTGTTCGCGCCGTAACAAACCGACGCCGACTTGAAAAATACTGTCATCAAAATGCATGGCTTTTGGATGGCACTCCACAAGTTTTCTGACCCGCGCCACAGTCTCTATCGCCTTCGGAATATCGTAAATCAGCAGTTCTCCGACCAAGTCGTTATTGGGTTTCCGTAACTCCAAAAAACCAATGCGAAATGAGCAAAAACCGTTATCGAGCAGATAGCTCGCCAGGTCCGGCAGTTCATCCAAATTACAGCGCATGGCAACAGCGTTACTTGCCAAATGCGGAGTACTTGAATTCAAACGCAATTTAGCCTCGTTGATTAAATATATAGCCCTGGAAATTTCACTAAATCCCAGGCCGCCGCGGATTTTACGCACCGTAGCGTCGTTGACGCCGTCGACCGAAAGCGACAACAGCATCAATCCGGATTTAACCAATTTCTCGGCATCGGCAGCGGTCCTAATCAACTTGGCATTAGTTTGTACCGAAACTTTGGCTCCCATATCGCTTAAATAGCGGACGATTTCGAATAAATCCGGATTGATATACGGTTCACTACCGTCGCCAATATGAATTTGACCGAAATAATCGAAACCCGATTTCAAATTTTTAACTTGAGCAGCGGACATCACTCGGAATTTTTTCAAATTATCGTGAAAAGTACACATGGCACAACTGATATTGCAGCCCAACGATATTTCCAGATGTAAGTTTGGCAAGGGTTTCACCCCCAATAACTCGCCAAACTCTTGACCACTCATCAACATACCATTACTCCGCTATCCTGAAATACACCAACAAGCTAATTACCACCGAATCTATTACATATAGAGTCCAAAACCCGCCCTGAAATAGCCTGATAAGAAAATAACCCGATAGTTTTTTGATAAGCTCGCTCGGCCATTTTCCGGCGTATTTCGCCGTTGGCTAGATAATACTTAACCTTCTCGACGAGATCGGCTTCATCGTTGTAGTAGGCCACTTCATGCTCGTCATAGTAATCGGCTAGTGGCGCGCCATCTTTGTAAGTGGCCCGGGACAGCATGAAGGCTCCGGATGCCAGTATTTCCAAAGCATGCATATGTAGCGTCGTCCCCGGACTGCCGTTAAAACAGATTTTCGAGCAATTCATTAGGTGGTTAATAAATTCGCCGTTGTCGGCAATACCTTTGGCATAAGGCAAAAACCGGTCAAATCTGTCCCAATTCCTGCCATAAAGCGCCAATTTAATATTCAAGCCGGCATCGATCAACGTGGCAATCGGTGCGGTTTTCATTCTCAGCAAATAGTCAAAATGAAACCGGGTGGAACTTCCAGCCAGCAGTAAATTAACTGCCGCAGCGTCCACCAAAACACCTTGGCTTTTCAACAAGGTCACAATGGCGGCAAAGCCGTCACTTTGACTATCTACCCTGAGTTGATGAAACTGGTTGGCCGACAATCCTTGCAGATAAGCGATTACGCATCGGTAGATGTCGACTAATTCGGCACGCTCGAATATTCCCTGATCCAATAGCGCAGTTTCATGATGATCGAAACACCAATCTTCGGAGGGAACATTTTCAAACGCTAGAAACGTCCGTTCCGCATCAACCAAATGACTGATCACCAGAAAGTCGTATTCGAAAACGTTGCTCTGCTCGGGATGATAATAATGATCGTTGAATCCCACAGGCAAATACTCAACCGGAAAATCTTTGTATAAAGATCCACCGTTCATTGCCAGCCAATGTTGAGAAAATACGAAGGTAAAATCCATTTTAGTCATCGCCGATGTGTTACCGGTGATATTGGGCAACATATCCTGTATCCAGTTTACAAATGGCACGGACTCGGGAATGCCAGAAAATTCATGCCGAAAATGATCTATGGTCAGGATAATGTCCGGCTTGAAACAATTGATCTCGTCTATTAAATGCTCGATATTGCTTAAGTAATAGTTTTCAGTTTCGCTACAAAAGCGGATCGTCGCGCCCAAGCGCTCGAAGCCGTCCAGCCAGTCGCGCATACAGTATTTGAGAAAACTGGAGAAACGCGAGATATACCCCAGTACGCGCAGTTGGCCGGCATGTTCCGGACTAAATTTCCGTCGCCACTCATCTGCTGTGATACCGCGATAGTAATCGGCAATTTGCTGCAAATTTACAAGGTGCCGCTCGGCTTTATCTTGCTTGGCTAGCATTGATAATTGATAAACTCGCTCTGCCGCAATCTGCGCTTGCGGATCGAGATTGAACAACACGTCAGGTACAGCGGCTTCGAATTTCGAAAACTCGACAAATAAATCGGCCTCAACATGTTCATCGTGATAAATGCGTAAGCGCGGGGCAAGCAATAGAGGCCGTAAATCATGCAATAGCAGATTCAATAGCCATATTTCCGGCTTGGATTCGAGCAGATAAACGGGTACTTCAAATTCTGCCATCTCGGTGATGGGTAGAGCGGTCGCGTTAAATGTTGCCAACAACTCGTAACCAGAACCCAAGCCCACCAAAGCATAGCAACAGGTATTTTCACGGGTCATCTCGGCAATGTTATTCTCGATCAAGCCTTTATGCTCAAGCAATGCAATATTGTCGAGCCGATAGCTTTCTTTGCCATCCGTCTCCACCGAAATCCGCCAGTATTCGCCGGCGATAACTTGATCGACCGTGATGGCTATTTGCTGGTGCGGCCAGGCGGCCAATAAGGCTTGGCCTAACTCAGGGCGATATTCGGCCAGGCACAACAGATTGTTTTGCAGATTGGTAAGACAGGTTTGCCGCGCGGACTCCAAGCTACTGATTAGCGATACGTTCTCGCCACAGAGTGCGGGCAAAACTGCTACCGGTTCCGGCTCCGGTGCTTTGGTATGTTCACCATTAGTCAACGCGCGTAAATCGGTTAAATCGATTAGACGCCGGACAGCGGCCTTATAGGTAAACTGTTGAGCCAAGCCTTCCGGCGGCTTGGCCGGCTGCAAGCGCTGACGCAAGATGTTTTGCAATTCTTCGGCCGTTTTGAAGAACAGGCAATACTCGTCCCAATGCGGCGGCTCGGCGACATCCCGGCAATCGTATACCAGCGGAATGCAGCCGCAGGCGGCTACTTCGGCAAGGCGCTGGGAGTTGATTTCGAAAGGATGGCAAACCAAGGCATAGCGCGCCGAACGATAAACATCCGCCACCGCCACGCCATGTTGCAACTCGCCGCGATAATACGCCGCCACCTCGGCGTCCTGATCCCAATAGCGGCCATAGACATCCACCGGCAAACCGGCACATCCCTGTGCGGCGCATAGCCATTTCACGGCATGGTCGCGGATTACGTAATGCAGCAGCTTCCAGAATACGAACTCATAGCTTAAAGAACTGGCTGCGGCGATTTGGGTAACCGTCGCTTCGTCAAAGCGGCCACCCTGCTCCATAACCGCGAGTAGTGCAGCCAACGCTAGTTTATGCTGACTGTTTTCCGAATCTATCACCGGCAGATAGGAACTGCCGACAAACACAATTTTGTCTGTCCGGGCGGTTTGCTGGTCGCCATGGAATATCTCGTCGTCGATCACGAAATGTAGACGTTCCACTTTCGATGCCCCGCATTGCTCCAGATAGCGGTCGAACAAGGGCGAAATCGACAAATTGAAATCCCGGGCTCGCCATTTTAACGGTTGCCGATTCTTCAGCTGCGGCATCAAATCCTGCCACCACACTAGATTGACGATGTCATCGTGCATGAAGCTATTGTTTAAACTATTCACATAAAAACAGGCGTGCGGATCGAAGCTGATATATTTTTCCAGCATATCCACCATATTGCTGCCTTCCATTTCATTGTCTTGAACGTAAAGCAGCACATCCCAACCCAGATCTGCAAAAGCCTTGGCTACGCCCCGTGAGCTGTATTGCATGACCGTAGTCAAACGGCTGGTAGGAATGAATATCCTGGGCGGTTTATTGCCGACTAAGCGCGGTTTTAAGGTTTTGGCTTTGTTCAATAGCTGCTGAAGTAAGATCCGGCGCTGACGTTCGACCGCACTACGGACGGCGGCAATATCTTGTTTGAGCTCGGCTTTAACGTCCTCGTCTAACTCTTCCGGAATCTCTAAATTCTCCGGGAACCGCATGCGAGAGCGAATAAAAAAATCCTGCAAATCCGGTAGTTCCAGATGGATCAGATTCTCAAAACCATGCGAGGGTAACTCGCCCCGGTAATAACAAACCTGCAAGCCATCTATGGTCGGATGATCGCAAACCACCCGATTGCGCTGCTTTGCCGCATTCAGTGCCTGCAGCGGATCGATAAAATAAGTATCGAAATGCACATAGTCCGGCACGCGATATTGACTGCGGTACTGCATCACTTCGTCAATAACATCGCTGGGCATATTGTTGAAATGTACGTCGCCATCTTGAGAAATGGCGATCAGCTGCGGTATCGGTAATTGATTGTGCGAAAAAAATTCGACAAACTTGTCGGCGGGGACCTGAATAAAATTCGGTAGTACGATGTCGGTGAGCAAGCCGTCGTAATAGCAATATTGCAGGCGCTCAACACCATTGACATCGCGCAGCCATTGTTGCTTGGCCGCCTCAGCATAAGCATCCTGGATATCCAGAAAAAATATATCTGCCAACACCGAGGTCATCAGAGCGTCCGGGTCGATCAAATAAAATTGATATGTTCAGGCGGATTTTTTAAATCCCACAGAAACTTGTTCACATAATCCTGCCGGCAACCGATGGCGCAATCTTTATGCACATCCACCGACTCGGCGACGTCTGTATGTACCTGCCAGTAGCGTTCGCTGGTAGCTACCAAATCGTAAAAAGAGTCGGTATGTAGATCGCCGATGTAAAAGCGCTCTTTATTGAAAAACGGTCCACAAGGATAAATTTTGCCGTTACCGGAAATCTGCAATAAAAACGGCGTGCCGAAACATTGGTCGTATTTGCGGTAGCCGTCCTTATAAAGATTTGTTTCACCGGCAGCGTTGATCTTGTTCCATTTGGCTTGAACCACGTAGGTGTCATTACTCAGCGCCTCAGCTTGTTTCAGGGTATCGCCGATTTTTAGATAGGCGTCGTAATCGATACCGATTTCCTTGTATTCTGAATCTGAACAATGCTTGATCACGAAATAATCCACACCCAATTCGGCACCCAGTTTAGCCTCGGCCAATACCTCATCAAAGCATTCCGGGATTAGCACCATCTGCAAGCCCAGCGTGCATTTGTAATTGTTTTCTTTCTTGATTTTCACCAGTTCGCGGATCTTGTCGATCAGCAAATGAAAATTGACTTCTTTGGATTGATGCACCCGCCGAAAACCTTCAGGGGTACCGGCGGATAGATTGAAGCGGATGTAACTCATGTTTTTCAGTAAGTCGTGAGCCCGATCCATATCCAATAACAAACCATTGGTGGCCATCGCGGTGTCTATGCCCAGTTCGCCGGCCAGCACTGTGGCATCGTAGAGGGTTGGATTCAGCGTCGGTTCGCCATCGCCGATAAAGCCCAAGGAGCGCACACCCAACTTGCCGCAATCACGGACAAAATTCAGCAAAGCATCCCGGCCTATCATGGTGCCCTTGGTCATGTTCTGTACCACGGCGTAGCAATACAGGCAGGCGGTATTGCAAAACTTGGTCAACCCCATATCGATATGCACCGGCGCAAAACGTTGGCCGTTTTGCCAAGCCTGCACTCTGTCTAAATGGTGCATCATTTTGTGACCGTCGAAACGAAACCGTTCTCGCTGGGTGCGGAAACTGGGGCCAGTAAACTGGTTGGGAACGTGCTGTTCCTGCTCACTGCCCGCTTCCAGGCGGATGATGCCTTCTTGATCGTCGTGGGAAATGCTTTGTAATTTCTGGCCTGGCAATTTAGCCAACTGGCTGGTGTCGATCACCTGATAGTCGCTCGACAAGGCGCTGCGGTCCACGATGTTATTGGACGTGCGCAATTTATGTCCGGGTTGGCTGAACATGGGCACGTTGTCGGGTATATCGGTCACGGCGCTGTTGCCGAAGCGATTGGTTTGTTCAATTTTTGCCATGGTCTGATGCTCTTTTTCGTTAAAACGGGCCGACGAAGCTGCGGTCGGGTTGATCTTTGGGCAAATCGGACTGCAAAGCGCCGATTACCGAGGCTGTTAATTCTGATCGACCTAGCATTTCCAGTACGACACTGGCGATCTGCTCGGCTCCCGGATAATAGTGATTCGCGACAAAATGCGAGGTCGGTACCGGGTGATTAGGATAAACAATCAAGCGCGGCGCTTGCTTCAGGCTATCCCCGTGCGCCAACACGAGCTTAGATAGCAACTGATGGCCGCTCGACGCCATTTCCGGCGCGCAATCCGCTATTAACAATTTACCGCCGGTTTTAGCCAGCGATGCGGCAACACTCTCTACGTCCAACGCACTGACGCATCGCATATCCAATACTTCGGCATCAATGCCGTGTTCGGCCAGTGTCGTTGCCGCCTTCAAGGCTTCAATACTCATGTGCGAGAACGCCGCCAACGTCACATCCCGGCCTTCGCGCATTACCGCCGCGCCGTCCAAGCCAGCCGCCGGCGCCTGTTTATCCACCTCGCCAATGATGTGATGCAACCAGCGATGTTCGATAAACAGCACCGGATTGTTATCGGCAATTGCCGCCAACATAAAGTGGTAGGCATCGCCGGCGGTGGTCGGCATCACCACTTTCAAGCCCGGCACTTGCGCGAACATGGCTTGCAGACTTTGCGAGTGCTGCGGCCCCTGCCCCCAGCCGCGGCCGATGATCACGCGAATCACCAAGGGTACGTTTTGTTGGCCGTCGAACATGTAATGCCACTTCGCGGCGTTATTGACCAACTGATCGACCGACAGCAAGGCAAAATCGATACGTTGATGCACCAGCACCGGCCGCATACCCGCCAGGGCTGCGCCGATGCAGATGCCGGTCATGCCATTCTCAGCTAGCGGCATATCCAGCACCCGCTCGGCACCGTACTTTTCCCTTAAGCCCTGGGTGGTGCCAAAGATGGTTTTTGGATCTGGTACGCCCTCGCCGATCAATAGCATCTCCGGGAATTTGGCCAAAGCATCGTCTAAAGCTTCGCGGATCGCCTCGCCGTAAGACATCATCTTTACTTCACGCATACAAATGGCGCCTCATGCTATCTACAGTGGGACGAGTACCTTGCAAAGCCCAGGCAAAGGCTTGCTCGATTTCTTCGGCCAACTGTGTTTCCATTTGCGCTAGCTCGGCGTCGTTGCTCACTTGCGTTTCAACTAACATCTGCCGGGTTTGCAATAACGGGCAGCGTAATTTCCAAGCCGCCAATTCGCCTGGGTTGCGATAACCTAAGTCGTCATCTTCGTTAGGTCCGCAGTGTTCCGGCCAGCGATGGGTATGCAATTCCAAAAACTGCGGCCCCAATCCATTTCGGGCGTTGGCAACAGCCGCTTGCGCCAGTTCATAGACCTCATCAACCCGATTACCGTCGCCGCTAACTGCGTGTAAACCGTGGGCAGCGGCTATTTTATAAATATCGCGTTTGGGCTGGCGCTCCGCCAATGGCGTCATCACCGAATATTGGTTGTTCTCGCAGATAAATAGCAAGGGCAGTTGTTTAAGCACCGCAAAATTCAGGGTTTCGTGCATCACCCCTTCTTCAAAGCAACCATCGCCGAAGAAAATCACCACCACGTTGGTCGCTTCCGGCGTCCTGCCTCCCGCGACCCTGGCACATCCCTGTGCGGCGCCGGATTTTTTGATCTGCTCGGCCCAGGCATAACCGGCGGCCAATGGGACGGTGCCACCGACGATAGGCGTGGACGCAACAAAGCCGGCGTCCAGGTCGGTCAGATGCATGGAGCCACCCCGGCCACCACAGCAGCCTTCGGCAAAACCGTACAACTCCGCCAACAGGCGCGGCAGATCGCCGCCTTTGGCCAAATAGTGACCATGGCCGCGATGATTGCTGAACACCTTGTCTTGAACCGTCAAATGCGCGCAAACCCCCACTGCAATCGCTTCTTCGCCAATACATAGATGGGTGGGACAACGCATTTGCTGCTCGGCATAGCGCCGAGCAATCGCTTCCTCAGCGCGGCGGATGCGCAGCATTTGATAATACAGGTGCTTCAAGTCGGCCGATGCGGGACTCATAACTGTCATTTCAACAAGGTGGTAATGTATTTGAATAAAGCCACTGCCCGCACCGGTTCGCGGTTACAGACAATTTGCACATCCAGCGCGGCGGCGGCACTGCCGGCAAACAAGGCTTGCTCCGGCGACAGTCCGCCACCCAAACATAAACCCGCCACGGACAGAAAAGCATCGCCGGCACCGATCCGATCCACCACTTTGGACGACAAAGCGGGAATCTTGTATGCCGTTTTAGCGTGATCCAGCATTAACGCGCCTTTAGTACCGCGGGTGATGGCGATGTGGTTGGCGTTTAATTTGTCGGCCAACTGGCTGGCCAATTCCTCGATGGCCCCACCTCTATCGTGGCTCGCCAATCGTAATTCCGGTTCGTTTAACGACAAGAAATCCGCGTTCGGATAACGCGTGATTAAGTGGTAACCCCGATTGCCACTATTGACCTGCGCGTTCACCGCCAAATATTTAGCGCCTTTGGACAAGGCCGCCACCATTTGATTGGAGATGAAGCCATTCCCAAAATCCGGCACGATCACCACATCGTAATCGCGCAAATGCTTTTCCAGCCAAGCCACGATCTTGCGATTGGTTTCCTCCGGCAAGGGCGCATCGTTATAAAAATACACTTCAAATAACTTAGCGATGTCGGCATCGACATAACGTCGCTTCACGATCGTCGGCCGATCCTGACTGAAGAAGAACACCGGATCAATCGCCGGGTTCAGATTGGTACGGATGAAATCTTCGTGACTTTTGGTGGCGCCCAAACCCGACAGCAAAGTGACGTTGTGGGCAAATTCCGCGACGTGATTCGCCACCGCTATCGCGCCACCGGCAAAGCGTTCGTAGTCGTTGTATTTCACCGAAAACACATTGCCCTTGCCGGTCTGCCCCAGGGGCGAGGTGTAATGGTATTCGTCGACTATCGCTTCGCCCACCACCAATACGTTCAATCCGCTCAAGGCCTTGAGTTTATCGATAATCTCGTTGGCGCCGACAGTTTCCTTGAATTGATCCAGGTACGCGGAGATTTCCGGGGAAAACACCTCAAAATATTCGTTCAATAATCGCGTCGAACTGGATGTCAGTTCATCGGTAAAGTAGATCTTGCCGCCGTGCCGTTCCACAGCGTCTTTTTCGTGCTGGATATTGCCGGTCAGATCGTCGCTGGTGCTTTTGTAATCGCTACCCTTCACATATAAATCAGGCTTCACCTGATCCAATACTTCCACGGCGGTAATCGCATGGTTGATCGCCACACTATCGACGCAAGCCAGTGCCGCTATGTTTTCAGCACGCAAATACTGGTTGAACACCGGCCGCCCAGGGCCTTTATTGACGTATTCGTCGGCAGTAACACTAACCAGCAAGGCATCAGCCTGCCGCGCGCCACTTTGCAGGTGGCGAATATGGCCGATATGCAATAAATCGAAGGTGCCGTGACATAAAGCCACCGTTTTGCCTTGGCCTTTCAACTCGGCGGCACGTTTTGCCAGTTGTTCGATGGAGACAATTTTTTCCGTGGACATGAGCTTATTTCCTGAGCAGATGATCGGTAATATGGTGCAACACGAAGAGATGCCCCAACTCGACCATGCCGTAATGACTGCTATCCAGCCAGCAATTCCAGCGGCCAAGCTTACGCAAAGGATTATCGGCCTTAAAACCACTTAGGGTCATGACCGGCAAGCCTTTGGCATTGGCAGCCTGCACCGCATTGACGATATTCAAGGATTGCCCGGAACTGCTGATTGCGATCAATAAATCGTCCGGATTCGCGAATGCGGTAATTTGTTTGGCGAAGGCCTGCTCGTAACCGAAATCATTGGTAAAACAAGTCAAAGGCGCGGCTTCGTGCAAGGTCAAGGCGCACAAGCCGCCAACATTCCGCAAGTCGGTAATCACATGACTGGCAATCGCCGCGCTGCCACCGTTGCCCAGCACCATGATCTTAGCCTGCTGGTCGCGGACTCTGGCAAACTCGGCAAGCAATTGCTGTATCACCGATTCTCCATCCAACGAATTACCGTCAGCGCTGGTAAATATGCTGTGATCCAGCAAGTTTGCAAAATCCGCTGCCGCTTGTCCGATAGCCATGGGCTTCTCCCTATTTGTCCAAGTACTTAAACCAGCCCGCAGTAGCGTCAGCGATAGAAGCCGAGGTCCACAGTGGCGCGTTTTGCCAGTAATCGATGTGCGCCAGCATATTAGCCACGCCCTGCTCGAAACTAACCAGCGGTTGCCAACCAAGTTTTGCCTTGATTTTACGGGTATCGGCAAAGGTACAATCGGGCTCGCCGGGCCGTTTGGGAATATATTCGATAACGCCGCCCAGCAGTCCCACCAATTGATTGACACTGTAGGTACCGCCGCTACCAACATTCATGATCTCACCGCGCAGTTCGGATTCCGCTGCGGCGATAAAGGCGTTGGCGACATCGGTGACATAAGTAAAATCACGGGTCTGGCTGCCGTCGCCGACCACGGTAAAGGGTTTACCGTTAATCTTTTGCGCCAGAAACACCCCGAACACAGCGCCGTAAGCGCCGGTAGTGCGAGCATGCGGGCCGTAGACGTTGAATAAGCGCAGCGACACAGCAGGCAAGTCATAGAGCTGTGCCCAGTGCATCACTAGCTCCTCACCCAAGTATTTGGTTAAAGCGTAAGGATACTGTGGCTGAACTGGCGCGGATTCCGGCGTGGGAAATTGATCTGGGATGCCGTAACAGGACGACGAAGCCGCATAGATAAATCGCTTGATACCGGCGGCACGCGCCGCTTCCAACACATTGAAAGTGCCGCTGACATTGGTTTCGTAGTAGGCGCGCGGCTGCTCGATGGACGGCACGATGTCGGCTAGACCGGCTAAGTGGAACACCCAGTCGATGCCTGCAAATAATGGCGCGATGGTTTCGGCGTCACGAATATCGGCCTGATGAAATTCAAAACGCTCCTGACCGAGTAAATCAGCGATGGTTTCTTTGCGACCGCCCACCAGACTGTCGATCACGTTGACCTGGTGGCCTTGCCGCCATAGCTCACGACTCAAATGACTGCCGATGAATCCCGCGCCGCCGGTAACCAATACTTTCATGCGTCTGTCCTAGATAAAGTTGATGTGGGCCGGCTGGTTTGCCGTGAGTTTGTCCAAATATTGATTCACCGATTCCATCCGGCAGTTTTTGCGGCATTGGCTGATATCCAGTTCCTGGGTGATGTATTGCCAGTTTTGCCGGCGTTTGTCGCCTTGCCAGATGTCCTGGAAGGACTGCTGATGGATATTGCCGTAAGCAAAGCGTTGATCGGTGAGATAGGCACTGCAGCCGTAGACTTCGCCGTCAGCCATGATATAGCCCCAAAAATAAGGCGTGGCGTGGCAGGTTTTGTAACGCTCGGTTTCCGACTGGCTGTAGTTTTTCATGGTCTGTTCCCGAAATACCACGTTAAAGTCGTCGCCGTTGAATTGGGCCAGTTCCTCGGCCATTCCTAACAGATTGTCGTAACGCAGGCTTTCGTAGCGGCGGGTTTCGCTGAATAAATGCTGGGAGTACGGTTTGACGACCAGATAATCCAAACCGATTTCGCGGCAAATGCTTGCCAGCGTGGTCACTTCATGTTGATTTTCCGGCAACAATAAAATTTGTGCTCCCAGAGCGCAGGATAATTGCTGGGCTTTTTTGTGTTCGACCGCGCGGCGTAGATTATTGAGCACCAGGTCAAAATCGGATGCCTTGGTTTGATGGATGGCCGCGTAATTTTCAGCACTACCGGCATTTAGCGATACTTTAATCCATGACACCAGCGGCAAGGATTGCTCGACAAAACGTTGATTCATCAAGGTGCCGTTGGTGGTGAAAGACACATCGATACCGGCGTCGAAAGTCCATTTGACGATGTCATTAATCTCCTTGTGCAGCATAGGCTCGCCTTCGCCGGCGTACATGATGCTTTTCACACCAAGCCTACCCATCTCAGTCAAACGCTCCGCCAAAATTTTGACATCCAGACGCTGCGCTTTATAACCGATGTAATCCACTGCGCAAAACGTGCAGCGGTGATTACAGGCACCTACCGGAGAGACCTCCATGTAGATAGGATACACGGCTTTCGCTTGCTGCCAATCGTGCCTGCCATCCAACCATTGCGCCACCCGCTGCGGGTGATACACCAGTTTATGACTGTCTATGCCGTATTTGTCTGCCATGTTTTTGTCGTTTAATGTGCTTTCAGAGTGAAAAACCGCTATTGAACTGGATAAAGCGATTTCTATGCCAATAACCGGTTCAGGTAACGTGCCGCTATTGATTGTTATATCGGCATCACAAAGCTTAGCATTAAACAATTAGTTTCAAGCCCGGCGGCAGCGCTTCGCCGAAGACTTGCTTTTCCTGTTGTTCATCCAGTTGTTTGAATTCGGCAACCATGTCTATCCACGACACAGGGGATTTAGCTTGTTTTAGCTTGTCGATCACCTGCGCTCTCAGGCTATCGTCGATATCCCGAGCCCGGTCGTCGCAGCGTCTAGCCAACAAGGTGGCGGCAAAGCCGGCCTGGGTTAGCTTTTTCCAATCAGCTTTCAATAGCTGTTTCAGCCAGATTTCGGCAGTCTCCGCTGGAATGACCTGATGATTGTTGCCGTGAAACAGAATCCGCCCACCGATACGTCCGACCGCCCACCAACTCTGCTCAGGCTCTCCGGCTTTTTCCAGGCGCTTTAACAGCCAATTGCCCAATTGAATTTTATCGACAAGGCTCAACCGCTCTAGTGCCGCCGCCAGTCGCACCATATCTTCGTAACCGCGTGTCGCCAGTTGCTTGCCGACACCCGGCTGGCGCGCGGCAGCCGGATTGATGAATTTGGCGATGTCGTTAAAGATACGATGTTGAGCATCCGCACCCAGGCCACCGGCAACGCGCCGCCATAAAGTCCACCACTCGGCCCAGTTTTGCTTTTCGTTAACGAATTGCAGCCCTTCCGAATACAGCTTCCAGAGTTGCTCTACCCGCCAGTCGTCGAGTGGATAACCGAAACCGGGCCGCAGGCAAAAGCCGGCCAGACTTAACCAGAGGCGTTCGTGCTGTTCGCTCCGCCGCCGATATTTACTGCCTTCCAATAAGGCCGTAAACAACTCGCGCAACAGCGGGGTTTGCCAGTCGCCGCGCGGTGCGGCGAGAACTTTTTCCAACTCGGCGCGTAAGGTTTTTACCGCATGCGGGTCGACTTGTTTGGATTTGGCACCGAATACGGCCTGGACTTTCTCCAGCGCTTGTGGCAATTGACTCGGTAATTCGGCATTGATGGATGTCTGGTTTTTTTTGCGAATTTGAAACTCTACATCCCAACGCTGGTTGGAGTCTGCCACCGCGACGCACTGCAATTGCAAAGTACCGACTTCGGTATATGTCGCCAGCAATTGCACCGCAATTTCGGTTTTCAGCTGGCCTTCGAATGCCACTGCCAGCGGCGGCAGACTGTGAAACCGCTCGTCATCGAGTTCGACTATTTCGCCTGGCTGGTAAGTACCGTCTCCGCTACTGGATAACAAATGAAACCGTACCGGTTGTCCCACTCGGAGAGCGAATTGCCGATCACTTAACAAAATCTCATGGCCTTCCTCGCTACCTTTCGGCAGGATACAAACGCCACGACCGCCTTGCTTACCGTCACTACTTTTGACCGTGGCATCAACAAGCAGAAAATAACTACGCGCCGCACCGCCGCCGATTTTCAACTTCTTCTCGCGGCGGGCAACTGCATAACTTACCGCACCGTAAGCCACCGCCAATTCCGGATGACTATTTTCCAGCAATAATGGCGCTTGCCCGCAACGCCACCCAGCTAATAAATCGATTAGACGTTGCACCATGGCCGAACTACGAAACACGCCGCCGTTCAACAATAATGCATCGGGAACTATTTGATGCTCTGCGCCCGTGCTACCCAACGCAGTTTGTGCCGCTTGCGCATGCAACTGCAAAAAGGCGGCTATATGCTTACTGATAGCCGGCTCCGCCGCGTATGGCAAACCAAACTCCACTACGCCGCTACGTTTCCTATCCGGCAGTTCTTGCAAACCGGATAGGGGCAAAAAGCCATCCAAGGCAATTTGCTTAACCTCCTCTTTGCTTAGCGTGGTGCTTTTAGTGCCGCCAATCAACCTGGAACCGCCGCCCAATAAGGTTACAGCAACGTGTTCCGGTGCATCTTCAGCCAATAGCAATTCCTTGGCAATCCGACATTGCTCCAGCAATTGCGATAAATCAGCGGTAGAGAGTTTTTTGTCCCCGGCTCGCAAGCGGCTTTCCGCTAAATGCGCCAGAGCCAGATCAATATTGTCGCCACCCAACATCAAGTGGTCGCCGACACCTATGCGCGTCAGCCGCGGCTCATCTAGACCCTGCTCAATCTTGATCAACGTCAAATCGGTAGTACCACCACCGACATCGCAAACCAGCAATAACCGACTATCGGCCAGACTGGATTTGATGGTACCGGCATGCCGGCGCAGCCAGTCGTAACAAACTGCTTGCGGCTCTTCCAGCAACCTAACGCCGTTCAAACCGGCCATCTTTGCAGCTTCCAGGGTCAAGGATCGCGCGGACTCGTCGAAGGACGCCGGCACCGTAATCACAACTTCCTGCTGAGCAAGTGGCGCAGAGGGAAAACGCTGCTCCCAAACGGAACAGACATGTCGCAAGTAACTAGCACTGGCTTCCAGCGGCGAGACTTTAAAAACCGATTCGTCGCTCCCCCAAGGCAAAATAGCCGCACTGTGATCGACGGCGGTGTGCGACAACCAACTCTTGGCGCTGGTAACCAAACGGCCTTGCGACTTGGCTCCCAGCAAGCGCGCCGCTTCACCAAGCACGGCGCCATTTTCCTGAGTCAAAAATCCGTCCTCGACCGTGATTTCGCCAGGCGCAGGATGGTAACGGACCGATGGTAATAACGGCTTGGCATTCACCTCCCCTGGCGCGATCAGCTGAGGAATCTCGAACAAGTGAATTGCTTTCGCAGGATCGTGGATGTCGGAGTAGGCGACCACGGTATGGGTCGTGCCTAGGTCGATTCCGACCGAATAAGTAGCAGCGTTGTTTTTCAAAAGTACTTAGTATGTTTATTCTAATTATGAAGAGCAGCCTGCCAAGTATTCAAGCAAGCTAGCTAGCGGCGCGCCTATTTTAGTCGGCTTTCTGATCGAACACTCTCGTTTTTCTAGTTAGCACTATTCAAGCAGCGGTTGCCAAGTGTAATAAATTTCAGCAAAGAACAATTTTTCGACGTGTTTCGAATAAAATGCTTGCCTGGCGAATATTTGCGATGTTACTTTTCGCCTACGGCAATCATCAGTGCATTGCATTACTGAATGCGCCCACCGAGAACAAGAACTAGCGCTGCACAGTGCTCGAATCTAAATCAAGACCGAGCTAACCGCAGCAATTATTAACCAACTTGAGCGAGTTAAATTCATGCTTATTAAACCATCCGCATTCGCCGGCGTCTTGTTGCTGGCCGCCAGCCAATCAGCTGACGCTGTCGTCATCAATTTTGACTATACCTACGATGGCGGCTTTTTCTCCGGCAGCAACACAAGTAGACGAGACATCCTGGACGCCGCCGGCGGCTTTTTGGGAAGCATCTTGACCGACAGCTTGACAGCTATATCATCCGGCGGTGCCAATAATTTCAGCGCGGTATTTAATCGCCCGGATACTGGCGCCGAGACTACATTAAGCAATTTCAGTGTAGCAGCCGACACACTCACGGTGTTTGTCGGCGGACAGACCATGGGCGCCGGCAACTTGGGCTATGGCGGCTACGGCGGTTACAACGTCAGCGGTACCCAAGATTTTTTGACCAATGCAGCACAACGCGGCCAATCAAATCCTACCTCCGGCCCATTGGCAACTGATTTTGCACCATGGGGCGGCCAATTGACCTTCAGCAGTTCGGCAAACTGGTATTTCGACGCCGATCTTTCAACCACAGAAGCCTTTAGCGGCAACGATTTTTATTCGGTGGCTCTGCATGAGTTAGGCCACTTATTAGGTCTAGGCAGTTCCGACTCTTGGGATAATCAAGCCTCTGGCTCCGGCTTTACCGGTGCCAATGCAGTAGCGGCTTATGGCAGCAATGTGCCGCTGGAAGGAGATAAGGTTCATTGGTTAGACGGTACCAAAAGCACGGTAAACGGCATTGAGCAAGAAACCGCAATGGACCCTACTATACGCATCGGTACGCGCAAAGTGTTTACGCAACTCGATCTCGCCGCTCTGAAAGATGTGGGCTGGCAAGTTTCGGTAACCGCGGTGCCGGTTCCTTCCGCCGTTTGGTTATTCGGCTCTGCTTTATTAGGATTTATAGCCAGCAAACGTAAGCAGCATTTGAATTTCTAGCAAATTCATCACCGTCGCGCCGGACACGCCAATTGGCTAACAAAACCGGCGCGATAAAACGATTAAAACTTATTGACTGACACCTGATAAAAACGGCACAAAACTGACGCGCTCAATCACTTCATCCTCAAAGCCATGCTCTGTGCGGGTTACCCGATGCAATTCCTGCATCCCTTCCAGCCCGACTGGAATCACCATCACGCCTCCCAGCGCCATTTGCTCAAGTAGGGCTTCCGGAATTTCGACCGGCGCGGCAGCAGCTAAAATCCCATCGTATGGCGCATGCTCCGGCCAACCCCAACCGCCATCGCTATGCTTAAAACCCACGGTCTTAATATCCAACTCCCATAGGGTATCTCGGGCTTTTTTCATCAACGGCGCAATCCGTTCCACCGAATATACTTGCTCTACCAACTTCGACAATATTGCGGTTTGATATCCGCAACCCGTACCAATTTCCAGTACCTTATGCAGCGGACCTTTTTCCAATAGCAATTCCGTCATTTTGGCGACAATATACGGCTGAGATATAGTTTGATTGTGGCCGATTGGCAAAGCGGTATCTTCATAAGCGCGACTCTCCAAAGCTTCGTCGACAAAAATATGCCTCGGTGTGTCAGACATTACCGCCAAGACTTTGCTGTTATAGATACCTTGCTCGCGTAGCCGAGAAATCATCCGCTCTCTGGTCCGCCGAGAAGTCATGCCTATACCCTGGATGCGTCTACTCATAAGCGCGCCTCCATTGCCAGCCAATCGCGCAATCCCTCTAGTCGTTCGTAACGCGTCAAATCCAGCTGTAACGGCGTTACGGACACGTACCCGTTTCTTATCGCATCAAAATCGGTACCCGGCCCGGCGTCTTGTTCGCTACCTGGCGGTCCAACCCAATAAATAATGTGCCCGCGCGGATCCTTGGAGCGTATCACTGCTTCCGCCTTGTGCCGCTGTCCGAGTCGGGTAGATTGATAACCTTTTAATTCAGCGATCGGCAAATCAGGCACGTTGACGTTTAACAAAGTGTCTTCGGGCAATGGATGAGCGAGGATTTTTTGCATTAATGTCACAGCCACATGTGCCGCCGTATCGAAATGTTTAGGATCGCTGGATGCCAAAGATATAGCTACCGCAGGCAGTCCAAGAAAACGCCCTTCTGTAGCCGCAGCCACAGTGCCAGAATAAAGCACATCGTCGCCGAGATTGGCGCCATGATTGATACCGGCGAATACCATATCGGGCTCGTGCGCTAATAGCCCGGTAATGGCCAGATGAACGCAATCCGTCGGTGTACCATCCACCCTGACAAAACCGTTTTCGCATTGTGTAGCACGCAAAGGCATATCCAGGGTTAAAGAATTGCTTGCGGCACTCCGGTTTTTATCGGGCGCCACAACTGACACGTTGGCGTATTGACGCAGAGCTTCGGCCAGTGTGTTGATGCCTTGCGCTAAATAACCGTCGTCGTTGCTGATTAGTATGTGCATACTGCCGTGAAACGCTTTAAAATTCCCGCATAGTAGCAAAAAAACCGCAAAACCAGCAGCTTACGTGACAAAAAAAACCACTTCCGCAGACGATGCCCTCTTGTTTCGAAACTCGATCGGTAAAGTCCAGACCATAGACACCAATACCGTTATTCTTAAGCCAGACAAGAAACCGCGGCCTATACCCTTATTTAAGCCGCTGGAGCAGGTTGATCCTTTACAAAAAGATGTTGAGGGCAGTTTGGAGACCCTGTTCCAAGAAGACAAGATAGCCTTCCTGGTACCAGGCATGCAAAAAAGCGTCATCAAAAAGCTTCGTAAGGGATATTACGGCGTGGATGCCGATATCGATCTACATGGCTTAAGTAGCCGCGATGCGCAACAGCAGCTATTACGATTTTTACACTATTGCGTTGAAGACGGTTATCGCTGCGTACAAATCATTCACGGCAAGGGGTACAACTCTACGGACAATCAGCCAGTCTTAAAAAATGATATTAATCTCTGGCTACGCCAACATAAAGATGTCCTGGCGTTTTGCTCAGCCCCTCCCAAAGCTGGCGGTACAGGTGCCTTGTTCGTGCTGTTACGCTTATCAGAAAAATTTGTGACATCCGAAGACGAGCCTCAATAAGAATAAGCCCATTTGGCTAGACTCTCCAATCTACCGCACCCGAAACAGAAGCAGCCCCTCCGTTATATTTTACTTTGCCTTGACTTGGGCGGCTTGTTGCTCTAGTTTTTCAAGCATTGCTATTCCCAATCTTGACAAACAAAAACATAAACCAACGCCATGACCATAAATCAACACCTGCGACCTCTCCAAACCACTGGCGCTATTGGCGTTTTAACGCAAAGCACTATCAAAGCGGAGACTTTAAACAATGGGCCTTAACATAGGGATCGTCGGTTTAGGCAGAATTGGTCGCGGGGTATTAAGGGGAAATTTCGCGCAAGAAAAAGGCGGCAGATTCGATATACGCGTAGTCTGCGACGTAATGGCTATCGATCACGTTGCTTACCTATTAGCAAACGATAGCACCTATGGCCGCCCACCGTTTAACGTGGACTGTGATGGCAACGACCTGATCATAGACGGCAAAAGAGTTCGCTATCAGAAGGTAGACAGGCGCCGTAGCTCACCCGATGACGACAGCTTCGGCGTATTGCGCCAATTTGATCTTGATGTATTATTTGACGCCACGGGCACCGCCACGATCCATGATTTCCGTTCCTTGATAAAGCAGGAAGTCGCTAAAAAAGTCCTTTGTACCTGGAATGTGAGCGGTTGCGACATCAGCGTGGTATTCGGAGTAAATCATTCGGCATACGATCCATTGCACCATGATGTCATCTCAGCCAGTACTTGCACGGGTAATGCGATGGTTCCTATCTGTCATGTGCTTGATAAGCATATCGGCATCGATTACGCCAGAGCCATCACTATCCATCCGCAACTTTCAGATCAACGCGTATTGGATGGATATCACGCATCATCCCAACTTGGCCGCGGATGTGCGTCTTCCATTATCCCAACTAGCACGAACGTAGGTAAATCCACGACATTGGTATTACCGAGACTCGAAGGCAAACTGGTAGCTATGTCTTACAGAGTGCCAACAGCAATTGTCTCAGTCATTGATTTAACGGCCAATCTTTCGCGGAAAACGTCGTTAGAAGAATGCGTAGAACTGTTTGAAGATTACGCCAACAAACAATTAGCGGGACTTATTCATTGTGACTATGGCGCATGGGGACATCAAAAGGCCAGCATAGATTATATGGAAACCCAATATTCTTCTATATTATTGATGCATCATCTAACTGTCAGCCAAGGCCGCCAGCTCGGCCTATCTTTGATGCATGACAATGAGCACGCATATTGCTGCCGAGTATTAGACGTATTGGGCATTTTACAAAACTAGTGCTAGCAAGTTTGCAAAACGCCTAATGCGACCCCATCAAATTCCGGCTGAATGAACCACATAACAAGCTTCTCAGCGGAGTCATCACCGGATGCAACAGTTTTGATTCTTGGCAGCATTCCGGGAAAAGCTTCACTGGAGGCTGGTCAATATTACGCACATCCACGTAATCATTTTTGGCCTATCATAACTGAGCTCCTGGCAATCGATCCCGCCAGCCCATACTCAGCGAGAATCGAATCATTAAAATTAGCTGGCATAGCACTATGGGATGTAGTCAAGTCATGCCATAGGCACAATAGCAGTCTGGATACGAAAATAGACAAAAACAGTATTGTTACGAATGATTTTCCAGACTTTTTCCTAGCTCACCCTAGTATTACGCATTTATTCTTTAACGGGTTAACGGCAGAAAAAACCTTTCAAAAGCTTGTTCAACCTTATATTTCCACAGATGGATTAATATACCACCGATTACCGTCCACAAGCCCAGCGCATGCAACAATGCCATTCCAAAAAAAACTGGAAAGTTGGCGCATATTAACAAGGATAATAGCAAAAACCTCGCACAGCGAAAAATGAGAGCTACATCAGAAAGAAACAAAATAATCAGCCCAAGGAATGTATTTTAGGAATCTAGATGACACCGGAGGGCACAAAAACAAAAACGGCAGATTAGCTGTTTAGCTAATCTGCCGTCTAAAACGATAGATTTAAATACCTAATGGTACTTATTCCTCGGTTTTAACGGGCTCCGGCCTATCTACCAACTCAACGTAAGCCATAGGTGCGTCATCACCAGATCGAAATCCGCATTTAATAATCCTTAAATACCCACCGTTTCTGGATTGGTATCTTGGACCAAGCTCGTTAAATAACTTCGTTACAACATCTCTATCACGCAACTTAGAGAACGCCTGACGACGTTTCGCAACAGAATCGACTTTAGATAGTGTAATCAAAGGTTCAGCGATTACACGCAACTCTTTTGCTTTTGGTAACGTAGTTTTGATTAACTCGTGTCTAAACAAAGAGCAAGCCATGTTACTAAATAGCGCTTTTCTGTGGCTACTATTTTTATTTAACTGTCTTCCAGATTTACGGTGTCTCATTTTTCAAATGCCTTATATTCAAATTCCAGCTTGCGATTGATCAGCCAGATTTTCAGGTGGCCAGTTTTCCAACCGCATACCCAATGACAGACCTTTAATTGCAAGAATATCTTTAATTTCCGTTAACGATTTCTTACCTAGATTCGGTGTTCTCAACAACTCTACCTCAGTCCGCTGAATAAGATCACCGATATAGAAGATGTTTTCTGCCTTTAGGCAGTTGGCAGAACGAACCGTCAACTCCAAATCGTCTACAGGACGTAACAACACAGGATCGAAAGACTCTTCTTCAATCGCCACCTCTTCATGTATCTGCTCATTAACTTTCTCGAAATCAACAAAAACTGATAATTGATCATGAAGAATAGAAGCAGCCAGCTTGATTGCCTGTTCGGGATCGACTGTGCCGTTTGTCTCCAATTCGATAACAAGCCTGTCCAGGTTAGTGCGCTGTTCGACACGTGTGCTTTCTACATGATAAGCAACTTTTACTATAGGACTAAAAGCCGCGTCGACCATTAACACTCCTACAGGAGCGTCGTCGTGCATTTCCTTCCTCAGACTGGCAGGGACATATCCTCTACCTCGCTCGACTTTAATCTTAACGTTGAGCGAACAATCTTGATTATTGATGTTAGCTATTATCAGATCGGGGTTTACCAACTCTACGTTATGAGGTAGGTCAATATCCCGAGCAGTTACCACACCGACGCCAGATTTTGACAGTGTAAGAGTTACTTCGTCCTTAGAATGAACGACAACAGCTAGTTTTTTAAGGTTCAGTATGATGTCTATAACATCCTCCTGAACTCCCTCTATCGTGGTGAATTCATGCAATACACCCTCAATAGAAATTTCTGTAACTGCGCAACCTGGAATTGAAGACAGCATGACCCGCCTCAAAGCATTGCCCAAAGAATGCCCAAAGCCGCGCTCCAGAGGTTCGATAACGATTCTCGAGTGGTTGGCCGATTCGTTAATCACCTCGACAAGTCTAGGCTTTAGTAGGCCAACAATAGAACTCTGCATAATTTAAATCCTGGACTTATTTATTACTTAGAATAAAGCTCAACAACCAGCTGTTCGTTGATGTCAGAGCCTAAATCTACGCGGTCAGGAACAGACTTGAATGTTCCACTCATCTCTTTCGAATTTACTTCAACCCAAACCGGAAAACCATACTGTTCAGTAACGACCAGCGAGTCTTTAATGCGTTGTTGGCTCTTAGCTTTTTCTCTAATCTTAATTACGTCGCCGGCAGCAACTTGGTAAGAAGGGATATTAATTAACCTATCATTTACCAAAATCGCTTTGTGAGAGACTAACTGCCTAGCTTCCGCTCGAGTAGCAGCGTAGCCCATCCGGTAAACAACGTTATCCAAACGAGACTCTAAAAAATCGAGCAGGTTCTGGCCGGTAGCACCCTTTTGTAGATCTGCAGCTTTGTAATAGTTTCGGAACTGTTTTTCTAACACTCCGTATATGCGACGCAAGCGCTGTTTGGCGCGGAGCTGCATAGCATAATCAGAATTCCTTGTACGCTTAGCACCATGTTGACCAGGTCTTTGTTCCAATTTACATTTGCTTTCCAGAGACTTGCCTCTGCTTTTCAAAAATAAATCAGTACCTTCCCTACGACTCAGCTTGCAAGCAGGACCAAGATATCTTGCCATTAAATTTACTCCACTATCCTAAACACGACGTTTTTTGGGTGGGCGACAACCATTATGAGGTATGGGAGTAACGTCCACGATATTTGAAATTTTGAACCCCATACTGTTCAAGGAGCGAACAGCAGATTCTCTACCAGGGCCAGGCCCTTTTATCATAACATCTAGATTCTTCATGCCATATTCCTGGGCCACGGCTCCAGCTTTCTCAGCAGCTACCTGAGCTGCGAAAGGCGTGCTTTTGCGCGAGCCACGAAAACCGGATCCGCCAGATGTTGCCCAAGATAACGCGTTACCTTTTCTGTCTGTGATAGTAACGATTGTATTGTTAAAGGAAGCGTGGACGTGAACGATACCGTCCGCCACTTCTTTCTTAATACGTTTTTTAACTCGATTCTGGGTTGCCATCAAAAATGCCTATCTAGATGTATTTATTTAGTAACTGACTTACGCGGACCTTTTCGAGTCCGAGCATTTGTTCTGGTTCTTTGCCCTCTCAATGGCAAGCCACGACGGTGCCTGATACCACGATAGCAACCCAGATCCATTAATCTTTTTATATTCATCGAAACTTCTCTGCGAAGATCACCTTCGACAGTCATCGCTGAAATAACCTTACGTATCGATTCCACTTGATCCTCGGAAAGGTCTCGAATCTTGACGGTTGGCTGAACCCCAACTTCATCGCAGATATTTCTAGCAGTTTGCCTGCCAATTCCATAGATAGCAGTCAACGCTATCTCCGCATGCTTATGGTCAGCCACGTTTATACCGGCAATACGAGCCATTCAAATACTCCAAAAACAGTACTATAAGGTTAAACAGGGAATTATATCACCCTGCAAAATAAATCACAAAAACAAGTTAGCCTTGACGCTGTTTATGCCTGCCATCTTTGCAGATAACCCGCACAACGCCGTTTCTTTTAATTACTTTACAACTTTTGCATATAGCTTTTATTGAAGCTCGTACTTTCACGGCAAACTCCTCGAATTTTTAAGATTTTTTCAAATTAGCTTTTTTCATCAAGCCTTCATATTGTTGCGACATCAAATGCGTCTGCATTTGCGAAATAAAGTCCATCACAACAACCACAATAATCAGCAAAGAGGTACCACCAAAAGAAAACGGCACGTTCCAATAAACAATTAAAAACTCGGGCAACAAACAGATCAGCGTGATGTAAACTGCACCTATCAACGTCAGCCGAGTCATTACCTTATCGATATAACTGGTGGTATGAGCACCCGGCCTAATACCAGGCAGATAGGCACCTGACTTCTTCAGGTTTTCGGCGGTTTCTTTTGAGTTAAAGACCAGAGCGGTATAAAAGAAACAAAAGAACACAATGGCCAAAGCATAACACAAAACGTACACTGGCTGACCTGGGGAAAGCACAGACGAAATATCCTGAAGCCATGAAAAGCCATCGACATTCCCGAACCATCCCGCTATTGTCGCAGGAAATAATATAATGCTCGATGCAAAAATAGGTGGAATCACGCCAGCCATATTTAACTTAAGGGGCAGAAACGAACTCTGTCCTGAATACACCTTATTGCCTTGCTGTCTCTTTGGATAATTAATTGTTATCCGTCTTTGCCCTCTTTCAACAAAAACCACAATACCCGTTACAACTATAGATAACGCGAACAACACAACAATAAACGCACCATTCATTTCACCAGTACGAGCAAGCTCCAGTGTTCCACCGATTGCGGAAGGCAACCCGGACACGATGCCGGCAAAGATAATTAGCGATATACCATTACCAATTCCCCTCTCCGTAACCTGCTCTCCAAGCCACATTAGGAATATTGTCCCGGTAACCAACGTTATGGTGGTTATAAGGACAAAACTAACACCTGGCTGGATAACAACAGCTAGCCCACCGGCTGTTTGGTTTTGCAAGGCCACTGAAATACCAATCGATTGGAACATGGCCAATACAACGGTACCGTAACGGGTGTACTGAGAAATCTTTCTACGCCCGGACTCACCCTCTTTTTTAAGCTGCTCCATAGCAGGAATGACTATAGTCATAAGCTGCATAATGATAGAAGCCGAAATGTAAGGCATTATACCTAGCGCAAAGAGGCTCAAACGCATCAAAGCCCCCCCCGAAAACATGTTAAACATGTTTAGGATGGAACCGGACTGCTGCTCGAACATTATTGATAAGGCTTTTGGATCTATCCCTGGAACAGGGATATGAGCGCCAATTCTATATACGACAAATGCGCCTAAAACAAACAACAATCTTGACTTGAGCTCACCAAACCGAAATGTGCCTGCAGAAACATCAACTCCTTTAGCACTCACTTAAGCCTCGACTTTGCCACCAGCAGCTTCAATAGTTAATTTTGCACCAGCCGTCACACCGAGTCCTTTTAAAATTAAAGACCTTGAAACAGTTCCAGTATTCACTACTTTAACTTTTTTCGAAAATGCAGGAATGATGTTATTACTAATCAATAATTGAATATCAACAACATCAGCCTGAAGAACATCAATTTCAGCTAGACGAACTTCAGCGGTAAATTTTTTAGTTCTGGAGGTAAAGCCCACTTTAGGAAGTCTCCGCTGTAAGGGCATCTGACCACCCTCAAAGCCGACTTTATGAAAACCTCCAGACCGCGCCTTTTGACCTTTATGACCTCTACCGCAAGTTTTACCATCAGTAGATCCTATGCCCCGCCCAACGCGTTTCGCTTTTTTTCGTGCGCCGCATGCAGCTTGTATTGTGTTTAGATACATTAAACTTCCTCAACTTTTAGCATGTACGCGATCTTATTGATCATTCCGCGATTTTCAGGCGTATCGATAACCTCAACGACCTGCCTTATTCTGCTCAGACCCAATCCTTTCAAACATTGCTGATGACTCTTTAAGCGACCATTTTTACTTTTAGTCATCATTACGCTTAATTTTTTGCCACTCATATCGTTTTACCCTGTTATTTGATCAACAGATAAACCGCGCTTTGCTGCGATTTTCTTAGCATCATGCATTGCGGTCAAACCGTTAATTGTGGCACGCACAACATTGATCGGGTTACTTGTACCGATACACTTAGCCAGCACATTATGCACGCCAACGACCTCAAATACGGCACGCATAGCGCCACCCGCGATAATACCGGTACCCTCTGAAGCAGGCTGCATATAAACCTTAGCGGCACCGGTATTCGACATAATTGAATATTGTAAAGTACCTTCTTTTAACGCTACTTTTCGCATATTTTTTCTAGCTTGCTCAAGCGACTTTTGAATCGCTACAGGCACTTCCCTCGCCTTGGACACGCCATAACCAACACGCCCGTCGCCATCGCCAACGACCGTAAGCGCAGCGAAACCAAAAACCCGACCGCCTTTTACTACTTTTGCAACGCGTCTTACTGAAACCAATTTTTCCTGCAATCCGTCTGTACTACCTTGAGATGGTGCTGTTGCCATGCTATTCCCCTAAAACTTCAAGCCAGCTTCACGTGCAGCGTCTGCTAACGCTTTTACGCGGCCATGATATTTAAAACCAGAGCGATCAAATGCAACCTCTGTTACACCAGCTGCAATAGCTCTTTCAGCAACAATACGCCCCACCTCGGTAGCAGCCTTAATATTACTTGTATTACTAAGACCAGCCTTTACGTCAGCTTGCAATGTAGACGCCGCCGCAAGAGTAGCCGTGCCGTCAGCACTAAGAACCTGCGCATAAATATGCTGGGAAGTTCTATGTATGGTAAGTCTATTTACATTTAACTTTTTTATTTTGCAGCGTAGTCTTAACGCCCTTTTTAATCTTGAAGACTTCTTATCCATCACTTCACCTATTTCTTTTTGGCTTCTTTTCTAGCCACGTATTCGTCAGCGATTCTCACACCCTTACCTTTATAAGGCTCGGGCGGACGAAAAGCTCTGATTTCAGATGCGACTTGGCCGACTTTCTGTTTATCATTGCTCTTCACATGCAATTCTGTTTGCGTTGGCGCTTCAACAGTTACACCGTCGGGAATTAGATATTCGACAGGATTTGAATAACCCAAGGAGAGCGTTAAAAGATTATCTTTAACTTGCGCCCTGTACCCGACTCCAACCAACAACATTTTTTTTACGAAGCCCTCAGAGACTCCTTTCACCATGTTGTTAATTGAAGCTCTAGCAGTACCAGCGTGAGCCTTAGCACCTTTCACACTATCGTCCCATTTAACTCTAATTACGTTAGATTCGATTTCAAGATCAACAGCATCACAAAGATCAAACGCAAGCTGACCTAGTTTACCGTTAACTATCATTTGCTTGCCGTCAACTCTTACATCAACGCCTGATGGCAAAGTTATAGGCGCATTAGCTACTCTAGACATGATATACCTCTTAAATTAGCAGACAGTGCAAATGACTTCGCCGCCGTGCCCTATAGCACGCGCAGCGCGATCAGTCATCACACCATTAGAGGTTGACACTATAGCTATACCTAAACCACCTAGCACTTTAGGCAACTCGTCTTTAGACTTGTATATTCTAAGACCTGGACGGCTAACTCGCTTAACGCTCTCGATAACAGGAACCCCGTTGTAATACTTCAGCTCAACAGTCATTTCTGTATGGCAACCGGTAACTTCAGTTTTAAAATCGGTAATATATCCCTCTTCTTTCAAAACCTTCGCGATAGCCAGCTTTAGCTTAGATGAAGGGATTTTTACACTTTTTTTGCCAGCAGATTGACCATTTCTAATTCTGGTTAGCATATCTGCTATTGGATCTGTCATACTCATTTTTCAATTCTCCAAAACTTAAACAGAACTACCAGCTAGCCTTTGATAAACCTGGAACGTCACCACGCATGGTGGCCTCCCTCAATTTATTTCTGCTAAGACCAAATTTTCTGTAATATCCATGCGGGCGCCCCGTCAGATTACATCTATTGCGCAACCGGGATTTACTGGAGTCTCTGGGTAATTTTTGAAGTTGAATTTGAGCGCTCTCTTTCTCTTCGAAGGAGGCATTCGGAGATCTAATTATTCCCTTCAATTCGCTTCTTTTTGCCTGATATTTTTTTATCAGTCCTTCGCGCTTTACTTCGCGAGCAATCATTGATTTTTTTGCCATGTCGATACGCCCTAGTTTTTAAATGGAAAATTGAATAACTTCAACAGCGCTAAACCTTCTTCATCTGTTTTAGCAGTTGTTGTGATACAAATATCCATACCACGGAGCGCATCAATCTTGTCATAATCTATTTCAGGGAAAATAATTTGCTCTTTAATTCCCATTGAATAGTTACCACGACCGTCGAAACCCTTAGAACTCATACCCCTAAAATCGCGTATTCTAGGTATAGAAATGGTAATTAGCCTATCCAGAAATTCATACATTTTATCGGCGCGCAACGTAACCTTGCAACCAATCGGCATGTCGTCGCGAATCTTAAATCCTGCAATTGATTTTCTAGCCAACGTAATCACAGCTTTCTGCCCTGATATTTTTTCCATATCAGAAACCGCAGATTGCAGAACTTTTTTATCTGCAATAGCTCCACCAACACCCATATTAAGTGTTATTTTTGTGAGCTTTGGCACTTGCATTATTGTTTTGTAGCCAAATTGCTCCTGCATCGCGGGAACAATTTCAGTTTTGTATTTACTTTGTAGTCTAGCCATAGCGTTATTACCTTAGAGACCAACGTTTTCGTTAGTAGATTTAAAATATCTGACTTTTTTTCCATCATCTAGAATTCTAAAACCCACTCTGTCGCCTTTTTTCGTTTTTGGGTTAAATAAGGCAACATTCGAAATGTCGATTGGCATGTTTTTATCAACAATACCACCAGAAACACCTAGGTTCGGATTACCTCTTTGATGCTTCTTTACTAAGTTAATACCTTCGACTAATAGTTTTTGGTCTTCAAGTACTTTACTTACCTTCCCTAGCTTACCCTTATCTTTTCCTACTATTACGATGACCTCATCGCCTTGTTTAATCTTTTGCATCTTTGGACCTCTACAATACTTCTGGCGCTAGAGAGATAATCTTCATGAATTTATCGCCTCTTAATTCACGAGTAACCGGCCCAAAGATACGAGTACCAATTGGTTGTAGTTGGTTATTTAAAATTACCGCGGCATTGCCGTCAAAGCGTATAACTGAACCATCAGCCCTACGAACGCCTTTACGAGTCCTTACAACTAATGCGTTATATACGTCGCCTTTTTTAACTCTTGTACGCGGCATAGCGTCTTTGACGCTTACCTTGATGATGTCACCGATGCCAGCATAGCGGCGGTGCGAACCTCCAAGGACCTTGATACACATGACCTTTTTTGCGCCACTGTTATCGGCGACGTCAAGGCTAGTTTGCATCTGAATCATTTTTTAAAATCCCAACTAAAATTATTGATTATCTATTGGCAGTTTCTAATACTTCCAACAGTTTGAACGCCTTATTCTTAGAAATAGGACGGCAAGAGGTAATTGAAACCACGTCGCCCTCTTGGCATATATTGTTTTCGTCGTGAACGAGAAGCTTGGTGGATCGCTTTATATACTTTCCGTATACAGGGTGCTTTACCAGGCGCTCAACCAAAACAGAAGCGGTCTTATCCATTTTATTGCTAACTACCCGACCAGTTACCTTACGTACAGTATCTAGATTTTCGCTCATATCTATACTCTTACCATTTCACTTAGAATAGTATTAATGCGAGCAATATCTCGCCTCACCTGCTTAATTTGACTCGGCTTGCTAAGTTGCCCAGTTCCCTTTTGCATTCTCAAGTTGAATTGTTCGCGAGACAACTCCAAAAGACTGGAATTCAACTCTTCTTTTGTTTTGCTTCTTAAATCTTTCGCTTTCATTACATTATTGTCCGTGCAGAGAACGTAGTTTTCACAGGCAATTTAGCTGCGGCCAATTCAAAGGCTTCTCTTGCTAATTCCTCAGAAACACCCTCAATTTCAAACAGCATCGTGCCGGGTTTAATTTGAGCAACCCAGTATTCTACACTACCTTTACCTTTACCCATACGAACTTCTAATGGTTTTTTCGTGATAGGCTTGTCTGGAAAAATTCTGATCCAGATTTTACCACCACGCTTTACGTGACGACTAATAGCTCTCCTGGCCGCCTCAATTTGGCGGGCGGTCATTCTACCACGGCTAATTGATTTTAAACCATACTCGCCGAAGCTTACTGACGAACCGCGCAACGCCGTACCGTTATTTCTACCGGTATGTTGTTTGCGGAATTTTGTTCTTTTTGGCTGAAGCATCTCTTATATACTCCTTCAACTATTTTTTTGAGTCGGCGTTTAATGACGCTGCATGAGCATCCATATCAAACACCTCACCCTTAAATATCCAAACCTTTATACCGATAATTCCATAAGTGGTTTTGGCTTCAGCAGTTCCGTAATCAATATCTGCCCGCAAAGTATGAAGCGGCACACGGCCTTCGCGATACCATTCCGTTCTAGCAATCTCAGCTCCGTTCAGTCTACCTGCTACGGTGATTTTTATACCCTCAGCACCTAAACGCATCGTGTTAGTAACAGCTCGCTTCATCGCACGACGGTACATAATCCGTTTTTCAAGCTGTTGAGCTATGCTTTCAGCCACTAAATACGCGTCAAGTTCTGGCTTGCGAATCTCTTCGACATTTAATTGGACAGGAACTCCCATCATTACAGATATACTCTGCCTTAACACATCTATATCTTCACCTTTCTTACCTATCACAATCCCAGGACGAGCGGTGTGCACAGTAATATTGGCATTATTCGCAGGACGATTTATTTGCACCCTGCTGACAGATGCGTGAGCTAACTTTTGTTTGATGTATTCTCTAACCTTCAAATCCTGCAACAGAAACACAGGGTAATTCTGGCTATTTGCATACCATCTCGAAGTCCAATCTTTTACTATCCCGAGACGAATCCCAGTGGGATGTACCTTTTGTCCCATTTGCTACCTCTATTTCTCTGCTACTTTAATTGTTATGTGACAAGTTCTTTTTAGGATGTGATTCGCACGCCCTTTCGCCCTTGCGCTAACTCTCTTTAACGTTCTGCCTTCGTTAACGAATATGGTCGAAACCCTTAATTCATCTACATCAGCACTTTCGTTATGTTCTGCGTTAGCTATTGCCGACTCAAGAACTTTTTTGATTATCGCAGCAGCTTTCTTAGAGCTGAAACTCAGCAAATTCAATGCTTTTTCAACAGGTAACCCGCGTATTTGATCCCCTACAAGCCGTGCTTTTTGCGCAGAAAGAGGAGCGTTACTTAATTTAGCCGAAACTTCCACATTCACTCCTTATCTTGATTTCTTGTCTGCTATATGACCTTTATAAGTCCTTGTAGGCGAGAACTCACCCAGCTTATGCCCGACCATATTTTCTGAAATCAATACCGGCACATGCTGTTTGCCATTATGCACGGCAATAGTCAATCCCAGCATATCTGGGCTGATCATTGACCTTCTAGACCAGGTTTTAATCGGTTTCCTATTATTCGCTCTCACCGCTTCCTCTACTTTCTTAAGCAAGTGATGATCTATAAATGGACCTTTTTTAATTGAACGTGGCACGTCAAATACCTCTTATTTTTGCTTACGGCGTCTGACAATCATGTTGTCAGTACGTTTGTTTTTTCGAGTTTTATAGCCTTTTGTCGGCGTTCCCCAAGGAGACACAGGATGTCTACCACCCGATGTTCTACCTTCACCACCACCATGTGGATGGTCTACAGGGTTCATCGCTACACCTCTAACAGTAGGTCTGACACCGCGCCATCTTTTTGCACCAGCTTTTCCTAACGAAATAAGATTGTGCTCAGAGTTGGAGACTTCGCCAACTACACCTCTGCAATCTGACGGGACTTTCCTCATCTCTCCAGAACGAAGCCGGATGGTGACGTATGCGCCATCTTTAGCAACCAATTGAACAGAGGTTCCTGCGCTTCTTGCAATTTGAGCGCCCTTTCCTGGCTTCAGTTCGATACAATGAATTGTGGTGCCCAAAGGCATATTCCGCAGAGGCATACAATTTCCAGGCTTAACCGGAGTCGTTTCAGCACTCAATATCTCTTGGCCTATCTCGATGCCTTTTGGCGCAATTATATATTTGCGCTCGCCATCTTTAAAAAGAATCAGCGCTATATTCGCAGTTCTGTTCGGATCGTATTCAATACGCTCAACTAGCGCGGGAATATCGGTTTTGTCGCGTTTAAAGTCTACTATCCGATAGAATTTTTTGTGTCCACCGCCAATATGGCGAGTCGTTATTCTACCTAGATTGTTACGACCACCGGTATTGTTCTTTTTGTCAAGTAGTTGTGCAAATGGCTTACCCTTATGCAAATCATTATTTTGTACACGCACTACAAACCGAGAACCCGGAGATGTCGGTTTTGATTTTAGAATAGCCATGCTCTTCTACCGCTCCTTATTTGCTTTAAAGTATTATGCTGTCGCTAATTCAATGTTATGACCGGGCTGAAGCTTAACATAAGCTTTTTTCCAGTCGGATCGCTTACCCAATGTACGTCCGAATCGTTTAATTTTTCCTTTAACATTCAGAACACGAACGGCAGCTACTTCAACACCAAACATCAATTCAACTGCATTTTTAATCTGCAATTTAGTTGCAGACTTTTTTACTTTGAATACAAACTGATTACTTTGGTCAGCAGCGTTGGAGCTTTTCTCCGACACAATTGGCGCATACAGAACGCTTGCTAGTTTGATTTTTTCAATGCTCATGCCAAACGCTCCTCAATCTGTTTCAGCGCTGCTGCTGTCGCAATTACCTTATCCGCAGAAACCAAGGACACTGGGTCCACACTACTTGGAGTAACTACGGCTATATAAGGGATGTTTCTAGCCGCCAGAATTAAATTTTCATTTAAGTCATCCGCAACCACTAACAATCTTTTCGCATCGATACCTTTTATCTTGCTCAAAAAGTCTTTTGTTTTTGGTGTTGCCGGCGTTATGTCGTTGCATACGGCCAACCTACCCTGTCTCAACAACTCAGAAAAAATAGACCTAATACCGACCTTATACATCTTCTTGTTCAACTTCTGATCAAAAGATCTTGGTTGAGCTGCAAATGTAACACCGCCTGTACGCCATACCGGGCTCCTGGTTGTTCCTGCGCGCGCACGACCAGTACCTTTTTGACGGAAAGGCTTAGCACCACCACCACTTACCGCCGCGCGGTTTTTTTGGCCTTTAGTGCCCGCTCTTGCTGCTGAAAGATATTTGGTTACCAGTTGATGCACCAACGTTTCGTTAAAATCCTGTCCGAATACCGCCTCGGAGACATCGAGCGCCTGTGCTGAATCTTGATTATTGATTGCAGGTATTTGCAAAGTCATAAATTAACCTTTATTTAACATTTTTACTGCAGGGGTGATCACTACATCACCACCCTTGGCACCAGGCACAGCGCCTCTGACTAAAATCAGGCTCCGCTCAGCATCTACAGCATGGATAGTCAAATTCTGTATTGTAGTTTTGACCGCCCCCATGTGTCCGCACATTTTCTTACCTTTAAATACTCGGCCCGGAGTTTGATTCATACCGCTAGAACCGGGAACCCGATGGGAACGTGAGTTACCGTGCGTCGCATCTTGCGTTCTGAAATTATGGCGCTTAACTGTACCGGCAAAACCTTTACCAATGCTAGTACCGGACACATCGACGACCTGCCCAGCTTCAAACACATTAACTTTTAACTCCGTCCCTGCAGAAAACTCGCCAGCCTCGCTCTCACTTAGCCTAAATTCCCACAGACCACGACCTGCGGTGACATTGGCAGATGCGTAATGCCCAGCCATTGCTTTGTTGACTTTTGAAGACTTAACATCACCCGCCGCTACCTGAATAGCGCGATAACCATCAGTTTCAATGCTCTTCACCTGTATAACTCTGTTAGAGTCTATATGAAGTACGGTAACAGGTACCGAAGAGCCATCTTCGCAAAAAATTCTGGTCATACCACATTTACGACCAATAAGACCTATTGACATCTGCCAATCCCTCTAAATTATTACTTGCTGCTATTTAAGCTTAATTTGAACATCGACCCCAGCCGCCAGATCCAACTTCATCAAGGCGTCAACAGTCTTATCGGTTGGCTCAACGATATCAAGCAACCTTTTGTAAGTTCTCAGTTCATATTGATCACGAGCATCTTTATTGACATGCGGTGAAATCAATACAGTAAAACGTTCTTTTCTAGTAGGCAAAGGAATAGGCCCCTTAACTTGGGCGCCTGTTCTCTTCGCTGTTTCTACTATCTCACCCGCTGACTGATCAATCAATTTATGATCAAACGCTTTTAATTGGATTCTGATAGTTTGATTGGCCATCTTGATTACTCGATAATAGAAGCAACAACACCCGCACCAACGGTGCGACCACCTTCGCGAATCGCAAAACGTAAGCCGTCTTCCATCGCAATCGGTGAGATTAGTTTTACGGTAACAGCGATGTTATCACCAGGCATCACCATTTCCACACCTTCTGGCAAATCAACCGCACCGGTTACGTCGGTTGTTCTAAAGTAGAACTGCGGACGGTAGCCATTGAAGAACGGGGTATGACGGCCACCCTCTTCTTTGGACAGCACATAAATCTCTGCTTTAAAGTGAGCGTGTGGCTTGATGGAGTTAACATGCGCCAATACTTGACCACGTTCAACATCTTCTCTTTTGGTACCACGCAACAGGACACCGACGTTATCACCCGCTTGACCTTGATCAAGCAGCTTGCGGAACATTTCCACACCGGTGCAGGTCGTTTGAACGGTGTCTTTAATGCCGACGATTTCAACTGCTTCGCCCACTTTGATGATGCCACGCTCAACACGACCGGTTACTACGGTACCGCGACCTGAAATTGAGAACACGTCTTCGATGGGCATCAAGAACTTGCCGTCGATCGCACGCTCTGGCTCAGGAATGTAACTATCCAGAGCTTCAACCAAGCGGACTACGGATTGTACACCAATTTCGCTTTGCTCGCCTTCTAAAGCTTTCAATGCAGAACCCACAATAATAGGGGTATCGTCACCAGGGAATTCATATTGGTTCAACAGCTCACGAATTTCCATTTCGACAAGCTCAATCAGCTCGGCGTCGTCTACCATATCTGCTTTGTTCAAGAACACGACAATGTAAGGCACACCAACTTGACGTGACAACAGGATGTGTTCGCGCGTTTGCGGCATAGGACCGTCCGCAGCCGAGCAAACCAAGATGGCTCCGTCCATTTGGGCCGCACCGGTAATCATGTTTTTAACGTAGTCAGCGTGACCAGGGCAGTCAACGTGGGCATAGTGGCGGTTGGCTGACTCATACTCTACGTGTGAGGTAGAAATAGTGATACCGCGCGCACGTTCTTCTGGGGCGTTGTCGATTTGATCAAAAGCCTTGACCTCGCCGCCTTGCAGCTCCGCCATTACTTTTGTTAATGCCGCTGTCAATGTGGTTTTACCATGGTCAACGTGACCAATGGTGCCAACGTTTACGTGCGGTTTCTTTCTTTCAAATTTTTCTTTAGCCATGATTCAATACCTGATATGTAAAAAATTTAAGATACTTTTCTAATAATCGCTTCCGCAATATTTGCAGGTGCTTCGTTATATCTTTCAAACTGCATACTGTACGTTGCCCTACCCTGAGTCGCCGACCTTAGATCCGTGGCATAACCGAACATTTCAGCAAGAGGCACTTCGCACTCTATTACTTTTCCGGCCGGAACATCTTCCATTCCATGAATAACACCTCTCCGTCGATTAATGTCACCCACTACCTCACCCATATAGTCCTCGGGGGTTACTACCTCGACTTTCATAATGGGCTCCAGCAACGCAGGATTTGCAGTCTTAGCCCCATCCCTGAAGCACATAGATCCTGCTATCTTGAAAGCCATTTCATTCGAATCGACATCATGATATGAACCATCGAATAAACTAACCTTTACATCAACAACCGGAAAACCAGCTAAAACGCCGTTCTCCATTTGCTCTTGCACACCTTTATCTATAGCTGGAATATATTCCTTTGGAATAGCGCCACCAACCACTTCACTCACAAATTCATAGCCCGAACCACGCTCCTTTGGTTCTAACCTGAGCCACACATGTCCATATTGACCCTTGCCTCCTGACTGCCTTATAAACTTCCCTTCACACTCTACGACGCTCTTAATTGTTTCCCTGTATGCAACTTGCGGCGCGCCCACATTTGCCGCAACGTTAAACTCTCTTTTCATTCGGTCAACGATAATTTCAAGATGCAATTCACCCATGCCCGAAATTATTATTTGACCCGATTCCGGGTCACTACCGACTCTAAAGGACGGATCTTCTTGGGCTAACTTGGCTAGCGCAGCTCCCATTTTATCTTGATCTGCTTTTGTTCTTGGCTCTACAGCCACGGCAATAACCGGCTCAGGGAATTCCATTTTCTCGAGCAAAATCGGCTTTTCAATATCACAAAGCGTATCCCCGGTTGTTACGTCTTTCAGCCCAATAAACGCCGCGATTTCACCCGCCCTTACTTCACTGATTTCAACGCGACTGTTGGCATGCATCTGCACAATACGTCCAACCCTTTCCTTTTTACCCTTACCAGCATTTAAAACCACATCTCCAGACTTGACCAATCCGGAATAAACCCTGAAAAAAGTCAGTGTTCCAACAAATGGATCTGTGGCTATTTTAAATGCCAAGGCTGAGAAAGGCTCATCATCAGAGGCACTGCGAACGGCATTACTCTCCGCATCCGATAGACCTTCTACGGGCTTTATATCGAGAGGAGACGGCAGAAAATCTATCACGCCATCGAGAATACACTGCACACCTTTGTTCTTAAACGCCGACCCGCAATAAGCCGGGACCAACTTATTCTGCAGAACCTGCGCTCTTATACCCTGCTTTACTTCTTCGTTTGTCAAAACACCTTTTTCAAGGTATTTATCCATCAATTCTTCAGATGCGTCAGCGGCGGCCTCAACCATACGTTCACGCCACTCTCTTGCGCGATCTTGCAGTTCTGCTGGAATTTCCATTTCCGTAAAGCCTACACCCATGTTGGCATCTTCCCAGTAGATAGCCTTCATTTTCAGCAAATCTACAACACCTTTAAAACCTTCTTCTGCCCCAATCGGCAGCTGCATCGGCACTACGACACCACCTAGTCGCACCTTAATTTGCTCAACGACGCGCAAAAAATCAGCCCCGGAACGATCCATTTTGTTCACAAAAGCCAGTCTAGGCACATGATACTTGTTCGCTTGACGCCACACTGTTTCCGACTGCGGCTCTACCCCACCTACAGCACAAAAAACAGCGCACGCACCGTCCAACACACGCAACGACCGCTCCACTTCTATCGTGAAATCAACATGCCCTGGCGTATCAATTATGTTGATCCGATGCTCTGGATATTGCTTTTCCATACCCAACCAAAAGCACGTAGTCGCCGCAGAGGTGATTGTTATCCCTCTTTCTTGTTCTTGCTCCATCCAGTCCATAGTAGCGGCGCCATCATGAACCTCGCCCATCTTGTGAGAAACACCCGTATAAAACAGAATTCTCTCGGTTGTTGTTGTCTTTCCAGCATCGATATGAGCCATGATGCCTATATTACGGTAACGCTCTATAGGCGTCTTACGAGCCACAACAACAATCCAATGTAACTTTATTACCAGCGATAATGAGCAAACGCTTTATTCGCTTCCGCCATTCTATGCGTATCTTCGCGTTTCTTTGCTGCCGCTCCACGACCTTCCGATGCATCCAACAACTCACCTGCCAACTTAGCAGCCATTGTTCTTTCGTTGCGCTTGCGCGCAGCATCAATTAACCACCGCATCGACAACGCCAACCTTCTAGCAGGACGCACCTCTACAGGCACCTGATAAGTCGCACCACCAACCCGGCGGGATTTAACCTCAACCCGTGGCTGGACATTTTCCAGTGCTTTTGCAACCAAATCTAAAGACTCTTTATGGCCTTTACCTTCAATGACATCCAACGCACCGTAAACAATTTTCTCAGCGACAGACTTCTTACCATCCTCCATGATCATATTCATGAATTTTGACAACATATCGCTACCAAAACGCGGATCCGGATTAATGACTCTTTTTGCAGCAACTCTTCTTCTTGACATCTGTTATCAACCTTTTATTTCTTAGGTCTTTTCGCGCCATATTTGGAGCGACCACATTTTCTATCCTTAACACCAGAAGTATCGAGACTTCCCCGAACCACGTGATAGCGAACACCAGGTAAATCTTTTACACGACCACCCCGGATCAACACCACGGAATGCTCCTGAAGATTATGACCCTCACCACCGATGTAACTACTTACCTCGGCACCATTGGTCAACCTCACCCTTGCAACTTTACGCAGAGCCGAGTTCGGCTTTTTAGGGGTTGTGGTATAAACCCTGGTACAAACCCCGCGTCTTTGCGGACAAGCTTCCAACGCCGGAACGTTAGTCTTCTCTATTTTTTTAGCACGAGGCTTACGGACCAATTGATTGATCGTGGCCATTCTTAACTACTCCGAATATGCAATGTTTAATAAGCAATAAAGAAATCTGCGCAATCACAGATCAATATAGCTCCGCCCAAACCTATTGGCTGATGTGAGCAGAACATAATACCTTTACAATAGAACCAGGTCAAGCATTTTTGAGAATCTCTACTCTACATTCAATGCTTGTTTCAAAGCCTCTTCAACGTCAACCGCTTCAATGGCCTGGGTAGCCGTTTCTGAGCTGGAGCCAGAGTCCGCAGCTCTTCTCTTACGCCGTTGTTCATGGTAAGCCAAACCAGTACCCGCTGGAATGAGACGCCCAACAATTACGTTCTCTTTCAAGCCATTCAAGCTATCGCTGATACCCCTTACCGCAGCATCGGTCAATACACGAGTTGTCTCCTGGAACGACGCCGCCGAAATAAATGACTCAGTGGCCAACGATGCTTTCGTGATGCCCAATAGCAAAGAATCGTAGCTAGCCGGAATTTTCCCTTCTCTTTCAACCTGGTCGTTAACCGCGTTAATCATGGTGCGCTCGACCTGCTCTCCCTTAACAAAATCGGTATCACCAGACGCGGTAATCTCAACTTTTCTGAGCATTTGACGGATGATTGCCTCAATGTGCTTGTCATTGATTTTCACACCTTGTAAACGATAGACATCCTGAATTTCTTTTACCAGATAGTCAGCCAACTCTTCGATACCACGTAATCTTAAGATGTCATGCGGGGTCAATTCACCTTCAGCAATGGTTTCGCCTTTATCGACAAACTCACCCTCGAACACAGTGATGTGCCGCCACTTTGGAATCAGTGTTTCATATTGCTCGCCTTCCGAATCAGTGATGATGACGCGCTGCTTACCCTTAGTTTCTTTACCAAAGGAGACCATACCGGTTGCCTCAGCTAAAATCGCAGGATCTTTGGTTTTACGCGCTTCAAACAAGTCAGCGACCCGTGGCAAACCACCGGTAATATCCCGAGTTTTACTAGACTCTTGCGGAATTCTCGCCAAAACGTCACCAACCTTTACTTCCCCACCGTCTTTAACACCGACGATAGCGCCTGCCGGCAAGAAGTATTGGGCTGGAATATCAGTTCCCGGCAAATTGATTTGCCCACCCTGCTCATCGAGAAGACGAACCATAGGCCGCAACTCTTTACCAGCCGAGCTTCTTTGCTTAGGATCGGTAACCACGCGCGAGGTTAAGCCAGTTACGTCATCCGATTGTTCTTGAACAGTAATACCGTCCATAAAATCGATCAGTTGAATAAAACCGTCTACTTCGGTGATAACTGGGTGAGTGTGCGGATCCCAATTAACAATGATATCGCCGGCACTGACCGGACTACCGTCACCAACCGACAATACAGCACCGTAAGGTATTTTGTAACGTTCGCGCTCACGACCGTAATCGTCCATCACCCCAACCTCGCCCGACCGCGACACGGCTACAAGATTGTTTTCTCTGTTCTTCACAGTTTTCAAGTTATTGAGCTTCGCAGTACCGCTCGATTTAACTTGCACGTTACTGACCGCGGCAGACCGGGAGGCAGCACCTCCGATGTGGAACGTCCGCATCGTTAACTGAGTACCCGGCTCACCGATCGACTGCGCCGCTACAACGCCAACAGCTTCGCCAATATTAACTAAATGGCCGCGCCCTAAATCGCGACCGTAGCATTTGGCGCAAACGCCTTGACGAGACTCGCATGTGATTACTGAGCGTACCAACATTTTATCGACGCCGTTATCCTCCAGAACCGTGACCAGATTTTCATCAATCATGGTGCCGGCAGGAATTAAGACGTTGTTGCCGGCTGGATCAGTTACATCCATTGCAGCAACCCGCCCCAGTACGCGATCGACCAATGGCTCGACGACATCACCGCCTTCGATAATCGGCATCATAGTCAGGCCGTTTTGCGTACCGCAATCGGATTCGGCAATCACCAAATCCTGCGCGACGTCAACCAAACGACGAGTCAAATATCCCGAGTTAGCGGTTTTCAGAGCGGTATCGGCCAAGCCTTTACGCGCACCATGGGTTGAAATGAAGTACTGTAATACGTCCAAACCTTCACGGAAGTTCGCGGTAATTGGGGTCTCGATGATGGAGCCATCCGGCTTAGCCATCAAACCACGCATACCCGCCAACTGCCGAATCTGTGCCGCAGAACCCCGCGCACCGGATTCAGCCATCATAAAGATAGAGTTGAACGACTTTTGTTTTACTTTCTCGCCTTTTGAGTTGACAACTTCGTCTTCACCCAAACCTTCCATCATCACTTTCGCGACCTGGTCATTGGCACGGGACCAAATATCGACAACCTTGTTGTAGCGCTCGCCGTCGGTAACCAAGCCTGAGGCGTACTGATTCTGGATTTCGTTAACTTCGGCATCGGCTGAGCGGATGATATCGGCTTTTTTGACCGGAATTTCCATGTCTTCAATACCGAAGGATACGCCGGAACGCGTGGCGTATTTAAATCCCAGGTACATGATCTTATCTGCCAACATCACGGTTTCTTTGATACCCAGATAGCGGTAGCTATAGTTGATCAACCGAGAAATATTCTTTTTGGTCATATCAACGTTGACCAATTCGTATGGCATGCCATCGGGGACTATGCCCCAAACAATTGCGCGCCCTACTGTGGTTTTCTTTCTAGTCACGATGGTTTCGAAGTCGCCTTCCGGAGTTTTCAATTTCTCCGTCACGCGTACTTCAATTTTACTCTGTAATTCAATAGCTTTAGCGTCGAGAGCTAGCATCACCTCAGACAAGTCGCCAAATACGCTACCCTCGCCTACCGCATTGATTTTCTCACGCGTGATGTAATACAAACCCAATACCACGTCCTGGGACGGATTGATTACAGGCTCACCGTTGGCGGGTGACAAAATATTGTTAGTCGCCATCATCAAGGTACGCGCTTCGAGCTGAGCCTCGATCGACAACGGAATATGCACGGCCATTTGGTCGCCGTCAAAGTCTGCGTTAAACGCACTACAAACTAATGGATGCAGCTGAATGGCTTTGCCTTCGATCAAAATCGGCTCGAATGCTTGAATACCCAATCTATGCAAAGTCGGGGCACGATTCAACAGCACAGGGTGTTCGCGAATTACCTCTTCGAGAATATCCCACACTTCGGCGCCTTCCCGTTCTACCATTTTTTTGGCAGCTTTGATCGTTGTCGCCAAACCGCGTAGCTGCAATTTGCTAAAAATGAAAGGTTTAAACAGCTCCAGTGCCATTTTTTTTGGCAAGCCGCACTGATGCAGTCTTAATGTCGGGCCGACCACGATAACCGAACGTCCCGAGTAATCGACACGTTTACCCAACAAGTTTTGCCGGAAACGACCCTGCTTACCTTTGATCATATCGGCCAAAGATTTCAACGGGCGTCTGTTGCTACCGGTGATAGCACGACCGCGGCGACCGTTATCCAACAAGGCATCGACAGCCTCTTGCAGCATGCGTTTTTCGTTGCGAACGATAATGTCTGGCGCGTTCAGATCCAACAAGCGTGTCAAACGATTGTTTCTGTTGATCACCCGGCGATACAAATCATTCAAATCAGACGTCGCAAAGCGACCACCATCCAGCGGCACCAATGGGCGCAATTCGGGTGGCAATACTGGCAATACTGTCATAATCATCCACTCAGGACGATTATTCGAAGCCAGCAAAGAATCGATAACTTTCAGACGTTTCGAATATTTTTTGATTTTGGTGTCGGAATTCGTCGCATTGATTTCTTCACGCAACGTGTTGATTTCTTCTTTTAAATCAATTGATTTGAGCAAATCATAGATGGCTTCTGCACCCATTTTTGCCACGAAATCATCGCCGTGCTCTTCAACGGCGTTCAAGTATTCTTCGTCGGTCAGCAGCTGGCCTTTTTCCAAAGGCGACATGCCGGGATCGATCACTACGAATGTTTCGAAATACAACACCCGCTCAATAGAACGCAGGGTCATGTCTAACAACAAAGCAATCCTAGATGGCAGTGATTTCAAAAACCAAATATGCGCAACCGGGCTGGCCAAATCGATATGGCCCATTCGTTCCCGGCGCACCTTAGACAGGGTAACTTCGACTCCGCATTTTTCGCAGATGACACCGCGATGTTTTAGGCGCTTGTATTTACCGCACAAACACTCGTAATCGCTGATCGGTCCAAAAATCTTGGCGCAAAACAGGCCATCACGTTCCGGCTTAAAGGTACGGTAATTGATTGTCTCAGGCTTTTTAACTTCACCATAAGACCAAGAGCGAATCATGTCCGGCGAAGCCAATCCAATGCGGATATTGTCAAAATCATCTGTACGACCTTGACGTTTTAAGAAATTCATTAAATCTTTCAAGAGCTTATCCCCTTTAAATGTTATCCGATATTGTCCAGAATCTATCTCGCAAAGAACAGAATTAATCTTGTTCCATTTCGATATTCACTGCTAGCGAACGAATCTCTTTCACTAAGACATTGAATGATTCCGGCATGCCGGCTTCCATTGAATGATTGCCATCGACAATGTTTTTATACATTCTGGTTCTGCCTGTGACGTCGTCGGATTTGACCGTCAACATTTCTTGTAACGTATAAGCGGCACCGTAAGCTTCGAGCGCCCAGACCTCCATCTCACCAAAACGTTGGCCACCGAATTGCGCTTTACCGCCCAAAGGCTGTTGTGTTACCAAACTATATGGACCGGTTGAACGTGCATGCATTTTGTCGTCCACCAAGTGATTCAGTTTCAGCATGTACATGTAACCCACGGTAACTTCACGCTCGAACGGCTCACCTGTCAAACCATCGTAAAGCACGGTCTGACCATGTTCCGGCAAATCCGCCAAACGCAACATGGTGCGAATATCTTCTTCGGAAGCACCGTCGAATACAGGAGTCGCCATCGGCACACCGGCAACCAGATTGACCGCCATCTCCAAAATTTCTTTATCGGTGAATGAATTAAGATCTTCTTTTCTACCGCTGCAATTGTAAATTTTCTCCAAGAAACCACGAATTTCGACGACTTTTGCTTGAGCTTCAAGCATCTTACCGATCTTGATACCCAAACCTTTGGAAGCCCAACCCAAATGTGTTTCCAGTACCTGTCCAACGTTCATCCGCGACGGTACACCGAGTGGGTTTAATAGAATGTCGACAGGATTGCCGTCAGCTGTATAAGGCATGTCTTCAATCGGTACGATTTGCGAGATAACACCTTTGTTACCATGGCGACCCGCCATTTTGTCGCCGGGCTGAATGCGTTTTTTCACGGCCAAATACACTTTGACCATTTTCAACACACCTGGCGCCAAATCGTCGCCCATCGTGATTTTTTTCTTTTTCTGCTCGAAACGTTCGTCGAACTCTTTACGTTGCTGCTCTACATGCTCGGCAACAGTCTCCAACTGCACATTGACATCTTCGTCCTGTGTGCGAATTTTCAACAACTCTGAGGGAACCAGTCCATCGAGGTAATCGGCAGTAATCTCTTCGCCTTTTTTCAAGCCATTCGGGCCTTTTTCGGCCTTTTTACCCGCTAACAAAGTTTTTACCCGCGCAAAAATATCGTGCTCGACGATTTTCAGCTGGTCGTCCAAGTCTTTCCGGTAACGCTTGATTTCCGCATCTTCGATTTCCAATGCTCGCTTGTCTTTCTTCACACCATCGCGGGTGAAAACCTGAACATCAATAACTGTGCCGCGAACATTGCCGGGTACGCGCAGAGAAGTATCCTTAACGTCGGCCGCTTTTTCACCGAAAATCGCTCTCAGCAGTTTTTCCTCCGGGGTTAATTGCGTTTCGCCTTTTGGCGTCACTTTACCAACCAGAATGTCACCGCCTTTGACTTCCGCACCCACATAAACGATGCCGGATTCGTCCAGTTTGGATAAGGCTTCTTCGCTGACGTTGGGAATATCCGCAGTAATTTCTTCCGGACTATGCTTGGTTTCACGCGCAACGCAGGTTTTTTCTTCGATATGAATAGTGGTAAAGCGATCCTCTTTCACTACACGCTCGGACACCAAAATGGAGTCTTCGAAGTTATAACCGTTCCATGGCATAAAGGCGATCAACATGTTTTGACCAAGTGCCAATTCGCCTATGTCGGTGGAAGGACCGTCCGCCAAAATATCGCCGGCTCTAACGATGTCACCGAGTTTAACCAGTGGTTTCTGGTTAATGCAGGTGTTTTGGTTAGATCGGGTATATTTAATCAAGTTATAAATATCGACACCTGGTACGCCAGCTACCGTTTCATTATCGTTTGCACGTACTACGATGCGCGCAGCGTCGACCGCTTCGATACGACCGCCACGAGTCGCAACGACGGTTACGCCAGAGTCTTTGGCCACTACGCGTTCCATACCGGTACCAACTAAAGGCTTCTCAGCGCGCAAAGTCGGAACGGCTTGCCGTTGCATGTTAGAACCCATCAAAGCCCGGTTCGCGTCGTCATGCTCAAGGAACGGAATAATCGATGCCGCCACTGAAACGATCTGTTTGGACGATACGTCCATATACTGCACAGTTTCGGAGGAAGCCAAAGTGAATTCGTCTTTGTAACGGCAAGATACTAAGCCTTCAACCAATTTGCCGCTTTCGTCAACCGCAACGCTGGACTGCGCAATAACGTATTCGCCTTCCTCAATAGCAGAGATGTAATCGACCTGATCGGTAACTTTGCCATCGACCACTTTCCGATAAGGGGTTTCCAGGAAGCCATATTCGTTGGTTCTAGCATACACCGACAGTGAGTTAATCAAACCGATGTTCGGTCCCTCTGGCGTTTCGATAGGGCAAACCCGACCATAGTGAGTGGTGTGAACGTCACGAACCTCGAATCCTGCGCGTTCTCTGGCCAAACCACCTGGTCCCAAGGCCGAAACTCGGCGTTTATGAGTGACTTGCGACAGCGGATTGTTTTGGTCCATAAACTGCGATAGCTGGCTAGAACCAAAGAACTCTTTGACCGCAGCGGAAACTGGTTTCGCATTGATGATTTCCTGCGGCATATAGCCTTCGGAATCCGCCAAAGTCAAACGTTCTCTAACAGCCCTTTCAACTCGCACTAAACCGATGCGGAACTGGTTCTCAATCATTTCCCCAACAGAACGTACGCGTCTGTTACCCAAATGATCGATATCGTCTACGGTACCGTTACCATTTCTGATCTTGATCAGTTCTTTCAGTACATCGATGATGTCTTCTTTGCTTAGAGTCCCTAAGCCTTCTGTCTCTTCACGACCCAGGCGACGGTTAAATTTCATCCGTCCAACGGCTGACAAGTCGTAACGCTCGTCAGTGAAAAACAGGTTTTCGAATAAATTTTCCGCAGACTCGACGGTAGGAGGCTCGCCAGGACGCATCATGCGATAAATTTCTACCAAGGCTTCCAAGCGATTTGTGGTGGTATCCAGGCGCATCGAATTGGAGATATACGGCCCCCTATCCAAATCGTTGACATACAGGGTGTTTATCTCGGTAACACCTGCGTCGATCAATTTTTGCAATAAATTATCGGTGATTTCGTCGTTAACACTGGCCAACAACTCGCCAGTGGATTTATCGACAACATTGTGGCCCAGAATTTTTCCATACAGATAGTCTCTAGGCACTTCGATTTCAGTGACACCGGACTTTTCCAGTTGACGAACATGCTTCGCTGTAATTCTGCGACCTTCTTCGATAACAACGTTACCGTCGTGCTTAATATCGAAAACAGCCATTTCACCACGCAACCTATCCGGAATAACGTGGAACATCAATTTTTCGGCGCTCAATGAGAACTTGTTGGTTTCGAAGAAAATGTTGATCATTTCTTCGTTTTCATATCCCAAAGCCCGTAACAAAATAGTAGCCGGAATTTTTCTACGTCTGTCTATACGCACATAGACGGCGTCTTTATGATCGAATTCAAAATCCAACCATGAGCCACGATACGGTATTACCCGTGCATTGAACAGCAATTTACCGGACGAATGGGTTTTACCTTTGTCGTGATCGTAGAATACACCGGGAGATCTGTGCAACTGCGACACAATGACCCGCTCAGTACCGTTAATCACGAAAGTGCCGTTATCGGTCATTAGCGGAAGTTCGCCCATGTAAACTTCTTGCTCTCTAATATCTTTGACGACCTTGGTATTGGCAGGCGCGTCTTTATCATAGATAACTAAACGTACTAAAACGCGCAACGGAGCTGAAAATGTAGCACCGCGCTGTTGACATTCTCTTACATCGAATGCGGGTTCCCCCAAGCGATATTTAACGTACTCCAATACGGCATAGCCGGAATGACTTACTACCGGAAAAACACTGGAGAATGCGGCATGCAGCCCCTGATTACGTCTTTTATCCGGCTCTATGCCGGACTGCAAAAAATTTGCATACGAATCAATTTGTGTTGCCAAAAGATAGGGGACTTCCAATACTTCGGAACCCTTCCCAAAATTATTACGGATACGCTTTTTTTCGGTAAAAGAATAGGCCATATTGCTTCTATACCTTCGTCGTCAGAGATTATTTACTACTGTTTTAGAAACAGTAAAAGGCCGACGGCAAAATGCCGTCAGCCCGGTTTGGTAGGCTTATGCCTGGTATGCAGTCAAGATGCTTATTTGATTTCGGCAGTTGCGCCAGCTTCTTCAAGCTCTTTTTTCGCCGCTTCAGCTTCGGCTTTGTTGACACCTTCTTTAACGGTAGTTGGTGCGCCTTCAACAGCGTCTTTAGCTTCTTTCAAGCCCAAGCCTGTCAATCCGCGAACTGCTTTAATAACCGCTACTTTGTTTTCGCCGAAACCGGTCAAGATAACATCGAACTCGGTTTGCTCTTCAACAACAGCCGCCGCTACAGGAGCTGCAACCGCCACTGCCGCAGCAGCAGAAACGCCAAACTTTTCTTCCATCGCTGAAATCAGATCAACGATTTCCATAACAGTCATGTTAGAGACTGCTTCCAAGATGTCTTGTTGTGAAATTGCCATTGTGTATTCCTCTAAAATTAATGAGTTTTAACTGGTTAACGCGAGATTATGCCGCTTCTTTCTCGTCTCTGATTGCAGCCAGAGTACGCGCGAGTTTCTCGACCGGTGCTTTCATGACCGACATCAGCATGCTGATACCTTGATCACGGGTTGGCAATCTTGCCAATCTATCTAGCTCCGATCCATCAAAAGCCTGTCCGCCGATCGCAACTACTTTAGCGATCAGTTTGTTATGGCCTTTGGAGAATTCGCTGATGAGTCGTGCAGCGCAGCCTGGATCTTCCATGGAAAATGCCAGAATTAAAGGACCAACCAGTCCTTCCTGCATACATTCAAACTCAGTCCCAGCGACAGCACGTTTAGCCAGTGTATTTTTGACTACGCGCAAATAAACGCCCGTTTCTCTCGCGGTTTTACGCAGCTCCGTTAATTCGGTAACTGTCAAACCCCGATATTCCGCCGCAATGGCGGAATGGGCTTTAGCGGCGAATTCAGCAACTTCCTCTACGACAACTTTTTTGCTATCTAAATTGAGTGCCACATCTACCTCCGGTACTTTCCGATTATGCATCGGATCTATGAAACGCATCTTTCGATGCCCCTTTCACGGTCCCTTTCACCAACTTTGCGGCTCCAGCTCCCGTCTGCGTAGGAAAATTAAGCTTTCGCACCTACGGTCTTTGACGGCTGCCGATAACTCGGCAACCCAAAGCCTTACAACTGTTAATTTATTAAATATCGATACTGCTTTGATCGATCCACAAACCTGGACCCATAGTCGACGACAGGGCAATTTTTTTCAGATACACGCCTTTCGCTGCCGTAGGCTTGGCTTTTTTCAGATCTGAAATCAAAAACTCCAGATTTTGTTTGAGTGAGGTTTCATCGAAAGACACTTTGCCGATAGAGCAATGAATGATGCCTGATTTATCGGTGCGGTATCTAACCTGCCCGGATTTGGCATTTTTGACTGCTGTAACGACGTCAGGCGTTACGGTACCTACTTTCGGGTTTGGCATCAGTCCTCTTGGACCTAAAATTTGACCTAATTGACCAACTACGCGCATTGCATCAGGTGAAGCAATAACCACATCGAAATTCATCTCGCCGCGTTTCACTTGCTCGGCCAAATCATCCATACCGACGATGTCCGCGCCCGCTTCACGCGCTGCATCAGCATTAGGGCCTTGAGTAAACACAGCAACTCTTACCGTTTTGCCAGTCCCGTTAGGCAACACGGAGGCACCACGAACGTTTTGGTCGGATTTGCGTGGATCAACACCCAAATTAACACTCACATCCACTGACTCATCAAACTTGCTATTCGCGAACTCTTTTAAAAGAGCCACCGCTTCGGCGACCGAATATTGTTTACTTCTAACTACCTTTTCTTTGATAGCCTTTGCTTTTTTAGTTACTTTTGCCATTACACGCCCTCCACGTTCAAACCCATGCTGCGAGCGCTTCCCGCAATAATTCTTATCGCCGCTTCCAAATTAGCTGCGTTCAAGTCTTCCATTTTGGTTTTAGCGATTTCTTCCAACTGCGCACGCGAAACCGTGCCGACTTTATTAGAATTGGGCTTGCTGCTTCCGCTTTTAATACCCACTGCTTTTTTCAACAAAACCGAAGCGGGTGGCGTCTTGGTAATAAAAGTAAAGCTTTTATCACTATAGACGGTGATAACAACAGGCAAAGGCAGGCCTTTCTCAACTTCTTGAGTTCTCGCATTAAACGCCTTGCAGAACTCCATAATATTGACACCACGCTGACCCAATGCAGGACCAATTGGTGGACTAGGATTAGCCTCACCTGCTTTAACTTGCAGCTTGATGTACGAATCAATTTTTTTTGCCATTTTATACTCCTAACGGGTGCAAACGCTTTTCAGCTCCCCAACAAACAAAAATCCCGGCCACATAAATGACAGGGATTCGTAAAAATCTCGGATTGTAGGTTAGACTTTTTCAACCTGTCCAAATTCTAATTCAACTGGTGTAGATCGACCGAAAATAAGAACCGATACGCGCAACCGGCTTTTCTCGTAATTGACTTCTTCTATGTTGCCATTGAAGTCTTTAAATGGGCCATCGGTAATCCGAACAACTTCCCCAACTTCGAACAACACTTTAGGCCTCGGTTTATTCACACCCTCTTCAACGCGATTTAATATTGCCATCGCTTCTTTTTCAGAGATCGGTGACGGCCTATCTGATGCCCCACCAATAAAGCCTAATACTCTGGGGACGTTCCTTACCAAATGCCATGTTTCGTCATTCAATTCCATTTGCACAAGCACGTATCCGGGAAAGAATTTTCTTTCACTTTTACGCTGCTGACCCATACGCATTTCAACGACCTCTTCGGTAGGAACCAGAATTTTTCCAAAAAATTCTTCCAATCCTTCACGTTTTATGCGCTCTTCCAGAGCTTGCTTGACTTTATTTTCAAAGTTGGAATAAGCGTGAACGACATACCAGCGAAGTGCCATTATTTAATCCCCTGGCTCATCAAAAGCTGAACACCCCAAAACAAAAACATATCTAGCAGCCACAGTATTAAGCCTACTATGAAGACCATTAAAAAAACCATTAGCGTAGTACGAACCGCTTCGTCTTTAGTGGGCCAGACGATTCTCTTGAATTCCTGCTTGGACTCCAGCATAAAACCCCATAGACCACGACCTTTAGCAGTCGTAAAAGCGACAGCCACAGCAGCCGCTAAAACCGCCACCAAAACTAAAACGCGATAAAGAAGCTGCAAATCAGAAAAATAGTAGAACGCTGATATGCCGGCAACAACAAAAACCAGAGATAAAGCCAACTTTACGATGTCCACCACTGAGGAGACTTCTTCTGCCTGTGCGTTCATTTAGTCAACTTGAATTAAATTATGAAGATTCCCTGAATGGCAGGCCAGGAGGGACTCGAACCCCCAACTTGCGGTTTTGGAGACCGCTGCTCTACCAATTGAACTACTGACCTATTCAGAAAATATTTTTTGAATCAAAACCGGTTATTACTCGATAATAGAAGCAACAACACCCGCACCAACGGTGCGACCACCTTCGCGAATCGCAAAACGTAAGCCGTCTTCCATCGCAATCGGTGAGATTAGTTTTACGGTAACAGCGATGTTATCACCAGGCATCACCATTTCCACACCTTCTGGCAAATCAACCGCACCGGTTACGTCGGTTGTTCTAAAGTAGAACTGCGGACGGTAGCCATTGAAGAACGGGGTATGACGGCCACCCTCTTCTTTGGACAGCACATAAATCTCTGCTTTAAAGTGAGCGTGTGGCTTGATGGAGTTAACATGCGCCAATACTTGACCACGTTCAACATCTTCTCTTTTGGTACCACGCAACAGGACACCGACGTTATCACCCGCTTGACCTTGATCAAGCAGCTTGCGGAACATTTCCACACCGGTGCAGGTCGTTTGAACGGTGTCTTTAATGCCGACGATTTCAACTGCTTCGCCCACTTTGATGATGCCACGCTCAACACGACCGGTTACTACGGTACCGCGACCTGAAATTGAGAACACGTCTTCGATGGGCATCAAGAACTTGCCGTCGATCGCACGCTCTGGCTCAGGAATGTAACTATCCAGAGCTTCAACCAAGCGGACTACGGATTGTACACCAATTTCGCTTTGCTCGCCTTCTAAAGCTTTCAATGCAGAACCCACAATAATAGGGGTATCGTCACCAGGGAATTCATATTGGTTCAACAGCTCACGAATTTCCATTTCGACAAGCTCAATCAGCTCGGCGTCGTCTACCATATCTGCTTTGTTCAAGAACACGACAATGTAAGGCACACCAACTTGACGTGACAACAGGATGTGTTCGCGCGTTTGCGGCATAGGACCGTCCGCAGCCGAGCAAACCAAGATGGCTCCGTCCATTTGGGCCGCACCGGTAATCATGTTTTTAACGTAGTCAGCGTGACCAGGGCAGTCAACGTGGGCATAGTGGCGGTTGGCTGACTCATACTCTACGTGTGAGGTAGAAATAGTGATACCGCGCGCACGTTCTTCTGGGGCGTTGTCGATTTGATCAAAAGCCTTGACCTCGCCGCCTTGCAGCTCCGCCATTACTTTTGTTAATGCCGCTGTCAATGTGGTTTTACCATGGTCAACGTGACCAATGGTGCCAACGTTTACGTGCGGTTTCTTTCTTTCAAATTTTTCTTTAGCCATTATGAAACACCCTAACTACAACAGAAACAATCAACCTTATCTGGAGCTCATAACCGGATTCGAACCGGTGACCTCTTCCTTACCAAGGAAGTGCTCTACCTACTGAGCTATATGAGCGAGTACCATTACCTCGAGAATGGAGCGGGTGATGGGAATCGAACCCACGCAATCAGCTTGGAAGGCTGGAGTTCTACCATTGAACTACACCCGCAGATCCCATTAAATTTGGTGGTGGAGGGGGGAGGATTCGAACCTCCGAAGGTAGAACCGGCAGATTTACAGTCTGATCCCTTTGGCCGCTCGGGAACCCCTCCGTTACTTATTCGGTCAATTATCCTTATTTATAAAATCCTAGTCAAGTTTTTTTTAAGAATCCTTTCTAAAGACTCTTAGGCATTAATCAGAGCAAAATCGCCCGCAATTAGCGCCTCCATATTTTTTGTCACTCCCTCAAACATACCAAGCAGTCTCGCCTGACCGTCTAGCGACAATCCAGACAATACGTAATCAGCTACCTTTTCCCTTGTGACAGGGCGACCAATACCGAGTCTCAGCCGGTAAAAATCACGAGAATCAATGTGGGCGATAATATCGCGAAGCCCATTATGCCCCCCATGACCTCCATCCCGCTTTAACCTGACAACACCCTCGGACAACTCAAGATCATCATGAACCACAAGCATCTCGCCTGGAATGAGCTTGTAATATCGCAAAAGCTTACCAACAGACATGCCGCTTTTATTCATAAAAGTCATCGGCTTTAACAATATCAGCTTACATCCGCCAATATTGCACTCCGCCACTTCACCGGAAAACTGACCACTGCTCGACCAACCAACACCAGCCAATCCCGCCAGGTACTCTACAAACAAAAACCCGGCATTATGCCGGGTTTTTTCGTATTGCCGCCCAGGATTACCCAGACCAACAACTAACTTAATCATTCAAGAGAGGCTTAATATGCTATTACTCAACTGACTCCACAGATCTTGGCTTAACAATTTGTGCAACCGGATGATCATGCTCAGCACCATGCTGCAAGGCAGCAATTTCAACACCGGCCGGCAAAACCAAATCAGACAAATGTATTGTCGAACCAACATCTACACCAGCCAGATCTACCTCGATAAATTCCGGCAAAGCGGAAGGCATACACAGCACCTCCACATCAGCCATTGCATGAGTGACTAAACCGCCCTTTTTAACGCCGACCGAAATAGCTTCATTGATAAAATGCAAAGGAACATGGACTTTCAATTTATGCGTCTCATCAACACGCATAAAGTCCATATGCAAAACTATCGGCTTTGCAGGATGTCTCTGTATATGCTTAAGAACAGCTTTTTCTGTTTTACCGTCGATTTTAAGATCAAGCACATGAGAATAAACCGCCTCATGCACCAAATGCTTAACCACTTCGTTATGGTCCAGCAACAACATCTCAGGAGCACCGTTGCCGCCATAAACTACGGCTGGCACTTTACCCTGGCGACGAACAACTTTGGCCGCACTACTGCCCGAGGCACTGCGAGCTTCTGCAACAAATTCAAACACGTTAGCCATTTTTTTCTCCAAAAGCTTGTTCCACAAGCACTACTTTAATTCTTATCAGTCAACATAAAGCGAACTTACAGACTCGCCCACAGCTATCCGCCGTATTGTTTCCGCCAACATTTCCGCAACACTTAGCTGCCTGATCTTATCAATCCCAGACAATTCTGCAGTCAACGGAATCGTATCAGTAACCACCAACTCATCAAGAACGGAATTTTCAACATTCTCCGCAGCCGCACCGGATAACACCGGATGAGTACAGTATGCAACAACCTTCTTGGCACCATTTTTCTTGAGCGCTTCGGCCGCGTGACACAAAGTGCCAGCCGTATCGACCAAGTCATCTACCATGACACAAGTCCGACCCTCTACATCGCCGATAATGTGCATTATTTCAGAAACGTTCGGCCTAGGCCTACGCTTGTCGATTATCGCCAAATCAGCATCGCCGAGACGCTTGGCAATGGCTCTAGCCCTTACCACGCCCCCAACATCGGGCGAGACCACGATCAAATCTTCGTATTCTTGCCGCCAAATATCGCCTAGCAAAATAGGGGAGGCATACACATTATCAACAGGAATACCAAAGAACCCCATAATTTGATCAGCATGCAAATCAACGGTCAAAGCCCTGTCAGCCCCGGCATTTCCTATCATATCCGCAACCAATCTTGCAGTAATAGGCACCCTGGCCGATCTTGAGCGCCTATCTTGCCGAGCATAACCATAATAAGGCATCACAGCGGTTATTCTAGCCGCAGACGCCCGCCTCATAGCATCGATCATCACCAACAATTCCATCAGGTTTTCGTTGGTAGGCGCACAGGTAGGCTGTATGACAAATACATCCCTACCTCTAACATTCTCTTCTATCTCAACAAAAATCTCGCCATCACTAAAACGACCAACAGTCGCCATGCCGAGGCGCATATTGAGCTTCTTCACAATACCTTCAGACAACGCCTTATTGGCATTCCCCGAGAATACCATTACCGAGGCTTCACGCATTCAAGCACTCCTAAGGAACTATTGTGTGGAGATTATGGCTGGGCTGCAAGGATTCGAACCTTGGTATGCGAGGATCAAAACCTCGTGCCTTACCGCTTGGCGACAGCCCATTAAATTGACTAAACAGATCCGTGTTCTAATTTTTCATGCAGAGGCGACACATTAAGCCCTCGAGCCAAATAAACCGACCAATTCTGACTCAACACAGAAAAGGCCTCACGCGCCGACTCTTCCGAGTTGAACTGGGCAAACACACAAGCCCCTGTTCCAGTTAATCTCGCTTCTGCATATTGAGACAATGCATCCAATGCATTACTCACCGACTTATACAACTTACTAACGACGGGAAGACAATCATTCCGCCAATCGCCTGCAATGAAGTCGCGCATTGTGATGGGTTTGCTATCTCTTGTCAACTCTTCCGCCAAAAAAATCTGCTTAGTGTTCACGTGACAATCAGGCTTGATCACCACAACCCATTGTTCCGGAATCGTTACGGGCTTTAATTCCTCCCCAACACCTTCACCCCAAGCGGTGTAACCATAGACAAAAACAGGCACATCGGCGCCAAGCTGCAATCCCAACTCCATCAATTTTTCTAATGGTAACTGCAAATTCCACAACCTATTCAGCACCACCAGAGTAGTTGCAGCATCGGAACTACCACCACCCAAGCCGCCACCCATAGGCAGATTCTTTTCGACGTCGATACACACACCGAATGAACACCCGGTGTATTGTTTCAACAAGTTGGCGGCACGAACAGTTAAGTCTTCGTGTTCCGGGACACCTGGAATTGGATGGCGCAAATAGACCCGGCCATTTTCCGCAGGATAAAAAGTTATCCAATCACACAAATCAATAATCTGAAATACTGTTTGTAGCAAATGGTAGCCATCGGGACGACGCCCGGTGATCCTCAACATTAGATTCAACTTAGCCGGCGCAGGCCATTTCTCACCCCAACCCGCCGCCTGTTCTTGCATTCCCGTCACGACAAATCCCATTGATCCACTATTAATTTAATTCTTGTCTTATCTTTTTCCGCATTGATTTTTCTCGGCAGCACCACAGCGTTAACTTGTTGCATTTCTCTGAAACCAACCCGCCATCCAGCCTGAAAAAATCCATCAACTTGCTCGACAAACGACTGCTCCGGATCAGGCATACCGAGCACCCAATGCCTCAAAGCGTTCACAGGAATCATGACACCTAACTGCTCCGCCAGGACCTCTTCTGCGGGTCCGCGAAATTCTTTGTGATTGTCGCCGTCATCCAGCACCACAAAATCAGCTTCGACAGTAATCAACAGCTTACCCTGAGCCAATGGCCCCGAAAGCTCAATATCGTCTCTGCCAGAGTGATGCCGCCAACTCACCGACGCAGAAAAAGAATCCTTCTCATCAGCCAGAGCCAATCGCCCCTCAAAATACCACCGCTGTTGCTGCTGCAACACCCTCATATCTTGCAAACGGTAAGTACCTTCAGGCTTCTCAGACAATAAAGAACAGCCGGACAAGATCATCGCAGCCAGCAAAAATACACTGCCCTTAAAAATCATTGCCCGTTTTGCAAAAAGCGCTTTTTAAACTCCAACAAATATTCGTCATCAGGAGATTTTTTATAAACACTGTCGAAAAGCTCTTTTGCTTCCTTTTTCTCACCTAAAGACCAAAGCACTTCGGCAATATGCGCGGCAATTTCATTTTCCGGCTGCTTCTCGTAGGCTCTACGCAAAAACTCCAGGGCCCGATCAGGCTTTCCGAGCTTAAATTGCAACCATCCGTAGCTATCTATCACCACTGCTTCATCAGGCTGCAAACTGAGAGCGCGCTCCAAATATTTAGCCGCTTCCTCATAGCGTTGTGTTCTATCGGTCAACGTATAACCCAACGCATTCAGCGCACCCACATCGTCCGGCTTTTTGTCTAAAATTTTCTGCAAGTCGGATTCCAGCACATCCAGCTTGTCCAAGCGCTCGGCAACCAATGCCCTGGCATATAGCACTTCGCGATTATCGGGCATATCTTTTAAAGCCAGCGTCAAAACATCGAAGGCTTCCTGGTATTTACCCAATTGATTGTAAAGCTCCGCCTTAACCATCAACACCCGCAAATGCTGCTCAGGATACTTGTTATCCATCCGCTTGATGCGCGCCTCGATCTCATCAAAGCGTTTTTGATTCATCAACAAAGACACCGCAGCCATATCCGCGTCGAATGCATAATTGCCGTCGCTCACCCGATCAAACCAAGTTAACGCCTTATCCGGATGCTGTTGATCAACTTCAATCTTACCCAAGTAAAAACTAGCCTGCCCTTCCCACTCTGGGTTATTCAGCAACTTCTCAAGTACGTTTTCAGCCTTATCGACCTGGCCTTGCTGCATATACACCAAAGCCAATGTAAACAGCGTTTCAGCATCGTCCGGCCTATCTTCCAGCACACTCTGGCACAGCTTTATCGCATCGTCATAGTCGTGACCGTTAACCAACACTTCCAACAACATCTTTCTCAGCATTCTATCTTCCGGCGCCGCCTTAACCGCTTTTTCCAAAGAGGCGCGCGCCTTAGCCAAGTCGCCGGAGCGTCCAGCCAGCTGTGCTTGCAAAATCACAGCCTTATTCCAATCAGGCTGAATCAGCAATGCTTGACTGACTTTCTGCTGGGCCAGCTCGTTATTTTGCAAAACCGACGCCAAAACCGCCTGCAAGAAAAACACACTCGCTTGATTAGGATGCTCAACAGCCAACTCTTCCAACACGTCGTAGGTAAATTGCGTGCGACCTTCCTTTTCCATCAATTTGGTCATTTCCAGCACGCCAGCCTCAAAACCGGCCGGATCATCAGCCAGCATGGCATTGAGATTTTCTAAAGCCGCCTTTTGATCTGAATTTTTGATCGCCAACAACACGGCAAACTTTCTCGCCGCCAAATTTTTACCGTCTTTGGACAACCAAACTGTCAAGGCCTCGCGGGTACGCTGCTCATCTTTCAAAAACAAACCGATTTTCACGGCACGCTCCGCAATCCGCGGATCATCGACTCGCTTAGCGGCTTGCAAATAAGCATCCATGGCCAAATGATACTGATTGCGCTGCCCTGCCAATTCGGCGGCCATCAGCAAATACAGCACCTCTTCGTCGATCACCGTATTGCGGTTAACTCTGCTTTCCAAACCCTCCGGCTTGGCTGGCACACCTTCTGCGTCAGGCTCTTTCTCAGGAGAAACCGCACATCCTGACATCGATAAAAACATTGCTATGGCTATCCATTTTTTCATGCAATCAATTGACCCACTTTTGAAAAACTATTGACGATAGATTACCAGAAAAAGCCCCTGAATCGGACTGTCGTTTCATTGTATTTGGACAAAAACAGCGCATTCCTTAAAATAGCGGACTTTTCTTGTGCTATTGTTCGCAACCGATGACTCTTCTTGCCGTAGGGATAAATTACAATACCGCCCCGGTCGCGATCCGCGAACGCTTGGCGTTCCCGACGGAAATGCTCGATAACACCCTGAAAAACTTATGGAATCTTCGCGAAATCAGCGAAGCGGCCATTCTATCGACGTGTAACCGCACCGAGTTTTACTATCAGGCCGACAGCGATAACCAATCCTCGTTGGTAAACTGGATAGCCGACACCAAACAGATCAAACCAGCCGACTTCACTCCCTATCTTTACAGCTATAAAGATAGCCAGTCGATAAGACATATGTTCCGAGTGGCTTGCGGCCTGGATTCGATGATCCTGGGCGAGCCGCAAATTCTCGGCCAAATGAAAACCGCCTACCATGCCGCTTCACAAGCCGGCACGCTGGGCAGAAATCTCAGTAAATTATTTCAACACACCTTTTCCGCCGCCAAAAAAGTGCGCACCGACACCGCTATCGGCTCCAGCCCGGTCTCGGTCGCATTTGCCGCCGTGCAACTGGCGCAACAGATTTTCGACAAGCTCAGCGAACAAACCGCGTTACTGATAGGTGCAGGCGAAACCATAGAACTTACCGCCCGCCATCTATACCAGCACGGTATCGGCCGCATCATTATTGCCAATCGCACTTACGACAAAGCCCACGCTTTAGCGATGCAATTCAACGGCTACGCGATTAACCTAGCCGAACTACCGAATCATTTGGCGGAAGCCGATATTGTGGTGTCGTCCACCGCCAGCCAATTGCCGATACTTGGCAAAGGCCGCGTGGAAAGCGCGATCAAGATCCGCAAGCACAAACCGATGTTCATGGTCGATCTAGCCGTGCCGCGTGACATTGAGGCAGAGGTTGCACAACTGCGCGACGTGTATTTGTATACCGTCGACGACCTGCAAAACACCGTCAATCAAAATATGGACTCGCGCCGCCGCGCCGCCGAGCAGGCTGAGGAAATTATCGACACTCAAGTCGAACATTTTATGGCCTGGCTACGCTCTCAAGGCGCGCAGGAAACCATCCGCGATTTCCGCACCCAGGCCGAACAAACTCGCGACGAAGCCTTACAAAAGGCTTTAGCCCAACTCAACAGCGGCGCAGCTGCCGATGAAGTATTGCAGCGCCTCGCACACACCTTGACCAATAAATTGATCCACACCCCCTGCGCGCAATTGCGCGAGGCTGGCGCCAATGAACGCCACGACCTGATCGCCGCTTCCCGCGAAATTTTCAAATTACGATAAGCCACTGAATGAAACCCTCGATACAAACCAAACTGGAAAACCTCGGCGAACGCTTCGAAGAAATCACCGCCCTGCTATCGCAACCGGAAGTACAAAGCAATCAAAACCAATTCCGCAGTCTAAGCCAGGAATACGCGCAAATCGAGCCGCTGGTCGCCTGTTACAAAACCTATCAGGAAAACGCAGCCAATCTGGCATCAGCCCAGGAAATGGCCAAGGACAGCGACCCGGAATTACGGGAAATGGCCAAAGAGGAAATCCAGGCCGCGGAGGCACAACGCGACGAGCTGGAACAGCAACTGCAAATCCTGCTGTTGCCGAAAGACCCCAACGACAATCGTAACGTCTTCCTGGAAGTGAGGGCTGGCACCGGCGGCGACGAAGCGGCGATCTTCTCCGGCGATCTTGCGCGCATGTATCAACGCTATGCGGAAAGGCAAGGCTGGAGCACCGAGATCATCAACGAAAATCGCGGCGAACACGGCGGCTTTAAAGAAGTCATCATGCGCATCAGCGGCCAGAATGTTTACTCGCAATTAAAATTCGAGTCGGGCACTCACCGCGTGCAACGCGTACCGGAAACCGAATCGCAAGGCCGCGTGCATACCTCGGCCTGCACCGTCGCGATCATGCCGGAAGTCGATGCGGTTGACGAAATCGACATTAATCCGGCCGATCTGCGCATCGACACCTACCGCGCGTCCGGCGCCGGTGGTCAGCACGTTAACCGCACCGAATCGGCCATCCGCATCACGCACATCCCTTCCGGCGTGGTCGTCGAATGCCAGGACGAACGTTCGCAGCACAAAAACCGCGCCCGCGCGATGTCGGTTTTGCAAGCGCGTTTGATGTCCGCCGCCCAGGAAAAACAGCACGCCGAACAATCGGAAAGCCGCAAGTTGCAAGTGGGTAGCGGCGACCGTTCCGAGCGTATCCGCACCTATAACTACCCGCAAGGCCGTCTGACCGATCATCGCATCAATCTGACGCTCTACAAACTGGAAGAGATTATGGAAGGCGGACTGGAGCATGTAATTCAACCACTGATTCATGAACATCAGGCGGAATTATTGACGCAGTTAGGCAATGTCTAAAAGCAATGACCATTCGCTCCTGAGCCTGCTGATCGCGGCAAACGAACAGCTAAGCACAACGTCCGAAACCGCAATACTTGACGTCGAAGTATTGCTTTGCCACTGCCTGAACAAAAACCGTTCATTTATCCGGGCTTGGCCGGAACATCAGCCCAGCGCTGAACAACTCGCGCAGTTTCAATTACTGGTCGAACAACGCTCGCAAGGCACACCGGTTGCCTACTTAACCGGCCAGCGCGAATTCTGGTCGCGCAATTTCAAAGTCAGCCCGGATGTGTTGATTCCCCGCCCCGACACCGAATTGCTGGTCGAGCTCAGCCTATCGCTATTACCGACAGACCGGCCCTGTAAAATCATCGATCTCGGCACCGGTTCCGGGATTATCGCCGTCACGCTGGCCGCCGAACGACCATTGGCCCAAGTAGTTGCCAGCGATCTAAGCTCGGCGGCTTTAGAAGTCGCCCGATATAACGCGCAGCAACTCAACACCGGCAATGTGTGTTTTGTGCAATCGAGTTGGTTCGACAACATCGAGGAAACGGGCTTTGATTTGGTACTTAGCAATCCACCCTACATCGCAGATAATGATCCGCACTTAAAAATCGGAGACGTGCGTTTCGAGCCTGACAGTGCCTTGATTAGCGCCGAAAATGGTCTGCAAGACATTCGGCAACTTGCCGAACAAGCCCGTGCGCATTTGAAAGACTATGGGCAATTATTGGTCGAACACGGCTACAATCAACAAACCGAGGTACAGGCCATTTTCAACGAATTGGGTTACCGACAGGTCAACACACATGCCGATTTATCCGGCAATCCTCGGGTGACTTCAGGAATTTGGAACACATTATGAACAACAGCGAAATTTCTCTGCCGCGCAAGCTCACCAATCAGTTACTGCACTTGGCGCAGCTATCCCCGGACACGGAGATTTGCGGTCTAATCGGCGCGGATAACGCGGGCCTGCCAGTGAGTTGTTATCCGGTGGCAAATAGCGCGGCCACACCAGAGAACCGGTTCCTATTGGACGCCAGCCAGCAAATCGAAGCCATGCGCCAAATACGCGAAAAAGGCGAAACGCTATTTGCTATCTACCACTCGCACCCGCACACTCCGGCCCAGCCTTCACCGACCGACATCCAGGAAGCCAGCTATCCGGATGCGCTGCATTTGATCATTTCCTTAAATACCAAGGGCGTGTTGGAAATGCGCGGCTTTAAAATTGCCGGACAAAGCGTGGAAGAACTGGGGTTGAGTCTGATTGAGATATGAAACTCAAAGGAAATATAGGATGTGCTGAACAACGTGAAGCGCATCGGGCGCGATTGATGCGCTTCGCTTTCGCTCAGCACATCCTACTCTACCCGCAAAGACTATTTCGAGTTAGTGCTCCCAGGAAGCCACATCTTCGATAGGTTCAAGATGGGTATCGATATCTATATTGTCGAACTTGCCCTTGATCTGCTGCTCAATGGCTTCCAGCAAATCATGGCCCTGCTGCACCGTCCAGCCACCCGGCACCAACACATGCACCGACATGAAACGCCTGGCGCCGGCGTAACGCGTCCGTAACGCATGATAAGCAATGCCATCGCCGGCCACATACTCATCAAGTACAGCGACAATTTCAGCGATTTCCGCCGGACATAACGCCGCATCCAACAAGCCCGACACTGTCCGGCGAATCAATTGCAAGCCGGCCCAGACGATATTTAACGCCACTCCTATGGCAATAATCGGGTCGAGTATTTCCCAGCCGTTCAGGCCTAATTGCCTAGCAAACGCCAGACTCGGCTCGAAACGGTTTGCCACCGAGATAATGGCGATGCCGACCAAAATCCCGACTGTCGTCCAGACATCGGTCATCAAATGCTTACCGTCGGCTTCCAGGGTAATAGAGTGCCGACGGCGGCCGACACCAATCAAAATTCGGGCAACCGCCAAGTTGATCAGGGAAGCAAACACGGAAACCGCAATACCCAGATCAAGTTGCTGTAGCGGCAGCGGATTCCACAAGCGCTCCCAGGCTGCGTAGCCAATACTAAAAGCCGCCAACAGAATCATGATGCCTTCCGCACCGCTGGAAAAATATTCAACTTTTTCGTGACCGTAGGCATGGGTATCGTCCGGCGGCCGCGCCGAGATAGTCAGTACCACCAGCATGATGATCGCCGCCACCAAATTGATCAGCGACTCCAACGCATCGGACAGTAAGCCCACGGAATCGGTCAGCCAATAGGCATAGCTTTTTAGCGCGATAGTGCTGACTGCCGCCGCAATAGATAGCCACCCGTAACGGGCCAGGGAATGTTCACTCATAACTTTCGGAGTTTTTTTAATAAGCTGATCAGTCTAGCAGACTGCCTGACTCAGCACTCACCTTGTGCGGATTTATTCGCGCCATGCGGTGATTATCATGGTGAATGTGAGAGAGCCCCCGGAACACGAGCACTCGAAAAAATAATTAAAACAATAAAGCCCCGATTCGCAAGAAACGGGGCTTTTATTTTTAAACCAGAAATTCTTTTGGAGCGCCGAGAACAGCGGTCCGCCATAGCTTAATAGTTGAATTGCAACTGAGTGCGGATCATATCGCCGCTGGCTTGTTGCAAGAATCCAGCCGCCGTCGTTTGCGTTTGAATTTGAGTACGATTCATCGTTGCATAAGCCACGGTTAGCTCCAACGCCTTGTTGATTTGATACTCGACACCTGCTTCGACTTCGTCCACATTCACTCTTGGAGCGTTGGCGATCCCTTTCCATGCACCGTCATAGGTTTGCCATTTGACGTAAGGCATCATGCTACCTTTAGTACCGAATACGTTATCGATTTTATACATCGCTTGTACATAGCCACCTTCCAGATTTTGTCTCTCAATCCGATTGGCAGATGGATTAAGCGTAGGGCCTGCACCCCAATTCCATTCCGCCTGCAAACCGAACGGTTGCGGGAACAACACAGCATGAACTCCAACTCTATCTTCGCTATTGTCTCTTGCAGTCGGCGTACCCGATCCAAACCTACTGGTATAAGCACTTGTTGACCGGTTAAATCTTCCTGACATTGCATCCGCACCCACTTCAACGACTTGTCCACGCAAGCCCATGAAACCTAGGTCAAACGGATAAGTAGAATGAGCGACCAAATACAAGTTATCGTTAGCCTCAGCTTTGTTTACGCCTTGACCGTTATAAACACCCAAGCCCAAGACGCCGTAATCACCCGAGGTTTTCAGATTTTTCTTGGCTAGGTCTTTCCAAAGTTTTTGCACATCGCTAGGCGACCAATAGGCAAACAAACCCAAGTCACGTTCACTAGGCACCGCACTGTTCAATGCGTCATCACGGTCCAGCGTCAGGCGGTTTTGCGAGGACTGCAGGTTTTCCCAACCAAACGGGACTTTGGATTGACCCGCACGGATTCGGTATTCGTGAGCCTTATCGAAAGCCAAGTCGGCATAGGCATCGCGTAATTGCGCAAAGTGTAAATCGCCGTTGGTGGTGGCGAAATCCGGCTGCAGATACAAGGAGATATACTCATTAATGTCGCCGGAGAACACCAAGCGTACTCGGCGCAAGGAGAAACCTTGATTGTTACCGATCGAGCCATCGCCCACCGATTTCAATTCCGGCTCACCCGCTGTTCTATCGCCGGATAGTGCTTGGTTATACCGCAACTGGGTATAGCCGCGAACATTGATTTTGTTAAACCATTTTTCGTCGTTCTTGGCTTTGTCTTCACGCTGCGCAACGATATGCTCGTCCAGTGCTTTCAGTTCGTTGGTTTTCAGTTCGAGATCCTGCTTGATTTTGTCGATCTCAGCTTTTTGTGTTTGATTGTCGGCTTCAACTTTTTTAGCAACCGTATCTTCGACTTTTTCAAATGAACCCAACTTAGTGCGACCCGGACCTGGCTCGGCAAAAATCTGCTTGGTTTTGGCATCAACATACAAATCCAGCGCCATCGCCTCGGCGCAAATACCCGAGCCTATAACGGCTGCCACTGCCAGGCTCAGCTTAGAAAGTCTCATCAAATTTCTCCAATAATTATATAAATCAATGCGTTACTCAAAGATCACAACGACCAGCGAGCTTGAGCGCATTGTATGGAGGCAATATGACAACTTTATGACAAAACGAATTTAATTGGCCTATCCGTTGTTTTTTTGCGACAAAAACCGCATTCGAGAAAAGTCGATAGCCTATCTCTAGCTAATTATTGAGATCTTTTCGATTGGCTGCTGTCACCTTTCAGCAACAGATATTCGAGGAATTGTAGGAAGCAGCTGCAATTGCCTAAGCGCACTTAGACAGTGGGATAGAACAATTTAAAAATGACTTCGAATTCGTCGCTGATTTTATCGAGGATGAAACTGATTTGTTCGGGCGTCAGATTCAAAGCATTGACAGCGTGGGCATCGTAGGGATTTTCGATTCGACTTAAGCAGTTGGCCAGCCTGACCATGGCAGCCAGATCGGCGTAAGGCCCGATCAGATCAGGAAAGCAATGCAAGCGAATACTTTCCACGATAACGTCCGGTAACATCCATTGTTTGCACAACTCGGCACCGGCCTGAAAGTGGTCGAAGCCGATCACGTTCTGCTCCACCGTGACCTCTTCGTCCACCGCGAGCGGGGTTTGCGATTGCAGTAATAAGTCGACTTCCCGGGCCAATACCGGAATCCGCCGATAAAACACCAATTGCCCGATGTTGTGGACCAAGCCGCACAGAAACGCGGTGTCGGCATAGTGCTTGCCGAAATGAATATCCAACTCGCGTGCAATCAACGCGCAGCGCAAATTTCTGGCCCAAAAATCGTGTATAGAGAAATGTTGTCCCGGTAAATCGGAAAAGCGTTCGACAATCAAAGTACCCAGCACCAGATTCTGCAACTCACGGGTTCCAATCATGGTAATGGCTTTGGCAATCGAACTGATTTGGGATGGAAAACCATAAAAAGCACTATTCACTATCTTCAGTAGCTTTACCGCCAATGCCGCATCGGCTTCGATCACCACAGCCGCGTCTTTCGCGGTCTTATTCGGATCTTCGACTATTTTTTTTAACAAAAAATAGGCATTCGGCGGCGAGGCGAGTTGTAAATCACCTCTAAGCAAATCGGCAACAGTCAATGTGGACGGTGAGTAAGCTATCATCAATAATTCTAAAAAATTAAATTTACACCTATACTGAAAACCAATAGCATAGAAATAGCATTAAAGGCTGCGCTTAAACCTAGACCAATTATATGAAAATACAAGCTTATTAAATGCCGGCCTCCTCCTGACCATGCTGACAGCTCCCGATTTTATGCCAATACCTGGATGGTATTAGATGATTGCCAATGACGCGCTCAAAGAAAAACTGATTGTCGTTGCGGAGCATAATGAAGTCTCTGCTCAAAAAATCGCATCCACATTGAAAGCCAAAGGCTTTACCGATATTCGTATAGCTGAAAATGGCGAACAAATATACGAAATATTGAAGCCTTACGCCGATCAACCCGACAGAATCGGTCTGATCGTGCTGAACGCAATGTTGCCGCTTTGCCATCCTCGGGAGATGTGTCAAAGCTTATCCAGCGCCAACTCGGTATCAGTCATCCCGGTGGTGATTCTGAACGACGACTGCTTTGACTGCGACCTTGATCGGTGTCAGCCGCAACAAGACAATTGCTTAACTTATAAAATCAATACGCCGGTTAACACCCAGGAGCTGATACTTGCAGTAAAGTTTTTGCTGAGCCTGAAACAGGAACGCCAATTGCGTCACCGTCAGGAAGAACAATTGATCAATGAATTAGCCGCCAAAAACGTTATCGATGCGAAACTGAAGTTTCTGGTCGCGCACGACGAATTAACCGGTTTATTTAATCGCAGTAGTTTCGAGCGCCAACTGAGATTGGTGCTAAATCATAGCAATAAAGCGCAAAAAGACGGGTCGTTATTGTTCATTGATGTGGACCGCTTCAGCCTGATTAACGAACTGGAAGGCTTTGAAGTGGGTGATCGTTTACTGGTCGAAATGGCCATTCTGGTCCGAAAACTATTACCGGCCGGCAGTTTATTCGCCCGTATCGGTGCCGACGAGTTTTGTTTATTCCTGGAAAACAAAACCAAAAAGCAAGCACAGATTCTCGCAGAAACCATCAAAACCACCGTGGACAATTTCCGTTTCTTCACCGGAGAAGTATCTTACAGCGCCTCGGTGTCCATCGGCATCGCCGCCCTGGACAATACCGTTTCCGCGTTCCATCCGGGCGAAATGATTTTACATGCGCGCCAAGCTTGCAACTTTGCAAAAAGCACCGGCAGAGACAAAATCTGCGTTTACAACAGCGATGATCTAATCGTCAAGGAAAGACGCCGGGACATTTATTGGGTGCCGTTGATTCGCAAGGCCTTACGGGATAATCAGCTATTTCTGGTGTTCCAGCCTGTGGTGCAGTTGTCGGACGGCAATGTCTCTCACTACGAAGTGTTGTTGCGCATGCGTGGCGAAGGCAATGAAGTCATCACGCCGGATCAGTTTATTCCGGTGGCGGAAAGAACCGGCTTGATTCACGCGATAGACCTTTGGGTCGTTGAAAACGCCATCGACTTTCTGGCGGCACTACCCAGTTACATGTCTTATATTTCCCTGGCCGTCAACCTTTCAAGTACCGCGTTTCAGTATCCGGATTTACTATCCACTATTAAGGATAAACTGGAAATGACCTGGATAGACGCCAACCGTTTAACCTTCGAAATTACTGAAACAGCCGCCGTGGACAATTTTGAAAAAACCCGGCACATGATTAACAAAATAAGAGCCTTGGGTTGCAAATTCGCGCTGGACGATTTCGGCGCCGGCTTTTGTTCGTTCAACTATCTCAAAACCTTTCCGGTTGATTACGTGAAAATCGACGGCCAATTCATCAGAAACCTGCTCGACAACGAAACCGACCAAATACTCGTCAAATCCATGGTGGAAATTGCCTCAAAACTCGGCAAGAAAACCATCGCCGAATTCGTCGAATCGGCAGGTACCGCGATGAAGCTGAAAGAAATCGGCGTCAATTTCGGCCAAGGCTACGCATTCGGCAAACCCGAGCAGAATCTACTGGATGGCCAGAAGGTTTCGCTGAACCTTTTGCTGGGTAGCAGCCAGGTAGCCAGTTTAATCACTTGAAACGGATTAAACATAATTCGCGAACTTTTCGGCAAATGGGGTATTAGTTTACCGACTTGACTAGCTCTGGTATATTCGCCCGCGGAGTTTAAAACGTGTCATCACATTGTTCTGAATCTTAATAAATAAAACAAACAAAGGGGAAGGGTTATGGCTGAATTGCTTTTTATAGCGACGACTATTTTTGTAGCTTATGTCGTATTTGTAGTGATGGGCGGCAAAAAAGAAAAACCGGAAACAAGTAAACCCGAGCCCGCCAAGCCGGCAATCCAAACCGAACTGGCACCACCTCCTCCTCCCGCAGCTGTAAAAACCACCGCAAAACCCGCTCCAGCCAAAGCCGACACACCCAAACCCGCCGCCCCCAAAGCCAGTAAATCCGCCCCGGCCAAAAAAGCCGCCGCAGCTTCTCCAACACCCGCTGTCGATAGCCTGAAAAACCCAAACACAGGTGAAGTTGCCAAAGTTCCAGCCAGCTATGCCTTTGCTAAACGCTGGATCAAAGATGCATTAGTTGAAGAAGGCCTGCTGGACAAAGTGTATAAAAACAACGAACTGGACGCCGCCGCAAACGCCAAAATCCAAGCCGCGCTGCAACAACTGAAAGGCATGAGCAAATATCAATAGGGATACTTCGAGTTATTTAGGCGAGTAGTAGGCTACTACTCGCTTACAATCGATTTTTGTTATTCCAGACCCAACTTTTTCAAACGATACCGTAGCGAACGAAAACTTAGGCCCAAGTATTTAGCAGTGGCGGTTTTGTTCCAACGATTTTCCTCCAGCGCGGCGCTCAAGGCTTTTTTCTCAATATCTTCGAGATAAGTTTCCAGCGACATTTTCTCGGCATCAAAATCTTCGACCGCCGCCAACTCCATCCCCAACGGCAGGTTCAGATCGTCGGCTTCGATCACGCCGCCATCGTGCAGGGCCAGCGCCCGCTCCAGTATATTTTCCAGCTCCCGGACATTTCCTGGGAAATAATAGTGCTTTAACGCGTTTAGCGCTGAGTCACTGAGCCTGGGCAAATCCATACCATTAGCATTAGCCAACCCCGCCAATAAGTGCTCGGTAAGCTGAGGAATATCGGCAGGCCGGGCGCGCAAGGGCGGCAAACTCAGTTCGATGACATTGATCCTGTAGTACAAATCCTGCCTAAAACTGCCTTCTTGGACCATTTTGGTCAAATCCTTGTGAGTTGCACTCAATAAGCGCACATCGACTGCAACTTCCCGCTGCTCGCCAACCGGACGGACTTTTTTCTCCTGAATCGCCCGCAACAATTTGACTTGCAAGGGCAAAGGCAAATCGGCCACTTCGTCCAAAAACAAGGTGCCGCCATCGGCCGCTTGAAACAATCCCTGCTTGTCGGCTACCGCGCCGGTGAAACTGCCTTTTTTATGGCCGAAGAATTCGCTTTCCATCAATTCGGGAGGAATCGCGCCGCAGTTGATCGCAATAAACGGCTTATCGCCGCGCGGGCTTTGCTGATGTATCAATCTGGCCACCAACTCTTTCCCCGAACCGGACTCGCCGCTGATATAAACCGGCGCCTGATTGCGAGCCACCTTGTCGATCTTCGAACGAATGGCACACATCAGCGCCGACTCGCCGAGCAAGATGTCGCGGGTGCGCCGCTCTTTGTCGGAAACCCGAGTCAGCGAAGCTTGCAACGCATGGCTGACCAACTGCCGCAATACCGCCAGATCGACCGGCTTGGACAGGAAGTCGAAGGCACCCTTTTTCATGGCTTTAATCGCAATATCCATGCTGCCATGCGCAGTAATTACCGCTACCGGCAATTGCAAACCGATGGTTTGGATGTAATCGACCAAATCCAGCCCGTCGCCGTCCGGCAGCCTCATATCGGTGAGACACAAATCAAACATTTCGCCCGCCAACAACTGTTTGGCCTCGGCCAAATTGGCCGCGCAACGGGTTTGAATGTGCATCCGGTTTAGGGTTATTTCGAGTAATTCTCTGATGTCGGGCTCGTCGTCGACAACCAGTGTGACAGGCATATTCATATTTCAATAACAGCGTGATCGGCATTAGCCAGCAACAAAGTGAAACAAGGTTTTCCGGAACTGCTAGCGTAACTTAACTCCGCTTGATTCAGTTCGGCCAATTCCCTGGAAATATACAAACCTAAGCCGGTACCTTGGTGAGAGGTGGTAAAGAACGGTTCGAACAAATGCTGCCGATGCTCAGTGGCAATTCCGGCACCATTATCGATAATTTTAATACACGGCGCATCCTGCACCAGGGAGACTTCAAGCACGATAGGCCCTAGCTCAGGCCTACCGTATTGCAGCGCATTGGCGCAGAGATTGTCGAGAATTTGCTTCAAGTGACCGCTATCGATACAGGCATTCAAGCCTTGCGCCTTAAAAACCAATTTAAAACACTCCGCCCGCTCACCCAGATTCAATTTTTGGTCGTTAATGTAGGCCGGTAACCACTGATCCAAAGCGATTTTTTGTTTCTGCGACGGGTTGCGCCGAGACAACTTGAGAATATCCTCGATGATGCTGTTTACGCGCTGACAATGATGCTGAATGATTTCCGTCAGCCGCAGTTCCTGCACATCCAGATCCGGCGCTTCGGATAGCAATTGCCCGGCATGACTAATTGCACTGAGCGGATTGCGAATTTCATGGGCAATACTGGCGGTCAACCTGCCTAGAGACGCCAGCTTGCTCTGTTGTAAGCGTTGGTTATACAAAGCAATGTCCTCGAAAATCAGCATATACAGGGCTTCGTCATCCATACTCAACTCGGAAAATCGCACTTGCACTTCGTTGCGATTGGCTAATTGGATAATGGCAAAATCCTGGTCCCGATTGGCGCGCCACAACTCGAAAGCCTTCCTCAGCTCAGGCGCCACCTCGGCAAGTTCCTCCGGGTGCAACACCAAGCCCAACAACCGCAACGCCGATTGATTGGACAGCTGAGTCACCTGCCGCTCATCGACGATCATGATGCCCGATTGCAAATGCTGGATGATATAGCGGTTAAGACTTTCCAGCCTGGCGATAGTCTGCTCGTGCCGTCTGGCCAAAACCGCCGATTGTTCGGCGCGCTGCGCCAATATTACCGACAAAAATGCTATCGAAAAAAACGACACCCCCAGCATGCCGGCATAGGTCATGGTGGTATTTTCGAAAGCATGCGTTTCTATCGCATACACTTCTTCAGCCAGAATCGCCAGACTAGCCAAGGCTGCAAACAACATCGCGCAGCGCCCGCCAATCAATAAGCCACCCGCCGCTATGGAGATTGCCAGCAAGATGCCAATGCCGCTGCCAATCCCACCGCTGGCATGCATCAACAAGGTAATAAAGACAATATCGGTAAAAATAAATAACTGTGCCAGACTGGCATAAGCCCAACGCGGTCGAAATGCGACCGGCGCGGCAATCAGCGAAATCCCCAGATAGGCAACACTGGTGAACTGGTACAATGATGCGTCGTAGGAACCCAATAACGACGGCCCAAACCGCAAATAAAACAGCATCACAAACAAGCTGGCGGTGATGAATCGATAGAGGGCAAAAATCTTCAACATCAACCACGCTTGCCGAACGGGAATGCCGTACCCTTTGGAAAAAGGGCAGGGATAAATAGTATCGACTGATGAAGAAAGCATTGCCCGGGTTTTTTATGCAGAGTTAGTTAGAATGTTTGTCAGTTCAATCATAGCACCAACTTGAGACGCCGCGATTTAAGCCATCCATGGAGCACTAAATGAATATTCACGAATATCAGGCGAAACAACTCTTCAAAGAGTTTGCGATTCCAGCGCCGCAGGGCGCCGTGGCAACAACGCCCGAACAAGCGCAACAAGCCGCGCAGTCATTGAGCAGTCCGGCCTGGGTAGTTAAAGCCCAAATCCATGCCGGCGCCAGAGGTAAAGCCGGCGGGGTGAAGGTTGCCCGGAATCTGGATGAAGTGAAGGATTTCAGCGCGGCGATGCTGGGCACTCGTTTGGTCACGCATCAAACCGATGCCGCCGGCCTGCCGGTCAATAGCGTTTGGGTAGAAGAAGCCTCGGCAATCAACCAAGAATATTATTTGAGTTTGTTGCTGGACCGGGAAAGCGAACGGCTAATTTTTATCGCCTCCGCCGCCGGCGGTATGGACATCGAAGCGGTGGCCGCAGAGACGCCGGAGAAAATCGTCCGCGTGCCGGTGCATCCCGCTGCCGGACTGCAACCCTATCAATGTCGGCAAGTTGCGGCAGCGCTAGGACTGGGCAAGGACCAGCAAAGCCAACTGCAAACTATCATGTCCGGCCTGTATCAACTGTTTTTAGCCAAGGATGCCAGCCAAATCGAAATCAACCCACTGATCCAAACCGATGACGGCAAACTGGTAGCGCTGGACGGCAAGATCAATTTCGACGACAACGCCATCCCCTTACATCCTGACATCGCCGCAATGCGCGATGCTTCGCAGGAAGATGCGAAGGAAGCGGAAGCCAAGCAATTCGATCTTAATTACATCACGCTGGACGGCAATATTGGCTGCATGGTCAACGGCGCCGGACTGGCAATGGCAACGATGGATATGGTCAAACTCAAAGGCGGCGCACCTGCCAACTTCCTGGATGTGGGCGGCGGCACTAATAAAGACAAAGTTAAGGCCGCTTTTAAATTGATTCTGTCCGACGGTACCACCAAAGCGGTACTGGTCAATATTTTTGGCGGCATCGTCAAATGCGATGTGATCGCAGCCGGCATCCTGGCAGCGGTCGAGGAAATGCATTTGACCATACCGGTCGTAGTGCGGCTGGAAGGTACTAATGTTGAGCAAGGGCTGGCTATGTTGAAAGACTCAGGCTTGGGTCTTTACGCGGCCGAAGATTTGAACAGCGCCGCCGAACAAGCGGTTAAATTGGCGGAGGCTGTCTAATGTCCATTTTGATCGACAAACACACTAAAGTCATTTGCCAAGGCTTCACCGGCAAACAAGGTACTTTTCACTCCGAACAAGCGCTTGCCTACGGCACGCAGCTTGTTGGTGGCATCACGCCGGGACGCGGCGGCTCCAAGCATCTGGATTTACCGGTATTCGACACCGTCGAACAAGCCGTTAAAACCACCGGCGCCACGGCAACGATGATCTACGTGCCACCGTTTTTCGCCGCCGACGCCATCCTGGAAGCGGTCGATGCCGGCATCGAACTCATCATCTGCATCACCGAAGGCATCCCAGTGCTGCAAATGCTAAAAGTTAAAGCAGCAATGCAAGGCACCAGCTCATTGCTGGTCGGCCCCAACTGCCCCGGCGTGATTACGCCAGGGCAATGCAAGATCGGCATCATGCCCGGCCACATCCATCTGCCCGGTAAAATCGGCATCGTTTCCCGCTCCGGCACCCTGACCTACGAAGCCGTGCATCAAACCACCCGCGAAGGTTTGGGACAAAGCACTTGCGTCGGCATTGGCGGTGACCCGATCCACGGCATGAACTTCATCGATGTACTGAGCCGTTTCCAAGACGACCCGGACACCCATGGCATTGTCATGGTCGGTGAAATCGGCGGCAGTGACGAGGAACAAGCTGCGGAATTTATCAAGGCAAAAGTCACCAAACCGGTGGTCGGCTACATCGCCGGCCAAACCGCACCGCCCGGCAAACGTATGGGCCATGCCGGTGCAATTGTCACCGGCGGCGCAGGCACAGCGGCTGGCAAAATTGCGGCGATGCAAGCAGCCGGCGTCAGCATGGTCAGCTCGCCTTCGGATATTGGTGTCGCGATGCGGGATTGTTTTTCCAAAGCATAATGTCGATAAAAATAGCGCTAGCCCAACTGAACTTAACAGTTGCCGATATTCAGACCAACACCGGCAAGATTCTGGCCGCCGCTGAACAAGCCAAACAGCGGCAGGCCGATCTGGTCGTGTTTCCGGAGCTATGTGTCACCGGTTATCCACCTGAAGACTTACTGTTTCGACCGGATTTTATTCACCAGGCGCAACAAGCCGTTGCCGAAATTGCCGAGAAGGTCTCCGGCATAACGGTGGTGATCGGTTATCCCGAACAGCGGGACGACAGCCTCTACAATACCGCAATAGCCTTACGTGACGGCCGAATGCTTGCCGAGTACCATAAGCGAGCCCTGCCTAACTACGGTGTATTCGATGAACAGCGTTACTTTACCGCCGGCGCACAAACCTGTCTGTTTACGGTTAAAGACAGCCAGTTGGCGTTGACGATTTGCGAAGACATCTGGCAGCCCGGCATCATTGCCCAAAACCGCGCAGCCGGCGCTGACATCATCCTGACCCTGAACGCTTCGCCGTTTCATGCCGGCAAAATGCAGCAGCGCGAGGATATTATTTGTTCGCAGATTAAAGCCGAGCAGGTGCCTCTGGTCTATGTCAATCAAATCGGTGGCCAGGACGAGTTAATTTTCGACGGCGCCTCATTTGTCGCTGATTCTAACGGCAGCGTAGTATTTCGAGCGGCGGAATTTACGGAGCAACTCGGTATCGTCGAATTTGTCGATCAACAACCGCAAATATCCACCATCGCCGACTTGTATCAACCCGTGGTCAGCGAATACAAGGCGCTGGTGTTGGGCATTCAAGACTACGTGCGCAAAAACGGCTTTCACGGCGCGATTCTCGGCTTGTCCGGCGGTATCGACTCCGCGCTGGTATTGGCGTTGGCGGTTGATGCACTGGGCGCCGATCATGTCGAAGCGGTGTTGATGCCATCGCGCTATACGCAAGACATGAGCAACCGAGACGCAATCCAGGAAGCCGAAGCCTTGGGCGTCAAATATCACATACTGCCCATCGAACCAGCGGTGACTGCGTTCAACGGCATGCTGGCCCCGCTGTTTGCCGGTAGTCAAAAAGACACCACCGAAGAAAACATCCAGGCCCGTTGCCGCGGCGTATTGCTGATGGCCATTTCGAATAAACAAGGCAAGCTACTGTTGACCACCGGCAACAAGAGTGAAATGAGCGTGGGTTATGCCACGCTATACGGCGACATGGCCGGCGGTTTTGCGCCGTTGAAAGACGTATCGAAATTACTGGTCTACCAACTCGCCGAATACCGCAACACTCTGTCACCAGTCATTCCGCAACGGGTCATCACCCGTGCGCCGTCGGCGGAATTGGCACCGGACCAAAAGGACGAAGATTCCCTGCCGCCCTATTCTGTGTTGGATCCTATACTTGCTTTGTATGTGGAACAGGACAAATCCGCCGCCGAGATCGTAGCACATGGCTTCGCGGTTGCCGATGTGCACAGAGCTATTTCGCTGGTGGATAGAAACGAATATAAACGCCGGCAATCGCCGCCCGGTATCCGCATCACGCCCAGAGCGTTTGGCCGTGACCGCCGCTACCCTATTTCATCCGCTTATCGCGGCACGGCCGCGCTTAATCAACCGGCGCCCGACAACGTTAAGGAGTAAATCATGTCAAAAATGCGTACCCTGTTACTTACCACCGGCTTGCTGCTGACTGCACAGACCGGTATGGCCCGCGAAATCAATATTCCGGTGCCAATGGAGTACGGTTTAATCAAAAGTGTGCTGGTTAGCGAGCTTTACGACGGCCCGAATGAATCGGTAAGAGCCTGGAAAGACGGCAAACAATGCAGTTTTCTGGATCTGGACCATCCGCAAATCAGCGGCGAGCAAGGCCAGGTCAAAATTCAGAACAATGTACAAGCCCGAGTCGGCACCGCGCTGGGCGGCAAATGCATGACTTTGATCGAATGGTCCGGCATTTTGCAAACCTTGCAACAACCGACCTTGGATGCCTCCGGCAATGTACTGAGCTTCCCGGTCACCCAACTGAATGCGTTTGATCGCAACGGCCAGCCATTAAATATCGCCCAACTGCAATCGCTGATCAAAAAAGCCGCCGAACCTAAGCTGGCCGCCCTGAAAATCGATTTAAACCAATCCCGCCCGGACATTACTAAAACGCTGCTTCCCTTCATCGCCGCCGAAGATAGCGAGGAGTTGCACGACACCATCAACAGCCTGCGCTTCAATCAGGTCAAAGCCGATGAGAAAGGTATTTTAATCAACGTTGGCTACAGCGCTACCAACCAAAATACCGGCGGCTTAAAAGCGGCCCCGGTATTGAACGAAGCGGAATTGAAACAATGGCGTAGCCTCTGGCAAAGCTGGCAGGCGTCTTTGGAAAAGAATATTGAGAAAGCCCCTATCGCCACTAACGCCGAGGCCGGCCGGGCAAGCTTGCGCGATTTACTGCAAAAAGCCGGCGTAGCCTTTGAACAAGGTCTGACTGCGGAATATGTCGCGGAAAACGATCCGGTGCGCAAGTTCTTCAACAGTTCCTGGGACGTACTCGCCCCGCTACTACGTGACGCGTCAACGCAGTTGCCGGGCAATAGCAGCCTGCGCTATGTGACGCTGATTGCCGCGACGGACTTGATGTACGAATTGGAATCGATAGGCTCGCCGTTAGGCCTGGAAGTCTCTTCCAACGGCCTGCGTAAACTAGCGCGTTCGCTAATCGCCCAGGAATTTCCAAAAGGCAAAGGAAAAACCAAAGCCAAACGCAAGGGCTAAACCCCGAAAACCATCCAGGGACGGATCGTTTCAATATCCCGTTACTCTTCCAAAGCCGGCCATGGAAAGCCTGGCGAGGAACAGCCTCGCGCGCTAATACCCCCCACTTCAGCGGCCCCAGCTCGGCCATCTCGCTATCCGGGCATTAGCTATTTTTATTTAGCGGGATTTGGGTTAAGCTCCCCCGCCAGCCACACGATACAATAACGCTAAGGAAGGTATGAATAAATAGCTAGCTAGGCTCGCTCGCCGCCGACTAGCCAATTTTTGACATCCGCCTTCCATCACGGTCATCGAAAGCATGCAAGATCATACTCTCGACATTACCAGCTACATGCCGCATGGCTATTGCTACCTATGGCAGAGCGATTTATTGTTGTTGCATGTAGTGTCCGACGCGCTGATCGTGTTGTCGTATTACTCCATCCCGTTTGCGTTGTTATATGTACTAAAAAAACGCAAAGACATTCCGTTCAGCTGGATTTACTGGCAATTCGGCGTGTTTATCTTGCTGTGCGGCACCACGCATCTGCTCAGTATCTGGAACATCTGGATACCGGATTACTGGCTGTCCGGCGCCATCAAAGCCGCGACCGCGGCCAGCTCCATCGTCACCGCCATCCTGATCTGGCCCTTGATTCCCAAGGTGTTGGCCATTCCCAGCCAGAAACAGCTGCTGGCCGCCAATAGCGCGCTGGCCCAGGAAATCGACAGCCATAAAAAAACCGAGCAGGAATTGCGCAAGCTGTCGCTGGCCTTGCAGTTCAGCTCCAGCATCGTGGTGATCGCCGACCCCAAGACCCGCATCGAATATTGCAATCCGGCCTTTTACAAATTAACCGGCTACTGCGAACAGGACGTACTGGGCCAAAAAACCAATCTACTCAAATCCGATCTGACCTCCGCCAAGACTTATAAAGATTTGTGGACGACTTTACGCGCCGGCTCGGCTTGGCACGGCGAATTTTTAAACCGCAAAAAAAACGGCGAGTTGTTCTGGTGCCTGGAATCGATTACCCCGGTGCTCGACGAGCACCATAACGTGACCCATTTCGTGTCCATCATTCACGACATCAGCGATCGTAAGAATTCGGAAGAAGTCATCCGCCACATGGCCTATTACGACCCGCTGACCGACCTGCCGAATCGCACGCTATTCAACGAGCGCCTGGATCAGGCCATCGGCCAGGCCAAACGCTATAAGACTCGCTTCGCGGTAATTTATTTGGACTTGGACCATTTTAAAAACATCAACGACACCCTCGGTCATCTAGTCGGCGATAAATTGCTGATCGAGGTCGGCAAACGCATCACGCAGTGCTTGCGCGAGCAAGAAATCGTCGCCAGACTGGGCGGCGACGAATTTGCGCTGATCGGCATGAATTTGCGGACGCCGGCCGATGCCGGCGATATCGCCAGACGGGTAATCGATACCATCAACCAAGCGTTTTTCATCGACGACCATCAATTGTTCATCGGCACCAGTCTTGGCATCAGCGTGTATCCTACCGACGGCAGCGACGGCCAGCAATTGCTCAAACATGCCGACGATGCGCTATATCTGGCCAAACAGCGCAGCCGCAATACCTTCGAGTTTTACAACGCCACCGCCAACGCCCAGTCGCTGCGGCGCCAAGCCATCGAAAACCTGTTACGCCACGGTCTGGCACGCAACGAATTTTCCCTGGTTTACCAGGCTAAAATCGATTTGCACAGCAACCGAATTGTCGGCGCCGAAGCCTTACTGCGCTGGCTGCCGGAAATCGGCCCGGTGGCGCCGGAAGAGTTCGTACCGATCGCCGAAGACATGGGCTTGATTGGCGAGATAGGCGAATGGGTATTGCGTAGCGCCTGCCGAGACTATATGAGCCCGGCTTTACAGGCCCGGAGCGAATTGAAACTAGCGGTCAATCTTGCCAATCGCCAATTCAAGCAAACCGATTTATTGGCGCTGATCGATAGGGTGCTCTCGGAAACCGGCTTACCGACATCCCGGCTGGAATTCGAAATTTCCGAAAGCATATTGATGGAGCGCGCCGAACAGGCCGAGCACTACATGCAAGGCTTGAAACAACGCGGCATCCGGCTGACGGTAAACAACTTCGGCAGCGGCCTGTCTTCGCTAAGAAGACTAAAACGCTTTCCGGTGGATACCCTGATAATAGCCCCGGCCTTCGTCAACGACATCTGTAATAATCCCGAAGACGCCTGCATCGTCCGTTCGCTGATAGGCCTGGCCCATAGCTTAAACTTGCGTGTCGAAGCCAAGGGCGTGGAAACCGAACAGCAACGGGACCTACTCAAGCAACACAATTGCGACCGGGCTCAAGGCCATTTTTTCCGCCGACCGCTGCCTATCGAAGAGTTTAACCGCATACTCGACTGAATAATGGCGGTAGGCCTAGCGGGATGACCGCGCCGACGTTTCAGCGGTCGGTCGCATTTAATCCGCCCCGCCCCGATACGGCCCCAGCGGATCCGCACCCAAGGTACCGACCAAGGATTCTAAATAAGCCGGCGACGCCAGCTCCACCAACTTCTGTTGCGCCTGCCGATGCCGCTCGACCAGCTTCAATTCGCCAATCAAGGTCTGGTGAGTGCTTTCTTGCAGGAAGCCGCCCAAATAATCGACATGTCTCTGCCATAACGCAATATCGCGTTGCTGCTTGATATGCAAGCGTTCCCGATACCAATCCGAGGCCAGCAAATAATCGCGGGTAAACATCGCCCGTATCTCCGGATGATGCGCATCCTTGCCCTGATAATGACCGTCAGCCATGATATGTAGCAGCGCATACAGCGGCGGACAGGCATCTTCTATGCTGCCATCTTCGAGATATTGCTGGGCCACGCGCTGCTGGGTTTCGACGATATTATTGATACCATCCACAAACACCTCCAGATCCTGACGCTCGGGCTGCAAGATCTCGTCGGTAAATACCGCATACGGATTATCGAAGATTTTACCCATCAAGCCGTGCACGAAATGACTGGTGATGCGATAACCCAAACGGCTGGCCAAGACGATTTGGCCCTTGTGTTCAAAATCGGTTAACGGTTCCAGATAGCCATGTTCCAACAAAAATGCCGGGTGGCGCTCTTCGCGCGACAGCCGCGCCCAAATCTCCGGAATCAACAAGCTGATGTCGTGATCGACGCGGGTATCCGGGCCGATAAACCCGGCCGAGCTGGAAAAACCCGGATAACCGGTCAAAATGAACGAGACCAGCGCATTGTTCAAATCGACCGTGCCGCGCAAGGCATTGAACGGCCCTTTAGTCAGCGCACCTTCACTACCGGCTCCGGTAGTAGACGGCGATTTGCCGGTCAAGGAACAGACAAAGTCCATGAACAGTTCCGGCAATTCTTGATAATGTATCGGATTGTACACTGCCAGCGCGCGGATGCCCGGTTCGGGCGGATTGTTGCGGCGACCGGTCAATACCGCGTCCACCGGATGGCAGAGCGGTTGATTGAGCGGAATCTTGCGATGCAAACGCGCACCGATTTCCGCCACGTATTTCCGTAAGGGTTTCACCACGTCCACGCGAGTTTCCAGATAGCGCGGATTTTTCGACGGTTTGCCGTTCACCAAACGCGGATGTGCGGAACACACCACATAGCCTTTACCGTCCTGGTAAGCATCACTTAATAGCTTTTGCATAGGCGCGGTGAATTTGGAAAAAGTCATCACGTCCTCGACCACCGCCGATAACTGCTCGTGATCCAAAGGCTCGAAATTGGCCATGAAATTACCCGGCCCGGACATGTTCAGCTCGGTCTGCTTGTCGTAACCCGGAATAATCGCGTCGTCCGGGCGTTGAAACAGTCGATATTCGCAGTTGCTGACCAACTTCAAGCTCATTTCATACCCATCGTCCGGCAGACAGGCTCGCACGGCTTGCTTCGGTACGACAACCGAAGCACTGATGTCGTCTTCCATCTGTACTTTCTCGCAAGCAATATAGTCTTGCCGCACCTTGAAGGTTCGCCAGCCGCCGTCCAGATCAAAACCTACCCGTAAATAAGTGGCGACGATCTTGCGCTGGTTCAGCTTCAACTCGTGACCGGGCGCGCCGTCGATAATGTCCACCGACAGATTGTCGCGCCAATTGTTACCCCATTCCGGCCGGTAAAAGCGCTTGATCAAAAACACCAAAGCCAAAATACTGGGCGGAATGGACCGCAGCCAATCGTTAAATTCCGGCGTATGGTTGGGAGAAGGCGTCAATAACTTGATTACTGAACCCAGGCTGCGCTCCGAACTGAGCACAGTTCGGCTAGGGCCGCGGTCTTCGCGCTCGAAGCCTGGCAAGAAGCGGCCGGTATAATCTTTATCGAAAATCGCCTGCACCCGATCCAGATCGTGCTGCAAATCGTCCACAAACAGCGGCCCGTAGATCGCCGCATCCTCGATGGATTTGGAAATTTCCGATTTGCCGCCGCCGGACACTGTGCAGGGCTTGTGACAAAACGTACCTTCCGCGACGGTGCCGATCAAGCGCCAGGATGGCGCGCCGGGATGCTTACACATCTCGATTTTATAACCGTTGGGCTGCACGTAGATTTTGCCTGGTTGCAAGCGAATGCTATGGCTTTGGCCGTTACGGAGCCAGGTAATTTTCTGGGTAGCCAGACTCATCCGCAAATCCTGCGGTACGTAGATAATGTCCGGAAAATGTCTATCTACCGCATAGCCTTCCGGCTGCACATCCATGATCGCGCCGTAGTGATAAGTCATCTCATCGAAATCGTAGCCCGGTTCGCGGGTCAAACTGCCAATGCCAAACTCATCGCCGTGATTGACGCGGCGAAACGCCAATGCGCCGCCGGCATGCTCTTCTTCCGCCAAGCCGAACAAATTGGCGGCATAGCTGATCTGGGTTTTGACTTCCTTCTTGCAATAACCGTAATAGTTATCGGCCAGCAAAGTGACGATCACACCGCTACGGTCGCGCGCAGTCAGTTTAAACGCCTGACCGTCGTTATACAGTTCCTCGGGATCTTGCCAGCACATGCCATCGGCGCGTTGCCGTTCGCTGGCTTCGTCCCAATGCGGCAATCCGAGCTGCTTCTTGGTGAGCTTAGTTAAATGCGGCGCCAGAATCACGCAGCCGCTGTGGCCGGACCAATGCTCCACATCCAGGGCCGCATCGCATTCCGGCAAAGCCGGATTGCCGCCGTTGCCGAAGATACTCTCAACAAAATCCAAATTGCTGACCAGGTTGCCCGGCGCAAAAAACCGGATTTCCATAGACTTTTCGGCAGCAACGCCCGGGATTTCCGGACACACGACTGGCCGCATCAACAAAGACGCAAACATCCGCGCCGGCTTGGGTTGGTGGGCGGTAAACGGCAGCACCATCAAATCGTCGGGTGGATTCAGCGCCTCGCCCAACATCAACGCAAAAGTCAGCTTGGGCACTTGCTTTTTGTCGCCAGGCACCGGCAGGCCGCCTTCGGCAACATGAAACGAACCTTGTGTGGTACGCCGGTCACTGGCCGGATTGTGCAAAATGCCCTGCTTGACTCGGAAGCTGGACACGATTTCGGAACGAAATTCATCCTCGCCCAGGGGCAAGGACAATTCGCGCGCCACGCCGTGCTTATCCAGCTCGAAGGTCATCGTCGGCAAGCTGGGGATTTTGGCCAAGCCAAGATCCGCGCAATAGCGCTCCAGGAAATCTTGAATCCGTCTGTCGGCGGGATAAAGGGAGGAACTGGCCAACAATCGGCTTTTTTCCAGATAGCTATTCAGCAAATCCTGGGCGGTATCCATAAACTGCGCCGACTCGGTATCGATACAAGTCGGCTGCCCGCACGAAGCCAGTTTCAGATTGATGTAAAGATGCAACTGTTGCTTAACAGCTTGCTCGTCTTGCCCCACCGGCCCCAGACCCAGCGCCCTTAGCTTATCCATAATCCTCCCCCTTTAGTTTTAGAAAACGATGCTTCCATGATATAGCAAACTTGGGGTTTGGGTCAGTAGCAATCCAAGCAACGCCCCTTCGATCCAGCTTACTTCCGCTCAGCAATCCTGGCCCACAGCACTACTGATGCATGGCTGGTAAAAATCTTCCGGTTGGCAATAGTGTCAATTTTTCTCCGATTCGGCCTCGTCAAGATTATTCAAAAACCACATTGCCGCGATTTGCTTGTGTAAATCGTCGAACTTAGCTTGCAAGCCGTCCAGCACCTGATGCAATTGCTCGGGCGTAGTCTGCTTAATATCGATGGCCAGTACCTGCTGTTCCAATTGCTCCAGCTGCGGGAATAGTTCGACAGCATTCGGCAAGCGCTTGATACAGTGGGTTATCTCTTCGATACAATGCACCACAGCCCTGGGAAAATCGGGGTTTTTTAACAGATAATTCAATACGTCCTCGCCTTTGATTCGATTGCGGACGTGCTTGCGATACATCAACACCGCACTCAGCGACTTCAAGACGTTGATCCACAAGATAGTCTCGTATTCGCGCATCTTGGTGCTGCGATTTTCGGCTAACAACACCGTGCCAAAATCCATGATCCGGCTGGTCATATCGGCGCGTTCCAGATTCCGGCCGATACAGATAAAGCGGGCGCTGTCGCTGCGGCTCATAGACCCGGCCATAAAGCCGGTAAAGCGTTGGCATCCGGCCATGATCTCCTGCAAAAACAAGGCCCTACCCCGGCGATTGGACAGGCTATCCAGATTGTTATTGGCGTAAAGATACATCTCGTTGACCTGCTGCCAGGCTTCATCGGGCATTAGCTCGCGGCTGGTGCGAATATTCTCGCGGGCAAACGACAAGGACGCCAGCAAAGAGCCCGGATTGCTCATGTCGGCCAGCAAAAACCGCGTGGTATTTTGCTCGCTGGGGTTTTTAAAGCGTTGGTAAAACGCCTCTTCCACGCCGCAAATATTCAACAAATTGCGCCAGCCCAACTCCACCCCGTAAGGCAAGTCGTAGATCAGATGCATCGTGGCGCTGATCAGGCGGGCGGTGTTTTCGGTGCGCTCCAGGTAACGAGCCATCCAGTACAAGCGTTCGGCGGATCGCGATAACATCTTATTGCTCCCTATTGATAATCCAAGTGTCTTTACTGCCGCCGCCTTGCGAGGAGTTCACCACCAGCGAACCGGCCCGCAGCGCCACCCGCGTCAGACCGCCGGCAGTAACGAAACTATTTCCACCTTGCAGGATAAAAGGCCGTAAATCGATGTGCCGCGGCTCCAGTTTGTCGTTGCATAAGGTCGGGCAGGTGGATAAGGCCAAGGTCGGCTGGGCAATGTAATTGCGCGGGTTATCCTGAATCAGTTTATGAAACTGCTTGATTTCTTTTTGCGTCGCATGCGGTCCGACCAACATGCCATAGCCACCGGATTCGTTCGCCGGCTTGACCACCAATTCCGGCAAATGCGCCAGCACATAGGCGCACTGCTCCGGGTCGCTGCACAGATACGTAGGCACGTTGGGCAGAATCGGCTCTTCGTTCAAATAGTAGCGAATCATCTCCGGCACATAGGCATAGACCACCTTGTCGTCGGCCACGCCGGCACCGGGCGCATTGGCCAGGGCCACATTTCCGGCCTTCCAGGCCCGCATCAGGCCCTTCACACCCAATACCGAATCTTTATGAAATACCTCAGGGTCCAGAAATAGATCGTCGATGCGCCGATAAATCACATCGACTTTTTCCAGACCTTTAATGGTACGCATATAGACGCAATCGTCGTCCTTGACCAACAAATCGCCGCCTTCCACCAGTTCCGCACCCATCTGCTGCGCCAGGAACGCGTGTTCGAAATAGGCCGAGTTGTAAATGCCAGGGGTCAGTACCGCGATTTGCGGCGTGTCGTCGGCATCCGGTGCCAACGAGGCCAGCATTTCGAACAACTGGGTCGGGTAATCGTCCACCGGCATGATATTCAGATTTTCCAGCAACTCCGGAAATATCCGCTTGGTAATTACCCGATTTTCGATCATGTACGAGACGCCGGACGGTACGCGCAGATTGTCTTCCAAGACATACAGCTTGCCGTCGCCGGCTCGCACCAAGTCACTGCCGCAGATATTGGCCCAACTGCCGAATTTGGGCTGCATGCCCAAACATTCCTTGCGAAAATTGCTGGAACTGTTGATCAATTCTGCTGGGACCAGTCCGTCCTTGATAATCTGCTGCTGGTTATAGACATCATTGATAAAGCAATTCAAGGCTTTCAGACGCTGTTTCAGGCCGGTTTCCACCATTTGCCATTCCTGAAAATCGATCAGGCGCGGAATGATGTCGAAAGGCCAAGCCCGGTCGATATTGCCCTCATCGCTGTAGACGGTAAAGGTGATGCCCATCTCCATGATGGCCGCTTCCGCCGCCGACAGCCGGCCTTTAATGGCGTCCATGCCCAAAGATTGTAAGTATTGACTCAAACTGGCGCAGGCATCGCGTGGCTTGCCGCCTGCGGCTATCATCTCGTCGTAAGCCTTATCGGCGCTGTAATCCGCCCAAATTGTTGGTGTAATCATGCTGTATGCATCCGTGAACGTTGCTTTTATGGTGCAAGTCCGCGCGGAATTGGTGCAAAAACCACCGCACCATTTCAACGCAAACCGGTTCTAATCAGTTACCTGAAATAAAGCAATAGCAATGCCAAGTCGCGCGCCTACGGCTATCAATATACTCGGCCCCGACCGACTTATCTTACCTTAACGCGGGGAAATACCCTTTAGTTCAGAAGCTTGAATCAAACCGATGCTTTATATTGGACTACTCTAGGCAGAGTGACCGAGCCCACGCGGTCAATCATGCGCGCGGCCATTCCTGATCGTAACGGCATGCTTCTTGCGGGTTTATTGGACTACGCATTCATCCAAAGTCTCGTCAGAATCGGCATCGGCGCTAAAAAACCGGCTTAGAAAATATAAATAAACGAGATCGGCTTTGATAAATTGCGCTATACCCGGTAAACCGGCAAACTAAACCTATGAAAACCTTAAGCACACCAGAAGCTTTCGCGCCGGGATACCGCCTCGATAAGGGCATCCACGACGAAATGCTGGACGAGACGGGCCGGGTTAGACCGCATTGGGCCCACCTAATGCAGGCATTGCAACAGCTCGGCCCCCGCGAAGTGGGTGAACGCCACCAGGAAGCGCTAAGGCTGCTGCGCGAAAACGGCGTCACCTACAACGTCTACGGCGACCCGGACGGTATTAACCGCCCTTGGCAACTCGACCCGATACCGCTATTGCTTTCCGGCGACGAGTGGTTCGACATTGAGGCCGGACTACTGCAACGCGCCGAACTGTTGAACCTGATTTTGGCCGACCTGTACGGCCCGCGCCAGCTCATCAAGAAAAACCTGCTGCCGCTGGAGCTGATCTACAACCACGGTGGCTTCCTGCGCGTTTGCGATCAAGTAAGCTTGCCCGGCCAACATCAGTTAGTGCTGTGCGCCGCCGACCTGGCGCGCGGCCCGGATAAAAAGATGTGGGTACTTGGCGACCGTACTCAAGCGCCATCCGGCGCCGGCTACGCGTTGGAAAACCGCTTGGCCATGTCGCGGGTCTTGCCCAGCTTGTTTCGCGATACCCACGTCCACCGCCTGGCGCGTTTTTTCCAGTCCTTGCGCGCCGGCCTGAATGCCATCGCCCCCGGCGACGCCGATACCCCGCGCGTGGTGGTATTGACTCCCGGTCCGCTGAACGAAACCTTTTTCGAACACGCCTACCTGGCCTCCTATTTGGGTTACCCCCTGGTACAGGGCGACGACCTGACCATTCGCGACGGCTATGTCTGGCTGAAATCGCTGGTCGGCTTGCAACGGGTGGACGTGATTCTAAGGCGGGTGGACGACAATTACTGCGACCCTCTGGAACTGCGCGAAGACTCGAGGCTAGGCGTCCCCGGCTTATTGGAAGTCGTCAGACGCGGCAATGTGGCGATTGCTAATCCGCTGGGTAGCGGCGTGCTGGAAAATCCCGGCATCATGCCCTTCCTGCCTGGCATCGCCAAATACTTCCTGGGCCAAACCCTAAAGCTAAATTCGATAGCCACCTGGTGGTGCGGCCAAGCCCGCGAGTTAAATTACGTGCTTGCCAATCTGGAACGTCTGGTCATCAAACCGATCTACCGCAAACCCGGCGAACACTCGGTGTTCGGCCATCAACTGAGTCGAGCGCAACTCGCGGACTGGCGCGCACGCATCAAGGCCCGCCCGGCGCTTTACGTCGGTCAGGAATACGAAAGCTTTTCCACCGTACCGGCGATGGTTTCCGGCGGCTACGAACCCCGCCAAACCTTGCTGCGCTGCTTTATGGTGGCGCGAGCAGACGGTTATACCCTGATGCCGGGCGGCTTGAGCCGCAGCGCGCCGCAATACGGCAATATGATGATCACCAACCAAACCGGCGGCATCAGTAAAGATACCTGGGTGGTCGCGACGGAGCCGCAGCACCCGGCCATTCCGGCCAAGCGCAGCAGCAGCCTGGCCGGCCACGGCAATGCCTTACCCAGCCGCGCCGCAGACAATATTTTCTGGGTCGGCCGCAACGCGGAACGCGCAGAAGGTGGCGTACGCTTGTTGCGGGCCACGATAAAAAAACTGTTCAGCAACCCTGACCGCGACAGCCCGGACTATCAGCTCAGTCTGGAAACCCAGCTGCGCTGCGTCACCAGCATGACCGGTACCTACCCCGGTTTTTTTGCCGAAGATAAAGAAAGCTTGCTGCACACCCCCGAAGCCGAATTACTGGCGGTAGTGGTCGACGAAAGCCGAGCGGGCAGCCTGGCCAACACGGTAAACAGAATGACCCAATCCGGTTACGCGGTGCGCGATTTATGGTCATCGGATACCTGGCGGGTCATCGACGAAATCGAGGAACAGGTTTCCGAAGCTCGCCGCCTCGGCAAAATCGGTTTATGGTCGATGCAGGAGCAAATGGATCAGCTGATCACCACGCTCTCCGCATTCAGTGGTCTGGTGATGGAAAGCATGACGCGCGGCAACGGCTGGCTGTTTTTGGACATCGGCCGGCGCCTGGAGCGCGGCTTGCAACTGGTATCGGTGTTGAGAACGGCGTTTACAATGCCGCAAAGCGAAGCGGCGGAAACCCGCTTGATCGAATCCTTGCTGGATACCAGCGACAACCTGATTTGCTACCGCCAGCATTACCGGAGCAATCTGGAGTTGGCCTCGTTTTTGGAATTGCTGCTGATGGACCCCAACAATCCCCGCTCACTGGCCTATCAAATCGCCCGTTTGCAGGAACATGTCGGTAAACTACCGCGCGAACCCAGCACGCGCCGAATAAGCGCTGAAGAGCGGCTACTGTTAGAGGCTAGTTGTCTTCTAAATATCGCCAACATCGACGATTTATTGAGCGTATCCGAATCCGGCATTCGCGAAACACTGGACCAACAACTCAGCAAGATTTACGCACTGTTGGCCGCGTTGTCCGATACCTTGACCGCCAATTATTTCCGCCACGGGGACGCGCCGCAATCGCTGTCCTAAGGGAGTCACCATGCGTTATCGGGTTACCCATACCACTACCTATCGTTACCAACAGGCCGTAGGCTTGTCCTACAACGAAGTGCGGATGCAGCCGCGCCCCTGCCCGAATCAACAATTGCTCAGTTCGCAACTGAAAATCACCCCCTTGCCCTGCGACTATCGGACCCGCACCGATTTTTTCGGCAATCAAGTTGCCTGGTTTTCGATTCGCGAGCCGCATCGGGAGTTTGTGGTCACCGCCAGCAGCGAAGTACAGATTTTTCCGCAACCGGTGCAGTTGGACTTCAGCCACGGCATGAGCTGGGAACTGGTCAAGGAAGCGCTCTGGAACGACAGAAGCGAACCACTATTGGAGGCCCGGCAATTTGCCTTGGATTCGCCGTTCATCGCCGCCGATGCCGAGCTAGCCGGTTATGCGCAAGCCTCGTTCACACCCGGCAAGGCGTTGATCGAAGCGATACACGATCTGATGCAACGTATCCACCGCGATTTCACCTTCGATCCGGAATTCACCAATCTGGCCACGCCGCTGACCACCGTCCTGCAACACCGGCGCGGCGTCTGCCAGGATTTCGCCCATCTGGCCATAGGCTGCATCCGTTCGCAAGGCCTGGCCGCCCGCTATGTCAGCGGTTATATCGAAACCCTGCCGCCGCCCGGCAAGAAAAAACTGGTAGGCGCCGACGCTTCGCATGCCTGGTTCTCCGTGTACTTACCGGACCTGGGTTGGATGGATTTCGACCCCACCAACAACCAATTGCCGGGCGATAGGCACATCATCGTCGCCTGGGGCCGCGACTACAGCGATGTCACGCCGTTGAAAGGCGTGATTTTCGGCGGCCAAAACCACGAATTAAAAGTGGCGGTGGAAGTTGAAAATTTGGGCGTATAAACATAAGCCGGCGCAGGTAAATCACCAACGCGAAGCCACCTTTCATCCGCTAGGAATGCGCCGAAATCCCAGCACTTAGCCCGTGACAAAACCTTGCATTTCGTGAGATAAACCAAGATATTTTGTTTGTCTATTCGTCAGCTTTCAATAAATCAAGGTAATCTCTTGCGCCGTTTTTCGACCTTTTCCAATGCAGAACTAGTCCGCCTTGTTGGCCTGGCGGTCGCCTACGCACTCGTTGCCAAACTGGTGCTGATGTTTTTCGCCGCCAATCACGTCGTTTCCATCATCTGGCCGCCTGGCGGCATCGCACTGGCAGCCTTGCTGCTCGGCGGTAAAAAACTGTGGCCCGGCGTATTCCTGGGCGCATTACTTGGCAATCTGTGGGCAGGCAATCCGCTGGAGCAGGCCTTGCCTATCGCGTTCGGCAATACCGTGGAAGCACTTGTCGGCTGCTATCTGCTGGGGGAGATTCGCAAACTGCAACAGCCGCAAGACTACTTACGCATACTATTTGCCGGCGCCTTGGCTTCGGTCGTTTCGGCCATGGCGGGCTCCTTAATTCTGTTACATTTCGACGCCATAACGGCGCAGCAATGGCCGATCAGTCTAGCGCATTGGTGGATGGGCGATGTCTTGGGTATTGCGATTTTCACGCCGCTTATTTTGGTCTGGCGGCAGCCACCAAGTTTTAACTGGAACCCGTATCAAGTTTGGCGCGCGTTGCTTTATGTCACAACAGCGTTTCTGGCGGGGCAAATGATTTTCCTGGAGTGGCCGTGGCAACTTGGCCACTACGGCAAAGCTTTTTATATGTTCGCTTTTCTGGTTTACGGCGCACTGTATTTTGGCTTGCATGGCACCTTGTTACTGATCAGCATGGTCATGCTGCAAAGCATGTTCGGTGCGATTTTTCAGGTAGGCTTTTTTGCAGCCGACAGCAGTGAAACCGGCCTATTGCTGCAATGGTCGTTTTTGCTGGTACTGTCCAGCGTCGGTATTTCCCTGGCGCTGGCCATCGAGCGCTACCAGCGGTCGGAACAATTCAGCAAAGCCCTCGGCGATTTCAACAAACACATTCTGCGCTCGGTTCAGGAAGGCGTGATTGTTTACGATCTGCATGGCCGTATCGAACTCTGGAATCGTTTTATGGAAACCTTGACGGGGCGGCCGCAAACCGCTTGCCTGGGGAAAACCCCCATTGAATTATTTCCCTGGCTGGCGCAAACGCCAATCCCTGACGGCATTCAAAAGGCGTTAAAAGGCGAAACCGTCTATCAAACCCCATTCACCGCCGGCGACGGCCGCTGGATCAGTTCGACGCAAATGCCCTTACGTGACGACCAGGAGCGTATTGTCGGCGTTATCGAACTGATCAAGGATGAATCCTTAAACATCGAGTTCGGCAAATCCCTGTCGGTTAGCGAATTGCGGTTTCAAAGCATTTTGGACAATACGCCCACGGTGATTTACAGCAAAGACCTGCAAGGCCAATACCAGCTGATCAACCGCCAATTTGAAAAACTGTTCGCGGTTGATAACGAGACGGTCAGAGGCAAACGGGATATCGACTTATTTCCGGGCGACGACACCAAACTACTGTGGGAAAACGATTTAGCGGTCGTCAATAGCGGCCAAGCGCAGATATTCGAAGAAAAACTCACCCATCAAGACGGTAAAATTCACACGTATTTGTCGCACAAGTTTCCGCTACGCAATGCGCAAGGCGAAATTTACGCAGTGTGCGGCATTTCCACGGACATCAGCGAACGCAAGTTATCGGAAAAATTATTACAAGAAAGCGAATTGCGCTGGAAATTTGCGTTGGAAAGCGGCGGTGACGGCGTTTGGGATTGGGATTTGACCAATGGCAAAGTGTTTCTGTCGCCGCGCTGTATGGAGATTCTGAACTTCAGCGAACAAGACAGAGAAAACGATTACCGTAATTGGGAAGCCACGATACACCCGGAAGATAGCGCCCGGATGATGGCCGATTTGCAGACACATCTGGAAAATCGCAGCGAGCGCTTCAGCAACGAGCATCGAGTAAAACATGGCGACAACCAATGGCGCTGGATTCTGACCCGTGGCCTGGTGATCAGCCGCGATGCCCAGGGCAAGGCCTTGCGGATGATCGGTACCCAAACTGACATTACCGAACGCAAACAGCTGCAATGGCTGCAATTGTCCAAGATTGTCGATGGTTCGCCGGAAGCCACTCTTTTAGTCGGAGAAACCGGTTTCATCAAACTCGCCAACCCGCCCGCGGCGAAAGTATTTATTTATACTTTGGATGAGCTGATAGGCCTGACTGTCGATGCGCTGGTACCGGAACGTGCCCGCGCCAAACACCCGGCGCAGCGCGCGCAATTTTTACAAGAGAACAAAGCGCGGCCCATGAGTGCCAGCCGCTCACTCACCGCAATACGCGGCGACGGCACGGAATTTCCGGTGGAAATCAGCTTGACGCCTATCGATATAGACAACCGTCGCTACATTATCGTCTCGGTGCTGGACATCAGCGAGCGCAAACGCCTTGAGCACGAAATGCAGTTAATGGCGATGATTTATCAGGCTATCGGCGAAGCGGTGATGGTCGCTGATGCCGATAATCGCATCATAGCAATCAATGAAGCGTTTACCCACCTGACCGGCTATACCGCGGAAGACGCGATAGGCCAGTCCACCGACATTCTAAAATCGGGCCGCCACGATCCGGATTTTTATCAGACCATGTGGCACTCGCTGTTACAAACCGGCCACTGGCAAGGCGAGATCTGGAATAAGCGCAAAAACGGCGATATTTACCAAGAATGGCTGGTGATCAACACCATCTACGGCGAACACGGCGAAGTAGAGCGCCGGGTGGCGATGTTCTCGGAAATTACCGAGCAAAAACATGTCGAACAAACCATCTGGCGCCAAGCCAATTTCGACCCGCTCACCGACTTGGCCAACCGACGCATGTTCCAGGATCGATTGAACCAAGAAATCAAAAAAGCCCAGCGCGACAAAAACAGCCTGGCGGTGATGCTGCTGGACTTGGACCGCTTCAAAGAGATCAACGATACCCTGGGTCACGGCATGGGCGATATTTTGTTGCAGGAAACCGCGCGGCGCATCTTGGCTTGCGTGCGGAATGTCGATACGGTGGCTCGGCTGGGCGGCGACGAGTTCACCATCATTCTGGGCGAATTGGACTCGCAAACCAGCATAGACCGCGTCGCGCAAGCCATCCTGCACCAGCTTGCCGAACCGTTTCGTTTGGGCGAGGAACTGGCCTATATCTCGGTCAGCATCGGCATTACCTTCTATCCGCAAGATGCGCTGGAAGCTGAGCAACTGATTAAAAACGCCGATCAGGCCATGTATTCCGCCAAGCAACAAGGCCGCAACCGCTACAATTTCTTCACCAGCGAGATGGAGCAAACCGCGCAAAACCGCATGCGCCTGACCAGCGACCTGCGCCAAGCACTGACCAATCAAGAGTTTTGCCTGTACTATCAACCGATAATCGAATTGAGCAACGGCAGAATGCATAAAACCGAAGCGCTGATCCGCTGGCAGCATCCCACGCGCGGCATGATCAGCCCGGCGGAATTTATTCCGTTGGCGGAAGAGACCGGGCTCATAGTCGATATCGGCGATTGGGTATTTCGGATGGCGGCAAAACAAGTCGCCGAGTGGCGCGCCCACTATCGCCCGGATTTACAAATGGGTATTAACAAGTCGCCGGTACAATTTACGCGCAGCAATCTGGGTGACAGCAAATGGATAGACTATTTGCATGAGCTAGGCTTATCCGGCCAATGCGTCGTCATCGAAATTACCGAAAGCCTGTTACTGGATGCCGACAATATTGTCCGCGACCATTTATTCGCCTACCGCGATGCCGGTATCCAGGTGGCTATCGACGATTTCGGCACCGGCTATTCGTCACTGTCTTATCTGAAAAAATTCGACATCGATTATCTGAAGATAGACCAGAGTTTCGTACGCAATCTGGAAGCCGATTCCAGCGACCTGGCGCTGTGCGAAGCGATTATCGTGATGGCGCATAAACTGGGCTTGAAAGTGATAGCCGAAGGCATCGAAACCGCGCAGCAACTGGAATTGCTAACTGCCGCCGGCTGCGACTACGGCCAAGGCTATCTATTTTCCAAACCGCTGCCTGCTTCTGAGTTTGCGCGGCTGTTCGATACGGAAAATCAGCAACCGACACCGCAGCCAGCGCCCACCTCAATGGCAACAACGCCGGCAAAACCGGCCGGACGCGGCGATTCCAGTATTTCTAAATTGTTCGGTTCGGACAAATAAACGGCGCGCGGCGATGCACACACGTTTTCAGAATAAACGCTTTCGGCAATCTTCGGCCCAAAGCCTCATACTTTTTATCAGAATACCTATTTGAAACGGAGTTTTTATGTTGATCCACAAACTGTCTTTTCCCATCCTTTTACTGAGTGCCGCCGCGCTATTTCAGCAAGCGGCATACGCTCAAGACGCGCCGAGCCCACAGCAAGCGCTACAGAACTTCGGCATCAGCGCAGCGCAAATCCCGCAATTGGAACGCGGCGAAATCGTCGGTTACGACGTCAGCGAAACCAGCCAAAAAGAACTCGCTATTGGCGTAGCGATGATCATACCGGTAGGCTTGCCGCAACTGGCCGATTACATCAAAAAGGGCAAACTCAACGCCGGCGAGAGCGACATCGTCGCCACCGGCATACTGGTCGATAACGCCAGCGTCGATAGTTTTAAGAAGTTTGCTTTTACCGAAAAGCAATTGGACGAAGCCAAGGCCTTTCTGGAAGCGGAGCCGGGCGACGAATTCAACCTCTCCAAAGCCGAACTGGACAGTTTGAAAAGTCTGCAAGCCGGACTGGAAGACGCCGACAACAAAACCATACTGAGAACCGCCAACCAAAAATACCGCGAGTTTTTACTGCAACGCCTGCAAGCCTATAAAAAAAGCGGCCTGGCCGGCATTGCCCCTTACAGCCGCGACGGCGGCACAGCCGACCCGGCCGCGGAACTGCGTAACGACGCCGTGAACAGCAAAGCCTGGGCGCGTTACTTTCCGGAATTGCAACAAGCCTGGTTAAACTACCCAGCCGCATTGCCGGCCAATGCCAGCGAACAGTTTTTGTGGTTGAACCGGCGCGTGGAAGACCGCCCCACCGCCGTACTCAATCACCGCGTCATCGCCATCGGCGAAGGCGGCGGCATCATCGTCTCCAGACAGTTTTACGTCGGCCACTCTTACAACTCCAGCCAAGTGGTCGCCGGCGGCTTGCCTTATAAAGACGGCACACTGGTGTTTTACTCGATCCGCAGCTCCACCGATCAAGTCGCGGGCATAGGCAGCAGCCTGAAGCACTCAATAGGCCGCGAACAGATGAAAAAAGAAATGATCAAACGCCTGCAACGGCTGAATAAAGACATGAAACTCAAACCTGCAGCAGTGGCCAGCGAAGAGTAATTTCGACAACCACATTCAACGGCATATCACGCAAGCCCAATCAGATACTAGTATTAGGCTTGATTGCCTTGCGGATTGCCCCCATCCTGGTAAATATCCCTATAACCTTGTTCCCCAAAGCCCTGAACCTTAGATGAATATAAAACACAAAGCCCACCCCTGGCACGGCATCTCGCCCGGCGACAACACCCCGGATATCGTCACCGCCTTCATAGAAATCGTGCCGTCCGATACGGTGAAATACGAAATCGACAAAGACAGCGGTTATCTGAAAATCGACCGGCCGCAAAAATTCTCCAACATGATTCCGACTCTGTACGGCTTCATTCCGCGTAGTTATTGCGCGGAAAAAATCGCCGAATATGCCGCCGCACAATCCGGCAAACCGGTCAGCAAGGGCGACGGCGACCCACTGGATATTTGTGTACTGAGCGAACGCAGCGTGACGCATGGCGACATCCTGCTGCAAGCCATTCCCATCGGCGGCTTTCGTTTACTGGACGGCGGCGAGGCCGACGATAAAATCATCGCGGTAATGAAAGGCGACGAATTCTACCGGCAATGGCGCGACGTCTCGGACTGCCCGGAATCGTATATCAATCGTTTGAAGCATTACTTCCTGACCTACAAACATTTACCCAGCGAAAAAAGCGTCTGCGAAATTACTCATGTCTACGGCCGCGAAGAGGCACATGAGGTCATCAGACGCGCAATCGCGGATTACCAATATCATTTTGGCTGCCAGGACGACGAGTAGACTTGTTTTGGAATGGATGCGCCGAGCTACAGTCGGCGCATCCCCAGTAACGCAAATTCAATTAGCGAGCGACATGCACTCTGCTCAGTAAATCTAGGCGGCAACAAATACCGTCCAGCATTAGAAATGCAATATCGCGCCGGCATTGCCTGGATAAAGTTTGTTGGCACACATGCCCAATACGACCTAATTGACGTGGAGACGGTCAATGACTATTAAGCCAATCCGAAACGACGATGAATTAAAAGCCGCCTTTCAACGGCTGGAAGCCATATTCCAAGCCGAACCGGATACCCCGGAGGCCGATGAAATGGAGGTATGGGTTACCTTGATCGAGGTTTACGAAAACAAACATTACGCTATCGCCCCGCCAGACCCTATCGAGGCCATCAAATTCCGTATGGAGCAGCAAAACCTTAGCGCAAAAGACCTGGAAACTTATATCGGCAGCAGCGGCCGCGTATCGGAAGTCCTTAACCGCAAACGCCCTTTAAGCCTAAGAATGATCAAACGCCTGCACGACGGCTTGGCGATTCCATACGAGAGTTTATTAGCCGGCTAAATCAGCAAACGCTAGTACTTTGAGGGGACAAACGGCAAAGATGCGTGATCGGCTAAACCAACTCAACTTGGTTTATCGGAGGTCTTCATGCAAACAGTAAATATCCACGAGGCAAAAACTCACTTATCTCGCTTGGTCGAACAAGCCGCCAAAGGCGAACCGTTCATGATTGCCAAAGCAGGCAAACAGTTGGTTAAAGTTTCCGCGCTGGACAGCTCAACTGGCGATCAGATCCGACGCTTGGGGTTCCTAAGCGGGCATATCAAAGTGCCCGACGATTTTGACATTATGGGCAGCGAACAGATTGCCCAGTTATTCGGCTCCGACGATGAAACTGCTGCTTGATACCTATCTCTTACTCTGGGCGGCTGGCTAGCCAAAGTTGTTACCCGAACAAACTCGCCATAAGCCGACAGCCGTTTCTGGCTGCTAAGTTTGCCGGAAACGCTTTCGCTTATTCCGGCCTACCTAACCGCAAAGTTGCAAAGCCCCACCCGACAACCTAGACTTGTACAACATTAGGCACAACTGAGGTTCAATTATGCGCATAGTCTCGTTCACAGAAGCCCGAAATGGACTTAAAGCACTGCTAGACCAAGTAGTCAACGACGCCGATTGCACAGTCATTACCCGCCGTGACAGCCAGGACGCAGTAGTTATGTCGCTAGAGTATTACAACAGCCTGATGGAAACCGTGCACCTGCTGAAATCGCCCGCCAACGCCGCCCACCTGGCCGAATCCATTGCCCAATACCGCCAAGGCCAAACTACGGAACGAGCTTTATTGGATGACTAGACTGCTGGGTTGGACAGAAGCCGCGTGGTCCGATTATCTATACTGGCAAGGACAGGATAAAAAAACCCTAATCCGGATCAACAAGCTGATTACGGAAGTATTGCGTACACCGTTCGAAGGCATCGGCAAACCGGAAGCGTTAAAGGAAAACCTTGCCGGTTTTTGGTCGCGCCGTATAAACGATACGCATCGCTTGGTTTATGCCGTTTCCGATAGCCATATTACTGTCATTGCTTGTCGGTATCATTATCAGCGCGGCGGTTGATTTGGATTTTGTGGCAAAACAATTGGTATGCCGTGCATACCCTACGAGACTTTTCGTTCCTCGCCGAAAACGCGCTTGGTTCATAGGTCTATGGAACGACACCTCTTCTCCTCCGCTGATTCTAGGGCTGGGCGGATGTGGCTAATGGATTATTTGGGTTTAATAAGCATGAATAAATACATTTTTATACAAAAAAACACTCTATAGAAATATTCAACATGCGCATTCTATTAGATACCAATATTTTTATACCGCTTGAAGATTCATCTATCGGCATGAATGGCGCTATTGCTGAATTGAATAGACTCACAGTAAGTAAACATCAACTCTTAATACATCCCGGAACTGCTATTGATTTATTTAGAGATAAAAACGAAGATAGAAAACAAAAAATACTTAGTAGGCTACATAAGTATTCACAATTAGAGTCTCCCCCTATATTTTTGGAAGGTGAAGAGGAACCCTTATTTGGCTGTCCAAAAAAAGAAAACGACAGTATAGACAACCTTATTTTATTAGCCGTACACAAAAACTGTGTGCATTGGCTTATAACTCAAGACGAAGGCATACACAGAAAAGCTAAACGCATTGGCGCTCAAGAACGAGTATTAACTGTCGATCAAGCCATAACTGTTTTAGCGACTTCAGAATCACAAACATTAAAACTCTATCCAAGTGTTCAAGATGTGCCCTGCTATACACTGGAACTAAAAAATCCGTTTTTTGACTCTTTAAGAGAAGCATACAACGGATTTGATGACTGGTATATTGAAAAGTGCTCAAAAACAGGCCGGAGAGCATGGATCTGTACCAGCAATAACGATATACACGCAATATGTATATATAATATCGAGAAAAATCCTATCGTTACAACTGAAAATAAAGGACTACCAGGCCTTGTATTGAAACTATGTACATTTAAAGTATTGAAGAGAGGATATAAAATAGGGGAACTGCTATTAAAGCAGGCTTTCAATTACGCAACAGATAACGACATAGATAATATTTACGTTACCGTTGAACCAAATAAACATGGCATGCTGGAAGATCTTTTTTATGACTTTGGATTTTATTTATACGGCATTGAGTGCAAGGGACGAGACAATGTTTTTGTCAAGAATTTTCCAAAAAATTTTCCAGTTAACAACTTACTTCCTTTAGAGTATTCGATAAAGTTTTTCCCAAAACTAAAAATAAGCAATAATTCGGTTTACCTGGTTCCAATAAAACCGCAGTATCATGACATTTTATTTCCTGAAAAATCAAGGCAAAATGACCTATTCCGCGATGAAATATCGTCTGCTGGAAATACCATAAAAAAAGCATATTTATGTAACTCGAAGTCTAATTCGATTAAAGCTGGCGATGTCTTGTTTTTTTACAGAACTGAAGATGAAAAAGCCATAACGTCTTATGGAATTGTTGATCAATTTTACATCGAAAATGATCCCGAAAAAATATTTCAATGGGTATCAAAAAGGACAGTATATTCTTTTGCAGAAATCCAGAAGATGCGCGGTAAGCAAACCAAAATAATACTATTCAGATTGATTGGTCATTTGCAAAAAAATATTTACTTCAACAAACTAAAGTCTATGGATATAGTTAGCGGCCCAATTCAGTCAATAACAAAAATAAACAAACAGAAAACAATAAATATAATAAATGAAGCCAACCTTAGCAATTGCATTTTATCCAATTAAGCCTATTTATTCTAGCCGCATTTTGAGCGGCGAAAAAAAATACGAGCTTAGAAAACGCCTACCCAAAAACCCATTTGATTACATATTAATATATGCAACATCACCAATTGGAAAAGTTGTTGGTTATGCCAAAGTCAAGATGATTCACAAAAACACTGTCTCTGACTTATGGGAAATGGTTTCCCTACATGCAGGTATTACCAAAGATGATTACATAAATTATTTTAATAACTCTGAATACGCATATGCAATTGAGCTAGAAACTGTAAAGCGATTTACTAGACCTTTTGACCCAAAAGAAATAAATAGTTTCTTTAGCATACCACAGTCATTTTGCTACATCAGTCGGAACGATTTCAATAGACTAAAGAGAAGAAAAGGTGAGCATGTACAAATTTAAAGTTATTTTTGTTTCAGGAGTACATGGAGTTGGAAAAGGATATTTGTGCTCGGAAATAAATAAGCGCATTAACTTACCAATATTTTCGGCATCCTCTCTCATAAAAGACATCAAGCGCGGAGAAATTGATACAAATAAAAACGTTCTTGACGCAGACAGCAATCAAGACCACCTAATTACAGCCCTAAAACACTTACAAACCGACTCGAAATATATTTTATTAGACGGACACTTCTGCTTGTTTGATGGTGAAAATATTATAAATATTTCAATTGATATATTTGAATCCATCCCAATTGAAGTCATCATAGAGCTGACTGACACACCCGAAAAAATATACTCCCGGTTACACAACCGCGACGGCAACTCTTTAGATATTTCTGTTATTGAGAATTTCCAAAATGAAGAAAAAGCCCGGAGCGAAATAATCTCCCAACATTTAAGCGTCCCCTATTACTCTTGCGCATTTGGAGAATATGAAGATGTCGTAGCGTGGTTATCAAGTCAACTTTCGTTGGGATGACAGCGACGCAGGCTGAGGAAAACCGAGTGTTTAACTTTTCCAATGGGTTTCACCAATCCTTTCATGCGGCTATGGCCTTACCCTATTCAGAACCACCCCAAAAACGATTTGGAATGCTCCTGCAATCGAGTACACGAAAAACAACGACTTGGCCGTCAAGGATTTTGTAATAAATGGCGTAAGGAAAACGTTTCGCCAGCATGCGATGAAAGCCAAAATGAACCGCATGAACACCGCCGTATAAAGCTAAGGAATCGATTTCAGCGAAAAGGCTGTCGAAAAAATAGTCGCCGAGGCCTGCTTCCTGACGTTCGTAAAATTTACGCGCTCGCCCCAAATCATCGATTGCCGAACGGAGAACCCGGACTTTCATTCAAACTGCGAGCGCAATTCTTTTTTAGCTTGCCGCCAATCCACAGCCTCAATGTCTCCGACCAAAAACCCGGCTTCAGTCTGTTTTAGCTCGACTTCGTGCCACGCCAGAGGCGGAAGACTGGTCTCGTCTTCGGCTAAGTCGTTCCAAAGCGCTTCGATGATCTTGAGTTTTTCGATGGCGGGTAGCTGATGTAGTTCGGTAATATTCATATTCAAATCCACCTGTGACTTTGTTGGACCGATACTAGCGGGTATTACGGCCGGATACTAGGGAGGCGTGCAATAAATCACGCCATTCACCAATGACATGAGCAGCTGTTCCTCTGGCTTCATCAGACTGACATCCTATTCGCGCGCAATATTTACGCATGCCTCAAAAATTATATACTTCGCGTAACACAATCCATTAGGGGAACTAGATGGCCTACACCCGAGTTTTTCAATCCGGCAATAGACAGACGGTGCTAATACCCAAGGAATTTCGTTTCAACACTGCCAGGGTGGAAATATTTCGCCGGGGCGATGAGATCGTCTTACGAGAAACGCCTGCCAGCGCTGCCACAATATTCGACGCCTTGGCCGCATTGCCTGACGATTTTTTGAATCATGGCCGAGAAAACACCCTGCCCCAGGAGCGCAGAACGCTTGAATGAAAAATTACTATTTATCTAACACCAATAGCTGCATTTACATCGCCATAAACATCAGTGATCAAGCGTCCCTTCAGCGCCGAAAATTCAGCTTACGCAGACTAGGACACCCAATGAAACATTTATTAATGACGATTATTTTGTTGGCCGCCATGGCCGGCTGCACAACAAGCTCTCCCTATACCCAGCCATTAGCCGTAACCGACCCAGTTCCAGCTCCAAAATCCCTATCAACCGCCTCGCTATACCCGTCGGCTGCTGCCGAAAAAACCGGTCCCGTGAATGTTTATCTGATTCCGTTGAATGATTTCTCGGAAGATGTTGCGGCGCAAATCGGCAGGGATTTGAGTAAGGAATTCGGGCTTTGGGTTAAGGGTACAGTGGCGATGGGCACGCAAGGCCTGATGCCGATGCCTGGCTCTCAACAATTCGCGGCGGAAGACATCTTCGAACAGGCTAAAACCGTAATGCAGCGTTTGCCGGAAGCGGATAGCAACACCTATTTTATTTTTTTGACCAACCGCGACATCAACAGCCGAGCCCGGAATTTTCGTTTCCAGTTTTCCTACCACGACAAGGTCTGCCGCTGTTCGGTGGTTTCCGCCGCGCGCATGCACCCTGAACCGGAAAATTCGCCCGGCGGTCGCCAACAGCTCGAATCGCGATTCGTAAAAATGACCAAACGCGCCATTGGCCAGATGGTTTTGGGCTGGGAGCGCTCCAGCGATATTAACGACCTAATGTATTCGCCGCTTATGAGCTTGGACGACATTGATCACTTGGGTAATCGGCACCCGGCCATACCAAAAAAATAAGCCGGCAAACGAGGCCGGCTTTGATGGTTTCCGCTGGGTTTCACGTTGTTCTACCCAACCTACGTTGCTGATTTGCTCTCCTCACCCCAACCCTATCCTTTATGCCCAGCGGGTGCGCGAGGAGAGGACTGGGGAGAGGAGAATTAAACTCGCAAGTGCCTAATTTTGATTCCCCCTCACCCTGCCTCTCCCTCTGGAGAAGAGCTGTTGTCCTTCGCGCTGAATAATTACAATTTTTTAATCTTTTAGCGCCGGCTTAGCCTAAGGAATACCGGTTTTAGCCTCGCAATTGGTCGCGGTATCGGTGCCGGAACCGCCGTTGCAGCTATCCGTCCCCGCTTCGCCGTTCAGGGTGTCGTTGCCGGCGTCGCCTTTCAGCGTGTCTTGGCCTAGGCCGCCGCAGATGATGTCGTTATCCGCGCCGCCGCTGATGGTGTCGTTACCGCTCAAACCGTGGATGATGTCGCGGCGTTTGCTACCAACTAAAGTATCCGCACCAGGGGTGCCGACGATGGTGGGCACCAGACCATTACACAATAGCGGCTGCACCGCGACGGTTTGCGTGGCGCTGTTGTTAAGCGGCTGGCCGTCGTTTTGGTCGGCAAGCACAGTCACTTGATTGCTCAACGTAACCGCAGCGGTGGGAATGGCTTTGACGGTGATCGTGGCGCTGGCTGTATTCGCCAGGCTACCAAGATTACAAGTGATCTTACCGCTGACCGGCGCACTGCAACTGCCTTGCGACGCGGTTGCTGTGATTGAGGATAAGCCGGAGGCCGGCAAGGTATCGATTAACTTCACACCGGTGGCATCGGCTGTACCGTTATTCTTAACGACAATTGTCAAGGTCAGGCTGTCGCGCACCATCGCCGCACTGGCTGTGCCGCTGACCGCCAGATCCGCGGAAGGTACCGCAGCCAATTCGAAAGCACCGATATCGCATTGCGGGCCTTGCGGACGAGCCAAGCCGCGTTGGTCCAAATTGCTCACCGGTGCAGTTGCGCACAGTGCGTTATCGGCGGCATCAATGCCGGCGCTGCCAGGGATTAACGCCAAGGTTTGGGTCGGGCCGCCGTTGTTAGCCAAAGTAGCTGCGACCAATGTGCTCGCATCGACACCGGTGATATTACCATTGCTGCCGTGCACCGGCACTATCGGGCCAACACCGTTCCATCTATAAAACAAGGTAGCGGGAAAGCCAATCAAGTTGTAACTGGCGGTCGTTGGCGAACCGCCAATGTCGGCATCACCCACCGCCGCCGTATTGCCGGCGACGATGCTGTTATGTAGATTCAGCGTACCCAGGTTTTCGATTCCGCCGCCGTTATCTTCCAGTGAACAAAAAAAGCCCGGTGGGCAAACGGGTAGCTGCACGCTATTGCCGACAATGGTGCTGTTGATAATCGTCGCCGAGATACCGGAGTTTCTAATCGCGCCGCCGAAAACCGAACTGTTGCCGGAGAACGTACTGTTAACCACCGTGAGATTGCCGCCGGGATTGGCTAGTGAGGTATCCGAGTAGTTGGCGATGCCGCCGCCGGTGCGGGTGGCGGTATTGCCGACGAAGGTGCTATTCAACACGGTGAGGTTACCGAATTGGTTATAAACGCCGCCGCCCTGCGGGTCCGCATAACCGTTGGCGACGGTCAGATTCTTTAACGTTAAGCCCGCGCCGGGTGTGACCCAAAACACGCGCACGGCGTTACCGCCGCTTAGCGTGACGCTACGACCCAAGCTATCAAGGGTCAGTCCATCGACATCGCTGATGGTCAGGGTGCTGCTCAGCACAGCAGTACCATTGACGCCAAAGGTGATGATATCGGCGCCCGCTCCGGCCGGACAATCGCCGCTGGTGGTATCGCTATCGCTATTCGCGTTGGCGACCGCTTCGCGCAGTGTGCAACTGCCATCCGCCACAGCGGCTACATCAAGCAAATTGGTGACGTTGATCGTGTTGGCCCAGGCAGGCGAACCTATCAGCGCGGATAACACAGCCAAGGCCATGTGGTTGCCGGATAGACTGGTTTTTGAACTGTTCATAAAATTTCCTTGGTGCTTGGTTTGCCTTGGAACAAGGCTACTGGTGGCCGATCAATCGGCACTATTCTTCGGATATTTTTGCGTTAAGCATTTATTTTAAAAAATCTCAGCCTTTGCCTGATTTGGCTAGATACGCTGGAGCAGATTAACACTAGCGGTTTCGTGCAGGGCAATTACCTTGTAAATCAGCGGAAATTAGCAAAGGTTCAAAGCGGATAAAAATTTAAGCACGGTAAGCTGTGATTTGTTCGGCCGGCAACAGACTGGCTATTTAACCGAAGTATCTGAGTCGGATATACTCCGCCCCCATTGCCATTGGATTTTTAAACATGAGACCCGCAATCCAGCGAAATATCAGACTGATCGGCTTACCGCTTTGTCTAGTCCTGCTCAGCACTACCGCCTTCGCCCACGGCGTCGATGCCAATACCGAACGGTTTTTGCTGGGCAACCAAGGCGTCGCCATTGGCCCGTTTTTGTACATTGGCGCCAAGCACATGGTCACCGGCTACGATCATTTGTTGTTTTTGGTGGGGGTGATTTTCTTCTTATTCCACACCCGCGACGTGTTGGTGTATGTCAGCCTGTTCACCCTGGGCCATAGTTTGACCCTGCTGGCCGGTGTGCTGGGCCACATTTCGGTCAATCCATTTCTGATCGACGCCATCATCGGCCTGTCCATTGTGTATAAAGGCTTCGACAACCTGGGCGGTTTTCAGCGTCTATTGGGGTTTCAACCCAACACGAAATGGGCCGTGATGATTTTTGGCTTGTTTCACGGCTTTGGCTTGGCGACCAAATTACAGGATTTTTCGCTGCCCGCAGCCGGGCTCTGGAAAAACTTGTTGGCTTTTAATGTGGGCGTGGAAATCGGCCAGTTTCTGGCCCTGCTATTTATCTTGATCGCGCTGGACTTTTGGCGGCGCCACCGCAGTTATTACGCCTTTTCCGCAGCCAGCAACACCCTATTAATGTCCGGCGGCTTGATTCTATTCGGCTACCAAATCACGGGGTACATCATCCATGGATAACTCGATGCAAGACAGCAACCCGCCGGTGCAATCAGTTAAATCTCTCACTATCGCCAGCCTGTCGGCGACGTTTTTGGCTGGCACGGTTCTGGTCACCGCCGTATTGCCCGCCGAATATGGCATAGATCCGACCGGGTTTGGCGAAATGACCGGTTTAACCAGTTTAGCGTCGCCAAACAAAACCGGCAGCCCAGGAACAGCCAGTGCTTGCGCGGAGCCGGCGGCGGTAAGCGCCGCGCAACCGGCTGCGGCCGCGCAGTGGCAAGATACGGTAAAAATCGTGGTGCCGGCAGGCGAAGGCCTGGAATACAAATTTCATTTAGCCAAAGGCGCGGCCCTGGAATATTCGTGGTCCACCAATGGCACGGCGCTGTATTTTGATTTTCACGGCGAGCCGCAAGGCGACAAAACCGGCTATTTCAAAAGCTACAAGGAAACGACCGACAGCCAATCCAGTGGCTCGTTAAGCGCGCCCTTCGAAGGCTCGCACGGCTGGTATTGGGAAAATAAATCCAGTGCGCCGGTTACTGTGGTTTTAAACACGAAAGGGGCTTATCGGATTTTGGGCTTGATGTGATCAGACGCGTCGCTGACCAAATAAACATGTACTGAACGAAAAATACAGATTCAACGCACGGGCGCAATTTAGATAATTCAGAACCGCAAAACTGGTTCAATCCTCCGGCCCGAAGCACTGCGGATAGTCTTTACAAACCTCACAGGACGGCGCCCGGCAGACGTACAAACCTTCCGCTTCGCACAGTTGTTTGTACAAAAACTTTTTCCATTTCATATCTTTGCTGTTGCGAACCAGCAATTCCGGAAAGTTGTAACCCAGCATGGCCGACAAATCGGTGCGCGACCATAAACCCAAGTCTTGCCAGAGATGATCGCTGCCCAAACAGGCCGCCACAATCAATGCGATTAGCCATTCGGTTTCCGCGCCGGGATTGGCGGCAAATTGCGCAAGCAGGACTTCCAAATCCTGTTTTTCCAACATGCGACTGTAATCCAAACTGCTTCCGGAAAACGCTTGTGGCGCTAACGGGTAGCCGGGAAAGTAACGGTCGAGCAGTTGTTGAAATTGTGCCGGGTTCAAACCCAGGCTGTCGGGAAGTACTCCATCGCCGACGCTCCAGCTGGCGATGATTTGCGCCAACCAGACGCTGTTGGGCGACTGGTCGGCACAGGCCATCAGATCTTGATAAATGTGTTGCCGCGACTTCATAACCGAGGGCTCTACCCTATCGTTCGGTGCCATGCTAAGTGTGCAACTCATACTCGATTCTCCGGCCTTTTTAACGATGACGCAGAATTAATATTCGACGCGAATATCTTCATCCCTAACGATCATCTGACAAGCCAGACGCCATTCCGGCGGCAGGTCGTCAACGATCATTTGCTCCAACTGTTCGGTAGTGACTTTACCGATTTGTTTCAGCAGGGATTTTTCCTTCTCGGTCATCGTGCCACCCATGCGTTCCATTTTTTTATCGATGCTGGTGACGCGGACCACGCAAGTGCCGCATTCGCCATCTTCGCATTCGAAATTGATGGGGATTTTGTTTTCCAGAGCCAGCTTCAAAATAGTCTGGGTGTGACTGCCGGCAACGGCGTAGACGGTTTTATCCCGGTATTCGGGACTTGTGAATGTTACTAATGCCATGTGTTACTCCTTTTGCGTTTTTAAACTGGTTTAAGGGAAATTTCGCCGCCCAAGACTTGCGCTTGGCAAGCTAGACGGTTGTGTTTGCCAGCCATGTTTTCCCGCAAAATTTTGTCTTCCAGTACTGACGGCTCGGTCAAGTTATTCCAACCAGCAGTCACTTTCATGATGCAGGTTCCGCAATCGCCTTCCCGGCAACCGTAAGTAATACCGGAACCTACTTTCTCGGACACCTCAATAACCCGGGTGCCGGCGGGGACGGTAACAGTCACGTTTATATCTTCAAATGTAATGGTCGATTTGGCCATTGTAAAAACTCCATAAGGTTTAAAAGTAATCTCGGCAGCCTCTAATCTGAGGACTCCCGGTTTGGAACCGAAACGATTCCTGATTTTCACCGGCCTTGCGGCCGGTGAGGTCACCGATGCGTCCTTGGATCGGTTTAGCCCACGAATAACGCTGTAGGCTCAATAGCAGGCGTCTGTTTTATCCGGTTTACAGGTCCGCAAAATTAATCACTCTCGACTCTCTGGCCCCAGTTAACTCCTGAGCCAGTTCCAAGCCAAAGGCTTTGCACTCGTGGATCTCGTCGTCGGTCGGGATCAACTTGACGCGCAGGCCCTGAATCGGCACCCGCAGTTTCAAGCCGCGCAAACGATCTTCCACCAAGCGCACACCCTCGCCAGTCCAGCCGTAAGAGCCAAAGACACCGCCGAGTTTGTTTTTTAGATTGACCACGGCCAGCGAAGACAGCAGATCCCAAATCGGCTTGACCGCATCACCGTTGATGGTCGGCGTGCCTAGCACCAAACCGTCTGCTTCTTCGATCAAATCCACAAAGGGAGAGACTTCCCCACCCTCCAAATCGTAAAGCGATACCCGCACGTCCTCTATTTGCATCGCGCCTTGATAAATCGCTTCCGCCATCCGTCGGGTATTGCCGTAGGAGCTGATGTAAAAAATCAGCAGGGTTTTCTGGTTGGGCCGCAGTTCGTTATGCAGCGCCGGGCTGGATAGCTGCCGGTAGCGCTGGATGTAATGCTGCGGGCGGTCGCGCAAGATCGGGCCGTGGGTGGGCGCAATCAATTTCAGTGGCAAAGGCTCTATCAGTTCCAAAGCTCTGACCACATATTCCTTGAACGGCCGCATGATGTGGGCGTAGTAGTATTCAAAGGAAAAGCGGAAATCGCCGACTTTGTCGTTGTACAAGCGGTTGTCGCAAAAATGGCAGCCAAACACGTCGCCGGAAAACAGCATCGCTTCTTCCGGGGCATAGGTGCATTGCGTGTCGGGCCAATGCAAGTAAGGGGTGTGCAAAAATTCCAGGCTGCGGTCACCCAAAGAGACCTTGTCGCCGGTCACCACCGGGGTATAGCTCAGCTCGTCCTGTTTCAGCAGGCCTTTCAGCATCGACTGGGCTTTTTGGGAAATGAACAATTGCGCTTGCGGGGCCCGTTTCATCAACTCCGGCAAGGCGCCGGTATGATCGGGTTCCAAGTGATTGAGGACGATAACTTTGATTTCCGCATAATCGGCAACGCTTTCCAGGCGGGCGAAAAAGTCGTTGGCAAAGCCTTCCTTCACGGTGTCGATCACCGCTACGCCTTCGCTGCCGCGAATCACATAAGCGTTGTAACTGGTGCCGTTGGCGGTCTTCAGGATAATGTCGAAAGTACGCAGGTTCGGATCCAGCGCGCCGACCCAATGCACGCGTTCCGACAGGGCTACCGCAAGCGGTACACCGTCTTCGCTCTCCAATTGGACGCTGTTCATGGCTTGCAAGCCTCGGCGTGCGACTGCTTGGGACAGGTTTCCAAATTTTTGTGCGATACGGCTGTCGCCAAGCCCAACCAGGCATCGACCTGTTGTTGGTCGAAACCGCAGACGCGTTGTTCGTTGACCTCCATCAAAGGCCGCCGAATCAACAACGGCTGCGCCACCATCAGCGCTATAGCTTCGTCTTCGCTGACAGTGTTTGGATCGACCAACCCTTGTTTGACAGCCGGCGCGCTGCGGTTAAACCAATCCGCGACCGGCATGTCGCCGAAAAACGAGCGCAACTTGCCCGGTTCCCTGCCCCACGGCTGTTGCAGCAGATCGTAAACCACCAGCAAATGGCCGGCAGCACTCAACAACTGCTTTTGCCGGGTATTGTTCAAGCAGCCCGGCTTTTCATAGAAATGCACGGTGGCCATGGCCGTCAATGTGCTTGTAGTTCCGCCATCGCCTCTGCCATTTTTTCCGGCGGAATACCGGTCAACGAACCTGGCGGATTAATCGGAACGCCTAAGGCATCGAGAATGGCACCTTCAATCGGGCAGATGCTGGCGCATTGCGTATCTTTATAATCGCCTTCGCACTCGGTACATTTTTTCGGGTTAATCCGGAAATGTCCGGCTTTTTCCGACATGTAGATCGCCTTGCTGGGGCACAACGGCTCGCAGGCATAACAGTTGACGCAGGATTCGATAATTTGTAAGGCCATGACGTTACCTTTGTATTCGATGGTTAATCATTTCTAACAATCTCCCTCTCCTGATGGAGAGGGCTGGGGAGAGGAGAATTGAATAAGCAAAAGCTTTTTTGATTCACCTCGCCCCACCCTCTCCGGCCGGAGAGGAAATATTGGGCTATGCCGTCGCCCGCTCTTCTTGCGGCGCAGCCTCATCCAACTTGCCGGCGGCAGCCATTTCCTTGTAAACCGCCATCACGGCTTCTTCGATAGGTTCCATCGCGTGTTCGCCGTTTGGCACGATGCCGGCTTTTTCCAATAAGTCCCAGGGCTCGTAACCGATTTTCGAGCACAACACCGCTTCACAGCCGGCCAGAGAACGAATGGTTTGTTGCAATACGCTCTCGCCGTCGCCGCAGGTATCGTCGCCGCCGCAATACAAGTCTGTCTTGCGGTGACTCATAAAGCGCACGCCGTTCGGAGAAGCTTCGTAGATCAGGAATTCCTTGGCATGTCCGAAGTGCATATTGATCACGCCTTGACCGCTGGTCGCGATAGCCATCAACACCGGACGGGTATTCAGCTTGGGCTCGTCGGCATGGCTGGCGGCTTTTTCGACCTTGGCGGCGCGCTTGCTATGCATTTCCTCGGCAATCGCTTCGTGAATGACCTTGCGTTTTTCCATCGCCGATTGGTAATCGATTTCCATCGCCTCGATTTTGTCCATCGTGAACTCGTCGCCGCGATCTTCGCCCAGCAGACCGACCGCGTCGGCCCGACATTGCCGGCAGTGACGCATCATGTTCATGTCGCCGGAGCAAGAGTCTTGCAGATCCATCAACTCGTCCTGAGTCGGGCCGCGTTGGCCCATCACACCATAGAAGGTGCCGTGTTCGGCTTCGGCAATCAGCGGCATCACGTTGTGCAGGAAAGCGCCTTTGGCTTTGACGATTTTGCTGACTTCCGCCAAATGCTTATCGTTGACACCGGGAATCATCACCGAGTTGACTTTGACCAAAATACCTCTGGCAGTCAGCATTTCCAGGCCTTTTTGCTGCTGCTCGATCAAAATCTTCGCGCCTTTCACGCCTTTGATCCGCTTGTTTTCCCAGAAAATCCAAGGATAAATTTGCGCACCGATTTCCGGATCGACACAGTTGATCGTGATCGTGACGTGATCGATGTTGTGCTTGGCCAGTTCTTCGACCGATTCGGGCAAGGCCAGACCGTTGGTGGATACGCAGAGTTTGATGTCCGGCGCTTCGGCACTCAAACGGCGGAAGGTTTCGAAAGTTCTTTCTGGGTTAGCCAATGGGTCACCGGGGCCGGCGATACCCAGTACCGTCATTTGCGGAATATTGGCAGCCACCGCCATGGTTTTTTTCACGGCTTGATCGGGCGTCAACAATTCCGAAACCACACCGGGACGTGACTCGTTGGAACAATCGTATTTGCGATTGCAATAGTGGCATTGAATGTTACAAGCCGGCGCTACCGCCACATGCATACGGGCGAAATAGTGGTGGGCGTCTTCCGAGTAACAAGGATGGTTTTCTACTTTGGAGCGAATCTCGTCGGACAAATGGCCGAGTTGATCATCACTTGTACCGCAAGAATGGGAGGAGCAGCCGCCTGCGCTTGCTGCTGGAGTTTCGTTTATTACTGGCAGTTCCATATTCTTCACCTCACTTGATTGGTTATGCAGTGAGAAAGCACAGGCCATGCCAGTTATGAAATCATTTTAAGCTATTGATTAATATGAAAATTATTAAGGATAACATCTAGGCAGCCGCAAAAAAGGCTGCCTAATGTTTGTAAAGACACATTCTCAGCCGAACGATTGTAAGGAGTTGCACAAAGCGACCGCGCTTAACCGGGCTGTTCCAACCTGAATACTGACCACGCCGCCTATTTGCGGATTTAACCCGAACAAGTTATTTAGTCCATCGAGCGACACCGGCGTCAGCCGGTGGGTTGGGAGATGCCGCTGCCATCAAAAAGGGATAAACACCATGGCAATCACATCGTTACGATAACCATCCTGCACTTTGTACTCGCGGTACCCCTTTGAGACAGCGACACCAAAGATGTAACTCGTACCATTTAGCTGTATCACTTCCGAACTACGATGACCGGTTTTCAACCCGAAAAATGCCGCATCAACTTCTAAGGTGTCTCCAACTTTGAGCGCGGGATTATTGGCGACGGCAATAATCGTTTTGTTTCTCTGCGCAAACACGCCAAAACAGCCAGCCAATACCTTACCTTGTTTATCGCGAGGCAAAACATCGTTCAGCATCGATTCAAACTGCGGTTCGCTATCGAACACAATGCCTATGCCACCCAACACTTTACGCGGGTCCTCCAAATCGGTAATTGCGGCGTTATAGATGTAAGTATGCCGATTGCCGTAGAGATGCGTTTTATCAAACGCCGATACCGTGTAATGTTGGGAATCGCTGTGCTTTAAAGTCTCGGTCGCACCGGTTGACTCGTCTAACTTGACGCCGACTAACATCTGATACTGGGGCGAGGAGACTGCCAGAATTCGACCGTGGCTGTCATACAGATAAAGATTGGTGTACACCGTATAAAGTGCGTTGATATATTGCAGGATTTCGCTGATTTGGCGGGCTTCGGTGAAACTAAGCTCAGCGTTCGTCAAGCCCCGCCTAAAGGCTGAGGTGAGCGCCCACCAGCGACAATCGTTAGCCCGCTCGTATAAATTTCGATCCATGATATCGACCGCCAAGGACGCCAAAAATCCAGCATTATTTAGATGCGAGGACATCACCGTCACTTCCTGCAGGCTCTTAACCGACGCGTTAAATATGGCGGTAATATCAGAGCCAATTTGTCTGATGGCCTCCAGCACCGGCATGAATTCGGTGGCATTTTTACGGGCCGATGCAATCTGTCCGTTTAACACCAGCAAGCCAAGGTCGGTATTGATATCCGAAGAAGCCTGATGGATTTCCCGTAATTCCTGCGGAAAAGAACTTGCCTGATGCATGATCTCGGTATAGCTGTTACGGGACAGCTGCCTTTCTTCGCGACCGAACGCCATACCCAATCCGGTCATCATTTGGCCGCGCCAACCCAGACCATAAAAGCCCTGATAACCGTTGGTGCTGCGCATATTCACGATATAGTCTTGACGCCGATAATTCAGCATTCTCAAGCCCGCATCACCTTTAAATCCGGTATTGAGCGGCAGCAAGTGTTCGTTGCTGCTGGCAATCACCTGTCCATCCCGATCAATAATCGCTAAAACCCCAATATCACCCGACATCAAGAGTCCATCGAAAATGCTATGCATTTCGTCATCAAAGCGAAAGCACAGGCATAAAACACCCAACACCGGCGAACTCTTGTCATCGGTTTGGGTAATTTTGCAGGAATAGATTAAAGAGTGGCGCCGCTCACTTTGTAAATCGGAATAGCGAAAGGTTTCGACATAATCCTGATCTGACTTCAGCGTTGCCGCCAACAAGGGATCATTGGAATAGGATATGGAATTGGCTTTGTCTAAATGGGCCTTTACGTTCCCTTGGGTATCAAAGACGATAATCTCGTCGTAAACACTGTATTTTTTGACATATTCACGGAGCCTGTTTTCGATGAACTGCGTTTGCTCGGTGCTGACATTCGCGGAACCAAGAAACACTCTGATATCGTCGTCGGTTGCCAGAAAACCCACATCTGCAGTGCGCTCGAATAGGTTACGAATCAACAAATCGATAGCCACTTGCGCTTTCGACGAGTTATCCAGCACCAGTTTTTGCACATTTTCGACCAGTAAATTATGGGTCAATTGTTTCTGTAGTTCGCCGAATTTAAGCTGGGTACGACTCATATCGTCCAAAATAGTCGTCGCCACGTTGTGGCTATTTATTTTCCCTATCAGCGTGATTTTGCCCCACCAATCGTTTAAAGACGCTAACCGCCCCTCAAAACTTTTAACCACCGGCATTGATCCCAATAATTTTGTCGAGTGGGACTGCAAAAAATCATTCATAAAACTCCTCTTGCTAGCAATTGAAAATCGGGGATTAGCCATTCTGTCAGGCTAATCTGCGGCTCACCTTCACCTACCGACAATCCCCGACGAAATCCACAAAATGGCATTCATCCTCCTCCCTTTAAAAACTTGTCAAACCTCATACTGACTAGACACCTCAGCACCTAGCTCATTCACTCAAATTAAAAAACGCTTTTTACAAGACAGCGCGCACCCAACGCTTGTCGACAAGCTCAAAAACCCCACTAAGCCACTGTTTTAATGATCTTATTTCGACAATTGCGGTAAACAAGCATAGATTATTCCAGAAAAAAACAGCGACGAAGTTTGTCTTAACCGGCGCTTGAAAAGCGTTTATTCAGACCTTAATTGAGCAACAAATTGGCAAATTTTTGTGAATCCATTCAAGTTTATCGGCGGAAAACAGCCCACCTAGCGCGACAAACACGGAATTTCGACTAGCTGTTAAACCAACTCATTTTGCACCTAACTGATCCCAAAAGCCGGCCGCGTCGCATCGTTGTGGTGCAAATACCCGACCACTAACGGCGAACATAATCAACTACGAGTTAATGCAAGACTTGCCTTGGCCTTTGCGTTGTATCTTTAGTACACTTCGGCTATCCCTATATTCAGGCACAGAGCACATGACTTACTGTATTGCTGTATCCCTAAAGGACGGATTGGTCTTAACTTCGGATTCCAGAACCAATGCCGGCATCGACAACGTCAGTATTTACGGCAAAATGCACCCATTTTGTACGGCATCTGACCGGAAAATCGTGCTGCTCAGCGCCGGCAATCTGGCCACCACGCAGGCCGTGATCGACCAGTTGAAGCGCGATATGAAGGAAGAGACCGAAGTTAATCTGGACACGGTCAACTATCTGTCGGAAGCGGCCGCCTATCTGGGACGGATCAGCGTCGAAAAACAGCGCCGTCATGTGGATGCCGGCCAAAGCAGCTTCAATCCGTCCGCCACTTTTATTTTGGCGGGGCAAATCGGCCAAGAGCCGCACGGCGCTTATTTGATTTACCCGGAAGGCAATTGCATCACTACATCCCGGCAGACCCCTTATCTGCAAATTGGCGAAAACAAATACGGCAAACCGGTGCTGGACCGATTTTTAAAAATCGATACCTCACTGCACGAAGCCGGCCGCTGCTGTTTGATTTCGATGGATTCGACGATGCGCAGCAACGCCAGCGTCGGCGCTCCGGTGGAACTGTTGATCTATCATCGGGATACACTGATACTGGACGAATACTATTGTTTCCAGGAGGACAACGAGTATCTGAGCAAAATCCGCAAGATGTGGCACGAAAAGCTGAAAGAAGCCTTCGCCACCTTGCCGCAATTCAGTAAAGAGGATTCCCGTCCGCTACCGGGCTGCATATAAACACACTGCTTTACCTTATTTCTAGCTGCTCGCGACGCACGGAACAGGGTTAGCCGTGCGGTTAGATTTATCGTCAACGACTCGTCAGCACGGCGAGCAACAGCTACAATTGCCGGCCTTTATCAATTTCCTACTCGTTCCATTGCAATGTGGTGTGTTTGGCGAGCAGGTCTGCGGCTGGCAATGGTAAAAACACTACTAAAAAAAATCGACTTCGGCTGGCGTCTGCTGGCAACAGCCATCAGCTTTACCAGCTTCGGGATCGGCGGCGTGATGCTGTGGCTGCTCGTTTTTCCGCTCTTGGCCATATGGCCGGGCAGCCGCGCTGAAAAAAACTGCCGCGCGCAATACACGGTACATCTGAGTTTTTATGGGTTTATAGGCTTGATGCACCGACTGGGCGTCATGAGCTATGAAGTGATCGGCCTGGAAAAACTCAACCGTCCCCGCCAGCTGATTGTCGCCAACCACCCAACCTTGGTGGATGTGGTATTTCTGATCAGCCGAATCAAACAAGCCAACTGCATTGTCAAGGCCAGCCTGTGGCACAACCCGGCGATGCGCGGCCCAATCTTGAATGCCGGCTATATCAGCAACGCCGATTCTGAAACGATGGTCAATGATTGCGCCACTTGGCTGCAAAACGGCGGCACCATGATCATTTTCCCGGAAGGCACCCGCTCAGTGCCCGGCCAGGCCTATCGATTTCAACGCGGCGCGGCAGCCATTGCCTTACAAGCCGATAGTATAATCACGCCGGTAACGCTGACCTGCAAACCTAGCACCCTCACTAAAACCCAAGCTTGGTACCAAATCCCGCAACGGCGTTTTCATTTGCAAATGATTGTAGGCGAGGATGTCGAATTACAGCCTTTCCGGGAACTGCAACCGCGCTCGATAGCGGTGCGGCGCTTAACGCAGTATTTACAGGATTATTTTACTCAACAACGAGAACGCCATGAGCGAGATGGAAACTGAAATAAAACACCTGATTATCGACACACTGGCGCTGGAAGATGTTGATGTGGCAGATATCGACAGCCACGCCGCGTTGTTCAATGATGGCTTGGGCCTGGATTCCATAGACGCGCTGGAACTGGGCTTGGCGATTCGCAAAACTTATCAGGTAAAAATCGATGCCGAACGCGACGATGTGGTGAAAATCTTCGGTTCCGTGGCGGCCTTGGCGCAATTTATCGAGGCGGCGCGGAGTTGAGAAGGTTTTGACGAGTCGATGCAATTCTAATGTTGCAGCGAAAAACTACAGACCTTATTCCGGCCGCTGTGTTTAGCTTGATACAAACCCTTATCAGCCAAATTCAGTAAATCGCCGATACTGCTGTTTTTATCCGTCAGGGTAGCCACGCCAATCGATACGGTAAATTGCAATTCAAACCCCGATTCAACCGGAATCACGCTGCCGGCCACCACGCTTCGGAGTCGCTCCGCCACCTCAAGGGCTTTAAGCAAGCCGGTTTCCGGTAATAAGATCGCAAATTCTTCGCCGCCCATGCGGCCGGGAATGTCGATTTCCCGCAAAACTTCCACCAAAATGCAGCCCAGTTTTTGCAAGGCCTGATCGCCGGCCGCATGGCCGTAGTTGTCGTTGACGGCTTTAAAATAGTCGATGTCCAGCATCAATACCGACAACGGGTTGCCGTAACGATCACTGCGCGCCAACTCCGCTTCGCCCTGCTCCATGAAATAACGGCGATTGGCAATCCCGGTCAGATAATCGATGCGCGCCTGGCGCTCCAACTCCGCTTGCAGGGCTTTGCGCTCGCTGATGTCGCGCACGAACGCGCAGTTATACTCCAGGCCTTCGAAGACCAGATAATTCGCGGCCACTTCCACCGGAATTTCCCGGCCGTCTTTACAGCGATGAATGGCTTCCATTTTTAACGCGCCTTTTTGTTTGACTTCCTGCCAATGCGCGGGCCAATTTTCTGCTGTTAGCTCCTTGTCGATATCCATTACCGAAAATGTCAACAACTCCTCCCGGCTATAACCCAATACTTGGCAGGCGGTGTTGTTTACAAATTGGAATCTAGCGTCGGCGGTTATCCAGTACAAACATTCAGTGGCTCTATCCACCGAAAACTGCGTCAGATGCAAGGCCTTTTCCGCCAGCTTGCGCTCCGTGACATCGTTGTAAATCGAGACGATTTCGCCACCGGGCAATTTATACACATAATTTTCCCGCCAACCCTGAATCCGCTCGTCATGGTAATACGACGGCGGAAAAGCCTCCGGCGTTCCGGTTTTGGCCACTCGATGCAAGACTTCGAATAAGCCGAATTCGAATACCCCCGGAAACATTTCGGTAAGTTTTTTACCGATCAATTCTTTACGGGTGATTTTTTCGATTTGCTCGGCGGCTTTGTTGAAACCGATGATAATGAAATCACGGCCGTCCTCGCTGGCTCGGTATACCGCCACGCCGCTACTCATGTGTTTGAATAGTGCCGATAAGCGTGCTTCGCTGGCGGCCAAGGCCCGCTTTTCCAACAGCAGTTGCTGATTGTTTTGAATCAGTTGCTCGGTTCTTTCCTCGACGCGCCGATTCAATTCGTTATTCAGCTCCGCCAATTCCGCAGCCGCCTGCTTTTGCTGCAACCGATCCGCGCCGTGTTTGGCAAAAGCTTGCGCGAGTTGCGCGTACATTTCGGTGATGGTTTCCAGCCGCTGCTTCGCAATGACCGGTACCTTGCTGATGCTTTGCAGATAACTATTTTCTTCGAACCCATAGAGCCGGGCCTGGCGGCGGAAGAACTCCAGATCGGGAGGCTCAATAAAACATTGACCGGTAAAAATATTGGCGACGTGTTGGCCCTCGACGATAATCGGCATGGCCGAATCCACCAACCCGTTCAGACATTTGTAGATTGCAAACCGCTCACCCTTCAGCATGCTTTCAACCAATGCCGTATCGCTTTCTATGCAGTTACTGCATGTGTTGTGGTTGACCCGATGAAATTTTACGCAGGCATCTTGCCATCCGGCGTTGGTGATAACGATGCCGTCGGTATCGATAATCGCGTTTGGTATGCCGACCACCCGGTACAAATCGTCCATCAGCGTTTGCAGACTGGCAAGATCGACAAGTTGGGCGTATTTGATGGTGTTTTCAGACATCGGCTGGTGTGGAATCGAGCAGTGAAGTTAACAGTCTGTCGTGTGAGATTGATAATAGCAGCATTCCGATGAAGCGGAACTGAAAAACACTGGATTTTGGCTAGCAACTAATGCCCGCCAAGCTCTATTGGTGTGGCCTTAATACGCAGAAAGGATTAACAAACTTTCTATGGTGCTGTACTTAACTAGAGTTAAACGCTTGGATTTTTATCTGGTTGCAGCCCGCGACCTAGGTCTGAGGACAAGGATGCGATCTCGGTTTTTTTAGAGCCTCACTTCTACTTTGTCAGATTCACAAACGAGCTCGTCGTTTCGGCAGGGATTGCCGAAATCCAGACTCCACGATAGATTAACGCTTGTCATTCATGGCACTGGATGCCCGCTCAGGCGTCGATATGAAAGGTTATTTTCCCCGAACGATACAGACCGCGTGCCTGAGTTTGTCGATATGTTCAAATAACAGGTCAGATTTGCGCTCGAGTAAATTCACCGTGAAGAAATAAGTTCCGCCTGGGACGTGGTTAGGTCGATAGTTTGATATTGTTGAAGATTAGCCAATTTGGCGGATGGCGCTTTATAACAGTATCGGTATTCGGTTATCGGACTTCGAAGCGGCTAATGGTTTCGCCGGGTTCGCCTATTGGGTCACTGTATTCGTTAAGGCCGGTTAGGCCGGCATCCCGCAAAGTGGTAAGCACTCGCTCGCTCATATAAACCACAGACTCATTCAAGCGATGCCGCCACAACGGCAATTGCGCCACTTTTTCCATCAGCTCGGGGTGGTTCTGTAGGACGGGCAAGTAATCCTCTTCATATGCATCTGCGGAAAACGGTATAAGGCTCTTATTGAGTTTTTCACCCAGTTCGTCGATTCTTAAATAACGCCTGACACTCAACAAGTAATAGGGTTGTTCATTGATCCGCTGCCGATTTTCGTCCTGAATTTCCGTTTCGACGTATTCGTGCTCGAAATCGTCGCAGGTCTCCAGCACCGCCCGCGCCCTTTCGGACACCAGTAGACGCTCGCCGGGACCGTAAAAGTCCGGTATGGCCGTACCGGGCTTCAGCTTGAACATGTAATATCTCTGCTCGAAACCTGCCGGAAACAGCGGTGCACGTAACACCTTACAGTGCGGCCAGGGTGGGTTCTGAGGGATTTCTTCCATGGCCTTGGTCCACTCGATGGGTAGCATGCCCTCCTTGCCCGACGGGCGATAAGCCTTCTTCAAACAAAAATCGCCTGATGAGATAACATCGAATACTTGGCGAAAGCGATAAAAATGGGTCATGGTAAAATTCCTCGACTTTGGCCTATCTTTGCTGGTTTTTTTGGTTCCGAGTGTCCTTCGTCGGAATCCATACAGTCTTCAAAACCAATATGCATTTCCACGCCGGAGCGTGATAACGAGGGACAGAATCCTATTTTTATCTGCCTTTCAATTAGGAAAGTGTTAACGGAGGAATATAGTCATTAACCAGCCATTTCCAATGTTCGCGGCAACGCGACGACCTCCGCCTTCCTCAACGACTTACTCAGCAGCATGTAAGTGTCCCGATCAAACGCCGGAGCGCCGGCCTGCAATAACTCCGCGATTTCCGCCTCGTTTTTGGCCGTGCCCAAATAACACCAGCGATCGATCACATGCAGTTCCTCGCCTTCACAAACGCCGATCGCACCCGGATAAGGCCAGACGGCGAGCTTGAGTTTTTGCATGGCGATCAACACCCGTGCGGCGTGGGCCAATGGCGCTTCGGCGCCGACGCAAGCGCCACGGCATTTTTTGATTTGGTAACCGAAACACGGCCGACCGACGGTGGTTTTCTCCAAGCCCAATACGCTCAAACACAGGCCGTGCTGTTCGGCGACGCCGCGCAAGGCTTTTTGGGCGTCGCGCAGGCTGTGGTACAGGCCGTATAAATTATCCTGCGAACCAAAATCCAGTTCGCCAGCCCAGCTCAATACCGGCTTAAGCTGTTCGCCCTGTTGTTGCAATTGCCAAGCACACAAAGCGTTTTTACGGCGCAAGCGCTGATTGTGAACCGGGCTTTTTTCCTTGATCAAGCGCGCTTCCAGCAACAGCGCACCCAACTCGCCGGCGGTTTCGATCCAGTCGATGCGCCGCAGTTGCTGGGCCAAGCTCATTTCCTTGTTGTTTTTATGATCGGCGCCGAAATGCGCTAACACCCGGTTACGAATATTCACGCTTTTGCCAATGTACAACGGTAAGTCGTTTTCACCGTAAAACAGGTAAACGCCTGGCGCTTCCGGTAAATCGTGAATCAGTAAGGGATCGATGTTGGACGGCAAGCTGGAGCGCCCTACCAAGCGCTGCACGGCAGCATCGACGGTTTCGTCGGAAAATTGCTCGTAGGCTTGGGTCCAAAATTGATGAATCAATTGCGCATCGGCCAAGGCCCGGTGCCGGTCTTTGGCCTGCAAACCGTGGCGTTCGATCAGGCTGTCCAGGTTATGCCGATGAAAATGCGGATACAAAGCCCGCGACAGTTTGACAGTGCAAAGCACTTGCGGCCGAAACGTCATGCCCACCCGGCTGAACTCGTTCTTCAAAAAGCCGTAATCGAAACGGGCGTTGTGGGCGATGAATAAGCGCCCTTCCAGCAATTCCGCCACTTCACCGGCCACTTGCGCAAAGCTGGGGGCCTCGGCGACCATTTCGTTGCTGATGCCGGTCAATTGCTCGATAAACAGCGGAATCCGGGTTTGCGGATTTACTAATTGGTTCCACACGCGCACACCATCCTCGTCAACCAAAACGATACCGATTTCGGTGATGCGGTCTTTAGTAGCTGAGGCGCCGGTGGTTTCCAGGTCAACAAAAGCCAAGGCTTGCATATTTGAGTTCAGGATGTGGGCTCCATCGGCTCGGCCCAATCGGTCGGGCAACTGCACAGCACATTACGGTCGCCGTAGACATTATCGATGCGACCGACCGGCGGCCAGTATTTGTCGTCGTGCTGATGACTATCTGGAAAGAAGGCCTTTTGCCGGGAATACGGTAGCGTCCATTCTTCCAACAGCAAACGATGGGTATGCGGCGCATTGTGCAGCACATTATTATGGCTGTCGGCCAAGCCGTCTTCGATTTCTCTAATCTCATCTCGAATCGCTATCAAAGCCGCGCAGAAGCGGTCGATCTCGGTTTTATTCTCGCTTTCAGTCGGTTCTATCATCAAGGTATCCGCGACAGGGAACGACACAGTCGGCGCGTGGAAACCGTAATCGATCAGGCGTTTGGCAATGTCCTCGACGGTAACATTGGCGGTTTTGCGGAATTGATGGCAATCGATAATACATTCGTGCGCCACCCAGCCGTTGGCATCGGTGTACAAAATCGGATAATGCGGCGCCAGGCGGCGGGCGATGTAATTGGCATTCATGATGGCCGCCAAGGTAGCCCGGCGTAAGCCGGTGGCGCCCATCATGGCGATATATGCCCAGGAAATGGTCAAAATGCTGGCCGAGCCCCAGGGTGCGGCGGATACAGTGCCGACCGTGCCGTGCTCGCCTTTGGCCGGATTCACGCCTTCGACGAGCGGATGATCAGGCAAGTACGGCGCCAGATGTGCACCGACACCTATCGGCCCGACGCCAGGACCACCACCGCCATGCGGGATACAAAAAGTTTTGTGCAAATTCAGATGCGCGACGTCCGCACCGATTTTCCCCGGCCGGCTGATGCCGACCAAGGCATTGAAATTAGCACCATCCATATAGACCTGACCGCCGTGTTGGTGGACGATGTCGCAGATCTCGCGGAAGGCTTGTTCGTAAACGCCGTGTGTAGAAGGATAAGTAATCATCAGTGCCGCCAGCGTGTCCTGATATTGCAGGGCCTTGGCGCGCAGGTCATCGACGCTGACATTGCCTTGCTCGTCGCAAGCCACAACCACCACGGTCAAGCCGGCCAAACTGGCGCTGGCCGGATTGGTGCCGTGCGCGGACGCCGGAATCAGACAAATGGTGCGTTGCCCCTGACCGTTGACTTGATGGTATTTGCGAATCACCAGCAAACCGGTGTACTCGCCTTGGGAGCCGGCATTGGGCTGCAAAGAAAACGCATCGAAGCCGGTTAGGTCGCAGAGCATGTCTTCCAGCTCCGCGAACAATTGCTGATAGCCCTGAGCCTGATACAGCGGCACGAAGGGATGCATGGCGTTGAACTCATGGAACGAAATGGCCTGCATCTCGGTGGCGGCGTTCAGTTTCATGGTACACGAACCTAGCGGGATCATCGCCCTGTCCAAGGCAATATCGCGCCGCGCCAATCGCCGCATATAACGCATCATCTCGGTTTCCGAATGATACAAACTGAACACCGGATTTTGCAGAATCGCATCGTCACGCAATAACGCATCAGGAATGCATTCGTTCAGTGTTGCATCCAGCGCGCCAATATCCGGCAATTCGGCAATGGGCGAGGCAAACACTTGCCACAAGGTGCGCAAATGCTCACGGTTTGTGGTTTCGTCCAGGGAAATTCCCAGCGTATCGGCGTCGATAATCCGCAGATTGATATTCAAGTCAGCCGCCTGCGCGGCGATGCGGCGCGCGCGATTCGGCACGCTGACCACCACGGTATCGAAATAACATTGGCTGAGCACATGCTGGCCGCTTTGCGTCAAACCCGCAGCCAAAATCTGTGCGTAACGATGCACCCGGCTGGCGATTAGACGCAGCCCGTCCGCGCCGTGATAGACCGCATAAAAACCGGCAATCACCGCCAGCAGAACCTGCGAAGTACAGATATTGCTGGTAGCTTTGTCGCGGCGGATATGTTGTTCGCGGGTCTGCAAAGCCATCCGCAAGGCGATCTGGCCGTGACTATCCTTGGACACACCGATCAAACGGCCCGGCATCGAACGTTTGAAGTCGTCGCGGGTGGCAAAAAAAGCCGCATGCGGCCCGCCGTAACCCATAGGCACACCAAAACGCTGGGCGCTGCCCACGGCGATGTCGGCATCGAAAGCAGCTGGCGGTTTTAGTAACACCAAACTCAGCAAATCGGCGGCCACCGTCACCAGCGCTTGTTTGCTGTGAGCAATCGCGGTCGCCTCGCTAAGATCGCGAATTTCGCCGCTGGAGCCGGGGTATTGCAGAATCAAGGCAAAGAAATCGTGTTGCGCCAGATTGTCGAACGGATCGGCGACGACTACTTCATAGCCAAGGGAGCCGGCTCGGGTCTGCACCACCGCGATGGTTTGCGGATGGCAGTCTTTATCGATCAACACCCTGTTGGACAGGCTTTTGGCTAAGCGCCGCGACATGGTCATGGCTTCCGCAGCCGCTGTCGCTTCGTCCAACAGCGAGGCGTTGGCGATCTCCATGCCGGTCAAATCGATGATCATTTGCTGAAAATTTAACAACGCCTCTAGCCGGCCCTGCCCCACTTCGGCTTGATACGGCGTGTAGGCGGTGTACCAGCCGGGGTTTTCCAGCACGTTACGCTTGATCACCGCCGGCATGATGGTGTCGTAGTAACCCATGCCTATCATCGACACCAGCACCTTGTTACGCTCGCGCATCTTGCGCAGGTATTTGATCACAGCGCGTTCGCTGATGGTGCCGGTGAGTTTTAAGGGTTCGCGGTTGAGAATATTGTCGGGAATGACTTGACCGACAATATCTTCCAAATCCTGCAAACCCAACTCGGCCAGCATCTCCTGAGTCTGCTGCGGATTGGGACCGATATGGCGCTGAATAAAATTTCCGCGCATTTCCAGTTGGTCGAGACGGGGGCTTTTTGCAGACATGGGCTTATCTTCTCAAGTAGCGATGCGGAACAAACGGTAGCGAAGTGACCGTCACTGAAATAGCCGAGTTCCGCACCAGCGCGGTTAATTCGGTACCCGGTTCGGCAAATTGGCGATCAAGCAGCGCCATCGCCACCGGCCGGTTCAGACTGGGCGAGAAACTGCCGCTACTCGCATAGCCGATTTGCTGGTCTTGATGAACGATCTCACAGCCTTCCCGTACCGGAATTCGGCCATCCACCAACAAGCCGACGCGCACTCGCTCTGCGCCGTTTTGCCGTTGCGCCAGAATTTTCTCAGCGCCGGGAAAATCGCTGTGGCCTTTTTTGAATATCCATTGCAAGCCCGCCTCTATCGGCGTGATCGTTTCGTTCAGTTCATGGCCATACAAACAAAGCCCGGCTTCCAGCCGCAAAGTATCGCGAGCGCCCAAACCTATCGGTTCGACAGCCTCGTCCGCCAAAAACAAACGTGCGATTCGTTCCGCGTCGGCTTGCGGCAAAGAAATCTCGAAGCCATCTTCACCGGTGTACCCGCTACGGCTAATATGGCATGCGCTCCCGGCAATGTCGGTGGCACAAGCCTGCATAAATTTTAGTCCGCCAGCCTCGGTCGAAAACTTAGCCATTACCGCCGCTGCGCCCGGTCCTTGTATGGCAAATAAAGCTAAATCGTTTGATGGTTCGAACAAGCAATTGACCGGTAACTGGCTGCGTAGATAAGCAAAATCTTTGTCCTTGCAGCCGGCATTGACGATGAGGGATAAGCCCGCTTCAATGCGGGTAACTATAATGTCGTCGACTACACCGCCCTCGGCATTGGTCAATACCGTGTATTTCTGCGCACCCGGCTTCAAATCGACAATACCGCCGGGCGTGAGCCTTTCCAAGGCTTCTGCCGCGCCTTCGCCCACAATCCGGCACTGGCCCATGTGCGAAATATCGAAGAAACCGGCCTGACTGCGGCAGTGCAAATGCTCGTGAATGATGCCGCCTTTGTACTGCACCGGCATTTGGTAGCCGGCAAACGTGGTCATCTTGGCACCCAATTGCCGATGTAAATCGTACAAGGGCGTTTGCTTTGAACTAGTCACCATGACCATCCTATACTGTTTAGGGATTTCATTAGTCTAGCGCCGGGCCGGATCTCCAACCAAGTAAATTTACAAACGGCTGATTTGCCCGTTCAAATTTCAGCCAAGTGCGGTTAATGTATCGAACGGGCCTTGGCAACTTGTAAATCAGCTGCGTTTCTTGGCGTGTAGTTTAATCGCCTTTACCCTCTACCCTGCTTTAATGAGCTAAGCAAACACTATGATAACTATCGCAAGTTGGATCCGTAATACTTTCGAAATATCCCACGTCGGCCATAACGCTATTCGCTCGATGGAAGGTATACGCGGTTTTGCGGTGTCGCTGGTTTTTCTGGTTCACTATGTGACATTAATAGAACCGTGGTTGCTGACAAATTCGATTACTCACGCAATTGCGAAAAATATCCATACCATCGGCAATACCGGCGTTGATTTGTTTTTTGTATTAAGCGGCTATTTAATTTACGGCATGCTGATAAAAAAGCCTACCGAATTCAAAAAATATTTATACCGCAGAATACAGAGAATTTATCCCACCTTTACCGTGGTATTTATTATTTACCTGGCACTTTCGTTTGCTTTTCCGTCCGAATCTAAAATTCCTGCCGGCTGGAAAAGCGGATTTATTTTCGTAACACAAAATTATTTGCTGATGCCCGGTCTGTTCGATATTACTCCCATCATCACCGTGGCCTGGTCATTGAGCTATGAATTTTTTTACTACCTGTTGATTCCGCTGCTAATAATAACGCTCAAGCTGCGGGCCTGGCCGAGAAAGTATAGAATATTATTGTTTTCATCAGCATCGCTAATACTATTCGGCTATTTTTACAATCATAGCGGCCCGATTCGCTTATTAATGTTTGTTGCCGGAATAATTTTATACGAAACTGTTGAAAGCGGCTATTTAAAACACTTTCCGCCTATAGGCTTATTTGCTTTAATATTGGCTATTACATCATTTGCAATAACCAGCTATTACCCCATCAACATTTCATTAAAGTATTTATTGCTTTTCACGCTGTTTTTTATTTTCTGTCTGGAATGTTTTTGTACTTCAGGATTTACCAACTATTTATTTACCCTACCCTACCTTAGATGGCTGGGCAACATGAGTTACTCTTATTATTTAATTCATGGCCTGTCATTAAAAGCCATTTTCATGGTATTTGCCAAATTACTTCCCCCTCATCACAATAGCGAACTACTATTCTGGATTGGTTTAGCACCGATTTTCCTGGTTACCTTATTACCCTCGGCCGCATTATTTTGCTGGATAGAAAAACCATTTTCCTTGCAAAGACGACACAAATAGCCCAGCTATTAATCGCGAAGCAAATTTAGATAGTCAGCGCGCGGTAATAAATAGACAGGGCTGGATGAAATGGAAACACTGGCCTTACCCGTGACATCTACGGCCAAGTCTCGAACATGTCCGACTACATCCACCGCCACCCAGGCTTTCTTCGGCTCTAGCTGCATGGTCCAGACCCTGCTGGTTTCGTCTGTGCGCCAGATCATGAAGGTATCGCCAAAATAGGCGGCCTGAATATTGCCGTCCTGGGTATCGACAGCACGGTAAGGTAGCCCGTCGATCAGGGCGCCAGCGGTATACATGGCCGCCTCGCCCGGCTTATGGCCCAAGGAATAATCCCAGATGCGACCATAAGCCAAGTCATATTCATGAGCGATGCAAAACGCTACGCCCAGATAATCCTGACGGCTGTTGACCCAGGCGATGATTTTCGCCACCTGCTCGGCCTGCCAGCGCCGGCCGCTGAAGCCATGCATGGCCTTGGCACCGGCTTCGCCGAGCCAGAACGGCAATTTGTTGCTGCGGCCCAGGCTGGCATAGGTTGCCAGCACGCCGCGCTCATCTTCGTTTGAACCATTACCAATGGGTCCGCCGAAACGCGGCGGCTGTTGCGGATAGGCGTGCACGTCCCAAGCATCCTGATAATTATCCAAACCTAGCTGCAACACCTGTTTAAACCAATCGCCCTCGCCCGGCCTGACCAGGCTACCGCCGACAACATGCGCATCGCTGCGCGCTTGATGGGCTTGTTGGTACTCCCATTTCGCCCGCTCGACCCAATGCGCCGGCTCGCGCAGCTTTTGCCAATCGGCTTCATGGCGAATGTCTATTTCGTTCGTGGACTTGAAATAGCGCGTGTACGCTGCGGCGGCATTGACAAAGTTTTGGCCATCGCCCGGCTTGTCGTTCAGCCAGTTGCTATCACCGGAGGAATCGGCGAATAGCTGCAAGCCGCGCTGCTTGGCTTGCTCCCATAATGGTCGATACTGCGCGTCGAAGCCCGGATAGCTGCCGATGCTTCGAAAAATCCCCATGCGCTCCAACCAGGCAAAATAGCCGCCGGGCTGCCTGAAACTTTTATCGCCGTCGGCCAGCGCGTAGTAATCGTTGTTCCAGAGTTTCTTTTGCGCCAATCTTTGTTTTTGGGCTGCACTGCCTCCAACCACACTAAAACCGTCGGCCGGATAATGCATGATCAAGCGGCCGTCGTTCGTATACAAGGACGGATAAACCGCGTAATAACCCGCCTCATGAAGCTTGCCAAAATCGGCTTCGACCTGACCGGGAAAGGTATCAGTGACTTCCCGTTCGGCGATTTGTTTACCGCTGTAATCAACCAGGCGCAGGCGTAACTTTGCCGGAAAGCGCAGTAGCGGCACCGGTAAAGTTGTTTCTTCCAAAATCGGCTGCCAGCGTAAATCCACTTTTAACTTCGCCGCATCCCCTGGATGCAGCAGGTTGGCCGGGGCATCGACGAACATTATTGGCCGCAATTTGGCGGCGATACGTTGCAAAGCCAAATCGGCATCGGGATCGGCGATTTGAGTTTGCAAGCCCGACAGCGGCCGCCCGGCGGGATCGGTAAACAGACCGGAAAAATAAAAGCGCTGCCCTTGCTCATGTTGCATCACCAGTTTCAGCAACAAGCTGTGCCAGCCGGGCGTCAGGTTTAACATCGCCAATTGCGGGAACTGCGTGCGCTCCGCTGATGCAGTTGCCGGCAAGCCTTCGGTGGTCAAACCGTGCAATAGAGCATTGGCTCGGGTGCCGATGGAGTTGGCAAACCCAGCCGGCGGGGTTGGATCATCGCTAAACGTAACAGGCTGGCCATCCAGCCAGCCGACGGATTTGATACCGGAATGTCGCAAATGCAGATGCGTTTGCGTTGCCCGTTCGGCGTAAACGTAAAGCTGGGCATACCCAGTGCCGCGCGACCAGCCATAGGCGTGCTGGGTGCTGGCTTCAATATCGGTCTCACCGTTGGCCTGAGTTGGTGCGATGCGCCAATCGCGCATTTTGCCGCCCATCATTTCCAGACTCAGATACGGTTGTTCTGGATTGGGCCTTGAGACAGTTTCAGTGTCCAAGCCAAACACCGACAGGCCGGCCTGCCCATCCTGCAAGCCGCCGACCAGCCACGCTGATGGCACGCCATTGTTCAGCGAAGTTGGCTGCGAGGGAGCAACTGGAGCTGGTTTCGGCATCGTGCCGAATTTGCCAGGTTCGGCCAGAAACTTGACCACCTCCGTTTCGTTCCTAGGCTGCGTGAATACCCCGAGCACGGTGAAATGATCGTCGGTGACTACCGCAGCAGGCAGAGTCTCGAGATTCAATTGCCCAGCCATAGCTTCGGCTTCCGGGCCAATCAGATAAGTCACCGGCAAATTGTCATAGACAGGCCGCGCCACATCTGCAGCCAAGCCACGAAACATTACATCGGCGTTTTCACCCTTGCCATCCAGCAGATAAAGGCGTCGCGGGCCTGCGGCGGCAGGCTTGGTCAACGCCAAGAAACGATTTCTGGCTTGAGCCTGCTCGACGGACATCCAATCGCCCAGCGGTTTATCCAGTTTTAATAAAAACGCATCGAAGACTTTGGCACCATCTGCCTTGCCGCTATTTTCGATTTCCAACCACCGGTCGCCCGGCAACAATGTGACGCTGGTGGAAGCCGGCAACCATTGGTATTCCCACGGCGTGGTATTGGTCAGCGCAAACTCGGCGCGAGTCGCCAACTCCTCAGGGTTGGCTCCGGCCTTGACGATGAAGCTTTGTTTGACCTGCGACACCTCGCCGCCGCTTTTATAGCGGGCCAATAGCTGGTATTGTCCAGGCTTAAGCGCTGTCGGTAATTCAAAGCGAAAACGTCCACCCCACTCACCAAAGCCCTGATGAAACAATAATGCTTCATCCTGCTCGGTGGCCAGTGCGCCGGTATTGCGGCCCGCCGTGGCACTGCCTGTAACAACGTCAAGATAGCGCGGCTTGGGCAACGCTCCCAAAGCCGGCGCTTTGCCCAATTCCAATAGCACCGCCGGTTGATCAACACTACCCGCAAACGGCAATACCGCCCACGGCGACGCCAATAAAAACGCGTCGAACACTTTAGCATCGTGACCGTTGCCGCTATTACGAATCTCGATCACCCTATCGCCGGCTTGGAGAGGCACCGACTTATCGCCGGTCATCCAGGCATATTCCCAGCCCTTAGGTTTTAGCGACAAACTACCGCGCAGCGCCAACCGGCCGGCATCCGGTCCCGCCCAGATGTCAAAAGTCTGTATGCAAACATTCGGATCGCCGCCCTGCCGCCAGCGCGCCCAAAATTTAAAATCACCCGCAACAGGCTTGGTTAAGTTAAAACGAAATGCCGCTGACCATTGGCCAAAGCCTGAATGCAGCGCGTTAACGGCGTCAGGCTCGACTTGCCAGCTGACGCCGGATTGACGGTCTTGCAGCATCTGACCTTGCAAGACCTGGACACCGGGTAAGGGATCAGATTGTGCTGGAGACCCACTGCCCAGTTCGAGCAATAAGGCCGGTTGCTGCGGTGTGGGGTTGATGGGTAGATTGATTGCTTCATTCAGACCGGCCTGACACACAGTAGCGTTAGCGATCATCAGCAGGCAGGGAAAAGTGAAACGAGTAGAGGCCGAAAACAGCCGAATGAATACAGCGCAGGGAGGCATCGCAAATCCTTGTCGGTCAAAAACACCCGAGCCAGCCCGGGAGCGAACACATCCTTGTAGTGACCATAATAAAACAGCTCGGCAAAAAATTCCGCTTTAGCTTGACCGGCGCCGCCAATAGATTTTGGCTAACGCAAATTCTTTAGCCCGAGGACTAATGACAGGCTGTTGTGCCCAAACAGTAAAGCCAAACTGCGACGCAATAGGGTGTAGCCTATTGGAATTACAGATAGGCCTTAACCTTTTGATGTTGGCTGGCGAGGGAAGACAGACTTCGGCCAGTAGCTGTCTATCGGCATCGTTCTACTAATAGCAGTTAAACACCCAAAAGCTGCTGTTAACGCCTGTATCAAAGCCGCGCCGCGAAGTATTGTCGGCTTGCATGAATTGTTAGTGCTTACCATGCGCCGCTGATACGACAAGGCGACAACGGCACATTGTTGACATGCCCATGTTGATTGCCGATTTGGATGCAGTCCGGGAACTTCTTTGGTGTTGGCTCATACCATTGAAGGCAGATGTCAATGAAGTCAGAATTCGCTGGCTTTTGAACGAAGTCCGAGAGGAGTTCTGAGCGTAACTGGTCATCCCTGCTGTACCAATGCGCACCAGAAACAGTCATCTCGTCGATACTAGCGCCAGCCTGATCTAAGCGCTTCTGCATCATTTTTCGAGGCAGCGAAATTGGAGGCTGTTGCTTAGCGGCAAAGTCCTTGAAGAGTGGCGCCTGAAAATCCACTGCCACTCCGTCAACTTCAATCCAGCAGTGGAACCCTTTGGCTGTTGCCCGAATAGTTTGTCCGTCGTTCTCGGCGAAAACCATGAGATTGCCATCAAGCCGATAAGCCGCCATGCCAAAGACTGGCTCTGCCTTTACCCGGTGATATCGCTCAAGAATCGAGCAGCCGATGACACTGAAGTACATACAGGCTCGTAGTGGATCGCCTCTCTCATTGAGCAGCACTCCATGGATAACACGGAAGATGCGCTCATAGTCAGGGAGTGTAATCACGAGGTTCTTAGGGCTGGCCATGGATACGGATGAGCGCCAACCGGAAGCTAAGCGGCGGGATCGCCAGAGGCGAGCCCGTCGGCTTGAGCGTCTTGTTGGGCCTGTCTGATTGCGGACCAAGTTTCGGCTGAAAATTTCTTCATGAAGTCTTCATTGCCAGTGAGACCACGAACTCCCTTCTGCAATTTAAGAATAATTTGTATGTAAGTGACCACTGAATGCTTAAGTGCGAGCACTCTAATTCCTTTCTCCAGCTCTTTCGCAGCGAGATCCAAACCAACTTCATGTGCCGATAAAAGTCGGACATAGACGTCATTGTTTTTTGAGGCAGCGATAAACGAAGCCGACTTTGCTTTTGAAAGCAAATCGATTAGTTCGCGCAGTTGAAGTGACTCCATGGGATAGACACCAGATATTTCGTCAACCGCCGAATGAAGCTTTTCGATATCTATAATGGGTTCAAGGAAGTGCTTGTTTGACACATACTTGCGTATTTGCTCGTATTCTTCCCAGTTTGAAACATTGTCTTTAAAGGTCTCTGACGCTGCTTGCAAAATACGCACATGACTATGTATCCGAATGAGTTTCGCAAGCAATTTCCCGATGCTTCTTCTGTCAGCTTCGCGCGCCTTCCAACCAGCGGCAATGGCGCTGAGAAGCCAGCCAAGGAAAACGCCAACAAGAGGCCAAATATATTGTTCGTTCATTATGTTCCCTTACGCCTAACAAGGAATTAGGTAGTTTCCGTATTTCTACAGAAAAATGATCCTCGAAACGATAAATTATTGATCAGCATATGAATTTCTCTTCTGTATATCATTGGAGCCAAGTAGATATGGCTGGTAAACATCAAAATGCTGACATTGAATCAGATGTGGCGACCGTCCGCAACGGGTCGAATTTAATCAGTCAGTGTCTACTTTGTTGTAGATCGATTTTAAATCGCCCGAGCCCAGCCCGGGAGCCACCACATCCTTACAGGTACCATGGTGTCAAACAGCGGCACAAATTTCCGCTTTAGTCAGCCATTCGGGCGCCTTGAGATCGACCTTAGAAATTACGGATCTGCACGGTTTTTTTGCGCAGGTCCGTTTGATTACCAGGCTAGGCATCACATGACGATACATAAATGGACCGTGTTTGACTGCGCTGCGACACGCTCAAGCTCGGACTTAAAATCGGTAAGCTCGTCAATGACATCGTCTTGCTTCCAGCCGTCTGCGGTCGTTAACGCGTTAGGATTGGTTTGCAGGTGGTCCAATATCACGGATACCGAAGACAATACGGCTGCGGCCGGAAACCAATTGGCGGCTGATGCCGACCAGCCTTCTTCGCAGTCTTCAAACTCGCCGGTTTCGTCCATGTTATAGCGAACGTCAGTATCATCATAAAAGGCGCTAAGCGGGGTGACATTGAGTTTGTCAGCCAACGCATCCAGTGGCTCTTGCAGGTAGAAGACAGCGGAATGATCTTCGCCGTTGCTCTCGTAAGTTTCGCCGTTACGGATATTCAACCAAAGCGTCATACTCATCGTTGTTTCCTTGTGGTGGTGGGTAGAATTGAATGGGGTGCTACGGTATATGTCGCTAGGTTCAAGCCCAGGACCGTTTAAGGGTGCAAGATACCCTGTGTTATCGAAGCTACCGAATTAAATCAGACCTATCAATTAACGGCCTGAGATATTTGTAACAGCGGCGGGCTGAAGTCGAAACCGAAATGCTTAGGGTCTTCACCTATCACTGCGGCCGAGACGATGTAAAACACATAATCGTAGGTTTCCAGCGGAATTTCGTATTGCTGGATGAACTTCCAGAAGTTACGGTCGCGCGGGTTGTCGGGCATTTTTTCCACCATGCCGCGCACTTTATTGTGGCCGTAGTTATAGCTGGCCATGACTAACAATCCTGATGCCTGCGCTTGCTTACTGTAGATATATTTCAGGTATTTCGCGCCAGCTTGAGTGGCCTGAGCAAAGTCGAAGCGCGCGTCCTGCTCGTCATATTCCCTGACATTCGCCAACGGACCCGGCGGTAAACCGTATTCCTGTCCTGTGGTAGCTAAAAATTGCCAGGCACCCTTAGCAATGCCAAAGCGCGTCTCCGGCCCTATCGCCTTGGTGTCGTAATTGCTTTCCTGCAGCGGCAAATACATAAAATAAGCCGGCAGCCCTTCCTTATCCAGCGCATCCAAGACCATCACGCCATATTGGTTATCCTGCATGTTTTTAATAGCTACGCGCAACCGACCGGTGTCCTGCCAGTTCTTGATGTATTGCCGCACCTGGGTGACAAACTCGTCCGGCAATTCCAACTCGCTTTCGCCGAAACCCCTGACCACGCGGGTGATCAACTCGCGTTCGTATTGTTCATCGGTCGGAAAGCTCAGGCGCAGAAAATCGATTTCCTTTAGATACTCCTGATATTTGGCTTTCATCAATTTCAGCTTTTGCCGTTCCTCTGCTAAGCGTTTTTTCTCTTCCAGAATTTTTGCCTGCTCGGCTTTGATGCGCTCTTGCGAGACTTTTAATTTTTCGTCCTTTAATTCTTCAAAAGCTTTGGCCAAGGACTCGACATTCTCCGCCAGTCGCATGTCGGCTTGCGACAAACTGACTTCCAGGGTTTTGACGTCGTAAAACATATTGATCGCCAGCTTACGGGCATTGTCCAGCGCCAGATATTGATAAGTCACCAAGCCGACGGCTAGCACAAACAAAATGCCCAAAGACCAAATCAGCTTTTTGTAATTTTTGGTTCTGACCGTTCTATCCTCGCGGATCACTCGCCGCACCATGCGGGTGTAATCGCCCATATCCGCCGATTCTTCTTCGGACAATAGGCGATTCTTGATGGCATCGGCCGATAAATTCTGTTGCGGCTTGGGAGCTGGGGCTTTGGGCTGATTTAAAACAGGCGTTTGCGCGGCGGCAAATAAGGTGGCATCGTCTTTGGGGGTGGGCAAAACGGGTTTTACATTCGCGGAGGCGATTTTTAGTTCAAACGGCGAAACACCCAGGCCCAACAACACCGGCAAATGCAACTTGGTTTTAGCAGCCAGCCGTTGTTTGTCCAGATACACGCCGTGCGTGCTGTTTAAGTCATACACCCACCAACCATCGGACTCACGCTTGATTTCCAAATGATGCCGGCTTATGGATTGATCGTTGACAACCACCGAATTCTCTTGGGCACGACCAACACTGAAACTGTTTTCGAACGCATAACTAGCGATCGCTTGTCCGCTGATATTCAGTAACTCAACCAGAAGCGTTTCCGGCTTGGCCAATACGGTGCGATCAGCATCCGCTTCCGGTGCTTTAAACGGACTGACTCCCATGAAAACGGTTTTATCGTCTTCCATCAACTTGCCTCATCGTCACGTTGCTCGCGCCAAAGCTTGCTATCCAGCATTAATCTTGTTTTGCAGATTCACTTGATTAATCGCTCATTTCAGACGGCGAATTCAGAAAACCGCTTTGGCTTTCAATCCCGAAACCAGCTGTTCGGTAAAAGCCTGCTTATCTCGCACATCCAAATGCGAGCCGTCCGGCAATGCAAAGTTTAACGCCGGATAATCCTGAGAATTAAAAGTAATTGCTCGGCTATGGGCGGCGAATACATCCCAGCCGAATTCGCGCGGGCTGCGGTGCTCGTCAATGGCGAAAATCAATCCCGTCATCGGGAAATTGATAAAGGCGATTTTGCCGCCACGGTCCAGAATCCGGTCGGTTAGGCGATTGACGTAGAAAAACTGCTCCGGCGCATAATGGGTCGGCGCCGATTGTTGCAAGGCATCTATCACTAAGCGTTCGAAATCGGCTTGCGAAGCCACTTTAGCAAGATCGACCGTTTGCCCAAGGTTGCGTAACACCCGCTGAATATAAAACATCGGTTGTTCGACCAATTGATAATCGGCGTCGCGTTGCCGATTGGGTTTAGTGCTGAGATAAAGCGGCCTAACTTTGCCGGGCGTAATCAAGCGTATCAGCAGGTCGCTGGCCGGCAAGCCGCTGGCATATAACGCCGACCATTGTTGCACTCGACTTTTCAATAGCGTTTCCAGCTTGGGTGCTACCAGGTCTTTGTATTCTGTGTGGTAAAAGCTGATCCATTCGTTGGCGCGGTCGGTGTGCGACTTTTCGACCAATTTCCAGACATCGCCGGACACCAGGACGGTGCCGGTGATACCTTCATCAGCGGCCAAATCGGCCAACACCGGTAAAAACTCCGAACCGTCTATGGCCAGTTGTACCGGCGTTAAACCGGTTGTGGCAGCCAAGACATCCAGATCCATATCCAGTTGCATGCGCGAGTCGCCAACCAAAATTAGTGCCTGCTTACCCAACAAAGCGGCTTTGCTACGCTCGGTGGCCCAAAGCTCCTTGCTGTCCTGCACAGTGGGCTGGAAACCGATTTGCCTTAATCTTAGCTCGACAACCGCCAACAGCAGCACAGCAATAACTAGCCCGGCCAGACAGCTACGTTTAAGCGCTTGCTGAGGCAAGCGATCGCTAGAATTGGAAGTAGATGAATGCACGGCTGTCACCAGTAGAAAAAATACCCACACAAACCATCAACAAGGCGATGACGCTGGTTTTCACCATGGGTGAGAAATTGTCGAATCGTTGTTCAAGCCTGATCTCCCGGCTGGCAATATGCCAAACCAGGGTTGTTGCGACTACCGCCACGACTACAATCCTGCTGAGCATGGCTAATTCGCTACTGCCAGTCGTATTGGTCAGCGACCCTAGCACTGCCGCTAAATTGTCGAAGCCTTGGGCGCGAAACGGTATCCAGGTCAACGACACGATTACAAATGTCACCAAGATCAAAACCAACTTCGGCGCCAGCCCAACCGGGCGATAAGCCGTGATTTGCTTGATACCGTGCTCGATAACCAGAAACAAGCCGTGCAAACACCCCCAGACCGCAAAAGTCCAGGCAGCACCGTGCCACAATCCACCCAAAATCATCACCAACACCAGATTGAACGCAGTCCTGACCGGCTTACCGCGACTACCGCCCAAACTAAAATACAGGTAATCCCTTAGCCAACTGGACAGCGAAATATGCCAGCGCTTCCAGAAATCCGAAAAGCCAAGCGCGCCGTATGGACAATGAAAATTGTCGGGCAAGCTAAAACCCAAGGTCAGCGCAGCACCAATTGCGCATAGGGAATAACCGGCAAAGTCGAAAAAGATCTGCCCGGAAAACGCCAACACACCCAGCCAGACATCCAGACCGGCAAACGCGGTGGGTGTGGCGTAAATCTGATCAACTACCGGCGCCAAGGCGGTATCGGCCAAAATGGCTTTAGCGAAAACGCCGAATAAAAACAGCGTTAACCCCCAAACAAATTGTTGACTACTGGCTTTTTGCGGGGTTTTACACTGGGGTAAGAACTGTGGTGCGCGGACAATCGGCCCGGCGACCAGTTGCGGAAAAAAAGTCACGAATAAGGAAAAATCCAGAAAACTGCTCTCGGCCGGCGTTTTGCGCTGGTAAACGTCTAGCGTGTATGACAACGTTTGGAAGGTGTAAAAGGAAATACCGATCGGCAACACAATGCCCAAAGGCTGCGGTTGATAGGCGATGCCAGCCAATCCGAGCAGGCCGGCAAAACTTTGATTCAAGAAATCCGCGTATTTGAAAAATCCCAAAAAACCAAGATTTACCAACAAACTAATCGTCAGCAAGCCCTTGCGGCGTTCTTGGCTTTTCGCCGCCGCCATAGTTTTGGCCAGCCAAAAATCCACGGTCGTGGAAATCCACAGCAACACCACGAATGGCGGATTCCAGGCCGCGTAGAATAGATAACTGGCGATTAGCAGGACGATTTTTTGCGCTCGCCAATTGCTTATAGAGTAATGCAGGGCTAAAACGACTAACCAAAAAATCAGAAATAAAAACGAATCAAATTGCATAGGCCCGCTGCCAAGTGAAACAGGGCCAACAGTTTCAGCCCTGCAAAGTCAGGTATAAGCGCTAGCAAATTTGTTTTTGCCAGCGCCGGACAAGAATAGTCCATCAATGGCAGTCATGCTTAAGAAGCCTTACGGGCGGCAATGGCTTGGCTTAGTTGATAGACAGCCATCGCGTAAAGCGGGCTGTGGTTGTAGCGGGTAATCACATAGAAGTTATGCAGGCCTACCCATAAATCTTCGCCAACCTGCTGCTGGTAAGCCAACAGCTTGACGGTTTCGCTAGCGGCTAATTGTGCAGGAACATCCACTCCAAGGCGGCGCAATTCGCCGACAGTTGTGTCAGGCTTAACGCCCTTGCTTAGCGCTTGCCTGTGGGCATCGCCGCGCGCACTGACCGGGTAAGTCACGGCCCCGCCGGGCCGCCATTGGTTACGCACGAAATAATTCGCCACGCTGGCTATGGCATCGGCGCTGTTAGTCCAGATATTCCGTTTGCCGTCCAGATCAAAGTCCTTGGCATAGCCGCGAAAACTGCTGGGCATGAATTGCGGCAAGCCCATCGCACCGGCATAAGAACCCATAGGTTGCAACGGGTCCATATGCTCTTCGCGCGCCAACACCAGGAATTGCTCCAGTTCTTTCAGGAAAAATTCGCTACGCGGCGGATAGGCAAAACCCAAGGTCGCCAACGCATCGATCACCCGATATTTGCCGGTATGCGCGCCGTATTTGGTTTCTACGCCGATGATGGCGATGATGATTTCCGCCGGCACGCCGTATTGGCTTTCCACGGTTTTCAAAGCTGCTTCGTTGTCTTTCCAGAACTGCACCCCGCCAGCAATCCGGGCCTCGGTCATGAAGATCTCGCGATACTGAAACCAGGGCTTGCCTTCCGCCGGCTTGGACATCGCGTCCAAAATCGGCTGCTGGATTTGCACGGCTTTGAACAGATTTCGCAACTCAGCTTCGTTGAAATGCTGTTGTTTAACCATGTTATGGATAAATTGTTTGAAACTGTCGGTTTCGGCGATTTCAGCCGACGCCGAGCCGGCAGCAAACAACGTGACGGCCAATAGCCAGGCGAATTTATTCTTGTTAATTTTCATAAGCCAATTAGACGGGTAGTAATTTACGGTGGGTATGGATGGACATCAGAATACCGAAACCGGCCATCAGCGTCACCATCGAGGTGCCGCCATAGCTGATCAACGGCAGCGGCACACCGACCACCGGCAACACGCCGATCACCATGCCGATATTCACAAATACGTAGACAAAAAAAGTAAACGCCAAACTGCCGGCTAACAAGCGCGAGTAAGTATCCTGGGCTTGCACGGCGATATAAAAACACCGGCTGATCACTAGCAAATACAGTACCAGCAGACCCACGCAGCCGAACAAACCAAACTCCTCGGCAAACACCGCAAAAATAAAGTCAGTGGAACTCTCCGGCAGAAAGTCCAGTTCTGCCTGACTACTGCCCAACCAGCCCTTGCCGTTTATCCCACCGGAACCGATGGCGATCTTCGACTGGATGATATGGTAACCGGCGCCCATCGGATCGGCTTCCGGATTCATAAACGTCAATACTCTATTCCGTTGGTATTCGCGCATGAAGTGCCACAGCACCGGTGTCAAAGACGCCAGCAAAGCCACAATGCCCAGCATGAACCACCAGGATAAGCCGGCAAAGAACAATACCGCCGCCCCAGAGCTAGCAACCAGCAAGGAGGTACCCAAGTCCGGTTGTTTAGCGATCAGCAAAACCGGCACGATCAAAAGCGTCGCCGCGCCTAACACGTGCTTGGGCTTGGGCGGCAATGCGCGCTCCGACAGATACCAGGCCACCATCATCGGCGCGCTGATTTTGGTAAATTCGGAAGGCTGAAAGCGAAAAACACCCAGGTCCAGCCAGCGCTGAGCGCCCATACTTATCTGCCCCATCACCGCTACCGCCAACAATAACAGCACACAAATGGTGAAGAGGGCCACTGAAAAACTTTGGAAGCGGCGCGGGTTGATATGAGCCAAGACGATCATCAATAAAATGGCGAAACCCATGCGGGTAGCGTGCCGAATCAATAACGGCAATTCTTGCCCGCCGGCGCTGTATAAAATCACAAAACTGGTGGCGCAAATCAGTAACAAGCCGATGAACAGCGGGATGTCGATATGCAGCTTTCTGAGTAAATTGCCCAGCAGCGACGGCGGCTGAAACTGCTCATTGCGCATTTCGGTTCTCATGGCTGCGGCTCCTTTTTCTGATTCAGATAGGCATCGATGATTTCGCCGGCAATCGGCGCCGCTACCGAGCCGCCGTGACCGCCGTGTTCGGCAATAATCGCCACCGCGATTTGCGGGTCATGCACCGGCGCGAAGGCGATGAACAAGGCATGGTCGCGCATTTTAAAATCGATGGCGTCTTCGTTGTATTTCTCTTCCTGCTTGATGGTAAATACCTGTGCGGTACCGGTCTTGCCGGCAATTTGATAGGTAATGGCCTTGGCCAAGCGACCGGCGGTACCCCTGGAACCGTGCACCACGTTGGTCATGCCTTTGATGATATTTTCGACATTCTGCGTTTTCAACGGGATCAACGCATCGGCTTTGCCGCCAATCATGTCGGCGTAATCGGCACTGATAATGCTGTGCACCAGATGGGGGGTGATCACCTTGCCATAGTTCGCCAAAGTAGCCGTAGCGTGCGCCAGTTGCAGCGGCGTAGCTTGCGTGTAACCCTGGCCGATGCCGGTAATCAGCGTTTCGCCGGGAAACCAGGCCTGACTGCGGTAATGTTTTTTCCATTCCTTGGACGGCATCAAGCCGTCAACTTCACCGACCAAATCGATCCCGGTTTTCCGGCCGAAACTGAACTTGTCCATGAACGCGTGCATTTTATCGATGCCTAACGCCAGCGCCAGATCGTAGAAATATACATCGCAGGACTGGGTAATCGCATCGTTCATGTCCACCATGCCGTGTCCCCATTTTTTCCAGTCCCGGTATTTGTGATCGACATTCGGTAGCTTGTAATAGCCAGGACAAAACAAGCGATGGTTGAATTCAGTCACACCGTATTCCAGACCGGCCAAGGCCAAAAACGGTTTCACCGTCGAGCCGGGCGGATACTGGCCACGCAAGGCCCGATTATAGAGCGGCTGATCCGGCGAATCCTGCAAGGCCTTATATTCTTTGCCGGAAATCCCCGATACAAACGGATTAGGGTCGAAACCGGGCCTGCTGGCGAACACCAGTACGCCGCCGGTCTTGATCTCAATCGCCACCGCCGCGCCGTTATACTCAGACAACGCATCGTAGGCGATTTTTTGTAGGTCGATGTCCAAGGTCAGATAGATATTGGACCCGGCTACCGGCTCCACCGTGGCCACGGTATTCACCGCCCTGGCCTGGGCATTGGTTTCTATTTCTTCATAGCCGGCGGTACCCAGCAGATGCTCCTCGTAGGTTTTTTCGATGCCGGTTTTACCGATGTGATTGGTCCCCCGATATTTCGCCAGCGGCAAGGTTTGCATTTCCTTCTCGTTGATCCGGCCCACGTAGCCGACCACATGAGAAGCCAAATCGCCGTAAGGGTAATGCCGCACCAAGCGGGCGTAGACATCGACGCCGGGAAAATACGGTCTGACCACCGCGAATTTGGCGACTTCTTCGTCACTCAGATTCTGCAGTAACGGCGTGCTGGTAAAGGATTTGTTGCGCTTACGCTGCTTTTGAAACAGATCGATTTTTTCTTCGGAAATGTCCAGCAGCTTTTGCAACCGCAACAGGGTGTCATCGAGATTTTCGATCTGCTCCGGAATCAGCTCCAAACTGTAGGTCGGCACATTTTCCGCGAGCATCCGACCCTTGCGGTCGTAAATCACCCCGCGCGTGGGCGGCAACGGCGAAATCTTGATGCGGTTATCCTTGGATAGCGTCGCATAATGTTCGTGACCGACCACCTGCAAATACACCAAGCGCACCACCAAACCGGCGATCAAAAACAGGATCAAGATAAACGCCGCGACGATGCGGCTCAGGAACAAGCGGCTCTCCGCTAGCGGATCCTTGATGGCGAATTTTCTATCCATGCCCCGTTAAAAGATGCGCGCCATCACCCGGATATAGCGCAACACCACAAACACCAGCGGCCATACCAAAGTCCCGGATAACACCGGATACCAGAACGACAGCGACAAGCGGTTGCCGGCTTGCATGCTTTCCGTGCCGAAAATAATGCTCTGCGACGCAAACAAACACAAAAACACAAATAAGCATTGCTGCACCATCGGAAATTGCCGCAAACGCCTATGCTCGTTGATACTGAAATAGCAAATCAGCGCATAGATCAAGGCGTACTGGCCCAGCAAGCGACCGGTCAACACGTCAGTCAACAAGCCTATCGACCATGCACTGAATACGCCAAACCGTTCGGGCAAGGCAATGGACCAATAAATCAACACCAATACGATCCAGTCCGGATTGAATACATCCATACTGGGAAACAGCGACATTACCCGCAGCACCATCGCCGCGCCTATGGTAGCGATGAAGTAAACGGTGGCAGCAAAATCAAGGCGCGACATGTTCTGCATCCTTGGATTCAGGTTCTGCCGGAGCTTTCGCCGACTCCCCTAGCACAACCGGGGTGGAGTGGCTCCAGACAATCAAAAACTCGCGGCTTTTATCCAATTCCGCCTTTGGCGTGGCGTAAATATTGGCGAAGGATTTGTCCGGCCTGGCTTCGAACTTATCCACCACCGCCACCGGATAACCGGCCGGAAACACCCCGCCAAGCCCAGAGGTAACCAACAAATCACCCGGCACAATATCGGCGTTATTAGCTAGAAACGGCAAATGCAGACGGTTGGGTTGGCCAGTACCGAAAGCGATGGTACGCAAGCCGTTGCGGTTGACTTGTACCGGGATGGCATGATCGGGATCGGTGATCAGCATCACTTCTGAGCTGGACGGTAAGGCCCGCACCACCTGCCCAACAATACCGTTGGCATCCAAAACAGGTTGTTCCGGATGCACGCCAAAACGCGAGCCTTTGTTGACCACCACCGTATGTTCGTAAGGCGCCAATTTTACCGAAACCAGTTCGGCTACCAGCACCTGCTCGCCAAGCTGAAAGGAGTTTTCCAGCAACATCCGCAGACGAGTGTTTTCCTTTTCCAAGGCCGCGAATTTCAACAATTTCGCATCGTTGACGAACTGAGCTTCTTTCAAGCGGCGGTTTTCTTTTTGCAGCTCCACAAAAGAAATGACCGTTCCGGACACTGTCTGGTAAAAATCCACCGGCAGACTAGCCAGCGACTGTAATGGATAAGTGAACACCGATAACAAGGAGCGCAACCGGTCCAGACGCTCGCTACGATAATCAATCACTAACATCGAAATTGATACCAGCAATGCCACCAGTAAACGGGTATTAAGTGAAGGGCCTTTAGCAAATAAGAGTTTTATGGCAAACCTCTAACAATCAAGACCGGCGTCAATTGACGCGAAAGTAAGCATATGGACTTCCGCTTCAAGGCACTTTCATCGCCGAGCGGCACAAATTTCGTAGAAAAGGCCGCTGTAACCGCTTTTCGCGATTACAGCGGCCTTTTAGAGATACTTCAGCTCAGCGCTTATTCCAGAGAGAACGCCGACGCACCTTTCGAATCCAACATTTCCAACACCATACCGCCGCCTCTCGCTACACAAGTCAAAGGATCATCGGCAATGTAGACCGGCAAGCCGGTTTCTTCGGAAATCAAACGATCAATGTCTTTTAACAATGCGCCACCGCCAGTCAACACGATTCCCCGGCTGGCCACGTCGGCACCCAGTTCCGGCGGGGTTTGTTCCAACGCCACTTTAACGGCGCTGACTATGCCGGATAATGGTTCTTGCAAGGCTTCCAGAATTTCATTGCTGTTCAATGAAAAGCTGCGCGGCACGCCCTCGGCCAGATTACGGCCGGTGACCTGCATCTCGCGCACTTCGCTACCGGGATAGGCAGCACCAATTTGGTGTTTGATTTTTTCGGCTGTTGCTTCGCCGATCAAGGTGCCATAGTTGCGGCGCACATAGCTGATGATGGCATCGTCGAAGCGATCGCCGCCAATTCGGACTGAGGCGGAATAAACAATACCGTTCAAAGAAATGACCGCCACTTCCGAGGTGCCCCCACCTATGTCCAAAACCATGGAGCCATGCGCGGTATCCACCGGCAAACCGGCGCCAACAGCAGCGGACATCGGCTCTTCGATCAAATACACTTCTCTAGCACCCGCCATGGCCGCCGATTCACGAATCGCGCGGCGTTCAACCTGGGTCGAGCCGCAAGGCACGCAGATCAAAATCCGCGGACTGGGCCGCAACAGCTTGTTTTCGTGGACTTTTTTGATAAAAAACCGCAGCATGCGCTCGGTGACGGCGAAGTCCGCAATCACGCCGTCTTTCAACGGCCGAATAGCGGTGATATTACCGGGCGTGCGGCCCAACATGCTTTTGGCATCCGCCCCGATAGCAGCGATGGTTTTTTGGCCGCGAATTTTGTCTTCCTTGATCGCCACCACGGAAGGCTCGTTGAGTACGATTCCCTGGCCTGGAACATAAATTAACGTATTTGCCGTACCCAAATCGATCGACAAATCATTGGAAAAAAGGCCACGAATTCTTTTAAACATTGTAAGCAGTACCCTAAGCGCACACGGAAAATCCCACTACTTTAACAATCAAGCAGGTATTTGAGCAAGATATAAAGTATCATAGTTTTACTAAGAAAACCTGGAGTTAGAAGAATGTCGTTAACGGCGAATGACGTTAAAAAAATCGCTCACCTGGCAAGGCTGGGCATTGCTGAACAAGATGTCGAACACTATGCAAAAGACCTATCGGGCGTACTGGAATTAATGACCCAGATGGGCCAGTTAAATACCGACGGCGTGACACCAATGGCGCATCCCTTGGATCAAATGCAACGTCTGCGCGAAGATGCGGTGACAGAGACCGACCAACGCGACCATTTCCAAACCATCGCCCCGCAAACCGAAGCCGGATTGTACCTGGTTCCGAAAGTCATCGATTAAGGACGATTATGCACAAAAAAACCCTTAGCGAACTGGCAGCCGGGCTGCGCAGCAAAGAATTCTCCAGTGTGGAACTGGCCCAACATTTTCTGGACCGCATCAACCAGCACCAGGACCTGAACGCATTTATTACCGTGAGCGCCGACAGCGCATTGCAACAAGCCCAGGCGGCCGATCAATCGCTGGCTACCGGCAACGCTGGCCCATTGACCGGCATCCCCATCGCCCAAAAAGACATTTTCTGCACGCTAGGCACTAAAACCAGCTGCGGCTCGAAAATGCTGGACAATTTCATCGCCCCTTACGATGCCACCGTGGTTGAACACTTTAACAGCGCCGGTGCGGTGATGCTGGGCAAATTGAACATGGACGAATTTGCGATGGGCTCGTCCAACGAAACCAGCTTCTACGGCCCGGTGCGCAACCCTTGGGCTACTGATTGCGTCCCCGGCGGCTCGTCCGGCGGCTCGGCGGCTGCAGTTGCCGCGCGCCTGGCGCCTGCTGTGACCGGCACTGATACAGGCGGCTCGATTCGCCAACCGGCCGCGCTGTGCGGTATCACTGGTTTAAAACCGACTTACGGCCGGGTGTCGCGTTACGGCATGATCGCCTACGCGTCCAGTCTGGATCAAGGCGGACCGATGGCCCGCAGTGCGGAAGATGCGGCCCTGTTATTACAAGTTATGGCCGGCTTCGACCCCAAAGATTCCACCAGTGTCGATCAAGCTGTGCCCGACTACAGCGCCGGCCTGAACGATAGCCTGCAAGGCTTGAAAATCGGCCTGCCGAAACAGTTTTTCAGCGCGGAGCTGGACAGCCAAATGGCCTCTACGATTCAGGCCGCCATCGCCGAATATCAAAAGCTGGGCGCGGAAGTCAAAGAAGTGGACATGCCTAATCTGAATCTAGCGATCCCTGCCTATTACGTGATTGCCTCCGCCGAATGCTCGTCCAACCTGTCGCGTTACGACGGCGTGCGTTTTGGTTACCGCTGCCAAAACCCTGCCGACCTAACCGATCTTTATACCCGCTCGCGCGGCGAAGCCTTCGGCGCCGAAGTAAAGCGCCGGATTCTGATGGGCACCTATGCGCTGTCGGCCGGCTATTACGATGCTTACTATTTAAAAGCCCAGCAAGTGCGCCGCCTGATCAGTGACGATTTCAAACGCGCCTTGAGCGAAGTCGATGTATTGATGGGGCCGGTCACGCCCAGTACCGCATTCCGCATTGGCGAAAAGACCAGCGATCCGATTCAAATGTATTTGGAAGACATCTACACGATAGCCATCAACCTGGCCGGACTGCCGGCCATGTCGATTCCGGCCGGTTTCATTGACGGCAAACCGGTGGGATTGCATGTAATCGGCAACTATTTCAGCGAAGCTAAACTCTTGAACATCGGCCACCGCTACCAGCAGGTCACCGATTGGCATAATCTAGCTCCGAAAGGCTTTGAATAGGCCTAAAGCCAAATTTATCGCGTTACTGATGCTGAATAGATACGGGAAAATCATATGAACTCACAATGGGAAGCCGTTATCGGCCTGGAAATCCACACCCAACTTTCGACCAAATCCAAAATCTTCTCAGGTGCTGCGACGGCGTACGGTGCGGAACCCAATACCCAAGCCTGTGCGGTCGATTTGGGCTTGCCTGGCGTATTGCCGGTGTTAAATAAAGACGCGGTGCGCAAAGCCGTGACTTTCGGCTTGGCGATCGATGCCGAAATCGCGCCACACTCGGTATTTGCCCGCAAAAACTACTTCTATCCCGACTTACCGAAAGGCTATCAGATCAGCCAGTTCGAGTTGCCCATCGTCGGCAACGGCCATCTGGACATCGAGGTTGACGGCAAAATTAAAACCATCCGAATAACCCGCGCACACTTAGAAGAAGACGCTGGCAAATCTGTTCATGGCCTTGGCAAGTATGCTGAGGATGGTTACTTTGCTGAAGATTATGTAGCTGAAGATTTTAGTTTCAATGACTTCACCGGCATTGACTTAAATCGTGCTGGCACACCATTACTAGAAATAGTCTCGGAACCCGACATGTACTCAGCCGCCGAAGCTATAGCCTACGCGAAAAAACTTCATGAGCTAGTCCAGTGGATTGGCATTTGCGACGGCAACATGCAGGAAGGCTCATTTCGTTGCGATGTAAATGTTTCTGTTCGCAAAAAAGGTGACTCAAAGCTGGGCACTCGTAGAGAAATCAAAAACCTGAATTCTTTCAAATTTATGCAACAGGCAATCGAATATGAAACAAACTGGCAAATAGAAAGACTAGAATCAGGTGATATCATTCAGCAAGCAACAGTATTGTTCAATCCCGATACTGGCGAAACTCGGGCAATGCGGAGTAAGGAGGAAGCTAACGACTATAGATATTTCCCCGATCCTGATTTGCTACCTGTGGTTGTTGATGAAGCACTTAAGATTGAAATAAAGAATGCAATGCCTGAATTACCGGTGCAAATGAAATGGCGTATAGTCAATGAATATTTACTTACACATGACCAAGCCGACTACATCACTTCTGACAGGCGAACAGCTGATTATTTTTTTGGAGTAAGTGATTTTGTCGATAAAAATATTGATATTAATAAAACCATAAAGACGCTTCTTTCCGAAAAAGAAATTGCCGACTCAACCGAATTGAACCATAAAGGCGTTGCTCTTTACAGAACTAAGTTCATAGTTGCAAATTGGATTATGGGCGTACTCGCTGCCCAGCTCAATAAAGACGGATTGTCAATTAATGAGTCACCGATTGAAGATCACCGATTCGGAGGATTAATTATTGAAATTGTTCATGGCGAAACCAATCAAAAAATAGCTAAAGAGAAAATATTTCCCATCATGTGGGAAAGCAAACTTACCGCTCAGGAAGTTATAGAAAAAGAAGGCCTGAAGCAAATCACCGACACCGGCGCCATCGAAGCCATCGTCGATAAAGTCATCGCTGCCAATCCGGTACCGGTTGAGCAATATCGTGCCGGCAAGGACAAGGCGCTGATGGCGCTGGTGGGGCAAATCATGAAAGAAACCCAAGGCAAGGCCAATCCAGGCGAAGTCAACAAGATGTTGATCGCCAAGCTGAAAAACTAATTCAGAGCCGCTGAATTAATCGTCATCCCCGCGCAAGCGGGGATCCGGAGTTTTAACTTTACTGGGTTCCCGCCTGCGCGGGAACGACGAAATCTGTGCCGAAAAGCCTAGGTAGTTCGGACGTTTGCACGCGGCAAATATAGAATTTCCGGCAACACTACTTCCCAACGCTCGCACCGCAGATTCTCGGAGTCCCCCGCTGTCTTATGCCTAACCGAAATCGCCGCAACCCGTACCTTGAGGATACTGCCTTTTGGCGGGCTAAAGGCCTGTGCCATCCGTGTCACAGCCACACCATTTAAATCCGCTAATTCCCAACCGATTTGCCCATCGCTTCTGGCCCGCAAAATCAACTCGCTACCCACATCCAACGCGGCAATCACCCGGTGAATCGGCTTGTCGGCAGAGAAATAGCCGGGCCACGACAACACAACTTGCCCCAAATCTGCCAGCGAAGTGCGTTGTCCCAGCTGCGGAAAATCCGACCCCTGTTGCGGCGGGGTTTTAACGCAAAGCGCTTCGCAGTCTCTGACAAAAGCATGCCGCCCGCCCTGCTTGGCGCACAAAGTTAGGGTTTTGCGGGCGCGGGTCATCGCTACATAAAACAGCCGCCGCTCCTCGTCGCTGGCTTGCTGCCAGCCACCACCATCCAGAATCAGGACATGATCAAACTCCAAGCCCTTGGCACGATGCGCCGTCAATAAGAGTAGCGGCGCATGCCGGCTGTCGTTTTCACCGGACTGGCTGCCGGAACCGAATTCGTAGAGTGCATCGACAAGGTTGCTGACCACCTGCTGGCAACCCGGCGCGGCGACCTCGGCGGCGATGATGAATTGCGCCAGCATGGCTAGATAAGGATGTTCGATCAGCTCATTCACATTTTGCCGATAGCGGCGTTTGAACCAGCGCGACAACGATCCCCAACGCAGCAACACCCTTGGTTTGCGGGACGTTCGCCTTTGCTTGTTCAACAGGGCCAGCAAACTATGGCCTTCCCTAGTGGCATGCAAATTCAGCAAATAATCGTCGCGCATCAGCCTTACCGGAATGCCTCGCAACCGACACAATTCTGCCAGCGGCTCCAGCGTGTCCCAATGTCTAGCAATCACCGCAAAGCGGCCCCAGTGGCTGGTTTCCCCCAAATTCGCCAGCCTGTTCAGCCGCACTAACTCGCCCAACGCTACCTCGACTTCGCCGTGCAGCAGCGCCGGGGTTTCCAGAATATGCACGCGGCCTTGAGTCAAACTATCCAGCTCGGCAAACTCGCCGCCCTCAGCTGCTTCACGGCGGGCGTGGTTGATTTGGATCGAGTGCCGGGTTTTCATCCGCTCCCGCGCCGGGGCAATCACCCGGTTCGCGCAATGGATGATCTGCGCCGTGGAGCGGTAGTTTTCGATCAGGTAGAAGGTTTTGGCCTGATAGTCGACGGCAAACTGTTTGATGAAACGCACATTGGCGCCGCCAAAGGCATAAATATTCTGATCGTCGTCACCCACCGCCAACAGCGACAATTTATCGTCCTCGCTGTTGATAGCTCTGCCGGCCAGCGCGCTGATCAATTCGTAATGCTCGGCATTGATGTCCTGATATTCGTCCACCAACAAATAACGCAAGCCCGACAATAATCGGTCGCGCTGAATACCCGGCCCCAGCTCGTCACCCTGCTCGGCTTGTTTTAACAGCGCAGTGGCGTTTTTGATCACCGCCGAAAAATCGACGCTCTCGCCATGCTCAGCGGCCACCGCATAACTGGTGCCGGTCAATCGCATTGCCAAACCGTGCAAGGTTTGCACGGTGACGCCGGCGGCATCGGCACCAATCAAAGCCCACAAGCGTTTGCGAATTTCAAGCGCCGCTGAGCGGTTGTAACTTAATACCATAATGTCTTCCGGCAATACCATGCATTCGCGTAGCAGCCAGGCCACCCGATGTACGATGACCTTGGTTTTGCCGGAACCGGGGCCGGCCAGCACCAACTGACTACCCTCAGGCGTCGCGGCGACGATGGCCTGTTGCTCGGGATTTTGCAGATCGGTCAGAATCCGCCGATGCGCGGCTTCGGTGGTGGCCATCTCCAGAATATCCTGACGACCGGCAAAATAGCGGCGCACGAATTCGTGTCTGTCCATGGCAAAGTAATCGACGATAAACGCCATCGCCGCCTGAATCTTGCCCAACGCCAACCGGGCGTATTCCGCCATCACATGCACCTGGATAATCTTGTCCTTGTAGTGCAAAGCCAGTTCGGCGTAATCGGATTTTTTAAACTGTCGGCGCCGGGCTTCGGCATTGAGTTGGATGCTCATCGCCGCCCGAAATACTGCCTTGCCTCGCGCCAGATGCAACACCTCGTTGCTGTCCAAATAGATTAGCGCTGCTGCCAAAGCCACCTGCCAATCACGCACCTCCATATCCTGCAAGGTCAGATCGGCTTGCAGGGCCGCTTCCAAATCGCCTTGTTTACAGGTAACCAGCAGATTATTGCCTTGGCGTTGCGCCAGAAAATAATTCAGCAGCGCCTGAGCCAGCCGCATGCGCTTACGACGAATCAGGTCGATGTCCTGCCAGCTACGCAGCAATTTGAGATAGCGATTATCCTGACCGAACGGACGCAACGCGAAAAAACCACGCTGGCTGCTACTGTCGCCAAAGGCTTCGGCAAACGATTTCATCAAGCGGGTCAATTTGTCCGGGGTCAATTCCACGCCGGCATCGCGCCGCAAGGTATCGCAAAGCCGTCGCACATTCAGAATCTGCCACTGCTCTTGATCGGCATCGGGCGCGGCCTCGCGCAGACTGGCAATCAAGGCATCTTCCAGCTTGCGCAAGTCCGCCAGCCGGTCTGCCGTGTCGGGGTCGCGGTACAGCGTCACGCCGATTTCGGTATCGTTAGACACCAATTTAAAACGGTCCAAGTCGCGCAACATGCTCTGCACTTCGTGGGAGTTTCTGCCAGTAGCCAGCATCAAGTCGTCGGTGCTGATGCCTTCGTCGTCTTCGCTATAAAATAACTGCGACAACAACGCGATGTAAGGTTCGATGTCGGCATTCGGCCCCAGCTTTTTCTGCAACAACACGCGGGCTTCGTCGATACTGGCAACCTGCAAGCTGCCCGGAAACACGCGGGTATGATTTTCCTGGCGTTCCAGCAAGCGTGCCTCTTCCAGCCAGGCCACGGCGATGCGGACTTTGGTGTCGGCATCGGCGGCGTCGGGATCGATGCCGTGCTTGTCCGGAATTTCCAGCAATATTTCGCCGCTAGTGACCACCACCGAACCTTCGCTGCGATCTTTGCGCTCGATGCTGCGCAGCGCTTTTAAAATCGAGGAAATATCGTGTTGCGTCAGCCTGGAATTACGCAGCAAGCGAAACTGCACATCCAGGTCGGCATCGTCATACAGCAACACACAGCGGGCCGGGTCTTGATCACGACCAGCCCGGCCGGCTTCCTGCAAATAGTTCTCCAACGAGCCCGGTGTATCCAAATGAATTACCAAGCGCACGTCGGCCTTATCCACGCCCATACCAAAGGCATTGGTAGCGGCGATCACCCGTAGTTCGCCAGCAATGAAGGCTTCCTGCACCTGGCGCTTTTGCTCAGGCTGCATACCGCCGTGGAAATACCCGCAGTCCAGGCCGGCCTGTTTCAAAAATTCCGCCATTTCCTCCACGGTCTTCTGCCGCGCGCAGAACACGATAGCCCCGCCCTCATCACGCAAGCTTTGCTCCAGCAAGCGCAGCACTTCCGGGTATTTGGCTTGGGCGGGCACTGCATGCACTTCGTACAGCAGGTTTTCGCGGTTGACGCCGCCGGTCAAACAGGCCAGCGTAATGCCCAGGCGCTTGCGAAAATGTTCACCTATGTCTTGCACGACGTCCGGTTTAGCGGTGGCGGTAAAACAAAACACCGGCGACGGTTTATCCTTTTGCCGGGTCTTGATAAAGCGCGACACGTATAAATAATCCGGGCGAAAATCGTGGCCCCATTTGGACAGGCAATGCGCCTCGTCGAATACCCAGGCCCCGACTTCGCGATGCTGTAAAGCCTTGCCAAATGCACTGCTGCGAAATTGTTCCGGCGCGACAAAGATCAAACCCAAATCGCCCAAGCGCAACTTATCCAGCATCACCTGCCGTTCCAGTGGATTCAGCAGACTGTTGATGTAGCCGGCGCAGGTGATGCCGCGCGCTTCCAGGTTATCCACCTGATCCTTCATCAAGGATTGCAGCGGCGAGATAATCACCGTCAGGCTGCCGTTGCGATAAAAACGCGCCAGCGCCGGCAATTGATAACACAAGGATTTGCCGCCACCAGTTGGCAGAATCGCCAGGGTCGGCGTGCCGGCAAAGCCGTGTTCGACGATGACTTGCTGCAAAGACAGACCATCCTCGGTAGTCGGCGACGGCCTAAACTGAGTAATGCCGGGAAAATAGCGCGGCAACAATTGCGACAGATCATGCTGCTCCCGACACCAGTCGCACTCGGAATCGCCACAAGGCACATCGCGCAAGATCGCGATTAACTCCCGCGTTTTCGGGAAGGACAAACTCACCCAGGGCGGTAACACCGAATTGCCGCCCGCCACTCGCAGCCAGGCCAGCACATAAGCCAAAGACTTATGCCAAGCAGGATCGGGCAAATAGTCGTTGACGATGTGTTGTTGTCCGGCCCGGCACACCTTGCCGTCGGTAGCCCGCCGCCAGGCCGCTTGCGCATCGCTCAACGACGGCCGCAACGCCGCGCGTAAAGTGGCAAAAAAATTCGCCACACCCTTACCGTTTTCCGGCGCCAATAAAAAGTGCAGGCACAGCGCTTCGTCAGGCTGCTCGGCCACCCGCAGGCGCAGGGCCTCGGCCTGATCCAGAAACAGCTCGTAAGCCAGTTCCGCGTCCCGAACCGGATCGTTGCGGGTGGTGGTACAGAGTTTGTAGTCTTTCACCAGGCGGTGATAGGGATTTTGCGGAAAGGCCACCGGCGACAATTCCAGCGTATCGACCAGCGGCAAGCGATGCAGCGCCAAATCGGGATGTAATACCGATAAGGCCGGTTGATCGAAGGCAATCACGTTATGCCCCAACACAAACGCCGCGCCTTCGCTGATCTGATCCAGCTTTTGCCGGAAGTCGGCAGCTTTACCTGATAAGCGCAAGCGGGCATCGGTGTCCGGGCGATACGCACCAATCTCCCGCAGCTTTAAGCTATCCTGCCGCGCGGTTTCTATGTCTATGCAAAGGCACTTGGCTCGGGTTCTGTCGGAGGGTTGAGCCATTATGTCGAGGAATGTGGATGGACTTAGATGTTTAGGTTAGCGACGACTGACAATTGCTTAGTGCTATTCGGCCAACCCGCTATACGAAGCTATTGGGCCGGAGGAAGCGGGCATTAACCATAGCGCAACAAACGGGTCTTGCCTAGCTTAGCTTAGCCAATCGCGCTGACATCCTGACTTTCCGGAATTATTCCCTAAAAAAGTGGGCGTAGACTGTTTAATGTAATCAAACAAATTTGAAATGATGCCTCTCATTTAGTACTACAGCATCCCTCAAAATTTAATTGCCTCCGTCGAAAACGAGGTTCTTGGTCTCGCTGATTAAGAAACCTCATGCTTCAAAACCAACGAAGCCAGTAAAAAAACCAAGCTTACCAACACGATAGCGAAAGACTGATTGCTACTACGTCTGGCACTTGCCAGTTGGTTTTGCAAGGCATGGCTTGTAATCACTTCGCCCTGATCGTAAAGAGCAAAAATACTGTTCAATGTCCCCGTGGCGGTGTCAAAGAAGGCCGCCGGATCGATCGCCGGCTTATCCACAGTCAGCAATTTTTGTTCGATATGGCCAATTAAACTGGTAATGTGCACATGAACCGCAGCCGAAGACTGCTGAAAGCGGTTATCGGCAACCATGGATATATCGGCGTTGCCTATGCCGGCTTCAACCCGTTCGATGGCCTGACGGATACGCGTAATCAGAAAACCCAGCTTGATCCTATCAGTGATCCGACAGCGGCCAGCCGCGGCCACGCCGGTGCCGATAGCGCGTGCCTGACCTATCGCCTCCGCGGTATCCGGCAATAGATGCCATAGAATTTCTATAAAGCTGAACGGACAAATACTTTCCTGATGTAATTGGCTATGCTCCGCTATATCTCTTATCAAATTGAGAATAGTACCGGCCAATACACAGTGCCGTTCGAAACTTACTTCCTTGGTCAGATGCAACGCGGAAGGGTGTAGCTTGCTCCAGGCATCGCGAATGTCAACGAACGACTGACACGATTCCGGCGACCGCTTGAACTGCCCAGAGAGTTGATCGAGCTGCCGATCAATGTCGGATTGCAAGACCGTGATTTTGTATTTAAAGCTCAGATCGCCGTTCAAATAAGCGCTCACCATGCCGCGATGTTGTTGTATCTGCGTCAATAGGTTTTTCAAAGCGCCGGTGATTTCCAGACTATGCAATTGCCCACGTAGATGGTCAAGGCGCGTCTGGCGATTTTTGTAGCACATAAATGCAGCAGCACTGGCGATCACCGCCGCCAATAAAAACAATACAGAAACGTAATCGGGCACGTCTAATTCCCCTTTAAATTGGTTAATGAGCGACGATTTGCGCCAATTTAGCCAAATGCCTGGCTATTTCCGCTGATTCCTGGGCCGCGTTGCTGTTTTGTTCAACGCTTTGAGCAATCGTCTCGATGTTGCGGCCGATTTCCTGGCTTACCTGGGTTTGCTGTTCGGCGCTGGTTGCTATCATCGTTACATTATTTAAGGCTTGATCCGCATACTGCCGAATCTCGGCCAGCGATTGTTCAACTTCAAAGGCTTTGTCAATGCCTTTTTCCGTTTGATCCCGAGTGGCGGCGATGGACTGCGCGGCCAGATAAATTTTTTCCCTGACGGCTTCTGTGGTGCCGGTTATTTCCTCGGCCGATTGCCGCACCCGCTGCGCCAGCGAGCGAACTTCGTCGGCCACCACGGCAAAGCCGCGACCGTATTCCCCGGCTCGTGCGGCTTCTATCGCCGCATTCAGAGCCAGAAGGTTGGTCTGATCGGAAATGGCTTTAATCACTTCCGAGATACTGGCGACCTGCTGGGAATGCAATTCCAGATTTTGCATCAATTGAGCCAAGTCCTGAATTTCGCCGAACAACGCCTTCATATCGGCAATAAAGCTTTCGATGGCGCGATGGCCTTGCTGGGAAAGCTGCTGCGTGGTCGACGATATTTTTTCAGCGTCCCGGCATTGCCCCGCCACGCCCATAATACTGGCTGACATTTGTTCAATGGCCGCCGCCATCATCGTGGTTCTTTCGCGTTGGTTATCGAGTTTTTCGGCGACGAAACCGGCACCCTGGTTGAGTTGGTCGGCGGCATAGGTCACTTCTTGAATAGACGCATGCACATCGCCTAGGCGCCGGCCCAACGCTTTGGCGGTTTCGTTAAAACCGCTATACAACTGCGACAGCTCATCCTGACCGGTAATCTGCAGACGCATATTGAAGTTGCCAAGCTCTAACTGCCTGTGTGCGCCGATCAATGCCGCAATCGCACCCGAAAGGGAAGAATAAAATGCTAACAACGCCACTATCCAAGCCAGATTAGCGGAGACTATCACCAACCATTGTGACCCGGAAATTGACAGACCCGCATCAACGAGCATGACCAAAGTCAGCACGCCGGCCAAAACAATCAGCGTAAATATCAGCGCAAACTTACTTTTTAGCTTGAAGCGACCGAGAAACGAGTTAATCAGCAATACGGACATTTTGATGCGCCTTCAGTTGAGACATGCCGATTTGCCAGCAATTTTCTCGCCAGCAATATTGCTCAATGCCCCCTAAACAAAATAGCGACGCGACGCACCAAAAGGACGAACTTCCCGTTGGAGTTCACAAAAATACGCACCAAGTTGACTCAAAATCGACAGCGAATTGACCAGGGCCAGGTACCGAAATCCATTCGGTGGCTTATTAGCCCACACTCCAAGCCTCACTGAGTACCTCAGCTTGTTTTAAACACAACTCAACCGCTTCATCGGCTTTATCCGGTGGATACTTCCAACGTCGCAATGCCCTTCTGACCAGATTCCGCAATCTGGCCCGCACGCTATCGCGTTTGGCCCAATCGACCGTCGTGCTATTGCGTAATTGTTCGGTAATATATTTCGCCAGTTCGCGTAGATTGTTATCACCCAACTCACGCACGGCCGATTCATTTTGAATCAAGGCCCGGTAAAAGGCTATTTCGTCTGGATTTAAACCCAGTTTTTCCGCTTGCGCCCAATCCGCCTGCATGTCTTTGGCAATCGCAATCAGCTCTTCAATTACCTGAGCGGTTTCGATGGCGCGGTTGTGGTATTTGCGCAAAGACTCCAGAATGCGCTCAGAGTATTTTTTCTCGGATACTACATCGGTTTTCATCCGCGCGTTCACTTCATCGCGCAGCAAACGTTCCAGCAAATCCACCGCCAGATTTTTTTCCTTCAGTTGGGCGACATCATCCATAAATTCTGGCGACAGCAAGCCAATATTGGGCTTGTCCAAACCCACCAAGCTAAAAATATCATCAACGCCTTCGGCGACAATCGCGTTATCAATGATCTGCTTTAGCGCCGAGTTTTTCTCTTCATCACTTAAGCGTTTATCCACTGTGGTGTTTTTAGTTAACGAGGCTTTCACCGCGCTTAAAAAGGCAATTTCCATTTTAAGCGGGGCGACTTCATCCAGCGTGCTACATAAGCTATACGCTTTGACTAATAAGGTCATTACCTCGAAAAAACGCTTTTTACCGTCTAACTCACCATTACTGCCTTGCAAACTCAAAATATGATTCATCGCCCCCGGCAATAAATGCAAAGCCTGGGTGGCAAAGGCACTGTAATCAAAGCCCTGCATCATGCCATGCACAATATCCAGCTTTTCGAGTAGCAGTGCATAGGCCTCGTGCGTATCCAACGTGGGCGCGCCTTTGCCTTTGGAATCGGTGTAGGTTTTTAATGCTTGCTTTAACTCACTGGCAATGCCGATATAGTCCACCACCAAGCCACCGGGCTTGTCTTTAAACACCCGGTTCACCCGTGCAATGGCTTGCATCAGGTTGTGGCCTTTCATCGGCTTGTCGATGTACATGGTATGACAACACGGCGCATCAAAACCCGTCAGCCACATATCGCGCACAATCACCAATTGCAGCGGGTCGCTCGCGTCTTTAAAACGTTTTTCAAACAGCTTTTTGGTGGTTTTGCTGTAAATATGCGGCTGTAGCTTGGCATGATCAGAAGCCGAACCGGTCATGACAATTTTAATCGTGCCCTTGTTGGGGTCGGCATCGTGCCATTCGGGCTTAAGCGCCACAATGGCGTTATACAGCTCCACACAAATATCCCGGCTCATGCACACGATCATGGCTTTGCCTGGCATGCTGGCAATGCGGGTTGCAAAATGACTCACCAAATCCTTAGCCACCTGTTCCACACGCGGCGCACTGCCCACCAGCTTTTCCAAGGCCGCCCATTTAGATTTGGTATTTTCGCGGCTGGCGATGTCTTCTTCATCTTCGATCACCTCATCCACGTCAGCATTCAAAGCCTCAATGTCTGTCGAGTTAATATCCAGCTTAGCCAGACGCGATTCATAATAAATCGGCACCGTCGCGCCATCATCCACCGCATCTTGAATATCGTAGATAGAGACATACTCGCCAAACACCGCGCGGGTGTCTTTATCTTGCGCGGCAATCGGCGTACCGGTAAAGCCAATAAAACTGGCGCTGGGCAAGGCATCGCGCAAATGCTTGGAATATCCAAAGGTATATTGGCCTTTGGCATTTAACTTGGCTTTATCGCCATACTGGCTGCGGTGTGCTTCATCGCTAATCACCACGATATTGTGGCGATTGCTTAATACCGGATGACTGGTTTCATCGGCCAGCAAGGCAAACTTTTGGATGGTGGTAAAAATAATCCCACCCGCTTGGCGTGCGGCCAACATCTCGCGCAAATCATCACGGTCACCGGCCTGCACCGGGGTTTGTTTCAACGTTTCGACTGCCATGCTAAAGGTATTAAACAGCTGGCCGTCCAGATCGTTTCTATCGGTCACCACCACGATGGTGGGATTATTCATCTCCGGTTGCGCCAATAACTTACTGGCATAACACACCATCGAAATCGACTTGCCCGAACCCTGGGTATGCCACACCACCCCCGCTTTCCCAGAACCCGGCACCACACGCTGGGCATAATCGGCGCGGGGTTCGGCAGAACGGTCGTCTATCTGTTGCGTAGCAATGACCGTGGCTTTTACCGCCTCGCGCACCGCATGAAACTGATGATATCCGGCAATCTTTTTAATCAGCTGGCCGTCGTCCTGCTCAAACAAAATAAAGTAATGCAGATAATCTAAAAATAATGCCGGCTGAAAAAAGCCCTTCACCAAGGTTTCCAAACGGTATTCAAACAGCGGCTTGTCGTCTTCATTTGTCAGAGTGCGCCACGGCAAAAAGCGCTCTTTATTGGCGGTCAGCGAACCCACCCGCGCATGCAAACCATCGCTAACGACCAGTGCCGCGTTAAAGATGAATAAATCGCTAATTTCATCCTTATAAGTTTGCAACTGCTGATACGCCGCCCAAATATCGGCGTTAAGGTCTACCGGATTTTTCAGCTCCAGCACCGCCAACGGCAAGCCGTTCACAAACACCAACACATCCGGGCGACGATGGCCTTTGCTGCCGGCAATCGTGTATTGATTCACCACCAGAAACTGGTTATTGCTGACCGTAGCAAAATCCAGCAAGGCCACGTAATCGGTTTTCTCCTCGCCGTCGATTTTAAAATCCACCTTCACGCCCTCTAATAACAGGCGATGAAACACATGGTTGCTTTTGATTAACACCGGGGATTCCGGTTTGGCGATTTGCTGGGAGACGCGTTCTAAAACATCAAAGGGGATATGCGGGTTGATTTTTTGCAGTTGGCTCAGTAAACGGTCAAATAACACTACTTGGCGGTAATCGACACGTTCTGGATGCTCAGCATCGGGCGCAATGTCATAGCCATTCACATAGTGATAGCCAATGTCTGTAAACCAATCGAGGCAAAGCTGTTCCAGTTGGTCTTCCGTGATCATTTGTAACCTACTTCGATTTGCGATGAAATAAAATAATCGTTAATTATCAGAACCCTATCCATAAAGCATGACTCCACTTGTATTTGCAACGAAATAACAGCTTTCATGGATGGGTAAATTTATAAAACCTTGTTTTACCTAGCCTTTAGTCCGTCCAATTGCTGGTCAAAGTACCGTCCAATTGCCGATTAAGGACAAAAAATAATCCTGCCATAGTTGGTTTTCTGCGATCAGAAAGAATCAAAGTGTTCGAAAGTTTTACTTGTAAATAATGGTACACATGCAATAATTGCTCCGCTTCATTCACCATGTGTGAACAGAACGTTCGGGCCCGATTCATGGCAACATGTGTCGGGTCTAGTTTTTTCTGGGCTTTGCATATTTAGCTCGATTCCTCTCTAACTGCTTTATTTTTCCACTTTTTGTCGCAAGATAAGATGTTTTAAGCAGCCAATAATCCCTACGTTCAGACAACACGACAACGTATTGCTCTGCCTCAATCCAAATCACAATCTCATTCTGGTTATCTCTTTTCTCCACCCACCAACTGATTTCTGAATTCTCAATACAATTTTCTATTACCCAACTGACCCAGCCTATCCGTTCACACCGCCGTAAGTCAGGCGTCCTTTCTTCCTCAACATCACCCTCTTGCACCATATGCCAAAAGCCAAAGTGTTTACCCTTGGTTTCAGGTGTGTAACGGGGGCGCACGGGTAAATTATTAAAACGTAAATTGCTCTGAATGATCGTCTCAAAATATACAGAATAAACCCTATCTTCGTAAGCTTGCCAGTCTCCGCAAAAGAGAACCAAATCTGGCAAATCCATTGCCATTAGCTTGCCTCCCACACAAAAACATTGAATTTCCTTTCGGATGGCAAGGTACTGTAAATCAAACTTTTACCAGAACGTTGTTTTATACGGTCGATGACCGTCAGCTTGCCTGCATTAGTATTTAATCCGCGATGCACATAAGCCAATGCGCCAATAAACAGGTCGGTTAACTGCAACTGCGCCATTTCATACGAGCGAACATGTTGAATATTTTCAATCGCTTTACGATCAAAATCATAGTGGGCGTTATGTAATACTTTCTTCAAGTCATCAATTTTTTCACGCCCTAACGTATCTTTAATATCCAAATAAATATGGTAGCAATTGCCGTTTTCTAAAATGTTGCGCAACACATAAAAAAACATTTTGTAATAAAACAGATTATGGTCTTGAGCAAACTCGCCATGTTTCAGTTTTGATTTATCGGGTACTACCAGGCCACGAAAATGCAGGTCGGGATGGCTAAAAAAGTAATCAACTATTTCGCAATAAAAAGCCTGCTTACCAAGAGATATTTTTGTCCACTTAATCTCAAAGTCTGCCTTTAAACCATGCTTAACCTGTATTGCCCGAATATCTCGTGCGATTTTTCCGCTGATAGCTTGCGGACACCACACCGCCCCTAAAACCATGACGGGGATATTATCGCCTTCTAAATGACAGGACTCGTCGCAATAGACATTAAATAGTTGACTCATATCGCCTCCTGTAAGGAGGGTGATTCTGGATTAACGGGGAGCTCACCTGAAAGTAGCTTCGGTAATAATGTATCTCTTAGCTCTTGCAACGAATATATTACATCTATGTTTATTGACATATTTCTTTGCAAGTCAGCAACAATATATTGAAACTTGTCCGAAACCACCTTACTTGGCGCTAATAACTTAATCTTTCGTAAGTTTGTGACAGGCATTGCAATGGAAGGCACACCAACTTGAGATTTGTGCGCTAATAATTCATGTTGCCCTACATCAGATTTAAAATAATAAATCATGAATAATGGAGAAACAACTTCTCTATCTGGCCTTATGTAACATTGGCTTTGAGAAACAATATAGCGCTCATATTTTGACCCTTCAGGAATAATACTTACCTGACCTAATGTGCCGCGATGCGTAATTACAATATCTCCTCTATAAACATTAGATTTAATTAGTTTATCAGCGTGCTCATAAGTTAAAAACTTGTTATCTCCGTCCTCTAACATAGTGCCTTTAAGTTGTTGACCATTGATAATCGGGACACCTTCATCAACGAAAGTTTCTACCTTTATGTTTGACCCGAAAGGACCCATTGCTATAGTTGAAGATAGTTTTTCTAGAGTTTTTACTTCCCACCCCTCCGGCATTTCCCCCAACTCAGAATCCACCAAGGCATCGGGGAATAAGGCGGCGGTGGTTTTAAGTTGTTGCAGGGTTTGTGGATCGAGTTGGGCGAGTTGTTCTGGGGTTTTGCCGCTGATGGCGCAGACACCGGCTTGTTCAATCTGCTCGGCACTTGCGCCTGTTTGTTTGGCGGCCATTTTGGCTTTCACCGGCTCGAAATCGACAAACCAGCTTTTAAAAATGGCTTGGGCGATTTGTTCTAGGGTTTGATTGATTTGTCGGTTGAGTTCGATTTTGTCGTTTAGTGACCAAATAACATCAGCTATTTTATTTTGTTGTTCTATAGGTGGTAAAAGCACATGAAAAGCTTTCGCTTCAGGAAAATAAATTGTTTGATGCGTTGTTCCTCTTGAAAAGAGCGAAAAACTAGAGTTTTCTGCAAAAAGAATTGCAGCTAAATATCTATAATCAATCTTTTCAGAACAAACCCAGTTTACAAAATCCTGACTGGTTGCCATAGGTTTCTTTATTACTATGACATATCCAACTGATGCCGTGCGTGACAAACAAACTGTATTAGCCGGAAGTATTCTCGCAGAGGAATTATCAATGCCTTTTTGAGTCACATGCTGGTAGGTATCATGTATTACACGTCCGTGATTGCTTGTGGCATCCTTTATGCCAACCCATGGAATATCACCATCCCAATAGTCTGCGTGTTTTCTGCTAGGTGTATGGCCCGTCTCTAAACGTGCAACGTCTGTTAACTTAACCCATTCCCAACCATCTGGCTTAGGCAAATCTGGCTTACCTACTGACAATGCGAACCTACCAGGTATCACACCCTGAGTTGCTTCTCGACCACCAGTTTTAGTTTGTACAAATTCAGTCATCGTAACCTAGATCCGCCAAGTTCTTTTTAATCTCCACTTCTAGCTTTTTGCTTCGTTCAAACTGGAATTTGAGCTGTGCCGTCAACCGCGCCATTTTTTCTGCAAAGGCTTCGCCATCATCCACAGCGTCTGCTGCACCGACATAACGGCCAGGGGTGAGTACATAACCGTGTTTTTGTATTTCAGCCAAGGTAACACTTTTGCAAAAGCCGGCTTGGTCTTGATAGCATTCACCCTCACCCCGGCCCTCTCCCTGAGGGAGAGGGCGGTTGGTTTGCCATAGGTGGTACGTTTGGGTGATTTTGTTTAAATCGGCTTGGCTAAAGTCGCGCAATACGCGGTCTTTCATGTAACCCAGATTACGGGCATCGATAAACAGGATTTCGCCTTTGCGGTCGCGTAAGGCTTTGCCACTGGCGGAGGTACGCGGGCCTTTGTTTTTGGTTAAAAACCAGATACAAGCGGGGATTTGGGTGTTGGTGAACAATTGGCCGGGCAAGGCGACCATACATTCCACCAAGTCGTTTTCGATCAGCGCTTTGCGGATTTCGCCTTCGTTGTTGGTGTTGGAGCTCATGGAGCCGTTGGCCAGCAACAAACCCATACTGCCGTTGGGCGCCAAGTGATACAGCATGTGTTGTAACCAGGCAAAGTTGGCGTTGCCGCTGGGTGGTTTGCCGTACACCCAGCGCGGGTCGTCGTCACTGACGCCGGTATCCCACTCGCGCATATTGAACGGTGGGTTGGCCATCACAAAGTCGGCGCGTAAATCCGGGTGCTGGTCGTTGGTGTAGGTGTTGGCGGGTTCTTTGCCAAAGTTAAAATCAATGCCACGTATCACCATGTTCATGGCGGCCAACTGCCAAGTGGTGTGGTTGTATTCCTGGCCGTAAATCGACACATCGCCAATGCGGCCTTGATGCTCGCGGATAAAGTTTTCCGATTGCACAAAAAAACCGCCGCTGCCCATCGCCGGGTCGTAGACGCGGCCTTTGAAGGGTTCCAGCATTTGCACAATCAGGCTGACGATGGATTTGGGCGTGTAAAACTGGCCGCCTTTCTTGCCTTCGGCCAAGGCAAATTGGCCGAGAAAGTATTCGTAAACATGGCCGAGAATGTCTTTACTGCTGAGGCTGGCGTGTTTAAACGGGATGGTGGCGATTAAGTCGATCAGTTCACCCAGTTTGGCGGGGTCGATTTGCAGGCTGGTATAGCGTTTGTTGAGGATGCCTTTGAGTTTGGCATTGTCTTGTTCAATGGCTTCCAGGGCATGGTCGATCAATTGCCCGACGGAGCTGATGCGGGTGCAAAGGCGTTTTTCGGTGTCATCTTCCGGCGCTTGGGTCAGCACGTCACCGGCTTTAGTTAGCCAGATGACGCTGTTAATGACGACTTTGTTCTGGTTTTGCAAAAACTCCCAACGCGCCATTTTCGGCACCCAAAATACATTGGTTTCGGCGTAGTAGTCGCGTTGTTCCAGTTCGGCGTTGATTTCGGCTTGGTAGTCGGCGCTGTCCTCGCCGCCAAAGTCAGTAGGGTCCAGGTAGTATTCGTGGTCCGGGTTTTTAAATTGATCGGTAAGCTCTTGACGCCGAATGTCAAACGAGTCGCTGACGTATTTTAAAAAAATTAACCCGAGCACAGTGTGTTTGTATTGCGAGGCATCCAGGGTGGAGCGCAGCTTGTCGGCGCTGGTCCAGAGTTTTTTATCGAGGTTGTTTAAAAACTGTTGTTCGTCATCATTGACCATGGGCATTAGGCTTTTTAAATTGATTCTGGCGTCTAGTGGGATTTATCGGTGTTTACCAATCACTACAAATAAGGTTGGACAAAACGTTTTACGGCATCCAACACATCAAGAAGGGAAGCTGTTAGATCAAGCGCCTTGTTGATGATTTCTGCTTTGAGTTCAGGATCATCAGGGTAATCGTGTGCAAAGGTGTTTCTGACTTCACGCAGCAGCAACCAATCATCTGCCGATGGAATCGCACCTATTTTTTCAAGGCGATTCAACTTGTCTATAAATGCTTTTAACTCACCCGGTTCTTTTGTCAGCTCCAACACCGCCGGGAACAACTTGGCGCCCATTGCATCCTGCAATTTCCCAAATCGCAAGGAAAACTGATCCAAAACGGCAATCTCAGTATCGGTTAAACGACTTAAGCCTTGTTCGTCAAATGGGGCATGGCATTGCAGTTGACTTACAGCCCAACGCAACCTATCGGCATGACGGTCACAGATTTTTAGGATCTCTTGTATGGCTGTAATCATTGCAACTGAATCCCGGTCTGCTTGGCAATTTGATAAATAGGTAAGTCAACCGAGCCATTGGTCTTACGCAACACGACGTCGATTTTTTGATCCCCGAGCCTTTTGTGTAAATCACGTAGAAACTTCAATTTACTGTTGATTAAGTCCGCTGCCGATTGCATTTGGACCTCAATATAAAGATCGATGTCGCCACCTTTTTCGTCATCCCGTACTCTTGAGCCGAACAACCAGACATGGGCATCTTCACCGAAGTTGCTTAAGACACTTTCACGTATTGTTTGGGCTTGAGATTGTGATAACCGCATGGTTTATTGCTCCTTCAACAGCATTTGCAAGACTTTCAGCCATATACTCAGGTAAACGAACGGGTACTGTGATTTTAGTAGACTTTACCAGACATAAAAAACCCCGCGAAGTCTTGAAACTCGCAGGGTTCGGTACATCTTAGGACTTTTAATACTCATTCTTGGTGGAGGCGGCGGGAATTGAACCCGCGTCCGCAAGCACTCCGCCACAAGCTCTACATGCTTATCCCGCGCTTTTAATTTAACTGTTGACTACCCGTCGGGCCAAGAGGATCAACAGCGATTTCGATTGGATTTAGCGCTTCGGGCTCCGAACTAAGCCTTGGCGCGAGCTTATGTAATATGATCCCTGAGCGCCCCCCGAAGGAGACTCCAGACGCATAAGTACATCTGGTCAGAGAAGTGGTGCAGGTTTTAAGCTGCTAAGGCCACTGAGTAGTTTTCGTCGTTTGCGAATACTTGTTTTCAGTAGGTTTTACGAGCTGTACTGTGCTCGGCATGCACCTGAGGTTTTGCTACCCACGTCGAAGCCATGTCGCCCCCAAGAAGTTGTATCTTATCAAATCGATAAAATAATTGTCAGCTATATAGGTTTTAAATCAATTATTTCAAGAGGGCCTTTTTCGCAACCGCCTGAACAGTAATGCCGCAAATTAAACCTTGATCTGCGGCAACTCAAACCCTATATCGTTCGATGTTGCTAAACCTTGTTTTATAAGTTGTCGGAGGCCCGGCTATCCGCTATAAGTCATAGACAACCATAACGCCCAAGCCCTCGTCACAGCATCAACAGGAGCCATTGCGTGCAATATAAAGATTATTATCAAATTCTCGGCGTGAGTCGCGATGCGGTGCTGGCAGACATCAAAAAAGCTTACCGCAAGCTGGCCCGCAAGTATCATCCCGATGTTTCGAAGGAACCGAATGCCGAGGCGCGCATGAAGGAACTCAACGAAGCCTATGCCGTGCTGTCCGACACGGAAAAACGCGCGGCTTACGATCAATTGGGACGCGGCTATCAACCGGGCCAGGAGTTTCATCCACCGCCGAACTGGGATGCCGGCTTCGAGTTTTCCAGCACCGATACTGCCGATTTCGGCGACTTTTTCAGCGAATTATTCGGCAAGATGGGCGCCGGCCGAGCTCGCGGCGGGCCCTTTGAGGGCCAAGCCGGCTTTCATGCCCAAGGCGAGGATCATCACGCCAAAGTGCTGCTGGATATAGCCGATGCTTTTAACGGCGCCGCCCGGCAAATCAGCTTGCGGGTACCGCGCATGGATGCCGGCGGCCATGTGGTTTTGGATACGCGCACCTTGAACGTCAAAATCCCCAAGGGCGTCTACGAAGGCCAAATCATCCGTCTAGCCGGCCAAGGTGCGCCGGGCATGGGCAGCGGCAAACCCGGCGATTTGTTGCTGGAGGTACATTTCAATCCGCATCCGCGTTTGCGGGTGGACGGCAGCAACCTGCATATGAGTCTGCCGGTCACACCTTGGGAAGCGGCGCTGGGCGCGATGGTGCCGGTGAATTTATTCGATACCGGCCTGAAAGTGCGCATCCCGGAAGGCACGCAAAGCGGTCAACAACTGCGACTGCGCGGCAAGGGCATTCCCAGCTCGACGCCGGGCGATTTGCTGCTGGATATTCAGGTGGTATTGCCGCCAGCTAGTTCGCCCAAAGCCCGAGCACTTTATGAAACCATGGCGCGCGAGCTGGCTTTCGATCCGCGCGCTCAACACAGGAGTTAAAGCATGCCATCAGCCGAGAACTTGATACACGCCGTTCTGGAAGACAGCGGCCTGACATTGCAGCAGCTGGCGGCCATCTGCGCGGTAGAGCCGGAATGGATTACCCGGCATATTGAAGAAGGCTTACTCAACCCGCTACCGCAGCAGCAAAGCGAATGGCGTTTTTCCAGTGCGCATCTGGTGCGGGTGCGACGCATCGTCAGCCTGGAACGCAATTTCGAAGCGGTACCGGAGCTGGCCGCGCTGGTGGCGGATATGCAGGAAGAGATCGACGAATTGCGCCGCCGCTTGCGCCGGGCCGGCCTGGAGTAGGCTATGCAGAGCATCGAATGGCATCGTCATAGCTGGCTTAACCGCCTGCAAACAGTGCTATTAATGTTGGCACTATTGGCAATCTGCACCTTGGCCGGCAGCCTGTTGTTTGGGGAAGAAGGCATCTGGATCGCCTTGGCGACCGGCGTATTTGCGCTGATCTTCGAACCGGCGGCGGCCTGGCGCTTGACGCTAAGTCTTTATCGCGCGCGGCCTATCCATCCGCAAGAAGCGCCGGCGCTGTGGCAAATGCTACAGGTGCTGGCCGAACGCGCCGAACTGCCCAGCGTTCCGGCGCCGTATTACATTCCCAGCCCGCTTATCAATGCCTTTGCGGTCGGCAGCCGCCAACAATCGGCAATTGCGTTGACCGATGGATTATTCAAGCAACTTAACTCGCGGGAACTGGCCGGCGTGTTGGCGCACGAAATGGCGCATATCGCCAATAACGATTTGCGGGTGATGGGTTTGGCCGATGCGATTAGCCGGATTACCGCTTTATTCGCCGCCACCGGACAGTTGTTTTTGTTGCTGTCCATCCCTTTGCTGCTGTTCGGCGAAATCAGCTTTCAAATCAATTGGCCTGGCTTGTTGCTGCTGCTGTTTTCGCCGCATTTGGCCTTATTGATGCAGTTGGGCTTATCGCGCATCCGCGAATACGATGCCGACCTGAATGCGGCGGCGCTGACCGGCGATCCACTGGGCTTGGCGACAGCCTTGGCGCATATCGAACAAGTCAGCGGTGGTTGGAAGTCGATACTACTGCCAGGCTGGGGCAATCCGGTACCGTCTTGGCTGCGCACTCATCCGCCGACCGCTGAACGGGTACGCCGCCTGCAAGCCTTGAGCCCCAGCCGGCTGCAAACCCTTTGGCACGAACCGTTCATCGCGCCGGCTTACGGTAGCCGGGTGATTGTCCGGCCAGCGCGTTGGCGCATCGGCGGTTTGTGGCGATAATCGCTTAATTTTGACGGGCGAATCAATTCGCCGATACTTATATTCGAGAACACAATATGAGCGAATCCCTACATTTAGTCTGCCCACATTGCCAAGCGGTAAACCGCCTGCCGGCGGCCCGTCTGTCGCAAAGCCCAAAATGTGGACAATGCCACCAAGAATTATTCAGCGGCCATCCTTTGGCGTTGACTGCGAAAAGCTTTGAAATACATCTGGCACGCAACGATATTCCACTGCTGGTGGATTTCTGGGCAGACTGGTGCGGACCGTGCAAAATGATGGCGCCGGCTTTTGCCCAAGCCGCTCAGGTTTTGGAACCACGGATTCGGTTGGGTAAAGTCGACACCGAAGCGGAGCAACAGCTCAGCGCCCGTTACAACATTCGCAGTATTCCCACTCTGATTTTGTTTAAAGGCGGTAGAGAACTGGCCAGACAAGCCGGCGCACTGAGCGCGCAAGACATCGTGCGCTGGGTCACTAGTCAGCTATAAGCGCGGCTCGGTTTGGCCGATGGCTATCGGCAAATCGCCGGCGACGTGCCGCTGCCACATGGTTTTGTACAAGGCTTCCAAATGTCGGGTATAAGCCTTGATATCGAACAGTGGTGTGCTTAAGCGATTGTCTGCCAATTTTTGCCTGACTTCGCTTAAGCGTGCCGGGTTGGTCGCCAGTTCCAGGGCCAAATCGTAATAGCCTTCCAAATCGGCGGCTATCAATTCCGGCAAACCGATCGCATACAGCAAACTGCCAGCCACCCGCGATGCAAAGGTATCGCCGACGCAAGTGACTATCGGCACCCCCACCCATAAGGCATCGCTGGCGGTGGTATGCGCGTTGTAAGGTTGGGTATCCAGCACCAGATCGGCCAAGGCCAGGCGGCCCAAGTGTTCGACCTGCGGCAAATCGTCGGCAAATATCAATCTATCCGGCGCAATGCCGCGTTGATAGGCTTCGTTTCTGAGCCGGCCTTTGGCTTTGGAATTTTTTAACAACCACAACACGCTACCCGGCACGCTATACAACAGTCTGCACCAAATATCGAACACTTCCGGGGTAATTTTATAGGCCTGGTTGAAACAGCAAAAGACGAAGCTGTGCTCGTCCAAACCATGTTGCGCGCGCTTGGTGGGCTTACCGATTTCGGCATGCCGACCGTGCGGTTGATAGCTGTCGGGCAAGTAAGCAAAGGCTTCGCTGTAATCGGCGGCGCTGGCGGCTGGCGTCAGGTAAGGATCGGTAATGATGTAGTCGCAAAAATCGCCGCCCAAAGTGCCGGGATAACCCAGATAGTTGACCTGAATCGGCGCCGGCCGGTAGCTGAGGATTTCGGTACGGGTGCCGCGGGTATAGCCTTTTAGATCGATCAGAATATCGATGTTATCTCGGTGGATGGCTTGGGCGGCTTCGGATAAAGACAGTGCTTGCAGATCGACAAAGCTATCGAAAAACTCGCAGAGCCGTTGGCGCATACCCAAGCCGTCGTCCGGCCCATAAGAATAGGCATACACTTCAAACTGCTCTCGATCATGCGCCTCGAACAACTCCGCCAGCAAAAATGCCGTGGCATGCTCATGAAAATCGCTGGACAAATAGCCCAAACGAATTTTGGGCCGGTTGCTCGTAGGGTAGTTAAAAGCCAGATCGGCTCGTTCCAGCGCACTAGCATCGATGCGATCTTTCAACCAGAGATCAGCGCACAAGCGTTGTTCCGCGGCCGACACCCCCGTTATCGATAACAAATGAAACGGCGACACTTTATTGCTTTCCTGAGCCGCCAGGCTAACGCGCATTTTCTCGCGCCATTCCTCAACCCGCTCCCACTCGCAAAGGCTACGACTGCGATCATAGAATTTCATCTGCCCAACTCCGTCGCCATCCTGCCCAATGGCCCGCGAAGATGCGCGGGACCTGAACCTCATGGTACCCCAAATCCGCCGCAGTGCCGGATTTATCGGGGTGCCGACTAAAGCGCTACAGCATTTGCAACAGCGGCTTGAGCGGAATAGCGAATTTCTGGCGGGCGATGTCGCCGACCACCCCGGTATAACTGCGCTGCAAATATAAATCCACACCACAGACCCTGGCGATCATCGAGCAGCGGCCGCTGAGCGCAAACTGCTCGCCTTGCAGGCGATAAACCAAGGGCACGCAATCGTTGCGCAGTATCGGCCCGGCGACGACCAAATCGATACGCTGATCGAACATCTCGTATTCAATGCCGCCCGGCAACAAAGCCAGCTGCGCCAGCAATACCCTGTCGTCATCGCCGATAGTGCCGTAAATACTGCAACGGCACTGGTGCAAATCGGTCAGCAATAGCTCGGCGAGTATTTGCGCATTTAGTCGCGCTGGCTGTTGCTCAACCAGTTTTTCCAGTCCATGTATCTTTCTCATAAGCTTTGCCGATAGCGTCGATGGGGGTTTGCCTTTAAAATAGCGGGCTTACACTTCACAGCAAACATGGCCGTGCGCCCCGGATATTTGATGACCGATTATAAATTAACCCATCTGAAACAGCTCGAAGCAGAAAGCATCCATATCATTCGCGAAGTGGCGGCGGAATTTGAAAAGCCGGTCATGCTGTATTCAATCGGCAAGGATTCCGCAGTGATGCTGCATCTGACGCGCAAAGCTTTCTTCCCCGGCAAACCGCCCTTCCCCTTATTGCATGTCGATACCACCTGGAAATTTCGGGAGATGATCGAGTTTCGCAACAACATGGCGAAAGATCTGGGCTGGGATTTAATCGTGCATATCAACGAAGAAGGTGTCGCCCAAGGCATAGGCCCGTTCACGCACGGCAGTAAAAAACATACCGACGTGATGAAAACCGACGGCTTGAAACAAGCCCTAAACAAATACCAGTTCGACGCAGCCTTCGGCGGGGCGCGCCGCGACGAGGAAAAATCCCGCGCCAAGGAACGGGTGTATTCGTTTCGCGATAAAAATCACCGTTGGGACCCGAAAAATCAACGCCCGGAACTCTGGAACATCTACAACGGCAAAGTCGATAAGGGCGAGTCTATCCGCGTCTTCCCGCTATCCAACTGGACCGAACTGGATATTTGGCAATATATTCATCTGGAAAATATCCCCATCGTACCTTTGTATTTTGCCAAAGAGCGGCCAGTGGTCGAAAAAGACGGCATGCTGATCATGGTCGATGACGAGCGCATGCCGATCGGCCCGAATGATAAAGTTGAAATGAAAATGGTCCGTTTCCGCACGCTGGGTTGTTACCCCTTGACCGGTGCGGTTGAATCGACTGCGACCACCCTGCCGGAAATCATTCAGGAAATGCTGCTGACCACCACGTCCGAACGTCAGGGCCGCTTGATTGATCATGATCAGGCAGGTTCGATGGAACAGAAGAAGCGCGAAGGCTACTTCTAGCAGCCCGGCACTGCGTTGACAGCGAACATGGCGATCAAAAGTTTGTTATTGGTGTTTATCGTTCTGTATGCGGCGGATAGCTTAGGCGCAGTTTATAAATGCACCGATACAAATGGCCGCATCGTCTATTCAGACACCGCTTGCGATACCAAAGTTGATCGCAAGACCGCGAATTTGAAGCCGCTTGCAGAAGTCAAAGCCGAGCAACAGCCTGTGTCCAAAATAACCGATAAGGTTAAGAGCTTTTTCCGTAACGGTTCAAACTCAGAGCAAGCGGATGCTGCGCCAACTGGCAATGCCGCGGAGCAACGTTCACAAAAATATGTATGCGATGGCCGCACTTATTGCTCGCAAATGACTTCTTGCGAGGAAGCGACTTTTTTCATCAACAACTGTCCGGACACAAAAATGGATGGCAACAATGACGGCATTCCCTGTGAAAAGCAGTGGTGTCGATAAGTCTTTTAGCGAGTTACTCATGCAATTACATGAAGAAATACAGCAGCATCTTGTGAGACTCGAGCCCCGTCTGCAAGCCGAGGTTTTGGATTTCGTATTGTTTTTGGAACAAAAACAGCAGGAATCATTAGGCAAGCCAGCAATTGACGATGAAGAAGCCTTAAATATCCATGCACAATTGATGGATCAATATGCAGACGCCTTTGCAAAATTGGCGCAGTAACAATGCCCGACTTGTTTTATATCTCGAAAACCCTGGCATTAACGATACATCAACAACAAATAGAACGCTTCGGCGGTACGCAAGGCATTAGAGATGAATCATTGCTGGAATCGGCGCTCGGCGCAGCCCAACAAACCTGGCATTACAGCGGCGACATTTTTCAAACTGCCGCTCAATATTGCTATTCGCTCGCTAATAACCACCCGTTTTTGGACGGCAACAAGCGAGCCGCCGCTGCTTGTATGCTGGTTTTTCTGGCTGCCAACCATAAACAACCGGCGATGGACAACATCCAGCTCTACGAATGGGTAATTAATGTAGCAACCCGGCAATTGAGTCGTGACGAACTAGCCGACTTATTAAAACAATATTGCAAGTAAGCGCTTTATAAAAAAAGCGCGGCACCTTTTAAACAAATAAGGCACTTAGGAATCCCATGTCCCACCAATCCGATCTCATCAGCACCGACATCAACGCCTATCTGGCGCAACACGAACGTAAAGAGCTATTGCGGTTTTTAACCTGCGGCAATGTCGACGACGGCAAAAGCACCTTGATTGGTCGTTTGCTGCACGACTCGAAAATGATTTACGAAGATCAATTGGCCGCAGTACAAGCCGACAGCGTCAAGTCCGGCACCACCGGCGCCGGCAAGATCGATTTGGCCTTGCTGGTTGACGGCTTGCAGGCCGAGCGCGAGCAAGGCATCACCATCGACGTGGCTTATCGCTACTTTTCGACTTCAACCCGCAAATTTATCATCGCCGACACTCCGGGCCACGAGCAATACACCCGCAACATGGCGACCGGCGCGTCGACTTGCGATTTGGCGGTGATTTTGATCGACGCTCGTTATGGCGTGCAAACCCAAACCAAACGCCACAGCTTCATCGCCTCGTTGTTGGGCTTGAAACACATCATCGTCGCGATCAACAAAATGGACTTGGTGGGCTATAGCGAAGAGACTTACCACAAGATTCAGGACGACTATCTGGCGTTTGTGAAAACCCTGGATCTGCACGACGTACATTTCATCCCGATGTCGGCATTGGACGGCGATAACGTGGTCAACCCCAGCGAAAATATGCCCTGGTTTACCGGCATGCCGATGATGGAACTGCTGAACAGCATCGAAATCGCCAGCGACCACAATTTCGACGACGCCCGCTTTCCGGTGCAATACGTCAACCGCCCCAACCTGGATTTTCGCGGCTTTTGCGGCACTGTCGCTTCCGGCGTATTCAAAAAAGGTGATCAAATCACGGCATTGCCATCAGGTAAAACCAGCAAAATCAAATCCATCGTTACTTTCGACGGTGACTTGGAGCAAGCTTTTGCGTCTATGGCCGTAACCTTGACTTTGGAAGACGAAATCGACGTCAGCCGTGGCGACATCATCCTGGGTCAACAGCAAGCCGCACCCAGCATCGCCGACAAATTCAAAGCCACTATCGTCTGGATGACTGAGCAAGCCATGGTCCCAGGCCGGCAGTATGTGATCAAACTGGCGACGCGCAGCGTGTCCGGCTCGGTGTCGATGATTCATCACCGCATCGACGTGAATACGCTGGAACACCACGATGCCATGGAATTAAAGCTAAACGAAATCGGCTCCTGCACTGTGACGGTCAATGCGCCGGTGGTGTTCGACCCTTACAAACGCAATAAAACCACTGGTTCGTTCATCGTCATAGACCGCCTGACTAACGTCACGGTCGGCGCCGGCATGATTACCGGCGACGCCAGCGCGGAAGACTGGTCGCCGGTGTCCGCGGCCGAGCGGGCGATACGTTTCAGCCAAACCGCCAGCATCATCGCCTTGAGCGGCACCAATGCCCAGCAAGTGGCTTATCAGCTGGAACGCAAACTGTTCGACACCGGCCATGCCACGACGGTGTTGGAACAAGCGAACGATGCTCTGGCAAATGCGATCAAAAACGCCGGTTTGTTGTGCTTGTGCCTGGACGAAAAACCGGCTGCCGCCGATCTAAGCTTCGATTGCGATCAATACAACGTCGATGAGATTTACGTTGCGTTGAAAAATCGGGAAGTGATTCGATAAATGAGGACTCACCGTCAGCTTGACGGTGAGCAGTACGAGGATTTTAGCGATTAAGTGAGCGGAAACCTCGAATGCAGAGGTTTCCGCGTCAAGCTACAGTTGTTATTTCAATAGATCCAGCGCTTTCTCGGCGGCTTTTTCTTTAGCCTTGCCTTTTACTACGCTGGTCGCTTCGCCGGTTGATTTAGGTGCCGCATCGACTTTGCCTTTCAGATCCGTTGCCGCTTCCTTGCCGGCTTTCAAGGTTTCCACGCCTTGCTTGGCTTCCGCCGGCACCGCCTGCTCCACTTTTTGCTGCGCGGCGTCTTTCACCGCATCCTGGGCCTGATCCTTAACCACGCCAGGCGCTGTTTGTACAGCCTGTTTTGCCGCGCCCGCGGATTCGACAGCCTGGACTGCCGTTGTCGCGCCCGGCACCGCAGTCGGCACTGCCGCTGTGGCGGCGTTGGTCGCGGCTTGCTTGGCAATACCGCCTAAAACAGAGCTTTCGGCGAAAGCGGAGCCAGAAATTAACAACAGTGAAGCCAAAAATACATTTTTGTGTTGCATGGTGAAACTCCTTAGTAATAGTTATTAACGCGGGGACAGAATACCCCAGCCAAACTTAACGGCTGATTAACGCTATTACTGACGTGCCATACAATTTCTCAAACCCCGGCAATCCGTTTTAACGTGGAACTAACCAGTGATTCAGCGCGCGCCATGTCGTCGGCTTCAACATAACAACGCAGTTCCGGCGCATTGCCGGAGGGGCGCAGATGGACAATCTCGCTATTGGCAAAAGTCAACCTTAGCCCGTCTGTAGTATCGCGACTTACCGGCGCACCAAGCTCATCGCCCCATAGGCTACGATAAGCCGTGGCCTCCGCCTGCAAACGTTCCAGCAAGGCCCGACTGTTAGCGACCGGAAACTCTTGGATACGGTCGCTGGCGGTGTAACGTTGCGGCAAGCCTTTCAACAGTCCCGATAACTTCACGCCTTGGGTACTAGCCATCGCCAGTAACGCCAAGGCCGGCAGCAGCGAATCGCGAGTCGGCAATGGTGCCAAGGCGTTGCCGTTCACGGACAAGCCGTTCCCAGCCAGAAAGCCGCCGTTGGCTTCAAATCCGGCCACGCCACCGCTTGGCACTTGCTCCATGCCCGCAATCACGTAAGGCGAACCGATTCGCGTGCGGATTACCTGCTTGAACCAACCGGACGCCTCGATGGCTGTATTGCAGCTCACCGGCGTCACCACAGTATCGGCCCCGAGAAACTTCGCGCACAGCAAGCCGACAATATCGCCGCGCAGCCATTCGCCGGTTTCGTCGCCGATCAAAGGCCTATCGCCGTCGCCGTCGGTGGAAATCAGCGCATCCAGTTTATATTCGGCAGCCCAGTTGCGGCCGCGTTGCCGATCCGCCTCGCCGACCGCTTCGGTATCAATAGGTACGAAGGTATCTGTGCGCTCCAAACCGATTACCTCAGCGCCCAATTCCGCCAGCACGTCTTTCAATACATCGCGGGCGGCGCTGGAATGTTCGTAAACGCCGACTCGCCAGCCGTTTAGCAAATCGTGACCGAATAGGCTGGTGTAACGTTGCCGAAATTGCGTCAGCGCAGCCGGATTGACTGGCGGCAGCTCGGCGGAAACAGTTTGCACGTCCACTGTTGCGCTAGTCATCGCTGCTTCGTCCGCCTTGCTGATCTCGCCGTCGGCCCGATAAAACTTGATGCCGTTGCGGTCGAACGGAATATGACTGCCGGTAACCATAATCGCCGGCAGACCGTTCGCCAACGCATACAAGGCCAGCGCCGGCGTCGGCAACACGCCGCAAAAATCCACTTCGCAGCCCGCCTGACGAATGCCGGCCACGCACGCTTGGGCAATGTCCGGACTGGACGGCCTGAGGTCCATACCCAATGCTATTTTTTGACCAGGCCGCGCCAAATTTAAACCTTGGATAAACGCCAGCGTATAAGCCGCGCAGACTTCGCCGGTCATTTGACTAACCAGGCCGCGCGCGCCGCTGGTGCCGAACGCCACGCCGCTGTCGGCCATCATTTGTTGGATGTTGATTGTTGTCATGAGTCAGGAGCAGTTGAGAGTCGATGAAATGAAAATACCGGCAATTCTACCGGTCAAATTGGACATGATAGAGAAAACCTGATTTTCGGCAACCCGAATCGTAGCGTTACCGGAAATCTCACTGCGGCAGGCAATGCATCCGCCGAATAAAGTCCTGCAAGGTTTGCCCGGCGTCGTCGGTAAATACTTCATCCAGTACCAAGGCCTGCTGGATACGATCCAGCCGGAAATTGCGAAAGTCGCCGCGTAGTTCGCACCAACCCACCAAGGTCCAGACATTGCCCCAAAAATATAAGCCCAGCGGCCTGATCCGCCGCTGGCTGAAGGTACCGTCGGCACGGCGGTAATCCATGGATAGCAAACGCTTGCCGTCCAGCGCCTTGCGGCAAATATCCATGGTCACATCCAAATCTTCGCGCGGCGAAAAACGCAGCGCGAATAATTTGCTGCGCTCCAGTTGTTCGCGCAATTCCGTAGGCACTACCGCCGTCACTTTGTCCAGCACCGACTGCGCGGAATGTCCCAACTCCTTGCCGGCCCAGGTTTTCACCATCCGCGCGCCGATTACCAAGGCTTCCAGTTCGGCGGCGCTGAACATGATGGGCGGAATATCCAGACTGTGACGGAGCATGTAACCGACGCCGGCCTCACCTTCGATAGGAATGCCGGACAGGCTTAACACTTGGATGTCGCGATAGATGGTGCGTTCGGATACTTCCAGGCGCTCGGCGAGCGCTTTGGCGGTAACCAGCCTTCGATTACGCAGGATTTGGACGATTTGAAACAGACGGTCAGCGCGGCGCATTTGCAGAACGGGCAGTCATATTCGAGACTGCCCGCCGTTTTATTTTCCGTTAAGATGGGGAATACAGTCCAACTCGGTTACCTTCGCTATCGAGCAGCATCGCAAAGTAGCCGCATTCGCCGTCGTGAATGGGGGTTTTCGGCATCAATATGCTGCCGCCATTTGCTTCCACTTTGGCCAGCGGCTCATTTAAGTCGGTGCCGCCGTTGAAATACACCACCGCGCCGGTCGCGCTAGGCTGATAATGTTCGCCCAATACCAGCATACCGCTGACGGCACCTTCATCGGCATCGAAAATCCCCAGTTGATAGCCGCTCATTTCCTCCTCCTTGAACGATGCATTTAAAACGCCGCAATAAAACTCCTGTGCGCGCGGCATATCAATGACGGGTAATTCAAACCAAGTGGCTAAGTTGTTGATCATGATGTGGTCCTCGTTGTGGTTAAAAGAGCCGTTATCCTAAAACAGCCCTCCTGACAGCGTTATGTCAGCAATGTTTTAGGCCTTAGCGCCGACCACCTAATAACGAGCCCAACACGCCGCGAATAATTTGCTTGCCCACTTCCTGGCCGATACTGCGGGCGGCGCTTTTCGCGGCCGCTTCCAGCACACTTTGCCCGCCGCTGCGACCGCGCCGCGATTTGGTAGCCGCGCCCACGCCGCCCAGCAATACTTCGCCCCAATTGAAACCTGAGCCGGAACCACCATTCTCGGCGGCGGGCTCAGGCGGAGCGACTTTTTCCGCGCGGCCTTTCAGAATTTCGTAGGCCGATTCGCGATCGACCTGTTTTTCGTAATGGCCGGCAATGACGGAGGTACTGATCGATTCCTGGCGTTCGGCATCGCTGGCAGGGCCGACTCGGGAACTAGGCGGCTTGATCATTGCTCGCTCTACCGGCATCGGCGTACCTTTTTCGTCGAGGAAAGACACCAAGGCTTCGCCAACGCTCAGCTCGGTGATGGCTGTTTCAACATCCAAACCTGGATTCGCCCGGAAGGTTTCCGCCGCCGCTTTCACGGCTTTTTGGTCGCGCGGCGTAAACGCCCGCAAGGCATGCTGCACCCGATTGCCGAGCTGGCCGAGAATCACGTCAGGAATATCCAAGGGATTTTGACTGACAAAATACACACCCACGCCCTTGGAACGGATCAAGCGCACCACTTGTTCGATTTTTTGCAGCAGCGCGGACGGTGCGTCGTTAAACAATAGATGTGCTTCGTCAAAGAAGAATACCAATTTAGGCTTATCCAAATCGCCAGCTTCCGGCAGATTTTCGAACAATTCGGACAACAGCCACAACAACAAGGTGGCGTAGACGCGCGGCGAGTTATACAAGGTGTCCGCCGCCAGAATATTGATCACGCCCTTACCGCCGTCGGTTTGCAGAAAGTCGTTGAAATCCAAAGCCGGCTCGCCGAACAAATTCTCACCACCCTCATGCTCGAGTTGCAGCAAACCGCGCTGGATCGCGCCGACGCTGGCCGCCGAGATACTGCCGTATTCGCCGGACAACTCGGAGGCATTTTCGGACGCGTATTGCAGCAAGGCCCGCAAGTCTTTCAAATCCAACAACAGCCAGCCGTTATCGTCGGCAATCTTGAACGCGGCGGTAAGCACGCCGCTTTGCACCTCGTTCAAATCCAGCATCCGCGCCAAAAGCAGCGGCCCCATTTCCGACACCGTCGAACGCAGAGGATGGCCCTTTTTACCCAACACGTCCCAAAACAGCGTCGGCATCGCCGCATAGTCGGCGGCTATACCCAGCTCTGCCAGCCTTGCTTCAACTTTGGCATTGCCGCCGCCGGTCCGGCTGATACCCGACAAATCGCCCTTCACATCCGCCATGAATACCGGCACGCCGATTTGTGAAAACGCTTCGGCCAAGGTTTGCAGAGTGATGGTCTTACCTGTACCGGTAGCGCCGGCGATCAAGCCGTGGCGGTTAGCCATGGCCGGCAACAGACAAAGTTCGGCAAGTTGGGATTTGGCGATCAGCAAGGGTTCGGTCATGGGCATTTCCTGAAAAAGCGGCAAGGATAAAAAAGTCGCGCAACCATACCATGACCTGAATTGTTAGGTATAGGTTGGCATTATCGTCCGCTGCTCATCGGCTTTGTCTCAAACAATCAAAGCCTCGCTTTAGGCTTTCAGTACAGCCATCCCTGCCATGGACAGCATACATTTGTAATACATTTCTTCAAACCTTCACGGTTCGGTAACCGTTTTGACTTGGACAATTCGTACGATTGCGCACCGACCGGAACTCTGCTAGGTCGCGAAGACAGAATTTCTAGGAAGAATACCGACGACTTTGTTTTTATTCGAGTTTTTCTCGACAAAAGACTGGACGTAGGTAGCTGGCAATGGAAGCGGCAACGCATTGAAAAGCTCCAAACGCAATGTGGCCAGCAAACTTTAACCGACTTTGATAGGCCTTTAGTGAAAGCTAATGGTTCGACTTGAAGTCAACTTGCCTTTTTAAAGTTATTAGGGACTTTTATGAAATTTAAAACTTCGCTTCTGGCATTTGCCGGGGTACTTTCAATGTTAAGCGGGAACGCTTCGGCGGCATTAATTTCGTTGGACGGTAACGGCTTTACGGCTATCTATGACGATACCAATTTAGGCTTGTTTGGCGCCCCGACTTTATCGGGTGACGGCAATAGCGTTTTGTTCTCGCCGTTGAACTTTAAGGCCCAAGCAACCGGTACGCAAGGCACGGTGTTCACCAACAGCAACGTGCAGTTTGACATCAGACCCGATGCGAATCTGAGTTTGAGTGGCGTAAGCCTGGTGGAAAACGGCGACTACCGTCTGGTCAATCGTTCCGGCAGCATCACCTTGGCGCCTTCGGTCGACGCATCCGGTCAATTGCGTTTAACCAATCTGTGGAATGGAGTGGATCATATCGCGACCAACTTTTCCGCTGGTCCATTGACAGATTCCTGCGCCACATCGTCCGGCTGCCCGCTAAGCACTTGGTCGGCCTCGGCTACGTTGAATACGCCTGTTGCTTGGGGTAATGCCGATGTTCGCGTCAGAATCCAAAACGACTTAACCGCCGAATCTTTCAATGTAGGTGATTCCGCATTGATCGAGAAAAAACAATCATCACAAAGTCTGGTATTTACGCCGTTTGTTGAAGGCGGATCAACCGCAGTGCCTGTTCCTGGCGCTGTCTGGTTGTTTGGCTCAGCTTTGGCGGGCCTGACTGGTTTGCGCCGCAAAGTAAGCCAGTAAGACCAAGTTGTATTGCTATACCCCAGCCTGACTTATCCGGAAATGGCCGGTTAGGCTAGCTAAAAAACGTTAACACTAGACACGGATGTCGCCTTAAGATTTCGTCATAAGCAGTCGCTGGCTTTGTAACTGCTGCGTCTAAAACCCCGCGCGAGCCAGAGTGACATTCACCGGCCGCATTCAATACCGTTTATCGCACTATCTGGCGGCTACGCAGCGAACCTAGCGCACCCGAACGGGAGTTACAACAGCTTGAGAATATCGGTTTCCAGATCGGGATACGCCCCAAACTTACATTGGACCAGCAAGCCCGCTCTATCAACCAGAATATAGGATGGGGTACCTTGTAACTGGAAAAATTCGAAGGTTTCGGCGTGATAATCCAGGGTTTGTAAATATTGTTTTACCTGCGCTCGCACATGCGGTTGCCGCAAACCGATGTCTTGTTCCAAATCACTCAAGCGTTGGCTGATAAAAGCGTCAATTTCGCTTTCGATACTGCCAAATTCGCGCTTGGTCAATCTATCCATTGCTACCGGAAAATCGAGGCGATACGGTAACTTGCCGTCCTGCAACAGACCTCGCCCACTTAACACTCGCAAGGTTTCGCCGATCACTTCGCCGGTTTCAACCAAGCGTTTTAGATTTTGCAGATTATTTTTATCGAAGTCCTCAAACGCGGTAGCCAACCCCAGCACGGTCAAACCGCTCTCGGCATAACGTTGTTTTAACGCCAAGACCTGCGGCAAACAAGACAAAAAACAGCCGGGACAGTTGACTTGAAACACCGCCACCAACACAACTTGACCACGCAATTGTTCGAAATTGACAGACTGTCCCTGCACCCATTCGGAAACCGATAGGGGCGGCACTTTTTGACCGATCATTACCGTTCGCATATCGCTCTCCCCCGATAGTTTTAACGAAATCTTCGAACAAGTTGATGCGGTTCACTGTGCAAGCCTGGCACGAACGAGATCAACTTGTTATCTGGCCTCCATGGTCAGCCGGAAGGAATTAAACGGAAGTCCTTGAAGAATCCAAATCCGCGAGACGGCCGACAACCCTCTTAGTTAACTTAAAAGCTTCGGAACCGAAACTAGTCGCGAAAGTTATTGAACTGCAAGGGTTGCTCCAAATCTTCCGTGCGCAACATTTGAATCACTTCCTGCAAGTCGTCACGTTTTTTGCCGGTCACCCGCACCTTATCGCCGTTGATCGCGGCCTGGACTTTTAGTTTCTTGTCCTTGATCAGCTTGACGATTTTTTTCGCCAGATCGGTGCCCACACCCTGCTTTAAGGTGATAGGTTGCTGAGCGGTTTTGCCGGTGTCCTGAATCTTGCCACTTTCCAAACTGGAAATATCGATGCCGCGTTTACCCATTTTGGCATACAAAATCGGCAACATTTGTTGCAGTTGAAAGGTCGATTCGGCTTTCATCACGATGCTGTCGTCCTGCTGTTCGAAACAGGCATTGGAGCCTTTGAAATCAAATCGGGTAGCGACTTCTTTATTGGCCTGGTCCACTGCGTTGGTCACTTCGTGGCTGTCGAGTTCTGAAACGATGTCGAATGATGGCATAGCATTGATTTACAAGTATAAAAGTTGGGCAACTATAACGACCTTAGCGGCTTTATTCAACTGCTATCTGAGCGCCCGTGGCACGCAAACCCTACTTGTCGCTGGCCGATTTAGCGGGTATCTTAAACTGACGTCAACGGAGACACAGATGAATAACCCGACTACATTCACACTTGCCCTGATCGCCGGCCTTACCCTGCTGAGCTGCGGAATAATGACCGGTTGCGGCCAGGACCAAGCAAAATCAAGCGCTCCCAGCAAAGCCGCCGTCAAACAAACCCTGCGCACTACATCGTTGCTCGGCGCGGTCAGCGACAACGCCGGACCGCTGAAAACCGGCACTGTCAGCTTACTATCCGAAAGCGGGAAAACGCTTGCCAGCACCGAACTCAACAATAGCCAGCGCTATGAAATTCAAGTACCCGCCGGCACCGATTTACCGGTCATTCTAAGTTACACACCGGGCCCCAATGCGCCGAAAGAGGCACAATTAATCAGTGTGGTGATCCATCCCGACGCCAGCAAATACGACATAAACCCCACGACCACCGCCATCGCCAAACAAGCCAAGGCCATGGGCGGTTATACCCATAACAATATGGTGCAAGCAGCGGAAAGCACCGCACATGTGCCCGATGCCAATAAAACCACATCCGGTTTTCGTGGCGACCCGACAACACAATACGGTGGCTGGCACTAGTCTGTGCTTGGACAGTCCGATGGTTTCCGGCAAAAGCACTTATCCGCCGCTCAGTGCCTGAAAAATATAGACAACTCCAAGCTCCGGGACCCGATCCGAAAGCGTCTTTCTGTCGACCACAATCGTGTCGTCAACGCTAAGGTAAACATGGCGGCGTAGCGCCCCGCGTTCATCCAGTATGTAATCGGTGAATCCAGGCGCAAGCTGGTTGACGGCTTGCAAAACTTCCGCCACCGAACCGGCCGGCACCGTTATTGCGCGGCCCTCTAATACAGGAAAGAACCGGTAAAGATGCGAAGTCATTTTTACAGTCGGCATGGCGGCTAACCAAAACGTACCGAATAGACCGGCGGAAAATGGTTACCCAGACACTGCCAGGTCTCGCCCCGGTCTTCCGACAAATAGACGTTGCCGGTGGTGCTAGCAAAACACAAGCAATCGCCGGCAATATCGAGCCCATGCCTCAGGACAATATCGTAAGCATGTTCCTGCGGCAATCCGGCGCGAAAGGTTTGCCAAGTCTGCCCGCCGTCTGTGGTCCGGGCCACACACAAGCCGCCGCCAATTGCTATCCGTTCCGAATCCGCCCGTGCCGGCACTACCCAGGCAATGCGACCGTCACGCTCATCGACGGCAATCGGAAAACCAAAATGTACGCCGGCATCCGGCAGACTGACCTTGCGCCAGTGCCGAGCGCCGTCGTCGCTGTAAAACACGCCGCAATGATTTTGTTGCCAGAGATGCTCAGGTTGCCCGCAACAGCTGGTCATGAAATGCGGATCGTGCCCCCAATCCACCGCTGGATTCGGCAGATAGTCCATCAACAAGCCGTTATTTCGACCTTGCCAAGTCTGGCCGCCGTCCGCGGTTTCCAATACGCCAGCCGACGATACGGCGACATGGATCCGATTCGGATCGCGAGGATCAACAACAACGGAATGAATGCCCGGCTCGAATACGCCGTAATCGATACTGGCCGGGGTGCCGCCCCAGCGATTCTCGCTGGTCGCCTCGCCGGCAAACAAATCGCCGCCTCGGCTCTCGTGATTCCACAACGGCCGGTTTAGCGTCCAGCTGTCGCCGCCATCGTCGCTGACAAAGAGCCCGCCGGGAATAGTACCGGCATAAATCCTGCCGGCTTGTTCGGCGCTGCCGAAGGCCAGATGCCAGATCTTGAACACCGTGGCATTCTTATATTCCGGTTGTCCGGCCGGGGCCTCAGGATCAAAATCCGGCGTTGGCAGATATTGGGCAATGTAGCGCGCGCCTTCCGGATATTTCAAGGACGACAAATCCTCCCAGGTTTTGCCGCCATCGCGCGACCGCGACAGTTTCGGCCCCCAATGGCCGTGATCCAGCGAAGCCCACAAGGTGCCGTCACGCGGGTCGCGCGCAGCGTAGCAAACCGGAATGCCGGCATGGGCAATGGGACGCGGACGCCAAGCGGCGTTCGTCCGATCAAATATGACCGTACCCTTGCGGGTACCCAAAATAAGCATATCGGACATGGCTATACCTCTCTTTGCAATGGATGTTTTTAATTCGAGCGAATACTTCAACCGCAGCCGCGTGTTGTCCATCGCTGCGCAAACTTGTCGCAGTTACGACAATTTCACCTAGATTTATACGGTTGTTGCCTTTCCACCCGCGCCGCAAAAAGCTGCAAACCATGCAGAGCAAGGCCTGTAAGCTAATAAGCAAACTGGATTGAATTTTGCTTGAGCTAAGTATTACTTTTCATTTAGCTGGGGCCAACCATGTCAAATACGGTATTTTCCGAAATTCTAAGCGGTTTATACGATAACCAAGTCATTCCCTATCTCGGACCGGGAGCCGTGTTCGATGCCAAAAGCAAACTGACGCAAGAGCCGATGCCCGCCGACAGCGACAGCCTGATCTTGGCGATGAACGGCGGCAAACCGATGGCGCCGAAACTGATGTACGAGTTTCCGCGCGCGGCGATGAACCAGGAACTGAAGCGCGGCCGTAACTATGTAACGCAGTTTCTCGACAAAACCTACGGACAAATTCAATACACCCGCGCATCGATGCACGATTGGTTAAAAGAATGGCGGCCCAAATATGTGGTCGACGTTAACCGCGACACCCAATTGCAAGACAGCTATGCCGACGAAGAACACACCTTGATCGTCGGCGTCGCCCGCATCGTCGCTACCGCTTTTCGTTTCAAAATTTATCATTACGACGGCAGCGCCTATTTCGAAATTCCGCAGGAACAAGTTGATAGAAACCTGCCGATTTTGTTTAAACCCATGGGCACGCCAAAACCCGAATCCAATTACATTGCTTCCGATGCCGATTACGTCGATTACATCACAGAGCTGATGGGCGGCTTCGCGATCCCGGATTTTTTAAAGGATTACCGCAAAGGCAAAAAATACCTGCTGCTGGGTTTGCCCCTCAATCGCGATTCCGAGCGGATGGTCATGAGCGACATCACCTACGGCGCCGACGAACACAGAGGCTGGTTTTTAAGAAAAAACCCTACCGACAAGGAAAAACGCTTTAGCGCCAAAATGGGCTTTGAGCTGATTAACGCCGACTGCCAGGACTTCCTGCAATCGGTACAAGCTTCGGCTGTCGCTGCTTAAAAAAAATCCCGCAAGCTCGGCCGGTGAGAACACGCGGCCGGGCTAAACCTAAACGGTCGAATAGTGTCCGCGCGCGCCGTTTCGACCGTTTTCTTTAGCCAAATATAACTGCCGATCAGCCTCGTCCAACAATTCGGACGGCATCTGTTGCAGATCCGGCACCACTACCGCAAAACCGGCGCTAATCGTCACCCAAGGCGAAGCGCTGGAGCCGGTGTGCGGAATTTGCTGCGTTTCAATGCGCCGGCATAGCAGTTCGGCCACGCGTTGGGCGCCTTCGGCGTCGGTTTCCGGCATCAGCATGACAAACTCTTCCCCGCCGTAACGCGCCACCAAATCGCCGGAGCGACTCACCGAGGCCGCCAATATCGTTGCCACCTGCCGCAAACAAATATCGCCGGCGCCATGCCCGTGGCAATCGTTATAAGCTTTAAAATAATCGACATCCACCATGACTAAAGCCAAGGGCAACTGATTGCGCTGTGCCCGCTTCCATTCGTTTTCCAAGACCTGATCGAAGCGCCGCCGATTGGGGATGCCGGTCAGACCGTCCATCCAGGCCATCGCTTCCAACATATCGGTCATCCGTTTCAGGCGAATATGATTACGAATCCGTGCCTTAACCACCGGCAAATAAAACGGCTTGGTAATGTAGTCCATCGCGCCGAGATTCAGCCCGTATTCTTCATTGGTCGCCGCATTCATCGCCGTCACAAATATCACCGGAATAGCCGCTGTTTGCGGGTCGCTTTTCAGACGCCGGCAGACTTCATATCCGTCCATGCCCGGTATCATCACATCCAGCAAGATCAGATCGGGCGGACCTTGCCGGTCGATGGCCTCCAGCGCCGCCTCACCGCTGACCGCCACCTTGATGCGATACTCGTCGATCAAATTTTCCGCCAACACCTGAATGTTGGTCGGCGTATCGTCTACGATCAAAATCAAGGGCTTGGAGATCTCGGTAGTCATGACTATCCTCTGTTTTGTCGCTGTGACGCTATCAAAGTTACCAACTCGGCAAGCGTCACTCGAGCCCGCCCGTAGTCGATATTGCCGACCTGTTTTTCTATTTTTTTTATCAGTAACTGGGTTTCCGGGCAAGGCAGCGCGCTCTTCAATTGCTCGATCAAGTCATTCGGTACAAAATCGCTCCCCTCCAACAAGTCGCGCAACTGGCCGGCCAACTCGTTTGCCGCTACCCAATCGGCGGCTTGGTTCTGCTCCTCTGCAACAACACCCTTAGCGGTGAAATCGGCAATCGTGTTCAGGGTTTCCGCCAAACTGGTCTCGCAAGCGGCGAGGCACGTGTCGAACGGCATGCCGGCATGCAAAGCTTCCTCCAGATTCGCCGCGGCCCGGCTCAGTTCTACAGCGCCCAGCACGCCGGCGGCTCCTTTCAAATTGTGCAGCAAATCGACCGCCTGCTCGGTTTTTTCGGCGCTATGCAACGCTCTCAGGCGTTGCATTGTATCGGCAAATTTATCTCTAAAACACTCAAACAAAAGTTGTAATTTATGACTGTCCTCGCCGATCATAATCCGAATATACGCCATATCGAATCCAGGCAACTCCCTGGATAAGCAGGGGACCGTAGACTCTGACTTCGACGGCGCCGGCTCGAGAGATGCGCTTCGTCCCGACGGTTTGATCCAACGCACCAACGCCGCCATCAAAGTCTGCGGCAACACCGGCTTGCCGATATGATCGTTCATGCCGGCAGCGTAACAATCGTTGCGCTCGCGCTCCTGTACCGCCGCCGTCATGGCAATGATGGGCAATTCGGCAAAGCGCGCATCCTGGCGGATCAGCCGAGTAGCTTCGATACCGCTCATCTCCGGCATTTGTAAATCCATCAATACGGCGTCGTAACGGTTTTTCCTGACCGCCTCGACTCCTTCCCGGCCGTTATTAACCACCGTGACGTGTAAGCCGGAGCTTTCCAGATATTCCCGGGCTACCATTTGGTTGACCTCGTTGTCCTCCACCAACAGGATGCGTGCCCCACGTATTGAAGCCGCCATACCAGCCAGCAGCGGCCGGCTTTGTTCAGTGCCCTGCTCCGGGTTGCCGCCCTGCAAACGCGTCAAGGCTTCCAGCAAGGTCGATGGCATCACCGGCTTGACCAAAATATCGTCGGGTATCGCATCGCCCGCCGCACTTAACAATTTCTCGCGGCTGAAGGCGGTCACCATAATCACGACCGGGGCGCTACGAATCTCGGTGCGGCGCACCATCTCGCGAATTTCCCGGGTAACCTGCACACCATCCAGACCGGGCATTTTCCAATCCAGTAACACCAATTCGAAATCCCGATTGGCATCGTTGGCGGCGCGCAGCGCTGCCAAGGCTTCGGCCCCGGATGCGGCTTCCTCGACCTGAAACCCCCAGGCCAGCAAAATATCGCGCAACATCTGCCGGGAAATGTCCAAATCGTCGACGATCAACACCCGCATGCTTTGCAGATGGCCGGGAATTGGTCGGGCTTTCTGCTCGGACGGAAACGGCAGCAACAGCGTAAACTCGAATAAGCTGCCTTCGCCCAGCTGACTCTGCACCGCTAAATTACCGCCCATCATTTCCACCAGCCGCTTGCTGATGGTCAATCCCAGCCCGGTACCGCCAAAGCGGCGGGTAATCGAACCGTCGGCCTGGGTAAAGGCATGAAACAAATGCTCAAGCTGTTCCGCCGACATCCCAATACCGGTATCACGTACCGAAAAACTCAAGGTGGAGTAGCCGTGGGTTTTTGCCAACTGCGAAACCTTGATATGAATTTCCCCCGCCTCGGTAAATTTCACCGCATTACCAACCAGATTGTTCAATATTTGCCCCAAGCGCAGCGCATCGCCAATTAAGCGCGGCGGCAAAGCGGAATCCAGTTCCAGCACCAGCTCCAGGCCTTTTTCCTCGGCGCGGACGATGAACAGATTCAGCACATTCTCCAGCACATCCTCCAAACTAAACGCTTCGGTCTGCAATTCCATGCGACCGGCTTCGACCTTGGAATAATCGAGAATGTCGTTGGTAATCCCCAGCAAGGCGAGCGATGAGGTGTGGATTTTCCTGAGATAATCGCGCAGCTTAGGCGACAGATCGCTGTTCAACGCCAAATCCGACAAGCCGATGATCGCGTTCATCGGCGTGCGGATTTCATGACTCATATTCGCCAGGAACATGCCTTTGGAGCGCGAGGCTGCTTCCGCGTCATCTTTGGCTTGCAATAACTCTTCAGTACGCTGCGCCACTTCGGCTTCCAGGCGGTCGCGATGGCCGGTAAGGGTTTCATCGCGCAATTGGATCTCGCCCAACATGGTATTAAAGGCCTGCACCAAATCGCCAATCTCGTCTCGGTCGCGTTGCGTCACACGCAAGGTGTAATTTTTATCCTCGGCGATAACCCGCGCGGCCGTAGCCAACTCCTCTATCGGCCTGGAAATGATGCGCTGCAAGCGTATTGCCAACAGATAGACCAATATCAGCGCCAGCCCCGCAGCTCCCAAACTCTTGCCTAAATCGACCAGTTGATCGTTCCATTGCGCGGTGAAATCGGCTTGCAACAACACATAGCCGACCAACTCGGTATTTTTGATCACCGGCGTGAATAGCTCAGCGCGCCGGCTCCAGAAGTTGGTGCGCAGTTCGCGAAACGGTCGCCGGTAGTCGCTGGGTATGCCGACATCCCCCGTTCCCCGGCTCCATGACGCGATTACACCGCCATCGGCGGACACCATCCAGGCTGCATTGAGCTCAGGCCGGTCTTTCAAAGACACCAGCAACCTGCTGGCTTCGGCTTTATCGGCAAACACCAGCGCGGCTTGGCCGTTTTCGGCTAACACGTCCGCCAAACTGGACAATTCGTGCAACACGCTGCGATAGCGGCTCACCACCGAGCTAACTACCATCACCGACAGACTGACGAACAGGCATACCGCACAACTAAACATGATGATGGACACCAGTTTGCGCCGTAGAGACCAGTTGGCAAAATTGGGCAAAACGCGCATCAAACTATCTCCCGTAAACAATGGCGGCTATATTCAACAGTTGGCCGGGTAAATGCAGCCGGGCATTACGAATCGGTTCCAGATTCACTTCAAATACCACCTTGTTTTCACGAAACAGCAAGCTGATACCGCCGCCTTTTTCGGCAAAGTCGTCGATGTCGGATAAGGTCAACACTGGCGCATCGCGCAGTGCTTTTAAGGTCACCACAAAGTGGGCTTTCTCGGAACTGCCGAGAAACAACAGATGGCAATTAGTCAAGTCCGGATCGGTATAGTTATGTTGGACAAACCGCAAGGTGCGTTCGCCGGCTTTGCGCCCGTCCAGGGCTTGTAACTCGCTGTCCAGCACGCTATTACCGACCACACAGAGCAAAATGTCCGCACCAGGCGGCAATACGTCGGCCGGCCATTCCACGAATTTGGCAAAATTGTATAGATAGGAGGCTTTGATCTGCGCCTCCGACAGGCTGGCGGCCGGCAACACCTGCCAGCCAGGCACTAAAAGGCAAAAACAGGCGAAAATCCATTTGCGCGCCCTATAGCGTCTGGATTGCGGTGCGAAAAAACGCTTGGTCAGATAGTTTTTGACAATACCCCGCATCACGCCTGACGCGTAACCTAAACTTTTCTGTCCGGCCATTTTGTAATGTATGCGAGATCCTTTTTGCATCAGGTTTTGGTTAAGAACCGTCCGGGTAGATTAACGATGATGTTGTTTGGCGGGAGCCGGCAATCAAGTTTGTTAAGGTAGAAACGCAAACCCCAGCAATCCTGTCAGGGACCGGCTTGCGCTTCTAAGCTTGATGTCGAATGATTCAGTAATTTAACCACCTCTACCAGGGCAACGGCAAAATCCGTTCAACTCTACGTAGGCATTTCCGGCCGCGGCACCGGCTACGCTGCACGCACCTTCCCAGTATGTAGGCCCCACCCAAAAAGTATGCTGCGCGCGTAATTCCTGATCCTGCACCAAGGGCTGCACGGTAAATTTTTCGCCACGCACCTCAACTTCCCAACCGGAGGGATACGTACAGCCGGTGTTGGGACTGGTCCATTCACCGAGGACGGTTACCGTGAATTCGTGCGCCGCCAGCGTGACGGTTTGCCCTTGCGCATCGGTAATCGAGCCGGATTTTTCCACTGAAGTGTCGCTACCCTTGAAGTCGAACAACATGATTTGCCGGTTGTCGGCCAATTCGATCGCAAACCATTGCCAGCCTTGCAAAATGGCTTGGTAGAGCTCGCCATATTGTCTGTCGAACCAACTGTTGCCAGTGACCTGAAAAGTCTGGCCGCCGATACTGATAGTACCGGTGGTCGCCATTTTCGGCCGGGAGTAGTAATAGGTGTAGCCGCCGAACCGATAAGGATGCGGATCGCCGCCGTAATGCAGCGCCGGAGGCTGGCTGGCATTGAGCTCCAGGTCCAGCACATAGTCGCCGACTTGCGCATGCAAGCGGTCATGGCCGTCGCCACCGACCGCTGTGACTTTATTGTCGGCTCCGGACGTCAGGTTGAAACCGTTTGGGGTTCGATTGGGCAAATGAAACTCGACGAACTCTTCAAACGAGAAACGTTGACCATTCACATCGGTAACCGCCGCCTGCACCAGCTGATCGCGAAAAATCACCAAACTGTCGAACGAGAAAAACACGATTTCAAAGCCAAAGCGGCGGCCGTCGTCGGTGAATAAATGCCCGGTCCAATACCACCACTGCACTTGTTCACTGGGTAAAAAGGCATCGTCGGCCGGCAATTCGACAGGACCGATCAGCCCGCGGCGCGGCAGAAATAAACACGCCAGCACGGTCAATACTAACAGCAGCCAAGGCAATAACGGCGGCTTCAGCAGGCCGACAATCAACACAATCCCGGCAATAATCCAGGGCAATTTTTTCCAGAGCTTACGCATGGTCGATACTCTTTACGGGTTGAAAAATCAAAAGCGCCAGCTGAGTTTGCCGTAGATCGAGCGCGGCACTTCCACAGCACTACTGGGCAAGGACAGCGCGGATGAATCTTTATATTCCGGATGGCTGGGCGAGAACAGATTTTGGGCGATGACGGCGAACTCCACGCCGTTATAGGGTTCGTAAGCCAGTCTGGCATCAAAGGTGGTGTAGGCCGGCACCGCCTGGCTGGTGGAATGCAAGCGGCCAACGTGGCGCAGTGTAAAGTCGAGCTTGATTTTTTCCGGCAAATCCATCTGCCAGCGTAAGGAGCCGCGATGGCGTGGGCTCAATCCGGCAATATCCGGATTGAGCGGGTCCTGGGGAATTTCCATTTTCAGATGGCTGTAATTGCCGCTGAAGCGCATCCAATCCAACACATGCCATTCGCTGGCGATCTCGATGCCGCGCGTGGTGAAATCTTGCTGGGCGTTACTCCAGATCAACGACTGGGTGAGCCCTACCAACTCCCCACGGCGGAATAGCACCAAATCGCTGTAATGGTTGCTGAAGGCGGTAATATCGGTGGAGAATTTTTCGGTCCACTGAGTGCGGTAACCGATTTCGGCGGCGAAGATTTTTTCGGCGCGCAAATTGGGGTTGGGCTGAGCGATGACTTGAATCTGATCGAAAGGCGCCGGCAAACCGGTCGGCACGCCGCCCAGCCCCACATTGGCCTGGGCTTCGCCGCGCGCCGGCGTCCGCGACGCCCTAGAAACCGAAGCCCATACCGAATGCACTTGGTCCGGCGTCCACATTAAACGGGCGTTGGGCTGCACTTGAGTATTACCAAAGTGGCTTTCTTCCAACTTGGTACCCAGCGTCAAGCGCAGGGTGTTGTCTATCAACGTGATGTCGTCCTGCACGAAGACGCTGCCGTTGTGGTAACCCAAGCTGTTGGGCGTAAAGGCGATGGCCGAGGTATTGACCGTGGTACTGTGAATAAACCGGTAACTGGCGCCCCACATCAAATCGTGGTCGGCATTGGGATGCAGGCGATGCTGAAAATCGATATCCAACATATCTTGACTGTCGGACAGCGCTGCGGCGCTGAAAGCGACCCGGTCATAATAGCCTTGCAGCATGAATTCAGAACCGTCGCTGAAATTGCCTTCCCAACGCGCCAGCAGGTTGGCGCCATCGGCATGGTCGTCGAAATTGAACTCGCGGTTAAACGGCGGCAACACGGTTTGCGGTACCACGGTATTACCTATGGTCTTGCGGTAAATATCGCCTTGCACGGTGTAGCGGCTGTCATTGGATATCCGGTCGTCGATACGAAAACCGCCCTGCACCGAGCGCCAGTCGTCGTGCAGCCTTTCTCCGCTTGCGTTAACAAAGGTATCGCGCTCAAAGGTTTTGGCATACACCCGATAACTGCCGTCGTCGCCGATCCGACCACCGTGCCGGTAACCGGCGAAGCCGCGTTCCTGGTTGCCGCCGCCCGCCACAAACAGATTGCCTTGGGTGTCCTTGGCCTTCTTCGTAATGATATTGATCACGCCGTTTACCGCGTTGGCGCCCCACATCACCGCACCCGGCCCACGGATTACTTCGATACGCTCGATGTCTTCCATCAGCGTATCCTGTAAATCCCAGAATACCCCGGAAAACAGCGGCGTATAAACGCTACGACCATCCATCAGTACCAGCAATTTATTGGCATAACGGCTATTGAAGCCGCGCGCGGTAACCGCCCAGACACTGGCGTTGATTTGCGCTACCTCAAGGCCGGGCGCCAGGCGAAGTGCATCGGGAATACTGGTGGCACCGGAACGGCGAATGTCTTCCTGACTAATCACGAACGCCGCCGCCGCGGTATCGGATACGGTCTGCGACTTTCTGGACGCCGACGACACTTCCATTTGCATGAGTTCGTTGATGGAAAATGCTTCGATATCAGGCGCGTTGTCGGCTACCGCGCTACCGAGAAGATTGACGTTAAGCGCCATACCGAACAGAAACAGGTTTAATCGATTCGTCGCTTGTATTTGATACCGGCCATCAAGCCATATCTTTGCTTTCATTTTTTTTATTATTTTGAGGTGACAACTATTTTGACGCGGGGGGCCGTCGGCTATCCATCCAGCGATACCCTCTCCGGCAAACCGTTTACAAGATAGTCGCTAAATGCCGATAAAGGGTCTGCAATGCGCCAACATCGAAAAATTCATTGCGTTTTTTGAGGGCTATCACATTTCATGCGGCAAAATTGCGCGCCAGCGACGAGTAATCGGCTCCGCGCTAAGGCAACGCTGCAGCGCCATCTCTGCGAAAGCGAAGCTCCTGAGCTTTGAATGTTCCGGGTTCCGGTTCGGACGGGAACGACGGTGATGAACAAATCAGCGCAGCCAAACGCCGAACCGTAAAAGTGAGCGGAAATGCCTACCGAACGATGGAAGTACCCTTGATTTGCACATAGACGGCCATGCCGGGCTGCACGTTTAACAACATCGCCGATTTTTGGGTGATATGCGCCAGTAGCACCTCGTCGCCGACTGCCAGTTGCACCACGGTTTGGCCCTGCCCCATTTCGCTAAGCGCCAAAACCTGGGCCGATAAAATATTCAAGATGCTGGAAGCTTCCGGCGGTTGCAAGGTAATACTGACGTCGCGGGCGTAAATTCTGATTCTCACCGAGCTACCAATCGGCATATCCAAATACGGCAAACTCAGGCTGCCACCGGCGAATTCGGCATGGCTGAGATGATACTCGGCTTCGTGGCTGATCAACTTACCCTGCCAGACGCTGGCCGCTTGCCGATCCAAAGCCATAGGCCCATCCAGCCGCGTCAGGGTTTCCGCCAGCGGCCCGCAGGCTAAGGCCTTACCGGCGGCCATCACCAGCAGGTGGTCCGCGAGTTGATTGACCTCCTGCAAGGAGTGGGTGACGTACAGAATCGGGATTTGCAGATTCTGATGCAAGCCGGTCAAATACGGCAGGATGTCCTGCTTGCGTTGCTCGTCCAGCGAGGCCAGCGGCTCGTCCATCAACAACACATCCGGACTGGCGGCCAAGGCTCTGGCAATGGCTACGCGTTGCCGTTCGCCGCCGGACAGCCGGGCTGGCAAGCGGTCCAGCAACGGCCCTATCGCCAGTAATTCGATAGCCTGCTCTAAGGAAAATGCCCTATCTTTGGTTCGCAAGCGCCGCACTGCATAATCCAGATTGCCGCGCACCGACAGATGCGGGAACAGATTGGCCTCTTGAAACACATAAGCCAGATTACGTTTATGGGTGGGCAGGAAAAAGTCTTGCTCGCTATCTTGCCAAAGGGTGTCGCCGATTTTCAAAAAGCCCTGCGTTGGCCGTTCCAACCCGGCGATACAACGCAGCAAGGTGGTCTTACCGGAACCGGAGTGACCGAACAGCACCGTCACACCGCTGGCAGGCAATTGCAAATCCACATCCAAATCAAATTGGTCGTAAGCCAGGCGCAAGCGGGCCTGAATGCTGGGCACTTGGGACATAGTCATTTCAAGGATTGCGTCAGGGTTTGGGTTTGTTGGCTGTTGTACAGCAGCAGTAACACCAAGAAAGAGAAGATCAGCAAGCCGCCGGCCAGCCAATGCGCCTGCCCGTATTCCAAGGCTTCGACATGATTGTAAATTTGCACGGATACGACGCGGGTTTTGTCGGGAATATTGCCGCCCACCATCAATACCACGCCGAATTCTCCGACGGTATGGGTAAACCCCAACACGCCAGCGGTTAAAAAACCCGGCTTCGCCAGAGGCAGCGCCACGCTGAAAAATCTATCCAGCGGCCCGGCTCCCAAGGTCGCGGCAGCTTCCAGCGGTGCATCGCCCATTGCCACGAAGGCGTTCTGCAAAGGCTGCACCACAAACGGCAACGAATACAACACCGACGCCACCACCAAACCACCAAAGCTGAACGGCAAAGTGCCTATACCCAACCACTGGGTGAATTGCCCTACCACCCCAGCCGGCCCCATCAACACCAATAAGTAAAAGCCCAATACCGTCGGCGGCAGCACCAGCGGCAGAGCTACGATGCTATTGATAACACCTTTCCAGCGCGAGCGGCTGCGCGCCAACTTCCAAGCCAGCGGCGTACCCAACAATAGCAACAGTAAGGTAGCCAGACTGGCGACGCGAAAGGTCAAAAACAAGGTGTCGAGATCGGCGGCGTTTAGCATGCAAGGCTTGGTCTAAGTGACGGGGAAATCGCTACGAGGCGACACATCTGCGGTCTATTTTCGCTAATCGGGCTGGTAGAACGCCAGCAAAATACGCAATGGCGTTCAGCAAAACCGCAGCTACGATGAGTATCGGCACAATAGGCGCGACATTATCAGCGCCTATCCCGATTGAGTTATTCGCCCGGCCCTTAATTTCCCTGGCGTCGTCGTGCCCGCAAAGGCGGAAGCGACGATTTTAAGGGCCGGAGTAGTCTTCAACTTGCTGCATCCCCCTCTTTTTCAAAGAGGGTATATCTTAAAGATTTAAAGTTATTGCAGTTAAATCAACAACAAGGGCTTATTTTCCGATAATCTGCAAGCGGTTTTCCAGCTTGGCCGCCACCAAGGCATCGTAATGCCGTTGCAGCATCGAATCGGTTGGCCGCGGAAACAAGGTTGCCTCAATCTCGCTTTGCAATTGCGTCAAAAAATGCCGTTTGAGGACCGAATCCTCGGGCAGTCCCTTCGCCGGACCACCGACATCACCTACTGCTTTGCTAGTGCCGCTGGATTTACTGGACTTTGCATAAGCCGACAGCATGCACCCCAAGGGCGCGAATGCACAGGCAGCCACAATCAGCATAATCAATCCGACCCATATCACTTCACTCATTTCATCACCTTAATGACATTGCCAAAAAATCGGCGATAGGCTTTGGCACGCGCCTGCCGCCCTCTTGAAAATCCCAGTGATTCTCAATTGACCCACAGCAATATCAATGCCACGGAACTTAGCGCCCGCAAGCCCCGGAACACAGGGACTTTCAGGGATGTGTCACAGTTTGAGTGTATTGTTTTGAGACAGGAATGCGACAAGACCGCAACATTCAGAAAAAATTGTCAGCGATACAAGTGCAGACGTTTTCATGGGAGCGATGCCTTTCCCAGTCACTAGACTTAGTACCCAGGCAAAACATTCCGCTAATAGATTGATGGTTTGCTCGCGCACTTCACGCATTGCCAAAATGCCTCGGCAAATTGGCATGCAAACCCGCTACGCACGTTAATTCGACTCAAGCCTCGCCGCCAGCTATTGAAACGTGATCAACGTCCGAAACCCTTGATTCAGACGAGTTGGCCAGCAAATCTTTGACTAAAGCATTCGGGAAACGCCGGCTCGGCGTGATGGCATAAAAGCGCTCGCGAATATCCGCGATACGGTAGCGCTCCACCAACAGACCTTGGCGTAATTCATCCAGCACAACCACCGGCGGTACGAGGGTCAAATGGCCGGACTCGCGCGCCAGCAAGCGCAGCATCGCCATGTCATCGACTTCGGCCACCACAATTGGCCTCACGCCGGCTTGTTCCAGCAAGAAATCGAACGCGGCCCTAATTTCGCTTTCAATGCTCGGTAACAGCAGGGGTCTGCCATGCAGATCCTGCGGGAATTGAAACGGCAGATTGTCGGCGCAGGGTTTACCGACCAAGCTGACCGGCTGTTCATCCAATAGATGGCAATGCCAATTGGTTTGCGCATCTCGCGGTACCGGCCGGTTGGACAGCACCAGATCGATGGTGTGGGTATGCATTTGCGCCAGCAATTCGCGCAGGCTGCCGGAATGCAACACCAGTTCGACATCGCTGCGCAGGACTAAGGAGCGGACCAACTCCAGCTGAAAATTACGCGACAGCGTAGACACTGCACCAATCCGCAATAACTGCCGTTCGCCCGCCGAACGGCCATGCATCAAGCTGATCAATTCATCGCCAGCCCGAAAAATGGCGTTGGCGTAATCCAGGGCAATCCGTCCGGCTTCGGTTAATTGCAGGCGTTTGCCCTCACGCTCGAACAACTTTTGCCCAAACGATTCTTCTAGCTGACGCAATTGAATACTCAGCGCCGACTGTGACACATGTAAGCGTTCAGCAGCCCGCGTCAAATTGTTTTCGTTGGCGATCATCCAGAAATAACGCAGATGGTGATAGTTCAGTGAGGCCATTTAGTCATTAACAAAAAAGAACATTTAGATTAAATACATATATTGGATGAATCAATAGCCGATTGCTAGCATGACAACACTGTCAACATTCCGGGGATTCTCATGAACATCATCATCCGCTCAGCCATCTTATTCACCGAACAACATCAAAACAACGTTGTATTTTTAAGCAGACAGGAGTTGCGGTCATGACATCATTGATTACCTACGCCGCAGTGTCGGCGCCGCTGCTGTTGTTTCTATCAGGAATTCCATCGTCGACCTGGGCGGATCGTCATCCGCAACTTATGACCAAACTTTGCGGAACGTTATCGATCATTGCGGTGCTGACAGCTGGGCTTGCCGGCTTCAGCATTTACTATAAGGGTTCAGGGCCTGCTAGCGTCGCAGAAAACTTGTTCTATATCGATAGGCTCTCGGCCATGATGCTGATGCTGGTGGCATTTATAGGCGCCGTGGTTATCCGTTATTCGCGTCATTACCTGGATGGCGATCCCGGCCAAGGCCGTTTTTTTAAGTGGCTGGCCTGGACTATCGCGGCAGTGATGACCCTAGTCATCGCCGGCCACTTCATATTATTTGTGCTGGCCTGGATTCTCACCAGTCTGTGTTTGCACCGATTATTGTTGTTTTATCCGGAACGCCAGGGGGCTCGTATCGCCGCGCGCAAGAAGTTTGTCTTCAGCCGCTTAGGCGATTGCGCGCTGATTTTGGCAGGGGTTTGGCTTTATCAAGTCTTCGGCACCCTTGAATTCAGGGAATTGTTCGCACTTGCAGACAGACCGGTTGCGGACACCGGCTTGTTGAACGCCGCAGCCTTTGCCCTGGTGATTGGCGCTGTGATCAAATCGGCGCAGTTTCCATTTCACAGCTGGCTGCCGGAGGTCATGGAAACCCCCACGCCGGTATCGGCGTTGATGCATGCCGGCATCATCAATGCCGGCGGATTTCTAGTGATACGCATGAGCCACATACTGGTGCAGGCGCCCGTCGCACTGCACTTGCTGGCAGTCATCGGCACCATTACTGCTCTTTTCGGCTCATTGGTGATGCTGACTCAAACCAGTATCAAAAAATCGCTGGCCTTTTCCACCGTCGGCCAGATGGGTTTCATGATGTTGCAATGTGGGCTCGGCGCATTTTCCTCGGCGATGCTGCATATCGTCGCCCACGCCTTGTACAAGGCGCACGCCTTTTTATCCAGCGGCAGCGTGGTGGACATTGCTCGCGCGGCCTGGGCTCCGCCGATTCGCGACAGTCGCCATCCAGGCGAACTGTTGCTGGCGTTCATAGCGGCCTTGGGCTTGACCGTTGGCAGTGCCGGCTTGTTCGATCTGACATTTAGGGAAGAGCCGGGCATTGTGCTGTTGGGTGCCATCTTGCAAATGGCCTTGACCTACTTGTTGTGGAATGCCGTGGCCCATCAAACCGGTCCAGCGCAAATCGGCAAAGCCCTGCTGATTGCCGCCGGGGTTAGCCTTTTGTATTTCGCCCTGCAAACCGGCTTCTTGCATTTACTGCGCGCAGACATTGCTGACCAGATGCCGATAGACAGCGTGTTCGATAGTGTTTTGCTGATCATCGTACTGGCGGGCTTTTTCACGATTTTGATGTTACAGATTCAGTACCCGGGCCCGGCGGCTGCCCAGGTTTGGCAAGCAGCCTACGTGCATATCTACAACGGCTTTTACATCAGTACTCTGACCAACCGCATGATTCATCGGTATGGGTCCAAGCCCGTCAGTCTTAGCCATCGTCACTCTGGAGGAATGCCGCAATGAACTCAGCCGTATTGTCATTTAAAACACAGCCCTCATTCGCTGATGCCGAGATAGTCAGCGTTGCCGATGGCACGCATACCTACCAAACCCCGGATATAGTTGCAGCCGTTGAAAGCGCCTGCACCCGCATCGCGCCGTTATGGCCCCTGCAACAGTTCGTCGCGGTCAATCCGTTTCTGGGTCTAACTGAGCGCAGCTTTGCTGATGCTTGTGAAGTCAGCGCGCGGATGGGTCAAGGCGAGATGCTGATGCCGGCGAGTTTCTACGCCGAACACTATCGTTCGGGCCGCATTGAAGAGTCCGATGTCAGGCAGGCACTACAACTTGCCGGCAGCAGTATGTCGCTAGAACAATGCCTGTCCCTATTGCATGAAGCGTCGGGCCAGGATTTCGGGTTGACCGGCAAGCGCTGGCAGACCTTGGCGGAGCATCTGGACGCCATGCGTGGCAGCCAGTGGTCGGTATTGATTACCGAGGAAATATCCAAATGGTGCGCGGCCTACTTCGATCAAGGACAATCCGCATGGCGCATGCCCTGGCGGGGGCTGCCGCTGTATGCGGCCTGGCGCCGCGCTGCGGCCTTTGATCGCACGCCGGAATTAGCCGGCCTGTCGGCGTTTCGTCAGACGATAAACGCCTTGCCTGAAGAGCCCATTGAGGCGATTACGCAGATACTCACTGAAATGGGTTTGCCCAGCGCCCGACTCGATGATGCCTGTCATCGGCAGTTGCTAACGGTGGCCGGCTGGAGTTCTTGGGTGTGTTACAAACATTGGCAAACCAGCCCCGAGAAAAACCAGGATGCCTTGCGGCAACTACTGGCCATACGGCTCAGCTATGACTATGCGCTCATTTCGGCGGTGGCAAGCCGGCAAGATGTCGAGACATGGCGAGGCCATTGGCAAGACGCGCCGTTGACAGATACCGATACCGGCGTAGCGCTTGAAGTACGGCATATTATGCAGTCGGCCTACGAATTGGCAACGCAACGCCCCTTGTTCGAAAAACTCGCGTCGGCGCTGGCCTCAACAGGCCCTTGGCAAGCCCAGCGTAAAAACCTGCAGGCAGTGTTTTGTATCGACGTGCGTTCCGAAATTTATCGGCGCGCTCTGGAAATGCAATCTCATACTATCGAAACCCTTGGTTTTGCCGGTTTCTTCGGTTTCCCCATCGAATACATCGCTCTTGGGCACCATCATGGTCAGCAGCAATGTCCGGTTTTGCTGAAGCCTAGATTCCGGATTCGGGAAAGTGTAACCGATGCCGATGTCGGCGAACTACGCGACATCCTGGAAAAGCGCTGGCTGCGCAAACGTTTAAATCGGCTTTGGAAGGGCTTTAAAAACTCCGCGGTGTCGTGTTTCTCTTACGTGGAAATTTCCGGTCTGAGCTTCGCCGGCAAATTGCTCAGCGACAGCCTGGGTTTGACCCGGCCGGTAGTGAAACCGGGTATCGCCGGTCTGGACAAAGCCATCGTCCACCGCATCGGACCGGTCATTACCCGCCAGCGCGGCCGTCTGATTGCCAAGGGGCCAGTGGTCGAAACCGGTATCGCCCTGGGTGACCGCGTCGAACTGGCGCGCAAAGCCCTGCAGGGCATGAGCCTGACAGACCGTTTTGCCCGGCTGGTGTTGTTGTGCGGCCACGGCAGCAGCACCGTCAACAATCCTTACGCCGCCGGCCTGGATTGCGGCGCCTGCGGAGGGCACAGCGGCGAAGCCAACGCCAGGGTGGCGGCTGCGGTGTTGAACGATCGCGAGGTTCGTGCCGGCCTGGCAGCGCAGGGACTGACTATCCCGAAAGATACCTGGTTTGTCGCCGGTTTGCACGATACGACCACGGATGAGGTGCGGCTGTTCGACCTTGAGCAAATCCCGCATTGCTTCGGCGAAGACCTGTTGCTATTACAGCGCTGGCTGAATCAGGCTTCACAACTCACTCGCCAGGAGCGCGCGCCGGGTTTGGGATTACCCCGCCACGATGCCGCTGCGCTAATGAAAGCCGTTACTCAACGCAGCCGCGATTGGTCGCAGATTCGTCCGGAATGGGGTCTGGCGGGGAATATGGCTTTTATTGCCGCACCCAGACAACGCACGTATCACTTTGAATTCGACGGTCGGGTATTTCTACACAACTACGATTACCGGCAAGACTCGGATACTGCGATTTTGAGTCTGATCATGAGCGCGCCGATGGTGGTGGCCAGCTGGATTAATCTGCAGTACTACGCCTCGACCGTGGATAACCGCCGCTTCGGCAGCGGTAACAAAGCGTTGCACAATGTGGTCGGCACCATCGGCATTCTCGAAGGCAACGGCGGCGATTTGCGCACCGGCTTGCCTTGGCAATCGCTACATGACGGCAAAACCCTGCGCCACGAGCCGGTGCGTTTGACCGTGGTCATCGAGGCACCCGCCGAGATGATCGAGCAAGTCTTGGCAAACCACGCCGAGGTTCGGCAATTGGTCGACAACCACTGGTTGCACCTGACGCGTATCGATCCGTTGGACAACCGCTGCTATCGCTATCTACAGCCGCAGCACTGGCAAGCCGTCACCGATTCTGGCAAGGAGAGTTAATATGAACGAGCAAGTAAACACACCCGTCAACCAGACACACGCAGCGGCGGACCACCTGGACTTACTGGAAGCCGAGGCGCTGTTCATCCTCCGCGAGGTGATTGCTGAATGTCGACATCCGGTGTTGTTGTTTTCCGGCGGCAAGGATTCGGCGGTGTTATTACATCTGGCTTACAAGGCTTTTCATCCCGAGCGCATCGGCTGCGCGCTATTGCACATTGATACCGGCCATAACTATGACGAAGTGATTGCCTATCGCGACCGGATGGCCGAACGCTACGCTTGCCAGTTGCACGTGCGCAGCGTCGAAGACTCGATCCGTAAAGGCTCGGTACGTTTGCGGCATGCGTTGGAATCGCGCAATGCCTATCAATCGGTGACTTTGATGGAAGCAATCGCCGAATTTGGTTTCGATGCCTGTCTGGGAGGTGCCCGACGTGACGAAGAGAAAGCGCGGGCCAAGGAGCGTATCGTCAGCGTGCGCGACGAGTTCGGTCAATGGGAACCCAAAAATCAGCGCCCTGAGCTCTGGTCTTTGTACAACACCCGCGTCGCACTGGGCGACCATCTAAGGGTATTCCCGATTTCAAATTGGACCGAACTGGATGTCTGGCAATACATCCAGCGCGAAGACATCGAACTGCCGGCGCTTTACTTCGCCCATCCGCGCCAAGTGGTGCGGCGCGGCGATATTCTGGTACCGGTGACGCATCTGACACCGGCCCAGGCCGGCGATACCGTAGAAACCATCAGCTGCCGTTTCCGCACTGTCGGCGATATTTCCTGCACCGCGCCGGTGGCATCGTCAGCCGGTAATGTAGCCGACATCATCGCCGAAACCGCCCAATGCCTGCTGACCGAACGTGGCGCGACCCGCCTGGACGACCGCGCCTCCGATGCGGCGATGGAACAACGTAAAAAAGAGGGGTATTTCTGATGAACGCACCTAGCTATGTGACACTTGAAAGCCAATTTGACGAGACCGTGCAACCCGCTAATTCCGGCCTGCTGAGGTTTATCACCGCCGGCAGCGTCGATGACGGCAAGAGCACGCTGATCGGTCGCTTGTTGTACGACACCGGCAACGTCGCCGCCGATCAATTGGCGGCGATTCAAGCCACTTCGCAAAAACGCGGGCTGGCGGCTATCGATTGGTCGTTGTTGACCGATGGCCTGATCGCTGAGCGGGAACAAGGCATTACGATTGATGTGGCCTATCGTTATTTCGCCACATCGCGGCGTAAATTCATCATCGGTGATGCGCCCGGCCACGAGCAATATACCCGCAACATGGTCACAGCCGCCTCCAGCGCCGACTCGGCGATTTTGTTGGTCGACGCCAGGAAAGGCGTCACCACCCAGACCCGCCGCCACGCCTATCTGGCACATTTACTCGGTATCCGCGAGTTAGTGCTGGCAGTGAACAAAATGGATTTGGTGGATTGGCAACCTGCGGTATATCAAGACATCGTAGATGCGTTCAACGCCTTCGTCAGCGCCTTGGGTCGTCATCACGTGCAAGCCATTCCGCTATCGGCTTTAAACGGTACCAACGTGGCGACGCGCGCGGAGGCGATTCCTTGGTATCACGGTCCCAGTTTGCTCGAATACTTGGAAGCCGTCCCGGCCCGGCGCGATGCCGAGCGGGCCCCGCTAAGGCTACCGGTGCAGCGTGTGGTGCGGGTGATGCTGGGCAATGCCGCCAACGGAGCAAGCGATACGGAATTTCGCGGTTATCAAGGCACACTGGCTTCGGGACAGCTGCACATTGGCGACGAAATAGCGGTGTGGCCGACCGGCCAGCGGGCGCGCGTCAAGGGTTTGACTGTGGCCGAACAGTCATTGGCCATGGCAAGCGCAGATCACGCGGTGGTAGTGGCGCTGGAAAGTGAAATCGACATTTCGCGTGGCGATATGCTGTCCAACGCCATTCAGCCGCCGCGGGTCGTCAAGACACTCACCGCCGATATGTGCTGGTTGTCCGAGCAGCCAATGCAAGCGCGGGGTAAGTACCTGGTTAAACATACCACCCGCACCGTTAATGCTTTCTTCGAAGAGTTGAGTTACCGGGTTGACGTCAACACGCTGGACCACCAGGCCACCCCGGAAACGGCAGTCATGAACGACATCCTGCGGGTCAAACTTAAATTGCAACAGCCACTGTTAGTCGATGCGTATGTCGATAACCGCACCACCGGCAGTTTCATCGTCATCGATCCGGCGTCTTTGCACACGGTAGCGGCTGGCGTGATTATTTAACGCTATAGGGTCTAAAAACAGGAATCCTCCAAATGAATTGGAACGAATATGTGCAATTGCTCGCCGGCTTGATTTCCGTAGTCAATCCGATCAGTGCCATGCCGATTTTTATGTCGTTGACTGCGACAAAATCACCTTTGCAACGTCGGCAGACAGCAATGACCACCGCATTTGCCGTGGCGATGGTGTTGTTCACTTCGCTGTTGGCGGGCGAGCCCATCCTGAATTTCTTCGGCATCGGCCTGCCGGCTTTTCGGGTGGCCGGCGGCCTATTGTTGCTGTTGATGGGCATATCGATGCTGCGAGTCAGCGATGATCGTTCTCGGCACACACCAGAAGAAGACGCCGAGTCGCACGAAAAGTCCTCGGTAGCGGTGGTGCCCTTGGCGATTCCCTTGTTGGCAGGGCCTGGCGCGATCAGCACCACCATCGTCTATGCACATCGCGATTTGTCCTTGGCGCACTATTTGTTGTTCAGCGGCGTGATCGCGTCCGTCAGTTTGATCGTGTTGCTGATTCTGTTGCTGGCGCCGCGCATTATCGCCGTGATGGGACAAACCGGCATGAACGTGGTGACGCGGGTAATGGGATTATTACTGACCTCGACCGCCGTCGAATTTATCGCCGGCGGCATTACGGCGCTATTTCCTATTTTGGTGAGAGGCTGAGGATTGCGCTAAAAATAACTTCCCGAAATGACACTTACCGGCCAAACCGTTCTTGCTCGACTTGCATGGATGCAGAAGCAATTGTCGAGCTCAGTCGAAGCATGAACGGTTTGGGGAGGCGGATGCCCGGCTTTTCTCGTCCATCCTTCGACGAACTCAACCCAAACGGAATCCCCGTGATGAATAGGGCCGGGTTAATAGCTTTGTCTGGAGCCTGAAACCACCTCGAGATTAAAACCGGTATTCCACCCCGCCAAACACCGACCGGGTGGCGCCGGGATTGAATTGTTCCAAATCGGCACCATTGGCATTCCCTATCACCCAAACCGAAGACGCGTAATGTTCGTCGGTCAAATTTCGACCATCCACGAACAGCTTCCAATGTTTGCCGTCATCCCAACCCATGCGCGCACCCAACAGCGCATAGGGCTTGGCGGCTAACGTATTGGCAAAGTCCGCCCAGTTGGAACTGACGATGCGGGCATTGGGGCCTATGTAAAAACCGCTGGGATGCTGGTACAGCGCTTCGACGAAAGCATTGTGTTCGGGAACGCCGGGCAAGCGGTTATTGGCTAGCGCGGGGTCGCTGTCAAACGTAAAGTCGTTCCAGGTGTAGTTGCCGCTGAGTCGCAGGTTGTCACCGGACGCTGCCAGATTTAGAGGCAAAGTGGTTTCCAAGCCGAGTTCGACACCGCGATGCAGCGTCGTACTATCAGCGTTGGTGGAGGAAAACGCCGTTGGATTTCTGGGATTGGAAACAATCAAGTACTCGTTGTTGACCCATGCCTGATAAAAAGCCAAGTCCCATTTCAAGCGCTGGGCTTGCCCGCGCGTGCCGATTTCCACGGTGCTGGCGGTTTGCAGATTTCTTTTGGGTTGGAGATAAATATTGGCAAGATCGGCCATTTTCGGCGGTTCGGAGCTGCGGCTGACATTGCCGTAAATTTGCGCTTCGTCGGTGGCTTGCCAAGTAAAGCCTAGTTTAGGATTGGCTGTGAAAAAATCTTGATTGGCCTGATTGCTGGGTCTGGCGGCACTGGCTACATAGCCCTCGTAACGCTCGTAATTCACGTCGCGATAATTTAATTGAATGCCGGCTATCAAGGTAAACGCGTCGGTCAAACTTAATTGGTCTTCCATAAAAGCTTCGACATTCAGCCAGCGGTCGCGCTCCGCCGTCGACAACGGCCCAAGCTGCCTGCCAACGACGCCGTAGTTTTTATCGTTGATAAATTGCCATTGGGTCAGACCGCCCCATACCACCCGGTTTTTTAAACCCAATAATTGACCGTTGAGTTCATGCCGCCAATTGAAGCCGACATCCTGCCACTGGTCATGATTGCCGCTATCGGTATAGTCGTAACGATAGTTATTGATCGAATAGTAAGTGCCGATATCGAAGCGGTCGCCGCCATCCAGTTTTACCGAATGTTTCAGATCGAAGCGGTAGGATGAAAAGCCATTGGGCAGCGACCAGTCGTTGGCGTTTTGTTGCGGATTTTGGTCGATTTGCCGCTTGCTCAGCGATGCCGGCCATAAGAAATTATGGTTTTGCGCATCGAAATATAAACGGGTTTCGTGATTTTCGTTCCAGCGATAGCCGATATTGCCATGCCCCAAAAACTGCTCTTGATGATTGTTTTCCCGGGTCGTATCGGTATTGACATAGGAAAACGTGCCGAAAACATCCAGGCCGTTTGCAAACGCTTTGCCCCCGCTGAAATACGGGCGGTAATAATCGTTGGTCCCCCCGACAATCCCGATTTTCAAGGGATCGGCAGTGTAACCGGTCGGCGTGATGTAATTGATGGCGCCGCCTAGATTGCTGCCGCCGTATTCCAAGGCATTCGCACCGCGGTAAACTTCGATATGCTCGATGGCATAAAGATTGAGCGCCTCGACATCGAAAGTCCCGTTGGCGTGGGTAAACGGCATGCCGTTACGCAGGATTTTGATCCCGCGAATCGGCGAAATATCGGAATTGCCGTCCGAACCGCGGATGGAGATGCGCGATCCGCCGGCCGCGCCGGCGCTAATGTCGCCCACATAAACCCCCGGCGCCGTCGCCAGGGCATCGCTGACCGACAAAGGCGCACCTTCGGTGATCCGTTCGCCGTCGATCACCGTGGTGCCGCCCGCCACTCGATTGAGTTTGGTTTGCGATTCTTGCATCGACGGCGTAGTCAGGCTAAGGCTTTCGCTGCCTAAGGCTTTGCCCGTCACTGTTAGACTCGGCAAGGTTGTCGTACCGGCCGCCGACTGCGGTTCCACCGCCGCCGCTTTTTCCAAGGTGACGGCATTGCCGTTGCTGAACCGGTAGTGCAGCCCGGAACCGCGCAGCAAGTTCTGCAAAGCCTGTTCCGGCGTATAACGGCCTTTTAATTCCGGCGCGGTGATGCGTTCGGCAATGTCGCCCTCATACAGCACTTGCAGGCCGGTGAGCGCGGAAAAACGGGTCAATGCGGCGGACAGCGCTTGAGAGCGGATATCAAAGCTTTGCTCGGCAGCTAGGGTAACAGTAGAAGTCAACAGGCCGGCAGCAAACGCTAGGTAGAGTGGGGCACGGCAAGCCGGTGCGGGATATTTCATATGTCTATCTCCTTCGTCGATGGATGGTGTTACCGACAAAGACGACGCAGGTTCAGGCTTACCCTTAGTGCTGAAAAAAATATTTTTTAGTCGTTAAAACTACTAGCGCAAAGCACCCACCGACCACGTCAATATAAAAGCACCAGATCGCCCGGCATCCGCAAAGCTTTGGCTTGCAGCGTGCTTATCAGCGCGGCCAGCACTGCATCGGGGTCGCTGTTGTTGAAGACGCCGTTGACGACGCGTTCGGCCAACTGCGGATTGACAGCGACGATGCGACCGCGCCGATAGCGGTTAACTTCCGCCAGCACTTGCGTCAACGGCTGACGATGAAATACGGTTTGGCGCCGTCGCCAGGCCAGAGCATCGTCGTTGTCGAGCTGGGCGACGGCTTGCAACCGGCCTTGCCGATACTCGGCTTGCTCGGCGGCGTGCACCAAAGCCTTGGCGCTATCGGCGCCGACCTCCACGGTGCCTTCGCTGACGACGACGCGCAGCTCGTCGGCTTGTCTGCGAACACTATAGGCGGTACCGACCGCGCGCGCGGTCGCTTGGCCGCCGTCAACGACAAACGGCCGTTGCTTATTGGCCGCGACTTCGAAATAGGCTTCGCCGCGTAACAATTCGATCTGGCGCAGGCTATCGCTATAACGGACTACCAAGGCCGTATCGGTATTCAAGGTCAGCCGCGAGCCGTCCGCCAGATCGACGCCGAGTTGTTGGCCGGCTTCGGTATGATAATCGCTGCGCCAGTTTTGCCATTGTTCGGGTAGCCGCCAGCCGGCCACCAGCAATAACAGCCCAAGACAACCCAAGGCAACCCGGTGCAGGTTTCGGCCGCTAGCTGGCGGTGGCAAACGCCCCTTACCCCACCCTTTCCCAGCGGGAGAGCGTTCTGTTTTGGTTTGGGCGGCATCCGCTTGTAGACGTTGCTGAACTCGCTCCGCCGGCTGTTGCAGCAAGTCCCATAGCTTGCGGGATTTGTCGTAGGCTTCGGCGTGGCGGGGATCGGCGTGGTACCAAATTTCAAATTGGCGACGCGCTTCGTCGCTGACGTCATCCGCTTGCAAGCGGGCAAACCAGGCTAGAGCCTGGTTCGAAAGCGAAGCGGATGAAGGGGATTGGGGCTTATCGGACATGGTTAGGGGGCGCGAAGCGTTGGGCCGAGGCAGGCATGATGCCACGATTTTAGAACGAGGATAAGTTGCATGAGATAAGCGCGCGGAGCATCAAAGGAAATCGATGCGGTCTTTCAAGTGCTTCAAGGCCTTATACATATGACTTTCCACGGTGCGCGCCGATATGCCCAGCTCGGCGGCGATTTCGGAATAACGCTTGCCTTCCACGCGGCACGACAAGAACACCTTCCGACATTGCGGCGGCAGTTCGTAGATAAGTGTTTCGAACAATTCCATTTGTTGCTGCCCCTCCAGCGTGCTATCCGGTTGCGGTTGACTGCAAGCGATGTCATCGCCGACCGGACCGCCGTCGCGTTGTTCTTGCCGAGCCCTGCTGCGCAAATGGTCCAGAGCCAGATTGTCGGCGATCCGAAACACGAACGCCCGCTGATTGGCGATCTCGCCGGCGGCGGAATAGCGGGCAATGCGCAAATAAGTTTCCTGGATCAAATCGGCCGCGGTTTCGGCACAATTGACCTTATGCGTCAAAAATTGCTGGAGCTCCTTCCGATAGAGCAGAAAGCTAGCCAGTAAATCGGAATCGGTGATTGCATCCATGAACACATAGTCGGCAATGAAACGTGTTCTGCTACAGCAAATTTTAAGCCACTAGCCTGCAAAGCCAGTGTTAACTGGCGATTGATCCATCAGTTGGCAGCATTGAGGGCGAAATCCCCGAAAGCGCGACGACCAAAGTGCGGCATATGACACACTTTTAAACTAGCCTCCCGCTGCGATGCGCGACTGACATGGGCAAATTCAGACATCTCTTGTTGGTCGAACATATTGCCCAATCGTTTCAGTACCTGATAACCGATTGAGTTCAGCCCTTCCGTTTGTGCCGGGTTGCGGCTTTTTGCCGCCAGCGGATCACACCGGTGACAAACAGCACCGGGCAAGCCAGTCCGGTGATAAACACCAAAATCCGCCCGGTCATACCGAAAGCTTGGCCGGAATGCAAAGGCCATTGCCAATGGGTAAAGACTTCGGCGGCTTTGGCGGTCGGCAGGCTGGGGTCGTCCAGATCCAGGACTTTGCCGTTGTATTGATCAATGACGGTGCAGCGGCGTTGCAAGATGCTGCCCGGCGCATCGACACCGTCCTGGCAAACCGTGTAGGTGTCTGTTGGCTCCACTGCACCGTAAATCCAATGTGGCCGGCCACTCGGATAACGTTGTATGGCCATCTCAACGGCTTTATCCATGCTGATGGCTGGCGCATTTGCAACGGGTGGCGCGGATTGAAACCAATGACGGTAAGTCACCGGCGAAAACAACTCTAAAACCGGCACCACATTATGCGGCAGCACCATGTAAATCCCGGAAAACAACACCGGAATCAGTACCGGCAGTGTGTAGAAACCACTAACCTTATGCAAATCGTAATTGCAGCGTACCTTGCCGGCACCCGCCTTGAACGTCAGCGCCTGCCGCCATTTGCCAGTCAGCGGCCACCAGACGATCAGGCCGGTCAGGGCGGAAATGATCAGCAATGCTGCCGAGACGCCGACGATAACGGTACTGACTCCCTCGGACCTAATCAGCAACGCATAGTGCAGTTCGAACATCAAATCAATGAAGGTGTTGGGCAACCAGTCATTGGAGTTTCGCATCAAACGCTTGCCGGTTACCCTCGCGGAGTATGGATCGACATACACTTGCCAGTTTTGGGTGACGTCCGGGCTAATAGGCAAGACATAGGACAATTGAAACGCGGCCAATTGATTGCGCGGATAGGTGGCGAAACTCAATTTGGCCATCGGCGGCATGGCGGCTCGTCCGGCGGCAAAAACTTCCGCTAACGGTTGGTAACTGGCGGTTTGTTCAGAAGGAACCACGGTCAACAGTTCGCTATTGAGCCATTCGTCTATTTCCGCGTGAAATACCAAGATACTGCCGGTGATGCCGTAGATCGACAGCAACAGGCCCAGCGTCAACCCTAGCCAGAGATGGACAGTCAACCAGCGTTGGCGCCGGGTTTTCAAAATAGTCAGGCGCTGGCTTGACGTATGGCGAAGAGTTATCACCGTTAGGTTATTGGCTTTGATGTCCATGGTTTTAGTCGAAAACAAATTTGGTCGTGCTTGCAAAGGCGGGTGGTCATCAATAGGACGTCCCAGCAAAGAAAATTTCCACGCCAATTGTCATTTGCTCAATATTTGTCCGCTCGGATGTCGCGAGCGGGTCAAGTGGATTAGCAACATAGAGGTCGAGCGTGTAAACCCGACCTGTTCAGATGTCGAATTTGCCTTGCCGGAACGAACTAAAACTCCAAGCGCACAGACCCCATGGCCGTTAGTGGCGCACCAGGGTAAATACCGACACGCGGCGGCGCATTTTGGAAAGGATCGGTGGATTCGTAATAGGTTTTATCCAGCAGATTGCGGACATTAAATTGGGTGATCAACCGGGATTTGCCAAGTTGATAGGTATAGCTGGCAAAGGCATCCAAGCGGGCATAGCCGGGTAACACAAAGGTATTGTCGTTATCGCCTTGCCGTTGTCCGGCGGCAAACATGCCCAAACCGAAGCTCAAACCGTTCAACGGTTCGTAGTGATGAATATCGTATTTGAGCCACACACTGCCGGAATGCTCCGGCACGTTATTCAGACGATGGCCTTGAAGGCCGGAAAAATCTTGGGTGATACGGGCATCGGTAAAGGCATAGTTGCCGATGATGCTGATCTCGTCGGTCAGCCGTCCGGCCATATTCAACTCAATACCTTGACTGCGCGCTTTGCCGATAGCCGCACTAGCGAACGGGTCCGGGCTGTTGAAATCACGGGTCATCAAGTTTTCTTTGGTCAAATGGTAATACGCCAAGGTCGTGGACAAGCGCTGATCGAAAAACTCGGTTTTAAACCCGGCTTCGAATTGTTCGCCGATTTCCGGATTAATCGTGGCGCCGCTGGCTGTTATGCCATTGTTGGCTCCGAAAGAAGTGGTCCAATTGCCGTAGATGCTGGCCCAGGCCCAGGGTTGATAGAGAACGCCCACCCGTGGGCTGAAACCTTCATCCCGGCGCGAAGGCAGAGCGGCGTCGGCAGTACTCGCCGAATCGCCCATTCCCACACCGGTTCTGGCCCAATCGTAACGGCCACCACCCGTGATATGCACTTTATCCCACAGGGTGATGTGATCCTGAAAATAGGCGCCATACCAATCGTCCCTATACAGATAGTGGTTAGTCCCGCCGTCGGAGGGCGTTGCCAGCGCATTGGCGTAATAGGCCGGATCTATACCGTATTGGGGATTATTAATATCTATCTCCAAACCCGGCACGGGGTCCTGATAGTTGCCGTAGAATTCATAGCTGCCGACTGCGCGCAAATAATCGACGCCAATCAAGGTTTGATGGCTGACGCCCATTAAGTTGAATTTTCCGGTCAAATCCAGATTGGTCGTATAAGTTTCGCTGTCCGATGTTTGAGAAAATATATTCCGCGCATAGCTGCGATTACCCGTACTCGGATCGAAAAACTGTTCGACGGTAAAGCCGTTAGCGGGTTTGACGGAGGTGTTTTTATCGTAAACAAACGAAGCCAGGAACCGATTCCGCAAGGTCCAGTTTTCATTGAAGGCGTGCGTTAGATTGAAGCCGAGGTTTACCTTGGAGTTCGTGTCGACAGGATCGTCGGGATCGATGAAAGAGCGGCTGACGGGAATAGGCGCCGGGCGATTGCCGATAGCAAATAAGCCTCTGTCAACCTGGGTGTCCTCGTGCAAGGCTTCCAAATCCAATGATAGCTCGGTGGCATCGCTGGGCCGCCAGGTCATGGATGGATTTACCAGCACCCGGTCATTGAAATTAAAATCCCGAAACGATTTGTTGTTTTGATAGGCGCCGGAAAAACGATAGCTCAACGACTTATCGCTGGTCATCGGTCCGGTGGCATCCCATTCGGTGCGATAAAAATCGTACGCGCCGAAACGCTGCTCCACCGAGTAATAGGCCTCGTCGCGAGGTTTTTTGGTCACCAGGTTAATTAAGCCGCCGGGCTCGATACGGCCAAACAAAACCGCCGCGGGGCCTTTCAGTACCTCGACGCTCTCAAGGTTAGCTGTTTCGTATTGAGCGCCTTCCCCGATATTCAAGCCGCTGGATATCAAGCCGTTGCGATAAACCCGGCCGTTCCTAAAGCCACGGACAATATAGGCGTTGCTTAAACCCAAGGACGATTGCGGACGTATGCTGCTGACGTTTTCCAGCGCGTCTTTAATGGTGGTGGTTTTTTGATCGTTCATCACTGCCCTGGGCACTACCTGAATCGATACCGGGGTTTCCATGATCGGCGTATCGGTTTTGGTGGCGGCGCTGGCGCTGGTGCGGTTGTAGTCCGGATTATAAGGATCGCTGTCGGCATAGCCGGATCTGCCTGTTACCGTCACCGTCGGCAAAGTCGTAGAATTAGCCGATTGCGGCTCTACCGACTTTGTCGAATTTTCCAAGGTTACCGTACCGTCACCCGCTGATTTTGCGGCCAGACCGGAGCCGTCCAATAGCTTATGTAATGCCTGTTGCGGCGTATAACGGCCTTGCACGGCATTGGCGCGCAGCCTTTCGGTCAATTGCGAGCTGAAGAACACCTTGACGCCGCTTATCTCGGAAAATTGCAGCAGGGCGTCGGCCAACGGCGCGGCCGGGATGGCAAAATTGATTTCACTCTCCGCCACGCACCAGGGGCTGGCACTTAGGGTCGCGGCAAAAAGGGTAAAACAGAGCGGGTTAACAAAGGAATAACGCTGACTCATCCGGCCTCCTGGCTTTAAATACGCTGAAAACGGCTGGCGAAGAAGGCGCACCTTCGCGGTATCCGTGTGGGTTCGTAAGCAAAGACGACGGAGCGAGTGAGTTTTATAACCCTGGTGAGAAATTTTTTTTAGCCGGAGGCCAAACGGCGCGGTTTCGCGGCCATCGACCAGAAAACACAGCGCGGCGAAAACTTATTGGCGACGTAAGATCACCAAGGCGTCGGTCAAGCGGGTTTCGCTGACAGCCAAGGTTTTTTCGATGACATTCAACGCCGCTTCCGGGTCGTCGGCGTCGAATATGCCGGTGACCAAATGCTCGGCCAGAGCCGGATCGGCGATGATTATTTTTCCGGGACGGTAGCGGTTCAGGTCATCCACCACTTGTCGCAGCGGCTTTTCCTTGAACACCAGGCGCCGTTCTTGCCAGGCACCGGCCTGCTTTAGATTGACGCTTTCCGGCAGTCCGGCTTTACCGCCAGCCGATGCAACGCGCTGGCCTGCCGCCAGACTTTCCACGGTCTCGCCATCGGCGAATGCGACGCGCACACTGTGCTCGTAGACCGTGACTTCCAGGTCGCCCTGCCATTGTTTAACATCAAAAGCCGTACCCAAGGCCCTGACCCGGCCACCACTCGTCACCACCTCGAACGGCCTGGCGGCATCGGCGGCTACCTTGAAATAAGCCTCGCCGTCGTGCAGGCGGATGACGCGTTGTCTTTCGGAAAATTCCACCGACAACGACGAAGCAGTATTCAGGATTACCGAAGAGCCGTCGCTGAGTTGAATTCGACGCTGTTCGCTGGTGCCGGTACGGAAATCGGCAAAGAAACCGGCGCTGAATGCCCAACCCAAACAAAAGGCCAGCATCAGGCAGGCGGCAATCGGCAACATCCGGAGGCTGCGCTTGGGCAGTGTTCGGGCAGGCGTTTTGTGTTGCGTTCCGTTCGAGGCCCTTACTTCCCGTTCGATTTGGTTGATTTGCGCCGGGTTTAAGCCCTCTATACAGTCAAAAAACTGCTGTGTCTGGCGCCAGGCTTCCTGATTTTCCCTGCTGGCCGCCAACCAAGCTTGCCAGCGCAGATCCTGCTCACGGTCGAAGAACGGCGATTCGCGCAAAGCCCGCCAGTATTCGGCTTGCTCATTCGCGTCGGCGTCGGGGAAAGGCGGGATGGGTTGGTTCATAAGAAGGCTGCGCCGCGGTCGGTTCGGGAATCGGATTATAAAACGCCGGCCGGATAAACATAGGCGTGTTTGCCGATAAAGGCATCCCGTTCAATCCAGGTCGCCTATCCTCTGCCGGCAATGGCGCAGGGCCTGGGTCAAATATTTGAAAATCATGGTTTGCGAAATGCTCAGCCTTTGTTCCACTTCCGCGTAGCTGCAATGCTTGAGTTTAAGCAGGACGAATACCTCCCGGCATTTGGGCGATAACTCGTCCAGCGCGGCGATTAACTGCTCCAGTTGTTGTTGCGACATGACGGTCCGTTCAACGGATAAGGCAGATTGCTCGCCGCCCTCCGCCTCGTCGTCGGCGGAGGTTTCGATGTCTCTTCCGGAATGGCGGCTGTTGCTGCGCAGATAATCGGTGGCCAGATTGGCGGCGATGCGGAAAATAAAGGCACGGGGGTTTTCGACGCGGTCTTTGCCGCCGTAGCCGGCGTAGCGGATAAACGTCTCTTGAAAAATATCCTGCGCGGCTTCCGTGCAACTGATGCGTTGCGACAGAAAACCCAATAATTCGCGGCGATGCTTATGCATCAGATCGGCAATGTCGGTGGCGGTCAATTCAAGCATGGGACAAGTAACGCAGGGCGGCCAAGGTGTGGCTTTTTGAATAGCAATATCCGCGCCCGACGGGAACTGATGGGCCCTCAGCATAGGTGAAGCCTGGAATGCTGAAGAATTTTTGCTCTAAGCTCCGCGAGGGTTAGCACCTCGATCTTTTAAACTGTGTTATTTGACTCGCTTCGGTCGCGATTAATCTTCGCAGGTAGGCTGTTTGCTCTCCGCTTTTGCAACCAGCGGATCACACCGGTGACAAATAGCGCCGGGCAAGCCAGACCGGTAATAAACACCAAAATCCGCCCGGTCATGCCGAAAGCTTGGCCGGAATGCAAAGGCCATTGCCAGTGGGTGAAAATTTCGCCCACCGCGGCTGTCGGCAGGCTGGGGTCGTCCAGATCCAGAATCTTGCCGGTGTAGCGGTCGATCACCGTGCAACGGCGCTGCAAAATACTGCCTGGCGCATAGACGCCATCCTGGCAAACCGTATAGGTTTTGGTAGGCTCGGTGGCTCCGTAAATCCAGTGTGGCCGGCCTTGCGGATACTGTTTAAAGGCAATCGCCACGGCCTGGTCCATGCCTATCGCCGGTGCATTTGGATAAGGTGGTTTGGATTGAAACCAGTAGCGATATGTCACCGGCGAGAACAACTCCAAAACCGGCACCACGTTATGCGGCAGCACCATATAAATCCCTGAGAACAGGACCGGCAACATCACCAGTGCCGAGTAAAAGCCGCTGATTTTATGCAGATCGTAATTGAAGCGCACTTTGCCGGCCCCGGATTTAAAAGTCAGCGCCTGCCGCCATTTCCCGGTCAGCGGCCACCAGACGATTATTCCGGTTAAAGTCGATATGATCAGCAATGCCGCCGAGACACCGACGACTACAGCACTGATGTCCTCGGACGGAATCAACAAGGCGTAGTGCAATTCGAACACGCAATCGATGAAGGTTGCCGGTAACCAATCGCCGGAGCGGGTCAGCAACATTTTTCCGGTCACTTGTGCCGTGTAAGGATTGACACCAACAATCCAGCGTTCATTTTCCGTGTCGGAGACTGGGAATTGGTAACGCAGCTTGAAAGCCGTGTTATCGTTGCGCGGGTAAACCGAAAACACGTGTTTGGCCGTCGGCGGCATGACGGTTTTACCGGCGGCGAAGATTTCCGCTAGCGGCCGGTATTGTCCATCCTGCGGACGTTCAATCGTCAGCAAGTCAGGATGCAGCCATTCGTCGATCTCGGCGTAGAACACCAGAAAGCTGCCGGTAATACCGTAAATCGACAGTAAAAATCCCAAGCTCAAACCCAGCCACAAGTGCACGTCCAGCCAGCGTTTGCGGCGGGCTTTCAGGCGGGACAAGGCGGAATTTTGCGGAGTCGCCGGAATGGTCGAGCGCGATGGTTGATGGATGGCGTTCATGGCGATAGTAAAACGGTCAGGTAAAGGGTGCGAAAAATATGCGAGGAAAAAACCGCCGCCTTATGAAAAATCCGATTGAGTCCATCGGCTTAGTCCGATGCATGCGGAAACCGGAAAAATCAAAAGGCGCCGATTGCTGAATAAGACGTTTTAGCCTGGGAAATCCCCTAGTCTCTTGTTTACCAGAAAGTGATTTTTGAGCCGTGCCATAGCGTATTTGTCGGTGCTGACGCTACCCGCGATGGGGCCGCATGGGTTGGGTTAGCCCGATAGAGAGTACCCTCACCCAAGCCAAACCCGTCGGGTTACGGCTGGCGCCCTAACCCGACCTACGTGACCAACAGAGCAGTTTAATACTCCAACTTAATCGAACCCATCACCGCTAACGGCTCGGCGGGCAAGTTGGTGCGGCGCGAACGTAGCACATAATACTCAGCGTCGTTGACGTTGTTGATGTTGACCTGTGTCGTTAAATTCATGTCGCCCAGTTTGCGCTTGTACGCCGCCATTAGATCCAGTCGCGCGTAGGATCTATCGAAATAGCTGTTTGCAGCATCGCCATAACGACGTCCGGAAACATAAACCCCGGCACCGACACTAAAGCCTTTCAGCAATTCACCGTCGAAGTCATACTTCAACCAAGCGCTGCCTTGATGGTTGGGCGCGAAGGGCATGCGCTTGCCGATGTTGGCGGGTGCCGTCACGTCGTCGGTAACCTTGGCGTTGGTGTAGGCATAAGTACCGATCACGCTCAAACCCTCATAAAGTTGCCCTTGCACATCAATTTCGACGCCCTTGCTGCTACCCTTGACCGGCACCTGCGCATTGATCAGATTGCTGTTGGGGTCTTGGAAAAATTGGGTTCTTTCCAAGTCGAAGTAAGCCACGCTGGCGTTGAACTTGCCGTCGAAAAACTGGGTTTTCACCCCGCCCTCGAACTGGGTAGCGTCGAATAAATCGTACAATTTGGCGCCGCCGGTATCGTAATCATTGGCCGGACCAAACGATTCGGTGAAACTGCCGAACAAGGACAACCATTTTAACGGTTGGTAAACGATGCCGACCCTGGGGCTGACCACATCGTCATTACGGGCGTCCTTGCCGGCCGGCGCCCACCAACTGAGGTCTTGCATCCGATCCACCCAATCGTAGCGGAAGCCGCCCATGATGTGCAGTTTGTCCCAAAGTGTCATTTGATCCTGAAAGTAAATGGCCTTTGAGGTGTTCTCGGTAGCGATGACGTCGTTGAACCGGGCGTTGCGGATTCGGTTTAACTGGACGTCGGAAACGGCCGCGATATTCGGGTTAAAGATGTTGATCGTGTCCACATTGCCGCTGGCAACCTCGTATTTCAGTTGACTGTTATAGTATTCGCCGCCCAGTAATACTTTGTGTTTTACACCGTAGGTTTCGAAATCGAAAGTACCGTTGACCCAAGCAGTCAGGGACTCGGCGTTTTCCGGACTAAACCAGTAATTGCGCGTGGCGTTCCCGAAGGAGTTGCCGGGGGTCTCGTTGACGCGACCGGTATAAAAGCCCTGCCAATATTTCTGGTATTGCGATGAGACTACGCCGGCGTTTAACTTGACCTGATCGTTGACGCGATGGTCTATCCGAAAGTCGACCAAATTATTGGTGGTGGAGTTTCTTAAATCCGAGCGGCCGACGAAGGCTCTGGAAATCGGAATTCGCGCCAATTGATTGCCGACCGCCGGAATACCATAGTCATAGGCGTTGTTCTCGTCGAAGTATTCGTAGGACAAGGTGAACTTGGTGTCCGCCGTGGCTTCCCAACTCAGGGTGGGCGCGAAAAAGATCCGGTCGTTACCCATGTTTTGCCGGAACGAACCAGCATCCAGATACGACATGTCCAGCCGGTAATTCAGGCCGGCTTCCTTGCTGATCGGACCGGTTGCGCTGGCTTCGGTACGATAGAAATCGTAGGAGCCGAAACGTTGTTCCAGCGAATAGTATGGCGTCGAGCTGGGTTGCTTAGTCACGGTACTGATCAAGCCGCCGGGATCGCCGAAGCCGAACAACATCGCCGATGCGCCTTTAATGACTTCCACGCGCTCAACATTGGCCAGGTCGAATTTAGTGAACGGTATGCGGATGCCGTTGCGATAGTTGACGGTGCTTTGTAGGAAACCGCGCATCACGAATTGTTCGTGGTCGCCGCCGTATGAGTGGTAGGACTGCACGCCGCTGACGTTCTTGATCGCGTCCTGTAAGCGGTAGGACTGTTGGTCGTGCAGAACCGCCTTGTTGACGACTTGAATGGAGGCAGGCGTTTCCATGATGGGCGTGTCGGTTTTGGTCGCCAACGCGGTGTTGGTGCGGGTATAACTGAGGTTATAGGGATCATCGGGGTCGAGATCGGTTTTGCCGATGACCGTCACAGCCGGCATCGTCGTAGCCGATTGCGGCTCCAACTCGGCCGTATTTTGCAGCGTGACGGTGTTGCCGCTACTGAATCGATAACTAATCCCCGACCCGGACAGTAAGCGTTTCAATGCGCCTTCCAGCGAATACTGTCCGCTGACGCCCTGCGAATCGATACCCTTCACCAACTCCGAGTTGTAAACAAACTGCACACCGGACTGTTCGGCCAGTGTGCTGAGTGCGGAGTACAAAGGCTGCGCGGCGATATTGTAGGTGCGACTTGCGCTAGTGGCGCTGAGGCTTTCGGCCTGAGCCGTCGGCAGCGTCGCAGCGGCTATCAAGCCCAGACAAAGCGGCAATGCGCCGATGGCGGATGAGCCTTTAGTTTGGGCTTTTCGCGTCCGGCTTGGGTTTCCGGTTTTTCTCATGATGTGTCCTCAGTTTGAGTGGGTTTTAGCTGAGAACGATTGGCGGCTGGCTGAGCCGTACTAAAGGATGTGTGGCAAATTGTCGCAGGCAGCAAAGCCGGCCATCAAGACTGCAAAAACACGAACGGCCCCGCTTCAACGGCCTTGATTGGCAAAGTTTGCTGCAAAGCCTTTAGCCAGACATCGATTTGCTTGATATCCACGGCGATATTCACTTCGCGTTCCGCCAGACTGTCGTCCAATAAACGGATTTGGCTGCGCCGGTAGCGGTTGATTTCGGCGATAACCTGTTTTAACGGTACGAAATTCATCAACAAGCGGCCGCGGCGCCAGGCGTCGGCGTTGCTTAATTCGACTGCTTGCGGCACGCCCAACATCTCGGTATTGAAGCTTAGTTGTTGGCCGGGTTGCAGTGTGGCGCTATCGGCTTGCGCACCGTGCGCGGACGGCCTGCTACTGCGGACTTTGCCTTGCAATAGCGTAACCGCGCCGGCTTGGCCGTCGTAACGGACGATGAAGCGGGTGCCCAACGCTTCTGTGGACGTAGAACCGGATACGACCCGAAACGGCTTGTGCTCGTCATGCGCCACGTCAAATTCGGCCTCGCCGCTCAGCAATTCAATGCGCCGCTCATTGGCATTGATTGAGACATCGATGGCGGTATCGGTATTCAGATGCGCGATGCTGCCGTCGGCCAGCGTAATTGAGGTCTGCTCGCCGATGCGGGTACGGTAGTCTGCCAGCGGATGTTGCAAGTAATCCGGATAAAAACCACTCATCACGCTCAGCAGCAGCGAAGCGGCCGCAGCCAAGCCCAATCCGCGCTTTAGCCTACGCCCTCGCCGCTGCCTTATCGCCAGCGCGCGGCGGCGTTGCCGGTCAGCGAGCAGCGGCCGCGGCAGGTGTTGCCAAAGGGTCTCGACATCACGATAGGCTTGCTCGTGTTCGGGGGTTTGCGACCGCCAGTTTTCGAACTCAGCCAATACCGTGTCATCGGCAGCACCGGACTTTAGGCGCACGTGCCAGGCAACGGCTTGTTGCTGCAAGGCTTCTCGGCGAGTTGAAGAAGTTTCGTTCATTACGGCGTTGTTTGGAGCGGGATATTTACTATAACGATCCACGGCGCTTAAATCCACACTAAGCTCATTGGCTATCAACAGCCTGCCGGCAGTGCAGCAACGCTTTTGCCAGCTGTTTTTCCACCCAACTGGTCGAGATTTTCAGTTGCTTGGCAATTTCAATATGGCTTAAACCCTCGATACGGCTTAAGTATAAAATCTCGGCGCATTGATCAGGCAAATCGGCCAGTGCCAGCTGAATGTGCCGCAATTGATCTTGCGCTTCCGCCGTCCGTTCCGGCGCTGCCGAAGCGTCGATGTCGGTTTCGTCGCCCAAATATTGATCAAGCAATTCATAACGGCGTTTTTGCGTGCGCAGATGATCGAGAGATAGATTGGATGCCACTTTAAACAGCCAGGCCTGGACTTCGATCTCACTGGCGGGAGGTGGCTTCAACAGCGTCAATCTCAAAAAAATGTCTTGAATCAGATCGGCAGCAGTGTCGTCGCAACGAATGCGCTGTCGCAAAAAACGCTGGATTTGCGGGCGGGTATTTAAAAAAATTCGGTAAATATCGTGGTCTGAAAATGCCATGCGCGAAGCCAGGCCATGCTGGAGTTAATCGTGGCATTTGGCGCAGCAAAGTTCACGCCATGACTGGATTCAGAGACTTAAACGCCTGAGAATAAGGGCTTTGTGCTGGTTCGAAAAAAAATCTGAGGCTTGGCGGTATTCATAAAACCGCGTGAAATGCCACACCCCCACGGCATTTCACGCAGTTTTGTTTTTCGTTGGCTCGAAACACTTATCAACCCGGCCCTATTTAGCACTGATATTCCGTTCGAGTTGAGCGCGTCGGAGCTCAAGCTGGTTTGCCCTTCGACAGGGTGAACGGCAGTTAAGGGTCGAGTTAATAATCCGCAAGACGGAAGAAACCGGACGCTACCGCATCATGGTAAAAATGGTTAACAGAAACCGCAGGAGCCTTTGTTACGGCTGACACTCCGGCATCAAGGAACTGCGCCAATACTGGTCTTCCTTCTCGAACAAGCGGCGGCTTTCTTCCGGTCCCCAGGAGCCGGCCGGATAGGTGGCGATATAGTCCCGCTCGGTTACCCAATTTTGCAAAATCGGGTCAACGATGCGCCAGGCATATTCCACTTCGTCAAAACGCAAAAATAGCGAACGGTCGCCTTTCATCACATCCAATAACAAATCTTCGTAAGCATCCACGCGGCGTTCGTCGGGATTGCGGAAGCTGGCATCCAGACTGGTGGTGCGAGTACGCATTTCTAAGCCCGGCTCCTTGACGGTCATTTCGATGCGGATGCATTCTTCGGGCTGAATCCCCAACAATATCCAGTTCGGCGTCATGCACTGCACATGGGTATCGCGGAAAAACTGAAACGGCGGGTGGCGAAAACAGATCGAAATCGAGGATTGGCCCTTGGCCATGCGCTTGCCGGTGCGCAAATAAAATGGCACGCCGCGCCAGCGCCAGTTGTCGATCAACAATTTCATCGCCGCATAGGTTTCGGTACTGCTGTCAGCGGGAATATTGGCTTCTTCCAGGTAGCCAACCACCTTATGACCGTCGATATTGCCTCGGGCATATTGGCCGCGAAAGGCATGTGCATGCACGGCCGATTTCGGGATCGGCCGAATGGACTTCAGCACTTTGACTTTTTCGTCGCGCAGCGATTCAGCGTCCATAGACACCGGCGGCTCCATCGCCACCAGCGTCAACAGTTGCAATAGATGGCTTTGCAACATGTCGCGCATCGCTCCGGCGCTGTCGTAATATTCGCCGCGGCTACCTATGCCCAGCTCTTCGGAGTGCGTGATCTGCACATGATCGATGTAATTTCGATTCCATAAGGGTTCCAACATGACATTGGCGAAACGAAACACCAATACGTTCTGCACCATACCTTTACCCAGATAATGGTCGATGCGGTAAATCTGGTCTTCGCTCAAGTACCGGCTGAGGCGTTTTTGCAAGGCCTGCGCACTTTCCAAATCGTAACCGAACGGTTTTTCGATCACCACTCGTCGCCAGCCATATTCTTCGTTCAGCAGTTCCACCTGGCTCAAGGACTCGATGACGTTGCCGAAATCGCTGGGACCGATGGCGAGATAGAAGGCCATATTGCGGGAAAATCGCGGCTGAGCGTTTAGCGTTTCCGCCAGGGTTTTATAGCATTCCGGCTGATCAAGATCGCCGCGATGATAATCCAGCCTTTCGGCAAAACGGTTGAATACGGCCTCGTCCAAAGGCGTATTTGCCTGTTCTAGCAGTAAGGTCTTCACTTCCGCCAGCCAAGTCGCTCTATCCCAGGGACGGCGGCCCACCGCCAGGATACGCGTACCTTCCGGCAGTTTTTTTTCCAGCTCCAGATGATAGAAGCCGGGCATCAGCTTCAGCCGCGCCAAATTGCCGGTAGCACCGAAAATGACGTAAGTGCAGGGGTCTGTATTCATAAAAGCTACCTTGTCTTTACTTTGCAATATAGGGTGCAGTTTGCATCATTTGTGCGGGCGCGTCGAACTGGAAAGCGCGGCAGTCGCTAAAAGTGGCCAAGTTAAAACCACGCCAGATTCACCTTGGTCATAGTATGCAGCCATCGTCACCCAGATATTTCAGAACTTGATCCTGATTATCCAAAAGCCGAACCAGCTTAATTTTCATCGTACTAAAGCGCTGGCGCACCAACTCTGCGTCGGCTTGTGCCAATGCTTTTTGCAAGTTCTCGACGACCGCCAGGCAGTCGGCAAAATCGTAAAAACAAAAGGTGCCATGCAGTTTATGGTTCAACTCCCAAGCCTGTTGCAGCAAGCCATTGTCCACGGCCTTCTCGATCTCAAGTATTAATCCCGGCAACTGCTCAAATAATTTGACCATCAGGACTTGGCTCAACTGCTTATTATCCTGGGCTTTACGCAAAAGTTGCCCGGCATAATACTCGGCATTCACTGGCTCATGTTGCCGCCAACGCACCAGCAATTGCTCCAACTGGTAAAGGCGGACCGGTTTGACCAGACATTCGTTAAACCCGGCTGCAATCGCCCGTTCCTGCTGCTGATTTTGCGCGTGAGCCGTGACGGCGACTGCCGGCGTTTGCCGATTGTAGTTTTCGGTGCCGCGCAAATTTACGGCGACATCGAAACCACTCAAAAACGGCATATTTACATCCAGGAAGATGAAGTCGTAGCGGCGTTTTTGCAATAATTGCCAGGCCTCCCGCCCGTCTTTTGCCGACGTGATATTCGTCGTCCAGTATTCCAACTGCTCGCGCAATAGCCATAGATTGATTTCATTGTCGTCGGCAATCAGAATCGAAAAATCGTTGGTCATGGTTAATAGCTTCGAGCTGAGAATAATTTCCTGATACCGTTATCGAATGTTTCGCAGCAAAAATCAATCTATGGCATGGCAATACATCGTAAAACGTTCCACACCAAAAGCGCTAGGCAATAAAAAACCCCGGCACCTCGCGGCAACCGGGGTTTTCTGGCCGAGGCCGAACGGCGATTACATCATGCCGCCCATACCGCCCATGCCGCCCATATCAGGCATTGCAGGGGCTTTGTTGTCGGCTGGCGCATCGGCGATCATTACTTCGGTAGTGATCATCAAACCGGCAACCGAAGCTGCATTTTGCAAGGCAGAACGGGTGACTTTCGCAGGGTCCAAAATACCCATTGCGATCATGTCGCCGTATTCGCCGGTTGCCGCGTTGTAACCGAAGTTACCGGTGCCTTTTTTGACTTCATTTAAGACCACAGAGGCTTCGTCACCAGCATTGCTGACGATTTGGCGCAAAGGTTCTTCCATCGCCCGGCGCAGAATGCTGACACCCACATCTTGATCGTGGTTGATGCCTTTCAAGCCTTCCAGCGCAGATAATGCACGGATCAGCGCGGTACCGCCACCGGCCACCACACCTTCTTCAACCGCAGCGCGAGTTGAATGCAGCGCGTCTTCAACACGCGCTTTCTTCTCTTTCATTTCCACTTCGGTCGCAGCGCCAACTTTAATAACCGCTACGCCGCCAGCCAATTTGGCCAAACGTTCTTGCAGTTTTTCACGATCGTAATCGGAGGTTGCTTCATCGGCTTGAGCGCGGATTTGTGCAACACGGCCTTTGATTTGATCTTCGTTACCCGCACCGTCGATGATGGTGGTGTTTTCTTTGTTGATTTGGACACGTTTTGCAGTACCCAATTGACTAACGTCAGCTTTTTCCAAAGACAGACCTACTTCTTCAGAAATTACGACGCCACCGGTCAGAACCGCGATGTCTTCCAGCATGGCTTTACGACGATCGCCAAAGCCTGGGGCTTTAACAGCGGCGACTTTAACGATGCCGCGCATGTTGTTAACAACCAGAGTTGCCAAGGCTTCGCCTTCGACATCTTCAGAAATGATCAACAAGGAACGGCCTGATTTAGCTACGCCTTCCAGAATCGGTAACAATTCGCGGATGTTGGAGATTTTTTTGTCGTACAACAGGACAAACGGGTCGTCCAGTTCTACGCTCATGCTTTCTTGTTTATTGATGAAGTAAGGAGACAGGTAGCCACGGTCGAACTGCATACCTTCAACCACATCCAGATCGTTTTCCAGACCGGTGCCTTCTTCAACGGTGATAACACCTTCTTTACCGACTTTTTCCATCGCTTCGGCAATGATTCTACCGACAGACTCGTCAGAGTTTGCAGAGATGGTACCTACTTGGGCGATAGCTTTGTTGTCTGTGCAAGGTGTTGATGCGTTTTGAATCGCTGCCACCGCTGCAGTAACAGCTAAGTCAATACCGCGTTTCAAGTCCATTGGGTTCATACCCGCTGCGACTGATTTCAAACCTTCGTTAACAATGGCTTGAGCCAAAACGGTCGCAGTTGTAGTACCGTCGCCGGCTACATCAGAAGTTTTAGAAGCAACTTCTTTAACCATTTGCGCGCCCATGTTTTCGAATTTGTCTTTCAATTCGATTTCTTTCGCAACCGATACACCGTCTTTGGTGATGGTTGGCGCGCCAAAGCTTTTATCCAACACAGCGTTACGGCCTTTAGGACCCAAAGTAACTTTTACTGCGTTAGCCAGAACGTTAACGCCTTGCACCATCAGTGCACGAGCGTCGCCACCAAATTTTACGTCTTTTGCTGCCATTTCTTATTCCTGAGATATTGGTTAAATTGAAAAAGAGTGTGTCGAACGAATTGGGATTAACCCAAAACACCCATGATGTCTTCTTCGCGCATGACGATGTATTGCTCGCCATCGACTTTAACTTCGGTGCCGGAATATTTGCCGAACAACACTCTGTCGCCAACTTTAACTTCCAGGGCACGTACTTGGCCGTTATCTAACGGTTTACCTGAACCGACTGCTAAAACTTCACCTTCGCTTGGTTTTTCTGCAGCTGAACCGGGCAGCACGATGCCACCAGCGGTTTTGGTTTCTTCCTCAACGCGTTTTACGACGATACGGTCATGTAACGGACGAATTTTCATCAATGTCTCCTTAATGTAGATAAAGTTAAAGGTTAAAAACTTAATAAAGCTATTTAAAAAACAGCTACCCCTTACGGAAGAAGCGAGCTTTTAAGCGGCCTCAAGTTTATTAGCACTCTCTAGCAACGAGTGCTAATAATATCCGGCTTTTGCACTCTGTCAAGCTCTTTGGCATCATCTGCGCCTCACTCAAGCCATGCAAACTATGAACGACGAACAATTACTCCGTTACAGCCGGCAAATCATGCTGCCGCAAATCGATATTGCCGGTCAGCAAAAATTGCTCGATGCCAAAGTATTAATCGTCGGCGCCGGCGGTTTGGGCTCGCCTGCCTCTATGTATCTGGCCGCGGCCGGTGTCGGCCAGATCACCGTTTACGACGACGACCAGGTCGATTTGACCAATTTGCAACGGCAGATTGCTCACAACACAGCCGATATAGGGTTGGATAAAGTTATTTCAACCCAGCAGACTTTGGAAAAAATTAATCCGGGCGTAAAAGTATTTGCTCGCAAACAGCGATTAGCCGGCGAACAGCTACTGGCAGAAGTGGCGGACACCGACGTGGTGCTGGACTGTAGCGATAATTTCACCACCCGCTTTGCCATCAATAAGGCTTGCGTAGACCAACAAACCCCATTGGTATCTGGCGCGGCGATCCGCTTCGAGGGTCAAGTCAGCGTATTTACACCCGGCTTAAACGATAGCCCGTGCTATAACTGCCTCTATCAAAGCGATGGCGAGGAATTGCAAAATTGCGCCCGCAATGGCGTGATTGCTCCTATCACCGGCATCGTCGGCAGCATACAGGCCTTGGAAACGATAAAGCTGATAGTCAACACCGGCAGCACATTGACGGGCCGCTTACTGTTGCTGGACGGACTGAGTATGGAATGGCACAGCATGCGCTTGAAGAAAAACCCAAATTGCCCAAGCTGCGGCTCGAAATAAGCTAATCCGCACAAAAAAGCCGGGCTGGCCCCGGCTTTCTATGACTGACGAACAAAAGCGCTAATTTAATTTTTACCCAGCTTGCCTTTAACCATCAGAATGGCTTTACTGACATTTCTCAATAGCGCCGAATCGCTATCGCCGTGCGGCTCGATGTCGCCAAACGGCTCGCCATTCTTCATGGTATACATGTAAATGAAATACCCTAACGGTGCGAAAGCGAAGATGGCAATAATCAACATCAACACCATTAATTCGATAACTCCGCCCATAAATACCTCTAACTATTTGTTTTTATTTTAATTTAGAATGAGATCATAGACCTCGGGTATGGACTATAACCCCATACCTTTTAGGGAACAAGTACAAAATACTGTTTGTCAATTCATGGGTTTAGCCACTGACCTATTTGCCCCTGGGCCAACTACGCCAACGCCGTTTTCAACCATCAATCTGAGCATATGGACAATTACCCTAAAGCCGACTGGCACAGCCAAACGCCGGAAACTGTATTAACGCATTTTGGCGTAGAACTGGGGCAAGGCCTGAGTGATGGAGAAGCGCAAAAACGCCTAGCGGCAAAAGGCGCAAACCGTCTGACTGCTCGCCGTGGCAAAGGCCCCTTGCTTTTATTACTGGCGCAATTTCATCAGCCCTTGATCTACATCCTGCTGTTTTCCGCTGCCACCACCGCGTTCCTGGAGGAATGGACAGACAGCAGTGTCATCTTCGGTGTCGTCATCATCAATGCTGTAATCGGCTTCATCCAGGAAGCCAACGCGCTGAAAGCGATTAACGCGCTGGCGCAGACCTTGAACATCAGCAGCAATGTCCTGCGCGACGGCAAACGCCGGAGTATCGCCGCCGCGGAATTAGTGCCCGGCGACTTGGTGTTCCTGCAATCCGGCGACAAGGTACCGGCGGATTTGCGCCTGTTGCAAAGCCGCGAACTGAAAATCGACGAGTCCGCACTCACCGGCGAATCTGTACCCGTGGAAAAACAGGCGCAAACCCTGCCCTCAGCTACGTTATTGGCTGATCGCGCCAATATGGCGTATTCCTCGACACTGGTCAGTTACGGCAGCGGACTGGCCGTAGTCGTCAGCACCGGCGACAACACCGAGATTGGCCGCATCAACAAGCTGATCGGCAGCGCCGAACCACTGGAAACGCCGCTAACCGTAAAAATGAGCCAATTCAGTCAATTGTTGCTCTGGGTCATCGTCGGCTGCGCGGCGGTAACCTTTGCGGTGGGTGTTTGGCGCGGCGAAACCATGCTGAATATGTTCATGGCTTCGGTGGCGCTGGCAGTTGGCGCCATCCCGGAAGGCCTGCCGGCCGCGTTGACCATTACCCTGGCTATCGGCGTCTCGCGGATGGCCAAGCGCAATGCCATCATTCGCAAACTGCCGGCGGTGGAAACACTGGGCAGTACCACGGTGATCTGTTCGGACAAGACCGGCACCTTGACGCAAAACCAAATGACCGTGCAATTCGTGCAGGCCGGCGGTGAAGTATTCGAGGTCAGCGGCAGCGGCTACACGCCGGACGGCGAATTCAGCAGTAATAGACAAGCGGTCAACCCAACCCAAAAACCGACATTATTGGAATGTCTAAAAGCCGGACTGCTTTGCAACGACGCCCGATTAATCGCCGACGCCGACAGCTGGCGTATCGAAGGCGATCCTACCGAAGCCGCCTTGTTGGTAGCCGCCCACAAAGCCGGTCTGCATCAAGCCAGCGTCAGCGGCGATCATCCGCGTCTGGACGCGATTCCTTTCGAATCGGAACACCAATTCATGGCAACGCTGCACCACGATCTAGCCGCGGATGCCCGGCATATTTATTTGAAAGGTTCCCTGGAAAGCCTGTTGCAGCGCTGCGACAACGCCTTCTCCGCCGACATGCAATTGGTGCCGCTGGATAAAAATCGTCTGAGCCAACAAGCCGAAGCATTTGCCGCACAAGGCTTGAGAGTCCTGGCCTTTGCACGCGCAGAGCACAATGACGATGCCGTTGAACACCGCGAAGTGGGTGGCGGCCTGACTTTTCTGGGCTTGCAAGCCATGATCGACCCCCCCCGCCCCGAGGCTGCCAGAGCCATTGCCGCCTGTTATAAGGCCGGTATCTCGGTGAAAATGATCACCGGCGACCATCCAGTCACCGCGCTGGCCATCGCCAAGCAGCTGAGTATGCGCCACACCGAACGCGTAATCAGCGGCGCCGAACTGCAAAACTACAGCGAGGCCGACTATCGCAAACACGTCAAGGACTGCGATGTATTCGCCCGCATCGCGCCGGAGCAAAAATTGCAATTGGTGCAAGCGCTGCAAGCCAACGGTCACGTGGTAGCCATGACCGGGGACGGCGTCAACGATGCCCCGGCACTGCGGCAAGCCAACATCGGCGTGGCGATGGGCATGGGCGGCACCGAAGTCGCCAAAGAAGCCGCAGCCATGGTATTGACTGACGACCACTTCGCTACCATCGAAGCGGCGGTAGAGGAAGGTCGCGGCGTGTTCGACAATCTGGTGAAATTCATCGCCTGGACCTTGCCGACCAATCTCGGCGAGGGTCTGGTGATTACTGCCGCCGTATTCGCCAATGTCGCCCTGCCTATCACCCCTCTGCAAATTCTGTGGATCAATATGACCACTGCGGTGTTACTGGGCTTGATGCTGGCTTTCGAACCCAAGGAACCGGGCTTGATGCTGCGTAAGCCGCGTAACCGCAAACAACCGATCTTGACCAAACACCTGATGTTTCGTATTTGTCTGGTCGGCTTTTTATTGCTTGCAGGCGCGTTCGGGCTGTTCGAATGGGAACTATCACACAACGAAACCCTGGCCAAAGCCCGCACCGTAGCGGTCAACGTGTTTGTGTTCGGTTCGTTGTTTTATCTATTCAACTGCCGCTCGCTAAATTATTCGATGTTCCGCGTCGGCGTATTTTCCAATCTATGGCTGATTTTTGGCGTGGTCAGCATGACCCTGCTGCAACTGCTGTTTACCTACTGGCCACCGATGCAGGCCTTGTTCGGCAGCGCGGCAATCGGGCGTGACGAGTGGCTGTTGATTTTGGGGGTTAGCGTAGTCATTTACGCGGCGATAGGGCTGGAAAAGCTAATCGTTCGGCGTTTGAGGCGACATTGATCCGGCAAACGCGTCGAGCGCTGCCAATAGCGTCTCCAAGCTTGTTAGGGACTGCTTATCCAGCGCATCTTGTGATTCCAACTGCGCTTTGACTATGGCGCCGTCGATCGCCACCGCAGCCGCATTTGCCAACTGCTGCCGGTTTGGGGCATCCGGCAATAGCTCGGTAATCACCCGCACCATATCCTGTTTGTGCTGTTGGCAGATGTCCAGCACATCGGGTAATACACCACCTAATTCGGCAACAGTATTGATAAACGCGCAGCCACGATAAATCGGTTTGCGAAACCATTCTGCCATAGTCGCCACCAGCGGCATCAATCCCGCACCCGCTCGCCCGCCGTGACGCTGTAAGGCGTCGTTAAACCAGGCCATCCACAGGTCGTGCCGGTAATCCAAAAACGCCCGGATCAAATCGTTTTTGCTGGGGAAATACCGATAGAACGTCACTTTCGTCACGCCAGACTCGGCGATCACTTTGTCGATACCGGTGGCGCGAATACCGTCGCGATAAAACAGATCATGCGCCGTCAGGAGGATACGCTCGCGTGGCGGTCGGTCCGAAAGATTAGTTGGGGAATCAGAGCTCATTTTTCGATTCTAGACAAGTCTGTCTACAATTGCTACCATCGCAAAATGTAGACGAACCTGTCTACATGTTTTATCAACCCGTTCAGGAGCTCAACAATGGACAGCAAACCGCCTTTACCGCCATTTACCGCCGAAACCGCCGCGCAAAAAGTCCGCATGGCCGAAGATGCCTGGAATAGCCGCGATCCAGATCGCGTCGTCCAGGTCTATACCGAAGATAGTCGTTGGCGCAATCGCGCCGAGTTTCCGGTGGGTCACGCACAAATCCGCGAATTTTTACAACGCAAGTGGGCCAAGGAATTGGATTACCGGCTGATCAAAGAGTTGTGGGCTTATACCGACAACCGGATCGCGGTGCGTTTTGCTTACGAGTGGCATGACGACGCCGGCAACTGGTTTCGCAGCTACGGCAACGAGAATTGGGAGTTTAACGAATACGGATTGATGCAGCGCCGCTTTGCCAGCATCAACGATTTACCGATTAAGACCGATGACCGCTTATTCCATTGGCCGTTGGGCCGGCGACCGGACGATCATGCCAGTTTAACAGAATTGGGCTTGTGAAATTTGCCGGTAGGGGCGAATTTATTCGCCCTCTATAAACAAAAAAGGGCGGATAAATCCGCCCCTGTGATCAAGCCAAAAACGTATTAATGACTAACTTCGACTTTGCCGCCTTTTTTCTGGCCGATGGCCGCCAGCGTTTCGGTGAACCAGTCGGTATCGATATTGAACGGCTTGCCGCCTTTGATACGTGGAAACTCGATAGCGCGCAATACGTTGCCGTTATCTTCGTCATGACCCATGACGCCGGATTCACGGCGGAAGGCACATTCCACTGCCAAGTCGGCGCATGATTTGATCAGACGCATGTCATCAACGTTGGCTGCGGCAGCGCGGGCAAAGTAACCTGATTTTTGTACCAGGGTTTTTTCCGCACCGATCATTTGCGCAAATTGCTCGCCGAACCATTTGCCCGGATTAACCGCATCCAATTTAATGTGGCCGAATGCATCACGCGGCACTTCTTGGCCTTTAGCTTGCAATTCGGCGACGATGGCCTCAACGCCGGCGCCTTCAGAAACGAAGATATTGACGCAATCGACTTTATCCATCACCGCGCGTAAACGCGCCGCTTCGGCTTCTAAATCGATAGCCATTTCCGGCACAAACACCGCGTGGACTTCATACGATTCGCGGCTCAAACCTAACTCAGGCAACCACTCGGCGCGATCCAGTAATTTGCGATATTCCTGCGCAGTCGCGGCGGTCAACCAGCCGCAGTTACGGCCCATCACTTCGTGAACGATCAACATGCGTGGGTTGGAATTGTTTTCAGCCACCACGTTCATGAAGTAACGTGCGCCCTGTTCGGCGGCGGTCCAGGCACCCAGGGATTGCTTGATCGGGAATACGTCGTTATCGACGGTTTTCGGCAAACCGATCACGGTCAAGCCGTAGTTGTTTTTGGCTAGAAACGCCGCCAAATCAGCAGCGGCAGTATTGGTGTCATCGCCGCCGATAGTGTGCAGAATATCAACGCCGTCTTTGATTAATTGGTCCGCCGCGACTTTTTGTGGATCTTCGCCTTCTTTCACCAAGCCGCGTTTCACGCAGTCTTTGATATTGGTCAGTTTGACGCGGCTGTTACCGATCACTGAACCGCCGAAACGTTGCAGCAAGCCGGCTTTGGCGCGTACCTCAGCGGTTACTGGGTAGGAGTCGCCGAGCAGCAGACCTTTGTAGCCGCCGCGATAGCAAATAATTTCGATACTGGGATCAATTTCTGTGTAGCGTTCAATCAGGCTGCCGATAGCGGAGTTCAGGCAAGGCGCCAAACCGCCGGCCGTGAGGATTGCAACTTTTTTGGGTTTGTTCATGAGCGTTTCGAATAAAAAGTTAAGAAAAAAGTGATGGCTCGGCGTACCAACCATCAGCTATCGCCGCGTCTTAGCGCCGGCGTTGCGATCCCTTTTGCCGCAACACTCGCCAAAACGGTGCAAGCCGCGCGATTCTAACACAAGCTTTTCTTTTATCAGGCAATGTTCGATGATCGCTCAACTCACCCAGCTTAACTGGCTGCGCCACAAACACTACCGAAGCAAAATCCAGCGGCGCGGAAACATGAATAAACGCCGAATAGGTTAACGGCTCGACATCGGTCGTAGTGATACTAACTTTGGTGTGTTCGCCGCAATCGCTGACTGATAGCGACAAATAATCGCTGAGCCCGTGCTCGGACTGAGTGAGTAACAAATCCTCAAGTGGCACCGCAAGCTTGCCGCGTCTGACACCTTGAGTTTGTTGAGATGAATTGACTGTCATGATGTACCTACTCCGCACTGAACTAGCTAAATAGCGGTGGTAAGCTTATCGTCATTCCGATTTCTGACCAGTGTACCAAGGTTCTAAATCAACCTAGATCAAGGACTTAAGCGCTACGCGGCAAGCAACCAATCCTCAACCAAGCGACAAAACGCGTCCGGCTCTTCAACGTAAAGCCAATGGCCGGTATCTGGAATTTTCGCGATTTTGGCTTGCGGAAACACCGCATAAATCGCCTCTTCATCCAGATATTTTGAGTTTCCACCACCAATAAATAAAACCGGCCGGAAAAATCGGCTGTTACCTACATCCGGAAAACCGACGATGTGATGGGCATTTCTTTGAATAATATCCAGATTGATCCGCCAGTAGTAATTGCCGTCTTTCAACAGCAAGTTTTGCAATAAAAACTGCCGGTAAGCAAGATCGGGAACCGCTTCCGCTAGCGCCTCTTCCGCTTGCTTACGATTACCAATGCTATCGACCGGTAAACGACTAAGGGCATCGACCAGATCGTCGAAGCTATGCTGATAACTGACCGGGGCGATGTCGGCAACGATCAAACCGGCAACCCGCTCCGGATAATGCAGCGCAAACCACATCACCGCCTTACCGCCCATGCTATGACCGAGCAGGTGCGCGCTTGCTATACCATGATCATCCATGAAAGCCAACAGATCGGCGGCCATGCTGGGATAATCCAGCACCTCGGCATGCGGCGAACTGCCATGATTGCGCATATCCAACACATAAACATGTTGCTGCTCGGCCAGGCGTTTGGCCACGGAGCGCCAGTTACGCGAGGCGGCCAGAAAACCATGCACAATGAGTAATGGTGTGCCGCCGGGCTCCCCGAAACTATCGTAAGCCAGTTCGATGGTGGTCATCGTCACTCCGCTCAAGCAAAGCCGAAAATTGCGCCCAACACCCCGCCGAACACGCCTCCCCACACGACCAACCACCCCAAATGCTGCTTGATGATGGACTGCACCATTTCTTTGACCAATTGCGGCGTTAGTTCGCTCAAACGCCTATCGATCACCATTTCGATTTTGCCGGTCAAATCCTCGCCAATCTTGTGCGCATTCAACCCGTGCTGCAAAGCGTGTTTAAACCGTTCGGACTCCACCATTTCCGATAGGGTGTGCTGCATTTTTTCGGTAAAGGGTTGTTTTAGCGGCAATAACGCCTCTTCGCCGCCCATCATCAACAACATGCCGCCAAACGACGAAGCCATGATCGACGACACCAAGCCTTCATAGACTTTGTCATAATCGACCGCGTTTAACAAAGGTTGCAGATTCAGAATCCGCCCTCCTTGTTGCTCTTCTCTTTCGATGAACTGTTCGATGTTTTCGACGGTAAAAAACTGCTGCATCATCAAGGCCTTGATCGATGCTTTAAACTCTTCGAAGCGCGCCGGGATAATCCCCGATCCATATAAGAACGGCACTTTTTCGAACAGCATATGAATGGCCAACCAGTTGGTAATTGCCCCGGAAAACGCAAAAAAACCGATCGCTTTCAAAGTTTCCGGATAAAACGGGCTGACATAGCCGGCAGCGATAATCAACAGGGAGATAAAATTGGTTAAAAAGCTTTGGTTTAGTAATTTTTTCATTCTTTTGTTAAGTAACATGCGAACAGCAAATTTTGCCAAACACTGTTGCCGTAGGCCAGCATAAATTGGGACTAGATATGAACATGACTATTTCTCCGAATCATCACGGTGAACCCGGTAGCCAAATTCGATTTGCAACCGGGATATGTCCGTTGGGCTGGCTGCTTGTGGCTGTAAAACCAAGCGGCGTTTGCGCAATTGCCTTGGGCGATGCTCCGGATAAACTGACGACAGCCTTCCAGGACAAATATCCCGAAGCGGAATATATAGACGTCTCCCCCGAATTAGAACGCATTTTCGCCAAATTACGAAAATTTATCGACATACCAGAGCTGGGACTGGAGTTAATTTTAGATACTGGAGGAACACCGTTCCAACAGCGCGTTTGGCAGGCATTACGGGAAATCCCTGTCGGCGCCACCGCTAGTTACAGCGAAATTGCCCGGCGCATAGGTTCGCCGAATTCGGCGCGTGCGGTGGCGAGCGCTTGCGCTGCCAATCCTTTGGCCATAGCAATACCATGCCACCGGGTATTAAGCATTGACGGAAAATTATCGGGCTATCGCTGGGGCTTGGAACGCAAAGCAGCGTTATTACACAGGGAGTTGCTGTAAATCGAAAGCAGATGGTAGAACTATAATCCGAAAATCGGCGGCCCGCGCCGATGAAAACCCATTGATTCAAGGCCCACTAAATGGCTTGGCAACGTTCCGCAATAATTCTGCCGATAGGAAGTGCGGAGGTTGCGGCCGGCGAAGGCGCATTGCAAACGTGCAGCATCCGCTCGGTCTGCTTAAACAGAAAATCGTGGACGGCCAGGCCCTCATCGGTAACAACCTGAGCACGGATACCCGCCCGGAACGGCAATAAATCTTCGACGCTTAACGACGGGCAATATTTGCGGCATTTCCGAAGGTAAACCCGTTTGCTCAACGACGTCACCAACTCTTGCAGCGCGTGGTGGCGGTAGCGATAAATCAATTTCCAGAACCCGGAAAATCCTAAAAAATCTGCGCAATCTCGCCGGGAAAACGATAACTTGGGATAGCCTTCGCGGGCGAAACCAATCACCGCGTTCGGCCCCACAGTCACGCTCCCGTCTATCATACGGGTCAAGTGGATGCCCAGGAACGGCAGCGCCGGGTCGGGCGCAGGATAAATGAGGTGGTTAACGACCGCGTTTTTGGATTGCGGCAATTGAAAATATTCGCCGCGGAAGGGCACGATACGAAAATCAACATCCAGACCTGCCAAGCGGGCCAACCGGTCGGCTTGCAAACCGCCACAGACGATCAATTGGCCTGCGCGAAAGAGCTCACCGCCGCCCCCGACTTCAACGTAATGAGCACTCTCCTCAATGCGATCCACCTGCAAACCGAAACGTACCACTGCACCGCCTTGCACCACTTGTTCCGCCATTTTACGGCATACCAAGCCGTAATCTACAATCGCCGTTTCCCGGCTATACAAGGCAGCAACCCCACGAATATTTGGCTCACTGCGGGCAAGCTCAGCTCCGTCAAGGCGTTCCAATTGCAAACCGTTAGCAAACGCGCGGTCGTATAGCGTATTGATCCGTTCGTGTTCCACGCCATCAGTCGCTACGATCAGCTTGCCGCACTCGTCGTAGGGAATCCCGTGCGCGCGACAAAAATCCTTGGTCGCTACCAAACCCTCCCTACACAGACGCGCCTTCAGGCTCCCCGGCTCGTAGTAAATACCTGCGTGTATGACGCCACTGTTGTGACCGGTCTGATGTCGGCCGGGCATCTCCTCTTTTTCCAACAACAGAATGCGAGCGTCGGGATGGCGTTCCTGCAGCGTCAGTGCAGTTGCGAAACCGACGATACCCCCGCCGATAATACAAAAATCAGAAAACGTCGTCATGTTGCCCCTTCAAATAATACCGCTCGAGAACAGCGCAAGCCTCGGCAAGCGAACATATCGCCACAGTCGGCCGGACGTTGTCGGCATCCTCGCCTAGCAACAGCGTCACGCCTACCCCCGCCGCTTTTGCGGCAACGATATCGGAATGTTTGTCGCCTAAAAGCAGGGAACGGGACAGGTCCAAACCAAGTTCATCGCGGGCCCGCAACATCATCCCCGGATTGGGCTTGCGTTCGAAAGACTCACGTTTGTAGTCGCCAACACCGTGCTCGGGATGAAACGGACAAAAATACACAGCAGTCAACGGTGCGCCTTCTGTCGCGAAACGCTCGCTCATCCAAGCCGTCAGCACATGAAATTGTGCTTCCGTATAAAAACCCCGTCCGATCCCGGCCTGATTGGTCACCACCACCAGCACCAAGCCCAACCGGGTTGCCAGTCGGCATAGGTCGAAAATACCATCAACGAAGTCGAAATCTTCGATACGGTAGACGTAATTTTTTTCGACGTTGATGACGCCGTCGCGATCCAAGAACAATGCGGGCTTAGCGTAAGTTTTCGTCATAGAATGGCTGACCCATCAAACAAACGGTTTCAGCAAACCGTGAGCCGCCAGCTGCCGACCCAAAAACCATACCCATAACGATAAGCGCCAGCGCAACGGCAAACCTTTATCTAAAAAAATAAAACGTGTGATATAGCTAGCGACACCGACCATTCCATGAGGCACTGAGCTCGGAACACCATCATCCAAAGCGGCCTGCACTTTTTCCTTCTGATTCACTTGAGATAATGCCCGAGCGCCATTTGCCCGCATGGTTATTAACGACAAGAAATCTCCATCATCTGCAAACCTTCCTCGCTGCCGGTAGGTATCGTCCATGGGCGCCTTTCCTGCCCGATAATGCATATGCTCGAATATCAGCTCAGGTAAATAGCGAATACGTTTAAGGCCCAACTTCTCCAAGCGCTTAAAAATATCCATAAGGTGATAATCGATGAAGGCCCCTTTATATACCATTGGAAAAGGCTCTCGTAAAATCTCACACGTTTTTCGAGAAAGGATGGGGAATGTGCAAAGATTTCCTTTCTTAAATAAATCGTTTCCATAGGCCAGATAGATACGATCCGGAATACTGTCATGTAATTGGCGTATTATGCTATCCCAACCACGAGTGCGAATAATCATGTCGTCGTTGGCAAGAACGATAATATCCCCACCAGCCATTTCATAACACGCGGTGTTGTATGCGCCCATGGTTGCCCTAGGTCCTATAATACGTTTAATCGTTAGCCCGGGACATTCCATCGAGTGGCTAGTAAAATCATCCTCATCCAGGTAAACAATAACTTCCACATATTCCGGATACTCGCTATTCTCAAGAACACTTTGTAAAAATTCGTTGGCGCGTTGCAAGCGGCCGCGGCTAGGTAATAGAAGGGAAATCAGCGTATTTTTCATAATGCCCCGATACCATCTAATTTTTCAAAAAATCCAGCCGAGCTTGAATAAATCATTAAACAAAATTTAAAGTTGATGATCAAATATTCCTCGCTCTCCAATTTAGAGATTTGATATTCCGTTTTTCCATAAACTAAGGTAGTTTTAGCGCGCAACAATATTGGCACCAACAGACGTTGCCTTTCGGCAACATAAACTGAATCATAACAGCCTTAGTTTGACAACACGAGTTGGAATTGTAACTGAATCCTTTATACGGCCAGACTTGAAGACAAATCGCACCTTCTATAGCCAATCCCCAATAAAAGCAACCAGATCGATCCCCCAACATCAAAAAGCGAGAGATTGTAAAAAAACTCTACCTGCCTTTGCAAAGCCGTTGTTGGAACGCAAGTCGTTGGATTGCAATCTGTTTCGACAGTTTCAATACTCTTATTGCGAAGGCTTTTTCGAGGCGCCCTCGGGATATTGGCTACTCCCTGAATTAGGCAGCAAGAAAAGTGAGGACATCCTTGACAACATATACCTCACGTAGACGCCTACAGTCGTCAAGAGTAGGGCAATCGTCAAAATGTAATTGATCCAAATCGTCGCGGCGGTCCATCGGGAGCCTCCTGTAAAGCGGAATGTCACCTCATGGTGCCCGGGAGTCAATTCTAAGGCCTTAAAGGCAATATTGGCTGGAAGAATTGGCGCGGCATGACCATCGATCTGCGCTTGCCAGCCAGGATGCAGGCTGTCCAAATAAATGAGGAAACTGTTTGAACCGGACGGCATATCAATATTGGCTATCAGTTGGTTGGCACTGAAACGGCGAATTGTGATTACGTCCGAAGAAACGACTGATGGTGAAGTTGGCATCGCGTCGTACCGCCTTGGATGACTAGTCTGGACGACTGGCGTTTCGTAAAGAGTCGCCGCAGTATTCACGATATGTCTCGCCTGGGCATCGTTATCTGCGACAACGGGTGTACGGGCTAAATAGAGTTTTGGCGTTTCGCAGCCAATTGCTGCCATTAGTGCAGCATCTTTTACTACGCTTGCGAGCGTGAAATATTCCTGCGGAGACTGCCCATCCGTTACGGCAAGACGTGTCTGGATAAGGGAATCAAACGACGTACTTGTCATATCCACGCGGTGAACAGGAAAACACAGGTCGAGCGACAAGCTTCCATATCCCAAGCTGTTGCGCGCCCCCCATACGTCCATCAGGGATAACCGGTGAATGATGTCTTGCTCGATTTCTCTTCGACGCTTCGGGCTATAAAGCAACGGACGCACATCGTAGGCGTGACGGAGAGACTGCCAGTGCCTGAACCAATTTGGCGTCATGGCCGGAGCGTACCACTCCAGCATGAACTTGTAAGTCATCATTTCCAGCAAAACGCAAACCACAAGACTGGGACCCAGTATGTCGTGTGCAATGCGCTCAGTCCTTAGCCCAAATGCCACCAGGACAAACAGAAGGACGATAACCCACTGCAAGTAGTGAAAGGTGAAAGGTATATCCAGGCTGGAATCAGTCACATAAGCATACCGCCATCCGTGCGCGGCATCGACCATCACAAAAGCTGCACCCATTACAATAGTGAGCGCTGTAAGGATTAATGTGTTGCGCTTGCGTATGGATATGCTTTCCAGATAATGATCAACACCAAATCCCGAAGCAACGATAAGCAGAATCTTCGCGACCGGCGTGACAAATCCGATGTGGCGGAATTTATCCATCGCCGGAAAAAACCTATAGGCAATTTCCGCCACCCCCCCCGAGGTGCCTAGAGAAAACAGCAACACCAACCCGGCTAAAAGCATGAACACCCCAAAGACCTTTGTCCTTGCGTGTACCAGTGCAAATATCAAGAACAGTATGGTGAACAGACCGCAGTAGGCAGTAAAAGCAAAGCGAACCGGCGCTGCATAGATGAACTCCATAAATTTCACGGGTGATACATACCCCCCATAAGTTAAGAAGATATCCAGCCCGACGGACCCGTTGGACTGCCGCAGGGAAGTGAAGCTTTGCATGCCGTCGATTACATGCCGGGCAAATTGAACGTTCATAAAAGCAATGGCCAGCGCTAAGCAGACGATTAGCAGCCCTCCTGGATTAGGAACCGCGAAGCTTAGAAGTGACGATATTTGAGGCCGTAGTAGAAGCAGCCAGATACAGACGAATGCGCACAGCGTGGCCGCAATGAATATCTGCGTATAAAAAAGTCCGCCCAGCGTCATCACAATCAGCGCGAATGCTAAGTGTTCCAAGCCTTCACCACGTAGATACCGGGCGGTGTGATACAACATCAATGGATACAGATAAATCAGGTGGAAGTTCCAATGAATCTGCGTCCCCCAAGAAACCGAAAGCACGCCAGTGATGCCAATGATGATAGGGCTGATGCGGTGCCTATGGAAAAGCGAGGACAGTTGGTACAGACCATAGAGCAGCAGAGCTTCTTCGAGATAAAGTCCGAACCGAAACAGTAATAGAGTGTCAGTGACGGAAAAGAGTTTTCCCAAAAAAACTGCCGCATAAAAGGCCGGCGTGAACGTGAAAGCATAGGCAAAATCCGCCGTGACGCCCTGATTGGTAAATGGTAACCAAAGTGGAAACTCATCAGAGAGTAAAAATTCACGATAGACCGTACCAAACATCTGGAAGTTAATCATCGTGTCATGAGCCAATGGCAGATTGGCTGCTGCAAGAGCCCAAAATAGGCAGGCATGCAGACTCAGAATGATGACTAGGTCAAAAGGCAGGTAGTTGCCTATAAGATTTTTAGGAGTGCTTTCAGTCACGAATTACTACCGCTTCCACCTGACCGTAGAAAAAATAGCAGCCGCAATAATTTCATTTGCGCGTTCAGTCGTATGGGCGAAATCCAGAAACACCTCACTTTGTCTATTATCAAGAATACTTCTCAAATCTACCGATATAATTCCATTGGCATTCAATGCGTCACTCTGGTTAGCAAACTTGTCGATGCTGTGCGTATATACAAACTCCATTCCTGGTGGGGTCAACAAGAAGTTATCAATAAGAAATTGCTCGTGCTTAGTGCGAGATTTAAGAGAAAAGATGGACGGTTGAAGAAAATGATAAAAATCAGCTCCCGACGTTTTGCTGTATTGATGCGCTAACCGAATATTATTGGCAAAATTCTCGCTTGCCTTAATCCCCCTTGCGTTTACCTCTTCGGCATTACGCGTATTTAGAGGGGGCGACTTCTGTTTGATATATTTGAGCAGTTCGGCAAAGTGTATTAATTTTACTTTCTCTAAAACCGGCAATATTTGTGATTCAAGGACACCCGGTTTTTCTGAATTCCGTAGAGTGTTTGTGTTGAGACCATATTCATAATCGTTGTATACGTTATATATAATATCGCAGCCACCATCGAAAAATATTACGATATCACCTTCTTTTAGCGTTGTTTCGTGTAAGAAAAGAAGTTGCTGCTTGGTGTTCATTGATGAGGCACCGTAATTGACGACCTTATATTTAGTCGTAATTTCGTTAATCTTGCGCTGCACTATGCTTGGGATAGTGTATTCGTCCGGTACTTCCTGCGAATATATTGTGGACGCGCCATAGATATACACAGTATTTGTCGCGTCTTCCGGGACAAACGCAGTCCGGCGGTGCCCGTCAATCACATTGATATACTTACCTTCAAAATTTACTAATCTACGGACTTTATCATCAAATTTTGCTTTTTCTCCGTTAGAGGATTCATGAATGAATTCCGCGCTAAAGTAAGGCGAATCAGAATATGCCGGTGGTTTTTTTGCCCGGAAAACCCACCGGGACTCATATACCGGCAGTTTTTTTATAATGAGCTGGCTACATACTTCTATTAAATAGGTCGTAACTATAAGAGTCACAAGGACAATTATCAAATTAGATATTTTGTCGAATTTCACCGTCACCAATACTTCCTCTCGTAAGGTTTGTTATTGTTCTTTAAAGGGTTTGACTCCAATCATGCCTATAAGCAACCTCCTCAATCTTATCGGTTGATCCGGTGTTTCCAGTCTCTGTGCTTAATAGCCGTTTTGGGTCGTAGGCGGCTTATGGGTAAAGCCTTGTTTCGTGCGATTCGTCAGAAATCGAAATAGATAAAAGCCGCCGTGTTTCCTTGGCTTACTGTAATCGCCATAAGCCAACAGAAAACCAGCGCAGTCCATAGAAGCTCCGGTCGCAAATAATGGGCCGCAAATTTGACCTTCCGGATGTCGTCAAACCGATGTAGCGCAAAGAACACTAAGATCAACAACAACGGAAAAATATTATTGTGGGCGAATGAAGCAATCCCGCCCCAACCACCGATAAAAGGGGCAGCCCAGATGTCTAGCGCTTTTGCAATAGTCGGGCTACGAAAAAAGACCGCTGCAAAAGCGAAAAAATGAAATGTCAGCAACACTCCAATCCAATCGGGCATTTTGCCGGATGGCAAATCGCGTAAGACTGGCCGCAACAAATAATTAACCGATATACCGATACCGTGCAACAAGCCCCAGATCAAAAAGGTCCAATTCGCACCATGCCATAAACCGCTTAACAGCATGGTGATCAATATATTACGGACGGCCTTGAACCGTCCGTGCCGGTAGCCGCCGAGCGGTTGAAAAAGATAGTCACGAAACCAGAATGAAAGCGTAATATGCCATCGAGTCCATAAGTCGCTAAGCGAACGCGCGGCGTACGGGCGGCGGAAATTATTAGGCAGATGAATTCCTATCGCGAGCGCAAGTCCAATTGCCATGTCCGTATATCCGCTGAAGTCGCAATATATTTGAACCGAGAAACCGTAAATTGCCAACAGCGCATCCGGCGCACCAAGCGTTCCATTCTGTTTATAAACATCATCGACCGCAAAACCTACTTGATCGGCAAAAACCAGTTTTTTTACCAAACCGAGCGAAAAGATTGTAAGTGGCACCGCAAACCGGCGTAACGTGGCGATACGCTGCCGCTCGAGTTGCGGCAACAATTCGGCAGGGCGCAGAATCGGCCCGGCAATCAGGTGCGGAAAAAACAAGACGTAGGCAAGTACCGTCGATAGGGAGGATGTCGCCTGAAACCGACCTTTGTAGATATCGATGACATAGGCTGCGAGGGTAAAAGTGACGAAAGACAAGCCAAGCGGCAATGGCAAATTGAGCAAATTGTCGTGCATATCAACAAACGGTCCGATCAGTTCCCTAAAGAAAAAATCAGTGTACTTGTAGAAAACGAGCGGCAAAAATAAACCGATGACGGTTGTAACCGCCAGGCGTTTGCGTGCGACTGGATTGACCGCGCCATTCATACAAATTACGCCCAAGTAGGCGATCGCCGTCAATAAGCATGGCAGCCATATGTATTCGATTCGCCACCATCCATAAAAAATCGTGCTGCCAAGAATGATCAGGTAAATTCTAAAATGCTTGGGAATGACGAAGTGGAGCAGGAAGTAAACGGAAAAAAATACAAAAAACACCGGCGAACTAAATAGCATTCCTTATCCTGTTTACTTGTTGACTGAGGCGTTGCCTGATTGGGAAAGCATTGGCAGGATTGCCTCGGCCATTAGTCGGTGGCCGAGTGCGTTGGGGTGCGGATCGGTCGGCGTCGCCCAGATGTCTTTCTGAGGCACACCTTTCATTGTGGGCAGTTGGTCGCAATAAGTGTATCCATACTCGGCGGATACTTGCTTCATGATGTCATGGACAAACCCGAATTTGTAGTCAACTAAGTTGTATGTGATGGGCGTCATGGCCAGATATATACGAATATTGTTCGCTTTGGCATACTCCGAAAGCTGCTTGAGCTTTTCTTTCATTTTGAGCATGCCGGGCGCCTCTGGCTGATAGACGTCGCGATAGTACTGAACCATCGATTGTTCTCCATTCTTATCGAAGAACCGGTGATAAACGCCCCATAAGATCACCGCCAGTTGACTGTGACGTAACAGCAAATTATCTCCGCCAGCAGGCAGATCTTCGGCGTCGCGCAGACAATAATGCACGACGATATCGGTCGGCTTCAGATCGGCAAGTTCATCAAAAAAACGGGAAACGTAGCGCTCCGTGTTGTAGTTGCCGACTCCGGCGTTAAGCACTTGCACAGGCTGTTTGTCGATAGCGTTCAGCGCCTTCTCAAGCCTAACTTCAAGGGTATCCTGTTCAGGAACACCCCAGCCAAACGTGATGGAGGCGCCGAGAAAGAGGATTCTTCGTCCGCCAGGCGGTAAAGGGGAAAGCTGGCCACCGCGCAATCCATGCTCGTTAAGGCGAATTTCGACATTTTGCAATATCGCCGATTTCGACTTAACGTGATCGAAATCAAGCATAGGCTCGGAACGGCGGATTTTTAGCTCTTTGCCGTAGCGCCACATCTCGATATCGTAGTTGGTCATCGAACTGTTTTTTATGCGCAAGAGGCCTTCTGCGAGACCTAGTGAGATTGCCAACGAAATACAGACTAAAGCAATTGAGTGAAATTTTTTATTGGTTTGCCGCATAAAAACTTTTGAGAGAATTTGAATATAAATCCGGGCATCCCAATTTCAAAAATCTTCGTTGTACTTGGCGTCCCGCATGCAGTTATATATAGATTGTGTTCCGCCGAAGCTTGTAGTTTGAGCGCCTTTATTATCGAGAGAATTTATTAATGCCATAACCTGCTGCTTTTACCGTAATTCGCCGGCCGCCTTTAAATTGACCACTATCGAGCGGCGCAATTAATCCAGCTCAAAGGCAGGGCTGTCATTTATTTTCAGGCGGGCATCCTGTTTTTCTTTGTACAGAATGTAGTTCTCAATAACCAGCAATTCGATCTCCGAGCCCATGAAACAACGAAAAGCATCTTCGGGACTGCAAACAATAGGTTCTCCACGAACATTAAAACTGGTGTTAACGAGAACAGGGCAACCGGTCCGTGCTTTGAACGAGGATAGGAGTTCATGAAACCTCGGATTGGTTTCTCGATCCACGGATTGTATTCTTGCGGAATAGTCGACATGGGTCACGGCCGGTATTTCGGAGCGTTGTACATTAAGCTTATCGATTCCAAATAGCGCTGACTCCTGTTCCGTTATTTTTCTGCGCTTATTTTCGGCTACATTTGCAACGAAAAGCATATATGGGCTATCACAATCAAGCTCAAACCAATCAACCATATCTTCTCGTAATACTGCCGGCGCAAAAGGACGGAAGCTCTCGCGATACTTGACTTTGAGGTTTAACGTTTTCTGCATCACTGGATTGCGAGGATCTCCGAGTATAGAACGGGCCCCGAGCGCGCGAGGGCCAAACTCCATACGCCCTTGAAACCATCCCACGGCTTTTCCCGCTACCAAAGCATCTACGGTGGCCTGAATCAAATCGGAGTCATCTAATTTTTCAAAGCCAGCGCCAGCATTGACGAGTTGCCGTTCAATCTCACTATTGCTGTAACTCGGCCCAAGGTAGCCGCCCGACATCGCATCACGCCCGTTTGTTCGGCGCGGCTTGTTAAGATGTGTGTAATAAGCAGCCAATGCCGCGCCAACAGCGCCGCCGGCATCGCCGGCGGCCGGTTGAATCCAAATTTTTTCAAATTTACCGTCGCGCAAGATTCTGCCGTTAGCCACGCAATTTAGTGCCACACCACCGGCAAGACAAAGATTTTTGCAGCTGTTTTCACTGGAAAGGCTACGCGTCAAGCGAAGCACTATTTCTTCGGTAACCCATTGAATAGATGCCGCAATATCCATGTGCTTTTGCGTCAATGGCTGATCCGGATTTCGAGGCGGCTCACCAAAAAGCTTGTAGAATTTCTTGTTGGTCATCTTGAGGCCGGTGCAATAATCAAAATATTGCATATCCAGCCGAAAACTACCGTCAGCCTTCAGATCAATGAGTTTATCCAGAATAATGTCGGCATATTTTGCTTCTCCGTAGGGAGCCAACCCCATCACCTTGTATTCACCTGAATTAACTTTAAAACCAAGATAATAGGTAAACGCTGAATATAAAAGGCCAATAGAATGAGGAAAATGTATCTCTTTCGCCGTCTCCAAGCGATTCTCGCATCCGATCGATACTGAAGTCGTTGTCCATTCGCCAACGCCATCCATTGTTAGCACAACGGCTTCCTCGAATGGTGAAGCAAAAAAAGCCGACGCGGCGTGACTTTGATGATGTTCCGCAAATAACAAACGGCTTTCTACATTCGAATCCGCACCCAACTTTTTCAACTCATCCCGCAATACTAACTTTTGAAAAAGCTTTTCTTTCAGCCAAATCGGCATTGCCGTTAAAAATGATTGAAAACCACGCGGAGCAAAGGCAATATAGGTTTCAAGAAGTCGTTCGAATTTTAAAAAAGGCTTGTCGTAAAATACAACATACTCAATTTGATCCAGCTTTTTACCAGCCGCATTCAGGCAATATTCAATCGCGTTTTTAGGAAAACCCGCATCGTGTTTTTTGCGCGTAAAACGTTCTTCTTGCGCGGCGGCGATTATTTGCCCATCTACAATCAGACAGGCCGCACTATCGTGATAAAACGCCGAGATACCTAATATGTTCACGGGTTCTTCGGCAAACTTCAAAATATGGCGTAAATAAATGGCGCTATTGCGGAGCCTTGGCTTAAAACAACTAGACCGCCGACCAAGGCTAGCACGAATATGATCGGCAATAGCCAATACTTCTTTCGCATGGATAGGAAAACCCAAAGTTCTCGCAAGGTATTCAGCATCGCTAATTCCACATTAAAATTGATTTTTCATATTTTGTTGTTTAACCGCAATAAGCGGTGTATTTTGCCAATATGTTGACGATTTGCGATCAACTTTCAGCTTAAGTAAATCTTTTTTGAGGAAGCGCATTAATAGCCCAACCGGCAGTATAGTTAATAAGAAAACGACACCCATTATGATGGGATTAATTAAATAAGATAAAACGAGGCCGAAACGATGCCAAAGATTGTTAAGAGGTCGTAGTGGTGCTACCCAAAAATATGCAAGGATAAGCAAAACTGCAGCAAAGAATAACCATATCATCCACCAATGATCATGCAAGTCATGGACTTTATATAGCCTCAAAAAACCTATAATGCAAAATATGGCAGCAAAAGTTATTCCAAATCCGCGTTCAGTTGGTTTTTGTGCATTCTCTTCTTGCCGCGAGTTTTCAAGCACGTAGCCTGATCGTTTGTAAGTGGATTTTCTCATAGATTTTGATACTACCGGCACTGGCCGATACGGCGTTTAACCATTGGCAAAAAGTGGTCGATAACACTGCCGAACAACGCTATCCCATTGCTCGACGCCTCATCCAAATAGCGTGAAGGATGCTAATCAACACCCCGACTCCCGCATCCATCGCGACGATGACCGCCAAACTTTTTTCCTGCTTATTATTTGGTTGGCCAGATAGGCAATACAAAAAAGCACGCCAGGAACAAGAAAATCGAGTGCGACACTCAAACCATAGATGAACTCAAGAGCGGCCAATTCAAAACCGGATGAATTTTGTTCGTTAGCCTGTTGTATTGAAAGAATATAAGCTATTCTCTACGGTATGTTTTGTTATCTATTCAGACCAGGATGATAAAACAATGCATCTCGCAATATGGATTTTAATAAAACAAGAGCGCTCTTATATTTTCCTAGCACCCCAGGATGGGCTCGGCTTCCTTGTACACCTATCCTAGGAGGTTCAGAAGAAGAAATTTCCGTTATCTTCAAACCGTACCTCGCACCACGGGTTAATAACATTATTTCCGAAAACTCACTCTTGAATTTATCTATTTCCAATGCATATAGATGAGACTTTTTGAATGCTTTGTACATCACGAGCCCATCTGTGTATTTTGTTGAGAACAGTATATTAATAAGATGGGTAAAAAACTTATTGGCAATTCCCGATGCGAAATCGTCATCTTCCGAAATTGCATCGCCTTTGTATCTCGATGCTACAACTATATCATAACCGTCGTTTATCTTTTCAATTAGCCTTGGAATATCCTCCGGAATAGAGTTGCCGTCCGGCGAAAACGGAATAATGACATCACCTTTAGCCAATTCAAACGCCTCCCAAAAAGCAGCTTTGACTCCTTTTGATTCTTGGTTAACGACGTTATATCCTTTAGAAACAAGGTATTCTTTTGAGCCATCATCAGAACTGCCATCAAGAATCAATATCTCGTCACACCAACTTTTGTCAATACGCGGCATTATAACCTTTAATGCATCTATTTCATTTTTTACAGGAATAAAAAGCGTTGTTATAAATTTTAATTTCGAATTATCCATTTTATTCTTCAAATAAACAGCCGCATTATACCGCAGCTTGTCACTCGTTTTTTTTGATTTTTAATAAAATCCAACAACAATATGCTGTCAAATAATTTTTTTAAAATTATATAGACCAATACAATGGCGAGTTATAGCATAAACAACCCCATCTTGACTAACGCGCACATTAATAACAATCCTATCATTTAAATTGGTACTTCTACTTTAACGGAATAAATAGCGCCACGAGACTTTAGTTATATCAAAACTCCCTTGAAACTTCTGCCGGCAAGAAAAATATCGCTATTTGGGATGCTGATACGCCATCTTATAATTGATCGATATTTATCTTTTTCATAAGTAAGCTCATGACTATTAATCAGGTGTCCAAACGTTCTAATAAACTCCAATATTCTATCAAATCATGCGGAAACAGATGCTTTGCGAGAAAAGATTGGCGCATGCTTTCATATCGCGTTAAACAATCTTGATAGGCATGGGGCCAATTATTCACCACCCGCCTTAATTCATCTTCCCACCCTGCTTCATGCAACTGAATACAGCATTCAGCAATACAGGATTGATCTTGAGTTCCAATCGAAACCGTCGCCCGGCCGCAACGCAATGCGGCAATGATGCGCATCAGTGAAAGCCAACGCCAGTTGGGTCGCTGGGGAATATTCAACACGACACGCGCAGACTCGTTGAGTCGGTCTCGCCCCTTTCTCGGTAGAAACTTCGACGTTTGCGCCAACACAAAACGTTCGGCAATAGCCCGTAGCGTTTGATCCCGAAACGCAGTAAGTGCGCCGGAAAAAACGACTTCGTGCATCGGCTCCTGATTCGTTAAGTCAAGACTCAATAATTCGGGAAACGGTAGGGTTCTGACTGTAAGGCCGGGAAACATACTCCCTGACCCAATTAATTCGGGCAGATCTCCCAACACAAAAACAGCCCGGAAATAGGGCACGCAATCCATGAGATTCTTAATTCTCGAAACTTGAGTTGCCGGGTGCATGTAATCATTATTGTTCCATAATCGGTCGCCATGGATGAACAATTCGTCCCCAACCAGATCAAGGTGCTCGGTCATGATAACGGCTACTCGCTTACCGGTGCGTTCGCAATAATCGATGAGCGTCCTGCTGGTCATTTCCGAAAAATTCTCGATGACCACGTTTAGTGCAGTATCCTTTGGGTTACGCCCCATTGTTACGGGATAACCATGCTGCTGCATTATCAGAAAAAAGAACTCAATCTGATCACTAATCATTTGCACGGGGTGGTTATATACCCACAGATGAACAGGGTGTCTAGCGGGCCTCCCGATCACAATATGCTCCGCTCTACCACTGCTCTAACCTCATTTACCGAATTGCCTGAAAATATTTGACTATAACCGTTATCAAGAACTCGCTGTAGGTTAAACGCGCCGTCACATTGGGGTATGGCAAAAAACCTGTCGCTACAACGGATGATATTGAAACCATACATCCCCTCCTCAACTAATTCCACGTTGTGGATTTGGTCTACGCGGACGGGTAAACTATCGATTCTTTTTAACAGGTCTCTCAGATTGTCCCCCGTCACGCAAAAGCTATAACCACCTTTGTCCACCCGAGCTGAAGAGAATTCACCTTCACTCATCGGAATGGCATAAAAGCGCTTCCCACTGCGAATGACGTTCAATCCGCGAACATCATGCATCACTAGCCTAACTCCTTCATCTATCAAACCGACATCGGACGAAGAGGCCAAATTCACAGTGAATTGGCGCCTCCACGCTCTCAACAATCTAAGCATTTGAGAAGCAACCAGATACAGACGCGGATAGGGCGTTAAATACTTTGCAATAATCTTGACGATCCGTCTTGTGATCGACATACCATTATCCTCAATCGAACATCCCATGTAACAGCCATTGAGACCTTTTAGGCTGTTTGAGAAACTCAATGAAGGAGCCGCACTATCTACAAACTCGGCAATTGGAGACCAGTCGTGTAAGTTCATGATCTGGGAATGGGGTGTCGCCACAAAATAGCCACCTATTTCGAATACTCTTCCTCTTCCCGCTTGAAGCCGTGGCACCGGTTGCGGCACACTGGAAATTATTTTCGGCCAATCATCGTCACAGATTAAACATGTATTGAAATGTTCTCCCTGTTCTTCAAGAGCATTACTAGAACACGCTGATCGTTTATAATCAAAATAGATCGTTCGAACCTTACTCCAGAAATCTTCACTGAAAGCGCGCCCCGAAAATTCGACTTGAGCTTTATTGTACGCCCTTAAACTCAACGATTCGTACTTGTTGGGATGATTAAGCAAATCACTAACCCTGCAAAACATTTGTTCTACGAGCGAATCCTCCAAATCAAGATTACGAGCATATCGATCAGTCATAACTCCGGATTCGGGGTCTCGCCGCCAATTGTTGGCATAGACGCCAGACAAAACTATCCCATCATTTCCGTCTACGACATAGCGGTTGGTCCCAATCGTATCGGAGACAATCGGTACGGCTCCCGCCGCCATAGCCTGCATGATTGAAACAGAATGTAGGGAAGCACTTGGAAGCAGCAAAAAATGTGCGGCGCGCATAAGTTCGTCAAGCTCGCCCGCGGTCAGATAACTCTCAATCCAGATGATGCTGCGGCCTTCGTGATAGCTCAACCAGTCTAAATCGACCCCATATTCCCACAACATCGCATTCGAAGGCCGGCCACAACGCATAATCAATCGCTCGTTTCCAGACTCGGCACATAGTGCCTGCCAAAAACGCAACACAAGATGTCCGCCACGTAGGAAAAAGTTGTCTGGGTTTTGATGCGCGGAATTGATGAACAAAAACCTAGCTGCCGCGAGCCCTTTTTTGGATTGCCTATCTCCGCCCGATACGCCAATGAATCCAATGCGCGATAAATGAAGCTTGGCATCAATGATCGGCGACGCAAAAAAACAGCTCAAATCCGTGATTGTCTCCGGTAAATGAGAGAAAATTCCAAGACACAGCGGATTTTCGAATATTCGCTTGTAATAAGCTCGTACCTGTTCTTGCGATTCCATGCTCCCGGTTCCTTGATGCGCAAATGGAAAAAAAACCGGCGCAAACGATTCGCAATGAAATACAAAAGGGCGGCACAAACTCGGAAACGGCGCGGTGTGATGAACTTCAATCTCACCGGGTAATAAACGGGTTAAAGCCTGATTGGCGGGCCAATAATGCGCAAAGTAATCCTTCTCGATAGGCGACAAGGAAACGTTTTCCAACTTAGCGGCATCCTTCGCAAATTCCGCGAGCAGGGATTCTCTGAACGCATTGTCACCGCGCAAAGATTGCGATAACTCGACATTGTCCCATGCCGCGATATTCAACCAGTCGGGCTTCTCTTCGAACAACGCCCGGTAGAGGGGATGAAAGCCATTCAGCGGTATGTAGTGTGTCAGGCTCCAGGGAATTGCGACGTTTAGTATCTGTTCGCTCATCGGGGGTTCCTCCGAAACAGACGCGATAGGAAACTCGCGTTACGAATGTCGAGCTTATTATTCAAGACCATAATTTGTTCTTCTTGTTTTTGTAGTTCACCTTGCAAGACCGCGTGCTGTTGAATAATGCTAGTTAAAGTATTCTGCAAACCTTTGACCACGGAGTCCTCAATTTGCAGGCTCAAAGCCTGTAGAGAACCTTCGATTTTTTCTCCGTATAAACGGGCCATATCATAAACGTTCTGTAACTGTTCCGATTGCGTTTGGATCGAACGCGTGCAGTCGTCTAGCTGAGCTTGCAACCCGGAGATATTTCCGTTGGCATTATTCGTCAGGCGAACCGCCGTCGAGATACCATCTATATCATCCATCAGAGTATCGACATCCCTTGCCATTAGAATAGCGTCCGGCGTGTAAAGGGACAGCAAGGTCTGTAAATTTTGCGCCAAATCGATCATGCCAACGGACTGACGCAAAGCGAAATAACGTCCCTTCCAGGCAACCAAATTGAAGCCTTTATACGTGTCAAAGAGACAAGGCTGTTCGGATTCCATCCAATAGGCCAGGGAAACGTTGTTCGTAGTGTTGGAATGCAACTCGAATCCCGTTTGGTTAAGCTGCGCCAATTGCCGGTCATAAGCCTTACGGCCAATCAATAATACGGACTTTAATTCGGCAAGCGTCGCTGCCGAAGGCAAGCGCGCAAGTTGCTGGGCCGTGCATTCGTCCAGAGCGATGACACCCGCCGAAAGAGGGGCGGCATAAAAACGGTGGGCATAGCGGACAAGGTTGCAACCCATGAAGTCTTGTTCCACGGTTAAAGGCATCTCGTTGAAGTCCTTGGCGGAATACCGCAACGGACGTGATTGGAATTCAGCAACCCGGCGAGGAATCAACGAGTCTCCCCTTACCGTGTAGCCGAAGCCGGAAAGAACATCAGCGCATCGATCAGCTAATTCGTCGATCAGGTTTGAAGGCAATTGCGAAAGATAGCCACCAATTCGGCCTTCACGAAAGGTCGCCGAATTCTGATTGAAGACCTGAGCCGCAATGTCTTTGGTAATACCGTCCGCCTGAAGTTTTAACTGTATAGCCCAAATCGATTTAAGTTGAGCGCGTGCCGAACCGCCGCCAGCTCCGCCCACCAGTTCCTCGAAAGCGATCGGGATGACATTAGGAAAATTCAGCCATGGCAGAAAACCGCCCACACGCTGCCTTAAGGAGCCCAACAACCATTCGTCGTCTACTAATTGCCGCACCCGATGTTCAAAATCCTTGCCGGAAAAATAGCCCGCAAAAACCGTTTTACCTTCGCGATGGTAGTAATGCGCCTCAGAGACCAGAATATCCAACGGGTGCCGGTAGACAAAAAGCACAGGGGTTTGAGTAACCGGATGGTGCCGATTACCAAATGGCGCTCGGCGCACCGAATCGATAAAGAAATCTCGGGCAACCGTATGCGAGTTACTGTATTCGATACAATACCAAGTGCCTGGCTTGGGAAAATCAGGGATTTGGATACCAGCAGCATAACCCAACGCTCGAGCAAACTCGTAGGCCAAATGCGTACCGGCCTTGGGGATAGAGACTATAAACAAGGGTTTGCGACTCATGTGCCAATCACTTTTCGGCGCAAAAATCCGGACCTGTTGCAGATCCAAACATGCCAACAACAGATCCCCAAGTTGCTCGCCCCGAGTTTCTGTAAACAACAACACGCGAGCTTGTTTTAGAACTTCCAGTGGTGGGATATCAGTGTGAGCAATAACCGATACACCTTCGTGAGTAGCATCCCGCACGATGGTATCCGCAAGCTCGCCGTGACCCACAAGATAAACAGGCCCGGTTAATGGCGGATTGTTGCGCAAGGCTTCTGCAAAGGCTGGCGCAGCCGGTTCGATAAATCTAAGTTCGCTGCCGTTTCCTTTCATTCCTTCACCATCAAAATGAGTTCGGAAAAAGAATCTGCAATTCCCGTAAAAGCAATGCCGGAGAGATTCGGCAAGCTAAAATCAACAGGCCCTAGCGCCTGTGGAACCGCATAATACTTACCTTGAAAAAATACGACATTTGTCGTTCCCAGGCTATCCAACAAAAGTGGCTCCGAATATTTCTTCCCGGTATCGGCATTGGAGCCTCGATCAGCGTTGATGGCAGCAGTCATGGCGGATACAAACACTTCAAGCTCGGCATCGTTAGCGTAAAGCTCTGAAACCACCGACGTTATAGAATCTATCGCCGCCGTATCTAAACCGTCATTTTGCGCCGCGTTAATCCAGATAGCGGCCGCTTCATTAAAAATGCCGCACGCCTCCTCCGCCACATCCGACACTTCCATGACCAAACTTTCGTCGCGGCACGAGGACCGCTCGATGGCCGTATGGGTTCGCCAAGGATATTGGCGAAAACCAAAACGGGAAAAATCGATGTTGGACTTGTTGAAGGCAAATCCAAACAAATCTTCGTCGCCGTAATCACGAAATACTTCGCCCCGCCGAATATAGTCCTCAAGCGTTTGCTGAAATGGCGTGTAAGTGCTTTCGTCTAAAGGCGAGATGGGTCCGTAACCGTAGCGGGCGGCATACGTGTCGATACCGTGGTCGCGCAGAATATCAAGATGAGTATTGGTTATCCAATCCTTCCAACCCTCAACGATGCCATGCCCCCGACGCAGATTGTGCTTATGGGAGCCGGTTAGGTTCACGTGGTCGAGTTTTGCCCATAAGGCTTGCGCCTGAGGTACGCTTGTGTTGTAACCCAATTCGCCCGCAATACCGAGAATGGTCTTCACGGGACTGTCAATTAAGTCTTCCCAGCGCATCAAATAGTAGTTGTGATCTTGCTGAGTGAACTCTTCAAGGTAAGCCTTGAAAGGCGGCAGTAGCGCTTCGAAAAAGTTAAGATCGCTAAGCTTGTACAGAGCGAGGCGTTGTCTTAGAAAGTCGTTATCTTCCTGACAGGGAACAAAACGTTGGATATATTCGCTGGCCAGCGCATTGATCGAAAAACAGGCGGACGTTAACGTTCCCGCGGGATGACGCATTGATGCGAAACGCAAGCCCTTCGGGACATCAAGCGCGCTTAACCAAGCCGCCGGTCCAACGTGCGAATGGACAACCTCGTAATAATTGAGAATTTCGCGGGGATGAGAAGTAATTAAGGTGAAATCCCCGCCGCCACGCAGGCCGATATATTTTCGAAATCGAGCATCGCGAAACTCGGAACCGGCCAACCATTTAGGTCCTCCGGCCAATTGTCGAAAGTTGTAATTGTAAATGAGATCGTGCGACAAACCGCGGCGAATAAACACGTCTTCTATTCGCCGGGAAATCTGGAATCCGGCGGTGTCGCACAGCGCTTTGATGCTAAGCGTACGCCTATCCCGTGCCGGGCCGACAAGTTCAGCAATCACATTGATGAGTAAAGAGAAGCCGCTACGGGGATAACCTACCACCAACGGCCGTGGAGCTACCATTAAGCTACTGCTCATCCAGAATGTCCACAGCCACTAATTCAGCCACGACTTCAAGGTCAACAAAACCGACCGATTGCGGTGTATCCGAAAATTTCAATCGAGCCACTGAGCGTCGTACATCGACAAAACTATCTTGCCCATCGACAAATTCGTTACAACCGAGATTGAGAAAATATTCGCCCCCGGTAAGATGTGCTTGCCAATGAAATTTTAACGCCACATAGCCATCAGGTTCGATTTGAACAAAAGGATGTCCCATCATTGCCAGGTTGGTGCCAAAAACATAAGTTCCTTCAAGCGAAACGATGGCAAAACCGACAGAGAGTTGCACGAACTCGTCACTGACTAATTTGACGATCAGCTCGCAATTGGCATGCGAGGCAATCTCGGGAGGATTCAAATCTCCATCGACCACTAGATCGAAATCGACAATCCGGGCCTTACCGGAGCCCATTCTGGCTTCGTGACGGTTATAGGTAGGCTTGAAAGGGATTTTGTCGGTTTTGTCCGCCCTTTCTACGAAGAGCAAGGCCTTCTTTCGTTTAACGTTGCTATTCTTCGATATGTTTTGAGCCTCTCCAAACAACAACTTTTGATAATGATTAACAGCACTCGTGATCGGGCCGATGTGTACCAACTCTCCCCGATCCAGAACGACGCCACGACTGCAAATCCTTAACAGGGTGTCCGTGCTGTGGGACACAACCAAAATAGTCTTGCCTTGCTCCATGAAGTTTCGGATGCGTTGGAAACAACGGTGTTGGAATTTTGAATCGCCAACGCTCAGAGCCTCATCGACGACAAGGATTTCGGGGTCTATATGAATCGCCGCTGCAAACGCGACCCGGACAAACATTCCCGAGGAATAAAGCTTAACCGGTTGATCAAAGAATTCGCCGATGTCGGCAAATGCTGCGATATCGTCAATACGCTCCAGCATTTCCTGTTTCGAAAAACCTTGAATGGCGCCGTTCAAGATGACATTTTCGCGCCCGGTAAATTCGGGATTGAAACCAGCCCCCAACTCCAACAATGCGGAAATTCTGCCGCTGGACTTAACCTCTCCTCCAGTAGCCTGCATCACCGCGCAGATAATCTGCAATAACGTCGACTTGCCTGAACCGTTACGCCCCAAAATTCCGACGATTTCCCCGCGATGTACATCGAAACTAATATTCCTAAGCGCCCAAAACTCTTTGTGGTATTGCTTACGGAAGGGATGAATAGCCTCGATTAACCGTTCTTTCGGAGAAGAAAACAATCTGAATTTCTTACTAACGTTGCAAACTGATATTGCGGGCAACGACTCCATTAACCCCCCTCAATTTCAGTTAAATAACGCTTATTAATCACATTATGGCCCATTATTTTTCAAAGCATATCGGCAAACTCAGGCTTGAGCCGCCGAAAAATATAAGCGCCGAAAAATAGAATCGAAATTGTCACACACCAAAAAAAAACAGTATCCGTTAAATTTGGTAATTTCGGCTCAGGAAATATAAGTAAGCCACGATACCCTTCAACAATATAGTAAATTGGATTATAAGATAATAGATGGCGATAATTTTCCGGTAACAGTTCCATTGACCACACAATCGGCGTTAACCAAAACAGGACATTCAATATCACGGAAAGGGCTTGTGCTATGTCCCGGTAAAACACTTGTAGCGCGCAAAACAACCAACCCAGCCCGAGTAGCAATGTGGCGTTGCACAGCATGAAATAGACCACCAACAAACGCATCGGCGAAAATGCAATGTCATACCAAACTTGCATTCCTATCACAAAGATCATGAAGATCATATGCGGCACAATACCCGCCGTGATGAACACGAAGGGAAGTATTTCGGTTGGAAAAACGGTTTTCTTAATCAGATGAGCGTTACTGGTTACAGAACCAGTAATGGTGATCAAAGTTTCATTGAAATAAAACCAGACCATCAGTCCGGTGATGAACCACATAATAAAAGGTGAACCGGCGGGCGCGGCCGCTTTAAAACCTACCGAGAACACAAAATAAAACACGGCCACCGTAGAGGCCGGCTGAATGATCGACCATAACGCCCCTCCCATAGTCCCAACGTACCTACTTTGCAAATCACGCAAGGCAAGTGCGCCAATTAGTGACCGATACTTCATAATATTACTGACAATATCCAACATGGAATCAAGGCGGGGATTAGATTACCGGGCAAATTAATTTGGTTGAACCCAAACGCGCTATTAGCACGTTTAAAAAGCGGTAGCAGACCAACAAATCAACAATGTCTTCAACCATTCGACTCGTGTTCGATTAACCACTTATAAACCAGCACCAACGAACTGGCGTCTTCGATTTCACCCTCGGCAATCATTTGTAATACGGTGGATCGGTCGAAAAAGCGAAATTCGCCGTGGCCGAACTCCGGTTCAACCTTGACGGCTGCACCGGCATCGACCAAAGCGGCAAACAGCCGAGAGCGAGCCTGGATAACGCCTGCTTCCGGCGACAGCGACCCCAGATCCCTCAAACCGCCGGTCAATAGCGCCAACCCCGTCTCTTCCATCAGCTCGCGTTCCGCTATGGCGGCTGGGCTTTCGCCGGGTTCCCCATGCCCCTTGACCACTTCCCAGGACCAGCGCTGTAACGGGTGCCTTAGCACTCGCATCAAGCCAATAGCGTGCCCGGCAACCGGAAGTACCGCAACGCCGGCGACAGAGTCGTCGACTAAACAGCGAGGCACGACGCTCAGATAGCGAGGCACTTCGTTGCCGTGAGAATCGACGACGTGATCGGCATAAACCCGAAACAGCGCGTTTTCGAATACCTCTTGTCGCCCCAAAAGTTCGATCCGAAAGTTCTGGTCCGTTACCTTATCTTCGTGTTGCATGCCGTAGCTGATAGTTAGTTTGGTGTTGGATCAAACGTTGCCGTACATCGAATTCTTGATCATGGTAAAACCTTTGATCAATTCGGAGATACCGGCATCAAGGCTGACAGAGGTTTTGTAACCTGTTGCCTCGATTTTGGCGTTGGATACGATGTAGTTTCGTTGATCAGGATCCTTACCGACCGGCGCGTCGATGAACACGAAGTCGGGAATCTGCTTTTTGATTGTTTCGCATAATTCTTTTTTAGAGACGTTGGCTTCTGAAAGACCGACGTTGTAAATCTGACCCTTCATCGCGTCATAATTGGTAATCGCATGTTGGAAAGCGCGGGAAACGTCGCGCACATGTACATAATTGCGTTTGAAATAGCCTTCGAACAGCACGACGAATCGGTCGTTGACCGCGCGGTAGGTAAAGTCGTTGACCAATAAATCGACGCGCATTCTAGGCGACATGCCGAATACGGTCGCCAAACGGAAGCTGATTGCGTTTTCGCGCTGCATCAATTCCTGTTCGATTTTGACCTTTTCAATTGCATATTGCGAAATCGGACGCAACGGCGATTCCTCGGTACAAAAGTTGTTTTCATCGCCGGTGCCGTAAGCGCTATTCGTGGTCGGCATTAACACGATTTGATCCTTGGCCAACAACTTCAGCATCAGCGTTATTGCGTCGTGGTTGGTAGTTGTTGCGCCGATTGGATCCAGATTGCACAGCGGCGCACCCACCAGCGCAGCCAGCGGAATCACAATATCGGCATTTTTGAGCAACGGCGCGACATTTTTTTCCAAGCGGATGTCACCCTTGACGACCGAGAAATTCGGGTGGTGACAGACGTGGTTCAAACTGCTTTGCTTGAACATGAAGTTGTCCAGCACCGTAACTTTATGTCCTGTAGCCAGCAAGTCGGGTACCATGGTAGAGCCCAAATAGCCAGCGCCGCCGGTTACTAAAATGTTGTAACTCATAACTCTCCTTTCGGTTCGAAAAAATTCATTCGCCAAAGATTGCCGCTTCGACGCACTCGCACAGCGTATGTGCCAAGACTATGTGCAATTCCTGAATAGTGCTGGTCGCGGTTCCCGGGACGACTACTGCATACATCGCAAGTTCGCGGGCTTTGCCGCCATCGCGGCCGCAAAATGCGATGCTTGGTATCGACATAGCGCGGCACTGCGCCAGCGCTTGCAAGATGTTCGGCGACTGGCCCGACGTGCTGATGCCCAAAAAAACGTCATTGCCGCAGGCTTTGCCGGCCAGTTGCCTGGAAAATACGTGTTCGAAGCCGTAGTCGTTGCCGATTGCTGTCAGAATGGAACTATCGACGGTCAGGGCTTCTGCGGGCAACGCATCACGTTCCCGCGCCAGTTTACTGACGAACTCCGCCGCCAAATGCTGAGCATCGGCCGCCGAGCCGCCATTGCCGGCAATGTAGATGCGGCCACCGTTGCGATAACAAGCGATCACAGCTTCCACGGCCGCTCCGAATTCGGCTAACGCGTCGGTATCAGCCAACAGCCTGTTTTTGGCATCAATCGAGGCCTGAACATTAGTTATGAGGCGCGAAACTATATCCACTCCGACTCCCCGCTCAACACTTGCGCGGCGCGCGCGTAATCATCGGGAATGCCAATATCGATGAAGGTTCCCGGAAACTCGACACCGGTTAAACGACGGCCGGCAGTCAAAGCCGCTGGAAAAATATCGTCTTCGAGAGACCATTTGGCGTTCGGCGTAAACCGTTCTTCCAACAATGCGCTGCGCCGCAGGACGTACACTCCGCCGTTGGCCAGACTGCGGACGCCTCCTTTGCCGGACTGCAAACACTCGATGCGCCCGTCACCGGATACTTCCAACGCCATAAAGCGGCCTTCTTCGTTGGAACGAAACAACGAAAAACAGCAATCCGCATCGCTACGTTGTGCGAAACGCATCAACTGTTCCAAATCCACAGCGAAGAAAGTATCGCCGTTGAGCAAGAGAAAACGTTCGCCGACCGGGATGTTGCGTGCGGCTAATAGTACGCCCCCACCGGTACCCAAGGGGGTTTGTTCGACCACGTATTCGATCACCGCACCACGGTAATTATTACCGAAGTAATCAATGATCGCATCACACCGGTAGCCAACCGATAGAATGAAACGCTCCACGCCCTGAGTACGCCAATACTCGAGTAAAAATTCGAGAAACGGACGGCCATTGATTGGAGCCATCGGTTTCGGCAAATCGGGTACCGCGTGACGCAAACGCGTGCCCAAGCCGCCTGCAAGAACAATTGCCGTGGTCACGACGTCGCCATCAAGCTGCGTTGAGCAACGCGCACAGTTCGTCGACTTCGTCAAACCTCAAGTCGGGGAAATTGCCGATGTAAAACCCGTAAAAATGAACGTGTTCGGTATTCGGATATTCCAGATGATGGCCTTCGGGCACGATGCCTCTCAAATAAGGTTGGCGTATCTGATTGCCGCCGCCGGCGCTACCTCGGCGGAATTCGATGCCGGATTCGCGCATTTTTTTCATCACCCGTTGAACCAAATTATCGTCGGCCTCATTGAGGATCAGATTAAAAGCGTAATTGCTCGAACCCTCGAGTTTGAAATCGGTGCGGTATTTGGACGCATCAATTTTATCGAGAAAGCGCAGCAAATTTTCGGTACGGCGTTGCACGATCATATCGAGGCGCTTGAGTTGGCTACGGCCCATTATGCCGCCGATTTCAGTATTGCGGGTGTTATAGGCCGGATAGGCAAAAATGAAATCCGGGTTGAGCTGCGGATTTTCGTCGATGTAACGTGCCTTCAAATCATTGTCAGTCGCCTCGCGCACCATGCCGTGCGAACGCAACATGCGCACTTGCTGATAGACCTCGGGGTCGTTGGTGCAAACCATGCCACCCTCAATGGTGCTCATGTGATGGGCGTAGTAATAGGAAAAATTGGAAATCCAGCCGATACTGCCGAGCAATTTACCGTTATGGCGGGCGCCGTGCGATTCACAGACATCTTCGATCAACGGAATGTTGCGGCATTCAAGTTCCGCGACCAGTTCGTCGGTCAGGCCATCGAAACCTTGGACGTGAGTCAGAAACACGGCGCGGGTTTTGTCGGTAATTTTACTCAGAATTTGTTGAGTATCCATCGCCAGCGTTGCCGGATCGATGTCGGCAAATACCGGGGTGAATCCGTTCTGCAACACCGATGCAACATCCGATACCCAGGCCAGCGGCGGCACGATGACTTCGCCGCCTTCGGGATGGCGTATCTTCAACACCGCCATGGTCAGCAGGTTGGCCGATGCACCGGAATTCAGGAAAACGCTGTATTTCACACCCAGCCACTCCGACCACTCGGCCTCGAACGCGCGCACGTTTGCGCCATGAGTCAAAATCGGATCGTCCTGTTTGAGATGTTCGATCACTGCGTCGAGATCTTCGCGCAGAATGTTGTTACGCATCAGGGGGAATTTCATGTTGTCGAATACCCGGTTAATGAGAAAGTGATTGAATGAATGCCGCAACGCGCCGTTGCACGGCTTCCGGCCCTATGCCGACTTGTTCGTGTAATTCGGCCCGTGTACCCAGTTCGAAACGGTAGCCGCCATTGACCCCCAGATTGAGCAGTGTCAAGGGCAGTTTACGTCGGGCCAGGAAATCGAATAGCATGGCATCAACCCCTCCGCGACCACTAAAGCCTTCTTCCAGACTGACCAAGCCTTGATAGCCAGCGAGTTCGTCAGCTAATCGATCCGCATCGAAACGCGCAATGTCCACCAAATCGATGACACCGACATCGTGCTCGGGGTCTTGCTGAGCCGCCACCTTCAGCGCGGTATGTAACATGTAGCCGGTGGCCAGCAAACACACGCGCTGGCCGCGACGGTGAACGTGAAAACCCAATCGTAAGTCCGGTGCCGTTTGTTCGTAGATTACCGGCAATACCTGAGCGTCAAAGCGCAAATATTTGGGGCCGGTAGCCGATACGCAGCGCTCGAACAATGCTCCCGCCGTTACATGGTCGGCGGGTGAAAACACTTGGAAATTCGGCATCGCGCGCATAAGGGTCAAATCTTCGTAGCACTGGTGCGTCGGCCCGGAAACCACGTAACTATAACCGGCGCCGACGCCGATCAGGTTAACGTTAATCGGCCGCACTTCCGACAGCAATGCCAAGCTGACACGAATCTGTTCGTAGCAGCGCATGGTTATGAACGGCGCAATCGCGTAAGCAAACACGGTAAACCCTTCGAGCGCCAGACCGGCAGACACGTTGATCAAATTTTGCTCGGCGATACCGACGTTGACAAAACGGTCGGGGAAATCGGCGCGTATTTTATCCAGTATCGGCGAACCAAAATCCGCACTGACGAAAAATATTTTCGTATCCTGCCCCATCGCTTGCCAAACCCGATCAAGCAGAACGTCGCGCATCGGTAGCGGTTTGGTCGTCATGGCAATTGCTCCAGTAGACTGTCAATTAATTCCGGCTTGGGATTAAGAATGTGCGACAAAGGCGCATTCTCCAATCCCGGCACACCGCGACCTTTCAAGGTTTTGGCGATCAGCGCTTTCGGCTTACCGGCCGCCGTCACCTTCATCTCCAACAAACCCGCCTGCACAGCCAACACATCGTGACCATCGACTCGCCGACAATCCCAGCCAAACGCGGTTAAGCGCTCGCTTAGCGAATGGTGGCTGACGATATCATCGGTATAGCCGAGCATGCTGATACCGTTGTCGTCGATGATGAGATTCAGATTGTCGAGCCTGTGTTGAGAGGCAAACATCGCGGCCTCCCAATTGGCTCCTTCGTGCAATTCGCCGTCACCTGACACGACGAACACTTGTCGGTCACTATCGAGCCGCTTCAAGCCCAGAGCCATACCGGTGGCTACGCCCAGGCCATGGCCGAGCGAACCGTTGACAGTCTCATAACCAGGAATCACCGGATCGGGAATACCGCCCAAAAAACCGCCGCTATGGCAAACCCTCAACAATTCATCTTTCGAAAAAAAACCAAGATCGGCCAAAATCGGATACATACAAATTGAACCGTGACCCTTGCTGATCACGCAACGGTCACGATGCGCCGCCAATGGCTGAGAGGCATCGAAACGCAATACGCCTCCGTAATACAACGCGACAAAAATTTCAACGGCTGATAGCGACGAAGCAAGCCGAGTCTCGGGCGCGCGACGGTGGATCGCGAGCGTCTCTCTCCAGACCCAATCGGCCTTGGCGCGCAAATCAAGGGTTTCGGAATTCACAGCAGCGCCTCCATTTCGGCGTTGGTTCGGTAATGGGTCGAACCGTTGGTCTCCCCGGCATGAAGACCAAGACATAAGAACTGGTGCATCACAATTAAAGTCCGTTGGGTTGGTAGAGAACTACACGGCTGCCGGAGTCTTCGAAATTGAACGGCACGTGAATCAGCTTGTCGAGGCGTTCGCGAATCGCGGCCTGTTTCTCCGGTTTAGCAAACAACAACAAGAAACCACCGCCACCAGCACCCAAAATCTTGCCGCCGATGGCGCCGGCATCCATTGCCGCATTGTATATTTCGTCGATCTCTGGGGTGGACACCCGTTCAGACAAACTGCGTTTGTAATGCCAACTGGCATCCAACAGCCTACCGAACGATTCGATGGGTTCGCGGCCGTCCTGCAGCAATGCGATAGCCTCGTCGACCATCGCCCGCATCAGCTTCAGCTCTTTCTCGCGATTTTTCAAATTGTCGATTTTCGACTTCGCGACTTCGGAGGCAATACGCGAGAAGCCGGTAAAGCACAGCATCAAATGCTGACGAAGCTCTTGTTGGCGCTGTTGCGGGAGAATCACCGGCGCAACGTCGAAGGTATCGTTGGTATGAAACTCGATCCGGTTGAAACCACCGAAGGCCGCCGACACTTGATCTTGGGAACCGACATTCTCACCAATCAAGTTTTGTTCGATGTGAATCGCGTCCCTAGCCAATCCATCCTTGTTGGTCATTCGTCCTTGCAAGGCTTGCAAGGCGTTCAACAAGCCGACGGTAAACGACGAGCTGGAACCCAAGCCGGAACGGGCAGGTAGGTCGCCATCGTGATGAATTTCCAGGCCTTCCTCAACATTCGCCCAGTTAAGCACCGCGCGAACCGCGGGATGTTGAATTTCGTCGTTATGTTTGACGTTTTCGATCAGGGAATAGACGATGCGGTGTTTATGGTCGAAAAACGGCGGCAGACGGCGGCAACTGATGTAGCAATATTTGTCGATCGAGGTCGACAGCACGGCGCCGCCATGCTCACGATACCAACCCGGGTAGTCGGTGCCACCACCGAAAAACGAAATCCTGAACGGGGTTCTGGTGATAATCAAGTGCTTAATCTCCCAACAATTTCCGCTTAAGGCGGATGCTCGCCATGTCCTCGATATTCTTGCGCTCCTGCACGCCGAAACGGCGCTCGGCTAGCTCAAGATAAGCGGGATTTGAAAAATAGGTTTGCCATGCCTGATCACGGAAGCGCAACACATCCTCCGAACTCAAATACTTGGTCGGCAACGGTTCGCATTCATACGACAGGAAGGCAAAGCCTTCGTAAGTCTTGGGCAGTTTCCAGCCGTTGCGTTTGGCAATATGGTACATGGGACTGCCCGGCAAGGCCTGACAAGGATACATGTTGGCCATCTCGGTATTGAGCTCGATGGCAAGATCGAGCGTTTGCTGCATCGTTTCCAGCGTATCATCCGGGAAGCCAAAGATATAGTTGCTGATGATGCTGATGCCGGCATCGCTGATCGTGTCGCACACGTCACGGATATTGACTTCCTTGAACGACCCCTTGGAAACTTCTTGACGCACCATCTGATTACCCGCCTCGACACCCAATGCCAGCCAATTTACACCAGCGCGCTTGAATAAATCGAGCGCATTGCGCCTGACAGTATCGACGCGGGAATAGGTCCACATATTAAAGTCGAAACCTCTATCGACCACGTTTTGCAGTATGGGCTCGTAGTACTTACGATTGAGAAAGAACATTTCGTCGCTGATGCGTAGCGTGCGAACGCCAAGCGTCGCCAGTTTTTCCATTTCGCGAATCACCCAGGCTGGCGACCAAAAACGCATGCCGCGGGAATGCGAGGCATCAATGCCGACGCTGTTATCGGACCGATTGACGATGTTGATCATGCAGAAATCGCAACCGAAATTACAACCTAGCGAGGTGTAAATAGCCGCGAACGGTGTGCGTTTATCGTGGCTGAACTCGGCATGCCAGAAATGCGCCCGGTAAAGGTCGAGTGGCTTGTCGCGGTAAGGCAGCAAATCCCAAGCATAACCCGGCAGGTCTTCGTCCATCCGTTCCTGCGGTACCACAGACTGAGGCGGGTTGAGCACGGGCAAGGCCGAAGAGCCCTGTTTATAGCCGATGCCCTTGACATGCGCCAAGTCGCTCTCGAGATTGCCTCTCAACAGATTATGCAATGCGTAAACGCCTTCGTTGAGCAACACAATATCGACGCAATTATGAGCCAGAACGTCCAACGGCAAAGCACTCGTATGAGAACCAACGAAGGCAATCCGTATTTGGTTACCAACAGTATCCTTAAGCGCGCTAGCCAGAGCCAATGCACCGATCATGCTGGTTGTTCCGGAATTGGGATTTTGCCCGTAGACGACGAACACTACCAGACGTGGATTGAACTCATCAATGCGTTGCACCGATTGTTCAAGCGTCAAACGCTCAGCGTCGCAATCCATCAAGGCGACATCAAATCCCTTGCTTCGGCATGACTCCGCCAGTAACAGTGCCCATGTAGGGGGCTCGATAGCTGAATAGGTTTTAGCGAGATCCTGATAAGCCTTATTAGACGAATCTGGGTTTATGAACAATACATCCATCTAGTATTTAAATATGTAGGGCCAAGGACTGTTGCGACTCATCTAGATAACCGAAAAAACACAATCTAAAGCATCGACGCTTTTGTAATTGCGCTTCAATTTTCATTCGGCATCAATTGTCATACGCTGTAAAAAAGTCTCTCCAGGGACAGCTGACTCGTACACGATAAAACACCCTTACACTGCTTGCCGAAGCCTTAGTAGCGTTGTATATATTACGGTGTGCCCGCCCGCTTCTCTTTAAAATTGAAAACTCAATCAATTTAATAAATCGGTTCGATTTCAAACCAATAATAGCATCCTTGACTAGCTTCTGGTGCTAGTTGATTTAAGAGCCCGTTAAAAACGCAATTCGGTCAAAAATCACCCTCCAAATATAGCCTTACCATTAAAGCTTACTCATCGGCAACAACAAAAAATCAATAAATTATAGACAACATTTTGTAGCAACCATACTTATGGTTACTCAACGTGAAAAATAATTTCAATAGACTGTTGAAAAGGCGATTAGCAGAAGATAAAACGTAAGTATTTGACCAGAAACTTTATACTTTATCTCTGAATTATTGTATTTATTCAACACGATATTAAGAGCTTAAAATGTTTTTTGTAAAAAAGCAATCTACGTTGCCAACCCATTTAATAAGAGCCATGACTTACTTCATTCGATACAACCATGATCGATCAGCTCTGAATCGTCAAAATTAACCAAGCATTATTTGCACAGCGATCCTACACCGTATCACCCCGATCTTGCCCGCTTCCACCTATAGACAGATTTAAGTTCGAAGGCTTCTGGTGATTAAAACAGAAAAAATGGTCGTGTCAAAATCCATCCTAACCGAATTGTTCAAGATCTTACTCGGGTTATCAACAATCCGAGGACCTAATTGGTGAAAACGGCCTGCTCCGGGGAGTCGCTATTTTTGCCGAAAGATTTTTTCGGGCATCCTGCTGGAAAAAATCGGCAAAAATGACGCGACCGCTTATGCCTTCGGCGCCCCGATTCGTCCGCGTCACCTCGTTCCGACCCAACAAGGGGTCGAAACATCGGCTCTCGCATGACTTAACGCCGTGTCGCGATGCCTTGCAGGTTTTCTCCGCTTCGCTGCGAAAACCCGCCCGGCGCTACGGCTATCGGGGACTAAAAATCTTCACTTCGCTGGCGCTCCGTTGTTGAGTAGACCGCAGGCACTTCCCCCGCAGCCTCTCGCAGAACGGTACGTGAACCTCTCGATTCATACCGCTCCCATCAGGCAAACGCACCTATCATTCCCGCTCGCCAATGAGCGAACAAGTTTGGATATTGATCAGCAATCTTCGCCAGAAACATCATAGCCTTGATCTTGTGCTGGCGAAGCGGCTTGAACTTACGCCTCGCCCACCTCACCAGAGTCATATTCACGTGGCGACACAGTCCGTACAACGCTGAGCGGGTATAACAACCATAATAGGCTAGCCACCCATTGATGATGGGATTCAACCATTTAGCGATCTCTCCCAAACTCAACTCGGTACGTGTTCGCACCCGTAACGTTCTAATCTTTTGCCGCATTGACTTCAGCGCCGCTTTACTCACTGCGGGCGTAAAGTTTACAAACACGCTGTTTCTCTTACGATTCCTACAAAGTCGCCGTCTAAACGTATATCCGAGAAAATCAAAGGATGTATGCTCATATTGCCCTTTGCGACTACCATCTTTACAGTAAACGATCTTGGTTTTCACCGGATGAAGTTCAAGTCCACAGGACTGAAAGCGTTGTTTCAATACTTCCAGCATACGTTGGGCTTCCGCCTCGCTACAGCAGTGCACCAGACCATCATCGGCATAACGGCACCAGACTGTATTCGGGTAATGAGTTTGCAGCCATTTGTCGAATACATAGTGCAGAAACAGATTACTGAGCACGGGACTGACAACCCCACCTTGTGGCGTGCCTTTTCCCCGACTGATCAACTCTCCATTTGGCATCTGCATCGGCGCCGTCAACCAACGTTCAATATATAACCTCACCCAGGGTGTATCCGTATGTTGATAGACCGCTTTAAGCAATAAATTGTGCGGTATATTGTCGAACAACCCCTTGATGTCAAATTCAAGCACCCAGTCGTAACGCCAACAACGTTCTCGCGTGACGCCCACCGCATCCAATGCTGACTTATTCGGCCTGTATCCGTACGAGTCAGGCAAAAAGTGCGGCTCAACCTGGGGTTCAAACTCCAGCTTGACGACCATTTGAGCAATACGATCACTCACGGTGGGTATGCCCAAAATCCGTTCGCCGCCCGCTTTCTTTGGTATGGCTACCGCTTTCACAGGCGGCGGGAAGTAACTGCCAGACGATAGCCGGTTCCATAGCTTGTAAAGATTGGCTTTCAGATTTCTTTCAAAATCTGCTAACGATTGCTTATCAACGCCAGCGGCACCGGCATTGGCTTTCACCAATTCAAATGCGCGCATGACTTGTCCTTTTGAGATGACAAATGGCTTTGCCCCGCTCACATCATCCTCCTGCCATTAGACAGTTGTGACATCAACAAAGGCTGCCTGATGTTGCCCCTTCGCTCCACGTTCATTACAAACGTTTCCTCGCTACTACGGGCAACTCCGCCCCAGTATCACGCATCGGTACTCTCATGCTCATAAATTGAGTTATTTGCATTTCTCCCTTAGCATCATGATGACTGGTTCCCACAGTTCCCATTGAAAGCCCAGTACAGAGTCACGCCCACTATACGCCGGACACCGCCTGCACAGCCTTCGGATTCGCTTACAGGCTAATCCCAAGAGTCTTGGACGCCCCTGGTTTTGATGTCAAATCTCTGAATAACGACGCGTCAACATAGGTTCGGTTTAACTCGTCTCTCTGTACCCTACCTACTAATTATGAATTAGCTTTTCCTCAACGCTCACTACCTGCACTCTTAATACAAGCAGCTTGAGGTGGTTTAAAGCCAGTTTCCGACAACAGACTTTGATGGGCCTACCATCATCTTCCAATGAGCTTATACACATCTGATCGCTATTTCCTTACAGCCTCAGTTTGTGTGCCTGTGGCACACTCCAAGATTTTCAGCGGACGCAATTTCCCCAAGACCAAAAGCTATCTTGCTCGGTGATACCGAGCATAATGCGCAAATCGGGCTTAGCTTCAGAACGAAGTAGCGCTTGCCGCCGCGTGCTATCACCCCCGGCTATGGCATCGAACAACCAAGCCACCCCAAACCGGAACAACTGGCTTTTTCGCGCTTATCCACGTGAGTTTTTACGTTTCGATCCGCCAGCAATCCGGCGCACTACATTGTTTAGCGTTATGTCAGCGGGCACTGAACACGCGAGATTACTAATGCTGTTGCCGCTACTGACCTTAGCTGGCGGATTTGAAACTGAAGGTAGCCGTTTTACAGTGGCTCACCGCCTCCTCTCCAGGCTGAAGCTAAACTGGGATTTCGAAACCGCGCTTGTATTTTTGTGGGACTGATCACGGCGCAAGCCTGGCTCATGCCGCTCAGGGACCGGGAAAGCCGCTCACTGCAATTGCGCTTCGCCGATCATTTAAGACAACGGCTTTATGATGAGGCAGCCCATTCGCGCTGGAGCTTTCTAACAGACCAGCACAGCGACGAAATTTTCAACGCTCTCACTTCCGAGACGCAGAGAATCGGCATCGGCACCTTTTTCCTTATGCACCTATTTACCCTATCTCTGCTGGCACTTGCCTACCTGTCCGTCGCCTTCCGCATGTCGCCCCTCTCACTCTGCTTGCACTGGGCATCGGTTTACTGCTTTGGCTTTTGCTAAGGAGCACGGACAGAGCAAGCAGGGAAAGCGGCATACTGCCAGGAGAAGCGAACCGCAACCTGCTCACCAGGACACAGGACTTACTGTACGCGTTGAAGCTCATAAAAATACACGACGAGGAAGCATGCCACATCCGCCGTTTCAATGATGCAGTCACCGACGTCAACCGGCGATTTATCGATTTCCAAAAATGCTGAACCCGCGCACAAATGACCTACCGCATGGGCGGTGCCGTTGCGCTTGCCTTACTCAGTGAGCGCCCACCCTGATCGACTTGACGCCTGCCCGTTTGCTTAACGATTGCCATATTCGCCCGTATGCGACCCCACCTTTCTGAAATCGCCGGCGGTCGACAGCAATTACTGCACGTGCTGCCAGCGTTTTCGGCCCGGCAAAACCTATTGGCGGTTACCTCGCAAACCGCGACTTTCGGCCTCCCCATGATAAGCCTGCACGGCTATACATCTTCTCCTTGCACTGAGAATCAAAGTGAGAAGCTGATGAAAGAGGAGCGTCAGCCTTACCATGTTAGATCGCCCGAGGAACAGGCTCGAGCTAAGCCGATGAGGCCGCTATCGTAGCCAAGAGACGAGATGAGGGTGAAATTGCTTTACTAGACAGAAAGTATCGGGATGCTTTGGAGCGAAGGGATATGCAAACGGCCAATTCTCTTAAAAGTTTGATAGATACAAAATTAAAAATCCTCAAAGGAGTACCAGACAGTTATAGCGATAAATTGAGTGATCAGGCAGCAGCGTTACATGGGCAAATGTCTGCTCGACAAGCTGAAATGAATGCTCGTATCCAAGGTCAAAAAATGCAGATGGAGAGTCAGATGCATCGTATGGAAACTCAAATGCTGCAACAGCAACAGCAGCAGCAAATTCAGCAGCGTCTATTCCAATGATGCCATTATCACCTGTTTAGATTGGCATCCAGAGAGAGTCAGAAATAGATCATATACCCCTAGCTTACCAAACGCCCCCAGATCTAACCATCCCCCCCCCCAGGGTCTAGGAATTAGAAATTGACCAGGAACTTGCTTGGACTGACAGGAAGAAAGGAAAAAAATGAAGTAAAGTAGATACAGGCAAGGCGAAGCCCTGTCCTTTTTTTGTCCTTTTTAAACGGACGAACAGCTAGTATTGATTGACTTGCAGAATCAGATCTTTGGAGAATTTCTTATCTATCAGACTGATAAATAAGTTGGAATGGTGGGGTGAACGATGGGGCTCGAACCCACGACAACCGGAATCACAATCCAAAACCCCAGCGGATTTTTCTATTAAAAATCAATTGGTTGCATAATGCTATTTTTCACCAATTGGCTATTTAATACCCTTTTTTATCAACAAGTTAGTGATTGTTTTTCACCAAACAGTCCAAGCCTAAGTCACTGAATTAACTATACTTTTACATTACCACAAATTCCTCTTAATGTTAAGATTTTCAAGATATTTTTATTGCCATTAGCCTGCAAAAGGCTCCGCCAAGAAGCCCCCCCCTTAGCAGCTTAAGGAGTGAATAGGATTGGCCAAAGTCCCTTGACTATTATCAACACAGCTCCATGGGTAAGATAGAATCGGCTACCATTTATTCATATAAATAGCCACCTTACCTAGACAACTGAGAATCACAATGGATTTAAGCCATATTCTGATGCAAGCCTTTGCTCCAATGATCAGCGCTTATTGGTGGATGATACCGATCACCATCACGTTGGCGATCTTGAAGACACCTTTTATGAAAGGCGTGATCGGCGAATTTCAAGTCAATCTGATTGCCAAATTACGTTTGGATAAAGATGTCTACCATCTGATCAAGAACGTGACATTGCCAACCGAAGACGGCACTACTCAGATAGATCATGTGATTGTGTCAAAGTACGGAGTTTTCGTGATCGAAACCAAAAATATTAAAGGCTGGATTTTCGGTAACGCTAACCAAAAGATGTGGACTCAGCAACTCTATCGCCATAAAACGCAATTCCAGAATCCACTTCATCAGAACTACAAGCATACTGAGGCATTGAAAACATCCCTTGAACTGGAATCAGAGAAGATGTTTTCGTTGGTGGTGTTTATCGGTGACAGCGATTTCAAAACACCCATGCCGGAAAATGTCGTTTATGCTGGTGGCTATATTCGGTTCATCAAGAGCAAGAAGCAGCCCATCTTGTCAGACCTTGAGGTGATAAACATCTGCAAAAAGATTGAATCAGGCAGGCTGACTCCATCTATCAAAACTCATATCGCGCACGTTAATCACGTCAAAAGCATCGTTGAACAAAAACAGCAGTTACGTGGCGAGAATGCTTGTCCGAAGTGTGGTCAGCCTATGGTTCTAAGGACTGTCCGTAAGGGGGAAAACGAAGGTAATGAATTTTGGGGATGTAGCGCATTTCCAAAATGCAGGACTGTCAAATCGGTAAATTGAAGATTAAGGAACTGCCATTGACTTCGTGTTCAATTTCTAACAATGTACATTATTTATGAACAAGCTATAATAATGAACAAGAAATTGAGCAACAGGCCGAACAACCGTGAGAACACCAGAAATCGAGTTATTCGATAACGCCATAACGAAGTTTAAGCAAAGCACTGGCTTTACTGTCGAAATAACTCAATACTTTCCTGCAGACTACGTCGATGCGACCGGCTTTATAGACACCGGAGTAGCGCGCGTACCAGTTGCAATTGAAATGAAAGCGAGAGTAACTAACCCGGTTCTCGGGGCCATCATCCATCAATTCAACCAAACAAGCGAACATGGGCTGTTAGTCACCGACTACATAAACCCGCTTATGGCGGAGCGACTGAAAGCTATGAATATTTGGTTTCTCGATGCTGCCGGAAATGCCTATATCAATGCCCTGCCTGTATATGTTTATATAAAAGGCAATAAACCACCTGAGACTCCCGCAACCGGCAAGATATTAAACCGGGCGTTCACCCCAATCGGTTTAAAAATCGTTTATGCTCTTCTATGTCGTCCTGATTTGGTTAATGCGCCTTATCGTGAGATTGCTCAAACCGCAATGGCAGCATTGGGAACAGTGGCCTTGGTATTCAAGGATTTGATCCAGATGGGATATATAATTGACATGGGTGCGCGTGGTCGACGCTTGAAAAATCGGAAAAAATTATTAGAGCGCTGGATGATTGCCTATCCAGAACAACTCAGACCCAAACTTGAAACAGGAAGATATCTAGCACCTGATCCGAATTGGTGGCAACAAGCGCCACTGCATAATCTGCAAGCCTACTGGGGGGGGGAAGTTGCTGCAGATAAACTCACACATTATTTAAAGCCACATATCGTTACCATCTATGTCATGCAACAATGGGCTGGCAAACTAAAAATAATCAATAAATTACGCAAAGACCCGGCAGGCGATATCGAAATCTTAGAGGCGTTTTGGGATGTCGAGGGCGAAATCAACCGCACAGATATAGCTAACCCAATACTCATATATGCCGACCTGATGGCCAGCGGCGACCCAAGAAACATCGAAACGGCACAAATCATTTATGAGCAAGAACTTACTGAACATTTCCGGGAAGATTAGAGAACCGTTTTTCTCGATCTACTCTTTGATCTCTGATATTGCCGAACAAAACAACCTGCCGTTTTTTATCATTGGTGCGACCGCGAGAGATATCATCTTTGAACAAGCTTTTGGCATTAAAGCCCCCAGAGCGACAAAAGATATCGATTTGGCAGTTCAGGTGGCAAGTTGGCAGGACTTTGAACAGCTTAAAAGTCAATTGATCGCAACTGGTCAATTGGAAAGCGACAAGATGGTTCAACGGTTGCGCTACCATGGAAAAATCCCGGTGGATATCGTACCGTTTGGAGATATTGAGTCAAACGGCAATATCATTTGGCCGCCCGAATACAGCATAAAAATGAGTGTGACTGGATTTAAGGAAGCCTATGACAACACCCAAGTTGTCAGACTCAGGGAAAACCCAGCCCTGGATGTTCATGTAGTGACGCCAATCGGATTGATTGTGTTAAAAATCATTGCCTGGAGCGAACGTTATCCACAAGCGCAAAAAGACGCTTCGGATATTGCATTTATCCTGCGTAATTATATCGGCGATTGGAATCGCGCCCGTTTATATAACAATTATGAAGACATTGTTGATGCTGAAGATTATGACGAGGTAAGAGCAGGCGCCAGAATGCTGGGACGAGAAATAGCTACGATTTTATCCTTACCAAGCAGGCAAATAATCAGCAAAATTCTGCAAACTCAAACTGGTGAGCAAGAGCATTACCAATTAATTGAAGATATGAGAGAACGATTTGAGGAAAATCTTGAATTACTGGAAGCGCTAACTCGCGGCTTGCATGATGTATCGCCAACACAATAATGGAAAAAACCATAAAATTCTAGTAAATTAATAGCCATCTAAACCGCTATTTATGCGACAGTCTAATATAGAAAAAAGATTAAAAAGTAAGCATGATGCGCGACGTAATTATAAAATTTTTACAGAAAACACCGGGAATTAAAGCAAAAGAAATTGCTAAGAAACTCGATTTAGATAAGAAATCAGTGAACTCATGTTTATATTTTCATAAGAAAGACTTTTTTCATGATGAGGATTTTCATTGGTACTTGTCGAGTAATAAAGAAATTCGCATAGAATTTCCTAAAAAAAAGTGGATCGATTGTAATTTATTTGAACAGACACTATCTGATGTTGGCAGTCCTTTGGATTCTGAAATATCGACGATTGTATTTGTTCTTCCCAAAGACAGCAAAATACTTTTAGAAGCTGCAGCACGACTCATGGCATTAGCAAACCAGCTTTTATCTAAAGGTAAAACTGTTGTTATAGATTTTACTCACTCAAATGACGCTTTATCTTACCTTAACCGCGTAGGCTTTTTTGAACATCTACGTAGTGACGCATCAGTTTTACCAGAACGTCCTGAAATATTTGAAGCAAAGGGAAGGAATGATATTCTTGTTGAATTTGGTGCTATTGACCCAATCAACCCAGACGAATCAATACCTAAACAATTAAAATTAAGCTTTGTTTCTCATGCTGGAGATAAATATTCCCAGGCCGCGTTTACTGTATTAACGGAATTATTTGGAAATGTTAGAGATCACTCTGAGTCACCTATCCCAGGCTTTGTAGCATTACAGTGCTATAAAAATGGAATAAAGCCCCACATACAAACAGTCATATCAGATAGCGGTAAAGGTATTATCGGAACTCTTAAACCAATATTAAACAAAAAATACCCTAAACTTGCAGAAGAAATATCAAAATCAGAAACTAATTATGATGAATTACTTCTGAAAAAAGTTTTCACAAAAGGAGAAATCAGCCGATCTGAAGATGAAGGTCGAGGTTTGGGACTTAAAAGTAGTAGTGATGCAGCTTCTAAATTTAACGCAACTATATTAGTAAGACAAGAGAATTGTGCAGTAAGACTTGGTTATAAAGATGGAAAATTAGCTGAGTTTTTATTTCAATCAGACATGGCAAAAATCTATGGAACCCATATCTGCTTTGATTTTTTACTTGACTAACGTAAAAAATTCTGATTAAACTGATAAAATGAAACAGAATTCATTGATACTTAATCTCAGAAATTTCACAAACGATGATCACCCATTTGGAAATGTTCAAGGAAAAGAGACTTTTCGCAAATTAGTTGATTACATAGACGCACATCCAACATGCCGAATTTTTGGAATCTCGTTAGCTGATATCGAAGCTACTGATGCTTCTTTTCCAAGGGAGAGCGTGATTTCTGTTGCAAAGCACTATCGCGAACACAAGGGCATATTTCTTATGCAGATAAAAAATAGAGATATTCTCGATAATTGGAATTACGCTGCGATTGCCAAGGAACAACCATTAACCGTTTGGAATGAAGACTCTTACGAAATCCTTGGTCCAATCCTCACATCATCTAGTCAAGAACTACTGGAATTTGTGCTCGTTAAAAAAAGGGTACTTGCATCTGAAGTCGCCGCAGAATTGAAGATTAGTGTTCAAAACGCCAGCACAAGACTAAAAAAACTAGTTACCCAAGGATACATTTTACGTTCTGAAGAGGTAGCTGAGTCAGGTGGCATCGAATTCATTTATCAAGCCATAAAATAAACTTAGCATAAAACTACGTAAAAGGCACCAGCCGCCGCCCCCCTGCTCATCGATTTCATCAAAGCCAACGGTCCTCGCCTTAAGCTTTCAAGGGCCTAAAAAAATCTGCTTAAACGTATTGATTTAATCAGATCGGCCTGATAACCTATTTGCGACTGGTTTTTTTTGAAATCAGGTTAAACAGCTTAATTTAATCAGAACTAAAGACAGGTATGGCTACAAATCCACCCAAAGGCGATAACCAACGTATTGGCGCAATAAAGAATCGCTCTCAAACCCAAACCCCTTCAGGAAATTGGGTAAAGCGAGATTCTGAAACAGGGCAATTTATGGATGTGAAAACATCCGACAAAACACCATTTAAAGGCGTAAGAAGGGAAAAGAAATGAATCAAGAAATAAGTAAAAACACTGATAATCAGAGCGTGGAGTTTTTCTTGCACAGCAATAATAGCCCCCAAGTTGTAAGGGCAAAGCTCGAAGAAACTCTCAGAGATGTACTAGTAAAATTAGATTTTCCGTTGGACGAAGGACGAATTGTATTCATCGGTGAAGCCGAAGACGGAATTCACTCCCCAAATGATGAATCTGATGCCCATCAGCCCACCAGCGTTGATTCTTCTATCGAAAGCCTTGAGCTTCACAAACATAAACATGTGCATGTTAGTGCAGTCCATCGAGTCAATGTAACGGTATCTTTTAATGGTGTTAACCACCAACGACACTTCTCACCCGCAGCAACTATTGCAACGGTGACATCTTGGTCAAAATTGCGTTTTCACATTGACCCCAGCTCCGGCGCTGACTTAATACTCGCATTAAAACCGAACGATGAACATCCACGACCAGACCAACATTTGGGCGAATTGCTTCAACGAGGTTCTTGTGAACTCGTATTTGATTTGGTTCGCGAAATTACGCCTCAAGGGTAAAGATTATGGTTGCTACGACAGCTCAACGGTTACTGGCGAATGATTTGAAACAAGCAGAATTTCTGATTGGCGAATCAAAAAAATATTGGGGGCTTACTCAGGAAGTGTCGGATGATAATTGGCCATATGTGTTCACTTGGATTCAGGCAGCGACACGTCCAAACAGCCCTAATCAATTTTTGGTGCGCTGGAATGTAGATGGCTATGGCAGCCAGCCTATGACCGGTGCCTTTTGGGACAAAGATAACAGTAACTACCTTCAAACTGACAAGTGGCCGAAAGGCCGTCCTGGTTCGGTTGTGGAAAGTGTGTTCAAAGTGGCTGGATGGGTTGCCCCAGGACAAGGGTTTTATCATCCATTTGATAGGCAAGCAAGAAATGGACATGCCGATTGGCCGAAAAATCATCCGCAATATATTTGGACTGAACAAAATACTCTGACTGACTTTATCAGCCTAGTACACCGGTGGCTTAATTGCGAGGATTATTATGGTTGCTGAACGGCATATCAAGATTCCATACCTAACTTGGCTACGTCTGGTTACAGAATTGCGTAAGCGTGGCAATGGGTGCCGAGAAAGTGGAGCATTCCTACTTGGTAAAGCTAATTCACCTAAACAGTGCATTGAAACTTTCATTTGTTACGATGATTTAGACCGCAATGCACTTTCAAGCGGAATCGTTATCTTTAATGGTAGTGGCTTCTCTAAGTTATGGGATATTTGCTCAGCTAAGGGTTTGCGGGTTATAGCTGATGTGCACACCCATCCTACAGCCGATGTTAGACAAAGTCGTGTCGATAAAAGCAATCCTATGATTCCAATGCATGGTCATATCGCACTTATCATGCCCAAATACGGTAACACATCTAAATATTCTCTCGCTGGAATAGGAATACACGTATTTCAAGGGCAAGGGCGCTGGAAGTCTTTTTCTCACAATGACCCCGATGCTCCGGTGAGTCTCAAATTATGGTGATCTTATGGATTCTAAAGCTTTGGATATAAATAGCCTGTCACGCATTGATAAACTGTTTTTGGATAAAAATGCCTTGGAACTTAAAAGCTCTCACCAACGCCGAGCGCAAAGAGGACTACATATAAATGTTGGCAATGACGTTAAATCATCATATGGCTTGCAGCTTGCTCTATTAACAGCGGTCAATCTCGGTGTAAAGTGTTTTGCAGGAGAAGTAATAGCACAAACTTCTTCCGATGTATTGCTAGCTCCATGTTTAGTTCCTGTAGTCCAATCTGAGACACTTGGAGATGCGATCAAAGAACTTGGTGCAAAAACTTCTACGCAGAACGAAATTCGATCTAATAACCGTTACTTGATACTTGGAAACGCCACGGATGATGATAATGCAGTAAGAATTACATATGATGGATGGTGTATTGCAGTAGGCCCATCCCGACAGGTCTATCGACTGCCTGAACGTTCATACTGCCCTCTTGCAAGTATAGCGGCGGCGGCAATTGCAATTGGTGAAATATTCACTGAATTTGCCAACATAAGTGTTACAGCTACCAGGCGTGTTATTTCATTTTCGCTCTGGCGTCCTGATCTCCCGCCAGATCATCCTGATGCCATAGGGGAGCCACTAGTTGAATTACCGTGTGATGTCGGTATATTTGGGCTTGGCCATCTTGGACAAGCTTACCTGTGGGGACTTGTTTCACTTCCGTATCCTTCGCCCAAAGATACAACATTTCTTTTATGCGACGACGACTTTGTTGAAAATCCAAATGTAGAAACAGGGGCCATATTATCTGTTAACTCCATAGGTAGATTGAAAACGCGTGTTGTTGCAGAATGGATTGAAAGACGTGGATTCACTACCAGACTGCTAGAGAGGCGAATAGATGAAAATTTTAAGCGCACCGCTAAAGAACCGCTTATCGCTCTTTCTGGTTTCGACGAAAATAAGCCACGACAGTGGTTATCAGAAGCAGGATATACCGCAATTTTTGATAGTGGACTTGGGGGAGAATCCTGCAACTTTGACACTATCTCTTTTCATTCTTGGCCCAATCCACGTGAAGCATCCATGATTTGGCCGCAAGAGTCTAATGAGGAATTAACTAAGCGAGAGGCTAGATATAGAGCCCAAGTTAATAACAATCCGGCATATCAGTTGCTTGGTGCTGACGAGTGTGGTCGCTTAATGCTTGCAGGCAAATCAGTCGCAGTCCCTTTCGTTGGAGCAATGGCTGCCTGTATTGTGTTGGCTGAAATGCTTAAGCAAATCAATGGTGGCCCAATATTTAGTGATCTAAAAGTTCGACTGTGTTCACTCGACACCAGGAGAGTAGATGCAATATTGAAAATTGAAGCCTCGCTTCCGTTACGTGGCCTTATAACACAGCGGGTAAAAGGGGGAATCTAAAAAATAATAATCGAAAGACAAATTTGACACTGCTAAGACTTAAAGAGAAATCCCCCATAAGCTATTTTTCTAGGGGATTTATTTGATGCTTGTATTGGCTTTGATGAGTGCTTTCGTATCGACCATAGGTCGGATGCGAGAAAGCAAATTCTATAAAAACCTGCCCGTCCGTGCCGCTGAAAAACCGCTACAGCAAAAACCAATAAGATGTAGAAAAATCGAACGATTGAGATGCTATTCGAGCAGATTTATTTTGTGGCCAGAAAAACAATTTTACTTCCTAGCATCAAACCAAGCGAGCTATGCATCATAAAAACAAGCAAACTTTTAGAACCGAAGACCACCTTCTTCAACACTATTTGTATTGTTAATAATATTTTGAAGACTTATGTTTTCTTGGTGAGACTTAATCAGGTCAGCAATTGAATCACTCATTCCCACAGCTAAATCCGCAATTTTTATTTCCTTATCACCCCCAACTACTTCCCGATAGTCATGCTCAAGATTAACACCATTAGATAATAAAAGCCCTGCACAGCTATAACAATCAAGCTCCACAGCAGTGTAAATAGGCGTAAGACCATCAAGATTTACATGATTTTGATTTGCATTGTTCTCAATCAGTACCTTAAGAGCCTCAATATTATCCTCTAGTATCGCAAAAAAAACTGCGGTATCCCCGTTAAAGTCAGAATGATTCACATCGGCACCGAATTTAATTAATAACGCAATAACATCTGGGTCACCAGCTTGTGCTGCATAGAAAATTGGTGTTCGACCATCAAAGTCAACATGATTCACATTAGCACCATTTTTAAGCAAAATCTCTATACATTCGATATCTGCTTCATCATTCTCTACCGCCACTGAGAGCGGCGTTTTCCCTTCTTGATTAATAAAATCAATTTTTGCATTCATATAAATTAAAAATTCTAGGCAATCTTTGCTCCCAAAGAATCCTGCTGTAAATATTGGCGTCTCTTTTCTATTATTGTATTGATCAACGCTAATCCCATTACTAACCATAAAATCAAGGCATTCAATTCGATTATCAATACAAGCAAGATGCATAAGTGTGTTGCCACTTACATCTGTAATGCTTAATTCGGGCAGAAGTTTAAGAAAGCGATCAAGAAATACTTTTTCACTCTCTATGTCGAATTCGCTTTCTGGGTACAAGAATACAAAGACTATCGGAAATCTTGAATCCACTCCTTCTTCTGAATAAAGGTTTGCACCTTTTTTTAATAGCACTTCTATGGCCTCGATATTTCTATTAACAATAGCTTTCCGTAATATGTTTGTTTTAAAATATTCATTAAGCTCATCATAAAATCCATCACTCAATAATGTTGAGAAAATTCCAATGGTTTTCTCTTCAAGAGCATCAAAAGCAGCATTCAATTTTTCTTTATTCATATCTATAATCTCATAATGTTTATGTGATTATAAGTTGATGTTAGTGATTCGACAACAAGACTAGTAATTAGACCATTAAATGGTGATTGCCATGATTTTGTCAGGTAGCGCTCATGTTAAATTGATGTTTGATCCGGTCAAAGAGGCTGTGTGCTTAATGACTGGGTTGAAAATAGACATTTTCAGAACAGAAAATAAATTTAGAATGTCTATTGGTTTTCCACGCTTAATCGCCATAATAGAGACATGTTAACAACAACTTGGTCTTTTATTTATGATTGATTTACGCAAGTGGGTTAAAAACTTTACTATTGATCTCGAAGAATTTGATCATGGCGACCACCAATATTCTGTTAAATTTGACATCCATATCAACTTCCATGATGGTTGCAATTTTTCTGAAAGCTTTAATTTTTTATTTCAAACCGAAAACGGACATGATTATTCCGTGGTGCAACCTCATGTTTGTGGTAGTTATATGGATTATTACAATCTAGGCTTTCTCTTGTTCCATTATGGAAATAGCCTTAATCACGATATTAATGATTACGATCCAGATGATGTGACTGAGGACATATATGGCTCATTATTCATTAATGTTATTGAAGAATACATTAATGCATCAAGCATCCTAGATAGTCAGGTACTCTTTGATTTGCTATGTTCAGCATACGAGCAAAACGCCTTTGAAAAGATAATCAATAAAAACAACGCTTCAAGCGCAACAATCTCGTTTTAATAAATACCAAAAATCATAGGTGGTTTAAGCTACCTTTGATCTCAGGCGGTAGCAATGAAGAGCCGCAGTTCTTGATTTCGCACTAATATCTTGCCACTGGCATTCGGAAATATTTTTTTGCTTGAGAACAATTTGGCATTGAATGAGTTGTATTTTTTAAAAACATTACACTTCAGGGGCTATGACATCGTTTTTGTCCTAACCCCTGATGCATCTCAGATGTTAAAGCTATGCGGCATCTCGAATGTCACTGCTAGAATTCAGTAAATAGTCAGTATTCACACCCATTGGAGCCAACCACCGAAACACCATCTCCCGAGACTGAAAATTGTCATTTTTTTTGCCAACCCAGAATCGATGCCAATGTCCTCTTCTGATATGAGGACGAACTGACCGGCCACTTATATGTTCTCTCTCATGTTCTTCCAATGACTTTAAGGCTTTTCCGATTGATTTACCAACTTCAATAATCTTAGGTTTTTCTGGAGCAAAAAAGCGCAATCCCTTCTTGATTTTAACTGGCTGTGGCTTGCTGGGTAGGCTTCCAGAGTATTCAGGGGCTTCACTGCAGATATATAGAACTAAAGACAAAAACTGCTGTAGGTCATGTGCCAAATTTGCTTTAAGAGAATTGTCGACGAAGGAGCTGTACTCAGGCTGAAATTCAATAAAATCATCATAAAGCATGTTAATAGAGTCTAATAATCCCCAGTTTCCCATAGGAAGAAAAAAAGGAAGAAGCGATTCTTTGATGTCTATCAGCAAACATAACTCACTCTTTCCTTTTGCATCGTCATAATCTAAATGTACAAAAAAACCGTCAACTTTATCACCACAAAGATAAATATTGCCAGTTTCAATGTATACACACCATTCAGGTAATCTGTAGAATGCTTCTACTGGAAAATCACCACTTATTGGTGAGGCAATTAATGCAGTTTCAAGTGATTGGTCAAAGCGGTAAATCCCTTGCGTAATGCGCCACGTACCCAGTGCTATCAGTTTTGTAAAATTGTCGACGGTTAAATCCCTTTTATTTTTTTTAATCTGCTCCGTCATAATGCCAAGAAATCTTGACATCGGAAGGAAACACCAACTTGGCCAATCAGGTAATGTTTTTCCGCGATTTAGTCGATAGTTATCGATCAATCGCCAAGTCTCAGGGTAGAGTTGATGGATTTTTTTAAGATGTTTAAGAGCTTTTGATTTCATTTTTATTGTCCTGTAGATAATGCCAAATCAATGTTGTCGCATTGAAATCAGCAGGGTTAATTACTGAAAACATAATGAATCTAGACATTTGCCAGCTTCATTAAGTATCCAGCAGCACTTACTTGCAGAACACTCTAAAAAGGTTCAATTAATTTTGATTTTTTTGTAAAAATTTACGCTTTCCACAATCAAAATTTTTCTATGTTAATGTTTTTTATGATTTTTTAGCCAATCAACTTATTGAAGGCTGCATTCAATGCTGTACATGCAACTAGAGTGTGAATGGCTTCATCAGAAAACAGCATGTCTTGTGCAAAACGGAACTTGTTCATCAGGCTTGAACAGTGTTTAATGCCGCGCTCGATACTGGCTGTTGATATTGATTTACTGGGTTTACCACTTTTCTATGACACCCAGCCAATAATCCAATCTTTATTTCATTCGGACTGAAATTATCGTTTATGGTTGAACTACCCAATCCCCAACTCACTGAATGTCTTGACAAAATCGCCAATGGCGATCTTAAAGCGATTGAGCAAATATATCGACACTACCAAGCCATAGTCTTCCAATTTGCTAGTCATTTGGTTCTTGACGATCATTTAGCGAATGACATCGTTCAGGAAACATTTATTACTGTTTCAAATAAGCCCAAGCGCTTCGATGTCAATGGGTCGGCCAAATTTTCTACTTGGTTATGTGGCATTGCTAAAAGAAAGGCTCAAACCATGCAACGTTATGGGCGTAAATTCATAGATGATAGTGAAGGTTTCTTAAACGATTATTCAAATAACGAATCGTGGAGCATTTCACACGAATACGACACCCATGAGTTAAATGAAATTATTAACGGTTGTCTCGATAAATTGGATGAAGATCAACGAACAGCGGCTTTTTGGATTCACCGGATGGGGATGTTGCAGCGAGATGTAGCAAAAATACAAGGAAAACCACTCAATACCATAAAAACCCGTGCTTTTTATGGTGTAAGGAAAATCAGAGATTGCCTAAGCAAGCTAGGTATCACAGGGAGTAACAACTAATGATCAATCCAGCAGATTTGCAACGCTTCCGTGAAGACTTATCTTTTTACGTCAATGGAACATTGGATACAGAAGCCCAGGCTTTTATGGAAGATTGTTTAGCTCAGCATCCCGAATTGCGAGCTGAAGTTGAGTTTGTCCAAGCCATTGGGCGTGCTGTCATGTCCAGGGGAGCTAATCGCCGTGAAGATGAAGGACTCGAAAGACTCTTACAAGCTATCGAAGCTCGGCAAGCCAAGTCGATTAAATATAAATGGCAACGTTTCCTGGATTCATGTTCCGATTGGGGATTATCACCAGCGTTTGCAGCAATGGCTTTTGTCGCTGTTATTCAAAGCGTCATGCTTTGGCAATCCTATAAACCTGTGGATGCACTAACCGATGCAGCCCAGTATCGCAGTATGCCGGAAAGCACTACTACAGCAGACATTAAACTAACGCTCTCCCCGGATTTAGCCTTCGGTAATTTAGTGATTTTGTTACGCCAAGTTGGTGCACACATTACTGCAGGCCCATCTGAAAGTGGGGAGCTATGGATTGCATTTGACGATCACAACAACATCAGTGCTCTAATCGAACAATTGCGCACCACGCCAAGTATTATCGATGTAGTCGAGTTAGGCAACGTTAAAAAATGAAATCTAACGAAACCCATTTATTAAGCGTCTTAATGTGCTGCACATTAGGCATTTTCACCTTCGTACGCATATGCTCAGCTGACGAAGCAGCACATGCGCCCCAACGGTATGCGTTAATACTAGAAAATAGCGCCTATGCATTCAGCCCGTTGGTTAACCCGCAAAACGATGCCGCATTGATGAGCAAGACATTGCAGAAGCTGGGGTTCGAAGTAAAAACAGAACACAACCTCAATCGTGAGCAATTATTTACATCTACTCGGAATTTTACTGAAAGCCTGCCGCCAGGTGCAATTTCTTTGGTTTTTTATGCTGGCCATGGCATGCAGGTCAATAACACTAACTATTTGGTGCCTGTCGATATGCAGCCAACCGGGGAACAAAGCGTTCCACTTAAAGCTTTTCCTCTGCAAATGCTTATTGATCGCCTACAATCTGCGCAGTCTGCAGTTAACATTGTGATTCTGGATGCCTGCCGAAACAACCCGTTTCGACCTGCGGCCTCTAGTAAATCATTTAGGGATTTTTCAAATCTAGGCTTGGCAAAAATTACCATTCCTAATGGCACTATCATCGCGTATTCGACTGCACCTGGTCAGTTTGCAGAGGATGGGAAAGGTCGCAGCAATAGTCTCTATTCCGAAACACTGGTACAACAGCTTCAGCAAACAGGTTTAACAGTTGAAGATGCACTAAAAAACGTTGCAACTATCATTCGCAAGCAAACACTGGATGATCAGCAACCGTGGTTTGAAACATCTCTGGTCGATGAATTTTATTTTCTGCCCCCGCCTGGCGTCACGATGCTGACTAAAGCAAAATCAGTAGCAAGTGGACAAAACTCAACTGGTAAACAAAGCAGAGGGATTGATCCGTCTGACTGGTATCTTTCTTTGAATGCAGGCGATTGGGCATCACTGGACAATCAGTTAGAAAAACGTATCAATAACCTCACCGAAGATGAAATTCCGCTGCTAAAGCATCGTGCTGAAAATGGTAATGTTATTGCCATGACAACATTAGGGTTAGCATACCGCAACGGTTTTTTTCAGGGACAAGATGAAAAAGGCCATAAGACTAAAAGTGGCGCAAGCAACACAGACAGTATTTATTGGCTACAGCAAGCGGCAGAAGCAGGTTTTCCTATCGCTGAATTCGAACTAGGTGAAATGATTTTTCAAGGCATTGGTACCGATGCCAATGAGAATCTTGGAATGAATTGGCTGGAAAAAGCCAGTCAATCCGGCTACCCAGGAGCTAAAGTTATCTACGCTCAACGGATGGCTGGCATTGATCCAACATCCGAATTGACAGCAGATGGACAGCTAAAAACATTGCAGATATTGATGGAGCTAGGCAAGAGTCAAAAACACTGAACTTTGGGAATTAGCTGCATTTGTGTTCAATTGTCATGTTATTTTTTCTACAATTTAATTCCCCGCACTATTCCTAACATTTTCAGCATCTAATCGGTGCCATCCAGCCAAGCAAACTATCGCAGACAATTTACTGCAACAGTAAAGAAAAAAGGGGGAGAGCCTGCGCTTAGTGCTGTACCCCCGGTTTCCATCTTACTTAAGCATTTAGTCTATGCCGCATCCTGAATCCAGCCATCGCAATTCACGACATAGTCTTCGGTATTTACTGCTGTGGGCGGCAGCCATTTTAAAATTAATTCCTGATTTTTCCGTCCAGCGTTTTTCTTTCCTCGCCAGTAATGATGCCAATGACCTCGTCTCATATGAGGTCGCACAGTCCTTGCATTGATCGGGGTTGTCTGGTTATTGGATAAGGAACGTAGCCTAGTTCCAATTGACTTACCCACCTCTATAATTTTTGGTTTTTCAGGGGGAAAGAACCTTGCCCCTCTCTTGGTTTTTTTGGGTTGCGGATAATTTGATGAAAATTTGCAGGAATAGTCAGGTTTTTCACTGCATAGGTATAGGATCAGGGATAGAAATGGGGCAAGCGAATTTGCAATCGATTCACTGAGCAACGCCAGCGTTTCAGAGTCTAAAGACAATAAGCTAGGAATTTTTCCACAGGAAAATAGCCGATTGAGCGATTCCTTTAAGTCCCAGGGTCCAAGCAAAATAGTCACCGGTGTAAACCCATGCTCACCATCTAACATTATTCTTAATTCACTATGTTTTTTCTGGCTGTGATACCCCAAGTTAACAAAAAATCCGTAAACCTTTTCATCAAGATAGCTAACGTCATTGGTCTCGATATAAATACACCATTCAGGTAACTTGTAAAATACGTCAACTGGAAGAATACCCGTCATAGCTGAATCGATCAAAGCCTTTTCTGTGGTCAAATCAAAACGGTAGATTCCTTGTGTAATGCGCCATTTGCTTAGGGCTATAAGCGTTGAAAAGTCATCAACAAGATCGACCGGTGCTTGGCTTATGTCCAACTCATTAACTGCTATTTCATGGAATACATCCGTTGGAGTAAAGCACCAACTCGGCCAGCCAGGTAATTTACTGCTGAATTTTTCACGATACCTGTCAACCGTTTGCCAAGCTTGAGGATAACGTTTGTTAAATTGTTGAAGATGTTTAACGGGTCTTGAATTCATTATCAGTTCTCTCATATTAGGGTCCACTTCAATAATAAAAATTGAAGCTTTCAGGGTTAATTTTTAGCGACCAGCAGTTAACGCGCATAATCAGCTGATAATGCGCGTTCCTTCGCTTAAAATTACGAGATCACATAAACACCTTTTAAGTGACCCAATATGGAAGACAAATACTCTTTGTTTGCGTTGCCTGACTCGGACTTGAAAGGCAAGCCCACTTCATAATTTCTCTTCGATACTTTCAATTCAGCCGGAATCCGGTACTCTTCGCCTTTCTGAGTGTAGACAATCAAGCTAACGCCTTTCGCTGGTTTTCCTATTATTCGATCCGCCTGTCTTAGCGCAATCCCAATGTAGAACGGTGATTCCGTATGATCGTCGAACACAATTTCAATACCGTTGAAATATTCAATGATGTATGCTTTTTTGCCTGTAGCCATTTCACTTAGCACATGGCTTTGCACATCAGGCACGAACAACCTAGCAGCGCCCGTATTCCAGCTAAGATAAAACTCCCCTTGACGAGCTTGATGTGAGTTAAAGTAATTGGTGAATAGAACGTCTATCCCGCCATTACCAATAAAAAATTTTGTGCTGTGAGATGATTCAGAATCATGTTGATCTATATCATCCAAATCAAACAATCGATGTTGCTTGGCTTCCTGAAAATTGCAGCCAAGTGTGGTCCAAATTCCATGTTTTATGCCTGAAGCTAGAAACTCTGTGGCTTCTGGATGGTTATTTGAGGCGGCAAGAATCATCCAAACAAGCGCTTTTTGATGATCTTGTTCAAAGCGCAAAAATCCGTGGAAATACCACATCCCAAATTTAAACTGAATGCCAGCGTGAGGCTGTGGGGCGGCCTTACGGTAGCAAACTGCTTTTTGAGCATGAACCGCAGATGCATCCTTCTCGTCCACTCCCAGCATCAAATCTCTAAAGAGTCCTTGATTGGCAGCTTTCAAAGCCCATTTCAATGCAAGATCAAGGTCACATTCAACATACTCACCCGCTAAATAAATTTCAGATAGTAAATATTGAGCTTCGACATTATTTGCCTCAGCAGCTTTATGTAGCAAATTCAAACCTTTTTGAACATCTTCCTCAGTTCTTGATGTCCTTAAAATAAATTCTGAAAGATTGATTTGAGCAATCGGATCGTTTTGGTCGGCGGCCTTGCGAAACCAAAACATTGCCTCATCAATATCCCTATCTACTCCACGGCCATGCTGATACATATCGCCCAAATGATTTTGGGCGTAAATGCTTCCATTAGCAGCTGCTTTACGAAACCAGTGAACAGCTTTTGTCAGGTCTTCGGTAAAGCCTTCACCATTCTGATACAGTTGACCAAGACGGAATTGGGCTTCAACATTGCCTTTCCCGGCCAGATTGCGGATTTCAGATCGATTAACTTCAGTAGACCAAGTTTTATTTAAAGTATTCATACTCATCAATTAAATGTTAAGGGTTAAGTTACTACCTAATACGCTGGACGCTTGAAGCTTTGTTCGTTGCTCCATTTCGTCTAGCCCCTTTACTTGCAGAACCCCCTAAAAAGGTTCACTTGATGTGTAAAATTTTTTAAAAAACAGCTATTCATTTATCCAAAAAAAACAATAGGCCATTGTTTTTATGTGGAAAAATATTCATTTACTTAATGCTTGCTGAGCAAAACGCAAACCATGTTCAGCTAATGATTTTGCGTAACGTTGCCCATCATTATCTGCCTGAAACCAATCAAAGGCGCTTTAACCTTTGATTGGAAATCTTAGGACAGCCTAATTCCAGACGAACCCAATTTGACGCGAATCGGTCTCAATTTCCGGCAAGTCCAGGTCTTCCGTCTCAATCGTTATGGACTCTATACCTTTCTCGTGTCGGAGTCGGTAAGCTGCTGAAGCGAATGCAAGCTTTAACACGACTTTGATTTGGCGAGGTGAATAACCTAACAGGCAATCAATAACCTCATCTTTCAGCGAAGATGCAAATGATCGGTACGACTCACTTTCGATAATTGAGCGATAGATCGATTTCGCTATCGTTCTGAGCTGCGACGGTCCAGGCTGCTCAATATAAATCACATGAAATCTCGACAGAATCGCTTCTGGAATGGTTTCAGTGCTATTTGCAGTGGCTACATACATCACGCGAGAGGCATCCAATTCCAGTTGCGGTAAATATTCATCGGTAAAATCGCGCATCATATCCTTTTCCAGCAATCGGTAAAAAACATTAATGGGCGGATATTTATCCTCACCTGGCTTGCTTTTATCGATTTCGTCGCAAAGAATAAGGCTGTTTGCAGAATTAGTTTTTTTAATCAGTAAATCGTAGATTAATCCTGGTTTTGCGGAGTTCCAGACAGAGCTAACACCGACCAAAATCCACGCCGCCGATGCTGTCGAATAATCTACAAATCCATAAGGCACACCAATGGCTGCGGCTACATCCTTGACGCAAGCTGTTTTTCCTAGTCCAGGTTTAGATACTAATAAAACAGGCGGCATGTAAAACTCTTGAAATGGGTTGTGCACACTCAAAGCGGCACATTTATCGACGTAATCCAAAAACGGGATCATGTTGGGATATTTTCCCTTCAAAGTCTGAATTTTATCTATGATCTCGGTAGTAACTCTTTGCAAAGGTCTTGTACCTGAATCTGATTCGCCGATTTCTTTAAGCGCTCGACGAACTTCCTTGTCATATTGGCTGTTTTTTTCGTGTAGCTTTTGCAATAATTCTCCATCAAAAACTTTAAAAAAAGATTCTGGCTCAGCCTGGTCAGGTATATTTTTGCTGCCTTCCTCTTCAGATTTAACAGAATTCATCTCGTTTACTTCAGGCGTCCTTTCTATGTCTACTTTTGATTGATACTCTTGATATCCGTCATTACGAGACTCAAAAACTGTGCGTAATTCTTCGATATCTGTCCAGACATTATTGACGACGCGCTCAGACAGTTCTGATAACTCTCTGTCGTGTTTATCATAAAGGTTTGTTGTGGAATTTTTATCGACATCCATTGATCGCAAATAGACTTGCAATTGCGGATGAATACTGGGAGTGAAAGTTTTGTTTGGCTCCGAAAAATGCTGCTTGAAATAATCTCGTGCGATGATATAGCAAATTGCGTTAATTGACTGCTTTTCTAACGGGTAGTTAGTAAACGATTTGTAATTTCTTGATGTTTCTAATGCGATTTTCTTTATATTTAATTTGCTTAATAATAATTGTCTCATATCGGTTAAAGGAAAGTTGAGCAACCATTGTGAGCCACTTAATAACTGAAGTCAATACCATCAAAAATATTATTTTCAGCATACTTCTGGATTTGTATATAGCTGTGTAATAATTAATAATATACTGAACAAAATGAGGCAACGGATATGCAACAAACACAAGAAATTAACATCATTTCAGTCAAGCGATCTTCGCAATTAGATAGAACAGGCTTCTATTTAATAGAGTTCCACTTTGACATTAATGATAAGGAATTTTATCATATCGACTATATTGATCCATGTACATTCAAAATAGTTAAAAACTCAATAAAGCCAGGCAAATATATTATTGGCAATGACCGGTCAAACTTATTGACAGAGTTATCAATAAAACTGCATATCAATGATGAAGATGCCTTGCGATTATTCTGGCGAGTAGCGCATCGTTTAAGTCATGCTATTAACAAATTACCGAATCTGCAAAAACAGATTCCAGAATTCATAGACATTCTTCGATGCGCTCTAAGTTTTGGATTCACGTTATACAAAATGTCGCCGGAATTTCATTTTTTGCAAACCATCCGCACTCAAAAAGGCGATGTGGAGTTGCACATATGTACGCCATCGATCAATGAACTCATAGACGAGCTCAATTATTTCGAAACGGACGGGACTGTATCCGAAGCGTACACTTATAGACAGCTTGTACGGCTCTGTCTCGGTCACTCAGACTTCTTTATCTCTATCAATGACACTGGAAACGGATGGATAATCTACTGGTATGGTGAAGACGGTTTCGAACTTCATTCGCGTCGGGTAGATACACTGAAAGAACTTTACGAAGAGGTGATGTATCGCAAAGCGCTATCGCCCTATAATCACTAAATGATTTTATTGCCGCGATTTCTTGACGTTGAAGCCAGCAGCTTTGCCTCGGCTAGCTATCCAATCGAGGTTGCTTGGTCGGATGCTGCCGGAGATATTGAAAGCTATCTCATCAATCCCTACTCTGTTGAACACTGGACGGACTGGGATTTTGAAGCACAACAGCTACACGGCATCAGTCGCAAGTTATGCCGGGAAAAAGGCGTTAATCCTCAATTTCTCTGTGAGAGATTAAACCAATCGATTCAACCGGGGGAAATCATTTATGCCGACGGGCTACCACTAGACGAATGGTGGATCGACACGCTATATGAAGCAGGCTCTTCTATAGGTTTCGCCAAATTCAGAATTTTGCCGTCCGACAGTATCCTGTTGCCATTATTGGGCTCGGCTGAAATGAATAGTGACAAACGGCGACAGCTATTCGAACAACTAAAAATTGATGCAAGGCAAAACGTCAGTGGCCGCCATCGTGCGTCGCTTGACGTACGGTATCTAATCGAGCTTTATCGATTATGCGACAATGTACGGGCCGATTTATGATTTTTCATCCAAAGTGAAGAGTTCTTCAGCTAGCAGATAAAAAAGCCAGCATAAAGACATAGTAGAAAACCTTCATCCTAATGATCGTTTCCAACATTGACCAGATAGTCAAAAGAGACTGACAACTAACTGTCTCATTTTAGCCGAACGCATGCATCACAAAAGAGGGAATGACGCACTTGGCTTGCTTGATTTACACAAGGAAATTAAGGATATGAAACATCGGGCTATAAAAGACCTTAACCAACTATCAGACAAAGATTTGCATAAGGCTATTTCTGTTGGATTGGAAAAAATCTACGAAAATTGTATTGAACTGAATAATTCCTCAAACTGCCTATTAGAACACAAGCATTATCGTGCATCGAAAGTAATTGATGAATTCTCAAAAGAAGAAGCAGCCAAATATCTAATACTGCTGGACGCTTTACGCTGCCCTAAAAGTCTTAGAACTGAGTTTAATCGGCAGTTAGAAAAATTTAATGAGCATCTTGCTAAAGGCATATATGCTGAGTTGTGCAGCTGGAATGCTAGTAAATATAAAGAATTATCTGCCTATATTGTTAGCAATTTAGATCAATACTACTTAGATGGACCAATGGGTGTTGACTGGATTTTTCGCAACTCTATCATAGCCAGCAGAGAAGAAGCATTTTACGTTGACTATGTTCAATATGATGAGAAGCATGATTGGTTATCTCCTCAATCTAATTCTGATATACACGAAACATTTCTGTTCAGGCAAGAAGAATCAAACCCGTCAATAATTCAACTGATTAAGGCTTTGCATAGTATTGGCATATACAAGCCAGAATCATTAATGTCTTTTTCGAAGTATTGGAGAGAATTTGAATTTAATGATGAAACACACTACCAAGAATTTAGATTGGCCACCTATGCCTCTTTAAACTTGCTCTACACAAAAAACTTATTAATTGATGCATCACAAGAATATTTTGATTTAATAATTAATAAACTACCATTTCCGCTTTATAAAGAAGAAATGAAGGAAATTAAAGTTCCTCTTAGTGAGTTGAAAGAGCAACAACAAAGCTGGTCACCATACGATTGCTATTAATATATTGAAAAATAGCATGATACTTTCATACCAATTCTATTCTTTTATACAAACTTATAATTTGATGTCAACAAAAAACCACCACAGACAATGAGTAGGTTGACTGGCAAAAAAAGCCCCACAAAAAAACTCAATCCAAATTTCCGAATGACAATATGCTCACGGACAGCGGGAATTCAAAATTGAGTTTTACAATATTCATCCAACCGTTGCACCAGCATTAATTTCGCCTGGACAGGACGGTGTGTGCCCAGCCCACTTTAATCGAATTGTGTTAGCTATCAACACGCTCCGACATCCAAGCTTCCAAACGATCATTAATATCTTTTTGCCATTTTTTTACATCAGGCTTTACTGATAAGGAAATTATACTACATTCTTTATTCGTCTCTTTCCCAGTTTTCGTGTCTAAATAGACCCCAGACTTAGATGATTCTACTCCTGGATATATTAAAGCCACCCACTTTGCTTTATAGTAATCGTGATACACATACATCTGCCTCAAATCATCAGGGGAAGGATTGTAACCATTCAGATTTTTCCATTTCGTATCTAATACTACACAATCATATCTTTCTTTATTAACAATAATGTCAGGTCTAATTTTCGACCGATAACCACTTTCGGGTTGCCAAAATAATTTAGAAGTTTGAGCTGTAATGGTTGCATTAGCTTTTTTATGTTTACGCAGACTTGCATACACAAATTGCTCCCATAATTTATTCATATCAAACATCAAAGCCAAAACATTATTTCTTCCTTTTATTACATCAGGGTGGTATTGCAATAACAGTAATTTAGCTATATCGATAGCTTTTTTATATGATTGCGTCTTTCTGTTATATACAAGTTTATTGAAAGTTGCCTCAGTGATTTTTACATCGGGCATTTCAGGAAAATGGAGTATTAGAGCTCCAATACGGCCATGTAATCCGGTATTGATATTTATTTGTTTAAGGAGTCTAATGGTTTTATAAAGAATACAATGAAGATTGTGTTCTACATCGTAAATGGCATGTCTGACATAAAAACGTTCCTGATGTGTAATATTTTTCTGTACATGCTTTCCAAACAGCAAGCAGCCTTTTAATGCTGTCACATTCTCTTCTTTCTTGCGATATTTCTTAATCAATCCGTTGTGTAATAAATACTCAACTTCTTTGATAAAGAGTTGAAAATACAAATCAAGAATAGAATTGGATTTTAATTTTAAAGAGCTACTACTAGGAGCGTGAATATCAAAAATACCAACTGCAAAAAGCATATCAATCAAAATATCACGCCATTGTTTTTTCTCATCTTTTCCAGCAAACGCATTATCTGCTTTTGGTAAAACCTCAATAACTGTTCCACCAATCTGAATAACTCCTACATACTCATTAAAGCAAACACCATTATGAATTAAATGAAAATAAGGAACACCTTTATCGCCATAGTAAGATTGAAGGGCTTTAAGCTTGGGCTCATCAAACTTAACGCCATCAACCTCTTGATTTAGCTTAAGTGTCTGATGCTCAAAAATACTAATGTATTTTTCCATATCCGCAAGCTTAATTTGTTACTATTAGTGAATTGATAGCTGCAACAAAATCATCATCTGGCATGCTTGAAACTCTTTTGATCTTGTAGATGGTTCTTTCAGAAAATTCGGAAGCATCATAATCATCAAAAATAGCGAATATATTCTCTTTAGACATTTCCATTGGTTCAAAGAATTCTTTACCCAAGATCAATCCTATTTTTCCATAATCACCAAAAAAATACTCTTGCAACAAAGGAATGATTTTTTTCTGAAAAGCTACTTTCAAATTATCTACACTCGAAACCGACATAAAATAACTGTGCCCAATTTGATGGTCTTTATCTAGTAGTTTCTCAATACGTTTATTGATTATATCAAGTACAACAGGCAAATTGATATTAGCTACAACACCATTGTATTCTTTCAATTTGCCTTCTGAGGCTATTAATTCCGGTTTCGGTGGCATTTCCTCAAAAATAAATCGTCTGCGCAATGCGGCATCCAAAGCCTCTACACTTCTATCAGCAGTATTCATTGTGCCAATGATGTATAGATTAGAAGGCACTCCAAACTTTTCTTTGCTATAGGGTAAAATGACCTCTAATTCTTCGTCTTTTCCAAGACGCTTATCATCTTCAATTAATGTAATTAATTCTCCGAATATCTGCGAAACGTTGCCACGATTGATTTCATCTATGATAAGTACAAATGCTTTTTCTACGGTATCAATCGACCCACTTAAGGAGTAAGATTTTAGTTTTTCTAAGATAGCTGGATAATAAATACCAACACCTTGATTAAAATCGAATTTCCTTAAGCCATAGTACAGTTCCTTCAATGTATTAATGCTTAATGTATGGCCGATTCCACCACTTGCTTTTCTGAACTGAATTGAATGGTTCGTAAATCCGGTAATTGTAAAGTCTTTGCCTACAGTTTTTAATTGAAATTTAATTCCAGGATTGGCTTCCCATTCTTCTTTCAATTTATCGAATGCAGACTCAAAAGATATTTTACTTTTATTTTCAGCTTTTGCATTCTCATAATTTGATTTCGCTTCATTACAAATCTTTTTGAAAATCCCATCTTGAACATCATATTTTACAAATGAATCACCAATCAATGGTTTCAATGGCTTTATACCCTCTATAAAGTCTTCATAACTCATACTCTGATGGAATGTGGTAAACATAATCTGCCCTTCTTGCATCCTGGCATCAAAGATTTCTTTTATTTCTTGTCTTGATTTCCCATCAATATTTTCACCTATAATATCCAAGGCTTTATTGATAGTGTTATATGTTTTTCCTGTTCCTGGCGGACCAAATAAGATTTGATTTAATGGCATATTCATTAGTTTTGATAAATTACCTGAAGTTGAAGGCGTTGCTTCATATTCAAACTTCGTATTGAAAAATGGTATGAATAGCTTTTGGTTTGCATCACTTATTTCGTGTTGTGGAATGGCAATACATGTCGAATTATTGTTAGGCGTCCACCACTTTTTATCACCCTGATATGAATTTTCATTAACTGCTTCAGATATAATTTCATAAGATCGTTGCAACCATCCATCATCTCCAAGACTTCCATATTCACATTTTTCAGTTTCACCAATAATTTTCCCGATAACTTCAAGATTGGTATTACCTCTACACAAATAAAAATAATCTCCTACTTTCATCTTATGAGAAAAGGTGTCGCCTTGAGTTTGTTTGCTTGTGGCCATTGCCGATGTGTCGCGATGAACAATAATTAGATTATTTTCATTGCAAAAAGTAAATTCTTTTTCATTAATATCTTTACTGCTCATTGAAACTTTGTAAACCGTTTCATTGGGCTCTAATCGTATTTTTAAAATTGAATTATTGGTAGAGCTGCCATAAACTCTTTTATTAAAGAGCGCATCGTGGTAGGAAAAGAATGTATCGAATCTGTATCTGCCGTTTTCAGTAATTTCTATTTTTATCTTTTCAATTCTATTAACATTATTGGAGATGGAACTTTTACGTTTAATGCTTTTATTTTTTTTAAGCATTTCATCCAGTGTTAATCCTTCTACACTGATGTTAACATCAGCTGTTGCAGGAAAATTAATCAAGCCAGCATTTGTGTTAAGCTTTACATTTTCAAGTTGTTTATTGGAATTTATAATTACAATGCGATCATTACTCTTAAAATTCCCTTTTAGCTCATTGTATTTATCTATGCCTGATAGAATGTAATAACTCACAAAATTTTCAGACATTGCAGAGGCAATAAGTTGACTAATATTTACTTTTTGAGGGTGAATAAAAGGCTGAAAATTGGCTTTTACTCTCGAAATTAGTTCAGGATATATTTCGTGCAGCTGTAAAAACTGGTCATTTGAACAATTTACTTCCTGGATATTAGTACACTGTATGCTTTTAAGTTTATTGATCTGGCTGATTGTGCCAATTAATAATTTTTTGCTCGCTAAAAAAATGGCATTGTCATTTACGTTGAGCTCTCCATACACATTGTGCCAACGGTTTTCAGCAGTGTCTTCCCACAACACAGTTTTATCCGTAACATTGTATTGCTCTAACTTGCTTATCCGTGTTAATAATGTTTTTGCCATATTTGCTATTTTCGATGAAATTTTTTGTCTCACGCCCTCAAACAAAGGCTTGTGAGCTTAGTATTAGATATAGATTACTTGCACTAAATTTTCAGTTATTCACTATCACAAGCATTCAATTTGGTACTTCCGTAACTTCTTAATGTAACACAGGTAAATCAAGGCTCACTTTTACTAGATTTTGCTGCAAAGAAGCAATGGAGAATACTATCCCTTTTTTGTGTGAGTGCGTAGCTACCGATCACTAGCGGTCTTTGAATGCCATCTTTACAAGGTTAACTAGCCATTCACAGGCAACTTTCAAGTGGTTCCAATTGTTCGTTATGTAAAGCTTTGCGCAACGGCCACTTCATATAATGGCCGAACTGTGCCTGTTAATGCCTGTTCAAGTTGAAATACGTTTTCTGAATTGTCAGATTGAAGCAGGACTTTTAAAATTAATCGATAACAAATGTAATTCAACTATGTCCTTTTGAAGCTGTTTATTTGTCATTTTGTTTGAGTGGTCGCCAATACTTCCATCACCCCCTTGTAACTCTCTGTCAATAAAGCCACGTGCTTTGACAAGTGCACAACTTGCCGATTCAGCTCGCTCATGTCCCGCGAGTATTGCATCGATAATTTTTCCAAAGCCGTGGCTAAATGCCGTTCCAATTCTGTCATATGCTGTCCCTATCCCTATTTTAAAATCCTGAATCCATCTTGGAAAACCTGGCTCTCGTCCACTCTTGCACAAATTTGGCGATACTCCCCGCACCGGCTTAAGCTGATGTTTCCACCCTGCTGATTCAGCATATCCAAGATATGTTTGTTCCGTTGGATTTCCTGTAATTGCACACTTATCTGATTCGCAAAATATTGCATCGTCGCGCAGCTGCCGCCAAAGATGCCGAGACAAAGACTCGCGCCGATAGCGAGCTGCTTGATCCAGCTCATCCTGAGCAACTTGTTCAGCTTTTTTGCACTGCCTTGGCTTTCCTGTAGATTCATCACCAGGTCTTTGTCCAACGCCTGGAACTGGTTTACCATATCGACTCTGATTGTATCGAGCGCGTTCTGATATTCGTATTTCAAGCTCTGCAAAAGCAGCATCTGTTCTTGATTGTCTTGTTTCTTGATCGACCTCGGCTTTGCCTGAATTTTCTGGTTCAAGCGTTCGTTCAATGCTCCATGACTGCTCATATATAACTCCCTTTAAGCGTATTTTTTGATTTGTTTCCCTGTCCAAAATCGTGACGTAGTTCCGTCCCAAGCGCGGAATTTCAAAATCCAATCCTTGCAGCGCAATCACAATTTGTTCCCGATTCGATATCCGACCCTCTTCGATCTCGTTAAGCAAATAGTCTTCAATAATTTTTTTGCTTTCAAGCCGCGCACCTTTTATTAAAGCATCACAGCGTGGCTGCGTAATTCTTGCAATGCCAGGGTTTAACGATACATCAGGACTTCTCCAGGCATATTTTTCATTAAAATAATCTCGTAAGGTGTCGTAATAGGTCTGCCAACCGGGTGGCGACGGGTTATAAGATTTACCCGATGAAAGTTCAACGCGCGGAATGATGATGTGAATATGTTCGCTGTCGGCATCACGGTGTAAGACTGCTGTGTAATCGAATTGATCTGGCTGAAGACCTGCAAAAGCTAGTCGCTCGAACTCATCAAGCACTTCCTGAATTTGCTCATCAGATGGTTTGTCTTCAGGATGCCATGCAATCACCGCCGAGCGATATTTATGTTTGAACTGTAACGAATCAGCCAGCGCTCCGATCTGAAACGGATTCCCGCGCAGAACTTCTGGTGCAAAGGCTCTTTCTTGCCCTTTATGATCAATGTCGCCCAGCACGTATCTAATTGCCGATGAGCCTTTCCCTTGGCCTCTCCCTAAAAATTTAATATGCATCGTTCGCCTCGCCATTCTCGACACGAACTCCGCCTGACTGACTAGCAGTCCGAACAACGAGCTTTTGTAAGCTTTGCTCGATTGCCGTTAGTAAAATCAGAACCTGCACAGCTTCTGCGGCAGCCTTATATTGGTTACACCATTTAGCAATTTGGTTTAAGTTTTGCCCGATGCGGCGAATTTCGCGAATCCTTTCGCGCTCGATTTCCATATCTTTGGCAGTCCAGGTTTTGACCCGACATAGGCTTTGCCGGATCAGATCGGCAACATTACAACCAGCCAATGCCGCTTTATCGTAGATTACCTGCTTTTCACCATTGGTAACCCGAATCTTGATCCACTGGGATCGCCTATCAATTTTACTATCCATGTTTGCCTCAAATTCCATTTAAAGGTATTCCTTAAATTCCGCAGGAACTCACGGTAGTGTGGGTTCAAAGGGCAGAGCCTTTGCCAGCTCCAATGGGGATTCGAGCCTTTATGGCGAAAAATGTACCCCCATTGGGTCGGCTGGCTTAATATGAAAAACATATTTCTATATTTAATAGTTTAGCTTAGATTATAAAAATGCCTAATAATTTCAACACAAAACAGTAATATTTTTCTAAAGTCAAACACACCTAACTTTGAAAATCAAAAAAAGCCATAATACTCTGTTTTATAGAAATGCATTTCCAACATCTGTTTAAACAACAATCATGCGTTTTACAACCCTCATATCCTCAGAGCTTATCAACAATAAAAAACTCTTTACAGACCTTGATTAAGCTACCTATCGATACCATCATATTATTAGCATACTAACTAAACCACTTTATGATCCCTATATGCTTTAATGAGCAGCTCAGTATCAGACTCTGATTTATATTGACGCTTATCTTTTTCAATTCCAGACACATCAAACAAATTTGCAGCTTTCTTAAAAATTCTTAACGCTGATTCATCATCCAAGAGCTTATCTCTAAAAGACTCACAGGATTTGTCGAATTTATTACTGTTAAATGGCTCAAGCTTTTCACCAAGCACAATAAGCCTAACTAAAAACATTAAGTGAAAACGTGCTTTTTTGTATCTAGCATCCAAGTCGCCATTCCGAAAAAACTGTTCAATCCGATAGTAACAAAGCGCGCTTACATAATATGAAGACAAATTATGTTCATTGGAAAATATCTTCCCCTTAAATCTATTAACTATAGTTCCATAGTAACCAGATACTAGATGAGGCGAATCTAGAAAAACGGAAGCAAACGATTTAATTTGTATTGGAATAGATATTATCTGAGTTCTTTTTATGCTTGCATCGGAATTATATTGTTGCGATCTTCTTTCATAATGCAAGGGAATGGTTGTTTTTTCAGCATTATAGTAAAGTTCTAACTTCCTTTGAAATGCGCTCAGGGCTTCAAGTTGTTCGGTTTTTACTTCCGTTTGACTATTTGTTGCGAGAGTGATGCTGGTCTTAATATCGTCATTTTCGGTTACAATAATTTTTATTGGAACAAAGACGCTTTCTATTCCTTTGATGGCCTGACAATCATGGAGAACATGACTCGTTTGACAGCCATTTACAACCTGATAATCTCTAATAGTAAATCTATTTCCGGCAGGCGTCAGAGAAGATGCAACTACAGTCACACCATTGTTAAGAACGCAAAAAAGATCAAACTTCCCTTCTTCTAAGGTATTCTTAATTTTTTTATTTACTGAGTTATCACCTTGAAAATCACGAATATTATCATCAAATATGCTATGAATTGTTCCATTTTCATCTTGTACAAGCTTAAGGTATTCAGAAAAAGGAATAACACCCAAATAAGCCTCAGATATTCCATCAATATCTGGCAAAGTAATTCTACTTTGGAAGTTAACAGTTGTAGTCAACTTGTTTTTTGTTTCATGAAATAACTTTTGTATTTCAGAAGCTCCAATTGGCTCAAGGTGAATAGTCTCGAATATACCAATATCTTCTATCTCTTTTTTTCCCGAATCAATGATTGCAAGAAGATTTTGATCGTTGACCCATTTTCCGGTGCAAACATAATACAATCTACAAATTGGTCTTCGATTAACCATATAGGACGACATTGATATCAATAAATCCCACATTGCTTTCATTTTTATTATTTTTTCATTCTGAACCAATCTCGGGGTTTCAGCCAAAAAATCTTTAACACCATGTATAAATGTTCCTATTTCTGACCCGTCAAAAGAAGATGAAGACTTTGACTGGATAAATGTAATGTCAGCATCCAAGTGACCAACACCAGCAACAACTTCTTTCAGCTCGTCTTCATCTGTTACTAAACGCCCATTAACAATTAGGCTTAGCCCATCAATTGCCGAATCTCCCCCTGAACCACTGTGAACATCTTCCAACTCAAAACTTCCTCTATAGTTTTTTGTTGTTACACAATAGTTTACAAAATGCTCAAACTTCACTGAATCTGATAACTTTTTAAGCTCGAATTGCTCAGAAAATGTATTCAAGAGTGACTCTGTAATCTTATCCATTGATTTTCCTTATTTGTGGCATTTTTTGATTTTTCCTACGCTTGCAAGGTAGAAAAAACTTCAAACATTTTATGCAAATATTTCTGTCCATCAGACATAAACAATACATTGCAAGCCTCTAAATCTTCTTTTTCGCAAGAAACGTTTAGCAGATTATTGAACGGAGTCGGTGACACAATAAAAGCGCTTAAACTCAACTTTGGATCACCCAGCTTTTCTTCCAATATTTTGACCTCTTTATACAAACCCAGCTTGGGATCGTTCAGGCTCATTTGGCGCAAACCTTTGGGATCGACAAAGCTTAGCCATTGCTGCCCAGTAGCATCATCTACCAGCCACAATAAGAAATCAGGATAGAAGTTACCAGCCAACGCAAAACCCAAGCCCTTTGCCTTGGTATCCGCGTTTCGCAATAAATACAAACTACGGTTGCCAATTATTTTTTGCCCATCGGTTGAACGGTAAAATTCCTCTAAGTCACGCACAAATTGCACTTCACTGGGGGCATCAAACGACAGAGGACGCATTTTTAGCGGAACATCCCCTTCTACGGCAAACAAGGGATAATATAAATGGCGATCAAAACATATTGCGACCATTTGGCCCGCATTCCATTTACTGGCTTCGCCTAATTTCCCGCTTTCCACCAAAACCTGAAGCGCTCTGATTTTCTTTTCATACTCTTCGCCATCGTCGTCATTGACGATTTCGAAGTGGTATTGCTTCAACAATATTGCATCGTCTTCTTTGACATTTACAATGTCATAGAACTGCCCTTCGTAAGCAGTTTTCAACGATTTATAGAAGCGATCCGTATAGTCCAGCAACAGCCTTATCAGAATATCTTCTTGCTTACGAATATCGGCAATTGTGTTGATCACTAATTCGGATGGTGGAACATATAGCGTGTACCAATCATCGCTGCTCAGGCAAAAGCCCATCAATCGCGCTTTGTCCAACCGCAGATTACTCCATGCGCGGAGTTGCTTAAATTCCTGAACCGCCAAATAAATCCGGTCGAAATCGAACAAAGCCATGTTTTGTTTGGCCAGTTTGCCTTTGATGCGGACATTAATATCTGGTTTACCACTACCTTTATCTTGGCTGCTCAGCGCCTCAATTTTGGGATACAAATCTAGCTCGATATGCGCCGACTTGATCTTGCCTTTAAATTCGCTAGGTACTTCATACAACCACGGATAATGGGTTCGCTTGAACCCTTTAACCTGGTTATCTTTGTAACCATCTTTCAAGGCCAAGGTTTTCAGCGGCTTTGAGGGCAAATTGATACTGGTTTTAAAATCCAGCTCGATCAGTTCATCGGATGGTGTGATGCCTTCTTCCTTCAAATAGTCTTTAAAGGCCGCCATGTAACCGGCATTCACGCCAAAAATGTTTAGTGTTTCCAAGCGTTCCAAATGTACGCCTTTGGGACGTTGCGATGGTGTACTGCGTTTCAGCGAATAGTCTCTGCCTTTCAAACGCACGCCACGCCCGAACAACTGGATAATCTGCGAACCTTCGCCTTTACCCATGTTTAGCAGGCCCATGGTCGAAACCCGCCAACTGCTCCAGCCTTCGGTAAACTTGCGGGAACCGATCAATACATGCAGGCGACTATCCTTATCGTTAAGGGTGCCAAACATTGATCCGCCAAAATCATCGGCTTCGGTATCAAACAATTTGGCATTTTCCGATTTCTCGGCTTCCTTAAAAAATCCGGTATCGTCGCCGATATTGATCAGACCAAACGGTTCGGAATCGCCGACGCGCAAAACCAGTTCACCTTTGCTGCTTTTCAGGTTAACGACTTTCAAGCGTTGTCGGACATCGGCATTGAAGAGTTTTTTCAAAATCCCGGCATAAACATCATCAGCCGTGTATTGCATTAATGGTGTGAACCGATCATGAAAAATGTTGCGACCCTTGCTATCCAGAAGTCGCGCCGTGTTGGACAGCAAATCTTGAAGCCATCGTTTGGTCTTGGCTTCGTCGTTCAAGAATCCCGCCAAAAATCGCACGACATTCAAAATATCGGAATCTTCGCCAGACACGGTATTACCGACAAACACCCACAAGGGTTTTTCGATATTAAAATCGGCCAGTTTGTCTCGGTTTGCGCCCCATAGATATTGCTGTTGATAAAAGCTCAGCAGACAGGCCGTAAAGTATTGGCGTGCAATATCCTCTTGCTCATAATCGTCGTCCTTCAGATTGAGAATCAGCGATTCCTTGCCGTAACCGTCCTCATAGAAAAATTTGTACGAATAATCGAACAGTATGCCTTTGGCGTAAATCTCCCTGGTCGCCATGGTGCGGGCTTTGCGCTTTTCAGTGCTGGTCAGCATCAATTGTGCTTTTTGATCATCATCCAATTTTTTCAAATTGGTGGTCTCAAATAACATCTTGGCTTTCTTTTTACGGATTTCGTCTTCCGCCTTGCTAACGGTCAAACCCTTGGCAACAGCTTGACCAAATGTAGCGGAGTATTCAAAGGCAAAGCCGCCATGCACCAAGGCTTCACGCCGACTCATCCAGGCACCTGCTGCCGTGCCGGTGCCACGGTGGCCTTCGTCGACCAATACTAAATTGTTGCCCTCGAAGGCATCGACCGCGACTGTTTTGTCGCCCATTTCATCGCCCAACTTGTTAATGTCGATAATTTCGATGGCACCTTTAAACAAGGCATTGGTGGTTTTCTTATCGAACAAATGGCAGAAGTCAAAGCCGGATAATTTTGCTTCATCCAAATGCTGCCGCGACAAACCCTCATTCGGGGTCAGCAAGATGATTTTGTCGGGGTAAAGATCGTGCTTGCCGTTTTGGAAGTAATGCAGGTACTGCTTGATGTTTACATGCAGCAGTAAAGTTTTACCACTGCCAGTGGCATTCCAAAATGCCAGTTTATTTAACTCGTCCGCGTCAAAAGCCTGGAAACGATGTTCGGCATCTTGGGCGTGATTGTAGGTCTGCAAGGACTCATTCAAGCCATTCAGTAACTGCTGCCTCTGATTAAAATACCAATCCAGATAAATTTCGGTAAATAGCAACGACAGGTACTGAAAATACTTCATGTTCAGCACGGTGCCTTCCAGCTTATTGCGCCGCTCGGTGATGGCATTCCAATGCTGCACTATGTTCAGGTCATAGCGGCGTAAATCCTGGTGGCTGATACGATCCACTGCAAACAGGGTATGCTGCAATTCGTGGAAAAAACCGGTTTGCCCATCTTCGTCGATGCCTTCATGCCGGTCTTCGCCCAAGCGATCTTTCAATGCCGACAAACTACCACCTTTGAAAAAACTCATCATGAATTGGTTTAGGACCAACTCCTGGTGGAAGCTGCGTTTACGATTCTTACTCATCCCACTACCCATTCCGTTGGCATTTTGCCTGCATCCGATTTGAGACGCACTGCGTCACATATTTAACATCGCTCATTTGTTATCCCTCGGCTTGGCACTGGTCAGTAACTTGGCAGCCGCTTCCAACTGCTCGAACTGGTCGCGCTCGCCTAAAGCTTCTTTTTCAGCACGACGTTGCGTCGCAAACAATTCATATTCCGAATGCGCCTTGCTATCGGCCTGCTTTTTTGTACGTTTGCCAGCATGAGGCAAAACCTCACGATCATTAAATCGCAAAAAATCGTCTAACTTTTGCTCCCAATCCTGCATAAATACTTGCTTGCGCCGACTGGCTTGATCTTCCGCAAAATCCAGCCACATAGTGACGATACGGTTAAGCTCGGTCACCTCATCCGCTGACAGATAATTTTTGGCAATGGTGACATCGGTTTTACGCACATCATTGCCAGCCCACGTCGTTAAGCCTGCATTGGGTTTGGCATGATTGACGCGGGCATCGATGATTTCGGCAGCGGTCATGCCGGTGACGGCAAAATGGAGCTTGTTTTGAATGGTACTGAAAAAGCGGGTGGTCTCCGGCAATGAAGGTTCATAGTCAGCCGCCAGAGCAAAAATTTCCCGCACCCGTAAATACATTCGACGTTCACTGGCACGGATGTCACGCACCCGCTCCAGCATTTGCGTAAAGTAATCCGGCACCGTAGAACCTGCGACCGGTGGATTTTTCAGGCGCTCGTCATCCATGACAAAGCCCTTGATGATGTATTCCTTCAGTTGCTGGGTAGCCCAGATACGAAAGCGGGTAGCAATGACGCTTTTGACGCGATAACCTACTGAAATGACCATATCCAAGTTGTAACTATCCAGCGCACGTTCTACCTGACGATTACCTTCTTCGCGAACCCACAAGATTTTCTTGTAAGTTGCTTCCGGTGATAACTCGCCCTCGGCATAAATATTTTGAACATGCTGGCTAACATTTTGCTGAGTCGTTTGAAACAACTCCGCCATTTGCAGTTGGGTCATCCACAGGGTTTCATTCTCCAAGCGGGCTTGGACTTTTACTTTTCCGTCTTCCTGCTGGTAAAAAACAATCTCGCCTACCATCACACCGTCTCCACATCAAACATCCGGCTCAGGAATTCAGGCTCGATCTGGCGGATTTTCAGGGTTTTGGTTATGCCGCCTTCGTTCTCAAGGCTGGTGAATACTGCCGGAATATTGTGGTCGCCGTTGATGTAAACCACTTCGTATTCGCTGTCTGCTGGGTTGATTGCCAACTTGTCGCACAAACGATTCAAGGCTTCATAATCGACTTGTTCAACATCACGCCATAACACCAAGGTTTTCTCGCCGCTGGGTAATACACCAGTGACTAACACGAAACCTTTATCGATTTGCATGTCGAACAGTTTTACATTTAAGCCGATCAAATAATTAAAGGTCTCCACCAAATCGATGGGCCGTTCTTCATAGGCTCCCGCCGAATCGACGGTAACCTTGAGTTTAAAATCGAAAGGTTTGGCGAATTGTTCAACGGATAACAGCGAACCACGGCTTTCGATGTCCAGCATGTAGCTCAATAGGTAATCGTCTTGCGCAGATTGCGGCAAGGATTCCAGTAAATCCGTTTGTTGCTGGGTACGGCGAAGCTCCAGGTTATTCAGGGCGTCTTCGTAGCTTTCAATTTTTAGAACCTTGAAGGCGTGGGAAATGCCAGTGTGCGAAGCGGTGGCTTTGCCTTCTTTCCAGTCGGCGGAATATACAGCTTTTTGGATGCGGGGTTTTAAGACAGTATTGAAATAATCACCTTGCTCTACCAGGATATATTTTTTTTTCTGCTGAGACTCGCGTAAATCATCAATCAATGCATGTGCTGTAGTACCAGAACCAGCAAAGAAATCCAATATAATGGGGGCGCTAGTTTCGCCTGTAATGTGTTCAATGCATTTTTTTATCAATTTAATAGGTTTGGGATTGTCGAATAATGAAGACCCAAACATCTGTTTAAGTAACGTACCACCATCATCTGTAGTACCTGCATCTTTATAACTCCATACGTCAACGGGAACCATCGCATCTTTTGCATCTGACAAGAAAGACTTAAGCCTAGGATACTCATAACCACCATCCAATCCCCAATAAAGCCTATTTTCAGAAACATGGTTACGGTGTGTTTCTATATCATATTTCCAAGCATGTGTAGGATGCTCTACTTCCGCCCCGGTAAAAGGATTTTTTATTTTATAAACTAAATTTGCTCTTTTTGCTTTCTCTGCTGGATTAACATAGGACGAACTAATCCAAACGCCACGAGGATCGTTGTCAGGGTTTGTATAGTTATCTTTTGAACTATCTGACCGTGGTTCCTTAATTTCGGTCAATGCTTCTGAGCTTCTGTAAACTGTTACAGTATCCTTCAAACTATAATATTTTTTGGCATTATTGCTTCTTGTATATCGTTTTTCCCAAGCAATATCTGCAACAAAGTTATTTTGACCAAAAATTGAATCGCATAAGAATCTAGTAGTAGCTACTTCAACGAAGTCAGTAGTCATGAAAAAAAGCGATTTTTCCGAAAAAAGAATTTTAGCTTTCGATATTCTGTTTTCTATAAATGTTGCCCAAGAGGAATGACTATAATTGTCTTTATAAACAAATTCATCAACACCAGTGTTATATGGCGGGTCGATAAACGTAGTTGTTATTTTGTTAACAAAGGTTTTATCAAGAATATTCAACGCTTGAAAATTATCACCATGGATCAGTAAACCATCCAGGCTATCGTCCAAATCATGGATTGCCGCCAATAACGATTGCTTGAATGACGAATCAAACAAGGCGGTATCAACCATCAGGTAAGGGTTTTCCTGTAAATAGTCGACGGTACCGACTGCCGCCTGATTGATTAGATCGGTTTCACCATCTAGCATACCCAACCCTTTCCATTGCGCCCATTGTTTAGGATTGGCAGCGATGGCATCGAGCAAAGAAGGTGCATCTTTAATGATGCGATCCAGTGTGATGCAGTAATGGGCTGAGACAACGAATTTCTTTTTCAGCCACAGCTTTTTTTGGAAATCTTCCAGTTGGGCCAGGAAAGTAATCAAATCCAGAGCAATCGAGCGTAGGGTTTGGATCATGCGCAGGTTGTGTTCGATGTCGGCAAACTTCTCGGCATGCTGCACATCGTCCAGGTTCATCACTTCATTCTTGATGTAAAAATCCAGCTCGCGGCGCAGGAAAGCGCCTAAATCTTTATGGATGAAATAATCGGCAGAATTTCTGGCGGTGTAATTGGCAAGGCATTTTTCCAACAAGGTGCGCTGCGGATTTTTTTCGGTGGGTTCTCGATTGGTTAAATCCAGCCAGTGAGCTTTGACAATCGGATGATTGAGGATGGTTTTGGCGGCCTGAGCCACCAGATCATCCTGCTTGCTACCTTTGGGCATGGCCTTGTATTCAAAGCGTAATACCAGTTCGCCATTTTCTTCGGCGACAGGCTCCAATTGCTCTTGGTATTCTTCGCCTTCATCATCGTTCACAGTCCGTGACTGCTGATCGATCAAAACAAAACGGCGCTCTTTGTCAGTATCCTTGCGGTTGTCCTTGGCGGTATCCGCCGCGACTAGTCGGAAGCGCACACTGCGGCCATCGTCGAGTTTGAAAGCGTAATTGGAAAAGTTTTCCCCGCTTTTAGTGTAATACTGATCTTTGTTGGCCCAGTGCAAGATCACTTCTTCACCGGCATAAGGAATGGCATAGGTATCGCCTTTGTAGCGGCGTTGGCTGATGAAATCGCCTTTGTCGTAGTAGCGCGAGAAAAAGGTCAGCAAATGGGTGAAAACGGCGTTTTCATGTTCCGAACTGCTGGCTGTATAGGTAGCCAGCTTTTGTTTGATCTCTTGAATTTTTGGCACCGAGCTGGGATCGATGCCATCTGCGGTGTATTGGGCTTCCTTGTCTTTCAGTTCCTTCTGCAAGCCTTCCAAATTGGCGGCTCCAGATGATGCCAAGCTTTCGGCCACCTTTGCTTTTAGACGATTTCCCAGGTAATCATTGATCTCAACTACTCGGGCATTAAGGATGCGATAAACGCCGAAATCCAGCTCGGGTTTATCAATCTGAAAAATTTCTTTTAACTTCGTTACGAGATCGTCGTATTTGCTCATGTCAGGCTGTGTTAGTTAATGCGCGGTAATGCGGCTAAAAATTATTATTGGTATCCGGGACAACGTTGTTTTTAGTCTGGCCAATCATCCAAATGGCTCACAATTTCTCCCTGCTTTTTTTTCCATGGAATTATCCATTGGTTGTTCTGCTTGTCAGCTAAAGAACAGGAGACCAATCCAGCGGGGTATTGATGATCGGCAACTTTTATCAGTCATTACACGACATGCCATTCAATCGTAAATAACGACTGTGATTCCGTCTTTTGCGTCAGGCGACGTTCCAGTGATTCTATCAGTGCATCGCGTTTTTCAATGATGCTATCTTCCACCTGGAAAATTTCCTGCCGTTGCCGACGCTGCTGTTTTTCCAGTTTGATGATTTTCTGCTGAATGTCGTGTTGTTCATCAAGATTGGTAGCTAGGCGAGCCTGACGTTTAAGTATTTTGATTTGCTCCTTGGTGTCCTTTAGGGCTTTTTCAGCGGCCAGGACGAGATCGTCGGCCCATTTTTCCAGCTTTTCACGGGCTTCGTTGAAGTAAACGTTATTGGCTTCCAGGGATTGACTGATGGTGGCTTTGATGTGCTGTTGAGCATCTGCGGCAAGCTTGGCTTGTATTGCATCCGATATTGCAGTTGTTCCCGCATCTTCGGCCATGCAGCTAAACAGCTTTTCGCAGGTTTCCTGATCCAATGGCTGACCTTGATCATCGAAGCCGGAGAACAATAAATGCTCTTCGCGCTCATAGCTTTCGATGGCAAGCAGGGTCAGCATTAAATGGCCGCGTTTACCTTTTAACGCTTCTACCAAATGCAACCGCGTCGGATGCTGGCTGATGTTAAAATTGATCCGTGAAGGTACTGTGGCTAATGCCTTGGCTTCATCGACTACATACTCCCCTAATGGATGAGACAATCGGTACAAATATTTGCCGTACTCCGCATGTTGATCCTCTATGCCATCGGCTTTGGTTTCCGGTGCCGTTTTCGATATCAGGTGGTACCGACCAGGCTGGATGTATTGCTTGGGTGGTTTGGTTAGGATGAAGGATAACTCTGCATCGATAAATCTGGCTTTATCGCTCAGCATGAAATGAGTTAACGACCAGAAACGTTTGCTAAACTTATCCAATTGAACTTGGGCGTCGTGTAATCGAACGCGCAGCCGTTCGTGAACGTCTTCATCAAAATTTTCCAACAGCATTTTGCGCGTATCAGTCATACGAGCCTGAATGCGCTCGTCCATCTCCGCTTGCAGGGCTTTGAATGCCGCTTCGATTTCATCAGGAGTGCGGCATTGTTGATAGATGGTCAGGATACGTTTTTCAAAATCCACACCGGATTCTATGGAACCCAGCACTTCATCAGAAGCACCAAACACGCCATTAAACAGATTGAATTTTTCTGTCAGTAACTGCAAAACGCGGCGGTCGGCGTCATTACGTTCATTTAAGAAGTTGATCACTACGACATCGTGTTGCTGTCCATAACGGTGGCAGCGCCCAATGCGTTGCTCGACGCGTTGAGGGTTCCAAGGCAAGTCGTAATTTATCAATAACGAACAAAACTGGATATTAACGCCTTCCGCTGCCGCTTCGGTGGCAATCAGTATGCTGGCGTGGTCGCGAAAATGCTCAATTAACGCCGTTCGTATATCAATGTCCCTGGAACCAGCTATGCGCCCAGTGCCTTGATTTTCAGCCAACCATTTTTCGTAAATCGCGGTTGCTTGGGAGCTATTGTTAGTGCCGCTGAACTCAACGACTTGATCAGCATAGCCATTGGCTTCCAAGAAATTTTTTAGATAAGCCTGTGTCCGGCGCGACTCGGTAAAGATCAGCGCTTTACGTTGGGCACCGGTGGTGGCCATTTGCTGAAAGCCTATATCCAAGGCATTCAGCAAGGTGCGGGTTTTGGTATCTGTCCCAATGCCTTTTGCCCAATTCGCTAAACCGTCCAGTTCGGCAATCTCAAGATTTAGCAGTTTGCGATCTATTGTCGGAGTTTCGCTGCCGCTGTCGTCTTCCGGTGAATCGAGATCGAGAATTTCATCCAGAAGTTCGTCTTCGATATCTTCTTCGCTTATCAACAGCTCAGTAAACTCAGGATCATCATTGATTTTTTCATCACGTAGCGCTTCCAACCTGATTTTCATGGTTTCCAGCGTACCAGCAATTGCTAATGACGATGATGCCAGCAGTTTGCGTAAAATTAATTCGGTGAGGTGGCGTTGGCGTTTGGGGATGGCATAGCTGTTTTCCCTCAGCAAAAAGGCCGTGACCGCTTCATAAAGCTTGTGTTCGTCGTCAGTGGGACGGAACGGAAATGTGGTTGCTCGGCGCTCGGTATAACGAATGTACTCAGTAACTTGATTTCGAAGTGTACGGCGACAAAAGCCTGATAGCCTTTGCCTCAAACCATCCAGGTCACCACCGGCATTAACGTATTGGCTACGGAAGGCGTCGACATCGCCGAACAAGTGTTCATCGATCAATGTCGATAAACCATATAACTCAAGCAGTGAGTTTTGAAGCGGCGTAGCTGTTAGCAACAGCTTACGGCAATCTTCTAACGCCCAGCGCAGACCTTGACCGATCTTGTTACTTTCCCGATAAGCATTACGAAGTTTATGGGCTTCATCTATTACCGCTAAATCCCAGGAGATGGCTTTTAGGTCGTCGCGTATCTTGTTTGCGTAGTTGTACGACAGAATAACGATGCATTTTTGATTAAGCGGGGATTTGCTCATTTTGAGCGCGTCACGCCAAGTTTTGGCATCTAACACGACCGCAGGCAGGTTGAATTTTTCTTCGAGCTCTAGCGCCCACTGCTTGCGTAGCGATGCGGGGCAAATCACTAATAAACGCCTTCTGCGTTCCGACCAATATTGGCAAAGAACAATGCCAGCCTCGATAGTTTTGCCCAAACCCACTTCATCGGCCAGCAAAACGCCTTTCGATAAGGGCGAGCGTAATGCAAATAATGCGGCTTCGATTTGATGAGGATTGAGATCGACGGAAGCATCGAACAGAGACTGAGATAGGCGTCCCGCATCATTAGCACTATGGCGACGAGTCAGGTCGTACGCGAAATATTTTGCGTGGAATGCGGTGATTGTTGATTGGGTGTTCACAGTCTTATTTTTCGTCCTAAACGCTGCCATTGTTAAGCATCAAACGTTCTACTGATGCTAAACGTATTGTCCCACAACATGGGTTATTTAGACCTATTCACTTTCCTTGTGATTTTAGCTTGGCCGTAAATTTTAACGTTAATAGCAAATCCAATCTCATCAAAAATTCATACAAAAAGACATGATTAATAAGTCATGTATTAACACTATGCATTATCAAGATTATCATAGAATAATTTTGATTATTATTTATGAATTATGTTTATCAGGAAGAGCTTGATTATCATAACAACATTGATTGTCATGATCAAGATTTAAGCCCGCAACTCTATCAAGCATTAAACCTAATAGACAAAGATACGGCTTGTTCGATTATAGAAATCATTGATAGCGAAACGAACAGCCCAATTCATTGTACCAAATGGATCGATAGAATTCATAACGCATTGAATTTTGTTGACAGAGAAATGCTTGATTTTGATTATCAAGCCGTAAAAAAATCAGCTAAATTAATTAGCAAAAAAATCAATAAACTTTATTTAACAACCAACCATTGCGACCCAGAAGCATTAGTGGCACTGTTTTATTCTGAAGAAAACAAATCAATACAAGCCCCAAAAATCAGATTGCCACAGCACAAATCTAAAGAAAAGTTCTTATCTAACATTACTGATGAGAGCTGGTGGAGAAATAAACTTATACAAACGATTGAACAGAATCGAGAGCATTTACGCAATCTCATTGGATTGATTAACGAGCACTCGCCCTATGCATCTGATCAAGCGGTTAAGAGGAAAAAAATCTCCGATAAAAGAAAAGAAAAACACCTAAAGCAGACATTTGTTTTTTCTAAAAAAGCTGGAAAAGACATAAGCCTCGCAGATACGATTAAGACAAAAGAGCAGGTGTTTTCTGAAAAATGGTGCATGCTAAAAGGCATTGATGAATATGCTCAAAAAAATGGCATGCTTTCAGCAATGATTACCATAACAGCTCCTGCTGAATACCATGTGTCACCATTTAATTTAAGCAGGCTTACAGCCATAGATGCCAACGAATGGATTTCAAAGAAATGGCATAAAATCACAAAGTCTTTTTTCAGATACAAGAACCAGCATTTTGGCGTGCGTGTAGTGGAAGCCAATATTGATGGCACACCGCACTGGCATGTCCTGATTTACTTTGAAGAGAGCATTAAGAGCAAGCTTCAATCAATATTAACGAGAGCCTTCAAAGTCAAAGATATTGATAACCCCCTAATCAAATGGCAAGACACTAACCGTGAAATCGGAACGTTTTTAAGCTACATGACCAAGTCTATAGTTCCATCTAGCTTAGCATCGTTCAATAGAATACTCTCCGGTAACAATGTCAGGATTGAAGCATTCAGATCAACATGGGACTTCAGGTCTATACAATTTTTAGGATTGCCCAAAGGATGCGTAAAGACTTGGCAAACACTACGAAAATTGGTTAATCGCAAAGTTGCAGATAAAAAAGTCAGCCATCTTTTAAATCGCATCAAAGGAAATGATTTCTGCATATTTCTGACTGCTTATATAGCGGGTGACATAGTCTTAACACACGGTAAAGACAAAAAAATAACGGACATTAAAGTTTTTGGGCTATCAATCTTTAACAAAAAAGATGAACCAAAAATAGAAAATGTGAAAGTTAATCCTATTAATAATCTAAATAACAGGGATATTGTAAAAAACAAACAAAACTCTAACAATATTTATACATGCTTTGACTTTTTTAAAAAAATAACCCATCAAATAAAAGAAAAAATACTGAAAGCACAAGAAAAACTATCAACAACTTCGATTTTTAAACGTTTAATGAAAAATAATTCTTCATAGATGCTTTGATAAGCAGGCGCTCAAAAGCATAAGGAGTTGTGAAATTTGTTTTCAGACGATTTGTAGTGATATGAGCTATAAAAGCACCTAGCCAATAAATCAAGTAGCATTTTTATGCGCTATTTTTTATTAAAAAGTCATCCATTGTTAATGTTATTCCATTCGCAGCAGCCTTTTCTATTGCCTCGGTAAAAATCTTCGGCCTTTTGCCTCTGCCGGACCATTGTACGCCCTCGCACTCGTATTTCATTGCAAGAGGTGTTTTTGTTGATAGAGACGCCTTATTCTGGCTATTACGGATAGGCAGCTCAGATTCACCAAAAATCTGATCAGCTTTAATGCCGTACTCTTCAATTTTCTTTTTGATGTCTGCAATGATCAAAGGTAATTCTTCGGCTTTAAGTGCCTCGGCCTGTGCTTGAAGCGTTCTAATCTGGTCTTGTAGCTCGTGATAAGTTGCCATGCTTTTTACTCTGAATGAAATAAACGTGCATGCATTTTAACAACGCATGAGTGATTTGCAACATGAATGTTTCAGGATTAATCGCCATGAACATAAAAAATAACACTATGCACCTTGTTTCCGATTTTCATATGTCAACCTATAATACGACCATGACTGGATTATACGGACTGTTCTTCAGATAATTGATTAACATTAATGAGCGAATCTTAAAAACCCCAATCATAAGATTAACAAAACTTAAACCACCATTTATCACGACTATGACACTAATATTTTATGAAGACTTAAAACGTGCGACAGGCTATGAACGCATGGCTGACGTAGAAAACTGCCTGAAAAAAAATGGCGTGAAAATTCTTTTTGGCAAAAACAATCAGATTTTCACAACAATAGATGCATTAAATGCCGCGCTTGGAGTTGGTGCAAAAATCGATTCAGTTAACGATAACCACTATGGAGACATTGAATTTTATGAGCGCTAAAAAACAAGGCAGACCCCGTTCTAGCACAAAACACCCACAGCACGTTATGCTTGATAAAGTGCCACCTTATGTCTGGTACAACAGTTCGGGCCAGGGCAAATGGATGCAAAAATACTTTGATAATGATTTATCAAAATGGCGATCCAGAAAACTTTGTTCGAGTAAGGCTACATTAGCTCAGATTTGGAATGCATTCGAAAACACCAAGAAACAGACGCAGGTTACTTTTTTAACGCTTTCTCTTGAGTTCCAGAAAACAAAAGCCTGGAATAAATATATGCAAACAACCAAAGATGATTATTTAGGGTGTCATCGGTCGATTTGCATGAGAAAAACATCTAGTAATCAGCTATTGGGTGATCTGCCAATTACTGCTTGGGATACGGTTTTTGCACGGCGCTATCTGGATAAAAGGCTTGAAGAATCAGTCACTCGTGCTAACCGTGAGCTCTCATACATCAAAGCCCTATGTAAATGGGCCGTACAGTATGGAAAAATTAAGACAAATTTTGCGGAATCCCTAATTAAAACCGAGGAGAATCCTCGTCAACACACGCCATCCGATGAAGATTATGAAATTTTATTAAAAGCAGCACGTCAATCACCCTATGATTACATGGGACCAGCTATGGAGCTAGCATATTTATGCAAAATGCGCCTCGTTGAAGTTTTTGAACTTACTGATGCCCGCTGTCAGGAAGAAGGGTTATTAGTAGTAAGGCATAAAGGAAGCCGCGACACAATCAATGCCTGGAATGACAGATTAAATAATGCCATTAATGCGTTGATTGAAAGACGAGCTGAAATCTTTGCCAAACGAGAAAAATCTTTACCCGAAAATCCTGGAGAGCTCTTTTTGTTTTTTAGCAAAAAGACGGGGCGTCGGATTGAAAAGAGCAGCTTTAAAACCGCTATGGCACGGATTAAAAAACTAGCAAAAGAGATGAATCCTGAATTTGTTGACTTTGCCTTTCACGACTTGAAACGAAAAGGTGTTACTGATACGAAAGGTAGCGATGAGGACAAGCTAATTGCAAGCGGTCATCGAACAGCGCGAATGCTGAAAACGTATGACAAAGAAATCCGTGTTGTAAAACCAACCAAGGATTAGTGCCGAACTAGTTCTTTGCTTAAAAGACGGGTGGATGGCTGAAAAAAACCGACGAATCTTGGAAAATCTTTTTCACCAGACTTTTCACCAGATAAGTTTATTATGATGCTTTTAAAACTGAAACCCGTTGATATTCAACAAGTTATTGGGGTGAACGATGGGGCTCGAACCCACGACAACCGGAATCACAATCCGGGACTCTACCAACTGAGCTACGCTCACCATAATGATGAATTTTTGCGATGGCACGCTTGGCAGGACTCGAACCTGCGACCCTCGGCTTAGAAGGCCGATGCTCTATCCAGCTGAGCTACAAGCGCAAATCTTGGTCGGGGTAGAGAGATTCGAACTCCCGACATTCTGCTCCCAAAGCAGACGCGCTACCAGACTGCGCTATACCCCGAATTGACCTTCTTATTATCCCGAAGAGCAGAAGCACTCCAGAAAGATCGCTATCATAAAGACATAGATTAATTACGTCAACAGATTTTTTACTTTTCACTAACAAACTCTTTTTAGCCTATTACTGATCAGCACAAACATCGACATAATGTATTTGAAGTTTTAATCCACGACGCAGTCCAGTCCGTCCACTTTTTGGAAGCCACGCGGCAATGCTGTGCCACGATTGGCACGATGACCGGTATATTGAGCAATATCCATAGCTTTGAGCGTGACATGCCGTTTACCGGAGACGATTTTCAATTCGCTGTTCGTCGACAGCGCTGTTACCGCAACCACCGCATCCTTACCGGAAGCCAAGTCCCCGCCAGGAATCTGAATCAGCTTATTCCCCTTGCCTTTCGCCAGCTCGGGCAGATCCAACGCCGGAAATATCAACAATCTGCCCTGCAATGTTGCAACCGCCAGCAAGTCGTGACCAGTTGGAATTGACGCTGGGGTTAAAACTTTGGCGCCAGTCGGCAAACTCAACAGGGCCTTACCGGCCTTATTTTTACTTTGCAGTTCTTTTAACTGCACTCGAAAACCATAACCTGCATTGCTAGCAATCAACAACCAATCGTCAGGCTGCCCGGTGAACACATCGGTAAACAAACTGCCGGGCGGCGGATTAAGCCGACCTGTCAGCGGCTCACCCTGACTGCGCGCGGACGGCAGATCGTGGGTGGTAATCGTATAGACCCGCCCGGTGGAATCCAACACATAAGCAGCCTGGGTAGTTCGGCCTCGCGCTGACGACAAATAGGCATCGCCGGCTCGATAGCTGAGACTTTCCACCTCGATGTCGTAACCCTTCGCAGCGCGTATCCAGCCTTTTTGCGACAGAATAATAGTGACCGGCTCATTGGCGATTAGCTCTGTGGTATCCAACGCCTGCGCAGCATCACGCGCGACGATGGGCGAACGACGATCATCGCCGTATTTTTCCGCGTCGCGCTCGATTTCCTTGCGGATCAGACGATTCAGCAATCGCTCGGAACCCAAGGTTTTTTCCAGCGCCTGCCGTTCTTGCTCCAATTCGTCTTGTTCGCCGCGAATCTTCATTTCTTCCAGCTTGGCTAAGTGGCGCAGCTTCAGTTCAAGGATGGCTTCGGCTTGCAAATCGCTCAAGCCAAACCTCTCCATCAAAACCGGCTTGGGATGATCTTCGGCTCTGATGATGGCAATCACTTCGTCGATATTCAGATAAGCGATGAGCAAACCTTCCAGAATATGCAAACGTGCCAGCACTTTATCCAAGCGATATTGCAAACGGCGGCGCACGGTTTCGGTTCTGAAGCTGATCCATTCGGTCAAAATCATCCGTAGATTTTTGACCTGCGGCTTCCCGTTCAAACCGATCATATTCATATTGACCCGGTAATTTTTCTCCAGATCAGTGGTGGCGAATAAATGCGACATTACCGCATCGACATCGATGCGCTTGGTCTTGGGAATAACCAGCAAGCGGGTGGGATTCTCGTGATCGGATTCGTCGCGTAAATCCTCGATCATTGGCAGCTTTTTTGCCAGCATTTGCGCGGCAATTTGTTCCAGCAACTTGGCGCCGGAGACTTGATGCGGCAAAGCGGTGATGACGATGTTGCCATCTTCCAGCTCATATTTGGCACGCATCTTCACCGAGCCATTGCCGGTCGCATACATTTTTTGAATATCGGCGGTAGACGTGACGATCTCGGCATCAGTTGGATAATCCGGCCCCTTGATATGCGTCAGCAGGTTTTCCAGTGGCGTTTCAGGATCGTCCAGTAATTGCAGACAGGCGTTGGCGACTTCGCGCAGATTGTGCGGCGGAATGTCGGTGGCCATACCCACTGCAATGCCCATGGTGCCGTTCAACAGCACATTCGGCAAGCGGGCCGGCATCAGGCTGGGCTCTTTCAAGGTGCCGTCGAAATTGTCGGTCCAGTCCACCGTGCCTTGACCCAATTCGCTGAGCAGGGTTTGCGCATAGGCGGTTAAGCGGGATTCGGTATAACGCATCGCCGCGAAGGATTTTGGGTCGTCCGGTGAACCCCAGTTGCCCTGGCCGTCGATTAACGGATAGCGATAAGAAAAGTCCTGCGCCATCAACACCATGGCTTCGTAGCAAGCAGAATCACCATGCGGATGGTATTTACCCAGCACGTCACCGACGGTGCGTGCCGATTTTTTGTACTTGGCCAGCGCGGTCAAACCCAGTTCCGACATCGCATACACGATCCGGCGCTGTACTGGTTTCAGGCCGTCGCCGATGTGCGGCAAAGCCCGGTCCAAAATCACGTACATGGAGTAATCCAGGTAGGCTTTTTCGGTGAATTCTTTTAGCGGGAGTTGTTCGAAGTTTTCCTGTACACCCATTGTTTTGCGAATATTCCTGTGTTGTAAGCCGGCGAATGGCGGCGCGATATAGGGTCGCTAAAATACCATAGTCACGAAAGGATGGCGTATCGGAAATCGGATGCAGTCAGCTGGACAAGCCTGGCTGGACCAGGAAAGACGCGGAAAATCTCACGCGAGCACAAGGCAAGGCAAGTAATTTATCAAGCTCTGTTACTATGCAATTTACAGCGACATTAACCAAGGGCAAACGTGACTGAAACCAACTCCACCAAGGTCAATTGCCAAAACTGCAAGCTGTCCGAATTATGTTTGCCATTTGGTCTACAACAGTCCGAAGTCGAAGAACTGGTGAATATAATTCGCGAACGGCGGCCGCTGCATATTGACGATTTACTTTATCGGCAAGGCGATACTTGTCGCAGTTTGTATGCCATTAAATCAGGCTCTTTCCGGAGCTTTATCGCTAACGCGGAAGGCGAAGAACAAACCATGGGATTTTATTTGCCCGGAGAATTGATGGGGCTGGATTCGCTGCAATATGGACGTTTTACTTGTACCACAGTTGCGCTGGAAACCGCCTCGGTTTGCGAACTGCCGTTAAGCAATCTCAATGAATTATGCGGCAAGATACCTAGCTTACATAGCCAGCTGATGCGAATTTTAGGTAAGGAAATTGCGTCCGATCACGACAAGATTATCTTGCTTGGACATCGCTCCGCTAAGGAACGGATGGCGACTTTTTTATTGATGCTCTCGCAACGCTATGCAGCATTGGGTTTTTCCAGCACCTCATTCAATTTAACGATGAGCCGTCTGCATATCGCCAATTTTCTGGGTCTGACGATTGAAACAGTCAGCCGACAGCTTGCTTATTTAAGCCAACAAGGGGTTATTTCCGTTAAGCAACGCGGGATAAAAATCCACAATTTAAGCGCGTTGAGAACCGCGGTTAATTCTTGCACTATAAATTGCACAGCCCACGCCGGTGTCCCGGATTGATATTGCCGGACCGAAAAGACACGGCAATATCGCATTCCAAGCTAAAGCCGCTTATTTAATTTCTTTAGAGGAATCAGCTTTTGGTTTGCTCGGGCCAACACCTTGCTCGCCGCATGCGGCCAGGGTGGTTACTGCGATAACTAACAATAATACTTGGCTGATTAATTTCATAAGTTTTCCGGTTGTGACGATGTTTTTATAATTCGCCTTTGCCGCGCAACTGCGCATTATCAAAGGAGATGCACTTCAAGCCATAAGGCTTGGACAACATCATGACATTGATCGGATAAGGCCATTTGATCGATGTCAAATGGCTGTAAAATGCCAGGAATATATTTAATAACCGCGCAGCAGTAGAGATAAAATAGCGGCCCGTCAGATCGGTTGGTCTTATCAAAATGCCCCCAACAGCGTTAAATTCCTACTCCGAATAGCATCTGCAAAAACCGCAGACGCTGAAATCACCGGCCGGACATTTCTGACAATGTCTTGTAAAGAAATCTGACATCAAAAATCACATGAGTACATTAAAAAGCTTTTTAATCGCGACCCTTTGTATAGCAGGCCAAAGCACGCTTGCTGACAGCCCCTCTTGGAAACCTGACCTACCCAAGGCTAAAACCGCGTTCGAACGAGAAACACGTGTAGCGTTGCGGGAAGGACACCACATCGAACCCACTATTTTTCCGGGCTTTTATGCCGTCCGCTCGGGGCAGCCGGGTGCTCCTTCCGCCTATTTTCGAGAAGATATGGCTTGGCTGGGAAATGTAAGAACTCAAGGCTGGAGCATTCGCTCCCCCTTGGAAAACAACTCAGAAGGAAAAAGAAATTGGCTGAAAGAACAGATCAAGTATCTGCCATTTGAAAATCTTATTTTTATTCAACGCCGAAAACCGGCAGTGGCGGTAATTTGGTCGGCTCCGGATTGTCCATTTTGCCGAAAACTTGAAAGAGCCTTTGAGCAAGAAGATGTTTCCGCTTTTGTTGCACCGGTTGGATTAACCGAAGAAGGCTACCGGCAAGCAGCCAATATTTATTGTTCTAGCAATGCCGCAAAATCCTGGCAGGCAATGATGCGCGAAAATGCACCTAGTGAACCTGCTAGCCCGGGTTGTTCATATCCGCACGAAATGATGAACGATATTGGATTTTTCTTTGGGATGGGGCGAATGGTGACACCTATCGTCGTCTTCGCGGACGGCTCTACTATGAGCGGCTGGGATGATCACCAGGCTCTCGCATTGCTACGTGAGAAAATTAAGCAGCAACTATTTTTTCCGAATCCTAACACCCGCCGGTAACGCTCAAACTGTTCGGAGGCGCCAGCTTGACATTGAGTACCGCAAACCGAAGTCTGCGGTACATCTCAAAGAAACGGCCTGAAAGAAAAAACTAACATCATGAACGGGCATTCAAATTTTTCCAACTGCCCGCTCCAATCTTCAGGCTGTTTACGACAACTTAATTAAGCGGCGATCACATTAACCTTACCGTTACGACGCGCCAAACGGGTCATACCCAACAAACCGCCACCTAACAGAGCCAAGGTACCTGGCTCTGGAACGGTGCCGTTATCCACCACCGGAGGAGTCACAGCACCGAAACCGTCGAGATAGACATAGCCTCTGTGCCCGGTTGGCTCGCAGTCCGCAGCCAATAAGCTCAGCTGGTAAGTATGACCTAACGTAAGGTTAGTCAACTGCTCTACTTGCCAAGCAGTGTAGTAGTATCCGGTTGAAGCGTTATAGGTGAAACGCGAGTCAACGCCTGAACCGGTAGTAGCCGCGTTATATTCTCTGTTTACCAAAACTGACATACTGGTCAAATCTGTTAACGTTAATTTGAAAGTTGCGGCATCATTGACACCGTGAGCACCTTGCAATACCGCAGCCCACGCAAAGAAAATGCTGCTGTCTTGATAATTGCTTACCGTTTGCGTAATCGCGGAAGCATAACCGCCAGTAACAGTGTCTTCCACACGATATGAGTAATTCCCGCTATAGACTCGGTTAAGATTGTTCCCTGTGTTAGCATCAAAACCGGCAGTCACAATAGAGGAATGGTTTAAGGAAGAATTATAGTTACTGCCTCCTGGCAAGTAATTCACAGGATCCAGAGTTGAGTTTAATTCGTTACCTCTGTAGCCGCCGCCAGTTGTCCAACCACTCGCATCGCCGGTTTCAAAATTACCATTCACAAATCCCGCATGTGCGGCTGGGGTTAGTAGCACAGCAGCAACAAGCGCCGCAAAAGCATTGGTTTTCATAGTATCTCCAGAATTAAGTAGAAGTTAAATTTTCAATGGCAGCAGCTAAAATGGCTGCACGCCTCTGCAACAAAGCAAAATATGGGCCAATCTAAAATAAAAATAGCTAATAAATTGATATATATGACTTTTATGCTATAAATTACCCAGAAGAATACTCAACTTCCACTAAAAAATGTAAAATTTATCGACGTTTAATTCCATCGTACTTGGGGATATGGAAAGACTTTTACGTGACGCCCAAAACAGGCCATTGCCGGAGAGAACTTATGGTACAACGGGAAAGGCATGAGATTTGGAGACTAGCAACTTGCCCATTTTCACCCACAGACCAACTTGTAGATTTATATCCAACTAGGCATCACATAATTTAAGGACAGACCTAAAAACCCGGCACCGCCCGCGCCGGGTTTTACTTTAAAGAATTACAACAAATCAGCGAACATGATGGCGCGCATGACCTTCATGTCCATCGTCGTCGCGAGATTCACAACGTCCCAGAAAACCGGCATGTTCCGCATTAATCGACGCATCGCGCGCAGCTACTCCGGTGTCGGCGAAGTCGGTAAACAAGCCATCCACACCCAAATCAAAGTAATAAGTCATTTCCTGTTGCGGGTCAGCGAAGCCATAGCCGCTGGCATCATTGCGGAAGGTCCAGGTGTGCACTAGCAAGCCTTTGTCGTGGGCCATTTCTACTACGCCGGTGCTACCTTCGACAATACGGTCATTAATGTTGATTTTGCCATCGCCGTTGCGGTCAAAATCGACAGCTACGGTTTTCACCAGATAAGGCTTCCACGGACCTACCGCATCCGCGTAGGTATTTACAAAATCCAGACCGTCGTTGCTCAGCAAATCGGCGAAAGTACGTTGATCGCCTTTCACGACAAAGTCATACGGCTGTTTATACGGCGCAACCAGCGACATCGAGCCGTCGGCATTGACGTCGTCCGCATCGATCAGCTGTACCAATTTGATGTCGGTTTTGCGGTTCAAATATTGCAGATTGCTGACTTCGAAAGACTGGATGAACACCGGCGCGCAAGCACTGTTGCCGTATGCCTTATGTAGCTTTTTCAGCAGCTTGTCTTCGAAGAAATTTTTACCGAATAAAGGTTTACCTTTAGCGTTCTTCAGATCGGCGTGATAGGTGGAATGTTTGATTTCAGGGTAGATGCCAATCCGACGACCGGTTTTTTCGCTTTGCAGCTTGGCCAGCGCAATCACTTCGTTCAAGGTTGGGATTTCAAACTCGCCGTCATAAGAATTATCGCGACCGCGGGTTTGGATGGCGCGCAGGGTTTTGATTTCTTTCAAGCTAAAGTCGCTGGCAAACCAATCGGTTACTGCCACACCATCAACCATGCGGGTGGTTTTACGATCAGCAAATTCCGGGTGGTTCGCCACATCGGTGGTACTGCCTATCATCGGTTCGTGGCGAGCAATCATTTGGCCGTCCTTGGTCAGTACCAAATCGGGTTCGATAAAATCCGCACCCATTTCAATCGCCAAGGCATAGCCAGCCAGAGTATGCTCAGGACGATAGCCGGACGCGCCGCGATGGCCTATGACCAAGGGGCCGGCACTGGCATGTTCGTGATGTTCGCTGTGCGGCAGCGCCTGAGCACTGTTTTGCGCACCGATTGCAGCCAGCATGGCAATTGTCAATAACGTGGGTTTCAACATAAATGGAGTCCTTATTTTGCTTGAAGTTAAATGGCTTAACCAGAGAAATTGCCGGGCGGCAAATACCGCCCCGGCAACTTGGTGTTAGTCGTGATCGCGGTCGTGATGATCGTGCCCGCGCTCACGTTCGGCTTCCGCCGGCAGGGTTTTGCTGAAGACAACGGCACCGTCGATGTCCTTAAAATCCACCGTCATAGCGCGGCTTTTTTTGTCGATATTCACTTCACCAAAAAATTGCAGGCCGGCGTAAGGCGACAGATTGGCTTGGCCGGCTGGCGGCGCTTTGGAGAAAACTACTTGTGGGCCGAAGGTGCCATCAGTGCTATTGGGGCCAAAGGAACCGGCATTTAACGGACCGGCGACGAATTCCCAGAACGGCGCGAAGTCTTTGGATGCCGCTTTGGCAGGATCGTAATAATGCGCGGCTGCATAGTGGACATCGGCAGTCAACCAAACCAGGTTGTTGATATGTTCATGCTTGATAAAACTCAACAAGCGAGCAACCTCCAGTTCCCGACCTGCTGCCGGGCCGTTGTTACCATTCGCAACCGCTTCCCAACGCGCTTGGCCTTGGGCAGTATTGCCATCACCGATATTCAAACCAATCGGCATGTCGGCGGAGATGACTTTCCAGGTGGCTTTGGAGCGTTTCAACTCATCCTGCAACCAAGCCATTTGCTCGGCACCGAGGAAAGCGGTTTCGGCATTTTCCTGGGTTTGCAGATTGGCGGTATTCGGGCCGCGATAGCTACGCATGTCCAGCACAAACACATCCAACAATTTACCGTAGGAAACTTTGCGATAAATCCGCTCGGATTCTTCGGCGTCGTGCGGACGCAGAGGTGCATATTCCAGGAAGGCTTTAGTGGCGCGGGCAATTAGCGTCGGTATATTTTTTTCGGTGTAGCGTGAATCATTGCTTAAGTCCTTGGAATCCGACCAGTTATTGACCACTTCATGATCGTCCCACTGCCAGATTTGCGGCACTTCGGCATTGAAGCGGCGGACGTTTTCATCTAACAGATTGTATTTGTAGCGGCCACGGAACTCGTCCAAGGTTTCCGCGACTTTACTCACTTCCGGCGTCACCACGTTAGTCCAGACCTGACCATTCTCTGCCAGCTTGCTCTCCGGAATCGGGCCGTCGGAATACACATTGTCGCCACTTTGAATGAAAAACTGCGGTTGCACTTGGCGCATGGCTTCGTAAATCTTCATGCCGCCGAAGCTTTCGTTGATGCCCCAGCCTTGGCCGGCGGTATCGCCACCCCAGACAAAACGAATATCGTCGCGTTTGCCGATAGTATGAAAATGCCCCACCACCGGTTCGCTTTTGCCACGGGCATTAGTCAAATCTTCAAACCAGACTTTGACATAAACGTCTTTGCCCTCGGGTAAACCGGTCAGGTCTTGGCGGGCGGTAAAGTCGGTCTCGGCCAAGGCATACGGACCGCGCACACTAATCGCGTCATTAAACTGCGGGTTATAAGCATATTTCAGCATCATGCGCGACGGGCGGTCGGCGCGGCTCCAGACGATAGCGCGTCCAGGCGCTAAATCACCGATCTGGATGCCTTGCTCCATTTGCGGCACATCAACGGTTTGTGCAAATACCGGCGCGTTCAGCGCTAACAAGCCGGCTATTGCCAATGCCAGTTTGGCCGGTTTTAAGAATTGACAGCTGGGTTTTAATAATTGCATGGCGACTTCTCCTAAGCGTTGTGAAGAGGCCCGGATTATAGGCAGCGGCAAATGACAATCTGATTAAGGTCCGCAGAGAAAGAATCGGAAGATTTGCAGCCGATTCCAGCGGCAGAGAAGCTTTCCGTTTGCTAGGTACCAGGCGGGCGCAGCCCAGCGCGTTTTGTGACGTGCTTCGCATTTAGGCACGGTTGTTGCTAAGCAACATTTTGTCTTTCGCTTTTTATTTCAATTAGTTACGATTGGTCTATTATTGATATTCCGTTAAAGCTCGGCGTTTGGTTCACGGGTGGATTAACAATTGCTTGGCCGCCGATAACGGCGTGCGTAAGCAGCCCGGCAAGTTGTTTTACCAAGCGCGCATATCAACATGCCATTCAAGCCGATACGACTAATGGTCGCCGGTTATGCCAGCTATAGCATTAATAACTATAACAATAGCAAGCAAGAGGAAGGAATCATGATCAAACCCGGAAGTACGCGGCGCGGAGCCAACTCCAAACAACTGAATCGTTTATTGACGATTCCGGTATCCCATATCAGCGAATTAGTCCGCTGGATGCTCGACTACGGCGGGGTGCCGTATCGGGAAGAAGGCAGCGTGCCGATGCTGCACTTACCCGCCTTCCTGTTGGCAGGCGCCGATGCTAAGGCCATGCCGGTGTTGATCACCAGCGAAGCAACCTTATGTACGATGCGCGAATCGCTGCAATACATCAATGCCCGTTTGCCTGCCGAACTAAGGCTGTATCCACGCGACGAGAAAGGCATGGCGGAAACCGAACGCTTACTGGCGTTGCTGGTAGACAAATTGGGCTTGGCGACGCGCAATTACGGCTACGCGATGTTGCTACCACACAAAGAAACGGTGCTGTCGTTCTGGCAACAGCGGGTGCCTAACTGGCAAAAATGGTTGGCCGAACGCGCTTATCCCGTATTGGCTAAAGCCATGGAAAAATCCCTGCCTGCCGATCCAGGACAAATCGAACCCTGCAAACAACAAATCGAAGCGATCTTTGCGGAGCTGGACACCCTGCTGGCCGACGGCAGAGCCTATTTGCTGGGCGACGGCCCCACCATTGCCGATTATTGCCTGGCCGCGCTATCCGCTCCGGTTTTGTTGCCGGCCCAATTCGGCGGCGTACAGCCTACCAAAACAGAATTGCCGGCCGCCTACCAGGCTTTTGTCGAGCAATTGTCGGCCACACCCACCGGCGCCCTGGCCTTGAAAATGTACCGCGAGCATCGGCCAGCGCCGACACCAGTGCCGGACCATCACCCCACGTCGACCACGCCGCAAAATATCGTCAGTTACTACCTGGCGCGATGCATCGCCATGCTGACCGGCGCCTCGGTGCAGCGCGGGCTATTCGGACTGTTACGCAAACATAAGCCGGTGTTGGTACTGGGCAAACGCGCTTTGGTCACCCGTGACAGCGACGTGCGCGAGACGCTGGCTCGCGATACCGAATTCACCATCGCCGAAATCAACGCCCCGAATATGCAGCGTTTGAACGGGCCGTTTTTCTTAGGCATGGACCGCTCTGAAGCCTATAGCAAAGAACAAGGCGCGCTCCGCCGGGTCATCAAACCCGGCGAAGACCAACTGATTCGCCGCATCGTCCGTCAGCATTGCGACGAGATGATCCAAGCCGCCTTGCCGGTGGGTCGAATCGACATGGTGTCGCAGTTAACGCGGCCGGTGGCGCGGCGATTTATCCGCGATTATCTAGGCGTACCTGGACCTGACGAAGTGACGATGATGCGCTGGATGCGTTCCTTGTTTCACGATCTATTTTTAAATCTCAGCAACAATCGCAGCATTCAAATCACCGCCGAACAATCGTTCCGGGAAATGGGGCCGTATCTGCTCAATCTGATCGCCGAACGCCGACAACGCATCAAGCAAGGCGAACAGTTCGAGGACTTTCTGTCGCGGCTAATCAAAATGGGCATGGACGGCGAGCACGATCTGGACGACGATGGCATTCGCCGCAACATCTCCGGCTTGATCGTCGGCGCGCTGGATACCACCTCAATGGCCACCACCTTGATTGTCGAGCAATTGCTCAGCAAGCCGGATGTATTGCAACGCGCCAAACAGGCGGTCGATGACGAAGACAAGCTATTGCATCTGTGCTTCGACGTATTCCGTTTCAACACCATGGCGGCGGCTATGCGCCGACATTGCAAAAACGGCGCCGAGGTTGCCGGCGTCAAGATACCGCCCGGTACCGAAGTATTCGCGTTTACCGCTTCGGCGATGTTCGACGAAAGCGCTTGGCCGGAGCCGCTCAGTGTGCGTGACGATCGCGCTCTGGATCGGTATATGCACTTTGGCGACGGCATGCACCGCTGTTTTGGCGAATACATCAACCGCATCCAGATTCCGACCTTGGTAGCCAGTTTGCTGCGCTTGAACAACTTAAAAATTTCCAGCGGCATCTTGTACGACGGACCGTTTCCCGATCAATTTGTCCTGAGCTTTGATCGGTAATTTCTTCACCAGCACGATAATAATTTCAAGAGGACGTGTGTATGCAACAAAACCCCATGACCGTTATCACGGAAATATTGCCGGACCAGCTACAAAAGCTGGAGGCGTATCTGGCGCCGATAGGCACCGATATCAAAAACAATCCGGTGATTAAATTTTCCAATTATCAACAACTGCACTACTGCACCTTTTTCGTTATCCCCGGCACGCATCCCTCGGAGGTGGATACCGGCGAGCCGGCGCTACTGGCTTTCGAAGCCAATATCGACGGCGACGTGAAGCAATTTATCAACGATTTGCTTGCCGGTAATCCGGACTTTGTGAATACCGTGTATAGCTGCTGCAAGGATTATCCGGGCAATAACACCAGCCAACTGGCCGACTATTTATTGAAAAACGATTTCGGTGCTAATGCCTTTTACGTCGCCCACCCCGGCCAGACCCGCAATACGATTGTCGAGCAACAGCAAATCCGCCAGCGTATCCAAGACTATATTGATGCCAATCGCCCGGAATTGGCGGCTAAACAGCCCGCCGAGATTCATGCCGAGATCGTCAAGCATTTAGGCACCATCAACAAACCCACGCCGCAGCCGTTTTTAAATAGTGCCGGCCAGATGATATTCAATGGTTTGCTGGGGGTATTAGGCATTCTGCTGGTAGGCGGCTTCTTCGGCATGTTCGGGCCGCTGGTGGAGTTTTTGGCAGTATTGGTACTGATCGCCGGCGTCGCCTTCGCGGTGCTGTTGCGCTGGAACGAGATGCGCGACAAACAGGACGACAAGCCCTGGGTTGTTTCCGAGCAAATGGAAGCTATTCAGCGCGTGGAAGACCGGCAATTGCAAAACCATCTAACCAGCGTCATCGACATCAAACCCGGCTGGTTCAGGTTGACCACCTTGCGAGTGGTGCTGGCCGGCATCAATCTGGTGGCCAAACTGGTGGCTACCAAGGGCGATCTGAGTGGCATCGTTACTATCCATTTTGCCCGCTGGGTGATTCTGCCCGGCAATAAACGCCTGCTGTTCATGAGCAATTACGACGGCAGCTGGGAAAACTACTTGGGCGAATTTATCGACCACGCCAGCGTCGGCTTGACCGCGGTGTGGAGCAACACCCAACTGGGTAAGGACCGCGGCTTTCCGGATACGCAATGGCTGGCCTTGCGCGGCGGCTCCCGCGACGAACAACGTTTCAAAAATTTCGCCAGAAACAGCCAGCTCGCCGAGTTGGTTTGGTATAGCGCCTACATCGATTTGTCCGTGAAAAATGTCGCCAATAACCGGGCGATTCACGAAGGCTTGTTTTCCACGACCAATCTGGCTGCTTGGCTGAAATGCTTATAAAAGGACTCCAACAATGACCACCATCGATAAATTAGAAGACGTACAAGGCATCGTGTTTAGCGGCTATAACAAGCATATGGCCAACTGTAGCTATTACCTGTTAAAAATCGACGATGCCGGCAAAACCAAGCCCTGGCTGAAAAATCTGGTCGAACAAAAGCAAATCAGCCACGGCGCAGATAAACCGACCGACGAAACCGAAAACCGCATAAACCTGGCAATCAGTTATTCCGGTTTCGAACAGCTAAATCTGGATAAAGACAGCCTGTACAGCTTTGAGCTGTCCTTCCGGGAAGGCATGCATTCCGAGCATCGTTCGGCCCTATTGGGCGACCGTGGCATCAACGATCCTAGCGTGTGGGATTGGGGCAGCGGCGCCAAACGGGTGGATATGTTATTCATGCTGTTTTCCAAAAACGACGCTATCCACAACGCCAGCCAGAAATACCATGAAAAGGCCTTTAAGGGCGCCGGCTTGAGCGTCGTGCAGCGCTTGGATGCCGGCGAGAAAAAGCAGGACGCCAACGGCTTTACCTTGGAGCATTTCGGCTTTGCGGACGGCATTTCCGACCCTGTCGTAGACGGCTTCCCTACCACTACCGGCTCTGGCGAAATTGCCACCGGCGAGTTTTTGCTGGGTTATCCGAATCAATACGACGGCAAGCTTACCAAAATGCCACAGTTGGGTACTGCCGGCGAAGCCTTTGGCAAAAACGGCACCTATCTGGTGTTACGCCAGTTGAAGCAAGATGTCGGCGCGTTCTGGCAATTCATGGAAGAAGAAGCCGCACGCCAAGGTATCACCGCCGACTATCTGGCCGCCAAGTTCGTCGGCCGCTGGAAAAGCGGTGCAGTGGTGGAGCCCAATCAGGACACCGACCCTAACAAGGTCGATAACAGTTTTAACTTTACCAAAGACCCGCATGGCACCGGCTGCCCGCTGGGCTCGCACATTCGCCGCGCCAATCCCAGAGCAGTGGGATTGGGCGCTACCGAAGCGGAAGCGCTAAAAGTCGCCAACCGCCATCGCATCCTGCGGCGCGGCCGCAGCTACGGCAATTTTCTGGAAAACCCGGCAAAAGACGACGGCAAGGAGCGCGGCTTGTTGTTCATCTGCTTGAACGCGAATATCGAGCGCCAGTTCGAATTTGTGCAACACACCTGGATCAACAGCGTCAAATTCGCCGGTTTGTACGACGAAGACGATCCGTTGATCGGCAGCGGCGTGGCGGAAAATCGTAATTTTACGATTCAGGATGAACCATTGCGGCGGCGGGTTTGCGGGTTTCAGCAGTTTGTGACGACGCGCGGCGGCAGTTATTTCTTTTTGCCTAGTTTGAGTGCGTTGGGGTTGCTGGGGAGTTCCTGATTGCACATCTGAAGTAAGCATTTCCCGCTGGATAAGCTTGACGAAAGTAGCGCAGGCTCCTTTCGTCAAGCTGCGGCAACGATGCCAAAGCGTTGCGGCTCCCACGCCCCCTTCTCCTCAACCTTTGGGTGCAACATACCTAAATTCTCGGAGCAATTGGCCATTTAAACTTTTCAGTTGTGCCTCATGGCAAACTCTAGACGCTTCTTCTATGCTTAAAATCAATGATTAACGGCCTGGAGGAGTTGATGAGCATCAAGAATTGGCCCGCGGACGAACGACCCCGCGAAAAACTGTTGCAACGCGGCGCTACCGCACTGACCGACGCGGAACTGCTGGCGATCTTTCTCCGTACCGGCACCCCCGGCAAATCGGCGGTGGACATGGCCCGCGATTTGTTGAGCGAATACGGTTCCTTGCAAGCTTTGCTCGGCGCAGATCAACAACGCTTCTGCCGGAGTAACGGTTTAGGCGATGCGAAATACGCCCAGTTGCAAGCGGTGCTGGAAATGGCCCGCCGGCATTTCGCCGAGATCCTGCAGCGCGGCAATGCATTGACCAGCCCGGAGATCACTCGTGCCTATCTCAGTGCCCAATTGCGCGGCTACAGTTACGAAGTGTTCGCCTGTCTGTTTCTGGACAATCAGCATCGAGTGATTCAATGGGAAGAGCTGTTTCGCGGCACCATAGACGGTGCCAGCGTCTATCCGCGCGAAGTGGCAAAGCGGGCCTTGTTTCACCACGCAGCAGCGGTGATTTTTGCGCACAACCATCCGTCCGGCATCAATGAACCCAGTCAGGCGGACAGGCAAATCACCGACAAACTGAAACAGGCCCTAGGCCTGTTCGATATTCGCGTGTTGGATCATTTCATCGTCGGCGACGGCCAGCCCTTTTCGTTCGCGGAGCATGGACTGTTATAAACTCACTCGCTCGGTCGAAACCGGGTTTCGAAGCATAGCGTCAGACGAACATAACGGCCCCAAAGGCTTTCCGCCGCCTGCCTGCAAAGTGTAGCTCAATCAAACCCTTGAAGTTGATTGACAAAACGCCTGGCGGCTCCCGCTTCCAATTGCTAATCTAGCTTTCGCTTAACGAAACCCCGGAGAAACCGATGCCTTGCAACCCGGAACCCACGGCCGACCCAGTGCGGGAACGCCTGTTAAAAGCAGCGCTCGACAGTTTTCTATCCGACGACTACCACAAAGTCACCACTCGCCTGATCGCGCAGAAAGCTGAAGCCAATGTGTCAATGATTCGCTATTACTTCGGCAACAAAGAAGGCCTTTACGAAGAGATGATCCGCGACACGATGGCACCGCTGTTAAAGGTACTGAATGGGCAAATGCTGGATTCGGTCGATGGCTTTGCCGACTTTCTCAACCTTTATTACCAAATCATGGCCGAACATCCGGAATTCCCCAAGCTGATCTTGAAAGTATTGGCACTCAAACAGGGACCGGGCCGGCGTTTTATTCAACAACTATTGGCTCGCGGACGCACGAACGGCGCAAAAAAGGTGGGAAAACTTAAATCCAGCGGGCAAGTGTCCGCGTCGATCGATCCCGACATTCTGCGGTTGGCTTTTGTCAGTCTGGCAATGATGCCGATGCTGCTGAAAGATATTTTCGAAGAGCAAATGGGCCACCCGATGGATACCGCATTCTTGGCGCAACTCGCCGCTTTCAACGGCCGCCTGTTTTCCGCAGGCTTGGCGCCTAAGCCGTCTGCATAAAACGGAGCATAACCAATGTCATTACAAAAGCACGCCGGTGCGGTTTACCTGTTTAGCAAGTTACTGAAATTCGCGGACTGGTTGCAGCAACTGCCCCGTAAAATCATCCCGCCTCCCTTTAGGCTAATCCAGATCGGTTCGGCTTTCTGGCAATCGCGGGCACTATATGTTGCCGTTCGGCTGGATATAGCAACGACGCTGGCGAATCAAGCGCTTGCGGCCGAAGTTTTAGCCGCAAGGGTTTCGGCGCAAACGGACGCAGTCTATCGGCTGCTGCGCATGCTGGCCGCGCTGGGTATATTCGAAGAAATTTCGCCACGAATTTTCAAAAACAATGCACTCTCGAATTACTTGCGGGAAGATCATCCAAACAATGTTCGCGCGATGATTTTAATGCACAACGCGCCCGAGATGAGCCGGCCATGGTTCGAACAATTGGAGCCAAGCATACGCACCGGTAACATACCGTTCGAGAGTGTGCACGGCAACGAACTGTATGCACATATGGACCGAAATACCGAATTCGATGCATTGTTCGCCCGCGCGATGGACAGCGTCGAAGCTTTAACGGGCGACAGTTACGCCCGTGATTTTGCCTGGGAACGGTTCGAGCGCGTTATCGATGTCGGCGGTTCAAAAGGCAGTAAAGCGTTGACCTTATTAAAGCTGCATCCCCATCTAAGCGCAGTGGTGTTCGACCGGCCACAAGTCATTGATACCGCGGCTGACCATTGGGCCATCCATGCCGCGCCGCAACTGCTTGACCGCGTAAGTTTCGTGGCCGGCAACCTGTTAGAGTGGGCACCCGCCGCCAAAAACGGTAAAGACATTTACCTGCTCAGCGCGGTTCTGCACGGGATGGACCAGCAAAACTGCGTTCGCACCCTGCGCAATCTTGCCGCGGCGATTGGCGACACCGGGGCTGTAATTGCCATTATGGAATTAGCCATGCCGGATTCCCCAGCTGATTTTGCCAGTGCCGCTTTCGATATGCAGATGTTTATGGCTACCCAAGGCCGAGAACGTACGCTTAGCGAATGGCATCAACTTTTCGCCCTAGCAGGGCTGGCGCTACACGAACAAGTCAATCTGCGCGCTATGGGTAAAATACTGGTCGTGATGCCGAACGTCGGTCTTAAATTCGGCCGCCGAACCGTTGCGGTAATAAACTATTGAGTATCTTGCCCTACCGACGGCCGGTACTGGCTTAGCACCCGCTCCGCCAAACGCGAAAACGGCATGCTTTGGATCCACACCGAACCTGTACCTTTCAAGGTCGCCAGAAACAGCCCCTCGCCACCAAACAGCATGCTTTTCAAGCCGCCGCTCATGCCGATGTTGTAATCAATGTCTCCGCTGAAGGCCACCAGACAGCCGGTATCCAGACGCAAGGTTTCGTTACGCAATTCCTTGCGGATCACCGTGCCGCCGGCGTGAATAAAAGCCATACCGTCACCGCGCAGGCGTTGCAGAATAAAGCCCTCGCCGCCGAAAAAGCCGCTGCCCAAACGTTTGTTGAAGGCAATGTCAACTTGAGTGCCGAAAGCCGCCGCCAAAAACGCCGATTTCTGGCAAATCACCTCCTCACCCAATTCAGCCATATTCAATGCCGCGATTGAGCCTGGAAACGGCGCGGCAAACGCCACCCGGCGTTTTTGCGAACCGTGATTGGTAAAATGAGTCAAAAATACCGACTCGCCGGTCAGCATACGCTTGCCGATACCAAACAGTTTATCCATCACCCCGCCGGAACCGTCGCCCATCTTGGCTTCAAAGTCGATATCTTGTTCGAGATAGGTCATCGCCCCCGCTTCGGCGATCACGGTTTCTTTGGGGTCGAGCTCGACTTCGACCATTTGAATGTCATGACCGATAATCTGAAAATCGACTTGATGGCAACGCATAGGTATATCCTCTTATTGAGTTGAAAAATTAAACGCTTGCTGAGCAGACTCAACCGAGCTGAAAAAATTCATAGCAGCCGCGGCCATGCTGTTTGGCAAGATACATGGCCTGATCGGCGTGACTGAGTAAGCAATCCGGCGTACCCACATCCAGCGGACATAAGGTAATACCGCTACTGACACCAATCTTCGCGGTTTGCCCGCCGATATAGTAGGGCTGGGAAATCGCCTGATGAACACGCAGCAAAGCCTGCTCACACTGCGGCTTGGATTCCAGACCGCCCATCAATAAGGCAAATTCGTCGCCGCCTAATCGGCACACCGTATCATCCTCGCGCAGATTAGCCTTTATCCGCTCAGCCACCTCGATCAGCAATGTATCGCCAGCTTCATGGCCGAACTGGTCGTTGACCTGTTTGAAACCGTCCAGATCCATATACACGACGCCCAATAACGTACTATCGCGTTTACAGCGCGCCAAGGCCTGACAAAATCTGTCGTTGAACAAAATACGATTGGGCAATTGCGTCAATGGATCGTGATGTGCCAAGCGCTCGAGTTCCTGCTGCTGGAGTTTGGCTTGGGTAATGTCGGAAAACAAACCGACATAATTCAGAATTTCGCCGGTGCGGTTGCGCATCGCCGAGATCGTCAGCAATTCGACATATAACTCGCCGCTTTTCTTGCGATTCCAAATTTCGCCTTGCCAACAGCCCTCGGTTTGCAGGGTTTGCCACAAGTTTTTATAAAACTGCGAATCATGTTTTCCCGATTGCAGAATACTATGATTGCGGCCGATCACTTCCTCGCGGGTATAACCGGTTATTGCGCAAAATGTCGGATTAGCATCGATAATGTTACCGGCCGCATCGGTGATGGTGATGCCTTCATGCGCATCGCTAAACACCCTGGCCGCCAATTGCAGCTTATCTTCGGCGCGCTTACGCTCGGTAATATTGGTCAAAATACAATGAATAACCGCCGGACGGGTTTTATCGCCTTGCAAGCGACCGTCGAGAATCACGGTCAGCATGTGCCCCAATTTTGTCAGCAACGACAATTCGCATTCCAACAAACCATAATGATTGAGCATTTGCAGTTTTAATTGAAAATCCTGAACCGATTCCGCCGCAACAAACTCAAACAATTTTCGGCCTATCAGTTCATCAACGTCGTAGTCCAGCAGCGCGCACAATTGCGGATTCACATCCAACAAATTACCTTGCCTATCCATTGCCAGATAAGCCACCGGCGAGTTTTCGAACAAGCTGCGGAACCGGCTTTCGCTTTGCCGTAACGACTCGGTCAATTGCAGGGCAATCGCCGCGTTTCGGCGCGCATTGATATAGGCCCAGGTAATAAAAAACAGCAAAAAGCTGATCAGCACCAACGCCAATACTTCAACCCAGGGCGGCTCGAATTTGGCGGTCTTGCTGAAGGCTGGCATGGCCGTGTAACGCAATGTCCAAAAATGCCCGCCCAAATCCAGACGCTGGCTGCGTGTCTTCGCATCATCCTGGGTTTTAAACGCTGCCGGCACCAAGCCGGTCTGGCTATCGTAAAGCAGGCCATCGGCGCTGAGATCGTCCTGATCAAAAATTTCCAGGCGCAAGGCCAATAAATCCTGTCCCAGGATGGCTTTCAGCAAGTCATTCATACGATAAGGAATGTATACCCAGCCCAGTAGAGCGGAACGGCGTTGCTCTAAGGTTTGCGGGATGCTGCCGTTGCGATACACCGGGAAGTACGCCAACATTCCGGCTTGTAAATCGGCCTTGGTTTCCTGGATTAGAACCACCTTACCAGTGTAGGCCAACTCGCCGTTATCCCGCGCGCGCTCCATCGCTTTGCGCCGAATCGGTTCTGAGTACATATCGTAACCGAACGCGCGGAGATTGCGGCCGCTGAACGGTTCCAAGTAGATAATGCTGGAATACTCGGTGCGCGGCTCTAACGGATTAACTACATAGTCAGGAAAACCCTGGCGACGAATATCGGCAATATGCTGTTCGAGCTGCCCGGCGGGAATCCGAACCGTATAGCCCACGCCTTGCACCCCGGGATGGCTGCGATCCAACTCCAGCATTTCGACAAAAGCGCGCCAGTCCTCTCGGGTAACCTCGTCGCTGGCGGCGAATAAGCCGGCTGCGCTGCGTAGCGTTTGGCCATGCAAAGCCATGCGTTTGCTGATGTCGCTGGTAAGGCGTTGGGTTTCGAAATCGAAATATTCCTGTAAACGCTGCTGATAACGCCAATTCAGATCTTGCCAAGCCACAAACAAGGCAGACAGCGAAATCAGCAAAATCAGCAGTGCCGGATAGTAATGCCGGTAGCGCGCCAATAACTTTTGTGGAGCAGGGCCAGTAGTCATGCTTTCCCCTGTTGATATCGGAATATTCCGTTTCAGACCGTCGACCAAATTAACGCCTAAATCTGCGCTTAAAAGTATAGCGTGGTCGTTGCGATTAGTATCCGGCGTCGGCATCAAACCATCGGTACTCAATGCTTGAAGACAATCTCTTGGGCGCTTCGGAATAGTTAAATCGTGTGGCCGGCGCTGCTCTAACTTTCTAGCGGTTTGGGCAAAGCATTAGAGGCCGAGTAGGTGACGACCGGGAGAAGGCAATTGTTTAAACAGGTTGGGTGCGAGTCCTGTCTGGGCAGTTGGGCTCCCGCTGGAGCGGGAGTGCCCGATATTTTAAGAACCTGCTTAATACGCCAGCAAGTTCACCAAAATCTGTTGGTAAATCCGACTCAAAACTTCCAACTCATCCAGACCGATATGTTCGTTAACTTTGTGAATACTGGCGTTCAACGGCCCCAGCTCAATCACTTGCGCACCGGTCGGCGCGATAAAACGGCCGTCAGAGGTGCCGCCGCCGGTATCGTCCAAAGTCTGGAAGCGGCAGACGCTTTCAATCGCCGCATGCGTGGCGTCGATTAATTCGCCTTGCGAAGTCAGAAACGGATTACCCGACAATCGCCATTGCAGATCGTATTTAAAACCGTGTTTGTCCAAAATCGCTTGGGTGCGGCTCTTGATGGTGGCTTCATCCAACTCAGTGCAAAAACGCAAATTAAACTGCACTTCCACCTGGCCGGGAATGATGTTTTCCGCACCGGTGCCGCCGTTGATGTTGGACACCTGCAAGCGGGTTGGCGGGAAGAATTGATTGCCGTGGTCCCACACTTCCTCGGTCAACTCTTTTAAAGCCGGCGCAAACGTATGAATCGGATTTTCCGCCAATTCCGGATAAGCCACGTGGCCTTGGATTCCCAAAACCGTTAGTTTTGCGCATAAGGAGCCGCGCCGCCCGACCCGAATCACATCGCCGATTTTTTTATCGCTGGACGGCTCGCCCACCAGACACCAATCGATCTTTTCGCCGCGTTGTTCCAGCACTTCGACCACTTTGACCACACCGTGAGTGGCTATGCCCTCCTCGTCGCTGGTCATCATGATGGCTATCGAGCCTTTATGTTCGGGATACTCGGCGAGGAATCGCTCCACTGCCGTGACAAACGCGGCGATGCCGCCTTTCATGTCCGCCGCGCCACGGCCGTATAGCTTGCCGTCGCGGATGGTCGGCTCGAACGGCGGCGAATCCCAAGCCGCTAACGGCCCGGTCGGCACCACGTCGGTATGCCCTAAGAATACGAACAGCGGCGCCTGTTGCCCTTTTCGCAGCCAGAGGTTTTGGGTGTCGGCAAAATTCAGGCGTTCGTCAGTAAAGCCAAGCTTGGTCAAACGTTGCGCCAGCAAATCCTGACAACCGGCATCGGTGGGGGTCACTGATTCGCGACGAATCAGCGCTTCTAACAAAGAAAGGGTTTCGCTCATTATTCGGTAGGGTACTGATCGGGATTGAAGCCGACGATCAGTTGCTGTCCATCATCCAGAATCGGGCGCTTGATCAAGGTCGGCACAGCCAGCATGAGTTGCACGGCTTTGTTGGGGGTTAAATCGGATTTTTGGGCGTCGTCCAATTGGCGCCAGCTAGTACTGCGCTGGTTAAGCACGGCATCCACGCCCAGCGCATCGACAAAACTTTGCAGCAAAGCTGCTTCCAGTCCATCGACACGGTAGTCGTGGAAGCGGTAGGCAATATGCCGCGCTTCCAGCCAGGTTCGCGCCTTTTTGACGCTATCGCAGTTTTTGATGCCGTAAACTACGATCATGCAGTGTTAGCCTTCTTCGCCGGCCAGCAGTTCTTCGATGCTGGGCAGTGAGTCGTCGGCTTTGGCACGGGCTTTGTAAACATCGACAAATTCCATGAAGGCTTGCTCCAAATCGTCCAGCACTTCTTCCTCGTCGGTCACCTCGTCTTCCGGGATCTCGCCGGATTCCAGATAATCTTTTTGGATAGCGATCTCGCCGTTCAGGGATAGCAGGGCGAGGATTAGGGCATTATTGGAAATATTTTCTGGCATGGTGTGCTCGCAGGTTAGGATTGAAGAGAAAAACGGAGCCGGCAAAGCGGCATTAAAATCAGGTGCGCGGCTGCAGCGTATCGAAAGGGTTCGCATTCATGCTGTTTGGCCTCCTTGGCACTAGTGGCAGCATTGTAACGCATAGCCGCTCATCCTTGCCATGCGTTAACGTACCCTCACCTACCCCACGCTCCTGCGCAAAACTATTTTCCGTCCTGAATTCAACTGCTTGGTATCGCAGTATTTTGATTCGCGAACGCTAGCTTACCAGCTCGATATACAAATGCATTAGTCGGCCTCGAAAATCCCTCATGCCGACTCAACACTCACAGCGAGAGACGCCAGCCGGACACTCAAAATGTCTAAAGCCGTTTCAACTGTATCCGCGTTCTTAATGCCGGCAGCCAACTCCTGCTGGAAAAATGCAAGCAAGGCAAGTTATGCGGCGTAATAGTCACTTGCCAATGTTCATCTCGAAAAAACGTCAGTTTTAAATTGGCTTCGTCCAGCACCAACACCTCGTTCAACAAAAATGAGCCGTAGGGCACAGCAAACGAACGCGCCGCCAACACCTTGAGCTGGCCATCCAGCAAGATTATCTCCGTGGCTTCTTCAAAGGGACAATCCCAATCGCAGATTAATAGGTATTCGTGGGCCGGCGTTTGAAATTGATGTAAAAGCCGGTAGCCCGGTACATAACAAGAACTCGGCAAGCCATTGATCATTAATTGGGTCTGCAACGGCCAGTGTTGATAGTCACCGGCATGATCTTTCAAGGAAAAAATATCGATTGTTTGCATCAGTTCGATTTGAAAAAAACGCGTGTCCGGATTGATTTTCTCATAGTCGATAGCCCGGCAAATTGGCGTTAATCCATAGTCACTTGGGCGCATCGTTTAGCTGAAACTTCGGCACCACAAGCCGAAATCCCCCATTTTATTGGCCTCGTTGTTTACAATAGCCGCTAAAGCACTTTTTTAACCGAGAAAATCAGCTCAATTCAATTCACTTGCAATACACGGAGCCGAACTCGTCCCACCCCATACCGCAACACCATTAAAGTACAGGACATATTTCCCCAATGAAATTCACCGACACGGGCACCCTGATCAATTGGCAGTTAGACGATATTCATATTATCCAACCCTTACACGACAAACCAGACGGCGGCTCGCGCGGCGGCGTGTATCTGTGCATACCCAACTTTGAAGAATTAACACCGCCCTTCGCGCTTAAACACGGCGAATATCGGATAACACCTTGCGACAGCGACCTGCCGCATCAAAAAAACCTCACCGCGCCCGCTGATGTGAATTGGGGCTCTGTCGAGGTAATCACCGATTGGCAAGAGCTGACGGAAGCAAACGGCAAAACCCTGACGGTCAGCACCCGGATTCGCGCGGTGTCGGAAACCGCGCTGGTTCGCCCCGGCTTTCATCCTTATTTTTCGATTTCGCCCCACAGCTTTATCGACATTGCGGATACCCAGATCGAAGTTGCAACGCTCCCGCACGATAGTTTAAGAGTTCACCACGCGAAATCGCCAGCGGCACCGGTCAAATTGAGCACAACCGATTACGCGGTCACGATGGCTTGCCATATATCGCCGTTGTCGGAAGATTTATCGTTGGCGTTTGGTATTTGGAGCGATAAAAAAGCCGAGTATGTCTGCATCGAGCCTATCATCGGCCAGCAACCCGGCCCGGACGGCCTGCCGACGCCGCTGACCTTGCAACAGGATGAAGAGTTGGTGATGGTGTTTACGATTCGGGCGGAGAGAGTGGGATTTTCGAGTTAGTTATTGAATTTGTAGGTACGAAGCGGACAGACCTTCTCCCCATATTCCGCTTCGCTCGATCAAGGCTACATGGTCAATCGGCGAAACAGTGGCGGCATCCAAAAAAAAGTTCCGAACAACAACACCGACGCAGGCAATGGGACCGGAGTTTGTTGAATATTGATGGAATAAGAAAACACCCCAGTAATTGTTTGGCTTGCACCTAAGTTATCAAAGCGAAAATTATCGGCCAAAAGATAAGTTCCAGCAGTTAACCTGAGTTGATCGAAGTTGACAAAATTCCAGGAAGACGGATTGGCAAAACCTGCTTGCGACTCGAAGATTTGGCTAGTGATGTGCTGAGAACCGAATACGAAAGAACAGCTGTCAGCTAAACCGGCTTGCGGTGTGCAAGCAGAAGTACCGGCCGGTAACGAACTGAGATCCCAAACCCAAGCTTGGGCTTCATTCGCCGCAAGCCCTATAAAGGAATAGTTAAAATCTATGATGGCTTGCCGACCTTCTTGAACGACAAACCGGAAACCATCGAAGTTACCTTCGTCAGACCAGCCATGGGTGCCCTTAAAGATATTGTTCGTATCCTGCAAGGTAAACAATTGGCCGGAATTGAAATCACCTATGCTGCTTTCTGCATATTCGTTACTTGCGTTGGCGGCTAAAGACATCGACACCAAGGCGAGCGACGAGATAACTAAACCTACAATCATTCTAGTTTTTTTGAGCATCTCTCACTCCTTCCGTTTTTGACCGTGGCTGGGTTTCACTTCCGCGCTACCCAGCTTACCGTTCTGACGCTAAATTCAATCCCGCAACAACTCATTAATCCCGGTTTTGCTGCGAGTTTTTTCGTCCACTTGCTTGATGATCACCGCGCAATACAAGCTGTGGCTGCCGTCTTTAGAAGGCAGGTTACCGGAGACGACCACGGAGCCGGCCGGGATGCGACCGTAGCTTACTTCGCCGGTCATGCGGTTGAAAATCTTGGTGCTTTGGCCGATGTAGACGCCCATTGATACCACACAGTTGTCTTCGACGATGACGCCTTCGACGATTTCGGAGCGGGCGCCGATGAAGCAGTTGTCGCCGATGATGGTGGGGTTGGCTTGCAGCGGCTCCAACACGCCGCCGATGCCGACGCCGCCGGATAAATGCACGTTTTTACCGATTTGCGCGCAAGAGCCGACCGTTACCCAGGTATCGACCATGGTGCCGCTGTCGACGTAAGCGCCGATGTTGACGTATGACGGCATCAGGATCGCGCCGGGCGCAATGTATGAACCGTAACGGGCGACCGCATTCGGCACCACGCGGACGCCGGCTTGAGCGAAATCGGCTTCGCTGTACTGGCCGAATTTGGTCGGCACTTTGTCGTAGTAACGCACGTCACCACTTTCGATGACTTTGTTTTCGTTGATGCGAAACGACAGCAATACGGCTTTTTTCAGCCATTGATTGGTGACCCAATCGCCGTCTTTTTTCTCGGCAACGCGGGCCTCGCCTTTGTCGAGCATATTTAAAGCGGTCGCGACTGCCTCGCGGACTTCTGCGGAGACGGTGGACGGGCTGATTTCGGCGCGGTTTTCAAAGGCGTCGTTGATGATGGTTTCCAGGTTTGACATGGTATTTCTTAGGGTTAGTGATTAACGGGGTTAGGATGTGCCGACGCAGAAGGCGCATCGCTTTCTCGACCGATGCGCTTCACCTTGTTCAGCACATCCTACGGGTGGTTTTCATTTAGAAAGGCTTTAATCCGTTGTGCGGCTTCGACGCATTCTTCGATAGGAGCCACCAGGGCAATCCGCACATGGTTGGCGCCGGGGTTGATGCCGCCGCTGTCGCGCGACAAGTAGCTGCCGGGCAATACCGTAATGTTTTGCTCGGCAAACAACTTCCTCGCAAACTCCGTATCCGAGATCGGCGTCTTGAGCCAAATGTAAAAGCTGGCCGGTGGCCGGCTGATCTCGCAAACATCCTGCAAAATTTCGATAAACGCGCTGAACTTGTCGCGGTACAACTGGCGGTTAAGCTTGACGTGTTCCTCGTCGTTCCAGGCAGCGATGCTGGCGTGCTGGGTCGGCACCGGCATCGGGCAGCCGTGGTAGGTGCGATATTTAAAATACTGTTTCAACACCTCGGCGTCACCGGCGACAAAGCCGGAACGCAAGCCGGGCGCATTGGAACGTTTGGACAAGCTTTGGAAAATCACACAGCGCTTGAAATCGGTAATGCCGGCCTGATAAGCGCTTTGCAGCAAGCCTTGCGGCGGATGGGCCTCGTCGTCGTAGAGCTCGGTGTAACACTCGTCCGAAGCGATGACAAAATCGTATTTTTCGGCCAAAGCTAATAATTTCAGATGATCGGCTGGCGTCAACACCGTGCCGGTCGGGTTGCCCGGCGAGCAGATAAAGATCAACTGGCAACGTTGCCAAATCGCCTCCGGCACGCTGTCAAAGTCCGGCAAGTAGCCGTCGGCCTCGACCGTATTCAGATAATACGGCTCGGCACCTGCCAACAGAGCGGCGCCTTCGTAGATCTGATAAAACGGGTTGGGCATGATTACCACCGGCTTCTCAGCCGGATCAATCACCGCCTGCACCAAGGAAAACAAAGCCTCGCGAGTGCCATTGACCGGCAATACCTGGGTTTCGGCATCCACACCGCCGGCCGGAATCCCAAACCTGCGGCAAGTCCAGTCGGCAATAGTCTGACGCAATTCCGGTAAACCTTTGGTGGTGGGATATTGGGTCAAGCCATGCAAATGCCGCAGCAAAGCTTCTTGAATAAAATGCGGAGTGGCGTGTTTGGGTTCGCCAATCGACAGCGCGATATGCGCTTTATCGGCTGGCGGCGTAATGCCTTGTTTCAGCGTGGCAAGCTTTTCAAACGGGTACGGATGTAACTGGGATAAATGCGGGTTCATTATTTGCTGCAACGCGGTTGTCTGCCGGCACCCCAGGCTTGTTGCTGTAGCTGGACGGCTCTGCCCATATTTTGATTCAAATTATCGATGCGGCTGGCATGCGATGGATGAGTGGACATAAATTCGATAGGCTGACCGCCCTGCGCGGCTTTGTCCATTTTCAACCATAAATTGACGCTTTGCCGCGGGTCGAAGCCGGCTTTGGCCATTAAATCCAAGCCTATGGTATCGGCTTCGGTTTCGTGAATCCGGCTGTACGGCAGGATTACGCCATATTGCGCGCCCACGCCCAACAGGCCCAATGCGGTTTGACCCAAGGCGGTTTGCGGCTGCGTCACCGCTTGCACCATGGCCAAACCGGTGCTGACCGCCGTTTCCTGCGACAAGCGCTCGTTGCTGTGTCTGGATAACACATGGCCAATTTCATGACCGATTACCGCCGCCAGCTGGTCCTGGTTATCCACCAAATTGATCAGTCCGGTATGCACGCCGATTTTGTTGCCAGGTAGGGCAAAGGCGTTCAAGGATTCGTCTTCAAACACCACCACTTCCCATTGCCCGCCGGTTTGCTGGGTAATAGCGTACGCCACGCATTGGGCGAACTGGCTGTAGCGCTGATTGCCGCTGATCGGGTTTTTGCTCTTCATACTGCTGAAGGCTTGCAAACCCATCTGATCGACCTGATTGTCCGGCATATAAATAAACTGCGAGCGGCCGGTGGGGCTGGTGGCACAAGCGTTTAGCAACAAGGAAACAGCTGTGCAAAGAAAGAGTTTTTTCAACATGGCGACAACATCCGCAAGGAAAAGAAGCGGCATTTTAGCGTAACTTGTGGGCCGGGGTTAAAAGCTTTTTGGCCAATCAAGCCCAGTTCCAACTCCGGATTGAACCCAGGCTATTTGCAGAGCAGTCCCTGGAAACACCTCGATTGTTTTTGTCAGCCGCTGCCAAAGAAATAAAAATCGCCGGGATTACGCGTTTTCCAGCATGTGTAAAAGTTGCTGCAAGCAAAACAACGTCGCCTGCTGCCGTATCGACTGCCGGTCGCCGCTGAATTGTTTCTTCAAGCAAGCACCGTTAGCGCCACGCTTTTGCCAGGCGATAAATACGGTTCCGACCGGCTTTAGCGGCGTGCCGCCATCAGGCCCGGCAATACCGGTGACGGCCAAAGCCAGATCGGCCAGACTATTTGTCAAAGTGCCCGCCACCATTTCCAAAGCAGTCTCTTCGCTCACCGCACCCACTCTCGCCAAAGTCTCCGGTTTGACACCCAGCATATCGATCTTGGCATCGTTGCTGTAGGTAACAAAACCACGATCAAACCATCCGGAACTGCCCGGTACATCGGTAATTGCCTTGGCAATACCGCCGCCGGTACAGGATTCGGACAAGGCCAGACGTAGACTTAGGATGTTTAGGCGATTGCCGAGTGCTTCGGCGAGTAAATAGCTTGGATCGTGCATGACAGTCCGGTTAGCTGATACGGCATCAAGCCGAGAAGGGATTTTGTTGCAGCGGATAGGTCATCGCTGCAACAAACAGACAAACTTACTTGGGTAGTTTGGCGATTTCCGCGACTTTTTCGAAATCGGCGCCGACGCTGATGATAAAACTAGTCACTTGCTCGATGCTCATGTCCGACTTGATCACTTTCGATTCGTGGACAATCACCGCGAAACCTGAAGTAGGATTGGGCGATGTAGGCACAAACAACACATAACGGTCGTCGGTCTTGTTGGTGACATAGGCAGGTACCCAAATGCCGTCTTTAGGATATTCGATGTAAACCACTTCACGCGGTTCTTGCAACTGATGCCCGGCGATCATGTTCACCAGCTTTTTAGTCACGCGGTAAATCGTGCTTAGCAGCGGAATCCGCTCGATCAAGTGTTCGAACATCGCAATGATGGAAAACCGGCCCAGGCTGACCCGATGTCCCACGTAGGTAATGGTCGCGAAACTGGCGGCAAACAACAGAAACGTCACCAGATAATTGTCGGAGTAACCGTAAACGAATTGAAACAAATCTGTAAGCCGGTCTTTTACGAACAAGACGATTTGCACAATCACCATAATCGGGATAAATGCCAGAACGCCGATCAGGGTGTGATTAAGGATTTTCTTCATGATGCGCCTACCTGTATTAATTATAGTTGTTAGGAAACTAGGTTTTAGCAGAGTTAGCCCGGTTAAGGAAGTCTCGATGCATGTAGTCCTTCCCAAATGAACATTGATGGGCTCAAGGTAACATTTTATATAGGCCGCGCGTCGCAATAGCCATAAGCGGCAGCAGCACGCCAGTCACCCACAGCAGCGAGCTCAACGTCACTTGACTGGCGCTGGCGTCCCAAATAGTCAGCGAACTGTTTAACGATATATTGGACGGTGCCAAAAACGGAAACAGGGACACACCCATGGTCAAAATCACCATCACCACCGTCACCGCGCTGGCCAGCTGCGCCCAATAAGCCTTATCCAGACGCGACAGCACCAACCCGGCTATCCCGCACACAAAAGCCAAAGCTGGCAACGCCCATAAGGCGGGTTCGTGCTCGTAATTGTCCAGCCACAAACCGTCGCCGCGCTTCACGAATTTAGTCAAGGGATTGGAAACGCCACTAGGCATGATGTCGGTAGTGACATGATAGCCTTCCAGATGGGTAATCCAGCCGCCCGCCAGCGCAAACAACACCAAAAAAGCCAGGCCGCCGGACATCGCCAAGGCTTTACTGCGCTGATAAAGCGCGTCTTGGGTATGCGTTTGCAGGTAAATCGCGCCATGCATCGTCAATAATGCCACGCAGGTAGCACCGACCAGCGAGGCAAACGGACTGAACAGCCCGGAAAAACTGCCCAGAAAAGCAATGTGCATATCGCTAGCCAAATGAAACGGCACACCTTTCAATAGATTGCCGGCCATCACCCCCAACAGAGCCGCCGGCAGCAAGCCACTGATAAACAGGGCTTTATCCCATTTTTTTAGCCAGTCTTCGCGAGTCACACTAGCTCTGAAATACCATCCCAAAGGCCGCACGAACAGCGATAACACCGTCAACAACAGCAAAGGCTGAAAACTGGCAAACGTCGCCGCATACACTGTCGGCCAGCCGGCAAACAACACACCGATGGTTGCCAATAGCCAGACCTGATTGCCGGCGCTGGTTGGCGCCAATCTGGCAACCAGCTCGGCGCGCTGCGCTTCTGAGGCATTCAAAAACGGTAACAACATGCTGACGCCGATCTCGATACCGCTGCTCAGCACAAAACCCACGACAAACAAGCCCAACACCCCCCAACAGACCAAGCGCAGCATTTCATAATCAAGCAACATGACTTGGCTCCTGGTTAAACGGCAACACTTCTACACTGCCCTGCTCGATAAATTTTAAAGTTAACATCACAGCCAACGCCAGCAGCCCGGTATATGCCAAACCGTAAGCCGCTAGGCTGACTGCTAGGTCGGCGACAGTCAGCGTGGACACACCTTGCCAGGTGGGCAACATATCGGCAACCAACCAGGGCTGCCGGCCGAACTCCGAGATAAACCAGCCGCTGCCGCTCGCCAGCCACGGCAACGGTAAGGCATAAACATTGGCCTTATATAACCAGGTATGGCGCCAACCGAGGATATTGACGGCATTCGCCGCTAAAAACAGCAGCGCCAGCAATCCGCCAGTTGCAATCATCAATCTATATCCCCAATACAATGGCGCGGTAGCCGGCACGCTGGCGCGCACGGCTAATTCTATCTGCGCCGGGTTGGCGTCGGTCACGCTCTCCCGCCAGCGCTTCAGCAATAAGGCATGGCCCAAATCGACTTTGGCGGCGGCAAATGCCGCCAGCAATTCCGGCTCCTTTTTGTCGTCGCGCAATTCTTGCAGCAGAGCATAAGCTTTTACGCCATTGCTGATGCGCTGGCGATTTTGCTCCAGAGTCGCATCACTAGGCAGACCGTTAATGGCCGCCAGCTTGTTATGCTGCATCGCACCCGCGCCATAAATGCTGACATCGCCTAATCCCATAGTGGCAATCACAGTCACCAAACCAAAAGCCGCGGCGATGCGGTAAGAACGTTGCGCCAGTTCGATTTCGCGCTGCTTGAGTAAATAGTAAGCGCTGATAGCCAACACAAAACCCGCAGCAACCACATAGCTGGCGAGCAAACTATGCACAAACTTTGCCCACGCCAGCGGATTGGTCAGCACCTGCGATAAATCGAGCAACTCCAGCCGCAGCGTTTGCGGATTTAATTCCGCACCCACCGGATTTTGCATCCAGCTGCTGGCAATCAGAAAGCCAAACAAATTCAAGTGGCAGCCGATAGCGATTAACCAAGTCACCACAAGATGGGACCACTTGCCCAAGCGCTGCCAACCGAACAAAAACCAACCCAGCCCATTGGCGGCTATAAACAAACCGGCAAACCCCAGCAATAAAGGGAGGGCAAACACATCGCCGACATAATGCGAGAAATACGACCAATTGGTCCCGAATTGACAAGCCATCGCCAGAGAAGAAGCCATGCTCAAGCCAAAACCGATGACAAACAGCTTGCCCCAATATTGCGTCAACCGCTGGTAAACGCCCTGCCCGCTTATAACAAACCAGGATTCCATGCCCGCCAACAATAGCGACAAACCCAGCGTCAACGGTACGAATAGAAAATATTGCACCGCATGCAGCGCAAACTGCGCCCGCGATAACTCAACAACCGTTTCGGAAATCATCCCCACTCCTCGGTCAAGCTCAAAATGCGGGCAATTATAGAGTTATCCGCTTGCTTGTCTGCGATTTTCTCGACCGATTCGCATTAAAACCAGAGTGAAAAACTGGAGAATACAGACTACTGATATACACTTTTCAACTTACAAGCACACATTCCAAAACCTCATGGGCTTTACTCCGCGCATTATCGTTGGACTAAAAATAGTCGGTATCGCCCTGCTCTACGCCATGTTGGCCAAACTGGTATTGGCTTTTTTTTCCGACAACGGCAATGTCACGCTGGTTTGGTTTCCTGCCGGCCTGGGGATGGCCACCTTTCTGTTGGGCGGTAAGCGCTATTGGCCGGGCGTGTTCATCGGCGCGTTTCTTGCCGGCATGCTGGTCGGCGACTCCTGGCTAATCTCCGCCAGCATCGCTACCGGCAATATCCTGGAATCCTGGCTTGGCGCCTGGCTGCTGCTCGGCAACCCAAGCTTTTCGTTATCGCTGCGGCATCCTCGAGATTTTGCCTGGCTGACGTTGACAGGCATCATCGCCGCCTGCTTCAGCGCACTGATCGGCCCCATGACGTTGTTTTTAAGCAAATATCTGCCTGCCGAAGCCCTGCTGCCCAGTATGCTGCACTGGTGGATGGCCGATGTATTCGGAATCGCCTTGGTCACGCCCTTGATTCTGATCTGGCGACACTGGCCGAAAGACTGGTTTGCCCCCAAACGCGCGTTGGAAACGCTGGCCTTAATAGCAACGAGTTTTTTGAGCGGCCAAGCGGTGTTTTTAAGCTGGTTTCCCAACCTGCTGAGCGCTTATGGCGAAACTTATTGGGCCTTCCTGTTCGTGGTTTGGGCGGCGGTCAGATTCGGCCGTCACGGCGTGTTGCTTTTGGTGACAATGACCGCCATTCAATCCTTGTGGGGTTTGCAGCATCAGTTGGGCGCATTCGCCACCACACACCTGCAAAGCGGCCTGCTAAACATCTGGTTTTACCTGTTCATCCTCGCTAGTGTGGGCATACCTCTAGCCCTGACTTTATTCCATCAACAACAAATCAACCAGGCCTTGCAACAAAGTGAAGCCCGCTTGAGTTTTGCATTGGAAACCATCGATACCGGCGCCTGGGACCTGGACTTACAAGATTATTCGGTGCAACGCACAGACATACACGACCAAATCTTCGGCTACAGCCATCTGCTGCCGCATTGGACCTATCATACTTTTCTCGGCCATGTGGCACCGGAGCATCGCGACATGGTCAATGCCGGCTTCCAGCATGCTCGCGCCACGCACAGCAATTGGGATTTCGAATGCCGCATTCGCCGCATCGACGGCGCAATCCGCTGGATTCGCGGCTCCGGTTGCCACCAACTCGGCAATAGCCCGCGTATGACCGGTATTCTGCAAGACATCACGGCATACAAATTGGCTGAAGAAGATCGGCAATTGGGCATGTTGTTTTACCAAAATTGCAGCGAAGCGATGATGATCACCGAAGCGGATGCCACTATCGTCTCGATTAACCCGGCATTCAGCCGCATTACCGGTTATTCCGCCGAAGACATAATCGGCAAGAACGCCCGGATTCTGAGCTCTGGCCGGCATGACGATAGTTTTTTTCAAGCCATGTGGCAAACTATCAATACCAAAGGGAAGTGGCAGGGCGAAATCTGGAATAGACGTAAAAACGGCGAACTCTATGTCGAGCAGCTCAACATCAACACCATTTTCGACGGCAACGGTATCCCGCTAAAGCGCATCGGCCTGTTTTTCGACATTACCCAGCGCAAGCTCGGTGAAGAACAACTGTGGAAACAGGTTAATTTAGATCCGCTCACGGGTATTGGTAACCGCCGCCTGTTTTACGACAGACTGGAGCAAGACATAAAAAAAGCGCAGCGCGGTGGCTGGTTTTTGGCCTTGCTGGTGGTAGACATCGAGCACTTCAAAGACATTAACGAGCGCTTCGGTTATGCACAAGGTGACAGCATTTTGCAGGAAGCCGCGCAACGGGTGCTGGCTAATGTCCGCGAAACCGATTTGGTAGCACGAATGGATGGTGCGGAATTTGCGATTATCCTCACCGAACTGGAAAAAATCGACAGCGTGGAGCGCATCGCTAAAATAATTATCGAAAAACTCGCCGAACCGTTTACGCTGGAACACGACACAGCCCAACTCAATTGCCGTATCGGGATCGCCATCTGCCCTTATGATGCCGACAATACCGAAGCGCTGAAGCAAGCGGCCATGGATGCCGCCAAAAAATCCGCCTCGCAAACTTACCGATTCGCCAATCCGCCGGCCACGTTTTAACCGCGATTCAGCCACGCCTCAACACACGCGCTGCCGCGGAAACACACAGCGGAATTTACTGCCTTTGCCCAGTTGGCTTTCAATGTCCAGCTTGGCATCATGCCTGACCAAGACATGTTTGACGATGGCCAACCCCAAACCGGTGCCGGGGATTTTTTGATTGCGTTTAATTTCCGCGCGGTAAAAGCGCTCGGTAATCCTGGGAATATCCACACTAGAGATTCCGTCGCCAAAGTCTTCCACTTCAAAATAAACGCTGCCGTCGGGCTTGGCCCGCCAACTCACTTTAACCGGTGAGCTAGGCTGCGAATATTTCATGGCATTGACCAACAGATTGCTGAAAGCGCTGCGCAGTTCCTCCATATCGCCACGTACATTGGCTCGGCTATCCAAAACCAGCTCGACCCGGCGCTCGTCCCGTTCCAGCAGATCGCTTTCCCGGCAAACCTGCCCGAGCAACTCCGGAACATTGACGCATTCGAACTTTTTAGTTTTGCTTTCCAGGCGCGCCAGCAGCAGCAAATCGTCTATCAATGCCTGCATGCGTTCGGTTTGCGCCGCCATGTTTTGAAACGAGCGCGCGTAAGGACCGGTACCGTCGTCAAGTTCTTGCAAGGTCTCGAGATAACCGCGCAACACGGTAATCGGCGTGCGTAACTCGTGCGACACATTGGCCACAAAGTCGGTACGCATCCGTTCAATATTTTTCAGATGGGTGACATCCTGTGCCATCAACAAACGTAAGCCGGCACCGTAAGGGAAAATACCGATTTGCAAAATCATGTTTTCGTTGATCGGCGATGGAATGCAGATCTTGTTTTGGTAATCCTGATCTTTTAGATACTGAATAAACAGCGGATGCCGCACCAGATTAGGAATCCGTTGGCCATTATCGGATCGTTTCAGCCCCAAAAAATCGTGGGCGACCTTATTGCTCCACTCTATCTCGCCATACGCGCCCAACACCACAATCGCATCGGGTAAGGCACTGGTGGATTTGCGAAAACTCTCCAGCATCTTGCCGAGCTTTTTCTTGCGGCGTTTCTGACTTTTGCGGATTTTATACAGGTGATAGTAGATGTCGCCCCAGATGCCTTTAAAATCGGGCCGCTCGCCGACCCCGCCCTGACTGAGCCAACGTTCCAGCTTGTTGACGCTGATGGTCTGCCTGATATATAGAAATAGCGTAATCGCCAACAAAAAATGGCTGAAGTGCCCGACAAAAAAACTCAGCACCAAAGCCGGTATCAGTAACGCAATCGCAATATTTATTTCCCGCTGCCAACGCTGCATGAAAAATCAGTTTGCCATCGAAAAGCGGTAACCAAATCCGCGTACGGTCTGAATCAGTTCCTCGCGGCCATATTCGGCCAGAATTTTGCGCAAGCGGCGAATATGCACATCCACAGTTCGTTCCTCAATGTACACGCTACGCCCCCAGACCTGATCCAGCAAGTGGGTGCGACTGTAGACCTTGTCGGGATTGGTCATAAAAAATTGCATCAATCTAAACTCGGTAGGACTGACTTCCAGACTGCGGCCGGCGATGGTCAGCTTATGCTGCTCGGCATCCAGGGTCAGGTCGCCAACGCTGAGCTGACCGGATTCCGACAACTTACCGCTCCGGCGCATCACGGCCTTGATCCGGGCGATGAGTTCTTTCGGCGAAAAAGGCTTGGTCACATAATCGTCCGCGCCAATTTCCAAACCGCGAATCTTGTCCTCTTCTTCGCCGCGCGCGGTGAGCAAAATGATAGGCAATTCTTTGTAACCCGGTTCGTTTTTCAGGCGTCTGGCCAATTCCACGCCGCTGATTCCCGGCAGCATCCAGTCCAAGATAATTAAATCCACCATGTTATCGGCCAGACTCTCCCTTGCCTGCTCGGCACTGCCAACAGCGATCACAGATAAATTGGCCTGCTCCAGCACCATGACCAGCATCTCCCGGATAGCGTCTTCGTCTTCCACGACCAGGATTTTCAAGTTCGACATAAGCATGTTTAGTCTAAAGGTCCAATGATCCTGCTAAGTTATCAGCGTCATATTACCATTTTGTGACAAAAAACCGGTCAACCCGGCGGCTATCGACCTTTACCGCCGTCCGGTATCGGCTGCGCCGCCGTTCCGCTATCGCCGACCGGCGCAGCAAAAGCATCGGAAATCAAGGTGCCGACATTGGCACCGGTCAGCGCTTTTAAAAACTCTACCAGGTCGGCGCTTTCCTGCTCGGACAAGCCCAGCGGTTTGAGCAAGGGCGATAAATTTTCGTTGGCCACGCCGCCTTGATTGTAAAACTTCACCACCTCAGCCAAAGTCGGCAAGGAACCGTTATGCATGTAGGGCGCACTGAGCGCGACATTACGCAGCGACGGGGTTTTGTAAGCCCAGCGGTCGGCGGGATTTTGACTGATCTCGTAATAGCCCAGATCGCCCGGTTTCTCCGTATTCAAACCTTTCAAGTTGTCGCTGTTTACATCCACAAACACGCCAGGCGCGACTTGCACTCTTTGCTTTTCCGAAACTTTTTGCATGGACTCGGTATAGCCGATACCAGTGTTATGGCGTTTTTGATCGGTAAATAAGGCGGATTTTTCACCGATGCTATGGCAAGCACTGCAACCGGCTTTGCCGGTGAATAAGGCAAATCCGCGCTGCCCCGCCTCGCTGAGCGCCGCTTTTTGTTTGCCGAAATACCAACGGTCGAACGGCGAATCGGCCGCATTCAAAGTGCGCTGATAGCTGGCCAGGGCCTGACCGATGGTTTCCATAGTCGGCCCTTTGTTGAAGGCTTTTTCGAACAGCCCGCGATAGTCGGCACTCGCTTTTAGCTTATCCACCAGATAACCAATCGACGGGTTCGCCATTTCATTATGCGCCAGCAGCGGCCCCCAGGCTTGTTGTTCCAGGCTATTCTCACGGCCATCGTGAAATAGTAATTGCGCATAACCGACGTTATACAAGGTCGGACTGTTACGCCGAACGCTACGCCCCTCAATCCCCACCGCAGTGGTCATTTCGTTGTTGCTAAACCCCTGCTCCGGGATATGGCAGATCGCGCAGGAAAACGTGTTGTTCAGCGACAGGCGCCGGTCGAAAAACAGCTTGCGGCCCAGCGAGATCTTGGCAGGCGTGAGCGGATTGTCTTTGGGCACGGGCAATTTCGGTAAACCCAGCGGCGGCTGTTCCGCAAACGCCAGCAAGTTAGCCGGCTGCCCCAGACGCTGGGCCAGCGCTAAGGAGCGAGTTTGGTAATCGGCTTGTTGGTAGTTTTGCTTATTGTCGCCGGGCTGAAACAACATTTCAGCCTGTGCCGGTAGCGGCGCGGCTTGCGGTTTGGCATCGGCCAGCAAGGTTTTGACATCGTTGATCAGGGTGTCGGCATGCAGAAAATCCACGCTATAAATATTGCGAACGTTCTTGTCTTTATCGATCAAATACACCCGCAGCAAATGCGAAAACGTGCCGGTGAATTTGCCTTTGTCGTCGTAGACTTTTTGCACGTTTTGCTGATAACCATCCAGAATCGGCTGCAAAGCGGCCTCGTCGCGCGTAGTCAGAAACTGCCAATCAAAATCTCCGGTTTTAAAGCCCTCGCCGTAATGGCGCATAATTTCCGGCGTGTCTTGCGTGGGGTTGAAGCTGAGCGTTAGTAATCTGAGTTTGTCGGCCAATTCCGGCTGTTTTTGCAATTGCCGGCTGATTTTGTGCAACACCTGCGTGGCCAGCGGACAGCCGTTGACATCGCTGCAGGCGGCGTAGATGAAGCTGAGTATGACGATTTTGTCGCCCATCAAGTCGTGGAGTTTTTTGGGCTGGTTGTTGGTGGTTAATACTTTGCCGTTGGCGGCTGGATTGATGACTGGCAGGGTGTAGGTGCCGGGTTTTGCCGGTTCGAAAGGTAGGGCGGTGTAGCCGGGGGCTAAGGGCTTTTGATTTTGCTCTTCGGCAAGAACGGCTGTGTTTGTCAGTAAACAGAGAATACCGAATCCTATCGTTCCCATGCTCCAGCGCGGGAATGCTGCGGCGGACGCTCCGGCGTCGGCTTTCAGATAAAGTAGACTGGGGCGATAGAGAATTTTCATGGATGCTGTTTACTTTTGGGATTTGGTGTCGCTGTCGCGACAGCTTGTGTTAATGTCGGTTCGCGGACCGACAACCGCGATACTTTCTTTTGCTTGGCCAAAAGAAAGTATCCAAAGAAAAAGCCACCCGGATGCCGCTTGTTCCCTGCGCTCCGAAGCTTTTGAACGGGGTTGCCGAAAGGGGCTTCCTGCCCCTTCGGCAACGTGCGGCATCCATGCCGCACCCCTGCGGGCTGATCCGTTCAAAAGCTCCGGTGCTCGGGCGCGGCATACGGTAAGAAAACCATCCCGGAATATCGAAATTTACTATCGCGAACGATGTGCTTCATCGACGCTACTTGCTTAAAGCTCATCCGGTAAACGAATCAGCTCCTGGTCTTTGTCTATTTTCATGGTTACGATAGAAATGATTGCGTGCCTTACTACGTTTCCAGACTGATAGACGATTGAAAGACGCTGGCTATCAAGCAGCTGATGTGAAAGCACCCGAGATACTCCGGTTAACATTTCAATAAAAGCTAAACCTTGAGGATTAGAAATACCGATGCTGGATAAGTCTTTAGACGAAAGCTTTCCGTCTGCATTTGTGTCCAGAGTTACATACTCGAAATATAATGCTCTAGTGGGATTATCTCGTGCATCCTTAAATTCCTCTCGTAATTGCTCAGTAGTCAGCACTACATTGCTTTGCTTAGGAAACAACCATCGTGCCGTTTTGTCCGATCCCATCAAAAAAAGGATATTCCTTGTTTCAGAACTGTTGTAGCCACCTGAGGAAAAACCTCCTGATTCTCTCTCAGCAGTCAACGACACCATTTGGGCATTTGCACCGATAATGTTTTGAACCCGATCAAGGCGAAGAAGTATTTTGTCTCTGGAGGCTGATTCCCCAGATGGAACTTTTATAGTTCCTCGATTTTGCTGCAGGTCGTTATTAAATAACGACACCCCACCGACGAGAATGCCTACCCCAACAAAGACAAGCAGTAACAAGATGCTGTTAATTTTTTCAAGCACGCGAAATAGTCGTTCCATAGGCTTTCTCAGATTACTTTATTTTTTTTAATCATAGTCAATGTCCAAGCAACAAGTTCAAGCATCCTGGAAATGTTGAAACAAAGTGAGGCACGTCATTCATTAATGCACACTGTAAATACTTGGGAAGGAGTTTTCCCGTATGCCGCGCCGAGCACCGGAGCTTTTATCGAGAATAGCCCGAAGGGGTGCGGCAGGGATGCCGCACGTCGGCGGAGGGGCTGGGAAACCCCTTCTGCCGACCCTCGATAAAAGCTTCGGAGCGCAGGAAACAAGCGGCGTCCGGGCCGCCTTTTCTTTGGGTACTTTCTTTTGGCGGAGCAAAAGAAAGTACCTCGCCTGTCGGTGCGAGAACCGACAACTAAACCAGCCGTCGCACCAGCGACACTATATCGATAACCCCCAAGTTGGCACTCCGCCCGCCCTGTTGTTATTATCTCCAACAGGAAAGCGGAATTACTGCTCAAACAGCGCGTAATACTCGACGACAATCGTTTCGCCGAGTTGGTATTGTGGCAACTACCAACGCCTGTTCCGGGAAGTACTCATGCTTTCAAATACCGGCTGGCGTTTGTCGTCAACGGCGACTGTGTGTTGCGTTACAACAATGAAGCGGGCAAAGGCGATCATAAACACACGGGTGCTGATACTGAAACCTTATACCAGTTTGAGTCACCTCGCCGCCTATTGGCCGATTTTTGGCACGATGTAGATCTGTGGAGTGCGCAACATGAATGAAGTAACGATTGGTATCACCAGCCGCGAGACGGCAACCGAACAATTTCTGGCTTCCTGGGAAAGCGGACGGCCACAAGGCGCGTTTATCGGTTTCTCATCCGAAGAGCAGCTCTGGAAAACCCTAACCGTAAAACGCTGGCAGCTGTTGAAAACCATGACCGGCGCCGGCGAATTAACGGTCCGTGAAGTGGCACGCCGCTTGGGTCGCGATGTCAAGGCGGTGCATGGTGATGTGACCGCCCTGCTGAATTGCGGCCTACTGGATAAAACAGATGGCGGCAAAGTGATTTTTCCATACGATGCTGTACATGTAGATTTCATGTTGCGGGCAGCTTAATTTAGAGACGCAAAATCTTGCGTCTCCCAAAAACCAAAGCGTCTATTTCGGCGCTTTGCCATATAAAGCATACGCCCCAAACCGCATTTGATGCGCCCTACCCAGCTTCTCTTTGGTGAAATCAATCGAGAACTGCTCGGTCAACTTGCTACCATCCCAACTATAGGCTTTGAAAAATTGCTCGTTGTCCGCGCCTTTCTTATCCCAGTTCGCCAGCAACGACGAGGTGTAATACAAGCGTTTCCCGTCCCAGCTGGAGGACACCATATTCACTTGCGCGCCGATTTTTTGCTCGAACACTTGTTTGGGGTGGAACGGGTCGCTGATGTCAAAGCGACGGGTCTTGCCGTCCATGAAGGTGTTGACCCACAAGGTTTTGTCGTCGCTGGAGATGGAAATGTCCACCGGCAGCGGGATTTTGGCCGGTTCGCCGATGTCCGCGACATCCTTGGCTTGCCATTCACCTTTGTCGTCTTGATGAATCAGCCAGATTTTGGAAGTCAACGCGGTGCTAGTGAAGCAGTAGTTATGATCTTCCGCCCAGGCGCAGCGGATTTCCAGGGGCGCGCCGGGTACGTCGAAGACTTTCTTCGGCTGGCGACTGTGTAAATCCCATTGCACCACGGTGTTGCCGAAGCGTTTCATCGCTTCCGGATCGGCCAACATCTTGCCGAAGTCCATCATATAGTTCGACCAACCGGTGAACGAGGAAGTCAGCATCAAATTTTTACGCGGCAGTACCCGCACGTCGTAGTTATAGCCGTCGGCGTATTTGCCGGATTTGATCGCCCCTTCCAGATTGCTGTCGGTCGGCAGCCAGTAAGTGGCGATGTAATCGCCGGCGTTGCTGTATTCCACAATCGCGGTGCGGCCGCCGTGATCTTTGTTATTGGACAAGCCGGTGATGATCATCCGGCCCGGCAAGGCGTACAAGCTGTGCGGGCCAACCACGCCGCCGCTCTTGGCGACGAAATCGGTGATAGTTTTGCTGAGCTTGGGTTTGGCTGGATCGGTGGCCACGTCGAAGATGAAAATCTTGTTGGTATCGAGACCACCGGCCCACAGAAATTTACGGTCGTCGGTAAAGTCGGAATGGTGAGCTTCGTTACGACCACCCACCGACAAGCTGCCGATCACCTTGCCGTATTGTTTGGATTTGGGATTGACGTCAACGGTGACCAGTTTGTCCTGCTCGTCGCCAACGCCTTCCGCGCCCAAGGTCCAGATGTACACAAAATCTTCCTGGCCGGTGATTTTCGCCATGTACGGCGAGGCGCAGGTTTCGTCGGCGTTGGCGGACATGCTGGCGGTGCCGAGCATTAGCGCGGCGGTAAAGGTGCTTAGTTTAAATGTCATGAGTTTCTCCCCCGAGTGTTTTTATTGTGGTTTCGCCCATAGGATGTGCCGACGTGAGGAGGCGCATCATTCGCGATCGATGCGCTTCACTGCGTTCAGCACATCCTACAGAGGTTTGGTATATCAATCGCCCGTGCTCGGGTCAATGATGGTGGTAATTTGTTCGATGCGATTGGCCGGAAAACCACCTTGCTCGGCGTGTTCACGAATCGCTTGTTCGTTGTCGGCGATATAGATGCAATACACCTTGTCGCCGGTGACATAGCTTTGCAGCCATTGGATGCGCGGCCCCATGTCGCGCAGTACGCCACAGGATTTTTGGGAAATGCCTTGCAGTTCGGCTTGCGTCAACTGCCCGGCACCGGGAATCTCGCGTTCGATAATGTATTTGGGCATGATGGCCTCCTAATAAATGACCGGTCGTCTAATTTACCGGCGTTAAAAAATGCTGCCGGGTGGGCAGCGGTTATTTCGATTCGTAGGCTGGGTAGAGCGAAAGCGAGCCGAAGACCACGCAGTGAAACCCAGCTGAGCATTTGTCAATGCTGGGTTTCATTTCATTCACCCCAGCCTACGCAATTCTCGCGTCAGAGTTACGATTTAATCCTATTCTTCCAATAACCCGGTTCTTGTCGCATATGCATCACGGCGAGGATGTATATCGCATCCTCTCGAACGCTGTAAACAATGCCGAAAGGGAAGTGAGGTAGTTTGCATTTGCGAACATCGCCCGCTAATTTGCGATACAGCAATGGTCGGTGAGCGATTTTTGCTGCCGCGTCCTCGATAGCATCGACAAAACGCTGCCCCAACTCCGCTTGTTTTTCCCGATAATACAAGGTAGCTGCATTCGCTTCGGTCAATGCCTCATCATTCCAAATAACCCGCATTAGGCAAGGCTTGCGCGCAATTGAGCCATCGCTGATTCGTGATCGACGAGTCGAGCCGTTCCGTTATTAATGGCGGCACAACGACGCTGAATTTCTGCCTGCCATGAGGCTGATACTGGAAAGTCTTCCTCAAAATCCAGTGATTCCAACAGCGTTTCAGCAATGAAGGCGCGGATAGCGGGTTCTAATTGCATCGCATCGTCGATGATGCGTTTAGGATCGTTGTTCATAATTCGTTGCTCAGGTGGAATGTCCACAGTTGTTACCTCTTTAAAAGTTGCGATTCCGGCGTCTAGCATGTCTAAGGTTCTTTAAGATTGTATTCGTTCCAACGGCTTCTTTTGATCTCGCCAGTTCTGCAAGCTAATCAGACCGTCGGCCAAATCATCTACCAATATTTCCTTTCCATCAATGCGCACCCAAAACGACTCCCAACGATGCATATGAGTGTCTTGACTCTCAAAGAAATCAACCGGCCAATATTGCTTTCCATCTATGTCTTGTGGCTCTTTAGTTGGGGTTAATAATGCCGCATGCACCTTACCTTGCGATTTTTGTTCGATATAGTCCGACCACGCTTTGATTTCGGGAAGTTCGGAAATCAATGCTACCGCATTGTCGACCGCGAGCTCTGTAGGAATCGCTTCCGACTTTTTGGGAGGCTCTACTGGGTTCTCTGAAACAACAGCTGCCAACGCTTCTGGCTTTTCAACAAGTTCAACAACAGGCCGTTCTGACTTCTTTGAGGAGGTTGTCTCTGATTGCTCGGAACATCCTCCTAAACAAAAACACAGTGGAATCAGGATAAATAGGATTTTCAAATAACTCATCCAAAAGCAATATGGTTCATGACAGTTTTCAGAAAACTGTATCTATTCACACCCTAAAATAATCATCCAACAAATCCCGACAAACCGCCTGCAACGGCTCTACCGATTGCTCAACTTTCATCCTTAACAGCGCGCCCTGCCAGCCGTTCAACATCAAATCCGCCATGCTTTTCGCTGAGCGATCCAGCCTTACTGAACCTTGTCTTTGTCCGCGCTCCAACGCCGCTTGCTGCAAGGCACTGTAGCGACCAACCGCATCCAATAAAGCATCGCGACATAAGGGACTAGTATCGCCAATCTCGCCCATCAAGTTTCCCAACAGGCAACCGCCCTTGAAACCGGTTTGCGCCACCTCGGCTATCAACCCCAAATAGTAAGCCTTCAACGCCGCCAAGCCGTCCGTTTCCGGGTCTTGCAAATGGCCGGATAAACGCACAATAAACGGCTCGATGTAGTGATGAATTGCTTCCGCCGCGAAGCGTTCCTTGCTTTCGAAATAGGCGTAAAACGAGCCCTTGGGAATTTGCACGGTATCCAGGATCTCTTTCAAGCCGGTGGCGTGATAGCCTTTTTCCAGCAGCAAGCTGACGCCCTGCTCCAGGAGCTTGTCTTTTTTCAGCTGTTTGGGTGCTAACTTCGTCATGGGCCTTATTATGCGACCGGTCGTCTTATTTTGTAAATAAGTTTTTCTAATTTATAAGAACAAGCTGGTTGGCCTAGGTCAGGGTGTGCGGCAGCGCTCCCTGACACTTTAAGCTTGTTACGTAACCGCATTCGCGACACCGTGACCTACCCGAGATTGTTTGTCGCACTGTAACCGAAAACAAGCAAGCGCCAGACCTCAACAAATTAGCCCCTTTCAGCAAGGCAACTAGCGATTTTTCCGCCCTAATATGCTATTTTGAACGCTCTGTTATTTTTCCCTACCCAACCAGCAACATGAGCATAAAATCAGACCAATGGATTCGCCGCATGGCCGAGCAACACGGCATGATTGAGCCGTTTCAGGCCGGGCAAGTCCGTGAATCCGCGCAAGGCCGCATCATTTCTTACGGCACCTCCAGTTACGGCTACGACGTACGTTGCTCCAACGAATTTAAAATCTTCACCAACATCAATTCCACCATCGTCGATCCGAAAGATTTTGACGAAGGCAGCTTCGTCGATGTGAAATCCGATGTCTGCATTATTCCGCCCAACTCGTTTGCCTTGGCACGCACCGTGGAGTTTTTCCGGATTCCGCGCGATGTGCTCGTCATCTGTCTGGGTAAATCGACCTATGCCCGCTGCGGCATTATCGTCAACGTCACCCCGCTGGAACCGGAGTGGGAAGGCCATGTGACGTTGGAGTTTTCCAACACCACCCCGCTACCAGCCAAAATCTACGCCAACGAAGGCGTCGCCCAGATGCTGTTTTTCGGCGGCGACGAAGTCTGCGAAACCTCTTATAGAGATCGCGGCGGCAAGTATCAAGGCCAAACCGGAGTTACCTTGCCCAAGGCTTGAGTGCCCAATTCTTTAAACGCCACCTCACAATCCATTAAATACATGATGCCGACCAGTCAAACCGAGACGCTCGACCAGTATTATCAGCAAGTTCAAGATATTATCCTGAAACGCCAGGATTGGATAAGTGGCCTGCTACCGGCCAGTACCGCCGTCACCACACACGGCAATTACACCGACGCCTGGGTGCGGGACAATGTCTACAGCATTTTGGCGGCCTGGGGCCTGGGACTGGCTTACCGCAAAGTGGAGGGCCAGCAGGAACGCACCTATTTACTGGAACAAAGCGTCGTCAAACTGATGCGCGGTCTGTTGACGGCGATGATGCGGCAAGCGGCAAAGGTGGAAAAATTCAAACACAGCCAGGACCCACTGGACTCGCTGCACGCCAAATACAAAACCACTAGCGGCGAAGTGGTGGTGGGCGACAGCGAATGGGGCCATTTGCAACTGGACGCGACCTCCTTGTTCCTGCTGATGCTGGCGCAAATGACCGCCTCGGGCTTGCGGATTGTGTTCAGCATCGACGAAGTCAATTTCGTGCAAAACCTGGTGCATTACGTCAGCCGGGCTTATCGCACGCCAGACTATGGCATCTGGGAACGCGGCAATAAAATGAATCACGGTCTGGCGGAATTGAATGCCAGCTCGATAGGCATGGCCAAGGCCGCGCTGGAAGCCATGTCAGGCTGCAATTTGTTCGGCAAGGACGGCGGGCAAACTGCGATCATCCACGTGATCAGCGACGACATCGCCCGCACCCGCATCACATTGGAAGCTCTGCTGCCGCGCGAATCCATCTCCAAGGAAGTCGATTCGGCGGTGCTCAGCGTTACCGGCTTTCCGGCCTTCGCGGTAGACAATAAAGCGCTACGCGAACGCACCGAGGCTTTGATTGTCGACAAACTGCAAGGCCGCTACGGTTGCAAACGTTTCCTGCTGGACGGTCATCAAACCGTGATCGAAGACCATCAGCGTCTGCATTACGAACCGCATGAATTAAAACAGTTCATGGACATCGAATGCGAATGGCCGCTGTTTTTCTGCTACTTATTACTGAATAAGCTGTTTGCCGGCGATACTGAAGGGGTTGGCGATTATCGCCGCCGCCTGGAAGACCTGCTGGTGGAACAAAACGGCCAATGGTTGCTGCCGGAACTTTACATCGTGCCGGAAAGCGCCATCAGCGCCGAAAAGCGCCATCCGCATAGCCAAACTCGCGTCCCCAACGAAAACGTGCCGCTGGTCTGGGCGCAGAGTCTGTATATCCTGGGCGGATTATTGCAAGACGGCTTGATCGGCGTGGACGACATCGACCCGCTGGGGCGCTACAAATCCACCCGCTTATACCCCAACTCTACTTTGCAGATCGCCTTGCTGGCGGAAGATGAACAAGTCCAGGCCGAATTGCGCGAGCGCGGTATTCCGTCGCAAACTTTAACTGAAATCGCGCCGATCCAAGTGCGAGACGCCAGCGAATTAGCCGCTGCTTACACCCAAGTGGGCCGCAACGACCGTATTGGACTCACTGGTCGGCCCTTAAGGCAACTACGCACGCTAGCCACCTCCAAGCTTTACGTGCTTGCAGGCGAACCTTTATTGTTTTTACCGCAATTTATGAACCAAAAAGGATTCTACATTGCGATGGACAACCAGTTGCTGATTCAACGGTTGCGTACCGAACTGGCCTACATCATCCGCCACTGGGACAACCCCGCTCAGCCTCTATTGGTCATCAATATCAAGCACAACATGCTCGGCAATGAAGACCGGCTAGTGTTGCTGGGCTTTATCGAACAACTCAGCCAGGGCAATGTGCAAGGCACGCCGGTTAAGCTCGGGCTATTAACCGATTTTGTCCAAACCGCCAGCCACGAAAAAATCGGCAACCTGCACGGTTTTAGTTTCTCGGAAGCCAGTTGGGAAGAAGTCGAACGCCCTTTCGCCAATTTGCTGGCCCACAACAACCAAGCCTCGCAAGCACTGGATAGCTTCGTATTGACCGAGTGGGAAATCGGTGACGACAACCAACTAGTGGAACAGTTGCGCAATAACCCCAACCTCTATGCCCAGTTGGAAGCTCTCACCTTACTCTGCCAACGTCACGGGCTTGATTACGACACCGGCTTACGCAACGATGATAACCAGCCGGGACGGGTGCGCGACTTGTTGGAAGAAGTCTATGTCCGCGCCGGCGACCGCCACGCTTGGAATGTGGTACGTCGCTGCGCCAGCTTACTGGGCAAATATGACATCAACCTGGAACAGGCCGCCACCGAGATACTGGTGCGCCAGCATGGCTTGACCGTGGGCCGCGCCTACAGCGGCAAAGCCACCTTGCGTCGTCCGACCGATTCCTGGCAAATCCTGGACACCATCCGCACCTTTAACCCCAACGACAGTAGCCAGCAGATCATCGTGCAGGAATTGATTATCTACCTGGGCATGCTGATCAAGTTAAAGCCGGAGTTGTTCGCCGACATGCACACGATCCGGGTCGGCCACATTCTGCAATTGATTATCGCCCGACAAAAGCGTCTGAGCAGCAGCTCGCTGGATCAGGCGTTTAGCGATATTTTGTCCCTGCCGCCGCATCAAGTCGCGGACTTATTGCAAGAGACCCTGGAAGATTACAACAACAGTGAAAACCAGCTCGGCCAAGTCGAAACCCTGCACTGCGAAGGTCCGCATCGCGATTTAACCGCAGCGCGTTTCCCTGAATCGATGAACCCAAAAGACCGCGGCGACGCCGACGATTGGTATGCCTGGCGCGAACAGCAAGGCAGCGTCGGCCGTGAGAACGAAGCCTTCTTCGCCGGAGTCTGGGACTTGCTGCATCATTGCAAAGGCCTGATGGTTGGTGAAAAATACAATAGCAAACGCCGGATCGACAGCGAGATCATGCTGGCGCAAATGACCGCCGGCGAACAAAGCTTCAGGCTGCATATCAACCATATTCTGAATAAAATTCAGGCGCCGGTTTACCGGCAATTGAGCGTCGAGGCCTTACGCGCACTAGCATCCATCGTCCGCGATTATCCGGATCTACACATTGACGACACCTTGGTCACGGATATTTTGATCGGCCATGCGGTCAGAATTAGCTGGCTACAGCAGCATCCGCAATACCGCGATCATTACGAAGAATGCGTATCGCTGGCTTGGCAAGCGTTTTACCAGCTGCCGCCGCATGCGCTGGCCAACGCGATACTCGATGCCTTGATCCACTTGCTCAACAACGCCACCCCAACCTCATGAGGACGCATATGATTCTAGCCGGCGACATTGGCGGAACCAAAACGGTTCTGGCCTTACTCGACAGACAAGCCGACGGCACGCTGAGCTGTTTACAAGAACAAACCTTTGCCAGCGGCGAGTTTCAAACGTTTGAGGAAATTCTGGATCTGTTTCTGAGCGACAATCCAATAGTGTCGTCAGCCTGTTTCGGCATCGCCGGCCCGGTGGTCAATCAACGCTGTCAGACGACGAATTTGCCCTGGCTGGTGGACGGCGAACAGCTCAAACTCCGCTTGAGCACCGAACGCGTGAAATTGTTGAACGACCTGGAAGCGATGGCGATTGGCATGCTGCATCTGCAAGACCAGGACTTCATCGAACTCAACCCCAATGCCGAACCGCAAACCGGCAACATCGCCGTAATCGCCGCCGGCACCGGTCTCGGCGAAGCGATGCTGCATTGGGACGGCAACCAGTATCACCCCATCGCCACCGAAGGCGGTCATTGCGATTTTGCGCCGCAAAACCCGCAACAAGACCAACTTTTGACTTATCTGCGCGACCGTTATCCTGCTCATGTCAGCTGCGAACGGGTGTTGTCCGGTATCGGCTTCAGCAATATCTACGATTTTCTGGCGCACATCCGCTTTGCCCCGCCCTGCCCGGCAGTGCCTCCGGCAGCCGAAGCGCGCGGTGTGGATCGTAATGCGTTGATTTCCCGCCTGGGCGTGGACGGAGAAGACCCCTTGTGCCGTGAAACCGTGCGCTTGTTTGCGGAACTTTACGGCGCCGAAGCAGGTAACTTGGCCTTAAAAGCCTTCGCTACCGGCGGCGTATTCATCGGCGGCGGTATCGGCCCGAAAATCAGATCGGCTTTGGAATCCGGGGAATTTATCCAGGCTTTTGTCGCCAAGGGCCGGTTTCAACCCATGCTCGCCAAATTGTCGGTTAAGTTGGCTTTGAATCCGCGCACCCCCTTGCTGGGGGCGATGCATTACTTTGCCGGTCAATAAGCATTTGGTATTGATCCATATAAAAAGGTACGGCACTGTCGGAATCGGCTAGGCTTATAAAACAACCTTTTAAATAAGCCTTTGCTAGAGTTACGTGCTAGCACGTGTAGCCGAGTCATGGTCCAATCCAAGCAGAAACAAGCCAGTTTGCAAAAATCGCTATCAATCCTTCAAGCCGCGCTCGACTCCAGCACCGACGCTATATTGGTAGTCGATCTGTTCGGCAAAATCGCCACCTTCAATCCTCAATTCATGCGGCTTTGGGGCATCCCGGCAGGTTCTTTAAAGATCGGCGACGACGAAAAATCGCTGACTTATGCCCTGAAACTCCTAAAAAATCGAACCACCTTCCTAAACCGCATCAAAGAGATTTATAAATACCCCAAGCAACGCTACGCCAGCGAACTGGAATTTAAAGACGGCCGCTTTATCGAAAGCTATTGCCAACCACAATATCTGGACGGCCAACCGGCCGGCCGGGTTTGGAGTTTTCGGGACATCACCGAGCAAAAAACCTCGCGCAGGCGCTTAGCCCAATTAAGCTTTGGCATGGATCAAATGCACGACAGCGCTTATTTGATTACCGAGAATGCCAGCTTCATCTACGTCAACAACCAATCTTGCAAGGCTTTGGGCTATAGCCATCAAGAACTGTTGCGGTTGAGCGTATTTGATGTAGACCCTTGCTTTCCACGGCAAGTCTGGGCCGCGCATTGGGCGGAACTGAAAATTAAGCGCTCGAATAAGTTGGAAACCATCCACAAAACCAAGGATGGCAGGCTATTTCCGGTGGAAGTGGTGGCCAATTATTTCGAATACGCCAACGTCGGCTATAACTTGGCTATCGCCCGGGACATTACCGAACGTAAGCGTATCGAAGAAGCCCTACAACAGGCCGCGCTGATTTATCAAAACAGCAGCGAGGCCATGTTGTTGGCAGACTCAGATGATCGCATCCTCACAATCAACGCCGCGTTTACCACCATTACCGGCTACCAATCGGATGAAGTAGTCGGTAAGCACATAGACATTCTAAACAGCAGCAGCCACAGCGAAGCCATGTGGCAAGCCATTCAAAGCAAGGGCAGTTGGCAGGGCGAAATTTGGGACAAGCGTAAGAACGGCGAGATATATGCCAAGTGGTTAACCGTCAATACCATCTTCGATGCTCAGCAGACCATGCAGCGGCGGGTGGCTTTATTTTCCGATATTACCGAAAAGAAAAAAACCGAAGGCGTGATCTGGCAACAAGCCAATTTCGACCCATTAACCCAATTGCCGAATCGGCGCATGTTTTACGACCGGCTGAGCCAGGACATCAAAAAAGCCCACCGGGAACATAAGCGTCTGGCCCTGTTGTTTATCGATCTGGACTTATTCAAGGAAGTGAACGACACCCTGGGACACGACATGGGCGACGAGTTGCTGCAAATCGCCGCCCAACGCATTTTGGCCAGCGTGCGGGAGACCGATACCGTAGCCCGCCTGGGCGGCGACGAATTTACTGTGATCCTGAGCGATGTCGGTGAGCCCGGCAACGCCGAGCGCATAGCCGGCAACCTGTTGCAAAAAATGACTGAATGCTTTCAGTTGGGTAACGAAATTGCCTATATTTCCACCAGCATCGGCATCGCTTTTTACCCGGACGATGCCGACAACCTGAAATCTCTGTTAAAGCATGCGGACCAGGCAATGTATGCCGCCAAGCGCCAGGGCCGGAATCAATATTGTTTCTTCATCCCGACCATGCAGGAATCCGCGCAGGCGCGGCTACGGCTAAGCAACGACCTACGACTGGCCTTGGCGGGGCAGCAGTTTTATCTGTGTTACCAACCCATCGTCGAACTGGCTACCAATACTGTGCGGAAAGCGGAAGCACTGATCCGCTGGCAACATCCGACACGCGGCCTGATCAACCCAGCGGATTTTATTCCGATTGCCGAAGAAACCGGTTTGATCAGCAGTATAGGCAATTGGATTTTTCAGGAAGCCGCCGAACAAACCAGCCGCTGGCGGCAATCGATACACGAAAAATTCCAGATCAGTATCAATAAGTCGCCGGTCCAGTTTCGGAATGAACGCGACAGTCATCGCGATTGGCTGGACACATTGGAGGCGCTGAGTCTTTCCGGGCAAAGCGTCGTCATCGAAATTACCGAAGGCCTGTTACTGGATGCCAATAGCAGCGTGGCCGAGCAACTGTTGTCGTTCCGCGACGCAGGTATTCAGGTGTCGCTGGATGATTTCGGCACCGGCTATTCCTCGTTGTCTTATCTGAAAAAGTTCGACATCGATTACCTGAAGATAGATCAGAGCTTCGTCCGCAATCTGGCGATAGGCTCCGACGACATGGCCTTATGCGAGGCAATCATCGTGATGGCCCACAAACTGGGAATAAAAGTGATTGCCGAAGGCATAGAAACGTCAAGCCAACGGGATTTGCTTACTGCGGCAGGTTGCGATTTCGGACAAGGCTATTTGTTCGCAAAGCCATTACCGGCTCAGGAATTTGAGAAATTGTTTGCCGATTGTAAGCTTTAAAAAGTCGATGTTTGCGGGGTGCCAAATAGGCATAAACATCGAGAAAACAGTGTTATTTAGTTGGGAGCCACCGAGAAAACAGGTCTTTCGGTGGCAGCCGTTAATCAATCCAGCTTGGATTGATTAGATGCGTCCTTAGTGAGCGGCGCTATATACTTTCATCATTTCTTTGTAGAGATCCAGAGTCGCTTTCAAACTAGCAGTGGCATTAGCGTCGCCTTTTTCGATCTCATCGCGGGCAACTTTCAGTTTGTCACCAGCTCTTTGACGCAAACGCTCGGTTTGCTCGTAGCGGAACTCTTTTTGTGACTGACGAACATCGCCCAGCGCTTTCAAAGTGCCTTCTTTGTCGCCTTTTTCCAGCAAACTTACAGCTTCCTCTACTTTGGCAACGGTAGCTTCACCGGCTGCACGAACTTTGGCGTCGCCAGCGCTGTTTGCATTAGCTGATGTGGAAACTAATGCTGCGGCGATCACTAAAAATGAAGCCAAGGTTTTTTTTACTGTGTTCATACAAATCCTATCAATTGATATTTAAGTGTTTTTTTAAACCACATTAAAATTACAAATTTATGACTGTATATTTTAATCCGGTTGCTTGCTCAAAGCCTTTTCATACTACCATAGATTCTGGAAATAACAGCAAAAGAGGGAAAAATAACTCAATTACCACAAGCTAAAAACGGTATTGATTATTGCACCGTCAGCCCGGCAATGTGTTTGATAAACCCCGTCTCATTGACGAAGGTAATATCGTACATTTTGGTTAGCCCCAACACCTGCTCATCACTAACACCCAAGACCAGTAACAGAAAGTTTTCCTTGGCGATATCCAGTCTGCGCCGCATTTTGCAGTACTTTTCGATAAAGGAACGAAATTCTCCGGATTTACACTCTATAAATACCGGTATACACCCATTAATTAGAAAAAACACATCCACTTCATATTTATCTTCATTCGCAAACTGAATATTAAAGTTTCTTAAGCAAGAGAAAAGTCCTTTACTTTCGTAGAAGTGTTTCAGCAATTTCATAAACACATACCACTCCAACCATTCACCATTAAAAAATCCAACGATGGCCGACATACTCTGTAAAGTTAGATGGACTCTCTTTTCATTTTTATTATAAAAATACTTGGCAACAAACGAGAATTCGTACAGGTTTTTACAAAATCCGGTAATCGTTTTAATTTGATTTTGACTGTAATCGTTTAAATTCAAAACTACCGATGCGTAGTTATTTCTTTGGGCTTTTCTAATTTTATCCAGTACCTCCTGCAAGACCGGAAAGTTATCGCCCAACTCAACCGCCACTTCATCATAAAAACCTTGCGTATCCAAGGCATTATGATTTACTTCGACCTGAACATTCTTACGCTCAAACCAGCTGATAATAGGCTTGTATTGCATACTATTGGTCATCACCGCAGTATTATGCAAATCCACGTCTTCGACTTTAAGCAAGCGCGTGTCGGATCGCAAAACTTCCGCACCGGGGCTACCCGCCTGCTCTAACTCTCGATATTTACCCAACAACACGCCGTATTTATCGATCAGTTTCTTCACAAAAACTACGGTATCGTGAATTGCCGATGCTTGTTCGCAAACCGGGCATTTAACCGTTTTGCCCACATGTTCATTCGGCACTTCACGTATATAGGCACAATTGTTACAGCGCAGAATTGCCATAAGGCGTCCTTGAATATTTTTTACGATAATGAATATGCTTGGCTGGATTGAGAATAACCACTTAATCAGCTTGCTCTAAAACAGGCGTTTAGCTCATCCCGTTTTATAAGAAACCGGCTTATTGCAATAGCCGTAGATACTGTCACTGCTACATAACGGGACCTCGTGCATTTGCTGGAGAGCTGCATTTTGACGCTAACAATCCAACCTCAATCTAACGGGCAATCCGCGCCGCTATGTCACAAATCACCCCAACCGTCCTGCAATTGTAGACATGCCTGCACAGACCTCAACCGGAAAATACGGCAAAAATATCTATCTAACTGATCTAAAACAAAAAAATCAGACAAGCAGACTGATTTTAAATCTGGATCAAAATTTGCTGAGAAGCTTAAAACGGCTGCACAAGCCTTATCCCGCACTCTCGATTACAGGTGATTTATGAGCAAAATCGGCATTTTTTTCGGAACGGATACCGGCAGCACCCGTCTAGTGGCAAAAAAGATTTTCAGTTTGTTGGGCGAAGAGCTGGCCGACAAGCCCAAAAACATCAATCGGGTTAAACCCGAAGAACTATTGCAATACGACGCGCTGATATTGGGTACTCCCAGCTACGGCATAGGCGACTTGCCCGGTTTGGGAGCCGGATGTCAGGAGCGCAGCTGGCAAGAGTTCGTACCAACCCTGAATGGCGTCGATCTCTCCGGCAAACGGATCGCGCTATTCGGCTTGGGCCATCAAGAACGCTACGCCTCGCGCTTCGCCAGCTCCCTGATCCAACTTTACCGGGTATTCTACGGATTCGGCGCCGAGATGATCGGCCGCTGGAGCACGGAAGGCTATACCTTCGAACATTCCGACTCGGTGATCGACGATCAATTCGTCGGCCTGGTACTAGATCAACGCGGCCAACCGCATTTGACCGACGAGCGCATCAGAGTCTGGCTGGCGCAAGTCACGCCGCAGTTGCTGCCGGTCTTGGCGGAGGCCGCCTAGATGTCGGCCTCATCCTTAGCAGAACAAGATCAATTTGATCTAACCCCGTTGGCCGACTGCTCCCACTGCGCTTACCGGGATACCTTACTCGCCACAGGCACCTGCAAGCCGGGTGATCGCTGCGTAGTAGCAGAAAGCGGCCGGCAAATCGACCGTTTTTTCAAAGCGCATCCGGTCTACGCGTTAAATTACACCCAAGACCCGTTCTGGGAACGGCGCGCAATTGCGGCCCAGTATCTGCCGACCAATCATTTACGCCCCTTATTGACCGACCCCGACGAGGCCGTGCGCCGGGTACTGGCTTATCGTGTGCCGGTGGAATGGCTACTGGAATTAAGCCAGGACAGCGACCGGGAAGTGCGAGTCACGGTGGCCGACCGCCTGCCGGAAACCCAACTCGAGTTAATGGCCAACGATCCGGATTACTTGGTACGCACTTACGTTGCCAAACGCTTGCCCAAAGGCCGACTATTCCGTTTAGTCGCCGACCCGGACAATGAAGTACGCCGCACCGTCGCGGAGCGCATACCCAGCGTGAGTTTGGGCTTGATGGCCAACGATCAAGAAGTGAACATCCGCCGTATCGTCGCGCAGCGCATGGAGGTCGACGATCTAGCCATGATGAGCAAGGACGAAGACTGGACCGTACGCTATGAAGTGGCGCTGCGCGCCGAGCCGGAACTGCTGAAGCAGATGCTTGACGACGCCGACGAAGAAGTCAGTTTTACCGCTCGTGAGCGCTGGGAAGCCTTAGCGATGGAGGCAACGCATGCCGCAGACTGAACACATCGTCGGCCTGACCTATGCGGACCGCCTGCGGATGGCGACCGAGTCCCGCCACCAAGCCTTGAAAGAACGGCTGGGCTCCGACCTAGCCGCCCTGACTTCCTTGATGGGTCCGATGAGCGACGGCCCGGAATGGCCGGCCGGGGCTGCTTGGCTGGCTGCGCGGCACGGCCAAAACGCCTGTGTGATCTCCGATGGCTTATCCGACCCCTGGGTGGAGCGCGACAGACCGGAAACCGGCCTGGGCTTGGAAGTGTTTATCGAAAGCCCGGATTCCGGCGCCGCCGAGAACGCACCGCTCGCTAAATTCGCCGACACCTGGTTATTTCCGCTGACCGCCGAAGTCAGCCATACCTTGGCCGGCTTCCCGCGTTTAAGCGAAAGGCTATTGAACGGGGAACTGCTATCGATGGAATTTGCTATCGATCACATCAAGGACGGCCGCGGCCAAATTGGCGCCTTATTGGGGGCTAATAGCGAACCCGCCAAAACTTTAACGCTTGCAGGCGGCGAAATAAAGCTCATCGCCATCACCTTGCTGACCGGTAGCGAATTGAAGTATCTGCGCGGCAAAGGCGAACTGGCGCGTCACGAGCTGGCCGACAAATTGAAAACAGCCGGTGTCGGCCATCTGTCCTTACTCCACCGACCCTCGCTGGTCTAAACCGCACCCTATCGCATGACTATTACTCCCGAAATAGACGCCTGGTTGCTGGAAAACGGCTTTCAATTGGACCTCAATCCGCACGGCAAGCACCCATTGATTCTGTCCGCCCAACAAGGCCGGGCCGATGTACTGAACTATCTGTTGAAGCAAGGTGCAAATCTTAACGCGCTGGACGCTTACGGCAACAACGCGCTGTGGGCCGCATGTTTTGCCGAAGCGGGCGATTGCATCGGCTTGTTGCTAGAGGCCGGCATCGATATTAATTATCAAAATCCCAGTGGCGCCAGCGCCCTGACTTATGCATCCTCCAGTGGCAAACACGCTGTGGTCAAGCAATTGCTGGAAGCCGGCGCCGATCCGCTACTCAGTACGCAGGACGATTTCAGCGCGCTGGATTTGGCCGCCAATCGCCAATGTTTGCAGTTGCTGCGCAGTGCGGTAAAAGCCTTGCAGGTATAGCGCCACTGGACATTTTTTACTCGGACTTTAAATACCCGCGCAGGCGGGAGACGAGCGGCTACACTGGATTCGCTGTGGGACCTATTAGTTCTCCAGCCTTACCTGAGTGCATAAGGATCGCATGCACCAATAGCACTCCGCCCCAAATAAACAGAGATGGTTAGCCACCAATCTAAACCCCAAGCCGGATAAGCCCGCCTATTGCCGCAAGCCCAGCGTGGGCATAGAATGCGGCCTTTCCTAACATACTCCGAGGACGCACCATGTCAGACTCTTATTGGTTTAGAACCGGCGAAGCCACCGTATTTTCCAGCGACGGCCAAGGCACCGACGCGATGCCGGAAATTCTGATTGGCGACGTCAAAGGCCCGGCCGGTCATGCCTTTGCCAATCTGATGGGGCAAACTGCGGGCCACACGCGCATGTTCGCGATCCGCGCCACCAACCAACAAGTGCGTCCGGCCACCATCATGGTGCCAAAAGTCACGATCAAATCCTCGGCTTACGTCAACTTATTGGGCGGCCCGGTACAGTCCGCAGTTGCCGACGCGGTGATCGATAGCGTCGCCGACGGCATTATTCCGCGCCTACAAGCCAACGAGTTGTGCATCATTGCCATGATCTGGATCGACCCCTCCTGCGCGGAAAACCCGGAACTGGACCGCAAGGATTTGTACCGCACTAACTACGAAGCCATGAAGCTGGCAATTTCCAGAGCGATGAGCAACTCGCCCAGCATCGATGAATTGATCGCCAACCGCCACAAAATATTCCACGAAATGTACGACCCGGAAACGGGCGAGTCGCAGTGGTAACCTTATAAAGCAAATCGTCAGGAAGCCGCGATAGCGGCAACCTGACCTACTATAATTGACGCGCCATAAAAGTGTATCGCCATAAGCATCACCGCCGCCAAAGGCAAATCGGCATATTAGCCCGCTCTGCCGCCTAATCCCTTTGCCACCTCCAGCAAGCAGTGTTATTATCCCCGCGCCCTATATCCGCCCGCACCGTAGCGAGCGACTCGCGTCAACGGGGACGCAAGAGGCTGGTTTTCAAGGTTATACGTTCGTCCTCCGCTTTGTTAAAACCCGCCGATTTTTTGCCCTCGCGGCCAACCCAGTTTCCTAGGGTGTAATATCAATGCCGCTCGTTCCAATTCCGCAGAGTTTGACTACATGCCAACCCAACCGCTCGAAACGCTGTTCCGCTCCGAAGTTCTATCCATGTCGGCCTACCATGTCGCCGATGCCTGCAACTTCATCAAACTCGATGCCATGGAAAATCCTTATAGCTGGCCGGAAGATATTCAAGCACGCTGGTTGGAATCGCTAAAGACCTGCCCGATCAACCGCTACCCGGACCCGGAAGCCAAGACACTGGCAGTCGCATTGCGCCGGGCGAATAGCATTCCGGAGCAAGCGGCCTTGCTGCTCGGCAACGGCTCCGACGAAATCATTCAAATATTACTAATGGCTTTAAGCGCCGATGCCGCCGTGTTGGCACCGGAACCCGGATTTGTGATGTACAAACAAGTGGCGCAAAGCCTGGGCCTGCGTTACCGAGGCGTGCCATTGCTGGCAGACAGTTTTGAACTGGACATGCCGGCCATGCGCGCGGCGATTGCCGAATCTCGACCTGCCTTGATTTTTATCGCCTATCCCAACAACCCCACCGGCAACTTATTCGATGCCGCAGCCATCAAGGAAATACTCAGCCTAGCACCGGGATTGGTAGTGGTCGACGAAGCGTATGCGCCGTTTGCCGACGCCAGCTTTATCGGCGAGCTGGAACATTATCCTAATTTACTGGTGATGCGTACCGTTTCCAAGTTGGGACTGGCCGGGTTACGCTTGGGATTTTTGGCCGGCGATTCGGCCATTGTGGAGCAGTTGCATAAAGTCCGCTTACCTTACAATATCAATTGCCTGACCCAAATCACGGTGGGATTTGCGTTGGATCATGGCGAGTTTCTGTTAGAACAAACCCAAACGCTACGAGGGGAGCGCGCTTTGGTTCTCCAAGCCTTAGAGGAGACGCCTAGCGTTCGAGCCTACCCCAGCGCCGCTAACTTCATTTTGTTCCGCACCCTTAACAAAGCCGCAGACGACGTATTTGCCTCACTGAAGTCGCAAGGCGTGTTGATCAAGAATCTGTCCCCTCAAGGCGGGCTGTTACACAATTGCCTGCGCGTCACCGTCGGGAAACCGGAAGAAAATCAAGCCTTTCTAAGCGCGTTGACAGTTGCTTTAAAGTGATGATTCTCACTATCCGCAAAGGCCTGAAACCCTTGAATAGCGCTGTCGCAAGAACAATTTCAATAATCACGGACAGTAGGGTATATTTGCTGAAAATTATAATAATCGATGTATCGCGATATACATCACATCATCAGGAGTGTTACTTATGAACCACGAAGGCGTCGATCATTCCAAACGCCAGTTTCTGACCTCGGCACTGTCGGTGGTTGGTGCAGTGGGTGCCGGCTATTTGGCCGTCCCCTTTCTCTCGCAAATGCAGCCCAGCGCCAAAGCCATGGCAGCGGGCGCGCCCGTCGATGTCGATATCAGCAAGATGGAACCCGGCCAGCTAATTCGCGTGGCTTGGCGCGGCAAGCCGGTGTGGGTCTTGAATCGGACGCCGGAGGTCATATCCACTCTAGCGACTCTGGACAGCAAATTGGCTGACCCGGTATCCAACGAATCCATGCAGCCGCAGAACAGCAAAAATCCGCTGCGCTCCATTAAACCGGAAATTTTTGTCGCGGTCGGCCTGTGCACGCACTTAGGCTGCTCGCCCACGTTTCGCCCGGAAATTGCCCCTAACGATTTGGGCCCGGATTGGAAAGGCGGTTTCTTCTGCCCGTGTCACGGCTCCTGGTTCGATCTGGCCGGTCGTGTGTATCGCGGCGTTCCCGCCCCTACCAATCTTGAGATACCGCCTTATCGATATGAAACAGACAATCTGATTGTCGTTGGCGAAGAAAGCGAGGCAAACCCAGCATGAAGCAAAAAATGAATCAATGCAGCGAATGGCTGCTGGAGCGTTTTCCACTCTCCGATTTGTGGAATGAACACATGGCGCATTACTACGCGCCCAAAAACTTTAACATCTGGTATTTTTTCGGCTCGTTGGCCCTGTTGGTGCTGGTCAATCAGTTCATCACCGGCATTTTACTGACCATGAACTACAAGCCGGATGCCAAACTGGCTTTCGACTCGGTCGAATACATCATGCGCGACGTCAACTGGGGTTGGCTAGTGCGTTATATGCACTCCACCGGCGCCTCGGCGTTCTTCATCGTGGTCTATCTGCACATGTTCCGCGGCCTGATTTATGGCTCGTTCAAGCAACCGCGCGAACTGATCTGGATCTTCGGCATGCTGATCTTCGTCTGCCTGATGGCGGAAGCGTTTATGGGTTACCTGCTGCCTTGGGGACAGATGTCTTACTGGGGCGCCCAGGTCATCATCTCCTTGTTTAGCGCGATTCCAGTGATCGGCGACGAGTTATCGCTGTGGGTGCGAGGCGACTATGTGGTGTCCGACGCCACGTTGAACCGCTTTTTCGCGTTTCACGTCATCGCCGTGCCTCTAGTATTGTTAATCCTGGTGTTCCTGCATATTGTCGCCTTACACGAAGTGGGTTCCAACAACCCTGACGGCGTTGAAATCAAGCAATCAAAAGACCCTTGGGGACATCCGGTCGACGGCATTCCTTTCCATCCTTACTACACCGTCAAGGACATCGTCGGCGTCGGCGTGTTCATGTTCTTCTTCGCCACGGTGATTTTCTACATGCCGGAATTGGGCGGCTACTTTCTGGAACACGCCAACTTTATCCCGGCTGATCCATTGAAAACCCCGGAACATATTGCGCCGGTCTGGTATTTCACTCCGTTTTACGCCATTTTGCGCGCAGTACCGGATAAGTTTGCCGGCGTGATTGCGATGGGCGGCGCGATTGTGGTGCTGTTCATGCTGCCTTGGCTGGATCGTAGCCCGGTCAAATCCATCCGTTACCGTGGCGGCATCTTCAAAAAAGCCGTGGCATTGTTTGTAGTCGCCTTTATCGGTTTGGGTTATTTGGGAACTCAGCCTGCTACGCCAGGTGCCACCACTGTTGCTCGGGTATTGACCGCAGTTTACTTCGGATTTTTCCTGTTGATGCCTCTGTATACCCGCTGGGAAAAAACCAAACCGGTACCGAATCGCCTGACCGACCAGCCGAGCCTGGAAGATCGCATTCCGGCTCTACTGGCCTTAGTCGATGAAGTGGTTGAGGTACAGCAAGTTCCCGACAATATCGGCGGCACTATCGCCAAGAAAAGGCCGAACTGGTCCGGCATATCTGCCGTACTGATTCGTTTTGCAAAAAACCTGAAAAAGAGCCTGGATTAAGCCATGAAAAAGATACTCTACACTCTTTTATTTTTGCTGCCTTTCAACGTGCTGGCCAGCGGTGGCGTCAAACTCGACAGCGCCGACATCGACTTAAGCGACACCATGGCGATGGAGCGCGGCGCGAAATATTACGTTACCTATTGCCTGGGCTGCCATTCGGCAAAACATATCCGCTACAAACGTATCGCTATCGATCTGAAGCTGGATGAAGCGGAAGTTCTGAAAGTGGTGGCACCTTTTGGGGCCGGCATCTACGATCAGATGCATTCGGCGATGAACGCGCACGATGCGGAAAAATGGTTCGGCACCACGCCGCCCGATTTGTCGCTGATTGCCCGCTCGCGCGGCGCCGACTGGTTGTATACCTACCTGCGCAGCTTCTATGCCGAGCCGGGAAAAGCACCTTTGGGCGTTAACAATGTCGTGTTCCCTGATGTCGGCATGCCCAACGTGTTCTGGCAATTGCAAGGTACGCAATCGGCGATTACCCAGAAAATCGACGGCCATGACGTCATTACCGGTCTGAAACTGGAACAACCGGGGCAAATGACACCTCAGGAATTCGACAAAATGGTCAACGACCTGGTCAATTTCCTGGTTTACGTCGGCGAACCGGTGCAACTGGAAAGACAACAAATGGGTAAATACGTGTTGTTCTTTATCCTGATGTTTATCGCACTAGCCTATCTGTTGAAAAAAGAGTACTGGAAAGACGTACACTAAACACAGCTTGGGCTCGTAATATCAAACCGGTATCGGCTAAGCTGATACCGGTTTTTTTATGGCCGTTTGTTTAACAAGCAATCGATTTGTAAATCCGGTTAAAATCTCGATTAAACTCTCAGTAACGGAATACGCTAAGCCCGAATGCTGGAAACAACTCTACCCTTGACCGTCTGAAAGCCAATATGAAAAAAACTACGCCAACATCTGAAACGTCAGTCTCTGCCACTGAAAAGCCTGCTCCAGCGAAAGCGACTAAAAAATCCCCTACCAAATCCGTTGCCGTTAAAACAGCACAAGAAATGTCCACCGCACCGGGCAAAACCAAAGCTAAACCCAAAGCAACTACAACGCCTAAAGCCGTAAAAACAGCTACTGAAGCACCGACTGCCCCGGAAAGTACCGAAAAAGCCCCGGCGCCCACTGTTAAAGCAGCCGCGAAAAAAGCTAATCCAAAGCCCAAAGCCGCTAAAGTAGAGCCTACTGTGGAAGCAGAGCCAAGTGAAACCGCGCCAATCGTAATTTCCATGCACGAACGCATAGGTTTGACCGCTGGGGTTATCTGGCATCATTTGGCTGAAAACGGCGCGACACCGGTTGCCAAATTAGTTTATGTACTGCCGGAGGAAGAGGCCATCATTCAAAGAAGTATCGGTTGGTTGGCTCAGGAGGACAAAATCACGCTGTCGGCCAGAGGGGGAGACCACGTCGAAACCATAGTGCTGAAGGGCTAGCGTTTTACTGTTGAGAAAATCGTTCATCACGCGACACTTAGCCGCTTGCGTTGAAAATAACGATTGTTGGGGCATAAAGACCTCTTGCGGTAAACGGCAAGCAACAGAGGGTCAATTGCGAGAGCCATCCAAACCTCAGCAACTACAGAATAAGCGCTCTATTAATCTATTCGGAGGATACCTAATGAAAAATATTATTTTGGCAATAGTAGCTTTATTTTTCTTGAGCCAAACGGCGTATGCAGCCGACGCAGCTTGCGAAGCCAAGGCTACTGAAAAAAAGCTGGCTGGCGCCGCCAAAAATAGCTTTCTTAAAAAATGCGAGAAAGACGCCAAAATCACTGCCGCTAAAGCCGGCTGCGATGCAAAAGCTGCCGAGAAAAACTTGAAAGGCGCTGCGAAGAATAGCTTCACCAAGAAATGCGTCACTGACGCAAGCAAATAACACTTTCGATAAAACGCCCAGTCCACCCCGTTGGAACGCTGGTAACGGCTTTCTACTTCCGTTTCCCAGCGCGGCAATAACATCCGAAAATGCCTGCTTTTTGCAGAATGACCGGTTTCAGTCTCACTGGACCTTACGCAACGGCTATTAACCACACTTCTAAATAAGCTCGCTCCCGTAAAGCCGGGAGCCCAGTTGCTAAATTGGATTCCCGCTTTCACGGGTATGACGGCCAACGGAAATATAAGGGCCAGGTTAAAAAATAGCCTCTTCGAAAAGCCTGTTTTTCGTCGCTCCTGATCCACAGCAACCCACCAATAGCAAATTTTTCCGGCAACCTGAAAAAATTATTTGTTCTGCATTTGTTTTCATTGTATGCTTTTACAAAACAAATGCAGAACAAACATGACACTTACCCGTAAGCAACAAGAAATTTTCGACTTCCTGCTACAAAATCAGGAGCTATTCAGTCATCCGCCGACACTGGAAGAATTGTGCGCGGCGATGGGTTTGAAATCGCGCGGTTCATTGCACAGCCAGATCAAGGCACTGATCGACGCCAATTTGATTGAAGCACCGGAGCGCAAGCAACGCGGCATTCGCCTGACCGAACACGCCAAATCGCTGGTCAACAAAACCGTGGCATCCGGCATGCTGCCTTTTGTCGGCACCATAGCCGCCGGCAGACCGATAGAAGCCATCGAAAACATTTCTTATATGGCTGTGCCGGAAGAATTGAAAACCGAGAACCCTTGTTATGTCCTGAAAGTAAAGGGTGATTCGATGCAGGAAGAAGGCATCTTCGACGGCGACTGGGTCATCATCGAACAACGCAGCCATGCCCGTAACGGCGAAATCGTCGTTGCATTGGTTGAAAAAGCCGAAGCAACATTGAAATTTATCGAGCAGTACCCACACGAAACCCTGCTAATTCCCGCCAATTCCTCAATGCAGGCCATGCGTTACCGGCCCGAGCAAGTGGAAATACAAGGGGTATTAGTCGGACAAATGCGTAGCTATACCAACCACCACTAGGAGGAGATTATGCTTCATCAATCCGTTCATATGCGCGATCAAAAAGCCAATCAAACAGCCATGCTGAACAGAGCGGACCGACAGGCCGCCATCAACATGATCGAGGAAATTACGCTGGTTGTAGTGCTGTGGGGCGTGTTTTTACTGGCTACCGGCTGATGTTCGTAACCCTAACCTGCTTGGCATGGTCACCTGGCATCCGGCACTATGTATAAACTGAGTTTTTATGTGCCGGTCAGCCATGCCGAACAGCTAAAACAAGCGTTGTTCGAGCAAGGGGCCGGGCGTATCGGCGATTACGACAGTTGTGCCTGGCAAGTGCTGGGCGAGGGCCAATTCCGGCCTCTCGCCGGTAGCCACCCTTATCTGGGCAGTATCGGTGAAATTCAGCAGGTCGCTGAATATAAGATAGAAATGGTTTGCGCCGATGATTTAATTAAAACGGTGGTGCAAACCTTGCTGGCTTGCCATCCTTATCAGCAGCCAGCCTACGAGGTTTATAGGATCCTCAGCGTCGCAGACTTATCCTAGCCTGTTCAAAACGGTTTTAGGCTCTATGAACACGCTAATTCCATTGGGAATACGATAGCTAAATCTATCGATTGCAACTCGCTTGCAAAATGGCCCATCGTCCGTTTTTATGTTTTGATAGCCCCATCATTCCCAAAATAGGAAATCCAGTTTTTTGAATTTCCGGGCTTCCCGCTTTCGTTGTACGACAAAGCAAAGATGTTTGGGACATTCGTTGGAGTTTCCTTAATGTCCCTCACTTTCCTCATCACCCTCTTTCTTGGTGATTTCTTCCAAAGCAAGACTGCCAGCCAGAGAACTGGGCTTTTTGGTCGCCGACCCCAAACCTTCGCTCAAATTGATTTTCAGTTTTAAATTGTTCGGCGAATCCGAGTTGCGCAAGGCCTCCTCCAAGGTGATTACCCCGCCTTTGTAGAGCTTGAGTAAATGGCTGTCAAAAGTCTGCATGCCGATATTTTCGGATTTTTCCATCGCTTCCTTGATGGCGTGAATATCGCCTTTATGGATTAAATCGCTGACCAATTTAGTACCCAGCAAAATTTCGATAGCCGCCACCCGTTTGCCTTCGACGGTGGGTACCAGACGTTGCGAAATAAACGCTTGCAGATTTAAGGACAAGTCCATCAACAACTGCGGACGACGCTCCTCCGGGAAAAAATTGATAATTCGGTCGAGCGCCTGATTGGCATTATTAGCGTGTAAGGTGGACAAACACAGATGCCCGGTTTCGGCAAAAGCCAAGGCATGCTCCATCGTCTCCTGGCTGCGAATTTCGCCGATCAGAATTACATCCGGCGCCTGCCGCAAAGTGTTTTTCAGCGCATCTTCATAACTGAGGGTATCGACGCCAACTTCACGCTGATTCACTAAGGACTTTTTATGCGGATGTACAAACTCGATAGGATCTTCGATGGTGATGATATGCCCGGATGAGTTGCTGTTCCGATAATCAATCAACGCTGCTAGGGATGTCGATTTACCGGAACCCGTACCGCCGACAAATAAAATCAACCCGCGCTTTTCCATGATTTTATCTTTCAGGATTTGCGGCAAACCCAAGGCGTCTGCACTGGGAATATCGACCTTGATGTTGCGAATCACCAGCGCGTAACAGTTGCGTTGTTTGAAAATATTCACACGAAACCGCCCAATTCCTTCTTCGCTAATAGCCAAATTCATTTCCGGCACATGTTCGAAGGAGGCGCGTTGCTCGGCGTCCATAATGCCGTCGGCAATTTCCTTGATGCGTTCACGACTAAGTTTCACGTTTTCCAGCGGTTTTAAGCTGCCTTGAAACTTTGCCGCCGGCGGGGCGCCAGCCGTCAAATACAGATCCGAACCATCGTGTTGGACGAGGATTTTTAGATAGTCTTTAAATTCCATGCGGGCGACTCTCGAATTGATAATGCCCAAAGTGTAGGCCAATCCGCCGACAAGTGAAGCCGGGACGGTATTCCCTCGGCTGCCCGAGAATGCCAGCTAATTTCTTTGCCGAAAAATGTCATAGCTCGTTTATGCTTGCATTCCCAAACCATTGCTAATTCGTCGAGATGCCAAACCGCCGACTCAACTTGAGTAATTTTGAACTTGAAACCGACTTGCTGTACGGGATCATCGACAGCATTAAAGAAGCCGTCATCGTTTTCGACACGACGCACCAAATCATCTGCGTCAACCGCTCCGCCGAACTTTTGCTGGGGATTGGCTCAACAGCCGATTGGCAGAATCAACATTACCTTTTTTCCGCTGACGGCAACACGCCTTTTCCCGTTGCGCTTTTACCGTGTTTCAAGCCCGTTGGCCCAGGTATGGCGGAAGCTATCGAATTAACCGTAAGACGCGCAGACGGCAGCGATGTCCGCGTCAGCGTCAGCGGTCGAGGTCTAACGGACCGGCATGGCACTATATCGGCATGGCTAACAATACTTTCGGATACCTCGTTGCCAAATAACCCGGAGAAGGCGGCCGAAGTTTTAGAGCACCAACAGAATTTGCGTTCCGTACTCAACCATATGCCGGCGATGATCGGCTACTGGGACAAAAATCTTATCAACAAATTTGGCAACAAAGCCTATGAGGAATGGTTCGGCTTTACCTCCGAAAACTTGCTCGGCAAACATATTCGCGAAGTCATCGGCGATGAACTATACACGCTGAATAAGCCGTTTATAGATGCCGTGCTGAAAGGAGAACCACAGTATTTTGAGCGCACCATCGTCAATTTCGCGGGCGCAGCTCGGCATACGCAAGCCGCCTATTTGCCGGATGGCGCGGTAGGGCAAGTGAAAGGATTTTTCGTCTTGGTGACCGACATCACCGCATTGAAATCCGCGCAAAAACGCATCAGCGAGTCGGAAGCCCGTCTGCGTGCGATGTACGATAGCCTGCCATTCTTGGCCTGGATGAAGGACAAAAACGGGAAATATATTCAAGCCAACAAACATTGGCTAACCGCCGTGGGCATCGACAGTCTGCGTGATTCAGAAGATGTGACTGATTTCGATATCTGGCCGGAAAGCCTGGCCGAGCATTATCGCGCGGTTGACCAAGAAGTGATGCTGACTCGGCAACAAGTATCGCTGACCGAGAGAGCTTTCGATGCTGGGCGAGAGACTTGGACTGAAACGATCAAAGCGCCCATCATCGACGATAAAGACGATGTGCTGGGCACCATCGGTCTGGCGCGCGACATAACCGAAAGTCGGAGCGCGGAAGAGCGACTTCGCAATTACAGTGAGCGCTTGGGCCTGGCCACCAAAGCCGCTGCAATCGGCATTTGCGAGTGGGATCTGGCGTTGGGCGTCGGGGATTGGGATGAACGCATGTACGAGATGTTCGGTATTCCCGTGGGAACGCCCATAGACTACCAGACCTGGGCTACCTTGGTAGTGGTCGAAGACTTACCGCGCACTGAAGCCACACTACGCAAGTTAATTCGAGACCAACAGGAAAAGCATTGGGAGTTTAGAATTCGCCGGAAGAGCGACGGCGCCTTACGCTTCATTCAGGCTTCAGCCATCATAGCCGGCGATCCCAAGAGCGGCAGGCAAAAAATCGTCGGGGTTAACATGGATGTCAGCAATTTTAAGTTGATCGAAAATGCCTTGCGCGAAAGCGAAGCGCATCTGGCTCACGCCCAGGCCCAGGCGCATTTAGGCAGTTGGTCCTTGTACATTGGCGACAGTTCTCTGAAATGGTCTGACGAAAATTACCGAATTTTCGGTATGCCTTTAGGCACGCCTATAAGCTACGAGCGCTTCATGGAATGTGTCCATCCGGCTGACCGTCATTACGTGCACCAAGCCTGGCAGGCTGCCATGCGTGGTGCGCCTTACGATATCCAACACCGTATAGTGGCGAACGGTAAGATAAAATGGCTTAGGGAACGCGCCGATCTTGTATTTGCCGGGGATGGCAGTTTCGTGCGCGGCATAGGCACATCGCAGGACATCACCGAGCTGAAAGTAATAGAAAAAGACCTGGAATCATCCCGCTTACAATTGCGGCAACTGGCCGCCCGCCGGGAAAAGGCCCGCGAAGAAGAGCGCAAGCACATGGCCCGCGAAGTTCACGACGAACTGGGACAAATGTTGACGGCCCTGCGCATGGAAATGTCGCTGCTTCGCATGAAATTCGCAATTAACAACCGGGGACTGGCCGAACAAATCCGCAACATCATGGAATTACTGGACCAAACTATCCAGGTTACCCGCGATGTGGCAACCTCGTTACGTCCCTCGGCGATAGAAATGGGGATAGTGCCGGCTTTGGAGTGGCTGGTAAGGAAATTCGCGGAACAATCCGGGATTCAGTGCGATCTGTTGTATCCGGAAGATGATTTCGATATGGACGAGGAATGTGCAATCGTGATTTTTCGGATCGCCCAAGAATCGCTGACCAATGTGCTGCGACATGCGGCAGCCAGCACGGTAAAAATTGCCGTCAATTTGGATAAGGACCACTATTGCCTGGAAATTTACGATAATGGTCGTGGTTTCGACGCGAATGCGCCCACTAAGACCAAATCTTTCGGCCTAATCGGCATACGGGAACGCTCCTTGATGTTGGGCGGAGAAACCACTATTTCCAGTGTCCCGGGCCAAGGTACCTCTATCCAGGTACGTATCCCCGCTAACCCTAAAAGACCAGAACTATGATCCGACTAATCATTGCCGACGACCATGCCATTGTGCGAGGCGGTCTCAAACAACTATTCGCACTCTCCACCGATATTACCGTCGTCGGCGAAGCCGAAAACAGCCAGCAATTGTTGAGTTTTCTCGATGAAAATTCTGTTGATCTGGTGCTACTGGATCTGACCATGCCCGATCTCGGCGGCGTGGAAATGATCAGCCGGATTCGCGGCCAATATCCGACATTGCCCATCCTGATTTTGAGCATGCATAACGAATTACAAATCGTCTCACGCGCGTTGAAAACCGGTGCGAATGGCTATCTAACCAAGGATAACGACCCGGAGACGTTATTGATAGCGATCCGCCGCGTCGCCGGCGGCGGCCGTTTTATAGACCCTAAACTCGCCGAAAAAATGGTCTTTGAATTCGAGAGCTCCGAGCTAAACAAACCGCATGAAAAACTATCCGAGCGCGAGTTTCAAATCTTGCAGTTACTGGCCAAGGGCCAAAGCCTGAACGACATCGGCAAGGACCTGGCAATCAGCAACAAGACTGTCAGTACATACAAAGCCCGGCTGTTTGAAAAATTGCACATCAGCAATAACGCCGAATTGATCCGCTACTATGATGCACACCGCCTGAACATGTAGTCATTTACCTATAACTCCAGGAATGGACCCACACAAAATTACATCTTTACTTGCCTGGAATTTCAGATTGACTGATATTCAGACGATCCACATTTACATATGATGCAGAATCCAAAATTTTGAATGCATCGGGGTTCATCTATGCAAGTATCGGTAACAGGTGAATTGTTTGAGGTGACTATCCGTAACACGTTGGAGTTTGCAAAATGCCATAAATTGCTGGCGTCATGCAAGGCCCACGCAAAAATCAATCCGCGCGCCAGCGCCAAGATAACGCTCGAGAACATCCCTACATTCAATATGTGCGGCATTGCCACCATCTCGCTAATCTGCGACTGGATGCAGGCCGGCGTCGAACTGAATCTGCAAGGCTGTGGCGGCGACGTACATCAGGTTTTCGATACCGGCATATTCGATAAATACTTCAGCAAACACACACCATTCGTTCGCGCCGCCTGCCATGACTGCCTGGAGCGCACAAAACCGAGCTTAGCCAAGGATTGTCCGATACACAAAACCCGTCCACGTTCACGTCCGGACCAAACCGTGCTGGAAAATTAGCGTGAAAACACCATTCTTCGATTTTTTCAGTGCGGGTGGACTAATGCCGCACGGGTTTTGCTTAAAGTGGACGCCCGGCCTGCTCTGGTCGTATGTAATTTCCGATGCGTTAATCACCCTGGCCTATTTCGCGATTGCCGTCATTCTGGCTTACGTCGTATCGCAACGCCGAGACTTGAAGTTTCGCGGCATCTATTTGATGTTCAGCTCATTTATTCTGGCCTGCGGGGCATCGCACTTGATGTCCATCTTCCTGATCTGGCAACCGTTGTATTGGTTGGATACCAGCATAAAAGCCTTGACGGCAACCATCTCCCTGGCCGCCGCCATATTGCTCCTCAAGTTGGTACCGCATGCATTGAAACTACCGAGCAATCAGCAACTGGCAGCCGAAATTGCCGTGCGCACGCAGGCGCAACTGGATCTACAGGAAAGCGAAAGCAAGCTAAAAGCCCTCAGCCAGCAACTCATCAGCCTGATAGAAGCCATTCCCGACGCCATTCTGTTCAAAGACGGCGACGGCCGCTTGTTATTCGCCAATGAGCACGCGCAACAGTTGTTCAGATTTGACGGCATGGATTGGCAGGGCAAGACCTATCTGGAGCTGGCGGATCAACAACCGGACGCACTGGATAAGCATATAAAACTATTTTCGGACGAAGAAGCGGTATGGAAGGCCGGGCACTTGATCATGTTCGAAGATCACATCGTCAACGACGAGGGCCGTTCGATCGAAATAGAGGTACGCAAAACGCCGATTTATCAGGAAAACGGCCAACGCAAAGGCATGGTGGTGATTAGCCGGGACATCAGCAACATCCGCTGGGCGGAGAGTCAATTGCGGATTGCCGAGAGGGCAATCGAATCCCAGGAAGGGATCATGATTACCGACGAAAATAATATCATCCTGCGCGTCAATAACGCCTTCACCCGGCTGACCGGTTACCAGCCGGACGAAGTAATCGGCAACAAGCCCTCGATTTTAAAATCCGGCCGCCACAGTCAAGAGTTTTACCGGGAAATGTGGGCCACACTGAAGCGCGAAAAATTCTGGCAAGGCGAAGTCTGGGACAGGCGTAAAAACGGCGACATTTACCCGAAATGGCTGACGATCAGTGTTGTGACCGGCGCGGACGGCCATACCTGCAATTATGTGGCGGCCTTTACCGACATCAGCCAGCACAAGGAAGCACAAGCTGCCATTCATCGTCTGGCGTATTACGACCCGCTCACCGACCTGCCTAATCGGCGCCTGTTGCAAGACCGGTTGCAGCAGGCTTTACACAACAGCCGTTGCGCGCGTAAGCATGGCGCGGTGTTGATGATAGATGTCGATAATTTCAAAACGATTAACGATACTCAGGGCCACCAAATCGGCGATCAGCTATTGATAGAAATTGCCTCGCGCCTAAAGGCCTGCGTCCGTCAAGGCGATACCGTTGCCCGGTTGGGCGGCGACGAATTTATCGTGTTGCTGGAAAATCTGGGCAGCGCACAAGCGGAGGCAACCACGAATGCAGAAGAAGTGGCGCACAAGATATTGCGCGCCATCAACACCGGCATGTTGTTAAACGGCAAAGAACATCTCGCCTCTATCAGTATCGGAATAGCCATATTCGACGAACACAACAACTCGTTCGACGACACGCTTAGGCGCGCCGACGCGGCCCTGTATCAGGCCAAGGATGCCGGCCGCAACACGTTGCGCTTCTTCGATCCGCAGATGCAGGCGTTACTGGAATCGCGCGTATTGCTGGAGTTCGATTTACGCCATGCCCAGGCCCAAGAACAGCTAAGCCTGCATTACCAACCACAGGTAGATAAAAACGCCCATATTTTTGGCGCAGAGGTGTTATTACGTTGGCAACATCCGCAAAAAGGCATGATTTCGCCGGCTGAGTTTATCCCGCTTGCCGAAGAATCCGGCTTGATTTTGCCTATCGGCGAGTGGGTATTGCAATGCGCCTGCGAGCAACTTCGGGCCTGGGAACAAAATCCGCTCACCCAGCATTTACAACTTGCGGTGAATGTGAGCGCCAGACAGTTCCGTCAGTCCGATTTCGTCGAGTCAATCTGCAGGATTCTTAACAACACAGGCGCCAACTCGGCAAAGCTCAAACTGGAATTGACTGAAAGCATGGTATTGCAAGATGTCGAGGACGCTATCGAAAAAATGCAAACGCTAAAATCATTGGGCGTACGTTTTTCGATGGACGATTTCGGCACCGGTTATTCCTCATTGAGTTATCTGAAGAAGTTGCCGCTTAGCCAACTCAAAATCGATCAAAGCTTTGTGCGTGACCTTATCGTTGACCCTAACGATGCGGTGATTGCCCAAACCATTATCGGCATGGGCCACAACCTGGGCTTGAATGTCATTGCGGAAGGGGTGGAAACCCAGGATCAACGCATCTGCCTGGAGCGTATAGGCTGCGATGCCTTTCAAGGCTACCTATTCGGTAAGCCCATGCCCTTACCTGAGTTCGAACGCGTTATTCGCAGCTTGAACAGGGCGATTCGACCACAAAACATCCACACCGGCACCTAAATGGCCGTAATTTCAAGCCTTAATTGATTTTCTACACTACTTGGCGGAAGGAATACTTGATCATCCATCTACCAATTTGCTGAGTCTTATAACAATAAATTTAACGGGGAAATCTTATGTTCTTGATGAACTGGCATTCGGTCGGAGTCAAAGTGGTAGCAATAACCACGGGCATCCTCTTCGTCCTGGGCTTGGGCTTGTTGTTGATGTTTGCCAACATCGAAAAACAAAAACTGATAGACCGTAAGATTGAATCTTCTCGGCAATTGCTACTGCTTTCCGAATCGATTCGCGACAATGTAAGCAAGAAGTGGGAAAGCGGTCTTTACTCGCCGGCATACCTCCGGCAGTTGGTGCAAGACAAGGATGACGCCAGCCGCCGCTCCCTGATTATTGCTACCGTCCCCACCGCCAACGCCTGGGACGTAATCGAGGCCAAAGCCAAGGAAGGCGGTTTTCGTTTTAAGGCGCCAGCACTTAATCCGCGTAACCCGCCCAGAAACATGCCGGATCAACTGGAACAACAGGTTCTGGCCAAATTCCAAAAAGAGCCTTCGGTAAGCGAATACAGTATTGTTGACGAAGAAAAACAAGAAATTCGCTATTTCAGGCCGGTGAAAATGGTCAAGCAATGCGAGCTTTGCCACGGCGACCCGAATACCTCGCAAGCCTTGTGGGGCAACGACAAGGGCCAGGATTTACTCGGTTATGCCATGGAAAACCGCCGGGCCGGCGAGCTGCACGGCGCATTCGAAATCATCACCCCCTTCAGCACCGCATTTGGCGAGTTAAAGCAAACCGTGTTTTACGCTATCGGCTTTTTGGGTTTGACACTTTTAATTATCGGTATCACCGGTTATCTGGTGATGAGCAGAATTATCATTGGCCCATTAACCGCATTGGCGCTGAATCTGCAAGCCATTTGCAGCGGCGACGGCGACTTACGCGCCAGGCTCAGCGCCTCGGGTAAGTCCGAGTTTGCCTGGGTGGCCTCAAGCTTTAATGCCTTCGTGAAAAAGATCGCCAAAACCGTTGAAGAAATCAGCGTGACCAGCGACAGGCTGGCGCAGGCCGCCAATAAGCTGGCGACTATCACCCAATCCACCCAACAAGGCGTAGAGCGGCAATTGCAAGAAACCACGCTGGTGGCCAATGCGATGAAACAAATGACCTCGACAGTACAAGAGGTTGCCAAGAACGCGATCAAGGCGTCCGAAGCCGCGGAAACGGCGGACCGGGAAGCGACGTCGGGAAAAAACATCGTCACGCAAGCGGTTGGCGGCATTAACGAACTGGCTACCGAAGTGGAAAATGCCGCGAATGTGATTCACGATCTGGAAACCGACAGTAACAGCATAGGCGAAGTATTGAGTGTGATTCAGGGCATCGCAGAACAAACTAATTTGTTGGCGTTAAATGCGGCCATTGAAGCGGCGCGCGCCGGCGAACAAGGCCGCGGCTTTGCGGTGGTGGCGGATGAAGTCCGTACCTTGGCCAGCCGCACACAAAACTCGACACTGGAAATCCGCCAAACCATAGAACGGCTGCAAGGCCGGGCGAAACAAGCCGTATCGGTGATGGAAAATGGCAGAAAGCGTGCCGCATCCAGTGTTGAGCAAGCCGCTTCGGCCGGCGATTCGATCAATACCATCAGCGAGAGAATATTTACCATCAACGACATGAATAATCAGATCGCCACCGCCGCAGAGCAACAGACGGCGGTAGCGGAAGAAATTAACCGTAATGTCAGCAATATCAGCCACGTGTCCGGAGAAACCTCCAACGGCGCCAAACATACCGCCGAGGCCTGCCGCGAGTTGCTTGAGCTGGCCAATCAATTACGCCAGACGGTCGGTCATTTTAGAATTTGACGCCATCGCGGCGCCTGTGATTCGCCGGCCGTTAGCGGCCGGCATATCGCCGATCAACTGGAATCAAACCGCTGATTTTTAGTGGTTTTTCCGGCTGGAATTTGCCAAATTAATTGCTTGCCAGCGTTGCTGGCGGCCGCATCTTGCTGAAATCCACAGTATAATGCGCCGTTTTTCCTGCTAGACATCTGAGTTATGAGTCAACAAAGAAAAGCGGTGGCGCTGATTTCCGGCGGCCTAGATTCCATGCTGGCCAGCAAGGCCATCATGGAGCAAGGTATCCACGTCGAAGGTATCAACTTTTTCACCGGCTTTTGCGTGGAAGGCCACACCCATGCGATACGCAAGCAAGACGCCGACAAGGTCAAGCGCAACAACTCGCTGTGGGTGGCCGAGCAATTGGGCATCAAACTGCACATCATCGACGTCATCGAAGAATACAAAAACGTGCTGCTTAACCCCAAGCACGGCTATGGCGCCAACTTGAACCCTTGTCTGGACTGCAAGATTTTCATGGTCAACAAGGCCAAGCAGTGGATGCAGGAAAACGGTTTCGATTTCATCATTACCGGCGAAGTGGTCGGCCAGCGGCCCATGTCGCAGCGGAAGCAAACCATGCCCATCGTCGCTGCCGAATCGGGTGCTGACGATTTATTGGTCAGGCCCCTATCTGCGCAAAACCTGCCCGCCACCTTGCCGGAACGCGAAGGCTGGATCAGTCGGGGAAAACTGTTCGGCTTCAGCGGCCGCTCGCGCAAACCGCAAATGACCTTGGCTAAAGAATATGGTTTTACCGACTATGCCCAACCGGCCGGCGGCTGCTGTTTTTTGACCGACGAAGCTTATTCTTTAAAGCTGGTCGATCTATGGAAGGCGCGCGGCGAACGCGATTACGATCTGGACGATGTGATGCTGCTGAAAGTGGGTAGGCATATTCGCCCCAAACCGCATTTTAAAGTCATCATTGCTCGCGAGGACGGCGAGGCCCGTTTCATGAGCGGTTATAAAAAAGAGTTTGTCAGCATGAACTGCGCCAGCCATCGCGGTCCGCTAGCCTTAATCGACGGCACGCCCAGCGAAGATGACCTGATTCAAGCCGCGCAGATTACCGCGCGCTACGGCCAGGGCCGCGAAGCCGAGCAGGTGGAAGTGACCATCCGCGACCGGGACGGAGCAGAACGTAATGTGTTTGTGAAACCTTTGCTCGCCGACGAAATTCCGGAGGCTTGGTTCGTATGAGTGCACATGTTTTAAACGCCCGCCGTTTGTTGTGCCCGTTGCCGGTGATCCGCACTCAGGACAAGGTCAAGACCTTGCAAGCCGGCGACGTGTTGACGGTGGAGTGCACCGATCCGGGGGTGATGCAGGATATTCCGGCTTGGTGTCGGATTAATGGGCATAAGGTTTTGGACACTCGTACGGGTGATGGGGAGTATGTGATTGTTTTGGAAGTTGTTTGAGTTATTTGTGGTTCTGGTCGATTGAGTTGTTGTGTCGCTATCGCGACGGGTTGATTTAACGTCGGGTCTCGGCCCGACAGCCGAGATACTTTCTTTTGCATCGCCAAAAGAAAGTATCCAAAGAAAAGGCGACCCGGACGCCGCTTTGATCCTGCGCGCCGAAGCTTTCGACGGGGATCGACAGAAGGGGCTTCCTGCCCCTCTGTCGATGTGCGGCATCCATGCCGCACCCCTACGGGCTATTCCCGCCAAAAGCTACGGTGCTCGGCGCGGCATACGGGAGGAAAACCATCCTGACAACAAGAAACGGTTCACTTTCGAAAATGAGGTGATATATAAACCATTTAATAACTTATTGGGCAACATGACCCGAGCACTTCTCTTATCCAGTTTTGCAGTTATCCTCGCCTCATGCGGACAGGATAATAATTCGTCGATCGATACGGAATTGCTTTCAACTGACATTCACGTCTCAGTCGCGCAGCAAGCACTGGTTCTTCCATTCGTTGCCTCAGATGCTTACGCCCACCAAAAGCTATCATTTTCTTTGAACCGAAAGGGCGACAGCGAACGGGCTCAAGAAGCTTTAGGCCAGTTTCTGTATGATTCGACTGACCCAAATAAACCATTGGAGCTTGATAGTCTCTCGGTGGTTGTGAAAACATATGGATGGGATGACGTAGATACTCACCATAAACCGTTATGTCCGCTGCTGACCCGCGAATGGGCGCGGTCTGTGTGTGACAATCCTTGGGCTGCCATCCAGCAGGCGCTTCCCGCCGGTCGATTCCAGTTAGTAGATCTGCGCCGTTTGCAGGTCGGAAATACTCGTGGCGCGATTAATTGCCGCGACGATGGTAAACCACGCCTACCTTTGCCACAAAAACCGCGCGAGGCAGTAATGGTCTGTGAAGCTATGGTGTACGGCGGAGACGACGATGAATTTCATAGTGCAGTTATCCGAATCGATGGCGATCTTGGAGCTCTATGGATGGTCTGGCGATACGGGCAAAATGGTGAGACAGCAGAAGAAATGGCAGATAGAGAAGGAAAAGCGATTGTTGCTTTTGTGCAATATGCGCTTGGGCAGAGCGAAGATTTTTCTGCACTCCATGCGGACATGTGCCGTCTACGCCGACCCGGCTCAAATGATAGTCCACACGGTGCAGATTGTGAGCACGCAACGCGGTAAGGTGCAATCCGTAGGGCGTCAATAGGCAAAGCCGTATTGCGCCGCATGTTGGCCTTCGATTATTCGGTGCATTACGCTATCGCTAATGCACCCTACGAGGGTTAAATAAAAGGCTTTGGGGGGTAAGTATTACTTGCCAAACCCGGGATGGTTGTCCTCCCGTATGCCGCGCCGAGCACCGGAGCTTTTGAACGGATCAGCCCGCAGGGGTGCGGCATGGATGCCGCACGTTGCCGAAGGGGCAGGAAGCCCCTTTCGGCAACCCCGTTCAAAAGCGAGAAGCGCAGGATTAAAGCGGCGTCCGGGTCGCCTTTTCTTTGGATACTTTCTTTTGGCGATGCAAAAGAAAGTATCTCGGCTGTCGGGCCGAGACCCGACATTAAAATACTGGTCGCGATAGCGACGCAAATTGACAGGTTACAACTATGGCAGTAGGACAAATCAACTTCCCCACCATGCATGCCGTAAACGGCATCAAACTCGGCACCTGCAATGCCGGCATCAAACAAACCGTCCGCGACGATATTTTAGTCATCGAAATGGCTGATGGCGGCAGTTGCGCGGCGGTATTTACCCAAAATGCCTTTTGCGCGGCGCCGGTACATATCGCCAAAGCCCATTTATCGCAAAACCCGCGCTGGTTGTTGGTCAATTCCGGCAACGCCAATGCCGGTACCGGTAAGCAAGGTCTGCAAGACGCCTTTGCCTGCTGCGCCAATCTGGCCGGTGAAGTTGAGGCCTTGGCGCAACAGGTTTTACCTTTCTCTACCGGTGTAATCGGCGAACCCTTGCCAGTGGAAAAACTCTCGGCGGCGTTGCCCTCCGCCGTCGCGAACTTGGCTGAAGTGCATTGGGACCAAGCCGCGCGCGCGATCATGACCACCGACACCTTCCCTAAGGGCGCGTCGATCGTTATCGATATAGCCGGCCACCCAGTGACGATAACCGGCATTTCCAAAGGCGCCGGCATGATTCAACCCAATATGGCCACCATGCTGGGTTTTGTCGCCACCGATGCCAGTGTCGAGCAGTCTCTGTTACAACAATGTCTGAGTGCAGCGGCGGAAAAATCCTTTAATCGCATTACCGTAGACGGTGATACCTCGACTAACGATGCTTGCGTACTATTAGCCAGCGCCAGTAGCACAGCTCCGGAAATTCTGCCAGACAGCCCGGAATATGCGGCCTTCGCCGAGGCAGTTATGACTGTTTGCAAACGCCTGGCGGAACTGATTATTCGCGACGGCGAAGGCGCTACCAAGCTGATGCGCATCGTCGTCGAACAAGCGCGCGACAGTGCCGAGGCTGTGCAAGTCGCCAAAACCATTGCCCACTCACCTCTGGTGAAAACCGCGTTTTTTGCCAGCGATCCCAACTGGGGCCGGATTTTGGCGGCAGTCGGCCGGGCCGGCGTCGAAAACATGGACCTGGATAAAATCGAAATTTATCTGGGCACGGTATGCATCGTCGAAAACGGCGGCAGAGCTCGCTCGTACACCGAGCAAGACGGCCAGCGGGTGATGAATCAGGAGGAAATCGTCGTCACTGTGCGGCTGGGGCGCGGCTCGAGCAGTGAGGAAGTGCTGACCTGCGACTTTTCCTACGACTACGTAAAAATCAACGCTGAATACCGCACCTAAGCGCTAGAAAAGCATGTCAACTAATAAGCAGCGCCTGCACGTCGCGGTCGGGGTGATCCGTGATGGCGACGGCAGGATTTTGATCACCCAACGCGCCAAGCATGCACATCAAGGCGGCTTGTGGGAATTTCCGGGCGGCAAGTTGGAAGCCGGTGAACCGGTACAACAGGCACTAGCGCGCGAACTGGCGGAAGAAGTCGGCATTCAGGTACAAAGCGCAGCACCGCTTATCAAAATCAACCACGATTACGGCGACAGACATGTGTTGCTGGATGTCTGGAATGTATCGGCTTTTGCCGGCCAGGCTAGAGGCTGCGAAGGCCAGGCAATGCGCTGGATTGCTGCCGAGCAACTAAGGGATTTCAGCTTCCCGGCCGCCAACTTACCGATCATCTCCGCCGCACAATTGCCGTGCTATTACGCGATATTAGAAGGCCGTAGCGCTACAGAAGCGTTAGACAATTGCCAACGAATTTTGGCCAACGACATAAAACTGCTGCAATTTCGCGCCAAATCTTTGCCGATTGCCGATTTGCAAACTGTCTTCGAACAGGTTTCTCAGCTTTGCCGTCAGCAGCAGGTTAGTTTGCTGGTCAACGCCGATTTGCCTATCGATACCACCAACACGCCAGGCCTGCACCTGAGCAGCCGCGCCTTACTAGCCTGCCATGAACGACCAAACGGCTACCGCTGGGTGGCAGCGTCTTGTCATAACCTTGATGAACTAAGACGCGCAGAAACACTGGGCTTGGACTTTGCAGTTTTAGCACCTATCCAAGCAACCGCATCTCATCCCGGCACCCCGCCACTAGGCTGGCAGGCCTTGGCCGAATTGCTTGAGCACATCAATTTACCGGTGTTTGCTTTGGGTGGTTTAGGCAGGCACGACTTGGATCGAGCGCTTGCCGCCGGCGCACAAGGCGTAGCCGGCATCAGCGCATTTTTAACGGCAGATTAGTCTGAAAGAACAGTTAGTAGGAGTCGAATTCCGAATTTTCGTCGTCTTCGTCAAGCAGTGGCGGACCAGGGATCTTGTGGGCTTCGGTAGCCCAATCGCCTAAATCGATCAGTTTGCAACGTTCGGAACAGAACGGTTTGAATGTTTCGGCAGCTATCCAGGCTACCGGCTTGCGACAAGTAGGGCACGCCACCATAGTCGGGGTATTCGCAGTCATCAGAACATGCAGCGGGTCAAGGAAAATTCGATATCGTCAAGCGTCTGGCTGGGCCGGTTTTCATCGACCGACGGGTTCATAAAACGAATGCTGAACCGATGCTTGCCGCCGCTGATTTCCGCAAAACAAGGCATATCGGCGGCCAACCCCACGCGTAGCAATTGCACCGGATGATTTTTATTGTCCAGCGCCAATTGGAAAAATCCGGCCTTGGCAAGTTCCTGCGTCGGCACGCTGCTTTGCCGAATAAAACCCAGGATCAAATCGATGGCTACCCGAATATCCACGAACGGCTGAGTCCAGCGTTCCAGGTCTTTTTGCTGCTCGGCTTCGTGTTGCTCCAGCCAGTAATGAAAGGCCGGCAAATCGAAAGAACAGCTGCCTCCGGGTATGGAGTTGCGCTGCGAAATACTTTGAAACAAATCGCTTTCCATCACGCTGATGCCGATTTTACCGTTGGCGCTATACAAATTGCGACTGGCCTGATTCAGCTCGGCGAGAATCTCCTGCAATTTTTCGTCGTCGACGCCATGGTTATGCGCCAGCTGATTCAGTACTTTGGTGTGCCTATCCAGCTCCTTGATCAGCTCGGACTTCAAGTCGCTGCGGCTGAAGATCATCAGGATGTCGAGTAAAACCGAGATGGCGGCGCGTTTATCGAAAACCGAAGCGCCCAACATGAAATGACTGAGCTGTTGAAAGAGTTGCTCCAAGCGCATAAACACCCGAATTCGTTCATTAAGAGGGAATTCGTAGATAGTTTGTGTATTCAAGCCGATTGTGTCCTGACGGTGGCTAATAAAGTGTAGGAATTGTGCAGTCTTTTAACCTGTTCTGCAAGTTGCTCCGGGCCGGCGATATTCTCGATGACGTCGTCCGCTTTGCTTAATCGTTCTTGCCGCGACATCTGGCTGTCGATGATGGCTTGCACTTGTTGGCGTGTGAGTTTATCGCGTGCAGTAACTCGTGCTATTTGCAGATCCACCGGGCAATCAATTAATAAAACCCTATCCACGGCATAAGGATTTTTCGACTCCAACAGCAGCGGCACGGCAATAATGCAATAGTCAGCCGTCAGAGCATTTACATCCGCCGCGATTTGCGCGTAAACCAAGGGATGCATGATGCCATCCAATGCACGTTTTTTATCCGCATCGGCAAATACCGCGTCGCGCAGCCTAGCCCGATTCAAGCTACCGTCCTGGTTGATCATCTGCGATCCAAAACACGTAACGATCAGCGATAAGGCCGGCTGCCCTGGCTCTACCAGCTGCCTGGCAATCAGGTCGGCATCGACAATGGGGACATCAAACTCAGCAAACAAACGACAGACCGTGGATTTGCCGCTGCCTATGCCGCCCGTCAGACCTATCTTCAGCATCGCCTACAGGCCGGCAATATGCAAATATAAGGCATTCAGCTCCGGTCCGAATAGCATCGCCAGCCAACCAGCCATGGCCAGATAAGGCCCAAACGGAATTGGCTTACCGGCATCGCGCTTGCCGAACACGATCATCGCAATGCCGATGACTGCGCCCACCAAAGATGACAGAAGAATAATCAGCGGCAGATATTGCCAACCCAGCCAAGCCCCGAACAGCGCCAATAGTTTGAAATCGCCATAGCCCATACCTTCCTTGCCGGTCAGTAATTTGAACAGCTGATAAACGCTCCACAGGCTCAAATAACCTGCCATCGCACCGATAATCGCGTCGTGGCTATTAGTATAAATATCAAACAGGCTTAACAATAGACCCAGCCACAGCATCGGCAGCGTGATCGAATCCGGTAACAATTGCTGATCGATGTCGATAAAACTCAATGCAATCAAACACCAAGTCAAAGGCAATGCAAACGCCAAAGCCCAGCCGTATCCGAAATGCCAGGCTACGACCGCAGAACACAAACCGGTAAAAGATTCGATAAGCGGGTAACGGATAGCGATTTTGACGCCGCAATGACCGCATTTACCACCCAACAACAGATAACTGATGACCGGAATATTCTGATAGGCTTTGATCTCGGTCTTGCAAGACGGGCAATGGGAGGCCGGCAACATCAGGTTGAACACTTCGGTTGCTTCGGCCTGCGGCAGTTGCAAGTATTCGTGGCATTCTCGGCGCCAACTTGCCTGCATCATCACCGGCAAACGGTAGATCACCACGTTTAGAAAACTGCCGACCAACAGGCCCAGTACGCAAACGACGCCGATCAGAAAAAGCGGATATTGTTGTAGAGTGGCAAAAACCATGAGGAAGAGAGGATGTCTGTAATTCGGCCCCGGCGCTCGGCGCAACGATAACGAGCGCCGGGGAGTAGCAAAACTAAATAGCCGCGCCCAGCTTGAAGATCGGCAGATACATCGCGACGATCAAACCGCCGACCAGGATACCCAAGATCACCATGATGATGGGCTCCATCAAACTGCTCAAGTTATCGACCAGGTTATCGACTTCTTCTTCGTAAAAATCCGCAACTTTATCCAGCATAGCATCAATGGAGCCGGACTCCTCTCCGATGGCCACCATCTGCACCACCATATTCGGAAACATACCGGTCGTCTCCAAGGCAAACTTCAATTGTTGACCAGTGGATACGTCGTCTCGTACCTTCATCACCGCTTCGTAGAATAAAATATTGCCGCAGGCACCGGCTACCGAAACCAGGGCTTCGACCAAGGGCACGCCAGCCGCCGACATGGTGGACAGCGTTCTTGCGAAACGAGCGATGGCCGATTTTTCCAGAATCATACCCACCACCGGAATCTTCAGCAGGGTCTTATCCAGAAAGTGGTTAAACGCTTTGGAACGCTTTTTAAAATAATTGAACACGTACGCAGTAATGGCGATAACGCCGACCACTGCCCACCACCATTCCTGTACCCAGGCCGACAGCTCAATAACGAATTGGGTAAAGGCCGGCAAATCGGCACCGAAACCTTTAAACAAATCCTCGAATACCGGCACCACAAAAATCAGCAAAATCGCGGTCACGATAAACGCTACGACCAATACCGCAATCGGGTAGGTCAAGGCTTTTTTAACTTTCTTTTTGATCGATTCGGTTTTTTCCTTGTACGTGGCAATCTTGTCCAACAAGGTTTCCAATACCCCGGCATGTTCGCCGGCCTCAACCAGATTGCAGAACAAGGCGTCGAAATAGAGCGGCTTGCGGTTCAGGGCCTGCGCCAGGGTATCGCCGCCTTCAACATCGGCCTTTATCGATAGCAACAACTCCGACATGCTGGCATTGTCGTGCCCCTTGCCAATGATGTCGAAAGATTGCACCAAGGGCACACCTGCGGCCAGCATCGTCGCCAACTGTCTGGCGAACACCGCGATGTCGCCGGGCGTAATTTTCTGCACTCTGGCGCCGAACAAAGGCTTGGACTTGGCTTTGATACCGACTACCCGGATGCCCATCCGCCTTAATTCGGCGCGGGCAATCACCTCGCTCTTGGCGCTGATGGTGCCTTTGGTTTTCTTGTTTTGCCTATCGAAACCGTCCCAATTGAACTCGATTTGCTCTTCTTGCTTTGCCATTTTTATTCCTTGGTGACCCGGTCAATTTCTTGCAGCGAGGTAATGCCTTGCTTGATTTTTAACAGCCCGGACATTCTTAAATCGTTAATCCCTTCACTTTTCGACAATTCCGCCATTTGCATGGAGTTGCCGCCGTTCAAAATCAGAGCGCGCATTTTTTCAGTAATAGGCATCACCTGATAGATACCCACCCTGCCCTTGTAACCGTTATTGCAATGTTCACAACCCACCGGGCCGTAGACTTTGAACGTACCGATTTCTTCCTGCTTAAACCCGGCCGACAGCAAGGCACTTTCAGGGTAATCGACTTCTTGCTTGCAATGCTCGCACAAGCGCCGGGCCAGCCGCTGCGCCATAATCAAAACCACCGCGGAAACGATATTGAAGGGCTCTATACCCATCTGCACCAGACGGTTGATAGTTTGCGGCGCATCATTGGTGTGTAGCGTAGATAACACCATATGACCGGTTTGCGCAGCCTTGACCGCGATGCTGGCGGTTTCCAAGTCGCGAATCTCGCCGACCATAATGATGTCCGGGTCTTGCCGCAAAAACGCCCGTAGCGCCTCGGCAAAGGTCAGGCCGGCTTTTGGATTGACATTGACCTGGTTGATACCTTCCACGGTGATCTCTACCGGATCTTCGGCAGTGGAAATATTGGTTTCAATGCTGTTCAAAATATTCAGCCCGGTATACAGCGATACAGTTTTACCGCTACCGGTCGGCCCGGTGACCAACACCATGCCGTAAGGCTTGTGAATCGCCTCCAAAAAGTTTTTTTGCTGTTCCGGCTCGAAACCGAGCTTCTCGATACCGATCTGCGCACTGGTTGGATCGAGTATCCGCAGCACCACTTTTTCACCGAACAACGTCGGACAGGTGTTAACCCGAAAATCGATCGCCCGATTCTTGGAAATCTGCATCTTGATCCGGCCGTCTTGCGGCACTCGGCGTTCGGCGATGTCCATTCTGGACATGACTTTCAGCCTGGAAATAATCCGGTTAGCAATCCCCACTGGCGGACTGGCTACCTCCGATAAAATACCGTCGGCACGAAAGCGGATGCGGAATTTTTTCTCGAAGGGCTCCATGTGGATATCCGACACCCCGCGCTTGATTGAATCCAGCAAAATCTTATTCACAAAGCGAACGATAGGCGCGTCGTCAATATCCGAGCCCATCCCCTCGTCGGCGGGTTTAGCTTCGTCTCCTGCGGAAATATCGATATTGTCCAGATCGTCGTCCAACAGATCCTTCATCGACGTATCGGCAGCTTCCAGCGCCGTGTCTATCATTCGGATCAGCTTGTCTTCTTCGACCAGAATGTTTTCGGTATTGTGCCGGGTATGGAACTTGATCTCATCCAGCGCCTGAAAATTGGTCGGATCGGCGGTTGCGACAAACAAGCGATTGCCGCGCTTGAATAAAGGTAAGGCGTGATGCTGGCGAATCAATTTCTCGCTGACCAGCTTGATTGGCAGAAATGACGGGTCTATCGCGTCCAGATCGAAAAACGGAACACCAAACTCCGCCGAAGCCAGCGTGGCCACGGTTTTGCTGTCCGCGTATTTATGTTCCACCAAATAGCTTATAAACGCTTGTTTGCGCTTCTGCGCCTCCTGCAGGCAGGTCGCCGCCGATTCCTCGGTCAACAAACCTTTCTGAATCAGGCATTTGACCAAGCCGCTGAAATGGATGTTAGAAGGTGCTGTCGCCATGAAAAAAGTCTGGATTGGTTTTACTGCAACTATGTGCTGCAACTATAGATGAAGTAAGGATTTTATCCAAACTCATCAAGCCATGCTTAAGACTTTAACACGGTTGTATCGTGATGCCGCCGGGCAATCGTTTGAAGCAGGCGAACACTTGAAGCCGTCAGCGATGCGGAGAACCGCACCACTGACGAATGAGGCGAGAATCAGATTTCGTGATAAATCGCAGCGCCTTCTTCCAGGAACTGCTTGGATTTTTCTTCCATACCAATTTTCAAGGCTTCCGCTTCTTCCAGACCTTTTTGCTCGGCATAGTTACGTACATCCTGAGTAATTTTCATCGAGCAGAAATGCGGACCGCACATCGAGCAGAAATGCGCGACCTTGGCTGAGTCTTTCGGTAAGGTCTCATCGTGAAATGAGCGGGCTTTTTCGGGATCCAGCGCGATGTTGAATTGATCTTCCCAACGAAACTCAAAGCGGGCCTTGGACATCGCGTTGTCGCGAATCTGCGCGCCGGGATGGCCTTTCGCCAAATCCGCAGCATGCGCGGCGATTTTGTAAGTCACGATCCCTTCGCGCACGTCTTGCTTGTTCGGCAGGCCCAAGTGTTCTTTTTGGGTCACGTAGCAGAGCATCGCGCAGCCATACCAGCCGATGTTGGCAGCGCCAATCGCCGAAGTGATATGGTCGTAACCGGGCGCAATGTCCGTGGTCAAAGGTCCCAGGGTGTAGAACGGCGCTTCGAAACAATCTTCCAATTGCTTGTCCATGTTAACCTTGATCATTTGCAGCGGCACATGGCCGGGGCCTTCGATCATGGTTTGTACGTCGTGTTTCCAAGCTACTTGAGTCAACTCACCCAAAGTCTCTAATTCGCCAAATTGCGCTGCATCGTTAGCATCGTAAATCGAGCCCGGACGCAAACCGTCGCCAAGCGAGAACGATACATCGTAGGCTTTCATGATTTCGCAGATTTCCTCGAAGTTGGTATAGAGGAAACTTTCGGTATGGTGAGCCAGACACCATTTGGCCATTATGGAACCGCCGCGCGAGACTATGCCGGTCAGGCGTTTGGCGGTTAATGGCACGTGGTGCAAGCGCACGCCAGCGTGAATAGTAAAGTAATCCACACCTTGCTCGGCTTGTTCGATCAATGTGTCGCGGAAAATTTCCCAAGTCAATTCTTCAGCTTTGCCGTCGACTTTTTCCAGCGCTTGGTAAATCGGCACGGTGCCAATAGGCACAGGTGAATTACGTAAAATCCATTCGCGAGTTTCGTGGATGTTCTTACCGGTGGACAAATCCATAATGGTATCGGCGCCCCAACGAATACCCCACAGCATTTTCTCCACTTCTTCTTCGATGGAAGAAGTCACGGCAGAGTTACCCAGATTACCGTTGATCTTCACCAGGAAGTTGCGGCCTATAATCATCGGTTCCAACTCGGGATGGTTGATGTTGGCAGGGATAATCGCGCGACCACGGGCAACTTCGGAGCGAACAAATTCCGGCGTGATAAACGACTGAATATTGGCGCCGTAAGAAAAACCGGGATGCTGACCTTGATAACGGTCACGCATCGCTTCGAGATTTTGGTTCTCGCGGATGGCGATGTATTCCATCTCGGGAGTAATAATGCCTTTACGGGCATAATGCATCTGCGAAACGTTATGCCCTGATTTGGCACGGCGTGGATTGCGCGTCAGTTCGAAACGCAAATGCGCGGTTTTAGGATCGTGCAAGCGCTCGTGACCATACTTGGAGGTCGGACCGCTCAATAATTCTGTGTCGCCTCGTTCTGCAATCCAGTTACCGCGAATCGAACCCAAACCCTTATGCAAGTTAACATCCACATTCGGGTCGGTGTAAACACCGGAAGTATCGTACACAAAAATCGGCGGATTTTTTTCCGCGCCGAAGTGGGCCGGCGTATCCGACATGCTGATTTTACGCATCGGCACTTGAATATCCGCGCGACTGCCCTGGATATAAATTTTCTCGGAAGCGGGGTAGGAATCGATTCTTACGCTACTACCGGTATCGGTAGTAATCTCATTGCGGACAGCGCTCATGCTTATCTCCAAAATCTCAATAAATCGCAAGCGCAGGGAAGATAGGGCTTTCCTACGCCGGTGTTAACCGGTTCAGGTTCGAAGGGTTTTTCTCAGCTTTCCGGGCTTGCATACAACGGAAAGCACCCCTAGCCTTTCAGGTGACTGGTTAAGTTAAATGATAATCGAGCCAATTGCAAGCGCAGCGCCAAGCTCCCAAGGCGCAAAAAGCTTATAAAACAATGGGTTTTATAAGCCGATCAATCACTCCCAACACTCTTGCTATCATAAGGATTCACCTCTAAGCCAGAACCTATGCAGCCACAGCAATCAACGTACAGAAAAAACCAGGAGAAAACATGGCATCCCTAAAAAAACAAAGCAAACGCCTACTAAACGACATACAGGACTCAGCAAATCATTTAGCACGATTGACCAGCGATTTAACCTTGCTTGCAGACACACATGAACTGGCGCTAAGCCTAAAAACAAACATCGAGGCATTGAACCAACAATTAGCCGGCTTAAAAAAAGCAGAATTCAACGCCACTTTGGCAGAATCGGAAATACTCGAGATATTGGATGAGCTGATTGATAGTGATCCGATCAGCACACTGGAACAACGGCTGTTTGCAGTTCATGCTGATCAAGAATCGGACGAAGTAGGTGAATTTTTTCAACAGTTGCTCGATAAAATCGAAAAACTGTATTCGCCGCTACTGTCGTCAATCCAGCAATTAACTGCTATGCAGGATAAGCTATAAACCGTCAGTGACTGCGTTGCACAGAGAAGCGCGCCAGCTCTTCAAGGGCCTGCTTGTATTCTGAATCAGGCAAACATTGCAATGCTGCAATCGCCTGCTCTGCTGCCCTGTCCGCGCATCGCTCGGTATACTCGATGGCGTTAGTGGCTTTGACGACTTCGTAGACCTCGTTAAACGCATCACGCGAGCCTTGCCGAATCGCATCAACCACAATTTTGGCTTGCTGCTCGTTGCCGTGCTGGATGGCATAAATTAATGGCAGGGTCGGCTTACCTTCAGCCAAGTCATCGCCCAAGTTTTTACCCAGCTCTTCGCTGGTGGCCTTGTAATCCAAGGCATCGTCTATCAACTGAAACGCCACACCCAATTGCTGACCATAAACCGCCAACGCTTCTTCCGTAGCTGGGTCCGTCGCTGATACGACTGCCGCCAAGCGGGTGGCCGTACTGAACAAAATGGCGGTTTTGCGGGCGATAACTTCTAAATACCTGGCTTCGCTGGTCTCCGGATTATTGCAATTCAATAATTGCAATACCTCACCCTCGGCAATTGCGGTGGTGGTTTTGGACATAATCGCCATCACCCGCATATTATCGGTGCGGACCATCATTTCGAAGGCACTGGAGTACAAATAGTCGCCTACCAGCACGCTTGCGGCGTTACCCCATACCGCATTGGCCGACTCTTTGCCGCGCCGCAGAGCCGATTCGTCGACCACATCGTCGTGCAATAAGGTTGCAGTATGGATGAATTCGATCACCGCCGCTAAGATCAGATGGTGATCATCAACCTTGCCCAAGGCTTTTGCCGCCAACAGCAACAGCATCGGTCGCAATCTCTTTCCGCCATTACCGATAATGTAATGTCCAATTTGATTAATCAGCACAACATCGGAACTCAGTTCCTCTAAAATCAACTGGTCGACGGCTTGAGTTTCCGCACTGGTTAAATTTTTGATGGAATCGAAGTCTATAGTGACTGACGCTGGCGTTGAAACTTTAGCTATCATGTGATGTTGTGAACTTGTCGCTCGGTAGCGTATAACGTGAATAACCGGTCATGCTATGAAGAATACCGAGTAGTGTCAATAGTACTTCCCGCATACACCTGCTGGACAGCAGGTTTCTCCTGGAATTTTAGTTTGACTGTGGCTTAAATAAAAAATATAATCCTCTGTTCACTATTAACAGATTATGCTTGATGGAGCTTACGCTGATGTATGCGGTAATTCAAACAGGTGGTAAACAGTATCGGGTCGCAGAGGGTACTACCTTAAAAATAGAAAAACTTGAGTTGGGCGCAGGCGACAGCGTAGAGTTCGACAAAGTGCTGATGGTCCAATCAGGCGACTCCATAAAAGTAGGTCAGCCATTTGTCGAAGGCGGCAAAGTGACTGCAACTGTGGTTTCCCAGGGCAGACACAAAAAAGTCAGAATCATTAAATTCAGAAGACGTAAGCACCACATGAAACAAATGGGGCATCGTCAATACTACACAGAAATCCAGATTACTGGCATTTCTGCTTAATATAACGAGGATAGAAAATGGCTCATAAGAAGGCAGGCGGTAGTACTCGTAACGGCCGCGACTCACAGGCACAGCGCCTCGGTGTCAAACGTTTCGGCGGTCAAGTTGTTAAAGCCGGCAACATTCTGGTTCGTCAACGTGGCACCCAGTTTCACCCCGGCACCAACGTCGGAATCGGCAAAGACCACACCTTGTTTGCAACAGTCGACGGCAAAGTGGTTTTTGAAGAAAAAGGTCCTAAAAACCGCAAATACGTCAGCATTGCAGCAGCGTAAATTTCTTGGCTGTGCTGATTGGCACAACTGAAAAGAAAAGCCTCGTTTTCAGCGGGGCTTTTTTGTTTATACCGGTAGATTATGAGATTTGTTGACGAAGCGGAAATCCGCGTAGAAGCAGGCGACGGCGGCAATGGCAAGGCCTCATTTCGCCGTGAAAAATATATCCCCTTGGGCGGCCCAGACGGTGGTGATGGCGGTGACGGTGGCAGCGTTTATCTGGTCGCTACCGAAAACGTCAACACGCTGGTGGATTTTCGCTATCACTCGACACATCGCGCCCAACGCGGACAGAACGGCGGCAGTCGCGACTGCACCGGCAAGAAAGGCGACGACTGTTTCGTCCCGGTCCCACCCGGCACCATCGTTTACGAAGCAGATACCGGCGAAAAAATCGGCGATCTTACCAAACCCGGTCAGCAACTGTTAGTCGCCAAAGGAGGCTTCCACGGCCTCGGCAACACGCGCTTCAAAAGCAGCGTCAATCGCGCCCCGCAACAAACCAGTAAAGGTTCGGCCGGCGAACACCGGATGTTGCGCCTGGAATTAATGGTTATCGCCGATGTTGGCTTGCTCGGTATGCCCAATGCCGGCAAGTCCAGCCTAATCCGCACCGTCTCTTCAGCACGCCCCAAAGTCGCGGACTACCCGTTCACAACCTTACACCCCAATTTGGGCGTCGTGCGTGTAGACGATTTACGCAGCTTTGTCATCGCAGACATCCCCGGTGTCATTGAAGGCGCCGCAGAAGGTGCAGGCCTTGGCTTACAGTTTCTAAAACATCTATCCAGAACTGGCCTGTTGCTGCATATCGTCGACATCGCCCCCTACGAAAGCGACGAAACGCCAGTTAGCGCAGCCCGTAAAATCATCCACGAAGTGGAGAAATGGAGCGACGATCTGTCCAGCAAGCCACGCTGGCTAGTATTGAATAAGATCGACAATGTGCCCGACGACGAAGTTGAGCAACATTGCCAAGCCATCGTCGACGACCTCGCCTGGACTGGCCCGGTATTCCTGATTTCCGCGTTAAAAAGTCAAGGCACACAGGCACTGATATACGCCATCATGGACTTCCTCGACCAACAAAAGGCCGAGCGGGATCTGCAGGCAGAGGAGCCGCGTCATGAGCCGTTCTGAGTTTTCCCAAGCCCAGCGAGTTGTCGTCAAAATTGGCAGCTCGTTGCTGACTGACGGCGGACGCGGCCTTAACAAACAAGCCATTGCCGGCTGGGTCGCACAAATGGCCGCCCTCAAACGCCAGGGTGTCGATGTGGTGCTGGTATCTTCCGGCTCCGTCGCGGAAGGCATGTCCCGCTTAAAGCTAAAAACCCGACCTAAGACCTTGCATGAATTACAGGCAGCAGCCTCTGTAGGACAAATGGGCTTGGTCAGACGCTTTGAAGATGAGTTCCAGCTACACGACGTGCTGGCCGCGCAAGTACTGCTGACCCATGACGACCTCTCCGACCGCCAACGCTACCTTAACGCCCGCAGCACTTTGCTGACCTTACTCGATTTCGGTGTAATACCGGTTATTAACGAAAACGACGCAGTCGCTACCGAAGAAATCCGCTTCGGCGACAACGATACCTTGGGCGCCTTGGTTGCCAACTTGGTAGAAGCCGATTTGTTGATCATTCTTACCGACCAAACCGGTTTATTCGACGCCAATCCCAGCCTGAATCCCAATGCCAAGCTGATTTCCAGTATCAGCGTCAACGAAAGCCTGCTCGACGAAGTAGCCGGCGGCAGCATCAGCGGCCTGGGACGCGGCGGCATGTACACAAAAGTCCGTGCCGCCAGGCTGGCCGCGCGCTCCGGAGCAGCGACAGTGATTGTATCGGGCAAAATTGACAACGTCATCCACGCGGTATTCGACGGCAATGACTTAGGTACTTATTTAATACCAAACATTGCACCGCTGGTGGCTCGCAAACAATGGCTGGCCGGGCAATTGCAGTTGAAAGGCAGCGTGGTATTGGACGACGGCGCGGTAAAAATCCTGAAAGACGCCGGCAAAAGCCTGCTGGCAGTCGGCGTAAAGGCCGTGCAAGGCTCCTTTAAACGTGGTGATTTAGTGTCTTGCCTGGATTTACAGGGCAACGAAATCGCCCGCGGCTTAATTAATTACGGCGCGGACGACGCCAATAAAATTGCCGGCAAACCCAGCAGCGAATTCGAAATTTTGCTGGGCTACGCCGACGAAGACGAACTTATCCATCGCGATAATTTAGTGTTAGTCTGAGGCCGGACGACTTAGCTACTAGCCAAGTCGCCTGTCATCAATCTCAGGTATTCTGAATAACAATATTTGGAAACCGGCCGCTATAATCCCGCGCCCGCATCGCCAACTTGGCTGCCATCTTCCGTGCAATCGCTTTGTAGATTTGCGCCGGCCGACCATCCGGATCGGCCACCACTGTAGGCCTGCCGCTATCGGCATACTCGCGGATGTGAATATCCAGCGGTAAAGAGCCCAACAAATCCAGCTTATTCTTGATTGCCATCGCTACGCCGCCGCCTTGGCCGAAAATCGCTTCTTCATGCCCGCAGTTACTGCAAATATGCACACTCATATTTTCCACTAGCCCCAATATCGGCACATTGACCTTTTCGAACATCCCCAAGCCGCGTTGCGCATCGATTAGCGCAATATCTTGCGGCGTGGTAACAATCACCGCACCACTCACCGGAATCTGTTGCGCCAGCGTCAGCTGAATATCACCCGTGCCGGGCGGCAAATCGATGATCAAGTAATCCACATCGTGCCATTGGGTTTGATTCAGTAATTGCTGCAAAGCACCAGTAACCATGGGGCCACGCCAGATCATCGGTTGGTCAGGGTCGATCAAATAACCGATCGAAATAGTCTGCACGCCGAACGAGATTTTCGGCAACATACTTTTGCCGTCAGGGCTATCGGGCTTACCGGACAAGCCCAACATGGTCGGAATGCTGGGGCCGTATATATCCGCATCCAGAATACCGACATTGGCACCTTCCGCTGCCAACGCCAGAGCCAGATTCACGGAAGTGGTGGACTTACCCACCCCACCCTTGCCTGAAGCCACCGCAATAATATTTTTCACGTTCGGCAGGGGTTTTAATGCCTTTTGTACGGAATGCGAAACGATATTGAAACTAACCGACACATCCAGTTTGCCGACGTCCGGCAAAGTTTGCAGACGCTGTATTACCGCCGCCTTCAATTCTTCAAGATAGCTTTTAGCCGGATAACCCAACTCGATAACGACGCTGACATCATTGCCATCCACACTGATTTTTTTAACGGATTTTGCCGAAACCAAGTCGGTTTCTACATTCGGATCGATAAAGTGTTTGAGTAAATTTTCGACAGCCGTTTTGTCAATGCTCGCCATGCGGAACTCCGAAGTAAAGGGAAATAATAACCAAGTAAAATAGTGCGAATATGATAACACCTTAACAGGAAGCCATTAAATCCGCGCCATTGTTAAAAAATAGTTTTCTCTTGCAGAATAATGATTTATCGTAACGACTTAACAATTAGCCTTAACAGTTAATTCTTAATTAAGACTTAATGCCGCCTTAATCTGATTTTAATTTGGATCGCTTAACTTCAAACGTCCAGCTCCGTCACTATCCGCGCCTATCATAAACATGTCAGCAGTCATTCAAAACCGTACTGTTTCACCAATACCGCTAGTCTTCGTTGTAGCAGTAGTCAGCGCCCTGCTTAGCGGCTGTCAAAGCATACCGTTATTTTCCGACAACCAGCCGGAACACATCGTCTGGAACTCCAAACCGGACAATATAGCCAGTCATGAATTTAACCTGAGCAGTGACCAAGGCATGGTCGGTACGCTTGCCAGTATCAGCAGCCGCGAAAACGATACGCTGTCCGACATCGGCCGCCATTACGGTTTGGGTTACAACGACATTACCATCGCCAATGCCCATCTCGATCCATGGACCTTGCCCGCCGAGCAAACCGTGTTGCTGCCTTTGCGTTTCGTGCTCCCCGACGCCCCACGCAAAGGTATCGTGCTGAATCTGGCCAATATGCGCATGTTCTATTACCCCAAAAATCAAGCCAATACCGTACTGACGTATCCGGTGGGCATCGGCCGCCAAGGCTGGAACACGCCGTTAGGACAAACCCAAATTGTCGCAAAAAAGGCCAATCCGGACTGGACGGTGCCGGAATCCATTCACCGCGAACACCAGGCATTGGGTGACCCGCTGCCGAAAGTGATACGTTCCGGCCCGGACAACCCCTTGGGCAGTTATGCCATGCCTTTGGGTTTCAGCGGCTATCTGATCCATGGCACCAACAAGCCTTACGGAATCGGCTTACAAGTCAGTCATGGCTGCGTACAGCTATACCCCGAAGACATAGAAGTCCTATTCAACAAAGTAGAAGTCGGCACCCCGGTTCGTATCGTCCACCAGCCGTACATGGCAACCTGGCAAGATGACATGCTTTATCTGGAAGCCCACCGCCCATTAGACAAATGGGAAAAACAACAAAAACAGCTGCAAAAAGATATTCGAAAAAAATTGCAACAGCTAGCATCCGAAAAGCAAACAACGGTTGATTGGAGCAAAGTCGAGCGCATCTTGCAACGTGCCGACGGCGTCCCCACTCCAGTACTACCCGGCAGTGCCGATCTACCCGAATTATCAGCCGATGCGGTGCAACTTGCCCATCCTGAGCAATTCTACGGCCAACCGGTCATCAACGAATTGAGCGACAGCGACTGGTCGATTCTGGCCGCCAGCTTCGAAAATGAGACCGACGCCCAAAAGCTGGCAGCCATGCTCAATCACCAAGGACCGCCGATTCCTGCCCGAAAAATTGCCAAGGATGGTGGTTTCCAAGTCGTAGCCGGACCGTTTAAGAATAAGAAAGAAGCCAAAACCGTAGCGCAACGCATCAAGCAGAATTTCGATATGGACGTTAAAGCCATCGATCCGAAACAGGCTGCAAGAAACTAAGTGCGGCCAGGACTTATTGCCGGCCCAGCAAGGACTGCCGCAACAAGGCCGACGCCTGCTCGGCCGGCACGGGTTTGCTGAAAAAATACCCTTGTCCGTAATTGCACTGCTGTCCACCCAAAAAATCCAACTGACTCTGATCTTCGACGCCTTCCGCTACTAACTCCAGTTTCAGTTGGCCCGCCATTGCCGAAATAGCCGACACAATCGCTCTATCGTTGGCGTCGGTGCAAATATCCTTCACGAACGATTTATCGATTTTTAAGGTGTCGAGCGGAAAACGCTTCAAATAACTGAGCGAAGAATAACCGGTACCGAAATCATCCACCGAAATCCGCACTCCCAGCTGCTTGATCTGATTCAGCGTGTCCAGCGTCGTATCCAGCTTATGCATCAAGATGCTTTCGGTAATCTCTAACTCCAACAACTCCGGCGAAAGTTCGGTTTCTTTCAGCACATCCAACACTACATCCAGCAGCTGACGCTGATCTTGGAAACGATGAAACTGCCGCCCGGACAAATTGACCGCAATTCGAATCGGCATACCGGCCAACTGCCAGGCCCGCGCTTGTTTGCAGGCAGTCCGCAATACCCAAGCTCCTATCGGGACGATCAGCCCGGTCTCTTCCGCCAAGCCGATGAATTGATCCGGCATGACGATACCCAAGGCTTGATTGTGCCACCGGATCAAGGCCTCCATACCGATGATGCAACCGTTGTCGATTTTCACCTGCGGCTGATAATGCAACACCAGTTCCTCCAACTCCAGGGCCTGGCGCAAATGATGCTCCAGCTTCAGATAATGCTGAGCGGCGCTGTTCATTTCCGGGGTAAAAAATTGATAATTATTTTTGCCCAGCTTTTTGGCGTGATACAAAGCAGAGTCGGCCTGTGCCAGCAATTCGTCAAACGAAAGCGAATTATCCGGATAAATACTGATACCGATACTGGCCCGGGAATAGATTTGATGCTGTTGAACCTGCAAAGGCTCGTTCAAGGCATGTAATATTTTGATGGCCACTTTGGCGGCGTCCAGACTATCTGCAATATTGGGCAGCATGATAATAAACTCATCGCCGCCCATTCTGGAGGGCGTATCGCCTTCCCTCAAACAATCCGAAATTCGCTTGGCAACAGCTCTGAGCAATTCGTCACCCACGGCATGTCCAAAGGTATCGTTGATCGCCTTGAAGTTATCCAGATCGAGAAATAGGAACGCGATAATGTCATTCTTGCGCTGCGCTTGCGTAATGAACTGCAAGGCTCTATCGGTTAACAAAGTTCGGTTCGGCAACTCGGTAAGCGCATCGAAATGGGCAATGTAATCCAGGCGTTGCCGTGCACGTTTCACTTCCTCAATTTCCCGGGCGTTATCGATTACCAGCGACAATGAATGCGCAAAACTCAACGCCAACTCTTCATCGTTCTTGGTAAACAGCTCACCACTGTATTTATCGCTGAGATAGATACGCCCATACACCCGGCCTTGATGGGAAATAGGCACCGCCAATAAGGATTTCATCTGCGGATGATGCTGCGGAAAACCGGCGCTGCGCGGGTCCTTGCCCATATCCTCAAGCCGCAACGAGACATTTTCCTCAATCACGACCCCCAACAAGCCCCTGCCCTCCGGTAAATGCCCGATTTGCTGAGCCTGTTCGTCGCTGATACCGGCATAAATAAACTCCGTCAACGCGCCGCCGTTGTCAACTATCCCAATAGCACCATAACGGGCATCCAACAAATTACAAAGCGCATCGATGCCGGCCTGTAATAACTCGGTTTCGATTGACGTGTGCGCCAACACTCCCAATAAACTGCGCGCAGCATCGTTCAATGCCGCCAAACGTTCAACCCACACTACAGTTTGCTCGTGGTTGGTTTCCGCCGCAATCTTAAGGCGCATAGTCTCTTTCAGTAATTGCCGTTCGCGGTTTAGTAGAGCTTCCAAAATACTTTGCCGGGTAACCACGCCGACGAATTGACCTTTGTTGAGCACAGCCAAGGCTCCCAGCTGATTTTCATCCATCAGACATAGGGCTTTGCGGACGCCAAGCTTGGGAGCGACACTAAGCATCGGCCGATGCTCCACCAAATCGGCAAAAATCCAATTGGGATGTTTTGATATATCGTGATCGGTGGCCAAACCGCAAAACTCTTCCGCCGGAGCATCTCGAAACACGGCAAAAACAATATCGCATGCCACGCTATATGGACGATCCTCCTCCTTGACCCGAGAAACATGCGGCCATAAACAATCGCCAACCGCCAGTTGTTTCATAACTTGGTATTTAGTTGAACGGAAATATCCATCTCCGCATGCAATATTTCATCGACACTCATCAACGGCTTTATCTGATTCAACACAAAGTCGATCAACGCGCCTTTGCTGATGCGTTTTAGCAAGCTTTGTCTCACCAAAATATCGCTGATCACATCGTCATCGAACTCAATATGCTCAAACGGTGCTTTTACCAATAATTCGATTGCCCGGCGCATGGCAATACAGCCAATCGGCGACTCCTTGCCTAATACCAACATATCTTTTAACGGCGGAATAGCGTATTCGCCCAAGTTGGCAGAAATATGAATTTGATTTTGGCTGGCTTTGTACATGGTCGAATGATCGAATTGTCTGACAAATTAAAAGGTTAATTTAGCAGATTTTCAGTTTTGAGAATTATTTCAGTAACAGCCTACGCTAGCTCAGAGACTTCGCTTGCCGCTCGGCCGCATGCTATGGAAATGAAGAAAGGAAGGACTTAAAAGTTACCGCTAAAATCATGCGCTTTAGCGACTATTCATCCGCAGCGGCTAAAGAAAGCACTCGGAAAGAGGGAATTTGCATTGCGTTTGCCGGCTTGCCTAATTAGACGACAGCTGTCAACTAAGCAAGCCGGTAAACGCTATCCGGACAATCGATGAAAGGGGAGATTATCCGGTCACAAAACAGGCGGAAGTGCCCGCCAAAAACAATCACCTCGGACCAGGCCAAACCGATCAAAACCATCTATTAACCCGGCTCTTAAATTCACTGGATTCGTCATTCCCGCGAGAGCAGGAGCGACGATATTTAAGGGCAGGGTTAGCAAGTCTTAGCCGGCAAGCTGCCGAACCAGATGGTTTAATGGGTAAAAGCCAGACCAAACCAGGTCTCAGTTGCCGCCTTTAAAGGTAATTTCCAACGCGTGCAAGGAATTTGCGCAATTGGCGCTGCCTTGAATAGCCGGATCATCGTGACAGGCTTGGTTTTGGGCCCGCGCCTCCTTAATGTTGGCTACGTACCAGGCGACGGTTTTGACATCCTCGCCAGCCGCTTCATTAGCATTAGTAACATTCAACGCAGTGGTCAAACCCAGCGCGGCAACAGCTGCGGCTACTATCATCATGTGTGCTTTTTTCATAAAAAACTCCTTGGCTTCTCGATTATCGGGGGGACGATTAAAGCCCATGCAAACCCGCATGAGCTGGCGATAATCTAGCAAAGAATCCTAACGTTTAAAATGTGGCCGATTGCCGCGCGACAATATGTCTCTACAGTGCGGCATATCACACAATTTTTGAAAACCAACCATGCGAGCAACTGATGAAAAGCGTTAACAATAGCTATTAAAAAGGCAAGCTGCCAGTCCTGGCAAACCCGAGGAGAAAAATAAAAAACGGCGCAATCAGCCGAAGCCATTGCGCCAGGAATTTATTTGATTTTGACCAGTTCCTTACCATTGCTGGAGAAACTGCAAATACCGGCCGCGAAGTAAGTGCATTCCTCCGATTGCTCCAATTTGGCACCGTTAGGCGTCAAATGAATTTTCACAGAGCAAGAGCGTGCTTCGCCCTCAATGTGTTTTTTCAATACCAATTCGTTTTCGCCGACGCTCTTAGCTTCATCGGATACCGTTGCGGAACAGGCGTGCTTGCCGGCTTCGTCGGGATTGGGTTCGAAATCCACATCCACCGTGGCGTTAATTTCTTTACCTAAGGTCGTGACCTTCAAATGCTGCACATGATTGCCGTCGCGCAACAGATAATGATCGGTAGCCGCCGCAGCAGTACCGGAAGCCAGCATCGCGATGGCCAGAAACAACGTTTTTCTCATGATGTTACCTCTTCTTATAAGTTTAAGTGGTTCAAAAAGGGCTAAGGCCTATCCGACTTTAGTATGCCATGCCGGACGGTATAGCGCTTAAGCTGGAGGCTTGATTGGGATTGTACCTTACTGATCCCTATTACCAAACATCCCTCGCCCCCACATCTGTGCCACACGCAAGCAATCGGCAAAGCGCCGCCCAAACCATGAAAGCCCTGGCGATTTATGCCATAATCCGCCCTCATTTTCCCAGGCTGTTTTAACCCCATGTCTAACCGAAAAATCCTTGTTACCAGCGCCTTACCGTATGCCAACGGCCCTATCCACTTGGGCCATCTCGTCGAATACATCCAAACCGACATCTGGGTGCGGTTCCAGAAACAGCGCGGGCACAATTGCTATTACGTTTGCGCCGACGACACCCACGGTACGCCGATCATGCTACGCGCCGACAAGGAAGGCATTACTCCGGAACAATTAATTGCGGATGTGGAAAAGCAGCACCGTGCCGACTTCCAGGAATTCGGCGTCGCTTTCGATCAGTACCACAGCACCCATTCCGCGGAAAATAAAGAATACTCCGCGCTGATCTACAAGCGCCTGCGCGACGGCGGCCACATCAGCCAACGCAGCATCACCCAGGCTTACGATCCGGTCAAAAACATGTTCCTGCCGGACCGTTTCATCAAGGGCGAATGCCCGAAATGCGGCGCGGCCGACCAATACGGCGACAGCTGCGAAGCCTGCGGCGCGACCTATTCGCCTACCGAACTGAAAAACGCCGTCTCCGCCATTTCCGGCGAACGCCCCATCGAAAAAGACTCCGAGCATTACTTTTTCGAGCTGGGCCATTTCGCCGAGATGTTACGCGACTGGACCACTGCCGGCCACTTGCAACCGGAAGTCAGCAACAAGATGGCGGAATGGCTGGAGAACGGCTTGCAGCAATGGGACATCTCCCGCGATGCGCCGTATTTCGGCTTCGAGATCCCGGACGCACCGGGCAAGTATTTTTACGTCTGGCTGGATGCGCCCATCGGCTACATGGCCAGCTTCAAGCACTTCTGCGACCGGCAAGGCCTGGACTTCGACAGCTTTTGGCAAAAAGACAGCACCGCCGAGCTGTATCACTTCATCGGCAAGGACATCATTTATTTCCATGCGCTGTTCTGGCCGGCCATGCTGCACGGCGCCGACTTCCGCACGCCCAGCGCAATCTTTGCCCACGGCTTCTTGACCGTGAACGGCGAAAAAATGTCCAAGTCACGCGGCACTTTCATCAAGGCCCGCACTTACCTGGACCATCTGAATCCGGAATATCTGCGTTATTACTTCGCCGCCAAACTCAGCGCCGGCGTGGATGACATTGATTTAAACTTCGACGACTTCAGCCAACGGGTTAACTCGGACCTGGTCGGTAAAGTGGTCAACATCGCCAGCAGATGCAGCGGTTTTATCGCCAAACGTTTCGACGGTATGCTTTCGGCGGAATGCGCGGAACCGGCCTTATTCCAACAGTTTGTCGACTCCAACAGCACCATCGCCGATCTTTACGAAAGCCGTGAGTTCGGTAAAGCGATGCGGGAAATCATGGCGCTGGCCGACAAAGCTAATCAGTACATCGACGAGAAAAAGCCTTGGCTGATCGCCAAGGAAGAAGGCAAAGACGCCGAGTTGCATGCCGTGTGCAGCATGGGCGTGAATCTGTTTCGGATGCTGGTAGCTTATCTGCGCCCGGTGATTCCGACGCTGGCAAACAACGCCGAAAGCTTTTTGAACATTCCCGCACAAAGCTGGCCGAGCGATGCTCAACCGCTGCTCGACCATAAAATCAACAGCTTCATACCGTTGATGACCCGGGTAGAACCGGACAAAATCGCCGCGATTGTAGAGGCCTCCAAAGAAAATCTGGAAAAGACGCCACCGGTTATAGCCAAACCAGTCAAACAAGCTGCCGCAGTGGAAACCAATCCCGAGCAAGTGGCAAAAGCCATCTCCGAACCCATTGCCGAAGCGATAGAGATCGAAGATTTCGCCAAAATAGATTTGCGTATCGGCCGTATCGTCAAAGCCGAATCGGTGGAAGGTGCGGAAAAACTGCTGCAACTGACCGTCGATCTGGGCGGTGAAACCCGCAACATCTTCGCCGGCATCAAATCAGCGTACGCACCGGAAGAGCTGGAAGGCAAACTGACCGTGGTAGTGGCAAATCTAAAGCCGCGCAAAATGCGCTTCGGCACCTCGGAAGGCATGGTGCTGGCGGCAGGCCCCGGCGGCAAAGACATCTGGGTGCTATCGCCGGACCAAGGCGCACAGCCTGGCATGCGGGTTAAATAACGCAAAGCCGTGGAGATTGATTAATTGGCAATGAGCGCGCTAAACGAGACATCGCTAGCCGACCAAATCGACGCACTACTACCGCAAACCCAATGCCGCAAATGCGGCTATCAGGGTTGCCGGCCTTATGCGGAAGCCATCAGTAACGGTCTAGCGGACATAGACCAGTGCCCACCGGGCGGCGACCAAGGCATCCAGTTGCTGGCCGATTTATTAAAAGTACCCGCCAAGCCTTTGAATCCGGCATTCGGTGTCCAGCACCCGCTACACGTAGCCGTGATAGACGAGGCCGCCTGCATAGGCTGCACCAAATGCCTGCCGCCTTGCCCCACCGACGCCATCCTCGGCGCGTCCAAGCATATGCATACCGTCATCGCCGCCTTGTGTACCGGCTGCGAATTATGCATCGCCCCCTGCCCGGTCAACTGCATCAGCATAATCCCTGCAAACAGCGAATGGACCACCGCTAATGCGGACCAATCCAGACAGCGCCACCAAGCCAAAAACCGGCGCCAAGCCAGAGCGGAAGCGGAAAAATCCGAACGGCTGAATCGGCAAAAACAACTGCTGGCAAAACTCAATAAAGGAAAATCCGCCGTTTAAACCCGGATTGGCGATGACTTTAACGGCATTTAATCTTATAATGGCGCGCTTACCCGATTCGGCCCAGTAGCCGTTATATATCCTGAAAGTAAATCCTCTTAGGTTTTCAGGATTAAGGTAAAAAGCCTACACCGCTTGACCGCAAATCACATTGCGCCCGTAGCTCAGCTGGATAGAGCGCAGCCCTCCGGAGGCTGAGGCCAGAGGTTCGAATCCTCTCGGGCGCGCCATTTGATGTTTCCTACCGTATCTTGACCCTGCGTATCATGGTGCCTAGAAAGCTCCAGTACCAAATACTCTGTTGTCATTCCCGCGAAGGCGGAAATCCAATATAGTCGCTGGAGCGACGATATTTAAAGACTAATATGTAGGCGAATCCGGGTTGAAGTCACTCAACACGTTTTCAAGCTCCTCCAACATGGTCTTTAAAGCTTCGGCTTCTTGAAGCAAATGGCTATTTTCTTGGCGGACGGCTCGCACCGGCACTGCATCAGCCTTAATCCTTTGTTTATCCGTTACCGGTTTAGCCGGCATATCGGTTAATAAAGCTTCAAGCCCGCGGCCCAGACCGCGTTTGGGGGGAATATTGTTCATATCAAGTTAATGACAACAGCAAATCCGCGGCATTTGCGGCCGCTTAAGGCCACCATATCCGGCGCATCGACCCTGTTAACTTCGGCGAAGCCTTGCTGCAACATCATATAAATTCCTCTTCTAATCCCGGGGAACCGAGCCAATACAAACCGAATCAACGAATACCGGCACCAATACGCCACCTGATACGGATGCGCTCAATCAACATACCACTACACCACATCACCATTCGATACCCCCGTTGCGTGACCGACTCCAGGTATGAATAAGGGATCCAGGTTAAAGCAGGGCTCGACCACTTCTGCCTGCCAACGCGCCATTTTAGCAATTTACCTGCCCGCAAGCCGCTCAGAAATAGCAGCTTAGACTGAATAATATCCGTGGGAGCCTGTCGAACAGTCCTTCTTCAAGTGACAAAGTAAGTAGTCGGCGCCAATCAATCGCTAGACAGGGGTTTGCTGGTTGCGTCGGCCATCCAAACCGCATACCCCGCCGGTAAAAAAGCGCCTATCGCCGGTTTAAGTTCATTTCTTATTCACGGTACGAGCAAAATCAATCCGGAAACAGCGACACTTCCGAAGCCTTTATGGGCAACCACAGAAGGTTCGAGCGTACCTACGAAGCATTCTAGCGCACGCACGGCAGGCTCGGATGTACGCCCGAAACGTTTGGCGGCACTCCCGACAGGTCTGGACGCACGCACAGACCGTTTGGGGGCATCCACAGAACGCGCGTCGGCACCTCCGAAACGCTTGTGCGCACCGACAAACCCTCTGTAAGCCCCCACAAAGCGTTGGAACACACCCCCAAAAACTACCCGTTGCCCGGTTGTATTACTATCAGCCAGCCGTAATCTGAGGCCTTGGCCCAATCCAGGTCGCCAAAAAGGGTTTAACGGAATTTATCAGGGTCGGTGATTGCAGTTCCCCTGTGAAATTGACGGAACTGAAGCCGGATTTTTCCGCCTTTTTGGGCGGCTTTTTGCTGTAAACCATGCAAAGCATGAGTTTTTGCAGCTTGAGTATTCCGATGAAATCCGCCACCGATTCCAATGTCAAACGCTGAAAATCTTGGAAACGGAGCGTTAGCGAAGTGAAGATTTTTAGTCCCCGATAGCCGTAGCGCCGGGCGGGTTTTCGCAGCGAAGCGGAGAAAACCTGCAAGGCATCGCGACACGGCGTTAAGTCATGCGAGAGCCGATGTTTCGACCCCTGGTTGGGTCGGAACGAGGTGACGCGGACGAATCGGGGCGCCGAAGGCATAAACTGCCAGCAAATTTTTCGCGCTGAAATCGGATGGGACCCATTTCAGCTTTACCGAAAAATGCTGGCGCTCTTGACCAACAAGCGCATTCCAATCGAAACCCATCAACATCGCCGACTGGGCATGACCTGCCATAGAGCCAACGTTTATCAATGACTGCAAAGAGGCCCTTTCTAGCAAAAAAAAAGTTGAACTCAGAAATTCAGCTGGATTTTGGTTTATTTAAGTGTCGAAATTGGTTCCTAGAGTTTAGATGTAGAGCTATTAACCCTTTAACAAAACTCGCAACGCACCTTCGCCAATGAATTATTAACGCTTCCTTTGTTTCGAAGAAATAACTCATTAATTACTCAGAAATCCTCTAATGATATTTATTAAAGCAGGACTGTAAGGCGGCAAAATCCCTGATTCATCTGGCTGATCCAGTATACTAACCAGGTCGTTCAGCAAATCGACACCTAATAGCTCTAAATCGTCTGGTTCAGAACCTGTATTGTAAATAAGTGCATCCACCAATTGTTTACGCTCTTCCCGAATCGCTCTCTTGTCCAACCCAAGAACCTCAATGACTTCAGAAGCGCGTTCCGTTTTGCCTTTCACTTTACCGGATGGGTAGAACTTTAATTCGATTTCGCATTCCGGCATTAGCGGCGTTAATGTTAGTTCTTTGGTGCCGCGGGCTTGGTTACAGCGATTTTTCTTATCGCAAGACGCGATGATATTGGCAAAATTCAGTGTTTGATTTTGATCGACTTGCTGACTGATAACGTGTTCGTTGGTGCTATGTTCCAAATTTATACATTTGCAACAATAACCACACAAACCGAATTGTTCTTTGATTGCGTCGCGGCGGATGGCTTGTCGGGCTAATTTACCTTGACTGCTGTGGTCCAACTCATGATAACGGCCGTGAGGATTAGCTCTTTTCCAAACGGCCAGCTCTTCCGGTTCCCTTCCTTCAACTTTAACGATCTGCCGCACGTTGAACCTCCAAGCGCCTAATCAGCAATCTCGCTTTATTGAGTTCTATATGATCAATTGCGATTTTTTGTTCAAGTTCAGCAATCAATTTTTTCGCGCTACCTACATCTCCATCTTGTAACTTGTCGCGCAAATTATCGAAAGCGCTTTGAATTTCGGCATTGCGAATATCTGCATCCATTTCTTGCAGTAAAACTTGATTGACATCCATGCCGTATAGATTTTCAAGTTTTTGTACCACACCGTTCTCAAGCGAATAACATATTAAATCGCAGGATTCGCTAATAACGATTGGCGAGTGGGTGGTCAATATAAACTGGCAATTTTGAAAGGTTTTGTTCAGCTTTCCTATCACGGCGCGCTGCCAATTAGGATGTAGGTGCAATTCAATTTCATCAATCAGAATAATACCATTACCCAATAATGGATTGCTTAATGATGGGTTCAATATCACTAGGCGTCGGGCGATATCGGAAATTAATGCCAATAAGGTTTTTTCGCCATGTGACAATTGATGAATACTTAGAGGAACTTCGTTTTTTGTGACTAACAAATCAAGATTCGGCAAACGCTGGATGCGCAAATCACTAAACTCTGGCAAGAATTGATAAATAGCATTAGCTACATTGGCAATAATTTTTTTGGCGAGAACTGGCACAGTTTTTTTAAAACTTGATTTAAGCTCATCAATTTCCTTTTGCTTTGTATTTTTAAAATTAGTTAATACTTTTCTAGTATTTTCATCCAACTGTGCCTGTTGCTCCATTTGCCTAATCAAATCGCTATCCAATTCAGCCTCCAGCTTGGCAATAGCAACCAAAACCTCCTGATTGAGTTGGTTTTCGGAGTTGACGATGTCGTCCAAATCCTTAAACCACTGAAAAAAGGTTTTAAAATCAGCGGAACCGTTAAGCGAATTGTCGTAGGCGGAAAGTTGTGTAGCCATTATCGGATTAATAATTTCACTGGCTTGAATTAGCTGCCGGCGTTTTAAATCAACGGTTCTGTCAACAGCATAATAGGCTAATATAGGGAAATCGAATTGTGGATTTCTCGATCTTGCTAATTTATAAAAGCTCGCCAATAGTTTAACTTTTTGAATTTGCCCGCTTCTTTTGACATTACTACCATCTCTTGCTTTTGATAGCTCAACATTATACGTCGCGTTAAGCAAATTAAATCTGCAAATGATAGAGGCGTAACTTTCAGCGGATGAATTATTAATATCAAACAACGAATCAATTTCCTGCCCCTTTCCATCATGACTGACCAGATACATACGCAACCATGTTAATGTTTTAGCAATTGCGTCCAATAGGGCTGTTTTACCTGCCCCATTGTTACCGATAAACACGATTGTTTTAGAGCCAGACAGCTTAATTTCTTCCGTCTCTATGAATCCGCGAAAGTTAATTATTTTTAACGAGGATATTATCAGCTTAGGCTCTCTGAATGCCTCAATAAATTTATCAAAATATTGACTGGAAATAACCGTGTCAATTTCTACACTTTTGCCTTGTAAATAAGATTCACCTAATTGAAAAAGCGCCTCGAGATCACCTTTACTCGCTTTATTCTCAAGGGCTCTTATTGAGCTATTTTTTTTCATTAGTTTTCCTAGCCTCAATCTGTATTGCAGACAAAACTTCTGTGGAATATTTTTTCTTCATACGCTCAACAAAATCTGGCTCTACATTTAGGCAAAAGGCAAGTAGTCCTTGTAAATATTTTACATCTTCGTTGTCCAATTGATTGATTGAAAACCGATGAATTAACGAAGATATATAACGTTTTCTTTGCCGTCCAATCGATAAGTTGTTCTCGTTAGTAATAGTTATTCCTGTTACATGCCTGTTATGAGCCTTAGACGAGAAAACAGTCTTTACTTCATTCACTGTAATAGCGCCATTGAAATGATCTCTCAGTGTTTTCTTGACCATTGCAGGAATTGCAAATAAAACATTTTTAGCGTTGCTTGAGAAAGTTAGGTCATCTGCATAACGAGTATAAGCCACATCTAAATTGACGCATGCTTTGCTAATACTTTCATCAAAAAAATACATTATGAAGTTCGAGACTAATGGAGAGCTCGGTGCACCGATGCTTAAAACTAGCTTGCCGCCAGTTTTTTTGCTTGGATTAAAAAACAAGATTTTCTCTAACAAGTACCTGTCTTCTGTCGTAAGTTCAATATTATTATTTTTTAAAACTGCGAAAAATAGCTTTGGCGAAATACTATAAAAAAAGTTTTGAAAATCCATTTTCAACAGATAATTTGACTTCTTATGCCGTTCAGCATTTTCTTTGATGCCTATATTTTTTTTATAGGCAAATGCAGCATCATGAATCGGTAGTTTCGTTTCAAGAAGTTTAATCAAGCACCGCTGATAATCTTTCAATCGCCTAGCTGGTTGCGCGATAACTCGTGTGCCAGACGACTTTTTTGGGATAGTATAAACTTTATATTTTTTGGGAGCAGAAACTACAAAGGATTTTATTTCTCGTTCTGTAACGGATAATTCTTTGCGCAAGAATTGAAGAATTTGCATCAATTGTCCTGTAGAAGTATAAGGCTTTAACGAGAAAAGCTCGTTAAAGCCTTATTCAATCTCTTTACATTGATAAAGCGGAAGCTGTTTTTCGCGATTCTGGAGCTATGAGCGGAAGAAGCGCGAAAAACAGCTTCCGCGCCCCTAAAAGTACTCAATAAATTGGAGTCTGGCTAAACGCCCGACTAAACTAATAATTGATCATTAGTTCAATTCGCTAAAGAGATCTCACTAATTTTATAGGAGTCTTCTCTTGTCAGCAATTATGATAGTTAAACCTCTAGTATGCTCCAAAGAAAGATTGGCACGCGTAGCTTCGATTAACGAGATAATGTTACTTGCGAAATGGTTGATTACAGTCTTTTACCTCAAAATCAATGTCAGCTTTCGGCCCGATTGTTGACTGATAACAAGGAGCGTCTCAGGCCGCAAAGGGTCGAAATACGCAACTTCAGTGAACCATCGTTGCCGGTCAGTAACTTAAACAATTTCCACTCCACCACCACATCCACACAATGGTAAACCGGACCGTCATCGGCTTCTGGCTTGGCTTTACCCCAATAGTGGAAATACGATGCTGTGACGCTCAGCCCCTGATTTGATTGAAATCCATATCTGACAGATATGCTACGCCGCCAGCTAGTGTATTCGCTCGCACGCATTCATCAACAATGAATAGACTCGGCATAGGATGATTTCGGCGTTTGTTAATCGCTGTACCGCTGGTTATGTTTACACGCCAATGTTAAGCCACTCAAAATCGTTTAGCGGTTGTCGCCTGAACTCGGTTTGACAATGTCACACCATGCCCTGCTCTTGCAGAATGGCGTAGGCGGCGTTTATTTGTCGGGTTTCTTCCTCGGCGAGTTGTTTGATTTTTGCGCCAAACACGCCGACGCGGTCCGGGTGGTATTCGGAAATTTTCTTTTTGTATGCCGCTTTGATGTCTATCGGTAGGGCTTCAGCCGTCAGGCCAAGAATTAAATAACAATCCGCCAAAGATTTGATGTGTTGCTCGTCTTCAGGCAGTTTTATTTCGGTTATATACACATTGCGATGTTCGTCGATGTCCAATTTGAATTGTGCATGACACTTTCGGCATCGCGCTTTGTTACCTTCGATGGGCAAGGTAAATTTGATGTGCTGCGCGCAGGATGGACAGGAAATTGTCCTTACATTGGCAGGCGTTCTAAGGGTGGGCTGTTTTTGATTTTGATGTTTGCGTCGAGTTTTTCTGGCATTGCAGACAAGAAGCCCGACCAAAATAATGTTCAATATTAGCGATGCGAACAACGCAATCTTGGTCATCATCCCGGCTAATTGACTGATCGACGAAATTTAAAACGATGAGGGCGTTAAACAGGCGCCCCGTACTCGTTCGCACGGTCATCGCCTTTTGACACCATCCAGATGACATACGGGATGATGCCGATGATGGTCAGAATAATCAGATACCACCAGCCGCTATGCCCGGTATCGTGTAATCGGCGGATATTAACAGCCAGCGAAGGAAATAGAATAACCAAGTTGGTGATTGCCGTGACGGTTGCCGGCTCGCCGTAGGCCGATTGATCTATGATCCCCGCTATCATCGATACCAATAGCGTGAAAAGCGCGAACCACCAGTATTCGGCTCTCGAGGCTCTACCTGTAAAAACAAATGCCTTCGCAAAACAACCGGACACCGATTCGGTAAACGTCATGTCCCGTCCGTTAGTTACTGGCCCGCGATAGCCGTTATTCGATTGCATGGCTGCGCCACACTCAAGGCAGAAATTCGCATTATCCGGATTTTGCTTTCCACAATTTGGGCAGTACATTTTGCTCTCCGACAGAATTTTTAAGTAACGATATTACTGCGATATAGAAAAATGTGTAGCCCGTTCGCACATTTTCATTCAGTTTCGTTTAGCCGCTTTGACGATAGGGATAAAGCCTTTGGCAATGCTGGCCGACTACCATCCTGGCGCTGCACACCGGTAACCCAACAAATCCCGGCAAATAGAGAACGTACAACCTCAGCAAGTTTGTCGCCACTTTGCAAGAGACGGTAGATTCAGAAAAATCAGGTGGGAGCTCGCCTAAATTAGTTTAAAAAAACGGCTGGTAGTCCTGTCCGCTAATAGGCGGCATAAGCAGACTAAACCGTATTGCGCGGTTTACGCGGATAAACTATTTATTCTGTTCGTCGACTGTGTCGGCGTCGTCTTTCGGAGTCTGCTCGGCAACGCGCTTTTTCGGCTGCTTACTAGCCGACTGCTGATTGATGCGTTCAAGTTGGGCTAGAAAATACGAGTCGTAATTCCAGTTTGGTTTTGCTGCGATGGGTTCGGGTTTGGTATCTCTGATGTCGCTCATAGTATTTTCGTTGATTACACTCGTGTGTGGGCAGATTAACTGCATTGACATAAATTAGCGCGTATCGCCAATGACCAGGGATCAAATAGGCTAATTGCCTAAAACGTTATTTTGATTCAGTGGTTATTTAAGTAACTTGCGCTGGACGTATTAAACAACCGCCGGCTTCAGCATTGAGGTTTTGCCAACCATAATATCCGCTGCTTTCAACATGCGTTTAAATACCGATTCCTGGCAGTATGGAATATTATGCTTTTCGCACAGCGCTTTCACTTGCGGCTGCAACTTTTGGTATTGGCTTAGCGGCAAATCCGGCCATAAATGGTGCTCGATTTGATAATTCAACCAGCCGTAGAAAAAGTCGTTGAAATTGGAGCCGGTTGGGTAGTTGACCGAACCCAAAATCTGCCGCAGATAAAACTCTCCCTTGCTATGCGATTTTTCATCGAACATCATCACGTCGTCGCCGGCATGATTGGGGATCATCACCAAAAAGCTGTGCATATTGGTGAGAATTTCCGCCAGAATGGAGTTGATCAACACACTGACAACAGCGAAGCTGCCCAACGGTAAGAACAGTAACGGTAACAACACAAACCGATAGGCCGTATAAGGCAACACACTTTGCAGCCACAACGCCTTACCTTGGGGCGTAAATAGGCTCCAGGCGCCGATACGCGTGGTTTCCGGCTTGGGCTTACCTTGCAGGCGGGCGGCATTTAAAACTAATTCTTTATGCGTGCGCGGTGTGTAATAAATGATTTTCCAGATACCGGAAAAAAACGCCACGATGGCATAGCGTTGCCACATGGGCAGTTTGGATTGCCGCAACCATTCCATGTTGTGCTGGGCATTGTTGGGGTCGGTTTCTTCACCCAAGTTGTAATGATGCAATAAATCATGTTCGTGATGCCAGCCGGCCGGCGTCATCCAATCCGGCCAATCCAAAAACCGCCGCCAACCCTTTGCAAACTTCTTGCTGGTGTAATTTTTATCCACGTCCTGCATTTTATCGAAGGCTTTATGCACGATGGGATGGCCTACCCCGGTCCAGCGGGAAAAACTACCTTGACTGATCAACAACGCGGAAATCGGATTGGGAAAAATCCAGGCGGTAGCGTAGCCGATGAGCGAACAAACCTTTCCCCAACGTTCCACCTTTTTTAAGTGGTCGAAATCTGCGGGACCAATATCCGCTAACGCTTGTTTGTGGATTTGACTGATGTCTTTGGCTAATTGCTCGCGATCAACCGACTGGTAACTATTTAAACTCAAAATGTGTTGTCTCTGTAAAGTGCAAGGGAAGGATGTTGGATTCCTTCGGATAAAAAAGTCAGGATTGGAAGGCTCCGGAAGGTGCTAAAAACCAGCCGACGCTTAGACAAATTGACTGGCTGGGCAAGATGGCATAAGTCTATACACCATCAGTATTTTTGCCTGCTTTCTCAAACTTCCCGGCGCTTTGCACGTGAGTGTAACGAGGCAACTTTTGCAAATTTTAAAAAAGGTAATGGGTTGATTTTAATGGTGCCGGCAATAGGAATCGAACCTACGACCTTCGCGTTACGAGTGCGCTGCTCTACCTGCTGAGCTATGCCGGCGTATGATTATCTATTTGTAGATGGCTTTGGGGTCTTTCAGCACAGGCTCGGTGGCGTGCCATTCGCCGTCTGTTAGACTACGAAAAAAACAGCTTTCCCGGCCGGTATGGCAGGCGATACCGCCTTCCTGCTCAATTTTAAGCAATATTACGTCGGCATCACAATCCAATTGTATATCGATAACCTTTTGCCGATGACCGGACTCTTCGCCCTTGCGCCACAAACGCTGGCGGGAGCGAGACCAATATACCGCATAACCTTCGGCAACCGTTAAGGCCAGCGATTCGCGGTTCATCCAGGCAAACATCACCACGCGTCCGCTATCGTGCAGTTGCGCGATGACCGGCACCAAACCGTCTTCGGTCCACTGGATTTCTTCCAGCCAAGCGACGCTCATAAACGCACCTCTATGCCTCTGGCTTGCATATGCTTCTTGGCCTGCTCTATAGTAAATTCGGCAAAGTGGAAAATACTGGCAGCCAAGACCGCATCGGCCTTACCTTCGATGATACCGTCAGCTAGATGGTCGAGATTGCCGACACCGCCGGAGGCGATGACCGGAATGCTGACCGCTTCACTGATGGCACGGGTCAAAGCCAGATCGAACCCTGATTTGGTACCGTCGCGGTCCATACTGGTCAACAAAATTTCGCCGGCCCCGTAGTCTTTCATTCTCACGGCCCATTCCACCGCATTAATGCCGGTTGGCTTGCGGCCGCCGTGGGTAAAAATTTCCCAGCGGTTTTCCTCGCCTTCCTGACTGACTTTCTTGGCGTCGATGGCCACTACGATGCATTGCGAGCCGAATTTTTCAGCGGCTTCCTTGACGAATTCCGGCCTAAATACCGCAGCGCTGTTGATACCCACTTTGTCCGCACCGGCATTGAGCATGCGGCGAATATCTTCCAACACCCGGATGCCGCCGCCCACGGTCAGCGGAATAAACACTTCGCTGGCCACTTGCTCGACCACATGGACGATGGTGTCGCGGTTGTCGTGGGTAGCGGTGATGTCTAAAAAAGTGATTTCATCCGCCCCTTCGCGGTCGTAGCGACGGGCAATTTCCACCGGGTCGCCGGCATCGCGGATATCCACGAACTTCACGCCTTTAACTACGCGGCCGTTATCGACATCCAGGCAGGGAATAATACGTTTGGCTAAGCTCATTGTTTACGATTTACCGGCTAATAGCTCAGACATCGGCTCCGCCGAAAGACTCGGCTAGTTTTTCGCCTTCGGCAAAATCCAGCGTACCTTCGTAGATGGCCCGCCCGGTAATAGCGCCCATGATACCTTCGTGAGCTACTTCGCCGAGGGCGCGAATGTCGTCCAAATTGGTAATGCCGCCCGAGGCGATGACCGGAATATGCACCGAACGCGCCAATTTGGCGGTCGCTTCGACATTGACGCCTTGCATCATGCCGTCGCGGGAAATATCGGTGTAGATAATGGCGGCGACGCCGTTGGACTCAAATTTTTGCGCCAGGTCGATCACGTCGTGGCGAGACAGTTTCGACCAGCCATCTATCGCTACTTTGCCGTCTCTGGCGTCCAGACCGATGATGATATGACCAGGAAATTCAATCGATACGTCGCGGACAAAATGCGGTTCGCTGACGGCCTTGGTGCCGATAATTACGTACTGTACGCCGGCCTCTAAATAGGCCTGGATGGTGTCTTCGTCACGGATGCCGCCGCCGATTTGCACCGGCACATCGGGATAAGCCTGGACAATGGCGTTAATAACCTGGGCATTTTTCGGTTTACCGGCGAAGGCGCCGTCTAAATCGACTAGGTGCAATCGTTTTGCCCCTGCCTCTACCCAACGCCCGGCCACAGCCACCGGATCGTCCGAGAATACGGTGTCGTCTTCCATACGACCCTGGCGCAAACGGACACATTTTCCTTCCTTCAAGTCAATTGCGGGTATCAGCAACATATTTAAATCTCGACAGTTAAAACACTAAGTCTAAAGGTTAGTAAAGCCAACATCTAAGGGTTGGGGAGTTACGCAATCCCATCCCAGGCCAGGAAGTTTTGCAATAGCTGCAATCCTACGGTCTGGCTTTTTTCGGGATGAAATTGCACGGCAAATTTATTATCTTTTGCCAGTGCGCAGGTAAATGCTTGCGGATAATCGGCCGTTGCAACACTGTCGCGCGAATCGTCCGGCGCCGCATAATAGCTGTGTACGAAATAAAAGCGGCTATGATCCGGAATATTGTGCCAGAGCGGATGCGGGTTTTGCTTGACCTGATTCCAGCCCATATGCGGGATTTTCAAAACATTACCCTCGGCATCCAGCATGTGATCGGCAAAACGGCGGGCGTGACCGGGGAATATATTCAGACAGGTAATGCCGTCGTTTTCCTCGCTGTCGGTTAGCAAGGCCTGCATACCCAAGCAGATACCCAGAAAAGGTTTGTTTTGCGCTACGTCACGAATCACATCCGCCAAACCACTCTCGTTCAGGGCCTGCATACAATCGCGTATCGCCCCAACACCGGGAAACACCACGCGATCGGCCGTGCGGATCACCGAGGCATCGGCTGTTATTTGCACATTTACCCGGCTATCGGCATGTTGAAGCGCTTTGGCAATGGAATGCAGATTTCCCATTCCGTAATCGATAACGGCTACTGATGACATAAAACTAGAGATACAAGGTCGGGGTTTCTAGGCGAAAAATGGGGGAATTATAGACTGCCTTTAGTGGAAGGCATGATACCGGCCATCCGCTCGTCATGGCTGATTGCCATCCGCACGGCCCGGCCGAATGCCTTGAATACGGTTTCGGCAATATGATGAGCATTGCCGCCTTTCAGGTTGTCGATATGCAAGGTCACACCGGCATGATTCACAAAACCTTGAAAAAACTCTTTAAACAAATCCACGTCGAAATTACCGATGAACGCGCGTTTGAATTCCACTTGATAAAACAAGCCGGGACGGCCGGAGAAATCCACCACCACCCGCGACAGAGATTCGTCCAAGGGGCAATAAGCGTGACCATAACGATAGATACCTTTTTTATCGCCCAGCGCTTTGGCAAAGGCTTGACCGAGCGTAATGCCAATGTCTTCCACGCTGTGATGGGCATCGATATGTAGGTCGCCATGCGACACGACTTCAATGTCTATCAAGCCGTGCCTAGCGATCTGATCCAGCATATGATCCAAAAACGGTAAGCCCGTGGTAAACGCGGCTGTGCCGTTGCCGTCGAGATTAATGGAAACTTTGATCTGGGTTTCGAGCGTATTGCGCTCAACCTGGGCGGTGCGTGGGTTCATGCTTGATGCGAATGGCTTATTTCGGCGCTAGTTTACGTGATTGTGACAACTACGCCAAACTCTTGCTGGCGATCTCATAAACATCCTTGGACAGATGCTCGGTAGCGACGATACGCTGTAATTGCTGTTTCATCAAGCCCTGCCGGGCTGCGTCATAACGCCGCCATTGCGCCAACCCGGTCACCATCCTGGAGGCGATTTGCGGATTTAGGGTATTCAGCGCCAAGACCTGATCGGCCAGGAAGCGATAACCCTCGCCGTTTTGGGCATGGAAGTGCAGCGGATTGGCTTGACTGAAAGCGCCGATCAAGGAACGCACGCGGTTAGGCGTCTTCATATCGAAAGCAGGATGCTTCATCAAGGCCTGCACGGTCGCAAAGGTATTGGGCATGCTACTGGTGGCTTGCAAGGTAAACCATTTGTCGATAACCAGCGCTTCTTGCCGCCATTGCACATAAAAACTGTCCAAACTTCTGGCCTTGGCCGGATGATTGCTGTTCACAATCGCCGACAAAGCCGCCAATTGATCGGTCATATTCCGGGCACTGTAGAACTGCTGCTCGGCGATATGATAAACGTCCGCATTTTCCAGTTTGCTCAAATAACTCAAGCAAGCATTTTTCAAACGCCGCCGCCCCACTGCACCGGCGTCGAAACTGCCGGATTCGTCCCGATGATGTTCCGAGTACAACTGTTTAAACTCGACTTGCAATTGCTCGGCCAGGTTTTTTTTCACAAATTCGCGGGCTTGATGGATGGCTTCGACATCGATGATAGCCATCTGCCCGGACAAATAACTTTCTTCCGGTAACGCCAACAATAGTGCTTGATAAGACAAATCGCCGCTGCTATCGGTCAACACGCTACGATAAGCATCGACGATAACCGGTTCCAACTGCAAAGGCCGGCCCAACTCTATTGCGTCGATCAGCTTGAAAATCACCTGCACCGCCAATTGCTGACCGGCTTCCCAGCGATTAAAGGTATCGCTGTCGTGCCGCAGCAAAAATGCCAATTCGTCCAGGCTACGCTCCATTTTCAGCGTAACCGGCGCGGAAAAGCCTCTTAGCAAGGACACGACCGGCTGCTGTGCCAACTTATCAAAGCTAAAGGTTTGCTCCGCTTCCGTGACATTCAAGGTAATTTCCGCCTGGCTGGCACCGTTGCAGTGAATCTGCGCAGCCGAACCGTCGGCGGCAAGTAAGCCCAGCTTTACCGGAATATGCAGCGGCGCTTTCACCGGCTGGTTGGGTGTGGGCGGACAGCTTTGCTGAATGGTCAGATGCAGTTGTTGCGATTCGGCGTTGTATTGCTGACTGACTGTCAACACCGGCGTACCGGCTTGCGAATACCAAAGACGGAACTGGTTTAATTCCACGCCATTAGCGCCTTCGAGCGCCTTGACAAAATCCTCGCAAGTTACCGCCTGACCGTCATGGCGTTGAAAATATAAATCACAGCCCTTTCTGAAACCGGCCGCACCCAGCAAGGTGTGCAGCATCCGCACCACTTCCGCGCCTTTTTCATAGACAGTCAGCGTGTAGAAATTGTTGATTTCGATATAAGCTTCCGGACGAATCGGATGCGCCAGCGGGCCAGCATCCTCTGCAAACTGGCGAGTGCGCAAGGCGTTGACGTCTTCTATGCGTTTCACGGCTGGCGAGGTGCGATCGCCACTGAATTGCTGGTCGCGGAAGACGGTAAAGCCTTCCTTCAAACTCAACTGAAACCAGTCGCGGCAAGTTACCCGGTTGCCGGACCAGTTATGGAAATATTCGTGACCGATCACGCCTTCGATATGTTCGTAATCGCTGTCGGTAGCGGTATCCGGCCGAGCCAGCACAAACTTGGTGTTGAATACGTTCAGCCCCTTGTTTTCCATCGCGCCCATATTGAAATGGTCGACCGCGACGATCATGTACAAATCTAGGTCGTATTCCAGACCGTAGGTTTCTTCATCCCAACGCATCGCGTTTTTCAAGGACTGCATCGCGTGAGCGCATTTGTCGACATTGTGCTTCTCGACAAAAATCTCGAGTGCGATACGCCGACCGCTCATCGTGATGAACTCGTCCGCCACGCATTCCAGTTGCCCTGCCACCAACGCAAACAAATAGCAGGGCTTGGCGAATGGATCTTCCCAACTGACCCAATGCCGATTGTTTTCCAGCTCGCCTTGGCCGACTTTGTTGCCGTTGGACAGTAAGACCGGATATTTGCTCTTGTCGCCAGTCAACGTGGTTTTAAACCGGCTCATCACATCCGGCCGGTCCAAAAACCAGGTGATTTTCCGAAAGCCCTGCGCCTCGCACTGGGTACACAGCATGCTGCTGGATAAATACAAACCTTCCAGCGCCGTGTTCGCTTGCGGATTGATGACATTTTCGATGACGATCTGAAACGGCCTATCCTGCGGCACTTCATGCACGACCAAGGCTTCTTCGCCCAGGACATACTGGCTTTGCTCCAGCAATTGGCCGTCTATCGCGATACTGACCAACTGCAATTCCTCGCCAAGCAAGGTCAATGCGGTACTGCTGTCCTGGCTTTGCGGATTGCGGCGCAGACTCAAGGTCGAGCGGACCTGCGTGTGTTGCTCGTCCAAATCGAAATTCAGTTCAATCTGTTCGATCAGATATTCGGGTGGGGTGTAGTCTTTCAGGAAAACAGTTTGCGGGCTTGCATCGCGCATCATTTATCGCTCGTCTTGTTTGACAGGTTGTGGCGGTTTATAGGAAATCAGCCAGTAAGTAAGGCCCAATGCCACGATGACGGCAGCAATGGCCATAATGTAAGCCGGATCCAAATCCTTGAAATCCAGCATGATCACTTTTCGGGCCACGGCCATCAAGGCAGTGGCTATGACCATTTTGATCGGTAGTGTGTCGTGTTTAATGTACAGCGTGATGTTGATAAATATCTCGATCGCGATCAACACTGCCATGAACGAACCAAAGATCACCAGTATGTCGGAGACCGTCAGCATCAAAAATGGTGCCGCGACCACTCGCTGATACATCACGTAGCCCACGTCAGCCACGCCCCACAAAATCACCAGCACCATCAGTACCGCCAATATTCTGACCGCAAAGTGAATCACCGCGTGCAGGACTTTGAGCATGGCATCTTCCGGAACCGGCGGCACTTTTACTTCGTGGGTATCGTCACGGCGAGTCGCACCGGGCCGAGTGGATGCCGGTGGCGGCATGGAAGGTCGAACGGGCGGTTTAGTGTCCATCTACAGCTCCTGGTTTTTCTGCCAAGCCACATAAGCCAATAAGGCCCATGCCGCTAAAAAGGCCAGGCCGCCAAACGGTGTAATCATGCCCAGCCAACCGATATTGAATATCGCCAGTAAGTATAGACTGCCGGAAAACAGCACGACGCCTGCCACCAAACACCAGCCGGCCATTCGCAGTAATTTATGTTCCGGTAACACCGCAATCAAGGCCAAGGCCAATACATGCCACATCTGGTAGCTTACCGCGGTTTTATAAACTTCCAGCAGATGCTCGGATAATAAATGCTTCAAGCCATGCGCACCGAATGCACCCATCGCCACGCCGATAAAACCGCCGACGGCGGCCAGAAATAAAAAAGGTGGGCGCATTATTTCTCCAACAGGCGCGGCATCAGTTGCACCAGATTACACGGCCGGGTGCGGTAATCCAATTGTTCCTTGATTAATGAATCCCAGGCAGTCCGGCAGGCGCCGGATGAACCGGGCACGCAGAATATGTACGTGGCGTTGGCCACCCCGGCGATAGCCCGTGATTGCATCGTTGAGCTTTTGATGTCCTGGTAGGAAATCATCCGAAACACTTCGCCAAAGCCATCCAACACCTTATCCAACAAAGGCAGAATCGCTTCCGGTGTGCCGTCGCGGCCCGTCACGCCGGTGCCGCCTGTCGTAATCACCGCATTGACTTGCGGATCGGCGATCCAATGACTGACGGCGGCGCGGATTTGGTAAATATCGTCGGGAACGATTTTTTTGTCGATCAAGTTATGCCCGGCCGCGGTCAAACCAGTAACTAAGGTTTGCCCGGATACGTCGTCTAATTCAGTCCGTGTATCGGATACCGTCAACACGGCGATATTGATAGGAATAAACTCTCGGACTTCGCTCACGGCAGGGCTCCAGATAAAGGCTACCGCATTCTATGTAAAGCGCCGCCGCACAAGCAAGCATTGTTTAATTCGCCGGCTGTCATACCGGCTTAACCGATAATGCCGTAAACTCCGGATATTGATTCCAATTCAGTTAGCTGCCGTCTACTCGATCATGCCTATCCAGATTTCCCGTTACGAAAAAATCGCCAGTCTGGCCGCCTTGTGCCTGCTGCTGTTTGCCTGCTACCAGGTGTTGAGACCGTTTATTTTCGATTTGTTGTGGGCGGCCATTCTGTGTTTTGTCACCTGGCCGCTGTATGCGCGTTTGCGCGACTGGAAGCTAACCGCCAACTGGGCCGCCACCGCCATGGTCCTGCCGATAGGCATATTGCTGCTGACGCCGTTCGTCGCCGCCACGCTGACATTTACCGAAGATATTAACCACTTGCTGCAATGGCTTAATCAAAGCCGGCATGTGTGGCCGGAGCCTCCGGCTTGGTTGCAATCGTTGCCGGTAGTCGGCGACAACGCTGTCGCTGCCTGGCAAAGTGTCGGCGAAGACTCCAGCCGTCTCGTCAATCTGGCCCGGCAATACGCCTTGGGCGCCAGTAGCTGGTTGCTGCAACAGGGGATTGGCTTAGCCGGCGAACTGATGCATATGGGCCTGGCTATTTTGGTGCTGTTTTTTTTCTATCGCGACGGCGAACACGTAGCCCAACATGTCGTAATTGGCGTCGAACGCCTGGCCGGCGAGCGCACCCAACGCATCCTGCACATCGTTCGTTCCAGTCTGCGCGCGGTGGTATACGGCATACTCGGTACCGCGCTGGTGCAAGCGCTAGCCTCTATCCTGGGCTTTGTCATCGCCGGCGTGCCTTACGCCTTTGTGCTGGGCGTAATCGCGTTCTTTTTGATGATCATTCCCGCAGCGGGTACGGTGATCTGGCTGCCGATTGCCTTGTGGTTGCTGGCGGAAGGCGAGACCGGTTGGGCGATCTTTATCGCACTGTGGTTTTTGCTGTTCGTCGGCACTATCGACAACTGGCTGCGGCCGATATTGATCAGCAGGGAAGTGGAATTGCCGTTTGTGTTGATCGTATTCGGCATTTTCGGCGGCCTGTTGGCCTTCGGCTTTATCGGCGTATTTATCGGCCCAACCTTGCTGGCAACCAGTTATGCCTTGATTCTGGACTGGCTGATTCGTAACGAACACGAGGAACAAAACAACGAAGCCGGCTTGAATGACAGCTGATTTTCCGGCTATTTACCTGCAATACCAACGCTAATTGCCGGCCCCACACTAGACTGAAATACGCCAAAGTAAGTTATTGCTATCATTGTCGCCAGTTTCCTGGTAGATTCGAAGCCGTGATCGAACCGCAGTGAGATTACAAACGACCGACAATGACAGCAAAACTGCAACCTTGCCCCTCGTACTCCTACCGTCTCCTCTTGTAATTGCCTTCCGGCAGCCCGAAGAAACGTCTTAATTAATTCAGCACTACCCCAGCAAAAATCGAGGTTTTATGATTTTACGCACACCACCGCCACCCCGTATCGGCTGGCACTACGACACCTATTTCCTGGCGCAATTGAACAAAACCAAGAAACAGGCTCCGCGTCTTAATATCCGCTAGTTCGGATACGCTCGCTAAACCTTAGCGACAAACGCTAATTCGCCGACGACCAGTCATGTAAGCCGAAAGCTTTATGGCCCGGGGTTTGCTTCCGAAACTAACGGAGGATAATAATCATGTCGGTGAAACACCAATTTACCATCTGCCCCACGCAACAACTTCCCGAACTCGGCAAATTTTCGTTTGAACTGCTCTATCGAGGCGCGCCGCAACATGCGGTCCTGATTCGCTTCCAAGGCGAGGTCTACGGTTATCTAAACCAATGCGTGCACATGCCCCGAACATTGGATTGTGAGAACAGCAACATTTTCGACGAATCGGGACGCTATTTGCAGTGTTCCATGCACAGCATTTGCTACGACCCAGTCAGCGGCGAGTCTTTAAGCGAAATTTGCCTGGGCAAAAAACTGACCGCGCTGAAAGTCAAAGAACAAGACGAATGGATTTACTTAGTGGATAAACGAGCCGCGATTACCGGTTGAGGCTTTGGCCCGGGGCGAAACAACCAGCATCGCCCCCTTTTATTTCAGACCGTTTTAGCCGTGCGCGGCGCCTTCCTTGATCTGTTGTTCCAGCTTTTCGTGCGCGCGCTCCAGTTTGGCAAACACTCTTAAAATATCGGTAGCGGACAATATGCCTACCAGTTTGTCTTTTTCCACCACAGGCAAAGCGCCGACCCGGTGTTCCGCCATCATTGCCGCTGCTTCCGACGCCGGAGTTTCCGGGGTAACGGTGTAAACGCCGCGGTGCATGATGTGCACGACTTTTTGCGAAACCACATGCAATTGACTGTTGTCTTTACTGGCCTCCACCGCATTGGAATTACTTTTTGGCCCCAGAGCTTTGTATAAATCCCGGTCGGAAACGATGCCGACCAATTTGCCTTTTTCAACCACTGGCAAATGGCGGATTTTTTCGTAATGGATCAAAAAGAACACGCGATCAATCAGATCGTGCGGTTCGACGGTAAATACCTTGGTAGTCATTAATTCTGCTACGCGCATGATGCTTCTCCAATAAAAATGTCTGTAAAAAAGTAAGTAAATTCTGACGCAATAGTGACACTATAGCCAGGCAAAATTTAGAAATATCGCATCGTCATGGATATGCACAGCCATTAAGTCGCGGAGAACAGGCCGTGAACCGTTAGCTCATGGAGTTTGAATGAACTCAATAAATCGTCCCGCCTAAATCCAGATAGGTCAGATAAAGCCGCATATCAAATTCCAACTGGTGATAGTCCGGTTCCATGTACTCGCATAATTTGTAAAACGCCTTGTTATGTTGTTTTTCGCGTAGATGCGAAAGCTCGTGGACGACGATCATTTTCAAAAACTCCGGCGGCGCAAGTTTAAAGATCGCGCCGATGCGAATTTCATTTTTCGACTTTAAATTGCCGCCCTGCACACGCGAAACCACCGAGTGCAAACCCAAGGCCTGATGTAATACATCGATTTTGTCGTCGTAAACAACTTTGCTGAGCGGACCGGATTGCCGCAGAAATTGATTTTTAAGAACCATCGTGTAGGCATAAAGCGCCTTGTCGGTCTTTATATCATGCGGTCGGGGGTATTTTTTTAGCAGCAGCGCGGGCAGTTTGTCGCTGTCGATCAGCGTATGGACTTGGGCGGTGATGGCAGGCGCATAGCCGGCCAGGTATTTTAACGGGCGCATAAGCTAAAACCACGCACCCGTTGGTTCAGTCCCATGGCGGCTCGTCTCCGTCATAGGCTACGAAGTTTTTATCGCTGGACCGAGTTGTTCCGCCGACTACGCTATCGGCTTTTGGTTTTCTCGATTCGTCGCTGGGCAATTGAGCAAGACCAGGCTCGGTTTGCCATTTGGCAAACAGCGCCATGTCTTTATTGGCGGGGACATACCATTTCTTAGCAGCAGCATCCCATCTGGCGCCCAGCGCTTTCGCGGCGTCCTTCTCGGCATAGGGTACGTTCAGGTAAGTTTTCGCGTCAGCCATTTACCGCAGCCGGTTCAAAATTAATTGCATCGCAATATTGTAAATCATTGCGTATGCAAACGACGCGGATAATCCAATCTTACCTGGTGAAAACCTCACGCTAAACGCGCTTTGCCGAAACAACGGCCGGTTCGGCCAAGCCGCTGGAAAATCAAATCTTACGGTTTTTTGCGATTCGAACCCATAGTGCTGGCAAACGTGGTCGCTGCGAGCAATGCTGAGGAAATAATAAAATCGCCCGAAATAAATTCGATAACGCCAGTAACAAACACCAGCCCGGTCAAAATGTCTTTGTGTAAGCGGTTCATGGTCGCTTCCCGAAGTAATAAACGCATTTAGACTATATGCCCGACTACATTAATTAACAATGACACTAAAAATACATTGATTAATCGCTAAAAGGAAACAACCAAATAAATCAACCCCCAAGCCGATTCAAACTTAAGCCCAATCACGCTTTTAAGATCAGCGACATAGACACCTCAAAGCTTGCGTGGCACTCCAAGCGGTTTACAGGCCGGTTTAACTTAGCTTATCTACCGCCTAGACGCCGAAACGGCAGCGCCAACAGGCCGACAAAGCCCAACTGGGCACTATCGCGAAACTCGGATAAACCTATCGTCATTTTGGTCTGCGCTTCTCGCGCTTGCGGACAATAGGTTTTAAATAATCTATCCCAACACGACAGCGAGAAGCCGTAATTGCTGTCGGTCTCAACTTGAAAGGCAGAGTGATGAATGCGGTGCATGTCGGGTGTCACTAGCAAATAGCGCAACCCGCTCTCGACCGCGGGCGGTAGGCCCACATTCCCGTGATTAAATAACGCGCAACCGTTCAATATCACCTCAAAAGCAATCACCGCGACAGAATCGGCGCCGAGCAACACCACCAGCGCGACCTTATAAAGCATCGACAGCATGATCTCCAAAGGATGAAAGCGCACGGCAGTCGTGGTGTCGAAATCCATATCGCTGTGGTGCACTTGATGCAACCGCCAGAACCAGCGCCAGCGATGGGCGGCAATATGTTGGGCGTAAATCGCCAGATCCAGCAGCAGCAGACTCAGCGTTATCGACAACCAACGCGGCACCGGCAACAGATTGAATAATCCAATTTGTTGTCCGGCTGCCCAGTTCGCCGCCAGCCAAGCCGCAGCACCGATACTGAGGCGCATCAACCCGACATTCAAAATCGCCAAGCCCAGGTTGACCGGCCAGCGTAGGCGTCGCTCCAAACTTAATTGGCGCTTGGGCCGAAACCACTCCCAAGCCGCCATTAACACGAATATCCCCAAAAACACGCCCAAGCGCACCATTGCTTCCATCACTGCCTCCGATAATACCGCGCCGCCAACTCATCCGGATGGACCCCGAAAAAATACCGCAGCCGCAAGCACCACATCAATAAAATCGTTCTGAGGATACCGTGTTGTTGCCAACGCCGTGCGGAAGTCACCACCTTAGCCTTCAGACAGCAAGGTTTGCCGATTTTTTTCAGCGCGGCACTGATGGCAATATCTTCCATCAAGGCAATCTGCGGAAAACCGCCCACGGCCCGAAAGGCCTGGCGGGTGATGAAGATAGCTTGATCGCCGGTAGCGATACCGGTCAACCGGGAGCGCGCGTTCATCAGACAGGCGATCAACTTAAAAATAGCTTGCGGGCTGTCGAACTGCACATCAAAACGGCCCCAAGCTGCGCCCCGCGCCACCGCCGACATAATCAACTCGACATCCCGTTCGGGCAGCCGGGTGTCAGCATGCAAAAACAACAACACCTCCGCTTGTGCATGTTCCGCCCCCAGATTCATTTGCCTGGCCCGGCCACGCTGACAGGGCAAAACCAGATCAACCAAAGGTTTGGCAATAGCCGGACTGGCATCACTACTGCCGCCATCGACCAACAGCAATTCGCAGCGCGTTCTGAGCGCCTGCAAGGCTTGCAATTTATCCGCAAGTTGAGCTGCCTCGTTGATCACCGGCATGATGATGCTGATTTGCGGTTTCATTGGGCGTGCATGGCGATGTTACTTGAAGTGACTCCACCTAAAGCCTTGCTGCGCTTTGCATTTAAGCCAGCACCCCGACAATCTCTCGAAAACACGCCAGCCCCGCCTCCACGTTTTCGATAATCTCGGCTACGCGTATAGCTCATCATTTCCTGCCCGGCTTGTTCGCCCAGGCTGCGATTAAAGTACACCCCGTTCTATCTCTTGCAAATAGATAAATTCCGGCGCTTTTACCCCGGCCTGTTTTCTAATTTCCACCAACTCCGCAGACTCGAAAAAACGCCGGGCCTCATCCAGCGAGGTCCAAGCAGAAAAGTGGACGATGTTATTGGCATCGTCATCATAGCGCAGCAGTTGGTAGCTGATTTCTCCGGCACGTTTTCTGATCCCGGCGGCCTGATCGAAAATCTGCTTCCAGGCCGGATAGGCGGCAACCTCATGGATGATTAATACGTGTGGCATGCAGACTCCCGCTTTTTAGTATGGCTCGCCGTCTTTGTGGGTGAATCGCCAATTGCCGTCAACCAGCAGCGCTTGCAAGTCATCGTCCGGGTAAATGACCGCATCCCCAGCGGTCCTGTCGCCGATTTCCAGGTACTGCACGTCTGCGTTCGAACGGTTCAGCAATTGATGCGCATTGCCGGTGCCGGCTTTAAATCCGGCGCACATACCCGGCGCAAGCGGTGTTTCACCTTCATCTGTGACCAGTGTCGGGTGACCTTGGAGTATGTAAATAAACTCGTCTTGCAGCGAATGCGCGTGGCGTAAAGCTGAACTGGCACCGGGTGCCAGCGTGGTTAGGTTGACACCAAAATTTGCCAGGCCAAATACCTCGCCGAGGCGGCGCTTTTCTCGCCCCGCCACGCGCGAAGCAAACGGCTCCGGGTAGAGTGATGTAGTCCGTGCCGTCACATCTGCCGCCGGCACGGCGATTGGAGTATGTTTAGCGTTCATGCTTATCCTGCAAGTAGAAATCCGCGCGCAGAGCCTAAGGCCTCACACCCGGTTTTTTTAAAATCCGGTGGATATTAGCCCAGGCCTCTGACCGCGATGGCCGAGTTGGCTGGCCTCCTTAACAAGCACACCGCTACCCCAGAGCGCCGATATGATCAAGCTCGCCTGTTCCGCAGCGGTGCTGGAAAAAAAGTTGACCTCTGCGGCTCGCTCAGCGGAAACAGACAGAAGATTGCCTTGCAGACGCCGCGCCAGCTCTTTTGCCACGGCGGTGGCCGGGTCGATTATCGTCAGGTCCGGCCCGACGATTTCGCGAATCAGCGGTGCCAGAAACGGGTAATGCGTGCAACCCAGCACGATGGTATCCGCGCCAGCCCGCAACAGCGGCGACAGGTAACCGACCAAAAGCTCCCGCGTGGCCTCACTGTGTAATTGTGCCTTTTCAACTTGTTCGACCAGACCGGGGCAAGGCTGTAACAATATTTCGATGTCTTTACCGTAGGCCGCACACAGCCGGGCTACGCTAGGGCTGGCTAGTGTGCGACTGGTGGCCAGCACACCGACCACCCCGGATTGTGTGGTTTGCGCGGCCGGTTTGATGGCGGGCTCCATCGCCACCACCGGCACCGGACACCAAGCACGTAGCTTTTCGATTGCGACCACCGTGGCGGTGTTGCACGCTACTACAATCGCCTTCACGCCGGCGTCGAGCAGCAGTTCGGTAATCGTTGTCGCTCTATCCGCAATAAAATCCGCATCCCGGTCGCCGTAGGGCGCATAGCCGGAGTCCGCCACGTAGAGCAAGTCTTCCCTGGGCAGTTCCGCGCGGATTGCCCGCAACACGGATAGGCCGCCGACACCGGAATCGAATACGCCAATAGGGGCATCAGTGTGCGACGCTGTCATCGATGGATGCTGCATTTTATTAAGTTGATCAGGCTTGGCGCTGTTGCAAATACGCTTCGTTAAGGCGGATGGCTTGCAAGGCCGCCGGACGCGCATAGATCCGCGCCACATAATCTTCGAACAACGGGCGCTTGTCGATGGTGCCAAACATCATGCCCCAACCCAACTGCGAGCCGACATATACATCCGCCGCGGTAAATTGCTCACCGCAAATATACGGTCCGGGCAACAGCGCTTTTTCGACAGCATTGATTGCTGCCTCGTAACTGCCAAAGCCGACAAAGCCATTCTTACCCTCAGGCACCTGCCAACCCAGCGCTCTGGCGGTAACGGCCTGCTCCAGCGGACCGGCCGCGAAAAACAGCCACCGAAAATAATCGGCGCGCGCGGGATGGTTGACGGCCGGCAGCAGATTTTTCTCCGGAAAACGATCAGCCAAATACGCGCAAATGGCGGCGGTTTCCGTGACGAGCGCAGCGCCGTGTTTCAGCGCCGGCACTTTGCCCAGCGGATTAACAGCCAGATAGTCGGCGTTTTTCATCGCGGCGCCGAACTCCAGCCAGACCGTTTCGTAAGGCTCGCCCAGTTCTTCCAGCATCCAGTGGGCGATACGGCCACGCGACTGCGGATTGGTATAAAACACCAGATCATTCATTGTGCGTTCTCCTTGGGGGGATGTTGAACTAAAGCCAATATGGCGCGGGATTTTACACCGATAAACTTGACCGGACTCAGACGATCTTTTGGGGCCAGCGTAGATTTTGACCCTTCAGGAAAAATATTGAGCGACTATCCCAGCGGCTCCAGTGCAGTCAGTGCTTCGGTCATTACCCGTTTGAACTCGGCGTAGTCGGCCTGATTTAAACTGTCCTGCTCGAGCGAAATACAAAATTTAGTCGCGGCCTGTTCCACACGCCTTACCCCCAAGTTAGCGGCGACGCCTTTCAAACCGTGCAGCATATCTCGCGCCATTTGAAAATCCCGCTTATCCAGCAAATCACCCAGCTCTATCAACGTTCTTGCGGTGCTATCTCTGAAACTACCCAGCAACTCGCTCAAAAAACCTTCGTCGCCATCCAACAGATCCAGGGGATTGCTGAAGTCAAAACCGGGCAAATCCCGTAAGCTAAACGCTGAAACGTCACGCTCATTTTTAACGGCCCCGTTTGCCGAATCGCCGGCCGGGCCTCGACCTATCTGCCGGCACAACACCTCAACCAACTGCATCGGTTGAATCGGCTTAACCACAAATTCGTTCATGCCGCTGGCCAGGCATTTGTCCCGCTCCTCCTCGGTCACGCCGGCGCTCAGCGCGATAATCGGCAGCGCTTTATAATCCGGGTTACGGCGGATTTCTTCGGTGGCGGCCAGACCGCTCATCACCGGCATATGAATATCCATCAACACCGCATCATAAGCGTGCTCTGCCAGCAAGGCCAAGGCGTCGCGACCATTGCCGGCAAGATCGACACTAACCCCGCATAAGGCCAAAAATTCCTGCAAAATTTTCTGATTGATAGCATGGTCTTCGGCCACCAAGATACGCATGCCCCGCAATGCGCTACCTTGCTCGGCAAGCGCCTTCGTTAAGCCAGCGGCCTGGGTTTCGGTATGTGGCCGCACCGCCGACAAGTCGGCTTGCTGCGCGGCAACACCAAGCACTAAGTCAAAACTAAAATTCGACCCCAGCCCCGGAGTACTTTCGACATGAAAATCGCTGCCCATCAATTGCAGCAGCTTTTGGCTGATGCTCAAGCCCAGCCCGGTACCACCGAAGCGACGAGTAATCGACGCATCCAGTTGGCTGAAGGATTGAAACAACTTGGGCAAGTCGGTTTCGGGAATGCCGATACCGGTATCCACAACGCTAAATCGTAGTCTGGCTTGAGCCTCGTTTAAATCCAGCAAGGCCACCCGCAAACTGACACTGCCGCGCTCAGTAAACTTGAGCGCATTACCCAGCAGGTTGGAGAGAATCTGTTGCAAACGCAGTGCATCACCGACCAAACTTAAGGGTACGTCCGGCGCGACTTCTATCTTGAAGTCCAGACGTTTTTCCGCTGCGTACAAGGCAAACAGACTATGCAAATTATCCAACACATTATTCAGGTTGAATTCGACCTGCTCGACACCCAGTTTACCCGCCTCCATTTTGGAGAAGTCTAGAATATCGTTGAGTATGCCGAGTAAACTTACCGAACTGCTGTGAATCTTTTGCAGATAATCCCTTACCTCATCGGATACCGGCTTATTCAACGCCAGCTGCGACAAACCGATCACTGCGTTCATCGGCGTGCGGATTTCGTGCGACATGTTCGCCAGAAACTCCGATTTGAAGGCCGCCATGCTCTCGGCGGCTTCTTTGGCCTCAATCAAGGCCTGTTCCACCCGCTTCTGTTCGCTAAGATCGCGAACCACGCTTTGTAACACCAGGTGGCCGTCCAGGCTAACGCGCGCCAGCGTCACCAAAGCCGGAAAAATACTGCCGTCGGCACGCCGATGTAGCCACTCGAACTCCAAGTGGCCGTTTTTGATCGCCGTAGTCATATACTCGTTCGCCAATTCTACTGAATCCCTGCCGTTTGCCTGGTTTAGCGGGGAAACCTTACCTGGGTGCAAGCGGCAGAACTCGGAAACGGCGTCGTAACCAAATAAATCCAAGGTGGCTTGATTACAATCCAGAAATCCGCTGTTGTCAGCCATCATCACCGCATCATGCGAACTATTGAACAGCTTCCGATATTTCAACTCACTTTGCCGCAGCACTTCCTTATTGGCTTTGGCTTGCGTAACGTCCTCAGCGATGAACCAAATATAATTGTGATCCTCGCTGCCGGCGACCTTGGTACCGCTCAATTGCAATGACACCGGCCGCCCTCTTTTATGAATAAACGTAGCTTCGTCGGAGCCATATTGCCCGGTTTTTGCCAACCAGTTTAATTGCTCGTCCAAACTCTGCTCTTTATCGGCGGATAAGCTCAGATAATCGAGCCGTTTAAGTTCTTCTTCCGTGTACCCCGTCATGCGTTGGAAAGCATGATTGAATTCAACGAATTTGCCGTGTACATCCAGCAAAGCTATGCCTAAGGGCGATAGTTCGTATAAATCTCGAAGCTTTTGGCCTTTCTCCGCCAAGCGGATATACGCATTTTTTAAGCTTGAGTTTGCCGCATCAAGCTCGGCGGTACGCTGATCGACTAGTGCCGCCACCATCGCCGCCCGGCCGGTGGCCGATAACAGGTACACGCTTAACAGCATGGTAAACAGCAATCCGCCTAGTAAGACCATCCACGGTAGCCAGGAGGCATGTGTCGAAATGAACACGGCTTCAGGCTGGACAACAATTTCCAGCAACCGATTGCCAAAACGGATGGAATGCCTGGACTCGTTTAGGCCGGACGTCAACGATTTCAGCACCCCGTGTAACGCTATGGCGTGGTTTTCCGCATCGTAATAGAGTAACGCCACGTTCATATCGTCAAGATTTAAGCCTTGCATGGCCGCGTTCACTAAGGAATCGATACGCACCACTGTGGACAAAAACCCGCTAAACGCCGGCTCCGAGCTTTTGGCATTAGCAAGATATACCGGCATCATCAACAATAAGGCTTGGTTGGCTTGCCCGTCTTGTACCAGTTGAATAGGCCGGGTGACGCTGACTGCTTGACTGGCCCTGGCTGCCGTCAGAGCTTCTCGGCGATTGGACTCGGAATTCAAATCAAAACCCAACGCCGGTTTATTGGTTGATAAAGGCTCGATGTAGGTGACCGGGAAATACTCGGCACGCTCATTAGCCTTGATAAACTGGCGATCCGCACCCAGCTCCTTGATCGTAAAATCTTTATATCCTTCATCGCGGAACGACTGTTCGTAAGACGCCCGCTGTTCGTTGGTGATCTGCGGTACCCAGCTCAGCGCTTGAATGTGCGTATTCTGTGTCAGCACGCCATTCGCAAAAACGCCGAATTTATCCCGGTCAACCGGCCCCGCCGCTTGAAAAAAACTATTGAGTGAAAAAGACGCGTTTAGCACTGCGGAAAAATTCTCCGCCAAGGCTTTATTGATCGCAGTGGCATTGCTGTCAAATTGCAGTTGCAGCCGACTGTCTTCCGCTCGCAAAACCAGCAGGAACGTAACGATCAGCCCGGCCAACATGGCCACCAGAGGCATAGCTACGCCTATCAGCCTTGGCCGCCAGAGTGCTCTTGGCTCTGCAAACAAGCAAAAAACCAAGGGGGATATAATGATGGACCCCAAACAATCGCCTATCCACCAATTCCACCAAGCAACCAAAATGTTGGCATGGCTTAAAACACCAAATCCAAGCAAGGTGCTGACCCCGACGGAGGCGGCGATCAAGCAACTCAAAGGGCCAGCTAATAACACATACCGAAAATTTTTTTTGCCGTTATCCAGACGCGGTGCGCCTTGCTCCAGAAAGCGTTGCGACAGCCAAGCACCGAACAATGCTTGCAAAGTACTACCGACAGCAATGCCCAACGCCACAAAAACCGTCTGTGGGGTCAAATAGCCGCTTAAATCGTATCCATAGAACAGATTTGTCAGGAACGATCCACACCATATTGCCGGCCAGACTTTCTTACCCCAAAGCAATAACGCAGCCAATGCAATCCCGGCCGGCGGCCAGATCGGACTGGCATAGCCCGGCGGCAATGCCAGGCGTAGCGCGGCCCAACCCGCCACGACCATACTTACTGTCACAAAAATATATCGGTAAAAGCTCAAACGCATTCCTTCTCTGCCCAACAAGCTAAGAAAAGTGAGAGAAGGTGATTATAGGTCAAATGCTTTGCTAGAGATGCGGATAGGCCAAAACCTGAACCATCCGATATTAGAAAGCCTCATCGCCAATCCAGTTTAGCAACTGGGCTCCCGCCGGCGCGGGAGCGACGATATTTAAGGAGCGGGGATAGTTTTATAGACAGGCGCTTAGCCTGGTAAGGTCGCCATATCAATCACAAAGCGGTATTTCACGTCGCTTTTCAACATGCGTTGATAGGCATCATTGATACCGGCCATCGGAATCAGCTCAATGTCGGAAACGATGCCGTGCTCAGCGCAGAAATCCAGCATTTCCTGAGTTTCGCGGATGCCGCCGATCAGCGAACCCGCCAGTGCGCGGCGGCGGAAGATCAGGTTGCCGACATTCGGGGACGGATGCGGCTCGGACGGCACACCAACCAGACACATCGTGCCGTCGCGCTTCAACAGACTCAGATATTGATCCAGATCATGCTGCGCGGCGACGGTGTTTAAAATGAAATCGAAGCTATTTAAATGCTTTTCCATTTCGTCGGCATGTTTGGAAATTACCACCTCGCTAGCCCCTAAGCGTTTGGCATCGGCTTCCTTGCCAGGCGAAGTCGTAAACAGTACGACTTCCGCGCCAAAAGCGTGCGCGAACTTCAGTCCCATGTGACCCAGCCCGCCCAAACCAACGATTCCAACTTTGTGGCCTTTGCCGATTTTCCAGTGCCGCAACGGCGAATAGGTGGTGATGCCGGCGCATAGCAAGGGGGCTACCGCTGATAGCTCCAATTTATCGGAAACATGCAACACAAAACCCTGATCGACCACGATCTGATTGGAGTAGCCGCCGTAAGTCATTTTGCCGGTATGTTTATCCGGGCTGTTGTAAGTGAATATGGTGTGGTCGCAAAACTGCTCCTGATGATCCTGACAATCAGGACAAACGCCGCAGGAATCGACCATACAACCCACCCCAGCCAAATCACCCAGCTTGAAATTGGTCACTTGAGAGCCGACTTCCACGACTCTGCCGACAATTTCGTGGCCCGGCACTATCGGAAACGTGGTGCCGCGCCATTCGTTGCGCACCTGATGCAGATCGCTATGGCAAACCCCGCAATAGAGAATTTCGATACGCACATCCTCTGGGCCGGGTTGCCGCCGCTCGAAATGAAAAGAGCGTAGTGGGGTTTGCGGGTTGTAGGCAGCATAGCCAACCGTTTTAAGCATATCGATCTCCAGCGTTTTGAGGGTGCACTTAATGCCCGCGCTAGCCAATTAACTTGACCGGACGGGGCAACAGCCAATTCCGGGTGCTAACTCGTCAATTTCAAATACTTCTGATACAGGCTGTCCTTATCCTCGACCACATCCGGATCCTTATCGATACAATCCACCGGACAAACTTCCATACACTGCGGTTTGTCGTGGTGACCTATGCATTCGGTACATAGGGACGGGTTGATCACGTAAATATCTTCGCCTTGCGAAATCGCGCCGTTCGGGCACTCCGGTTCGCAGACATCGCAGTTGATACAGTCGTCGCTGATAATGAGCGCCATGATTACTCCTCGGAAAATTTTTCGGTTAAGCGTTGTTTGACGACGTCCGGCACGAAGCTGGACACGTCGCCGTTCAGTTGGGCGATTTCGCGGATCATGCTGGACGAGATGAATTCGTATTGTTCGGCCGGGGTTAGAAATACCGTTTCAATATCGGGCGACAGGCGGCGATTCATACCGGCCAATTGGAACTCGTACTCAAAGTCCGACACCGCGCGCAAGCCGCGGATAATCACGCTGGCTTGATGTTGTTTGGCACATTCGACCAGCAAGATGTCGAAACCAATCACGCTGACGTTGCTGAATTCCGTGACCACTTCCTGAATCAAAGCGACGCGTTCTTCTAAGGTAAACAGCGGCTTTTTGCCACGACTGACCGCAACGGCAACAATCACATGCCGGTAAAGCCGAGAGGCGCGGTGGATCAAGTCCAGGTGACCGTTGGTGATGGGATCGAAGGTGCCGGGATAAATCGCGGTAATGTTCATCGGCTTTAGAAACAGGCAAAAGCGGCTTATTTTAAACCATTCGCCGCGGCAAAAGTATCCGATTGCTTTTGCAGCAGGTTATAGCTGACTTCGCCGGCCGTCTTGGCTTTCAGCAAGCGCCAATCGGCTGGCAAATTGTCCAGCGGTCGATGACGCTCGCATTCCAGATAGATTTTGGCGTAATTGGCCAGCCAACCCTTGCTATCCAACAGTAGGCAGGCCTGACCGATCAAATCCTGTCCGAACGGCGGATCCAGGAACACCAAGTCGAAAGGCTGCGCCGGTCCGTTTAAAAACTGACCGACATCTTGCTGCACCACCTTAATCTGCGTTGCCGCCAATTTGGCGACGTTCTCGCGCAGCTTTTGGCAACTGGCCGGGTTGTTTTCCACTTGCACGACCTGCTTGGCACCTCGGGAAGCGGCTTCCACGCCCAAGGCGCCGCTGCCGGCATACAGGTCCAGGCAGCGGCTACCTAAAATGTCGGCTTGCAGCCAGTTGAACAAGGTTTCCCGCACCCGCGACGGCGTCGGCCGCAAGCCGGGCGCGTCGTCGAATACGATTTGCCGGCTACGCCATTCGCCACCGATGATGCGGACTTGATTCGACATACTTACTTACCGGCACCGACCGTCACAGTTTGCAACAATTCCGGTTTTACCCGGCGTTTGAAAGCATCCTTAATTTGCTCGATGCTGACGGCTTCGACATTGCTTTGAAAGGTATCCAGATAATCCAAGGGTTGCTGATAAAAGCCGATCATCGCCACGTAGTCGGTCAACTTACTGTTGGTATCGAAACGCATCGCAAAGCCGCCGGTGATGTTTTGCTTGGCGGCGGTCAGTTCCTTATCGCTCGGACCTTTATCCAGAAACTCATTGAAGGTCTTCAGCAAGACATCCAAGGCCTGCTCGGTCTGATCGTTGCGGGTTTGCAAACTCATCATGAACGGTCCTTGCCGATACATCGGCGCGAACACGCTATAAGCACCGTAGGCCAAACCGCGCTTCTCCCGCACTTCTTCGAACAGACGGGAAACCATGCTGCCGCCGCCCAAAATGTGGTTACCGACATACAAAGCAAAATAGTCAGGGTCTTTGCGATAGGTGCCGGGCAAACCGACCAGGACATGGGTTTGCGTGGACGGAAACTCGATGTGCTGTTTGCTGGCTTTGCTCGGCATTGTTACCGCCGGAATTTCGGCGGGTTTGCTACCGACCGGCAATTTGCTTAGCACCTGGTTAGCGGTTTGCTCTGCTTGTTCGCGACTGACGTCGCCAACGATGACCACCATAGCGTTGGCTGCCACGTAGTATTTTTGATAAAAGCTTTTCAGATCGTCAGCACTAAAACCGGCCACCGTTTCCACCACCCCCGTTTCGGGATGCGCGTAAGGATGATCGCCGTAGAGTGCTTTGTTGAAGGCAATACCGGCCAACTCGCCCGGTGATTCTTCCCGATGTTTCAAGCCAGCCAGGGTACGCGCTTTTTCGCGTTCAAAGTCGGCTTGGTTAAAGGCAGGCTTGCTCAACACGGTTTCGAAGGTCGCCAGGGCTTTGTCAAACAAGGCTTTCTCGGTTAGGGTCCGTACCGCCAGCCAAGCCATGTCTTCGCTGACACCGGCCGAATAATTGGCGCCTACCGATTCGAAATGCTGAGCAATGTCATCGGCGCTCAACTCGCCGGCACCACTGTCCAGCAAGGCGGAGGTCAGCGCGGCGACGCCGAATTGCGCATCGTCGCGGGCACTGCCGGCATCGAATACCACCCGCACATCCACCATCGGCAAGCCGGCTGTGCGCACGTAATAAACCCGGCTGCCTTGCGGAGTTTGCCATTTTTCGATTTTGGCGGCGGACCAGACGGTTTGGCTCAACAGCAATAGCGCCAAGCCGATTAAATTAAAACGCATGATGGCCTCCTATGGCTTTTGCTGGTTTGGCGGCTTGGGTGATCGGTTGCGGGTCTAGATAAGCGACGGTGAGCGTATCCTCGATCAAATATTTCCGTGCCACGTCCCTGACCTGTTCAGCGGTGACTTGATTGATCTTGTCCACATACTCGTCGGCTTTCTGCCAACCGATACCCACGGTTTCCAGAGTACCCAGCTGCATGGCCTGATAGAAGTTGGAATCCTTTTGATACACCGCGCTAGCAAGGACTTGTGCCTTGATGCGTTGCAATTCGTCCTTGGCTATCAGTTCGTTCTTCAATTGATAGACTTCGTCCAGCAAGGCGTATTCCAGATCGAAGACGGTCTTGCCTTCGGCAGGGGTCGCTTCCAGCAGGAACATCTCGGGTAAGCGCGAGGTAAAATCATAACCCGCACCAGCCGATACTGCGATTTGCTTGCCCCTGACCAGACGCGAAGACAAGCGGGCGCTATCGCCGCCGTCAAGCACCCCCGCCAATACTTCCAATGCGTAGGCTTCCCATTCCGGCTTGGCGGTTTTTAAAACCGGCACTTTATAGCCCATCATCAGGTAGGGCAGTTTGGCTGGGGCTTTGACGGTAATCCGGCGTACGCCGCGTTGCTCGCTTTCGTCTTGGGGTTTTACCGGTTTCAACACACTAGGTTGCAGCGGCGCGAAATATTGCTCGGCGAGTTTTTCCACTTGCAGCGCATCGACGTCGCCCACCACCACCAGTGTGGCGTTATTCGGCGCGTACCATTGCTGATACCAGGCTTGCAGGTCTTCGACCTTATAATTGGCAATATCGGACGGCCAACCTATAACCGGATTTTGGTAGGGGCTGTTGGTGAATGCGGTGGCCATGAATTGCTCATGCACTTTGGCGCGCGGCTGGTCATCGGTGCGCATTCGCCGCTCTTCGGTGACCACTTCGAGTTCTTTTTTCAGTTCCTCGGCTTTCAAATCCAAATTGCGCATCCGGTCACTTTCCAGTTTAAAGCTGATTTCCAGACGGGACTTTTCCAGGGTTTGGAAATAGGCGGTGTAATCCTGACCGGTAAAGGCATTTTCGTTGCCGCCGTTTTCGGCGATGATCCGGGAAAACTCGCCGGCCGGATATTTTGCGGTGCCTTTGAACATCATGTGTTCCAACATGTGCGAGATACCGGTGATGCCGCCGGGCTCGTAACTGGAGCCGACCTTGTACCAGACTTGCGATACTACCACCGGCGAACGATGATCCTCCTTTACCAATAGTTTCAAGCCGTTGCTAAAAACATGTTCGTGTACCTTGCCGGCCTCGGCATGCGCCGCGACAGCAGGGCAAAGCAGCGCTAACGCCGCGAGCCTATAGTTCATAAATCCCTCGTTGACTAAAAGATGGTGAGCGCTTGTGATTATTTTAATAATCAATGGTTCACTGTTATTCTATATGTTTAAAGACCTGCAAATCCATTTGGTACTTGATGACCGACACAACCTCCGCGCTATCCTGGAAAGACTACTTAGAACTCTGTAAGCCCAGAGTCGTGGCATTGATCGTGTTTACCGCCGTTGTCGGCATGCTGCTGGCCGTGCCGGGCATGCCGCCGCTGGATAACTTTTTCTACGGCAGCATAGGCATCGCCCTAGCGGCCTCCTCGGCAGCGGCTATCAATCATTTCATCGATCAAAAAGCCGATGCGCAAATGGGCCGCACCAAGAATAGACCGCTACCCACCGGACATTTGAACTCTCACCAGGTATTGGTGTTCGCCAGTCTGATCGGCTTTGTCGCCATGGCCATCTTAACCATCAAGATCAACGTGTTGACCGCCTTCCTGACCTTTTTGTCGCTGATCGGTTACGCGCTGATTTACACGGTATACCTTAAAAAAATGACGCCGCAAAATATCGTCATCGGCGGCGCGGCCGGCGCGGCGCCTCCCGTATTGGGTTGGGCGGCGATCACCGGCGAAGTACATCCGCATGCTTTGCTGTTGTTTTTGATTATCTTCGTCTGGACCCCGCCGCATTTCTGGGCCTTGGCAATTGCCAAGCGCGAAGAATACGCCAAAGTTGCCATTCCTATGCTGCCGGTAACTCACGGCGTGGAATTCACCCGTCTGCAAATTTTGCTGTACACCATCCTGTTGCTGATCTCCACCCTGCTGCCTTATCTGACCGGCATGAGCGGTGTGATTTACCTACTGGCTGCGGTATTGCTGGGCTTGGGCTTTATCTATTACGCGATTCAAATGATGCGTAAGAAAGACAATAAAACCGCGATGCGCACCTTCGGCTATTCCATTGTTTATCTGATGCTGATTTTCGCGGCATTGCTAATCGATCATTATTTCCCACTGTCATTCTCATGAGTTTGTCTACCCAGGAACACCCGTTCGCGGAATTTATCAAGATACTCGGCAAGGGCAAAAAAGGCGCCCGGCCTCTGACCCAAGACGAAGCCTACCGGGCCATGCAAATGATCTTGGCCGACGGCCAGGTTGAGCCGATTCAACTTGGCGCATTTTTGATGCTGATGCGCGTCAAGGAAGAAACCTGCGAAGAGCTGGCCGGCTTTGTGCAAGCCGCGCGGGAGAGTTTTGCTTTCGAATCCAAAGTGGCTGTTGATCTTGACTGGTCGTCTTACGCCGGCAAACGCCGCCATCTGCCCTGGTTTTTATTATCCACTCTGCTGCTGGCCGAAAACGGCATCAGAGTCTTCATGCACGGCGCCGGCGGCCACACCCAAGGCCGTTTGTATACCGAGAACGCGCTGCAAGCCCTAGGCATTAAGGCCGCAACATCGATATCCGAAGCCGGCCAACAGTTGCAGCAAGACAATTTCAGCTATCTATCGCTGGAATATATTTGCCCCAAACTGTACGACATGATCAATCTGCGGCCGATTATGGGTTTGCGTTCGCCGGTACATACTTTGGTTAGATTGTTGAATCCGTTCGACGCCACAGCCAGCATTCAAGGCATCTTTCATCCCAGCTACCGGCAAGTGCATCAAAAAGCCGCATTGCTGCTTAATCAAAAACACATGGCGGTGCTAAAAGGCGAAGGCGGCGAAACCGAGCGCAATCCGGATGTGGAATGCCTGGTGCAAAGCGTCAATGACGGTGAACTTAACGATGAAACCTGGCCGGCCTTATTTGAACGCCGGCACATGAAAGCCGAAGACATGGACCCGCAGTTATTGGCGCAATTCTGGCGAGGCGAGTTTAACGACGATTTTGGTGAAGCAACCGTGATAGCGACTGCGGCGGTGGCATTGAAGCTGCTCGGGAAAGCCGACGACCAAGAACAAGCTCAGCAATTGGCGACGGACTTTTGGGCGGCGCGAAATCGGCAGCGTTTTTAAATCTCAGGACAACCGCGGTTTAGAAAGTGAAATAGTTTAGCCTGCTTCCAGCGGCGGGTGGCTGAAGTTAGGAATCCCCTTGATGTAGTCGCGCTGCATATGCAGGTATTGCAGACCCATCAGCGTGGAAATATCGTCGTGATCTATCCAGACCACTTTCACCTCGCCTTCCAGATTCAAATGCTTATAGTCGAATCTAGCCACCGTACCGTCCGGCACTTCAACTCTGCCCAACATGCGTATCATCAAGCCGTCCACCGAGACATTTTCGGTGTTGAACGCATAGTCGGTATCGTTGAAAACGATATGGCCGGGCGCGGTCATATTTTTGCGGTAGGCGCGGCGGCTGTAGAGTAAGTTATCGGTATCGTAGGACAGGTTACGAAACTCGATGGCAATTTCAAACCCGTCTTCGGTCGCTTCGGCGCGCGCCATTTCAGCCTCGCCGGCCAAGCGCATACTCGGCAGATAAAAATCGACTATCGGCGAAACTTGCAAAGCATTGAAAATGTCTTTGATGTCGTTGACCTGGGGATTAACCTTTAACACCGCCAGCAACCCGGACAGCGACAGATTCACGACCCAAATCTCGTGCTCTTCAAAGCCCAGATACAATAATCCCTGGCTGGTCAGATTTTTGCGGTAGGCGCGATTTTCGGTCGTTGGCATAATAATCCTTATATTTACAGGGCCTTCTAAGCGCGAGCCCATTTTACAATCTGATGCGTTGGGATATGAAAAGCAGAACAATTTGTCTCGCAAGTCTAGCGGTTTTATCGGCCTGCACAACCATGCCGCCGAAAAACCCGGAAAATATCTGTCAAATTTTCCGGGAAAAAGACGACTGGTATCAAGCAACCTTAAGCTCCGCGCGGCGCTGGGGCGTGCCCATTGCGGTGCAGATGGCCATCATCAACCAGGAATCCAGCTTCGTTGCCGACGCCCAGCCGCCAAGGCCGTTGATTTTAGGGTTTATCCCCTGGTTTCGTGCCAGCAGCGCTTACGGCTATCCGCAAGCCAAGGACGAAACCTGGGCAGACTATCAGCAAAAAGCCGGCAACGGCTGGGCCGATAGAGAGGATTTTGCCGACAGCTGCGATTTTGTAGCCTGGTATTGCGCGACCAGCAACCGCAAGCTGGGCATCCCCACCTCCGATACTACCAATCTGTATTTAACCTATCACGAAGGCTTAGGCGGCTATCAGCGCAACAGCTTTTTATCCAAGCAATGGTTAATGAACACCGCGCAAAAAGTCCATCAGCGAGCCTTGCGTTACGACGCGCAACTGGCAAGCTGCCGACAGGAGCTGGAACAAAAAAACTGATAAACTAGCCGCCCCAATCATCTAACGGGAGTTTTCATGAAATCCACGAAACAACGTGTTATCGCCATTTTAATCGCATTTATTACAGGATTTGCTATGTTCTCACTGGCCAACGCCAATGCCCCAACCCCAGCCGAAAATAAAGCCGCCGGGGAAAAATTTCTGGCCGAAAACGCCAAAACCGCCGGCGTGGTAACCACCGCCAGCGGTCTGCAATACCTGGTCTTCACCGAAGGCACCGGCGCGCAACCCAAAGCCACCGACAACGTCACTGTCCATTACAAAGGCACCACCATAGATGGCAAAGAATTCGACAGCTCCTACGGCCGCGGCGAGCCCGCCACTTTCCCACTGAACCGAGTCATCGCCGGCTGGACCGAAGGTGTGCAATTGATGAAAGAAGGCGCGAAATACCGCTTCTTTATTCCTTCTAACCTGGCTTATGGTGAGCGTGGTGCCGGGCGGGATATTGGGCCTAATGCGGCGCTGATTTTTGATGTTGAGTTGATTAAGGTCAACTGATTTTTGGTGTCGCTAACGCGACGGTTTATTTAGAAGTCGGGTCTCGGCCCGACAGCCGAGACACTTTCTTTTGCTCCGCCAAAAGAAAGTATCCAAAGAAAAGGCGGCCCGGATGCCGCTTGCTCCCTGCGCTCCTCGCTTTCGTCGGGGGTTGACGAAAGGGGCTTCCTGCCCCTTCGGCAACGCGCCGCATCCCTGCGGCGCCCCTTCGGGCTATTCACTCGGCACCTCCCTGTGCCTCGCCCTTCGGGTGCTGCGCATGCAAATCGGCTATCCTGCCGATTTGTCCCGCCAAAAGCTCCGGTGCTCGGCGCGGCATACGGGGTAAACCCATTCCACAATCCAAGATCAAACCAACATACGTCGAGCTTCGTCCTTAAGCATGCTGGAATATTGTTTTTGGCTCGAACAAAATCTGGATCCTTTTTCCAGCTAAACTTTCCCCTGAATTGACATAACATGTATATCACCCGATACGGGGAGGTATCCAGAAACTATCTAATCACTTGTTAGGCGTTGCTACCCGTCACGCAAGGACATCACAAATGAAGACGATCATCGTAAAATGGAAAATCAAGGAATCGGAAACGATCCGGATTTTGAAATTGCTGCCGGAACTGGTCGAGAAGAGCAGGAAAGAAGAAGGCAATCTTTTCTACTCGATCTACCAGTCGGAAAACGATCCCAACGAACTGATCCTTTACGAGCAATACACCGATGCCGCTGCTGCGGAAACGCACAAGCAATCGGAACACTACCAGCGGATCGTTGTGAACCAAATCGTCCCGCATCTTGCCGTGCGCGATGTAACACCTGTGAAGGAACTCCAATAAGAAAATTTGCCTGAACCAAACATCACAACCAACAAACCATCGGAGAAGTTATGTCAAAACAAGTATTAATCATCGCATCAAACGCCAACGCCATTGGTCCAAATAAACGACGAACCGGCATTTTTTTACCGGAGGTGGCACATCCCTACGCTGAATTCGACCGGGCAAAATACCAAATCGACTTTGCTAGTCTGACCGGCGAGGCCCCGTATCTGGACGCGCTGAACCTGGCTGATGATCCAGACAATTTGTCCTTTCTGGTGGGGAAAGGATGGGCTGCGATGCAAAAGTCCAGGAAACTTTCGGATGTGAACGTCAGGAATTACGACGCCGTTTTCGTTCCCGGCGGTTTGGCTCCGATGGTTGATATGCCGGAACATCCGCTTCTGAAACAGGTCATCAAGGAGACGTTCGAGAGAAAAGCCATCTTGGGCGCCGTCTGTCACGGCCCGGTATCTTTGCTCAATGTGAAACTGAGCAACGGAACCTATCTGCTTGCCGGAAAGAACATCAGTTCGTTCACAAACGACGAGGAAGATAATTACGCCAAAGCGGATGTGCCGTTTGAATTGGAAACCGCTCTGACCAAACAAGGCGCGATCTTCCATAAAGCGGGACCGTGGCAGGCTCATAGCATTGCCGATGGAAATCTCGTCACCGGCCAGAATCCTGCCTCTGCCAAAGGCGTCGCCGAAAAAATGATCAAGCTGTTGGAAGCCGTCTGAAGCAGAGCCGTAGGTCCGATTAGCGCAGCGTAATCGGACGCCTGTTGGATTAAATCTATCGGAGCATTTCGCTAGCCAAACGATGCTTGGAAGATCCTTCTTTCCTCCGAATACGCTTCGCTATTCGGAGCTACTCCAATGAGGCTACATTTTTTCAAACTCAAACCCCGCAAATCGCGCGAGGGTTTTCTCCCGTATGCCGCGCCGAGCACCGGAGCTTTTGGCGAGAATTGCCCGAAGGGGTGCGGCAAGGATGCCGCACGTCGGCGGAGGGGCTGGGAAGCCCCTTCTGCCGACCCTCGATAAAAGTTCCGGCGCGCAGGATCAAAGCGGCATCCGGGTGGCCTTTTCTTTGGATACTTTCTTTTGGCCAAGCAAAAGAAAGTATCTCGGCTGTCGGGCCGAGACCCGACATTAAATCAAGCCGTCGCGCCAGCGACACAACAACAAAACCCTACGCCAACACCCTAGCAAACAGCCTGTGAGAATACTCCTGCTCCCGCTGCAAGATAGTTTCGTTTTTTATATCCTTGAGTTTTTTCACCAAAACTTCCCCGGTTTCCGGAAAGAAATACACCTTGCGGGGATATATACCGAGCATGTCGTCAGCGAGGACCGGAATGTTCCGGCCGGCCAGATAACTGCGTAAAAACTGAGCACTACGAGCGCCGACATTGTTACGCTGCATGCCGTTAAGTATGTTGCCACCACCGAACACCTTAGCTTCCAACTCGCTCTCTTCCGCCCCCATGTCGACCAGATGATTGATGAAATTATCCATACCGGCACTAGCCATGTTCTCCATGCGTTGGTTGAGTGGCTGGTCTTCGTTGACGTTCACCACCATGAATTGATACATCCCGCCTATGCCCAGCCGCCAATCGCGAATACAGGCAATCACACAGGACCCCAGCACGGTAACAATAAGCTCGCCGGAATCGGTAACACAATATTCGCCGGGAGTGATTTTGCAGGCACGGATGCGTTGGTGCGGGTCGTAGTAGGTTTCGGAGTATTTTTGCGGATGCATAGCCAGGGCCGTCTTCAGGGTTGTAGAACATTGATGCTTATCAAGCAATAAATCGGCCACTACGCGTTTTGCTTGCCGCCTCAAATCTTTAGCATTTCAACGCGCGCGCTTGCCGAAGCGATTGTAAAACGCTTTGACAACTATTGATTGATTTAGTTATCTGCCTTGGTTGCGCAAAACGCAGGCGCCAAGGTGGTCGACACTCAGAACTACCCTCGAGCCGGAGTGGTGCGTAGCGCTCCCGATTGGCGCAAGACTGATTTTGTTATTACCCCACCCGAGTCGTTACCGGCAAATCCTTCGGCAGACCGAGCGAATGATGTCGAATGGAGCCGTTGTTTGCAGTGTTGCTATAAAAATATCCGCCGCAGTAGCAACACATTTTAGTATCCTAGCCAGCCATTCCGTACCCAGCCCGTAGACCATGACCCAATACCAATTGTTCGCCACCACGCCGAAAGCGATGGAAGGTATTCTTGCCAACGAAATCAAAGCCCTGGGCGGCCAGAACGTCCGGGAAAAAATGGCCGGTGTTTCCTTCGATGGCGATCTGGCGCTGGCTTACCGCGTCTGTTTATGGTCTCGCACCGCCAACCGGGTGTTTCTGCCCTTGAGCAGTTTCGAGGTCAAGTCGCAGCAAGATTTGTACGATGGCGTCAAAAAAATCAACTGGTTCGAGCATATCAAGCCCGACGACAGCTTGGCGGTATCATTCAGCAGCAAGAACAACCCAGCCATCAATAACACCCATTTCGGTGCCTTGAAAGTCAAGGACGCCATCGTCGATCAGATGCGCGCCAAGTTTAATAAACGGCCCAATATCGACACCGACCGGCCCAGTATTCGCGTGAATGTTTATCTACATAACGAAACTGCGCAACTCAGTCTGGACTTATCCGGCGAGAGTTTGCACAGACGCGGTTACCGTGACGTCAACATTGCCGCGCCGATCAAGGAAAACCTGGCAGCGGCGATCTTGCTGCGCGCCGGCTGGCCGACAATTGCCGAGCAAGGCGGTTCGCTGCTCGATCCGATGTGCGGCTCCGGCACCATGTTGTTAGAAGGCGCGATGATTGCCGCCGATTATGCGCCGGGTTTACAACGCGATTATTTCGGCTTTCTGGGCTGGAAAAAACACGATGGCGCGCTTTGGCAAAGCCTGCTGGACGAAGCCAAGCAACGCCGGGATGTTGGCTTGAGCAAAATGCCTGTTATAGTCGGTTTCGATCAGGACCGGCGCACCGTGGTAGCCGCCTTGCAGCACGTGGAAAATGCCGGCTTGGCAGGCAAGATTCATATCGAACGGCGCGACATCGGCGATGCAACAACGGCGGAAAGTTGGCCCAAAGGCTTGATCGCCTGCAACCCGCCCTACGGCGAACGGCTGGGCGACGAGGCGGAAACCTCCGAGTTGTATCGGCGCTTTGGAGAGGTGCTGAAACAGCGCTTTGTAGGCTGGCAGGTGGCGATGATCATCAGCAATCCGGAATTGGGTTTTCGCTTGGGCGTACGTTCGCAAAAGCCGATTACCTTGTTCAACGGCGCGCTGGAGTGCAAATTGCTGCGTTTTAATATCGAAGAACAGACCTTCTTCGAACCCAAAGCCAAATCCCAGCAAGAACGCATCGAGCAAATCAGCCGGCGTACGGAGACTGAGCAACCCGACAATCAGGCGGAGATGTTCGCCAACCGCTTGCGTAAGAATCTGAAAAAAATCGGCAAATGGGCCAAACAAAATCAGGTCAGTTGCTACCGGCTGTACGATGCGGATTTGCCGGAATATGCGGTGGCGGTGGACGTTTATCAAAGCGAGAAAACTTGGGTCAATGTGCAGGAATACGAATCGCCGAAAACCATCGATCCGGCCAAGGCCAATCAACGCCTGGCTGGGGCGATGGTGGAAATCCCCAAAGTATTGGAAATACCCAAAGAGCAGGTGTTTTTAAAAATCCGCCGCAAGCAGAAAAGCACCGATCAATACGAGAAACAAGGCGAATCCGGCCGCTTTCATGTGGTCGAGGAAGGCGGTTGCAAGTTTTGGGTGAATTTTGAAGATTATCTGGATACCGGTTTGTTTCTGGATCATCGGCCGATCCGTTTATTGATACAACAACAAGCCAAAGGCAAGCGCTTCCTGAATCTGTTTGCTTACACCGGCAGCGCCAGCGTGCATGCGGCGGTGGGCGGCGCGGCCTCCAGCGTCACGGTGGATATGTCCAACACCTATCTGGACTGGGCCAAGCGCAATTTTGATTTGAACGGCATTCAAGGCGATCACAAGCTGCTGCGCGCCAATTGTGTGGAATGGCTGGCGGAACAGGCCGGCGCCAAAGACAAACTGCAATTTGATCTGATCTTTCTCGATCCGCCGACCTTTTCCAATTCCAAGAAAATGGACGAAGCCTTTGATATTCAGAACGATCATCTGCATTTGCTGCGCAGTGCCGTTGCCCTGCTTGCGCCGGGCGGCGTGCTGTATTTTTCGACTAATTTCCGCCGCTTCAAACTGGACAGGCAAGCCTTGGCGGATTTGCAGATAACAGACATCAGCGCGAAAACGATTCCGGAGGATTTCGCCCGCGATCAAAAAATTCATTATTGCTGGAGGATTACTCGATGAGCGAGTGTTTGCATATCATCGTCAAGGGCCGAGTTCAAGGCGTGTATTTTCGTGCCTACACCCAAAAACAGGCCGTGAAGTTGAATATAAAAGGTTTTGTCAGAAACCTGGCCGACGGCAGTGTCGAAATCGTCGCCAGCGGCCATGCGGAGGAACTACAAAAACTAGTGGCTTGGTGCCATAAAGGGCCGATATTGGCTAAGGTTTCAGAGGTAATTGCTAACACTTATGATGCAGGCGAGCATTTTGAGGTGTTTGAGGTTAGGTAGGTGCTCTAATGTCAGGCGACATTTTGATTCGCTCAACTTAATAGCTACGTCTCAATCTTTAACCTGGCAACCGGTTACCTGCTACTTATCTATGCAAACAACTTCTAAGCACCTTCCCCCCCAAATCGGATTACAATAGCGAACATTTATTCCCAACAAAGGGCGCAGCTTAGACGCCCGCCAGCAATCGGCAGGAGCAGTTTTGGCAGACAGAATTATTCGTATCGCTACCCGGCAAAGCCCGCTGGCCTTGTGGCAGGCCGAGCATGTCGCGGCGCGGCTTGAGCAGGCGTTTCCGGGATTACAAACCGAGCTGGTAAAAATGGTCACCCGCGGCGACAAAATCCTCGACGCGCCATTGGCGAAAGTCGGCGGCAAGGGTTTGTTTGTCAAAGAACTGGAACAAGGCATGCTGGAAGGCACGGCCGATATCGCGGTGCATTCCATGAAAGACGTGCCGGTGGAATTTCCGGAAGGCCTGCATCTAGCAGTCATCATGGACCGCGAAGATCCGACCGACGCCTTTGTTTCCAACAATTATCGCAGTTTGGCCGAATTACCTGCCAATGCCCGGATCGGCACTTCCAGTCTCCGCCGCCAATGCCAAATCAAGGAAAAATTCCCAAATGCGGAAATTCTGAGCCTGCGCGGCAACGTCAACACTCGCTTGGCAAAATTGGATGCCGGCGAATACGATGCGATTATTTTGGCGTCCGCCGGATTGAAACGATTGGGGATGGGCAAGCGTATCACGGCCCAACTGGAACCGACGGAAAGCTTGCCGGCGATGGGCCAAGGTGCTATCGGCATCGAGTGCCGGATCGACGACGCCGAGATTCATGAGTATTTAAAGGTATTGCACGACGAAGACACCAGCATCCGAGTCGGCGCCGAGCGGGCGATGAATGCCCGACTCAACGGCGGTTGTCAGGTGCCGATTGCCGGTTTTGCGGAAATCAAAGGCCAGCGTTTGTTCATGCGTGGCCTAGTTGGCAGCCCGGACGGTTCCTTATTATATCGGGCCGAAGCGGAAAGCAGCCTCACCGACTTTGAAGCGTTGGGCAAGGCTGTGGCCGAGGATTTATTAGCGCAAGGCGCGGACCGGATATTGCGCGAGCTATACCAGTGAATCAGGCTTTAAACGGCGCGCGGATCTTGGTGACGCGACCCGCGGCGCAGGCTGAAAATCTGTGCCATTTGATAGAACAACACGGCGGTGTGCCGATACGCTTTCCGACACTGGAAATCGTCGCAACCCAGCCCGACCCGGATTTGTTAAGCCAAGCCGCCGCCAGCGATTGGCTGATTTTTACCAGCACCAATGCTGTGGATTTTGCTATCAAGGCGTTCGGTGGCAAAATGCCGGCCTTGCGTAAATTCAAAGTCGCGGCTGTCGGTGCCGCAACCGCCTGCGCATTGCAGCAAGCGGAATGGCCGGTGGATTGCGTGCCGGCCAGCGAATTTAACAGTGAGGGCTTGCTCGCCGAACCTGAATTACAAACGGTAGCTGGCATGCGTTGCGTGATTGTGCGCGGTGTCGGTGGCCGGGAAAAACTGGCGGAAAGCTTGCGTAGCCGCGGCGCGGAAGCGAGTTATCTGGAAGTGTATAGCCGCCGCCAGCCAATGGCGAACAGCACGGATTTGCGGACAGACATATCCCAAGGGCGGCTGGACGCAGTAACGATCACCAGTGTCGAAGCTTTACAAAACTTGTTGGCGATGCTGGATGACGAGTCGATAGTATTGTTGAAATCGATACTTTTAATCGTCATGAGCGAGCGGATAGGCCAAGCGGCCGAAGATTTCGGATTTAACCAGATTGCCGTGAGCGCACAGCCCACGGATGCAGCGATTTTAAAGACCTTGACGACGTTATTGAACGGGGAAAACAGTGGCCGAAGTAATTGAAGAACAACAAGAAAATCCAGCTCCGGTAGTGGTGGTTAAAAAGTCTCACGCCGGATTATGGATAGGCATTACCTCTATCGTCTTGGTGATTGCTTTGGCTGGTGCGGGTTTTTTCTTTTTCCAGCAGCTGCGCTTCAGTCAAGACACTGAAAACAATCAGGACAATCTAAAACTGATTGAGCTAGATAAGGAACTCAACGGCCTGCGTGACCAACTGAACGGCGTGCAAACCCAAATCGCCAACGTTAATGCCGAAATGACCGGCAAAGACAACCATTTCAATGAAACATTGGCCGACTTCTCCAAACTACATGAAGAGCGGCTCAACACCGCCCGCAAAGAATTGGAAGCATCAATAGTAGCCTTGCAACGGCAACTAGGTAAAACCCGCGGCGACTGGCTGCTGGCCGATGCCGAATATCTGTTGACCGTTGCCAATCAGCGTTTGCATCTAGTCGGCGACGTCACCACCACCCGCGAAGCGTTGGAAGCTGCCGATCAAAGGCTTAGAGAAAGTGGCGACGCGGCGGTATTTAAAGTCCGCGAGCAAATTGCCAAGGAAATTGCCTTGTTAAACGGCGCCACCGTGCCGGATATCGTCGGCATCTACAGCGGCATTCAACATTTACAGGATGCCGTAGAAAGCTTATCGGTGTTTCTGCCGCATGCCGGCAAGCAACCGGAAAAGCCTGAACCCAACAGCGACCTGTCCGAACATGGTCATGAAATTTTAAGCACTGTAGCCAAACAACTGGAAGGCTACGTGGTGCTGCGTCACACCGAGCAACCGGTCAACGCTATCCTCACTCCGGAGGAAGCACACTTTATCAAGCAGCAGTTGAAGGTCAGGCTGGAAATGATCGAAATTGCCCTGGTACAACAAAACGACACCTTGTTTTCCAGCAGCATCGCCGACGCTAAACAGTGGCTGAAGAAAAATTTTGCGGAAAACCAACAAACCGATAAATTCCTCGCCGAACTCGACAAACTTGCCAGTGTGCAAATCCGCAGCCAATATCCGGATGTTAGCGGTTCGTTGAAGATGCTGAAAGACATCAGTAAATTGCGTATCGAATCCGATAAAGCCGTGCTGAATAATCCGCCAGCGGAAACAGCCGCACCGGCAAATCCCACTGCCGGTCAGCAATAAGCGAGTGGCATTATGAAAAATCTCATGTATTTTCTCGGCTCCTTGCTTTGTGCGATTTTAGTGGCGTTTTTGCTGCACAGCTGGCTGGTCAAACAAAACGATCCCGGTTATGTGTTGATCGGTTTCGGCCACTGGTCGCTGGAAACCTCTTTGACCGTGTTTGCGGTAGCGCAAGTGATCGGTTTTTTCGTTCTCTACAATTTTTTCCGCTTGATGGGTGTGTTGATTCGCATGCCCAACCAATTTGCCAAGCGCCGCCGCAATATTCGTTTCAATCGTTCACAGGAAGCCCTGGTGGCCGGCTTATTCGACGCGGCAGACGGTAATTGGGAGCGCGCGGAGAAAGTGCTGATCAAGCATGCCGCGCATAGCGGTGCACCATTACTGCATTATTTGACTGCCGCCAGAGCGGCGCAATCGCGCGGCGCACTGGACAAGCGCGACGAATATCTGCAAAAAGCCAGCGAACAATCCTCGGACACCAATATGACCGTCGGCTTGACCCAAGCCGAATTGCATCTGTCTGAAAAACAATTCGAGCAAGCCTTGGAAACACTGGGCAAATTGCACTCGATCAATCCCGGCCATGCCCGGGTTTTGAAAATGATGCATCAGGCGTATCAACATTTGGGCGACTGGGAAGGCTTGAGCAAGATATTGCCCTCGCTACAACAGCATAAAGTGTTGATGGAAACCGAAGTTAAATTGCTGGAAACGGAAACCTTTAGCCGCTTGCTGAAACAGACCATCGCCCAGGGCGACCGCCAAGCGATCCAAACCTGCTGGGAAGGCATCCCCGATCACATCAAAGCCCTGCCGGGTATCGCCAATATCTATTTTGCGGCGATGATTGCAGCGGGCGCCGGCAGTAGCGTCGAATCGGCGATGCTCAAGCAATTGGGCCGGCATTGGGACGACACCTTGCTGGTGTTGGTTTCGAACATTGAAGCCGAAGATAAAGCCAAGCAATTGCAGTCGATCGAACAATGGCTGGCGGTTTACCCCAGCAATGCAGTGTTGTTAAGAGTGCTGGGCAAGCTGGCTCTGAAAGCCGAGCAAATGGAGAAAGCCGAACAATATTTGTTGAAAAGCCTGAATACTGAAGCGTCGGTGGCGACCTACCAATTACTGGGCGAATTATTGTTTAGCAAAGGCGACAAGGATCAAGCCTGCGATTACTTCAAACGCGGCATGGAGTTGGCATCAGCCGAGCTAATCAGCGGTGTAGAATCCATTCGCGCAGTTTAAATACCGTTCGCAACGAGTCTGTCAAGGGCACACCAGTCAGGGCTTAGACGAGCTCATCCTGAAGGAATACCAGCGATAAGCAAGGCCGAGTTAATAGTCCAAATCCCGAATAACCTCGGCATCGGCGTATTCGCTTTTGATAATCAAAATTTCCGGCAAATTCCTTTTTAACAGCGGCGCTAATTTAGGGTCGAAATGTTTGCCGGACTCGGACGCGATATAGGTCAAAGTATCCTCCACACTCCAGGCCGGCTTATACGGACGTTGCGACGTCAGTGCGTCGAACACATCGGCGAGCGCGCAAATCCTGCCGGCAATAGATATATCTTCTTCTCTCAAGCCATTCGGATAGCCGGTACCGTCCCACTTTTCATGGTGATGTTGAGCAATCGTGCGCGCGGCGCGCATCAACTCGGTCGGTGAGCCGGATAAAATATTTGCGCCCATTTGCACATGGGTCTGCATGATCCGCCATTCTTCGGGGTCCAGTTTGCCGGTTTTCAGCAGAATCCGGTCTGGAATACCGATCTTGCCTATATCGTGCATCGGTGCCGCATTCAGAATAATTTCCGCATCCTGCTCAGTTAAGCCATAAGCCAAAGCCAACAACTGCGCATATTTACTCATGCGAATAATATGGTTGCCGGTTTCGTTATCCCGATATTCGGCGGCCAGCCCCAATCTGCGTATGACTTCCTGACGAGTACGATACAACTCGTCGGTTCTGGATTTAACCTGTTGTTCGAGCAGACGGTTTTGATCGCGAACCTGATTATGCATCAAGCGCACTTCCAGCAGATTGTGGATGCGGGTGACGGCTTCCAATTGATCGAAGGGCTTGGTCAAAAAATCCTTGGCGCCCAAACTTAACGCTCGCAAGCGGGTCTCCATGTCCGGTTGCGCACTGAGCACCAACACGGGTAAATAGTCGTCCCTAAAGCGCTGTTGCAGCTGCTCCATGACCTCGAAGCCGCTTAAATACGGCATGCGGATGTCCAATAAAAAGGCATCGAAACGAGTGGTATCGCACAGAGAAGTCACTTCGCGAGAATCGCAGGTCGATTGAATATTCCGATAACCCTGGCGCTGCAAAATTTTTTCCAACAATTTGACGTTAGCGGGTTCGTCGTCGACGATAAGAATGGCGGCTTGCAGAATATGCTGTTTTAAGTCCACGTTGCTGTTTTCAAAGGATCATCAAGTTGGGAGCGAAAACCTAGCAGTCCGGCGCGTGCCGAGCCGTCCCTGCTGAGTGGGTTATTCGCGAAATTCTGAGTATAGACAAATTAGCTGAGTCTGCTTTTTACAACCTGACCCAAACATTCAATCTAACAGCCAAAAAGATTCCATAAAAAAAGCTACCCGGCCCAACGTCGAAGCATTCAACGACAGCGAATTGCCATACAGGAAATATCGTCTTGCGCTTCCCGGTTCAGCATATGCGCTTCCAAGGCCCGTTGTATCGCCGTCACTTCAGCACCGGGCGGTGCAGTCCTGAGAATTTGCAGTACGCGCTCCTGGCCGAATAAACCGCCGTCAGGATCCTGGGCATCGGTCAAGCCGTCAGAGTACATAAATAACTCGCAAGCCTCCCGCCAATGCCAGATTTCGCATGTATCGTCGAATTGCCGGTTGTCGAGAATGCCGGCAGAGGGGTGCGTGGAACGAAAAGCGTGAGCCGGATTGCCTTCGCCATCCAGCGCAAAAACATCGGGTAAGCCGCCATTCCACAACTCCACCGACTTTTTTTCGCTGTCTATCATGCCCAATGCCAATGCCACGAAACGGCCCGGCGGCATCTGACTGTACAGCAGGCGATTAATCTCGCGAACGATAATAGAGACGGCCAGACCTTTTTTGGTCATCGCCTGAAACGCTTGATTGACAATGACCGTCGGCAGCGCCGCCGCCAAACCATGGCCGGTCGAATCGGCGAGCATAAAGTAAATTTGTTGGGCGCTGACGCGTCTGGCGCAAATCAAATCGCCGCTAAAACGCTTGGCCGGCAATAACCAAAACTGCAAATGATCGTCTTTCAGATCGCTCTGTTTAATTAACCTCTCAAAAATACTCTGCAAAAACTGCTGTTCCGCTTCATTTTCGTCGCGATAGGCTTTAAGTAACTGGGTATCGGCAATAATCAGATTTTGCATATCGATCACGCGTTGTACCGAGCCCAACTTAGCTGCAAGAATGGCCCGACTGAACGGTTTTTGCAGATAATCGTCAGCACCGGCTTGCAGACCATCCAATACATTTTGGTCATCGGCTAACGCGCTGAGCACAAAAATCGGCACCCACTTGTCCTGGGTCAGCCCTCTAATCGCTTTGATAGCCTCCAGCCCGTCCATCACCGGCATCATAATATCCATCAGAATCAGGTCGGGATTAACGCTGGTCAGAGCTTGAACCGCCTGCTCCCCATTTTCGACCGAAATGACTTCATGCTGCATCCTGCTCAGTAATTTATCGAGCAATAACCTGTTTTCGTAGATATCGTCGACAACCAATATTTTCATTAGGATTTGTACCGTTCCACAAGCCAACCGGCAGTCTACCCTAGTTAAATAAGGTATCCCACATCGTATCCACTTTTTTGATCACGTCCTCACTCATTACAATCGGACGTCCCCACTCCCGGTTGGTTTCGCCTGGCCATTTGTTGGTAGCATCGAAACCGACCTTGGACCCCAAGCCAGACACCGGCGAAGCAAAGTCCAGATAATCTATAGGCGTGTTTTCCAAAATCGTCAAATCACGGGCCGGATCCATGCGGGTGGTAATTGCCCAAATCACGTCCTGCCAGTTTCGTACATCCACATCCTCGTCCACTACGATGACAAATTTGGTGTACATAAACTGGCGCAAATACGACCAGGTACCCAACATCACCCGTTTGGCGTGGCCGGCGTATTGCTTCTTCATACTGATCACCGCCATCCGATAGGAACAGCCTTCCGGCGGCAGATAAAAATCGACAATTTCCGGAAACTGTTTTTGCAGGATAGGCACGAAGACTTCGTTTAACGCCACACCCAAAATCGCCGGCTCATCTGGCGGGCGGCCGGTGTAAGTGCTGTGATAAATCGGCACTTGCCGCTGAGTAATGCGTTCGATGGTAAATACCGGAAATTCGTCGACCTCGTTGTAGTAGCCGGTATGATCGCCATACGGGCCTTCCGGGGCGGTTTCGCCAGGATAGATAAAGCCTTCCAGCACGATTTCCGCACTGGCCGGCACTTGCAAATCATTGGACAAGCATTTGACCACTTCGGTCTTACTGCCGCGCAGCAAGCCGGCAAAGGCGTACTCGGACAAGGAATCCGGCACTGGTGTGACCGATGCCAATATCGTCGCAGGGTCCGCGCCCAGGGCCACGGCCACCGGAAACGGCTTGCCCGGATGCGCTTGCTGCCATTCTTTAAAATCCAAGGCACCGCCGCGATGTGCCAGCCAACGCATTATGACTTTGTTTTTGCCGATGACTTGCTGGCGGTAAATCCCCAGATTCTGCCGGTCTTTATTCGGCCCTTTGGTAATCACCAGCGGCCAGGTAATCAACGGCGCGGCATCCTCCGGCCAACAGGTTTGAATCGGATAAACACTTAAATCGACTTCATCACCAACCCGAATCACTTCCTGGCAAGGCGCGGAACTGACTATTTTCGGGGCCATATTCAGCACTTGTTTGAACACGGGGAACTTTTCCAGCGCGTCTTTCATGCCTTTCGGCGGCTCCGGCTCTTTCAGATAGGCCAGTAACTCGCCGATACCGCGCAATTCGGAAACGTCTTTGGCGCCCATACCCATTGCCACCCGTTTTGGGGTCCCGAACAAGTTGCCAAGCACGGCAATATTGGAGCCTTTCGGATTCTCGAACAGCAAAGCCGGCCCGCCCTGTTTCAATACCCGGTCGCATATCACCGTCATTTCCAACACCGGATCGACTTCCTGTTTGACGCGCTTCAGTTCACCCTGTTTTTCCAACTGGGCGATAAAGTCTCGTAAATCTCTATATTTCATGCATTGTCCTTAGAAAGGGGCCGAACTTCGTGCCATGGAGGTGCAAAATTAAAGCGGCAATCATACGCTGAGATAAGCCGGGCGAGGAAGCAGAGGGCGGAAAGTAAAACCAAAGCGCCGGAGATTAACGCCGCAACACTTGCAAGGGCGGCTGATTGACCACCTGGCGAACACCCCAGTAACCTGCCAGCCCCACCGTTATCGCGCCTATGGCTGGCAGTGCGCCCCACAAATAGTAGCCCGGACGGTAGTCGATATGCATCACGCGGATATAAAGCGCATATAAAATCGCCTCGCTTGCCAATGCCGCCAAAACGCCAGCCAAGGTACCGAGCAAGCCAAACTCAATCACATGCGTGGCACGTAAAAAGCCGCGCCGCGCACCCAAGGTACGCATCAACGCACCTTCATAAATCCGTTGATCCAGTGTGGCGTAAACGGCAGCGAACAACACGGTAAAACCGGCCGCCAAGGCAAAATACAGCAACAGGTTGATGGCTTTGGTCAGCTGCGTCAGGATCATCTTGAACTGTTTCAGGATCTGGTCGACTTCCAATATCGTGATGGCCGGATATTTTTTCAGCAACGTATTCAGCAGAATTTTTTGATTGTCGGCCAGATAGAAACTAGTCATGTACATGGTCGGGAAACTGTCCAGCGTGCCGGGCGAGAAGATCATGTAAAAGTTAGGCCGCATCGTGTCCCATTGCACACTACGAAGCTGGGATACCTTGGCGCTGAATTGCGCGCTCCCCACCGTAAAGGTCAATGCATCGCCCACCTTGATTTTTAAGCTTTCGGCTAGTTTTTGCTCCACCGATACCAGGCCCGGCTGATCGGCTTGCCAAGCACCGCCATCGGTGGCTTTGTTATCGTCCGGTAATTGCACCGCCCAGGTCAGACTCAACTCGCGTTGGGTAGCGCCTTCGCCCTGCGTATCTTTGCTGACCCGGCCTTGCACCGCTTCGTTATTGATCGTTACCAAGCGCCCGCGCACCACCGGATAAAACCGGCTGCTGGGGATTTGCGCTTGCTCTAATTCGTTTTGAAATGACTGCTGGCGTTCCGGCAGGATATTCAAGGCAAAATGATTGGGCGCCTGTTCCGGTAATTGCTGTTGCCAGTTATCGATCAAGTCGCTGCGCACAGTGAAACTCAGGGCCATGGCGGTTAGTGTGATGCTGAAAGCCAATATTTGACTTATGCTGGCCTGGCTGTTCCTCAGCAATCCCTGCAAACCAAAACGCCAATTTAAGCCCATCTTCGGCAACAGCTTGCGCGCCAGCAATAACAAACTGTATATCGCCGCCCCTAAGCCGCATAATGCCAACGTCCCGACACCCAATATGAGCGAAGTCATTTTCGGGTCTTCGGTATAGCGCCAAATCAAGCCACCGATAATCGCCAGCGCTAAACCGTAAATCAACCAGCCGCTAGTGGGTAACGGTTCCAACTCGCGGCGCAAGACTCGCAAGGGCGAGACTTTTTGCAAGCGCAGCAACGGCGGCAAGGCAAAACCCAGCAATATTGCCAAACCAGTAATCAAGCCAAAAAACACTGCCAACCAACTGGGGCTGGCCAACTCTTGCGGCAACAAAGATTTTAACAGTTCGAATAAACCGAACTGCGCCAACCAGCCAAGGCCACAGCCGACGCCACTGGTTAGCAGGCCCAGCACCAAAAACTGCAAACCGTAAAGCCAGAGAATTTCCGCTTGTTTACACCCCAGGCAGCGCAGCAAGGCCGTGGCGTTGAAATGTCGCTCGGTATAACGGCGGGTGGCCATCGCAATCGCCACGCCGGCAATTAAGATCACCACGATACTGGACAGGCCCAGGTAACGCTCGGCGCGCTGCAATGCCGATCCCAATTCCGGGCGGTCCTCGTGTATATCCAGGATTTTTTGCGAACTGTTTAGTTGGGGTTTCAACCAAGTCTTAAAGGTAGCCAAGGCCTGCTCGTCGCCGCTGAACTGGAAGGCGTAACGAACATGGCTGCCGGGTTGAATCACGCCGGTGGCAGCCAAGTCGCTTTGATTAATCATCACCCGCGGCGAAAAGCTGTAAAAGTCGCCGCGTTTGTCCGGCTCGTAACTCAACACCCGGCTGATGGTCAGCGCTTTTTCGCCTACGGTCAGCGTGTCGCCAATTTTTAAATGCAAAGCCGGCAGAATGCGTTTGTCCACCCAAGCCGAGCCGGGTTCCGGGCCCTGGCTGACGACGGTTTCATCCTGCGACTCGGCATCGCTGGTTTTCAATTTGCCGCGCAGCGGATAGCCGCCGCTGACCGATTTTACCGAAGCCAACAGCATTTCCTGGTTTTCCAGCAAAACGCTGGCAAACTCGCTGGTCTGCGAACGGGATAAGCCCAATTCGCCGGCCTTGGCTAGCCAAATTTCGTTGATAAGTGCCGGCGCGGCTACCACCAAATCGCCGGCTAAAAACTCAGCGGCTTGTACTGTCATGGTCCGATGCAAGCGGTCGGCGAATAGTGAAATGGCGGTGGAACTGCTGACAGCAATCAGCAAAGCCAGCAATAACAAGGTCAACTCTCCGGAACGGCTGTCGCGCCACAACAGTTTCAGCGCCAGATTGACGCGTTTCATACCATACTCCCGGCGTCCAGACGGATGATGCGTTGACAACGCCCGGCCAAAGTCATGTCGTGAGTCACCAAAATCAAAGTGGTATGTTGTTCTTGATTGAGCTCAAACAGCAGATCGATGATATGCGCACCGGTTTTGCTGTCCAGATTACCGGTCGGTTCGTCGGCAAACAGAATGGCCGGACGGGTGACAAAGGCCCGCGCCAAGGCCACCCGTTGTTGTTCGCCGCCGGACAACTGCTTGGGTGTATGAGTCAGGCGCTGCGACAAGCCTACTCTGTCCAACAGAGCCCGGGCCGCAGAAGCTGCTTGAGGGTGGCCACTGAGCTCCAGCGGCAGCATGACGTTTTCCAGAGCCGTCAAACCCGGCAACAGTTGAAACGACTGAAACACGAAACCGACTAATTCGTTGCGCAACAAGGCGCGGCCGTCTTCGTCCAACTTGGTCAGATCGCGACCATTGACGACCACTCGACCGGTACTGGGCGTATCCAGGCCGGCCAGCAAGCTAAGCAAGGTGGATTTACCGGAACCGGACTCGCCGACAATGGCCAGGCTCTCGCCCGGATTGATGATTAAATTCACCGAGGACAAGATGTGTAAAATGCCCTCGGAAGTTGGCACCGATTTGCCGAGTTGTTCGGTAACGATAATCGGGGAACTGGTCTTATCAATATGAGTATTTAACATGTATAGCGTGGTCCTTGCCGTAATTCTGGGTTTACTACCGATTAGCGCCATGGCGAAATCGATAGTGGTAGTGGGTGACAGTATTAGTGCCGGTTACGGCATCGAAGTTCAGCTGGGTTGGGTGGCTTTGTTGCAAAACAAGCTGACCGACCTGCATAGCGGTTATGTTATCAGTAACGAAAGCATCAGCGGCGATACTTCGGCCGGCGGCCTGGCGCGACTTGAGCAAATTTTATCCCGACATAAACCGGATATTGTGTTGGTGGAGCTTGGGGCCAACGACGGTTTGCGCGGTTTATCGCCGGCGGAAATGAAAAATAATCTGACCGAAATCACCCGGCGCTCGCAAAACGTCGGCGCCAAAGTCATGCTGCTGGGGATGAAAATCCCGCCCAATTACGGCAAGCGTTATGTCGAGATGTTTTACGAGGTTTTTCCGCAGCTATCCGCGGAATTGAAGATTCCTTATGTGCCGTTTATCCTGGAAGAGGTGGCATTAAACCCGGAGATGATGCAGGCTGACGGCCTGCATCCGAATGAGCTGGCGCAACCGGTGATTGCCGAGAAAGTTTGGGGATATTTACAAGCGTTGCTATGAACGCGAATCGCTAATTTGTCGCCAACGCTTGCTTAAACGCCGGCAATTGCCGATAACCGGCGATTTCGCCGGCTGTAAACCTCCATTTCATTTTTTTTTGTAAGCGTTGCTGCTCGCGCGGCTCCAGACAAAAACTCACGCTTCTACTCAGATAATGCCGCAGCAAATACAGCGGGATACCGGCTATATTCTTCCCGGCAGGCTCATCGGCATAAGCCAGCACCTGGCAACGGGCCACGTCGAACATCCAGCGGCACACATAGGCCTTCGTCATCCGCTCCGGGATGTTGCAGTGATACAGCAACGCCTCGGGCACATACCAAAACTCGCCACCGCCCCGCCGAAAACGACCCATGTATTCGGTGTCTTCCGTAAACGGCACCGAGGTGCCCGGCCCGAGCTCTTCGCGAAACCAACCGTTTTTGGCTACGGCCTCCGCTCTCAACGCGGTGTTGACGCCCCCCGGAATAACCTGTTCATCCAAAAATTGCTGCGACGTGCCAAAATCGCGGGTATTGGTAATGCCGCGCGGCAAGGCAAACTCGCCTTCGGTATGCAGCCAGGCGGGGATGTCGCCCAGCCATTTGGGTAATACTTTGCCGGCAAATCCGTCGACTTCCGGATGCGCGGCGGCGGCATCGATATAGGCCTGTAACCAGCTTGCTTGCGGTTCGACATCGTCGTCGGTGAACACCAGCAATTCGCCTTGCGCTTGCTTGATGGCGCGATTCAAAGCACGGGACTTACCGGGAATCGGCTCAGAGACGCAATGCACCGGCAGTCGACCACGCTCCGCTTCGGCCGCGATCACCGCAACAGTATCGTCGCTGCTACCGTTATCAACCATCAGCAATTCCCAGCGGGTCTCGCTATTCAGCCGCATGGCGGCCAATGCGTCGAACAAGCGCGGCAATATCGACGCTCTGTTGCGGGTGCTGATAATCACGGAGGCGTTTAACATAGGGTACAGGCCGGGTTTAGAATGTTGGATTAAGCAATATTACAGCGGATGATCGAAATAATCGCCATCGATCCCGCTGCGGTACCAATTTTGCAAAATGTTGTCGGCTAGCGGCGGCTGGCGATAGATCAGATAGCGATTGCCGCGCGACGGCACCGCTTCATAACCGAGACTGCGAAACAGACTGGTCAATGACGGCGAGGCGACTTCCAGACTGCCCCAGCTAATCCCGTTCTCTCGCCAATAGGCAAATAGGTAATACAACAGGGTCTTTAAGGCCGGCTCATCGTCCAAAGGAGAAAAAACGTCGCGCAATACTGCCATGTTGATAGCATCCCCAAAACCTTGCTGATGCCAGATAGCATAGGCACGCAACTTGCCTGTAGCATCGCGCAGCGCGAAAAGTCTTAAAGGACAGGTAGGAAAATCGAATAAACGCCAGTTTAAATAGCGGCTGCTACGTTCCAGACACGAGGCATAACCCGCTTTAGCCCGCTCCCACAACTCATCAAACTCAGTCTCGCAATGCAAAACCTCAGCAAATTTAAAACCGCCGCTATGCAATTTGACATTGCGTAAGCGCAAGTTGATGTCAAATAGGCTGCCCAACCAATAGCCCAACGATTTGCCGGCGCGTTTCTCCCAAGAGCCGCGATAACCAACGCGCAAACGATAAAAATCGTTATCGCTGCCACCGATCTCCACAAAGCCGCATTTTTTAAAGGCTTTCTGCGTAATTACGCCGGCAGTCACTGTGCCGTTGAACCGGGCAAACTCGAGGCTGTGTTCGATCAACTTGGTGGCTAAGCCCTGCCCGCGAAACTGTTCATCGACGCAGGTATTGGAACCGAATGCAATCGTTACGGATTCTCCGTTCAACCACCAGGGTTGCACGAACATGGCCCGGAAACCTGCCAAACGTCCATTGTGCCAAACCCCGACGCCGACGCACGGCAAGGCGTTCTGCCAAGGGTTATGCACGATACGGCGCTCGAACCATTGCTGGATGTATTCTGGGTGTTGTTGAAACTCGTCGAAATTGGCAACGGCAATTCGAATGCAATCCGGAATATCCGCCAGTTGGATAGGTCCATAAACAAAATGTTCGGCAACAGCGGACATAGGCTTTCTCGAAAAAATGCGGAAAATTATTAGCGAGGCCTAAATATTGTTAGCGGAGGCATCACCGAAAATCGAAAACTATTATCGGTGCAAACTTGCTGTAATACCAAACTACAACATACGTTTTAAAAGGATTGATGGGGCAAGGCTTGGGCAACACGCGGGCGCGACCCAAGTCCACACCATACCTGTAACAGCATTTACCGGAGTGGCTTAAACACCGATTTGGCATCAAGCAAATTGCTGCGTTTTTTCAAGCCCAGAATGCCCAGCATGCCGCTGAGAAAAAACCAGGCCGCGGTAGGCAAGGCAGCTTTCAATTCAGCTGTTTTGCTCTCATCCATCACTGGCTGGAATACAGTACCAAGCAACCCGAGCAAACCTGTTTGCGAAACAATGTCGCCAAGCCCCTCTATCTCCAGCAAGGCTTGCTGAAATGTCGCTACTGCTCCAGTTTTGACCCGAGTAAACAGCGTTAACGCATAGTCCTGCAAGGGCTTATCCGCTGATGGATTCGATGGCTGCTCCTGATAAGCGCTTGGCAAATCCGGCAAAACGGTTTTGAAGGATTCGAGCGGGTTTAGCGTGTTTGCGGTAGTCGCCGCTTGCGCCAGCTGAATCCCCCAAAACGATAGACCGATAAAAAATAATGCGGAAAGTAACGGCTTGTTTGTGTCCATATTAAAACCCCAGAATTAATCAATTAGTTAAGAGGTGAAGCCCTATTCACACAAACCGGACCGATTACTGAAGGCTGCGGCTCATGGTATAGGCGTCCATGCATAGGAGAATAGCACTATGTGTGCCAATTGCAAGAGGCTGTTTTCTATCAATATTTCCCATTCACCCTTAAAACTTGTTGGCACAGAAACCACAAAAAGCCGATTAAATGCCGCTAACACAACAACTTAGCGGCTAGAAATTTCTTCAATGCCTACGCAGCAAATATCGCCGAATTAGCCGATTTTTTCTGACCGAACCCACTAGCCGGCAATGCCGCGACCACTCAAGCTAAAGGCTAATCTCGAATCGGCAAGCGGCGGTTTTCCTGTTGAAAGATAGCCATAAATTGTTAGAGTAGTAGGCAAGTTACTGAATACTACGACTCGGGAGCATCATGTTACGCAAAATACTTATCGCCAATCGCGGCGAAATTGCTGTCCGTATCATTCGGGCTTGCGCAGAAATGGGCATTCGTTCAGCAGCTATTTATTCGGAGGCCGATCGTTTTGCCTTGCACGTCAAAAAGGCTGACGAATCCCATTACATCGGCAGCGAACCGCTGGCCGGCTACTTGAATATCTACGGCTTAGTGGATTTGGCCCTGCGCACGGGTTGCGATGCGATTCACCCCGGCTATGGTTTTCTATCGGAAAACGCGCAATTCGCGCGGGCCTGCCAGGAACGCGGCCTGGTGTTTATCGGGCCTTCCGCAGAAGTCATTCAGCGGATGGGCGACAAAACCGAAGCCCGCAGCGCAATGATCGCCGCCGGCTTACCCGTCACGCCGGGCTCTGACGGTAACTTGGATAGCGTCGAGCATGCCTTGCAGGTGGCGGAGCAGATCGGTTATCCGATCATGCTGAAAGCCACCTCCGGCGGTGGCGGGCGCGGCATCAGACGCTGCGACACCCCCAACGAACTGCGTCAGAATTATGTACGAGTGATTTCTGAAGCGACGAAAGCCTTCGGCAGCGCCGATGTGTTTTTGGAAAAATGCGTGGTTAACCCCATTCATATCGAAGTGCAGGTGCTGGCCGATCATTTTGGCAACACCATTCATCTCTACGAACGCGATTGTTCGATACAGCGCCGCAACCAAAAATTGATCGAAATCGCGCCCTCGCCGCAACTGGATGAAGCTCAACGGCAATATCTGGGCGGCTTAGCAGTCATGGCGGCCAAAGCGGTGGGTTACACCAATGCCGGCACCGTGGAGTTTTTACTGGATGCAAACGGTCGGTTCTATTTCATGGAAATGAACACCCGCGTGCAGGTCGAGCATACCATCACCGAAACCATCACCGGCGTGGACATCGTTGAGGAACAAATTCGCGTCGCCGCCGGCTTGCCGCTGCGTTTCAAGCAGGAAGAAATTGTCAGGCGCGGCTATGCGATGCAATTTCGGGTGAATGCCGAAGACCCAAAAAACAATTTCTTGCCCAGCTTCGGCCACATCTCCCGTTACTACGCCCCCGGCGGACCCGGCGTCCGGACCGACACGGCGATTTACACCGGATACGAGGTACCGCCGTTTTATGACTCGATGCTGGCTAAAGTGATCGTCAGCGCGATGACCTGGGAAGACGCGATTAATCGCGGCGAGCGCGCCTTGAAAGACATGGGCTTGTTCGGGATCAAAACCACTATCCCCTATTACTTGAAAATTCTCGGTCATCCGGACTTTCGCCGCGGTCGGTTCAACACCGGCTTTGTCGAAGCTAATCCAGACCTAATCAACTATTCCAACAAGCCGCGACCGGAAATTCTGGCTAGCGTGCTGGCGGCGGTTGTCGCCTCCCATACTGGCCTGTAAACCCAAGGAAACCCCAATGAGCAAAGTTTACGTAACCGACGTTATCCTCCGCGACGCCCACCAATCACTCATCGCCACTCGGATGCGCACCGAAGACATGCTGCCAGCCTGCGCGATGCTGGACGATATCGGCTATTGGTCTCTGGAATGCTGGGGCGGCGCCACCTTCGACGCCTGTCTGCGATTTTTAAAAGAAGATCCATGGGAACGGCTGAGCAAGTTGAAAGCCGCTCTACCCAATACCCGCCTGCAAATGCTGTTGCGCGGCCAGAACTTGCTGGGCTATCGGCATTATTCCGACGATGTGGTGCGTAAATTCGTCGAGACTGCGGCCCGCAACGGCATGGACGTGTTTCGTATCTTTGATGCGCTGAATGACATCCGCAACCTGGAAACCGCCATCGAAGCCACCAAAGCAGCCGGCAAGCACGCCCAAGGCACGATCTGTTACACCACCAGCCCGGTGCACGACATTGCCAGTTTCATCAAGTTGGGCAAAGGTTTGGCGGACTTAGGCTGCGACTCGATTGCCATCAAGGATATGGCCGGTCTATTGACCCCGTATATTGCCGGCGAACTGGTAAAAGCCCTGAAAGACGCAATCGACCTGCCTTTGCATCTGCATTGCCATGCCACCGCCGGCTTGGCGGAAATGTGTCAGCTCAAGGCCATTGAGGCGGGCTGCGAACATGTCGATACCGCTCTATCTTCCTGGGCCGGCGGCACCAGCCATCCGCCTACCGAATCTTTGGTCACCGCCTTGCGCGGCACCGAATACGACACTGGGCTGGATTTGGACAAACTGCAAGCGGTGAATCAATATTTTCTGGAAGTGCGGAAAAAATACCGCCGCTTCGAAAGCGAATTTACCGGTATCGACACCCGTGTGCATATCTTTCAGGTACCGGGCGGCATGATCTCCAATCTGGCCAATCAGCTAAAGGAACGCAACGCCTTGGACCGCATGGCCGAGGTGTACAAAGAAATCCCCGAAGTGCGCAAAGACCTGGGCTATCCGCCTTTGGTGACACCTACCTCGCAAATCGTCGGCACCCAAGCGGTATTGAACGTGTTGACCGGTAAACGCTACGAAACCATCAGCAACGAGGTGAAACGCTACCTGCACGGCGGTTATGGCAAGGCCCCGGCTCCGGTGAATCCGCAACTGCAAGCCAAAGCAGTCGGTAAAGAAGAAGTGATCGAATGCCGTCCGGCGGATTTACTCAAACCTGAGTTCGAACACCTGCGTAACGAAATCGCCCATTTGGCTACGAACGACGAAGATGTGTTGAGCTTTGCAATGTTCCCGGAAATCGGTAAACAATTTCTGGAACTACGCTCCACCGACAGCCTGGTCGCCGAACCCTTGGAATTGGACGAAGCACCGGCATCCGCGGAAGTTAAAAAGGCGCCGACCGAGTTCAATGTCGCGCTGCACGGCGAATCCTATCACGTCAAAGTGACTGGCGCCGGCCCGAAAAACCAGAGCTTGCGGCATTTTTATTTCACAGTGGACGGCATGCCGGAAGAAATCGTCATCGAGACCCTGGACGAGATCGTGCTGGACGGCGGCGCGCAAGGCGCGGTGCAAAGCGCCATCGCCAGCAAACGCCGCCGGCCCAGCCAGCCGGGCGATGTGGTGACCAGCATGCCGTGCAATATCATTGACGTCTTGGTCAAGGAAGGCCAGAAGGTCAATGCCGGGCAATCTTTGCTGGTCACCGAAGCCATGAAAATGGAAACCGAGATCACCGCACCGATAGCCGGCATCGTCAAGGCAATTTATGTCGCAAAAGGTGACGCGGTTAACCCTAATGAAGTGTTGGTGGAAATTAATTAGGAGAAAAGCCTAAAGGCGAAAGGTAAAATGACGCGTTTGCCATGACGATGGCTTTTATATATTTGCAGCTGTTTGCTTTGGCAAATGAATTCGCCACTACAATTATGTCGGCTACTCGTCTTTTTAGCTTTTCATCTTTCGCCTGATTACTTTGAATCCTAAACCCGTCACCGAAGAATCCATCCGCCACGCCGTCGAACTGTTACGGCAAGGCCAATTGGTCGCGTTTCCGACCGAAACCGTATACGGACTGGGCGCCGATGCTTCCAACCCCGATGCGGTTGCCAAAATTTTTGCCGCGAAAGGCCGACCGGCCGATCATCCCTTGATCGTGCATATCGCCAGCGCCGCGCAAATGCACGATTGGGCGGATGCGGTATCTGACTCGGCACTGCGGCTGGCCGAACACTTCTGGCCCGGCCCACTGACGATGATCTTGAACAAAAAATCGACGGTACCATCTGCCGTTACCGGCGGTCAGGATACGGTGGGCTTGCGGGTGCCGGCCGATCCGGTCGCGTTACAACTATTACAAGCTTTCGGCGGCGGCATCGCCGCACCATCGGCCAATCGCTTCGGCCATATCAGCCCCACACAAGCAGAGCATGTCGCGGAAGAGCTGGGCGATCAAGTCGGTTGCATTCTGGACGGCGGCCCCTGCGCCGTGGGCGTGGAATCGACCATCATCGACCTCAGCGACGGCGTTCCCGCCATCCTCAGACCCGGCCGGATTACCCGCAGTCAACTTAAAGCCGTGCTGCAAACCGACGTACGTCTGTCGCCGCAGAGCAAGATTCGCGCGCCGGGTATGATGGCGGTGCATTACGCGCCCAATACAATGGCCTTGCTGTGCCCGGCCGATACCCTAATCACGATGACTGACGATTTGTGCGCACAAGGCAAACATATCGGCATCCTGGCGTTCAGTGCCGAAATCGCGGAGATTCCCTGCCTGCATTTGCTGAGATTACCGGCCGATGCCGAACTTTACGAACCGGCTTTGTACAGCTCGCTACGTGCCCTGGATAACCTGCAACTGGATACCATCCTGATCGAACAGCCGCCCGACAACGAAGCCTGGGCAGCCGTCAACGACCGCCTGAACAAAGCCACGGTTTGAGATGACCGACGAGGAATGGCTGCGCTATGCCATCCGCCTGGCGCAGCGCGCCGAAAGTCAGGGCGAAGTCCCGGTCGGCGCGGTGCTGGTGCATGACAACCGCAGTATCGCCGAAGGCTGGAATCAACCGATCCAAACCAACGACCCCACCGCGCACGCCGAAATCGTCGCCCTGCGCAAAGCCGGCCAAGCCTTAAACAACTACCGATTGATAGACACCACGCTCTATGTGACGCTGGAACCCTGCGTGATGTGCATGGGCGCCATAGCCCACGCCCGCGTCAAACGTCTGGTATTCGGCGCCTACGATCCCAAGCGCGGCGCAGTCTGCCACGCGTTGCAACTCAGCGATGCCGCGTTTTTAAATCATAACGTGGAGTGGACGGGGGGAATTCTGGAGGCGGATTGCGCGGAACTGCTCAGCGATTTTTTCAAAGCCAGACGCAATCAGTCGAAAGGTCGATAACACATCCGACCCGGACAATTTGTTCAATTTACCGCTCTGCTATCGTTGCAAATAGCTGCCTGCCGATTGCCTGGATCCGCTTGCAGTTATTGATGCGTTAAATACTCTAATAACAACCCTCTTAAATCTGTAATTACTTGGTGAGCCGGCTTTTTAATTGGTATGTACTAGCCGAAATCACGGCGGTAAGTGTCGGAACCTCTGAATTCGACAGCGGTGTTACTTAATTCGCACCGATTCCGCATGTTTATCCTCTGGCTCTTCGACTAGGTTTTCTAAATGCCGATGAAACATAAAACGTTGTAGCGTCCCGGTATACGTAACACCCGAATGGTAATCGTAAAGCTCCACTTCAGCCTCGTCCTCGGTTTGTAATTGCGCTTTTAGCTTGGCGCTTTCATGATGTTCCGCGATAGCAGCGCTGGTTAACCCCATGCTCAAAAATGCAAATATGACGAATTTTATGGTGTTGTTAACTATTTTCATAATGATCACTCCTGTCCAGTAGCAAACGATCCAGGCTTTTTCGAGACTTTGCGAATTGACTATAGTTCCTAAATCCGCTGTTGATTATTCACCCCGCCCTTAAATACCATTCGCCTTAATGTCCTTGCCTGTCGAATGGCAAACCAGCCAAGGCTTAGACGAACTCAACCCGAACGGAATAATAGTGGTAGATACGACTGGGTTAATAAAAGCACGCGCACCGACTCGCTTGAAATTTGATAAACGCGCTCCCACTTTGCCGACGTAGTGGCTCAGTGGAATTGAATGTCCAGCAGTGCCGCCATTTAAAATCGCTTTGATCAGTTCGCACGATTCTGGGTAGGAACCAACAAACCGGAGGCCGACATGCAACATCCCAACCATCCCCATTCGCCCGATATATTCATTAAACGCGTATTCGCCGTCGGCGCAGTAGCGGCTGTGCTGATATTGCTTTGGCATTGGCATTGGCAGTCGAGGGCACCGGCGACCGAATCCACCCCGGTCAGAACCGTCGCCGCGCGCGGCGACTTGGCGGCGGACGAAAAGAGCACTATCGAATTGTTCGAAAAATCCCGCGACTCGGTGGTTTACATCAGTACCGCCGCCTTGGTGCGCAATGTCTGGACCCGCGACGTGTTCTCGGTGCCGAAGGGTACCGGCTCCGGGTTTATCTGGGATGAAGCCGGCCACGTGGTGACCAACTTTCATGTCATTGCCGGTGCCAATGAAGCCACGGTCAAACTGGCCGACGGCCGCGATTACAAGGCCGCGCTGGTCGGCGCCAGCCAGGTGCATGATATTGCGGTGTTGAAAATCGGCGTCGGCTTCAAACGGCCGCCGCCGGTACCGGTCGGCACCAGCCGTGATCTGAAGGTCGGGCAGAAAGTGTTCGCAATCGGTAACCCGTTTGGTTTGGACTGGACTTTAACCGGCGGCATCGTCTCCGCATTGGACCGCTCGCTGGGCGGCCAGGATGGGCCGGCAGTCGAGCACTTGATCCAAACTGACGCAGCTATTAATCCTGGCAACTCCGGTGGTCCCCTGCTGGATTCTGCCGGCCGCCTGATTGGCATCAATACCGCAATTTACAGTCCCAGCGGCGCTTCGGCAGGTATCGGTTTCGCGGTGCCGGTGGATACGGTGATGCGTGTGGTGCCGGAATTGATCAAGCAGGGTAAATACATCCGCCCGGCCTTAGGCATCGAGATAGATCAACAAATGAACGAACAACTGGCCGCCTTGACTGGCAAGGCTGGTGTCGCGGTGTTGCGGGTACAGCCCGGTTCTGCGGCTGAAAAAGCCGGCTTGCAGGGTGTGAAAATTTCGGCGAGCGGCTTGACCCCGGGCGACATCATCGTCGCGATCAACGGCAAGGAAGTCGACTCGCTATCGAAACTGTTCGCCCGGCTGGACGACCAGAAGGTTGGCGATGTCGTCAAAGTCCAGTTGTTCAACAATGGCCAGACCCGGGAAGTCGAAGTAACCTTGCAACCGGGGAATTGATTATTCCGCTGCGTGGCAGCCGATCTCGCCATTTCGGGATCGGCTGGTATGCTCGGAAACTAAATTCCTTAAGCAAACCACGCCATGCCGACCACCAAACCACCCAGGCTGAACCCGAACAAATTGCTGCTCAGCAAATGGACCGCCGTTACCCCGCAAAACAAGGAAAAACACTTTATCGTCAGTAAATTGCTGCTGCCAGACGATCCTGACGCGCCGCTGGAAATGATCGAACTGGAAGCGGTGTTTAGCAAACGAGTGCAAATTCTGCTGTGGCGGGATTTACGCGACACCAACATTTGGCGCCAGGGCTGGCTTTGAGCGATGAGCTACAACCTGGTCTGGTTCAAGCGCGATCTGCGGGTGCACGACCATGCGCCGCTGCTGCACGCCAGCCGCAACGGGCCGGTGCAGTGCTTATTTATCGTCGAACCCAGCCTGTGGGAGACAGCCGATACCGCCACGCAACACTATCTATTTTTACGCGAAAGCCTACTTGATTTGGATGCTGCCTTACGCAAACGCGGCGGCGGTTTACGTATCGAAGTGGGTGAAGCAGTGGAAGTGTTGGACCAGCTTTGGCACGAATCACCCTGCATGGCTTTGTATTCGCATCAGGAAACCGGCAACTGGCTGAGCTTCCAGCGCGACCAGGCCGTGCAACGCTGGTGCCGGTCGCACGGCTTAAAGTGGCATGAGTTTGCACAGTTCGGCGTGGTGCGGCGCTTGCAAAATCGAAACTTGTGGAAACAACATTGGGAAGCGCTGATGGCAGAACCCTGCCTAGATCCTCCCTCTTGTGATTGGCTAGCAGCACCTCAACTGCCGCTCTTGCCCGAGCCGCAAGCCCTTGGCTTAATCCAGTCCGACCCGCCACTGCGGCAAATAGGCGGTCGCCGCCAAGGTATCGAAACCTTGCGCGATTTTCTGTTCGACCGTTGCAGTACTTACCGCGGCGGCATCTCCTCACCCTTATCCGCACCGACGGCCTGTTCGCGGCTATCGCCTTACTTAGCCTTTGGTTGTTTGAGTCTGCGAGAGGTGGTGCAAGCCACCCGCCGCCAGCTGGATACTTTACCTCGCGGCGATGCCCGACGTGCCGGTTTGACGGCCTTCGTTAGCCGCTTGTATTGGCATTGCCATTTCATGCAAAAACTGGAAAGCGAGCCGGAACTGGAATTTACCAATCTGCATCGTGGCTATGATGGATTGCGCGAAGCAGACTGGAACCCAGCGCATTTTCAGGCCTTAACTGCAGGCCAAACAGGTTGGCCGCTGGTCGATGCTTGCGTCGCAATGCTTAACCAGACCGGCTGGCTGAACTTCCGGATGCGGGCGATGCTGGTCTCTGTGGCTAGTTATCCGCTATGGCTGCATTGGCAGCCGGTCGGCACGTGGCTGGCGCAGCAGTTTCTGGATTACGAACCGGGCATCCACTGGAGCCAGATGCAAATGCAAGCCGGTACCACCGGCATCAATACCACGCGGGTGTATAACCCAATAAAACAGGCCCGGGACCAAGGTCCGCACGGCCATTTCGTGAGACATTGGCTGCCGGCCTTACGCCGGGTACCCAAAGAATGGCTATTTGAACCGTGGCGCATGCCTGTAAAACTGCAACAGCAATGCGGCGTAAGCGTCGGTGTCGATATTGCCGAACCGCTGGTCGATCTTGAATGCGCCACCCGGCAGGCCAAAGCCCGTCTTTACCAAGTACGCGGCCGCGCCGAAGTCAAAGCTGCCAAGGCTGCTATCGTCGAAAAACACGGCTCGCGCAAACAGCCGAGCCGCCGTAAAACCAAAAACACTGTCGGCGACTGGGTACAAACCCAGTTGGAGTTTTAATGCATCAAAAAGCCCTGCTACCCGCCAAGACCTGCGTCGTCTGCGCCCGCCCCTTCGTGTGGCGTAAAAAATGGGCCAGGGATTGGGATGCGGTGAAATACTGCTCAGAGCGTTGCCGCCGGCAGCGGAGCACGCTGGCGACAGTATGACGACCTTGCGCCTGATTCTGGGCGATCAGCTAAACCCACTCCACAGCTGGTTTGGGCAAACCGATAGCAAGGTGGTGTACGCGCTGATGGAAATCCGCCAGGAAACCGATTACGTGCTGCACCACGCACAAAAAATCATCGGTATTTTCGCGGCGATGCGCGATTTTGCTGAGAGTTTGAAGGCCCAAGGCCATCAGGTGCATTATTTAAAAATCGACGATAACGCGAACCGGCAGTCGCTGACTACCAATCTGGATGACTTGATCGGGCTTTACCAGGTGCGACATTTTGAGTACCAGCTACCCGACGAATGGCGACTAGATCAGCAATTGCTGACTTATTGTCAAACGCTGGCTATCTCTAGCCAAGCGTGCGACAGCGAACATTTCTACAGTCAACGGCACGAAGCGGCAGAGCTGTTCGGCGCCAAGTTGCATTGGCTGATGGAAATGTTTTACCGGCGCATGCGAGTCAAACATGGCGTGTTACTGGAAGACCATCAACGCCCAATCGGCGGACAATGGAATTACGACCACGACAACCGCAAGACTTGGCCCGGCGCGCCGGCGGTGCCTGTTGACACTCGGCCGCGCCACAATCACGCCAAACTTTGGCAGGACATCCGCACGGCTGGCGTGAACAGTTTCGGCACCGCCGACGCCGACGATTTCCGCTGGTCGCTGAATCGGACAGAAGCCTTACAGCAACTCGAAGCTTTTATCGCCGATGGCCTGCCGCAGTTCGGCGATTTTCAGGACGCGATGAGTAGGCGCAGTTGGCGACTGTTTCATTCGCTGCTGTCGTTTGCGCTGAACACCAAAATGCTCAACCCGCGTGAAGTCGTGGAGCGGGCGGAAACGGCGTATCGCCAGGGTGCAGCGCCGCTGGCAGCCACCGAAGGCTTCATCCGCCAAATTCTGGGTTGGCGCGAGTATGTGCGCGGCGTGTATTGGGCAAAGATGCCGGAGTACGCCGAGCACAATTATTTCGGTCATGACCGACCTTTGCCCTCCTGGTTCTGGACCGGCGAAACCCGAATGAATTGTCTAGCAGCGGCCATCGGCCAATCCTTGCAGTACGCCTATGCCCACCACATCCAGCGCTTGATGGTGATCGGCAATTTCGCGCTGCTGGCCGGACTCGCACCCGAGGCCGTGCATCGCTGGTATCTGGGCGTGTATATCGACGCCTTCGAATGGGTGGAATTGCCTAACACGTTGGGCATGAGCCAATTCGCCGACGGCGGCCTACTCGCCACCAAACCTTATGTGTCCAGCGCCGCCTACATCGACCGGATGAGCGATTACTGCAAGTGCTGCCATTACGACAAAAAAGCCCGTAGCGGCGATCGCGCCTGCCCGTTCAATTCTCTGTATTGGTATTTCTTCATTCGTCATCGGGATAAGCTAAACCATAATCCGCGCCTGAGCATGGTCTATCGCAATCTGGATCGGTTTGCGGCGACTGAGGTCGATGCGATAGCCCTGCGTGCGGAAACGGTTTTAGCGGATTTGGAGAGGCTTTGAAGGTATTCGCCATTTTCGATTTTCTCTATGGTGCGATTTATTGCTATTTCTTGGCAAACTGTATGATGTTCCTCGTCGTAGATGCATAATCGGGGAAATTATAAATCTCAACTTTCGTACGATTACGGGTAGCGAATCGTTCCTGCCGGCTGGAAATTGTTTTTGCAAACTTAGCGGATACCTTGAATTATGAGTTTAATGATTAAACCAGCCAATCCTCAGGGAAAGGGAGCTGTTGCTGTATTGGACAGTTTGCAGCAAGCCAAAAAGCAGCTGATCGCACCCGCCAAAAACATTCAGCAAATCAGCAACGATTTATTTACCTCGTTGTTTGTTTTAAATAGCCATATTCGTTTTAAACCGACCACGGGACAAGCGTATTGGCTGTATTTTAAGGATGGCCAATACCGCCTATCGTTGATTGCGCCGGAACAATGGGCGCCAAGCCAATCCGGCCGTTTCATAGGCACCTGCGAATTACAGTCGGATTTAACCTGGACCTTGGCGTTATCCAACGCTTGCGCCAACGATGGCGCTTTTATCCAAGAGATAGCAAATCGCCGCCTGCAACTTGAACAGAAACTGCAACAGGCCGAAAAAATCGACGACCTATTGCCGGTATATCTGGAAACCCTGCCGTATTACTCCCGAGTATTAGCAACGGCGTTGGCCTATTCGCTGAAGCAATCCATGCAAAAATCGGGTATTTTGGGTTTGAGTTTTCGGCAAGCGGAGACGTTACTGATAAACCGTAGCGATCAATCAGTGTAGCGAGCAGTTCTACCAAAATACTCTGCGTGAACAGAATGAAAGCCGACGTGCTAGCGCCGGCGGCGGGCTTCGGCCAACCCCTGCAGATGCGCCAAACCGTGCCAATCAGGGTGAATATACAGATCGCCGCTGTCGCCAATGTAAATCGACAATAATTCAGGACGGACTCCTCCGCTCGCTGTCGGTAATCGTACTCGGCGCGCTGAATCGCGGCCGCGTGACGTCGCGCATCAGCAGCATATCCCGGAGCCGGTTCGAAGCGCCGGGGTAAAAACCGGTCTGCTCGGCAAAATCCGCCGAATTGCGAAATGTGCCGAACAGTATGTCGAATAACGGCAGGTCGGAATAATTGCCGGCGTGCAGCCCATGCTGATGGTGCACGGAATGGCTTTCCGGCCGTTGCAACAGGTAGCCCAACCAGCACGGCGTTTTGACGTTGGTGTGCTGAAACACGCTGCAAAACGTCGTCGCATATAGCACCCAGGTTGCGGCTTGCGGCGTAATGCCGATCAGCAAGGTCAACGTCAAACTGGACAACACCGTCCAGCCCAGCATGTCGAGCGGACTGAACCAGAACGCGCCGTAACTGTCCAGCCGCTCGGCGCTGTGATGCCATTGATGAAAACTACGCCACAAGCCGTTCGACGCATGCATGCCCCGATGCCACAGGTAAACGCCAAACTCGTACAGCAATAGTCCGGCCAACGCACCGTAAACATCGCCGAGGCCGGTCAGATCGAACCTCTGATGCGGCAACAGGTATTCATTCCACAGCAGCGGCAGATAAGACGATAATAACCAGTAGCAGACGAACGCGGCGATACCGCGCCAGCGCCAACCTGGCACGGTCGGTAACGGCCGCGCCGGTAGCAAGGCTTCCCAGGCTATCAGCAGCGCGTACAGCGCAAACAGGGTTAGCGAAATCGGGTCCAGCAATAATTCGATAGGGGTAGGCATGGCGACACACTCGATTGATTCCAATACAGGCGATACCTTAGCCCAAGCCGATGCACCGGGCCATCGCCAAATCGGCGCGAAAACCGACGAATCGGCCATTGCGCCCATACCGGTGGCAATTCTGGTTTTTCCGGCCGCCAGTGCATCGGTGATTTTCGGTTTGTACGATTTATTACTGTCGGTAGGTCGGGACTGGCCGTTAATCGTCAGCGGTCAAGCCGGCCCGCAAGCCATCCGGCCGCTGCTGGTGGCCGCCGACTCAGGCCCGCTAACTGTCTGCAACGGCGTTCCAGTGTCGATCGATTACGCGCTGGCCGACTGCCCGCCGGTGGCAGTGGTGTGCGTGCCGGAAGTCAACATTCCGCCCAGCGAGCCGATGGCCGGCTTGTTCGACCGGGAAATTGCCTGGCTGACACAGCGCTATCAAGCCGGCGCTACCTTAGCCGCTTCCTGCTCCGGGGCGATGCTGCTGGCGGAAGCCGGTTTGCTGGACGGCCACGATGCCACCACCCACTGGGCCTATTGCGCGACATTGCGGCAACGCTTTCCCAAGGTCAACGTGCACGGCCAGCGTTCGCTGGTGTGTTCCGGCGACGGTCAGCGCCTGATCATGGCCGGCGGCGGTACTTCCTGGTTGGATCTGACCTTGTTTCTGATAGCCCGGCTGGTGTCGGTGGAAGCAGCGATGCAGGTCGCCAGACTGAATCTGATCGACTGGCACCAAATCGGCCAACAACCTTATGCCCGGTTGGCGCAGACTCGCCAGGTCGAGGATGCGCTTATCGCGCGTTGTCAGGTTTGGATTGCAGAACACTACCGTAGCCCCGCGCCGGTTACGGCGATGGCCCGGCTCAGCGCCCTCGGCGAGCGCAGCCTGAATCGTCGCTTCAAAGCCGCGACCGGCTTGTCGCCGTTGGAATATGTACATACGCTACGTCTGGAAGAAGCCAAGCAGATGCTGGAAGCCGGCGACCAGCCGGTCGAAACCATCGCCCGCAATGTCGGCTACGAAGATGCCGGTTTCTTCAACAGGCTGTTTCAACGCCAGGTCAAACTGACGCCGGCCCAGTACCGCAAGCACTTTCGCGGTTTGCGGCTGTCGTTGAACGGGCCGGCTCGACGGTAAATCCAAGCCGGCCCGGCACTAATTATTCGGCGTCCTGTACGAAACGGGGCAGACTGAATTTTTTGCGGTAATCCCCAGGCGCCACACCGGCGATGCGTTTGAACAAACGGCGGAACGAAGCCGAGTCTTCGTAGCCGACCAGCCAGCTAATCTGTTCGACCGTGGCGTCGCTTCTTTCTAGGCGGCGTTTGGCATCTTCGATGCGCAGCCGCTGCACGTATTCGATCGGCGAATAGCCGGTGGCCTGGCTGAAGCGGCGTTTGAAACTGCGTTCCGGAATCCCGGCCCGCTTTACCAGTGCCGCGACCGGCGCGGCGACTGCAAAATACCGCGCCAGCCAACTTTGCGCGTCTTTCACCACGGCGTCTTGATGGTCGGCGGGTTGTTCGAACACCAAGTACGGCGTTTGACCGTCGCGATGCCATTCCAGTGCGAAAAACTTACAGAAAGCTTGCGCGGTGGCGGGGCCGGCGAAGCGCGCGACCAGGTAAAGCACCAGATCGTGCCAGGACGCGGAGGCGCCGGACATGACGAACTGCTCGCGGTATCCGGCAATCACCAACATTTTCTCCAGACGTAGCGACACTTGCGGGAAGTTTTGCCGAAAGGTCGGCGCAAAAGCCCAATGCACCGTCGCCGGCTTGCCGTCCAGCAAGCCGGTTTCCGCCATCAATAACACGCCCGAGCAGGCCGAACACAAGATCGCACCCCGCGCATGCATCGCCCGCAGCCATGCCACGGCTTCGGGATAACGCCCGCTGTTCCAGACGGCTTCCGGGACCGCAACCGACGGAATTATCACCACGTCGCTGGCGCGAAGCTCCTCGAACGTGCGGTGCGGCTGAAGCGTCAAGCCACTGGCGGTGCGAAAGGCCTCGCGGGAAGGGCCGACGATATCGACTTGAAACGGCGAGGTTTCGGGAACTACATCGTCATAGCCGCTCAACATCGAAAAGGCGTTCAAGACATCATAAATCCCGCTGAGTGTCGAAAACATAGCATCGGGGATCGCAACGATACTGACGTGAATCTTGGCCATGGTTAAAACCTCGTGCCGGGAGCATACCCTGGCATAAATGAACCGAACTTGACCATTTTGACACTCGCCCGATGATGTTAGAAGCCGCAAACTATGGTCACCACTTTTTACCCGATTAATAGGAGGACAGATGGCCGCTTCTGCGCAGCAACCCGATCCGGAACAATTACAACACTTTCTTGACCGCGCGGTCGGCGATCTGGCCGCCTCGTACGGCGGCGTGATGGTCAGCCTCGGCCACCGGCTGGGGCTGTACCAGGCCATGGCCAACGCGGGACCGTTGAGTCCGCAACAACTCGCCCGACGCGCCGGTTGTGCCGAGCGCTACGTCCGCGAATGGCTCAACAGCCAAGCCGCCGCCGGCTATGTCCTGTATCATCCGGTCAGCCAAAGCTACGAACTAACCCCGGAACAAGCCTTGGTTCTGGCGGATGAGGACAGCCCGTTTTTCATGGCGCCGGCCTGGAACGTCGCCGCGTCGATGTGGTTGGACGAGGAGAAAACCCTGCATGCATTTAAGACCGGCAGCGGCGTCGGCTGGGGCGACCACCACGACAGGCTGTATTGCGGCGTTTCGGCGTTTTACCGCAATTATTACCAGGCGCACTTGGTATCGCAGTGGCTGCCTGCCTTGGCCGGTATCGAAGAACGCCTGCACGCCGGCGCCAATGTGGCCGACATTGGCTGCGGCCACGGCCATTCCACCTTGCAAATGGCTACTGCATTTCCGAAATCCCGATTTTACGGTTTCGATAGCCATGCCGGTTCGATCCAAGCTGCGCAACGGCATGCCGAGCGCCAGGGACGGGCTGAACAGGTGCGTTTCGAAGTCGCGCATGCTCAGGCATACCCGAAGACCGGCTTCGACCTGATCTGCTTTTTCGATTGCTTGCACGACATGGGCGATCCGCTGGGCGCGGCTAAATATGCCGCCGAAGCCCTAGCTCCGGGCGGCACGGTGATGCTGGTGGAACCTTACGCCAACGACCGGGTGGAGGACAACCTGAATACCGTCGGCCGCCTGTTTTACGCCGCCTCCACGACGATTTGCTGCGCCCACTCGTTGTCAGAAGACGTAGGTCTGGCTCTGGGCGCACAAGCCGGCGAAGCGCGCTGGGCCGGCATCTTCCGCGAGGCCGGTTTCAACAGTCTGCGCCGGGCAGCGGAAACGCCGTTCAACCTGATTTTGGAGGCCAAAGTGTAGCAAGTTGCCCGATGGGATGAGTCAATCCTATCGACAGCGAACCGATCATGGTCAACCTTGCCCAGCCACGCAACGGCGTAACCGGTCGCGTGCTGCCAGTCCGTGTTGCCATTCGAGATGAATTACGGATTTCCCGTCGATAGCAATATCGAAAGATTGCTGGTCCGTCATGTTATCCAATAGCGCTTGTATGGTCGGCACCGCCAGCGCAATAGCGCCGACCTTGCCGTTTGGCGAGGCATAGTTAAAGGCGGTTACCGTTTGCGGCTGGCCGTCCGCTTGATCCAGCGTCACTTTGATGGTGCCGACCGCTTGGGGGCTGGGAATATCCGGTCCCCAAAAAGTCATCAGCGCGCCTTTGTAGTCGCCATCCGGGCCCGACAGTACCAGCGCGCCCTTCAGGTTGGTATACAGCGCGCTGCAACCTTCGCCAGGACGCGGCGGCTGACCGTTTTGCTGATATTGCCACATGCCATTGCCCATGGCTTTAAGTTCCGGATCTTTATTGAGCGCGGCATGTAAGCGGTCATAGCCCATGGACATTGCTTCCAGCACCGAACTCATCGCCCCGATACGCGTTTGCAGCGGATCGGCGCGCGGTGCCGATGCTTCGGCATCTTCGGCGGATTCGTAGACGTTGTTAATATTCTCTTCGCAGACCGGCATCGCGGCGACGCCATGCGAACCGCCAGTGATGCCCAGTTGCACTTCACCGGGCCCCGGCCCGTTGGGACAGATATAAGACGCCTGTGCGCCGGCCGGCAACCCGGCCATCAGCACCCAAACCAAAGGCCAACCGGTAATTATCTTTCGGGCAGCCAGCTTGCGAACCAGATTTTTTAATGTCATGCATACTCCGTAGATTAAGAGAAATATCGTCTCCCCCGCGCCGGCGGGAGTCCAGTTGCTTTCGCGGAAATGACGGCTACAGAGAGTTTCAGGGCCGGATTAATAGGCATCACCGCTCCCCGGCAATCGGGCTTGACCCAGTTCGGCCATCGCCTGAAACACGTAAGCCAGCAGCGGCTGGTCGATAAACGTACCGAAGAACAGATAAGGCTCTGCCTGATTGGCGGCTCGAATTTTGGCATGAGTTTCCGGGTTATCGCCGGCGTAGGCGCGGAACAATTCCAGCCAGGTCCGCGCCAGTTGCTGCATGCGTGGATCGTTCGGCGGCGTGGCATCTTCCAGATGTTGGCGTATGGAGGCAATCAGCGGCGGCCAGTCGTCGGCGTGCTTGCCGTAGTTCTCGCGCATGAAGTCAAATTCATCCGGTGCGAGGTATTTTTCGTAGATCGTCAATTTGGTCTCGATGAAGGCGCGCTGGATGTAAGCGACAAGCTCCGGCGTCACGCCGGTTTTAGCTTGTACCGTCGGTTCGCCGACCATCATCGCGTTGAGTTTGACCAGCAGCCGAGGATCGCCTTGGGTGTCGCGCTCCAGCATGCTGATCCATTGCTTTGCCAACGCCTGGGCCTCGGCACTCTCCGGCGCGAGCCCGGCCCGCATTGCCTCGTGCACCGCTTGAACCAGTGCCGCCCATTCGCCGGCGGTGGAGGTTTCGTCTATATCCAGTAGCGGCAAGCGCTTTAAGTCGTTGGCGGAAAAATATTTATCGTACATGGTCATCATCTCCAGTGTGGTTAGCCAATCGGCAAGCTCCGGTTCTTCTCCGCGCGTCAATTGCAGTTGCAGACCGGACAAGCGGTCGCGCAAGGCTTTGCTTTGCGCGATCTGTTGGTCCAAGGCGTCAATCTGCCGTTCGACGATAGTCGCGAGATTCAGTCCGGAGTTTGCCAAAATGTCTCCGATAGCGGCCAGCGACAAACCAAACCGCCGTAAGGCTTGAATTTGATGCAATCTGGAAATGTCGGCCCGGTTATACAACCGGTAGCCGCTATCGGAACGCGCGGAAGGCTTAAGCAAACCGATGCTGTCGTAGTGATGCAGGGTACGGACCGTCAGTCCGCAACGTTTGGCGAGATCGCCCACTTTAAGCAACATGGATTAGCTCCTTCCTTATGCGTGCCGCTAGCATAAAGCGTGACGTTGCGTGAGGGTCAAGGGCCATGGTTAAGATAAATCGATTGCCGATTGGCGCTGGGTTAGCCAGGTTTTGATGGCCCGGGCCCTGGGCCTCAAGCCATCACATCCAGTTTCGGCGGCAAGGCCATGCCGTCGATACGTTTAACGTTGTTCAACACTTTTTCCAGAAAAGTGGTGTCTTCGTGACGGCTTTTCTGGAAGTCGATCATCCCCTCGATCTGGCCCAAATAATCTACCTTCAGGTCGCCGGCATCCGGTGCGGCGAATGGGTTGCTGGTGGAGATTGGAATATAAGGCACTACGTCCAGCAAACCGTCCACGCCGGATTTGATCAACGCGTTGATTTCATTGAGCGAGACCTGGCGCATATTAACGGTCCGCGACGCTTGGCTTTGCTCGGCTACCTCGACAACTTTACCGATGGACTGAGGCGGCAAAGTTTTTCCGCTGACTGCTTGGTTAGCGGCAAGGTTGGTTCCTATAGGCGAAATATTCATCGCAAACTCCTGATTTAAGGGTGAGTATCCATCGCACCCAGCAAAATAGGCGCCATTTGTTGCGGCTTGGGATAATCGAAGCGGCGTCTTTTTACGAGTAGCCGTTGTTGGCCGCCGGCAAGAGCCTACTCAGCAAGGTGTATAAGGCCTCCGGGTCCAACGGCTTGTGCAAGACCAGATAGCCCTCCTGCTCGGCTTGGGCCAAAGCCGGCGAATCGAATTCGCCGCTGATCATGGCCCCGGCGGCGTCCGGGCAGCGTTCCAGCAAGGCTTGCAACAACTCGAAGCCGCTTTCGCCGGAGCGCAAGCGCTGGTCGCAAAAAACGGTGTGGGGCTCGAAACCGCCATCAAGCAAGCCAAGCGCTTCTTTGGCCGATGCCGCGCAAGCCGTTTCCACGCCCCAGGCGCTCAACAAAGCTTGCCAGGCGTTGCGCACTTGCGGTTCGTCGTCGATCACCAGGCAGCGGCCGCTAAGCGTTGCGGCTTGCTCGGCAGGTGCGATGTGTTGGTCTGCCGCCATAGCCCACCGCTCGTGACTGGGAGCGGCGGCCGGCAACCGCAACCAGAAGCGCGAACCGCGGCCTTCCCGAGAACGCAGGCCCTGGCTGGCGCCCATCAAATCGGCGCAACGCGCCACCACCGCCAAGCCCAAGCCGTGACCGGCGTTGTCGATGCGCCAGGCATGCTCGGGACGAAAGAATGGTGAGTAAATCCGCTGTTGGTCGTCTTCGGCGATGCCGACGCCGGTATCCCACACCTCGAACTGCCAGCAAGCGTTACGCCGCCGCGCCGCCATCAGCACCCCGCCTTGCTGGGTATAGCGCAAGGCATTTTGCATCAGGTTGATCATGGACTGGCGCAGCAACATAGCATCGGCGGTGACGAGCGCCCGACCGCCGCTCAAGCGCACTCTGAGATCGATTTGCCGTGAGCGGGCTTCTTCCCGAAACAGCGTGGCGACATCGTTCATCAGCGGGTCCAGCGCCACAGTTTGCAGATTGACCGGCTGGGCGCCCAACTCAATTCTCGACAAGTCCAGCAGCGAATTGAACATCTGCGTAATCGATTGCACGCTTTGTTGCAGATCTTGCAAAGCGGGCTGCAAAGTCGGTTCCTGATTGCGGCGGGAAATCGATTCGATCAAAAAGCCCATGGCATGCACCGGCTGGCGCAGATCATGACTGGCGGTGGTCAGAAATTGGATTTTGGCATGCAACGCGGCTTCGGCTTCATCCTTGGCGCGCCGATAATTCTCGGCCAACTTGGCGCTATCTTCTTCCAGTTTTATTTGTTGCAGGAAAAAACCATGGGCAATAGAAGAGTGCCGGTGTATCGACAAGACGTAACTGAAGCACAAGGGCATAATTAAATGCCAGTGCTCGGGAAACGCCCAAGGCGTCAACAACGTACAGCCGCCCCAAGCGGCACCAAAAAACCGCTGAAACGCACTGAATACGGGTGATTGGTGGGTGGCGTTGGCGGCCATGATTGCCGCCAAACTCATGTAAAGCAGCAACGTATATTCGAATGGGACCCGACCGGCGACGATAAGCACCAGCGCCGCCAAGCCCAGCCCATGCGCTAAGGCCATGCGCAGAATGACGGGCAGCCAATGGGCGACTGCCGCAAGCGGATCGAGACGGGCCCTATCAAGCAGGTATTGCCGCTGTTGCAGGCGCACGGCAAGCACGACGATAAAATACGACACCGTCCAAACTAGCAATCCCAAGACGTTTTGATCGAGTTGATGCTTCCAGTACACGAAGGGCAAGCCTACAAACGGGATAATGGTGATGCCGTACACCAGCCGGTTATGCGTCATGTCCAGTAGTCGGGCTTGGCCGGCCGGGCTGATGTCGGCAAAGCGCAATAGCTGGTCGGCAGTAGATTCAGGCTGGGCGGTTTGCATCAGGAACCTTCCAGCTTTTTGCCGCGCAACATAGTGATCACCTCAATCCGATTTCGCGCACCCAAGCGCTCCAAAATGCCGGTGACGTGTTCCTTGACGGTTTGCTCGGATAACGACAAATTCAGCGCGATGCGCTTGTTCGGCAAACCCTTGAGCATCATCGCCAGCACTTGGCCCTGGCGGGCGGTCAAGCCGAGTTCGCGCGCGGTGACAGGCAATTCTTTATTTTGCAACTCGCGCCCGGCGAACTTTACACCGCCGTAAAACCAACTGTCGCCCTGCAACAGCGCGGCAACGGCCCGACCGAAAACCTCCGGCGACTCCTGTTTATGCAAAAAGCCGTCTGCCCCCGCCAGCCTTACTTTGTCCAGCACCGCCGCGTCATCGTCGGCGCTGATGGCTAGTAGGCGTGTGGCCAGGCTGCGCTGTTTTAATTCTGCCAGCAAGCCCAGAGACGCGCCGTCTGGCAACCAGAAATCCACCACGGCCAAAGTCGGCGGGTTGACAGGATCAAGAGCAGCCCAAAATTCGGCGACGGCAGACACCGGTCGCGCAGCGCTAAATCCGCAATGGGAAAGCAAAAACTCCGCAATGCCGCTGGCCGACAAAGGATGATCGTCTATCACCAGTGCGCTCAACCCGTTTTTCACGCAAATCCCCTCATTAACATTGATAGACGACGTTTGGCGTCGTTTCCGGTTTCCGGTTTCCGGTTTAGAGCCTAAACACACGCGAATAGCAAATGCAAAAACGCCATCTTGTCTTGACCCAGCCCTTACATATTGTCGCTTAGGCGGGAGCCCGATTTTCACACTGGGTTAAGGCGAAGTCGTCCCCGATTGCTGCATTTGTTTCAAAAATCAGAGTCGAACTATTCCAAGTAACCCCTTTAGAGTCAACATCTAAGACCAGCCACGCACCAGAGGTCATCAACCCGGCCCGATGTATCACTGGTATTCCGTTCGGGCTGAGATTCTATGGTTTTCGTCAAGCTGCATTGTTGAGGCAAGCAATTTTCTGAGCGTCAAATCGGGCATCGGCTTGTTGCCAAAGCGAGAATGCGATGCGTAATAATTTTCTGGCGATAATCACTAGCGCCTGAGTTGCCGAGAACTCTCTGGCTCTTAACTCTTGGTAATAGGGTTTCCACACAGCCGTTTTGACGGCTGCCTGGGCGCAGTTGTATAACAGCCGTCTCAGTTCACCCGGTCCCCGTTTGGATACGCGTCGGCGGCCCCGCTTTTGGCCTGAGTCACAGGCTCGGGGATCCAGCCCGACAAAGGCTACTACGGCATCGCTGCGGCTTAACGGGACCCGATCAAACAAGACAGCCAGCTGTGTTGAGGTTTGCCGGCCAATACCCGGTATGCTCTCAAGACGTCGGGCCTCGGCTTTCAGTGCAGGCTGCAAAGTTAATAAGTCATCCAGTTGCTGATCGATATGCTTGAGCAATCCGTCCAAGGCGGCCACGGTATCAATGAGTGGCGCTTCAAGTTCCTTCACGCTTCGCAAGGCTTTTTGCAGAGCTTGACGATGCTTGACGACCGTCGCACGGCGCCGTTGCAGTAAAGCCACTTGGTGCTGCATCGCCGAAGCAGGTTGATAGGGACGTAAATGATCCCGTTCAGCGGTGATAAATCGCCGGATCATTTGGGCGTCCACTCGATCCGTCTTGCCCCGTCTGCCCAAACCCAGGGCATAATGGCGCATATCCCGTGGGTTCAGCACATAGACGACCATGCCTATCAATACCGCTTGCTCTGCCATGAGTTGATGATAATCGCTGGTGGCTTCCAGGCCAATATAACTCCCGGTCGGTAACGTCTTCAGCCAGGCATCGATGGCCTCTGCCGTATTGGCAAGCGTCAACAAACCCTGCTCTGAATCTATCACCAGTTCATCTTTTGCTACATCGATACCGATCAACATTTCGCTTGTCATACGTCCTCCCCCTGTTGAAAAATAAGAGAGTCGGGGTGGTGCGTCTGCCGAGTAAGCTTGTGCACAAATCGGCGGTCTAACCGCTAGATTCTTCATCGACTCTGGAAGACGCGATGGGATGATTTCTCAGTGAGGTCTGTCTTAGCAGATGCTTGTCGATGTCCCTCCATCCCGACAACCAAAGTCTCCCCGATTCTCTTAACCTCTACCATACAAGCTCGTCGAAGCCCAGGCTGGTGCTCCCTTCGATAAACTCAGTACTCTCAAGGTCATAAAGGCGAACGAAGTTTAATGGCCGGGTTAATAAATCAACAATTACAGGCGCTGCAATCGCTGCTTTTGAAGCGAGCGCGAGTAGCAGGATAAACATCAAAAAGTATTGGATAGCGGTATCTCTTAGATGCATTTTTGTACGCCTACGGTTTAGAGCTGCGCGATGAATTGTTAACTATTTGAAAACATTGTTTCTTGCCCTAACCGCCTTTGGCCAATTAGAGCAGTCTAAGGCCGCGCGGGGCTTTAAGTCAGCATTTGCCCGCCGCCTGCAGCAAAGCGTTGCAACTTGCCTTGTTGGTTTTACCTACGTCGCTTGACCCTTTGGTGAAATCGGTGCACATGGCGTCCGCCCCACTTGCCATGCCCCAAGTTGCGACTTTCCCGAAACCGGATGGCTCTAAAATCTCACATTTAAAGGTCGCTCCGTCGTCGGTTTTAACGGTGTACTGCATGCCGTTATATCCAGCGGGAGCTTCGGTTGCCTGCGAATTGGTGATTTTGAAGTTGCCAATTTCACGGCCAATGGCCATTGATATTTTGCTTTCGGCTTTGTTGCTTCCCTGGGCGGAAGGGTTACTTGCCGTTGTTGCACAGCCGGAAAGGATCAAGAAGAAAGTTACCGTTACAAGTTTTTGCAGCATTTTGATTCTCCAGCGCTCCGTGTGATAGAAACGCTGGGCATAGGAGCGAAAAATATGCCTAACGCAGGTAACCAAAAGCGTTCTAGTGCCGTTCGGCGACCAATACAACGCAGCTAAACGCTATCTCTAAAACCTCCATGTGACTTCAGAATCGAGCACGCAGACGACGCGGAAGGAAACCCAGCAACGCGGAACCAAACAACCAGATGGCGCCAGGTATCGGCACGGACGCAATCGGATTTAATAGAAAGGCTCGTTGCACGCCATTCGCGGCAATTCCCACCCCAACGATTTGTCCACTATTGTTGACATCGTAAGCTGTCATCAGCGTCCAGCCGATATTGGCTGCAATCAGCGTGTTCAAGTCTGTCATGACGCCATTGAGCGTGACGAAAGCACGTTTCGATCCACCAAAATTATCGCCGAAATATCCCACGGCTTGTCCGGCATTATTGATACCCAATGCCTCGCTGCTATAGCCGGACAAACCTATATCCATCATCTGGTCATCGGCTGTGGTAATGAATGCGTGCTTTTCATTGTTGGTAACATGGGATGTGCCGGCCACCTGACCAAGGTCGTTGATGGCATAACCTCTGCTGACACCCCAGGCAAACGCGCCCAGATCCACCATTTGGCCATTACGGGTGATAAAAGCGTGACCACCATTAGGTGTTTGACTCTCGCCAGTGACCTGCCCACTATTGTTGATCGCATTACCCGCACTCCAGTGGCCACCATTCAAAGTTCCCAGATCAGTCAAGCTGCCGTTGCCGGCAATAGTGGCTCGTTGGTTGCCCTCGGCATTCCATGCACTGCCGACTATTTGCCCGGCATCATTGATTCCGTAGGCCACACTGGAATAAGGACTGCCGCTGAAACCATCGATTATTTGGGTGACACCATTACTGTGCACAATCCCGCGCCCGCCAGAATTGCCCACCACCACACCGCTTGAATTGATCCCGGTAGGACTTGAATATCTGGGTACGGACAGCCAACTCACGCTATTGTTTTTGTAAACAAAGCTTTCACCATCCCCCGTAAAACCCAGAACATGCCCGGCATCGCTGATAGAGACCGCCCCCGAACTGACTAACGGGCTATCCGGCATGATATCCACCAACGTATACAAAACACTGGCGTGTGCCGGTAATACCGGCAGCATTAAGCCCAGGGCAAGACATCTCAGACTGCGTTTCATTGTAAATTCCTCTTTAAATTATCGAGCCAATAGTTGAATTAGAAATACATGTTAACAAAACTCTCTAACGTTCCAACACCCTACTCCGGTAGGGTTCCCTGGCTACACGCGCCTTCCGATAATGCCGCCCAAACTCGGCTCCGCTAGGCAGGTTTCCGAGTATTTACATCCGTTCGAGAACTAACTTTTTGGAAAAAAATGATGAAACAGAAAGCTATATACGCCGCGCTATCCGGGCTCTGCATATTGGCGGCAGGTAGCGCCCAAGCCCAGTTGTTCGACCGCGGCGGCGGCCTGATTTACGACAGCGAGCTCAACGTTACCTGGCTGGCAGACGCCAACTACGCCAATACTAGCGGCTCATATAATCCCGGCAAAATGAGCTGGCAAAACGCCGTGGCCTGGGTGGAAGGCCTAAGCTATGCGGACAGCGTGCGCGGCAGCACCTACAGCGATTGGCGTCTGCCGACCTTTCACGACCTGGGCGCCCAGGGCTGCGACTATGGTTACAGTGGCACAGACTGTGGTTACAACGTCGATTTGGCCAGCTCGGAACTGGCGCATCTGTTCTACGGCGATTTCGCGAATAAGGGGTACGCCGATTCGCGCGGCTTGCCCCAACCCGGCCACGGCCTCGTCGACGACCCGTCCACGCCCAATGACGAAAGCCTGTTCAGCAACCTGCAATCCTTCAGCTATTGGCTAGGCAGCAGCTATTACAATGATGCCAACAAAGCCTGGTATTTGAGCACCGCCACCGGCATGCAAAACTACATCAGCAAGGGCAACCAATTTTATGTTCTGGCAGTCCGCAGCGGCGACGTAACCGCGGTGCCACTGCCCGGCGCTGCCTTGCTCTTCGGCAGCCTCTTGGCGGGATTTTCGATCAACGCTTCCCGCCGCAAAATCGCTGAGGATTTCGCTAAAAACAACTTCCCGAAATGACTTTTCCCGCCAAACCATTCGTGCTGGGCTTGCATGAATGCAGGAGCAATAGCCGAGAACCCAATCGAAGCATGAAGGTTTGGGGCGAATGATCTCGGAAGCAATCTGTAGTAAAAAGGGCGAATCAGCCAAAACCCGTTACTGAACCGATGAAATTTAAATCACCACTATTGGCCGTTTTGTTGCTCTCGCTGAGCGGCTGCGCCGCCACCATCCCCGACATCACAACGGCAGAAGTCACCGGCCAGCAGGTGGAATTTGCGCTTAGCAAGCACCAGACTGTACCGGTCATCTTCGAAAACGGACTAGGCGGGACTTTCGAGTATTGGACAGAAATTTATCCCACGATAGCGAGCGATGCCACGGCCTTGGTTTATAACCGCGCCGGCTACGGGAATAGCGCAGCGGCGACAACGCCAAGGGACGGCCGGCATATTATTGAAGAACTGCGCGGTTTGCTTGCCAGCCAGGGTCTAACGCCGCCTTATGTGCTGGTGGGGCATTCGCTGGGCGGTTTGTATATGCAATGGTATGCCCGGCATCACCCACAGGACGTGGCGGCCTTGATTCTGGTTGATTCGACTCACCCTGCTCAACTCAAAGGCGCCGGGGCAATCGAAAACTGGCCGCTCTGGGTGCGTTTGCTGTTCGATTTGATGACATCGGCAACTGCCGAACAAGAGCTGGCGGCGCTGGATCTAACCGGTGACGAAGTATTGGCCGCCCCGCCCTATAGCGGCGGACCGATCATAGTGCTGAGCGCTGCGCAACCTCTGGAGGACACCTCGGAGTTGGCGCTCGATGCCAATCAAAAACGCAAGGATATTGCGCAGCTATATCCAGGGGCAATTCAACGCTGGGTAGATAGCGGCCACGTCATTCCGCTGGAGAAGCCGGAGTCTATTATTTCCGCGATCCGCGAAGTCTTGTTGACCACGCAGCCGAATTCCACTAAGCCCAATGCTGTAACCAACAAGCCCTAAGCGGGATCTGCCAATTAGTAACTCAACCTAGGTTTTCCTTTTTGAATCAATTTGCGCGACCGGCAAGGATAACGATACAAATAATTACTTGGAGGGGTTAAGGCGCCTGAAGGTTGCGGAAATATGCTGCAACCTTCAGGTTTAGATAACGGCTTTGCCCAACACAGACTGGTTGCTCGCCTTCTAAATTAGCCTACCGGCTTGGGTAAGCTTATTTACGCAGGCGCTTATAAGCATTGATCAAGCCGTTGGTGGAGCTGTCGTGGTCGGTGACAACGTCTTCGTTTTTCAGCTGCGGCAGAATCGCCCGCGCTAACACTTTCCCCAATTCCACGCCCATTTGATCGAAGGAGTTGATATTCCAGATCACGCCTTGCACGAAGATTTTGTGTTCGTAAAACGCGATCAGGGTGCCCAAGGTTCTGGGAGTAAGTTTTTTGAATAAAAACGAGTTGGACGGTTTGTTGCCTTCGAAAATTTTCGAGGCAATCAACGCGTCATCCAGATTGGGCTCATGACTCAAATCCTTTCTAACCTCAGCCTCGGTTTTGCCGCGCATCAAGGCTTCGGCTTGCGCCAGAAAGTTGGAGATCAGGATATCGTGATGATCCGGTAAATTGTATTGGCTTTGCGCAGCCGCCAAGAAATCGCCGGGAATCAGTTTGGTACCCTGATGAATCAACTGAAAAAAAGCGTGCTGGCCGTTGGTGCCGGGCTGGCCCCAGATAATCGGGCCGGTGTTGTAGTCGACCTTGTCACCGCTGATCGTGGCGCTTTTGCCGTTGCTTTCCATATCGCCCTGCTGGAAATAATCGGCGAAGTATTTCAAGGACTGGGCGTAAGGCAGAATCGCGTAAGTTTCAGCTTCGAAGAAATTGTTGTACCAGATACCCAGCAAGCCCATGATAACCGGGATATTTTTTTCGAATGGCGCGCTACGGAAATGTTCGTCGGCAATATGCGCGCCCATCAGCAACTCTTCGAAATTGTCCATACCTATGTAAAGGGCAATCGACATGCCGATCACGGACCACAAGGAATAGCGGCCACCGACCCAATCCCAGAACTCGAACATATTGTCCGGGTCGATGCCAAATTCTTTCACCTTGGTGACATTGGTCGAGATGGCCACGAAATGTTTGGAGATATGCGCGGGATCGACAGCCGCCTGCAAGAACCAGTTGCGCGCCGAACGGGCGTTGGTCATGGTTTCTTGCGTGGTAAAGGTTTTTGAGGAAATCAAAAACAGCGTGGTTTCCGGGTTCAGCGGTTTCAGCGTTTCGACGATATCGGTTTGATCGACGTTGGAAACGAAATGGGCTTTCAAACCGTCTTTACCGTAGGGCGCCAGCGCGGTATCGACCATTTTCGGTCCCAGGTCCGAACCGCCGATACCGATATTGACGATGTCGGTAATGGCTTTGCCGGTGTAGCCGGTCCAGGCGCCTGAACGGACTTGTTCCGTAAATACCCGCATTTTTGCCAAAACTTTATTGATTTCCGGCATGACGTCTTCGCCGCGAAAAAATACCGGCTTATTACTGCGGTTGCGTAAGGCTGTATGCAAGACAGCACGTTTTTCCGTGGTATTAATAATGGAACCGGAAAACATAGCTTCGGTCTTAGCGGAAAGCTCCGCGCGGCTTGCCAATTCAATCAACAAAGGCAACGTTTCTTCGGTAATTAGATTTTTAGAGAAATCGAACAGCAAATCGTCAAATGTCACGGAAAACTTGTCGAAGCGTTGCGGATCTTTATCGAACGCATCCTTCATGCAAAATTTGCCGGCAATCTCGCGGTGATGTTGCTTAACGGCATTCCATTCGGCAGAGTTTATTAATTTGGACATATTGTTGTTATTTAATTAACCGGATAGGGGATATTTCAGTAGACCTGAACAGGCAGAGACAATTTAAAGGAATGATTCATAACCCCATTATAAGGATTGTCTTTGATTGCTGACAAAAAAAATTACAGCTTGAATCGATCATCTCAACTACGGCACGATAGCCTTTCTTTGGCTAGGGCGATGTGCTAGAGTTAGGCGCTGTTTTGATCGAAATCAGGCAGTTACGTTCGCCAATGATTTAAACACGTTCATGTATAACCACATGAAAAATAATAAAAACTACAGCATTTATTAACACGGGAAGGGTATTTATGAGAAGCTCTCGCATATTAAGAAACGGTTTACTGGGCTTGTTGGGCCTGATTTTTTCATCAGCAGTATTGGCGCACGGCGGTGCGGCGGGTACCGATACTGACCAATGTAAGTTCGAACTGGAAAAAGACCACTGGATCCATTACACCGCTTACCAGCCTAATGCCTACCCGGCGGAAGAGTTCTGCGGCAATATTCCCGATGTCAATACATTGACTCAATTGGTCTTCGACTATCAAGACCAGCGCTATCGCGGCATGGCTATCGAATTTGAAGTGACCAAAGAGCCGGAAGGTAAACGGGTTTTCTTCCAAGCAGCCGAAAAACACAAATCCGGCACCGTCATATTGAACCTGCCATCAGGCGTACAAGAAGCCGGCAAACATCTGATCCACATCACGCTACTGCAGGATAACGGCGAAAGATTGGATGCCCACATGAGCTTTAAAGCCGGCGCAGGTCAACCGACCAGCAAAGGCAGCTATGCCTTGTATGCATTGGTGTTGTTCGCTGGCTTGTACATTTTTTATCTGTCTAACGCCGGCTTTAAACGCAAAGTCGACGAGATGATCGGTAAAGCCAAAGAAATCTAAAGAAACACGCCGCAAGAATCGTTATTCCGCCTATGCTGCGCGGCGGAATAACGTACTTTCCGGCAGCCTTGTCAATCAGAACTATCGCGGCATAATCGACGCTATACATAACGCCCCTTCGAGGTAATGCAATAATGGTGAAATTCGTATCACTTGCCACACTGGTCTGTGCCTTGTCTGTTAATACTGTGTCCGCAAAAGAAATCCAGGATCACAATCAGATGATGAATCACGGCGACGGTCATTTGATGGATATGGATGGCGGCATGGTCATGGGCCAAAACACCGACACTCTGCCCGGCGGCTGCGACAAAATCGCCGCGACCAAGGAAATTACCGTGCATGCCGGACACAAATATTCCGAGAAATTCCCCGGCACCATGTTTGCGTTCGACCAGCAGGAATTTCAGTTCGAACCTTGCACCAAGCTAACAGTACATTTCATCAACGATGATGATATCCGCCATCAATGGATGATGCATGGCTTACCGAAATATTTGTACCCGAAAGGCATGTTCCATTTGGAAGTTAGCGGTCCCGGCAAAGTATCCGGTACCTTGATCCTGCCTCCGGGAGACAAAACCTATTTAGTGCATTGCGACATCGCTCAGCACATGGAAAAAGGCATGAAAGCCCAATTGAAAGTCGGCAAAGGTAGTGAAGACTTACCCAGCATTCCTGGCGTAACCGCAGCGATTTTCCCGGACGATTACAGCGGCAAACCTTATGACCCCGTGCTTGATGCGCCGGCTCCCAGCAGCACACCTGTGGCAACCCCAGCAGCCGCGGCGGCCCCCGCACCGGCTGCAGCAGTCGATGATTCAATTATTTCCGGCACCACAGTGATCGGTTTAGCTATCGGCTTTATTGCCGCGCCTTGGTTGGCAAAACGTTTTAAAGGCATGAGTGCCGGCGAGATTATCGCCACCGTGCTGGAGCAAGTCGCGCATGGCGTTGGCTATGTCATGCAATTGATTGGCAGGCTGATCAAAATGGTATCCGGCAAAAACGTCATCGCCTTACCGGATAAATAAAGACTAAGCAAAAAGCCCCTGAAACAACTGTTTCAGGGGCTTTTTTTATGAGCCAAACAAATGCAGTTAGAATCGCTCGGCCCTTTGGGACTATTTATCAGCGCCTTCATCTCGTCCACTGTTGCACCGGGTGGTTCGGAAGCGATCCTGGCCTATCTGGTTAACAGCCAACAGCACTCGGTCAGCCAATTGGTAGCCATCGCCACTATTGGTAACACCTTGGGCGCAATGACGACTTGGTGGCTAGGGCTGTGGGCCGCCAAAAAATATCCCGCCGATGCTTTAGCAAAACAACATCAAAAATCATTAAACACCGTGCGCCGCTGGGGCAGTTGGGCGTTGCTATTTTCCTGGCTGCCGCTGGTTGGCGACGGCCTGTGTTTTGCCGGCGGTTGGTTGCGCCTTTCGATACTGTCCTCGCTGTTAGCGATTTTTTTAGGTAAAGTGTTGCGTTATATCGCCGTCGCCTACGCCTTCGTATAAATCATGAGTTTCTTTTCCTTACCGCACTTCCCCGCCGCCAATATCGTCGCCAAGCACCACAAACGCGATTATCAGATTGCCGCATTCACTTTTGTAACCACCACCATCTGTTTGACGATGGACGGCTTCGTGCCGCAATTCATGCAATATGTGTTGGCATTTTTTGGCTGGCTGTTCTTGATTGCCTGGTTGCGCGGCGAATGCAAATATGTGCGCACCCAAGTAGCGGTGGCGGTGACGTTTGCGGTGATCGGCGAGTACTTCGCATCCGTGTATATGAAAGGCTATATCTACCGCTTCGGCAACGTCCCCGCCTACGTGCCCGCCGGCCATGGCTTGGTGTATCTCACCGCGGTGGCACTGGGTCGTTCCGGACTGTTCCAGAGACACGCCCGCCGCATTGCGGTTTTCGTTGTTGCTGTCTGCGGTACCTGGGTCGCTTGGGGCCTCAGTGGCATTGGGCGCCTAGACATTATCGGCGCCGTGCTGTTTGTGGTGTTTTTGGGCTACTTATTCAAGGGCCGTTCGCCTATGGTTTACTTGGGAGCGTTCTTTATCACGTCCTGGCTGGAAATCGTCGGCACCAGCGCCGGCACCTGGGCCTGGGCAGAGATCGATCCAGCCTCACACCTGCCGCAAGGCAACCCGCCCAGCGGCGTTACCGCCTGGTATTGTTTGGTCGATGCGGTGGCTATTGCCGGCGCGGGGCCGGTATTGCAGGCCTTCACCAAAACCGCACTGGTGTTGCAGCGGCAGCGGGCCTGACAAGCGCCAAACCAGCTAGCCCCTATTCCTTCTTTTTAGCAATTACTACATCACAAGCATGTAGTAACAAAATAGTTGCCCAATTGCGCTTATGACCGTTACAGTAAGCCATGCTCATCGAATTCGATCACGCTAAAAGCGATAAAAACCTGCGGGAACGTGGCTTAAGCTTTGAACGGGCCGACGAATTCGACTTTGAAACCGCTGTCTATTTGATCGATGACCGGCGCGACTATGGCGAAATTCGCTGGATCACAATTGGTTATCTCGACGATAGACTCCATATTCTGTGCTTTGTATATATTCCCGATGGCATCCGGGTGATCAGTTTTCGCAAAGCTAATTCGAGAGAGGCTCGCAAACATGGCAAATCCCTTACCCTTGACTGATGCGGATGGTGAAGTCCGTGAATTGACGTCCGACGATTTTAAAAACGCATCAACGTTTTCCGAATTGCCAGAGTCGTTACAGAATGTGTTGCGCGGCAGAGGCAAACAACAGGCACCAACCAAGGTTTCCACGACTGTTCGTTTTGACGCCGATGTCATCGCTGCTTTCCGCGCGACAGGGAGCGGCTGGCAAACTCGGATGAACGACGCTTTGAAAGAATGGCTCAAGGAACATTCGCTGGTTTGATATCAAATGGCTGATTAGCAAAATTTGCCCGGCATTTGCAATCGCACGAATTTGAAACATCCCATTCCTCCGATTACGCTATCGCCAATCGGAGCTACCAGTTCTGGGTTTCACTTTATTTGACCCAGCCTAGCCTTCGGTTCCACATTTTGAATCGCATTCAAGCGTACCCGGTCACCTACTCGAATCAAGCCGCCGGCCAAAATCCGAGCCGTCATCCCGCCGTGACCGCGTAGCGCGTTATAGCTTCCCAAGCCCAATTCCGCAGCCATTTTCGAGCACGGATCGCAAGGCCCGGTGACTTGAATAATCACCTCATCGCCCACCGCCCATTCCAATATCGCATCCGGGAACGGCGAGCGCATACCGATAAGATTGAGCCCCGAAAACACGAGATTGCGCCGCAGTTGAGTCGGCTCTAATTCCACGAGGCCACACCAATTGGCGACAACAGGTAAGTGTTCGGCCTGAAACAAAGTCAGTTCCCGTTTTGACGATTGCCTGCCGGAACGCGCAGCGGTTGCCCGCCGGTCGCCCAGCAATCCTCTCCCAAGCTCTGCGCGGGCTTCATCAACCACAACCGCAGGCTCGCCACGTGCCGGACGGATGATAATTGCTTCGATCCGGCCTTCTGAAGCGAATTGTTGGGTGAGATCGTGGAGAGTCATGATTGGGTGGGGATTTGGTGCGTTTAGCTCTGTAGGCTGGGTTGATACCCAGCAAAACGCCTTCGGTGCTGGGTTTCACGCTGTTCAACCCAGTGGTCCTAAAAGGGTGTGCCGACGTTAGGAAGCGCATCTGTCGCGACAGATGCGCTTCACTTTGTTCAGGACATCCTTGGGGCCCTATGCTGAACGGCGACTGCGAGCCACAATGCCCGCCAAGGCAGACCCGAACAGCCAAACAGCGCCAGGTACGGGCACAGAACTTGGCACCACATCGTAGCTTACCGAACCGATACCGGTCCACCATGGGTTACTCCATTCGATCAAGTAACCACTAGTTGATGTCAAGTTGCTGAAGCTGAATAGATTCGATAAATTGTTTACACCAATCAATCCGGAGAATTCATACACCGGAACTGCCACACCCAACTCATAAACTTTGACGGTTTCAGCTCTTCCTGCTGCACTTCCAGACCAAGACCCCAGCCTAAAGCTGTTCAAAGTTACGCTACTACCGCCGACCGAAGCAAGTTCGATCTGGGCTTTGTCACCACCAGAACTATCACCGAACCAAGCGGCAAACGGAAGCTCATCGTAACCACTAGGCCAAGTTTGCAGACTACTAGTATAGACTCCGCTTGTGTTGTAATAACGAATAGACACATCCAAACCAGATTGGTCTCCATAGGATTGGCTGATATACTGATTGCTTTGACCGGTTGGAAGCAAAGGGCCCAACCCTTTGGCATCGGCTGCGGTAATTTGCTTCGTTGTATAGTTAAAATCAAGCACTGAAGCTTGGCTAGACCATGAGGTTAAGACGCACGCAGCGCCAAATATAGCTGCAAGCGAGTGAGAGCTTACTTGTCGGCGCAATCTGTTAACTGCATTAATCGTTGGTTTACTGTTTTGCATGGATATCTCTCCTGTAAAAAAATTCGACATTGACTACGACTGTCCAAGTCAAGAAATTACGGACGTTTAGGAAATGCATGATGAAAAGACACTCGTCGCTATTACGTCGCCCGCCTTAAGCTGTTGACCAAAAATCCCAAGCATTTACTGGGCCAATAGTAAAAAAGCAGCTGACCAGTTAGTTTTATCTAACGATAGCGCGCCTGAGTCATGGGCAACTGACAGTCAAAAAACACGAAAAATCAATCAGATATAAAAGCACGACTTTCTTGCAATAGCCTAATCCGAGCTAACCGTTCTTTATCTAAATCGCCTAACAAGCCAACCTTGCCGCTATCACAGCTAAAATCTGATTTAAATGTAAATTTTTTCGACAAGATACATTTCCCAAGCAGTGCCGGAGTAATTTACTCTAGCGCTCGCATCGAGTGCTTTCGATGAAGAGCGGCTACATTGCCGGTTAAATTCCAGTCCGCAGCCAATTTACGGTTAAAATAAGGTTTTAGAATTCAACCCAAGCTCATCCAACAAAAACATGGAAAAAACCTATTCCCCGCACGCTATCGAACAACGCTGGTATCAACTTTGGGAAGAGAGCGGTTATTTTGCCGCCAAGCAAGATGGCGAGTCGTATTGCATCATGATTCCGCCGCCCAACGTCACCGGCAGTTTGCATATGGGGCATGCGTTTCAAGACACCATCATGGATGCGCTGACCCGTTATCACCGAATGAAAGGCTACAACACGCTGTGGCAACCGGGCACCGACCACGCCGGTATAGCGACGCAGATGGTGGTGGAACGCATCATCAACGCCGACGGCAAAACCCGTCATGATTTAGGCCGCGAGGCGTTTATCGAGAAAGTCTGGGAATGGAAAGAAGAGTCCGGTGGGACCATCACCCGCCAATTGCGGCGGATGGGTTCGTCGCTGGATTGGGAAAAAGAGCGCTTCACGATGGACGACGGCATGTCGGACGCGGTGCAGGAAGTGTTCATCAAACTGTACGAAGAAGGCCTGATCTATCGCGGTAAGCGCCTGGTGAACTGGGACCCGGTATTACACACCGCCGTTTCCGACCTGGAAGTGTTATCGGAAGAAGAAAACGGTTCGATGTGGTACATGCGTTACCCGCTGACCAACGGCACCGGCCATTTATTGGTGGCAACCACCCGCCCGGAAACCATGCTGGGTGACGCGGCAGTGGCGATACATCCCGATGACGAGCGCTATAAACATCTGCTCGGCGAATTCGTCGAACTGCCGCTGACTGGCCGCCGCATTCCGATTATTGCCGACGAGTACGTCGATCCTGAATTCGGTACCGGTGTCGTCAAAATCACCCCGGCCCACGACTTCAATGACTACGAAGTCTGGACTCGCCATAAACAAATGTCAGTGATTGCCGATCAACCGCATGGCGGCTTAATCAATATTTTTACCGTCGATGCGGCGATACACGGCAACGACGACGGCTTTCCTATTATTCCTGAGGCCTATATCGGCCTGGACAGATCCGAAGCCCGCAAGAAAATTGTCGCCGATCTGGACGCCCAAGGCCTGCTGGAAAAAGTCGCCGATCATAAATTGATGGTACCGCGCGGCGACCGCACCGGCGCGGTGATTGAACCGTTATTGACCAACCAGTGGTACGTGAAAATCGCCCCGCTGGCTAAGCCAGCGATCGAAGCCGTCGAAACCGGCGCAATCAAATTCGTACCGGACAACTGGAAAAACACCTATTTCGAGTGGATGCGCAACATCCAGGATTGGTGCATCTCCCGGCAAATCTGGTGGGGTCACCGCATCCCTGCCTGGTACGACGACCAAGGCAATACCTATGTCGGCCATTCCGAAGCGGAAATCCGCGCCACGCATGGCCTGGCCGCCGATTACCCATTGAAACAGGATGAAGACGTACTGGACACCTGGTTCTCGTCGGCGCTGTGGCCGTTTTCGACTTTGGGTTGGCCGGAGCAAACCCCGGAATTGGCGAAGCATTACCCCACCAGTGTATTGGTCACCGGTTTCGACATCATTTTCTTCTGGGTGGCGAGGATGATCATGATGGGCTTGAAGTTTCAAGGCGAAGTGCCGTTCAGGGAAGTTTACATCCACGGCTTGGTGCGCGACGCCGAAGGCCAAAAGATGTCCAAATCCAAGGGCAACGTGCTGGACCCAATCGACATCATCGACGGCATCGCTCTGGAAGACTTGGTTGCCAAACGGGTGTCCGGCATGATGCAGCCGCATCTGGCCAAGAAAATCGAACAAGCCACCCGCAAGCAATTCCCGGATGGCATTCAATCGTTCGGCACCGACGCGCTGCGCTTTACCTTTGCCTCATTGGCTTCGACCGGTCGCGACATCCGTTTTGACTTGCAACGTACCGAAGGCTACCGCAATTTCTGCAATAAATTGTGGAATGCGGCCCGCTATGTTTTGATGAATACCGAAGATCAAGACAACGGCATCGATTGCGCTGAGTGTACTTACAGCCAAGCCGACTTGTGGGTTCTGTCACGCTTGAATCGCACTATCGCTACTACTACCGACGCGATTAACAACTACCGCTTTGACCTTGCCGCGCAAGCCATCTACGAATTTACCTGGAACGAATACTGCGACTGGTATCTGGAACTGGCAAAGATCTCGCTGCAAAGCGACGATGAAACCTTGCAACGCGGTACCCGGCAAACGCTGTTGCGCGTGCTGGAAACCGTTCTAAGGTTGGCGCATCCGATCATGCCATTCATCACCGAGGAAATCTGGCAACGGGTTGGGCCTTTGGCCGGCGTTACCGCCGCCACTATCATGCTGCAGCCTTATCCGGAAAGCGACGGTGAGGCGATCAACATAGATGCCGAAGCCCAAGTTCAGTGGGCAATGGACTTCATCCTCGGCATCCGCAGAATACGTGGTGAGATGAACATCGCCCCCGGCAAGCCGCTGAACGTATTACTGCAAAACGGCAGCGCTACCGACCAGGTCTACCTGAAAGAAGGGGAAAGTTATCTGTTGAAACTGGGCAGACTGGAAAGCATTACCTGGCTGGCAGCGGACGACAACACACCAGAATCGGCCATTGCATTGGTCGGCGACATGAAAATCCTGATCCCGATGGCCGGCTTGATCGATAAGGATGCCGAATTGTCACGACTGGAAAAAGAAATTCAGCGCATCGAAAAAGAACTACCACGCATCGAAGGCAAACTAGGCAATGCTGCGTTTGTCGACAAAGCGCCGCCGGAAGTGATCGAGAAAGAGCGCGAGAAACTAGCGGGCTTACAATCATCCTTAAAAAGCCTGAACGAGCAATTCGCCAAAATCAAAGCTTTGTAAACATATGACCCCCACCGGCACCGCGCAAAAGCCACCGCAAACTCTGGACGAATGGACAGAGCTGCTCCGCGTGCAGGAAATGCCGATCTTCTCCAACACCGCGCATAACATCTACGCGGCGTTGGACGACAGGCACAAGGGGGCCATTGAGCTGGCGACGGTGATTCTGCAAGACCCTAATCTCACCGCCAAACTGCTTAAGGTCGGCAGCAGTCCTTATTACAACCCCTCCAAGCAAAAGATGAGCACCGTATCGCGGGCCATTGTCGTGCTGGGTGCAGAAGTAATACGGGAACTGACCCTGGCCTGTTCGTTTTTCGAAGCGATGCTGTCGTCCACCAACAAGGACAGGGCCAATCGGGAAATTGCACTGGCTCTGCACGCTGCTGTGCAAGCCAAAGACTTGGCGCTGAGCATGGGCGACACTTCGCCGGAAGAAGTGTTTATCGCGGCCCTACTGCACAATATCGGCCATATTGCCTTCTGGTGCTCCGGCAATCCGCAATCCAAAAAAGTCCACGAACTGATAGAAAAAAGCGGGCTGAACAATCGCGAAGCCGAGAAAAAAATACTGGGTTTTACCTTGCAGGACTTGGGCAAAAAACTGAGCAAATCCTGGTGCCTGAGCGGCTTGATCGAAGAAGCCATCGCCAAACCGGATTCCGCGGAGAGACGGGTGCAAATGGTGCAACTGGGTCATCAGATCTGCGCGGCGCTTAAATCGGGCAAAGACTCGGAAGCAATGCAGGCTTGTCTGGCAAAAGTTGCTGAATTTTCCGGCCTGCCGCCGGCAACCCTAAAAGCCAAGATCGACAAAAACACTTTGGAAGCGGTGCACATTGCCCGGCAATTCGGCGCTAACGACGCCTCCAAATTCATCAGCACCGAAGCTATCATCGCCAAATTCGAAGACGCTGAAGAGGAAAAGGCCGATAAGAAGCAGCTGCAATTTCAAATTTTGCAGGACATCAGCAGCCACATCAGCGGCCAGATCGATCTGAACGGCCTATTTGAAATGGTGTTGGAAGGCATACATCGCGGTGTGGAAATGGACAGAACCCTATTCATGCTGCTCAGTCCGGATAAACAGACGCTAAACGAAAAATTTTCCCTGGGCTGGCACAAAATCGCGCTCGACCAAAAAATCCGCATATACAATTCCGAACCCTCGGCAAACTTACTGTTTCACGCCCTACAACAGCAAGAAGGTGTCTGGCTGTTTCCCCAGCAACATCATGAGCTTTACACCGCGCAGATCCGCCAGCATATCGGCGAATACGAGTGCTTCGTTTTCCCGGTTTATGCGGAAAAAAAGACTGTCGGCCTTATTTATTGCGACCACTCTATTCATGGACTACCCTTAACTCGCGAGGATTTCATCGCAGCCAAGCACTTTGCCAAACAAGCGCATATCGGTTTAACCCTATACTGCATGAAAAACCACTAATCCATGTCAGACCATCAGCTTGCCAATTTACAGGTTTTTCTCGTCGAACCGTCCCATACTCAGCAGCAGATCATCTCCCACTTTTTACTCGACTGCGATATAAACGATATTACCTGTGTGCAAAGCGGCGCCGAGCTATTCGAACGCTTACAGCACTCCCGCCCCGATCTGATTATCAGCTCCATGTACCTGCCGGACATGACCGGCGTGGAATTGGTGCACGCACTGCGCAACGACGATGCCTCGTATGAAATGGCCTTTTTGCTCATTTCCAGCGAGACGAATATCAAATACCTTGAACCGATCCGCCAGGCCGGCGCGATTGCCATATTACCCAAGCCGTTTACCCGTCAGGCCTTGGAAACCGCCCTGCATTCCACGCTGGAATATGTTCGCCCGGAAAAACTTAACCTGACGCACCTGGATGTCGAAGACCTGCGAGTACTGCTGGTGGACGACAGCGAATTCTCGTTGAAATATCTCACCAGGGTTTTCGAAAACATCGGCATCTACCAGATCGTTACGGCTCATGACGGCAAACAGGGTTTACAGATATTCAATCAGCAGTATTTTGATCTGGTCGTTACCGACTACAACATGCCGGAGATGGACGGCTTGCAGTTGATAGACCATATCCGCAATCATCCCGAGCGCGGCTCGGTGCCCATTCTCATGGTCACCAGCGAGCAAAACCAAAATCGCCTGGCGGCGATAGAGAAATCCGAAGTATCAGCCATACTTGACAAGCCCTTCGAAGCCACTTCAATCAAACGCCTCCTGATTAATTTGCTCAATTGAGCTAATCTTGTGTGGCGAGCGAATACCACACAACATGCGCGGCTATCGCAACCCCGGATCGAAGCAATGTCCGATGCGCTCATGATCAAGCTCATCCGGTTTTCGCACAAAATATGCCTGGACTGACCACCAATAGCCCCAAATTAAGGTACGGAATATGAAGCCGACTATCACGCCTAACAATAACGAAAAAAAACTCGCGGATGACGATTTTATCGTTTCCAAGACCGACACATCGGGGCGGATCACTTACGCTAATCGCATTTTTATGGAAATCGCCGGCTATCCGGAACACCAATTGCTGGGCATACAACACAACATCATCAGACACCCGGATATGCCGCGCGGCGTGTTTAGATTCATGTGGAATACCTTAAAAGCCGGTGACGAGTTTTTCGGGTTTGCCAAAAATCTATGCCGGGATGGCGGATATTATTGGGTATTTGCCAACATTACACCGGACTATGACAAAGACGGTAAATTGCAGGGTTACTATTCGGTGCGCCGTAACCCGCCCCGTAACGCACTTGGGGTCATCATACCGATTTATCAGGAAATGTTGGCCATCGAGAAACGCCATTCAGTTAAAGATGCCCCGGATAAATCGCTGGAATACCTATTCGACGTGGTTCAGCAAGCCGGCGCTAAAAATTACAATAGCCTGGTGTTAAGCCTGTATAAACCCAACGGAGTGTAAGCCATGAATTCAAACGCCAATATTCCGTTTTTAAGAACCAAGCTGAATTATGCTGTGGCAACCATTATATTTTTCACTGTTGCCGCTTTCATCGACACGCTTATTACGCATGGATTTTCCTGGCTCATGCTTGGCTTGCTACTGCCGTTACCGGTGGTGGCCTTCGATGCCTGGCACGCCGGCAAACAATGCCTGCTGGTCTTAGAGCGGATCGAAGAAGTGTTAAGACACACTAATCAAGGCCAACTCTATCATCGCGTCACCAAAACGCGCGGCATGGGCGAAGTCGGCAAGATAGCCTGGGAGCTGAATGAGACCCTGGACATCATGGAGTCTTACTTCAAAGAAATGAACTCTTGTTTTAAACACGCCGCAGAAGGCAATTATGACCGTTATGCGCTGGTTGACGGCTTTCCAGGCATACTGAAAAAGTCGGCGAAGAATATGAACGACGCCATCAAATTAATGGATGAAAACGACAAACTGACGATCAAACGGCGTTTATCGGCAGGCCTGCATGCGCTCAACACCAACAATCTGCTCAACAATCTGAAAGGTAATCAAAGCGACTTGCTCAATATCACCGAGCAAATGCAGAAGGTAGAGAATATTGCTGTGGAAACAGGCGAGAACGCCAACGCCAGCCTATCCGCCGTAGAAACCATCAGTAATTCCCTGTCGGACATCAACTCCAATGTGCATTCGGTATCGGATGTAATCGGCGCGCTAATTAACGACAGTAAAAAAATCACCGAATCCTTATCGATGATTACCGGGATTGCCGATCAAACCAACCTGCTGGCCTTAAACGCCTCGATAGAAGCGGCACGCGCCGGCGAGCACGGCCGAGGCTTCGCGGTGGTCGCCGACGAAGTCAAAAATCTCTCCGAACACACCAAGAACGCCGCACTTGAGGTGTCCAGAACCCTCAAGTCGTTCAATAAGCGGGTTGAACAAATGCAAACCGAAGCGGAAAGCTCCTCTGCGCTTTCGCAAGAGATACTGGCGCAAGTCAATTCCTTCCGCCAACAATTTTCCAATTTATCCCGGTCCGCAAAGATCTCGGTCGATTACATTTCTTATGCCAAAGACAAATCTTTCGGCGTCCTGGCTAAACTCGATCATGTGGTCTACAAACAAAACGGCTATGTGGCCGTCGAAACAGCCAACGAATGCCCTCATCACCAAGCCATCATGGTAGACAACCATAATTGCCGCTTAGGAAAATGGTATTACGAGGGACTGGGTTATGAAAAATTCCGCTCGACCAGCGCTTACGCTAAATTGAATCAACCGCATGCCGATGTGCATAGGACTACACAAAAGGCTTATGAAGTTTCTCGCGACAAATGGGTGGATGATCCAGGCATGCTCGATGAGATCATTCGGCAAATGCAACTGGCCGAGGCCGCCAGCGCCGAGGTGATGCAATATATCGATGCAATGGTGGAAGAAAGACACAAAAACGTATAGCACTCAGCTGTACCGAATCGTCGCAACTTCAGTGGCTTCGGTGCCAAGCGCCGGCGTTGCGTCATTCCTAATCTCCCATAAACCCCCTATCTGCGTACCCACAGGGCATAAAGGAGACGGCCAAGCGCAGCAAAAAGCCTGAACCAGCCTAACTTCCCAAATATTCCACCGTCACTTCCGCCAATCCGCGCATGCCGATCTGTTCCGCCGCGCCCTGGGACAGATCGATAAGTCGATTAGCTTTGAAAGGCCCCCTGTCGTTGATCACCACATCCACGTAACGGCCGTTACGCAGATTGGTCACCCGAACTTTAGAGGGAATCGGCAGCGTTTTATGCGCCGCCGTCATACCCCGCGGATCGAAGCGGTCACCATTGGCAGTAAAATTACCGGACTCTGCGCCATACCAGGAAGCCAGGCCCTGCGCCTTGTAACCCAACGCGCTGTGCATGGGTGAATAAGTTTTACCTTTAACTTTGTAAGATTTAGTGTAAGTGGTCTTGGTAGTACCGGGCAGCATCGCTTGATCATCATTGCGTTGCAGCGTTGGAATACCGGAACAAGCACTAAGCAGACTAAGAAACATCAGCGGCATAACCGCGCGCCATCGCCGCACGTTGAGGCTAAATCGGCTTGAAAAAACCGATACCGTATCTAAAAACATAACTGTTTCTCCGCGAGGAAGACTGCTCAAACAAGCAGTCTTCAATGGATTGACTTGAAAAATTCAGAAGAGATTGCCGAGCTGGTTTGACTTGACGGATTGCTCAGTTAACTACCCGATGGCCACGTTGGCGTAGGCAGTTGTTATAGGCATTTTTATAGCGGTCTTCGGATTGAATACCTTGTTTGGATGCTCCGCCGATACCGCCGGCAGCCGCACCGATAGCCGCACCTTTTCCAGGGCTGCCGAGCACAGCACCCAAAGCGGCGCCACCGGCCGCGCCAATCAGACCGCCAACGCCGGCGCCTATCGCGGCTTCCTTCGCGGTGCCACCGGACGCTTGCGATGCCAATTGCTGGCACTCATGCATATCCTGATTCAAGCGATAAGAGTTCTGGTTATTGTAAGTGTCGACGGTTGGCGCCCAACCGGTTTGCGAAGCGCAAGCCGATAACAACAGACAAGCAGCAGTGACTGAACAGACTGTGAGCTTCTTCATTATCTATTCATCCCATTGCCAATCCACGAACCGGCCGCAGCACCAATACCGGCCGCCAATGGGTCGCCCCGACCCATTTCATAACCCATAGCACTGCCCACCAAACCGCCAACCAAGCCCTGCGGAGAACGCTGGTCGTAACCACCATATCTGACGGGCGGGGGTGACGGTGGCGCGTAATAGCGCTGTTGCATGGGCACGTATTCTACTACTCGCTCGGGCACGTACACGCGCTCCACCGGGTAAGCCGGATAATACTCGCGGCCGTAGCCGTGCTCATGATGATGGTGGTGCCGATGATGGCGATGCTCGCCCCAATCGTCGTCGGCCAAAGCCATTGACGAAAACAACAAACCGATCAACATGATATTTGTCATTCTGAACATATACGACTCCTTGTTGGGAAATTATTCAGTTGCGGCAAATTCTAGGGAGGCTGGCTTAAAACAGAATTAAGGGCAGATTATGATCGGATTAAGAATATCGCCGCGCCGACTATTAAACCGGCCCGCAAATATTGTCGCTCCCGCGTAGGCGGGAGCCCAGTTGTCACGGTGGATTCCCGCTTCCGCTGGAATGACGGTACCAGGAAATTTTAGGGCTTGGTTAACAGTCAGCTAAGCAAGGAAATCAGTAACAACCCGGACATATTATTGACTGACCTCAATGCCATGATTCGCAATTAACCGGAACGGGCCATATCAGCATGCAGTCGCGCTGGGTTGCAAAACAGTTAGATCTGTTCTTTTTAGCATGCATTCGAAGTTGAAAGGTTTGCTGGTCGTTCAGGCGGATTCAGAGCCGCTGTTCTCTATCTCCTGTCGCTTAAGCAAGAAGATATTTGGTATTTGAAAGGAGATATTGGGTTTCTCGTTAGAACGGGGAAGCCTAATCCTCTGAAACCACCATCTTCCGGAATCCAAACCACTCATCCAAAACCTGGTGCACATCGTCAATCCCGACTTTGTTCAAAGCCGAAAACAACTGCAAGGTCACCACAATATCCGCCTGACTCAAGTCCCGTTGCACCTGTAGTAAAGTCGTCTTGGCCGCGCCGAATTTCAGTTTGTCGGACTTGGTCAACAGGATGTGCAAGGGCAGTTTACGGTGCTCGCACCACTCGACCATTTGCCAGTCGAAGTCGGTGAGCGGGTGACGGATATCCATGACCTGGACGATGCCGCACAGAGCTTGGCGATCATGCAAGTAGCTTTCCATCATGTGCCGCCACTCTTTTTTGATGGCTTCCGGGACTTTGGCGTAGCCGTAACCGGGTAGATCGACCAGTTTGCGCTTCGCGTCGATTTCAAAAAAATTCAGCAATTGCGTGCGCCCGGGGGTTTTACTGACGCGTGCCAGGGCGTTTTGTTGTACGAGGGTATTGATCGCACTGGATTTACCGGCGTTGGAACGGCCGGCGAAAGCGATCTCCATGCCTTGGTCGGGCGGTGCGTCCTTCAGTTTGGGGGCGCTGTTGATGAACTTGGCCTGGTGGTAGATGGGATTCATCACAGTCTCGCTTAGTGTTTATAAATCGGTTAGAATCCGGGCATTATAACGTCCGGCGGCTGACATCAGCTTGCTTAATGTCGATCAACCTTCCTGAGCAGGGGCCCATAATGATAAAAAAATTGCTGACTGTTTCCATCTCTTTGTTGTTGGCAACCGCCGCCGGCCATGTAAACGCGCAAGGTAATGCCAGCGCCAGCGCCGGAAAAACCAAAGCCGCCAGTTGCGCGGGCTGCCATGGCGAAGACGGTAACAGCACGATGCCGGCGTTTCCGAAATTAGCGGGACAGCACCAAACTTATTTGGTTAAACAATTACAAGCGTTCAAGAGTGGCGCGCGCTTGGCGCCTATGATGGCACCATTGGCGGCGGGCCTTGATGATCAGACAATTCAGGAACTTGCCAGTTATTATGCCGGCAACAAAATTTCCACCAATCCGGCGCCGAAACTGCCGCCGAGTGATGACGACGATGCGCCTGCTAAAACACCCGAGCAAGAAAAAGCCGCGCTGGACGCCTTAATTACGCAAGGTAGCGATTTATACCGTAACGGTAATATCAGCCGCGAAGTATCGGCGTGCGTGGCATGCCACGGCCCTTATGCGGAAGGCAATAAGCCGGCCTCGTTCCCGTCCTTGCATTCTCAGCATGCTGATTATCTGATTAAAAGTCTGACTGATTTCAAAACCGGCGCGCGCAGCAATAATCGGGAAAACATGATGCACATGATCGCCACCAAAATGACTGACGAGGATATTAAAGCGGTTGCTTACTACATCTCCACGATGAAATAAGCATTCGTTGTCCGGCGGAGCCGCTGCTCTGCCGGATTTGATCCAGTCCTTAATTCACAAGGATTAAACTCTCTTCCTCATTCATGTCGCAATCTACCGTCCTCGCACTGAATACCGCTATCCCTGACGGCTGGAGCGTAACTAGCCTACCCTTGAAAATTGGGTAAGGTCAGTCTTCGCAGGGGTTTATTGCCGATAGATTGTGGGATTGTCATTTGCTTGAAAGATGCGGTATGACTGCGTGAGAGCTTGACGAAGCGTGGATATGACAAGTCCTTGGCTTGATGGTTGCGCTCGGTTTGTTGTCAAATTGTTTGCGCATTTTAGCGTGAACATGGTTTTTTATCGGGAATACATTATTACGGAGAACGTTGATGTTAAAAATAATCGCATTATTGGGACTGTTGAGCTTTTCTTCTCTGGCAAATGCTGAAGGCGGTTACGAAGCCATAACGCCGGCGCAGCCGGTACAAAATCCGGACAAGATCGAAGTGATAGAATTTTTTTGGTACGGCTGTCCACATTGTTATAGCCTGGAGCCGGCCATGGTGGAATGGCTGAAAACCAAGCCGGCCCATGTTGAGTTTATCCGTCAACCGGCGGTATTCAGCGATCTGTGGGGCAAGCATGCCAAGGCTTATTTTACTGCCGAAGCGTTGGGCGTTTTGGATAAAGTCCATGCCGATCTGTTCGATGCGATTCAAAACAAGAAGCAAAAATTAGTCAGCGAAGACGAACTCGCGAAGTTTTTTGCCGATCATGGGGTTAAGGACGAGGAGTTTCGTAGCGCTTTTAACTCATTTTTAGTCGATGCCAAATTGCGTCAGGCCGAGTCTACCGGTCCGCGTTATGGTATTAGCGGTGTACCTGCGTTGATCGTCAACGGTAAATACAAAGTCACTGCGCAGTCCGCCAAATCCCAAGCCAATATGTTGACCGTTGTTAATCAATTGATAGCACAAGAAAGTCAGAAAAAATAAACGGCCAACTAACGAATTGCCGCACAAGGACGTGAGGGGCGAATGCTGATTGTAGGATATTCTTCACAAATTCAACGATAGTCTATAATCAAGCGACTAAGAATTTCAGAATTAGGGCACGTTTCATGGTTTTTTTTAAAAACAAGGATGAGGGTCCGGACAGGTGGAAGGAAAAATACCTCAAGCTGTTGGACGACCAGGAACACACTGAAAAACAATACAAAGCCAACGAAGAATTGTTGTGCAAAACCATCGTCCGTTTTGCGCTGGCCGTTAAAGGCCTGAACCGGCAACTCGACCCTCACTTAAACCGTATTCGCAATTTATTAAAAAGCGGCCTGCAAAGTCAGCAATTGCAGAAAGAGCTATCGGCATTTTCCAACGCGCTGATAATGCTGGAAGAATCGCCTGAGCCTACCCTCATGGACGCTTCATTGCTGTTCGAGTTTCTTGGCAAGCAATATCCCCGACACTTGGATCAGCTCGATGAGATTCGCGAAAAATACGAAAACCGCCTCTTCAGTAACAATCAGGCCTTTTATCTGGCCCTGTTGGAGCTTATAGAAGACAACAAGCCGCCTGCCAACATTGACTTGGCCTTGGAACTGACCGGGGCAGATGCTAAAGCTATCAATATTCAACTGGTCCGCTTGTTGGACAATGCTGAAATTCCGTTGGTGTTTGCCGAAGATGCCGAAAAGATCAAAAACCGGCTGCATGCTGATCAAGCCTTAGGGCCTATTTTTGACGATACGGTTGCCTTGCTGTTGGCGGTAAAAAAACATTTGGAATCGGAACAGCAGGAGATGGCGGCATTTTTGTCGAAATTGACCGAGCAATTAACCGAGTTAGGTGTAAAAGCGACCGGCGTTAACGCCGCAAACGAAATAAGAGTTAAGAAGCGTAATCTGCTGGATCAGGCCGTATCCGAGCAAATCATGGAGCTACGCGAAAAGTCGGAGAACGCGACGCAGCTTGAGCCGCTGAAACAAATTGTCAGTAGTCGATTAACCACTATCACGCAACAAATTCAAGCGCACAATCTTCAGGAACAACAGGAACGGGATAAGGCCCAGCGCGAAATGCAGATCTTGTCGCAAAGGCTGCGGGAAATGGAGTCCGAGTCTTCTGATTTGCGCTCGAAGCTGGATCTTGCTCAACATCGCGCAACCCGCGATCCGTTGACTAATCTGCCGAATCGGTTGGCATTCGAGGATCGTTTGGCGGATGAGATGGCGCGTTGCCGACGGCATAAATTGCCGATGACGCTGATGGTTTGGGATGTGGATTTGTTCAAGAACATCAACGACACTTACGGACATAAGTGCGGGGATAAGGCCCTGATTGTTATTGCCGAATTATTATTCAAACACTGCCGGGAAACCGATTTTGTAGCCCGTTTCGGCGGCGAGGAGTTTGTGATGATATTGCCCGGCGCAGATGCCAAATCCGCCTTAGTGATAGCGGAAAAACTTCGAAAAACCGTGGAAAAAAGTAGTTTCAATGCGAATGGCAACAAAGTGTCTATTACCTTATCGTGCGGAATTAGCCAGTTTATCGATGGAGATAATAATGAATCGATTTTCAACAGAGCCGATTCAGGCTTGTACCGCGCCAAACAAACCGGCCGTAACCGCTGTGTTGTCGTGTAACCAAGTCGGATAGACATGGCGACTGCTACCCCTTACTCCGCTCCGCTCGATAACGAAAAGTTTTTATACAAGCTGGTCATCCAGCTGTTGATTTTTTGCCAAGGCAGCCACAAGTTGCTGGAGCCGCATCTGCTTGCGATAGGCGCCAAATTGCGGAGCGGTGCGAACTCCCATGAACTACTGTCCGAATTGCAAGCTGTATCTAAAACTTTGTTACACATTTCCAAGCAAGCCAAGCAGGATGTTAGCGCGGGGGAAGACGATGGTCCTGCGTTGCAAAACAACTATTTGCTGGAGCGTTTGGATGAACTGCTCAGCGATGCCGAGGTTCCCTTGCGTTTTCAGCAACAGACCTCGCTGTTAAAGCAACGGGTCAGGGCTAATCTCAGTGAGGATTCGTATAAGAAAGTCATCGACTCGGCGATTACCTTGCTGCTGAATATCAAAGATTACAGCGCATCCGAGCAGAAAGGCATCGATGTGTTTCTAGGCGATTTGAGCGAGAAGCTGGACGAGCTCGGACAAGACGTAGAAACAGCTGGGCAAGCTAATCGAGCATTGATTGATGATCGCGAGATTATGAATACAGAAATTCATAGGCAAGTGGGCAGTCTAAAGGACTCAACACAAGCTGCCGATGAACTTGATATGTTAAAGAACCAGACAGCCGAGCATCTTGATCGGTTATTGGAGCGGTTACTTGAGCATAAACAAATAGAAGATGAAAGGCAGCGGGATGCGCAAGAAAAAATTGAGTTAATGACGCAAAAATTGCAGGAGTTGGAAACCGAGACCGAGACCCTGCGCGTTAAACTCAAGATAGAGCACGACAAAGCCCTAAACGACTCCTTGACCGGCTTGCCGAATCGCTTGGCATACAACAATCGCGCGGAAATGGAATTGAAGCGTTGGAAGCGTTATAAAGCGCCGCTAGCGCTGATCATTTGGGATATTGATTTTTTCAAGCAAATCAATGATACCTACGGCCACAAGTCCGGCGATAAAACCCTGGCTTTGGTTGCGCAATTATTACTGAATAACTGTCGGGAAACAGACTTCGTGGCTCGCTACGGCGGCGAAGAGTTTGTCATGCTGATGCCGAATACTAATGCGTTTCAGGCGCTGGAAATGGCGGAAAACACCCGCAAGATGATTCAGAGTTGCGGATTTAATTCTAACGGCGAAAATGTCAATCTAACCCTGAGTTGCGGTATCAGTGAGTTTAATGAGGGCGATATGCATGACGATGTGTTCGTGCGGGCCGACCAGGCGCTCTATCAGTCAAAACAAGGCGGGCGTAATCGCTGTACGGTGTTCGAGCCATAGTCTTTACTGACGCCCACTTTTTGGCGGTTCGTTTAGACTCTCAGACTATCTAGCGCGAAAAGTTAGTTTTTTAGCGCCGCCCCTACAAAATCGCTCCCCACACCTGAACAATTTGTTCGCTTACTTTCAGCCAAACAGAAATGGGTAACGAACCGATCTGAACGGTGTATTGGCAGTCAGGCAGCGATCAAATATGCCGATTGCCTCATCGCAGGAGATGATTTCCTGCTGACTGTCCAGGATATAGTGGGCTAAATTAAGGATACATTTCCAATGGCGGCGATTGTCGATAAAGCGATAAGCCTGGAGCAACAATTCCTGCATTTTCTCTTCGCGCTGGGTTTTTGACGCGATAAAGTGATCCAGGTAGCTGAGCGCCTTTTCCAAATCACTGTAGCCGCCGTAGTTATGTAAAGCATTGAAACTTATTAGATTAATATTAAAAACTTCGTCGTCGCGAATGGACACGTATTTTGCTTCAGCCAACGGCCCAACCAATAAGTTGACTACATCCGCTTCGTAAGCGCGTTGGCAGGCGTGCTGCTGATTGTCGTCAGATAAGTCGTTAAAGCTTTCCACGACGGCAATCGGCAAGTTTTGGATTAAGTTGCCGTCTACGACTTTCGCAAAAAAATCGTCGTAAGCGTTAACTGGCCGTTTGACATGTATTTCGAAAAATACCGGAGGTAATTGTTTTTGGCGATTGCCAAGATGGATAGCCGCAGCATGTCCGGCTTCATGAAAAGCTGTGCGCCAATTTAGTTCGTTAGGATGCACGAAAGTTGACGTAGTCGAGTAGTAGTTTCGTTCCATAGACAGCGACCTCATCCAGAAAAAAGATGCGGCCCAGAGGCCGCATTGAGGAAGGATATTAAAACTCTTTACCCTTTAGGAGAGGGAGCGCATACATAAGAGTTGCATACAGTTTAATGGCGGATGTGTGTTTTGAAAATGTGACAAATTGACGCGCGGCAAACTGTCACTCGATATTGGATGCGATTTGTTCGGGAAAAAACGGGTATTACGGCGTAATACCCGTTAACGGAAAACTTAAGCGTCCTGCTTACTAGGATTGTTAGTCCAGAACGGCAAGGATAGGATAAGCAGGCAAGCAAGCCAGCCAAGGAGTTGTTGGTTATATAGGGTATAGCTCAACGCAACGGGAAGGCCCTCGGATAAGCCGGGATGGGCTTGAATGAAATCGCGACCATCCAGAAAGGCTTTGGCTTCTCCCAGTATCAGTGCGATAGCGCCAAAACTAAGTAAATAAGCAAAGAACCGGTCACGGCGGCTTTGCAACCCCCCGCCAATTAGGCTATCAAACGCCAAAACTCGGCCATTGAATTTGCGCTCACTTAGCCATAAACAAGCAATCAAACCGATTACCCCAAAAGCCGGAACGGTGAATTGTTCGATCGGAAAGCTCAAATAACGGCCATTCATAGCCAGTCCGTAGGTTTTATAAAGCGCTAGCAATATAAAGATTAAATAACCGGCTCTCAAGCTATTGGCCAACTTAATGCAGCCTGATTTATCAATCAAAATATCGCTACCACGCTCAAGCAGTAGCGCGCCGAGAATTGTATTCGCGATTACCAGCGCTACGGTATAAAGCCTTTGCCAGGTGCTATAACTGGTGTACCAAAGAAAGTCGGCCAATGTCACCACGCAAACACTAAAGACTTGCGCCAGAGTGAAAAACGCTAACATGCGGATCAGCGAGACCTGCTCCAGCTTTTTGGCATACTTCACGATTGCCAGCAACCAGATCAGCGAGGCGACGGCAAAGCGGATCGGCCAATTGGGCGTTTCGTTGACCGGACCGGTCAACGGGAATACCGGTTCGCGGTCCGCCGAGAACAAGCCCCAGTTGGCGCCGACTACACCTTCCAACTCGCTTTTCCAGGGTTGGTTAAACGCTTCGACGATGTTGTAATCAAAACCATGGCGATTGGCGACCTGAATCATGCCGCGAATAAATTTGGCTTCGTTGACTACGCCGGGAATGGCCATGCCGCGCTGCCTGCCGGCACTGGGCCAGCCGGACTCGCCTATCAATATAGGTTTGCCGGGGGCGATGCCGCGGGCTTCGTCTTCCACCTGTTTGACAATTTTTTCCAGATGCTGCGAAGCGTTTTCCACTGAAATCGGCTCGTCTTCCCAGTACGGCAGAATGTGGATAGTGATGAAATCCACTTCATTGATCAGTTTGGGGTATTTCATATACATCGACCAAACGTCGGCGTAAGACACGGGTTGCTTGACCGCTTTCTTCACTTCGCGGATATAACCGATCAGTCGGTCGACATCCATATCACCACGCAACAGCACTTCGTTGCCGACGATCACTCGTTTCACGACGTCGGGGTTTTCATTGGCCGATTTGATCAACGCATTGACTTCATTACTGTTGTCTTTGTAACCGTAACCAAGCCAGGCGCCCTGGATCATTTTCAATCCGTGTTTGCGGGCTAACCCCGGGGTGGGTTGCTGGCCGCCAAGGCTGGAGTAAGTGCGGATGCTTTCGGTTTTGTCGGCCAGCAGGCGCAAGTCTTCATCGATATGCTCCGGCAACGGGAATTTTTCCTCCAGCGGACTAAAGCCCTCCCGGAACGGCGCGAAGGACAGGCTCATCAACTTGCCGGAGGGTACGTCAGTACCAGCGTCTTGCGGCTGATTGTTCAACCAGGCGAAACTGCCGTGAACTAAAAAAATGAAAATCAAACAAAGCAATACTCTGATGCTGGGCATAATCTGGCTGAGTGGTCTGTTGCAAAAATGTCGCGGATTGACTGGCAATAATCGCTCGTCATGGAATTATAAGGCATTAGCCGCCTTCCCGAATTACATCGTTTGGTAGCTGTGTAATAACGGTCAGGATTGTCGCGAGTTTATTAAATAATTACTGTACTTTACCCATGGGTTCTGGTTACAGTATCTGGCTTTTCTGATATTCGGAAACCTTTTTAAGGCTTCCGTCAATTCGTCTGTTTTATGAGGTTTTGTATGCATAAAAAGGTTATCCCCATTCTGTGTGGCGCCATCCTGCTTCCGGCGTCGCAATGGGCTATGGCAGCGGTAGACAAACTACCGGCGACCAATAGCGTCAAGATGGGTGCGGCAGAGGAAGTTTGTTCCGAATTTACCGATGCCAAGTGGCGTGATGCGCAAGTGATCGACGGAGTCGAAATACAAGAATCACGGATGTGTAACCCCGATAATCCTGCTGAAATCGCTGCTTTTGTTAAAGGCACCAATAACATTTCAATGTCTACCCTAATGGAGACACAACTCGCCGCTGATGCCATCACGCTCGGCGAAGATATGGACGGCGACGGCGACCCCGACCACTATATTATTAAGCTGGAAATTGCCGAACTGAACGGCCATTCGCCAGACATGAAAGATCCCACCACCACTTTTGACGTTGCCCCCGGCATCCAACCGACTTTCTGGGTCTACGCGCCGAAAACTCGCGATATGTCTACCTTGAGCTTGTACGAGCCGGTGGCGAACCCTTTATTGCGCGCGCCATCACCGACGATACGGGTCGAACAAGGCGATATTGTTTGGTTGGTTCTGGAAAACAGCCATTACTTTCCGCACTCAATCCACTTGCATGGTGTGGATCATCCGTACATGGATCATAGTGGTGAAGGTAACGATGGTGTCGGTCAAACCGGGCAGATGGATGTTTTGCCCGGCCAAAGCAAAACTTATGTGATCAAGCCGCGCCAACCCGGCACCATGTATTATCACTGCCATGTACAGCCGCACACCCATATTCCGATGGGTTTGCAAGGTATGTTTGTGGTCGAGGAAAATCGCCCCAATAACTGGGTACAGGTTTTCAATGTCGGTAATGGACAGGTTCGCCATCCCTCGGTAGCGGTCAAAGAAAAATATGCGGCCGAGTTCGATCTACACTATCAATCGGTTGATAAGGAATTGCATGAAATGGTGCGATCCGCTAATGATCCGCGGATCGTTGCCCGGCGGATGAATCAGGAATATGACATTACTGATGCTACCCCCGATTATTTCATGCTGAATGGTCGCTCATTTCCTTATACCTTAAGGGAATCGCTGATCCTGATGGAAGAAAACAAAAAGGTCAAATTGCGGGTGTTGAACGGTCATGAAGAAGCATTTGCACTGCACGTGCACGGTCACAAGCCGATGGTGACCCATTACGACGGCGTCGATAACGGTCCATCCTCTTATATTAAACGCGACGTGCACGGCATGGTGCCGGCCCAGCGTATCGATCTGGAATTGAGCGGGGTCGATGACGGTTTGAACAGCTTCGGCCAAGGCGTTTGGATGTTTCACGACCACGTCGAGAAATCCTTCACGACTAACGGTATCGGCGAGGGCGGCGACATCAGTTTGGTGGTATACAAAGGCTTTTCCGATGAGAAAGGTATCCCAAAAGTCCATGGCATGAGCTTAGCGCCTTACTTCACCAGAGAATTCTGGCAAGGTAAATATCCGGCCTGGCAGGATTACGATGCCTGGAAAAGCTTAGGCTTGCCGGAAATCAATAATAAAAAGCAAGTGGCTTTTGTGCCGCCACCGCCTCCCCCGTTGAATACGGGCGACGCTGCAGCGAAAGCGGAAGCAGCCGGAACTCAGTCGTCATTTCTCGGGCAATTGCTGTATGGCTTGATATTGGGTGGCTTGAGTTATGTCGGCTTTGCCAATCGCCAGCGGATCATGGCGATGTTTAAAAAGTAGTCTGTCACTGCTTCGCGTCAAACCAGCGCCGCTGCCGAGCTAAAGCCCGGCAGCGGCGTTTTGCTATCGGCCTACATGAAAGCCGCATGATGTCTTAAGCTGTGACGGTGATACAAAACAAGGCTGTATTGTTATGATCATGTCGAATTGTTCACCATCCTGCGCCCTAAAATCCGGCAAAAATTGGCGACCTACTGCCGTTGCTCTCATTTGGCACATCTCCCGCTTCCTGTCATTTGACCGAGACAATCAACTTTTTGATATCGGTTTGATCGCGCCTCTTTTCCCCGCGGCAAACAACTCGGCAATCCAGTCAACAATCAGGCAATATGCCGGACAATCACAATCGGGATTTGGGTGTTAGAATGCTCAGCCATTGATGTTAAGGGGACATTGTCGGCCATTGGTTGGCGCCATGTTCCGCAAGTAGGCGCTCGGATATCTAAGTAAAGAGGAAATTATGCGTAACTGGAAACTGTTGCCGGCGATCACTTTAGCAACCCTGGCGGCTGCTATTGTGCTATACGTCGCGTTCTACTTCGTGTTTCTCGATTTTTTCGTGGATTTATGGTGGTTCCGTTCGCTGGAATTCGAAGCTTACTTTTGGTTGAAATTACTCTACCGATTTATTTTTTCCGGTGCGGTTACTGCATTTTTCTTTGCTGTTTTCCTGTTCCACTTCTGGATTGCCTCTCGCTACCTGGGCCTGAACCCACCCGATGAAATATTGATGGACGATTCCAAGCGTCGGCGTTTTCAACGCTTTGCCGATGTGTTCATGAGCGGTTCGGCCCGAGTCTATACCCCCATTTCATTGCTACTTGCCGTAGTTATTGCTGTACCGTTCTATTTGCAATGGGAGCAGGCGCTGCTGTTTTTCTTCGGTAGCGCATCGGGTATCGTCGATCCGGTATACGGCAACGATGTCAGCTTCTACATGTTTTCCTATCCGATTTACATGCTGATTCAGAAGGAGTTGCTAACCACGGCGGTTATTGTGTTCTTGGCGACCGGTGTGCTGTACTGGATGGAGCATGTGTTTGTACCCAATCAAAGCAAGGAATTTCCACTGGGAGCGAAGATCCATTTGACGATGCTATTTGCATTTGTAGTGTTATTTGTGATTTGGGGCTTTTTGCTGGAACGCTTCGCCTTGTTATATTCGGCGGGTAATGAGCCGGTGTTTTTTGGCCCCGGTTTTGTCGAATTGCGTTACAAGTTGCCGATGATTTGGCTTGAAGTCCTGTTCTTTTTGGCGATTGCCATATCGGTAGTTTTTTACGCCTTGTCGGAGAGACATCGTAGCAAAACCCCGGTAATCGTTGCCTCCTTAGGGTTTTTGGCAGTTTGGGGCTTGCAAGGCTCCCATACCATACCGGAGTTGATTGAAAAATTTATCGTCAAGCCTAATTTTACCCGCACCGAAGGTGATTCGATTCGGCATAACATTGATGCCACCATGGCGGCATTCGATTTAAACAATATTAAAACCGTCGATTTTCAGGTCAATCTGGACGCCACCAAAGATATAGAAGCCTGGTCGACCAAAAAGCATTTCGAAAATATTCCGGTATGGGATCGCGAATTTCTGATCGACAGCTATATGCAGCTACAAGGAATTCGGCCTTATTATGGCTTTCCGACTGTCGATGAAGACCGATATTTCATTAACGGACATCATCAACAGGTCAATTTGGCGGCCCGTGAAGTCAACATCGACAAACTACCCAAAGAGGCGCAAAACTGGGAAAACACCCATTTGCGCTACACCCATGGGTACGGCGCGGTCATATCGCCGGCTGCTCAGGATGCCGGCATTCCTATCGTTTGGTACTTGCGCGATTTGAACATGACCTCGGATGTCGGATTTTCCGTGAAATATCCCGACATTTATTACGGCTTGGAGAAATATCGCTACGCGATCGTGCCAAACAATTTGGCTGTCACCGACATTTCCAGCACCGCGCCAGGGGAATCGCTGGATTATCAGGGTATCTCCGGCATACCGATTCCGTCGCTGTTCAGAAAAATGTTGTTCGCGTTTTATCTGAAAGACGAAAAAATCTTTTTCTCGCCAAACATATCCGCGCAAAGCAAGTTACTGCTGCGTCGTAATATCGACGAGCGAATTACCGCGCTAACGCCGTTTTTACATCTGGATAAAGATCCGTATTTAGTCGTTAACAAAGAACGCTTCTACTGGATACAGGACGCCTATACCTTATCCAATTATTACCCGGTCTCCAAACCGGCAGCCGACGATTATCTGGACGGCCAGCACAAGTTCAATTACATCCGTAACTCGGTAAAAATTGTGGTCGATGCCTATGACGGCAGCGTCGATTACTATATTTCCGACCCAAAGGATCCGATCATCAACGCTTATAACCGCGCGTATCCGGGCGTTTTCAAAAATTTGCGGGAAATGCCCGACGAGCTAATGCAGCACCTGCGTTATCCGCGCGACTTGTACTATATGCAGATGAAAATTTACGCTAAATATCATCAAAACAGCCCGGAGTTGTTTTATGAGCAGGCGGAAACCTGGCAATTCGCCTCCGTGGATGGTCAGCCGGTATTGCCCTATTTCATTACGATGGACTTTGATCGTTGCAACGATTTGGAGGAGTTTGTGATGATTAATCCGATGACCCCGATCCATAGGGACAATTTAAGCATGGTTGGGATTGCCGGCACAGTTGACGAAAAAAGTTGCGACCACAGTTACAAGCCGGGTATCACTATTTTCAAATTTCCTAAGGCCGTGCAGGTTAACGGACCGTCGCAGGTCAATGCGCTGATCGATCAAAATCCGGAAATTGCCTCGCAGTTTACCTTATGGAATCAACAAGGCTCGGAAGTTAAAAAAGGCCGGATGGTGATATTGACGATGGGTAATTCGATTTTATATGTGCAGCCTATTTATATGCTGGCGACCAAAACCAAGATGCCTGAGCTGGCGCGGGTAATTGTTTCGATAGGCAATCAGGTGGTGATGGACAAAACCTTGCAGGCGGCCTTCAGTCGATTGAAGGACTTGTTTATTAAGGGCGCAGCCGGATCTGTTTCAGGGATTTCGGCAGCCGAAGGCAAATAGGCGATTCAGCTGCCTTCTCAGGGGCAATATCAGCCAATCAATGCAGCAGCATGGAGCAAAGCCGGTCTTCCAACTCCATGCGTTCAGCCAGCCGTTCGCCAAGCATGGATAAATCCTGCGCCAGATTCTCGGTATTAAATTTACGCCTGCCGTCATCGTAAGTGTCGCTGAAAGTGACAGCCGACGCGGTAGTGCTGGAGAATGCCGGATATATCTTTTCAGCGTGAGACAGCGCTGAAGTTTGATGCTGCTTTTCGGCTATTAGATGTTCGTAGATGCTGAAGTGACCAAACGATATGTAATCTATCAGCAATTGCGAAAACTCAGACAGCATCGGCCTAATCGCGTTCTCGCTGGAGAATGGTTTCATTTCGGCAAGTTGGCAATACAAAGTCCATACGGCGGAGCGTTCTTCCTGCAATGCTGTCACCAGATGCAAGTTATTTGAACTGGTGTTGTTAGCTACGGAATTCATTTCAGTCACGGCACGTCTCCCCTTGAAAATTGACGAACCTTAAATTTATGTGAATTATCATGAATATTCAACAATTGATTAAAATATAAGGGAATTTTTCTTAAAAACTGTGATTGACTTTGCACCATCAACTTTTATCTTTGTCGCATTGCCCTGTGAGGCCAAGCCGTTAATCCAGGCTTGGCGGTTAAAAAAACTGCCGCAAAAACGACCCTTCGCAATATACCGTAACGCTGACATTGCTGTGGTGATTAGCGGTGTGGGCAAAATTGCGATGGCTGGCGCGGTGGCTTATACGCTGGCGCAGTTTCCTGAAGTTGCTCAACCTATTCTGCTCAATTTCGGCATAGCCGGGCATCGCCACCAGGCGCTAGGCAGTTGTTTTTTGGCCGATAAAATCACCGACACCGAAACCCAACGGCGTTTTTATCCGCAATTGGCTTTCGATGCACCTTGTCCGACGCTACCGCTAATCAGCTTGTCCAGGGCCGATGCCGAGTATAGCGACGATAATCTGCGCGATATGGAGGCTGCGGCGTTTTACGAAATAGCCGTTAAATTCAGCTCCAGCGAATTGATTCACTGTTTAAAAGTGGTATCGGATAATGCCGAATCGGCACTGGAGAATATCAATGAAGAATCGGTGGCTGCGTGGGTGCAGGCGCGTTTAGCTAGCGTGGAAGCTATGATCTCTGCGCTGACTAAGCTCAGGGGAGCGTTGCCGGCAACGGGAACCGAGTTATACAAACAGGTGCTTCGTCAGTTTCATTTCACCGCGACTAATGCGGCCAAATTAAATACGTTGCTGAATCGCTGGCAAGTATTAAGTGCTGGTGCGGTGTTTGATTCAGGTGAGGCGAACGCTGGAAGCGCTGCAGAGCTGTTGGTTTGGCTGGAAAGCCAGATAGAGAAAAAACTGTTTTATTTGTAGATTTGCCTGATCAGGCGACGAGAGCTTGGCGGAGGTGAAAAAACAGGGTGTCCTGAAGCAAGACACCCTGCGCGTAATGAGTTACAGCAATTTTTTCAAAGCTTCTGTGCCTGCTTTCGCTTTAGCCAAATGTTCTTTGGATTCTTGCAAATTAGCAGCTTTAGCAGAAGAGATGGCTGCTTTCAGGTGTTGTCTAACTTTAGAGTTATCTCTGGCAACTTTATCGTTGGCATTGATTTCTTCGGAAATATCAGCCGCTTTTTTGATCAGACCTGCAACTTCAGCGTCTTCAGCGCCATTGTTAATCGCAGTCTCGGCAGTAGCAATACGCTCCAGAACCATATTGATTGCATCGATAGGTTTGTAGCTAGTTCTGCCTGCTTCGGCAACCGCAGCGGTAGAGAAAGAACCCATGGCAGCAGCTAAAGAGAACGCGATAACAGCACTTTTTAAAATTTTCATGTATTGAACCTCACAGTTATTTTTATAAGAACATATAGCTGCTAACCCAACCGCTTTAACCACTACATGTTGGGCCGGGATGATAGCACAGTTCATTCTGTTTGCTAGTCTGTTTATAGCGGTTTTTATGGTTTTTTCGGCGGTGGAAAAATGCCGCTGCGGCCTTATTCGACGCTGACTAGCAGCTTATCCAGCCATGCGCTGGGCAGCAGCCGTTTCAACCAAGCAAACAAATGTGTGGGCACTGTCACCCGGTAGCGAATTTTCGGCCGATTCGACTCCAAGGCATGCGCCACTTTTTCCGCGACTGCGGTGGCCGGTAACGTAAACGGTGCGGCCGGGCCGGGCTTTTGCAGCCGGACTTCCATGGCTTTGTAGGTGTCTTTATGAAAACTATGCTCGGCATCGACATGTTTTTGATACAAAGCAAAGGCATTTTCCCGGAAACGGCTTGCTATCGGTCCCGGTTCGATCAACACGATATGAATGCCGGTGCCGCGCAATTCCAAGCGCAAGGTATCCGCCAAGCCTTCCAACGCGAATTTGCTGGCGTTATACGCGCCGCGAAACTTCATCGCCACGAACCCTAGTACCGAGCTGTTATAGATCACCCGGCCATGGCCCTGTTTGCGCATCAGCGGTAATAGCAGGTTGGTTAATTCGTGGGTGCCGAACAGATTGGTTTCGAATTGATGCCGCAGCACATCCCGACTCAAATCTTCCACGGCACCCGGCTGACCAAAGGCGCCGTTGTTGAACAGCGCATCGATCTTGCCGTCGGTCAGTGCGATTAGCTCACTCACCGCTTGGCAAATGCTATAAGAATCCGCCAAATCAAGTTGCAGACATTCGAAGCCTTCACCACGCAAACGCTCTACATCCTCGGGCTTACGCGCGGAGCAAATCACCCGATGGCCGCGCTGTTTCAAAAACAGAGCGGTGTGATAACCGATGCCGGAAGAGCAGCCGGTGATAAACAGCGTTTTGCCGACAATCATGGTTGAACGAGATCAGCCTCGTTGAACAAAAAGGTTTTGCCGCTGCTGCAATTAATCAGAAAATTTAGCTGATCCGGTTTGCTTTTCCCGGTTAGTTCATCGGCTTCGATGCGTTGACACTCGCCGCTGGCTAAGGCTTTTTGTGCGGCCAGCCTTCGGAATTTTTCGACATCCGGCAGGCGCGTTTCGAAGGGTTTGACTTGCGCGGGTAGTTTTTCCGGGTCGTAAGGTGGGATGGCGAATGCGGAAAATTGCATGGGGTTTTGCTTAATTAGCGTCTGGGTCATTTCACTCTGAACTCTGGCATCTTGCTTATTTTTGGCGATGGCGTCGAGTTTGGCCTGGTGCTCGGCTTGTTCCTGCGCAGACTGCTGCTTTTTCAATTCGGCTTCCGCGGCTTGCTGCCTTTCCAGCGCATTTAAATCGACGCTGCTGCCGGTTTTAGTATTCATCTGCACCGCTTTGTGTTCCACCGTGCAGGGCGACGATTGATAATTAGTGTGACCGCTTGCGTCAGTGCATTTAAAAACCCCGGCCCAACTGTCGACGGACAGGAACAGGGCAAAAACGAAGAACAGATTTTTCATTGGATTCCTGTTGATTAAACGCTAGGGCAAAACTATTACTCAGCTCGCGATCAGTGTAAATAAATTTTTTCTATTGCTCAGCGCCAGTCTTGCATCGCGCAAAAAAGCGGTGGTTTTGCCGGCTACTAATTTCCGGGCATGAGCTTGACGGCGAAGTGTATCAGTCTTTTCGGCAATATCCAGCCGCTTCAAACTCTGATCGTTTGCGGGAATTAAAGTCGCACGGGGTTGAGACCGCGATCAACGATTTTGGCACCGGCTATTCTTCTTTGAATAATCTTCGCCGTCTGCCATTGGAGTTTCTGAAAATCGACAAATCCCTTGTTTCGGACGCTGATATGGCCGCGGAAAGTAAAGCCATTATTCGGGCGATTTCGGCCATGGTCAAAAGCCTGGGACTAAAAACCATAGCCGGAGGCGTCGAACGGCCCGCGCAAGAATTGATTTTGCGGGAAATGGCTTGCGAATTTGGGCAGGGTTATCCGCATGCCAAGCCGATGGCCTATGGCAAATTGCTGGAATTTAGGAGTTCCAGGGCTTTGGTTGAGACACTTTGAGGCATATTTCTATCTGCCAACGGTTGAGCTTTTAGCGGAATTGTTGAGTCCAACGTGCTTAGTCCTGCGACAGGCTCAGTACCCGCAGGGCATGGAGACGAGGTATGTTATTGATTCCGTTCGTGATCCACTGCAAGAATGCGGGAGTTCGCAGGAGCAGTTGCCGAGAGCTTGTGAAGTCACTTGTGCCCTTTAGGGTATCTGTGGAATCAACTTCTTCAGAGTTTCCGTAATGGCGGCTATTTGTTTTTGCTAGCCTAATGATTTAGTCCAACCAAACAAATTGGCGTGAAAATCACGCCAATTTGGCTAATGGGAAAGAGTTCGAAAGCTGTTATGCCGAACGGCGACGGTTGAACCCAAACAACCCGGCGATAGAAGTGCCGAACAACCATATCGCAGCCGGAACAGGCACGGGGGTCGCCGAAGTGACAAAATGGCCGTCGTCGGCTAAACCGTTCCCGGCAGTAAAGCCATAATACAACTGATGACCAGCTGCCACTGCCGTACCCAGGTTGCTTAAATCCACTGACGTAGCGGTGACAGAAAACGTGCCCAAATCTGTATGGTAAATAGTGCCGGTCAGATCGCCAGTTTCATCCTGCAAACCCGATGGCGTGTAGGTAAAAGTAGCGCGCCATTGCCAGTTTGGGTCTCTGATTGAATCCCCCAAGCCTGTTTCGGTGTAGGCCAGCGGATTGACATCGCCATTTTGTAGAATCTGAATACTGGGAGATACCGGTTCGCCGCCGAAATTAAATGTATCGACAGCGAATGCCAGGCTGTTTGATAGTCCGGCGTAGCCCAAATCCGAACCGCCGCCGCCAATACCGGGTGCATCCGATAACGTGAAAGTTAAACCGTCGCCGCGAATACCGGTGTTGGCCGGAATAAAGAAATGAAAGTCAAAGCTGAAGGCTTGGTTGAAGTCTAGCGTGATCGCGGCCGGAGCAAATCCGGCGCCGGCGCTACCGCCAGTTCCCGGTACGGTCAACTCCAAGTTGCTGTAGGTAAAGCCATTGCCGGGAGTTGCGTTAATTGCAGTTGCCGAGCCATAAAGGCTCCATGTGCTGAAGTCTGTAAAGCCCGCTGCCAAACTCACACCTTGCGCGGAACTTGCGGTCGGTATGGCGGAAAGTGCCAATAAAGCTGAAGGTAATAAAATTTTAAATTGCATGGCGTTCTCCGAAGTTGCTGCGCTGTTGGTCTATCGTTTGATTTCAAGGGTTTGCGTAGTCAGTGCCTAAAGGTTTTCGACTATTCGTAAAACCACCAGCAAAATTGGCGCCACTCATGGTTAAGTGTTTAAAACTAATCGGGTTATTGAAGAGCGGCAGCGGAAGCCGCGTTGATTTTGGTCGCCAGTGTAAAAAAAACCAACACTTTCGCTTGGATGCTACAGCGAATTGATTGATGGCACCGCCACTTTGTTCAATGGTGTCGATGAGCATCCCGGCAACAACCGCCAACGCTCGGTTGTTGCCTCCGAGCTTTTCAGCGGCGCCATTTTATCCGTTGGCGGTGCCCACGAAACGTTTATGGCTACCGACAAGCGGTTTTGCCGTGCCGCTAAGCTTCTCGGTGGCAGCCATCAGTGCTGCTTAAACACCACCATGTGACAGTCGTATTCATCAAGCCGGCAAGTTATACTGCCCGCCAATTTTCGACCTAAGAGCACTATGCAACCCTACCTGGATCTCCTCGCCGACATCATGGCTAACGGCATCGACAAAAGCGATCGCACCGGTACCGGTACTCGCTCCTTGTTCGGTCGGCAGATACGCTACAACTTGGCGAACGGCTTTCCGCTGTTGACCACCAAGAAGTTGCATTTCAAATCCATTGCTTACGAATTGCTATGGTTTTTGCGCGGCGATACCAATATCCAATATTTGAACGATCACGGTGTAACGATTTGGGATGAATGGGCCACGCCGGACGGCGAGCTGGGGCCGGTATACGGTGCACAGTGGCGTAACTGGTTGGGGCCGCATGGCGAGCGTTACGATCAGATGCAGATTTTGCTGGACGGTTTAAAAAACAAACCGGATTCGCGCCGGCATATCGTCAGCGGTTGGAATGTGGCATTTTTGCCGGATGAAACCGTAGGCCCGCGCGAGAATGCTGCTGCCGGGCGCATGGCCCTACCGCCCTGCCATGTGTTGTATCAATTTTATGTGGCGAACGGCAAGTTGTCCTGCATGATGACCCAGCGCAGTGCCGATTGCTTTTTGGGTGTGCCTTACAATCAGGCTAGTGTGGCGTTGTTGACACATATGCTGGCGCAACAATGCGACTTGGACGTGGGAGAGTTGATCATGTCGTTCGGCGACGCGCATATCTATCGCAACCATTTCGAGCAAGTTGCATTACAACTCAGCAGGCAGCCATTGGCGCCGCCGCAACTGCAATTCAAGCGTCGCCCGGAATCGCTATTTTCCTATGAATTTGCCGACTTCGAGTTGCTGGGTTATCAAGCGCATCGGCATATCGCCGGTGCTGTTTCAGTTTAGGGAAGTAGGTAGAGACGCTGAATTATGCGTCTCTACCTATTTGATCGCGAATGGATCTATTTGTTGCCGGCCTTGATATGGCCGACGGCTTCTTCCGCCGCTTTCGTAGCTACGTCGGCATGGCCCATTTTGCCGTGCTCAATCGCACTTTCCAACGATTTTACCCCGGCATCGAGATGCGTTTTAGATTCGCCCTTGGCGACTTCGGCGCCTTTTTTGGCATGGGTTAAGGCGGCTTCGGCATGTTCCACCAAAATTGGGCTATGGCCGGCTTTACCGTGAGTGACCGCCTGATTTGCGTGCTCCAGTGCCGCGGCAGCGTGTTCTTCGGCGAATACGCCGGTGCTAGCGAACAGTAATGCACTAATAGAAATAGCTGTAAATATTTTCATAATTCCCCCGAATTGAATTGTTGTGATTTTTCGCACCCGTTCTGAATGCTAGCTAGTGACTTGATGCGCGGGAGTTTGGTTCCAAAATAAATGTGGCAATTTAAATTACTCGTTTTCTTATCGCTTTAGCGGGCGAATAAGGACGCTACCAATGTTTACCTTGCAAGCCGGGATAATCCTGGAAAGCTTGGCTTTGAATCCATTTTTGAGCATGAATAACGAAAAACGCCTGTTGATATTCCAGCGCTTGGCAGAAGCCACGCCCAATCCGACCACCGAACTAAATTTCACTACCCCGTTCGAATTATTGGTGGCGGTGGTGTTGTCGGCGCAAGCGACCGATAAGGGCGTCAACAAGGCGACTGCCAAGCTGTTTCCCGTTGCGAATACCCCGCAGGCGATCCTGGCCTTGGGTGAAGACGGTTTAAAGGAGCACATCAAAACTATCGGCTTATTCAACAGCAAGGCGGCAAATGTCATAAAACTTTGTCAGACTCTGCTGGAACAGCATGGCGGAGAAGTGCCGCGAGAACGGGAAGCCTTGGAGGCGCTGGCCGGAGTGGGCCGCAAAACCGCGAATGTGATTTTAAACACCGCATTCGGCGAGCCGACCATTGCCGTGGACACGCATATTTTCCGGGTTGCCAACCGCATAGGTCTGGCGCCGGGCAAAAATGTACTGGAAGTCGAGCGGAAGCTGGATAAAACCGTGCCCAAGGAATATAAGAAAGACGCACATCATTTATTGATTTTGCACGGTCGCTATATTTGCGTGGCCAGGAAGCCGCGTTGCGGTGCTTGCTGCATCGCCGATGTCTGCGAATTTAAGGCAAAGAATTTAGACTGAATATGCAATAATCAGAGTAGAGCCATAAAGATTACGCGTCAGTCGTAAGCCCCGGCAGTTATATGCTGGAGCAATATAATTAAAAAATCACACGAGAGGATAAACGCATGAAAAAATTTAATAAATCTCCGCTGGCCGCCGCGATGGGTGGTGCGCTTTTGTCCGGTATGGCTGTCAACGTGCAAGCCGATGCCAACCCATTCGCTGTTTCCGAGTTGTCCAGCGGCTATATGCAAGTTGCCGACAATCATTCCAACGGCAAAATTAGCCAAGGCGCTTGCGGTTCCAACGCGATGGACGGCAACGGCGTTAAAAAAGGCGAAGCAAAAAAAGCCGAAGCCAAGAAAACCGAAGGCTCATGCGGTGAAGGCATGTGCGGCGGCATGATGAGCGGCGGCAAAATGAAGAAAGGCATGGAGAGCGCTTGCGGGGCGATGATGAAGGGTAAAGAAGGTGCTTGCGGTATGGGTATGATGACTGGTGGCGGCATGATGAGTATGGGCAGCATGGGCGGCATGGATCACGGTGCAGACAAGCCTAAAAAAGCCGAAGAAGGCAGCTGCGGCGCCATGATGGGTGGCGACAAAAAAGCCGGCGAACATAGCTGCGGCGCCATGATGAAAGGCGAGGAAGGCAGTTGCGGAGGCAAAATGGATGCCGAAAAAGCGGCCAGCCATTAATTTCGACTTATCGCCAATAGACCGACACTATGGATTTTAATGATTTACAGCAGCTGGTTATCGATTACGGCTATCTAGCCTTGTTTATCGGTACGTATCTGGAAGGCGAAACCATTTTGGTTATCGCCGGCTTTTTGGCGCATGGTGGCTATCTGGAATTGGAATGGGTGATGCTGACGGCGTTTTTGGGTACCTTTGCCGGCGACCAGACTTTTTTCTATCTGGGCCGTTGGAAAGGTATCGCTTTTCTGGAGAAACGTCCGCTTTGGCACAGCAAAACCGACAAGGTTTTCGATTTGCTGCACAAGCATCAGATACCGGTGATATTGGGGTTTCGCTTTCTCTACGGCGTGCGTAACGTCACGCCGTTTGTGATCGGTGCCAGCAAGATTCATCCCTTGAAGTTTTTCTTGCTGAACTTCCTCGGCGCCGGCATTTGGGCGATAGCTGTCGGGTATCTGGGCTACACCTTCGGCGAATTTGCCGAGTCCATCATGGGCCAGGTCAAAAAATACGAAATGTATATCCTCGGCGTACTGGTTGCCATTGGCGTGGCCTTATTTTGGCGGTCTACGCACAAACCGGAAACGCCAGAAGCGCCGGAAGAGTAAGCCATGGATAGCGTTCGCAATCTCGTTCACGGTGCCGGCTTGGGTTTAAGGCGGTCATTTTTGGGTGAGATTGTCGAGCAACCGCCCGGTAACGTCGATTTTTACGAAGTGGCGCCGGAAAACTGGATGACCATAGGCGGCAAGTTCGGCAAGCAGTTTCGGGCCATGACCGAACGTTTTAATTTTGTCTGTCATGGCTTGTCTCTGTCGATAGGCAGCAGCGATCCGCTCGACGAACAGTTCGTGCGCCAACTTAAACTGTTCATGCGCGAACACGGTATCAAGTTCTACAGCGAGCACCTCAGCTATTGCAGTCACGGCGGGCACTTGTATGACTTGATGCCGATGCCGTTTACCGAAGACGCGGTTAAGCATGTCGCCGCGCGTATCCGCAGGGTGCAGGATATTCTGGAACAGCGCATGGCTATCGAAAATATTTCCTATTACGCCGCGCCGGGACAGGAAATGGCCGAGATCGATTTTTTCAACGCGGTAGTCACTGAAGCCGACTGCGATGTGCTGATCGACATCAACAATATCTACGTTAACAGCGTCAATCACGGCTACGATGCCGAGACCTTTCTGCGGGCCATGCCTGCCGAGCGCATCGCTTACGCACACATTGCCGGTCATTATGTGGAAGCAGAGGATTTTCTGGTCGATACCCACGGCGCGCCGGTGATCGATCCGGTCTGGACTTTGCTGGGCAAGGCTTACGAGCTGTTCGGCGTATTCCCTACCCTGCTTGAGCGGGATTTCAACATTCCTTCCTTGCTTGAATTAAGCAAAGAAGTAGACACCATCCAAGCCATACAGCAGCACTATGCGGCTGACCGGCAAAAACAGGTGGCCTGATGGCTGCCGATTTTCAGGCTACCCAAGGCCAATTTGCCGCTTATATTCGCGATCCGGAAAACAATCCACCGCCGGCAGATGTCGAGCCACGGCGCATGGCGATGTATCGGGAGTTGTTTTTCAATAATATCGATAGTTTTATTGCCAGTAATTTTCCAGTATTACGAGCTATCCTCGATGACACGCAATGGCTGGAAATCACCCAGGATTTTTTTACCCGGCATCGCTGCGAAACGCCCTATTTCTCGGAAATTGCCGAAGAGTTTTTAGCCTATCTGCAAAACGAACGTCACAATTCGGCCGATTATCCGTTTGTGTTGGAGTTGGCGCATTACGAATGGGTGGAAATGGCCTTGTCGATTGCCAAGGACACACCGATATTGGGCGACAGCAATTTTCTGGAGAACTTATTGCCGCGCAACATGGCGTTATCGCCCTTGGCCTGGCCCCTGCTGTACCGCTATCCGGTGCAGGCAATAGGCCCAGGCTTTTTACCGTTAGAGCCGCCGGAGCAACCCACTTGTTTGATCGTTTACCGCGACAATCTCGATCATGTGCATTTCCTGAAAACCACCGGTTTGACGATACGCCTGCTGCAAATTTTGCAGGATAGAGGACCGATGACAGGCGAGAGCTGTTTACAAACGGTTGCCACGGAATTCCCGCACCTCGATAGCCAAGCCTTAATGGCCAACGGCCCGCCAATGCTGCGGGAGTTAGCCGAGAAAGGCATTCTTATTCCAGCTGTTGACGCCTAAAGCTGTGTACCCAGACCAGTCCGTCCTCGTTCCACTCCATGCCGCTGTGCATTTTCAGTATTAAATCCTTGTACATTGCCAAGTTCGGATAACCTTCCGCCCTGGCATCCGCATCGCTCATATCCCCTATTCTCTGCCGCTCCACGCTAGTTACTTCAAATACTACGTCTTCCAATACAAAGGTTTCGCCGGGGTAAGCATATAAACCGTCGCGGCGTTGCTGGGTTTTTTCGCCGGCCAACGTTGCCGCCACCAATTTCGGGTGACGAACCAATCGATCGATGCTGCAAGATTTTTCGGGGTATTGAGTCATGAAAGCGAATGTCCTTGTAATACTGGATAAAACAGCTCGGCACTTTAAAAGCCTTGAACACGCATTGCAAGCGACATCCGTTAGCAAGTTCGCAAATTAAATATAAGTAGTGGGATTAGTACTACAGTTTAACGGGGGCTTTGTAGATAAACCGACTTTTCCTGCCTATACTTTTTTTCCAAGTTGAATTCAAGGCCACTGAACCGAAATGATCGACGGTAAGTGTGCTGCGAAATCATAAAAAACCAGGGAGATTAAGCCAACATGTCTATATTTCAATTCGCAATAATGATTTGCGTTGCATTGATTTCGGCAGGAATCGCCGCTTGGATTACCAAAGGACGCTGTATTACCGCCGCCCAAAACACCTTGGCCGACAAAGCGCCCGCCTTATCGGTAGCCGAAGTAGAAAAATATATTTCCGGTCTGGATCGGTTTGCCGAGCAAGTCACGCCGGTATGGGCAGCGCAAATCGATTCGACCCGGCAACAAATCGAGCAGGCGATTACTTTGTTGACCCAACGCTTTGCCGGGATCACCAGTAATCTGGATACGGCTTTGAGATCTTCTCATTCCACTCTCGGTGGCAATGGCGAAGAAGTATTCGTAAACAGCAACGCCCATTTGCAAAAAGTAGTTAGCTCCATGGATGCGGCCTTGCAAGAGAATTTGGCGGTCTTGCAAAAAATCCGCTCCTTGGCTGGATTTATAGATGAATTAAAACAGATGGCCAAGGAGGTGGCGCGGATTGCCGAACAAACCAATCTGATTGCCTTAAATGCCGCTATCGAAGCGGCTCGAGCGGGCGAAGCCGGCCGCGGTTTTGCCGTGGTAGCGGATGAAGTTAGAAAGCTATCCAACTTGTCCGGCGAAACCGGTAAGCAGATCGGCTCCAAAGTTGAGCAAGTTAGCTCAGCTATTCAAACCGCGTTGGTAGCGGTGGAAAAAAGTGCGCAAAACGAGGCCGAAGCCGTATCGACCTGTAACGGCAATATTCAAACAGTAATGGATAACTTGCATGATGTGTTTGCCAAATTGCAGAGCTATTCCAGCAACCTAAGCCATTCGGCGCTCGCCATAAAAGGTGAGATAGACGAATCCTTAGTGCATTTTCAATTTCAAGATCGGATCGGCCAAATTCTGCAACACGTCAAAGACAGCATTGCCGATTTCCCCAAGCAACTCAACCGCAGCCATGCCGGTGGCGTATTTGCATTGCAGCCGATAGATGCGGATCACATATTAAGCGGCTTGACCAGTACCTACACCATGGAATCCGAACACCAAGCCCATGGTCATGGCGGTCGAACAGTTGAACCTCAAACGCAAGAAATTACTTTTTTCTAGGATTTAAGCATATGGCAAAAACGATATTGGTAGTAGACGATGCGGCTTCAGTCCGTCAGGTAGTAGGTATTGCGCTGAAGGGCGCCGGTTATGAGGTGATAGAAGCGTGTGACGGCAAGGATGGGCTAAGTAAGCTCAACGGCCAGAAGATTCATCTAATCATATCCGACGTCAATATGCCTAACATGGATGGCATTACCTTCGTTAAGGAACTCAAGCAGCTGCCGGCCTATAAATTTACCCCGGTAATTATGCTGACCACCGAATCCCAGGAAGGCAAAAAACAGGAAGGCCAGGCGGCGGGCGCCAAAGCCTGGGTGGTCAAACCATTTCAGCCCGCGCAAATGTTAGCGGCGGTTTCCAAGTTAATTTTGCCTTGATAGGCGTATGAAGGGCGGAGTTTTCCGCTGTTTCATGCTGTTACTTCAGCCATTTCCATCGAGATCGCCCATGCCAAGCCTAACTATTAAAGACGAGTTAACCATTTATACCGCGGCGGATCAGAAATCCAACCTGCTGATGTTTCTAACGGCGGGTGACGATTTGGAAATCAATCTTGCCAACGTCACCGAAATCGATACTGCCGGCCTACAGTTGTTGATTCTAATCAAACGGGAAGCCGCGCATTTAGGCAAAAGCCTGCGCTTCGTCATGCACAGCAAAGCCGTGTTGGATGTATTGGAACTAGCGAATCTGACGGGTGCTTTTGGCGATCAGGTTGTACTGACGCAAAATTAAGGAGTATGCGAAATGAGTTTTGATGACCAAATGCGGGATGCTCTGAAGACTTTTGTGATTGAAAGTCTGGAGTTGTTGCAAGACATGGAAGACGGCTTACTCGGTCTGGAAGACGATCAGGAGCCATCCGAACGAATTAACGCCATCTTCCGAGCCGCACATACCATCAAGGGTTCGGCGGGATTGTTCGGACTGGATCACATCGTTGCCTTCACCCATGTGGTGGAAAGCGTGCTCGATACCTTGCGCGACGGAAAGTTGAGCGTTTCACCGGAACTGGTCGCCATCCTACTACCTTGCTGCGACCATATGATTGAGCTGATTCAAGCTGTGGCCGACGGTAATGTCAGCGCCAACCCATCAATGACGAATGCTGAACGACAGTTGCTCGATGGATTAGAGTCTTTTTTGAAGCCGGAGCCGAAGCAGGCTATGACTACCGCGCAGACTGCTGGCGAGCAGTTCGAAGTCAGCGGTGGCGGTGTAATCGACAGCGGCAATTGGCATTTGTTTATTCAATTCGGCGAGAACTGTCTACGCGACGGTATGGATCCGTTGTCTTTCATCCGTTATTTGGCAACGCTGGGTGAAATTATGTCGCTGACTACTTTCAGCCACGCGATGCCGGATGCCGAGAGCATGGATCCCGAAAGCAGCTACCTGGGGTTTGAAATTGTCCTAAAAAGCGACGCAGACAAAGCCGCTATCGAAAGCGTGTTCGATTTTGTGCGCGAAGGCAGTTACATCCACATTTTGCCGCTGGAAGACAAAATACCCTACTACGTCGAACTGATCAATTCGTTGGGCGAAGACAATGCCCAACTCGGCGAGCTATTGCTGAAAAGCGGGGTAATTACCCAACGCGAACTACAAGAAGGGCTCAATGCGCAACAGGCGCAGGTACCGCAACCGAACACACGCCTAGGCGAAATCTTGGTCGATCAACAAGTGGTGCAACAGCCGCTGGTTAATGCGGCGCTGGAAAAGCAACAGCAGATTAAAGACAACAAAGCCCGAGAAAACCAAACCATACGCGTCGACGCCGAACGCTTGGACAAACTAATCGATGTGATAGGCGAACTGGTTATTTCGGGTGCGGGCGTTAATCTGCGTGCCTTACAGACCAGCGATTCCGGGCTATTGGAAGCCACCAGCGAAATGATGCGCTTGGTCGAAGAAGTACGCGACGGTGCATTGCAACTACGCATGGTGGCGATAGGCGCCACATTCAGCCGCTTCCAGAGAGTGGTGCGCGATGTCGGCAAAGAGCTGGGCAAAGATATTAGCTTGGTCATTACCGGCGGCGATACCGAAGTTGACAAATCAGTTGTCGAAAAAATCGGCGATCCGCTGATGCACTTGGTCCGCAACGCCATGGACCATGGTATCGAGTCTGCCGAAGTCCGCGCGGCGCGTGGCAAATCCAGTCGCGGCGAACTCAGATTAAACGCCTACCACGAGTCGGGCAGTATCGCCATAGAAGTCAGCGATGACGGTGGCGGCCTTGATCGTGATCGTATTTTGGCAAAAGCCATCGAAAAAGGTTTGGTTCAACCCGATGCGAAGCTAAGCGATCAAGACATTTATAGCTTGATTTTTGAACCCGGTTTTTCCACCGCCAGCCAAATTTCCAATCTGTCCGGGCGCGGCGTGGGCATGGATGTGGTCAAGCGGAACGTTACCGATTTACGCGGCGATATCGAAGTTGAAAGCCGGCCTGGCCAAGGTTCCACCATCCGAATTCGTTTACCACTGACATTAGCCATTATCGATGGCTTCCTGGTGGGGGTGGGTAAGTCATCGTATGTGATTCCTCTTGACCGGGTTGTCGAGTGTCTGGAGTTGTCCGGCGATTTGAATAATAGGGATTACATGGATTTGCGCGGCGAAGTGTTGCCTTTTATCCGCTTGCGCGATCTGTTCAACATTAGCGGAGATCAACCGCGTAGACCTAATGTCGTCGTGGTGCATGCAGCGGGTGTCAAGACGGGACTGGTCGTTGATCGCTTAATCGGCGAGTTTCAGACTGTTATCAAGCCCCTTGGCAAGTTATTCGGCCATGTGGAGGGGCTGGGTGGATCCACTATTTTAGGCAGTGGCGAAGTCGCTTTAATTCTGGATGTACCGGTCTTGGTGAGTGCCTTTGAACATAAACTTCAGGGCAATATGCACTTAGCTCAGGCTTGAGCCAAATTGGGAAAACGCCAATTACACACAAAGGAAAATAGCCATGAGAAATAATCAACCCGTTACTGACGTCGAATTACATTTTTCCGAAGAAGACATTCTCACCTCTACCACCGATTTGAGTGGCTATATCACCAGTGTCAGCCCAGCTTTCATAAAATTGAGTGGTTTCACTGAAGAGGAATTACTGGGGCAGCCGCATAACATTGTGCGTCACCCGGATATGCCGGAAGAGGCCTATGAATGGATGTGGCGAACCATAGAGTCCGGTTGTACTTGGCGCGGTTTGGTAAAAAACCGTTCCAAAAATGGCGATTTTTATTGGGTGGAAGCCAATGTCGCGCCAATTTACAACGAAGGCCAGTTGATTGGTTACCGGTCTATCCGCTTCAAACCAGCACGCAGCGAAGTTGATGCGGCGGCCGCACTTTATGCTGATATCAAAGCCGGTCGAGTTAAAAACCCCTTTAAAGACGGAAAGATTTCTAGCGTATTTAGCAAAATTAAGCTCTGGCAAAAGTTTGTTGCCTTAGTGGTTCTGGCTATTGCTATGTTCGCAGTGCCAACCTACTTTTTGATAAATGACAATATCGCAGACAAGGATTTCGCATTAAAGGAAAAACAAGGTGTCGATTACGCCACGGAGACCATCAAACTGATGCAACTGGTGGTGGAGCACCGTGGCTTGAACGCGATGGTGATCGCAGGCAACGCACAGGAAGCGAGTCGTCGGGAGGCGAAACGCAACGAAGTCAATCAGCAAATCACCAGTATATCCGCATTGGACGGGCGGTTGGCTAAATTAAAGCTGACTTTGGCCTGGCAGGCACTCAGGGAAAAATGGCAAGAGCTGTCCGCTTCGGCTAGCAGATTTGATGCACAAACCAATCTTGCAAAGCATGGCGAATTCATTAGTCAATTGCATGCTTTTAACCGCAAAGTGGCTGATGCCTCGGGATTAGGGTTGGATCCGGAAACCGATACCTATTACGCCCAAGTGTTGGCAATTAACTTATTTCCTGAGCTGTCCGAACAATTGGGTATGCTCAGAGGCGTGGGGTCTCCGATTTTGCAGCGAAAAACCGTGACTGTTGCAGAAGCCGCTTATCTGCGGGCGTTAATCGCGAATGCCGAAGAAACCCTGATGATGATCGACGAGAATATTCCCAAAATCGGCAGTATGGATCCCGCACTCCGCACGGATTTGCAAAAAGCCGCCGCCTTTGCCAAGCAAGCGCTGACCTTGACTGAAACAGAAATTTTACAACGCGGGCAACTCGAGCTTGCCGGTAGCGATTATTTCAATAGCTTGACTCAGGCGATCCAACAAAACTTCTCGTTATCAGGCGGATTTAGTAAGTTGCTATATGCCGGTTTGGATGCACGTTTGGCGCGATTAGGAGGCACTATCAACACCACGCTGATAGTTGTGTCATTGTTCTTGTTGGGTTTCCTGGCGATGAGTTGGTACATCGTCATGGGGGTGCTCCGTCCAGTGAATGCAATGATTCATGCCATGACCTTGTTCGGGCGCGGCCAAATGCCGCAAAACGATAGCCATAACTACGGCTTGGAATTCAATCAACTGAATGAGGGTGTCAAAGCCGCGGTATTCTCCGTGCAATCTTTGATTGCCGATGCCGTTATGCTGTCTCACGCTGCTGTAGAAGGCCAACTGTCTACCCGAGCAGATGCCACTAAACACCAGGGTGATTATCGGAAAATCGTCGTAGGCGTTAATGACACACTGGAGGCCGTGATCGGACCTCTGAACGTCGCCGCCGAGTACGTGGACAACATCTCTCGCGGGGCGATTCCGGCCAAAATCACCGACCACTACAACGGCGATTTCAACACCATCAAAAACAACCTGAACAACTGTATCGACGCGATTAGTAGCATGGTGGCCGAAGCAGCGGCACTGGAAAAAGCGGCCATCGAAGGCCGCTTAGCCACCCGCGCCGACGCCAGCCAATACCAAGGCGATTACCGCAAGATTGTCGAAGGCGTCAACAACACGCTGGATGCCGTGATCGGGCCCTTGAACGTGGCCGCCGAATATGTGGACAACATCTCTCGCGGGGCGATTCCGGCCAAAATCACCGACACCTACAACGGTGATTTCAACACCATCAAAAACAACCTGAATACCTGTATCGACGCGGTGAACGCCCTGGTGGCCGACGCCAACCGGTTGTCTACTGCCGCCGTCGAAGGTCGCTTGGCCACCCGAGCGGATGCCAGCCAACACCAAGGCGATTTCCGGAAAATCGTCGAAGGGGTCAACAGCACCCTGGATGCGGTGATCGGGCCCTTGAACGTCGCCGCCGAGTACGTGGACAACATCTCTCGCGGGGCGATTCCGGCGAAAATCACCGACCACTACAACGGGGATTTCAACACCATCAAAAACAACCTGAATAACTGTATCGACGCGATCAGCAGCATGGTGGCGGAAGCCGCTGCGCTGGAAAAAGCGGCCATCGAAGGCCGCTTAGCCACCCGCGCCGACGCCAGCCAATACCAAGGCGATTACCGCAAGATTGTCGAAGGCGTCAACAACACGCTGGACGCCGTGATCGGCCCGCTCAACGTCGCGGCCGAGTATGTGGACAACATCTCTCGCGGGGCGATTCCGGCCAAAATCACCGACACCTACAACGGTGATTTCAACACCATCAAAAACAACCTGAATACCTGTATCGATGCGGTGAACGCCCTGGTGGCCGACGCCAACCGGTTGTCTACTGCCGCCGTCGAAGGTCGCTTGGCCACCCGTGCCGATGCCAGCCAACACCAAGGCGATTTCCGGAAAATCGTCGAAGGGGTCAACAGCACCCTGGATGCGGTGATCGGACCCTTGAACGTCGCGGCCGAGTACGTGGACAACATCTCTCGCGGGGCGATTCCGGCGAAAATCACCGACCACTACAACGGCGATTTCAACACCATCAAAAACAACCTGAATAACTGTATCGACGCGATTAGCAGCATGGTGGCCGAAGCCGCTGCGCTGGAAAAAGCGGCCATCGAAGGCCGCTTAGCCACCCGCGCCGATGCCAGCCAATACCAAGGCGATTACCGCAAGATTGTCGAAGGCGTCAACAACACGCTGGACGCCGTGATCGGCCCGCTCAACGTCGCGGCCGAGTACGTGGACAATATCGCCAAAGGGGCGATCCCGGCCAAAATCACCGATAACTACAACGGTGATTTCAATGTCATCAAAAACAATCTGAACACGTGCATCGACGCGGTGAACGCCCTGGTCGCCGACGCCAATATGCTCTCGACCGCCGCCGTAGAAGGCCATCTGGCAACTAGAGCCGATGCCACTAAACACCAAGGCGATTTTCGCAAGATTGTCGAGGGCGTGAACCTGACCCTGAATGCGGTCATAGGCCCGTTGAATGTAGCGGCTGACTATGTCGATAACATTTCCAAAGGACACATTCCGGCCAAAATCACCGATAGCTACAACGGCGATTTCAACACGATTAAAAACAACCTCAATACCTGTATCGATGCGGTCAATGCACTGGTGGCCGACGCCAATATGCTGGCCACCGCCGCCGTCGAAGGCCGTCTGCAAACGCGTGCCGACGCCAGTAAGCACCAAGGCGACTTCCGCAAAATCGTCGAAGGCGTCAATGACACCCTGGATGGCGTGATCTTGCCGCTGAATGAAGCCGTCGAAGTGCTGGCGTTGGTTGAACAAGGCGATTTGACCCGCAACGTGACAGGTAACTACAAAGGCCAGTTGGGTGAATTTAAAGACACCGTGAATAACACCGTCGCCAAACTCTCCCAAACCATTTCCGAGGTTATTTCGGCAGCGGATCAGCTGGGTAATGCCTCAGAGCAGATCAGTTCCACCTCCCAATCGCTGTCGCAAGCCGCCAGCGAACAAGCGGGCAGTGTCGAGATCACCAGCGCCAGCATCGAGGAAATGGCGGCCAGCATCAACCAGAATGCCGACAATGCCAAAGTCACCGACGGCATGGCCAGCAAAGCCGCTACCGAAGCCAGCCAAGGCGGTGAAGCCGTTAAGCAGACCGTTGACGCCATGCGCGAGATCGCCAAGAAAATCGGCATCATCGATGACATTGCTTATCAGACCAACATGTTGGCACTGAATGCGGCCATCGAAGCGGCGCGGGCCGGCGATCACGGCAAAGGCTTCGCGGTAGTGGCGGCGGAAGTCCGCAAGCTGGCCGAGCGCAGCCAAGTGGCCGCGCAGGAAATCGGCGAATTAGCGGAAACCAGCGTGGAAACAGCCGAATCGGCCGGCAAACTGTTGGATGAAATCGTCCCCAGCATAGCCAGAACCTCCGATTTGGTCCAGGAGATTGCCGCCGCGTCGCAAGAGCAATCGGCCGGTGTCAGCCAAGTCAACAATGCGATGAACCAGATGAACCAGATTACCCAGCAGAATGCTTCGGCCAGCGAACAATTGGCGGCAACTGCGGAAGAAATGATGGGGCAAACCGAACAACTGCAAACATTGATGAGTTTTTTCAAAATTACCGCTTCCGGACATGGTGTTAGCCGGTCTGCGACCCAGGCAACATCGCGTCAGTCAGGAAGTGCAAAGCCGACAAGCGCGAAAGCCGCAGAGGATGACACTATCGATTTGGATGCAGCCATTCAAGCGCACAGCGAGTGGAAAGTTAAATTGCGACGGGGTATCAGCCAACATGAGCACATGGATGCCGTCACCATTGGCCGGGACGATTGTTGCAAGTTGGGCAAATGGTTACACGGTGGCGGCCAACGGCAATACCAACATTTGTCGGGTTTTCAGGACTGTCTGCATAGACATGCCCAGTTTCATCGCGAAGCCGGAAAAGTGGCCGAGGTTATTAATAGCGGCCAATATGAAACAGCCGAGTCCTTGTTAGATGCGGGCAGCGCCTTTGCATTGGCGTCCAGCCAAGTCAGTGTTGCAATCGTGACATTGAAAAAACAAGCGAAGTTGTAAAACAGCGGCTTGTAGAACTTGGGTTTTGATAACTGGAATCAGCTGAGCGAAATGACTCAAGCAACGGGCGACTAAAAGAGAAGTGGTCAGCCTGATGTTGTGAAATCAGCGCGGTAAGGAATGCCGTACTACTTTATCGCGTGAGCGACGTTATACATTTAAGAAAACTAATGAGGGTACAACAATGACAGTCACACAACGCTTGTTAATACTGATCGGTTCGGCCGTTTTGGGCTTGGCCGGATTGGCGGGATTCAGTTATGTTCAGATCGATAAGGTCTACACGGCTGCTAATTTTAATAGTGTTAACACCTTACCCAGTGTGTTAATGCTGAATGATGTCGCCGACGAAATATCCAATATTCGCGCTCAGGTCTGGCAGCATATTTTACTTACGGATAAAACCGCCAAAGACGCGTTGGAGCAAAAGATCGACGCCAACCGGGCCAAGATAGATAGTGTGCTTAAAGAGTATGAGCCGCTGCTTTACGACGAAGAGGACGGAAGGCTTTTAGCAGCAGACCGAGAAAATTTAATGGCATACGATGCCTTACGAATGAAGGTCCGCGACTTGTCTCGAGCAGGTAAGATGGAAGATGCTCGCGATGCCATGATAGACGGTCAGGCAGCTATTAGAAAACTCATCGACGGGTTCGCAGATCATAGTGGTTACAACCAGAAGCTAGGTAAAACGTCAAGTGATACCGCGGCTTCAACCAAGTCCAGTGCAGTCTTACTTTCGTTCTTTATTGCTTTCTTGACCATGATGGTAATGGGGGTGCTGGGCTTTTTTATCCTACGCAACCTGATGCGTCAACTGGGCGGGGAACCGGCGTTTGTTGCGGATTTGGCCTATAAAATTTCGCAGGGAGATTTATCTACTGCCATTCAACCTAAACAAGGCGATGAAACTAGCGTTATGGCGAATATGAAGCAGCTTAGCGATAACATCAAAGCGCTGTTAGCCGAGATGGACCATATGGCCACCGAGCATGAAAAAGGTGATATCGATGTCGTGGTTGATCAACAAAAATTCCACGGCAGCTTTAAGACTGTTGCCAAAGGTGTTAACGACATGGTGAACGGGCATATCGCCGTCAAAAAGATGGCGATGAATTGTTTCGTGGAGTTTGGGAAAGGTAATCTCGACGCCGATGTGGAAAAGCTGCCTGGCAAGAAAAAATTTATTAACGATACCATTGACGTAGTAAGAAATAACATCAGAGCATTGGTCGTCGACGCCGAGATGCTCTCCACCGCCGCCGTTGAAGGCCGTCTTGCTACCCGCGCCGACGCCAGTAAACACCAAGGTGACTTCCGTAAAATTGTCGAAGGCGTCAACAACACGCTGGACGCCGTGATCGGCCCACTCAACGTCGCGGCCGAGTATGTGGACAACATCGCCAAAGGCGCGATTCCGGCCAAAATCACCGACCACTACAACGGCGATTTCAACACCATCAAAAACAACCTGAATACCTGTATCGACGCGGTGAACGCCCTGGTGGCCGACGCCAACCGGTTGTCTACTGCCGCCGTCGAAGGTCGCTTGGCCACCCGAGCGGATGCCAGCCAACACCAAGGCGATTTCCGGAAAATCGTCGAAGGGGTCAACAGCACCCTGGATGCGGTGATCGGGCCCTTGAACGTCGCCGCCGAGTACGTGGACAACATCTCTCGCGGGGCGATTCCGGCGAAAATCACCGACCACTACAACGGGGATTTCAACACCATCAAAAACAACCTGAATAACTGTATCGACGCGATCAGCAGCATGGTGGCGGAAGCCGCTGCGCTGGAAAAAGCGGCCATCGAAGGCCGCTTAGCCACCCGCGCCGACGCCAGCCAATACCAAGGCGATTACCGCAAGATTGTCGAAGGCGTCAACAACACGCTGGACGCCGTGATCGGCCCGCTCAACGTCGCGGCCGAGTATGTGGACAACATCTCTCGCGGGGCGATTCCGGCCAAAATCACCGACACCTACAACGGTGATTTCAACACCATCAAAAACAACCTGAATACCTGTATCGATGCGGTGAACGCCCTGGTGGCCGACGCCAACCGGTTGTCTACTGCCGCCGTCGAAGGTCGCTTGGCCACCCGTGCCGATGCCAGCCAACACCAAGGCGATTTCCGGAAAATCGTCGAAGGGGTCAACAGCACCCTGGATGCGGTGATCGGACCCTTGAACGTCGCGGCCGAGTACGTGGACAACATCTCTCGCGGGGCGATTCCGGCGAAAATCACCGACCACTACAACGGCGATTTCAACACCATCAAAAACAACCTGAATAACTGTATCGACGCGATTAGCAGCATGGTGGCCGAAGCCGCTGCGCTGGAAAAAGCGGCCATCGAAGGCCGCTTAGCCACCCGCGCCGATGCCAGCCAATACCAAGGCGATTACCGCAAGATTGTCGAAGGCGTCAACAACACGCTGGACGCCGTGATCGGCCCGCTCAACGTCGCGGCCGAGTACGTGGACAATATCGCCAAAGGGGCGATCCCGGCCAAAATCACCGATAACTACAACGGTGATTTCAATGTCATCAAAAACAATCTGAACACGTGCATCGACGCGGTGAACGCCCTGGTCGCCGACGCCAATATGCTCTCGACCGCCGCCGTAGAAGGCCATCTGGCAACTAGAGCCGATGCCACTAAACACCAAGGCGATTTTCGCAAGATTGTCGAGGGCGTGAACCTGACCCTGAATGCGGTCATAGGCCCGTTGAATGTAGCGGCTGACTATGTCGATAACATTTCCAAAGGACACATTCCGGCCAAAATCACCGATAGCTACAACGGCGATTTCAACACGATTAAAAACAACCTCAATACCTGTATCGATGCGGTCAATGCACTGGTGGCCGACGCCAATATGCTGGCCACCGCCGCCGTCGAAGGCCGTCTGCAAACGCGTGCCGACGCCAGTAAGCACCAAGGCGACTTCCGCAAAATCGTCGAAGGCGTCAATGACACCCTGGATGGCGTGATCTTGCCGCTGAATGAAGCCGTCGAAGTGCTGGCGTTGGTTGAACAAGGCGATTTGACCCGCAACGTGACAGGTAACTACAAAGGCCAGTTGGGTGAATTTAAAGACACCGTGAATAACACCGTCGCCAAACTCTCCCAAACCATTTCCGAGGTTATTTCGGCAGCGGATCAGCTGGGTAATGCCTCAGAGCAGATCAGTTCCACCTCCCAATCGCTGTCGCAAGCCGCCAGCGAACAAGCGGGCAGTGTCGAGATCACCAGCGCCAGCATCGAGGAAATGGCGGCCAGCATCAACCAGAATGCCGACAATGCCAAAGTCACCGACGGCATGGCCAGCAAAGCCGCTACCGAAGCCAGCCAAGGCGGTGAAGCCGTTAAGCAGACCGTTGACGCCATGCGCGAGATCGCCAAGAAAATCGGCATCATCGATGACATTGCTTATCAGACCAACATGTTGGCACTGAATGCGGCCATCGAAGCGGCGCGGGCCGGCGATCACGGCAAAGGCTTCGCGGTAGTGGCGGCGGAAGTCCGCAAGCTGGCCGAGCGCAGCCAAGTGGCCGCGCAGGAAATCGGCGAATTAGCGGAAACCAGCGTGGAAACAGCCGAATCGGCCGGCAAACTGTTGGATGAAATCGTCCCCAGCATAGCCAGAACCTCCGATTTGGTCCAGGAGATTGCCGCCGCGTCGCAAGAGCAATCGGCCGGTGTCAGCCAAGTCAACAATGCGATGAACCAGATGAACCAGATTACCCAGCAGAATGCTTCGGCCAGCGAACAATTGGCGGCAACTGCGGAAGAAATGACCAGTCAGGCTGAACAGCTGCAATCGTTGATGAGCTTTTTTAGACTCGACAATGGCGGTCGAAGAGCTACGACGCCAACTGAAGTCAAAGCCACAAAAAAGACTATCAAGGTAAAGCCCGTCGCTCAGGCAAGTGCGAATATCGATCATGACTTCGATTTAAACCAGTTCGAACGTTTCTAGGAGCGGGCCATGACAGAACTTGCAACAACTCAGGAAAAATTACCGGCTGCGCAGAGCAAACAGACTGCGCTGGCGGGTCAATACTTAACCTTTACCCTTGGGGGCGAGCTTTACGCACTAGGCATTTTGAGTAGTAAGGAAATCATCGATTACGGCAATCTTACCGAAGTACCTATGATGCCGGTGTTTGTGCGCGGCGTGATTAATCTGCGCGGTAGCGTGGTGCCGGTGGTGGATTTGCTGGCGCGCTTCGGTAAGGGATCGACGCCTGTTGCCAAGCGCACCGGTATCGTTATCGTCGAAACCGCCAGCGAAACTGAGGATGGCGTATCCCAGGATCTGGGGATCATCGTGGATGCAGTCAACGAAGTGGTCGAAATCAGTCAACAGGACATCGAGCCGCCGCCAAGTTTTGGGGCGGGGATTAGACCTGACTTTATTAACGGCATGGCCAAACGGAATGGCCGCTTTGTTATTTTATTGAATGTCAGTAAGGTACTGTCGGTGGATGAAATGGCGGCTTTGAGTAAAGTTCGCCAAGACCGTCATGCGTTGCCGGATACAAACGTCGCTTAATCGATCCAGTACTTGAGACGTTTAAATTTATCAACATGCTGGCTAACTGCCTTTCAGCTTGTTGCCGTATGTAGGCGGGAAAACATACGGTACCAAGAGGTGGTTCCGTTCCTGATACGGCAATCTCTTAATGAACGGAATTTACCTTTGCGGGGCTTCTCGAACAACTTAATCGGGCTGAATGCTCGTCTTTCTGAATCTTAGGCATTAGCAAAAGGGATGGCGCGTTGAGAAGCGTCAATTTCTTCTCAACTTGATTCCTTGCGGGTAGACCGTGGCAAAGTCTTATGAATATTGCTTTTTGACGGGCTAATTATTAACCCGGCCTTTGGATGCCGTGCGTCCGGAGCCTGGCGAAGGGCACACCAGCCTAGGCTTCGACGAGTTCAGCCCGAACGGAATAACCGTGACAAATAGGGCCGGGTTAATAACCCTGAAGGTAAGGCAAAGGCTTTAGGCATTTGCCCGGTCAAAATAATTAAAAACACACTGGCTCGGAGAGCGAAAAATGTTACTTAAATTTAATATCGGCGCACGTCTGGCCTGCATGATCGGATTTGGCGTATTGGTTGCTGTTGTCCTGGCGGTTCAAGGTTATACGGGTTTGAACGCCAGCCAACAGAGTTTGAAGACCGTTTATGAGGACCGTATGGTGCCATTGCGGGATCTGAGCTTGCTTAATGAGTCATTACAAGAAAATAAATATGTGTTGTTGGATGCATTGGGAGAATTGGCGAATAGTCCAAAAACAACGAGTGGTACACAAGAGGGCAAGACAAATGCAATGTCGACTGTGGAAAAAAATAACGCGACTGTAAACGAGCTGTGGAAGGGTTACATGGCAACTTATTTAACCCCCGACGAGAAAATTCTCGCGGAGCGGTTTAATGAGTCTCGCGTCAAGTTTGATCGAGAGGCATTACAACCTGGGTTAGAAGCGTTGCGTTTGGGCCGCGGTGACCAAGCCAGTAAACTCGTGGCTGATATTGAGCGCTTATACGAATCGGTGGATGCTGATGTTGAAGCGCTGAAAAACTTGCAAGGCGACGTAGCAGCGGCTGAGTACAAAGCTGGTGTTGAGCGTTTCGAAACCGCCAAGATCGTTGCTTTGAGTTTGCTGGTTGGAGCGATCGCTATTTTGGTGTGGCTGGGTATGGTCATCACGCGTTCAATCACCCGGCCGCTGGGACAGGCATTGGCGGTATTTGACAAAATCTCCAACGGGCAATTGAATTCGGAGATTGACGCCGCAGGCGAAGACGAAGTCAGTCAGGTGTTATTGGGTTTAAAAGCCATGCAGGCTAGACTAGGAAGCAATGTTGCCGAAATTCGCATGATAGTGGAGGATGCGGTGAATGGCGATTTTAGTACCAAGATGAGTTTGGACAGCAAGCAAGGTAGCGATCTGCAAATTGCCCAGTTATTAAACCAGCTGACCGATACGACCGAAGTCGCATTGCAGGACATTAGCAGGGTGGCCGGTGCGCTGGCTAATGGCGACTTGTCGCAAACCATAATCAAGGCCTATCCTGGTTTGTTCGGCGAAACCAAAGACGGCATAAACGGCACCGTTGAAGCTTTGTCGAAGATTGTAAGCGAGGTGACGTCCTCCGCCGGCGAGTTGTTGAACGCGTCCGAACAAATCAGTTCTACGTCCCAATCCCTCGCGCAGTCGGCGAGCGAGCAAGCCGCAAGTGTCGATGAATCCAGTGCCAGTATCGAAGAAATGGCAGCTAGTGTTAATCAGAATGCTGAAAACGCCAGGATTACAGAAGGCATGGCCAGTCAAGCATCTCGGGAAGCCATCGCAGGTGGTGAGGCGGTTAAGCACACCGTCTCGGCCATGAAACTAATCGCCAGCAAAATCGGCATCATTGACGACATCGCCTATCAAACCAATATGCTGGCCTTAAACGCCGCTATAGAAGCGGCGCGGGCGGGCGACCACGGCAAGGGGTTTGCAGTGGTCGCGGCGGAAGTCCGCAAACTCGCCGAGCGGAGTCAAATAGCCGCGCAGGAAATCGGTGAATTGGCGGAAAACAGCGTAATGACGGCTGAAAGCGCCGGCAAGCTGCTGGATGCAATCGTACCGAGTATCGCCAAAACCTCCGATTTGGTGCAGGAAATCGCCGCCGCGTCTCAGGAGCAATCGGCAGGTGCTGGTCAGATTAACACCGCTATGAGTCAGATGAGTCAGCTGACACAGCAAAATGCCTCTGCAAGCGAAGAATTGGCGGCAACAGCCGAAGAAATGACCGGACAATCCGAACAATTACAACTGTTGATGAGCTTTTTTAGGATGACGGGCGAGCAGTCTCCAAGCCAGAAAGTTGCGTACTCGAATCGTCGGCAAACCACGAAAAAAACCCTGTACACAAAAAAACCTAAATTCCACGAAAACAACGAACCGGAATTCGATCTTAATCACTTCGAGCGGTTTTAACCGTATTATTGGGAGAGTTGATGTGTATACGCTACAAATAGGAGTATAGAGTGTCGTCAATCCATCGTGTCGGCGCGCCGATATTGCATAAGCAAGAGTTTGCCTGGATCAGGGACTATCTTTACAAGCACGCTGGTATTGTCTTAAACGACAGTAAGCAGGCCATGGTGATGGGACGTTTGGAGAAGCGTTTGCGTCATCATGGCATCGATAGCTATGGCGAGTATTTTCGGCAATTCGGTAAGCCGGGATTCGAAAATGAAACGACGATGGCTATCGATTTGCTAACCACCAATGAAACCTATTTTTTCCGCGAATCCAAGCATTTCGATTATGTGGTTGAAAAGATTTTGCCGCAGCACTCCGCGGCCAAGCCGTTTCGAGTTTGGAGCGCGGCCAGTTCTAGCGGCGAGGAAGCTTACACGCTGGCGATGCTATTGGCGGAGTATTTGAGATCCCGGCAATGGGATATTGTCGGAACAGATATTTCCACGCGAATTCTGGAAAAAGCCCGGCGTGGCCTGTATCCCAGTAATGCCGCCGAAAAAATTCCTCTTCCGTTATTGAAAAAGTATTGTCTGAAAGGTACAGGTGAATATGACGGTTTTTTGCTGGTGGCGCCTGAGCTACGCAGTCGCGTTAAGTTCGAATATGCCAATTTGATTGGAACGCTGCCGGACTTGGGTACCTTCGACGTGATTTTTTTACGTAACGTAATGATTTATTTTGATATTGAAACCAAGCAACGTCTGCTGGACAAAATTGTTAAATACCTGCGGCCCGGCGGCTATTTTTTTATCAGTCATTCCGAATCCTTGAGCGGTATGAAAACCGAGCTGCAAACCATCATGCCGTCGGTGTATCGCAAAGCTTTGGATTAATTGGGTTGCGGCGAGCTCGTCTGGCTTGCGAGTATAACTTTACCTGATCAGCAAGCCGCTTCACGTGTGCGCTGCCCCCATCCTTGCAATCGTCATTTTGGCAGCGAATACCGAAATCCAGGCCGCATGGATAGTTCGAAGCTTGCTATCCATGGCCCTGGATGGCGGGCATGGCGGGCTTTCTTGGTTGAGCGGAAGCCTGTTATTGATCAGGAAACTTTATTCTCCACCGCCGACTCGTTCATAATCGCGCTTTTATTTTCTGGGGCGGCAAATATGCGTTATTTACACACCATGGTTCGGGTAAAGAATCTTGCCGAATCGCTGGATTTTTATTGCAATAAATTGGGTTTAGTTGAAGTGCGGCGCATGGAAAGCGAAACCGGACGTTTTACCTTGGTGTATCTCGCTGCACCTGGCGACCGGCAGAACGCCGCAGCGGTTGACGCGCCATTGCTGGAACTGACGTTCAACTGGGATACGGAGGATTACGGTGGTGGCCGTAATTTCGGGCATTTAGCCTTCGAAGTGGAGGATATTTATGCGGTTTGCCAAGACTTAATGACTAAAGGGGTAACGATTAACCGGCCGCCGCGCGATGGTTATATGGCATTTCTGCGCTCGCCCGACCAAATTTCTATCGAATTGTTACAAAAACACCAGGCTTTGCCGCCGCAAGAGCCGTGGGCGTCCATGGCGAATGTCGGCGTGTGGTAAGGTCTGCCGAGTTGTTGCCTCTGAGTCTATATATCCACTTCCCCTGGTGCATCCAGAAGTGCCCGTATTGCGACTTCAATTCCCACGCCGTTAAAAACCCGATTCCCGAACAGGCTTACATCGATGCCTTGCTGACCGACCTGTATGCTGATTTGGAACTGCTGGGTGGGCAACGAAGCATCAACAGTATATTTATGGGGGGGGGTACGCCTAGCTTGTTTTCGCCTGAAGCGTTAGACCGTTTGTTGGCCGGAGTCAGGCAGTCAGTAATTGTTGACGAACAGTGCGAAATCACATTGGAAGCCAATCCCGGCACCTTTGAAAGCGCAAAATTTCATGAGTTTCGGGCTTTAGGCATTAATCGCTTGTCGATAGGCATTCAAAGCTTTCAGGATCGGCATTTGCGGACATTAGGACGGGTGCATTCCGCCGCCGAAGCCATGGCTGCGGTGGACATCGCCGGTAAAGCCGGGTTTGATAATTTCAATCTGGATTTGATGTTCGGTTTGCCGGATCAGAGCGAGAGCGAGGCCTTGAGCGATGTGGAAATTGCCATTAGCTTGGCTCCAACCCATATTTCCTTTTACCAACTGACGCTGGAACCCAATACGTATTTTTATAAGTTTCCGCCGAAATTGCCGGAAGACGACGTGATATTCGCCGCGCAAAAGCGCTGCCAGCAACTGTTGGCGGAAAACGGTTACCAGCAGTACGAAGTGTCTGCGTATGCCAAGCCTGGCAAGCAATCCCGACATAATCGCAATTACTGGCAATTTGGCGATTATCTGGGGATAGGCGCAGGCGCGCACGGCAAAATCAGCCGCGCCTTGCCGGATGAGATAATGCGCACGATTAAGCCGAGAAGCCCGGAACAGTATTTATCGCAACCCGGTCGATCACAATGCGAAGCGATTGAGGTCGCACAATTGCCGTTAGAGTTTCTGATGAACCAGTTGCGACTAAAGAAGGGCTTTAGTCTGAAGGATTTTGAACTGACTACCGGATTGGCGGCAGATAGCTTGGAGCCTAATTTATCCCGCTGTCTCGCCCAAGGTCTACTGCACCGGGATGGCTTGGTCTATAGCTGTAGCGAAAAAGGTTGGGATTTTTTGGACGTAGTCCTAGAAAAGTTCATCGATTAAACACGCGCGGGTATAATTGCTTTCATTTTAGATTTGTAACACTCCACAATGCTCGATTACCAAAAACAGTTTATTCAGTACGCTTTGGATTGCGGCGTATTAAAGTTTGGCGAATTTCATTTAAAGTCCGGACGAGTCAGTCCTTATTTCTTTAATACCGGCCTATTCAACAGCGGCGCTCAGCTGGATAAATTAGGGCAGTTTTATGCGCAGGCGCTGATTAGCGCCGGTGTCGAGGTCGATGTATTGTACGGGCCGGCTTATAAAGGCATCCCCTTGGTCAGTACCACCTCGATTGCCTATTCCCGCTTGCAGCGCGATATTCCGTTTGCGTTTAACCGCAAAGAAGCCAAGGATCATGGCGAAGGCGGCGTATTGGTCGGCGCACCCCTGCAAGGCAAAGTCTGGATTCTGGATGATGTTATTACCGCAGGTACGTCGGTGCGCGAATCAGTGGAGATTATCAATGCCGCCGGCGCAAAAGTGGCAGGTGTGGTAATTGCGTTGGATCGCCAGGAAAAAGGTCAGAACGAATTGTCGGCCGTCCAGGAAGTGTCGGCGCAATTCGGCATTCCGGTGTTGGCGATAATCTGCTTGGCCGACATCATTGAGTTTATTTCCCAACAGAACGGTTCGGCTGATAAGTTGGCTATTATTCAGGCCTATCGACAGCAGTACGGAATTTGAGTAGTCATGCGTGCCTTAGGCTTTTGCTTATGGATTATTGGTCTACACTTAGCCGTTACAATTTGCCCCTTATATTGAGTACAGTCGGAACAAAGGCGAGCCATGAGAAATCTGGAATTTAAAGAACAGTTGCACGAATACACGCATTGGCGCGAACAACTGATTCAGGGTATCGAATTGTATCGGGACTGGCGCAATCGTTATCGCTTCAGTGATCCACAAAGTACTGATACGTTGTTAAATATATTGCAAGGATTACACAACGATCGAGTCACCTTGGCGTTTGTGGCGGAGTTTTCCAGAGGTAAAACCGAGTTAATCAACGCGCTGTTTTTTGCTGAAACGGGCGTGCGCTTGTTGCCGTCGTCGCCGGGCCGCACCACGATGTCGCCCACAGAGCTGTTCTGGGATGAAAAAGGCGGCAGCTACATTCGGCTGCTCAACATCGAGAGCCGCTTGGAAGATATTTCCTTGATGGATTACAAGCGCAATCCTGATCGGTGGACGCAAATCGAATTGAATTGCGAGTCGCCCACACAAATGCAGGAAGCATTCAGAGAGTTGATTGCCACGAAAAAAGTTTCTCGGGAAATGGCCGATAAGCTTGGTTTGTGGAACGAGCGAGAAGCTGCCGAACAAGGCATCATCAATCCTGAAACCGTTGAAGTGCCGTGTTGGCGGCATGCGATGATCAGTTTCCCGCATCCTTTGTTGAAAGAAGGTTTATGCATTCTGGATACACCGGGCTTGAATGCCTTGGGTACGGAGCCAGAGTTAACCTTAAGCATGTTGCCTAGCGCTCAGGCCATAATTTTCGTGTTGGCCGCCGATACCGGAGTAACCAAAAGCGACTTGGAAATGTGGAAAAGCCACGTCTGTAGCTCCAGAGGCAATCGTCGCCAGGGTTTGGCTGTGGTGATGAATAAAATCGACTCGATGTGGGACGATTTGGCCGGTGAAACCGGCTATGAAGCCGCGATTCAAAAGCAAATCGATACCTCCGCGATGATACTGAATCTGGAGAAGGAAGTTATTTTTCCGGTCTCAGCGAAACAGGCGCTATTGGCTAAGGTGAAAGGCGATGATGCCTTGCTGCAAAAAAGTCGTCTCAATCTGCTGGAAAGTTATCTGTCGGACGATATTCTTGATCAACGCCGCGACATTCTGAAAGCTGTGGTTGATAAGGAGATCGGTTTTCTGGTCAGTGAGTCCGTCAAGCTGATGGATTCCAAGATTACCAACGCGCAAAAGCAGCTCGATGAATTCAAACAGGTTGATTTCGAGAATCAGGAGTTGACCGGCAAATTGATGGCTGAGACCCGTGACCGTCAAAACGCTTACATGGCTAATATCGAGAACTTTCAGGCCAGCCGGAAAGTGTTTGCGGTACAAGCGAAAATGTTGATCGATTCGTTTGCCAAAGAAAAAATCGACGACATAATTCGGCGCACCAAAGACGATATGAGTAAAAGTCTGACTACTTACGGCATGAAACAGAACATGCGTAGGTTGTTTGACGAGTTGCGCGATTTGCTCCAGGATTCAGTCGATATGACCGAAGAAACGCGCCGCTTGATCAAGGCTATCCATAAGAAATTTCAGGACGAATACGGCTTTAAGGAGATTGAGCCGCAGTTGTTTTCGATCAAACAACACCAGTTCGAACTGGAGCAGATTTTTGACGAAGGCGAAGCGTTTCGCAATAGCGCCAAAACCACGATGACCGAGCAAAGCATAGTGGTCAATAAGCTATACGGTACGCTGATTGCGAAGGCGAGAAACATTTTGCAACAAGCCCAGCGCGATGCGGTTACCTGGAGTAATAGCGTACTGTCGCCACTGATGCACCAAATCAAAGACCACAAAAAACAAATCGAAAGCCGCTTGATCATGCTCAGGAAAATCAACGAATCCAAAGGCAATGTCAACGAAAGCATTGCCCAGTTAGAGAGCGAATTGGGTCCGCTACAAGTCCAGTATCAAGAGTTACTCGAGATCCTTAAAGCTGTGCATTTGGAAATAAAAGCCGATTAGTTAGGCTTTTTCTGTCCGCAGTTTAATTGTCTGTTGCTTGTGTTGCGCGCATCCGCTTATGGTGATGGATTTGCGGCGCAAGAGTCCAGCAACTTGTGAAAGTAGTGCCAATCGAAATATGGTCCAGGGTCAGTTTTTCGGCCCGGGGCGATGTCGCTATGGCCGACAATGCGCCTGCTCGATAATTTCGGATAATCTTCCAGTAATTTTCTAACTACATCGGCAAGACACCGATATTGAACGTCCGTGTAAGCCACGCTGATGGCTCCTTCCAGCTCAATACCAATAGAAAAGTCGTTACAGCGTTCCCGATCTTGGTATTTGGAGACGCCTGCATGCCAGGCCCTGCGGTGAAACGGTACATATTGCCTGATACTGCCATCCCGGCGAATCAGCAAATGCGAGGATACCTTTAGCTGATATATGTCCTGGAAATAAGGATGTGCGCTGGGATCCAGCCTGTTACAAAACAAGTCATCGATGTAGTCGCCCGCGAATTGTTCCGGAGGCAGGCTGATGCAATGGATTACCAACAACGAAATATCGTCGGAGTCCGGCCTGTCGTCGCAGTTCGGCGAAGCGACCTGGCAAGCGCTGCTCAAGTAGTGGCCGCGAATTATCATGGTTTTCAAGCGTTGTAAGTGATGCGGTATTTTATAAGCTTTGCCAGCCATAACCCTACGCTTTTAGTTGCCCTACTTGATTGGCCCGAGTTTGATTCAGCTGTCACCGCATGCGGTTTATAATTACCCACCTTGTTCATCGTCAATTAAACGCCCATGAAACCAAACCCAAAGGAAATCGCGCTTTATCTGGCTGAAGATATCGGTAGCGGCGACATTACCGCCAGCATCGTCTCGCCCGAGACTCAAGCTAATGCCGCAGTGGTAACTCGCGAACCCATGGTGCTGTGCGGTAGAGCCTGGTTCGATGAGGTGTTTCGACAATTGAGCCCTCAGGTCATCGTCGATTGGCAATGTGCTGAGGGCGAGAGCATCTCTGCCAATACCCTGCTATGCCGCTTGCATGGCCCTGCTCGGGCATTGCTGACTGGGGAGCGTACGGCGCTGAATCTACTGCAAACCTTATCCGCGACGGCGACTGTTGCGCGCCACTATGCGGAGGCCGTGGCGGGTACTGGCTGCAAGGTCTTGGATACCCGCAAAACTCTGCCCGGTTTACGTTTGGCGCAAAAATACGCGGTCAAATGCGGAGGTTGTTTCAATCATCGTATCGGTTTATTCGATGCTATCTTGATCAAGGAAAACCACATCCTCGCGGCCGGCTCAATCGCCAATGCGATCAGGCTGGCTAGGGGCTATGCGGATGTGCCAGTCGAGGTAGAGGTGGAAAATCTTGACGAGTTTGCTCAGGCTTTTGCCGCGCAACCGGATCGGATCATGCTGGATAATTTTTCACTGGCGGATATGCGTACAGCAGTAGAGCTAAATCAGAAACGACTGGAGCTGGAAGCGTCTGGAAATATTACCTTGGATACTATCCGAACTGTTGCCGAGACCGGGGTGGATTTTATCTCGATAGGTGCTTTAACGAAAAACGTAGTTGCGGTCGATCTGTCGATGCGCATTGAGATGCGCATCGATTAATCCCATGCTGATGCGCTCAGTTGACAGCGTTCAGCATCTCATTTTCGTATAACCGCAGTTTTTTCCAGTTCGCGAATTTGCTGTCGTCGAACGGCGCATCGTGGTCGATGGCATGCTCGTAGCAACTACGAAATAGTCGGGCAGTCCGAAACGCGTGTAATTCGTCATCGGCGGTTACCGTGTCTACATTACCCACTTGGAAGGTTTTATTCCGGGACTTTCCATCTTTTACCCAAAACACCGTGTAGCAAAGATAGCTTTTATCCTTGCGGTGATCAAACTTGATAGTTCTGGATACACCGGTCACACCGGTAGTAGTTTTGTTTTTCGGCGGCTTCAAGAAGCGAGTCTTACTGCCTTTCAACACCACCAGCATCTGATCGCGCCAAGTAATCGCGGCTTTCAGCGACTTGGTTTTGCTGCCCCAGAGCTTGTGAGAGAAATAACGGCTGCTCTCCTTGCCGCGCCGAACAATACGAACTTGAAAGCCGAAAGTATCGGGTTCTGTAATGTGTTTTACTTTTGCCATTTGTCGTACCCTAAAAAATTCACAAAGGTCTGCATAGTGAATTTAAGCAGCGCGAAGCACGCAGACCGCCTGTTAATTGTGTAAGCTATGGATTACAAATTAGCGCGAAATCGGCTGTCTTGCAAGCGGAATTTGCCGGGATTATTAGGTGAATACCAACTAAATTGGTGTAGAATAGGAATCAGCCTTCTCGCAGAGGCGCAAACATCCTCTTAACCTTTTGTTTTGTAAATAATTTTGGAGAAAATTGATGAGCGTTTTAGTAGGTAAGCAAGCCCCTGACTTTACAGTTCCTGCGGTATTAGGCGACGGTCAAATTGTTGACTCGTACAGTTTCTCGGGTGCGACTAGCGGTAAATATGCAGTACTTTTCTTTTATCCATTGGATTTCACCTTCGTTTGCCCAAGCGAATTAATTGCTTTGGATCATCGTATCGACGAATTCAAAAGCCGCGGCGTTGAAGTGGTCGGCGTGTCAATTGACTCGCACTTTACCCATAACGCTTGGCGTAACACCCCCGTCAATCAAGGCGGCATCGGTCCTGTTCGTTACACACTGGCAGCCGACATGACGCATAGCATTTGCAAAGACTATGACGTTGAATCAGCTATCGGTGTAGCGTTCCGCGGTAGTTTCTTGATCGACAAAGCAGGTGTTGTCCGTCACCAAGTTGTCAACGACCTGCCACTGGGCCGCAACTTTGACGAAATGTTGCGCATGGTTGACGCGCTGCAATTCCACGAAGAGCATGGCGAAGTTTGCCCAGCCGGTTGGAACAAAGGTGACGCCGGCATGAATGCCAACCCTGCCGGCGTGGCTGAATACCTGAGTAAAAATGCTGACAAACTGTAAGCATTAGCTTTACTTTGAGACAAGGCGCATTGTCTAGGCAATGCGCCTTTTTTTGCCCCTATCTGTTATCTTGCTGAACACGCTGAAGAAACCTAGACAGAGCCTGCTCAGTAAATCTAGCGCCGCAACTCAAAAGCTGTAGTGTTTGGCCAACCGCTTTTTGTTACCCTAAAACTTAGCCTAGCGGGTTCTATCCAGCTTGCGATAGCCAATGGCTTCGCTGAGGTGGGAGATTTCAATATTCGGAGAATTAGCCAGATCGGCGATAGTTCGCGCCAGTTTCAAAATCCGGTGGTAAGCACGGTGTGACAATCCGAATTTTTCCAGCGCTTGCTCAAGTAGCTGGTGGCCGGCTTCGGACAAGATGCATATAGCCTTTACCTCCGCGGCACTTAGCCCAGCATTGGCCTTGCCTTGGCGTCGATAAGCAATTTCTCGAGCCGCGACGACGCGTTGACGAATGGTCTCGCTAAGCTCTTCGCCGTCCGCCGAACCTTTACGCAATACGTCCAGTGCGACGCGCGGCACTTCCATATGCATGTCTATCCTGTCCAGCAACGGCCCGGAAACGCGTGCCCGATAGCGGGCCACTTGTTCTGAGGTGCAGCGGCAGCGGCCGGAAGCGTCGCCCAGATACCCGCATGGACAAGGATTCATCGCGGCAATCAATTGAAAGCTGGCTGGAAAATCGGCCTGGCGGTTGGCGCGGGAAATGGTGATGTGGCCGGTTTCCAAAGGTTCGCGCAACACTTCCAAGACCTTTCTGTCGAATTCCGGCAGCTCGTCCAAAAATAATGCGCCATTGTGTGACAAGGAAATTTCGCCGGGTTTAGGATTGCTTCCGCCGCCAACCAACGCCGCAGCTGACGCGGTATGATGCGGCGCTCTATAGGGTGGCTGCCGCCAACGGCTGACGTCCAGGCCGTGGTCGCTGATCGAAGCCAGCGCGGCGGTTTCCTGGGCTTGCTGTTCGCTGAGTTCCGGCAAAATGGTCGGCAAACGTGCCGCCAACATCGACTTGCCGGTGCCGGGCGGACCTAGCATCAGTAAATTATGCTTTCCAGCGGCGGCGATTTCCATCGCCCGTTTGACGTGAAACTGGCCGTGCACGTCGGCAAAGTCCACGGTGTGAACCGCTTGCTCAAAGCTGAGATTAATGTCGGGTGGCGTGATCGCTTGCCGGCCCGCCAAGTGGGCGCAAACCTCCAGCAGTGTCCTGGCCGGCAGCAATTGCGCATCCTTGATTAACGACGCCTCCGCCGCGCAACCAGCAGGCAGAATCAGTTGCCTAAAAGCATTGCGGCAATGAATCGCCACCGGTAGTGCGCCGGGAATCGGTCGCAACTCGCCGCCTAGCGATAGCTCGCCTATGCATTCGTATTCATGCAGCCCGTCTTTGGGGATTTGCCCGGAAGCGGCCAAGATGCCCAGCGCTATCGCCAGGTCGAAACGGCCGCCTTCTTTGGGTAGATCGGCGGGTGCCAGATTGATAGTGATGCGTTGAAACGGAAATTCGAAGTGCGAATTGATGATCGCGCCGCGCACTCTGTCCTTGCTTTCTTTAACCGCCGTCTCGGGCAAACCGACGATATTGAGCGCCGGCAACCCACTACTGACATGCACTTCCACCATCACTTGCGGAGCGTCTATGCCGGAGCGGCCCCGGCTGTAAACGACGGCCAGCGACATGGAATTTTAGGCTTGCGGAATCCGTTGTTCCAGTTCGGCGACGCGTTTTTCCAGTTCTTCCAAACGGGCGCGGGTTTTCGCCAATACCGCTTTTTGCACTTCAAATTCTTCGCGGCTGACCAGGTCCAGTTTGGACAGGCCGCTTTGAAGCAAGGCATGGACGTTTTTTTCCACGTCGTCTTTCAGATTGGTCAAACCGGGAGGGATGGCGCCGGCGATACGCTCGGCGAGGTTGTCTATGGCTTTAGGATCAAACATGGTGGCTACTCTTGGTCTATGAATGAATTGGGAATGGGTAAATGATCGCGGCATATTTTATCAGTATCCTCACGATCCAAGGGTTGTTCGGTTAAGCCGCATTGATAGTGATGCTGTTCCACCGAAAAATAGTGGCAGGAACGGCACAAACCAAAACTCTTCGAGTCATTGACTTTCTGCAGCACACCCAGCGTGGTTTGCAGTGCTTGGCCTATGGTATCGAATTCCTGGCGACTGACTTTGGATTCGGCCTGCTTGAAAATATCCAGCGGTTTTAACTCGTCGATCAACTTCTTGCCGGCCTCGGTCAGGCTTAGATGCACCACCCGGCCGTCCAAAACGGACGTGGTCTTATCCAGATAGTGCTTACGCTCCAAAATCTGAATAGTCTGCGACACCGTGCCCTTGGTTAAGCCCAAATATTCGGCTACCGCAGCATGGGTGTTGCTGTATTTGTTGCACTTGGCCAGATATTCCAATACCTGACCATGTACCGGTTGCAAACCGATCGCCGCGTATTTTTTGCGTTCTTCCGAGCGAAGTAAGGCGCTAATCCGCTCGATCAGCTTAAATGTGTCTAATTCCTGCATTGGCCGGATTCTAACACATGCCGCGCTGCCAGGCCTTAAAGCAGCGCGGCATATAGGTTTAGACCCCTATAGGCGATCCATATTGTCGCTCCAATTTAAATTGTCTCTGACGAAATAGCGATACTCCGGAGGTTGTCGATTTTGCAAATTCAACACATACAACGTGCGACCAATACCGCGCCGCCGATAGCCTCCCTTCTCTTTATCGACAACTTGATCGCGCCAGGTGCCGAAGTTGATGTAGGTTAGGTTGTTATACGAACGGTCCGGCGGGTAATCCATGTCGGCTTCCGCTTGCAGTGGAATGTGCGTGTGGCCTTCGCCGTGCAGATGAAAACCTTGGGCCAGAAATGCGTCCTGAAAGGTGGGAAAGGCTTGCAAATTCTTAAAGCTGGCGCCGTCTTCGCTGTAAACCGACTCGGGCTGGATTTTTTCCAGCATATCCGCGATCAGCAACACCGCACGCACTAAATGCAACTGGATTCGAACCTTATCAAACCGGCCGGTCAGCATCAGCCATACCCTGGCTATTTTCAGGCCCAACCGGCGCCCTGACGGCGAACTTTCCAGCGTAAAATCGTCACGTAGCCAGAGGCACAAGGCTTTATACAACTCGGATTCGATGATGTCGCGCAATTCCTCGCTGGATTTATTGCGGGTTTCTTCCAGTATTCTGCTTACCGCTGCGGAGGTGGGTCTATACAAGTCCAATTCAGCCAGAATACGCTTGATGCGGCTTAAATCGAGCTGCGGGTCGTTTTTGCTTATTCGGTAGTCTTCCAGTGCCAGTTGGCAGCGGTAAATGAAGGTCGACAAGGCACCAGCCGCAACCGTGTCGCCGAAACATGGCTCGGTAAAAGGTCGGTAGTTCAATTGCTGCCAAGCTTGTGCGCGCCAGCCGTCCTTGGTCGTCCAGCCCGGCTGACCATTTGCGGCACTAATGCTTAAGCAATTGTCGCGGTCGCGCCAGTGGCCGTGGGTGATGAAGGTGCGCAGTTCCGCGTCGCCCCAGTAAAACGGCAGCCAGGGTACGCTGTCGGGCGCAGCGAAATGTTGCTCGTCGTTGAAATACATCTTGCCGACCCAACTGCGATAAGCCGCCGATAGCTCTTCAATCGGCTGCCCCACGCAGTCTTTGTAATACCTTTTCAGCACGTCCGGGTCGGCAAAAATTTCTTTGTCGTGATTACCCAGCAAGGTCAACACTTCAACGCTGATATGCTGTTTTTTTAAAAACTTTACCGTTTCCTGCAAACGATAAAAAAATCCGCAAGCACCATCGGGGTCGCTGGGGTCAGGGGCACGGCAATGTATCTTTATGATACTGGCCATAATGCGGCGCAAGCAGGGCTTAAACTCCGGATGCTCACGTTGCCACGGGTATACGCCGGCCATGGCCCATTCCGCGCTGCGAATCATATCCACCACGTCGCCGTCCAGGATCAAGGTCAATTCGGTAATCTTCTGCTTATCGCAGACCGTGACAATTTCATCGAAAAAAATCGGCCAAACCGTTTCTTCCGCGCTTTGGCTGCCGACCGTGTCGTCGGTGAAATGCACGTCGCTAATGCAGACGCACAAGCGGTTTTGGCCAGCGCTCGTCGCCCGCGCTGGTTGCAAGGTGGCTAGCGTCAGCTGTAAATCTTCTTGGGTAATTGTCATAGCTGAGCTCCTCAATTACGGTGTTTTTGTAAAAATTCCACGAAACGTGGATAGATGTCCTGGGCGGCATTCTTGCCCATGATCACATCGGCATGACCGTAATCGGGGAACAGATGCAGTTCATGGCGGCCCGGCACGATTTGTTCCAGACGTTGGTGGCAGACGATATTGGAATTGCGGAACAAAGCATTATCCTGGCCGGCGACGAACAGACACGGCGTGTCGATCTCGGCGGCATGTTGGAAATAATTGTCCGGCAAACTGCGGTAGCGCGGTTCGTTAGGCTGATATTTCACGGCGGTGTTATTGGCGTTGACCATTTTCAACACATGCCGGTAGTAATTGACACTACAGCCGCCAAACAAATCGCCGCAGCGGCGATGCGTCACATCGTGCAGATTTTCGTGTTTGTACAACACCGGAAAACCCCAGCCCCACATAAAACTGAGCATGTGACATTCCGGCGAGTCGCACTCTTTGTGAAAAGCCGAAATCGCCGTCGCCAGCAATTTACCTGCCCCCCAACCCGGTTCCCGCCGCCAGTAAGGGTTCAGATAATCCACACCCAAAATATAATCGGCGGCCAGCGGCCCCAGATACAGCTTGACCTTGGCTGGCATTGGCACGCACGGTGTCAGCGCCACGCCGTTGGCAATCAAGCTGCGCACGCCGGTGACGGCTTTGCCGAACAAACCCATCGTAAACGCCAAAGCGCCAAAGCAGTGGCTGATGACATGGATGCGAGCAGACGGCCCGACCGCCGCGCGCACGGTGGCAATGGCCGCCGGCATGTCATAGAGTGCAAGATCGTCGACATTGTAATTATGCCGGTGCAGATTGTAGGAATAACGGTTGCTGATGCGTCCATCGAGTGTCCACACGTCGCTGAAACCATGGTCCAGCAGATAGCTGGTCAGATTGTAATGTTCCGGCATGATGAACATATCGCTGGCGGCAGTCAGGCCCGGCACCAGAACCACCACGTCGTCGCACGTTGCGCGTTTGAAACGCAACAAGCTGAGACCTAAGCGATCAGCCGTAGTGAACGCATGCGTGCTGATTTCGGCATCCTTGACACCCTCGGTGGTGTATAGCGGAATTTCCCGTTCGAAACCTCCCATTTTTGGCGTCATGGAAGGTTTGTAAACATCCCACAACGCGCCTAAAAAGAAACCGCCAAAGCGTTCCACCGCGTGCAAGCGGTCTTTTAAGGTCTCGCCGCTGGCCCGTATCGTCGTCAATTGCTTGGCAAAGTCCATCACTTCGATATACAGCAAGCCGGTGGCGTAGACCTTGGCTTTGGCTTCCTTATCGGCCTCCACGTGGCCTTTGAATAAGTTGGTGAACAGGGTGGTGGTGTCTGCCCACAAATCAGGGCCGACGTTGTTTTGAATTTGCTTTCTGCCGCTTAAGGTCAAGGCCTGGCCGTTGGCGTCGGTGAAAAACAGGCGATAGAGCATTTGTTTACGGTCGGCATCGGCGCTATCGACGAACAAATTGAACACGCCTTTATCGACAGTACGGCGACCGCCGATCAAATCGCCTTCCACATAGCCGATGGCCGCCGACTCGTGGGCGTCGGATTCTAAAAAAGTATCCAAATCGTCGCTTTGGATGGTCAGATGAAACATGAAGTAATGGTTGTCCTCTTTGCCTTGCTTGTAACCGTCTTCGAAAGCGGTTTGGCCCAGGCTGAGATAGCCTTTCATTTCTTCGGTGAATTCGAACGAGGTTTGGTTGCTAGTTGTCATGTCAGTAGTCCTGTGAATTGGGTTTACACGCCCAGGCTGGCATCGGGTTTGATGCCGGTGATACCTTCAGCAATCCATTCCGCTGTTGCGGAAATGGTGGCCACCGGGTTGGCGCCGACTGCGCTCGGTAAGATCGAGCCGTCTACCACATATAAGCCTTGGTAACCGAAGGCTTGGCCGCGCTGCTCGGGATGGCCACTGACTACCCCTTTATTCGGCGAGTCGGCCAGGATACAGCCGCCCAAAGGGTGTACGGTCACGTTATGGCGAATCGGTAACTCCCAGGTCGGCAACGGGAAAAACCAATTGGATTTGACAAATTTCTTGAAGCGCTCGCCTGCGGCGAGAATGGCTTGGTACAAGCTCATGCTGGTGTCTTGCGGCCAATCCAGATCGATACGGTCTGACTTATTGAGTGTCAGTGTGCCGTCGCCGTTATCCAGGCCCATGCACAGCATCACTACGGATTTTGAAGACAAATCGTCCTTTAATATCTCGTGCAGCGAGAACCCCAAAGTGCCGTTCCACACGCCGTTGCTCAGGTATTTTTTCAGCCATTCGATCAGGGCTTTCGCGGCGCGGACCAGCTTGCGCAAGGTGCTGGTCGGGAATACGCCTTCGATATACCAGGCCAGTGAAGCCGGATAGGAGGCATCTTCCAATACAAAAGCCTGCTGTCTGTTGAAGCGGTCGAACAGGTTGTAATCGGTGTATTGGGTAATCACCGGTCCGTAGTTGGGATCGGCGTCTTTTTTGCCTTCGATCGCGAACGATAAAAAGTCGCCGTTGCCGGAGAACCAGCGTCCCAGTTGTTCGCTGAGTTTGGGTAGGCTGCGATGCACATCGCGGCAGCGCAGCAATAACTCGTTGCTGCCAAAGGTGCCTGCCGAAACCACCACGCGGCGGGTTTTCAAGCTTTCCAGTTTGCCCGTGACAAGATTTTGAAATTCCAACCGATAGCCGAATTCGCCGGTGGCGGATGTGTCGTCATCGCCATGTTGGTTGAGCGGGATGATTTTTTCGGCTTGGCAGTCGGTAAGTACCTGACCACCATGCTGGTGTTGGCCGGCGTAAATGTAATTCAGGTCCAGCGTGTTTTTTGAATGGGTGTTGCAACCTATATCGCATTCACCGCAATAGGTACACGAGGTTTGCGTGGCGCCGTAACGGTTTTTCTCTTGCAAACCGATAGGGATGGGTGTGTCTGAACCTTGGTAGTTGTAATCGTTACCAAAGAACACGCAAATGTCGGCCAATTTGCTGGTGCGGTTATCGTGAGCGGCAAACTCTTGAAAAAGTTCGGTACGGACGATTTTTCGGCGGTCGTCGGTTTGCCAGGATGGCACCGGGCGGGCACCCAAGACTTGTTTGGCTATTTTATAATAGGGGGCGAGGGTGGTTTTATCTAAGCCTGTCGGCCAGCCTTGCTCGAATACTTGTTCAGGTGGTTCCAGAAAGACGTTGGCGTAAATCAGCGAACCGCCGCCCAGGCCCGCCGAAATTACCGCATCCATTTTCTTGTAGTTACGGATGTCGAACAGGCCGCGCAGGTTTTTGTTTTGAATGTGACGCGGTCGCTCTACCGCGTCGCCTTCCACACTCCAGAAACTGTCGGAAATTTGCTTGGGTGAGCGGGCGAAAGAGCCCATCGGATAATGCCTACCGCGTTCCAGTAACAGCACCTTGGAGCCCCACTTTTGCGCCAGTCGGCAAAAGCTGATGGAGCCACCGAAGCCGCTACCGATGACTATCGCTTCGTAATCGAAGTTCTGATTAGCCATGTACACCTCCTCAAGAATGATTTTTTATTATTTTTGGTTCATTGTGCTGCCGGTAAAAAGTTAAAAAAAGCGGTGTTGCCAAGCTAAGCTTATCGCTAAAACCCTGTACAGAACAATGCCTTGCAGCGTCATGCGCCGACGCTGTTTCGGCAGTATAGCCTAGTTCGTGTCGTGATTCGATTAATGCGAAAAGCGTCGTCGCCAGTGGGGAGTAAGACGTTAAACATTCCGTGCTTCAGAGGCAGGCAGGCTATACTTGAGGCCATTTTTAGCGATAGGTGAGGAGCGATTATGAAGAAAATATCCGTCAAAAATCCGGTGGTGGAGATCGACGGGGATGAAATGACCCGCATCATCTGGCATTTCATCAAAGACCAATTGATTTTGCCTTACCTGGATCTGCAAATCGATTATTACGACTTAGGCATAGAGCAGCGCGATGCCACTGACGATCAGGTCACCATCGATGCCGCCCACGCTATCCAAAAGCATGGTGTGGGTATCAAGTGCGCCACCATCACTCCAGACGAAGCGCGGGTGGAAGAGTTTGGCCTGAAAAAAATGTACAAATCGCCCAACGGTACGATTCGAAACATCCTCGACGGCACCGTGTTTCGCGAACCAATCATCTGCAAAAACGTACCGCGCCTGGTACCTAATTGGACTCAGCCAATCTGCATCGGCCGGCACGCATTCGGCGATCAATACCGCGCCACCGATTTCGTCACCAAAGGCAAAGGTAAATTAAAAATCAGTTTTACTCCGGACGACGGTAGCGCCGAACAATCTTTCGAGGTCTATCATTTCGAAGGCGACGGAGTGGCGTTGGCAATGTACAACACCGATGAATCCATCGCCGGTTTCGCCCGGAGTTGTTTCAACGTGGCGCTGGATAGAGGTTGGCCGCTGTATTTATCTACCAAAAATACCATCCTGAAAAAATACGACGGCCGCTTCAAAGACATCTTCGAAGAAATATACCAAGCCGAATATAAAGATTTATATGAAGCCAAAGGCATCGTCTACGAACACAAGTTGATAGACGATATGGTGGCATCGGCGTTGAAATGGAACGGCGCCTTTGTCTGGGCCTGCAAAAACTACGACGGCGATGTGCAATCCGACACCGTGGCGCAAGGCTTCGGTTCGCTGGGTTTGATGACATCTACCTTGGTAACACCGGACGGCAAAACGATGGAAGCCGAGGCCGCTCACGGCACAGTTACCCGCCATTACCGGATGCATCAGCAAGGCAAAAAAACCTCTACCAATCCAATCGCTTCGATCTTTGCCTGGACCCGTGGCTTGGCATTTCGCGGCAAGTTGGACGACAACGCCGAGTTGATCAATTTCTGCGAAACCTTGGAAAAAGTTTGTGTCGATACCGTCGAAGCCGGGCAAATGACCAAGGATTTGGCCTTGTGCATCTACGGCGACGATTTAAACGACTCGCATTACTTAACGACTGAGGATTTTCTGGAGGCCCTGCGCGTCAATCTGGAGCAAAGCCTTTCCGCGTGATGCGGTTTTTGCAATTCGCTGGGTATTAGCCGTAAGCCCAGCGAACTTTTAAGTTGTCTACTCGCTCACAGAACACTACGGAATCATTGCTACAATCCAGGCTAAGTTAATCACTCAGCCCATAGGTATACAGATCATGCGCTTATTATTGGTAGAAGACGATGCCATCCTCGGTGATGGTTTGAAAGCCGGCTTGACGCTGGAAGGTTATGCGGTGGATTGGTTGATCGACGGCGCGCAAGCCGACGAAGCACTGAAATTGAACCATTATGATCTGGTGGTGTTGGACCTGAACTTGCCGCGCATGGACGGTATGAGCGTGTTGAAAAACCTGCGCCGCCGTAAGGACAGTACCCCTGTTTTGGTATTGACCGCTCGCGAAGGCGTCGCCGAACGGGTGGCCGGATTGGATAATGGTGCCGACGATTTTGTCACCAAACCCTTCGACCTAGCGGAAATTTGCGCGCGCTTGCGGGCCTTGGCCCGGCGTCACGATGGTCATAACCTGCCCTTGGTCGAACATAAAGGCGTCACCATAGACCCCGCCGCGCATCAGGTGTATTTCAATGGCAAACCGGTTGATTTGGCACAAAAAGAATTTGAAGTACTTAGTTACCTAATGGGCCATATCGGCCAGGTTATTTCCCGGGCTCGCCTAGAAGAGTCACTTTACGCCTGGGGTTCGGAAGTGGAAAGTAATGCCGTGGAAGTGCATATCCATCATCTGCGCAAAAAGCTGGATACCAATCTGATCCGCACCATACGCGGGGTCGGTTACATCATCGACGAGAACTAATGGCCAAACGTTTTCGTCTGGCGCCACGCTCACTAAAAAAGCAGCTGCTGCTGTCGCTGCTAACCTCGCTGTTGCTGGTTTGGGGCGTTACCGCCTACATCAGTTACAAACAAACCCGCGACGAAATCACCGAACTATTCAACGCCGAATTAGCTCAGTCGGCACGCGTGGTACACGCCTTTGTCGAGAACATGGTCCGGCAACGGGCTCTGACCAAGCTCTGGGAGCGCGACAAAACTCCGGAGCTGTTCGACACGCCCATCCTCGGTCACAAGTACGAACGCAAGATTGCCTTTCAGCTACGTTCAGTGAAAGAGGGGCTGGTGTTGCGCTCGGAAAGCGCACCGGAATTTGCGCTGTCCTTGACGCGAAACGGCTACAGCGAAACCATGCTGGATGGGCAGCTATGGCATGTATTCAGTTTGAGTACCGAAAACGGCAATTATGTGATTCATGTTGGCCAGCGCGACGATATCCGCCGGGAATTGGTGGAAGGCATCGCCGGCCAGCAAGTGATCGGTTTTTTGATCGCATTGCCGATATTGGGCATGATGATCTGGTGGATCGTCAGTCGTACCTTGTCGCCGGTCAATCAGGTCAAGGAACAACTGGCCAGCCGCGCCGCCGGCTATCTGCAACCGCTGTCGGTTGATAGTTTGCCGGACGAAGTGTTGCCGGTGGTCACGCAAATCAATAGCTTGTTTGCGATGCTGGAACAGGCTTTTGCTAATGAGCGCAACTTTACCTCCGACGCCTCCCACGAACTGCGCACGCCATTGGCGGGTCTGTTGACACAAATTCAGGTGGCACAAAAAACCACCGATACGCAAATGCGCGACCAAGCCTTGCAAAAAGCCCAGCAAGCGGTATCGCGGATGACACATACCGTACAGCAATTGCTGACCTTGTCACGGGTGCAACATCAGCAGGCCGGGATTGCCAAGCAGGCAGTAGACGTGAACGAAGCCTTGATCGAAGTGATTTCCGACCTGGACCACGCCGCCCGTGACAAGCGTATCGATATAGAACTGCAAGGCGAACCAGGTCTGTTGATCGACGCCAATCCGCAGTTATTTCAAGTGTTGATACGCAACTTGATCGATAACGCCATTAAATATTCGCCGATTGAAGGACACATCAAAGTAGCTTGTCGCCGCGAAAAAAACCGCTTGCAGCTGACGGTAGACGACAGCGGCCCTGGTGTTGCCGATGACGATTATCAGCGCATCACCCAGCGTTTTTACCGTTGCGTGGAAACCGCCAATAGCGTTGAGGGCAGCGGCTTGGGGCTATCGATTGTGCAACGCATCGTGGCCTTGCATGCGGCAGAGATCGATTTTGCCAAGTCGGGGTTGGGTGGGTTGCAAGCGCGGTTACAAATGGATTTGGCGGGTTTTCCGTCTGTGAAGTAGGGCCTTTTCCACCGATCCGCTGATTCCCAAGCTCCAGCTTGGGAATCCAACGCTTGGAAGCTCTTGTTTCCGTTGGATTTGGGAAGTTGGGGGCTTGGAAACTAGGCGAACAGTGCGACTATACTTTTCAGGCGTTTTGGATTTTTCCAGCCACCTGCACAACATTGTGCTTATCCATCATCACTCCTCGGATCTTGATCATGCTTAATCGAATCATCCTAAACTGGGTTTATGGGGGCTTCATGGCCGGCCTGCTTTTGCTGTTGCTTGCGCCCTTGCTGACAGCAACATGGCCAACAGCATTGACGACAACATTTGTTCTGTTACCGATTTATATGCTGCATCAATACGAAGAACACGACCATGATCGTTTCCGTCTGTTCTTCAATGCGACGATAGGCAAAGGCAAGAATGTGCTCTCGCCAACTGCGGTATTCATCACCAATGTTCCCTGCGTTTGGGGCGTCATCACCCTGTCGTTGTATTTGGCGGCAGCAGACAACGTCGGCTGGGCGCTAATCGCGGTATATCTGGTGTTGGTCAATGCGCTAGTCCACGTCATCCATGCCTTCGTCTTTCGCGGCTACAATCCCGGATTGGGTACTGCGTTGGCGCTGTTCATCCCCTTTGGCGCATATGCCTGGCGGCAGGTGCAAATCGCGGGCGGAGGAACGCCGACATTTCATGCGATAGGCCTGGTAATGGCCATCGCGATCCACGCGGCTATTTTGCTGCATGTGCGGCGGCGGCTTTAGGCCGGACGAAGATACGGAATTTAGGGAAAACGAAATAGTATCGATATTCCGCACAACTCACCTGACTCTCAAGCTCTGGCTTCCCTCATTCCAGAAGCTGGAGCTTCCGAGGCGTGGGTTCCCCAAGCTGGAGCTTGGGAACCAGACTAACCAGACTACCAGACAATAAGCTGGAACTTGAGAATCGGGCTACTGGTCCCCCCTTAGAACGTCCTCCCAGGTGTATGACGTTTCGCCCCCCTTAAATCTACCGACCAGTAATCAACAATCCCCTGTTCTGCATTACCCTTTAAATATGGTCTAATCTGCGCCTTTTCCGTTAAGCACTTGTGACATTTATGCCGAATTTCAAGGCGAATTATTTAGGCTACGTTATGACAGCCGGCCTGGCTTTGTGTGGCTGTGTTGAGCAAGGCGCTGAGTCGGTTGCAACCATGCCATCACTAGGAGTCACTCCGATCCGCCCCATCGACCCACAAGCGCTGGCGATTCAAAACGTGATCAGTTTCGATGTCTATGTTGATCGGCAGACCTTGCATGCAGCCTTCGTCGCGATGCCAACCGGCAGCAAACAACCTTATATCGGCTATCTGCATTCCGAAGACGGCGGCCTGCATTGGTCGCAACCCAACGCTTTAAGCCCGCAATTTAACCAGCCTGTTGAGGCGAAAATCGGCAACGATATACAAATTGCCGCAGCCGGCGACAAATTGTTGATCGTCTGGCAAACTACCGGCGAATTGCCCGGCATGGGCCCACTATTGACGGCTTATTCCACTGATGCCGGCAAAACTTGGCAACAAGGCGCCAAGCCAACCGGCAGCGACGCGGACCAATCCCATCATGAACTGTTGGCAGACCAGGAAGGCCGCTTTCATGCGGTGTGGCTGGACGATAGAGACGAAAACGGTTACCAGGGCGTGCGCTATGCGCGCAGCAGCGACATCGGCAAAAGCTGGGAGTTGGCACAGACTATCGACGATTCCAGTTGCTCGTGTTGCTGGAACCGCCTGGCTATTGGCGCCGATGGCAGATTGAATGTGCTGTACCGGGATATGAAACCACGCGATATGGCGCTGGCACAAAGCACTGATGCGGGTGCCAGTTGGCAACGCTTGAGTACGGTAGGTGAGTTCAACTGGATTTTCGACGGCTGTCCGCATAATGGCGGCGGTTTGAGCGTGGCCGGCGACGGTTCATTGCATAGTTTGGTATGGACCGGCGCGGAAAACCAGGTGGGGTTGTATCATATGCAATCAGCGGACAGCGGCAAAAGCTGGACGCCGCCGCAACGGCTCGGCGATGCCGGCGCGCTTCATGAGGACATCGCGTTCGGGGCCGGGCGCTTAGTCGCGGTATGGGATGCGCTGGGGCCGGAAGGCTCTAAAGTGTTTGTCTCGGAATCCGTCGATAATGGCGAGCAGTGGTCGGCAAGCAAGTTGCTATCATCCGCCAACGCTTCGGCGACCTTCCCGCGCATCGTCGCCACGCCGACTGGTTTGCTGGCGATGTGGTTAGAGCAAACAGCGGCCGGCAAGCAATGGTCGGCGGCAGTTTTACAGTGATTTTTATAATTTAAGAGGTGGTCATGCCCAAGTTAGATATAACAAAAATAATAAAACCCGGCTTGTTGGCGCTCGCGTTATTCAGCCCGGTCTCGGCATTTGCGCACGCTATTCTGGTGAAATCGCAACCGGCCAAAGACGAAGTCGTCACAGAATCACCCAAGCAAATCGATCTGTGGTTTAACGACGCAGTGCGCAGCGAATACAAAGCCCTGGCCGTCATCGACAGCACCGGCAAGCGCGTGGATAACCACGATGTCGCGCAAAGCCTGACCAATGGTGCCAACATTTACGCGACGGTGCCGACACTAGCGCCCGGCACGTATACCATTCGCTACCGGGTAGTCTCAGAGGATACTCACATCGTCACCGGTAAGTTCGAGTTTACCGTCAAACCCTAGTCTGCATTCTTCCATCGGCTTAAATCTATGACTATTCAGCGACATCCCGCTCTTTTTATAGCCGGGCTTCTGGCCTGCGTCGTTTTACTGAGCGGCTGCGACAAACTCGGCTTCGGTACCAAACAATCCAATGCACTGGGCAACCGCCCGGACCTGGATTGCATCATCGCCAACGATTTTTACGCCGTGCATTTCAGTGCGTATTTGCAGCCGGATAAGAACGATAAAAATCCCGATCCTAAAGCCGCTTTCGTGCCGTTTTGTCAGAAAATCCCCAGAGCCGGCAAGATGTTTTTCACCGCCGATTTGATAGACCGCGATATTCGCGCCACGCCGATTGGCATTAAATTGGTGGAAGTGGAAAAAACCGGCCAGAAAGCCCCGGATGATGTGCGCGAAATTCGCACCGTCACTGAAATCCCTTCCAAGCTTTATCCAAAAGGCGCGGTAGAAGCGCAAGCCGATGTCGATAAAAACGGCGATTATGTGCTGTATCTATTGATCGGCGAAGCGATGGAAGACGATGATAAATTCCGCATTGCGCTGGAAGTGGGGGTTGACCCCAATGGCGCCGATTTACCACTAGTGGCAATTGGCGGCGGCGTCGTGGCCCTGGTGTTGCTGGTGCTGGGATTTTTGGTTTATCTGCACAAACGTAAAAAAGCTGCTCAAATCAATGGTAATGGGGAACAGCCCTAATGACGAGCGGATTGAAAATGCATAGGCTGTTTGCCGGCTGGCAATGCCTGCTGCTGGTTTGTTTGCTGCTGCAATCGGGCTGGGCAGCCGCGCACGATCCTGGTCTAAGTTCGATAGATGTGTCTGTCAAATCCGAGCAAGTCGTAGCTAAATTGACCTTTGCCCTGCAAGACATCGAAGCCTTTGCGCCGATGGACAGCGATCTGGATGCGGAGGTTAGCGCTGCCGAGCGTGAAGCCGCCAAGCCGGACATCGCCAAAATGCTGGCTGCGCAGTTGCGGGTCAATATTGATGGCGCTGATGTGCAAGCCGTGGCGCCAGGGACTGTCGTTTACGATGAACAGAACAATGCTCATGTCGAATTTATTTTTCAATCTGTGCCGCACCAACAGTTGCAGGTGCAATCCAAGTTATTGGCCTGGCTACCTGACGGGCATCAGCAGTATGTCACGGTACGCGACGCCGCCGGTAAAACACTGAGCGAGAAAATGCTAAGCAGGGCGGACGACCAGTTGCAATTGGTATTGTCCCCTGTGGATCAATCCGTGGCGCAAAACGATTCCCGATTTTCCGCGTTTGCGGATTTTTTGAAGCTGGGCATCGAGCACATCCTCACCGGTTACGACCACCTGTTATTCTTGTTTGCCTTGCTGGCCGTCACGCATAGTTTCTGGCCGGCAATCAAGATCGTCACCTTCTTTACCATCGCCCATTCCATCACCTTGGCGTTTGCAGGGCTTAATATCATCGAGTTACCCAGCAGCTTTGTCGAACCGGTAATCGCGCTGACCATCATTTACGTGGCGGTAGAAAACATTATACGTGGCGATCACCCGAAAGGCCGGCAGTGGCTGACCTTCGGCTTTGGTTTGATTCACGGCTTTGGTTTTGCGAGTGTGCTACGGGAAATGAACATTTCCAGCGGCGACTCCGGCATCTTGTTGCCCTTGCTGTCGTTTAACTTAGGCATAGAAACCGGCCAAATCGCAGTGGCGTCGGTGGTGTTGCCGATCATCTGGTGGCTAAACAACAAGCCGGCTTTTGCCGAGAAATTCTTGAAAGGTTGTTCGGCGATGGTGGCCTTGATGGGGGCTTATTGGCTGTTGGAGCGGACGGTTTTGTAAACCGCCCTTTGCTGGGTTGCCGAGCATGAGAAGAGACAAACACCCAGTTGACCCAGCATATTGGCGACTCCGGAACGTTTGAACATCCAAGGCCCTTGCCGTCTGCAAAGATGCCTGCCCAGCCCACTGTGACAGCGCAGGCGACGGGTTTCGCATTGCGCTACCCATCCTCGAAATTTGCCATCCCAGTCCCGTAGGCCGGGTAGCGCAACGCGAAATCCATCAATCAGGCCCTCGTTTTTCGTTAAATTGTAAACAATCCCGATCTAAAGCTGTGTTTATTCGCTATTTGCAATAGAATACAAACCATCCCCTTCTCAACAGCTAGCTCTCCGGAGAATTTGACATGACTGATAAAAAAGTGACGTTAAAACAGGAAGACCAAGACCGCGTAATCGAATTACCGGTCACACCCGGCACCATGGGTCCGTCCGTCATCGATATTCGTTCCTTGTACGCGCAGACCGGCCATTTTACTTACGATCCCGGTTTTACCTCCACCGCCAGCTGTACTTCAAAAATCACATTCATCGACGGCGACGCCGGCGTGCTGTTGTACCGGGGCTACCCCATCGAACAACTGGCGGAAAAATGCGATTTTCTGGAAGTCTGTTATCTGCTGCTGAACGGCGATCTGCCCAACGGCTCGGAAATGAAAGGCTTCGTCACTACCATTAGCCAACATGTGATGGTGCACGAACAGTTGATCAAATTTTACAGCGGCTTCCGCCGCGACGCGCATCCGATGGCGGTGCTGGTAGGCGTAGTCGGCGCGCTATCGGCGTTCTATCACGAAGTGATGGACATCACCTGCAAGGAAGACCGCTATATTTCAGCCATCCGTCTGATCGCGAAAATGCCGACCATGGTAGCGATGTGCTACAAATACAGCATCGGCATGCCGTTTATCTATCCCAAACGCAAACTGGGCTATGCGGAAAACTTCATGCGCATGATGCACGGCGACCCCGGCGAAGATTATCTGGCCAACCCGGTTTTGGTTAGAGCGCTGGATAGAATCCTGATCCTGCACGCCGACCACGAACAAAATGCGTCCACCTCCACCGTGCGCCTGGCCGGCTCCAGCGGCGCCAATCCATACGCGTGCGTGGCGGCTGGCATTGCCTGCCTTTGGGGCGCGGCGCATGGCGGCGCCAACGAGGCGGTGCTGAACATGCTGGAAGAAATCGGTGACGTGTCGAAAATCGGCGAATATGTCGCCAGAGCCAAAGACAAAAACGATCCATTCCGCTTAATGGGTTTTGGCCACCGGGTTTACAAAAACTACGACCCACGAGCCAAGTTAATGCGGCAAACCTGCCACGAAGTGTTGGACGAATTGAATCTGAACGACGACCGCCTGTTCAAACTGGCGATGGAACTGGAGCGCATTGCGCTGGAAGACCCGTACTTCGTGGAGAAAAAACTCTACCCCAACGTGGATTTCTATTCCGGCATCGTCCTGCGCGCTCTAGGCATCCCGACCGAAATGTTTACCGCCATCTTTGCTTTGGCCCGCTCGGTGGGCTGGATCGCGCAATGGGACGAAATGATCTCCGATCCCGAATTGAAAATCGGCCGGCCGCGGCAGTTATATAAAGGTGTGACGACTAGGGACGTGAAATCGATTTCTAATCGGTGATAAAACAAATAGTTAAGTCCCCTATCCTTCTGGACAACTGCACCTAACTTAAAGACGGGCAGCCCCTTCTCCCTCAGGGAGAAGGCTGGGATGAGGGGATCAATAAAGTTCTTTGCCTTATTTATTCTCCTCACCCCAACCCTCTCCAGCAGGAGAGGGGGCTTAACTAAACGGTATTAACTCTAGCTCTCTCCCTTAGTAAGGGGGATTTTTTGGAGGTTATTTAGCGCATTGGTTGATGACCTTCAAGAAGTAACCGCCGAGCGCTTCAACACTCTAATCTGCAAAAAATCCCAGGCAAAACGTAGTAGAAACACCGGGTTGGTGGAAAAATAACGCTTAACCAGCCGCCTATCCTTAGCCATCCGATAGCACCATTCCAACCCACTTTTTTGCATCCACAGCGGCGCCCGCTTGATGTGTCCGGAGTGAAAATCAAAAGCCGCGCCCACCCCCAATTGCACCGGCACATGCACTCTGTCCAGATGCGCCGCAATCCATTTTTCCTGCTTGGGCGCGCCTAAGCCCACCCAGAGAAAATCCGGCCTGGCGGCGTTGATCAAATCGACCAATTGTTGATCTTCTTCTGTGGACAAGGGCCGAAACGGCGGAGAATGCCAGCCCACAAGCTCTGCTTGCGGATAACGCTTGCGGATGTTGGCGACCAAATCCGCCAAGACCTCGTCTTTACCGCCGAGAAAAAAATGCCGCCAGCCCAACTGCTGCCCGTGATCCAGGCATTTCAACATCAAGTCCGGCCCGCAAACTCGGGTTTTAATCGGCGCTTGATGCACCAGCTTGGCGTACCAAACCAAAGGCAGGCCATCCATGGTGGACAAGGCGTTGTTGGAAATATCACGCAACTCATGATCGGTGAGACAGGCCACGGTGGTATGCACATTGGCGATACAGACCTGATGGGCTTGGCCGCTGGCGATCCACTCCTGAAATAGTTGTAACGTAAGCTCGTAATCCAGGATAGGGAAGCGTATTCCGAAAATATCTACTGACTTGATTGCTTGCATTCCGTGCTCCATCGGGCGGTTAATTGAAAAGTGATGTTTTTAATTTTGTCACCCCTAGCATCGCTATATTTGCCTCCGGAGTCAATTCAGAGCAGACCAATTCGACTAAATCAACGAGGTATCAATCAAGTACGCCTGTATTCCGCCTGCGGACAATGCCATTAACTTAAGTTGAACCATAATAGATCCCTCTCCCTATGGGAGAGGGCTAAGGTGAGGGGTAAATAATGATTTTAACCCCCGATCCCAACTTTCTCCTTTGTGGCTTGCTGATAAGAGATTTTTAAATTTTTAGCAGTCTCCTATAAGTTTAAGGAGCGCTGCCATAGCTAAAGCGTTCAGAAAACCAGCGCGGTCAAGGTGCACAATTAACCACCAGCTCATCACTATATTGACCAACCTCGGCGTCCTTCAAGATATAAACCGCTGTATAGCGGCGCAGTTCCGGCTTGCCGGCAACCAGTAAAGGCCGGTTATCGATATACGGCGGTATCGTATCCCTGGCTAAAAACACAAACTCCGCCTCCCCCTCGCGCTGACAATAGATATTGATACCGTCGCTCTTGGATTTAACAAAATTGAGAACCACCACGCCGCCCGTTTGATCTACACCGGTCAAAACCGGTTTAGCGTCGTTAAGCTTGGTGGTATCTTCCGAGCCTATAATGCCGAGCAAATTACCCAAAGCATCGGAATAAGCCGGATGCGCCTTGATGCGTCTGACTAGGGCTCTCACTCGGCTTTCGATATTATTGCGACTGGCAGTTTTAGCCGCCGTGGCATGCCTTGCTGCCGCAGAAGCGGCATTTACTTCGCTGATCTTGGTATGTAACTCCTGATTATCGCTATCGACACTAGCAATATCCTCGGCGGATAAACCAAATTCCGCCTGACGCGCGGCGAGATTGACCTTAAAACGATCATGCCAAATCAATAAATCGCTATCAGGGTGCGGAAAATAATCGGATTTAGCCATTTTGAATTCTCCATATTGTTATCAGAGGAAACCTCAAAAAATTAAGAAACCGCCTTCTCACTCTGGGGTATGTCGTAAAAAACGAAATAGTCCCTTCTCCCCAGTACCCGCAGCTCATAAAGGAGAAGGTTAGGATGAGGGTATATAAAACACTAGTTTATTGCCTTCTCACTCTAGCCCGCTCCGTTATGCCCAGTGGGAGCAGGAGGAGAAGGGATTTTTAGACGCTTAAAATACGCAATACCGCACAGACATCGGCGCGGCAGACTTCACCGTAGAGCTAACCAAAATCGACGGCGAAACTCTAACGGCTTAATTAATTCTATATACATTATAAGAAGCTCTACAAGCCTTTGGTGGTGCGGCTAAATGTCGCGTCCCCACCCACGACTAGCTCATGGTTGCCGACAAACTAATTGGCGGCAACCATAAAAAGTTCATCGGCACCCACAAAACACCTGGAGGTACCCACAGAAGGCTCAGCGGCGCCAACCACGCTCCTGGCGGTAACCCCAGACGCTTCATCAGTGCCGATAAAGCCTCCGGCGTTGCCAATCAAGGCCTGTAGCGTGCCTCCTAGCCCCTGTGAATACTCCCAAGTCGTCCAGATCAGACCAGAAAGCAGGCTTCGGCACACCATTAAGATTTAATTAAAATTAAAAAATGGCTTGGTTATCAAGCCATTATGTTTTAGCCTTTACCTAACCCCCAATATCATCCGCTTATAATTCGACACACCAGGCAAGGCTAGAACAGTTAGCTTGATGCACGCATCAACAACGTCACTCTCGCCAAACCTGACGAATGTACTCATTGGTGGCACATAGTTATAGGGAACCTTTAAAAATTAAAAAAGCTCCTTCTTCCATCGGGAGAAGGTTGGGATGAGGGAATTAAATATGAAATATGTTCATCCCTCACCCTCTCCTTTATGCCCTGCGGTTAAGTAGGAAAAGGGATTTTTAGAGGCTGCCGATATAAGCTTGGATGGGCACATAAAAAGCCATTATCGACACATGCAATCGAGATAGGCTGTTACCAACACATTTCAACAGCATGTCAGAACGGTGCGCTTTAGTTCAGATGCTAGCCCAGCGCACCAATTTGGCTCGTCAAAATTTATTACACCCTGACTGCGGTTGAAAAAGCGGTATTCGTGAGGTTACGTATTTCGTTATTGAAAAGAGCTGCTAGTATTGATTCCGTGTTGGCGATGCAGACTGAATGGACTAGCCCGCAGTTGACCCAATTCTGAAACAATTCCAAAGTATCTTCGTAACCAAGGACCGGAACACTACCCCTCAAATATTAACTGAATTAGCTGACTGTATTCCGTGGTCTGTCAGGCTATTGGAGCATGAGTTAATAAAAGGAGAAAACTATGTTTATTAAACTTGTCATTACCCTAACCTTAGCGGCGTTCTGCTCGGCAGCGGCGGCAAAGGATTTCTACGTATCACCCTCGGGCAGCGACAGCCTGAATGGCCTGTCCCCCAGCGTCAATTTCTGGACCAAAACCGGCCCTTTCAAAACCCTAACCCGTGCAAGAAACGCAATTCGGCAATTAAAAGCAACTGGGAAATTTAATGAAGCGATTACGGTCCATGTCGGCAAGGGAACTTACCAACTTCAGTCTGCGCTGGAATTCGACGAAAGAGACTCAGGCTTACCTGGCCAGGAAATTATCTGGCAAGGGGAAAATGGTATTAGCACTATTTCTGGCGGCCTTACAATTAAAAATTGCCAAAAATACGGAAGTATCAATTCTAACCAAATTTTAAGTTGCGTTCTAAGCGCCGATACCGTAGCTAATATCGAAGGCGAGACAAATGGTCGTATTTTAGGCAACACACCAGCGCTAGATGTTTTTGTCGATGAACGCCGCATGCATATGGCCCGATGGCCAAATTCTGACTGGGCTCATATAAAAACCCCCCTCGATAAATACACTCAATTTAGTGTATTTGAAAAAATGCCATCATTTTCAGGTGATGTAAGCGACGCCCAAGTTCATATTTTTCCAGGCAATGATATTTTTGACCAATATCTAGGCGCATCCGCAATCGATCTAGCTAACAATCGAATCACTGTGTCGGATAAAACTTTCTATCCGCTTGATGGCGGCAGACGTTTTTATTTACAAAATATCGAATCGGCACTTGATGCCCCAGAAGAATGGTATTACGACAAGACCAATAACAGATTATTATTGATACCCCCTAAAGGCATAATTCCAACCAATATTTTAATTTCTTCGGCTAAGAATCTAATTACTATCAAAGATGCTAGCCACATTGACATTAATAACCTAGTTCTTAGATATAGTGCGGGAGATGCAATCAAAATCGACGGGGGCGATTCCTTAGTACTAGACAATTTGGAATTAAACAATATTGGTGGTAAAGCGGTACGTGTTCTAAATAGCACTAATATAACCACTTCAAATAGTCACATCCACGACACCGGCCAAGGTGGTATTTTATTTTCTGGAGGGGATAGACCAACACTGACGGCGTCTGGAAATATCGTCGAAAACAACCATATCCACCACTATGACAACATTTTATTCAATTACTCCCCTGCAATAGAGACTGAAGGTGTTGCATCAATAGTCACTCACAATCTTATTGAAAATGGCAACGGCAAAGCCATCACACTTTATGGAAATGATCATGTAATTGAGAAAAACGAAATATCGCAGATTTGTCAACAATCCGGTGATTGTGGCGCAATCTATTCAGGAAGAGACTGGACTTATCGCGGCAATATTATTCGTTATAATTATATTCATGATTTTTATGGCTATGAGCTTGACACTACCTTATATAGCACCAAAGGGACTATATTATATAAACCCATAGGCGCTCGCGGCATTTATCTCGACGATGCCGTTAGTGGTTTTCTCGTATTCGGCAATATATTGGACAATATAGGCACTTTTTCAATTCAGATCGGTGGCGGACGTGACAATCGCATAGAAAACAATATTATCAAAACCAATGACCGGGCAATATGGTTGGACCAGCGATTTCCCGGCTTCAATTGGGATTACTTGAGAAGCACATTAAAGAGCATGCCCATAACCAGCAGTCTTTGGCTGAAAAAATACCCTGAGCTGGGCACACCCATGACGAATGACACTTGGCCCGAAGGTACTAAAATTCAGCGAAATATAATAATTTCTACCGAACCACGTGGCAATGCATTTCGCTATATATTGCCTAGGGAAACCAGCATTATAGGAAATAATATAGTTTGGAATGCAACTACCAATATTAGAGTTGATTACAAGTTTCTGGATTTAGTATCAAATGAGCCGCCCAAAAACCTATGGAGCGAATGGGTTGACAAAAAAGTAGAACAAAACAGTTTTTTTGCAGATCCGTGCCTAAGAATATCTGGGGGCAAAATCAGCTTAACTTGTTCAAACTCCCCAATCTCTAAAATAAGCTTCCAAACCTTGCCAACTGATATTGGACTTATCAAATAGTAAAGTACACGCCCTATAATCCAGCCGATTGATACCAACCTATTTCGGCTGGACTATAATTACCTCTCCACAAATAAATATATTTATTATTTCGAAATAATCAACAACGAAATAATTTAATATTATCCATTAAAATTTATTAATTATTATTTAAAATTAATATGTTATGCAATAATTTTTCAAAAATTGCCTTGCTTTGCTTCTCTACAACAGCGATGAGCCAGGATTTTTACATTGATCCTGCGGGTAGCGATCAGGCAAATGGCTTATCCCCCGAACTTTCTCATTCGGAAGCATCAGGTCCTTTTCTGACCTTTAGCCGCGCGCAACAAGCTATCCGGGACTTAAAAAAAGATGGGTTATTCAGAGAACCGGTTACTGTTCATATTCAAACCGGCGACTACACGTTACAAAAACCGTTAGAGTTTGACCTTAGAGATTCGGGCTTTACTGACCGTAAAATCCGTTGGCAAGCTGAAAACGGTCCAGTGTTAATTAGTGGGGGTACTACTCTACAAAACTGCAAAAAAGGAAATAATAAAATTTGGGACTGCCCTACTTCGACACTAAAACTGGATGGCATTAAATATCCCAATACATACCGAAAAAAAGGCAATATTCCAGGATTTCAGCTATTTGTGGACCAACAATCCATGCATCTCGCTCGCTGGCCAAATACGGATTGGGCTCATATTAAACTACCTATTAATGAAAACACTAAGTTCAGCAGCATGGAAAACTTACCGACATTGGGTAACGAGACAAATCATGCACAAATACACATAATGGCGGGAAATGACTGGTTCGATGAATATATAGGAATAGCTATGTTAGATCAAGGCCAAAATAATATTAGCCTTTCCAGCAATACAAAATATCCGCTAACTAGCGGACGAAGATTCTACCTGCAAAATATTCAATCAGAGCTAGACGCGCCAGGCGAATGGTTTTACGACCAAACAAATAATAAAATATTATTTATTCCACACGACAGCTCAAAACCAAATAAAGCCATTGTCTCGCAACTGAAAAACATCTTATCCATAAATGGAGCAAACTATATAAGTTTCAATAACTTAGTATTTAGACACAGCACTGAGACGGCAATTAATATAGACAAGGCCAGCCATATCTTATTTGATGGAATTGAAATTAGTCATATAGGCGGAACAGCAATAGAAGTAAAAAATTGCGACCATATCAATATTTCAAACAGCCAAATAAACGATACCGGCGAAGCGGGAGTCTTAATTAGCGGTGGAGATAGAGCTACATTGGTGCCGGCCAACAATATTGTCCACAACAACCACATTTATAATTTCGGTGTAATACTCATGACCTATACACCCGGGATCGAAGTATCTGGGGTGGGCACACACATTACGCATAATCTTATTGAGCATAGCCCTGGAGCAGGCATATTAATAAATGGGAATGACCATTTAATTGAGAAAAATGAAGTACAGCATGTCTGCGAACAAGCATCCGATTGCGGAGCAATTTATTCCGGCCGAAACTGGACCTTTCATGGAAATGTTATCCGTTATAACAGTATTCACGATTTGCTAGGCTATGGCCTAAAAAGTGTCGATATTGCTAATAACAAAGTTGTGTATGCCAAACCTGACGGTGCTCGTGGAGTATATCTTGACGATGCAGTGAGTGGCTTCAGCATAATCGGTAACATCTTCAACAAGGCTGGTTCTATGGCGATCCAACTGGGTGGCGGGCGAGACAATATTATAGAAAACAATGTTATTCTCACCGACAGTAATGCATTGTGGATTGACAATCGCTGGCCAGGCTATTCTTGGTCGGAAAATAAAAAAGGACTATTACAAGTGCCGTACCAAAGTGCAATTTGGCGGACTAAATACCCGAAACTAAGCGAGCCTATGTTCAATGAAACCTGGCCCGAAGGCAACAGTTTGCAACGCAATATTATTGTTACCAGCAATCCAGGAGGCTCATCCTTACGCTACTTCATGCCCAAACAAAGTAACATCTTGGCTAATAGTTTAGTATGGAGTACCAATGGCCAATTTAAGCTCGACTTTAATGTGCTGGACGGCTTAGCAAAACGTAGCAACGCCTCCTGGCAAGAATGGCTTGACGCCGGGGTGGAACACGGAAGTAATTATGCTGACCCATGTGTCACGATAGCCGGCAATCAGGTTTCATTCTGCCCCCAATCTCCCGCCGAAAAAATCGGGTTTCAAAACATACCCGCAGATATAGGCCTAATTTATCCCCACTGAGAAAATCAGGCCATTTAATTAATAGCGATACTAGCCGCAGAATGTTTAAACTTAATCGCAATCTTACACCAGCTGTTGCAATAGTTTTAAGTACCAGTCTAAGTTCTCCTGCCGATGCTGAGTTGATAAGATATAGTTACGTCGGAAATCCGTTTACTAATATTTCTTCAGGCTTTCCAGTATTTCGTGTATCAATATGGTTTACGGTCGACAGCAGTATAATATTCGAAAACAGCCATATAGTTCTCGACAGCTATAATTCGAAAACAATAAACGACTTTTACTTTAGCAATGGTTACCAAAACCTTTCCAACAACCCTAATCTGGAGCCAAATTTTTGGATTTACACGTCCTCAAACATATCATTCGATACCGATAGTAGCGGCAATATCAGTGGAAATTGGGCGGCAAATAGCTCGCGCGCGCATGGCAATCAATATGGACTTTCATTATACGATGCTATAAGTTCGACAAACTCGCTGGACGGGACATCGTCACTGGGAGGCTACGAGGCTATTGTCTCTAACAACCCAGGCACGTGGACCCGCAGTACTAGCAGTGTAATACCGCTCCCTGGCGGCTTTACATTATTTGGTAGCGCTTTTGGAGGATTACTATTTAGCGCTTTATGCAGCAGAGGTAAAAGGCGCTTACATGAAAATACAGTTTAAATCGGAGCCGCTTACCATGCGTCGAAGCGGGATGTTTTTAGGAAACCCCTAAAAATTCCCTCTCCCACCCGGAGAGAGCTAGGGTGAGGGATGTAAATAATTGATTTTAACACCCTCATCCCCCAACCTCCTCCTTTATGCCCTACGGGTACGGAGGAAGAAGGAATTTGTTTTATTTATAGAGCCCCCCTTAAATAATAAACTTTTCTTCCAGGGCCGCTAAGTCAAGGCGCCTTCTTTTCCACCGACTCCGTAGCCAAAGGACTTTAAAGTGAACGGCCAGAATAATATTAATTATTTAGCGGATTCGTAAATTGCCATAAGTTCCGCATAATTTCGCTCCGCTGTATATTTTTCAAGAAACGCTCTTCTGGCATTTTCACCGAGTTTTTGCGTATGCTGGGGATTTTCCAGCAACCATCTGGCTTTAATGGCCAAATCATTTGCATCGCCGGGATTAAATAACAAACCGGTTTCCCCATCTTGAATAATATCGGCCATACTGCCTAATCTTGATGCCAACACCGGCAAGCCATGAGCGAACGCTTCCACTAGTACAAGCGGGAATCCTTCGTACCATACGGAAGGCAAAATCAGAAAGCTTGCCTTCCGCATCAAATCACTAACCTCTACGGCATTTTGTATCCCTAATGCAGCGATATTAGCTGTATTTTGTAGTAAACCTTCAAGTGGTCCAGAGCCTGCAACTTTCAGCAAGGCTATACCCCCTAAGTTTGACCAGGCGTGTAGCATGGTTTTGATTCCCTTTTCAGCGCTAATACGACCGACAAACAACCCAAACCCGGCTCCTTCCCGATCAGCGCAAGGCGCGCCCTTTAGAGGATCTTCCAGAAAATTAGATTTAACCGAAATTTTGTCCGCCGGGAATCCAGCCTGAACAAACTTGCTCTTGGCGAAATCGGTCAAGGCTATAAAGCGGTTGACCTTATGCCGCCAAGTGTCCTTTCGGCGAAGTTCAGCGACCATATGTGCAACTACCAAACTGCCTAATTTGGAATCGCGATAACAACCATATAAGACAGCGTGATAAGGCGAACCTGTAATGCACTGCTCGCAGACCATACCATCCCGCATCAGCATAGCCCCAGGACATATCAACCGATAATTGTGCAATGTCTGGACCACCGGCACTCCTTCATCCAGACAGGCATCGTAAATAGAAGGGCTGATTTGTGGGAAAAAATTATGTACGTGTACAACATCAGGCTTAAAACTTCTGAGCTTCTCGGAAGCAACTGCTCGACTATTTGAAGAGTAACGGGTTGCTAGAGCAGTTTTAATTTTACCGACGCTCCCTTTTAGAATATCTTTATTATCGACACACCATAATTCAACATCATTACCGTGTTCTGTAAGCAACTTGATTTCGGCATTAACGACGCCATCTTCCCCACCTGCTTGTTGATAGCGATTATGTGCAAACAAGACTTTCATTACATTACCCAATGTACTTCAAATAATAGCTAGATATAACAAAGAAAGCTTAAGTTTCGAACCTCATATATAGCTGATTCATATTCCATCCTAAAAAAGTAGTACATATCAGAAATAAGCAATAAATCACAATATAGAAAAACACCGGGGAGTCGCTATTTTTGCCGAAAGATTTTTTCGGGCATCCTGCTGGAAAAAATCGGCAAAAATTACGCGACCGCTTATGCCTTCGGCGCCCCGATTCGTCCGCGTCACCTCGTTCCGACCCAACAAGGGGTCGAAACATCGGCTCTCGCATGACTTAACGCCGTGTCGCGATGCCTTGCAGGTTTTCTCCGCTTCGCTGCGAAAACCCGCCCGGCGCTACGGCTATCGGGGACTAAAAATCTTTACTTCGCTAACGCGCCGTTGTTGAGTAGACCGCAGGCACTTCCCCCGCAGCCTCTCGCAGAACGGTACGTGAACCTCTCGATTCATACCGCTCCCATCAGGCAAACGCACCTATCATTCCCGCTCGCCAATGAGCGAACAAGTTTGGATATTGATCAGCAATCTTCGCCAGAAACATCATAGCCTTGATCTTGTGCTGGCGAAGCGGCTTGAACTTACGCCTCGCCCACCTCACCAGAGTCATATTCACGTGGCGACACAGTCCGTACAACGCTGAGCGGGTATAACAACCATAATAGGCTAGCCACCCATTGATGATGGGATTCAACCATTTAGCGATCTCTCCCAAACTCAACTCGGTACGTGTTCGCACCCGTAACGTTCTAATCTTTTGCCGCATTGACTTCAGCGCCGCTTTACTCACTGCGGGCGTAAAGTTTACAAACACGCTGTTTCTCTTACGATTCCTACAAAGTCGCCGTCTAAACGTATATCCGAGAAAATCAAAGGATGTATGCTCATATTGCCCTTTGCGACTACCATCTTTACAGTAAACGATCTTGGTTTTCACCGGATGAAGTTCAAGTCCACAGGACTGAAAGCGTTGTTTCAATACTTCCAGCATACGTTGGGCTTCCGCCTCGCTACAGCAGTGCACCAGACCATCATCGGCATAACGGCACCAGACTGTATTCGGGTAATGAGTTTGCAGCCATTTGTCGAATACATAGTGCAGAAACAGATTACTGAGCACGGGACTGACAACCCCACCTTGTGGCGTGCCTTTTCCCCGACTGATCAACTCTCCATTTGGCATCTGCATCGGCGCCGTCAACCAACGTTCAATATATAACCTCACCCAGGGTGTATCCGTATGTTGATAGACCGCTTTAAGCAATAAATTGTGCGGTATATTGTCGAACAACCCCTTGATGTCAAATTCAAGCACCCAGTCGTAACGCCAACAACGTTCTCGCGTGACGCCCACCGCATCCAATGCTGACTTATTCGGCCTGTATCCGTACGAGTCAGGCAAAAAGTGCGGCTCAACCTGGGGTTCAAACTCCAGCTTGACGACCATTTGAGCAATACGATCACTCACGGTGGGTATGCCCAAAATCCGTTCGCCGCCCGCTTTCTTTGGTATGGCTACCGCTTTCACAGGCGGCGGGAAGTAACTGCCAGACGATAGCCGGTTCCATAGCTTGTAAAGATTGGCTTTCAGATTTCTTTCAAAATCTGCTAACGATTGCTTATCAACGCCAGCGGCACCGGCATTGGCTTTCACCAATTCAAATGCGCGCATGACTTGTCCTTTTGAGATGACAAATGGCTTTGCCCCGCTCACATCATCCTCCTGCCATTAGACAGTTGTGACATCAACAAAGGCTGCCTGATGTTGCCCCTTCGCTCCACGTTCATTACAAACGTTTCCTCGCTACTACGGGCAACTCCGCCCCAGTATCACGCATCGGTACTCTCATGCTCATAAATTGAGTTATTTGCATTTCTCCCTTAGCATCATGATGACTGGTTCCCACAGTTCCCATTGAAAGCCCAGTACAGAGTCACGCCCACTATACGCCGGACACCGCCTGCACAGCCTTCGGATTCGCTTACAGGCTAATCCCAAGAGTCTTGGACGCCCCTGGTTTTGATGTCAAATCTCTGAATAACGACGCGTCAACATAGGTTCGGTTTAACTCGTCTCTCTGTACCCTACCTACTAATTATGAATTAGCTTTTCCTCAACGCTCACTACCTGCACTCTTAATACAAGCAGCTTGAGGTGGTTTAAAGCCAGTTTCCGACAACAGACTTTGATGGGCCTACCATCATCTTCCAATGAGCTTATACACATCTGATCGCTATTTCCTTACAGCCTCAGTTTGTGTGCCTGTGGCACACTCCAAGATTTTCAGCGTAGGCTAGGCAAAAAAAAGCATATTTACTACCTAGAAGAATACGAAGGAAATATCTTCTCGCGCAAAGCTAAAAATGGGTGTTCTATTATTTTTGTGAGCATAACAGCCAAGACAATTGTACCAACATATCTTACAAATAAATCAAACACCACTGACTCATACGTTATGTGATATTTTTTGAAAAAAGCCTCTACCAGTCTCATCATAACAAACTGATAAACATACATAGCATATGAATACACTCCAATCCATGCAACCCATCGAACCACAAAGTTTCGAGCTGTAATAATTTCATTGCCATAACAGCATAATAGCAGTAGCGCTCCAGCCAAATAACTTGCGGAGTATCCAATGGTCGCTTTAAAAAACTTATATTCTTGAAAAGAAATAAGCATAGCTACTAAAAAAGCAAATAAAATCAATATAAGCTTCTTTTTACTCGCAATATCTTGAAATTTATCTTGATAAAAAGTCTTCAGATAAGCCAAACAGACACCAGAAGCTAGGGCATCAATCCTGAATTGTGTCTGAATCTGAATATGATGCAAATCTACCGAATAAAAATAAGCAAATATTCTAAATAAAAATGCAGCCACCAGAACAATAGGCAAGATTATTTCTAATACCTTGATGTCTGTGTTTTTTGACCTTTTTAGTAACACAAGGCCAATAGCGAAGACTAAATAGAAATGCTCCTCTACCGCCAAACTCCAAAGATGAGAAAGTGGCGTCAAGAAATAGTTTTGGATATGCAGAAGGTTTTGCCATAGAAAGACTTCCCACTGATACCGACCAGAAACTATCAATAGAAATAAATACAAATATAAAATAGGCCATATTTTAAAGACTCGCCTTATTAAAAAACGACCTACTTTAAAGCCACCGGTTTTTTTATATTCACCAAATATTAGCCCACCTATAAGAAAACCACTGAGCACAAAAAATAAATCAACACCCGCCCACCCAAGCATCCGCCCAGGTATCAACAAAAAATCTAAAACCAGAATGCTTGTATCAGAACCGTTAAAATGCCATCCCATAGCAAGTAAGATGGCAATACCTCTAACAAAATCAAGATAAATCTCACGAGGTTTTATGGATGCCGAAGGACTTTCTTTATGTTTTGTTATCATAATTAATCAAAACTTTAATATTCGATCATTGCCAGAAACTAGTCTAAATGATATTTAAGACACCCATTTATCATATAACACAATCAAATTCTCTGTGGCTTCCTGACAACCCACTGAACTCCTTCACTTAATAACGATGGATATATATTATGTATTTTACCGAACCTTCCATAGCCTATTTTATTAACCATTTCAAATCCCACTCGCTCTAATATTATTCGAAGCGATCTATAAGTAAAATAGTGCAAATGCCCACCATCGAAGAGTATGTCATCACCAACCCCTTCGTTAGGCTGTGACGTAGAGGGAAAACGGCCTAACATCAATAAAACTCTTTTTTTAATAAATGCAATATTCGGTGTATTTATAATCAGATCGCCCCCCGGCCTAAGAACTCTAAACATTTCAGCGCAGGCCGCATAGACATCGGGAATATGCTCAATGGTATCTGCGGAAACAATCCTGTCTATACTTCCCGAATCTATACTACTCATATCCTCAGCACTTCCCTGCAACCCTAAAAAGTTTAAATCCTGTAAATTGATTTTTGCTTGCCGCAAACGATGCGCTGAAAACTCCAGACCGATTAACTGCGCATAAGAGTCTTTAAATTGATAAATTAAATAACCATTACCACAACCTATATCCAGAACTCTGGTTCCAGCACCCTTGACAGCAACAATTGCCTCGGCTCTGTTTCTCGGCCAACCCCCATATGAGTTTATTTTGAGCTGTTCCTTGGCTAAATCTGATGCATAAAACTGGTCATATTTATTACTAGCCTTCACAATCGCCAACCTATGTAATTTATTTAAATAAAATAGTTCCGGTCAAACGTACTCAACCTTATTAATTAGAATATTAATAACCTGAATTAAAATAATTTAGTATACCTTCCACAAAATTCTGCGCCATGTTTTCTATAGAAAACATATTACCACTTGCCAAAGCATTATTTTGTAATTTTTCTAGTTCACTTGGTTTGTCTAAAACGTCAACAATGGCCTGAGCGTATTCTTCTTGAATCGGCGCAGTCATCACCCCATTTAATCCTTGTTTTAGATATTCGATTTCAGGACTATGATTTTGAATATCACTAGTAAACAATGGTAAAGCGGCAGTAAAAGCGTCCAAAATAGCCAAGCCAACTAATCCAGGACATAGAAACAACTCTGCCGACTTAAATGCCAAGGCTTTTTTCTCACCAAACAAGGCCCCCAGATATTTAATAAATAGATGCTGTTTGGCAAAATCCTCAACCATTTTTTGATCTTTGCCATTACCCACTATCAACAGCACAAACTTCGAATTCTTCTTGTGTATACTCAGAGCCGTTTCCAGTAAAAAATCAATCTTCTTCTCAGAATACAGACTTCCGCAAAAAAGCCCAATTCTGGCATCTGAATCAATCCCTTCCTGTCGTTTAAATTCGGCCACGTTATCTGGAGTTTGTTTACTGAGAAGTCGTTTAAACTCAGAAGTATCAATGCTATTATTAAGTACAGTTATTCTTGAACTCGGATACCCCAAACTAACTATGTAGTCAGCCACACCTTGCGTATACGCAAACCACCAACTACATTGCAGCGAAAGTTTCCTTTTGAATTTTTCTCGAAAACTATGCCGGTAGCCTTGTCTATTCTTGCCATGCCCCCAATAAGCAAATGGCTTAAACCCGGCCATTCGAAAAATCATTAATATATAATTATGCACATGTTTATTGGCTTGCTCAGTAACGACCAGATCAGCCCAAAAAACATGCGAAATCGCATTGCGTAAAAAATGTACTTTTCCATCGAGAAGCCAAATGCTTTTCTCAACAATACAATAACCAGTACTTGAAATAACATTATCACCTTTACTTAACTCGTTAGGCGGTGGATAGCCACAAACCACCCGCAGTTGATGCCCTTGTTTTTCTAAAAGCCCTCCCATCATCTCAAATAATGGCACACGGTACTGTTTCAGCATGGGCTGGAAAATAACTATTTTCATATTCTTCCACTAAGCCATTTTTACAATTTTGGCCAACATTAATTTCTTGCAAATATAATTGAAATACAAAAGTTTTATTTATATCGCCATATAAATACATGAACAGCATATTCGAATAAATAATCCAGTATTTTTCATTATCAATCGCACCTAATAGATAGTCCTAGGCAACTCTTTTCTGCAATGCTCTTAGCAAGGGCTTTTCAAAGTGATCATAGAACCAAATAGCACCTATAATCACCGTCAAAACAGTTGTTATCCTAACTCCTTCGGCAGCAAACCATGGCATATCTGGATAACGACTTAAGATTTGCCTGAAACCTACAAAAAATAATTGATGTGACAAATAAATTGTAAACGAGGCGTCACCCACTTTAATAAGAAACTTGGAAAGGTATGACGTGAAATATCCAAGCCCTTCAAGTTGCAAAGCAGCAACTAACAACATCCCGCATGAAATAGCTGTTCCAAAAATATCAACAAATGATGAAATATCCCCAGCTATATAAATTGACCCAACACCCTCCGGAAAAACAAATTTATACCATTTGGTAAGTGATAATAAAGCTACCGCCACAATCAATAGTATAATAGGTAAAAAGACCGTCTTCGCTCTCCATAGTAGCTTGTATTGATATACAAATATTCCTATTAAGAACTGAAAATGAAGTAGTGAAAAAACATGATAATCCCAAAACTCAATTGGCCCATTCCATCGGCACCACATACCAACTAAGCCCAACGCACCGATCAGCCAAAATATTTTCTGTTGGAGACGCAGGGACAACATGATTGCAAAAAGACCATAAAATATAATCTCATGCTCAAGCGTCCACCCCACCCCAAGGACTGGAAATCCAGCTTGCGGGAGTATTAAAAAAGACTGTATTACCGTATTTAGATCACTCGATTGCTTAGCAATTGCAGAGCTAGGCTTTATAACAAACAATAAAATTATCGCAATGGTAAACACCCAGTAAATAGGTACAATGCGAACAACCCTGCGCATGATGAATTTTTTGACGGTCATCCCGTCGGCTAATCCAATATAACAAATAATAAATCCACTGATAGCAAAAAAAAGACTAACTCCCGGAAATTCAAAATTTGTAAAATCCAAACGGTCTTTAACCGAAAATATTACTGCGTCAGAATGCCAAAAAACTACTGCCAATACAGCTATAGCACGTAATATTTGTATAGCGTCTAATTTTGCATGTTGTATCTGTTTCATAAAACGCTCCATCTTAGCCCAAAGGCAATCCTACATAGCAGGCAATAAATAACTATTATCAGTTAACTTAAGATATTTAGCTTAGCAAGCGATAACTACCAACCGACTTATTCGCATAAAAAACTGCAAACTACTATATAGCTTGGCGCATAAATCAAAAATAATGCTTATCACAACTTTAAAAATTTAATAGCTCCCTATCAATTCTATCTAGCAATTCTTTGCTTTTTGAAGAATTTACTTTCCTGACGAATAATTTATCTGAAGCGGCAACTTCATCCCAATCGGCTAAGTCATACCATTTAGCTAATGATGGATGAATAATATGGAAATTAGCTAGTTTTGACGTACCTCTACCTTCATAAGCTTGCAACCCATCCGACTTTAGCGCATAGACAGAGTTGCCAACCAAGGTATGAAAAAAGTGCTCGTCGGGTGCAAAACTAAATTTGTTGATCTCATAATATGTTCTGTTATTGTTTATGTATTCCAATATAAATTTGCAGCACTCAGGAGTCAAAGCCCACCAATTTGAGCCATAATATGGAACAAGTGTCTCATCCCAACTATTCTGCAGCCTTAAAGAGTTGGCGAATCTACGAATTACCTTATCTAATAATACCATTGCCTTATAAGATCCTCGATAAAACGGCTCTTTAAACCATTTAAATTTTAATTGCTTCATATAATGTTGCGGGCTTTCTCGCATATCAATAAAACGGATAATTTCCCGCCCAGAGTTCTGATTAAAAAAACCATTGATATATTCAATTTTTTTTATAGGGTAATCGGTACCTGACAACAAAACCAAATGGCTGTAATCATTTCCACTATTCAGCGCAACTTTTATTAATCGCAATGTCGCATCCACTTGCGATATTCCAGCCCAGGAAACTATGACTCTATTTTCTAAAAACACTACACTTTTAGATGTTACCGCCTGCTTAAATTGCTGTATATCTGATTTTGCATCTATATGGATATAGATGTCGGAATTGTAGTCTATTGCGTTAACTAGCCTATTCAACTGCTGGGGGTCCGCATGAGCCGCTATTAAATATCCTATTTTCTTCATAAAATTTTATTTTCTGGCGGGCATTAAGTAATTTTTAAAATTTCAAGATTTTATTAAACAATTCAAACTAAAACCATCAACCTTTAATCAAACAAATTATTATCGAGATGACTACTCCATGAATTTATACCGCTCCCATATTTTCTCCGCCATTCCAGCCATCCCTCGAACCTACCTATTGATTGCTGCACCCCTCTAAGCGTATTTGATGCTGAATAAGGTGGTAAAATACTTTTAATTATAGGAGCTATAAATCCGCGCAATATAGTTTTTGTAGGCAATTTAAGCTTCGCATATAAGGCTCCAGTACCTCTAGAATATGATCTAACCCTATGAGCAGGCTGTTTCGTAGTATTGAAATAAGGATGATGTATTTTGATTTCAGGAAAATAATAAATCTGTTTATTTTTTATTGCTAAGCGAAAAACAAAGTCAGTTTCCTCTCCCGCACCAAACCACTGCCCGGTTCCTAGCCTAGGATCAAAACCTCCCAACTCATGGAGCGTTCTACGCCTGACAAACAATGTATTAGAGTTGATTCTTGCACCTTTAAAATCTAATAACTCCTTTGGCAATATAATACCCTCAGGTAGGTTTTGAGCAGGGGCCTCTAGCCATAAGCCACTTATAGCATCAATACTAGGATTTTTAGTAAAACACTCCTCCACCAACTCTATTACCTCAGGTTCGTACCAACAATCATCGTCTGGAAAACCAATAATTTCGCCTGTGGACTTATAAATACCTATATTCCGAGCATGCGCCAAGTTTTTAATTGACTCTTTAATTCTATGCGTTGGAATATTTAACTCTGTAGCCTTTGTGTCGACAGGGGCAAGACGTTCATCCTCATTTTGATCAATGATCAACAACTCGAGTGCAGGTACGCTCTGCCGAGATAAGCTTTCGATAAATCTTATCGGTTCTTCCGCACGGCCCATTGTGCCCATGACTAGAGATACTTTACTCATGATTCCGCTCTTAGCCGTTTATGAATTCTACGTTTCCTTACGATATGACGCGCATGATGAAGTAACCAATCTATTGTCGAAATTCCGGATTGGCTCATACGTATTTTAAACCCCTCCTCCAAGCCCGCTAACGGATTAGCTGTCGATAAACTTCCAGTATGGCGTCTGAATGCTGCAAACGGGGTATCCAATTGAATTGGCTCCGAGAGCTTAGCCAATCTTAGCCACAAATCATAATCCATGGCATAGCGATAGTTGGTGTCAAATAATCCCGACTTTTCTAGTAATGTACGCTTAATAAAAGTTGCAGGATGAGAAATAAAATTACCTTGAACCAAGCGCTTATAAGAATACACTGGCATTTTGTAATTTAATGGCTCAAGCTTTCCATTTACTTCATTCATATGGCTACCAAATAGCCAGTCCACACCTGTATCGACGAATGTCTGTGCAACTTCATTAAGCACGTTTGGCGTTAGGTAATAGTCGTCTGAATGTAAATGCGCAATAACATCGCCAGCAGCTACTTCTATCCCAGCGTTCATCGCACGACTAATACCACCGCGAATATTATTTAAGACTTTTATATTCCCAGGAACCTTACTAATTAATTCCAGCGTACCATCAGTTGAGCCACCATCAACAAATATAATTTCTACAGGCGCATAAGTTTGACTAAGAATAGAGTCAATACACTGCGGCAAATACTCTATACTATTCCACGTACATGTTATAATTGAGATACTAGGAAAGGGGTTGGACATATTTATTCCTAAAAAATTTAATTAGATTGATAATAAAACTAAAAGACGGTTAGCTACTGTCTCAACTCCGAATCAATTGCATCCAAAAAAGCATCATCCCCATTATTAAATTTCCTCGCAAACAGCGAGGCACTGACTTTCAATGATTCAAAATCCTCACTATAAATCAATGTTTTTGGGTGACTCCCCCCCTTGGACCAATCAAGATACCTAAACTCTTTTTGTATTTTTTCAAAGAAACTGGAGTTACATAAAATTGTTTGAAACATCATTTCATCCGGTGATGAACAATATCTAAAAAAGCTTACCAAGCTAGGGTCGCTATTCAGCACATTTAATATGTACTCAATTGCGTAATTGCTTAAAGTCCACCAACTTGACCCCCAATGCGGTGCGTATCCGGCTGGAAACCTTCTATCAGGGAGTATCTTTCTAACGCCAACATCTAAAATTCTTTTTATAGGATAGCATTCATAATAATAGTATTTCTTATACCTATCGTGCCATTTGCTATCATCACTTTTAAAGAAATCAAGGTATTCAAAATTGCCATCTTGAGTTATATAATTAAATATATCTTTATTACTCTTGATCGGATAATCCGTACCACTCAACAGACAATAATATTGATATTTTCCGCCATCATATGCATAACTAACAAGATTAAGCGTAGCCTGTACCATAGAAAAGCCACCCCAGGATACAGAAACCCTTTCATCAATAAAATTAGCTTTAGGATGCAAAAACTCGGTTATATTTGATTTTTTATCAATGTGCACATAAATATCAAAGAGATCGAATGAAAGCGCATCTATCAATCTTTTCAGTTGACGAGGATTTGTATGGGCTAATATCAAAAAACAAATTTTATTCATGCTTTAACTATGTATATTAAAGGCCAGAACTATATTGGATGGGATGGAGCCTGATAAATACTCAAAAGGTGGCGAATAGCTTGGTCTACACCACCACGCTCATCTAACTCAAAACAAGTAATTTTATTAGGCTTGAAACCTATTAGCGAGTTGACTAGCGAATCTATATCCTTATGCAAGCGCAATTGCCCTGGATACCTCTCGTATACTTTAAGTTCTGGAGTACCACCTCTTTCCAACGCATAGGTAGGCTTACCCAGCAGTAGCCCTTCTAATGTAGTTGCACCAAAAGGCTCTTCCCAAATTGATGGAACAATCATTGCATCGCACAAAGCCGCCTTTTGTAACACGGTGGGGTAATCGCACCAACCTAAGAAGATTACTCGATCACTTTCAAATTGCTCTCTAAATACCGCTTCAATGGGGCTGGTTCCAGCAATGATCAAAGACATGTTTTCTGGCATCACAGGTACCAGTTTTTGCAAGAACGAATCTATTCCTTTGTGTGGATATAATGTACCAGCAAAGAATAATTTGATCGACTGGTTTCCTTTATCTGCCGGTATTGATTTATCATTCGATATTGCTTTGAGTTTGTCGAGATCGATAAAATGATGCAATACAACTCCCCAATCCTCATTTCCCGCAACTCTGGAAAAATTGCGCCTTAACATATCCGAAACAAAAATAGTCTTATGTCGCCGAAAAGCCTCCGCAACATCACGCCGATAATTGCGCACAGCAAATTTAGAAATTAAGCGCTGTAAACCATTCGGTCGTGCTGTAATACACCCTGCACAGTCTGCTGGATCGAGAAAATTACACATTGCGCCGTTACGAAAACGGGTGTTCTTAACACAATCTCCGCCCTGATCATGGCGTGTTTGAACAAAATTGATATTTAAGGGAATGTATTTAGCAATATTGGGGTAGTGTCCGTGATAATGAACGACATCATAATCTGCGGCATAATTCATAATGCGTTGCGCCAATTTTTTTGCTATCCAACCTCTTTTGGGTGGCAAGAACAAGCCAAGTTTACTTTCTTTCCATCCAACGGTATGTGCATATAATTCCGCAAAGAATTGACCTCCAAATTGTCCCTCATCACCAACAACCCCAAGTGGATATTCGTTGTTGCCAATAATATCAACATGGTGTCCAGCTTTAATCAGGGCCGAGGCCAATGTCAACACATGTTTTGCCAACCCCCCCATACTGGGGTGAGGTACATGTTCACTAACAAGTAAAATACGCATCGCTTTATTAATAAAAATACATTTATCGAATTGATAATCGAATGAAAACAGTTTGTTTATGCTCAGGTGTTAGAATAAAAAAAACTGCAGATAATATATAAAGTGCTAATATCAAAAGCCCATGAATTAATAGATCAAAAAAATGTGCTGGGTAGACGGGCTTGGTGAACCAGGCGGCAGAAAATGTGAAAACTGCGACAAGCAAGACCGGGATATAGGCCTTACGGATCAGCTCAAATAACGATGCAGGTACTGAACGCCCATGCACATAAAACATAAATGCTGAAGTTGCTAGAACAGATGCAACTAAATGTGATAGAGCAGTGCCAATAATACCTCCTTTTTGAGTTCCAACAATAAGCGCTCCTATGCCAAACACCGCTCTAGCAACTGCGAATAATCCGGTTGTCTTGGGATGTCCAATAGCATTGTTTACTAATGAAGGCAAGTTGGTCATGGAATCGATGAATATTCCAAGTGCGATTATCACCAACACAGGGTAGCCCTGCTCAACAAATTGTGGTCCGACCCATAAATTCAGCAAGTCTTGGCCATAAACAGTAAGCATCAAAATTAACAGGCTGTTTATTGCGGTCATATATCGAGATGTCAGCAAATAAACACTCCTTACACCATCCCGATCTCCCAAAGCCGCGAGCTTGCTTGCCGCAGGATAAATTACACTCCCCAAACGGTAAGTCATGCCGAACAATCGGTTGACCAAAGTTGTTGGTACTGTATATAACGTAATCTCCCCAAGCCCTAACAGTATGCCCAATATCAGGCGATCGGATTGAGCATAAGAAATTCCGGTTATGGTACTTAAATAAGAAAAGGCACTAAATGACAGGAGACGTCTACGAATGCTTTTGCCTGCTTTCGAAATTTTAAAATCAGGTCTTATTCTTAGGATACAAATTGACAATACGCCAACGTTAATTACACTTAGTCCAAGGCGTGCTGCGACAACGTCTTCGATACTACCCGTTAAAAGAGCAACACCCATACTTATTATCGGGGCTGCAGAACCAAAAATAGCCTCTGTGGTTGCCGATATCGCATAACGCTGCATCGCTTGAGGCACACTGATTAAATAAGATTGCACTTGCGAAAAAAGAAATGCCACCGCTGCCAATTTAAGTGTAGCTAATGCAGTGTCTATATTTTCCGCAGGTATTTCAAATACATTTTTTATCAGCAGAGGAGCTCCAAAATAAATCAGAGTCATGCCACATAGCCCTATTACCAAATAAATGATGAGGCCAAAACTAATGACCTCATTGGCTTGCCTTGGCTGTCCAAGGCTATCATATTCAGCAATAAACCGGGTAGAGCCTTGAGTGGCACTTATGTCCAACAATCCAAAATAACCTACTACCGCCAAAACAAGCGATAGCAAACCATAATTTGCATCTCCCAAGCTATTAACAAGAACAGGCACAGCAATAAGGTTTGCTAGAGCGGGCGTAGCAGCCCCCATAAAGTTGAAAATTGAGTTTCGAGCAAATTTATGCTGCATTGGACATGGATTTTGTCATTGACGAAGGTGACTTTAAAGCAAAAGGAGATCGTTTAGGCTCCGCTATTACCGCCTTAATTCCGTAGACTATATATGGCAAAATTAACAATACTCCCAATAACTGTGTTGTTCTGAATTCAATAAAAGGGGTACCAAATAAAATGTTTGGCATACTGAATAGCAGTCCCGCGAATGCTGCTTCCGCCAAGCCTCGATCTTGCGCCGGAATCTCTCGCCTTACTTTTCTAGTAAAAAGAACATAATTCCATAAGATTAAACAGAAAAGCACTAACGCAAATATCCCACCTTTTAACCACAAATGTACCAAACCACTATGCACAAAATCATGGGTACCCCCTAGTCCAATTCCACCCCAAGGCATAACGCCGGTAAAGGGACTTTCTGAAATATAGTGCCAAGCTAGATTGAGTTCAGAAAACCGCCCTTCAGATGTGGCTATATCACCTTTTTTTGAGGTGATGTCGTACAGAAGTCCTCCATGCCCTCCACTACCCTTGAGATTTGCAAAGCGTTCCGCAATCAAGACTGGCAGAGCTAAGGTACCAATTAGCCCGATTATTAGGCCTACTTGCAGACGCTTTCTAAGGGGTTGTAGCCAAACAAGCCAAGATCCTGCCAAAACTAATCCACCCCAAGCAGTACGACGGTACGATAAAAGAACAACAGCAAGCCCAATTCCAATAGTTAGGTAGTAAAACAATTTACGAGATGCCGTTAGGCCTGGCTTTTGATATAGCAAGTACCACGCAGCCAAAAAAACACCTATCGTTGCGATAAGGCTATCGTTAATATCAAAAAATGTAAGCCTGACTGCAATTTTTTGAGAGGTTGCATAGATATTAGCTGGGTCACCTCCTAAAAATGCCCATCGAATCAATCCCCAGATGCCCCTGGTTAACGCGCAAAAAACAATCAAATCAGTTAACTTTTCAAGTTTATTTGGCGTAGAAATTATTTTTAATAAAACCAACATAAGCAAATACATGTTAACAACAGGAATCAAACCTCTTGTAGTAATAACTTTTTGATAAGGCTCGCCTATAACAACACCAAAAAATACAAATACAAAAAATAAGAAAACAAACCCCAAAAAATAAGGCCTTAGATTAAAATAAACAGAAGGATTACGCTGCTGATAACCTAGAAATGCAGTACATAAATACAGAAAGTATAATACGGCTGTTATAAGTGAAAATGGAAGAACACCAGTACCTCTATCATAAATATTGCTTACATCGACACCTGCTGCAAGCCCCCATGTAGAGCTTTGAAAGTAAAGAAGCACTCCGAGATAACAGGTAACAATAAAAGAAAGGATTTTTCTCATAACTTATAATATGACGCTATCGTAAAAATATAATCTTTAATAGATTTATCCATAGCGGCCGAGTCTATTTTTACCAAACAGCTACGCAAAATTAAGCAACACTCTGAAGCTTCACTGGAACACGTCAAGCTAGTTTTATACTAAACATTCTTAGCTTTAAAGCGAATTTACCAATGCCTTTAACTGCTACAATTGAGAGCTTTCTAATTATTACAGACATCATTGCTGCGACTTGGTTTTATGCAAAAGTAGTAGTCGATTAGCTACGGCTATAGCAAAAAAAGCCCCACAAATATCGATTAAAAGATCCAGCAAACTTGCAGTTCTACCAGGAATCGTCATCTGGTAACCTTCTTCAATTATGCCGAACAAGATCGTAAATAACAAAGGCATTGATAGTATCGGAATATAGGGCTTTCCACTGAAACCAAAAGCCGCAGCACAAATTAGCAACGCCAGCACGCTAAACGCAACAAAGTGAGCCACTTTATCCAGCCCGAAAATCTCACTCATAATTTTAGCAGGAGGCTGTGATGATTCCATTAATAGGATTCCTATCCAAACAATACTCAATAACACAAATAGTATTGCCACCTTGCGATTTCCTTTAGAATTAACCATCGATTCATTGTTTTAGGGTAAATATTTTTGCACTATCTGTTTATATCACAAGATGCCGGAGATTGAAGGTTAGCATTTCGCGGGCTTATGGAAGCTTCGTGCGCTGTTGATTAAGTAATTTTTCAAGAACAACCAATCCTTCAAGGTAAGAGGGACACCGATTTTTTGTGCCTTATCATCATGTCAGATAAAGCCTCACTTTCGCGCCATTCTCTTGATATTTGCCGAATAGCCGGCAGTTGCGTTAATCGCATGGTTCATGTCCGTGTGTTGCGGCGCCGTAACTTGGCCTTGGATGTCCTTGGTTCATTATTTGGCCCCCACACTCCAGCTACCGATTTCTGTTGGGCGCTCTTAATTCTACTTGGTCAGAGTCCGTCATATCCGCCGGGACACCAAAAGGTCACAAGAGCTGGTGTCCAGTGCCATGAATGGCGGGCTTCTAACCATCCATGAAGCCTAGGTTCCGGCAATCCATGCCGGAATAACGACCTTCGGCAATGTGATACCCCAAATCTGACAAAGTCGAATTAAAGCTTATGAAAAGGTCCGCTTAAAAATTAAAGTAACCTTTTCTCCCTTCATACTAAATGCCGCTAAGTTAAAACTTGTAGGTGCCAATTTATTCTCGCTATGGGCGCCAAAGGGCGAATAAATTCGACCCTACAGCATATTCAACTCTTAACTTAACTACATTGCCTTCATACATACCCAAAGGGCACAAAATGGAAATTGGGGTTAGGGAATCAAAACGAGTAATTCGCCTTAGGACGCTCTAAACAAGTTGGTTCCGATCAGACCCTCAGAGTACAGGTGGTTCGACAGGCTACCCCGACCGGAATTAATAAAATACTGTTCGTGATTAGCCTGTCTAAGGACTTAGTCATAGCTTCCTTTTTAATTCCCCTCGCCCCAAGCAAGGAGAGGGGGCTAAACTTAATAGCTTTCTTTTTTCAAAAGAGAGGAGCTTTTAGTCAGTAAGCCTGCTGCCCCACAAACCCTTTAAAAACAGTCAATACCACAATCTTTAAATCTAAAATGACTGACCACTGGCGAATGTATTCCAGGTCGTGATGAATCCGCCTTTCCATTTTGTCGATGGTTTCGGTTTCGCCTCGGCAACCGCTGATTTGCGCCAGACCGGTGATGCCGGGTTTCATTTTGTGCCGCAGCATGTAGCCCTGGATCTGCTTGCGGTAGTATTCATTGTGCGCCACTGCATGGGGCCTTGGGCCGACCACGGACATAGTGCCGCTCAGTACGTTTAGAAACTGCGGCAATTCATCTAACGAGGTACGCCGCAAAAAGTTGCCTAGCGGCGTCACCCGGCTGTCGTTGGCGGTGGCTTGTTTGATGCTGTCGCCATTTTCACACACCGACATCGACCGAAATTTCCAAACTTCAATCTGCTCACCCTTCACGCCATAACGCATCTGTTTAAAAATGACCGGCCCCGGCGAGGTAAGCTTGATCGCAATGGCGATGATCATCATCGGGATAGCGATAATCGGCAAAATGATCGCGCATAACAACAAATCTTCAAGCCGTTTGGCCGCGCCGTCCAGCGACGAGTTTAAAGGCGTATCGAAGACGCTGACCACCGGAATACCTTTTACGCTGCTGAGTTTGGATTGCATCAGATTAAAGGTAAAAAAGTCGGGCACTATGTTGACCGACACCGTACTATCGGCCAGCTCTCGAATCAATTGGTTGATTCGCTTTTCCGCACGCAAGGGCAAGGTGATGTAGATATGATCGATTTCTCCACGCTGCGCTCTTTCCAGTAGCTCTTTAAAGTCGCCAACGATGACGTCGACCATGTCTTCATCCTGCCTGCGCTGTTTGTTCTCGATGCGGTCGTCAAAAAAACCAACAAAGCTATAGCCCAGCCAAGGCATTTCAGTCAGCGCGGCATTTAGGCGTTTGCCTAGCGAATTACCGCCCAAAATCGCGTAGTTGCGGGTATTGAGGCCGTGCATCCGCAAATAAGACAATGTCGAGCGGCGCAGCGAGTGCAGCATGATGATGCTGAGCGGCGCCAGCGGCAGCCACAGTTCCAAGACTTGCCGCGAATATTCAAAGCCAAGGTCAAATACGAAAAAACTGCTGGCAATCAGTGCAAAGGCCACTATCCACGACAATAATATCCGCACGGCATCATCAAATAGGGGGTCACCGCGCCAGCCGTGATAGATCTCTTGATGCTCGGCAAAAATACCGAACAGCACGGTACAGACAATAAATAAACCCAGGTATTCACGGTCGAACGGCTCGCCATAGATGTGTAGCGAGATGTATAGCGTGATAAAAATCAACGCGGTATCCATGGCCCGCTTAATGCTCTGCAATTCGGGCTGCAGCGGCCTGATAAATCCTTTTGGGCGAAACTGATTCATATCAAATATACTGGTTAGCTTAATGAGTTGATCATTTGCCTGCCTGATTATAGGACTTTAAGCCAAAATTATTTCAGCTTAATGAAAGTTTAATGCAACACCGGCGGCGGCATATAAACCGTTCGGCGCATACAAGTTCTTCCTGCATGCCACTTCTTGGCGACATCGCAAGCGCGACAATTGACACTCAAAAACCGGCTTGAAAATCAACGTTGCTTGTAAACCACTTTAGCAGGTCTTGCCAAGCTCACCAATAAAAACGCTACTCTTAACCAAGTAAACAGACTATTTCATAATCCTTATGACAGAATCTTTCATATCAAATAAAGCCATTCCCGTCCGCGAACGCCTGATCATGGCTCTGGATGTTTCCAGCATCGCTGAAGCGCAAGCCTTGGTCGAAGAACTGGGGGAAGCGGTGATTTTTTACAAAGTGGGCATGGAGCTATTCATGTCGGGCGATTATTTCGGATTTATCGAATGGCTAAAGGCCCGCGACAAAAAAGTGTTTGTCGATCTTAAATTCTTCGACATTCCGGCCACAGTGGGCAGGGCAATTAAAGCGCTAAGTAACAAAGGCGTGGATCTGGCCACTATCCACGGCAACGATTCCATTATGGAAGCAGCGGCAGCGGCGAAAGGCGACTTAAAGGTGTTGGCCGTCACCGCATTAACCAGCCTGGATCGCGGCGATTTGGATGACTTGGGCTTTCAATGCGATGTGCGCGACTTGGTGTTGTCACGCGCAAAAAGGGCCTTACAAATAGGCTGCGACGGCATTGTTTCATCGGGCTTGGAAGTGGCAATGATTCGGGAGCAGTTGGGCGAAAAGCTGTTGGTGATTACTCCCGGTATCCGGCCGGTGGATAACCGCGAAGACGATGATCAAAAACGCGCGGTCAGTGTCGAGCAAGCGATTCAAAACGGCGCGGATTATATAGTAGTAGGCAGACCCATCCGCGACGCAGCTGACCGTAAAGCCATGGCGGAAAAAATCCAGGGGCAGATTGCAGCGCAGTTTGGTTGAGTATTTGCGCTAAAGCTTTCTGGAATTTTATTCTGGGTATTGTTTGTTTGAAGGGCAAAAAATTTAATTTTGCCGGGACTTTTAACTCCCCTCACCCCAGCCCTCTCCCAAGGGGAGAGGGGGGATACCGGTATTTTTGTTAGCTAGACTAAATTTGGATCGCCTCATCTAGCTCGGAAATATAACTCCCTCTCCCCCGGGAGAGGGCAGGGGTGAGGGAATCCAAAAAAGGCTTTTGCAATGAAAGAATTGGCCCGTTCATTACGCAAAAATCAAACCGACGCAGAACGAGTGATTTGGCAACAGCTGATGAATCGGCAATTGTTGGGCTGTAAATTTCGTAGACAGCAAGTTATCGGCCCATTCATCGTTGATTTTGTTTGCCTGGAACCCAAGCTGGTAATTGAAGTTGATGGTGGGCAGCATGCCGAGCAACAGGAATACGATCAAAACAGAAGCCATTATTTACAGCGGCTGGGGTATCGAGTACTGAGATTTTGGAATCATGAGGTTTTACAAGCCACGCCTGCCGCGATGGAAGCCATTCATTTGACTATTCTTCAGTTACAAACTGAGCCACCTCTGCCTGATGGAGAGGGGATACGCCAAAGTTAATAACACTCGCCTGTGGAAGGTAATAACTCCCTCTCCTGATGGAGAGGGTTGGGGTGAGGAGAATTAAATAAGGGAGCCCTCTAAAAGCCTCTTGGGGCGAGGGATGTAAATAATGGGTTTTACCCCCACTCATCCCAACCTTCTCCCTCAGGGAGAAGGGGACTTGTGTAATTTTTATAGCCCCTCAAAAGCTAACGCCCAACATCTAAAATTTAACTCCCTGCAAAAAGTGGGCATAATGCTTCGGTTTTTAATGCGCGCAACCAGCCAATGCAATGAAACCAGCGGCAAACATCTACTTGATCGGCCTGATGGGTGTGGGTAAAACCACCATAGGCAAACAGCTTGCTAAAGCCTTGCAATGGCCGTTCTACGACAGCGATAGAGTCATCGAGGAATGCACCGGTGTCGATATTCCGACGATCTTCTCCTACGAGGGCGAGGAGGGTTTTCGGATGCGCGAGCAAACTGTGATCCGACATTTATCGGCGTTGCAAGGGATAGTGATGGCCACCGGCGGCGGCGCGGTTTTAATGCCGGAGAATCGGGCGGCAATCAAGGAAAACGGCTTCGTCGTCTATTTGCACTGTTCGATAGATAAAATCCTGCACCGCACCAAACACGATACGCAACGCCCGCTATTGCGTACCGACAACCCTAGGCAACGCCTGCAAACCTTGCTGGCGCAGCGCGACCCGCTGTATACGGAATGCGCCGATTTTAAAATCGACTCCGGCGTCCTGCCCACTAAAACCGTGGTTAAAACCATTTTGCAGCAATATCAGGCTGCTTTAGAAGATCATGAAAGAATTGCAAGTTGTACTAAATAACGACAGAAGTTACCCGATTTACATTGGCGCCGGCTTGCTGGCCCAAACGGCACTGTTGACCAAGCATATACGCTCCAAGCAAGTATTGGTCGTCAGCAACGAGACTATCGCCCCGCTTTACTTAGCCCAATTGCAAACGGCATTGGGCGATTATCAAGTCGAAACGGTGATCCTGCCGGACGGCGAGCAATACAAAACGCTCCAATATTTGGAGAAAGTCTTCGATCAATTGCTCGCCAAAAAATTTAGCCGCAACGCCACTTTGATTGCATTGGGCGGAGGTGTGATCGGCGACATGGGCGGCTTTGCGGCAGCTTGCTATCAACGCGGCATCGCCTTTATCCAGATCCCCACCACTTTGTTGGCCCAAGTCGATTCCTCCGTCGGCGGCAAAACCGGCGTGAACCATCCGTTGGGTAAAAACATGATAGGTGCGTTTTATCAACCGCAATGCGTCATCGCCGACGCCGATGTGCTGGATACTCTTGACGACAGGCAGTTGTCGGCTGGCCTGGCGGAAGTCATTAAATACGGTCTGATCCGCGACCCCGGCTTTTTAGAATGGCTGGAAGCGAATATGCCGAAATTGCTGGCGCGCGATAAAGATGCCTTGGCTTATGCCATAGAGCGTTCCTGCATCAATAAAGCCGAAGTGGTCGGCGAAGACGAGTTCGAATCCGGCGTGCGCGCTACGCTAAATCTCGGTCACACCTTCGGCCACGCCATCGAAACCGGCAGCGGCTACGGCCACTATCTGCACGGCGAGGCGGTAGCTATCGGCACCTGCTTTGCAGCCGATTTATCGCGGCGCCTGGGCTGGCTGAACGATGCCGACGTTAAGCGAATTATCGACGTTTTCCAGGCCGCCAATTTGCCTGTCACTCCGCCTAAGGAAATGACGACCGAGCAATATGTGGATTTGATGGCCGTGGATAAGAAAAATGTCGACGGCAAAATTCGGGTCATTTTATTGGAAGCGGTCGGCAAAGCCTCTCTTCCCGTCAACGTCGATCTGGCGCAATTGCAGGCAACCTTGAACAGCTATGCTGGATAACGACGACCTGACCTACAGCTACCAAAAGCGCTCTGTGGTCAACAGCACCGAGCGGGCCTTGATTACGCTGGAGCGCTCGCAAAAGCTGGATTTGCTACTGCATTTGCTGGCTAATTTGCAGCAATCGCTGATCGTTTGCGGCCCGGAAGGTATCGGTAAAACCACGTTATTGGAGGCTGTCAAGCAAAGCCGTAAGGATATGTGGGAGGTCGTGTTACTGCCGGCCTCGCCAGACTCCAGCTTCGAAAGTCTGATTAACGATTTGTTGCGAGGTCTGAACATCGCCAAAGCTTCGGCTTTCGATCTGAGCGCGTTGCGCGACAAATGCGCCAGACAAAAAGTAGTGCTGTTAATCGACGATGCCGGCAATTTGGTACCCGGCCTGACGACGATGCTGATCGAATTTGCCGATTCGCTGCCCGGCTTGCGGTTGGTATTTGCGATGAATCACGATCAATTCCACATCAAAAGCGGTACCGACAAACTGGTGGATGAATGTCATTTCATCGAACTTCCGCCGCTCAGCAAAAAACAATGCGGCGAGTATTTGCAAAACCTGTCGGCGCAGCCGGGCGCAGTGGTGTCGTTCAATGCCATCAGCGACAGCCTGATCGAGGATTTATACCGCAGCAGCAACGGCATCCCCGGCAAGATTCTCGGGCAATTGCCTAAACTGGCTAATTCCCAAAGCCATAAACGCAGCAAGCTGGGCTTATGGTTGGCGATCTCCGGCGTGCTAGCCGGCACTGGCTACGCGGTAAACTCGTTAATACCGCTTGACCAGCTTATTGAGCAAACAACCGGCAATTCGCCGATTAGCGGCCAAAACGACAGCACCAACAAACTTGCGATCGAAAGTCTGCCCGTGCCGGCGATGCCGGAATCAATAAAGCCATCGGCGTCAATACTGACCAACGAGGTAGCAATCGCGCCACCTCCTGCTCCAGCCTTGCCCGAACCCAAAGTCCCCGAGCCGGAACCAGCGCCAACCAATGTTGTGGTCCCCGTTGTTCCCGTTCCCGATAAGCCCAAGCCGGTCGCCCCTGTTCCAAATGACCCGGCAAAACAACCGGTAGGCCAACCCGTTGCCAGCGAAATTATCAGTACACCAGTCGTCGCCAACCCGGTGCCAGCCAAACCCGAGCCGCCGATTGAAAAACCCGAGACACCTGCCGCAGACGCAACACCTGCTGTGGAGCCGCCGCCCGTCCAAGCTGTGGCTAAGCCTATCGAACGCAAACCTGCTAAACCAGTATTCGAAGGCAGCGATCAAGATTGGATCATGGCGCAACCGGCTGGCAACTTCACGCTGCAAGTCATGGTACTGTCCAGTAAAGATGCGGCGCTGCGTTTCCAAAAAAAATACGCCGATTACCGCGACGGCCTGAAGTTCTATCCCATCAAACAAAGCGAGCAGGAAAAATACGTGGTAATTTACGGCTCTTTCCAAACCGCCGCCGAAGCGATCCAGCTTAAAGCCGTCATGCCCGGCGAATTTAAGCAGGCCATGGAAAAGCGCTTCCGGGCCGTACAAAAAGAAAGCCGCCGCTGATTCTCACCCCCCAATCAAAACGAATGACCAACTTACAAAACGACTTATTCTTAAAAGCCCTGTTAAGACAGCCCGTCGACCGCACCCCCGTCTGGATGATGCGCCAAGCCGGACGTTATTTACCCGAGTATCGGGAAGTGCGCGCCAAGGCCGGCAGCTTCATGCAGCTCTGCACCAATCCGGAATTAGCCTGCGAAGTGACACTGCAACCGCTGGAGCGTTTTAACTTCGATGCGGCCATCTTGTTTTCCGACATTTTGACCATTCCCGACGCGATGGGCTTGGGCCTCTCGTTTGCCGAAGGCGAAGGCCCACAGTTCGCCAACCCGGTCAGAACCGCTGCCGACATCGCCAAACTGCCGATTCCCGACCCGGAATCCGAATTGCGCTATGTGATTGACGCAGTGCGCTTGATCAAAACCAATTTGCACGGCCGGGTACCATTAATCGGCTTCTCAGGCAGTCCGTGGACGCTGGCCACCTACATGGTGGAAGGCAAAAGCAGTAAAAGCTTTCAAAAAGTGAAAAGCCTGATGTTCGAACAACCCCATCTGATGCATCAAATGCTGGATAAGCTGGCAAAATCGGTTGCCTCATATCTAAATGCGCAAATCGCTGCCGGCGCGGATGCGGTGATGGTATTTGATACCTGGGGCGGCATGCTCAGCCACGACGATTATCTGGAGTTTTCCTTGCGCTATGCGCGGCAGGTTCGCGAGTTGTTAAACACCCGTCAGGACGGCAAGCAAATCCCCACCATTTTGTTTACCAAAGGCGGCGGCCTGTGGCTGGAAGCAATGGCCGATACCGGCTACGACGCGTTGGGCCTGGACTGGCAAACCGACATTGCTCAGGCGCGCGCCCGCGTTGGCGACCGGGTCGCTTTGCAGGGCAACATGGACCCTATCACCTTGTACGCGCAACCGGACGTAATCCGCGAAAAAGTTGGCAAAGTGCTGCAAGGTTTCGGTAATGGCTCGGGGCATGTATTCAATCTGGGGCACGGCATTTTGCCGGATATTAACCCGGAACATGTCAAAGCCATGGTCGATGCGGTGCGGGAATTGAGTCCGCAATATCATCGATAAATAAGGGCGTTTATACTTGAGGGTAATGCCGTTAAGTTAAGCACCTCTTACCGGCGGGTCTTGTAAAAAGCCCCCTCTCCTCGCGGGAGAGGGTTGGGGTGAGGGGGAGAAGGAACGGCCCTTCACACTGAATAGTTACCAATTTTTAGTATTCCATATGTGGATCCAAAAACGCATCCAGCTTGCCGCCAAACCGCGCGGTTTTCATTTGATCACGCGGGAAATAGTCGGTCAGTTGGCCGAACTGGATAAAATTGAAATAGGCTTGGCGCATGTGTTTTTGCAACACACCTCGGCATCGCTGGCAATCAACGAAAACGCAGATGCTGACGTGCGCCGGGACCTGGAAAGTTATTTCTCCCGAGCGGTAGCGGAAAATGAACCATACTACCGCCACACGCTCGAAGGGCCCGACGATATGCCCGCTCATATTAAAACCGTTATTTTAGGCAGCTCGCTGAGCATTCCGATCAGCGACGGCCAATTGGCCTTGGGGATTTGGCAAGGCATTTATTTATGTGAGCATCGCAATCATGCCGGCAATCGCACTATCATCGTAACGCTACACGGCGAATAAAGAGGTATTTATGAGAGCAGCAAAACTAATTGTTTTATTACTGGCGGCTTGCAGCCAAAACCTATCCGCGGAAGAAGTCGGCAAGCCGCTGGAAATGACGGTCTATCGCAGTCCCACCTGCGGTTGCTGCGGCAAATGGCTGGAACATGCCAAGCAAAACGGTTTTAAAATCAACGACGTGGTTAGCGATGACATGGAAACCATCAAAGCCCGTTTCGGCGTGCCTGAAAAGCTGGCGTCCTGCCATACAGCCATCGTGGACGGCCACGTGATCGAAGGCCATGTGCCTGCTGCCGATATTCAGAAGCTCTTACAAAGTAAATCCAACATCGCCGGTATCGCTGCGCCGGGCATGCCGATGGGCAGCCCCGGCATGGAAATGGGCGGGCAGCAAGACGCTTACAAGGTGATATCCTTTGATAAGGAAGGTAAGTATGAAGTGTTTGCAGAGCATGGCAGCAAGCAATAACTCAACTTACGTACTCTCAGCCGTCCGCTTAATTCGCCGCCAAGCATTATGTCTTTTTGGCAACATCTAGCATGACTAAGGCCCTCGTTACCGGCGCCAGTGGTTTTATCGGCACGCAACTATACCAGGCGTTGGTAAACCAGGGTTACGCGGTCAAAACGTGCAGTCGCGCCGGGTATGGCCCGGACAACATCGCCTTGGATTTGGCTGAACCGGGAGCTTGCCCCCCTGAGTTGTGCGCGGGCATAGACGTGATATTTCATCTGGCCGGCAAAGCCCACGCCTTGGCGGAAAGTCGGCAAGATGCGGCCGAATACCGGCAGGTCAACACCGAAGGCACGCGCAAACTGCTGGAAGCCGCACAACAAGCCAGGGTAAAAAGCTTTGTGTTCTTCAGCAGCGTCAAAGCCGTTAGCCAGGCTAGCCAACAACCCATGGATGAAACGGTTAACGACCCGGCCACAGATCCCTACGGCTTATCCAAATACGAAGCAGAGCAACTGGTGCTAAATGGCGGCTATGTCCGGCATCCGGTGGTGTTGCGGCCCAGCATGGTCTATGGCGGTTCCGAGAAAGGTAACTTGCCGAGGATGATCAAAGCAGTCCGGCGCGGGATATTTCCGCCATTGTCCGAGTCCGGTAACCAGCGCTCTATGGTGCATGTAACGGATATAGTTGCAGCGGCATTGCTGGCGGCCGAGAAACCCGCAGCCGCCGGGCAGGTTTATATCGTCACGGATGAACAAAGCTATTCCACCCGGCAGATTTACGACGCGATCAGAGCCGCTCTCGGCAAGCCGCCTGTTGCCTGGTCGATACCGATGCCGTTGCTAACCAGCTTAGCCAAATTGGGGGATGGCTTTGGCCAACTGACGGGGCGACGCTTTCCCATCGATAGCGATAGTCTGGAAAAATTAACCGGTTCGGCGTGGTATTCGTCTGCTAAAATCAGCCGCGAATTGGGTTTTCAACCTCGGCATACTCTCTGGAAAGCCCTGCCCGATATTATTCGCCATCTAAGTTAAATCCTGCGTGCTACTGCTTTTTACTGTTACCTTGCTGCTCGCCGCCGTATTGACCGGCCTGATTCGCCGCTACGCCTTAACTTACAAGGTGCTGGATATTCCCAACCAACGCAGCTCACACAGCGTGCCAACCCCACGCGGCGGCGGCTTAGCAGTCGTACTGGCATTCTTTACGGCAGCTCTCTGGCTGTTTTTTGCTGATCAATTAACAGGAAGTTTCTTGGCCTTGCTGAGCTCCACGCTATTGGTAGCCGTTATCGGCTTTTGTGACGATCACGGCGAAGTGGCCGCGCGCTGGCGATTTTTGACGCATTTATTGGCAGCCGTCATCGCCTTGGAATTATTGAATGATCTACCTGTGATATTGATCCCCGCGCCATTCGACGCCATCTTCGGGCGATTAAGCTTTAATCCTGGCTGGCTGGGCTATCCCTTGGGGGCACTGTTTTTGGTATGGACTCTCAATCTGTTCAATTTCATGGACGGTACCGACGGCATTGCCGCGTCGGAAGCGCTGTTCGTATCCTCGGCATTGGCCGGCTATCTGTTTTTTACCGATCAAAACCTGTGCGCTGTTTCCTTGGGTTTGGCGGCGGCTTGCGCTGGCTTTTTGCTGTGGAATTGGCCGAAAGCCAAGATTTTCATGGGCGATGTCGGCAGCGGTTTTATCGGTCTGTTGCTGGGTTTATTGATTTTACTGGCCGCACAACAGGCCGCCGTGCTGCTGTATTGCGGGCTGGTTTTATTCGGCGTGTTTATCGTGGATGCCAGCTATACCTTGGCGGTTAGAATGTTCAGCGGACAAAAATGGTATGCGGCGCACTGCTCGCATACTTATCAACACGCTGCCAAACGTTACGGGCATTTGCCGGTGTTATTGGCAACCTGGGTAATCAATTGCGGCTGGCTGTTGCCTATCTCTCTATGGATATTTAAGCATCCCAGCCACGCTTTGGCCGGGATTGCCTTGGCTTATCTGCCCTTAATCTATCTGGCTTACCGGTTTAAGGCCGGCCAATCCGAGTTGGTTATTTCGTGACTTTAAGATTCCGCTCCCGCACCACCATTTTTTTGCACGACCTGGCCATGATCCCTCTGGCCTGGTTCGGCGCGTACTGGCTGCGTTTTAATCTGCAAGACATCCCTGACGAATTTTTTTATTCAGCATTATTATTCCTGCCTTGGGTCATCGCCATCCAGGTCAGTTTATTCTGGGTGTATGGTTTGTACCGCGGCGTTTGGCGGTTTTCCTCGCTGCCCGACCTGATCCGCATCGGCAAAGCCGTGTTGACCGGGATTTTTTTTATTGCCTCCGCCTTGTTTTTATACGACCGCCTGCACGGTGTACCGCGTTCGGTCGTACCGTTGTATGTGCTGATCCTGTTTTCCTTGCTCAGCATTCCGCGTCTGGTTTATCGCTTTTGGAAGGAACAGACGTTTGCGGAGCGCGTGGGTAAGCGCGCCTTGATTGTCGGCGCCGGTTCCGCCGGCGAAATGCTGGTGAGGGATTTATTAGCCAATGTCGATAGCGATTATGTGCCGATAGTGTTCGTCGACGACAACCATGGCAAATACAAGCGCGAAATTCGCGGCATCCGCGTTGCCGGCACAGTCGAGCAAATTCCCGAATTAATCGAACGCTGGAATATCGAAACTGTGCTGATTGCCGTGCCGTCGGCCAGCGATCAGCAAATGCGCCGTATCGTGGAAATCTGCGAAAACTGCTCGGTGGATTTTCAGACCCTACCCTCGGTTAAAGAATTGCTAAGCGGCGCGGTCACCACCGCCAATCTGCGTAGCGTTTCCATCGAAGATATTCTGGGCCGCACACCGGTAAAGCTGGATTGGCCCGGCATAAAAAATCATCTGCGCGACAAAGTTATTTTAGTCACGGGCGGTGGTGGCTCCATAGGCTCCGAACTTTGCAAGCAACTGGCCAGAGCCCAACCGCGCAAGCTGATCGTGTTCGATCAGTGCGAGTTTAATTTATACAAAATTAATGCCGATTTGAATCGGCTGTTTCCGGAGCTAGTGCATCAGGCCGTGCTGGGCGACGTCGCCGATCCGATTGCGGTAAAACAGTTAATTGCCACGCAGCAGCCGGAAATCGTGTTTCATGCTGCGGCGTATAAACATGTGCCCTTATTGGAAAATCAAATCCGCGAGGCGGTGCATAACAATCTGATCGGCACGAAGATACTGGCGGAAGCGGCTATTGCCGCTGGCGTGGCGCGCTTTGTATTAATTTCCACCGACAAGGCCGTCAATCCCACTAACGTGATGGGCGCGACCAAGCGCGCGGCGGAAATCCTGTGTCAAAACCTGAATCAGACGGGCAACACCCGCTTCACCACGGTACGTTTCGGCAACGTGCTCGATTCGGCCGGCAGCGTGGTGCCGCTGTTCAGGGAACAAATCAAGGCCGGTGGCCCTATCACGGTGACGCATCCGGATATTACCCGCTACTTCATGACGATTCCGGAGGCCTGCCAGCTGATCATGCAAGCGGAAACCATAGGCCAGGGCGGGGAGGTATTCGTGCTGGATATGGGCGAACCGGTAAAAATCACTTACCTGGCCGAACAAATGATCCGCCTGAGCGGCAAAGTCCCGAATAAGGACATAGCGATTAAGATTGTCGGCTTGCGGCCCGGCGAAAAACTCTACGAAGAGCTATTCCACGATCAGGAACAATTACTGGCAACCAGCCATGCGAAATTGCGCCTGGCCAAAGCCCGACTCTACGACTCCGTGGAATGGGCTAAACAGATTGAAGATTTGCAGAAGGTGTGCCGGAACTACGATAACCGGCAACTGTTGGCCGGCTTGAAACAGTTGGTCCCCGAGTTTACGAGTACGCCGGCGCCTAAATAACAGCGCTAAAATTCACACTCTCTCCAGGCAATGTCGTTGGACTAAGCTCCCTCTCCTGCTGAAGAAGGTTGGGGGGTTCTTAACTTACCAGGGATCGTCTATAACCGGCCTATCCGATAGCAATACAGCTTGGTTTTCCGGCTATCGTTCAGTTCGAGTACCGACTCGGGGCAGCTATTCGGTATCGGAAAAGATGACGAGACAAACAAGCAACCACTCCGCATTTCCCGCCGAATTTTTTCGCCTATTTTCGCCATCACCAGCGGCGACAGAAAGGCGAACACCACATCAAACTCGCGTAAATCCTGCTCCCAAAAACTGGATCGCCCGACCCGGACATTGGCGTGATTGCGGCAACGCCATGTTGCCAGAAGCCAGGGCAGCGGCGCTCGCTCCAAGGCCACTACAGCCATATCCGACCGGGCTTTTGCAAGCGGCACGACAACGGTAGCCAGACCGGCGCCAATATCGACAAACGCTTGCGCCTGTTCGCGGCTTACTATTTCGATCAGCGCCTGGCTGACGGCGGAAGACGATAAGAACAACGGCACATCGCCTTTCACTGTTCCCCAAAATAATAGAGTCAGCAGCAGCAACATCAGCAGATACAGCCAAGCAGGCACTTGCCAGCTAAGCCCCAGTAATACGGTCGGTATAAATAGCAAATGAATCGGTAGCCACCAGTAAGGCTGGCGAAAACCGCGAGAGAACAGTGCGGCCAAGCCGGCCTGAATAGCGACAGCTTGCCAAACGCTAACGGACAGGGGGAATGTGGTGCGTAGACCCAGCACTACGACGCAGGCTAGTAGCTGGCTCAGCAGCGCCTTGAATAACTGCATCAGTCCTTACCGAGCGGTCAGCCGATTATTGACCGAGTCAGGCTAATGCGCAGCGCCGTCCGCCCCGGTAATTTTGGTATTTTGCTGAATCGTTGGCGATATGGCCGGCAGACCGGGAACCGAGGTATCGCTGCTTCCGGGCTTATCTTCGGCGCCATCGTGCAACACCTGATTTTCGGTCTTTTTGTTCATTACCACGATGGAAATCCGCCGGTTCATCGGATCGTTGGGGACGTCTCCCTTGTAAGGAATACTGGAGGCCAAGCCGACTACGCGCAGCACCTTATCTTCGCTGAGTCCGCCTTGGGTTAATTCGCGGCGCGCCACGTTGGCCCGGTCGCTGGATAACTCCCAGTTGGAATAGCCGGTGCGATTGCTGGGAAACGGCAACGCGTCGGTATGACCGTTGATGGTGACTTTATTCGGTAATTCGTTAATAACCGGCGCCAGTTCGCGCAGGATGGCTTGCGCATAGGTTTCTATACCTGAACTAGCCAGCTTGAACATCGGCCGGTTTTGCGCATCGATAATCTGGATTTTCAAGCCTTCCGGCGTGGTTTCCAGCTTGATCTGATCCTTATATTCGGCCAACTTGTCATTGGCTTTCAGCATGTCCTCGATTTTTTCCTGCAACTTTTCCAGCTTGAGCTTTTCCTGCTCTTCCGCCAGTTTTTCGATATCCTCGGGGGTTGGTTCGGCAGGGGTATTTTCCCCCTGATGCACTTGCCCCTCCTCTTGCGACTTCAGATCCTGACCGCCGGCCTGAATGATACTAGTCCGATCACCCGTACCCTCGCCGCTACTATTGGTAATCGCGACGCCGAACGGATTCTGGAAGTATTCGGAAATACCTTTTTTGGTTTTTTCATCGGTGGATCCGAGCAGCCACATCAATAAAAAGAAGGCCATCATCGCCGTCACGAAGTCGGCATAGGCAATTTTCCAGGCGCCACCGTGATGACCGCCGTGACCGCCTTTCTTGATTTTTTTGATGATTATGGGTTGTTCGGCCATCGCTATCTACCTTATTTACCGGCTTTTAATTGCTCTTCCAGCTCGGTAAAGCTCGGTCTGGCACCGTGCGGAATGGCGGTGCGCATGAATTCCACCGTCATCGCCGGCGATGTGCCTTTCGCGCAGTTCAACAGGCCTTTTTGGGTACATTTATAGGCGTTGCTTTCTTCTTCCAGCCGCGCTTCCATCACCGATGCCACCGGGCCAATAAAGCCGTATGACACTAAAATACCCAGGAAGGTACCGACCAGCGCCGCGGCGATCAGTTTGCCCAATTCCGCCGGCGGAATCCCCACCGATTCCATCGTGTGCACGACCCCCATTACCGCCGCGACGATACCGAAAGCGGGCATACCGTCACCGACTTTTTGCACGGCCTTGATCGGCTCGTTGCCTTCGGCATGGTGCACTTCGATTTCTGCATCCATGATGTCTTCGAGTTGATTGACATCAACCCCGGTCAGGATCAGCCTGAGCTTGTCGCAAATGAACTCCATCAAATGGTGGTCGTGGACGATTTTCTCGCCGAAAATCGAACTGCCTTCCGGATCGTCCACCACTTTTTCCAGAGACAATAAACCTTCCTTACGGGCCTTCTGACTGAGCGCGTTAAAGCTCATCAGCAGCTCCATATAGTATTCCTTGGTGTAGGTACTGCCTTTCAATGTGGCGGTACCGCCAGCCATCGCCGCCTTGCTGTTGGCCAAAGAGTTACTGGCCAAAAAGGAACCAAAGGCGGCGCCGACGATGATCAGCACCTCCACCGGCTGCCAAAGTACCCCCAAGTGGCCGCCAGCCATCATGAAGCCGCCCAATACGCAGCCCAAAATGATCACATAACCAATGATTACAAACATGGTTGCCTCTAAAAACTAAAAGTTAATTATAAAATTCAAACTTACCCTGGATTCTCTCGCTTTACCGGCCGCCATGTAAGCTGCCGGATAAGTCTAGGCTATGCTTTTCAAACTCTCAGGCTAAATGCTCAGTTTTTTTTAAAACCAGCTTGCTGATAGCCGGCAACACCACAAACGTACAAGTCATAATCCAGAAAATACCGATAGTGATCACCAGTCCCATGCTGGATATACCTTGGTGCGGCGAAAATGCCAGACCGACAAAGCTGGAAATGGTGGTCAACGCGCCGTAGAACATGCCGCGCGCGGTACTGGATTGATAAATGTTCTGATCTTCCGACAGGGAGTGATGCAGTTTTTCAACCATATGGATACCGTTATCGACACCCAGACCCATTAATAAAGGCAAAGCAATAATATTGGCAAAGTTGATCGGTGTACCGGTAAACACGGTAGTCGCCATCGTGAATAAGCCGGCCAATACTAAAGGCGTCATCACCAATAGAGTATCGACCAAGCTGCGGCGTATGAACATCAATAGCAAGGCAATCGCCACCAACGCGATGATGATGGCTTCCTGGAAGGCGCCGATCACGGCTTTCATGGACTCCCAATACATCACCGGCAAATCGGTGGCATTGGGCGCCACGGCCTGCACGTCGGTGATAAAAGTCTGCAAGTTACCGAGATCGTTCAAATCTTCCTTGGGAAAAATTTGGATGCGGTACAAACCGTCTTTACTCAGCCAACGCTCCTTGATTTCAGGCGGGATACTGGTGGGTATGATTTCTTCCGCATGGAAACCGATCAGAAGCTGGTTCATTACAGTGGGCAAAGTGCCGAGCAACGAGGTTTGAATCTTCTCGATAAACACGCCGCGGTCAGGCTGAAATCTGGCTTCCAATTCCACCATCACGTCTTGCAACTGCTGTTTAAAAGTTTGCAGTGATTTGATGTCCGCCGGATTGGTTTTTTTCGGCAGATTATTGTCGATTGCGGCAATCATCCGCTTGATGGCCGGCAATGGATCGGTGCCGGTTTTCAGTTGCGGGAAAAACTGACTTTGCGGGCCCAGCGTCAGCACCATATCGTCGATGATACCCAATTTGCTTTCTTGGTCGTCAGGCACAAAATCGAACAAGCTGACAGTTTTATCGACGGTTTTCAGGCTCTCCAGTTTTTTCTGAGTAGCCCTGGCTTCGTCTTCGTTTTTTACCAAAACGGTCAACGTCATCGGTGAAGTATCGCGCTCCTTCATCAAGTCCTTGAAGGCAATTACCGATTCGGTATGCGGATCGCGCAGATTTAATGGATTGAAATCGGTTTGCACCTGAAACACGAAGTACACGGCAACCACTGCGCCAAGCAAAGTCAGCAAGGAAATCGGTTTGGCATAGTGCAAGGTAAAGTGCGCCAGCAGATGGGTAAATTTCGATTCGCCGGGTTGTTCGCCATGCAATTGATGCACGGGCGGATTGGGCAAGACCTTGAGCAGTACCGGCAACACGGTCAGCGTAATGAATAGGCAAATAAACAAACTGGTGCCGGCCAGCAAACCCAACTCGGAAATGCCTTGGTAATCGGTGGGAATAAAGGCATACAAACCGATGGAGGTAGTACCGGCGCACAGAATTAAAGACGGACTGGTCGCCAATAAGGCCGAACGAATCGCCTTGCCCTTGTCGCTGCCGTATAAATCCAGATTATCGCGATAACGCAGGCAAAAATGGATCGCATACTCGACGCCCAAACCAATATTGGACACCGCGAAGGCCACCGAAATCAGATTCAGCTGTTTCACCGCCACGGAGGCGAACAAACCGCAAAACACCATACCCAAGGCCAATGTCAGCAAGGTAGCCAGCATCAACAGCCAGGAGCGGTACGCAACCAATAAAATGCCGCAGACCAACACAATAGAAAAAATGCTGGCGGTGAAGGTACCCTCGCTCATCCCGGCCATTTCGTCGTGCTCCAAACCGACTTCGCCGGTCACCCAAACTTTGACAGCCGGCATATTGGGGTCTTGAATTTTGTCGGCCGCTTGACGGATAACCTTGATCGCCGGCTCCACTGGCAAAATCTGGCTGTAGTCGAATTTTGGCGTGACGAAAATAAAGGCCTTGTCCGATTGCTCTTCGCTGATCTTGTTTTCGGCGATCAGTTTTTGCCAGGACAGTAAATCGGTTTCGCCGTTCAGAGTTTTATGCAGGGAATTGCTGACCTTGTCGATCAGTGACATCAGGTCTATGGGTACTTCTTCGGTTTTGGTTTCCGCATTCAGCGCGTCTTCGAAGATAGAGAAAAAACCGTTTAGACTGGGATCTTGAGAGATTCGGCCGATAAACGGCTGGGCTTGCGCCAGCGTCACCGAAAAATCCTGCAACTTATCAGTATCCAGATATAACAGGCCATTGCGTTGGAAAAACGCGTTTTCATCCGGCCGATAGACTTTGGTGAAATGTTCGGTATCCGCTCTAAGCTCCCGGCTCAAGCGTTGCGCAGCGGCCTTGGTTAATTCCGGACTGGAGGACTCGATCACCAGCAGCAGCGTATGCACTTCCTGACCGAATTGCTGTTCGAATTTACGCCGGTTTTGCTGAAACGGCGCTTCTGGGGCGATCAGTTCCGCCGTATCGGTGTTGACGGTCAGATGATTGCCGGTGTACTGAACCGCAAGATAAGCCAAGATTATCGAGGCAAGTAACACTAATCCCGGCGAATACAGCAGCCAGTTGCCCCAACGAAAGGCGATATTTCCCAAACGTTTTTCCAAGGACATGCTTAAGCGCTCACGACGGTGTTAATCAAGTACACGGTGTAACTGGCGTAAATGGCTAACAAGATGCCGCCTTCAACCCGATTGATCCGGCCTTGCTCGCCTTTTCTGGCGTATCCCAAAAAGAACAGCGATAACGTTAGCAAGGCCATCAGCGGCCAATCGCGATTAACGATTTCCAGCGGAATCGACATCGGATGAATCACCCCGGCCAATCCCACCACGGCCAAAGTGTTGAATAGATTGGAGCCGATGATATTACCCAAGGCCAGATCGTGTTCACCTTTGCGGGCAGCGGCAATCGACGACGCCAACTCGGGCAAAGAGGTGCCGATGGCGACGATGGTTAAGCCGATCACCAAATCGCTGACCCCCAAATCCTGGGCAATCGTTACCGCACCCCAAACCAATAACCTGGAACTGAGCATCAAGAACAGCAGGCCGCCGACCAACCAAATCACAGACTGCGCGAAGGACATCGGATGTTCTTCCATCTCGTCTGCGACTTCTTCGCCCAACACATCAGTTGTCTCGGCTTTTTTGTTCAGACCTTGGCGCACCATCCAGGTCATCACCCCGATAAATACCGCCAGCTCCAGAATCGCATCGGTTCGCGACAACTCGCCGTCGTATAACTGCGCCAGCACGAACAAGGTGACGGCAAACAATACCGGCAGCTCTTTTTTTACAATTTGCGAATGGACGATAATCGGGCTGATCAATGCCACCGTCCCCAGAATCAAGGCGATATTGGTAATATTCGACCCGTAAGCATTACCCAACGCGATACCCGGATTCCCTTGCCAGGCCGACAGGGCGGACACCGTCAATTCCGGCGCGGAGGTGCCGAAACCTATCACCACCATGCCGATCAATAACGGCGACATACCCAGAAAACGCGCTATCGCGGCAGCTCCTTCGACAAAAATATCGGCACTCCAAACCAACACAATCAGACCGATGACTATCATCAACAGTGGCAAAGCCATAACCTACCCTTAAATTTTAAAGATCAAAAAAATCGAAATACTGCCCCGCGTAACGCCGGATGTTAATCCACTGTCCACTGCACCAGACCGCTATAGGCGCTGGCTATCACCACCACGCCAAACACGATCCGGTACCAGGCAAAAATAATGAAATCGTGATGACTGATGTAACGCAGTAAACCCTTAACCGCCAGCAGGGCGCTGATAAAAGCTGCGATCAAACCGACCGCGAACGACAGTGCGTCGCTCTCGACATGCAGCAAGTCGCGGTGTTTGTATAAATCGTAAAGACTGGCGACCACCAAGGTCGGAATCGCCAAAAAGAAAGAAAACTCGGTGGAAGCCTTGCGCGACAGCCCAAACAACAAGCCGCCGATGATGGTGGCACCGGAACGGGAAGTGCCGGGAATCAACGCAAACGCTTGGGCAATACCCAATTTCAATGCATCCAACGGACTGAGATCGTCCACGCTTTCGACGCGAATTTTATGCTCGCGCTTTTCCGCCCAGATAATCACGAACGCACCGATGATGAACGCCAACGCCACGGGCACCGGTTTGAACAGCGCGGCCTTGATATGCTTGCCAAACAACAAGCCCAGCGTCGCCAGCGGCATAAAGGCAATCATCAGGTTTAATACAAACTTTTGCGCCTGCCTGTCGCTGGTCAGACCGCTCAGCACCGAGCCGATCTTGGCCCGATATTCCCAGCAAATCGCCAGGATCGCGCCAACCTGAATCACGATGGTAAACAGTTTGGCCTTGTCGTCGTTAAAATCCAGCAAATCGCCGGCGAGAATCAAATGACCGGTGCTGGAAATCGGAAGAAATTCGGTTAATCCTTCAACTACGCCGAGTATCAGGGATTTGATGATGAGGGTAATGTCCATTTTTTATCAGGCTCCGTACCAGTCAGGTACCAGGGTCGAAATCAGCATGTCGATGAAGTTGATGTAAACCAGTCGAATTTGGTAAGCCTATGAAAAAGCCATATAAGCGGGGCGGGATTATAGTCGAAATCTCAACCATTACGTAACTTTACCCTGTAAGCCACGGCAAATCCTGGCATTTATGACTTACATGCCCGCCAGTAATTTAGGTTTAGACCTGCTTTGCATAGCACTCGCCGATCTGCCAGAATCGTCAACAATACTGATACTGCCGTTGCGGTGTCAGTCGCGCTCAATCCGCGTAAAGGTGTTTAATCATGGCCAATGCATACCCACCACTGATAGCCGCGCTTTGCGACCCGGCTTGTTTCCCGCATCCGGTCAAACGGGTCACCGTGCTGGAAACCCATATTTCCTGGGTGTTGCTGGCCGGCCGCTACGCTTACAAGATTAAAAAACCGGTCGATCTGGGCTTTCTGGATTTCAGCCAACTCAGCCAAAGACATTTTTATTGCCAGGAAGAGATTCGCATTAATAGGCGTCTGGCACCCGGCATTTATTTACAAGTGACAGCCATTGGCGGCAGCCCTGGACAACCCGGAATCAACGCCGAACCGGCATTTGAATATGCGGTAAAAATGCGCCGATTTGCGGCTGGTAAGTTGCTGGATACGTTGCTGACCCGCGGGGAAGTAAGGCCGGCGCATATTGACAGCTTGGCCGACACTATCGCCCGTTTTCATATGGGCTTGGCGCCGGCAACTCCAGATTCGAACTACGGCTCTCCGACCGGTATCGAAGCGCCGGCCCGGCAAAACTTCCAACAGTTGCTTGAGTTGATGAAACCCGAAGATGCCGCATCGATTAAGCCGCTGCAAGAGCGTTGCCGGCAAGCATTTTTGACAACCGAAAACCTGTTTGAGCAGCGGCAACAATCAGGCTTTATTCGCGAATGTCACGGCGATCTGCATCTGGGCAATATCGTGCTGTTAAGAGGTCGGCCGGTCGCATTCGACGGTATTGAATTTTCTCCGGAATTGCGCTGGATCGACACGATCAGCGATGCGGCATTCTTGATCATGGACTTGCTCCATCGCGGCCGCGGCGATTTGGCATACCGGTTTTTGAACGCCTATTTGCAAATCAGCGGCGATTACGCCGGCCTTGGCGTGCTGCGCTTTTATCTCAGTTATCGAGCTGCCGTGCGCGCGAAAATTGCCGGGTATAGGTTCGCACAAACCGCTGAGGGATCGGCCAGACAAGAATGTCTAACTTATTTAGACTTGGCCGGTAGCAGCTTATGCCCGCGTAAACCGGCGTTGATTCTAACCCACGGCCTGCCCGGTTGCGGCAAAAGCGTGGTATCGCAAATACTATTGGAAAAACATCAGCTAATCCGCTTGCGTTCGGATGTCGAAAGAAAACGGCTATTTGGCTTAAACGCTCTGCAAAAAAGCGGTTCGGCAATCAATAGCGGCATATACGATCCACAAGCAAGCCAAAAAACCTACCAACATTTATTAGACCTGGCACAAGCCCTACTTGGTTACGGGTTTCCGGTTATTGTCGACGCCGCTTTTTTAAAACACGCACAACGTCGCCCGTTTCAGCTGTTGGCGCAGAATTTGGGAATTCCTTTCGTCATTCTCTCGATACAAGCCAAAGATAAAGTGTTACGACAACGCATTCGGCGCCGGCAAGAACAAGGACGCGATGCGTCGGAAGCCGACTTGACGGTGCTGGACGAGGCCACAGCCGGCGCCGAAGCATTGCAAACCGAGGAGCTGCCGTACAACGTAATATTGACTAACAACACTGATGGCCTGGATAGAAACGATCAACAAGCAGCTTGGCGCGAGCTGGAACGAACACTGGAATAATTTAAGCTGCTGACTGTCTCGGCCCGGCCTTTGCGGCAAAGGGCGCTATAAAAGCACACGCTTGGACAATATTAAATTCACGGTAAATTAGCCGGCGAGGGTTGGCATTTCCTACCGTCCACGATCTTTGTTAGAATCGCGGGTGATCGCTAGATAATTAAACCAATAAAAACCACCATTTGAGCCATGAATAAAAAGAAAATTATATTATTTGCCGTCTGTTTGGCAGCCCTGCTTGCCGTCCAGATCAAGTTCTTCCTGCCGTTTATGTACGACATCGCCGCTTCCGATTTATTTTTGGTGGAAAGCAAGGACGCGGCCAACCCAATGTCCATTAGTACCGACATGACCGCCCTGGCGTTCGCCCACTGCAACACCTACATCAAAAACGAAGCCGACGAAGATCAAAGCCTGTCATTTGCCAGCCAACCTACCAACGCCTGGACTCTCGGCAACTACGAATATATTGTGAATGCCGACGTGGAAATCAGCGGGAAAGACAGCCCCAACGTGATGCGTCACTACGCTTGCCGGATCCAATACGGCAAAGGCGACGACACCTCCGGAGCAAACGATTTCGAAAACTGGTCTATTGAAGGTGTAAGTGGATTGACCGATTAAGCCGCATTCATTTCGCTGACACATCCCCTCCGGCAACCGGAGGGCTTGTCGATAACTAGGTCCGCACCACATCACCGCTCAATATCTTTTCCTGTTGCCGGTCTCTTTGGCAACCCGCTGATTTGCAATGCAACCCAGCCTGAATAATCTTTTAGGGTTTCCCGTTCCTACATTAAGCCGCATTCCAGCAAGTAGATGACTTGCGCTCGACACCCTGAATCAAACAACTTATAAACTAGCCTGCCGCGCAACACGCAGAATACCAGTCCTGATTAAGCACATTTATCAAGAATTGAGATAAGCTTATCTCCAGCAGATAAACCGTGCACCCTCACACGCAAAGCTTCGCTGACCGTGACGCAGTTCGTTTCAAATCCAGTTCTTCGGTATAAAAACATGCAAAAAACTCACTTAGCCCTGCTGTTCACCGGCCTTACGCTGACATCGCTTGCGGCAGAGGCAGGCCCTGTACAAGACGATTTCAGCACCTGGATCAGCAATACCTACCAAACCGATTTCGGCGGCAGCCCCTATTTAGCATTTCTGGAATTGGCACCTCGCACCAAAACCGACAATACATTGTTTAATCAAATTATTGTCCGCCCGCTGCTCGGCTATAAGCTAACTAACAAATTGCAACTCTGGTTGGGCTACACCTGGCAAGGCGAATACAGCGAACAGACCGACTTTGAAATGGCCACTAACGATGCGATGCAGCAGGTGCAGTGGATAGACAACTGGACGCAACAACTGAATTTTCAATACCGGTTTCGTCTCGAGCAACGCTTCTTTGCCCACGAAGGCGACGTCGGCCATCGCATGCGGCACCGATTCCGTTTAGTCTATTCAATACCGGACAGCCAAGCTTATCTAATCGCGCTTGATGAGCTGTTTGTGTACTTCAACTCGATAGATGAGGGCCGACTGGCGCGATCAGTGCAAACCGGTATCAACCAAAATCGCAGCTATGTCGGGGTGGGCTACAAAGTGACAAAAAATTTGAATGTCGATACCGGCTATCAATTGCAATACATCCATAACTATGGCTCGCCCGATGTAACCAATCACGTCTGGCTAACCAATATTAATGTCAATTTCTAAGTCAGAAAAAATGCGGGGATTTTTCGCTAACCCCAGCGAGGCTCTAAGACTGAGCTTAGGACTGACTCTATATGCAGCCCGACTGGGCTGCATATAGAATCCTCGGCTCTCAGCTAAAAAAGCTCAACCGGTTTTTCACTTCCACAGCGACCAGGGCATCGTAATGACGCCGCAATACCGAGTCGGTAGGACGCGGGAATAAGGTGGCTTCAATTTCGCTTTGCAGTTGCTCCAGAAAACTAGAGGTTGGCTCTGGGCTGTCAATAGCGAGAGATTGGCTGGTCAACGTCGCCGGCGTTTGGCCTTTAGCGGAACGGAATAGTTTGCCGAAAAAGGAAAGTCCGCAACCCTGAGACGAGTATGCGCACGCAGCGACCAGGCCGCTTAGTATGAACAATACAATGGCTTCGAACATATCAACACCTCATGACTAGTAAAGAATACCGGCCAAACCAGGTTGCCAAGTCAACCCGGCCTGCACCGGCGACTCTTGCTTAGCAATTAAAATGCCACCACCCAACACACATAAAGCACTGTTAAATAAGTGAAAAATAATTTGCCACCGACTAAAACCCTGCCGTTTTCCAAACAATTTGTCGGTAATACGCCAAGGCGCACGACAGGCGAAGCGAAAAGCCGCGGTGTGGAGGTAGATGTTTCCGGCGAAAGCCGGAATCCATGGTATCAATAGGATTCCCGACTGCACGGAAGCAGCGAGACTCAAAGGCCGAGTTATTAACCCAGCCCTATTTATCACTGGCATTCCGTTCGGGCTGAGCTCGCCGAAGCCCAGGCTGGCTGGCTCTTCGACTGTCTCGAAGGTGCTGCTTGACAAAAAACCATAGAATCTCAGTACCCTCAAGGGCATACAGGCGAACGGTATTTAAGGGCCGGGTTAATAGTAGTTGGCCAACGCGGAGGCAAAACGATGAAAATTTTAGGTTTGAAATATCTCCCGACGTTTGGATTTTGGTTAGCGGCAATCGCAGTGATGGTTTTTATCGAGCGCTTCAGTGCGCACTGGAGCCAATGGGATCGCTTTTTACTTAGTACCGCGCACGGCATTAGAAGTGTCTTGCTTGATCGTTTTTTTGCAGTGATTACTTGGGCTGGTTCGCTGTTTGTTCTGGCCCCGATAACCGCAGTGCTAAGCGGTGTTCTGGCGAGAAATAGCCGAACCAAAGAGGCTTGGCTGATAGTCTTGAGCCTAGCCGGTGTTGCCTTGTTCAGCCGGCTTGCCAAACTTTGGTTCGCCCGGCCACGCCCCGATTTTTTCCCCGTTGTGGGTGAAATCCCCTTGGACGCCTCTTACCCTAGCGCCCACACAGCGCAAATCGTTGCCTTTGCTGCGGCCTTATGGTGGATGCTCAAACCCGACAAACTGGGGCTTAATTTTTACGCTTTGACGGGGTTTGCTCTTTTGATGGTATCCCTGGTTGCCGTCTCTCGGGTCTATCTGCAAGTTCATTTTCCCTCGGATGTACTAGGTGGCGCCTTGCTGAGCTTGCTGTGGGTGCTGGGATTAATTAATCTGCTGCAAAACGGCGGCATCTTCATGAGGTGAGTCATGCGAAACAAGTTTCTTAATACCGGACAAAGCGGTTATCACCCTTTAAGAAAATTGAAGGTCTGTTTGTCAGGTCTGCGCTACGCGGTTGTGTATGATTTTAGTGTGGCCTATAAAGTCATACTTTCCGTTTTGATTTTAGCCGTATGCTTTTATTTTCGCCAATGGGTGGATTTCATCTCGGTACTTACCGCCACCGGCCTGATGCTGATATGCGAAATGTTTAACACGACCATAGAAGCCCTCTGCGATTTCGTGGAAACGCGGCAAAATGAAAAAATACGCGTCATCAAGGATATTGCCGCAGCCGCCGCCGGCATCAGCATCCTGATTTGGGCAGTGGTAATGCTATCGGAGCTCAGCTACTTAGGGTCATTAGTCGGCTGGTCCTCCTAGACATCAATCACAAGCAGCGTAATCAATGTGGCCTGTGGTATCGGAGCTTGAATGTCGTGGTTTTGCCTACGGCCTACCTACGTTGATAGAGACTTCCCTGGAATAATCGAACAAATAGCAAGGCAACTGAGGCCACTTGCCTTGTACACATAGAAGCAGACTGTGCAATGTCTTAGCCCGCCTCAACAGCAAGAACCTGAACTTGGTCGATTTCACCAGCTTTAGCCCTGAGGCTGAAGACAAGTCGCTCCCACGCTATATAAGCATGGCGAATGTTAAGATACATAGATCCCTTTATGCCCCTGGGTGCAGTGGGAGAGAGTTTTCTATGATGTTTATAAGTCCCTTAAATGGGATTAGGGCTGGAGGATACTATGGGACGATTTGTTTTTATGCTGTGGCTATTGGTTGGGCAGGCGTCGTTGCAGACGGCAAGGGCGCTGGACATGCAAGATGTTCCTGAACCGCTAAAGCCCTGGGTCAACTGGGTGTTGGCCGATGAATCCCAGTACCGTTGCCCGTTTTTCTTCGACGATTTTCAACAAAAACGCTGCTCCTGGCCCGGTGCGCTGCACCTGAATTTACAAGCTAAGCACGGCAGCTTCGTTGCCGATTGGACCGTGTACCGCAAGGATTGGATTATCTTGCCGGGCGACACGCAACATTGGCCGCAAGCCGTCACCGTCAACAAACAAACGCAGCCGGTCGTGGAAAAAGACGGTAAGCCTGCCCTGCAATTGTCGGCAGGTCGCTACCAAATTAGCGGCGAATTTTTCTGGGAAAACTTACCGGAACAATTAGCCTTGCCGGAGGCCAGCGGCCTGATTCAGCTCAGCGTCAACGATAAGCCGGTCGCTTATCCATCAATCAAACAAGGTGCATTGTGGCTGCATATTGAGAAAGCCGACACCGCTGACCGGGAGCAAGACAGGCTAGACCTGCAAGTATTCCGGCAGGTGCTGGACGAGGTGCCGCTACAGGTCATCACGCGCCTGGATCTGGAAGTATCCGGCAAGGCGCGGGAGATCGAGTTTCCTTATGCCTTGTTGCCTAACTTTATCCCGGTGGCCCTGAATAGCCCCTTACCGGCTCGATTGGACGGTAACGGGAGACTATTGGTGCAAGTGCGTCCGGGGCGCTGGAGTATCGATATTCATGGCCGCCACCCGCAAGCCCTGACGCAACTGGATTTGGCCGTAACAGACCAGAACTGGCCGGCGGAGGAGTTATGGGCGTTCCAGGCCATGCCGGCCTTGCGCTTGGTGGAAATCGAGAATTTGACTGCGATAGACGGCAGCCAAACCAATCTGCCCGCCGAATGGCAGCATTTGCCTACCTATCAACTGAAACAGGGCGAGAGTATGAGGTTTAAAGTGGTGCGCCGCGGCGACCCTGAACCCGAGCCGAATCAACTCAAACTGAAGCGCACGCTGTGGCTGGATTTCGAAGGCGGCGGTTATACCGTCAGCGATAACATTACCGGCAACATGAGCCGCGACTGGCGCATGAATGCGGTGCCGGAACTGGGGCTGGGTCAGGTGCAACTGGATGGCCAGAGCCAATTGATTACCCAGTTGGCGGATGGCAGCCAAGGTGTGGAAGTGCGGCGCGGCGCTATTCGCCTCAACGCCGATAGCCGAATCGAAGCCGATTTGCATGTGCTCAGCGCCAGCGGCTGGCAGCAGCGCTTTCAACAGGTGCAGGCCGAACTCAATATCCCGCCCGGCTGGCGCTTGCTGGCGGTCAGCGGTGTGGACAATGTACCGAATAGCTGGTTGAACCGCTGGACTTTGCTGGACTTGTTTTTGGTCTTGATCGCCGCATTGGCCGTCGGGCGGCTGTGGTCGCCGCAATGGGGCGGGTTTGCGTTGCTCAGTTTGGCACTGATTTGGCATGAGGCGGATGCGCCGCGCTTGATTTGGTTGAACGTGCTGGCAGTGATCGCCTTGCTGCGAGTATTGCCGGCGGGTAGCTTTTGGCAATGGTTGAAATGGTATCGCAACGTCAGTTGGCTGGCCCTGCTGATGCTGACCATTCCGTTCATGATAGAGCAGATTCGCATCGGTATTTACCCGCAGCTGGAACTGCCCGGGCAGTCCATTCAGCGCCTGCATTCGGTGGTGGCTGCCGCTGCACCGATGGCGTTGCAGGTAGAACAGATGGCGGATTCGGCGATGGCGCCGGAGCCGGAAATAAGGGAACTTGCCAAAACGGAGCCCGAGTATTCAGCTAAACCCAAGGCATCCAGTTCTTACGGCGGCAGCGCCGCCAGTTTGCAACGTATCGATCCCGAAGCCAATCTGCAAACCGGTCCCGGCCTGCCGCAATGGGGCTGGCAGCGCGTGGAGTTGAGCTGGAACGGCGCGGTCGATAGCGGGCAGCAAATCCGGCTCTGGTATTTGTCGCCATTTTTGATGATGTTGCTGCACTTTGCCCAAGCCATGCTGGTGACGGTTTTGGTTTTGAAAATGCTCGGCGCTATCGCCAGCAACTGGCGCTTGTCCTTGCCGAGCTTGACCTGCCTGTTGCTGTTGCCGCTGTTGATGGCGCCCAGCGACAAGGCCTATGCCGATCTGCCTGACGCGCCAATGCTCGAGCAATTGAAAACCCGCTTGCTGCAAGCACCGCAATGTCTGCCCACCTGCGCGCAGATAGCCGACATGCAATTATGGGTTAAGCCTGAGCTGCTGCGCATCGAATTGCAATTGCACACACAACAGGATCTGGCGGTACCGCTGCCGGCTCAGCTTGAGCAATGGTTTCCAGAGCAGGTTACTGTCGATGGCAGTGAGGCGCAAGCCTTGATCAGACAGGATGATGGCAGCTTATGGTTGATGGTGGCGCAAGGTGTTCACAAGGTGGCTATGCAAGGCCGCTATGCCGCACAGGATAAATTCAGTGTGCCGTTGCTGTTGCCGCCGCAGCATGCCAGCGTCAATGCCGACGGTTGGCGGGTGGACGGTTTATATGAAGACGGCAAGGTGGGTCCGCAACTGGAGTTCAGCCGCTTGCAACTCGATAGCGGGCCCAAAAATAAGCTACAACAAACCGCCTTGCCGGCGTTTGTACGGGTGGAAAGAACCCTGCATTTGGGTTTGGATTGGCGCGTGACCACCCGAGTCGAGCAATTGGCCGGCGCTCTCAGTCCGGTGTTATTGGAGCTACCGTTGTTGCCCGGTGAAGCCGTCACCAGTCCGCAAGTGCGGGTCAAGGACGGGAAAGTATTAGTCAACATGGCGGCCGGCCAGGCGACTATGGAATGGGAGTCCGCATTGGCTAAAACCGAGCAATTGTTATTGCAGGCCGCCGATACGCCGGAATGGCACGAGGTTTGGCGTGCCGATGTTAGTCCAATCTGGCATTTGCAGGCTGACGGTATTGCGGTGGTGCATCATCAGGATAGTCAAGGACAATGGCTACCGGAGTGGCGGCCTTGGCCGGGCGAGCGGGTCAATCTAACTATCAGCCGTCCGCAAGCGGTGGCAGGGGCGACCTTGACCATCGATAGAAGTGAGCTCATGGTCAAACCTGGGCAGCGTAGTGAAACGGTGGAATTGACCTTGAGCATCCGTAGTTCCAAAGGTGGACAACACCCCGTGAAACTGCCGGAGCAGGCGGAACTGCAAAGTGTGACGATAGACGGCGTGAGTCAGCCGATTCGTCAGCAAGGTGCTGTGGTGAGTTTGCCGATACATCCCGGCACTCAGCAAATTGTGTTGAATTGGCAGACAGCGCAAGAACCCGGTTTGCTGTTACGCACGCCGCTGGTTGATCTCGGCGTTGCCAGCGTGAACAGTCGTATTCAGTTGCTGATGCCGCAAGAGCGTTGGTTGTTGTGGACCTTTGGGCCGAAGTTCGGGCCGGCCGCGTTGATCTGGGGCTTATTGATAGTGCTGGCCGTATTGGCGCTGGGCTTGGGTAAGCTGAGTATCACGCCGCTAAAGCATTGGCAGTGGTTTTTGTTGCTGATCGGCTTGAGCCAGTTGCATATTGCCGCTGCATTTTTGGTGGTGGGCTGGTTGTTTGCTCTGGGTTTCCGCGCCGAGCATGCACCGGAACGGCCGCGCTGGTTCAATTTAGCGCAAATCGGTTTGGCCGGTTTGACGCTGCTGTCCTTGTTGCTGATAGCAATAGCGGTCGAGCAAGGTTTGTTGGGTAATCCGGATATGCAAATTGCCGGGAATCAATCGTCTGCGACCTTGCTAAATTGGTATCAGGATCGCAATGGTCCGCAGTTGGCCATTGCCACGGTAGTCAGCCTGCCTTTACTGGCCTACCGGATTTTGATGCTGGCTTGGTCGTTGTGGATGGCCGCAGCCTTGTTGAATTGGCTGCGCTGGGGTTGGAACTGTTTTGCCGGCGGCGGGCTTTGGAAAAAATCACCGGTCCAAGCTATCGTGCCGAAATCAGGCTCTTAACATCGTAAATACCCCCGGCAAAGCCGGGGGCTTTATCACGAGCAATAACCTGCAAGATTGTCTCTAACTGGCTAATCCCCGAAACACTTCACTTAAATGCTTTCGCAACAACTTTTACAAGTTCCAACAGCGGCATTTTGGAATAAAAACTCGTCACCAAGCCTCCAAAACCACCACTTTCCACCCCCGATTCTCCGCCGGACGCAAGCTTACCCAGGCTGCGATCTGCCGCGAAGGCTCGGATTGACCGGCTGACTGGCTTTGGTAATAGCCCACTCCGGCATCTTGATCGGCGATTTCAGCGGCGAGCTGCCGAAGTTCCGGTATTTGATTGAAGCGTTCCTCACGGAACAAATTAAGGCCAATCTCCTGAGGATCGGTATCGTAAAGCAACAGACCATCATCCTGCACGACCCACACTGTGCGTTTTTTGCTCTGCGTATCCTCTGTCAACAATCCACCGAGAAAATCGACCGGCTTGATGCGCATAGAGATAAAGCCCGGGATAGTTTTACCCTGTTTGATCGGCACCACCATCGTGACGGCGGCGAAGCCTTCCGGAGCTTGATAAATCCGGCTCAGAATCGGCACGCCCCGTTCCAAAGTCATCCGGTTGTGCTCAAGTTGCGAGGTATCGGCACCCAACGCTTGTCGATATTTGCCCGGAACCACCGCCACGATAGTGCCGGGCGCGCGCGTCGTGGCAAAACTTTCGCCGCGCGGATAACGTTGCCGCAAGCTATCCAGCAAGCCACTGGATGCGGCTAAATCGGCATTGGTACGCAGGGACTCGGCTGCTTGCTGCATACCCATGCGCATCTCGTTTAGGTTGCCCAAGATGCTGTCCGCGATTTGGTTGGCGGCCGTCAGGTTCTGGTTGGAAATGCGGGTGACATCGGCCAGCGCACGCTCGATCTTTTTCTTTTCCTGCTTGACGATTTCGCCTTCAGCCACCGCCAAATTCCGCGCTTTATGCGCCTCCACGCCAAATTTGAAGGCCAGCCCGGCGCCGATCAAAATCGCCAGCAATACCGCCAGACTGGCCGCCAGCACGACTTTATTGCGGGCAATGAAGCGGCGCAGCAGTTCGCCGCGCGAGTAGGCATAGGCACTCACCAAGCGGCCGTCGCGATAGGCCCGCAACTCGTCGGCTAACGCAGCCGCGTTTGGAAAGCGTAGCGATTTGTCCTTGGATAAGGCCTTGTCGCAGATGGCGATCAATTCCAGCGGCATTGGCAGCTTCGGATCCCGCGCCGAGGGCATAGGCGACAGCGAACTGAGTTGTGCCAAAATCTCATCGGCGCTACCGCGCAGCGGCGGATGGCCGGCCAATAGATAATAGAGAATGCACCCAAGCGCAAATACGTCGGAGCGCGTATCCACGATGCCGAAATCGGGATTGGCTTGTTCCGGCGCCATATAGGCGGGGGTGCCGAGAATGTCGCCCATCCGGGTCAGATCCGCATCGTCGGCAGCCTGAGTAGATGCAGCATGCAGCAGCGGCGCCAGATCGGCTTCGTTTTCGACCTTGGCCAAGCCCCAATCCAGGACGATAGTTTCACCGAACGGGCCCAGGACGATATTGCCGGGCTTGAGGTCTCGATGAATCACGCCTTTTGAGTGAGCATAAGCCACGGCTTCGCAAACGTCGATCAGTCTGTCCAGCAAACTCAGGCGCCGCGCCAGAGCATGCTCGGCCAACACCTCGGCATTGCAGGCTTTTAGTGCCTTGGCCAGCGTATCGCCGCGCACCAAGCGCATCACGTAATAGGGCGCGCCGCTTTGTTTCTTACCCAAATCGTAAACCGGCACAATGCCTGGATGCTCCAGGCGACCGGTGATGCGGGCCTCCCGCAGAAAACGCGCACTTAGTTCGACATCCTCATTCGCAGCCTGATCCAGTAATTCTTTGATCGCCACTTCGCGACCGATGCGCTCGTCAAAACCCAGCAACACCTGACCGCCGCCGCCCACGCCCACGGCGCCGCGTAAGGAATAATCATCGTTGAATTTACCGTCCTGCCCCGGACTGCCATTCAACACCTGTGGGTAGGGGCGAGGCTTGATCCGGGTCAGATCGTCGTCGTTGGGTTTGATGATGGTGGCGTCGTCTTCCGGGAGCATAATCTCAGACAGCTTGGCCAAATTTGATGTTAGTGCAGCCGAATCAAGGCTGTGAAACGGGCTTACGGTCGGCATGCCCCAGATCGCGCTCTGGCGCAATCTGATCGCGGACCAATTGCTTTAACTCGGTAATCTCCGGAAACCTGCCTTGCTGCTTGCGGGACCAGACTAATTCGCTGTTGGCGCGCACTTCAAAGATGCCGCCAGTGTCCGGCTGCATCACTAGTTCGTCTAACTCCTGCTCGAAGGTACTTAACAATTCCTGCGCCATCCAGGCCGCGCGCAGCAACCAGCGGCATTGGGTGCAGTAGCGAATTTCGACGCGGTTCATGGTTTACAACTCGTCCCGTAGACGTTTATAAATCCCGCCAAAACTGCCGTTACTCATCAACAACACATGACAAGCGCCGCCAGCCTGAGCTTTGATGGTGGCGACGATGGTTTCCAGACTATTGCAAATCTCAATGTTGTTAGCGTATTTCAGCAACTGGCTTAAATCCCAACCCAGATTGTCCGGCTGATAAACGATGGCCTGGTCGGCTTGTCCCAAGGATTCAGCCAACGATTGAGTATGCACGCCTAGGCGCATGGTGTTGGAGCGCGGCTCGACGATGGCCAGAATTTTTTCGCTCCCAACTTGTTTACGCAAGCCGTCCAGCGTGGTCTTGATCGCCGTCGGATGGTGGGCAAAGTCGTCGTAAACGGTAACACCGGCACTTTTGACGATGACTTCCATCCGCCGCTTTACGCTTTGAAATTGCTGCAAGGCGGCTATCGCCTCGGTCGGCGCGATGCCGATATGCCGGGCGGCGGCGATGGCCGATAAGGCGTTATAGACACTGTGGCGGCCGGTTAAGGTCCAATCGACTGTACCTTGATCTTCACCTGCAAAACTAACGCTAAAACTACTGCCGTCGGCTTTTGACAAGTGCGCTTGCCAATCGTCGGCAACCGCTCCCTGCGTTGCCCTACCTCCTGCATCCATGCAGTCGCCTTCGCCGTCGATAGCCGTCTTCACGATCGGCGTCCAGCAGCCCATCTCCAGTACCTCGGAAACATGTTGCTCACAAGCCGGCGCAATGATCAGCCCTTGGCTGGGAATGGTGCGCACCAGATGGTGGAATTGTTTTTTGATCGCATCCAGGTTTTCAAAGATGTCGGCGTGATCGTATTCCAGGTTGTTCAAGATCGCGGTTCTGGGCCGGTAATGTACAAACTTGGAGCGCTTATCAAAAAAGGCGCAATCGTATTCGTCGGCTTCGATCACGAAAAAATCCGACTCGCCCAAGCGCGCGGAGATGCCGAAATTCAGCGGAATGCCGCCGATCAGAAAACCCGGTTTGAAACCGTTGTATTCCAGCACCCAGGCCAGCATGCTGCTGGTAGTAGTCTTGCCGTGGGTACCGGCCACCGCCAGCACCCATTTGTGCTGCAACACATGTTCCGCAAGCCATTGCGGGCCGGAAATATACGGTAAGCTTAAGTTCAATACTGCTTCCACTTCCGGATTACCGCGCGACATTGCATTACCCACCACCACCAAATCGGGTTTGCAATCCAGGTTTTCGGCTTTATAGCCGTTCATCAAGCGGATGCCTTGTTCTTCGAGTTGCGTGCTCATCGGCGGATAGACGTTCTGGTCCGAGCCGCTGACGGTGTAGCCCAATTCGCGAGCGATTAAGGCTAGGCCACCCATGAAGGTGCCGCAAATGCCGAGGATGTGAATGTGTAATGGCTTTTGTGAGTCTGTCATTCTGATAATTTTAGCGGGGTTTGAATAGATGCAAATGCGAAAATGCGGTTTGACGTGCAACATCATTTTTTAGGTTCTTCCGGCGGTTTTTCTTCCGCGGGCTTGGGCTCGCCTTCGATTTTTTCTTCGACCTTGGCTTCCGAGCCCTTGGCGCCGGCCGCTTCCAACAGTTTTATGATGTTTTCACGTCCAAGCTTTTTAGCCTTATCAAGTATTTTCACACTCTGGCTATCCGCGGCATTGACGTTGGCGCCGGCGGCGATTAACACGCCAACAATGTCGGCACTGCCGAACATTACCGCATCCGTTAGCGCGGTGGAGCCCAGTTTATCCGCCAGATTAACGTCAGCGCCATAAGCCAGCAGCGCCTTGACAATCCGCAAATTGCCGTTAAAACTGGCCGCCATAAGCGCTGTGCGCTCCGTTTCCAACTTACCATTGACGTCCAGTCCTTGCGCCAACAAGGCCTCGACCCGCTCCAGCTTGCCGGTGGCTGCGGCGGCAAATAAATCCTTATTGTCCTCGGCAAGCGCCTGCACGGACCAGGCGATTAGCCCGGCACTTAGAAATCTGCGGATGTTCATCGGATTGCTTGCTTGCGTTTGGGTATGAGTTGGGTTGAAATAAGGCAAATACTGATTTACATCATCTATCAATGAGCGAAAAAAACAAAGTTTTAGTTGAAGCCCAACCCTACTATATCGAGGCCCAATCGTCCCCCGAACAGAACCGCTATGTGTTTGCCTACACCATTACCATCACCAACGTCGGCTCCACGCCGGCAAAATTGCTGACCCGGCACTGGCTGATCACCGATGCCAACGGCAAGGTACAGGAAGTAAACGGCGACGGCGTGGTGGGAGAAAACCCGCATCTCAGCCCCGGCGATTCATTCCGCTATACCAGCGCGGCGATGATAGAAACTCCAGTCGGCGTGATGCAGGGCAAGTATCAAATGCAGTCGGACGCCGGCGAAAATTTTAACGCAGCCATTCCCAAATTCACCCTGTCGATACCTAGAACCCTGCACTAATGGCGATTTATGCAATTGGTGACATTCAGGGCTGTTACGACGAGTTCCGCCGCTTACTGGACCATATAAGCTTCGAACCCGGCCGGGATCAACTGTGGCTGGCCGGCGACTTGGTCAACCGTGGCCCAAAATCGCTAGAGACGCTACGATTTGTGAAGGGTTTGGGCTCGGCGGCCGTTACCGTGCTCGGCAATCACGATCTGCACTTGATCGCCACCGTGGTGTCGCTAGGCAAGGCCGGTAAAAAAGACACGCTGGGCGACATTTTAAGAGCCGAGGATTGCGAAGAGCTTATAGACTGGCTGCGCCATCAAAAACTGTTTCATCACAATGATGAATTTTGCATGTTGCACGCCGGCCTGCCGCCGCAGTGGGATTTTGCAACCACGCTGCGCATGGCGCGTGAAACCGAACAGGCCATGCAAAGCCCGGATCACGAACGCTTTTTCCGCTCCATGTACGGTAACAAACCCGTGGTCTGGCGCGACGATTTGCTGAAAACCGAAAAGCTGCGCTTTGCCATCAATTGTTTCAGCCGGCTGCGCTATTGCACCGTAGACGGCGTCATGGATTTTGGGCCGAAAGGCGCGCCCGGCAGCCAGCCCGATCATTTACTACCCTGGTTTGAAGTGCCGGGCCGCAAAAGTATCGATATGCGCATCATCTTCGGTCATTGGTCGACGCTGGGCTATTTCGACGGCTATAACTGTTACTCAATAGACACCGGCTGTTTGTGGGGCGGACAATTAACGGCACTAGAGCTGTCCGAGCCACCCAGACGTTTCAGCATCGACTGCGCGGCCTCACATAATCCCAAGGCTTTTTCAGAGTAGTGAACTTTTGCCGGCGCTCCGGCATCAATTTGCTCGCACATCAAGCACCACACCAACTTAACTCGAGAGTAGCCCATGCGAAAAAACCTGTTCCTCGCCATCGTCCTGGCCTTGCCGTTAACCGCCTTCGCCTATCCAAGCGAAAACGACTACGGCCAGCCGGTAGATCACAAACTAGAACATTTGAACAAACTGCTGCAACTCAGCCCTGAGCAAAAAACCAAACTGGAAGCGATTTTTAAAGAGCAGCACGAAAAATTCCGCGCCATCCACGAAGAGTCGCACAGCCGGATGAAGGAGGTGTTAAGCCCGGAACAAATGCAGAAAATGGACGACTTGCGCAAGCAACACCAGGAACAGATGCGCGAGCAAGCTCCTCGTAAGCCGGCCCCATAAACAAAACAGCCTCAGCAGTAGCTGTTACTGCTGAGGCTGTTGCTTGAGCTAGCGTATTTTTAAGAGAAATTCCGGCCGTAAAAAATCTCGGCCATTTCTTCCTGCAGCATGCCTTGGATTTCTTCCTGCTCTTCGTCGCTGAAATTACTTTCCTTCTCGAACAAGTAATTTTCCAGTTCGGTTTCTTTCAACATCATCTTGGTGTGGAAGATGTTTTCCTGATACACGTTCACGTCGATCATCTGGTACAGCTCTTTAGTGCTTTCCGCGATGTAATTCTGGATAGAATTGATTTTGTGATCGATGTAATGCTTTTGCCCGGACACGTCACGGGTAAAACCGCGCACTCGGTAGTCCATGATGACGATGTCGGACTCAAAGCTGTGAATCAAATAATTCAAGGCTTTCAGCGGTGAAATTTGACCACAGGTTGACACGTCGATGTCCGCTCGAAACGTACAAATATCGGTATCCGGATGACTTTCCGGATAGGTATGCACAGTGATGTGGCTTTTATCCAAATGCGCCAGGATGGTATCGGGCAAGGGGCCTGGCGACTCGGAGTTCATGCCGGCGGGAATGACCGCACCTTCGGAAATCAACATCGTCACACTGGCACCTTGCGGGTCGTAATCCTGATGAGCGATGTTCAGAATTTGCGCGCCGATGATATTGGCCACGTCTTTTAAAATCTGCGTCAAACGCTTGGCGTTATAGGCTTCGTCGATATATTCGATGTAGGCTTTTTCTTGCTCTTTCGGCGCATAGCAAACGTCGTAAATATTAAAACTCAACGATTTGGTCAGGTTATTAAACCCGTGTAACTGTAATTTGCTCAACCGATCAACCCTCTATAACTTCAAAATCATGACTTATTTCCACACCCGCTTTGCCCAACATAATGGACGCCGAGCAATATTTTTCGGCGGATAACTTCACCGCCCGTTCCACCGCGGTAACCGGCAGATTTTTACCCGTCACCTTGAAGTGCAAATGAATTTTGCTGAATACCGCCGGCACTGTGTCTACGCGTTCCGCCGTCAGCTCGGCAGTGCAATGTACAATCTCGTGGCGGCCTTTTTGCAGAATATCCACGACGTCGAACGACGAACAGCCACCCACGCCCAACAACAGCATTTCCATAGGGCGCACCCCGAGATTGCGGCCGCCGTGATCCGGCGGTCCATCCATCACTACCGTGTGCCCGCTGCCGGACTCGCCGACGAACAATCTACCGTCGACCCATTTAATCGTTGCCTGCATGACATATCCCAACCAAAATCAAAATTGTCGGGAATTTTACAACGAACCCGTCAAATGTCTTGATTTTTTTGTAAAACTACTGCACCTTGATAGGGTAACCAATCTAGTTCACAGAATTATTACAAATTATGAGCTTCGTTAAACAAAACAAGATTTCACCATCCGCCCTGGACGCCTTTTTACGCTTCTGCCATGTTAGGAGCTATCCAGCCAAAATCACCATCGTTCGCCCTGGCGATGTCGGCGACAAACTATTGTTTGTGGTCGATGGCTCGGTCAGCGTCAGCGTAGAAGACGAGGAAGGCCGCGAATTGATACTGGCGTATTTGAACAAGCACGATTTCGTCGGCGAGATCGGGGTGTTCAAAAACGCCGAAACGCGGAGCGTACTGGTGAAAACCCGCACCAAATGCCAGATGGCGGAAATTGGTTATGAACGTTTCAAATTGCTGCTCAACGCCGAACTGCGCGATCAGGCCGTGGAGATTCTGACCGTACTCGGTGAACAACTCTCGACCCGTTTGTTGATCACCAGCCGCAAATACCGCGACCTGGCATTTATGGACGTGGAAGGCCGCATTGCCCGCACGCTGTTGGATCTAGCCAAGGAACCTGACGCGATTACTCATCCGGACGGCATGCAGTTGCACATCACCCGTCAGGAAATCGGCCGTATAGTTGGTTGTTCCCGCGAGATGGCTGGACGCGTATTGAAAGAACTGGAAGACAAGGGCTTAATCACCGCCCACGGTAAAACCATCGTGGTATTCGGCACGCGTTAACGCCGAGTTAAGGGCGAAATCATTCGCCCTTTGAGACACTACCGAAAAACTGTTTTACCAGACTTTGCCGAGCACCATCGACATAGGTAAACACCACCGGCACCACCAGCAGACTTAACAAAGTGGAGCTGATCAAGCCGCCGATCACCGCCACCGCCATCGGCTGACGAAAGCTGGCGTCGGCTCCCCAACCCAACGCAATCGGCAACATGCCGGCAATCATTGCCACCGTGGTCATGACAATCGGCCTGGCGCGTTTATGACAGGCATCCAATAAAGCCTCGTGCCGACTTAGGCCGTGTTCGCGTATCGCCAACAAAGCATATTCCACCAACAAGATCGAGTTTTTGGTGACGATGCCCATCAACATGATCAAGCCTATCATCGACGGAATATTCAACTCGCCGCCGGTCAGCAATAAGGCGATAAACGCGCCACCCATCGACAAGGGTATCGCCGACAGGATGGTCAGGGGTTGAAAGAAATCCTTGAATAGCAGCACCAACACGCAAAACACGCACAATAAGCCGGTCAGCATCGCCATACCAAAACTGCTAACCAGTTCTGCCATAATTTCCGCATCGCCGGTACGAATCAATTTAACGCTGGACGGCATATTCACCACCGCCGGCAAAGTTTTGGCGGCGGCCAGCGCCTCACCCAGGGACATTCCCCCTAATTCGGCATTGACCGTGACATAGCGGCGCCGGTCGTACCTATCCACCTGTGCTGAGCCGCTAGCCAGCGACAACTCAGCCACACTGGATAGCGGCACCAGCTTATCCCCGGCCCTAACCCTTAGATTGGCCAGCACCTGTAAATCCTGCCGCGCGGCATCGGCTATCCTTACCCGAATCGCCAGTTGGCGGTTATCCAGATTCAGCTTGGCCAATTGGGCATCGAAATCGCCGCTGGTGGCAATCCGCACCGTTTCACCGATCAGCTCGGCCGTCACGCCCAGTTCGGCAGCGCGCTGCCAGTCCGGCCGAATCGCAATCTCCGGCCGCTCCAGGCTCGCGGTGGAGCTGATGCTGCTTAAGGTACCCACGGTACGCAAATCGCGCTCCAATGCCTGTGCACTGGCTTTTAAGGCCCCCGCATTATCGCTGGACAGTATCAAAGACATTTTCTCGCCGGGGCCACCAATGCCAATGGAAAATCGGGCGCCGGGCACATCGCGCAATACTGCCCGCACTGCCTGTTCAATCTGCGATTGATGCGGCCGCTGCCCCCGCTCGCTCAAGGTCAAGGTCAGCGCCCCCTTGCGTTGTTCGCCCGGCCTGGTCACGCCGCCACCGACTATTTGACTGCTGCCGACTGCGGTAAAAATGTGTTCGACACCTGCCAGCGCTTGCAGAACAGTTCGCGCCGCTTCGGCAACTCGACCGGCATCGTTTATCGAACTGCCCGGCGGCAACTCGAGTTGCACGGTGGTGTAGCCGCGATCAGCAGGTGGTACGAAACCCGCCGGAATCAAGGGCAGCAATAAGCAAGCTCCGATAAAAAATAGCGTGGAGAGCAGCATCGTGGCCTGACGATGCTGCAAGGTCCACTGCACGGCTTGCAGGTAAATAGGCATCAATCTGCCATCGACGCTGGCCGGATGATGCCCTTCGGTGAGTAAATAAGCCGCCAGCATCGGCGTCAGCAAGCGCGCAACCAGCAAAGACGCAAGCACCGCCACCACCGCCGTCCAGCCGAATTGTCTAAAAAACAATCCTGATACGCCGCTCATCAGCGCGGTAGGCATGAACACCACCACCAGCGTCAAGGTGGTGGCGATCACCGCCAGCGCGATTTCATCAACCGCCTCGGCGGCGGCCTGACGGATGCTTTTGCCCATCCGCACATGCCGGGCGATGTTTTCGATTTCCACGATCGCATCGTCGACCAAGATCCCGACCACGATAGCCAAGGCCAGCATGGTCAGCATGTTCAAGGAAAACCCCAGCCAATGCATCACCGCAAAGGTCGGCAGAATCGACAAAGGCAGGGCCGAAGCCGACACTAACGTCGCCCGCCAATCGCGCAAGAACCACCATACCACCAGCACCGCCAACAACGCGCCTTCGTAGAGCATCATCATCGAGCCTTCATACTGCTCTTGCGAATACGCTACCGAACCGGAAATCAGGGTAAAACTCAGGGACGGATCGGCTTCCCGCATCCGCGCCAAGGCCTGTTCCACATCATTAGCGATGCGGGTTTCGTCAAACCCCTTGGCCCTGTAGATGTTGAAACCGATCAACGGCTTGCCGTCCAATGCTGCCAATTGCGTACGCTCCGCAACGGTGTCGCGGACCGTGGCGATTTGATCCAACCGCACCTCGCGGCCATTGGCTATCGCCACAGGCAAAGCCGCCAGCTCCTGGGCCTGCCGCACCGTGGCCAGCGTACGCACAGATTGCTCCGCCAAGCCTAAATTACCCCGACCGCCGGAAGATTCCTGCTGCACCTGCTTCAAGGCTCGGGAGACATCGGTCGCGGTAACCCCCAGCGACGCCAGCCGCACCGGGTCGACTTCCAGTTGTATTTCACGCTGCACACCGCCCAGCCGTTCGAAACGCCCGACGCCGGCCACGCCCAACATGGCCTTGCTGACGTTATCGTCCACCCGCCAGGATAAGGCCTCCTCGTCCAGCTTGGTTGAGGCAATCGCGTAGGTCAAAATCGGCGCACCACCCACTGTCACCGCACTGATGCTGGGTTGCAAAACGCTGGTAGGCAAGTCCGAGCGCACCCGGTCCACCGCGTCCTTGGTTTCGATCAAGGCATCGGAAAGTTTTTTCTCCAGGATAAATTCGACATTGATTTGCACCAAGCCATCGGTAATCGAGGTGCGGATATGCTTCAACCCGGATAGGGTGGCAATCGAATCCTCGACTTTACGCGCCACTTCGGTTTCCAGCTGTGCCGGTGCCGCGCCCGGTTGATTGAGCTTAACGATGACACTGGGTAAATCCAGATCCGGCAAGCTCTGTATGGATAGCTGTTGTAAACCGCGCAGTCCCGCCAGTGACAGTAAGATAAACAGTAAAATCGATGGGATGGGGTTGCGAATCGACCAAGAGGCAAAACTCATCAATCAACCCTCGCCACCGGCGCGATGTGCACAAGATCGCCATCGTTAAGAAAACCGGCACCCTCTACCACCACGCGATCTGTTTCGCTCAGACCTTGCACAATTTCAATTTCCACGCCATACCGACGACCGGTAGCGACCGCCTGCAAACTAACCGGTGAGGTGTCTGCATCACTATGCAGCTTCAGTACATAACTGCGTCCGTCTCGGATCACCACGCCGGCGGCCGGCACCACTAGTGCCGGACGTTGACTTAACTCGATTCGGCCATTGGCATACATACCGGCCCGCGCCTGGCTACCGGGCACGATATCGGCGTACATGACGCCCAACCGCGACTGCTCGTCCAAGGCTGGCGCCAGTTGCCGCACCTTGGCTTGGGCAACGCTGCCGTCCGGCAAACTGAGTTGAATCGCTTGCCCTGTCTGGATTTGCGCGATTTGCCCGGCAGTCAATTCACCGCGCCATTCCAAGCGATTTTGCCGAATTAACCGAAACAATTCCTGCCCGCTGCCGGCCACTGCGCCCAGGGTTGCCATTCGCGCGCTAATCGCGCCGTCGTCCGGCGCCCGCACCTCGGCATAGCTTAGTTGCAACTGCTTAGCTGCCAACTGGGCCTTGATGACATCGACCTGGATGCGGGAGGTTTCCGCTTCGGTTTCGTAACGCAACAACTCCTGTTGACTTAGCGTCGCTGCGTTTTTCAGTTTTAACACCCGCTGTTTGTTGATTTCGGCTTGCGCGGCGGTGGCCCGTGCCTGTGCCAGATTGGCCTGCAATTGCGCCAGATCGGCGCGCAGCATATCAGCATCGAAACGGGCCAGTAGTTGACCGCGTTTTACTTGATCGCCGACATTGACATTGACTTCGATTAGCCGCAATCCGGTCTGCTGGGCACCGATTACGGCTTCTTGCCAAGCCGCAATCGCTCCGGACGCCTCTATGGTTGTCGGCCATTGCCGCCATTGCGGCATTGCCCGCGTCACCGTTAGCGCCGGCACCGCTTTCACCGGAGTGGAAGCATCTGGACTTTCCGGCCTTAACAACCAAACTATAAGCATCGCACAGCATGCCAGTACGGTAAAAATCCCGATAAGTAATGAGCCGCGTGCCATACCGCGCTGGGAATGAAGGGTATAAAAGCTAATAGAACGCGTTAGGTGTGTCATCATGACGAAAAATCTCGGCAAACATTACTCAGCTCCAAGTCTATACGACAATTTAAAACTGAACCATCGGGTTTAGAATAAGCCAAACAATGGCCTATCGCTCGAAACTCAGCCGACACGTTTGAATAAGGGAGGTTCCATGCGGAAAAAAAGTGGAGAACGTTGCCAAGCCATTCTGGATGCGGCAAAAACCATGTTTGAAAAAGTCGGTTTCGAACAAGCGACCATGGCGGAAATCGCCGCTACCGCCGGCCACTCCAAGGCCACGCTGTATAACTATTTCAGCTCCAAGGAACAGCTGTTCCTGGAATTGGCGCGGCGTTCCGCAGATCGCCACAGTGAGCAATTATTTTCGTTACTGATGCCGAACTGCGGCAGTGCGCCTCTTGATACGTTGCCAGACCAGGTCAACCAGGTCCTGGCGCTATTGCAACCTTCCGACGACTTGACGGCAACTTTGCAACGTTTCGGCGAAGGTGTGATGAGTAATTTTCTGACCTTGAAAAGCTTGGCGGCCCGGCGCATGTTGATCGCCGCAGCCGCCAATCAGCCGGAAGCCGGCCGCCTGTTTTTCGAAAACGGCCCCGCCAAAGGCATGCAATTTACCGCGCAATTTTTCGAACAAGCAATGAATGCCGGCCAGTTGCGGCGTGCCGATCCTCATGTGGCGGCCGCGCATTTTCGCGGCCTACTGGAATCGGAAGTGTACGAATCGGGCTTGTTCAACGCCCGCCGGGAATTGAAACCCAAAGAAGTTAAAGCGACAGTCGAACGCGCCGTCAGCGTGTTTATCAGAGCCTACGCGCCGACTGCCGGCGATTTGAATCAAGACTAGCTATTGCTTGAAAACTTCGCGAAACAGCTGCTGCATGGCTTCCCAGGATTGTTTATCCGCGTCGGCATTGTAAGCAATAGGTAAATTGTTGGCTTTGCCCAACCTGTCGGCATCGGGATTGCTGAAACCGTGGCGTACACCGGGATAGTTGACAAAACGATAATCCACACCGGCTTGGGTCATTTCTTTTTCAAAAGCCGTAATGCTATCGGCACTGACGAATTCGTCGGCCGCGCCGTTCAACACCAATACCCGCGCCTTCACCTGCCCGGCCCGCGCCGGGGTTTGCGTTGCCAGATTGCCGTGAAAGCTCACCACCGCCGCCAGATCGGTACCTAGCCGCGCCATATTCAAGACTGTCGCGCCGCCGAAACAATAGCCTATAGCCGCAATCTTGCCCTTATCGACACTGGCTTGTTTTTGCAAAAAGGCTAAAGCCGCCGTAAAACGCAGTTGCGAAACACCGGCCCGCTCCACGACGCTGTTCATGAAGGTTGAGGCTTCGGCGGCATGCTCGCTGGATTTGCCTTCGCCGTACATATCGACCGCCAGCGCGGTATAACCCAGCTCCGCCAACATCTTCGCGCGCTGCCGGGCATAGTCGTTCAAGCCCCACCATTCGTGAACCACCAACACGCCGGGCTGTTTTTCGCCCTTGGTGTCGTCCCATACCAGATAGCCCTTCAGCGTGGTATCGCCGGCGGTATAACTCACGGTTTGCTCCTGTAATGCCGCTTGCAAACCGGAACTGAACAATAAAGCCAAAAAGAATAAACCGCGCATCATAAAAACCTCCCATTCAAAAAATGTCCTTACGTTTACATCGCTAACGGGCATTGTCAATCTCTCGGGCCTTGCGACGATAAAATTCCACCTTTGCGGCGTGTTTTACAGCAAACTAGACACACTGATTTCCTATAAACGAACGGCAAAATTAAACTCCATGACGCACTCCGGCGCAAAACCCATCTGGCGACAAATCCCCAAAAGCGTTTGGGCATTGGGCTTTGTCAGTATGTTGATGGATATTTCCTCGGAAATGATCCACAGCCTGCTGCCGATATTCATGCTCACCACCTTGCATGCCAGTAGCTTGAGCATCGGCTTAATCGAAGGCGCTGCGGAAGCGACTGCGCTAATCGTGAAGGTGTTTTCCGGCGTGCTCAGCGATTATCTGGGCAAGCGCAAAAGCCTGGCTTTGATCGGCTATAGCCTGGGCGCACTGACCAAACCCTTGTTTGCGATTGCCGGCAGCAGCGGTATGGTCCTGACGGCGCGCTTGCTGGACCGGGTCGGCAAGGGCATACGCGGCGCCCCGCGCGACGCGCTGGTCGCCGACATTACCCCGCCGGAAATTCGCGGCGCGGCCTTTGGCCTACGGCAATCGCTGGACACGGTAGGGTCATTCCTCGGGCCACTGCTGGCAGTAGCACTAATGCTACTGTGGGCTAATGATTTTCGGGCGGTATTTTGGGTGGCGGTCATTCCCGGCCTGTTATCGGTCATGATGTTACTGTTTGGCGTGCGGGAACCCAAGCGTATACAGCGTTCGCAACACGGCAATCCGATCAAGCGCGCCAATCTGCAACGCTTGCGCGCCGGCTATTGGCGAGTAGTGACTATCGGCGCGGTTTTCACGCTGGCGCGTTTCAGCGAGGCATTTTTGGTATTGCGTGCACAACAAAGCGGTATTCCAATTGCGCTGTTACCCTTGGCAATGGTGGCGATGAATATCGTTTATTCGGCCACGGCCTACCCATTCGGCCGCCTGTCCGACAGCGTATCGCATCGCAAATTGCTGGGCTGGGGACTGGTCGTGCTAATCGCCGCCGACTTGGTGCTGGCTAGTAGCGCCGACTGGCGAATCGTGCTGGGCGGCGTAGGACTTTGGGGGGGGCACATGGGCATGACCCAAGGCTTGCTGGCAAAAATGGTCGCCGATACTTCGCCGGCCGACCTGCGCGGCACCGCTTACGGGTTTTTCAATCTGGTCGGCGGTATCGCCATGTTGTTGGCTAGCGTCATGGCGGGTTTGCTGTGGGATAGCTACGGTGCCGAATTTACGTTTTACGCCGGGGCCGGATTTTGTTTGATTGCGCTATTCATCCTCATCACTCAGCGCAGAGGTAAAGCTGATCATTGACTGCCATTTGCATAGCCATAGACTAAAAAAAGGAAAAATTCCCGAAAAATTTTGCAACAAGCTTACAAGCATGTAAGCTTTAGCGTACAAATAATCTCGTAAATGGCCGAGCTTTTCAGCCGAATAAGTACCTAAAGCCTAGTTTGAAATACATCCTTCTCAGCCGTTTACAGCGTATCAATAAATACCAGCTTTGGCTGATTTCGGTGGTTCTGGCGACAGTGCTCACCGAATCTATTGTGGCGATGATGGATTTGCTGCTGAAAGGCGAAATCAGCTTCGACTACCTGCTGACCGGCTTGGTCGCTTCCCTGATTGTGGCGTCGTTGATCTGCGCGATGATTATTGTCTTTTTAGATCAACTGAGCAGTTTGAACGACGATAATACCCAGTTGAGTACTATCGTCACCGCACTACCCATTCCGCTGGCATTATTCGACGACAAGCGCAATCTGCAAATGCTGAATCCGGAGTTTACCAAGGTCTTCGGCTACGAGCTCCGGGATATTCCCAACCTATCCGAATGGCGACTACAGGCCTTCCCCGATCCTGTTTACCGTGAAACGATCAGCGCGGAATGGCAAAAGCGCTTCGAAAATGACGACCTTGAATTTCAGCCCCTGGAAATCAAAATCCGCTGCAAAAACGGTCTGACCAAACACGTAATGGCCACCGCCACACGTATAGGTGGAGCCGATCATAAAATGCAGTTGGTGTTGCTCTACGATATTTCCAAACGCATCGCAGCAATGAACGCGCTCGCCGAGTCGCGTAGCCTATTGCAGTCGGTGATCGAAACCATACCCACGCGGGTGTTTTGGAAAGATCCGCAATCGCGCTATCTCGGCTGTAACTCCCAGTTTGCTGGAGATTGCGGCTTGGCCAGGGCTGAAGACATTGTCGGCAAAGTCGATAGCCAATTGTCCTGGCGGGATCAGGCGGAAATCTACCGTGCCGATGACCGCCTCGTAATGCAATCCAATGTGCCTAAGCTGGCGTACGAAGAGCCGCAAACCACTCCCGATGGCCGGGAGATTCTGCTGCGAACCTCCAAAGCGCCACTGCGGAACAGTCTGGGTGAAACCATCGGGGTATTGGGGGTATACGATGACATCACCGAACTAAAGAAGATCGAAAACGAGTTGTGGCTGACCAAAACCATGGTCGATAAAAGCAAGACCGCTTTCTTCTGTCTTGATCCCAGGGGCATGGTGACGTACGTCAATGATTACGCGTGTCTGTCCTTGGGCTATTCGCGGGACGAATTGGTGGGTATGAGCCCTTGGGAATTCGATCCGGACTTTCCGGCCAGTGCCTGGTCGAGCATTTGGGGGCGTTTGCGCGACTGCGAAATCGTCAGCCACGAAAGTCGGCATCGGCGTAAGGACGGCACGATTTTCCCTGTCGAGCTCACCTGCCACTACATCGCTCACAATGGCTTGGAACTGAGTTTTACCTTCGTGCAAAACATTAGCGAACGTAAACGCCTGGACACCGAACTGCGGATTGCCGCTACGGCTTTCGAATCGCAAGAGGGCATGATGATTACCGATGCCAATGCCGTGATTTTAAAGGTTAATAAATCGTTCACCGAAATTACCGGCTACGCCAGCGAAGAAGCCGTCGGTCAAAAAATGAATTTACTCAATTCCGGCATTCACAACGCGCTGTTTTTTGCAGAGATGTGGCAATCAATCGATAGCAAGGGCGTCTGGCAAGGCGAAATATGGAATCGGCGTAAGAACGGCAATATATTCCCGGAATGGCTCACCATCAGCGCCGTGAAAGGCGCGGATGACAAAATTACTCATTATGTCGGCACGATGATGGACATAACGGCGCGTAAAGCCATAGAGCAACACATTCATCATCTGGCCCACTTTGACGCACTAACCGATCTGCCCAATCGCACCTTGCTGATCGACCGTCTACATCAGGCTATCGCTCAGGCCAGACGCGAGCACGGTTTGCTGGCCTTGCTCTATCTGGATCTGGACAAATTCAAGCCGGTCAACGACAGCTTCGGCCACGATGTCGGCGACTTATTGTTGAAGGAAGTGGCGAATCGCCTGGAAGCATGCGTAAAGCGCGAAACGGATACCGTGTCGCGCTTGGGTGGCGACGAGTTTGTGATTTTGCTCAGTCAATTAGACAGACAAGCGGCGGCCGGATTGGTAGCGGAAAACATCTTGGCTAGTTTGAATCAGCCATTTGTGATTCAACAACACACCCTGGATATCTCTTCCAGCGTAGGTATTGCCGTTTATCCGGATGACGGCTTGGAAGCACATACCCTGATGAAAAACGCCGATAATGCCATGTATCAAGCCAAATGCGCCGGTCGCGGATGTTTCCGGTTTTTTAGGTCCGCAGCAGAAGGCTAATTGCCGTTTACCTGCAAAGGCCCATATAGCCACAGACCAAGCCTTGGCTCCACTGCCAGCCCCTCCGCATCGGCGAATTGAAACGGTACCGAAATCAGCTCCATACCGTGATTAATCTGCACCGCAAAATGCAAATGCGGCCCGGTCGTCAGGCCGGTATTGCCGGAGTAACCGATCAACTGCCCGGTTGCCACCCGCATTCCTGGCGAGACTTGAGCCTTTTCCAACGCCAGATGCGCATAAACGGCCATGGAGCCGTCCTCATGCAAGATCCTGATGCTGTTGGCCTTAGCGGCAAAAGCCTGGCTGGTACCATTGCCGGTGTAATCGTTTTCCACTTCTAATACGATACCGCCGCGAGCCGCGTAAATCGGCGTATCAACCGGCATCATAATGTCTACCGCATAGCGGTTTTGTGAATCGTGATGACTGTATGGTCCATTAAAAGCTTGGGTAATTTGAAACTGCGCGCCGGCGGGCAAGGGTGGCTTATAAAGCGTTTGGCTCACATAGCCCGGTAACGGCCGCCCAACCACATAACTGTATTGCAGATTGACGCTATAAAATCCGGCGCTCTCGTTGGGAATAAGCGAAAACAAGCTGCCGGACTGTCCGGATTCAACGACAAAGCGGCGCGGCAAATCCGGATTGGCGCTGACATTTTCCCGCTCTCGCCAATCGACTGCCAACTCTATAGGCCCCGGATAGGCGTTCAGCGCAAAAAAACTCGGCTGCAAGTCATCCGCGGTTTTTTCCAGCCAAACGCGTTTAGGATTGGCGGCTTTTAATTGCCTGACTTCTACCGGCTGATTAGATGCCGGGGCCTGATCGGTAAAATACCAGTTACCCTGGGCATCCTGATATTTATAAAGCTTTTTCGCTACGCCGCTACCGGACGCCAATAACAGCGAAACCGCTAAAATGCCGCGGGCAAGCACCGGCCACCGCGATTATTTGCGGGTAGAACTAAAGGTGTAAGACCGCACCACACCTTGCGCGTCGAAACGAATCAACAAATCCTGGGAATCGTTACCGCCGAACAAGGCATATTTGTAGATCCCGTAAGTCCAGGTAGGCTTACCATCTTCCATGCCGGTGCGCCAAGGCGTGCCGAACATTTCGGTAATATCTTGCTTACGGGTTTGGCCGACCTTGATTTCCGGCACTCTGACGGGGGAAAACTCTTGGCCGACAGTAAAGCAACCCGTCAATTGCGTAGTCGCAAGGCTGGCGACTAATAGAAGTGAACTAAAGCCAAAAGCGCGTGGTCCGCGTTTTGCAAGAAAATTGTTCATTTGTATTCCCTAATTGAAAAGTTGATTGATATAAACTAGCTGTTAGTGGCTTATCTTAGCCGGTTCCAGCCGCGATTCGAAAATTTTTTAGCCACCGATAAGATGTCATCATGCCTACCGAAAACCACAATTCAGCCCTAGATAATCTGAACTTCGACAATCGTTTTATCCGCGAGTTGCCAGGTGATCCCGAACCGGACAATTTTCGGCGCCAAGTTTATGCAGCGTGCTATTCCAGGGCCAATCCGACACCGGCGCAGCAACCCAGGTTAGTCGCTTATTCCAGAGAAGTCGCGGAAGATTTGGGCTTATCCGCCGAGATTTGCGAATCGGAAGATTTTTGCCAAGTATTCGCCGGCAGCCGGCTAGCAAAAGGCATGGAAGCGTATGCGATGTGCTACGGCGGCCATCAATTCGGCCATTGGGCCGGTCAGCTCGGCGATGGCCGTGCCATCAACTTGGGCGAAGTCGTTAACAATCGTAACCAACGTTATACCTTGCAACTGAAAGGCGCCGGCGTCACGCCGTATTCGCGTAGCGCCGACGGCTTGGCGGTACTGCGTTCGTCAATACGTGAATTTTTGTGCAGCGAAGCCATGCATCATCTCGGTGTGCCGACCACCCGCGCCTTGAGTGTAATCCTGACCGGCAAGCAAGTGGTGCGCGACATGTTCTATGACGGTAATCCGCAAATGGAACCTGGCGCAGTGGTCTGCCGGGTGGCTCCGTCGTTTACCCGCTTCGGCAGTTTTCAAATATTCACCGCGCGCGATGACATCGACTCGCTGAAAAAACTGGTGGATTACACCATTCGCACCGATTTTCCGGAGCTGGGTGAGCCATCGATTCCCGTCTACCTGGAATGGTTTAAACAAGTGTGCCGCAAGACGGCCGAAATGATCGTGCACTGGCAGCGGGTCGGTTTCGTGCACGGGGTGATGAACACCGACAATATGTCGATACTGGGCTTGACCATCGATTATGGTCCTTACGGCTGGCTGGAAAATTACGATCCGGACTGGACCCCCAACACCACTGATGCGCAAGGCCGCCGCTACCGGTTCGGTAATCAGGCGAAAATTGCGTATTGGAATTTGGTACAACTCGCCAACGCTTTGTACCCCTTGATTATGCGTGCCGAAAGTTTGCAGCAAGCCTTATTGGCCTACACCGAAACCTTCGATGCCGGCTGGCAGGCGATGATGGCCGCCAAATTGGGCCTAACAATGTTCGAGCCCAGCGAAGACGATGCCTTGGTAAAGGAACTAACGCAGCTCATGCAAGCCGCAGAAACCGATATGACCTTGTTTTATCGGCAGCTGGCCGATATCGATGTAGGCGCGGAATCCAATTCGCCGGCGCAATTTTTAGCACTATTGCAACGCACCAGCTACGAACCGTTGACCGACGACATCATGGAGCAAGCCACCCGCTGGTTCGCCATTTATCGCCTGCGCAGTCAGCGCGACGCTAGACTACCGCTGGAGCGCAGTTCAGCAATGAATGCGGTCAATCCGAAATACGTATTGCGTAATTACCTGGCGCAATTGGCTATTGACCAGGCGGAACAAAGCGATTTTTCTTTAGTCCGGGAATTGCTCGATGTGTTGCGCCACCCTTACGCCGAACAACCGGATAAACAGAGTTTTGCAGCTAAACGGCCCGATTGGGCTAAGCAGCGCGCCGGCTGTTCCATGTTGTCGTGCAGTTCCTAACGACTCATCTGGGCAAATTTCGAACCAAGGTACTATGTCAACTTGTTCAAATTAGCTTATTATTCGGCCACTAAATCACGTTATTTACTTGGAATAATCTCCGGAGCAAAGCATGGCCAAAGAAATCGGCATCGTTAAAATCGCAACCGGCACCGTTACCGCCATTGCCGCCGACGGCAGTAAACGTATTTTGCAGGTGGGCGACCGCGTTTACCCGACCGATCTCTTGACCACTGCCGAAGGCAGCACGGTGATGATAGAGCTTGCCAATGGCTCCTTCGTTGACATGGGCGGCAATGACAGCATGCAACTGGGTGCCGTATTGCAAGAACAGGGCGAAGCCACTCAGACCGCGCAAAACCCGCAACCGGCAGGACTCTCCGCCGAAGAAATTCAAGCCGCCTTACTGGCCGGCGCAGATCCGACGGCAATAGCCGAAGCTACCGCCGCCGGCGGAGCGCCGGGTGCCGGAGGCGCACCGGGAGCAGGTAACGAAGGCCATGTGCCGGTTACTGTCGAATACCTCAACCCCGTGGCACCTGTCACTAACGGTTTCGACACCACGGGGCCAGAGGTGGCATTTCCGCCGATTGTGCAGGAAGTTTTGATATTGAATCCAGACCAGGCCACTGCCACTACCCCGATAGTCGGCAGCGCTACTAATGTCATTGTGGACGAAAGCAGTGCCAGCCAGCTACTTTCTCAGTCCGGTACGCTAAGCATTAACGGCCAAACGCCGTTATCAGTAGCTTTGTCGGCAACTGGAGCGACTTGGGATAGTAATACGCAAACCCTGACAGCTAACGACGGCTCTTATCAGGTAGTTGTGAACAATGGCAGTTATACCTTCACCTTGCTAAACGCTTTGACCCACATAAACACGGGCACACCGGAATCGCCGGCTATTGGCTTTACATTCTCCGCGACGTTAACCGATCAGGACGGTAGAGTCGCGAATACGACGTTTAGCGCGAACGTGTTTGATGACGCACCCTTCGTCAAAAACAGCAACGGGATTTTACAAGATGCCGCAGGTCAAACATTAACGGGCTTGATTGATTACGATCTGGGTTTTGATGGCTTTGGAAGTGCCGGTGGTGTAAATTTGATAAACAATAATGGGGCTTTAACGTCTCGAGCGGACGGTATTTCTTATTTGATTGTCGATAGCAACGGCGACCAGTTACAAGAGCTTTATGCTTTTGTCGATAACGGTGCCCTGACGACCACATTTGCCGACCTCAGTGCTGACCGCATGGTATTTTCGCTGCTGCCGACAGTTAACGGCGCCGTAGATGGTGCGTACAAATTGGAATTACACGATGTTTTGGATTTGCCTGCTGCGCCGAGCACCACGCTAGATTTTGGCAGTGCCGCGCTGGCTTTCGGTGCCGGAAAAGTTGCTGTAGGGAATTCTCTACTTGTTGAGGGCAGCAACCTGTTTATCGACTCAACAAACAATGACGTCGGTGTGGGTGATAGATTTTTGGATACATCGGAAGTAATAACCTACAGATTTGGTACTGTCGGCGGTTTCGATATTACATCCCCGCAATTAGTAAACTCGGTGCAACTCAATGAAGCCGATGTTGGTAGTGCTTTGGATGTTTTTACCTGGACAGCTTATAGAGGGCTAACCCAAGTTGATACTGGAACGGTTATATTTAGCACGCCTGCTGGAGGTGGGCTTACGGACCCGATTGATGTGGTTGGTGGTTATGACAGATTGGAAATCCAGGTTAATTTTGGCAAACTCGCGGTGGGAGGTCTGCAATATAGCAGCGTAGCGCCACAAAACCTGCAATTACAGTTTGGTTTTAGTGCAACAGATGGTGATGGCGATAGCACCGGCGTTGGTAGCTTTACCGTCGATACCGGCGCATTGCTCAATACTGGCATCAGCAGTGTGCTGCCTGATTTGCAACACCCCGATAGCGTTATTCATTAATCAAGTGCATTTCGCAACAAAAAGCCGGCATAAGCCGGCTTTTTGTTGCCTGGGAACAAGCTTTAATCTGCTTTGCGCTGTTTTCCGTAGCCTACCATACCAATCAGACCAGACAAAAACAGCCATGTTGCAGCCGGCAAAGGTACTGCCGAAGTCGTATACGTGATAGTGGCTTGGACAAAAGGGTTGCTGCCTTGTCCAGCATTCAAGTCCGCGGTCACATCAGGTGACAGTGCCAAGGTGATAAGGATTTTATTGTCCTGTGTCCAGCTCTGCAATAAAGCACCCGGTAGCGGCGTGCTCCGCGACCACTCGACCAAATCGGCGTTTGTAACCGTGCTGTAATTGTTGGCGTCGACAAAGACAGAACTAGAGTTAACTGGTGGAGCAATAGGGGCGAATTTCAGATTGCTGATAACGCTTTCGAATGTAACGGCGATGTTCTCAGGATTGGCAGTAGATGCGTTGATGGAATAATCTCCACGCGCATGGATAGTGAAGCTGCCGGTCACTAAATCCGCCAAAGGCGCATTATCAATCGTGAAGGTAAAGAGCTGTCCATCCTGGGTTTGTTGGAACTCAGTCGAGGTAAAACTGACCAGCCCAGCGCTAGCTTCTATGCTTGCCGTAGAAAGAAACAAGGCAACCAAGGGTTTAACTAGTTGATTACGCATAGGGATTTCCTTAAAAATGAGTACTGGCACAAATTTTACGTCATGTCGGCTTGCAAAGCCACCTGTACTTAAGGGCTGAAACGGATTAAATCCAATTCAATTCTAACCAGGCAACAGCCATTTGCCGGTTTGGAAAAACTAAACCGCTGCGGTTTTTGTCCACATCCAGGTTTTACTTGGATTCTAGCCAGATTTGCTGGCAGCGGATTGCTAAAAAAGTATGCTCAAACCAGTCATTTCGGGTATCCTTTTTAAGCTAATCCAACGTTTTCCAAGGTTCCGTAATGACCAACAATACCGATATTGCCGCCAAACACGATATTGATCCTGCTGAAACCCTAGAATGGATGGAGGCACTGCAAGCGGTGATAGAAAAAGAAGGTGGCGACCGCGCCACCTTTTTGATTGAAACTCTGCTCAGTACCGCCAGACAAGCCGGCATGGACATTCCGTTCTCGGCCAACACCCCTTACATCAACACCATCCCGATAGATCGACAACCCAAATTCCCAGGCAATACCGACATCGAGCGCACCATCCGCTCTTACGTGCGCTGGAACGCAATGATGATGGTTTTGCGCGCGAATAAATACACCAATGTCGGCGGCCATATCGCCAGTTTCGCTTCCGCGGTTACCTTGTACGACGTAGGGCAAAATCATTTCTGGAACGCGCCCTCGGACAAACACGGCGGCGACCTGATTTTCTCGCAAGGCCATTCCGCACCAGGCACTTACGCTCACGCCTTCTTGCTCGGCCGTTTGAGCGAAGAACAAATGGACAGCTTTAGGCAGGAAGTCGGCGGCAACGGCTTATCGTCTTATCCGCATCCTTGGTTGATGCCGGACTTCTGGCAATTCCCCACCGTATCGATGGGCCTCGGCCCGATCATGGCCATTTACCAAGCCCGCTTCATGCGTTACATGCAAAATCGCGGCTTTGCCAATACCGACGGTCGTAAAGTATGGGCCTTCTTGGGCGACGGGGAAACCGACGAACCAGAAACCTTGGGCGCGATTGGTATGGCCGGTCGCGAAAAACTGGATAACCTGATTTTCGTCGTCAATTGCAACTTGCAACGCCTGGATGGTCCGGTGCGCGGCAACGGCAAGATCATACAAGAACTGGAAGGCAACTTCCGCGGGGCTAACTGGAACGTCATAAAAGTGATCTGGGGCCGGCGCTGGGATGCTATTTTGTCGCGCGACAAAGACGGCTTGATCGTTAAACGTATGATGGAATGCGTCGATGGCGATTATCAAACCTTCAAATCCAAGGACGGCGCTTACGTCCGGGAAAAATTCTTCAACACCCCGGAATTGCAGGAACTGGTGAAAGACTACACCGACCGCGACATCTGGGAATTGAATCGCGGCGGCCACGACCCGATCAAAGTTTTCGCCGCATTCAATGCGGCTGTCAACCATACCGGCCAACCCACCGTGGTTCTGGCTAAAACCATCAAGGGTTACGGCATGGGCGATTCGGGACAAGCGCAAAACACCAGCCATCAGCAGAAGAAGATGAGCATGGAATCGATCAAATATATCCGTGACCGCTATCAATTGCCGGTCAGCGACGAAGAGTTGATCAATCTGCCTTACCTGCGTTTTGCGGAAGACTCTGCGGAATTGAATTACCTGCGTCAGCGCCGCGTCGATCTGGGCGGTTATCTGCCGGCTCGCCGCGCGAAAGCTTATCCCTTGGAAATTCCCGCCTTATCTGCTTTTAAAGGTCTGTTAGAGGGCACCGGCGAAGGGCACGAAATTTCCACCACCATGGCCTTCGTCCGTATCCTGAACATCTTGGTCAAGGACAAACAAATCGGTAAACGTGTGGTGCCTATCGTTCCCGACGAATCACGCACCTTTGGTATGGAAGGCATGTTCCGTCAGCTGGGTATCTGGTCGCAGGTTGGCCAGCTCTATACGCCGCAAGACGCCGAGCAGCTGATGTTTTACAAGGAAGACAAGCACGGTCAGGTGTTGCAAGAGGGTATCAACGAAGCGGGCGGTCTGTGCGACTGGATCGCGGCAGGTACCGCGTATTCGACTCACGGCGTACCGATGATTCCGTTCTTCATCTATTACTCGATGTTCGGTTTCCAACGCGTCGGCGATTTGATCTGGGCTGCGGCCGATCAACGCACGCGCGGCTTCCTGCTAGGCGGCACCGCCGGCAGAACCACCCTCAATGGCGAAGGCTTGCAACATGAAGACGGCCACAGCCACTTGATGTCGGCTACCGTACCCAACTGCTACTCCTACGACCCCACCTTCGCTTGCGAGTTGGCGGTGATCATTCAGGACGGTTTGCGCCGGATGTATGTCGAACAGGAGGACATTTTTTACTACATCACCTTGATGAACGAAAACTACGACCAGCCGGCCATGCCGGAAGGTGCGGAAGCCGACATCCTGAAAGGTATGTATTTGTTCAAAAAAGGCCCGAACAGCAAAAAACCACGGGTGCAGTTACTGGGTTCAGGCACGATTTTTATCGAAGTAATCGAAGCCGCCAAATTGCTGCACGATGATTGGGGTGTGGACGCCGATATCTGGAGCTGCCCCAGCTTTACCGAGCTGGCTCGCGATGGCCAAACCTGCGAGCGCTGGAACCGCTTACATCCGACCGAAAAACCGCGTACCACGCATGTCGCGCACTGCCTGGACAACAGTAAAGGTCCAATTATTGCCGCTACCGATTACATGCGGGCGTTTGCCGAACAAATCCGGCCTTGGGTAAAAGCGTCTTACACGGTACTGGGAACCGACGGTTTTGGTCGCTCCGACACTCGCGCCAAACTGCGGAGTTTCTTTGAAGTGGACCGGTACCACGTCACTATCGCCGCTTTGCATAGTCTGGCGCAAGCCGGCGAGTTCGATGCTGCCAAGGTCGAAGTGGCAATCGCGAAATACAACATCAACCCTGACGCAACCGCTCCTTGGTTGATTTAACGGAAAGCGACATATGAGTTCTGTAATTGAAATAAAGGTCCCCGACGTCGGTAACGTCCCTGAAATCGACATCGTCGAAGTACTGATCAAACCCGGCGACGTGGTCGCTGTTGAACAAACTTTGGCTGTGATGGAAACCGATAAAGCCACGATGGATTTACCTTCCAGCGCGGCCGGCACCATTAAAACCGTACACATTAAACCGGGCGATAAAGTCTCCGAGGGTACGCTGATCGCCACCCTTGAAGCTGGAGAAGCAGTCGTTGCGGCTCCCGCCGAACCGGCGCCGGCAGCCACGCCAGCCCCAGTCGAACCGACTCCTGCTCCAGTTGCGGAAGCCCCAAAAGTAGAATCCGCCCAACCTGCTGCGGCGCCTGCTGCACCTGTCGCAGTTAGCAGTGAAGGTTTTAAAGCGCACGCCACGCCTAGCGTCAGACTCTTTGCCCGCGAATTGGGTGTGGACCTGAGCAAGATCCAAACCGGCAGCGGTCGTAAGGGTCGGATCCTGCAAGACGATGTGAAAAACTTCGTCAAGCAAGTCATGGCCTCCGGCGGTTCGACTGGCGGCGCAGGCATTCCGTCAATTCCAGCAGTCGATTTCACCCAATTCGGGGAAATTGAAGAAAAACCGCTGAGTAAAATCAAGCGTCTGACCGGCCAAAACCTGACTCGCGTCTGGCTGAATTTGCCCTTGGTGACTTATCACGACGAAGTGGCTATCGATGCCATGGAAGACTTCCGCAAGTCGGTCAACGCTGGCTTAGCGAAGGACGCTGTTAAAGTCACCGGCCTAATCTTCATCATGAAGGCGCTGGTAGCGGCAATGCAAAAATACCCGTCTTTCAATAGCTCATTGTCTCCAGACGGCGAAAAACTGATCTTCAAACATTACTTCCATATCGGTATTGCCGTTGATACCCCGAACGGCTTAGTCGTGCCGGTGATTCGCGATGTCGATAAAAAAGGTATTTTCCAGTTGTCCAACGAGCTGGCGGAGAAAAGCGAACTGGCCAGAACCGGCAAATTAAAACCGGCCGACATGCAAGGCGGCTGTATGACCATCTCCAGCTTGGGGGGCATCGGCGGCACCGCGTTTACGCCTATCGTCAACGCGCCTGAAGTAGCGATTTTGGGCGTAACCCGCTCCAAGATGCAGCCGGTTTGGAACGGTTCTGCGTTTGAACCGAAACTGATGTTGCCGCTGGATATTACTTACGACCATCGCGTCATAGACGGTGCCGAAGGCGCACGTTTTATGGAAGCATTGAAATCTTATCTGGGCGACATTCGCCGGCTGTTATTGTAGGAGTAAGGATATGAGCGATTCTGTCACGCATGCTGAAGTTTTGGTACTTGGCGGCGGCCCAGGTGGTTACACGGCTGCGTTCCGCGCTGCCGATTTGGGCAAACAAGTGGTATTGATTGAGCGCTATCCGGTGTTGGGTGGGGTTTGCCTGAATGTGGGCTGTATCCCGTCCAAAGCTTTGTTGCACACCGCGCAAGTGATACATGAAGCGGAAGCCATGGCGGAACACGGCGTCAGTTTCGGCAAGCCTAACATCGATTTGGACCAAATCCGTGCCTGGAAACAAAGCGTCAGCCAAAGCTTGAATCAAGGCCTCGGCAAATTAGCCAAGCAACGCAAGGTCACCGTAATCAATGGCGTGGGTAAATTTGCCACGGCCAACAGTTTGACCGTGACCGGTGAAGACGGCGCGCAAACCATTACTTTCGACAACGCAATTATCGCCGCCGGCTCGCAGCCGACCAAAATCCCCAGCTTTCCGCACGACGATCCACGCGTTTGGGACTCGACCGATGCGCTGGAGTTGAAATCGATCCCGGAAAAATTATTGATCGTGGGTGGCGGTATTATCGGTCTGGAAATGGCGACTGTTTACCATGCGTTGGGCTCGAAAATCAGCGTCGTGGAATTGATGGATCAGATTATCCCCGGCTGCGACAAAGATTTGGTTACACCGCTACAACGCAAGATCAAAAAACAGTATGAAAACCTGTGGCTGCAAACCAGTGTCAAGGCCATGGAAGCAACTGATACCAGCATCAAAGTCACGATGGAAGGTAAAGGCGCACCGGAGTCGGAGGTGTTCGACGCGGTGTTGGTGGCAGTCGGTCGCCGTCCCAACGGCAAACTGATCGATGCCGATAAAGCCGGTGTGAATGTCGACGAACGCGGCTTCATCCCAGTGGACAAGCAAGGTCGCACCAACGTCAGCAATATTTTCGCGATCGGCGACATCGTCGGCAATCCGATGCTGGCCCACAAAGCCACGCACGAGGGTAAAATCGCCGCCGAAGTCATTGCCGGCCATAAAGCCGGTTTCGACGCACTAACCATTCCTTCGGTCGCTTACACTGATCCCGAAGTTGCGTGGATGGGCTTAACCGAAACCCAGGCACAGCAGCAAGGTGTGGAATTCGACAAAGCCGTATTCCCTTGGGCCGCCAGTGGTCGCTCTTTGGCGCTGGGCCGTAGCGAAGGTATTACCAAAATACTGACTGACAAAACCACCGGCCGTATTCTTGGTGCCGGCTTTACCGGGCCTGGTGCGGGCGAATTAGTCGCAGAAGCCGTGCTGGCTTTGGAAATGGGTGCGGATGCGACGGACATTAGTCTGAGCATCCACCCGCATCCAACTTTATCCGAAACCTTTGCGTTTGCGGCGGAAATGATAGAGGGGACGATTACCGACCTGTATGTAAAGAAATAGTCCTTATTTTGCTAAGCGCAAAATTCGTGAGCGGGTTAAAAGTCAGCCTGCAATTTTTTTTCGGTGAGAACGCCGACATCATATAGAAGGAACAGCAATGGAAAAATTTGTCTTTGGGGCTGGCGAGGATGACAGAAAAAGGTTGCTGAATTTCGTTGATGCTCTGCAGCAGTTTTTAGAGAAGGTGATAAATAACGGCGAGTATTTTCAACCGAAATTTCGCGACGATTATAAAAAAGCCTGGATGGAACTTAATCCGAATTTTTCGGCGTTAAAAGACGGCTTGCAACGTGCCGAAACCCACACTTTGTTAGCGCAAGGCTTATTGGGAACCCAGCTAAATCTAAAGCTCGCAGTCATCAATCATTTTTTAGGCGAATTTTTGCTGTACGGAATAGAAATTATCGGCGGCCACAAACTGCTTGAAAAGCTTTTAGGCGTTGTCGGCAAATTGCTGGCAAACATGGCAACCGCAGTGGGCACCGGCTTAGCCATTCATAGCTTCGTAGATTTTCTTGTTGCAATGATCAAGGACGACAGCTAGTGATAATGCTCTCTTAGGCAATCCCTAAGAGAGAGAAACCCGAGCTACTAAAACGCTATTCAAGCGGCTTTCTTAACTTCAACGCCTCTAGCCAACAAACCATCTCTACCTTTTTCCGCCAAAGCCATGATTTGATAAGCCAAATCTTCGGCGATATTCAATTGTTTTAAAGAGGCGGCCAAATGCTCCATCACTATGTCGTAATGGAAATCGTCAGGACCGAGCTTTATCAAAAAACAATGAGCCGGCGTTAATAAGGTGATGCTTCTTATTTCTTGCCCACCAACGATATCCAGCAGGAAGGCAAAATCGTTACCGGTAACCAAACTCGGTTTGGCGTTAGTGCGGGCAAACGCTGTCGTAAAATACCCGTCCAATGCCTCTAATACTCTCTCATCGGCACTATTGAAGCTATTGAAGTAAGCTTTCAAATAAGCTTTTAGGGCACCGGCCTGCTCAGCAGCCGGGCGGCTGAAGAAGAAGCGGTTAATCCGATAGTCGTCCAGCATTTTTGCATAAAACACATCCACTATTTTACCGACCAGGACATGATCGCCGGGAGTGGCTCGCAAGGCATGAATCTGATTTGCTACAGTTGCGCTCATAACTTTTCTCCGGAGGATAGTTTTTGATATACATCCTGAGCTTTCCAGTTACAGCCATTTTGTCAATATTTTAACCGCATTAACATTATACAAAAGCCGTACAGATGGCCTTTTAATACTACCAATCTGACAACGCGTCTAAAGCCCACCCGGCACTATTTTTTCGGCACATAGCCTTCCGGCAACTCGAACCCTCCTGCAAATAAAAATTTCTCACGCTCGGCTTCCAATATTTTTTTTGCGGCCGGATCGAAACTGGATAGCCGCTGCTCGTTAATTATCATGGTTTGCATCGCTAGCCAGTCCTTCCAGGCCTGTTTCGATACATGATCGAAAATGCGTTGGCCGTTGGCACCAGGAAACGGCGGGGCATCCAGACCTTCAGCCTCAACGCCCAGTTTTACGCATTTAATCATTCTCGTCATTTTGATCCTCTGTGAAATGTTGTTGCAGCAGACGCTTGATCGGCGCCGGCAAACCTAAAGTTTTAATCTCGGCGGTTTTATACCAAACCGCCCGCTCGCCTTCCATCACATTGTTTATGGGGTTTTCCAGTTTCACCAACAACGGGATGTAATCCAGATGATAATGCGAAAAACTGTGGCGCTGGTTAGGCAAGGTTTGCGAGGTATGGATTCGGTGATTGCGCTGTAGACACCAGTCTTGCAAAGCCTGGAGATCGGCAAACTCCGGCAAGCTCCATAATCCTCCCCAAATGCCGGTCGGTGGCCGTCTTTCTAGCAATATCCGATTTTCCTTGTCTAGCAACAGCAGAAAATACAATTGTTTGACCGGCAAATCCTTGCGAGGTTTGGAGCCTGGCAATTGCTTTATTACACCCATCTGCCTGGCCTGACAGCTGTCTGCGATAGGGCAGATGTCGCATAGCGGCTTACTGCGGGTGCAGAGCGTGGCCCCCAAGTCCATCATCGCCTGCGTATAGTCTCCGGTTCTTTGCGTCGGCGTGTAGCGCTGACTAATTTGCCAAAGCTGCCCCGCAACCTTGTTGTCGCCTGGCCAGCCATGCACGGCGTGAAACCGCGCCAGTACGCGCTTGACGTTGCCGTCCAATATGGGCTGACTTTGCCCGCAAGCAATGCTAAGTATCGCCCCCGCAGTGGAGCGGCCGATACCGGGCAAGGCACTGAGTTCTGCGACGGTTTGCGGGAATATACCGGCATTGTCGGCAACGATTTGTGCCGTTTTGTGTAGGTTTCTGGCGCGCGCATAATAGCCAAGCCCGGACCAGTGCTGTAAGACTTCGTCCAGTTCTGCGCTTGCCAGGCTTTGCACCGTTGGAAATCTGGCGACAAAGCGATTGAAATATGCAATCACGCTGACGACTTGCGTTTGCTGTAACATAATCTCCGACACCCAAACTCGATAAGGATTAATGTCCCGTTGCCATGGCAAATCCTTGCGACCATGATTATCAAACCAGCTAAAGAGTTTTTGTTGGAATTGTTCGGGGGACATGATGTCGTTTGGGAGAAGGGAAAATCAATTACGCATTGCCACTGAATAGTACCGTAAAGGATTTAGATAAGGCAAAAAACCGTTTTTCGACTGTGGTCTCCAAGCCGTAAATAGCCAGACAGTGTTTGAACTTCTACAGTTTTAGCAGCGAGGGTTATCCGCTTTTTTGTGTGATATTCTCTACCTAAGGAATCACTCTCGTTCAACGAGCTAATGATTGATTCAAATTCAGTCCCCTAAAAAACAGGAGTTGAACGCCTATGTTTTCTTTGATTTCCTCATCGAGCAACGCATGGCAGCGGGCCGCCCAGCTATTCATTACGATTGCCAGCATTCTGACAATAGGCAAATTAATTACGCTAGTACCAGTAATGACGGAATTGGAAGTGGCGGGTGTATTCAAGGCTGCGGCCGTAGTCTGGTTTTTCGCCAGGCTGGCGGGATTAATCTTGTTTTATTTTTTTGCCGGCTACGTTATAGAAGCCATTCCCAATAGCGGCGGTGCGTTGTCGTTTGCCAAAGGCATTGCGGAGCCGTTAACCGCTCTGTTGATTTTGATTACAGTGCAGGCGTTGTTTTGGGAGTTATTGGCGCCGTTCGTCGATAGCTTAGGTAGAACGATTTACCATAGTAGCGCGATCATTCTGATCGTAAGCGTCAGTATTTGGTTTGTGGTCAGGGCGTATAGCCATGCAACTTACTTGGTCGATACCGTTGCCAAGCTGGTTGAAATGTTATCAAGGTTTCTCCCCCAACAAAAATTGACCTGTCAGCAATGCGGCGCCGACATTACCGCAAATACTCATTTTTGTAATACCTGCGGACACAAAACCCAGTCATCCAATACATGTCCCGCATGCGAAACCACTGTTCCGGTTGATCAACAATATTGCCAGAATTGTGGATCGAAGCTTGGCAAGACAACAGTTACTGACAGTTGAGGAAAGCTGGATTTACAGCGGAAATCGCAACGCTACTTCAATATCTTAGCCACACTGCAAAATCGACGTTGAATTCACTGGTTTCAAGCCGCAGTGGTCAGCAAAATTGCTGACCACCTGTACGAACGTGCTGCATACCCAAAGACGACAACCTTATTAACCAGCCTGCACTAACGGCAAGGCTTGCACTGAATCAATTAAAGCTGTAGCTTTTTGAGTTTAGGCAGTTCACTCGGAAAGACGCTTGGCTACTCGCTGATAAGCTTCCTTCAACTCCTCTCCAACAATTTTGGCCTTGGCGATATACTCTTCGGAAGTCTCTATCGACTCGTCGGCAATTTCAGCGGCTTTACTTTTAATCTGCAACCACTGTTTTTCCGCTTCTGCAAATTCATCTTTGGCATCCATGGAAGCCAAATGCAGCTTCAGTTGCAGTTCTTCGCGAACCGAATCCAGATTAACGAGCAAACTTTCGAATTCGTTTTTTAACGACATGATTCACCTCTTTGCTTGATTGAAATTTGTAATGGCTATTGGACCATTGCAGACAATTAAAGTTTAGTCTGCTGAATGCTTTGCTAGAAGCTTTTGAAAGCTACCCAGTGTGCTGGAATGAAACGGGGAGAACGAAAGTGGAAACCGCGATTGATTTCCACTTTATCTAACAAAAAAGCCGTAGGTGTCTGTTGGCAACTACGGCTTAATCTTTAAACGATGGTTACTTCTTCGGCTTGAGGGCCTTTAGGGCCGCGGCCCAATTTGAATTGTACGTGTTGACCTTCATCCAGCGTTCTGTAGCTGTTGTTTGGGTTCAAAATGTTTTTGAAATGTACGAAAACGTCAGGGCCTTGTTTTTGTTCGATAAAGCCGAAGCCTTTGTCAGAGTTAAACCATTTTACGACGCCAGTTGTCATTGTAGACATAATAAGTCCTATAAAAATTTAGATAAAGCCTTAGCTAAAGTAAGGCGGGTCACGCTGGTAAATGTGGAAATTACTTAATGAAAAACTAGGACGAAGGACTACTGTAGAGACATCGAGCTGGTAAACAAAGGGTAAATCGTATTTTCTAGCTGGCTTGCATTCTAGGCTGATTCGACTGATTGTCAATTTAAATCGTAAAATCCAGTATTTAGACACTTCCTAGTCTATCTTCGCTATTCGGCAATTTGCGGGATTACCCATGCTCAGCTTAAACCTCCAACTACCAATGAATGCTTCATTAAAACGATGCATCAGGCGGCAATATTTGTTTGATGTTGGTGCGGCTATTTTGTTTTTCGGGGCGCTAACACAGCAAGTTGAATTACGGCAAACCGCAACTGTTGCCGCTAGCGAACTCGCGGCACAGGGCTACAAGATACCTAGCGAGGATGATCCGGTGCGGGTATTCCCCGCGTTGACTAGCGGGGCATTTAGCGGCAATCATGCCGGCGGCTGGCGGCCGGGCAGTATTTATCTGCGACAACAACCGCAGGGTGGGCTGAGCGAAGCGGTGTATCTGCGTCACGAACTGTTTCACGAAGCCAGTCATCGCAGCTGTGGCGGTCGTCTACCGGCTTGGGCAGAAGAAGCCGGGGCGATGCATTTCAGCGGCGAGTTGGCTGATCTCGAGCCCGGACGTTTACCCAGTGAACTTGAACTACAAAGCATCAAGAATCGGGTTAGGCAGGGCGCCGAATTAGATGGCAATGACCGGGCGGTATTGGCGCGATTGTTGGTTAATGCCGGCTGGCCCCGAGAACCTTGTACCGTGTCGACAAAATTAACTGAAATACTGGGCGTGGCGTTCGACGATGCCGGAGATAGCTCGTATCTGTTGATGAGCCTACTGTCCGGGCGGATATTGACGAGCGGCGGGGATCAATCCAGTCGTTTACCTCCTGGGTCGCTGTTGAAAATTCCGTATGCTGCGGCATTGGCACAAGCCGATGCTGATTTGCTGGGTGCAGAACTGGCGGCGAGCGAGACTGAAAAGCTATTGCAGCGTCGCGAGCAATTTCAAATCGAGCGCTATCGTCTGTTATTGTCGCCGATTAAAGAGCAAAATCTTCCAGCTCAAGTGGCTCCATCGGATCCGCAAGCCTGGCGCTCTTATCTGGGCGAACGCAATGCCGACGGCGATTTTGCCTTACAAGCCAATTTGCCGGAATTGGCCTTGGCGATGCGGGCAGCCTTGCTATCCAAGCCCGATTATTTTCGTGGCTTGAGCCAAAACGGTATCTTGCCCAACTCCACCTTGGCGGGGCAAAGCGAGACAGATAGAAAGCTGTTGCGCCAACTTCAAGTTCTAGCCAAAACCGGCACGGTTTCGACTGTTGACGGCCACCCCTTGGCTGGTCATTTACTGCTGGCCTGGCCGGCTACGCATCCGGTATTTCTGGCGATATTTAGGCAACGCGGCGTCAATGGCGCGTCAATATTAAGTAAAGCCGCAGCCTTGTTAAGAAACTGGCAGCACGACTATCCGGCCCGTTTTGCTGCGGTTAGGGTTAGTTTGTTAACGCCTACCGATCCAGATAGCTGGAGTGCGGAGCCGGACTGTCCGTTAGTGGCTAACCAACACGGGCGCTTTACGGTTTGCGGGCAAATCAGGATCGTTTCCAGCGCACGTGGCAGCCGATCCGAGCGGGTGGTGAAAGGTGTTCTGCGACAAACAAACGAACAGGGGCCGATTGTGCTGGAAACCGATGTCGATAGTTATGTCGATGGTGTGTTGGCTGCCGAGGCACAAAATCTGGCTGGCAGTGCCCGCGAAGCGATGCGAGCGGTGATCGCCTGGAACGGCAGTCACGGTAACCATAGGCATAATGAATCAAGCTCCCTTTGCGATACCACGCATTGCATGGTCTATCTCGGCGAACTGCCTGGGAACAAGCTACGTCGTAGCAGTCATATCGATATTGCTTTAATACAGCTTTTGGACCAGTTGGCGACCGAATCCGGATTGAACTGGTTGCCGTTTGCCAACGGCGGTGATCAGCGCTGGCAAAGGCAGCTCTCAAGCGAGGAGTTGCGCCGGGTGTTTACGGAAAATCAAATTCTGGATATTCGCCGCGAACGGCACAAAGATGGCGAGTTGTTTATCAGATTATTTTATCCGACCAGCGAAGAGCTGCTCAGTTGCGAGATTTTTCGCAACACCCTGAAACTACCTTCTTGTCCTGATTCGGTAACAGCTGCCGATGACCAGACTTGGCAATTTACAGGCATAGGTGCCGGGCACGGCCTGGGCTTATCCATCGCCAGAGCTCAAGCTTTGGCGGAGGCAGGTCGTGACGCAGAACAGATTTTGCGCGATGCGTACGGACAGAGCCGTTAGGTCAGGCAGTTAAGCCAGACCTAACGTTTTATTCAGCCGGGATCGATCAAGTGATAACGTCAGGCTCGGTTCTGCCAGTACGTTTTTTGACTTCGCACAACTGCTCGGCAATTTCTATTAATTCCGCAAGCGCAACCTGAGCGTCCTGATCGTGCTTGCTGACATCACGCTCATAGCGCTCCAAATAAATACGCAAAGTCGCACCGACCGTACCGGTGCCCGACAGCCGGAACACGATACGCGAGCCGTTCACAAAGCCGATGCGGATGCCTTGATTGCTGCTGACGCTAGCGTCGACCGGATCAGTGTAACTGAATTCGTCGGCAAACTTGACTTCGTAATCGCCCCAACTTTTACCGGGCAAGTTGCTTAACTGGCTACGCAGATGTTCGACAATCCCGTTGGCAATCTCCGAATCGACCGCTTCGTAATCGTGACGGCAGTAAATGTCGCGGCCGTATTTTTGCCAGTGTTCATGAACAATGTCTTCTACCGATTCGCGTTTGCGCGCGATTAAATTCAACCAGAACAACACCGCCCACAAACCGTCTTTTTCACGGACATGATTGGAGCCGGAACCGAAGCTCTCTTCGCCGCAGATGGTGATTTTATCGGCATCCAGCAAGTTACCGAAAAATTTCCAGCCGGTTGGGGTTTCGTAGCAAGGCAGACTCAATTTATCGGCAACCCGATCAACCGCCTGACTGGTCGGCATCGAGCGGGCCACACCACTGATGCCTTTGGCATAAGCCGGAATTAGTTTGGCGTTGGCCGCCATTATCGCCAAGCTGTCGCTGGGAGTAACGAAGATGTTCGCCCCCATGACCATGTTGCGGTCACCGTCACCGTCCGAGGCCGCGCCGAAAGTGGGTGCGTCGGCCCCGAACATGATGTCACAAAGTTCGTGAGCATGGGCCATATTTGGATCGGGATGGCCGCCGCCGAAGTCTTCCAGCGGCACGGCGTTAAATACCGAGCCAGGTGTAGCGCCCAGCGTATCTTCCAGAATATGCTTGGCGTACGGACCGGTGATGGCATGCATCGCATCGAAACGTAGCGTGATGAAGCCGTTATGGATGCTTTGTTTGAGCAGATCGAAATCGAATATCTTGGCCATTAATTCAGCGTAATCGGCTACCGAATCGATAATCCGAATTTTCACGCCGCCTTTTTCGACCTCACCGATAACGTCTAAATCTATGTCGCCGAAACGGGCTTTTTTGTAGCCGGTGATGGTTTTGGTATTCTCGTACAGTTTGTCGGTGAACTTTTCCGGAGCCGGACCACCATTGCTGACGTTGTACTTAATGCCAAAATCTTCTTCAGGGCCGCCGGGATTGTGACTAGCTGATAGAACAATGCCTCCGAACGCATTGTATTTCCTGATAATATTCGATGCGGCAGGAGTGGACAACAAGCCGCCTTGGCCTATAATGAGCTCACCGAAACCGTTGGCTGCCGCCATTTTTATAATAATCTGGATGGCTTTACGGTTAAAGTAGCGGCCATCGCCGCCAATCACCAAGGTTTTGCCCTGAAAATCCTCCAGACTGTCGAAGATGGATTGGACGAAATTCTCCAGATATTTGGGTTGTTGGAAGACTTTGACTTTTTTGCGTAAGCCCGATGTGCCGGGTTTTTGATCATCGTAGGGAGTCGTTTTGGTGATTGTTGTTGTCATATGCTACCCTTTGTAATACCTCGTTTCGAAAGGGTTAAATTACACCAAAACTTTGATTATTTACAGATTGCCATGATAAAGAAAAAATTATTAGGTGTTTTGATTGTGATGGGCTGTACCGTATCGGCGCGCAGTTTCGCTGGAGAGGATGTTTGGTTGCTGGTCGATACGCAGACGCAAAGCATGGAAGTCAGGAAGGGCGACAAGACGGTTGCCGTGTTGGAAAATATCGCCATTGGCCGCAATGGCGCGGGTGAAAAAAATCATCGCGGCGATGACATCACGCCGCTCGGTAACTATCGGATCGGCTGGATAAATGAAAGAAGCGCCTTCCGTAAGTTCTTCGGCTTGACCTATCCCAATGTAGACAATGCCGATAATGCCTTGAAAAAAGGCAAAATCGATCTCGACACTTACGAAGCTATTGCCAGAGCGCATTCTGCCGGACAAATTCCGCCGCAAAATACCGATCTCGGTGGGCAAATCGGTATTCATGGTTTGGGCAGCGGTAGTCTGTCCATCCACAGATCCATGAATTGGACACACGGATGTATCGCGTTGACTAACGATCAAATCGATCAGTTAAGTCAATGGGTAGAAAAAGGGACACTCGTAACGGTGAAATAATGTTGGTAAAATCCAAAAAAATGTTGGACAATTACCACCGTTTTTCATTTATTATTTTTTGAAACCACAATCAAGGGGAAAACCATGATGAGAGCTATTACATTATCAGCAGTTGTTGCAATTGCAGCTTTGGCAACCGGTTGCGCAAGCACTTCAGACCTGGAAGCTTTGGACGCAAGAGTAGGCACTTTGGAAGGCAAAGTTTCTACTGCATCTGCTGACGCTGCTTCTGCTAAAGCCGCTGCTGCTGAAGCTGCTGCAAAAGCTGCTGCTGCTGAAGCTGCTGCTAACCGTGCTGCCCAATATGCTCAAGATACCAACAGCAAATTGGACCGTATGTTCAAAAAATCACAACACAAATAAGCTTTATTGCTGTTGTTGATTTTAAAAAGCCCGTGAGCCGCAAGGCCACGGGCTTTTTTATTGCCTCTATTTCGCAGGTGCCGCTTGGCTTTGAACCACAGGAGGCGTCTGGGTAGGACGCTCATAAATAGCCACCGGAATACCAGTCGCTTTTTCTACTGCCGCTTTTAAAACAGAACCTTTGATTACAGGCATTTGCCCACCATTGGCTTGCTCTATCAAATTCAACGCCGTATGCAAGCGCTGCTCATAGGTTGCCGGCGTTTCTTCCAACTCTGGATACACTTCCATGTACAAGGTATCGTGATACCAGCCCACTTTGATCGATTGATTAACAATATTGACCGTGGTGCCCACTTTAACCATTGGAAAAAACTGCTCAATGTCAGCAGGGTACATCCGCATGCACCCATGACTAACCCGCATGCCAATGCCATTAACAACATTAGTACTGTGAATCAGATAGCCGGGTATCCCTAACTTAAACGCATACAAACCCAAGGGATTATTCGGACCAGGCGGATAATAAGGATCCAGCACATCGCCATCAGCCAAATGCTCGGCAATAATGGATGGCGGCGGCGTCCAGGAAGGCTTGTCGGTTTTGCCGGTAATTTTCGTTTTACCCAACGGCGTTTTCCAGTTATCTTCCCGGCCGATACCGATTGCATAAGTCACAACCCGGCCGGCATCCGCGTAATAGTAAATCCGCATTTCCGGCAAATTAACCACGATCCCTTCTCTTGGCGCATTCGGCAACAAAAAGCTGCTGGGGATGCGCACCTGCGTACCTTCGCGGGGCAACCAGCGGTCCACATAGGGGTTGGCCAATACGATATGATCTTGCCCAAGCCGAAAATTTACCGCGATATCGATCAGAGTGTCTTCATGCTTCGCCGCGACATATTTAACTTCATGCGGCGGATTGCCTATCAGGCTGTCACCCGGCCTATCCGGTGCCGGCAGCGTTAGCGCCGACGCCGCCGTACTGGCTGTCAGCAGCAAACTGAATAACAAACGGGTTTTCATTAGGCGTTACCTTCAGCAGTAAATAATTCAAGCAGACGCGGCAAAAACTGAGCAAGTTCCGCAGTCATAATAGAAAAATCGGCATCAAACTGTTCGACTTCGTCGAATGCCTCGATATCGGCGGCTTGCTCCTGAATAAGATCAAGAAACTTTAGCCGCTTGACAGCCAAGCTCTCGTCCAATACAAACGAAATGCGTTCGGCCCAGCTCATCGCCAACTTAATCACTTGCTTGCCGCTATCCAGATGATTCTTGATTTCCGGCAACGCCAAGTCGTGGCGTTTGCAACGAATAATCGAGCCTTCTTCTTCCGGCGAACGCAGCTCGCACTCGTCTTCGATCAAAATATCTTTCGGCGAGGTGTTGTCGATCAACCATTGCGTCATCACGCTAGCCGGTTTGGCGGTGGCGGTGAGCGGCACTATGGGCAGAGACCCCAAGCATTTACGCAACTGGCTGAGCATGTCTTCGGCTTTTTTAGCCGATGCCGCATCCACGACCAGCCAGCCGCCCTGACTATCGATATAAGCATAGGTTTTCCGTGAAAACGAAAACGCCCGCGGCAACAGTTCGAATATCAATTCGTCCTTGATCCGACTACGCTCTTTCGCCGGTAATTTGCGGGCCTCGCGTTCTTCGATTTCGTTGATGCGTTCTTGCAGCATTTCGTTGATCACCGATGCCGGCACGACCTTTTCTTCCTTCTTGCCGCATAGCATCAAGAAACCGTTATTGGCATGCACCAGTGCGTCCGAGGCCCTGCCTAGCGGCGCAGTCCAGCCAAAACTGAACTCATCATGGCTACCACAAGATCGGAACGGCTGTTGTTGCAGCTTTTGCTCCAAAGCAACAGCATCCAAAGTAAATGGCTCGGTAAAACGGTAGACGGCAAGATTTTTAAACCACATGAAATGACTCTTTTTTAAAAACCGGCCATTATCGCAAATTTGCGCAGACCATATAAGCTGACCCGCTTAAAGCCTAGCCAAAAAATGCAGTTTGGCAGCAAATTTGCTTAGCATGTAAACAAGTTATGCACATTAAACTGTTTACGGCAAGACCATAAAACGCTTGACAAAATAACCCGTTGAAATACAAAGCATCATTTGTAAGCTATTGATTATTATCTATTAATAATAGTGCCTTAATGTTGTACAATTTGACCGCAGCCCAGTACTACCGGGGAACAGCAAAGGCTTTCGACATTTAATACACAGAGTTATCCACAGCTTCTGTGAATAACTGAATTTACCCAGCCGCAATAATCGCTTAGCGATAAATCCAGAGAAACAACTTTTAATTTGTCGCAGCAAGCAATGTCTTATTGCATGGCAAGGTTTGTTAGAATGACGCGTAGCAAGTTCCTCACTCATAACAAAGCGGTCACATCATGCTGTCAACCTGGGAAAACCTGATACTCGGCGCCCTGGCGCTGCTGCTTTTGTTCTGGATGCAGCCCGGCATCAAAGCCGCAATCGCGCGCAGCAAACAAACACCCTCCGATTGGCCCAGCGTTATTGTGCCCCTGTTGATGGTAGTGATGTTCGTGCTTTTCTTAATAGCAATGGTTTGACATGAACGACGAAGATTACCAAGAAGAATTCGAAGAAGAAGATTATTACGACGAACCCGAGGACGAGTATGACGGCGACAGCGAAGACGAGGAAGCCGATCATTACGCGGTACGCCCCAACAAGACTCGCATCAAAAAAGAAATAGCCGAAGTTTTTGCGATGGCTGAAGAAATTTGCGCGCTATCCCCTGCGCACATTGCCGAATTCGAGTTACCCGAGAGCATAGAACAAGCCATGCGCGATGCCGGCAAGATGGGGCAAAATTCCGCCAGAAAGCGCTTGTTGAAATACATCACCGCGCAGCTCAGAAAGCTGGATACCGCCGCGATTCATGAAAAATTGGCGCGGATGAAAAACCGCAGCGCCCATGCGGTCAGAGAACATCACCAGGCCGAGCGCTGGCGCGACCAGCTGCTGGCAGCCAATGGCAATCAACAGTTGACCCTATTCATTGAAGAATTTCCTACCGCGGACAGTCAGCACCTGCGCCAGTTACAGCGCAACGCACAGAAAGAAGCCAAGGAAGCCAAACCGCCCAAGTCGGCGCGCTTGCTATACAAGTATCTGAAAGAACTGATTGCCGAGGCATCAGGCCTGCCACCTTTTGAAGAGGACGCGCAGGACAATCAGGATGCAGAGGATTAACTCGCGATCAATTCCCCAACGCCCTCATCTGGCCCAAGATCCAGCTTTGGCGTTTATGTAAATAAGCGCTGGGCTGATCGGCTTTTAGCAATATAGGGTTCGGCAATGTAGCCGCCAACAGCGCAGCCTGATTGGCAGATAGCTGTTGGGCAGAAACACCGAAATAACGGCGACTGGCCGCTTCTATGCCGAATAAATGATCGCCGAACTCGGCAATATTCAAATACATTTCCAGAATCCGCTGCTTATCCCAGATCACCTCGATCAACAACGTAAACCAAATCTCCAACGCCTTGCGGCCGAAGTTTTTGGCCGGACTTAAAAACAAATTCTTCGCGACTTGCTGGCTGATCGTACTGGCCCCACGCAGTTTACCGCCGCGCAAATATTGGTTTAAAGCCTTGGAGATGGCGTCAACATCGAAGCCGTTGTGCTGATAGAACAATTGATCTTCGGATGCGATCACCGCAGCAAAGGCGTGCGGCGAAATATGCCGGCGACTGACCCAGCGCTGGTCAATGCCTCTATAGCGCCGGCCTTCGGCCAGATCATCAACATGCTGATGCAGCATGAACGCCGACGTCGGCGGGGGTAGGTACCGCAATACGCCTACCAGCACCAGCGAACTGAGTACAAAAAACAGCGCCGCATAAACCAGTCCGCGCTTGCAACGTTGCAGCAAAGAAAGCGCCGTTTTGGGTTGGCGCCAAAATTGGCGATAGCGAGCCGGATGGCGGAAATGCTTCACGGGCGATTCGAGCGTTGTGACTGGGATGTTTATTATCCATGATTGAACGCGGAATTGACTAACTGCGGTTTTTGCGGGAAATGCCGTAAAACAAGGCCTTTATTGTGGCAAATAACATAGAAATTAAGATGGCGGCCATCGATTTTAGCGTAACTTCCTGAATCATGTAGCCTCAAGGGCTTGGCACGGATATTGTTATATAAAGACCGGTGTCAGGGATGTTTAAGTTCTCTCCCCCGTGAACATGGAAAACAAGACGCCAGGGATACCTGGATAGAAGCGCGGAAAAACGCTTTTATCCAGGCAGGGATGATTCGAAGCTCGTTATGCCTCCTGCCTGCTGCAATATAATCAGTAAAAAGCCAAATCAAATTAGCGATGAGCCGCAGGGCTGAATTGTCCATATGCCCATCCTCTATCCCTAGCGAAGCTTTCGCACGACGATATTCAAAGGTGGCTAACGGCACTGCTCTATCAGCAGTACCGTCAACCAGTATTGAATTAATACTCCAATTTCAAAGATCCCATGGCGGAAATAGGCGCGCCGACGTTGGCTGTAGGCAACCAAGAAGTTGAGCCGGTGTAGTATTCCTTATCCAACAGATTATAGACATTGACTTGCGCCGTCAGACGCGTTTTGCCGATGGGTTGTACATAGGCCAGCATCGCATCCAAGCGAGTATATCCAGGCAATTGATAGGTGTTGGTATTGTCGCCTTCGCGCTTACCGACAACCACCCCGCCCAAGCCAGCCTTAAATTGCTCGGTGAATTGGTAGGTACCCCACAGACTGGCTTGATGCTCGGGCACATTCAACAAACGATTGCCCTGCAAACCGCTGTAATCCCTGGTATATCTGGCGTCGGTGTAGGCATAGGTCGTCACCAGGCTGAATTCGTCGGTGATCTGACCTTTAATATCCACTTCAATGCCCTGACTACGCGCCTCGCCGATAGTTTTTTGATCGGTGGGGTCCGGCGTACTCAAGTCGAAGGTCATCAGATTATTTTTGGTTAAATGATAATACGCCACCGTTGACGATAGGCGTTTATCGAAAAACTCGGTTTTGAAACCGATTTCGTACTGCTCGGCCGCTTGCGGTGCAAAATTGCCGCCAGTGGCGGAACGACCGTTGTTGGTGCCGAATGATTCGACGTAGTTGCCGTACAAAGACAACCAATCCCACGGCTGATAAACGATACCCACCCGCGGACTGAATTTATCTTCATGCTGCATGCTGAATCCGGCCTTGGTTTCGTCCCAGGATGTACCGCCGTAACCGCCGTAGCCAGCCATATCGTAACGGCCTCCACCCATGATATGTAACTTATCCAAAATCGTAATTTGATCCTGGAAGTAAACGCCGTACCAATCGTCGCGCGAGCGCCAAAACCAGTTGGCGGGCTCGGCGCGCAGGGCCGCCAAATCGAAATTACCATACTGGGGATTATCGATATCGAAGGTAGGGATGGTGCCGTAACTAAAGTTATTGTCCGGCGCATCCTGGTTAAAAAAGAACCAATCCCCCCCCACTAAAACATCATGCTTAAGGCCAAAGGTTTGAAACTTTCCAATTAGATCGAGACTGGTAGAGTAAGAGCGGCGATTGCTGGTACCAAGAATGCCGAATCTATCCAGAGTATGTCCATCCGCGTTTATTTTACTGTTAGGCGCGACGCCGCCGAATACGATGTCGGTCTCGTCCCACTGAAATTTATGCCTTAGCCCCCAGTCATCATTAAATTTGAAGCTCCAATCCGCATAAATCAGCGTAGTGTCTTGGCTGGGCTTGATGGCCGGATCACCGGTAAATAAGGATCTGCGGTTTGTAATAGGCCGATTGCCCGATACCGGCACGCCATAATCTTCCGTGTAATTTTCATGGCGTTTCTCTATTTCGACATTGGCCTCGAAGCGGTCGTTGGGCCGCCAAGTCAATTTCGGCGCAATAAATACCCGCTCGTGATCGACAAAATCTCTGAACGAATTGCCTTCGTCGTAAGCGGCATTAAACCGGTACAGCAGGGTTTTATCCTTATCCAGCGGCCCGGTTGCATCGACCGTGGTACGAAATTCACTGAAAGAACCAAATTGTTGCTGCAACGAATAGTACGGCACATCCAACGCCTTTTTGGTCACGTAGTTGACCATACCGCCGGGCTGCAACCGACCATAAAGCACGGATGCCGGACCTTTCAATACCTCGAGCTGTTCGATATTCGCTGGATCGAATTTGCCCATCGAGCGCCTGAAACCATTACGATACATTTGATCGTCGGAAGCAAAGCCGCGAATGATGAAGCTTTCGTACATATCCGCCGTACCGTAAGCCCGCTGCACACCGCTGACGTTTTGCGTCAAGGCGTCTTCGATGCGGATCGCTTGCTGATCGTTCATGATCGATTTGGGAACGACCTGGATGGATACCGGGGTGTCCATAATCGCAATATCGGTTTTGGTCGCTGTTGATGCATTCGGCACTGCATAGATTTGGCTGAAAGGGTCGTTAGGGTCATATACCTTTTTGCCAACCACATTCACCGCCGGCAACGCCGTAGGATCCTGTTTGTAATTCAGGGCCGGTCTTTCGATCAAAATATTGCCGTTTTCAGCGACGCGGTAACTCAAACCGCTGTCTCCCAGCAGACGTTGCAATGCGGCTTCCGGGGTGTAATTGCCGCTGAGGCCCTTGCTTTGCAGACCTTCGGTGATCGCCGTGTCGTAGACCAGTTGCAAGCCGCCGGATTCCGCCAAGCGATTCAGCGCGGTAGACAGAGAGCCTGCGGGGATACTGAAAGCCCGACTGACGCTATCTGCTGCCGCGGCACCGGAAACCGCCAACGCAGCCCCTAAAACCAGTGCCGAAGCATGTCCAAACAGGCCGCCGCTAAATGTTTGTTTCAACGTCATGAATTTCCCTCGCTGTTGTTAAATGATGACTATCGCTGTTTTGACGCACGACAGGCATAAAACAGGAGGTAAGAGATGAAAATTCATTGCAACTAATCGACTAATGCTTACATTGCAGGCGTCGGCTCCTCCAACGCTTTACTCGGCATTTCGCTAATCAGTAACCATATTTCACTTTCCGGTATCGGTAACGTACCGGTCACCGTCAAAAATAGGTTATATGCCGCACCAAGTGCGCCATATAGCCCATTCAACACCGGTAAAATTTGTTCGGATAGTGTGAATGCGAGCCGCCAAGTTTGACTCCAGGCCAGCAAAGGCAGGCTGTTCGGCGCCTTGATCGGCATTCGAATCATTACTGGCACGAATCAGGCATAGGACAGAGCTTCTCAAACGACTAAAACCCAGCCCCGCCTCATGACCCCGGACATCAGCTCGCTGTATCGACTGCATTGCAAGGAGCTGCTGCACCATTTGCTGCGGATAGTCAAATGCCCGGAAACCGCGGAAGATTTGCTGCAAGAAAGCTACTTGATCTTGGCCCGCACCGCCAACGATACGCCCATAGACCACCCGCGCGGATTTTTATACCGCACCGCCAGCAATCTGGCGATGGATCACCTGCGCCACCATAAAGTCATCGAGCGTCATCAGGAAGCGACGCGGCATCTGGATGAGTTGCAACTGGCCGGAGTGGAAAGCGAATTAGCCGATCAGCAATGGCGCACCCTGTTGCACCAAACCATCTACGAATTGCCGCCGCGCTGCCGCGATGCATTTATCCTGCATAAAATTCATGGATTGAGTTATCGGGAAGTGGCTAGTGTTCTGGATATTTCCGAGAGCGCCGTGGAGAAACACATCGTCAAAGGCTTGATGTATTGCCGCAAACAGCTAGGCAGTCATTTTGGCCGCCCCTATCGGACCGATTGAGGTTTTTGCCGCCTTAACCGTCTTACCGTTATTCCAAGGCATACGCCTACCCCAGCGCCGTATAATGCAGCCATGACCGAAAACCAACCGCCCGCAGACTCTGATAACCCCGATGCCATTAGCGAGCAGGCGACGACGTGGTTTGTGCGACTGCGCGCCGAGTCGGTAACGGTGGATGAGCGCAGACAATTTCGAATCTGGCATCAAGCCGACCCGGCTCACCGCGAGGCCTATGCCGAAATCGCTGCATTTTGGGAGGATGCCGATTTCCACGCAACGCTAGACGCCGCGACATTGTCGCCGCAAATTTTGCGGTGTTGTAAACCGGCCAAAAGCCCATGGCGGCGTCTCGGCATCGCCCCCGGCGCCAGACCGTTGTTAGCCGCAGCCGCCAGCCTGGTCATCGCCGCGATTATTTATCGGTCGGCTTTAAGCTGCTGGCAGGCGGACTACTGCACCGCCGTCGGCGAAATAAAAACCGTACAGCTCAGCGACGGCAGCCAAGTCACTTTAAATTCCGGCACCGCTCTTAACGTTAACATACGTAATGGTCAGCGCCATGTCCAGCTAGCCCGGGGCGAAGCGTTTTTTGAAGTGCAACACGACCCCCAACATCCTTTTCAGGTGGATGGCCGCTACAGCAACACGCGGGTATTGGGTACGCGTTTCGTGGTTAGAGAAAACGCCGACAGCGACATTGTCAGCGTAGTGAGCGGGGTGGTGGAAGTCAGCCGGGATCGGCAAAATCCGGCCACCTTAAAAGCCAATGACAGCATCGCGGTCGACGCTCGTCACCAAAGCGAAGTCAGCCACCAGCCAACCGGCAACGCCACGGCGTGGTTAAAAGGCAGCGCCTCGTTCGACAACGCTCCGCTCAAGGAGGTGATTGCGGAAATTGGCCGCTATCGGCGTGGTAGCCTGATAATCCGCAATCAGGGATTGCAGAACCTGAAAGTCAGCGGCCGTTTCGATATTCGCGATACCGATAAGGCATTGGAATCTTTACAGCAAACACTGCCGATACGAATTTATCGATTAACGCCATGGCTGGTACTGATCGCTTGAGCGTCGCAAAGCTTATCGCCTAGCCAAAACACCCGACAAAGCCAGCCGTCATTCAGCCTTACCGTGTTTGACTCAAAAAATAGTTTTACCTCAAGCTGAGGGAAAACTCATTTCGCCCGTCTCCATTGCACCCCCAATCGTTCGGGGGATCAATTCATTCGCTTAGGGAGAATCTAATGGCATCTTATCCGTTCCGCAAAGCCCCTTGCATGGGCAAACCGATCCAATACCACCTTTGGCCTTTGTCGCTGACAATCGCCACCGCTCTGAGCACCCCGACCGTGATTGCCGCCGAACAAAGCATCGCTTTCGACATTCCCGCGCAAAGCTTAAGCAGCGCATTAAATGCATTTGCCGACACCGCCAACGTACAGCTCAGTTATCCGGCGGAAATGACGGCAGGCTTGAAATCGTCCGGTGTCAGCGGCCAATTGACGGCCCAGCAAGCTTTACAAAAACTACTGGCCGGTACCGGCGTGGTAGCCGGTACCACCGGTAACGGCACTATTACGCTACAAAGAGCGCCGGATTCACACAATGACGTTTCAACGCTGTCGGCGGTCACGGTGTCCGGCAATCGCCAGTATGCCAACGCAGCCTACCCTTACAGCCAGGATTACGCAGTAACCAACGCCTTTGCCGCCACCAAGACCGACACCCCGCTGATAGAAACGCCTATTTCAATTCAGGTCGTACCGAGATCGGTGATGGACGACCAAAAATCGGGCAAGGTTAAAGAGGTGTTGGAAAACGTTAGCGGCGTGCGTCCCCAGCCGTCATTAGGCGGTGGTGTCGGCTTCATTGTGCGCGGTTTTAATACTAATAACATCTATCGGAACGGCCTGTTACAAGACGGTGGCTATTTCGGCGACATGGACTCCGGTAATTTGGAGAACATCGAGGTCATTAAAGGCCCGTCGCAACTCTACGGTCGGACCGAACCGGGCGGCATGATCAACCTGACTACCAAGAAACCCTTGGACCACCCCTATTACTCCTTGGAACAACAGTTTGGCTCCTACGATTTATATCGCACCCAATGGGACGCCGGTGGGCCGATTAATGGCGATAAATCGCTGCTGTACCGCTTTTCCGGCGCGTACCAAAGCAACGGCTCGTTCCGCGACTTTGTATCCGTGGACCGAATGCTGTTCAATCCCAGCATCACCTGGCGCCCCAGCGACACTACCGACATTACCGTCGATATTGAAGGCAGCGAAAAAAACGCACCGGCGGATTTCGGGATTCCCGCGCTAGGCAAACGTCCGGCCAACATCCCGATCAGTCGCAACTTGGGTGATCCGAATACACGGATAGGAGATCAATCCAGCACCAAAGTCGGCAGCGAAATTAACCATCGCTTTAACGATGATTGGGCGATACATAACCGTTTCCTGGCCAGCCTATCCGACAGCACGACTAGCTTCGTCAACCCCGCGCCGGCTTTCGATCCTGGCTTAGCGTTGAATCAAGCCACCGGCATTCTGCAACGCAACATCTTTCGGCAAACTTCAGAGCAAGAACATTACGCGACTAACCTGGATGTTACCGGCAAGTTCGCGATCAGCGAAACCAAACACGACGTATTGTTCGGTTTCGATTTTTACCGCACCTTTAACCGATACGGCACTTCAGGACAATGGGTTGACGCGAATCCGGCCCTGGCAATCGACATCAATAACCCATTTCCCAGTTACGGCATCTCGCCGGCGACATTCGACGCTGCTTACTTGAGCGATTCCGAGCCGGGTTTGAATCGCAGCGTGATATACAACAATTGGTACGGTGCTTATTTCCAAGACCAAATCACGCTTTGGGACAGACTGCATATCATGGGCGGTGGCCGTTACGACTGGGCGGAAACCGGACGCGGCAATGCCGCCAGCTTTGCGGACGCCGACGCACTGGTGAAGCCTAACACCCGCAAAGACGAGGGGTTTAGCCCGCGAGTCGGTATACTCTACGAAGCATTTGATCAATTGAGCGTATACGGCAATTGGATAACTTCGCTCGGCGCCAATAATGCGCCGGCTTCGAACGGAAACCGCTTCGATCCGCAAATCGGCGAGCAATTCGAAGCAGGCATAAAGACCCAATTGTTTGATCAACGCCTGCTGGCAACCTTGGCGTACTACCATTTGACCAAGGATAACATCTTGGTCAACGATCTGAGCACGGCCAATCTCTACGACAAAATTGCCAATCTACAACGCAGCCAAGGTATCGAGCTGGACATGACCGGGTATCTGAGCAATAACTTCAGCCTGATCGGCAGCTACGCCTTTACCGATGCCCGCATCATCAAGGACCACAACGGCGGCACCCAGGGCAACCGCTTGAACAATGTCCCCGAACATTCCGGCAGCCTATGGCTTAAGTACGACATGAACGGCTATGCGGCGCGGGATGGCTTTAGCGCCGGTCTGGGCGGTGTGGCCGCCGGCACGCGCGAAGGCGATAACGCCAATAGCTTCCAGATGCCGGGTTATGTCAGGATGGACGCCTTCGTCGCGTATAAACAAAAAGTCGGCGGCTCGCGAATAAGCGCGCAGTTTAATATTCGTAACCTACTCGACAAACGCTACTACGAATCCACCGACCCCGATTCCAACGTCGCGCCGGCCCTGGGCGCGTACCCCGGTGCGCCGCTGACCGCGATAGGTTCGATTCGGGTGGAATATTGAGCGCAAACCCGCTAAATTGCTCAGCTATGTCATCGTTGTCGAGAAGTCTGCCATGTCCAAAATCACGCTAATTTTAAAGTCCGTCGCCGGCTTTGTACTGTATTGCGGCATCTGCCAGGGGGTGTCGGCAAAGCCGTTGCCATTACGCGAGCTGGAGCTGCCGGTGGCTGGCTTTAGCCAGCAGCATCACCTGGAAAAAACGGCGGATGGGCATTTGCTGCTCAGTTGGGTGGAAACCGATGTGGGGACCAGTACGGCGAAATTTGCCGTACTGGAGGAACAAGGCTGGAGTATGCCGTTAACCGTGGTCAAGGTCGATGGCAAACTGGCCGACCCGCCGGTAGTGCTGGGCCTGAGCGACGGCAGCCTGGCCGCTGCATGGATGCCCTATACCCAAGGTGCGGCCAGCCGATACGCGGCGGATATTTATCTGGCGCGCTCGATTGATGGCGGCTTGACATGGTCGCAGCCGTTAAAGCCGTATGGCGACGAAGCACGTATCTACGATGCGCAAATGTCCTTGGCCGCGCTACCCGATGCACGGCTGGCGCTGGTCTGGACCGACATGCGCAACGCCAGCCACGATCCGGCGGCCGACAAGAAAACCAACCGCTATCAATTGATGGCCAGCGTAATCGATAAAAACTGGCGCGCCGGCCCGGAGCTAGTGCTGGATGACGATGTCTGCTCCTGCTGCCGCAGCTATACCGACGCGCAGGGCGAGCAATTGGTCACGGTCTACCGTGATCATGCCGTCGGCGAAGTCCGCGACATCAGCGCGGTGCGCTGGCAAGCCGGCGGCAATCCGCAAATCACTAATGTGCATGCGGACGGTTGGGTGATCGGCGGCTGCCCCAGTAACGGACCATCCATCGATCTAACGCCAACCGCCGGCGTGGCGGCCTGGTTCACTGCCGCCGACGGTAAAGGCCGGGTGAAACTAGCCTTCTCCACCGACAAGGGCGCACAGTTTAACCAACCTATCGAGCTGGATGCCGACGCCAGCGGCTATGCCAACGCCTTACTGCTGGACGACGGCTCGGCCCTGGTCAGCTGGCGCGGCCGCAATGGGCCAGAAGATGAGTTACGAGTCGCCAAAGTGACGACCAACGGCAAAGTCAGCCGGCAAACCACGGTGTATCGCGGCAGCTTCCCGAAATGGCCCAGCAAATACCTGGCGATGGCCCGCGTCGGCAAGCAAGCTTTTGTCGCCTGGACCGATCCGATGCAAAAGAAAGTGCGGCTAGTCTCTTTAACCATCGACTAAGACAAGAGATCGAAGGTAATTATTAACCCAGCCCTTAAATTCCCTGAAGCCGTTAAACCGCGCAGAGAATCCAATATAGCCGCGAGGTCCCGCCTTCGCGGGAGCGACGATATTTAAGGGCCGGGTAATGGTCACGATTACTTGTCACCAGCTCACTTAAGGCAAAGACTCTGCCAAAGACTGCGGCATATGCCGCAATTCCCGCTTAAAACAGGTCATATCACGTATCTACTTTGTTTTTAAGCGCCGCCAAAACATTACTACCGACGGCATAGTCGCGCTAACGTGCGGTGTCTAATGACAACACGGCTGGCTTGGCTTGGTTATTGCTGAAAAGCATCTTTACTTGCCCCGGCCACGAATGCCTTCAATGTCCAAAGAATCACCAGGATTTCTGCACACGCTGTTTCTGCAACACGCGCACGAAATCGGCAGCTTTTTACGCGGCCGTTGGCCGCGAGAACCCGATGTAAACGATATTGTGCAGGAAGCTTTTCTGCGCCTATCGCAATATCCAGAGCCGCAAACCATTCAAAACCCCAGGGCGTTTTTATTTCAGACCGCTACCAATCTAACGGTTGACCGGCATCGCCGCCGCGAAACGCGCGCACGCTTCGATGAACCCGACGCAGACATCGAGCATGTTGCCGACCTGCGCCTTTCGCCGGAGCATTATTGGCAAACTCATCAACAATTGGAGAAATTCTCCGCCTGGCTGGACGAATTGCCGGAATTGCGCCGCCATGCCTTCGTGTTATACCGCATAGAAGGCTGCTCGCATGCCGAAATAGCCAAGCGCTTGGGCATTTCAGTACGTTGCTCTGAACGCTATGTGATGCTGGCGATGCAACATATCAGCGCCAAGCTCAGCACAGAATCGGATCATGATTGGCGGTGATTGCCGCCTGGCCCGTCTATGAAAAAGTCCGGTAAACTGTTCCTTCGATAAACATATTTCAGTAAATCAGCGTGTCCGACAGCGAATCTACCAGCCAAACCGCGCGCGACCAAGCAATAGCCTGGCTGCTGCGCTTGCGCGATGTGCCCGCGGACGCGCAACTCCAGCGTACTTTCGCGGACTGGTTGGCGGTCGATCCCGCCCACCAAGCGGCGTACCGGCAGGTGCAGGCACAATGGGACTGGCTGGAGCCCCTTAAAGATCAGGCGTTTCGTGCCCGTGACGAAGCCTTGCGCTATCGACCGCAAACTCATCATTCCACTTGGCGGCAATGGCCGGCATACAGCGCAGCGGCGGCACTACTATTCGGCGTCGGCTTGGCAATATTTTCGCCGCAAGGCTGGTACGGACTGCCGCACAGCTACAACACGGCTAAGGGGCAAAGACAGGTGGTGGCCTTATCCGACGGTAGCGAGCTGGAATTGAATACCGATACTGAAGTGCGGGTGCATTTCAATCATGCCCAACGCCGCGTTGAGTTGATACGCGGCGAAGCGTTCTTTAAAGTCGTTCACAATGCCGACAGGCCTTTTAGTGTGCAGGCGGGCAATCTTAGCGTGCGCGACATAGGCACGGCTTTTGATGTGTACAAGCAAGCCGACCGGGTTAGTGTCGCGGTGCAAGAAGGTGTGGTGGAAATGTCCGTTCAGAGCGAACATCGCGAATTGCATGCGGGACAGCAACTGGCGTATAGCGACGATCATCGCTTCGTGCCGGTCATCGCAAGCGATATTGCCGCCGCGACGGCCTGGCGCCAAGGGCAATTAATTTTTAACGGTCGGCGGTTGGTCGAGGTTTTGGCGGAAATCGGCCGTTATCACGACGTGCAGATTCGTCTACCCGATCCGAAACTGGCCGAGCTACGCGTCAACGGCAGTTTCCGCACCGAGCAATTGGACGGGATGTTGAATGCGGTGGCCACGCTACTACCGGTCAACATTAAACGCATCGGTGAGCGTGAGATTGTGTTGGAAGCGCTTGCGGGCAAGCACTAAAACGTTCTACCTCCATTCAATTCAATAAATTAATTGAAGTTGCTTGGCGGTTTTTTTTCTCCTCCGCGTCTATGCCCATGAACCCCAAATAAAGGAGACATGGAGTATGACACTGACCATCAAGCGCCTCGGCGTAGCCATCGCGCTGATCTCGGCGCAAGCCTACGCCGACGACAGCAAACACCATTTCGATATTCCGGCCCAACCCCTGGCCGCAGCCCTGCAACAACTATCCGCGCAATCGGGCACGGCGATGCTGTATGCGGAACGATCTACTGCCGGCAAAACCAGTCCGACGTTGCAAGGCGAGTACACTATCGAGGAAGCGGTTCGTAAGCTGTTAAACGGTAGCGGTCTAACTTACAGCATAGATAACGATGGTACCGTAACACTAAAGCCGACATCCTCCAGCAACGATGCGACGATGTTAGGGGCCGTGTTGGTCAAAGGCACGCGCGATCCCAGCGATCCTTACAATAAAGATTACGCAGTCTCCAACGCTGTGACCGGCACGAAAACCGATACGCCTTTGTTCAACACCCCCATTTCCGTGCAAGTGCTACCCAAAGCCATCATCGACGACCAGCAAGCCATCGGGCTGGAAAATGCCCTGAAAAACGTCAGCGGCGTTGCCAAGGGCTGGGGGTTTGGTAACGATAAAGACGAGAATCTCTACATTCGCGGCTTCACCAATACCAACAACATTTATCGCGACGGCGTATTAACACCCAATACGCCCATTTCACTGGCTAATGCCGAGCGTATTGAGGTGTTGAAAGGGCCTTCGGCCATGCTCTACGGTCGTGCCCAACCTGGCGGTCTAGTCAATATCGTGACTAAACGACCGCGAACAGATGCTTATTATTCGCTACAACAGCAATTTGGTTCTTTCGATACTTACCGCACTTTGCTGGATGCCACCAATAAAATCACCGAAGACGGTGCATTGGCCTATCGTCTGAATTACGAACATTTGGACAGCGCGACATTCAGGGATAACCATCCGGTCACTCGCGACTTTGTGGCGCCGAGCCTGACTTGGAACATTAGCGACAAAACCCGATTGGATCTGGATTTTATGTATCAGAACATCAAAGATGTCGCCGATTCCGGTATCCCTTACAGCTTACAACAGTCCGGAGCGATTCCCGGCAAAATTCCATTGCATTTTTCCGGCAACGAACCGACCGACTTTGCCAACAAAGAAGCTTATACCGGCGGCTTAACCCTGACCCACGAGTTTAATCAAGACTGGAAAGTGCGGGCAAAATACTCAACCCATAACCAAACATTTTTAACCGCACAGACTTCTTCGAATGAAAACGTCGATCTTCTGGGTAATTTGGCTAGAGGTTTTATCAAGACCAGCGACGATTTTCAAAATCAATATGGCACCGTGGACATAACCGGTCATTTCGAGACGGGACCGTTGAAACATGCTGTTTTGCTGGGTGCGGATTACTACCATTCCAAGAACAGAAATCTATTTAGCGCTTATACGACCGCTCCCAATATCAATGTCTTCAACCCACAATACGGATTTACCGAGTTGCTGGACCTGCCGCTAGGAGGACAGAACGATACCGTCAATGAGTGGTATGGCATTTACATTCAGGACCAAATCTCGTTGTGGAATCAATGGCATTTATTGCTGGGCGGACGCTTCGATAATGCCATGCACAGCAATTACGATGCGCAAGGCGTTTCCACCAATCACACAGACGACGACAACTTCAGTCCCCGCATAGGTTTGTTGTACCAACCCGTGCCGTGGCTAGGTGCTTATGTTAATTACGTTAATGGATTCAACGCCTTCAATGCAGGACGGCCTATCGACGGTTCCGCCTTCGCCCCGGAAAAATCCAAGGAAATGGAGTTTGGCTTGAAAGGCGAATGGTTGGATGGACAACTCCGCGCCAATCTGGCTTTCTTCGAATTAACCAAAACCAATATTAAATCGCAACTGCCGGCCCCTAACAACAGCTTTTACGCCACAATCGGCGCGGCACGCAGCCGAGGCATCGAGTTCGACTTGCAAGGGCAGTTGACCGATTACTGGAACATCATTGGCACTTATACCTACATAGGCGCAGTCGTCACCAGCGGCAACGAGTCGCCGTTCAGCGGCGTGGGCAAAGCAGGCAATCGCCTAGAGAATATCCCCAGAAATACCGCCAGCTTATGGTCCACCTATGATTTTTCAGGTCTGGGGGCACAGGGCTTCAGTGCCGGCGCAGGCGTTTACGTGGTTGACAAGCGCTCGGGGGATGTCGATAACAGCTTCGAAATACCCGGCTATACCCGCGTCGATACGATGCTGAAGTACCAGCACAAAGCCGGACCTTCCCGTATAACCTGGCAATTCAACATAGAAAATCTGTTGAATAAGGAATACATCGCATCCAGCAACGGTTACGGTAATTTTATTTACCAAACCATGCCCGGTGCACCACGGACTTTCTTGGGCTCGGTTAAGGTGGAGTTTTAGGCTTACACCATCAGGCTCCACGTATGTGTCTCCATCCCGGCAGGGATTGCCGGGATCCGGTTCACAAGGACATGAAGAAACCTCGCCATCCATGGCCGCTGGACTTCGGCAACCCCTAGCGGAGCAACGGCAACTATTAACGCAAACATAGCCTTAATTTAAGACCATCGCAAATGGCTAGATTAGTTTGAATTATCGGTATTGGCCTTAACCTGGTTGCGAGTTACAGGCTTACTCTGCGGCTATCGCCATATCTCACGGGATTTTTCCGAATTTCTTCATGCTCCCCTACCAAAGAGACCTTCCGGTTTTTGGGCGATACCTTTTAGTTCGACGCGAATTACATAGCACGGGACCGGCCTAGTGATTCAGCCCATTTTCAAACCTAATTTAGGTGATTTGCCGCATTCGATTCCGTGGCAGTGTTTGCCGCTCATAATTGGCAATCATCACTTTCAAACAACTACAGCCTTGTTTTAAATAGACTTTGTAGCGCACCAGGCTCGTCAGGATGCCTGAATTCGGCCGGATGGAATATTTTTTGCTGACCATTTCGTTCGGTCAACACCGCCAAGCCGAAGTTGGCCTGACTACGCTTGGTACGTTGCTTAACCATTAACTTTTTCGCCATCGGGACTTGTTAGTGCCTAAATCCAAACCATCGCTGTTTGATCGGCTGTTTCAGCGGCATAGCCATGAGCTCCGAGTCTTTGCCGGCCTGCGCGGCGGCAATGAGTTTGCCGAGGATTTGGTGCAGGAAGCCTATTTGCGCTTGATGCAACATCCCGAACCTGAATCGATCGATAATGCCAGAGCCTTCCTGTATCGCACTATCAATAATCTTAGCGTCGATCAACACCGCCGCCAGAGTGTTCGCGACCGTTTTCATATCGAAACCGACGACGACCAGGCGCTGCATGACATAACGGCCGCCGAGCCGCTACCCGAGGATCAATTGGCCTCCGAACAGGAACTGCAATCTTTGAATCGGATTTTATTGGAACTGCCGGAGACTACCCGCAACGCCTTCGTGCTTTACCGGCTGGAAGGGCTGTCACATAGGGAAATAGGTCGTCGGCTGGGAATTTCCGAACGCAATTCCGTAAGACTAGTCGGCTTCGCCGCGCAGCATGTGCTGCTGCGTTTCGACTCTACGGATGACTAAGCCCGTGGCTGGTGAGTTTTTTTCATCGTTTCTGATACCGGATTTTAAATGTCGGGCGGCTAAGGGATAGAATGCCTGTGCTTAGCGCAACCCATCGCCCCCTGTTTAACATGCCCAAAACCGAAGCTTCGCCCGATCTGCAACAGCAAGCCATAGAGTGGATTCTGCGACTGGATTCGGCTGCCTGCACGCCTGCGGAGCGTCAGGCCTTCCAGGAATGGCTCGCGCTAGGCGAGGACCGGCAACGCATTTACCGGCAATTAGCCGACAAATGGCGCAAGCTGGATCGTTTCAAGGGCGGGGATTTTCCGGTGCGCCGGCAAGCCTTAAGTTACCGCCCGCCGCGCAAGCCTCTGCGCCGTTTTACCGAACTGGCACTGGCCGCTTGTTTGTTGCTGGGTTTGGGCGTGGGTACTTTCTCGGAACAGGGCTGGTACGGTCATCGCAGCAGCTACGTGACCGAGCCTGGTGGCCGCCAGACCGTGCAATTGGCCGACGGCTCGCGTCTGGAGCTGAGTGGCGATACCGAGTTGAATCTGCGGGTCAACCGTTGGCGGCGCTCGGTCGAACTGATCAAGGGTGAGGCATTTTTTAGCGTGGCTCATAATCCGCAACAACCCTTCGAGGTCAAGGCCGGTAACGGCACTATCGTCGACATCGGCACGCAATTCGACGTAAAGGTGCAAAACCGGCAGGTAGCCGTTGCGGTGCTGGAAGGCGCCGTTAAAGTAGAAACCAAGGGCAGTCGGGAAATCAACGCCAATCAAGTACTCAACTACGATTCACAAGGCAATTTTCAGGACAGCCCGGACAGTTCGGCCAATCTCACTGCCTGGCTGCGCGGCCAACTGGTATTCGAAAACCGCCGCTTGGACGAAGTACTAAACGAACTGGAACGCTTTCACGACACGCGCCTGACCTTGGCCGACCCAAGCCTGGCCAAGCTAAAGGTCAGCGGTACCTTCCATATCGGTAATCTTGATGGCGCGCTGAATGTGATCGCGATGACCCTGCCGGTCAATATTCAACGGCCCGCGCCGGGGCAGGCGTTATTGGTCAGACGCTGAGCCTCGTTAGGCCCCCGATCTTCTTCCCGAATAAATTTTGGCGTCTTTTTCGGCTTGGTGCGTTTCATTCTGAAAACCCACGCAAAAGGAGAAGATGGATGAAGTGTTTAACCCAACCGCTATTGTTCGGTGCTCTATTGACCTTAGCCTGTGAAGTGCGGGCAACAGAAACCACCTACAGCTTTGATATCCCCGCCCAGGAATTGGCGGCGGCGCTGCCAAAACTGGCGGCGCAATCCGGCGTACAAATTTTTTACGCTCACGATAGCGTGACCGGCCGCAGCGGACCGGCGTTACGAGGCACGATGACGCTAAACGAGGCTCTGAGCAGGTTGTTATCCGCCAGCGGCCTGAGTTTTGCGATTGCCGGCGACGGTTCGGTATCGATCAAGGCGGCGAGCAAGGACGCGACGATGTTACAACCGGTTAACGTCATCGGTCAGACGGTTTACGACGCCACCGATCCCTACAATACCGATTACAACCGCCCCAACGCCACGACCGCCACCAAGACCGATACCCCGATCATGGAGACGCCGATTTCCATACAAGTGGTTCCCAAAGCCGTGCTGGCGGACAAACAGGCGATGACCTTACCGGATGCGGTCAACGGCCATGTCAGCGGCGTGTTGGGCCGCACGGGTGGCGGATTTCTGTATGACAATTTTATCATTCGTGGCTTGGCAGGATCCGGCTTTGGCGATGCCTATCGCAATGGTTTGTTCAATCGTCAGGATATTTACGACATCGCGAACATCGAGCAAGTCGAGATACTAAAAGGCCCAGCCGCAGTGCTGTATGGCAGAATCGAGCCAGGCGGCTTGGTGAACTATGTGACCAAGAAACCGCGCGATACACCGTACTATTCTCTACAGCAACAGTTCGGAAGTTACGATCAATATCGCACCTTGCTTGATGCCACCGGGCCGATTAATGACGACAAGACGCTGCTCTATCGATTCAATGGCTCTTACACGGACAATCAGTCATTCAGGGATTTTGTCGGCAACGAAAGGGTATTTGTCGCGCCGGTTGTTACTTGGCGACCGAATGAAAAGTTCGAGACCAATCTCGAACTGGAATACAAGCATGATAACTTTAACGCCGATTTTGGCATTCCCGCCATTGGCGACCGGCCTGCACCTATCCCAATCACGCGCAGTTTAAAGGACGGCTTTCAGCGCCAAACGGTGGAAAGTACCCTGGTCGGCTTCGACTGGACTTACCACTTTAACGAGGATTGGAAAATCACCCAGCGCTACTTGTTTAAAGATTGGTCGCTGAGCGGCCCAGCCATTTTTAATGGTGGCTTACAGGCTAACAACCGCATACTGAATCGTTCGGCCTCGGTGGGTGTACAAGATGTGATGACGCATTCCGGCAATATCGATTTGAACGGCAAATTCGAAATATTGGGCAGCAAGCATAATCTGTTGGTCGGTGTCGACGGCTTCCATGCCACGACCGAGGCCCCGTCCGCAAACGGTTCAGCAGCTTCTATCGATATATACAATCCGGTTTATGGGCGAGTAGATTTTGCCGCCTTGTCCACCTACAACAGATTCTTTTATCGCGAGGAATCCTGGGTGGGCGCGTACGCTCAGGATCAGATAACACTGTTTGATAAGCTGCATATTTTGCTGGGGGGCCGCTACGATAACGTCACCACCGGCGCTATCGCCTCGACGGCCTCCCTGGATGCGGCCAAAGCGGCACGCATAGAACGGGAGGACAATGCTTTTAGTCCGCGAGCAGGTATTCTTTACCAAGTCCAGGATTGGCTGTCGGTTTACGGCAGTTACACCAAGTCTTTCAGTGCCAACAACGGCGTGAGTGTCGGAGGTACGAGTTTTGAGCCGCAGATAGGCAAGCAATACGAAATAGGCCTTAAGACAGAGTCGCATGACAAACGCTTTTCATCGACCCTGGCGTTTTTCCATTTAACTAAAGGTAATCTGCTTACCGACGACCCCAACCAAGCCAATCCCGACTATCAAATTCTGGCCGGAAAGATCAGGAGTAAAGGCATAGAACTGGATCTCGCTGGGCAAATTACCGATCAGCTGCATTTGTTAGGCACGTATGCTTATACGCAAGTTAATTATGTGCAAAGTTTTAGCGGCTTGAAAGGCAATCGTTTGGAGAATGTGCCCGAACATCAAGGCAGCCTCTGGGGAACTTGGCAATTTAACGATGCCTTTAAAGCGGGTTTAGGTGCGGTTGCGGTCGGTAGCCGTCCATGCGATACCGCCAATACCTGCTCCTTGCCCGGGTATGCGCGACTGGATGCGATGGCGGCTTACAGTCCCCGTATCGGGCAGCACAAGCTGACGCTGCAATTGAACATCAACAACCTGTTGGACAAGGACTATTACGCAAATACCTCCGGTGGACGTCACACCAGCATTCCCGGCTCACCTATCAGCGTATTGGGTTCGTTGAAATATGAGTTCTAAAACACGAGCCACGTAGACTGGGTTTGGCGCTAGCGTAACCCTATAGGTCGACATCGATTTGTCGGGTTACGCGCTATCGCACTAACCCGACCTACGTATCATCATTCCCACGCCGACGATGGACTCAAAAACCCCGCATCGCCCGAAAAAACATCGCTGGCCGTTTTCCTGCAATCCACGGACATATCGGGATAAATATAATCCTTGCCCATCCTCACATTGACCTCGACCATCAGGCGTACTTCTTTTGCGCAATATGGCACTGACATTCAAAAAACCAAGCGCATCGGCACCATCTCCGACACCCGAAAGCCCTGTCGCCGGTAAAATTGCTGAGCATGCAGGTTATCGGCATCGGTCAACAAGCTAAGCCGGCGACAACCATTTTGCCGGGCAAACTCCACTGCGTGCTCCAACAACCGGCTACCAACGCCCAGGCCTCGAACATCGCTTGACACGACCATGTCTTCCAGCCAGGCCACCCGTTCCCCCAGCGCGGTGGAGACTGTGTACAGCAGATTAACCATGCCCACAATTTGGCTGTCACGGCGCACGACAAAAATATGGCCGATGTTCGGGTCCGCTATGATGCGCGTCAATCCCCGACTCTGAGCCTCATAATCCGGCCGAAACTCTGCTTCTTGAGTGAATAGTTCGCTTAGCAGACGGCAAAGCGCCGGTATGTCGGCAACGCTGGCCAGGCTTATTTCCACTTCTATCTCCCGTCTCCGACCAAGTGTTTAGAGCGCACTGTTCGGCACATTGGTAAAGAGTTGTTTCCGCATAGATCAAACCACTTGGCAACTTAATCCTTAACGGCCTCAACCTGGATGAGCACCTTGACCTCATCGCCCACTGCCGGTACATATTTGTCGATGCCAAACTCGGAGCGTTTTATCGTGCCAACCGCATCGGCGCCGCAGGTATTTTTCAATCTGATGACATTCATCCCGCAGTAAAAGCGTTCGACATTCAGGTGTACGGGCTTGCTGATGCCGTGCAAGGTCAAGATGCCGTCCGCTCCGACCAGTTTCTCGCCTTGAAAACTGAGCTTGTCGGATTTGAAGCTCATCACCGGATATTGCGCACTGTCAAAAAAGTCCTTGCCACGCAAATGCTCTTCCAACTCCGCCAAACCGGTACTGATAGACGCGGTGTTGACGCTGATGTCTATGCTGCCTTTACCCGCCGCGGCATCCAATGTCACTTTGCCGCTGGTTTGGTTAAACCGACCCCGTTGCGTGGAAAAACCCAAATGGCTGATTTCGAAGCTGGGAAAGGTGTGATGGCTATCGATGGTATAACTATCGGCGGCCAGTACGCTAAAACTTAACAGACAGGCGGCGGTTGCGGTGCTTAGTTTTCTAATCATGATCATCTCCTTTGTGGGTTAAAACACCAGTGGCACTGCATTATTGCAGAGACTTTGTGATAATAGATCAGCTTTAACTCCATCACTCTGGCCATTTGCCGCTCTCATGCAACGAATCTATTACTATTACGCGGCCTTGATCGGCTTTTTCGGCCTGTTTTTGTTAATGATGGCTTGGCACACGCTATTGTTCCCATCCAACCAGTTACCAACCGCATTGCTATTGTTAATCTCAGTCGGACCGCTATTGCTGCCATTTAAAGGTTTATTGAACCGCGACCTGAAAAGCTGTACTTGGATGACTTATTTAAGCCTGCCGTATTTTGCGCATGGCGTCGCCGAAGCTTATGTCAGTCAAATCGAACGACCTTATGCGCTGCTGGAAGTGTTGTTCAGCCTACTGCTGTGCTTCGGCGCCGGCCTGTATGTCTACAAAGCGGAAAAAGCCTGAGCATATTCGGCATGCAAGTCCCCTTACAATTCGAGTTTCAGAACGATCAGACCTTTGCCAGTTTTTTTCCCGGCAATAACACCGAAATCGTCACTCAGTTGCAGGCCTTGGCCACAAACGGCCAGGAGCAACAGATTTTTGTTTGGGGCGATGCCGGTAGCGGTAAGAGCCATTTATTACAGGCCTGTTGTCAACAAGCCAAGCTGGCGGGGAAAGATCCGTTTTATCTGGCTTTTAACGCTGACAAACTGCCGGCACCGACCTTGCTGGAAGGCTTGGAAGACCTGGAGTTGGTCTGTTTCGACAATATTCAATTGCTTGCCGACCATAGTGATTGGGAACACGCGCTATTCGCGTTTTACAACACCCATCGGCAAAACAACCATAAACTGCTGCTGGCCGCCGATTGCCCGCCGAAGTTTTTAAGCTTTGCCTTGCCCGACTTGAAAACCCGGATGGCTTGGGGGCTGACCTTAAAAATTCAGCCCTTGCGCGATGATCAGTTAATCGAGGCGCTGACGTATAAAGCCCATTTTCTGGGCTTTGACATTCCGCCGGCAGTGGGGCGGTTTTTGTTGAATCATTACGTTCACGATTTGGCGGCGCTATGGTTGCTCCTGGAAAAAATCGACCGCGCCACCTTGGCTGCGCAACGCAAATTAACCATTCCGTTTTTAAAGCAGATTCTGGCTGACGAAACATGAACAGCAAAGTATTGATTGTTGGCGCCGGTGCCATCGGCGGGTTTTATGGCGGCCTGCTAGCTAAGGCTGGTGCCGATGTCTCGGTGGTGTGCCGCTCCGACTATGCTATTGTCAAACAGCAGGGTTACCGTATCGAAAGCCATGCCTTGGGTAGTTGGCAATTCATGCCAAACCAGGTTTTACACCAGGCGTCGGAGTATCAAGGTCAACCGGATTACTTGATTCTATGCACCAAGGTCACCCCGGACATTGACCGAGTTGCGCTGATTCGCGATGCAGTAACGCCGCACACGGCGATTGTGCTGATCCAAAACGGCGTCGAGATTGAACCAGAGTTCCAACAAGCTTTCCCGGATAATCTGTTAATCAGCGGCTTGGCGTTTATCTGCTGCAACCGACTGGCTCCCGGCGAGATTAGCCACTTGGCCTACGGCAAACTGATCCTGGGCAATCTGTCGGAGATTGATGAGCCGAAAACGCAGTATTTGCGCGACTTGTTCCTGCGGGCCGGCATCGAATGTTTGGTTAGTGCAGATATTGTCGCCAGCCGCTGGCAAAAGTGCGTCTGGAATGCGCCGTTCAATCCGCTATCGGTATTATCCGGCGGACTGGCAACTCAGGCGATATTGCAGAATCAGGAAAATTTTGTTCGTCGCGTCATGCAAGAAGTCTGTACTATTGCTGAGGCTTGCAGCCATCCACTGCCGGCCAATATTGTCGAAAATCACATTGCCCTGACACGCGATATGCCGCCCTACAAAACCAGCATGCTGCTGGATTTCGAACGGGGACATACCATGGAAACCGAGGCCATTCTCGGTAACGCGGTGCGCGCCGCCCAGCGGCAAGGTGTAGACTGCCCCTGCCTACAATCGCTTTATGTATTGATGCAACTCCGGGAGCTGCAAATCCGTTCCAATAGCCTTCTTAACTAATTCACACAATTGACATTCTGCTTTTTGTTATTTTTCGGTTAGAATGTGAAGATTTTCATTGACCTTGTCTTTGAAGAAGCCGTGTGAATTTCGCCTCAGACCCTTGCAAAGCGAAGACCGGCCGCATATTTCGCTAGACTAGCAGCTATGTGATCCACAACCAACCGTGGCAATGGTGCTGGGGTTTAAAAGTTTTTATGTCCATTTTTAGAGTATAACCATGACTGATCTATCGCTTTACAGAAACATCGGCATCTTCGCTCACGTCGATGCCGGTAAAACCACTACCACCGAGCGGATTTTGAAGCTGACCGGAAAAATCCACAAAATCGGCGAAGTGCACGATGGCGCGGCGACTACAGACTTCATGGTGCAAGAGCAAGAGCGCGGCATCACCATTCAATCAGCTGCGACCACCTGTTTTTGGCCGGGCAGCACCAACCAATTTCAACCGCACCGTTTCAATATCATCGACACCCCTGGGCACGTTGACTTTACTATCGAAGTTTATCGTTCCTTGAAAGTGTTGGACGGCGGCGTCGGTGTATTCTGCGGTTCCGGCGGCGTTGAGCCACAATCCGAAACCAACTGGCGTTATGCGAACGACTCCAAAGTCTCTCGCGTCATCTACGTCAACAAACTGGACAGATTGGGCGCGGACTTCTATCGCGTCGTTAAACAGGTCGAACAAGTATTGGGTGCCAAACCGGTCGTGATGACCCTGCCTATCGGCGAAGAAGAAAACTTTGTCGGCGTGGTCGATTTGCTGACCCGTAAAGCCTGGGTGTGGGATAACTCCGGTGACCCATTGAAATACGAAATTAAAGACGTCCCTGCTGATATGGCAGAGCAAGTCGAAGAATGGCGCGCGAAATTGATCGACCAAGTGGCTGATCAAGACGACGACATCATGGAAAAATATCTGGAAGGCGAAGAGCCTACCATCGAAGAAATCAAACGTTGCATCCGTAAAGGTACCATCGCGATGGATTTCTTCCCGACTTTCTGCGGCTCGTCTTTCAAAAACAAAGGCGTGCAATTGGTGCTGGACGGCGTTATCGAGTATTTGCCGAACCCAACCGAAGTTAATCCACAGCCTGAAACCGACCTGGAAGGCGTCCCAACCGGCGAGCACGCGATCGTCGATGCCGACCGCCCATTGCGCGCACTGGTGTTCAAAATCATGGACGACCGTTTCGGCGCCTTGAACTTTGTCCGTATCTACTCCGGCCGCATCAAAAAAGGCGACACCCTGCTGAACACCTTTACCGGTAAAACCGAGCGTATCGGCCGTATGGTGGAAATGCACGCCGACGACCGCAACGAGATCGAAACCGCGCAAGCCGGTGACATCGTGGCCTTGATCGGTTTGAAAAACGTACAAACCGGTCATACCTTGTGCGACCCAGACCAACCGGCCACTCTGGAGCCGATGGTATTCCCAGATCCTGTTATCTCGATTGCCATTTCGCCAAAAGACAAAGGCAGCAACGAGAAAATGGGCATCGCGATCGGCAAAATGGTGCAGGAAGACCCGTCTTTCCGCGTCGAAACCGACCAAGAAAGCGGCGAAACCATCATCAAAGGTATGGGCGAGTTGCATCTTGACATCAAAGTCGACATTTTGCGCCGTACCCATGGTGTAGACGTCAACGTCGGTAAGCCACAAGTTGCTTACCGCGAAACCATTACCCAACGTATCGAAGACAGCTACACCCACAAAAAACAATCGGGTGGTTCAGGTCAATACGCGAAAATCGATTACGTCATCGAGCCAGGCGAGCCAGGCAGCGGTTTTGTTTTCGAATCACAAGTTACCGGCGGTAACGTACCTCGCGAATACTGGCCTGCTGTTGAAAAAGGCTTTAAAGCCAGTATCGACAAAGGTGTGTTGGCAGGCTTCCCTTGCTTGGATTTCAAAGTCATTCTGACCGACGGTGGCTTCCACGCAGTTGACTCCTCGTCCATCGCTTTCGAAATCGCTGCGCGTGCCGCGTATCGTCAATCGATCCCGAAAGGTAATCCGCAATTGCTGGAACCGATCATGAAAGTTGACGTATTCACCCCGGATGCGCACGTCGGTGACGTGATCGGCGACTTGAACCGTCGCCGCGGCATGATCAAATCGCAAGATGCAGGCATTACCGGTGTACGTATCAAAGCCGATGTACCACTGAGCGACATGTTCGGTTACATTGGCGATTTGCGTACCATGACCTCAGGTCGCGGCCAATTCTCCATGGAGTTCTCGCATTACACTGCTTGCCCTCGTAACGTCGCGGAAGAAGTGATCAAAGAAGTTAAGGAACGTAACAAAGACAAATAAGCATCATAGGGGCTGCCCTTGTCGGCCCTTTACCCTGCTTAATATTGCCGATCAGCCACCTGCCGCGTTAAGCGGCAGGTGCATTTTTACCATACAGTATCCGCTATGCACGGACACTTGTTCATTTACCTAACCTTGGAAGAACAATATGGCTTTTGTAATCACCGAAAACTGCATCAAATGCAAATTTACCGACTGTGTTGACGTATGCCCCGTCGATTGCTTTCATGAAGGTCCCAATTTTCTGGTTATAGACCCCGACGAATGTATCGATTGCACCTTGTGCGAACCTGAATGTCCAGCCAACGCCATCCACGCCGAAGACGAGCTACCGGAAGGTCAAGAGCACTTCGCGGCACTGAACGCGGAACTGGCCAAACAATGGCCTATCATTACGGAAGTGAAAGACTCTTTGCCGGACGCCGACGAGTGGAACGGCAAACCCGGCAAACTTGCGTTGTTGGAAAAGTAAGAACTGTCATTATCGAATGCAATACCGAACCAATGCTCTTCCCAACCGGAAGGGTATTGGTTCAACCCATCGTTAAAGCATCCGCTTAATAACTAGATTTCACCCTTCTCGACCACTGGCATAATCCAGTAATGGATACCGGAGCCGGCAAATTCGGACTTCAACTTTTCCAGCAAGGCGGAAATAGCCATTTTCTCGGCGTAAATCTGAAAGCGCGCGGTTTGCTGATCGGCATCGTCGGCTTCGGTGAGAAATTTGGTGATTTTGTGCTCGCCGGTATCACTATTGAGCAGCTCTTCCTCAAAACTGATCAGGCACTCCATCATCGGCCCCTCCATGACAGGTGGCACGATAAATGAAATGGAGAACTGTTGATGATGCACGGTTCGGAAAAAATCATCTTCACTGTTAAAACGATCAGACGCATTTTTGATTACTTGTAGATACTTACCGCGCCTGCGATCACCCTTGCGCTTTTCGATAATATCGGCAGACACAGGCGTCTGATTTTGGCGAGGGTCGTTGTACCAGCTACGATGGTAATAAGGCCTAACCACCACCATTCTGCCGTTAAACCGGCGATTTTTTAAACCTTTAACAACTCTTTGCACGGAAAGCTCGGAATCCAGCGTTACCACACCGTGATATTCGATAGTACCTATGCGGGTATCCTGTAAGGCCAGAATCTCCACATCGACTATACGGCCGGATTTTCTGAATAAGCCACTTTTCAAAGCAGGGGCCACAAACTCGGAAATTTCAGTATGCCTGGTATTAGCAGGAATGCGTCGCAAAAAGATGTTCATAGGGCTATGTGTGGCAAGAAAAATAGCTCATTCAAAAATGTTTAACTGCTGTTTGTCCGAACTGTAGCATCCCCAGTCGTTTTCTGCATGCTTTATGCTTAGATGATGCCTTGTTCGATAGCCGGCACCAGCCAATAATGAAGTCCGGAACCGTTAAAATCCGCCTTTAGCTTAGTCAATAATGCGGAAATGTTTTGTCTTTCCACATACATTTGAAAACGAATTTTGCGTTGATGTCCCGCGACCTGCTCTGCCAGCGACAAACCCTGCCGATTGTGATCGTGAACATTGGCCGGAAAACTGGTAAAACCCTGAGACCATTCCAATGACAGCAAACAATCGACCAACGCCTCTTCCAGGCTGGGCGGCACATTCACAGTCAGTAAAAATGCTTCGTGACTCATCTGCAATGCTCCGGATGGCGGCCGAATAGTTGATAGAGTATCGGCAACAGGATTAGGGTTAATAATGTCGAAGACAATAGACCGCCGGTGACCACAATAGCCAATGGCCGTTGAATTTCCGAACCGGGACCCGAGGCAAACAGTAATGGAATCAAGCCGAAGGCAGCGATGCTGGCCGTCATCAGAACCGGCCGCAACCGCCGCCCGGAACCGATAATCACCACCCGCGACAGTTCCATACCGGTCGCGCACAGCTGATTAAAATAACTGACCATCACCACCCCGTTTAATACCGCGATACCGAGCAGGGCGATGAAGCCTACCGAAGCCGGCACCGACAGATATTCGCCTGACATCCACAAGGCAAACACCCCTCCTATCATGGCCAGCGGGATATTGGACAACACCAGCACCGCCTGCCGCACCGAGCCGAAGGTGGAAAACAGCAACAGAAATATCAAACCTAACGATAATGGAATCACCAGAGACAGACGCGCGGAAGCGCGTTGTTGATTTTCAAACTGCCCGCCGAACGCCACATGGAAACCGCCCGGCAATTTGACGCGCTCGGCCACCGCCTTGCGCGCCTCGTCGACAAAACCGACCAAGTCGCGGCCCTCAACATTACAGCGGATCACCACGAAGCGCTGGCCTTTTTCCCGATCTATAGACACCACCCCTTCTACCGCTTGAATTTTCGCGACTGCGGTAATCGGCACATGGTCGCCATTCGGCAAACTGATTTGTAAATTATCGAAGTTGGCGGTGTTACTGTCGCCGCGCAGAAGCAGAGGTGTGCGCTTCACCCCCTCTTGGACAATACCCAGTTGTACACCTTCAATCTGCGCGCGCAACATATCTTCTATGCTATTACTATCCAAACCGAAACGGCCGGCAGCTTCTCGATCAATACTCAACTGCAGAAACTGCATGCCTTCATTTTTACGGGTAAACACATCACTGGCACCGGGTATGGTCTTCAGCACCGCTTCGATTTGCTCCGCTTTATGATTCAAAGTATCCAGATCGGCGCCGAATAATTTGATCGCCACGTCACCGCGGGTCCCAGTCAACATTTCCGAAACCCGCATTTCGATGGGCTGAGTGAAACCGAAAGCAATGCCCGGCGTATGGTCCATAATCTTCCGGATTTCCTCGATCAGCTCTTCCTTGGTTTCCATGCGCCATTCCGCTTTGGGCTTCAGAATCAGAAAAGTGTCGGTATCGTTCAAACTCATCGGGTCCAAACCCAACTCATCGGTACCGACTCTGGACACCACAGTCTGTACTTCCGGGATATGCTCGAGGATGTTTTTCTGCACACGGCCATCCAAGGCCACCGAATCCAGCAAGGTAATGGACGGCAATTTCTCCAACTGCACGATGATGTCGCCCTCGTCCATCGTCGGCATGAAGGTACTGCCGATTTGGGTGAATACCAATACGCTTGCCGCCAACATCGCGCCGGCGCCGATAAAAACTTTTGTGCTGTTAGCCAGACACCAGACCAGAACTGGCTGATACCACTGCAACAGTTTGCGCGGCAACCAGGGTTCTTCATGGGATACCTGTTTCAGCAACAGCGACGCCAGCACCGGAATAACGGTTAATGACAATATCAAGGAACCGCTTAAGGCAAATACGATAGTCATTGCCACCGGCCCGAACAGCTTGCCTTCCAGCCCCTGCAAGGTCAACAGCGGTAAGAATACGATGATGATGATCAAGATGCCCGATGTCACCGGCACCGCTACTTCGCGGGTAGCCCGATAAATCAGATGCAGGCGCGGCAACCTTTCGGCCTTTTGATGATCGGCCAGCTGAGTAATCACGTTCTCCACAACTACCACAGCACCATCCACCAACATCCCGATAGCGATAGCCAAACCGCCCAGGCTCATCAGGTTAGCCGACATACCGAACGCGTGCATCAGGATGAAGGTCACCAGCGCCGCCAATGGCAAGGCCAATGCGACAGTCAGGGCCGCGCGTAAATCGCCTAAAAACAGAATCAGCAGCACCACTACCAAAACGATGGCTTCCAACAACGCCTTGGAAACGGTGTTTACTGCCTTGCCAACCAATACACCACGGTTATAGAACACATTCAGATGCACGCCTTCAGGCAAACTTGGTTGTAATTCCGCCAACTTGCTTTCCAGTTGCTCGATAGTCTGCCGAGCATTGGCGCCGCGTAAACTGAGCACGACCGCTGTCACGGCTTCGCCGTTACCGTCCTTGCTGACCGCGCCATAACGAGTCAATGCGCCGATTCTTACCTCGGCAATATCGTCCACTCGCGTCGGCAAGCCCTCGTGTTGCGCCACCACAATGGCCTTCACATCCTGCTCGTTCTTGATACGGCCTTCGGCGCGCACTATCAGCGCTTCCTCGCCTTCGCTCAGCCGACCGGCACCGTCGTTGCGATTATTGTTTTGCAAAGCCGCTCTTAATTGCTGGGTATCGATATTTCGAGACGCCATGCGAATATTGTCGGGCACCACTTCAAAGCTGCGCACCAGCCCGCCCAGCGCATTCACATCCGCCACGCCGCTTACGGTACGCAGAGCAGGGCGGATGGTCCAATCCAGTAACTCTCGCCGCTGCATCAGAGTTAAATCGCCGCCTTCTATGGCGAACATAAACATCTCTCCTAGTGGCGTGGTCATCGGCGCGATGCCGCCTTGTACGCCCTCCGGCAAATTGCCCCACAAGGCGTTCAACCGTTCCGCGACTTGTTGCCTGGCCCAATAAATATCAGTGCCTTCTTCAAAGTCCAGCGTAATATCGGTAATGGCATATTTAGCCAACGAGCGCAGCATGGTTTGATGCGGAATGCCCAGCAACTCAACTTCAATCGGCGCGGTAATCCGAGCTTCCACTTCTTCCGGCGTCATGCCATTGGCTTTGACGATGATCTTGACCTGCGTAGGCGACACCTCGGGAAAGGCATCGATGGGAATATGCTTGACCGCATAATAACCGCCGCCCACCAGCAACAGTACGCCGAGTAAAATCAACAGCCGCTGGGTCAACGCAAAGCGAATTAACCCAGCCATTATTCGCCGCCTCCCAAACCTAACCAATTGGCTTTCAAGGCCACCGCGCCTTTTATGGCGATTTGCTCGTTGCCGGACAAAGGTCCGCTGATCAAGGAATTGGCGTCCTGCTTACCGGTAACCGTCACTTCGGTCACGGCAAATCCGTCTTGATTGCGCACAAATACATAAGCGCGCCCTTCGTTCTGCGCAATGGCGGTATTAGGTACAAGGAAGCCGGTCTCTAAGCTGTTTTGCATGATCTGCGCATTGACGTTCTGTCCCACGCGTAAACCCTCGGCTTTGCCGTCAATCACCGCCCTGGCCAATACCGTTTGGTTATCGCGATCGACACTTTGACCCAGCAAGCTAATTTTGGCAGTGATCTCGCTGCCTTTCAGACACACCGAATCGCCGAGCCGAATCCCGCTCAAGCGCTCCTGCGGAATATTGATTTCCAGCCACAGCTCAGACAAATCGGCAATCCGATACAGCGGCGCCTGCATATCCAAGCGGGCACCCAAATTGGTCAGACGCTCCAACACCACCCCGTCGATGGGCGCCCGAATAGTCAAACGATTGTCCAGCTTGTGGTTTTGACCCAAACTTTTAATCTCGGCGGCCGACATGCCGGCCAACAGTAACAACTGCCGGGCCTCATCGGCCTTGGCCGATTTGCTGCTGTACAGCATTTGGGTTTCCTGCCAGCGCCGCTGCGCAATCACACCTTCCTGCAATAATTTTTGATCGCGGCTGCGCTCTTGGCCGGATAAATTCAGTTCGCTAGCAGCGGTTAAAAATGCTTGTTGTAACCCGACAAGTTCCGGGCTGTTCAACTGTGCCAACAGTTGGCCTTTGTGTACCTTGTCGCCAATATTGACCGGCAATTGGGTAACCAAACCGGGCTGGCTGCTACTGATCAACACCTCCCGATCTGCCGGCACCACCACTTTGCCCGGCGCGTAAAACAACGGAATCTGTTGGCTAGCGGTAAGCTGCGCAACTTTTATATCCAAATTGTCGATCTGCTGCTGAGTAATTTTGATCTGCGTATCTTGAGCAAACACGCTTAACGCCTGCGTCAATAACAGGCCGAAGATTAACCGCCTCATGGCTGTATGCCTACCGCTTGATTATAGAAAGCGATGTTGCGCTGTAATTTAACCTCCTGCAATTTGGCATTGCGAATCGCTTCCAGACTGCGAGCCTGGATTTTTAAGAGATCCAACAGGTTGATTTCGCCGGCCGAGAAGCTGACTTCGGTCATTTTCAGATGGGTTTCGGCGATTTGTTTCAACTCGTTGGCTATTGCCAGCTCCGCCCGCGTCACTTCCAGAGCATGCTCGGCTTCGTGCAGATTTTTCTCCAACTGCCGGTAAAGATGTTCGCGTTGCGCCTTGGCATTGTTCAGCTCCAGATTCACCTTCGCGATTTCCGGCGCGTTATAGGCCTCTCCGCCGAATAGCATCACCACGCCGACGCCGACACTCTCGATGTCTTGCCCGCTGCGGCCATCCCGTTGGCTTTTCGCGCCTACACTGAGCTTGGGTTGATTGATAGGATCGGTGGATTTGGTCCATTCAATTTCTGCTTGTTTGCGGTCAATGATGGCATTGATAGCTTCCAACATCGGGTGGTTGCTGGTCACGGAGGTAATATCGCTGAGTTTTTCCTGATAATTGCCCGGCACCCGCGACAAAGTAGTCAAGCTGGCATAGGCTTTACGGCTATGCATTACCTCCGCCTCAGCTTGGGTTACCAACGCCCGGTTTTGCAGATATTCACCCTTGGCCAGCAACAAATCCGCGCGCGGCAAATCGCCCAGTTCCACCCGGCGTTCGACTTTCTTCATCAATTGCTCGGAAATCGACAAAGCATTTTGCGCCTGTTGCAAACCGATATTGGCGATTTCCATATTCCACAAGGCATCTCTGATCAAGCGTGTGACTTCCAGCTTAACCGCCGCCGATTGCTTTTGCGCGGAAACGCCGGCCCGCTCCGCCACGGCCTGGCCGGCATCGCGCTGCCCCCATTTCCAGGTAGTGATTTCGACTTGGGCCGAGGCCTCACGTGAACCCAGGTCGTCGGCAATTCGGTCATCCATGTAATTTAAACCAACAGCCGTGGAGCCGGCCACCCAAGCATCGCTGCGTTCGGCCAAGGCGTTGGCTTCCTGGGTCAAGGCTTCGCCAACCAATCGATCCGGGTATTTCTCCAAGGTTATTTCGACTAATTGCGACAAGCTGAGCGATTGATCGGTTTCGATAGGATCCATGTGCTCGACAATCAAATTTTCCGAAAACATTTCGCCGCGAGTCGCCGCCAAGCTCTCTCCGACAGGATTTATTTCGGCAAGGCAAGGCGCCGTAACCAGCAGTAAAACAGGTAAACCGCATTTCAGATAACGGTATCCATTCATGGAGCACTCCAAAGCAATAATTGAATAGGGCTGAGCAGCCAAAGGCCTAATGGGCTTTTGACCATTTTTAGAACGAGGGGCTGTTACGTGTTAAATAAGCGTACTTCAACAACGAAGCCAACCCCTTTCAGAGCGGCGGCGCGCGGGATGGATTGTGACTAAGTACGGGGTCTGGCGCGAACAGCGGTATAAGCGGAGAAAAATTAACGACTTGGATTTGCCGCGTAACCGCCAAATCGGCAACCACGCTGACCAGCAGGTAGAAAACCGGCTCCAGCCTGTCCAGCCATTGCTGCTGTTTGATCGCGGAGCCCAGATTGACAATACTATTTTGAATTTGCAGGTCGTGCTCGACAGCCATCAAGGCGGGGTCGCCATCATGGTCGATATGTAGCGACTCGAATTCGTGCAAATGCAGGCCGCCCTGCATGGCATCTCTACCGACATGGGCATGCACCAGCGGCGCTGCCACTTGCAAAAGCAGCAAAAACATAACTAGAAATTGACGCAAATATGCAACCATTTATGTTTTCAGAATGTCTGTTGGATGTCGTTAATCAGTAGACGGCGGTTGTATAGGACCATGCGAAAGGCTATTCTACTTGAATTACGCGATTTTACCCCGAATATCGGCATACATTTATTCACTTTAGGCAAACACCTATGAACAGAAAGATCGGTACCTTGGCAACATTATTCATTGCGCTGGCCTTACTGCTAGGCAGTGTCCAGGAAGCGCAGGCGAAACGCATGGGCGGCGGAAAGTCTTTCGGCAGCAAACCGAGCTATAGCACACCGTTTCAACGCTCCACCTCTCCCAGTGGAGCCAGCAGCCAGCCTACCCGTTCGGCTAGCCAGCAACAAGCCGCCGCACAAAATCAAACAGCCAGACAAAATTGGGCCGGTCGCGGCGGCCTGATGGGTATGCTGGGTGGCTTGGCTTTAGGCGGACTATTGGGCTCATTGTTCTTCGGTGGCGCATTCGAAAACATCAATCTGATGGACATGCTGCTGTTTGCCGGCGTCGCCTATCTGCTGTATCGCTTGTTTGCGGCCAGATCACGTCAGCAACCCGCCGCACCGACCGGTTACGGACCAGCTCACTCACAACCAGCGGAATCGCAAAATTATTATCGCGAAACTCAACAACCGGCAGCTGGCGGCTCCGGCTTCGATACCGATGTGCTGTTCAAAAAAGGCAGAACGGCGGGATCAAATAGCAGCGACTATCAACAGCCCGCTGGCTTCGACGCGAACAACCTGCCGGCTGGATTCGATCAGCGCGCCTTTTTGAGCGGCGCAGAAAGTGCGTACCGCTACCTGCAAGCAGCTTGGGATAGTCGCGACTTGGCGGAAATCCGCGGCTTAACCACGGACAAGGTATTTGTGGAAATTCAAGAGCAATTGCAAGCATCCAGCGCCAGCAACAAAACTGAGGTTCTGAAACTCAACGCTGAATTAATTGATGTCCGCGAAGCCGGCTCGGAGTTGGAAGCGGTAGTGTTATTCGACGCATTGATCAGCGAAGATGGCGCGAAAGCCGAACCGATCAAAGAAGTATGGCATTTCGTCAAACCCATAAACAGCAATCAAACCCGCTGGTTCCTGGACGGCATTCAGCAATTTGCAGAATAATCCGGCATGACGGCGGACAGCACTAAAGTCAGACAGCGTTACGATAGGCTTGCGCCCTATTTCGATGGTCTGGAAGGCTTTCTGGAAGGCTTGCTGTTTCGCCGTTTACGTAAAAAGCTCTGGTCGCAGGCTAGCGGCGCCCATATATTGGAAGTCGGGGTCGGAACGGGGAAGAACTTCCCGTTTTACCCTGATGATGGCCGGATCACAGCTATCGACTTCAGCCCGAAAATGCTGGAAATGGCCCGCCGCAAACAACAGCGTAAACAGATTGTTGTCGATCTGACTTTGATGGATGTGCAGGCTCTGGATTATGCCGATAACAGCTTCGACACGGTCATTGCCAGTTTTGTGTTTTGTTCGGTACCGAAACCCAGAAAAGGCCTGAAAGAGCTCTATCGCGTTTGCAAACCTGGCGGTCAAGTGCTGTTGTTGGAACACGTATTAAGCTCCAACAAAGCTTTGGCGATGATGATGAATTTGTTCAACCCGCTGATTTTGAATACTTTGGGCGCCAATATAAACCGGCAGACGTTAAAAAGCGTGCAAGCTTGCCCGTTCCAAAAAATATTCGTCGATCCCGCCAGCAGCGACATGATCAAACTGATCCGCGCCATCAAATAAATCTTCTTCGCAAGGCCGCTCATTCGGGCGGTTTTTACTATTTAATCGCCGCCGTCTACAATGCACGCGTGCTTAATCGGGCGTAAATGACGGAAATTATGGCAAACAAGTTAAAATTGGCGAGCAAAAATAAGCGTTTGGCGCTTTTCTGTATTGCCCTGCGGACTGCCGCGCCTGCCGGGGCGGACGATACTCTATCCCATTTAAAAACCTTATCTCTCCAAGAGCTGAGTGCGTCCACCGTTTCCATCGCCTCGAAAAACCAACAACCTATCAGCGAAACCCCGTCGGCGGTATTCGTCATCAGCCACGAAGAAATCAGGCGTTCCGGCATGCAATCGATACCAGAACTGCTGCGCAAGGTGCCAGGCCTGGAAGTCGCACGGGTGGATGGCAATCAATGGGCGATCAGTAGCCGGGGCTTTAACGGGATAAATGCCAACAAGCTGTTGGTGATGATGGACGGCCGCACTGTCTACGACCCACTGAACTCCGGCGTTTACTGGAACGAGCAGGACTACCCGTTGGAGGACATTGACCGCATCGAGGTGATTCGCGGCCCCGGCGCAACGTTGTGGGGCTCCAACGCCGTCAACGGTGTCATCAATATCGTCACTCGTTCCGCCCAGGAATCGCAAGGTGTATTGCTGTCAGGCGGCACCAGCAAAGAAGAACCCGGATTCGGCACCTTTCGTTATGGCGGCCAACTCAATCCGGACTTTAATTATCGAGTCTATGGCAAATACAATCATCGCGAGGCTTTTCATTTCGGTAACGGCGAAAAAGCCAATGACAGCCTGGACATGGGCCGCGCCGGTTTTCGCAGCGACTGGACCCCGGACGCCCGCAAAAACCTGATCGTGCAGGGCGACTATTTCAATGGCGACATGCAGCAGTCGCTGAATAGCCTCGACCCGGTTTCGCCCATTAGCCCCGACAGCACCAAAAAATATGGCGGTAACCTGCTGTTACGTTGGCAACAAACCCTGGAAAACGATAGCCGCCTACAAATCCGCAGTTATTTCGATCATGCCGTCCGCAACCAAAGCCGACTGGATTATCGGCGCAGCACCTTCGACCTGGATTTACAGCATGATTTCAATTGGCACGCTCATCACGTAACGTGGGGTGCCGGTTATCGCTTCAATAGCGATCAACTTCAGCAAAAACAGGCGTTGTTACACTTCGATCCATCCGAGCGCGATGTGCACTTGTTCAACGTCTTTGCTCAAGACGAATGGCGATTTCTGGCAGACGAACTGCGCTTGATATACGGCAGTAAAGTCGAGCATAACGATTTTACCGGCTTTGAGATCCAGCCTTCCGCCCGGCTGTTGTGGGTGCCCAGTCAACAACACAGCCTGTGGGGCGCGGTATCCAGAGCAGTTCGCGTGCCGGCCAGGGCAGATCACGACGTCAATGTCTTGTTCAACGTAGCCCCCGGAACCACAGCCAACATTATGGGCGACGATAATTTTGACTCGGAGAGCGCAATCACTTACGAATTGGGCTACCGCTTTTTCCCCAACGACATCTTTAACCTGGATACTACGCTGTTTTATAGCGATTACGGCCGGCTCAGCACCACCGAACCGCAAACGCCGCTTATCAACGGCGACAACATCACTATCCCGTTTCTAATTGCCAACAAGGCAAACGGCGAAGCCTACGGCTGGGAAACAGCGCTGAATTGGCGGGTTTCCGAACGCTGGCGATTACAAGGTAGTTACAGCCTGTTTGCGATTGCCTTGCACCAGCGCGACGGTAGCCTGGATAGCGCCGCGACGGTGGCTGAAGGCAATAGCGCCCGCAACCGTTTCAACCTCAGCTCCTACTTCAATCTGCCGTATCAACTGGAATTCGATGCGCATTGGTATTACACCGATCACCTGATCAATCAGGTGCCGGCCTATCATCGTCTGGACTTGCGCTTGGGCTGGCAGCCGAATCTACATTTTGAATTGGCTGTCGGTGCGCAGAATTTGCTGGACAATCGGCATCTGGAGTTCAGCCCTAATATCGATAACGCGGTGATCAGTAGCGAATTCGAACGCAATTATTACCTTAAAGCGACGGTACGCTACTAAATGCGGTATCCGAGCCTACACAGGTTCTTGGCAAACACCGGCGCAGTTGCGCGGCGGTGTGTGTTAATGCTGTTGCTAAGCTGTTTACCATCGCCGCAGTCGGGCAGAGCGGACGAGCCGCGCTTTAACGAGACAGAACTTAAAGCAGCGTATTTATACAACTTTGCCTACTTCGTTACTTGGCCGACAGCCAATAAGGCGTTTCAGTTTTGCAGTTACGCCAATTCGCCGGTCACCGGCATACTGGCAAAACTGATCGAAGGCGAGCGGGTAAACGACTTACCGATTCAGCTGATTATCGACCCAATACCCGAACAATTGCACGAATGCCAAGTAATTTATATTCCGGCGCAACAGGAAAGAATTCTCGCCGCGACCCTGGAGTTTGTCAGACCATTTCCGGTGTTGACGGTCAGCGATATCGCCGATTTCGAACACCGAGGCGGCATGATCCGTCTGGCTAACGACGGCCTTCGGGTTCAACCGGTTATACAACTGAAAAATGTGACGCGAATAGGGCTGGCGATTAGTTCCAAGCTATTGCGCAGTTCGCGGCTGATTGAGTAGCTGCCGGTAGCAATTCTCTGGACAATTTTGAACATGGCTCAACGAGAGTTACTGAACTCGCCGCCGCGCACGGGTCTGTATCTGTGCCGTCGAATGCATATGTGCGACTTTGGAACTGATGGGCGGCACACCCAAGTATCTGAACAAGTAAATCAGGGTACAGGATTAACCGATACCCTGAATCAAATTGGCCTTATAACTAGCGCACCGAATTAACGGTACGTTCCAGTTCTTCGCGGCTGAGATGGCGCACATCCTTGCCTTTCACCATGTATATTACCTGCTCGCAGACATTGCAGGAGTGGTCGCCTATCCGCTCCAAAGCCCTGGCTGCCCACAACATATCCAAGGCTCTGGTGATGTTACGCGGGTTTTCCATCATCTGCGTGATCAATTGGCGGGTGATGCTGGTGTATTCCCGGTCTACCTTGGCGTCCTGCTCGGTGATGGCAATCACTTCCTCGACATCATTTCGGGCATAGGCATCCAAGGCGCCGTTCAGCATGTCCTTGACCAAATTCAGGAGATGTTCAATTTCATAGTACTTGTCTTGATAATAATCGGCACCTTCCAGACGCATGGTCATTTTGGCGATACGTGCGGCTTCGTCGCCTATCCGTTCCAGGTCGGTGATGATTTTGATAGTGGCAATCAACATGCGTAAATCAAAAGCCGCCGGCTGGCGCTTGGCCATGATTTCGGTGCATTCGTGATCGATGTCTTTTTCCATCTCGTTGACATACTGGTCCTGCTGCACCACTTTTTCGGCATTCTCCATGTCGTTACTCATGAAAGCCTTGGTCGCCAAATCGACTTGCTGCTCAACCAGGCCGCCCATGGTCAGCACTTTGTTGCGAATGTCTTCCATCTCCTCGTTGAATTGACGGGAAATGTGCTGTTTGATTTTGCTGTTATCCATTGTCTACCTCCTAGCCGTACCTGCCGGTAATGTAATCTTCTGTTTGTTTTTTCGCCGGATTGGTAAACAACTCGCTGGTTTCACCAAATTCGATTAATTCGCCCATGTACATAAAAGCGGTGAAATCGGATACCCGCGCCGCCTGCTGCATATTATGGGTAACGATCACTATCGTATATTTTTCTTTCAATTCGTTAATCAATTCTTCGATTTTCAAGGTCGAGATTGGATCCAACGCCGAAGCCGGCTCGTCCAACAGGATCACTTCCGGCTCAATGGCAATTGCCCTGGCAATCACCAACCTTTGCTGTTGACCGCCGGACATACCCAAGGCATTGTCGTTCAGTCGATCCTTCATCTCATCCCAAAGCGCCGCGCCGCGCAAGGATTTTTCCACCACTTCGTCGAGTATACGTCGATCGTTGATGCCTTGAATCCTTAGGCCGTAGGCCACGTTTTCGTAAATGGTTTTCGGAAACGGATTGGGCTTTTGAAACACCATGCCCACTCGCCGGCGCAGAGCTGCGACATTGACCGATTTATCGTAAATATCCTCGCCATCCAGCAGAATCTTGCCTTTGATGGTGACGCCGTCGACCAGATCGTTCATCCGGTTGATACAGCGCAATAGCGTCGATTTCCCGCAACCGCTGGGACCGATATAGGCAGTCACTTTCTTGTGCGGCATTTCCATATTCACGCTATGCAAGGCCTGCTTCTGGCCGTAGAACAAATCCAGATTTTCGACTTTGATGCAAGTCTCTAGCTGCTCGGCGCTTTTTCTGTCTTCCCTTTTCAACGCGCTAATGTCAATGGCGTGGGTATTCTTTTGGGCTGTTGTCATGGTATGGGGTCCAGTCTTCCGGATGGATATGCGAAATTAGTTTTCCAGGGCGCGGTATTTTTCCCGCAGATTGTTACGTATCGAGATAGCGAACATATTCAGACCAATAATCACCATCACCAGTAATAATGACGTCGCGTAAACCAAAGGTCTGGCGGCTTCGACATTCGGACTCTGGAAGCCGACGTCGTAAATATGAAACCCTAAATGCATAAACTTTCTATCCAGATGCAAATAAGGAAAATTGCCGTCCAAAGGTAAAGTCGGCGCCAGTTTCACTACACCGACCAGCATCAAAGGTGCTACCTCGCCGGCGGCGCGTGCCACCGCTAAAATCAAGCCGGTCATGATCGCCGGACTGGCCATCGGCAATACCGTGCGCCACAAGGTTTCGGCTTTGGTGGCGCCCAGCGCCAAACTACCTTCTCGAATCGATTTGGGAATCCGCGACAAACCTTCCTCGGTGGCCACGATTACCACCGGCAGGGTCATCAAAGCCAGGGTTAACGAGGCCCACAGCAAACCGGGCGTACCGAAAACCGGGGCGGGCGCGGCTTCCGGGAAAAACAAGCTGTCGATATTGCCGCCGATGATGTACACGAAAAAACCCAAGCCGAACACACCGTAAACGATGGACGGTACGCCGGCCAGATTATTAACGGCAATTCGGATCACTCGGGTAATAAAGCCCTGCTTGGCGTATTCACGTAGGTAAACCGCAGCGATTACCCCGAACGGCGTGACGACGACCGCCATCAGCATCACCATCAACACAGTACCGAAAATAGCCGGGAAAATACCGCCTTCGGTATTGGCTTCACGCGGTTCGTCGCTCACAAAAGTGGCGAAATTAGCGACATATTCGCCGCATTTGTCCAGCACGCTCATCGTGTTGGGGCGGGTCATTTTCACCACCCGATTCAAGGGCAGACTAATTTCCTTGTTTCCGGCTTCCGCAACCAGCAAGCTATAGCGCTTGCTTTCCTTGCTCAGCTTGCCGATTTGTTGCTGGATCACTTGGTATTGTTTTTCATAAGTCTGTTTTTGCGCGGCAAACTCCTGCTTAGCCGCATCGTTCCAGGCATTTTTCAGTTCCAAGCCGCGTTGCTTCAGACGCAGACGCTCCAATTCATAGTTGATCGCCCCAACTTCATGGTCTTGTAAACTATCGATTTCGTCGTGTTGTTCCAACACTGTCGCCAGTTTCTGCTGCGCCACCTGCCAGGCCTGCTCGCCTTGGGCGATTACCACGCCGTCTTCCTTCACCGCCAGCAATCTGCCGTAGAAATTGCCCCACTCACGGCGTTCGACCATGATCAAATCGTCCGGCGTGGATTGGCGGTGAATGTATTGCTGCTGGATCCAGCGAAAATCGCTACCGAGAATATCGCGGTTACCGGTTTTTACGAGATGCTGCACCAAATATTCGCCGTTATCCAGCAAATCATGGCCGGCGGCCCTGGCTTGCGCTGCGGGCAGTAACGAAGTCGCCACCGCTTCACCGATGATGGAGCTTTCCGGGCCATCGCGATCTTGATAACGATATTCAATGATGTCAGCCGGCCAGAAATGTCCCAAGCCCCGCACCGCAATCAGCAGCAGCAAGCCCACCACCAGTATCAGATTTAAACTGACCGCGCCGGCGGTCATCCATATCCAGGGCGAACCGCTCTTAAACCATGCTTTAATCATAATGAGCTGTATTTTTGTCTTAGATTCTGCCGAATGACTTCAGCCAGCGTGTTGACTACAAAAGTGAACATGAACAGTACCAAAGCCGCCAGGAATAACACCCGATAGTGGGTGCTATTCACTTCCGATTCAGGCATTTCCACCGCGATATTAGCCGACAGCGTGCGCAGACCCTGAAAGATGCTCAAATCCATCACCGCCGTATTGCCGGTAGCCATCAACACAATCATCGTCTCACCGACCGCACGGCCGAAACCGATCATGATCGCCGAAAAAATGCCGGGGCTAGCGGTCAGTAACACCACCTTGGTCATGGTCTGCCAAGGCGTAGCGCCCAACGCCAACGAACCGGTCGTCAAATGTTTGGGTACACTGAAAATCGCATCTTCGGCAATGGAGAAAATCATCGGAATCACGGCAAAACCCATCGCTAAACCAACCACCAGAGTATTGCGTTGATCGTAACCGATGCCGAATTCCTCACGCATCCAGGTGCGCAAATCACCGTGAAAACACAAGGCTTCGATGGACGGACTTAACTGAAAAGACAACCAGGCGCCGAATATCACCACCGGGATCAGCACCACCGCATCCCAGCCGTCGGGAATTTTGTGACGGGTTTGTTCCGGTACGAATTGCCAAAAATAAGCAAAAATCATCACCGACAAGGGCACGATCATCAACAACGCAAAAATCCCGGTCAGATTGGCTTCCACGAAAGGCGCCAGCCACAAACCGGCCAAAAAGCCCAGAATCACGGTCGGCAATGCGCCCATGATTTCCACGCCCGGCTTCACGTACTGGCGCACGCTGGGCGCCATGAAATAGCCTGTATAAATCGCCCCAAACAAAGCCAGCGGCACGCCCATCAACATCGCGTAGAACGAAGCTTTTAAGGTGCCGAACACCAGCGGCGTTAAGCTCATTTTCGGTTCGAAATCGTTACTGGCCGCCGATGATTGCCAGATGTAATCGGGTTTTGGATAACTTTCGTACCAAACCTTGTTCCATAACGAACTCCACGATACTTCCGGGTGTTCGTTTTCGATAGTCCAATGATTGATTTTGCCGTCTTCGGTTTGCAGTAACATGGCATTGGCGCGCGGCGACAAGGTGACGGAAACAGGCTTTCCGCCGGCGATTTTTTCCTTGATCAATTCCCGTGCGGCGGTGGAACTGTATATCCCGATCTCGCCGTTGGCGTCGGCTGCCAACATGCCTTTGCGGCGCTGTTCCGGGTTAATGGTAATAATCGGCGCGTCGGATACCTTAAACGCCCGCAATTTTTCAATGCTGAAATGGTTTTGCTGGTCGCGGACCATGGACCACTGCGCCATCACCCCGCTGGTATCGCCGATCAATAGCGAAATATCGCCGTTCAAAAACTCCATGCTGCTGATTTGCACGCCTTGGTGCAGCACATTCAATTTATGTTTGATCTCGGGCTTGCTCTTGTCGAGAATATCGACTACGGTCAAATCCCCGGCACGGCTGGCCAGGTACAGATTGCGCAGTTCTTTATCCAGCAGGATGAAATCCACTTCATCCGCGGCCATCTCAACCACCGAATCGGTGGCTTCCCAAGTGGCTTCATCGTCGAACAGCGATTCTTTTTTACTGAGACTAGTCAAGACCATGCGGTTATCGGCGGTTTTTGCCAGCAAAGTGCTGTTTTTATCGCCTAACTTCACCGCCAACTTGACTAGCGCCTGGCCCTGCTTATCCACCACCAGCGGTTCGGCGCCTAGCGGATATTGAATAGCGGGAGTAATTACCCGCTTGCCATTGGGATATGACAGTTTGTAATCGTGCCTGACGACCACGGCACGGCCATCCGACAAACCAAAGGCGATAACACCTTTATCGACGCCGCCATGGGCGTAACTGGTGATTTGCACTTGCTCGGGAATCGGTAATACCTCGGTGCGAATCAGCTGGCCGGTGGCGACGCTAAAAAATATCGCTTTGCCGGTGTCGGTAAAACGCACCGCCACTTCGTTCTGCTCTTCCATCGACAGGAAAACGGTATTGCCCAGCGCCCGCTCGGGCACGTCGTAACGAGCGACCGCTTCCGCGTGGGACGGCAGCAGTATCGGGAAAACCACATACAATAGGTAAAAAAAGATCAACACCACGGCGAGGATGATACTTAAGCCACCGGCTACCACGCCGCGCGCCACCATCTTGTCTTTGACCAGACGCCAGCGCTGGTAACGGTCGCTAGTCGCTGTCTGAAACAGCGTGGCTTTCGTTTGAGTAAAATGGGCTTCAGTCATAACAAGGTATCGTTGGTTAACAAAGCGGCGCTGGAAAATTGCAACGCATTCAGAGACAAAAAAGCCGATAAAACTTAGGAATTATCGGCTTGATATTATACAAGATCATCCGCCATTACTTGGCGAGAGGAGGTAATGACATTGTTTCCATTAGCCAATCCCTTGCTGCATCCATGCAGAATTGTCCCTTTATCAGACATCCTTGGCTGTTTTAATTACTGAATCAGCGTCAAGGCTTTTTCTACGGCCTTGGCTGGCAGCGGAATGTAGCCGTCCTTGATCACGACTTGTTGGCCGGTTTTAGACAACACCATTTTAATGAACTCTTTTTCCATTGGAGCCAACGGCTCATTAGGTTTTTTGTTGACGTAAACGTACAAGAAACGAGACAGCGGGTACGCACCTGATGTGGCGTTCTCAGGAGAAGCTTCAACAAACGGCTGACCATCTTTCAAGGCCAAAGGCACGGCTTTTACACCCGAGGTGGAGTAACCGATACCGGAATAGCCGATGCCGTTTGCAGATGTAGTAACCGATTGCACAACCGAAGCGGAACCAGGTTGTTCGTTGACGTTGCTTTTGAAATCGCCTTTGCACAGCGCTTCGTCTTTGAAGAAACCGTAAGTACCGGACACCGAATTACGGCCATACAACTGAATTGGTTTGCTTGCCCAGCCGCCCGTCAGGCCGGCTTGGCCCCAAGTGGTGATATCAGTGGCATAACCACATTTACGGGTTGAGGACAAAATGGCATCCACTTGCGGAATGCTTAAGCCTTTAACCGGATTATCCTTGTTGACGAACACTGCCAGGGCATCGATAGCAACCGGAATCGCGGTCGGTTTGTAACCGTATTTGCTTTCGAAATCGTCGATTTCGTTATCTTTCATTTTCCGGCTCATCGGACCCAGATTAGCGGTGCCTTCGGTCAACGCTGGTGGAGCGGTCGAAGAACCGGCTGCTTGAATCTGAATGTTGACGTTGGGGTAAATCTTGCCGAATTCTTCGGCCCACAAGGTCATCAAGTTAGCCAAAGTATCCGAGCCAACGCTGGAGATGTTGCCGGACACGCCGCTGGCTGCCGCATATTCAGGCAAAGCCGGATCCAATGTCGCGGGAGCCGCCACTGCTTCACCGCCGAGCAAAGCAGTCGATGCAAAACCAAATCCTAAAACCAGCGATTTCAGCTTGAATGTATTTTTCATATATTTTCTCGAAATGTTTAAAACTTAAGATTCATATTGCCAACCTAGCATGACAATAGTATGAAGCAAATGTGACAGTTTTATGACAAAAATGCCCAATTCTAACCGACCGCTAAAATCTAGCGCCCGCCAGAACCAACCCGGATGTGTTCCAGCTTTAAAAAACTGTAGCTAAAATCAACGGCTTGATCGTTTTTAACATCGTCCCTGGCAACTTCCCGCCATTGACTGGCATCGATCTCCGGGAAAAAAGTGTCGCCCGCGAAAGTTTTGTGGATTTCGGTCAGGTACAAATAATCGGCATACGACAGCATTGCTTCGTATAAGGTGGCGCCGCCAATCACGAATAATTCCGGGCTATCGGCATAGCGTTGCAACACGCTATCGATGTCAGTAAACACCTGGCAAGCAGGCTGTTGATAACTCGGGTCGCGGCTGACAATGATATTCTCCCGGCCCGGCAAAGGCCGGCCGATGGCCTCAAAGGTTTTACGGCCCATCAAGATCGGCGCACCCATGGTGATTTGTTTGAAGCGCTTCAAGTCAGCCGAGAGATGCCAGGGCATTTGGCCGCTCAGGCCAATGGCACGATTACTGGCCATCGCCACGATCAGTGATATTTTCATGCGGAGTGTTTAAGATGGGCTTTGTGAACAAAACATCATACTAGAAACCATCGTTTATGAAGAAAAACATCCTGCTGGTGTTTACCGGCGGCACCATTGGTTCGCAGCTTCGCGGCGACACCATCAGTACCGACGGCAACGCCGGTTTTAAGTTATTGCAACGCTTTGCAGAACAAGATCCCAAGCCCAATTCGGTAAACTTCAAGACCTTGCAGCCCGTGCAGATTCTCAGCGAAAACCTGCATCCCAGCCACTGGCCGCAGATCATCGCTTCGATTGAAGCCGAGGATTTAAGCCAATTCGACGGCATCATCGTCACCCACGGCACCGACAGCCTGGCATTTAGCGCCGCTGCGCTGAGCCTGTATTTTAATGGTTTGTCGATTCCGCTACTGCTGGTTTCCAGCGATCTGCCGCTAGACAATCCCCAAGCCAACGGCGTGGCCAACTTTCTGTGTGCAGTGGAATTTATCCGCCAACTCGGCCGAGCCGGCGTGTTTGTGCCGTATCGAAATCCAGGACAAGCGATGCTGATTCATCTCGGCTGTCGCCTATCGTCCTGCCTGCCGTTAAGTAGCGATTTCATCAGCGTGCAGTCGCAGGCCTGGATGCGCTTCGAGGACGGGCGGTTCCAGCCTCTGCAAATTTTGGAGCTAGGTACGCGTTCGCCAATTGCGCTTAAACCCGACTTTTCCAAGCGAATATTGGTGATCAGACCTTATCCCGGCCTGGATTACTCTGCCTACAATCTCGATAACGTCGATGCAGTGCTGCACGACCTGTACCATTCCGGGACGGCTTGCGCGTCAAGTGCAGCAGGAGAGCAATACAGCCTGGTGGAGTTCGTCAAACATTGCATCAGACAGGGAGTCAAAATTTATCTGACACCGGCGCTATATTCAGAAAGCGCATACGCCTCAACTCACGAGCTGTTGGATGTGGGCGCGGAAATGATCTGGAATACGTCGTTGGAAGCGGCTTACGCCAAATTACTATTGGCTTACGGCAATTTCGACACACCGCCGGCAATTTCTGGGTTTTTGGCACAGAACTTGGCCCACGAACAGCTGTGATTACGGTTGGATTTATAGTGCGTCGAGCCTGATGGCTCAACTGTAGCGAGCAGCGGATTGCCAAAAGGCAATCCGCTTAATAGTTGGGCACTATGGCTTAGCTGGCGCGGGTACTGGCGGTTTTTTAACCAAAACCTTGGCATCCGGCCCCATCGACACAGAATAGTCGGTGGAGGAAATTACGTTCTGACTGGCGATGTCCACAACCCTTAGCGAAACGTAGACGTTGTTGTAGCCTGGCGCAAACGATCCTATGACGACCGCTTTAGCCCCGACGTTATTTAAAGCTTCCTTGGTTTTATCTGGTAGCTGCAGAATGCCGGCTTCGTTTTTAGCAAAAATTTCGGTAGGCAACTCCATACCCATCACCCGGTAACCGGAACGATGAAAGGCCGAGGAAATTTGATCGGAGACAATTCGGCCAAACGCCAGCGTTTGCTCCAGTTCGCCGACATTAACCAGCGAATTGATAACCACCAAACTACCTTTAGGTAAAGGTTCGCGCAAATCGAGAATCAGCTGATCAACCGCCTCGAAGCTTACCTCGACCAAATCGTCATCTTTGACTTCGCTAGCCCGAAACCCTCGGCTGCAACCGCTCAGCATCATCAGCGCCAACAGCATCAGCACCATCGTCTTTTTGTTAACCATAAGACCTCTCCTCTCGTAATTGTTGAAGTTATCAGAGCTTAAAACAGCAAGCCAGTCAATCTAATTTACTACCGCAGTATACACAGCATTGCGCTGGAGAATTGCTTGAACGATGCCAGGCAAAACCCTGGATATTTTTGAACGCTTATTGACCGCTTTCGGTAACAATCACACCGATGCCGTTTTTCTGCAGCAATTCCTTAATCGTGGAAACGCTGGCGGGATTATCGTAGGGACCGACCTTAACGCGATGCCAGATAACATTGCCGACTTTAGCTTTCTCGACCCGGGACTCTATGCCGAGCGATGCCAGCTTAGCCTTGTGGCGTTCGGCTTCCGAGGCCTCCCGGAAGGAACCCGCCTGCATAATGTATTTGGCAGCCTTGGTTTTACCGACCAGCTGCTCACGTACCCGGGTTTTGATTTCGTAATCGGGCACCACCACTTCCGCCTGTGGCAGTATGGTATAAAAATCGTAACGCGGCTCTTCCGGTTCCGCAGGTTGTGACGGCTCCGCCGGTTTTTCCGGCTCAACGACCGCTTGAGTTTGCGGTTTGACCGGTAATTCCTGCTTTAATTTTTCCACTATTTGCGGTGTTTCCGCCTCGGGTTTGCCGGCAACTAATTCCGGAACCATTTTGCGGATCATGTTCAAAAACACCCCAAAAGCTACAATCAGCGCGATGACCAGCAACCAACGCCAAGGTGCAACCGAAGATTTTTTCGGCTTTCTGCGACTGTTGGTGTAACTGGGGCTTTGAACGCGGTGCTTATAGTCTCTGGCCATTACATCGCTTCAGGTGCATTGATTTTCAATAAGGATAGGGCGTTGACCAATACTTGCTTGACGGCACAAATCAAATTAATGCGGGCATTACAAAGTTTGTCGTCGTCTACCAGGAACTGGTGTGCGTTGTAATAACTGTGGAACTGATTGGCCAGCTCACGCAAGTAATGAATCAATTGATGAGGCTCGTAATTCACAGCAGCACGTTCCAAAGCTTCCGGGTATTTGGAAAGTGTAGTCAGTAACGCGGCTTCCTGCTCTTCGGTCAACAGACTCAGATGCTCCGTACCCAAATGCGGATTGCGTTGCCGACCTTTTTCGTCGATCTGGCGCAACACGCTACACACCCTGGCATGCGCATACTGCACATAATAAACCGGGTTTTCGTTGCTTCTGGAAGTAGCCAGCTTCAGATCGAAATCCATATGTTGCTCGGATTTACGCATCACGTAAAAGAAGCGGCACGCATCTCTACCCACTTCGTTGCGCAGTTGCCTTAGGGTGACAAACTCGCCGGAGCGGGTCGACATTTGTACTTTTTCGTCGCCGCGATACAAGATCGCAAATTGCACCAGCAATACTTTCAGCTTGGATTCGTCGGCGCCCAGGGCTTGCATCGCCGCTTTCACGCGCGGAATATAACCGTGGTGATCGGCACCCCAGATGTTGACGATTTGATCGAAGCCGCGATCCAGCTTGTTCATGTGATAGGCAATATCGGAAGCAAAATAGGTGGTCTGACCGTTATCACGTACCACTACTCTATCTTTTTCGTCGCCCAGGCGACTGGAGGCAAACCAAGTGGCGCCTTCCTGCTGGTAGAGGTACCCGGCCGCATCCAGACGTTTTAGGGCTTGTTCGACGGAATGATCGTCCATCAGCGAGCGCTCGGAAAACCACTGTTGATAGCTGACGCCGAATTCGGCCAAGTCGTTTTTGATATCGTCCAGAATTTCGTCCAGACCGGCTTGAAATACCTCTTTATAAGCGTCGCCGAGCAAGGCTTTGGCACGGTCGATCAACGCATCGATGTGTTTTTCCTTGTCGCCGCCTTGCGGCTCGTCGGCGGGCAAATCCGCCATCACTAGCGCGGCGGCTCGGCGGTAGGCGTCGCCAGCTTTCTTATGCAAATTAGCGGAAATATCTCGGACATATTCGCCGCGATAACCGTTACTCGGAAAAGGCAGAACCTCGTCGCAGGCTTCCAGATACCGCAGCCAGACACTGGTAGCCAGAATATCCATCTGCCGGCCGGCATCGTTCACATAGTATTCTCGCTCGACTTGAAACCCGGCTGCCGCCAGCAAATCCGCCACAGCCGAACCGTAAGCCGCGCCGCGACCATGGCCGACATGCAAAGGCCCGGTGGGATTGGCGGAAACGAATTCGACTTGGACACGTTTGCCCGCACCAATCTTGCTTAAACCGAACTCCGCTCCGGCATCGAGTATCTGTTTGACAATTTGGAACTGGCTATCGGGATTGATGAAGAAATTGATAAATCCGGGGCCGGCGATATCAACCTTGGTGATCAGCGCATCGCTCGGCAGCGCGGCGACGATTTTTTCGGCCAGTTGTCTAGGATTAAGTTTGGCCGGCTTGGCCAGTAACATCGCCAGGTTGGTGGCGAAGTCGCCGTGTTGCGCATCGCGAGTGCGCTCTAAATTGATTTGCGCAATAAAATCGTTTTCGAGAATACCTTGAGTTTTAAGGGCTGTAACGGCTTGTTGTAACAGGGATTCCAGCTTTTGTTTCATCGCGTTGAAAAATGGGGATTTATCGGAAAATAGCCGCCATTATCCATTAAAAACAAATTATTGGCTAGGACGCTCGCCGAACAGCGCCGTGCCAATCCGCACCAATGTTGAACCTTCGGCAACCGCCGCCTGCAAATCACCACTCATCCCAAACGAAAAGGTATCGAGATCGTTACGATCAAGTTGCCGCACTGCCTGATAGAGCTGCCGATACGGCAGGCATTGCGCCTGATAATCCTGCTGCGGCTCCGGAATCGCCATAACTCCCCGTAAACGCAAGTTAGGCAATTTTCTGACTTGCTCGATCAGCTCCGGCAAATCGGCCAACTCAATCCCGGATTTGCTGGCTTCATCGCTGATATTGATTTGTAAACAGATATTCAGCGGCGGCAAATAGTCCGGACGCTGCTCGCTGAGGCGCTCGGCTACTTTCAGACGATCAACACTGTGCACCCAGGCAAAGTGCTGGGCAATTGCCTTAGTTTTATTGGATTGAAGCGGCCCGATGAAATGCCAGCTAATGTTAAAAGCCGCCAATTCCAGTTGCTTTTTCAGCGCTTCCTGCAAATAGTTTTCGCCGAAATGGCGCTGACCAATCCGGTATGCAGCGGCTATATCAGCCGCTGGCTTGGTCTTGCTGACGGCCAACAGTTGCACACTACCAAGCGGACGTTGTGAATCGATTTCGGCCTGGCGGAGTTGCTTGCTTACATTGGCAAAACGCTGAGCGATACTATTCACGATCCTCAGCCGCCGATTCTTTTTTGACAAATAAGCGTGAAAACAGCAATCCGGATTCAAACAACAGCCACATCGGCACTGCCAACAGGGTTTGCGACAAAGCGTCGGGCGGCGTCAAAAACATCGCGATGACAAACACTCCGACGATGACATACGGCCTCTTTTCAGACAGCGTCTCGGGGGTGATGATGCCGGTCCAGACCAATACGATAGTGAAAATCGGAATTTCGAACGACAACCCGAAGGCAAAAAACATCGCCAATACAAAGTCGAGATAAGTGGCTATATCAGTCATCACCGCCACCCCGGCCGGCGCCGCCGACGTGAGATAGCCGAATACCAACGGGAATACCAGAAAATAGGCGAAGGCCGCGCCACTGTAAAACAACAACGTGCTAGCCAATAGCAACGGCGCCACCATCAGCTTTTCATGACGATATAAGCCAGGCGCCACAAAGCCCCAGAACTGGTAAAGAATGAAGGGAATGGAAATAAACACCGCAACTACGAATGCGAGTTTGAACGGCGTGAAAAACGGCGATGCTACATCAATGGCGATCATCGTGCTGTTTTTCGGCATGTGCTGCAACAGCGGCTCGGCCAGATAGGCATAAATCTCGTTGGCGTAGCTTGCGGTAGCGACAAACACCAGTAGCACGCATAGCACCACCTTCAACAGGCGGTCGCGCAGTTCGACTAAATGGCTAAAAAAAGACTGCTCGTTACCCAGCGGTGCTTGGCTTGTCATCGTCCTGATTGATTTCGGTCGCTGCCTGAGCATTGAAGTTAATATCGTCAAGGGCCGACTGAGTATCCTGCACCACTTTCTGCAATTCGCCGGCTATGGACTGTTGCTGGATTAACTGGCGCATCTCCTCGGCGTGCAATTCCTGTTTAATTTCCGCCTTAGCAGTCGCCAGCACAGTACGGGCCTTTCCTACCCAAAACCCAGCCAATCGGGCCGCTTTCGGCAATTTTTCCGGGCCTAGTACCAATAGCGCCACCAACCCAACCATCAACAATTCTGAAAAGCCGACATCGAACATATCGCAGACTAAGCCCGATCTTTTTCTTTATTAGTCACTTCGCCTTCCAAAGGCTCTTCTTCCTTGCTTGCAATCGCCTTATCTTCGCTACCTTCCTTAACAGCCGAACGGAATCCCCTAATCGCCTCGCCGAGATCGGCGCCGATATTCTTCAGACGCTTGGTGCCAAACACCAAGATCACGATAACTAACACTACTAATAAATGAGGGATGCTTAAACCCATTGTTCACTCCTTAATTTTAACCATCAGGAAACATCGCGCTGCGCTTTTTCCTGTAAACCGGACAATCCGAAGCGCCTTTGCAACTCATTGATCACATGTTCCGGCCCGAGTTCCTGATGCGCCAACATCACCATGCAGTGAAACCAAAGATCGGCGGTTTCATACACTATTTTATCCTTATCGCCGTCTTTGGCGGCAATCACCGTTTCAGTGGCTTCCTCGCCTATTTTTTTCAAAATATGATCCAATCCCTTGGCGTATAAACTGGCTACGTAGGACTGATCGGCAGTTTGCAGCTTACGCTGTTCAAGAACCTGGGCCAATTGCTGTAAAACTTCGCTCATTAGCTTTTGTTTAGATTGAAAATTGCAAAATCATAGCACGTTGCCGAAACAGCCAAAAAAAATCTATCGGCAAAAAAAAGCCTCCCTATGCTTGCGCAGAGGAAGGCAAAAAAACCAGCGGAGTGCTTAGAAGGAGGTTCCGCTCGTTATTACAACACCAGGAGGTAGTTACAAATTCTTGGATCGGCTATTCAGCAGCGCCTTAGTCGACATATTGCTAAATATGGAAGTGGCAGCGAATAACATTGTGGAGATGACGAACAATCCGGAAATAAAGCTCCAAACACCGACAATAAAAAGAACGCCGATCAAGATGTCTTTTTTAACGTCGTTCATTGTGCTCAAATTCTCTATTTTTAAATCTTGCGCTTGACAAGGCTTCATGTGCTTGCTCTTCAGTTGCAGCGCACTATACAGGATAGAAAAAAGTTTACAATTAGGCTTTTACTAAATAAATTGTATACAATTTAGAAACAATAGAAATGTCAACGCTTTTTGGTGATTTTTTTACTTTCCAGGAGATACCATGGACAAACTAACCAGCATGAATGTCTTTGTCCGCGTCGCCAAAGCCGGCAGCTTTGCCGGAGCCGCCAAAGATCTCGATATTTCCAGAGCCATGGCTACCAAACATATTATGCAGCTGGAAAGCGAACTGAACACGCGTTTATTCAATCGCACAACCCGCAGCTTAAGCCTGACGGAAGCCGGCGAGGCTTACCTGGAGCGTTGCCAGCAAGTTCTACTGGACGTAGCGGAGATGGAATCGGCGATCACTCACCTACAAACAGAGCCGCGCGGCACCCTAAAAATTCTGGCGCCACCGGTCATCGGCGCCAGCCATATTTCGCCGGGCTTGACCGAATATCTAAAAAACTACCCCGACCTCTCCGTAGAGATGGTGCTGAAAGGCGGACAAGTCGATTTAATCGATGAGGGCGTCGATCTGGCTATTTATTTGGGACAACTCAACGACACTAGCCTGGTAGCCCGAAAGTTGGCCAGTTCCTCGCTGGTCGTTTGCGCGTCCCCAGAATATCTTAAAGCACATGGCACTCCGCAAGACCCGGAAGACCTGGAAGACCATAGCTGCTTGATCAACTGGGCGATCCCGCCGCGGAACAAATGGCGCTTCAAGGGCATTCTCGGGGAGCGCACTGTAACCGTCACGGGCAGGATGCAGGCCAATATGGCCGATCCGATCCGCAACGCCGCGGTGAATGGCTTGGGCCTGATCATGTTGCCGCGCTATATCGTCGGCCGCGACATCGAGCAAGGCCGGCTGCAAGTAGTGATGGAGCAATACGGTATCGCACCGCTGGAAATTTATGCGGTGTACCCGCACCGCAAATATTTGTCGGCCAAAGTACGTTCGTTTTTAGAGTTTATTCAAGCCTGGCTACCGCATCGGATCGGCATGAACCCATGACCGATTTGCAAGACAAGTGGGATACCATTTACCGAAATGCCTGCTCTCCGCCACTCCCTGCCGAGGTGCTGAGCCAACACCAGTACTTGCTACCCAAGCAGGGCAAAGCGTTGGACTTGGCCTGCGGCCTGGGCGGCAACGCCGTCCTCCTGGCCGAGTCCGGCCTTGCTGTGGACGCTTGGGATATTTCCTTGGTCGCTTTACAAATATTGCAACAACAAGCTACCGAAAAAGGCCTGTCAATCGCCACTCAGCAATGCCATATCAGCGCCGAAACGCTGGCGCAACAGGCTTACGATGTGATTGTCATCTGTCGTTTTCTTGACCGAACCCTGTGTAATGCGATAATGGCAGCCTTGAAACCGGGCGGCCTGCTGTTTTATCAAACATTTACCCGCAACAAACTTGACCAACAAGGCCCCAGCAATCCCGAGTATTTACTGGCAAACAACGAATTATTGCGGCTATTCAGCCCCTTAAGCGTGGTTTTTTACCAAGAATACGCAAAACTCGGCGATGTGCGATTCGGCAATAGAAACGAAGCCTGTTTTATCGGGCAAAAATGAAGCGGTAAATTAATGATAGAAAATCTCGACCCCAAACAATCCTGGGCTGTATTACAAACTAATCCGGCCGCGGTACTGATCGACGTCAGAACAGCCATCGAACACAGCTTTGTCGGCCATCCGCCGCAAGCGATTCATGTCGCTTGGAAAGAATTTCCGGGCATGCAGTTAAACACGGGTTTCGTAGACCAAGTACGGCAGTACGCCCCGAATAAAGCCACGCCGATTCTGCTGCTGTGCCGCAGCGGACAGCGCTCTGTAGACGCTGCCAAAGCCCTGGAAGCAGCGGGCTATGAACATCTAATCAACATTCTGGAAGGCTTCGAAGGCCCGCTGGATGAAAACAAGCACCGCGGCAATACTGGCGGCTGGCGTTTTCACGGCTTGCCTTGGCAACAAAGTTAATCCCTCAGCCAATCGGTCCGCGCCAGCGCGGAAACCAAAACTAAATCCCGCTGGGCGGCTTGTCCGTTCGGCCTATCTGTTCCTTAAAAATCATCTAGTAAATTATTGTGATAGAAAAACTCAGAAACATCGCGATCATCGCTCACGTCGACCACGGCAAAACCACGTTAGTTGACCAACTTTTACAGCAATCCGGCACCTTCGACGCGCACACCAAAGTCGACGAACGGGTGATGGACTCCAACGCGCTGGAAAAAGAACGCGGCATTACCATCTTGGCGAAAAACACCGCGATTGACTGGAACGGCTATCACATCAACATCGTCGACACCCCAGGCCATGCCGACTTCGGTGGCGAAGTTGAACGGGTGTTATCGATGGTGGATTCGGTTTTGTTGTTAGTAGATGCCGTTGACGGCCCAATGCCGCAAACCCGCTTCGTCACGAAAAAAGCCTTTGCTTTGGGTTTAAAACCCATCGTCGTCATCAACAAAGTGGATCGTCCTGGCGCACGCCCTGATTGGGTGGTCGATCAAACCTTTGATTTGTTCGACAACTTGGGTGCAACTGATGAGCAATTGGACTTCCCGATTGTGTATGCCTCTGCGTTAAATGGTTTTGCCGGGCTAGAAGCTGACGTATCCGGCGGCGATATGACACCGCTGTTTCAAACTATTGTTGATAAAGTTGCGCCACCCCCGGTTGAGGTGGACGCGCCCTTCCAAATGCAGGTCATCAGCCTGGATTACAACTCCTATGTCGGCGTTATCGGTATCGGTCGCATTCAACACGGCAAAGTCACACGCAATATGCCGTTAACCATCGTGGATAACGAAGGTAAAAATCGTAGCGGTCGGATGTTGAAATTGTATGGTTTCCATGGCTTGGAACGCGTCGAAGTGGAAAGCGCGCAAGCGGGCGACATCATTGCTTTCTGCGGTATTGAAAACCTGAAAATCTCGGAAACCTTATGTGACCCTAATAATGTGGTTGCCTTGCCGCCACTATCGGTCGATGAACCAACCGTGAGCATGACCTTCCAGGTCAATAACTCACCATTTGCCGGCAGAGAAGGTAAATTCATTACCACCCGCCAAATTTATGATCGTTTACAAAAAGAATTGCAGCACAACGTCGCTCTGCGCGTTGAAACCACCGATGATCCAGACAAATTTAAAGTATCGGGTCGCGGCGAGTTGCATTTATCGGTCTTGATCGAAAACATGCGCCGCGAAGGCTTCGAGCTAGGCGTATCGCGTCCACAAGTTATCATTCGCGAAATTGATGGCGTTAAATCGGAACCGTTTGAAAACGTCACGATTGAAGTAGAAGAACAACATCAAGGCACCATCATGGAGAAATTGGGCGAGCGTAAAGGCGACCTGAAAGACATGGTGCCCGATGGCAAAGGCCGTATCCGCTTGGAATACGTCGTGCCTTCCCGGGGCTTATTGGGGTTCCAGACCGAGTTCTTGACGGCAACCTCCGGATCCGGCTTGTTCTATCATGTCTTCGACCATTATGGCCCCGTGAAAGAAGGTGCGGTTGGCAGTCGCGTGCGCGGCGTCTTGATCTCCATGGCCAAAGGTAAAGCGGTCGATTACTCGCTATATCCGCTGCAAGCGCGTGGTGAGTTGTTGGTGGTTAATGGTGATGAAATCTACGAAGGACAATTAGTCGGCATCCATTCCCGTAGTAGTGATTTAGTGGTTAACCCAACCAAACCCAAGCCTTTAACCAATATTCGTGCCGCGGGTACAGACGACAGCTTGACCTGCGCCAAAATTCAAAAAATGACGCTGGAACAAGCTTTGGAGTTTATCAGCGATGATGAGCTGGTTGAAGTGACACCAAAATCCATTCGTCTACGTAAAATCTTATTGACTGAAAACGAACGCAAACGCGCCCCGAAATAGTCAAACTAAAAAGCCGTTCTCGTTACTAACGAGAACGGCTTTTTCAAACTAAACCATTCATTCCGGCTCTACTGCAATACAAACTTAACACCTATCACCAGCAGCAAGGTTGCCAGTACCGGACGCAGAAAATATTCCGGAATCTTGGCACTCAGATGACTGCCGATCCAGATTCCCGGCACCGACCCCAGCAACAAACTGATCAACAAATCCAGATCGAAATTCCCCAAACTCAAATGCCCCAAACCGGCCACTGCGGTCAAAGGAATCGCATGCGCCAAATCGGTACCGACAATTTTCAACGTGGTCATTCTCGGATACAGAAATAACAAAGCCACAGTTCCTAAAGCGCCGGCGCCAACCGAGGATAAAGTGACCAACACTCCAAGTACCGCACCGGTAAACACCGTCGCAACTTTTTCCCAGCGCGGCGAAAAACGGCCGCTATTTTCCTGGTTGCTATGCTCATCATCGATTGCCCCCGTCTTGGCGGCTTTACGCAACAGAATACTGCGAACCAGCAAAGCCAGAGCCGTCAGTAACAAGGCCACACCCAAAGTAAAGGTAATTGCGCCGGTCACTTCCTTGCCGACCTCCATCAGATTTTTCAGCACATACAAAGTGATACCGGCGAACGGCAAACTACCCAGTGCCAACCAGCCGACGATTTTCCAGTCCACCGAACCATGCTTGCCGTGATGAACAAACACGCCGGCGGTTTTCGTAATCGACGCATACAGTAAATCCGTGCCTACCGCGACGGCCGGTTTAAAGCCAAACAAAAACACCAGAAGCGGCGTCATCAAAGAACCGCCGCCAACACCGGTAACACCGACCAGCATACCCACGACAAATCCGGATGCCGTATACATTAAATTCATAGACAATCACCTTAAACTTCATAATATTCGATAAGTGACCTCATTATGCCAGCGCAGTCACTCAGCTTATTAATGATTAAATTGCATATGTATATTTAATTTTTAGATATTTATCTGCCTGAGCGCAAATTTACTCAACACCTAAATACCTGAGCTCGACGCCATCCTCTAGTAAACTGACTCTTATTCGCTAAAATCCAACTTTAGGAGGATTTATGGTTAGGCATGCAATAGTTTTAGTATTTGGCTGGTTTTTGTCAGGTACGGCCTTCGGTGATCAAGATGACTGGGTCTACACGCCTCGTCAACAGCCGCAGCAACGACAATACCGGCAGCAACCCGAACAGCGGCAATACAATCGCCGAGACAATTACAGCAATGACCATGACCAGTATCGTGATCGTGATCGTGATTATCAAGACTATCAAAGAAATCAAGGCAACCAAGATTTTCAGGGCTATCGAGGTGGTTATCGGGGCTATATTCCTCAGCCTCCGACCGGCTATCAGGCTCCAGCCGATTATTATGGATTACCGCCAGTAAGGGGGTTCGTATACCCACCGCAACCGCAGCAAATACCGGGGTTCGAGAATCACCCTCGCGGACGCTGGTAGCTGCAAAACTAATTATTGATCCTTAGCATGAAAAATGGCATCAGGCTTTCGACATTTTTTCACTAAGATTTACCTTATGATTCTGAGCGTTTTTGTCGGGAATTCGATAAATTGTCGGACAGTTGGCAAGCGTTCCCGGAGATAGGCTTTTTGGCGGGCTTGGGGGTTGCCATGAAAGTGCCGACTTTCTGTTTACAAGGACACGCTGAACACGCTGGTCGCACTAGTGGATCGACAAGCTCACCACGAACGGAATCAATAACATACGGTTCGCCTTGAACCTGTCGAAGAACTTAATCAGAGAGTCCTTAAGCTTTTAAAAACAAACAGTTATTTTCGGATTTTGCAGCTGGCAGAAGTTGGTCATGATTTTGCTTGGGTGTTGATGCCTGTGCAAATCAAATCGACTAAGGAGAATAATATGTTTGAACACAAAAATCTTGACGGCACTTGGAACCGCGTTGTTTCAAAAAGCGATGCGTTTCTAAGCGGTGATATTCTGGAAACTCGGGATATGGTCGGCACCGAACCCGAGAAAATCGCCCGTATGCAATTTGCTGTGATCGGCCAGTACTTGGTCGAACGTTGCCTGCCGCCTGAAGCCTTGAGTGAAACTTGGGCGCAGGATGCCGGCAAACTGCCTTGGTGGGATTCGGTAAAAAACCCGCCGCATATGGGCATTATCGCCGACTTCAACAGCCACAACGGCGGTCTGCATCGTATTCCTTTCGACGCCAATCATAATGTCGTCGGCTTTGCCAGCGATGGCGAGGAAATCGTTCTCGGCAAAGGTGTGTACACCGTCACCCGCAAAAGCGATGGCAAAGAGTTAAGCGCTACATCGCAGAGTGAGCTGCGCGCGTTGTATTTCGCGTAACCGGTGGATTGATCGGCATAGAACTGGGTTGAGCCAAGCGAAACCCAGTTTATTAACCCGGCCCTCAAATATCGTCGCTCCCGCGTGAGCGGGAGCCCTGTTTTCACACTGGATTCCCGCTTACGCGGGAATGACGGTATCAGGGAATTTAAGGGCTTGGCTAATATAAAGTTTGGAATAACCATGATCGACCTTGAATTCTAATTCTGTCCTTAACTTCGAATAGTTGGTTTCCCTGAAACGCCCGCCACACTCAGGCGGAGATCCAGATTTTTGATTATCTCTCGGTCTCGGATGCTCCGTATCGATATGCAGTTTTCTCACTTCCCGCTCACCGGCATGATGTGTTTTAGGTAATAATCGGCACGTAGCTGAGAATGTTACGAGTTTTATCGCTGAACGCAGATTATCGGAACAGAACATGGGTATACAGGATCGCGACTACTATCGGGAAAAATATAAACAAGCGTCTAAAGTTGGCGGTCCTGATTTTGTCGCCAATCAGACGATTCAGCGGGGTCGCGGAAAATCAAGTAACAGCGGCATTCGCTATCTTTTGTTTCCGGTCTTAACCATTGCCGCGCTGTGGTACGGCGCCGATGCCTTTTTGCGGTTCGAAAAGGCCAAAAGGCAGGCTGACATACCGCTACCAGTGGCTATTGCTCCGCAAGCCCAACCACAATCCAATCTCATTTCCCCAAAAGCCGGTGGCGTGGTTTTAAAAACCGACCCGCAAGGCCATTTTCGCGGTACGGTATTAGTCAATAATGTGCCCATGCCTTTTCTGATCGATACCGGCGCGACTAAAACCGTGATTCCGAGCGGTATGGCAATCGAAGCAGGTCTGCCCTTCGGCGGCGTGGTGGAATCCTACACCGCCGGCGGCAAAGTAGCGGATCGCGCGACTCAAATCACGAGCCTTGTGCTGGGTAGTGCTGTCATCAAAAATCTCGAGGCGCACATCAACGACCATTTGGATGAAGTGTTGATTGGCATGAATACTTTAAAATATTTCCAGATCACGCAAACGGGCAATACGCTGACCTTGGTAGCCAATAACCAAGCCGGCAACAGACCCGCGAATCAGTCCATGACCAGCCTGGAAACTGTGGCCGCCAATCAGCCGGTTAAAAAGCCCACCACCATCAAAAAGACCGTGCACTGCGATGAACATAAGGTCTGCACGACAACCTACAGCGATCATTGATGCCAGCCATTAGTAGCAGTTTTTATGCTTACCTATCGCGCTTGCGTTGGATCAAGCGTTGGGGTTTGAAGCGCAATGCCCATGAGGAAAACGTCATGGAGCATAGCTGGGAAGTAGCGGTGATTGCCCACACCCTGGCGTTGATCAAAAATCGCTATTTCGCCGGTCAAGTCGACGCCAATGCCGTGGCCACCGCCGCGTTGTATCATGATGTAACCGAAGTGATTACCGGCGATTTGCCGACGCCGATCAAATACCATTCGCCGGCGATACTTGGCGCGTATAAGCAAATCGAACAGCAGGCCGAAACCGAACTGTTAAACCTGTTGCCGGACGCATTGCGCGAGGATTTTCGATCATTTATTCAACACGAAAACCTGCCGGATGCTCATCAGCACATCATTAAAGCGGCCGACAAGATTTCCGCCTACTTAAAATGCCAAGCCGAACTCAAGGCCGGCAATACCGAGTTTGAGATGGCCGCGGAGCAACTGGCTAAAAATATCCACGAACTGCAACAGCCGGAAGTGGTGTTTTTTATGCAGGCCTTTGCGCCCAGTTGCGGCTTAACCCTGGATGGCTTAATGCAAAAAAACGATTCCGAAACAGGCCGGCACTAAGCTAAAAGATCGGGCGCTATAGTCCGCGCACCAATAGTTTCAACTGATTTTTAAATTCGCTTTTCAGCCGATAAAGCTGCGCCGGCCGATGCGCACCGGCCGATTCGGTTTGCCCGGCGACTGTTTCCAATACCCCTAATTCGTCCATCTTTCGTCGGAAACTGACTTTGTTCAAGGTTTCGCCCAAGCAGGCCTCGTAAATCTTCTGCAATCTTGGCAGGCTGAAGGTTTCACCGGCCAAGTAACAAGGCAAGGAGGAATACTGCGACTTGTTACGAATCCGGTCTACGGCGGCGGCAATAATCTCGTTATGGTCAAACGGTAAGCGCCGCAACGCATCCACAGGACAAATCGTTAGGCCTGGATTGGTTGCGGACAGGATCAAATCGGCATCGACCAAGGCAAAATACACCACCGAGATTGACCAGCCGCGCGGATCTCTTGCGGCGCCGGCGAAGGTTTTCAGTTGCTCTAAATAAGGCGGTAGCAAGCCGGTTTTTTGTTGCAGGATGCGTACTGCGGCGTCCAGGCAATCCCTATCGTCTTCGGCGTGGATATAACCGCCGGGCAATGCGTCCTGGTTTTCGTAGGGTTCTTTATCGCGTTTGGACAGCGTGACGCACAAGCGATCCTCTTGGATGATCAGCAAGACGATATCCACGGTTGAAATAATTGGCTCGGACATATCAATATGGAGTTGGGCGATGCGAGAGATCTCACTTAGTAAAGGATTATAAACAGTTCTATCAATACCTTTATAAAAACTGGGTCGTGAAATATTTTTGTTAGTTGCATAATGTAACTAACTTGGTTAAGCTAAGCCCATCTCAAATATTGTTGCAGGTTCAAGCCCATGCCAAATACTCAGTTACTGATCATCGATGCGCAAAACGACTTTTGCGATTACTCCACAGAGGCTTACGTTCCGGCTTTGCCCGTGCCCGGCGCGTATCAGGATTGCCTGAGATTGGCACAGTTAATTAATCAGGCAGGATCTGCTATTGGAGTGATTGTCGCCACGCTAGATACCCATCACATGGTAGATCTGGCGCACAACACCTCTTGGCTAACTGAACATGAGGTAGCCCCGCCGCCCTTTTCCTTGGTCACTTCCGCTGACTTTATAGCCGGTCGCTACCGACTGGCAGCGGCGCAAACTCCACCAGAGCAAAACGACTATGTTCTAAACTACCTGACGCAACTGGAACAGATGCAGCGGCCTTTTATACTGTGGCCGCCGCATTGTTTAATCGGCACACCGGGACACAATCTTAATCCTGAACTGGCCCAAGCCTTAAGCAATTGGGAAACGCGGACCGGCAAGCCCGTTACCTTTATGCAAAAAGGCGAAAACATTTGGACGGAAAGCTTTTCGGCGTTAAAGGCGGTCATCCCCGATCCTGCCGATCAGGCTACGCAGTTGAATCTGGCCGTGTTGGAAATGCTCGCTCAGTCGGATCGTTTAATAATCGCCGGCCAAGCCAGCAGTCATTGCGTCAAAGAAACGATTAGCGACATCTTGCAGTTCGGTGCCGCAGAGCTAAAACACAAGCTGGTAATTCTGACTGACTGCATGAGTCCTGTGAGTGGATTCGAAGCGGCAGTTGAGCAATTTTTTACCGAACTGCGCTTACAGGGTATTCGTCTGGCGACCAGCACCGAAATTGCTTTAGAACTCGCCCCCCCAAACACTAAATTTTAAGGAATGCCCATGACTGCCATCGTCAAAAGCCTGCTAGAAAACGATTTGTACAAATTTCCGATGTGGCAAACCATGCTGCATAAGCGCCCGGAAGCCAGTGCCGAATACGATTTTATCTGTCGGAGCACACCGGAATACCCACTGGCTGAGTTGCTGGACGATGTCAAACAAGAACTGGATCAGCTCTGTTCCCTGCAATTTGCCGATGACGAACTGGCCTATTTAGCCAAGCTGCGTTACTTAAAGCCGGATTTCATCGAGTTCTTGTCCTTGTTTCGGTTTAGAAGCAAATACATCAAGGTATTTGCCGAAGGTGACACCCTGAGAATTCAAGCCCAAGGCCCGCAAGTGCATGTGATGAATTTCGAGATATTTTGTTTGTACATCGTCTCGGAACTGTATTTTCGCCGCTTCGACCAGGCGGCACTGCTGGCGGAAGGCAGACGGCGTTTGCAGGAAAAATTGGCAACGCTAAAAGCCTTTGCTGAGCAGCCAACAAAATCCCACGCGTTTGAGATTTTCGATTTTGGTTTACGGCGGCGCGCCTGGGGTAGCTGGCAAGAAGAAGTCGTGCGCACGTTTCAAGCCGAAGTGCCTAGCTTGTTCAAAGGCACGTCCAACGTCTATCTGGCCAAACAATTCGGTTTAACGCCGATTGGGACGATGGCGCACGAGTACCTGCAATCTTATCAAGCCCATGTGGTGCGGCTGCGCGAGTTTCAACGGATGGCCTTGGAAGATTGGGCGCAGGAGTTTCGGGGCGATTTAGGCGTAGCCTTAACCGACACCATCGGTATGGATGCGTTCCTGCGCGACTTTGATTTGTATTTTGCCAAGCTGTTTGACGGCCTGCGGCATGACTCCGGCGACCCGGTGGTTTGGGGCGAAAAAGCCATCGCCCATTATCAAAAACTACGCATCGATCCGCATAGCAAACGCCTGGTGTTCTCCGATGGTTTGGATATTCCCAAGGCAATTGGCCTGTATGAACACTTTGCGGATCGCATTCAACTGGGCTTTGGCATCGGCACCCATTTAACTAATGATCTTGGCGGCCCCAAGCCTTTGAATATTGTGATGAAGCTGGTGCGCTGTAACGGCGACCCGGTGGCGAAATTGTCCGACGCCCCCGGCAAGACCTTATGCAATGACCAAACCTTTATTGCCTATTTGCGGCAGATTTTTAATCACTACGCCTAAATTCTGCATAGGAATTTTTTATGTCTACACGTAATGCCTTGACTGTCGCCATCGCGCAAATTAATCCGATGGTCGGCGATTTTGCCGGCAATCTTGAGATTGCCAAGGACGCTTTCCGACAAGCCGACGGGCATCAGGCACAGCTTTTGGTATTTCCGGAGCTGTCCTTGTGCGGTTATTACCCTGGCGATCTGTTGAACGAATCGGCTTTTATCCGTAAAGCCTACGAGGCGCTGGCGAACTTGGCCGCTTTCTCGAAACAGTTTCCGGACATTACCGCCATTGTCGGCATGCCGATAAAGTCGACCGGGCCAGGCAAGCCGCTGTATAACGCGCTGATTGCCGTTCATAACGGCGAAATGATTGCCGAATATCACAAGCAACTACTGCCTACCTACAATATTTTCGACGAGCGCCGTCACTTCGAACCGGGCCAGCAAGGCGCGGTTAGCATCGAGATCGGCAGCTACAAGGTCGGGCTGATGATTTGCGAAGACGGCTGGAACGACAATACCGACGATTATCCGGTCAATCCTTACGAAGCGCTTGCTGAAACTCACCCGGATTTTGTGGTCAGCATTAATGCCAGCCCGTCCAATATTGGTAAACGCACACAAAGGCATCAGGTGATTTGCGGCGCGGCCCGCCGACATGGCTTGCCGATACTTTACGTCAATCAAGTCGGTGGGCAAGACAGTATTGTGTTCGACGGTGCTTCCTTTGCGGTGAATGCCGATGGCGAAATTGCGCGCGAATGGCCGGCTTTCCAAACCGTGATAGACACGTTGCGTTTTGCAGAGGGCGGATTTCAAATCATTCCTCAGCCGGCCCAATCCCAAATTGATAACGATCAGGAATTCATTCTGCAACACATAATGTTGGGCTTACGGGACTATGTGCGGCGCTGCGGCTTCAAGCAAGTCGTGGTGGGCTCGTCGGGCGGCATCGATTCGGCATTGACGATAGCCCTAGCCGCCGAGGCCTTAGGCCCGGAGAACGTCATCGCCATCACGATGCCGTCTGCATTCTCCAGTAGTGGTTCGGTGAGTGACTCCCAATTGCTTTGCGATGCCTTGGGTGTGAGGCTTTACAGCTACCCGATCAAGACGCTGGTGAATGATTTTGGCACGCAATTTCAAAACAGTTTTACCGATGAATTGCGCGGTTTGAGCTTGGAAAATTTGCAGGCTCGTCTGCGCGGCACCATCCTGATGGCGTACTCCAACCACTCCGGTGCGATGGTCCTTACCACCGGCAACAAAAGCGAAATATCGGTGGGTTATTGCACGCTCTATGGCGACACCAATGGCGGCTTGGGCCTGATCGGCGACCTCTACAAAACCGAGGTGTATCGCTTGTCCGCCTACATCAATCAGCGTGCGGGACGAGAAATTATTCCCGCAGCAATATTAACGAAACCACCCTCCGCCGAATTGGCGCCCGATCAGAAAGATACCGATAGCTTGCCGCCTTACGAGGTGTTGGATGAAATCTTGAAACTGCTGATCGAAGGCAAGCAGCTGGCTGACCACGAATATCAACAAGCCCGCGACTTTGTGGCTAGTTATCGAGCCACCGCCGCCGGCGAAGCGGTGTACCAACGTATCGTCGGCATGATAGCGCGCAACGAATACAAACGCCGGCAAGCGCCGCCGATTATTCGGGTGCGGCCCAGAGCGTTCGGCGCCGGCCGGCAAATGCCGATTGCGGCCAAGCACTAAGGGTAAACGCGATGACCAAATACCAAAAAGCCATTGTGATTGGCCGTTACCAAATCTATCACAAGGGTCACGAGCAGCTTACCAACCGGGCGCTGGAAATCGCCGATGAGGTATTGGTGATTGTCGGCTCCTCATTTCAGTCCAGAAACATCCGCAATCCGTTCAAATGGACCGAGCGGGCCGCTATGATCACAGCCACGCTGCCGGAGAGCGATCAAGCCCGCCTGCGGTTTTTGCCGGTGCGGGATTATTACGACGACACACTTTGGAATGCCGATGTCAGACGGCAGGTTGGCGCATGTGTTTCCGATGCCGACCGGGTCGCGTTGGTAGGCTTTAAAAAGGACGAGTCCACTTATTATCTGGATAATTTTCCCGATTGGTCGATGGTGGAAATTGAGTCCGAGCTGGATATCGATGCCACGGCGTTGCGCAACCAGCTTTTTGCAGCGGAAAGTGCCGGGACAGCCTTGGCAAATATCGCCAGTCGCATTTCTATGCCAGTGCGGGAATTTCTAAATGATTGGTCCAATAGTCCTGAATACACGATATTAAAAGCCGAATACGCCAAAATCGACCAAGAGAATCAAGTCTACGCCGGCATTCCCTGGGATGTTATTTCGACGACAGTGGATGCCGTGGTTACCTACAACGATCATGTATTACTTGGCAAACGCAAGTATTATCCCGGTAAAGGCTTATGGGCTATCCCCGGTGGCTTCCTGGAAAAACGCGAATCCTTATTACAAGGTGCGATACGCGAGTTAAAGGAAGAAACCAGCCTGAACGTGCCGGATGCCAGTTTGCGAGATTGTCTGCAACACGTTAAAGTTTTTTCCCACCCAAGAAGATCGTGCCGTGGACGCGTCATTACTCATGCGCATCACTTTGCTTTGGCAACCCCTTGGCCGGATAAGACTTGGCCTGAGATTAAAGCTGCGGACGATCTTGAAAGCGTGGCCTGGGTGCCAATCACGCAGCTGCCAGCGCTGGAAGAAGCGCTGTTTGAAGACCATTTCGCTATCTTGTGCAACTTCCTGTCATTTCAAGCCAATTAGAACGATGTACTTTATTTAAGCTTAACAGGTCGGACGGAATAGCCAGGGAAACTCATCAATGAAACCCGAAGATTTACAAAAGCTGGTCAGTGTTACTATGCCTTACGGCAAATACAAGGGCCGCGTTATCGCCGATTTGCCCGGCCACTACCTCAACTGGTTTGCGCGAGAGGGATTTCCTGGCGGTGAACTAGGCAGGTTATTGGCATTGATGCAGGAAATGGATCACAACGGCCTTAAGCCTCTGCTCGATCCGCTCAGACAAATAAGGTTTTGATTAGTCGGTCGGATATCTGTACCACCTGCATTGGGCGGTATTTCCCCGGTATCAGATGGCTTGATTTTTTAGGCAAAAAAATTCCGACACAAGGTCGGATTGAGGGAGGAAGTTATTGCGCTGAACATCTCTGCAATGGCGAACATAGTATCAGTGTTTTCTAATGCGGAGAATGCGACATAATGTCACGCTCCAGTTGGCCGAAACTCGGCTTAATGATGCCCGTGGTGACCGAAATGCCCGTGACCGTGATGCCCGCCATAGCCCCTATGGCCACCATATCCCCAGCCGCCGCGAAACATTGGTACGGGTACCGGCACAACCGGCGCTGAATAACCGTAACTATATCCATAGCTACCATACCCATAGGGCCTGTACGTTGCTGGATAGGAATCGGCATAGGGCGCGTAAGCCACACAGCCGCTCAACATCGTCAGACTCAAAAAAATTAGCGCCAGGCGTATTCTTGTGCTCACGACTACCAACCTCGCCGTATATTCCGATCACAACGCGGCGCACGGATGGGTTGTTGGTAAACAAATCCTCTAACTGGCGGCAACCCATAATAATCTGCCGGTGCTTGGTAATAGCCCACTGCGGGCGGCGGCGCATATGTCCGGTAATACGGGGTGTTATAGGTATACCCCCAGTTATCGCGCTGATAATTAGGATGATGTCTGCCACCCCAATTGCCTTCATGTGCAAAGGTTGCACTCGAAAAGAGCAAGATGATTGCTAATAGTGTGGTAAGCCTGAACATAAACCCTCCTTATCCGGGATCTTCAGTTGCGGCTCATTGTTCTCTCGCAGGCTTAAACATCTCTTAACTGACGATTATTCTTGAACTGACTTTTTTGGTGGCAGGTATTGATCGATGGTTCCTCCTGATTTCATCTTTCCATAAAATACCTGGCTGGATAGCGTGTTGTAAGGTAAAACAGCTAACAATTGCATTTAATACGGAGACTACATGAGCAACCTGTTTGAGCCCATCAAAGTTGGAGACATCAATTTACCTAACCGCATCGTTCTGGCGCCTTTAACGCGCTGCCGGGCCAGTGTCGGCCGCGTGCCTAACGAGTTGATGGCCGAATACTACGCGCAGAGAGCGGATGCCGGGCTGATCTTAAGCGAAGCCACCAGTGTCTCCGCGCAAGGCGTGGGTTACCCCGATACGCCCGGTATTTGGTCGGATGAGCAAGTGGCAGGCTGGACTAAGGTGACCCAAGCGGTGCATGCAGCCGGCGGACGAATTTTGCTGCAACTCTGGCACGTCGGTCGCGTGTCGCACCCTGATTACCTAAACGGCGAGTTGCCCGTCGCACCCAGCGCGATTGCGCCCTTGGGGCATGTCAGTCTGCTCCGGCCAATGCGGGACTACGTGACACCGAGAGCCTTGGACATCAGCGAAATCCCCGGCATTGTCGAGACTTACCGCAAAGGCGCGGAAAACGCCAAACTGGCCGGTTTTGACGGCGTGGAGATTCACGGCGCCAATGGCTATCTGCTAGACCAGTTTTTGCAGGACAGCACCAATAAAAGAACCGATGCCTACGGCGGCTCGACTGAAAACCGCGCACGCTTGATGTTGGAAGTAACCGATGCTGCTATTTCGGTATGGGGGCCGGGTCGGGTCGGCGTGCATCTTGCGCCCAGAGGAGACTCGCATACGATGGGTGATTCAGATCCATTAAATACATTTGGCTATGTAGCCGAGCAATTAGGCAAACGCGGCATTGCTTTCATTTTTACCCGAGAATCGCTCGGAGAAAATCGTATCAGTCCGGCGTTGAAAAAGCGTTTCGGCGGTGTGCTGATTGCCAACGAAGGCTTTAATCGCGAAACCGCGCAACAAGTCATTGCGGCTGGCGAAGCGGATGCCGTCTCGTTTGGCAAGGACTATATTGCCAATCCCGATTTAGTCCGGCGCCTGCAACTGAATGTGGCTCTTAACCCCTACCATGCTGAAACTTTTTATGGCGCTGCGGGGCAAGATCCGAAAGTTGGCTATACCGATTACCCGAGTTTGGTAGCAGAAGTGGGTTAAATAATCTTGTGGTTCCCGCACAAGCGGGAGCCACAAATTCTACGCGCCAGTTGGTTGCGATGCTCGCAAGGCGATATTAATCGCCACCCGGAAGCCCGGACAACGCCTTTTCCTGCAATGACTCCAACCAAATTTGGTGATATTTGGACATCCGCTTCGGTAAAAATAGTTGGCCGAGACGCGCCAGCCAACCATGTTGGGTTTCTTCGGTAAGTACATCGCAACCTTTCGCGCTTGGTCGTAACAGCCAGGCGTGGTAAGCATCGACCCCTATGCCCTTCGCGTCCCAAGCCAGTCGCTCATTCGGCACATACTCCAATACGGTGGAAGTAATGGTGACGCCAAAGGTTTTCCAACGAAACCGCGTGCCCGGCTTAAGTTCCGTACCGGCATTTTCCAGGATGCGCAGATTGGCCGAGTTGACATACCAGCTTGGCCACAATGGCGCCCGCACCAGCCAAGCCCAAACCCGCTCTGGCTGAGCCGTCATATCCAGTTCGTTGCGCACATGCACCGGGCAATTTTGCGGATGGTAATGCTCTGGCCATTGGATGCCTGATTGGTCGTTCATAAGGTAACTCTCCTGATGTAAAACTTTTAACTGATCGGTATCGTCCAGAAAATATTTCTACAGCCGATTTAACCCCCACCTTAACAGCCTTTTCCAACCTATCCGCGATTATTCTGGATTGCTTGCAAAAACTGAAACACCGCGGCCTGATGGATATGCACGCCGCACATCACGCTTGGGAAGAGCACCATTTGTATCCTGGTCTTTAGCCGCCCTTCCCGCCGATAAACCTATCAGCGATAACGAAAATTACCCCGGTAGTAATAACTCACACCCCACCAGGGATGGCGGATGCTGAAGTCCAGATAGAACTCGTCCTTTGAAATTGCACGTTCGCTGATGCTTGCCGAACCGAGTAACAACCAATCCGGAATGTTCATCCGTAGCGAACCGCATTGCCAGAAATGGCCATTGCTGCAATACAGCAATTCGCCGTTCCTGACGCTGACGTTCAAGCACAAACCAAAGCCAAAGCCTATCAGCTCGACTAACTCGTGGTCAGCCGCATAACTCATCCTGGAACTGAAGCAATCGGTTTTACCGTCCGCATAAGTCATCGTCCGGTGCCAAGCCAATAATTCGCCGTTGGCGGTCTTGTCGACTTCGGCTTGCGCCGCCTGCCCGCGCCATAACAACAAGCCGCCGAACAAATGAATCAGCCAGATCAATGGAAACAGATAACTTGGATAGCCTATCTCCATCGTACCCACTAACCGGCTTTGCTGGCCGTCGCTAATTCGATAGTGTCTTTGAATAACGTCTGGTAACTGTTGCCAGTCGTCGCCCAATACTTTTTGCATTAATGACACAGACATGGCTTAGCTCCAGAGTGAGTTATGAAATACCATCAAGGTGGTGATGCCTATCATGCCGAAGAAGGCCGGCACGCCCAGCCACAGCCAAATCTTGGAATAATAGTGGTACAGATACGGCAAGGCGCGGCCTTGGGCCAGTGACTGAACGGCGATGTCGCGCATGCGGATCTGCAAAATCACCACCGGCAACCAACACAGCCCGGTAATTAAATACAGTACCAACGTCCACCACAGCCAGCCGTCGCCGAACGAGGCCGACAATTGCTCGGCCAGTAAAACACCGGTTAACGGCTGGATAATCACGGTCGGTGTGGTGAACCACCAATCGGCCAACACTACATGTTTGCTGGTTGTCGCGATTGCCGCATGATCGCCACTTTTGTCGGCCATTACCTTGTAAAACACCGTGCCGGAACCCAAGCCGAACAGGACGATGGCGCTGAGGATGTGGATCAATTTTAACGATAAATACATCATGACTGTTCTCCTTCCATTGCTCTAACCATCAACAAACACATTAAAAACGGCAGGTTTTTCAATAGTGGGCCGAACGGGTGGAATACAAACGCCGGCAAGCACAACGCCACTACCAGGCTATAGCCCAATACGATCCAGAACTGCCAGAGCAGCAGTTTGTTGATCCGAAACCGCACTAAAGTTGCCAGACCCAAGGCAATATCCATTGCCGCCAAACCGTATAAAGCCATTGGCGCGCCAAAGCCTGTGATGCCGAGCGGTTCCAGCAACTGATAACTGAGCTGATGCGGATAGAAAAACAGCGAGGTGATACCGCTCCATAACCAGACGAAGGCAATCGTGTATCGCAGCAAAGGCTTGAGAAAATACAAGCCGGCATGCCAACGCTCGGCTTGGCTGGCCGCTTGTTCGAACCATTGTTCGTTCAAGTTGACGGGCGCTCGACCTAAAAACTGAGTGAGAGGGCCTGGATCTGCGCAATTGCCTCGATTCAGCATCGCTACGTTGTCTTTGCTCAAAATCGGCTCGCCCAGCCATTTGCCAAAACCCGCCATGGTCAACGCATAGTGGTAAGGAATGGAGCACGTTTTTGCCATGGGTTTGCCCAGTCGCCGCCTGAGTCCTTGCAGCCAGTCCGCATAAGTTATCGGACTGGGGCCGACTAAGGCTAAGGTCTTACGGCCGGAAACAGCGGGCTCAAGACAACGACAGACGGTAGCGGCTACATCGGCGATATGAATGGGTTGTAAAAGCTGGTGCCCACCATCCGGTAGCAAGTGCACTGGTAAGGCCGCAAAGGCATGAAACAAGCCACTACTTTGCCCGCCGTGGCCGTAAACCAGCGACGGTTGCAAGACAAACCAATCCACGACCAATTCCTGTAAGGCAACGTCGGCGGCTTTTTTACTCAGGTGGTAAGCCGATTCCGCATCCGCATCGGCACCCAGAGCTGAAAGTTGCACGATCTTTTTTACCCCGGCTTGGGCACCTGCCTCAAATAAGGCTACCGGCGCTTGGGTGTGCAATTGGGCAAAACTTTGGCCTTTGTTCTCGGCAATAATGCCCACGCAGTTGACGATTGCATCGACAGCTTGCAGATGCGGTAGCCAGGAGTCGATTGCACCGGCCTTGGCGAAGTCCAATTTTAATGGGGTCAGGTTTGGATGATCGATCAGCAGCTGTTCGGGGTGACGACAACAGGCCGTGATCCGGTGACCCTGTCGCAGCAATTCGCGTAGTACGGCGTTGCCGATAAAACCGGTCGCGCCGGTTAATAGAATATTCATGGTTTTGCTCCAAAAGTTGAGAGGCAGGAGCAGGTTAACGACAGCAATTTGGACGAACTTCCAGATTGATAGGACAGGAATATAAATAATTTAAGCTGGATATAAACCCATAAATATCAACATCATATATATTTACAAAATGATAAAAATGGAGTTTTTTCTTTAGCCGGCGTGCGTTTTGCGAAATTGTCCTGGCGCCACACCGACGATATCGCGAAACGCCGCGTAAAAATTGGACTGGGTGCTAAAGCCCACCGTCAAGCCTATCGACAATACCGACGCATTGGGCTCTGCCAATAACAGTTGTTTCGCTGCGGCTATGCGCTGCTCGCGGATATAGCGGGAAAAGCCTTGTTGAAATTCGGTATTGATCAGCTCCGACAACTGATGCTGACTCACCTCCAATTGCTCGGCCAGCAGGGCAAGATTCAGGGTTTCCAGCGCATATAGTTTGTCCTGTGTCATCAACACGTCGAGCTTAGCCAGCACTGCGGACTTATCTACATTTTTTAATGTCGATTCCGCATAAGTCGCTTGCACCGCTTCCGACACGTCGGCGGCGATGCCGGGGAAACGCAGTAAGGTCAACGCCACCGCAAAAAACGCCATACCAATCAAGATACTGTAAGCGCCGATAAAGTCCGTTTCATTGAGCAAGGGCCAAATAAACCCCAACACCAACACCGCCAGGGCAATCGCAAACAAAATCCCCAACGCCAACAGTTCCAGATGAAAACGCCGGCGTTGTTCGCGCAACGCATAAACCGTTTTCGCCAGCCAGAGCAAATAGCCGCTGCCGATTAAAAATGCACCGGGTAAGGCCAGGTGGTAAGGAAAAACAAAACATAACGCCAACGGTAAAACATGCAGGCCGTCATGCCAGCGGTAGTCAACTTGGGTAAGTAATAGTTGGCGACTGTAGAAATAAAAGCTGGGGGCGATGCTGTATAGCAGTAGCAAATACAGCGATGAGTGCAGGTAATCGAATCGGCTTAATATCCAGCCCAGATGCAGGATTTGAATACCTGCCAAGCCGGCGATCAACAAAAATCCGGCCCATGGCGCAGAGCCGCGTTGCAGTTCCTGGCGCTGCAAGAGCTTACCGACGATTAACAACAGTGCCGCGCCTAAAGAAAATCCGATGAATAGTAGAGAAGCGATTTGCATGGCAGACCAAGCGGAAAAGACGTTTTGAGTTTAGCCATTATTTTTCATGCCGGCTAATCGGCAGCCGGGTACAGTGCATGGTTTTGGTTCGGTGCTATCGCTTAACGCCGGTAGCCGCTAAAATCACAGGTAGGCGAACACGAGGAAACGTACATGGCGTTAGCGGAAAAATTATCGATCAGCGTGGCGGATTATCTGCAAGGCGAATTGGTCAGTGACATCAAGCATGAATATATTAATGGTGATGTTTATGCGATGGCAGGGGCGAAAAGGTCACACAACATTATCAGCATGAACCTGTCTGGGTTGGTTTTTTCGCATTTACGCGGCACACCTTGTCGGGTTTTCAATTCAGATATGAAGGTGAATATCCAAACCGCCCAGGATGACTGTTTCTTTTACCCGGATTTGCATATTACCTGTTCTGCGACCGACACCGCCGAACATTACAACAGCCAGCCGAAGTTGATTATCGAAGTGTTATCTGACACCACCGAACGCTACGACCGCGCCGAAAAGTTTCACCATTACCGCAAACTATCCAGTCTGGAAGAATACGTGCTGATTGCTCAAGATACACAACGAGTCGAATGCTATAGCCGCGACAATCAATGGGACTTACGGCTTTATCAAGGCGGTGATCGTGCAGTGTTGCAGTCTATCGGCTTGGAATTGGCGGTTGCCGAAATTTATGAGGGGATAGCGTTCGACAATGTGGCTTAGAGACGCAATCCCTGCGTCTCTAATTTTCCGATCTACTTATAACTTACGCCAACACCACCGGAATTTTGCCGATTTTTGATTGCCATTCCTTCGGTGCGGTATTGTGGATCGACTCCCCGCGACTATCCACCGCCACCGTCACCGGCATGTCTTCCACCACAAATTCGTGAATCGCTTCCATACCCAGCTCGGGAAAGGCCACCACCCGCGCCTGCTTAATGGCCTTGGAGACTAAATAAGCCGCACCGCCGACCGCGATTAAATACACCGCTTTATGTTTGGCAATAGCGGCTATTGCTATCGGGCCGCGTTCGGATTTACCGATCATGCCCAGCAAGCCGGTTTTTTCCAGCACCGTGTCGGTGAAACTGTCCATCCGTGTGGCAGTAGTCGGGCCAGCCGGGCCGACCACTTCGTCGCGCACAGCATCAACCGGGCCGACGTAATAGATGAATTTATCTTTTAAATCGACGCCGTTCGGTAAGGGTTCGCCTTTGTTTAGCAGATCGACGATACGCTTGTGCGCCGCGTCGCGGCCGGTCAATAGCGTACCGCTGAGCAACAAGGTTTCGCCCGGTTTCCAGTCGGCAACGTCTTGCTTGGTCAGGCCGTCGATATTGACCCGCCGCGCCGTGCTGGCAGATTGAGTGATTTCCGGCCAGTCCGATAATTTGGGCGGAGTTAATACGGCTGGGCCCGAGCCGTCCAATACAAAATGCGCGTGGCGGGTGGCGGCGCAGTTGGGGATCATCGCCACCGGCTTGTTGGCGGCGTGGGTCGGGTAATCGAGGATTTTGACGTCCAGCACCGTGGTCAGGCCGCCCAGGCCTTGGGCGCCGATGCCCAGCGCGTTGACTTTGTCGTACAACTCCAGCCGCAATTCTTCTAGCGCATTGCTGGGGCCACGCGCGATCAAATCCTGAATGTCGACTGAACCCATGCAAGCCTGTTTGGCCAATATCATGGCTTTCTCGGCGGTGCCGCCTATGCCTATACCCAAAATGCCCGGCGGACACCAGCCGGCGCCCATGGTTGGTACGGTTTTTAACACCCAATCGACGATATTGTCGGCCGGGTTCAACATCACAAATTTGGATTTGGCTTCCGAGCCGCCGCCTTTCGCGGCCACTTCCACGTCCACCTTGTCGCCCGGCACCAATTCCATATGCACCACCGCCGGGGTGTTGTCTTTGGTATTGATGCGCTTGCCGGCCGGATCGGACAGAATCGACGCGCGCAAGACGTTGTCCGGATGCAAATAAGCCTGGCGCACACCTTCGTTAACCATCTCGGTCACACTCAATGCCGCATCCCAGCGCACGTCCATGCCTATCTTCAAAAATACCGTAACGATACCGGTGTCCTGGCAAATCGGCCGCCGGCCCTCGGCGCACATTCGGGAATTGATCAGGATTTGCGCCATCGCATCTTTCGCCGCCGGGCTTTCCTCTTTTTGGTAAGCCGCATACAGCGCGTCTATAAAATCTTTGGGATGGTAATAGGAGATAAACTGCAAAGCATCGGCGATGCTTTGAATAAATTCGGTTTGGCGGATGGTGGTCATGGTAGTCATCGGGCTATGAAGGAGAATGTTTGGAAATTTATCACGAACCGCTACTGCCCTGAATCAAAATCTGGTAGCCGAAACCGGCGCAAGCCATCGGCATAAAAATTAAAACGACAAGTTGGATGTCAGGCGGCGTCATTGCCCCCCAGCTATAGGCGCTAAGCTGCCGGAGTCGCTGATTTTCCAGTCAAATCCGGGGCGTTGCTGGCTAAGGGTGCGAGATTCATAATCGGCACAGCCCGACCATTCTCAAAAGAGACGAACACGGAAAAATGCGCGGACGATGATATTACTCATACTTTTACATAAGGACTTAGCCCCGATTAGCGGAGCGTAATCGGGGGAATGTAAGTCTTTCGTACGATTACGCTTCGCTAACAGTATCTACGGGTTATCGTGAAATCGAGATGGTTTTGTTCCCGTATGCTGCGCCGAGCACCGGAGCTTTTGAACGGTTCAGCCCGCTAGGGGCGCCGCAGGGATGCGGCGCGTTGCCGAAGGGGCAGGAAGCCCCTTTCGGCAACCCCGGTCAAAAGCGAGGAGCGCAGGGAATAAGCAGCATCCGGGTGGCCTTTTCTTTGGATACTTTCTTTTGGCCAAGCAAAAGAAAGTATCTCGGCTGTCGGGCCGAGACCCGACATTAAAACCAGCCGTCGCGTTAGCGACACCAAAACATTGTTTTTGCAAGACGACGCAGAGCGTCTAGGGATGCATTACCACGCTGGAGCGTGGGAACGATAAAAAGCCTATTGACCCCGTGGGCACAAAAACCGTGCCCACCCTTATATCTCGATTCTGACCGAAAAAAGCGGCAGAATCCCCGACTGATCATCGGGGGGCGATGGGGAAGACGTGCCCACCCTGAGGCTTGAAAGCCTGCCTTGTAGATAGTTCTCTCCATCGCCCGCACTCACTTTAAAGTTCGAACGGTATTCTAAGGGCTTGGTTCGCCTTGACCCTGTATTCATAAGGCTGAACTTTGCGAGTGTCCATTCTGATCAAGCAGTCTAAGTTTGTCATTTTTACCCAGAGATAGCGCTCATGACTTCTACTATCATCGGCATCGATATTGCCAAGCTCAAATTCGACGTAGCCCGGCTCGCCGAAGGCAAATATAAACATGCCAAGTTCGCCAACAACCTCGAGGGCTTTGCCGCGTTCGCCGCTTGGCTAGACGGTTTTGGCGACACCGACCGGCGCCTTTGCCTGGAAGCCACTGGCGCTTACGGCCTGCCCCTGGCAGAGTTTCTCGCCGACGGTGGCTACTTCGTCAGCGTGGTGAACCCCGCTCAAATTCATGCCTTCGGAAAAAGCGAGCTGAGCCGCGCCAAAACCGATAAGGCCGACGCCAAGCTGATTGCCCGCTATGCCCTGCAAGCCGACTTGGTTGCCTGGAAGCCGCTACCCGCGAATCTGCGCCAGTTGCAAGCCCTCACGCGTCGCTTGGAGCACTTGCTGGAGATGCAGCGCATGGAGCAAAACCGACTGGAGACAGCTGATACCGCTATTGTCCCTTCCATCAACACGGTACTGGCAACATTGGCGGCCGAACTGAAGGCTACCCGTCAAGCCATCCAAGACCATGTCGACAAGGATCCCGATCTCAAGCAGCAAAGCGATCTGCTGACCTCCATTCCGGGTATCGGCCCCGCCACGACCGCCTATTTGCTCGTGGCCTTAAGTCCTCACCATGGCTACGCCAACGCCAAACAAGTCGTGGCCCAAGCCGGCCTCGCACCCGCCATCCGACAGTCAGGACAATGGCAGGGCAAAACGCGTATTGCCAAGACCGGTGACGCTCGGTTGCGCAAAGCGCTTTATCTACCCGCTTTGGTCGCCTGGCAACATAATCCAGCCATTCGCGTCCAATGCCAACGACTAAAAGCTAATGGCAAAAACGGCAAGCTCATTGTCTGCGCCGCCATGCGTAAGCTCATTCATCTGGCTTTCGCTATCTTGAAATCCGGTAAACCTTTTGATCCTAATTTTTCCCTTGCATGAGCGGGTTTAAGACGGTATCTACATGGCTGAGAGTTTATACATAGATGACCTCATCGTTACTGGGCAATGAAGAGATAACTATTAAATGGGCGACCGTGTTAGCGTGGTTTTCAACGTGATGCGCCGATTGTGCTCCTGGGTTGAACCCAAGCACATCTCCTTTTCTCAATGTGATGCTGCCCGAAGAAAGATGTGCGACTACTTCACCCTCAAGGACAAGAACCAATTCTTCCCGTTGTGTATGGAAGTGCTTGCTTGAAGCTCTTTTGCCAGGGGGAACAATTTCGTGATGAATTGCGACTTGGTTAAACCCAAACAGCTTGGAGATTGATGCGTGCAAGGAGTATTCCTCGCCGGTCAAAGAAGACACGAGTTGTCTGTGAACCAAATCGGTCAAGTTGACTTTCATCGGAGTTCCTTGCGATGGCTTAAAGAGTCAGTATCGTAGCCCCGATTAGCGAAGCGTAATCGGGGGAAGTGAATCAATTCGTACGATTACGCTTCGCTAATCGTACCTACAGGCTTGAGCGTAGGATTAGGAGTGTTTTGCATAAATTGTTTCCTTCCACTCCAACAATATTTCTGCAACTTCTAAATCCTTTTTTCGGTTTTCTTTGAGCCCCATTCGATCTGTGGAAACTTCGAAAAGGTATTCTGCAATTGGCTCAGGTTTCACATTCGTCTTGAGAAGGCTGAACACATGTGGAAAGTAAGAATCGTACTCGTCTCGTGCCATCGGGACGCCAGAGACACCAATTGGGTCCCAGATGTAATGAAGAACTTCATCGACTCGTCTGTAAAGTTCTTCGTCAGGTGGCGATAGCTTCCTGCCCATGACACTCCTAACAATAATTAAAAAGTTTCTGTATATCATCAAAATACGCTGAATAAACGACATGCCACCAAAACTGCCAGCAAACTCAACCCGCCCTCTCAATCATCCCCTCAGCCTGCTTAGCAAACGCCTTCAAATCGCCTTTCTTGACCGTGGCTCGCGGAATCACAATCGCCGCGTCGATATCCACATAGATGTAAACATAGTCTTTATGCTTCTCCACCCGCAGCATGTCTTTCCAGGGGGTTTTGCTTTTGCCGCCGGGGGCGCGTTCTTGCAGGAATTCCGGCTCGATGCTCAGCCAATGAATGCCGAATAAAGCCTTTTTTTCCGCTTCGGTGTATTTATCAAAAAACTGCCGGCGTAAATCCATCTTCATGATGAACGGCGAGGCAAACGACCAGGCCAGCGCCAGGATGGTGATGTAGGCGGTGGTGGTCATGTCCACGTAATACACGTAATAAAACAAGCCGATGGCCATCATCACGCCGGGCGCGAAGATGCGGTTTTGGCGGATTTTTTTCTGCATTTCCGGGTCTTTTTTCAGCCTTTCCTCATTAAAGTGGACCAGGTCTTCTTCGCGGAATTCGTATTCGATTTCTAACATGTGTATCGCTCAGTGGAGTTGTGGGTTAGTGCATTTTCATTTTGGCGTGGGTACTGCGCCGGAACAGATTGGATAAGGTCAACATCGCAGTGCGGAAGTAGCCGTGGATAGCCACTTGGTGCATTTTGTACAAGGATAAATACACGCCATAGGCAATCAAACCGCCGACGCTGACCGTGCCCATCAAGCTACCCATCAAGGAACCGACCGTGCTGAATTTACCCAACGATACCAACGAACCGTAGTCGCGATAAACAAACTTCGCAGCCGGTTTGCCTTTCAAGCGGTTGACGATTGTTTTGGCCACGGTGGAGGCCATTTGGTGCGCGGATTGGGCGCGTGGTGGCACGTTGCCGCCGTGGCCGACCCATTCGCAAGCGGCGCAGTCACCGATGGCAAAAATGTTGGGATCGCTAGTTTGCAAAGTCTGATCGACCACCAACTGGTTGATGTGGTTGGATTCCAAACCATCCAGGTTTTTCATCCAATCAGGCGCCTTGATGCCGGCCGCCCAGACTTTTAAGTCCGCATCGAATACCTCGCCATCATAGGTGTGTACCTCAGTTTCAGTGACTTCCGTGACCTTGCGGCCCAGCTTTAACTGGATGCCCAACTTAATCAATTGCTCCTGGGTGGCTTGCGACAGGCGCGGTGGCAGGGCCGGCAACAATTTAGTGGCGGCTTCGATGATGGTAATGTTGACATCTATCGAACCTTCCAGCCCGTAAGTCGCCAGCAATTTGGTTACTTCGTGCAACTCGGCGGATAATTCCACACCCGTCGCCCCGGCGCCGATGATGACAATTGATAGCGGCTTGTCGCGCTGCCGGCTTTGGTTGGCGTAGGACTGAATGTAATAGGTTTCCACCAGCTGTTTTTGAAAGCGGAAGGCTTCCTTAGTGGTATCGATAAAGCGGCAATATTTATCCACGCCCTTGATGCCAAACGTATTGCTGACGCTGCCGACCGCCATCACCAAGGTGTCGTATTTGAAGCGGCGTTGCGGAATGATCTCTTCGCCTTTCTTGCTGGTAATCGCGCTGACGATGACTTCCTTATTGGCTCTATCCAAACCTTCCATTTTGCCGAACAGGAAACGGAAGTGGTTGCTGTGCGCCTGCGCCAGATATTCGATTTCCTCGGCCTCGGCCAGCGTGCCGGACGCCACTTCGTGCAGCAAGGGTTTCCAGATGTGGGTGGAGGCGGCATCCAGCAAGGTGATTTCCGCTTTTCCGGCTTTGCCGAGTTTATGCCCCAATTCCGTGGCCAATTCCAGCCCCGCCGCTCCGCCGCCGACGATCAAGATTTTAGGTAATGCATTCGCCATGTATCTTTCCCCTCAAGTGCTGTTTGCCGCGTTGGCAAACAAAAAAATCGCTATCCCGGCCTTAGTTGTCTATTTCCTGATGCGGGCATTATAACCAAACCTGTCCGGGCCGGCCGATTTTGACGGGATGGACTCGTGTCGACTGTGGTCTGCCAGCATGAAGCCTGAAAAGGTGCGGATAAAGCGAACGGATTTTAACGAGAGCTTCAAATTATGCTTAGATATTGTCTGCGCTTAGGCGCCAAATAAAGTGTGCCCAGTGGAGTTATCGAATGCCGCGAAACCAACTAGTCCAGATGCTTGCCAATCCAGGCCTTTTGCCGGTTTTACTTGGGCTACTGGCGGGCTGCGCATCAGAGCCGCCGAGGTCTCCGGGGCCTGCCCAACTGCCGGCCTATCAAAGCAACGCTGCCTACAACAAGCCTTATACCGTAAAAGGCGTCACTTATTATCCGCTGGCATCGGCGAATGGTTATCGGGAAACCGGCCTGGCTTCCTGGTATGGCGCGGAATCGGGCAATCGCACCGCCGACGGCAGTCGCTTTGATCCGCAAGCCTTTTCGGCGGCGCATAGAACCTTGCCTATACCGACGAAAGTTCGGGTTACCAACTTGCGCAATGGCCGCTTTGTCGATGTGCTGATTAATGACAGAGGTCCATTCAGTCCGAATCGATTGATCGATCTATCGCAAGGCGCGGCCAAGCAAATCGGCATCAGCGGTTTGACGGAGGTAGAGGTAAGTTATCTGGCAGTGCCGTCCGGTGGCGAATGAGGGCAGGCGGCGGAGAGGGTTTTGGCTGGTGCAGTTGCGAGATCCAGCCTGGTCGAAAGCATTAGCCAGCCAGAAACCGCAACCCGCAACTATCAACCCGGCCCTTAAATTTAGCGGTGCAGCACGATCAGATAATCGCCAAACCGCGTGGAACGCAGTTGCAGTGAGGTTTCCAAGGCCGCCAGCACCGATAGAGCTTGGTCGGTACGAAACACACCATTGACGCGGCGTTGGGCCAGTTCAGCATCGTTGATAAGCAAAAATCCGCGATGATAGCGATTCAGCTCGGCGAGCACTTCGCCCAAAGGCCGGTTCTCGAACACCAGTTTGCCGCGCTGCCAGGCGGTAACGGCCTGGCTATCGATGTTTTGCAAATTGCTCAGCCCGGATTCGATGTTGTAGCTTATTTGCTGGCCCTCGGCGACAACAGTGTGCAGTGCTTTGCCGTCGGCTTGTTCCAGGTCTACCGCCACGCTGTGTTGCGTAACGCTGACTTCGGTTTTACCGTCACGCAGCCGCACATTAAACGCCGTACCCAGCGCGGTGACACTGCCATGCTCGGTATTTACCCGAAACGGCCGAGCTTTGTCGGGGCTGACTTCAAACCAGGCTTCACCTTGCAGTAAGGTTAATTGCCGCTGTGCGCCGGCAATATCTACATTCAAGGCGCTATTGCTGTTCAAATGTAGCGTAGAGCCATCGCTAAGATACACGTCACGCCTTTCGCCGAAGCCGGTATGAAAATCGGCACGCAATATCCCCCACAAAGGATTAAACAACCACAGCGCCAGACAGCCGCCGGCCAATGCAGGCAGCGCCCACTGCCAGGGACGAAAGGTCGGTTTGGGTTTGCGTATGGCCGGAATTTCTATTCTTGGCGCTACCGCATCCAGCGCTCCCCATAATTCGCGCAACTGCTCATAAGCTTGACTATGCAAGGGATCGGCGGCCAACCAGCGGCTAAACTCGGCCTGTTCAGTGGCACTAAGTTTGCCGGTATCCAGCCTGACCCACCAGTCGCGAGCTGCGGCTTTAATCTCGGCAGAGGTTTTCATTGCCTGTGTCTGTTTAGAGCCGACATGGAGCAACGCATCCCGCCAGATGGGCGATAAAGGCTAAAGATTGTCATCGGGAGCAATTCAGGGTTGGTGGCTTGCCATTATAGGACGCATAACCCCGTGAAAACAGGAGTGAATCGGCTAAAGATCGTCGAGTTCTTGCAAGGCGGCTAAAGCATTGCGCAAATGTTTTTCCACCATATTGCGGGATATGCCCAAGCGTTGGGCGATTTCCGCATGACTGAGTTCCTCGAATTTGCGCAGTACAAAAACCGTCCGACATTTCGCGGGCAGGCTATCGACCGCCGCAACCAAACGGTCCAAACGCTCGCGAGCCAGATTGATTTGCTCAGGATCGATGCCGTCGCTAACCTGCAAGGCCGCGTCGCCAGTATCACCATGGTCTACATGCTGATTGCGAGTATTGCGGCGGCGCTCGTAATCGGTAGCCAGATTAGCGGCGATGCGATGCAGCAAGGCGCGCGGGTTATCGGCTTGCTGCCATAAATTGCCGGTAAACATACGCTGATAGGTTTCCTGCACGATGTCGGCGGCGGTATCGAGACAACCACAGCGTCTAAACATCACCCGGCGTAATTCCTCGTCGTAAGCCTCAATCAGGCGGGAGATGTGGAGAGCGTTGCTCATGGTTAGGATCTGCGAATTTTGGTGTCGTTAATTGGGCGAACTACCAAGATTCATGCCAGAGCACTAAATTAGCGGTATTTAGGGCATTTCGCAGCAAATTGACCAGCATTACCGGAGCAGCGCACTTCAAACAATGCGGGATATGGCCTATTCAGAAAAGTTATTTAACATAGTTAATTTGAATCGGGCGCAGTTGAAGCCGATAGATGATTAACCCGGCCCTATTCATCACTGGTATTCCGTTCGGGATAAACTCGTCGAAGCCCTGACGGGTGTGCCCATCGACAGGCTCAGTACCCTCAAGGGCATAAAGGCGGCGGTATTTAAGGGCGGCGTTAATAACGCTAGAATCAGCAGCAACAACGCGACGATTCCCGCATTTAATATGCTGTAATCCCAAAGCCACTACCACTGTAGCGATGCCCTTACATCCCTTTACCCGATCCAAGTCAAGCCAGGTTGCGACCGTGTCGGAAATAAGACAAAAACCTGCACGGGAATATAGCTTTTAGAGCTAACTGTCTGACAGGCAACTAAGTTATGGTGTTATCCACAAAAGCTGTGGATAACCTTGGGGATAAAAAGTTTTTTCACGCTCTAAATGCCTAATTTTTGGGGCCTTTGCTTAGATTGACTCAATTTTAGACAACAGTTTATACAATTTAAAATCAATAACTTACATGCAATATGCGGATATTAGAGCCTACGACCAGGCATTCTTTGGCTGCCGGCAGTGTCAAGTAATTTTTTGTGCATAATTAAAATTAATCCCTTGCATTTTTGCCTAAATAATCTAACCGTTTTCCACCTGAAACCATGCTAAATTTGCCTGGGAACATTCATGCTATTGTCATTTAATGCCCACTAATTGCCGTATCGCACACAGGCTGTTTATTCGATGGCTTGGCCAACGTTAATATCGCCAACAAATCGTGGATGGCTGGTTGATTTGGCGAACCTTTATCGGCCGCAAAGGAAATTACTAGGACAACTCCTCAACTTAAGGTTTTTTCGTAACGTGCAACACTTGCAGCCCAGCTACGAAAAACTCAATACTCAAGAAAGGAGCTGTCAGCATCGACATGGCCGGACCAAGCCCATACCCGCTAAGACCGAAGTGCGCAAATGGCTGATTGTTATGAGAGTTGACGGACATTTGCCTGTAAAAACTAACGTTGGCAAGCCGCGTTTTTATTAACTTCAGTTCGGCATAGCGACCAAGATTGCTCATACATTGCAAAAAAAACCGGTAGTCAAAACAATTGACTACCGGCTTGGGAGAAACAATGAATAAGCTATTGCACGGAGCAAATTTTCACACTCCGCGATTGCAATGACCGGAAGACATTTTCAAAGTTCCATTTTAATTTGAAGCGGCTACTCCCACTCTATCGTCGCGGGTGGTTTGCCGGAAATATCGTAGGTGACGCGGGAAATACCGGGCACTTCATTGATGATTCGGCGTGAGATCAAATCCAGGAAGTCGTAAGGCAGATGCGCCCAGCGCGCGGTCATAAAGTCTATGGTTTCTACAGCGCGGATGGCGACAACATAGTCGTATTTGCGGCCATCGCCCATCACGCCGACGGATTTTACCGGCAGGAACACTGCAAAAGCTTGACTGACTTTATGGTAAAGATCATGGCGATACAGTTCTTCAATGAATATCGCATCGGCTTGGCGCAGTAAATCGGCGTATGGTTTTTTCACCTCGCCGAGGATGCGCACACCCAGGCCCGGACCGGGGAAGGGGTGGCGGTGAATCATGTCGGCGGGCAGGCCCAACTCCAGACCCAGTTTGCGTACTTCGTCCTTGAACAGTTCGCGCAGGGGCTCGACCAGTTTTAGCTTCATGTTTTCCGGCAGGCCGCCGACATTGTGATGCGATTTGATCAGATGCGCCTTGCCGCTTTTGGCGCCGGCCGATTCGATGACATCCGGATAAATGGTGCCTTGTGCCAACCATTTGGCGTCGGTCAGTTTGCCGGCTTCTTCGTCAAATATCTCCACGAACAGACCGCCGATGATTTTGCGCTTTTGTTCGGGGTCGTTAACGCCGGCTAGTGCCGCCATATAGCGGTCTTCGGCATCGACGCGTATCACCTTGATGCCCATATGTTGGGCGAACATCGCCATGACCTGATCGCCTTCGTGTAAACGCAGCAAGCCGGTGTCGACAAATACGCAGGTAAGTTGTTCACCGATAGCGCGATGCAGCAGAGCCGCGACCACCGATGAATCAACACCGCCGGACAGGCCCAGAATAACTTGGTCGCCGCCTACTTTTTCGCGCACCGCAGTGATGCTGTCTTCAATGATATTGCTGGCGTTCCAAAGCGCTTGGCAGCCGCAAATCTCCAACACAAACCGGCTCAAGATCCGTCCGCCCTGTTTAGTGTGGGTCACTTCGGGATGAAATTGCAACGCGTAAAAATGTTTGTCTTCGTCGGCGATACCGGCTATCGGCGCGCCGTCGGAGCTGGCGATCAGTTTAAAGCCGGTCGGCAATTCGACGACGCGGTCGCCGTGACTCATCCAGACATCCAATAAGCCGAAACCTTCCGGCGAGGCATGATCTTCGATATTCAACAACAATTTGGAATGGCCGCGAGCGCGAATCTGCGCATAGCCGAATTCGCGGTGATCGGACGATTCCACTCTGCCGCCCAACTGCTCCGCCATGGTTTGCATGCCGTAGCAAATGCCTAGTACCGGCACACCCAACTCAAAAACAATTTGCGGCGCGCGAGGGGTGTCGCTGCTGGTCACCGTTTCCGGACCACCTGACAGGATAATGCCTTTTGGGGCAAAGTTTTTGACCTCGTCAGCACTGCAATCGCAGGAATAGATTTCGCAATACACGCCAATTTCGCGGATACGGCGGGCGATCAATTGCGTGTACTGCGAACCGAAGTCGAGAATCAGGATTTTGTCGGAATGGATGTTGGTCGCGTGGGATGACATGACGGGAAACCTTTCAAAAATGTAGGGTGGGCAAGCATCGAGCACCCACCGGAAAATCTAAATTACGAGCGTACTACAAGCCTCGATACAACTGATCGAGCAGGCTTTTATTGTTTTCGAAACCTGTTACGTGCCGATTTTCGAGCAGCGAACGCGTCATACGTTTAATGAACCGCAAATAGGGCGCCGCACGCATGTAATGCCTTAAATTGGTATGGCCGCGTACAATCGCGGTGATGTGTTCGGCATTACCGGGAAGCCCCCAATTGTCAGGCTGATCGGCGACCGACTCGGCTTTTTTAAAAAACAGCGTGACATTGCCGCCGTCCTCGGAAAACACATGCCTATCCTCAACTAGACCGGCTTTCTCGCCCATCCGCCGCAGTGTCGCCAGATTGAAGTTGTACAGATGCGCCTCGTGAAAGGTGCTGCTCGGCGATTGGCAGGTGGCTTCTATGTTTGGCACTTCCACTACCAACACACCATCCGGCTTCAACAAACTGCGCAACTTGCCGAGGACAAAAAACGGATCTTCCGTGTGTTCCAGTACGTGCCAAATGGTAATCACGTCAAAACTGCTTTCTGTAAACTGCGCATCTTGAATAAAGCCAAACTGCAAATTCAAATCGTACTGCGCGGCCGAATACTGACCATAGCCCTTGTTCGGCTCTATGCCGTGCAGATCATGTCCCAGCGATTTGATTAAATAGGCAAACTCGCCGCCGCCGGTGCCCACATCCAGCATGGTTTGCGGTTTGTGTAGCAAATGCTTGATTTTCTCATGCCTGGTAACAGCGACTCGGCCGGCGCGCAAGATATGCTTGGTCTTGGGGGCATACGTGTTTTTGTATTCCAGCCGATAATCTTCTTCGTAAAACTGGCGAGGATCGTGCGGAAACGGATCGCTCCAGACCAGTCCGCAATCCTTGCAAATTACGCTACGCAACTCGGCGCCGCTGCGGCTGCGCATGGATAACACGGCAACGTGGTTGCCGCCGCAAAGATTGCATGGAGTTGAGGAGGTTTCGGTCATTGCGATGGATTTTGGTTGCTTTCTGTAAACAAGTCCAAGTCCGCGCAAAATACGCGGACCTGATGAGTAAACGCCGCTGGGCCGGCCTTAGTTCATATGGTAATTCGGCGCTTCCTTGGTAATCGTCACGTCGTGCACATGGCTTTCGCGCATACCGGCACTGGTGACGCGCACAAACTGGGCATTTTCGTGCATCGCGGCGATCGTGCTGTTGCCGGTGTAACCCATGCTGGAGCGGATACCGCCCAGTAGCTGATGCACAATCGCCAACACGCTGCCTTTGTACGGCACTCGCCCTTCAATACCCTCCGGTACCAATTTTTCGACCTGATCGGTGTCTTCCTGAAAGTATCGATCACTGGAGCCCTGCAACTGCGACATCGCGCCCAATGAGCCCATGCCGCGGTAGGATTTGTAAGAGCGACCTTGAAACAGCTCCACTTCGCCAGGTGCTTCTTCAGTACCCGCGAACAAGCCACCCAGCATCACGGCATGCGCCCCCGCCGCCAAGGCTTTGGCAACATCACCCGAATAGCGAATGCCACCATCGGCAATCAGAGGCACGCCTGTTCCTCTTAACGCATCCGCCACATTGCTAACGGCAGTAATTTGCGGCACGCCGACACCGGCAACGATCCGGGTGGTGCAGATAGAGCCGGGACCAATACCAACCTTAACGCCGTCGGCGCCGGCTTCGACCAATGCCAATGCGGCCGCAGCGGTAGCTATATTGCCGCCGATAACCTGAACTTGCGGAAAGTTTTGTTTTACCCAGCGCACTTTATCCAACACGCCTTGGGAATGGCCATGAGCGGTATCGACGATGATGACATCGACACCAGCTTCCACCAATGCGCCAACCCGTTCCCCGGTGTCCGCACCGGTACCGACCGCCGCGCCGACGATCAGCCTTTCCTGTTCGTCCTTGCAGGCTTGTGGGTTGTCTTTGGCCTTTTGGATATCTTTGACGGTAATCATGCCGCGCAAATGAAAGGCATCGTTGACGACCAGCACTTTTTCGATTCGGTGTTTGTGTAGCAAGTCGATGACTTCTTTATGCTTAAACGACTCGTGGACAGTAACCAGCTTTTCCTTAGGCGTCATAATCGAACTAATAGATTCGTCCAGCCGGGTTTCGAATCGCAAATCACGGCTGGTGACAATGCCGACCAATTCTTCGCCGTCAACAACCGGTACGCCGGAAATATTTTTAGCGCGGGTCAATTCCATTACTTCGCGAACCGTCACGTTAGGTGAAACGGTAATCGGGTCCTTGATCACGCCGCTTTCGTATTTTTTAACGCGTCTGACTTCCGCGGCTTGCTGCTCAACAGTCATGTTTTTATGGATGATGCCGATGCCGCCTTCCTGAGCAATCGCAATAGCCAGGCGCGCTTCGGTCACCGTATCCATTGCCGCCGAAACCAGTGGGATGTTCAGCTTAATCTTGCGGGTCAGTTGGGTTTTCAGTTCGACTTCGCGCGGCAGTACGCTGGAATGGGCGGGCACCAATAGAACATCGTCAAAGGTCAGAGCTTCTTGAATGATTTGCATAATCACACCGGGTGGCTAATCGTAAATAAGCCAGCCATTGTACAACCTAACCCGCATTCCGAAAAATCGGAAATAGTCAATGGTATTTAGGTCTCTATTTGTCTTCGATTGAGAGCGCCGCCGCGATGCCCAAATATTCGCTGGGATTGGGCTTATGCAGGAAAATCCCTAGCACGCCCATCACACTGAAAATATATAAAGTGTTGAAGCCGTCGCCCAAAATAAACATCGCTAAACCGGACAAGCTCACAAACTCGATCAAAGTTTGCGTGATGATTATAGTCGACAGATAGCGTTGCCTAGCGGTTTTGGGCCCCGGCATGGTCTGGTTTAGCCGCAGCAGGATATGCCTTAGCAACTTGGTGAACGGAAACAACAAAATAGCCAGGCCGTAGAGCACGCTCCTAATCAGCACACGTTGCGCTTCATCAACGCCGATTTGCAGTTCGCTAGCCCAAAAATGACAAACCAGGTTATAACCTAACACCGTCAAGAGCATGGCGGCGCAGATGAGCCAGTGCGGCCTAAGATCTTCGGCTGATGGCTGGGGGTGAGCGGACATCGATAACTCCTAACGAGAGCGGTTGCGGTAATCGCGGAGAATAACAACAAACGCCACAAAATCATAAACCGCATGAATTACCATGGGCACCAATAGATTGCGTTCGCCGCCATAGTCCAGCATCACCCCCATATACAAGCCCATCAACATCGCTAAAACCGCGTAAAGCGGCGTGACCGCATGCACCAATGCAAACAGCAGATTGCTAACCCACAAGCCTACGCTCGCGCCCCAGCCATTTTCCAGCCAAGGTTGTAGAAAGCCGCGAAACAGGGCCTCTTCGGCAAAACCGGCGATAGCAGCCAGTATCAATAAATCGGTCCAATGTCTGTAGGCCAGTCTGGCGCCCAAGGTTTCCAGCAGTAAATCACGAATTTTTTGGATTGGCGGATAGGTCAGTTGTTGCATCGCAAAAAATAATACCAGTAGCGGCCCGGTCGCGAATAAGCCAATACCCAATGCCGACTCGGAAAACTCCAGATTGGCAAACGGATCAAGGTCGGCAAGCCAGCCTAAAGCCAGCGCCAATACCGCTAAAGAACCCTCGAAATAACAGGCAATTCTGAAAAAAGCGTTTGAAGCGGCGGGCTGGTTTTCCATGATGTTGGGCTTTAGGCAAACGGGGACTGAAAATTCTAAACAAAAACCATTAGAATTGGCAGCATTAGCAATAACAGGTCATCATCATGCAATGTTTTATCTATAAAAGCCTGAAAAAAGACGAACTCTATTTGTATCTGGATAAAAAAGACGACTTTTCGGCCGTGCCGGAAGCCTTGTTCAAAAGCCTTGGCCACTTAACATTTGTGATGGAGTTGCAGTTGAGCCCGGATCGCAAATTAGCCAGGGAAAATCCGGAAAAAGTAATCGCCAGCCTGCAAAGCAAAGGCTTTTTCGTGCAATTGCCACCGACATTGATCAGCGCCTTACCACCGTCGCTGGACAAGCAGCTGCACTGAAATCGCACGCGCCATATTGGTATATCCGTGCTAACATGCTCACAAAAAATCTTTATCGGAAAGCACGGTTTTTGCTCACTTATTTAGTCAGACCAGGATACGCACCACATGTCAGATAATCCATTAGCTTACGAAGACGCAAAGTCTAAGGGCATACTTTGGGGTTTTGGTTCGCTGTTAGGCGTTGTTCTGATTGTCATGCTGGTTTTAGGCGAATGGTGGAGCCGCGAGCCCGAGCAATTCAGCGTTCAGGACGAAGCGATTGAGCGTATGAATGTCACCCATACCGATCAAATGCCGATTGGTTACGTCTATGCCAACACGCTGGCGCATATCGCCGACGTAATACTGTTTAAATCCGGCGGCTACCTGTCCAACGACGTGGCCCCGCCCGGCCTGTTTTGCGATAACATTCAAAACTTCGAGTACGGCGCGCTGGTCATGTTGCGCGACGGCACCACCGCATTACGTAACCATTTCGCCCGCGACCAATCGCAATCCGCGGAAGACCCTGATTTGGCAAAAGCCGAGCCGTACTTTTACTATGAACGCAATTCCTGGGCTTTGCCGTCCACCGAATCGGAATATGTAAAAGGTATCGAAGCGCTGCACGCTTATATGGTTCGCCTGCAAAACCCGTCTTCCACGTCAAAAGCCGCGCAGTTCCACTCCAGAGCGGATAACCTGTGGCAATATACCGAGGTTGTCATCAAGCGACTCGGCGGTCTCTCGACCCGCTTGGCGGCCAGTACCGACAAATTTTCCGGCGCAACCCACGGCGACCCATCCAATCCGATCGACATCAATATGCCGACCATCGGCCAAACGCCCTGGATGGAAATCGATAACGTATTCTACGAAGCGCGCGGCTCCTGCTGGGCGTTGTTACATATTCTAAAAGCCATCAAGCATGACTTTTCCGATATCCTGCTCGACAAACGGGCAATGAACACTTTGGATAATATGATCCAAGCTCTGGAAAACGCCTTATCACCCACCTTGAGCCCGGTGGTACTGAACGGTGACGGCTTTGGGATCTTCGCCAACTATTCGCTGGCGATGGCCAACTACATTGCTCGTGCCAACGCGGCTGCGCTGGACTTGCGGGACGTGATGAACAGAGGTTAATGCCATCATGCAGGAACAAATTAACGAAAATCTGAAAAAAAATCGAGACCTGGAAACGCATCATTTTCATGCTGATTTTCGCGGCCATCGATAGCTTGGTTAAACTATTGTTGTGGCTGGTGATTTTGTTGCAGGTCGGCTCGGTGCTGTTTACCGGTGACGCTAACGCGAATATCCTGAACTTTGGCCGTAGCCTGTCAACTTACCATTATCATATTTTGCTGTTTTTGACGTTCAATACCGAGCAGCTGCCGTTTCCGTTTTCCGATTGGAACGAAACCGCCAAACTGGAATTGATCGGCAAGCAGTGATTTTCCATGGAAGCAGCGCCGCGCAAAATCATCCACATAGACATGGATGCATTTTATGCGGCGGTTGAACAGCGCGACCATCCCCAATTTAGAAATAAACCCATCATTGTCGGCGGTAAGCCTGATTCGCGCGGCGTAGTCGCCACCTGTAGTTATGAAGCCCGCCAGTTTGGCGTACGTTCGGCCATGCCTTCCGCGCATGCTTACCGACTCTGCCCGCAAGCTATTTTCGTTAAGCCGCGTTTTGATGTTTACCGGGAAGCGTCCGAGACTATCCGTGGGATTTTCGCTCGTTACTGTGAACGTTTCGAACCCTTGTCGCTGGACGAAGCCTATCTGGATGTTAGCGATAGCGAGCTTTATCAAGGCTCGGCGACTTTGCTGGCCAAGCACATCAAGCAGGAGATACGCCGACAAACCGAGTTAGTGGCGTCCGCCGGCATTTCCTACAATAAATTTCTCGCCAAAATCGCCTCGGACCTGGGCAAGCCGGACGGCTTGTACCTCATTACACCCGAACAAGGCCCGGCGTTTGTGGAAAATCTGGCTATAGGCAAGTTTCACGGCATCGGCCGCGCTACCGAACAGAAAATGTACGACTTGGGCATCGTTACCGGCAAAGATCTAAAACAATTGCCGCTAGCGGAATTGCAACGGCATTTCGGCAAAGCCGGCCAACACTATTACAACATTGCCCGGGGTATTGATCCGCGCCAGGTCAATACCAATCGAGCCCGCAAATCGGTGGGCATCGAGACCACGTTTGATCAAGACATCGCCGACCAGACGAGCATTCTGCGCTATTTACATGATTTGCTGGAAAAAGCCCTGGGCAGATTGGCCGAAAAACAGCTGACGGCCTACACGCTGACTGTGAAAATAAAATATCAAAATTTCGTGCAGATCACCCGCGGGCGAACCTTGGCGGAACCGATCAGCGATAGCCCAACTACTAGAATGCTATTGAGCGAATTACTGAAAAATACCGGCATCGGCACCACCAAAGTGCGACTACTGGGCGTTACCTTATCGGGTCTGGAAAATGGCGACAGCCGCCTGCGCCAATATAGGCAAATGGATTTGTTCGACCTGGATGGTTGAACTACTTCGCCGTAGCAAGGCCCGCAGGAATAGGCCTGCCCCAATCTTGTCCGTATTGATACATTCACTCTCTTTCACTGGAAGCTAACTTACCAAACATGTTCAATCAGTTAAAAATTGCCGTCCTTATTCCCTGCCATAACGAAGAAGTGTCTATTGCGAAAGTAGTAAGCGACTTCAGACAGGTTTTGCCGGATGCGGCTATTTACGTGTTCGACAACAACTCCAGCGATAACACCGTCAGCGCAGCGCGGTCGGCGGGCGCGATGGTCCGCCATGAAACCCAGCAAGGGAAAGGCCATGTCGTACGCCGCATGTTCCGAGATATAGATGCCGATTTTTACCTGATGGTGGATGGCGACGACACCTATGACGCCAATTTGGCGCCGGACATGATCAAGTTGGCCATGAGCGGGCCTTACGATTTGGTGAATTGTATCCGCCGCGAAACCGGCGATGCTGCATACCGAGGCGGACACCGCTTCGGAAACCGGCTGTTGACCGGTGTGGTACGGCAAATTTTCGGCAACCGGATTCTCGATATGCTCTCCGGGTACAAAGTGTTTTCCCGGCGCTTCGTTAAATCCTTTCCGGCGCTGTCCACCGGCTTTGATATTGAAACCGAATTAACCGTGCATACACTCGAGTTGTCGATGCCGGCCGCACACATCGAAGGGGAGTACCGGGGACGCCCTGCAGGCTCGGAAAGTAAATTGCGCACCTATCGCGACGGCTGGCGCATCCTAATGTTGATTATCCGATTGGTTAGACATGAGCGGCCCATGGTGTTTTTTGGGGGGCTGGCCGGTTTGCTGGTGGCATTAGCCTTGCTGCTGATCTGGCCCGTAATCTTGACTTACCTGGATACGGGGCTGGTGCCTAGATTCCCGACAGCCTTTCTTGCCATGGGTATTATGCTGCTGGCGTCGTTGAGCGTTTTTACCGGCACGATTTTGGATACAGTGACGCGCGGGCGCAAGGAGTTGCGTATGCTGACCTATTTACAATATCCGCCACCGGTCTTTGTGCCGAACGCTTTTGCCGATTCCGCCGCTATCCTATCTGCCGACAATACTGCTTTATCTGCTGGTAACGATGATCTGCTCGGACAGATGTGGCGCTTCGGACTGGTCGGAGTAGTCGGCTATATTGTGAATGCCGGCTTGGTAGAGTCCCTAGTAGTGAACATGGGGCCGTTACGCGCGCAAATGTTGGCTTTTCCGGCAGCCGTTACCGTCACCTGGTGGCTTAACCGGCGCTTTACCTTTGGTGCCAGCCACCACGCCATGCATCATGAGTGGCTGCGTTATGTGCTGGCCAATATGCTGGGCTGGACAGCCAATAACGGCGCTTACTTGTGGATGATTTTCAGCGTACCCCTTGCTTATCAGCATCCCGCATTGGCTGTTGCCGTGGGTTCATTGGCCGGTATGGTATTAAATTTTTCGGCTTCACGATTAATCGTTTTTAAGAAAATTCGTCAAGCCTGATGACGGTTACCAAAAAAATAAATAGTCTGGCCGGAGCGCTGCCAATCGAATGGATTTTTATCAGCGGATTCCTGATCCATTTCGGCATCATGTATCCGGGCTTCCTGTGTTATGACGCGGTCAATCAAATCCTCGAAGCTCGCGAAGGCCGCTTTTCCGACTGGCATCCACCTTTAATGGCTATTATCTGGCGATTCAGCGATAGCCTGACGCCTGGGCCGGCGGGTATGTTGTTTCTGCAACTCGGCTTGGTGTGGACCGGCGCATATCTGACCTTTCAGGCTTATTTTAAACCGTACGGCGCAAAGGTTGCCGCACCATGGCTTTGCGTTTTACTATTTTTGCCACCACTGTTCGGTATCAGCGGCGCAATTTTGAAAGACATGCTGATGTGGGGCGCGTTATTCAGTGCTTTCGGCATCGCGGGGCATATAAAAAACCATAAGGGGCAAACCCTACGGTTGGCGTTACTGTTATTCGCACTAACAGTATTGGGCTTATGGTTAGCCATCCTGATGAGACACAATGCATTTTTCGCAACAATTCCCGTACTCAGCTTTGCCATATTTCGCTTATTTCCAAAATACAGCGTATTCGGCTTGGTACGCGCGGCAATTCCGGGCGCGGTGCTAGCTCTTGTATTATTTGCAGTCACGGGAGCGATAAATAACCGGCTCGCCGATAGACACACCTATCCCTGGGTGGCCAACGCCTCGTTCGATATTGCCGGCGTGATCAAACGGCTTGAGGATAAAGGCCGGCAACAAGCTATTTTCGATCAACTGGCCGGCACCTTGAATTCAACTGGCTCAGTCGAACCCCTGCTAAAAGCCTATACGCCAATGTATTGGCGGGAAATTTTCCGGACTAAGCCGCCCACGTTAGAGCTGCCGAAAAATTCTATGGAATCGCAGATACATGGCTTTGCCAGCCTTTCCGACCAGCAACGGCAAACTCTGCATACACTTTGGATACAAACCATACTGGCGGAGCCGGTTTTATGGGTGCGTCACCGCTTGGCGGTATCGAAATATGTTCTGGGTTTGGTGCCGGATAACAGTTGGAGCCCGGTGATGATGGCTAAAGATTTTCCCAGCGACTTAGAACGTTTTTATGGATCTCATCCAAAAGCGACCAAATTGCAAGAGTGGCTTGAGGCAGGTATGACCAAGTATGTCGAATACTGGTTTTTTCAACCCTGGCCTTATTTTGTCCTGACAATTTATCTATTTTTTGCCGCTGCGTTTCGCCGCGTGACGGCCAATATCGAAGTCATTTGCCTAACTTCCAGCGCCATCTTGCATGAATTGGGTTTGATGTTGGCCGCACCCTCACCGGACTTTCGTTACTCGCATTACATGATTTTTTGCAGCTTGCTGAGCTTATTGTTGCTGGCGCGTCCTTGGATGGCAAAAGCCAAATAATAATTTGGCTTTTGCATATTGCGTATACCGCCCCAAACCGTCTCTGTTCCAAATTTACGGTCAGCCGCCAATTGTGCCAGTAGTGAATGACGGCTTCTGGAAGTGACGAATTGTCATAATCGATCCATTTCCGACAAATAAGATTTAATTTGGGGGGACAGGGAAAGGTAAATCCGCTGTCTTTGAAAATGTAGGTTAGCTGGTGTAATCGCACATTGTGAAGCCAGCACCCCCGATTACGCCCTCGCTAATCGGAGGGATGTATGGGCTATATGAATGTCCTCACGCCGTGTCACACGACTGTCATTGGTTTTCTTGATTTGGTTAACCTATACTTCAGACTCTAACATTTATCCTAGGTAACAAATATGAATATTATTGGACACAAGAACCACGACAGATCGCTAAGTAAGACAAAACCAGTCATCGTGGCGGGGGTTTTAGCACTCGGGCTGTTGGCTCAACCGGCGCAAGCAGCGTTGACCTTCAGCTTTAATTATCTGAATCCGGGCCAAGGTTTTGATGACCCCACTTTTGGTGCGGCCAGAAAAACCGCGCTAAATGAAGCCGCAGGCATGTTAGGGGCTTATTTCAGCAACTACACGGCAAACTTAACCTATGACGTGACTTCATACAGTATCAATAAAAACACCTTAGCGTCGGCGGGTAGCGATTCATTCATCGTTCCCGGTACCTTTCAACAAACCATTGTACAAACAAAAATTTTGACTAATGGCGCAACTGACGGCAACGGTGGCGATGCCGATGGCAGCATTGATTGGAATTTTTTCTATAACTGGGGGTTGACTGATAACGTCGCGGCAAATGCGTATGACTTCAAAAAAGTCGGCATGCATGAGTTATTGCACTCATTTGGGTTTACTACATTTGGTAACGCTACCGGTGCAGGATTTGGTGGCAACGCTCCTGGCACCCCGGACACCTGGTCCAAATTTGAAAACTTTTTAACCGATGCATCAGGAAATCGACTGATCAGTACCGACGGTGTTTTCGATAGCACTAAGGTCGCAGCTCTGACCGGTGGTAGCGGCAGTGTATTGTTTAGCGGTGCCAATGCCGTTGCTGCCAACGGCGGCGTGGGCGTTAACGTATATGCACCGACTACTTGGACTGATGGCAGCAGTATTGCGCATCTTGACGACGATACACCGGCTCTTTCTCAGTTGATCATGGCATCAACCGTCTCCGAAGGATTAAAAACTCGCGAAATATCGGCTATAGAGCTTGGTATACTGAAAGACATCGGCTACACCCAAATCGCCGCGCCAGCAGCAGTTCCCGTACCGGCCGCAGCTTGGTTAATGCTCAGTGGCCTACTCGGTTTGTTTGGCGTCAATCGCCAACGTAGAGCCGTCTGATCGGTTTCGTCTGTCTATTAGAAGATGAGGTTTTTTCGGGAACCTCATTTCCCAGTTGCCTTCCAGTTGTCCATGAAAATGTATAAATCGTCACTTTCCAGTTTGTTGCTGTTAGGCGTTATAGCCATGTTCAATCTCGCGGAAGCAGACGAAACGTTAGCGCGAAGCGCCCCGCCAACACAATATCCGTTGGCACAAGTGGCCATTTCGATACTACATCAGACCGGCCACGGCATTCCGGGCGGTTACGAAATCGCCATTCAGGGCGATGGCAACGGCTTTTATCTACAAAATGCGCTAAAAACCGAACTGCACATTTCAAGCGTCACCTTGATCGATATGCTCAACGACTTTTATCGCATCCATTTCTTTGAATTAGCCGATACCTACCAAGTAAAAAAGCAAGTGTTGCTGCGCAATAACTTTCTAGTTGCAACCACGGCCATGAAAATGGCCGATACCAGCAGTAAGAAGCTGTGCATTCAACTCGCCGATTATCAAAAATGCGTGACTATCGTTAACGATCAACCAGCGGAAGCCGCGCAACTGATTACAAAAATCGAAAAATTATTTGTTCATTGATACTAACGATCATGAAAAAAGCTGTATCCCCAGACAAATGAAAGCCATGTAGGCCGCAAATAGTCGATCCAAGACGTTCAAAATCTGGCAGGATTTACATTGGAATTGGTGGTGGTTTTGAAGTCGTAAGGAGCGGCTGTTTTGTTCGCAATACGCACATGTGATCCCGGAGGCTGGTGTTTGCCACGTCGGTAAGCGCAAAGCAGTGCCTGTTGGCGACAAACAGCGAGCGGGCAGCGAATAGCCTGTCTATAATATGCAAATTGATAAATTTTTTGCCGATAAATCCGATGTCTACGTGTCTATCTTACCGCTGTGCTTTATTACTGCTGGGTCAGATAGTGGCGGTTGTCATGCTGAGTCAGCTTACCGGCTGCGCCAGCAAAGAAAAAGCACCGCTAACCGTATTGCCTGCTCCCGAAGGCGGCAACCGGATCGCCGCCAACGACGCGTTACAATTGCGAGGTGCGCCGTATGTCTATGGGGGGGAGTCACCTAGCCAAGGCTTCGATTGTAGCGGCTTGGTCTATTACGTCTATAACCGCCAGGGAGTGCGGCTGCCGCGCGACACCCAATCGTTGGCCCGGCAACTGCCGGCAGTGCAGCCTGAGCAAAGGCAGCCGGGCGATCTGCTCTTTTTCACCACTGAGCGACCGTTTTCACATGTCGGGATTTACATCGGCGGCGAGCAATTCGTGCATGCGCCCAGTAGCCGGACCGGCCAGGTGATGGTCTCCGACCTCCGGCAGCCGTATTGGCGGGAGCGCTTTATCGGGGTGCGCCGCCCCGTAGCTCGCTATTCCCTGTCGCTAAACGACAGCGACAACAATAGCTGTAGGATAAATTAGTCCAACCAGCGCACTACCGCATCGCGCTCTTGCCGAGTTTTCGGTCTAGCCGGCGGATTTTTCCGGTAACCGAACGCAACCAGGTAAGCGGCGGACCAGTGCTCTAAATTCACGTTGGCGTTTTCCGCCAAGATCCGCTCCACTTCCCCGCGCTCGAAACCTTCAATCGGACAAGAATCGATCCCTATCATCGCTGCCGCGGTCATCATATTAGCCAACGGTAGATAAGTTTGCCGGGTCGCCCAGTCGGTCAAAGTGCGTTCGGAACCCAGCAAGTCAAAATCGCTACGTTGGAATTTCTCGATCAGACCGCTACGCAGTTGGATGATGTCTTCCGGAAACTGCTGCACGTTGCGCATGATATGTTGCAGATAGGCGCTGTCGTAGCGCATGAAATGGCTTTTCCGCACCAAGGTCAACACCACATGGCTGGCAGTAGGCAGCTGCTTTTGCCCGCCCCAGGTAACAGTCCGGAGTTTTTCGCGTAAATCCGGATTTTGCACGACCAGAAACTGCCAAGGCTCCAGTCCAAAGGAACTGGGCGAGAGCCGGGCAACTTCCAAAATAAAATCGAAATCCGTGCCGGCGATTTTGCGCTCGGCGTCGAATTCCTTACAGGCGTGACGAAATTGATACGCGTCGAGAATGTCCTGTTTACTAATGGTCATCTTACAAGCTGTCGCCTACTTCACGTTGATAGAACGGCCATTTCTTCACGTGCAGATGTTTTCTGATCGGGGTTTTGATCACCGATACGCACAGCGCGATCGAAAAGAGACACCATACCGCACAATACTCGTTCGGATCGTTGGTGGTAACGTCTGAAATCCAGGGTCCGATCAAATAATGGAAAGCCACAAAGCGCCAGGAACCATACATGATAGGTAGATAAAACGCCGCCAAAATATACGAAAACGCATGCAAACCCCAGTTGAAACCCAACAGCCAAGTCACCGGTTGCGACATCAAACCGTTTAAAGGCATTTGCCAGGCGATATGCCAATCCCCGGACACCGAGCAAGTTTGCACGCCGCAGAAACCCTCGGTACCTGGCACACAGTCGCCGGCCCATGCAAAGGGATACATCTTAATCAACATCGCCAGCGAACTGATCGCACACAAGGTGTAAACCGTGGTTCTGATCTTTAGTTTGACGCTTTCCGGAATGAAGTACATCGCCACCATGTTCACGAAAAACGGCTGGAAGGCGATATGTAAATAGCCGAGTAGAGTGAGCACCTGGTTATTCGGGTTATCGCACAGATTGATGTACACATACGTTAATGCCTGCAACAGTTCCATCAAGGCAAAATAAGTTAAAGGAATCCACAGTTCCTTGGATTCGCCTTTGTAGGCCACGTAAACAGCGGTCGTTAAACCTGCGGCAGCCAAAACGCCTGACGCTTCTCCACTCCAACACATTGAAAAATACCTTCTTTATTTTAGTTATAGGCATAGGCATCTAGTTTTATAACCGTGCAATCCAACGGCGTTTAATTTACCGATTCAGATGTCTATGGGTTTTGCTACGATCCGTCGTAAAGGGCGGGAATTATTACATAAACCGGACTAAATCGCCGGATTTTGGCGGATCAGACTAGTACAAATCCACCGGATCGACATCCAGCGACCAGCGCACCTTTTTGGCTTCCTTCAAGACATAAATGGCCGGCAACAAACTATCCAGCAGATGATGCAGCTCTTTACGCTGCGGACTCTGCAATAGCAACTGGTAACGAAACAAGCCCGCACGCCGGGCCATCGGCGCCGTCACCGGCCCCAAGACCTGTACTATGCCGGGGTTCAGTTCGCTGATTTTTTGGCAAACGGCCTGTAAAAACTGCTTCGGCTCCTCGGCCTTGCCGGCTTGCACCCTAAGCAAAGCCTGATGGCCGAACGGCGGCAAGCCGGCCTGCCGCCGTTCTTGCAGCGCGCTTTGCGCGAAAGCGCGATAGCCCGAGCTTAGCAAGGTATCCAGCAAAGGATGTTGCGGATGCCGGGTTTGCAACATAACCTTACCGGGTTGATCCGCCCGACCGGCCCGCCCCGCCACCTGCACAATCAACTGCGCCAGTCTTTCGCTACCGTGGTAGTCAATACTGAACAGGCCGCTGTCTATATCCAGAATGGCTACCAGCGTCACCCCAGGAAAATGGTGGCCCTTGGCGAGCATTTGCGTCCCGAGAATAATATCGACCCCGCCATCGTGAATCTGCTCCAGATACTGCTCCAGCGAGCCCTTGCGCTGCGTGGTATCCCGGTCCAGGCGCACGATGGTCTTGTCCGGAAATAAGGTTGCCAGGGTCTGTTCGATACGTTCGGTACCTAAACCCAGCGCCTGTAATTCGCCGGTTTTACAGGATGGGCACTGCTTGGGCAAAGGTTGTTCGCTGCCGCAGTGATGGCACCTCAACAACCGGTCGGCGGCGTGAATCACCAGATTGGCGTCACAGCGCCGGCAGCGCGAGACCCAGCCGCAACCATGGCAAATCTGCACCGGCGCATAGCCACGCCGGTTGAGAAAAATCAGTGCTTGTTGCTTCTTGTCCAAGGTGGCGTGGATTTCTGCCAGCAGCGGTTCGGACACACCGGCTTGCATTCGTTTATTGCGAATGTCCAGTAGCTGAAAACTCGGCGCTGTGGCATTGCCGGCCCGATTGGGCAAATGTAGCAGTTGGTAGCGGTGCTGGGCGACGTTCGCCATGCTCTCCAGCGACGGCGTTGCCGAGCCCAGCAATACCGGGATGCCTAAGCCCTTGGCCCTGGCGATGGCGACGTCCCGCGCCGAAAAGCGAAAGCCTTCCTGTTGTTTGAACGAGCTATCGTGCTCTTCGTCGAGAATAATCAGCCCGGGACGCGGCATTGGTGTGAACAGCGCGGAACGGGTGCCGAGCATAATCGCAGCTTCACCTTGCTGCATACTCAGCCAGGCCTGCAAACGCTGGTTATCGGTTAGTTTGGAATGCGTGGACACCATGTTCACCGCAAAACGCTTTAGAAAGCGCTGCTCCAATTGCGGCGTCAGACTAATTTCCGGCAGTAAAACCAGGACTTGTTTGCCCTGCGCCAACACCTTAGCGATGATCTGCATATACACTTCGGTCTTGCCGCTTCCGGTAACGCCCTCTAGCAGGGATACGGCAAAGCGACCCAGATTGGCGATGACCGCAGCGATAGCTGCTTGTTGCTCCGGATTGGCCGGTAACGCGGTTTTGGTCAAGGCTAATTCAGAGCCTGGAATTGGGTCTTGCGCCGTGACTAAGCCCTTATCGAGCAAGGCTTTCAGCGCGGGTTTGTAGGCGCTAAGCGCGGCAGCGGTCATAGCGCTACCGGTAGATTGCAACAATGCCAATAGCGCTTGTTGCTTGGGCGCGCGGCGTAGCTGTTCCGGGGCAACCAACCGACCTTGCGGGCTGAGGCCGAAGCAGGGCTGCCGTTGCAGCAAAGCCGGCCGGCCTTGGCGTAAGGCCACCGGAAACGCTGCGGCCAGCACTTCACCAATGGGGTGGTGATAATATCGGCTGGCCCAGCGTAATAACTGGATGTCGGTGTCAGCCAATAGCGGCTGGGTATCCAGAATGGCGATAGCCGGTTTAAGTTTATCCACCCGGACGCTGGAATGGTCCGCGACAGCCAGCAAAACCCCTACTTGCTGACGCTTACCGAAGGGCACCAACACCCTAATACCGACTTGCAATGCGGTCACACTAACACCGTCTGGCGGCAGGTAATCGAATAACCGGTCCAGCGGAACTGGCACAGCAACTTTCAAAATTAAATTGCCGGAAGTGTCACAGTTAGGCATGTCTCGTGATGTTTTTTTGATATTAGATCGCTAAGTCGTTAACAGGATTGAGGAATCTGAGTTACCCACAAAAACTGTGGATAACTCTGTGGATAGGCTTTTGAGAGAATCGCTTAGTGTCGGTTTTTATTACACATTTGTTAAATTGTGCAAATTTAAGCCAGCTGATTTGCCAATTATAAATCAATGACTTACGTAAAAAATTAATCTGTGTTAAATATCGCAGGCGCTATTGCAATGCTGCGCAGGCTATGCCCCGTTTTTGTGCATAACCTGTTGCGGAGCTGTATCGATTCGACGCGGTAACTGCGGCAGATCCATCAATTGGGTGCCCCGAAAAAATCAGGGTTCCGACTCTGAAGACTCTTGACATGGCTTAAGCTTCTTTATCAGCAGGAACGATTTCCCCAAGCAACTTGCCAATCGCGCAGCTAGACGGCATCGGCATCGTTAAAAAATTGCAGGCCCGCCCAACCCGCCAACAACAAAAACGCGAACAAGGTCCAGGCTGGAATACTCAAGCCCAGCAAGGTCCAATCGATCTTCGCGCATTCGCCGGTGCCGGTCAGCATCAATTTGATGGTATCGGCCAGCGGGAAATGTTGAAATACGTATTCCAGCCCCGGACTGCATTCCGGCACTTCTTCGGGCGGCAGATGTTGCAACCAGACATGGCGGGCCGAGACGCTGGCGCCGATCAAGGCCGCAACCGCGCTGCACACCGCATAGACTTTTCGGCCACGATTGTGCAAACCGGCCATCAAAAAAATGACGCCTGTTGCCAAAATAGCCAAACGTTGCGAAATGCAGAGCGGGCAAGGCTCCAACTCTTCGACAAACTGTAAATACGCGCCAACCCCCAACAGCGAAGCGCAGGCGGCAAAGCCCAGAAAAAAACCAATACGCGGATTAATTTTTACTAAATTCATTTTCGACGTCTTTTTTGAATGCTCTAATTTCCCGCGAGGGACCCAAAATAACCAAGATATCGCCAACGCTTAGGCGGCGGTCGAACTCCTCAACTACAAAGTGTAGTTGTTCGCTAACCTGCTTATTGACGATACCGATCAATATCAAATTGTACTGCGAACTCAGCTGTAACTCTGTGACATGAGTGTTTTCCAGATAACTGTTTTCTGGAATCGTCACTTCGGCTAGATGCAAATCGTGCCTGCCGAACACCGTATGATCAAAAATATCGTTGATATCCGGCCGCTTCAGCATGTCGTGAATCTTGCGCCCGCAGATTTCGTAAGGGTCGATAATCTTGTTGGCGCCGGCCGCCAACAGCTTTTCCGCCGACTCCGGGCTATCGACAATCGCGACGATATTCAACTGCTTATCCAGCGCCCGCGCCGACAGTGTCAGAAATACATTTTCCGAGTCCGTGTCGAAAAAGCAAAATAGTGTATCGATATGCGCGCCGATGCCGATCAGCTTCAAATCGTCATCGCTACGGAAATCGATGTTGGCGGTTTCAAAGCCGTTTTCACGGGCAAGCGTAGCTTTGGCCGGGTCGTGATCGATGACGGTGATTTGATACAGCTCTTTGTCCAACCGGCTAATGGCCTCGAACGACAGTCGGTTGTAACCGAATACGGCGATGTTTTTCATTTGGGCTTCCTGCTGAATAGACGGCGTTGTTCCACTTGATCGCGAAAATGATCGATGCCGTACTTACGGCCCAATAACACCAGCATATCGCCATGCCGCAGAATAAAGTCCACTTCCGGATTGAAATAAAAATGTTGCTGCTTAACCTGGTATTTATTCTTATGTTTCAGATGAATCGGATTGTCGCTGATCACGCCCAACAAGGTGAGCTTACGTTGCTGTAAATCCAGTTGACCGATTTGTTGATTATCCAAAGGCGACTTTTCGCTGACCAATACCGACTCCATTACCGTCTCGGTTTGGTTATGCAAAATACCGGAGATGGCCTCGAAAGCGACGGGCTGCCCAACAAATTCCGCCGCCAGCAAACCGGCAATCTCAAACGGCCTGATGACATTATCAGCGCCGGCCTGGTAGAGTTTATTGACATTATCGTGGCGGTTGGCACGGGAAATTATGCGCAGGTTTTTATTTAAATGCCGGCTGGTTAACGTCACATAAACATTTATCACATCGTCGCCGGTGATGCACAAGATAGCGCTGGCGCCGCGGCAAATACCGGCGTTGATCAGCACTTCATTATTACTGGCATCGCTTTCTATCGCCAGATAACCACGCTTCTTGGCTAACTCGATTCGTTCAGGGACTCGATCAATGATTAAAAACTTCTGTCGGTCGTTCTGCAAATGGCGGGCGATCTCCTGGCCGACCCGACCGAAACCGCAAATGATGATGAAGCTATCGTAACGCTCAAGTTGGGCATAGGTTCGGCTCTCGCGCATTGACAACATTTTCTCGCTGAACGCGGCGATCAGGATGGAGGTGAAGAACGACAGCACCCCCAAGCTGGCCAGTATCAAAAAAATCGTCACCCAGCGGCCGCCGGTGGTTTGCGGGGTAATGTCGCCAAAGCCCACAGTGGCCAAGGTGACGATGGTCCAATAAAAGGCGTCGAATAAATTATGAATACCGCTGTTGGTGGCTTGGTACTCGAACATATAAATCGACACGCTGGCGATAAACACCAGAAAGCAGGTGAAGATCAACAAGGTCATCAATTCGAAGCGCTTACTGGCCAAGGCGTCGGCAAACAATTTGGCGCTATTGGAATAACGAAACAGCTTAAACAGCCGGAATATGATGAAGATGCGCAAGATCGCCAGCGGTCGGTAGCTGGGCAGAATCGCCAAGATATCTATGATCGCAAACGGCGAAGTGATGTACTCCATATCCCTGACAAAGGCTTTGCGAAACACCCCGAGCAGATTGAAATCCAGGTTCAAATACAGCGCTTTCTCATATTCCTCGATGATTACTTTGTAGGTGTCGGAGTAAATCCAGCCCCGGAGGCAATATTCGACGATAAACACCATCAGAATCGCCAGCTCGAAATAGCCGCCCATTTTGCTGTCTTCGTGTTCGATGTCGTAAATCAGAAAAATTACGCTCAAAATCAGCAGGGCTATCATCGTCGCGTCGAAATACTTCTTCTTCCGGCTATGACTGTTTTCCAGCAGATCGTAAAAAAACAGCTTGGCTGACCGATACCAATCGGCGGATTTTAAGTAGTACGCGCAATAAACGATGAGTTTGGCTAGCATCTGGGCTTATTTCTTAAATTCGATCACTTTGCTGGAGGGATTTAGATTGATTTCGTCTATCACGCAATGCGAGCCGGCTTGCAGGATATAAGAAACCGCGTCGGCAACATCCTCAGCCATCAAGGCTTGGCCGGATTGTTTACCGGGTGCGAACGACAATGTATCAAAAAACGCGGTATCGACCATGCCCGGATTGACCAAAGACACCCGCACCGAGCTTTTGCCGCACTCGTCGCGCAAAGCCTGACTAAAGCCGCGCAACGCAAATTTGCTGGCGCAATAAATGCTGCCGTTGCGGCTGCCTTTTAAAGCCGCTTCCGAACCGATATACACCAGGTTAGCATGTAATTTTTGCTTTAGTGTCGGCAACAACGCCCGCGTCAGACAGGCTTGGGCGGTGAAGTTTACGGTCATCAAGGTTTCGATTTGTGCGTATGAAAATTGCTCCAGGCCGCCGAATTGGCCGAAACCGGCGGCGAAGACCACCGCATCCAGTGCCGGGAAATCACTTTGCAGTTGTTTGGCAAACGGCGGAACGCCGGCTAATTTAGCCAGATCCAGCTCGAGGCCGACAAAATTGGGGTGAAGCTTGGCAAACCGCCGGCAGTCCCGGGACGTGCCAATGACTTGGTGCCCCTGCGCCAGCAGTTGTCGGGCAATCGCCCGGCCAATGCCGGAGCTGGCGCCGGTCACCAGTACCGTGCGCTTTAGAGCGTGCATGGAAAAAAAGCGCTTTGCGGGATGTATTCCAGCAGCATTTGTGAGCAGTCGGCCATCATCGCCTGTTCCAAATCGGCACGGTAAGACACCATGCCGGACGCGGTTTGCAGCGGGCTGGCGAATAGTTTTTCATCCGGGTACAGCTTGTGGATTTTTTTGAAATATTGCTCCGGCAATCGAAACACACCCAAGCTGACCGAGTGCAAGGCCTGCGCATCGATTGCCGCAAATACTTGCTCGAACAAGGCTCGATATTGCTGGCGGTAGTCGTGCTGATAAATTAACGGATCAAAACGCAAACCAATTTGCCAACCTTGTTGCTGTAATTTAGCCGCCGCTTCGATACGCTTGGCCACATTCGGCGCTTTCGCTTCCACCTTCTCGGCCACCGCATCCGGAGAGAGGCTGAAAGCCACCACGCAGCGCGGCACCACGTCCCGATTCAACAAACTTCTGATTTGCGTACTCTTGGTGCGCAATTCCAGCCAGGCATTAGGTAGTTCGGCAAACACCGGCAAAAATTGTTCGGCAAAGTCGGTGACCGGCTCAAACGCTAGGCTATCGCAATCGTAGCCAGAGAAAAAGTACACATCCTGATCCGGCGTTTCCCGGCAGGTTTGGCGAATCTGTTCCTGAAAATCCTCGTAATTCACAAACAGCACGTAATTGGCCGACTGATACATGCCCTGTAAAAAGCAATATCGGCAGTCGTACAAGCAATTCAGCATGTGCGAAAAGTAATAATTGCGCTGGCCGCCGATGCCATAACCAGACGGCGCCGGCAACACGAACTTCTGGTACTTTTCCGCCAGAATCAGCGCCGGATGCTGCTTTTGTAAGCGAAAATTCTGCGCCTTGGGATTAAACACCTCGCCGAATCGCTCGCAGACCACCGTCCGCGCTTGCGGAAAACGCCGCCGAATCGTCGCTACGCGCGGATGCTGCTCGATAGCGGATTCTATATAAAGGGTGTCTATCATGATGACTGAATGCGGCAAAAAGGCGGTTGGGCATTATAAATGATTGCCGGACAGGGCGTGGTGACGGCGATAGGGCGCGAATTGCACCTTAGAAAACAGCGAATCGGAGCACTGCGGCAACTTGTCGCAACCACCCTGTGCAAATGGTCCGTTGCAGGCGCGCTAAATCCGTTATGATGGTCCCTGAGAAACAATAAAGTTTTTCAATTGGACCCAGTAGGAAAAAAGATACTTCCCATCAGCATGGATTTGCTTCAAGCCTCTTGTCGGCTATATGGCAAAAGGTGCTGTGCCGGTGCTATTTCAAGACGAACTTAGACCTATAAGTTGCCGGTACAAAAAATCTATTCTGTGATGACGTGTTTTTTAGGGCATTGGACCTATTAACCATCACACGAAATCTACTTAATGAAATTATTTACAAAAGCAGTATTAACCTTGTCATTGGCAGCTTCTTTGAGTCTGACCAACGTTTGCGCATTTGCTGCTGAAGAAGCACCAGCTGCCGCAGCGCAATCCGGTAGCGCCGGCATTATCGCTCACATCGAAAAAGCGCTGGTTGAAATCAGCAAAAGTGATTTCTCCGCCGCGCAGATTCATCTGAAAGCCGCCAGAACCAGCTCCGAAGCAATTGCCGGCAACTCCGAAGCCGCGAAAAAAGCCCACGCATCTTTGATGCAAGGACAGATCCTGTCTAAAAGCGGTAACGTAGCCAAAGCAACCGAAGAATTGACCAAGACTATCGAACTGTATAAAGCACTTTAAAGCTTGAACAGGGCTGGGCTGTTACGTCGGTCCAGCCTAAATTCAGGGGAGAAACGCAACCCCTAATAAGCAACACAGTCACATCCCAAAATAGGCATAGCCAGTAACGGCTATAACGCCGATTCCGACAATCTTGACCTTATCCACCAGCGCTTGCTGGCCCCAAAAGTAAAGACAACTGGCTTTTTTGCGGCACCAGAAGGCTATCAGACTATTGCCCGCCCGCCGACAGTTATGCGGAACAATCCGCCAAAGAAAGAAAAGACCGATCAGGCCGACCGTACACAGAATATAAAACACGATGACTTGGGTAGTGTGGGTATCGGTATGGAATGCATGCTCGATGACATGGTCCAGATTGTATTCGGCATACTCAAAGATCAAATGTATGACGTGTAAAACCACTTCGAAAATATGATGAACCAAGCCCATTAACAGCCCGAATGCGGCATCCGGCATCGCCAGGACAAATAAGACCAGGCTTAGCAGTACGCCGTTAACGGCCCACTGTTGTTTTTTGGTTCTGTCGATATGTTTGCTTAACAGCGCCGTATCTTCCGGCGTCAGATTGACGAATTGGGCGCCGATTAAATACGGATAACGGTCGTTTTCGAAGGGGTTGCTGGGCTTGCAATACACCACCTTACAGCAGGTCATGATTGCGGTCATGCTGGATAACAGCAATATCCGCAGCATCAGATAATCGCCGGCTTGCAGCGGCTCTTGCGAGGTAAAGGCGATGCCGCTGGCACTGATATTGACGTTTAGCGTGTCGTTTTCCCTGCTTTGCGAATCGGGTAACGCTTGGTCGATGTCCGGCGGATTATTGTGTAGCAAATCATCGAAGTTTTCCGGCGCTTGCAGTTGCCCATCATAATCAAGCTTGCGGTAGAAAAGATTGGCTTGCTCATAAATGCGAAAAGCCACTCTGCGATTCAATTTTTTGCCGTTTACCTTAGCCATATCCATCAAACCTTAAAAATCGCGTATTACATACTGTCGATGATAGTCCAAGACTGCAAACTCTCAATCCGCATAAAAATAACCCGGACGCAGACTGGCGCGTTTGTTCAGGTTTCGTGTTTATTCACCCAATGTTTTACAGCAGGCGGCTGATAATTGACATAGCGATCCAGTAACAAATTTGGATCGGCCTCCACCATTAACATGGCCCGATGATGCGGTTTGACGAATTGTTCGGCGGCAACATGATCCAGAAAGCTAATCAAGGCATCGTAATAGCCCGCCACATTTAATACGCCGCAGGGTTTTTGATGAAAACCCAACTGCGCCCAGGTCCAAATTTCGAATAATTCCTCCAACGTACCTATTCCGCCGGGCAGCGCGATAAAGCCGTCCGCTAGTTCGGCCATCAGCATCTTTCGTTCGTGCATGGATTCGGTGACGTGCAATTCAGTCAGATTGGGATGGGCGACCTCCTTGTGTGCCAAGGCTTTGGGAATAACGCCAATCGCTTGGCCGCCGAGCTTTAAGACCTGGTCCGCGACCATACCCATAATGCCGATCCCGGCCCCGCCGTATACCAAGCGGATATTACGGCTGACCAGCGCGGCGGCCAAGGCTTGCGCGGCCGTGCCGTATGACTCAATCCGTCCAGGGCTGGAACCGCAATAGATACAAATACTGTTTATCGTTGTCATGTCGGGTATGCCGAAAAATCAGGGTGGCTTATATTCGGTGGAAAACCATGAGGCGGCAAGACGAATTTTACTGCCGCCAAATGTGTTGGTCACTGCCGACATGGCCGCTCACCGGCTGTTACTGATAGAATTAGGCTTTTTAGTCAGACAGGCATCATGCGCTTAATTCGGGGTTTGAATCATCTTGAGCCGTTACGCGACGGCTGCGTGTTGACCATAGGCAATTTCGACGGCCTGCATCTTGGGCATCGGCTAGTGATCGAAAAGCTGGCCGAGCACGGCCGGCGTCTGAACTTACCGACCGTAGCCATGGTCTTCGAACCTCAGCCTTTAGAGTATTTTCTTGGCGATCATGCGCCGTCCAGATTGACCCGGTTGCGCGAGAAAACGATTCAATTTGCTAAATTACCTGTCGACGAATTACTGGTTTTACCCTTTAACCGCAGCCTGGCCGATTGCGATGCCGAGCATTTCATTCGCGACATTTTGGTCGAGCGCTTGCGCGTCAAGCATCTGGTGGTTGGCGACGATTTTCACTTCGGCAAGGCGCGGCGCGGCAATTTCGCGCTGTTACAGCATCGCGGCCAGGATTACGGCTTTGCGGTGGAAGATAGTCATTCTTTCGAGCTGGCCGGTTTAAGAGTCAGCAGCACCCTGATTCGCGATGCCCTCGGCGAAGGCCAACTGGAACAAGCCAAACTAATGCTGGGCCGGGACTATTCTGTATGCGGCCGGGTGGCGCACGGCGACAAGCGCGGCCGAGAGTTGGGTTTTCCGACCGCTAATGTCAGAATGTTCAGGAAGAACACGCCTATCGTCGGCGTGTTCGCGGTGACGATGACCGGCTTGCATGGCAGCGAGTACCAAGGTGTCGCCAATGTGGGCACCCGCCCCACCTTCGACGGTGGTGCTAAAGTGGTGTTGGAAACACATTTATTCGACTTCAATCAGGACATTTATGGTCATTACGTTGAAGTGCATTTTAAAAAGAAGCTGCGCGACGAAATCCGTTTTGCCTCGCTGACCGAGCTCAAACAGCAGATACACCGCGATGTTGAGCAGGCTCAGCAGTATTTTCAACAACATACGGCCAGACCATGATGAATTCAGAATCCAACCCAACATCGCCATGCGTCAGAAACTGTTGCCTGAACGACGACGATATTTGCCTGGGCTGCTTTCGTTCCCTGGATGAAATCCGCCTTTGGTCTACCGCGGACGCGCAGACACGTAACGTGTTTTTGCAGCGCGTTGCTGAGCGCCGCGTCGATATTTTAAAAACCCGCCGGCTTGGACCTTTCTATCCCGAACAGTTGCCGGGCATTTAATTCGGACGGCGGCTGCGCAATATCGGTCGAACATCCAACCAAGCCGCAACGCTCAAATAAAGCAACAAGCCCACAGCGCCAGCCAACCAAACATTTATCTGATAGCTATCCAACACATAGCGGTTGGCAAAATACAGCGCCAAACCCAATACAAAATAGCCGGCTATCTTGCCGACCGGATAGCTCACCGGATAATAGCGCCGGCCCAAAGCCCAAGATATAACCACCATAAACAGATAGCAAGCCAGCGTTGCCCACGCCGAGCCAACATAACCCCAAACCGGTATCCAGCAGATATTCAATACAATCGTCAGGCCTGCCCCGGCCAGCGATACCCAGGCACCCAAGCCGGTGCGGTCGCTAAGCTTGTACCAGACCGACAGATTGACATAAATCCCCAGCAGCAGATTGGCCATCAGTAAAATCGGCACCACCTCCAAGCCGGCGCGATACTCTTCACCGATAAAATACTTGAAGAGGTCGATGAACAGCATCACGACTAAAAATATAAATACCCCGGCAATCACGAAATACTGCATCACCAGCGCGTAGGCGCGTTTGGCATCGGCACGGCCGGCATAGGAAAAGAAAAACGGTTCGCCGGCATACCGAAAGGCCTGTACGAACAAGCTCATCAAAATCGAAAGCTTGTAGCAAGCACCGTAAATCCCCAGCATCTTCAGATTGGTGGGCAAATCGTAAGGCAACAAGACTTTCAGAATGGCCCTATCCAGCATCTCGTTGACCATGCCGGCAAAGCCGATAATGACCATGGGCAGAGAATAACGCAGCATCGGTCCGAGCACGCGCGGGTCGAGCTGGAAGCGCACCGCGCGAAATTGCGGCAGTAACAGCAGCAACTTGCAAACACTGGCGGCCAGATTGGCTAAAAATATGTAACCTACGCCCAGTTCAGGGTCGTAATAAGCAGCCAGTTCGCTATCCGGCCAGAGGCTTTGCAACTTGGGCCAGGCTAACAAAAACAGGAGATTTAATACGATGGCGATAAAAATCTCGGTCATTTTGATGCCGGCGAAACGCCAGGCCCGGTTCTCGGCGCGCAACCGGGCGAACGGCAGCGCTGACAAGGCATCCAGCGCCAATATCCAGCCGAACCAGAGCAAATACTCCGGATGTCGCGGATATTGCAACCAGTCGGCCAGCGGCTGTTGCCAATAGTAGATTGCCGCGATAAAGCCGAGACTGGTAATCAACAGAAAGCCTAGGGCATTGCGATAGACTTCGTCGCTACTAAACTCTTGTCGTTGTCGAAACCGAAAATAGCCGGTCTCCAAACCCAGTACTAAGAGCACCGCAAAAAATCCGGCATAGGCGTAAAACTCGGAAACTACGCCGTATTCGCCGGCGCTGAAGGTGTAGGTATACAGCGGCACCAGCAGATAATTCAAAAAGCGGCCGACGATACTGCTGAGACCGTAAATGGCGGTTTGCGAAACGAGTTGGCGTAGTGAGCTCAAAAGCGGTTAAGTCCAAAGAATGATGCGACCTCTGGGTGAGGTCTAGGGTGGCGATATTGTAAGTCAGTTGCGGGCAGAGGGTTGTTGTCTCCGGCTCCGCTGAATCTAACCGGCTTTGCTTAAACTCTGTTCTATCAGGATTTCCGCCGCCGCCGAAGCAATATGCATCGCCCCGGATTGTCTGCGCACTTGTTCGCTGACGATCGCGCCGGAGATCAGCATTGCTAGTTGTTGAGAAAGTTGTTCCGGGTTCCATGCCCCCGCTTGCCGGGCCAAATCCGCCAATATTTCCCGGAAGGTGTCGGAAAATTCAGCAGCAGCCAGTTGCACCGGGTTGGACGCTTCGGCAAATTCGGCCGAGGCATTGATGAACGGACAGCCGCGAAACTCCGGGCTGGCTAATAATTCTTCGAATACCGCAAACACCGCCAGCAACTTTTGCTTGGGTTCGCTGGCGCGCAATTCTACGCCGGCCAGGATGCGATTGAGCATGGCCTCTCGGCTTTTGCTTAGATGCGCCAAGACCAGATCGTCTTTTGATGGAAAGTACTTATACAGGCTCATCTTGGTGGTGCCGGCGGCTTTTACTATCGCATCGACGCCGGTGGCCTTAATGCCTTGGCTGTAAAACAGCGCAGAGGCGGTTTGCAGGATGTGATCTTGGAGATTGCGGGCCATAATTGAGTACCGGGGAAAAAACATGTTGCAACTATACAGACCGGTATGTATTATTTCAATAGACTGACCGGTCTGTTATGGCGCAGTCTTTAATTCAACTACTGGAGATTATTCGATGATTACTTTGTATGGCGTGGCAATTAGCAACTATTACAACAAAGTTAAATTTGCGTTGATGGAAAAGGATATAGCGTTCATTGAAGAATTTACCGCACCCAGCCAGAACGAGGAGTTATTGCAACGTTCACCGCTGGGAAAAGTCCCGTTCATCAAAACCAGCGAGGGTTATCTATCCGAATCGCAAGCGATTCTGGAATATTTGGAAGACGCATTTCCGGAGCATCCGCTGTATCCGGCCGATGCTTACGAACGCGGCAAATGTCGGGAGTTCATTCAACATATCGAACTGAATGTTGAACTGATCGCCCGCCGTCTGTATGGAGAAGCCCTGTTCGGCAACACCGCGTCGCAAGAAACCAAAGACGAAGTCAGAGCCAAACTCGATACCGGTTTAACCGGTTTAGCCAAGCTGCTGAAATTATCTCCCTATGCGTTGGGCGACAGTTTTAGTACGGCAGACATCGTGGCTTGGCCGCATCTGCAACTGGTGGGCTTTGCCACCCAAAAAATCTACGGCGAGAATTTGGTGAACACACATATTCCTGGCATTGAGGCTTATATACAACTAATCGAAAGCCGGCCGCACGCGCAAATAGTCAGTGCAGACCGGGCAAAGGCGTTGGAGGCGTTTTTTAGTAGCAAGTAGGGCCTTTGCCGCGTTTCACCTTAGGTTTAGCGCTGTCTAATCATCCGAGCCCGGCCGCCGGCCAGCAAGTCTTTCGACGACTATAGGTTTGGGTAAAGAAATGATCCAGCCAAGACTGAATAGACGTTGAGCAATGAAGCCGGCTGCACCAGCACGACAGTAAGAATGGCGCGGACGGGCCTGTGAGGACGCCGGCCCGCGCCTTTTTAATGCTTAAGCTTCGTAGTTGGCGCTGGCGAATTCCCAGTTAACCAATGCCCAGAAAGCTTCCAGATATTTAGGACGCAGATTGCGGAAATCGATGTAATAAGCGTGTTCCCAAACATCGCAAGTCAACAACGGCGTTTGGCCGGCAGTTAACGGGCAACCGGCGTTGCTGGTGCTAACCAGTTCCAAACCGCCTTTATCGTTTTTCACCAACCACGCCCAGCCTGAGCCAAAAGTGGTGACCGCGCATTTGGTAAATTCTTCTTTGAATTTCTCGAAAGAACCGAAAGTTCTCTCAATGGCATTCGCCAAACCGCCGGTAGGTTCGCCGCCGCCGTTGGGAGACAGGCTGTTCCAATAAAAGGTGTGGTTCCAGATTTGCGCTGCGTTGTTGAATACGCCGCCAGAGGATTTTTTCACGATCTCTTCCAGAGACAAGCCTTCAAACTCGGTGCCGGGAACCAGATTGTTCAGATTGGTGACATAAGTTTGGTGATGTTTGCCGTAGTGAAATTCGATTGTTTCTGCGGAAATATGCGGCGCCAATGCGTCTTTTGCGTACGGTAATGCAGGTAATTCAAAAGCCATCTTTATTCTCCAGATTGATTGAACAGCAGCAGTGATTAGGTGCGGACTTACAGCCCAAACCTAATTACCCAGCATTATAATAAAGAATTATTGCTTAACACTACCTAATCTAAGGAAAACAACGATGGCACTTGAGGTTGAACATAAGTTTTTACTGGCGAACGACGACTGGCGCGACGAAATCGATCATTCCGTACACTACAAACAGGGCTATTTGAGTAGCAGTCCGCTTAGCTCAGTAAGGGTGCGGATTTCCGATAGCCAGGCTTGGCTGAATATCAAGAGCGCCACTATCGGCACCCATCGTCAAGAATTTGAGTATGAAATCCCTTTGCCTGACGCCAACAGTATTCTCGACGAACTATGCCACAAGCCGTTGGTGGAAAAAACCCGTCATTTTGTTTATCGGGATCGGCACGTTTGGGAAATTGACGAGTTCATGGGCGATAACCAAGGTTTGATTGTCGCGGAAATCGAATTGTCGACAGTAGGCGAGGCCTTTGTTAAGCCGGACTGGGTCGGAATGGAAGTTACCGACGATATACGCTATTACAACAATAATCTCTGCAAGCATCCGTTCAAGGATTGGGGCAAATAACTGGCAACAATCCAGACAGGCGATAAAAGTTGCCGTTTTCAGAGGTTTGCGGCGCTTGTTGCAAAACTGGGACAAGATATTCGCAGAGTCGCTACAGCGCTACAAACACAGACCTAAGCTGCCTTACTGAAGCCTGGCGCTTAGCGAATTTTTGCTACAGGCAATACTTTGTTAAAACAATAATTTAAAGGACGTATTGAAATCCAAAATGCAATGCTCTATATTAAATGTATGAGCAAAGCTACTATTGTTGTTTTATTGATACTTTTTGCCGGCCCGCTGCATGCATCGGAGCTGGCGACCGCTATCGCCCGTTTGGAAAGCGACTGGGCCAGCGTTTATTATCAAAGCGACGAGACCCGGCAAAGACAAACTTATCCGCAATTGCTGGAGAAAGCCGCCGAATTGACCAAACGCTATCCGAATGCTGCCGAGCCGAAAATCTGGCAAGCGACGATTATCGCCACCAATGCGGCGTTTCAATCTTCGCTGAGCGCCTTGTCCAGCCTGCAAACCGCCAAGACCCTTTTGGAAGAAGCCATTGCCCAAAATCCCAATGCGCTGGATGGCGCGGCCTATGTGACGCTGGGCACGCTGTATTACATGGTGCCTGGCTGGCCGGTATCTTTTGGGGATAATCAGCTTGCCGAGCAAATGTTGAAAGCCAGCTTGAAAATCAACCCCAACGGTATCGACGCCAATTACTTCTACGCCGATTATCTACTACAACAGGATCGCAACGCCGAAGCCGAGGAATATTTGTACAAGGCCGTCCAGGCCCCGCTGCGCAAACAGCAAGTATTTGCCGATAGCCAGTTGCAAAACGAAGCCAAACTTGCGCTGGCACATACCCAGCAACGTAAATCCAACGCCGGCAAAAATAAATTTCAATCGTTGTTCACTTCCGCGACAGCCGACTAAATCCGCCTGGCCCGTTTGCCTTTGGCTGTAGAATAACCCTACTTTCAAAACGGGCCACGACTGGCATTTATGAAAAAAACCATTTTCGGACTGTCCGCGGTATTTTTTTTACTGTTTTGTACGTCCAGCGCCGCAGACACACCCGCAGCCAATCGACCGCTGGAAACAGTAGCGCTGCAATTAAAGTGGTTTCACCAGTTCCAATTTGCCGGTTATTACGCTGCTATCAAGCAAGGCTATTATGCCGAGGAAGGCTTGCAGGTAGCGATACGCGAGCGCAATCCTGACCAGGACTACGTAGAACAAGTCGCATCCGGGGGAGCCGAATACGGCATCGGCGATTCCGGCATCATCGCCCAGTATGCCAACGGCAAGCCCATCGCGGCCCTAGCCGCCATTTTTCAGCACGATGCGCTGGTGCTGTTCAGCAAACAAGCTTCCGGCATCGTCAGCCCCTACGAAATGGCCGGCAAGCGCATCATGTACGATGTGGTCGGCGAGAATAATGCGCAGATTCGCGCCTTACTCGCCGAAGCCAATCTAACCGAAAGCCGCTATCAAAAAATTGCCGAGACCTTTAACAACACCGACTTTATCGCGGATAAAGTCGATGTGATGTCCGGCTATATCACCGACCGGCCATTTAGCTTTCGCGCCGCCGGCATCAAATTCAACATTATCAATCCGCAAAATTACGGTATCGACTTTTACGGCGACTTGCTTTTCACCAGCCGCAAAGAGCTACAGCAACATCCCGGCCGTGCCGAGCGCTTCCGCCGGGCCAGCCTGAAAGGCTGGGAATATGCGCTGTCTCACCCCGATTTGCTGATCGAGCTGATCCAACACAAATACCCAAGCAAACTCAGTCCGGAGCAACTGCGCTACGAAGCCGAGGAAACCCGTAAGCTGATCATGCCGGACTACATCCCGCTGGGCCAGATCGAAGCTGCCCGCTTACGCCGGGTAGCCGACATTTATGCCAACCTGAAATTAGCGCGCCCTTTAAGCGACGGCCAGCTCAATGAGTTTGTCTACGGCGGCAGTAAATCCGCCGATTTGCAATTGAACGACGCGGAACGGCAATGGCTGGCCGAGCATGCTGAAATTCGAGTGGGTATAGATAGAAATTTTCCGCCGTATGAATGGCTGGATGCGGCTGGCGAGCATCAAGGCATGATTGCCGAACATCTAAAGCTAATCGAGCAGAAACTGGGGGTTAAGTTTGTTCTGATCATGGACAAATCCTGGCAGGAAGTGTTGGACATGGCCAAGCACGGCGAATTGGACATGATCGCCGGCGCAACCAAAACCCCCGAGCGAGAACAATATCTGAATTTTACCCAACCCTATATCAGCACGCCGACTGTAATCATCGGCGACAAAAACAGTGGCTATATTAATTCTCTACAACTCCTAACGGGGGGACGTGTAGCCATCGAACAAGGATATTTTGTTCAGGAATTGCTGAGCAGAGACTACCCAGGGATACAACTGCTGACCGCCCCCTCGGTACAAGAAGCGCTGAATCTGCTGGCCGAAGGCAAGGTGGAAGCGTATATCGGCGATGCGGCTTCGGCCGGTTATGTGATCAAGCAACAAGGCTTATTGAATCTGCATATTGCCGGCCAACCTGGGTATGTCAACGAAACCCGGATGGCCGCGCTCAAATCCCATCCACAATTGCTGTCGCTGCTGGAAAAGGCCCTGGCCAGTATCAGTCAAACCGAACACGATGCCATTATTAACCGCTGGATGGGACTAAAGGTCGAGCAAGGCATTCGCGTTGACGCGTTGTTGCGATCCGCCGCCGTGGTCCTGCTGGCCCTGTTGTTTTTCGTCTATTGGGTGTTCAGGCTACGGAAGGAAATCAAGGCCCGCAAACGTAGCGAGGCCGACCTGGCCCGGCTTTACACCAATATGTCGCTGGGCTTTGCATTGCATCAGGTGATACGCGACGACAGCGGTAAAATCGTCGACTATCGCTATCTGGATATCAACCCGGCCTTTGAAAAAATGACCGGCATTGCCCGCGACAACTGGATAGGCAAAACCGTTAAGCAGGTGTTACCGAATACCGAGGGAGCCTGGATCGCTAGCTTTGACGGTCTGGACACCAGTGGCGAGCCCCAACATTTTGAAAACTGCGTGACCGATCTGGGCCGCTGGTATGCCATCGATAGCTATAAAGCCGGTCCCGACCGTTTTGTGGTATTGGTCCAGGACATTACCGCGCGCAAACAGACCGAACTGGCGCTAAAAGAAAGTGAAGAACGCTTTCGTATCAGCCAAATCTATGGCGGCGTAGGCATCTGGGAAGCGGATTTATTGAAAAACCGCCAGTTTTGGTCGGAAATTGTCACGACTGAATTGGGTTTTCCGCATAAGGCACTGCATACCTGGAACGATTTCCTGGAAGTGGTTTGCCCGGAAGATAGGGCTTTAATCTTGGAGGCGACCCGCCAACATCTTGAATGCGGCGCCAATTACGATGTGGAATATCGTATCCAAACCCCTAGCGGCGAAAAACGCTGGATGCGCTCGGTGGGTCAGGTCGAGCGAGACGGCAGCGGCAAACCGGTGCGGATGCGCGGCATTGTCCATGATGTCAGCAAACGCAAAGCGGCCGAGGAGAAACTGCGGCTATCGGCGCGGGTATTTTCGGACGCCCACGAAGGTATCATCATCACCGACATCAATGCGTCGATCATCGATGTCAACGCTGCCTTCACCGACATCACCGGCTATAGTCGCGAGGAAGCACTTGGGCAAAATCCAAGCTTTCTGAGATCCGGGCGGCAAGCGCCGGAATTTTATGAAGCCATGTGGGAGATCATAAACCAGACCGGGCATTGGCAAGGCGAAGTCTGGAATCGCCGAAAAAACGGCGATTTGTATGCCGAATTGTTAACGGTTTCGGCCTTGCGCGACGATGCAGGCAATATCATCAATTATCTGGGTTTGTTCTCGGACATCACCGAGAGCAAGCAACAGCAGCAGGCGCTGGAAGTGTTGGCGCATTTCGACCCGCTCACCCAACTCCCCAATCGCGCCCTGTTTGCCGACCGCTTTGCCCAGGCTATAGCCCACAGCAAAAGGGCCGAATCGTTGCTGGCGGTGTGCTATCTGGATTTGGACGGCTTCAAGCAAGTCAACGATAACTTCGGCCACGAGACCGGCGATCAATTATTGGTGGAAGTAGCCAAACGCATCAAGTTAAAGCTGCGCGAAGGCGACACGGTTTGCCGGCTGGGTGGCGATGAATTTGCGTTGTTATTTGAAAACTTGCAATCGGTGCAGCAATGCGAAGATGCCTTGACCCGCATTCATCAGGCCATGGCCGAACCTTTCGAGTTGGAAAACCGCCATGTGCGGATTGCCGCCAGCAGCGGCGTTACCATCTATCCCCTCGACCTGGAAGATCCGGATATTCTGTTGCGTCATGCCGACCAAGCGATGTACCAAGCCAAACTGGACGGTCGCAATCGCTATCGGATTTACGATCATTTGTCTGGACAATCGACTAGCATCAATCATCGCCCCAGCCGTCTGGAGCAAGCCTTGGCCGAGGTCGGTCAGGCGCTGATGGATAATCAGTTTTGCATGTACTACCAACCCAGGGTCAATATCAAAACCGGTGAAGTCGTGGGAGCGGAAGCCCTGATCCGCTGGCACCATCCTGAACGCGGTGTGTTGCCGCCGGCCGAATTTCTGCCGATAGTCGAAAACACCACTTTGGAAATCGACCTGAGCAATTGGGTACTAAGACAAGCATTCAAGCAATTGCAGATCTGGCACGATCTCGGTCTGAATCTCCAAGTCAGCGTGAACATATCCCCGCGCCATCTGCAATGGCCGGATTTCATCAAAACCCTGGAAACCTTGCTGACGGAATACCCGCAAATTCCTTCCAGCCAATTGGAATTGGAAGTACTGGAAAGCAGCGTACTGGAGGATTTGATCTCGGTGGGCGAGACCCTGAAACAATGCTATCACGACCTGGGCGTACCCAGTGCGCTGGACGATTTCGGCACCGGTTATTCGTCGCTGGCGCATTTGCGGCATTTGACCATCAACACGGTAAAGATCGATCAGAGTTTTGTACGCAACATGATAGACGACCCGGATGACATGGCCATTGTCGAAAGCGTGATTGCGTTAGCCAAGGCCTTCAAACGCGAAGCGGTTGCCGAAGGCGTAGAAGATATAGAACACGGTATTTTTCTGATCGATTTGGGATGCAGCATCGCCCAGGGTTGCGCCATCGCCGAAGCCATGCCGGCCGACGCGGTGTTGGCTTGGGTCAACAGTTATTGCAACCATCCGGCCTGGACTGATTGCGCCAGACTTTCGCTGACTAATTGGCAAAACCAATTGGAATTACTGAAACTTCAGCAGCAGTATTGGTTGCGCCGTCTGGAACAATGTCTGCACCCCCCAGCTGGCAGCAGTCCGCGCTGGCCTATCCTGAACTCGAAAAAATCGCATCTGGGTAGGTGGCTGGAACGGCTCAAACACGAACGCGGCATTGATGCGCGTTTACTGGAACAACTGGAGCGGGCGCAATCCCGACAACAAATGCTGGCGGAAAATCTCCAGCGGCATCGGCTGGAAGGCAAGAGCGGCGACAGCGCAGATTTCAGCCAATTACGCGAAGCCAATCTGCAAATAGTGCAGTTACTGGAGCGCCTAGAATCAGCGGCCTAAGCCTATTCTGATCACATGCAGACTTCGTTTGCGACGATCTGACTTTAGTCTTGCTGTGTTCGGACTTTTTTGCATAAATCCTGTGAAAACCAAACTACCCCTTAGCCTCCCCACAAATCAGTTAGACGAATTTTGGGCATGGCACGTGATCGGCCTGCCCAGCTGGGTAACCGCCACCAATCGCGAACGATGCGCTTCACGCTGTTCAACACATCTATGGCCCTTGCGTAACCTTGATGCAGCGTTAGCGGAATCGAGGGGGTTGCCTTCGAGTACTCGATTACATCGAGGCTTGCTTTCGTTGTTTGGTGGCCGCTACTGCATCGGCTTGGGAGAGCAACTCGTCAAAATGTTTCTTCAAATGCTCGGTCATCAAGAGGCTCCTAATAATAGGGCATGAGGCCGCTGCGCGGCTTTATTGCACAGCGCCCGTGTGGACTGCCAGGTTTGACTTCGTTTCTTCATGGAATAGTAGTTTCACGAGGTTGTTATTGATGTGTCCCCACGACGTCTTACGCTCCTTTGTGTTATACGCCCTAACATTATTGGCATGTGAAATTTCCACGCCGTTTATGGCATATATCAAGGTGTTTTCAGCATGACTGATGTTGGCTTTACCCTTCGATATGACGAGGCTTCCATTACCTAAACTTCCGTCGTGACTGATATCTACGTCACTGCCACAAACAACAACGCTATTGCTGCTGTGGGCGATATGCACGGCACCGGTTGAAATGATGATGGAATTGGTTGCGAAAGCGATATTCGTATCTGCCCCTGCAACTACAAGCTGATTATCTACTTGAGTCAATTTGAGAGGCTCGCTGTCACGAATAACGCTCTTTGGGGAAATGTTCCGAAGCGAGTTGTTTGCTTCTTCGGAAATTCCAAGGTTATCGAATATGTCAGACACTTCGCTTTTAGCTTTCGAAATAATGCTGCTCTGATCGTAAGCGCTCTCGTGCTCGGGGAGATTCAACAAACTATCTCCACTGTACTTCGTGCATGCGGAAACTGATGCGAGAGCAAAAGTTGCCGCAATGATCCGAAATGAAATATTCATGCTTCTCCAAATTTGGCGTCCAACGTCTGACATAACCGATAAATGCCGATGGCAAAGCCAGGGCCGTAGGCTGGTTAGAGCAATGCGAAACCCAGCAAATGCTTTGAAATAATTAAAATTCTTAACATTCCAACGGCTCTTTGGAGTAGCAAACTTATCAGCTTCTAAGCTGGGTTTCATTATCATTCAACCCAGCCTTCTGCTGTTGACCAACTGACCGCCTGATGGTGCTCGCTCACAAAGGCCAGCATTGGGATGATATTCCGCTCTTCCCTTTATTTCACTCCCGAACAAAGCTAATCGGCTCCAAATCGACAAAAAAGGGTTTGCCGAGCGAAAGCCCGACAAACCCTTAAATTCAAACCGAACACATACGGAATTGTAGGAAGGCAATAAAGTTTCATACTAAAACACCGTGAAAGCCTTATCTAACGGCGCCATAAATCGGCACTTAAAAATGAAGTATCATACTGATCCGAATAGCACTTAGACGGCATGGCAATCGACTATTGCATTTTCATACCGCCCCGGAGCTGCGTAGTCAACGATGCATTTTCAGATACCAAACAGCTGGTGACACCGACGATGAAGTTGGCTGTGCCAATGCTGACTGGGCATTCAAACTTATCGCTCCCGTAAACTTTCCCCGACGTGTTCGATCAGTGGGCTTAGGAAATATTCAATGACTCTCCTTTGCCCGGTCTTGACTTCCACCGTCACCGCCATGCCCGGCGTCAGGTTGACGGTTTTGTTCTCGACTTGCATCGTGGTCCGCGGCAGTTTGACTCGGGATGAATAAATCAAACCACGTTTCTCGTCGTTGATGGCGTCGCTGGAGACATGCGTCACTTCGCCGTGCAGGGTGCCGTATTTGGTGTAAGGAAAGGTTTCGATTTTAATTTCGGCTTCCTGGCCGGGATTGACGAAGCCGATGTCTTTGTTTTCAACGAACGCTTCGATTTCCATCGCTTGGTCGGCCGGGACTACGATAAGCAATGGTTGCGCCGGGGTGACCACGCCGCCGACGGTGTGAATCGCCAGTTGCTGGACGATGCCGTCCACCGGCGCGGTCAGGGTCAGCAGTTGGCCGCGCTGGCGGGCCTTGATGCCGGCCTGGGTGTAGGTTTCGATTTTCTGTTCGCTGTCGTGCAGCCGGTCCAATGCCGTGCGGCGAGCGGCGGCCAACAGTTCGCTTTGTTGTTTGGCGGCTTCCTGAATCGCCGCGCTGAGTTCCTGTTGTTTTTCCCGTTGCGTCGCCAGTTCGCCTTCTTGTTCGATCCGGGCCTGTTCGCGTTCCAGGTAGTTGTGGCTGGAGACAAATTTCTTGGCTTGTAATTGTTGGTAATCCTCGGCCAATCGGCGGGCAATCGGAGCGGACTGCGCCAGTTTAGCCACAGTGGCCTGTACCGAACGCAAAGCCGCCTGACGGCTGGATTTATCCGCTTCCAGCCGTTCCAGCTTGCTGGTCAGTTCCTGCCATTCGCCATCCAGCAGCCGTTGCTCGTGTTGGACTTGCTCAGAAGGCATCGCGTCCGGCGCCTGGAGTTGCGGCTTTTGCGGTTTACCGTTTTGCAGCGCTACCAGGCTCTGCAAAAAGGCGCCGTCGCGAGCCGCTGCCAGTTGCGCGGTACGTAAATCGTTGGCAATGCTGGCGGTATCGGCATCGGCGGCGGTCGCGTCCAGTTCTATCAGCACATCGCCGGCCTTAACGGCTTGACCGTCGTTGACGTGGATGGCTTTGACCGTGGCGGTTTCCAAGGGCTGAATAGTCTTGACCCTGTCGTTGGGGACAATCTTGCCTTGGGCGGTGGCGACGATGTCGATCCGGCCGAAACAGGCCCACAGCACCGCCAACAGCGCAAAGCCAATCAGCAACCATATTGCCACACGCGGTGCCGGTGAGACGGGAGTTTCCTGCAAAGCCAGCGCGGCCGGCATAAAAGCGCTTTCGTGCGCTAAGCGCGGTACACTGTCCAATTCCGCGCGCCGTGACCAGGCGTGCCGGAAGGCTTGTCGGTAGCGGTGTAACAGATCTAAAGTTGCTTGGAGTTTAATCATCGCTTATCCCATCTGCAACCGATGCAGCCGGCTGTAATGCCCCAACTCATGAGTCAGCAGTTCACTATGGCTACCGGCTTCGACGATCTGGCCTCTATCCATCACCACGATGCGGTTGGCATCGCGCACCGCACTCAAGCGGTGGGCGATGATGATCACGGTGCGGCCCTGGCAGATGGCTTTCATATTGTTCTGGATGATGCGCTCGGATTCATAGTCCAGCGCACTGGTGGCTTCGTCGAAGATCAGGATGCGCGGATTGCTGATCAAGGCTCTGGCGATGGCGATGCGTTGGCGTTGGCCGCCGGACAGGGTGGAGCCGTGTTCGCCGACCATGGTGTCGTAGGCTTCCGGCAGTTCTAGGATAAAGTCGTGGGCGCCGGCCAGTTTGGCGGCGGCGATCACTTGCGGTAACGGCGCGCCGGGATCGGTCAAGGCAATGTTGTCGCGAATACTGCGGTTAAACAACACGTTTTCCTGCAATACCACGCCGATCTGCCGGCGCAGGGAGGAGACGTCGGCCAAGGCCAAATCCATGCCGTCCACCAGCACCCGCCCACGTTCGGGGACATAGAGGCGTTGCAGCAATTTGGTCAAGGTACTCTTGCCGGAACCGGAGCGACCAACGATGCCGATTACTTCGCCGGCGGCGATGTCCAGCGTAATGCCGCGTAGCACTTCCGAGCCGTCTGGATTGTAGCGGAAGATCACTTGTTCGAAACCGATTTTGCCTTGTATCGGCGGCAAGCTGCTCTTATTGCCGGCGGCTTCGCCACGGGTATTGAGAATATCGCCCAGCCGTTGCATGGAGATGCCGGTCTGCTGAAAGTCGGTCCACAGCTGCGATAGCCGCATCACCGGCTGGGCGACATGGCCGGCCAGCATGTTAAAGGCGATCAATTGACCGACGCTGAGTTCGCCATCAATCACCAAGCGGGCACCCAGCCACATGGTGGCCACAGTGACCAATTTACCGATAAAGGTGACACCGGCATTGGCGAACAGGCTGACGCTGGCGGTACGAAAGCCGGCCGAGACATAACCGGCCAACTGCTTGTCCCAATGCCGGGTCAGTTGCGGCTCTACCGCCATGGCCTTGACGGTACCGATGCCGGAAATCGCTTCCACCAGAAAGGCCTGATTCTCAGCGCCGCGATTGAATTTCTCGTGCAAGCGGCCCCGTAATAGCGGGGTATACAATACTGATAGTAAGACATAGCAGGGTAAGGACACCAACACGATCAAGGTCAAGTCCACACTGTAATAGGCCATCACCGCCAGAAACACTACCGAGAACAACAAGTCCAACACGACCGTTACCGCATTGCCGGTCAGAAAGGCCCGAATGTTTTCCAATTCGCGAACCCGCGCTACCGAATCACCGACCCGGCGCGCTTCGAAATAGGCCATCGGCAGATTCAACAGATGCCGGAATAGACGGGCTCCCAACTCGACATCGATACGGCTGGTGGTGTGGGCGAACACATAGCCGCGCAAGCCGGTCAGCAGCACTTCGAATAAGGTCACTACCAGCAGGCCGATGGCGATGACATCCAAGGTGGTAAAACCTCGATGCACCAGGACCTTATCCATCACCACCTGAAAGAACAGCGGGGTGACCAGGGCAAACAACTGCAAGACCAGACTGACCAACAACACTTCCAACAACAGCTTGCGGTATTTGACGATGGCCGGGATAAACCAGGTGAAATCGAATTTGCCCAACTCGGCAGCCAGCGAGGCCCGCGAGGTGAACAAGATCAGGGCGCCGGACCAACGCTCGGCGAAAGCCTCTAACGGCATTTGTTCGGGGCGGGCAGCGACCGGGTCGTGAATCAGGACTTGGCCGTTATCGACGCGGGCCAGGACGAAAAACGTCCCATCAGCTGAAACGGCCACCGCCGGCAATGGCGTCCTATCCAAGCGGGCCAGTGAAGTCTTGACCCGTTTGGCCTGCAAACCCAGCCTCTTGGCAGCTAGCAGAATATCGTCACAACCCAATAGCTGACCACTGGGTCGAAACTGGTGAGCCAGTTGGTCAGGATCGACGGCAACGCCGTGCAGACGGGCCAGCATCGCCAGGCAGGCCAGGCCGGTGTCGAGGGTAGCGGTGGGAGCACCGCTAGCGGGAGAATTAGTTGTCATTACACGCGAAAATAGCTTGAAAAGAGAGTAAAAATATTAAACGGGTTATTGGGACCCGGAGCACCAAACCAAGGCTAAAGCCGCATCGAGTCAGACTAACTAATCCGAGCGGCTTTTACCTGATCCCTGCGCCTTGCCTATAGCTTATTTCCAGTTAGCCGAAATCACCGGTGCCAACGCGGCTTGGTAATCGGTTGGCAAGGTGGTCTGGCCGGCGGTCGGCGGGGCAAAAGCGGCCATCGCCGACACCAGGTTTTCCACTTGACTGTCCAGCAAGGTCAACGCACCGTCAGTCGTTTTGAACTGCTCGACGTGGTTGGCGGTGCCGGTATACCAGTCCTTAACGATCAGCTTGTCGTCGGTACCGATAATGCTGGCTTCCAGGTTGTTGCCAACGTGGCGTAACCAGATTTGGTCGGCTGTGATCCCCGACAAGAATTGGGCGATGTCGGTGTTACCAGCCGTCGCATCGTTCTCCACTACCGTATCCGCAGCGTAACCCCGGCCCAAGAGATAGGTGTCGTTGCCGGTGCCGCCGGTCAACGTATCCACGCCTGCACCACCATCCAGGGTATCGTTACCCGCCGCAGCGGATAAGCTGTTGACGGCGCTGTTGCCTTTTAGCGCGTTGTTCAACGCGTTGCCCGTGCCATTGATGGCTGTGGAGCCGGTCAAGGTCAGGTTTTCCAGTTCAGCACCCAACGTCCATGAGACGGAAGACTCGACCGTATCGATACCACTATTGGCGTTTTCCACTATCACATCGCTATTACTGTCGACCACGTAGGTATCGTTGCCTAGGCCACCGGCTAAACGGTCGATGCCCAAGCCGCCATCCAGCCGGTTGTCTGCCGCATTCCCCAGTAAGGTATTGTCCAGCGCGTTGCCGGTGGCGTTTATAGTTGCCAAACCAGTCAAGGTTAAATTTTCAACGTTGGCGGCTTGAGTCAGATCGTAGCTGATGCTGCTCTGCACAAGATCGATGCCGGCGTTTGCGGCTTCGATAACACTGTCGCCGGCTTCGCCAACGATGTAGATGTCGTTGCCTAATCCGCCCGCCATCGTATCCGCGCCGATTCCACCGTCCAATCGATCATTGCCATCCAGGTTAAAACGTAGCGCGCCGTTCCACGGCATGACCCCTTGGCCGGCGATCAGGTTTTTACCGTCCAAAGCCGCCGTACCCGCGCCGATATCGTAATAAACGCCGTCGGCGGTATTCGCGATGCTCTGCCCGTTGACCGTGAGCGTATTGATATACAGATTGCGGTCTTGAGGTGGCGAGGCAATCGCGGCATCGTTGCTAAAGGAGATATCGATAAGATGCGCGCCGATACCCAGCAAACCAGGGTCAACGGTGTAGTTTTGGTAAGCAGCGGTGTTGGTGACGCTGAAGGTCGTTTTCAGCACGCCGTCGATATACACGTCCATCCGGGCGCCGACACCATCGATCAACAGGTTGGCCTTGGCGTTGATCACCAATTGGTTAACAAGGGTGGCCGGCAGGGCATCAATGACATCGCCGCCGTAGAGCACATCATTTCCGGCCCCACCATTAACGCTGTCGTTACCGGCTTGACCTTTCAGAATATCGTCGCCAGCATCGCCATTCAGAGTGTTATTGCCGGTGTTGCCTTCCAGGACATTGTTCAGCGTATTGCCGGTAGCGTTAATTGCGGCAGTACCGGTCAAGGAAAGATTTTCGACATTGGCGGACAAGTTGTAACTCACCTCAGACAACACGGTATCGGTACCTTCACCGCTGTTTTCCACGACGATATCCCCAATGTTGTCGACAATATAATAGTCATCGCCTTTACCACCAACCATACGATCCCTTCCAATACCGCCGTCCAGCCAATTGTCAACCATGTTGCCAAATAGGGTGTTGTTTAGCGAATTGCCAATACCGTCGAACGCCTCGGTTCCGAGTAGCATAAGATTTTCGACATTAACGGCGTTTTTCAAATCATAGTCTATGCTGCTCTGCACCATGTCTATGCCGGCATCGATCGTTTCATTAATCGTATCGGCAACATTATCCACGACATATACATCGTTCCCGAATCCGCCTATCATGCTGTCCGCGCCTATGCCGCCATCCAGCCGGTCGTTGCCATCCAGATTGAAGCGCAAAGCACCGTTCCACGGCATTGTCACTTGACCGGCCAACAAGTTTTGACCGTCCAACGCTGCGGCCCCAGCGCCAATGTCGTAATAAACACCATTTGCAGTGGAGGCAATGACTGAGCCATTCAAAACAATACCGCTGACGAAAAGATTGCGGTCTTGTGCCGGTGGACCAGCAATCGCACTATCGTTACCGAAAACCACCTCGATCCGGTGTCCGTCGACACCCAGCAATGCCGGGTCGACCGTGTAGGCTTGATAGTTTTGGGTATTGGTGACACTAAAGCTGGTTTTAAGTAGGCCATCAATATACACATCCATCCGAGCACCGACCCCGTCGTTCAGTAAACTAGCCTTGGCATTGACCACTAACTGATTAATCGGCGTGGCAACTGAATTATCCAAGATGTCGCCACCGTAAAGCAGATCATCACCGGCTCCGCCATTTAACCTATCGTCACCTAAACCACCGATCAGCTTATCGGTGCCTGATCCGCCATCCAGTTGGTCGGAACCGGCCAGGCCGATTAATTCATCGGCTAGGGCCGTTCCCAACAGACTGTCGCCGCTCGTGGTCCCCGTGACTTTATTAATAGGATTTGCGGTTAACGTAAAGCTATTGCTGATCGATGCGCCGAATCGATCAGTGGCAGTAACTCTAACGTTCCACCAATCGCTGGGTGAGTAAAGATCCGTAGCGCCGCTAAAAGGCGGTGTTCCGCTAAAGGTCAAGGTTTCCGGATCAAAATTCAACCACCCAGGCCAGCTATCATAGCTATAGCGCAAGCTGTCTCCGGCATCGAGATCGATAAATGCATCCTGTGGAATAGTGTAAGAAAAAGGCATATCTTCCGTCGCCACTTGATCAGCCAACGGGGTGTTAATGATGGGACTATGTTCAGGAGATGGTCCGGCTAGCGACAGCATTTGTGCCATTGTCATCTGACTGCCATCGGCAAATTTGAAGTATTCAATGCCTATCTTCTCGGCGTCGTTTCTATCGACGCGCGGCATGACGATTCTGACGGTAGAATTCGGTTGCCAGGTAATATCCAAGGTTTGATACCACTGAGTACTGCCATCAGCTGCTGAGGTCAGCGCTTCCTCGTTCCAAGCAGAATTGAAGTTAGATAGACTGACACCGTCACCGAACACGACAGTGTCGTTATTTCCGCCATAATCTCCACCATAGCCACCGCCGTAACTTCCTCCATAGTCGCCGCCGTAGCTTCCACCATAGTCACCGCCGTAGCTTCCTCCATAACCGCCGCCGTAACCGCCGCCATAGTTTCCACCGTACCCCAAGTCATACAGCAAATCTGTCCCGACTTCATCCGCTAGAAAATAATAACTGTCATCACCCATCCCACCTTCCAGGCGGTCATCGCCGGCTCCGCCAAACAGCCAATCGTCGCCGGCGTTGCCAATCAGCGTATCCGCGCCAAAGCCACCATACAAATCGTCGGCCCCTGATAATCCTAGCAACTCTTCAGCGCCCACCGTACCAGCCACCATATTGTCACCTGGACGGCCCAGAGTAGGCCGAACCGGCACATTGGCCGACGCCAATATTTGCGTCATCCTCATGCGACTGCCATCGGCAAACTCAAAATACTCGATGCCGGTTTGCTCCCAATCGTTGCTGACAACGGTTGTTCCATAGCTATTAACAAACGGTGTGGGCATGACAATTCTGGCTACAGAGCCGGGTTGCCAAGTGATGTCTAAGGTTTGAAACATCCGGAGGCGCGATTCGTCGTAATTGCCATAGGTGTAACCCGGCAACGCTTCGTTACCCCACGAGAAGCTGAGATTGGCCAAGGTGATGCCCGCGCCGAACACCACCGTATCATTGTCCACTGGACCACCGTAGCCCACGTCATAGACTAGATCGGTGCCGGTATCGCCAGCGAGGAAGTAGTAACGATCATCCCCCGTTTCACCACGCAGCATGTCGTCACCTCTGCCACCGACGATAGTATCGCTATCGAGACCACCGACAATCAAATCGTTACCGACACCGCCATCCAAGAAAAGTTGGCTATCGAACGACTGATTGCCAATCGAAACATCATAACCATTTGCCCGAATGGTGTCATTGCCGGCCCCGCCTTGCACAATGCCTAAGTCGCCCGAATAATGAATAGTGTTATCACTATCGCCCGCCGTAATCTGGTCAATGATGATAGCCGAGTTTGCTACGGACATGGACAGCGTAGTCGGATAGTTACCCAGTTGGAAAAAGTTTTGCGCCTGAACATTGTCGACACTGTAGCCTGTGCCGTCCGCTGGTGTCATCGACCGCACCGTGCCGATATAGTGGGTAGTCGTTGTGGTGGCGGTATACAGCGGGGTTTCGGTATACACATAAGGATTTTCCATACCGCTAACCCCTAGCGATAGAATAAGATTAACTATTTGCTCCGTAGTGTACAGATAGTGTCCGGTTGTCGAGGAGTATACGCGTGAGCTTGATGCCACTTCCGGCCCGCTCCAGTCCACAACTACGTTCTTCAGAACAGAACCGGGTGAATCGACTTGATAGTTAATATTGGCGTTGTCGCTCGCATAAGGTATAAAACTGACGCCACCAATCGCCACTGCTGGCCTATTAAACGTGTAGCTAGCCCCATTCGACGGCATCCATCCGCCGTAACCGTTGGCCCGAGTGTAACTGGTCGCCGTTTGGCTAATATCAAATTGAAAAGACATCTCTCCGGCGGTGCTTACCATGCCTGCCGCTTTTTGCGCCTGAGTGACACTATCTCGAACACCCGCGAGCCAATGATCCTGCAAGCCTGTCAGCTCGCTACGACTGGTCAGATAGGCTGCGTTGTTGGATAGCAGCTCGGCAACGCTAAGCGAAGTACCTGAGGGTGTTTTAACTTGCCAATCGTGACTTTGCGTATAAAAATCTTTCAAGGTCATGCTGTCGCCGGCACCGCTGACACTCAGTAATAAGTCGTCGCCGACGCGGGTACCGGCCAAGCGCGATAAATCGTAATCGTTAAGTTCGATGATAGAGGTTTCGCCGGCCACTTCGAATATTTGATCGGCGCCGCTGTTCATAGCAAACACATAGCTATCCGTACCCGTTTCGCCATACAGTTCGTCGTTGCCGCCGTTACCAGCCAACAGATCGTTGCCGTTGCCGCCCCGCAAAATGTCGCGAAACGCGCTCCCGATCAATTTATCGTCGCCGCCGCCACCAAGCTGCGGCGCTAAAGGCAGCTGAAGCAGGGTATCGGCACCGACTTGTTGGCCATCGGCAAACACAAAATTTTCCACACGCTGAGCCGGATCCGCGTACCAGCCGACCACGGTGATGGCATCGGCCAGACCGGCGACGCTAAGCGAAAGATCACCGTTGGCTCGATGACTAAAGACCACGTCGCTTACCTCGATGCCGGGACCGAACACGACGCGGTCTTGCGAGCTTTGGCCGGCATTGGCGCCATCGGTTTCTTGAATGATATCGTGGCCGTTGCCCAGTCGGTAGTGATAGTCGTCGCTTCCCAAACCGCCGAGCAATTGGTCGTTGCCGGCACCGCCCCACAGTGTGTCGTTGCCGGCATTGCCGGAAAGACTGTCGGCGGCGCGTCCGCCGAATAAAGTGTTATCGCTGTCATTGCCGGTTTGGGTGACTGCATCGGTGCGAAAATTCAACGTGAATTCGTCCGCGCTCATTTGGCTGCCGTCGGCAAATTCGAAGCGGTAAGTTGTCAGTCCTTGGGTAATAGTGGCCAGTTCGACGCCGGCTACTTTCAAGGTGAGCGCGGTTTGGCCGGCAATGGTTAGAACCGAAACGGTCAGCGCGGCCTGATCGAGATCGGCACCGAAACGGATCAAATTTTGGCCTTGGCTATCGGTAATCAGATCGGGACCGGAATTGGCATCCAGTTGATACACGTCATTCCCGGCACCGCCCAACAACAAGTCCTGGCCGACACCGCCGATCAGAGTATCGTCACCGGCGCCGGCATCCAGGGTGTCGTTGCCGGCCCCGCCGTTTAGAGTGTCGTTACCCGCATATCCATAGAGTTTGTCAGCACCCAAGGCACCGCTAAGTGCGTCATTGCCCGCACCGCCGTATAAGTTATCCGCCCCGGCACCACCGTACAAGCGCCCGCCGTTGTCGTCCAGCCCCAAGGAAACGGCAGTAGTAAGAGTGTTGCCGATCATAGCCTCAAGGTCGATGATCGAGCTATTGGCAAATTTTAGGTTGTAATGGGTGCCATAAAATGCATTGATCAGGTTTAGAGTGTCGCCGTTATCCAGCTTGACGGCCACGCTTGAATTGCCGGTTTTGCTGAGGCCGCCAGTTGCAGCCAGCCCATTCGCACCTAACAATTCGATAGTGTCGCTGCCTTGGTTGTCAAATATCACGTCCTCGGCAGTGAGATCGAGATAAGTATCGTCACCGCCGCCGCCATTGAAATAATCCACACCTGCGCCGCCTGTGAGCGTGTCGTTGCCTTCTCCGCCGCTCAGTTGGTCATCGCCATCCCCTCCTAATAGCCTGTCATTGCCGGCTTCGCCAAACAGAAAATCGTTTTCCGTGCCGCCGTCAAGCAGGTCTTGCCCGTCTCCTCCCACCAGCTCATCCTTTCCTGCTCGGCCATAAATCGTATCGTCGCCGGCCCCGCCTGAAAGGCCGCCGTTGAACAGTACATTACCATTTAGGGTGCTGAGCTCATCGCCATCCCCGCCGTCAAGATAATCATCCCCATCGTCACCCTGCAAATAATCCATGCCGGCACCCCCCAAAAGGGTGTCGTTGCCGGCGCCGCCAACCAACTGGTCATTGCCGTCCAACCCGTTGATGCGGTCGGTGGTATTGGTACCGAGAACGGTATCGTTCTGATCGGTACCGTCCAGGTCGAAGCCGCGCGCTAGGAGTTGGTCTATGCTGAGCGTGGTACCGTCGGCGAACTCAAAACTACTGACCGATGAGGTGTTGAACACGTCGGTCTGGTCAAAGTTTTCGATGTGCACGGCGTTGCCGTTGCCCAGATCGAGCATCAGCGAACCCAAACGCAATTTAACATCGCTCGACTTCACGCCATTACCGAAGATGATCTTGCTGTTTTTCTCGGAATCGCTATCGATGATGTGGTCGATACCGTCGCCGGCATTGATGATGTAGGTATCAAAACCCGAGCCGCCGTAGAGATCGTCATTTCCGGTTCCACCGATCAGAGTATCGTTGCCACCGTCGCCGTAGAGCTGGTCATTGCCTGCACCGCCGTCCAGCAAATCGTCGCCTTGTTCTTGGCTAATGGTTCCATTGCCATCCCCTTGCAGCCCATCATTTCCAGAGCCTCCCAGCAGCACATCATCGCCGCCGTCTCCCCATAACCTATCATCGCCGTCACCCCCATCAAGGTAGTCTGAACCATCGCCGAGTTGGCTGCTGATACCATGGTTGCCCAAGAGCAAATCATTGCCGTCCCGACCGAAAATAGTGTCCTGACCCAATCCGCCAAACACCACGTCATCGTCTATCCCCGCATCGACAACATCATCGCCCTGATTGCTAAAAATCCAGTCTTTACCAGCGCCACCGTAAATAGTGTCAGCAGAACCAATCCCTAGGTCTGTCGCATCCGCATTCGAGAATTGCACGCTTGCGGTCGTGGTAGTACCGACCGTGGTCAATTCGCGTATCACCGCCCAATTGCTGTTGGCGTAGCCGCTGGCATCACCGTAAAGGGTGTCGTCACCGCCGCCGCCATCGACCCAGTCCTGCCCATCGCCACCCAGCATCAAGTCGTTGCCGCCGGATTCCCCCGTGGAGGCATTGGATAGGGTGACACCGATCAACATGTCGTCGCCAAGACCGCCCGACAAAAAGTCGCCGCTCAGATTGGCCTGATCCGTCCCATTGGCGGCCTCGCTGTTTTGTTCGTCAGAGTAGAGAACGTCGTTGCCGTCGCCGCCTTGCAAAATATCGCGCCCGGCACCGCCATCCAGCACGTCGCTACCTTGGCCGCCGTTCAGGATATCGTTACCGGTACCGCCGTAAAGAATGTCATTGCCGCTCAGGGTTGAGGCCTGATAGTTGGCTCCGCTAAGTTGTACACTGGCATTGACACTCCATCCGCTGCCGACCCCGACGAAGCCGCCATCGCCGTAGAGCAAATCGTCGTCGCCGCCACCGAGCAAAATATCCGCGCCGTCCCCGCCTGCCAGGGCGTCTCGGCCATTGCTGCCGTAGAGTTGATCGCTACCTGCACCGCTACTCAACAAGTCGCCGCGTTGTCCAGTTCCCGTTGTGGTTTGGCCTTGGCTATAGAGAGCTTGAAAGTCTTGTTGTTGGTCGGCGTAAAGCAGATTGTCGCCACCGCGATTCGCCAGCAGAATATCGCTGCCGGCATAGCCTTCCAACCGGTCGTTGCCGATGTCGTCGTAGAGAGTATCTTCATGGCCCGGATCGGCTTCTGTACCGACGATGACGTTGCCCAAGGCGTCCGTGCCAATCTGGATACCGTCGGTGTTGGGGTCTTGGTCGAGGGGTTTGATGTCACCGTGGGGAATAAGACTACCCGAAATATTGATTGCTGTTTCTTGCAGATGAAAGCCGAAGTCGTTATCTGCAAATGCACTAGCGCTAGTTTGGTTTAGAAAGGTTATGCTATCTTCGGCACTTAGCGTCAGATGGCCGGGTGAATGGAACTGTATAATCTCGCCGTCAAGAGAAGTAAAGGTTGTTCCACTACCGTTACCGACAAACAAACCGGAAATAAGTTTTCCCTGGTAAATAATCCTGTTTAGACCGCTGTCAACGATAATGTCGTCGCCTTCAATTACGTAGGTATCGATCCCGTCGCCGCCGATTAATGTATCGGCACCGGCGCCGCCCTCAAGCCGGTTGTCGCCAGCATTGCCGATCAAATGGTCGTCTTTGGAACCGCCGATAGCGTTTTCGATCCAGTTGTTTTCTTGGCCTGCAACTTGGTAGGCAATAGCTATTTGCTGTTGACTGCTGCCTTCGTCAGTGCCAACAAAACTAAAATGTCCGGGTCGCAGATCGATTGTGACAGAGTCGGTTTGCTCATGGGCATCAATGGTATCAGTGCCACCACTATCCCATATTGCTTGGATGGCATCCGCACCGGTTTTGAATTTGTAAGCTTTGTCCCCGGTATTATCAAGTTTTGGCTCAGTTGTATTTACACCATACAAGGTTTGTATCGCTAATATATCGTAGAGCATGGGTTTAGAAGCCCACCATTCCAAAAAGCCCGATATTCCCGTCACTGGTTTGTATGACATAACGGTGTAGCGTTGGCCCGGATCAGATGGCAGAAAAGGCAGTGACGAAGGTAAGCCCTTATCTAATGCGTCGTAATCTACAGGATGATTCAAACCTAATGCATGGCCCAATTCATGGAGAATCGTATTGAAACCAGTTTGGCCGGGCTGAAGGAGATTGTTTTTGTAAATTGCCGACCCGGTATTGCCAATAACAATATCTCCAGCGGAATCAGCAGATCGAGTACTTGTTGCTGATATAGTAGAACCTAAAATATTGTCTTTTAGCTCGCCGCCTACGACGACTATATCGCCAAACGATAATGTAGTTGATCCGTTGGTAACGGTATACGCGGTGTCAGGTTTTGTTGGTATTAGATTAATGTTTGCCACATTCATCCATAGCTTAACTGCAGTTTCAAAAGTAGCTTTTTGACCCGGTGATAGGCTACCAAATGTACCAGGCACAACTTCACCAATTGCATAATCAAGTCCATTCCAATAGGGAATCTTCTTTTCGCCAAAACTATAAGTCAGTTTTAGAGGGGTATTCAATTTTCCGCCGCCATTCCAGCCGTTGCTTCTAATAAGTGCAGCTTTTATTTGATCTTCGTTAACATCAGCCATGTGTTTGATCCAGATGAAAATTGTAAAAATTAAAATGAGTTACTTGAAAAAAGATTCGATAGTATCTGGGGCATCATCGCGAAGTAAACAAGTCTTGTATTCTGGATGATCTTTCGGAAAGCATACCCACTGTCGGATATTGATCAATTTATCTAATCTTTTTGTTAATACGGCGTAAAACACAGGGTCATTCATGTAGATGCTCATGTAAAAATCTTTGTAATTTATTCTGTGCCCAGTAATTTCATTACCTCTTTTCATTTCATATTTTTTAGAAAGCTCGAAGGGCATCGATAAAAAGTATACGATTAATTCATTTTGCTGCGTTTGTGTTAATTCGGCATAACGGTCACCGATAACACCAACCGATTGGGTTGATTTACCTCGTGCTAAGACCATATCACCATGGTAATAGACTTTACCATCACGATAAATTTTGATGACGTAATAAGGTTGTCCCATAAATGATTCTGTTAGCTCAAAAACAGGTATAGGTTCATCATTTGCTGATATTTTCTGATAAATAAATAGTCCTATTACCAAGGCCGTAAGGCGCAATAACCAGCGGGCATTGCGCCGTATTTTCAAACTATTCAAATTCATATCAATCTCAGTTATTCCCGTGATCGTCAAAATGGTTACCGTTTCCTAAAAGACCTGAAGGCATCAAATCGATTTATCGTACAAAAGGTTGTTGGTATACATATGGTAAGAACGTCCCCTATTAATAATCGGTTCCATAAAATGTAGTTAGAGGCTGTAAGTGAGTGGCTGTTGCGTTTTATTGCATCCGACTGATGTAGCCGATAACAATCCGCGTTAGCGCATTATCACGGAAAGCTTTTTAGGCTACGCCTGTCCAAAAGTCCAATCGGCAGCCATTTATTTAAATTATCTTTGAGCTAAGTCTCGGTTTTTGGCCTAGCGAACCGCTCTTGTGTGATTGGTTTTGCTTTTTTATTTGGCGTGTTCGGCTAGGGATATGAGTCGCATCTCAAAACGATAGGTGTGTGGAATCCACTAAAAGGCGCTTTACCGAGACGAATCCCTCAACGCCGAACATTAAATGCGCGGCATATGGCAATCGGATTAGGTTAGATGTCGAAACAGGCTGAATGCGATTCCTGACCCGTTGCTTCTAAAAAGTTGGGTAAACCAACATTGCGCCGATTTTTAGCAGAAAAGGGGGCGGCTGTGGGTAAAAATATCTAGCCTATAAATTCAGCAGCCAATGAGCTTTTGCTTGAAAAACAGCCGGAGATCACCCGTTATTTCGACAAGAAATCCATATCGACGCTTATCTGCAAGTTGAGTTGCACTGCCTTAGCTAGCATTCATGTCACTGCACGCCGACGTTTTTAAGGTGTTGTCGATCAACTGAATGACTTTATCTATGGTGCAGCCGGGCTCATAGCCGGCGTATTGTTGGGCAAACGCTTGTGCGGATTGCCGGTAACGCGATTTATTTAATGCGTCCTCCAATAGCCCGGCGAAATCGTGTTCCTGACGGCTGTTCCTTACCGCTATCCCGGCGCCCAACGCCTCAACGCGCAGGCCCATCAGAAATTGCTCGACATTTTGCGGCACGAGCAACAGCGGGATGCCTGCCAATAGGCATTGACTCACGGTGCCCGTACCGCCGGTGGTTACGGCACAGTGTGTCATTTTAAAAAGCTGTTCGGTTTGGACAGGTTGGGTGAGGATGCGCAAGTTTGGTTTGGCAAACGCCTGAATGTGGGTGGGTTTGGTCCCAGGCGCAACCACAATGATTTCCGCCGAGAGTTTTGATAGGGCTTTAAGCAGGTTTTCAAAACCAGGCACGTCAGGCCGCAAATAGGCGAATACGTGGGGTTTGTCGGTTAGTTGCCAGGTGATGGCTTGCCCTGTGCTACCTGTATATATCGGGCCAACGTAATTTTCGCCTTCGCGTACACCATAATGGTTTAACTCGGCGAAGGTTGCCAATACTTTGCGAGCGCCTTGGAATAAATCGGTGATGCGTTCGATAGCGCCACCCTTTAAAAAGGTCGAAAGGGTATTAAGCCGTTCCAGGACATAGTGTTCAGCTCGTAACAGCCGTTCCGTCGGGATGGTTTCCCACGGACGGATAGAAGGCAGCGGTAAACAATTGGGCGGTATCTCAAAACCGGTGCCGATGGTGATGGCGGGCAAACCGGTCAGGCGGGCGGCAACGAGGGCAGTGGGCGCGTGGTCTACAACTATGAGATCGGCCTTGAACAGCCGGATTAAACTAATCCAGCCCTGCACCAAGCCCAATAAAACTGCCCGGTCGGCATAGCCTGACGCAATCAGGATTTCGGCGTAGTTGACCGGGTGGGGAAGCCGCTTCTTGTCGACATTGATGGGGGCTTGGGCGTAAGCAAATCCTTCGGGCGTGAGCAGTTGGGCCGCCACGGCGGTGTCCCGCACCACAAAGAAAATTTGGTGTCCCATTTGCCGCAGTTGCCGGGCTATCGGCAATTGGCGAGTAATATGCCCAAGGTTACCGCCCAATTCCCAGGCGAACAGGATACGGCTCATGTCAGTTTTACCTACTCTGTCAATATGCTAGTGGGCCAGGGGCGCGGTCATAGCTAAAGTTGATGCCATAAAACTCGCATTACCCGGTTATATCGGCGATGACACGGCACTATAAACGAGTTCTTGAAAATTGCGAGCCCCCGTCCCTATGCACGATTAGGCAGATAGGTGTGGACAACAGACTGCCTTAAACATGGTGACATCTCCAATATTTGTAGTCTCATCTACAAAGAGCGATGGGCGACAACAAGAATGCCACGGCCTGCCAGACTGCGTTAGCTTTCGCAGCATCATCAATCCAACAGTCAGGTGACCGTTCTGTTGAAGACCTTACGCCCCTAACACCTTGCGCACACACTGTTTTGAAATTGGGGCGACACCGAAAGCCCTGCAGCTAACAGTCGGACAGCTATTGGCTGCAGCGATTTGCCGTGTGCAAATGGCTCGGTGGCCAACGCGCAAGTACTGGAGGCTAGAATTTCAATCGATTTGGCTTACCCGATTAGCTTTTTACCCTGCGCGCAAGCGTTTCGTGGCTTGCGGTTAAGGTAATTTGCTATTGGCGAACACCGTTTCTGCCTGCGCGTTTGCTTAGTCCGGTTTGCGATTGACGCTATTTGCCGTGTACGAACGGCTTGTTGGCCTGCGCGCAAGGTCGTCGAGATTTGGGGTTGCACCAATGTGGCTTGCCCGAATCGCTTTTTACCTGGCGAACACGCTTATCTTTGCTTGCGCTTGAAGCTATTTGCCTTGCACGACCGGCTTTTTGGCTCGCCTCTCTACCGCAACGCTCGGCACTTAAAGATAAAAGGTATTGGGGTGGAGCGAACAGCCTGGCAACAGTAGCGTTGAAGCTAAGCGGCCTAGTATGACGGTTGGCCGTCCCCCACGGCCAGCTGTCAATTCCAGCGAAAAGCTTAGCCGGCGGCTGACTCGACTTTGCTCTTGGCACCGCGATTGAAGCGCACCGCCATCGCTTGGCGTAAAGTTTCCAGCGCCGCGCCTTTGCCGGCAATTTTCAGTGAGGCGTAGGCGTCCAGACAGAAGCTGTAAATATCACTGCCCAGCGCCATGTCGGTATCGTCGCCGCGCGCCTGCAAATCCCGCAGCCGATGTAACCTGGGCCGCAGTTGGTCAAGGCTGGTCATGTCCGCTTGCGCCTCTGCCATGTTCAAATTGGGCGGAATCGCTTGAGCGTTTTGTCCTGCCAACAGCATGGTCTGCCGACAGAACGCTTCAGTTTTATCACCCATCTTCAGAATATTGCGGCGCTGGTCGGGCGACAGCGACGCAAAGCCGGTAAAGTGGGCTTCCAAGGTATTCAAAGCCGCATCGATCTCCGCCAATGCCGCATCGCTGAAAGTTAACGATAACAAATTCTGACTCATCTCAATCTCCTGCAAAGTTGCCGAAAACGCGCACCGACCGCGCCGGTCCGCAGAGAAAAAGCGTAGGCTATATTTCTAAAAAGGAATGATTTTATATGTTAGAGATTGGCGTTTTTATTCGGCAAAGCTTGTGATCGGGATTGAGTGGAGCGGAATCCGGGGTTGAGAGTCACATTTGATGGCTGTTCTTGATTCAGGCCATACTTGCTGTGGCCTGAAAGGAAAGGCTTAAAGCGGCCAAAACTGCCGGACAAATACACTAACGCGAACGATGCGCTTCACGCTGTTCAGCGCATCCTACGGCCCGGCTATCTTATATACCTTCTTCTTGGTATCTTTTATATTTTTCTTTCAGCTTTTCCTTACTCAGATTGACAAGAGCCCAAGCGGCAGAGATTTCATCGCCATCTCGCGAATAAATCCTTCTTACATTATTCGTGTATGTAGTCATCTTCTTTGCTTTATGCTTTGCAGTACGTGCGCTCGTCCCTATACTGACCGCTCCATTTGGATCTATCGCAATAACGGAATGGTCATCTGTGCGCACGATAATATATTTTCCTGTTTTGGGATCTCTTTTAAAAACATATTTTCCCGATTTTTTATTTCTTAAAGAATTGTTTTTTTTCACATTTACCACCCTACTTAAATATACACGCAGGATTATTGTAATCACCTTCAATAAAGGTTGGCCCTTGCTCTCTTAAGTTCAATGTTGATATCTTTCCCGTTGAGGCCCAATCTTTTTTGCTCTTCAACCGATAATAAGTCAGCACCGGATCATTCGCATAATCATCGAATATTAATCCCAAAGGGACGTATCTCTTAGTGTTCAGATATCTATCGAGCGCCCGCCTACATGATTCCTGTCTATCAAGACTAACTAACGTAAGATGAACACTATAGTCAAAAGCTTTCACAATAGCGAAAAGCTTGCTTAAAGATTCCATACTATGCCCAATCTTCGGAATAACTATGTTTATTCCACTAGACAAACAATACTCTATTAGGCATGGTTCATCATTGTGCTTTGGATTATCAGATGACCCATAGGTAACTAATGTTGATTCCTCATGCAATATCGACGCTCCAAACTCATGTTTATATTCAGGGAATTTTCGCTTTGCATAATCTGAGTCTACAACATAGGCGCCGTAATAATCAGCAACTTTTGATGAAATGCTCGATTTCCCTGATGCAGGTAATCCAATAACTAAAAATGCCTGGTTTTCTTTTCTTACAGCGCTATTTGGTTTTGCCCCCCCATTTCCCAGGCTTATTTTTTCATCGTCTTCAAGGCGGTTGAGTTGGCGCAATTCATCAAATATTCGCGATCGTAATATTTTCCTAATTTCATCTTGTTTGTATTTTGGATTACGATTATCAGAAAACTCTAAAGTAGGCCGACACTTCATTTCCTCTAATAAAATTTCCGCCTTAGTTACATCTTGGGTATATTCAGCGGCATCATCATTATCGATCTCCAATGTTTTAGTTAAAAACCTAAAAACAAGATCATTGGTGTTGAGTGGTCTCGCAAAATTATTGCTCATCGTGTTATTTTATCAAAAAACTTTCAAATCAATTAGCCTAAGCTTTTCTAGCAGACTATCTGCATGGAAATCTAAAAATATAAGTGCTCAGTCCGCGTAGCTCCGATTAGCGATAGCGTAATCGGAGGAAGGTTGACTTCGAAATGCGCGAGTAGGCAAGCTAATCGCACTTACATTTTGAATGACAGCTCATTGGCCTTTTATTATCACCGCAAATTAAATCTTATCCGGAGACAATAGATCGGCTGGCAACCGTGAGATAAACCGCCATTCAGCACAGACTTGAAACTAAAATCGGCTTCGAAATAACGCTATGTTTAGCGCAGTTCCCTGGCGCGTTGAATTAGACGACTACTCAAAACCAATGGAGTCTGACTCCATTGGTTTCTACACACCGATTATTTTTCCTTTTGAACCTCAGCAGGCGCCTTGTTCTCGGCAGGCACTACCGCCTCAGCTGGCACTTGTGCCTCAGCTGCCTTTTTTGCCTCTCTCTCTGCCGCCTTTTTTGCCAGCGCGGCCTTCTGATCAGCCGCCTGTCTCGCCGCTACCGACCCGGTTTCTGCCGCAGCCAACAACATTACTGTGTCTGCCTGGGTTGCCACTGGAGTGAACAGTACTAATAGTGTGCAAAGACATACTGCCAATCTACTTTCTTTTGATTTAATGCTCAACATAACGACCTCGCTGTAATAGTTATTCTAGAAGATCCTTCCAACTGTCTGCTATTCCACCGTGACCGACTTGGCTAAGTTGCGCGGCTGATCCACGTCGGTGCCTTTGAGCACGGCAACGTGGTAGGACAGCAGTTGCAGCGGGATGGTGTAGACGATAGGCGAGATGATGTTGGCGACGCTGGGCATTTTGACGATTTGCACGTTTTCGTCGCTGCTTTCCGCCAGTTCTTCATCCATGAACACGATCAATTGCCCGCCACGGGCGCTGACTTCCTGGATATTGGATTTCAGTTTTTCCAGCAGGTTGTTGTTGGGCGCCACGGTTACGACCGGCATTTCCGAGTCGATTAACGCCAGCGGGCCGTGTTTCAACTCGCCGGCTGGGTAGGCTTCGGCGTGGATGTAGGAAATCTCCTTCAGCTTCAATGCCCCTTCCATCGCGATCGGGTAATGGGTACCGCGACCGAGGAAGAGCGCGTTGTGTTTATCGGCAAAGCGCTGCGACAGCAATTCGATAGCGTTATCCAGTTTCAGCACTTTTTCGATGTGGCCGGGTAAGCTGAATAGCTCGGAGACGATTTCCTCTTCCGTTTCCTTGGTCAATGCAAAGCGGCGGCCCACGGCAATGATCAACATCAGCAGGGCCACCAACTGGGTGGTGAAGGCTTTGGTGGAAGCCACACCAATTTCCGGGCCGGCGCGGGTCATCATGACCAGATCGGATTCGCGCACCAGCGAGCTTTCCGGTGCATTGCAAATCACCAGCGAATGTTTGACGCCCAGGCGTTTGGCTTCCAATAACGCTGCCAAGGTGTCGGCGGTTTCCCCGGATTGGGAAATGGTGACGACCAGGGTATCCGGGGAAATAACCGGATTGCGATACCTGAATTCGCTAGCCACTTCTATGGAGCATGGCACCCGTGCCAGTTTCTCGAACCAGTAACGAGCCACCAAGCCGGAATGATAGCTAGTGCCGCAAGCCAGAATCTGTACCGATTTGATTTGGTCGAATACTTCGGCGGCGTTATGGCCAAACGCATTGTCCTGCAACCGGTTGTCGATGAAACGGCCTTCCAGCGTTTCCGACACCGCCCAGGCTTGCTCGTAAATTTCCTTGAGCATGTAGTGGCGGTATTTGCCTTTGTCGACCGAATCGGCTTTTAATTGGCTTTCGACGATAGGGCGTTCAACGCGGTGATCGTTTTCATCATAAATCACCAGACTGTCGATTTTCAGTTCGGCAATGTCGCCGTCTTCCAGGAAAATGAAGCGCTGGGTAACCGGTAAGAGGGCGGCTATATCGGATGCAATGAAATATTCGCCGATGCCGACGCCAATCACCAAGGGGCTGCCTTTGCGACAGGCGATCAAGGTATCCGGGCAGTCGATGAATACCACGCCCAGCGCATACGCACCCCGTAAAGTGGCGACCGTGGCTTTTACCGCGCTTAACAGGCTGTCGGTGGTTTGCAGATCTTCGGCAATTTTATGCACGATGACTTCGGTATCAGTTTCTGAAGTGAATTCGAAACCGTTCTGTTGCAAGGCCGTACGCAAATGATCGTGATTTTCGATAATACCGTTGTGCACTACCGCCACTTTATCGCGACTAACATGGGGGTGAGCGTTGCGGGTGCTGGGTTTGCCGTGGGTGGCCCAGCGCGTATGCGCGATACCGATAGTCCCTTCGATAGGATCGGCGGCGATTAAGGCTTCCAGCCCTTTAACTTTGCCTAACTCACGTTTTCGGAATATTTCGCCCTGACTGACCACGGCCAAACCGGCTGAGTCGTAGCCGCGATATTCCAGGCGCTTCAGGCCTTCCAGCAAAATCGGCACGACATTACGCTGTGCAACTCCCGCGACTATCCCACACATACTATTTCTCCGACTTACAAGGAGGTAAGGAGTGCGGAGAATTGTCGGGAACAATCTCCGCCTGTTTAACCGGACGCTGCCAGGTCGGCACGCTAAGCTGTTTGGTCCGGCTAAGGGTTAACTGATTTTCCGGCGTATCGCGAGTAATGGTCGAACCGGCACCAATCGTAGCATTTTTACCCACCGTCACCGGCGCCACCAATTGGGTATCCGATCCGATAAACGCGCCATCTTCGATGATGGTTTTAAATTTATTCACGCCGTCGTAATTGCAGGTGATCGTGCCGGCGCCGATATTGACTTTACTACCCACTTCGCTATCGCCAATATAGCTTAAATGGTTAATTTTGCTGCCGGTGGCGACGGTGGATTTCTTGATTTCCACGAAATTGCCGATATGTACATGATCGGCCAGTTCGGTTTGCGGACGTAGACGGGCGAATGGGCCGATTCGGCTACCGACGCCGACTGTGGCGTCCTCGATCACGCTGTTGGCGAATATCTCGACATCATTGGCGATGCTGGCGTTTTTAATCAGGCAATTGGGACCGATTTTAACGTTGGAGCCAATACGATTTGTGCCCTCGAAGATTACGTTGACGTCCACATCGATATCCTGACCAATCTCCGCAAAACTGCCTCGCACATCTACCCGGGCCGGATCGCGTAGCGTGACGCCTTTTTCCATTAGCGCTTGCGCTTGTTCCAGTTGATACACGCGTTCCAGATGCGCCAATTGGCTGCGATTGTTTACACCCAGCACTTCATCCTGGCTGCCGGCTTGTGTAGTTTCTACACTCAAGCCATCTTCCACGGCCATTTCGATAATGTCGGTCAAATAGTATTCATTTTGGGCGTTGTTATTGCTCAGCCGGGACAACCATTGCTTTAACTGGCTACCTTTGCAGGCCAAGATGCCGGTATTGCCTTCAGTGATTTGCAATTCCACTTCGTTGGCGTCTTTTTGCTCAACTATTTTGACGACGGCGTGATCTTTGTCGCGAACGATGCGCCCGTAACCGGTTGGATCGTCTAGATTGACTGTTAGCAAAGCCAAAGACGTCAAGCTGACCTTGTGTAATAAGGTTTGGATGGTTTTGGCTTTTAATAGCGGAACATCACCGTACAGAATCAAAACAGTATCCGGATCGTCCACATGGTGGATCGCTTGCTGTACCGCGTGTCCGGTGCCTAGCTGCTGCTTTTGCTCGATCCAGGTGGCGCTCAAACTGCTTAAGGTTTGTTTGACCGTCTCGCCGCCGTGACCGTAGATGATGAAAATCTGATTATTCTCGAGCGAGAGGCTGGTTTCATAGACATGTTGCAGCAGCGCCTTATTGGCGATTTCATGCAGTACTTTGGGCCGCGACGAACGCATTCTAGTGCCTTGGCCGGCTGCCAAGATGATGGTTTTAATCGACATTGCTATTCCTTAAAACAAAAAAAGCCCGATAACGAATCGTCATCGGGCTTATATTTTTACGTAATGAATGGTTTACGCACCACGTTTTCTTAGTCTTTCCAAAGTTCTCAACTGGTTTACAGCTTGCGCCAATTCGGCTTGTGCAATCGCGTAATCGTATTTACCCGATTTATCGCTCAGCATTTCTTCCGCTCGGGCTTTGGCTTGCAAGGCTGCGGCTTCGTCGATATCTTTTGCTCTAATCGCAGTATCCGCCAAAACGGTCACCAAATGCGGCTGAACTTCCAGAAAACCGCCCGAGACATAAAACGCCTGCGATTCCTTGTCGCTCAACTTAACCCGTACTTCACCGGGTTTTAGCTTGGTGATCAACGGCGCGTGGCGCGGCGCAATACCGACATCGCCCATTTCAGCCGGTGCGAAGACCATTTCAGCCAAGCCGGAAAAGATTTCCTGCTCCGCGCTGACGATATCCACATGAATTGTCATTGCCATGTTAAAACTCTCCTATGAGCTGATTTACATGCCTTTGGCTTTTTCAATGGCTTCGTCGATTGTGCCGACCATGTAGAAAGCTTGCTCGGGAAGACTGTCGTATTCACCGCTGATAATGCCTTTGAATCCAGCAATGGTATCTTTCAAAGAGACGTATTTACCAGGAGAACCGGTAAAGACTTCGGCAACGAAGAACGGTTGCGACAAGAAACGTTGGATTTTACGCGCTCTGGATACAGTCAGCTTGTCGTCTTCAGACAATTCGTCCATACCCAAGATGGCGATAATATCGCGCAGTTCTTTATAGCGTTGCAAAATGCCCTGTACCGCGCGAGCAACGTCATAATGCTCTTGGCCGATCACCAAAGGATCAAGCTGACGGCTGCTGGAATCCAGCGGATCGATAGCCGGATAGATACCCAGCTCGGCGATCTGCCGAGACAATACTACGGTCGCATCCAAGTGGGCGAAGGTAGTAGCAGGCGACGGGTCGGTCAAGTCGTCCGCAGGTACGTATACCGCTTGGATAGAGGTAATAGAACCGGTTTTAGTCGAGGTAATCCGTTCCTGCAACACACCCATCTCTTCAGCCAGTGTAGGCTGATAACCTACCGCGGAAGGCATACGTCCCAGCAGCGCCGATACTTCGGTACCCGCCAAGGTATAACGATAAATGTTGTCAACGAAGAACAGTACGTCACGACCTTCGTCACGGAAAAACTCAGCCATGGTCAAACCGGTCAGCGCGACACGCAAACGGTTGCCTGGTGGCTCGTTCATTTGGCCGTAAACCAGCGATACTTTGTCGATAACGTTGGAGTCGGTCATCTCGTGATAGAAGTCGTTACCTTCACGAGTCCGCTCGCCTACACCGGCAAATACCGAGAAACCGCTGTGCTCGATCGCGATGTTACGGATCAGCTCCATCATGTTAACGGTCTTACCTACGCCAGCACCGCCGAATAGACCGACCTTACCGCCTTTCGCGAAAGGGCAGACCAAGTCGATAACCTTGATACCGGTTTCCAACAGTTCGTTAGCTGGCGCTTGCTCATCGTAAGAAGGTGCATCGCGGTGAATAGTCCACTTCTCTTTCTCACCAATAGGACCTTTTTCGTCGATAGCTTCGCCGAGGACATTCATGATGCGTCCCAGTGTCGCCTGACCGACCGGCACCTTGATCGCTTCGCCGGTATTGCTGACTTCAACGCCTCGGCTCAAGCCATCGGTGGAACCCATCGCAATGGTCCGGACTACGCCGTCGCCCAATTGCTGCTGAACTTCCAAAACCAGACCGCCCTTAACATTCAACGCATCATATACTCTCGGCAGGTTATCGCGTGGAAACTCCACGTCTACGACCGCACCGATGATCTGAACGATTTTACCCAAACTCATTATGTCGTCCTCTTTTAAAATCTATCTAAACTTGTCGTGATGCTCTAAACAGCAGCAGCGCCGGCCACGATCTCGGAAATCTCTTGCGTAATTGCCGCTTGTCTGGCTTTGTTATAAACCAGTTGCAATTCTTTAATGATATTCCCAGCGTTATCGGATGCGCTTTTCATTGCCACCATTCGGGCAGCCTGCTCGCAGGCGTTGTTTTCCACTAAACCTTGGAAAACCGCGGATTCCACATATCGGATCAATAAACTATCCAATACTTCTTTAGCATCAGGTTCGTATAAGTAATCCCAGCGACCTTTGGACTCTTCGCCTAAATCGCCCACAGCAACCGGTAACAATTTTTGCACGACCGGTTTTTGCGTCATAGTGTTTACGAAATCGTTACTGATCAAAAACAATTCATCAATCTCGCCGGCAGTAAACGCATCCAACATGATCTTGATCGTGCCGATGATGTCGTTCTGATGCGGTGTGTCGCCCAATTTGGAGACTTGTCCGATCAAATTGGCTTTGATCATGCTGAAAAAGCCCGCAGCCTTGCTGCCGATAGTACAGACGTCTACTGCGATTTGCTGGCTTTGCCATTGTTGCATTTCGCCCAACACTTTCCGGAACAAATTGGCATTCAGACCACCACACAAACCTCTATCTGAACTCACTACGATAATGCCGATGCGCTTGACTTCGCGTTCGATCAAAAAAGGATGCTTGTATTCGGGATTGGCATAAGCCAGATGTTTGATGATCTGGCCTATCTTCTTCGCGTAAGGCCGGGTGGCCTGCATTCTGTCTTTGGTTTTACGCATCTTGCTCGCGGCCACCATTTCCATGGCCCGAGTAATCTTCTGAGTATTTTTAATACTCGCGATCTTGGTACGTATCTCTTTGCCAACAGCCATGTGCGGACCCTTTACCAGCTACCGGTCTTGACGAAACGTTCAATGGCACTGTGAATGCCTTTTTGAATTTCGTCGTTATAGTCGCCTTTCTCGTTAATTTTAGCCATCAAAGCTGACTCGTCAGCATGCATGAAGTCCAACAAAGCCGCTTCGAAATCGCGGACTTTTTTAACTTCCAGGCTATCCAGGAAACCAGCGTTAGCCGCATACAAGGAAACACTCATGTCCGCGACCGACATCGGCGCGTATTGATTTTGTTTCATCAGTTCGGTAACGCGTTGTCCGCGTTCAATTTGCTTGCGTGTGCTTTCGTCCAAGTCGGAAGCGAACTGAGCAAACGCCGCCAACTCGCGGAACTGCGCCAAATCCAGACGAATACCGCCACCCAACTTTTTAATGATCTTGGTTTGTGCTGCACCACCCACCCGCGATACCGACAGACCGGCGTTAACCGCTGGACGAATACCTGAGTTGAACAGACCGGTTTCCAGGAAGATCTGGCCGTCGGTGATGGAAATCACGTTGGTCGGAACGAAAGCCGACACGTCGCCGCCTTGCGTTTCGATAATCGGCAACGCAGTCAATGAGCCGGTTTTGCCTTTCACTTTACCGTTGGTCAATTTTTCTACTTCAACCGCGTTGATGCGAGCTGCACGTTCCAGCAAGCGAGAGTGAATGTAGAACACGTCACCAGGATACGCTTCACGACCTGGCGGACGACGTAACAGCAAGGAAATTTGGCGGTACGCCCAAGCTTGCTTGGTCAAATCGTCATAAATGATCAGTGCATCTTCGCCGATATCGCGGAAATATTCGCCCATCGAGCAACCGGTGTAGGGCGCAATAAATTGCAGCGCCGCCGATTCAGAAGCCGAAGCCACCACGATGATGGTGTGCTCCATCGCGCCGTGCTCTTCCAGTTTGCGAACCACGTTGGCAATAGAAGAACGTTTTTGGCCGATAGCCACATAGATACATTTGATACCGGTACCTTTTTGATTGATGATCGCATCAATCGCAATGGCTGTTTTACCGGTTTGTCTGTCCCCGATGATTAATTCACGTTGGCCGCGACCAACAGGAATCATCGAGTCAATCGCTTTCAAACCGATTTGCACCGGTTGATCTACCGATTGTCTGGCGATAACGCCTGGAGCAATTTTTTCGATAGGCGAGCTTAATTTGGTTTCGATAGCGCCTTTACCGTCAATTGGGTTACCCAAGGCATCGACCACACGACCCAGCAAGGCTTCACCAACCGGCACTTCCAGAATTCTACCGGTACATTTAACAGTATCGCCTTCGGTAATATGTTGGTAAGCACCGAGCATTACCACACCGACCGAGTCTCTTTCCAGGTTCAAAGCCATGCCGTAAGAGCCGCCAGGGAATTCCAGCATTTCGCCTTGCATTGCTTCCGACAGACCGTGAACCCGAACAATACCGTCGGTGACACTGACTACGGTGCCTTCGGTATGTGCCTCAATATGGGCGTCGAAGTTCTCGATCTTCTTTTTGATCAGATCACTTATTTCTGATGGATTTAATTGCATTTTATTTTCCCGCTCTAACTCTTAAAGTCTTTTAGCTAATTGATGAAGCTGGCCTTTGATAGAACCGTCGATGACTTTGTCGCCCGCTTTAGCGAGGATGCCCCCAATTAACGATTTATCGACAGAAACGGATGCATTGACCTTTTTATGCAAAAGCTTTTCCAGCATGGCGACATATTTGCCTTGCTCGGCTTTTGTTAGCGAGTACGCACTGTATAAATCAACATTGACGTAGCCTTCATCATCCGCTTTGTACTGCTCGAACATCACCGAAATTTGCGGCAATAAGGGCAGCTTGTCATTTTCTATCAACACTTTCAGAAGATTCTTGGCTTCGTCTTGTATCTGATCCTGGCATATATCCAGAATCAAATGTGCTGTATGCTGTTTGCCAACCCGAGGATTTTTGACAATGTTAGCCAATGCCTCATCCTGAATGACCAAAGACAAAAACGTCAACGAATCGGACCATTGCTTGGACGACCCCGTTTCCTTGGCGCGCTTGAAAGCTGCTTCCGCGTAAGGTCTTGCTAATGTCGATAATTCAGCCATTGCTTAACCCAATTGATCCGCTGCTTTGCTGAGAATGTCTTGATGCTTGGCTTTGTCGATTTCTTCTTTCAAAATCTGTTCAGCGGCACGCAAAGCCAGTGAGGATACTTCTTTACGCAAGCTCTCTTTGGCTTGCAGCATTTCCTGCTCTATCTGGGCTTTTGCTGCTTCAAGCAAACGCTCGCCTTCTTTTTTGGCTTGATCTTTCGACTCTTCAACCAGCTGATTGGCGCGTTTCTGCGCTGCGCTGACGATTTCCGCCGATTGTTCTTTAGCTTCCTTCAGCAGGCTCTTGGCTTTTTTCTCGGCCAATTTAATTTCTTCCTGGCCTTTCTCGGCCGCGGCCAAACCTTCGGAAATTTTGGTTTTGCGCTCTTCCAGAGCGGCAATGATCGGTGGCCAGACATACTTCATGGTAAACCAAACCAGAAGTGTGAAAGTTATCATCTGCCCGATCAGAGTAGCATTGATGCTCATTGATGCTTTCCTCGTAATGCCGTTGTCATTCTATCGGTATGTGAATAGTGTTTAGCCTATTCATCTCAATCCGATAATTGCTAATTAACCTGCGACAGATTGAACGGCTGAAAGGAATGGGTTTGCGAAGGTCAACATCAGCGCCAGACCAACACCGATCATGGTTACCGCGTCAAGCAAACCGGCGATGATGAACATTTTGACCTGCAACATTGGAACTAACTCAGGTTGACGAGCAGCACCTTCCAGGAATTTACCGCCCAGCAGACCAAAGCCGATAGCAGTACCGATTGCGCCCAAGCCCAAAATGATGCCAACTGCGATAACTGTGAAGCCTTGTACGTTGGCAATTAATGATGCGAGTTCCATAGTGTCTCCTAAATATTGATATGAAAGTTGAAAATAAAACTATTAATGATCTTCGTGGGCCAAGCTCAAATAAACGATGGTTAACACCATGAATATGAAGGCTTGCAGAGTAATAACCAGGATGTGAAATACAGCCCATGGAAAGCCCAGCAACGGCTGAACGATAGGCGGCAGTAAGGCGATCAGGATAAATACCAGTTCACCGGCATACAAGTTACCGAATAACCGCAGACCCAGCGAGATAGGTTTTGCCAATTCTTCGACTGTTTTCAGCAGCAGATTGAACGGCATCATTTTCGGGCCGAAAGGCGTGCAAGTCATTTCCTTGGCAAACCCCATCAATCCTTTAACCTTGATGCTGTAAAAGAAGATCAGGAAAAATACGCTGATCGACAATGCAAAGGTACCGTTCAAATCGGTACTCGGCACCACACGCATGTATTCCATGCCCATCAAGCTACCTATCATGGGCAACAAATCCACCGGCAACATGTCCATGGCGTTCCACATGAACACCCAGCAGAAGATCGTCAACGATAGCGGCGCGATCAAAGGACTGCGACCGTGGAAACTGTCCTTAACTTGGGTATCGACGAACTCCACCAAGGTTTCCGCAATATTTTGCGCCAAGCCAGGCACACCGGATGTCGCTCTTTCCGCCACCGTTTTGAAGAACAGAATGAACAATCCGCCCAAAAACGCGGAGAAAAACAAGGTATCCAGATGCAATGTCCAAAATCCCTCACCCACCGACAATGGTGTCAAGTGATGGACTATATAACCTGTTGCGCCACCTTCAGTACTCATTTGTCCTCGCAAAAAAACTAATCACGCCACAAAAACAGCGCAAACCAAAAAACCGACAACACTGCGATGTAACCCACCATCAGCGTTAAGAAATCAACAGAGGGAATCTGTAACACGATAGAAAACAGGGCTACCGTCAAAATTAACTTAACCGTTTCGCCTGCATAAAATGCATTAACGATGCCCTGCGCGCCCAAATCCTTGGCCAGATAGATTTTGTAGGCAAAATACAGATTAGGCAGCAAAGCCACGAATCCTCCGAGTAACGGAGACACTGCACTTTTCCAACCGCCTATCAACAAAAATCCCGACGCCACCAATGCAGCCATCAGGACTTGTCCAAAAACTACTTTTCTGACAGTAGAAAAATCATTTCTAGCTGTCATTTACTTCCCCTTTCGTCTTGAGCTGGGCGATTATATCCAGCCAGCACTTCTAAAGCAAGGTAAGCACGTCCGGTAGGAACCAATTGGCATTGCCACCTTGTTGATTTGGCTAGACTATCCCTGCCCAACACTCGATCAACAGCAAGCACAGAGGCTTTATATCGAACTTTCAATCTCAACGCTTACAGCAATACACATGCCATTTTGTAAGCCACTGATTTTCTAAAATATTGCCAAAATAGGCAATGTAGCAAACCCGACAAAGCGCCATATCATGACCGGAATACGACATTTGCCAGCACCGAAGCACTCAATTGATTTTTTTTATGATGCCTTCCAGCTCTTCCAAACTGGTGTATGTAAAAATCAATTTGCCTTTGCCACTGCTCTGATGATTGATTTCCACCTTGGCGCCGGTTCTTTCACTCAAGTCCCGCTGCAACCGCAAGGTATCCGGGTCGATTTTTTTCACTGCCGCCGGCTTATCTTCATGCTGTTCGCGCACCAACTTTTCTACCGCCCTGACAGTCAAACCGTGTTTGACGGCTTTGTTGGCAATTTCGACTTGTTTGGCTTCGTCCAGCCCCAGCAATGCTCGAGCATGCCCCATTTCCAACAAGCCCTTGCCCAACATGCCTTTCACTTCACCAGCAAGCTCCAGCAAGCGTAACAAATTGGTGATCGTCGTACGCGACTTGCCTACCGCCGTAGCGATCTGCTGATGGGTGAGCTCGAACTCGTCCTGCAAACGATGCAGTGCCTCGGCTTCTTCCAACGCATTCAAATCCTCGCGCTGAATGTTTTCGATCAAGGCTATCGCCATCACCGAACGATCATCCAAATCCTTGATCAGCACCGGCACATCCTGCAACTCGGCTAATTGCGCCGCCCGCCAACGGCGTTCACCGGCGATGATTTCATATTTCTCGCCGTCTATTTTGCGGACAATGATCGGTTGGATGATGCCTTGCGCAGCAATCGAATCGGACAACTCCTTCAGCTTATCCGGGTCCATGTCCTTGCGTGGCTGATACTTGCCGCGCTGTAGGAACTCGATGGGCAAACTTTGCGAGTCTTGAGATTTTTCGGGCACCGGCGCGCTAACGTCGCCCAGCAATTCGCTCAAACCTCGCCCTAAACCGCGTTTTTTTTGCATCATTTTTTTGCCGCTTTTTCTTTTCTGATCATTTCACCCGCCAACGCGATGTATGCCATCGCGCCGCGCGAGGATTTATCGTAAGCCAACACCGGCACGCCATGGCTGGGCGCCTCAGCCAGACGAATGTTTCTGGGAATGGTAGTTCGGAAAACTTTGTCGCCAAAATATTCGATTAACTGATCGGAAACATCCTTACCCAAGCGACTGCGACTATCCACCATGGTTCGCAATATGCCTTCCAGATACAAACCCGGATTGACGCTATCGCGGATGCTGCGTAAGGTCGACATCAATGAAGACAAGCCTTCCAGCGAATAATATTCGCACTGCATGGGAATCAACACGCTATTAGCAGCCACCATCGCGTTCAAGGTCAGCATATTCAAAGACGGCGGACAGTCGATCAAGATGTAATCGTATTGATCTTTTATCGTCAGTAAAGCATCGGCCAGGCGGCGCTCGCGATGCTGCGCACTCATCAACTGCACTTCGGCTGCGGTCAGATCGGCGTTCCCTGGGATCAAATCAAAACCCAGCTGCTTATTTTTCACGACAATCTCGGAAACCGGCACTTCTTCCAGCAGTAACTCACAGCTGGAATATTCGATTTCTTCCTTATTCACCCCGCAACCCATAGCCGCATTGCCTTGCGGGTCCAGGTCGATTAACAACACCTTGCGCTTAGTTGCCGCCAAAGCCGCCGCCAGATTGACGCTGGTGGTGGTTTTGCCGACTCCGCCTTTTTGGTTGGTAATCGCAATAATCTTAGCCATGCTTGGGGTTCTCCAGTCGAATCAGGCAGCGTTCGGCGTCTATGCCGGGCACCATCAGCGGAATCACGCTGTATGTTGCGGCCAAGTCTATCAGCTCTTGCTCGGGCTGCTGACCTTTCATCGCCAGCAGTACGCCATCGTCAGCCAGCAAATGACCGGTGAGTTGCAGGATATCGGGCATGCTGGCAAAGGCTCGGCAAATAACCGTGGAATACAACTCAGCCGGTTGCAGCAGTTCAGCGCGGCTATGCACTATCACGACATTTTTCAACTTCAACTCCAGCACGGCCTGCTGTACAAAGCGGGTTTTCTTGGAGTTGGAATCGACCAAGGTGAAATGGCAATCTGGCCGACAAATCGCCAACGGAATGCCCGGCAAACCGGCACCGGTACCTATGTCCGCGACGCGCGAACCGTGAAGATACGGCAGAATCGCCAAGCTATCCAGGATGTGCAGACTGACCATTTCCAGCGGATCGCGCACCGCCGTCAGGTTATAGGCTGTGTTCCATTTGGCAATCAACTTGATAAAGCGCAATAACGCATCGTTACCGTGCTCACCGATATCCAGCCCGAGCGCTTTTAGGCCGAGCTCCAGCTTATCGCGACAAGCATCCATCAAGCGCTTTTCTTTTTCAGATGCACCAACAACAAGGAAATCGCTGCAGGGGTAATGCCAGGAATCCGCGAGGCTTGGCCCAAGGTTTCCGGTCGCTGCTTTTTCAATTTTTCGCTGACTTCGTTAGATAGACCGGACACTAGGCTGTAATCAACATTGTCCGGCAGTTTCAAATGCTCGTAACGCAAGGTACGGTTGATTTCAGTTTGCTGGCGATCAATGTAGCCGGCGTACTTGGCTTGTATCGCTACCTGTTCGGCCACTTGCTCATCCACTTCGGTTTCGTCGCTGAATCGCAGCAGACTCTCGACATCCACTTCCGGGCGACGCAGCATTTCCATCAGACTGGCTTCTTTCAACAGTTTTTTACCCCACAATTCCTCGGCCAAAGCAGCTTCGTCGGATTCGGTGCGTATCCACTTTTTGGCCAGCTTACCTTGCAGATTAGCAATGGCTTCGCGCTTTTCTTCAAAGCGCTGCCAGCGGGCATCATCAACCAGACCCAGCTCCCGGCCTTGTTCGGTCAAACGCAAATCGGCATTGTCTTCGCGCAGTTGTAAGCGGTATTCGGCGCGACTGGTAAACATGCGGTACGGCTCGGCAGTGCCGCGCGTGATCAGATCGTCGATCATCACGCCAATGTAGGCTTCGTCGCGACCGGGGCACCAGCTTTCCAAGCCCTTAGCCAGACGCGCCGCGTTTAAGCCTGCAATCAAACCTTGGGCGGCGGCTTCTTCGTAACCGGTAGTGCCGTTGATCTGGCCGGCGAAGAACAAACCGTTCATATGCTTAGTTTCTAAAGACGTTTTCAGATCGCGTGGATCGAAGAAATCGTATTCGATGGCATAACCGGGACGAACAATTTCCGCATTCTCGAAACCGAGCATGGTGCGGATGAAGCGATATTGAATGTCGAACGGCAAACTGGTGGAAATGCCGTTGGGATACACTTCATTGGTGGTCAAGCCTTCCGGTTCGACAAAAATTTGGTGCGAATCGCGGTCCGCAAAGCGCACGACTTTGTCTTCAATCGACGGACAGTAACGCGGGCCAACACCTTCGATAATGCCGGAATACATAGGCGACCGATCCAAACCGGAACGAATGATGTCGTGGGTTTGTTCGTTGGTTCGGGTGATGTGGCAACAGATTTGCCGCGGATGCTGCTCGCGGCTACCCATGAACGAAAACACAGGCAACGGCGTGTCGCCGTGTTGTTCCTGCAATTTGCTGTAATCTATAGTGCGGCCGTCGATGCGGGCCGGCGTGCCGGTTTTCAAACGACCGATGCGGAAGGGCAGTTCCCGCAAGCGTTCGGCTAACGCAATCGAAGCAGCATCGCCGGCGCGGCCACCGCTGTAATTTTCCAGACCGATATGAATACGGCCAGCCAAGAAGGTACCGGCAGTCAACACCACGGCTCGAGCATTAAACTCCAGACCCATCTGGGTTTTTACACCCACCACGCGTTCGCCTTCCACCAGCAAATCGGAAACGGTTTGCTGAAATAAAGCCAGATTGGGCTGATTTTCCAGCGCAGTGCGCACCGCTTGCTTGTAAAGCATCCGGTCCGCCTGCGCCCGGGTCGCCCGTACCGCCGGGCCTTTGCTAGCATTGAGGATACGGAACTGGATACCGCCTTTATCGATGGCCTGCGCCATAATGCCACCCAGCGCGTCCACTTCCTTGACCAGATGCCCTTTGCCTATCCCGCCTATTGCCGGATTGCAACTCATCTGCCCTAAGGTCTCAATGTTTTGCGATAACAACAGAGTTTGCGCACCAGAACGAGCAGCAGCCAAGGCTGCCTCAGTGCCGGCGTGACCACCGCCCACTACGATCACATCAAAGTCTTTCTGGAATTTCACAGGCATTCTATGTTCAAATAAAACGTTATTTTAATAGCTTGCGGAGAAAAAAGCATGAGAAAACAAAACCCCAGCAAGGACTTGCAAGCCAAGCCCTGCAAAAACCCGGTGGCGAAATTCGCCCATCAGTTCAACAAAGCGCAGATTTTCGCCGACAAAACCCGGTATCGTCGCAAAGCCAAACATGCAGGCCTGGAGCCTTTCGTAATCGTTGCCTACTCAGCAATTACGAAAGGCTCCAGGCCAGTCGCCATCGCTTCTGTCAACAAACAGTCGCGGGCACTTGCCGCTTAATGCCGCAGATTGAGGATTTCCACAGCAGTGAAAGCAAGCATAGAAGATAAAGTTCAAACCCGGATTCCCACCAAACACGGCGAATTCATTCTGCACTACTACAGCAACAGCCTCGATAAAAAAGAACATGTAGCCTTCGTCAAAGGCGAAGTAGCCGGCAAGGAAGACGTGCCGGTACGCATCCATTCAGAGTGTTTTACCGGCGATGTGCTGGGCTCACGGCGCTGCGATTGCGGCGAACAGCTGGATATGGCCCTGGATTTGATCAACACCGCCGGCTGCGGGGTCTTGATTTATCTGCGCCAGGAGGGACGCGGCATCGGCTTGCTGAAAAAACTCCAGGCTTACAATCTGCAAGACCAAGGCCTGGATACCGTCGATGCCAACATCAAGCTTGGCCACCTGGCCGACGAACGCCAATACGACATTGCCGCACTGATTTTGAATAGCCTGCAAGTCCGCTCTATCGAACTGATCACCAACAATCCATTGAAAATCGACGAACTGACCAAGCTGGGAATTAAGGTTAACAACCGTATCGCTATCGAAACCCGCATTCATCAAGACAATCTTGAATATCTGAAAACCAAAGCCGAACGCATGAGCCACATGCTGTCGATGCCTAACAGCAAATAACCAGCAACATGCTTGAACAATTGAAATTGCCGGTCTCGGCCTTGAAGCTGGCGATTGACTTGCCCAGCGCAGCGCCAAACGAACAACCCAACGCCATCCTCGGCCAAACGCGCGCCCAATCGGCTCTGGCCTTTGGCATTGCGATGAAGGCGCCGGGCTACAACATCTTCGTGATGGGCGATCCCGGCACCGGCCGCTTGTCCATGGTCAGCCATTATTTAAGCACCTATGCCGAACAGCAAGAATCGCCGCTGTCTTATGCTTACGTCGATAACTTCGAGAATCAGCGCGAGCCGGTGGCTATCGAATTGCCGTCCGGCGAAGGGCACAGTTTTGCCAAGGACATCGAAAAGCTGATCGACGACGTGCTGGCCACCTTTCCGGCCGCCTTCGAAAGTCCTAGTTACCAACAAAAAAAGACGGCCATAGAACGCCGCTTTAACCAGCGTTACAACGCCGCCATCGATCTGGTGGACGCCAAAGCCCGCGAGACGAGCGTGGCGCTGTACCGCGACAGCGATACCATCACTTTTCTGCCGATCCGCAACGACAAGGCGCTGGACGAAGACCAATTCACCTTGCTGCCGCAAGCCGAACGCGATGCCTTTCATCAACACACTGAAGAACTGGAAGAATTTCTCGGCGACGTATTGCTGGAACTGCCGCAGTGGCGGCGCACGCTGGTGGAAGAAACACGCCAGCTGGACAACGACACCATCAAGCAAGCCTTGGAGCCGCTGCTGGCCGAGCTGAACACCAAATACCAAAACGTCGACGACGTGATTACTTATCTGGCGGAGATCGAAAAAAGCCTAAGCAACACCATCGGCGAGTTGCTGATGCCCAGCCGCAGCCAGGATAGCCGGGAGATCATCGCCAAGCGCCTAGCGCTAATCGAGCAATATCTGCCCAATATCCTCGTAGATTGCAAACACGACGGCAACGGCGCGCCAGTGATTTACGAACCGCATCCGATCTATCAAAACCTGTTCGGCCGCATTGAGTACATCAGTGACCAAGGCACCTTGGTGACCAGTTACCGGCGCATTTGCCCCGGCTCCTTGCACCGCGCTAACGGCGGCTACCTGATCCTGGATGCCGAAAAAGTACTGACTTATCCCTTCGTTTGGGAAGGCCTGAAGCGGGCCCTGCAAGCTGGGCGTGTCGAAATCGAATCACCTTATTCCGAGCTGGGCATTAATACCATCACCCTGAAACCCGGCGTGATCCCGCTCAACGTCAAAGTCATACTGGTCGGCTCGCGCGACATTTACTATCTGCTGGAAGAGCTGGATAGCGAGTTCAACGAAATGTTTCGGGTGCTGGCCGACTTTGACGACCACATCAAGCGCAGCCCGGACAACGTTGCTCAATTCGTGCAATTGCTGAAACGCCACGCCGCTGACTCCGGCGCCAAAACCTTGACCGATGGCGCCTTGCTGCGCCTAATCGAATACAGCTGCCGGCTGGCGGAAAACCAACAACGTCTTTCCGCGCACGTGAACAGCTGCCTGGAAATCATCGCCGAAGCCAATTTACTGGCCGGACAAACCGATGCAGCCAGCATCGATAAAACCGAAATCGAACTGGCTCTAGCCGCGCGTGAGCAACGCAACGGCCGCATCGCCGAAGCGATCCTGGAAGAAATGCTGGAAGGCACCATTCTGATCGACACCGACGGCGAAGCCATCGGCAAGGTCAACGGCTTAACAGTGATGGACATTGGCGGCAGCAGCTTCGGCGCGCCAGCGCGGATCACCGCCACCGTTCATCCCGGCTCCAGAGGCATTGTCGACATCGAACGCGAAGTGGAACTGGGCCAACCCATCCATTCCAAGGGCGTGATGATTTTGAGCGGTTACCTTGGGCACTGTTACGCTCAGCAATTTCCGTTGGCCATCTCCGCCAGCATTGCGATGGAACAGTCTTACGGCCACATCGACGGCGACAGCGCCTCGCTGGCCGAGCTGTGCTGCCTGATTTCCGCACTGACGCGTACGCCGATTCAACAAGGCTTCGCGATGACCGGCTCGATCAATCAATACGGCGAAGTGCAAGCCATCGGCGGCGTCAACGAAAAAATCGAAGGCTTTTTCGAGCTATGCGCGGCGCGCGGTTTGACCGGTAAACAAGCCGTGATCATCCCGGCATCCAACAAACGCAATTTGATGCTGAAACAGCAAGTAGTAGACGCGGTCGAGCAGGGCCTATTTGCAATTTACACCGTATCCAGCGTCGATGAAGCGTTGAGCCTGCTGACCGGACAAGAAGCCGGCACCATCAATGCGGAAGGCCAGTACCCGGAAGGCAGCGTCAACTTCAAGGCCGTTGCCCGTTTAAAGGAAATTTCCGATATGTCCACTGACGAAGATAAGGAAACCGAGACGGGCTAAACCAGCCACGGCAGTTGGTCGGCGCAACGGCCCGATTGACAAGTAAAATCATGCGGTAGCGCTTCCATGTAGGGAGCATAAAAACGCAACTGATTTGCAAGCGGCTTCAGTCGAATGCCGCGACCAAACAATTGCAAAACAATTATTGATTACTAAGCCCCTCCAAACCAATCACTCAACGATATTCCGCAAAATCGATACAGTTGTTTATTTGCCCGAACGCAGATAGCATCATTTAAGCCACTAGATTTAATTTTCGCATCAACTTACTTTAACCGCTGCCTTTACAGGAGAATTGGTGTTGAAATTTTCTGACCATGACTTTAAAGCCAGGGTATTGATCGTCGATGACATGAAACTTATGCGGGAAATACTCCGCAAATTCTTGGAGTCAGACGGTTACCTGGTTCAATCCGCCAGCAACGGTTTAGATGCCTGGCAATTACTCAACGGCAGCGAACAACCCTTCGATATCGTCGTGACTGATCGGGATATGCCGCAGATGGATGGCATGGAATTGTTGGCCAAAATCAAAGGCGATCCGCGGTTTGCCGAGCTGCCGGTGATTTTTCAGACCGGAATTTCGTCACGGGACGCCATTGTGGAAGGCATCAATGCCGGGGTTTATCATTATTTGACCAAACCTTACGACGAAAAAGTTCTACTGGCTTTTGTGGCCTCAGCTATCGATGACAGCCGTCGCCACAAAGCGCTGAAAACCCGGATTACCAATAAGCGTGTAGCGCTAAGCTTGCTGCGCAAAGCGGAATTTGGCTTCCGGACCTTAAATGAAATCAAAGGTTTGACCACGCTGCTTGCCGACTTGTCATGCAACCCGGAAAAAGTCGCCACCGGACTTTCCGAGTTGCTGCTAAATTCTGTCGAACACGGTAATCTCGGCATCAGCTATCAAGAAAAAACCGAATTGGTTAGCCAGGGTCGTTGGCGTGAAGAAATCGAACGCCGGCTCAATCAGCCTGAATATGAAGATAAATTCGTGGTGGTTAAAATTGTCAGAGAAGCAACCCGCACCACCTTTACGATTAAAGATCAGGGCCAGGGCTTCGATCCTTCGAATTTCCTGACCTTCTCGCCGGAGCGCGCAACCGACCTGCACGGCCGGGGCATTGCTTTATCCCGGATGTTGAGTTTCGACTCACTTGATTATCTTGGAAACGGCAATCAAGTCGTAGCCACGGTGAACAGCCCGAGCAATTGATCGCGCTAAATTTACCATCAAAGGCATCAAGCCGGGCGCAACCGCTTAGAGATGCTTCTCCAATAATTCCAAAGACAAACCGGCCACTTTGGGTTGCCACAATGCCGGATTTACCGGAAACGCCTTAATAATCCCGGTGCGCTGGTAGCCGCGCCGTTCGTAAAACGCCATTAGCTCGGTCCGACAAGGGATCACCGCCATCACCAAATTCTTAACCAACCAGGCTTGCTTGGCCTCCGCTTCCGCCTCCGCCAACAAACGCTTGCCAATTCCCAGACCTTGCATAGCCGGCGCAACCGCCAACATGCCGATTTGCACCTGCTGATCAATTTTTTGTAAATGCACTGAACCCAGTAAATCAGCCTGCCGCCGACACAGCAGAATCATCGATTCGTCACGGCTGATTAAGTCCAGAATATCCGTAGCATCGGTACGCCGGCCGTCCAGCAAATCGGCTTCGGTGGTCCAGCCCTGCCGGCTGGATTCGCCGCGATACGCCGAATTGATCAGCGCCGCCAGTTGCTCCGCATCTACCGGCTCGGCTCTGGAAAATGTCAGTTCCAACATGATTAACCTCAAAAAACTCGCTCATTCGGCAAAACACCTTACGTGCAAATAAATCTTGCCGGAGCAGAAAAAATCCCGGCCTTGCTGCTAAGGTTTAGTGGCAAAACCTGCATCCATCTTCACCCACCAAGCCAGGAGCCCGTCAATGAAACCATGCCCAAAGTGTAATCGGGACGTGCCGCCCGCCGAAGGTACCTGCCCGCACTGCCGCATCGTCTTTGCAAAATATTATAAATACCACAGCGATAAACACACCCCAGCAGCGGAACGCCCGCAAGTTGTCATTACGATTGATGCCCCTAGAGACACAGTATTGGGCGACGACGCCTATCGCGATAGCGAAGCCATTTTTATGGGCCGCTGCCTATTATTACCAGGATTTTTGCTGTGGAGCTGGTTGCTGATTACGCCGGGCTTGGCTAGCAATGCGGTCGGCGAATCGTTTCTGCATCTGGTCAACCTGCCGTTTCACGAAGCCGGCCATGTGATTTTCCGGCCGTTCGGGCAATTTGTCACCTCGCTGGGCGGCACGCTGGGACAACTCCTGATGCCGACGATTTGCATGCTGACCTTATTGCTAAAAACCCGAGATCCGTTCGGCGCCAGCTTGTGTATATGGTGGGTAGGCGAGAACTTTCTGGATATTGCGCCGTATATCAACGACGCTCGTGCCGGACAACTACCCTTGCTAGGTGGCAATTTCGGCCATTCCGCGCCTTACGGTTTTCACGATTGGGAATATTTGCTGACAGAATCCGGCCTGTTGGCGCAGGATCATACTCTGGCAAAACTATCCCAGCTGCTGGGGGCGATATTGATGATCGCTGCGCTGATAGTCTGCGGCTACGTGCTGTTCAAACAACGGCAAGCGTTGACCGGGGCCAATCCGGACTAGGAGCGATTCATATCTCCCGAGAATTTAACCCAACCACGCTTTAACTTTCGCCTTCACCTGCGCTTTTATCTGCCGCGACCAACGGTAAATCTCGGTATCGACTATCTTGGCATGCGCCCATTGCAACCAGCCCATCACGGTGTGATAAACAAAAGCGATAATGGCAAAGGTCAACAACTGCGGCTTGGTCAATTTAAACACCCGCGCCACCAGCAAAGTGCCGAGCAACTTGGCGAACACTTCCAGCAAAATGCCCTGCAACAACAAGCCGTGCAATAGCAAAGACAAGGCCGCCAGGTTAATAGGCGTAACAATCAATACCGGAATCGTAAATGCCAACAAAGCCATAGCCGGCGAGGTTTGCGCCAACCAGCGTTCGGCGCTTTCCAGCCTGAGCAGCAAGGCCAGATAATGACCGCAGGCCGACAGAAAATCCCACAACCATTCCTCAATGATCAGCAGGATAGCCAGCAGGGTAAGCAGGAGTTTTTTCATGTTCATCTACCGAAAGTTAAACGCAAGACACGTTAGCGTAGCCGGACCCGCCCGCCAGATTTAGGCGGCTTGGCCCGGCCGCAACACACGCCGCTAATCACCACTGGAATTTGCCGCCGATTTAACCGACAGCTGGCCTATCATCTCGTCAAACCGGCGTAAGGTTTCGTTCTGACCTTCCAACATTTGTAAATGGCCTAGAATATCGCGCGCTTCCGGCCAGCGTTGCTGCGCTACAGTATCATAAAGCGTCCGATATAGGCGCTGAACCAAAAAGCCTCTAAGCAGCTTGGCGGCTGGGGTTTGCTTGAAACTCAAAGAGCGCAACACGGCCGGCACCGCCAAATCCAATCGGCCGGCCTCCGCGCTTTGTAAGGACACGCTCAGCCACTGCTGAGCTACTCGTTCGCTCCGAACGATTTGCTTCAGCTCGGCACCGCAACGTGGGCAGAGCGTGGCCGCCCCGAGCCGGGCGTTGCAGGCCGGGCAGCACTGCATTACGATTCCAGGTAGTAGATGATGTCGTTCAAGCGCTCGACCGGCACGCTTAGCCCGGCCTCGTCGCCGTTTTCCAGACAAGTCGAGATGGTTTCGATCAAATCGACCATGTCTTCCTTGTCTTCGGCGGAAACGGTTTCGAACAGCGCTTCGGCTTTCTTGATCGCATTGCGCGCGGCGGCCACAGCCAGGCTTTCCGGAACCAGAACCGAACCCGCCTCGCCACCGCTGGTTTCACCGAACAAGCCGTCGATACGTTGTTTGGCATTACTAAGCTCACCGCTATCGAAGCGGGAAATGGCATTGTTAATGGTGATGGCTTTTTCCTTGCCGGACGCTTTTTCCCGCGCCGAGACATGCAAGATGCCGTTCAAATCCAAGTCCAGCGTCAAGGTGATGATATTGCCGGCCGGCACGTCCAACAAACCTTCGACCAAAAATTCGCCGATTTCGACGTTGTTCAGCGCATCCGGGTCCTCGCCTTGAAAAATCCGCACATTCACTTCGCGTTGATTGTCGTGATAGGTCTCGAAAGCTTCCGCCTTGCGTACCGGCAACACGCTGTTTTTATGAATGATCGGCACGAACTGATACGGATACGGCAAGCCGTCCAGATAACCGACCGCGCAGGTGCCGAAGGTATACGGCGTTACGTCGACCAATACCGTGCCGATGTCCTCGCCGTTGATCATCGCCGCCTGCATCGCTGCGCCCATCGCCACGCAAAGATCGGGATCGACTTCGCCGTGCGGTTCGAAACCGAATTCGTCGAACAGGCGCTCGCGGATACACGGCGTGCGCGTCGATCCGCCGACCAGAATGATTTCGTCGATGTCCGATGCGGTGAGCTTGGCACCCTTCAGCGCAATGTGGATCGCGTCCATGGTGGCGTTGATATGGTCCGCGATCAGGTCTTCGTAGTCCGAGCGCGCCAACTCCATCGTCAAATGCAGCGGCGTGCCTTGGCGTTCCAGTAAATATTCTTCCTCTATCGTCGCAAACGGCTCGTCGGACAAAACTAGTTTCGCCTGTTCCGCCGCCCGCACGATACGCGCCATTGCTTTGCCGTGCGGCTCGACTTCGATACCGAATTGCTCGCGAATATGCGCCAGGATGCGATCGACGATCAACTGGTCGAAATCGTCGCCGCCCAGGTGATTGTCGCCATGGCTGGCCAGCACCTCGACGACCTCGACGACACCGCTCTGCACGTTGACCACCGACACGTCGAAGGTGCCACCGCCCAGGTCGTACACCAGCATGCGTTTGGCGTCGAGCCGGCCGGCACCGTAAACCAGGGCCGCCGCAGTCGGCTCGTTGATCATGCGCACCACTTCCAACCCGGCGATTTCCCCGGCTTCGCGGGTGGCCTGGCGCTGGGCGTCGGAAAAATAGGCCGGTACGGTAATAACCGCCTTGGAGATCGACCGACCGACGTACTGTTCGGCAATGCCTTTCAAGCGTTTCAGAATGATCGCGGAAATTTCCTGCGGCGTGTACGACTGACCGGCCATCGTCACCCTGGCATCCTGCCCCATCAAGCGTTTAATCGACTTGACCGTGCGCTCCGGGTAAATCAGATATTGGTTGCGTGCGCTGGTGCCGACCAGAATCTCGCCGTTATCGTCGAGTCCGACGAAAGACGGCAAAATCTTGTGACCGTTGTCGGCGATCACAGTGACTTTGCCGTTTTCGACGATAGCTACTTCTGAATTGGTGGTCCCCAGATCGATGCCGATGATGATGTCGTTCATATGCGTTCCCTGAATACTTAAAGTTTATTGACCTTGACTTCCGCCAAGCGCAGTACCTGATCTTCGATTAAAAAGCCCTTGCGCAGTTCTTCGAGAACGACGGCGTTTTCCTGCGTAGGATCGTTGCCGACGGCGATGGTCGTCATCGTTTGCGCAACGAACGGCTTGCCGACACAATCGATGGCAAACACCCGCCGGCGTTGCAGCATTTGTTCCAGGCGCTTCAAGGTGATTTCCTGGCCTTCGCCAATGCTGGCGACGAAGCGCACGTCCTGCTGTTTGGAATGCCGGAACAAACCATCGACCGGCCGATACTGCTGTAAGGCCCGATAGCCGGCATCGAGCCGGTCATAAATATCCAGCCATTCCAGCAGCATAGCCCGCTCGACGTCTCGGCGTTGTTGTTGCAAGCGTTCGTTGGCTTTCGCCAGTTCGCCAGCCAGAGCTTGGTTGTCGGCTTTCAAGGTTTCGACGGCATCGCTCAAGCTGTCCAGCGTGGCCTTGAATTGCCGCGACTCGGCCTTGACTTCGGTTTTCAGGCCGGCCAGATCGCTGAATAACGCGGTCAAATCCGGTTGGTCGACCGAGGTCAAATGGGCAAAATCGGTTTCCTGTAGATAGTGCTGCAAGGCTGCCAGCAATTCGTCTTGCGGGGTTTCTGGGGTCATGTTGGCGTTTTAGTGAATTTGGCGAGCGTTTTTTCGATGGACAGCGTGCTCAACAGTTTTAAGAAGTCGTCCGTGGCCATCGGCCCAATGGCATCGTCTCGGCTAAAGGCTTGCTCTAGCAGCGCATCGAATTGGACGCTGGGAACATGAAATAGTGCGTGGCGCAGGCGGCAGTCTTCGTCCTTGATCGCAGCGTAGGCATCTTGAATCTGCCGAAAGCGCCCGGGATCGCGGTCGGGCGGATTGTCCTTGACCCGCTGCAAATAGGCTTGTTTGATGTCGGCGTCGGCGGCCTGTTCGGACACACCCAGAATACGGTACGGTGAAATCATCGGTACTCAATTGAAAGGCAATGAATATTGCGGGGAGTTATGCTCGAAACGCGCGAGGATGTCGTCGAAACCGACGCCGATCTCGATCTTAAGTTCCTCCGCGCCGGCGAGTATAGCCACCGACCAAAGGAAATCCTGGTTCATAAACAAGATCGCCAGCCGTTGCTGGCCGAGCTGTTCGCCATATTCACGCATAATTTGGGCGGTGAAAAAATCGGGGCCGCGCTTGCGTATGATTTCCTCGATTTTCTTTTCGATGCGCTTGAACATGGCATCCGGAATGGGGCCGAACAAATCCTCTATCGGATCGTCGCTGATGGGCGGCTGGTCGAAGTCCTCAGCTTCATCTTCGAGCGGCTCGGGAGCGCCGCTGGCCCGCTCAAGCAGGCGCGCGATCAACCCGGCGGTCTTATTGTCGTTATCCGCCCGCGCGTCTTCCAGCGCAATTTTCAAGCGGTATAAGCTCATGAAGTCCAAATGGCTGGCATCGCCTTGGCATTCGGCCAGCGTCCGGTAATACATCCAGGCTGGCCTGTGCCGGCGGGCCTGAGCCGCTTTGGCGCAGTGTTTCAATAGCTCGTAATGACCGATGGCTTCCAAAGCTTGGCACCAGCCGAGCAACAGCGTGTCATGGTCCAGCAGCCATTCCACCGACTTTTTCAGCGGCGCTTTGACTTTATCCAAGGCTTTGAACAACAAGCTTCTATCGTCCAATTGCTCATCGTAATAATCGAGCGACGCGATCAGCCGCTGCAATTGCGGGGCTGACAGCAGATAGTCCTTAAACGCCGGCAGCGCTCGGCTAATCCCCTGCGTCGGCAGCTCCAATAGACCGGCTTCGATCTGCGCCTGAAAATGCATGTTGACCGGATCGTCATGCAAAGTAGCCAAAGTATCGACGATGCGTTGCAAGCCCTGGGCTTTGTCCTCGGCCTGCCACAGGTAAAAACCGCGCAACAGTTCGGCCTGGCGGCGCAGACTTTTATCGATAGTCAATTGTTCGGCCGCTTGAATTTCCTTTTCCACCAAATGAAACTTTTCGGTTTTTACCAAGCGGCGGGCGTGAGCCATGTGATTGGCGAACAACAAGTGTTTGGCCAAGGTATTGACCGGATCGATCTTCAACAAAGCTTTGGCATAAGCTGCGGCTTTTTTAAAGGCTTTTCTGGCGGCGGCGGATTTGGCCGCCCGCACCAGTAAATCGCTATCGTTGGGGAAACGTTGCAGACCGCGCTCCAACCAGTATGCGTACTGAGCCATGTTTGGCCGCTGTTCCTGATAAATCGTTAGCAGCTTCAGGTAACTTTGCCGGTCGTCCGGGTCGTATTCCAGGCTGTCGGCCAACATAGCCGCCGCTTCGGCGGAATGGGCCTTGTCGGCCATATGCCTGAGGATCAACGCAATTTTTCGGTCGTTGGCCGGCCGGTCTTGTTTCAGTATATCGATGCAGCGCTGCCAAAAAAAACCGGCGTCGTAGCTGTTTTCGGCTTGCTCGTGCAATAAGGCCTGCACGCGGTTTTCCTCGAACGAGTCCTTGCTGGCGAAGTGTTTGAAGTAGTCTTTTTCGCCGCTCGGATACTCGGCCAACGCTCCCAGGCAATAGGCTTGCGCGGCATCGCTGCCGAACACATCGCGATATTGCAGCGCCAGATTGAAGCGCGCCTTGGCGTCGATCTGACCGTTTAGTTTGACCAGTGCTTCCAGCAACTGAGCTTGGCGGACGCTGAGACCTTTGGCCTGAGCAACGATGCGGCGTTGATTGTGCTCAAGCCCGGACACGCTGGCGACAAAGTCCGCGCCGGATTGCCGATACGCCAAGCAGGCCTTAGCCAGCGGTTGATAGGGCGATTCGTCGGGGATTTTGGCTACCAGGTTCAGCGCTTGCTCGCTGTCCGCGCCATCCGACAACTGCGCTTTCAGCAAGGTGCGCAAATCGCGAAACGCCGACCGGAACGGCAGTTGTTTCAGAGCCTGTTCACACCGCTCACGCTCGCCGTTACGATACGCCGCGAGCGCCGCGACTACCCATTCCCAATGTTTGAGCAGTGCGGAATCCTGGGGTAAATGCGGCAACAGGTCGGAGGCCCCGGATACCAACAGCACCCCCAGATAAACCGGCAGCGCCGGAAACTCTTCGTCCAGCTGCCGCGAGTCGAGGCCATCCAGCACCGTATGCGCCTTGCGCTCGTTTTTACCGGCCAACAGCCACAACACGTAAACGTCTTGTGCTTGCAACGGCGCGTCAGCATGGGCGGCGTAATTTTCCCAAAGTACGCAGGCTTCCTTGAACATGCCCTTGCCGGCCATCGCCCAGGCTCTTTGCAAATAGCAATCAGCCAAGCAACGTTGGGTTTCGGCGTCGCCCGATTGTTTCAACAATTCCTTGAACAGATCGCCCGCCTCCTTATAACGTCCGGCGGCATAGTGCGCCCTGGCTTTTTCCGGTAAGGTCGACTCCGAGATCGCGGCGGAAATTTTCTGGATGATTTTTTTCATGGCTGTTTCGGGATTAGCCGATACTTCAAAAAGGCATTATAAAACAGCACCGGGATATACCACCTCTTAAGCTTTCTTACCCAGAATTCCATTCGATCCGAATTTTCTTGATTGGCTACTCGTGAACCATAGATGTTCACGAGCTATTGGATGTTAAGGGGAAGACCTTGTGAACCGGCTATGTGCCGAACTGACTTCTTTCAGAACCGAACCAACAAAATCGACCCTAACCGGCCAGTCAGTATGTCCGAAAGCAGTCATTAATAATCAGCTGTTTTTCAGTTAAAATCAATATATCGATCAACGACTGACATCTAAAACTATTGAGTGAATTTAAATGATAAAACAAAGATCCCTAGAACATCTAAAGCCAATACAGAAATGGCTTTCCTTATTAAGAGAAGTAGACATCAAAAATCAAGACGGTGGTAAAGGTCCTAGCAAGCCCCCCGTACCCTCACCCGGTGAGCCTCGACGTCAACCCAGCAAAGATCATGGCGGCGGCGGCGGTCGTGGCCCTGTTCGAGGTCCTACTAAATAACGCTGAGACCATGTGGCGTTTCTGGGCAATAAGAATAGTGATAAAAGTATGAATAAAAATAAACAACTAATCCGGAGGATTAGAGGCACACTAACAAAGCCCAAAAACACGATACAGCCACCTACAGGCATGTTATATACGACTCCAGACGAGGCTCTCAAGGTATTGCGGGAGGAATATAATTATTGGACGGGCAGACTGACGGATAGTAGCTTTAATTTGTCAATAGCGCTGATCGCAGCAAACTGGGCTGTATTTGGCTCTGTAGACAAAATCCTTACAAATCATTGGGCAAAAGGATCAATTGCATTGATCCTCCTTTTACTTGGTATTAATTTGATTGGTTGCAAGATACTTGGTGAATGGCACGACGAGCGTATCAAATACGCAGAAGCTAATCCTAATAGATGGCATACAGAGTTTAGTGAAACATTCGGTAAATCTAATTCTTGGCCGTTTTCTAACAAAATTATCAGTCTTAGCAAGTTACTTCGTTGGTGTAAAACATGGCTTCCACTCTTTGGAGGTGGTATGTTTCTTGTTGCGCTTTTATTGCCTTAGGAATTTAAGCCGCTACCAACACATCACCATTCAAACCGCTCTATCTGAAAAGCGCTAATGACTTCTCCTGGCCGAACTCAGCCGAATATCAAGCGCCCAACAATTGACGCCCAGGCCGCGATCGCCGAAGATCAAGGCTTTTTCTGGAGCTGTGATGAGTGACAACGACTTTATTCTCTCCGCCGCCGGGGTACGTATGCCGGGCATTATTTACGGGACGGCCTGGAAGCAGGAGCGGACCGCCGCATTAGTGGAACAGGCCATAATGCTAGGGTTTCGCGGTATCGACACGGCTTGCCAGCCCAAGCATTATCACGAGGCCGGGGTTGGCGAAGGAGTGCTGGCCGCTTGCCGCGGATTGGGTTTGCAGCGCTCCGATCTTTATTTACAAACCAAATTCACGCCCTTAAACGGCCACGATCCGCTGCGCATTCCTTACGATGCCAAGGCCAGTCTGCCCGAACAAGTCGCGCAATCCTTCCAGGTTTCGTTAAAAAATCTGCATACCGATTATCTGGATGGCTTGGTGCTGCATTCACCGCTGGCGGATCGCGGACAGTTGCTCGAAGTTTGGCAAGCGTTGGAAGTTATCCAGCAGAGCGGCGGTGCCAAGCAACTGGGCATTAGCAATTGCTACGATCCGGCCTTGTTCGAGTTTTTGTACGACAACGCCACAGTTAAACCCGCCGTGTTGCAAAACCGGTTTTATGCCGATACCGGCTACGATAAACAGCTGCGGGCGTTTTGCCGGCAACAGCAAATCGTCTATCAGAGCTTTTGGACGCTGACGGCCAACCCCAAAATACTGGCTGACTCGGCTGTGAAAGCCTTGGCGGAAAAATACCGGCGCGGCCCGGCGCAAATATTCTTCCGCTATTTAACGCAGATTGGCATCGTGCCTTTAACCGGAACCACATCCGCCCAACATATCTGCGAGGATTTGGCTATTTTCGAGTTTGAGTTGACCAGCGCGGAATGTGCGGCTGTGGCAGCCTTGCTTTAAGCGTGATTCTAAAGCGCTAAGAATCAATAGCCAAACTCCCTTCCACCTGAGCATCTCGTAAAAAGGGACAACGTTATTATTAGATATAAAACAACAGTTTATTTAGTTTTCACCCCCTCACCCCAACCCTCTCCCGCGAGGAGAGTGGGGCTTTTCCTAAAGCCCACACTGGTTGGCGAATTTGCAATACATCTCGGTTGACCAGGCCCATCATCAACTGATTTGCCCAGTTAACGGTTAAGGCTTTTATAATAGCGGCAACCTTGCCTCTCCAAGCCCCTAAATGTCATGCTGATTAACCGTTACCTGCGTAAATTCGCCTACTTATGCAGCGGGCTTTGCCTGGTGCATATGAACGTACTTGCTCAAGGCAATCCGGCGGACATCGAAGCGACCAACGAATTGCTGCCGCTAAGTTGGGAGGAACTTACCGAGCTGGAAGTATCCAGCCTGGCCCGGCAGGAACAAACGGTCAAGGACAGCCCGGCCGCGGCATTCGTCATCACTTCGGAAGACATCCGCCGCTCCGGCGCCACCAGTTTGCCGGAAGTGTTACGCATGGTGCCTGGCATGAATGTGGCTAAAATCAACGCCTGGAATTGGGCGGTCAGCGCGCGCGGTTTTAACGATCTATATGCCAACAAGCTGCAAGTGATGATAGACGGCCGCAGCATTTATGATCCACTCATCAGCGGGGTGTATTGGGGCCAGCAAAATCCGTCGCTGCCGGATATAGAACGCATCGAAGTGTTGCGCGGCCCCAGTGGCAGTTTGTGGGGTGCCAATGCAGTGAACGGCACCATCAACATCATTACCCGTTCGGCTCGCGATACTCAGGGCGGTTTGCTTAATGCCGGCGGTGGCACCGAGGAACGCGGCTTCGGCGGGATTCGTTACGGCCAGAAATTATCCGAATCCACCTTTCTGCGCGGCACGATCAGTACGATGGTGCGCGACGCCAGCATCGATCTGGCCGGCAGGCAAGACACCCACGACACCGGCGATACCGAAACCGCCAATTTTCGCCTGGACAGCCAACTCAGCGCCCAGGACAAACTGATGGTGGAAGCCAACGTCTCCCGCTACCGGTTGGGCGGCTACTATATCGGTAAAACCTCAACGACAGCACCGCTGTGGCAAAACGACGATTTTGGTCGGGACGGCGTGACCGGCAGTTTGCAGGGCAATTGGTCGCATCGCACCGACAGCGGCCACGACTGGCGGCTGAATATGGCGTTTACCCAAACCGAATGGCAATTGGCAGTGAACCGGATGAGCCGCTCGCACTACGATCTGGATTTTCAACACACCCTGCCGGCCATCGACAACCATAAGCTGATGTGGGGTTTGAATTACCAAAACATCGACGATAGTTTCGACAATACGCTCACCCTGGGTTTCGAGCCGAATCAACTCACTCAACATAATGTCGGCGTGTTTCTCCAAGATCAAATCGGCTTGACCGACGATCTGACCCTGACGTTAGGCAACCGGGTGGAGCATTTCACCTTCACCGGCTGGGAAACCGAACCCAACGCCCGGCTACTGTGGACGCCCAACAAACAACACAGCCTGTGGGCGGCGGTGTCGCGAGCCGTGGTGTTGCCGAATCGGGCCCAACACAGCATTCGTTTGTTCAAACAAATCCCGAACACCAACCGTTTTTTCGAAGCCAAAGCCAATCCGGACATGCTGACCGAAAATCTGCTGGCCTACGAATTGGGTTGGCGCTGGCAAATCTCCAATAATCTGGATGTCGATAGCGCCTTGTTTTACAACATCTACGACCGGATGCAAGGCACCAAATTCACAGGCGTCACCTATAACGATCCGATATTCGGCAACATCAAGCAGGCTACCGTGGCCAATTACCGGCAAGTGGACAGTTACGGCCTGGAATTGGCTGTCAATTACCGGGTAAACCACGATTGGCGCCTGCAAGCGTCTTACAGCGCCAACCAATTCTCGGTCAATTACGATAAAAACCAGCCCTGGTTTCGCGATCCGCTCACCGAAGAACATTTCAATCCGCAACACAATGTTTCGCTGCGCTCTTTGTACAACCTGACCAGCGAAATCGAACTGGATGCCTGGGCGCGCTATGTCGATGAACTGTATATCGATAGACGCAGCATTCCGGCCTATATCTCGCTGGACTTGCGGCTGGGCTGGCATCCGCACAAAAATCTGGAGTTATCGATAAGCGGGCAAAATCTGTTGGATGATCAACATCCTGAATTCAGCGACGTGCTTTACATACCGGTCGCCAGCCAGATTCAACGCGGCTATCTGGCGCAAATATCCTGGCATTTTTAAGACGGTTGATTGCGCCAATGCGTCTGCACACCCTTTTGCTACTCAGTGTCTGCGTTTGGTTCGCCGGTTTCGCGCACGCGGAGGAAAATAGCCAAAGCCGCGAGTTTCAATTAAAGACTGCCTATTTGTTCCATTTTGCAGAATTGGCGCAATGGCCGACTACCAAGCCGGTGACGATTTGTTTGCACGGTCACAGCTTGTTACGCGCCTATCTGCCGGTGTTGGAAGGCCAGCAAATCAACGGCAGTGCGGTTCATGTCAATCTAGCCGACGCCCCCGACATCGCCCAATGCAGCATCTTATTTCTAAGCGACTTGGCCGGGTTAACGCCGGTTTTGACCGAGCAAGCTAGACAACATCATGTGTTGTTGGTCGGCGACGTAGAAAACTTCGCTAACCACGGGGGTATGGTGCAATTTACGTTACGCGACAACAGGTTAAAACTGGTGGTAAATTTAGCGGCGGTGAAATCAGCCGATTTAAAGCTGAGTTCGAAATTACTGCGGATGGCCGAAATAATAGAATGACAGCGTCAACAGATCCTCGCATTTCCATTAGCCGCAAGCTGGGTAAAATCCTGCGAGTGATGGTCATGTTAAGCCTGATGGTGGCGACGGTATCACTGTCGATTCGGGAATATTCGGCTTTGCAGCAGACCATCGGCCAGAAACTGACCTTGACCGCCAATATGATCGGCCAAAACAGCAGTTTTGCCTTGTTATTCGACGATAATCAAACCGCCCAGGAAGTACTGGACGCGCTGGCCCACGATCCGGACATCATCGCCGGGCAAATCCAAACCCCCAGCGGCGTCACGCTGGTCCGCTATGAAAAACCCGCCACCAATTGGCACGGCTGGTGGCCGACCTGGCTGTCGAAAACCCGGCAGATCACGCAGCCGATTTTGCATAAAAATAAACAGATTGTCGGCCACATTACCCTGGTTGCCGATCTGAAACGCTCCTACCACTCCTTGCTGTTCAATACCCTGATTAACACCGGTATTATCTTGATCGCCTTGAGTGTGGTGGCCTTGTATGTGCAGCGCTTGCAGCGTTCGTTTTTAGGCCCCTTGTTGAAATTGGCCAATACCGCGCGGCAAATTGAAAAAGACCACGATTACAGCCGGCGCTCGGATTATTCCGGTAACGACGAAATCAGCGACTTGGCCGAGGCCTTTAATAATATGCTGGCGCAAATCCAGGCGCACGAGACCGATTTGGAAAGCCAGGTGCGAAGCCGCACGCAGGAGCTTGAGCTTGCCAAACGGGATGCGGAGTCCGCCAATCAGGCCAAGGGCCAGTTTCTAGCCAATATGAGCCATGAAATTCGCACGCCGATGAACGCAATTGTCGGCTTGGTGGAACTGTGCCTGAATAGCGAACTGAGCTTTAAACAGCGCGAGTATCTGAAACGGGTGGAGTCGTCCGCGCATTCCTTGATGACGCTGATCGGCGACATTCTGGATTTCTCCAAAATGGAAGCCGGCAAGATGCAGATGGAGACCATTCCTTTTTTGCTGGAAGAAATGCTGGAGCATGTGTTTTCAACCATGCTGCAACTGAGCGCCAACAAGGGGATTCAACTCATCAGGCCGCCGGCCGGACCGGAGTATCATGCGGTAATCGGCGACCCGCAACGGCTGCGGCAGGTTTTGATCAATCTGATCGGCAACGCCATCAAGTTTACCGAACACGGCGAGGTAGTGGTCAGCTTCAGCGAAATCAGCCGCGACGCTCACTCGGTGCGTCTGCAATTTGCGATCAGCGACACCGGCATCGGCATCACCGCCGAACAGCAAACCAAGCTGTTCCAGGCCTTTAGCCAGGGCGACAGCAGCGTAACCCGCAATTACGGCGGCACCGGCTTGGGCTTGATCATCTCTAAACAATTGATAGAGCAGATGGGCGGCAGTATAGAAGTCAGCAGCGAACCCGGCATCGGCTCCACCTTTACCTTTAACGTGCTGCTGGGGGCTACCGATCTTAACACCATCCGCAATTTCCAAATTCGCCGTCACCACGCCAGCATAGACATCGGTAAATTGGCGCGACTGCATGGGCGACGGGTGTTGCTGGTGGAAGATAACGAAATCAATCGCATCGTCGCCATCGAGCTGTTGGAACAAGCGCAATTACAGGTGGATATTGCCGAAAACGGCGAACTGGCCTTGGACAAGCTGCGGCGTAACGAATACGACTGTGTGCTGATGGACGTGCAAATGCCGGTGATGGACGGCTATCAAGCTACCCGGCTGTTGCGGCAAATCCCGGCTTGCCGCGACCTACCGATCATTGCGATGACAGCCAACGTGATGCACGGCGATCATCAACACTGCCTGGCGGCTGGCATGAACGACTTCATCGGCAAACCGATTCTGCCGGCCACGCTTTACGAGGCCTTATTGAAATGGATTAAACCCGTTGCCGACCAGCCTTTGGACATCGGGTAGCATTAATCAACGCCCTATCTACCCCACGGCATAATCGGCACAGTCGATACGCTATTGGCCGGCGCGCCTTCGATCACTCTGCGGCTAATCGCCAGATAAACCAGCGTGTTGTGCTTGGCATCCCACAAACGGGTAATGTTGGTGGACTTGAAAAACAGCGAGGTGCTTTCCGAAAACACGGTTTCTTCGGAGCCCAGTTTAGCCGGCAATGTGATCGGGCCGATTTGCCGGCAAGCCAAGGAAAATTCCGACGGATCTTCCGACAGACCCAAGCCGCCGGAAATCCCGCCGGATCTCGCTTGACTGATATGGCAAATCACATTGGGGATTTTCGGATCTTCGAACACATCAACGCAAACCTTGTGATTGGCGCCGATCAGTTTCCACGCGGTGGTCACGCAACCCACTTCATCGGCCTGCGCCACGCCGGCCAGTGTCAGCAACAAGCCGCAGCATAAGCGGCCGCCACGTTTTAAGGATGTTTTCAGCATAAATTTCTCGCAGACAATGAGTTGATCGGAATGGACGGGCTCAGGGTAACAAGCGCCAGTCGCTAAAACAAGCCGCCTGACCGACATAGCGTTGCGCGCTATCATAAACATTCCACACCACAGCCCGCTCGATCAAAAAGCGCTTGCCGGATTTGGCGATACGCACCCCGGAATAATGGTCGATATAACCCTGGCTGGCGACTTGATTCAGCAAACGTTCGCGCTCCTCGCGGTTCACCGGTTCCGCCGAGAAACGCGAAGGCATGCCGATGAATTCCGGCCAAGGTAGCTCGAATAAATTCTGCGCGGTTTGGTTGGCGTAATTGAATACAGGATCGGCGTCGGTGTTATGCGACAGCAAAACAAAATCAGCTTGATAGGCTTGCTGACCAAGCGACAAAGCTGAAGATTCTTCTAATAGCGGTCTACCCAATAAACGCCGATAGCTGTCCACTAACAATTGGATATGGGTTTCGTAAAAATCGTTTTCCCGGCTGGGTACTGGCAAATCAAGCATGGCTATCCGTTACACACCGGGATGGTAAAGTTCTTTTTTATAAACCGCGCTGATTTGCCGGCCGTCCCACACATAACAATAATGCGCGCCTTGTTTGACCGGCGCCAGCAAGCGCGGTTTAAACACCGCCACACATTCGCCGCCCACCGCCCGCACGCTGGAATAGACGATCCCGTCCGCGCCGTCCGCTCGCAACTGCCGGGCCAAAGCCTGCGCGGCAGCATAATTGCCGGTGTCGGCATCGTAAATTTCCGGCAATTCGGTTTGCCGGCCGCGAATGTCGTGCAAATCGGCATTCAAATCTGATGCATAACTGCGCATGTCGATGTCAATCGGTGCCTGTTGGGTCGCAGCCAGAAACCGGCTGCGATGAAAACAGGTCTCAGCTATCGCGGTATCGATGTCCTTGGCGGCGTAATACACGCCATAACTGCCGTCGCAAAACCGGCTGCCTTCTGGATTGAGGTGAGTGAACGCCGCCATGATGGGCGTAGTCCCCGGCCCTGCAATCCGGTCCGCCGCGGCGACTAAGCTGATTTCACCGGCTTCGTCGCGCAAACGGTCGTTAGTCAGCGCTTCGATGGCAAACACCACGTCCAGGTCAGCCGGGTCTGCGACTCTGTCGAACAAACCTGCCGGCGGAAACCGGCTGGGCACCAAGCGCCAGCAGGGTCGCCAGTCTATCCGACTGATTTTGGCAGGCAACATTAGGCCCAACCGCACTGCGCATCCAGATACTGGCGCACCACATATAAATCCGCCACTCGGCCGGACAGCATGCGTTGCAACGCGGTTTGCCCGGAAAACAGCGCGGCCTGATTTGGCTGGTGCAACCAGCCGTCCGCCGCTTCCGCTTTGGGCAGCAAAATCTGCAAGGCTTTGTAAATCCCAAAGATATAAGACAGCCTTTCCAGTTTATCGGCGTTAAGACTGGCGCTTTCCGGGTTTTTCTTCCATTTAAAATAAGTGCTGCGCGAATCCAGCCCCAATAAAACCATGGCCTGCTCGACATTCAAACCCCAGGCATCGGCGATATTAAAAAAGGTACGCAAAGCTGCGCCCGCCACCATGGCGCTATCGGCGGGTAATTGCGCATGAGCGGTTGACAACATAAACTCTCCAAACAACTTATCTAAACTTTATTTTAAAATAAGTCTATTTATGGACTTTGTCAACCTTGCTTTAAGCCGTCACCCATTAGCCAACGATAGTTTTGCATCAGTGCCTATCCAATCTCGACAGCCATGCCGCCCTAAATACCAAAATCGTCGCGGTTAGAAAACCGACCGTCGTCAATGTAAAACTGATGCCGGCCTGAATCGGGAAGTGCGGTTCAACCAGTAAAGCCGTGGCATCCGGCTTCGCCGCCAAGCCTCTTAATAAAAATGATAATGGGTTGAAAAACGCCCCGAAACAGCAGGCGGCTACCACCCAGATTGGCGGGATAATCGCGTATTGCCGGAACAATAAAAAGAAAATGAACAGAAATTGCGCCATCATCAGATAGTCGATATGGGCGCGGATGATGTCGGCCCGCTCGACCAGATGACCTGCCAGCACACCGTCGGGAAAAAACAGCGTGATGCCTAGCACCCAGGCAATGCTCAACGCTATCCCCAGACACAATATCGCAAACGCCAGCAAAAAGACGTTTGCCATGGGTTCGGGTGGAAATTTTTGATTAGTCATGTTTATCCTCGTTTTAAAAGGGACTTAGTCCCGGTTATCGAATGCCGCCAAGGGCAAACGCCCGCACCCCGTTGCCAAGCGCAAGCGCGTTGACTAGACTGGCCGGACGCCACAAGGAGCATAAACAATGACCGATACCTCTCGCTTGTATGAACGTGCTGCGGTAATCGCCAATCCGTTCGACGCGCTGTGGGACATCAGCGACGGCCGCACGTTTTTTTGCGGCCCGCTGTATTACAACGCCAACCATCAACACGGGGCACCGGTGTTTCTGGCCGGACTGTATGGCAAGTTTCGTTTGAAAATAGCGGGTAGCGATTGGCTGTCTTGCCGTACTGCGGTGATTCCGGCCGGTGTGTGGCACGAGCTGGATGTGGGCGGCGACCCGCTGGCGGTGTTTTACATCGAACCGACCATTGCCGGCGTCGAGGCACTGCTACCTTTAACCCGCAACACCCGCTCGGTCAACGGCGCTTTGGTGGGTAGCGGCGGTGAAATCGCCTTCATGCGCGATCTGTACGAGGCACGCTACGATCCCCATTGGAGCGCGCAGCCCTTAGCCGATTTGCTGGATTTTTCGAAACGCCGGTCGCAAGCCGACAGCTTAGACCCACGCATCAGCCAAATCGTCGAATTTTTATTCACGCGAGGCGACGACCTGACTTCGGTGATTACGCTGGCCGCAAACGTGGGGTTGTCCGCGTCCCGACTACAACATCTTTTCAGCCAGCAGATCGGTGTGCCGTTTCGCCGTTATCGCAGCTGGAACAGAATGCGGCAGGCCATACAACAAGTGATCAAGGGCCACAACTTCACGACCGCCGCCCATTCCAGCGGGTTTTCCGATTCCGCCCATTTCAGCCACGAATTTCGTAAGACCTTCGGCGCCGCGCCCACCGTAGGCCTGCATAATTTGGCGCGGCTGCAACGCTAACTCAAGCAAACTCTCTAACCAGACCTGCCAAAATCCGTAAGCCCAGCTCGGCCTGTCCAGCGTCGGCGTGACTGAAATTCAGACGCAGCTGGCCGCTGGCCTGCACATCCATCGGCAGGAAAGGCTCGCCGGGCATGAAGGCAACGCCGGCTTCGATAGCCTTGGGCAACAGTTTGCGAGTGTCGATTTGACGGTTCAGCGTCAGCCAGAAAAATAAGCCACCGGGCGGCGTTTGCCAAACGGCCAGATCGGAAAAATGCCGGCGTAGCGCGGCTTCAAACGCATCGCGGCGCTGGCGATAATGTCCGGCCAGTTCCACTAGCTGCTGGCTGCGATCTTGATCGTTCAGCTGTTGCAGCACCAACCATTGGCTGATGCGATTGCTGTGTAAATCGGCAGCCTGCTTCAGCCGGGTCAAGAAAGGCACTAATTCCGGCGACGCCACCAGATAACCCAGGCGCAAGCCCGGTGCCAGACTTTTCGAAAACGATCCCTGATAGATCCACGGCGCATGCCGCAACTGAGCACACACCGGCGTGCGCTCGCAGGCGTCGTATACCAGATCGCGGTAAGGGTCGTCCTCAAGCAAAGGAATATTCGCTGCATCGCAGGCAGCGGCCAAAGCGGCACGTTCCGATGCATCCAGGCAGCGGCCGCTGGGATTCTGGAACGTGGGTATCGCATAGGCGAACGCCGGTTTTTCCCGCTGTAAGGTATCGAGATCCGGAGCCCCGGCATCGTAAGCCACAAAACGGGCGCCGAAAAAGCGAAACACCTGCAATGCCGCCAGATAAGTTGGCGCTTCCACGGCTACCGGCGTGCCGGGATCGATGAATAACTTGGCGACCAAATCGATGCCTTGCTGCGACCCTGACAAGATCAACACTTGTTCAGCCGAACATTCGACGCCCAGGCTTTGCATGTCTTCGGCAATCCGCTCGCGCAATTCCGCTTCGCCTTCGCTGGCGCCGTATTGCAGCATGTGCTGCGGCATGGCTTGCAGGTTGAATTGCGGAAAACTTTCCAACGATGGTAAGCCGCCGGCAAAGGAAATCATGCCGGGTCGGTCGACAACAGCCAGGATTTCGCGGATCGGCGACGGATGCAGGTCTTGGGTACGCGTGGAAAAGCGGACAGGGTGTTGCAGTAAAAATGAGTTCATGGCGAGCGCTGATAAATGTCAATAAAGTTGACCTATAGCCATGCTAATAGCTCCCTGCCTATAATGTCAACATGCTTGACCAATTAACTCACATCGATAATCCTTCGCTTGATGCAACACAGACGCCGGACATGCGCGAGGCCGCGTTACGGCTGGCTATCGAACAGTTTTACTTCGGCTATCGCGCCTTTACCGTACAGCCCGACCGCATCCTGGCTCAACGCGGACTGAGCCGAGTCCATCACCGAATCTTGTATTTCGTCGGCCGCAATCCGCGGATTTCCGTGAACGCCTTATTGAACATGCTCAGCGTCAGCAAACAAGCCTTGAACGCGCCGTTGCGGCAGTTAATGGACATGCAGTTGGTCATGATAGACACCGCCACGCACGACAAACGGGTGCGCGAACTCAGCTTAACGCCGGCCGGAGCGGAATTGGAAGCACAACTCACCGGCACGCAAATGCAACAGCTGCAAACGGTATTTGCACAAGTCGGCGCCAACGCCGAAGCCGGCTGGCATCAAGTGATGCGTAGTTTGAGCGGACAAGGTTGACCAGTGGTGCGCGAGAAAATCGACGCCATCTACCAAAGCGAATCTCGCCACGTTCTGGCAACCTTGATCCGACTGCTCGGCGATTTCGATGTGGCCGAGGAAGCCCTGCACGATGCCTTTCGCGCTGCGCTCGAACAATGGCCGCGCGACGGCTTGCCGGCCAATCCGCGCGCCTGGCTGGTGTCGGCCGGCCGCTTCAAGGCCATCGACAGCCTGCGCCGGCAAGCCCGCTTCGACGTGCTGGAAGATGCCGATAACTTGGCCGATCCGGCCAGCGAAACAGACGACACCGATGACGAAGGCCTGGAAGACGACCGCCTGCGGCTGATCTTTACCTGTTGCCATCCGGCATTATCCCCGGATGCCCAAGTCGCATTGACGCTACGCGAAGTTTGCGGCCTGGCGACTGAAGAAATCGCCCGCGCCTTTCTGACGCCGACACCGACGCTCGCCCAGCGCATCGTCCGCGCCAAAACCAAGATTCGCGACGCCCGCATCCCCTATCAGGTGCCGTCGCCATCAGAACTCCCACAACGCCTGGATTCGGTGTTACGGGTAATTTATCTGGTGTTCAACGAAGGCTACTCCGCTTCGTCCGGCGACGCGCTAACCCGGCACGATTTATCGGAAGAAGCGATACGCTTGGGACGTTTGCTGGTCGAGCTACTGCCGGAGCCGGAAGCGCAAGGCTTATTGGCGTTGATGCTGTTACACGAATCGCGCCGCGCCGCCAGAGCCACAGCCGACGGTGAACTGATTTTGTTGGACGACCAAGACCGCAGCTTGTGGGATAGGGAACGCATCGCGGAAGGCTCGGCACTGGTGCAGCGGGCCTTAGTATCGCAGCGTTTTGGCCCTTACGCCGTGCAAGCCGCCATTGCCGCAGTGCACGCCAACGCCAGCCATGCCGCCGCCACGGATTGGCCGCAAATCGTCGCGCTCTATGAAGTCTTATTACGTATTGATGCTTCGCCGGTGATCGAATTAAACCGGGCCGTGGCGATAGCAATGCGGGATGGACCGGCGGCCGGGCTGGCTTTGATCGATGCGATTTTACAGAACGGTGACCTTAGCGATTATCACCTGGCGCACGCGGCCCGAGCGGACTTGTACCGGCGTCTGGGCAGAACCGACGAAGCGATCACAGCTTACGAGCAAGCCCTGGCTTTGACGCGGCAGGAACCGGAACGGCGCTTTTTGGCGCGTAGATTGCGGGAAATCCGCATCCAGTGACAGTATTAGCTAAAAAAGGGCGATTGATTTTAAAGTGATATTTCAATATTTGAGTCGTACTCCATATCCGCTTTTTGACACAAAAAATGAAAAGTTTCGCGCCCCGTCATTCTGATAGAGCAAGTTCGGCCAAAGCCCACCTGACTTAAAAAAATAGGTGCCACCCGCCACGAAATTGCGTCGATTGAAGTCGGGCCACTGTAGCCTCGATGCAGCGTTAGCGGAATCGAGGGCGTCGGCCTGCCGGCCATCAAACCCACATCGGCAATTAAAAGAAGCTGGCCTTCGAAACCTCGATTCCATCGAGGCTACTTGCTAATTGCCCGTGGATCAAACAAGTAGAGCTCAGACAATCTCATTATGAAGAAATAATTACTATTTGTAATTCATGCGTTTAGGTTCAAAGTATTGCCTATAATGAGGCCTGCCAATCTCGCCGCGTTGGCACAGCGGCATCAATACAAAACGAATCGCAGCATTCGGTATCGACAAGTTGGTATAAATGCATTAATAATCGATTAGTTGGAAGAAAAAAAGACTTATGACCACCGCCAACATCAACACGACCATGCTGACCTGGGCGCGCGAACGCTCCGGCATCGCCGTGTCTGAATTTGCCCGGAAGTGCGGTGTCAGCCTAGACAAGCTTGTATGGTAAAGGTTAAGAGAATCGGGGAGACTTTGGTTGTCGGGATGGAGGGACATCGACAAGCATCTGCTAAGACAGACCTCACTGAGAAATCATCCCATCGCGTCTTCCAGAGTCGATGAAGAATCTAGCGGTTAGGCCGCCGATTTGTGCACAAGCTTACTCGGCAGACGCACCACCCCGACTCTCTTATTTTTCAACAGGTGGAGGACGTATGACAAGCGAAATGTTGATCGGTATCGATGTAGCAAAAGATGAACTGGTGATAGATTCAGAGCAGGGTTTGTTGACGCTTGCCAATACGGCAGAGGCCATCAATGCCTGGCTGAAGACGTTACCGACCGGGAGTTATATTGGCCTGGAAGCCACCAGCGATTATCATCAACTCATGGCAGAGCAAGCGGTATTGATGGGCATGGTCGTCTATGTGCTGAACCCACGGGATATGCGCCATTATGCCCTGGGTTTGGGCAGACGGGGCAAGACGGATCGAGTGGGCGCCCAAATGATCCGGCGATTTATCACCGCTGAACGGGGTCATTTACGTCCCTATCAACCTGCTTCGGCGATGCAGCACCAAGTGACTTTACTGCAACGGCGCCGTGCGACGGTCGTCAAGCATCGTCAAGCTCTGCAAAAAGCCTTGCGAAGCGTGAAGGAACTTGAAGCGCCACTCATTGATACCGTGGCCGCCTTGGACGGATTGCTCAAGCATATCGATCAGCAACTGGATGACTTATTAACTTTGCAGCCTGCACTGAAAGCCGAGGCCCGACGTCTTGAGAGCATACCGGGTATTGGCCGGCAAACCTCAACACAGCTGGCTGTCTTGTTTGATCGGGTCCCGTTAAGCCGCAGCGATGCCGTAGTAGCCTTTGTCGGGCTGGATCCCCGAGCCTGTGACTCAGGCCAAAAGCGGGGCCGCCGACGCGTATCCAAACGGGGACCGGGTGAACTGAGACGGCTGTTATACAACTGCGCCCAGGCAGCCGTCAAAACGGCTGTGTGGAAACCCTATTACCAAGAGTTAAGAGCCAGAGAGTTCTCGGCAACTCAGGCGCTAGTGATTATCGCCAGAAAATTATTACGCATCGCATTCTCGCTTTGGCAACAAGCCGATGCCCGATTTGACGCTCAGAAAATTGCTTGCCTCAACAATGCAGCTTGACGAAAACCATAGAATCTCAGCGAATGGGAGTCCGGCCACCGCTCTTTGACCTTTAAGCAGGCTATGACCTACGCCGAAAAGGCACATATCCCATTCGGCTATTTGTTCCTTGCCCAGCCTCCAATCGACGAATTGCCTATTCCCGATTTAAGAACGATCGAAGGCCAAATCAACCGTAGACTCAGCGCGGAATTGCTCGATCTGATTAAGCTGATGCAACAGCGCCAAGAATGGTACAAAGACTATTTACAACAGCATCTTGTCGGTCCAAATCCTATCGTTGGCCGCTTTGCCGTCAAAGATGGGGTAACCGCCATCGTGCGCGACATTCGCACCGCGCTCGGCGTCGGCAATCACCCGCAACGCGGCAGCTGGGAAGATTATTACCGCGATCTGGTCAACCGTATCGAGTCTGTAGGGGTGTTGGTGATGCGCCAAAGCGATGTGGGCCACTACACACGACCATTGCGCGTCGAAGAGTTTCGAGGTTTTGCAATTGCTGACGATTACGCGCCGATCATTTTCGTCAACCATGCCGATGCCTTGGGCGCACGGCTGTTCACCCTGATCCACGAACTCTGCCATATCTGGATCGGCCAGTCTGGCATTTCCGACGCTAGCACCCAAACCCATCGGGCAGAAGAGATTCTTTGTAATGCGGTAGCCGCCGAGTTTTTAGTCCCGGCCACTGAATTTCAGACCATATGGAGGCATGGTCTGGACAACTGGCAGTCCAATTTGCCGACTTTGGAATCGCATTTCCACGTCAGCACGTGGACCTTGGCGCGCCGCGCGCTAGCTTTAAACTACATAACTCAGGACGAATATCAGCGTTATATCAACACCCAGCAAGCAGCTTATCGGGATCGCAACGACAGCAGCGGCCCCGGTTATTACCGTACCAAAAAAGCCCAGATTAGCCAGCGTTTTTCCCGCGCGGTCGTCAGTGAGGCTCTCAGCGGCCAACTTTTACTCCGTGAAGCCAGCCAGTTATTGGGTGGTATCAAACCCGACAAAATCGCCACCTTTGCCAAGGAGTTGGGCGTTTGAAATATCTTCTCGATTCCAATACCTACATTCAAGCCAAGAATTTCTATTACGGCATGGACATCTGTCCGGCTTATTGGGATTGGCTGGATAGGCAAGGAACTTAAAGACGGTCACGACGAACTAGCCGCATGGGCCAAGGCGCGCTCAGAACACTTCATCGACAACGACGACACCGAAACCCAGTCGGTGTTTTCCGAAATTGTTCAAAGTGTCGCAGCCGGCGACTATAACCCCGGCAACCGCAACAACTTCTTAGCAAAAGCCGATCCCTGGCTCATCGCCAAAGCTAAAACCCTTGGGGCAACGGTGGTCACCCACGAAGCCTTGGTTGCACCGAACACCAAGAAAGTCAAAGTTCCCAACATTTGCCTGCAATTCGGTGTGCCTTGCCTGGACACGTTTCAGTTTCTGCGGGCATTGAATGCGCGGTTTGTTTTGGAACACTAAAGCAAAATGCACTGAGTTGTGACAACCGGCAATCGTAGAATAGTTATCCGGCTTACCGAGCTAAATACTGCATTTCTTTGGCCCCGGCCAGGTAATGGCGATGGTATTCCACCAGGCTGGATTCGGAGGCGGTTTTCTCGAGATAACCGTTCAACACCGGCAGTTGCTGCTGGGCAATCTGTTGGGCATTGGGGTGGCGAATCGCGGTCAAAAATGACGACAGGCTGGTCACCACTTGTCCGCCTTTGGGTTTGAGCGACACTTTGGCGAGGTTATCGACCAACTGCGGGGTGTACTTCAACATATAGTCGGCATAGCGGCGAATCTGCGGAATCTGTTCCTCCAATTCCTGGCGTTCCACATCAAAATCTTCGCGAAACACAATTTTCTTATCGGCAAACACCAGCGGTGCCGATTCGGAAGTATCGCAAGCCCAACCGGGTTGCGGTGTTAATAGCTCGGCTTGAAATTGCTCGTCCCGATACGGGTAAAACGGCATGGTTCGGCAACGCGAGGGTTTATCGCCGTGAATCCCGCAAAGATTATCAGGCGCCAGCGCCGGACACGGAAACGTTGGAGGAATATAGGCTGTGGGTACTATCAACACCGCCAGTTCTTTCTTGTTGGTCAGTTTTATCGTGGCCCCCAGCCGCGACACCATCGCAAAGTCTTTACCGCCTTGCCGCACCGGCGTCCAGACCATGGCCAAGGGGAAGCGATCCGCATACTTAAACGCATCGTTTACTGTCAGCGGCAATTGTCCATAACAGCATTTGCCGCAAGCGGTACAGTGAAAACGCTGCGTCATTCCTGCTCTAATTCAGTCGTGGTACCGCAGCATTTTTTGGCCTTCTTGCCCGACCCGCACGGACAAGGATCGTTACGGCCCACTTTGCTGACTACCCGCTGCATGACTTTGGGATTAAGATCGCCGCTGACATACAGCCATTCGCCGTTTTCGCGGCGGAAACTGGCCAACTCGGTTTGCACCAAATCCTGTTTGTCGCGGCGAAATTTTATGGTGAATTCGACTTGCGCGGTATCGCCAGTTTCCGTAGCGTTGCGAATCTCCAGGCTGCGCCACTCGCATTCTTCCGCCATGCGCTCGGCTTCCGCTCGATTGAAATCATCCTTAATTTCCGGGGCATGGGTGCGCTCGATATGGTCCAGCTTGCGTTGCACGAAAGCCGTGTAGCGTGAACGCATCAAGGCTTCGGCGGTGGGCGCCGGCGCACCATCGATGATAAGGCCGCAGCATTCGGCATATTCCAGTTTGGAGCCGCAAGGGCATAGCGTCATCGTTGATCTCCGGTCAGATTGTGAAAAATAGGTCTATCAGCTCATGGTAAGCGACAGCCGGCTTCGGCTCAATGGCAAGGCGCGGGAAACTGTAACTATTCAGCACATCGCACCAACGCCCCTCTCCTTTCTGGAGGGTTGGGGGGCAGGGGATGAAAAATCAATAAACTATTGTTTTATATTCCCTCATCCTAACCTTCTCCTTTATGCCCTGTGGGTACGGAGGGAGAAGGGACTGTTTCCGCTTTTACGACATCCTAGATCAGGAGAAGAGCATGCTTTTAACGATTTGCCGGGTTTTATGCTTCACGGAATAGTTACTCGCTTTTTAGCTAAAAAGTATCCTGGTTGTCGAATTTGCCCAACGCCGAACGACTATTCGGTGCGTACACTATTTTAGCCCGAGGAGTTGACCATGAAATACCTATGCCTGATTTGTGCCGAAACCGTGATGGAGGGGATGTCGGATGACGCGGCAGCGAAACATTTTGATGAATACACCGAATTTACCCAAGCCATTCGCGACAGCGGCCATTACCTGAGCTGCAATCGGCTTTTGCCGGCCAATGCCGCCATCACGCTGCGAGTGCGCGGCGGTAAAGTGAGCGTTACCGACGGCCCGTTCGCGGAAACCAAGGAACAACTCGGCGGCTACTACCTGATCGAAGCCGACGATTTGAACGAAGCCATCCAGGTAGCCGCAAGGATACCCGGAGCGAAGTTGGGTTGCGTGGAAATCCGGCCGGTAGCGGAAGATCCAAAGACTTTAGAAGCGCTGGGACTGGTTAAATGAAATGCGGCCCGGACCTGGCGGACGAAAAAAATTTTACGCGATGTCGATTTAAGTAAAGGCCGTTCGACTAAGGATGCAAGCCATAGTTATCAGTACTCACCCCCAATCGAGGAAAACCCCATGACCGCCAACATTAAACCCATACCCGACGGCTACCACACGCTTACCCCTTATCTGGTAGTGCAAGGCGCCGCGCAGGCACTGGAATTTTATAAAAATGCCTTCGCAGCCAGTGAACTATCCCGCCTGAATACGCCGGATGGCAACGTAGCTCACGCCGAATTCAAGATCGGCGATTCGATATTCATGCTCGCTGACGAAAATCCGCACTGTACCGATCTTTCGCCAGCATTGCTGGGCGGTACGCCGGTCAAACTATTCTTGTACGTCACTGATGTCGATACGGTGTTTGCCGCCGCGATAAAGGTCGGTGCCACATCGACGATGCCGCCCACCAACCAGTTCTGGGGCGACCGGATGGGCGCGGTGAGCGATCCGTTCGGCCATCAATGGATGATTGCCACGCATATCGAAGATGTCGATCCCAGCGAAATGCCCAGTCGTATGGCTGCATTCTTCGCGGCGCAAGCGGCTAGTGCCGAACCGCAATAAGGAGCTGACATGAACACTCAAATTTTCGTCAATCTTCCGGTAAAAAACCTACCTAACTCCATCGCCTTTTTTACCCGACTGGGTTACTCCTTCAATCCGCAATTTACCAACGACGACGCGGCTTGCATGATCGTCAGCGACACTATTTTCGTGATGTTGCTGACCGAGAACTTCTTCCAGTCCTTCACGCCCAAAGCCATTTGCGATGCCACTAAAAGTACGGAAATGTTGTTATGCCTATCGGCGGAAAGCCGGGAAAACGTCGATACCATGGTCAGCACGGCCATCGCTGCCGGCGGCACGCTGTACAAGGAACCGCAAGATCACGGCTTTATGTATGCTCACGGCTTTCAGGATCCGGATGGCCACATCTGGGAATATTGTTACATGGAGCCCGGCGCGGTGTGCCAAGGCTAAAGGAGACCGGCATGAAATATATGTTACTGATTTATCTTGAAGAACACAGCCTGGACGAAGCCGAGCGGCAAGCTTGTTATGTCGAGTCCACCCAACTCGCGCACAAGCTCAAAGCCAACGGCCAATACCTGGCCGCCAGCCCCTTACAGCCCACGACAATGGCGACCAGTGTACGGGTGCGCGACGGCAAGCGCTTCGTCACCGACGGCCCGTTTGCGGAAACCCGCGAACAACTGGGCGGCTACTATCTGGTCGAGGCTCAGGATCTGGACGCCGCCATCGCTATCGCCGAGCAGATTCCGATGGCGCGCAAGGGTACCGTCGAAGTGCGGCCGCTGATCGAGATCCCTAGCCTGCCGTTGTAAAACGCAACCGAAGAGGAGCAAGCAATGAAAATTGAACTGCAGAAAGAACACGAATGGCTACAACAACTGCTTGGCGAATGGACCTATGTGTCCGAATGCGTAACGGAGCCCGGCCAGCCGCCCGAGAAATTCGAAGGCACCGAAAGCGTGCGCAGCTTGGGCGGATTGTGGCTATTGTGCGAGGGTTGCAGCGAAATGCCGGGCGGCGGCACTGCGACTATGTTGATGACATTGGGTTACGACGCTCGGCAGCAGCGCTTTGTAGGCACCTGGATAGGCTCGATGATGACCCATCTCTGGATTTACGACGGCGCGCTGGACGCCAATGGCACTGTGCTAACGCTGAATACCGAAGGTCCGTGTTGCGCTAGCGAAGGCAAGTTGGCCAAGCAGCGCGACGTGATCAGCCTGCAGAGTCCGCAGCAACGCTTATTGACTTCCTATCTACTCGACGACGAAGGCCAATGGCAGCTATTCATGACGGCGCAGTATCGGCGCAAAACATAGTTTCTTAGGTTTATTGCACTATCAAGGAAAACCCGATGATCAAAACCATACTAATTGTCTTGGCCCTAGCAATCGTCTGCATACTTATTTATGCGGCGACCAAACCGGATACTTTCCGCGTACAACGCTCTATCACAATCAAAGCGACCCCGGAAACGATTTTTCCGTTGATCAGCGATTTGCACAACATGCAGACTTGGTCGGCTTGGGAAAAAGTGGACCCTGGCATGAAGCGGACTTACAGCGGCGCTGCCAGCGGGCCGGGCGCGGTCTATGAGTGGGAAGGCAACCAGGAAATCGGCCAGGGGCGTATGGAGATTCTTGACGCGACACCGCCCGCAAAAATAACGATCAGGATGGATTTCATCAAACCGTTTCCGGCGCGAAACACCCTGGAATTTGTTCTACAAGCCGAGGGTGACTCGACGCACGTCACGCAGGCGATCTTCGGCCCAAGCCCTTATATTTCCAAAGTAATGAGCCTGGCGTTCAGCATGGACAAGATGATAGGCGGGAAATTCGCAGAAAGTTTGGCCGAGCTAAAGACCATCGCCGAAAAGTCATCAGCTATTTCAATTCCAGAGGAAAAGCCATGAAGCCAACGGAACAAACAACAGAATCGCGGGAGCTGGTGTTAACGCGCCTGATCGATGCAACACCCGAGAAACTCTTTAGAGCCTGGACCGAACCGGCACTGCTCAAGCAGTGGTTTTGTCCGAAGCCCTGGACCGTGGCCTCAGCCGAACTCGATGTCAGAGCCGGCGGCACCAGTATCATCGTGATGCGTAGCCCGGACGGCCAGGAGTTTCCCAACCAAGGCATCTATCTTGAAGTTGTGCCAAACGAGCGTTTGGTCTTCACCGATGCCTACACCAGCGCCTGGGAACCCTCCGCCAAACCCTTCATGACCGGCATCGTCACGTTTGCGCCTGAAGACGGAAAAACTCGCTACAGCGCTCGCGTGTTGCATTGGAGTGCAGCAGACCGGAAATCCCACGAGGAAATGGGCTTTCACGAAGGCTGGGGCAAGGCCACGGATCAACTGGTCGAGCTGGTAACCAGCCTTTAAGCCGGTCATTACTTTCTATAACTTACCGAGTAATCACCATGCCCAAAATCACCCCATTTTTATGGTTCGACGACCAAGCCGAACAGGCGATGAATTTTTACCTGTCGATCTTTAAAGACTCCAAAGTCTTGAGTGTCAACCGCTACGGCGACGCCGGACCGGGACCGAAGGGCAGCGTGATGACCGCCAGTTTCGAGTTGGACGGTCAAGTTTTCACCGCGCTCAACGGCGGACCGGTCTACCAGTTCTCGCCGGCCATTTCCTTTGTTATACACTGCGAAACCCAAGCGGAAGTGGACCACTATTGGCAGAAACTTTCAGAAGGCGGGAAAGAACATCAATGTGCCTGGCTGGACGATAAATTTGGCGTGACCTGGCAAATCGTGCCGAATATCCTGATCGAATTTTTGAGCGATCCCGATCCGGTAAAAGCCGGACGGGTGATGCAGGCCATGCTGAAAATGACAAAAATAGAAATAGACACTTTAAAACGAGCCTACGAGCAATCCTGAATGAAACATCTATTCGCCATCCTCATACTGCTATTTGCCGGTCAAGCTCATGCTATTGAATGGCTGGACAGTCCTGAGCTCGGCAAATTGTTTAGAGACGCCGGTGTGCAAGGCACTTTCGTACTCTACGACGTCGATGCCGAACGCCTGATAGTCCATGACCGGCTCCGCGCGGAAACCCGCTTCATCCCAGCCTCCACGTTCAAGATAGTCAATAGCTTGATCGGCTTGTCGGTAGGTGCGATTGGCAGCGTGGACGAGCCGTTGCCATACGGCGGCCAGCCGCAAATGATCAAAGACTGGGAACGGGATATGGGCTTGCGCGAGGCAATCAAACTGTCCAATGTACCGATTTATCAGGCCCTGGCCCGGCGCATTGGTCCTACCCGCATGCGCGAAGGGGTCATCAGCCTCGGTTACGGTAACGCCGAGATCGGCGCTAAGGTCGATAGGTTTTGGCTGGACGGTCCGCTAAAAATCAGCGCGGTGGAACAGACGGCATTTTTGGCCCTCCTGGCGCGGGATCAATTACCGCTCTCAGGTGATGTTCAGGCCAAAGTCCGGGAAATTGTCATGCTTGAGCAGAGCGGCGAACGGACTTTATACGGCAAAACCGGCTGGTTAAACGCCCCGAATGCCGGTATCGGCTGGTGGGTGGGCTGGGTCAAGAACGGCAGCCATCTATACAGTTTTGCATTGAATATCGACATTACCCAGGCTGCCGATGCGCCCAAGCGCGTGGAGTTGGGCAAGGCCTGTCTTAAGGCCTTGGGGATATTCTAAGCTCAACTTATTATCAGACTCTCAAAGCCAAAGCCGCCTTAGCCAATCGCTCGCCCAGCACCCAACACAAACGTTTTTCATGCTCGGTTAATTCGGAGTCGGTGTCGGCCACATGGCTAGGCCCGTAAGGCGTGCCGCCACTGACTGTTTCACGCAGCGCAATCTCGTTGCACGGCAAACTCATCAACAACATGCCGTGATGCATCAAGGGCAGCATCATCGATAACAAGGTGGTTTCCTGACCGCCGTGCATGCTGCCGGTGGAAGTAAATACGCCGGCCGGCTTGCCGGACAAAGCGCCGGAAAACCACAGCGCGGTCGTACCATCGAGAAAATGCTTTAACGAAGCCGCCATGTTTCCAAAATGAGTCGGGCTGCCCAGCGCCAAGCCGTCACAGGTTTCCAGGTCTTGCAAAGTTGCATAAGGCGCGCCAGCATCGGGAATACTGTCGGCGATTTTCTCGCACACCGCCGATACTTCCGGCACCGTGCGCAACACCGCTTCCGCTCCGGCCACTGATTCCACGCCCCGGCTAATCTGTTGGGCCATGCGCGCGGTGGCGCCGTCGCGGCTGTAATACAGGATCAGGATTTTCGCCATCAGAGTATTGCCAACACGTTTTCCGGTGGCCGACCGATGACGGCTTTACCATCTTTTAACACAATAGGCCGTTCGATCAATTTGGGGATTCTGATCATTGCTTCGATCAAGTCCGCATCGCTCAGGGATTTATCGTCCAGACCGTTTTCCTTATATTCCGGCTCTTTGGTGCGCATCAACTCGCGCGGCTTGATGTTGAGCTTGCTGAGGATGTCCTGCAACTCGGCGGCGGTAGGCGGAGATTTAAGATATTCGACAACTTCCGGCGTCACGCCCTGCGCTTCCAGTAGTTTCAAGGTGTCGCGGGATTTGCCGCAACGCGGGTTATGGTAAATTTTGACGCTCATGGTTTGCACCTTAATCATGACGGGTTGCGGCTATAATAGCACCCTTCGAATCACGGATAAGCTCCCAAAGCCATGCAATTACCCAACTATTCAACCGCCCGCGTGCTAGTGGTCGGCGACCTGATGCTTGACAGATACTGGCATGGCGCGACCTCACGGATTTCCCCGGAAGCACCGGTGCCGGTGGTGCACGTCAAACAAGACGAACAACGCGCCGGCGGTGCCGGTAACGTGGCTTTGAACATCGCCGCACTGGGGGCAAAAGTATCTTTGCTGGGTTTTACTGGCGAAGACGAGGCCGCGACCGCCCTGAAGCAATTACTGCAACAAGCCAAAGTTTTGTGTCTGTTTCAGGCGGTGCCGGGTCATCCGACGATTACCAAATTGCGGGTGATGAGCCGCCATCAACAATTGATCCGGCTGGATTTTGAAGACGGCTTTCAGCAAGTCGATAGCGACGCGCTACTACACCTGTATCATGCCGAGATGATGCAATCGCAAGTGATCGTGTTGTCCGATTACGGCAAGGGTACTTTGAGCCAAGTCCAGCAATTCATCCGCCTCGCCAAACAATTGAACAAACCTGTATTGGTCGATCCGAAAGGCAACGATTTTTCGATTTATCAACAAGCCACGCTGATCACGCCTAACCTCAGCGAGTTTGAAGCGGTGGTGGGCCGTTGTGCCGATCAAGAGCAAATCGTCGAGCGCGGCATGAATTTGCTAAGCGAACTGGAGCTTCAAGCTTTGCTAATCACCCGCGGTGAACACGGCATGACCTTGCTCAGCAAAGATGCCGAACCCTTACACCTACCCACTCACGCCCGCGAGGTTTTCGATGTCACCGGCGCCGGCGACACGGTGATTTCAGTGCTGGCCGCCAGCCTGGCGGCGAAAAAATCGCTGGCTGAAGCCACACAACTGGCCAACATCGGCGCCGGCATCGTGGTCGGCAAAATGGGTACAGCCACCGTCAATACCGACGAACTGGCCACCGCGCTGCAAGGCCCCCGCGCCCATCGAAAGGGTGTATGCACCTTGCCGGAATTGCTGGCCGAGCGCGCCGCCGCACAGCAAAACGGCGAGAAGATCGTCGCCACCAATGGCTGTTTCGACATCCTGCATCCCGGCCACGTCCGCTACCTGCAACAAGCGAAAACCCTGGGCGACCGGCTGGTGGTGTTGGTCAACAGCGACGCCTCAGTGCGACGCCTGAAAGGCCCGGAGCGCCCGGTCAACAAACTGGATCATCGCATGGAAATGCTGGCCGCGCTGGAATGCGTGGATTGGGTGGTGGAATTCGAGCAAGACACCCCCAAGGAAGTCATCGACCAATTACTACCCGACATCCTGGTCAAAGGCGGCGACTACACCGATATCACCAGCATCGCCGGGCATGAAAGCGTGCTGGCCAACGGCGGAGAGGTGAAGATTTTGTCGTTTATCGAAGGGCATTCGACGACTTCGATTATTCAGACCATTAGAGATAAAATTGGCAACTAGAACATGCTGCACATACAATGTATGTATAAGACTGGCGCTCTATGATTTCATTTGGTCACGAGAAAAATGAATTGCTCAAGCAAACTCGAGGCATTGGCTTTGAAGAAATTATTACGGCTATCAATGCTGGCAAGATACTGGATGTGTTCGACCATCCCGATCAAACCAAGTATCCGTGCCAAAAAATCTATGTAGTTGAGGCGCTTGATTATGTTTATTTAGTGCCGTTTATTCGAAATGAAGATGGCATCTTTCTTAAAACCATTATTCCAAGCCGCAAAGCCAAAGAACGTTACAAAGGGGGAAACCATGTTTGATGACGAAGAAATGTCTATATTAAATGCGTTGGAAAATAACCAGTTAATACGTAGCATCAACGCGGATGAAGAAATTGCCTTGGCCAAACAAGCGGCTAAAGAATACTTGTCAAAATCGAAAAATATCACCATTCGCCTTAGTTTGGGCGATGTGACATTAATTAAAAACCGCGCTCGAGACGTTGGCATCCCTTACCAAACGTTGATTTCTTCGCTGGTGCATCAGTATGCTACCGGCAAAATTCGGTTGGAAACTTAAAAAGCGGACTAAGACAAGCCAATGAATAAGGCGGAAATGCTGGATGACATCACGGCCTATGACCAAGCCCTGGCCAGCGAAGACGAATTGGTTCCCGCCGAAATCGTCAATCGACTGTTGAACGGCGAGAATAAAATCAAAGTATGGTGCGAACATCGCGGCCTGACTCAGTCAGGGCTGGCCGAGAGCTGCAACATGGCCCAAGCCAGTATCGCACAAATGGAAAGTGGCAAGCGAACCGGAACCATTGGCGCACTGAAAAAAATAGCCGAAACATTGAATGTGGATTTGGATGATTTGGTTTAATCCGCTGACATTCTTTAAGACGAAGGCAATTCATGAAAACTGACGCCGAAATCATCCATAGCGGATTCGAATCCATTTTTTCAACCCTGGGCATGGTTGATGCCGAGAGGTTTATCATTAATCGCGATAAACTCGATTACACGAATTGGCAAAAACAGCTCTGGCCTGACGAATCCGTAGAATCGTTATCTGCATTGGCCCAGCAAGATTGGGAACAATCGTCTTAACTTTGCCGCTTGCCCGCACTGCGGCTAGTCACCCCCTAATAATGAATCGCGCTTTGAATGAATAACTTAAAAGACCGCCTCCTCCAATACTGGCTACTAGCCCGCTTCGATAAACCCATCGGTATTTTCATTTTGCTGTGGCCGACGCTTTGGGCCTTGTGGATCGCCGGCAACGGCAAGCCGGATTTATTGGTGTTGATCGTGTTTACGCTGGGCGTGGTGTTGATGCGTGCCGCCGGCTGCGTGATCAACGATTACGCCGACAAGGATTTCGATCCGCATGTCGACCGGACCAAACTGCGGCCGATTGCCGCCGGCAAGGTGACGCCGAAGGAAGCGTTGATTGTGTTTGCGGCGCTGTGCCTGACCGCGTTTGGCTTGGTGTTGCTGATGAACTGGTACACCATTGGTTTGTCGTTTATCGGTGCGTTTTTGGCGGCCAGTTATCCGTTCATGAAGCGCTTTACCCATTTGCCGCAGGCTTATCTGGGTGCGGCGTTCGGGTTTGCGGTACCGATGGCGTTTGCCGCGCAAACCAACGAAATTCCAGCAGTCGGCTGGATTTTATATCTGGCGGTGCTGCTGTGGGCGCTGGTGTACGACACCATGTACGCGATGGTGGATATCGACGACGATTTGAAAATCGGCGTGAAATCCACTGCAATTCTATTCGGCAAGCGGGTGCGGGAAATTACCGCCGGTCTGCAAGTTGTGATTATGGGGCTGCTAATTACGGTCGGCGCGATGCAACAACTGAACTGGCCGTATTACGCCGGTTTGGCGGTTGCCGCCGGCTTGGCGATTTACCAGCAAAAGCTGATTTTTCATTTCGATAAACCCAGTTGTTTTAAAGCCTTTTTGAATAATAACTGGTTCGGTCTGGCGGTGTTTGTTGGGATTGTGTTGGCGTATTGGCTGTAGTGTTTAGGGTGATGCCCTTCCTCACACTAGCCTCAATAACGTAAAAAGAGACGGTCAGAATGAGAAGATGAAAACAGGTCATTCGCCTGGTTTGATTCTCATCACCCCAACCCTCTCGGCAACTGCTCCCAGCGTTGCCCTACCTCCTGCATCCGTGCAGTCGTCCAGCAGGAGAGGGAGCTTAATTTAAAGCCCTGATAGGAGATTTTTAAGCCTATCCAATAGATTATAGGATTTGCGATGAACTATCACGAGATGCTCGCCGTGGCATTAGCCGAAGCAAAAGCCGGTTTTGACGAAGGTGGCGTGCCGGTCGGCGCGGCTTTGTTCGCCGCCGACGGCAAATTGTTGGGGCGGGGCCGCAACCGCCGCGTGCAGGACAACGATCCATCGGTACACGGCGAAACCGACGCTTTCCGCAAAGCCGGCCGACAAACCAGCTACCGCGACAAAATCCTGGTCACGACCTTGGCGCCGTGCTGGTATTGCTCGGGCTTGATTCGGCAGTTCAATATCGGCACGGTGTTGGTCGGCGAATCGGTCAACTTTGCGGGGCATCTGGATTGGCTAAGAGAGGCTGGCGTTAAGATCGTGGAATTAAACGACGCGGCTTGTATCGATTTGATGAGCCGTTTTATTGCCCAATCGCCACGGATTTGGTTTGAAGACATCGGTGAGGATTGTTGTTAAGGACATTCTGAATAAGTTAATTCCACAAACGAAGATTTGCGCTCAGGCTCTACCCATCCGAAATAACCGCCAACCACCCCCAACTAAACGTTCATTACAAAATGACATTGCTCTATGCGGTGAATTATTATAAAACGGCGGGAATGATGCGCTTGGACCTAAACGCAACATTTAATGTTAATCTCGCGAAGACGCGAGTCCGGGGTTTTGATAGTCCTGGGTTCCAGAATTCACAGGAACGACGATACCCATTTTTTGAAGCCCCCCTTTTACAGGTTGTGCGAGTAGCCAAAAGGCTCTGATCAATCACAACTTGCATTGAATGGGGAGGTTGACGGCAGCTAACCCAATTTTGAAAAATTCTCGATCCTTAATCTGCACAGGAGTTTCCGTTCATGAGTCTGTCCTTAGTCATCGGTAACAAAAACTATTCATCCTGGTCATTGCGGCCGTGGCTGTTTTTGAAATATCACGACATCGATTTCGCGGAAATCAGAATTCCGCTATATCGCGAAGATTCGAAAGACAAACTATTGCAATACTCGCCGACCGGTAAAGTACCTGTTCTGTTGGATGGTGAGCTTAAGGTCTGGGATTCGCTGGCAATATTGGAATATCTGGCGGAACGCTTTCCACAAACCCAAGGCTGGCCGGAGGATTTCGCCGAACGCGCCGCGGCCCGTTCGTTAGCCGCCGAAATGCATTCCGGTTTTACTGCGCTACGCACCTATTGTGGTATGAATTGCAAGCGCACACCCTCAGCCAAACCCTTACCGGAAGCGGTACATCCCGACATCGAACGTATCGGTGAAATTTGGCAACACTACCGGCAACTCCACCGCCATGACGGTCCATGGTTATTTGGCCGATTTACCATAGTCGATGCGATGTTCGCCCCGGTCGCCTTGCGATTTCACAGCTATCAACTGGAAACCAATAAAGAGGCGCAAGCCTATGTGGACTCGGTATTAGCCTGCCCTGCTGTAAACGCCTGGATAGAAGCCGGCAAGTTGGAAAGCGAGGTCATCAGCGCGTTTGAATAAGCAGTGTTAAGACCTTGCCGATTTACCACAATAATTTAAAGATACTTTGCTACTACCTGAGCGTAGAATGATTCTCTTGTTATTTACCAACGGGAGAGCACTATGAAAAAAATCAAATTAACCGCTGTTTTACTCGGCTTATCAGTATTTTCCGGCCTGAGTTTTGCGGATGTTCCGCTGCAATCCAATGAAGAAGTACAAGGCGTGTGGAAGTTGGAATATACCAAAAAATCCGCTACCTCCACGGAAACCATCAAGCGCGAAGATACCTGGACCTTTAAAGACGGCAAAGTCACCATCACTCATATCCCACGCGAAGGTACTTTTTATGACCAATCGCCAGTCGCTTATGAAATTGAAGGCGGTAAATTGAAAATCGCCATTTTGGGTAGACCGGATAAATTCGACATCTTTGCCTTGCAGGAAAAAACCGATAAATCCATGACCTTAAAAGGCAAATTCGGCGACGTTTATCACTTTAATAAAAATTAAAAACCATCATCCGTAATTTCTTAGCCTAAAAATACCAATAACACTTGGCTAACCATTAATAATTTGTTCCCGCAAGCTTCCCCCTGTTCACGCCGGGGCGCGGGAACCCTGAAATAACGAATCCCCGCATAAGCGCTGCAATTTTGGTCCTAAAAATTAAACCGCGATTCTGAACCAAGCGGCATACAAAGCCGGCAAAAACAGCAAGGTCAATGCAGTCGCGACAGTCAAACCTCCCATAATTGCCACCGCCATCGGCCCGAAAAACGCGCTGTGGGTGAGTGGAATCATAGCCAATATTGCCGCCGCCGCCGTTAATACGATAGGCCGGAACCGGCGCACCGTCGAATCGACAATAGCATCAAAATCCGAGCGCCCGGCCAGCTTATCCTGATCGATTTGATCGACCAAAATTACGGAGTTGCGCATGATCATTCCCGAGAGGGCAATTGTGCCCAGCATCGCCACAAAGCCGAACGGTTGCTGAAAAATCAACAAAAACAACGTCACGCCGATCAAACCGAGCGGCGCTGTCAATAATACCAAGGCCATCCGCGAAAAACTTTGCAACTGGATCATCAGCACAGTCAATACCGTCAGAAAGAACAAAGGCATACCGGCAGCCACCGAATCGCCGCCCTTAGCCGATTCTTCCACCGCACCGCCAGTCTCCAGGCGGTAACCTGGCGGTAACTGTCGCTTGATATCCGCTAACTGTTCTTCGATTTGTGCCGACACCATGGGCGCCTGCATGTTGCCGTACAAATTTGCTCGCACAGTGACAGTAGGAATACGATTGCGCCGCCAAATCAAACCTTCCTCAAAACCGTATTCCAATTCGGCGACTTGCGACAAAGGCACACTACGTCCTCCGGGAATCGGGATCATCAAATTTTGCAGACGCGATAAATGCTTACGTTCAATTTCGGCGCCACGCACCAATAAGTCGATGCGCTCGATGCCTTCACGAAATTCGGTGACATACAAGCCTTGCAGGGCGCCATTGATAATATTGGCGATGTCGTTGGAACCGACTCCCAGCAGTCTGGCCTTGGATTGTTCAACATTGACGCGCACAACTTTCACTGGCTCTTCCCAATCCAGCTGCACATTGGACGGATAAGGATTGGCGCGCATCACATCCGCCACTTGGCGAGCGATAGTGCGCAGTGTCAGCAAGTCCGGCCCGGAGACTCTGAACTGCACCGGAAAACCTACCGGCGGGCCGTTTTCCAAACGCAATACGCTGCCGCGCATATCCGGAAAATCCTGTTCAAACAAATGTATGAGTTTATCGCGCAGTTGTTCTCGTTCCGCTGGGCCATTGGTCAACACCACAAACTGCGCAAAGCTGCGTTGCGGTAATTGCTGATCCAAAGGCAAATAAAAGCGCGGACTGCCGTTGCCGACATAAGCGACGTAATTATCGATGCCGCTTTGCTTATCCAGCCATGCCTCCAGTTTTTTCACATCGGCTTCGGTGGCGGCATACGACACACCCTCCGCCAAGCGCAAATCGACGATTAACTCCGGCCGAGTGGAATCCGGAAAAAACTGTTGCTGGACGAACTTAAAACCGAAGATAGCGGCAAAAAACATCCCTATGGTCAAAAAAATTACCAGCCAACGGTGGATAACGCAGGCGGCTACCAGTTTTCGGAAACGCAGATAAAAGGGGGTTTGATAAAGATCGTGGGCGTGGTTCTTGGACGGTTCGGACTGTGGTTTTTTCCGCAACTTGGCCCAAATCCGCGCCCAGCTCGACTCTTGCTCTTGGCCCTTACTCAAGTCCGGTAGCAACCGAAATCCCAAATACGGTACAAACACTACCGCCGCGAACCAGGATACCAACAAGGCGATGACAACCACTTGAAAGATCGAGCGGGTGTATTCGCCGGTAGAGGACGCAGCCGTGGCAATCGGCAAAAAACCGGCAGCCGTTACCAATGTGCCGCTCAACATAGGCATCGCAGTGGATGTATAGGCAAATGCGGCAGCACGCGTCCGATCCCAGCCCTGTTCCATCTTAGAGGCCATCATTTCCACAGCGATAATGGCATCGTCGACCAACAAGCCCAAGGCCAAGATCAGTGCACCCAGGGAAATTTTATGCAGACCAACGCCAAACAGATACATCAGCCAAAAAGTAACCGCCAACACCACCGGAATCGTGATCGCTACTACGATACCGGTGCGTAAGCCCAAGGACAGCAGGCTAACGCCTAATACTATGACGACCGCTTCGGTCAGCGATTTGGCAAACTCGTTAACCGAGCGCTGCACTGCTTTTGGCTGCGAAGACACAGTATGCAATTCCAAACCCACCGGCAATTGGGCTTGGGTCGTTATGACGGCCTGATCCAGATCACGGCCCAATTTGATGATATCGCCGCCAGCACGCATCGCTACCCCGATCAACAGCGCGTCATGACCTTTATAGCGCACCCTATCTTTGGGAGGATCTTCAAAGCCGCGACTGACTTTGGCGACATCGCCCAGCCGAAATTCGTTGTTATTGGCGCGAAAACGCACATCGCGCAGCTCTTCCAATCTATCGTAACGACCGGTTACCGCAATCCGAATGTGCTCGTTTTCAGAATCGAAACTACCGCTGCCTGTCACCAGGTTCTGCGCTTGCAAGGTACGGAGCAAGGTGGCAATGTCGATGCCGATGGTCGCTAATTTGGCATTGGACAACTCGACGTAAATGCGTTGTTTCTGCTCGCCGAAAAAATCGACCTTGGCGACATCGTTGACTCTGAGCAGCTCGGCGCGCAAAGTTTCCGAGTGACGCTTCAGTTCCGCGTAGTCGTAACCCTCGCCAGTCAAGGCATACAAGTTTCCGTATACATCCCCAAACTCATCGTTAAACGTCGGACCTTCGACGCCGGCCGGCAGGGTATAAGCAATATCGCCGACTTTTTTGCGAACTTGATAAAAAATGTCCGGGACTTGCGCCGCCGGTGTGGAATCCTTGGCCGACAGAAAAATTAACGATTCGCCCGGCCTGGAATAGCTGCGTAAATTGTCCAGCCAGGGTACTTCCTGGAGTTTTTTCTCCAGCTTATCGGTGACTTGTTGTTCCACTTCCTGGGCACTGGCACCGGGCCAACCGGTGCGAATAACCATCACTTTGAAAGTGAAAGGCGGATCTTCCGATTGGCCCAGCCTGGTATACGAAAGCATCCCCACCAAGGTCAGCATCAACATGGCATATAAAACCAATGCCGGGTGACGCAAGGCCCACTCGGAGAGATTGAAGCCCGATTTCATAGTCGGCTCCGCAACGGCGTTGCCCGGACTATCTGGCCGGGTACCAAAGTTTGCACACCGGCCACCACTATTTGCTCGCCTTTTTGAATACCGCCAGCAATTAAAACCCCGTCTTCACGAAACGCGCCGGCTTGCACCACTCTCGGCTGAACTTCGCCGCTGGCCGGATTGACCACCCAAACTACGGATTGACCGTCACGCTGAGTAACCGCTGTGGTGGGTAATAAAAAATCCTTGGTTTCCTGATGATAAAAACGGACGCCGGCCGTCATACCCAAACGCACCGAAGCATCCGCATCCAGCAAAACCACACGTACTTGAAAAGTACGTGTGAGATTATCGGCAGCCGGTGCCACTTCCCGGACTTTACCGTGATATACGGTATTGGGATTGGCCCACAGCCTAATTTCCGCCGGCACATCAACAGCAATGCCCAACATGCGCGACTCGGGCACGGCAATTTCGACTTCCTTATTCTCCGGCACCGCGATGCGAACGATAGGCTCGCCGGCGGCAACCACCTGGCCAGGTTCGGCATGAATTTGCGTAACCACGCCATCCCGCTCCGCCAGTAATTGCGTGTAGCGCGACTGATTGCCGGTTACCGCGGCTTGCGCGCGGGTTTGCTTTACCCTGGCCGCCGCGGCCTTGAATTGCGCTTCATTAATATCCAAAGCCTGGTTGGAAATGAATTTGCTGGCATGCAGTTGGCGTTGTCTGTCCAGTTCGGCCTGGGCTAAGGCCAAATCCGCTTCCGCCGCCCTGACTTCCGCTTGAGCCGCTTGAGTCGATAAACCGGTATCCATACTATCCAGCTTGGCGAGCAACTGACCTTTAGTCACTACCGCCCCCGTATCGACGTTGCGTTCGATGATTTTGCCGTTGATACGAAAACCTTGCGCACTTTCGTAGCGGGAGCGAATTTCACCCACCAATATGATGGGAGCGGCTGCGGTCTGTTCGCCTACTGTCACCACCAAAGCCGGTCTGGGCACCGATGCCGTGGGCGCTGGTTTTTCGCAAGCCACCAGCAACAGCGGCAACATCAACAACAAATGTTTCATCTTATCCCCTTTAAATAGACCGAACTGCATCCAGCTTTACTTATGCCATTGCCTTGCGGATCGACTCCAACGGCACCAACGAAATCAATGCTCTAAACAACAAAGCATTATTGTTGTTGAAGAGGCCGTAACATTCGTAATCCAAGGGTGTCGCGTTTAAATCGCCAAAATCGTGCGCGGCGCTATCCGCTGTGGGTTTGATCAAAATATGCACCGCGTCGTTACTTTTAAGCTGCGCCAAACAACGTCTGTCGATAGAAATTTTGTGCGAAGTATAGACCATGGGGTTACGCTCGAAATCGTGCAGCCATTTCAAAGCTTTTTCCAGCAACGCACTGGACAGCAACGCGCATGGAAACATCTCCGGGAAAATCACCTTATCCTGCAATTCGTCGAAATACCGGGTTTGGTCGCGTAGCGATGCGCAGAGAAAATTCTTGGCGTTGCTGGTCATCATGAACTTACGCTTAAGAAAAAAACCATTATTCAAAAAACAACGGTCAGGCTGAATTTTTAATTCGCCAACCCTAGACAAATCCGGCTGGTCTAAAAACAACGGGTCGGCAGTTTCTTTTTTATAGCCGGTCAAGGCCAGTTTGCCGTCGGCCTTGACGATAATCCGGTTGCTCAAGCTTGGCGACGGTTCGTTCTTAAATATCGACTCTTTAATATCTACTTCTATCACCTGGTTCGGCTTAATGGCATTGGCAAAGGCAAATTGGTAATTGCTGAAGTTCAAGCCCTGTTCGGCTAACAATTTTTCTTCGTCATGTTGGAGGCGATAGTCAGCGATCTTGCCTTCGATCAAGGACTCCAGCTGAAACCCCAAGGTAATCGGCCCATTAAACGGATTGCCGTTGATGTTCTGCCATTTTCGGCTATCGTGGAACAGATTGAAATCGTCAGTGGAATTGCGGGCGATGTCGATATGCAGCTGACTGAAAACATCGGCATTGATTGGATTCATAGAGGCGGCCTCCGCTGGGCTTTGAATATGGCGTTTCAACTCGCCGCATGCTACCACCTATCAACGGGTTCACAAACCGGCAATGGTTGTATCCCAATCAAGCTTGCCGAGCGTCGTCATCCAAAGCTTACAGACGGGAGCTTACCAGCGCCAGGTCTTTAGCATATTGCAGAATAGTGGCAAAGGCGGCCATCGGATGGCTCGCTTTATCGTGCCGATCATGTCCAGCAAAACAACTCACCAGCGGACTATCGCTTAACACTTCCCACAGTGACACAACAAGCCCTGGCTGTTGTTGAAAACCTGTTGGCTAATCACCCAACAAGTTGTGGATAAATTACCGGTAAAAAGCACTGTTTTAGTTATCCCCAGACTGTGAACAACTAGAAAGTCCAACTTATAACAGTGTTAATTGCTAGTAACACTTTGAATTAAAATACTTAAATGTGCTTTTCCACAGATTTTTCAGCACTAGTAGTAATAATAATCTTAAGATCTTTATAAAGTTATTACTATTATTGCGGCAAGATTCTGGCTATTAAGCCCCCAAGAAACATCAATCTTCTGCGGACAGTTGTTCGGTTAGGCTTTTAGGTAGCTTCTTTTTGACTTTCACGCCCAATTCTTCTAATGCGCTGGCCTGGCGCAGCAAATTACCGCCACCGCTGCTGAGTTTGTTGACGATGCCGTCGTAGGTTTTTTGCACCGTGTTGAGTTGGTTGCCCAGTTTTTCGATGTCTTCGACAAAACCTCTGATCTTGTCGTATAAGCTGCCGGCCTTATCGGCAATCAAGCGGGCGTTTTCGTTTTGTTGTTCATAGCGCCAGATGTTTTGCACGGTGCGCAAGGTTGCCAGCAAGGTCGTGGGGGTAACGACGACGATCTTGTGCTCGAAAGCATCGTTGAATAACTTTTCGTCTGCTTGAAAAGCTGCCATGAAGGCAGCTTCGATGGGCATGAACAGCAGTACAAAATCCAAGGACCGCAGGCCTTTCAAACTGGAGTAGTCTTTGTTGCTTAAGCCTTTGATATGATTTCTGACCGCTTCAGTATGTTGTTTCAAGGCTTCGATGCGCTGCTTGTCGTCTTCAGCGGAACAGTAACGCTCGTAAGCCAATAGCGAGACCTTGGAATCGATGATCACGTCTTTGTTTTCCGGCAGGCGGACGATCACATCGGGTTTGAATAGGCGATTATCTTCGTCGCGGAATGCGCCTTGGGTTTCGTATTCAATGCCTTTGCGCAGGCCGGATTGTTCCAAGACTTTTTCCAGAATCATCTCGCCCCAGTTACCTTGGGTTTTATGATCGCCTTTCAAAGCACGGGTCAGGTTCAACGCTTCCTGATTCATCTTGGCGGTGTCGCGGCGTAGGGAGACAATTTCCTCACGCAGGGAAATACGGTCTTTGGTTTCGTTGTCGTAAACGCTTTCGACGCGGCTTTTGAATTCGCCGAGTTGCTGCTTTAATGGCGCGACCAGATTTTCGATGCTGGTTTTGTTATGTTCAGTGAACTGCTTGCCGCGTTCTTCGAATATTTTGTGGGCCAGATTCTCGAATTGGGTTTTTAACTGATTTTCCGCATCTTGCAGTAAACGGATTTTCTCTTCGTTATGTTTGTGCTGTTCCTGCTGGCGCGTGTTCAGTTCGGCATTCTCGGTTTTCAATGCCAGCAACTGTTGTTGCAAACTGTGCAGCTCGGTTTCTTTTTGGGTCAGCAATAACGTGCGCTCCTCGGCCACTGCCAATTTGACGGCCTGTTGTTGGAGCTGCTGCTGTAGTTGTTCCAACTGACTTTGCAACTCGCGATGCCGCTTACCGCTTAGCCAGGCGCAAACGCCATAGCCAAGCAACGCCGCCAGCGGTAGTGCTGCCAGCGTCATCGATATCTCTTCCATCAGAACCTCTTAGTGACTAAAACGTGCGGGTTAACGCGGCTTGATGGACAAATCGCCAATGGTAAAGCCAATATCAAACCCCTTGCCTTTGCCCAGCATAACCAAGGAAATTTCACCTCGGGTCAATACTTGCCTATCCACCGAGTTTTTAAACCCAAAGTGGTTGCCCAGCGAAACATAATTGCCGAATATTTCGCTGATATATTTCACGTCGGTGAAATAGGCTTCTCCTTCTATGACGGAATAGCCAATAGTAAAGCCAATGCTTTTTGACGACAGCGCCACCTTGGCTTTTTGCCCGTTGCGGCAGCTTATTTCCCCAGTACCGTCGTATTGCTTGTAAGCTAGCGAAAACCCCTCCAGCTTGTAGGTCATGCTGCAAGTACCCAGTTTTTTTTCACCAAATTGCTCGTTAAAGTCAATCTCGGCTTGGTTAGGCTGGCTGGTATCGGCGGCTTCCGGTACGGCTGGCGCTGCGGGTTCCGATGGCTTTGGAGACGGTGCGTCGGTTAGCGGATGGGTAACAAAATCGGCATGGCTCAAATTTGGCAACGTCGCGAAGCCGAGCGCAATAATCAGAGATGCGGTTAATTTGTGATGTCGATACGCAGAGGCCGGTAAAAGCGATTCAGCGTTTTTGCTCTGTCTATTCATCTATTTTGGTCCAAGTCAGTTAAATGCTATGCCGTCTAAGCGATCAGATAATGCCTAATTTCACTAGTTTCGCAGGTTGCGTTGGCGCGATAGCGGCTACGTGACAAATCGAGCTATGTTGTCAGGGAACGCTATCGCGAACCCTGATCTACAGGGCTAACAACTAAAACCAGTCTTGCTCGTAGACGGCGGAACTATTGAAATTCTACCTCTCGGCAACTACTTTCGCGCATATTCATATATTGCATTTATCTTTTGAAGATCACGGAGTACATAGTATGAAAAATGAAATATCCAGATGGCGAATATTGGGTAAGGATTGGAATGCACTGACGTTTTATCAACGCTTCGAAAGCGGGGTCGCGTTTGCCCTGACCTTTTTGGTGATGTTGGTCGTCAGCGTCGCGTTGTTTAGATTATTCGTCGGCGTAATCGGCGGATTGGTATTCGATGCATTGAATCCTTTGGACCACGAAATATTCCAACAGGTGTTTGGTGAGATCATGACCTTGTTAATTGCGCTGGAGTTTAACCACACCCTGCAATATGTCGTCACCCGCGAGCAAAGTGTCATTCAAACCAAGGTTGTACTCTTAATCGCCCTGCTGGCGTTGGCGCGTAAATTTATCGTGCTGGATATCGGCAAAATCTCCGCCGACGTATTGTTAGCCTTGGCGGCAGTGACATTGGTGTTGGGCATAACCTATTGGTTGATGCGCGAACGTGATGACCGGTTAGTCGAGATAGCCACCTCAAATTCAAAACCGGAAATTAACTAGGCTGAGAAGGACTACGCCAAACCCAGCTATTTGACTTGTTGACTGTCACTCGCCCAAGCACCGCGCAAATACGGGGAAATCGGTATTGGTAGGTGCGGTTAGCGAAGCGTAACCGCACGAATGGGAGGCTTTCATGCCTCTGATTACGCTTCGCTAATCGGAGCTACGCGGCCTATGTTGTGCAGGTTATACGTTGTGGTTTGAAAGCGTCTGCGTTTGCTACCTTCCCTCGAAGCATTTTGTTCCACAACTCAGTACGCTGCCCTTCAGAAAGTTCTTCCCACGGAAAAAGTACGATACCTGCTTGGTTATAATTCCCTTTGGCACGCATGGCGGCATAGTTCTCATCGCGAGTGACTATGTGAACTTGCTCATAGTCAACTAACGTTTTGATAAAAGCATCCGGGTCGTTGAGTTGTTCGGCGCGGTGTTGTTCAACAAGTGCAGTAAGCGTCGTTTGAATACGTTTGAAATGCTCAAGCATTAGCGGGCCATCGTTTTGTGTGGCAGCCATCTCGGAGACTTTGCCAGTGAAGCGACGTAACTTTCGTTTTACGGCCTCGGCCATGATGTGAGTGTACCAAGCACGGGCACGCCCTGGAGTAACGTTGGGGCGCGCAGAAAGCCACATTACCTCCTCGTAGATTGATTTCAACGCAGAGGAAAGCTGAGGATCAAGGTCGTGTTGCGAATAAATTTTGGTACCCATTAAGTAGTTAAAAAATTTCCAAATATCATCACAACCCCCTAAACACATCAGCCGCCGCAACCACAGTAGCCAGCAAATCCTCATCCGAATGCGCGGCAGAAACAAACCCAGCCTCAAACGCCGAAGGTGCCAGGTAAAAACCTTTATCCAACATCGCATGAAAAAAGCGTTTGAAACGATCAACATCGCAAGCCATAACTTGGGAAAAACGGCAGACCGATTTTTCAGTGCTGAAAAACAAACCGAACATTCCGCCGACCTGATTGGTGGTAAAAGCAATACCTGCCTGATCGGCGGCAGCTTGCAGGCCTTCCAATAGTTTTGCGGTTTTGGCGGTCAGGGCGTCGTGGAAGCCGGGCTGAGTGATCAGTTCCAGGGTTTTCAACCCCGCGGCCATCGCCACCGGGCAACCCGACAAGGTGCCGGCTTGATAAACCGGACCCAATGGCGCTAGATATTCCATGATTTTACGGCTGCCACCGAAAGCACCGACCGGCAGGCCGCCGCCGATGATTTTACCCAGCGTAGTCAAATCCGGTTTGATGCCGTACAGACCTTGTGCGCCTTGCAAACCAACGCGGAAGCCGGTCATTACTTCATCAAAAATCAGCACGCTGCCGTATTGATCGCATACCTCGCGCAGGGTTTGCAAGAAGCCGGGTTCCGGCGGGATGCAGTTCATGTTGCCGGCCACCGGCTCGACAATGATGCAAGCAATCTTGTCGCCTATTTCGGCGAAGGTGCTGCGTACCGCATCGCTGTCGTTGTAAGTCAGGGTGAGGGTATCGGCTGCAACCGAGGCGGGTACGCCCGGCGAGCTAGGGACGCCGAAAGTCAACGCGCCGGAACCTGCCTTGACGAGCAAGGAATCAGAATGGCCGTGGTAGCAACCTTCGAATTTAACGATCTTGTCGCGACCGGTGTAACCACGCGCCAGGCGCAACGCGCTCATGGTCGCTTCGGTGCCGGAGCTAACCATGCGCACCATTTCGATTGACGGCAGCAATTCGCAAACCGTTTGCGCCATCAAAGTTTCGATTTCGGTGGGGGCACCAAAACTTAAACCTTTTTCAGCGCTTAGCTTGACCGCTTCGATCACAGCCGGATGCGCATGCCCCAAAATCATTGGCCCCCAGGAACCGACATAATCGATATAGCGCTTGCCTTCGCTGTCGTAAACATAAGCGCCGGCTGCATGGTCGAAATATACCGGCGTGCCGCCGACGCCGCTAAAGGAACGTACCGGCGAATTGACGCCGCCGGGAATGTATTGCTTGGCTTGAGAAAATAATTCGGAAGATTGGGTCATGGGGATGAAGGATAGAGAAATCGTGTAGGTTGGGTTAGGCACTAGCCGTAACCCAACACGGGGGCTTTGAATGTTGAGTTGTGCGTTATCGAACCAACCCAACCTACATTGTTATTGCGGTTTGCCAAACAAATGCGGGCCTTTGGGTTGCGGTTTGTTTTGCAAACAGAAATAAGCCGCAGCGTCGAATTTGATCTGCAAGGTGTGGGTGTCTTCGTGGTCTTCCAGATATTTCTCGGCATCGATCTCCGACAGATCTTTCATGATGTGTTCGGCGATGCAGTCGCAACTTTCTTCAAAACGTTTTTCATCGACGTCTTTGTTATTCGAATTTTTCAGTTCCCGTTCAACGCATTTAGCGGAAAACTCTTTTTCGAACTGGCGTTTCTCGGGTTCAGTGGCTTCGCCGGTATCTACTCTGTGTACCGCTTTTTTGGCAGTGCCGGCGCTAGCGCTATCTTTTGGGGTTTCCGCTTCATCACTGGAGCAGCCGGCAATGGTCAACGCTGAAACAATCAACGTCGCAAAGAGATAAGAAGTTTTTCTAGTTTTCATAAGTGTTGTTAGTTTTATTAGTTAAGTAAATCTTGCAGCAATGGCGCCAAGGTTTGTTGTTGTTGACTTTGGGTTAAGCGGTTTGCGGTAACAATGCTTTTTAGTTGATGCAAAGCCAGATTGAAATCGTCGTTAACGATCAGATAGTCGTACTCCGGATAGTGGCTCATTTCAGTCACCGCATCGCGCATGCGTCGGGCAATCACTTCAGGATTATCCTGACCGCGATTTTGCAAACGCTGGCTCAATACCTCGATGGATGGCGGCAGGATGAAGATCGACAGGCTTTCCGGCAACATTCTTCTTACCTGCTGAGCGCCTTGCCAATCGATTTCCAAGATCACATCCAAGCCTTTGGCCAGATTATCTTCCACGGTCTGCTGTGCGGTGCCGTAGAAATTATCGAACACTTGCGCGTGCTCCAAAAAGGCTTGCCGTTCGATCATGGCTTTAAATTCGTCAACAGAGACGAAAAAATAATCGACGCCATCTTGTTCGCCGCTGCGCATTGCCCGGGTAGTGTGCGACACCGAGACGGCCAGATCGTCAGTCTCGGCAATCAGTTGCTTAACCAGACTGGTTTTGCCCGCCCCGGATGGCGCAGAAATAATATAAAGTTTGCCCGAAATCATGTGTAGTAATGAGGGTTATCCATGCGGCCGTCATTCTTTTCTGATAACGTCCACAGAGTCAAGCCCTAAGCGGTCACTGTGGTATCATGCAAGGCCTTTCTAAGCCCCTTCTTGAATGCCGATGAGTGTGATTTGGAACAACTGCCTGGCCAAGCTTGAACATGAAATTCCCAGTACCGATTTCAGCACCTGGATCAGGCCGCTGCAAGCAGTGGAAACCGACAGCCAGTTAAAATTACTTGCTCCCAACCGCTTTATTATCGACCATATCAAACAGCATTTTTTCGCGATCATCGAAGATGCGGTCAACGAGTTTTCCAATGCAACCTTGGCGGTGCAGTTTGAAATAGGTAGTAAAAAATCGCCGGCTATCAAAGCACCAACACTCAGCAAGAGTCCGACCCAAAAGAAGAATCAACCGAATTTTTTAAACAAAGCCTTCACCTTTGAGAGCTTTGTGGAAGGTAAATCCAATCAGTTGGCCAGAGCCGCTTCGATGACGGTTTCGGATAACATCGGCAAGGTCTACAACCCGCTGTTTATCTACGGCAGTTCCGGTTTGGGTAAAACCCATTTGATGCATGCCATAGGCAACGCTGTGCTGTTGAAAAAGCCCGATGCCAATATTGTCTATCTGCATTCCGAGAAATTCGTGCAGGACATGGTCAAGGCGCTACAGCAAAACAGCATCAACCAGTTTAAAGAATACTACCGCAGCATCGATATTTTATTGATGGACGACATCCAGTTTCTGGCCGGCAAGGAACGTTCGCAAGAAGAGTTTTTCCACACCTTTAACAATCTGCTGGATAACAAACATCAGGTTGTTTTGACCTGCGATAAGTATCCGAAAGAAATAGATGGTCTGGAAGACCGTTTGAAATCTCGCTTCGGTTGGGGCTTGCCGGTGGCGATAGAACCGCCGGATCTGGAAACCCGGGCCGCGATCTTGATAAAAAAGGCTATGCAGGTAGGTGTGGATCTGGATCAAGATATCGCCTTCTTTATTGCTAAACGCATACCTTCCAATGTTAGAGATCTGGAAGGTGCGTTACGGCGGGTGGTGGCCAATTCGCAATTTACCGGCCGCGACATTACCTTGGAATTTACCAAGGAAGCGCTACATGATTTGATTAGTTTGCAAGACAAGTTGATCAGCATCGATAACATCCAGAAGACAGTGGCCGAGTATTTCAAGATCAGAGTGGCCGATTTATCTTCAAAAAATCGCAAACAATCCATCACCCGGCCTAGACAGGTAGCTATGTGTCTGGCCAGGGAATTGACTTCTCACAGCTATCCGGAAATCGGCGACGCCTTCGGTGGGCGCGATCACACTACGGTCATCAATGCCTGCAAGCGCGTGGCTGAGTTGAAAGACGACGATGTGAAGATGGCTGAAGATTACAAAAACCTGTTGAGAACCTTATCCCATTAATTGCGTGTAAGTTGTGGATAAAGTGCGCCGAAAATACCCTATCCGGGTTATCCACAAACCCCATACAAGCTAAAGCGGTATCCGGCAACAATGTTTGATACATGCTAAGATTTTGATTTAAATTATATAAAACCGGTTTTCCACAGCTTTTTGTTTACATAGTAGTAACAATATATAAAAGATATTTATATGAAATTTATTATTAGCAGAGATCAAATCTTGCCACCGCTGCAACAAATCGTCAGCGTTATCGAGAAACGGCAGACCATGCCGATTCTGTCCAATGTGTTGTTGCAGGCTAGCGACGAGCAGTTGGTGATGACCGGTACAGATACAGAAATTCAGATTGTTGCTAAGTTAAATATCGAGTCAATAGCGCATTCCGGGGAAATCACGGTTCCTGCTAGAAAGTTTCTGGATATTTGCCGCTTGTTACCGAATGGCGCGGAAATTCACTTTGAATTGCAAGACGATAAAGTTAAGGTCGTTTCCGGCCGCAGCCGGTTTTCTTTGAGTACTTTACCGGCGGAACATTATCCAGAGTTCAACGAGTCCGAGTTTGAACATAGCTTTTTGCTCAATGCCGGTAAATTCAAGAAAGCTTTGGATAAAACCGTGTTTTGCATGGCCAATCAGGACGTACGCTATTACCTGAACGGTTTGTTGTTGAATGTGAGCAATTCCAAACTCAAACTGGTGGCTTCCGACGGCCATCGGTTATCGATTTATGAAGACGATATCGGCCAAGCGACCGGTTATGAATCCCGCATCATCATTCCTAGAAAAGCGGTGCAGGAGCTTAGTCGCTTGCTGGACGATGCAGACGCAGAATTGAACATCCAGTTTTCCAGCAACAACATCCGAATTTATTACAAGGATGTGGTGTTCTCGTCAAAGCTGATCGATGCCAAATTCCCGGATTTCAGTAAAGTGTTCAATCAAAGTTTTATGAGTCCGTTGTTGATCCAAAAACAAGTCTTGAGAGATGCGTTAACGCGGGTAGCGATTCTGTCCAATGAAAAATACAAGGGTGTGACTTTCGATATTTCCGGCGATTTGTTGAAACTCAGTACCCATAATCCCGAGCATGACGAGGCCGAGGAAGAATTGATCATCGATTATCAAGGCGAGCCGTTGAGCATCTCGTTTAATTCGCAATATATGCTGGATGCAGTATCCAACTTGGATTCAGAAATGGCGGTGCTGACCATAGCCGGCAACGCCAGCAGTTGTTTCATCGAAGAACCCGAACAGCCATTGTTTAAATTTATTGTCATGCCAATGCGGATGTAGGTCGTTTAGCGATTATGACCTTGTTAAAGCTGGATGTGCTGTCGGTCAGAAACATCCATTCCGCAAGCATCTCGCCGTCGCCCGCCATTAATTTGATCACCGGCGCCAATGCCAGCGGCAAGAGTTCGCTGCTGGAAGCCATTTTTATTTTGGGTAGATCTCGCTCGTTTAGAACTACCCATACCAAGCAGGCCATTGCTTTCGAGCAGTCGCAATTGACCGTTTCCGCGCAAAATCGGCAACAGTCCGGTTCGGTCAGTACGCTGGGAATACAGATTGATAACAAACAATGCCAGATCCGCATCGATCAGGAAGATCGACAAAAAGCCGACTTGGCCTACGCACTGCCGGTGCAATTGATTCATCCCAAGAGTTATCGTTTACTAGATTCAGGGCCGCAGATTAGAAGGGAGTTTTTGGATTGGGGTATTTTTAATCAACACAAAAACTTTTTGCCCTGTTGGCGCAAGTTTAATAAAGCTTTGCACCAACGTAATGCTTTGTTGAAAACCCGGCAACTCAAACAGCTTCCGGCTTGGGATAAGGAACTTGTGGAATATGGGCAGGTGATTAACGAGTTTCGTTTGGCCTATGTAGCAAGCTTGCAACCGGTGTTTTTAGAAATGGCTAGCCACTTCTTAAATAAGGACGATGTTGATTTACGCTTCTTGCCCGGCTGGGATGATAGGCAAGCCCTAGACTTAATTTTGAAAAACGATCTGGAGCGAGACATACGCTACGGCTTTACGCATAGCGGACCGCACCGAGCGGACTTTCACACTTATCAAGATAAAAGATTGGCTAAAGATTATCTGTCACGCGGACAACAAAAGCTCTTAGTTTTGGCACTGATGTTGGCACAAGTGACTTTATTGAATCAGGAAAGCCCATACTCCTGCTGTATTCTCATTGACGATCTAGCATCTGAATTGGATACAGAAAACCGGGCAAAATTGATAAAATACCTCGTTGGACTGAGTTGTCAGGTTTTTATCAGCAGTACCGATATAGCTGATTTTGGTGACTTAAGTTCAGTGGATAACTATAAATGGTTTCACGTGGAACAAGGCGAAGTAAAACAACTTTAATGTTTCACGTGGAACAAATAATAAAAATTAACAACTCCCATCACACACGATACAACGGCTTCATGTGCGATATGAAAGCCAGGCATCGTTGCGGTAAAACACAACACAATGGATATACCCATGAGTGAAAATTACGACAGTTCGAATATCACAGTACTTAAAGGATTGGATGCGGTCAGAAAACGTCCCGGCATGTACATCGGCGATACCGATGACGGCTCCGGCTTGCATCACATGGTATTCGAAGTCGTCGATAACTCCATCGACGAAGCATTAGCCGGATACTGCAAAGGCGTCGATGTCGTGATTCATGAGAACGGGTCAATATCCGTGTATGACGATGGTCGCGGCATCCCTGTTGATATTCACAAAGAAGAAGGCCGTTCCGCCGCGGAAGTTATCATGACGATCCTGCACGCCGGCGGTAAGTTTGACGATAACGCCTATAAAGTCTCTGGTGGCTTACACGGCGTAGGTGTCTCGGTGGTAAATGCCTTGTCTGAAGAGCTAACGCTGAAGATTCGTAAGAACGGCAAGCTGCACATGCAAAAATACATCCTAGGCGAGCCAGTATCGCCCTTAGCCGTGATAGGTGACTGTGAAGGCAGCGGTACCTACATAAACTTCAAACCCAGCCCTACTATCTTTACCAATATCGAATTTCACTACGACATCCTCGCCAAGCGCTTGCGTGAACTGTCGTTTTTAAATTCTGGCGTACGAATTTCCCTCCGCGACGAAAGAACCGGCAAAGAAGATGTATTCGAATTCGAAGGCGGCATCAGCGCCTTTGTGCAACATCTGAACAAAAACAAAACCCCGCTGTTTGAAAAAGTCTTCCACTTTATCGCCGAAAAAGAAGGCGTAACGGTAGAGGTGGCGATGCAATGGAACGACTCCTACCAAGAGAACGTGTTCTGCTACACCAACAACATCCCGCAGCGCGACGGCGGTACGCATTTGGCCGGATTTAGAGGTGCATTAACCCGCACCATTAACCAATACATCGAAACCAACGGCCTGGCTAAAAAAGAGAAAGTGGCCACCACCGGCGACGATGCACGCGAAGGCTTGACCGCGGTGTTATCGGTGAAAGTCCCAGATCCTAAGTTCTCCTCGCAAACCAAAGACAAACTGGTTTCATCGGAAGTAAAACCGCTGGTCGAATCGACCATGAACGAAAAACTGCAGGAATTCCTGCTGGAGCAACCGCAAGTCGCCAAAGCCATCGTCAACAAGATCATCGATGCAGCTAGAGCCCGCGAGGCCGCTAGAAAAGCCCGCGAAATGACCCGCCGCAAAACCACGCTGGATATTGCCGGCTTACCCGGAAAACTCGCAGATTGCCAGGAAAAAGATCCAGCCCTATCCGAACTGTTCATAGTGGAAGGGGACTCGGCGGGCGGCTCCGCCAAACAGGGCCGTGATCGCCGCACCCAAGCCATCCTGCCGTTGAAAGGTAAAATCCTTAACGTGGAACGCGCCCGCTTCGACAGAATGATTTCATCGGAAGAAGTGGGTACCCTGATTACCGCGCTGGGCTGCGGTATCGGTAAAGACGAATACAACATCGACAAACTCCGCTACCACCGCATCATCATCATGACCGACGCGGACGTCGACGGTTCGCACATTCGTACCCTGTTACTGACCTTCTTCTATCGGCAATTGCCGGAGCTGGTCGAGCGAGGCCACATCTACATCGCCCAACCGCCTTTGTACAAAGTCAAAAAAGGTAAACAAGAACATTACGTCAAAGACGACAACGCTTTAAACCAATACCTAATCCAACTGGCTTTGGATAAAGCGCAATTACAAACTGATGCCGACACCCCGGTCATCCAAGGCCAAGGCCTGGAAAAGCTGGCGACAGAATTTGCCGACGTGATGAGCATCATCAATCGCCTATCCAGACGCTACGATGACCTGTACTTGGAGCAAATGACCTACATGCAGGTGTTAAGCGACGACATCAAAGCCGATCAGCAAAAGCTGCAAGCCTGGTTCGATTTGCTGCAAAAAAATCTGAACGAGGGCGGCCACAAAGCCATATTCAGCACCCAGCTAAAATATCGCGACAGCGACGACTTTGATATAGAAGTTAGCAAGCGCCTGCACGGCATTACCAAAAGCTTTGTCCTGCATGCGCCGTTCTTCGCCGGCAATGATTATCAAAAAATCGCCCGCTTCGTGGAAAAAACCCTCAGCATGTTCGGCGAAACCTCGGTCATGCGCATGGGCGAGCGCGAACAACAAGTGGATACCTTCAAACAAGCGTTCGAATGGATGATGAAAGAAGTCAAAAAAGGCCAGCATATCCAGCGCTACAAAGGTTTGGGCGAAATGAACCCGGAACAACTCTGGGAAACCACCCTGGACTCCAACAGCCGCCGCATGCTGCAAGTCACCATCAATGACGTAGTCGCCGCCGACGAAATCTTCACCACCCTAATGGGCGATGTCGTGGAACCACGTCGGGATTTCATTGTGAAGAACGCCTTGGATGTGGCGAATTTGGACGTATAGCTGTTGTCGAGTGACACAAAAAGTGAAAAGTGTGCCAAATTAGTGAAAAACTAGTGACACAAAAAATGAAATAATCCGACAGTTATTGCTTATTTTTTCAAACTAAGAACATCGCATCGCAAAAAGCAGGTACTCGTTTTGAGGTACCTGCCTATCTCGATTTAATTTGGATTGGTGGAATTGCCTAATACAAGCTGCTGTTTCCCATGGCCTCGATACTGGTTCCCAGAGGGAAACAGCAACAGCGTATTTGTTCAAAGCGGTTACTTGGCTTTACCGCCTCCAGAACACAGTCATTATTACCAAGCTCTGCCTAAACAACTTGCCGAGTTAACTCAGATTCCGGTATTGATTCTGTTAGGCGAACCTGGCTATGGAAAAAGCCACGCTTTAGCGGACGAACAGATACGGCTCGAAAAAGAGCACCCTGACGATTTGGTTATCATTAAAGATCTAAAAATCTTCGATTCTGGGGATGGGCAGCGGTTGTTGGATTCGGATGAGTTTAAGCTTGTTGAACAAGGCCGCCATCTCTGGATACTCCTCGACAGCTTTGACGAATGCACGCTCCCAGCTCCAGGCGATTGGCTAATTAGCAATTTCATCAACAAGGTCAAATATCCCGAGCGGGTTTTTGTCCGTATCACTTGCAGACCATCCCATTGGCCGGAAAGATTGGAAAAGGCCTTTTCGGAACGCTGGCGTTCGGTCGCTGAATCTCCCGTAGAGTCGTGGCGCTTATGCCCACTCCGCGAAGACGATATACGTATTGCTGCAAACCTCAGCCAAATTAATGCCGAAGAGTTTTTAAATACCGTAACTGAACGTAATGTGGAGCAATTGGCAGCCCTGCCGGTTACGTTGCAATTCATGCTCAGGCTTTTTCAAGAAAATCGGTTACGGAAGTTGCGAACCGAGATTTTCGAGCAAGGATTGGAACTGCTCTGCGAGGATAGTCCAGAGCGGCAAATCACAGGTTTCAAAAGCCAAATTCCGGCTAGTGATAGATTTCGAGTCGCTACTAAGATTGCGCTGGGTTATGTCTTGCAGGGTTGTAATAGTATTTGGCTCGGACCGCGTGTTCAATGCCCAAACGGTCTGTTCGATGCCAGGCAGGTAACCAGCAAAGAAGCGGGCCAAGAAATAAGTGATGAAGCTGTCAAAGAGACCCTGGAATTGACCGGAATCTTTGCCAGGCTCGACGGCACGCGATTTCAATTTGCCAGCCGTACTTTCGCCGAGTTTCTGGCAGCTTGGTATATTGCGAAAAGTCCAATATCTACCGAGCAAAAGCTAAAAGTAATTTTGCACCCAGATAGTCAACGGTTGATTCCAGACTTGCATGAAACGGCAGCTTGGTTGGCTGCTCTCGATGCCGACTTTCGAATTTGGTTAGTCAACAATGAACCGGAGGCAGCGTTGGAGGCCGATTTCGCAACTTTACAGCAGGTCGAATTACCATCGCTAGTTGATGGGCTTTTACGTTTGGCGGTAGAGGAGCACCGCCCTGCTTACGATAAACAAAGGCTTGCCAAACTGAATTATTCTGGCCTCGAATCTAGTTTGTCCTGCGTTATAGGGAACAGTTCTATTCCTTTCGCCGGCCGGTCACTGGCAATCCGAATTGTTAATGCCTGCGAGTTAAAAGCACTAGGTTCTGAATTGGCTAAAATTGCATTAGACGAATTGGAAGATATTCAACTTCGCGAGTTGGCTATGTCCTCTATGATGCACATGGGTAATGACGCGAAAAAATTGCTGCTTCCCTTAGCTGAGTTCGCTAATAATTTGCGGCTAAAGGGGCTCGCATTGTCTTTACTAGGGCCTGGTTTAATGGGTGCTGAAGCCTTTTTTCACCAAATTTCCCCTTCTTTCCTAGAAACAGCATGTTCTGAGCTTCGCTATCATGTTTATGAGGATTCATTCCTAGATCAGTTAGATACCAAGGGTTTGATAACTGGTTTAAAGTGGATTGCCCAACATGTGCCAATTAGTCATGACCAGTTCACCTCGAACAAATTGAAAAGCCGGCTATTAGCCAAAGCTTTTGATTACGTGAATGTAGAAGGTATGGTTGAGACGTTAGTCTACGCGATCAAAGCGCTTCGCTATCACCATGATTATTTATTCGACGGACTGGAAAGAAATCGTCCTCAAAACTTTTTCGACAGCCTCCTGAATCGACGGCTTGTTCTCGCTGAACTAATACACCAAGTTGATGCGAGCGACATTTGGAAATTTGTCACTTTGAATTGTTTTAGGGAAGAAGATAGCACGTGGCTGTTTGATCGGTTGGATAGTACTTCTTTGGAATCGGAAAGACATGTCATTGCGGCCATTGTTGACCATTTAATCAGGCGTTACGAAACTCGTAACGCTGTAGAACAAGTATTGCTTAGAGCTGGTGTGGCGGTCGCCAATCCTGATCCGATATTAGCGGTACATTTAGCTTGGTTAATTTGTCCGATGTATTTAAATAGCGAAGAAACCGTTCGGTTCAAAGTTCAATATTTGGAAAATAAAGCGTTGATGGCTCGTCTTGATGAACCTAGGCAGGCACAGTCACTTCCAAATCCTCCCGAGTTTTATATCGAAACCAATCTGGCTGCTTGTGAATCGGGTGATTTCAAATGTTGGCCAAATTTGATTGCATCGCTGGCGTTGGATGAGGATGGTTCGCAGTCTTTTACACATGACCCAGATTCTCTACCTGGTTGGCAAATAGCCGATAGCGAACTTCGAAGCCGAATCGTCGGGGCGGCAATAGATTACTTGGAATGTTCCGAGCCGCCAGAGGATGAAATTCTGCTTCAAAATTCTCGTACGCTTGCGCAAGCTGCTTGCGGTATGGCTGTCGCCATTGTTTCCGACACCAACAATTTTCAGCGTTTGTCCAATGAAAATTTAAGCCGTTGGTGTTTGGTAGTTGTTACCCACTTCTTCGACGCAGAAACCCAAAAGCGAATTTTTAGAAAAATAAGATCAATAGTCCCGGAAGCGTTTGATATTGCGGTATTGAAACGGGCTGACCATGAAGCGAAACAGGGAAATCTTCATATCCTTGATTCGTGTGAGGACGTTTGGCATCCGAGTTTTTTACAACAGTTAGCTACCACTCGATTAACTCATTCCGATTGGCCGTTTTACTGTCGATTACAACTGGCCGAATTATTAGTCCGCAATAAAGTTGAAGGCGTCATAGAGCGGCTTATTGATTGGCTGACAACCGAGCCGGATTTGAGTAATCGTTCTAAGGTGGCCAATACATTATTTCTGAATGCACTCACACAAACTTGGCCGACTCTTCAAAAGCTATTAACGAATGAGGCTGATCTGGCCCAAGAAGTCATACTGGGTGTTGCAGACAATGCTTGGCGCACAACGTCTGTTTATTCAAAGCTGGATGTTGAGCAATTAGGATGGCTGTACGAGAGAATTCGTCACTTATTTCCACCATCGGAAGACCCTCCTACGCCAAATGGCGTATTCACGCCGTATCCTAGGCTGGAGGTTGTCCAATTTCGAGATAGCATTATCGGATGGTTGGTAGGATTGGCAACGCCGGCCGCAATCAATCAATTGGATCGAATTTTCCAAGCCTATCCCGACAGTTCTTGGTTAGTCAGGGCGAAAGCCGACGCCTGTAAAAATCTCTGGCGGCAAGAACGGACGAGGCTGTCGTTCGCTCAGTCCATTCGGCTGTTATCAGACGCCCATGCTTCGGTAGTTCGGAATAGCTTTGAATTGATGAATGTTGTTGAAGAAGCCTTACAACGTTTTGCGCATGAAGCCCAACACGGCTCGCCGCCGTTAGTGACTTTTCTTTGGGATGAAAAACAAAGTAAACCTTTTTCCGAGCAGAGGCTTTCCGACTTTTTGAAATTTTATTTGGACAGGGAATGGCGGGACGGTCGAATCATCATCAACAGGGAAGTGGAAATCAGGAATTTGCACGACTTTGGTATCGGTGAAAGAACCGATTTATTTATTCAAGCGGTTTCACCCGACGCAAATCTCCATCAGTCGCATCCTTGCGTAGTGATTGAAGTAAAGCCAAATAATAAGGCCAAACCCGAGAAGGATATTCCTGAGCAATTGGTTGGAAAATATCTCGATGGGGAATCCCGTAATTGTGGGATCTATCTGGTAGGTTGGTTTGGTAAGTCGCGTTCCTCAATAGGCGAGTTTAGTGAAAAAGCCGACCAGTGTGCTTTGAAGAATACCGACGAAAAAACAAAAGTTAAGTCAATCGTGCTGAATCTTTGTCACCCGCTGGCTGCAACCAATTAAGCACCTTGTGTGGCAACTATTAACTGATTGCCGAATAATGCTTGTAACTTTAGTCGTTACTAAGTTTCAGCATCTCCGCCGGTGACACTGATAGCGCATCTGCCAACTTACAAATATTCAGCAAAGCAATATTTCGTTTCCCCCGCTCTACTCCGCCCAAATAACTTCTAGCCATGCCGCATTCCAGTGCGAGTTGCTCTTGAGACCAGCCGCGCTCTTTTCTCAATTGGACAAGACGTTGTCCAAATAAGACAAGTGGATCAGGCTTGGGCTGGGAATCGGTAGGCATCTCATGATGCTACTAACCGGTACCCTATGAGGCCACGCTCTATGAGTGACAATTATGTTCTGTAGGCTTATATTTGGCGCTTTGTCTTTGCGATCCAATGCCGAATTCGTCGATCCACCCCAAATTGGCTCATCTTTCAGACAGTCAGATAGATAATCTGATTTCACGGTACTACGCGGGAGAAACCATTGCCGATTTACTGGGAGAATTTAAAGTCGATTGCAACCCGCATCACCTATTCAAATTATTCCCGCCAATAATTCATTCGTCTTTGGTATGTCCTTGTTGCGATGCTGCCATGATGTCGCCAAGAATATCCAGGAGTGCGCATTATGAAACAACGACGCGTTGCTCCCAATGCAGACATGAAGATACTTCTCGATGCAAATGTGACCATTGCCGTAATCGTCGGACATTAGATTCAGGCAAAGTTTTACGAAACGTTTTTGATATTAAAAATGCCTCAAGCGGACAGACCGCAAATCTGAGTATTGAGCCTGATAATCTAACACTGGAACTGGCAGTCGCTTTGCTGTCGCTATTACGTTGTCCTGGGGTTGCCGATGTTGATGTTATAGCGGTGTCGGCGGCTTTGAGCATGTCAACGGTGCCATTTGCGCCAAAAGGTAATTATGGTCATACGCTAATCCAAAAATTATGCCAGGCAAAATTACTGAGCGTTTTGAATTCAGCGGTACCCGATAACTTCAGTGTGTTCGGAAATGAAGTGCGAATTGAAACGCCTTTTCCGATTTTCTGGAGTATATCCAGAATCACCCGCACGAATCTGATTCAAAGCATAGAACAACGCGTCGCCCAGAGAAAATGGCCTAGGCATTGGTCTGGTCAGTTGCCGGATTTAGCGCGCGTTCTAGCATTTGCCGAAATTAAGGAGTTTTACGACTATTGCGCCAAACAACGCGGATTGCCGGCCTCGGCTCAGCGCAGTACATCGATGATGCTGAATAATCTATTACAGGATTATTCAGTGGCACAATGTTATCGAATTATCTATGCGGGAGCCAAGGCAGCGGCTGACTTCTTGGTCAGGACTTCCTGCGCCCCACAGCATGCTGCTAATTACATGATCGGAGCATGCCAACGTTGGGTAGATAGAGCTAAGGCCGAAAAATGGGTGGTGACACCCTTTCACAGAAACCACGAACTACCTAGAAGTATGATCAGTTACGTTTTATACGATGACTTTCTGAAACGTGGGGATGATGGATTCAATTTGGCTTTGGATAAAATTGCCAGGCCAAAAATGTAACTTTTTACGACCCAATGGACTGAGTCTTATCGTTTGTCTAAATTAGTCAGGTTGATTGCTGAGTGCAACGAGTCTTTGATACCAGTTTCCGTTGAGTCCGAGAGTTAGTTTAATGTTAAGCCAACGAGTTTGGGTAAGAGGATTGTCGTTATTACGAATCCATGAGCAGCAAATATTTTCGCGCCCGCGAAAGATTTAGAAAATCTTTTTAGCAATTTCTTGCCGGTCAGCACCATCAATCTGAATTCGATTCAAATTTTGGATTACAACCCCTATAGCGTTTTCTAATTATTTACCTTTTCAAGGGGTTGATCACATTAGCAAATTCAAAAATTTCTCATTTACGAAGAACCGTTACGGTCGGCCAAAATGACACGATGGCATTTTTATTGATACAAAACTACGTGTAACGGCCTGAGTGCAATAGACAAAAGGCTATCTGCAAACCAAACCAGCAATGTTTGCTGATTTCTGAGTGGAAAAATTAGAACTTATCTACCACAACAATGTAGTTAATCATATTTGATAACTATATGAATTTAAAAGGTTATTATGGTTATAGTTATCAATTGCTTTTTATTTGTCAAGCGAATTCACTTTACAATAAGTAATTGATTATTAAGGAAAAAATTTTACATTTTCATCTACTAAGACTATTCTCTATCTTGTCTTAGATACGTTACCGGTTTTGACCAACCATGAATCCATTTGCTTGTTTTCTACACACGATTCGAATGCAGCGAGGTATTCGCCAGACAGAGTTGTCCGATCTAATCGGGTATGAGCAAACTTACATTTCCGCACTTGAGATTGGAAAAAAGGGTCCGCCAACGCCAGAGTTCGTTGAAAAGCTGATTACGGCGTTGGACTTGAAGGGGGAAGAACGTGAGCATCTACTTAAAGCAGTAGAAGCCTCCAATCGAAAGTTGGTAATCGATAGCGACATGCCGCAGGATGTTTTTTGGATGCTCCAGGAGCTACGTGATCGTGTATCTGATCTAACGCTTGCGGAAATACAGTTGATTCGCCAGGTTCTCAAACTCAAGGAATCGTACGGCAATAGTTACGTCGAGCCAGGTTATCGATTGCATCGACGCAAAAAAATGGAGGCTCAAATGTAAAAACGGGACAAACCTTGTGGCTTGCCCCGCTGGGTGGAGCATCTAACGATACCCCGATTCGCATCTTCAGTATCGTCAAACTTCCCACCAGGGTCAAGCCCACTCTAATCACCAGTGTCTGCGTAACGTCGAGTTTGACTACCCGGCGCAGGCGTTGTTACGCCTGAAAGCAGTGCTATTCAACTATAGCCGTGGCTGTGGCCGGCAGCATTTTGCCTGTTTTAGCCGCACTGCAGGAGAGTAATCATGTCAAAAAATCTTTGGCAGGGGGCTTGGCGAGGTCGTCAACCTGACGGCGACATTCACAAACGAGCTCGAAATGTCATCACCCCATCAGGCGGCATTGTCCGCGGTAAATTCCCCAGCCGCAAGAACGGGCGGATGGTTCACCATGAGGGATTGCTAGAACTCGAAGCGATTTATCTGTTCGAGGCATCTGCCAATATTGTCCGCTATCGTGAACAACCCTTAACCCTTCATTATCCCGATGGCGCCAAATTGCGCCGATATACGCCTGATTTTGAATTGGTGTTGACCACCGGCGAAATCGTCCTCATCGAAGTCAAACCGGTCAGTAGCCTTGGTCATGATGATGTGCAGCACAAACTTAATTGTGTCGCTGAGCATATGCGTAGATCGAAAATGCCCTTCGTTATATTGACCGATGAAGTAATACGGCAAGAGCCCCGATTATCCAATCTGCGCTGGGTCTATCATCGGGCTCGACGAATTCCTCCATCGCCGGACGCTATGACGGTTGCCATCAACAAGATTCGCCATTGTCTCCCCATATCGATTGCAAAGGCAACAGCCATGCTGAGGACAACTTGTATTGATCCATTTAGCCAATTAATCGCCTTAAGTGACATTGACCCTTGCAGTCTATTGCTAGCTGGACATCTGCGCTGTGCCTTGGATCAGCCAATTTCTCTAGAAACCTTAATTGAATTGAATACGGAGGCTGACAATGGCTGGTTTTGCATTGCACAAGAACAGGGTTTTTGATTGGGACGGTACTGCATATCGGATTGATCGTATCCAACCGAATGGTGATTTACTGCTGGAAAGCACGAATGATGGCCATTTTTCGGTGATCAGTCGTGAGCAACTGCTCGCTGAGTATGGGGCAGGCAACATTTCCGCAAAGACTGTTGAGGCTGCCTCTGCTACTACCTCGTTAGTACCTTCATTTTCACGACCGCTCGATGAACTATCCGAAGGCCTTAGAAACGTCGTGAAGCGTCGTAAGCATTATCTTGAAAGTATTCTTGATCATGGTGTTCCGATTTTTACACCGGCGTATTTGAAGCCGTTGATTGAGCAGGCCGCCGTGGAAGTTGGAGACTTAACCCCGCCGGGCGTGACTACCGTATATCGTTGGTATCGCCGATTTAACTCAACTAACGATACGCGAGCGATCATTCCGAGGATAGATCTTCGTGGTCCCAAAGCGTTGCGGCAAAATGATCGTATTCTCCAGTTGGTAGCAGAAGCTTTGGAGGAAGCTTTTAAGGCCTCACCGCAAGCTACCTGTCGTAACGTGTATACGCGCTTGCTTGGCAAAATCGACATTGAGAACCAACGCACTCTCGGAGGTGAGCCTATCAAACCGCCATCCTTGCGTACCTTATACCGATTGGTTAAGCGTGCCGAGGCGTACGAACTAGTGGTCTTAAAGGAAGGTAAAGCATCTGCCGATAGGCGTTTTAGGATCGGCAAAGCTGGTGTAAAAACTTCTCGTATCCTGGAGCGGGTTGAAATTGATCATACACCGCTCGATCTATTCCTAGTTGACGAAAGAACTTGGCTACCTCTGGGCAGGCCAACGTTGACCGTGATTATCGACCACTATAGCCGGATGTTGCTTGGGTACTATTTGAGTTTCGATAGCCCGTCTACTGCGGCGGTGATGGGCGCATTACGGCATGCCATTCTGCCCAAAAAATTGGCGGATGGTGTCATAGCAAACTTAAAAATCGCCAATACCTGGCCTTGTTACGGTTTGCCTGAAGTCATGGTGGTCGACAATGGCTTGGAATTCCATAGCAATGATCTAGAAAGTGTGGCTTATGACTTGGGAATTCGTATTCAATACTGTCCGAAGCACGCACCACGCTTCAAAGGTGTGGTCGAGCGCTATCTCAAAACGATTAACTATTTCTTTGCCCACCAGCTGCCGGGTACCAGTTTTGCCAAATATTATCTGCGCGGCGATTACGATCCACAAAAAGCGGCGTTGTTAACCTTTGCCGAATTTAAGCAAATATTCGAAAAGTGGGTGGTCGATATTTATGCGCAGGACGAACATAGAGGACTCGGTAAAACAACGCCATGGGCTCGCTGGCAAGAAAGCATTGCGCATTATGAGCCGACATTACCGGATGATCTGCGAACGTTGCAACGCCGTATAGGCCTAGTCGCAGAACGCTCGTTGCGCCGCGATGGCATTTCCCTGCATGGCATCCGCTACAGTGGCGATGAACTCGGTCCCATCCTGCGGGGATTTGGTGAAGGGGTGAAAGTTCGGTTGGTCTACGACTCGGAAGACTTGGGTGAAATCCAGGTCTGGGGTCCCAATGATGCCGAGCCGGTGACGGTGAAGGCCATCGACTACGCGTTTGCCCATGGACTCACCGTCAAACAGAACGACTTCATTCGCCAATATCTGCGGGAGCAAGGCGCGGCAGTTATCGATAAAGCTGCTCTCGAACGGGCTCGATATGAACTGGCACAAGCCGTCGAAGAATTAATGACCAATCGAAAACATCGTGCTCGGCGCCGCAGTGCGGCCCTGCTGGGGATAACTAGTAGTAAACCAAATGGGTCAGATCTAAATACCGATACCAAACCCGATGTTATAGCGGTACCCAAGCTGCAAAAAGCCAAAGCGTCAAAAGCGTTTGAACAGGATCAAGAACAGGTGGCGATGGAAATCATCACATCCTTTCAAATGAAACGTTGAAAGGGGAACTACGATGAATTCCAACGAAACTCTCTCTGCTATACAACAATTTGATGAAGAATATATTCCATTTCCCCCGTTTGTCACAGCCATTGACGCTATCAAAACCAATCTTTCGCTTTATCGCGAGACCAAAATCCCTCGTCATTTATTGGTTCTTGGGGAAAGTGGAGCCGGAAAAAGCAGCCTTTGCAAATGGGTAAAACATCAATATCCTAAATTCACTTTGCCGGATCGTGATGTCACCCCGGTGCTGGTAGTCTCGGTACCATCTGGCGCCACTATTTCGAGTGTGGCTTCTTCCATGCTTGAACAACTGGGCGATCCAGCTGCAGCATGCGGAACGGTATCGGCGAAGACCTCACGCGTGATAACTTTATGCCGAGCCTGTCAGGTTGAAATGCTTCTGTTCGATGAAGCCCAACACATTCAGGATAGAGGGTTGGCTGCGACGCATTACAAAGTGGGTGACTGGTTAAAATCATTGGTAGATCAAACAGCGATTCCAACCGTTTTACTGGGGATACCACGACTCGAAGAGCTTTTGCGCGTCAACGAACAACTGCGGAGGCGTTTTTCTAGTCGTATTCGATTGGCTTTGGGGCAGGACGATAAAAAAACTATCCATAGCGAGTGCTTACAACTTTTTAGATCATTGGGCTTTTGTTTGCCGGTACCGTTATCATCGGGGAATTATGGTTGGGATGACTTGGCCATGCGTCTTTATTACGCTAGCGATGGGCGAGTGGGTTACATCAAAACGCTTTTACTATCTGCTTTGGAATTCGCGCTTGAAAATAAAGTGGAAGAAATTGACCCTAAGTTATTGGAACAAGTATTCACAGCCAAGATTTGGCTGGAGGGCGTGGGCAAACTAAATCCTTTTAATCCTGCTTTTGTGTTTCGCCGCTTAGATCGGGGTAATGAACCGTTCGAGCCTGGTTCACTCTCCAGCGTCCGCAGGGGCCGCCGGGAGGTGGTGTGTTGATTCCGTTCAGTGACTTTCCAGTTCGAGCCCAATTTCAGCAAGGAGAAAGTCTAGCGGGTTATCTATACCGTTTTCAGGGGGGCAACGGGCATCGAATAGCCCGTCGCTTAGAGCATACCTTAGGCGCTTTGTATCGCGGAACGGCAACTGATGCTCCACCAGCGGCTTTTGATACCTTACAAATGTTGCTGGGGACTTCAACCGAACTCGATCGGACCTGGTGGCTGCGCAAACGGCGTTTGCCGAAATGCTCGAATGGGCATGAGAATAGCAGGCCGGGATTAAATATTACCCCGGTACGTTTTTGTGTTCTCTGCCTAAGCGAATGCGGTTTTCATTTTGCCCTTTGGGAATTGCCGCAGATTGCGGCATGCCCCGTTCATCAGATCCGATTGTATGAGCACTGCGCTCTTTGCGCCAAAACTTTTTCCTGGTCCGAATTAATGCCGGATTGGTTTTGTGCCTGTGGTCAGTCGATTATCAATGCACCCATTAAACTTGCCAGTCGCAATCAGTTGCTATTTGCACAGCTCTTAGCGGAATCGGAAGATATTGACCTACCCAGCCGCTTTAATAATCGTGTTGAGCCGTCAATTTCCCAAGGTTATACGCTCAGTGAAGTTTACGCAGGTCTTGAATGGGGCGGTCGATTGCGTAAAGCGTTATGTCGTGACGGTCATCGATCCCGCAAGCCGATTCAGAGCAAGCGGAATTACAGACCTTTCTGGTCTGACGATTGGGTTGCCGTGTTACTTATGGCGTCGCCTGACGAATTGAAACATCGGATACTGAGAATACTTGTCAGACGATTCAGAGGGCATAAAGACTTGCTCTGTTCGGTTACGAAATTAGATTGGTTGTATCGGCTGATGCGATTTGTCGGCACCGGTAACTATGGATACTTCCAGACGAAAATTCGGATGGTAGTGGCGCAAATGCTGGCCGAATACCAACTGAAATTGCCAATTTCGTCGGCGGTGTTTTATAACCCCTGGATTTCGCCGACACGGCGTTGCGAAAACCAAACACGGTTGATGCACTGGTGGGCAAATTTATCCAAACACATCGGCGACCTCGATCCCGAAATGCTTCGCTATCAACAAACAACAGTTATACCGCCCATCAAATACGGTAAGCGGGAATACGAGTTGGAGTTGGTGGACATCCTAAATCGCCTGTCGAGTGTGGCATTCGAGCAAGCTGATTTAGCGGATTGTCGAGCGCTCAGCTATTGGTGGCGGATACCGAAAGATTTGCGTGAGCTACAGAGTCCTAGCGATGTTTTGCAACAGCTGGGATTACACCTGACGGTGATACCCGATTATGAGCTGTACTTCGTTGGCTCCTTGGTTCGACTGGCGTGCCAGGAAAAACCAGCATAATTGTCGTGAACGATTATTGCGCTTTACCTGTGCGTCCGCGACCGATCGATGGTGAGGCCACCCTGGGTTTTTTGATGCGCGTTGCACGGGCAAACGGTTACGAAACGCTGCGGCAGCTAGGCAATACATTTCGAAACTTTGAATGCCTATGCCAAGCGCTTGGCTTATCAGCTGAGGAAAGACAGGCATTGTTTGGACCCCATCCAAGTTTTTGGGGACCAAGCGCATTGTCGAACGGGCTGACTGCCATCGACTTTAACCATAGTCAAATGCGCTGGTGTCCGCTCTGCCTTCGCGAGTCGGCACATCTACGCGGGCCATGGCTGCTGAAAATCAGCTGTATTTGCAACCGGCATTCGATCAGGTTATCTGAAAAATGTCCTAGGTGTGGAAGCACTCAACGGCTAGAACGGGTTAACCTTGAGCAATGCGCTTGTGGGGCGTGGCTTGCCGATGCCCGAGGTGCTGATCGAGTCGATGAACCCCTGATTTCCGTCAGCCGCGCGGTTGAGGCGGCAATTGACAGCAAGTCGGCATTGGCGGGTTTTCCTGCTATGTCATTGCCAGAATGGATCAGATTGATTGGTTATTTAGGGCAGTACTCGGAAACCTTCCAACCCGCCAAACCGGGGAAGATTGCGAATTTACATCAACTGAATACGGCAACCACGTTGATGCTGCAAGTGAGTCGGCTATTGGATGGCTGGCCGGAAAACTTTCACGCCCTATTGAGCACTCTAAATCAGCAAGCGGACAGTCAATCCAGTATTCGCAGGACTTTCGGGTCGCTCTATCGGACGCTATACACGGACTTGTCCAATGAATGTTTTCAATTTCTGCACGACGCATTCGAGGGCTATTTGCACGTGCATTGGTCAGGGATAGTCAATAAACGCCACCGAGCGTTTAAGCTAGAAACGATTGCCAGACATCCCCGCGTGACCTTGAAACAAGCCGCCAAAAAAGCCGGCGTGGCACCGTCAACTGTTCGCCATTTCATTCGAGCCGAGGTGATCGCTGGGAATCAGATTGAATTGCCGTCCGGTCGGAAGATGCGTTCAGTCGATAAACAGAGCCTTACTGAAATAGCGATTCTGGCAAAGGGATGTGTCACGCTTGATCAAGCTGCCAAACAATTGGTGCTGCCGAAGGCCCGGATTAGAGACTTAATTGCAGATGGCATCCTAAAACCGTTGGTATCAAGAATGCACGGCAATGCCGCTGCTTGGTTAATTCCAAAACAGCAAGTGCAAGCATTGGTTTTCGCCGGCACAGAAACGATGCACTCGCCACCGACAATAAACGTCAGATACATATTGAAGTATTGGCATCTGCGCGATGGGGAATTCATCGCACTCGTTCGGGCGCTTTTGGCAAACCAATTGAAACCAGTGGGCAAGCCGGATGAGTCAGTGCCATTGGGAAATATCCAGCTTGATGAGCAACAGACTTGGCAGTGGCTTGCGGAAATGCGCTATGCCGACGGTGCCAGTATTTCTGTCGACCAGGCAGCGAAGAGACTAGGCTTGAAACAACAAGTGGTATACGACTTGGTAAGGCTGAGGTTACTGACGACTATCCAAGATCATCTTCCTGGTCGGCGAGTCACGCAAGCAAGTCTCGACAATTTTCAAGCCACCTATATGTCATTGGCTGAATATGCCAAGTCAGTAAATCGGGCGCCGCGATGGCTATTGCAAACTCTGCCGGTGCAACCAGTTTCAGGACCTTTGATCGATGGCAGCCGGCAGTATTTTTTTCGTCGGTCTGACCTATATGGTGAATTGAGTGGCAATGGAGCCAGTTTGATTGCCCCGTCCTCTCCAAATGAAATGGAGTAGAAACCCTATGATGCCATGTAATCTTTGCAGTCCAGCCGATGAAAACGGTATACGTCAGCCCTTTGGTTCAGAGGGTCAAATGCTTCTGGGTTTAAAACAGCGGGGGAAAACGAAATACTTACCAGATGGAATGAGTTATCAACGGACATACGTTTGTCAGGATTGTGGCGCCGAATGGAAAATGATCGGTAAGCTGGGCCCAAATCCAAGTTACAAAGACATACCCATACTTGAAATCGTCAGGCGCTGAGCAGGAGAAATGCCAGAGAAAAAATCATCGTATTTTTGCAGGGTCCGCCGAGTTCGCTTACTTACAACGCGATGGCGATAACGCGATGTATGCAACGACGATAAAGTATATCCAAGGATGGTAGGCCGGCAAAACCTGACTGCTGGGAACTAACAAACATCACTAACATGGAAAAAAGGCGGCAAGTCCATCGCGGGTGTTGAATAGTAGTCATCAACCGGCACACTGTGACGTATTACACTCTTTCTGCAATGACAATGGTGAGCTTCTAACTTGAAAAAATTGACGCCGCTGTTGTTCAAAACGCGGCAAATCTTTGACAATCTTATGAGTAATGGCGGTTCCTAATGTACGCCGAACAATTTCTTGATGTATCAATAATCCTCAAAACAAGCGGATAAAACGAAACTTAATACCCCAGAAAAGACGATTGTGCGTACATTAGGAACTTTTAGTATTGGAATTTACCTTAACGAGCCTTGGCATAAACAATTATGACAAACCGACTGCCCCAGAAAGCCTCCTCGACTATATCGATGCTCCAGGATCTTGCGAAGTTGGCAAACTATTCTCTGATGGACACGCTCAACTGTGACCCTGACGCGACAAAAAACGGTAACGACCACGCGCCGCGACAAGTCTTTACGGGACATTATGTTCCCGTCAAGCCGACTCCAATCATAGACCCTGAGTATGCGGCTCACAGCAAAAACTTTTTTTCCGAGCTTGGCTTTGCCGACAGCATGGCAGAGTCCTCCGATTTCGTCCGCATGTTCTCCGGCGACATCTCTCAGGTTCCAGAGCCGATGCGCAAGGTTGGTTGGGCGACTGGGTACGCACTTTCCATCTATGGTACGGAATACATTCAGCAGTGTCCGTTCCAAACTGGCAACGGATATGGAGACGGTCGTGCAATTTCTGTGCTTGAGGCCGTCATCAACGGTCGACGCTGGGAGATGCAGCTCAAAGGTGGCGGTCGCACGCCATATTGCCGAGGCGCAGACGGTCGCGCTGTCTTGCGGTCAAGTATCCGCGAGTTCTTGGCTCAGGAGCACATGCACGCCCTTGGCGTACCGACATCGCGGTCTTTGAGTTTGTACGTTTCAAAAACGGAGAAAGTAAAGCGACCGTGGTACTCGGAGGGTTCGCGCTCGGAGAATCCTGACATGCTTATATCTGAGGCTGTCGCCATATCGACACGCGTCGCGCCGTCGTTCATTCGCGTCGGTCAACTTGAACTTTTCGCTCGCCGCTCCCGTAAAAACGAACACCCAAAAGCGCTGGAAGAACTGGAGAAAATTGTGTTGCACTTGATTGATCGTGAGTACGCTGACGTGGTCAATAAACAACTCACAACCCCCGATAAATTGCTGTTGTTGGCGCGCGAGTTTCGTAGCCGCCTCACGTCACTGGTGGCGAACTGGATCCGCGTCGGCTACTGCCAGGGTAATTTCAACAGCGACAACTGTGCAGTCGGTGGTTTTACACTTGATTATGGCCCCTTCGGCTTTTGCGATGTGTTTAACCCCCATTATCAGCCTTGGACGGGAGGCGGTCATCACTTTTCGTTCATGAATCAACCTAGCGCAGCGCAACGCAATTTCGATATGTTTTGTTCGTCGTTGCGGCCGTTGCTGGCATCGCATCAGGACTATTTGCTAGAGCTCGACGAGATTCAAAGTGGATTCTCGAAAGTTATGGAAGCGCAAATGGAAAAGATGTGGGCCGCCAAGCTGGGTCTTAGTGATTTGAAAACAGCGTCTCATAAGGCGCTTTGCAGCGCACTAATCAGCGAGCTAGGAACACTCATGATGCAAACGCCTGTCGACTACACTATTTTCTTCCGCGAGCTCTCGTCGGTACCCGACGACATTGGCCCACTCAAGAAAAGCTTCTACAATTTTGCGGCGCATGACACAACCCTCAAAGAGGTAGATAAGCGTTGGACAGCGTGGCTCGCGAAATGGAAAACACTTCTCAGCAGTTCCACTGAGGAAACGTCTAGGCAGATGAAGCTTGTAAACCCAAAGTACATTTTGCGAGAGTGGTTTGTTGTGCCGGCATATCAGCAAGCAGCTGTGGGAAATTATTCTCTAATTCGAGAACTTCAGGACGTGATGACGCAACCCTATGAAGAGCAGTCGAAGGACGTGGAAGATAAATACTATAGGTTGAAACCGCCTGAGTTCTTTGAGGTGGGTGGATTGTCCCACCTTAGTTGCTCGTCGTGATTCGTTGGCATTGAAAAAGTAGTGCCAGATACGAATGGCACTTACTTAAGCTTCTTCGGATGCCCATATTTTTTCACGTGTTCCCTCGCCTGACCGCTTGGCTCAATAAGTAAGGTATTGTTTTCATTGAAAATAAATTTTATGGTTTAACTTGGTTATCCAAGAAGGGTTAATAAATGCAAACTGAAATTAAGAAGTGGGGCAATAGTGCCGTGGTTCGATTGCCGGCCAGGATGCTCGCCCAATTGAAGTTGGAAGTTGGTTCATCAGTTGAACTAACTGTTGACGAAACGGGTTTTCGGATTGAACGAACAACAGCAAAACCAAAGCTCAAGTTGGACGACTTGCTGGCTGAAATTACGCCCGATAATCGACACGAGCCGATTGAGTGGGGAACAAGCGTTGGGCGCGAAGTCGCAATGTGATGGCTGCGAACTATCTGCCTGTTGATTTAAATGGCTTTTTGCTTGCTAGTTGCAAAATGGCGTCTAATTTTCACCACAATGTTAAAGTCTGAGATCAAGCAAAAAGTGTCATAGATAAAATCCGCCTGATCAAATCTAACGTTAAACAGCTTTCACAGTCCTGCATCTAGGATACGCGCTACATCCCCAAAACTGATTACCTTGGTTGTCTCCTGTTTTAGCGGTTCTCAGGATCATCGGTTTTCCGCATTTAGGGCAGGCGTTTTCAGGTTGCTGCTGCTTTTGCTCTACGATGCGCTTAACATGCCGTACGTGTTCAGCATGGGTTTTGATAGAGGGCTTTAGACGACCTGCTTGGATTTTACGGCACGCATCCGCGATCTCGCTTTCGGTCAATAGGCGCTGTTGCTTACTTTTAATAAAGCGAATGTACCCACCGGCAAATACCACGTTCTCGGGCATCGGGGTTTTAAACTCACTATCACCGACAAACACTACTAACGAAAACAGTTTGCTGGGTTCAATTTCCAATGCAGATTGCAGCGTCTGCGTGTGCTTATAGTTTTGATGCAAGGGATTCTGGAATTGGTTTTTGTGCTTGTAGATTTGTTGCGTCCACATCTTTTGCTGCGCACTACCAAATATCCAGCCTTTCAGATTCTTAGTTTCAATGACGAAAATGCCATAAGGCGATACGATGACGTGATCCACCTGCGTGGTGCCGTCTTCGGTCGGTAACGTGACGTTTTTGAATAAGCGATAGATGTTTTTATCCAAAAACAACGCGGCCGCTAAATTGACCAGGGCTTCTCCGATCACACCTTTCATGAACGGTGTTTTCAAGAAGCCGATGACGATCAACAAGACAAATAGCCACCAATAGCTTGCTATCACGGGCGCAAACGCTTGTAACAGAATTTGGTTAATATCCATTTAATGAGTCCAATGGTGGTTTTAATCGGTATGGGTCTTACGAACCACAGGTAAGGAATGGTCGGTATGTGCGGTCGCTACAACCTCAGGGCAACGCCGGAAAGCATAGCTGAACATTTTGAGTTGCCACGCTTGCCGCGCTTTAACGTCAGCTACAACATTACCCCTGCGCAAAAAATCCTTTGCATCGTTGAGCTAGACGACAAATCCTTAAAATCGGTAAACCTGTTCTGGGGCTTGGTGCCATCGTGGTCTAAAGACGATAAAAACAGCCACCATCTGATCAACGCCCGCGCGGAAACCGTCAGAGAAAAACCCAGTTTTCGCGCTGCCTTTCATAAGCGCCGCTGCTTAATCGTCGCAAGCGGTTTTTATGAGTGGCAGAATTTGGAATCGCACAAACAAGCGTTTCATATCCATCGTCAAGACAATCAGTTATTTGCCTTTGCTGGACTTTGGGAACATTGGGAGTACGACGCGCAAACTCTGTATTCCTGTACCATCATCACGACCGCAGCAACGGCACTGATGCAACCGATTCATGAGCGTATGCCGGTTATCATGCCTACTGACCATTACCGGGATTGGCTGAATAAATCAGCAGGGGAAGATGACGTGTTTCAACTATTGGGTAATCAAGCTTACGTTGATATGACCACAACACCCATTAGTGATTATGTAAATAATCCAAGACATAATGACGAGCGGTGCTTAATTTGAGTGTTGTTAGCTACCCTTTTTCAGCCCTTAAGCTCAAGACTTTTACCTCGCTTGCTAAAAATAACACTCGGTAACGAATACCGCGTTTGCCAGGGTTCCGATTATGAGAAGGAAATTTTTGCTTGTTGAGTTATTTTTAGCTAATTTAGCTAAATTTTCTAATTATGCGCGCTGCGTGTTTAAGCTATGAACGAAAACGAGATCTACGACAGCATCAAGCAAGCCTTGGTGGATGCGCCGCGTAATCAATATACCGCTGAGCTACATCTGCAGATGATTAAGTACGCTGATGAACTCAAACACATCACCGCTAAAGAGTTTTGCGAAGGCGTAGGTCTTCGCGAGAGTTTTGGCACTGAATTCAGCAAGATGCGTAACCTGACGCAACGCCTGAAAGCGGCGGGACTCAATACCGATCTACTTTAACGGAATAAACCGAATACAAACCAACGGAATCCTTACCTCTAAATGGCTATTAAAAAAACCGAACTTTACTCTTCCCTCTGGGCCGGCTGTGACGAACTGCGCGGCGGCATGGATGCTAGCCAATACAAGGATTATGTATTGACGCTGCTGTTTATGAAGTACGTGTCCGACAAGTACAGGGGTGACCCGTACGGCATGATCGTTGTGCCGCAAGGAGCCAGCTTTGATGACATGGTGGCATTAAAAGGCGATAAAGAAATCGGAGAAAAGCTGAACAAGATTATTAGTGCCCTTGCTGAAGAGAACGACCTGAAAGGCGTGATCGACGTTGCCGACTTTAACGACGAAGACAAGCTCGGCAAAGGCAAGGACATGATCGACCGCCTATCCAAACTGGTAGGTATTTTTGAAGGCATTGACTTATCCGCCAACCGCGCCGACGGTGACGACTTGCTGGGCGACGCCTACGAATACCTGATGCGCCACTTCGCTACAGAATCCGGCAAATCCAAAGGCCAGTTTTATACCCCGGCGGAAGTCTCGCGCATTTTGGCTAAAGTGATTGGTATCAGCCAGGATACGCCGCAAGATGCCAGCGTTTATGACCCCACCTGCGGTTCCGGCTCGTTGTTGTTAAAAGCCAGCGACGAAGCACCACGCGGCCTGACCATCTTCGGCCAGGAAATGGATAATGCCACCAGCGCGTTGGCGCGCATGAACATGATTCTGCACAACAATGCCACCGCCAAAATCTGGAAAGGCAACACCATTGCCGACCCGCAATGGAAAGACGCCAACGGCAAACTCAAAACCTTCGATTTCGCCGTCGCTAATCCGCCGTTTTCCAACAAAAACTGGACCAGCGGCATTAACCCGCAGGAAGACGAATTCGACCGTTTCACCTGGGGCATACCGCCAGATAAAAACGGCGACTACACCTTTTTGCTGCACATCATCAAAAGCCTGAAATCCACCGGCAAAGGCGCGGTGATTCTGCCGCATGGCGTGTTGTTTCGCGGCAATGCCGAAGCGCGTATTCGTGAAAACCTGCTAAAGCAAGGGTACATCAAAGGCATTATCGGCTTGCCAGCCAACCTGTTTTACGGCACCGGAATTCCGGCTTGCATCATCGTCATTGATAAACAACACGCCGCGCACCGCAGCGGTATTTTCATGATCGATGCCAGCAAAGGCTATATGAAAGACGGCAACAAAAACCGGCTGCGCGCGCAAGATATCCACAAAATCGTCGATGCCTTTACCAAACAACTGGTGTTGCCGCGCTATAGCCGCATGGTGGCCTTAAGCGAAATCGCCGCCAACGATTACAACCTGAATGTTCCCCGTTACATCGACAGCAGCGAACCCGAAGACCTGCACGATTTAAGCGGTCACTTACAAGGCGGCATACCCAACCGCGACATCGCCGCGCTGCAAGACTATTGGCAGGTATTCCCCAGTCTGCGTCACAGCCTGTTTGCCGAACTCCGACCCGGCTACAGCCAAGCGCTGATCTCGACCGCTCAGGTCAAACCCACGATTTTGAACCACCCCGAATTCATCGCTTTTGCCCGGCAAAGCCTGCAACCGTTCACTGCTTGGCGTGAACGCGCCGCGTTAAAAGAGATTGAAATAGCCCAGAAACCTAAACTCATCATCCAGCGCATCAGCGAAGACCTGTTACAAGCCTACGCCAACAGCGCCTTGCTGAATAAATACGACGTCTACCAAATCCTCATGGATTACTGGGCCGAAGTCATGCAGGACGATGTCTATGTGCTGGTACAAGACGGCTGGGCGTCCTTTTATGCCGGTCATGGAGATGTGTTCGTTAGGATTACAAATATGTCGCGGGAGTCAATCTTTTTAGATTTGACTGAGACAAAGTTTGTTTTATTGCCCTATCAATCGTCAGAAGGCAAAAGAACATCGCTTGAGAATGGCGATATTCTTGTATCGATTACCGCTGATATTGGTATTTGCAGCTATGTGGATGAACGATTGGAAAAGCCTGCTTTTATTAATCAGCATGTTGCACTTATTCGTTTTGATAAAAAGGAAATACATTCAAAATATATAGCTTACTTTTTATCATCAGAGAATGTCCAAAAGCTGTTTAAAGGAGCCGCTGATCAAGGCGCAAAAGCTGGAATGAATCTTGATGCCGTAAGAAAAATACGTGCGGCGATTCCATCAAAATCAGAACAAACCGCCATCGCTAATGCCCTGTCCGATGTCGATGCTATGATTAATGAGCTGGAAAAACTGATTGCCAAAAAACGGGCCATCAAAACCGCCACCATGCAGCAACTCCTCACCGGCCGCACCCGCCTGCCACCCTTCAACCTGCGCGAAGACGGTACAAAAAAGGGCTATAAGCAGAGTAAGCTGGGGGAAATTCCGGAGGATTGGGAATTATCAACTATTGGCAACCACACTCTATGGATGTCTGGTGGCACGCCCAGTAGAAGTAATGAAGAGTTCTGGAACGGTTCCATTCCTTGGATTAGTGGATCGACATTAAAAAGCTTCGAGATTTCAACGTCAGATCAATTTCTGAGCGTAGAAGCTGTTGCTACTGGCAGTAAAATGGCACCAGTAGGAGCTGTTTTATTACTTGTAAGAGGAAGCGCACTTCACAATGAAATTAGAGTCGGAATGGTTGTGGCGCCAGTTGCGTTTAATCAGGATGTTAAAGCGCTGGTTCCTACAAATGGATTAGACTCCAGGTTTTTAACCTTCTTTTTTCTGGCAATGGAAAACGAGCTTCTAAAGTTAGTAAGTTCCGCTGGAAATAGCGCTGGTGTTCTTGATACTGGATTGATTAAAAATTTCAGACTGTTCCTGCCTTCGGAATCAGAACAAACCACCATTGCCACCATCCTGTCCGATATGGACGCCGACATCCAAACCCTGCAACAACGCCTAAGCAAAACCCGCCAAATCAAACAGGGCATCATGCAGGAATTGTTGACAGGTAGAATACGCTTGGTTAAACCAGCCCCAAAGGAGAATGCGAATGTCTGAGGTAAACGGACAAGCCATCTACACCAAAGCGAGATTCTTTAAATGCGCTTTGCAGGTCAATCCGGCCGGCTACATCAAATATCGCGGAGCACAACAAACGTTATCCGAGGATGAATATAACCAGCAACTACTAACTGCCGCGCTCGAAGCAGCTATTGAAGTAGTAGGTCTGGCTGATCATGGTTCGGTTGATGGAGTCGATAAGTTGCGAAGCCTGTTTTCTCAAAATGGGCTTGTGGTGTTTCCGGGCTTTGAAATTGCGTCCAGCGAGAAAATTCACTTTGTTTGTCTGTTCGATGAAAGCAAAACCTCGCAAGAGCTGGAGCGGATATTGGGGCGTTTGGATTTACTCGATCCGCAAGATGGCGTACTGCCAACCAACCTCACGGCGATTCAACTCATCGATAAAGTCAAAGAAATTGGCGGTTTCATATTTGCAGCTCACAGCACCAACGATGATGGTGTTTTGAAGCGCAAAATGAACCATGTGTGGCAACACGAGGCATTATTAGCAGCCCAGATACCCGGCACTATTGAAGGTTTAAAAGAAGCATCTGAGGTTTTGTATTACCGAGCGTTTACAAATAAAGAGGACGCTTATCGGCGCGAACGTGAAATGGCGGCGCTTAATGCTGCGGATGTTGCTAAACCTGAAGATATTAAAAACCCAGGTGCTTCTTGTTTGGTCAAAATGACCAAACCGTGTTTTGCCTCGTTTAAGCAAGCCTTTCTGGATGCAGGATCGCGAGTTCGTTTGAATTCAGAGAAACCCGAAAATTTTGCCTCTGCCATTGAGCGAGTGCGATTTGTCGGGGGCTATTTAGATGGCGTGGATATTGAGCTTTCAGAACACTTGAACGCAGTGATCGGTGGCCGAGGTACCGGTAAATCGACGCTACTGGAGTGTATTCGTTTCGCAATGGACCTTGAGCCTTTTGGGAAAGAGGCAAAGTCTAAACATGACGCAATTTTGAAAAACAACCTGGGCAAGGAAAGCGGGAACGTTGAATTGATAGTGCGCTCCGCCACAATGCATGGTCGAAAATTTAAGGTCAGCCGCAAGTATGGCAATCAGCCGTTCGTTGTTGATGATCAAGGCAGTGTTATGCCTTACAAACCGATTGATTTGTTGCCGGGGATTGAACTCTATGGTCAAAACGAAATTTACGAGATGACCCGCGACCCGCACAGCAGGAATCAACTGATTGAGCGCTTTTTGGAGGGTGATCACGCTAACTTCGATACCACAATTGACAAGATATTGAGCAGCCTAAAAGACAATCGAGAATCCATCAATCGAGCAAAACAGCAGAAAGCGGATATCGAAGCCGATGTTGAACGCTTACCCAAATTGCAAGATCAGGCGCGACAGTTCCAAGCCTTAGGACTAGATGAAAAACTCAAGATCATTCCGAAGCTGGAAAAAGAAAAGCAGCTCGGCGAACGTATCACCGAGGAAATGGAACGCGTTGGTGAGGCGATTGTTACGTTAAAAGACAGTCTACCCGATACAACTTTCCTTAGTGATGCCGCTTTGGACGAGCTACCTCATGCCGATCTTTTAAAACAGCAACGATTGTTGCTGGAGCAGCTAACCGGCAAGCTGACGCACGCGATTACAGAACTGGAGCTGATGAAGCAAGAAGCGACCATTGGGCTGGCACCGCTTCAGCAACAAATACAGAGTGCTATTGCAGGTGAAGAGCAAACTCTTGAAAGTGCTTTTAAAGATATTCCGGCCAGTCAAGGTAAAACTGGCCGCCAGATTGGAGCTGAGTATCAATCGTTACTTAAACAGATTGAGCAGATCCGTCCCAAACAAACCGTATTACAAAATAGGCAAGCCCAAATTGATGAGCTTTATAGCCAACGTAAAAAACTTTTACTGGAATTAGCCCAGGAAACCAGTGCACGATCCAGCGCTATGCAGAAGTCTGTTAAGAGCTTAAACCGCAAATTGGAACAAAAGGTACGTCTAAAGTTGCAAAGCGAAGGGAACCGACAGGTGTTCGTCAATTTCCTTGAAGGATGCAAATTGGAAGGTGTCGGTGCCAAAAAACTAGCCTGGGTCGTGGAAGGTGATTTTTCCCCTGCTAATTTGGCAGCAACTATACGCGAAGGAGAGCAGGCGCTTAAACAAAGCAATTGGGGACTTACTCCAGCGGTTATCCAAGCATTGTGCCGAATGACCGAAAGCCAGTTGTTACAGCTAGAAGAACTTTTGCTTCCAGACACCATGGCGATTGAGCTTAATGTGACCCATGGTGAACGAGAAGCGAATTTCCGACCAATCGATGATTTATCAACAGGTCAACAATGCACGGCTGTTTTACATCTGTTGCTGCTTGATAACCAAGACCCGCTTATTCTTGATCAGCCGGAAGACAACTTGGATAACGCTTTTATTGCCGAGAGGATTGTTTCTGAGCTGCGTAGAGCCAAGCTAGTGCGGCAATTTTTGTTCGCCACACATAACGCCAATATTCCTGTATTTGGTGACGCTGAATGGATTGGTGTGTTGAGCGTGGATGACAATAAAGGACGTATTTTACCTGAGCAGCAAGGTGCCATCGATGTACCTGCGATTCAACAGTTATCAGCGGAGATATTAGAAGGCGGTAAAAGTGCATTCAATCAACGCCGTGAGAAATATGGCTTTGAATAGGTGTAGTCGTCGCCTTAGGAGAGCGAAATGCTGAAAACAGAATTGTTAGAAATTATTGCTAATGGTGAAAACTCAGGTGTTGAGTTTAAACGGGACGACATTCGCCCTGAGCAATTGGCCAAAGAAGTGGTTGCGATGGCTAACTTCCAAGGAGGTAAGTTGTTATTGGGAGTTGAAGATGACGGCACTATAAGCGGCATTCAACGTCCGAACCTTGAAGAGTGGGTGATGAATGTAATGCAGGACAAAATTCATCCGCTGATTCTGCCCTTTTATGAAGAAATAAAGCAGGATGATGGGAAGTCTGTCGCGGTCATTAGTTTTCCACAAGGCATTTCGAAACCTTACGTGGTGCGCGATAAAGGTAAAGAGGAAATCTATATTCGCGTGGGTTCGACTTCCAGGCTTGCGACCAGAGAACAGCAAATGCGATTGTTCGAGCTAGGTGGCATGTTGCATACGGAAGTGATGCCAGTGCCGCGTACCGATATGAGTTGCTTGGATGATGCGCGATTAACCAATTACTTGAAAGACATTTTAAGGGACCCGGACATACCAAATTCACCGGAGGCTTGGCAGGCTCGGTTATTGGGGCTCAGTTTTCTTACCGAGGCAGCAGGCAATATATATTGCACCATTGCCGGCTTGGTGTTGTTTGGCAAGAATCCACGCAGATATTTGAAACAAGCCGGGCTCCGTGTCCTGGCATTCAAGACCCAAGACAAAGAATATCAAGCTGAACTGGATGAGATTTTAGATGGGCCGATGGTTGGCCGTTGGGATATTGATGACTCAGGCAAGCGGTTAGTTGATGGCGGCGTCATCGAGCGCTTTATGGATGCGATTGGGCCATTTATCTCACAGGAAGCAGGCGAGATTGATGAAGGGTTAAGGCGAGAAACCCAGTGGTTCTATCCACTAGAGGCCGTGAGAGAGGCTTTAATTAACGCCCTGGCGCATAGGGATTGGACGCGGTTTGTTGAAATCGAAGTTGGTTCTTATGCCGATCGCTTTGAAGTAATTAGCCCCGGTGCTCTGCCGAATTCAATGACGATAGAAAAAATGAAGGCTGGGCAGCGCTCGCCACGAAACACGCTGATTATGGAAGTGTTGAGGGATTATAGTTACGTTGATTTTCGAGGCATGGGGGTGAGAACTAAAATTGTGCCTTTGACTAGGGCTCTGACCGGTAAAGAGCCAGAATTCGTGGTAACGGACGATTACCTGAAAACCACGTTGTACCGTTAGTTGAAAAGGAGTTTGCTTTGAGTCAGGTAGGCCAGCGTGAACGCGCAACACAAAATCGGATTGTGGCCTTTTTTCAAAAAGAACTAGGCTACCGTTATCTGGGCGACTGGCAAGATCGCGCAGGCAATAAAAACATTGAAACTGATTTATTAACTGTGTGGCTGCAAAAACGTGGCGTTAGTGATGCACTGATTACCCGCGCCATCCGCCAACTGGATACGGCGGCGGCACTGGGCGAAGGTAAAAAGCTGTATTACGCCAATAAGGATGTGTATCGCTTGTTACGCTACGGCGTGAAGGATAAAGAAGGCGCGGGTGAACAGAATCAAACCGTCTGGTTGATCGACTGGAACAATCCGGAAGCCAACGATTTTGCCATTGCCGAAGAAGTGTCGATCAAGGGTGAAAACAAAAAGCGCCCCGATCTGGTGTTATACGTCAATGGCATTGCCTTAGGTCTTTTGGAGCTGAAGCGCTCTTCGGTATCGGTGGCCGAAGGCATACGCCAGAATTTGGATAATCAAAAGAAAGACTTCATTCGTAATTTCTTCACCACCCAGCAACTGGTGATGGCCGGTAACGATACTCAGGGCTTGCGTTACGGCGCGATTGAAACCCCGGAAAAGTATTATCTGGAATGGAAAGAGGATGTGGCTAATGGTTATGAGCACAAGCTGGATTTTCATTTAAGCCGCATCTGCAATAAACAGCGTTTCCTGCAAATCATTCACGACTTTATGGTGTTTGATGCTGGCGTCAAGAAAACTTGCCGCCATAACCAATTTTTCGGCATTGCCGCTGCCAAGCAGCATATCGCGCGGCGTGAAGGTGGCATCATCTGGCACACCCAAGGTTCGGGTAAAAGCTTGACCATGGTGTGGCTGGCGAAGTGGATTCGCGAAAATGTGAAAGATAGCCGGGTGCTGATCGTCACCGACCGTACCGAGCTGGATGAGCAGATTGAAAAAGTTTTTACCGGTGTGGAAGAGGCTATTTATCGCAATAAAAGCGGTGCTGACCTGGTGGCAACGCTCAATCAGCCCAATCCCTGGCTGGTGTGCTCACTGGTACATAAATTCGGCCGGCAATCCGAAGGTGAAGATGAAGGCGCGACCGACGCGTTTATTGAAGAACTGAAAAAATCCCTGCCCAAGGATTTCAAGGTTAAGGGTGATTTGTTCGTGTTTGTCGATGAGTGTCACCGCACCCAATCCGGCAAATTGCACGAGGCCATGAAGAGCATTTTGCCCACTGCACTGTTTATCGGTTTTACCGGTACGCCGTTGATGAAAAAGGACAAGAAAAAATCGGTGGAGGTGTTTGGGACCTATATCCACACCTACAAATTCGACGAGGCGGTGGCCGATGGCGTGGTGCTGGATTTGCGCTATGAGGCGCGAGACATCGATCAGCACATCACGTCGCAAAAGAAAGTCGACGAATGGTTTGAAGCCAAAACCCGTGGTTTATCCAACATCGCCAAAACCCAGCTCAAGCAAAAATGGGGCACCTTGCAAAAGGTGTTATCTAGTAAGTCGCGCTTGCAGCAGATCGTTAATGACATTCTGTTGGACATGGATACCAAGCCCAGGCTGATGGATGGCTACGGCAATGCGATGTTGGTGTGCGCCAGTGTTTATCAGGCTTGCAAAGCCTATGAAATGTTCAATCAGTCGGATTTGGCCGGTAAGGTGGCGATTGTCACCAGTTTCCAGCCGACCGCGACCAGCATCAAAGGTGAGGAAACCGGCGAAGGTTTGACCGAAAAGCTATTCAAATACGAAATTTATCGCAGGATGCTGGCCGATTACTTTGAGCAGCCGGAAGATGTAGCAGCGAGTCGAGTTGAAGAGTTTGAAAAGGCGGTTAAAAAGCGCTTCATCGAAGAGCCGGGGCAAATGCGTCTGCTGATTGTGGTGGATAAATTGCTGACGGGTTTCGATGCGCCCTCTGCGACCTATTTATACATCGATAAACAAATGGCGGATCACAGTTTGTTCCAGGCCATTTGCCGGGTGAATCGCTTGGACGGCGATGATAAGGAATATGGTTACATCGTCGACTACAAAGATTTGTTCCGTTCGCTGGATAAGGCTATTACCGACTACACCCAAGGGGCTTTTGATGGCTACGACCAGGAGGATGTGGCCGGGCTGCTGAAAGACCGTCTGGAACAGGCGCGACTGGATTTGGACGACGCCCTGGAAATGGTTCGCGCCTTGTGCGAACCGGTCAAAGCGCCGCGCGCGACTCAAGATTACATTCATTACTTTTGCGGTGAATCTGGGGTTAATCCGGACGCGCTTAGTGAGAAAGAAGCGTTGCGTCTAACCCTGTATCAAAACGTTGCCAAGCTGATACGGGCGTTTGCCAATATTGCCAATGAACTGCCGCAGGCTGGATTCGCTTCAGCCGAAGCTGAGCAGATTCGTGCGGAAGTGGCGCATTTTGAAAAAGTGCGCGACGAGGTGAAGTTGGCTAGTGGTGATTTGCTGGATATGAAACGCTTTGAACCGGCTATGCGGCATCTGTTGGATATGTATATCCGTGCTGATACCAGTGAACAGTTGATGGATTTTGAAGAGCTTGGGCTAATCCAACTGATCGTTGAAAAAGGCATAGAAGCCACGGAATCTCTCCCGGAAAACATTCGCAAAAATCAGGATGCGATGGCGGAAACCATCGAAAATAATGTCCGTCGCACCATTGTTGATGAAAACCCGGTCAACCCCAAATACTACGAACACATGTCGTTGTTGTTAGATGAGTTAATTAAGCAGCGTCGACAAAAGGCCATCGATTATCAGAAATACTTGGAACGTATTCGCGAACTATCCCGCAAAGTGATTCGTCCGGAACAAGCCAGTGCCAGCTATCCGTCATCGCTGGATAGTCAAGCCAAGCGGGCCTTTTACGACAACTTTGGCCAGGATGAAGTGCTGGCTACCAAAATCGATAGCGCCATTCGCTTTACCAAGAAAGCCGATTGGGTGGGCGACCGCTTTAAAGAGCGCGAAATTGCCAATGCGATTCGGGAAGAAACCGCAGGCTATGACATCGATATTCCCAGCGTGATGGAATTGGCTAAAGCGCAGAAGGATTATCACTAATGCCACAGATGCAGATTGGCTCGTTATCCCTGCAACTGAATCGCAAGGCCATTAAAAACCTGCATATCAGCGTGCTGCCGCCCGATGGCCGCATTCGTGTGGCGGCGCCAGAACAGATGACTGACACCGCCATTCGTATGGCCGTGATCAGCCGCATACCTTGGATTAAAAAGCAGCAACGCGACTTTGCCACACAACCTCGGCAGTCAGATCGAGAGATGGTCAGTGGCGAATGTCATTACTTTTGGGGCAAACGCCACCGTTTGAACTTGATAGAACGGGTTGGTCGGCATGAAGTCAAAGTATCTGGCGGCAAAATCCATTTATTCGTCAATCCCGGTACGTCCATTGAAAATCGTGCCTTGGTCTTGAATGAGTTTTATCGGACAGAGCTCAAAAAGCAGGTCGAAAAGCTAATCCCTGAATGGCAACAACGCATGGCGGTTGAGGTTGCTGGTTGGAGTGTCAAGAAGATGAAAACCAAATGGGGTAGCTGCAACGTTGGCGCAAAACGCATCTGGTTGAACTTGGAACTCGCCAAAAAGCCACCCGAGTGCTTGGAATACATTCTGGTCCATGAGTTGGTTCATTTATTAGAACGCAAACATAACGAACGTTTCCGAGAGCATATGGATAAGTTCATGCCGAATTGGCGTGAAAGGCGAGATCTTTTAAACAAGATGCCTTTGTCGTTTGTGAGTTGGTTGTATTAATTATCAAGGTAGATTGCTAACGGTGAAATAGTAGAGGTACAGCGGTGCTAACATTTAAGAAAGTCCTATACGGAGCAATTTGCATTATCGGACTATCCGGATGTGCAACCTTCAAAAGCTTAAACGCCGAGGTTCCCTTGTATGAGCGCGTATTCGTCTATAGCGGAACCAGACTAAATTGGGCAGCGTTAGAAAACGACGATGTGACTATCCGAAAATTCAAGGTTGAACCTCCGAGCTATCCTTTAGTGGACCTGCCATTCAGTTTTGCAATGGATTCTCTGTTTTTACCGTTAGCTGTAAGTGCTGAGATTTTTCACTGATGGCAATTTTTAAAGCTCTGACCGGTATCGGTTGCAACCAATTTGTGACTAACCTAGTTCATCGTGACTTTAATTCAGTTCAGCTGTTCTGGGCATTTTAAGCTTTTGGTTTTGGAATTAATATTTTCTGATCTTAGAGAAATTGGCAGCTCACTAATCAGTCGCCTGGCTGAGCGGATTTTTCACGTGATACCTGGACTAGAATTTCCAATGAGGAGCGGTCAAAAAAACATTGAAAAATTTATTTGCGCAGAAGTGTCAACTTTTTTGTAAACTATTTCTAGTATACTTTGAAGAAAGCATGTTTACATAACCGTGACAATAAGGAGATAAGTTATGAATTCCACTGCGCTTGGGACGTGGCGTAATCCGCCCCTCGTCTATGTTGTCGCGGAACTTGCCATCTCCCCCTACTACTCAATGAGCGTTAAGGTTCCTGGACTTCAGGACAGTCTGAGACACTCCTTTCCTCGTACGATTGAAGCTAAAGAACTAATTATCGATGGGGGCAAGCCCACTCCACAACCCTTATGGCAGCTGTTGTCGGTTGATCAAAAACTTGGTGTTCAGTTAGGCACGCGCGCAATCTCGTTGCACGCAACGAGCTATGTTCAATCGAACGACTTCTTGGGTCGCTGGGCTGAAGTGTTAGATGCTATTCAAAATGCCAGTCTTGGAGCATTCGTCGAGCGAGCAGGTTTGAGATACATTGACTTGATTGTTCCTTCAAATGACCGTTCGCCAGCTGACTATTTAGCGGATGGACTCAAAGGTATTGAACCGGAAGGAGCTCACTCTACTGGCTCCATGTGGGCTGCAGCATTTCAGTACGACGGAAGCTTAGTAAATCTTCGCGCAGCTGCGCCAGCACCACAGGGTCTCTTGCTGCCGCCGGATTTCAATGCACTACCACTAAGCAAGCCATTAATGATGCAAGGAGCTGAGAAACACATCCAGAACGGACAGGCGATAGGGTTCGTCGATACTGACTGCCTCAAAGAAATTGGGCAGGTATTTGATGCAGGAGAACTTTTGGGGATCTATACGGAAATGCAAAAATTGACGTCGAGAACTTTCAAAGCCTCGCTTTCAGATATAGCGAAAAGAGAATGGATATGAGCAACACAATAGTAACGCGCCAATACACTGCTCGCCAAGCGGCACTGATGCAGCAGCACCCTGGCGATATCATTTCTGCCGCTCAAAAATCGGTAGAAACTTTAGCGGGCAACCAATCTGGGAGGGTTCAAGTAGTCTACTCTGACGACCAGACTCAAGCTTTAGCTTCGAGCGTTTTAGGTCTTCACAGCTTTGGAAAAGGGTTTGGCAAGGCCCTAACTGCTGGCACTGTGGCATATGTACTCTGCGTTTCTTCACCAACAAATTCGCCTGAGTTGTTTGCTGCTTCGGACGATATTCCTAGCGAGAATGTTTGGATTCGCTGGTCAGAACAAGCCAAAGAGGCTCTGCAAAAAGGTGCGTTGAAGGAACAGCACCCTTCGACAGCCGCCGCTCGCCTGAGAGTTGATCGCCTTGCCACGCTCCAAGCGGCTTTTGGATTTACGACTCAGGATTTGGCATCCGTCCTTGGTATTTCGCGCCAACAGCTTTATAAGTGGCTTGATGCTGCCAATCCGATACAAATTCAAGAAGCGAGCCGCGTGCGTCTATCGATATTAGAACGTATTGCTAAGGAATGGATGTCACGGTCTAAAGTACCACTCAGTTCAGTAAGCCGTGAAGCTGTGACAGACGGAAAAACCGTACTTGCTATGATGTCTGCGGATATCATCGACGAAACCTTGATTGTAGCTAGCTTTGATGAACTGGCCACCAAGCTTCAGACAAAACCCAAAACACGCAGCCAGCGCCTTCGTGAAGCAGGGTTTACCCGACGGACATCATCTCTTCCTTTGGACGACTAAGGGAGATTTTCCTTGGCATTCGGTGATGATGTTGCTCAGCATGGGTGGCGGACTGGGTCTGTGATAGCAGCCGAAATGCTCCCCCTGCTCCAACCCTACTTAATACGGCACGATCAGCAGCCGGCATTAGTTGCAGCAGATGATTGGCTTGTTGTCGTTTCGCAGACTTGCGACATCGTTGTTTCAAAACTGGATGCAGAGCCGTTGGTCGAAGTACTGCTTTGCAAGCCAATTTTAGGCAAACCTCGCAAAGGCCGACGCAATCTGGAATCAACCCGTCATCTCGACTTTCGCCCAAATCGCGAAACCCATGCTGATTTAGTCTTAACTGCGCATGCGGTAGCTGATCGTTACCTTATTCCTCGGAACTTGCTCTCAACTAATGTACCTGACCAAGCACGTTGTTTAGACAATATTTCATCTTCAAGGGTATTGGCATGGTATGCACTCCGCGCTGGGCGCCCATCTTGGCCAAACAACTTTTGTGATCGTATTCGAAATGCAACGGACGCCCTAAAAGACGCGCTGGATCTTGATCTATTTGCTGAGGATAACTCCGAGGTAAGGGTTGCTATAGCAGAAAAGAACCAAGAGCTCAGAGATGGCGAAGCGTATCATTTAGCCGTTTACTTTGTTGTCGATGAGGACACATGGAATGGTGATCTTGATGACCGAAAAGCCATAAACGCAGCATTTGCAAAGTTTGTCTCTGAACTAGATGCTTGCGAAGGGATAGAAGTAAATCAAGATTTGAGTGGAGTTGTACCTGGAAATGAGTTTAGCTGGCAAGAAACCCAGCAGACTGATCAATGGAACTTCGCGAATCTGAGTCATCGCGATTAATCTAAATGACAACAAGTCACCAAATAACTCGTTGTCTTACAGTGTTACAGACCTGAATAACAACCAGGATTAATGTCGTTCTCATGGGCCTACGCAACGAAGAGCTCTGATTTGCGAGTGTCAGCAACTAGTGCGTTGCTGTCATTTGAACGTCTGAACTGCCAGTAGACCGAACGTCGGGTTTTTGGCCGAACTTGCTCTATCAGAGATGGGTTCGAAATTTTTCAATATTAATGGCACAAAATCCGGAATTTTTCATTTTTTGTGTCAAAAGCGAGAATAGGGTATGACACAAAAAATGAAAAACAGCTTTAAATTCAATGATCCATTTTTCACTTAATTTGGCACCCGACAGCTGTTGTCGATGTCAGATCTCAAAATAGATGAAAAAAATCTCACAATTGTGAAATGAAATCTCATAATTCGTGAAATGGGCTCTGGCTTGGTTAACTGATCGACAAATTGAATTTGGGGGGATTAGGCAGGTTCTGAACTCAACCTAAATAACTACAAAACTTGTTCAAATGAGATTGATTGTTATTTGTTGCCATTGACGGGTAACCGGGTTGGAGTTTGAAGACACTGCCTTCCGTATTGAGCTTAGTGAGCAGGGAGTTTTTGCTGGCGGATAAAGTTGTTATCCCTGCATGCTTTTGGTGGCGCCTTCGGGCGCCATTAGTATTTCTGGAAAGCCGGATTTCATTACAAATGAATCGGCGATGCCAAATAAGAAGAAACCCCAAGCAGATCCAATTCGCAAGTAATGTCTAGCGACAAATCATGATCGATCTGGTTGGCGGCCAGACTTGTACGATCTTATGACTTGAATGCTTGATGCGGCGCCGGTGAACTCATGTACTACCATAGGGTAGCAAGTACTTTAAAGTGCGTAACTAAGCTATCATTCCCGTCATTTTTCGATAAAGCCAAGAACAAACCATGCATTGGATTGCCCCTTCCGAAAAGGACACCAACACCGCCACATTGGAAAAGCGTCTTTGGGATGCTGCCGATCAATTCCGCGCCAACTCGGGCCTTAAAGCTCAGGAATATTCCGGCCCTATTCTTGGCCTGATCTTTCTGCGCTTCGCCGAAGTGCGCTTTGCGATACTGCGCAACAAGCTTGATGCAGCGGGCGCATCGTCCAGACGCGGTAGCCGGGTGGATGAACCTGCGGCCTATCATGCCGAAGGCGTACTTTACCTGGAACCGGAAGCCCGTTTTGATTACCTGTTGACCCTACCGGAAGCTACCGACATCGGCGCTAACGTCAACGCGGCCATGCGCGGCATTGAAAAGCACAATCCGCAACTGGCGGGCGTACTGCCCAAAACCTACAACCTGTTTACCAGCACCCTGCTCAAGGAACTGCTAAAGAAAGTCTCCGAGATTCCTGCCACCGTCGATTACGACGCCTTTGGCCGTATCTACGAATACTTCCTCGGCGAATTCGCCCGTACAGAAGGCCAAAAAGGCGGCGAGTTTTACACCCCAAGCTGCATCGTCCGGCTACTGACCGAAATCATCGAACCCTTTCATGGCCGGATTCTCGACCCGGCTTGCGGCTCGGGCGGCATGTTCGTGCAATCGGCGCGCTTTGTCGCCGAACACCAGAAAAACCCAGCCGCCGAACTGGCGATTTGCGGCGTGGAAAAAACCGACGAAACCGGTCGCTTGTGTCGTCTCAACCTGGCGGTACATGGCCTGGAAGGCGACATCAAACACGGCGGCAACGTCAACAGCTATTACGACGACCCGCACAACGCCACCGGCCAATTCGATTTTGTCCTCGCCAATCCACCGTTCAACGTCAACGCCGTGGATAAAGAACGGCTCAAGGACATGGTCGGTGCTGGCCGGCGCTTTCCGTTTGGCCTACCACGCACCGACAACGGCAATTATTTGTGGATACAACTGTTCTACTCCGCGCTTAACGCCACTGGCCGTGCCGGTTTCGTTATGGCCAACTCCGCCTCCGATGCCCGCTCGTCCGAACAGGAACTCCGCCAGCAATTGATCGAGGCTCGCGCGGTGGATGTTATGGTTGCCGTCGGCCCCAACATGTTCTACACCGTCACTCTACCGTGTACCCTATGGTTTTTTGATAAAGCCAAAGCCCAGTCGCCGCGCGCCGACAGCGTGTTGTTCATCGACGCCCGCCACATTTACCGGCAAGTGGATCGGGCCCATCGCGAATGGACACCGGTGCAGATCGGTTTCATCGCCAACCTGGTTCGTCTGTATCGTGGCGAAGCGCTCGACTTGACCGTCGGTGGCGAGGACACCTTGAGCAAACTCAAGGAAGTTTTTGGCGAAACGACCGCCTATGCCGATGTGCCTGGCTTATGTAAGGCGGCGACGCTGGCCGAAATCGAAGCCCAGGGCTGGTCGCTCAATCCAGGTCGTTATGTTGGGGTTGCGCCGGGCGAAGAGGTCAGCGACGAAGATTTCAAGGAACAACTCGAGGCGCTGAACGAGGAACTGGAAGTGTTGAATGCGCAGGCTCGGGAGTTGGAGCAGACGATTGCCGTGAATGTGGCGGGTATTTTGGGAAATTGAGGATGGCAACTTGGTCGCTAAAACGCATGGATGAACTATGTGAGATCACCTCAAGCAAACGTATTTTCGCGGCAGACTACGTTTCCGAAGGTGTGCCTTTTTATCGCGGACGGGAAATTACCGAAAAATATAAAGGTAACCTTGAAGTCTCAACGGAGCTTTTCATCACAGAAGAGAAATTCAGGGAGATTGAGCGCAAGTTCGGCGCGCCTAAGCAAGGTGACTTATTGCTTACATCGGTTGGCACGCTCGGTTCCGTTTATGTTGTAAAGCCAGGCGACCGTTTCTATTTCAAGGATGGAAACTTGACTTGGTTTCGCCACTTCAAGGGGCTCGACAGCCAGTTTTTGTATTACTGGATAGGCTCACCTCAAGGCAAAGCGGAGCTTCAGAAATGCACAATTGGTTCTTCCCAGTCGGCGTTCACCATCGTGCTATTAAAGAGCATTGAGATTGAGCTTCCACCACTCCCCGTCCAGCAACGCATCGCTAGTATCCTGTCGGCCTACGACGAACTCATCGAGAACAACCAGCGGCGCATCAAGATTCTGGAGACGATGGCCCGCAACCTTTACCGCGAGTGGTTCGTCCACTTCCGCTTCCCCGGCCATGAAAATCATCCGCGTGTTGATTCACCGCTTGGTGAGATCCCGAAAGGGTGGGAGGTGAGAGCATTGATGGATTTATGTTCTCGAATTACAGACGGCTCCCATTTCAGTCCACCATCTGTCGAATACGGCTATCCAATGGCTTCAGTTAAGGATATGCATGATTGGGGAATCAATCTTGAAAGCTGTCGCCGAATCACCAGTGATGATTACGAGAAACCTTGTAAGGAATGATTGCAAACCATTGAAGAATGACATTTTAATTGCGAAGGATGGAAGTTATTTGAAACACACTTTCGTTGTCGGTGAAGAGCAAGACTTGGTTATATTGTCTTCTATTGCAATGCTCCGTCCAAACAGTTCAATTCGCCCAAATTATCTGTGCTTCACTTTGCGCGACCCTGTAACTAAGGCACGCATGAAAGGAATTGTGTCGGGTGTGGCTGTTCCACGTATCGTTCTAAAAGACTTTAGGAAATTTCAAATCCTAGTGCCAGCAGAAAAAGTCCAGTTTGAATGGGCAAGAATTATTGACCCAATGGTTGAGTCGTGCCGTGTTCTGGTTTCTCAGATTGAAAACCTCCGCAAAACCCGCGACCTACTTCTGCCACGCCTACTCTCCGGTCAGATCAATGTAGAGAACCACGAATGAAATTTAACCTAAGCAAACTGGAACGGGTGCCACTGCGTGTAGCTTGGAAACATGAGGCAAACGATTTTACGCCGTGGCTAGCGGATACCGACAATTTGAACTCGCTAGCCGATGCGCTGGGCCTGAGTGAGCTGTTGCTGGTGGCTACCGAGCATTGGGTTGGGGATTTCAAGTTGGATATTCTTTGCACGGATGGGGAAGATAAGGTCATCATTGAAAACCAGCTGGAAAAAACCAACCACTCGCACTTAGGTCAGATCATTGCCTATGCCGCTGGTGTAGGCGCGAAGAAGGTGATTTGGGTTGCGGAGACATTTCGGCCCGAGCATGCTTCCGCACTTCAGTTTTTGAATGAAAACACCACGGATGCGCTGAGCTTCTTCGCGGTTGAGGTGGAGCTTTGGCGCATTGGTGATTCGCCTCTGGCACCGAAATTTGAGGTGGTGGTCAAACCCAACGATTGGGCGAAATCAGGTCGTGAACTGGCGCGCGCCGCGACATCTACGTCTCCAACCAAACAATTGCAGCAAAAGTTTTGGATGGCCTTAATCGAAAGATTGAAGGTGAAAGCGCCACATATTCGACCACAGAAGCCGCGTCCCCAGCATTGGTTGAATAATTCCATCGGGCGTTCTGGGTTTGGTTTAAACCTGACGGCCAATACCCGCGATGAACGGCTAGGCGTGGAATTGTGGATTCCGGGAATGGCGGCAAAACAGCATTTCGCCAATCTCTCTAAGTACAAACAGGAAATTCACGACAAGTTAGGTTTTGATTTGGATTGGCAGGAACTACCCGACGCGATAGCCTGCCGCATCGCTACATGGTATTCACAGGCATCTCTTGAAGATGAAAGTCGGTGGGAGGAATATCTGGACTGGCTAACACAGCGGTTAATCAAAATGGATCATGTGTTGAAACCGATCGTTAAAGCATTGCCATGAGCCACCACGCCTATACCGAAGATCAACTGGTCGAGCAGCCCGCCATAGAGTTATTTGCCGAACTTGGCTGGCAAACGGTATCGGCGTTGGAAGAAAGCTTCGGAACAGGCGGTATGCTGGGCCGGGAAACCAAGGGCGAAGTGGTGTTGGTAGTGCGGCTACGTGCAGCGCTGTGCAAATTTAATCCTTCGCTGCCGCCGGAAGCCATCAGCAACGCCGTTGATGAGCTGATCCGCGACCGCTCGGCCATGAGCTTGGAAGCGGCTAACCGCGAAGTCTACCGGCTGCTGAAAGACGGCATTACGGTGTCGGTGCCCGATTTGGAACATGGCGGCCAGAGAACCGAACGGTTACGGGTGGTGGATTGGCAGCACCCGGAGCACAACGACTTTATGCTGGTCAGTCAGTTTAGCGTGACCGGCGCACTGTATACCTGCCGGCCTGATCTGGTCGGTTTCGTCAATGGTTTGCCGTGGCTGGTCATCGAACTTAAGAAACCCGGTGTGCCGGCACACGCGGCTTTTGCCGAAAATCTGACCCATTACAAACAGCAGATTCCTGCGCTGTTCTGGAGCAATGCATTGCTGATCGCCTCGAATGGCACGGATAGCCGGGTCGGGTCGCTGACCGCCGACTGGGAGCGCTTCTTCGAGTGGAAACGCATAGCCCGCGAGGACGAGCCACGGCGGGTGTCTTTGGAAGTGATACTGCGCGGGACTTGCGACCGTAACCGTTTGCTGGATCTGGTGGAGAATTTCACGCTGTTTTCTGAGCACAAAGCCGGGTTAATCAAAATCGTCGGCCAGAACCATCAGTTTCTCGGTGTGAATAACGCCATCGCTGCGATGTTAAAAGCCCGCGAATTGGGCCACGGGCGCGGCGGCGTGTTTTGGCAAACTCAGGGCAGCGGCAAGAGCTTTTCGATGGTGTTTTATGCGCAGAAGGTGATGCGTAAGTTGATCGGCAACTGGACCTTTGTCATCGTTACCGACCGGGTGGAACTGGACGAGCAAATCGCCAAAACCTTCAAAGCTGTCGGCGCGGTCAGCGAGGCCGAAGGCGATGCATGTCATGCTGCCAGTGGCGCACACTTGCGGGAATTGTTGCGCGGCAATCATCGCTACGTGTTTACCCTGGTGCACAAGTTCCAGATGCCCGAATTACTGTGCGACCGTTCCGATGTAATTGTACTGACCGATGAAGCCCACCGCAGCCAATACGACACCCTGGCGCTAAACATGCGGGCGGCCTTGCCCAACGCGCTGTTCCTGGCCTTTACCGGCACCCCGCTGATCGCCGGCGAAGAGCGCACCAAAGACGTGTTTGGAGATTATGTGTCGATCTACGATTTCCAGCAGTCGATTGAAGACGGCGCCACGGTGCCGCTGTTCTACGAGAACCGAACGCCGGAATTGCAGCTCGTCAATCCGGACTTGAATGAAGACATTTACCGCCTGATCGAGGACGCCGAACTCGATCCCGACCAAGAAGCCAAGCTGGAACGGGAACTGGCCCGTCAATACCACCTACTGACACGCGACGACCGGCTGGAAACGGTGGCAAAAGACATCGTGCGGCATTTTCTGGGGCGCGGCTTTATCGGCAAGGCGATGGTGGTTGCCATCGACAAGGCAACCGCTCTGCGGATGTACAACAAGGTGCAGGTGCATTGGACGGGGGAAACCGAACGAGTACGAAAGGAGCTTGGTGAATTGTCCTTCCTTCCACGGGGTGCAGAGACGAACCCCGAGCAGGCCCAGCGCGATTTGCGTATGGCTGAACTGAAGGGACGATTGGATGTGTTGGTCAGCACCGACATGGCGGTGATTGTTTCGCCTGGGCAAAATGAAATCCAGCAGATGCAAACGTTGGGATTGGACATTGCGCTGCATCGCAAGCGCATGAATGAGTCGCAGCCGGGCTTGGACGAGCGGTTTAAGGACACAACTGATCCGCTGCGCCTGGTTTTCGTCTGCGCCATGTGGCTGACGGGCTTTGATGCACCCAGTTGCTCGACGGTTTATCTGGATAAACCGATGCGTAACCATACGCTTATGCAGACCATCGCCCGCGCGAATCGGGTCTTTCCCGGCAAGCATAGCGGCATGATTGTCGATTACGCCAATGTGTTTGTCTCGCTGGAAAAAGCGCTGGCGATCTACGGTGCCGGCAAAGATGGCAAGAATCCGGTCAAGGAAAAGCAGCAGTTAGTGGATGAGCTGCGGCAGTCCGTTAGCCATGCCACTGCATTTTGCGCGGCGCATGGCGTGGCGTTGGATCAGATTGAAGCGCTGCCCGCCGGGAGCTTGCAACGCTTGCAGGCCATAGAGGACGCGATCAATGCGTTGATTTCGCCTGATCCTTTACGGCGGGAGTTTTTCGGACACCAGCGCTTGGTCAACACCCTGTACCAAGCCGTCAAACCCGACCCTGCCGCGCTGGAGTTTGCCAGTCGCGCGGCTTGTTTGGCAACGCTGGCCGAAGCGATGCGCGTCAAGCTAAACCCCAATCCACCGGATATTTCAGTTGTGATGGGTCAAATAAACAGCTTGCTGGATGATTCCATTACCGGCCACGCCATTCGCGAACAGGGGCCGCCGGCCTTAGACCTGTCCAAGATCAACTTCGAAGCGTTGGCCTCGCGCTTCAAACAATCCAAGCATAAAAATACTGACCTGGAAGTGTTAAAGGCGGCGATTCGTGCGCAACTGGAAAAAATGATCCGCTTGAATCGCACCCGTGCCGACTTTGCGGAAAAGTTCGAGGCGTTGATTGAAAGCTACAACAACGGCAGTGCCTCGATTGAAGCGCTGTATGCCGAATTGCTGGCCCTGAGTAACAGCCTGAACGACGAGCAGCAGCGTCATGTGCGGGAGCATATGAGCGAGGAAGAACTGGTCATCTTCGACATTCTGACCCGTCCCGCACCGGAACTGACTAGCGAGGAACGCAGCGAAGTCAAAAAAGTGGCCCGCGAATTATTGGCACGCTTGAAAGAACTACTGGTACTGAACTGGCGGCAAAAATCCACGGCCCGCTCACAACTGAAGCTCACCATCGAAGACACCCTCGATTCCGGCCTGCCGCGCGCTTACACGCCGAAAATTTACCAAAGTAAATGCTCGGCGGTGTTCGAGCATGTGTATGAGAGTTACCCGGAGCGGAATGCTGGGGTGTATGTTCAATTCAATTAGGCCATTTCTTTGAACCAATACCAGCAATATTTAGTTCGGATAAATACATCACCGTTTAATGCGATCAGTTTGAACTGCTTTCGAAATATTTTTGCGCGATTGGAAAGCTGGTAACAGCTTGCTTAACATCGAAGACAAACCACTCGCCCCCTATAACTACCGCCAATACATATTTTATTCCTTCCACCATTGGAAATTGGCAATCATGATCGCCATATAATCAATGGGCGTTTTTGAGGTAACCGGCCGCAAAGTAATGGAAAACATCTCCTAGCCACTTAACATAAACGTATGATAAAAACATGAAATGAGGCTCAAAGAGCCTATGTAATTCATAGGGTTAGGCTGTGAAGACCATGAAAAATTCTTTGAATAAAATTTGGGAACGTATTACCATTGAGAGACATCACTGAGACAAGGTAACTAATGACTCCGTTTGGGTTGTTTTTGGAAAACATTCGGCGTAGCCGTCAACTACAACAAAAACAATTGGCCGCCGATCTGGGTATTCAAGCCAGCTACATTAGCTCTCTGGAAAAAGGCAGAAAGGCGCCGCCATCGAAAAAAATAATGGAAAAGCTGATTAGCGTTTTAGATTTAAATGAAGAAGAGCAAAACGCTATGTGGGACAGTGCGGAACAATCCAAACGATCCTTCCAATTGCCTGACAACATGGTGCTTGCTGAGTATCAATTGATAAATGAATTAAGAAAACAACTAGGGACATTGAACCAAGGACAGATTACGCTGATGTTGAACGTCCTTGCCTTAAACGCAACCGCGAGTCAGCGGTCAAATACCGGGAGATAAACATGTAAAGTGCAGCACGGAACAAACCAGATGGCTTGCCCCGCACTGCAAGCGAAGTAGATACTCCGCCCTCGGAAAGCTCAGTATCTCGCCGCTCACAGTTCTAGTCAAGCCTACCCTGGCACAACTTACCACCTAAAGAAAACTTCATTACCGAATGCGGTAAGGAATCGTTATGTCTATAAATTCGTATGGCGGGCGCAATAGCGCCGGTCAGGGCGCCGCTTTGCGCCTGAATATTACGCCACAACCCAAAGCCGAACGGGTGCATAATTGCACCCACTTGCACACCCAAGTGCACGACATCTGAACACCTAAGTGCATCACTTGCACACCCTTGGTCTAACTAGTTGCACAAGTGATGGATTTCGTCCTCTAGGATGTATTTTTACCTTTCAGCTTCCGCATCGATTCGCCCTTGAGTTCTATCGGATGAGCCCGATGGACGATCCGGTCCAAAATAGCGTCGGCGACCGTGGCGTCTTCGAACAATTCATACCATTTATTGGTCGGATATTGACTGGTTAGGATTAAGGAGCCAACCATCGATTGCTGATCCAGGATTTCTAAAAGTATCGGCCCTAATTGGGCGGGTACGCCGCCAATGCCGACATCGTCGATGATTAATAACGATGCGGTGATTAATTGACGTCGCAGTTTGGGCAAACTGCCGTCGGCTATCCCCACGGTTAAATTCTCAAATAGGCGGGTTGCGGTCATATAGAGCGTACTTAATCCTCGCCGGCAGGCTTGTTGACCAAAGGCACAGGCGATCCAACTTTTGCCGGTGCCGGTCGTACCGGTCAGAATCAGATTTTGTTTTTGCCGCATCCATTCACCGGTCGCCAACGTTTGTATTTGCAATGGGTCCAGGCTACGTTGATTCCGGTAATCGATGTCTTCGAGTACCGCCTGGGAATAACGGAGTTTGGCGTTTTTCAAAAGTCGTTCGATTTTGCGGGCGTCTTTACTCAACAATTCCTGCTCGATCAACAAACCCAGACGTTGATCAAATGGCATGTCGGTAAATTTCGTCTCGGACTGCTGTTTTTCCAAGGCCGCGGCCATGCCGTGTAGGCCAAGCTGAGCCAGTTTATGAGGTATGGTACCAGCGATGATCATTAGGGCGCCTCCGATGTGGTAGTGAAATAATCGGCGCCACGCAAGTTCTCGTGTTCAATCACCTTGACGGCTGGCACCTTAGACTGGCGACTATCAGCATTGGTGCTAATAATCCCCCTTAGCCGGTCAAAACCCAGGCAATTTAACCGTAGGGCATGGGTACAAGCTGATTCAATGCGCTCCTGCCAGTGGTCTTTCTGGGCGTCTCGCCTTAGTAATTGCGCGGCTTTCAGACGGCTGGCAAAGTAGCGTTTGTCTTCCAGGCTACGTTGCAGAAACGTCACAGTGGACGGGCCGAGGGATTGCGCCCAGGTCTGTAAGCCTTCCAGTGTCCCTTCGCGAAACAAACGGTGGTTGGGAGGCATATGTTCATCCAATGTGGTTCGACCGGGACCGAATTTTCGTGTGTGCGATGCAATTAATCGGCGTTGGTAGTAGACATGGAGAAACTCGTCGTTGGCCCGAATATCAACCTGTTGATGAGCATAGGTATACAACACCGAATAGTAGTGTTGCTCGTATTCAACGTGATAGCTTTCATCTACTCTGACCTGATAACGCCATTGACTATACGGATAAGGATCTTCACGAAGTCCTTTTAATGCAGGCGCATCCAGATCGAGAAATCGCTGGAGCCGACTGGTCGGATACGTCCGGGTGGTACGTTCGTTGAGTTTTTCCATCCAGTAGCTGATGGCGGTATTCAACTCGTTCAAACTGAAAAATACTTGATCACGCAATCGGGCGAGCACCCAACGCTGTACGATTTGTACGCCGATCTCACCCAAAGACTTATCCTTCGGTTTGCGGGGTCTGGCCGGCATCACGATGAAATCGTAGTGCTCGGCAAATTCTTGATAGGCTGAATTCAACAACAAACCCTGTTTATTGTTTTGTAGCACTGCGGATTTTAAATTGTCCGGCACGATGTAACGCGGTACACCACCGAGATGCGCCAACATGAGCGCGTGAGCCTTCAGCCAGTCGGCAATTTTCTGGGAGGCGACGGCAATGGCAAACAAATACCCGGAAGCACCCAGTGCCCCGACAAATACATGGGCGAACCAGACTTCGCCAGTTTCAGCGTTACGAATCGGCATGGTGCGCCCGCAAAAGTCGACGAAAATGTATTCGCCCGGAAAATAGATTTGACGCAGACTGATCTTACAACTGCGTTTCCAGGCTCGGTAACGGCGGCAATATTGCTCGTAAGAAAATCCCTCCGGATTGCACTGGCGATATTCCTCCCAAAGCAATTGCAAGGTCATATCCCGTTTGTACATTTCTGAATGCACCTGAATCCAGTCTGGAACAGGTTTTCGAGAATCGCCCGACTTTTTATCGCCGAACAACGCTTGGTAAAGCTTGCCGTCATCCAGGGCGTGGAGATCAGCCCATGTCAATTGTTTTCCGAGCAACACCACTCGGACCGCTCTGACGGTATTGGGTGAAATGCGGCAGGAGATGCCAATGGAGCGCATCGAAAGGTCTGGGTCTGCCAAGAGTCGAATCACTTGGCGCAAAGTGGTTATGGATATTTTCATTGTCATTCCTTCGCAACGGGCATGCGAAATCCTTCGCCCGTTGCGATGTATTAAAAAATGGGTTTTGGAACAGACAGCCGACTTGACGCCGGCCTGGATTAGATCGACAATGAAACTGTCATGAGTCTGTGAATTTCTTGACAGTTTCTTGAAAAGCCCGGGGTTGCAGCCCTGGGCTTTTGTCGTTCTGAGTCTGTGAATTATTTGGGCTTGTCAGCTAGTTCATTTGTTGGCTCCTGGTCTTTATTAGTTTGTGGGATAGATAAGCGCTGTTCGGCTAGCCAACGTGCAACGTCCTGCGTCAACGCAAAACGGCCACGCCGGCCTTCAATTTCGAATTCCACTACCGGTATCCGCTGCCGCAAACGGGCTTGGCGATAAGCCGCCGGATTGGTAAATCCCAACAATTTCCAGAGGTCGCGACTCGCCAATAATGGGCCGTACAGGCGAGTCAACGTCTCCTGCAATTCCAGTATTAAAGGCTCGATAGAGTCGGGTTGTGTCATGTTGCGCTCGGTAGTGATTCTGATGCCGAATAGCCTAACCGAAGTCGTTTATTGAAAAAACTGGAGAGTTTAAGCAAACTTTTACTGTAAATTAGCAGTTAACATTTATATAAATCAATTGGTTATGAGTTTTCGCGTCGAAGAAAAAAAGCAGCTGCTCCTGCAGCAATTTTGGGATGATCCCAGCAATCGACGTCTCATCAATATCTTACGCGTCCGTTATTGGTATGCCGGCGTCAAGCAAAAAACCGGTCTGAGTACCGCCTACCAACTGGAATGCTACTTTGAACCACTCACAAAAGCATCGATTGATAAAAGAACGCCATTTCGAAACAAGTGGAGTAGGTATCAATCCGACAAGCACAAGCCCGGTCGGGCTCATCCAGCAAAAACAAAGAATCTTTTCCACCAGTGAATTTAAGCAAGCCCAGTACCGTAAGCAATTGCTGTTCACCTTCGCTCAACTCGCGAAATGTAAGTGGCTCATCGCTGGAAGCAACTTTTACCCGTATATTGACTTCCGAAATGATTTCAGAAAGCAGTGTGCTTTCCAGCATCTTAAATAATTCGTCAGGACTCAGGTCACGAGCAAATTGGCGCAATGAGTCAACACTGGGTAAAAACAAATGAAAAAACTCATTGCGAATATTGCTGCCAGTTAACGTCGTATCTTCCTGACGAGTTACGGCCCACGATAACCGTCATCAAATTGTTTTCGTCAAAATCAACGACGACATTTTCCAGATTCTTGAATCTTGACCGGATATGCAACTTATCAATTTTCACGAACTACTCTTCAGATTTACTCAATTCAAACCAATCTTGACCGGTGCTATCCAGGCGATTTCGGACAATGGTTTTAAGATTGAGCTGTTGCCTAATATCCAGAAAGAATTGCTCTAATTGCTGTGTATCGGCATCACTCGGATAACCTGAGCTTGCCAAAAGCTCTTGCCCAGATAATGGCTTACCAGCTGCTTGCAGCGCCTCATAGACTGGAATAATTTGTTTCGGTGTCATGATTTCACTCGACTTTTTTTTTACTTTGGTTGCTTTGCCCCCCGCAAGTTGTGCATTCCGTTCAAGCTGAATACGTTTAAGCAAAGCCTCGGCACTGTTTTCACCACTGATTAAATCGGGATTTTGCAACCGCCAGTCAGTAGTGAGTTCGCCGCGAAAGGCTTTGGCGAGAATGGATTGCGTCAGGCGGTTGACACGATATTGGGCATCTTTAACGCGTTGTTCGATTTGGTCGGCGTAAGAGATAAGTTGTTCAACTCGCAGCGATATTTCTAACTGCTCTTCCATAGATGGGATTGATATTTGAAGTGGATATATTTTTGCACCACTAATTACTGGTTGAGCAGTTGACGCAGAATCAACATTCAAATTAGTTGCTTTCAGCAATAAATACGCAAACTTTTTATCCACCAATTCAGACGGAAAACTAACAATCAATGCATTATCCGTTACCCATGCCAGTTGTTCAGTAAGATGAACCGATCCACAATAAAAACCGACACGACCAATCACAATCGTCGGTTCAACGATATTCGCTTTATCGTGATAACCATTAATTCCATTTCCACCATACACCGGAATTTTTCCATCACTGATCATTTCCTTTGCTGTTAATCCATCACCAGATTTAACAGAAAATACATGACCAAGACACAGTTCGAGCCAACCTATCTCGGATTCGGAAATGGCGCTTCCAATATCTTTAGCTTTGGGCTTAAAGTTAGATTCAGAAATCAGGCGTTGATGGTCAGTAAAACTTAATGAATATTTATTGTGGCTTCTCCATTCCTCAGTCAACTTCCCACTCACCGCCGCAGCCAGCATGGATTGGCGGAAGCGTTTGAGGATTTTGGGGATGGCGTCGAGGCGGGTTTTGATGCTATCTACCTGTGTCAGCAGTTCGTCCAGTTTGGCGGCGATTTGGTGTTGTTCAGCAAGTGGCGCTATTGGAAAATTTACTTCTGCTAATCCTTGTTGGGTAATTTGTGGTTGCGCTGATCCAGAAATTGCGTCTTCAAATCCCCTGGCTTTCAATGCATAAAAAAGGTATTTCAGTTGGATAGGGTTTGGTTTTGTTCCAGCGGGGCATCGTTGAAGTTATCAATCGCTTGCTGGCCCAGTGCGGTACGATCCACCAAAAACAAGATGCGTTTGAAGCGCTCGGCTTTCAAGAAGCGATACATCAAACCAATGATGGTGCGGGTTTTTCCGGTGCCGGTAGCCATCGCCAATAGACAGTTGTGCTGGTCGGCTTCCAATGCAATTTCGACCGCTTGTACGGCATTTTGCTGATAGTCGCGCAGGCGCAAATATGCGAAACCTTCTTGTTTCAGCTTTTCTTCCGCCACTGCCTTGCTGCGTAGTAGTTTGTCCAACAGGCCTTGTGGGCTATGAAAATCCGGCAAGGGTTTTGCGAGATTGGACGGCTCGCGGACGTCGCGAAACCAAGTCCCCGATTGTTCGGCCAATTGTTTGACAAACGGCCTGCCATTGCAGGAATAAACGTAGGGAATTTGATAATGGCCATCCTCGTGATCCGGCCAGGCTATGGTTCGGCCTTGCAGTTGCCAAGCGGACTGCATGTTGGCTGTCGGTGTAAAGCCGCGCGAATAGCGTTCGGCTTGAGGGATTTTGCCCGCGACGTTGATGTTTTCACGCTTACCAGTTTGCACTTAACGCCGACTTGCCAGGCATCGACCGCAATTGTTTGCAAGCGGCGTTCAGTGAATCGATTTGGGTTGAAGGCGTCGGCAAGTTGAATCCCTTCAATGCTGAATTTCTCGGTAAACGGCTGGATCAGCGCGGTATGGTGTTTTACAAAGCGCCGGCTGTTGAGTTGGCAAAGACGAGAAAAAAGGAGCAGCTATGAGCGATACCCAATTATCTCTGATTTGTCCGCCTCTTCGGACCAATTGCTATTTTGATGAAAATCCGATTAGTTACCTAGCGCGATTGGCCGATAAGAATACTTATTCGTCTTACCGGTGGTTATTAGAAGGCAAAGGCGTAAAAACTGTCGATTTTGAAAAGTTGTATCAAGCCTGTGTTGAGGCTGAATGGACCGGATTTGAGCACACAGCCTGCTGGCTTCCTCAGGTCTGCGCATTACCGAAAATCCATCTAAATTCCAAGCGACTCCGTTATTGCCCAATTTGTTTACAGGAAGAAAACTATTGGCGAATTAGCTGGCAACTGAAAATATCGGTTGCCTGCATAAAGCATCGAATATGGTTAATGGATTTGTGTCCTCGTTGCCAAAAGCCCTACAGCTTTCACGGCCCGCGTAAGAGTGCCGGCAAATGTTTGGAATATCTTGCCAGCGCCGAAACCAAACCTGCGCCGATAGCGGTGATTCGGTTGCAACAGTTCTTGGAGGAGGGTTTGTTGCCAGGTGAGCATCCGCTGTTCGATACAGCGCAGTGGTTGCCATTGCTTCGGCGTTGTGAATTCTTGGTGTTCTTAATGAGTTGGCTGGCAATCGGAGAGGATTTGGCTAAACCTGGTCGCCAGAACTTCGAGCACTTGGCTGACTTTAGCGTGAGAACAGAACAATGTGCAGATGCGTTGTTTTCCAACCAGAACGGATTTTGGCGCTACTTGCAAACGGTCCATCTTACCCATGCCAGTTTTATCGGCATTCAGCAAAAAAGGCTAGTGTATTTTTACCGACAATTTTTCAATGATTTTCCCGAGCCGATGTTTCAGCCTTTAACGGAAATTGTCGAACAATACGCCACCGAGAATTTGATCCGCGACATCACGAAAAAGCATACCTTATTCAGTCCCGATGCCAAAAAAGTTCAGCTGTGGTATTCGTTTAGCAGAGCATGTCGGGAATACAATCTAGCGCCATCGGAGCTAAATCGAGCGATTATAGATAAACAAGTCGCTGTTCATCTTGAACAAACCAATACCGAGTACAGTATGTGCTCGGTTTATCGCCCTGACTTGGAGAAGATTCTGCCACATCTAAAGGGGCTTGTGACAGCGTACGAGGCTGCCAACATCCTGGGTGTGACCAAGGCGCAATTCATACAATTGCAAAATAATGGCTGTTTTAAATTTGAAGTGGCTCCGCGGAGGGGTTACTGTACGACTTGGCAATATTCTAAATTGGAGCTAGACGCGTTGATGGAAACCATCAACAAAAGCGCGGCGCCCCCTACGGAGGACTGCGTACTTCTGGCTCCAGCCATGCAAAACCGCATCCAAGGGCGGATCGAACTGCCGTTCTTACAAGTGTTCAAAGGGATTATCGCTGGGCAGATTATTGTTCGAAAACCAGACGCTAAGCCTCGAACATTTCGGGAATTCTGGTTAGACAAAGCGGAGTTTTGCAATTGGATAAAAGGGCTGCAACCTCAATCAAATGCCATGACGATTACTGACGTGGCAGAAGTACTTTGTATCAACGAAGAATTTGCCTATCAGTTAGTCAATCGCGGTTATCTTATTCATAGCGTCGGCCCTCGAGGCACTAAGATGGTATTTCCAGATCATATTCGGCGATTTAGGCGGGAATTCGTTATCTTATCCAAGCTCTCGGAAACATCTGAGATCGCTTCGAGTCGAATAATAGACATACTTGAAGACGCCGAAATTTATCCCGTTGATCATGGCGAATCGAAAAAATTGCGGCAGAAATTATATGCGCGAGAAGATTTATTGAAATCCAGTTTCTTGTTTCGCTACGTACAACATTTACCGGAAACTCGCCAATTACTGGCGAGTTAGACGTAATCCAGAGAATGAAGGAGTTGAGGCTCATTCAACATGCTCAAGGTGGTTGCCGGCAGATTAGTGGATAAATGGGTGATTGCCTTGAAGGAAATCCATAAAACTATTAGTAGTTCCTAAAGTACGTAGACCGGTTCCTAATGTACGGATTATTCGGAAAATAAGTCCGCAAAAGGCCATGATCACACTCAAAAACGCGTGTAACGCGTACATTAGGAACACAATGTTAAAGTCTGAGATCGAGCAAAAAGTGTTATAGATACAGTATCCGCCTTATCAAATCTAACGTTAAACAGCTTTCACAGTGCGGCATCTGGGATAAGTGCTGCACCCCCAAAACTGATTACCTTGGTTGTCTCCTGTTTTAGCGGTTCTCAGGATCATCGGTTTTCCGCATTTAGGGCATGCGTTTTCAGGTTGCTGCTGCTTTTGTTCTACGATGGTCTTAACATGCTTGACGTGCTCTATATGAGTTTTGATAGAGGGCTTTACGAGACCCGCTTGGATTTTACGGCACACCTTCGCGATCTCGCTTTCGGTCAATAGGCGCTGTTGTTTGCTTTTGATAAAACGAATATCAGACAATCTTTATTGCTTCAACATAGCAGATGATGTCATGACTCGTTATGGAATGTTTGAGGGGTTTAGGTTATGTGTTATAAACAATCACGCGAAGTATTTCTTTCCTTAGAAACTTCGCCTAACTCAATGATTAGCGGCAAGGACTATCTAAAAATAACATGAAAAAATTCCCTAACGCTGCAAAGAAAATTAAAAATAATTATTCTAAACGTAGATATACCCTAACGCAATTACTCGGCAGAATCACGCCTCAGAACAAACATTCTGAATTTGGTTGGGGTACGCCAATCGGAAAAGAAATCATTGAGTAATTTTTGATACTCCACATTTACCGGGAATAGGTTTATGAATGTCCTAAAGTCGACCAAGCTTTTACATTATGTTCAACATTTGCCGGAAATTGACTTATTGTTGGTCCCTTACGAATTCCTAAGGTAATAAAAGAGAATTTGTAGTGGCAATTTAATGTGAACGCCTTGCCATTAAGAGATTTCAGCGCTTTGGCGACCAATTACTTTTAACGTTAGCTGATCAAATGATAAACCATGGAACCAGAAGTCCCTTTACCAACTGATAATATTTACAAGTTCTATGCGATGTTTGGGCTTGTTGTCATGTTAACTACTGGCATAATGTTTTTCATTAGAGCTGAGGAATACAACCGGCGAGCTTTCGAGAGATATGCCCCTATAAGAATTCTCGAAGCTAAAGATAAGCTCACGGATTCTGAAAAGCTAGATTTATTTATTCACGAACAGAAGCAAGCTATAGACAAATCAAATAAAGAGTTCGAGCTAGGCTTATATGTGTTTTTATTTTTACTGCCTGGAACATTATCAACAGCCTATGGATTCTATATGTGGCATACAAAAATCCAGCCGAAGCAAGATGAGCTAATAGATCTCCAAATTGAAAGGTTAAAGGTAGATATTAAATTAGCTAATAAAGAAGTGCAGAGACGTCGTTATGTTCGCTAATGACTGGAGCCATTAATTTAACTGCCCTTCAGACTGTTGAAGGCTTTTTTACCGGACAATGGTGTAAACCGTATCATGACTGCACGAACTCGCGCCGCTTGCCTATCTGTACTTGAAATCGTGGTACGCTTATCGTATCGATCGGTTATTCCCGCAAGCCAAACATTTGAAATACGACCCCCATCGCCCTTCTAGTTGGTCTACTATGCCGCCACATACATGGCACACTTCATCACTATCTCCGCTACGCCATTTCCACAGCCTAAAACTGGAGTAAAGAAAGGAAATGGTAAACGAACTTAAGCACACCAATAATCCATAATAAGCGCCGGTAGATACTAATTGATCAATGATAGTAGTTATAGGCCTAGTGCTATTCGCTTCAGATGATGCTGACGTAATAAAAACGGTTAGAAACGCCGCCATCAACAAACATCCAAAAGGAAATCTATATAAGCGAATTAACATTCTTGTCAAAGGGTCAAAGAAAAACATCTAAATTCCTACGATGATCATAATTGGTTTTTTAAATTCTAGCAGGGCGATCTTGCCCACTTTTCCCAGACACATCGCCAAGAGACGTATTTAAGTACTAAGCAGATCCACTATGGAGGATTGTTAGAGTTTTTCATCTAGGAAAACATCCGTCGCTCTTACCAAATCTTTGATGAAGCGAATGTGCTTACGTAAATCTTCACGAGTGACCGCGTGAGCCGCAGGTTGGCTTGGATCTGGTCGCCATGATCGGTGCGCAATATCGCCACGCTTTTTGGCAATCTTACTGAGTTCGCTACGTGCGCGACTTGGATCATAATTATTCCAAGTCCAACCTTCGGTCACATCGAAGCCCAGGTACTTAACGAAAATGATCTTGACTCTTTCAGTGCTTGGAGTATGAAAGTACTTCAGATCGTTTTCTAGAGACGACTTGTAGAATTTCACAAAATGACCTGCGTCAGAACCGAGGCCGGACATAGCATCCGCAGCCTCTACAATTCTGTCCTCAAAATAGGTTTCCAATGCCGCCAAAGCCATAACAAGGCACGCTCGTTTGAGTACTTCTGCTTCCGGTGGTGGCGGTTTTTTGTTCAACACATCAAAGTGATTTAATAGATCATCTGCATCTTGAATAGCGTGCTCAAATGTTTGTAAAGCTTTTGATGTCATGGACACTCTCTAACGTATGAACCTGAACCTGCTTCCGGGCAGATCATTCTGGTTTTCTTATGTTTAAAGCGTAGCATGACTGCCGAACTCGTGCTGCTTCCTGCCATTCTGCTATCAACTACTGCGGCTCTTTTTGATAGCGACGCATGAGATCCGGTGGGGCTGCCGTATGTTTATCGTAAATTACGCTCCAGCGGCTAACCTCAAGTAGCACCGGCACCAGATCGATTGCTTTGTCCGTTAGTTTATAAAAACACTTGGCGTTTGTCTTCGGGCTTATGTTTGCGGATAACGAGTCCGTCCGTTTCCATTTTCTTCAGTCGCAAAGCTAAAATATTAGTTGCTAACCGCTAGTTTAGATAGCGCTGCAAACATTGCAAACTAGCCACTGTCTTACCATGGCGCAGACAGTCGACTCCGAAAATGGCCTTGGCAGCGGTCAATCATTCCCCCACAGTATTGACTAGCAGGGTCATTGTTAATTTTAATTTGGTTGGGTATCGGTATTTACGATACTGTGGTCATATCAATTTATAACGTCGGGATGCTATGACCCGAGCTTGCAAACGCCGTTGGCACCCAAGGGGGTAGAATGGCTAGGTTATGTAGTTTCCTGTCGCTGGTAGTCCTACTGTTTTCTGCAAGCACTCGTGCTGACGACATTCCCGATTTAACCAAAACACCCGGTGTAACTCGTCCAGGTCTGACAAAATCCAAAATCTGTAGCATCAAATGGGGTGCGGATGAACGCCACGTCACGCCGAACATGAAGAAACAAGTATTCGCAAACTATGGATTTAGCGGTTATGACGACCCACGCTGTACGACCGATGCGCATGGCAGAACTTGTGAAATAGACCATCTCATCAGTCGTGAACTGGGCGGTGCTGATGACGTCAACAACCTTTGGCCGCAAGCCTATGGCGGCACACCCTGGAATGCCCACTTGAAAGATAAGTTGGAAAACCGGTTAAACAAAGAATTGTGTGCTGGACGGTTGTCGCTCAGCGCAGCTAGACAGATGTTAGTCAATGACTGGCGTAATGCCTATATAAAGTATTACGGTCAACCGTGAAGATGGGATTTAAAGCCAAGGTTAATAAGCTTGCTTCATACGGTCAGCGACAGTCAGTGTTCGACCCAGGCTGTGTAAAAACGTCAAACAATAACAGCAGGATGGCTATAAGTAAGAAGAGGACGCCCATGCCCTTCCTCTCCGGTAACGCCCATAGCGGCGTCATTTCAACTTAAAAGTAGGTAGGCGGTACTTCAATTTCCAGAATCGCTAATGAACCGGCAAGACATAGTGCTGTCCAACGTCGGAAGAAATCACTATTCGTATAGAGTCCGCAGCCGCACACCTTGCCTTGATTCTCAGCTGTGATCACTAGATAGACTAAACGATGTTAAATATTGATTCCCTGATAGAGCTATGGACTTGCTCGAAACAGCAATTTTGATGGATCAGTGCTAGAATAATAGAGTTTGTCAGTAAGAATCCATGCATGAAGGGCATGGGGAGCTATAACGGTCAACATTGACCCGCTTAATTCAAGAGCCATATATATGAGACCTGTTAAAGGAAGTTACAACATTGTAATTGTTGGGGCTTGGAATCCAAGCATTTTTAATCCTCAATGGATAAATAAAAACCTCCTTACAGAAGGCGAAGAAGCTACGATTGCTTTTCCGTTAAATGACACTTCCCTCCCTGTTCAGATAAGCATTCCTAATATAAAGCTTTATCCATCAGCTCAGCGATTAGAGATAAAGCCAGACAATGAAAATTCTAGCGGATTAGAATTTGCGATTGATATTGGTAAAAAAATAGCAACACTACTCGAACATACACCTGTTAGCGGCATTGGCTTTAATTTTAGCTTTGAAGATACGGATGACATAGATACTATTTCATCGAAATTTGATTTACTTGATAGCACCGCAATAGATGCTAATACATACAAACTAAAGCAAACCATCGTACAGAGAATATATGAACTGGACAGCAGACAAATATTGAATCTATCCATATCATATAACATGAACTCTATTCGAGCGGATTTTAATTTTCATTTTGATGTGTCTAATTTATCAGATGTTATTTCAATTCTTGACGAAAAAACTGCTATTCAAAGGATTGCACAAGCTACTGATTTTATAAAAAACGTCTATGAAATAGACCTTGATGAAAACAATAATTAACGGATATTTATCATGAACGCAAAGTCAGCATCAATCAATTATACTGCAACATCATCGTCGGCTGGTTCTAATGCCTATGAATATGTATTTTATACATATAAACAGGATAATGTCGTTAATACAAAAAGCAGCTTTCCCACAAATAAAACTATTTACGCGATGACATCAGGAAAAGTTGTAAATAAAAAATCAATTATCAGGGATGAATTTAGAAAAATTAATATGACATTAAAAGGAGCTGTTTGACATTAATGTTTGTTTTTATTGAAAATGAATACGCATTTCACATACACAGACGCTCCCGACAAAAGCTCTCTTAAGCAGGGCGATATACTTGCAAAAACACCAGGCTTAATTTCTCTTATAGATACCATACACCCTCACTATTCAGCGAATGAGTATACGCATTTTCAAATATTAACTCAGAGCTGTGACCTCGTTAGAAGAAACGGTAGCGATTGCAAATCAAGATACATAACTTTAGCAGCAGTTAGAAGTCTTGACTTGGTTATTAACAGGTATATTTCCGAGATAAAGAGCGATGCCCCAATTAAAATTGATGAAAAATTATTTTGCTCATCGAAAAACAAATATTTGTTAGAAGATAAATTAAAGAAAATTTATAACAACAATGACAAAGAGCTTTTTTTTCTTAAAAAAATGCCTCAACTTGGCCTACCTGAAGATAGCTGCACATTTTTGTTACTATCAATAGCAATCCGAGCATATGAACATTACGATCTGTGCTTAGATGCCAAAATCTTGGAGCTTAAAGATAACTTTCAATCAAAACTCGGATGGCTTGTTGGTAATTTGTATTCAAGAGTTGGGACAGAAGACTATGTGCCAGCTGGAGCGCCTGACAAAGCGACTTTTGAACAAATGATTAATGAAGTTCTACAGGAACATATTGGCTGGATACCTGAGAATATTTATAAGGAATTTAAATCTACAGCCAAAACGCTAGATTATAAGGATTTTGACGAAATAATTACAAAAGCAACCGAAAACAAAGATAAAAAGTGCAAAACTAAGCTTGATGCCATTATTTCAAAAATTGCGAAAGCAGCATCGCTTGATGACGATGCAAAAGAAAAAGTTAGAAACTCACTTGCGGCAGATCCAACTATTCAGAAAGTAATCAATACATAGTTAGTTGACACCTTAAGCACAACACCGCGCTAAAGTCTGCTCATTTATTGCCAGAATAATTCCCAGAAAATAAGCTACAGAAAGACGGTTGCCTAGCTTATTTAAATCCAAATTTCCTCCTTATGAAAGGCTTTGTTGCACAAATAAAGTTTTATGTCTATGTCAAACCCGTGCAGTAGTTTTCATCGTCTTGAAAGAGGCTAATGAGAGGGAACAGCGACGGGTACGTCTTCCTGGGCGGTGGGCCGCTGCAAAGCTGTCGGTGGCGAACGGCCGGTTGTGCCCGGGAACTTGCCGGCCAGCATTTCATGGTTTGCCCGCTCATGGCCGTGTCCGACAATGTGCATTATTTATCCAGCGATACCGTCTGGATGATGTTTTCAAACTCGGCCAGTACGTCAGGCTGATGAAGCCGCAGGTAACGCGACACTTGCGGGTTATCGAGTAGTTTGGACAAATATCCCTTGGCCAGAACCAAATTTAGAATGACCTCACCATACGTTTGCTCGACCAATTTGTACTGCCCATGTAAATTAGTCATTTCTCGTTCCATTTTGCTGATTTGCTCGGGCGTTACGCCATTGATTCGCTTGGCTTTGCTGGGTTCGACCAATAAATTGTCAGGCGTCGCCATCAACAATGCCTGGGCGTAGGGCACGGTCAAATTGTTGGCTGACACCATGAGTTCCACGCATTCCAATTGTCGAATGGGTTTCATTTTCCGCAGCACCGGACTCACATAAGCCGAGAATTCCTGGTCCTTCAAGAGCTCAACTACCTCAGCGCATAAGCCATCCAGTAAATTGAGCTTTTTGTCCACGAAACTGATATCCATGTTCAACGCAATGGCGAGCCGCTCCCGGGAGACACCGCGTTCCACTGCTCGACGAATCATGTAATGTTCATGCACGGTAGAAAGCCGGTTGATACGATTGTTGTAGGTATAGGATTCGTCGTCAGTGGCTATGAGACAGGGGGCATCGTCATATTCAAACTGGCGCAGCACCATCAACCGAATATGGCCATCCAGCAGAATGTGGTGCCCCGTCGCTTTATTAGCCTTGCCGATGGTCAAAGGCTCTATCAGGCCGACTTCGGCAATTGATGATTGAATTTGCTTAAACTTCCGGGAGTTCAGCAAACCCTCTGGCGTTTTTCGAGAAGGTAAAATCCGATCGAGCGGAATCACCAATTGTGACATTTCAAAACCGAGGGGTAATTCTGTCACAGCTAATGGCCTCCCGCCGATACACGCTCTGCCAGGTATTTCGGCAGCGTTTCCAAGCTTTCGGCGCGCAGCAATGTTGTAAAATTTTCATCCGCGAGCAATTCTCGCAAGGCGCCGACAACGAACATCAGACGTTGTTGGGCAAATTCCGCCTTTTTGATCATCAGTTTTTGGCGGTCGACTTCCTTTTGATAACTTCTCACCAAGCTGATCGTCGTAACCTCTTTGGGCGTTTTGCGCGGTGCTGCATGTGCGATGGATCGCCCTAGACTTTGGCGTTGTAAAATAACCTTCCGCGCCTGAGTCAACTGCTTGCCTCTTAACTCACCCGATTCGTAAGCCTCCTGGAGAGCGACTTGTACATCTTTTTCGGCGTTGCCGACGTTTGCAATTTCTAGCGCGGTATTTAAAGGGATTCGTCCGCTTTCAACGGCGACAATCAACCGCTCTTCTCCTTGATCCAGTAACATCAAAATGCCTTGGACATAACAGGCGCTTAACCCCGTTTTTTTGGCAATGATTGCCTTGTCATAACCCTGATCCCTCAATTGCTGAATGCCGGCCAATAACTCAAGCGGTCGACATTGGCGGCGGGCAATGTTTTCCGCCAGGCTCATGATGAAGGCGTCTTCATCGTCGACCTGAATGACTTGCGCTGGAATTCTGGTTTCCCCAAGTTCTTGATAGGCTTTGAGTCGCCCCTCGCCACAAATCAGCAGGAATTGATCTTGGCCATCCGCAGAGAGGCGGGGTGTCACCGTAATGGGCTTCTTGAGGCCAATGGTTTTGATGTTGTTAACGATCTCGCCAAAAACACGATGATTACGATCACGCGGGTTGAGTGCCACAATCAGTTCAATGGGAATCATGTGGACACTACCTTGCCGATGTTGTTTGGTCATGCCGCTCTCCGGATCCGGCTGCGTTCGGCCATGCCGTACAAGTAATCAAGTGTGTGGAACCTGTAACTTTCGAATTCAATGCCGTTGTGTTCACCGAGACTGATCTTGGGTATGCCGAAATCCAGCTTCGGCAATAAGTAGTAATCCAGAGGCGCCTGATTAGGTTGGTCCAAACGGACTACGATGGTGATATCTGGGGCCAAGCTGGTATCGAATCTGACTTTCCAGCGATAATGGCCGTTATCGAGAGTCTGGCACCGAGCCAGGACAACAGAGACTGAAAACTCGCGATTAATCAGCAGCAGATCGGTGGCCGGATCGCGCTCGACACTGCCACCGAGGTTGGCAATTTTCTGTTCGGTTTGCAAAACAATCTGCGGGTGGAGGCGGCGAAGGAACTGATTCACTTCGAGATAGCGGTAATCCCGGTCAGGGTTAAAACCGACGGTTTGGTAGGCACGGATCAGACTGCCGAAGTGGTGAACGTAGGCGGCTTTGGACGGCATGTCATCGGCTTCGTCGATGATCAGCCCTGAGAGGAAGCCTCGGCGTTCGTAGAGATTGCGCAGTTTTTCGATCAGTTCGTCTTTGCTGTATCGATGTGCCCGCACCCGAATAATGCCTTGTGCCGTGTAGAACAGCTCCGGGGAAACGATGCCTTCAAAAGCGCCTTCCTTCTTGATCCACATATCCGGCGAATTAACGATGCGAAGCTTTTTTAGTTTGAAGGATATGCGGTTGTAAATATTATTCCCGATGTACTTCTCGTTACTCAGGACCTCGCGAACGGTACCGCGCGTCCAGTGACGATCCTGGTCGGTACGGACACCTCGCTCATTCAGTCGATTGGCTATTTCGGTTTCGCTGATGCCTTCATCGACGAACCATCGGTACATCTGATTGACGACCTTAATTTCATTATCCGGACCCGGCATCAGAATGACTCGATCGGTCTGTAGACTTTTATGTTCGCCTCTGGCTAGTTCGCCTTTGTGTGCGCCCGATTGATCAATCAATACCCGGCGTAATCCATAACCGGCAGGTCCGCCTTGGCGGAAGCCCATCTCTATCAGTCGGCACTGCCCCGCAAATACTTTGGTGGATAGTTCGCGACTGTATTCGCCGGCCATCGCGCGTTTGACGCCTTTGACGATGGTGGATACCGGTGAGCCGTCGTTTTCGAACTGCTCAGCGCAATAGGCGACCTGGATGCCGGCGCGGCGGCAAATATATTCGTAATAAGCCGACTCGTCGGCATCCTGAAACCGCCCCCAGCGACTAACGTCATAAACCAAGATGACTTGAAATTCCTGAGTACCGGCTTCGACATCCTTGATCAATTGCTGTAAAGCCTGTCGACCATCAATCCGTAATCCGCTTTTACCCTCGTCAGCGTAAGTTCGCACGATTACCAGGTTACGTCGGGCGGCATATTCTCGAATTTTGTCACCCTGATTTTCCGTGGAATATTGTTGGTGTTCCGTCGACATCCGCACGTATTGAGCGGCTTTAAGTGCAGGAGGATGCCCACTATCGGTTTCATTGGTATCGTCTGATTGCATAGCCCATCCCGTAAGCGCCAATTTGCATGTTGTCCTTGTTCAGCCTGATCCAAAGCCAGTCAATTCGGATCAGATGTGTCCAGTTTCAAGGACTTATTTACGTGTAACGGTAATATCAGCCATTGGTAATGTCTATCAGGTCATCTCTTTGCAATTTTCACGGAACCCGAGCAAACACAGGCATGCACCGTGATCTCTACGATCCACACGTCCATCTTTGCAATAGGGTCGTCTGACTTGCGGCTCAGCTGATAGATGCCTGGAGGTACTGAATTAACAGGGATTGACGCATCCCTCTTTGCAATTACGCTGGCAGTCGCTTGCCGATTTCGTCCCCGTTGCAAAGCTCGATTTCGCTCGACATACTTTGGATGTGATTTGCGATATTGACGCCAATAGTCCGGATTGCGATCAATCCAGGCCTGCTGTGCGCGATTCTGGTTATCTAGATAATCTGGGTCATTCTGCAATTTGTTCCGCTGCCACTGCTTTTTACGTTGGCGCTGGCAACCGATAGCTGAGCAATAGGATTGATGTGGGGTTTGTGGTCGAGGCTGAAATAGCTGGCCACATGCAGGGCATTGTTTGTTCTCCATGAAACACTCCACGCAAAAACCTGTATAGAGCATGGAATTGCCGCTTTTGGGTGTAAATGGGTGTATTTATGGATAATGGGTGTTATTGGGCGTAAGATTGGTCACATGATAAATTCTGACACCATCCAGATTACCCCGGAGATTCTTGGCTTAATCGCCAAAATTGATGAGTTCAAAGGTGCCTGGCGTGCATTGGGCACACTGGCGCCTGATCGCCTTTCCGCATTGCGACGAGTCGCAACGATTGAAAGCATCGGGTCATCCACTCGCATTGAAGGCAGCAAATTATCGGACCGCGATGTTGAGCGCTTGTTGTCGAATTTGCAGATCAAGACCTTTACCACACGAGACGAACAGGAAGTGGCGGGTTATGCCGAAGTCATGGATTTGGTATTTGCTTCCTGGGCGGACATCGCGCTGACCGAGAACCATATCAAGCAATTGCACCGCGACCTGCTGGTCTACAGCGAAAAGGATGCCTGGCATCGTGGTAACTACAAATCGTCCTCCAATAGCGTGGTTGCTTTTGACGAAAACGGATTGCAACTTGGTGTGGTATTCGAAACCGCTACGCCCTTTGATACCCCAAGATTAATGACCGAATTGGTCACGTGGACTCAGGAAGAACGCAGTTTAGCGCAATTGCATCCGTTGCTATTGATTGGTTTGTGGGTAGTTATTTTCCTTGAAATCCATCCTTTTCAAGATGGTAATGGCCGATTGAGTAGGGTGTTGACCACATTGCTGCTTTTACAAGCAGGTTATAGCTACGTGCCTTATAGCTCGCTGGAAAGCGTCATCGAAATGAACAAGGAAGCCTACTATCTGGCGTTAAGACAGACCCAGGGAACGATTCGAACCGAAGCGCCGAACTGGCTACCTTGGCTTTTGTTTTTCTTGCGTTCGCTTGCCGAGCAAATGCGTCGCCTCAACAAAAAAGTTGAGCGTGAAAAATTGGTTCTGGCGCCGTTGCCCGAGCTATCGCTGCAGATTGTCGAATTCACTCGAGAACACGGTCGCATGACGATGGCAGATGCCATCAGACTAACTGGAAGCAATCGAAACACCCTGAAGCAACACTTCAGAGCGCTGGTTGAGCTGGGACACCTCAATCAACATGGTAGTGGTCGCGGTGTTTGGTATGAGCTTCGCTGATCCAAAGGGAATCTCGGTTCAATTGCGGAATCGGGAATTGAACCCCTGCCAAAACTAGCCTGCATCGACCCGCAATAGCAGAGCAGACGCGGTTTGTTTCAAGTGGCGACACCACCCCAATTAAAAAAGCCGAACTGATCTCAGTTGGACTTTTTTATTGCCTGTTACTGCGAGTTCATGCACACGTAATGTGTTACTAGATTGGTTTGTTTTTTGTAAGATATTGAATTTTAATGATTAAAATCAATTTATCAAAAATTATGAGAATTTTGTTAAGTTTTAACCTTTAATTATGAGATTTTTTAAAGAAATGAAAATCTCATAATTTATGCAACTGGTTGATTTTTATGAAGGTCAGTTTTTCAGAAATTATGAGATCCGACACGAGTGACACAAAAAATGAAAAGTGTGCCAAATTAGTGAAAAACTAATGACACAAAAAATGAAAAAATCCGACAGTTCTTGCTCATTTATTTCAAACTGAGCACTCGCGAGGCAGGTGCCCTTTCTTGGGATGGTACCTGCTCTCCTAAATTGATTTTGATTGTCAGGATTTTTGGTTTGATAGGGAAAAATCTAGGGGAATGGAAAAAATGCATATAGTGTGTCGGTCAATTCTGGCAAAAGCAGTCTACAGCAGCCATATTGATTCAATTGTGCACTGAATGCCACTGCATATTCCCGGCGGCGGCCTATACCAGCGCAGTATTCCACCCCAAACCATCCCCAATTCCAATATGTTTGCGACAGTACAGAGCGAGGATTTTTGATAACTTGAACTGTCGCTATCGACCCTTTGCCGCCTATCGCCTAATGTGATCCAATGACAGCGATTGAATCGTTACCTGTCATAGCAGCCTATCATTGATGATATACATAAGGGAAAATCATATGCTGATCAATAAATTATCTTGTCGAAGGTCTTTTTTGTGGATATACAGAATTTTCTAATTATTAGTTATGCCTTAAGGATTGAACACTGATGCCCGGTATTGCAAATCTCAACATTGCTCAATTTCAAGGCAAAGTTAGTCGCTTTGCTGCGAAGTACGTGGATGATTGGAATTGTTGGCTAAACACTCAACAAAATGCGCGTCCTCGGCAACTCGGCGCTGTCCTACGAAGATGGCAAGCCTGCCGTCCAAATAGAATGCGACGTACGGAGATCGAAAACACGCACGATGAGCCATATCTCGAAAATTTAGTCGATCAAGCAGCGCAATATATACAGGTGTTACAAGCCTTTGAGATTAGAGAGGAAGCATCGTTTTCAGCTGAAAATTGCACGGCACTTATTGAGCTTTGGAATATTTTTCAAAATCTGTCATATCATGGCCGAGCAAGAAACGGGCTTGCTGGAATAGTGGGCATTTCAAAGGCTGTATTGTTGTTAAGTGATGGTCGCGTTGGGCCAGCCTTCGATTCTGAAGTTAGAGGCAATCTTGGAACAGGAAACGTGATTAACTCGAATCAATGGATTGAAGCACTCAAAATCGCGAATCAAGATATTAAGGCATTTGAGAGGAGCAACCAAACTACAATCCAGCAAGCTACACCTCAGCAGTATGCACACCTGAATACTGGTCGAATCTATGATATGGCGCTCGGTCCAGGTGCATGATTGGCATAACAATGCCGTCAACACGGACGCATTTTTCGTTCGCAGCGCTAACTACAAATGCGCCAGGTACGACTGGCGTTAGGCATGTGATTCAACTGTTTACATGAACGCTGCAGAACACATAGTCGACGCGTACTTTCGCCTGTGCCGCAAGTGCTTCACGCTGAGCGATTTGAAAGTCGAGCAAGGAAACAATAGGCAGTTCGCTCTGCTTGCGCATGACTTGGCCAATGGCGAATCGTTTCACATCGAAGTTGGTGTGACACATCGTCCAAATTGGTGTCCTACAGTCAAGGACCTTGAGTCTCGATTCGACAAGAAGTTTTTCGGTGCAGCGCCGCAACGTGACGGCGCAAGCACTGGTCGCACAGACCATGAAAGGAAAAAGAACTACTTTGAGCAGATTGAGGCCACCTATCGTCAGGTTGGGATTGACCCAGCGAAAGTGAAGCGAGTCTGGGTGTGCTGGCTCGTGAAGGGGTGCGATACATCGGCGCCGCTTCATCGCACGATCAGGTCAGATGCACTAGGACGAGAGTTTGACGTAGAGATACTCGGACTCCGAGATCTTGTACTCCCCAAACTACAGGCGAAGATTGGCACCTCAAACTACGAGGACGAAGTTCTGCGGACTCTTGGCTTTCTCAAGCAATCGAGCGACCAGAAGGCTGCAACTGCGAAAACAACTCGCCGGCCAAGTGCAGATGCCTAACTGGTCGTTCAAACGGAGCGCCAACGACATGGCGCCCGGTTTACTCTGCGTTGAATGGCTGCTCCGTAGTCATCTTCTGTCATTCACCCAACAAGCGCTATGGTCGCCGATACACCAATTATTATTGAACGCCTGCTGGTGGACATCGACGAAATCGTCCGGCTGGTGCGTTTTCCCGGTTGGCAAAATACCTTGGCCGGCGAGCGGGAGGTCAAAAAGGCGCTACGCAAATCCTTGTTCAAATACAAACTGCATGCCGATGAGGAGCTGTTTGAGAAGGCGTATAGCTACATTCGACAGTATTACTGAGTACTTCCGATCTAATCGAATTTGATCCTTAGGTCGTATTTATCCCTTTTGAGATTTCAACATCTCCGCCGGCGAGACCGATAACGCGTCCGCCAACTTGCAAATATTCAGCAGGGCAATATTTCGTTTTCCCCACTCTACTCCGCCTAAATAACTTCGTGCCATGCCGCATGCCGGTGTGAGCTGTTCTTGAGGCCAGCCACGCATTTTTCTGAGTTGGACCTTGTCCGGTAAAAAAGCTTACTTGTCAGGTAAAAATACTTGACAAATAATTTTTTTTGAAAATTGAATTTGCAAATCAGAAAAAAATTCATTACCCTCGTCGCATGTTACTTGGATTAGGAAGCATTGTGACCCCATTCGGTCTCTTTTTAGAGAAAATCAGGCGTAGTCGCCAATTGCAACAAAAACAATTGGCTGCAGACTTGGGTGTTCAGGCTTGTTACATCAGTTCACTGGAAAAAGGCCGAAAAGCACCGCCATCGAAACAAGTATTGAATAAGCTGATTATCGCTTTGGATTTGGACAAAGATGAGCAAGCTTCCTTATGGGACAGTGTAGAACAGTCCCAAAAGTCATTTCAATTACCGGATGGCATGATGCTTGTTGAATATCGGATGATCAACGAATTGCGGAAACAACTGGGAAGGTTAACCGAATTACAAGTTGCGATAATCTTGAATGTCCTCGCCCTAGGTACACCTACAAGTAAACAATCCAAAGTAAGGAGAATCGATATGTAAAGTGCAGCACGGAACAAACCAGTCGGCTTGCCCCGCACTGCAAGCGAAGTAGATACCTCGCCCTCGGAAAGCTTAGTATCTCCCCGCTCGTAGTTCTCGTCAAGCCTATCCTGGCACAACTTACCACTAACAGAAAAAGTCATTACCGAACACGGTAAGGAATCGTTATGTCTATAAATTCGTATGGCGGGCGCAATAGCGCCGGTCAGGGTGCCGCATTGCGCCTGAATATTACGCCACAACCCAAAGCGGAGCGGGCAAGAGAAGCCCGTGACACGGTCTCGTGGACTGGTCCGTGGTCAACACTCATCGACCAAGATGAATTGCATGATTGGGTGGGAATCACAACTGGAACAAAAAGCTTGTTACCACTTTGAGTTTTCCCCAGTGGTCAAGGCATTTAGAGAGCAGCCGCAAACCTTCTACCTACCAGCCTCAATGGGAATGTTCCGATATACGCCGGACTTTGAGCTGATCTTGCATAACGGCGAAATTTGTTATGTTGAAGTAAAGCCGTTATCTAAGTTGTTCACGCCGAAAGTACTGGAGCGGCTACAGGTAGCCCACCAGATTCTAGCCGAAAAAGGCTACCACTTCATCGTCTTGACCGAAGACGAATTGAATTTTCCCCATCGAATCCGGAATTTTTCAAATCTAAGACCGTACCTGCGTTTCCAGATTCCCGCTCATATTTCCGAACAGGCCAAGGCTTGGGTGGAACAGGCAACTGATCCAACCTTGGAGGCTTTAAGTCGATTTTTGGGTTTCCGGTCTACGGCCTTTGCCCTTCTTGCGCAATTGCATAGCTGCGATTAGTAACCCTGCCTTTAAATACCGTAGGCTTTAACGCCTGTTCGGCGACAATTACCCTGTCCGGTTTGACGACAACTATCTTGACCGGTTGACTGATACCAAGGACAACGGTGAGTTTCACTTTGATAGGGAGCTCACTCTTGCCTGGAAAACGTATCACTCGACATCAAGAGAGTTTATATATGAGCAAACGTCAACGAGGCCAAAGCCAGCAAACCGCGGCGGCGCAGGCAGCTATTTCTGAACGGTCTGGCCGCAGGATAGAAAAAGGGGAGCGCGTATCAATTCCGGGTGAACGCCATTGGCGAACGCGTGAAGATCCTTTGGAATCTATTTGGCAAAAGGAATTGGTGCCTCTGTTAGAAAAAGAATCGCAGCTCACCGGCTTGACGCTTTGGGAATATCTGGAAGATGAGCATGCTGGGCAATTTCCCTTCAGTGTCTTGCGTACTCTGCAGCGCCGCGTCAAACACTGGAAAGCCACCCAAGGCCCTGAGAAAGTGGTGATCTTTCGCCAGTCAGTGCCTGCCGGTCAGCAAGGCTTATCGGACTTCAGTCATCCGAACACGACCATCACCCTCCAGGGCAAAGTCTTTACGCATCTGTTGTACCAGTTCCGCTTTGCCTACAGTGGCTGGCGGTATGTGCAGATTGTGTTGGGCGGTGAAAGTTATTCGGCCTTGGCCGATGGCCTGCAGTCAGCATTAATGCTGGCCGGCGGCAGTCCACTTGAGCATCGTACTGACAGTTTAAGTGCGGCGTTTAATAACCATCGAGATGAGCAGACACTCACCCAGTCTTATGAGGCGCTCTGTACGCATTATCGATTACGGGCCACCCGCAATAACTGCGGCGTCAGCCATGAGAATGGCGCTATTGAATGTGCTCATGGGTCCTTCAAGCATCGCCTGGATCAAGCCTTAAAGCTCAGAGGGAGTAGCGATTTTGCTGACATCAAAGCCTATCAAGCCTTTCTTGATCACGTGTCTGAACGGTTAAATAGACGGTGCCAAGCCCGGTTTAGAGAAGAGCAATTAGCCTTACAGCCCTTGCCGGGTGGGCGATTTATGGATTATAGCGAGCTCAGCCTGAAGGTGACGAGAAGCAGTACCGTAGAAATTAAACGCGTGTTGTATACCGTGCCTTCACGGCTGATTGGCGAGCACGTCCGGGTGCATGTATACCATGATCGCTTGGTCATGTTTGTCGGCCAAGCCTTAACCGCAACACTCCCGCGTATTTATCCGAAAGCCGGTCAAGAACGTGCGCGACGCATTGATTACCGGCATCTTATCCATAGTTTGTCTGCCAAACCACAGGCCTTCCGGTTTTTACAATTCCGTGATGATTTGTTACCCACCGACATTTATCGCCAGTTATGGCTGCATAGTGACCGACAATTAGATGCCCGAGAGGCCTGTAAATGGATGGTGGGCGTACTGAGAATCGCTATGGATCATGATTGCGAAGAACGTTTGGGCCATGAGTTGCTGACGACTATCGAACAACATCAGCCACTGCCCAGCCTTAAGGCCTTACAGGAACGTTATTTAGGTCAGCACCCTGTGCCTTCGATACCCGCGCGGCAACATGACTTAGGCAGCTATGATCATCTGTTACAGGGTAGTTGGCATCAACCGGAGGTCGGTTATGCCTGAAACCATCGAGTTATTGCTCAAGCAGCTCAGACTGCCTACCTTTATCCGCCATTATCAAAGTCATCAAGAACAGGCGCTTGCCAAAGGCTATGGCCATGTCCGCTATTTGTCGGGGTTGTGTGAACAGGAAGCGGCTGATCGTTATCAAAAACGCGTGCAAAAATGGACTCGAGAAGCGGGTTTACCGGCGGGGAAAAGCTTCGCTAACTTGAATCAGGCAGAACTCAGCACCGCCGTGCAGCAACAGATTGCCGCCTTGAAAGATCATACGGACTGGGCTCATCGTGCCGGTAACGTCTTATTGATCGGCCCGTCGGGTGTCGGTAAATCGCACATTGCCGCCGCTATTGCCCATCAACTCATCGAACAAAACGTCCGTGTGAAATGGTTCTCAGCGGTGGCACTGGTGCAAAGCTTGCAGCAAGCCAAGCGGGACCTGGACTTAATGACCGCGATGACACGCCTGGATAAATATCAAGTGCTGATTGTGGATGATATTGGCTATGTCAAAAAGACCGATGCAGAAACCCAAGTGCTCTTTGAATTCATTGCCCATCGGTATGAAAGTGGCAGCTTGATCATCACGTCAAACCAGCCCTTCAGTCAATGGGATCACATCTTTCCAGACACCATGATGACGGTTGCAGCGATTGACCGCATTATCCACCACGCCACCATTATTGAAATCGAAGGAGAAAGCTATCGGAAAAAACAGCGTGTAAAAAAATAACCCATTATTTTTAACAAAAACCGGCCAGGGTAATTGACGTTAAACCGGAAAAGATAATTGACGCCGGACAAACGCCCTTGAGGGAACAGAGCCTGTCGAAGGGCGCGCCAGCCTGGGCTTCGATGAGCTTAGCCCGAACGGAATACCGGTGATAAATAGGGCCGGGTTAATAAAAACGTGTGCAGTTTCTCGGCTTTGCGTCAGCTGGTGGTCCGGCCGCTTTGTGGTGTCGTAATCAAAGGCTGGCGTTTAACATCGGCAAAAGGTTGATCGAGGCATTCCCATGCTCGTCTGTCAGGCGCTCCCCAGGGATAACATGAAACTGCCAGGCATAAAAAAGCCGCGATTTACGCGGCCTCTGGTGTGGTGTCGAAACTGTCCGGGACAGTCTGAAACATCATTCAATATTCTGAATTTGCTCTCGCATCTGCTCGATCAGCACCTTCAAATCGATGGAAATCTGCGTCATTTCCCGGTCAGCGGACTTGGAGCCCAAGGTGTTAGCCTCCCGGTTCATTTCCTGCATTAAAAAATCCAGACGGCGGCCGGTGGGTTCCGGTTGTTTCAAGGTGCGCAGCACTTCGGCGACATGGGTTTCCAAGCGATCCAGTTCTTCGGCCACATCAAGTTTTTGCGCCAGCAACACCAACTCCTGCTCCAAGCGATCAAAATTAGGTTCGGCCACCATCTCCAACACCCGGCTCGTAAGCTTGCTACGCAGGTTGTGCAACACATCCGGCATACGTTTGTGGGCCGCTTCGACCAACAAATTAATCTTTTGACAACGGTCTTCCAGAAGTTGCGCCAGTTGCGCGCCTTCGCGGGCGCGGGTTTCCAGCATTTTATCCAGCGTTAAGTCCAGCAACTGGACAATTTTTTCGCGTAGCGCTTCCTTGTCGGTTTCGGTTTCTTGTTGCACTCCCGGAAACGCCAGCACCTCTAATGCGGAAAACGGCTGCGGATTGCTCATCAACGCTTCGATACCCGCGGTAGCCGTCAGCAACTTTTCGATTATTTCCCGATTGATATTGAAGCTGTTATCGCTGGCTTGCTTTTTGTAACTCAAGGCGCATTCGATTTTGCCGCGCTTCAGTTTGTCGGCAATCAGGCGGCGGGCGTCGGCTTCCACAAAGCGTAGTCGCTCGGGCAACTTGACGCTAAGATCGCTGTAACGATGGTTGACCGAACGTAATTCGCAAAGGATGGTCAGATTGTCGGCGCTTATTTCGCCGTCCGCGAAAGCGGTCATGCTTCTTATCATTTTTCACCTATAATCGTTACGCTTAACCCGCCCAGCTTTGCACATGGCCGAATACTACGATCCAGAAACTTATCCCAAGGAATGGAATTACCTTCAATCGGGAACCATTATAGATCAGTACATGATCGAGCGGGAATTGGCGCATGGTGGCTTTAGCTCGGTGTATCTGGCCAGGCAGTTGGCCGATCAGATTCAGGTAGCGATTAAGGAATATTTACCCCGCAAGCTGGCGCACCGCACCTGGAATAATCTGGTCGTACCCAATAATGAGGAGGCCAAGACACTGTTCATGCGCGGCCGCTCGTTATTCTTTGAAGAAGCCAAAGTGCTGGCGATGCTGAAGCACCACAATATCGTCGATGTGATTAATTTCTTCCAGGCCAACGACACCGTGTATATGGTGATGACTTACGACTATGGCATCACGCTAGACAAAATCCTGCACAAACGCAGCCTGCCGATTAACGAAGACTTCCTGTTGACCGTATTCAAGCTATTGCTGACCGGCGTGGAAGCGGTGCATCAAAAAGGTCTGGTGCATCTGGACATCAAGCCCGCCAATATTCTGATCCGCAGCGAAAACGACCCCTTGCTGCTGGATTTTGGCGCTATCCGTAAAATCACGCTGGACCCGCAGCGCAACCGGGCTAAGGTGCTGACTAACGGTTATTCGCCTATCGAACAATACGATAACAATGGCAATCTTGGGCCTTGGTCGGACATTTATGCGGTGGGCGCCAGTATGCGCGCCTGTTTGGATTATAAAATCCCGCAGCCCTCGCCGGATCGCATCAAACAGGACGATTTAGCACCGGCCGTGAAGGCGCATAAACGGCATTTTCCCGAGTATTTACTGAAAGCCATCGATTGGGCCATGGCGGTTTTTCCAGAGAATAGACCGCAAAGCGTGGCAGAGTTACAGCAGGCTCTCAGTCCCGGCAATAGTTAAAAATCCGCCCGGTAAAGCCAGTATAATGCCGGCAATTTATATACCAGCGAGATGAATATGAGACCAAGCGGACGCAACCCCGATCAACTGCGCGAAATACGCTTCACCTGCAATTACACCAAACATGCCGAAGGCTCGGTGTTAGTGGAGTTCGGCGATACTCGGGTTCTATGCACCGCCAGCGTCGACAACAGCGTTCCTCGCTTCTTGAAAGGCAAAGGTGAGGGCTGGGTAACCGCGGAATACGGCATGTTGCCGCGCTCCACCCACAGCCGGATGGACCGCGAAGCCGGCCGCGGCAAACAAGGCGGCCGCACCCTGGAAATTCAACGTTTGATCGGCCGCTCCTTGCGCGCGGCCATTGACTTAAAAGCCCTGGGTGAAAGCACCATCACCATCGATTGCGACGTGATTCAAGCCGACGGCGGCACCCGCACCGCGTCCATCACTGGCGGCTTCGTCGCTTTGTCGATTGCTATTGAACATCTGTTAAAAACTCACAAAATCAAGAAAAACCCGCTGCATGGGCAAGTGGCTTCGGTATCGGTGGGGATTTATAACGGCGTACCGGTGCTGGATCTGGACTATGCTGAAGATCATCAAGCCGAAACCGACATGAACGTGGTGATGAACGAAGCCGGCCACTTCATCGAAGTGCAAGGTACCGCCGAAGGTCATGCGTTTAGAAAAGACGAGCTTAACGCGATGCTGGAATTGGCCGAGTTCGGCATCAATCAGCTGCTGGAAAAACAGCAAGCGGCATTGCGGGAAGCGAAAAAGCCAGCCCCGCTGCGAGTCGTGCTGTAAAAGAAATGAGTTCGATAGTTTTGGCCAGCGGTAATGCCGGCAAGATTCGGGAAATTCAGGCCATCCTGCAAAACGACCAAATCCTGCCGCAATCGCAGTTTAATGTGGTCGAGCCGGAAGAAACCGGCGCGACCTTTATCGAAAACGCCATCATCAAGGCCCGCAACGCTGCGGCGCATTGCAACTTGCCGGCCATTGCCGATGACTCGGGTTTGGCGGTGGATGCGTTGGGCGGCGCGCCTGGCGTGATTTCGGCGCGTTATGCCGGTGTCGGCGCTTCGGACCAAGCGAATCTGGACAAGTTACTGGAAGAAATGCGCGACGTGCCGGACACAGAACGCAGCGCGCGTTTCATCTGCGTGATGGTTTATCTACGTCATGCGTTGGACCCGACGCCCATCATCGCCCAAGGCGTTTGGGAAGGCCGGATTTTGCGGCAAGCTGTGGGTGAAAACGGCTTTGGTTACGATCCGGTGTTCTGGGTTGAGCAGTACCAATGCTCGTCGGCGCAACTGGCCCCGGAATTAAAAAACGCTCTCAGCCATCGCGGCCAAGCTTTGCGGGCGCTTAGTCAACAACTTGCCGGGCTGTGATTCGGCTACAGCAGATAGCCGAACAATTTACCAGCCTCGGCAGCGCACCGCAGATCAGCCCGCTCGGTAACGGCCTGATCAACGACACCTATCTCGTCACCCCAAGCAACGGCAATCGTTTTGTATTGCAAGGCCTGAACGGCAGGGTATTTCCGCAACCGGAACAGGTCATCGCCAATCTGCAACGGCTGAATCGGCACATTGGCTCGCAGCGTGCCGCCGATGTGCGTTTGAAAATACCTGTCACGCTGCCCACTGTGGCTGGATCAGCGAGTTATCGGGACGACAGCGGTCAAGTCTGGCGAGCGTTGGAATTGATCGAGCCCGCCGAGAGCCGCGAGTACATCAGCAATCCGGCGGAAGCCAGCCAAGTCGGCTTTGCCCTGGCACACTTTCACAAGCTATGCGCCACTCTGCCCGCCGCTGAGCTGCACGACACCCTGCCGGGCTTCCATATCACGCCAAGCTACTTTGAAACTTATCGGCAACGGCTGGCGCAGCCGTTGCAAGTCACCTGCGATACGGCATTTAACGAATGTCGGGATTTTATCGACCGGATGCAGCAACGAATCCCCGTCCTGGAGCAAGCCAAACAGCGCGGCGAACTGCGCGAACGGGTGATACACGGCGACCCGAAACTGAACAATTTTCTATTCGAAACCGGCAGCGACCGCATCGTCAGCCTGATCGATCTGGACACCGTCAAGCCCGGCCTGGTGCATTACGACATCGGCGACTGCCTGCGCTCCTGCTGCCACAACCCCAGCAACAACGAATTCGACCTGGCCCGCTGCCAGACCATACTGGAAAGCTACCTGCAAGAAGCCGGCGAGTTTTTCACCGCCAACGACTACGACTATCTCTACCCGGCCATCTGGCTGATTCCGTTTGAACTGGGCCTGCGCTTTTTCAGCGATTACCTGGACGGCAACCAATACTTCAAAGTTAGCGCGCCCCGGCAAAACCTGGAGAGGGCGCAGGCGCTATTTGTTTTGTGCGGCAGTATCGAGCGGCAGAAGGATTTGTTGGAGGGATTAATTGCTCGATGCAAAGGCGGGTAACTTGAATGTTCTTGGTTACATGAAATCACCGGGCTAATGGCTTAGATGTAAGGGACAGGCGCATAAAATACGACGGTGAGTATTATGGCATCCAATGCGTTCAATCAGTACCTTACCAAGCTAAACCGGCCATCCCAGCCACCAATCCACCAGAAAAAGAATTGAGAACAAAACCAAAATCCATCGCTCATTCTTGTGAAGGTGGCGGAGCGCCAAATGGAAAGGTAGTACTAGCGGATTCTGGTGGCTATTAAAACTTTCGTGTTGTTTCATGGTATTTCTCCTTATCGAGTGACTCAGTGTATCTGGACGTTTGGCGAAAAGCCTTATGCATGTATAAGTAACCTGCCTTGAGGAGGCCCAACGTCCACTGAGGGGCGCCGGTCAGAGAGGTTAACGACCTCGGCGCAACCGGTTAGAAAAATAGCATGCAAAGCCACCTTGAAATGTTGTTTTCATTTTCCGGCGAGTCACGCTAGCTTCCAGACTTTGGGTCAAGTGCGACATGTACTTGCTCGGGTTTGATATCGAATAACCCGCCGCTTGCAGCATCGATCAAATTCCCCACTCCGAGCGAAAACGCATCAAGAAACCACCAAACAAATCGGACCTCTCTTCTTAAAGGTACAACCTCGGTTTTATAACTTTCTTTAGAAAATTCAAGGGAATGCGAAATGCTTTTTTCCAAAGAAACAATGACAGGTGTGTTGTATTTCACGCCAGTATCGGTGTCAATCACTTGCGCGTTGGGAGGATCGCTTGTCAATTTAATGTCTTGGGTCAGGCCGCCAAATAGTGTGCCGCAGCCATTCAAGGCTAACAGCAAGAATGCTGAGCGTAAAGAGATATAAAACCGCCGCAACTTGATAAGGCCCACATTACTTGGTCCCGGTGAAAAATTGCGAGAATGCCTCGGCGGCTTTTTCATGGACATTATAAAAATCGCCGCCAAATACGCCCATCGAAATACTGCCATCGATATTACAGCTGCCGATTTCGCCACCGGTCTGATCAGACACTTTCCACGCCGTTTTCATTTTACCTGTGCCAGCGCCGAAGCCGACAAAGTACCGAAGCGCTTTACTGCCTTTATCGTATTGTTGAATTTGACCAACGATGGCCGCTACGTCTTTATTCTCGGTCGATACAATCTTGACGCCGGCTTTTTGCAATGAATCGGAAAAAGCAGATTTCAAATTGCCAATGTCCTCATTAGAAACCTTGCTTCCGGTGTTATCAATCAGAATCAGTGATGCTGAAGCCGGTTTAGCAGCCATTGCCTGCACTACACTCAAATTGGCCGAAGCGCACCCATACAACATTAAAACCAATACCGAGAGGCTGAAACCCGACAGGTATCTTTTCATTTTTCCGTGATTCATTGCTGTACCTTTATTAAGTCAATTTAACAGTTAAAAACACTACTAGGATAACCCAAAAAGCTAAGACTACATCTGCTTGGCGTTCGAGTGTTAGCCCCAATACCGTCTGTCCTCAGCACGCGTAACGCCGTCAGCGTAATTGGAGGAATCCGGCTCGAAACTTGTCGGTACGTAAGCTTTTATGCGTTTTAGGGTAAGTCGTGCGGACCCATCAAACGTCAGCTTGTTGGCCTTTTCTTGGTGTTTCAGATTAATTTTAGCTGGCAGCTCTGGTTTGTCGTTTTCTAGTTGCCAAACCACCGATATTCAATCAGCCCCACTACCATCATTGCGGCACAAACTGCAACACGTCCCCAACCGCCACCGACCGCAACGGCAAGGCCACTCCATCTCGCCAAAAATTCTGCTGGTCGCGGTAATGTGCCGATAATGGATGGCCGGACTGGCCGCCCGGCATGTGGAACAGGGCGTTTTCCGGGTGCGACGGCGACAAGACCAGCCGTTCGCTGGCGCCATGGGCGTTGTCCATGACCTTGACGCATACGCTGGCGCAGCCGTCGCTGTCGAAGGCGGGCATGTCCAGTACGCCGCTCAACACAGCCGCTACTTTGCTGAACGGGTGGCGTAAATTAACCGGGTGGGTCATACCCCAGGTCAGTTGATCGGGTTCGACAGCGGGATATTTCTCACGCAGCGCTTGCACGGTTTGCCGCAAGGTTGCCACGATCATGGCCTGCCAATCGTCTTGATAACGCCGATTCAGCACACCCTTGGGCCGTTGTGTCAGCAATTGCCGGAGCGGCGTTTCCATTTCCCGCCAGGCGTAACGAAATTGCGGGTCCAGCGTTTGGCTAGCAGCGACCACTTTTTCAAACACTGCGCCGGCGAGGCGGGTTCGGAATTCACTCAAGATTGGCGCGCCTAGGCTATCGGTTTGCATATAGCCGTCCCAGGCCGCGATGGCGTTGCGGGCTTTTTGCAAACCGTCGTCCGCGTCGCTCAGATGGTCTAAAGCGTCCAGTGCCAATTGCCGATAAAACGCCAGAACTTCACTGCGGGTATCCAGTTGGATTGCCAGCAAATCTTGTTCGGTCAGGCCATTGCGACTTTTCAGCAATTCCTCGATGCGGTGCGCCCGATAGCTCAAGGACCAGTTATGGCCGATCACATAAGGATAATCCCGGCCCAGGGTACGATTGTTGGCGGTGACAATAAAACCGTCCGCCGGGTCTAGCAGCCGTGGCAATTCATCGGGGGGGATAGAGCCAGCCCAATCAAGGTTGCCGTCGGCCCAAGACTGGCTGATCAGACCGTCGAACCCGTGGCGCTTGGGGAAGCGCCCCATGTAAGTCCAAGCGATATGGCCGTCACGATCAGCAATCACTACATTCTGCGGCGGCCCGCCGAACCGATTCATTATCGCCACGGCTTGTTGGGTATTGCCGGCTTGGTCCATATCCATCAGGCCCAGGTCCACAAAGTGCGGCTCAAGCGCAGTCCATTTGATCGCCACCGGTTGGCCCAGCAAGTCCTGATCGGATACCGGCCCCCACTCGCTGTCGCGCAAGGTCAGCGTCACGTCGGGCTCGCCTTTAACCCGAATGGTTTCCTGGTGTTCGGTAAACGCTTGCCAGCCATGCGGCGTGCGATATTGGCCGGGATGGGCCGGATCGACGTCCAGGCGGATCAAATCCAGGAAGTCGCCGGTGACATTGGTAAAGCCCCAGGCCACATCATTGTTGCCGCCGACGATTACGGCGGGTACGCCGGGCAAGGTGATGCCGTAGATATGACGATTGTCGTAGTTCAGATCGGCGCGGTACCAGATGTTGGGCACATTCAGCGCTAAGTGCATGTCGTTGGCAATCATCGCCCGGCCATCGCTGGTTTTGCTGCCGGCGACCACCCAGTTGTTGGATCCGGACACCACGTTTTCGGCATCCACTGCTTGATTAAGTGCCAGCGTTGAATCGCTGCCGGGCAGGCTGGCCAGCGCCTCAAGCGGAATCGCTGGCTGGAAGCGGCGCGGTTGGCTGCCTCCGACCAATTCCTTGGCGTAGGGATCGGTATCCGGCGTCAAGAAGGTCACCAGCTCCTGAGGCAGTGCGCGAGCCATGACGCTGACCATGCGCTCGTCCTGTTCCTGGCCGTTCAGGGTTTGAAACATCGCCAACACCACGAGAATGCTGTCTTCGGGGCGCCATGTCTCGGGGCGGTGGCGCAGCGCCAGAAACTCCGGCGGCAGGACACGGGCATGGTCGATGAATTGATTCACGCCATCGACATAAGCCTGCAATGCCAGACGTTGGGCCGGCGGCAAATCGGTAACGATGCGTTGCGCGGCGCGGTCCATTTGATAGACGCGTTGTTTGCGGTCCGCGTCCAGTGCCTTGGCGCCAAACAGCTCGGCTAGGCGTCCGGTGCTTTTGCGGCGCATCAATTCCATCTGAAACAAACGGTCGCGGGCATGCAAGTAGCCCAGGACACGATAGGCGTCTTCCCGCTGGGTTGCTTCGATTTCCGGCACGCCGAAGGCATCGCTTTTAACGCTGGCTTGACTGGAAAGGCCGGGCAAAACCACCTCGCCATTTAAGGCGGGCAGAGATGCCAGCAACAGCCCTATTATCAAAGCAATACCGCTGAAAATAACACCGGTAATCGACAAGGCGGCGCCGCGCATTTTGGACATGGTTGATATAGCCTCGGGGAGAACGGAAAAATTGGCGAGGCGAAAGTCGCCAACCGCCCCGGCTATTATAGGGCTAAGCGATTAAAAGCCGACTGACCAGATTTTTAGCAAGGCGGAGTTTATCAACTAGACTCCGCTATCAAAAACACCCGAAATACATGCGTCAAAAAATCGGTTTCGGCGCGGCTTTTTCCGAAACCGATTAGCAACTTTGCATTGGTAGCGGCTTAAAGTAGCCGGTTTTACATTAGTGAGCGGACGAAGAAATGTCACATGAGACGCTAAAGCCCTGGATTTCTAAATTAATACCGCGATCCCGCGCGGCCAGTAGAAAATCCGCGATGGTTTCAATGATGTCTTGATCGATGAACAACGCTTTGGAGCCGTCAATCAGCAATTCACAATCATTGGGTATGGCGGATAGATGCTTGCGTAGCAAGGCTTTATTCAAGAAGGAGACATCCTTATGCAGGCGCAATAGATAATGGTCGCCGTGCTGGGTCAAGGTAATCGCCGCATGGAAGTTGGCTTTCAAGACGAAGTAGAATCCGGCAGCCATACCAATGGCAATACCCATCAACAGGTCAGTGAATAAAATCGCCACAACGGTAATCGCAAACGGCGCGAACTGATTCCAGCCCTTCCGGTAAAACTCCACGAACAGTGCCGGCTTGGCTAGTTTGTAGCCGGTTTGCAGCAGAATTGCCGCCAAACAGGCCAGCGGAATCATGTTCAAATATTTCGCAAAAAACAGCACGCTGACCAATAGCAAAACGCCGTGTAAGAAAGACGCTATTTTGGTCTGGCCGCCGGCATTGATATTGGCCGAACTACGCACGATCACGGCGGTAATCGGTAGGCCGCCCATCAAGCCGCTGACCATGTTGCCCAGGCCCTGGGCTTTAAGCTCCCGATTGGTAGGCGCAACGCGTTTGTGCGGGTCCAATTTATCGACCGCCTCTATGCTCAGCAAGGTTTCTAGGCTGGCGATAATCGCAATGGTCACCGCCACGCTGTAAATTTTCGGATTGCTGAAATAACTGAAATCCGGCAGGCGCAATTGGTTGATAAAGTTGGCGGTACTGCCCAACTCGGGAAGCGATACCAGGTGTTTTTCGCCAATCATCATATCGGGCGCAAAACGCAAAGCCAGGGCGTTGAAACTGACACCCCAAATAACGGCCAGCAACGGACCAGGAATCAGCTTTAAAAGCTTAAACTGCTTGATAAATCCGGAATCCCAAACGATCAAAATCAATAGCGCCACGGCACTGACGATAGTAACGCCGGGGGTTATCGCTTCCAAGGCCTCCGACAATTCAAAAAAGCTCGATTCCGCGCTCTCCTGCATATAACTTTCATCGCCTTCGAAGCTGGTATCGTAACCGGTGGCATGCGGCGTTTGCTTGATGATCAAAATCAAGCCAATCGCCGCCAGCATGCCTTTAATCACCGAAGCCGGAAAAAATGCACCAATCACCCCGGCTTTCAAAAAGCCCAGCACTATTTGCAAGCCGCCAGCCAGCACCACGCTCAGCAAAAAACCGCCAAAGCCACCCAAGGTTTCGATGGCTTCGAAGACGATAACCGTCAATCCGGCTGCCGGTCCGGAAACGCTCAATTGCGAGCCGCTAGCCCAGGAAACCAGAATACCGCCCACCAAGCCGGCAATAATGCCGGAGAACAAAGGCGCACCGGACGCTAATGCAACCCCCAGGCATAACGGTAAAGCCACCAGAAAGACTACGATACCGGCCGGTAAGTCCTGGTGCAGATGTTTCATATAAGAATTCAATTGAGATTTCATTGGTTTACCCAGTCGTTGCGAAAATCCGGATGCTAGTCGGCATAGCGGTAAATCGGATTGATTTGCGTGTTATGGTCGAGTTTGATCAATTCATTGATCAAGCCGTCGTTCAGGCCGTATACCCAGCCATGTAAAGTGGGTTTGTGCCCGTGTTTCCAGGCCGACTGAATAATCGAGGTGTGCGCTAGGCGATAAACTTGCTCGATGATATTCAGCTCGATCAGGCGATCCGTTTTTTTCTCAGGCGGAATAGACTCAAGCTCTTCCTGATGCAAACGGTATATATCTTTAATGTGCAGCAACCATTTATTGGTGATAACCAGATCGGATTTTTGCGGCTGCAAGGCCGCTTTTACGCCGCCGCAGCCGTAATGGCCGCAAACGATAACGTGCTTAACTTTTAAGACCGAAATGGCATATTGCAAAACGCTCAGACAATTGAAATCGGTGACGATGACCTGATTGGCAATATTGCGATGCACAAAAATTTCGCCGGGCTTGGCGTTGACGACTGTCTCAGCGGGCACTCGGCTATCCGAGCAGCCTATCCACAAAAAGTCGGGCTTTTGTTCTTTGGCCAACTGGACAAAAAATTCCGGGTCTTTTCTACTGACTTCTTCCGACCAGGCTTTGTTTTCAAGTAGTAATTTCGTGGGTGTAATCATAATGGGTGTCCTTATTTTCTATCACTATGCGTTCTGGAGCGTATCCGGAACGGGTTATTCAAAAGAATGTGCCTTTATCGGTAATACTATATCGAATCGAAACTATATGGCAATTGCTTTGCGATCTAAATCTGCGCTAAAGCAAAAGTTATATTGAACCATCGTTCTGCGCGCCTGAAATTGTGGTTCTCTGCGTGAGTTTCGATTCCGTTGTCGCCTGCGGAACCGCCACGCTTAACCGCTGCCACCAGGACTGCAAACTAGTTTCTTGCCAGGACAACAGCCATTGCGGATAAAGGCCTATCACCAATACCAGCAGCGCGGGCACGACCAGCAGAACCAGCTCACGGGGACGCAGATCCTGTGCTTTGGCTACGCTGTCGTGCATAACCGGGCCGAAAAATGCCCGTCTGACAAAACCCAACAGATACGCCGCGCCCAATACCGCACCGAACAAAGCCACCATCGCCAGTGCCGGATAGGCTTGCAAAGCGCCGAGAACCATCAGCAATTCGGCCGGGAAGCCATTCGTGCCGGGCACGCCGATGCTGGACAGCGCAAATACAAAAAACAAGACGGTCAGGCGCGGCATGGGCTTGGCTAAGCCGCCGAGATGAACCAAATCGGTACTACCCAAACGTTGCTGAATCATGCCGGCGATTAGCATCAAGCTGCCGGCGACAATGCCGAAATTCAGCAACTGCATGACCGCGCCCTGTAAACCTTGCAGATTAAAAGTGGCGATACCGACAATCACCAACCCGACATGGCTAATGCTGGAATAAGCCAACAAGCGGCGCAGATTGGTTTGCTGCAACGCGATCAAGGCACCGTAAATCAGCGTCACCGCACCGAGTATCGCCAACAGCCAGCGATGCTCCAGCGCAGCTTGCGGAGCCAGAGGTATCGCAAAGCGAATGATGCCGTAAACGCCCAGTTTCAAGCCGACCAGCAAGGCGCTCAGAAAAGTCGGTGCCTCCATTGCCGTGGTCGGCAACCAGGTGTGAAACGGTAACAGCGGCGCTTTTACCGCAAACCCCAAAATCAGCAACAAAAAAATCAAGCCTTGCGCCGATTCGGGTATCGGTGTGTTCAACAACACCGGCAGACTGAAAGCCAAATCCTGCGGGATTGCCCCACCGGTATAGTGCGCATGATTGATCGCCAGCAAAATAATCCCGAACAACAAGGGCACACCGCCGAATAACATGTACAAGGTATATTTCATCGCCGCATGCCGTCGCTCGGCGCCGATCCCCCATAAACCGATCAGGAAGAAAATCGGCGGCAAGGTTAGCTCCCAAAACAGGAAGAACAAGGCTAGGTCCAGAGCCGTGAACACGCCGATGGTCACGCTTTCCAAGGCCAGCATCAGTGCCAGTTGAAAGCGGTTTAGTCGTTGTACGCTATTCCAGCTGGCCAACAAAGTCATCAGCGTCAGCAAGGCAGTCATCGGCAAAAACAGTATCGAGATACCGTCTACACCGAGTTGATAGTGAATATTCAGGCCGGGTATCCAGGGATAGTCTTCCAGCAACTGAAAATCGCCGCGCGCGGTATCGAAAACCCGAGCCGCGGCAATGGTAAAAAGCAATTCGACAACGGCTACCAGTAATGCACCGCGCTTGGCTAACTGGCCATCCCGGATGAATACCAGCGACAGCGCTCCCAGCAGCGGCCAAGCCAGACACAAGGACAGCCAAGGGAAATTATCAATCATGGTGCGGGCCGTTCATGTGGTGGCTGTGATGTTCCGGATAATGTTCGCCGATTTCCTTGGCTTCCTGATCGATATATTTCAGCCAGGGGGTGGTGTAAAAACCGGTGCCGATCAGCAAGCCGCAAATGGTGACGGCAATAATCCGTTCTTTTAACACCGGGTGATGAATGCTGCCGTAGGGCTGTACGAAGCGTTTGGGATGCGCAATGAACAGCCGCTGAAACGCCCAGAGCAAAAAAGCCGCGCCCAGCACGTTACCCAGCAAAATCGCAATCGCAATATACCAACCGTGTTCCTCGATGGTGCCTTCGATCAGCAAATGCGCCGCGTCGAAACCTGGCGTGCCGGGCATGACCATGGTGCTAAGCGCGGAAATCAAAAACAGCAAGGCGATAGTCGAATTGGTCTCGAACAAACCGCCCAAACGCGGCAGAAAGGACGTACGAGTGCGTTCGTAAATCAAACCGATACTGAACAGCATGCCGGCAGTCGCCAGACCGTAAGCTATCGACAGCAGAATACTGCCTTCCAACGCAAAATCGTTGAAGGAAAACACACCTATCACCAACATGCCGGTATGACTGATCACCGCAAACGCCAATAGCCGGCGCATATTGATTTGCATCAGTGCCAGCAAGGCGCCGTAAAAAATGCCTATCAAGCCCAGATCGACGACAAAATGCACCCACTGCTCGGCGGCGCCGGGCACTAGCGGCAGAATGAAGCGGATCAAGGCGTAAATGCCCAGCTTCAAGCCGGTTAGAAAAATCGCCGCGCTGGCAGCCGTGCCGTGTTCGGCCAGCAAGGGTAGCCAGGCGTGAAACGGAAACAGCGGCATGCGGATGGCAAAGCCGAAAAACAGCAGGATAAAGATCAGGGTTTCGTTGGGAATCGCCAGGTTGTGATGTTTCAAGGTTAACCAATCAAAACTTAGATCCAGCCCGTTTTGCGCCAAACCAAAGCTCAACAGCACAAAACCGGCCAGACTCATCGCCAGACCGGACAGCCAGTATTGCAATACCGATTTCACTACCTGATTGCGCTGTTTGCCGGTACCGGCAAATACCGTCAATAACACCACCGGCACCATTTCCAGCAAGCACCAGAACCAGAATTGCAGGGTGTTTAGCGCCGCAAAGGCACCGATTAAAATGCCTTGATAAGCCAACAGGCAGGCAATGAATAGGCGATCATTACGATGCCGGGTGATCAAGGTATACACCAGCGCCAGTAAACCTAAAATTGCCGTCAGCGGAATAAACAGAATATTGGTGCCGTCCACACCAACCCGATAGTTCATCCCCAGCAATTGAAAATGTTCGGCAAGATGGATGCCGGGCGTTTCCGAGTCGAATATCAGTAAGAGATAAATACTCAGCAACACGTTCAGCAGCGCGCCGCCAAAGGCCAGCCGTACGCTATAAATCGGCTTGGCGAATACCACCGCCAACATGGTCAGCAACGGCACCAACGTCAACACCGTTAACAGCGGCACAGCCGCCACTGCATGCCAGAAAACAATAGGGGTATTCATCGGTATCCCAGCGCTACCATCAAGGTGATCAACACAAACAACGCCAGATAGCGCGGCTGTAACAATAATTGCTCGAAACGGTTGGCGGCCTGACCCAGACGCCGGCCGAGCCGAATCGAATCACGGCCGATGCCGCGCAGAATAAAGTGATATTCAAACCAGTTCAGCAAGGCTGCCGTCCACTGTGCCAGTTTGCCGGCCAAACCGCTGCCTTGCGCGAAACTATCTTCCTGGCTATTCAGGTTGGCACCCATTTTTTGTTCTTCCCATTGCGCCAAGGACGACACGGCTTTGATCGCAGGCGCCGGCGCACCTAGGGCAGGATCGACGATGTGCTCGTCGATATACCGGACATCCTTGGCTAACCGCAAAACCGGCTTAACTAGCAACCAATCCATGGCCGGTTCCAGCCAACCGCGCTGCAAGGACGCGATAAATGCCCAGCGACAATTTGCCAACGCCGGTGCCACCGGTCGGATAGCTTGACCGTGGGTGTTGTGTAAGATGGAAGGAGCGGTGAGCAGCAAATAGCAACGCACCACGGCATGCGCGCACAGATGCCAAGCCGCCAAAGTCCAAAAGCCCAAGCCGCATTCAGCAAACATCAAACCCAGTTGCGCGGAGGTGGCAAAGATTTGCGAGCTTTTAATATCGGTCTGGGTCAAGCCTACCCAATAGCTATAAATCGCCGTCAACGCACCGATCACAGTCAACAAAGACATCGCCAGCGGCGCCTGCATAAACAGGGGCTCTAACTGGATAATCAAAAACACGCCGGCATGGATCATGGCCCCGCCGTAGAAAATGGCGCTGGACGGCGTCGGCCCTTCCATCGCCCGCGCCAGCCAGGGCGTGAAGGGAATCTGCGCGGATTTGGCAAATGCCGCCACGGCAAAACTCAATGCCAGCAAAGTGGCGTCGCCAGGCTCCAGATCGGCCGCGCTAAGGTTAATAGTCTGCCAGTCGGCATTTTCCAGCCAAGCCAAAGCCAGGCCAATAGCCAGAATAAAACCGCCGTCGCCGATGCGATTGGTCACAAACACCCGCGTGGCATTATGCGCTGCGATGGGGCGGTCGTAGGCGTAAGCAATCAGCCAGTAAGAACAAACCCCGGCTATCTCCCAGGCGATAAAGGTAAACACCGCGTTGCCGGATAACACCAATAACAGCATCGCCGCCGCGAATAAATTCAGAATGAAAAAGAAACGATGGAAACCGGCCTCGCGGTGCATATAATTCACCGAGAAACGTATCGCGACCAGTAACAGCAAGGAAAACACACTCGCCAGAGCCAGATTGAAACCGCCGGTAGTCAGTTTGTAATCTATGGTCAGCGAACCGCTGCGTAGCCAGGTACCGTATGACACCGCGTCGGCAAGCTGCCCGGATAAATTAGCTATCAATAAGCTTAAGGCCGTCAGCACCGATAGGCTTATAGCCGTTAAAGCCAGCCGCGCCGTGGTTTTCTCGCCGGCCTCGCCGTCGATAATCCGGCAAAAATGCAGGCCGCCGATCAGCAGCGCGGCCAATAACGGGAATAAGGGAATCAGGGTTGCGTAGGCTGCCATACTCACGCCACTCCCATGAACTCGGGCTGTTTGATCAGCATTGGCGCCACCGGCTGGGTTTCCTCGCGATAACAATCCGGTGAGTTGTCCCGTAGCGGCAGGTCGCTGTCGTCGGGCTGCCAGCGCACAAAGCCAACGCCGCGCTGAAACACAAATATCTCGCCGCTATCCGGATCTTTAGCGCTTAAATGCACCCAGCCGCCGCCGATCAATTCCCGCAAGCTTTCCTGCCGGCCATAAATTTGCTCCAGCACCGAGGTTTTGGCTTCGACGATGATTTGTAAGCGCATCGCCTCATGAATCTCGATCATTTGTCGCGGCAAACCGGTGCGCAGGTCGCTGCCGGCGCCTTCCATCACCGCGCAAAAGCCGGTTAAATTGTGCGGCACTTTCGAACCGCAACCCAGCCGCTCGTTATTCACGGTGGAAAAATAATATTCCAGATTGATACCGGCACCGACCGGACCGACCGCCAGCAAGATGCCCTCTAAAACTGCACCTTCCGAGTCCTGGCTGGGATCGTAGGAAATCAAAAACAGGCGGCGGTCGAAAAACGCGCCTTGGGTCAACGAGCGTCTGCCGACCAGCGCGGCAGCGTTGGTGGCATGGCCCAGTTCGGGGCGGGCTTGGGAAAAATCGGCGGCCCGACCGAGAAAATGCCGCAAAGCTTGTTCCGGTTGGGGCCGGCGCGGCGCGGAGGCCAGACGCCGGCAACGCTCGTGAGCAGACATACGCTGAGCGTGTTGCATCTGCTGCATGAATTTGTTGAAAGCCGCTCGTCGCTCGGTCGGCACGGCAGCGCTGTCGTACCACGTGATGTCTTCGTCGCAGGTGTTGTGTTCGGCGCCGACAAACCAGGTATCGTCCGGTATCTTAATACCTCTGTCAGCTAGCAACTGCCGCACCTCGGGGCGATTGGCCATCGCCGCGAACAGCCGGGCGTTCGGTCCGCCGTGCCGCCCACTACAGGCACCGCAATCGTAAGCGGATAAATGCGGATTGTTTTGGCTCATCGAGCCATGGCCCATTAGCACCACCAATTCGGCAAAACCGTAGGTCAGGCCGGTATTGCGCAAAAATCCGGCGATCCGGTCGGCTTGTTCCTGGTCGGTAAAACCCAGGCGCGGCTGTTGCGGTGTGGCCGGAATCGAATCATCGGCAGCGGTAAAATTCAATTGCGAGACCACGTCAGGCGCCATCGATTTTGCCGTCGCAGCCAGCAATTTATGCTGAGTTTGCGGAATGAAGCTTTTCGCCAGCAAACCGAGCAAGGTAAACGGCGCCATGGCATTGATCATCGGATACGCCAGCAGCGCATCGCGGCGCAAACCATGATGGAGTAAATCGGCAAGCCGTTGTGTCAGATTAAGGCCTTGCCGGTGGCGAGCCATGGCTTTTTCCTGGCCGGGTTGACTGCATTCTTGAACATTATGCGCCGGCACCACGACCACAGGACACAAGGCCGTCAATTTGCTGTCGTCCAGGCCTTGATAATTCATTGGCACCCCGAAAAATCCGGCGGCGCCCAGCGTTTCGATGGCCGGATTGAGTTCCTCCAAATGGCGACGGATGCCTTCCTCGCGGTCATCCATGCAAAACACGATTTGCGCTGCGGGGCGACTGTCTCGTTGCGCCCAGCGCCCGCGATTATGATTGGCGTGCAGAGCTTGCAGCAGCGCTTGTTGATAGTGGCGTTCGTAGGCGTTCAGCCAAATAGTGCTGCGATCAGCCTCGCTGAAAGTGTCGATGACGGCCAAGCATTCCAGCAGCGGCGCCGGCTCTGAATGCTGCACGTCGCTGGCGGTCAATCCAAGCAATTGGCAAAGGCGAAACAGGCGCCAACCCTGGTTATAAATACTGAGGGCTGAGGGAGCCAACGGGCTAAGTTGCCAGGTCCAAATCCGTTCGGCCAAGGTTTGCCAGGCCTGTTTGTCTCGCGCCGGTTCGTTAAGCAAAGACTGCGCTGCCAGTGCCAGATACTCGGGCAATTGGCCTTGAAACAAGGCTTGTCTGACCGAAAACTCCGCCAGATTTTTCGAAAAATAGCCGCGTAACCGGTCTAGTTGTGCCTCGCAGTGCCATTGTTTGCAAAGCTGTTCCGCATACAGTCGGTCCAAGGTCAAGCGTATCGCCAAGTAATCCGCCAATAAGGGCTTGGTGTCGTCGTCTGCTTGATAATCCGGGTGGGTCTGACGCCAGTTGATCAAGCCAGACCATCCAGGTAATTCCAAGGCCAGTCTTTGCAAATAGCCTGCCCAGCGTTGCTCGGGCACAGTCAGCGCCGTCAACTGCTGTGCGATGGCGTCGATGGCATCGGCCGGGAGTGCCGCGGTAATCGCTTGCCAATCGTTCAGTTCCTGAAAAACCGGTTGCGCATCGTAGATCAAACTCTCGCGCCAGGCTTCATACAGACCCAGCTCTTCCCGCTTGGGTAAACGCCAGGCCGCCAAGCCTTCGTCCAGCAAAGACGCGCATAAGCGAATTAACGTTGGCCGCACCGAGTCGAGAATATCCTTGCCGGTTAATGCCAATAGTAAGCCGCGTAAGGTTAAACTATCGCCGACCTGCGCAAACAGATTTGTCAGGCTCTCCATGCCGTATTGGCGCATCTGCTGTTCCGCGCCAGCATCTGCCGTATCCGGTAGCCATTGCCGGATCTGCTCGGCGGACAAATCCAGCAAATCTTCCGGATGCAAATCCGGCGTTTGCAGCTCCAGCTTGGTGAGCAAGGCATCCCACAATTCACGAGCCGTTTCGCCAGCGGCGGCCGGCTTATCCAACACACCGAGTTCTCGCACCTGCCAATCGAATTGCGCGGGCGTCAGTGCAGACAAATCGTGCAGCAAGGCCAGCCGATAAAGCATTTGCTGCGTGATGGTTTTACCATTGACCTTGCAAATCTCGGTGTCCAGCGCAGCCCCAAATTGCTGGGCCAACGCGGCATCAATATCTTCATCGCCTATCCGGCCTTGCGCATAAAACTCCCGAAACTGTGCGGCGGACAGATAACAACTGATGCCGGTTAGCTGGGTAAATTCCGAGAGCGCTTGCTCGAACGGCAAATGTTGAAAGCCATGCAAGGTATTGTGATGCACGAAATCGTGAATCGGTGCTTGCCCCGGCAACACATGATCCAGGTGATGGATTGCATCAAGGATTGTGTCGCGCGGCGAGGCGATATTCGGTAAGGAATCTTGCATGATCAAATCAATTCCATATTCATTGACACACCGGACGATAAACGTTGTCTCTTAAGTTGGTAAGGGTGTTTACCCCGCATGCCGCGCCGAGCACCGGAGCTTTTGAACGGATCAGCCCGCAGGGGTGCGGCATGGATGCCGCACGTTGCCGAAGGGGCAGGAAGCCCCTTTCGGCAACCCCGTTCAAAAGCGAGGAGCGCAGGGTAAAAGCGGCATCCGGGTGTCTTTTCTTTTGGATACTTTTCTTTGGACAAGCACAAATTCGTCTGGAACGAATTTGAACAGCTGGTAGGCTGGCCCGAAGGGCGAAAACCACGGATGGTTTTCGTAGCGAAAGTATCTCGCCTGTCGGTGCGAGAACCGACTTTAAAAACCTGTCGCGATAGCGACGCATTACTGAAGATGAAGAAATGTCGATAAAAAACAACATCACGGCAACCTCTCCCCCATCACCGCCAACATCTTCCCCACTGTCGCAGTAGACAAATCAATCAAAGGCGCCGGCAACAAACCAAACAACACAATCCCGCCTACCAACACTCCTGAGGCCATCAATTCCAGCGATTTCAAATCGGCGATGTCGCGCATCTGCGGTTTCACCGGCCCGGTAAATAGCAAGCCGATGGTGCGCATGGCATAGGCGGCGCTGATCAAGATGCTCAAACTAAAAAACACCATCAAACCGCCCCATTGCTGAAAGCCGCCGATCAGCGTGTGCAGTTCGGCGATAAAACCCACAGAACCGGGCAATCCCATCGCCGCCAGTAAGGTTAAGGTTGTCAGAGTGGCGAAGCGCGGCATGACTTGTACCAGCGAACTGTAATCCTGGATGTTGCGGGTATGAGTGCGTTCGTAGAGCAGGCCCACCAACAGAAACAATGCGCCGGCAATCAGGCCGTGGGCGGTCATTTGCAATATCGCGCCGGTGAAGCCGGTTTGATTCAGCGCGGCGATGCCCAGCAACACCACGCCCATATGACTCAAAGACGAGTAGGCCACCATGGCTTTCAAGTCGCGCTGTCGCCAGGCCAGCAAGCCGCCGTAAATCATGCCGAACAGCGCTAGAAATACCAGCAAGGGCTGGATGAGTTTGGCGGCAACCGGCAACATCACCACGCAGCGCAATAAGCCATAGGCGCCCATTTTCAGCAGGATACCGGACAACAAGATACTGATCGGGCTGGGCGCTTCGACGTGAGCCAGCGGCAACCAGCCATGCAACGGAAAGATCGGCATTTTTACGCCAAAACCGATCAGGAAACCCAGCAGCACCAGGACTTGCTCGACCACCGGCATGTTTTGCGCGGCTTGCCCCATCGATGCCATTAGTGAGCCCTGGTTTTCCAGGTCGTATTGACTGATCGCCAGTAAACTCAGCAGCATGAACACCGAGCCGCCCATCGTGTACAGCACAAAATTCAGGCTGGCGGCGTGACGGCGTTTACCGCCCCAGCGGTCGATCAGGAAAAACAGCGGGATTAAGGTCACTTCCCAGAAGATGTAAAACAACGCCCAGTCTTGTGCCATAAACACGCCGAGCATGCCGAATTCCAACAACAGAATGGAAATGTGATAGCCCTTGATGCTATCGGACAGGGAGAAGGAAGCCAACAGGGAAATACAAGTTAACAGAGTAGCCAGCACCAGCATCGGCATCGACAGGCCGTCCACGCCCAGTGCGTATGCGCTGCCGAGTTTGGGGTTCAGAGGGTAAAACTCGCTGAACTGCAACGCGGTGTCGCTGACGTCGAACTGGGCCAATAGCAAACAAGCCATCAGCAAAGCCGCCAGGCTGAATAGATTCGCTACAATTCTGATCAATCGGCTGTTCTGGCCGGAGACCAGTACCAGCAATATTGCCCCCAGCGCCGGGGTCCATAACAGCGCGCTTAGCATCACCATTGTTATCGTCAAAGTCCAATACAGCAAACATTCTAACGACATTTGGTTGAAAAAAGCCAATCCGGCAAAAAATTGGTTTAAATAAACCATCGCTAAATACAGGGCCTCACTCCATTGACCGTAGCGTCGATTTCGCAAAGCCAAAAGCTTCGTGTACCCTACGCGCATCAAAAATAACGGGATTTCGGGGTTCAATTCGTCATGTTACTGAGCAAGGGCTGCCCATGAATGCCACCCAGTTTATTCATCCAGGTTTGCCGCAAGGACAAAGCTTTTAAGCGCTATGCAAATACACATGATCGCCGTTGGCAACAAAATGCCGGACTGGGTACAGCAAGGTTATAATGAATATGCCAAGCGGCTACCGCGAGAATGCGAGTTGCTGTTGAAGGAAATCGCCCCGGACAAACGCCGCAGCGGCGACATTGCCCGGATAACCAAGGATGAAGGAGAACGCATGATAGCGGCATTGCCGGGCCGGGCACACGTGGTGACGCTGGATATTCCCGGCAAACCCTGGACCACGCCGAATCTGGCGCAAGCCCTGCAACGCTGGCTGGGCAACGGTCAGCCGGTTGCGCTGATGATAGGCGGACCGGAAGGTTTGTCTCAGCAAGTGCGCGACCTGGCGCAGGAATCCTGGAGTTTATCGCCGCTGACTTTTCCGCATCCTTTGGTTCGAGTGATTGTCGCTGAACAAATCTACCGGGCCTGGAGTCTGCTGAATAACCACCCTTATCATCGTTGAGCGCATGCACCCACAACTGATCCTGGCCTCCGCTTCGCCGCGCCGTAGCGAATTGCTCAAGCAAATCGGCATCCGTCACAGTATCATGGCGGTCGATATTGACGAAACGCCTTGGCCGGGCGAAGAACCTGCTGCGTACGTCGAGCGGGTAGCCGCGGAAAAATCCGCGCTCTGTCTGGCATCGACCGCTACCGATTTACCGGTACTGGCTGCGGATACCAGCGTGATTTGCGACGGCCGTATCCTGGGTAAACCCGAGGATTTGCAGCACGCCATTGAAATGCTCAGTCATTTGTCGGGACGCAAGCATCAAGTGTATAGCGCGGTATCCTTACGCGGTGAGCAACACTGGCAGGCGCTTAGCGTCAGCGAAGTGCGTTTCCGACCCTTGAGCCACCAGGAAATCGTCGCCTATTGGCAGACTGGGGAACCTCACGACAAGGCTGGAGCCTATGCAATTCAAGGCTTGGCCAGCGTGTTTATCGAATCGATCACCGGCAGTTTTTCCGGCGTGATGGGCTTACCGCTATTCGAAACCGCGCAATTATTAAGCCTAGCAGGCATAGACATCATCTAATGAGCGAAGAAATATTAATCAACGTCACGCCGCCGGAAACCCGAGTAGCGGTGATCGAAAACGGCGTACTGCAAGAGCTGATTATCGAGCGGGTCCGGCAAAAGGGCTTGGTCGGCAACATTTACAAAGGTGAGGTGTGTCGGGTTTTGCCGGGCATGCAGGCGGCCTTTGTCGATATTGGTTTGGAAAAAGCCGCGTTTTTACATTTATCCGATTTCAGTAGTAAGGAACTGGCCGAAAAAGCCTCGGAAAATATCGAGCATTACCTGAAGGAAGGCCAAAAACTGGTGGTACAAGTCACCAAAGATCCGCTCGGCAACAAAGGGGCGCGGCTGACCACCGACATTTCCATCCCCTCCCGCTATCAGGTCTACATGCCCTATGCCGGCAACTCCGGCGTCTCGCAACGCATCGAATGCGAATCCGAGCGCACCCGCTTGCGGGCTTGCATCGAAGCCTATCAGCTGAAGCACCAGGTGCCTGGCGGCTTTATCGCCCGCACGGCCGCCGAATGCGTGGAAGACGTGATTTTGTATTCCGACATGACTTTTTTGCACAAACTCTGGGAATCCATCCTGGAAAAAAGCAGCAAAGCCAAAGTCAAAACCTTGATCCATGAAGACCTGCCGCTCAGCATCCGCACCTTGCGGGATTTATACAAAGACGGTATCGAAAAAATCCGCGTCGATTCCAAGGAAACCTTTCTAAGGCTGGTCGAATTTGCCGAAACTTTCGTCCCGGAAATCGTCTCGGTGATCGAACATTATTCCGGCGAACGGCCGGTGTTCGATATATACAATGTCGAAGACGAAATCAGCAAGGCCCTGGACCGCAAGGTCAAACTCAAATCCGGCGGCCATTTGGTGTTCGATCAAACCGAATCGATGACCACGGTGGACGTCAATACCGGCGGCTATGTCGGTGGCCGCAATCTGGAAGAGACCATCTTCAAGACCAATCTGGAAGCGGCCCAGACCATTTCCCGCCAGCTGCGGCTGCGCAATTTGGGCGGTATCATCATTATCGATTTCATCGATATGCAAAGCGAGGATCACAAAAAACAGGTGTTGACCGCCTTGCAGCGCAATCTGGACAAGGATCACGCCAAAACCAAAATCACCGAAGTGTCGGCACTGGGCCTAGTGGAAATGACCCGCAAGCGCACCCGCGAGAGTCTGGAACATATCCTCTGCGAACCTTGCTCGACTTGCGGCGGCCGCGGCGTCCTGAAAACCCCGGAATCGATTTGTCTGGAAATATTTCGGGAAATTATTCGCGTGGTCAGGCAATACAATGTCCAACAAATCTTGGTATTGGCGTCCGAGCAAGTCGTGGAGATGTTGCTCGACGAAGAAGCCGATATGCTGGCGGAGCTGGAAATGTTCTTGAAAGTCGGCATCAAAATACGCGCCGAAGCTGAATACAATCAGGAGCACTACGACGTGGTGTTGTTATAGGCGGCTATTTTGGTTATTCACCACGTCACCCGGGCCACCCGACACCTGCTGTTCTGGTCACTGATCGCGATAGCCCTCGTCTTGAGCGCGGTACGGGTTTTTTTGATCGATATTGCCGATTACCGTAGCGCACTCGAACAAAAAGTCCGCGAGACCACCGGCATTCCGCTGCATATCGGCAAACTGGGCGCGAATATGCGCGGCTTCAGCCCGGAATTCTTGCTGCGGGAAATCGCTATCGAAGGCAGCGAAGCCGGCGCGAAGCCGGCTATCCGCCTGCAAGAAGTGCGGATCGGCATTGATTTACTGGAATGGTTATTCACCCAGGACCCCATGGCCGCCAGTTGGGTGACGCTGGTGGGCGCCAAACTGGATATTCTGCGTAACGAGGACGGTAGCCTCAGTATCAAAGGCCTGCAAAGTAGCGACGAGCAACCGCTATGGCTGTTACAGGGGGGCAAATACGAGATTCTGCAAAGCCAGGTGACCTGGCAGGATCTGAAGCGGCATCGACCGCCGGTGACTGTCGAACACTTCGATTTGCTGATCAAAAACCACTATCTCAATCAAAGCCACGAGATCCATCTGCTCAGCAGCCTGCCCGAGCAATACGGCGATAGCTTGCGCATTTCCGCGCGGCTTAACGGCAATATTTTCCAGGCCAACGCGATTAACGGTCAAATTTATGTGGAAGGCAGCAATCTGCAAGGGCCGGCTTGGCTGATCGAGGATTTACCGCTGGGCTTGCATTTGGAATCCGGCTCGGGCGATATGCGGATCTGGAGCCAATGGCGTGACTCCATGCCTTACCAAGTCAGCGGTTATCTGCAAGGTCAACAGATTAAACTCAGCAGGCAGCAAGGCAAACCGCTGCAACTCGACACCTTTGAAGGCAATCTGGCTTGGACCGAGCAAAATGGCCGGCAACGCTGGAGTGCCTACGACGTTAATGTCTTCGCAAATCATCAGCGCTGGCGGGATGGTGAGGTCTATCTACAGCAGGACGCGCAGGGCAATCTCAGCGGTGTGATCAAACAGTTGAATTTGCAAGCCTTGATGCATCTGATACCGCCGTTTCTACCGGCAGAGCAAACCGATTGGGCTAAATGGCTGAAACTCAATCCGCAAGGCAATTTGCAAGACTTGGCGTTTTACTTTGACGGCAACCAGCAACGCTATGCGCTTAATGGCCGTTTCAGCCAGCTTGGCAACGATGCGCAAGGCGACCTGCCGCAAATACAGGCACTGAGCGGCTCTATCATCGCCGGCGACCAAGGCGGGCAATTGATATTCGATAGCGTGAACGCCAAATTCAATGCGCCGCAAATGTTCAGAAGTAGCCTGGACGTCCCGCGCTTACAAGGCCGAATCGACTGGCGGCAAACCGATACCGACTGGCAAATTGCCAGCGAAAATCTGCAACTCGACAGCGCCGCCTTCCACACCCAAACCAAGCTGCAACTCAGCATCCCGAAAAATAACGATAGCGCTGTCATCGATATGCGCACCCGCTTCGGCAACTTCAAAGACATCAGTAACGTACCGCAATACCTGCCGGCCAAAATCATGGGCAAGGATGCGGTCGCCTGGCTGGACGACGCCTTTATCGGCGGGCATATCGACAAGGGCGAAATGTTGTTGAACGGCAAGCTGGCGGACTTTCCTTTCAGCAATGGTCCCGGCCGGTTTGAGGTGGTGTTTGCGATAGACGACGGCGAAATCCAGTTCAATGCCTTATGGCCGCATTTGCGCGGGGTGCATGCCGACGTGCAATTCCTCGGTGCGGACCTGAAGGTGGCGATCAATGGCGGCCGTAGCGAGAACGTCGACATCAATCAAGCTGTGGTAACGATTCCGGATCTGGCCAATAGCAATTATGTCTATGTGTTGGGTCAAGTGCAGAGCAAGTTACCCCAAAGTTTACAGTATCTGCAAAAAACCCCGTTACGCGCCAAAATCGATCCGCTGGCAAAAGTGTTGGCCCCGGATGGCAACACCCAGGTGGATCTCGATTTGAAAATCGCTTACTACGAAACGCTGCCGACCACCGTTAAAGTGGATGCGCATCTGGATAAGGCCCGCTTACTGGTCAAACCGGTCGATCTTGCCGTCAACGATATCAGCGGCGTACTGCGCTTTACCGAAGACCGAGTCAGCAGCAACCGCCTGGAAGGCAGTACCCTGGGTTATCCAATACACGCCGTACTGCAAAGCGACGCCAGCGCCACACAAATCCTGATAGACGGCACGACCGACATCAACCGTCTGGAAAAACAATTCAGTTTCCTGAAAAACCAGGTTGCCGACGGTAGCTTTAACTATCAAACCGTATTGACACTACCTTACGACGCGGCTAGGCCGTCTACCCTGAACATCAGCAGCAACTTACAGGGTGTAACGATCAACACTCAGGATGCGCTGGCCAAATCCGCAGATCAAGAGCAAGCCTTGAATCTGCAATTTACCCTCGAAAACAGCAGCGCTTACTTGCCCTTAAAAGTTGCTTACGGCAAGGAGTTGAACGCAGCACTGTTAATAGACGGCAAACAAAATCAGCTGCATTCCGGGCATATCGTGTTCGGCCAAGAACCGGCGGATTTTTTCGAACCGGCCGGTTTGAAATTACAAATCAGGCAACCGCAATTCAAATTATCTGACGCGCTTGCCGCATTCTCCGATACCGAAACTCAGCAACGCTTGCCGGCCTTAAAAGAAGTGATGCTGGATACCGAACAACTGATCTGGCAGGGCCAGAACATCGGCGCGCTGAAATGCCGGCTCCAGCATCTGAATCAGGCTTGGCAAGCCACGTTGGATAGCCCGATGGCGCGCGGTAAATTGATCTTACCCGATCAACGCGGCGGCGCGAACGTTATCAAGCTACAGATGGATTATCTGAATTTGTCGGCAATGGACGGCCTGAATTTCGATGCTGCGGAAGAAGTGGTCACCGACTTGCCCTTGATCGACATCGACAGCAAGCAGCTACTATGGCGCGGCGTGGATTTGGGCAGCTTAAAACTGCATACCGAACGGTTGATCAACGGTATTCATTTCAAGCATGTGCAACTGGCCAGCGTGGCCGGTACGATAGACTTCAGCGCGGACTGGATCAAACTGGTCGGCGGCAGCTCGACGCAATTGACCGGCAAGCTGAACATGAACGGTTTTGGCTTGTTCTTGTCGCAGCTGGGTTTTACCGATGATTTAAGAGGCACCCATGCCGAAATCAATTTCAACGGCGGCTGGCACGGCGCCCCGCAGCAGTTTGCCACGGCCAACCTGACCGGACAAATGCAACTGAAATTCAGCGACGGCCGCATTTCCAGCATCGAACCCGGCTTTGGTCGCTTGTTGGGCTTGATCGCCATGGAGCAATGGGCCAAACGCTTGAGTCTGGATTTTACCGACGTCTACCGGCAGGGTCTGGCCTTTGACCAGATTACCGGCGATTTTAAAATCAGCAACGGTCTGGCCTATACCGACAATTTATTGATCGACGCAGTATCGGCAAAACTCAGCATAGCCGGCACCGCCGACCTGGTAAAAAAGACCATGGACCATCGCGTCGCCGTCGTGCCCAAGAGTTCCGGGGCTGTGCCGATTGCTGGTACAATCGTCGGCGGTATCGCCAGCATCATTACCCAGGTAGTGACGGACGATTACAAAGAAGGTTATTTTTTCGGCTCGCAATACAAACTTGCCGGGCCGTGGGGTAATGTCGAGGTTACGCCGCTGCACGATCAGGACGGCCTAGTTCAAAAAGCCTGGCGGGGCCTAACCGGCGGCTGGCTGGAATCGCTGAGCAAATGAGCGGCCCTGCCGACCAAGCTTCCCCGACAGTTAAAACTATCGAAAACAATTAAAATCAGGGACACCTCATGACCATATGTGCCGCCATCCAGATGGCCTCCGGACCGCAAGTCAGCGCCAATTTGCTCGAAGCCGAGAAACAGATCGCCGAAGCAGTGAAAGCCGGCGCGAAACTGGTGGCTTTGCCGGAAAATTTCGCCATCATGGGCATGAACGAATACGACAAAGTGAAAGTCAGCGAACAGGATGGCTCAGGCCCTATCCAGGATTTTCTGGCCACCACCGCGAAAAAATACGGGGTTTGGGTGATAGGCGGCACGATGCCGATGCAGGCCACTGCCCCCAACAAAGTCCGCGCCGCCTGTTTGATTTACAACGAACAAGGCGACCGGGTCGCCCGCTACGATAAGGTGCATTTGTTCGACGTCAGCGTGCCGGACACCGCCGAAGAATACCGCGAATCCGATTCGGTGGAAGCCGGCGACGCCTCCTGCGTGATCGATACGCCGTTTGGCCGACTTGGTGTAGCGGTTTGCTACGATTTGCGTTTCCCGGAGTTTTTCCGGCCAATGACCCGGCAAGGCCTGGATATATTGGTCATTCCTTCCGCATTTACCGCCAAAACCGGCGCTGCGCACTGGGAAGTGTTGTTGCGGGCCCGCGCCATCGAAAACCTTTGCTACGTCATCGCGCCGAATCAAGGCGGCTTTCATATGAATGGTCGGCAAACCTACGGCCACAGCATGGTGATCGATCCGTGGGGCGTGGTACTGGATTGTTATAAAACCGGTCCTGGCTTTGTCAGCGCCGAAATCGATAAAAGCCGCCTGGAAAAAACCCGCCTGTCTTTCCCGGTGCTGGAACATAGACGCTTTTTTTGCGAGTGAGCCTTATGTTGTTGAGAAAGCTGACTTACGGCCTGCCTTGCCTGTTGCTGACAGCTTGCGCAGATGCGCCGGACAAATACCGCGACACCCATCACCTGGAACTGCCGCCGGTTTTACCGATAGAACACACCAATCCGCAGCCGGCAGTGGCTGCCGACGATTTAAAGCCCAAGTCGGCTCTGGCCGATTTGATGGCGTTTACCGACGAAGGGGGCAAGCCCGTGCTTACCTTAAAAACCCGCCCCGACCGGGCTTGGGAAATGGTCGCCACGGCATTGAAAATCAGCAATATCGAAGTGCTGGATAAAAGCCAGGAAGATCAACGCTTTCAGGTGCGTTATGACCCAGACACCAGCGGCAAGGATGTCGGCTTGTTGCGCTCCTTATTGAATAATGATTACGACGAAGCCGAGTACACCATCAAGTTGAAAGAAGAGCGCCGAGGCTTAACCGTCAATGCCAACCTAACAAAACCGGACGACTTGGAGTTTGGCGAAGATGGCTCGGCAGAGTTGATACGCCTGCTACACAAGGCCATAGACGAAAAAATCATCAACCGCCAACCTGACAAGAAGACCGACGAATAAGCGGGAAGGGTTGAGTTAAGTGTCGTCCCGTCGCCAATGCCCGGACTTGCCGCCGCTTTTTTCCAGCAAGCGCACCCCTTGAATCGTCATGCCGCGGTCCACGGCTTTGCACATATCGTAAATAGTCAACAAGGCAATCTGAGTCGCGGTGAGGGCTTCCATTTCTACGCCGGTTTGGCCGGTGGTCTTCACGGTGGTTTGACAATAGACCCGACTCAAGTCGGTTTGGGCTTGCAGGCTAAGCTCGACATGGCTGATCGGTAAAGGGTGGCAGAGCGGAATCAAATCGGCGGTTTTTTTACTGGCCATGATGCCGGCAATGCGGGCGATGCCCAGCACGTCGCCCTTCTTGTGGGTGCCGGCCACAATCAGCGCCAAAGTTTCCGGCTGCATCTCTATGTAACCCTCGCAAACCGCTTGACGCTGGGTGATGGCCTTATCCCCGACATCCACCATATGGGCTTCTCCGGCGGCATTAAAATGAGTGAGCGGCGAATTGGACATGGCATACTAGGCAAGTTAAATCAGCCAAGCATTGTATTACCGGGTGAATGAAGATGTCGATTAAAGTGCTTTACTTTGCAAGCTTGAAGGACCGCTTAGGTCGTAGTGGCGACGAACTCACAATCGAGGCGCCGCTGACGGTACTTGAGGTTTGGCAACGGCTTAATCCGAACATGGACATACCCGATACGCTGTTGGCGGCGGTGAATATGGAGTACGTCGGTCTGGATGCGGAAGTTGGCGACGGCGACGACGTGGCGTTTTTTCCACCAGTGACCGGAGGTTGAAATGATGACCATCAAACTCAGCGGCGAGATTTTCGATCCCTGGCAAGAACTGGCCGATTTTCAAGCCCACGCTGTCGACATGGCCGGCAAATACGGCGCTACCGGCGTCTTTGTCGGCACCATGCGCGACTTTAATCAAGGCGACGAGGTACGCGGCATGTACCTGGAACATTATCCGGGCATGACCGAAAAACAATTGCAGCATATTGTCGAACAAGCCCAAAGCCAGTGGCAGTTGTTGGATGTGTTGCTGATCCACCGCATCGGCCAGGTATCACCCAACGATACGCTGGTGCTGGTGGCGGTGTGGTCCGCGCATCGCGGCGATGCTTTTGACGCCAGCCGCTTCATTATGGAAAATTTGAAAAGCCAGGCGCCGTTTTGGAAACGGGAAACCTTGGAATCCGGGCAAATCCGCTGGGTGGAAAAAAACAGTAACGGCTATCTAAAGCAACCGTGATGCTGTCAAGACTGGCGCAAATTACCCGTAGACTTTGTATCGGCAGCATAATTTACCGTTGGCATTTCGCCCAATGACTGAGCTTGCAGCTGCTGTTGCAGTTCGGCAATTTGCTGGTTGGATTGAGTAAGCTGCTGTTTCAATTCATTTATGGTTTCATGCAGATATTCGAAGTGAACTTGAAAATAGCGCGCCGACGGGAAGCAGGCGTCCAAGGCTTCCGGCGACATTTTGTCCAATTTGGTTCTAGATCGTCTTGTTTTCATATTACACCTAATCATCATTATCGGCTAAAGCATACCCATTCGGCATGATTGCTATGATGCTGTTAATAGTAAGACGTTCCAGAACGCAAATCCCCCACTTAAAATACTTAATTTTTTAGCAATCGCTCCAACTGTCAAGCAAACTTGCCCGGCAACCAGCCACGCTCGACGCATTCCCGAAAATTCCATTGCGGCATATTCTCGGTTTTATAGCTCCAGAAAAACCACCCCAGATACTTTTCGAACACGGTCAGCTGGGCGGCCGCGTAACCGCGACAAGCGATATCGAATTGAATGTCGTCCATCTGCTTATGGCCATGATCGAAAGGCCCCTCGGCCCAAAGCGCCGCCAGTTTTGCATCCAATCCCAAACTCCATTCGCCGACATAGGTCGGCAAACCAAGACCGCCGATAATCTCGTCAGCTTCGGTTTTCCAGTCGCAAACAACTTTTTGCAGATGCCGATAAATATCCCTGTCGATATCGTCTTGCACAAAACATTGATAACGATGTATATCGAAGATCACATTGCCATAATTGGGAGGCTGTAAAAAACCGGCGTATTCGCGAAACGACCGGAAACCATCATGAAATATCACCGCCACCTGTTCGGCCGGACAATGGCGGCGAATGCGCCAATAAGCGGCATCGGTGTAACGTTGCAACAATTCCGTATCCACATCCCAGCGCGGCTCGTTTAACACCTCAATCCCATGCAAGGCCGGGCGCTTGCCGTAACGCTGCGCCAATCGTTCCAGAGTCTCCAGGGAATAGTCGATATAGGCGTCTTGGGTATGCCACTCGCAGACATCCTGGATGCCGCCATTATCGAAACCGTTCTGACAGCCGGGCGCGGCATGTAGATCGACAACAACCTTTAAACCAAACTCTTCCGCCCAATCAAATGCACGATCAAGCACCTCCACGCCGCCGCCGACAAAGGGATACATCGCCGCGCTGAAACTATGATGGTAAGGGTAATCGGCCGCGAACAACCAGTAGCCAACCGGGATGCGCACCGCATTGATCCCGACTTGCGCCAACCAGGCAAAGTCGGCGCGGGTGATGAAGGTTTGCCAATGCTGCTGCAAACGGGTTTCGGCCTCGCGGCCCAATTCGACGCACCAACTGGTCTCGTCCCTGGCATTCAACCCGGCAAACAAACTGGGCGTCATCCATTTTTCTAAAACCAACCAACCGCCCAGATTCACACCGCGCAGCTTGTTAGCAGACATCATGGCAACTCCCAAGACAACGACGCCCTAGAGCACGTTACCCGTTAACAGAGGGTAATCCGCCGTTTGTACAAGGCCTGTATGTTGGGCTGCTTGGTGATGGTCAGTACCGCCGAATCCGAGAGCCTTTTATGAATCATATTAACCATATCCACTTCACCTTCGGGGTCGAGTGAATCGAAGGCTTCCTGCATCAATATCCATTTAGGTTTGTGCAACAACAGCCGCACTAGGCCCAAACGTTGTTTCTGTTCACGCTCAAGATTCTTCTCCCAATCAGCAATCTGATCGAGCTGCTCTTCCAGCTCTTTCACACCAGCCAGTTCAAGGGTATTTTCCAAAACCTGCTGATCGAAAGCGGAAGGGTCGGATGGGTAGCAAATTGACGCGCGCAAAGTGCCCGTCGGTAGATACGGACGCGGCGGCATAAAGAACATTCTTTCATCATTCGGCAATTCGATCACGCCTTCGCCCCACGGCCAAAGGCCTGCTATGGCTTTGAACAGCTTATTACCGGAAAAGGCGTTACCGGCAATCAACACCCGCTCTCCGGCCTTGATTTCTTCGTTGAGGGTGGACACGCAGATAATTCTGTCTAAACGCGAAATGCATAAATCGCGAAACGCCAATACGGATTTGTCACTTTTAACCAAACGAATTCGATAAGGATCTGGCTTGGCGATTTCCCGTTCCAATTGTTCCAAAGCCTTGCTCAATCCTAATACCCGCTCGACTGAGGCGCGCCATTCCGCAACCTTACCCATGTTGTCAACCGGCCAGGACAAAGCCGCGACCATTTGCTGGAAAGCCTGCGCGGATTGCATCAATGCCCCCAGGCTAATAGTACCCAGAATGAAGCGCGGTGCCGACACCAGAATAGGGAACGCCATCGACAGTATCGAATAACCTGAGCTGAACATGGTGATACGTTGCCAAGCATGGGTTTGCTGATTCCAGGCGTCGACAATATTCCCGAATAAGCGGTGAAAATGCGGATTCTCATGGCGCTCACCGTGGATCAAGGCAATGGCTTGCGCATTCTCGCGGGCTTTAACCAGCGCGAAGCGGAAATTGGCTTCCACGGTCTGTCTGTTGTCGGTAGCCATGGTGAGCGGTTTACCGATCCACCAACCCAGCGTGGATGCGCTAGCGGCGTAAATCAGCGCCAACCAGACCAGATGGCCTTGAATGGGGATTTCGACCAAACCTAAGTTTACCGTAACGGTCCCTGACAAGGTCCACAGTATCTCGGTAAAACTGGTCAACAACAGTAAGCAATAAAAAAAAGTGTGTAACAAATCAATTGCGTATTCAGTGGAAATGCGCACATCTTCTGCGATCCGGCCATCAGGATTATCATGCTGCCCCGGCAAATGAGTAACCAGATAGTGTCGGCCGTCGCGCATCCATTGGCCGATCAATTTGTCGGTTAGCCAACCCCGCCAACTCAATTGCAAACGACGTTTGACGACCAGATGGGTAGCGGTAATCGCCATATTCGCGATAAAAATCAAGACAATCAGTCCAACCTGGGTAAACAGTCTGGACATAGAGCGCTGCTCCAAGGCATCGAATAAATCCGCGCTCCATTCGGTAATAATCACCGACACTGCAATTTGCGCCACTGTCAACGCGACCAAAAACGCCGATAAGGTCCGGATGGTCGTCTTATTTTCCGAGCACCAGAACGGGCCTGCTAATCGGACGAATTGCATAAAAAATTTGCTGGTTGTTCGCAAGGCCGTACTCCTCGTTTAAGGTCGTCGCGCAATATAACAAAATTAAACACATCGATAACCATCAAATGTATTGGTATGTAGCTGCCTGCGCCTCAGGCTAAGGATAGGTTTTTGTGTTTTATGGAGAAAACAGATGGGTAAATCAGGATTGGAGATTGTTTGGCCAGCTTGGTTTAGCCGGTTTGCGACGAGCGATGATTACCGCTCGTCGGCGGGCGTTGCGTAATTATCGTTTCATCGACTCAAAGAACGCAGCATTGGTTTTAAAGTCTTTGAGTTTACCCAATAGAAATTCGGATGCCGCCAATTCGTCCATCGGTTGCAGGATTTTCCGCAAAATCCAGGTTTTTTGCAGTTCGTCGGGATCAACCAGATATTCTTCACGGCGGGTGCCGGAGCGGTTGATGTTAATGGCCGGATAGATCCGTTTCTCAGCGATTTTCCGCTCCAAATGCAGTTCCATGTTACCGGTACCTTTAAACTCTTCGAAGATCACCTCGTCCATCCGCGAGCCGGTTTCGACCAGTGCGGTGGCGATGATGGTCAAACTGCCGCCTTCTTCTATATTCCGCGCCGCACCGAAAAAGCGTTTGGGTTTTTCCAGCGCGTTGGCATCCACACCGCCGGACAACAATTTGCCGGATGAAGGCACCACCATGTTGTAAGCGCGGGCCAGACGGGTAATCGAGTCTAACAGTATAACCACGTCGTGCTTGTGCTCAACCATGCGCCGGGCTTTTTCGATGACCATATCGGCCACTTGCACGTGGCGGGTGGCCGGTTCGTCGAAGGTACTGGAGACCACTTCGCCGCGCACGCAACGCTCCATCTCGGTCACCTCTTCCGGGCGTTCGTCGATCAGCAGTACGATCAGGTAGCATTCGGGATTATTCTCGGCAATGGCATGGGCAATGCTTTGCATGATCATGGTTTTACCGGCTTTCGGCGGAGAAACGATCAAGCCGCGCTGGCCTTTACCGATAGGGGCAATCAAGTCGATAATACGGGCGGTTAAATCTTCGCTGGTACCGTTGCCTTGCTCCAGGCGGAAACGTTTATTGGCAAACAGCGGCGTCAGGTTGGAAAAGGAAATCTTGTTTTTGGATTGCTCGGGGGACTCGAAGTTGATGCTTTCGACCTTCAGCATCGCGAAATAACGTTCACCTTCCTTGGGTGGGCGGATTTTACCGCTGACCGTATCGCCGGTGCGCAAACCGAAACGTCGGATCTGGCTGGGCGATACGTAAATGTCGTCCGGTCCCGCCAAATAAGAACAACCGGGGGTTCTTAAAAAACCGAATCCGTCCGCCAGTATCTCCAAAACCCCATCGCCAAAAATATCTTCTCCACTCTTCGCCTGTTTCTTCAAAATCGCAAAAATCAATTCCTGCTTTCGGGCTCTGTCGATATTTTCCAGCCCCAAGGACTCGGCAATTGCAATGATTTCAGTGACTTGTTTAAGTTTTAACTCGGTAAGATTCATGTTGATTAAGGGAAATGAAAGAAATGCAAAACAGCAGAGTGCTGTTTACAGCGGCAGGTAGTTGTTGGATTAATTAAGGACGTTCAGAATGCGAAGAAGCAAGCGAAGAAAATTCTAGCGCAATAACCGGACTTATCAAAAACATTTTTAATAAATCCGGTGATTCGGCTTGATTTAGATGTTGCTATCGATAAACGCAGCCAATTGGGATTTGGTTAAGGCGCCAACTTTAGTCGCTTCCACTTCGCCGCCCTTGAAAAGCATCAAAGTCGGAATACCTCGTACACCGTAGTGCTGAGGCGTTTTGGGGTTTTCGTCGATATTCAGCTTGGCAACAGTGAGTTTGCCTTGATATTCGGATGCAATTTCATCCAAAACCGGGGCAATCATTTTGCACGGGCCACACCATTCTGCCCAATAATCGACCAATACCGGCGTACCGGCTTTCAACACAGTTTCATTAAAATCAGCGTCTGATACATGAAGGACTAGGTCGCTCACGCCATTCTCCATTAGTTTACAAAGTCAAGACTATAGTTTCGCGGCGCTTTAATTGTCAATCGATTTCAACCGCGCGGCTTTTTAGTTTATTCTATCGGGCTATGAAGAAAACACATTTAACGGAAACGCGTTTTAGCAATTTGGAGCTGTCCGACTCCATCATCAAAGGTCTGAAAGAAGCAGGATTCATCAACTGCACACCCATTCAGGATAAGTCCTTGCCCTTGTCGTTGCGAGGCAAAGACATTGCCGGCCAAGCCCAAACCGGCACCGGCAAAACCGCCACGTTTCTGCTGGCCACCTTTCAGCATCTGATCAACGACGAAAGCGAAAAAATCAAAAATCCGCGCGCGCTGATTTTGGCGCCTACTCGAGAACTGGCGATTCAGATTCATAAAGATGCACTAGCCCTAAGCAAGTATCTGAACCTGAAGTTTGCCTTGATCTACGGCGGCACCGACTACCAAAAGCAGCTGGATAAAATCAAAGGTAATGTCGACATCATTATCGGCACACCGGGCCGGATTATCGATTTTTACCGGCAGGGTGCTTTCACGCTGGATAATATTCAAGTCACCGTGATGGACGAAGCCGACCGCATGTTCGATCTGGGCTTTATCAAGGACATCCGCTTCTTGCTGCGCCGCATGCCGCCTGCGGAAAAACGCTTGAATATGCTGTTTTCCGCTACGCTGTCTTACAAGGTCACCGAACTGGCCTACGAGCACATGAACAACCCGGTGCTGATTCGCATCGAATCCGAGGAAGTAACTTCCAAAGCCATCAACCAAGTGGCTTACTGCCCGGCCAACGAGCAAAAAATCCCGCTGTTGCTGGGCTTGCTGAAACATCACCAACCGCAGCGCAGCATCGTCTTCGTCAACACCAAACGCTGCGCCGAGCAGCTGGACGATTATCTGGCTGCCAACGGCCACAAAGTGGCCATGCTCAGCGGGGACGTGCCGCAGGAAAAGCGCCAGCGCTTGCTCAATGATTTTCAGGAAAATCGGGTCACACTCTTGATTGCGACCGACGTAGCCGCGCGCGGTTTACACATCCCCGACGTATCGCATGTGTTCAATTACGACTTGCCGCAGGACGTTGAGGATTACGTGCATCGGATCGGCCGTACCGCCCGTTTTGGTGCCAGCGGCGAGGCGATCAGCTTTATTTGCGAGGAATACGCTTACTCGATGCCGGACATCGAGGATTACATCGGCGAGAAAGTGCCGGTGCAAACCATCACCCCGGAATTGATGGTGGAAGACGTAATCAAACCCGAACGACGTGAGCCGCGCGAACGGGTCATGCAGCGCGACAAACGCCCGCCGCGCGCGGATCACAAACCCAGGGAGCACCGGCCGCCCCGCCCAGCAACTGCTACAAACCAGGCATCAACGCCCGAAAATCCTCCACCGCCGCAAACTCAACAACCTGCTTAACCGGGCGTTGACTATCCGGCTTGCTGATCGACACCAGATGAGCAATGCCGAACGTCCGGGCGGAGTTCAACACGGCAACACTATCGTCGACCAGCAGCGTTCTGTCCTTTGCAAACAGATGTTTATCTTGCAGGATTTGCCAAAAACCTTGCTGCTCCTTGGCAAAACCAAAATCATGCGACGAAACGATTTCATCGAAAAACCCATGCAGACAGGTTTTTTCCATTTTCAGATTCAAGCTATCGCGGTGCGCATTCGTCACCAGCAATAAACGCTTGCCGCTGGCTCGCACCGCATCCAAAAACTCGGTGACATGTGGATGCACGGCAATCAAGCCGGCCAACTCCTGCTTCAGCCCGGCGATATTCAAGGCCAATTCCTGGGTCCAATAATCCAGGCAATACCATTCCAGTTTACCTTCCATCGCCTTGAAACGCGGCGCCAACTGCTGTTTGGCCTCCTCAAGCGTTAAGCTGTGCAATTCGGCAAAGCGCAAGGGCACAAACTCCTGCCAAAAATGATTATCGAAATTCAAATCCAGCAAAGTGCCGTCCATATCCAACAGCACGGTATCGATTTGTTTCCAGTCGAGCATGTCAGTTTATCCTTATCATTCAATAGCGCTTGTCGTTCCCAAACACAGCCTTAATGAGTTTTTTATTCTAACCGGAAAATCTCCAAGTTCAGCTAGGCTTGATGTCTATAAGAAAAAGGATTAAAAGCTTGCATATCTGTGTTGTCCGGCATCAGCCGTCGAAAGGAGTTAAATTCATGAGTACCATGAGAGTGCGGACCCGTTTAGGCCTGGGATTCAGCGGTGTCCTACTGTTATTGGCCATTATTGCCGGCATCAGCATCAACGGCATGAACGACCTGCTGTCCAACATCGACAATATGGTCAACGATAAATTTCCGAAAACGGTCTGGGCCAATAATGTCATCAGCAACATTAATGTTATCGCCCGCTCGATGCGTAATACCCTGATTATCAAAGATCGAGCCGCCATTGATAAGGAATTGGCCCGTATTCAAGACGCGCGCCGCACCATCAAGGAAAACCTGGATAAACTCGACGAGAGTATTAGCAGCGTGGAAGGTAAAGCCGTACTCAAAAAAGTGCTGGATGCCCGTACACCATACGTGACCGCCCAGGATCAGTTCATCAAATTGGCCGGAGAGGGTAAGCAAGCGGAAGCAACGGATTTCCTGCTGACTCAAGTCAGGAAGTTACAAACCGAGTATATAGATTCAGTAGCCGCGCTAATCGAGTTTCAAACCAAACTAATGAAACAATCCGGAGTAGAAGCCAAGGAAACGGTTAATCAAAGCGTTAACTTGATTACCACATTGGCGCTAATTTCCGTGGTGATTGGCGGCGTTGCCGGCTATCTGATTACTAAAAGCTTAATGACGCAGCTTGGCGGAGAACCCAGCTATGCTGCCGAAGCGGTCAATACCATGGCCGCCGGCGACCTTTCCGTGGCGATAGAACTGCGGGAAGGCGACCACAGCAGTTTGCTGTACGATTTAAAAGGCATGCGCGACCAGCTCAGTAACGTCGTACAGCAAGTTCTCGGTAACGCCGACGTATTAAGCTCCGCGTCCAAGGAAGTTAGCGCTACCGCGCAATCGATCAGCCAGGCCACCACCGAGCAGGCGGCCAGTGTCGAAGAAACCACCAGCTCCATCGAACAACTCAGCGCTTCAGTGCAACAAAATACCGAAAACGCTCACGTTACCGAACAGATGGCCGGCAAATCCGCCAGCGAGGCCAAACAAGGCGGGGAAGCGGTGATCGAAACGGTCAATGCCATGAAACACATTGCGAAAAAAATCGGGCTAATCGAAGATATTGCCTACAAAACCAATTTATTATCCTTAAACGCGGCAATCGAAGCCGCTTCCGCCGGCGAACACGGTAAAGGCTTTGCCGTGGTAGCGGCGGAAGTCCGTAAACTGGCGGAAAGCAGCCGCACCACGGCGGCGGAAATCAACGAACTAGCTTCCAACAGCGTCTCGATTGCCGAAAAAGCCGGCGTACTCATCGGCCATGTTCTACCGGACATCGTTAAAACGGCGGACCTGGTGCAAGAGATCAATGCAGCGTCTGCCGAACAAGCCAGCGGCATCAAACAAATCAGCGAGGCCATGCGTCAACTGGACAGAGTAACCCAACAAAACGCGGCCGCCTCGGAAGAAATGGCGGCAACCGCCGAGGAATTGAACGGGCAAGCCGAACAACTGCAAAGCGTGGTTGGTTTTTTCAAGTTAGCCAACAGTTAGAAGTGCTTTTGCGCGGATCTTGGCGTCAAAAGCAAACCCACTTTAGCAACCAAGTTGTAGAACCTGAGCCGATGCCCAACAGACCGAAAATTCTGAAACAAACCGTCATCGCCCAAACCCGGCAATTCTGCATCGAAGCCCTGGACCTGGAGTTTAGTAACGGCGAGCGCCGCCAATACGAGCGCCTGGCCCGCAGCGCCTCGCATGGCGCGGTGCTGATTGTGCCGATGCTTGATCCGGACACAGTCCTGCTCGTTCGGGAATATGCCGCCGGTATTCATCGCTACGAACTAGGCTTGCCCAAAGGTAAACTCGATGCCGGCGAAGACATGCTGGACGCCGCCAATCGCGAGTTGAAAGAAGAAATCGGTTACGGCGCTGCCAAGTTACAGCATTTGCACCGCGTATCGCTGGCGCCGGCCTATTTGGAACACACGATAGATATTATTCTCGCCGAAGAACTGTATCCGGAAAAACTGGTCGGCGACGAGCCGGAAGAGCTGCAAGTGGTGCCTTGGCCGTTGAATAGTATCGATACCTTGTTAGCGAGCGGCGAATGCAGTGAAGCCCGTTCGATTGCCGCGTTGTATATGGCTTTGGCGCATCTGAACGGGCGCGGCTGAGCTGTCGTACAGCTGCGGATAGACAAGACCTTGCACCTCTACAGCTTCGAACCTTAGATCTTGAACAAGGGCTCCAAACCGTCGTTGCTTTTCCCCTCGCCGCTGGTCGCTGCGGGTTTGGTAGAAAATGCCTGCCAAAGATTCCGGCCTTGCCAATCCTGATTCCGTCCGGAATATAACAAGCGATTCAGTGCCAAAATCTCTTCACGGAGTGCCCCGGTACAATGCGCCGTAATCGCCCCCAAACTCTCCGCGCCGAACTCGGCCTTACCCCATTGCAGCAAGGCCTGTTTGGCGGCCTGCGGGTTATTTTCCCAACAAGCGCGTTTCAGGGTCTTTTCCAGCGCGGTTTCCGGCACAAGCTCAACGCGTTTGGCCGTTGAACCTTTGGTGGATGGGCGACGATACAACACGACGATAGTCAGTAACCAGCCTAGTGCCAAAGTCGCCGATACGGATTGCCAAATACGGGTATCGCTGCTGCTGGTAACAGTAATCGGCGACGTGGTCACTGGGCTGGTTGCCGGCTCTTGCGGCGCAGTCGATGTAGCGGGCGGAGCCGGCACATGGGCATCCGTTGCACCGGCCAAGGCCGTGAGCTTGACGCTGGGCAGGTGTGCCGTTTCCATTTTCTGGGTTTTGGTGTTGAACCAAACGATGTCCAGCGCCGGCAAACTGTATTCGCCGGGCTTGGAAGGGATGAAGGCAATTTTTTCCTCGCGCAGTGCGGTCAAGCCGTCGCTTTCCTTATCTTCCTTCAGCACTGGTTGGTCCGGATAGGTTTTGATACCGTCGATAGCGGTCTTATCGAGCAGCTCCGGTAACTGGCCCACCGTGGCACCTTTCGCGCTGAGCGTCAGAGTGCGGGTCAAGGGTTCGCCGACTTTGGTTTGCAGGCTGGAGTCGGACCAGGTTTCGCTAAGTTTTAATGACTCGGCGCTCAACCAGTTTGGACCTTTAAAGCTGGCCGGCACCGCTTGTACGTTTAAAGTGATGGCTTTGGAAGCCACCCGCCGAGTTTCCGTATCCGGCCGATTGAAGAAGCCGTTAAAACGTGGTTGGCGTTGATTGCTCAGGTATTCGGCATTCAGGATCAGCGGCGCAATAGTAAATACGCCGCTCTGTTGCGGAAAAATGGCATATTTGCGTTCGGTCACCCAATAATCCACGCCCTTGATCTGGGTGGCGTAGGTACTGTCCTCGCCCAGTTTTTCGACCAGCGCATCCTTGATCTCCGGCTCGCTAAGACTGGCCTGGGTAATCTGTACTTTGCGGAACAACTTCAGCGTGTACAACACCTGCGACTGCACGTAAGGTTGCTCAGGCGAGGCTGTCACGTCCAGAAATATTTCGTCGTTGCCTTGCGGAGCGGCGGTATTTTCGTTGACGACCAGTTTCAAAGGCTTGCTGCTGTCGGCGCCGAAGGCAATCGGCGGAATGAATAACTCGCCGGCTTGTTTGGCCATCGCCCGCAAAATCCACTGTTCGCTGCGACTGCTCTTGCCATTCACCCAAGACGAATTACTGCTGCGTTGCTGACTGAGAATTTCGAAATTTTCCTGCAAGGGCGCGAAATCGGGGTTGCCATCCGGATCTTCGCTGGCCGTGAAGGTAATCTGAAACGATTCGTTAAGGCCAACCGGATTACGATCAACCGCCACTTGAATCTCCGCCGCCTGTATCGCGGTGCTCAACAGCATTAACAGGCCATACAGCAGCCACGAGTAACTATGTCTATGCATACAATTGATCAATTACTTCATCGAAAAAGGTTTATGTATATCGCGGCGATCATCGAACCATCCGTATAACACCGGCAATACCACCAGCGTCAGCAGCGTGGAACTAATCAAGCCGCCTATCACCACGATAGCCAAGGGCTTTTGCACTTCGGAACCGGGGCCGATAGCAAACAAAAACGGCACCAGACCCAGCAAGGCCACCGTGGCGGTCATCATCACTGGGCGAAAACGCTGTTCGCAACCGCGGCGGATCGCATAATCCAGACTCAGGCCGCTTTCCCGCTGCGAACGGATATACGATACCAATACCACGCCGTTCAGCACCGCTATGCCCCACAAGGCGATGAAGCCGACCGAAGCCGGTACCGACAGGTACTCGCCGCTGAGAAACAGCGTGATGATGCCGCCAATGGACGCAAACGGCAGCACCAGAATAATCAATGCGGCAAAGCGCAGCGATTTAAACAGCATAAACAACAAAAAGAAAATCGCCGCGATGGTGACCGGGATGATCATCTGCAAATGTCCCAAAGCTCGTTCCATATTCTGGAACTGGCCGCCCCATTGCAGATAATAGCCTTCCGGCAATTGCACCTTGTCGGCCACGGCTTTTTGCAGTTCGGCCACGAAACCGCCCAAATCCCGGTCGCGAACATTAATACCTACCACGATGCGGCGTTTACCCATTTCCCGGCTGATCAAGGCAGGGCCGTCGTTTAAGGTGATGTTGCTGACATCGCCCAGCGGCACGCGCGCGCCGTTCGCGGAGGTCAGCATCAACGCATCGATAGCGCCGATATTATTCCGAAATTGCTCCGGCAGGCGCACCGCCGCCGAAAAGCGCCGTTCGCCTTGATAAATCTCGGTTGCCACTTTGCCGGCTATCGCGGTTTCTATGACATCGTGAATGTCCGCTGCATTCAAACCGTGGCGGGCGATGGCTTGCCTATCGACGGTGATATTTAAATATTGCTGACCGGTCAGGCGCTCAACCCGAATATCGCGAGCACCGTTCACGCTGTTGGCTACGCCGGCAATAGCGTCCGCCAGGCGTTTCAGTTCAGCCAGATCGTCGCCGAAGACTTTCACCGCTACATCGGAGCGCACGCCGGTGACCATTTCGTCCACCCGGTCGGAAATCGGCTGCGCCATCACCACCTGCATGCCGGGCAGATTTTCGGTGAGTTTCGCGCTCATCGCATCGGCGATATCGTCCTGAGTCCAGCCTTTCGGCCATTCTTCGCGGGGCTTCAATGTAACGATGGGCGTCGATTCGTTTTGTGCTTGCGGATCGGCCGGACTTTCGCCGCGACCCACGCCGCTGACCACGGTTTTCACGCCGGGAATTTCCATCACCATCTTCATCGCCTGCATTTCCACATTGATGCTTTCCTCAAGCGAAATATTCGGCATCCGGTTAATGCCCGGCACGATGGAGCCTTCCTTCATCTCCGGAATGAACGATGTGCCCAGCAAGGGCAGTAAGGCCAACGTGGCGGCAAACACGCCGACCGCACCGCCCACCACCTTCAACCGATTGGCCATCGCCCAATCCAGCATCCGTAGATAAATCCGTTTAATGAAGGCGATCAGCTTAGTGTCGTGCTCGCCGTCGTGCCCCTCCAGTAAAAAAGCGCATAGTACCGGCGACAAGGTCAGCGACACGATCAGCGAAATCAGCAACGCTATCGCGATGGTATACGCTAGCGGGGCGAACATCTTGCCTTCCATGCCTTGCAGCGTCATCAGCGGTAAAAATACCAATATGATGATACCCACGCCGAACAGCACCGGCGTCGCCACTTCCTGGGCGGCGGTCATTACTACTTTCACCCGGCTGGTGGCGCGGCCCTTGCGTTCGCCGAGCAGTCGAAACGCGTTTTCCACCACCACCACCGAGCCGTCCACCATTAAACCAATCGCAATCGCCAAGCCGCCCAGCGACATCAAATTGGCGGAAAGACCGAGCTGATTCATCGCGATAAAGGTGACCAAGGGTGTCACGATCAAGGTGCTGACCACGATCAAGCTGGAACGCACATCGCCCAGAAACAGAAACAAAACGATCACCACCAATACGATGCCTTCCAGCAAAACCTTGGTCACGGTATGCAAGGCCGCATCGACCAGATCGCTACGGTCGTAATAGGAGATAATTTTCAGGCCATGCGGGAGCATGCCTTTCGCGTTGATTTCCGCCACTCGCGCCTTGATACGGCTCACCACTTCCTTGGCATTACCGCCGCGCAGCATCATGACCACGCCACCGACGGCTTCGGTATAACCGTCCTTCAGGACCGCGCCAACCCGCACTTCATGGCCGATTTTGATTTCGGCAACATCGTGCATATGCACCGGCACGGCGTTTTCTTCCTTCAAGACGATATTGCCGATGTCTTTGACCTCGTTAATCAAGCCGACGCCGCGAATCAGGTATTGCTCGGCATAATGCGGCAACACGCCGCCGCCGCTGTTGGCGTTATTTCTGGCCAAGGCTTCGAATACTTCATTCAAGGAAATTCGATAGTGGTGCAGGCGATTGGGATTGACCAACACCTGGTATTGCTTGACATAGCCGCCCTGGGAATTGATTTCCGCGACGCCGGGAATCCCACGCAACAGCGGCCGCACCACCCAGTCCTGCGCTTCGCGGCGCTGTTGCAATTCCTCCTGGGTCAAGGCCCGCTGGCCGTCGTCGTCGCGTTCCAAGGTGTATTGATAGACCTCGCCCAAACCGGTGGACACCGGCCCCAGCACCGGATTGATACCTTCCGGCATTTGCTGTTTTACCTCGATCAGCCGTTCCATCACCAATTGCCGGGCGAAATACACTTCGGTGCTATCGGTGAAAATCAAGGTAATCAACGACAAGCCGTTTTTGTTCATGGAGCGCATTTCTTCCAGTCCGGGCAGGCCGGCCATCGCTATTTCCAGGGGCACGGTGACCAGACGTTCAACTTCGTCCGGCGAGCGGCCGGTGGCTTCGGTGGCGATTTGGACCTGGATATTGGTGACATCCGGGAACGCATCCACCGACAACTGCTGCACGGCACGCATCCCGAACAGCGTGACCGCCACCGCCAGCACCGCCACCAGAACGCGCTGATGCAGAGCGGCTGCAATAAGGCTATTAATCATGCTTTACTCCAAGGTGCTGCGCAGGCGTTCGTTATTTAAATGAAACGCACCGCCCACGACAATTTTTTCACCCGCTTTCAAGCCTTCCAGCAAGGGTCGTTTCTGGGCTTCTTCGCGACCCAGCCGCACCGGGCGTAATTCAAAACGTGCTGAGCCGGTGTCGACAAACACAAAATCCTTATCATTTTCCCTAACCACTGCCTGACTGGGGACGATTAAAGTTTGCGAACCGGGCTTGCTGATTTTCAAGGTGGCCAGCATCTGCGGCTTGAACAATCGCTGCGGATTGGCCAAGGCCATCCGCACCGTCACCGTGCGGGTGTCGGAATCGACCATATCGGCGACATAAATCAGCTTGCCGCTAACTTCCTGCCCCGGCAGCGCCGGCACCTCGGCGAAGGCTTGATCGCCTTGCCGCGCCCAATGCGCTTGTTGCTCGGGAATTTCCGCGACCAGCCACAGCTGCGACAAGTCCGCAACGGTGTACAAGGCGTCTGCCGGCTGTACCACTTGGCCGATGGCGACGTTACGTTCGATCACCACCCCATCGATGCTGGCTGTGACCGGAGAGTAAGAATGAATGCTGCGTTGTTTGTCCAGGCGTTTTAAATCGGCTTCGCTCATGCCCATCACCCGCAACTGATCGCTGGCAGCGCGTAAATCCACATCCGCTTCGGTCAACACGCTCTGCCGCTCCTGAAACTCGGCCTCCGCGATCACACCGCTTTCCAGCAAGCGCTCGGCGCGCTTGACGGTAATCCGGCGTAAATTGACTTGAGACGCGGCTTTCAAATAGTCGGACTGCGCTTTGCCCAACTCGGTACTGTTCAGTAGCGCCAGACGTTCGCCCTTTTTTACGGCTTGACCGAGCATGGCATCGATTTCGGTAATCCGCCCGGTAACCGAGGCGCCGATGCGCGCGACCCTATGTTGATCCAATTCCACCCTGGCCGAAAGATTCAGTGATTCACCGACTTCGCCGGGTTTAACCTCGGCGATGCTCAGCAGCTTTAACAAGGCGGGCGAGGCTTCCAGGACCGGTTTCAAATCGGCGCCAAAGGCGGGTAAGGCAAAACTCAGCAAAAACAGTGCTGCCGTAAGCGACGAGGAGTGAAGTGGAGTCTGGAGCGTGGGTGTCATGGTCTTTCCTTTAAACAAAATAATTTTTTCAAGCAATTAACTAATAACGGACTATGCCGGATGCAAGCCACGTTAGCGGATAGCTTGGTTGGCGCCTATTGCGCTTTTGGCCGACAAACGCAATTTAACGAAGCGCTAAATTGCGGCCTCGGGCGGCATTTGGCTAACCAACACCTTGTCAATGCGAGTGCCGTCGATATCGACGATCTCGAAACGCCATTGCCGGAATTCGAAGTTGTCCGTTACTTGGGGAATTTTTTCCAGGTAAAACAGAATGAAGCCGCCCACAGTGTGATAGGCATTGTCGGCCTCGCCGGGTAAATTGCCGTCCATACCGATCACCGTTTTCAAACGCTGAATCGATAAGCCGCCATCCACCAACCACGAACCATCGCTACGTTGCACCACATCGATGTCCAGATTGGTGCGACTGGGCAGGTGGCCGACTATGGCTTTCAGCACATCGCTGAGCGTCACCAAGCCCTCAATGTCGCCATATTCGTCTACGACCAGCGCCAGATCGGCTCGCTTTTCCTGGAAAAATTCCAGTAATTGCCTTAGCGTCATGGCTTCCGGCACATATAACGGCGCATGCAGGATAGGTGCAATATCCAAGGCTACTCCGGCCATTGCCGGTTTCAGCAGATCGCTTCTTTGCAAGATTCCGACCACATTTTCCAGACCGTCTCGGCAGATTACCGCCCGGGCGTAGGGGCAGTCGGCGATTTCGGCGCGCACTGTCGCTTCCGGATCGCTTAAATCGATAGCGTATATCTGCTGCCGGGGCGTCATGGCCGCGCCGAGCATTTGTTCATCCAGTTGCAAGACGTTGCCGACCAAATGGCTTTCGCTGGCGTGAAACACCCCGGATTCCGCACCGATTTCCATCAGTAGTTTGATTTCTTCGTTGGTGACACTGGTCTGCGGCGGCCGATGTGCGCCGAATAGCCGTAGTATCAACGTACTAGACGACGACAGCAGCCAAACGACCGGACTGGCAACCTGCGACAGCGTATACATAGGCCGGGCGATAAACACCGCAATCCGCTCCGGATGCAGCAAAGCCAGCCGCTTGGGTACCAGTTCGCCGATGACTACCGAACAATAAGTAATCAGAAAGACTGTGGCGATTAGCGCAATACTCTGGGCATAGGGCGTCAGCAGGGGGATGTTCAGCAGTTGCCGATACAAAGGCTCGGTCAAAGCCTCCTCACCCAACGCGCCACTGAGAATACCGACAGACGTGATGCCGACCTGCACCGTGGATAAAAACCGCGACGGATCTTTATGTAGCCTCAGTGCGGTACGCGCACCGGCGCGTTTTTCGCCGGCCAGTTTCTGTAAGCGCGCCAGCCCGGACGAGACCAGCGACATTTCCGACATCGCAAACACGCCGTTGATCAGGATCAAAATCAGTATTAAGCCTATATCCATCGTTTCATAGCACCACGAGTTGTTAGAGTGTCGGGCTTACGGTGCCTGGTTTTAATCAAGACCAAAGCCACCTTGAATTTTCAGTCTGTATTCATACCGGGATTTACCATGCAGGACCGGACTGGTTAGCTCGATTGCGCTGACCGTATTGATATTTGAATTTACGCTTCAACAAGCCGGTCGGCTCGTCCGGTATGCGCTTCAATAATTGCTCGTTGGCACGTTCTGTTTCATTTTTTTCCGTGGCTTGCGCGGCTTTTTCCTGGTCTGTCGGCTCTTGCTTGGGCGGTTGCGGCTGAGCTTGCTGTTTGGCCTCCGCTTCGGACTGTTGGTCTTCTTTCGCCTTATTTTGTTCCGCGTCCTGCTTGGCGTCGGCTTTTTGCTGGTCTTGGGGCTTTTGCTCCTGCTGCGAGTCTTTATCGGCTTGATCAGACTTGCCGTCCTGCTGTTGCTGTTTTTGCTCGTCTTGCTGATTTTTGTCCTGTGGCTTTTGTTCCTGTTCTTTCAACTTCTTCTCGACCAGTTCCTTATTGTATTTCGCGTCCTGATGCTTAGGATCAAGTTGCAGCGCCTGTTGATAGGCTTGCACGGCTTCCTGCAACTGGCCGGCCTGAGCCAAGGCATTGCCGCGATTGTAATGGCCGTCCGCACTTTGAGTGTTTTTCAAGGTCTCGGCGGCTTCTTGATATTGACCGGCCTTATATTGCGCGGCAGCGCGCCAGTCTGGATTATCGAATTGCTCGGCGGCTTGCTGATATTGCTGTTGCTCGAAAGCCTGTTTGGCGCGTTGATCGGGCGTTTGCCACAGGCTCTGCCAGTCCAGGGCGTAGCTATTTTTCGGCAACGGCAATAAACACAGCAAGGTCAATAACAAACCTTTTCTAAATTGCAAAGCTGCCCAAGGCAATACCAGCAATAACAGCCAAGGGCCTTTTTCATCCCATTGTTGCAACAACAGATTGCTATCCAAATTTTCGTTACCGGTGTCGGCAGTATTGAACAAACGCCCCAAATTCTCGACATCCGCATCGTTTGCCGTGACAGGCTGATAAATACCGCGACCATGCTGGGCTAACGTGCTCAGCGCTGCCTCGTCCAACTTCGCGACCACGATAGCGCCATTACTGTCCTTTAAAAACCCGGCCCCCTGTAACTGGATAGGCGCCCCTTCCGGCGTGCCCATCGCCAGTACCGAGAGCCGATAATCGCCCAGCCAGTGTTCGGCCTGCTCGGCCACATCGGCATCGGCGCCGTCGGTGACCAGCAGGATATGTCCCTTGACCAGGCCGGCCTGGCGCAGCAAAGCCACCGCCGCATTCAATGCCAGACTGGTGTTGCTGCCCGGACTGGGCATGATGTCGGTGGTCAGCGCGGTTAGCTGGCTATCGATGGTAGCGGTATCGTTGGTCAACGGTGTGACGGTAAAGGCATCGCCGCCGTAGACCAGCAGCGCGGTTTGACCGTCCTTGCGTTGCTTCAGTAAATCGGCGATTTTGTAACGGGCCTTGCCGATACGGCTGGGTTTGATGTCGGCGGCATCCATGGATTTGGACAAATCCAGCGCAATCACCAGCGCAGCGTCGTTTCTAAAAGCCGGGCCCGGCAAACGCTGCCAGGTCGGACCGGCCAATGCAACGATGGTCAACAACGCGGCAAAACCGGCGCCGAACAAATTGCCGCGCGACTGTTGCAGCGGTTTGTCTTGCAAAATAAAGGGCAGCAACTCGGCATCGCAGACTTCGCTCCAGTTACCGCGCCCATGCCGATGCCGCACCAACAAGATCAAAAACAGCGCGGCCGGCAATACAGCCAGCAACCACCAGGGCCGCAGGAAATGAAAATCAGCAAAATTCATGACCACCTCAATCGGGCCAAGGTTAACCAGCCCGTCAATAACAAGGCCAGGCCCAGCGGCCAATAAAACAATTCGCTGCGCGGCCGGAAGTATTGTTTGTCTTTTTCAACCGGTTCCAGTTGATCCAGCATGCGGTAGATTTTTTCCAGCTCTTCGGTGTTTCGAGCCCGGAAATAATGGCCACCCGTGGCGTCGGCAATCGCGGTCAGAGTCTTTTCGTCCAGATCGGCGGAGGGGTTGACGCGGCGGGTGCCGAACAGGCTGCGCACCAACACTTCGTCGGCGCCTATGCCTATCGTGTAGATTTTCAGTTTGTGTTCTGCAGCCAGTTCAGCAGCTTTCAAAGGCGTCAACTCCCCGGCGGTATTGGCGCCGTCGGTCAACAAAATCAACACCCGGCTGGCATCTTGCTGCTGTTGCAGACGTTTGATTGCCAAACCGATAGCGTCGCCTATCGAGGTTTTCGGGTCGTCCTCGGTAATGCCTATAAAAGCCTCGTGCAACAAGGTTTGCACGGTCTTGCGATCGAAAGTCAACGGCACGTGTAAATAAGCTTGCGTACCGAACAGGATCAAGCCCAGCCGGTCGCCGACCCGACGTTGAATAAAATCGCCGGCCACCTGTTTGATGGCGGTTAAGCGATCCACGCGCTGCTTGCCAAGGATGAAATCTTCCTCCTGCATACTGCCGGATACGTCTACCGCCAGCATCAAATCGCGGCCGCTGACCGCTTGCTCGATGGGTTCGCCCAGCCATTGCGGGCGAGCGGCCGCCACCAGCAAACACAGCCAAGCCAGAGTCGCCAACCACAGCGGCCAGCGCTTCTCGCTACTAACCACCCGACTGGCGCTGGGGCCGAAATCGTCCAAAAAAGGCACTTTTAATGCCGCTTGTTGGGCGACGGCACGCGCCGGTAACAGCCAACGCAATAACAACGGTAGCGGCAACAACCATAACAACCAAGGCCAGTGCAATTCGATCATCTCTTTTTCGCCTGCTGCTTCAACCAGCGTTCGCACAACTCGAATAACGCCTCCAGTTCTGCGTCGGACGGTGGTGTTTGCCGGTAATGGCCGTCGGCCAGACAACGGCCGGGACCTTGACTAAACGGTGCATCCGGTAGGGATTGATCCAGATACGCCAACCAGGTCTCGCCACGCAAGCTGGCCGCATCGCTGCGCGGCGCGGTACTGATGGCTACGCGCCGCAACAAGGCGGACAAGGCCGCCAGGGTCTGTCTGGCATCGGCCCCACTATCCCGGCGAATGGCGGACAACAACTTGGCGGCAGTTTTGGCCGCAGTCTGGCGGCGGATGCGTTTATAAAAATAGCGGCACAAAAAAATCAGTAACGGCAGCAATACCACTAACAACCACCAGCCCGGCGCCGGTGGCCAAAATGTCACCGAATCGGGCAAATGAATATCTTTTAAAGGCAATGGTTCCATGTTGAATGTCTACATCTCGTCCAAATTGGGGAGTGGGGTATACAAAACCAGCAGGTCGTCGATTTGCAGCTGAATAGCCCGCAGATCGTTAAATCCTGCTCGCGCGGCATCGCGCTGGCCAGCTTCGTAGCGCTTTAGCAGACTCTCGGCCAGCACATGTAGTTGCCGTTGTAATTGTTCGATACTTTCCAGCCAATCATGGGCATACTGTTTGTCGTGTTGTACTTGCTTCAACCAACGGCCCAGATGGGTACGGCGCTGGTCCATGATGGGCCAGCTTTTCACGACACCTTGCGGCTCCGCGAATAGACAGGCTTGTACCCGTTGCAACCACTGCCGGGTGTCGAACCGGCGAATCGCAATGTCGATCTGTTCTGCCGACAGCTCGGCCTCCGCATAAATTTGCCAGTCGCCGAAAGGCCGGTAAGCAATCACCCAGTCCGCAATCGCCGCAGCAGGCATCGGACGGGCAATCGCGTAACCTTGCAGCAGATGGCAACCCAGCAGCAACAGCACGATGCCTTGTTCCTGGCTTTCCACGCCTTCCGCGACGACTTCCCGGTTAAAAGCCTGGCTGAGTGCGATCACGCTTTCGATGATGGCGTAGTCGTCGGGATCGTCGAGCATATCGCGGACAAAGGTCTGATCGATCTTGACGGTATCTACCGATAAATGCCGCAAATGCGTCAACGAGGAGTAGCCGGTACCGAAGTCGTCCAGGGCCACGCTGATCCCCAGTTGTTCCCGGCAGCTTTTGATAATCCGGTTCACCGCCGACAAATCATCCAATGCGGTGCTTTCCAGAATTTCCAATTGCAGATAACGGGCATCCAGTTCCGGATGAAGGCGCAACGTTTCTTCTATATAAGCGCCGATGCCGGACCACAGCAGATGATAGGAGGAGATATTGACGCTGACCTCCAACAATAGCCCCCGCGCGTGCCAACCGGCCAACTGCTCGCAGGCTTGCGCAATGACCCAATTGCCGATGCGGATTTCCAGATCGGTGGAGGCAATCACCGGCAGAAACTCCAACGGCGGCACCATGCCGCGCTGCGGATGCTGCCAACGGATCAAGGCTTCCACGCCTTTAACCTGGCCGGTTTTTATGTCGACCTTGGGTTGGTAATACATGCACAATTCGTTATTTAAAAACGCCGCTTCGATGTCGCGCAACTGTTGGTGGCGATGCATGACTTGTTGGTCGTGGCTGGCATCGAACAACTGGCAACGGTTTTTACCGGCCAATTTGGCCTGGTACATGGCATAGTCGGCATGCCGCAATAAGGCGTCGGCGTCGGCATCATCCAGCGGATACACGGTAAAACCGCTACTGGCGCCGACCGAAATAGGCTGATCGTCGATGACATACGGCAGGGCGATCGCCCGATGAATCCGCATGATGGTTTGTTCGCATTGCTCGATCGAGTCTACATTGCCCAACAACAGCGCAAATTCGTCACCACCGTGCCGGGATACGCTGTCTTCCTCGCGAATCGCGTTTTTGATTCGTTCGGCCACTTCAACCAACACCCGATCACCGATGTCGTGGCCGAATTGGTCGTTGACCGGCTTGAAGCCGTCCAGGTCCAGAAAGCAAATCGCCAGCAAGGTGTTTTCCCGCTTGCTGTGGGCGATGGCCTGATTCAAGCGATCAGCGAATAAAATCCGATTCGGCAGGCGGGTGAGCGGATCGTAATGAGCAAACAATTCCAGCAGCTGTTGCTGCTGCTTGGCCTGCGTGACATCGGAAAATAGCCCGATATAGTGAGTGACCTTGCCGTCGGCATCGCACAAGGCGGAAACCGTCAGCCATTGCGCATACAACTCGCCGTTTTTTTTGCGGTTCCACAATTCGCCTTGCCAATGTTGCGCTTCACGCAAGGCTTGCCACATATCCCGGTAAAAATCCGCACCGTATTTGCCGGACTGCAAGATACTGGGGTTTCGGCCTATCACTTCGGCCCGGCTATAGCCGGTAATTTCGGAAAAAGTCGGATTCACATCGACGATGATTCCGGTGGGATCGGTAATTAAAATGCCTTCGTGCGCCTCGCTGAATACCCGCGCGGCCAGTTTCAGATGTTCTTCGGCCTGCTTGCGTTCGGTAATGTCGCGGGTCAAACCCAACAGGGCCGCGATATTACCTTCAGCATCGCGCATTGGCACCGCGTGGGTGTCTAACCAGCGTTGCCGGCCTTTCAGGCCGACGATTTCAAATTCCAGTGTGCCTGATGCGCCGGCAAACACCCGTCGAGTCAATTTTTCAAAAGCAGTCCGGTATCGGGGCAACACCAAGTCTCCCAGGCGTCCTTGTTGGGCTTGTTCCAGCGTGTCGGCCTCTATCATGTCCAGACCGGCGCGGTTCATTTGCAATAAGCTGCCGTCCCGTCCCAGCAGTTTCACGCACTCCGGTTCGGAATCGACGATAGTGCGCAGCTTTAATTCCGATTCCTTGGCGATATTGGCAGCGGTTTCCAACTCCGCAACCGCATCGGCCAATGCCTGGGTGCGTTCTTCCACCAACGCTTGCACGGAGGCGGTTCTGCCGCTGATGATCAGCAATAAAATACTCAGCAAGCTGGTAAAACAGAGCCCGCCGATCAGCGTAATCAAAGGTAGCGTTGAACCTTGTTCGTTGACAAAATCGCTATCCGGAGTGACGGTAATTTGCCAATTACGATCCACAAACGCAAAGCTACGCTGCCATTTTTTCAAGTCGTAGTTTAACGACACCTGCTTGCGTACCGGTTTTACATACAAAGCAGTTTCTCCGGCGGGCGCGCTGAGATCATCAATGCTGATGCCCAGCGTATCGGTGTTAAGCCCCCTGGTAACTATTTCCACCATTTTGGTCGGCAGAACGATTGCAGTGACATAGCCGGCAATATCCAAGGCGTCGCCGTCAGCGTTACGCCGGCGAACCGGAATGGACACCAAAATGCCGGGATCCGTATCGTCACGCTGTATCAGCGTCAGTTTTTGCGAGGCGGTAGGTTTACCGCTGGCGCGGGCCAGATTTTTTGCTTGGCGGCTAAGTGGATTTGTCATGGAATCGAAGCCGAAGGCTTTTTCGTTGCCGGCCATCGGCTCCACAAACATGATTGGAAAATACTCCGGTCTGGCGCTGGCTTTCACCAATTGACCGGTACTGTCTCGTTCGATAACCCGAAAATCAGGAAATCCTTCGGCGCGGACTGCTTGTTCGAAGGCAGGCAAATCGGCTTGGGCGATCAGAGGTAGCCATTCCAGGGCCTGAATTTCCGGATGGCGTTGCAGGATACCCTGGGAAAATACGCTGAATTCGGCTCTATTCACTTGCCCGGATGCCAAAAATACATCTCTTAGCGCCAGCGTACTGTCGATTACATCAATGGCATATTCCACCAGCAGCCGGTCTATCTCGCCGGCCCGACTATCGAAAGCTTGTTGAATGCGCGTGCGTTCCGCTTGAAAGGCTTGCAAAAATACCAGTACCAATGCCAGCAGTGTGCCCAATAAAGGCAGCGCTACACTCAAGCGCCGCGCTTGCCAAAGCGCACGGGGGCGTCCGAAATAACAAAACAATAGCGGCGTCACAATCATCACGCCCAAACTGTCGCCAACCCACCAGTTTCGCCAGGACGACCAGAGTTGCGCATGGCTCATCAAGTCCAATGAATAAAGTACGGATCCGCCGACGCTGGGTGCTATCAGACAGGCTACCGGTCCGGCCAGGACAAAAAACTTGAGGATGGCGGCAGGACTATCCAATTTTGGCAAACCCGGCTCTACGTAGGCTTTGGATAAGGCCAGGGCCACCAGCGCTTGCAAGGCGCTGCCGCCACCAATTGCAAAGGAAGACATCGCGGTTTGAGCGGTGAGTTGACCGGAAAACTCAATAGTCACCAGGAAATTGCTTAGCGCTGCGCCCAGCCAGATTCCGGGCCAAAGCTTGCGGCCGCCGATAAACAGCGCGGCCAGTGCGATCCCGGCCGGCGGCCATAGCGGACTGGCATAGCCGGGCGGAATGATCATTTTGACGCCCAGCCAGCCGCCGACAAACATCAACAAACTCAGTATGCCGATATGTACCAGCCGTATTAAAGGCCCAATAGGCGCGGTATTTCGGCGGTCTGGCTTTTGCGACGATACATCGGCTGAGTTGAACAACTTGGAAATTTGCATGGCCTGATTGAGAACTTTTTAGGCCGCCGGATGCGCGCGGGTGCCGTTCAATGCGTCCAAAGGCGCTTGCTGGGTCGTGCAGGGTATCAAGGTCAGACGCAGTTTATTGGCCAGCTTTTGCAGATACTCCTGCCGATCCTGAAAACGTTGCCGATAGGCTTGTAGACGCTGTTTGTCACCGCTATCGAACAGCACTTCGCGCCAGCCGTCGGTAAAGCGGTAGCGGCCTTGGGTCGGCAAACTGCTCTCCAGCGGATCGGCGATGTGCACTAACACTACTTCGCAATGTCGGGCCAGATTAGCCAAATGATTTTCGGCCGCGCCATTCATCCCGCGAAAATCGCTGAGGATATAGACCCGACTGCCAGGTCGGGCATGATGCAGCAATCTGGCTAAAGGTTGCGCCAGATTGACCACGGCTGCGCCGTTATAGTCCGGATTGACCAGAGTATTCAAAAATCTTAACAGCGCCGGTTTGCCGGTTTGCGGTTTCAATTCCTGGCAACCGTCATCGCTGAAAATCTGTCCGCCAATCCGGTCGCCTTGCTTCAATGCCGCCCAAGCCAGCAAACCGGCCAAGCGGGCTGCCTGCACGGACTTGAACACGCCGCGCGTGGCAAATGCCATGGTTGCGCGGTAATCCACCGCGATGAACATTGGGCGCTCGCGTTCTTCCTTGAAAATTTTGCTGTGGGGCTTATCGGTGCGGGCCGTCACGCGCCAGTCGATACGCCGCACATCATCGCCCGGTTGATAGAGCCGCGTTTCGTCGAAAGCCATGCCGCGCCCTTTCAGATGCGACAGATAATTACCGCTTTGCGCGGCGCGGATATTGGCGTGTCCTAGGCTGAGCATGCCGGCCGGTTTGGCCAGATCCACCAAGGCTTTGAGAGTGACCGTAACCCGGGGGTTGTCGGTCGCTGGCGATTTAGTCATTTAGGGTACGGCAATTCTGGCTATCAGTTCTTTGATCACATAATCGCTGCTAATGCCTTCCGCTTCCGCTTCGTAAGACAAAATTAGGCGATGGCGCAACACGTCGTAAGCCATATCTTGAATGTCGCCCGGATCGACAAAATCGCGCTGTTGCAACCAGGCTTTGGCGCGAGCGCAGCGGTCCAGGGCGATGCTGGCGCGCGGGCTGGCGCCGTACTGAATCCAGCCAGCCAAATCCTGGCCATAAACCCCGGGATTACGGGTCGCCAGCACGATTTGCAGCAGATACTGCTCCAAACTGTCGGCCAGATATAACTCCAGCACTTCGCCGCGCGCCGCGAATAAAGCTTGCTGGCTGACTTTTGGTTGTGCGCCGCCCTGGTTTTGCAAGGCGCCCTTGGCTTCGGCGCGAGCCAGATGCAAGATGGCTTGCTCGTGTTCGGCATTGGGATAATCGATTTTCACATGCAGCAAAAATCTATCCAGTTGCGCTTCCGGCAGGGGGTAAGTGCCTTCCTGCTCAATAGGATTTTGCGTGGCCATAACCATGAACAAGGGCGGCAATGGATACGTGGCTTTGCCGACCGTAATCTGCCGTTCCGCCATCGCTTCCAGCAAGGCGGCCTGCACCTTGGCCGGCGCACGGTTGATCTCATCAGCCAGAATCAGATTATGAAATAGCGGGCCTTTCTGAAATTCGAAACTGCCTTGCTGCGGCCGGTATATTTCGGTGCCGGTCAAATCGGCCGGCAACAGGTCAGGGGTAAACTGCACCCGATGGAAATCGGCTTCTATCCCTTGGCTAAGTACATTGATCGCGCGGGTTTTCGCCAAACCCGGCGCACCTTCCACCAACAAATGACCATCGGCCAGCAGGGCAATGAGCATTCTTTCGACCAGTACTTCCTGGCCGATGATCTGAGTATTGATGTGGGTTTTGAGATTTTGTAAGGCGGCTTGGCTGGGGCTAAGACTTGTCGCAGTCATGTGTATGAAAAATCCTTATGTTTAACAAAAATGTGACCGAGTTGAGTCCTGAAAGTTGCGCTGCGCTTAATTTTTGCGCTGCAAATCTTTCCACTCGCGATGCGCAACCATGATATCGACCACTTTTTGCGGATCGTCGGTGACGGTGATCAGCGCCAAATCTTCCTCGGAAATGGTGCCGTATTCCATCATCTTGGCTTTCATCCAATCCATCAGGCCGCTCCAAAAATCGGTGCCGAACAATACCAACGGAATCGGATAGATCTTGTGGGTTTGCATCAAGGTCAACGCTTCGAAGAACTCGTCCAGCGTGCCAAAGCCGCCCGGCATGCAGACGTAACCAATCGAATATCGCACGAACATCACTTTACGCACGAAAAAATAGCGAAAATTAAGCGAAATATTTTGGTACGGGTTGGGCGTTTGCTCCATCGGTAATTCGATGTTCAAGCCTATGGACGGTTGATCGTGCAGGATGGCGCCTTTGTTGGCGGCCTCCATCACGCCAGGGCCACCGCCGCTGATGACGGCAAAGCCTTCCTTGCTGAGCATTTCCGCCAATTCCACGGTTTTTTGATAATAAAAATGCTCGGGTGGCAACCGGGCGGAACCGAAAATCGAAATCGCGTCGCACAAACCGGACAGTTCGTCGAAGCCTTCGGTAAATTCGCTGATGATGCGAAAAATGCGCCAGGATTGATCACCTTTCAGGTCGTCGATGATACTGGAGGACATCGAGCCGTCGGCGCGGCGGTTTTTGATACAACTCATGATTTATTCCTTACTGAGCACGCTGTGCTACTTACAATGGGACGAAATAATCTAGTCACGGCAACTCTGCCAAGCGATACACCGGCTTACCGGCCAGCAAGGTCTGGGTCACGCGTCCGCTCAAGGTCTGTTGCCAATACGGCGTATTGCAACCGGCGCTAAGCCAGTTGTTGTGGTTAACCTGCCAGCTGGCTTGCGGATCGAAAATACACACATCGGCCGCATAGCCCGGCGTTAATGCACCGGTTGCCAGACCCAAAATTTGTGCCGGCTTGCAGGTCAGGTTGGCGATGGCTTGCGACAAACCGATGCGATGTTGCTGGGTTAACGCCAGCGTCAACGGCAACAAGGTTTCCAGTGCGGCAGCGCCCGCTTCGGTTTCCGGGAATGCGCCGAGTTTGGCATCCAGATCGTGCGGTTGGTGATCGGAGCAAATCGCATCGATAGTGCCGTTGACCAGACCTTCGCGCAAATATTGACGGTCGATGGCGCTACGTAGCGGCGGTATCACGTGATAATTGCTGTCGAACGGAGTAATGTGGTCTTCGGTTAAATGCAACTGATGAATCGCCACATCGGCCGTGACGTTCAGACCGTATTTCTTGGCCTGCTGTAACTTGATCACCGAATGCTTGCAGCTAATCTGACTGATATGCACGCGGCAACCGGTCAATTCCGCCAACTCCAGGCATTGGGCCAAGGCAATGGATTCGGCGGCTTCCGGAATGCCGGGCAAACCGTAACGGCTGGCTACCGCGCCTTCGTGGGCACAGCCCTTGCCGGATAAGGCGGGTTCATTAGCGCGATAGATCAACAATAAGTCGTGAGTGGCGGCATATTCCATCGCCCGCCGCAATATCAACAGATTGCCGAGCGGTTCGCTGGCATTGCTGACGGCGATACAGCCGGCCTGCTTCAACGCAAACATCGCGCTCAGTTCACTGCCGGCCAAGCGCTGTGTCAATGCGCCTATGCTGTGGATTTGCGGGTAGTCGGCCTTTTCTGCCTTGTCCTTGATAAACTCGACTACCGCCGGACTATCGATGCAAGGCTTGGTATCGGGCGGCAGGCATAGCGAGGTAACGCCGGCGCTCAGAGCCGCACGGGTTTCGCTGAGGATACTGCCTTTTTGGGTATGACCGGGTTCGCGCAAGCGCACGCTCAGGTCGACGAAGCCGGGGCAAACGATCTGACCGCTGGCGTCGATTATTTGCTCGGGCGTGAAATCGGCGGCTTGCTCCAATACCGAGATGATCTTGCCGTCGGCGATGCAGACCGAGCCGATGGCGTCGATGTTATTGGCCGGATCGACGACATGGCCGTTTTTAATCAGTATTTTACTCATGCCACACCTCCGTGTGCGTCACCCTTACGGGCCGCCGTTGGCGGTGCAAAATTACTATCCTGTAATTTTGTCATGCCGCACCTCCCTGACTGTGCATCGCCATCGACATGATCGCCATGCGGACTGCCACGCCATTACTGACTTGCTGCAAGATTACTGATTGCGGGCCGTCGGCGACGCTGGAGGCAATTTCCACGCCCCGGTTAATGGGGCCGGGATGCATGACAATGGCATCGGCTTTGGCGCGTTTAAGCTTGGCTTCTGTCAAACCAAAGCAGCGGAAGAACTCACTTTCGCTGGGCAAAAACGCCGAATTCATTCGCTCTTTTTGCAAACGCAGCATGATGACCACGTCCACATCGTCCAGGCCCTCGTCCATGTCGTGCATGGGTATCACACCCATGGTTTTGACTTGTGCCGGTAGCAAAGTCTTCGGTGCAATCACTCGCACTTCGGCGACGCCCAGGGTGTTTAAAGCCAGAATCTGCGATCGCGCCACCCGCGAATGCAGGATGTCACCGACGATAGCCACTTTCAGGCCTTCGAATTGCTTTTTATGCTGCCGAATCGTAAACATATCCAGCATCGCCTGGGTCGGATGGGCATGTTGGCCGTCGCCGGCGTTAATCACACTGATATGCGGCGCCGTGTGTTGGGCGATGAAATGCGCGGCGCCACTGAGGGCATGGCGGACCACAAACATATCGACATGCATCGCTTCCAGGTTATGAATGGTATCCAGCAGGCTTTCGCCCTTGGAGGTGGCGGAGGTGGCGATATTCATGCTCAGCACGTCTGCCGACAGCCGGGTGGCGGCTAATTCGAAGGTGGTACGGGTGCGGGTACTGTTTTCAAAAAACAGGTTGACGATGGTCTTGCCACGCAGCAAGGGCACTTTTTTGACTTGATGTTCCGACATGCCGGCAAACGATTCAGCGGTATCCAGAATCTCGGTCAACAGCTGTTTATCCAGGCCTTCGATCGTCAGAAAATGCTTGAGCTTACCCTGTTCGGTAAGCTGAATATGTCGGGTCATGCCGCCACCACTTGTGGGGATTGAATCTCAATGCCCAATGGATCGGGGCCGGTCAGTTTGATACGTTGATCGCCGGCCAGGTCGATACGGATGCCATGACAATCCGGTTGTAGCGGAATCTGCCGGCCGTTGCGTTCGATCAACACCGCCAGCACCACCTGATTAGGGCGGCCGTAATCGAAGATTTCATTGAGTGCCGCCCGTATCGTGCGACCGGTGTAAAACACGTCGTCGATCAAGATGATGTCGCGGCCTTCCAGATGCGGTGGCAATTGACTGGTCTTGACCTTGGGATGCATGCCGATTTGCGAGAAATCGTCACGATAAAACGTGATGTCCAGCATGCCCAAGGGTTCGCTCATACCCAAGCGTTGATGCATATGGCGTGCAATCCAGGCTCCACCGCTATGGATGCCGATCAACAAAGGGTTATTTAGCTTACGCTCGCTAATTTGCCGGCGAATCGCGGCTTCCAGAGTGTCGAGCAGGATATCGATATTCAGAGTGGTGATGGGCATGGCGGTTACAGGGGGAATCTTGTTATTGTTATAAAATTCGGGAAAAAGCCAAAAGCGACAGGATAAAAGGCTGTTTGGCCGTAAAACCGTTTTCGTCTTTTTACTGATCAAACCAGCTTTGCAGAATTATCTGAGCGGCCAGTTGATCTTGCACGGACCACAGTTTAGCAGCGCTAACCTTTAGGTCGTCGAACAGCATTTGTTTGGCTGCGAACGTGGTTAGCGTTTCATCGATTTGATGCACCGGCAGATTGTAACGACCATTCAGCTGGCGGCAGAACTTTTGCATGCGCGGAGTAATAATATTATCCGAGCCGTCTTGTTGCCGGGAAATGCCGACCACCAGGCCTATGGGCCGCCATTCGGCGATCAACAGACCGATTTTATGCCAGTCCGGAACCTGGTTCAGCGACTGGATGGTTTGCAGCGGACTGGCAATGCCGGTATCGGCATGCCCCACTGCGATCCCAATTTTTTTGTTGCCGAAATCAAACCCTAAATACGCGTCACTGCTGAATTTTGCCGCCAGCGGATCGACCTTAACCATGACCTGCCGGCGTGGTCAGACGATTAATATCGATACCCAACTGTCCCGCCGCCGCATTCCAGCGCTGGCTGATCGGCGTTTCGTAGAGTATCTCTTCACCGCACGGCGTGTTCAGCCAGGCGTTTTCGACCATTTCTTTCTCTAGTTGGCCGCTACCCCAGCCGGCGTAACCTAACGCGATCAAATAATGGTTGGGACCTTTGCCTTCGGCGATAGCCTCGAGAATGTCGCGGGAACTGGTGAGGGTAATATTCTCGGCCGTGCTGATGCTGGAATCCCAGCGCTGGTCGCAGGCATCGTGAATCACGAAGCCGCGTTCCTGTTGTACCGGGCCGCCGGCGAATACCGGGGTTTCCAACACATTTTCCAGCTCGGTCTTAATCCCCATTTGCTCGAAAATATCGCGTAGTTTCATGCCGGTCGGCCGGTTGATGACGATGCCGAGCGCACCTTCTTCGTTGTGCTGGCACAGATAAGTCACCGTGTGGAAAAAATGCGGGTCGGCCAAGCCGGGCATCGCAATCAAAAACTGGTTATTTAAATAAGTAACGTCTGTCATTGGAGTGCTGTATGGGCTAGCGGGCAGTCATGCCGGTTTCGTCTGAGAATTTCCAGACCCTGGTAATCACCAAAACGTTCACTTCTCTCAACAAATCATCGGGTAAAGCGGCAAAGGGCGCACTCATTTTCACAATCCGTTTCGCGGCGTCATCCAGTGCTGAATTGCCCGAAGACCGGACGATTCGCATGCTGTAAATGCTGCCGTCGGCATTGATCCCCACGTCCATGGTCAAGGATTGCGAAACGCCTTTTTTGCGCGCGGCCTCAGGATAATTCAGATTGCCGGTGCGCTCAACCTTGTCCTCCCAATCCTTGACATATTGCGCCGCCAGATACTTATGCGTGCTAATCGAGTTGACGAATTTAATCTTAGTATCTTGCGCGCTTTGCTGGGTATTTCTGATGCGCTCGCCGAGTTGAGCGATTTGTTGCTGAAGCGCTTCAGGCGATAATTTGGGGGCGGATTCCTGAACTTCAACAGCTTCCGGTAATTCTACCGGTTGCTCGGGCTCCGTCACCACCTTAACCGGGGCTTTTGCTTGAGTAAGCAGTTTTTCGGCGACCGGCTTGACTTGCGGAACCGCCGGATGCGGCATGATTTTCTTTACCGGCGGGCTGATCGTTTGTTCCTGCGTGGCTATTTTTTGCTGCGGCGGCTCCGGTTTATGAGTTTCCTCGCCAGCACCTATTTGATGTTCTGCCGCCAGATGTTTCGCATCCTTGGGCGCCTTTTTCACCGGCGCATGAGCCACGGTGATTTCAATGGAACGGTTAATCTTGGGCGGTTGCGGTGCGGTGAAATTAACCCCCAATAACACGATCACATGCAGCACCGCCGCCACAAACAAAGCCGTCAGTAGCGAATCGCCTTGCGAGAGCGGCGTGGGAGTCAATTCCGGCGTGTACATATCAGGCCTGGCATTTGGCGGCGATGTGGTCCATTAATTGAGCGCTGATATTGATGCCGAATTGCTTATCCAGCTCTTGCACACAGGTCGGGCTGGTGACGTTGACTTCGGTCAGATAATCGCCGATGACATCCAAGCCGACAAATATCAGGCCTTTTTCGCGTAAGGTCGGCCCCACTTGTTCGGCAATCCAGCGATCACGATCACTCAAAGGCCGGCCTTCGCCACGACCGCCGGCAGCCAGATTGCCACGGCTTTCGCCGCTGGCGGGAATCCGCGCCAGACAATACGGCACCGGTTCGCCATTGACCACCAGGATCCGCTTGTCGCCATCTTTTACAGCGGGTAAATATTTTTGCGCCATGATGTAACTGTTGCCGTGCTGGGTCATGGTTTCCAGAATCACGCTGAGATTGGGGTCGTGTTCTTTGACGTAAAAGATCGAAGCGCCACCCATGCCGTCCAAGGGCTTCAGGATGATTTCCTGGTGCTCTTTTAAGAAGTCGCGGATTTTTTGCGGGTCTCGGGCTACCAAGGTGTCGGTGCAGCATTGCGGAAACCAGGCGGTGAACATTTTTTCGTTGGCGTCGCGCAGCGATTGCGGTTTGTTGACGACATAAACGCCGTGCCGCTCGGCCTGTTCCAGCATATACGTGGCGTAAATATATTCCTGGTTGAAGGGCGGATCCTTACGCATGATAATCGCGTCCAATTCGGACAAGGCGATTTGCTTTTCGCCGAGAAACCGATGCCATTGTTTTTCGTCGCGCTCGACTTCCAGCAGGCGGGTGCGAGCGTACGCATCGCCGTTGCGCATATACAGGTCGGAAAGTTCCATGTAATGCAGTTCCCATCCGCGCGCCTGGGCTTCCAGCAGCATCGCGAAACTGGTGTCCTTTTTAATATTGATTTGGCCGATGGGGTCCATGACCACGCCGAGTTTAATAGTCATTAAAGTCCTGTAAATTCCGAAGCAAGGGGAAATAAAACCGATTTTATCAAATTTATTTTGCAGGCTGTTGTTTACCAACAAAAGTTTTTTTGTTATAAAGCGCGGCTATTTTGAATTAAAAGCTCGCATTGAGGTAGTCATGTCCAGAGTATGCCAAGTAACAGGTAAACGCCCAGTAACAGGGCACAACGTTTCACACGCCATGAACAGAACCAAAAGACGTTTTACGCCTAATCTGCACCACCACAGATTCTGGGTTGAAAGCGAAAACCGTTGGGTTCGTTTGAGAGTATCTTCCAAAGGTATGCGTATCATCGACAAAAACGGCATCGATGCTGTTCTGGCCGATATGCGTAAACGCGGCGAACAATTTTAAGGAGACTGAACATGCGTGACAAAATCAAATTGGTATCTAGCGAAGGCACCGGCCATTTCTACACCACCACCAAAAACAAAAAAACCATGCCTGAAAAAATGGAGATCAAAAAATTTGATCCCGTGGTTCGCAAGCATGTGATGTACAAAGAAGCTAAAATCAAATAAACAGCGTTTTATTGATCCGCTTTCAGGCGTTGGCGGGCTAGTAGCAAGGTTTTTTCCGACTAGCCACCGCCACCGGCCTTCTTCATCGCTTCCAGCTCGGCTTTTAGCGATTCCGTAAATTTGGCAAGTGCCAAATATTTCATCTCCAAAGCCTTTTTCTCTGCTTCCAAAATATTGTATTTGGTTTTAAGCTGTTGCAGAAAGCGCCGTAAACGCTCCATGTCGTCTTGTATTGAGGATTGCTCGGTGAACGAGTGATTCGTCTCGCCTTCGCCACCGGCTCCTCTAAAATTACTAGTCTCAATACCGTCGTCGATCGGAAATGACGAAGGCGCTTTCAGCTCATCCGGGTTAATGCTGTCGATACCGCCGCTTAAAATCAGCGCATTGAATTTATGCCGCATCAGGATGAAAGCCGCCGTTTCGCTAATCTTGCCGTTCTGACAAACCACGACGATGGGATGCTGACGATTCAAGGTTTTTAACTGCATGCGCAAGGAAAAAAACGGCAGATTGATGCTGTACGGCAAATGCTTGGGCTTATATTCGTCGGGCTCGCGCACATCGATCAAATCGGCGCCCTTGGCGACTAAATCCTGGGCATCTTTATAGCTGATATATTTAAGCGTTGGCTGCTTGATTAAGGTTAGAAACTGTTCCTTACCCAAACGCAACAAACACACATCGGTCAAAGCACTGACTGAAACATTACGAGGCTCACCTGAAATCAGCGCGTCCTCGCCAAAAGTATCCTGATCGCTGAGTTGCGCCAACTTGATCTCTTTGGCATTCGGTGCCGGCTTCCTGCTCACCAAGCATTGCCCTCTTTTGATGATGTAGTAAAAATCGCCCGGCTCACCTTGGTTGACAATCACGGTGCCGGCATCCACGCGCACTTCCTGCATACCCATCAAAATTTTTTGCAAATTAGCCGGAGGCAACGCCCGAAATACCGGCGACTTCAACAAGGTCGTCATCCAGTCGTCATTGTCCTCCACCTCTTCAACTACCATAAAACTCTCTGCTTCTTCATACGGGACATCTTGAACCGATTTCATCATATCAGCATTCAATCGCAAAAAACGAATTCGGGTACTCGCAACCGCATGCACTTTTCTGGGGATTTGATGCGCCAGCGCGAAGCGCGCCGAAGGACTATCCGACTTGATCGTTTCTATCTTTAACAGATCGGTCTGCAAGGTCACGCTACCGTCGATCAAGTAAACCAGATCGTTACGTTCATCCCCGCATTTGAACAAAAATTGACCCTCTTCCGCATCCTCTATCTTGATTTGTGCGCACAGCGCCTCAAACTTACTGAAGGGCAAGGTGGATAGCGGAATTAATTGCCGAATGACACGGCCCTCAGCGGAATGGATGTCGACAGCCACGTACTCGTCGCGAATAAAAAGTGAAGGGAAACCAACAAGAAAACTTAATCTATGATAGTCGATTATTAAGTAAACTCTCAGTGAAACATTTAGCCACCCAGCGTGTCCATGCTGGCAACTTAACTGCCTGGAATGCAAAAACCATGACGAACATGAACAAACTATTCCTGATTATCTTGTTTGGCCTGAGCAGCTGGCGAGCCGGCGCAGAATTACCCGGACAAGTCGACGGCGCGCCATTACCCTCCCTGGCACCGATGCTGGAGCAAAGCATGCCCGCCGTCGTTAACATTTCCACCTCGACCAATGTGCGGGTACAGGAAAATCCATTGATGATCGATCCGGCGCTTCGGCGTTTTTTCAATATCCCCAAAAACCAGCGGCAACAGCAAAAAAACAGCCTGGGCTCGGGCGTGATCATCGATAAGGATCAAGGTTATGTGTTGACCAATAATCATGTGATCGATAAAGCCGATAAAATCACCGTCACCCTCAGCGACGGCCGGCAGCTTAACGCCAAACTATTGGGTACCGATCCGGAAGCCGACGTCGCGGTGATTCAAATCCCCGCCGATAACCTGAGCGCCTTGAAAATCGCCGACTCCAGCCAGCTTAAAGTCGGCGACTTCGTGGTCGCCATAGGTAACCCGTTCGGCCTCGGCCAAACCGTTACCTCCGGTATCGTCAGCGCCCTGGGTCGTTCCGGGCTGGGGATTGAAGGCTACGAAGACTTTATTCAGACCGATGCCTCGATCAACCCCGGCAACTCCGGCGGCGCCTTGGTGAATTTACGCGGCGAATTTGTCGGCATGAACACGGCAATCCTGGCGCCCACCGGCGGCAACGTCGGCATCGGTTTCGCGATTCCCTCGAATATGGCGACTCGGCTGATGGAGTCGCTGGTGCAGCACGGCGAAGTGCGCCGCGGTTTGTTGGGTGTAACCACGCAAGATTTGACGCCGGAACTGGTAAAAGCCTTTGCCCTGAAAAGCCAACACGGTGCGGTCGTAAGCCGGGTAGAGGCGGGATCGCCTGCGGAAAAAGCAGGGTTAGAGCCGGGCGATATTATCCTGGCAATCAACGGTCAGGACGTCAAAGGTGGCAGCGCCCAAATTCGTAATGCGGTGGGTTTGCTGCAGATCGGCGACACCGCCAACCTGGAGATCATGCGCGGCGAAGAACGCAAGTCGCTACAAGCCACTATCGGCAAGCCGAAACGGCCGGAGCTGGACGGCAATAAACTGCATCCGACTCTAAGCGGAGCCGTGCTCGGCGTAACCCCCAAGGATCAGGTGGAAGGCGTAATGATCGAAAAAGTCGAACAGAATTCCAAAGCCTGGAAAACCGGTTTGCGGCCCGGCGACATCATCGTCACCGCCAACCGTTACCGGGTCAGAAATTTGGATGAAATCAAGCAGGTGGTCAATCCCAATGCGCCATTGCTGGTCAATCTGCAACGCGGCGGCGAGGGGTTTTTCGTAGTCCTGCAATAGGCTCAATTCAACATCGTCTTCAGTGCGGCAAGACTAGCCTTGCCGCGCTGCTTAATCTCTTCCGGCGGCAACTGCTTTTTGTTGGCCCATTCCAGATCCTCTTCCGGCAGTTCGTTTAAAAACCGGCTGGGTTCGCACTCGGCCATGTCGCCGTAACGCTTGCGATGCGTACAATAACTAAAGGTTAAAGTCTGTTGGGCGCGAGTGATGCCCACATAGGCCAAACGCCGCTCTTCTTCGATATTCTCGGTTTCGATGCTGTTCTGATGCGGCAGCAGGTTTTCTTCCATGCCAATCAAAAACACATGCGGAAACTCCAAGCCCTTGGCAGCATGCAAGGTCATCAAGCTCACCTGATCGCCGGCTTCGTCTTCCTGATTGCGATCCAAAATATCCAGCAACATCACCTTGGCAATCACATCCGCCAGCGACTGCTGAGCGCCTTGGTCTTTAGTGGCGAGACGTTGCAGCCATTCGATCAACTCGTAAACATTTTTCAGTTTGCGTTCCGCCGATGCCGGGGTTTTGCTGTTTTCTTGCAACCAGGCCGAGTAGTTGATCTCGTCGATCATCTTGTTGATCACTACAAAGGTATCCTCGCGCTCAACCTTAATCGCCGTCTCTTTCAACCAATCGCAAAATTTGCTCAAACGTTGTACCGATTTTTCCGGCAGCCGCTGTTGTAGGCCCAACTCGTTGCAGGCCGCAAACAAACTGATATGCCGCTCGTTGGCGTAGGCGCCGAGCTTTTCCAGCGTGGTCGGCCCAATCTCCCTGCGCGGCGTGTTGATCACCCGCAAGAAGGCCGCATCGTCGTCGCGATTAACCAGCAAGCGCAAATACGCCAGTACGTCCTTGATTTCCGCATAGGAAAAAAACGAGGCGCTGCCGCTGATGAAATAGGGCACATTGTTCTCGCGCAATTCCTTCTCGAACAAACGCGACTGGTGATTGCCGCGATACAGAATCGCGTAATCGCCATAGCTGCCGCCGGTCTTGAAGCGATGATGCACAATTTCGGCAGTAACTTGCTTAGCCTCGGCCACGTCGTTCTTGTGACTAAGCACTCGCAACGGGTCGCCATAACCCAGTTCGCTCCAGAGTTTTTTCTCGAAGGCGTGCGGGTTGTTGGCGATCAATTGGTTGGCCACCTTCAAAATCCGCCCGGCGGAACGGTAGTTTTGTTCCAGCTTGATTACCTGCAAGCGGCTGTAATCTTTTTGCAGTTGTCCAAGGTTCTCCGGTTGCGCACCGCGCCAGGCGTAGATCGATTGGTCATCGTCGCCGACCACCGTAAAGCGGCCGAGATTACCAGCCAATAGCTTGACCAGTTGATACTGAGTGATATTGGTGTCCTGGTATTCGTCCACCAGTAAATAGCGAATTTTGTTTTGCCACTTCTCCAGCACATCCGGATGTTGTTGGAACAGCAGCACTGGCAACAAAATCAGATCGTCGAAATCGGTGGCGTTATAAGCCTTTAAACTACGGGTAAATGCTTCGTAAAGCAGCGCCGTCGGCAGGCTGTTGGCGTCGGATTGACTCAAGGCTTGTAGCGGGGTGATGAAGGCATTTTTCCACTGGCCGATTTGCCAGTTGTACTGCTCGACGTTATCAATATCGCAACCGCCGACACCGTGACTGATTAGATTACGCAGCAAAGTCAACCGGTCCTGCTCGTCGAACAAGGTAATCGCGGCCTTATAACCCAGAGCCTTGTGCTCGGCGCGCAAAATATCCAAACCCAGGGAATGGAAAGTCGAGACTCTTAGCCCACGCCCCTGCTTGTCATCCAACAAACGGCCAACCCGGCTCTTCATTTCCCGCGCCGCCTTGTTGGTAAAAGTCACCGCCGCAATATGCCGCGCGGCAGTGCCTTGCTGCACCAGATACGCAATCTTCTCGGTAATCACCCGCGTCTTGCCGCTGCCAGCGCCGGCCAGCACCAGTAGCGGTCTATCGATAATTTTAACGGCGGCGAGTTGTTGGGGGTTGAGTTTGGGGGACACGACAACAGCTAAGTGAATAACAAGAAGGTTATTATCTCAGGCTAAGGACGATAATGTTGATTCTCTGATTTCGTGGGCTATACCCAAGCACTGGATTACCAAACTGGAACTTGGGAGACAGTAGACATGCGTCAAAAACTGCTCAATTTCTCTAGCACCCAGGTCGCGCGGATGTTGCTTGCCAAAATACAAAATAAATCGTTTAATCCAGTCCGCGTAAGGCCTTTTCTGTGCGAATGCTTTAGAGCCTCAAACGAATTTTGGCACGCACTTGGTCTAATTCGAGGAACGCGCCCCTTTTACTGCTATTGATCTAGGAGCGGGCTTCGGTATGCACTCCATTCCGTTGGCTCGTTGCGGCTATTCGGTGGTCGCTATAGACAGCTCCCCAAAGCTTCTTGAAGTACTACAAGACCACATCGAGTCGCTGCCCATTCAAACGGTGGAGGACGATTTGCTGGCCTTTCAAAAGTACTTGAACGCGAAGGCGCACCTCATCCTATGCATGGGCGACACGTTGACTCATCTGTCAGATACGCAGTCCGTCGAGCAATTGTTTTCTCTTGTCGCAGAGTCGTTACACCCAGACGGCATGTTCATTACCACCTTTCGAGACTACACCTCAGCCCTAGTTGGGGATGGACGCTTTATCCCCGTAAAAAGTGACAATGATCGCATCCTGACTTGCTTTCTTGAGTACTCTCCCGACTACGTTACCGTTCACGATGTGCTTCACGAGCGCAGTGGTTCTATCTGGCAACTAAGCGTCAGCTCCTATCGAAAACTCAGGCTTTCGCCGGAGTGGGTATCCTCGAAACTTCAAGCCAAAGGGTTTACGGTCCGCATTGAGCCTGGGCTTGCAGGTATGGTTCGTGTTGTCGCCAAGCGTCTAACACTGCGCTCAACCGGACCCGCGCGAAAAGCCGCGCAGGCCGGTTAGCGCCACGTTAGGTCTTATCAGGACTAGACATAGGAGATTAGTCATGAACCCCAAAAACATTATTGCAATAGCTACCATTCTTTTTTTCTCGGCAACGATGAAAATAGAAGCAGCGACGATTACGCCAACTGATATGACGGGACTACGAAGCTTTGACGGTGGTGCGAACGTTTTACTTCTGGGTTTTGACGCTGTAAAACTTGGTACAGAAGATCGTACGTTAGTTCATTTTGATATTAGTGGATTAACTGGAATATTACCGAGTTCGTCACTCAGTATCCCTATAGAAAGTCTCGATCCAGAACCAGGTATATTTAAGATATATTCCTTTGCTGGCGATGGGGTCGTCAGTACTGACGAATGGAATATGGGGACACTTTTTCACGTCTTTACTGATGTTTATGGAGGATTTCTATCCATTGACACCTCAATACTTTTGCAAACAGCTGTGGACAACGGAGAGTCTTACTTGAGCTTTAGTTTTCGTGGCGGAAATTCTGTTCGTTACTGGTTATCGGATATTGTAGGATTGCCTGAGCCTTCAATAACTATAGTTCCGCTTCCTGGCGCATTTTGGTTATTTTATACATGCCTAGGCCTAGTCTATGGCTTTCAAAGGAAAACATCATGATGCAGAAAAAATACCCAACGTGGCGCTCAACCGGAGCGCGGTTATATGCGGTTTTGTTTTTCAGTTTTCCGTGCCGTGCCTGGTTACCTCTAAGTTGGGCGTCATGGATTTCGCTTTCTTGCAGCGTTTTCGCTTCTTAATCTTCGGGTTTGCCATCGTATGCTTTGCCATGCTGGCAGGAGCCGTTTATCAATTCCAAAGGACTACAGCAGACCTGGCCGCATTCCCACCTCCCGGGCGCATGATTTCAGTAAACGGCGTAAACCTTCACCTATTCTGCATGGGCTCCGGTTTTCCAACGCTGACTCTCGAAGCGGGTCTTGGCGAAAACTCTTTGAGTTGGCATCCAGTTCAATCCAAGCTTGCTCAGAGCATGCGAGTTTGTTCCTATGACCGTCCAGGGCTTGGCTGGAGCGATCTAATAAATGCTCCTATCCATGTCGAAGATGTCGCCAAGAATCTACATACGCTGCTGAACAATGCGGGTATTTCTCCGCCTTATGTATTAGTCGGACATTCCCGAGGAGGCATATATGTCCGTGCCTTCTATCGTCAGTTTCCTGCGGAGACGCGGGGTATCGTCCTTGTCGATTCGACTCATGAGCAAAGCCCTATGCACCAGTATCCGTATGCCGTATGGGACTATTGGAAACAAGCTATGCAGATTGCAATTGCCGAGCCGTTGTCGCGCGTCGGCCTAGTAAGGCTGATAGGGCTTGCTGACGCCGACCGCATACCTTCCCCGCTACCGGCGGAAGTGCTGGCAGCGAAAACAGCTGTACAAAACCGCAGTGATACCGCGCGTGCGGTTGTCAATGAAATTGCCGTCATGCGCCTAGGGCTAAGTCCAACCACACCTCCTCCAACCGATTTGGGAAATCTGCCCTTATTGGTACTGACTGCCGGAAACTTGGTAGACCAGAGCTTGGTCGAGCGCGAAGCAGAGAAATCGGGTAAAAATATCGAAACTGAAAAAGCGCTCGCCAGAATTCAACAGACTGAGCAGGACGACCTAGCCCGCTTGTCCAGCAATTCACGGCATATCATTATCAAACATAGCGGACACTTCATCATGCAAGATCGGGCAGAGGAGTTTGTCAGTGCCGTGAGCGAATTTGTAAAACCCATTGCTGTGAAATTGGAAGGTGAACGCCCAACCATGCACTCCACCGAACTGCGCAATAAAGGCGCGCTGTCCAATCAATTCAAACGTTAAACTGTTGCAGAAAGGGGCTTGCTGAATGACTTTATTCCGTGGTGGCTGTCTATGTGGTGCCGTGCGCTATGAAACGACCGCTGATCCTTTGAACCAGAGGGTATGCCACTGTAGGGCTTGTCAAAAAGTTATCGGCGCTGCTTTCAATGCTCGCGTACTCATGCGCATCGAACATGTTGCGCTCTCTGGCCCAATCAGCACCTTTCACTCTTCAGAAACTCTTGAGCGCGGCTTTTGTTCGTATTGCGGTTCAAGCATTTTCTCGCGGCGTGTTTCTGCCGGAGTCATCGGCTTAACAGCCGGTAGCCTCGACGAGCCGTCACTGTTCAAACCTGACATGCACTTTTGGGTAGCTTCAAAGCAACCGTGGCTAAAAATCACGGATAACCTGCCTCAATATCCAGAAGGCCCGCCATCTTTAGGTTATAAGCCATGAGTAGTTACAGTAGTTGGCCTAACATTGCATTCGAGGCGACCTGCGCAAAAATCCGCGCAGGCACCAAAACTTCACATTATGCGCACTCAAGGAGGTGCTTATGGATGAAATGAAATTCTGGACGATCATCGACTCGGCGCACGAGCAATCTAACGGCGATATGGACGAGAAGTGCGAGTTGATTCGCACAGCGCTCTCCAATCTACCCAAAGATGATGCGAGAGCGTTTTCGGCTCATTTCCGTGCAATGATGGATCGTGCCTATTCCTGGCCATTATGGGGCGCGTCATATGTGATTAACGGTGGTTGCGGCGACGACACCTTTTCTGATTTTCGAGCTTCGCTTATTTCTCGCGGTCGCACTGCGTTTGCGCGCGCACTCGCCGATCCGGATTCATTGGCAACAGAAGACTTTGACGAAGATGCCTGGTTCTACGAGGGATATCAGTATGCCGTAACAGATGGTGTCAAGGCCGCCGTGGGTTCAGCCATCAGTCGGGAAAGTCCCCATCCCGATGAGCCATCTGGTCAAGCATGGGATGAAGACAACGTCTATGAGCTCTATCCGCAGCTCGCCGAAAAGTTCGCATAACATGGCATTTAACCGGCGTGGTCGGTTACCTCTAACTTGGGCCTCTTTAACCTACAGGAACTGATCTATGGGCGCGAAAACTTGGATGCTCGTACTGGCAAACGCCAATGCGCGTGAGGCACTCGCTGCCAAGCCTACTTTGGACTGGGAGGCAACCCAGAAACTTGCCAGTACTCTATTCCCCGGCGAAAAACTGGAACAAATCGGCGATGGTGATCTGTCCTATACCTGTCCGCCGGATGATGAGGTGCATATAGGCTGCTTTCCGGGGGTATCGGTCGTCGCGGCCAAAGAGTTTGGTATCGACTACCCATCGAAATTACCTCAGCGGTTCATCGATGCAGGTGAGAACGGAATAGCCACGCTTCACGCTATGCACAGCGTCGTTGATTGGTTTGCGTATGCGACATGGGCAAATGGAAAGCTAGTGCGCTCCCTGAGCCTCGCTCCAGACAGCGGCATCATGGAAGACATTGGGCAGCGCCTGCCTTTTGAAGAACCGTTCTGGTCAGGGAATCATCCAGCTGTTGATGACGACGAAGCGGCTGCTTATCCACTCCCGTTTCACCCCCTAGATCTTGGGGAGGCAACTTTGAAGGATCAGTTCGGCTATCAGCTTGAGGGCTATATCGATGCCTCGCTGCTTGAACCTGAGTCAGTTCCGCTCGTTCGCTATAAACGTTACCGCTCTCCGTGGTGGAAGTTCTGGTGAAAAGCCCAACCCATTATTTCGCCGGACTTGCGCAAAAAGCCGCGCAGTCCTGTGAATTCAAACGTTGGATAGTCGTGTTGTGGCATTGGTCTGATTTAGAACCCCATGCGGTTCCAGTGATTGCTGACTTTAGCAGACGTCCCATCAATACTGAGCCTGTCGAAGTGATCGCCAAGCTCAGTGTTAACGGAATATCAATAATAAGTAGGTCAGGATTAGTTGCTACTTATCGGCACGTTGACAAAATAATATCGCGTCTCGCCAATCCAAACCTTTTCCTGTGGCATTTTGAAAGCAATCTACTGTGTTTTTGGCGTTATTGGTGCCGGCACAGAGGTTGATTATGTTTTGCCAATCCCAAGTTATCCCTTTACCCCAGTTCACCCGGCCGTCGAGCACACTTAGAAAGCAAGCGCCCGGCTCGGCTGGCTTGGTCGTTCCCGCACATAGTTGCTTGACGTTTTTTGGCTCCCAATTCATATTTTTATCGTCATTCCAAGGGATTTTGCCTTGCACCGAGTTAAAGCATTCCGACTCGTGATCGGATGCTTGAACGGTCAATGGATTAAAAAACAAAGCAATTGAGCCAATGGCAATCAAGATGCGGATAAAACGGTGAATAGTATTTGATATTTTCATGAGTAATTCCCTGCATTTTTTAATATTGATGTTAAATATAATTTATTAGCTAAAAACTATATTTTTGGCTCGCTAATAAAATACTCGATAGCTAGAGTATTTGGTTACCAGCTTACGCAGACTCACTATTCCATGAAAAATATGTTTGTCGAATATTTACAAATCCACCTTCAGTCTATTAAAAAATTTAATAAAAATAATAAGCAAAATAATACCCAAGTCAATTAAGTACTCGATTAATAATAACCAGGGCTTACAAACCGTTTTGCGTCAGTGCATTGGCCTGACAATACCGGGATAGATCATTGTTTGAAAACCTGCCGATGGAAAATTCTTCAATATCAATGGCATTTGAAATCACACTGCCTTCAGTAATTAAGTCAGCAACTATCTCTCCGAAAATTGGCGCATATTTCAAAGCCTGACCAGCACCCAAGCAGTGGTACAAATTAGTAAACTGGGTATCTGCACCGAGGATAAATTTCAAATCGGGCGTAATATCGAAAAACGAATGATAGCCGCCGGCATAGACCGGTTTTCCGATTTTCGGGAAACGATTAATTACCTTGCCAAGATAATTATCCAGCTGTTGCTGGGTAACATTGAAACTCAGCGCGTCGTAAATGACGTTGGCGCCCTCCGGATTCATCGCGGTTCGGCTAAATGAGCGGGCAATGTCCTTGGCGTTACGGCTGCGAGGTTGATGCATATGTAAAATGCTGCCGCGCCAGCGCCGAAAATAGGCTTGATTCACGTAATCGGCAATGATGGGCATGCCCTCCGGAATGTCATGGACGCTTACTAGAAAGTTGGCTGCATACACGGGTTCCAATGCCACTGGGATATTCAATCCAATACCGGCAAATAAATCCGCGCTCCACGCACCGGCGGCATTGATCACATGTTCGGCAAAAATTTTGCCCTGACTGGTATGCAGGGCAGTGATACCTTGCCCGGCATGTTCAAAATCGATCACATCGCAATGCTCCAGCACGTCGACGCGAGTCTTTTTGGCCGCTGTTTGCATGGCGTTTAAGATCTGCGGCGAATCCAGCTGCAATACGTCCGGTTCGTAGTAGTAAATTTCGTCCGGCACGGTTTTTAGGGCTTTGCGGCTCAGTTCCAACACGTCGCGATGGGCAAGCATCGCAAAGTCTATGCCTTCCTGTTGCAGCATGTGCTCCAGCGCAGTCCAACTTTCAGCGCGGCTGTCGGCGGCATTTTCCGCAATCCAGATAGCGCCCGATTGCTCGTAGGGGATGTTGACACCCCAGAGGGGTTTGAGATTTTTCCAATATTGGGTTGCCATTTTGGCCATCCTGGCCGCCATCGGCGAGGCGTTGGCGGACCGGACGATGGCGCTATGCCGGGAGCTAAGTCCGGCACCCAGGACTTTTTTTTCGATAATCGCGACTTTACCGCTTTTATTGCCCAGCCGGCGTTGCACCGAAAAAGCGCATGCCGCGCCGAGACAGCCTCCGCCAATCACTACGGTATGATAGTGCTTATTCATCAAATCTCCTTGCAGCCTGGACTGCAAATCAGTTTTCAGCGGCTATCAAGCCTTGATAGCAGAGATTCCGCCATCGACATGCATGACTTGCCCGGTAATCCAGGCGGCATTTTCGGATAATAAAAACAAAGCCATCTGAGCAATATCCTTCGCTTCGCCCAAGCGCTTAAGCGGATGCCGCGCGGCAGCAGCCTGTTTTTTGCTATCTTCGCGCAGCAAACTTTCCGCCAACGGTGTGTCGGTCAATGACGGCGCAATTGCGTTTACTCGGATTTTCGGCGCCCATTCCGCCGCCAAGGCACGGGTCAGGCCTTCTATCGCTCCTTTAGACGCAGATACCGTGGCATGGTAAGGAAAGCCGGTTTGCACTGCCACGGTACTGAACAGCACGACCGACGCACCTTCCGCCGCTTGCATATTGCGTTGGTAGTGCTGCAAACAGCGCACGGCGCCGATTAAATTCAGTTCCAAATCCGCGATAAACTCCTCGGGCTTGATCCTGGCGAACGGCTTTAAGTTGATGCTGCCGGGGCAATAGACCAAACCATGCAAGGGTTCATCTATGGCCGGCAACGCGTCGCTTACTACATCGCAGCTAAAGTGTTTGCAAACGCTCGGCACCGCAGCAGAGCGGCTTAAGGAGTAGATTTGAAATTGCGGCTGAGCCAAACCGGCCAGCGCGGCGCCAATCCCGCTACTGGCTCCTACAATCAAAACATTACGCATGTTGTGCCTCTGTCAGCCCGTGAATCCAAACAAAATCGGTATTTTGCGGTGGGGGTGCTAATGATTTCTTCTTGTATGCGCCGTAACAGACTGAGTTTTGCACCACTAGCCCCCCGTGTCCTCAAGGCTACCTTGCGGATGCGGTTAGTCAATGCGCTGCGCACTGCTAAGCTGAGCGGGATAAACTATTGTTTTTAGTTACGAGATTTGCGAATGAATCTAAGCCGTTTGGGTATTAGCTGCGGCATCGCGGCCCCGGTAATCTGGCTGTCGCTGATTGGCCTGGCCGGTACCATGCGTCCGGAGTTCAGCCACAGCTACCAGTACATCAGCGAGTTGGGCGAACGCGGCAGTATTACGGAAATTCCGATGCGTTACATTGGCTTCGGATTAGCCGGCTTTTTGTATGTGTGTTTTGCCGTTGCCCTTCCGGCAACTCTGCGCGAAGGTTGGCGTGCGGCGCTGCTTGCCACGCTAATTGGTATAGACGGAATAGGACGTATTGGGGCCGGGGTATTTGCCTGCGACCCAGGCTGTGATGGCCTGTCGTCGAGTCAGGAATTACATCGACTGTTTGCCATGACCGGGTTTTCCGCGGCTATTCTGGCCGCACTGGCTGGCGGCATGCTGTTCCGGCGCCATGCTTGGCTGAGCATTCTTAGTGTTTACTCGATAGGCAGCGGTCTTTTGGCGGCAACTTTGCTGCTGCTGATGACTTGGGAAGCCAATCCCATCCAAACTCTCGGCCTGTTCGAACACTTGGCAACCGGCTTGCTCTCCATCTGGACGTTGGTGTTTGCCGTGTGTTTATTCCGCGCATCTGCTTTGTCGGATGAATAGCGCCGCAACTCCAAACGGCAATTGGTAAGGCTTAGCCGCTTATTTGCGACGAACAACATCGGGGCGATTGATAGGCTAGGAACGCTTGCGCCAGACGATAATGCCGGTGGCCAGCGAGATTTCCCTTAGAAAACACAGCAAACCGCCAATTAACGCCAACATCGCCGCGATAAACAATAAGGAAACCGCATCGGACAAATCGATGGCAAACTCCACGCCTACGAACATAGCGACGATGGACATACAAACCAGTAAGGCGCAAGTGGTACACAAGGTAATGGACCAATGAGTCCAATGCGCTCGCCGCGCAAGCGTCCGCATCTCGACATGGTGCGCTTCGGCTTCGACGCCTTTTAGCTCGCCTAGTAAGCGAAACCGGTCCACAGTTCGGCCCAGGCGGCTGGTCAGCACCCCTAGAATGCCGGCCACACCCGTCAACAGAAACACTGGAGCGACTGCCTGTTGAATCACATGAGCAACGGTTGGTATGTTGGCTATGACATCCATAATGATGATCCGCAAAGTTAAGAATTTAAAAAATACCCTATCCTCTAGGACATGCGAAACGGCAAATTTGTCGATTATCGAATAATTTAAACAGGCGTGTTGTATTTAAACGGTGTCCGGTTACAGTGGCCGATCCGATAAATTCGACCGCCAATCTCACGGAGTACCGCGTGTTTACCGTCAAATCATGCAAATTTGCCCTGATAGGGCCTATCCTCAGCCAGCTGCTTTTCACGCCGACCCTGGCCGCTCCCGTCTCGCCTATGTACCGGCCTTCCTCGGCGCTGACCGGTCATGATCTGGCGGTCATCGTCAACGACGCCGACCCGTTAAGTGTGGAAGTTGCCGCTTATTATCAAAAACAGCGGCAAATCCCAGCCGAGCAGATGATACATGTGCGGTTTGCGCCGAAACAGGCGGTGTTGTCCAAACAACAATTCGAACAGGTTAAGCAGGAAGTCGATCAAAAAACGCCTGCGCATGTACAGGCCTTTGCCTTGACCTGGCTACAACCGTTTCGCGTCGATTGCATGTCTATCACCACGGCCTTCGCGGCCGGTTTTAGCGAATCATTTTGCGCGAAAGGCTGCGTTCAAACCCATAGCAGCCCTTATTTCACCTCCGAAACCGATAAACCGTTTAAAACGCACGGCTGGCGGCCCACCATGGCCGTGGCGGGTAAAACCTTTGCGGAGGCGAAAAAACTGATCGATACCGGTGTTGCCTCGGATTATTCGCATCCGCAAGGCTCGGCATATCTGTTAAAAACCTCGGACCAGGCGCGTAGCTCCAGAGCGGTAATGTTTCCGAAAGTGGCCGAATCGTTAAGCAGTTTCTGGCCGGTGAATTATCTGGAGCAAGACTACATTGAAGGCCGTCAGGACGTGATGTTTTATTTCACCGGTCTGACCAAAGTGCCGCATCTGGCGGATAACCGCTATTTACCGGGCGCTGTTGCCGACCATCTCACCTCCGCGGGCGGTGTGATGTCGGGCAGCGACCAGATGAATATTACCGAATGGCTGAGCGCCGGTGCTACTGCCAGCTATGGCGCGGTCGTGGAACCCTGTAATTTCCCGGCCAAATTTCCCAACCCCGGCGTATTGATGTATTTTTACCTGCGCGGCAGCAGTGTGATCGAAGCCTACTGGAAAAGCGTCGCCCAACCCGGCCAGGGCATTTTTGTCGGCGAACCACTGGCCAAACCGTTTGCCTATCAAGCACACCAAGCGCCGGCTAACTAATCGCGCGGCACATCCGCTTCATCATCGGCGACGACAAGCCGATTGCGGCCGGCTTCCTTGGCGACATAAAGTGCCTGGTCGGCACGGTTTAACAGATCGAGCCGATTGCCGCCATGGACCGGATAAATCGCCACACCTATCGATACGGTGACTTGCGGCAACTGATGATTACCGAATTTTAGCGACAAGCTTTCGATGGCCGCACGCAATGCTTCGAGGCGTTGCAAAATTTTATCCGGCTGGATTTCGGTGGTGACCACCACAAATTCTTCACCGCCAAAACGGCACACCATGTCGCTACCTTCCCGAAAGCCGTTCATCAATTGCGCGGTTTTCTTCAATACTTCATCGCCGGCATCGTGGCCGTAGTTATCGTTGAAGGTTTTAAAATGATCGATGTCGATCATCGCCACGGCCAGCATTTTGCCGCTGCGGCTCATCCGCAACAGTTCTCTATCCAGCACTTCTTCCAGAAAGCGCCGATTGAACAGGCCGGTGAGCGGATCGCGAATCGATAATTCGTGCAATTCCTCGCGCAGGGTCAAATTGGCCAAAGCCAGCCGGGCGCTGTCGGCTGTGGCTTCGGCTATCGACAGCTCGCGTTGAATATCTTCCGGGGTTTCGCTGGCAAAACGAGATTCGATGTAAATCAAGCCCAAGGCCCGCGAATGGGCCAATAGCGGAATGCAGAGATAAGGATAGCTCCCTTGCTTTACATGACTGCAGACCGGGTTGATGCTTTGGCCGACCCGCGCCATGTGAATACAACCACGCCGCATGCCCCAACATTCATCCGGGGTAAACACCGTTTCCAGCTCGCTTTCGCTGCTGCCCCAGGCATCGACGAGCACCAGCGAGTTACCGGCGGCATCCAGCATATAAAGACCGCCAACGGAACCGGCAAACAAGCGCACCAAGGCTGCTTTAATGATCGGATAGGCCTCGTCCATTTTTTGGCAGCTCTGCAACAAATCGGTCATCTCGCGGATTAATTGCATTTGCAAAATCGCGGACTCCAATTCGGTTTGGGCTTTTTTTAACGCGGTAACGTCCCTGGCTGCGGCAAAAATTCCGGCGACATCACCGTTCTCATCCCGATAAACCGAGGCGTTGTACATCACTTCGGTGATCTGGCCGGAGGTATGGCAGATAGCCAGCGGGTAATCGGTGACTTTGCCTTGCGAAAACGCCAAGCGATAACCGTCGCGGGCTTTTTGCGGATCGGTAAAGTAGTTGGAAAAATCGCTGCCGATCAACTGTTGGCGCGGCACGCCGGTGACTTTTTCGGTAGCGCTGTTCACGTCCATGATCTTGCCGTCGGCGTTGATAGTCACCAGCGGATCGAGACTGGCCTCGATCAGACTACGCGCGTAGGAAGTTTTCACGCTCTTCATTGGCGCTACTTAATTACAGCGAAAATTCGGAAGTGGACGACAACACCTATCTAAACGCCTCGCCCCATTGCCCCAGATAAAATCGCTGCTCCAGAGCCGCGCGGCTGCGTTCCGCCTGCTCGCCGGCTTGAAAGTCTTCGGCTAAGGATCTCGTCTCCCCTTGATAGCCCAACGCCAGCATCGCCATCGGCGTACAGTCGTCCGGTAAATTCAGCACTTGCCGCGCTTTATCGGCATCGAAACCGCCCATTTGATGGGTAATCAAGCCTAGGGCGTTGGCTTGCAGGCATAAACTCAAGGAGGCAGCGCCGGTATCGTAAGCGGCAAAGCGGTTGGCTTTGCCGTTGTGATTGAAATTCTGCATCGCCACCGTCAAGATCAACACTGGGGCATTTTTGGCCCACAGCTGATTTTTTTTCGACAATCACCGATAAGGCATTTTGCCAGGCGGCGAGATTGCTGGATTTGTCGCAAACCACAAAGCGCCAGGGTTGATCGTTAAAACAGGACGGCGCCCAACGTGCGGCCTCCAAAACGGCGGTCAAATCCTGATGGCTTACCGCTTTATCCGGATCGAAAGCCCGCGGGCTCCAGCGGCTGGCGATCAAGTCGTGAATGTCTACCTGAGTAGTGGCGCGTTTATGTTGCATGGCTGAGCCCCTCGTGTGTGCTTAAGTAATTTTTAGCGCGTGCCGAAGCGGCCTATTACCAACCGCGTGCCACGCATAAACCCGCCGGTAAATTTCGTAAATCGGCAAACCGGATACGCAACGGATGGTAACTCTCCGACGCCGTCCCGTCCATTTTTAGCACGGTTCGCCGCCAAGCGGCCGAGTATGCTTTATAGCGCCTGGCAGATGGTGCTAAAATCGCGCGTTTAATATCATCCTTAGAATCATTCGGCTAATCGGCGCAACCGTTATTTTCAGCGGCCTAAGTCCGCAACCCAGCCGCTGGAATGCAACGCAGACAACATCATGACCATGGATTACAAACTAACCCTGAACCTCCCCAAGACCGAGTTTGCGATGAAAGCCAATCTGGCGCAACGCGAACCAGAGATGCTGAAAAAATGGAACGAAAATCAGCTGTACCAAAAAATTCGCGAGGTTTGTGCCGGCCGGCCTAAATTTATTCTGCACGACGGCCCTCCTTACGCCAACGGCGCGATTCACATCGGCCACGCGGTTAACAAGGTCTTGAAGGACATCATCGTCAAATCCAAAACCCTCAGCGGTTTCGATGCGCCTTATGTGCCGGGCTGGGATTGCCACGGTTTGCCTATCGAATTGATGGTGGAAAAATCGGTTGGCAAGGCCGGGGTTAAAGTCACGCCTGCCGAGTTTCGCAAGGAATGCCGGGCTTACGCCAAAAAACAGGTCAATATCCAGAAAGAAGAATTCATCCGCTTAGGCGTCTTGGGCGATTGGGACAATCCGTACTTGACCATGGATTTTGCCTTCGAAGCCGACATCGTCCGCGCGCTGGGCAAAATCGCCGCCAATGGCCATCTGAGCAAAGGCGCCAAACCGGTACATTGGTGTACCGATTGCGGCTCGGCGCTCGCCGAGGCGGAAGTGGAATACGAAGACAAACATTCGCCGGCTATCGATGTGCGCTTCTCGGTGGTGGATGAACATGCATTCATGGAAAAGTGCCACCACGCCGGCGACCGCGAAGGCAAAGGCCCGCTGTCGGTGGTGATCTGGACCACCACGCCCTGGACGCTGCCAGCCAACCAAGCCGTTGCTTTGAATCCGGATTTGGAATATGCCGTGGTGCAATGCGAGATCGACGGCCAAACCGAGCGCTTAGTCATCGCCGAAGCATTGTTGAAAGACGCGGTGTTGCGTTACGGCATCGGCGAACATCACATCGTCGGCTATTGCAAAGGCGCGGCGCTGGAAAACCAGTTATTGCAACATCCGTTCTACGACCGGCAAGTGCCGATCATTCTGGGCGACCACGTCACTACCGATGCCGGTACCGGCGCGGTGCATACCGCACCCGGCCACGGCCAGGAAGACTATGTGGTCGGCATGAAATATGGCCTACCTGTGGACAATCCGGTCGGCAGCAACGGCGTATTTTTGCCCAGCACCGAACTATTCGCCGGCCTGCATGTGTTTACCGCCAACGAAAAAGTGCTGGAGGTCTTGCGCGAGCGCGGCAAATTGCTGCACCACCACGCCTTGCTGCATAGCTACCCGCATTGCTGGCGTCATAAAACCCCGATCATTTTCCGCGCCACCCCGCAATGGTTTATTTCCATGGAGAAAAACGGCCTGCGCGATACGGCTTTGAACGAAGTCAAACGCGTAGACTGGATCCCCGATTGGGGCCAAGCCCGTATCGAAGCCATGCTGAATAATCGCCCGGACTGGTGTATCTCCCGGCAACGTACCTGGGGTGTGCCTATCGCCTTTTTCGTGCATAAAGAAACGGGCGAGCTGCACCCGCGCACTGGCGAGTTAATCGAGCAGGTCGCCAAGCGCATCGAACAACAAGGCATAGACGCCTGGTTTGAACTGGACGCAGCGGAACTGATTGGCGCTGACGCCGAGCACTACCAAAAAATGACCGACACCCTAGATGTCTGGTTTGATTCCGGCGTCACCCACGCGGCCGTGTTGGAACGCCGCGAGCAACTGCGCTTCCCGGCTGACCTGTATCTGGAAGGCTCGGATCAGCATCGCGGCTGGTTCCAGTCTTCACTGCTGGCGTCGGTAGCGATGAACGATGTCGCGCCGTATAAACAAGTTTTGACCCACGGCTTTACTGTCGATGCCGAGGGCAAGAAAATGTCCAAATCCAAAGGCAACGTGGTGCTGCCGCAAACGGTGATGAAATCGCTGGGCGCCGACGTGTTACGTCTGTGGGTGGCCGGCACCGATTATCGCGGCGAAATGTCGGTATCCGAGGAAATCTTGAAACGCACCTCCGACGGTTACCGCCGCTTACGTAACACCGCGCGCTTCCTGCTCTCCAATCTGGACGGCTTCGATCCGGCGCAGCATCTGGTGGCCAAGGACGATTTGCTGGCGCTGGACCGCTGGGCCGTCGATAAAGCCTGGCAGTTGCAGGAAGAGATCAAAGCCGCTTACAGCGCCTATCAGTTCCAAAGCATTTACCAAAAAGTACTGACCTTCTGCAGCATCGACTTGGGCGGCTTTTACCTGGACATCATCAAGGACCGCCAATACACCGCCAAGGAAGATTGTCTGGCCCGGCGCTCCGCACAAACCGCGATGTACCATGTCATCGAAGCGCTGACCCGCTGGCTGGCGCCCATCACCAGCTACACCGCCGACGAATTATGGCAATTCATTCCCGGCCAACGCGGCGAATCGGTGTTTCTGGAAACCTGGTACGAAGGCTTATTCCCACTGGACGCCAACGCGACGATCAGTCGCGACACCTGGGATAAAGTCATGGCAGTGCGCACCGTGGTTTCCAAGGAACTGGAGCAATTGCGCGGTAAAGGCGCCATCGGTGCATCTTTAAATGCGGAAGTGGAGCTGTATTGCGATGAGGCTTATGGCGCGGAGCTGAACAAACTGGCGAGCGAGCTGCATTTTGTCTTTATCACCTCCAACGCCGGTGTCGCCGACATGCAATTCTGCCCGGACGATGCGGTAGCGACCGAATTGGAAGGTGTGAAATTGAAAGTGACGGTATCCGAGCATCCAAAATGCGTCCGCTGCTGGCACCAACGCTACGACATCGGCGAAAACCCCGAGCATCCGGAACTGTGCGGCCGCTGCGTGGAAAACGTCGTCGGCAACGGCGAGATCCGTCGTTATGCTTAAGTGGTTGTGGATTTCCGCGCTGACGCTGGTGCTGGATCAGGCCAGCAAACTGGCGGTGGACGGTTCGATGCAGCTCTTTGAGTCGATCCCCTTGCTTCCGTATTTCAACCTGACCTACGTGCATAACACCGGCGCGGCCTTCAGCTTCCTGGCCCAAGCCGGCGGCTGGCAGCGCTGGCTGTTTGCAGGTTTAGCCGTGGTGATGAGCAGCATCATAGCGGTCTGGCTGCATCGCCTGCAAAAGCACGAGACCTTGATGGCCGTGGCTTTGGCTTTGGTCTTGGGCGGTGCCATCGGCAATCTGATCGACCGGGTAGCTTACGGTTATGTGATCGACTTTCTGGATGTTTATTACCAAGACTGGCATTGGCCGGCTTTCAATATTGCTGATTCGGCGATTTGTATTGGGGTGGGGTTGATGTTGTTGGAGAGTTTTGGGGTTGGGCGGAAAGTTGTGGATGTTTTGGAGTAGTCTGTAGCTTTTTCTGCTGAAGCGGGTTACCCCCTTCTCCCTCCAGGGAGAAGGTCGGGATGAGGGGGCAAATTTGGTGTCGCTATCGCGACGGCTGGTTTTTAATGTCGGGTCTCGGCCCGACAGCCGAGATACTTTCTTTTGCTTGGCCAAAAGAAAGTATCCAAAGAAAAAGCCACCCGGATGCCGCTTATTCCCTGCGCTCCTCGCTTTTGAACGGGGTTGCCGAAAGGGGCTTCCTGCCCCTTCGGCAACGCGATGCATCCCTGCATCGCCCCTAACGGGCTTATCCGTTCAAAAGCTCCGGTGCTCGGCGCGGCATACGGGAGCACACCCGTCCCGAGCGATGTAAGGCACCTTAGCGATAGAGTAATGCGCCGAATGATCTAAGGCCAACACACGGCGCAATACGGCTACGCCTATTGACGCCCTACCAATTGAGCCTTAAGACCTTATTCTATTTCCAATAAGTTTGGCTGTTGAACGAACCAAATAAATTAACAGCAAGAAGAATGGAATTCCTCTAATAAATGTATTCTTGTAATCAAAATGTTGTTCGAAGAGCTCCTTTTTCTTTTCATAACTTACAAGCATCCTTTCCTTACCGGTTGCTTGGGTTTTTGGATCAATGATTTGTAAATAATCCGACTGAATAACTCCAAATGTAGTATGAAACCAGTACGTTCCTATAGCTCTATTATCTCCAGCATGAGACAAGACGTATTCTCTACATCCTGGCAAACCATAATAAATCTCATGCTTACCAGCCTCGTCGGTTACATAATATCTAAGCGATACATTACATTTATTCGTCTTCCAAGTCGATTCACCTTCAACACTAAGTATGCCGTGGTAAATCGTGGCTTCTTCCAACTTCGGATAAGGCACGAACCACTTGTAGTACAAAGGCCAAAGCGGCATGCTGGTTAAACATAGAGCTACAATAAGCAATAACCATTTAACTATTTTTTTTATAATTTTCATATTATCTTAATCATCTAGGTCTGTAGGATATTCTATTAAAAACAGCGGAGGTACGATTAGCGCAGCTTAATCGGACGCATGTTGAATTAAATCTTTAGGAGTTGCGTTTGCCGCTGATAAGGCAAACGATGATTGTAAGCCCCCTTAATTCCTCCGAATACGCTTTGCTATTCGGAGCTACCCCAAGATGGCTACAATTTTTGTAAGCTCAAACCCTGCAAATCGCGCAAGGGTTTTCTCCCGTATGCTGCGCCGAGCACCGGAGCTTTTTTCGAGAATAGCCCGAAGGGGTGCGGCAGGGATGCCGCACGTCGGCGGAGGGGCTGGGAAGCCCCTTCTGCCGACCCTCGATAAAAGCTCCGGAGCGCAGGATATAAGCGGCGTCCGGGTGGCCTTTCTTTTGGTGACTTTTCTTTGGCCAAACAAAGAAAAGTTACTCGGCTGTCGGGCCGAGACCCGACATCAAAACCAGCCGTCGCGCCAGCGACACTTATAAAACCAACCGCATTGGCATCATCGAAGAAACCTCAAACCCCGCCCGCCCATAAAACCGCTGCGCCGAAAGATTATCGGCATCCGTCAGCAACGTAATCAGCAGACACCCATGAGCTTTGCCAAATTCCAAAGCATGCGCCAATAACACCGAACCCACGCCATTGCCCTTCGAGCTAGCCCCCTTTTGCACTAACTTAAAGACTTTCCGTCTCTTAGTCGGTTCGTTTATGGTTGCGTTAATCTGTTAGCGGTGATGCTACGCCCTTTCGTTAACAGCGCTGCTTCAACTTGACGTGGACTGCTACCCGAACACACTCTGATACCGCCTTCTGGGCTAAAGCAAGGGTGCGCACCAGCCGGCACATCCCCGATAATGACGGGTGCGAATTGCTGCACTTGTCCCTCAATGGTTGTCGAAACTCCATAAAGTATCGGTGAAACGACAGGTAATAGAACTGCCGCTAAATCAAAGCTATCGGCATCAATGTTTTCGATAGAAAGTTTTGTAACGGGATCTCCATTGGCATCTTCCGTCGGCGACAACACCAGGTCAAAATGAACGGTACTATCAACATCACCCAAGATACTGGCATCATGAACGATAATTGGAACACTCATCGCAAGCTTGCTTTCGCTCACAAAACGAGACGTCGTCGTACTGCCATTTCTTAATTCACCTTTGCCGTGGAGACTATGGCCAAACGTCGCTTCAATTCTGGAACGCAGCCAATCGCCATCAATACCAAAGAAAAAGGGCAGGTCCAGATTATTCCATGCGCTAGAAGAACGGATTTCGCTCCTAAAAGCAGTCAGTTGATTATTGCTATTAAGCCATTGGCATGGTGCTTGACTGGTGCCAAAGTTCTTTTGGAATGCCGATTGCCCATCGATTAACAGTTCAAATTCGGCGATACAAACACTATCGTTGCCCGGTTTTCGGAGTGAAATTAGAGTGATATCCGATGCCTGGGAAATGTTGTTCAGCATCAAATCATAGGTTTTATTCGTGCCTCGCTCCAGGTCGTCATCGGTCGAGTCCAGCCAAGTATGATTGCCGCGCGGATACCAATTGGTTACGGTTGTCACCAATCCAGTCGGGGTCTGCAAAAGTACCTCGACACCGTTATCGGTTCCGGCATTTTTGACATCCGGAACGCGAATGCGCAGCTGTAGCCGGTGCACGACTAACTCATCTCTACCATCGCGGGTAATGTAGCAACGCTGGGGTGACGTTAAGCTCGCCCCCGAACCAGCCTCATCAGACACAATAATGGCATAGCAATTTTCTGCGTTTGCAGATGCATTTTCATCAAGGAATGAAGCATATTTATTGTCAGGAAGCGCCGCAAAAGTTTGGATCGTTTGCCAAGCAGAGCCATTAATGCTTCTTATCACTTGCGTTTGTGGCGCTTGCTGGTTGAACCAACGTAAACCGACGGTAGTTGGGCTGGGAGAACCGAGTGTGAAATCCTGGACTGGATACACGCCAGGATCAATTGTCGGCCCAACCGATATAAATTGACCCGTAGCGGCTGAATTGAGAACTGTCGTTTTCTGGAGAGCAGTTGCATTGTTAAATGCAATCAAACCAACAATTAAAACCATCACTTTCGAATTGAAAGCGCCCGAATTGAAGAAACTTTTTGAGATGGTAGCCATGGATCACTCCTAATTTTGGTTGGTGTGGTCCAGATTAAAACCAAAAGCTCACCTTGGACTATCAATTAGGTAACTCAAAACGTGTGATTAAATCACTTTCACTAGAAGACTGACTATCGCAGAAAAACCGCCCAATCCATTTTGGTCTTACCCTGATTGAAGCACGGTCCGATTAGCGCAGCGTAATCGGACGCATGTTGAATTAAATCTTTAGGAGTATGCGTTGCCGCTAATAAGGCAAACAATGATTGTAAGCTCCCTTCATTCTTCCGAGTACGCTTTGCTATTCGGAGCTACCCCAAGATGGCTACAATTTTTGTAAGCTCAAACCCTGCAAATCGCGCACGGGTTTTCTCCCGTATGCCGCGCCGAGCACCGGAGCTTTTGAACGAACAAATCGGCAGGATAGCCGATTTGCATGCATCGCACCCGAAGGGCGAGGCACAGGGATGTGCCGAGTGAGCTAAGCGGCATCCAGGTGGACTTTTCTTTGGATACTTTCTTTTGGCCACGCACAAATTCGCCTGGAGCGAATTTGAACAGCTGTTAGGCTGGCCCGGAGGGCGAAAACCATGGACGGTTTTCGTAGCGAAAGTATCTCGGCCGTCGGGCTGACAAATCGGCAGGATAGCCGATTTGCATGCGGATCACCCGCAGGGCGAAACGCATGGATGTGTTTCGTGAAACCGACATTAAAACCAGCCGTCGCGCTAGCGACACCTATAACACCAATCGCATTGGCATCATCCCCGAAATCTCAAATCCCGCCCGCGGAACCGTCGCGCAGAAAAATTATCCTTGTCAGTTGACCACCCCATCAGCTGGCAATCTTGAGCTTGGGCAAATTGGGAACGCAAACCCTGCCGCGCCAAGGTCAAAAATCCCAGGCCAAACAAACCGCTAACTATTCTGTCCACTCGCACAATGCCGCGAATTTGAATGACGGTAGCTATTTTGCGCTACAGATTGCAAAAGTTCCGGGCAATTTGTTTCCATAAAAGAAACAAATCATGCATTAAACGCCTGATTGTAAATATTTTCCGCAGGTATATAGTGAAGTCGTACTTACAAAGCGACTAAACCTAGTCAAGGTGGACCCCATGAATATTTCAAAAAACATTTATAGAGACGTGATGATTGGCTTGTTTTTTGTCACCGGCGTGCTCAGCTTCGTCTCCGGCCAATTTATCCTATCCACACTTTTATTTGGTTCCGCATCGTTGGCCAGTAACTTGAATCAAGCAACACCTGCGCATATTTAAGAGTGTCGTCTGACCTCTAGCGGCAAACTTGTGGTCGCAAACTCAAAGGCCTGCGTTGCTAATCAAGTCGGAACCTTATTGGAATTTTTATAACCAAAGCCAAATTAGCGACAAATTAAAACCCTTACAGTCTTTCACTGCCAAGCATAAAGCCATAGGAGAAATACCATGAATTTACGTTACGCAAATATGAAAAGTGCGCTTGAATTTTTATATGCTCCTCCCGTCACCCTGGCGATTATCGAATCATGGAGCGATGATGAGTTTGATAATGTATTGGACTGGATTGAACAAATGACTCGCCGCAACTGGCATCGCATACTTCAGCGACCAGAAGTGTTTGTGCAACAAAGGCCGGATGTTTTGAACGTATTGGATGTTGAAATGTAATGGATAAATTCAAATACGGCGTTTTTCCGGGAGTCGCTATTTATTAAGCCGGCCCTTAAATACCGTTCGCCTTGAGTCTATCGACGGTCACACCAGCCCGAACGGAATACCAGTCATAAATTGGGCCGGGTTAATAACCAAAGATTTTTTCGAGCGTCTCCGCAGGAAAAATCGGCAAAACGACGCGACCGCCTATACCTGTGATACCTCGTTCAGCTCCAACAAGGGCTTGAACTTAGATTCTCCTATGACTTGGCGCTGCGGCTATCGGGGACTAAAAGTCTTCATCAATTTACTGAATGGTCCGTGATGAATTGATGTCATTTAACAGGGGTTTAACGATCCAGTATGGTGTTGCCTAACCCAACAACATACTGGAGATGACAATGAACCGTGGGATCCTATTTTGCACCGCCATGGTGTTTACGGCCTTTGAGGCTTTGGCGGACGGCAATTCTAATTTTGAGGTATTCGCCAACCTCGATACCGGCCCGGGCAATGTCACGGCGACAGCCAGCGGCCGGATCATCATGAGCCAACATCAGTTTTATCAACCGCAATACACCGTGATGGAGTACAAGGATCAAGCCTTGCTACCTTTTCCAAACAAGGAAATGTCTGCTGCTGATTCGACTGCACCGATCAAGCTCGACTCGGTATTAGGCATACGTTCCGATAGTAATGGCGTAGTCTGGATGCTGGACAACGGCATGCGGAGCGGCGTGACGCCTAAGCTGGTCGGCTGGAATACCAAAACCAACAAACTTCAGCGTTTGATTTACCTGCCTGCCCCAATTGCGCCCAAAGATGCGTTCGTCAACGACTTTGCGTTGGACACCCAGCACAATCATGCCTTTATCAGCGATCCGGCAGGAGGCGCCAATGCTGCCTTGATTGTGGTCAATTTGTCCACCGGCGCGGCGCGGCGGGCGTTGGAAGGACATCACAGTGTGGTGCCGGAAAACGTCGATTTAGTCATCGACAATGTGCCGATTCAGTTGAAAACCGCGTCGGGCGAACTGGTTAAGCCGCATATTGGGGTTAATCCGATTACCGAGGATTTGGCGAACGAATGGGTGTATTTCGGACCGATGCATGGCCTTAGCCTTTACCGGATTAAAGCCGCCGACTTGATCAATGAGTCCTTAACGCCTCAAGAACTTGCTCAGCATGTTGAACGCTATGGCGACAAACCGATTTCGGACGGTATCAGCATTGATGAGAACAACAATATCTATCTAGGTGACTTGGCCAATAATGCGATTGGCGTGATCGATCCTAAACGACAATACCGGCAATTGGCGCAATGCCCAAGATTGTCTTGGGTGGATTCCTTCAGTTTTGGCGCTAACGGACAGCTCTATGCCGTGGTGAATCGCTTACATCGCTCGGCCACGCTGAACGGTGGCGACAATCAATCCAAACCACCTTACTTTTTGTTGAAAGTCAAAGCCTTAGCCGCAGGCTTGCCAGGACGTTAAAGACTGATTTGGGATGCGCTTATTTTCCGGCCTATGTTGCTGATTTGCTCCCGCAACCAGCCATGAGCCGGGTCTTTTTCCCATAACGGATGCCAAATCATCGCCAAATCGTAGTCCTGCAAACTCACCGGCACCGGCAACACTTGCAGTGGCACCAGTTTCTGAAAGGCGATGGCCAAACGATAGGGTAAGGACAAAATCATATTGGACTGGGCCACGATCAAGGGCGCCGATAAAAAATGCGGCACGATGAAATTAATCCGGCGCTCCAAGCCAAACTCAGTCAATTTCTCGTCTATCACCCCCAATTTATCGCCGGTTCTGGAGATCAACATGTGCGTGGCGGCCAAATACGTCTCCAGCGACGGTGGCGCTTTTATGCTGGGATGATCCTGCCTCACCACGCAAGCCATGCGATCAATGAATAAATGTTCGCAGTTTAAATGTGCGGGCGGATTCAGTACCGAGGCAAAGCCCAACACCACATCCAGGCTACCGTTTTCCAACTGCGGCAAAGGAAAAGCAGATTCCGTCCGTTTGACATGAATATCCACGCCAGGCGCCGACTGCTCAATCAATCTCGACAACTTCGGCAAGATTAGAAACTCCATGTAGTCGGTGGCGGCGATGGTGAAACGGCGCTGACTGGAGGCTGGATCGAAGGCCTGGGGTGCCTCTAGCAAGCGTTCCATTTCCTGTAAAAGACTGCGTACCGGCTCCACTAAAGCAAGCGCCAATGCCGTGGGCTGCATGCCGGCGGGTGCTTTGATCAGAACCGGGTCGTTCAGTTGCTGTCGCAAGCGATGCAAGGTATGACTCATCGCCGACTGCGTGACGAACATACATTCCGCCGCACGCGTGACATTGCGCTCGCGCATCAATGTATCGAAAGCCAGCAACAGATTTAAGTCGAAAGTACGTAGATTAGCCATACGGAAATGTTCTCAATGAATTCGGCTGCATACTAAACAAAATCGATGCTGGTCGGTATGAATAGTCTTGATGATAGCGGATGAAATTTCACCATTTCACAGTTCAATCCGTTACCCCTAACTTATACCGCGAGCGCGTCGACCAGCCTAGTCGGTTTTACTCCCCCAAGGGTAGCTTTTCGGTTGGGGCGGCGCGCCCAACTACTCAATGGCGAAAGCCGTTCACTAACACGTATTGCGGGGGATACTTACTATGTCTGCACAAATTCCTATTTCAACATTCAAACCTTATCGGGGCGAAAAAGCCCGCTTGGCCAGAGCTTACGATTACCTGATCCTGGTACTGGCCCTGTTTTTATTCATCGGTTCGTTTCATCTGCATTTTGCTCTGACCGTCGGCGATTGGGACTTCTGGGTTGATTGGAAAGACCGGCAGTGGTGGCCATTGGTCACACCTTTAATCGGCATTTCCTTTCCCGCCGCCGTGCAAGCGGTGCTGTGGGATAAGTTTCGTTTGCCGCTGGGTGCCACCCTGTGCGTCGCCGCCTTGTTGATCGGTACCTGGGTGACCCGCGTGTTTGCCTACCACTATTGGAACTATTTCCCCATCAATATGGTGCTGCCGGCGACGATGATTCCGGGCGCCTTGGTATTGGACACCTTGCTGATGTTAACCAATAGCTTGACCATCACTTCGATTTTCGGTGGCGGCGCGTTCGCGCTGCTGTTTTACCCGACCAACTGGCCAATATTCGGCATGTTCCACCAACCGGTCGAGGTAGCGAATAGTCAGCTGACGATTGCTGATTTGTTCGGCTTTCAATACATCCGTACCGGCATGCCGGAATATCTGCGCATCATCGAGCGGGGCACCTTGCGCACTTACGGCCAGTATGCGACGCCGCTGTCGGCCTTCTGTTCGGCCTTGCTGTGTTCGTTGATGTATCCGTTGTGGTGGCATATCGGCAAGTGGTTTGCCACTACCCGTTACCTGAGCAAAATTTAAGGAGTAGCCGACATGAAAACCCATTTTAGATCTTGGCGGTTAGCCTTAATCGCTCTCACGGTATTGTCCGGTTTGCCCCTGTCGTCCGCCCAGGCTCATGGCGAAAAGGCCTTGGAGCCCTTCATCCGCATGCGCACCATTCAGTGGTACGACGTGCAGTGGTCCACGCAAAAATTCAACGTCAACGATGAAGTCAGCGTCAGCGGCAAGTTCCATGTCGCCGAGGATTGGCCGATCAGTGTGCCCAAGCCGGAAGCCAGCTTCTTGAATATCTCCACGCCGGGACCGGTGCTGATCCGTACCGAGCGCTACCTGAACGGTAAGCCTTGGACCAATTCGGTGTCCCTGGAGCCGGGTGGCGACTACGAGTTCAAGGTGGTCATGAAAGGCCGTTTGCCGGGGCATTATCACATCCATCCGTTTTTTAATTTAAAAGACGCCGGTCAGGTGATGGGACCAGGGGTGTGGCTGGACATTGGCGGCGATCCCGCGGACTTCAGCAATACCATTCAAACCATCAACGGTGAAATGATCGACATGGAAAGCTTCGGCTTTGCCAATGGTGTGTTTTGGCATCTGTTCTGGGGCGCCATGGCGGCTGCCTGGCTGTTGTGGTGGGTACGTCGGCCCTTGTTCATCAGCCGCTACCGGATGCTGGATGCCGGTTTGGAGCATGAACTGATCACCGCTCAGGATAAAACTATCGCCAAGGCGGTGTTAGTTTGCGTGCCGGTATTGGTATTGGCGCTGAATGCAGTCACCGCCAACCAGTACCCGGACGCCATTCCCTTACAAGCGGGCTTGGATCGAATTTTGCCTCTGCCGGCGCAAGTCAATGCCGGCATGGTCAATGTCGACACGCTAAAAGCGGAATACAACGTGGCGCAACGCGCGATGCTGTTGCAGTTTAGTATCGACAATCGCAGCCAAGGCGCGGTCAGGATCGGCCAATTTTCCAGTTCCAACGTGCATTTCATGAACGCTGATTTAGAGAGTGTCAACAGTAAGCCCGGCAAGGATGACGTCAGTAATAACGGTTTGAGTCTGAGTGACAATACACCGATCGCCCCCGGCGAACAACGCACCGTCACCGTAGAAGTGCGCGATGCCGCCTGGGAATCGGAAAAGCTGGACGGTTTAATCAAAGACGCGGATAGCCGAGTAGGTGGTTTGCTGTTTCTTTACGACGACGTGATGGGAAAACGCTATATCTCCAGTATTTCCGCTGCCGTCATTCCCAAATTCAATTAATTCAGGAGCACACATCATGGCTACCACGACAGAACACGTGCGCTTAAGCAGCGAAAACCCCAAATCATTGCCTTGGTATTTGATCGACTTACCCAAATATTTAAAGGGCTTTGGCTTTTTAACCGTAATGTACATCAGTTTACGCCTGTATCAGGGCGCTTTTGCCATAGCACACGGTTTGGATTCCTCGGAACCGGCGTTCGAACAATACTGGATGCGGCTGTTTTATATCGAACTGGTGGTGATCGCTGCCGTCGCCAGCGGCTTTTGGGGTTACTTATGGACCACGCGCGACCGCAACCTGGATCAACTGGCACCCAAGGAAGAGATACGCCGCTATTTCACCTTGACGATGTGGATCAGCATTTACACCTTTGCCGTGTATTGGGCGGGCAGCTATTTTGCCGAGCAGGATAACTCCTGGCATCAGGTAGCGATCCGCGACACGCCGTTTACCGCTAACCATATCATCGAGTTTTACTTCAACTTCCCGCTGTACGTGATCCTGGGCGGCTGTGCCTGGCTGTACGCCAGAACTCGCTTGCCCTTGTACGCCAAAGGCATCTCGCTGCCGTTGACCCTGGCGGTGTTTGGCCCGTTCATGATTTTGGTCAGCGTTGGCTTCAACGAGTGGGGACATACCTTTTGGTTTAGAGAGGAGTTTTTCGCCGCGCCGATTCATTGGGGCTTCGTTATAGGGGTGTGGTTTGCATTGGGGGTCGGCGGCATTTTGTTGCAAGGCGTCACCCGTTTGATCGAGTTACTCGATCGGATTCCAGACGCCGAATAACACTATTTTTCTCTACATCTGCACGATCATGTTTCAGCCAAAGTCCGATGTAATCATGCCCAAGAGTCTTACCGATTCAGTTCACTATGCTTGGGTAGTACTTGCAGTCACGTTTCTGTGCTTGTTTATGGCATCGGCACTGCGCTCCGTTCCAGGGATCATTATGCTGTCCCTGGAACAGGAGTTTGCTTGGAACCGGGAAACCATTAGCGGCGCGATTTCAGTCAACCTGCTGTTATTTGGCCTGGCAGGGCCATTTCTAGGTCGATTGATGGATGTCTACGGCGCTAAACGGATCAGTGTTATCACCTTGATTTTGTCGGTGGCAGGCGCCGGTGGCAGCGTTTTTATGCAGGAATCCTGGCAACTGTATTTGTTGTGGGGATTGTTGATTGGCGCAGGTTCGGGCGGCACTTCCATGATTATGGGATCGGCGTTGATCAATCGCTGGTTCCATAAACACCGGGGGTTGGCATTAGGCATATTGGGGGCCGCCTTCTCCTCCGGTCAGTTGGTGTTTACCCCGATGCTAATGCAGATCAATGTGCATGAAGGCTGGCGCGCTGCAACGCTGTTTATCGCCATGGGTTTAGGCTTAGTGGCTTTACCATTGGTGCTGAAATTTGTAAGAGACGATCCCGAATCAAAAGGGTTACTGCCCTATGGTGCCAATTGCGTTCGAAGGATGGCGCTTAAACCAGATCAAAATCCTATGCGACCCGTCATGAGAAGTCCGCAATTTTGGCTGTTGGCTGTGAGTTTTGGCATTTGCGGATTAACCACCTCCGGCTTATTTCAGACTCATTTGATTCCGCACGGTATTGAACACGGCTTTACCGACATGACCATGGCCACGTCCTTAGGCGTCATGGGCGCGGCCGATGTGTTCGGCACCATTTTATCCGGCTGGTTATGCGACCGGTACGGCAAGCGCTGGCCGCTGGCGTTTTATTACGTCGTCAGAGGCGCAACGCTGATACTGCTGCCCAGCATAGATACGACCGGACAATTAATGATGTTCTCGATTATCTACGGCATGAATTGGTTGTCCACGATTCCGGCAACCTCGGCGTTAACTGCCGATTTGTTCGGCAAGCAAAACGTCGGCGTGGTGTTCGGTTGGATCTGCTTCGCGCATCAAATCGGAGCGGCCATTGCTGCTTACAGTGCCGGGTACGTCCATAGTCTGATGGGTGACTACAACTTGGCATTTGTGGCGTCAGGTTTGTTGGCGTTTGTCGCAACCGGCATCGTTCTTTTTATAAAAGAACCCTATCCTGCTGTTTTTTAAGGGCGCAATGAAAGCGCTATTTTTAAACAAAGAAATGGATTTATTTAAAATCCGCTGCCGGAAATTGCATATATTTCTGCCATCAGCTGCAATGGCTGACCGTCAGCAAGCGCGTCGGGTAGATGCTGCCAGCGCTTCGAGCTGGGCGAAATTGCAATGACTTGCTAAACAATCGGCCAGACGCTCGATACCGGCTTCGCGCACGGCGTCGAAATCCAGGGCTTGCGCTTGCCGATAGCCTGCCCAATTCAACAGCGCATCGCAGGCGGCGGGCAAATCGAATAAACCGTGCAGATAACTGCCCGCCACCTGACCGTCTGCCGAAACGGCGCCGTCGTCGCCTTCCGTCAGCGAAAATAAGGGTTGTGCCAGCGCAGGACCACTACTGATGCCCAGATGGATCTCGTAACCCGCCACCTGCGTAGCTTGCCCATGGAATGTGCCCGCAGTTTGCCGCAAGCATTTTTCCGGTTGTAAAACAGTCTGCATATCCAACAAACCCAGACCAACGGAGCTACCGGCCGGACCTTCCAGCCCCAGCGGGTCGTCTATGCTATTGCCCAGCATCTGAAAGCCGCCGCAAATCCCCAGCAGTTTGCCGCCGTAACGCAAATGGCGAGCTATGAATGTGTCCCAACCTTGTTCTCTAAGCCTGGCCAAATCCCTACGTACCGACTTGCTGCCGGGCAGCACGATCAAGTCGGCGCCGGTTACTTGATCGGGGCTTTTCGCAAAACTGACCTGAACGCCGGGGTGCAATTGCAGTGGATCGAAATCGGTATGATTGCTGAAGCTGGGCAGATGCGGCACAACGATGTGAAAAGCGCCGGTTTGGCCCTGTTGGGCATGCCGAGTGGATAAAGCATCTTCGGCTTCCAGATAAAGATCGTGCAAATAAGGCAGCACGGCCAACACCGGCTTGCCGGTTCGCTGTTCCAGCCAGTCCAAGCCGGGTTTTAATAACGCGATGTCGCCCCGGAAACGGTTGATGACAAAACCGATCACACGCTGTTGCTCGCTGGCCGAGAGCAATTCCAGGGTGCCGACCAAGTGCGCAAACACGCCGCCGCGATCAATGTCGGCGATCAGAATCACCGGACAATCCACCGCTTCGGCAAAGCCCATATTGGCAATGTCACCGGCACGTAAATTGATCTCCGCAGGGCTGCCGGCGCCCTCGACGATCAGCATCTGGTACTGCGCACTCAAGCGTTGCCACGATTCCAGAACCGCTTGCTTAGCGACTTTCTTATAATCGTGATATTGGCTGGCCGACTGGTTCTGCAGGACTTTGCCGTGAATGATCACTTGCGCGGTGGTATCGGTATTGGGCTTGAGTAGCACCGGATTCATATCGCTATGCGGCGGCAAACCGCAGGCCGCGGCTTGCGCCGCTTGGGCGCGGCCGATCTCACCGCCATCGACGGTTACCGCACTATTGAGTGCCATGTTTTGCGGTTTGAATGGCGCGACGGCAATGCCTTGGCGCCGGTAGTAACGACACAATGCTGTCACCAAAGTACTCTTGCCGGCATCGGAGGTGGTGCCTTGTACCATCAGTGCTGGAAACGGCGGCTTAGGATGCATCGGGCCAGCCGTTTTCATAGACAAAGGCCGATAAGGGTTGCGGCGTTGCCCAGTTTTCCAGTTCCAACATGGGCTTGGGGTAAAACTCGGCGACATGGCCCAGGCAAAGCACCGCAATTGGCCGGCTGCCTGCCGGCATTTTCAATAATTGCGCCAACGCGTCCGGATCGAACAGCGATACCCAGCCCAGCCCCAGGCCTTCCGCGCGTGCTGCCAACCAAAGGTTTTGAATCGCGCAGGCCGCCGAAGCCAGATCCATTTCCGGCAATGTCCGGCGGCCGAAAATATGTTGTTCGCGTCGATCCGGCAACGCGACGATCAGCAATTCGCCGCAATCGAGTATGCCTTCCACTTTGAGCTTCATGAATTCATCGTGGCGTTCGGCCAGCGCTTCGGCGGTGAGCCGGCGTTCCTGTTCGACCAGCGCGTGAATATCGCTACGCAAACGGCGATCAGTGACGCGGATAAAGCGCCAGGGCTGCATCAAACCGACGCTGCCGGCTTGATGCGCGGCTTGTAACAGACGAGCCAAGACCTCGACATCGACCGGATCGGCGAGAAAATGCCGCATGTCGCGGCGTTCGGCGATGGCGCGATAGACGCCGGCAAGTTGTTGGTCGGGAAAACGGTGCGCGGCTGAGGAGTCGTTCGGATTCAATATAGACTCAGGATTTGCAGTCGACAGCGGGGATTGCGGTGTCATTGCAGCGTGGCAGCAATTAACACGGCGGCTTCCGTCAATTCGACCGCCGCACCGTAAACGTCGCCTGTTACGCCGCCCAAGCGCGACAAGGCAGATTGCCGTAGCCAAAATAATATGCCGCCGGCAGACAGCACAGCCGGAAAGCCTAAGAAGACCAGCGTAATCAATACACTCGTTGCCAACACCCATCGGACCAGGGACCTTGGCAGTTGTTGCAATAGTGCCTCGGCTAAACCTTGCGGTCGAACATAATCGGTTGTCAACATCAAGCCCAGGATTGCAGCGCGGCCTAACACGGGAGCCAGCAACAGGGGGGCGAAGCGAGTTTGCTCGAACATGGCAGTCAGTGCCGCAAACTTCAGGATTAAAACCAAGACCAGCAGACTAACCGCAATCGGCCCGGAAGCCGGGTCTTTCATGATTTGCAGGCTGCGCTGTTTATCGCCGTGGCCGCCAACCCAGGCATCGGCGCAATCGGCCAGACCGTCGAGATGCAAACCGCCGGTCAGTAATACCCAAGCAGACAACGTCAAAGCAGCCAGCAGCATGCCGGTACTGCCGGCAAACAGGATCGCCGGCAGGCTTAGCAGCATACCTAGCAATAAGCCTACCGCCGGATAGTACAAAACCGAACGTCCCAATACTGGGGCGCCAGCCTCGTAGCGAGCCCTAACGGGTATACGGGTCAGAAATTGCAAGGCAACAAGAAAGGCATCCACGACTATTTCAGGTGGCGTCCCTTGGCATCTTTGTAGATATGACCGGTAGCGATCAATACGCCTTCGATAAAGCCCCACATGACGCCAAAACCGCCGGTAATCAGCGTGACCACGGCTTGGGTGAAGCCGAGGAAATAAAAGCCCAGATAAATGCGATGTAGGCCGATCGCACCGAACACGATACCCAGCAGTGCTGCGACCAACTTGCTTTTGACCGGTTTGGCTTCCATCAGATAAGCGCCGACCAGGCTGACGTCCGTGACTTTGTCTTCTTCGTGATCGAAATCCACATCGTCGCCGACTTTGGGCGGCGCATCCGATGTCCATTGATCCAGGTGAAATTCGTAGAATTGACCTTCGTGTTTGATTACGCCGGTCTGGCATCTTTCATCGTAACTTTCTATGTGTCCTAGCATGTTGTTTACCAAATCAGTTGTATGTTTTTATTATTATGTGCAGATGCCATCGGAGACAGCTGCCGGTCGCAAAGCAAGCTCGACCATCCGCCAAGCTTATTTTTCGCGGCCAATGATACGGGAAAGCTAAACACCTCGCTATTGCATCCGAAACGGATTGCCGATGGATAGCCTATTTAAGCGGTAGATACTTTGGCCTGACTGAATGTGGCCATTTCATTGTGTAAATGACAGGCCATTTTCAGCAACGGTACCGCCAATACCGCACCGCTACCTTCGCCCAGGCGCATCTCCAGATTCAACAATGGCCGGGCATTTAACGCTTGCAGGACTCGGGCGTGGCCTTTTTCAGCGGAACAATGGCCGTAAAAAAACCAGTCCACGCAGCCGGGATTAATATCCCTCGCCAGCAAAGCCGCGACACTGCTTATAAAGCCGTCTATCAACACGGGCAAGCCATGTTGGGCGGCGCTGATATAGGCAGCGGTTAATGCGGCAATTTCGAAGCCGCCAACGGTTTTTAAAATATCCAAAGGCGAGTGCAAAACGGCTTGGTGGCGCTGCAATGCTGAGTCAATGACGGCGGCTTTTTGATCGATTTGTCCGGCATTCAAGCCGGTGCCGGCACCGGTAATGTCGGCGGCCGGTATCCGTAAACTGGCGGCCGCCAGCGCACTGGCGCTGGTGGTATTGGCGATGCCCATTTCGCCGCCGATAAACAAATCGGCCCCGTTCGCTACAGCCCGTTCGACGGCAGCCTGGCCTGCGGCCAAGGCGATAGCTAACTGCTCGTCACTCATCGCCGCCGTCCTCTTGAAATTGGCAGTGCCTGCGCCGGCTCTATGACTGATGACATCGGCTAAAGCCACTGGCTGAATCAGCCCTACATCGACAACTTCGAAATACGCATCGACATGGCGGGCCAGCACATTTACCGCCGCACCACCGGTTGCGAAGTTTTTTACCATTTCCATTGTCACCACTTGCGGAAAGGCTGAGACGCCTTCCTCGGCAATGCCATGATCGGCGGCAAATACGCTGACATGGATTTTTTCCAGCTTAGGCCTTTCGCTGTGCTGAATCGCCGCCAGCCTGACCGCACAATCCTCAAGCAAGCCCAAGGAGCCGGGCGGCTTGGTTAATTGCGCCTGTCTGTCCAAAGCTTGTTGGTAATAGTGTGCATCGGGCGCGATAATCGGCGCGAATAAACTGTTCATAAGGAAATTAGACGTTTTTGAGGATTTGCGGCAAACCGGCGGTCACCAGCACCACCTTGTCGCTAAATTGCGCGAGTCTTTGATGTAAAAAGCCGGCTTCATCGACGAATCGGCGGGTCATCGCGTCGGCGGCTACAACGCCCAGGCCCACTTCGTTGCTGACCAAGATCACACGTTGCCGACCGGCAGCCAACGCCGCGCATAAGGCATCGGCTTGTTGCTGATAGCGCTGTTCTTGCAGATTACCTTGCTTGTCGAATAACGCATTGCACAACCAAAGCGTCAGGCAATCGACCAATAAGCAATGCTGTTTGCCGGCGTATTCGCCAATCACATCCGCCAATGCGATAGGCTCTTCAACGGTTAGCCAGTGCTGCGGACGGCGCTGTTGATGATGCTGGATGCGGCTGTGCATCTCGTCATCTCCCGCTTCGGCGGTGGCGATGTACACCACCGGCATACCGGACGCCAAAGCTTGTTGCTCGGCATAGCGGCTTTTACCGGAACGGGCGCCGCCCAAAACCAGCTCAATCATCCGCTAATCGCACCGCTAGTACGTCGCATTTGGCATGATGCAGCACGCCGTTGGCTGTTGAGCCGAGCAACAACGCAAAACCATGACGGCCGTGCGAACCCACGACGATTAAATCGGCCTGAATTTCTTCTGCTACCCGGACGATTTCCAGTTTAGGGCTACCCATTTCCAGATGTTGGCGTTCGGCGGGAACCTGTAGTTTCTCGCCCAGCTCGTGCAGGCGTTTCTTGGTGGCCTCCATCAATTCCTGGGTCAAATCCACATCGAATGGAATGATGGGGCCATAAGCGGGATCGGTAATCGGCAAATTATCGACCACATGTACCAAGCTCAGCTGGGCAGCGTTTTGCGCGGCGATTTGCCTGGCTTTTTCGGCCACTTGACCGCCATGTTCAAAAAAATCGGCAGCCAATAAAATATGTTTATAAATCGTCATACATCCTCCTAATCGCTAGCGGCAATCTCGGTAAACAACAAGGTCATCACTTGTGTGGAAATGAGTATATATAAAAAAGCCAGCGCCAAGCCGAACAATAACGGTCTATCCAGGGCATGCCGGAAAATATTGCCATTGACCAACCAATGCCAGCCCATCAGCACGATCATCGCAATGTATGCCACCTGGCTGATCTGGGTATTCAGGCTGGCGACCGCCGGAATGGCGCACAAACTAATCACCACATCAGAGCCCAATAATGCCGTCAGGGTTTGCGGAAAACGGGCGGTTTTCCCGGAAAAATACAGAAGCGGATAGCAGAAACCGACCATTAATACGGTCTCCGCGCTGATTTGCAGCAAAGCATGCGCCCAATCGCTGTCCAACAACAAAATCAGTAGATTAACCAGCAAATAGGGTATGAACATCAGCCGCACTAGCCAAGGCGACGCCGGCACATCCTGTGGCCCTTTGCGCATAATGCAAATCTCAAAAAACAACACCATCAGTTGGTACATGATCACTCCGCTTGTTGTAGGTTTTCCTCCGCTGCCAGCCAATCCATTTCTGCCTGTTCCAGCGCGCTATCGATTTGGCCTTTCCGACTCAGTAACTGCTTTAATTGTTCCTTGTATTCCTCGGCATAAATAGCCGGATCGGCCAATTGTTCTTCAAGATCGCGCTGTTGCTGATGAAACTTTTCTACCGCCGTTTCGGCTTTTTTCACCGCGTCTAACAACGGTTTTAAGCGCTGCCGCCGCTCCGCATCGAGTTTACGCTGATCCTTGCGCGACACCCCGCCGGCATTGTCGTTCGCGACCGGTTCGTCGCCCGCTTTTTTCTGCTCGGCAAGCCATTGCTTGTAATCGTCCAAATCACCGTCGAATGGCTGCATCTTGCCGCCGGCCACCAACAACAGTTGGTCGGTCACCGAGCGCAGTAAATGCCTGTCATGCGACACCACGACCAGAGCACCTTGATATTCCTGCAAGGCCACACTCAGAGCGTGGCGCATTTCCAAATCCAAATGGTTGGTCGGCTCGTCCAACAGCAACAAATTGGGATTTTGATAAACCAACATGGCCAGCACCAAGCGGGCTTTTTCGCCACCGGAAAACGGTCCGACCGGATCGTTGACCTTGTCGCCGCGAAAATCAAAGCCGCCCAGAAAATTGCGCAAATCCTTTTCAGTAGCTTGCTTATCCAACTTTTGCAGATGCCAAAGCGGGCTTTCTTCCAAATTGAGCAATTCCAGTTGATGCTGAGCGAAATAACCGATATGCAAATCCTGAGCGGTTTGTAGCTTACCAGTCAATGCCGGCATTTGCCCGGAAAGTACTTTGATCAAGCTGGACTTGCCGGCGCCATTGGGCCCGAGCAGACCGAAACGGTCGCCCGGCGCAATCGACAGGCTGGCGTTTTTAATCACTACTTTATCGCCATAGCCGATGTCGGCTTCTTCGATTTTTAGCAGCGGATTGGGCATTTTTTTCGGCGGCGGAAAGCTGAAACCGAACGGCGAATCGACATGGGCCTGAGCGATCAGCTCCATCCGCTCCAAGGCTTTGATACGGCTTTGCGCCTGTCTGGCTTTGGTGGCTTGCGCCTTGAAACGATCAACAAAGCTTTGGATATGGGCAATCTCACGCTGCTGTTTTTCGTAGGCGGTTTGTTGTTGGGCCAGTTTTTCGGCGCGCATGCGTTCGAAGGCTGAATAATTGCCCGTGTATATTTCGGCGCGGTTCTGCTCGATGTGGACGATATGGTCGGTGATGGTGTCCAGAAAATCGCGGTCATGGGAAATCAACAGCAAAGTACCGGGATATTTGCTGAGCCAATCCTGCAAATAAATCACCGCGTCCAAGTCCAGGTGGTTGGTGGGTTCGTCGAGCAGTAACACATCGGAGCGGCACATCAGCGCTTGCGCCAAATTCAACCGCATGCGCCAACCGCCGGAAAAAGAGCTGACCGGCCGGCTTTCCTGCTCAGTGCTGAAACCCAGGCCGTTTAACAAACGTGACGCCCGAGCCTGGGCCGTGTAACCGCCGACATGATCCAAGGCCGCATGTAGCTCCGCCAATTTGATGCCGTCATGCGCTTGCTCGGCCTTATGTAACTTTGCCTGCAACGCACGCAGCTCTCTGTCGCCGTCCAGCACATAGTCGATGGCTGAACATTCCAAAGCAGGCGTTTCCTGAGCAACATGAGCGATTTCCAGATTCGGCGGCATGGAAAAATCACCTTCGTCGGCATGTAATTCGCCGCGAAGTAACGCGAACAGGCTGGATTTGCCAGCGCCATTGGCCCCGGTCAGACCGATTTTTTGGCCTTTATGTATCGTGAAAGAGGCCTCGCTAAACAGCAAACGGTTGCCGCGACGGATGGCGATGTTTTTGAAATTGAGCATGATGGTAAAAAGTTGGCTGAGTGCGACGCCGCACAATAGGGGAATTTTAGCGCGGGAGGGGCTTGCGCGTCTTTTGCAGTTTACGTGGCTACGCAGAGCCGGCGATTTGAAGGCTTGTTGTTGAACCAGGCAACAGAATCTTTTGGGAGAGGAGGGATAAGCAGCCAGGGAATGCAAGCAGACGTGGAAATGTTTGTAAGGCTATCCCGATTCGAATCAATTATCGTCAACCGGGATAACTCCGAAATAAGCCGGGGACGGCCAAGAATCAGCCGCCCCCGAGCATTAATTTACCAGGACAAACTGCGTGAAATGGCACCACTGCCATCGTACAAGTAGCCATTCTTGACGACCTTGGTGACGGTAAACGCGCAGGTACCCTTGCTATTTTTGGGCAGCGGCGCACTGCTCAGGGCAGCCGAGCCTTTTGTGCCGCTAATGGAATAGCTCGCTCCGGTCACATTGGTTTTTGTCGTACCCGAGGCCACCGAACCGCTCCAAGTGCCATAGATGCTGGCACCGATAACTGATGCTGTTCCGGATTTAACGGTAATGTTAGCAACGCATTGCGATTTACCTCCGCTTAACAATTTTCGAGTCATCACGGTACCTGCAACTTTCATATTCATTGCCACGACACTTTGTGCCGCCTGAATACTTTGCGAAGTACTGGTTTTCAAACCGCTGCTATCCGTAACGGTCAGTGTTGCGGTATAGGCACCAGGGGTGTTGTAGATGTGACTGACCGATGCGCCGCTAGTTGCCGCGGAACCGTCGCCGAAATTCCATGCGTATGACGAGATCGAGCCGTTTCTAGCACTGGAGCCGGAACCATTCAGCGTCACATTGAGTGGTGCGTCGCCGACAGTTGGCAGAGCCGTGATGACTGCTGCGGGTGGCACCGCAGCCAAAATGGGGTAATTGCCGGTAATTTGATATTGACCGAGGCTGCCGTAGTCAGAGTAGCCAGTAGTTAAGTCGCCTTTACCGACCCCTTCGATTTTCAGGAAATATTTTCCGGCGTTGAGCGAAACGCTTAAGGATGCCGCCAAGCTGTCCACCGGATTGGCTTGGGCCACGGTATTGCCTTGCGCGTCAATTAACTTTAATAACACATCCAAATTGGGCGCTACTGCATCGGGGGTGACATTGAACTGCGCGCTTCCCCCGCCGGTTGAAAACACGAAAATATCGGCGTCCGTCGTGCGTTCGATGATGCCATTTTGCAAAACAGCGCTGGCGTCGCCTGCCAATGGTGCCGCACTGGCTGTTGTATCGGGGAAGTCATCGGGTCGTACTGGAGCACCCGCAGCATTTATCACCGCAAGATCATCCTGTAGATTGTTAGCGCCCGGATACTCGCCTTTACTCCATTGTGCGACAGGTTTGTAATAACCCACCCCCATGACTGGCGCCCAGCCGGTTGCACCGCTACCGTGGCCGGCATAATAGCCGGTGGAGGCATTGCCATCATGATTGAGGTTCAAGTTATGCCCGACTTCGTGCGATACGGCTTCGGCAACGTATTTGGGATAACCGTTGCCCAGTTTGTCGAAGAATACCCAGGCGGGCCGATAGCGCTCCGGATAGGCGGCTGAATAATATGAAAACACATTAACGTAAGCCACACCGCCGCAAGTTTGGTTGCAAAGTTGCGGCATGGAACGGGTAACGACTACTCGAGTGCCGTACTGCACATCGCTGGTGCTGGTGCGTCTCAGGGCGTCCAAAACGGGTTCCTGCGTGGTAACGTCAACATCGAACGGCGCGTAGTCTTCAGCTACGCGCTGCCAGATCTCGCGAATGTTATTTAATTCCGCGCTGCTGAAAGCGCTTGGGTTGCTGTCGATATCGTAGGCTTGGGCATTAAGCGCAGTCGTACTCCACGCCGTATTCGTTGCTACATGGCCGTTGAAATCCAAATAGATAACGCGATTCGAGCCTGGCTTGCTGTGCAGGGCGAACGGGTCGGCCGTTGCCGTGCTCGCCACGCCGCTGCCTGTGCTGTTTACCGTGGCGGTTTCTTGTTCGCCTTGCCCCTGAGTAACATTAGTATGTTCGTCGATATAGAGAAGGCGGCCGCTTTCATCGATCCAGGCCGACGCATCGGTGCGCAATATATCTTCCAGGCGCTCGCTGGACATGTCGTAGGCTTTAGCCACATCCCCCAGCTTATCGCCCAATGCGTCGATAGCTGCCTGGCCGTTCTTTTTCTCGGTTAGCGTAATTTGCGGAAATGCCATTTCAGTTTCCGCCTCGGCCAAGTCGGTAATTTTGGCTGACGAACTTTGCGCTTTTGCCCTAACCACGTCGAATGGGTTTTCCATGCCCGACCCATTTAAACCGGAGACGAATGCTTGAACTCGGCCATCGGCAAGCAGGGTCAGCCCGTAGTTATAACCGATCAAAGCGCCTTCGGCTTCTTGTTGCGAAGAAAAGTACAAAGGCTCTGCAGATATGCCGGCGGCTGAGGCGGGTAATTCGGTACTCAAATCATTTTCGATTGTTGCTTTCTGTTCAATCGGTGGTGTGGCGCAACCCACTAAAGTAGTGATGACAGCGGATGCGATGAATGTCTGTTTGTTCATGGTGGACTCCCGTGCATGAAAAGATCACTGTACCCATTCTCAAAATTGGCAGGCACAGGCTAGTAATACTGACGACAAAGTAAAGAACAACGTGCCCAAAAATTCTGAGAACAGAGTGGCTAATTTAAAAAAGAACGGAAAAACTGAGCGGCGCCGACCTTTCCCCAAGGTAATTTATAACAATACCCAATCGCCGCTCCCCAGAAAGCGCGAGCCCTTTGCAATCACATTACTAGATCCGCGCATACACAACGATGACAATTTTTTCAGACCTCCCCAAAGCTATGATGGTAGTAGTTGAAAAGCCCCGTCGCTGCCACCGTACCTTCAGCATAGCACCGGCGTGATTGGATTTCCTTACAACGCGAATCAGCCGCTATTAACCCGGACCTGAATTTATCACTGCTATTCCGTTCGGGCTGAGCTCGTCGGAGCCCAGGCGGGTGCGCACATCGACAGGCTTGTATGGTAAAGGTTAAGAGAATCGGGGAGACTTTGGTTGTCGGGATGGAGGGACATCGACAAGCATCTGCTAAGACAGACCTCACTGAGAAATCATCCCATCGCGTCTTCCAGAGTCGATGAAGAATCTAGCGGTTAGGCCGCCGATTTGTGCACAAGCTTACTCGGCAGACGCACCACCCCGACTCTCTTATTTTTCAACAGGTGGAGGACGTATGACAAGCGAAATGTTGATCGGTATCGATGTAGCAAAAGATGAACTGGTGATAGATTCAGAGCAGGGTTTGTTGACGCTTGCCAATACGGCAGAGGCCATCAATGCCTGGCTGAAGACGTTACCGACCGGGAGTTATATTGGCCTGGAAGCCACCAGCGATTATCATCAACTCATGGCAGAGCAAGCGGTATTGATGGGCATGGTCGTCTATGTGCTGAACCCACGGGATATGCGCCATTATGCCCTGGGTTTGGGCAGACGGGGCAAGACGGATCGAGTGGACGCCCAAATGATCCGGCGATTTATCACCGCTGAACGGGGTCATTTACGTCCCTATCAACCTGCTTCGGCGATGCAGCACCAAGTGACTTTACTGCAACGGCGCCGTGCGACGGTCGTCAAGCATCGTCAAGCTCTGCAAAAAGCCTTGCGAAGCGTGAAGGAACTTGAAGCGCCACTCATTGATACCGTGGCCGCCTTGGACGGATTGCTCAAGCATATCGATCAGCAACTGGATGACTTATTAACTTTGCAGCCTGCACTGAAAGCCGAGGCCCGACGTCTTGAGAGCATACCGGGTATTGGCCGGCAAACCTCAACACAGCTGGCTGTCTTGTTTGATCGGGTCCCGTTAAGCCGCAGCGATGCCGTAGTAGCCTTTGTCGGGCTGGATCCCCGAGCCTGTGACTCAGGCCAAAAGCGGGGCCGCCGACGCGTATCCAAACGGAGACCGGGTGAACTGAGACGGCTGTTATACAACTGCGCCCAGGCAGCCGTCAAAACGGCTGTGTGGAAACCCTATTACCAAGAGTTAAGAGCCAGAGAGTTCTCGGCAACTCAGGCGCTAGTGATTATCGCCAGAAAATTATTACGCATCGCATTCTCGCTTTGGCAACAAGCCGATGCCCGATTTGACGCTCAGAAAATTGCTTGCCTCAACAATGCAGCTTGACGAAAACCATAGAATCTCAATACCCTCAAGGGCATAAAGGCGAACGGTATTTAAGGGCCGGGTTAATAATTCAGGCAGCGGTGGCAACATCGGTACCTGCGAAAATCCCACTTCCACCAAGGCATCTAGCCAAACTTACAGCTTTGGTTTTCACATCGATGCTGCTTGTCGCCTGGCCCCCAAAATCGCATAACATACCGGCGTCAAAATCAAGCTGGCGGCCATGCCGATCAGCAGGCCGGCCGACAGCGACAAGGTCATCGGAATCAGGAATTGCGCTTGCTGGCTGGTCTCGAGTAGCGTCGGCAAAAAACCGGCAAAGTTAGTCAGAAAGGCCAGCAAAATCGGGCGAAACCGCGCAACACAGGCGGCGCTGATCAGGTGTTCCACCGAGGTATCCTCGTCGCCGTGTTGACGAATATAATCCAGCAGCACCAGGCTGTCGTTCACCACCACGCCGCTGGCGGCGATCATGCCCACCAAGGACTCCATCGACAAGGGCAATCCGGCCGCCCAATGCGCCAGCACTGCGCCGCTCCAGGCCACCGGCGCTGCCAACAGAAAGATCAGCGGTTTGCTGTAAGATTTAAACGGCACCGCGATCAAAGCATAGATCACCAACAGTGCGATCAAGGTGTTTTTGCCGAAGGCCGCCAGCATCGCTTCCTGTTCCTGGCGCTGTTGGCCGATTTGCACATTCAAGCCGGGAAACGCCTGCTCCAGAAGCGGCAAGGCGCCGTTTTCCAGCGCGGCGTAAATACCGTTGACATCGGCCTTGGTCGGATCGACGCGGGCTTGTACCTTCAACACCCGATGCCGGTCTTCGCGGTTCAACCGGGAATAGCCTTGCACCAATTTGATCTCGGCCAGATCGTTTAGCGGCACGCTGCTGCCGTTCGGTAGGCGTACCGGTTGCGCCTTCAGTGTATCCAGCGATTGCCGCTGTTCCAAGGGATAGCGCACCATCACTTTTACTTCCCGGCGACCGCGCAGGAAGCGGTGCACTTCCTCGCCGTAATAACCCTGGCGGACTTGCTCGGCCATTTGTTCCAGGCGCAAGCCCAGGCGTTCGGCTTCCGGCTTCAGCGCCAGCCGCACTTCCGGTTTGCCCGGTTCGGACGAGTCGATCACATCGTAAACGCCGGGAAAGGCTTCCAGTATCTTTTTAAGTTGCTCGGCGGCGGGTTGCAGCAGGCTTGGGTCGCCGGCGCCTAGATTCAACTCGATGTCGTAAGGTACGTCGCCTTCCTTATAAATAAAATCGACCTTGCCGCGGCCGATGTCGCCGATCCGTTGCCGCCAGTCGCGGATGAACTGCTCCACTTTCAAGCGCTTGCGGCCTTCCGCCGAGAACTCCAGCCAGATGCCGGCGCCATGGTCCCAGATCGCGGTTTCCACGCCGACGATGACGCTATCGTCGTTGGCATGGGCGGCGGCAACGCTATCGGCGGCGGGTTGACCGGTTTGCGCGACACCGTCCAGCTCGTCGCGCAAGGCAAACAAGGCTTTTTCCACCTGGGTCGCCAATGCCTGAGTCTCGCTGTACGGCGCACTCTGTGGAAGCTTCATCGATACCCAAAAGCTGTCCTTGGTGACATCGGGATTGACCGATTGCCGCACCCGGTCGCTGAGCACCAACGCCGCACAGATAGTCAGCAGCGCGATGAAGATCGCGACGGTCAAATAGCGCCAGGCCAGCGCGGTTTCCAGTAAAGGCTTATAAACGCGCACGACGAAACGATCCAAGCCCCGATTCATGCGCTCGCGCAAGCGTTGTAAGCGGCTCGGGTTTGCTTTTGAGTCGGTGTCGCCGACCAGATGCGACGGTAGAATCAGCAAGGCTTCGACCAGCGAGAATACCAGCGTCAAGATCATCACCAGGCAAATCGGCCGCATCATCTGTCCGGCCCAGCCGGGCAAAAATAGACCGGGCAAAAACGCCACCAAGACGATCAACACCGACAGACTGACCGGCAGTGCCACTTCCCGCACGCCCTGTATCGTGGCCTGTAATGGCGACTCCTTGCCTTCAATCTGCCTGCTATGCACGCTTTCGCCGATGATGATGGCATCGTCCACCAAAATCCCCATCGCCAACAGAAAGCCGAACAAGGACAGCATGTTCAGGGAAATATCCAGGGCCGGCATCAGCCAGAACGCACCTAGCACCGAGGTAAAAATGCCGACGCCGGCCCACAACGCTACTCGTAAACGTAAGAACAAGGTCAGCACCAGACAGACCAGCACGAAACCGCTCAAACCGTCTTCCAGCAAGGTGCCGATGCGCTCGTCGTAAGCTTGCGAATCGTCCCACCAGGTAATCAGGCGCAGGCCTTCCGGCAATTGTGTGCGCATCTCTTCGACATACGCCTTGACGCGCCGCGCGACCGCGACGCTGTCTTGCTCGGTGTGAATCTCCCAACCCTGCGCGGTCTGGCCGTTGTGATGCCAGGTCCACAAGCGTTCTTCCAGACCATCTTTAATGGTGGCGATTTGATCCAAGCGCACTCGATTGCCGTCCGGCAAGGTCTTGACGATTAAGGCGCCGACCGCGTCGGCATCGCGGGCCCGGCCGCTGACCCGCAGCAATAGCTCGCCGTCCGGATTTTTGATCAGGCCGCCCGGCAGATCTACCGAGGCCCTGCGCACCGCTTGAGCCATTTCGTCCAACGTCAGTTGGTATTTGCGCAATTGTTGCGGCGAGACTTCGATGTCGATTTCGTAGGCCAGCTCGCCGTAATTGCGGGCTTTACTGACGCCGGGTATCGCCGCGAGTTGTTCCTGGATCCGGTCGCCGTAACGCTGCAAGGTGGCAGCATCGGTGGCGCCGTGTAAAGCCAGCCAGATCACGCCGTCGTCGTCCTCGCGGTCGGCCGGCAACACCTGGATTTTTTCCAATTGTTTCGGCAGGCGCGGAATGGCTTGCACCCGGCTTTGCAGCGTCGCCATCATCTGGTTGCGGTCGTGGTCCGGCAGCACCTCCACATCGATCTCGCAGCTACCGCCTCTGATTTCGCCGTGCAGATGTTTGACGCCAGGCACATCGTGGATGGCTTCCTCGATGGGTACGCACACCGATTCCTCGACTTCCGCCGGTCCGGCGCCCGGAAAAACCGCTTCGATCTGAATTTTATGCGGGCTGAAACGCGGAAATACTTCCTTATCGACGCCGAGGATGCCCAGCACACCGCCGGTCAGGATCAATAGCATCAACAGATTGGCGGCGACCGGGTTGCCGGCAAACCAGGCCAATAGGCCTAAACGCTGGTTGGCTGACGTCATTGGGCGGCTTCAGGCTGCGCTTCGACTGCGTTGACTTTCATTCCCGCCACCGGCACCGGCATTTCCGACACCACTACCCGTTCGCCGGCATTTAAACCGGCCTTGACGACGACGCGCTGGGCTTCGTGGCGCAGCACTTGCAGCTGGCGAATTTCCAAACGTTGCTCAGCGTCGACCAGCTTGGCTTGTTGCAAACCGTTCAATGCGGTGCGCGGCAGCGCAAACAGACCGTCGCGGCGCACCCCTTCAATCTCGGCTTGTACGAACAAGCCGCTCAGCAAGGGCGGGCTATCCGAGGTTTCCCGGAACGGCTCGGCGACTTGCGCAACCAGATAGAGCTGACCGCTGTTGTCGTCCAGCGCCGCTTCGCTGCGGACGATGCGGCCTTGCCAGGTTTGCGGTTTGCCGGCCAGATCCGCGCGCAAGGTCACCGCCGGCCAGCGACCGACCTTGCCGTTTTGTCCCAAAGGCAGTTCCAAGAAGGCCAGTTGCTCGGTGCCGATCGGCAGGCGTATTTCGGCGACATCGCTGGCGTAAATTCGCGCCACGGCTGCGCCGGCCTGAATATATTGCCCCAATCCGGCTTGCTTGCTCAGTACCCGGCCGGCAAACGGCGCCCGCAATTCGCAGCGGCTGCGATTGAGTTTGGCCTTGGCCAGATCGGCCTCGGCGGCTTTGAGCTTGGCTTGCGCCTCGGCCAATTGCGGCTTGCGCAGCGCCAACGCAGTCGGCTCGCCTTCGCCCAACGCTTGCCATTCGCTATGCGCTTGCTCGACTTGGGCCTGTTCGTTGATCAAGACCCGCTGGGCCTCGGCCAGCTGGGCTTCGGCGGTGACGATGGCGTAATCGTAATCGCGCGGGTCTATGGTCAGCAGCAATTCGTTGGCGGCGAAGAAACCGCCGGCAACCAGGGCCGGATGGACTTGCACCAGCTTGCCGCCGACTTCGGTCACCAAATCGATAGTCTCGCGCGGCGCCACCACGCCTTGCGACATCACGTTCAGCCGCAGGCTTTGCGGTTCGGCGCGGACCACGTTGACCTTGGGAGCAGTCGGTTCGGCGCTCTGCTGAACGGTTTGCGGCTTGGCGGCGATAATCGCCCAAGCCGCGCCGGCCGCCGCCAGCAAGACCAGGATCGGTAACAGAATTTTTAAATTGAGTACTTGCGGATTCAAACGCCACCGCCTAATGCCAGATAGAGATTGATACGATTGTTCAATAATTGCCGTTGCACGGCCAAATGCGCGCTTTGGGCGTTGAGGGTGCTGCGGTAGCTGTCGAGCAAGGTGAGGATTTCGATCAATCCCTGCCGGTAGGAATACACCGCCAGCTTACGGCTGGCTTCGGTTTGCTCGACGGCTTCGCGTAAGGCTTGTTCCTGGGTGCGCAGCCAGGCCTCGGCGGCCAGTGCTTGCTCTACCTCGCGAAAGGCGTTCAAGGCCACGCTTTGGTATTGGTTAAAGGCTTCCTGGACTTTAGCCTCGTTATAACGAATCTCGCCTTGCAGCCGGCCGCCGGTAAACAGCGGCTGCGCCAGGCCGGCGGCCAAATTCCAGGCCGCCGCGCGCGGGTCGATGATCTCGGTCAAGGCCGCGCTGCTGGCGCCGCCGGCACCGGTCAGCGTCACGCGCGGCAGCAAGGCTTTTTCGGCGCTTTCCAATCGGGAATCAGCGGCCCGCAAGCGTTTGAACGCGGCGATGACGTCCGGGCGGCGTTCCAACAGCTCGGCCGGCAAACCGGCGCTCAAGGTTTCCGGCGGCTGCGGTAATCGAAATGTAGCGTCGAATTCTTGCCTGATTGGATCGTTCCCCGGATACCGGCCCAGCAAGGTTTGCAGGCGCTTGCCCAACAATTGCACATCATTACGGGCTTGCGCCAGCTGCGCTTCGGCATTCGCCAGATCGGTCAGCACCAAGCGCAAATCCAGGCCGCGGGTCAACCCCCTGTTGAAACGGCCGCGCACCAGATCGACAATGGTGCCGCGGTCTTTGACCGACTGTGCCGCCACCGTCGCTTGCAATTGGGCTTCACTGAATTCGAAATAGGCTTGGGCAATCCGTGCCGCCAGCGATAATTGCGCGGCGCGATAATCGTCGCCAGTCGCCTCGGCTTCGGTTTCAGCCGCTTGTTGTCCGGCCTTGATCCGGCCCCAGACATCTAGCTCCCAGCTCAGGTTGAACAGCGCCGTAAACGCGCCGTATTCGCTGCTTTCGCCGCCCATATTGGTCTTTGCGCGTTGATAGCCGGGTGTTAACGACAGTTGTGGCCAACGGCCGGAGCCGGCGATAATGGCTTGCTCGCGGGCCGCATCGACACGAGCAGTGGCACTTTTTAAATCGAAGTTATCTCTCAGCCCTTGCTGCACCAAGATCGTTAAATTCTGATCGTTAAACGCTGCCAACCAGCCAGTCGCGGCCGGTTCGGCAAAGTGGCCGTTGCTGCTCCAGTTTTGCGGTGCCTGAAACGCCAAAGCATGTGCATCCCGAGGCGCAGGCGATTCGCAGCCTACGGCCCATAGCGCCGATAGGGCTGAAACAATCCATAACATCGGGCGGCGGGGTTTGGCGAGCATTAGTTCGGGATGGGCGGGAATGGCTAAATAAATCTGATGAATATAGGGAGGCTATTGAGTAAGACGTTCAAGGCGGCTAAATCCCCACCGCAACCGAAAAATAATAGAGGCAATACCCCGCGCGGCAATCGACGGGTAAGCCGCTTAAGCTCGACCAAAGAAGTCGGTCATGTCCGCCGGGATTTGTTTTTACTGCGTTACAATCCATACTTTGCGCATGGCGCTCGTTTCCAGTCAATTCTTTAACTACCCAGCCACACGATGAATATTTCGTTTGAAATCGTCCCTCGCAGCCTAGAGGCCTTCGACCAGCAATACGGCTTTGTACAAACTCTGGACAAAGGTATCAACATCATCAATGTTCCTGATATCCAGCGCTTCGATACCCGCAGCTGGGAATTAGCGACCCGCGTCGATCGAAGCAAATACCGCTTTATTCCGCATTTTCGCGCGATAGATTTCAAAATCGAAAGCGGCGAACTCTACCGCATCATCGAAGACTATGCGCTCGACAGTGTTCTGTTGGTGTCCGGCGATCCGCCGGAGGGGCTGAAGCGGTCGTTTTACAATACCGATGTGGTCGATTTGATTCGGGCTGTGCGTCAGCGTTTCCCAAGCCTGCATATTTATGCCGGCTTCGACCCGCACCGTAGCGGCGTCCAGGATGAATGCGATTACATTCAGCGCAAGGTCGATGCCGGAGCCGGCGGGTTTTTCTCCCAGCCGTTCTATGACAGTCGCATGATCGACATCTACGCCGAACATATGCAACATCTGGAAACCTACATTGGCATCAGCCCCATCACCAGCAAGGCCTCGATGAATTATTGGGAAGTCAAAAATAAGGTGAAGTTTCCGAAGAGTTTCCAGCCGGATTACGACTGGAACGTCCAATTTGCCAACAGCGTAATCACCTCGGCGGCGGCGAATGGCCTGAATGTCTATTTCATGCCGATACGAATAGATTTGGCGCGGTATTTTGGTGAGATTAAATTGGGCGGGTAATGTTGACCCCGGCCATCGTTCCCACGTTTCGCGTGGGAACGCCGCCATGGACGCTCTGCGTCGTCCTTGAGATAGTGATTCACTATCTCAAGGACCGATCGAATGCTGTTTCCAATCGGCTGTCAGGATCAATCTAAACCAAGAGATAACCTAAAAAAACAACTCGCGCATTTTTTGCCCCGGCGATTCGGCGCGCATAAACGCTTCACCAACCAAGAAGGTATAAATGCCGTTGTCCTGCATCAACTTCACATCTGCCGGGGTGTGAATGCCGCTTTCGGTGACGATCAGCTTGTCCGCCGGAATGGTGTTTTTCAGATCCAGCGTGGTTTGCAACGATACATCAAACGTACGCAGGTTGCGGTTATTGATGCCGATCATATTGGTGTTCAGCTTTAGCGCCCGTTCCAGTTCTTCCGCGTCATGCACTTCGGTCAATACGTCCATGCCCAAGCCGGTGGCGGTGTCGGCCAGTTCTTTCAACATCGCGTCGTCCAGTGCGGCGACGATCAGCAGAATGCAATCGGCGCCTAAGGCGCGCGATTCGTGGATTTGATACGGATCGATCATGAAGTCCTTGCGAATCGCCGGCAGCGGGCAATTTTGCCGCACCATTTGCAGATTGGCTTCCGAGCCCTGGAAAAACTCTTTGTCGGTCAGCACCGACAAGCAAGTCGCCCCGCTGAACGCATAATCAACGGCGATTTCTACCGGCTTGAAGTTCTCGCGAATCACGCCCTGGCTGGGCGAGGCTTTCTTGATTTCGGCAATAATCGCCGGTTTTTTCTGGTCTGCCTTGCTGCGTAGGGCCGAATAAAAGCCGCGTGGGCCTTGCACGGTGCCGGCTAGTTCTTGCAGTAGCGACAGCGGCGTATTGCTTTTGCGGCGAGCTACTTCTTCGGCTTTTTTGGTTAGGATGGTTTTTAGAATGTCGGGAGTGTTGTTCGTCATTGTTTGGTTTTGTGTGTGGTGTCGCTATCGCGACTAATTATATTTGAAGTCGGGTCTCGGCCCGACAGCCGAGATACTTTTCTTTGCTTGTCCAAAGAAAAGTATCCAAAAGAAAAGACACCCCGATGCCGCTTTGATCCTGCGCTCCGAAGGGTTTGAACGGGGTTGCCTGAAGGGGCTTCCCAGCCCCTGCATGCAACGCGACGCATCCATGCCGTCGCCCCTAACGGGCTAATCCGTCCAAACCCTCCGGTGCTCGGCGCGGCATAGGGGGAGAAAACCATCCCGGATTCCGGTACTCTTCAACCAGGCTAGTTGCTATGACTCCCAATTAAAGTCCGGCTTTCCACTATAAGGCTCTAAAAACCGAACCCCGCTCTCATCCCGCATTGAATATAAAATTGGATAATCATTCTGAATCAAATATTCAACAAACTTATTTAATTCGAATTGTAATTCCTTAACAAATGCGATTTGATCATCAAACTGTGTAGGTACATTACATAACCTTAGCACTGCTTGCCAAACTCCTCGGCTCTCTAGAAGGGAAACCAATTTTTCTTTTACAGGGTTGGGCACTTGTTCGATTCCTGAGTATAAATCAGTCATTTTATTGGTCAAATCTCGTAAATCAAACAAACTGCCAGGCTTATCTCCTGTATCGGAAAAATAAAACAATCTTCTATCGGTATACTCTAAAAACATGTATTCCAAAGCCGCGCTATACTTTATTTTATTGACAGAAATATATTTATTTACAATGCCAATTCTTTTGCATCTAAACCTTTTATCTTCTCGATAAAAAGCAATGCTTTGTGGAAAGCTTACTAACCCGCTTAAAGTAATTAAGGCAACAAAAAATGCAATTGTATAAATTGGCATCCTAGCGACCTGAACAAGGAAGCCTCCATTAACTGCTTTATTAAAAAAAGTTTCTTCTTTTTTAATATTATCAAGCAACCTAGGGCTTCCCGATTCAAGACCAGCAATAACACCTGTTGGGATAATTTTCATGGGGTTGTTGTCTGAAGCCAACACCAGGACTGTAACAGTGAAGTAGTCACTAGGCTCCAAAATTATTGGTGAAAATGATACCGAAGACTTTGATAAAAAGTGCGGCTCTAATTTTTCAGAAAAATACTCTTTGCTTCCAGAAATTTTCGGTTCCTCAAGTATTTCTCCATTGTCGAAAGAAAAGCCTAACGGAAGTTTTTGATCGTAATCCCCAATGCGAATTGTATTCTCCCCTGAGTTGGTTACGCTAAAAACAATCATCCTTAACGTTTGATTGCTCTCTTTCAAGCTTCTGCCATCATACAAAACATCAAGTTTACTAATTTTTTCCTTTATTTCTATTACATAGCTATCTGAAATTAATTGATATACTATATCGGTTTTCTTAGTGTAATAAAATGTTAAAAGTAGACCGATACCCCCAATAACAAGACCAATTATTGTAATAGCAGCATTAACTTTTGGGTTATTAACAATTGCAGCCAGTGAATTAAACATATAAGTTTATTAATTTAGGACCGTAGGATGTGCTGAACAAAGTGAAGCGCATCGTTCGCGAATGATGCTGCCTCCTAACGTCGGCAGCATCCTACAGCAGAACACTTACCCAAGCTTTGAAAATTATCTGCTGCCTTTAGCAGGTTGGTGAAAAACTCTTTTTTACAACAAATCGAGCCTATATTTAGTACCACCAGGTTCGCATTGATACGAAATAAAGACCTCTTCCTGCTGAATTAGTGTCCAGAATATGGTTTTTCACCAACCTGTTAGTTTTCAAGGAGTGAGGTTATTCCCCTATGCGCGCCGAGCACCGGAGAGTTTGGGCGGATCAGCCCGATAGGGGCGACGCATGGATGCGTCGCGTTGCATGCAGGGGCTGGGAAGCCCCTTCAGGCAACCCCGCTCAAACCCTCCGGAGCGCAGGATACAAGCGGCATCGGGGTGGCTTTTTCTTTGGATACTTTCTTTTGGCCAAACACAAATTCGTCAGGAACGAATTTGAACAGCCGATAGGCTGGCCCGCAGGGCGAAAACCAAGGATGGTTTTCGTAGCGAAAGTATCTCGGCTGTCGGGCCGAGACCCGACATTAAAATCAGCCTTCGCGATAGCGACACAAAATCTAAAACACGTCCTATGCTATTAAAATTTATCGCACTTCATTCGACGAATAACCCTGAGCAACCTTCTCAAGCCTCTCGGCAAGCCAGACTTTGATAATGGATTGCCTGGTCACACCAAGCTTTCCAGCTTCCCGGTCAAGCGATTCAATCATCCAAGTCGGAAAGTCGACATTGACTCGTTTCTGCTCTTGCAATATTCGCTTGGCCTTGGATGTATCCAACGCGGCGGTAATATCCACATCGTCATCAAACTGCTGTTCAAAGTCTTTAGCTTTCATATAGATTCACCTCCTCGGTGCGAGAACGACGAACGGAAATTAATCGGATATTGCTAGACCGGTAAGTAATGACGGCCGACCAGTGTTTGCCGCCAATTTTTCCTATTACCAGAAAGCGCGGCTCGTCTTCTGTTTTTGCAGGAATTTCCAATAGTCTCGGATCATTCCATAGCAACTGGGCATCCACAAAATTGATACTATGTTTCAGAAGGTTTGCCTGACTTTTTGCCTCGTCAAACTCAAAAGTTATCATGGTATAGAAAATATACCTTTATTAAGTTAAAGGCAACCGGATAATGACTTGGAGAGGCAGCATTTAAGAATACCCAATCAACGCCTCAAACTTCCCCAACGCACTCCTATCCGCCAACACCTGATGCGCCCGCCGAATCCCGGCATCCAGGGAATCGGCCAAGTCGGCGGCGTAAATCGCCGCGCCGGCGTTCAAGGCCACGATGTCGCGGGCCGGGCCGGTCTGGTTATTCAATACCGCGCGGATGATCGCCAGGCTATCCGCAGCGCAGGTAATCGACAAGGTTTCCAGGCTGGCGCGTGGCAAGCCGAACTGTTCCGGGGTGACGGTGTAACAGTGCACGATACCGTCTATCAACTCCGCAACGTCGGTCGGGGCGGCGATGCTGATTTCATCCAGACCATCGCGCGCGTGGACTACCAGCACATGCTTGCTGCCCAGTTTTTTCAGGACTTCCGCGACCGGCACCAGCCATTGTTTATCGAACACACCGATCAATTGATGCGGCGCATTCGCCGGGTTGGAGAGCGGGCCGATCAGATTGAACAAGGTGCGCACGCCCATTTCCTTGCGCGGGCCCACCGTATGCCGCACCGCGCTATGATGTTTGGCGGCAAACAAAAAGCCGACGCCGATTTCATTTACGCATTGCGCCACTTGTTCGGCGGGCATATCCAGGTTGATGCCGGCGGCTTCCAGCACATCGGCGCTGCCGCAACTGCTGGATACCGACCGATTGCCGTGTTTGGCCACTTTGCCGCCCGCCGCCGCGACCACGAAGGCGGCGGTGGTGGAAATATTAAAGGTATTTGCGCCGTCGCCGCCGGTGCCGCAGGTGTCTATCACGTGTTCGCCATGCACCGGCACCGGCCGGACCAGTTCGCGTAACACACTAACCGCCGCGGCAATTTCTTCGATGGTTTCGCCCTTGCAGCGCAACGCAATCAAGAAGCCGGCGATTTGCGCATCGGTCAGCTCGCCTTGCATCATGGTACGCATTACAGCGCACATTTCCTCGGTGCTGAGGTCTTGTTTATCCAGAAGTTTTTGCAGCGTGGCTTGGATTTGCATGGAGTGGGTAGCCGGTATATTCGTCGAGTCTGGGATGATAACAAACGCCGGCAATTATAGAAAACCTGGAAGACGCTAAATCCCGAGACCGCTTCGGTCGATACGGTCTCGCGAACGTTGCATTTGGCGGGTGAGTATCTCATGCCAAAAAAGCAGACGGTGGGACTGAAATCAGGTGTCTGGGAATCGCTATTGGTAGGTAAAAAAGGCCGTTTTAATCCAAGGTGGTTTTTAAATTTCACGTTTTTTTGACTTTGCGCATTGATTATTCCGTATTGTCTCCATGGCAATTGACGGTGGCTAATTTAGCTGCTAAATGACGCTTAAGACTAGCTTTTCAAGTAAGCGGCTTGATGCTGCTAGCTAGTCTTATCAAGCATGACAATGGCCTTTGGCCGTTTGGTGATGCGCTAAAAACCTGTTCCCGTTAATCAATGGAGAAACGACCATGAAACACCTTTTTAAGCCGATTCGGCGACCTTGCATTAAGACTTACCTGTTTAGTTTACTGGTGCTACCTCTTTGCGTCGTGCAATCCGCTGGGGCGGCCACGATTTCCGCGAGCGCGGCCATCGACTGGAGTACCTTTAAAATTACAGCTATCGATATCGGGAATGGCCTGCCGACCTTGACCTGGAGTAACCAGGGCGACAACAGCCAAGTCAATTATGGTTACTACTATAATGCTTACGACAGCGTGGCAAATTGGAGCGCCGGGACTATGGCCACTGAAGGAGTATCCACATCAAGCTATAGCAAGTCTGCTTCCAGCTCCACATCGATTAGCGAAATAAAATCCAATGCTTTAATCGACGGGTCCTTTCCATATAGCTTATCCGCTAGTAGCAACAGCCAACGGTCCGGCAATTTCACCGTGCAAGGTAGCGGGCTTTTACTTTTTGAGGCGAATTACAGTTTGACGGAAGACGTGGGTACGTCGAGCAACGCTTCGGCAAGTTCCAACATTAGCTTCAATTTGAGTTATTACAATGGCGGGAATTCCGGGTCGGTTAACCAAAATATCAACCGTTATATTTCAAACGGCTCCGCGCCCGTTGCGGAAACCGATGTCTTGTCTGTCGCTTTGGTCTTTAAAGACGGCTGGACCGGAAATTTTTCCGCGAATACCAGCGCATCTGTTTCCGGTTATGACTACGGCAGCGGGGGCGGCGGAAGCGTACCTTTACCGGGCGCTTTCTGGCTATTCGGCAGCGCATTGGTCACAGCCGCCTCACTGCGGTCGGCTAATACTATCCGCATGATGAAATCATTTGCAAAAGTCGCGAGCTAAGCAAGATGTTTGGGGGTAGCTTCCGTCTACCCCTTTTTTTCGAATTGTACTGGCCTAATGATCACCTCGGCGGGCATTTTGTCCTACCGTCATTTGACTTTCGTATTTGCCGGTTGGCATCCTTGATCCGGTTATTTAGCAGGCGTTTATTTTTCAAAAAGCCGAGCGATTCAAGCGGACGGACTCGGTCAACAGCCACCGCGAAAACTCCTGCATCTCATTGTTGCTGTAGCCAAGCTAAGGCTCCTAAGCCTGCCGTGCGACCGGTGGCCAAGCAGGCGGTGAGCAGATAACCACCCGTCGGCGCTTCCCAATCCACCATCTCGCCCGCTACAAATACACCGGGAAACTTTCGAAGCATCAGGCGTTGGTCCAGTTCATTGAAACAGACGCCGCCGGCACTACTGATCGCTTCTGCAATAGGCCGGGTAGCCGTTAGCGTGATAGGCAGTGCTTTCAAGGTTTCGGCAAGTTTGCTCAGGTTATCCATTTCGGCGGCAGACAAGGCTTCTCTCAGTAAAGCGGCTTTGGCGCCGCTAACACCCAAACGTTTGCGCAGATAATTGCTCAAGCTGTCCTTGCCGCGCGGCTTGGCTAGACGGTCGATGATGTTTGCCAAACTGCGATCCGGCAGCAAATCCAGCTGTATAGCCGCCGAACCGCTAGCGCCGATTTCATCACGCAGCGGCGCGGACAGCGCATAAATCAAGCCGCCTTCCAAACCGTACTCGGCTATCGTCAGTTCGCCTTGCTGGTTGAATGTCTCGCCGTTCTGATTTGTGAATAAGATGCTAACCGGCTTGAGCGGCTGGCCGGCAAAACGTTCGCGAAAATAGTCACTCCAGGCAATTTCAAAACCGCAGTTGACCGGCTTTAGCGGTTCAACGGCGATGCCGCGCTGCGCTAGCATTGATTGCCAAACACCCGTCGAACCCAGTTGCGGCCAACTGCCGCCGCCCAAAGCTAAAATAACCGCATCGGCCTGGACAATCCGCTCGCCGTCCGGCGTATCGAAGCGTAGTTCATTTTTCGTCCATCCCAGCCAGCGATGGCGCATGCGGAACTGTACGCCGTTGGAACGCAGGCGGTGCAGCCACGCTCGTAACAACGGCGCGGCTTTCATTTCGTTGGGAAACACCCGGCCGGATGTGCCGACAAAGGTTTCGATACCCAAGCCTTGTACCCAGGCTCGCAAAGCGTCCGGCGCAAACTCGTTAAGCAACGGTTCCAGTTCGGCGCGCCTCGCACCGTAGCGGGACAAAAACCTCTCGAACGATTCAGAATGGGTAATATTCATGCCGCCCTTGCCAGCCATCAAAAACTTGCGCCCGGCCGAGGGCATCGCATCGTAAACGGTGACGTTGAGCCCGGCTTGGCTCAATACTTCGGCGGCCATCAGACCTGCAGGACCAGCGCCGATGATGGCGACAGAGTGGTTAAAGGAAGTCAATGCGTGGCGAGGCTAAAGTTTCATGTTCTAACCAGCCTTTCCTTGCCAATATATGCCCAGGAGCGCTCCGACACCGACTAAGCTCACGCAATATCCCGATGTAAAAGGTTCGATAGAATATGAAAGAAAAAACGCCAAGCCGATGGAGATTAGAACGCACAATACAAATCGCCAATGTATTGCTCCCCAAATCAAGGAAAAGAGCTCATCCATGTTTTACGAAGTAGTGCCTTGATAGTTTGAATGAACGGTCGATACGGATTGCAAATCGAGATGTCATGCAGTTAATTTAGGACTGACTACTGGCTTGCAATGGAAATCTCTCCGGATGTTTGATCATCTCCACAGTCAAGTCGATATCCATTTCTGGCCAGTAAAAATGATTGGGTGAAGGCTCTTCAACACGGAGAATGGCATTGATAGGCTGATTTTTAAACCACGGAAAGTCATCATAAGACATGAATAACTCTTCGGTCCGAGTCAGCAACCATACGCCGTGACTGGATATGTGTGTCACTTCAGCCGGGGAAATGTTGTTGCCAAGCGCTAATGAGTTCATCGTAATGTTTCTCCACTAAAGATTCGATTTCTTTTAGCTGCTTTCTGGAATATCGATAGTTTTTTGCCAGCTCAATTTCCGGTTTAAGCCAAAATTTGGCCTCGCCGTCTTCGGAAACGATGTGCACGTGCATTCTAGGTTCTTCCCTTGAGAAGAAAAAGAAGCGGTAGCCCGCTTCTTTAAAGACCGTCGGAGTCATCGCGCCAAAAAATTCCGCAACATATCATGCCCATGTTCGGTCAGAATCGACTCTGGGTGGAATTGCACGCCTTCTATATCCAGGGTTTTATGCCTTACGCCCATGATTTCGTCGATATTTCCGGCTTCGTCCTGGGTCCAGGCTGTCACTTCCAGACAATCCGGCAAGCTGGTTTGTTCTATCACTAGCGAGTGGTAGCGGGTGGCGGTGAACGGGTTGCTCAGGCCTTTGAATACGCCGGCATCCTTGTGATAAACCGGCGAGGTCTTGCCGTGCATGATCTGCTTAGCGTGGATGATGTTGCCGCCGAACGCGTAACCAATGCTTTGGTGTCCCAGGCAGACGCCCAGAATCGGATATTTGCCGGCGTAGCGGTGGATGGTTTCCACGGAAATACCGGCTTCTTTGGGTGTGCAGGGGCCGGGGGAAATCACGATCTTGTCCGGGCGCAGCCCTTCGATGTCATCCACCGTCACTTCGTCGTTGCGCACCACCACCACCTCGGCACCCAATTCGCCGAAATATTGCACCAGGTTGTAGGTGAACGAATCGTAGTTGTCGACCATCACCAATCTGACGCCGCTCATGCTTTGCCTCCGAGGCCGGCTTCGGCCATGCTGACGGCGCGGAACACCGCGCGGCCTTTGTTCATTGTTTCATCCCATTCGCTGCGCGGCACGGAATCGTAAACGATGCCGGCGCCGGCTTGAATGTGTAAGGTTTGATCTTTAATCACCGCCGTGCGGATGGCGATGGCGGTATCCAGATTGCCGGACCAGGAGATGTAACCGACTGCGCCGGAATAAATGCCGCGCTTGACCGGCTCCAGTTCGTCGATAATTTCCATCGCCCGAATTTTCGGCGCACCGCTGACGGTGCCGGCTGGGAAGGTGGCAGCCAGTACGTCGAAGGCGTTTTTGCCCTCCTGCAATTCGCCGGTGACGTTGGAAACGATGTGCATGACGTGCGAATAACGCTCGACGATCATCTTGTCGGTGAGTTTGACGCTACCGATTTTCGCTACCCGGCCGGTGTCGTTGCGGCCCAGGTCGATCAGCATCAAATGCTCGGCAATTTCTTTCGGATCGGCCAAAAGGTCTTTTTCCAGTTCCAAGTCCTGTTCGTGAGTCTCGCCCCGACGGCGGGTACCGGCAATCGGTCTGACAGTGATTTCATTGTCTTCCAGGCGCACCAGAATTTCCGGTGAGGAACCGACGATATGAAAATCGGCCAGGTTCAGATAAAACATATACGGCGACGGATTCAGGCAGCGCAAAGCCCGGTACAAATCCAGCGGCGAGGCGCTAAACGGAATCGACATGCGCTGCGACAATACCACCTGCATGCAATCGCCGTCGGTGATGTATTGCTTGGCTTTTCGCACCGCGTCTTCATAGCCTTGCTGGGTAAAGCCGGAGACAAAATCGTGTTCGTGCACGTGTTTAACGGCCGGATGCGCTTGCGGATTGGCTTGCAGTTCGCGCAGTTTTACCACCAGTTCGTCGAGTCTGGCTTTGGCGTTCTCGTAGGCATTGGCCTGCGACGGATCGGCATGGGTCAGCAACAGCATTTTGCCGGACAGGTTGTCGAATATCAGCAAGTCTTGCGACACCATCAGCAGAATATCCGGCGCGCCGATAGGGTCGGGTTTGCCGCTGGGTTGCAGTCGTGGTTCGATGTAGCCTATGGTTTCGTAACCGAAATAACCGACCAGACCGCCATTGAAACGCGGCAAACCGGGCACGTCCGGCACGTTGTAGTTCTGCCGAAATTCTTCTATCCATTCCAGCGGTTGGGCGTGCTCAAACGTTTGAGTATCCAGGCCGTCTTTTTCGACCGTGATGCTATGGCCGCTGATTTTAATGCGGGTTTTGCAAGGTAAGCCGATGATCGAATACCGTCCCCACTGTTCGCCGCCGTGCACGGACTCGAACAAATAGGAATAAGGGCCGTCGGCCAGCTTTAAATATGCGCTGAGCGGCGTATCCAGATCGGCCAGCACTTCGCGGCAGATCGGGATGCGGTTATAGCCTTGTTGGGCGTATGCGGTAAATTCGGCGGGTGTCATTATTATTCTCTTGAAGCAACCGGTTGTGCGACTCGCGATTGTAACGCACAACGCGCCCAGCAGCGACCCGCGCGGCTTAAAACTATGCGCGGCGAATTAGCGCAAGGTTTAGCCGACCTTGGAATGCTCCCGCCAATCGATTTTATCCAGACCGAAGCGCTCGATTTTCCGGTACAGCGTAGTACGAGTTATCCCCAGGTTTTTCGCCGCCAAGGAAATATTGCCCGCACACTCCCGCAGGCTGGCTTTGATACCGTGCAGTTCCCAGTCTTCCAGCGTCATCGCGCGGCCCGGAGCCGCCGGTATCGGGTAGGTTAGCGTGTTGTCCGAGGTTTTATTGTCGATACCCGGCAGCACCTTACCGAGTTCTTCGACAAAATCCAACGGCAAATCCTGCCGGGTAATCAGCGTGTCGCCGGCGGTGTATAGCGTCGCCCTGATGACGTTGATCAGCTGCCGAATATTGCCCGGCCACGGGTGTTGCTCGATCAAGGCAATGACGCTGGGGCAAATACTGATTGCCTGCGGGTTGGGCAGATTGGCCAGTTCGCGCTGCAAGATGTGATGAATGATGCCCAACTTGTCGTCGCGCTCGCGCAAGGGCGGCAGATGAATTTGTGCGCCATTCAAACGATAATACAAATCGCGGCGGAAACGGCCGGCTTCGACTGCTTCCAACAAGGGTACGTTGGTAGCCGCGACGATTTGCACATCCACCTTGATCGGTTTGCTGCCGCCGACTGGCGTGAATTCCGAGGTTTCCAGCACTCTGAGCAAAGTCGATTGCAAATCCAGACTCATGTCGCCGATTTCGTCCAGAAACAGAATACCTTTGTCGGCTAACAGAAACTTCCCCGGTTTGCCGGCACTCCGCGCGCCGGTAAAACTGCCGGCTTCGTAACCGAACAGTTCGCTTTCGATTAAGTCATGCGGAATCGACGCGCAGTTGATCGCAATCAAAGGCTGATTCTTTCGCGGTCCGGCGTGTTTCAGCAGATTGACGAAATGATCCTTGCCCACGCCGGATTCGCCGGTAATCAGCATGGGAATCTTATGGCGTTGCAGTTTCACAGCTTTATCCACCAAGGCCGTCAATTGTTCGGACATCGCTGATTCGTATTGGCTGGGCGGCCTTTTGGCCGGTTTGAACGGGATTTTTTCCAACACCCGCGCTTGCGCAACCGGACTTTGGGTTAAGGGCAGATTGGTATTCAGCAATACGCACAACAAATGTAGGAACGCGAACAACGAGTTCATGCTTTCCTGTCTATCGCTGATCAAGCCGATCACGGCTTGTACGTTGTCGTCCTCATCCAGCAAGGGGTAACCGACCGTGGTGAAGGGGTGTAACAGACTGACAAAATGCTCCATGCCCTGAAAGGCGATCGGTTTTTTCAGTTGCGCGGCGGTGCCGATGCCGTTATTACCCAACACCGCTTCGCTCCAGCGGCTGTGCTTTTCGTACAAACTCAGCATGAAAGGGCTGGCAAACGGATTTTCGCCCAACACTTGTAACAGGCGCCCGTCGGCATCGGTCAATACCAACATGACGCCGGCTTCCTTCAAAAACACGTCGAATTGATGCCCCAAATGCCGGAGCATTTCTGAAATATCGTGAGCGGCGCGGTGGATAAGCGGCTCCGAATCGGTGATCAAACGCCAATGATCCCAGCGTGCGTAATTGCCCAAAGGCAATTGGTATTCTTCCAGACAGCGGCGCCAGGATTCCGAAACCTCCGGGCGTACCCAGTCCGCATGATCGGGTACGCAACGGCTTTGTGCCATCCAGCGCCAGGCCTGTATCGGTCGGTCAACTTCAAACGCTAGTGAGGTTTTGAACGCGCAGGCTTCTTTGATGATTTTAACGTTGTGGGGCAAGTGCAAGGCAATATCCATTTTTCCTCTTGTATTTTGGTGCGCCAAATTAGTATCGGCACAAAACAAAAATATAAAAAACAGAGGTTTAGCTGCTTTTTACGGCGATGTCGTCCAAAATAACAAAATCAAAAAAAGAGGCAATGCGACATAACGTCACATTGCCTTACTCCATTGCAGAATAATGGATAGCTCTAACTTTCGGATAGAGGAGGTTGAGGTAGGAATAACAATTACATACGGGGATCTTCGCGAGTGGCGGCGGCCCATTCCGGCGAATAGCCGGCCATGATGGATAAATCCGGCACATTCATGATTACCGTCTCGCTGCTGATCAAGGTAGCCACCACGCTCACTGCATTGCGCAAGGTCATGCGTACCACTTTCACGGGATCGATAATCCCAATCTCCAGAAAATGTCCGTAGTTCAAAAGCTGCATATCCACGGCAAATGCCGGGTCATCCTGGCTGGCTAAGCGCGTCAGGATGTCTTCGCTATTAAGGCAGCAATTACTCAACAATTGGCGCAGGGGCGCGCCCAGCGCCTGCTTGACGATGGCGATGCCTTGCTGCTGCTCGGCGTTTTCGGCAATCACTTCGTCCAACACCGCCATGCAACGCCACAAACCCACACCGCCGCCAGGTAAAACACCTTCTTGCAGCGCTGCCTTGGCGGACAAATAAGCATTTTCGATCCGCACCAGACGCTCTTTGATTTCCACGTCGGTGATACCGCCGACACTGAATGTGCCGGTCTTGCCCGATAACATCGAGATGCGTTCTTCCAGTTCTTCGGCTTCGTGCGAATTTCCCGTGGCTGAACCTTCGCCGGGTTTGCGGGCACGAACGCGCGCCAACTCGCGCCGGAGCGCCGCTATGCGTGTATTGACCAGTTCGCGCGAACCAGTCGCGCCGATGATCGTCGTATTGCCTTCTGATATGACCGCGCGCTGCGCCTGACCCAGTTGCGCCAGCGTCGCGTCTTCCAGGCGCATGGCATGCGCTTCCAAAATGGCGGTGCCGCCCGTCAACAAGGCCAAATCGCTTAGACGATTGATACGCTTGTCGCCAAAGCCGGGCGGCTTGACCGCCACCACTTTGAAGATACCGCGCACATGATTCAGCAATAACCCGGTTAAAGCCTTTTCAGCCACGGCCTCGGCGATCACCAATAACGGCCGGCCTTCCGCGGCCACTTCTTCCAGAGTGGGTACCAGATCCATAAAGTCGCTGATTTCCCGGTCGTACAACAGAATGTAGGGCCTCTCCAAAACCGCTTCGGCGCGGGTTTTATCGGTGATGAAATAGGGCGATAAAAATCCCTGCTCGTAATAGATACCTTCCACTATCTCCAGCTGGTCTTCCCGGCCATTGCCCAGCTGAAAGGTCAATGTGCCCGCTTCGCCAAGCTCGGCCAAAGCCTGTTTCAACAACTTGCCGACACCGGCTTCGCCTTTAGTAGCGACCAGGGTGATTTTTTCGACCCAGTCATCCGTGCTGTCGGTGACAGCGGTTTTTTGCAAATGCTGCTCCACCAAGATCAGCGCCAACTCCATGCCTTTTTGCAACTGCATGGGATGAAAGCCGGCCGCGACGCTTTTCAACGCTTCGACCGCCAGGCTTTGTGCCAAAACAATTGCTGTGGTAGTGCCGTCGCCTACTTCTCTGGACACCGCGCCGGCAACATCCCGCAACATGCGCGCGCCCAAATCGGCAATCCGATCTTCCATGGCGATGGCATTGGCAACCGTAACGCCATCTCGGGTAAAGATGGGCATGATGCCGTCGGTTCGATGTTGAATCATCACCGCGGGGCCGGCGCTACCCAGCGTAACGCTTGCTGCTCGCGCCACCGCATTGATGCCTTGCAGCAGACGCTGGCGAGCTTCCGGGTTGTAAATAACGTGTTTACTCATTTCTAGGATGTCTCAATCGGTTAGAGGTGCGAATTTAATTTCATCAAGGTTTGCCCCACCTGGGCACGGGTTTGACGGGCACGTTGTGCATTGGCCCAGGTACGAATCAGGATTTTGTCCCAGTAATCCAAGCTGCGTTTAAAGTCCACCTCTTCTTCACCAGTGAATTCCTGATTCCAGAACTCCCTTAATTCCTGAACTCTGGCATCGCCTAATTTTTCAAAAATCTCCTGCTCTTCTATCAGCAGTTTTCTGATCGTTTCGTCCAGTTGCACAGCCATACCAACAAGAAACTCTACATCGTCGGCTTTCATAGTCGCCTCAGCGTGGTTGCGCGTTTTTTCGGCAGGGAAAAAAGGCTGATTTGGATCAGCAAACAGGATTACCGAGCGTCGAAACGGCTGCGCAGCACCCTGTTTGCCAGTGGCGTTATGGCGAGCCGCTAGGCAGGAACTTTTCCAGATAGATGCGTTCCTTGGGGATGCCCATTTCGGCGCACACCGCAAAAGTGGCGTCGACCATGCCCGGCGGCCCGCACAGGTATAAATCGGGCTTGGCACCGGTATCCTTCAGATCGCGGCGCAGGATGTCCACCACGCTGCCTTTTTCGCAATGCCAGTCGTCCGAGCATTTCCAGACGCAGTTTCTCAGCTCCAACGTCGGCATTTGCGCCGCCAACTGATTCAACTCATCCAGATGAAAAATTTCGGCTTCGGTATTCACGCCAAAATAAATGATGCACTTCTGCGGTTCTTCCCATTCTTGCATTCGGCGCACCATCGATAAGATCGGCGCCAGTCCGGTACCGCCAGCCACAAAATAGCGTGGGGTAAAGCCGTTTTCTTTTAAACCGAAAATGCCCGATGGACCTTTGACATTTAATTTCTGACCCAGCTTGGCGTCGTTTTTTAAATATTCTGAAAATTTGCCGCCATCCACGATGCGAATCAAAAATTCCAGATCGCCGGTTTTATTGGACGTATTGGCGGGGGAATAGGAACGAGTGGTGGTCGTGCCGGGAATTTCCAAATCGAAAAACTGCCCGGAGTCGAACTTAATGGTTTGATCGTCCCCCGTGCGCCGCAGCAGAAGTTTCATCACGTTAATGGAGATTTGCGACAACTCAATCACTTCCGCTACAAACGTCAAACCTTCCGGTGAGAACGAAATCCTGTCGTAGGTATAAGGCACTTCGACGTCTAAATCGCTTACGGGGTAGCAGCGGCATAACAATACTTCGCCGGCCTCTTCTTCTTCATACGGCAAGGCCTGCGAACTGCATTTGCCCAAAACATAATCGCCTTCCGCGCAAAATCCTTTGCAGGTGGCGCAACCGCCTTCGCGACACGACGACATCAAATAAATATCCTGCCGTACCGCCGCAGTGATGACATCCTCGTCTTCGTAACAATCAAAGCAAACGGACTCCCCGTCTTGAGTAATGATTTTAATTTGATGGGCGCTCATGTCATTCTCCAAGGCATTGGCTTTTGGCCGACACGCTGAAAAACGCCAATACGTGGTCAACTGCGCGTCTCGATGCGTCCAGGGTTAGCGAGCACCCTTCCTGCACCAGCTTTTGGTCGCGATAGATGGTCCAACGCCACATAAACTCAAGATCTTCGCAGAATGCAGCGTAGGGCTCGATGTCGTATAGCTTGGTGAGCTTGTCGGCTTCACTCGGAAAAGCGGGCGTAACCGCCGACTTAAAATTTGAGAAAAAATCCATGATACTGATTCTATGAAATGGTTCGTTGAGATCGAAGCGCACACAAACGCAGCCTTGCTCACTGCCACGTAAGCTAGCAGTAGGTTTTGTCCGCTATCGGTTTATTGGCTGTAAAGGATTCGCCACGCTTATTGCGTGGCGGTCCTGCCGGGCGCTTACTGTAAGGTAACCACTTTCACGCCTCGTTTCTTACGCAATTCCTCTAACGGCAAGGCGTAGTAGTCGGTGTTGCGCAGTTCCATCAACTTCGTACCCAGTTGCCTATCAGTGTCTAAAAACACATTGACCGGCATGACCGGCGGCTTGCAGGCCAGTCTGAAGTTGATATGAATGCGCTCCGCTTCGTACATGTCCTCACAGGCGTCCATTTTGCTGATTACTTCATTGGCGACTTGCTGGGCATTCGCACCGCAGGTGCAGTTGTTGAGCAGTTGAGTGTCATTGAATTCCTTGTGTTTCAATAGCGCCAGCTTCTCTTCGATTTTCAGCTCGATCCAGAGCCCATCCAATTCCAACGACCAGTCGGTTTTGAACGGACTCATGTGCTTGGCGCGGAAATCGGTAATGAAAGCGTGCGCTTTTGCCAGGGTATCCAATGTGGCGATCTTCGCCATCCAGGCATTACGGGTCGGATTGTCATGAATATTTGCCATGGTTATCTCCTATGCCGCGGCCAAGTCTTTCAGTTTGACATCAAGACCCATCAATTCGGAGGTGATTGTAAAGGTTTCGCCCAGTGTGTAGGCGCGGCCGATGGTGGAGGAAACGTCCACCAGCAAGTCGTAAACGCTGTAATGTTTGCCTAGCAATTCGGAAACTTCGATGCAATCGATCTCGATTTTGCCGGTGGCTTTCAGCCACCAAAATCCGGCGCGATCTTCTACTACCAGTGTCGGGTTGTCCGCCTTGTGCGAACCTTGCAGAATTTCTTCCACCACGGTGTTGAGTTCATCGGATTTCTTCAAGACCAACACCACTTCGTGGCTTTCATGCACGACCTGATTATCTTCGGCAAAGTACTCGTCGGCAAAGGCTTTGCCGGTTTTTTGCATAATGCCTGCGTTGTAAGCATTTGAACTTTTAGACATGAGTTTTCCTTATTTAAGTCCGCTTAATACGGTTTTGACGAGGGCGGCGGTATCCACTTTGTAGTTGATCGGATCGGCGAAATCGCGTTTCCAATCGGCAAATACCCTAACCAGCGCCGCTTCAATGGCAGCTTTGTCGCTGACACCTTTGATTTCCGGAATGGTGGCGTAAATCGCCATGAAATCTTTCAGTGCATTGACGGTTCTGGGTAGCCACTTATTGGCCCAAGCCCGCATCAAACGATTGTTGTAATCGCCGAATTCCACGTCGGCCCCCAGACAGGTATGGAACATGTCGGTGGTAATGCCTTTGGTTTGCGAGAAATACAACTGCATTTGATTGATAAAGAACGGGGTCAAGTTATCGCCGTAATAAGACGACAAGCGCATAAAGAACTCTCTGCGTACAAATTGCCCGAAGATCGGATCGCAAATCATATGACCCGAGAACAGAATTTCGTTCCAGTCATAAGTCGCTTGCCAAATATCCTGGACCAGTTCTCTAGCGCCTTTGAAAATAGTGCCTTTAGTCCATTCCTGTTTAGGAATATCGGTGGACTCGGGGAAACCCGGCACCAATTTGGACAAAAAGGTTCTTTCCGCTTGAATCATTTGCGCGTTGTCGACCTTGTCCAAGCCAATCATGGCGCTACTCATCCGTAAGGTGTCGCCCAGGCAATCGCGCACCACGGAGGAATGCGAATTGAACAAGCCATACTCGTAAAAGCCGAATGCGCCCAGATAGTCGCCCAACACTTCATCACGCCAGACCGGATCGATCGAACGCACGTGGCCATCGGCGGAATAGGCTTTCAGGAAGCGGTCGGTATAACGCCACTCTTCGGCTTTGTCCTTGACATACAGCGCATGCCAGCGGAAGGCTGGGTCGCGGTGCGCCAGCCAATCCGAGCTGCGCATTTCGGTGGATTCGTTACTCCAGGATGGACGGCCGCCATGGAATTTTTGGGTCCAGTCACCCCAATCCAAACCGCCGGGAATCCAGTCCGGTGTCGGCTGGCTGTAGCAGCACAATACTTCGTATTCATTGATTCGCTTGCCGCGCGGCTTCATGAAATAATTCATTTTCCGTTGTGTTTCCAACGGTTTATCCGGCACGGCGGCCATGATTACTGCGGCAATTTCCGGGTCGGTCAGGCCACGTCTGCCACCATTCACTTCTATAGTCATAAGCTAGTTCCTTAAAGAGTTGAAACGATTAGAGGGCTTTCAATGGATCGGAAAACACGCAGTTAATCCGTTTGATGTCGTCCAGCGTCCATAGCTTGCCGTCTTTATTGGTGTGCGGCTGGCTGATCAGGGTTTTACCGTCGCTGCGCACGCCAAAACCTTCGGCAATCACTTCCGACAGTTCGCGGCCTTCGTATTGTTCGAAGATGTTTTGGCACTCATAACGCTCGGGTTCCGACAGCCACATTCTTTCGCCCCATTGGTCGCTGAATGAATGTTTTTTGCCGTTGAATTCCAGAACCCGTAAAGTGCTTTCGCCTTTGCAGTAACTAGGGCAGAACGGTACTTGAGAAACCCGGTCGATATAGATCGGATGGTTGTTTTCGATGAACCATTGGATGGGCAGGAAGCCGCTGCTTGGGTCTTCGCAACCGCGTGCACGCCATTCGTCGTAGACTTTGCCGTACATGTCGTACCAACCTGGGTAGTTGGCTTCATACCATTCCGCTTCTTCCTGGGTTGGCAGACTCAAGCGGAAGAAACCGGTAGGCCACAGGGCGTAGGCAATCAGGAACAAGTCGTGATGCGCCCAGTAAGCGTCTTTTTTGGCATCGCGTAAGCTGCGTGGCGATTCCACACCGTATTTGCCCAGCCGGCCGATCCAGATGCCACCCCAATCTTCATACACCCAACGGTTCCAGGTTTTCACCCAAGGCTCGACTTTGAAATGGCTGCCGTACTCGAACATCATGCCCAATACCGGTGTGAAGTATTTTTGTTGGGTCCAGAAAGCGTTGTTCAAATCGGTATTCAGATATTTCGAAGCCGCTTCGTCGTTGGCGATGGATACCACGGTTTGATAACCGTTGGCCATATGGCGCAACTCGTCGGTCTCAATGGACAAGAACACAGTCGGAGTCATCTCGTCGCCGTTTGCGGAGGCCCATTCGGTCACGGCCACGATCAATGGGTTGGTAAAGCAGGCTTCGCCGACCAACTGCAGGTTGATGGAGCATTCCACCGCATCGCCGGAAATAAAGCCGTCGGAGAATACCCGTTTCATACCTTTCCACAGCGGGCCAATCGCACGCGTGCGGCGGGCATCGTTATGACCGGCGGCGTCTTGTCCTTGCTTGGCAAAGTAATAGTTGATGTAAGCGCATTGGTTGGTGTGACGAATTTCGTCCAGCACTTGGCCCAAGTAACCGTTTTTTTGCTCGGGCGCGGTCGCGGAATCCCACAACATGCCGGTCGCTGCAATTGCGTTGTATTCCCCCACTTCCAGGAAGTTGGAGATGACCTTCATCGATTCATTCCATTTCGGATGCACGCGATTGGCGGCATCCACCCGTGTCAACACGTCTTGCAAACTGCCGAATTGACGTTCGTCCTTGACCGATTCCATGCGCGCATATTCTTTAGCGATCAGCTTGAATTGCTCCTTGGTATCGTTGGCCATTTTGTATTTGGTCGAATATTTGGTGCGATTTTTATCAAAATCCCAGGTAAAGCTCTGCATCCAGCGGTGAACTTCCTGTGCACCCACGCTGACAGGCGCCGGATTGGCGGCCAACGCATCGGTAGCGGCTTTTGTGGCGGTACTTATAGCCATATTGAATCCTCGTTGTGGTGTTATAAGAATGGCGAGGCTGTCGTCATTCAGCTAAGCGGTGACTTTCCGTTGCCTTAAAGCGCTGATTGGCCTGGACTGACGCCAGCCTCGGAGGTCAAAGAGCAACACGTGTGCCAGTATTTAGAATTTTGATTTAGTCTTTACTAACAATGTCTTAGAGAAAGGTATCCGTGGCTTTGAGGCAGCGCTTTTTAAGAATGAACGTCCAATAACTGGACACTGCTTAGAAATAAGACGTCTAGTTAGCGGGTTTTGCTGGGTGATGCCGGCACTGCGATACAATGCGGATTTTGGTTGGATGAAGAGTTGATTCGGTATGAAACTACTGAGCTATAAATACAATGGTCAGGTACAAGTTGGCGCGCTGGTTGCCGAGCAAATCGTGCCCGCTGGCGCGGATTTGCCCAACAATATGCTCGATTTTCTGGCGGCCGGAGAGCCGGCAAAACAAGCGCTGCAAAAGCTGATCGATGCCGGCGGCAAGCGCATACCCTTCAGCGATGTGCAACTGCTGGCGCCGATTCCGCGTCCCGGCAAGTTGCTGGGCGTGGGTTTGAATTACGCCGATCACATCGGTGAAACAGGTATGGAAAAGCCGGAATATCCGACCTTTTTCACCAAGCAAAGTACTTGTGTCATCGCCGACGGGAACGCGATACATGTGCCGCCCGTATCGGACAAAGTGGATTACGAAGGCGAGCTGGCTTTCGTGATTGGGAAGCGCTGCAAACACGTACCCGTAGAACAGGCACATGAAGTGATAGCCGGCTACACCATTTGCAACGATGTGACGGTGCGCGACTGGCAGCAGCGCACCCCGACCTGGACGCTGGGCAAGTCTTTTGATACCCATGGCCCGCTGGGGCCATGGCTGGTCACGGCCGATGAAATCGCCGATCCGCACAAGCTAAGTTTAAAAACCTGGGTGGACGAGGAGTTGCGGCAAAACGGCAACACCAGCGAGATGATTTTTAATTGTTACGAGTTAATCGCGTATCTGACGCAAGTAATGACGCTGGAGCCTGGCGACGTGATCAGCACCGGTACGCCGGCCGGTGTGGGGGTAAAAATGAAGCCGCGCGGTTATCTGAAACCAGGGCAGACGGTTCGCATCGAGATCGAAGGCATTGGCGCGCTGAGCAATCCGGTGATAGCCGAGCCGGAACATTTTCTGGTTGGCGCCTCAGGTTAAGCATCGATTAAGTCTGACTCGGATATGCTAAGCCCAACTTTAGATTAGAGGGCCAACCAGCCAAGAGGCAGTCATGAAAACCATACAAGTCGCCATTCTCACCATCGCCGTATTAACCCTGTCGGGCTGCGCGACGGGCTATTATCAGCGTGGCTATGTAGGTTACGGCGGCGGCTATTCATCGCCCAGCTATTCGCAAAATTATGGTCGCGGCTATGCCAGCCCGAGCACCAGCATCACGTATGGCCGTTACTACGTGCAGCCCAATTATCGCTCGGAGCATCATCACGACGATCACCATGACTGGCATCAACCTGCGCCGCATTTCGATCATCGTGTTGGCGGTTGGCAAGGACGGGATTTCGGGCGTCGGGACTTTGGTCGTGAACGGCATGCCGAACAAATGCCACATCACGAACAATCTATGCAGGATCGGCAAGAACGGGGTTTCGGTCATAGGGATAACGACGGTGACCGTCAACAGCACGGCGGTTGGGGCGGCCGTTTCGGCAGGCGTGGCGACTAACCGCGCCGAGGCGGCCAGTAAATGTCTACAATTCGATACGAATCCCCAGCTCGATTACCCGTTCGACGGGGATTTTGAAATATTCGATCGCGCTGGTGGAGTTATGCGTCAAAAAGCTGAACAAGGAGCGGCGCCATTTTGGCATCGGGCTTTTCCGACGGAACGAAAGCCGCTCGCTACCGATAAAAAACGATACGGTTTTTTGATCGATATCCAAGCCTTCATGGCGGCAAAGTTGCAGGGCGCGGCGCACATCCTGCTCCTCCTGAAAGCCGAAATACAATTTCACCCGGTAAAAGCCGCCGCTATCGCCGAACATGCGGATTTTCACCCTATGCGCTTCATCCACATAAGGTTCTTCGCGAGTCACGATGGTCAACACGATGAGTTTTTCATGCATCACATGGTTGTGCTCCAGGTTATGCAGTAAAACCTGCGGCACGCCATGGACGCTGCGGGCCATATAGATTGCGGTGCCGGGTACGGTAACCAGGGGTCGGTCTTTCAAGCGTTCGTCTAACTCCTCGAACAATACCCGCTTTTCGTCCAGGTATCTGGCTAACAATTCCTTGCCTTTGATCCAGGTGGTCATGATCAGAAACAGCACGGTGCCTACAACGAGCGGCAGCCAGCCGCCGTGCGGAATTTTCAGGCTGTTGGAAGACAGGAACATCAAATCGATAATCAAAAACGTCGACAGGAAGGTAATGCTGGTAGCTTTGTTCCATTGCCACAGCGCCTGGATCACGATAAACGCCAGGATGGTATCGACGATCATCGTGCCGGTCACAGCAATACCGTAAGCCGATGCCAATGCGGACGAAGATCTGAAGCTCAAAACTAAAATAAACACCGAGACCATCAGCAACCAATTGACGGCAGGCAAATAGACTTGGCCCATTTCGTCGCCGGACGTATGGCGGACATTCATTCTTGGGCAGTAACCAAGCTGGATAGCTTGTCGAGTTACCGAAAAAGCCCCGGAAATCACGGCTTGCGAGGCAATTACCGTGGCCAAGGTCGAGAGAATAAGCATCGGATATAGCGCCCAATTTGGCGCCATCAAGTAAAACGGGTTTTCGATGGCGTGCGGGTTGCCGATCAGCAATGCGCCTTGACCGAAGTAATTCAGCAGCAAGGCCGGAAATACGAAACCAAACCAAGCCCGCCGAATCGGTTTCAAGCCGAAATGGCCCATATCTGCATACAGCGCCTCTGCGCCGGTTATCGCCAGTACCACAGCCCCCATGATCAAAAAACCCTTCCAGCCCAGTTCGAACAACAAACTGACCGCATAATAGGGATTGACGGCCATCAACACATCGGGATGTTGGACAATATTCACGGCGCCCAGAACGCCGAGCGTGGCAAACCAGAAACACATGATGGGCGCGAACATTCTGCCGACCTTACCCGTGCCTTTGGTCTGGATAAAGAACAGCACGCTGAGCACAACGATGGTAATCGGCAAAACGTAGTGTTCCAGGCGCGGCGCCACGATTTGCAAGCCTTCCACGGCGCTGAGTACCGAAATAGCCGGCGTAATCATGCTGTCGCCGTAAAACAGCGAAGCACCAAGCAGGCCAATGGTGACGATAAATGCCTTACGTTTTGGATTGTCCTTGGAACCGTGCAGCGCCAAGGCCATCAAGGCCATGATGCCGCCTTCGCCCTTGTTGTCGGCGCGCATGATAAAAATCGCGTATTTGGTGGTGACCACCAAGGTGATGGCCCAAAAGATCAAGGACAACACCCCGAGCACATGGGTGGCGTCGGTCGGCAAGCCACCGTGAAAAACCTCTTTTACCGCATACAATGGGCTGGTGCCGATGTCCCCAAACACCACGCCTATCGCACTTAAAGCCAGTGTGTTGACTTGTCCCTGGGTATGATCGGATTGTTTTACGGACATATGGAATGAATCGGAGATACAAGACGGGAACGGAAATTATGCCACAGATTGTAATTTAGCCCGAAATCGTCGTTAGCCGGTGGGGATTTTAGCGGCTGAAACGTCTTAGTAGGGAATGGTTAGATAGCATCATCTCCTGTAAGGATGGCTGTCGCGCTAGGACGTATTAATTTACAATGCCCGGCTAAATTCGAATCGCGCTTAATTTTGTATTCAACAGTTTATATGTATTTATTTAAAAACCACGAGGATGCTTTGCAAAATAAAGAGTTAGCGTCATTCGGCGGTTATCTGCCGGCAGTGGCAAGCGGTTCCGGCTCATTTTGGCGGACACTATTCGGAGAAGAGCGGCCCGCCAGCATGCTGAGGCTGTTAACGCTATTAGTAGCGTTGCTGCATATTTGGGGTTTGCAGCAATTATTGAAACCCGAGGAAAAAGTCACGCCGGCGCAACCTTTGATGATGGAGGTATCGATGATTGCGATGTCCGCACCCAAGCCCGCCGCCGCGCCGCCGCCTCCGGCACCGCCGCCGCCCAAAAAAGAGCCGCCGCCGAAAAAGCCGCAGCCAAAGCCGGTTCCCAAAAAAGCGCCGCCCATCGTGCAGAAGGCTCCGGAATATGCGCCCGTGGAGCCTGTTTCCGAGCCGCCGCCGACACCGGTAAGCAATACAGCGAGTAGTGCGCCGGTAACGACTACGACGACCAGCACGACCGCGACCAACGCCGAGCAGTTTACCGAAGCTAATTTTCGAGCTAACTACGCCCACAACCCCAAGCCGGAATATCCGATGATTGCGAAAAGCCGCGGATGGCAGGGCAAGGTAATGTTACGGGTGCAAGTTTCGGCGGAAGGTTTAAGCGATTCGGTGGCGGTTGAGCACAGTAGCGGCCACGAAATGCTTGACGAATCGGCGGTGGAAGCCGTGAAAAAATGGAAATTTATTCCGGCCAAACGCGGCGAAACGCCGGTGGCCAGTTCGGTGATTGTGCCAATAATTTTTACTTTGCGTGAATAAAAATCGGAGAGATTAATGCCCTACCATATAGCCCCGGAAGCGGTTATCGACGCTACCCTTTACACATTGCTGGTGTTTTCGTTGATAACGTGGACGTTGATTTTTTTCAAAATATGGCAGTTTGCCAAGAATAATTATTACAACAAACGATACGACAGCGCTTTTTGGGACACTACCGATTTAAATGCCGCCGAGCAACTGCCCGCCGAAACCGCGCGCGGCCCAAAAGCTCGCGTCGCAGCCTGCGGCTTTGCCTGGCTGGCGGAAATGACGCATCCGGAAACCTGCACCAGTCTGAAATTTCGGGGCTCGCCACAAGATTTGCTAGAACAAACCTTACGTAAACAGACGCAGGATGAGCAGCGCCGGATGGAAAGCGGCTTGACCATGCTGGCCAGCATCGGCAGCACTGCGCCATTCGTCGGCCTGTTCGGTACGGTACTTGGCATCATGCATGCCATGCACGACATCAGTGCCAGTGGTTCGGCCAGTTTGGACGTAGTGGCCGGGCCTATTGGCGATGCATTAATTGCCACTGCTATCGGTATCGCCGTAGCCGTGCCGGCAGTGTTGGCCTATAATTTCTTCCAGCGTCGCGCCAAGCACCACCGGGCTTCGCTGGAAAATTTCGTCGAGGGTTTTCTCCACATCGCCTTCGGCGACTCAAACATCAATACCAGTAAAAGCAAGGATTAATTACATGGGATTTAAAACAAACTCAGACGACGACGGGCCGGTTAGCGAGATTAATGTTACGCCGCTGGTAGATGTGATGTTGGTGTTGGTGATTATCTTGTTGGTCACCGCACCTTTGTTGACCCAATCGGTCAACGTGGCTTTGCCGAAAACGGCCTCCACGACGCCGGATTTGGAAAAGCAGCCTATGCAACTGGGTATCGACGCGCAAGGTGCCGTGACCCTGAATAAAAACGCCGTAGCCGATTTAGCGGCGTTGGATACCACGCTAAGAAACGAATTGGCCGGCAACCCCGAGCTAATCATTCATATTTATGCCGATCAAGGCGTGAATTACGGCAAAGTGGCGGAAGTGATGGCTACCGTGCAGCATGCCGGCATTTCCAAACTGGCATTTGTGACCCTGGAAAAATAGACAATATCGGCTGGGTTTTGCTTAACCAAGCCCCGCTCTACTCTCGAACGCCTCAACTATTCTGTTTACTAAATCCGGGTCGCCGATTACCCGGATTTATTTTTCCCGACATTCTTTTCAATATACTCGATCATCAAGCCGGCAATATCCTTGTCGCTGGTCTTTTCTATGCCTTCCAAACCAGGTGAGGAATTGACTTCCATCACCAGCGGTCCGCGTTTGGAACGCAGCAAATCCACACCGCAGACATTGAGACCCATGATTTTCGCGGCGCGTACTGCTGCCGAGCGTTCTTGCGGGGTCAGTCTGACCAGTGTGGCCGTGCCGCCACGATGCAGATTGGAACGAAACTCGCCTTCGCGGCCTTGGCGTTTCATCGCCGCCACCACCTTGTCGCCGATCACGAAGCAGCGGATGTCGCTACCGGCGGCTTCTTGAATGAACTCCTGCACCATGATATTGGCATTAAGGCCCATGAAGGCCTGAATCACGCTATGCGCGGCGTTATGGGTTTCAGCGAGTACGACGCCTATGCCTTGCGAGCCTTCCACCAATTTGATCACCAGCGGTGCGCCGCCGACTTCGGCGATTAGATCTTCGATATTGTCCGGATTGTGGGCAAACGCGGTAATCGGCAGATCGATGCCCTTGCGGGCCAGCAACTGGCTGGACGCCAGTTTGTCGCGGGAGCGGCTGATGGATGCGGAATTGTTCAGGACGAAAGTATTCATCACCTCGAACTGCCGCAACACCGCGGTGCCGTAAAAAGTGATCGACGCGCCGATGCGGGGAATAACCACATCGTAACCCACCAGATTTTCGCCCATGTAATGAATGGACGGCTTCATGGAAGTGATGTTCATGTAACAGTGAGTCGGGTCCAATACCCTGGCCTCATGGCCGCGAGCGGCGGCGGCTTCCAGCAGCCGGACGCTGGAATATAGCGTCGCGTCGCGCGACAGGATGGCTATTTTCATAGGCAAATAGTGCCGGGTTTACAGATGAATGCCGTCAAAATCGCTGACTTGCACATGCTCGGCGCCGCCATCTGGTGTCTGCTCGCGCACCAGCCAGCAAGTGGCCAAGCCGGCCTGACGGGCAGCGTCCAATTCTTCCTTTATATCGGACAAAAACAGGATCTGTTCGGCCGGCAAGCCAAGCTCGGCGGCAATCCGCTCATAGGAAACGGCCTCCTTCTTGCCGCCAATGTGCGTATCGAAGTAACCGGAAAATATTGGCGTGAGATCGCCGAAGTCGCTGTAACCAAATAGCAATTTTTGGGCATGCACCGAGCCTGAGGAATAGACATACAGCTTAAAGCCCAGACCAAACCAGTTTCTTAAGTTGCGCACGGCATCTTCGTAGACATGACCGGTGAAATCGCCGCTACGATAGCCTTCCTGCCAGATCAAGCCCTGTAAGGATTTTAACGGCGTAATTTTTTGATCGGTATCAATCCAGTGAATAAATTGCGCAACTAGCGCTTCCTCATCCAGTTCGCCGCCGGCAATTTTCTTGGCCTCGGCCAATATTAGCTTTATCTCGTCTTGCCCTTGATGACTTTTAATAAAATCCGGCAAGCGGGAGCGGGCGTACGGGAACAACACATCTTTTACAAACGACAGCGATGAAGTCGTGCCTTCAATATCGGTGACGATAGCTTTGATCATAGCGTTGTTAGGTATTCATCCAAGGTCGGAAAGCTTTCGGCAATCGGATTGCCGGTAAATTCCGCCACCCAGCCGTCTTCGGTAGTGAACAGGCGTATGCATTTAAACGCCGGGTTTTCGCCCATGTCGAACCAATGCGTGGTGTTTGCCGGCACGCTAATCAGATCGCCTTGCTCGCAGAGCACCGCATAAACTTGATCGCCGACATGCAGATAAAACAGCCCTTTGCCTTCCACGAAGAAGCGGACTTCAAAGTCGCTATGGGTATGCTCGGCTAAAAACTTCTGCCGTAACGCATCTTTATTCGGATGGTCGGCGTTCAGGCTGATCACGTCCACCGACTGAAAACCGTATTCTTGCTTGAGTTTGTCTATCGAACTTGCGTAAGCCTTTAATACCGCCTCGGCATCGTCCGCCGCCGAAAACTCGCAATCGGCCTGCCAGCGTTCGAATTTTACACCAATGCCTTGTAGTTGCTCGGCTATGCCGGCAAAGTCCCGGAAGGTATTGCCTTGTTGCGGTTGATTGGCAGGGTAGAGGGTTAATGCGCTCATAATCGTGTTACTCCATGTAGGCGAATTTCAACATCAAATAAAAATTCCAATGCTTCCAGGTGGCGCAAGGCGTCGTCGACCGATGCGCCCCAGGTGTAAAAACCGTGGCCGGCGATAATATAGCCATAAACCGCATGGTCATGGCGGTCCAGATAATTTTCAACCTTGTCGGCTAATCTGGGAATATCCTGATCGTTACCGAAAATGGGTATGGAAATCCGGGATTCGTGGGTGTTGATACCGGTGAACGCTTTGAGCAGTTCGTAATCCTTCAGGACGATCTCATGCTTGAACAAGCGGGCCGTCAACGTGGCGTTGATCGAATGCGGGTGCAAAACCGCCTGAACATCCGGAAAACGTTGGTACAGCGAAGTATGCAATAGCGTTTCCGCCGACGGTTTTTTACCGTCCAGGGAATTGCCTTTGCTGTCGATCAACATGATGTCATCGGCTTGCAAGCGGCCTTTATGCCGGCCGGACACAGTGATGGCAATATTGCCGTCGCTGAGTTTGGCGGAGAAATTACCGCTGGTAGCGGGCACCCAGCCCTTGCCGTCGATGAAGCGGCCGGCGGCAATCAACTGATCTGCCTTGCGGAAAAATTCGTCGGATTTTGCTGTCATGGAGTATTTTGCGGATTGCAAAAGAAAAAGAAGAGAAAGAGTTGGCCTGTAAGCCGGGTTCTGTCTTGAACAGCCATTCATCTAGGCGTCAGATCACTCTGACGCTCAAGCAATCTACCCAGGAGCAGCGCGGGCCACGCCAATGCTCCTCTATTTGATCTTGCTCCGGGTGGGGTTTACCCTGCCACACCTGTTACCAGTTGCGCGGTGCGCTCTTACCGCACCATTTCACCCTTACCGAGTTCCGAAGAACCAGGCGGTATAATTTCTGCGGCACTTTCCGTAGGCTCACGCCTCCCAGGCATTACCTGGCACCCTGCCCTATGGAGCCCGGACTTTCCTCCCTTTTATTTGCATAAAACGGCGACTGTTCGGCCAACTCTGATGAGGATTATACAGGCAATGCCGGGAAATAGGGGCATTTGCGCACCATGTTTATCGGGGGTGGAAGGACATCGAATGATTGAGGTTCGATAAATGTCAGGCGTGTGCGCCGGAGAGTGACGAAAGGCCCTTCCTGACCCTCAGGCAGCGTGCCGCACCCGTGCGGCCCACCAGCGGGGCCGATCCCGCCGCAAGCTCACGTAGGCCGGTATACTGAAGAACTTCGTGCCACAAGAAAACTCTCGCATTGTTGTTAATGCTGAATCCCTAGCAAGGCTATGAACACTGGGTTAACGCCGTCATTCCGGCATGGATTGTCGGAATCCAGACTCCAGGGAATATTTATGATGTTAGCCATTTAGGCCGGAATTAACACCGGCGTTTACAGCGTAATTATTCTGTTCGATATGCCGCTGAAAGCTCGGCAATCCACGTGTGAATCTTGCGCACGGTTACGCTTCGCTAATCGCTCCTTGTAGCATGCGACTGCACCAGCAGCGCCATTTGACGTTGTGCATCCGAGTCTTCTGAGCGCAAGCCCTCGATAACCGATTGCCGATTCTGCTGTGTCTGGTTCTGACTGACCTTCCATTTGCCCTGCCAGCGTTTAATCTCAAGGCTGATGCCGACAATGTTGCCCAGCAGCTTTTTGGTAAATTCGGCAGGGGCATCCGTGACTCGCCAAGGATGCGCCTGCGCGGCTTCGTTTTTATCGGTTAGCTCGGTGATGATGCGGAGCACTTGCGCTGGGTCGTGGGTGGCGTTGAGCGTACAGTGAGCATGGACAACCGCATAGTTCCAGGTAGGCACCACCTTGCCCGCTTGGCTTTTGCTGGCGTACCAGTTGGGCGAAATGTACGTCGAGGGCCCTTGAAACACAAGCAAGAGCTCTTGCTCAGGTGCAACTTGCCAAAGTGGATTGTTTTTGGCGACATGCCCCATAAGCTTGCCAAGGCCGCCAGGCCTGGCTTCATACAGCAGTGGGATATGCTCGGCAGTCAGGCCATCATCACCCTGATAAATCACCGTTGCCAAAGGAAACTGCTCGATAAGGCCGACCAGTTCGGCAGGCTTGTCTTCTTGAAAGTGAGTAGGGCAGTACATGTTGTTTGAAGGTAGTCTATTGATAATAAATAAGTTTTAACCCGACCCTTAAATACCATTCGCCCTGAGTTTATCGAAGGGCGCACCAGCCTGGGCGTCAACGAGCTCAGCCCGAACGGAATACCAGTGATAAATAGGTCGGGTTAATAAGCCTGTCACCCGAAGTATCTGCGATCTCCATCCACAGCGGTGGGCACGCGAATGTGATTCCAAAATGGCGGGTAACGTTTTTCGCCCACCAATAATCAAGGGTGGGCGCAAATCCGCGTGGGCACAAAATTCGTGCCCACCCTACGAAACTCCGGCAATCCATGCCGGAATGACGGCATCAACCCCGCACCCGCAGCCTTGTCAGGTATACAGCATTAAAAATAATGCGAAGAATATGCTTGTGGGACGGGGTTTCTCCCGTATGCCGCGCCGAGTACCGGAGCTTTCGACGGGATCAGCCCGCAGGGGTGCGGCAGGGATGCCGCACGTTGACGAAGGGGCAGGAAGCCCCTTTCGGCAACTCCCGGCGAAAGCGAGGAACGCAGGGAACAAGCGGCATCCGTGCCGCCTTTTCTTTGGATACTTTCTTTTGGCGGAGCAAAAGAAAGTATCTCGGTTGTCGGTCCGAGAACCGACACTTAATCAAGCCGCCGCGTCAGCGACACAATATTTTCTGATACTTCCCACGTGGGCACAAAAACCGTGCCCACCCTACCATGCAAAGCATTATTTAGTCTAAATCAACCAGTTTCTCTTTTAACCAAGCTGCAAGTTCTTCTGGAGTTTCGATGATTTCAGAATTTAAGAGATGCTGAGGATGGATTTGAGTATCGCTATATCCTGTTGGTAGTAGTGTGCGATTACTGACGACCCAGGAATTACGTTGATTTTTATCTAACCCTTGCATAACAGATCGAGCTGGAAGTTGGATAACACCAGCAACCCCCCATAAGTTGCTGGTTGCATATGTTTATCCAAAGCAGAAATTATCCGTGCACGACAAATTGATTTTGATTTCATTTTGGCAAAATACGATATAGCAGGTAGCCTGGATGAAGCAAAGCGTAATCCAGGGCTGAAGGCCATCAATCCCGGATTGCATCCGGGCTACGAAAAAACAAAATCACCCACAAACCTCCACCTCAAACACAGTCCCCTTAACCGCCACAACTCTTACTTTCGCCCCCATCGGACTATCCTCCCCATGCACCTTCCAAACCGTATCGTCGGCCTTAATCTTGCCCTGACCATTCTCAATCGGTGCGATCAGAAAAAAGGTACGGCCAATATACTGAGCCCCGCGCTGATTTAATAAAGGATGATCCGTAACGGTCACTGCCCGATTCCGGGCGTATTTACGCCAAGCCAGCACCGACAACACTGCCAGCAAGGAAAACAGCAGCAACTGCACGTTGAACGGTGTAACCGGCACTAACAACACCGCCGCGCCGACGATAAACGCCGACACCGCCAGCCACAGGAAAAAGAAACCGGTGACGACAATTTCCAAGGCTAGAAAGCCCACCGCCAGCACCCACCAGTACCAAAACACGATGTCCTGTTCCCACATAATCAGGCCTTTTTATTTAAAGCTTCTTTAGCCAATTCACCGATGCCGCCCAAGGCCCCGATCACGCTGGAAGCCTCCAGCGGCATGAAGATCAGCTTGCTGTTGTTGGCCGAGGCGACTTCTTTTAAAGACTCAATGTATTTTTGCGCGACGAAGTAATTGATGGCCTGCACGTCGCCCTTGGATATGGCTTCGGACACCATCATGGTAGCGCGGGCTTCTGCTTCGGCCAAACGTTCGCGGGCTTCGGCGTCACGGAACGCGGCTTCCTTACGGCCTTCGGCGTCCAGAATCGCGCCTTGTTTCAAGCCTTCGGCTTTGAGAATTTCTGCTTGCCGCAAGCCTTCGGCTTCCAGAATCTGCGCGCGTTTTTCCCGCTCAGCTTTCATTTGTCTGGCCATGGAGTCGACCAAGTCTTTGGGCGGGGCAATGTCTTTGATTTCGATACGGGTGACTTTAAGTCCCCAGGGCGAAGTGGCTTCATCGACGACGGTCAACAGGCGGGCGTTGATTTCGTCGCGACGCGATAGCAGTTCGTCCAGATCCATGGAGCCCATGACGGTACGGATATTGGTCATGACCAGATTGATGATGGCCATGTCCAGATAAGTAATCTCATATGCGGCCTTGGCGGCATCCATGATCTGGTAAAACACCACGCCATCGACCCGCACCATCGCGTTGTCCTTGGTGATCACTTCCTGCGACGGCACGTCCAACACCTGTTCCATCATATTAAGTTTGCGGCCGATACTCTCGACGATGGGCATAATAAAATCCAAGCCTGGACTCAGAGTTCTCGTGTATTTTCCAAAACGTTCCACGGTATACTCCATCCCTTGTGGGACCGATTGCACGCTCTTGTATACCAGAATTACGGCAAACGCTACCGTCACTATTGCTAACAAACCAAAGCCGCCCATAGCGCCTCCTAAGTTGTGAAAATGAATTGTGTATTGCCAACGGTCACGCGGCTAATAATAATGTATGTCTCTTTAACTTGCTGGAAACAGGGTTCCGATTCATGAATACTTTGATCTACTACAGTTTTAACGTAATGATTTTGGCGGTGATTATATTGATCGTCGGTATGATCAAGCCCAAGTGGATACTGCTGTGGATGGATAAACCCGGCCGCCTGCCTATCATGGCTATCGCCGGCGCGATATTTATGGCCGGTGCGGTGATGTTCGGCGAAGGCAATAAACAAAAACAACAGGAACAAGCCGCTGCAGCGGCCAAGCAACCTGCGCAAAAAGCGGGTGAAGAGGTGCCGGATTTGCATTAATCCGGTAGGGACGAATTTATCCGACCTCTGTTTAGTGCGAATGAAGTCTCACCTAATCAATTTATAGTCATCGCACTGCAAATTTCGCTTTTTTGATTCCCTCACCCCAGCCCTCTCCCAAAGGGAGAGGGAGCAGATGTGCCGAAACTTGAAGTGGGAAAGGTATAATTAAACCCGAAAGCTAGTGACCAGCATTTTTAAAACCCGCAAATCCTCGATTTTGCTGTCGTTTTGGTAGCGTAAGCGAATATAAGTCGCGGCAATCCGCTCAATTGCTTCGGCCAAATCCGGGCGCAGTTCTTTCGCGCGCTCGGCGACGGTTTGCGGGCCGTCGCCAATTTCAACTCTTAAGCCGGCTTTACCCAACTTGGCGCAAAACTGCCGGTACAACACTAGGGCAGGGTCTTGGCGGCGCAGGTTGGGCCGCAGCAAGCGCCAAGCCAATACCCCGCCGATACCGGCGACGCTAATCAACAGCCAGTAGCCAAGCTTGACGAAATTATCGACGCCTAAGCTCTGTAAAAACGCTCTCTGATTGACCGTGTCGTAATTGATGATCCAGCGTTGCCAGTTGTAATCGACGCTTTGCCAGAGTTGCCGGCCGCGTTGCAGCCAGGACAAGGTCTTGGCGTCGAGTTGGATCGGGCTGAAATTCACCGCGCCGCTGGCAATTTGTAGATCCACATTCACCCCGCGTTCGATGCGTTCCGGAGCAATGGCGGCAGTCGGATCGAATCTGACCCAACCGCGCCCGTCCAACCACGCTTCCGCCCAGGCATGCGCGTCGGCCTGCCTGATCTCCAGAAAGCCGCCGACGTCGTTGATCTGTCCGCCCTGATAACCGCCGACCACCCGGGCCGGAATCTCCGCCACCCGCAGCAAATACACGAAGGCCGTGGCGTAATGGCTGCAAAAGCCTGCGCGGCGCTCGAACAGAAAGGTCTCTATGGGTTTATCCGGCATCGCCTCCGGACTAAGGGTGTAATGAAAATCTTCCTGGCGGAAATGTTGTAACAAATTACCGATGAACAATTCGGGCTGTGCTGGCTGTCCTTGTAACTGCTTAACCAGTTCGACCACTCTGTCCGATGGTTTGCCAGGTAGTTGCAGGTTTTCCCGGCGCTCGAATTTGCTGATACCGCCGGTGTTATAAACAGGCGACGAGCTGAGTCGATACTCGGCGCGGTCGCCGGGGTTTTTGTTAGTGATTAATTGGTATAAACCGTTGCGGCGTAACCCGCCGCCAAACTCGGTGGGCATCTCGAGCGCAAAAACCCAATTCTGTTTTTGCGGTTCCATCATTAAGGTGTAATCGTAAGTCGCGCCAGTAAAAACTGGTTGATCCGGATTATTCTCCCGGCCTAACACCGGCGGTGCTCGCCAACTTGTGCCATCGGTATTAGCATACACCGGTCCGCGCCAATAGCGCTGGGATGGCGGCGGCAGATCCCCATCGAATTTGACCCGGAAAACCAGTTCCGGCGACAGACTTAATTCGGCAATCGAGCCGGGTTCCAAGGTATTGCTCAGACCACTCTTGGCGCGGGTATCGTCGTCCAGCCAACTCCAATGCGGTGCTTCCAGGCGCGGAAACAACACAAACAAAACCAAGGCTAGCGGCAAACTTTGCAGAATAATCGCCGTCGAGGTTTTTAAGGCCGCCAGGGTTTGCGGCGTCTGGCTGTTTTGGGTAATCAAAGTAGCTAGCAATACCCCACATACCAGCAGAATGTAGAGCGCCATCAAAATGCTTTCTTCGTACAAAAACTGCGTCACGGCAACGATGAAAGCCAGATAAACGATCACATACACATCGCGCCTGCCGTGAATTTCCAGCAACTTTAAACCCAGCGCCACCACAAACAAACTCGTACCGGCATCCCGGCCAAATACCGAGTGTTGCTGACTGTAAAGCAACCCAATACCGATCAACATCAACAAAAATACCGCGAACCGGTTCGGTAAATAGTGAGGTCGCCAGATGCAGAGCAAGCGCCAAAGCAGCAGTAGCGTAAAAAAACCGAACAATAGCGGCGGGATATGCCAGGCATGCGGCAACGTGATTAGCCCTATCGAACCCAGCATAAACAACATCAAGCGCGTGGAAGGCAGAAAAGGCATGTTCAGAACAGCGCCAGGGCTTGTAGACAGTTACGGTAATGCACTGCGCCGTTGTCCGGCGGCAGACGCAACCCTGGCAGCAGCAAGCCGTAGCGTAATCCGGCCTGTTCGGCGTCCACCAGCCAGCGGCATAGCTGACTGAGCCGCTCTTCGGTATGATGGCCCGGTGCCTGTTGATAATCCAGCCATAATTCGCTGGAACTGGCACCGCTGTAGTATTTGCTGTGCACACCCTGGCCTTTGGCGAAAGCTTTCCAATGAATTTGCCGAATAGCATCGCCCCGCTGATAGACTCTTACGCCATCAAACTCATCGCCGCTGCGGCGGTTTTGGCCGGGCTTATCCTGACCGCTGTCGCTATCTGGAAACGGCAGTTGCTGGCTGGCCGGCTTGGGATACACCAGCAGAGGGCTATCAAACCGCAGCGGTGCCCAAGCTCGAAATAAACCCGAGGGGTAGGTACTGGAAAGGGTCAGCGTACCCGGCAACTGCCAGCCGCGTTGCTGGGTGGATTGATACAGTGTGACGGTTTGGCTTTGCTCGGCGGCTAAGCTGATAGACAGCTCGGATTGCAAAGTCAGATCGACAGCAAAACGCGGCTGGGAACCCGGATTGCTGATCTGAAAACGAAACGGCCCGGCTTGGCCGGCAAACACTGCCTGCTGGCGGGCGGGTTGAATTGTTAATCCCGCCAAGGCTTTAAAGCTGTGCAGGATGGTCACGAAAAAAATGCTGGCCAGCAAAAACCCCAGTAAATAAGCCAGATTATTGTTGTAGACAAAGCCGATCAGTACCAGCAACAAAATCAACAATACAAACGCCAAGCCGCGTTGCGTCGGCAAAATAAACACCCGCCGCTGCGTCAACACAATCGGCCCGGCGGTTGGAGCCTCGCCGCTAAAAAAGCGCGACAGTTTAAGGCGCTGTTTTAAAGATAAGGCCGCTTCGGTCAAAGTACCGGCACATGCTTGAGAATAGGGGCGACGATGGCCGCCGAGTCGTTGGCGCCCACGTTCAAACGATGCCCGGCCACCGCCGGCAATACCGCTTGCAAGTCTTCTGGCAGAACGGCCTTGCGCTTATCGATCAGCGCCCAAGCCTTGGCGGCGGCCAACAATCCCAGGCCCGCGCGCGGCGAGAGACCAGCGGCAAAGTCCGTGGATTGGCGGCTGAAGGCCAGAATGGCTTGCAGATAATCCAGTAAGGCCGGCGACACATGCACCTGATCCGCCGCCTGTTGCAAGTCCGTTAATTGCGCGGGCAGTAACGCGACTGGCAATTCGTCGATCAATACATGCCGGGGTTGGCCACTCAGCAACTCGCGTTCGGCCTGCCGGCTGGGATAACCCAGTTCAATGCGCATCAAAAACCGGTCTACTTGCGATTCCGGCAATGGGAAAGTGCCGATTTGATGGGCCGGATTTTGGGTGGCTATGACGAAAAACGGTTGCGGTAAGGGATAGGTACGGCCTTCGACCGTCACCTGCCGTTCTTCCATCGCTTCCAACAAGGCACTTTGCGCCTTGGGTGTGGCCCGGTTGATTTCGTCGGCCAGGATCATTTGTTTGAAAATCGGCCCCGGATGAAAACTGAATAGCTGCTGATGGGCATCGAATACCGAGGAACCGACGATGTCGGCCGGCAAAATATCGCTGGTGAATTGAATCCGCTGATATTCCAGACCAAACAAGCGCGCCAACGTGTGAGACAGCGTAGTTTTGCCGACACCGGGAATATCCTCGATTAGCAAATGTCCCCTGGCTAACAGACAACAAACCGCCAGGCGAATTTGTTGCTGTTTACCGAGAATGACTTGATTGGCGGCGGCGAGTAAGCGATCGAGAGCAAGGTCCATTGTGCAAAAGGCAAGAAAGGTCAATGACTCGAGTATAGATCAGCTTGGTTGCACCTGCTATCGGCTTCATTGTATAAACCAGGGATTGACTATCCGGCCGGCAGAAGCCGGTTATTAAACCATGCAGCCCTGCTGCGGAGAGTGCCATGAAAGACTATGCAGATGTACGCGACCAATTATTGAACATGCTGGAAGACCTGGACGATAGACTGGGGAAAATCACCGAAGACGTCAGACACACCGATAAACCGCTGGCCCAGGACTTTTCCGAACAGGCTGTCGAAACCGAAAACGACGAGGTATTGGACGCTCTGGGCAACGCCACGCGCGACGAAGTCGAAAAAATCAAACAAGCCATTTCCCGTATCGATGCCGGCACCTACGGCATTTGCCTGAGCTGCGGCGAACCCATTAAAAAGGAACGCTTGGCTGCGGTGCCCTACGCCAATCAATGCATTCGCTGCGCCGAAAAAAGCCAGCACCGCTAAGCCGATAGACCTCTCGCCAGCATAAGGGTTGCTGCCATGGACGAATAAGCCGGCCGGTTTTGAATTGTGTACTATCCTTGCCGACGATCATTCCTTTTATTGCCGGGACATAAATCATGGATATCGCCGAACTATTGACCTTTTCCGTCAAAAACAAAGCCTCCGACTTGCATCTTTCCGCCGGCTTGCCGCCGATGATCCGGGTGGACGGCGACATCCGCCGCATCAATATCCCGTCGTTAAATCATAAGGAAGTCCACGCGCTGATTTATGACATCATGAACGACAAGCAGCGCCGCGATTACGAAGAGTTTCTGGAAACCGACTTTTCTTTCGCGCTGCCCGGCGTGGCCCGCTTCCGGGTCAACGCCTTCAATCAGGATAGAGGCGCCGGCGCAGTATTCCGGACCATTCCGTCCAAGGTATTAACACTGGAAGAACTGGATGCGCCCAAGTTCTTCGCCGAGCTTTGCACCAAACCGCGCGGCCTGATTCTAGTGACCGGCCCGACCGGTTCCGGTAAATCCACCACGCTGGCGGCGATGGTAAATCACATCAACACCAACGATTACGCACACATCCTGACGGTCGAAGACCCGATCGAGTTTGTCCATGAAAGCCAAAAATGCTTGATTAACCAGCGCGAGGTGCATCGCGATACGCTGGGTTTTAACGAAGCCTTGCGCTCGGCACTGCGGGAAGACCCGGACATCATCCTGGTCGGCGAGATGCGGGACTTGGAAACCATCCGCCTGGCCTTAACCGCCGCGGAAACCGGCCACTTGGTGTTCGGCACGCTGCATACCACCTCGGCCGCAAAAACCATAGACCGGATCATCGACGTGTTCCCCGCCGCCGAAAAAGACATGATCCGGGCGATGCTGTCCGAGTCCTTGCAAGCGGTTATCTCGCAAACCCTGTTGAAAAAAGTCGGCGGCGGCCGGATCGCCGCCCACGAGATCATGGTCGGCACACCGGCGATTCGCAACCTGATCCGCGAAGCCAAGGTGGCGCAAATGTATTCCGCGATCCAAACCGGCCGCAAAGACGGCATGCAGACCCTGGATCAAAACCTGAAGGAATTGGTCGACAAAGGCTTGATTACTGCGAAAGGCGCGATGGTTAAAGCCGTCAACAAAGACATGTTCCGTTAATTTTAAGGAGGCGTCATGGACTTTAAAGCGCTATTGGCCCTGATGGTTGAAAAGAAAGCGTCCGACCTGTTTATCACCGCGGGCCGGCCGCCGTCGATGAAAGTCAACGGCAAAGTCATCGAAGTGTCCAAAACCATTTTGAACAGCGAACAGACCATGATGCTGGTCCTCAGCATCATGTCGCAACGCCAACGCGACGAGTTTGAAAACACCCGCGAATGCCAGTTTGCTTTGAGCGTCCACGAGTTGGGCCGGTTCCGGGTCAGCGCGTTTACCCAACGCGACTCCGCAGGCATGGTGTTGCGCCGCATCGAAACCACCATCCCCAGCGCCGAGGACTTGCATCTGCCGCCGGTGTTGAAAGAATTGATCATGTACAAGCGCGGTCTGGTGATGTTCGTCGGTGCCACCGGCACCGGTAAATCCACCTCGCTGGCGGCCTTGATTCGGCACCGCAACGAAAACAGCAGCGGCCATATCATTTCCATCGAAGACCCTATCGAGTTTATTCATCCGCACAAGGGCTGCATCATTACCCAGCGCGAGGTGGGGCTGGATACCGAGTCTTTCGAAGTGGCTTTGAAAAACACCTTACGCCAAGCCCCGGACGTGATTCTGATCGGCGAGGTCAGAAGCCGGGACACGATGCAACACGCCATCACCTTCGCCGAAACCGGCCATTTGTGTGTCTGTACCTTGCACGCGAATAACGCCAACCAAGCCATAGACCGCATTCTGCATTTCTTCCCGGAAGAAATGCACGGCCAGTTGTTCATGGATTTGTCGCTGAATCTGCGCGGCATTGTCGCTCAGCAATTGATTCAACGCGCCGACGGCAAGGGCCGCTACCCGGCCATCGAGATTCTGCTGAATACGCCTTTGGTATCGGACATGGTCCGCAAGGGCGAAGTGCACAAACTAAAAGAGCTGATGAAAAGCTCGCGCGAGCACGGCATGCAGACTTTCGATCAAGCGCTTTACGATCTGTATACAGCGGGTAAAATTGGTTACGATGACGCGTTGCACGCTGCCGACTCCCGTAATGAGGTGCGCCTGATGATCAAGTTGGGCGCCGAGAACGTCAATTTCGAAACCGCCGGCATGACGCTGGCCGAAAACGACGACGAGGGAGGCAGTCTTTTTAAATAATCCTGGATATAGCTCGCTTGTATACATTTAGTCCTAGTAAAGTCTCGCTACAAAACGCCGGTTCGGCACTGTTAATTGCATTGCTGGCGGGCTGCGCCTCGCAGCCGCCGGCCGGCGATAAAGTAAATTCTCGCGTCCGTACGCCTACCCAACAAACCGCGCCCAACCAGTCGCGCCAAGCCACGCCTGACCTGCGGCCGTTTGCCAGCGTCGGCGGCTATCATGCCACGACAGTCAGTGGCGATTACGCCGGCTATCCGGCCCTGACGCAATTCATCGAGCAAATGGTGCAGAAACACGGCTTCAACCGTGAATATCTGCAAGGCTTATTCTCGCAAGCCAAACGCAAGCAATGGACGCTGGATTACCTGGCCAAATCGGACCAGGGCATGAAAGGCAAACCCAGCAAAGGCGGCTGGACCCGTTATCGCGCGCAATTTCTGGACGACCGGCATATCAACGCAGGCATCAGCTTCTGGCAACAGCATCATGCCACCCTGCAACGCGCCAGCCAGCAATACGGCGTACCGGCCGAATACATCCTGGGTATCATGGCGGTGGAAACCACCTTCGGCAGTTTCGTCGGTAACCACAGAATCATCGATGCCTTGACCACCTTGGGTTTTGATTATCAGCGACGCGGCGAGTATTTCCGCAGCGAACTGGAAAACTTTCTGGTAATGAGCCGCACAGAAGGCCTGGACCCCGGCAAACCGGTCGGCTCGTTCGCCGGCGCGATGGGCCTGGGCCAATTCATGCCCAGCAGTTTTCTGCAATGGGCGGTAGACTTTAACGGCGACGGCCGCCGCGACCTGTGGAACCCGGAGGACGTCATCGGCAGCGTAGCCAACTACTTTGCCCAGCACGGCTGGCAAGCCGGCAAACCCATCGTCTCGGCCACGCGCGGCAGCTTTAGCGGCATCGACAGTTTGGAGCCGGGCGCGGACCACGCTTATCCTTTGGATACCTTGGTTAAAGCGGGTGTAGAACCGGCTGACACCTGTGCTTGCGATTATCCGTTGCGGCTTTTGTTGCTCAGGCATCAAAGCAAGGATGAATATTTATTGGGGCATCCTAATTTCTATGCGATTACGCGCTACAACCAGAGCACGCATTATGCGATGGCGGTACATGAGTTGGCGTTGGCGATTAAGAGGGGGTATCAGAGGGTGGCTGGTGGTCTTGATATTTCTGGGTAGGCTTGGGGTTTGTGTCGCTGGCGCGACGGCTGGTTTAGAAGTCGGGTCTCGGCCCGACAGCCGAGATACTTTCTTTTGCGTGGCCAAAAGAAAGTATCCAAAGAAAAGGCCACCCGGATGCCGCTTGTTCCCTGCGCTCCTCGCCTTTGAACGGGGTCGCCGAAAGGGGCTTCCTGCCCCTTCGGCAACGCGATGCATCCCTGCATCGCCCCTAAAGGGCTAATCCGTTCAAAAGCTCCGGTGCTCGGCGCGGCATACGGGAGAACCTCCGTCGTGGGATTGGTGGAGTAGCTCCGAATAGCAAAGCGTATTCGGAGGAATGAGGGGGCTTCCAATCATCGTTTGCGTTATTAGCAGCAGTACATACTCCCAAAGATTTAATTCAACATGCGTCCGATTACGCTGTGCTAATCGGACCTACCGCGCTGTTCCGTTCAAAAACTCCGGTGCTCAGCGCGGCATACGGGAGGAAACCGTCCCGTGATTTGGAATTTGTTTAGTATTGGAAATCGTGGGGTACAACAGCGCCAGCGTATTACACCAATTCAAAGACCTACATCTGGTAATACGGCTAACGCATATTACACCCTAAGTTTGCGACGAGTTAGCAATCAAGCTAGGATGCTTTAGAAGTCTACTGCATGTCATAAAACGATAACAAACATGCATGTAAATCAATGATATTTTACGCGCAAATATTTTAATTTTAAGGATGATAAGCCATGAAAACATTCAATAATATACTGCTTACCGTACTAATTATCTTTCCATTCGTAACAAACGCGGCATCTGTTAAATTTATAGAAATTGGAAATGACGGCGACGGTAACAGCTTCGTATTTAATTTCTCATGGGACACCGCGACCAATTCCGTAACTGGTATTCAATCCTACATAGAATACAACGATAATGGTCTTACTCCATCCGTGGAGCTTTTCGAACCAGAGTTTACATGGAACCCCAATCTTTTCTTGACTCCAGTCCCAACAGTTGGCGCAGTGATATTTAAGGATTTTTCGGGGCTATTCGCTTTTTTCATGTTAACTGGCAATAATAACCTTCCAAATACGAGTAACTTCCCCAGCTATAACTACGCTGTAAACGATGGGAGCACGGATCACCAGTGGTTCGGCTATCAAACTACTGTAAGCCAAATTCCGGAACCTACGTCTATTGCGTTGTTAATCTCAGGAGTATTTGGTTTTGCCGCATCTAAAAGAAAGCCTGATTAGTTCACCTCGTTCCCACGCGCCGCGTGGGAATGCAAACCAGCCGCGCCGCGGTCAGATCAAAACCAATCCCTATAAACCGGCAACAATCCTTCCTGCCCCGCATAATTCCGCGCACTCGAATAACGCCAATGCTCCGGTAAATCGACATAACCGCGTTTGACCGGATTCAGGTGGATATAGTCCAGTTTCTGCCGCAAGACGTCGGGGTTATCGATCAACTGTGGATGACTACCTTCTTCCCACAACTGGTAATCCCGATCAGTTTTATGCGCCTTGCGGAACCAGTTCAATTGCATTAACAAGCGTTCGGAGTTAATGGCTTGCAAATAATCGATCAACTGGCGTGCGGTGTAAGATTTAAAGTGAGCTAGTTGATTGGGTAAATTGTCAGCTTGTACCAGCAAGTGCAAGTGGTTTTCCAGAATGACGTAGCCGTAAATTCGCCAATTGTGCTGTTGTTGGCGGTAAAACAGGGCGTCCAGCACGATTTGTACAGTAGCCGGTCGGGTGAACAATGGTATCCAGTTCAGGACGGTGCAGGTTATGAAATGCGGCTGTTGGGATTGGAGAATGCGGTAACGGCTGCGGCCCATGGGTTTGACCTCTTTCGGTAGCTTCGTCGTATGTTACCGCTGGCGCGGAGAGACTTCATTCCCACGCGGCGCGTGGGAACAAGGAAATGCTAAACAACTTTCAAATCACCGGACGGTTTTCTCCCGTATGCCGCGCCGAGCACCGGAGCTTTCGGCGGGAATAGCCCGAAGGGGTGCGGCAGGGATGCCGCACGTTGACGAAGGGGCAGGAAGCCCCTTTCGTCAACCCCCGGCGAAAGCTTCGGAGCGCAGGAGATAATCGGCATCCGGGCCGCCTTTTCTTTGGATACTTTCTTTTGGCGGAGCAAAAGAAAGTATCGCGGTTGTCGGTCCGCGAACCGACATTAAATCAAACCGTCGCGCTAGCGACACAAAACACTACCGCAAAATCAGAACAAACTTATTTAGAAACCCCAGAGTCCAACAAGTCAAACCCCTCCCCCTCCCGAGCCAAACAAACCGAAACCTCACTCTCACCTCCCTGCAAAAGCGATGCAAAAACCGCCTCCAAATCCGCATCACTCCGCGTCGGCTCATGATGCGTCAAAAATAACTGTTTAGCGCCCGCTTGCGCCGCGAAATTCATCGCCGAAAGATACGTGCCGTGGCCCCAGCCATGCCGGTTGGCATACTCGGCGTCGGTGTAGGAACTGTCCATGATCAACGCATCGACACCAGCCATCGCCGCAATCACTTCCTCGTGCTTTTGATCGATCAATTCCTGCATGGCCGGGTAGCCGGGATGATCGGCCTGATAGGGATTAAGTTGCGGTTCGTAATCGCCGGTAAAAAACAGGGAGCTGCCGTCGACGTCGTCGAGGCGATAACCAAAATTGTAAACCGGATGATTCAGCACCGTCGGCGTCACGCGCACGCTACCCACGGTAATAGGCGCATTGGCTTTTAGTGTGAAATAACGCACCTCGGCTTTCAACTGGGCTTCGCTGATCGGGAAATAGCTGTGCTGCAATTGCACATGCATCGCCCGCTCGATGCCTTGATGAGTCAAGGGCTCCAGGCCGCCGTAGATGTTGATGATATTGCCGGCCTTGAACATCGGCAGAAAAAACGGCAAGCCCTGAATATGGTCCCAATGGGTATGGGTAATCAGGATGTGCGCGGTCAGCGGATGTTTGGGCAAGCTCTGCGCCAGCGCGTGGATACCGGTGCCGGCATCCAGAATAATTAAATCGTCGGCGCTACTGGTCACCTCGATACAAGTGGTGTTGCCGCCATATTTAACAGTGCTCGGCCCCGGCGTGGCGATTGAGCCGCGCACTCCCCAGAACTTGAATTTCATGGCCTAACAGCCTCCGCAACGCTCAATGTGCTTCGTCCCAACTCTCGCCGCTACCCACTTCCACCAGCAAAGGCACATGCAGCTCGGCGGCAGAGGACATGATGCCGCGTATGGTTTCCATCTGTTCCGTCAAGCGCGCTTCCGCTACCTCGAATACCAGTTCGTCGTGTACCTGCATGATCATTTTAACGTCCGGGTTATCCAGACCGATCCAGGCGTCGCAAGCCAGCATTGCCCGTTTGATAATGTCGGCGGCGGTGCCTTGCATCGGCGCATTGATGGCGGTGCGCTCGGCATATTGACGCATAGCGGCGTTGCGGGAATTAATCTCCGGTAAATACAGGCGGCGGCCGAAAATGGTTTCTACGTAGCCTTGCTGCTTAGCCAGTTCGCGGGTGTTATCCATATATTGCTTCACGCCGGGGTAACGGCTGAAGTACAGATCGATATAGGCCTGAGCCTGATTGCGCGGCAAGCCCAACTGCTGCGCCAAACCAAACGCCGACATGCCGTAGATCAAGCCAAAATTGATGGCCTTGGCGGAGCGGCGTAAATCGTGAGTAACCTGATCCAGCTCCACTTCGAACACTTCCGCCGCCGTGGCGCTATGCACGTCCACCCCTTGCGAAAACGCTGCCAGTAAGCCGGCATCGCCGGAGAGATGGGCCATGATCCGCAATTCAATCTGCGAATAGTCGGCTGCGACGATTTTATAGCCGGGTGGGGCGATGAAGGCCTGCCGGATCTTGCGGCCTTCTTCACTGCGAATGGGGATGTTTTGCAGATTAGGGTCGGACGAAGACAAACGCCCGGTCGCGGCCACGGCCTGATGATAAGACGTATGCACCCGGCCGGTGCGGTCGTTGACCTGTTGCGGCAATTTGTCGGTGTAAGTGGATTTGAGCTTGCTCATGCCGCGAAAATCCAGAATCAAGCGCGGCAAAGCATAATCCACGGCTAGTTCCTGCAATACCGATTCGTCGGTGGACGGCTGGCCTTTTGGGGTTTTCTTCAACACCGGCAGGTTCAAGCGGTCGTACAAGATTTCCTGAATCTGTTTGGGCGAACCGAGATTAAACGCCGAACCGGCCAGATCGTGGGCTTGCTGCTCGATGCCTATCATCCGGTTGGCCAACTCCAGGCTTTGCTGGGCCAACATGGCGCTGTCGATCAGCACGCCGTTTTCTTCGATGCGCGCCAACACGCCGATCAGCGGCACTTCAATCTCGTTATACAATGCCCACAAACTAGGGTGCTGCTGCAATTGCGCGGACAGGGTTTGATGCAGGCGCAGGGTGATGTCGGCATCCTCGGCGGCGTATTCGCTGGCTTGTTCGATAGCCACTTCGGCAAAGCCGATCTGCTTGGCACCCTTGCCGGCCACGTCTTCAAAATGAATGGTGTCCACGCCTAGGTAATGCTTAGCCAAATCATCCATATTGTGCTTGGTCGCGGTGCTGTTTAACACGTACGATTCCAGCATGGTGTCGTGTTGGATGCCGCGTAAGGCGATGCCGTGATTGACCAGTACATGAGCATCGTATTTCAGATTTTGGCCCAGCTTGGGCTTATTCGGGTCTTCCAATAAGGGTTTCAAAGCGTCCAAAACAGTTTGCCGATCCAACTGAACGGGCGCATCGGGATAATCGTGCGCCACCGGTAGATAAGCCGCTTCGCCGGCATCAACCGCAAACGACACGCCGACGATTTGCGCATCGCTGTAATTTAAACTGGTGGTTTCGGTATCGAAGGCAAACAGCTCCGCTTTTTGTAACTTATCCAGCCAGGTATCGAAATCGGTTTGGGTGAGGATGGTTTGGTAGTTTCTGGTAAGCGCGGCCTTCGGCTCATTCTCCTCCGCGGGTAAAGGCTGAAATGAGGGGGGGCTACTTTGATTTCCCCTCACCCCTCCCTCTCCCGCTGGAGAGGGGGTTGAGCCATCGCCATTCAACGTCTTCAACCAGCTGCTAAACCCCAAATGCCCCAATTGGTTTTTCAACGCCGCCATGTCCGGCTCCTTGCGCTTCAAATCCTCCAGGCTGTAATGCAAAGCTACGTCGCACTTGATGGTAGTTAGTTCACGGGACAAGGGTAACTGGCCCAAGGCCTCGCGTAAGTTATCGCCGATCTTGCCTTTGATCTCGTCGGCACGGGCGATCAGATTGTCCAAGGTGCCGTATTCCTGCAACCACTTGGCGGCGGTTTTAGGACCGACTTTCGGTACGCCGGGGATGTTGTCCACCGCATCGCCCATCAGCGCCAGATAATCGATGATTTGCTCTGGCATCACACCGAACTTGTCCTGCACGCCCTGAATATCCATGCGAGTGTTGGTCATGGTATTTTCCAGGGTGATTTGCTCATTCACCAGCTGCGCCATATCCTTATCGCCGGTGGAAATAATCACTTCAAAGCCCTGGCGCGCGGCGTTTTGCGCCAGGCTGCCCAGCACGTCGTCGGCTTCCACGCCATGTTCGATAATCAGCGGTAAACCCAGCGAGCGGATCAAGTCGTGCAAAGGCGCTATTTGCACGCGCAGATCGTCCGGCATCGGCGGCCGATGGGCTTTGTATTGATCGTATAAATCATGCCTAAAGGTCTTGCCCGGCGCATCGAATACCACGGTGATATAGGGCGTGTTGTAATCGTTGATCAGCTTGCGCAGCATGTTGGACACGCCGTAAACGGCGTTAGTCGGTTCGCCTTGGGCATTGGTCAACGGCGGCACCGCATGAAAGGCGCGAAACAGAAACGACGAGCCGTCGACCAGGATCAATTTGTTAGCAGCGGAATCGGACATGTAGAGTCAACAAGCAACAGTAGGGTGTCGCAACGATACAGGGCCACGCTAACGGCTGCAAGTGCGTTATTACCAGGTGGCGGTGCTGAATGCTTGACTGGCATGCCGGCAATCGACTATGTTGACACCCCACTGCTTTCAATCCGCTTTCCTCGTGAGTTTAGCCATGGCATTACCGCAAACCCAGCGCCAGATTCGTCCGGAAGAGTATCTTCGCGGAGAACTAGAATCCGACGTTAAACATCAACTAGTAGATGGAGAAGCTTATGCGATGGCGGGCGCCAGCGAAAACCACAATTTGCTCTCCGGCAATATTTTTAGCGAACTTAAAAGCAACCTAAAAGGCACCCCTTGCCGAACCTTCATGTCCGACATGAAGCTGCGCGTGGCCGACGATTTTTTCTACCCGGACGTAATGGTAGTTTGCAGCGAGGATAATGTAGATCCGTACTATAAAACCGCACCCACGATCATCATCGAGGTGCTCTCCAAAACCACCCGAAAATTTGATCAAACCCTCAAGCGCCTGCGCTGTCAGAATATCCCAAGCTTGCAAGAATATGTACTGATAGAACAAGACAAAGGCGAAATTCAACTGTTTAGCCGCGCGCACAACTGGCAATCGTTTTACTATTATCTGGGCGATCAGATTACCTTTGAATCTTTAGGTATCAGCATTGCCGTCGAAGAGATTTACGAGCGTGTCGACAACGAAGACGTCCTGAGTTTTTTGCAACAAAAACAGCAAGAAGCCTTGCAATCGGCGCCTTAGACCTCTTCCTGCAAAACCGCTTTGTGCAGTCTGGCCCGACGCTTTTTCAGCCAGATCACCACGCCGGTTACCGATAACATCACTATTGCCAAGCCCAGTATACAAACGAAAATTTTGTAAGGCATGCCGAACACATCGGCCATGTGCAAGGCCGCCAACCAGCTGGTGACGGTGTTGCCGGCATATTGGCCGGTGGGGAGCAGCAACAGTTTTTGGAAGCCGGTATTCGCATCTATTACTATGCGAGTACTGCCATGCTTCTCCTCGACGTCCGCGCTACTGCGTACGTTATACACATAAAAGCCCTTGGCTGGATTGTAGCGGAAGCCTTGCTGAGATTCGATAGTAAACCCTTGTTGGCGGGCTGCCTGATCCAACAAATCAACGGCGATGCGGTAAGCATCTGTCCAAGCGACAGGCGGTTGCTCAAGCGGTTTGTCCAGATCGGGAAAATCGATCCACGGTTCGTGATAATCGGTGAATACCGCACGGGTGACCGGCGCGTAAACGGTATCGGACAGATTCATAAACACACTGGACCAGGCAAACACCAACAACATGGCCCACAGCCACAAACCACCAGCCCGATGTAGATCGAAGTTGATTCGATAGTTCGAACCCTGCCATTTAATTTTCCAGGCCGGTGCCCAGCGTTGCCAAAACGAACGCGATTCGCCGGCAACCGCGACCATTTTGGTTTTTTTCGCTGCCGGCAAAGTCAGATAAAAACCTACAAAACAATCTAGCGTCCATACCAGTGCGGTAATGCCTAAAATCCAGCCGCCGATTTCTTCCAGTGCCAGCGCATAATGCAACTTGTAGACGAAGGGCATCAGGTTGATCCAGCCTTCGGAAATCGCGCCCCAAGTGCGGCGACCCAGTTCTTCGCCGGTGTAGGGATTCAGAATCAGCTGGGTGAAGCCGAGTTCGTAAGGCTTACCGCTAGCCGGATCGATACGCGGCGCCACATCGAGATGCGCGGCATCGTGTTCCAGCCATGTTGACACGACATTACCCTGCGGCACCAACAGTTCGGCCTTGGCTTTTAGCAACGGCGGGCTCAAGCGCGGTAAAGACGATGCTGGCGCCGATAGCTGCGGACTGATCAAATGCTCCAGTTCGCTATAAAACGCCAACAGACTGCCGGTCAGGCCGACGATAATCAAAAAAACCGTCATCGCCAGACCGGCATAACGGTGCACCATTACCCAAAAGGGACGAATTTTCATAGCGGCTCCAGGATTTCCATGTCAAGCCGGCAAAGTGCCGGCCATCATCGGATAAGACGTATGAGTCAGCGAAATTCCCACCGGCCTAGTCAAAGAAATCTTAGGATCGGGGTTGGAAGCCCCGATCCGCTATTGCGTTTGGAATCAAAACTCCACCCGTACCGAACCTAAAAACGTCAACGGTTCGCCGGGGCGAATATTTAGCCGATTGCTGGAATGGTCGTAATAGGTTTTGTCGAGTAAGTTGTAGACATTGAGTTGCGGGGTGATTTTGGTGCCACCGTGTTTGAAACTGTAACTAATGCTGGCATCCCAACGCGCATAACCGGGTAATTGAAAGCTGTTGGCGTTGTCGCCTTGCCGCTGACCGCGAACATAAACGCCGGTGCCAAAGTTCAAACCTCGCAAAAATCCACTGTCGATATCGTATTTTGCCCAGAGGCTTCCGGAATGACGCGGTACCGAAGCAAGTTGGTGGCCGGTATTGCCGGTATTGGTGCCTATGGGATTGAAGTCGGCATCGTAGACCGTGCCGCTGTCCTTGGTGACTTTGGTATCGGTATAGGCATAAGTGCCTATCAAACTTAAGTTCTCGGTCACCCTGCCGGTTATGTCGAGTTCCACGCCGCGGCTGCGGGCTTCGCCGACGGCAACGCTGTATAGGGGATTATTCGGGTCGGTGGCCAGCGAATTTTGTTTGGTTATATGGTAATACGCCAACGTCGAACTCAGCCGGCCATCGAAAAATTCGGTTTTGATGCCGCCTTCGAATTGTGTCGCGGTTTGCGGTCCGAACGGTTGGCCGGAGGCGGAAAGGCCGCCGTTATTGCTGCCGATCGATTCGACGTAATTACCGTAAAGCGCCAGCCACTGCCAAGGTTGATAGAGAATGCCGACGCGAGGGCTGAAAAATTCGCTACGGGTATTTTTCATCGAGATTGCGGCATGCGAATTCGACGATTCGCCGCTACCATTTTCCGCCCAGTCGTGGCGGCCGCCGCCCAGAATATGCAGTTTGTCCCACAGCGTAATTTGGTCCTGAAAATAGACGCCGTACCAGTTGTCTTGGGATTTATAGTAAAAGTTCTTCGCGCCGGCCAGCGCCGACAGATCGACGCCGTACGCCGGGTTGTTGATATTGATGTCCAGGTCCGTATAAGTATCGGCATAGCCCGAAAATCCGCCGCCATCCTGACTGTTAAAACGATTTAAATCGAAGCCGACCAGTACGTCATGGTGTGCAAATCCGGTGTCGAACTTGCCGGTCAAATCCAGATTGGTACTGTAAGTCATCCGGTGTATGGGGGTATGCCACAAGCCGCGAGAAAGCGTTTGATTGTCATCCGCCAGGCTATCCGCCCAGAGTATCGATTGATGGTATTGCGCGTCGATGTATTGGAAGCGGTTTTTCAGTTTCCAATCTTGGCTGAACTGATACGACCAATCGAAACCCAACAGCACCTTATCCTGAGTATTCGGGTTTTGGCGATTGAACACCGCATCGCCCAGATAGCGACTAATCGGAAGATTGGCCGGACGATTGCCGATAGCCGGTATGCCGCTATCGCTGCCGTCTTCCACCCAGGTATCGTGCTGATATTCGATGTCGAGATTGGTTTCGAAACGGTCGTTGGGGCGCCAGCTTAGCGAAGGCGCCACAAACACATGCTCCTGATGCGCGAAATCGCGAAAGGTATCGTTGTCTTTGTATGCGATATTCATCCGGTACAACAGCGATTTATCCGCCAATAGCGGTCCCGTCGCATCGACCGTGGTGCGGTAGAGGTCGTAAGAGCCGAATTGTTGTTGTACGGAATAATAAGGCGTGTCGAGCGGACGCTTAGGGGCCAGGTTGACCAAGCCGCCGGGCTCGATACGGCCGAATAAGATCGATGCCGGCCCTTTCAGGACCTCCACCCGATCCAGATTGGCGGTTTCCAGATGGGTAATATAAGGTTGGCGGAGCCCGTTACGATAGGTGCTTTGCCCGGCATCGAAGCCGCGGATCGTGGCGTTATCGTAAAAACTATAGCCCCCCGATTGCACGCCGCTGACGTTTTTCAACGCATCGCCGACCGAAATCGCTTGTTGATCGTCCAGCACCGCGCGCGGGATCACTTGGATCGACATCGGCGTTTCCATGATGGGGGTATCGGTTTTGGTCGCGGTACTGGCGATGGGACGATTGTAGTCGCGGCTATAAGGATCGGTGAGATCATACGCAGCCGTACCTGCCACCGTCACCGCCGGCAAGGTATTGGCACCAGACTGCGGCTCGGGTGCGGCGGCTTTTTCCAAAGTCACCGTGCCGTTGCGACTGGATTGCACCGCCACGCCGGTGCCCGCCAGCAATTTCCGTAAAGCCTGCTCCGGCGCATATTGCCCGGATACGCCAGGAGAGATAACGCCGGTGGTCAATTTGCCGTCGGCCACCACTTGAATGCCGGATTTCAGCGAAAACTCCACCAAGGCCTTGTCCAGAGTCTGCGAGCGAATCCGGTAGTCGGCCGTTTGCCCGGCCTGAGCTGTCGAGGCAGGTTCTACACCGTGCGCGACATGGGATGCCGCCAGCGAAAGTAGTAACAGGCTGCCGGGCAGCCGCGCAGGTGTTTTGGACTTGCGCCGCGGCAAGCGGGTAGCGATAGGTCGTTGATCGGGCATTTACATCTCCGCAAGATAAATCGTCGTCAGGGTTGCTGGGCAATTCGGCCCATTAACCATCAAGGACGATGACTTGTGAAAAATCCCTGGGGAGAACTGAAAAAATTATTCAAGGCGGATAGGCATGATCGAAACTATCTGCGATAGACAGGAAAACCTCCTTTGCTCGGCACTTATTGTAGATGTGCGGGATTCTGCGCCTACGGCAGAACCTTTTATCCCAGCAACACCCAATAATCGGCAATGCGCCGGGCCCGAATGCCAAAGGTTTGCTCCAGTGCGGATACCGCATCGTCCAACTTGCCGATATTAAACACCGCCGTGATCGGCCGATTCTCCAACTGCCGGTCTGTGACGATCAAACGGCCGGGGCGATAACGATTGATTTGCGCCACCACCTCGGCCAGCGGCGCTTGCACGAAGACCATTTGCCCTTGGCGCCAGGCCAATTCGCGCGGTATGTCGGCCGTTTGCTTGGCGGAGAGCCGGGCGCCTCGATAATGCGCCGATTCGCCGGGCGTCAAGGGTGTGATCTGATCGGGATGGCTTTCGGTGCTGGTTTCCACCCGGCCCTCGGCGACGGTGACGGCAACATCTTCCGAGCGGCGGCCGACGCTGAACGCGGTGCCGGTGACTCGGGCGCGGGCGTCGCCGGCCACCACCCAAAACGGCCGTTGCGGCGCGTGCGCCACTTCGAAAAACGCTTCGCCGCGCAGCAGGGTAACCCGGCGTTGAGCGACGGTCATTTCGATGTCGACCGCACTGTCGGTATTCAATAGCAGCCGGGAGCCGTCGGTCAGTGTCACTAGGCGCTGTTCGCCGGTGGCGGTGTGATAATCGCTTTGCAGGTTTTGCACGAGTGCCGGTTGCAGGAGTACGGCGATCAAGCCCACGCAAGCCGCCACGGCCGCCGCTATGCCAGCGGTTCGCCGGCGTCGAGGACGTTTGGTGGTGGTTGCCGAGTTGGCGGCTAAGGCTGCTTCGGCTTGCCGGCGAACGGCCTTGGCGGGGGCTTCCAAATCCGCGAACAACGCTTGCACCGTGTCCCAGGCCTCGGCATGCAAGGGGCTGGCGGCCAGCCATGCGGCAAACCGTTCTCGCTCGGCGACGCCGACATCGTCCGCGCGCAGCCGAAAAAACCAGGCATTGGCTTCGGTAAAGATGCGGTCGGAAGCGGAGGAGGATGCGATCGGGTTAATGGCGGGACTCCGGGTAGTCAGCGGCTAAAAGCTCGGTTGAGCGCGATTGTAAAGCAAAGCCCGAGCCGGTTCGACCGGGTATATCGTTAGCATGGGATACTTGAATGTGGGGCGGCTGCGCGCGAGTGCTATTTATACAGCGCTCAAGTATTGGTCAAAAAACTTCGGCACAGCAGCAGCGCTTGGCGCAGATGATATTCGACGGTGCGCTCGGAAATATCCAGTCGCGCGGCGATCTGTTTGTAGCTCAGTTCGTCGGCGCGGTATAACAGAAAAATTTCCCTGGTTCTGTCCGGCAAGCTGGCGATGGCTTGTTGCAATTGTTCTCCCAGATATTGTCTGGCAACGATATCTTCCGTGTGGGGTTTCGAGTCGGCGATGTCCGTATCCAACGGCACCATCTCGCGATGTTGCTCGCGTTTGATACCGCGCAGATGGTCTCGCGCCAGATTGGCAGCGATGGTAAACATGAAGGCATTCAGATCCAGAATGTGTCGCGGCTCTTGTTTCAAAAACCGCAGATAGGTTTCTTGCGCCAATTCCTCGGCCACTTCCCGCGAGCGGACCTGCCAATACAGATATTTTTGCAGTTGCGGGTGGCTGGCGTTAAAAAAATCGGCCAATTCCTGACTGGTGGCGGTGTTGTGTGGTTGAGTCATGCCAAATCGAATTCATGCAAGAACCCATTTTTCAGCAAGCCACATGCCATGGCGACGAAACGCCGACAATATGGGATGCTCGGGTAGCCGGGACCATCGAATTGGGGCTAAAAACTAAGGCATATGACCAACGCTATGCGCGATATGACATAGTTATTTTGTTAGGTTCGCTGCTGTTCGGGTTGATCAACCAAGGCCGCGATGACCAAATCGCCGCTAACATTTAAAGTGGTGCGGCACATATCCAGGAAACGATCCACGCCCAAAATTAAGCCCATGCCCTCAGCCGGAATGCCGACCTGTTGGGTCAAAATCATGATCAGCGGCAACGAGCCGCCCGGCACACCAGCGGTGCCGATGCCGGCCAGGATAGACATCAACACCACCTGCACCTGTTGCGCCAGCGATAAATCCACGCCGTACACCTGAGCCAGGAACAGAACCGTGATGCCCTCGAACAACGCGGTACCGTTCTGGTTGGCGGTGGAGCCTATCGTCAACACAAAGCGCGCCACTTCCGGCCGCAGCTTTAGATCCTGTTCCGCCAGTTCCAGCGAGCGCGGCAAGGTGGCATTCGACGAGGCAGTGGCGAAGGCGTAGAGATAGACATCCCGGCACTGCCGGAAAAAACTCAGCGGCTTGATCCGGGTAAAAAAGCGCAGCAGCATGCTGTACACCACCACTTGCTGAAGCAGCAGCCCTGTCACCACTACCAGTACGTAAAACCCCAAGGAAAATAAAATGTGATGCCCAAACTTGAAAGTCGATTGAAACACCAGCGCAAACACGGCAATCGGCGCCAGCTTCATCGCGGTATCGACCACCAGCAAGCAGGCAGCATAGGTTTCTTCCAATAGTTCCACCCAGCGCGACGGCTTGACGCCATTAGTCGCCGCCAGCGCCGCGCCGAAGGCCAACGAGAAAAACATCAAGGACAGCATCTCGCCTTCCAGCGCCTGGGTGGCGCTGGCGAAGGGGTTTTTGGGGATGATCTCCAACAAGGATTGCACCACCGGCTTGGCTTGGGCGACGTTTTGCTGAATTTTATTCACGCCGCCGTTATCGCCCAACATCTGCGAAATATCCAGCCCCACGCCCGGTTGCGCCAGATTGACCAGCGAAATCCCCACCGCCACCGACGCCGAACTGGCCAATAGGGTAAAAAACAAAGTACGCTGGGCCACCCGCGCCAAACCATGATGATTGCTGAGTTGATACACCCCCAACATCAAACCGCTCATCACCATCGGCACCACGATCATAAAAATCAACCTCAAGAAGATTTGGCCGATGGGCTCCATCAAGTAGCGGTTGAAAACCTGTAATGCCTCGCTGTCGGCGTAGCCATGACAGATCAAACCGGCGCAAGCGCCGAGCACTAAACTCAGTAGCAATCGGTGGTGGTTTTTCATGGCGGTTGAAGAACTGTTAGTCGGGATGGCTTGATCTTAGGGGTTTTGCGGGGATTTTGCTCGATTTCTCGCCGCTAGGCTTTATTCATCGGTTGAAAATGCATAGGGTGCAATAGGCGACAGCCGTATTGCACCGAGTGTTAGCTTTCGAAGTGGTGCAATACGCTGGCGCTATTGCACCCTATGTACAGGCGGGCTTAGTGCCATTCCTCATCGATATCCAGCAAAGCCGGGGCACTTGCCCAATCGGAGGGATATAGCCCAAGCGCCACGTAATGATGAAATGTCGAATACGGCCAATCATTAACATGTTTAACCAAACCATGTTTTAGCGGATTAATGTGGCAATAATCGATATGGGCCGCATAATCCGCTTCATCGGTGATCATATGCTCCCAAAATCGGCGTTGCCAAATGCCTCTTTCTCCTCGGGCAATTCGAGAGGCGGATCGGTTTTCCGTGGCTGGCAAAGCTTTGGAAAATGCTTGTTTGATGACTCGCCAACGGTTAGCGTTATCCTCGTCACCTTGAGGTAGTGTCCAGACGCAATGCAAATGATCCGGCAAAACCACCCAGGCATCGATGTGAAACGGCCAACGTTTACGGGTGTGCCTAACAACCTCTCGAAGCGTATCGATATGCCGAACCAGCAGGTCGTTGGAATGACGTTCCAGCAGATTGACGGTAAAAAAATAAGTCCCACCAGGTATGCGGTAACGGCGATAGTTGGACATAAATGATCCATATCCGACGAAAAGGTAGAGGATTACAGAGTATTACGCTTTTTATATTACCCGGTCGGACAGTATAGGGTGCAATAGCGCCAGCGTATTGCACCAATTCGAAAGCCAACACTCGGTGCAATACGGCGTAATGCCTATTGCACCCTTTGAGTGCGGCTTATCGGGTTGAGTTGCTCATTGCGGATTTTTAATCATCCTGGATTGAGTTGGAGTCAGTAACAATGGCATCAGCCTTTTTCTTTACTGGGCTCTGTGTAGCTGGCGACTTTGCAATAATTTCTTTTGCCGTATCACTGATTTTGTCAATAAATCCGGGAAACATCGAAAGCGCCTGCCGAGCAAGATCAGAAGATGCAAATTCATGCAAAGGACTGCCATGAGTGGTGGACTCGACCAAGCGACCTGGAAGTTCGTCTAAACGGGATAATGCAGACCCAAATAATCTTGCTTGAAAACTTGGATCTAAGTTCACTGCTTCCCGCCGGTAGCCCTCATATGCATTCGAGATTGAAGCTTTATATGCATAGTCTTCAGAAAGTCTAAACCTTTGAATAATTTGTTTTGTAGCAATCCATCCTAGCCAAACTGGAGCAGACACACTCAGAACGGTTAAAACAACATTTACCCAGACCGCCTGCCAGTTTATTTCTAAGGCTCTCATTGCTAACGCAATTTCGGCGATTCTAGAATTCCCAATATAAGCGCCTGCAAAAAGTGCCAGCATTAAAATTCCTAACCACCACCATACAGTACGGGAGAGTGCATCTGCACGTACTTGGAATGCTCCAGATAAAGTTGTAGAGGTTCCTACCCTATGCAGTTCGCGAATTTGCGTAATCAGTCTCTCGGCCTCGATTACATGATTTTTTGCAGTTTCTCGGTCGGATTCTGCCTGTTTTAGCAAAACACTGATACTTGTAGATCTCTCCAAAGATTGTTTCTGGATTTGCGCTAACTGGTCACGTGATTCCCGCAAAATATCCATGTCAGCGGGTAAAGAAACAGCAGCCTCATGTGCATCCTGAATCTCGCGAATAGTTTCAGCGAGTTTATCAATATCAGGGGCAATCTGATTTAGCGCTGCGGTATAGCCTCGAACGCGCTTAGCCAAATTTTTTGGCATAAAAGTAGGATCGTCGAGTTTCGACCACGACACTGCTAAATAAGGAACTATTCGCTCATTGATTCCCAATAAAGTATTGATATAAGAAGGAACAGACTGAGCCCAATTACCGTTGAATAGATTCGGCACTGCGTTCCGATGAAGGGATTCAACCTGAGTTTTTAAGGCCGATGGAAACTCCTCGAGTCTGGATAACAACTCAGTATCTTCGCTAATCTGCTTAATGGTGGTCGCCATACTAAAAGCAATTTCAGCTAAATCGTGACGATCTAATGCTGGGGGCGGCTAATCCGTACATATCCATAAATGTTCTATCATCCGTCGAAACTTTAATTACTGCATTGCCAAGCTCCTGGAGAACGCTAGCCAATTGACTCAAAGTTTCTTTCACAATTTCCGTGTTCATATGGGCCTTATTCCTGCGCTTTTGTTTAAAGAATTTATTCACAGCTAATTTTAACCCGTAAGGCGGATCGCCTCACGGCATCCCCCCTACCTAACATTCACCCGCCCCGCCAAACTATTCCCCTGCACCGCTTCGTTATACATATCAAAGCCGCTGGCCGGCGGAATCGCGGCGCTGCCGGCTCTGGCGACGCGCCAGACTTGATACAAGGTCAATTCGCCACCGACTTGGAGCTTGGCGACGCGGACAATGCGGTCCGGGTAGCGTTGAGTTTCCTTGATGTTGGCCCAGTAGCTGTCGTCTTTGGGTTGGATTTTGGCGTCGGCCAGATAGGTTTCATCGTTTTCCTGGCCTTCCGCCGAGCTGGGAATACCGTCTTCGATGACCACATACTCGCTACCAGGCGCTGGCCGACCGGCATCGGCGCTACGTTTGACGCGCACTTCGCTGACCACCACATCGCCGGATTTCAAGGCCTGGCTCATGTCGATCAACTCGCTGCCCTTGGCGGTGATGCGGCGGAAGTTGCGTTGCACCTCCAGACCGGCGGCACGAGCGGCGACGGCTTGATACGGCACTTCAACAGCGACTGTGGCGCTGGCAATTTCGTCGGCATTCAACTCAGCGAGATGAAGCTCACTCAGGTCGGGACTGTCGCCAAAGCGGTTGAAGTTGCCCAGATAGCCGCCGGGTATGCGTTGCAATGTGCCCAGCGCAAAGCCGTCTTTGCTGCTAACCGAAATGCTGCGGGCGCTCTGCTTGGCCGCTGCCGCCGCTTCTTTGCTGAGCAATTCGCGGCTGTTGAAGATCACCTGCGCGGTATCGTAGGTCGATTGCCAGTAGCCGTTTTGCTGGGTTTGCAACAGCCAGCGTTTCAGTTTGGCTTCCAATGCCGGCGGCAAGGCCTGCGCATCGTTTAACGCGCCCAAACCTGCCGAAATCAGGCTGGGCATACCAAACCCAAAGCCCAAGCTGTTATAAAACTCGCCGCGCTGTTGCTGATAGTTCGCTGGATCAAGCGCGTCCAGTGCCAGTTGCAGGCGCTTTATCAAATCGTTTTTCAGCTGTGGCCGGTCTTTGAACTGCTGATTAAAGCTGTGCCAGTTTTGACTTTCGTAAGCCTTGACGATACGCAACGCAGCGACCAAATCACCCGCGTCGGCATGGACATTGGCAAGCAGTTTTTCGACAAAATCGGCCTGCTGTTGCCACGGCGCGTTGTAGGCATAACCAACCGTCGCGAAGCCGCTCAACACAAAACCATCCGCCACCGTAGCGCCCTCGGCGTGATTGTTCAGCCAATCCATGCCTTTGAAATAGGCGTTATTCACACCTTCTACTTGCAAGTCGTTGGCGTATTTCAAGGCCTGCAGGGCAATCAAGGTCACCGGCAGCGTGGCTTCGCTATCGCTGGGCCACAAGGCAAAGCCGCCGTCCGATTTTTGGTTTTGAATCAATTTCCGAATACCCAGCACCGCGTTCTGCTTGGCGCGTTTTAAGGTGTTTTCCAGCGGACCCAATTGCTCGGGTTTCAGGCCGGCGCGCTCGATTAAATCCATTAATACCAGATTCGGCACGGTGCTGTGTGCCAGCTGCTCGGTGCAGCCGTAAGGGTATTGCACCAGCATGGACGCCGCTTGTAGTGCGGCCCCGAGCAGGCCGGAATTGACCCGTACCGTTACTTGCCGAGGCTGAGCTTGCGCAGGCAAATCGATACGTAGCAGATTGTCCTGCTGACTACTGCTGTAAACCTGCGGCAGCGCGGCGGCTTTTAACGGAATCTCAAATTCCTCGGCACCACCGACTCGCACACCAGCCGGGGCAGTCAACGCCACCTTCAATGCCGGCGCACCTTGCCGGTCGTTGGCGCTTAAACGTAACGGCCACAATTGCTCGGCTTTGGCTCCCAGTTCAGCTTGCGGTTCTGTTTCGCCGCTTTGCAAAGGCAAGCTGTCCGGTAAGCTGATGCTGCCGGCCAGTTTTACCGGCTGGGCCAAGTGATTGGTCAGTTTCACCGCCACGTCCACTTCGTCGCCTTGCCGCAAGAATTGCGGGCCGACCATGTCCACCGCCACATCGGTGACACTGCGGAACTGGCCGGTGGTTTCGCCGATGCGGCCATCTTTGTCGCTGGCGACGGCCGTGACCAGCCATTCGGTGATATTAGCCGGCATGTCTACGTCGATAGTGGTGTTACCTTTGGCGTCGGTAACCACATGCGGAAACCAGCCGGCGGTATCGCGCATGGCTTTTTTCGCCAACTTGCTTTGGCTCTTCAAGGCGCTGAGCGAGAAATTGGGTTTACGCAGCAAGTCCGCGTAGCCGTAGCCTTGCAGATCGTCGGAATAGAAAGTCGCCAGATTACTGCGCTGCAGCGGATAGAAAAAGTCGAAGATGCCAGGACGGAATTCCGCTTGCACCGCGTAGACGGAGCGGTCAACGATGGACACTGCGATTTCAGTGTTTGCTGCCGGGCTGCCGTCGGCGCGTTTGACTTGTAGCTTGATATGGGTGGGTTTCAGCGGCTCGGTTTCGGCTTTTTCCGGCTCGATGGCAATCTGCAAGCGCTTTTCCCAAGGCACGATTCTAAAGCCCAGGGTTTGTTCCTTGTATTTGCCGCCGGCTACCGGCACGGTCACGGTGTGGTAAAAGCCGGTGCCATATTCAGGTTTGGCGGTCACTTCAAACCAGCGGCTGCGGCCTTGAGCTTGTGTGCTGCGGCTATCGAACAAACGCGCGCCGGCCACGGTTTCCCAAATCGCGCCGCTCTCACTATTGCCCCAGGCCTTGGGCAACAAGGCAAACACCTTGGCTTGCTCGCCGGGGCTGAGGATGGTGGTGGGCGTGTACAGTTCCAATTCCGGATTGTCGGCTACCGCTTCGCCGCCGCTGCCGGCGACGATTAAGGTGCTGGGTTGGGAGCTGGCCGGATGGTTCAAGTTACGGCCATCCAGACTTTCCAAGCGAGCCACGGCGGTGAGCCGGCCAAATTCTTTCAAGGCCGGAATAGTCAGTTTTTGCTGACCGCGCTCGTCGGTCGCAAAGTCCAGTTTCACCAGGCTGCGTTTGTCGCTGCCGGGTTGCTCCAGCATCACATCGACCACGCCGCCGGCTTTGGTGGCTGGCTTGCCATCGGCATAGCTGGATTGCAACAGCAATTGCAAATCCTGATCGCCGACCGCCGCCACCGTTTTGTTAAAGCGCACAGCCGGCTGCGCTTCAGATAAGGTGGCGTAGATGCTGTCGGTCAAAATCGCATTACCACCGACCGCGTCCTGGGCGCGCACCATTAAAGAATAAATCCATTCCTGATCCGGCTTTTCCTGGTCGGCGGCCGGCACGGTAAACTCGAAACTGCCGTCGCCGCTTTCATCCAGCTTGGCGGCGGTTTCCCAAGGATTGCTGGCATCGACTGCCTGACGTTCTTCGATAGAGCTATACAACCGTTGCGGTTGGGTCAATGGCGCGGCGGATTTGACCTGACCGAAATAATCGTTGCCGGCGGCTAGACCCGCGCCGGCTTCGGTGACAAATTGCGGGGCTTCGAACTTTTTCCGATATAGAAATACTTCGAATTTAACGTTTTGCGGCACGCCGCCACTGTAGCGTTTGGCGCGGAATTTTAACTTAAACGGCTGGCCGGCCTGGACCACCGGGCTGCGGTCCAGCCATTCCAGGTAAAACGTGGGTTTAATGTAATCGCGTACTCTAAACTCGCCACCGTAGGCCTTGTGGTCTATCTCGGCCAGCAAGCGATATAGGCCTGGCGTCTGGCTGGGATCGAGATCGAAACTGCCGGAGAACGAGCCGAAATCGGTAAGCTGGGTTTGACCTTGCAAGCCAGTGGCGTTGCCATCGGCACGGATGAGCGACACATCGGTTTGTTTGGATTGAAAAGCCGGAATCCGCAACTGGCCGTCCTGCAGATTGCGGACGATGCCTTTGTAATAAAAGGTCTCACCGGGCTTGAAGATCGGCCGGTCGGTCATCACAAATACCGCGTCGTCCTTGGCTTGCGTCGGCAGAAAATCGGTCGCAGTCAGAGCGGTGCGCGCCGTTTCGCCAGGCTTGGCGGCCGGCGCATCCACTCGCACCAACAATTTACCGTCCAACACCCCATCCGGGTTGTTAAAGCTCAGTTCGCCGGCGGCATCAGTGATAGCCGGCAAGGTTTGCCATCGGCCACGCCCATCGCGGTAGCTGACTTTGGCGCCGGTCACCGGCTGTAAATCGCGGTTCATGGCCCGCACCAACAGTTGCTCGCTGGATTGCTTGACCTGCACCGCGAGACTGCTGACCTGAATCAGACACTGCGCTTCGTTCTTGCCCTGCACCGCTTGCAACAAATAAATGCCGTCCGGCAGCGGGTCGAGCGCGACTTGACGAACTTTATAACGATGCTCGCTCCAAGTGCCTTCGTTAAACCACCAACCCAGATCGTGAGTTTGCTGACCGTTGCGCAGCAAATCCAGATAGCTCTCTTTCACCAACGTAAACCCTTTCGGCGGCGCGACTAAAACCTGCTGCGGCACCGACACCAGCGGTTTTTCGGTCACGGTCAGCACCGAGCCGCTGAAATTGGTTTCTTTCAAAGACTTACGAAACTCGACATCCAGCATGCCGCGCAACAACTTTAACGGCGATTGCGCATTGTTCAGACCCTTAGCGAAATAGTGGCCGGGATTCAGCTCGCTGACCGGCTGCTCGTAACTGCGGCTGACGTTGAATTGACCATCCAGAAAGCTTTCCAGGTTATTGGATTTTAGCACCCGGATCAGCATGGGCTGGTCGGTTAGCGTGTAATCCAGGCGGATGTTGGGGGCTTCGGTGTTGGTGAAACTGCGTTCGGCGGTTAAATAAAATGGGCTGCCGGCCCAGGCAGATGTTGGACTCAGCAATGTAGTTAGCAGAAGTAGATAGCTAGCAATCACAGCAAATAGATTTGGTGTCGCTACTGCGACGGGTGTTTTAACGTCGGTTCTCGGACCGACAGCCGAGATACTTTCTTTTGCGTCGCCAAAAGAAAGTATCCAAAGAAAAGGCGACCCGAACGCCGCTTGTTTCCTGCGCGCCAAAGCTTTTGCCGAGGGTTTTCGGAAGGGGCTTCCCAGCTCCTCCGAAAACGAGCGGCATCCCTGCCGCTCCCCTAGCGGGCAATTCTCGCCAAAAGCTCCGGTGCTCGGCGCGGCATACGGGAGAAAACCTACTCCAACTTTCCGAATCGCAACACTGATACTGGTTATTGCTATTAAATTGTGCTTAGGCATTTTCGACCCCAATGTTTGTTAGTGTCATTACTGTTTTTTATGCCGCCTTTTTTGAGCACGACGAATTTCAGTGACATAGTGACGAAACAGCGCAGCTGTGGATGAATCATAGGAATCCGACGATGGGGTATACAGAGAGCCAAAACGGGGTAGTACGTAAGGTGAGCGATCACCTAGCAGGAATAGCAGGTAGGTTATTCCTGCTTCTAGGAATACGGGGCATCTTGCGTTAGCCTGCTCAGTTGAGTCTGTTGCCCCCTGAACGACATCTCCAGGCTTTCCCGCTCCCTTCAAAACCTCAACGATTCGACCTTCGAAGTCAAAATTTGGCGCATACCAACTATCACTAAGGGGCTTGCTATAGTTAACTGTATCAACATTTATCACGTAGACTTGGTCATACGCCTTCAACTTCTCTAATGGAAATGTAGGCGGGTAGTACAGTGATTTACAGGCAGAACCAACATTCGACCAAACCAGAAATACCAATAACACTAGATAGGTGACTGTTGCGATTGAGACAGTGGGAATCCCGTATGCCGCGCCGAGCACCGGAGCTTTTGGTGGGAATAGCCCGCAGGGGCGATGCACGGATGCATCGCGTTGCCGAAGGGGCAGGAAGCCCCTTTCGGCAACCCCCACCAAAAGCGAGGAGCGCAGGGAATAAGCGGCATCCGGGTCGCCTTTTCTTTGGATACTTTCTTTTGGCGATGCAAAAGAAAGTATCTCGGCTGTCGGTCCGAGCACCGACATTAAATAAACCGTCGCGTTTAGCGACACTTTCAATAACAACAACCCAAACAGCAAAGTCAAAATAATCATTTCCCACCTTCCTGACCTATCAACTTACCTTCCAAACGCGCACCAGAATCCCCCTCAACCCTTCCCGCATAACTCAAAATCGGCAAGCCGTAAAACAACTTATCCCCCTCCCGCCGCATCGCCGCCTTGGCGGCTTCATAGTCTTGCTGCCAGCGCGGGGCAAATTCATTGGCTTCCTGAGCATTACCCGCGCCACCAGCCAAAAACAGTTCGCGCACCGCCGCACCGGGATTGACGAAAGCAGTCAGTTGCGCTGATTGCCAGCGCTGTTTTTCAACGCCGCGTTGCCAATCCAGTGGGCTCAAAGACTGTTTGTTGCAGGCGTCTTTCATCCGGGTCAGCAAGCTCTCCGAGCTGGCGGCTAGGAACAAACTGCCGCCGGCGCATTCCGCGCCCAAGTCAGGGTCTTTTAAATATTGCGCATACGCGGCGCTGGCTTGTGGCTGCTGGGGATTGGCGACGATGATGCCGACCGCGCCGGTCGGGCTATCGGCGGTGAAATCCCAAACCAAACCCACACCGGCCGGCTCGGCACCGGGGGAGTTGGTCGACGGGCCGTTGGCCGCCAATGCCTGCCAGTCGGCAGTGGTTAAGTCCGGCGATAAGGCCAGGCTGGCGGCCACGCCGGCAAAGGCATCATGCGGAATGCTGGCTAAAACGCCTTCAAACAATTGTCCGTGTAATTGGCTTTGCCAAGCCGCCGCCGGCAGATTCAGCGTCCCCAGTTGGCCGTCTGTTAAGGCAAAATCCCATTGCAGCGGATAGGTCGGCGCGCCGGTCAGCACCGGCAGTAAATTATCGATAAAGGCTTCGGATCGCAGCGTTAAACTCAAGGGCGCAGCGCTGCGGCGGCTTTGCGGGGGAATGCTGTCGATCACATTCAGTAGGGCTTCCAGACTTTGCGCCAGATAGATCCGCTCGCGGAATTGGGTGAAAAACAGCTTTTGCAAACCGATGCGGGTTTCCAGGATCGGTTCCGGCAGTTTGTTGAGACGGTAGCCACTGGTCGCCAACACCCCGGCCAATGCCGGCATGGCTTGATCGGCAAACTGGCTGTCGCTACGTGAATAGCTGATGACCCAACCCTGGTTGGCATGGGCCATGTCGTAATGCAGCTCGGCATTGGCGGTGACAGCGTCGCGCAGCAGTTGCGTCAGAAACTCGCCTTGCAGGCGTTCCAGATTGAGTTGCTCGGCTTTGACTTTCAGGCTTTGTAACAAACCGAAAAACAGCCCTTGTACGAAACGATTGCCGAGCAAGCTTTGCACTTGCGGCTGCGCATCCCACCAGTTTAAAAACCCTTCTCCCTCATTGAAATTCAAGGTAAAGGCCACCGGATGTTTTTTCACATACCAGGTCGCCTGTTTAGGGCAATCGGCCGGGCGCTTCACGGTCACGTCCATTGTGGTGCCCGAGCCAACATCGCCGCCAGTCAAGGCCGGACAATGGTCGTCGCCAGCCGGCACTACATCGTTACTGCCGACTAGCGAGGTGCTGGCGTCCAAATCGTTATTCGCAGAGTCGCGCAGTTTGACGGTCAAATCCAGCAAGGGCAAACCGGCGCGCATCAAGCGGCTCAAGGGTTGCCGGGAATAATCCTGATAAGCAACGACACCGGCGGTTGCGGTCAGCACCGCCGCCGAGGCAATCACAGTCAGGCGTTTTGCGGGGCTAAGCGGTTCCATTCGTACACTCCAAGGAAATAAGGATTTTCCGGGCGGGGAATCCACACCGGGTCGGGCGATTGCAATAACTCGGCGACGCTGACCACGCGCACTTGGGCATCAACGCCCTGCGCGCCGTTATGGTACACCGCCAGATTTTCCGGATGGCCGGCGGCGAACAGCATCAGGTGGTAGGGTTCGTCGTTAATCAAGGGTTTTTGATACACCAGCAAATCGCCGCTTTTTGCTGCCGCCAGGTCGCGGGATTTCAAGCGAAAGTTGTAGCCGATCAAGGTTTCTGCGTCGGCAAAATGGCCGTAGCGCGCTTGACCGTTGTTTAAGCCGGTTTGCCAAATTTGCGGGTAGGCGGGGACGACTTTGCGGGCCTGTTCGGATAGGGGCGGCAACATCAGTTTGGCTGGTACGCCGAGTTTGGCGGTGCGGGCGGCGTCGCGCGGTTCTAAAGCGGTGCGGTAGGCAAAACGTACCAAGCCGGCGCAGTCGCGTTGTTTGGGCTCCCAGAGCGGGCTGAGTTTACGGGCTTGCAGTAAGGCTACGTCGGTGACGACTTGGCGCAAAGCTTCCGCGTCTTGCGGTAGCAGGTAGGTTTGCCCGTTTACATGCGCCACACCACCACCCTCTTTAGGCTGCTGTGACAGCCCCCTCTCCCCTTGGGAGAGGGTTGGGGTGAGGGAGATCAAATGAGGTAAGGCTTTTATTTGCAAACCCTCACCCTGCCCTCTACCGGGGGGAGAGGGTTCTATTTTAGCTTGTGCGGCAAGCCCTTCTGCAGCAGCAGAGGGAGTTGCGTTATTTCCCGATGCGGACGGCTCCAGGTAACCCAATTCTTCCGCGCTGTCCTCTGCTTCGCCTTCCCTCTTGGGTTCGTGTTTGATGAATTCCTTTACCTCTTGCGGCATATCTCGCTCGGTATCCTGCCCCGGCACATAGATTTTCGCCGGCTGGCGATTGCCTTGGATAACCACATACGCCAGGGTTTTTGTTTCGCCGGGCCGGGCCAAGGGTTTTTGTACTCGCCGCCGGCTTTCCGTGGGCAAACCTTCATCCAAAATAATATCCAGATTAGCCAAGGTATGCTGCACCGCGCCGCCCGGCCAATAATTGGTATCGATGCGGAATACGCCGATGGGTGGGGCCGGATGTACGTACAAATAAGGCCCGTAGCCGGGTTGATCGAAGTTGTCGCCGTTTTGGTTTAAGAAGAAGATACCGCCGCTGTTGGAATTGGTGTCGGCCCAATACACGTGGCTGTTATCCGGCTCGTAAATGTGCAAATCGGTATAAACGCCGTCGCTATCGCTGGTGAGTACCACTTTTAAGCCAATTGATGCAATCACTGCATCAACTGTGGTGGACGCCTTGGCGACGCCAGCGCTATTGGCGCATTCGGCGATCACGGTGTTTTTGCCCTTCGCGGCGGGAAACGCGCGGGAAAAGCTACCGTTGGCGTTGCGGACGTAGTAGCGCACACCGTTGATGTTGACCACAATCGGATCGGCAGTCGGGTCGGAACAGGTGCCGGCCACGCTGATTTGCAAACCGCTGGTCCAACCGCCGGCTGGTTTGCTCAATGTCAGTGTGGGTGCTGAGGCGGCTTCGGTTGGCACAGGACGTTGTTGGCCGCGCCTGGCTAGAATGTCGGGGTCGTCGCTAGGCGCTGCGAGGCTTTGCGTCGATAAAACCAGCAACAAAGCGGCGATACCGCCCAGCCAGCGGGTATCGAAGAAATGGGGTGTCCGCATCAAAGCCTCCATGGGGCGGGGATTTTATGAGTGCTGGAAATGTAGCAAGCAAATCGGCTAACAGCAAATCTGCTGCACGGTTTATGAAATGCCCATTTATAAAGAACCAAGGTTTTACGTCTCCACGCTACCCTGCAAGCGAGTGATCGAGGCGTCTTTGGCTTGCGGGTCGATATGAAACGCCAGCGCCGCCGGTTTATGCAACAAGCCGTCTTCGCCGGAGGCGTTAGGGTTGAGCTGGCGTTTTTCCACAAAATCAATCAAACGCCGCAGATGATAAATCAGCAACACCCGATTGCCCTCGCTGCCTTTGTAGATTAAATAGCCGACATTGTCTTCGCTTAAATCCGGGTTGCGAGCGATCAACGCGGTCAAGCGGGTTTCGCAATTGCCGGCCAGGCTTTTCAATACCGAGTCCGGATGCTGGCTTATCAATTTCACTAGGTGCTCGACCAAATCGCCGGCCAGTTGCTGCTGTTGCAATTGCTCTAACTCTGCATCGCTGCACAAAAAACTTTCTGCTACCAAATAATGCCGATCGCGCTCGCCGTCATTGGCGAACAGCGAGATTTTCGCCACCGCGACATCCTCCAAGGCATTGAGAAATTCTTGAGGGGAGCGGATATGCTTATCGATGGTCACTACCCATGGCAAGGCGCGACCGGTCGCTTCGAACCGCGATTTGACACTGCCGATGACACCGGAGCGCGAGAGCTCTTGTTCACGGCCCACCGGCTTGACCAGAAACGCATCGACGGCGGCAATCTGGGTGCGAAAGCCGGCGGCCTGGAAGTGTTTGATGGCGGTGGAATAGCGCGGAGAGTAGGGAATGCCGGTGCCGTCGTACAAAATATTGATGCGCAGCTCGCGGGCATGCTGCGCCACCAAGTCGCGCAGTCGGTTCGCAAAAGGCTCGACGTACACGTAGTCGTCGCTGTGGTGATTAGCCGCCGTCAGCAGCCGGTACAAATCGCTGAGTTTTCTAAATTCGTCCAAGGAGGCGATGACGAAATTGTCACCGCACAGCGCGGTGGCGATTTCTTCGACCGCGGTTTTGCCGACGCCGGCGCCGCCCATGCTCATCAGAAAATGCGGTTGGTCCACCGGAGTTTTACCGGCAAAAATCGCGTCCCTGGCCGCGATCAAAATGCGGGTGATCTTGGCTAAACGCTCGTAGGCAATTTCCACGGTGCGCCGCAAGCGCACTTCGTTACGGGCGGCGACCAGCATTTTTTGTTTTAGGGCTTCGTTGTCCGCCAATAAAAATAGATTGGCTTGCTCGCCTGCGCATTGCTTCAATAAATCCATCAATTCGGCTTGGCTGGGGGAACGCAGGCCGGTGAGCATGTTGACATCCAAGCAGAACAAGGGCGCAACGCCGTCTTCACGAATCGGGATTGCGTCGATCTCAAGTTTGCTCGGGGCGCGCAAATCTTCAGTACCCGGCAGATAGCCGATGATGTGCTCGGACACGCTCAAAGGATTGTCGGCAAAATGCTGGCCGGCAATCAATTGCTCGGCGGTAATACTGCTCAGCGGCACCAGACCACCGGTCACCGTCACCAAACATTCGACGCTGTCGGCGGTGATGTGCGACAAAAATGGAATTCCCAGCAAAAAGCGTTTGTTCTCCGGCCATTTACCGTAGCGGTTGGCTTGGTTGTGCAGACTATTAATCCGTCGCGGATCTAGGGCGTGGGCAAAGGCGCGGCTCAGCGCCCGGTGTTGGCTGCCGTGATCGTGCAGCACCAAAGCGTCATCGGCGGTTAGGCGGCGAAAATCGATGCCTTGCTCATATACAGCTTTGAAGGCCGGCAAGTTGCCGAGCGTGGAGATGAAAAAATCCAGTGTCATGCGATTGCCGTAGCCAAAAGGCCGAATCACCCGCAGAGAATGGTAAAAGCTGGCCAGTCGTTCGGCGATGTCCTCACTGTGGATGACAAAGCCGTTGTTATCGAAAATCGCAGTATCGGCATTGCTGTCGCCGTCCAGCACCAATCGCTCGATAGCCACACGGAATTGCTTTCTCTTGTCCGCATCCGGCATCGTGCCGGGCCGGTGCGTGACTGTGGGCTGCTCCTTCCAGTCGCTGAACATCTCGCGATGAATGCGTGAGTATAAGCCGGTCATGTAAGTGACGCGCTTGGTCTGGTCGTGCGAGACAGTGATTTCGAGCTCTTGCAGCAAGGTCGACAATAAACCGGCACCTTGAGCAATAGCTAACGCGGTACGCAGGCGTTTTAGCGGTCGGTAACCGGGAATGTGCCGGCAGGGGTTTTGCATGATCCACCCTCTTATTTTTATAGTTATTATTTTATGGGAGCTGATCTTAACTGGTTATTGGCGGAGAAGGAATATTGACTGAATGTCTTTCAACGCAGAACCACTATTGTTGGCAGCTGAGTAAGTCCGTTGCGTTGCGTTATGGCGATCCGGTGTATGACGACGCTAGTGGGGATTCGGCACATCGATGCACAGATGATTCTGCTTGCCTGTAGCGATGTTAGCGGGCTTGGGCAGGATTCTTTAAAGCCCCTTGACGCCTGTCTGGCGAGCGCTTTTCAGGTACAATAAACTCATTTTTTATCTATCAAGTGGCTCCCGACGTGTCGAATAGCAAAAACGATGTCTCTACTTTTCAGGGCCTGATTCTGACCTTGCAGGAATACTGGTCGAATCAGGGTTGTGTGTTATTGCAGCCTTTGGATCAGGAAGTCGGCGCCGGCACTTTCCACCCCGCCACTTTCTTGCGCGCCATCGGTCCGGAGCCATGGAACAGCGCTTACGTGCAACCTTCGCGCCGTCCGACCGATGGCCGTTACGGCGAAAACCCCAACCGCTTGCAGCATTATTACCAGTTTCAGGTGATCATGAAGCCGTCGCCGGACAATATCCAGGAATTGTATTTGGGGTCTTTACGGCATTTGGGTCTGGATTTGTTGGAACACGACATTCGTTTTGTGGAAGACAATTGGGAATCGCCAACTCTCGGCGCCTGGGGGCTGGGTTGGGAAGTGTGGCTTAACGGCATGGAAGTGACACAGTTCACCTATTTCCAACAAGTCGGCGGCCTGGAATGCCGGCCGGTAAGTGGAGAGATTACCTATGGCCTGGAGCGGATCGCGATGTATCTGCAAGGTGTGGAAAGCGTCTACGATTTGGTTTGGACCCGTGGTCCTCAAGGCGTGGTCACCTATGGAGATGTGTTCCATCAAAACGAAGTGGAAATGTCCGAGTTCAACTTCGATCACGCCAATGTCGAATTCCTATTCCAATGCTTTGATACCTACGAACGCGAATGTCTGATGTTGCTGGAGAAAAACCTGCCGCTGCCGGCTTACGAAATGGTGTTAAAAGCTTCGCATTCCTTTAACCTCCTCGACGCCCGCCACGCCATCTCGGTCACCGAGCGTCAACGTTACATCCTACGGGTACGCAACATGGCCAAATCGGTCGCAGAAGCCTATTACAACCGCCGGGAAGCGCTAGGCTTTCCGATTCTCGCCAGACAGGGAGCGTAACATGACCGAGACTAATCATTTATTGTTCGAACTAGGCTGCGAGGAGTTGCCCCCGAAGTCGTTGAAAAAACTCAGTCAAGCCTTGCTGGACAATATTTTGGCCGGCTTGCAGGAAGCCGGTTTGAGCTACGACCAAGGCCGGGCTTATGCCACGCCGCGTCGGTTGGCGGTATTGATCGACGATCTACAAACCTTTCAGGCCGACAAGGTCGTGGAAAAACGCGGCCCGGCCATTCAAGCGGCTTATGGTCCCGACGGTTCACCGAGCAAAGCGGCACTGGGTTTTGCCGCCAGTTGTGGTGCGTCTTTTGAGGATTTGGAGAAGCTGGAAACCGACAAGGGTTCATGGCTGATCTTCAAACAAGCGGTGAAAGGCCAAGCCACTGCCGAGTTGATCCCTGACATTATCCGCAAAAGCCTGGCCAATCTGCCGATTGCCAAACGCATGCGCTGGGGCAGTTTCGACGCTGAATTTGCCCGGCCAGTGCATTGGGCAGTTTTGTTGTTTGGTTCCGAGATTCTAATTACCGATATTCTCGGTCGCACCACCAGCCGAGTTACCCGCGGCCATCGCTTTCATTCACCGCTGGATTTGAGCATCGGCAGCCCGCATGAGTATCTGGATATTCTGAAACAGTATGGCAAGGTGCTGGCCGACTTCGAAGAACGCATGACCATTATCCGCGACGCAGCGAATCAAGCTGCCAGCAACGTTGGCGGTATCGCCCATATCGAAGACGATTTGTTGGAAGAAGTGGCTGCACTAAACGAATGGCCGGTACCGGTCGTGGGCAATTTCGACGCGCGCTTTCTGGCGCTGCCGCAGGAAGTGTTGATTACCACGATGCAATCTAACCAGAAATATTTCCCGGTTAAGAATGCGGCGGGCCGGCTGTTACCGCATTTCATTACCTTCGCCAATATCGAAAGCTCCAACCCTGACTCCATTCGTCAAGGTAACGAGCGCGTGGTGTTGCCACGCTTGGTTGACGCTGAGTTTTTCTGGAAACAGGATAGAAAACAATCGCTGGTCGAACGGGTCGAGAGCTTGAAAAGTATCGTCTTTCAGAAAGATCTGGGCACTTTGTTCGATAAAACCGAGCGCGTCGCCAGCTTGGCGGCCTTGATCGCTGAAAAATTGGGCGCCGACGTTGAACTGGCCAAGCGCGCCGCAATGTTGGCTAAAACCGATTTGATGACCAATATGGTCGGCGAATTCGCCAACCTGCAAGGTACGATGGGCCGTTATTACGCGGCCGCCGACGGCGAACATGCCGACGTGGCGTTGGCCTTGGAAGAACATTATTATCCCAAGCAATCCGGCGGCGCGATCCCGAGCGGCCAAATCGGCCAGGTGTTGGCGCTGGCGGAAAAAATAGACACCCTGGCCGGCATTTTCAGCGCCGGCTTGATCCCAACCGGCGATAAAGATCCTTATGCCTTGCGTCGAGCCACGCTGGGCATCTTGCGGGTGCTGATCGAAAACGGTATCGCCTTGGATGTTGTAGAGCTGCTGGATGCGGCGCTGGATCAATTCAGTCACGACTTTAATAAAGTCGAAACCCGGCAGAAAGTGATCGGCTTTCTGTTCGACCGCTTAAAAGGGTATTGTCTGGATCAGGGCTACACCAGCCACGAATTCGAAGCGGTATTGGCTGTCAATCCGACCAGCCCCTTGGATTTCATGCTGCGTATTCGCGCCGTGCAAAGCTTTAGAGTCTTGCCGGAAGCGGAAAGCCTGGCAGCGGCCAACAAGCGCATCATCAATATTTTGAAAAAATCGGATCAAGCGCCAACGGAGAGCATTGGGGCCCTGGTCGAAGCGGCCGAGAAAAACTTATTGGCAGCAGCCGAGCAATCGGAAACCGACATTTTGCCCTTGCTGGCCGAACAGAATTATCCGCTGGCCTTGAGCCGTTTGGCGCAGTTGCGCGATAGCGTCGATGCGTTTTTCGACAATGTGATGGTCAATACTGATGACGAAGCGTTGCGCAACAGCCGTTTGGCATTGCTGGCCAAATTGTCCAATCAATTCCTGAAAATTGCCGATATATCCAAATTGCAATCGTGACCGAGAGTTACGTTATTCTGGATCGGGACGGCACTATCAATGTCGATTCCGACGCATTCATCAAATCTCCCGAGGAATGGCTGCCGTTAGCCGGCAGCCTGGAAGCCATAGCGCTGTTGAATCGGCACGGTTACAAAGCCGTGGTGATCAGCAATCAGTCGGGGATTGCCAGAGGCTTGTTCGATTTGGCGATGTTGGAGGCGATACACGCCAAAATGCTGCGATTGACATCGCAGGCAGGCGGACACATAAAGGGCATTTATTTTTGTCCTCACGGTCCAAACGACAATTGTGACTGCCGCAAGCCCCTGGACGGACTGTTTCTGCGTTTTGCCGCCGAAATGCAAGCGGACTTGAGCCGGACTTTTGCAATTGGCGACTCCTTGCGCGATATTCAGGCCGCCGAGTCAGCCGGGGCCAAACCAATTTTGGTCAGAACCGGGAAAGGCGAAAAAACTGCTATTGATAATCCCCAACTCAACGTTCCTATTTTCGATAATCTTTATGACGCAGCCACGCACATCGTCTCGACACGCTGATTTCAGAGTCTATTTAGGCTCGACATTACTATTCGTTTACATAGTATTCTCGACACTGATCGTCGGTGTGGCCATCTTGGGCGGTTTTTTTCTACCGTTTCCGATGCGCTACAAAATCGCCGACATTTGGATCAACTGCCTGCTGTATATGCTGAAGTTGTGTTGCGGCTTAAGTTATGAAGTGGAAGGCCTAGAAAACATTCCGCGTGATAGCGCGGCGATTATCCTCAGCAAACATCAATCGGCCTGGGAAACGGTGGCCTTGCGGCAATTTATTTCCCCGCAAACCGCGGTTCTGAAAAAATCGTTGCTGCAAATTCCATTCGGCGGCTGGGCCTTGGCGACGTTAAAGCCGATTGCGATTGATCGGCAGAATCAAAAAGAAGCATTAAAAATGCTGATCGATCAGGGTATCGAGCGTTTGCAGGAAGGCTTGTTTGTAGTGGTGTTTCCTGAAGGAACCAGAGTGGCGCCGGGAGCGCATAAAAAATTTAACGCCGGCGGCTCTATGCTGGCGCAAAAATCGGGTTTTCCGGTGATCCCCTTAGCGCACAATGCTGGCGAATATTGGCCACGTAACAGCTTTTTGAAATATCCGGGCGTCATTAAGGTAAAGATTGGGCCGGCCATTAGCAGCATCGATAAAAAATCGAAAGATATAAATGCAGAGGCCGAGGCATGGATCAATAAAGCGATGCAGGAAATCGACGAGGAACGAACTGAGGGGTAAATCGAAATAGGATATTAAAACTTGACCCACAAAAAAGGCCCGCTTTCGCGGGCCTTTTTTCAAGCTTAAAGATTAAAGCGCTACAGAAGTAGAGCTAGAAACTTTTTGTTTTGACGCATCTGGATCGTCCATGCAACCGCTCAGGCCAACAATCATCAGGGTCATAGCTAAAAGAGATAATACTTTTTTCATAACATCCTCCAAATAAAAGTTTTTTATATTTTTTCGTGTACTGAATCTAAACAAAAAATTAAGCACGGCGAGATTTAAACATGCCGAAGCAGTTTGGCGCAAACTAAATCTGTTTGGAGGAAAAAAATCTGGAATATAAGGCCCACTTGCGTGGGCCTTACTCAGGAAGGAATATCCTGCCAGGGCTAGGATTATTTAACCCCTGAACCTTGTTGGCTAGGTGAACCATAGCCTTTTGGTTTTGGATTGCCTTGGTCTGGGTCGTCCATGCAACCGCTCAAGCTTACAATCATCATCACCATAGCCAAGACAGAAAATACTTTTTTCATAACATCCTCCGATTTAAAGGTTTTTTATTTTTGTGTGTACTCAAATTCAAGCACGCAAAATTTATAGCATGACAAAACCGAGTATGCAATACCCTAGATGTTTACAAAATATCGATGTCTTTCGGCAGATTGATCTTTATGTCCTTTCCTGCCCACTGTGCGGAGCCTATTGCTTGCCATTCTCCGGCCAAGTTGCTGTTCCTGAGGTCTTTTTCCCACACAAACGGTGCTCGAATTCTCTTCATTTTGACGATAAATTGTGTGCTATCCAGCTCTAAACCGGTTTTTTTTCCCCAGAACGCCGTAACTTTCATGATGAATTTTTTCAAGCGGAGCTCGTCGATATTCGGCGTTACCGCAATGTTGGCCCACATGGAATGCACCCGTCCCCAATTCGGCGCCAACAGGCGGCCTTGCCGATCAACAAACGGTAACCATTGCTCTTCGCCGTTGGCATCCAAGTAGGTAATGGCCAGTAAACGGTCGTAGCCTTCGAAATGGTCGTGCAAATACAAGGCATGCGGAGTGATACCTAAAAACGTGTGAGACATCATCAAAACAGCATTGCTCATATCCGCCAGCATGCTGGTTATCGGCGACTGACGGGTGTTGACATGCAGTCGATACAACAAGCCATAGTGAAAGCTGCTGTTGAACTGAAACAAGATCAATACCAACAGCACTTTGCTGATTTTGTGTACGCGACTTCTGGCGGGTAGTGCATGCTCCGCCTCGAAAATTCGTTCATAAAAGCTCGGCGGCAGGTTTTCGGCTGATGTAGGCAGACAACTCACATCGCAGACCAAACGTGCACGCGAATCGGCAATTGCCCGATAACGCCCGCATATCCACTGATAAAGCAGTGGTAGCTTCATGGCCCAGCCTATCATCGCTGTATAACGCATAGAGATTAAAATCTGCGCGTAAGTATCAACGCCGGCATAAACCCGCCCGTCACTATCCACCGCGTACAAATCAGTCAGTAGCTGCTCTTCGCCCAACTCGGCTAGGGCCGGATAATCGATTGCAAACACTTGTGCGGGTTTGAAATCGACACCGTGCAAAACGTCGAAATGATTCAGCGTCAAAACCGTGCGATTGCACAATGGGCATTGTTGGTCGTAAAACACCGTCAATAATGGCTGTTTGGCGCGTAGAAACCCACCAATTTTTCTATACCAGGCAAATGGCATCACCAAGGCGTAGAAAATCAGCATCCCCATTCCGAACGGGTAGATGTTGAAGGATAGGGTAATGCCCAGATGTAAGGAAATTCCGATCAGAAAGTACAGCCATCTAAACTGGCGGCGATGGAAAAACAACAGGAAAGTAAACTGGAACACGATAATGGTGTAGCCGATGATTTTCTGCAGAATCTCGATATTTAACAGCCACGACAAATCCAGTGCGGACATGTAATACGGAATCGAAGACGGTAACCAGGCGCCCAAGCCGTTGCGCCAATGTTCGGCAAACATCTTGTGGATCGCCGAATCAAAGTATAAAAATCCCAGACAAATCGCGACCGGCAGATAATAGGTCAATGCAGACACTTCTGAAGCCTGGTATTGAGAATAATGCACGAACGGGCGCAGCAATTTTTTTCTGAGGCTATCCACAGAGAAAGCCTGATCCATCGGCATGAAGATCAGAAAAAAATTGGCGCCGATCATGAACAAATCAAAGCCGCCGTCGAAATCGCGCTGCATTGGCGTGAAATTGACGAACAGCAACCAAAAAATGTAATTTGCAATACTGGCCGCCTGGCAGCGGTAGCCGATGACCAAGCAAAACGCCACCACCGCCCACAGCCACAGGAAGAACGGAATCATCGGAAATTCGACGTCCATGAACGGGATGGGATCGAAAATCAAGTGGTTGAAATACAGCAGAAAGAAAACTTCCTGCAGCGTCACCAACCCGAACAATAGCCGGAAAAGGCCTATGCCGGTAGCGGGTACTTTTTTGGAATAAAGAGCATTTACTTTCTGAACTAACAGTTTGTACATAGCGGGTCGGCAGGCCAAAAGGCCACGGATTATAAGGTATTTAAGCTGGGCATGCTTCAGGCAAAAAAAAAGCGGCTACGGGATCTATCCGTAGCCGCTTTTTCCAGAAAAGCTTTGTAAGCGAGGGGTGTAGCTTACTCTTCGTCTTTAGGCTCAGCAAAAACCCATTTTACAAAAAAGTATCCTGCAGCGATGATAACCAGCGCTCCAATCATGCCCGACGGTTCTTTCAGCATTTCTGTTAAATCTAAGATCGCTCCCATGGGTGCCTCCTACCTTTAGTTAGTTGTTATAAAATTTGCCATGTCTTTGGCGGTCGAGCTTCATATGTTACTTTAGCCACCTTCAAAGTCAAGCAATTCATGGCTGTCGCGGAAACATCCGACCGTAATTGCCATCCAGACGGATTATGGTAGTATGCCCTCTCAACCAGATTTTTGAGAATTATAAAAATAGTTAACAGTTACAAGGGGAATAGAGATGATTGGTGGCGTAATAATGATTTTGACGGCAATCTGGGTTTATCAAACCCTGATAAAAGCCAAAACGGGTAATGTGCTGATGTGGGTAGCCGGCTGTGCCATAGTGTTCTTGGTCATTCAGGTGATGTTCTACAACATCAACATCATGATCATCGACGGTTTGGACGGTAAAGATGTCGGCGGCGAATATGATCGCGACCTGACCAGCGTCGGCGATAGAAAAACCCAGGAAGGTGCCGGCGGCTGGTTCATGCCGGTTTTCTTCGAATTACTGCCGCCGTTTGCCGGCGTACTGGCCGTGGCTTTGATTCGTTGTCAGTTTATTTTGAAACAAGCGTTGACTCCTGCCAATCTGTTCAGCGGTATCAAAGAGTTATTCGTCAGCATCAAAAACAGCTTCAAAACCTCCAGCAACTAAACAGGCTGACTCCGAAGCCCAAGGCCGCTTGGGCTTCGTTATTGACCGAAGTTCCTCAGCCGCCGGTAACTGCGGATACGATGCTGACTATCGTTAAAATAAACAACACAGTCACAATCAGCCCGACGACAATATAGGCAGGCAAAGAGCCATGCTGAAAATCAACCTCTCTGTTCTTATTGCTTTGCACGCCGATCACGGCGGCAATTACGCTTTTTACGACATGCAATAGACTGGGTTTAGACATGATTTCCCTCAAAAATTGGTTTGATAACAATACGGACTAGCCCACCCGTACATTCACCCTTGCGACCATCAGGCAGTATGAACAGCACACAAAGATTACACCAGTTATTATCTCAGCGGATTTTGTTTCTGGACGGTGCGATGGGCACCATGATACAGAGCTACAAATTGGAGGAGAAGGACTATCGCGGCGTACGCTTTGCCGACTGGCCTGTCGATCTTAAGGGTAACAACGATTTATTATCGATTACTCAGCCGGAGGTAATCAAGGCCATTCACCGAGCCTACCTGGATGCCGGTTCGGATATTCTGGAAACCAATACTTTCAATTCCACCCGTATCGCGATGGCGGATTATCGGATGGAGGATCTGGCTTACGAGATTAACGTCGCCTCAGCCCGCGTTGCCAAACAGGCCGCCGAGGAAGTCAGTGCGCTAACGCCGGACAAACCGCGCTTCGTCGCCGGTGTACTGGGCCCCACCAATCGCACCTCATCCATGTCCCCGGATGTAAATGATCCGGGCTTCCGCAACATCACGTTCGATGATTTGGTAGCCGCATACAGCGAAGCGACGCAGGGCTTGATCGATGGCGGCGCCGACATCATTCTGATCGAAACCGTATTCGACACCTTGAACGCGAAAGCGGCGATTTTCGCGGTGGAACAGACTTTCGACAAACTCGGCTACAAACTGCCGGTGATGATCTCCGGCACAATCACCGACGCCTCGGGCCGTACGCTGTCCGGACAAACCGCTGCCGCATTCTGGTATTCCTTGAAGCACGTGCAACCGATCTCGATAGGTTTCAACTGCGCGCTGGGCGCCCAGGAATTGCGCCAGTACATAGAAGAACTGTCCAACATCGCCGACACCTACGTTTCCGCTCATCCTAATGCCGGCTTGCCGAACGAATTCGGCGAATACGACGAAACGCCGGAGCAAATGGCCGCCGAATTGGCCGACTGGGCCGCCAGCGGCTACTTAAATATCATCGGCGGTTGTTGCGGCACCTCGCCCGATACCATTCGGGCCATCGTAGCCGCGCTAGACAAATATCCGCCGCGCCGGATTCCGGAATTGGAAAAACGCTGCCACCTAGCTGGCCTGGAAGCCATGAGCATCGGTCCGGAAACCTTATTCGTTAACGTCGGCGAGCGTACTAATGTTACCGGCTCTGCAGTGTTCAAAAAAATGATCATTGAAGAGCGTTACGAAGAAGCCTTGGAGGTTGCCAAGCAGCAGGTCGAAAACGGCGCACAAATCATCGACATCAATATGGACGAAGGCATGCTGGATTCTAAAGCCGCGATGGTGCGCTTTTTGAACCTGCTGGCAGCCGAGCCGGACATTGCCAAAGTACCGATCATGCTCGACTCATCCAAATGGGAGATTCTGGAAGCCGGTCTGAAATGCATCCAGGGTAAGGGTGTCGTCAACTCGATCTCCATTAAGGAAGGCGAGGAAGCGTTTATTAAGCATGCCAAGCTGGTGCGCCGTTATGGCGCGGCGGTGATCGTGATGGCGTTCGACGAACAAGGTCAGGCAGACACGATGGCGCGCAAAGTTGAAATCTGCACCCGCGCCTATAAAATTCTGACCGAACAAATCGGCTTCCCGCCGGAAGATATTATCTTCGATCCGAATATTTTCGCGGTCGCCACCGGCATCGAAGAACACAACAATTACGGCGTCGATTTCATCGAAGCCACTCGTATCATCAAACAGACTCTGCCGCACGCCTTAATTTCCGGCGGCGTCTCCAACGTGTCGTTCTCGTTCCGCGGCAACAATCCGGTGCGCGAAGCGATCCATGCGGTATTCCTGTATCACGCCGTACAAGCCGGCATGGACATGGGGATCGTCAACGCCGGCCAATTGGCGATTTACGCCGACATCCCGGAAGAACTGCGTAACGCCGTCGAAGACGTCATCCTGAACCGCACGCCGGAGGGCACTGAACAACTGCTGGCAATCGCCGAAAAATATCGCGGCAGCGGCCAGGCAGCCAAGGTGGAAACCCTGGAATGGCGGGAATGGCCGGTCACTAAACGCCTGGAACATGCGTTAGTGAAAGGCATTGCCGATTACATTGAAGAAGATACCGAAGCGGCAAGGCTGGAAGCAGAAAAACCGTTACACGTCATCGAAGGGCCTTTGATGGACGGCATGAATGTGGTCGGCGACTTGTTCGGCGAAGGCAAGATGTTTCTGCCGCAAGTGGTCAAATCGGCGCGAGTCATGAAAAAAGCCGTGGCGTATTTAATGCCGTTTATGGACGCTGAAATAGACGGCAGCGAGCGGCAAACCAACGGCAAGGTGCTGATGGCCACCGTCAAGGGTGACGTACACGACATCGGCAAAAACATCGTCGGCGTGGTATTGCAATGCAATAATTATGAAGTCATCGATTTGGGCGTGATGGTGCCGGCCGAGACGATTCTGAAAACTGCCCGCGAGCAAAATGTCGATGTGATCGGCCTCAGCGGCCTGATCACGCCGTCGCTGGATGAAATGGTGCATGTCGCCAAAGAAATGCAACGCCAAGGCTTCACGATTCCATTGATGATAGGCGGCGCGACGACTTCGCGCGCGCATACCGCCGTAAAAATTGAACCGCACTATCAGTCGCCGACCGTCTATGTCACCGATGCATCGCGCAGTGTCGGCGTGGTCAGCTCCCTGCTCAGCGACGATTTAAAAGCCGATTTCGTGGAAAAAACCCGTGCCGAGTATGAAGTGGTGCGCGAGCGTCACAAGGGGCGACACGCTAAGAATCCACAACATAATCTGGAAAAAGCCCGGCAGAACAAATTCAATTACGCCAGCCATCAGCCGGTTAAACCTAAGTTCCTCGGCACCAAGGTAGTCGATAATTTCCCGCTGGATACGCTGGTTTGGTACATCGACTGGACGCCGTTCTTCCAGACTTGGGAATTGTCCGGCAGCTATCCGGCCATTCTTAGCGATCACGTGGTTGGCGTCGAAGCCACCAAGCTATTCGAAGACGCTCAGGAGATGCTGAAACACCTGATTCGCGAGCAATGGTTGACAGCCAAGGCCGTCATAGGCTTCTTCCCGGCCAACAGCGACGGCGACGACATCGTGCTGTATACCGACGACACCCGTAGCCAGCCACGCGAAACGCTGCACCATTTGCGCCAGCAAAACGTCAAGGCGCCGGGTCGGCCAAACTACTGTCTTTCCGATTTCATCGCTCCGATCGGTAGCGGCATTGCCGACTATCTGGGAGGTTTCGCGGTGACCTCCGGTATCGGCATCGAAACCAAACTGGCCGAGTTCGAAAAAGATCATGATGACTACAGCTCCATCATGCTGAAAGCGTTAGCCGACCGTCTAGCCGAAGCCTTTGCGGAATACATGCATCAAGCCGTACGCCGGGATTACTGGGGTTATGCCGAAGATGAACAACACGATAACCACGCGCTGATCGAGGAAGCGTATCAAGGTATCCGTCCGGCGCCTGGCTATCCGGCTTGCCCAGACCACACCGAAAAAGCCAAGTTGTTCGAGTTGCTGAACGTCACCGAAAACACCACCATCGAACTAACCGAAAACTTTGCTATGTATCCGACTGCGGCGGTTAGCGGCTGGTATTTCTCGCACCCTGATTCGCAGTATTTCAACGTCGGTAAGATCGATCAGGATCAGTTGGAGGACTACGCGCGGCGCAAAGGCCTGAAGATCGAAGTGGCAGAACGTTGGTTGGCTGCGCATTTGAATCATTAGCCGCTAAAGTAATGACGGATTTTATCCTGTTCGGTACCGAAGGCTGCCATTTGTGCGAAGAGGCGGAGGCCTTATTGGTAGCCGCCGGGCTGGATTTTACCAGCAGGGACATTATGGACAACGAGCAATGGCAGGTGGAGTATGGTTTGTTGATTCCGGTGTTGTGGCACGCCCAAAGCCAAAATCAACTGAATTGGCCATTCGATAGCCTACAATTAAAAGCGTTTAGCACCGCCATCGATACAGTCGAATACTAGCCAGCACGCCGGACGCAGTATCGGTTTAGCGGTAGTCAAAGCGCAAATGCCGGAACATTCGGCGAACGATAAAATCAGCTGGGCAAAGCCCTCAGAATGGCCGGATAGTCAAAGTTATCAGCCAAATAGGCCAGGGTTTTGCGCAATTCCGGATCCTGCGGCGTTGCCAGAGCTATCGCATTTGCTATACGTTCCGGCTCCAGACTCTCCAGTGCATTTTTCAATTCCTCGCGTGCCGATGCCGGCAAGCCGGTTAACATATCCGGCGTTAATAGCGCGATTGGCCGGTTTTGTTCTGGAATGCCCTCGTAGATATAACGCACGCCCAAGTGCTTAGCCAGACAATCATAGATTTCGCTGAAGCGATAAGGCTTGCGCACAAAGTCGTTCATACCGGCTTCCAGTAGTTCGCTACGCTGCTCCAGGAATGCCGAGGCTGTGACGGCAACAATGACGACCTCCCGCCCGCCCGGCAACTCACGGATTCTTTTCGTAGCCTCCAAGCCGTCCATTACCGGCATTTGCCTATCCATCCAGATAAAGTGCGGTTGCCAGGTTTGAAATAACTCTATGCCTTCCGCACCGTTGCCGGCTACCTTGCAGGAAAACCCGACCGATTCCATCAACTTGGCTAGCAATAACTGATTTTCAGGCTGATCTTCAACGACTAATATGCGGTAATCTTTTTGCCCCTCAACTAAGCCGATGACGGCACCGGCTTCTGCTTTATCGAAGCTGCGGTCAGCAATATCCGCCTGATTCACCTCAGCGAGCGGCAAATCTATTCTAAATAAAGCGCCTTGATCGGGGTGGCTTTCCAAAGTAAGCGTACCGCCCATCAGTTCCACAAACTGGCGGGTAATGGTCAATCCCAACCCGGTGCCTTGGCTATCCCTTTGCTCGCCTAGCTGTACGAACGGTTCGAAAATACGTTGTTGATCAGCCGCCGGGATCCCCACACCGGAATCTTCGACCTCGATCTGTAGATGCGAAATGCGATTTTTACGGGTGCCTAGGCGCAACGTAACACCGCCTTGCTGCGTAAATTTAATGGCATTGCCCACCAGATTAATCAGCACTTGCCGCAAGCGGGCTTCGTCGCCGACAATGAAACGCGGAAACTGCGATGCCTGGTCGATCAATAGCCTCAGGCCTTTTTCGGCGGCGCGGACACTCATCATATCGGTAATATCGCGCACCATATTGCCCAAATCGAAAGGCGCGTTTTCCAGATGCAGACGGCCTACTTCGATTTTAGCCATTTCCAATACGTCGTTAATCAACGCCAACAAATGTTCGCCACTACGATTGATAATATCCAGGTTTTGCCTTTGCTCGTCCGACAGTTGGGGATTTTTCCGCATCAATTTCGAGAAACCGAGAATTGCGTTCAGCGGGGTACGCAATTCGTGGCTCATATTGGCCAGGAATACGCTCTTGGCCCTATTTGCCGCTTCTGCCGCATCGCGCGCTACTATCAAGTCGGCGGTACGTTGCTGGATTTCATCTTCTAGGTGTTCTTTATAGCGCCGTAATTCTTCCTCGTTTTGCTTGCGATCATTGATGTCCATGCGAATACCCAGCATGCGAATGACCTTACCGTCCGAATCGCGCTGAATACCGAAACCGCGCACATACTGCCAACGATAATTGCCGTCGGCGTGGCGCATGCGCGCTTGATATTGATATTCCGTGAAATCCGGGGACAACACGCCGCTCATGTTGTCGCTGACTTCCGCTTGATCTTCCGGATGAACGCTTTCGAACCATTCGCGCCGATCAGCCATGCCGGTCCGAGCAGGATAACCGAGCATCGTGTAATAGGTCGGCGAAGCATACCATTGGTCGTTTTTTACATCCCAGTCCCAAATCCCAACCTGGGCGGCTTCCAATGTCAACCGCAACCGCTCCTCCGAGTCGCGTAAATGTTCCTCTGTGCGTAAGCGCTCAGCCTTATCGCGGAGCACGGAAATGCCAAAGGCCAAATCTCCGGCCAACTCCTCTAACAAACGAATCTCCGCTGCCGTGATCGCGTTTTGTTCTGCTGAATAAATCGTCAGCGCGCCGAAAATATCCGCGTTTTGATCGGCCAAAGGCAAGGCAATAACCGAGCGATAGCCGCGTAGCAATGCAGCGTCTCGTGCCGAAGCCATCAGCGTATCGGTGCAGACATCCTGAACATAGACTTTTTCGCCGCTGCAAATGGCCGCCGCAGCGGGACTGTGTGCACCCGCCAGATCTCCGCAACAGTGATCGGTGGCTGCCAGGTAGCCGTCTTCAAAACCGGCCCAGGCCACCGGGCGTATTGTTTTGGGATAGCCATTTTCCAAGTAGCCGACCCACGCCATGCGATATTCGGCCTCATCGCAGACGATACGGCAGATTTCTTTGAGCAGGCTTGGTTCGTCGTCAGTACGCAGCAAGGCCTGATTGCAATTGCTGATCGCGCGCAACTCGCGATTGAGCTTGTATAAGGCCGCTTCCGTTCGCTTGGCTTCGGTGATGTCCGTGCGTAAATAAAGATAATTGCAAACCTGATAGGCTTCGTCGTAAATCGGTGACGCGGTGATCTGTTCCCAGCGCAACTCGCCGTTTTTGTGGCGATTGGTCAGCGAGGATTTCCATAGTTTGCCTGCTGCCAATTTTGCCTGGCAGGCTTGGTACTCGTCGGCAGTTATTTCACTGGACAATAATCCGCGAGGCGTCATTTTGTAAGCCTCGCCGAACGTATAACCGGTAATGCGCGTGTAAGCGTGGTTGGTATAGGTCAATATGCCCTGAAGGTCGGTAATCTGGATGCCGGTCGGATTCTGATCCGCCGCTTGCGCCAGCCGATTGATTTCGGTGGCGAATAGGTGGCGTTCTGTAATGTCGCGGTTAGTGATGCGCCGGCCTCGGTAGTTATTGTCCGCCCCGAACACGGCCTGGCAACAATGCGAGATCCAGCGTATTTCGCCATCGCGGCGGACAATGCGAAAGTCTACTTCAGCGAGGCGTAAATGCTCGACATCGTGGCGATGATCGGTCATTAAGTGCCGGTCGTCGGCATGTATGATGCGCGGCAATAACCCGGCATCGGCCATAAACTCCTCGGCCGCATAGCCGGTAACCCGCAAGCTGGAAGGCGTCATATACAAAATCTGCTGATCGTCGCCTTCCCAATATTCCCAGTCGTAGGTGTAGTCCGCGACGGTATGGAACTTTTCCTCTTCGGCCGCCAACTTGGCGGCAACCTGCAATTGCTTTCGCCACGCACCGACGATGAATCGGGCGCTACTAACCGAAATCAAGGCAAACAGAAGAACCAGTCCGGCCATTTCCAGGACTTCATTCCACCACTCCGCCAGAAAATCGTCCCTAGCCAGGCCGACGCTCACCCATAGCGGGTAGGCGTCTAGTTTGCGAAAAGATACCACCCTGGCGGTATTGTCGAAGCTGAGAGGCGTGTGAAAGACACCCGAGGTGTGTCCGGATGCGAGCATCCGGCGAAATTCCGGCGAAATGGTTTTATCACCAATCACGCTGCCGGGCTCTGCATGGACGGGATGACGAACGATCAAGCCCATGTCCGCATCTCTCAGGTTAATCGCCCCGCGACTGCCAATATCAACGTTGGAAATCGCTTTTCCAAGGTTATCCAATGAAACATTGGCAAAAACCACGCCGGCAAAACTGCCGTCGGCACGGTTAAGGCGGCGCGCAAAATTAACCACCCAAACCTTATTGACATGAGACATCACCGGTTTGTTAATAAATAACCCAAGCGCCGGATTATCGCGCAAACTAGAAAAATAGAGTCGATCCGCCATGCTGAGCCGCGTATCTTTAGGCACATCCACGCCATAGACTAGCCAACCCTGCTCGTCGGTAGCCCTAAGCCCGATAACCCATGGCAAACGCGATTGTAAGCGCTGCATAAAAACCGACAGCGCCTCGGCATCAACGCTCCCCAAAGCCTGTTGCCGCTGGATTTCCTCCACAGCCACCAACACGCCTAAGTCGACCTTTTCGATCAGGCTATCTAAGTTTTGCGCGATAACCTTGGTCAGGTTCTGCGTCGTGATTTCGGCGCGCTCTTGATATTTGTCGAAGCTGCGATACAGCGCAAATCCCACGGTGACGATAACCAACAGATTAAGCAGTACCGCCCCGGCAACCAGCCGCCTGGAGATATTGTTTGGAAAATCAAGCTGACCTGACATAGCTGAACTCACAAGACTGTTGTGGTTTACGGGCTGCCCTGAGGTAGTTTCGGGCAAACGGTCTCATCGTATTCCTTCCATTCGCCAAAGCGCGCGGCTAAACGCGTAAGGAGCCGATCAAGCAGGCAGGCTGTAATCCCGTTCCCGAAAGAGCTTTAAACAAATCTCGACTACCTCGGAGTTATACAACACACCGCGATTGTCGGAAATTTCCTGTAAAGCGACATCCAAGCCCAAACCGGCGCGGTAGGGGCGATGAGACTTCATCGCTTCCACCACATCGGCAACCGCCAGAATCTCCGCTTCCAGTAAAATCTCTCCTTTTTTAAGGCCGCACGGGTAACCACTGCCGTTGGGGCGTTCGTGATGTTGCAAGACGATTTGCGCGATTGGCCAGGGGAAATTGATGGATTTGAGGATGTCGTAGCCAGTTTCGGCGTGTCGCTTGATCAGGCTGAATTCCAAATCGTCCAGCCGTCCGGGCTTGCAAAGTATTTCGGCGGGAATCCGAATTTTGCCTATATCGTGTACCACGCTCGCCAAGGTCAGCCCCTCTATCCGCTCTTCCGGCAATTGCAAGCCGCGAGCGATGGCGGTGGCGAGGTGGGCAACGCGGCGCTGATGGCCAGCGGTGTAGGGGTCGCGCGCTTCGATAGTAGCCGCAATCGCCGTGACGAAATCCAGCATGCCGGCGCGCAACTTTTTCTCGCTTTCCATGAGTTTACGGGTTCGCTCTTCCACCTGTTCCTCCAGATGGTTGCGCAGGCGGTCAAACTCCAAATGAGTGCGCACCCTAACCAATAATTCGTCGCGCTGATAGGGCTTGGTGACGAAATCCACTGCGCCCAAGTCAAAGCCGCGCACTTTTTCGTCGGTATCCATGATCGCGCTGACGAAGATGACCGGCACATCGCAAGTATTCGGGTTAGCCTTCAGTTGTCGACAAACTTCGAAGCCATCCATCTCCGGCATGCGAATGTCCAACAGCACCAGTTCCGGTGGATTCTTCAACGCGGAATTCAACGCCAATTGCCCACTGATCGCCGAGCGAACTTCGTAGCCTTCGTCCTTCAGAATATCCGTTAATAATTTTAAGGACGCCGGGGTGTCGTCAACGGCGAGAATCTTGCCTTTATGTGTCATAAAATTCTTTGATCGGTTTGCCGCAACGCTTTCAGGATACCCTGCCAAACGCAGTTTTCAGCAAAATATACCAATGTTTTCCGGGGCTGAAGCAATCTCGTGCGCCGCGCCGGAAGGTGGATTCATTTGGAACCGTTTTGGACGCCGCCCGATTCTGAATGGCGCCGGTCTAGCCGACTCCGTAGGACATTATAGTTTACGCCCCACGACCCGGCAGGACGCGGGTAAGTTTATTGAAACTGCCGGTATGCGGCTATTTTTGTAAATACTCTAAAGTTATCGGCTTGCTGTTCGATAACCTAGCATGCCTGCACGTTGCCTTAAGGCGACTGCTTTCCTAAACCAACCCGACGAGGCCACGTCATGCTTGATTCCGTCTCTTCCATCGCCGCACTGGCGACGCAAATGTCCACCCAAAAAACCGCTCAGCAAGTTGAAGTGGCCATGCTGGTTAAAGCCAAGGAAATGCAGGAGCAACAAGGGCAGAACGCCTTGAAGTTATTGGAGTCGGCCAGTGTACCCAGTAACGGGATCGATGTCCGGGTTTGAGCGGCACAAGGTTGGCGAAACTTAGCCGCCTTGCTTGTCCTGCATCGCCAAAGCCGCCTGATACAAGGTTTTTTTGCGCTGGCCGGTAATCTCTGCCGCCAGTGCGGCGGCGGTTTTGGTAGAACATTCTGTGAGCAATATGCCCAAAATCCGCCGCTGCTCGTCGGTTAATTCATCATCTTGCTCAACATGCTCGCGACCAGCTACCAACACTACGAATTCACCCTTGCGCATGTTTTCGTCGGTCTGTACTTTTTCTAATACTTTGGCCAGTTCGTCGCCGACAATCGTTTCATGCAATTTGGTGATCTCGCGGGCCACGACGATTTGATGCTCGGCCGGAAATACCGTGAGCATGTCTTCCAGCGCGGCCTGGATGCGGTGGCTGGATTCGTAAAAGGCCCATGTGGAAACATCGGCGAGTTTACTTTCGAAAAAGCTGCGCCGGGCCGAGCCGGTGCGCGGCAGAAAACCTTCGAAACTGAAACGGCTGGTTGGCAAGCCCGCCACCGACAGGGCTGCGATCAGCGCGCAGGCACCGGGTATCGGACACACCTCCACACCTTGCTGTCTGGCCAGTTTGACTAAAGGGAAGCCGGGATCGCTGATCATCGGCGTGCCGGCATCGGACACCAAGGCCACCGACTGGCCATCGCGAATTTTATCTACCAGGCCTTGCGAAGCATGGTCTTCATTATGTTGATGCAGCGATTGCAGCGGCTTATTGATACCGTAATGTTGCAGCAACATCTTGACGTGGCGGGTATCTTCGGCGGCAATCAAATCCACCTGCTTTAAGACGTCCACCGCCCGAAAGCTGAAATCGGCCAGATTACCTATTGGCGTGGCAACCACGTATAATTTTCCGTACATTTATTCTTCAGGCCCTATGCTATGTCTGATCGCAAATTTGCCGTCATTATGCCGCGTCGTGTTTTAAGCTGCTGGTTTTTCGGCCTGTTGTTGCTAGCGGCTTGCAGCGAACAACCGGTCAAAAACAAGACCCAGTTGGAAGTGCGCCCGCAACCCAGCGCCCGAAGAACCAAACCGGCCGAACCGCCGCGCAGTTACCGGATGGCCGATAATCAAAACAGCCTGCATCTGCTGGATGCCGACACCCGCCTGCAAGCCGGCGACACCCAGGCTGCGCAAAAAGCCTTGGATAAGATCAACGCCGAACAGTTACCACCGGAGCTGTTCAGCAAATATAAATTGCTCCAAGCCCAGGTAGCGTTGAGTATGGGTGATGCGGAACAAGCCTTGAAAAAGCTGGAGGGTGTGCGGCCCGCCATACTGACCGATGCCGATCAAATTGCTTATTACCAATCGGCGGCCTTCGTGCATGCGTTGTTGGGCGACGTATTGCCCAGCGTCAGGGCGCGCCTAAAATTGGGCCGACTGTTGCAAAAACCGGATCAGCAAAAGCAAAACATTATCGCCATCCTTGATGCGCTTAGTGTGTTGCCTCTGGAAACCCTTAGCGGTCCGTCACCTATCGTTGACGAACTGAGCGGCTGGATGGCCTTGGCTAAAATTCTTAAGCAACGCAACGTGACCGGTTTCGACACAGCCGGACAAATCCAGCAATGGCGGCAAATGTTTCCCGGTCATCCGGCCAACGCCGATTATCTACAAGCCTATCTGAATCCACCTCCTGTCAATCAGCAAGCGGCCCAAGAACCGGAACAGCCCGCGCAACCGCCAGCCCCGGGAGCTACGATTGCGGTGCTGTTGCCCAGCTCGGGCTCTTATGCCAGCGCGGCTAAAGCTATCAGGGAAGGATTAACGGTAGCCCATCGTCTGGCCGCCAGCGCCGCGCCGCAAATGCCGCTAAAATATTACGACAGCGAAAAAGACGATATAGCCAATGTCTATCGACAAGCGGTTAGTGACGGCGCCAAACAGGTAATAGGGCCTTTGGTGAAGGAACAGATCCAAAGCCTGGCTCAATCCGCCGAATTAACCGTGCCGGTGCTGGCACTGAACCATGTGGAAAACCTAAGCAAAACCAATCTGTATCAATTCGGCCTCAGTCCGATAGACGACGCGGAACAATTGGTGCAAAAAGCCAAGCGTGACGGCCAACAGAACGCCGTGCTGTTGACACCGGACACCACCCAAGGCCAACGCGTGCGCCATTATCTGATGTCGGCATGGCAAGCAGTTGGCGGAGCTGTGGTTGGGGTGGAGAGCTACGATCCGAAACAACACGATTTTGCAGCGATTGTAAAAAACTTACTCAGCCCCAGCGTCAGCGTGAACGGCCAGAAACAATCATTGGCCTTGTTCGTTAGTGCGAGCCCGGAATTGGCTCGTGAGTTGGCGCCGCAATTAAAGTACTCGCAAAGTAGCGAATTATCGGTTTATGCGATGCCGAATATCTACAGTGGTCGGCAAAATCCGGTTCGCGACAGCGAATTAGGTAAGATTAATTTCTGCGATCTGCCCTGGGTGTTCGGCGACGCCTACACCGGAGCGCTCAGCCAACAAGCCGTGCAGAATACTTGGCAAAGTCTCAGCGATAGCCAGGTTAAACTGGTGGCTTTGGGCATAGATGCCTATAACATCATCGGCCAATTACCGCAGTTGGCCGGATCGTCTTACGCCGGCGCAACCGGTCGCTTGTCTTTAAACAACGAGAATCGCGTTACCCGCAAACTGGTCTGTGCTCAATTTAAAGGCGGCGTGCCGGTCGCCTCGGGATTTGTCGAATAGTATGTTATTCGGCAAAGCCAAGCCAGCCCACTTGCAAAAGGGCGATAGTGCCGAACAATTAGCCTCGGCCTATTTGCAAAAGCAAGGCCTGGAATGGGTGTGCAGCAACTTCCGCTGCAAAATGGGCGAGCTGGATTTAGTGATGAAAGACCGCGCGGCGCTGGTGATTGTGGAAGTACGCTTTCGAAAATCCGAGCAATTCGGCGGTGCGCTAGCCAGTATCACTCGGCAAAAACAGGCGCGCATCGTCGCTGCCACACAACACTATGTCATAATCAACAACCTGAGCAACGTCTCGATTCGCTTCGACGTAGTTGCTGTATCCGGCGACAACCGTCTGGAATGGATCAAAAACGCTTTTCAAACCTGAGTACTATGAGTTTACAAGACCGCATCATCGCCCACTTTTCCGACAGCATTCAAACCAAACAGGATGCGATGGCCAGCTTGTGCGAGCTGATCGAGTTCGCCTCGCAAAAAATCGTCGAAGCGCTGGTAAACGATAAAAAAGTGCTGACGTGCGGCAACGGCGGTTCGGCGGGCGATGCGCAGCATTTTTCTTCGGAAATGTTGAATCGATTCGAACGGGAACGTCCCGCTTTGCCGGCGATTGCGTTGAGCACCGATACCTCAACCATCACCTCTATCGCCAACGACTACCATTACGACGAAATCTTCGCTAAGCAGTTACGCGCGCTAGGACAGGCTGGCGACATCTTGCTGGTCTACACCAGTAGCGGTAACTCCGGCAATATTATCAAAGCCGTTAAGGTTGCCCATGACCGCGACATGACGGTCATCGCGCTAAGCGGCAAAGACGGCGGTGTATTGGCTGGCGCGCTGAACGAAGCCGATATCGAAATCCGCGTACCGTCTTATTCCACCGCCCGCATTCAGGAAGTGCATTTGTTGATCTCGCATTGCCTATGCGATTTGATCGATCATCAATTATTTGGCGGCTAAGGCCCAGGCGCCCGTTGTCACTCAATCGGATAAACGGGCGCTTTGCATACTTTATTACCTGACGTAATGTAGTTTTTGCCCCAACATTTCGGCAGTTACCAGCACTACCCCGCCGTCGCTGACATAAAATCTGTTTTTGTCGTCGTCAAGATTCTCGCCAATCACCGTGCCGGCCGGCACCTCACAACCTTTTTCAACGATGGCTTTGGTAATCCGGCAATTTTGGCCTATGCATACTTGCGGCAACAGAATGCTGTCTTTGATAAGCGCTGATTCGTTTACTGTGACATTGGAGAACACCATGGAATGCTGAATGGTTGCGCCGGAAATAATAGAGCCTCCCGCAATCATCGAATCCACGGCCAGGCCGCGCCGACCGTTGTCGTCGAACACAAATTTGGCCGGCGGCGTTTGTTCCTGATAGGTCCATATTGGCCAGGACGTATCGTATAAATTCAAATCCGGTTTGACGCCGATTAGCTCCAAATTGGACGCCCAATAAGCGTCTATAGTCCCGACATCGCGCCAATAGCTCTGTTGGCCGCTTTGTAAATCCAAAAAGGGATAAGCATTAACAATATGATCGTCGATGACGGCGGGAATAATATCTTTACCAAAATCGTTGGTGGAATTTTCAGTGTGGGAGTCTTTAATTAATTGCTGCCATAAAAAATCGGCGTTAAAGATATAAATACCCATGGAGGCCAATGCGGTGTTGGTTCTACCCGGCATCACAGGGGGATTGGCAGGTTTTTCGACAAATGCCCGGACACGGCGATTTGCATCCACATCCATCACGCCAAAAGCGGAGGCGTCTTTTAACGAAACTTCCAGACAGCCTATGGTTAAATCGGCATTTTTTTCGACGTGGTCGATTAACATGGCCGCATAATCCATTTTGTAAATATGATCGCCGGCCAGAATTAAAATATGCTGGGGTTGGCGGGCCCGCAGAATGTCGATATTTTGCAAGACGGCGTCGGCGGTGCCTTTATACCAGGAGGTCTCGTCTATACGTTGTTGCGCCGGCATGATGTCGACATATTCGCCGAATTCGCCGCGCATGAATCCCCAGCCTTTTTGGATATGCCGAATCAGCGAATCGGCTTTGTATTGCGTCATCACGCCGATTTTACGGATACCGGAATTCACGCAATTGGATAACGGAAAATCGATAATCCGAAACTTGCCGCCAAAAGGCACGGCGGGCTTGGCGCGCCAATCTGTCATATTCATTAAGCGCGAACCGCGTCCGCCGGCAAGAATTAGAGCAATAGTATTTTTGGTTAATTGATGGATATTGTGTGTGGGCGCTGACATGGTTAAATCTTTAGAAAAATAAACTGCTGGCCGAATAGGTTTTATAGGGTATATCAAGTTTTCCCAAGGCTTTTTCAAACCTAAAAATTAACGGCGAAAACTCAAAATACACGCATTGTTTCAAGCGAAGCAAACGCGCTTGAGTTGCTAATATCCGGAGTGATATGTAGTTCGATAATACTTACCGCGGGCAAGTCGACAACGTGTTGTTCCGACTCCGCTGTGCAGCCTTGCGGATTAAAATGCCATTGTTGGCGGACGATTTCGCGAAACAGCTGTCCGTTATCTGCAGAAATACGAAGGACGTATTCTTGTGTTCTGGCTATAGCCGATTCCAAAAAATCCAGTTGAATACATTGCACAGGCTGGGCCTGCTTAAACAGTAACCGGATAACTTGTGATCCCGGCATGCCCGCCCTCCACCCGCCGCTAAAGCCAGGCAGTAGCGCGGCTTCGATAGGGTGCTCCTGGTCCTCGGACGAGACTTCAACGTCAACAAGTGCATCTAAATTCAACTGCTCTGTCATTAAACAGGCTGTGTCGAGCCGACTGTCACCGATAATTCTTTTTTGCATGGTTTACCTGGAGTAGGACTGTGTTAATCAGTCGAAATGATTTGAATCCGGTTTTTGTTTGTCGGGATTGATTGAAATCTTTAACTTGAGTGCGATTGCTCCGTAATTGAATAGGTAAGCACCGCATGCCTAACATCGCGCTGTTTAGAAATAAGGAATGTCGGCATGGCTCGGTCCCGGTGAGAGCTGAGTGTTTTACTGCGAATTTGCCTGGCGGCAATTGCTGATTGCAAATGGCTGTTGCTCCCAAACCGCAGCAGAAAAATATGGGCGCTTCCTTGCGCCCCAAGTAGAGAGGGAGGATTAACCCTTTAAAAAGCTGGCCATGATGCCCGCCGGGTCAATACCTTGATGCGGGAATTGCTCCCACAAACCGCCGCAACCTTCTTTATGCGTCGCAATATAAGCGTATTTTGGTGTGTAGCCACGCTCCAGCAACCATGTGCCCATGCGGCTCCCCAAACCGGTTTTGCGGTTGAAGGATTCAACCACCATCACTTTCGGTGACTTGCCGATTTTGGCCAGCATGTCTTCATCAATGACGTTCAAGGTCGCTTTGTTGATCAAGCCTACATCGACGCCTTGTTGTTTCAGACGCTCGACGGCATCCAGGGCTCGGTACAAGGCTTCGCCGAAGCTGACGATATAACCCGCCGTACCTTCGCGAATGACCTCGTCTTTGCCGGGCACGAATTTATAATCGCCGCCGAAGAACTCATTGCCGTTGCTATCCAGAATGGTCGGCACTTTGGAACGGGTGGAGAAGATAAAACGCAAGCCCGGATCGAAGAAGACTTTTTCCACGCACGCTTTCATTTGCAACGGATCTGCAGGGAAATACAGTTTGGTTTCGTAGCCGTCGCTTAAACCGTTATCGGCGAACATATTGTTCAAACCGAAATGGCAGGTGTTGTCGGCCATGTCGTCGATACCGGAATGCGAGAAGTGGCTCAGCACGTTGGATTTGTTCAACCTGGCCATGGTGATTTCGGACATCAGCATTTCCAAGAATGCGCTGAAGGTGCCGAAAATACCTTGTTTGCCTGCTTCCATACCAAAACCGGCTGCAGCGGAGAAGTTACCACGCTCCATGATGCCGGAGGAGATAAACACTTCCGGGAAGGCTTTATGGATCTTGAACAGCCCGCAAGAGCCTTCCAAGTCACTGTCCACTACCCGCACTTTGGCAACCCGTTCCGCTTCGCTCAAGCGTCCTAGCACTTCAACGCAAGCATCACCGAAGACGTTGCGGTTGGCATCCCATTTATCGCTGGAACCCAAAAATACCGCGTCGTTTTTCGGTGCTTTGACTTCGCGCAATGCATCGGCAGCGGCTTGTTGGCCGTGCGATTCAAGATATTCCAGCGCCACTTTCACCGACACAACGTCGTGACCGTGGGTCGAGCCTTCCAAACCGACAATGCCAGGGCACATCGGGCGGTGGTTGATGACCGCAACCGGACCTGGAGTGTTAATGGCGGTGATAATGCGTTTGTACAAATCGTCCAGATCTTCGCCGTCGCCTTCCAGCACAGTGACGCCTTGACCGGCCAAGGTTTTGGCAGTGCTACAGCCTTTCAAATACTCGGATGGGTGGCCGGCGATGGTGACGTTGTTGTCGTCGATGATCAGTTTAACGTTCAGGCCTTGCGCCACAGCCAGACGCGCGGCTTCGGCGTCGTTACCTTCCTGTTGTGAGCCGTCCGAACCCAAGCAGAAAACGGTTTTGGCCGGGTTGGCGATGGCTACGCCGTTGACATACGGCCACATGTGGCCCAAACGACCAGAGCTGAATTTCACGCCGGGGGTGAAATCCAATTCCGGGTGGCCCGGCAAATGCGAATGTGCGGCACGGTATTCTATCAAGCGTTCTGCCGGTAAATCGCCGTTCAGGGTGGACATCAAATACTGGGTGGCGACACGGTGACCGGCTTCATCAAAGAAGATAGGCACAAAATCATTGGAACTATGGAATAGTGCATCCATGATCATGACTTCCGGCACGGTATCGTATGGACCGCCGGTATGACCGCCTACACCGCGAGCTGCACCGTTGGCTGTGAAATAGACAATCGCATCACGGCACAACTGAATGTTGGCTTTCAGGCTGGCACGTTGTGCATCGGTCAAGGTTGGGTTTTTTGGATCTAAGCTGATGCGCTGATAAGCGCCAAGATCGATTGGAAATTTGGACATAACTAATCTCATGGTGAGGACATTATTTTTATAGACGCGTATCTAGTTGTTACGCTGTCATTTTTAAACGCGACATAGAACAAAGATAATATTTAGCCCCGGCAAATATCCGTTGCTAATTAACTACAATAACGCTGCTTTTTTACACAAGCCGTTGCTATTTTGTAGTCTCAAATTTGTTTTTCATGCCGTCATATCGAACCTTACACCCATTAAAACGGGCTTTGCAAGACTTATTAAATACCTACTAATCTGTATATAAATTGAAACGGATAGCCTGTATAGCTGTGAGACAAGTAACAGAATACGTTCTATGGAAAATCAATTAGTTATTCAAGCCGTTTCTACTACCTGGGGATTATAAGCTGCAAAAAATTTATTTTATTTTTTGCGGCGGCGCGGCTTTGCGGGACAAATTGAATGGATTGTAGTGTGTTGCCGAAATACGCCTCACCTATACACAACCCCAAATCGCAAGCAGAAAAATATCAAACAGCTCATCGGCGGGATAAGAGCGCGGCCTTGGAACCATTAGCTTCGTTCTAGCTCTAATAGGTAAGTTCAAAGATGACTCTAGCCCAAGACAAGGGGGCGGCAAGGAATCGCAAAACGGCGCACGTGGTTTGTCCAAAAGGAAAGGTCACATTAGTTGTATTTATCCGAAACGTGGACTATGTTTCCAGCACCTAAAGTAAAACGACTGGTTGACGCTATATAGGACAAGCAAGACGGTCAAAGCCAATCAACTTACGGGCAATGGGAGCAGTCCGGCAACTTGATTTTCATGTTTCCCGCATTGAGGGCAGTGAGTGTTGGCCCAGACCTTATTAAACATCCGAGGGATACAGCTAAGTACTACCAGAGCGTCTTTATGATATTGATTATTAAAAATATCCCGTCTATTACGCAAGAAAGCGAGTTGGGGGAATTTGTCGCCCCCGCCCTCAAGTTTTGTCTGTTACTTCCCTTCAAGCTTGGCAATATTCTGAAAACGGACATCTTTTGTCTTAAAAATATCAAGACCAATGTGCTGTCGTTTCACGGCCGTATTTTTATTGACGATGAAAAAGCCGGTAAACTTGCCATCAAAAAACTGCATGGCAAGCGCTTCAAAAATAAAATCGTCGAAGTCAGAGAATATTTTATTCGTTCGCACAAAAACGACAGACGCTTAACGCAAAAGCCGGTATCGACAGACATACTCGAAAAGCGTAAAGGCGAACGGCGCTGCAATATCAAGCATGAAGGGCAAGCCGCTGCTTACACGAATGTATTCGATACCGAAAACATTTATCAAATTAGCCGCCGATTGCGAGATGACGCTTATGATTACTAAGCCACGGCACTGGCAGTCTAAGTTTTGTCCGTACGGCGAAGAGATAGCTGAATCGTGACCTTATAAAGTCTGGATCAAACAATACCTGTTTGCTCCACTCTACCCTCGTCAATTTTGCCTTCAAACCGATGCGCTATGCTCTGCATCACCAAAATCAACACCACCCCTGCCAAAATAAAACCAATCTGTTGCAATGAGGTTTTGATGTCGGTCTTTTGATGTAAAGAGGGGATCAAATCGGCAACCGCAATATAAATAAAACTGGAGGCCGCCAAAGTTAAAAAGTAGGGCAAGATGTGATGCAGGTCACCCAGACTGAAATACGCCAACACGCCGCCAACCACCGTGCTTAAGCTGGCAAGAACGTTGTAAAACAAAGCTTCGCCGCGTTTGTAACCACTGTGCAGCAATATGGCGAAGTCGCCAACTTCTTGTGGAATTTCGTGCGCCGCCACCGCTAGACTGGTGACGATACCCAACTGCACGTCGGTTAGAAACGCCGCGCCGATCAGCACACCATCGACAAAATTATGGATGCTGTCGCCGAGGATGATAAACATGCCGGCAGGGCGGTGGCCGGCGGGTTGGACAGAATGACTATGGCCGTGGTCGTGATGCTGGTGGTCGTGCGATTCTTCGCCGTGGGCTTCGCAGGCGTGAGAATGGCAGTGCCGCCACACCAGTAGTTTTTCCAACACAAAAAATAGCAGGATGCCGGCTAGAATCGTCGCTGAGAGGCTAGACATATCCTCGACCGGCACTTCTTCGAAAGCGTGCGGGATCAAGCCGCAAAATGCGCCGGTCAATAAAGCCCCAATCGCAAAGCTGATGCCGTGCGGCAGCACATGCTTTTGCTTGTGTTCCGGCAGCAATAAAAAGACCGCAGCAGCCAGCACGCTAAGCACACCACCCAGCGCGGTAAACAAGATAATCGACAACAACACAGTCAAATTAGTCTCTCCAAATCAGGCTGGCCATGCGGCCAGTGGTCGCGCCGTCGCGGCGGTACGAGTAAAAACGATGAGGATCGGCGACTGTACAGAAGTCGCCACCGTACACTTGTTCCACGCCCAGTTCAGCAAGTTTAATGCGCGCCAAGCGGTAAATATCGGCCAGCCATTTGCCTGGCTGCCTGGCACGAAATGCCACTGCGGTAATCGGGTTGTCTTTAATAAAAGCGTCCCGCACCTCGTCGCCGACTTCGAAATTATCAGGGCCTATCGCCGGACCCAGCCAAACATGCACATCCTGACAACTCATTGCATACAGGGTTTCGGCGATGATGCCGGCCTGCAAGCCGCGCCAACCGGCGTGGGCGGCGGCGACCACTTCGCCGTCGTCGCCACAGAATAGTACCGGTAGACAATCCGCCGTCAGTATCGCGCACACCGTGCCGGATTGATCGGCAAAGCTGGCGTCCGCTTCCTCCAGACCCTCGGTTTCGTCGGCGTTCACCACGCGTGTGCCGTGCACTTGCTGTAGCCAGACCGGTTCGGACGGCAGTTGCAGCATATCCTTGATGATGTAGCGGTTGGTTTTAACGTGCTGCGGGTCGTCGTTGACGTGGCTGGCCGGATTCAAACTGGCGTAAGGGCCAGTGCTGACGCCGCCGGTGCGCAAGGTGACGGCGGCGTGCACATGCGCCGGCAGCGGCCAATCAGGCTTGATCCAATTCATTTTCGGCCAGTAGTTTCAATAGATTTTGCATGTCTTCGGGGATGTGTTGCTCCCATTCGCAATACTCGCCAGTTTCCGGATGCTCCAGACCTAGTTTGGCGGCATGCAGGGCCTGACGCTTGAAATTGCGCAAGGCGTCGGCCAGTGCCGGACTGCAATCGGCGGGCATTTGAAAGCGACCGCCGTAAACTTGATCACCCACTAGCGGGTAATTGATGTGCGTCATATGCACTCTAATCTGATGCGTGCGGCCGGTTTCCAGCTTCACGCGAATCAGAGTATGGCGCTTAAAGCGCTGTTCCAGGCGGTAATGGGTAATCGCTTCTTTTCCGCCGCGACGCACCACCGCATTACGTTTACGGTCCACCGGATGGCGGCCGATAGGCTCGTCCACGGTGCCGCCGGCAGTCATCCAGCCTTTTACCAGCGCCAGATATTCACGGTGGATACTGCGCTCCTGCAGTTGTTCGACCAGGCTGTTATGAGCCTGTAAGGTTTTGGCCACCATCAACAGACCGCTGGTGTCTTTGTCGATGCGATGCACAATGCCGGCGCGCGGCAGAGTATCCAAACTGGGTACATGATTGAGCAAGGCATTGACTAAAGTGCCGTCCCAGTTGCCGACCGCGGGATGCACGACCAAGCCGGCTGGTTTGTTGACGATGAGTAAAGAATCGTCTTCATAAATAATGTCTAGCGGGATTTCCTGAGGCGCGTATTCGATGACACGCTCGGCTTCGGCATCCAGCTCGATTTCTTCGCCGCCATCCAATTTTTCGCGGCCTTTCATGATCTCGCCATCCACCAATACTCGCCCGGCTTTGATCCAGGTTTGCAGTTTGCTGCGCGAATAATCCGGAAACACTTCGGCCAGACACTGGTCCAGTCGCATACCCGCCAGTTCCTCTGGAACCCTTGCCGTCAATATCGTCATAGTCGTTTTTAAGTTATACTCGCGGCCAGAACGCCGCCAAAAGCTGCAAAAAACCCGCAATATTACAACGTGTTGATAAACGTATGCGATTAGTTTTAGTAAAAACCGTTTTTATCGCCAGTCTGGCTTGGATGCTGCAAGGCTGCGAAACCCTGGACGCCTTTATGAGCAAGGATTCTTCCGCCGGCAAAGAGGAAGAGTACGCCGGCTGGGATGACAAGATGTTTCATGAAAAAGCCAAGGAAGCGCTGGACAATAAAAACTACCAAAAAGCCGTTACCCTCTACGAAGCCCTGGAATCGAGGTATCCGTTCGGCGATTACGCGGCTCAGGCGCAATTAAATGTTGCGTATGCTTACTATAAAAACGACGATCCGGAAGCGGGCTTGGCCGCTGCCGACCGCTTCATTAAAATCCATCCGCGTAACCCAAATGTAGATTATGCCTATTACTTGAAAGGCCTGATCAATTACAACCGCGGCATCGGCTTTATTGATCGCTTCCTGCCCACTGACTCGTCACAGCGTGATCCCGGCCCCGCCAAGGATTCTTACGATAATTTTCAAGAGCTGATTCGGCGCTACCCCAACAGCCAGTACGTCGCCGACGCCAAACTGCGGATGATCGCACTCCGTAACAATATGGCAATGTACGAAGTCCATGTCGCCGACTTTTACATGCGCCGTAAAGCCTATGTCGCCGCTGTAAATCGTGCCAATCACATCATCAAGGAATATCAACGCACTCCGGCAGTGCCGTTTGCCTTGCAAATCATGCAGGACGGCTATCGGCAGCTGGGTATGGACGAATTGGCCGCCGATGCTGAACGGATTTACACCTTGAATTACCCGGCCGGTGCGCCGCAAGCCAATTACAAGGATGAAGGCGCCATTCAAAAAGTGTGGGACGCCATGGGTCTGGATAAATAAGGTTTGCGCCGTTTGAGCGTTTTGCGGCGCGCTTGCTTAAGATGGTTGCTGTTATATGCTGGCGCTGTCAACGCCGCCGAACCGGCGCCGCTGTTTCAAAACCGCTTTTTCCCGCTGTCGCAAAACACCGAGTTGGTTTGCGCTACAAGCCAGCAACAATTTACTCCCACCGCAGCGCTGGCAGACATCATCCGTTTTTACGAAGCCGACCATCCCGGCCTGCGTAAACAAGCGGTGGCCGTGCTGACCGATCATAAGAATCAGGACCATCTCGACGATTTGGCCGATTACCGCGAAGACTGCGCCAACAACACCGCCGGCGAACTCTGCGTACTGGAAAAATATTGGGATGACCGTGAAGCCGCGTGGCGGGCATTGGCCTTGTTCTACGACACCAAAACTGTGGTCAAACACAGCGATGACTATCGCTACGAAGTGCGGCGCTTCAACGCCGACCACCTGCGCCTGTTCGAAAAAGCCATTCGCAAGATTCCGGCCTTTTTAAGACAAAGCATCAGCAAAGCCAAACCGGTAGATAATCTGGAACAGGAAATTGCCGATAAACCGACGGTGATGCAGGAGCTGATACGCGATGCGTTTCAAGAAGACTACAAAAACAGCATCTGGCAGGATCACACTCACCCGTTGACGCTGGTGCCGGGCATAGGCTTTCGCTCGCAAACCGTGGCCCAGGTATTCAGCGGTCAGAATCTGATCGTGTTTACCGTGAAGGCTTTCGACAAAGGCAAGGAAGGCGGGACCTATCGCGACATCGGCGTGCAATATCTGGTGGATTTTCGCTTGCCTATCGTGGTGCATGAAATCGCTCACACCATCGATAATTTCCATTTCTGGAATGGCCAGGACGATCTGTATTTTTTCTACAAATACCACAAGATTTCCAACGACGAAGACATCATGAAAATCATCGCCGAGGCCAAATTGGCGTTGTGGCCGTCGAAATGGTTTGAGGCTTTCGAATATCTGGGTGAAGTGAACGAAGGCCGTTACGACGGTACCACGCAAGAAAAACTCGCCGAGTTGGTGGCGCAATACATCCTGATCCCGGAACGCTTGCAACAAAGCGCGCCGGCCGCCTATCAATGGCTGCGCGAAGACATTTTTCGCGGTATCGAATACCGTGGTTACGACCGCTGCGAGGTGCCGCTGACCAAACCATTGAGCTGGTGGCAGTACGCCACCGGCAAGATGCTGGGCCAGTAATACTTTGTGCTATGCTGACCTGGAATTTTAACCTTGCTAAACTGCTGTCTAGCCATGAAAAAACCGCAAACCCTATCCCTGCAAGAACAACTGCTTAAATCCGGTCTAAGTAACGACGCCAAGCTCAAACAAGTCAAAGCCGAGAAGCGCAAGCAAGGCAAGCTGGAACGCAATAATGGCGTCGAAATCGTCGATGAGGTCAAACTCAGCGCGGAACAACTGCGCCAGCAACAAGTAGAGCGCGACCGCGAACTGAATCGGCAACGCAAGCTGGCCGAGGAACAAAAAGCCCTGGGCGCGCAAATCAAGCAAATCGTCGACATGAACCGTATCGCTCAGGACGTAAACGGCTTGGCTTACAACTTCACCGACGACAACAAAGTCAAAACCCTATACGTGGCTGAAAAAGTGCGGGAGGCCATGATCAACGGCCGGGCCGGCATCGCCAAAATAGACGGACATTACGAGATTGTGCCGGCGGAAGTTGCCCGTAAAGTACAGGCGCGGGATAAAGCTAGTATTGTGGTGTTGAACGAAGCGACGCAAGACGTGGCGGCCGCCGACGATCCTTATGCGGAGTTTCAGATTCCGGACGATTTGATGTGGTGAAGACCGCCGGCTGAGCAGCGCCGGCAATTGCTTCGGCTCCGCTCAGCGACCGGGTTATCGCGTCTCGCCCCGTTTAAACCTTGCGAAAAATCAAATCCCAAACCCCGTGACCCAAACCCAAACCACGGTTTTCGAACTTGGTTAAGGGCCGATAAATAGGCCGCTCGCAGAAATCGTTGCTGGAGCTGCTGTTTTGCAAACCGGTGCCCGCCGACAAAATCCCCAGCATATCTTTGGCGTAATGCTCCCAATCGGTGGTGGCGTGAAAATAGCCGCCGGCCAGCAATTTTTTGTTCAGCAATTCCACGAAACTGGGACGGACGATGCGGCGTTTGTGATGGCGGCGCTTTTGCCAGGGATCGGGGAAGAACAAATGCACACCGGCCAGGCTGTGGTCGGCGATTTTTTGCTCCAGAATCTCGATGGCATCGTGATGGTAAATCCGTACATTGTTAATGCCGCGCTGTTCCAGCAACATCATTAAATGTCCGACGCCGGGCCGATGTACTTCGATGCCTAAATAGTTCAAATCCGGATTGGCTGCCGCCATCGCCGCCAGACTGTCGCCGTTACCGAAACCGATCTCGACGATCAACGGCGCCTGCCGACCAAAGGCTCGCTCGGCATCAAAATCAGCTTGCGGCGATAGGCAATACTTATCCCAATGGCTTTCCAGTGCCAGCTTTTGGCCGGCGGTAGCGCGGCCTTGGCGGCGGATGAAGCTTTTGATTCGGGTAGGGTCGATTTTTTGGGGTTCAATCATCGGAATAGCGACCGTTAAACGGGTGAAACTAAATATGGATTGCCGAGTATATCAGCTGAAGTTTAAACATCCGCTATGTCCAGGGAAGCGAAAAGCGTTTCCTGTAACTATTGCAGCAAATTAGTGCCGCATTCCGTCAGCAAAAAAGTGTGTTTTTCGTCAACGATAAGCTGCCGAAAAACACATATTAGAAACGTATTTATCTAAATTGTACAAACCGAATCAGTCGTCCTCTACACACAACTGGCCGGTAAATGGCGCGCTCTCATAAAGAATGTTGCCGGTAATTTCAAATTGTCCCCGACCGTCTTTAAAGGTTTTGCTGCCGCCAACCATCGTTAATAATTCTGTCGTCGCACCTTCAGGATTAAAAATCAGATCTTTAGTAAAAACCCGCCCCAGATCAACCGGCCCGGCACTCAATTTAATTGCCGACGCTCCGGTTAATTGACCCAGTCCATTTGCAAACAGCCCGGAGAATGCCGTTCCGGTCAGCTTCAGGTTTTTGCCTAATGTGGCGGTTAAGGTGCCGATAAAGCAAACTGGTGGCGCGCCGGGAGGTAGTGGTCCCAAAAAAGTTACATCGGGAAACTGGCGATCCCTGAATTTTAGAATATTGCAATCCGGGTCAACAGTGGACGGCTGTATTGTCCCACTAATATTTTTGCATATATATTGGTCTGCATATAAATTTCCGGATACTAGAGACATTAGCACCGCAATTGTAACTGTCGACAATTTCATGATGAAATCCTTAAGACTTTAAGATGGGAGAGGTGACTGATCTTGTTGCAGGTTATCATGACAAGTCATGCGCGAAATGCGCGATAGCATGCTACCAAGCATTTGATCAGTCTACGTTGAGCGCTTCACTAATGTAGTTGAGATAACACAAGTATCAAGCTATTCAACGAAGTTTGTATGCGAATGATCTACCTCAATTGCGTTAGCCGGGCTTGAGCGGCCATACCGAACGGGGAATCCGGCTCTTTTTGAAGAATTTGTTGCAACACCGATGCACTAGGTTGTGCCAATAACTCAACAGCCCTTAAGCGCACAGAGGGATGATGGGCATGCAAGGCCGCCAACTCCGTCAAATAAGTATTGGCGTCGTTTAACAGCTTCAGAACGACCTTTTCCGGATCTTCGGTAAACAAATCCCTTACCAATTCGCCGTATTGTTCCTGTAAGCGGATCAAGTCGCGGCGATCGAGTTTTTTCGGTTCGGTGGGATCATCGCAACAGGCCATTACCTTATGCTTCTTAAGTATGATCGAATATAAGTTGCTGCAATTCGAACTCGCAACCACCGCATCCCGACGCAGCGCCGGTGATGCGGGAGATTCTTTCGGGATCGACGATACCCTCGGCTAGCAGGGCTTTGATTTGCTGCTCGGTGGTGCCGCTGCAATAGCAAAGCACATTGTTCTCAGTGTTTGGTTGAACGGCGTTCATAATCTAGGCATTTAGCGTATCGAGGCAAGTTCCGTTACGGCGGTTTCACTCAACATGTTTGGCTTGAAATGTTGGCTCAACAAGCCCTATGGGATTGTTAACCCAACCTACATTCCGTATTTAAAAGTTACAAAGATAAAAAATCCAATTGAAGTTACTGCAACTATCAGTATTACTCTCTTTTGTAAACTCTCGAAATCCAAATTTGGGATTATAGTATTTAATAAAAAATAGACCCCAAGAGTAATCGCTAAAATCAGAAGTTTTATTACTAAGCGCTCTGATATTTCCACGGAGTCTCCGCTTACCCGACCTACGTTCCGTATTTGATTGTCACAAAAACCAACAACGCCATAAAACCAGCTAAAACGCCCCAACCAATTCTGTTAGAAACATTTTCAGCATCGTTTTCGGAATAGCCAAGTTTCTGCAAAAAAAACAGTAAAAGCTAAGTGGACCAACTTTAGAACAAATTTTATAGTTTCCTCCACTACCTAATCTAATACGAGCTTACAAAAACAAGCCATCAATCGGCGAAGAGGCCGAAGCAAAACGTTTGCGCGGCATCCGGCCAGCGAGGAAGGCTTCGCGACCGGCTTCTATGCCTTTTCGCATTGCCGAGGCCATCAGAACCGGGTTTTTCGCGGCGGCGATGGCGGTGTTCATTAACACGCCGTCGCAGCCCAACTCCATCGCCATCGCCGCATCGGATGCAGTACCGACGCCAGCATCGACTAGGATGGGCACCTTGGCGTTTTCGACGATGGTCAGGATGTTGTAAGGGTTGCGGATGCCCAAACCGGAACCGATTGGCGCGGCCAGCGGCATCACTGCTACGCAGCCGATCTCTTCCAGTCGTTTGGCAGCAATCGGGTCATCGTTGGTGTAAACCATCACATCGAAGCCTTCCTTGACCAGTAATTCGGCGGCGACATAGGTTTCGGCAACATCTGGAAACAAGGTCAGTTGATCGGCCAACACTTCCAGCTTCACCAGTTTGTGGCCGCCTAACAATTCGCGAGCCAAGCGGCAGGTGCGTACCGCATCGTCGGCGGTATAGCAGCCGGCGGTGTTAGGCAAAATCGTGTATTTGTCCGGGGAGATCACGTCCAGCAAGCTGGGTTCGCCCGGATTCTGGCCAATATTGGTGCGGCGAATAGCGACAGTGATGATTTCGGCGCCGCTAGCTTCGGTAGCCAGGCGGGTTTCTTCCAAATCCTTGTATTTACCGGAACCGACCAACAGCCGTGACCGATAGTTTTTGCCGGCCAGCGTGAAATAGTCGTCTTGACCGCCGCCGATGGCCTGGACGATTTCCAGGCGGTCATCGTTTTGCAAGCGCTGGCTGGCGTGTTGGGTAAACGGCAAAATTTCCTTGTTCAATTCCACGGCGATGCGTTTGCCGGTTAAGCCCAAATCGGCAATTACGTCGGCAACGGTGGCGTTCTCGCCATATTCGCGATTGTCGCCATTGACCTGTATTTTCATGCTTTAAACCTTGTGTGTTTTCGCGGCGCGGCGGCGTTCTACGGCACCGGCCAAGTGATGTAACAATTCCGCGCTGTCTTCCCAGCACAAGCAGGCGTCGGTAATGCTTTGCCCGTAAGTCAGCGGCTTGCCTTCCTCGACATCCTGCCGACCACCAACCAGATGGCTTTCCACCATCGCGCCGATGATGCGGGTATCGCCGCCGCGGATTTGCCCGGCCACATCTTGCGCTACCAGCATTTGCCTTTCGTATTTTTTTGAGCTGTTGGCGTGGCTGAAATCGATCATGATGTTGGGGCGTAGGCCGGCTTCCACCAAGCCCTCGGCTACTTGCTCGACGCTAACTTCGTCGTAGTTCGGCCGGTTGTTGCCGCCGCGCAGGATGATGTGGGCGTCTTCGTTACCGCGCGTCGAAAAAATCGCCGAGCGGCCTTCTTTGGTCAAAGATAAAAAGTGATGCGGGCTCATCGCGGCGTTGATCGCGTCGATGGCAATTTTAATGCCGCCGTCGGTGGCGTTTTTGAAGCCGACCGGGCAGGATAATCCAGATGCCAGTTCCCGATGCACTTGGCTCTCGGTGGTGCGGGCACCGATGGCGCCCCAGGAAATCAAGTCAGAGACATACTGCGGTGTAATCAGGTCCAGATATTCCGTAGCGGCCGGCACACCCAGGTTGTTCACATCCGACAATAACTGCCGGGCCATGTGCAGGCCTTTGTTGATGTTGAAGCTGGAATTGAGGTCGGGATCGTTAATCAAGCCTTTCCAACCCACCGTGGTCCGTGGTTTTTCGAAGTAAACCCGCATGACGATCACCAGGTCATCTTTCAATTCGTCCATGATGAGTTTCAAGCGCCCGGCGTATTCCACCGCCGCTGCCGGGTCGTGGATAGAGCAAGGGCCGATAATCACCAGCAATCTGTCGTCGGCACCGGTCAGAATGTTGTGAATCGCTTCCCTGGTATGCAGAATGGTGGTTGCGGCCTGCTCGGTCATCGGGATTTCTTCATGAACCTGAATCGGCGCCACCACATCCTTGGTTTCACAAATTCTTAAATCATCGGTGTTATAGTTAGTTGGCATGACACTCAGCAATACGCTTTCAGTAGATGGATTAATTGGCTATTTTAACCGTTTTGCCTGTCGGTGTTACAAACTAATGCCGAAACCGACCTGAGACAACCCGGACATGACAGACGACAGACCCATTAAACGCTGCCTGACGGTATGCCTGGCGCAATCGTTCGAATTCGCGCAATTGCGGGAAAAACTGCTGGATACCACCCGCGCGCAACTATTTAGAAACGCCTTGGTGGTCGATTACAAAACCGGCTGCGCGATTGTGTTCTCCTATGGCGTAATGGTGTGTTGGAACCTCAATCTCGACGACCGCCGGGCCTTGCAGGATTTGTTGCTGGATTATGCGATCAAACCTGACGCCGAACCGCAGGAAGACAATTTCAGTTACGAAGTGGGCTGCGAGCAAGACCGTTTTCAGCATGATCACTTGGAGCTCCAATCGGCCGACTTCAAAGTGCTGTTGGCGCTGTCGCACGCAATGGCGCAATCGATCAAGTTGGCGGCTTTCGAAGGTCATGCCATCGACACGATCCGCGCCACTAGCCATTTACCGCAATCGCTGGCGCGTGAAGGCAAGATCAAACTCAACCGGAAAACCATGGCCATGATCCGCGGCCAGCTGTTCCTGACGAAGAGTGACATCATCCTGAATTACGACTTGCTGGATACCCCGGAATTTTTCTGGGAACATCCGGAATACCAACATATTTACTCGATGGCCGCCAATTATCTCGAAATTCAGCAACGCACCGACGTATTGTCAAAAAAGCTTGAGACAATACATGAGCTTCTGGAAATGCTGGCAGATGAACAAAAACACCAGCATTCCTCGGCCTTGGAGTGGATCATTATCTGGCTGATTGCCGTGGAGATTGTGATGTCGATTTTGGACAAGCTTTTTTAGTTAGCCCGACTCTCAGCGCCCAATTTGGCAACTGGTTTGCTGCAAGCTAACGCTTGCCCAGGAAAATCAAGGGTTGACGGTATCGACCGGCTGCCGCGATAATCGGCACAGAGATTGAACTCGCTCACAAAAATATTGGTATCCCCTACGCCTCCACTTAGTCTTGCTGCTAAGTCTAAGAAGTCGTATCACTAAATTTACTTTAAGGACAAACCATGAAAATACTATCTGCCCTATTAGCGACGTTTTTGTATTCGGCTAACGCGACTGCGGCTCTTGAATTTACTTTTTCAGGCGATTTCGTCAATTTCAGCACCGGCAATTTTTCAGGACAAGTAACTGTTGATGCTTTGTCGCCGAGCTCCAGCGACGTTTTTCCGGCGTCAGGCAGCGAATCCGCCAGTTTACGTTTGGGCTACTCGCTAAGCGCCCCCCTTTCCATATTAGCTAACGGACAAGCGCTGGAGATCGATAACGACCATGCTGTGCTAAATATCGTCGACAACACCCCTATCAGCGAAGCTCAGATAAACAGTCAGGGATTTACCGCCACCCAAGTAATGCCGGGCACTTATGACATCCTGACGCTCCATATGGAATCGGCGAGCAACCAATACGATGAAGAAAGTGGTCTGTTGGTATCCGGTGCGGAATTTTCGGTGACAGCTTTTTTTGATCAGTTATTACTGGGCGGGGTAGACCTTGATCCCACTAAACTGCCCAGCCTGTTTGGCTTAGCATTTGCCGATAATTTGAAGTTTTTGGTTTTTGAAGTTAACCGAAAATTAGGCGACAGCGAAGATTTTCGTGGCGCCGGCGTCATTACCGCCAGTGACATTGTCGACACTCACGTGTTTACCCCCGTGCCGTTACCTGGCGCTGTCTGGCTGTTTGGTAGCGTTATCGCTGGACTAGGTTTGCGGATGCGCAAACCAGCTTAATTGCCTGATATCAGGATGAGTCAGCGCCTGAGCCAAGCGTTGCCAGGCTGACTCGTCCTTCGGTAAGCCGAAACGCAGACTTGCAGGCTCCTGAAACAAGCGGGTCAGAATACCCTGCCCAGCCAATAGATCGTGTAGCTTAGCCGCCTGTTCGCATTTCACCCATTGAAACAAATCGCAGCCACCGCCCGGTGGCCAGCCGCAGTCGGTCAAAAGCTGTCTCAGGCGCAGGCTTAGCATTGCTAATGATGCAGCATTGGCTGATTGCCAGTTTTGATCGGCCAACGCCAGCGCCGCGACATAGCGGCCGGGATGACTGATAGTCCATGGCCCCAGCAACTCCGCAAGTTTCGCCAACAAATCCGGCTGGGTAATCACGAAGCCGCAACGAATGCCGGCCAAGCCGAAAAACTTACCCACCGAACGCAATATGATCAAGCCAGGCCGCACCGCTAATGGCGCTAGACTGTATTCAACAGGCAGGCTGTCTATAAATGCTTCGTCGATCAGCAGCCAGCCGCCGCGCCGGCTAAGACTTTCATGCCAACTCAATAGCTGTGGCCGGCTCCATAGTCGGCCGGTGGGGTTATTGGGATTGACCAGAATCAACACATCCAGCTCTTCCAGACGGTCGTCAATTGCATCCGCCTCGACTCTGACAACTTGATGCCCGGCTTTTTGCCAACTGCCGGCATGCTCGGCATAGGCAGGATGCAGTACGCCAACCCGCGATTTTGGTCGTAACAAAGGTAATGATTGAATCGCCGCTTGCGACCCGGCTACCGGCAGCAAGGAGTCGTTTTGGTAGTAAGCCCGTGCCGCCGCAAGTAACTCGTCATCATCTTCCGGCAGGCGTTGCCAGCATTCGGTGGGTATAGGCGGCACGGGCCAACCGTTGGGATTGATACCGGTGGACAAATCCAGCCAATCTGTCAGAGCAATACCATATTGGCTTGCGGCTAGCCGCAAGCGCCCACCGTGCTCAAGCAATTACATCTCCCACAGCAATCACGATCAGCCACAACAGCAGAGCCCGGTACATCAGGTTGCATGCGCGCTTAATATCGTCGTTTTCCGGTAGTTGGGAGCCGCCGAACCAGGGCTTTTGTTTCAGTTGGCCGTGATAACAGGCCGGCCCGCCCAGTTGCAGCAGCAACGCGCCACCGCCAGCGGTCATCACCGGTCCGGCGTTAGGGCTGTCCAATAAGCGCGCTTGGGTCCGCCACGCATTGATAGCCTGCGCGGTATTGCCGAGCAAGGCGTAACTCAAGGCCGTCAAGCGCGCCGGCAGCCAATTCAGCAAATCGTCGAAGCGCGCGGCAGCCCGGCCGAAATTTACATATCGTTGATTTTTGTAACCCCACATGGCATCTAGGGTATTGCTGAAACGGTAGAGTAGGGCGCCGAAGGGGCCTAACAACACGAACCAGAACAAGGGTGCAAATACTGCATCGGCACCGTTTTCCAACACCGATTCTATGGTTGCGCGCCGCACATCGATCTCGGTCATGGCATCAGTCTGACGACTAACGATTTTGCCAACCAGTTGCCGCGCTAACGGTAAATCGCTATCCGACAAGGCGGAATGAACGGCCAGCGCATGTTGTTGTAAGCTGCGGGCAGCGATACAAAAATATAAAACCAGTACCTCGACAGCAATTTGCAGCAGCGGCCAACTCGGCAAAAGCAGCAACCATAGCAGGCAAGGCATTAAGACTATCGCCACCGCCAAAAAACCGCTGACGCGCTGGCGAAAAGCGGCTTGCTCGTTGTTTAACAGTCGCATTTCCACAGTGCTCGCCCATTTACCGAACATCACTAATGGATGGTAGGCATTACGCGGCTCGCCCAGCCAAAAATCGATGGCTACGGCCAGCAAAATGCTGATGGTGAGAATCATGATTTGCGCGGGATAAACAGGTATTGCAAAACTAGAAGAACGGCTGGGGTTAACAAAATTGATTGCGGGGCGATGAAAATCGCCCCGCTGGATTGAATGCTTAGATAGCTTCGCGAGTGGCTTTGGCGGCCAGCAAGGATTTTACAGCACTGACCAGAGCGAAAATGACCACGCCATAGATCAAGGTATTCGTCAGGTAAGGCGGGTAATACATCGCAACGCGCTCAATATATTGTGTGAATGAGCCGTTGGGATAGCGGCCGGACAGCCAGTAAAAGCTGCCGTTGGAAAACAAAAACGCGATGGAGGTAGCCGCTACCAGAGCCATCAAACGCTGTGCAACTGTGGCAACTGACAGCGCAGTGAATTGTCGGCACCATTTGCCACCCAGCCACATTGCGCCATAAGAAAACACCAGAAACCCGTAAGCCTTTGACACGCAAAAATCGCTGACGCCGAGTTTAGTGATCGCCAAATAATCAATGAGCACCGCTTCAGCTAGCAAAAAGGCGAACAAATAGCGACCGCCTAGCCATAAGCCGGCGAAAAAAAACACCGCCAGCGAAGCGTCCGGCAACGCAAACGGCGTACCGAAATGGTGAAAGCGGGTGGCAGCCATCAACGCCATCAGCGCTACCGCGCCGGGTTTGACAGCCAGGGTTTGATTCAGATTCATAGGGTTCTCCAGAAAAGGTTTAGTAATTGTAATGGATCGAAAAATAGAAATTTCTACCGAAGCTGTTATAGGTGTTAACCGTTTGATAGCGTTTGTCGAACATATTATTCAGTTTGGCGCTTAACATCCAATTTTTGTCGATGCGATAAGCGGTGCGCAGATCGGCGGTCATGAAGCTGCCCAACCGCACGGTATTGGTACTATTATCGAAACGTTCGCCCTGAGCCAGCACGGAGGCGCCAATATCAACGTCGCCAAACGAACGCGAGACATCATAGGATAAGCTTTCCGTCACCCGACGCGGCAGACGCAAATTGGTCTGTCTATCTTTGGGCGTCATCAGGTTCATGCTCAACTTATTGTTCCAGCCGAAAATTTGCGTGGACACTTCCGCTTCTATGCCGTCTATTTGCGCCTTGCCGATATTTCTGGCAGTGGATGGCGTACCACTGAATACAATCAAATCCTCGATATTGGTGTGATAAGCGCGCAGTTCCCAATTTGCACAATCGTGACGTCCGGCAAAACCGGCTTCGAAACTGGTGGATTTTTCCGGCCGCAAACCAGGGTTACCGAAGCCGGGGAAGTATAACTGATTGAAAGTCGGGGCCTTGAAGGCATTGCCGAAACTGGCAAAAGCGCTGAGACCGTAATCCCAATTAAACCGCCAGCCAAAATTGCCGGTGACGCTGTCGCCGAAAGCCTGGTTTTCGTCCCAACGCAAAGAAGCATTCAAAAAATGCTTATCGAAAACGCGGCTATGCAGCTCGGCAAATGCGCCTACATCGTAGCGGGACGTTTCCGCGTAACGCGTGGTGCTGTCGATTTCATCAAAACGGTAGTCGGTGCCCAGCGTTAATTGGTGATCCTTATGCAAGGCCAATTCATTCAACCAGCTCGCATTCCAGCGCGTGGTGTTGAAACGACTGGTAAATCGACCGTTATGCCGAAATTGATCGGCATCGTCCACGCTTTGTCCTATGCGTAATGTGGACCGCCACATATCACTGAAATTAGCGCTGGCGGTCGCCCCCAGCGTCTGATTGACAAACTCAGTGGTGCTACTGATGGAGTTGTCTATCTCGGTTTCACCTTCGGCCCGCAGGAAAAACGCCTCCAGCTCGGTACCATTGTCGAACCGGTAACCGGTTTTGGCATTCAAACTGGTGTTGTTATAGCCGTCGCGGTCCGGATTATAGCCACTCGCGACGCTGACACCGCTCAAAGCATTGATACCCTGGCTACCCAATTGAGCGGCCCCCAAGCTATACCAAGCCTTACCCCATTTGCCGCTGACGGCCGCCGAGCCATTATACGTGTCGTAAGAGCCGCCGCCGGTTTCCAGTGCGATGTGCGGCCGTTCGCTGTTGCCGCCTTTACGGGTAAATATCTGAATCACCCCGCCAATCGCTTCCGAACCATAAAGGCTGGATTGCGGGCCGCGAGTAATTTCCACACGTTCGATTTGATCGATGGGAATAAACTGAAACGCGCTGGTGCCGGTGGTCACCGAGCCGGCCTTGATGCCGTCGATTAAAACCAGTACATGATCGGAGTTAGTGCCGCGCAGATAGACGTTGGTGTCCTTGCCGTAACCGCCGCTTTGCACCATATCGACACCCGGCGTGCCTTTCAGTAACTCGGGTAGGGTTCTAACCTGAAGTTTCTCTATATCCTGGCGCGTATAAACCGTCATCGCCGTGGCCAACTCGTTCTGACGAGTTTCGGTTCGAGTAGCCGTGACAACTGTCTCGGCAAGGTTAATCGCCTCGTCGCTAGTCGCCGCCAACACCGTAAAAGGCGTACTCGCCAGAAATAAAGATCTGTATAAAATTGATTGCATATTGTCCTCTGCGCCCGCCGCGCATCCGGGTGAAAAAGGACAGAGGAAAAACGGAAAACGAAAAAGGCGGAGGCAGGCTAGGCATGGACTCAGACCATTCCGTAAACAGCCCTCCGCTGTCTCGAATGATCTTCCGGGCCAGTCTCCGGGCTTATAAGTGGCTTTACGCCTGATCTACGACCTTCCCATGCAAAGCGCACAGTGGCAAAAACGCAGCTCTTTACTTATCTACCGTTGCGGGGGCAGCGTCGGCATGGGCGGTTAAAACCGCCGCACCGACTTCCTGTTTAAGCTTGGCCGAGAAAACGGCGCAAACACCTGAAAGAAGCGCGCAATTGTAGGGAGTTGGGCGCGATAAAGCAAGAATACCTGGTAGTTACCGACAATCCGCATTGCAAATACCCCTTTCCGTGCTATACATTGGTGCATTGATTAATGCTGTTAACTTAGACTTCAACGAATACGGGCGGGACTATGGAAATTCAATCGAAATTGTTAGGCAACCAAGACATCAATCCGGACACAATCATCAATTTTCCGCGCGGCCTACCCGGTTTCGAAGATCAGACCCGCTTTAAGTTATTTCATCAGGAAGGCAGCGAAATAGTGTTTTGGCTGCAATCGGTCGATAACGCGGAGCTAACCTTTTCCGCGGCGCATCCGGCCAATTTCAACATCAATTACAACTTTACGGTAACCGATCCGGAAGAAGCGCTGTTGCAAATAGAGCCGGGCGACGAGTTGGTGATTTTAATTCTACTGCACAAGGACAACGAGCAGGATAACGGCAAGCCGACTATCAAAGGCTCAATCAAGTCGCCGATATTGATCAACGCCAACAAACGCATCGGCATGCAAAAAGTATTGGTGGCTATTGAGCAAAGCATCACCCTGACCGAGAAAGTCAGCGAAATAGACGTATCGGAAGCTTAAAAATGCAAATAACCGCCGGAGACTGAGTCGCCCCGGCGGTTATTTAAATCAGGCGGCCTGAACAGGAATGGAATGACTGGAATGGCTAATATGATTGTTGCCGTCGAAATACACCAAAGTCGGCTTGTAGTTCTTCAGTTCCTTCTCATCTAGGCTAGCGAACGCGCAGACGATAATCAAATCGCCAGGACACGCCAACCTTGCAGCTGCGCCGTTAATCGAAAACACACCGGAACCTTCTTCGGCGCGAATCGCGTATGTGGTGAAGCGCTGACCATTGTTAATGTTATAAATATGGATTTGCTCGTATTCCCTAATCCCGGAAAAATCCAAAATTTTGCCGTCTATAGCACACGATCCTTCGTAATCCAGCTCGGAATGCGTTACCCGCGCACGGTGTAACTTAGCTTTAAGCATGTTTATGTTCATGGTAAACAAGGTCGAATACTAGGGCCGGCGATTATGCCTGAATTTAACCCTGCTATCAAATTTAAGCATTAGCTTTTACAGGCAAAAAAACAGTAACGTCAGATACTTGTTTTAGAAAAGTAGAGGTTATCGATCAGACGCGTCTTGCCCAGTCTGGCAGCAGCCAAAATCAGCAGATTAGAGTCGCTAGCGTAGGCAGGCAATAAATCCGCGCTACGACAGATACTGAAATAATCGACGGCAAAACCGGCTTGTTGCAGATTCTGCCGCTGCTGTTCAGCCACCGCCGGATAATCGTCATACCCTGCCAAAATATCATCGCGCGCTGCGCACAAGGCTCGATATAGCTTAGGTGCTTGTTGTCTTTGGTGCTCGGACAGATAGCCATTGCGAGAACTCATCGCCAGACCGTCATCTTCCCGAACAGTTGCCACGCCCTGGACTGCAACGGGTATATTCAAATCGGCGACCATTTGCCGAATCAGCGTCAGCTGTTGAAAATCCTTCTCCCCCAGCAGCAGCACATCGGGCTGCACCATATTCAATAGCTTGCAAACCACCAATGCCACGCCGTCAAAATGCCCGGGCCGGCTGGCCCCGCAATGCAGGGCCGACAAGCCGCTGACTGAAATGCCGGTTTGCGTGGCTTGCGGATACATCTCGGTTACCGATGGCAAGAACAGCAAATCGGCGCCGCTGGCTAGCAGTTTTTCTTGATCCTGCTGTTCGGTGCGCGGGTAGCTGGCAAAATCTTCGTTTGGCCCAAATTGGGTGGGATTGACGAAAATACTGACCACCACTTTATCGGCCTCTTGCCTCGCGGTGCTAACCAGTTTGATATGCCCGGCATGCAGATTGCCCATGGTCGGCACGAAACCAACGCTTTGCCCGTTTTGCCGCCATTGCAGGATTACCTCTCTCAACGCGGCGACGCTGGTGACTATTTGCATACGCTTAATAACTGTGTTCGGATGCTGGAAACTGCGCGGATTTTACCGCTTGATGATACAGGCGCACCGCCTCTTCTATGCTGTAGGCGTCGGCCATAAAATCTTTGGAAAAGCGCGGCCGCTTGCCGGTGCTGATATTCAGCATGTCGTACAGCACCAACACCTGGCCATCGCAATCAACACCAGCGCCGATGCCGATAGTGGGAATACTCAGCCGCTGACTTATTTCGGCGGCTAGCTGCGCTGGCACGCATTCCAACACTAAAAGACCGGCGCCCGCTTGCTCGATTTTTTCCGCATCCGCCACAATTTGCCGGGCTTGCTGTTCTTCACGCCCCTGCACTCTATAACCGCCTAAGCGATTTACGGATTGCGGCAACAGACCCAGATGGCCGCAGACCGGAATGCCTTGATCAACTAGAAAGCGGATGACGTCGATCTTGGCGCCTTCAAGTTTAACCATTTGCGCGCCGCCAGCCTGCATCAAGCTTGCCGCATTGAGCAATGCCTGCGCCGGCGTGGCATAACTGGCAAACGGTAAATCGGTAACGATAAAAGCTCGCTTTCTGGCCATTGCCACGCTACGGCTGTGATACACCATATCGTTCACCGTGACCGGCAAGGTGCTGCCATGCCCTTGAATCACCATGCCCAATGAATCGCCGATCAGCAGTACATCAATGCCGACCCGGTCCAACAGGGCGCTGAAACTGGCGTCATAAGCCGTCAGACAACTGATTTTTTCGCCGGCATTTTTCATTGCCGCCAGATCACTGATCGTCAGCGTTTTTAAAGTATCGGCATATAAACTCATGCGGTTATTTTCCGCAAGCCGTCGGGTGGACAAGCTGCCAAGAGTTGCGACAATGAATCCAGGCCCGGAATCTTCAAATCGCTGCTGGCCACATCAGCCAAGGGGTACAGCACAAAGGCGCGCTTGGACAACTCCGGATGCGGCACAATCAGGTCCGGTTCATTAATGCTCTGTTGCGCGTAAAGCAATACATCCAAATCCAGCGTTCTAGCTCCCCAACGCACGCTGCGCAGCCGGCCATGCTGGTTTTCGATTTGCTGTAATTGTCTGAGCAAAGCCAGGGGCTCCAACTCGGTAGAAATTCGCATTACCGCATTGACATAATCGGGTTGATCTTGCGGGCCAACCGGTGTGCTACGGTACAAGGGAGAAAAGGCAATTTCGGCCACGCCCGGCAAGGCCGAAATTTCCAGCCTGGCTCGATTGACATGATCGACAGAGTCTTCGAGATTGCTGCCCAAGCCAATATAGGCCTCGGCAGCTGACTTAGCTAGCGTCATTGCCGACGGGGGCTGGTTTGCCTCGAGAACGGTAACGGCCGGTTTTTCGGTTACGGGGTTTACCGCCGCCGGATTTTGGCGGCGCGGTCATTCTTTCCCGCTCCGCGTCATCGGCTTCTTGAAAACCTGTCCACCATTCGACCAGTTCCGGATCGGCGCCGCCGGTTTCCGCACGTAGCCGCAAAAAGTCGTACGCCGCTCTGAATTTGGGCTGCTCCAGCAAACGATAAGGCCGGGGGCCAACCGTTCTGGAGAACTTGTTCTGCAAGAACCACACTTCGCGCATGGATTGCGTAATGTGGCGAGGTAACGCAGTGACCTTGATTTGTCTGGTCAGCACTTCGTTGGCGGCGTTCTGATAGGCCAGCGTTTCGTTTTCGCCGTGGGCGATGCGTCTTTGCGCAGCCAATTGCAGCGGTTCCCACAACAAGGCAGCCAGTAAAAAATAAGGTGTCAGGGTTTTGCCGTCGTTGAAGCGGGTGTCGGAATTTTCCAAGGCCCGGATCAAGAATAAGCGCGGAAAATCGTGGTCTTCGCTGGCGAGGCAGCGGTCGGTATCCGGAAATAAAATCGCAAACAAGCCGTAATGTCTGAGCATCTCAAAGGTTTGCAGGCCGTAGCCGGACAAAAACAACTTGATGACTTCATCGTAAAGACGCGCAGACGGGATGCTCTTAAGTAAATCGGCTTGGGCGTAAATCGGTTTTTCTGTGTCTGGATGTAGAGTAAAGCCCAGCTTTACGGCAAAACGGATGGCGCGCAGCATCCGCACAGGGTCTTCTCTATAGCGTACTTCCGGGTCGCCGATTAAGCGCATCACCGCTGCGGCATGATCCTGCATGCCGCCGGTGTAATCGACCACGGAGAAATCGCGGATGTTGTAATACAGCGCGTTGACGGTGAAATCTCGGCGCCAGACGTCTTGCTCTAGCGTACCGAACACGTTATCACGCAGTAAGCGACCGTCTTCATGCACCACATGCTGGTCGGATTCTTCCTGCTCGGAGCCGCGAAACGTCGCCACCTCAATGATTTCACGCCCGAAAAACACATGCGCCAAGCGAAAGCGCCTGCCGATAATCCGGCAATTGCGAAATACTTGCTTGATTTGTTCCGGACTGGCGTTAGTCGCGACGTCGAAATCTTTGGGTTCCCTCCCCAGCAGCAAATCTCTGACACAGCCGCCAACCAGATAGGCCTCGTAATCGGCTTTTTTCAGGCGTTGCAATACTTTCAGGGCATTTTCACTGATTTGCGCACGGGAAATGCAATGCTCTGAACGCGGATAAATCTTCACGGCACTCGACCCCGCCGACTCATTGACCGGTTCGGCAACTTGCTCAACCGGTGAAAAGATTTTTTTGAAGAAACTAAAAATGACTTTATCCCTTATTTTAGAATGACGTTTGCCAGATTTTTCGAGGCTTCGGGCGCGAACGTCCTAGCGGGCTTATCATAACACCTCGCCAGATTTAAGCTCAATCCAGCACATTCTTTTACATTCCCTTGTGTTAAATGTAGAATTTCGCCATTCGCCGAATATTTTGGTGTAATAACATAAAAATTGGCTGTACTTGTCGCCCTTAGGCCGGCGACGGGGAATTTATATCGGAGAGTGGAGCGTATGTTTAAAAAAATTTTACTGGGTTTTGTAGACCAGCCTGTATTTACTAGTCTATTCGTCGCCGATTTCGCGTTGTTGGTTTTCCATAGACCGCCCTTTCTGTTTTCCATTGTCATGATCGGCGCGTTGGTGGGCATGAGCATGTATATGGGGCAAAAACTGGCGATTTTCGACAAATAATTGCGACAATCCTCTAAATCAAGTATCCCAAAACCCGGCGCGGATTCACCGTCCGCGCCGGGTTTTTTGCGTCGGCTGGCAGCCGCTGGCTACGACGCTTTCTTACTGCTGGCGATATGGTTTTTCGCCACAGCCATCGCTCTGCCCTTCAACGCCGGCCAGGCATTCGCCAGTGATCAGTTTTTTTATCCGCTCTATCTGCTGGTCATCAGCTTTGTTTTTTACGGCTGGTTTTGGACTCACGGAGGCCAAACCCTGGGTTTGCGCGCCTGGAAAATAAAAGTATGTACTCTGGACGGTCAATCTCTCGATTGGCGGCAGGCCGGCATGCGCTTCGTGGGCGGCTTGTTATCCTGGGCTTGTTTGGGGCTGGGGTTTTTCTGGTGTCTATTCGATAAAAACGGCCAATGCTGGCACGATTCTCTGTCAAAAACCCGCTTGGTTTTTCAGGAAGAAAAGCGCTGACGGCAAAAGCGGATATGCTATATTCGCGGCTCGATCAATCTCTCACCCGGGAGCATACAATGAAAACAATAACAACACTTTTATCCTTGCTTGCTGCATTGGCGACATCTACAGCCAGTGCCGAGATCAAACTGCAAGACAATTCCAAGCTGCTGGGCAAATGGCAGGTTACACACGAAGCCTTGGCTCTTGATCGCGAAAAGAAGCCCCTGCATGTGACTTGGGAATTTCAAAAGGACGGCACCTTGATAACCACCGGTGAAGATGCGCGTAGCGGCATTGGCGAAATGACCATTCCGATCAAATATAGCGTGGCTGATGGTGTGATCAAAAAACAAATCACGCCCGGCCGGGAAAAATACGAAGATTGCGCTGTCGTGGAAATGGACGACAAAAATGTGGTTTTGAAATGTAAATTTCTTTATCTGTTCATGACTCGCAAATAACGGCAGTCATAAGGTTGGCCGACTCTCCACGGAACGGAAGCAATCGTTTTCCGTTCCGCAGAGGGGCCACTAATTCCAACTAGCTGACCCGCCTAACCGCGATCAGCGCGCCGCAAAATACCAACGCACTGGGCAACATTGCCATCAACATCGGATTCATGTCGTAAACCAGACCGACATGGCCGGCAATCCTGTCGAAAATGTTAAAGGTCATCCCAATCACGATCCCCATCATGATACGCGCACCGGTACTGGTGCCGCGACCAATACCGATTACGAACGGCGCTGACACCATCAACATTACAAAGGTCACAAACGGGTTGATCAAACGGCTCCAGAATGCCAACTCGTAAATTTGCGATTTTTGATTGTTCTGTTTCAGGAAGTCGATGTACATGAACAAATCGTAAAGCGACAGATTGTCAGATTTGACTACGGCCACTTTCAACAAATCCGAGTCTATAGTGGATTTCCACGCCTGTTCGGCTTGGGTGCCGGCAAATATTTGCTGGCGATTGATTTCGGATTGTTTGACGCTTTCCAAACGCCATTGTTTATCGCCTAAAAACTGCGCATGCTCGGCTTGCGTGATGCGGTTGAGTCTATGCGCCTCATCGACATCGTAAATCCGCACGTCGGCCAGCGAGCCATCATCGAGAATTTTCCGCACGTTGATAAAGCTGTTGCCCTCTCTCAGCCACATCCCGTATTGGGAGCGCATCACTACGCCGTCATGCAGCGCGGTGGTTTTCAGCACTTGCGCAGCGCGTTCGCATGACGGCGCCACGAATTCGCCCACCAGCACGGCAACAGTCACCAGCAACAAACCCGCCAGCATAATGGTTCTGATGATCCAGGCGATTGATAAACCAGCGCCGCGCATCGCGACGATTTCGCGATTATTCGCCATCGAGCCCACCACGAACAAGCTACCCAGCAAAGCCGCCGACGGCACCAATTCGTAAAACACCCGTGGCGAGGTTAAGGTCAAAAACCACAAAATCTGTTTCAAGCCGTAACCGCCTTGCCCCAAATCTTTTAACTCATCGCTGAAGCTGAACAGGTTGAACAAAGTCAACAGCAATAACACCGCAATCAAGGAGCCCTTGACGACTTCCTTGACGATATAAATGGTCAATACGTTGATCATGCCAGCTTCTCCTTAAGACGTTGCGACAACCATTGCCAGCCGTATAAGCGCATCAACATCAATAAACCCAATACCAGTAATAAAGTATCCACCCAGAAGTAGCCCAACCAGGACGGTAACGCCCCGCTGATCACCCAGCTGTGATTAACCCGTTGCAAATTGCCGTACACGAAATAAATCCCGAAAGCCACCAGCATACTGCCGTATATGCCGCCGCGCGGCGACAGTTTGGCTAAGGGTACCGCCAGAAAAGCCAATAAAATAACCCCCAACGGCGTGCTGAAACGGTCTTGCAATTCGGCGACATCCCGCAATTCCGGCGAAAGCCATAAATTCTCGGTGGCAGCGGCCTCGCGCCCCAAATTCAAAATGGTGACCTTTTTTTCGATCAACACGGCATATTCTTTAAACGCCTCAATGGTGAAATCCTTGTTACCGGGTACGCCTTGAATTCGCTCGCCATTTTCCAACACCAGATACAAACCGCCGGGCAGATTTTTCAACCAGCCGTATTCGGCATTCACCACGCCGGTTTTGTCGCCTTGTTTGTTTTGCACAAACACCTTATGCATCCGGCCTTCGTCGTCGACGTTTTCAGTGTAAAAAATCAACTCGCCGTCGCTGTATTCGCTGAAGCGGCCGGCGGCGATGCCGCGAATATCGGCATTTTGTTTATCCTGATGCATCAACTGCTCGGTTTTGGCCTCCGCCCAGGGCGAAGCCAGCATCGATAGCGCCATACCCGCCAGACTTAACGGTACCACCAGCATGAATATCGCCCGATAAATGGTAAACACGCTGCCGCCGGCCGACGAAATCGCCGCCATCTCCTGCTCGCGATACATGCGGCCCAACACCATTAACACTGCCATGAACAGCGCGGCCGGCAAGAAGGTGGTAGTGGCGATAACGATTTTTAAACCCAATAAGGTCATCACCGTATCGTTGGCGATATTGCCCTCGATAGCTTGCGCCAACACCTTGATAAATTTACGGCTGACGATGATCACCACCAATACCACCAATACGGCGGTGACTGTCTGAAACAGCTCCTTGATTATCATTTTATCCAGCACCGTCAACAGCCGGAAAGGCCGGCCCGCGCTGGGTAATCCTCGCTCAATGCTCAACAACTCACTCCTAATTTCTAAGGTATAATCGAACCACAGACCGCTGCACCCGGCGCAAACCCTCAATCCCAGACACTTACAGACTATTCTCATGGACTATTCTATAGAAAGCTCACCCTTAGACAAACTGCAAAGCGACTGTCTGCTGGTCGGAATCTACGAAAATCAACAACTCAGCCCGGCGGCAACCCAATTGGATAGCCTCTTCGGTGGCTTGCTGACTAAACTCATCAGTCGCGGCGACATCAAGGGCAAAAACGCCGAAACCCTGCTGGTCAACAACCTGCCGGAAGGCAATATCGCTCGCATCGTCTTGTTGGGCTTTGGCGAGCGCGGCAAAGTCACCCGCAAGCAATACCGCAAAGCCCTGGCCGCAGCGATTAAAACCATCAAGGACAGCAAAGTCGGTGCCGCCAGCTGTGCGCTGCTGGATATTGATGTCAACGGCGCTGACAGCCAATGGAAAGCCCGGCAAGTCGTGGAAGTATTTAACGACGGCCTGTACCAATACAGCGCCACCAAAAAAGTCGACGACAAAAATCCGCTGCAAAAGCTGGCTGTAGTGGCCGATGATAGTCAAAAAGCCTTGGCCGAATCGGGCCTGCGACAAGGCATCGCCATCGCTAAGGGCATGGAATTGGCCAAACATTTGGCCGATCTGCCCGGCAATATCTGCACCCCTACCTATCTGGCCGAACAAGCCCTGGCTCTGGCCGGCGAGCACGACAAATTGAATTGCGAGATCCTGGAAGAAAGCGACATGGAAGCGCTGGGCATGGGTTCCTTTCTGTCCGTATCGCGCGGCAGCCGCCAGCCCGCTAAATTGATTTGCCTGGATTACCAAGGTGGCGACAGCAACGCCAAACCGATCGTGTTGGTGGGCAAAGGCTTGACGTTCGACGCTGGCGGCATTTCCTTGAAGCCCGGCTTAGGCATGGACGAAATGAAATACGATATGTGCGGCGGGGCCAGCGTGTTAGGTTTAATGCGCATGGCGACAACGTTGAATCTGAAGCTGAACATCGTTGGTCTGATTCCGGCCTCGGAAAACCTGCCGGATGGAGCAGCCAACAAACCCGGCGACATCTGGACCAGCATGTCCGGCAAAACCATCGAAATCTTGAACACCGACGCCGAAGGCCGCTTGATTTTGTGCGACACGCTAACCTACGCCAAAAAATACAACCCCGACGTAGTGATCGACATGGCAACCTTGACCGGCGCCGTTATCGTCGCCTTGGGCCGGGTACCGAGCGGTTTGTTTGGCAACGACGACAAACTGTGCAACGATTTACTTAGCGCCGGCGACACCGCCTGCGACTTGGTCTGGCGCATGCCGATCTGGGAAGAATATCAGGAACAATTAAAATCCAACTTCGCCGATTTGGCCAACATCGGCGGCCCGGATGGTGGCAGCATTACTGCGGCGGTATTTCTATCCAAATTTGCCGAAGAATATCGCTGGGCGCATATCGACATCGCCGGTACCGCCTGGCGTACCGGCGCCAACAAAGGCGCAACCGGCCGGCCGGTGCCCTTGGTTGCTCAATACCTGTTGAATCGCGCTGCGGTTTAATGAAGGCGGAGCAGTGCATTAAAGTAAGGCGCCTTGTCACCCCCCTCTTTGAAAAAGAGGGGCTGGGGGAGATTTTCTAAAATATCCCCCCCTTTTTTCAGATAGGGAAGTACCTTATTAGCAGCATTAAAATAACTCCCCTTACTCAGCGCAGAACTTAACCGACATGACCGAACCCAGTCATTCGCCATCCCTCCCCGAAGTCGCCTTCTACGTGCTGGCGACCCACGACCAGCAGCAACGCCAGGATTTTGCCTGCAAGCTGATCGAGAAAATCTACCGCAGCGGCCACTTTCCCTATGTTATGACCGACTCGGTGGAACAAGCCGAGCAAATCGATAAAGCGCTGTGGACGTTTCGGGCCGGCAGTTTTATTCCCCACCAAATCTATCGCGGTGAAATCCCGGCATTTGCCAGCACCATTCTGATTGGCGGTGAAAACATCCCGGACGGTTGGCAGAAAATTGTCGTCAACCTGTCGAGTCTTTACCCACCGACCACGGCCCCGACTGAGCGCATTCTGGAAATATTGGATAACAGTGAAGAATGTAAGCAGGCCGGCCGGCAACGTTACCGGCATTACCAGCAAGCCGTACTGGCGATTACAACCCACAAAATGTAGGGTGGACAGCTTAGTGGGCATGTGTTGAAGAGGAACTAGTTCACCGCTTGGCAATCAAGCGTTGTCGATGTAGGCTACCGGTCTACCCCTTATCCGCCCACTCTCTCCATGAAAAGTAAAACGCTGATTGTTGCCGCCTTGCTTATAGCCATCGCCGCACTATTTTTCTACAGCCGCCGCCCGCAACCGGTTGATGTGGAGGTTTATACCCTTGCGGAAGGCGAGATGCGGGCAACGGTGGCGAATACGCGGGTGGGGACGGTGAAAGCCTGTCGGCGTGCTTATCTGGCGCCGGCTACGGGCGGGCAAGTGGCGGGTTTGTTGGTCAAGGAAGGCGATAAAGTTAAGCAGGGGCAGGTGTTGCTGGAAGTGTGGAATCAGGATTTAAAAGCTCAAGTGGTTTTGCAAAAAGCCCAAATCAATGCCAGCCGGGCCAGTGCCGAACAGGCTTGCCAGTTGGCCGGTGGCGCGGAGCGGGAAGCGGCGCGGATGACGGAATTGCAAAAGCACAAAAATGTGGTTTCGATAGAACAGGTGGACAAATCGGTGACCGGTGGTAAGTCGCAGCGCGCCGGCTGCAAAGCAGCGCTGCAGGCCATTGAGGTGGCCGAGGCGCAGTTGGGCGTGGCGGAAGCGGCTGTGCAGCGCACTTTGGTGAAAGCGCCGTTCGACGGTACGGTGGCGGAGGTGAATGCCGAATTGGGCGAGTTCGTCACGCCATCGCCGCCGGGGATTCCGACTTTGCCGCCTATTGATTTGCTGGACGTTAGTTGTCTGACCGTCTCAGCGCCTATCGATGAAGTGGATGCGGCCAGCATCAAGACCGGCATGAGTGCTTGTGTGTCGCTGGATGCGTTTCCAGATAAGCGCTGTTCCGGCGTCGTCACCCGCGTCGCGCCCTATGTGCTGGAAAAAGAAAAGCAGGCGCGCACGGTCGAAGTGGAAGTGACTTTGCGCGATCCCAAAGATTTGGCGGAGTTGTTGCCGGGTTACAGTGCTGACATCGAAGTATTACTCAGTCAAAAAGAGCGCACGCTGCGTTTGCCCGCCGAGGCGATTCTGGACAATCACCGCGTCTTGTTGATAGACAAAGATAATGTGCTGCATGAACAAAGCTTCCAGCCCGGCCTGTCCAACTGGAGTTTCACCGAAGTACTGTCCGGGCTAAAGGTGGGCGACCAAGTGGTGACATCAGTTGGCAAGGAAGGCGTGGCAGCCGGCGTCACGGTCCGCGTCAAGCCATGATTCAACTCAGCGGCATTCGCCGGGAATTTCAGGTCGGCGAGCAGACCGTACAGGCCTTGAACGGTATAGACCTGTCTATCGGTCCCGGCGAATATGTGTCGGTGATGGGTCCGTCCGGATCAGGTAAATCGACGCTGTTAAACATTGTCGCACTGCTTGACCAGCCCTCGTCGGGCCAATACTTACTAAACGGCACCGATGTCACCCGGCAAAGTGACGACGAGCTGGCGCGGATTCGCCGCGACAATATCGGCTTCGTGTTTCAATTTTTTCATTTGATCCCCAGGCTCACCGCAGCGGAAAACATCGAAATGCCGATGATATTGGCCGGGGTCGATAGCAAGCAGCGCAAGCAACGCGTGCTAGAGGCGTTGGCCTCGGTTAATTTACTGGATCGGGCAGAGCATAAGCCCAATCAATTGTCCGGCGGCCAGTTGCAACGTATAGCCATCGCCAGGGCAATGATCATGCAGCCCGGTATTCTGCTGGCCGATGAGCCGACCGGTAATCTGGACAGCAAGTCAGGTCAGGACATTATCGAGTTGTTGGAAAATCTGAATCGGCAAGGCGTGACTTTGATCATCATCACTCACGATCAAAATATCGGTGGCAGGGCTAAGCGGCAATTGCGCATTGTCGATGGACTATTGGCAGATCGCTCGGTTTAGTTTTTCAGTTTGGGCGGTGCTGAAAATGCTTGGTAGCGATAACTTTGTCGTTAGAGTTTTCCTGGTTGTGCGATACTGTCCGCAGATTTAAAGCGCCAGTGGGCCGAGGAGGGATGATGGAGCGATATAGATTAAGTTTTTGTAATGCCATCAAGCTGGATGAGGATTTGGCGGAGTTTATTGTCGATGAGGGTGTGGAACTGAACTTGGCTCTTGTCGACGAATATCATGCTTGGATCGTGGCGCATTTGCAGAGGCCCTATCTGCTGCTGGTTCACAAAGTAAACGCCTACCACTATGACTTTGCCTCGCAAACCGCTATGGGCACTTTGCTCGGTATTAAAGCGGCGGCATTTGTGGTGTATAGCCATATCAGCCAGCTAACCACCCAAGTTATGTTGTCAATGCCGCGGGATGCCGATTGGGTTTATCGGATTTTCAATAATCGCGACGATGCGTTGATTTGGTTGGGAATGCAGCGGGAATCGAATGATCAAGCAATGTCTTTGACGGAAAAATTTTAAAATCCACCCTTAAGTCATTAATTCGTTAGAATCTGCGTCTTTATCCACAGATTGGGAAATTTTTTGTGACTCAGGCCAAATATCGTTCTATTTTTACGCCCGCCAGCGACGCGCAACGGCAGGAAAATTTTGCCGATTATTGGCTGTTTACCCAACAACATGGTGGTGAGTTATTGGAAGCGGACCGGGATTTGGCAAAAAAGCGCGAACGATTGGTGTATTTTCAAAATAATCCGGTGCGCTTGCACAAACCCTTGGCGGATCCGGAAGCCTTTTATCGCAATTATGTGAAGATGGTGGACGAGCCAAAATCCCTGGACAAGCTGACCTTGTTACTCTGCGGTATCTATAAATTTGCGCGCCACGAATGGGTGGGGATCAAAGGTGCCTGGGATGTGGTGCCGGATATGGCTAATTCGCATAGCGTGGAAGACAAAATTTCCCGAGTGCATCTGGCCGAAGAATTTTGCCATTGGCGTTTGTTCGATGAAATGCTGAAAACCTGCGGATTAGAGCGGGTGGTCTGGGAACCGTTGACCCCGTTTAAGGAAATGATATACGAACAGTTTCCCAAGTTGCCGGGGGTATTGATGGATACGCCGGCCTTCGTCACGGAGTTGATGGGCGTCAGCTTCTATTGCCATCTGTATCAGTTATTCGACGAGTTATTGGCCGACGAGCCGGAAGTTCGGGATCGTCTGAAAGCTTTGTTGGACGAAATCACCATCGACGAAGTCGCTCATGTCGGCCAGCGCCGTAATTTCATCGGGCCATTGGGTATTAAGATTGCCCGCTATCTGGTTAAGCCGTTTTACATCATGTTTTATCAGGATATTCCGGAAGTCGGCGTACTGTTTGATGTTAAAAAAATGATCGCCCATGGCGAAGCGTTTGATTTTAATGAATTGCCGGACTACATGATCGCGCGCAGTTGGATTCCATCTTATTGCAAGGTTGCGGCTTAAAGTCTGGTCTCGAAAGCGCCGGCCAATTCAGCAATAACATGCCGATGGTCAGGCGTTGCAAGCAACCCGGTATTTCATAAAGCAAGAATAGATGCCTGGCTGGTCTGGCTTAACGTAAAAACGGCAACATCACGCCAAATACTAAAATCAGCGCGGCGCCGACCAGGGCCGTTTGGCCGGGAATTTGTTCGAACAGCACGACGCTCCAGGCCAGGCTTAATACCGGGGCCAAATAACCGATGGAGCTGACCAAGGCCGCGGGCGCCGCTTGATAAGCCCGGGTCATGTAATGTTGCGCGCCGCTGCCCGACAGACCTACCAAGAGTAATAAGCCCCAGCTTTCCGGCGAGCCCGGCAGGCGATAGCCAAAGCGCGCAAAATAAAAGCCGTGTAACACCAAGCCGACCAGACAAAAATAGAAAATCACCGTTTGCGGCGTATTACTGCGCCCGGCGCGCGCCACCATCAAATACGCCAGCGCCGACAGCAGACCGGCCAGCAACGCCATGGCTTGACCAAACAGGTTATGGCTATTGTGCAGGTCAAATAGCAAAGATACTCCGCAAAACGATCCAATAATCGCCAGCCAAACCAGCAGCGAGTTTTTCTGGCCTAGAATTAATGGCCCTAAGAGCATTACGAACACACCGCTGCTGGCGGTCAGAAAAGCGCTTTCGCCGGGACCGATGCGGGCGATGGCGGCGAATGACAGCATCAAGGCCGTGCTACCGAACAAGCCGCGCAACCACAGTGAAGGGCGGGCGTCGCCGAACAGACCGATTAGTCGGCCGCCGATCAGCGCCGGGATTATCAGAATCAATAAATTGGCCAGGATGCGGATAAAGCTGATCATGCTGGGTGGCAAGCCGGTATCGAGTAGGCCAATCGCATATGCGCCGGCGTTCATAACCGAAAACAACACACAAGCGACCAGCATGTAGATTAGGCCGAGGCGGCTGTTAGACGGCGGCAAGATAGGTTTGGGTTTCTGAATAGATTGCGGCTGATTAGTGGCGGCGGGCACTGATGCTTGGTTTAAGAGAGGTAAGGGCTAATAGGTCGATAATCAGGCTGTGTCGGCTCGGCCTGATGGCCTGCAAATCCAGAATATCTATGATCCCGCCGGCTTACCGACACACAAATTTAGTCGGAGCCGCGTCTATATTAAACCCTTAAGGTTTGGATGTGTGGTTTTTGGCAATATTGCCGGGGGATATTCCGAAATATTTGCTAAAAGCGCTGCTGAAATTGCTGGCGTGATTGTATCCGACGTGGGCGGCGGCAATGTCGATTTGGCAACGGCGGGATTCCAATAACTGATATGCGGTTTTCATTCTAATCTCTAATAATAAGCCATACGGCGTAGTATTAAAAAAGTGATGAAACAATTGCTTTAATTTAAATTGATTAGTACCGACACGTTTTGATAATTCCGCAATAGACGGCGGGTTTTTATATTCATTTAACAGAATGCTACGCGCGGCTTGGGCTATGTCCTTGTCTTTTTGCGCAAATATTGGCGAGCTCTTCTGATTGTCTTGCCATAGATGCCCCATTTCGGCGGCTAATATCGACATGGCTTGGCCGTGCATAAATACATGTTTTACCGGGTTATCCGGATGGCAATTTAATAACTGTCGCGTGGCAATTAATGCCGCGTTCGAAATCGGTTTATAGCTTATTAAACTAATACCATTCTTATTAAAAAATCGCGTTGCGGTATTTTCGCCGAAATATCTAATTAACCAGGATTTACTCATCGAAAAGCGCACTTGAGCCATCGGATTATTGGCTTGATATTGGCGCTCGCCAATACTGGAGCTAAATGCGGTTATCGACGTATAGCCTTCATTAAAGGTAATTTCGCGGCCTTGCGCATCAACGAATCGGGATTGCCCTTGCATGCCCAACGTCACGACCAGACGAGGGTTATGCTGATCCATCCGGGTCAGGACAGCTAAATCCTGACTGGGCTGATAATGGGTTTCGATATAGTTCAGATCCTGATCGAGCGGAAACAGAGTCGAGTGGCCTTTGCCCATTTCATGCGGTAGATACTCAGTCAGGCAATTGCCTTGCTGTTGGGACTGCAATTCTTCGTTTTTGATACGCCAGCGTCCCGCCGTTTTTTTCGTCATCGTAATTTCTGTGTTGTTACCAATAAGAAAATTTTATTTAAACTATGTTATTTGGCTTAATTGATAGTTATTAAATAGGCTGTCGAGTTTTTTGGATGAAATAATCGAACAACTAGGCATGATCGGTTGCTACTTATAGCATAAAAAATATTACTTTTAGCATATGAAAGGAGCTTAGGCGGCTGCGGGTGATTCGTTAAAATCAGCATTGTGATAAACGCTTTCCATATTCGAACATTAATCGATAAATGTTCGGTGGATCGGGTTTTATATTTGCCGAATGTTGACTGGAATTATCATGAAATACGCCTTGCTGCCCCTACTGAATTTACCCAAGCCCTTTTTGGTTTCCTTGGCGCTACTACAAGCCAGTGCCGCCGTGATGGCGGAGGAAAAGACTGACGAGCTCGATTCCACCGAGGTAGTCGCCAGTCCCATTATCGAAGAAAACCATGTGGACGAGTTCTCCGGCGTGTCCGCAGTCGTGACCGAAGAGCAAATCCGCGATCAGAATGCGCTGGATTTGGCATCCGTATTGAAAAGAACCCCCGGTGTGCAAATCTCGCGCTATAACCCGGTCGGCGCGTTCGGCGGCGACCAGGGCGGCGCAGTTTCGATTCGCGGTCAGGGCTCTGGCCGTCCGGGTAGCGAGATTAAAACCTATATCGACGATATTCCTATGTATATGGCAACCTGGAACCATCCCTTGCTGGATTTGTTGCCCGTCAACGGCATGCAATCGATTACGGTTTACAAGGGCCCGCAACCGCATATCAACGGCAACAATTTCGGCTCAATCAACCTGCAAACCAAAACTGCGGTCGAAGAAGGTATCCACGGTAGCGGTCGCTTGTCCGGCGGTTTTTTCGGCACGCTTGCCGAGCAAGCGGATGTGCAGGGCAAGTACGGCGATTTCGATTTCTCGCTGGCGCAAGGCTATGCCAAATCGGACGGCCATCGCCAAAATGGCTATGGCGAATTGCGCAATGTGATGGGTAAAGCCGGCTATCAACTGAATCCGCAATGGCGCTCGGATGTAACTTTTCTTTACGCGGATAACAAAGCCGGCGACCCTGGACGTTACGGGGTAACGCCGCCTATCGGCGAGTACGATACGGTTGCCGGCATGGTCGCCGCCAGCGTCAGCCATGAGCACGGCGATTGGCAGGGTAAATTTACCCTGTACCATAATGGCGGCGACGGTAACTGGTTGAGTCAAAATACTTACTTCACCGGCTTTGCCGACAACCGTTCCAATCTGCTCAGCCAATACAGCATGGACGGTTTTCGCTGGAAAGAGCAGTTTTCGCCGTGGCAGGGCGGCACCTTATTGGCCGGCATCGATAACGAATGGCTGAACGGTAAAGTGACTAACCTGGGCACGCAAACCGGCAACCAAATCTATCAATTTGCCACCCCCACTTTCAGGCTCACCAGTCCTTATGTGGCGTTGAATCACGACGTGGTGTTGAGTAAAGACTGGGTGATGGTACCGTCTATCGGTGTGCGTTTTTACGACCATAGCCACTACAAATCCAAAGCCTCGCCGCATGCCGGTTTGTCATTTGTCTCCGAAGATTTAACCGTGTTCGGTAACGTCTCCAATGGTGTCAATTACCCAGGCATTGACGCGGCGACTAACTCTGGGGCCTTGTCGAATGTGCCGTTAAATATGTTTTCCGGCGGCTTTTTACCGAATTTTTCAGCCGACGGCTGGCAAAACTTGTCGCCTGAAAACGTCGATCATGCTGAAGTGGGTTTGAAAGCCTCGCCGTTCAAAAGCACAAAAATCGATTTGAGCTTTTTCATCGATAACGTCAAGAACCGCTACGTATTCGATTTAACCCAGGGTGCGTATCTCAATTACGGCTCGTACTGGATGCGCGGCTTGGAAGCCTCTGTAAAACAAGAGCTGATCGCCGACTGGAGCATGTTTGTCGGATTGACTTTGCTCAACCCCAGCATCCCGAATTTGCCCTACACCCCGGAACAAGCAGTGACCGCCGGCATCAACGGCCCCATCGGTCCGCTGCGCTTTTCTTTCGATTTGCAATACCAATCAAGAACCTGGGCGTTGAACAGAGCCCGGAATGTCGGCGAAGTGAATAACCAACGTGTTGAAGCCTTTACCGTGGCAAACACCCGGCTGGCCTATCCTATTGCCGAGTTAGGCAAAAAAGGCGAAGTCTTTGTCAGTGTGGAAAATTTGTTCGACAAACGCTACGTCTATCGCCCAGGTTATCAAATGCCGGGCATTTGGGGACAAATCGGTATTGCCGCTAGCTTCTAGGCGATTTAATCCCCATCAACTCGACAGCGCCGGCTTTCGCCGGCACTGCTTTTTGCGAAATAGCCATGAAATCTCAATCTAGTTTCAACCGCTGCCTCCAATTGCTTTCCGCGCTGGTGCTGACCTTGCCGGGCAGCGTCGCCTTCGCCCAAGACCAACCGTTGCTCATCGCGGCAGCGCGGGTTTTCGATGGCTATACGCTCCGAAACGATGCAGCGGTGCTGATCAGCGAAGGCAAGGTTGCCAGGATAGACGACCGGGAAGCCTTTAACGATAGCGATGCGCCCCGGCTCGATCTCGGCGATGCAACCCTACTGCCCGGTTTTATCGAGTTGCACGCACATTTAAGCTATCAACATGTCCCGGCCGATACCGTGTTGCGCCATGGCATCACCACGGTGCGCGATGTCGGCGGGCCGCTGCATCCACCCTATGGCGGCGACGGCAGTTTAAGGCTGATGACGTCTGGGCCGATTTTAACCGCGCCGGCAGGCTATCCGATACCGAATCTGGGCGAATCCGATATTGCCTTGCCGGTAGCCGATGCCCAGCAAGCTCGGCAAGCGGTGCAGAAGTTGGTAGCCGGCGGCGCAGTCGTGATCAAAGTGGCGTTGGAGCCGGGTGGCGAAGCAGGCGCGCCCTGGTCTGGCGGGCACGCTCACGCTCACTCCCAACACTCGCACACCAACACGCACGATAAGCCTCGTAGCTGGCCGATGTTATCTCCGGTTGTGCTGGCGGCCATCGTCGACGAAGCGCATCAATTGGGTCGTCGGGTGGCGGCGCATCTTGCCGAGTCTAAAGGCGCACAATTGGCCTTGGATGCCGGCGTCGACGAATGGGCGCACGCGCCCTGCAACACATTGCCGGATGCGCAATTGCAGCGAGCCGTGGCACAGCATGTCAGAATCGTCAGTACCATCGATACCCTGTCCAAATGTCCGGGCGTGAGCAGCAATGTCAAACGCTTAGCCGAGTTGGGAGCGGAGTTTTTGTATGGCGCGGAAATCGCTCATCCCGACATTCCCTGGGGCATAGACGGCCAGGAATTGCTGTACCTGCAACATCTGGCGGGCATGGCGCCGTTGGATGTGATGCGGACCGCAACCTCCAAAGCCGGTCAGTATCTGAACATACCTCTACTGGGCACTCTGCTGCCCGGCGCACCCGCCGACCTGATCGCGGTAAAAGGTGATCCGACGCAAAAGCTTAAATTGTCGGAATACCCTGATTTGGTGATGTCCGGTGGCAAGCTGATAATCAATTACTTCGGAAATTGATCGGTTCCGGTTCTATAGGGGCTGCGCTCAGCTTCTGGAAACCTAAGCTCAAGGCTCTAATCCCGCGATCTATGGAGCGCGTGCGTTTTAGCTGGGTATTGTTGGCGGTTCCGGCTAAACTGCCGGCTAAGCTTGTTACCCAATCGCCATGCTCAGTAAAGACTTACTCCTTCAAGCCGGCAAAGCCATCCGGACCCAACCCCTGCGCGCCGCGCTGATTATTTTGGCGATGAGCATAGGCGTGGCTGCCGTGAATGTGTTGACCGCTTTGGGCGACAGCGCCCGCAATTATGTGGTCCACGAATTCGAATCGCTGGGCACCCATCTAGTCATCGTGCTGCCTGGCCGGACCGAAACCACCGGCGGCCACCCACCCCTATTTGGCGAAACACCGCGCGATTTGACGCTGGACGATGCTGCCGCCTTGTTCCGCAGCCGGCACGTCGCGGCCATTGCGCCGGTCAGCATCGGCTCGGCGCCGGTGTCGGTCGGCGGTCTGGAGCGGGAAACCAATGTGATGGGTTCTACGCGGGCTTTGCTGCGCGTGCGGCATTTAACCATGGCCCAAGGCCAATTTTTACCGGAAGCCGATGCCGATAAGGAAATCTCGGTGTGCGTGATCGGCAAAACCATCAGTGACGAATTGTTCGCGCACCAGCAAGCGGTGGGGCAGTGGCTGCGCATCAATGACCGCCGGTTTCGAGTGATTGGCGTGTTAGCCAAGGAAGGCCAATCGATAGGCACCGGTTTTGACGAATTAATCATCGTGCCGGTGGCGTCCGCGCAAGCCTTGTTCGACAGCCATTCCTTGTTTCGGATTTTAATTGAGGCGCATTCGGAAGCAGCCATGTACAAGGCTGTCGACGAGGTCCGCAATATCATCAAGCTACGCCACGAAGGCGAGGACGATGTGACGGTGATTACCCAGGACAGCGTGGTGAATACCTTCGACAAAATCCTGACCGCGTTGACTTTTACCGTGGCCGGTATTGCAGCGGTCAGTCTGGCGGTGGCGGGCGTGTTGGTGATGAATGTGATGCTGGTCAGCGTTAGCCAACGCACCGCGGAAATTGGTTTGCTGAAAGCCTTGGGCGCCACCCAAGGCCAGTTGCAACGCTGGTTTTTATGCGAAGCGGCCCTGCTATCCCTGGCTGGCGCAGTGGTCGGCAGCGTGATAGGCCAGTTCGGTATCTTGGTATTGCAGTGGCTGTATCCTAATTTTCCGGTCGCTTTGCCGCTTTGGGCCAGATTGTCGGCCTTGGCGGTGGCGCTGGTCACCGGTTTGATTTTCGGGGTAATGCCGGCCCGCAAGGCGGCGCGGCTGGACCCGGTCGCGGCTTTGGCGAGGCGCTAAGATGAATTGGCTGGATTTATCGAAACTGGCGCTGCGCAGCATCAGCAGCCATAAACAACGTTCTCTGCTGACGGCGCTGGGTTTGATCATTGGCATTGCCGCCGTGGTGATTTTGACCTCCATCGGCCGCGGAATTCATAGTTTCGTGTTAGCGGAATTTACCCAGTTCGGCACGCATCTGATCGCGGTCTATCCCGGTAAAACCACTACCTTCGGTTTGTCCGGCGCTACCATCAGCACGGTGCGGCCTTTATCCACCGCCGATGCGGCCAGTCTGGAAAATCTGGATCATGTGTTGGCGGCGATGCCCATGGTACAAGGCAATGCCCGGATCGAGGCCGGCGCTAAGCAGCGCCGTGCCAATGTGTTTGGCGTCGGTGCCGCGTTGCCTCAGGTCTGGCAGTTGAAAGTTGATAGTGGTCGCTTTCTGCCCAACGACGGCCTGGATAATCCGCGCGCTTTCGCGGTGTTGGGCAGTAAGATGCGCACCGAATTATTTGCTAGCGCTAGCCCCTTGGGGCAGCGCATCCGTATCGGCAGTGACCGGTTTCGGGTGATCGGCGTGATGCAGGCCAAAGGTCAGATGTTGGGGTTTGACCTGGACGACACGGTGTTCATCGCCAGCGGCAAGGCCATGGAGATGTTCGATCGGCAAAGTTTGATGGAAATCGATCTGCTATACAGCAGCGAGACCAGTGCGGAAACGGTGGAGCAAGCCATCAAACGCCGCTTGATCGCCAGACACGGTGCTGAAGATTTTACGATTGTTACCCAGAACCAGATGCTGGAAAAAATGGATTCGGTATTGAGTGTCTTGACCTTGGCGGTGGCGGCGCTGGGTAGTATCTCGCTGCTGGTGGGCTCAGTGGGTATCCTGACTATCATGACCATCGCGGTGTCGGAACGGGTGTCGGAGATAGGTTTGTTGCGGGCCATTGGCGCCGAGCGCGGGATGGTGTTCAACTTGTTTCTCGGTGAAGCGATGTTGCTGAGTTTGGTCGGCGGGGCGGGAGGTGTTTTGTTGGGCGTGGCGCTGGTGAAGCTCGCCGCCGCTTTTGTTCCCGCGCTGCCGGTGCAATTGGCCTGGAATTACATCGTTGCCGCCTTTGCGATTTCCCTGTTTATAGGCATCGCGGCCGGCGTGGTGCCGGCCATCAAGGCCGCTAGATTGAATCCGCTGGAAGCTTTACGGGCGGAGTGATCTGCATAATGTCCATCCCCACTGTAAAAAAATGATGGTTATCGGGGCGTCTGTCAGCTTGGCGAATGGATTCGGCCAAGTCGGATTCTGGGCTATGCTTATCAGCATTTGTAGCCAATGTTTTTCAAGAGGCCTTTATGCTGAATATTAGTAATTATTACGAGCGATTGGTGATAGACCGGCTTTGGAAGCTTGCTGAGCAGGCCGACGAGCCATTCAGTCAAGCATTTCAGGAAGACGTGGCTTGTCTGGCGCTGAATAAATTACCGCCGTGTTATGTGCGGAACACCATCGATAAAGGTATTAATGTCAGCGAGCAGCAATATCAGGAGATGGCCGGTGCTGTCGATATGGCGGTGGAGCAGGCGATACAGCAGGTTTTGCGCCGGCCTCGCGAGCACCGGAATGATTGAGTTTTTGCCATTAGCCACTGAATCCGCCGATTCTGTAAAACCATGAAAAACGCTTTGATTTTTTTACTAGTGGCTTGCGGTTTGCAGGCTTGCGACTCGGCGCCGGCCGATAAACCCAACCCGCCTAAAGCAGTGCCGCCGCCCCTTTCGGATGCAATCAAACAACCCATGGATCAGGCCAGAGATGCGGAAAAGCAGATTTTTGAAAGTGCGGACCGACAGAAACAGCAGGCAGACCAGATGTAATGTGGGGCAGAGATTCGATAACCGATGCTATTGAATCTCTGCCGCCAATTACCCTGCCGCTGGCGCGTGCAGGGCGGGTTGGACTTACTTCAGTTTAGGGCAGTCGAGATAGTCAGGGTGCGCGGAAATAACCACGGCAACGCGGTGACTTTGATCAGCCGTATTATCGGGGCCGTGCGCTTCGCCGATAGCTTTAGAGACCAGTTGCGAGGCTCTGGCGCCATTTTTGATCAGCAGTTCGCTAACGGATTTAGCCCTTCTTTCTGACAGGGCTTGGTTATAGGCTGGCTTTCCTACTGTGTCGGTGGAAGCTGTTACAGTCGCTGTGGCATCGGGGTGGTCGTGTAAAAAGTGACCAATGTGGCCGATGGTGTCTTCCTTGGTTTTGAACGGCACGTGGCTACCGGTTTTGAAGTAGGCTACGGTTTCATGAATGGTTTCCACGTTGTGGTGATTTTGTGAATGCACCTCGGTTAGCCATTGGCAATACTCTTTTTCCGAGGCCAAAATGTGTGCAGCGGCTGATTTTGCAGCCTCCTGCGCTTTTAGACTCTCGTCGATGTTCCAGTAGTAATCGTTTTGCCAGTGTTTCAGCACATGATTGGCCGTTTTTAACTCTTGTTCAGCCGCTGACGCGTGGAGCAAGGCTTGACCGTAATGACCTTTAGATGCGGCATCAATTTCCGCACTCAGTCCCGCTACATCTTTTTTCGGAGTGGAACATGCGGTCAGCGAGAGGGCCAGAACGGCAAGCGGGATGTATACGTATTTTTTTTTCATGATCTTATCCTCTAAATCGAGCGGTATCGTCCGCGTTACTTGCCATGATCCAGCGTGTCGGAATAGCCGTGATCCAGCGGGCCGAAATGGGTCCAGTAGCCGGGGAAATGCAGGCCGAAGTAACGGGTATCCTCGCTAAAACGGTCCCAGACGTATGGCGGAGAGATAAATTCATCGGTGGGTATCGGCGAGGTAATCAGTTCCGCCACGCCTATCACAGTGCGGCTGACGGTGTGCGCCACGCCACGTATCACGCCCCAAGTCGAGCCAAGCAGGAAGTTTTGGTCGTGAGTAATGTTGGTCACGTTTTTAGGGATTTCGATAAAACTGAAGGCGGTGTTAGCAAAGCCTTGGCTAACTCTGGAAGTGAAACCCGCCAAATAACCCGTATGGTTTTCGTCCGCAATTGCCGTTTGGCTTGCTAACAATGCACCTGACAGCAAACAGGTGGTGAGGAATTTATTTTTATTCATGTTGGATACTCCCGTGGTGTTACAAATTTGATTCTACTGACGTGCTAAGCATAGCAGCAGAACGCCGAAAACACTGGAAGTTGGACAGTAACGCACGGCGCGGATAAATGCAAATACCTTATGAGGCTTGGTGTTTGTATTGCCTGGTTGACAGGCCAAAGTTATCGGGCGTCGATTTCTACGCGATTGCGGCCGTTTTTCTTAGCGCGGTAAAGTGCGTCGTCGGCAGCTTGAATAATCGCTTCCAGGGAGGTGTCTGTGACTATCCGGCACGAGCAGACGCCAATCGAAATGGTGGTAGGTATGTGCTGATTTTGGTATTGAAACGTATGCTGCATCACCGTATGTCTGATGCGTTCCGCCAAGGCGGCTGCGGCATCGCTGGATATTTCCCGCAATAACATGATGAATTCTTCGCCGCCGTAACGGGCCAGAAAATCCTCCTGGCGCATTTCCGCATTCAGGATTTTCGCCAATTCTTTAAGTACCTGGTCGCCGGCGAGGTGGCCGAAATTGTCGTTGGTGCGCTTGAAATGGTCGGCGTCGCACATCATCACCGTCAATCGGGTTTCGTTACGTTTACAAAAAGACAATTCTTGTTGCGCGCGCAGCATGAAGGCGTTGCGGTTAAGGATGTTGGTCATCGCATCCAGATTCGCTGCCGCGTAAAGCGCCTGTTCGGATTTGGCTTCGTTGAAACGTTTGTAATCGATTTTAAGGTAGGTGTCGCCCAACAGGATTCTGTCGAGTAATTCGAGTTTATGTTTTACAACACGCTTGCCGTTGACGTAAGTGCCGTTGGTGGAGTTTAAGTCTTCGAGCAGGATATGCTGGCTTTGCACCCAAATCCTGCCGTGGCGCCGGGAGACCTTAGGATCGGGAATCTGAATATCCACGGACGGTTCGCGGCCCAACACATGCTGATGATTGTGTAATTTGAATTGCTTGCCTTGTTCGCTACCGGATAAAACCACCAAATACGGCTCGAGCTCCGAAAGGTCGCGGCCGTTTTCGGATAGTTTGCCGACTAAGGTGTTGGACAAGATTACCTGGGTTTTGTCAGGAGGCGTGGTCATCGGTTGATTCCTAATCATCTCCTGGCGTGATTAATGAAATAAGCTTTTTAGACTGTTCGACTAGCCGCAAGATTGTGTGGTCGAGCGGGTAAGGGCTGTAGGCGCAACCCTACAAAATGTAGTGTCTCAGATAGTCGGACAGCTATCAAGGTTAGCGATGTCGAGCTGAAGGCAGAAAAGCGATTTGAGGGTAGTGTGCGGCGTGGAATGTTGCTCAGCAGCAGCCGAAGCGCGGATCCGCTTCGGCTCGCTTGTGGTTTAAGCGAAGGCTTTTTTGAAAAACTCCGGCATCGCCAGACTGGCTTTGTGAATGTCGCTGTTGTAGTAGACGGTCTCAAAGCCCTTGTTGGCGGCATCCAGCTCGCGGAATTTCGACAACTCGGTTTTACTGGCCATCGTCGCGCTCCACCAGCCCGATGGATAAATGCATTGCGGGAAGAACACGGTTTGTTGGTGTTCAAAGCCGGCGGCCCGCATTTCTGCGCGCATTTCCTTCAGGATTTTCATATGCAGCAAGGCCGATTCGCTTTGTTGCACCACAATGCCGTTTGCGCTCAATGCTTTATAGCAATCTCTGTAAAAATCGGCGCTGAATAAGCCCTCCGCCGGACCGACCGGGTCGGTGCTGTCGACGATGATGATGTCCACGCTGTTCGGCGCGGCGTCTTTCACCCATTTAATACCGTCGATAAATTTCAGGTCGGCGCGCGGATCGTTGTTGGACTCGCACAATTCCGGGAAATAGATTTCCGCCAAACGGGTGACGCGCTCGTCGATGTCGATTTGCACCGCTGATTCAACGCCGGGGTGTTTCAACACCTCGCGCAAGGTACCGCAGTCGCCGCCGCCGATGATCAACACGTTTTTCGGATTGGGATGAGTAAACAACACCGGGTGGCTAATCATCTCGTGATAAAAGAAATTATCCCGGGTGGAGACCATGGTGCAGCCGTCGATCACCATCAAGTTGCCGAACTGTTCGGTTTCGTATATCTCCAGAAACTGAAATTCGGATTGCTCCTCGTGGAGTTTACGGGTGATTTTTAATGAAAAGGCGGTACCGGTAGCGGTTTGCGCTTCGCTGAACCATTGGTCGTCGAGCATGATGAAGTCCTGTAAAAAGTCATATAACGTTCATCATTATACTTTAGAATTTCTACCTCTTTATGACAGTCCGAGTAGAACGCGTGCCAACACAAACCTGGTCGATTGAACAATCCAAGCAGCTTTACGCTATCCAGCAATGGGGTAACGGTTATTTTTCGATTAACGATCAAGGCCATGTCTGCGTAAAACCGCGGGCCGATTGCGCGACCGAAATCGATCTGTTCGAGATCGCCCAGGCCCTGCGGGAAAAGGGTTTGAACTTTCCGGTGCTGGTGCGTTTTACCGATATTTTGCGCGACCGCATCCGCCAGCTACAGCAGGGATTTGATCAAGCGAGAGCCTCACATCGTTACAACGGGCATTACACACCGGTGTATCCGATCAAGGTTAATCAGCAAGGCAATGTGGTGGAAAGCATCGTTGCCGCCGAGCATATCGGTCTGGAAGCCGGCAGCAAACCAGAATTATTGGCGATTTTAGGGCTGGCCAAACCCAGCGGCACTATTGTCTGCAACGGTTATAAAGACCGGGCTTACATCCGCATGGCCTTGATGGGACAGTTGATGGGTTTGTCGGTGTTCATTGTCATTGAAAAGCCTTCCGAGCTGGAGATGATTATCGAAGAGGCCGCTAAACTGCAAGTAACACCAATGATCGGTTTGCGCGTGCGGCTATCGACTATCAGCGCCGGCAAATGGCAAAACAGCGGCGGCGAAAAATCCAAGTTTGGCTTGCATGCCAGCGAAGTATTGCAACTCATCGCCCGCTTGCAGCAACTGGATATGTTGAACTGCTTGCAGCTGATGCACTTTCATATGGGCTCGCAGATTGCCAATATCCACGACATCAAGCTGGCCTTGAAAGAGGCCGGCCAGTTTTATCTGCAATTGCATAAACTCGGCGCCAACATTACCACCGTCGATGCCGGCGGCGGTTTGGGCGTGGATTACGACGGCAGCGGTTCGCGGCGCGAATGTTCGATCAATTACAGCGTCAACGAATACGCAGAAAACATCGTCCGCGCTTTTGCCGAAGTGGCTGAGCAACAGGGTTTGCCGCAGCCCAATATCATCACAGAATCAGGCCGAGCCATCACTGCTCACCACGCGGTGTTGATTACCAATGTCACCGAAGTGGAAAGTCTTCAAGGCGCTGCTGCGCCGGTGGAAATATCCGGGCAAAATATCGCGGAAGCCTATCACAACGCCCAATTCAACATGGCCGAAGCCCGCGCTCAGTTCGTGCAAGGCGATTTGTCGTTGACCGAACTGGCGGAAGCCGAGAAATACTATGTGAGCTTGTGCCAGCAAATTCAGCGCGAGTTGAACCTGGATAACCATCATCACCGGGAGATTTTGCAGGAATTAGACGAAAAACTGGCGGACAAGGTATTCTGCAATTTTTCCCTGTTTCAATCGATGCCCGACATTTGGGGTATAGACCAGATTTTCCCGATCATGCCCATTCACCAGTTGCACCAGCAACCCACCCGGCGCGCGGTGTTGCAGGATTTGACCTGCGACTCGGACGGCCGTATCGATCAATACGTCGATCATCAGAACATCGCCAACACCATGCCGTTGCATACCATCGCCGAAGATCAGGATTATCTGATCGGCTTTTTCATGGTCGGTGCTTATCAGGAAATTTTGGGGGATATGCATAACCTGTTCGGCGATACGCATTCGATTAATATCGAATTGGACGAACAGGGCTATCGCTTCGGCGACTTCATGGAAGGCGAGGATGTCAGCGAATTGCTGGATTATGTGCATATTAATACCGAAGCTTTGAAAACCGCCTATCGGCAAAAGCTAGACGGCAGCGGATTGTCGGCCGGGCAAAAGCAGGCTTTCGAGCAAGAGTTGCTGGCCGGATTGAACGCTTATACCTACTTGGAAAAATAAGCGCGACGATTGCAGTTTCGGTACTGCGACAGCGTGGCGTTTTGTAAATCGCAGTGCGGTCTGTCAGGGCCAGACCAAGGCGCTATAATGGCTCCCAAAACATTAAAGGGGTTATGACATGCGGGTAGGCTTGATCGGATTGGGGGCAATGGGCCAGGGCATGGCGCGCAACCTTGCCAAGGCAGGATGCTTGACTACGGTTTACAATCGGACCGCTAGTAAAGCCGAGACGTTAGCGGCGGAATTGCAAATCCAGGCTTGCGAGACTATCGAACAGTTGGCTGGTCAAGTCGATGTCGTGTTGATCTGTGTGTCGGCCGATAAAGACGTGTTGATGGTGGTGGATGCTATCGCCAAAACTATCCGGCCCGGCTGCGTGGTGGTGGATATGTCCACGGTTAGCGGCGAGACGGCGACTGTGGCGGCTCAAAAACTAGCGGAAAAACAGGCTGCCTTCCTGGATGCACCCGTATCCGGCGGCGTGGAAGGCGCCAACAAAGGCACGTTGGCCATGATGGTCGGTGGCGACCCGAAAACTTTGGAACGGGTTCGCCCGGTGTTGGCGGCAATGACCGCACGTATCGAGCACATGGGTGGTGTTGGCGCCGGGCAAGCCTGCAAGGCAGTGAACCAAATCATGTGTGCCGGGATTAACCAGGCAGTGACCGAAGCCTTGGCCTTTGCAGAGGCTCAGGGATTACCGATGGAAAAAGTCATCGATGTTGTTAGCGGTGGCGCGGCCGGTAATTGGTTCTTGCAGCATCGCGGCAAGACCATGACGCAAAACCAATTCCCGCCGGGTTTTAAACTAGCGCTTCATCATAAAGACTTAAAAATAGCTCAGCATATGGCTCAGCATGCCGGCGTAGGTTGCTCGCTAACCATTACTACGCTGGCCGATTATGCCAAACTGATGGCCAAAGGTTACGGCGACGAGGACATTTCCGCGTTGTATCGATTAAAACAGAAACGAACTTCCAATTAGTTTACAAGGTGTAACGATGAAAATTACGGTGTTTGGCAGTGGATATGTAGGTTTGGTGACGGGCGCCTGTCTGGCAGAAGTGGGTAATCAAGTGCTGTGCATGGATGTCGACCAGCGCAAAATCGACCAACTCAAGCAAGGCATCATTCCGATCTACGAGCCGGGTTTGGACGAGATGGTCAAGGACAACGTCGCCGCCGGTCGCTTGAGCTTTACCACCGACGTCAAGGAAGCCGTGGATTTCGGCTTGTTTCAATTCATCGCGGTGGGTACGCCGCCGGACGAAGATGGCTCGGCTGATTTGAAATACGTACTGGCCGTGGCGAAAAGCATCGCCGAACACATGAGCGATTACAAAATCGTCGTCGATAAATCCACCGTGCCGGTCGGCACCGCCGACAAGGTCAAACAGGCCATCAAGGATGTATTGGCCGAGCGCAGTCAGGAGTTGGAATTCGACGTCGTCTCCAATCCCGAATTTTTGAAAGAAGGCTCGGCGCTGGACGATTTCATGAAACCGGACCGCATCATCATCGGCACCGACAACCCCAGAACAGCCGAATTGTTGAAAGCGCTTTACGCGCCGTTCAATCGCAGCCGCGAACGAGTTATCACGATGGACATACGTTCCGCCGAGCTGACTAAATACGCCGCTAATGCCATGCTGGCGACCAAAATCAGTTTCATGAACGAATTAGCCAACCTGGCGGAAAGACTGGGTGCCGACATCGAAAATGTCCGCCACGGCATCGGCTCCGACAGCCGCATCGGTTACAGCTTTATCTATCCCGGCTGCGGCTATGGTGGCTCCTGCTTTCCGAAAGATGTCAAAGCCCTGGAACGCACCGCCCGAGATTACGGCTATCAAGCCGAGCTGCTTAGCGCGGTCGAAAACGTTAACGACCGGCAAAAGCACCGCTTATTCGAAAAAGTCTCCACGCATTACCCAAGCGGCGTGAAAGGCAAAACCTTTGCCTTGTGGGGCCTGGCGTTTAAACCCAACACCGACGACATGCGCGAAGCCCCTAGCCGGGTATTGCTGGAAGCCCTGATCGATGCCGGCGCGACAGTACGCGCTTACGACCCGGAAGCGATGGAAGAAGCGCAGCGCATCTATGGCGACAAAACCGGATTGGTGTATTGCGCGAAACAGGCAGACACCTTAAGAGATGTGGATGCGTTGATCATCGTTACCGAATGGAAACAATTCCGCAGCCCGGATTTCGATGACTTGAGCCGCTTGTTGAAAGACAAGGTGATATTTGATGGGCGGAATATGTATGAGCCGAGGTTGGTTAAGCAGTTTGGGTTGCAGTATTACGCGATCGGGCGGTAATACTCTCCCTCTCTTGCTGGAGAGGGTTGGGGTGAGGAGATTTTGGTGTCGCTGGCACGACGGCTTGATTTAATGTCGGTTCGCGGACCGACAACCGCGATACTTTCTTTTGCTCCGCCAAAAGAAAGTACCCAAAGAAAAGGCGGCCCGGATGCCGCTTGTTCCCTGCGCTCCGAAGCTTTCGCCGGGGGGTGACGAAAGGGGCTTCCTGCCCCTTCGTCAACGTGCGGCATCCCTGCCGCACCCCTTCGGGCTGATCCCGCCAAAAGCTCCGGTGCTCGGCGCGGCATACGGGAGACCCCCCGCCCCAAATCCGCAGCTTATTGTTTACGAAGTTTTGTAGGGCGAAGTACGGAGATAGTCCAGGTAGAAAAGGCAATATGGCAGGCAATCTTGGCATATGTCACCAGCCTAACTAGGTTCAACGCGGATAAAATTCTTCGTTCCCTCTCGGGGTGAGAGAACGAGATAGATTGGTTTGAGCTGCAATTGCGGGGTGGTTTCTTCCCCCGAATGCCGCGCCGCCTTTTCTTTGGATACTTTCTTTTAGCGGAGCAAAAGAAAGTATCTCGGCCGTCGGGCCGAGACCCGACTTCAACATAGCCGTCGCGCTAGCGACACAAACCTAAGAAGACCGAAGCTGACTATGCTTCACCCCATACCCAAAATAAATCAAAAACCCAATCAGCAACCAAACAAATAACCTAATCCAAGTATCAATCGGCAATCCCGCCATCAAACTCAGACACACCAAAATCCCGCCAATCGGCACATAAGGCACGGCCGGACATTTGAAGTGGCGTTCCATTTCCGGGTGGCTGTTGCGCAGGATCCAAACACCGCCGCACACCAGCACAAATGCAAACAAAGTACCGATACTGACTAGTTCGCCGAGTTTTTCGATAGGCATGAAGCCGGCCAGCAAAGACACGGCCACCCCGACCAGGATGGTGGATAAATGCGGAGTTTGGAACTTGGGGTGGACTTGCGCGAACAATGGCGGCAACAATTGATCCTTGGCCATCGAGAAGAATATGCGGCTTTGGCCCATCAGCAATACCAGCATTACCGAGGTTAAGCCGGCGATGGCGGCGATTTTAATGATCGGTGACAGCCAGTTCATGCCGACATGATCGACCGCCAGCGCAATGGGGGCCGGGACGTTCAATTCGGTGTAAGGGATGATGCCGGTCAACACGCCGGCTACCAGTATGTAGAGCAGGGTGCAGACGGCCAGCGAGGCGATAATGCCGATGGGTACGTCACGCTGAGGGTTAACGGCTTCCTGGGCGGCAGTGGATACCGCATCAAAGCCGATATAGGCAAAGAAAATTACCCCGGCACCGGTCAAGACGCCGCCGAAACCAAAGGGTGTGAAATTCGCCCAGTTTTCGGTTTGGATATGTCCTGAGCCGGCGACAATGAACACTACAATTACCGACAGTTTGATCAAGACCATGACGAAATTGAAGATCGCCGACTGGCGGATACCGATCACCAGCAAGCCGGTCAGTAATAAAATGATCGTCACGGCCGGCAAATTGATGAAGCCGGCCTCCGGATTGGCCAGATAAGCAGTGGTCAGATAGGTGGGTAAATGTATCCCTAGATTTTCCAGAAAACTGGTGAGATAGCCGGCCCAGCCTATCGCCACCGTGCTGCTGGCCAGGGCATATTCCAGGATCAAATCCCAGCCGATGATCCAGGCCATCAGTTCGCCCATCGTCGCATACGCATAGCTGTAGGCACTGCCCGATACCGGAATCATCGCCGCCAGTTCGCTGTAACACATCGCCGCTAAGCCGCAGGCGATGCCGGCCAAAATGAACGACACCACGATGGCCGGGCCGGCGTATTTGGCCGCGGCAATGCCGGTCAGGACGAAGATGCCGGCGCCGATCACCGCGCCTATGCCCAGGATGGTTAAATCCTTGGCGGTGAGGGTTTGCTTTAAGCCGTGCTGAACATCGGTCAAGGCTTCGACGGATTTACGTTGCAGTAATTGCTTGGGGATTTGCATGAAGTGGTCTCGATTATTTGGAAGGGGCCGGCTTTACTGAATCGGGCAGGTTTTGGGCGCCGTCAAAACGGGTGCCGGTAGTCACCGCCTCGGTGAAAATCGCATCGTGCAATTTGGCTTGCGAGAAATTGGCATTGGTCAGATTGGCTCCGGTCAGATTTGCGCCATCCATCTCGGCGGAATACAGGTCGGCGTTTTGCAAGTTGGCGTTATTCAGTTTGGCGTGTTTCAACATGGCTCGGCCGAGCTGGGCATTGCTGAGGTTGGCGCCGGTCAGATTGGCGCCTTTCAAGCTGGCGCGCATCAAGCCCATTGATTGGTTTTTCATATCCGCCGCCCATTGCACGTTACTGAGATTGGCGTGGCTCAAATTGGCACCGTCCATGATTGCTACCACGCGGCTGCCGCTCATGTCGGCGTTGCTGAGGTCGGCGTGCATCAGGCTGACGCCGAAGATGCTGGTGTTGGCTAGATTCGCGGCGCTGAGCTTGATATTGGTCATCACCGTTAAATCCAAGGTCAGGCCTTGCAGGTTACTTTTATTCAGATTGGAACGCCGTAAATCGGCGCCCCATAAATCAGCGTTGCGAAAATCCAGATTGGACAAGTCCAGGTCGGTCAAATCCTTACGACGCAGGTCGGCGGGATGTTGTTTGTCCGCTTTGGCCAGCATTTGCTCGACTTGGGCGCGGGTGAGATCGGCGGCATAGGCTATGCTTTGACTAGCCAGAAATAGCGTTACTACTGTTTTGATCGATAAGTTTGTCATTAAAACCTCCGCAATATTGTCATTGTTGATTCGGATAATCCGCTGCTCAGGACCGTATTTTCGTTGATAGTAACAGGGTCACAGACAGACTCAACGAGAAAAATGCGGCGGGGATTGTCCTTGGGTTTTTATCGGGATTATGCGGAACCTGGCAGGGGGAATGGCTTTGCATTGTGATGCCGGCCCAGTTAAACGTAGCTTGCGGAATTGCTGTTACATTACAATGTGTTTGATAGCCCAGGTGTTTTCGACTTTTCAGCGTTGCATTAATTGCCTTATAGAAAAATAACATGACAGAAACTTCGCTAGCCGCGCTTGTCGTTGATTTGGATGGCACGCTGACGCCCACCGATACCCTGGTCGAATCGGTATTACAGGTCTGCAAACGGCAGCCGCACGCTATATTCAAATTGCCGTTTTGGTTAATGAAGGGGCGGGCAGTTTTTAAAACCCGCGTAGCGCAAGCATCGTCTCTTGATGTCGAGAGTTTGCCTTATCGGACTGATTTGCTGGAGTATTTGCGCGCGGAAAAGCGCCGGGGCAGACAGTTGGTGCTGGCTACCGCAGCGCATACCGATATTGCCGATGCGGTTGCCAAGCATCTGGATTTGTTCGATAAGGTGTTAGGTAGCGATGAAAACCATAACCTAAAAGGCGTCAACAAGCTGGAGGCCATCCGCGAGGCTGTGGGGCCTAATTTTGTCTATGCGGGCGACAGCAAGGCCGATTTGCCGATTTGGCAGGCTGCGCAGGCGGCGATACTGGTCAATACCTCAAAGTCCGTCGCTAAAACTGTGCGGACAAATACCCGGATAGAACAGGAGTTTACTTCCGGCGTCAATCAACTCCGCTTGTGGCTGCGGGCGTTGCGGGTGCATCAATGGATGAAGAATCTATTGATATTCGTACCGCTGTTAACGGCCTTTTCGTTTGACGATTTGGATAAGCTAGGCACTGTTGTGCTGGGCTTTTTCGGGTTTTCCTTGGCCGCTTCCGCCACGTATATGGGTAACGATTTGTGGGATCTGGACAGCGACCGCAACCATCCACGCAAGAAATTCAGACCGTTTGCCAGCGCCGAATTGCCCATTCTGAAAGGCCTGGCAGCCGCTTGTGGACTATTGCTGATCGGCCTGGTTTTAGCTCTGACCGTATCGCAGGCTTTTTTGGGCATGCTGCTGCTGTATTTATTCGTCACCACTACTTACACATGGCTGTTGAAATCCTATGTATTGATTGACGTGATGGTGCTTTCGTTGCTGTATACACTCAGGATTATTGCCGGTTCCGTGGCTGCGGCGGTAGCGACCAGTTCCTGGTTGTTGGCGTTTTCGGTGTTTATCTTTTTCAGTCTGGCTTTAGTCAAGCGTTGTTCCGAGCTCGTGGCCTTACAACAAAAGGGGCGAGAAAGCACGCACGGTCGAGATTACCGGGCGGTGGATCTGGTAGTGCTTTGGCCCTTGGGCGTCAGTTCCGCATTGTGCGCGGTGGTGGTGTTTGGTTTGTTTATTACCTCGGCAGACACGCAGGCGCGTTACTTAAATCCGCAACTATTGTGGTTGGTCGCGATAGGCCTGATTTACTGGTTGGCGCGCCTGTGGATTAAAACCGCTCGCGGGGAAATGCACGATGACCCGCTGGTGTTTGCGGTTCGCGATTTCGGTAGCCGGATGACAGTTCTGTTGATGCTATTCGCTACGCTTGCCGCTCATTTTTTACCTTGGGAATAACTCATGCAAATTCTACTGATCGCCATTTTTAGCATCGTGCTGTCTGTTGCCGCGCAATTCATGTTGAAACTCGGTATGTCCAGTTTGGATGTCAAGCAGGCCATGGCCGGGCCGCTGACGCCGCGTCTGCCCTGGATCGTATTTACCAACAAATTTGTGTTTGCTGGTTTTACCTTGTACGGCGTCGGCGCCATAGTTTGGTTGAAGGTGTTGGCATCATGGGATGTCAGTAAAGCCTATCCCTTAGTAGGCTTGGGCTTTGCGTTAACCGTGCTGATCGGGATGCTGCTCGGCGAGACTGTCACCGCTTTCCGCGTCTTGGGCATTTTGTTGATTTGCGAGGGCGTTTGGTTGGTGGCCAATTCCTAATTCTGTTCCGAGATATTTAACAAGTATGACTTGGCAACTTAGAGCACTGTTACATCAATTATTCATTCTGTCGGCGATATCGCTACTGGTGATGGTGCATTTGCACTACAGGTCGCCGAGTTTTCCGTTTACGCCGGATAGCGCCAGTTATATCGAACAAGCCAGAAACTTTCTCGATTCCGGCAGCTTGCTGATTACCCCGTATGGCTTGGCGCCGGGCGACCAGGATCAGATCGAGAATCGCTTGTTTCCCATCGGCTTTGCCGTGGTGTTGGCGGCCGTTTCCAGTTTTGGTATCGATGCGAAAGATGCGGCTATAGGTCTGGCGCATTTTTCCGCGATCACGCTGCCTTGGCTATTGTTCTTTAGTTTTCGCCGTAGCATAGGTCCCATCCTCTCCTTGCTGTTGGCCGGACTGGTTGCGTTATCGCCGGGTGTGCTCAAGCATTCGCTGATGGGGCTGACCGATGTATTCGGTTTATGGTTAGCGGTGGCTGTGATTGGTTTGATGCTGAATTCGCGGTCTATCTCCGGCTTTATCTTCGCCGGTTTGCTCGCGGGTGTGGCTTATGCGATCAGAAATGCCCATTTAGCATTGTTGGTCACCATTGTTTTATATTTTTGTTATGGCTGGTTAAGCGGCGCTGCGGGGGAACGGCGCGCTGTTTTGCTACAGGCTGTCGCGACGATGTTCGGTATGGCCGTGATTGTAGCGCCGCTGTTACTCAGAAATATAGTGATATTCGGCTCGCCGAATCCGTATTTGATGGGGCCAAGCACGATAGGTTTTGTCGAGAATCTGCGCACTTATATCGAGGCTTTGCTAAAGGATGGAACGGCTTGCAGCGAATGTGCCCGTTATGTGGCTTGGTCGCTACCGGGTTTACTGGGTTTCGGGGGGGTAATTATCGCCGCTGCCTACGCGGTTTATAAATACCGCTGGTCCAATCTACCGACTTCCGGCAAAAAAGCCTTCGCTATTTCAACGATTTATCTGGCTATGGGATCCTGTGTGGTCGTCGCCGCCCGTACCCGCTATCAATGGGGGGAACTGATTAATCTTCGCCACACCCTGCAATATTCCCCCTTTTTATTGGCTGGAATGTTTGCGCTGATGGCAGATTATGGCAAGAAGCCCGTTCTTCATCTTAATGGCTGGAAGAAGGCCAAGTTGGCGATTTCTGTCTGCTTGGTGTTTTTCCATGTTAACTATGCGGTCAATTCGGAGAGTTTCCGCAATAGCGATAACGAATACCCGAAATTGGCGAAGGCATTTTCAACGGGAAAAGCCTATTTGTGCGGCAATCAGGCAGACACTTACTTGGTGTCTAATTGGGCGCATGTATTTCGGATAGAGTGCGGCGCACGAGTCCGCCAGATTGAGGCAATTACGGCTGGGGCAAAGGGCGATGAAATGCGAGCATTCATGTCCGCCGGCGATGGGTATGTTTCAGTGCTCGATGCTGTCAGCGATATAAAACAGCAAGCTGGCAGCAGACCAATACGCGTCGGTTTATTTCCGGGCCGATTCGGTGTGGGGCCTGAAAATTTGCCTTTGTCAGCCGTTGATGAGCGGCAAGTAGCGGCAAAAGGCTGGCAAATTATTAAAAATGATCAACAGGGCCTGATTCTGGAATATTCAAAAGTCGGCATCCAGCAAATGGATGCGCTATGACTCGCTATCGCAAAAATGCATTTAAAACTGCGCTGGATTTTGACAACAAGCAGCTGAATCTGTGTTTGGCGCAAATTACCAAGCAACAAGCCTTGCTTGCTATTGTTAGAACGGCGTTACCGGCTGATATTGCCCCGCACGCCGTACATTGCGTGGCCTCCGGTTCGCAGCTGCTGTTGTACTGCGATTCGGCCAGCTGGGCATCGCAAATACGGTTTTTCAATCGAGCGATTTTAGACAAGTTGCATGGCGCAGGGCATCCCTATATTGTCCGATTGCAAGTGCGCATCGTTCCGCCGATAGCCGAGCCGGTTCAGCCGAAACGCGTGCCGTGTTTACCGTCGGTTGAAAATATCGGTTTGATTTGCGATCAAGCGCAGCGAGGCGATGAGCTAGACGTGTTGGGCGCAGCTCTGGCGCGCTTAGGGGCGACACTTAACAAGCGATTGATGGAAGGCAGGTAGGTAGTCAGCTTGCTTCGTAGATATGGGCGATCACCCTAAAAAACATACGGCTGCTTTGGCCGCAGTTGTCGGATCTACTATCAAACTGGAATAAGCTCAGAATGAGCGCTCTGAGGGATTGATTGCGGCTAGTAGTCAGGGGCTGCACTTGCAGCCTAGCGTTTTGAGATAAAGACCCCGATGATTTTAATCTCGCCGTTTTCAGAAGTCACCGGCCAAAGCCGGTGACTGTGGATTGAAGTTTAAGCCCGCTATGGTGCCAAATATTCTTCGAAAGGCCGTATCGGCGATGAGTTGCCTTGCGCGCCAACCGCTTCAATGGTCAGGAATTGATCTTTAGCGAGAACGCTGGCCAGCGGATTGCCACCGCTTACTGCCTGCTCAGTGCCCACGTGACCATGAGGTATTTTGATTTCAGGATGATCGAAGGGCGCTTTTTCGTACCGGACTCTGTCATCCGTCAGGGTCTTCAGGAAGGCGATCAGGTCGGCTCGGTTTTGTGCATCCAGTTGTAAATTGGGCTGCGGAAACACCCGAGTAACTTGCTTGCTGTCGTAGGCGAAGTTCCCGCCTCGCGAATAAAACTCTATCGCTTGTTCCAGCGTGGCCATGCTGCCGTTGTGCATGTACGGTCCGGTTAACTCGATATTTCGTAGCGACGGTATTTTAAATGTCGAATCGACGGCGGCAACCATTTTCTTGCTGTTGGGCTTGTTCAACTCCGCTAAAGCGGCAGCTGTGGTGGGCAAAAAGGCATTGCTGGCCGGTAGAAAACAGTTTTCCGTACTTTGCGGCTGGGGTCTTATGCCGTCGGTAATCGCAAACAAACTCGGCAGTGAATAAGGCAGCTTCAGATTTAGGGCAAGCGCCTCCTGAAAATCGCAGGCGCGGACTTTCTCGACATCCTCTTCCAGCACGCCGGCGCTATTCCCCGCCAGATACTGTAAATATTGCCGGCTGAACGATAACGGGTTGCCGAAGTCGTCGATGCCGCCCACGCCAATATCAGCGGCTGCCTCGGTTACCCCGGTGGAGGAGAAGCCGGTATCGAAAAACGCCGTGACTGGCGCGTTTTGGATAAACAAGGGGATGCGATTCACCACATTGGTTGATGCGCTGATGTAGAAGGCCGGCTCGCCAAATGCTTCTGGATGGGTTTTAGCAATGGCTGCGTTGGCGTTGATCGATGCGGCGCTGAAGTTGGGGCCCAGATGGCAGAGTGCGCATTGATTTTTTCTGAATTGTTTCAAGCCGTTCAACTCCGAAGCGCTTAGCTCTATGGGTTGATTGCCGGCGTCGCGGGCGCTGTTGTCGAAGGGCGATTCATCCGAAATCAATGTGCTTTCATACAGTTGGATGGCCAGACCAAAAAACATCCCAAAGTTGGCTTCGGTCTGATTGTATGGCGCCAACCCTTTGGGTACCGGAATTGGCGTGCTACCGTTGAACGACCAGTATTTGGGATTGAATGCCTGCATGACCAGCAGCTTATACATGGTGTTCATGCCTGGTTTCGTATTCAGGCTGTAAGGTCCTAATACACTATCTTCAGTATGCACTTTCTGGTTTTGCAAAGGGCGGCGTAACAGCAGTTTTCTGCCGAGCTCCATCAAGGTCCGGTTGCGGCAGGCCATCTCGGTGGTGTTTTGCGGTGGAGCTACCGCTAATGACGCCAACGAGGAATTGAGCAAATGCAGGCGTTGTTTGCTGAGCGTCGTGGCGTTCTGTTTTACCCAGACGCCGGCGTTGGGATCGCGGTCGCCCCAGGGGCTGCTGCCGTTAAACACATTGTTGGCGCGACCGTCCCAAAAATTGCGATGATTAAACACCGCATTGATGACGCTGGGCGCGTTGCGCGACGTCACTTTGCGGGTGCCGACGGCGCCGGCATGAAATAGACTATCGGCGCTGCGGCTGCACGAGTCGTTAGGGGCGGTGTAGCGGTCTACTGCTCTGAAATCCCCGCCGAAAGTACCGGACGAACCGACTACATTGTCGGTGTCGTAGAGGATCGTGGAATGTTCCTGTAGTGGGTCTTCTCGTTGATGTAACGGGAAGTCGCCGGCGCTGAGGGTATGATTCGGTCCCAACGACGCACCAGTCATGGCATTGCTGAATTCTTGGTTGCTTAAAGGGCTGGATTGGCCGCCCGGTGCAAGCTGATTTTTTACCCTGCCGTCGGCGCCGGCGTGAAAGTGGCAAGATGCGCAGGCCATGCCGTCGCTGCCAACGTTAGTATCCCAGAATAGCGCCTTGCCCAAGACAATCGCGGCATTCTTGTTGACGACAATAGGGTCCGGGCCGTCCAATAATCCAGGGACGGGCGGAACGGGCAAATGCTTCAGGCTTATCGGCATCGGCCCTAGCGCCAATTCGAACGCGGCTGCATTGAAACTGAGCAGCGCAGTTCCGGCTAAGACAATCGCTAATAGGCTATGACGAAACAATGTCATGGTGAAACTCCACTGAGAAATGGTTAAGTGGCGAAAAAATACTGCCCAAACCGCTTACAACGGGCGGGCGTGAACGAAAAAAGGCCGATAAACCACAGCAAGTAATTTATCGGCCATCCTTATTCCTTTAGCGAAGTCTCTCGCCAAATTCCGTATTTACACGAACACAGGCTTAAGTCTTTTGGGTTTAAGCGCTTCCTTGTGTGTTGGTTAACGCTTAAGCGTTGCGTTTGCCTCGGCCTATGCCCAAAAAGCCGGCCAGCGCGCTACCGAACAACCAAACAGCCGAAGGCACGGGTACCGCGGCAGGTGGGGTGTATGTAGAGGCGGCCGCCGACGCGGAAATGTTCAAGGAGATACCGGCGCTGGAGCCGAGGACGTCTGCGCCGCCGACGAACACTGCATACCAGCCGGCCTGCAAATCGTTCAGCGTCAAGGTAGCGTATCTTTTGGTGTTGGCAAACGCAGGGTTACCGGTGACACCTGTCGAGCCGGATACGCCGGTTTCATAGAGGTCGTCGATACTGACATCGTGTGCACCGGAGTCGATGACGCCGCCGAACGAGTTAACGTAGTTTTTGCTGGAGGAACTGACGTAGCCCAGCGTTTCGACAATGCCGTCAGCGCCTGTTGCCCAGATGATGCCTGGATCTCCGGCTTGGCCGACCGAGTTGAATTTATGGATTTGGCCGGTTAGCTCTGCCGGTGTATCGACGCCGACCGTTTCGCCCGAATAAGCCACATTGGTTCTGAAGATTGAAAACGCCGGAAAGTTTGCAGCGGATGAGCGCGCGTCTACGGTCACGGATTGGGCTGATGAGCTTAGATAGAAGTTGGTAAATGCGCCTTGCATGCCCCAGCCATCGTTGGACAGAGCCGGATTGCCCGCGAAGCCCAGATTGCTGGAATTGAAACTGGGGTTTGAGATGCTAGTGCCCAACTCAAGGGTGTTATCGGCACCTGTCCAAGCCGCCGCGGCGGGTTGAGCGAAGGCAAAGGATAAGGCAGCGGAAGATAGGGTGATTTTGAAAATGTTTTGTAAATCGATGTTCATTTTTGAGTGTCTCCAATATCCACCACATCGCGGTTTACGATTGTGGTAGATTTAAGTTGCTGTTTAATCTGGATTCGTCTGAGGTGTTTCGGGCCTGGCAGCCAAAAGTGGACGATTCCAAAGTTTTAATATGCATTGCGAGGGGTAAGTCGATAGCTGATGTCGGTTTACCTACTCGCTCTTACTCCCTGTGGTTTATGCGGTGCGGCGTTTGCCGAATACGCCTAATCCCGCTAACGCAGAACCAAACAACCAAACGGCCCCTGGCACCGGTACTGCGCTAACGCCCTGTGCAGTTATGGTTAAAGGCAGGTTGGCTCCAGTGACGTAGTCGTTAGCGGTAAGGGTTATTTGATAGTCAAAATGATCCTGACCTGTGGTGCCAGTTACAGGGTTGAGGCCAGTTGCACCGGTAATCGTGTCGCCCTTATTGAAACCCAGCACGGCTTCTTCAATGGTGAGAGAGTAATCTCCAAAAGCAATAATGTAATTGCCTACGTCCAAAGCAGTCGCCAGATAGGAGTCTCGGCTCAACAAGCTGCCGTCGGCCCATCCGCCGGTATTGCCAGGTATGGTGTAGGCTGGACTGTCGTCGCCGCTGACTATTTCCGTAGTGAGTGAGACCGTATCCTGAAAAATGCGGAATTGGCTATCCGCCAGGGTTAGTTCGCCGTCGCCGTTGATATCGACATAGGCGCCGGGATGTGCGCCCCAGCCCGCTGCGTAGCCTTCATTCGCCAGCACATCGATGACAACATTGGCAGCCGATGACAACGAAAACGAATAGAAATCGATTGTGGTACCGGCGCCGTGAACCGGGTCGACGGTCTTATAGATGGTTCCGTTTACGACCTCGGCCTGTGCGCTGCTTAGGCCTAAAAGTGAAATGGCAAGTGTTGCAGCCACCTTTTTTAAGGTTTGGGCATTTCTAGTGTTAACAGACATAATTCAATTCCTTTAAATAGAGTAAGACGTAGATTTTTACCGGTAGTCTCTACCGGCGACATTCAAGGTTTCGTATTTCCCTTTACGAGTTGTTGTCTAACGCACATGTGCCCGCTGCCGCGATGCCAGGCTCTTACTGTTCGATCCTGTTCGTACGGTAAGGGCCTAGGGCTGGCCGTTTGACCAACGGCTTCCCGCGCAATTTGAACGGTCTTAAAACCACTAAGTATTTCAATATTCCCGGATTGATCATGCCGCGCTATGTTTGCGAGAGAAGCAGTCCAAAGAGTTTGAAATACCGGGCTAGTTTGCACAGTGTGTTAAACAATGGGTTCAGACCAATCAGGTGATATAACAAACTATTCCTGACCAGTGAGCGACTGCTAGGGGATAGTTGTCGTCGTTTCCATATCGACCCGCTAATCCCTTCTCTTGCCTGCTCAAAAGAGGTAGCTCGACTATCTGAATCAGATCCGCAGCTTTCCGGCCCCGCCTTGCGACGAGTGTGGCGACTTGTTGGCTGCGCCCAGAGGGTGCAGCATTAATAGCTAAGCAAAATATGCGCCAGAATAACGCTAAGTGTGGGTGGTCAGCTTTTTTGTATGAATATTTATATATAAAACAAGGGGATAAATGGTTTGCTTTGAGATGGTGGGGCTGCAATAAGCGTGGCTGTTTTCCGGGGCTCCAGCTGGCTTTAATACTAGGGGATGAGTTATTTCACGTATTTTGAGTTATATCCCTTACTTTTTGCAGGGATAGACTTTGCCATCGGGATGAGCAGATGAATTAGAGCCAGCCTAGAGAGTCGGCCATTTCTGAAAGGGCCATGGCTACTCATTTAGGGCAATATTAGCTGGAAAATTCTTTAAAAATTGGCTGGAAGGGACGGGGAGGCTTGGGCCTCCGCCGTTTATTCCGGGTATTTGGCGGGGTTGGTCTTAGCCGGTAGCTCTAGCCGAAGTTTGCGCGGAATGCATGAAGGATATGGGTGCTTCTTCGGCATTTTCGAAAGTCACCATTTCCCAGGCGTCTTTGTCGTTCATTAGACTTAGCAACAACTTGTTGTTCAGCGCGTGGCCGGATTTGAAGCCTTGATATTCGCCGATCAGGCTGTAGCCCAGCAAATATAAGTCGCCGATGGCATCGAGGATTTTGTGTTTCACAAATTCGTCGGCATAACGCAGACCGTCTTCGTTCAATACTTTGTCGTCGTCCACCACGATGGCGTTATCCAGGCTGCCGCCCAGCGCCAGATTGTTTTCACGCAAAAACTCGATGTCCTTCATAAAACCGAAAGTGCGGGCCCGGCTGACTTCCTTCACAAACGTAGTCGAAGAAAAGTCCATCACAGCGGTTTTTAGATGTTCGGAAAACGCCGGATGTTCGAAATCGATGGTAAAGGTGACTTTAAAGCCATCGAACGGTTCGAACGCGGCCCATTTATCGCCGTCTTCCACGCGGATTGCCCGTTTGATGCGGATGTATTGCTTGGGGACATCCTGCTCGACCACGCCAGCCGATTGCAACAGAAACACAAATGGTCCGGCGCTGCCATCCATAATCGGTACTTCGGCGGCGCTGACATCGACAATCGCGTTGTCTATGCCCAAGCCGGCCAAAGCCGACAGCAAATGTTCGACGGTGGACACCTTAACGCCGTCGCGGACCAAAGTCGTGGACAGCTTGGTTTCGCCAACATTTTCTGGGCGCGCGGCTATCATCACCGGAGTTTCCAAATCCACGCGGCGAAAACGGATGCCGGTATCGGGCTCGGAGGGGTGCAGGGTCAGATAGACCTTATCGCCGGTATGCAAACCGACGCCGGTGGCTCTGATGGTGTTTTTTAAAGTACGCTGTTTAATCATGAAATGCCGACAAATAGGTAAAACAAAGTCGGGGAGTCTATCACAGATTATGCGATAGCTCCCCCCGAACTTGGCTCAGCTGCCTCATAGACGTGCCGCAAGCGACCCTTAGTCTGCTTGGCGTCTCAAGAAGGCCGGTACGTCCAAGTAATCCAGGTCCACATCGTTTCTAGGTTGCGCGCCAAAGCGAGATTCCCGAGCCGATTCCTGTTTTTGCTGGCGGACGATGGTCGGTTTGTCCAATTGATCGTAATTGATCTCGCCGGCCGCGACTTTTTTCACCAAGCTGATTGGCGAAGCGGCTTGCTTGGCTTTTTCGCCCATGCCGGTGGCGACGACGGTGACCTTAATTTCCTGACCCATGGCTGGATTGACCGCCATACCGATTTTCATGTCGGCGTCTTCGGAAGCGAATGCATGCATGATGCTGCCGATTTCGTCGAACTCGTTCAAGCCCAAGTCGCCGTTGGAGGTAACGTTCACCAAAATACCGCGTGCGCCTTGCAGATTGTTGTCGTCCAACAAAGGGCAGGCAATGGCTTTTTCTGCTGCCAAACGCGCGCGGTTTTCGCCGCTGGCGACGCCAGTACCCATGATCGCGCTGCCCATATTGGACATCACGGTTTTGACGTCGGCGAAGTCGACGTTCATCAGGCCTGGGTGAGTAATCAGCTCGGTAATACCTTGCACCGCATCGCGCAATACGTCGTTAGCCGCTCGGAACGCTTCCACCAGCGATTTATTGTTGCCCAAAGTCGGCAGCAATTTTTGGTTTGGAATGATGATCAATGAATCGACCAGTTTTTCCAGTTCGCGCAAGCCGGCATCGGCCACGCCTTTTTTCTTGGAACCTTCAAAATCAAAAGGTTTGGATACGACGGCTACGGTCAGTACGCCCAGTTCTTTGGCTACTTCGGCAAATACCGCGATAGCACCAGTACCGGTACCGCCGCCCATGCCGGCAGTCAGGAATACCATGTCGGCGCCAGCAATTACTTCGCGGATGCGGTCGCGATTTTCTTCCGCTGCGGCTCTGCCTACTTCAGGACGAGTGCCTGCTCCCAGGCCCTTGGTTAGTTCTACACCCAGTTGCACAATGGACTCTACGCTCATTTCCCGCAGGGCTTGGGCATCGGTGTTGGCACAGATAAATTGCACGCCGTCGATACCATCTTCCACCATGTGATTAACCGCGTTGCCACCACCACCACCGACGCCGATGACCTTGATAACCGCGGTGCCGCTACTATCCAATAATTCATATTTCATTTTCACACCCTCCAGACAAAAAATTAAAAATTTCCTTGAAACCAGCTCTTGATTTTTGATAACAGATCCGCGCCATCATCGTTCATGCCTAACGCCCGGCCGTGATGATCCTTGCCATACAGCAACAAACCCACCGCGGTCGAATAAATCGGGTTTTCCGCTACATCGGTCAAGCCGGATACATGCAGCGGTACACCCATGCGAACCGGCATATGGAATATTTCCTCCGCCAACTCGACCAATCCTCTTACTTGCGAACTGCCTCCGGTAATTACCATGCCGGCCGCAATTAAATCTTCATACCCACTTCTTCTTAACTCTGCTTGTACCAGCAGCATTAATTCTTCGTAACGCGGCTCGACAATTTCCGCCAGGTTTTGCGCGGAGATCTTGCGCGGCTCACGGTCGCCGATGCTGGGGACCGCGATGGTTTGTTGCGGATCGGCCAATTGCGTCAACGCGCAAGCGTATTGGCGTTTGATTTCCTCCGCGTTTTTGGTCGGCGTCCTCAGCGCCACGGCGATGTCGTTGGTGACTTGATCGCCGGCGATGGGAATCACCGCTGTATGCTTGATCGCACCTTCCGAGAAAATCGCAATATCGGTGGTGCCGCCGCCGATGTCGATCAGACACACCCCCAAGTCTTTCTCGTCGTCGGTCAAAACCGCCGCGCAGGAAGCCAGTTGTTCCAACACGATGTCATCCACATCCAGTCCGCATTTGCGGATGCATTTGACGATGTTCTGTTCGGCGCTGACACTGCTGGTGACCATGTGCACCTTGGCTTCCAAACGAATGCCGGACATGCCGATCGGCTCTTTGATGCCTTCCTGTTGGTCGATCACAAACTCCTGCGGCAGGATGTGCAGGATCTTCTGATCGGCCGGAATCGCCACCGCCCGCGCCGAATCGATTACTCTATCGATGTCGTGTTGGGTGACTTCCTTTTCCTTGATCGCCACTATGCCGTGTGAATTCAGGCTTTTGATATGGCTGCCGGCGATACCGGCAAACACCGATTTGATCTGGCAACCCGCCATTAATTCGGCTTCCTCAATCGCCCGTTGGATGGAATGCACGGTCGATTCCAGATTGACCACGATGCCTTTTTTCAGGCCCTTGGACGGTGCGGTGCCGATACCGATCACTTCGATTTCGTCGCCACCTCGGTATTCACCGACGATGGCAGCGACTTTCGACGTGCCTATATCCAGCCCCACTAATAAATTTCGATCTGTCTTTTTGGCCATTGTTTATGCTCGGTAAGCGTTTAAATCAGGTTTTTGTTTTTTTCCACGATTGCTTTCCAATCGATGTTGGTGACTTCCGGTTTCCAGGTCACTGCAAAGCCGTTCGGGTATCGGGTATCCACGCTCGCTATCATGGCTAGCTGTTCCTCACCCAATAAATCCATGGTTCTTAGAAAGCGCTGCATATTTTCCAGCGGCGCCTTTCTGCCCAACTGCATTTCCATGCCGCTGGCTAACTTGATCCGCCAGGCTCGTCGTTCGTTGACGTGAAACTCGGCGAGCTGCATCGATTTATCCTTCAAGACGATGTAGACGCCTTTCATAATCTCCAACAGTTTCTTTTCCTGGCCGTCCGGGCCGGTAATCAGCGGTAAATTTTTAAATTCGTCGATATTGTCCGGTACCAGCAAATCGCCCTGTTTGTTCAGCAGTGCCGATTTGCCCCAGCGCACCACCGGCTTTTGCTCGGTAATTTTTATATGCACCGCATCCGGCCACACCCGCTTTACATCGACCTTATCCACCAAGGGCAGGGCTTTAATCGCTTGATGAATTGCATTCATGTCTGCCTGGTAATAGCCTTGTTTCATTTGCGGCGCCAACACTTCTTTCAGTCTGTCCTTGCTGGTGTATTGGAACGCGCCTTCAATCTTGACGTAGCGGATCGGCTTGCTGCTCAGCGCGCTGGCGCCGAATTGCTGCCAAGCCCACCAGCCGCCGCCGATCAACAGCGCGGTCATCAAGATCACACTAAACCGGCTCACCTGCACCTGCCATGCTGGTTTCCAAAATGCGCCAAACCAATTCTTCGAAACTAATCCCCACCGCCTTGGCCGCCATCGGCACTAGGCTGTGGTCGGTCATGCCGGGTACGGTATTCACTTCGATCAGTTGCGACCGGTCGTTAGCGTCGATAAATACATCGACACGCGCCCAGCCTTTCACGTCCAATGCCTGACAGGCTTGTACCGCCAAGGCTTGTAATTGTTGTTCGCGCTCCGCACTCAAGCCGCAGGGGCAGTGGTATTTCGTGGTGTTAGCTCGATACTTGGCATCGAAATCGTAAAAGGTATTCGGCGTTTCCAATCTGATTGCCGGCAGCGCTTCGCCGTCCAGCACGCCGACAGTGTATTCCTGACCCTGCACCCACTGCTCGGCATAAACGTCGCATAGATACTGCTTGGCCAATTGCAGTGCGGCGACCAGTTCGTCACGGTTGGTGGCTTTGCTCATGCCGATGCTGGACCCTTCCTGCGCTGGTTTAACGATCACCGGAAATCCCAGTTTGGCGATGCAGGCGTCAATATCGGTCTCGTTTTTCAGTATGAACCAAAGCGGCGTGCTCAAGCCCAGACCTTGCCAGCACAACTTGGTGCGTAATTTGTCCATACTCAATGCCGAAGCCATCACACCAGAACCGGTATACGGCAAACCCATTACTTGCAGGACGGCCTGCAAGACACCGTCTTCACCGCCACGACCATGGATCACATTGAACACTCTGTCGGCTTTGACGCCTGCCAACGCATCGATTGGGCTAGCGGTGACGTCTATCGCGACCGCGTCAACACCTTGCGCCTTCAGGGCCTGATACACGGCGTTGCCGCTGTTCAAGGATATTTCGCGTTCGGCGGCCGAACCGCCCAACAGGACCGCGACTTTGCCGAAATCGGCGGCATTTTTGATGCGTAATGGCTTCATGCTTTATCACCTACCCGGCAGACTTCAGTTTGCAGACTGATGCCGAATTGCGTTTGTACTTGAGTTTGAATATGTTCGATCAAGGTTTCTATATCTTCAGAGCTGGCGTTGCCGCGATTCTCGATAAAATTGGCATGCTTTTCCGACACCACCGCGCCGCCAATCGCAAAGCCTTTCAAACCGCAGGCTTCGATCAAGCGTGCCGCGTAGTCGCCGGGCGGGTTTTTGAATACCGAGCCGCAAGTCGGCTTACTAGTCGGTTGCGAAGCATTGCGTTTTTCCAGCAAGGCTTTGATGTGTTGCTGGCTGGCTTCGCTGTTGCCTTTGCTTAACTTCAGTTGAGCCGACAAGAACCATTCGTCGGCCAAACCTTTCACCGAACGGTAGGCCACTTCAAATTCGTGATGATCGCGCTGAATCACTACGCCGCGCGGATTAATCATTTCCACTTTCTCGACGATGCTCCAGGTTTCGCCACCAAAGGCTCCGGCATTCATTTTCAACGCGCCGCCCATCGTGCCTGGGATGCCGGCTAAAAACTCGGCGCCGGTCAGGCCTAAGTCCGCGCAAAAGCGGGCCACATGGGCGCAAGGTACGCCGGCTTCTACGTAAACTCGTTCGGAGTCGGCCAGATACATTTCTTTCAAACGGCCGCGGGTATTGATCACCGTGCCGCGAATGCCGCCGTCGCGTACCAATAAATTGCTGCCCAAACCCATCCAATACAAAGGTTCGCCTTCCGGCAAACTGGCTATGAATTCGATCAGGTCGGCTTTGTTTTCCGGGATATACAGGTGCTGGGCTGGACCGCCGACCCGCCAGCTGGTGTATTTCGCCAGCGGCTCGTTGTTTAATAAAGTGCCTCTGGTCACCATTACCTTAGGGCCTCAGCCAGTTGTTGCGGTAATTCGGCGGCGATTTGGCCGACATTGCCCGCGCCCATGGTCAAGACCACGTCGTCTTTTTCGACGATGCCGGCCAGAATGGTGGCCAAGTCTTCGCGGTTTTGCACGAATACCGGGTCAACTTGGCCGCGCACCCGAATTGAGCGGCTCAGCGCTTTGCCGTCGGCCCCGGTAATCGGTGTTTCGCCAGCCGAGTACACATCCAATAAAATCAATACATCGACGCTGGACAACACTTCGACGAAATCTTCGAACAAGTCGCGGGTGCGGGTATAACGATGCGGTTGAAACACCACTACCTTGCGGCGGGTCGGCCAGGCTTGGCGCAAGGCTTCCAGAGTGGCGGCCAGTTCACGTGGATGGTGGCCGTAATCGTCGACCAAGGTCAGCTTGCCGCCTTGGAAATCCACATCGCCGTTGATTTGAAAACGTCTGCCCACGCCTTTGAATTCGGCCAGACTTTTGACTATGGCTGCATCATCAACGCCCAGCGCGGTGGCTATGGTCGTTGCGGCCAAGGCGTTCAGCATGTTGTGCCAGCCCGGCAGGTTCAGCGTGACTTTTAGCGGTGGTTGGCCGCCCCAACGCAACACGGTGAAATGCGTACGCAAACCATCCTGTTTGATGTCGATGGCGCGCACATCCGCGTCTTCATTGACGCCATAGGTTTTCACCGGTTTGGAAATGTTTGGCAAAATGGCGCAGACGCCGGGGTCGTCGCTGCATAAAACCGCCAAGCCATAGAAAGGTAATTGGTGCAGAAACTTGATGAAAGTATCCTTCAAACGGCTATAGCTGCCGCCGTAGGTTTCCATGTGGTCTTGATCGATGTTGGTGACAATCGCCATCATCGGTTGCAAATACAAAAACGACGCATCGCTTTCGTCAGCTTCTGCAACCAGATATTTGCCCAAACCTAATTTGGCATTGGCCCCGGCGCTGTTCAAACGGCCGCCGATTACAAAAGTGGGGTCCAGACCGCCTTCTGCCAACATCATCGTGGTCAGGCTGGTGGTGGTGGTTTTGCCGTGGGTGCCGGCGACGGCGATGCCGAAACGAAAGCGCATCAACTCGGCTAGCATTTCCGCGCGCGGAATTACCGGAATACGGTTTTCGTAGGCGGTGACGATTTCCGGGTTGGTTCTATCGACGGCGGTGGAAGTGACGACGACATCGACATCGAGCACATTGTCGGCGTGGTGGCCAAAGTAGACTTTCACACCCATGGCTTGCAGGCGATCAGTAACCGCCGAGCCTTTAATATCCGACCCGGACACGGTGTAACCTAGATTGGAGAGAACTTCGGCAATGCCGCTCATGCCGGTGCCGCCGATACCGACAAAATGGATTTTGTCGATGTCGCCTAGCGCTTGGTTTTCGATGTTGGGGCGATTCATACGGCAGCCTCCGCAACGCAAATATCGGCCACCGCTTGGGTTGCGGCGAGTCTGGCCTTGGCTTTGGCGGCCCGGCTCATGGATGTCAATGATGTCATGGCTTGTTCTATGGTTTTACGCAGATTGTCCGCGTTTAATTCGGGTTGCGGCAGCAACAATGCGGCACCGGCTTCTGTTAAATATTTGGCGTTGGCGGACTGGTGATCGTCGATGGCGTGCAGCAAGGGCACGAAAATCGCCGGCAAGCCGCAGGCCGCCACTTCACTGACGGTCATCGCGCCGGCCCGACAAATAATCAAATCGGCCCATTGGTAGGTGGCGGCCATATCCTCGATAAAGGCCAAGGCTTCGGCGTTCAGACCCAGTTTGCGGTAACGCTCGGCCACTTCAGCTTGCATGGCGCTGCCGGTCTGGTGTTTTACGTCAAGATTGCTCAATCCGGCCAAGGCCTCCGGCACAGTGTCGTTCAGGACTTTAGCGCCCTGGCTACCGCCCAGGATCAGAATCCTTAAATTGCGTCCGGCTTGTGGATGCCATTCGGATTTTTCAGGCAGGTCAATGAACGCATCTCTCAACGGATTGCCGGTGCAGATGGCGTGTACCGACTTGGCGAAGCTATCCGGAAACGCTTCCAATACTTTGCGGGCAGCAAGTTTCACCAGTAAACGGTTGGTGGTGCCGGGTACCCGGTTTTGTTCGTGTATCACCAGCGGGATGCCCAGCCATTTGGCCATCAATCCGCCCGGTCCGGCCACAAAACCGCCCATGCCCAATACCACGTTAGGTTGGCGTTGCTTCAGAATGCGCCGTGCTTGCAGGCAGGCTTGAATCAATTTAAAACCCGCGCCTAGTTTGGACAGTAAGCCTTTACCGCGCATACCGGCTACCGCCAGCCAGTCTATGTCGATATTGTTGGCGGGCACTACCCGGCTTTCCAGGCCTTTCTCGGTACCCAGCCAGCTGACTTGCCAGCCGCGTTCGCGCATCTCCTGAGCAACTGCCAGTGCCGGAAACACGTGTCCGCCGGTGCCGCCTGCCATGATGACGATGCGGCCGCTCATGCGTGTTTCCCCTTCACATTGCTTTTATTGTGTTCGGTGACTTCGTAATGAATCCTAAACAATACCGCCATCGCGCCGCACATGACGATCATACTGCCGCCGCCGTAGCTCATCAGCGGCAAGGTCAGGCCTTTGGTGGGCAGCATGCCCATATTCACGCCCATGTTGACGAAGGATTGGAAACCAAACCAAATGCCTAGGCCGTATGCCGCCAAGGCAGAAAATTTCAGGCCGGCTTGTTCGGCTTGTTCGCCAATCGCAAAGGCGCGGACCACCAAGGCGGCGAACAGGCCGATGATCAGCAGCACGCCGAGCAGGCCGAGTTCTTCACCCAGCACGGAGAACAAAAAGTCAGTATGCGCTTCCGGCAGATAAAAAAGTTTTTGCAGACCGTTACCCAAACCAACGCCGAAAAACTCGCCGCGACCGAAGGAAATCAAGGCTTGAGTCAGCTGAAATCCGGAATCCCGGGCATCGGCCCAAGGATCCATGAAACTGGTGACCCGCGCCAATCGATACGGCGACTCAATCACCAAAATCACCGCCAAGCTAGCGACCAGGCCCAATAAGATAATGAACTGGGAAATACGGGCACCGCCCAGGAACATCATGCCCATGGCAATGATCAGAATGACCACTGCGGAGCCGAAGTCAGGCTCGAGCAATAACAGTACGCAAGCGACCGAAAACAGCATCAACGGTTTGACCAAGCCGAATGCGGAGCGGCGGACATGTTCCGAGTGGCGGGTGACGTAACCGGCCATGTAAATCACCGAGATGAATTTCACGACTTCCGATACCTGGATCCGCAAACCCAGAATCGATAGCCAGCGGATACTGCCGTTAACCCGGATGCCTACACCGGGAATCAATACCACCAATAACAAAGCCAGGCCGGCGATAAACAGGGTTTGTCCCATTCTTTCCCAGCTTTGCATTGGGATGTTCAAAATGATGGCGGAAAAGCCCAAGCCAAAAGCGATGTGAATCAGCTGTTTGAAGGGGTAGTGCGAAATGTCGTCGGCCATTTTGACGCCCAAATGCAAAGAGGACGAGGTGACCAGCATGAAACCGATGCCCAGCAGGCTGAAGCACGCCAACATCAACACCGGGTCGATGTGCAGGCGGTTTTGCGCGCGGGGCTTGGCGGTGGGTTTCAACATAAAGGCAGGCTCATCACGGCTTCGGCGAATTTATTGCCGCGGTCAACATAGCTGCGGTATTGATCCAGGCTGGCGCAGGCCGGTGATAGCAGTACGCTGTCGCCTGCGCTGGCCAAACTGGCGGCGATGGTGACCGCTTCTTTCATATTGCCGGCGAAATGGACAGGCACACAGTTATTCAAAGCTTCCGCAATCAATGGTGCATCTTTGCCTATCAAGACCACGGCCTTGGTTTTTTCGGTGACGGCAGGCACTAGTTCGCTCATGTCCGCGCCTTTGGTTTCGCCGCCGGCAATTAAAATGACTTTCTGCTCGTAGCCGTTTAACGCGGCGATACACGCACCGATGTTGGTGGCTTTGGAATCGTTAACCCAATTGATGCCGCCTTTTTCCGCGACTTTTTGCATGCGATGCGGCAAGCCTTTGAATTGTCTGAGCGCATCGCACATTTTGGTGATGCTTAGACCGGCTGCCGTGCCCAGGGCCAACGCAGCCAACGCATTGGCGATGTTATGGCTACCTTCCAGGCGTAATTTACTTGCCGCCATTAGGGCTTGTTCGCCTTGCATCAAAGTATCGGTTTCGCCGCGACGCAGATAAAAATCGGCTTGAGTTTGCGTGGAAAAAGTCAATGTTTGCCGGGCGGGATTGCGCATGGCCATGACCATCGGGTCGTCGGCATTCAAGACCATTACGCCGTTGCCCCGGAACACGCGCTGCTTTTCCGCCGCATAGCCCACCATGCCGTCATGGCGATCCAGATGATCCGGACTGACGTTTAATACGGTGGCGACTTTGGCGTTTAACGCTTTGGTGCGCTCCAACTGGAAGCTGGACAATTCCAATACGTAGAGTTCTGCGTCCTGTTGCAGCAAATCCAGAGCCGGTGTGCCGAGGTTGCCGCCAATGGCGGTTTTGAAGCCGGCGGCGTTAGCCATTTCGCCCAGCATGGTGGTAACGGTGCTTTTGCCGTTGGAGCCTGTGATGGCGATAACCGGTTTATCAGTGGCGCAAGCGAATAAGTCGATGTCGCTGAGTACGGTAACGCCCGCCTGTACGGCTTTTTGGATGGCCGCTTCGTGTAAAGACACGCCAGGGCTGACCAGCAAGTGAGTGGCGACATCCAGCGCGGATTGGTCGAAACCGCCGGAAAACACCGGCACGTCCGGCATCTGTTCGCGTAGATTGTCGATCAGCGGCGGGTTTTTTCGGCTGTCAATCACCGCGAATTTAATCGGCGTCTTTTGCAAAAATTGCGCAGCTGAATAGCCGGTAGCGCCCAGACCTACGATCAATAGGCGAGCGCTATCCGGATTTAAGTTGAAATGGGTTTCCAGATTACTGAGTAGGGCGGTGGTGTTCATGCTTATCTCAGTTTCAACGTGGCCAGACCGATCAACACCAGGATGACCGAGATAATCCAGAAACGGACGATGATGCGCGGCTCCGGCCAACCTTTTAATTCGTAATGATGATGAATGGGGGCCATCAAAAACACCCGCTTTTTGCGGGTTTTGAAAGAGGCGACCTGGATAATTACCGAGATGGTTTCCATCACAAAAATGCCGCCCATGATGACCAAAACGATTTCTTGTCTAACCAGCACCGCGACGATACCCAGCGCAGCGCCCAAGGCCAGCGCGCCGACGTCGCCCATGAACACCATGGCCGGATAGGTGTTAAACCACAAAAAGCCCAGCCCGGAACCGACCAGGGCCGCGCAAAATACCACCAGCTCGCCGGCTTTGGGGATGTGCGGGATAGCCAGATATTGCGAGAAATTAACGTGGCCGGATAAATACGCAAAAATCGCCAAGGCGGCGGCGATCATCACGGTGGGCATAATGGCCAGGCCGTCGAGGCCGTCGGTCAGGTTGACCGCGTTACTGGAGCCGACGATGACAAAATAGGTCAGCACCACATAGCCCCAACCGATGTCCAGTGTGACGTTCTTGAAAAAGGGCACGATGAACTGGGTTTCCGCGGCAACTTGGGCGGTGTTGTACAAATATAAGGCGGCGCCCAGCGCCACTAGCGATTGCCAGAAATATTTGGCGCGGGCGGATAGGCCGTCGCTATTCCCGAGCAGGACTTTTTTATAATCGTCGATAAAGCCGATAATACCGTGGGCCAGTGTTACCAACAACACCACCCAGACATAACGATTGCTAAGATCGGCGCAGAGCAGGGTGCTGATCGCTACCGCGAACAAAATCATCGCCCCGCCCATTGTTGGTGTGCCGGATTTGGAAAAATGGCTTTGCGGACCGTCGTCGCGCACGCTTTGGCCGATTTTTTTGCGAGTCAATTTTTCGATCATGGCCGGGCCGATCATCAGGGAAATACTGAGTGCGGTTAGTACGCCCAAAATGGCGCGAAAAGTCAGGTAATGCAGGACCCGGAAGCCGCTATCGATACTAGTTAAAAAGTCCGCGAGTAAAAGTAACATTAGGCTGCTCTGAAATTGTTGACCATCGCCGCCACCACGTTTTCCATTTTCTGGGCGCGCGAGCCTTTAACCAATAGGGTTTCCTTACCTGTGACGGCTGATGTCAGTGTGTCTATTAGTTGTTCTTGATCGTCGAAAAACTGGCCGCCGTCGCCAAAGGCTTCAACGGCATGTTTTGCCAATGCGCCGGTGGCGAACAAACGCTTCACCGATTTTGCCTTGATTAATTCGCCCATTTCCCGATGTATCGCCGGGCTATCCGGGCCGAGCTCGCCGAAGGCGCCCAGGGCCACCCAAGCTTCGCTGCCGCAATCGGTCAGTACGTCCAACGCGGCTTTCAAGGAGTTGGGGTTAGCGTTATAGGTATCGTCGATTACGATATTGCCCTTACGGCCCGTTAAGGGTTGCATGCGGCCGGTGACCGGCTGGAGTTGTTCCAGGCCTTGTTTGATGTCTGGCAGGCTGATGCCGAATTGCAGTGCTACTGCCGCTGCGGCCAAGGCGTTTTTCACATTGTGGGCGCCGGCCAGATGCAATCGGATTGGTAAAGTGTCGGTCGCGGTTTTTAATTCGAAATAGGTGTTAAAGCCTTGCGAATCTAAGGCTGTGTCAATATTTAACGCAGTGACGTCTGCTGCGGGGCTCAAGCCGAAGGACACGCTTCGATGGTTGCCGGCCATGGCCAGTAAGAAATCGTAAAAAGTGTCATCGCGATTTAATACCGCCACGCCATCTTCACCGAGGTTTTTGACGATTTCGCCCTTCGTTTTGGCGACGCCTTCAATGCTGCCGAAACCTTCGATATGGGCGGCACCGATATTGGTGATGACGCTGACATCGGCTTGCGCATAGCGGCTGGTATAGGCAATTTCGCCGGGATGGTTGGCGCCCATTTCAATCACTGCGTAGCGATGAGAATCATCCAGTTTCAGCAGCGTCAGCGGCACGCCGATGTCGTTGTTCAGATTGCCTTGAGTCGATAAAGTGTGGCCTTGGGTGGCGAAAATCGCCGCAATCATTTCCTTGACGGTGGTTTTGCCGTTGCTGCCGGTGACGCCGGCCACTCTGACAGGTAATTGCTTGCGCCAAAACCCGGCTAGTTCCGCCAATGCCAAATGGGTATCGGTGACGATGATTTGCGGCAACGCCGATGCGCAGGCCTGTTCAATTAACAGCGCTGCCGCTCCGGCTTGCCCAGCCTTATCGATAAAGCTGTGGCCGTCGAAATTCTTGCCTTTGATGGCGATGTACAGCGCACCGGGTTGTAAGGTGCGGGTATCGATACCAGTGGCGCGAATTTCTCTGTCTTCGCCGATCAGCTTGCCGTTGACGGCTTGGGCTATCTCGCTAAGTTGCAACTTCATGGTTTGCTCCACGCCGCCAGTGCTTGCATGACGACAGCGCTATCGCTGAACGGCTGCTTCACGCCGCCGATTTCTTGGTAGTCCTCGTGGCCCTTGCCGGCTATCACTACGCAATCGTCTGGGTCTGCTTGTCGTATCACTGTGTTTATGGCCGTGGTTCTATCGTTAATTACCGTTATTTTTTGGCTTTGGCAGCCGCTCAAAATGTCTTTAATAATTGCTGCTGGTACTTCACCGCGCGGATTGTCGTCGGTGACGATAACTTGATCCGCCCAGGTTTCGGCAATCCGGCCCATCTGCGGGCGCTTGCCCTTGTCACGGTCGCCGCCGCAGCCAAACACGACTCTTAACCGGTTTGCGCCTTTGACGGCTTTCAGCACTTTTTCCAGTGCGTCCGGGGTATGCGCATAATCCACAAATATCGTGGGCTTGCCGTGGCCGCCGAATTTTTCCATGCGGCCGGCAATGGCGCTCAATTTAGCCAACTGAGCGACGGCGGCTTCGAATTTGCTACCGGTCGCCAGAAGTACACAAAGCACAGCCAGCACGTTATCCAGGTTAAAGCCACCAACTAGTGATGTTGTAGCCCGGCATTTTTGCTCACGCCAGACGACATCGAATTCAATGCCGCCAGCACTGTGTTTTACTTGTTCGGCGCTTACGGCGTCCTTAGCAGTACCACGTCGGCCGGTGGCGCTGTAGGTCCAGCTCTGCACTGCGTTCGGCAAGCTTTGCAATACCTCGGCGCTGCTCGGATCATCGAGATTGACCACCGCAAATTGCAGCCCCGGTGTCTTGAACAACGCCAGTTTGGCTTGCAGGTATTCCGCCATGCTGCCGTGATAATCCAAATGGTCACGGCTCAAGTTGGTAAATACCGCGCCTTTAAAGCTCACCCCGTTAACCCGGCCCTGGTGCAAGCCGTGCGACGATACTTCCATCGCCGCGTTACGCTTATCTTGCTTTACAAATTCACTCAGCATCTGCTGCACCGCCAGTGCATCGGGTGTGGTATTGGCGGTTGGCTGCAAGTTGCCAACATCGCCCCAGCCCAATGTGCCTATTACGCCGCACGCTGGCAAAGCCTGCGCGATTAATTGGCTGCAGGTGGTCTTGCCGTTGGTGCCGGTCACGCCGATCACATCCAATACTTGCGATGGGTTGCCGTAAAATCTTGCAGCGATCTCGCCCAGCTTTTGGGTCAAGTCGGCTATCGGCAAACTTGGTACTCTAAACCTACTAACATTGGTACCGTTTGGGTCATAAAGTACCGCTATCGCGCCGTTGGCAATGGCTTGCTCCGCATGAGCAATGCCATGCTGGACTGCACCGTTCAACGCAATAAACGCATCGCCGGCCCGGATGTTTCGGCTATCCAAGCACAAGCCGCTAATCTCCAAATCCGGTGGCGATACTGTCAGTCCCTTTAGCAGTTCTGCCAGTTTCATTGTTTGCTCAACAATAAATGCATATTGTCCATGCCGTCCGGCTCAACACCGTAAACTCGTAATGCGCCCGCCATCACTTTCGAGAAAGCCGGTGCCGCCACCAGACCGCCGTAATATTGGCCGGTGGTGGGTTCGTCCACCACAATCGCGATAATGAAACGCGGATTGCTGGCCGGCGCCATGCCCACAAATACCGATAAATATTTGTCTTCGCTGTAACCGCCGGCCCCGGCCTTTTTCACGGTACCGGTTTTACCCGCTACCCGGTAACCCTCGACTCTGGCCTGATATGCAGTGCCCTCTTTGCTGATCACGTGTTCCAGCATTTCCCGAACCTTTCTAGCGGTTTCGGGTTTGAAAATCCGTTGGGCGTCAGGATCTTCGTCGCGCTTCAGTAAAGCCACGGAATGAATGATGCCGTCGTCCGCCAAAGCGGTATAGGCTCTGGCCAATTGTAAAATCGAGGTGGAAACCCCGTAACCGAACGATAAAATCGCCTGGTCGAATTCATGCCAGCCTTGATAATCCAGTAAGGAGCCGCTGGCTTCTCCCGGAAAACCGACGCCGGCGGAGGTGCCGAAGCCCAGTCTGCTGTATACGCCCCAAAAATACTCCGGCGGCATGGTCATCGCGATTTGCGTGACTGCGATATTGCTGGATTTTTGCAGCACGTGGGTCAAATCCATCGTGCCGTAGTTATGCACATCCTTAACCACGTTGCGGCCCAAGTGATAGACACCATGGGTTTCTATCATTACGTTGGGCTTGATATAGCCGCCATCCAGTGCCGCCGCCACCACAAAGGGTTTGACCGTCGAGCCCGGTTCAAAACTGTCCACCATGGCCCGGTTGCGGTAGCGGTTACTGCTCAATTCTTTGCGATTATTGGGATTGAAAGCCGGTTGGCTGACAGTCGCTAATACATCGCCGTTTTTGGCATCCAGCACCACCAGCGATGCCGAATGCGCTTTGTTCTGAATCATTGCATTCTGTAATTCCCGGTAAGCCAGGTATTGCAGACGCTCGTCGATAGTCAACACCAGGTCGCGGCCTGGGATGGCTTCTTCAATATTTTCCACGTCCTTGATGATCTGACCTTTGCCGTCCTTAATCACGCGCTTTTTGCCGGGCTGGCCGCGCAGAATGTGCTCGTAGCCGTGCTCTATGCCTTCCTGGCCGATGTCGTCGATATTGGTAAAGCCCAATAAATGCCCTGATACCGCGCCGGCCGGGTAGTAACGCTTAAACTCCCGTTCGAAGTACACACCGGTAATTTCCAGGGCTTTGACTTTTTCGGCTATATCCGGGTTAATCTGTCTGCGCAAATAGACGAAACGCTTGTTGGCGTCTTTTTCCTTTTTCAAGAGGGCTCGAAGTTCCTTTTCCGGAAAACCAAGGATCTTTGCCATCGGTGTCAATTTGTCCTGTTCGGCATCTCGCAGTTGGCGCGGATTGACCCAAATTGACTGCACCGGAGTGCTGATCGCCAGCGGTTCGCCGTTCCTATCCTTAATCTGCCCGCGATAAGCCGAAACCGAAACCACGCCGACGTGCTGCATATCGCCTTTGTCCTGCAGGAATTCTTTATCGAGAATTTGCAGGTATACCGCGCGGCCCACCAAGGCCAACATGGCCAACAACATCACCGAAAGCAGCAATCTGCGCCGGATCACAAAATCTGTATTTTGGCGCGGTATAGTGCCCGCGCCGGTGGCAATTCGCATTTACGGCTTTATATAAATAATTTTGTCTTGGGCCGGCAAAGTCAGCATCAGCCGCGTCCTTGCTTCGATTTCAACCCGGTTTTCTTCGGTGAGCGTCGTCAATTCCAGTTGTAGCCGACCCCATTCCACTTCGTAATCGTCGAGTTCCTTTTCTTTTTTCTGAATGTCGATAAACAGCAGTCGCGATTGGTATTTACTGTAAATCACGGCAATTCCGGAGATCATCAGCATCGCCACCAGCAATGTCAGCAGGATATTTCTTGCAATCGCCATTAACGTTTCTCCGCAACTCGCATTACCGCGCTACGTGCGCGTGGGTTTTGTTGCAATTCCTGTTGTTGTGCTCGTATCGACTTTCCTATTTTGCGTAACTGGCCTTGTTCGATGTCCTGCTCTTTAATCGGCAGCTTGCCGGGATTGGTTTTCGGGCCGGCTTGGTCGCGAATGAAGCGTTTGACGATGCGGTCTTCCAATGAATGGAAGGCGATCACCACTAAACGTCCGCCCGGTGCCAATACGTCCAAGGCTTGTTTCAATCCGGTTTTAATCTGTTCGAGTTCTTGATTAATCTCTATCCTGATCGCCTGGAAGCTGCGAGTTGCAGGATGTTTGTGCTTGTCGCGAAACGGCACGCTATTTTCGATCAATTTTGCCAATTGCAGAGTGGTCTGCAGCGACTGCTGTTGGCGTTGGCTGACAACAGCGTTGGCAATTCGTCTGGCAAAGCGCTCTTCGCCATATTCAAACAGCACGCGAACCAATTCTTTTTCCTCGACTCGTGCCAAATAATCCGCCGCCGATAGACCGTGATTGCTATCCATACGCATGTCTAAAGGACCATCGCGTAAAAAACTGAACCCGCGTTCCGCATTGTCCAGTTGCGGGGACGATACGCCCAAATCCATCAGAATGCCGTCAACTTTGTCGGTATAGCCTTGCTGTTCAATGACGGCGCTCAGATCGGCAAAGCTGGCGTGATGTAAACTAAAACGGCTGTCTTCCGAAAGGCGTTTGGCTTCGTCGCTAGCGATGGCGTCCATGTCTCTGTCAAGCGCCAGTAATCTGCCGGTGCTGTTCAATAACTTCAGAATGCCGCTGCTATGTCCTCCGCGTCCGAAAGTGCAGTCCAGATAAATACCTTCCGGTTTTATGTTGAGTTGCGCTAAGGCCTCTTCATATAAAACCGTCTGATGGGCGGGCATCTCCGTCAAAACGACAGCGAGCCAAGTTCTTCAAGGCCCTCTGTGTCGTTACCGTCCATCCATTCCTGTTCTTTGGCCTTCCAGGCCGCTTCGTTCCAGATTTCAAACTTATTCAGCTGACCAACCAGCATGATATGTTTTTCCATGCCGGCAAACTCCCGCAGGGTTTCCGGCAGCAGCAGGCGGCCTTGGCTGTCCATTTCGCATTCCGAGGCGTTACCGATCACAAAACGCCGCAGTTTGCCGGCCATTTTGTTTAGAGTCGGCAATTTGCTGATGGTTTGTTCGAGCTTTTCCCATTCCGGTAACGGGTATAACCATAGGCAGCCCGGCTCGCCGACGCATTTGTCGTCAACGGCAACAGTCACAACCATTTGGCGGTCGCAGGATTCCTGTAACTCCTCCCGATAGCGGGTAGGAATTGCAATGCGCCCTTTCGCATCCAAACTGATTGAACTTATGCCTCGAAACAAGATGAACCTCAAAATTCCAAAAAAATCCATTTCTAACCACTTTACATCACTTTTGCACCACTATAGTTTTCAAAGGGGGCTTAGTCAAGAGGCATTTAAATTAAATTCTTTCTTTTTCTACAAGGACTTACGCAGGGTTGAGGTGTGTTGGGTGCTAGGGGTAAGGGTTTTGGGTAAAAATGATTTTTATCAAAAAGTTAATGATGGTTTTTGATGTGGATTGCAGTTATTAAGTGCTAATTCTCACTTTTTTGAAGGCGATTTGTTGTAGTGAGCAGATTGAATCGCTTGGCGCGAGACTGGCTTTGCTTGGTAAAAGTTTGGTGGTCACTGGGGTTTGGGTAGTGGCCATCGAGCCATTGGGCTCAATATCGTTGAATAGTAAGGCAAAGCTTACAAACTTTCCGGCTTTTGATCGCGTGTCAGCAGGTTTTGGACGGCTTGTTTAGGCGGGAGATGTTCGAATAACACCTTATAGACTTGTTCGGTAATTGGCATTTCGACGCCGTATTTTTGCGATAGGCGGTGCGCTTCTCGGGCGGCCGATACGCCTTCGACTTCCTGATTGATTTCGCTTAAAGCGTATTTTTGGTCTTTGCCTTGGCCTAATGCCAAGCCAAAGCGGCGGTTTCTGGATTGATTGTCGGTACAAGTCAAAATCAGGTCGCCGAGTCCGGCTAGCCCCATGAAGGTGTCGGCTTGGCCGCCAAGTTTGATGCCGAGGCGCATGATTTCGGTTAGGCCGCGAGTGATCAGTGCGGCTCGGGTATTGGCGCCAAAGCCAAGGCCGTCGGCTATGCCCGCCGCGATTGCCAGAACATTTTTGCAGGCTCCGCCTACCTGAACGCCAATTATATCGTTGCTGGTGTAGATCCTAAAACGTTGGTTGTGCAATCGTTCGCTGAGTTGGGCGGCGAAGCTTTCTGAGGTAGAGGCGATGGTGAGTGCGGTTGGCAGGTCGGCGGCTACTTCTTGAGCAAACGTAGGGCCGGAGAGTGCGGCGCTTTCGATATTCGCGCCCAGCACTTGTGCCGCTACCTCGCTTAACAAGGCGCCATCTTGGCAATCGAAACCCTTGGTGGCCCAGGCAATCCGCGAGCTTGCGCTGAGCATGGGTTTGATTTGCGCCAATGAGTCCCTAAAGGCGTGGCTGGGGACTGAAATAAGCAATACCGAGCTGAAAGCCACTGCTTCCTCAAGATTGTCGGTGAATTGCAGGTTTTCTGGAAAATGTACGCCCGGTAAATACCGTTTATTTTCGCCGGTTTGCTTTAGTGCGGCTATATGTCTGGGATTATGGCCCCACAAAAGGGTATCGCAGCCATTTCTGGCTGCCTGTACCGCTAAAGCGGTCCCCCATGAGCCGGCGCCAAGAATACTGATTGATGGTGGCATCCCGCTTAATTTAGCGTTTTTGCTTCAGGTTCCTGTTCAGCTTGTGCTTGTTGCAGGTGCTGCATATACAATGCGTCGAAATTGACCGGCGCCAAGATTAACTGAGGAAAGCCGCCTTTATTGACAAGATCGGAAATTACTTCTCTCGCATACGGGAACAAGACGTTGGGGCAAAAGCTGCCTAACATTGGGCCCATTTCTTGTTCGGTGAAGCCGGCTATCGAAAAAATCCCGGATTGATTTACTTCAACTAAATAGGCAGTGCTGTCGGCTATTTTTACGGTGACAGTTAATGTCAGGGATACTTCGTACATCGAGTTTTCGATGGGTTGAACGTGTGTGCCGAGATTAAGATCCAGCGCGGGCTCCCATTTTTGGGTGAATATCTTTGGAGCGTTGGGGGTCTCAAAAGAAATGTCTTTGGTATAAATCTTTTGAATCGCGAATTGCTTTTCGCTGGATGTGTTGATTTCGGCCATGATGATTATTTGTTGGGTTTGGTTGATTAATCTTTAGTTTTTACTGCTGACTTTGATGGGGAGTTTGTTGTCTTCCCAGGATTGCATGCCGCCACTCATATTAAATACATTATCAAATCCGGCTTTGGTGAGCGTTTTGCAAGCGGCTACGGAGCGGGCGCCAGTCTGGCAGGTAACGATCATCGGATGATTTTTATGCTTTTCCAAAGAGCCAATTTGTTCTTCTAATTTGCCTAAGGGAATATTGATCGCATTTTCGATGTGGCTTTTGACGAATTCGTTGGTTTCCCGGACGTCAAGCACAACGACATCGTCGCTGTTCATTTTGGTTACGGCTATCAGTGGAGAAATGCTTTCGTACTTATTGAATGAGTTCGCGAGCAAGTCCTGGATTAGTAAGAAAATAACGCATACCAGCGAGAATGCTAGCAAATAGTGATTGGTGGCAAATTCTATATATTGGTCCATCGCGGTGGTTTATTTTAGTGGTTATGGAATGCTGTTTACGTGCCGCAAAAAACGCTGCGCATCATTTGAATCAGATGTATTACGCGCTCATCGTCGATAAAGTAGTAAACCCGATTGGCTTCTTTTTTGTAATCGAGAATGCCTTTGTCTCGCAGGATTGCCAGGTGCTGGGAAATATTGCTTTGACTCGTACCTACTTGCTCAACGATGTCTTGTACGCTGATCGAATTATTACCGAGCACACACAGGATTTTTAGGCGCAACGGATGAGACATCGCTTTCAAACAGCGCGCAGCCCGATTAATATCGTTGTCGTCGTAGTGGATGGTATCGTTTTTGTCTTCCATTTATTAACGATGATCGTGGCTAAGTTTAAGAACAGTGAGCGAACAATGGTACTTTTCGAACTATGACGACATCCTTGTGCTGGTATAATGTCGCTATGGTGCAAGTAGGTTTAATTGCTTGCGCTAACGCAATAAAAGGTGAGCAAATCTAACAGAGTGGGCTTTATTGTTCAATACCCTCGGCTAGAGGCTTAGGAAAATAGCTCGGGGCTGTGCGGGTGGGCTCGCTTTTTGATGAGGCCAAATTTTATCTTCATTAACGCCTACAAATTTAATGTTTGGAGTCTGTAACAAATGGCCCGCCAATCAAAACTGTTACTGTTGCTACCCGTGGAAATGACTGGACGGTCATTGTTGGTTGCCTAGTCGATGCGTGTCGGCAGCTATTTTTTGCTCATTTGGGTTGCGATTGTCTGGGCTTTGCCCGCTAAGGGCGATTCCGTAAAAGCCCGCAGTTTGGCAGAGGTGCAATCGCAAATTCAGCAAGTTGGCGATGATGTGAAAAGCCTGGAAGCTGAAAAGTCGCGGTTGTTGGAGCAGTTGCAAAAATTAGAGCGGCAATACGGGGAGCTTGCGAATAGTCTGAGAGCCATCAAGGCTGAGATCAGGCAGCAAGAACAAGCATTGCAGGAAGTTCGTGATAAAAGCGTTGCCACCCAAAAAGACATGCGTAGTCAGGAGAAGGAGCTTGAGGGGCTGATCAAGTCGGTTTATGCGATGGGCGGCGATAAGGAAGGTTTGAAGGTGATTCTTAACCAACATAATCCGGCGGTATCAAGCCGAATGTTGGTTTACTACGACTACATCAGTAAGGCCCGCTTACAAAAGCTTCAGGCCATGGCTGAAGATTTCAAAGTTTTGCGGCAGTTGGAAGCACAAAAAGACACGGAAACTCAGCTGTTGCAAGTGTCTCTCGAGAAGAAACAGCAAGAAACCGAGGCGATGCAGGCGCTGAAAAAACAGCGAGAAGCACTGCTTGCCGACATTCAGCAAGACTATGCATCGAAAAGTGTTCAGCTCTCTGGGTTGATGCATGACGAGAAAAAATTGCAGGCCTTGGTAGCATCATTACAGAAAACTGATGATAATGAAGCCCATGAGTCTGCGGTTGAGCCGGAGCGCGTAATTGAGAAGCGCGAAAAGCCTACCGAACAACCCGAACCGCCTAAAAAATCCGAAGCCAATCCGGTTCGCGAGCCGGCGGGGCTATCTTTTGCCGAGTTGCAAGGAAAGCTACCTTGGCCGGTGCAAGGTGCGATAACTGATCGTTTCGGCAGTCGCCGCTACGAGACAACCTGGGATGGTGTGGTGATTAGCGCACGCGAAGGTGCCGATATTCATGCGGTTAACGCCGGTAGAGTCGTTTACGCCGACTGGTTGCGGGGTTATGGTTTGATGATCATTGTCGATCACGGTAAGGGGTATATGAGTTTGTATGCATTCAATCAGAGTTTGCATAAAAGCGTGGGAGAGCATGTTAGAGCTGGCGAGACACTGGCTTCGGTTGGACGTAGCGGTGGGCGTGCGGATGCGGCGTTGTACTTCGGCATCAGGAAAAAAGGTCGGCCCATTGATCCCGAGCAATGGTGCCGTAAGCCGGCCAAGGGTTAATCATTTACAGGAACAGGTTGTTGGAGTTTTAAAACACATGCTAAAAAACAGAAATATTTTGATTTTATTGGTCGGTTTTATTTTAGGTGCGACGCTGAGTTTGTGTAGCAGCGTCCTGGCGGAAAAGGAAGCACCGGTTTCGACCAAGGTCGATGATTTGCAGGCCTTGCCTTTCGATGAGCTAAGGACATTTACCGAGATATTCGGGCGTATCAAACAGGATTATGTTGAACCCGTATCTGACAAAAAGCTGTTGGAAGATGCGATTCGCGGCATGTTGTCCGGTCTGGATCCGCACTCGGCTTATCTGGCTAGCGAAGAATACAAAGAGTTGCAAGAAGGCACGACCGGTCAGTTCGGTGGCTTGGGAATTGAAGTGGGTATGGAAAACGGCTTCGTAAAAGTGGTTTCGCCGATTGACGATACACCTGCCCAGCGCGCCGGCATCAAGGCGGGTGATTTAATCGTGCGTCTCGACGATAAGCCGGTCAAGGGCATGACGCTTGCCGATGCGGTAAAAATTATGCGTGGCGAGCCGGGTAGCGACATCGTATTGACTGTTGTTCGCGAAGGTGAGGAGGCGCCGCTGAAATTTACGTTGACCCGTGACATCATCAAAGTCAAAAGTGTGAAAAACAAACTGCTGGAAAAAAATTACGGTTACTTGAGAATCAGTAGTTTTCAATCCGGTACCGGTCAAGGTTTGGTGGACGCGGTCGACGAACTGAAAAAAGAAAACGAAGGCCCGCTGAAAGGTATTGTGTTGGATTTGCGTAACAACCCGGGCGGTGTATTGAATGCGGCTGTCGATGTCAGTGATGCGTTTATCGAGTCCGGTTTGATCGTGTATACCGAGGGCAGAATCAAAAACTCAGAAATGCGTTTTAGTGCCACGCCTGACGATATTATCAACGGTGCGCCGATTGTGGTGCTGATTAATGGCGGCTCGGCTTCCGCGTCGGAAATTGTTGCGGGTGCGTTGCAGGATCACAAACGAGCCATCATCATGGGCGAAAAGTCTTTCGGTAAGGGTTCGGTGCAAACCATACTGCCGACCAGCAATGGTGCGGCAGTTAAGTTGACCACTGCCCGTTACTTTACGCCATCCGGTCGCTCCATTCAGGCGCAGGGTATTGAGCCTGATGTGACTTTGGCAAGAGTTAAGCTCGAGTCGTTGGAAAAAGCTAAGATCGAGTCGATTAAAGAAGCTGATCTGACGCACCACTTGACTAACGGTAACGCCAAACCGGAGAAAAAATCCGAAGAAGAGGATAAAGATGATGCGAAAGATCAGTCTGAAAAAGACGGCGATACCAACGAGTCCTCAGACGCGGAAATTCGCGATTACCCTTTGCATGAAGCGTTGAACCTGCTGAAAGGTATCAGCATTATGAAAAAGTAACCCAGATATAGGGCAAAGAAAAACCCGCTTGGCTATATTCGTCAAGCGGGTTTTTTATTGTCTGTTTTTTGTGTTTCTTGTCGGGCGTTTAAGACAATTCGCCGACTTTGGCTTAGTTTGTCGATGCCTGATAGTGTACCGAGAAATTGTTCATGGCTGCCAGGGCCTCTTGGATATGGTTGGGATCGGAAAACTCAAACGCATTCACGCCCACGCGCGCCAAATAAAATACTTGGTCAGGCAGGTAATCGCCGACGGCTCTAATTTCCCCTTGATAACCGTCGCGGCTCCTTAACAAACGTGCTTGCGAAAAAAGTCTGCCATCGCCGAATATCGGAAAATTAAGCTCTATTACACCAATTTTACTCAGGTCGTCAGTCAGCGGTTCAATTTGATCGCTCGGGATGAGTCGAACGCCGGTTTGGCTGGAACGTTTGATTAGTTGTTCTTTATCTGCCAGCCAACGAGCTAATGTGACTGTAATGTCGCCATTTTCTGGCAGCGGACTGTCGTCGGCAATAAAAGTCCAGGTGTTTTCTACCAACTGTCGATCTTTAATGATTTGCATAAACTCTTTCTTTAAATGGTTCCAGGCCAACGCGTTTGACGGTCTCTAAGAATGCTTCGTCTTCAAGGCGTTGCTTGAGGTAAACGTCTAATATCGTTGTGATGGTAGAAGTGATTTGGTCCTTGGGAACCGATGGCCCCAAACGTTCGCCTATTGCCGCTTCGTTTTCAGAAGAACCGCCCAAGGTGATTTGATACCACTCCTCGCCATGCTTATCGACGCCGAGAATGCCGATATGGCCGACACTTTGATGGGCGCAGCCGTTCATGCAGCCGGACATGTTGATTTTAAGGTCGCCGATGTCGTGGATATAATCCAAATCATCCAATGCTTCGTTGAGTTCTTTCGCTACACCGATAGAGCCGGCATTAGCCAGCGAACAAAAATCCAGGCCTGGGCAGCAGATCATGTCGGTGACAGTGCCAATGTTGGGCGTAGCCAATTTGATGGCGTCTAATTGTTGCCATACTGTAAACAGGTCAGCTTGTTTCACATCGGCTAAGACCAGGTTTTGTCTATGAGTGCTTCTAATTTCGCCAAAGCTGTATTTATCAGCTAAATCGGCTACAGCTTCGAGTTGCTTGTCGGTCATGTCGCCCGGAGGCGAGTCAGGGGCTTTTAGCGAAACGTAAACGCCGCGATAGCCGACGATTTTATGCTCGACGGTATTGTATTTAACCCATTTTGCAAAGCCGGTGTCAGCGGCTAAGTACGCGTTGAAGGCGTTATCGTTGCTTGCCGACGCATCGTATGGCGGTGGTGCAAACTGCGCTTTCATCTCTTCTATACGTTCATTGCTCAGCAGCATTTCATCTTTGATGCGCAGCCATTCCTTTTCGACCATGGCGGTAAATTTTTCCAGGCCGGTTTCCTTGACCAGGATTTTGATGCGGGCTTTATATTTGTTGTCTCGTCTTCCGAACAGGTTGTAGACCCTTAAAATCGCTTCTAAATACGACAGCAGATGTTGTTTTTCCAGGAAGGGTCTAACGGTTTGGCCAATGATGGGCGTTCTGCCCAGGCCGCCGCCGGCTAGGATTCTAAAACCGATTTCATCCGCTTCGTTTTTTACCAGATACACTCCAATGTCGTGGAACTGCACGGCTGCGCGGTCATGCGTGGCGCCGCTAACTGCGATCTTGAATTTACGCGGCAAAAAGGCAAATTCCGGATGCAGCGTCGTCCATTGCCGGATGATCTCGCAATACGGACGCGGATCTTCGATTTCGTCCTTGCAAATGCCGGCTAAGGGGTCGGAGGTTGTGTTTCTCAGGCAGTTGCCGCTGGTTTGAATGGCGTGCATTTGCACGGTCGCCAGTTCGGCAAGCAAGTCGGGTACCCGGCTAAGCTCTGGCCAGTTGTATTGGACGTTTTGGCGGGTTGTGAAGTGGCAATAGCCCTTGTCATAGTCGCGAGCTACCGATGCCAGCTTGCGTAATTGCTTGGACGAGAGCAGTCCGTAAGGTACTGCGACACGAAGCATGGGCGCATGAGTTTGCACATACAAGCCGTTCATTAGGCGTAAGGCTCTGAATTGGTCGGGGCCGAGTTCGCCGCTTAAAAAGCGTTGGGTTTGACCGCGAAACTCATTGACGCGCTCCTCGATAAGTGTTTGATCTTGCTTGTTATATTGATACATTTAAAGGCGATGCTTGGTTTACATACTATTTTGCTAGGTATCTGAATAATATACTGGCCGGGATTAAATGACAAAGAATATTGTATGGTGATAACATGCCCGGTTAGTTTTTTCCGCTTTCAATAATGACTAAAACATAGAGGATAAAGGGGGCTATCTTGTTGCGCTTACTGTTAATTTTGGCCGGCTTGCTGTTTTTGCCGGAAATCGCCATGGCTGAAGAGTTTCACAACCTCGGCTTAACCGGAACCGAGCGGGGCATCTACACCGTTCTGATCTTTTTGGTGGCCTATGGTTTCGTGATGGCCGAAGAATTTACGCATTTGCGTAAATCTAAGCCAGTCATTTTCGCCGCAGCTGTGATTTGGGGGCATGTAGCGATACTGGCTCAGGAAGCCGGTGTGTCAGGTGAGGAGCTACACAAGGCTTTCGAACATGACTTAAAAGAATATGCCGAATTGATGTTGTTTTTGCTAGTGGCGATGACATACATCAACTCCATGGCGGAACGCAATGTATTCGAAGCGTTGCGTTCTTGGCTTATCAGAAAACAATTCGGCTACAAGCAATTGTTCTGGATCACTGGCATCATTACATTTTTTCTGTCGGCAGTTGCCGACAACCTGACTTCCGCGTTATTGGTCGGGGCTGTGGTGATGGCGGTCGGTGCTGACAACGAGAAATTCGTGTCTATCGGCTTTGTAAACTTGGTGATCGCGGCCAATGCTGGTGGTGCGTTTTGTCCTTTCGGAGACATCACTACTCTGATGGTGTGGCAGGCTGGTTACGCTGAATTCTTTGACTTCTTCAAGCTGTTTATTCCGTCAGTTGTGAACTTCGTGGTGCCTGCATTCTTCATGGCGCAAGCGATTCCAAACGGTCAACCGTTGGCAACCAATGAAGCAGCCGTGGAATTGAAGCCAGGTGGCTGGGTGGTTTGCGGCTTATTTGGCGTCACTATCGGTTTGGCTGTTAGCTTTAAGCAGTTGCTGCATTTGCCACCATTCATGGGAATGATGTTTGGTCTGTCGATATTGATGCTGTTTAGCTACTACTTGAAAGTTCGCTTTCCTGCGGAAGATGGTTCCCGCGTTGATGTATTTGACCGCGTAAAAGAAGCTGAGTGGGATACCTTGTTATTCTTCTTCGGTGTGGTCTTCGCGGTAGGCGGCCTGGGTTATATCGGTTATCTGGAGTTGTTATCCAGTGCAATGTATGACGGCTTGGGTCAAACCACCGCCAACATCCTGGTGGGTATCATTTCTGCGGTGGTTGATAACATCCCGGTAATGTTTGCGGTACTGAACATGAATCTGGATATGGATTTGTACCAATGGCTGCTGGTGACATTGACTGCTGGTGTCGGAGGTTCATTGTTCTCGGTGGGTTCTGCGGCAGGCGTAGCGTTGATGGGGCAATCCAATCACAAGTATACCTTCTTCAGTCACTTGAAATGGACGCCAGTTATCGCTGCAGGCTATGCGGCGAGTATCGTTACTCACTATCTGATCAACGGTTAATTCGTCGATTTTGATAAAGCTGTATTAAAACCAGGGAAAGCGCGTGACAAAGGCTGTCAAAAGTTGGAGTAGCGCTTTCTCTGTTTCTGCTTCGCACAGAGCGTGTGCAGCAGACTTTTCTCGGCATTTCGGCCGGCCTCCGTTCTCGTTGGGTTCTTCGTCTTTATCTGTCTGGCTGGTCGATGGACCGGTTTCGCTGTTAACTATTAGTTTTTTCGGTCTGGCGGACGTAGCTTGCTCGGGTAAAGTATTGTTTCTGCATGAGCACGCCAACGAACGGTACTCCCTCTTTGCCTGACAAGTCGTCGCAAGAAGCCCATTCAATAACCGCGACTAGCTCCGCCGCGCGCCGTAAACGCTCTGCGCTGGAAGTGATGCGTGAGCTTAAACAGCCCAAGGTCGCTGTCATGCTGGCGCTGGGTTTCGCCTCAGGCCTGCCCTTCCTGCTGACGGCCAACACTTTCGGCTACTGGCTGCGGGACGATGGTACTAGTCTGGTTGCCATTGGGTTTATCTCCTGGGTTGGCTTCGCCTACGCTTTCAAAGTGTACTGGTCGCCGCTGGTGGACCATGTCGATGTGCCGCTGCTGGGGCGTCTGGGACGGCGTCGCGGTTGGATGCTACTGTGCCAGATTCTGGTCGCCATCGGGTTGCTTGGCATGGCCACTGTCGGGACGGCAGGCGGGTTGGTGGCAATTGGTGTGTTCGCCTTGTTGACGGCCTTCGCGTCAGCTACTCAGGACATCGCCATCGACGCTTGGCGAATCGAATCCGCTTCCGACACCGACGAAGTGGGTTTGATGACTTCGGCGGCGCAGGTCGGATACCGCGTCGCCCTCATCATTACCGATGCCTTGATCATTGCTGCGGCGGCCCGTATCGGGTGGAGCATGTCCTACGCTGCCATGGCAATGTTGATGGCATTCTGCACAATGGCAACCCTGTTTGCCTCTGAGCCAGTCCGCGCCGAGGTGGTGCTGCACCAGAAGCCTCCGTTATTGACCTTGCGCGGTCTCGCCAATGCGGTCATCGGCCCATTTATCGATTTCTTCGCCAACCACAAGGTGGCCGGATTGCTTATGCTGCTGATGGTGGCGCTCTATCGTCTGCCCGACTTTGTGATGGGGCCAATGTACAATCCGTACTATCACGATCTGGGGCTCTCCAAGGATACGGTGGCTTGGGTGCGCGGCTCATTCGGGCTGGTTGCCACTTTTTTCGGTATTGCCGCTGCGGGTCTCAGTGCGGCTCGACTAGGTCTATTACCAACACTGATCGCGGGGCTTGTGTTTGAGGGTTGTGGCACTGCGGCATTCGCCTTGCTCAGCGTCAACGCTGACACGGCAATTTTCGCCGCAATCATGACGCTCGACGCTTTTGCCCAGTCCTTCGCTGGCGTGGCCCTAGTAATCTATATGTCGAGCCTGACCAGTCTGGGCTATACCGCTACTCAGTACGCCATGCTGTCCTCAACCTATGCCTTGCTTGGCAAATTTCTGAAAGGATTCTCCGGGATTGCGGTTGAAACGCTCACTCCGATCTACGGGTTGCTCGGAGCCTATGCTACCGCGTTTGTGGCCACTGGTCTGACTGCGGTGCCGCCCCTGCTGTTATTGCTGCTGCTTTGGCGTGTGCAGAATATTAAACGATAGAACTCTGGTCTTTACCTGGTTTTGAGCCAATTGGTCTAGCGGTAGTGATTTTATTGGCGTTGCTGATGAGCATGGCTGATAACAGTGCTACTCTCGAATCCTAAGTGAATAGCCAAAGTTCTTGCAGATCGCCTTACGAGATCGTATCATAAGCAGTTCTCTATCAAGTATGTAGCCCGGAACGGGTATGTGAGCGCTATGAAACCAGAAATACATCCAGAATATAAACAAATTACCGTCACCTGCGGGTGCGGCAATACTTTTCAAACCGGTTCTGTGCTGGCTTCTGATTTACACATTGAGGTGTGTTCTTCTTGCCATCCGTTTTATACCGGTAAACAGCGCGTCGTTGATACGTCGGGTCGTGTTGATAAATTCCGTAAAAAATTCGGGAAATAAAGATTTTCGAGAAGTCTTGTTCGGCCGTCGGTCAATTGGCGGCCAGATTCTTCCGAACTATATAACACCTTCAAAATAACGCTTCTTCAGCAAAAATCTCTTCCTCTGCAGGGTCTTCAGATTTAGGTGCAGATTTTGCCGTTGGTACCGTCTCTTCACTGAAATATTCCCAAATACCGCCTCTCGCTTCCTGATCGAGCAATAATCCGTCCGCCGGATTAATGTATGCCTGGACTATACCGCTCGGCTGCGCTAATGGCTTTTCCGGGAAGTTTTGTTGTACGGCCTTTATGAATTTAATCCACATCGGTAAGGCCGCTTTGCCGCCAGTCTCGCCGTGACCAAGCGGTAATGAATTGTCGAAGCCTATCCATGCAGAGGCCACTATATCCGTAGCAAAACCGTTGAACCAAGCGTCTCTTTGCTCGTTCGTGGTGCCCGTTTTGCCGGCCAAATCGTTACGGCCCAATTGTTTGGCCTGGGTTGCCGTGCCGCGTTGTACAACATCTCTTAGCAAGCTGTTTGCCAGGAAATTGATTTTTGCTGAAATGGCGCGAGGCGCGCGGTTTGGCGGTGGCGGGTCCTGATCCGGACAATCGGCGCATGCCAGCGGTGGGTTTGCCTGATACAACAAGTTGCCTTTGTGGTCTTCGATTCGTTCGATGAGATAGGGTTTTACCAAAAAACCGCCATTGGCAAAGACCGCATAGGCCGATGCCATGCGCAATGGTGAGGCATAGCCGCTACCCAAGGCCAGAGACAGTGTGCCGGGTAATTGTTCTTTATCGAAACCAAAGCGCATGGCCGTATCGATTGCCTGGGGTATTCCGATTTCCTGCAGCAAGCGCACTGAAACCAGATTGATCGATTCCCGGAGCGCAACCCGCAGTGATGTCGGGCCCAGATAACGGCGACTATAATTTTCCGGGCGCCAGTCGTTTTCTTGCGAAGGATCCTCGATCACGATCGGTGCGTCATTAATAATGCTGGCTGCGGTGAAACCTTTTTCTAATGCGGCTGTGTAAATAACAGGTTTGAATCCCGAGCCAGGCTGGCGTTTGGACTGAGTAGCCCTGTTATATTTGCTGTGATAAAAATCAAAGCCGCCACATAAGGCCAAAATTGCGCCGGTGTTGGGATTGAGCGCTACAAAAGCAGCTTCGGCGTCCGGAATTTGCGTGAGCGCCCATTCGTCCTTTACGAGTTCTCTAACCCAGATGATGTCGTTCGGCTTAAGAAACGCTTTTGCGGTGCCGATATTTTTTTCCGGGTAAGGTTTTGCCCATTCAATATTTTTCCAGGCTATGGCAATTTGCGTGTTGTCGTAGAGTTTTGCGGTCACACCGGAATCGGCTACTGCCGTTATCAGGGCTTGCCGGGTATCTCCAACAACATTGTCGGTTAGCTGAGCGCCGTTTTTTTGCGTATTTTTATGGGGAAAGCCTCGATAGCCGTGGCGCTCGTCATATTCGTGCAGGGTTTTTTGCAAAGCGTCTTCTGCTGCTAACTGAAATTGACTAGGGACGGTGGTGAAAATTTTCAAACCCAAGGTATAGGCGGTCTCGCCGTATTTGGACATGACTTCTTGCCTAACCATTTCCGCGATGTATGGCGCCTGTAGCTCGACATTTATCGGCTGAATCTCCGCATTATCAACTGCTTGCACAGCAATTTCGTAATCGTGCTGGCTTATGTAGTTTAGATCCAGCATTCGGCGCAACACGTAGTTCCGCCGCTCTATGGCGCGCTGCGGATTGGCTATCGGATTGTAAATGGATGGTGCTTTCGGCAGGCCGGCAATCATCGCTTGTTGATGTAGGGCTAACTCGGAAATATCTTTACCGTAATAGGTTTGTGCGGCTGCTGCTACACCATAGGCACGTTGACCCATGTAAATTTTGTTTAAATAAAGATCCATAATCTGATCTTTGGAAAATTGCCGCTCAATTTTCAGTGCAAGAATGATTTCCTTGAGTTTGCGTAAGTAGGTTCTTTCGTTGCTGAGCAGGAAATTACGGGCCACTTGCATCGTGATGGTGCTGCCGCCTTGCCGCTTCTTGCCGGTGAGGGCTAATTGGCTTACCGCGCGCAGCAGGCCTTTGAAATCGACGCCGTTATGCTTATAAAAACGATCATCTTCGGCCGCGATGAAAGCCTTGATCAATTGTGGTGGCACTTGCGCGATGCTGGTCGGGATTCTGCGCTTCTCGCCAAACTGAGCGATCAGCAGGTTATCTTGGCTGTAGATGTTCAACGGCATCTGATATTGAACGTGTTGTAACTGGTCTATATCCGGCAACTCCTTGTCGAGTTCGAGCAGGAAAAAATAAACAGCAATCAGAAATGTGCCGATAAAAGCCAACGAGCAGAAGGCCAGCCACTTAAAAAGTGTCTTGATCAGGGATTTGGGTTTGGGGGCTTTCTTAATGGGCACTGAAATTCAAACGCACTGCTAAAATACAAATTGCCGGTCAAAATAAACCCTTTTGATTTTGGGAACAACCTAAAGTTACTTGTAAAGTGGTTTATCTAAGAGGATGAAAATAAAAAAATCTACTATACTTCAGGCCCATGTGGGTTCTGCAAGCCTCGTCTGAGCATGCTTGAGCCAAATTCAATCATATTCGATCTAAAAAGGGTTCATTCATGAGCTGGTTGAGCAGGAATCCGTCGGCTGTGCTGGGTGTGGATATTAGTACAGCTGCGGTTAAATTGTTGGAATTGAGCCGGGTTGGTGCGCGTTACCGGGTAGAAAGTTACTCGGTGGCTCCGTTACCTCAGGATGCGATAGTCGATAAGAACATCACCAATATAGAGCAAATCGGCGCGGTAATAAAAGCGGCGGTAAAGCAATCCGGTACTCGGGCAAAACAGGCGAGCGTTGCGGTTGCGGGTTCATCGGTGATGACCAAGATCATTTCGATGCCTGCCTCCTTGTCCGATAGGGACATGGAAGAGCAAATCATGGTGGAGGCCGATCAGTACATTCCTTATTCGCTGGACGAAGTCAATCTCGATTTCGAAGTTCAGGGTATCACCAAAAATAATCCGGATATGGTCGATGTTTTGCTGGCGGCTTCTCGGCGGGAAAATATTGAGGACAGGGTGGCCGCGCTGGCTTATGCCGGCCTGAAGGCTGTTGTCGTCGATGTGGAAGCTTTTGCGATGGAAAATGCGTTTTCGTTGTTGGCGGATCAATTGCCGGAAGGTGCCGGCAATATGACTGTCGCAATCGCCGACATTGGCGCAACCATGACATCTCTGAATATTCTGCATGAAGGTAAAACTGTTTATACCCGGGAACAGGGCTTCGGCGGAAAACAGCTAACCGAAGAGATTCAGCGCCGCTACGGTCTATCTTATGAAGAAGCCGGTTTGGCCAAGAAGCACGGCGGCTTGCCGGACAATTACGTAACGGATGTGCTGGAACCCTTCAAAAAAGCCATGCTGCAGCAAATCGCCAGGTCTTTGCAATTCTTCGTTTCCTCTAGCGCCAATCGCGGCGTCGATGCTTTAGTACTTGCCGGTGGTTGCGCATCAATCGCAGGTTTGGACAAATTGGTGGAACGCGATTTGGGCATCCCTTCTTACATTGCCAATCCGTTCATCAATATGGCGCTTTCTAATCGGGTCAAACCGCAAAGTCTGAGTAACGATACGCCAGCGATGATGATAGCGTGCGGTTTAGCGTTAAGGAGTTTCGATTAATGGCAAGAATTAATTTACTCCCCTGGCGAGAAGAACTGCGTAAAAAAAAGCAGCAGGATTTTGTTGCGGGTATTGGTGCCGGTATTTTGGTGACAGCACTGATTTTGGTCGTGGTCTTTATGTATATCGAAGGAATTAAAGAATACCAGACCCGCAGAAACACGCTTCTGCAAAACGAAATAGCTATATTGGATAAGCGAATTCAAGAAATCAAGGAAATTGAGGACAAGAAAAACCGGTTATTGACCAAAATTGAAGTAATCCAGAAGTTGCAGGAAAGTCGGCCGGAAGTCGTGCATTTATTCGATGAATTGGCCAAAACCACGCCGGATGGTATTTACCTGACGAAATTTGCCCAAGTCGGGTCGGTTTTGACTTTGGACGGAAAAGCGGAATCGAATGCGCGGGTGTCTGCATACATGCGGGCTATCGATAACTCGCCGTGGATGAATACCTCTGTGCTTACTGTAATCAAGGGTGAAGGCAAGAAAGACGGCCAGATGAACGACTTCACGATGACTGCCAAGCAAGGTAAGAAGACCGATAAGCCGCAACCAGGAGCCGTCAAATGAATTTGTCTGAAATAAATTGGGACATCAATTCGGCGGGTAGCTGGCCGACGCCGCTAAAAATCATTGTCATACTTATTTTTTCGGTATTAACAGCGGCTGCTGGCGTGTACTTTGTGACGGTGCCGCAGTTGGATGAATTGGACGTGCTTGAAAAACAAGAAGAAAGTTTGAAAAGCGCGTTTGAAGTTAAACAGAAAAAGGCTGTCAACCTCCAGGATTACCGCGACCAGCTGGATCAAATCGAAGCGTCGCTAGGTGAGATGTTAAAGCAAATGCCCACCAAGGCTGAAGTGGCCAGCTTGTTGGTTGATATTTCCCAAACCGGTTTGGCGAGTGGCTTAGAGTTTAAATTGTTTCAACCCAGCACCGAAATTAATAGGGAGTTTTATTCTGAGTTACCAATTGGTATCCATGTTGTCGGGAAGTATGAAGAATTGGGATTGTTTGTCAGTGGTTTGGCTTCGCTACCCAGGATTGTGACGGTGCACGATGTGGTGATGACACCGCTGGGTAAAGAAGGCAAAGATGGTATGAGCATGACTGCAACCATAAAAACCTATAACGAGGGTGAAACAGCGCAAGCCGCTGGCGGATCGGCAGCTAAGAAAAGGAGAGGTCAATGAGGTGCGGTAGCGTGAAAGTGTATTCGACTCTGCCGGTATTGAGTTTGCTTTTGATCGGTATGACGGGTTGCGGTGGGGATGATGTCAGCGATCTAACAAAATATATTCAAGAAGTAAAAGCCCGCCCCAAGGCTCCTATCGAACCATTGCCCGAGATTAAAGTGGTGGAATCATTCATATTTAAACCCGATGGTTTGCGGGATCCTTTTCGGTCTATCGAAAGAAAGGATGACGATAGCAGTATCGACGTTTCCGGCATAAACGGTGTTAAGCCCGATATAGAGCGTCGGAAGGAAGAGTTGGAAGCTTATCCGCTTGATAGCCTGCGCATGGTTGGAACGCTACGTAACGATAAAGGCTATTGGGGCTTGATAAGAGCTAGGGACGGGACTATCCATCGGGTCCAGGTCGGGCATCATATGGGGCAAAATTACGGCAAGATTCTGCGAATTCTCGACGACAAAATAGAGCTAATGGAAATCGTACCTGATAAGCCGGGCACTTGGCGCGAACAACAGTCTTCACTGGCATTGGCCGATGAAAAAGGGTTATAGAAATGAGTACTAAACAAAATAAAAACGGGTGGAAAGCGGCCGGCTTCGGTTTCTGGTGTTCAGTGTTGCTGGGTTGTTTTATGCACGTTGCGCTGGTGCGCGCTGATGACGGAGCAATAAACAACTTAGAGTTTTCCACCTTGGCCGGAAACCAAGTGCAGGTGCAACTGGAGATGGATGGGCCGATAGTGGAGCCAAAAATTTTTCAGACCGATAATCCTTCTAGAATCGCCTTGGACTTTGCCGGGGTAAAAAGTAATTTGGCGAAAAAAAGCTTTCCTATTAACCAAGGAGCCGCGGGTACGGTTTATGTAGTAGAGGCGTCGGGGCGGACTCGGGTTATTATCAATCTGATAGAAAAAGTGCCTTACGAAACCAAAATAGAGGGCAATAAGTTTTATGTGGTTTTGAGGTCTAGTGGAGCCGTCGCTGCGGTAAATCGGGCGGTACAGCAAGCGCCCACCGCGAAGGATTCGGTGATTAGTAAGTTTTTGCCGGAACAAAACATAAAAAGTATTGATTTTAGACGCGGCCCCAACGGTGAGGGACGCTTGTTGTTGGGTTTATCAGCGGCGAATACTGTCGTGGACGCTAAGCAAAATGGCGGTAAAGTGGTATTAAGTTTCCTAAATACCAGGTTGCCGGAGTCGTTAGTTAAAAGTTTCGACGTATCGGACTTTGCGACACCCGTGCAAAAAATCGAAGCCTCTCCAAGAGGTGATAGCGTCAACATCGTCATAACACCTAACAACGGTAATTACGATTACTCGTCCTATCAGTCCGATAATCTATTGACGGTTGAGTTTCGACCGTTGACGCCGGCGGAAAAGGAAGCGCAGCAAAAAGAAAAATTCCCGTATATCGGTAACAAGTTGTCATTGAATTTTCAAGATATCGAAGTGCGTTCGGTCCTGCAAATTCTTGCCGACTTTACCGAGCTTAATATCATTGCCGCCGATTCTGTGGCGGGCAACGTGACGCTTAGATTGAACGATGTACCTTGGGATCAGGCTTTGGAATTGATTCTAAAAGCTAAAGGATTGGCAAAAAGACAGAATGGTAATGTGGTGATGGTGGCGCCGGTTGCCGAAATCATGAAAATAGAGCAGGAAGAGCTGGATTCGAAAAAAATATTTGAAGAGTTGGAGCCGTTAAAAACCGAAAATATTCAAATCAATTACGCGAAAGCAGGGGAGATTTGCGGTGTATTAATGGGGGTAGGTAATAACTCGCAGGGTGGGCAGTCGGGGGCAGGCGCGAGCGGAGGTGGTGGTTGTGGCGGAGGAGGAGGTGCTTCCGTAGCCTCGCAACAGTCCGGAGCCGGGCAGAATAGTCAAGGCGGTGGCTCGGCAAGTATGCGCTTGCTGTCGCCACGCGGTACGGCGATTGTCGATGCCAGGACCAACACGCTGATTGTCAAAGACACTGCAAAGGCTATGGAAGACGTAAGAAGAATGATCAAGCTATTGGACGTGCCGGTGCGCCAAGTATTGATCGAATCGCGGATCGTAATAGCTGATACATCATTTGCGCAGAACTTGGGTACCAAATTTGGGGTGGCTCATAAAGCCGACGTCAATAGTGGCACCCAATATGGGATGACTGGTGCCGGTGTTGAAACAAGTGAAAATTCTCAAATTTTGTCGGATTTGGGGTCCGCATTGGCTGCCTCTAGTGGTGGTGCCTTGGCATTGACTTTGGCGCGCGGCGCGGATTATCTGTTGAATCTTGAGATAAGTGCCTTGCAGGATGACGGCAAAGGCGAGTTGGTATCCAATCCGCGGGTAATGACTAGCGACATGGTGCAAGCTTCAATCAAACAAGGTGTACAGATTCCGTATCAAACCCAAAGCCAGGCAACAGGTCCGGTGACGGAGCTGGTCGATGCGGTGTTGGAGCTGAATGTCACGCCGCAGATTACGCCAAGCGGCAGTGTTATCATGTTGCTCGACATCAAAAAAGATTCTCCGGGAACGCCGCTTGCTACGGGCGGTAATGCTACCGTACCCATCGATACCCGGCAGTTGAAAACCAAAGTTCAAGTTGAAGATGGCGAGACGGTAGTGTTGGGCGGTATTTACGAGTCAACCGTTCAGGAATCGTTTAATACCGTGCCTTGGGTGTCGGATTTGCCGGTGATAGGCTGGATGTTCAAGAAAAGTGTAAAAAACGATACCAAAAAAGAGTTATTGGTGTTCATCACGCCTAAAGTGGTGAAAGAGTCTATGACGGCAAAGTGAAGCGTCGTTTGACTTAGTGGCAAAAAGGGGCTTCATGCCCCTTTTTTTGTGGCTTGCCGAGATTGGGTGGCCACCTCGTGTTCGTTCTTTTAAGCCGCCGGCTATGCTATATTCCGCGTTCACCAGACAATCGTTACGAATATGACGACAAACAATATTTTAACTCTAGTTCTTTGGGCGCTGTTGTTGCAGGCCTGCGGTCAGACAGGGCCTTTATATATGCCGGATAGCCCGCCGCCAATTTACGTACCCAAACAAGATAAATAAGCCATGGATTTTTTTAATTATCGGCAACATGAACTGTTTGCCGAAAGCATTCCTGTTGACGAAATTGCCGAAAACTACGGCACTCCCTGTTATGTCTACTCGCGAGCTACCTTGGAAAGACATTGGCAAGCTTTCGATCAAGGCTTTGCCGGTCACCCTCATCTTATTTGTTATGCCGTAAAAGCAAATTCAAATATTGCTATTCTCAATTTGTTAGCACGACTGGGATCTGGGTTCGACATCGTGTCGTTTGGAGAAATGCAGCGCGTGCTAGCTGCGGGTGGCAGTCCGGACAAAATTGTGTTTTCCGGGGTCGGTAAACGCGAGGACGAAATCCTGGCGGCGCTGAAAATAGGTATACGCTGTTTTAATGTGGAAGTCAGCGGCGAACTTGATCGTATCAACCGATTAGCCGGTGAACTAGGAGTTGTCGCTCCCGTGTCCTTTCGGGTCAATCCGGATGTTGATGCCAAGACGCATCCCTATATTTCCACTGGTTTGAAAGAGAATAAATTCGGGATCGATATCAAGCAAGCTATTCACGAATATCGGCGTGCTGCGCAGATGCCGAATATCGAAATAGTCGGTATTGATTGCCATATCGGCTCCCAGCTAACGGAAGCCGTGCCGTTTCTGGACGCGTTGGACAGGGTGTTGGCGTTGGTCGACGAACTGCAGGCGGAAGGTATTGAATTGCACCACCTTGATTTAGGGGGAGGGCTGGGTATTTGTTATCGCGATGAGTGTCCCCCGCAACCTTCTGAATATATCGCGGCGTTGCTGCAGCGTCTGGATGGGCGAAACTTCGAAATCTTATTGGAGCCGGGGCGAGCAATCGTTGGCAATGCCGGAATATTGTTAACCAGAGTGGAATACCTTAAGCCGACAGAGAATAAAAACTTTGCCATTGTTGATGCGGCAATGAATGATCTGGTCAGACCGGCTTTATACGGGGCGTGGCAGGCAATCATTCCGGCGAATGCCGAAAGTGATCAGTCCGAGTTGGAATGGGACATCGTTGGGCCAGTTTGCGAGACGGGTGACTTTCTAGGAAAGGCTCGGGCATTGAAGCTAAAACAAGGTGATTTATTAGCGGTTCGCTCAGCCGGTGCCTACGGATTTACGATGAGTTCAAACTATAACTCAAGGCCTCGAGCGGCGGAGGTAATGGTGGATGGCGATAAAACACATCTTATTCGAGCCCGAGAAACTCTGGATCAATTGTGGATTGGCGAGCAGCTTTTGCCTGAGTAGCTATGATAATTAATTTCACCAAAATGCACGGGCTGGGAAATGATTTTGTCGTGATCGACGCTATAAACCAGCCAATACAATTGACGACCGCACAGATTCGATTTTTGGCGGATCGCCATTTTGGCGTGGGCTGCGATCAATTGTTATTGGTGGAAAAGCCGATTAGCGATAACGCCGAGTTTAAATACCGGATTTTCAATGCTGACGGTAGCGAGGTTTCTCAGTGTGGAAATGGTGCGCGTTGCTTTGCTCGTTTTGTGCGTGACAGAGGCTTAAGCAATAATGACGAAATTATTGTCGATACCGATGCAAGACAACTGACACTGCGATTCGATGCAGGAGATTTGATCACCGTTGACATGGGCGTTCCCGCGCTTGAGCCTAAGCAGATACCGCTGAAGGTTTCCGAACAGTCCAAGCTGTATAAAGTGAAGTTGGCGGAAGCGGAAGTTCAGTTCGCCGCGGTATCCATGGGTAATCCTCATGCAGTTATTCAGGTCGATGATGTGGCGAACGCGCCTGTTTCGACTATCGGAGCTAGACTGGAGTCTCATGAGCTGTTTCCAGAGCGAGCTAATATCGGGTTCATGCAAATTGTTAATCGCCGGCACATCAAATTGCGAGTTTACGAGCGCGGTGCAGCCGAAACTTTGGCTTGTGGTAGTGGGGCGTGTGCCGCCGTGGTCGCTGGTATCGAGCAGGGGTTGTTGGATCAGCTTGTTAAGGTTCAATTGCCTGGCGGGGAGCTAACTATTAGTTGGATCGGCAGCGGTCATCCTGTACTGATGACGGGCGTGGCTACCACGGTTTTTGAGGGACAAATAAAGTTATGAGCAGCGAACCAAAAGTCTTATTGACCGAAGCCCACGTTAAGGCTTATTTGCAAGACCACCCTGAGTTTTTCCAGAATCACCTGGATTTGCTGGAGAAGATGCATATCCCTCACCCCAGCGGAAATGCGATATCGCTAATCTCCAAGCAACTGGAAATTTTCAGGGCGAAGCACCAGGAACAAGAAAATCAACTAACCGCATTGATTGATATTGCTCGGGAAAACGACGCGTCGTTCAATCGCATGCATGAGTTGACCTTAGCTATGCTGGAAGCAAATTCTTTGGAGGATGCGGTCGCTAATTTAAGCGAGGTGTTGGCTGAATGTTTTTTCACTGATTTCGTGGCCATTAAAATCATTAAAGAGCAACCGCTATCGCCCATCAGTAATCTATTTGTCGGGGCGGATGATGCTAATTTGAAGCATTTTTCCAATGAATTAACCACAAACCAGCCGAAATGCGGCCGACCGACCTTGCCTCAAGCGAGGTTTTTATTTGGTGATGTGGCTGCGGAAGTTCGCTCGTGTGCAATCATTCCTATGGTGTTCACTCAGCTTGATGGGCTGTTGGCAATCGGTAGTCGCGATGAGTCGCGATTCCACTATAGTATGGGCAGTATATTCCTTACCCAAATGAGCGAGATTATCGGGACGCGTCTTATTTCATTGCTACAACAAACGGATTGATTGTTATGCATGCCGAAGCGGATGACGCCTTGCAGCTGTATTTTTGCTATCTGGTTTCGGAAAAGCGTGTGGCCGACCATACGTCGACGAATTACCAGCGGGATTTAAAGCGTTTTCGAAGTTTTTGCAATGTGCAAGAGCTTAGGCTTTGGCAGCAAGTTCAAGATCGCGATGTGAGGAACTATATTGCTGGACGCCATAAAAACGGGATAGGAAGCAAGACGATTCAGCGCGAACTTGCTGCGCTACGTAGTTTTTATCGATTTTTGCTCAAAACTAACCAAGTGACGCATAACCCTGCTCAGCATGTGCAGGCGCCTAAAGTGTCAAAAAGGCTTCCTCATGTGTTGGATGTTGATCAGATGATGGGGATGTTAAATGCGACGCCAGATTCGGTTTTGGAAGTCCGCGATTTGGCGATGTTCGAATTGTTCTATTCATCAGGGTTGCGACTGAGCGAGTTAGTGATGCTTGATTTGTCGGACATTGATCTTAGCGAAGGCTTTTTGAGAGTGCGTTTTGGTAAAGGCGGCAAGCAAAGGCAATTGCCTGTTGGTAGTAAAGCACTTGATGCGCTTAAGGTTTGGCTGACAAATCGGCCTGAGGGGGGGCAAGCGGTGTTTGTTTCCTTGCAGCGTCGTCGATTATCTCGAAGAAGTGTGCAGCTTAGATTGGATCGTTGGGGTAAAAAAAACGGTATAGCCGAACACCTTCATCCGCATATGTTAAGACATTCGTTCGCAAGCCATCTGCTTGAAGCTAGTAAAGATATTAGGGCTGTGCAAGAGTTATTAGGGCATAGCAATATATCTACTACGCAGATATACACGCACCTGGATTTTCAGCATTTAGCGGCCGTATATGATCAAGCACATCCGCGATCACGCAAGGGTTGAAGGCTGTTGGATAAAAAAGTTC